>CAVVWT010000001.1:0-243725 GCA_963752085.1 Ilumatobacteraceae bacterium
CTTCGCGGAAGGTCACGGACGGAGGATATCGAAGAGCGAGGCGTCGATTGTTCGGGAGCCTCGTGCGGTACCGGATTGCGACCGTCGAACCGCTACCCGTGCCCGAAATCCCGGCGGATCGTGACGCCAATCGTCAGGATCCGCCACAATTCGCCGTTTTGGGACGCGAACGCGACCACGGTCCTTCGGCCCTGGCAACTCGGCGGATCCACCGCTAGAGAGGTGTGATGCCGCCGCGTCAGTACAAGATCGTCGTCAATGTCACCTTCCAGGGCGACGAGTGGGACTACGACGAGCGGGTCACGCTCGCCGGTCACCGCTTCCGCCTCGTCCGAGTCGGCACGAGCGGCGACGTCGAGAAGGTCGACGATCTCGTCGAGGAATGGTCCTCGACAGCCGATGCGATCGCCGTGAGCGGCGTTCGCGAAGCGCGCGCCGCCGGGCACATCGGCGGCGGGATCGGCGACCTGACGCGGATCACGAGCGCCGCGTCGGCGATCCCGATCCGCGACGACTCGCTGCTCGCCGACATCTTCCAGGAGTGGGCGATCCGCGGCGTCGAGGCCGAGATGCCGGGATACTTCGCGAACGCCCGGGTCGTCGTGGTCGGCGGGACGACTCGCGAGCGCACGGTCGCCGTGCTGCGCGAGTTCACCGACAACATCATCTTCGACGAGACCGGCCACGACCTGAGGCTTCCGGGTGGGGCGAAGTCCAACCCGGTGACGGCAGCTGCAGCCGGAATCGGCGAGTTCGCCTGGCGTCACGTGCCCGACATCGTCAAGGACCAGGTCGACGGCCCGGTCGGGTGGTTCACCGACAAGGTCGCCCACGTGGCCGCCGAGGACGCCGACGTCATCATCGGCTCGTTCTCCGAGCTGATGCGGTTCGGTCTGCCGGACCTGGCCGGAAAGGCCGTCATCACGAGCACCGTGTCGGAGGAGCGTCTCGCAACGCTGGGCGAGCTCGGTGCCGACCTCGTCGTCGACGTCACGCCGCAACCGTTCGACTTCGTCGTCGTGCCGGCGATGTACGAGGCGATGGTCGCGGCGACCCTGCCCACCGACGCCGAGCTCACGACCGACGACCTCGCCCAGTTCATCCAGGACGCCGAACTCGAACCCCGGCTGCTGTGGCCCAACGGCCACCGTCGCAAGAGCCGCTTCTCGTTCGTCATCCACCCGCTGTCCACCGAGTACTTCAAGAACGTCGAGCCGCTGGGAATCCTCACGAACATCCCCGGGATGACCCAGGTCGTCGAGAAGACCGTCGCCTACGTCCCGCCGTTCGTCTACAGCCACGTCACCGGCATCGTGTCCGACACCGGGAACGAAGCCGAAGGCTGGCTGATCACCGTCGGCGGGACCCCGAAGGAGATGCTCGCCCATCCGCCCGAGTTCACGTACTCGCGCCTGCTCGAAGCCGCCGAGCTCTCCCGGCGTCTCGGCGCCCAGATCATGGGGCTCGGCGCCTTCACGAAGGTCGTCGGTGACGCCGGGGTCACGGTCGCCAAGCAGGCGACGCTGCCGGTGACGACGGGCAACAGCTACAGCGCGTCGGGCGCGCTGTGGGCGGCCGGCGAAGCGCTGCGGCGTCTCGGGATCGCCGAGGTCGACGACGACGGGGTCATGCACGGCAAGACGATGGTCGTCGGTGCCTCCGGCGCGATCGGCGCGGCCTGCGCCCGTCTCCTGGCGCTCGCCTCCGACGAGCTGTGGCTCGTGTCGCCCGAGACCGCCAAACTGCTCCGGATCAAGGAGGAGATCGAGGCCGACGACCCGCGGGCCGTCGTGCATGTCGCGACGAATCCCTCCGAGGCCCTGCCGCACGTGGATCTGATCGTCACGGCGACCTCGGCGGCCGGGCACAAGGTGCTCGACATCGAGCGGGTGAAGCCCGGTTGCGTCATCACCGATGTCGCACGCCCGCTGGACATGTCCGCCGAGGACGTTGCGAAGCGCCCCGACGTGCTCGTCATCGAGTCGGGCGAGGTCGAGTTGCCCGGCGAGGTCCGGATGCGAGACATCGGGCTGCCCGACCGCACCGTCTACGCCTGTCTGGCCGAGACGATCGTGCTCGCCCTCGAGGGTCGCTACGAGAACTTCACCGTCGGTCGGAACCTGAGCTGGCCGAAGGTCAAGGAGATCTACCAGCTCGGGCTCAAGCACGGCATGAAGCTGGCGACGATCTCCGGCGTCAACGGTCCGTACACCGACGAGGACTTCGACCGGGTCCGCGCCGCCGCGTTGGCGGCTCGTGCGGCACACGCGCGGGCCACTGCCGGTGTCGATTCGAAGGGGTCGCGATGAAGACGGTCACGGGCAAGAACGTCCTGGTCACCGGTGCAGCGATGGGCATGGGTCGGATGTTCGCCGAGCGAGCGATCGCCGAGCAGGCGGCCGCGGTCGTGCTCTGGGACGTCAACGAGTCCGCCCTCGACGACACGGTCAACGAACTCGCCGACGGGCCGTGTGCGGTCAGCGGATACATCGTCGACGTCAGCGATGCGGCGGCGGTTGCCGACACGGCCGGCGCGGTCCTCGACGATCTCGGCCGCATCGACGTGTTGGTCAACAACGCCGGGGTGGTCCGCGGCAACGGGTACTTCTGGGAGATCGACCTCGAACGTGACGCCAAGTTCACGATCGACGTCAACACCCTGGCGCCGATGTATGTCGCTCATGCGTTCCTCCCCGCGATGATCGCCGCACCGGGGGAGTGCCGGATGCTCAACCTCGCGTCAGCGGCGGGCTTCACGCCGAACCCGCGGATGGCGGTGTACGCGGCGTCGAAATGGGCGGTCATCGGCTGGTCGGACTCGGTTCGCCTCGAGTTGAAGCAGGCCCACCACGATCACGTCAAGGTGACGACGGTGTGTCCGTACTACGTGAACACCGGCATGTTCGACGGAGCCAAGTCGGCGCCGCTCTTGCCGATCCTCGACCCCGCCGACGTCGTCGACGAGGCCTGGCGGGCGACGCTCGACGGCCACCCGTTCGTCGTGATGCCCAGAACGGTTCAGCTCAGCGAGATCCTCAAAGGGCTCGTTCCGATCGACGTCCGCGACTTCATCGCCGACCGTGTCGTCGGCGTGTACCACACGATGGACGACTTCACCGGCCGGGACGACCCGGACACCTGAGTCACCGTTGGTCGTCCGATGTTCACGGCGCCTGAGGAATGGTGTCCGACACGCCGAGGGCAGCTTCCAGCGCGGCGAGTCGGGCCTCCAACTCGTCGACGCGCTGTGCGAGGGAGGGGCCGCCGTCACTCGGCGGGGTATGCGGACTCGCGCGGAGCTCGTCGACGGCAGGCACGCCCTCACCGAGCAGGTGGGCCCACCGGTCCTGGGTCTGACCCGACCCTCGGCCGATGTTCGCAACGAAGCGGCTCGTTGCGTCCGGAGAGCTCGGCCAGGACGCGTTCGACCTCGTCGATCGACTCGAAACCCGAGCCGTCCGCCAACGCGTAGCGCTCGGTCCTCGTCATCAGCTCGCGTGCGGACTGCGGTCCGCGCAGCATGAGGACGGCGAGGACCGCCAGCTGGGCGCGATCCAGTCCGAGTGCGTCCCCGAGGATGTGTCGGTGCTTGTCCGCCCTGCCGCTGGCGTTGGTGCGCGCAAGCCCGTTCTGGCGCACCGACAACATCGCATCGATGACGGTCCGCTCGCCGTAGTCCACGACCGGTTCCCGATTCGACTTCTGATTGCACGCGCTGACGAGTGCATTCGTCGACAGCGGATAGTGGTCCGGCGTCGTCGCTTCCTTCTCGATGAGGCACCCGAGCACCCGAAGCTCTTCCGCGGTCAGTTCCATCTCCACACGCTAATTCCCTCGACGCCCCGTCTCGCCGTGGCCCGAGCGGGGTGTGAGTGATGGCGCGAGCTGCGGACGCGCCGAGGTCGCAGCCTGCGGGCTGCGATCTCGGTGACGGGGGATCTTGCTGGTGGGTCAGTTGCCGGCGGTGGCCTCCGTGGCTTCGAGTGCGTCGTCGGCATCGGGAACGCCGTCGCCGTTCTCGCCGGTCTCCTCGCCGTCGAACTCGTGGTCGATGCCGTCGTCGGCCTCGTCCGATGCGCCCTCAGCCTCCTCGGCGTCGTCATCTCCGGCGTCCTGGCCGAGTACCGCACCGTTGCCGGCGTCGACCTTGACCTCGATGTTGGCGCCTGCGGCGTCGGTGAGGCCGACTTCGTAGACGACGGTGCCGTTCTCGTTTCCGAGTGAGACGTCGACCATGCTGGCGCCGGGGTTGGCGGCGAGCGCTGCTGCGGTTGCCTCGTCGGCGGTGACGGTCGCAAGTCCTTCGAGGCTGGTGGCCTCGTCGGCCTCGGAGACCCCCTCAGCTTCGGGGGATTGGATGCTCCCGCCGAGATCCGGCTCGGTGACGTCATCGCTGTCGCCGGGTGCCGTTTGCTCGGCGGCAGGTGCTGGCGGCGTTGCATCGGTCGGCGTGAGTGCGCTGGCGAGTGTGAACGAGCCGGCGACTGTTCCGACGGCCATGGCCGTGGTGATTGCGGTCTTCTTGAAGTTCATTGGGGGGTCCTTTGTGATGTGGTGTCGCTCGATCTGAGCGATGAGTCCATCAAGCCAGATCGTCCCTTGACCCACGCTGAACCACTCTGAATCTGGGCTGAAGTCGATTCAGCTGGAACTCAGGTTCCGTGTCGGAGGGCGTCGACGGGTTCGAGACTGGCGGCTCGGAGTGCGGGGTAGAGCCCGGCGACGAGGCCAGTGGCGGCACCGATGCCGGCGGCGGCGAAGGGGAGCCATGGCTCGAGAACGGGGGTCCAGTTCTTGGATGCCGCGACGCAACGCCGACACCGAGGCCGGCAACAGCACGAGAATGGCGGGGCCCGCTGAAGCCCGGGATACGCGGCAGCTTCGGTCAGCGTTCAGGTTGATTCAGCTGGCATACAGGTTCGATTCCTCATGATGGGGCGTACGGCAACACAGCCATCCCCCCACCTGTGAGGAGTCACACATGAAGCCACGCAACGCATTGATCACGATCGCCGCAGTCGCCGGCGTCGGCCTCGGATCGTTCGGTCTCGCCAGCGCACTCGGCGGCGACGAGCCGGCACCGCCAGCGGTCGAAACCGACGGTTCCCAAACACCCGGCGACGAGGCCGATGACGGGGTCGACCATCAGGTCGACGGCGAGGAGGTCGGTGAGAATGGTGATGGGGTCGCCGGCCCTGACGAAGACGCCGAGGAAGCCGGAGAATCGGACGAGGCCGACGAGGCCGACGAGGCCGACGAGGCCGACGAGGCCGACGAGGCCGACGAGGTGGAATCGGGCGACGAGGCCGATGACGGGGTCGACCATCAGGTCGACGGCGAGGAGGTCGGTGAGAATGGTGATGGGGTGCCCGGCCCTGACGAAGACGCCGAAGAAGCCGAAGAAGCCGGAGAATCAGACGAGGCCGACGAGGCCGACGAGGTGGAATCGGGCGACGAGGCCGATGACGGGGTCGACCATCAGGTCGACGGCGAGGAGGTCGGTGAGAATGGTGATGGGGTCCCCGGCCCCGACGAAGACGCCGAAGAAGCCGGAGAATCAGACGAGGGCGCCGACGACGACGATTGACTCCTCGTGGGCCCGTCGAGCAGACGGGCTCGATGAACCCGCTCGGCGACGCCCGACCGACGACCTTCCTGGTCGCCCGGTCGGGCGTTGTTCGCGTTTCAGCAACGGTTCAGCTTCGATCTGCGAGCATCGAGACAGAGCCCAGTCCCCGAGGCGGAAGCCGGAGAAGGAGCCACGATGCGACTCTTGGTCGTCGAAGACGAGAAGAAGCTTGCTGTGTCGCTCAAGCGCGGCCTCGAAGCCGACGGGTTCGCGGTCGACATCGCCCTCGACGGCACGGACGGCAAATGGATGGCCACCGAGCACGAGTACGACGCGATTGTGCTCGACATCATGTTGCCCGGCATCAACGGCTACGAGCTCTGCGGCCAACTCCGCGAAGAAGGCAACTGGACGCCGATCCTCATGCTCACCGCGAAGGACGGCGAACTCGACGAAGCCGAAGCCCTTGACACCGGCGCCGACGACTTCCTCCGCAAGCCGTTCTCCCACGTCGTGCTCGTCGCCCGCCTCCGAGCGCTCCTCCGACGCGGACAACCCGAACGGCCGATCGAACTGACCGCCGGGTCGCTGCGGGCTGATCCGTCGCAACGCCAATGCTGGCGCGGGGACGACGAGATCGAACTCACCGCACGAGAGTTCGCCGTGCTCGAGTACTTCCTCACCAACACCGGTGACGTCGTCTCGAAGCAGGACATCCTGAATCACGTATGGGACTACGAGTTCGACGGCGACCCCAACATCATCGAGGTCTACGTCCGTCACCTCCGCAAGAAGATCGACGTCCCGTTCGGCACCAATTCCATTCAGACCGTGCGCGGCGCCGGCTACCGACTCGTCAGTACGAGCGCATGAGGTCGCGACTCGAATCCGTCCGCGTCCGTACCACCGTCGGAGCTTCCGTCATCGTTGCGATCACGCTCGCACTCGCCGGCTGGCTCCTGGTCACCGCGCTGCGATCGTCCCAGATCGATTCGGTCGACCGGAACCTCGAACTGCGAGCGCTCGACGTCGAAAGCCTCCTCGACTCCGGCGCCTCACCACAGACGGTCGCGGTCGAAAGCGACGAAGACGGCTTCGTCCAGATCCTCGAGGCGGATGGTCGCGTCATCGCATCGAGTGAGAACATCGACGGGGAGGAGCCGATCGCCGTGGGACCGCCCGAAAGCACCCGGACCCAACGAGTCCCGAACCTCGACGCAGCACAGTTTCGAGTCCGGACCCACTTGACCGACAGTGATCCACGGACCACGATCGTCGTGGGCATCAACCTGGAAGACGTCGAGGCCACCGGGGGATTCGTCCGCAGGGCGCTGCTCATCGGGCTTCCACTCCTCCTCCTCACGATGGCGGCGATGATCTGGGTCGTCGTCGGCCGGGCGCTCCACCCCGTCGAGGCGATCCGACGTGAGGTCGCCGAGATCGGAGGACGCGATCTCGATCGACGCGTCCCCGTCCCCGCCGCACGCGACGAAATCGGCCGACTCGCCAACACCATGAACTCCATGCTCGACCGACTCGAAGACGCCAACGATCGTCAGGCGCGGTTCGTGTCCGACGCCTCCCACGAGCTCCGCACGCCGATTGCGGTGATCCGACACGAACTCGAGATCGCACTCAGGGGTGATGGGGCCGACTGGAACGACGTTGCGGCAGACGTGCTGGAAGAAGACCTCAGAATGCAACGCCTCGTCGACGACCTGCTCGTTCTGGCGAGACGCGATGCCAGCGTTACACCCCACGATCTCACGACCCTGCCACTCGTCGATCTCGACGACGTCGTGCTCACCGAAGCGCATCGCGTTCGCAGCTCCAAAGTCGTTCGCACCGGCGGCGTGTCGGCCGGACAAGTGCGAGGCGACGCGGATCAACTGGGCCGAGTTGTGCGCAACCTCGTCGACAACGCGCTCCACCACGCTGTGTCGACCGTCGAGATCCATCTCAACGGCGTGGATGGCACCGTCCAACTCATCGTCGACGACGACGGCGAGGGCGTGGACGAAGCCGACCGTGACACGATCTTCGAACGATTCGGCCGCGTCGACGAATCACGAACCCGCGGCAACGGAGGCTCCGGTCTGGGGCTGGCCATCGTCACCGAGCTCGTTGCCGGACACTCCGGCACCATCGACGTCGGCAAGAGCCCCCAACTCGGCGGAGCGCGCTTCACCATCACGCTTCCCGATGCTCGCGCCGACGCGATCGATCAGGGGTGGCCGTCAGCGATACGCATCCTGGTGCCGACCCTCCTCGATCTGGAGCTCGATCCACGACTCCCACGAGGCCTCAGCAGGCTTGCGCTCGGTCGCGACCCGGCCGTCACCAACGGACGCTTGCTCTCCGCGTCAGGTTGTCCGATCATCAGCCATCACTTTGCCCTCGACCACTACGAGCACGCCTTCGACGCCCTGCACACCGGTGCGGCCAGCAAGGTGATCCTCGACATCGCCTGAACGTGCCCACTCAGCAGTTGGCGGCGACAGCGACGATCGGGGCCCGGCCGTCGACGACGTCGTGCAGACGGTCGACGAATCGACGGTCGGCATCGGTCACCTGATTGATGACCACCACGTAGCGAGCGCCATCCGGGCGTCCCTTGCGTGCCCCACGATCGCTCAGCAACACGGTCGCCAACCGCTCGGGAGTCAGCCGTTGGGACGGGGAACATCCGGCGACCGCGGCGACGCGCATCGGGCGATGGCATCGGTCGGCGATCACCCGACCGAACGCGCTCGCACCGACACATGCGACGAGCAGCGTGGTCAGCGACGGCACGACGGGTTCGAACGGGTTCGGGGCGGTGAAGGGCCGTTGCCGGGAGCCGTCCGCTTCGACGATCACGTGGTCCGCCATCGCGAACCATCGATCGCAGGTTTCGGGCGCGACGCCGACCGCCTTGTGCCCCGCATCGCCACCCCAGACGAGGACCGTCCGGTGCCGTCGCCAGCGCTTCGGCCAGTTCGCCGTCGTCGGGGTCGATCATCACGTGATTCCCGTCGGTCCGAACACGGCCCATCTTGGTGGTCGTCGTGAGCACCACCGTCCCGCTGAGCTGATCGCCGAGCGCGAAGAGGCCGGTGGTCTTGCCGCCCCCTCCGACCAACGACACCAGTTCGTGCGGCCCGAGTCGCAGTGCCGATGCGAGCTCGTCGAGCGCTATCGGTTCAACCATGTCAACACCGCCTCGACGACGCCGCCACCGATGGCCAACGCCTTGTCCGAGATCTCGTCGCACGCCGAGCGCTCGCAACGAGGGTCGACATCGCCGATCTTCAGACCGGCGGTCAGCGGCGCCCGTTCCGAGATCAAGCCCGCGGACCATCCCGGCAAACGGTGCATCGATCGAGACGTCGCCGACACGACCCAGTCGCTGACCATCCTCGACGAGGTCACCGATCGCGACGTCCCACGCAACGGTGCCGTCGATCGGAGCACGCAGGACGCGTTCCGCACCCCGTCCGCCGACCACGCCCGGTGTCCCGGTGTCCGCTGCAGCCGACCCCGACCAGAGGACACGCCCGAGATGTGGCCCGCGCTGGGTCTCGACCACTGCGTCGACAGTCGTGGCCGGCGACGAAACCCGGGCCCAGCCCGATCACCAGCGGCGCGTCGTCGATCGACGGTGTCGATGTTGCGCTTGGCCAGCCGCGCATCGATCACGACGTCGGCGCCGAGCGCCGGCAGCTCGGGCGAGACGAGCACGGCGACGACACCGGTCGTTGCGAGCTCGATCGCCTCGTCGGCGTCAGCGGCGAGCACCGCCCGCATGCCCTCGATGTCGATCTCGCCGTCGAGGACCGCTGACGACACCGCCACCGTGCGCCGAACGGTCAGCGGGCTCGGGAGTTCGCACGCAACGACCGGCCACCCGGCGCGGGTCAAGTCGCCACGCGACCCCGGTTGCGAGGTCACCGCCGCCGCGCAGGACGCACAGGCCCGGCTGTCGTGCTGCCGCGGTCACGTCGCTGCCGGAGCGGTGCGTCGGAGTCCGACGATCTCGGTCATGATCGACAGCGCGATCTCGGCGGGGGTCTCTGCGTTGATGTCGAGGCCGATCGGTGAGATCACGCGGTCGAGCTGTTCGTCGGCGATCCCGGCGTCCGCGAGCTTGGCGCGAGTGGTCGCCCATCGTCGCTGCGCTCCCCATCACGCCGATCGAACGGGCGGGCGACTCGAGCACGATGGGGAGCACCTCGGCGTCGACCATCACATTGCGCGTCACGAGCACCACGTGGGTTGCGTCATCGATGACCACCTGTTGCAGCGATTCACCGAGCGGTCCGGCGAGCACGACGTCGGCGTCGGGCAGCAGCGTTGCGTCGGCGACGTCTGCCCGATCGTCCATGGCAGTGACGCGGAACCCGAGCCAGTGGGCGAGTTCGACCACCGCGGCACCGACGTGGCCGCAGCCGATCACGAGGAGATGGGGTTGAGGCATGAACGGCTCCAGATAGATGGTCGCCGATCCACCGCACACACCGGGGTCGCCGTGTGCCGGATCGACGAGGTCGAACGTCCAACGCCGTCGGGCGGCCGGTCGCCAGCGCGTCGGCAGCCGCATTACGGACTCGCGACTCCATCTCGCCGCCACCGATCGTGCCGAGCTGTCGACCGTCCGCATAGACGAGCATCTTCGCGCCGGCGTGACGAGGGACCGAGTGCTGGGTGCGGACGACGGTCGCCATGACCACCGCGACGCCCTCGTCGAGTGCGTCGGCCAGCGCACGGACGATCGTTCGATCGGTCGTCATGCCCGATTGAGTGCGGCCCAGACGCGCTCGGGCGTGAACGGCAAGTCGTCGATGGCGACGCCGGTTGCGTTGATGATCGCGTTGCGGATCGCCGGTGCGACGCCGTCTTTGGGGATCTCGGCAACGGCCTTCGCGCCGAACGGGCCGGAGTCCTCCAGCGTCTGGACGAGGAACACCTCGGTCGCGGGCATCTCGTCGGCGCGGTAGATCTTGTACGGGCCGAGTCGATCGTTGAGCATCCGCCCGGCGTCGTCGTAGGCGAACTCCTCACAATGGGCGTAGCCGAGTGCCTGGGTCATACCGCCCTCGACCTGACCGGATGCGGTGATCGGATTGATCGCCACGCCGCAGTCGACCGCCATCGTCATCTTGACCACCTCGACCTGACCGGTCTGGATGTCGACCTCGATCTCGACGAACTGAGCGGCGAACGGGGGAGGGCAGTCGGGCGACATGTACGACGCCGTGCCCATGATCTGTTCCTGGTTCTCCCAGTGCAGCGTGTGCAGCGCGAGTTCCTCCATCGACACCGAGGTGCCGTCCGGTGCCCAGGCCCGCTTGTCGTGCAGCTCGATCGTGCACGGCTCGTCGACACCGAGCATCTCGGCGGCGCGTTCCTTGATTCGCTTTCGAACGGCTTCCGCCGCATGCATGACCGCGGTGCCGGAGATGTAGGTGGTCGACGACGCATAGGCGCCCGTGTCGAACGGGGTCATGTCGGTGTCGGACGAGTAGACGATGATGTCGTCGAGTGCGACGCCCAGGACCTCGGCGGCGATCTGGCCGAGCACGGTGTCGGCGCCCGTGCCGAGGTCGGTGGCACCGACGAGCATGTTGAACGAGCCGTCGTCGTTGAGCTTGATGCTGCATCCACCCATGTCGAGGAATGGGATGCCCGAGCCGTGCATGCAGAACGCGAACCCCAACCCGCGGCGAATGTGCGGCCGGTCGGCCGGTTCGCGCCACGCAGGGTCGAGGCGACGGTGCCACCCGATCGAGCGTTGTCCCTGGGCGACGCATTCCTCGATGCCCGACGACATGACCTTCGGATACTCGTCGAGTTCGAGCGATCCGTCGGTCGCCCGCTCGCCGATGTGCGGCGCGATGTTGAGCTCGTCGCCCGCCTTCACCCAGTTCTGACGCTTGAACTCCAACGGGTCGCGTCCCAGCGCGTGGGCGATGTCCTCCATGTGCGCCTCGAGTGCGAAGAGCGCCTGCGGTGCGCCGTACCCGCGATACGCGCCCGGCACCGGGATGTTGGTGTACGCCACATCGCAGTCGAAGCGTTTGTTCGGGCAGTTGTACGAGCTGAGGCCGCGGAGCCCGCTCACGGCCTGCACGGTGTAGCCATGTGTGCCGTAGGCGCCGGTGTTGCCGACGAGACGCATGTGCTGTGCCACGAGGTTGCCGTCGTCGTCGACGGCCGATCGGAACGTGATCGTCTGCGGGTGCCGGGTGCGGCTCGCCCAGAACTCCTCCTCGCGGGTGAGTTCGAGTCGGACCGGCCGCCGGGTCGCGATGGCGAGATGTGCCGCGATGTCTTCGATCAGCATCTCCTGCTTGGCGCCGAACCCGCCGCCGATGCGGGGCTTGATGACGCGGATGTTCTTGACCTCCAGTCCGATCAGCGGGGCGAGCATCCGCCGCGTGTGGAACGGCACCTGCGTCGCCGTCCGCACCACCATGCGCTCGTCGGCATCGAGCCACGCAATCGTGATGTGCGGCTCGATCGGCACCTGCTGCACCTGGTGCACCCGGAACGTGCGCTCGAAGACGTGCGGCGCGCCGGCGATCGCCGCCTCCACGTCGCCGCGCTCTGCCTCGAAGTGGTGGACGAGGTTGCGCTCGCGATCGTGGATGTCGTGGGTGTCGGCCTCGTCGTGGATCACCGGCGCACCGGGTTCGATCGCCTCCAACTCGTCGAAGACCGCCGGCAACACCTCGTAGGTGACCTCGATGAGTCGGATCGCCTCCTCTGCGATCTCGATCGACTCGGCCGCCACCGCGGCAACGCGGTCACCGACGTGACGCACCTTGTCGTCGAAGCTCACCTGGTCGTACGGGTGCGGGTTCGGCCACGACTGGCCGCCGGATGCGTACTTCACACGCGGTGTGTTCTTGTGATGCAGCACGGCGTGCACGCCGGGGAGCGCCACGGCTGCACTGTCGTCGATGTCGACGATGCGGGCGTGCGCATGCGGGCTGTGGAGGACCTTGGCGTACAGCAGGCCGCGCGGCTCGATGTCGTCGGTGAACGCCGGATTGCCCTTGGCCAACTTCAGCGCATCGACCTTCACCTCCGAGTGGCCGACCACGGCCAACTGGGGGACATCGATGGACGGAATGAGGCGTGGGAGCGCAGCCGCGGCATCTGGGCCGCCGTCGTCCGAGTCGACGTCGACCGGGTTGGTTCCATCCGTCATCGGCTCGAGCACGACCGGCTCGCACGGTTCGACGTCGTCGCCACGCATCATCGCAGCGGCCCGACGCACGGCTTCGACCGGCTTCACATAGCCCGTTTCGCGATCGAGAATGCCCGACAACATGTCGCGGATGGCGTTGTCCGACGGATCGGGGTCGCGTTCGAGCAGCGCCATCGTGCCGAGCACCATGGCACCGGCCGAGTAGCCGGACTGCAGCGCGCCGGTGGCGGCGAACGCTTCTTGGATCGGGTGCAGCTCGGGGGTGGTGTTCAGCGCCTCGACCGTCGTGATGTGGTGGCCGTGGGCTCGTGCGGCCAGGATCACGTCCGACGATGCCAGCTGACCGTCGAGTAGCACTGCGGCCGCACCGGTCTCGCCGGTTGCCGAGCCGTACTTGACGCTGAACATGCCGAGTCTGCGCAGCACCGCGGCGAGTGACTCGTGCGGCTGTGCGTCCACGCTGGTGTCGACGCCGTTGAGGACGAATGAGATCGTCACGACAGCTTCCTCGATGACGCGGGCCGACAAGACGTTCGCCAGGTGGCGTCGGTACTCCGACGAGCCGCGGAAGTCGTCGGGCGGTTCGAGGCGGCTCAGATCGTCGACGTCGACGAGTTCCGGTGTGCGTGCGATGCCGCACAGGGCGAGGCGGATCCCGTCGTCGGTGGTCCGTGCGGCGGCGGCAACGATCGGGTCGTCGCTCGGTGTGCGACCGGTCCGCGCAACGGCGGTGGTCCCCGACGTGCGCGCTTCGATCGCCACGATCAACTCACCCGGGGCGACTCCGTTGCTCAGTACCGTGGGCAGTGGCTCGGATCGTCCGCCGGCGAAGTGGACAGACGTGTCGTGGACCAGCAGTGCCGTGAGGAGCAGGCTGTCCGGCCACGCGGCTCCGATCGTGCCGCCGACGGTGGCGAGGGTTCGCAACGTGCTCGGAAGCTCCGCTCGTGCCGTCGAACTGATCAGCTCGGGAACGGCGTCGCTGTCGGCGAGGTCCTGCAGCGTGACCATCGCATCCACCCGCAGCACATCGTCGTCGATCGTGATGCGATCGAGCCCCAGCGCCTGCAGGTCGACGATGTCGGTGGGCTCGCCGCCGCCATCGTGTCGGATGGTCGTGCCGCCGGCGAGGAGCAGTCGGCGCGACGACGCGAGCAAGTCGAGCGCTTCGGCCACCGACGTCGGTCGGTGGTAGGCCTCGAGTCGATACATCCTGCGCTCCCCTCGTCGCGAACCTAGCCATGTGGGTTGCGGATGGGGAGGGGCTTTCGGCCCTGAACCCGGTCGAGTGCCTTCGACCCTGGTCGCCGAGCGTGCAGCCTGTCTCAGGCGGACGACACCTCACCTGCGACGGAGGCGGCGGCGGACGCGCCGACCATCGGAGAGAGCCGGGTGACGCGGAGCGCGCTTCACCATCACGCTCCCCGATTCCCGCGCTTGACCCGCGGGCCCCGCGAAATTCTGGCGGATCATGACGCCAGTCGTCACGATCCGCCAGCATTCCGGTGCTTTCGGGTCGACGAGGTGTGTGGTGTGCGGCGAATGTGGGGAGCGAGGGGCGTGGTAACGCTCGATTAACGGCCGGGTGTTTCACTACCCCGATGGCGCTTTTCTCCAGGTATCGGTCGGTTCCGTTGTGGCTCGCAGGGGCCATTGCGGCAGCTGTCAGCGGTGTCGTGATCGGCCCACTCGCGCCGTCCGCGGTGCAGGCCGAGACGGTGTCGACATCCGTGTCGGTCGGCAACACCCACTCCTGTGCGGTGCTCGTCGACAGCACCGTGAGCTGTTGGGGACGCAATGGGAGCGGCGAATTGGGCCGTGGTACCACCAGCCTCAGTGAGGCGCCGGGTCTGGTCAGCGGGATCACCGATGCCGTCGAGGTCGCGGTCGGCCAGTTCGTGACCTGCGTCCGCCACGCCACCGGTTCGGTGTCGTGCTGGGGGAGCGACGGGTACGAGATGCTCGGCGACGGGGTCGCCGGAACGGCGTCCACGACGTCGCCCAACCCGGTGGTCGGGATCACCGATGCCGTCGGTATCACGGTCGGCATTCGACATGCCTGCGCCGTACGCGCGACCGGCACTGTCTCCTGTTGGGGCTGGAACTCGTCCGACCAACTCGGCCGGGACATCGGAACCGTCGAAGACCCGACGCCGACAACCGTCCCCGGCCTGGCCGATGTGGTCGTCGTCGAATCGAGCTACGAACACAACTGTGCGTTGACGTCGGCCGGTGCCGTCTGGTGCTGGGGCCGAGGAACGAACGGGCAGCTCGGCGACGGTGGCGCCGCCAACTCGTTTGCTCCGGTCCTGGTCAGTGACGTCACCGACGCCGTTGCGATCAGCGCAGGGTTCACCCACAGCTGTGCGGTGACCGGCGGCGGGGAGGTCTGGTGCTGGGGCGCCAACTCGTTCGGGCAACTCGGACGCGGCGACACGATCGCAACGTCGACCGTGGAGGCGCTGCCCGGCGTCGCCGACGCCATCGACGTCACGTCGGGCTTCAACCACAACTGCGCCGTCTTCGACGACGGTTCGGTGTCGTGTTGGGGGCAGAACGATGTCGGGCAGATCGGCCAGGGTTCCACCTCGAACGTGGGCGTGCCCTCGCCCGCTTCGGTCGGCGGACTGGCCGACCGGGTGCACGTCGCCGCCGGTGGTGACACGACCTGCGCCGTCACGGTCGCGGGCGCCGCGGATTGCTGGGGCAACAACTCCGTCGACCAAGCCGACGGTGCGGGGGTCACGGCCAACCCCATCGCCGTCGTGACGTCAAACCTGTCGCCGGCCGGTCTCACCGGCGGTCCGAACAACCTGTGCCGCTGGAACGGTGCCGGAGCGGTCCAGTGCATCGGGGACAACCAGACCGGCATGCTGCTCGATGGCGGTGCGGAGCCGTCGGACTCGTTCGTCACGCTGCCCGGCATCACCGTCGACACCCTGACGGTGGGGAGTTTCCACGCGTGCGGTGTTCGGGGCCAGCAGGTTCGCTGCTGGGGTTCCGACACGAGCGGACAGCTCGGCGACGGCCCGCTGGTCAACGGCCCGAACCCGGTGACGCCGACCTTCGACGACGGGACGACGGTGCTCGACGCCGTCACGGAGATTGCATCCGCTGGCAGACA
This sequence comes from Ilumatobacteraceae bacterium, assembly GCA_963752085.1. Taxonomy (GTDB): domain Bacteria; phylum Actinomycetota; class Acidimicrobiia; order Acidimicrobiales; family Ilumatobacteraceae; genus Ilumatobacter_A. The sequence goes on from CAVVWT010000001.1 coordinate 15,886, forward strand.
CACCTGCGCAGTCGATTCGGGCTCGGTGTACTGCTGGGGTCTGAACCTCGCGGGCCAGTCCGGTGTCGACCCGATCTCGGGTGGCTTGGTCCTGTACGTGACCCAGGTAGCAGGTCTGCCGCCGGGCGCCACACACGTGGCCGCAAGCGATGAGCACTCGTGCGCCATCGTCGACGGCGGCGAGGTCTGGTGCTGGGGCGGTGGCAACGAAGGCGAACTCGGCGACGGGTTGTCCACCTCCGGTCACACGCCGGTGCAGGCCGGCGTCATCGACGACGCCACCGACATCGCCGTCGGCCGCCGCCACTCCTGCGCGATCACCGGCTCCGGGTCGGTCATGTGCTGGGGAATCTCTTCGTACGCGGGCGGCGGCGGTCTCACGACGTCACCGTCCACCGTGAGTGGGATCTCGAACGCCGTCGAGCTGACTGCCGGCGAGACCCATACGTGTGCCCGCCTTGCCGATGGCACGGTGACGTGCTGGGGATCGAATTCCGGTGGAGAACTCGGTGATGGCACCGCGACGACGCAGGTTCTGCCGGTCACGGTGCTCGGGGTGTCCGGAGCGTTGAGGATCGGTGGCGGCAACGCAACGTGTGTCACCACGACGACGAACACCGTGTGCTGGGGCCGCAACGACGCAGGCGTGTTGGGTGCCTTCCCGTTCCTCCGGTCGCCCGAAGCCGTGGCACTGGGTGCCGCAGTCCGCGTGGACCTCGACATCGATGGGGTCGTCGATTCGGTCGACAACTGTCCGACCGTCGCCAACGCGGATCAGGCGAACAATGACGGCGATGCGTTGGGTGACGTCTGCGATCCCGATGACGACAACGACGGTGATCTCGACGGCGCCGACAACTGTCCGACCGTGGCGAACGCGGATCAGGCGAACAATGACGGCGATGCGTTGGGTGACGTCTGCGATCCCGATGACGACAACGACGGTGATCTCGACGGCGCCGACAACTGTCCGACTGTCGCCAACGCAGATCAGGCGGACGCGGACGGTGACGGCATTGGGGACGTGTGTGATCCGACGCCCAACCCGGGCTCGGTCGACGTGTTGACCTCGGGGACGCCGGCCCGTGTGGTGGAGACTCGGTCGGGTGCGGGTTTCGAGACGATCGACGGGTTGTTCGAGGGTGACGGGCCGATCGCGGCGGACTCGGTGTACCGGGTGCAGGTTGCGGGTCGTGGTGGGGTTGCGTCTGATGCGACGGCTGCGGTGTTGAACTTGACGACGGTGCGTCCTGTCGGGCGTGGGTATTTGACGATCTTCCCGTGTGGGGTGCAGCCGTTGGCGTCGGGTGTGAACTATGTGGCGGGTGCGGTGGTCAACAACGAGATCATCGCCAAGTTGTCGCCGACGGGCGAGGTCTGCATCTACGCCTCGGGCCAGACCGATCTGGTGGTCGACGCAGTCGGGTTCGTGCCAGGCACATCGCCCTACGTGTCGACGACGCCCGCCCGCGTCGTCGAAACCCGCGTCGGTGCGGGTTTCGAGACGATCGACGGGTTGTTCGAGGGTGACGGGCCGATCGCGGCGGACTCGGTGTACCGGGTGCAGGTTGCGGGTCGTGGTGGGGTTGCGTCTGATGCGACGGCTGCGGTGTTGAACTTGACGACGGTGCGTCCTGTCGGGCGTGGGTATTTGACGATCTTCCCGTGTGGGGTGCAGCCGTTGGCGTCGGGTGTGAACTATGTGGCGGGTGCGGTGGTCAACAACGAGATCATCGCCAAGTTGTCGCCGACGGGCGAGGTCTGCATCTACGCCTCGGGCCAGACCGATCTGGTGGTCGACGCAGCCGGCTACATCCCGCCGGCCAACAGTTACGAGCCGATCGACCCGGCCCGTGTGGTGGAGACTCGGTCGGGTGCGGGTTTCGAGACGATCGACGGGTTGTTCGAGGGTGACGGGCCGATCGCGGCGGACTCGGTGTACCGGGTGCAGGTTGCGGGTCGTGGTGGGGTTGCGTCTGATGCGACGGCTGCGGTGTTGAACTTGACGACGGTGCGTCCTGTCGGGCGTGGGTATTTGACGATCTTCCCGTGTGGGGTGCAGCCGTTGGCGTCGGGTGTGAACTATGTGGCGGGTGCGGTGGTCAACAACGAGATCATCGCCAAGTTGTCGCCGACGGGCGAGGTCTGCATCTACGCCTCGGGCCAGACCGATCTGGTGGTCGACGCAGTCGGCTGGCTCTGACGTGGGCGCCGGGTGAGGTGCCGGCCTCGCCGAGTCGGCATCGGGCGTGCGAAGGTTCGATCATGACGAACGAGGCGGCGCAGATGGTCGCGTACGACGAGATCGAGGACGGGCAGATCGCCGTCATCACGCTCGACCGGCCCGAGGCGCGCAACGCGCAGAACAAGCAGATGACCTACGAACTCAACGACGCGTTCACCCGCGCCGCGCACACCGACTCGGTGAAGTGCATCGTGCTCGCGGCAAACGGCCCGCATTTCTCGGCCGGGCACGACCTCAAGGGTCCGGGCGAGTACGAGGCGGACCCGGTCTGGGTCGGCGGGTCGACCGATCGTGGCGGCGCCGAGGGCCTGATGGCGTTCGAGGAGGAGATGTATCTCCACATGTGCAGGCGCTGGCACGACATCCCCAAGCCGACCATTGCCGCCGTGCAGGGCAACGTCATCGCCGGCGGCCTGATGCTGATGTGGGTGTGCGACATCATCGTCGCGTCCGACGACGCCAGCTTCCGCGACATGACGGTGGAGTTCGGCGTCAACGGCGTCGAGTGGTTCAACCACCCGTGGGAGTTCGGCATCCGCAAGGCCAAGGAGCTGCTGTTCACCGGCGACGCGATCGACGCCGCCGAGGCGCATCGACTCGGCATGGTCAACCACGTCGTGCCGCGTGACGAACTGCAGGAGTTCACGCTGGCGATGGCCGGCCGCATCGCCGCCAAGCCGTCGTTCTCCCTCAAGCTCGCCAAGCTCGCGGTCAATCAGACGCTCGACGTGCAGGGGTTCCAGCTCGCGCAGCAGCAGGCCTTCGGACTCCAGCACGTCGGCCACGCGCACAGCCGTGCCGAGCACCTCCGCGAGACCGGCACCGACATGTTTCCCGGCGTCGGCCGGTCGCGCAAGGTGTTCGACCTGTCTGCCGACGACCTCTCCGATACCCCGTCCGACTAGTGGGTCGTTCCCGTGTGCAGACCGCAGCGCTCCTGGGCGCGTCGGTCGGCGGGCTCGAGGCCACGGCATCGTTCGTCGTCTTCCCCGAGATCCGCGACACCATCGCCGGCGGCAATGGGGCCGCAGCGTCGTGGACGCTCACCGTCACCGGCATCGTGGGCGCAGCGGTGCTGCTCCAGGCCGGCCGCCTCGCGGATCGGTTCGGACACGAACGGCTGTTCCGAACCGGTGTGACCGGCTTTTGCGTCGCCTCCTTGTGTGCGGTTGCTGCTCCGGTGTTGTGGTTGCTCGTGGCAGCGCGTGCCGCGCAGGCACTGTGCCTGTCGGTGATGTCACCGAGCTCGCTCGCACTGATCCTGAGAGACGTCGCGCCGGGGCGGCACAGTCGCACGATCGGTCTGTGGGGAGCGATCACGGCGGTCGCCGGTGTCGTCGGTGCCCCGTTGGCGGGCGTCCTCGTCGATGTCGGGTCGTGGCGTGCGTCGTTCGTGCTGTTCGCTGCGCTGAGCGCTGTCATCGCAACGCTCGCATGGTCCGCTCCGCAGACCGCCCGCCCGCGATCGGTGGGCCCACCGATCGACTACCTCGGCGCGGTGACGGTCGTGGTCGGCCTCGGACTCCTGGTGCTCGTGCTCGTCGAGGCGAACCACTGGGGGTGGGCCTCCGCCAGGACGGTCGCCGCCGGCGTGTCCGCCGTGGCCCTCATCGTTGCGGCGATCACGCGGTCGAAGCATCAGGACGACCCGGTCATTCCGCTCGATCTGCTGAGCGGGCGCAACATGGCGCTGGCGTGCGTACTCAGTGTGACCACCGCGATCGGATTCTTCGCCCACTGGCTGATCATGCTGACGCTCCTGACCGACCTCTGGGGTTTGAGCCTGCGGTCCGCCGCGCTGGCCGCGTCGATCATGCCGTTGACGATGGCGCTGCTCGCCGTGCCCGCCGGTCGGATCATCGACGGCTCCGACTTCCACCGAGTGATGGTGCCGGGTGCGGCGATCTATGCCGCGCTGTTCGCGTTGCCGGCGTTGTTCCTCGACGGCACTCGACAGTGGTGGCTGATGCTGCCCGCGTTGATCGGCGCGGGCATCGGGATGGGAACGGTGTGGCCGCCGCTCACCGGTGCCGGGACGTCCAACATCGAGCCAGGTCGGCTCGCCACGGCGACGGCGCTCATCCACACCTGTCAACGCATCGGTGGCTCGCTCGGGTCGGCGCTCGCGGTTGCCTGGATCGCCGCAGGGGTACCCGGCGAGGTGGCGACCTATCGCAACCCCATCTGGCTGCTCGTCGTCGTCGGCGTCGTCGCCGCGGTGGGGTCGTCGATGCTTCGCCGTGATCGTCCTGCCACGCGATCGCCTCGCGACCGTGTCGACGGTGCCGCGCGCCGAGCGACTCCGGGTCTAGATGCTGAGGCCCTTGGCCGCCACGGGGCTGAGGCGGTGGATCTCCGGAGGAGCGGCGAGAAATCCGCCCGTCGTCGCCATCGCGACACGCATCGCGTCGCCCTTCCCGTGTGCGGCGACCGCGGCGTCGTCGGCGTACAGCTCGAAGAACCAGTACACGTTGTCGGTGTCGCGGTGCACCGAGTAGATCTCGAGCCCGGCCTCTTCGTTGCTCGCCTCGATCAGCGTCGCGAGTTCGGTTTCGAACTCGGCGTTGCGTCCCTCGGCGCAGACCAGCTTGGCGATGAGTGATTGCTTTGCCATGGCCGGAAGCTACCGGGACGGTCGATTGCGGTTCGCAGCGGGGCGTCTCAGTCGCTCCGGCTCGTCACTGCCAGCGGCACGATCATGATCAGGTGCGCACCCGCCACCATCAACCACACGCTGCGGGCGCCGCCGAGCAGGCCCGTGCCGCTCGCCTCGCCCAACAAGGTGGCCATGAGCGCGAGACCGAAGCTCGATGCCATCCGGCGTGCGGTCTGGTGCGCTGCGTAGGCCATGCCCTGGTCGGCTGCTGACACCCGACGCAGCGCCATCGCGGTCGTGAGGATGCCGCATGCTCCGCCGCCGAGCCCGAACAGCGCGGCGCCCGGGAGGTAGACGGCCCAGAACCGGGGCTCCGTCCCGAATGCAGCGACCCAGTAGAGCGGCCCCGACGCAGCGACGAGTGCGCCGATCACGGTCGGCCAGAACGTTCCGAACCGAACCGACGCCTTCCCGCCTCCCCAACCGGTCACGGCCGAGAACAGAAAGGCCACCGAGATCGCCTGGCCGGTCTCGCGGACCGACCACCCCCAGATCTCGGTGAGGACGAACGACGTGGAGAAGAACCACGAGAAGAACCCGAGCTGCTGCAGCGCGGCGGCCCCCGTGGGACCCGCGTAGGCGGCGTTGCGGAGCAGATCGAGGCTCAGCAGCGGGTTGGGGTGACGGCGACATCGATCGACGAACACCGCGAGCGTGGCGATGCCGAGCCCGATCGCCGTGATCGTCTTCGGGTCGGTCCAGCCCCAGAGGCGGCTCTGCGACAGGCCGAGTGCGATGATCCCGATCGCGAACGTGGCGAGGAGCACGCCGACCGGGTCGAGGCGCCGGGGCGCCGCGTCGTCGGTCGTTTCGCGCAGGAGCCGCCGGCCGACCACGAGCGTGCCGATCGCAAGGGGAGCGACCGATGCCAGTGCGGCGCGCCAGCCGAACGAGTCGACGATCGCGGCTCCCAGCGTTGGTCCGAGCACCGCCGCAAGGGAGCCGATCGACCCCCAGACACCAACGGCGAACGCGTGTCGCGGGGCCGGGATGTCCGCCAGCACCAGCGTCAAGCCGGTGGCGCTGACCAACGCGCCGCCGACGCCCTGGACCATGCGGGCGGCGATCAGCAGGCCGATCGTCGGAGCGAGCCCCGACATCAACGCGCCCGTACCGAGCACCGCCAGTCCGGCCTGGAACACCCGCTTGCGGCCGTAGGCATCGCCCATGCGCCCGGCGACGAGCATCAGCCCGGCGATCGTGACGAGGTAGCCGGTGCTGACCCACGAGATGGTCGCCCGCGACGCCTCGGAGAACGTCTCGGCGATCTCCGGAAGCGACACCGAGAGCAACCCTGCGTCGAGCACGAACATGAAGATGCTCGCCGAACCCACGGCGAAGGCACGCCAGGCTCGAGCCGATTCGTCGTCCCTCGAATCGACTCCGGTCGCGCCCGAGGACACTGCGTCGTCACCGACGTCGGCCGTCATCAGGTGCAACCTGAGCGCGACATGATCATCAGCGGGCGGCGTCGACCGCTCGATAGTGCAGTGTGAGGTCGTCGAGTCGTGCCTTGAGGTCGCCGTCGAGTGGGGTCGCGGCGGCCGCGACGGCGTCGGCGAGCTGCGCACTCGAGCTGGCACCCACGATCGGGACGGTGACGTCGGGATTCGCCAGCACCCAGCCGACGGCCATCTGTGCGAGTGAGATCCCGGTCTCCGCAGCGAGTGGACGCATCGCCTCGACGACTTCGAACTTGTCGTCGGCCCAGTACCGCTCCTGGTATCGCTTGGAGGCGCTGCCCAGCGTGAAGCGCGTCCCCTCGGTCGGCCCCGTCTCGGGCTGATGCTTGCCCGTGAGGAGGCCACCGGCGATCGGGTTGTATGCCATCACCGCGATGTCGTCGTGACGACACAGCGGCAGCAGCTCGCGTTCGATGTCGCGGAACAGCAGGTTGTACCGGGGCTGCACCGACTCGTAGCGGGAGATGCCGAGCGCCTCGCTCCGGCCGACCGCCTTCGCCAGCTGCCACGCCGCGAAGTTCGAACAGCCGATGTAGTGGACCTTGCCGGCGCGCACCATGTCGTCGAGTGCACGGAGGGTCTCGTCGATCGGGGTCTCCGTATCGAAGAAGTGGATCTGGAACAGATCGAGATGGTCGGTCTGCAGGCGGCGCAGCGACGCGTCGAGCGCGCCGACGATGTGCTTGCGGGTTGCCCCTCGGTTCCACGGGTTCGGACCCATCGGCGCCCAGAACTTGCTCGCCAGGATCACGTCCTCGCGCCGGCCGCGGCTCGTCATCCAGCGTCCGATGATCTCTTCGGTGAGTCCAGCCAGCTCGCCGTCCTGGCCGTTCGGATACATGTCGGCGGTGTCGATGAAGGTGATCCCCGCGTCGAACGCGGTGTCGAGAATGTCGACTGATGTTGCCTCGTCACATTGGGTCCCGAAGGTCATCGTGCCGAGACACAACGACGACACCCGCATGCCGGTACGGCCGAACTTCACATGATCCATCCCGCCACCGTACGTGTGCCCCCGCTGCGGCTCATCGCTGGACGCCGAAGGGCCCGTGACCGGGCGGCCGTCGGGCAGGGCATCGTCGGTGCCGGCGGCCCGGGGTTCGTATGTCCCGCTCAGCGGTCGGTGAGTGAGGCGACGCGATCGGCGAGGAAGGCTCGTTCGGTGTCGTTGCGCGCGGTCTCGAGGGCGCTGCGGTATGCCTCGGCGGCGGCGACGCTGTCGCCGAGGTCCGCGAGCAGTCGCCCGCGTGCTGCATGAAAGTGCGAGTACCCGTTGAGGCCATCGGCCAGTGCCGGATCGTCGAGGAGCGCCAGTCCCGCGGCCGCCCCGTGCGCCATCGCAACGGCAACCGCGTGGTTGAGGCCGACCACCGGCGTCGGAGCCATCAGCCGGAGCTGCCGGTACAGCAGCTCGATCTGCTCCCAGTCGGTGTCGTCGGCCGTCCGCGCCTCGGCGTGCAGTGCGTTGATCGCCGCCTGGATCTGGAACGGTCCACGTCGATCGAGACGCAACGCGCGGTCGAGTGTGGCCGTCCCGCGCCTGATCATCCCGGTATCCCAGCGGCGGCGATCCTGGTCGTCGAGCAGGACGATCGCACCGTCGTCGTCCACTCGTTCGTCGCGGCGCGAGTGGATCAGGAGGAAGAGCGCCAGGAGCCCGAGTGTCTCCGCGTCGTCGGGCATCAGCTCGGCCAGCAGTTCGGTCAAGCGGATGGCTTCGTCGCACAGCTGCATCTGAATGTGGTCATGTCCCGACGATGCGTCGTAGCCCTCGTTGAAGATCAGGTAGAGCACGGTGCGAACGAGGTCCGCTCGGGCCAGCAGTTCGCCGTCGGGGGGAATCTTGAACGGAATGGCCGCCGACCGGATCTTCTTCTTCGCTCGCACGAGCCGTTGGGCAATCGTCGGCTCGGGCACGAGGAATGCGTTGGCGATCTGGGTCGTGGTGAGCCCACCGACCGAGCGCAGCGTCAGCGCGATCTGTGCCTCGCTCGACAGTGCGGGGTGACAGCAGCCGAAGATGAGCCGGAGCTGCTCGTCGCGCATCATCGACGCATCGTGGAGCTCCTCCAGGGCTCGGTCGGTGTTCACGCCGTCGGTCTCCTCCAATCGGGCGGCCAGCTCGAGTTTCTGTCGACCGACCGAGTCACGACGGATGCGGTCGATGAGCCGCCGTCGAGCGACGACGATCAGCCACGCCCGTGGCTCGCGCGGAATCCCGGAGTCGGGCCATTCCCGCAGCGCCACCTCCGCAGCGTCCTGCGCCGCGTCTTCGGCGCGGCCCAGATCGCCGAACCTCACAACGAGCGCCGCGACCACGCGCGGCCACTCGTTGCGAATGATCTCGGCGACCTCGCGCCGGGAGTCGGCGGTCGGCTCAGCCAAAGTTCGGGACGGGCCGAACTTCGATGGTGCCGGTCGACGCATGGGGGATCTTCGAGGCCATCGCAATGGCCTCGTCGAGGTCGTCGGCTTCGACCACGTAGAACCCGCCGAGTTGCTCCTTGGTTTCGGCGAACGGGCCGTCGGTCGTCATCGTCTCACCGTCGCGCACGCGCACACAGGTGGCGGTCGACACGCTCTCGAGTGGCTCGCCGGCGACGATCTTCGATTCGAACTCCTGGCCGAAGGCCATGTAGCCGGCCATCATCGGGGCAAAGGCCTCGCTCGTGGGATCAGGGTTCGCAACGGTGTCGAACTCGTCGCTGTAGATCAGGCATGCGTACTTCATGTGGGTCCTCCTCGTGGTGGTTGGTGACACTAGGTCGAACGACGGAACCCGAAATCGACAGCCATCCCGAGAGAACTCTTGACCGGTCACCTCACCCGGCGACGCCCCAGATCGGTCCATCTCGTTGGTCGACCTCGTCGAGCAGGACGACCGTCTCGGCCGAGCGGACGCCCTCCAGCTGCTGGAGCTCGTGGAGGGCGACATCGCGCAGGTGCTCGAGCGACGGGCCGCGAACGAGCAGGACGAAGTCGAACCGGCCGGTCGCGACACCGAGCCATTCCACGCCCGGCAGCCCGCGCAGCGAGTCGCGAAGGTCCCGCCACAGGCCCTGGTGGACGTTGACGAGGACGAGTGCCGACACGGTCAACCCGACCGTGACCGGATCGACACGTGCCGAGAATCCGGCGATCGCACCGGACTCGACCAGACGATCGAGCCGGCTGTACGCGGTGGCACGTCCGATCGCGAGTCGTTCGGCGAGCATCGGCGCCGACATCCGGCCGTCCGAGCGCAGCAGATCGATCATCTTGCGGTCGACGTCGTCAAGAGCAGTCATGGGACGAACGTACTGCTATGTGACTCAAAAATGAAAGATCATCCGAAGATGTGGCAATCCACGGAGCGATCGATTGCAGCGTGGCAATCTGGAGAGATGTCGGTGATCTCCCTCGATTCGCCACCCGGCTCCATGCACCCGCCGGAGCGGTACTGGGAGCGACGCCGCGCCATCGCGCAGCACGCGGCCGGGATCGATCGACCGGCGACCGACATCGAGTACATGCCCGTCGAGAACGTCGTGTGGGCGACCGTTGCGGCAACGCTCGCACCGCTGTGGGAGCAGCATGCAGCCGCCGAGGTGCTCACCGGCCGCGACCGGCTCGGTCTCCCGGCCGACCGGATCCCGCAGCTCCGCGAGGTCGATGCGGCATTGCGTCCACTCACGGGGTTCGGCTACCGCGCCGTGGCCGGGCTCGTGCCCAGCGTCGAGTTCTTCGACGGGCTCGCCCGCGGGCTGTTCTCGTCGACGCAGTACGTCCGCTGGGAGGGCTCCCCGATCTACACACCCGAACCCGACGTGATCCACGAGGTGATGGGCCACGCGAATTGTCTCGCGTGCCCAGAGATCGCCGAACTCCATCGACTCGCGGGGCAGGCGATCGCACGGGTGGAAACCGAGCGCTCCCGTCAGGTCGTGGCCGACGTGTTCTGGTTCAGTGCCGAGTTCGGCGTCGTCCGGCAGGGCGGCGACGTCAAGGCGTACGGTGCCGGGCTGCTCAGCTCGCCCGGCGAACTGGACTGGTTCGGCCGCCACGCCGAGGTCCGCCCGATCGAAATCGGGGCCATGGGGCGGCTCGGCTACGACATCGACGTGTATCAGCCGACTCTGTTCGCCGGCGACTCGATGCCCCACGTTCTCGACGTGATCGGTGGGTTCTTCGCGGCGGCGACGGATGAGTCGATCGAACGGCTGGTACGGGCCGACTGAGGGGTCTCAGCGAGCCCAGCTGAACGGATACCGCTCATCGGATGCGGCGCGCGCCGCAGCGGTCACGGCGAGCGGAGCGAACGTGTCGAGCATCACGGCGACCTCCTCGGTCGCGGCCTTGTCGAGGCTCGCCTCGACACTGCCCGGCTGCGGACCGTGGACGAATCCAGCGGGATGGAACGAGATCGAGCCGACGTCGATTCCTGATCCGGCGCGGCTCATGAAGTCGCCTCGTGAATAGAACAGCACCTCGTCGGAGTCGGTGTTCGCGTGGTGGTACGGAACCTTCACCGCATCGGGATGGAAGTCGAACAACCGGGGAACGAACGAACAGACGACCGCGCCGGGCAACTCGAACGTCTGATGAACCGGCGGAGGCTGGTGGATCCGGCCGACGATCGGTTCGAAGTCGGCGATGTTGAACGCATACGGATACACGCACCCGTCCCACCCGACGACGTCGAAGGGATGATGCTGATGGACGTGGCGTGACCACCCTGCCCGGGAGCGGACCAGGACGGGCACGTCGGTGTCGTCGACGACGACCGACTCCCCGGGTGCCCGAAGATCGCGTTCGCAGTACGGGGCGTGCTCGAGGAACTGGCCGCGGTCGGAGAGGTACTTCGCCGGAGGCGCGACGTGGCCCCGACTCGAGATGACCAACGTCCGGAGTGGAGCCTCGGAGACCATCCATCGATGTGTCGCCGAGGCGGGCACCACGATGTAGTCGCCGGGGCCGACGTCGAGCACTCCGAACACCGATTCCAGTCTGCCGCGACCGTCCTGCACGTAGACCAGTTCGTCGCCGACAGCGTTCCGGTACAGGTTGCTGTCCTCGGTGGCGACCGCCCACGAGACCTCGACATCGTCGTTGGCGAGCAGCGTCGTTCGTCCGCCGACAAGGTCGGCGCGCAACGTGGTGGGGAGCTCGCCGGTTCGGATGTGGCGCGGCGTGAGCGGGACGTCGGCGACCGCCTGGCCGTCTCCGCCCGGACGTTCGACGGCCTCGATGGCCGTGAGCGCCGAGGGCGAGTGCCGGTGATAGAGCAGCGACGAGCCGGCGGAGAATCCTGCTTGGCCCATGAGCTCCTCGGCGTATCGGTTGCCGGACTGGTCGTGGAAGTGGGTGTGTCGTTTTGCCGGAATGTGACCGGACTGTCGGTAGTGGGTCATCTCAGGATTCCTCCGTCCCGTCGATCGCTGCGTGAATCGTCCCGGAGACCGATCCGAGGCCGATCCGGGTGATCGGGTCGGATCCCGCCCATCCGCTCAGTGTCACCGAATCGCCGTCCTCGAGAAACGTCCGCCTCGATCCGTCGGGCAATTCGATCGGTCGTTCTCCACGCCACGTGAGTTCGATCAGGCTTCCCTCGGATCCCGGGGTCGGCCCCGACACCGTGCCGGAAGCGAACAGGTCGCCCGGCCGCAGATGTGCGCCGTTGGCGGTCATGTGTGCCACCTGTTGGGCTGCTGTCCAGTACATGTCGTCGAATCGGGTCGTGCTGATCGTGACCGGCGCAACGCCTCGATCGCGGATCGCCGCCGACTGGAGCGTCACGTCGAGGTGCAGATCGAACCCCGCTGCCCCGCTGGTCGTGAGGTGCTCGCTCACGGGTGGGTCCTGCGCGGGCGGCACGACACGAAACGGTTCGAGGGCATCGAGGGTCACGATCCACGGCGACATCGACGTGGCGAAGCTCTTTCCGAGGAACGGCCCGAGGGGCTGGTACTCGTAGGCCTGGACATCGCGAGCGGACCAGTCGTTGACGAGGCAGATCCCGAACAGGTGGGTGTCGGCGTCTGCGGTCGTGACCCGTCGACCGTGCTCCGACCCGGCACCCACGACGAAGCCCACCTCGAGCTCGATGTCGAGCGCCGCCGAGGGTCCGTAGCGAAGCGTGCCGTCGATCGGGCGGAGTCCGCAGGGACGGACGATCGGGGTTCCGTCGCCGACGATGGTTCCGGAGCGACCGTGATAGCCGACGGGGAGGTGACGCCAGTTCGCAAGCAGCGGCTCGTCGTCCGGTCGGAACAACCGGCCGAGATTCGTGGCGTGGTGCAGCGACGAGTAGAAATCGACGTAGTCGCCGACGGCGACGGGCATCAGCATCGTGAGCTCGCGCTGCGCGGCAGATCGCTCCGGTGAGCGTGTCCCGCAACGTCGGATCGCCGAGGAGTTCGGTTGCGCGGTTCCGAACCCGGCTGTGCGCATCGCACCCCTGTGCCGCGAACCCGTTGAGCGTTCCCGCGCCGTCGAGCAGCCCGTCCTCGGCGGCCGTCCCCGTGAAATGGTCGTGTGCGGCTCCGATGTCGAGCGCGTGGTCACCGATGGCGACGAACGCGCCCAACGAGCCATCGGGTCGCCGACCGACGCCGAACGGGAGGTTGTGCAGCGGGAACGGCGAGCCCGGCGGGACGTCGACCCAACAGTTCGCAACCGTCACAGATTGCCCCGTTTGTCCTGCTCGCGTTCGATCGATTCGAACAGCGCCTTGAAGTTGCCCTCACCGAAGCCGGTCGCACCGCCGCGCTGGATGATCTCGATGAACACCGTCGGCCGGTCTGTGATCGGTTCGGTGAACAGCTGCAGCAGGTAGCCGTCGGTTTCGTTGTCGACCAGGATGCCGAGCTCCTGGATCGCGTCCCAGGGCACATCCAGGAACCCGAGCCGGTCCCGTACGTCGTGGAAGTACTCGTCATTGGCTTCGAGGAATCGGACGCCTCGTGAGCGCAATCCGGAGATCGCCTGCACGATGTCGTCGGTGCCGAGGGCGATGTGCTGGACGCCCGGACCGCGGTACGTGTCGAGGTACTCCTGGATCTGGCTGCGCTTCAATCCCTCGGCCGGTTCGTTGAGCGGCATCGTGACCCCGGCGTCGTTGGTCATCACCGTCGATCGCAGCGCGCTGTACTCCGTCGCGATCTGATGCTCGTCGAAGTGTCGGAGTTGCCGGAATCCCAGCACGTCCTCGTAGAACGCGACCCACCCGTCGAGCGCGCCTGCCTCGACGTTGCCGACCACGTGGTCGATGTGCTTCAGTCCGACCCGTTCGCCGTGTGGCTCGGGTGGCAGGCCCGTCGTGACGAACCCAGGGCAGTAGTGGCCGTGATAGTCGCTGCGATCGACGAAGGTGTGTTTCGTCTCGCCGTAGGTGCCGATCGCTGCGAGGCGGAGTGTTCCGTCATCGTCGGTCAGCCCGTACGGCGCGCGCACCGATGTGGCGCCGCGAGCAATCGCCTGCTCGTAGGCCGCCTCGGCGTCGTCGACCACGAAGGCCAGGTCTTGGGCGCCGTCGCCGTGCTCGCGTACATGGGTCCAGATCGGGGAGTCCGGAGTGAGCCCGGCGGTCACCACGAATCGGATGTCGCCCTGCTCCAGCAGATACGACGCGACGTCGTGACGTCCGGTCTCGGGGCCGGCATATGCCGTCACCCGGAACCCGAACGCGGCCGACAAGAATCCGGCCGTGGCGCGAGCATTGCCGACGTAGAACTCGACCGAGTCCCAGCCTCGGAGCTGCGCGGCCGGGGCGGACGGTGTCGTTTCGAAGGTGGTCACGAGAATCCTCCACGTGTCGGTGCGCGTCTGCCGCTGTCGATCAGATCGTCTTCGAAGTGTCGATCAGTCGTCAGAATCGTGCAAGTCAGCGGTTCTGGAGTGAGCAATTTGTCTAGTCTGCGGTATGGCAGGCAAGAGGAACTGGGCACGATGACCATCGACGAACTCGACGTCCGGCTGATCCGGCTGCTCCGGGCGTCCCCACACCTGCCCGTCGTCGAGATGGCGAGGCGGCTCGATGTCGCTCGGGGCACGGTGCAAGCCCGACTCGACCGGCTGACGCGGACCGGGGTGATCACCGGCTTCGGACCGGATCTGGACGCTGCTCGTGCGGGCTTCGGTGTCCTCGCGTTCGCGACGTTGGAGATCGCCCAGGGCAGTGACGAGCAGATCATCGCAGGACTCCGCGACATCGCGGAGGTGCTCGAAGTCCACGCCGTGACCGGTCCCGGCGATCTCCACCTGCGTATTGCGGCGAGTTCGAACGATCATCTGCACGACGTGCTGCAACGTGTGCTCGCGTTGTCCGGCATCACCCGGACGACGACGCAACTCGCGTTGCACACGCCCTTCGAGCGATCGATCGCCGACCTCGTCGTGAGCGAGCACGCCGGCTGACGGCGCTCGCTTCGCCTCGGCGGAGACGCTCGGTCAGACTGTGGGAATGGCTGCGCCTCCTGTCCCGATCATCGACGTGAGCCGGCCGCTCGCCGGCCAACTCGACGCGCTCGACACGGCGTGTCGGGACCACGGGTTCTTTCTCATCTCCGGGCACGGGCTCGACGAAGCGATCGACATCACCTGGACGGCAGCGCGCGCCTTCTTCGCCGCCGACCGGTCGATTCGGCGCGCCGTCGAGCGCGACGGCGACAACCCGCTCGGCTGGTACGACCGCGAACTGACGAAACGCAAGCGTGACTCGAAGGAGGTCTTCGACTTCACCGATCCGGCATTCCCGCTCGCCGATGCACACAACCGGTGGCCCAGCGGTGTCGATGGATTCCGCTCCGCGATGGCCGACTTCTACGACGCGTTCAGCCAACTCTCGACGGTCGCGGTGGAGATCGTCCACCGCGCGCTCGGGCTCGACCCTGCGGAGGGACTGCGCTTCGGCGGTGCCAGGACGAACAGCTCGGTGCGCCTGAACCATTATCCCGTCGGTGACCCGGTGCCCGAGGACGAACGCCGCGACCTACGCGAGCTCGGCGACACCGCGCTCGGGCATCACACGGATCCCGGTGTCGTGACGCTGCTCCTCCAAGATGACACGGGCGGGCTGCAGACCCAGTCACGTGCCGGGGAGTGGATCGACGTCGACCCGATCCCGGGTACCGTCGTGGTCAACCTGGCCGACAGCGTCCAGGTCTGGACGAACGACCGCTATCGCGCCGCAGTGCACCGGGTCGTCCCGATGACGCGTCGTGAGCGGATGAGCATCCCGTACTTTCTGCATCCCGCCCGTGACGCGATCGTGGAGCCGATCCCGGAACTGGTCTCGGGATCGGCTCGATATCGCGCGTTCGAGTGGCGGGCGTTCATGCGTGCCCGAACCGATGACAACTTCGCCGATCTGGGCGCCGCCGACACCCAGATCAGCGACTATCTCGTCGACGCAGTCCAGCACGATTGAGCAGGGTCCGGGTCGGCCGTCGGTCAGGGGTTCAGCGTGGGCCCGAAGCTCGGCTGGGGCATGCACGAGGACGTCGAGGCCGTTGCCTCGGGCACGGGAGCGTCGAACCGGATCGTCCAGTCGTCCGGCGTGGCGGGCTCGAGGGTACCGACGAACGACTCGAGGTCTTCGTAGGTGAGCTCGGAACTGCTCACGTTGAACACCGTCGGCCCGTCCTGCCAGTAGACGCTCACGAGGGCCGGATCGTTGGGTGCGGCATCGACGTATGCGGGGCCACCGAGGAAGGTGGCCGGCGCGAGTTGGCGCCCCCCGAACATCAGCTGCGAGATCGATCCGTCGGGAATCTGCACCAGCCGGGCCGCACGTGTCTCGGTGAAGACCGGTACCTGGAACTGTGCAGTGAAACCGGTCTGCGCCTGGCCGATGTCGAACACCGAGAACCCGGGCGGGAGCGACACGTCGATCGTCGCGTTGCCGTCGAGCGACATCGACTCGAAGAGCGACACGATCTCGGGCCGGTCCAACGGTGCGCCGGGGGCGTCGTTGAGCACCACCAGGCCGCATGGCGTGAGGAGCTGATACGACACCGCCGGCGCTTCGCTGCCGCGCGGTACGCCGATGCCGACCGACCCGATCTGGCGGACGTCGAGGCCATCCGTGCCCGTCGGCTCACCATCGAACTCGGCCATCCAGAGCAGACTCCCGTCCGGTGCCGTGAGGAGCATCGTGCTGCTCCCGAGAATCGGTGGCGTGATCGCCACCTCGTCCACGCCCAACAGCGACGGCGGGAGAATCAACGGCGCGGAACGCGACACACCCGTCCTCACGAAGGGAGCACCGGTCGACGGAGGAGCGGTGCTCCCTACGGTGGTCGCAACACTCGGCGGCACCGACGCATCGGGAACCACAGCCCCGTCGTCGCTCGACAGCATCGCCCAGACGATCGCGCCGATCGCGCCGATCGCGCCGACCGCGACGATCCCGGCCACCATCTTCACGATCGACCCCATGACCCGAGGACGACGACGCAGCGAGACGCGCGTGCCGTGCGGCGCCGTCGACACCACCGCACCACTCTCCGAACGCGCGCCGAACGAGCGGGCGGCGTCCTCGTGGCCGATCCCGAACAGCGACTCGCGGATCATTCGGCGCTTGTCCAGCGGCATCGGGTCGACCTCGGGCCGGACCGCGTGGATGGTGTCGAAGACGTTCACGATGTGTTTCCGAGCACGGCGACCTTGAGCTCACGGCGAATCCGGCCCAGCGCGGATCGAACCGCGCCTACCGAGAGCTCGAGTGCTTCGGCGATCGAGCTCTGCGGACACGACTCCCAGAGTGAGAGCAGGATGATGTCGCGATCGTCGGGGTCGAGGCCGACGACTGCGTCCATCAAGTGCGCCTCGGGAGCATCCGGATCGGCGATGTCGTCGCCGCTCCCGGCGACAGCCGGGCCACCGCGCAGATCGTCGTTCGCCTCGTGCTCGACGACACGCGCGGGCGCGACAGGCTGCCCCGAGACGAGGGGATCGAGGAGGTCGCCACCGACGCGGCCGGCGGGGATCCGCAACGAGCGCAGGTGCTCGCGCTCCGCGTCGAGATGATGCCGCAATGTCTTCGTGGCCACTCCGTAGAGGAAGAGACGCTCGGTACCGCGCTGACTGTCGAAGCGGTCCCAGGTACGTAGCGCGAACTCGAACGCCTCCGCGGTGACCGCGGGCGCGGCCGGCGCGCCGACGCGGCGCGCGATCAACGTGTGGACGGCATCCACGTGATCGTCGTACAGGCGGGCCGCCGCCGCTCCGGTCAAAGGCACGCCACACTCTGCCAAATGTGGCGGAGCGCCGGTGAATTCCGGCGCCCGGACAATCGGATCAGCGCTGCAGCATGCCGTAGGCGTGCGTTGGTGTGAGGGTCAGGAGCAGCCGACCGTCCGACACCATTGCGGCGCGGTACTCGCCCCAGTCATCGTGCTCTCCGGCGACGGCGCGGTAGTACTCGACGAGTCGGTCCACCGTGGCGTCGTTCGGGTCGGCCGCGACCGGGCTCAGTTCGACGGCGGCTTCGATGACGGCGTACGCCCAGAAGTCGTCGCGGTTGACGTGGAGCGACGCACGTTCCGTCCGGCGAAGGTTGGCGGTCTTGGCACGGCCGTCGGTGACCGAGATCACGATGTGGCCATCATCGTCGACGACGTAGGCGATGTTGGATGACTGGGGGCGCCCGTTCGACTTCTCGGTGATGAGGATTCCGTTGCGGTGCTCGCGCACGAACGTCATGGCGTCGGAGATCTGCATGGGTGATGCAACCGGCCGGGGCCGAGACCTGTTCCCGATCGCGAACCCGAGCGCACGTCGACGGGCGCGTCAGTTGACGGGCGTCGGGAGTGGTTCGCCGCGCAGGTGAGCCATCACGTTGCGTGCGGCGAGGTCGGCCATCGCTCCGCGGGTCTCGACCGTCGCGGATCCAAGATGCGGAACGACGACGACGTTGTCGAGATCGAGCAGTCCGGGATCGACATCGGGCTCGTGCTCGAACACGTCGAGCCCTGCACCCGCGATGGTCCCGTCACGCAGCGCATCGACCAGTGCCCGCTCGTCGACGATCGGTCCGCGGGCGGTGTTGATCAGAAACGCCGTGGACCGCATCGTCGCGAGCGCCGCGAGCATCGACGAGGTGGTGTGTCGCATCGGTGTAGGGGCAGTTGAGCGACACCACGTCGCTGGTGGCGAGGAGTTCGTCGAGCGGGAGCAGCCGTGCGCCGAGGCGTCGCTCGGTGCTGGTGTCGACTGCGGAGCGATTGTGGTAGACGACCTCCATCCCGAACGCTCGAGCGCGGCTGGCGACCGCTTGGCCGATACCGCCCATCCCGACGATCCCGAGCCGGCGCCCTTGGAGCCCGGTGCCGAGCATCATGAACATTCCCCATTTCCACGGGGTTCGGGAGCGGATCAGGCGTTCGCCCTCGCCCAGTCGCCGGGTGACGGCAAGCACGAGGCCCATCGTGAGGTCGGCCGTCGCATCGGTGAGGACTCCGGGAGTATTCGTGACACGTACGCCGCGTGCGGTGCAGGCCTGCACATCGATGTTGTTGTAGCCGACCGCCACGTTGGCCACGATGCCGACCTTCGGTGCGGCCGCGAGGAACCGGTCGTCGACGCGGTCGAGCAGCAGCGTGACGGCGGCATCGGCGTCGGCGAGTTGTTCGTCGCGAAGGTCGAGAGGGATGGGGTCGTCCGCGGACCAACTCCAGACCTCGCCCGCACCGCGCAGCAACTCGATTCCCGATTCGGGGATGCGGCCGGTGACGACGATCTTGGGGGGTGGGTTCTGCACGGGTCGGCTCCGATCGGTCGGACGACAGACTGCCACGTTGATCCTGTCGGATTCGAGACTCGCGAAAAGGCACCGTCCGGGTGTTTCGGCGCGATACTGGAGGGATGGGCAAGCGCCGTCCACTCCAGCACGTCACGATCCACGGGCACTCCGTGGGCTACCGGCGCGCCGGATCGTCGAACGAGCAGACCATCCTGCTCATCCACGGCCTCGCCGGCAGTTCGAAGACCTGGGACGCCGTCATCGACGAACTCGCCCTGGAGTACGACGTGATCGCGCCAGACCTGCTCGGCCACGGCGAATCGGCAAAGCCGTTGGGCGACTATTCGCTGGGTGCGTTCGCGAGCGGGCTGCGCGATTTCCTGGCCGTCCTCGACGTGCGCAGCGTCACCGTGGTCGGCCACTCCTTCGGTGGTGGCGTCGCAATGCAACTCGCGTATCAGCATCCGCACCTGACCGACCGGCTCGTGCTGGTCGGATCGGGTGGGCTCGGCCGCGAGGTCTCGCCGCTGCTCCGGTTGTTGGCGCTCCCGGGGGCCGAGTACCTCATGCCGATCGGCATCCCGAAGCCGGTGGTCGAACGGGCCACCGACGTCGGTCGATTCCTCGGGCGGCGGAACATCCGCTCGAATCGTCTCGGTGAGCTGTGGCGTGCCTACTCGTCGCTGGCCGGAGCCGAGAACCGGCAGGCGTTCGTGCGGACCATGCGCGGTGTGATCGAGGCCGGCGGTCAGAAGGTCGATGCCAGCGATCGGCTCTACCTGGCTGCCCGCGTGCCGATGATGATCGTGTGGGGGGACAGCGACGGGGTCATCCCGGTGTCCCACGCGTACCGGGCGCACCGGGCGATCGAGAACAGCCGACTCGAGATCCTCGAAGGGGTGGGGCACTTCCCCCATGTCGAGGCACCGGCGATGTTCGTGGCGTCGGTGCTCGACTTCATGGCGACGACCGCGCCCGGGGGCGACGACCGGAGCCTCCGCGAGGTGCTCCTCGCCCACGCCGCCGAAGCCTCCTGACCATCACCTCGGTCGGATTGACATCCATCCGGGATGAAGGTCACGGCCTGCGGAGGATGATCGATTCCTGGCCGTCGGCCTCGTCGTGGAACAGGATCTCCGCGTCGGGTCGGGTGAACGTGTCGAGGAGCTCGCCCGACCGCGCGTGGAACGGCCCGGATGCGTGGGCGCCGGCTCGAGACAGCACCGTGATGACCGCCACGCCGCCGGGGCGAAGCCTCGTGACGAACGAGTCGTAGAGATCGATGCCCCGGAATCGTTGACACACGATCACGTCGAAGTCACCGAGGCCGATCGGAATGCCCGCGTCGAGGTCGAGCACGCGAGCATCGACCCGGTCGGTCAGGCCGGCGGCCTTCACCGCCCCCGCAACCAACGTGATGGCGGCGTCGGACGCGTCGACGGCGACGACGTCGAAACCGCGTTGCGCGAGCCACAACGACTGGCCGCCAGTGCCGCACGCCACGTCGAGTGCGCGACCCGCGTCCCCGACGAGATCGATCATGTCGGCGGCGACGAGCGCATCGGGTGGCGACGGTACGGCCAGCGCACGCCCCGCGTAGCGGGCGTCCCAGCGCTGCGCGTCCTCAGCTGCCATCAGGAGGCCCGATGCAGCGGAAGCGTGCAGCAGCGGAAGCTGCCGCCGGTCTTGGGTGGTTCCGAGTACGGCACTTCGATCACTTCGATCCCGCGTTCGCGCATCTCGGCGTTGATGCGCGTCGACGTCGGTTGAGAGATCACCGTGCACGGGTCGATCGACAAGACGTTCGTGCCGAGCACCTGCTGTTCCTCACGCGTCACCTCGATCAGCTCGTAGGTGTCCCGGATCGCCGCAGGGATCTCGCGCAGTCCGCCCGGGTAGATCAGTGCATGGCCGTCGCCCACCGGAAGGAACGAGCAATCGAGGTGCAGCACGTCCTCACCGTGGTGCAGGCCGCGGAGGGTGATCGGCACGATCTCGTACTCGGGGACCAACTGCATCAGCCAGGCCGCTCCGGCAAGCGTCGTCCGCTGCCCGATCCCGACGAAGACCTTGCCACGATCGACGATCACGTCACCGCCTTCGATCACGAGATCCTCCGGTCCGAACAGCACCTTCACGTGCTCGGGGAACCGTTCGAAGAGATGGGCATAGCCACGCCACTCGTGGCGCCGGCTGCGCGCGGCCATGGTGGTGACGATGAACGTGTCGCCGATCACGACGCCGATGTCGCGGGTCATCATCTGATCGGGGATGTACGGCAGCGCGTGCGGCTGCAGCACTTCGACGCCGCGGGCCGACAGGACCTCGATGAAACCGTTGAGCTGAGCGGTGACCGCCTCGGCCGTCGGCACGTCCGGGCTGTCGTAGAACTTCCGCTGGGTCTCGTTGATGATCTCAGGCACCACCTGCAAGAAGTTGTCGGGGTACCCGACGATCACCGATTTGAGCGGTGCGGTCTCTGAGTCGACGAAGACGTCCATCGGCGCAGCGTATTCACCCTTCGCCGCCTGCGACGTGGGATCATCGTTGACCGTGAGCGAGATCGACATCAGTACGCAGACCTCAACCGGCTGGTTGGCCGACGACGACCTCGAAATGGTCCGGGCAAACGTGCCGATCGTGTACGTCGATGCCGTACCGGTTCGCGTCGATTCGCTCGGGAACGTGATCGAAGTCGGCATGCTGCTGCGGGTCGCGGCCGACGGCACGATCAGCCGGATGGTCGTCACAGGCCGCGTGCTGTTCAACGAACGAGTCCGCGAGGCGCTGATGCGGCACTGCGAGAAGGACCTCGGCCCGCTCGCGTTCCCGCGGGTACCGGCGAACCCGACGCCGTTCACCGTCGTGGAGTATTTCCCCGACCCCGAACGGTCCGGTTTCTACGACCCACGGCATCACGCCGTGTCGCTCGCCTACGTCGTTCCGGTCGAAGGGGAATGCGAACCGACGCAGGAGGCACTCGACCTCACCTGGTTCTCACCGGAGGAGGCCGTCGGACAGGAAGTCCGCGAATCGATGACGAGTGGCCACGACCGCCTCATCCGGCTTGCGCTCGCTCACGTCGGCAAACTCCCGTAGCTCCGGGCTCGACCGACGCGCATTGCCCACTTGGAATCGCTGCTGGCATCTAGTGTGAGCACTGGGATGCCGGAGGGAGAAATCATTCACCGCGCTGCAAGCGCGATGCGCACCGCACTTGGTGGCAAGGCGATGACCCGATTCGACGCCCCCCGCCTCGTGGGCCCCGTTCCGCAGGCCGGCCGAACGATCGAGAAGGTCGAATCGCACGGCAAACATCTCGAGATCGAGTGGGACAACGGGATGATCCTGCACACCCACATGCGGATGTCGGGGTCGTGGCATCTGTATCGACAGGGCGAGAAATGGCGGCGCCCGTACGAGCAGATGCGGGCTTCGATCGAGAACGCCGATTGGGTCGCCGTGTGCTTCAACGCACCGCTCGTCGAGACCTACCGCCGGCCCGACAAGCGACGCCATCCGGGCATGGGTCGATTGGGCCCCGACCTCTGTCGGCTCGATGCCGACCTCGGTCTGGCCGTGAACCTGCTCCTGTCGTACCCCGATGCCGACGAGCGTGTCGCCGAGGTGCTGGTGGACCAGCGTGTGATGTGCGGCGTCGGCAACGTGTATCGGTGCGAGGTGCTGTGGTCGACGGCGATCAGCCCGTTCGCCCGGGTGGGCGACCTCTCCGAGTCGGATGCGGTTCGGTTGGTCAACACCGCAGCCTCGCAGCTCCACGCGAACATCGACCATGTCGGTCGGGTCGCGGCCAACGACGTGCGCGGCGGTCTCGCCGTCTACGGCCGCAACGGGCAGCGTTGCCCGCGTTGCGCCGGCAGCGTCGACATGCGCCGGATGGGCGTGGCCAACCGGGTCCTGTACTGGTGCCCGGGCTGCCAGAACCACCTCGACCCGCGGGTGGCGCGGAGCGCCGACGACACACCCGTGATGGACCCCCACCCGGCAGCCCAACGCTTCCTTGCCGACCTGCCGTGGAACCGCGGCGCGAGTTGACCGTCCGGCGGATCAGCCCCGGCCGAGGATTCGGTCGACGTCGATTTCGATGACCGCGCGATCGTCGCGTTCCTTGGGTTGCTGGTAGCGCTCCGCGTAGCCGTCGACGCCGGGCTGCACCCCTGACGGATCGGTCACCAGGCGAACCGGCCCTTCGAGCGCGAGCCACCTTCCTCCGTCGACCTGGCACACGGCTGCCCGCTGGCCGACAGCCTCCATCCGGCCGGCGTTGATCGCCTTCTGTGAGCTCGCCCACGTGATGACCCGCGCGACCTGCGCCTCGGAGTCGTAGCTGAAGCCGACGGCGACGACGTGGGGTGAGCCGTCGTGTCGCAGCGTCGTCAGCGTCGCGAGGTGCCGCTCACGCAGAAAGGTGAGGACGTCGTCGTCGAGGTGGTCGGGGTCGAGCGCCATCGCCTCGTTCTATCCGGTTCGGGGGTCACTCGGTGGCGATGGCCTCGAGGACGTTCATGTTGCTCGCCTTGTAGGACGGGTACAGCGCCGCCACGAGTCCGGCGATCACCGCTCCGATGAGGATCGCCACGATGATCGAGGGGCTGAACGCGAGCTCGGAGATCACGTTGTCGGGGACGGCGAGCGACAGCACCACGCCGAGGAAGGTGCCGAGCACGATGCCGATCAACGCACCGAACACCGAGACGATCACCGCCTCCCAGCGCACCGACCGCCGGGTCTGGCGACGATTCATACCGACCGCCCGGAGGAGCCCGATCTCCCTCGTTCGCTCGAACACGCCGAGGGCGAGGGTGATCGAGATGCCGAGGATGGCGATGAGGATGGCGAATGCCAGCAGCATCGTGATCAACAGGAGGATTTGATTGATCTGGTCCTCCTGGTCCTGGATGAACTCGGCGTTGGACTGTGCCTTGGCCTGCGGGAAGGCCTCCATCGCCTGACGCACGGCTTCGTCGCCGACCTCGGGGGTGACCCCGTCGGCAAGTTTCGCGAACCCGAACACGTTGGCGTCGGGTGCGTCGGTCAGTTCGGCGAGCGTGTCGAGGCCGATGAACCAGTTGAATCCGAAGGAGTTGTCGCCGAAGATCGCCGCCACCTCGACGTCCCGCGTGGTGCCGTTGCTGAACGTGGCCGCGAGGGTGTCGCCGACCTCGAGACCCAGATCCTCGGCGGACTCGGTGTGGACGGCGATCGCGTTGTCGACGAGGTTCTCGATGTCGCCCTCGCGCAGGTCGACGTTGATCATCTGCGTCGCCGCTGTCGGATCGATGGCGGCGAAGTTGCGCACGTCGCTGTCGATCTCCGCGAACGCCAACTGGATCGGCATGGCGGCCTGGATCTCCGGTAACTCGGCGAGGGTGTCGGTGACGGAGCTCGGGAAGGTGGTGCCGTTCTGGGCGCCCTGGATGATGTAGTCGGACTGGACGACCTCGTCGAGTGTGGCGACGAGGGTGTTGCGCAGCGAGGAGGCGAACACCGCGGCGGCGCTCACGAGGGCGACGCCGATCATCAGAGCCGCTGCGCTCGACGAGGTCCGTCGCGGCGCGCGGGCGACGTTGTCCCGAGCGAGCTTGCCCGGCGTCTTGAACAGCTTCGCGATCGGCCAACCGAGAAAGCGGGTGACCGGAGTGGCGAACGTTGCCGCGAGGCTCGTCACGCCCAGGAACAGCAGGAGCACGCCGCCGCCGCCGAGCACGGTGAGACCGAGGCCGCCGCCCACTTGGACGAACATGCCGATCAGGAAGGCGATGAGTCCGATGATGGCCATCGTGACGCCGACGGTGAGGCGCCGGGTACGCATGGCCTCGAACCCGATCTGGGGTTGCATCGCAGCCACCGGTGGGATCTTCGCGGCGCGCCGGGCGGGGATCAGCACGGACAGCATCGTCACGCCGATCCCGACGATCGTGGCCACGATCACCGTGCGCGGTTCCAGCACGGTCCCCGTCGGCGGGAACCCGGCGCCGATGGCGTTGAACAGCGCGATGATCAGACGGGCGACGCCGATGCCGCCGAAGATCCCGATCGCCGTGCCGATCACGCCGATCCCGAGCGCCTCGGTCGCGATCAGGCGTTTGACCTGCGTGGCGTTCGCGCCGATCGCGCGAAGCAACGCGAGCTCGCGGAGTCGCTGTCCGATCGTGATCTGGAACACGTTGTTGATGATGAACGCGGCGACGAAGGCGGTGATGAAGGCGAAGATGAGCAGCCCGGTCTGGAAGATGTTGATGAACTGCCCGACCTGGTCCTGCGTCTCGGCGATCAGCTCGTCGCGGTCGATCACCTCGATGCCGTCGGGGACGGCGTCCTGTACGGCGGCCTTGACGGTGGCGAGTTCGCCGTCGTCGGTGACGCTGAGATTGATCGCGTCGACACGGCCGTTCGCCCCGTAGCGTTCCAGGGCGGTCGGCAGGTCGAGCGCGATGATCGTCGCTCCGAACAGGCTGTCGGTGTCGGCGGTGCCGATCGTGCCGACGAGGGTGGCCTCGTGTGTTCCGGTGTCGGTGACGTAGCCGACGGTGTCGCCGAGCGCGAAGTTCTCGCGGTCGGCGGTGGCCTTGTCGAGCACGAGTTCGCCCGCGCCGCTCGGTTTGCGTCCTTCCTTGAGGGTGACGCCGGCGAGGCTCTCACCGTCCCACACCACCCCGAATTGTGGGCCGGTGGTGGTGATCACGTCGCCGTCGGCGCCGAGCACCGAGGCGCTTCGTTGGATGTCGGGCTCGACGATGTCGATGCCCGCGATGCCGTGGATGTCGTCGGCGATCTCGATCGGGATCGGCTCGCGGGTCGAATCGCCCTGGAAGTCGTCCTGCTCGAAGGCGCGTTCCGCGCGGACGACCAGATCGGTGTTCTGGACGAGTTCGGAGATGAAACCGTCGATCGAGCTCTTCAGGCTGTCGGCGAGGACGAACGAGCCGGAGACGAACGAGACGCCGGCCATGACGGCGACGATGATCGCCACCGTCCGGCCGATACGCGCGCGGATGCTGCGCCGTGCGATGAGCGTGGTGGAGCCGGCCATGTCAGTGCCCCAGCTGCCTCATGCGTTCGAAGATCGCATCGGTGGTGGGCTCGAGCAGTTCACCGTCGATCTTGCCGTCGGCGACGAACACCACCCGGTCGGCGTACGACGCCGCGTTCGGGTCGTGGGTGACCATCACGATCGTCTGACCGAACTCGCTGACGGCACGCCGCATGAAGTCGAGAATCTCGGCGCCGGTGGTGGAGTCGAGATTGCCGGTCGGCTCGTCGGCGAAGATGATGTCGGGTTGCGACGCAAGTGCGCGGGCGACGGCCACCCGCTGCTGTTGCCCGCCGGAGAGTTCGTTCGGTCGGTGGTGCAGGCGGTCGCCGAGTCCGACCGTGGTGATGACGTGGTCGATCCACTCTGCGTCACCGGATTCGCCACCGAGCATCATCGGCAGCCGGATGTTCTCATCGGCGGTGAGTGTGGGGATCAGGTTGTAGGCCTGGAAGACGAATCCGATCTTGGTGCGGCGGAGTTCGGTGAGCTGCTTGTCGTCCAGCGACGCGAGGTAGGTGTCGCCGACGTAGGTTGCGCCCGAGGTCAAGCTGTCGAGGCCGGCGAGGCAGTGGAGCAGTGTCGACTTGCCTGATCCGGACGGTCCCATGATCGCCGTGAACTTGCCGGTCTCGAACGACACGGTCACCCCGTCGAGGGCCCGCACCTCGGCGTCGCCGAAGCCGTAGATCTTCATCGCGTCGATCGCGCCGGCGGCGGCGGTCGAAGGTGCGGGAGGTGCAGGGGGCGCGAGGTCGGTGCTCATGGGTTCAAGCATGCCGTGGAGCGGTGCCCGTGTCATCCTCCTCGCGGTGGATCCTCCCCCGTCGATCGGTGGATCGGCCGATGCCGGGGGTCGCTGGCCACCGTGCACGACCAGGGCATCTTCCGCGGCGATCACCCGAATCGCGTCGATCACCTGCGTCGATCACCTGCCCGGGGCGGGACGTCCTCGAGCAGGAACTTGCTCGCGCAAGATCTACGCCGTCAGCAAGATCGATGTGGACATGACGAGAACGACGGTTCCGAGACGTGACGGCTCGCTCATCCGTCCGGAGGGTGACCTGCCGTACGCTCAACGGCTGATGGTGTGCGTGTCGTGCTCCCAGCCCCTCGACGAGGCCGCTCGGTTCTGCTCGTTCTGCGGGCACGAAGTCCGCTCGAACGCCGTCGAGGAACGGCGAGTGGTGACCATTCTGTTCGCCGACCTGGTCGGGTACACGGCCCTGTCCGAGCACGTCGACCCCGAACGTGTCAAGCGGGTGCTCGATGGTGCGTTCCAGCGGCTGATCAACGAGATCGAACGCTTCGGTGGCCGCGTCGACAAGGTGCTCGGCGACGGGATCCTCGCGCTGTTCGGTGCGCCGGTCGCCCACGAGGACGATCCCGACCGGGCGATCCGTGCGGCGATCGAGATGCACGCGGCGCTCGACGGCTACGTCGACGAGATCGGTCTGGAGCAACGCCTGCAGTTGCGGATCGGCGTGAACACCGGTGAAGTGGTCGTCGGGACCGTTTCGGGAAGCGATGGCTACACCGCAATGGGCGACGTCGTGAACGTGGCGTCCCGGCTCCAGGCGATGGCACCGCCCGGAGGGACCTACATCGGCGCGTCGACTGCCTCACAGCTGTCGCCGGGCATCGAGCGTGTGCTCGTTGCGCACACCGAGGTGCGTGGCCGCGAGCAGACCGAGGCGGTCTGGCAGATCACGGGTCGGCTCGAGCGTGCCGCTGTCGGAGGATCACCGCACGACGTGCGTTTCGTCGGACGTGCCACGCAACGCGAGCTCTTGTCCTCCATCATGGGCCTCGTGGCCGGTGGCCGTGGCGCGGTGGTGTCGGTGTCGGGCGAGGCGGGCAGCGGCAAGACCCGCCTCGTCAACGAGGCCCTGTCCCGGTTCCCGAGCCGCGACGTGGTCATCATCTCGGGAGTGTGTGCGCCGTACGGCGAGACCAACGTCTGGGCGCCGATTTCGACGGCGCTGCTCAAGCTGATGGGCGTCGATCGTGATGTACCTGCCGAGCGCCTCCGCGAACTCGTTCAGGAGAGGGGCCTCGAGCTGTACGGCTTCGATCGGGCCGATGCCAGACTCCAACGATTCGTCGAGGGCGCGCTCCACCTCTTCGGACATGCGTCGGAACTCGATCGCGTCGCGCCGCAACAGGCGCGCGAGATCCTCATGCAGGTGGTGGTCGAGGGTGTGCACCGTCGATCCCAGTACGCGCCGGTCGTCGTGTGGATCGATGACCTGCAGTGGGCGGACCCGCTGTTGCTCGAACTGCTCGGCCGGTTGACCCGCTCACTCGTCGACCGCCCTGTCCTCCTGATCACTGCGCAACGCGACGACGCCGAGATCGACTGGCCGCCGGCTCATGACCATCCGATCATGATCCGGATGCCCCTCGACCCACTGAGTCGCGAGGAGTCCGACGAACTGCTCCGGGCGGTGCTCGGTGATCGCGTCGAGGTCGGACTCGCCGACCAACTGTTCGAACGGAGCGGCGGTAACCCGCTCTTCCTCACCCAGCTTGCCGAGGTAGCCCGCGACCAGCCGGGTCAGGAGGTGCTGCCCGGCTCGTTGCGAGCCCTGATCGCGGCTCGCCTCGACACGTTGCCGAGTGGGCAGCGCCAGCTCATCGACAATGCCTCCGTGCTCGGCGCGACCGGGCCGTTGAGTGCGCTCGAGCGCTTCGGGGTCGAGATGGGCCAACCCTTCGATGCCAGCGACCTGGAGGACCTGGTCGAGATCGGGATGCTCGACGTCGACGATCGGTGGTGGCGATTCCGCTCCGACGTGGTCCGCGAGGTCGCCTACCAGACCTTGACGAAGTCGTCCCGGGCACAGCGCCATGCCGGCACCGCAGCGGTGATGGGCGGCTTCGAGCTCGGCCCGATCGATCAGATCGCCCACCACGCGGCATCGGCAGCCGAACTCGTCGGAGAGATCGGCCCGGTCGCGGGGGTGCCCGACGACATCGCGGACCGGGCCGTCGCGCTGCTCGGGGCCGCCGCCGATCGTTCGCTCGACGTCGGCGCGTTCACGCAGGCGATCCGTCAGACGAGCCGTGCGCTCGATCTGCTCGGATCATGTACCGATCAGGATGCCGAGCGGTCGCTGAAGCTGACGCGGGCGCGGGCCGCCGTCGAACGCCGGGAGGCCATGATCGCCGAAGTCGACGCCGAGCAGGTGCTCGAGTCGGCGCTCCTCGAAGGCGATGTCCGCGACGAGGCCATCGCCCGTCGACTCATCGGTGTGGTTGCACAGCAGCAGGGTGACCTGCCACGCGGACGCGAGGAACTGACGAAGAGCGTTGCGCTGCTGCGGACACTCGGACCCGACCCGGAGCTCACGACGTCGTTGAGCGATCGCGGATTCGTGGAGGTCTTCGGCGGTTCGCTGGAGGAGGCAGATCGGATCCTGGGCGAAGCCGAAGAAATGGCAGCCGAGGCCGACGACCGCCGGCGGCTCGCGTGGATTCGACAGCACCAAGCGTGGGTGGCCTTCCTGTCGGGCGACACCGAACTCGCCGAGGAGCGGTTGTCGGTGTCGTCGGGACTGTTCGACGACCTCGGCGACCGGTCCGGCGCCGGGTGGGCGCTCGGTCTGCTGGCGTACGTCCGGTTCTTCGAGCGGCGGTTCACCGAGGCCGAGGAGTTGGCGACCACCGTGCGGCGCGAAGCCGTGGAACTCGGTGAACTCTGGGCGCCGGCGATGATGGACTCGCTGATGGCCTCCATTCGCCTGTGGACGGGACGTTTCTCCGACGCCGAGGAGCTCTCGCGTCGGGCGTTGTCCGGATTTCGTGAGCTCAACGACCGATTCGGGATCGTCCAGGCGCTCGCTCCACGGATGCGGGCGCTGGTTGCCCTCGGACGCAACCAGGAGGCCGAGCGCAGTCTGGAAGAGGCGCTGTCACTGGCCGAGGCCTTCGGCGACCTGGCCATCCCGACAATGGCGGCAGCCGGAACGGCGGCCCACCTCGGCCTCGGCGCGAGGGCCGTCGCACTCAGCGAGGTCGCGCTGTCACGAATGCTCGCCATGCACGCGGACGGCTCCGAGGCCCGGATCACCTTGGCGCTCGGCCTCTGCCAGGTGGGTGACTCCGACCGTGCGCTCGCCACGCTCCTCGACATCCGAGAACCAGGGCCGTACTCCCGTGCGGTCACGGCGGTCGCCGCAGCGATGTCGGGGATGGCCGACGAGGCGCTGGCCAACGCCGACCTCGTGATCGACGATGAGACGTCGACCTACCTCGACCGCGTGCTCGCGGACATCGCCGCCGGTGCTGCGCTGATGCCGTCCGATCCGCTCGCGGGCCGCGTGCGTCTCGATTCCGCGAGGCAGTGCGCCAGCTCGGCCGGAGACGCTGCGGCGATCGCATTGGCGACGGCGGCCAGCGCGGAGTTGGGGTCCGACGTCGAGACCCGTGCGATCCAACATCTCGGCGAAGGATGGAAGCGTGTCGTGTTCGGTCTCGGAGTCGCGAGCGATGGTCGGGCGGAGGCACGATGAACGACCGGACACGATTCTCGACGGGCCTGATCGTCGGCCGCTTCGACCCGCCGCACCTCGGGCACTCGCACATGATCGACTGGGCGGCGCAGCGGACCGATCGGCTCGTGGTGTACGTCAACTCGTCGTTCGCTCGCGACACGGTGCCCGGTGAGCTGCGCGCGAGCTGGCTGGCCGAGGCGCATCCGACGGTCGAGGTGCGGGTGGTTCGTCATACGCTCGCCACCGACTGGGACGACGAGGATCTGTGGGCCAGGTGGATCGAGTTGTTCCGCCACCACTGGCCACACGAGTCCGGTCCCCACGCGGTGTTCTCGTCGGACGACTACGTGTCCGGCATCGCCGAGCGACTCGAGGCTCACCCCGTCACGGTCGATGCCGACCGCACCACGGTGCCGATCAGTGCAACGGAGATACGCGACGAACCGGCGGCGCACCTCGACAAGGTGACTCCGCCGGTCCGTCAGTGGATCGAGTCGAACTGGCTGATCTGATCAGCGATTCGGCTGCTTGGTCAACCGGAGGTAGGGCTTGACCGGGTTCCAGCCGGCCGGGAAGAGGTCGCGGGCCTCGTCGTCGGACAGGGCGGGCACGATGATCACGTCGTCGCCGTCCTGCCAGTCGGCCGGGGTGGCGACCTTGTGGTCCGCCGTCAGCTGGAGGCTGTCGATGACCCGGAGCACCTCGGTGAAGTTGCGGCCGGTCGAGGCGGGGTAGGTGAGGGTCAGCTTGACCTTCTTGTCCGGGCCGATGATGAACACCGAGCGCACGGTGAGGGTGTCGTCGGCGTTCGCGTGGATCATGTCGTAGAGATCGGCGACTGTTCGGTCCGGATCACCGATCATCGGGAAGTTGACCGCTGTGCCCTGGGTCTCCTCGATGTCCTTCTCCCACTCGATGTGGCTGTCGACCGGGTCGACGGAGAGCCCGATCACCTTGACGTTGCGCTTGTCGAACTCGGGCTTGAGTGCCGCGACGGTGCCGAGCTCGGTGGTGCACACCGGCGTGAAGTCCTTCGGGTGGCTGAACAGCACCCCCCACGAGTCGCCGAGCCATTCGTGGAAGCTGATCTCGCCCTGAGTGGTGGGGGCGGTGAAGTCGGGTGCGATGTCGCCGAGACGGACGGCCATGGTGATCTCCTGAGGTGTGAGAGGTGGCGGATGTCGGGCACGGCTGTGTCGCGCGAGACGTGTCGAACCGTAGCAGTGAATCCCGACAAAATGGGTCGGGAATTAGTGTTTTCAACCCTCGGTTCGGAATTGTGGCAAGGTGGCCTGCGAGCAGCGCTGTTGGGAAGCCGCTCATTGGAGAGCCGGGGTGCGTTGATCCGGCGTTCATCGGAACGCTCTGGGTTGCGCAAGGACCGGGTTCACAGTGTACACGAGACAGGGAACCACATGATCCGCACAGCACGAACGAAGCCGCCCTCGCACTCCGGTCGGCGCTGGTCACGACGCTGTTGGCAGCCCCACTGGTGCTCGTCGCACCGGGCGCGCGCGGTGCAGGCTGCCACCAGCGAGTTGTTCATTTCGGAGTACATCGAGGGGTCGGTCGTCAACAAGGCGATCGAGATCTACAACGGCACGGGTGCCGCGGTGGATCTGTCGACGTACACGTTGGAGTTGTACAGCAACGGTTCGCCGACGGTGAGCCAGAGCGTCGCGCTTGCGGGCTCGGTGGCCGACGGTGACGTGTGCGTGGCGGCGCATCCGTGCGGCGGATACGGCGATTCTGGTCAGGCCGACGTGACGAATGGTTCGGTCGTCAATTGGAATGGTGACGATGCGATCGTGCTGCGGGGCGCGGCCGGTGTGGTCGATTCGTTCGGCCAGGTTGGTGTCGATCCGGGCTCGGAGTGGCCGGGCGGCGGCCAGGACGACACGTTGCGGCGGATGGCGTCGGTGTGTGCCGGCGACACCGATCCGCTGATGCGTTCGATGCGTCCGTCGAGTGGGACGTTTCGCACAGAACACCTTCGACGGTCTCGGCGCCCACACGGCCGACTGCGGCGGCGGCGGACTCGACGATTGTTGATCTCGGAGTATGTGGAGGGGTCGTCGTTCAACAAGGCGATCGAGATCTTCAACGGCACCGGTGCGGCGGTTGATCTGTCGACGTACACGTTGGAGTTGTACAGCAACGGGTCGCGACGGTGAGTCGAGTGTGGCGCTTGCGGGCACGGTGGCCGACGGTGACGTGTGGGTGGTGGCGAACTCCGGTGCGGCGAGTGCGGTGATCCAGGCCGAGGCGGATCAGTTCAGCAATGCGGTCATCAACTTCGAACGGTGATGATGCGGTCGTCCTGCGCAACGGGTGGATGTCGTGGATTCGTTTGGTCAGGTCGGGGTCGATCCCGGCTCGCAGTGGGTTGGCGGCGGCCAGGACGACACGTTGCGGCGCATTGCGTCGGTGTGTGGCGGCGATACCAATCCCGATGATGCGTTCGATGCGTCGGTCGAGTGGGACAGCTTCGCTCAGGACACCGTCGACGGTCTCGGCTCCCACACCGCCGACTGCGGCGGGACAGGTGGAACCGCGCTGACCATCGACTGTGGTGCGGCGCTCGTCGTCGACCAGGGGGTCGCCGGCTCGGCGACGGTCATGGCCAGCGACCCCGACGACACCGTCGTCGCGATGTCGCTCGTGAGCGACGACGTGACCCCGGCCGGTTCGACCGTCGGGACAGCGGCCGCGTCGCCCGGCGATCCGGCCACCCTCGAGCTCGATTCTCGACGCCTTGCCGACGTCGGCGTGTACAGCGGCGACCATCCAGGCCGAGAACTCGACGGGTGAGACGATCACCTGTGACCTCGGCATCGAGGTCGAGTCGACCGTCGTCGTGATCACCACGATCCACGACGTCCAGGGAGCAGGGGCAGCGAGCCCGCTCGTCGGAACCACCGTCACGATCGACGGCGTCGTGGTCGGCGACTTCCAGGACGGCATCGCCGGAGTGAGCGGCGACCTGAATGGCTTCTTCGTCCAGGAGGAGGACGCCGACGCCGACGCCGACGCCACCACCTCGGAGGGCATCTTCGTGTTCGACGGCAGCTCGCCGGCCGTGAATGTCGCCGTCGGCGACCTGCGTCAGATCGAAGGCGCAGTGTCCGAATTCAACGGACTGACCGAGATCACGTCGTTCTCCGGTGTCTCGATCGTCAGCTCGGGCAACCCGCTGCCCACCCCAGCGACCTGATCCCTTCCGGTGGCGAGCCTCGACGACTTCGAATCGTTCGAGGGCATGTTGGTCACGTTCCCGCAGAAATTGGTCATCTCGGAGTACTTCAACTTCGACCGCTTCGGCGAGATCGTGCTCACGTCCGAACGTCAGTCTCACCCCCACGGCCGAGATCGATCCGGGCCCGGATGCCGTTGCATCGGCGCAGGCAGCGAGCGCTCGATCGGATCACGCTCGACGATGGCCGCACCAACCAGAACCCCGACCCCGCCATCCACCCGAACGGTGGCGTGTTCGACCTCGACCAATCTCTTCCGCGGTGGCGACACGGTCGCCAACGTGACCGGCGTGCTGGACTACGCGTTCGGTCTGTACCGGATCCAGCCCACCCAGGGAGCCGACTACACGAGCACCAACCTGCGCACCGCCGCGCCCGACCCGTCGGTGGCCGGCTCCAGGTGGCGACCTTCAACGTGCTCAACTACTTCACGACGATCGACGACTCGGGTCACGACTCTGCGGGCCCGTCGGCAACCAGGACTGTCGCGGCGCCGACAACGCGACCGAACTCGACCCGTCAGCGCGACAAGATCATCGGCCGCGATCGCTGCGATCGATGCCGACGTCGTCGGCCTGATCGAGATCGAGAACGACGTCACCGACGGGCCGACCGCCGACCTCGTTGCCGGGCTCAACGACGCTGTCGGTGCCGGCACCTACGACTACGTCCCCACCGGTTCGATCGGGACCGACGCGATCCGCATCGGGCTCATCTACAAGCCCGGCTCGGTCACCCCGCTCGGCGACTTCGCCGTGCTCGACTCGCTCGGTCGATCCGACGTTCATCGACACGAAGAACCGTCCGGCGCTCGCCCAGACGTTCGTCGAGAATGCGACCAGTGAGCGCCGTTCACGGTCGCCGTCAATCACCTCAAGTCGAAGGGATCGTCGTGCGATCGACGTCCGCGACCCCGACCTCGGACGACGGTGCAGGCAAACTGCAACCTCACGCGGACGGCGGCCGCGACGGCCCTCGCCGACTGTCTCGCCACCGATCCGACCGGCAGCGGCGACCCCGACTTCCTGATCATCGGCGACCTCAACCGCTACGCAAGGAAGATCCGATCGACGTGCTGACGACTGCCGGCTACACCGATCTGATGCAACCGACTTCCAGGGTGAGGACGCCTACTCCTACGTGTTCGACGGCCAGATCGGCTACCTCGATCTACCAGCTCGCCAAGCGCGTCGCTGTCGCCGCAGGTGACCGGGGTGACCGCGTGGCACATCAACGCCGACGAGGTCAACGACTTCGACTACGACGACGACATCCTGACGTTCGGGTGAGGCCTCCTTCGGCGCAGGATGCGATCTACGCACGGCCGATCCGCTACCGGTCGTCGGACCACGATCCCGGTGATCGTCGGGCTCGATCTCGATCCCCGACAATCCGACGTGCACGGCGCTGCGACCACGATCACGGGACGGCCCGGGACGATGTCATCTTCGGGACCACGAGTCCGATGTGATCGTCACCTTCGGGGGCGACGGACACGATCTTCGGTGGTAACGGCGAGGACGTCATCGCACCGGATACGGCGACGACACCGTCGACGGCGGCTCGACGATACGGACCTCGATCTTCGGCGAGGAGGTCGAGGACTCGCTCGCCAACGGGAAGATCGCCGCAAGTGACTCGCTCGACGGCGGCGACGGCGACGACGACGGCGACGGCGGCAGACGGCGATCGACAAGCTGCGTCAGCCGTCGAGGCGCTGCTCATCGACGCGAGCGCTGAGCTCGGATGCGCGACCGGGGCGACGAGACGCGACTCGCTTCGGACACAGGAGCAGGAACTGTCGAATCGGCGAAGACATCGTCGGGGTCGGTGTCGCCAAGGCAATGATCACTACCGCAGTGCCTGGCGAGTCGCCGTCGGCGCAGGCGAACCGGACCCGTTCGCTTCGCGACGTACAACGCGTCGCTCAACCGGAACAACGCCGGTGACCTGGCGCGCCGAACTCGCCGTCCCGGGCAGCGCGCAACCCGACGCGATCGCCGAGATCATCCAGCGCAACCGGCCCGATGTCCTGCTGATCAACGAGTTCGACTACGACCCGGCCGCGCTCGCCGACTTCCAGACACAACTATCTGTCGGTCGCCCACGGCGCGCGGCACCGATCGATTACCCGTACACCTACATCGCACCGTCGAACACCGGCATCTATCTCGGGGTTCGACTACGACAACAGCGGCACGGCGGGCGACTTCGTACCCAATGACTCGTTCGGCTTCGGGTTCTTCCCGGGCCAGTTCGGGATGGTCGTGCTCTCGATGTACCCGATCGACGTACGACAGCGGTCCGCACGTTCCAGAATTTCAAGTGGAAGGACATGCCCGGGGCGCTTCTGCCGACGATACCCGGACGGGACAGCCGTGGTACACGCCGGGTCCCGAGCTCGACTCGTTCAGGTTGTCCTCGAAGAGCCACTGGGACGTGCCGATCGAGATCGGCAACAAGACGGTGCACTTCCTCGTCAGCCACCCGACCCCGCCGGTGTTCGACGGTCCCGAGGATCGCAACGGCACCCGCAACCACGACGAGATCCGCTTCTGGGCGGACTACGTCGGCCCGGGGGCCGCGACCGCGGTAGCTACATCTACGACGACGACGGCAACTACGGCGGGCTCGAGCCGGGCTCGATGTTCGTCATCGCCGGCGACCAGAACTCCGACCCATTCGACGGTGACAGCATCCCCGGGCGGTCCAGCAGCTCCTGCTCGACAACCCGCGCGTCAACACCAAGGTCACGCCGTCGAGCCTCGGTGGGCCCGAGCAGGCGGCGCTGCAGGGTGGCGTCGAACTCGACGCATCTCAGCGACCCGGCGTTCGACACCGCCGACTTCTCCGACGTCGTCGCCGGGCAACCTGCGCGCCGACTACGTGCTGCCGAGCAAGAACCTGCGGATCACCGATGCCGGTGTGTTCTGGCCCGGGACCGACCGATCCGTTGTTCCCCCTCGTCGGAACGTTCCCGTTCCCCAGCTCGGATCATCGGCTCGTGTGGGTCGACGTGAGTCACGGGGCGTTCAAGTAGCTGACGGAACTTGCGAGATCGCTGGCGGCGATGCAGGCGGATCTGTTTGGATGGGAGCATGAGCATCCCGGTCGAATTGGACGTCCTCGAAGCCAAGACGAGCGAGTACGGGTGGGCGTACCTCCTGACGGTCGGCGAGGACCTGCGCCCGAAGATCGTCGCGTGCCCGCCCGAGTGGCACGACGGCGTGATGTGCTTCGCAGCCGGGGGAGGGTCAGCGCGGAACTCGGCGTCGCGCCCGTCGGTGACGGTCACGTTCCCGCCGCTCGAGCCCGACGGCTACAGCCTGATCGTCGACGGTGACGCCACGGTCGACGAGTCGGGCGAGGTGCCACGTGTCCATGTCGCACCGACGGGTGCCGTGTTGCATCGTCCCGCCCCGGCCGGGTTCACGAACAGCGCCACCGGCTGCAGCCACGACTGCTTACCGGTCGACTGACGTCACGCGCCGTCCGGTGTTCGGCTCCGCGGGGCCTACGCTCGGCGGCGATGCTCGGTGGATTCCTCGCACAGATCGACTCCGCCACGGGACTCGATGCGACGCTCGAACGCAGCCTCGATCTCGTCGGGGTGTTCTTCTTCGCGGTGTCGGGCGGCCTGGTGGCCGTCCGCAGGGGATTCGAACTGGTCGGTGTCGTCGCACTGTCGTTGGTGACGGCGTTGGGTGGAGGTGTCATCCGTGACGTCGTGCTCGGGGCCACGCCGCCGACCGCGTTCAGCGATGTGCTGTACCTCGTGGTCCCACTCGTGGCGGCCGCAATCGTGTTCGTCGCACACGGCCCGATCGATCGACGGTTCGGTCGGCCGGTGCTGTTGTTCGACGCCGCCGGTCTCGGGCTGTTCGCCGTGACCGGTGCCGTGAAGGCCTCCGCGTTCGAGGCCAGTGCAGTCGGGGCCGTGCTGATCGGTGTGATCAGTGCCGTGGGCGGCGGGATCATGCGCGACGTGCTGGCGAACGATCCACCGCAGCTCTTCCATCCCGACAGCCGGCTGTACGCCATTCCGGCAGCGGCGGGAGCAACGGTCATCGTCGTCGCGTGGCGCAACGGCTTCTATACGGGCGGCGTTGCGATTGTCGTCGCGGCTGCAGTGTTCGCGGTCCGAGTCGCGTCGCTGCGATTCGGCTGGCGAGCCCCGAAACCGCTCGCCAGCCGTTCGTTCGAGTCGTAGACCCATGTCATCCATCCCGGATGACCGTCACGGTGGCCGGGCCCGCGGGGTGAGGGCAGAGGTCTGTGGCGATCATCCGTGAGATCCGCTCCCGGAGCGCGTTGGTCGTGTCGAACGAGGCGGGACTTCCGGCACTGGCTGCGCATGACATCGAACCGTCAGATTGGGGGGAGACGTTCACGCTGTGACGGGACATCGCGAGCGTCGGATCGACGTGCCCGCTACGAGAGGTGCGCAATGAAGAGGAGGTGCCAGACGATGGTTTTCGAAGAATCAGTGGTTCTCACCGGACCGTTCGACGATGTCGTGGCCGCCACGAAGGCTGCGCTCGCCGACCACGGGTTCGGTGTATTGACCGAGATCGACATGCAACAGACCTTGAAGGCGAAGATCGACAAGGAGATGGACCGCTACGTGATTCTCGGAGCCTGCAACCCGAATCTGGCGAGTGCGGCGCTCGATGTCGAGCCGCACGTCGGGGTGCTGTTGCCGTGCAACGTCGTGGTTCGCCAGGTCGACGACACGGTGCACGTCGACGCGCTCGACCCGGGGCTGATGGTCTCGATGACGAGCCGCGACGAATTGGCTCCGATCGCTGCCGATGCCCGCCGGCTGATCGGTGAGGCGCTGGCGGCGCTCGTCGCCGGTTGACGTTCGCGCTCTGGGCCAACAGCCTGGCGCTGCACCGTCATCGCAGTCGCACCAGCGACCCACCGCGCCCACGCGCCGCTGCCTGAACCCCCGTACCTCGGCACCGCACGGATCGCACGCGCACGCGGCCGGCAGCGAGCGGGCGAATCGGCCCGGACGAGCCCGGCGACCGGCTTGAATCCGAGAGCCGCCATCTACAATCGGGTCCCGTTGCCGGCGTCGGCGGGTTTTCTCCCACCTTTCGCGCCGGCCCCGCCTCCGTCGCGCGCGTTGTTCGATCTCGGCGGCCTCGCGGTACATGAGCGCCTGGGAGTCGACGAAGTCACGGGCGGCTTCGATGCCGTCGAAGCACGTGTCGATGAGCCGGTGCAGAGTCACTCGACATTCGGCTTCGGTCTGCGGTGGTCGGGTGTTGTCGTCGGGCCAGGTCTGCTCGAGGTTGAACGAGCGCTGATACCACCCGGTGGCGCGCAGCATGGTGAACAGCCAGCCCCAGTCGATCCCGTAGTCGGCGTTGTGTTCGATGATGTCGAGTGCTGAGCTGAACTCGACAGCCAGGCGGTAGTAGAACCGGTCGGAGTCGACGTTGTTGGTCTCTTGGGGTTCGAGCGCGACGCCCTCGGTCAGCGGAACATCGAGTCGTTCCACTCGCAAGCGGCCGAGGATTCGGTTCGCAACCGTTTGCGCAGCGATCTGCTCGAGCGGGCTCTGCGGGTCGAGTTCGTCGACGATTGCTTCGACCAGATCCTGGATCTCGTCGGGGTCTTCTTTCAGGATCGACTCGCTGATCGCATCGGCATCATCCATGGCGGGTATCGACCAGTGAGCGGCGATGCGACGACGATCTACGCACTCAGGTCGCGAGGGCTCGTGACAACGCAGTCGGCCTACGCCTACAGCACCGCCGCACCAACCGCAGCAGGCCAACGTCTCATCGAACGCCAACACACCACCGACGGAGATGGACCCGCAGCGAGGGCTCCACGATCAACGCCACCATCGATGCCCGACGTGCCAGCGTCGCCTGCCGAGTTGTTCAACGACCTGAGCCGATCAGACGATCGGCGCTTGATCGTGGCGGACTCGGACCCTGAGTCCCGGGCGGCGTGGCGACGACTGCTCCATGCCGCCCGCACCCGCGGTGCCGGTGTGCAGGGTATGGCGTTGCGTCACCGTGGACGTGCACATGGTGACCTCGTGGTCTGGCTCGAACCCGAAGTCGCACCCGACACTCGGCCCGCGCTCGTTGTGTCGGTGACGGTTCCTGATCGGGTGGTCCGACCACATCCACTCGTCGCCGCATTACGGGGCAGTCAAGGCAGGACGTGACGGCTGGATCGGCACCCGCCGCATGCCCGAGATCGCGCACGTCCGGGTTCATCGGTCGAGCAAGACGACAGCTGCGAAGGCCTCGAAGGGTGAGCTCTCGCGGAGCCCGGTACATGATCGATTTGTTGGACCTTGGACTCTTGTGAATAGTCACCTCGGCTGGTGTAGTGAAACCAGGACTGGATGAAGGGAAGGGAGCGCGTCATGGCACACGATCTGTTCAACGAAGTGGAGCACGGGTCTCCGACTCGGAGAAGGGCAGCTGGACCTTCACTGAGACGGTCTCGGCACAGGCCGGAGGAGGTGAAGCGGGTTCACGCCATCTTCGGGTTGCTGGGGTTCGGGCTGGGGATTGCAGGCGCTGTCGTTGCGTACAAGATGGAGCCGTCGGTCGCGCTGGCGATCTTCGTGTTCTTCGTGATTCAATCCTTCGTCGGGCGTGGCATCGGAGATGTTGTCACCGACTCGCACAAGGCGAAGCGGTTCGTGTACTTCACACTCCAGCCGGCACTTAGCATCGGCGTCTTCTACGTCACGTACGCGTTGTGGGCGACGATGTGGCTTTCCGCCGTCCTGGGGATCGTCGTCGGGAGCATCCTGTGGCAGCTGTTGGCCGTCATCGTGTTTCCGGAGATCCACGAAGAAGAGACAGCGGATTCGCTGAAGAGGTACAAGACGGGCGGCGTCTGAGCAGGGTCGGTGCCCTTGCGTGACGCCCATTAGTAACTCTCGTCGTCGCGAGGCGGAAGCGTTCGAGCGATGCGGATGATGTCGGCGATCGGGACCTTGACGATCTGTGGGGTGAGGGTCGACGAGGAGTCGGCCTCCTCGCCGTCGATCGTGCCGACCCGGATCGGGTTGTGCAGCGACACCATCGTGTAGGTCTCGACCGTCTGATTGAGCTGGGGTACGACCAGCTCTTCGACCACTGCGATCAACAGATCCTGGTGGTCGACGTGGAGGGCGTGTTCCTCGACGACTTCGTACAGCATGTCGCCATCACCGAACCCGAACTTGTGCAACAGACCCTCCGGATAGAACTCGACGACGCCGTGCACCTCGCCGGGTGGGCTGGCGCCAGAACCCGGCGAGACGGCCGGGTTCGCCGCGGCGAGGATGACGTGTGCGAGGTCCGCGGCTGTGACCAACTGCCGGCCGTCCTGTCGTGCGCGGTCGGTCGCCGTTGCCCGCACCTCGCTCTCCGACAGCAGTTCCCCGATGTCACCACAGCTCAGCTGTCGACGAAGGTCCTCGGCCGTCGTTGTCGGGCTGAGTCCGTTCGGCGGGTCAGGGAGGGGCACGTTTGCCTCGAGAATGGCTGACAGCCAGTGGTGAACGCCGAGTTCGGCGCCCCCGAACATTCGTCGCAGGTGGCGGGCGGTTGCCGCCACTGCGTCTGCGCTGAAGCTGAAGTGGATCGTGGCCTCGACGCCGATGAGGTGCTCGATCTCGGCGAGGGTCAGATGAGCGGTGGGGAGCGGTTTGGTCACCTCCATCCCGCGCAGCCAGAACAGGTTCGTTTCGATCTCCATGTCGAGCACGCCGTACACGCCACGACACGACTCGAGCAGCTGGATGAACGTTCGGCGAATCGACTCCGACTCGGCGAACAGCACGCTCATCGACGAACCGGGCGTCCCGAACTCGAAGAGGACGAGGTGCTCGCCGGTCTCGGACGGTGCCGCGGTCACGTTGCGGTGCACGGTCAAATAGATGAAGCCGATGATCGCCCGCCCGAGTTCGTCTCTCTGATGGTTGTCGGCTTCGTAGGACTCGATCGCATCGTCGGGCTGGAAGCACAGCACGGTCATGAAATCCCAGCTCGGGCTCGGGTCGTCCCAGGAGATGTGAGGGCCCGTCCCATTCCAGCTGGCGAACGGCAGGACCATTGTGCGGTCGCCTGCGTCCATGGTGGTCGAGCTTTCAGCGCTGTTCTCGGCCATGTCCCCAAGACGCTCGAGCACGTCGAGGCAGGCCTCGCGTTCGAAGTACAAGAGGTACCGGAAATCCATGCCCATCTTCGCTGCAAGGTAGTGGCCGCATGACCGTCGCCCGACCGCCGACGGCCCGACGGGACTCGAGTGAGATGATGGGAGCTGTGCCGGTCGCCTTCGTCATCATGCCGTTCTCCGAGGAGTTCAGAGCAGGCTTCGCCGATGTCATCGCGCCGGCGGTCGAGCGGGCGGGTCTCGACTGCGTTCGCGCCGACCAGGAGCCCCAGGGCTACGTACACCAGCAGATGTTCGAACGGATCTTCGACGCGCCGGTCGTCATCGCCGACATCTCGGGAACGAACCCCAACGTGTTCTACGAGCTCGGGGTGGCGCACCGCGCCGGTCGCAAGACCGTGACCGTGGCCCGCGAGGACTTCATGGACCGGGTTCCGTTCGACATCGCTCAGTATCGGATCCTGGTGTACCCGAAGCCGCCCGCAACCGGTGCCGATGAAGCGTCATATCGCTCGCGGGTGGAGGAGGCGGTCGACGCGCTCGCCATCGAGGTGACGAGGGCGGCGGCCAGGGGGTCCGGAATCGCCAATCCGGTGCAGGACTTTCTCGCGTCGCGGTCTCCGCTCGAGTCGTCCGACTCCTTGTTCATTGCCGGGTTCGGCAGTGGCGACGAGGAGGACATGCTGCGACGCGCCAAGGCCGAACTGGTGCACGTCTCGCTCACCGGTGCCGGGTTGATGCCGCTGCTGTCGGGACACGTCGAGTCGGGGGAGCGGCGCGCCCCGCTACGGATGCGAATGCTGCTCTTGGACCCCGAGGATCGAGCGGCGTGGGAGGCGGTCTATCGCTTACGTGAGGGGAGAGCAGTCTCTGCCGAGGAGCTGGACGAGTTCTCGGCCGAGGACCGCGCTGCCCAGCGCAGGACCGAACGGGTGCTCGCAGACCTGGCCCGCTCGCCGTCTTTCTCGGCCGAGTGCATCTACTACTCCGGGGTGCCGTTGTTCTGGGCCTACCTGATCGATGGGGCACGGCTGATCGTTGGGCACCTGGCGGCTCACCGGATCGGGGCCCGCAACC
Organism: Ilumatobacteraceae bacterium; assembly: GCA_963752085.1. GTDB lineage: Bacteria > Actinomycetota > Acidimicrobiia > Acidimicrobiales > Ilumatobacteraceae > Ilumatobacter_A. The sequence continues at coordinate 58,991 of CAVVWT010000001.1, forward strand.
TCCCCGTGTCGGTACTCGTTGCCGGTGACCCAAAGACCGAACCGCTCTACGCCTACTACTCGTCGGTCATCGACGCAATGTCCAGCGACGGCCGGCCGAGCCACGGGACGGCCTGAACATGGGAACTGAACGGAACGACGCGATCGTCGTCACCGGCCACCGCCGGGATGTCGAGACGGCCTGGAGGCGAGCGCGTGAACTGGCCGACGCGCATGGCCTCGGCGCGAACTCGATGGTCACCGGTATCACGGACGACGCTTCGAACCTGCGGTGCTCGTTCCTCGTGGCTCCCGACGGGAGTACCGAGGGTTGGGCGACGAGCCTCAGGGGCGACGCATTCCGGGACGAACTCGTGAACTGGCTGCGACAGCAGGATCAGCTCCCGGGCTTGTTCGACTGGGTGGAAGTGCGCTTCGCCGATGACGCCGAAGCAGCTGGAGTGATGCGGGATTCCCGCGACGACGAATCATCTGGCTGGTAGCGCGAGGGCGGCAGCGCCAGGTTGTTGGAGTTCGGTCGTCGTCGGCTCGGCCCCGAGGCCCGAGCTCTCTCGTGCACTCGGACCGTCGGACCTGTTCGTCACCGTCGTGAGCCCTGGCCGCCGACTACAACTACCTACAGACCGCGCGCACCCTTTCCTGTATCCGCCTGATGCCTTCAGCTATCGAAGTCAGCCCATGCTGGGAGACGAGATCACCGACTTCATCCGCGAGTTGCAGGGCTCGCTGTGGTTTGTGCAGACCCTCGGCGAGCAGTACCGCCTGATTCGCGAGGCACATGGCGAGTCCATTCGGGTCACCCAACTCGCGGCAGAGCCTCTCCTGTTCCTCGAGCAGGGCCATCGCCCCCTCGTCGTCCCCGCGGACCCCGAGGATCCAAGCCTGACCCCCAAGAGAGCTCGACAGCCCGCCATTGTGGCCCAGCTCTCGGCAGAGTCGTTCCGCCTTCTTGTGCAGGACCATCGCACCGTCGAGATCACCCTTGGCCTGCAGGACCACTGCGTGATTGCCGAGGGATGTGATGAGTCCGCCCGTGTGGCCCAGCTCGCGGCAGAGCCTCTCCTGTTCCTCGAGCAAGGCCAGCGCCCCGTCGAGGTCGCTCAGATGTTGGAGAATCACCGCCTGTCGGCCCAGGGACCACTGGAGGCCGTTCTTGTCGCCGAGCTCGCGGCATATGGCCTCGGCCTGCTTCTCCAGCGCGATGGCCCCGTCGAGATCGCCTCGTCGGCTGAGGATCCCGGCCTGGTTGCCGATGCATGCGGACAGGCCGTTCTTGTCGCCGAGCTCGCGGCAGATGCGCTCGGCCTCCTTGTGCAGAGCCATCGCGGCGTCGAGGTCGCCCCTCCACAGGAGGATCATCCCCTGATGGCCCAGAGTTGTCTGGAGGCCTTCCTTGTTGCCGAGCTCGCGGCAGAGTCGTTCCGCCTCCTTGTGCAGCGCCATCGCCTCGTCGAGATCGCTCCGGAGTTTGAGAATGTGGCCCTGCCTGTCGAGGCACGAAGACAAGCCGTCCTTGTCGCCGAGCTCGCGGTAGATGCTCTCGGCCTCCTTGTGCATGGCCATTGCCTCGTCGAGATCGCCCCGGACCTGGAGGATCCATGCCTGAGCGCCGAGGGTGGCTGCCAGATTCGAGCGCTCGCCCGTCGCCCGGAAATGCTCCACGAGATGCTCGCGAAGCGCGAGGGCGGGTCCGGGATGGCCGGTGTCGTGGAGAAGTAGGCCCAGCGTCCAGAGGAAAGGCAAGTACTTCGGCGGGTGAGCGATGACCGCCCCGTAGGCGTCCACGAGCCGGTGTGGCGACTCTGCCTCGATGAGCGCCCAGTACGTCTTCACCTCGTTCGGGTTCGCCTCCCAGGAGGCCTGGAAGAAGTGTAGATCCGCCAACAGATCGCGTAGCCGCCGCCACTCCTCCGCCCGGCTCAGTTGCCAGGGGAGCTCGTCGACCTGGCGGGGTCCCAGGTCCCGCCCCTCGAAGTAGTCCGCCAGGCGCAGGTGAAGGGTGTCCTGTCGATCCGTGGTTGGCAGGTACCGGTCCTGCACGGCCCTGCGCAGGTAGTCGTGGAAGAACCCGAGCAGGCCGGCGCGGTTGACGAGCGAATGCTCCACCGCCAGATACAGCGGAGACCAGATCGCACCCGGCACCGGCTCCCCGCCCTCGCCCAGCAGATCCAAGAGCTCGGCCTCGGTGAGGCCCCGGCGTGCCGACCAGACGAGCGACATCGCATCTTTCACCAGACCCGGCCGATCGCGGTCGTAGTCCTCCTCATAGCGGCCCAGGATTCTCGCGTAGAGCTCATCCGGTGTGCCGGCCGCCAGGTAGTGATCGATCCGTGCGTCGAGCTCTTCGTGCACGCCGAAGACCCGGAGTTCTTCGAGCAGTGCCCGTAGGTAGAGGGGGTTGGCAGCTTGGGGTTCCGACACGATTCGCGCGACCCGATCCGGGCTGAGCTGCTTCGTGTACTGGGCGAGATAAGCGACGATGAGACGCTCGCGTTCCTCGGGTTCGAGCGGCTCGACTTCGAGGGTCGGCCACCCTCGCTCGCGCAAGGCCGTGAGAGGTCTCCCGGGCAGCGATGACACGATCAGCCTCACCCTGGGGGGGACCACCGGCGGCAGCCAGACGAGATCAAGGGCTCCTTGGTGGTCCTCCAGCTGGTTCAACGCGTCGAGGATTAGGATCACCCGACCCCGGGCAGCCGCCAAGTGCAGGAAGTTCGCGAAACGCGACGCAGGGCGTCCGGTTGGTCGGGGATCTCCTCGTCGATTTCGAAGCGGCGAGCCAACTCGCCCATGACCCGGCGCAGCATGGCCGCCCAGTCGCCGCTGTGGGGTGTGCCGCCGATGAAGTGCATGACGACCAGATCGTCGGGGTGGGAGTCGCGCCACACGATCGCCCAGTTCGCGAGTAGCGCGGACTTCCCCGATCCCGACTCGCCCACCAGCACCAACGGTGGTCCTTCACCCTCGGCGAGGGCGTTGAGCCGATCGAGGTAGCCCCGACGCCTCACGTAGACGCCGGCACGGCTCCGAGCGAACATCTCGTGCTCGGCAGCCTCACGGTCGAGCGGATCAGGGACCGAATCCGGCGGGAAGAGCTCATCGATGACTCCGGTGAGGTCTTCGAGTACCAGCCGTCCGAGTGCCTGTGGGTCGGGGTAGCGCTCCCGAACCGGGAAGCCACTCTCCCGGATCCGCTCCTTCAACACCTCAAGCTTGCCTGCCATCTCAGTTGAGTCGTCCCGGTACTCGTCTCGCTGACCTTCCGGGAGGGTCGCGACGTACGCCGGGTCACGCAGGTAGAAGAACGCGTGTTCTTTCATGTCCGGGTTGCGAAGCACTCCGTGCAGGATCTCTAGCTCGGTGACCGAGCGACCGAGGTGTTCCTCGAGCCATGGCTCCTCCTCGACCAGTCCCGGCGGGATCTCATCGGGCACCCAGCCATAGCGCTCGCCGAGCAGGCCGATGAAGTACGGGCGGCACCGCGCGATCTCCGCGAGGCAGACCGGAAGGACATCCCCCTCGGCCCTCTGCTCGTCGGTGATCCCCCAGCGAAGATCGACCTCCCCCCAGGTCACACCCCGCTCATCGCAGAGCTTTCGCAGCTGAGGGAAGACACGCTTGACCAGCTCGTCGCGCTCCGCAGCCATGTCGCGGAACGTCGACGAAACAAACACTCGCACGACGCGCTCACTCGGCTTCGTCGCTTCGTTGGCCCCGACCGCCGCACGCAGAGCCTCTCTCACCGGGATCTGCGCAGGTAGTTCGACCGCGTCTAATCCAACGGCCGCCAGTTCGGCGCCTGCGGCCAAGAGCACCTCCACCAGATCGCTCGGCATCGTCACCTCCCGGCCTGCGGCTCCGGCCCGAACCGCGGCCTCTGCCAGCAGCCTGTCCGCGTCCCACTGCTCACCGGATTCGCCACCTTCCACCCGCCGGCGAGCCTCTGCTGCCACGGCTGTTGCGTCCACCTCGATGTCGGCGGCCCGTATTGCGTCCGCGTGATGGTCGGCCAGAGCCACCAGCAGTTCGTGTAACCCCGTCGCGCCAGTGACCAGCGATTGGAGGAGCCGCTCAGCAGCAAAGCTCAGAGGCGAGGCCGGTGGCTCGGCTTCCTTGGCCGCGCCCGCCGGCTCACCCTCCGCTTCCCCAGGATCTGGCTCCTGGCGGGGCCAGGGCAGGGCCACCGCTGCCAGCACCACGGCTGCCACATCGGAAGTGCCTGCCACCTCCCGGCCTGCTTCGGCCGCCCGTCGGGTCGCGCGCTGCGCCACGTCGGCGCGGGTCAGCGACACAGCCTCCTCCTCCGATTCACGTCGAGCGACGGACAACAGAATGTCGAGATCCCCGCTGGGTGCCGTCGCTTCCGCGAGCTGCCGGTCCTGTTCGACGAACGCGACCAACCAGCCACCGGGCGTGGCCTCACCCACGACGCGACGCTCCAGCACCCCCAACAGCTGCTCGGCGCTGAAACTCAGTGACGCCGACGTGAACGACACTCGCACCTCCCATATCTTGCGACCCACCGTTCGCTCTCAGGGTTCAGGACAGAGCCTCGCGGGATACCGGGAGCGGTAGGTCAGACGACATCTAGGCCGATGATGTCCCTTTCCAGCTCATCTGCTGTGGCGAGGATCATGAAGAGCGGCCCTTCGAAGTCGGCGACGTCGAAGGTCTTCATCGGGAATGCGTGTTGATAGATCACGATGTCGCCCTGCGCGGACGCGATGCCGCCGCACACCTTGGAGCCCGCGGCGCGCACAAGGGAGCGAAGCTGCTCGTCGTTCGCAATACCGACCGGCGAGGAGATCTGCACCCAATGCTCGGCGCTATCCGTCAGGATCATGTGGGCGACCACAGCCATCTGGTGACGCCCGTTGTTCACATTGTCGAAGCGCAGCGCCAGAGCCTGGTCGTCACTCCACGCCACCTTGTAATGGCTCGTCACATGCTCGACGAGATCTTTCCAATCCGTCATCTGCGTATACCTCTCAATCAGGTTGTTCAAACCTGGATTTCATGGACTTCCCGAGACGAGAAACGAGAATTCCTCATGGCCACATGCCTCGCATTTAAGCAACCTTTGCGTCGGGTTATAGCAGCCGAGACAGTAGCTCTGCCCACACCCTTTGCACGTCACTCCGTTGAGCGTCTTACCTCCAAAATCGACCGAGCTGTGGGTCACTTCCCGCTGACAGTGCGGGCATGTCGTTACTTTCTTGCCGAATAGCCTTCTCATGGCACTTTCCCCTGCCCCTTCCGACGCCATCCATCTACTCAATGTCACTAGTACATGGCACCTCCACCGGCGGCTAGGGCCAATAGTCACCCAGACCTGGGAGCCACGAACGGCTGAGTCCGCCAGCCATGACCAGACGCTCAAGTGGTGGAGCGCGGCCGGTCTCTCTCACGGACGCCGGATCGAGGGACCCTTGACCGCACGCTCGACTGTGCCTACAGCGCCGACGGAACCTGGTTCGTATCTGCCGGCCGCGATTTCGTCCTCAAGACATGGACACGGCCACGGGCTCGGTCCGCCGAACGGTCGGCGGACACGACCATTGAATGTGCAGCTGTGCCGTGAGTCCCGACAGCGAGTGGCTGGTCTCCGGCGGCCAGGATCGGACACTGCGGCTGTGGGACGTCGCCATCGGGACCGAGAAGCAACTACTTCCGGCCTTCAGTGGTGTCTCGAGCTGTGCGGCGAGCGCTGACGGCACCTGGCTCGTTTCCGCCGCGGACAATGGGGCTTTTCGCGTGTGGGACACCCGACGAGGGACCCCGCCCCGTGAGTTCGGTACCCGGGGAAGTGCCATCAGCCACTGCGCGATCGGCCCCGACGGCCGATGGGTTGTCTCGGCCGGCACCCACACCCATGTGTGGGTGCCGGTCGGACGGATCCAAGCTGACAACCGCCGCCGACGTCGGCACGAGTCTCTGCTGTGCCATCGGCCCCGGCGGCGAATGGTTGGTGTCGGGCCACGAGCGAGGGCGCCTGACGATCTGGGATCTGGGATCCGGTGGGTCGCTGCGCTCGCTGGTGGGCCACGACGACGCCGTTCGCGGTTGTGCCGTGACGTTCGACGGAGACCAGATCGTGTCCGTCGGCGAGGATGCCATGCTCAGGGTCTGGGACGCAGATACCGGAGCGGAGGCGGCACACTTGCCGATTCCCGGTTGGATCCTCTCTGTCGCCACTCACCCTCTGTTCCCGCACATCGTGTTCGGCGACATCATGGGGGGCGTCTACCAGGCGGAGCTCATCGGTCTGGGGGAGTCTCTGTGAGTAAGACGTCCCCGACGCCTGCCGCTGCGTTGGTCAGCGCACGATCGAATTCCGCCAAGAGTCGATATTCGCTGACCTGTGCCGAGGGCCGGCAACACTCGCCTGCGAGCATGCATGACGCGACCGGGAGATTCACTTCTTCTCCTACGCAGAGTCCTAGCCTCCGGTGTGACATGCTCGCCCCATCGCCGATCGGCCCCGATTTGCGTGACGAGTGGCTGGGCGGCGACATCCATTGCCCTAGATGCGGCCGTCCGCTCAAAGTGAATCCTTTCAAGGTGCCGGGCTAGTGTCGTGAGTCGTTAGTTCGAGGGAATTTTCGGTTGGTGTGTCGCGTTGTTGTCGGTGTCGACAACGATGGGAGGCACTGATGGGACAGCGTGGACGACCGACAGCTCGGATCGTGTTGAGCGATGACGAGCGCGAGACGCTCGAGCGGTGGGCTCGACGCCCGAAGACGGGTCAGGCGTTGGCGTTGCGGTGTCGGATCGTGCTGGCCGCAGCGACTGGGTGCGACGAACCAGCAGATCGCGAAGAAGTTGGAGTGCAACCCGGTCACGGTCGGCAAGTGGCGGACCCGGTTCGCCGACAAGCGGTTGGATGGGTTGATCGATGAGCCGCGGCCGGGTCAGCCGCGCAAGATCACCGATGAGATCGTCGAGCAGGTGATCGTCGCGACGTTGGAGACGACACCTGATGATGGGTCGACGCAGTGGTCGACCCGGTCGATGGCGGCCAAGGTTGGGTTGAACCAGACGGCGGTGTCGCGGATCTGGCGGACGTTCGGGTTGAAGCCGCATCGGATCGACGACTTCAAGTTGTCGACCGATCCGCAGTTCATCGACAAGGTCCGCGATGTCGTCGGGCTGTACTTGAACCCGCCCGACGCGGCGGTGGTGTTGTGCGTCGACGAAAAGACTCAGGTGCAAGCACTCGATCGGACCGCGCCGGTGTTGCCGATGCTGCCCGGCACCCCGGCCCGGCAGACCTACACCTACGTCCGCAACGGCACCTCCGACCTCTACGCCGCGCTCGATGTCGCGTCGGGGAAGGTGATCACGCAGATGACCGACCAGCACCGTGCGGTCGAGTTCCGGGCGTTCTTGAACCTGATCGACCGGACCGTCCCCGACGGATCTCGCGGTGCACGTGATCTGCGACAACGCGTCCACGCACAAAGCACCCGAGATCCAACGCTGGCTGAAGCGGCATCGCCGGTTCACGCTGCACTACACCCCGACCTACAGCTCCTGGCTGAACCAGGTCGAACGCTGGTTCTCCGAACTCACCACCAAGAAACTCCGCCGATCGACCCACCGCATCCGTCGCCGAGCTCCGCCGCGACATCGACGACTGGGTCGAACACTGGAACGAGAATCCCCGCCCGTTCATCTGGCGCAAGACCGCCGACGAGATCCTCGACAACCTCGCCTCATATCTTCAACGAATCAACGACTCACGACACTAGTCGGAGTCGGCGGCGTTGGGGCTCGGCTGGCACGGTCTCATGTGGTCGACGGAACGGTCAGGGCGGATTCGAGCGTGCGTGCCTGAGGATGGCCAGTTTGTTCCGTGTCGGCTTCTGGGTCACCGAGCTTCCACAGTCGGACAGTGACCGTGGTCGGGGAATCGTTCGTAGCTCACTTTGCCCTGCTCGGGGCCAAGGCTGGTGGGTGCTTGGGTGCTGGGGCGACGGTTGCCGGCGTGGATCCAGGCGATGGGCAGGTTGCGGTGGCGGGCTTCGGCCACGATCGCACCGGTGCCGCCCTGTCCCTGGGCGCCCTGGCCGTCCCAGACGGTGACCAGCACGTCGCTGCGGTCGAGCACGGCCATTCCACCCAATTCGTAGGCCGCGTCCCGAGTGAGTTGAGGCGGGACCTGCACGACCTCGGTTGCCTGAGAGAGCAGCTGTCCGAAGTCCTGTCTCGATGCCACCGTTTCGAAGTCGGTCTCGTAGTCGTCGCGCGGGAGCGGAAGGACAGCGACGAGTTGGGAGCCTTCGCGATCAAGGAGATGCTGCGCCACCAGCCGGTCAGCTCCTTCGGCCAGGGCGGAAATGACCGACCACGGCTCCGGATAGGCCGCGTCGAGTCGGCGGACGACCTCGTCGAGTCCGGCTTCGATCCTGTCGACCTCGGTCAGGATCCGGTGGCCGGTGATCCCGATTGCCACCATCTAGGCGTCTTCCTGGTCGGAGTGTTCGCTGCGGATCATTGCGTACCCGGCCTCGCGGAGGATGGTCGGCACCTGGCGCACCAGGTTGCGATCCTTGTCCCGTTGCTCATCTCGCAGCTCGTCCCATGGCAGGTAGGCCTCGTGGATCTTGAGGGGCTTGTCGGTCGGCGTTCCAAAGCGCCAACCGGGCCCGAGGTCGCGCATCCATCGACAGTGCTCGGCCCGAGAGAGGATCTCGATCTCCTCCTCGGTGAAGTCGGTGGGCGCGGGTTCGGTGGCAGCGGGGACCATCATGCACCCCACCTTGGCCAGCTTGGTGGGGATGTCTCGGACGTTGTCGCGGTTCTCCTTCTTCTTGTACTCGGAGAGGTCGTCATAGTCGACCAGCGAGTCGCTGAACTTCTGATCCGGGTCGTCGACCTCGCCGTAGACGTACCCCTTGGCCGCCAGGTCGGTGCGGAAGACGCGGTGGGCGGCCCGGGCTAGTCGCTCGAGCAGCTCACCTTCGAGATCGGGCCGCTGCACGAGGGCGAGGAAGTCCTGCGCGTGGACGTGCAGGTCGAGCTGCGGGGAGGGGGGAAGGCTGGAACGCTCGTAGGCCGACCTCCCCGAAAGCTGGGAGGTGGTCACGATGGCTTCGAGCGAGCGGGCGCCGTGGCGGAACTCGGTGGTCTCGAGGAAGGCGCGCAGCACGCCCGGGTCGATGCGGAGCTCGTCGCCGGCGAAGAGCTGCGGAGCGTTGCGGTGCAGGATCGAGCGCAGCAGGATGGCTCGGCGGATCACGTAGTACGGGTCGTCGTCGCCTTGCGGGTTCGGGCCCAGCACGTTCACGAACCCCTTGAGGCGGCTCACGAAGTCGGGTCCCTTGGCCTGGCGCAGGGCGCTGTCGTCAGCGTCGGGTCCGGAGCCTCGCACCAGGTCCTGGCCGAAGTCCTCCATGCGGGCGCAGGTGCCACCGGCGAACACGAAGATCGACGACCCGATGGGGTGAGTGAGCTGACCCTGACGGAACTCACCGTCCTGCATGGGTGCCAGGAAGTAGCGCAGCCACCCGAGCGGCTGACCGTCCAGGGGAGTGTCGAACTCGTCCCAGAACACCAGCGGGATCTCCCCGCCCAGGGCCTTGTCACGGATCAGGTGGAAGGCGTCGGCGAGCTCGTCGGGTGAGCGCAGCTGGGACAGGTTGAACTCCAGCGGCTTGCTCACCCGCTCACCGGCGACCGAGTTGGCCACCTGCTTGACGCCGAACGACTTACCCGATCCGGGCGGCCCGAAGACCCCGATCGACAGCGGCTTGGACGATGGGTCCTGGGCGTAGTCGGCGATCAGGCCGGCGACGCCCCGGAACGCCTCGATCTCCGTGCGGTCGGCGGTGACCAGAAAGCCGAATCGGCCCAGCGGAACTCCTTCGAGTGCCCGTTCGGGCCCGTATCGGGCGATCTCAGCTGCTGCGCCGGCGAGGTCGCCGGTGCAGCGGTCCTGCAGGATCGTCCAGTGCTGGTTCGCCGCGGTGGGCTCGGGGACACGCACCGCGTGAAGCGGTTGCGCACCGGTCGCCATCTCCTCGACGACGCACGAGAGTGGGAAGCCGAGCTCCATGCGCCCTGGTCCTCGTTCCTCGTACCCGTCGAGGTGGAGCCGTCGGGCCGCAGCCACGCCGGCGACGATGCCCCGCCCGATCTGTGGGTCGCCGCCGTCGAGCATGATCTCCCGCACCAGGGCGGCGGTCAGGCAGTCGGTGCTGCCCATGATCCTGCCGGCGTGGGCCGCATCCCAGTCGCCTTCGACCAACTCGGGATCGAAGTACAGGGTGCAGGCGGACTCACCCCTGGAGCCGTTTCTGGACAGGTGGACGGCACCGGCAGCTCCGAACGACACCACCGTGTGGGCAACCCGGGAGAGCGCGTTGACGTCGGGCTTGTTGATCAGCTCCCAGACCAGATCCTGGGCCGTCCGCTCCCACGACAGCGCCCGGCTCACCTGGATCTCCCGGCCGCGCAGGTCGTCGATGGTGAGCACCACGACCAGACGGTCGGCTGCCTCGGCGAGCAGGTGCTCCCACAATGGTCCGCCGGCGATCGGGCGGGCCTGCTTGAGCACGACCCAGGGTCTGCCATCAGCGAAGGTCCGACGCCACAGCTCTCGGTCGGAGTGCTCGCGGAATCCGAGCGCAGCGTCGTCGAGCACCACCACATCGGCACCGGGCAGTTCGGCCCCGAGGCGTCGCCACTCGGCACGGACAGCCTCGTCGGATCGGGCTCGGTCGACACCGAGCGTCGAGGTGACTCGCCACACCTTGTTGCGCTTCTCGTTGGCGGTACGGGGGAAACGGGACCACACGGCGTACGAGTGGTTGAGGCCATCACCGCCCGGGGGGATCGGCGCCACCGGTGCGTCCACGGCACGAACCCCTACCTGTCCGACCTCGGGTCCGAGCGTGGTGGCGACAGTGCCGACCAGGTCGGCGAGCAGCGCCGCACCACCATGTTGCCACGACGCCCTGGCACCCTTGGCCTGCTCGTCCCCGGGTGGCAGGGACTCCTGGGCCAGGTTCCAGTCCACGGTGACGTCGCCGGAGACGACGACAGTGCGGGGTCCGAAGGGCTGAGCTGATACTTCGGAGGCGGCCATGCGCGTCACACTTCCTGTTCGACTACTCACCCCCAGGCTCGGCCTCGGGTCGAGAGAGAGCTAGGGCCCAAGGTCGCAAAGTCATGCGCGGCGCTCGTTCGTGAATCCGACCCGAGGCTCAGCTCTGGCGTCGTCCGAGGCGCTACGTCGAGCTGCCTCCATCTCGAGCTTCGAGGTATCGTCGATTTGGCCGCTGATGCTCGATCCCATCGGAATGGAGTCACGTGAGCCCGGACCACGAGGAATCAGAGCTGATGCCCGATGATCCGGCGGTGACGCACCTCTTCGGCCTCACGGACGTGCGAGACGCGTTGCGGCTCGCTGGGCACGTGGTGTCGAGGGATCCCTCTCAACTCGCTGGCCAACTCATCGGGCGTCTCGGCCTCGTCCGCTCGCCAGCCGTCGCTCGGCTCCTGTCCGGCGCCGATCGCCGACGGGGCGAACGGTGGTTCCGTCCGCTGATGCCGTCCCTGGTCAACGTCGGAGGCCCGATGAGGATGGCGCTTCGTGGTCATGCTGGTTGGATCGGGGCCACTGCGATCTCCGGGGACGGGAAGCGCGCCATGTCAGGGGCTGACGACGCCATGGTCCGGGTGTGGGATCTCATGAGCGGCGGCTGCACCCACACCCTCACGGGTCATGCAGGCTCCGTGCGTAGCGTTGCCATGTCGATCGATGGTGGAACCGGGGTGTCGGGTGGGGACGACGGCACCGTCCGGGTATGGAGCCTTGATGCGGGCCGGGAGACTCACTGCTTCGATGATGGTGTCGGCGTCGTGCGCAGCGTCGCCATGTCAGCTGATGGGCACATCGTGGTGTTCGGCGGCGATGATGGGCGCGGTCCGTGTGCGAGACCTCGCGTCGTTCCACCCGCCGCTCGTGCTTCCCGGCCACGACGGCAAGGTACGCGGCGTCGCTGTGAGCCGAGACGGGCGGATCGTCGTGTCCGGCGGCGATGACGACAAGGTCGTTGTGTGGGATCTGGAACGAGCCGAGTTGAGGACCTCCTTGTTCGCTCCGAGGGTGTGGAGCGTCGCGGCCGACCGCACCGGCTCGACGATCGCATGGGGCCAGAGAGATCGGCGTCTCATGGTGTGGAGCCCGACCGGCGAGGCCACGCCGGTCGAACGGACCGGGTACGGGGGACTCGTCCGGTCGGTCGCCATGACTCCCGACGGCACGACGGTCGTCTCGTGCTCGGACGATCGGTCAGTTCGGGTGTGGGACAGAGCCGGCGGCCGGGAGCAGATCCTGGGTCAGCACGCCGTGGCAGTCGGCGGGGTCGCAGTGGACGCGCGTGGTCGGGTCGCGGTGTCCGGGTCGGGGGATGGGCTCATCATCGTGTGGGATCTCGAGCGTCGAGAGGCCCCCAAGCTGTCGATCCAGCCGATGCAGCAGTCAGCTGACGACCACGGGGTGGCCGGCGTGGCCATCACCTCCGACGGGACCGGTGCGGTGAGCCGTGGCACGAACGGCATCATCAAGACCTGGGACCTGACCCGATGGACCCAGACCGGTGAGTTGCGCGACCCGAGCGCCGAGCTCTCGGGCGGCGACGACGCGCTGGTGCTCCTCCCGGGTACGGCGGTCGACTGCGCCTTCGATCCGCAGAAGCGGACCCGGGTCCTGCGCGTCTGGGACCTCGGATCCGGCGCCGTCGTGAGGAGAATCGGGGTGACCGAGGCCAGAGTCGTCGCTCTCTCCGCCCTCGTAGATCAGCGCCACCTGCTCGTCGGACAGTTCGACGGCCGTCTGGTGATCGTCGACGTCGTGGACGGGACCAACACCAAGGTCGAGGCCAGACACACCTCGGCGATCACCGACATCGCCGTGAGCAGCGATGGCCATCATGTGCTCACGGCATCCACGGACGGCTCGATCGGCATCTGGGACCCATCGCACTGGGATCGGGGACCGCGCACGCTCGGCGACAACCGGTCAGCAGTCTCCGCCGTCGCCGTCACCCCGGATGCCTGTTACGGCATTGCCGGACATGTGGATGGAACGGTGGTGCTCTGGGATCTTGTCGGAGGCGTCGCCCTCGTCGGGGAGGAATTGCACCGTGCAACCGTGACGTCGCTCACAGCCCTCCCGGACGGGGAGACCGTGGTGTCCACGTCACTTGATGGCACCGTGCGGGCGTGGAGCCCGCTGCGTCCGGACCGCACCACTCCCGTGTTCACCGGCCAGTCCGCAATCATGTGCGCAGCCGTGACGCCCGACGGCGCGGTGATCCTCGCCGGCGAGAAGTCGGGTCGCATCCATCCGTTGCGCCTGGTAGATCCGGGCCCCGGGACGTCTGCCCTCAGTCCTTTTTGATCAGTGCCACCCGGAAGTTGTGGCTGTCGACCTTGTTGTAGGTGCCGCACGACGGACAGCGGACGACGGTGACGTCCTGGTAACGGAGGGCATCGAGCCAGCGGTGTTCGCAGCGGCCGCACTCGACGTAGGCCGTGAAGTTGTTGCTGATCCCCTTGACGCAGTACTGGATCCCATCGAAGTCGCCGAGCCCCGTGGCCGAGCCGTCGCACTGGACGAGGGAGAGGTCGGTTTTCCATCCCGGTAGACGGGACTGATACAGGCTGTCGAGGTCCTTGCCCCAGATCCCGTCTGGTGTATCGACGTCGACGTAGTAGTTCGGTCGATCGACGTCTCGGGCCTCCAGGAATTCCTTCGCCACGGTTGGGTCGGCGCACGCGTAGGACTCGTAGGTGTGCTCCCCCCGCTGCGACGTGCCGAGGTGCTGCACCTCCCGTCCCGCGACGAGCCACGGGTCCTGCTCTGCGAGTCCAGCCGCGGTGGCAGGCTCGGACTTGCGGAAGTGCTCGAAGTGGCTCATCGATGCCTCCCCATTGCCGGAGCGGGCGTATGCCTGTGTGAGGTACCCGTGCACCTCGGGCGAATTGGGAGCCGAGGCGAGTGCGATCGTCAACGCCGAGATCGCATCGCGCCATCGTCCGGCCTGGAGGTGTCCGAGCCCCTCGCGAACCAGCTGAGCGACGTTCACGCCTGGATCAGATGTCATCCGAGTCTTCTGCGCGGTCTGTGGGGCTGTCGTGTGAGCGACCGCCCCATTGGTGACCCTGTCCCGGTACGCGGTCGACTCCCTCTTCTTCGACTTTCCAAAGATCCCCATAGTGATCCTCCTTGCTCTGCAACTCGGCGATGGTCAGGCCATCTTCCGGCCACAAGCAGGACAGTTGGTCGACCCCAGTCCCCGCTTACGTCCCTCGGCGTTGCCGCACTCGAGGCAGAACACCGCGCTGCACGAGTCGCATGTTCTCTTCTCGGCCAGCATTTCCGCAGCCGCCTTCTCCACAGCCGCGAAGATCGCGTCAACGTCATCCACTGACCCGCCGAACGTCTGCATCCCGCCCGCGCTCTCATGCACCTCACGCCCGCAGAATCGGCACTCATTGACCGAATCGGTCTCGACCCTGTGCCTTGACCTATGGAACAGTCCCATCACGCTGCCTCCGTTCTCACCTGCTCGATCTCGTACTTTCATGTTCAGTTGTTTCAGATCGAGGAGATAGGGCCGGAGGTCCATGGGTGCCCGGGATTTCGAATGAGAACGCAGCCTGCCCCGGGTTTCGACGCCGAGCCTCGATGTGACCCGCAACACCTTGTTGGCTTCTCCAGGCTCAGTGCTGGGGTTGAAAGAGGGCCAGGGCCCAAGGTCGCAACGTGTGAGCAACGTTGCCGAGCATCTCGGTGAGAGCGAGCGGGGCAACAAAGGATGTCTGCGTGATCCTGGTCGATCTCATCCAGCCGGATGACTCCCACGTCGAGGAGGTCGCGCCAAGGGCGCAGGCACCGGGTGTTGTGCGCGTGTGGAAAGTAGGGGGCGATCGGAGAGACGAAGACCAACGCTGCGTCCCGGTCCTCGGGGCTCGTGCCGATCCCATCTTCAGCGGGGCTGACGTACACAGCCTTGCTCGCCCGCGGTCGTCTCGTTGCAGCATCGTGGGGAGGAACGCGCCAGCTGCTTGACCGCCCGGTTTGCGGAGGGCCGTCGCGAGGAACCGCAGCTGCTTATCTCATGGCCCAGGCTCGCACGGCGCTCGGCTTCGGCGCGATGAGGCACGCTCGTGATCTGCCCGAGTAACTGGCCGCGGTCCGAGTCGATCAGTTTGTTACGACGAATGACGCGACGTCCTCTGCACAGGCTTTGCAGAGGCCCCAATCCGATGTGTCTCGCTCCACCAACTGCCGCCAGCCGGCAGAGGCGTCGTCGCTGCTGAGTCCCCACAAAAACGCGTGGGTGAGCGGTGCTCGCCCTGTGTCGTAGGGGTTGTAGCCCCGACGCATGATTCCCTTGAATTCTGTTGCCGTGACGCGATGAGTGCCGACAGAACTGATATCGCCACCGCAAATGTCACAGGCGCCCGCCGGTGCCGCTGGCCAACGGTCCAGAACCTCAGCGACCGTCGTTGCGGTCTCATGCTTCCTGTGAAAGAGCCTTTCCATCATCGTGCTCATGACCATCACCTCCAGTCCCAGTTGAACCACACTGGGCGGCGAGCCGGTAGAGCATTCCGTCAGTAGGCGGCCGCCCGGCACGACCCGAGAGGGCGCGAACGCCGTTCGCGTGGAATGCCGAGTGGACTTCGGCCTCTGGCCCTCAGCTATGGCGTCACGCGACGCCGATGGAAAGCGCTGCGCGTTCATCGTTGAGGGCCGACCTCAACAGGGGACCCCTACACCGTGCCCGCAAGGACAAGGTCCCCGGTCGTCACAGATGGGGCCCAAGGTCGCAACCTGTGAGCTACGTTCCCGAGCATGTCGGGGTGAGAGTGATCCGGGCGGCACAGGATTTCGGCGACTGTGGCTGACCTACCAGTGGTGGGCCTGATGTGGCTGTCGGCCATTCTCGGCTTCCCGATCGGCATCGTTGTCTGGGCCATGCCTGGCACCGCACTCTTCCCCGACATCCAGCAGGAGGAGATGGAGGGCACCGAGAAGCGGAAGAAGACGGGCGGGCTGTAGATCCGACGCGAGTTCATCTCGCGGCGTTGATCGCCAACAGCGCGATCGTCACGCACACAGCAAACGTGGCCATGCCGATCGCGATCCATTTCCCGGGCGAGTAGGTGATCCACATCAGGAACCGATCCAGCGTTCGGCGCCAGAACGGGTCACAGGTCGAGTTGCGCGGGGTCCAGAACGAGACGGAAGGGACATCGGCTGTGTCGTCGAGAGGTTCGTCGGCGGTTGCCTCTGAAAGGACGACCGACCGGCTGAATTCGGAGATCACCTCGCTCAGGTCGCCCGCAGTCACGAGGTCGCGTCCGGCGCGGCGGGCGCGGTTGGTTGCCCCGTGACGGGCCTCGTCCTCGGGGAGCCTCGGCCCGATGTCATCCCGATCGAGTCGCTGGTGCAGCTCGCGTGCGGCCTTGGCCGGATCGACCCGGTCGAGTGGCGGTGGGAGGACGCGCTCGGTCCCGAGCAGGGCCAGGAGCCAGTGATGGACGCCGAGGAGGGCGCCTCCGGCCAAGCGCCGTTCGTGCCGGGCGGTCGCCACCAACTCGTCGGCGCCGAAGGAGAAGGCGAGCGGCCCGGTTTCACCGATGAAGTTCTCGATCTCCGCGAGAGACAGATCGGCCGTGGGCAGCTCTTCCTCGACCGCGTTGCCTCGCAACCAGAACAGCTCGGCGGAGTCCTCCCTGTCGAACAGACCGTACACACCTCGGCACGACTCGAGGAGCGAGCTGAAGGTCCTACGGATCGACTCGGACTCGAAGAACAGCATGCTCATCCGCGAGCCCGGCGTCCCGAATTCGAACATCACCAGGTCCTCGCCGGCCCCCGATGTCCACTCTGTCATGTCGTTGTGCACACTCAGGTAGACGAATCCGAGCTTGGATCGCCCTTGTCGGTCGTAGCGGTGTTTCTCCTCGTCGACGTCGCCGCCGACGCCCGAGTAGA
The DNA here is from genome assembly GCA_963752085.1 of Ilumatobacteraceae bacterium. GTDB lineage: Bacteria > Actinomycetota > Acidimicrobiia > Acidimicrobiales > Ilumatobacteraceae > Ilumatobacter_A. Next base: position 76,007 of record CAVVWT010000001.1, read on the forward strand.
AGTTGTCGAGGTAGTCGTCGATGGCCTCGTCGGGCTCGAAACAGAGCACGGTCATGAAGTCCCAGCTCGGGCTGTCGTCGTCCCAGGAGATCTCGGCGCCCGTCTGCAGCCACCCCGGGAACGGCAGCGTGATGGTCCGATCGGGCAGACGCATCGTCGTGGGTGGGTCCGAGCTGGGTTCGGGCATCTCGGCCATCGCTGCCAGGCGCTCGAGCACGGCGAAGCGCGCATCTCGTTCGAAGAACAGCAGATACCGGTAGTCCATTCCCATGGTCAGTCGGCGCGTTCCCTGAGCGCCCGAAGCATGGGCTCGACCTGTTGTTCGAGGTGCGAGAGGGCCTGCGGGGAGATGAGATTGTGCGCCTCCTCGAGGGACGCGACCGCGTGTTCGACGTGTCCCTGGTTGGGTATCGACATCACGGCGTAGGTCTCGACGCTCTGCCGGCGGCGACGGGGAGATACTCGAGTCCCACAACATCGATGAGGTAGAGAGCGCCGCCAGTGTCGCCGCATGCGGCGACTGGTCGGCAGGGGTGCATTGCCACGCACCGGACGGGGCCCGGCAACGGCAAGGTCAAGATTGCGCGTCCGCTTGCCGTGTCCCACACCTTCAGCGTCTGGTCTTGGCCGCCGGAGACGATCCACGAGCCATCGCGGCTCACTGCACATGCGTTGACAGCGCCGCGGTGCGCCCTCCAATGTGTACTGCTCCGCCGCGGTCGCCGCGTCCCACACCTTCAGCGTTGCGTCGGCGCTGGCGGAGACGATCCACGTTCCGTCGGGGCTCACCGCACACCCCAGTACACCTTTCCGGTGGCCGGCGAAGGTGTGCAGCTCCGCACCGTTCGCTGCGTCCCACACCGTCAAGGTTCTGGCGCTGGCCGAGACAATCCATGACCCGTCGGGGCTCACGGCACATGCCTCGACCACGTCGTTGTGGCCGGCACGGCTGCGCGCCGTGGAGGCCTTGAGCCACTGCGCCAATGTCTCGGTTTCGCCGCTCGAACCAGCGCCACCACCGAGGGTGTGCAACACCTCTCCTGTCGACGCGTTCCACAGCTTCAGGGTTGTGTCGGCGCTGGCGGAGACGATCCAGGATCCGTCGGGGCTGACCGCACACCCCAACACGCCCCCGCGATGGCCGGCGAGGGTGCGCAACACCTCTCCTGTCGACGCGTTCCACAGCTTCAGGGTTGTGTCGGCGCTGGCGGAGACGATCCAGGATCCGTCGGGGCTGACCGCACACCCATTCACCGGATTCGTGATCCTCTGGAATCCCGCTCCTTTGTCGTCCGCCGCGGGAGGATCACGCACGACCGGAGTTTCATCGAACATCGTGGCGTGACCCGCGAGAGTGCGCAGCTCTGCTCCGTTCGCTGCGTCCCACACCTTCAGTGTCTCGTCGGCGCTGGCAGTCACGACCCACGAACCTTCGGCGTCGATCGCACAGGCGTTGACCGAGCCGGTGTGACTCGTGAAAGGTCGCTCCGCAGTTCCGGTCGCGTGCCACGCCTTCGCCGTCCCGTCGAAGCTGGCAGAAATGATCTGCGTACCGTCCCGGGTCACTGCACAGCTGTTGACCCGGTCGCCGTGGCCGGTGAGCGTGCGGAGCTCCGCCCCCGTTGCCACGTCCCACACCTTCAACGTGGCGTCGGCGCTGGCGGAGACGATCCACGTTCCATCTGGGCTCACCGCACACCCAACGACTGCATGCTGGTGGCCGTCGAGGGTGTGTAGCTCCGCCCCCGTTGCCACGTCCCACACCTTCAACGTGGCGTCGGCGCTGGAGGAGACAATCCAGGATCCGTCGGGGCTCACGGCGCAGCCATGAACCGTCGAGGTGTGACCGGTGAGGGTGCGGAGCTGCGCTCCGGTCGCCACATCCCACAGCCTCAATGTCTCGTCGGGGCCAACAGAGAGGATCCAGGATCCGTCGGGGCTCACGGCGCAACCATGGACCATCGACGTGTGACCGGTGAGGGTGCGGAGCTCCGTTCCGGTCGCCACGTCCCACACCGTCAACGTGCGGTAGTTGCTCGCCGAGACGATCCATCTGCCGTCTGGACTCACGGCACACCCATTGACCCAACCTGCGTCGGTGGTGAGGGTGTGCACCTCGCTGCCGGTGGACACGTCCCACACCTTCAACGTCCCGTCGTGGCTGGCCGAGACGATCCAGGACCCGTCGGGACTCACCGCACATCCCGCGACCGAATGGCGATGACCGACGAGCATGCATCGCTCCTTGCCGGTGGCGATGTCCCAGACCTTCAGCGTCTTGTCGGCACTGCCGGTGACGAACCAGGAGCCATCCGGACTGACTGCGCACGCATTGACCTGCCGACCGTGGCCCGTGAACGTGCGGATCATGTGCGCGGACTCGCGGAAAGGTGTCCTTGTCCGCGCCCAGGGCAATCTCCCCGGCCGGCTGCGGACGTGGCGCTCCGCAGCGAGCAGCGTCCCGACCGGTTCGGCTGCCCACTGCAGCCGGTTGTGCATCTGTTGCCAGGTCAGACCGGCGTGGAAGGCCAACACATGGGCCTCCTGTCGTAGAGCCGTGGCGAAACTCGCCAGAGAGGCCCGACGTTCAGTGCCGGCACCGACGCTCGAGACCGGCACCCTCAATCCCTCCCCACGATGAAGTCGTTGACCTTGAGCGGTCCCTTGCACTCTTCGTTCGGGCAGTCGATCTCGTTGCCTTTCCATGCCTCGAGGTCGTGCTCGGTGTTGCAGACCGGGCAGGTGCCAGTCGCCGGGTGGGAGGTGTTGCAGTGGGGGCAGCGCAGCGCGAGTCCCTCGCCGAGGTCGACGACGGTGACGATGAGGCGGCGGCGTTCGGACGTGTCGCTCTCGCCGCCGGGCATGTGGGTCAGTGCCCAGTCGAAGTCGTCCTGGAGGGCGAAGACTCCGCGGTAGATCGTTGTCTTCTCGCCGTCGTGGTCGACGGTGGTGGCCGCCACGTGCTGCACCTTCTGTTCGAGGAAGGTGAAGTCGGTGAGTGTGTCGTGGACATCGTCCCAGCGTTCGGCTCCGGTGAGGTGGTAGGGGAGTTCGCTGAGGCCGCGGAGATCGGATTCGCCGTCTTGGGTTGTCCAGCTGCCGGTGCGTTGGGGGTCCGCCGCTGTTCTGAAGTAGTCGGCCAGCCGGCTGTGCAGTTCCGTACCGGCCGCGACCGTTTCCGTGTCGGTCGCGGGCAGGTAGCACCGCCCGGCCACATCGCGAAGCTCCCGGTGGTAGAAGTCGATCACGATTGCGCCTTCGACGGCCCGCTCGGTGAGGTAGTGCTGGAGGTCTGCGTAGAAGCGGGACCACAACACGACGGGCAGCCGCAGGCCCTTGCCTGGGACGTCCTCGACCCGGGCGAGGAAGGCTGTCAGCTCGTCGCGATCGCGCTCTTCGTCACGGAGCTGTCGGACCCACTCGCTCACCTCGTCCACGTGCTCCGGGTCGATCGACGGCGGCTCGTCTTCGCCGCGCTCGCGTGCGCGTCGACGCTCTTCTTCGGACCACGCCACGGCGCGGGCTTGCAACTCTGGCTTCATGTCCGCCAGGTACGTGTCGAGCTGGTCGCGCAGATCGAGGGGCACATGGAAGCTGTTGAGCACGAACCACGCGTAGACGTCGGGGTCGCGGGAGAGCAGGTCGAGCAGCTCGTCCTCGGCCAGCCCGTACCGGGAGGCGGCCAGGTAGCCCAGCGCGTGTGAGACGAGCACCTCGCCGTGGTTCTCCTCGTTGGCGAGCCGGCTGAAGGTGTTGTGCTCGATGATCGCCTCGACCGCCTTCGGGTAGCTCGTGCCCTTGCCGTGGTCTGCGGTGACCGGTTCGCCCAGGTCGAGGCGTTCGGGTGCTTGCGTGCTGATCCAGCGGCGGGCCTCCTCGAAGGCGAGGCGCAGATACAGCGGGTTGCCACGGGCGGACTCGAAGCGATCGAGCACCGCGCCTCGCTGGGGGTTCTGGAGATCCCGGTGAGCACCCTCCAGCCACCGGCCGAGCAGTTGGCGACCGTCGTCCCGGGACATCGGGCCCACCTCGAGCAGGCGGTCCGAGGAGCTGTCCGCCCGGATTCGGGTCCGGAGCGGCTCGAAGGTGTCACCGGGACGAGTGGACACGACGAAGCGGACGTGCTCGGGCAGGGGCTGGGGGATCCAGGTCAGACGTCGGGCCCCCTGCCCGACGGCCAACTGGTCGAGCGAGTCGATGAACACGATGAAGGGCTGCTCTGCGGTCGCCGACGCCAGCCGGTCCTTGAAGTCGGCGGTCAGTTCCTGGAAGTCGCTCGGGATCTCTGCGTCGCCGTTTCGGTCACAACGCGCCAGCTCGCGGCAGAGACTCTCGAGCAGGGACCGTCCGTCGGTCGACTCGGGGCTGGCACCGATGAACCGGTAGACGAGGTGGGGCCCGGAGCGGCCTCGAGCCGCGTGCACCGCCTTTGCAAGAAGAGCGGATTTGCCGAAGCCGCCGTCGCTGTGCACGACCAGTGGAAGCGGATCGTCTGCGGTCAGGTAGGCGTCGATCTGTTGCAGGAGCTCGGTTCGGCCCACGAAGTCCTGGATTCGCTCCTCGGCGAACTCGCGGTGGGCCCGTGCCTCCTCGTCCTTGGGGTCGCCGTGATCCTGGATCTCGATCCGGACCTCGCGCCCCTCGACACGAGGAGGTGTCGGATCGTCCAGCTCCTCGCTGATCGCGAGCTTGAGCGTCTCGTACACGTCGTGTGCGAACTTCTCGAGATGATCGGTCGTGGGGCGTCCAGACGCAGCGTCCCAGCCGACCTTGTAGGTGTGGGTGGGCTTCGTGAACGGCTCCAGGTCGTGTTTCAGTACGGCGAGGGATTCCGCGACCTCTTCGCCCGGGTCGTCGACGAAGTCACGGATCGGGTCGCCCTCCGCAGCCCCCCGGCGGAGACGATCCCGATCGGCGGGTTCGATGTTGCGGATGAAGCAGAAGGCAGGGCCGCCGTCAGGGTCCTCCCCGAGGGCACCGGCGCGGATCTCCTGCTCGGTGGCCGACGCCCTGTAGACCGGCCGACGATCATCGCTGAGTTCGGAGTCCTTGACGGCTCCGGTCAGAATGCGCCGGAGCTCCTTCTCCACCGCCAGCCATTTCGTCTGCTCGGCCTTCTTGCGGGTCCGCTTCTCGATGGGCCGGTCGCCGAGCGGCTCGGTTGGCTCATGTCCGCGCGGTGCCGAGGGGCCGACGCGGGGGAGCAGCCGGTATTCACCCGGCTCCTGTCCCGGATCAGGAACGGCATTCCCGTCGAACTCGTACCAGCTCTCCAGCAGTTCGAGATCCGTGCCGCCAACCCGCCCGCGAATCCGTTCGAACTCCGGCTTGGGGATGTGGGCCGGCAGGGCGAGCCATCCGTAGCGGTTGCCGAGCAGAACGAGGAAGTTGGGTCGTGGGGTGATCTCGCGGCAGCGCTCGATCTCGCTCAGGCAGATGCTCATCGCCTGCTGGTCGAGGCTGGCTTCCTCGCTGACGCCCCAACGTAGGTCGATGGCCTGGAACCGGGCGTTCTTGGTTGCGCAGTACTTCGACAGCTTTGGGTAGACGAGCTCACGCAGGGCGTTGCGCTCCTGCTCCAGATCCTTGAAGGTCGAGCTGACGAAGACGCGGAATGTGCGAGGTCGACCACCCGTGACTGAGGCGTCCTCGGGCTCTGCGGTGGCGGTGACCGGCTCCCGCCCGTGCAGGTCGACCGATTCTGGTCGCCGGGTCGTTACGTCGGCTTCGGCTACCGGCGCGACCTGGGCGGGCGTCGGCTTCTCCGGTTCGCTGGCTCGGAGTTCTGAAGCCGTCTGGTCCGAGGCGTCGTATGGTCGGTCGGCCCTGTCCGTCGAGAAGGCGGCGGCGCCGCCTTGGAGCAGCGCTGCAGCGACGTCTTGTGGCGCGATCACCGTCCGGCCGGCTTCATGCGCCTGGGCCGAGGCGTTCGTGGTCACCCGATCGGTGTCCCATCGCTCGCCGACATCGCCTGCCTCGCGACACAAGCGCGCTCCTGCGGCCGCGGACGAGGCATCCAGGTCGACATCGGTTGCGTGGAGCAGGTCGTCGTGCTCCTCTGCCAGCGTGACGAGCAGGTCGTACAGGCCGAGACCGTTCGTCTGCAACGATGCGAGCAGCTGCGCTGCCGCGAAGCTGAGGGGCAGTTTCTCTGGCGTGCCCTCGTCGACGCCCGTGGCTTCTTCGTCGGCGGCTCCGGCGGACGGCTGGGGAACGTCGGGCTCGGTGATCTCGGGCGGCGGTGCCACTGCAGCTACGAGGGCTGCGGCCACGTCGGAGGTGCTGGCTACCTCGCGGCCGTCGGCGCCAGCGAACTGGGTTGCGAGCGCACCGACGTCGGCTCGAGTGAGGGCGGTGGCGTCCTCGTCGGGCCCTTGGCGTACCAGCGCGTCGAGGTCGCGGCCACCCGCCTCAGCTTCCACAAGTGGCTGATCGTGTTCAGCCAGCGCCGACAACCAGCCTTCGGGCGGCGCTTCACCCACCACGAGGCGCTCGAGCGTACCCAGCAGCTGCTCAGCCCCGAAGCTCAGTGACGCCGCCATCGGTACCTCCCAGATGTTGTGCCCAGATCGCGTCGAGTTCCACTGTCGCCGAGGGTTAGCCACGTGGCCAGGGACCTTCGGCCTGCTGATCGCTGCGCAACGGATGAGGACGATGGCTGGTCGCAGCGGGTGGCGATCTGACGCGGTTGCCGAAGGCGATGGTGCGAGTCGGATCATCGTGTTCACCCCCGCCGAGCGCGAACACCTGGCCGAACTCGAGCACGAGCGGTGGGGTGAAGGAGCGTGAGGCCGACGGATGGGCAGGTCGGCCCGACGAAGGACCTCGACCGGAAGCGGAGCCCGTACCTGGTGGCTTGGGCCGACCTGGAGGAGTCCATCGAGGACGTCGATCGGGAAGTGATCGACGTCGCCCGAGATAGCGGGGCTTGCGGGCAACGAGATCGTTCGCGAGGCGCCGGGCCGGGCCCGTCGGCGTGCCGCTGATGAGCCTGAGCACGGGGATGGGACCTCCGTCCCTGGTCGGCTCGCACCGCGACGCAGCTAGTGGCGCGTCAAGCAACGTTTGCGCGGTTGACGAGTTCGGTGAGTTGACGGTCGCGGGCGTGGGTGTTGCGCCAGCGGATGTAGCGGCGGATCATGCGGGCTTGTTCGGCGTGGCTGGGGTGATCGGTGCCGTCGAGAGCGAAGTAGCGCAGCGCCTGGAACTGGGCTTCGATCCGGTTCAGCCATGACCCGTAGAACGGCGTGTACGCGAGTTCGACGTTGTTCGCGGCGGCCCACTCACCGACACGTTGGTCCTTCTTGGTCGACAGGTGCGGTGAGAAGTTGTCGAGCACGATCGCGATCCGAACGTGGGGTGGGTGCAGGGTGCGCAGGTAGCGGCAGAACTCGAGGAACTGGGTGCGGCCCTTCTTCAGTTTGATGTGCCCGTAGAGCCGGTCGGTCGACAAGTCGTAGCCCGCGAGCAGGTGACGAACACCGTGCGGGCGGGTGAACGTCGCCCGCCTCGTCCGACGCGGCTGATCGGCCCCGCCGCCTTTGGTCGGCCCATTGCTTGCCCGGGTGCGGCTGCAGGTTGAGCGGTCCGAACTCGTCGAAGCAGATCACCACGTCCGGGTCGCCGCGCTGCCGGTCGATCTTGCCGTCGGCGAGGTTGTAGAGGTGCAAGATCCGGTTCTTCTTGGCTTCGTAGTCGGGGTCGTTGGATCGTTTGAAGGTGTTCACGACTTGAAACGACACGCCCTCCTCGCGGAGCAGAAGGCGCAGGCCTTCGTGGCTGATGTCGTTGACCACCCCCTTCGCGACGAGATGCTCGCCGAGCTTGGACAGCGACCACGTCGAGAACGGCAAGTCGTAGTCGGTCGGGCGACCCAGCGCGATCTGTTTGATCTCACGGCGCTGATCGGCGTCGAACTTCGGGGGTCGCCCACCCGCGTACTTCGGATACAGCGAGTCGAAGCCGTCGGCGTTGAAGTTGTGGATCACCTCACGAGCACGGTCCTCGGACGTGAACCCGAGAGCGGCGATCTGCGGCACGTCCATCTGCTGCGCTGACCACAACACGATCTGGGCTCGCCGCCACGTCACGATCGAGCCCGACGACCGGCGCACCATCTTCAACAGGCGCTGACCCTCTTCGTTGCTGATCTCACGAACCTGAACACGATCTGCCATCCCCACAGGAAAACAGAATCGCAGCCTCAGGTGGTGGACGCGAACCCACCAACGTTGCCGGTCACGCCACTAGCAGGGTGCTGAAAAACGAATCTGCGCCCGAAATCGCACTCGAATCGCCCGCCCCTTCGTGCCAGCCGAGACGAGATCGTCGCTCAGAAGCCAACACAGAGGCCGGTCGATTTAGTCGCCCCACAACGGGCGGCCATTTTCAGCAGCCTGCTAGTGATGGAAAGGAGGCCGAGATGGCTGGTGCGGTCGTGGTTCGTGGCGGCTCCACACCTGGAACGCCGTTCTGGCGTCGAACCGCTGCCCGAATCGGTGGTTTGTTTGCGCCGACGTTTTGGGTTCTGGCCGGCGCCACCGCCTTGGTGCTGGTGGTCGGTGTTTGTCTCGCGGTCTGGGGCCAGCACCACCGGACCAGCGGGGCCGAGCGCGCGGTGACAGAGCGGGTCGAGCAGTTCGCGTGGGCGGTGGCTGCCGGGGAGGGCGAGTCAGCCTGTTCGATGGTCACCGATGAGGCCAGGGTCGAGGTGGTCGAACGGATCGGTCGCCATCTCGGTTCGGCCGACGGGCCGATGTCGTGCGAGCAGGTGATCACGCGCGGCCAGCGTCGAGAGGCCTGCCGTTCAGACCATGGCGTTGCGGGACATCGAGATCACCGACATCGATTACGAGGAGGACGTCACTCCGGGCTACGAGACCTGGTCGACGTTCGAGAGCGCCACCGCGTCTGCGCTGGTGCGCGGCCGGCGGATCGAACTCGTGACGGACAACGTCGACACGGACAAGGCCGAGAACTGGGCGATCGACTCGCTCGACCCCATCCTCGACCTCATGGGGTGACCGTAAGCTCGCAGGCGGGGCTGCGCAGTCTCCAGCCGGCGTATGCATCGTCGCGGCTCAGCGCTTTCGTCTTGATGCCAGGCTTTTCACCGGTCACCTGATCGCACTCGAACAGACGCGGCACGTCGTGACTGCGTAGGATCCGAGTGATGGTGCGCGCTGGCACCCCAACCTCAGTGGCGAGCGAGTCCGGCCCCGCCGATGTTCCGCCTCGGGAGGTCAGCACCTGGTGCTCGGCCTCGGCACCAACCCGGTTCACCCCCTGGGTCGAGAGGGCCAGGGCCCAAGGTCGCATTTGCGCACTCGCTGTGACTTCGGCCTCTGGTTGATCCGTGGGTCCGGCCGCGATCGTCGATGATGCCAGGAGGGCCGGTGTGGCGTCTCCTTCCATCGATGCATCAACCGTGACCGCCGTTCCATTCGAGAGGATCGATGAACTCAGCAGAGAAGACCGAGAACGATCGCAGAGAGGATCTGTGGCTGAGTGGCGCGCTCGGTGCGGTCGTCGGCAGCGTCGATTGCCGATGCTCCTCACCGTCTGGCCGGCCAGCTGATCGGCAGGCTTCGCGGGTCGACCGTGGAGCGAGCGCGGGGCTTCGTCGATCGCGCGTCGGAGTATGACCGACGGCCGTGGCTCCGTCCCCTCAATGCGAGCCTTTCGGATCCCGCCGGACCGTTGATTGTGAGTCTCGCGCGGCCAAGGCGACCAGATCAGTGCAGTCGCGATCACGCCGGACGGTCGCTATGCGGCCTCGGGTAGCCATCCACGCAGGGTGAAGGTCTGGGACGTTGAACGTGGTTCCGAGCTCGGAGAACTGCACGGATCGAGCGGCTCCACGGAGGGCAACATCCAGGAGATCAACGCGTTGGCGATCAACTCGGCCGCTACCCGTCTGGGCGCCGCCTACGTGGCTGGTGGCGTCGATGTCTGGAACCCGACGCTCGGGAAGCACCTCAAGAGGGTCGGCTTCTCAGACGAGGACACGGTATCGCGCTGTGCCCTGTCGCCGTGCGCTCGTTGGGGGGTCTCGGCGTTCGAGAAGCACTTCTACTTCGACACTGGGATGACGGACAGCATCGGAGTCCAGGACCTGGAGCTGGGGGAAGTGGTCCACGAGCTGAAGGACGAGTCGGGCAGCGTTGGCCATCACCGCCGATGGGGGGATGATCGTCGCCACGGCTCGGGAAGGACTCCGGATCTGGGACCTCGCGCGGGGAACGGTACGACGTGTCGCAGGTCCTGGATGGGGTCATGCGCTCGCGGTCACCCCTGAGGGTCGGTGTGGGATCACGGGCCACAGCGACGGCTCGTTGACCGTGTGGGATCTGAGTTCCGTCGATGAGCCGAGGACGTTCTCTGGGCACCGGGGGTCCGTGACTTCCGTGGCCATCACCGCGGACGGCACTCGGGCTCTGTCGGGCTCCAACGACTCGACCATTCGCCTGTGGAACCTCGACCGCTCGGAGTCGATCCGACGATTCGTCGCACACGCTGGGAGGGTGACGGCGATTGCCATCACACCCGATGGGCACAGGGCGATCAGCGGCGGTGAGGACGAAGTGGTTCGCGTCTGGGACCTGGAAACGAAGGTGCGGCGGGTAGCCCCGCCCCACAATCGGCCCGTCGAGGAGATCAGCATGACCGGCGACGGTCGGATCGCGGTGTCGGTGTCGTCTGGGGGCCGGAAGCGGGTGGTGTGGGATCTCGATCGAGCTCGGCGGGTGCCCGCCGGAGTGGAGAACGACCTCGAGCTTGATTCCCGGCGCACCGGCGCTGCAGCGGAGACCATTCTGGTGCTCGAGCGAGATCAGACACGAGCCGACAACTACGAGGTCACGGCCATCGCGGTGAGCGAGGACCAGACCCGAGGCATCTGCGTCGTCCATGCTTCCAACACTGCGTCGGCCATGCATCGGTGGTTCAACGACAGCAGCACGCTTCGCGTGTGGGATCTCGGTGACGAGCCCGTCGGACACGTGCTCGCAACCGACACACGCGCCGTCGTCGGGCTCCACGACCTCGCGTTCGGAATCGTCGACGTCAACATCACGGGCGATGGCCGATACGCAGTCACTGCGGCAGACGATCACACCGTGACACTCTGGGATCTCGATGCCAGGATTCCGGTGGCCGACTTCACAGCGGACAGTCCGATGCGGGCGTGTGCTATCTCCCCCGACGGAGGGACGATCGTCGCCGGGGATGACGGTGGCGAGGTTCATCTCCTGCGAGTGACCGCCTGGAGATGAGCCGCGCGGCCCACGGCACCCTTGAGCGGGTTAGCGCCCGAGCTCGAATCGATGAAGCCCTCCGTTCTCATCTTGGACCACGCCGAGAGCGCCGAGAGGCGAGAGTGCACCAGCGACGATGGCAGCCCCGTATCCGTGTTCGAACCGGACATCACGCGTGTCCAGGTCCCAGACGCGCACGACTCCGTCCGCGCCTCCTGCCAGAATCATGGGATGCTTCCCCACCGTTGCCGCGAGAACCGCTGCCGGGTTCCCGGTGAGGGCAACGGGTGGCTCTTCGGCTCGGGGGTGCCACAGGCCCATGTTGCCGTCGGCGCAGCCCCAGGCCACGCAGTCGTCGGTCCGACCCGCGCCGATGGCGGTAATCGCCGTGCGGAAGCCCGAGAACGATCTGAGCAGGGTTCCCGCACCTGGATCCCAGTGTCGTAGCTTGAGATCGCTCGACCCTGACACGATCGACCCGTCTGGCAGCACCGACACGGCGGTTACAGCCTCGTCGTGACCGTCCAGGGTGATCGGGGCTTCCCCTGGGTCCCAGACCCGGAGTGAGCCAGTAGCCATTCCGATCGCGACGCGAGAGTTGGGGCCGATCGCCAACGCACAGATCTCGGTAGGGAGCAGCAGGCTGGCGACGGATGACCAGTCCCTGATCTCCCACAGTCGCGCTGACCCGTTGCGTGATCCCGTAGCGATTTGCGAGCTGTCCGCGGTGACCGCCAGGGCCCGTACGGGCGAGAAGCTCGGACCGGGCAGCCCCCGAGCATCTCGGTCCCCGAGCGCCCGCAGTTCGACGTGGCCGTCTTCGTGCCCGATGACGAGAAGACCATCAGCCGCGAGGCCGAGAGCAGTCGGCGCGGAGGGGCCCGGCTCGAACGATGGGGGAGGCAGGGATTCGCCGATGATCGCGGTATCCACTTCGAGAGGGCCGCCGCAGTCCGGTTCTTTCAGAGGGCAGAGGACGATCTCTCCCCGATACCCGTCCTGCCAGGGAATCATGCGATTGCAGTGCGGGCAGCGGATCTCGGGGCCATCGCCGAGGTCGGCCGCAGTCACGCGGATGGGCTCGCGCGGCGAGGGCATGAGACGCAACGCGGTGTCGAAGTCATCCTGGAGTTGGAAGACACCGCGGTAGATGGTCGACTTCTCGTCGCCCTCCCGTCGAGTCATCACGTCGACGTGCTGCACCTTCTGCTCGAGGAACACGAAGTCGGTGAGGGTGTCGTGGACTTCGTCCCAGCGCTCGGCGTGTGTGAGGTGGTTGGGGAGCTCGCTGAGACCGCGCCGATCGACGTGCTCGCCGTCGGTGGTCCAGGCACGATCGTCGCTGGGGTCTGCCCTGGCTCGGAAGTAATCCGCGAGCCGACTGTGCAACGTCAGGCCACCGTGGCCTCGGAGGTACGCCGCTTCGGCGACGTCGTCGAGCTCGCGATGGTAGAAGGCGATCAGTACGGCGCCCTCGCTCGTTCGCTCGGTGAGATAGGGACGCAGGTCGGCGTAGAGCCGCGACCACAACACGACGGGTAGTCGCAGGCCTTCCTCGCGCGGGCGGGCACGCGTCTCGTGCAAGAACTCCATCAGCTCAGCGTCCGGGCGCTCGCCGTCGCGAATCTGCCGCAGCCACTCGGCGACCTCGTCAATCGGTTGCAGCTCGTCCAGCAGGGCCGCTTGCTCGCCCCGGTCCATGGCGCGCTCACGGCCTCGGTGGCGCAGCTCGCGCCTGGTCGTCTCGGAGAGGTACCCCTCGAGCCGCTCACGCAGATCGAGGGGAACGTGGTAGCTCCCGAGCACGAACGAGGCGTACACGTCCGGATCGCGTGAAAGCAGGTCGAGCAGTTCATCCTCGGCGAGTCCGTAGCGTGAGGCGGCCAGATAGCCCAGCGCGTGTGAGACGAGAACCTCGCCGTGGTTGTCTTCCTTGGCGAGCCGGCCGAAGGTGTTGTGCTCGATGATGGCCTCGACCGCTGTGGGTCGATGCTCGTCACCGCCGTTGCCGACCGCGAGATCCTCCGGATCCTGCGCGCTGATCCAGCGTCGAGCCTCCTCGAACGCGAGCCTGAGATAGAGCGGGTTCCCATCCGCTGACTCGAACGCATTCAACACCCGGCGGCGTTGGTCGGCGGTCAACGTTCGGTTCGCGGCAACGAGCCACTGGCCGAGCAGCTTGTCACCGTCGTGCCGGTCCATCGCACCGACCTCGAGCAGCAGGCCGCCTTCGGGGTCGAGTGCAGCCAGGCGTCGTTCGAGCGGCTCGAGGGTGTCCCCCGGGCGCGTCGATACGATGAGCCGAACGTGTTCGGGCAGCCGGTTGGGGATCCAGGTCAACCGCCGAGCGCCCTCGCCGGCGGCGAGTTGATCGAGAGAGTCGATGAAGAGCAGGAGCGGTCGCTCGGCGGTGGCCGACCCGAGTCGCTCCTTGAAGTCGGACGAGAGCTCCTGGAAGTCGCTGGGCACGTCGGCTTGGTGGGTGCCGTAACGGCGCGCCAGCTCGCGACAGATCCCGTCGAGCAGTCCGCGGCCGTCTGACGACCCGGGGGTGGCCCCGATGAATCGGTAGACGAGCTCGGCGCCCGGTCGATCCTGGGCTCGCCGCACGATCTCGGCGAGCACGGCTGACTTCCCCGTGCCGCCGCCTCCGTGGAGGACGAGCGGGAACGGCTGCGTGCCGGACAAATAGTCATCGGCGACGTGGAGGATGTGCGAGCGCCCCACGAAGTGGCGGATCCGTTCGTCGGCGAACTCCCGGTGGGCTCGCCCTTCCCCGTCGAGGGCATCGTCCGGCCGGATCCGGATCTCCACCTCGTGCGCGGGCGGCTCGAACGGGTTCGCGAGCTCATCCTCGATGGCGGCCTCGAGGGTGGTCAGCACATCGTCGGCCAGCCGCTGGAGATGGTCGGCGGTGGGGCTGTTGCTCTCGTGTGACCATGCGACATCGAGGTCACTGCCGAGGCCATACCGCTTGACCGGGAGCGTGTCGGCGAGCTCATGTTTCAGGTTGGAGAGCAACCCACGGCGGCCATCCAGGGGTCCCACCTGGTCAGGGTCGACGAATGTGCGCGATCCGAGCCTCGGGGCTTGCCGTGCCCGGATTCGGATCGTCCTCGGTCAGAGCGATCTCGCGGATGAAGCAGAAGGAGCGACCCTCGGGCGCGCCGATGTCGAGGGCGCCGGCCCGGATCTCCTGCTCGGTGGCCGACGCCTCGTAGACGCGTTGCCGCTCCTCGCTGAGCTGGAGCCCCTCGACCGCTGCGGTGAGGATCGCATGGAGCCGACGCTCGGCTGTTCCCCAACGCCGCAGCTCTTCGTCCTTGCGCTGCTCCTCGTCGCCGGAGTCCTTCGCAGGTACGTGGCCTGCGGGCGCCCACTCGATAGTGCGGGGACGGAGTCGGTATTCGGCCGGCTCGGCGTTCTCGTCCAACTGGTACCAGGCCTTCAAGAAGTCTCGATCGTCTCCGTCGACCACGCGATCGCGGATCTCGTCGAACTCGGACTCGGGTATCCGCCGTGGCACGGCCAGCCAGCCGTATCGATTACCAAGCAGGATCAGGAAGTTGGGTCGAGGCGTGACCTCGCGGCAGCGTTCGATCTCGCCGAGGCAGATGTCCATCGCTTGTTGGTCGAGGCTCGCCTCCTCACTGACTCCCCAGCGCAAGTCGATCGGCTGGAAGCGGGCCCCGCGCTCGGCGCAGAATGAGGAGAGGCGTGGATACACCTGCTGCTGCAGGATGTTGCGCTCGGCCTCGAGGTCCTTGAAGGTCGAGCTCACGAAGACTCGGAAGATCCGTGGGCGCCCGCTCATCGCCGCGTTACGTGGTGCGGTCACAGTTCCACGCTCGGCCGCGGGTGCTTCTGTCGCTCGGGCTTGGTTGCCCAGCGCTGGTTCCTCAGCGATCTCCTCGTGGGCCGGCGGCTCCGGCGTCCGGACATCCGGCACCGAGTCAGCACGGCCCCGCGGGGCGGACGACTGGTCGGTGCCAGCGGTCGGCAGCACTGCCAGTACGGCGGCCACCACGTCGGCCATGCCGGCCACGGAGCGGTCCTCATCGGCTGCTCTGGCGATGGCCCGATCCGCTATCTCGGCCCGGGTCAACGGGACGTCGTGAGGATCGGCGCGAGCGTGGGCGAGTAGTGCGTCCAACCCCGGGTCGACAGTCCCAGCTTCGACGAGAGCCCGGTCGTGTTCAACCAACGCCAGCAGCCACTTGGCCGGCGGGGCCTCGCCCAACACGCGACGCTCCACCGCCGCGAGCAACTGCTCGGCACTGAAGCTCAGCGACGCCGACATACGCGGTCGACGGCTGACTTCTCGAAGAATCCGACGGTGATCCTCTGCTCAGGCACGATCTGCTCCGTTTCCGCGACTCGACCGACCGCCCCAAACGTGGCTGCCAATCGAGATACTCCGTCATGTTCCCGTAGATCACGAGTGATGGGTAGGACCGAAAGTCCGTCCTCGCGTGATGGTCCCGTCCAGGAAGGGAGTGGCGCTTGTCCTCGCCCCTCGGCGAGGCGCCGGTGACATCGTGCTGGGCGATCCTCACGGCTCCGATACCCTCCTGCATCGCCGAACCTCGGCCTGCGCATGATGGTCCCCGCACGATCAGAAAGGGAACGGGATGGACGAGACCACTGACTGGGCAGCGTTCTACGGGACGCTCTGCGAAGTCGGCCCCCGACTCCTGACCGGCATCGATGAACCCGAAGTTCTCGAGATCATCACCACGATCGCGGCAACCGCGGACGACTTCTGGTCGGATGGTCTCGTCGAGCTGTTCGCAGCGGGCGCCTCGGCCGGCGACCTGCGCTCTGGCGTCTTCTCCACCCTTGAGCTGTGGCGGGAGAACGTGCTGCAAGCACTGTCCGACAACTTCGGTATCGAACTGGACCGGGCCGCGGTGGCCATCGACACGAAGAGCCCCCTGTTCGACGAGCTCGTGGGCGCCGCCACCCCCGACGGACGCTGATCGGGTTCAGCGCATCCCAGCGCCAAGAGCGCCTCCGCGGAACGTGGGTTCGTTCTTGGTCTTCGAGTAGCCGACCTTGACGGTGTCGTCGAGGGCAGGTCGCCGGCGAGGAGGAGCTTGGAGAGCGGGTTGGAGATGTGTCGCTGGATGGCTCGGCGTACTGGGCGTGCGCCCATTGCCGGGTTGTAGCTCTGCTGCACCAGGAAGTCGAATGCCGGCCTGCTGAAGTCCAACTCCATTTGCACGATGTCGGCCACTCGCTGGTGGACGATGGTACGGATGGTCGATGACCTTGAGGTCCTCGAGCGCCGGCTTCAGGATGTTCGCCGCGTCGACCCCTCGCCGGCGCCGACCAACATGTCGATCTCGTCGACGAACAAGATGATGTCGTCGCAGTTGCGGACACCGTCGATGAGGTGTTTCATGCGTTGCATCGATGCTGCGTCCGCCGGCTTCGGTTTCGACGAGGGGTCGGTCATGTTCGACCAGCGCGGCCAACCAGCCCGCGGGTTGTGCTTCGCCGACTACGCAGCGCTCCAGCGCGGCCAGCAGCTGCTCGGCACCGAAACTCAGCGACGCCGCCATTTCACCTCCCCGTCTTGCGCGCGGCTCGGATCTGGCTGAACCCCACCGTGGCGGACGGTCGGCGAAGTGGCCAGGGACCTTCGACCGCTGGGACCTTTCAGACGAACCCTTCAAGTCAACCTTTCGAGCATCAGGCATGCTGCCTCACGCTGGTGTTCGTACCGCCTGGTCTCCATGACCATGGGCTCGATCTCCACGTCCTCATCGAGCATGGTCGCCCACGAGTTGACGTCCTCGATGGTGGCCTGGAGACGGGGATCGTCGGGGCTCAGCCCGGATTCGACGAGAAGTGATGCGATCAGCCCTTTGGTATGCCAGTCGAGGTCGAGCATCAGGCTCTCGAGGAGCTCCTCGGTGTCAGCGCCGGCATCAAGGTCTGACAAGCGGTCGCTGGTGCCGCTGGAGAGCGAGCTTGCGACGAGCCGTTCGCCGGTGACGGCGGCGCCGGCGAGGTCGCGGCTGCCCCGAGTTGCCCAGCCGTCATCGAAGTGCTTGTAGTCGTCATCCACTCCTCGGATCCATCGGTCGGGCTCGACCGTCCGACTACGGAGCGTGTCGAGGACCAGTTCGAGACGCGGGTCATCGAGAGGCCGGCCGGCGGCGACGAGCCGGACGGCGACCTCATCGAAGGCCTTCTCGGCAGCCGAGTAGTCGCTAAGCGCAGCCAGTGGTTCGAGCGCGTCCGAGCCGCCGATCTCGCCCAACACCTCGATCGCAAAGGTCCGGTCGTCCCACGACGAGCGATTCAGAACGTCGAGGAGTGCAGGCTCGGCCTCGGGCCCTATTGCGACACAGCTGGGGACGTCGTGCCTGGCCAGCCAGAATGCGACGCCTTCGATCGGGCCCCCTGGACGCCAGCCGAAGTGGTCGAGTAGCTCAGCGGCCGCGTCGCGGACGCGGACGTCGTCGAGACTGGCCACGAGCCGCTGGATCGTCGGTGAGCCGATCCTCTTCAATGCGTCGACGGCTTCGACGCGGGTTCCACTCAGCGCTTCGATCAGGACATCAGTCGCCTCGGGATCACCGATTTCGCCAAGCGCTGTGATGATCTCGGCCCGACGGCGTGGCTCGGTTGCACGATGATGCGCGCTCTTCAGCGGCTCGACTGCTCGGCTGTCACCGATCTTGCCCAGCGTCATGGCTGCAAACGCTCGGTCGCGCGAAGAGCGCGAGCCCTCCAGAACTTGCAGGAGAGGGTCCACGGCTGCTTCACCCAGCTCGACGCAACGCTGCTGGTCCGATGTGGCGACGCAGTAGGACACCTCGGCGGTAGCGCTGTCAGGGTGCCAGCCGAGCCGATGGAGCGCTCCTGCTGCCGGGGTACGTACGGGAGAGTCCTCGTCGAGGCACGCTACGAGCGCCTCCACGGCGTCTTGGTCCCCGATGCGTCCGAGGGCCTCGGCGGCTGCGACGCGCCGTTCGTCGATAAAGCGACTGCTCCATCGCTCGGCGGGCTTCTGCATGGCCTCGAGCAGGGGGTCTGTGGCCCTTGGGTCACTGATGTTGCCCAGCGCTCGAGCGGCCTCGACGGTCACCGCCCCGGCTCCATCGGCCAGGGCCGCAGTGAGCGGCTCGACGGCCCTCCGGTCACCTAGTCTACCGAGAGCTGCGGCGGCCTGGCCGCGAATGTCGGGATCTTCGTGGTGGAGCGCCTTGAGGAGCCCCTTGATCTTTCGCTTCGCCTCGAGCTTCTCCACGTTGGGTGGGCTGGAGAGACGCATCTTGGTTCTCCTCAACTCTCGCGTGGGTCCGCGCTTGACTCACGCACCTTGCGGAACGTGAGTTCGTTCTTGGTCTTCGAGTAGCCGACCTTCACCGTGTCGTCGAGGGTCAGGTCGCCCGAGAGGAGGAGCTTGGAGAGCGGGTTGGAGATGTGTCGCTGGATGGCTCGGCGGACTGGGCGTGCGCCCATTGCCGGGTTGTAGCTCTGCTGCACCAGGAAGTCGAATGCCGGCCTGCTGAAGTCCAACTCCATTTGCACGATGTCGGCCACTCGCTGGTGGACGATGGTACGGATGGTCTCCTTCGAGAGTGCCTCGAACAGGACGACCTCGTCGATTCGGTTGAGGAATTCTGGCGCGAAGGTGTTCTCGAGGTCGTCGACGACCTCCTTCTCGACGTGGGCGAACGACACGACACCGTCGCCCGTGGGCCTCTGACCGAATCCGATCGGTGGCTTCACGTCGAAGTGCCTCGCACCGACGTTCGAGGTCATGATGATGATGGTGTGTCGGAAGTCGACCAACCGGTCGAGCCCGTCGGTCATGCGACCGTTGTCGAAGACGGGCAGGAACAGATTCCACACCGACGGGTGTGCCTTCTCCATCTCGTCGAGCAGCACCACCGAGTAGGGCCGCTCCCGCACGGCGTTGGTGAGCTTGCCGCCCTCGTTCCAACCGACGTAGCCGGGGCCGGTGCCGATCAGCCCCGTCTTGGTGTGCTCGTCGGCATACTGGGACATATCGAGGTCGATGACCTGGTCCTCGTCGCCGAACAGTTGGCGGGCGAGTTGTTGGGCGAGCATGGTCTTGCCGACGCCGGTCGGGCCGAGGAACATGAAGACTCCGATCGGCCGCTTCGACGGTCGCTCGACGCCGCTGCGCACCCTGGTGATGGCATTGGTGACGGCTTCGACGGCGCGATCTTGGCCGATCACCCGCTGCTTGAGCGCGTCGGCCAGCCCGACCAGACGGTCCTGTTCGTGCTGGGTGAGGTTGGCGATGGGGATCTCGAGCATCACCGAGACCACCTCGGCCACGTCCTCGGCGTCGACCACTTGCGTGACTCCGTCGAGTGCCTGGCCGGGGCGGAGGCCGGCGTCGAGCTTCTTGTCGGTGCAGGCCCGGTCGAGTAGATCGAAGGCTTTGTCGGGAAGGTGGCGGTCGTGCATGTACCGGTTGGAGAGGTCGACCGCTGCGTCGATGGCGTCGTCGGCGATCGTGAGGAGATGGAACTCCTCGTACTTGGAGCGCACGCCCTGCAGGATCGTGATGGCGTCGTCACGCGTGGGTTCGCCGACCACGATCGACTGGAACCGACGCATGAGGGCCTCGTCGGGTTCGATGAACTTGCGGTATTCGTCGATGGTGGTGGCGCCGATGACCTTGAGGTCCTCGAGCGCCGGCTTCAGGATGTTCGCCGCGTCGACGCTGCCGCTCGACCCCTCGCCGGCGCCGACCAACATGTGGATCTCGTCGACGAACAAGATGATGTCGTCGCGGTTGCGGACACTGTCGATGAGATCCTTCATGCGTTGTTCGAACTGGCCACGGTAGATCGTGCCCGCCACCAACGAGCCGACCTCGATCGTGCGGATCCGCACACCCTCGAGCGCAGGGATCTCGCCGGTGACGATCCGTTGGGCGAGGCCTTCGACAATGGCGGTCTTGCCGACCCCGGCTTCGCCGATCAGCACCGCGTTGTTCTTGCGGCGCCCGAGGAGTACACGCAACAGCTCGCCGATCTCGCGATCGCGGCCGATGATCGGGGTGAGCTTGCCCTCCTCGGCCGCAGCGGTGAGATCGCGGCCGAGCGACTCCATCACTTCGGCGCTGCGAGTCAGGCCGGCCTGTTCGATGTTCGGTCGGCCCTTGTCCCACGGCGACGGTGTCCAGTCACCCGAATCGACCAACCCGGTGAGGCTCGAGGTGAGCTTCTGCTCGTCGGCGCCCAGCTTGCCGAGTACGTCCGAGACCGGACCGTGTTCGACACCGAGTAGCCCGACGAAGATCTGCGGCGCCTCCACCAGTTTCTGTCGCATCCGAGAGGCGACCGTCTGCGCCCGCTCCAAGACCGTACGGGCCTCCGGCGTGAGGGGCACCGAGCCTTGGCTCGGGAGTTGGCCCCGCTGCAACTGTTTGCGCAGAGCGACACAGGCCTCGTCGAGGTCGAGGCCTGCGTCGAGCAGCGAACGGCGGATACCGAGGTCTTCGAGGTCACCGATGCCGAGCAACAAGTGCTCCGGTTCGACCTCGGGGTGTCGCAGATTCGTCGCGATCCGTTGCGCGTACGCCAGTACCAGTTTCCCTGACTCGCCGAGGTTGTTGATCATCGTTCGTCCGTCCTCATGACTCGGTGAAGAGCTTGCCGCCGAAGCGCTGCTTGATCTCTGGGGCGAATTTGTCGGCGGTGCCCGTCACGGCGGCCACTGCGACCTGCAACTCGGCCCGATTGAGGTAGTCGCCGAGCAGCGCGTTGGACATGATCACCGATGGGCGATGCTCGTCGAGGTGGAAGCCTCCGAACGCCAGTTGCGCGTTGGTGCTGACCAGGAACCGGGTGAGTTCGTCGTCGGCGTGCATGTCGACGTTGGTGATCGACCACACCCGCGCCAGGGTTCGTTCCTCCGTCCACGGCATCGGCCGGATCCAGGTGATCACCGAACGGTAGGGGATCATGAAGTCGCCGGTGTCGTCGACCGACCATTGGAGGGAGGTCTCGCGCAGGTAGCGCTCGACTCGTTCCCGGAGATCGTCGACCCCGGTGTGCCCGGTCATGCCAGCCCGCCCGTGAGATATCCATGTCGTTCGCGCGCTCCTTGGCCTGCTCGACCTCCTCGGTGACGATGTCCGGGAAGACGACAGCACCGACAATGGCTGCCCCCAGTACCCCGAGGGTCAACCCGATGGCCACGGCCAGCCACCACCGGCCCCACAGCCAGAAGCTCAGGGCGAGAATCGTCGTGCTCAGCACGGGAACGTTGCCGAAGTAGGCGCCGCGGCGGAGCTTGTCGGGCTCGGTCAACACTTCGGGAGCGACTGCTCCGATGCTGAACGACACCATCGCGAACACGAAGCCCGCCAGCCACCACGACGGCACCTGGCCGTACGTGACCGCGGCGGCGGCGACCCCGGCGACCAGCGCTGCGAGTCCGAACATGGCCCGCATCGTGCTCGACGTCGTTGACTTCGACGGCCGGTGGCGTACCCGTGGGCCGACCGCTCCATCGACCCCCCGGTTCGACGGTGACGTCGGCATCGACCTGATCGACCGTGGCGCAGGCACCGAGCCGCCGAACCGCTTCGAGATCTCGGGGCCGTAGCGGTGCGCAACGGAGGAGACCTCGTCGACCGCCGTGGCCAACTCCTCTCGGCTGAGGAACTCGCCCAGGAGGGTGTGGGAGACGACGGCCATCGGGGTGTTGCGTTCGTGGAGCTCGAAGTGGGCGAACGCCTGGTTCAAGCCCTCGGTGGCGAGGAATCGAGTCAGCTCGCCATCGACCCGCATGCCGATGGCGGCGGGGGAGAACACGATGACTGCGGTGTGAGCGTCATCCATCGGCTGCACGCGGACCCACGTCACCGTTCCGTTGCGGTGCACCACGAAGTCACGGTCCTGATCGGCATCGGCCGAGCCATGGTCCTGCTCGAGGAATCGTTCGATGGCCTTGCGCACCGAAGCCACAGCGGCCGAATCTCGCATCTCAGGGCCTCCTCGTTGCGAGGATCGCGAGGGGCTGCCCCCTCTGCTCCCACCTTAGGTGGCCTGACCCGCATGATGGCCAGAGCCAAACGTCCTGCACCAGGCTCGCGCGGGCTCGAAGATGCGTGATGGGTTTCGGGTCAGCCGAGCACGTCCTGTGCGGTCTTCGTGCCCTCGATGATCTCGCGGAGGTCGGAGGCGTAGCGTTCGACGTTGGACACGATCGCCGTGAGGCAGCGCTCGAAATCCTCGTATCGCAGGTTGTCGCTGGCGATCGGGATGCCCAGCCTGAAGATGAGTTCACCGTCGGACGGTTTGTACGCGAAGCCACCCATGATGATCCTGGCGTTGACAGCTGCGATCGTGAGGAGCAGACCGCTGAGTCGATCCGACGGGGTGGCGTCGGTCGGGGCTGTGGCGATGTCCTTCACCGTGAACACCATCTCTTCTCGTTCGACCATCGGGTCGATGAGCATCATGTGGCCGTCTCGGGAGAGCGGTGAGCTCCAACCGGTGGCCACGATGCCTTGTTCCTCAGCCGACTCGTCGATCTTGTCGTGCTTCGGCCAGCCGTGTTGGTCGAGATACTTCTCGATGAGGTCGGTGGTGACCTTCTTCCTCGGCACGATCTGCTCCCATCCGCCCACGTGGATATTGGCATCGTAGTGCTCGCGGCCGGGCCCGACGACGAGCGGCATGTGCCGGTTGTTGAGGCGCTGAGCGTGAGGGTCTGACGCGACGGCCTGAGCGATGGCCTACCGTGGCGGCGATCGGCGTATCGCGAGTGTCCATCCGACACGCAGCGAACGGCGCTCGGAGCCGGAGGACGAGGGTGGCAAGATTCGAGGGGATGCTGCGGCCGAGGCAGCGGCGCCGCACGGAGCGGCTGATCAGGCTTCGAAACCTCTGGATCGACGCCCAATGGTGGGCGATCGGAGCACTCGGCCTGGCGGCGCTGATCCTCGGTTTTGTCGGTTTTCGTGACTACGAGGCGGCGGTCGGTGGCAGCACTGCCTTCTGGGATGTGTTCTACCTCGATCTCCAACTCTTTGTGCTCAACTCCGGGGCCGTCGAGGCCTCGTCTGCGATTCCCCTCTCGCTGCAGATCGCTCGCTTGCTCGCGCCGGCCGTTGCCGGAGTGGCAGTGATCCGAGCCTTTGCTCCGCTGTTCCGCGATCAGTTTCAGCTCCTGCGCTTCCGTTTCTCACGCGATCACATCGTGGTGTGCGGGCTCGGCAACAAGGGCGTCCTGCTCTCGAGATCACTTCGTGAACGCGGCCATCGAGTCGTTGCCATCGAGCGCGACCAAGGGAACGACCGCATCGCGTTCTGTCGCTCGGCGGGTGTTGCCGTGCTCATCGGCGACGCGACCGATCCCTCCACGCTTCGCAAGGCCGGCGTCGGCCGTGCCGGATGCATCGTGGCGGTGTGTGCCGACGACGGCGTCAACGCGGAAGTCGCCGTCGCGGCACATGGTGTGGCCGCGACGCGAACAGCACCCCTCATCTGCCTGGTTCACCTCACCGACCCGCAGCTGTGCTCGCTCGTTCGGGCCCGCTTCTTGGCGACGCCCGACCCGACTCCGTTCCGCCTCGACTTCTTCAACACCTTCGAACGCGGAGCGCAGGCCCTCCTCCTGCGTCACCCAGCGTTCGCCGACGAAGATCTGTCGGAAAGCTCCGCCCCGCACATGCTCGTTGTCGGGCTCGGTCGGATGGGTTCGAGTCTGGTCGTGCAGGCGGCCCGCAACTGGCGGGCCGGAACCCACCCTTCCGACCGAAAGCTGTGCATCACTGCGGTCGACCGCATTGCCGAGTCGAAGGTCCGCTCGGTCTTGCTCCGTCACCCCGAGGTCGCCGACATCTGCCAGGTGACTCCGCTGAGCCTCGACGCTCAATCCGCCGAGTTCGAACGGGGCGACTTCGCCAACGGCGAGGACAGCGGCCCGATCACCGCCGCCTACGTGTGCTTCGACGACGACGCCCGTTCGATGGAGGCAGCGCTCGTCCTCCACAACCGACTCCGGGGACGACGGGTCCCCATCGTCATGCGATCGGTCACCGCGGCAGGCCTCCCGGCGTTGTTGGAGCAGCGCTCCGGCGATGGCTTCGAAGATCTGCACGCCTTCGCCCTGCTCGACCACACGTGTGACCCCGACCTCGTTCTCCGTGGTACCGACGAGGTCATCGCTCGGGCGATCCACGACGTGTACCTCGCTCACCGGGAAGCCACCGGCTGGCGATATGGGCCGGAACTCGACGAGGAGCGACGGACGGACCCCGCGTTGGCACTGTGGGACGAGCTGTCCGAGGACCTGCGCGACTCCAACCGCGATCAGGCGCGGCACACAGCCATCAAGCTCGAGGCGGCCGGCTGCGAGCTCGAGGAGCTGACGGGTTGGCTCGACGAGCCGTTCTCGTTCACAGACGAGGAGGTCGAGCTCCTGGCCGAGATGGAGCACGAACGGTGGGTGGTCGACCGGATCCGGAACCGGTGGGTGCTCGGTGCGAAGGACTTGCATCGCAAACGGAGTCCGCATCTCGTTTCGTGGGCGGACCTCCCGGAAGACATCCGAGAGTACGACCGGGTCTTCGTTCGCGGCTTGCCGATGATCCTTGCCAAGATCGGCTATCGGATCGTCCGCGTGGTGTGATCGGGTTGGGTGCTGCGACTGAATGCAGCTACCCGGCGTCGTCCGATGACCGGCCGGCTGCGCCGCCCGGTCGCAGCCGAGGGTGTCGTGATCGACAGTCCGCTCGAGTCGTCAGAACTCCGGTCAGATGCGCGCGTGTTACCGGAGCGCGTCGGCCAGCTGTCGCTTCATCCGCTTGGCCGCGTTCCGTTCGTCCTCGTTCGAATCTCGTTCTACGACGTACATGTCGCGATCACCGGCCTCCACATCTTTGTAGATGACTGGCGGCAGCTTGGTAGCAGCCTCGACAGCCTGGACGACCCTTATGCGCGACCTGGGATGGCTGTCGATCAACAAGGTCACGGCGAAGAAGGCCGGGTCGAACAAGCCGCGGCGCGCCGAGGGTCAACGTGTCCCGAAGTCGACGTTCGTGGAACAGCGCACGGTCAAGCTCCCCGATGGCACCGCTTTGACCCTCGACCTTTTTGCATGCGACGGAGCGATCGGCGTCACCCGCCTGCTGGGGACTGGTGAGGAGCAGTTCGAGGAGCTTCGTCGCGTTCGGACGCATCGCAATGCGGACAAGAACGGCAAGTTCCGCTGGTACAACGACTACGAACTCCCCGAGTGGCTGGGAGGCGGAACGATCACGGTGCGGTTGCACGCGACCGACGATGATACGGGGCGCAAGTTCAACCGAACCGAGAACGTGCGCCCGATTCCGTCGACGGACCCCGACTTCGCCGGGCTCTATCGACGGCGCAACGACGCCGAATCGATCAACCGGGCCCTCGACGACACGCTCTGGCTGCGACGGGCTCACTCGATTGGTCACGCACGACAGCACCTGAACCTGCTGACATTTGCGCTCGGGGCCAACAGCCTGGCGCTGCACCGTCATCGCAGCCGCACCAGCGACCCACCGCGCCCACGCGCCGCTGCCTGAACCCCCGTACCTCGGCACCGCACGGATCGCACGCGGACGCGGCCGGCAGCGAGCGGGCGAATCGGCCCGGACGAGCCCGGCGACCGGCTTGAATCCGAGAGCCGCCATCTACAATCGGGTCCCGTTGCCGGCGTGGGCGGGTTTTCTCCCACCTTTCGCGCCGGCCCCGCCTCCGTAGCTCAGTTGGATAGAGCGGTCGCCTCCTAAGCGACAGGCCACAGGTTCGATTCCTGTCGGAGGCGCCAAGTCGTCAGTGGGTGGGGAGCAAACGCTCGACGGCGGCGGGCACCAGCCACACACCGAACGACGCGACGACAGCGCCAACACCGACCACCACCCAGGCGTCACTCGGCGGCAGGTCGAGCTGGAAATAGTTGCGGAGGGCGTCGATCGCCAACACGCTCACGTAGAGCCCCGCCATCGACAGCGACAACGCCACCTTCCAGAGCTGCAACGGGCGGCTCACGACGATCAGCACCACCAGCCCGGCGCTGAGCAACGTCACCGTGGCCGCGGTTCGGGCTTCGGCGAGCGTGACCACGTCCATCCGTCGCGTGATTTCGTACACCGCATAGGCCACCCCGCCTGAGACACAGCCGGCCGGAACCGAGAACCGCAGCACGCGCCGCAGGAAGCCGGGTCGGACCAGGGCCTCGTTCGACGAGAGGGCCAGAAAGAAGCCCGGCAACCCGATCGAGAACGTGCCGATCAAGGTCAGCTGGCGGGGCAGGAACGGGAACGGTGCTCCCGACAGCCCGACGAGGATGGTGAGGAGGACCGCATAGGTCGCCTTCGTGATGAAGAGGTTGGCCACGCGTTCGATGTTGTTGATGATCCGTCGACCCTCGGCGAGGACGCGTGGCAGCGTCCCGAACTTGTTGTCGAGGAGCACGAGCTGGGCAACCGCACGCGTCGCCGAGCTCCCCGCCCCCATGGCGATGCCCATGTCGGCGTCCTTGAGCGCGAGCACGTCGTTCACGCCGTCGCCGGTCATCGCCACGACGTGTCCCTGGTCCTGCAGGGCGCGCACCATCGCCCGCTTCTGATGTGGCGTCACCCGGCCGAACACAGCCGTGGCCGCCACGATGTCGGAGAATGCGGCTGGCTCGTCGTCGCTGTCGGGGAGTGTGCGTGCATCGAGGCCGGTCTCGGAATCGGGCACGCCCGCGCGCCGAGCGACCGCCGCGACGGTTGCCGGATTGTCGCCCGAGATCACCTTGATCGCGACGCCCTGCGACTTGAAGAACTCGAGGATCTCGGGCGCATCGCTGCGGACCGTGTCCTCGAGCGCGATGACGGCGAGCGGACGGAGAGCGTCCGGTTGGAGCTCGCCCTGGTGCTCGCCGTCGGCCTGAGCGAGCAACAGCACCCGGCTCCCCGCATCGGCCAGCTCGCGCACGATCGTCAGCGTCTCGTCGTCGTCGGACGCCGCAAGGATCTCGGGCGCACCCAGGTAGTAGCTGCCGCGACCCTCGAAGTGTGTTGCGGCCCACTTGCGTGCCGAGCTGAACGGGGTGATCTCGTCGGCGACCCACCCGTCCGGGGCTGCGTGCGCGGTGATGATTGCCGCAAGGGTCGGGTTCGGGCTCGGGTCGGCAGCGCCGAGCGCGCCGAGCGCGTCGGACACGGCATCTGCGTCGACACCACCGAGCGGATGCACGCCGCCGTAACTGATCTCGCCGGTGGTGATCGTGCCCGTCTTGTCGAGGCAGAGGGTGTCGACCCGGGCGAGCAGCTCGACAGATGCGAGTTCCTTCGCCAACGCCTTGCGACGGGCGAGCGAGATGATGCCGACGATGAACGCCAGGCTGGTGAGCAGCACGAGCCCGTCCGGCACCATTGCGACGGCGGCCGCCACCGTGCCCTGGAGCGCCTCGTGCCAACCCTCGACCTCGTCGCTGCCGAGCAGGCGGAGCAGCAGCAGCAGCGACGCGGGCGGAATGATGAACGTCAGCCAGCGGAGGATGATGTTCACCCCCTTGCGCAGTTCGCTGTCGGCGAGTTTGAAGACACGTGCCTCGTCGGCCAGCTTGGCCGCGTAGCTGTCCGCTCCGATCGCCGTCGCGGTGTAGAGGCCGGAACCCGACGAGACGAAGCTGCCCGACATCACCGGGTCGTGCTCGTGTTTGGTGACCGGCTCGCTCTCGCCGGTCAACAACGACTCATCGAGGTCGAGCCCGACCGCCGACACCACGTCACCATCGACCACGACCTGGTCGCCCGGTCGGAGGACGAGCAGTTCGTCGGCGACGACGTCGCTCACGGCGAGCTCGACGTCGTGCCCGTCCCGGCGGGCCAGGGCCTTGGGAGCATTGAGCAGTTCGAGTTGGTGGAGCGTGCGGCGAGCGCGCAGTTCCTGGACGATGCCGATCACCGAGTTGGAGATGACGACGCCGGCGAACAGCGCATCAGCGGGAAAGCCCGCGATCAGGATCAGCACGAACAGGGTCGAGATGATTGCGTTCACCGGGGTCAACACGTTGGCGCGCACGATCTGGCCGAGCGTGCGGACGGGCGCATCGGGGACGTCGTTGGTCCGACCGTCGGCGCGCCGCTCGGCGACCTGGGCTGCGGTCAGACCGAGACTGGTGTCGACCGCAGACGTGCTCATCCGCCGTGAGAGTACCGGCCTGGCCTGCGCAACGCGATGAGTTGTGCGGAGCTCAGTGACAGAAATGCACGCGGTCGAATCGGCGCCGGAAGCGGCCGACGTCGGCGGCGACCGTGGTGGGGTCCTCGCCACGTACCGATCGAACGATCGCATCACCCACCGTTGCCATGTCCGCAGCCACCATGCCCCACCGCACCATCTCGTTGGTGCCGATCCGGATCGCACCCATCGAGTCGGGTGAGTCGCCGGGGATTCCGATCGCGGAGGTCAGCAGGTTGGCCTGGCGGAGTTGCTTGGCGAGGCCATGGCCATCGCCCGCGGTTGCGTCGGCGACAACGGCGAACGCATGCGACCGTGTCGTAGTTCGGTCCGGCATCGTCAGCACGGGGAGCTCGGCGCCGAGGAGGTGTGCGGCGAGGGCCGTCGCCGTGTCGACCATCGTGTTGGCGTACTCGCGCCCGTGGTCCTGCCAGTCGAGCAACGTCAGCGCCAGCGCCGCGGTGTTGGCCGCATCGAAGTTGGCGGTGAGTCCGGGAAACGCGATCGTGTCGACGCGCTCGGCGACGGCAGCGTCGGTCGTGACCAGCAATCCAGCCGGCGGACCGGCGAGGCTCTTGTAGGTGCTCATCGTCATGATGTGGGCGCCCTCGTGGAGCGGGTTCGGCCAGGCGCCGCCCGCGATGAGTCCAGAAAGGTGGGCCGCGTCGAAAAGCACGGTGGCGCCGACCTCATCGGCGATTCGGCGCACCGCCGCGACCGGATGATGGCTCAGGTTCAGACTGGAACCGATCGTGATCATCCGCGGTCGCACACGTCGAGCAAGCTCGCCGAGCGCCTCGACGTCGAGGGTGTAGTTGGGCCCGTCGATCGGCGCTTCGTGGATCTCGAGGCCGTACAGGCCGGCGGCGCCCGCCGAGTTGTGGGTCACGTGACCGGCGATCGATGCCGGTGGCACGATGATCGCATCGCCGGGATCGCAGCACGCCATGAACGAGTAGAGGTTGGCGAGTGCGCCCGACCCGATGCGCACCTCGGCGAAGGGAGCGTCGAAGACCTCGGCTGCGAGTTCGGCGGCGATCACCTCGATCTGCTCGACGGCCTCGAGACCCATCTCGTACTTCGCGCCGGGATGCCCGAGTGAGGGTCGGGTGCCGAGTGACGTGGCCAGCAGCGCCTCGGCTGCCGGGCTCATCACATTGGCTGCAGGATTGAGGTTGATGCAGTCGAGTTCGTGGATCGTGCGGTTCTGGTCGACCAGCTGGCCGAGCCGTTTCCGGACGGCGTCCCGAGAGATGGACGAGGCGGTCGAGCCCGCGATCTCCTGAACGACGTCGTCGGTGGGCACCCAGTCGCGCGGGCTGAGGCGTGGAGTGGTCACAGATGCGATGGTACGACGCCGTTCGGGTTGATCGTGTGCCGTCCCGGGCTCAGGTCACCGGGACGAATCGAGTCCAGAGTGTCGGGTCGCTCAGGCGGTTGCGAGCATCGGCGAGTTCGCCGGGTGTCGGCACGCAGGCGCCGAGTGCGTGCGGGTACGGGTTCTCGACGCGCCCGCCCGGAAGCGTCTCGAAGTGGAGGTGCGGGCCACGGGCGTTGCCGCTGCTGCCCACGTAGCCGATGAGCTCGCCGGCTGTCACGTCGCGGCTGTCGCCGGCCCAATCGTCGAGGTGGGCGTAGTAGAACTTGTCGCCGTTGTCGGCGGTCAACCAGATCGCCCGACCTCCGAGCCCGTTGGTCTTGAACTGGGCGTACCCGTCGCGAGCTGCGACGACCGGAGTCCCGCGGTCGGCGATGATGTCGACGCCTTCGTGACGGCGCCCGCCGGAGCGTCCCCATCCCCACGAGTCCTCGAAGGTCGCCGGTCCGTCGACGGGGCAGGCGTCGAGGAGCGCCGTCGTGTCGCCGGAGGCGGACTCGTCGGGAGCGTGGGTCGGGCGCGGTTCGGCGTGAGCCAGTGCGGGCAGCGCGGTGATGGACACCGCAGCGATCGCCGCCGTGAGCGCAGCCCGGCTGCGCCGAGAGAGACCGTGCGTCAACATGGCGAAGTAAGTTACAGTTTGATGTCGAAGACATTGCGGCAGCGTGGCGGAAGTCACGAAGAGTGAAGTGACCGCCCGTTTGCGTCGATAATGCTCGCCGTCGCAGCGCGACGGTCAGCCGGTGCCGGGACCTGGGGCACCGTTCCGACACCTCGAGTCGCGGGACGAGGAGGACGTCGTCCACCGCAACACCACGGCCGAGTTCCGTGATCGTGCAGGTCTCGACGACGGCAGCTCCTGAGTCCGCCCGATCAGTCGACGGTGAACGTGACCTCGTCGGTGTTCACCGTCGCACAGGTTCTCCCCGGTGCATTCGAGAAACCCCAGTACATGTTCGTGTAGGCGATGGCCTGTTCCGGCGAGAGCGGCGATCCCCATTGACGCATGTCCTCGGTCGTGTGTGCGTCGCCGACGAGCGTGGTGTCGTAGCCGCGCGCGAGCGCTCCGTGCAGCGTCGAGCGGATGCACGCGTCGGTCTGGGCCCCGGTGACGACGAGGTGAGAGACGTCGCGTTCGCGGAGGATCGCTTCGAGGTCGGTGTCCTCGAACGAGTCGCCGTAGTGCTTGTGTACGACCGGCTCATCGCTCGCGAACTGGAGTTCGGCGACGTACTGCCATTCGTCGGAGCCCGCGGGCAACCGCTCGTCGGCGTGCTGCACCCAAACGATGGGCACGTGCTCCACACGGGCCTTGTCGACGAGTGCGCGGATGTTGGCCACGACACGGTCGACGTCGTGGGCCTGGCTGACGACGCCGCGCTGCATGTCGACGACGAGCAGCGCCGAGTTGCATCGATCTGTCAGCGATGTCAGCGTGACCTCCTGGCTCGAGTCCCTCCACCGTAGACCCTGTGGGAGCACGGTTCGAACAGCGGGTTCGGGCCCAACATCGGGTGCACTACTGTTCGCTCCGTCAGGTCGAGACAGCGCCGATCGGGGGATCGAGATGCCGGGCAAGATCGCAGCCAGCCTCGCCGCTCACGGCGACCACTTCCGGGCTGCGAGTGAGGAACTGCATCACCTCGTGCTCGGGCCCGGTGCCGAGCTCGAAGCCGAATGGCTCGCCGCGGGACTGGAACTCCCCGACCTCGACGCCATGCGGGCGTACCGGCTCGAACGTGTACGCGAGCAGCTGCGTGCCTTCGGCTACGGCGGGATCCTGCTGTTCGACCCGATGAACATCCGGTATGCCACCGACACGACCAACATGCAGATCTGGGTGATGCACAACAGTGCGCGGTATGCCTGGATCTCGACGAACGGCCCGGTGATCGTCTGGGACTTCTTCGAGTGCGATTTCTTCAGCGGGCACAACGCGCTCGTCGACGAGGTGCGCCCCGCGATCGGGTCGACGTTCTTCCTCTCCGGGCGGCGGTATCGCGACGGCAACGATCGGTGGGCCGCCGAGATGGTTGCCGTCATCGAGGAGCACGCCGGCACGGGAGCGCAGATTGCAGTCGACCAGTTGTCGTACCTGGGCTACCGCTCGCTCGAGGCAGCGGGTGTCCGGATCGAGAGCGGGCAGGAGGTGATGGAACTCGCTCGGAGGATCAAGGGCTCCGACGAGATTGCAGCGATGCGCTGTGCTGTCCACGCGTGCGAGGCGTCGATGCGCGACATTCACGACGCGATCTCGGCGGCACCACCAGGCATGACCGAACGCGAGTTGTGGTCGATGCTGCACGCCGGCAACATCCGTCGCGCGGGCGAATGGGTCGAGACCCAGATCCTCTCGTCCGGCCCGCGGACGAATCCGTGGATGCAGGAGGCATCGAGTCGGGTGATCTGCGACGGCGACATCGTCGCGTACGACACCGATCTCGTCGGGGCCTACGGGATGATGGTCGACGTGTCGCGGACGCGCATCGCCGGCGATCGAACTCCGAGCGCCAACCAGCGAGAGGTTCACGAGCTGGCGCTCGAACAGGTCGAACGGAACACCGAGCTCCTGACGCCCGGCCGCAGCCTCACCGAGTTGAGTCACGGTGCCTGGTTTCCGCCGGCCGAGACATACCGCCACTACTGCTGCCTGTTCCATGGCGTGGGACAGTGCGACGAGTACCCCGATGTGTTCGTCCCCACCATGTGGGACGACGTCGGGTACCAGGACGAACTCGAAGCCGGCATGGTCATGACGGTCGAGGCGTTCGTCGGGCGTCGCGACGGGGGAGTCGGAGCGAAACTCGAGAACCAGGTGCTGATCACCGACTCGGGGCCCGAACTCCTCACCCGTCTCCCGCTCGGTCTCGATTGAGCGTCTTGCTGGCCGTCGCTCGTGACCTGGACCGCACGCCACGCGGTCGCCGCGGCGGGCCGCGAGTAGCCTGCACCCAATCGGAATGGGGGTTCCACCATGGGGTACGAGGAGAGCACGGTTCAGGCCGAGCCGGTCACCGACTGGGTGAACGACTGGGACTGGCTGGACCCGTCGTGGGGCACCGACGCGATCGACATCTGGAACGCGGTGCGTGAGATCACGCCGATGGCGATGACCGAGCGTTACGGCCGAGCGTTCATGCCGGTGACGATGGAGGCCGTGTCGGCGATCGCCAAGGACACCGAGAACTTCTCGTCGCAATGGGTGTCGGTCGCCCAGCCGGACGCAGTGCGACGTCCGGCGCCACCGATCACGTCGGACCCGCCGCATCACCAAGGGCACCGCCGATTGCTGCTCCCGTCGTTCAGCCCGAAGCAGATCGAGCCGATGGAGGACGAGCTGCGCGAGTACTGCCGCGGTCTGATCGCCGCACTCGATGGGCGTGACACGGCTGACGCCGCCGCCGAGTACAGCCAGCACATCCCGGTCCACGGCATCGCCCAGATGATCGGGGTTCCCGACTCCGACGCCGACATCTTCCGCGACTGGATCTACCGCAACTTCCAGCTGGCACCGCGAGACAATCGCATCCGCGAGGAGGTCACCGCCGACATGCGGGCGTACTTCCTGAAGCTGCTCGAAGCGCGCGAAGTCGAGCCGCAGGACGATCTGACGACGCTCATCGCGCAGGCTGAAATCGACGGGGAGCCCATCGACCGCGAGCTCCAGTTCGGGTATCTGCTGTTGTTGATCCTCGCGGGGATCGACACGACGTGGAGTGCGATCGGGTCCGGCCTCTGGCATCTGGGCAGCCATCCCGGCGACCTGGAACGTCTCCGCGACACGCCCTTCGACGATCCGCTGTGGCTCACCATGAGCGAGGAGGTCCTGCGCTTCTACGCACCGGTCACGATGGGGCGCCGCGTCGTCGGCGACACGACGGTCTCGGGGTGCCCTGTGCACACCGGCGACCAGGTGCTCGTGACGTTTCCGGCCGCCAACCACGACCCGGCCTCGTTCGAGCGCGCGGACGAGTTCCTCATCGACCGCGAGGTCAACCGGCATGTCGCCTTCGGGCTCGGGATCCACCGGTGCCTCGGCTCGAATCTCGCCCGCCTCGAGATGAAGATCGCGTTCCAGGAGTGGTGCTCGGCGTTCCCCGACTATCGCGTCGACGAGTCGCAAGCGACCACCTGGACCAGCGGCCAGATCCGCGGACCGCGCAACATCCCTGTCATCCTCCGATGATCGGTCTGCGTTCGGGTCGGCCGGAGGTGCTCGACCCCGCCACCGTCGACAGATTCCCACCGCCGGTCACTCCTGCCTGACCGCATCGCGGACGACCGACGATCGCACGGTTCCGACGTGGGCCGCACTCGTCTCGCCGACCACGGTCAGCAACCAGACGATCACCGTGGCCATCAGCACGGCGAGCACCGCAGCCGACACTCCGAGCCCGGCTGACGCTCCGACGAAGCCGACGATCAACGGCCCGATGATCTTGCCGACATCCTGGATCACCGCGATCGCAGCGAGGAACGGTGCCGGATCGTCGCGCGGTGCGAGGTCGCTGCCGAGGGTGAGCATCGAGCCCGAGGAGAGGCCGTTGCCGACGCCCATGATCACGCCGGCGACGACCGCGGCGGTCGTCGACTCGGCCCACCCGAGCACGATCAATCCGATCGCGATGAGCGAGAACGACGGGATCATGGCTGCCAGTCGTCCGAAACGGTCCATCACCAACCCGGCGACGGGGAACAGGACGAGATCGGCGAGCGTCCCGATCGCCACGAGGGCTCCGACCTCGGCGACGCTCAGGCCGAGTTCGTCGCCGATCAACGGGACCACGACGTAGCGGCCCTCGCGCACCGCCATCGTGAGCATCGGGACGACACCGGCGATCGAGAGCAGGCGGCGGTGTCGATTGATCGTGCGGAACAGACCGGGTGAACCAGCTGGTGTGGTGCGCGAACTTCGTGGGGCGTGGGGCTCGATCGGGTCGGGAGCGAACGCCGGGATCAGTCCGACTGCACACAGCGCTCCTGCGACGACGAACGTGGGGGTGAAGCCGATCGTCTCTGCGAGGACCCCGCCGACGAGCGGTCCGACGAAGAGCGAGAGTCGGAAGGAGCCGCCGATCATCGCCATGGAGCGGCCCCGTGCAGCGGCATCGACCCGTCGTGTGATGTAGGTCTGGCGTGACAATCGGAGGCCGATGTTCGAGGCGCCGGTGCCGAGGCGAAGGCCGATGAGCACGAGGGCGGCGTCGCTCACCCCGAGGAGGGCCGACGTGGTGCCGAGCCCGATCAGTGCGGCAATCAACACGGCTCGTTCGCCGAAGCGGGCGATCATCGCTCCTGCCGGCAATCCGCCGAGCGTGGCCCCCGCCCCCACTGCGGCGAGCACGATCGCGGTGGTCTCGAGCGGGATCCCCGACCGGGTGAGGTACAGCGGCAGCACGGGGATCAGGAGGGCCAGTCCGAGGGCCCCGGCAATGATGGGGAAGTAGACCGGAACGGTGAGTCGCCGGAGGACCCTGCCGATCGGGGGTGGAGCGCCCGTCACGTGGGCGACCGTACCCGGCGCGTCATTCGGCACGGAGACCGGATCTGGGGCATGATGACCTTGGTCACACCGAACGACGTCGAGGTCAGGGACACAAGGGGAACGACGAGATGCAGCAACTGTCAGGGCTCGATGCGAGCTTCCTGTACATGGAGACGCCGAACACGTACGGGCACGTCAACGCCGTGGCCGTCTACGAACGACCGTCGGCCGACTTCGAACCGTTCGACGTGGTCTACGAACGGTTCGGCACTCTGGTCGGCCACCTGTCGCCGATGCGTCGTCGACTCGTCGACGTCCCGTTCGGACTCGATCATCCGTACTGGATCGACGACCCCGACTTCGACCTCGACTATCACGTCCGCCACATCGGTCTCGCGCCTCCCGGTGCTGCCGACCAACTCGGCGATCAGGTGGCGCGCATCGTCGGTCGGCACATGGACCGGCGCCGGCCGCTCTGGGAGGTCTACGTCATCGAGGGCCTCGCCGACGGGCGCTGGGCAATGCTCACGAAATACCACCATTCGACGATCGACGGTGCGTCGGGCGTGATCATGCTGAAGATCCTCACCGACCCCTCGCCCGATGCCGAGTGGACGTACGAACCGATCGACTGGCACGGCGAGGAGATCCCCCGAGACATCGATCTCCTCAAAGCGACCGCACGACATCTCGCCGCGAACCCGGTCAAGGCCGCTCGCCTCCAGTTGAAGATCATCCGTCAGCTCGCGGAGACGGCCGGTGTGGACAGCGTCAGTGGGGCAGCCAGCCAAGCCCGCGATGCGATCAAGGCCTTGGTCGCGCCGAAGCCCGAGGCCGCGAGCAGCAACGAGGCGAGCGTGTCGATCCCGCTCAGCCCGGCGCCGCCCACCCCGTGGAACGCGTCGGTCACGCCGAACCGGCGCTTCGCGATGCGCTCGGTTGCGCTCGCGAACGTCAAGGCACTCAAGGACGTGACGGGCGGAACGATCAACGACATCGTGATGGCGATGTGTACCGGCGCGTTGCGCGAGTACCTGCTCGAGCGCGACGTGCTCCCCGAGGATCCGCTGCGGGCGATGGTGCCCGTCTCGATTCGCACGGGTGAGGAGCAGGGCGACGAGGTCTGGTCGAACCGCGTGTCGGCGATCGTCGCCGAACTCCCGACCAACTGCGCCGACCCGGTCGAACGTGTTGCGCTGTGTCGCGAAGCGATGAACGCCGCCAAGAAGCAGATGGACCTCCTGCCGGCCGAGGCGATGATGGAGGCGACGCAGATGACCTCGCCGGTCATCGCCGCGTCGGCGATCCGCCTCGTCGGGCGCCTCAAGCTGGCCGACCGCGTGAACACTCCCGTCAATGTCGTGATCTCGAACGTGCCGGGCCCGCGCGAGCCCCTGTACTTCGCCGGGGCCAAGCTCGACGCGTACATCCCGGTCTCCACGATCTCCGACGGCGTCGGCTTGAACATCACGGTCCACAGCTACGAAGACCGACTCGACATCGGGCTCATCTCCGATCGCGAGCTGATTCCCGATCTCTGGCATCTGGTCGACCTGCACGTCGACGAGATCGAGCGGCTCTTCGAGGCCACCGGAGCCGACTGGGCTGTACCGCCCGCACCGGCAGCGATGCGGCGTGGGGGCCATGGCACCGAGGCGATCGCACCGAGCAGCCCGGAGGTGGCGCGTCGTATCGAGAAGCAACGAGAAATCCGCGCGGCGTCGATGTCGGCATCCGCCAAGCAGGCGGCGACACGCGCTCCCGCCACGAAGCGGGCGACGGCGACGAAGGCTCCGGCGAAGAAGAAGGCGGCCGTCAAGCGACCGGCGACGAGGAAGAAGGCCGCGGCGAAACGCAAGAAGTCCTGATGAACGACAAGATCTCGGCACCTTCGCCGTGGCTGGCTGCGCTCGAGATTCGAGCGCTGGGCGAACGGGCACAAATGTCGGTCATGCTTCCACTCCTGCGGCGGCTCCCGACCGGCGATGGGCACCCCGTTCTCGTCCTTCCCGGATTCTCGGCGAGTGATCGGTCGACCGATCCGCTGCGCAAGGTGCTCCGTCGACTCGGCTACCGCACCTACGGCTGGGGTCTGGGCGTCAACGTCGGCCCGACGCGTCGGATCCTGGACGGGCTCGTCGCCAAGCTCGATCGGGCCTACCAGCGGTCTGCGCAGCCGGTGTCGATCGTCGGTTGGAGCCTGGGTGGGATCTACGCCCGCGAGCTCGCACGGGCGCGACCCGACATGGTGCGCCAAGTGGTCACCCTCGGCAGCCCGATCCAGATGATCGAGGCCGATTCCTCGTCAGCGCAGCCCATGTGGGAAGCGATGAGTCGATACCACTCGCCGGGCTTCCGACGGGCCATGCGCGACGTGCACCGACCCCCGCTCGAGATCCCCAACACGTCGATCTACTCGCGTACGGACGGTGTCGTGAGCTGGCAGGCCTGCCTGGTCGAGCGCACGGCGACGAGTGAGAACGTGCGGGTCCTCGGGAGCCACTGCGGGCTCGGATTCAACTCGGCCGCGATCGCGGTGATCGCCGACCGGCTGGCTCAGCCCGCAGGTACCTGGGAGCACTTCTCGCCGCCGTGGTACCTACGCGGCGCGTACCCTCCCGCAACCGATCTCGACTCCGACCGCCTGCCGGCCTCCGCGGTCGCCTGAATCCTGCCGGGTCCTCGACCACTACGGTCGACACATGGATCACATGGAGGTTGTGTCATGAGCCACGGCGGTCGATTGGTCGCGAAGGCGTTGAAGGCCGCGGGCGTCGAGTGTGTGTTCACGCTGTCCGGCGGTCACGTGATGGGGATCTACGACGGATGCCTCGACGAGGGCATTCGGGTGATCGACGTGCGGCACGAGCAGGCCGCCGCACATGCCGCCGACGCGTGGGCGCGCCTCAACCCGGGACGCGTCGGCGTCGCGATCCTCACCGCGGGCCCAGGCGTGACCGACGGTGTCACTGGTGTCGCCAACGCGTGGCGGGCGAACTCGCCGATCCTGGTGATCGGCGGTCAGGGTCCGTTCAACAACCTCCGGCGCGGCTCGCTCCAGGAGATGGACCACGTGTCGGTGATGAAGCCGATCACGAAGTGGGCCGACGCCTGCTACGAGACGGCCCGGCTCGGCGAGTACGTCGAGCTCGCGATCCGCCATGCGCTGTCGGGTGTTCCCGGTCCGGCGTTTCTGGAGGTCCCGATGGACGTCCTTCACTCGCCGATCGATCTCGATGCGATCGCGATGCCACGATTTCGCGACTACCGCGTCG
The DNA here is from genome assembly GCA_963752085.1 of Ilumatobacteraceae bacterium. GTDB lineage: Bacteria > Actinomycetota > Acidimicrobiia > Acidimicrobiales > Ilumatobacteraceae > Ilumatobacter_A. Next base: position 114,613 of record CAVVWT010000001.1, read on the forward strand.
CGTCCACGGCGCCGACGGTGCTGATCGACGAAGCGGCCGACATGGTGAGCGGTGCGACGAGCCCGATGGTGATGGCGGGCACTGCGTTGAAGTGGTCCGAAGGTGGGCCCGCGCTGCAGCGGTTCGTCGAAGCGACCCACATCCCGGCGTACACCAACGGTATGGCTCGCGGCCAGCTGTCGATGAGCCACCCGCAGTTCTTCAACCGGAGCCGCAAGGATGCGCTGGCGCGCGCCGACGTGGTCGTGCTCGCGGGCACGCCGCTCGACTTCCGCATGAAGTACGGCGCGTCGATTCCATCCGACGCGAAGATCGTGCAACTCGACCTCGACGAGACGCTGATCGGGCAGAACCGTTCGGCCGACGTCGGGCTCGTCGGCAATCTGGGTGTGAACCTCGATGCGCTGCGCGATGCGGTGGCCAGCAGAGGAGGGGTCGACTTCTCCGAGCACTCGGCGGCCCTCCGCGCGATCGAAGTCGACGCTGAGCAGCAGCTCGCCGGTCAACTCGACTCCGACGAGGTCCCGATCGATCCGATGCGACTGTGCCGCGGTATCGCCGAATTCATCTCGACGGACGACGAGATGATCGTGATCGGCGACGGCGGCGACATCGTCGCCCAGGCGTCGAAGGTGATCAAGGTCCCCGAACGCGGGACGTGGATGGACCCGGGGCCGTTGGGAACCCTCGGCGTCGGCATGCCCTTCGCGCTGGCCGCGCAGCTCTCCCACCCCGACCGGCGGGTGCTCATCGTCTACGGCGACGGTGCGTTCGGTCTGAACGGTTTCGAGTTCGACACCGCCGTGCGCTTCGGGCTGCCGATCGTCGGGATCGTCGGCAACGACGCGGCCTGGGGCCAGATGATGCGTCCGCAGGCCATGATCTACGGCTCCGATCGCCTCGTCGCCACCGAGCTGAGTTACACCCGCTACGACAAGGTCGTCGAAGCGCTCGGCGGCCACGGCGAGCACGTCACCGAGCCGGGCGCCATCGTGCCGGCACTCGAACGGGCCTTTGCGTCGGGCAAGCCCGCGCTGGTCAACGTCGAGATGCGCAAGGACATCGACGGCATGAAGGGCTCGACATACGTGTGATCAGTTGACGGCGCGGTCGCGGCCTTCCCAGTACGGCTTGCGCAGGTCGACCTTGAGGATCTTTCCCGACGGGTTGCGCGGGATCGCATCGATACGTTCGACGGCCGTCGGCAACTTGAACCGTGCCAGCCGCTCCGCGCAGTGAGCGATGATTTCCTCCTGCGTCGGGTCGGCACCCTCGGCCGCCACGATCAATGCGAGTGGCGACTCGCCCCACCGCTCGCTCGGGACGCCGATGACCGCGACGTCGGCGACGCCGGGGTGGGAGATGATCGCGTTCTCGATCTCCGCCGGATAGATGTTCTCCCCGCCGGAGACGATCATGTCCTTCACCCGGTCGTGGATGAACAGGTAGCCATCGTCCAGGTAGCCGGCATCACCGGTGCGGAACCAGCCGAGACCGTCGGCATCGCGTCCTTCGGGAAACACCTCCGCGGTGGCGTCGGGATTCCGCCAGTAGCTCTTGAGGTTCTGGTGGGTCCGCACCCAGACCTCGCCGACTTCACCGGGTGGTCGGTCGTTGCCGGAGTCATCGACGATGCGCAGTTCGACACCGGTGACGGGCTTGCCGGCCGAGCGGAGGAGTTTCGCGCGAGGGCCGCCCGGATCGTGATCCTCGGGTGGGAGCCAGGTGACGACACCCGTGGTTTCGGTGAGGCCGTACGCCTGAGCGTGGGGGCACTTGAGCAGCGCCATCGACGCAACCAGTGCCTCCTCGGTGATCGGCGACGCGCCGTAGAAGATCGTCTCCAACGACGAGAAGTCGACGTCCGATGCCCCCGGGATCATCGGAAGGACCTGCAGCAGCGCCGGAACCATGAAACTGGCGGTCACGCGGTACTTCGGGATGTCGGCGAAGATCCGCCCCGGGTCGACATCGCGGTGGACGACGTTGGTCGCTCCGTTGAAGAGGCCGACGTTGGCCACCCCGCTCCCACCGATGTGGAACATCGGGAGGATGTGCAGCATGACGCTGTCCGAGGTCACTCCGATCATCTCGCTGATCGGCTCGATGATCGCCTCGAAGTTCCGGTTGGTGAGCTCCGCGCCCTTCGGGAGGCCCGTGGTGCCGGACGTGTAGAGCTGCGATCCGGTGTCGTCGGGCGCGATCGGGTACCCCGGATCATCGTCCGATCGACCGTCGATCCATTCGCCGTACGACACGTTGGCGCCGTTCCCGCCGACCTCGATGATGAGCGGGTTGCGCGGCAGCTCCATCTTGTCGAGATGATCGAGGAACTCGCCTTCGACGAGGACCACCTTCGCCTCCGCGTTGTCGAGGATGAACGCCATTTCCGGTGGCGCCAGCCGCCAGTTGACGGCGACGGGCACCGCGTTCAGCTTTGCCGCCCCGTAGCTGAGGGTGAAGTACTCGGGGATGTTCTTGCCGATGAATCCCACCCGATCCTGCGGTGTCACGCCGGCATCGATGAGTGCGTTCGCGACTCGACAGCTCTCGGTGTGGAGTTCGCCGTAGGTCAGGGTGCGGTTGTCGCACACAAGTGCCGGTTTGTCGGGACGCTCCGCAGCGTGGGTGCGGGTGATGTCGGCCATCGTGAACATGGCGAACCTCCTTGGGATGCAGTGACGGTGGTCACGCACCGTAGCAGTGGTCAAGAACCCGGCGCCGAGACCGACCCGCAACCGGCGGGGCTGCTCCGTCGGAGGTGGTGACGAGGCGATCGCTACGGTCGGCGCATGGACTTCTCGATGCCCGAATCGACCCAGCAGCTGCTCGACGACCTCGACGCGTTCATCGAGTCGACGATCAAGCCGATGGAGCAGGAGGACGACAACGTCCGCTTCTTCGACCATCGTCGAGAGGACTCGCGTACCGACTGGGACCGCGACGGCCTCCCCAACGCCGAGTGGGAAGCGCTGCTGCGGAGGATGCGCATCGCCGCCGACGAAGCCGGCTTCTACCGCTACCAACTCCCCGAACGCTTCGGCGGCAAGAACGGCTCGAACCTCGAGATGGCCATCGTGCGCGAGCACCTGGCACGCAAGGGGCTCGGCCTCCACAACGATTTGCAGAACGAGAGCTCGATCGTCGGCAACCTCGTCACGGTGCTGATGATGGAGCGGTACGGCTCAGCCGCCCAGCAGGCGGAGTGGATCCCCAAGATGCTCGAGGGAACGGCTCGCATCGGGTTCGGACTCACCGAACCGCTGCACGGCTCCGACGCGACGTGGATGGAGACGACCGCAGTGCGCGATGGCGACGAGTGGGTCATCAGCGGTGAGAAGTACTGGAACACCGGGCTCCACCATGCCACCCACGACTACATCTTCGCCCGGACGTCGGGCGAGCCCGGCGACGGCCGCGGCATCACGTGTTTCATCGCGCCGACCGACTCGCCGGGCTTCGAGATCGAGGAGTTCATGTGGACGTTCAACATGCCGACCGACCACGCGCACGTACGACTGACCGAGGTGCGGGTGAGCAACGACGACATCCTCGGTGAGGAGGGGCTCGGTCTCCAGACGGCGCAGCTGTTCGTGCACGAGAACCGGATCCGACAGGCTGCGTCGTCTCTCGGCGCCGGGCTGCACTGCATCGACCTGGCGGTCGAGTACGCCAACCAGCGCACGACGTTCGGCAAGCGGCTGTCGACGAACCAGGCCATCCAGTTCCCGCTCGCGGAGCTCGCCACCGAGGCCGAGATGCTCCGTGCGCTGATCCAGAAGACCGCATGGCAACTCGACGCAGGGATCGACCACATGGAGATCACCGACAAGGTCGCCATGTGCAACTACCGCGGCGAACCGCTTCTGCTGCAATGCGGCCGACCAGGCGATGCAGACGTGTGGCGGCCAGGGTTACAACCGAGCGATGCCGTTCGAGCACATCTACCGGCACCACCGTCGGTACCGGATCACCGAGGGATCCGACGAGATCCAGATCCGCAAGGTGGCCGGCAAGCTCTTCGGCTACACCGGTCGCGCCAAGGGCTGACCGCGCCGCACGACGAGTCTCGTCGGGCCGCGCAACGTGTGTGACCGCTTCGTCCGGCTCGACCGTGTAGTCGCCGAAGGCCTCCAGGAATGCCGGAACGGCGATCCGCATCTCCAGGCGAGAGAGTGAAGAGCCGAGGCAGTGGTGGATCCCGTGACCGAACGAGATCGGCCTCGGGTCGGGCGGTCGAGTCGGAGTCGATCGGCATCTGGCCATCGCCGAACGTCCCGGTTCGCGGACGTGTGTGCATCGGCGGGTCGGTCACCAGCAGCCACATCCGGAAGTTCTCGACGGCGGTGTCGGACGACTTCGTGTATGGCGGACGAGCGAGCATGCGGTCGGCGAGAGCCGCCGTGCTCGAGTTGGGTGAGCGCAGCACGGCGACGACTTCGTCGTACCCCGACACGAACCACTGCTGATAGGGCCGGCTGTACACGACCGGTCCGTCGGCGGTCATCTTGTCGTAGATCGGATTCCGGCCGGAGTGACGACTCAGCCGAGGGAGCCGTACGCGGCCAGCGCGTCGCCGGTCTCGAGATCGAACAGGTGGATCGAGCTGCTGTCGACGCGCAGCGCGAAGGGCTCCCACAGGCTCACGTGGTCGTGGGCCCCGGTGAACGCGGTGATCGGCGACTCTCGACCGCCACTGATCTCGACGCCCGTCGAGGTCAGTTCGACGCTGGGAGCATCGATGAGTGCATGCACCAACTGTTCGGGGCCCAACGACTCGGTGGACTCCACGCTCGCGAGCAGTTCGCCATCGGCGACCCGCCGCAGCGACTCGGGGCGGATGCCAACCGCAACACGTCGCCCGGCGATCGACGACCAGCGGGCGCGGCCCATCGGTGAGGTGCCGGTGAGTGGGATCGTGTGCGAGCCGATCTCGAGTGCGAATCCATCTGCGTGCTCGACGATGGTGGCGACCACCACGTTCATCTGCGGTGATCCGAGGGACCGGGCGACGAACAGGTCGGCAGGCCGTCTGAAGAGCTCCGTCGGCGTTCCGGTCTGGGCCACGATGCCATCACGCATGATCGTGATCCGGTCGGCCATCGCCATCGCTTCGGCCTGGTCGTGGGTGACGAACACGGTCGTCGTGTGCAGCTCGCGCTGGATGCGCAGGATCTCGGCACGTGCATCACCGCGGAGATGCGCGTCGAGATTGGAGAGCGGCTCGTCCATGAGGAACAGCCGTGGGCTGCGGATGATCGACCGCGCCAGCGACACCCGCTGCTGTTGTCCGCCGGACAAGCGGCTCGGTCGGCGGTCGAGCACGTCGTCGAGATGCAGGAGCCGGGCTACCGTCGTGACTCGTTCGGCCACCTCGCTCGAGTGGAGTCCGGCGACCTTCAGTGGAAACCCGATGTTCTCCGCGACGGTCATCCGGGGGTACAGCGCATGCGTCTGGAAGGCCATTGCGACGTCGCGCTGCGCGGGCCGATGTCGTTGACCCGCACGCCGTCCAGGCGGATCTCGCCACGAGTTGCGTCCTCGAGCCCGGCGATCATCCGGAGCACGGTGCTCTTGCCGCATCCCGACGGACCGAGCAGGACGCGGAACTCGCCGTCGTCGACGGTGAGGTCGATGTGATCTACCGCAACGAGACCGTCCGGATAGACCTTGCTGACGTCGTCGAGTTGGATGCTTGTCATGGCGACTCTCGGGCAGGCTCCAGTCTCGCGCGCCCGCGACCCAGTCGCCGCCGGGCGACCGGGATTCAGACGTCGGCGATCGGGGCGATGATCTTCTCGGCCATCTCGGTGGCCTTCGCCTCGACGCCCTCGCTCCCGAGCAGCATGAACGCCGGTGCGATCGTGCGGCTGACGCCGATCGATGCCAACTCCTGTGCCGCCCCGACCGGGTCGTCGCCGAACAGGCCGGGATGCGCCGCCGTGATCTCGATCGAGTCGGGGTCACGATCGAATTCGGTGGCCGTCTGGTGCACGATGTCGATCATCTCGGTGAACTCGGCGATCGAGCCCTTGCCGGGGAAGAACCCGTCACCGAGCCGTCCCGCGCCTGGCGGCGGCGGCCGAGTGGCCACCGATCACGAACGGCACCGTCCCGCCATGGGGCTTCGGGTTCGACGACACGTTCTCGAAGGAGACGAATTCGCCGTCGTACGACGCGTCGTCACCGGCCCAGAGCGCGCGCATCGCCTGCACGTACTCGTCGGTGCGCGCGCCACGTCGCGCCCACGAGATTCCGAGAGCGTCGAACTCCTCCGCGAGCCAGCCGACACCGATACCGAGCTGCATCCGGCCCTTCGACAGACGATCGAGGGTGGCGACCTCCTTGGCGAACACGACGGGGTTGCGTTCGGGGAGGATCACGATGCCCGTGCCGAGTTGCAGCTTCGTCGTGTGCGCGGCCACGAACGACAGCCAGACGAGCGGATCGGGGATCGGTGAGGTCTTGTCACCCGGCATCTTGCCGGAAGGGGAGTACGGGTATTCCGAGTCGTAGCTGCTCGGCCAGATGACGTGCTCGACGGTCCACACCGACTCCACGCCGGCCTGCTCCGCGGCGATGGCCATCTGCGCGACTCCGTCCGCTTCGGCGAAGGGTCCGGTGTTGGCGAAGGCGAGTCCGAGCTTCATGGGCATCGAACCTAGTGAGCCGATGCGGGCGTCGGCGAAGCGCCCTTCATCCGCAGGTGCCGGACCGGCGCAGCGTGTCCACGTCGAAACCGGGGGCGGCGATCGGAGGCAACTCCTCGCGGCGGCCCGTTCGGATCACGGTCCCCAGTTCGATCGGGGCCGGAACCGGCTCGGGCGTGTCGAGCACGTCGCACCCGGCGACGTTCCAGAGCACGACGAGGATCGCGGACTGACCGTGACCGAGACGTCGGGGCAGGGAGTCGGCGCCAGTGTCGAACGCTGGCATCGCGGCCCGCAGATAGGCCTCGCCGCTGTCGAACGCTGACTCCTCGATGGCGTCATCGAATCCGGCGAGCACAGCGTCATCGATCATCCAGGTGCCGGCGACGTCAGCGCCCGGCACGTCGACCACGGACCGTAGTTCGACGTTCGGCCAGGTCCGCGCCGTCACCTGGGTCATGGTCAGCACCTGCCGATTCGAAGGGAGTGCGTGCCAGCTCCCTGCACCCGCGCCGTTCGCAGGAACGACGGACGGACGCAGCAGTGCGGGTGAGAGCCATGCGGCGGCCAGTAGGGCGAACCCCGCCAGCGCGAGCAGGAGGTTGCGGCGGCGGGTCGACGTCGGGGCGAGCATCGCCATCGACGGATCCGGGGCCGTCTCGTTGACGGTCTCATCGGTCATCGACGCGCCCAGCGTTGCGTTGAACATTGGCCTATCGTACTATGTCAATATGCCAAAGGCCAGAGGTACTTCGCCCAGAGATGTTTCGCGACGATGACCATCGTGCTCGTGATCCTGGCCGCGGCGCTGTACGTCACCGGCTCGATGCTGGTGCAGCGAACGACGCCGACCGCTGCTGACGTGACATGGTTGGCAGGGCCGGGTCGTGGCCGGGAGGGCGGGGCGGGGAGTGAGGATGTCCGCGACGTGTGCCGTCGCTACCTGACCCGGCACCGGCGGCACCGGCTGGCCGGAGGACTGTTCGGCGTGGCGTTCGCAGGGATCGTCGGTGTGCGGTGGTTCGGTTCGATCTCGATCAGCATCGGGCAGGGATCCCCGTTGGCAGATCTCCTGTTCTGTGGGCTGTGTGGCGTCATCGTGGGCACCCTGTCAGCGGAGAGCTTCCGGCTCACCTCGATGACGCCGGCGCGATCAGCGGCGTCGCTGCTTCCTCGACCGCCGTCGGTCGGACGCGAACGGGTGCTGCTCGCTCGGTCGCTCGCCGTGGTCGCGGTCGGCGTGGGCGTCGTCGCATTCGCCACCGACCACGGCGGTGTTGCGCTCGCGACGGTGCTGATCCTCGTCGCCCCGTTCGGCGTGGCCGAGATGGTACGCACCGTCATCGCAGGGCGAGAGCGGCCGGTCATGACCGACCGCGCCCGTGTGCTCGACGAGCGGTTGCGGGGGTTCGCCGCGTCGTCGGTGTCGTTCCTGCTCGCCGCGACCGGATTCCTGATGCTGGGCTGGACCAGCTCGAAGGTGATCGGACTCACCGGTGCCATGGCGTTCGTGCGGTTCTGTGTCGTCATCGTCTCGCTCGTCGGCGTGGTCGCGACGCTGCGGCGTGCCGCGCCTCGGCCACACCATCCACCGGTGGCACGGTCGCCCGACGTTGCCTTGGCGAGCACAGCGGGTCCGGACGCGCACTCGTGATCGTCCACGTCGATCCGGGCTCTCCGCTGCCGGTGTTCGAGCAGTTGCGCGCTCAGATCGAGCGGTTGATTGCGTCCGGCCAGTTGCGTGCGGGGTCGAAGTTGCCGACGATCCGTCAACTCGCACACGACCTCGACGTCGCGTGGGGCACGGTGAACAAGGTGTACGACGCCCTCGCCCGCGATGGCCTCGTCGAGACGGCCGGACGGCACGGGACCATCGTGCTCGATCGTCGACACGCCGCCACGACCTCGCACGATCTCGACGCCGCCGCCGACACGCTGGCCGTGGTCACGCGACAACTCGGATTCGACGACGACGCAGCGCACCGTGCCTTGGACGCCGCGCTGCGCCGATTGTGACAACCGCTGTCCGGCGGGACGCACCGTTCAGCGGCCAGACTGGGCCGATGACGTCGGACCTCAGCAGCTCCTCGCTCGACGGCGACGACATCGACTACCTCCCGCTGATCCTCAACGCACGGGTCTACGACGTCGCGATCGAAACACCGCTCGAGCCATCGTCCGACCTGTCGCGTCGACTCGGAAATCGGGTGCTGCTCAAGCGGGAAGACCTGCAGGAGGTCTTCTCGTTCAAGCTGCGCGGTGCCTACAACAAGATGGCGCGGCTCACCGACGAGCAGCGGGCCCGCGGGGTGGTCGCATCGTCGGCCGGGAATCACGCCCAGGGAGTCGCGCTGGCAGCGAACGAACTCGGGTGCCATGCGGTGATCGTGATGCCGACGACTGCGCCGCGGCTGAAGATCGACGCCGTCGCTGCGCGTGGCGCCGAGATCGTGTTGCACGGGGAGTCGTACAGCGAGGCGTTCGACCGGGCGCAGGAGCTGATGGTCGAGCGGGACCTGACCTTCGTCCACCCGTTCGACGATCCGGACGTGATCGCCGGGCAGGGCACGATCGGCATGGAGATCCTGCGTCAACACGGTCGCCCGATCCACGCGATCTTCGTCGCCATCGGCGGCGGCGGTCTGAGCGCCGGGATCGCGGCCTACGTCAAGCGGGTCCGCCCGGAGGTCAAGATCATCGGGGTCCAACACATCGAGTCGGACGCGATGGCGCAATCGATCGCCGCGGGCAAACGTGTCGAACTGGCCGAGGTCGGGCTGTTCTCGGACGGCACCGCGGTGAAGGCCGTGGGAAAGGAGACGTTCCGCCTCGTCCAGCGGTACGTCGACGACATCCTGATCGTCGACACCGACGAGACGTGTGCGGCGATCAAGGACGTCTTCACCGACACGCGCACGTTGCTGGAGCCCGCTGGGGCGTTGGCGATCGCCGGCCTCAAGAAGTACGTCGCGATGTCCGGCGTGCGTGGCGAGACGCTCGTCGCGGTCGCCTGCGGAGCGAACATGAACTTCGACCGGATGCGTTTCGTCGCCGAGCGTGCGGAGATCGGTGAGCGGCGCGAGGCGGTGTTCGCGGTGACCATCCCCGAGGAGCCGGGAAGTTTCCGCCGCTTCTGCGAGTTGGTCGGCGACCACAACGTGACCGAGTTCAACTACCGGATCAGCGATCGGAGCGAGGCACACGTCTTCGTCGGTGTGAGCATTTCGGCGCGTGCGGAGGCCGACGACCTCGCCGACACCTTCCGCTCCGCGGGGTTCGCCACGCTCGACCTCACCGACGACGAACTGGCGAAGCTGCATCTCCGCCACCTCGTCGGCGGCAAGTCACCCCTGGCGTCCGACGAGCTGTTGTTGCGCTTCGAGTTCCCCGAGCGACCCGGGGCACTCATGAATTTCCTCCGCTCGATGAAGCCCGACTGGAACATCTCGCTGTTCCACTACCGCAACCACGGCTCCGACAGTGGCCGCGTGCTCGTCGGCATGCAGGTGCCGTCCGACGACCGCGATGCGTTCACGGCGTTCCTCTCCGACCTCGGCTACCGCCACTGGGACGAAACCGACAACCCCGCCTATCGCCTCTTTCTCTAGCCCGGCAGCGGTGCTCAGGCGAGGAGGTGGCCGGCGATGATCATCTTGCGCACCTCGGTGGTGCCGGCACCGATCTCGAGCAGCTTCGTGCCGCGGAAGAGCCGGTTGATCTCGGTTTCCCAGATGTAGCCGTTGCCGCCGTGGATCTGCACGGCGTTGTCGAGCACCTGGTTGCACATGTTGGCCGCGTACATCACGGCCGCCGCCGACTTGGCGTGGATCTCACCTCGTCCGGCCTCGCCGTGCTCGAGTTGGTCGCACTCGGCGAGCACCTGCCAGACGAACGTCTTCATCGTTTCGACCCACACGTACATGTCGGCGAGGCGGGACTGGATCATCTGGAACGAGCCGATCGGCTGGCCGAACTGCTCGCGTGTGCCGGCGAACTCGACCGACAGATCGAGGGCACGTTCGGACATCCCGACGTTGATCGCGGCGATCATCGCCCGCTCGAGGTCGAGACCGCTCATCACGACCGTGTGACCCTGATCGACCTCGCCGACCACGTTCTCGGCGGGGATGACCATGTTGTCGAAGTGCAGCTCGGCGGTCTGGCTCCCGCGGAACCCCATCTTCACGAGCTTCTGTGCCACGTTGAAGCCCGGCGTGTCGCACTCGACGACGAACGCCGTGATGCCCTTCGACCCGGCGTCGGGCGTCGTCTTGGCGTAGAGCAGGCACACATCGGCCACCGGGCCGTTCGTGATGTACAGCTTCGAGCCGTTGACGATGTAGGTGTCGCCGTCGCGCACGGCGGTGGTTCGCATCGAGCCCAACGCATCGGACCCTGCGCCCGGTTCGGTCAGCCCGAGGCAACCGGTCCACTCACCGGAACACAGCTTGGGCAGGAAGCGCCGGCGGATGTCGTCGCTGCCGTTGGCGTGGATGTTGTTCGCACACAGGTTGTCGTGCGCGACCCACGACAGGCCGAACGCGTGGTTCCAACGGGAGAACGCCTGGAGGACGAGACCCGACTCGAGCAAGCCCATCCCGGCGCCGCCGTACTCCTCGGGGATCGTGGCGCCGAGCAGCCCGTTGGCGCCGAGCTTCGCCATGATGTCCGGCGGCCACCACTCGTCGTTGTCCATCTTCTCCGCGAGCGGGTACAACTCGTTGCGTCCGAACCGATCGGCCACGTCGAGCAGCGCGAGTTGGTCGTCGGTGAGTCCGAACTGGGTCATGTCGCCAGGGTACGCCCGGCGCAGAGCGTCGACCAGAACGAGACGAGGCGATCGGCCGAGCCCTGGGAGGTGGTGGCTGTCAGCAGACGGTGACCGTCAGACGTCGAGGGTGGTGAACGCCTTGGCGAGCAGCTTGTCGAGGGTCTTGCGCCCACCGCCCGCGGCCTGCCACTTGAGCAGCATGGTCATCAGTACCGCCAGTGCCGCTGCGGCATTCGCCTGATCGCGCGTCCCGACCGACGTCGCCGCACGGCGAACTGCGAGCGCCTCGGCGAGCGCCTCCCGTTGATCGAGGAGCTGGCGTTCCCATGCGACGACGAGCGTCGGGTTCGCATGAACGAGGGTCAATTCGACCGCGACCGTCTCGTCTCCACCCCACACCTTCGTGGCGGCCCGCGCGAACGCCGCCAGTCCAGTCCGATCGGACACATCTCGCGCGACTCGCTCGACCAGCTTCGTCGGGCGCTGCGCCGACAGGACCAGGGCCTCCTTCGTCCCGAAGTATCGGTACACCGTGGACGGTGACACGCTCGACTGGGATGCGATCTGTTCGACGGTGATCGCATCGAAGCCGTTGGTCGACATCAACTCGAAGGCGACCCGTCGGACCTCGTCCATCGCGGCGAGTCGGTTTCGATCCCTGAGACTGATCGTCATCCGCGGCAGAATAGTCGCTGTCGTTCGTACGGCCGCTGGCGCGAGTTCAGCGGCGTGCCCAGACGAACGTTCCCGGGACGACCCGTTCGTCGACCGTGAGCACCCCGTCCGCATCGACCCGGACGAGGTCGTTGCGTTGGGTCGACAGCCGCACCGTCTGCGACGCCTCGGTCGACTGCCTACAGCTGGCCGGGGCGCAGGTCGACCCGCAGCCCTGCGCCGCCGTCGCCGATCGGTTCGGCGAATGTCGGCAGGCCGAGGGCCGCGAGAACTCGATTGGCTCCATCGGGATCGACGGTCGCGCCCGAGAACAGTGCGAGATCCACGCCGCCAGGAGTCGTGTCGGCGGGATGGGGGGTGTCACCCCAGTCGATCAGGAACGGGATCAACCCGTCGTGCGCCATCGTGGCCAGGGTCAGGCGCCACCGCAGCATGTTGCCGGCCGGGGTCCGACGCGACATCGCAATCGCCTGCCCGGGGTCGTACCCGACCTCGCGGCAGGCGGCGGTCAGCGTGTCGATCGACTCGCCCGCCGCAGTGTCCGGGCGAGCGGCCCACGTGACGAGCGTCGGCTGCTCGATGTCGTCGATGCCGAACGGTCGTGGTCCGGTCGGATCCGGTTGCGTCGGATCCGGGGCGATCAACTCGAGGTACGAGTCGCCGAACGACACGAGCGCGTTGTGCGTGCCGAGCCCCTCGTGTCGTCCGCCGACCGCCGGTCGGACGCCGTGCTCGCGCTCGAAGGCGTCGATCGCCTCGTCGAGGTCGGGGACGGCGAGGACGAGATGATCGATGACGGCCATGTCCGATGATCTCACTACGTTCTCGGAGATGAGCGAATCAGAGTTCTCCGGACGGGTCGCGATCGTGACGGGCTCGTCAGCCGGGATCGGCGAAGAGACGGCTCGACGGCTGTCGGCACTCGGCGCCACGGTCGTCGTCAACTCGGCATCGTCGGTCGAACTGGGCGAGGAGGTGTCGGCATCGCTGCCCGGTGAGTCGATGTACGTGCAGGCCGACATCGCCGAGCAGGCGCAGGGTCACGCGCTCGTCGACGCCACGATCGAGACGTACGGGCGGCTCGATTTCCTGATCAACAACGCCGGCTGGACGACATCGGTCGACCACGCCGATCTCGCCGGGCTCACCGACGAGATCTTCCAGAAGACATTCGACGTCAACGTGTTCGGCACCTGGTGGCTGACGAAGTACGCGATCCCACATCTGCGCGAGTCCGACGACGCGAACATCGTCAACATCACGTCGATCGCCGGCGTTCGTCCCGTCGGGTCGTCGATGGCCTACTCGATGACCAAAGCCGCGTTGAACCAGATGACCTTGCTGCTCGCGAAGTCGTACGGCCCGATCCGCGTCAATGCGGTCGCTCCCGGTCTGGTCGCCACGCGATGGACTGCCGACTGGGACGACATGCATGCGGCCGTGGCGGCGATGGCCCCGGTGCCACGATCCGCAACGCCTGAGGACTGTGCGGAGGCGGTCCTCGCGCTCTTGCGCAACAAGTACACGAGCGGCGAGATCTTCGTCGTCGACGGAGGCCTCACCCAACGCATGTGACCGGGTCTGTGCGTTGGACGTGTCGCTGGCCTCGCCTCAGCGGGCCGCGAGCTCAACGAGCCATGCTGGCAGACGGGTCGGCCTGCCCTCGAGGGTCGTGCACCCGTGCACGGTGACGCCGGTGGTGCGGACCTCGTCGCCGACGGTCACGAGGTAGCTCAGCTGGAACGTGGCGCGTGTGGCCGCGGCGAGCGTCAGGTGGATCGTCAGGACCTCGTCGAAGCGGCAGGGTTGGCGATACTGGACGAACGACTCGAGCACCGGCGACTCCAAGCCGTCGGCACGCCACGCGGTGAACGGATGGCCCACGTGGGCGAGGAAGGCGACGCGGGCCTCCTCGAAGTAAGACAGATAGTTCGAGTGGTGCACGATGCCCATCGCGTCGGTCTCCACGAACCGCACCCGGATGTCGTGGGTGAAGTCGTGATCGGCGGGGTGGACGGACGGCTCGGCGGACAGACGCATCGCCCGAAGTCTGGCAGTCCCGCCGAGCAACATCACACCCATGGCGGATCGACGTCATGTCGCTCGGGGAGACTGGGGCGATGACGCCGGCGATCGCGCTGCTCGAGCGGGAAGGGGTGGCGTTCGCCGTGTACGAGTACGACCGTGGTGACGAGCTGCGCGACTTCGGACGTGAAGCGGCGGAGGCGCTCGGGCTGCCATACGACCAGGTCTTCAAGACGCTCCTCGTCAACGTCGATGCCGACCGGGACCCCGTCGTCGTGGTCGTCCCGGTCAGCTGCATGGTCTCGATGAAGCTCGTCGCCGCAGCCGTCGGGGGCAAGAAGGCGGCCATGTGCGACCCCGCCGACGCCGAACGGATCACCGGCTATGTCGTCGGCGGGATCAGCCCGCTCGGGCAGCGCAAGACCCTGCGCACGGTGCTCGACGAGACCGTCGAGTTGTTCGACTCGGTCTATGTGAGCGGGGGGCGTCGCGGTCTCGACGTCGCACTCGACCCTGCCGACCTCGCCCGCCTGCTCGACGCGACGGTCGCCCCCATCACCGCCTGACCTCCGAGGCCTGCGTCACGAACCCGCCGCGGCCGTCATCGATTGCGCCTGGGCGACGAGTTGGCGCGCGTACAGCACCGCCTGCGGTGACTGCGCCGGTAGCTGGGTCACGTGGAACAGGTTGCCGCTGTGGACCGACACCTCGACGTACCCGGTCATCCGGTCTTCTTTGATCAGCAGGAACAGCAGACCGAGAAGACAGGCGAGCGCGAACACGACGGCGAGCACGATGGCGTACGCCGGGATGGTCCGTTGTGTGAACGTCCGGTCCTGAACGATCCATTGCGAACCAGCGAGTGGCGCGGATCCATTCGGCGTGACCACCCATGACGGGGACACACCGATGTCGCCGATCGTGAGGAGGATCTGCTCGGGTGCACCCGGAACCGGCGGGACTGGGGTCATCGGCGCGATGGTAGTTGAGCGCGGGTTCAGCGTGCCGGGTGGCGCATCAGGGCCTCGATGCGTGCGACACGAGTCCGCGCCGGAGGATGCGATGCGGCGATCCGTTCGCGCCACCCCACGGGCCGCGGGTGGTGGCCCGCAGCGAGCACCCGCCGCAGTGCGCTCGACAACTCCCGGCCGAATCCCATCCGGACCGCGCGTTGGTCGGCGTCGAACTCCGATTGGTGTCCGACCAGGTTGCCCAACGCAGCGCCGGCTCGGATCCCGGCGGTGAACACCCAGGACACCATCCGGATCACGACCGCTGCTGCGTTGGTCAACGCGTCGATGATCGACGAATCGCGGCCGTATGACTCGCGAGCAGCGATCGCGACGTTCTCGAGGAACACCCCGATCCGGGCGAGCAGCACCACCGGGGTCGACAGCCAGTGCCCGATCGTGATCGCGACCGTGTGCAGGCCGAGGTGGTGACTCAGCTCATGAGCGAGCACCCCCTGCAGTTCGGGAGTGGTCAGCTCGTCGACCGCGAACGACGTGACCACGACGAGATGGCCACCGCACGCGAAGGCGTTCAACTCGTCGGAGGGCAGGATCCGCACGACGTACCGGTCCTCGGGGAGCCGATTGCTGCGGACGATCTCGTTCCACAATGGAGCGATCGCAGCTTCTTCGTCCGCGGTCGGTCGTCGCGCACCGAGCACCGGCGTGAGCACCCAGACCTGAAACCGACGGACGAACAGCAGCGGGCCCGTCGAGGCGAACCCGACCAGCACCCAGATGAACGGCAGACCCGTCAGCAGAAGCGCCGGCATCGAGATGACGAACAACGCCAGGATCGCAAACGGCAGCATGACGACCACGGGGACGAACGCCCAGAGCGCGGAACGCTCAACGCGTCGCCGCTGTTTCGGCGCAGTCGACACGGCCATCATCAACCAGGATAGGAAGCCTGGCCGGTGCATGCTCCCGGTTGTGGCCTGATCGGACGCTGTGCGGTCGTGCTCAAGATCGAGCTCGGCCCCGCCGATATGCAGGGGAAGCACTTCGTCGTCGATGTGTGTTCGAGCCGTCGGCGCGGACATGATCTGGGGCGAGGTCGGCCGACCAGTCGAAGCAGGGAACCGAGTGCATGAATCGATGACAACGGAGCAGGCTCGAGTTCGTGAACTGCTCGACGAGGTGGCCCTCTGCCGGTCGAGTGATCCCGCACGTGCGCGCAAGCTGGCGCTCCAGGCACGCGTGCACGCACGGGCCGCGGGCCTCGCGCTGCCCGAGGCCGAGGCGCTGTACCAGTTGGCCTCGATCGCCCACCAGCATCAACAGGCGGACGATGCATTCGCGCTCGCATCCGAAGCCGTCAACCTCGCCGAGACCGGTGAGCCGAACCTCACCCTCGCATGGTCGCTCCACCTGATCGGCGTCGTTCACTATCAGGCGAGCAACTTCGCCGCAGCGCTCGAAGCCTGCCTGCAGGCCATCCAGGTGTACCGGGCGACGCACGACGACATCAACGAAGGCAAGATCCTGCACACGATCGCAGCCGTGTACCAGTCGATGGGCGACTACGACCGCGCGATCACCACCTACGAGAGTGCGTTGGCCATCAATGAGCCGCTCGGACGACGCGATCTCGATGCGATGGTCATGGGCAACCTCGCCCGGATCCGCGGTCGACGTGGTGAATATCTCCCTGCGGTCAGCCTCGGTCGAAAGGCCGTCGAGCTGTCCCGTGACCATGCTCCCCATCTGGTCGGGGGGCTGCTCGCCGACCTCGCCGAGGCCTACGTCGGCCTCGCAGATCACGCCAGCGCGGCACTGTGCTTCGCCGAGGCACGGGCCGACTGGGAGTACCGCACCGCCGAAGGTGGCGAGCTCAGTCCGACCGAGCAGCTGGGTGTGATGGTGTCGGAAGGCCGCGTGGCCCTCCGCAGCGGACAACTCGATGACGCGATCGCGTCGCTCGCCGCTGCGCTCGACCTCGCCGACCGGACCGACATGCGCGAAACCGAACTCGAGATCCACGACCATCTCGCCACCGCCTACAAACAGGCCGGCCGATTCACCGAAGCGCTCGAGCACCGCGAGCGCCACTTCGCATTGCATCGCGAGATCTTCACCGACGCGGCCGACCTCCGGTTGCGGACCCTGCAGGTCGCGCACGACAACCAGACCGCACGGCACCGCGCCGAGATCACGCGCCTGCAGACATCCGAACTCGTCGCGAGCTTTGCGGCCGAGCACGCCGATGCAGATGCCTACCATCTCGAGGCGTTCGAGCGGCTCGCCGCACTCGCCGAATTCCGCGGTGGCAACACGACCAAGCACACCGACGGTGTCGGAGACCTAGCCAGCGAGATCGGCCACGCGGTCGGCGAGCCGCCCGAGTGGTGTGAGCGGCTCCGACTCGCGGCACGCCTGCACGACATCGGCAAGGTCGCAATCGCCGACTCGGTCCTGCTCAAGCCCGGCCCGCTCGACATCGACGAGTTCAACGAGGTCAAGCAGCACACAGTGCTCGGCAAGCGGTTGCTGTCGGGCGTGTCGTCGGATCTCTTCGCGCTCGCCGCCGAGTGCGCGTGGGCCCACCACGAGTGGTGGGACGGCTCGGGGTATCCGAACAGCCTCGTCGGCGAGGACATTCCCCTGTCAGGGCGGATCGTCGCGATCGCCGACGTGTACGACTCGCTCGCGACGCGCCGTGTGTACAAACGCGAGTGGAGCATCGACGAGGCAGTCCGGTTCGTCGCCTCCGGCAGCGGCGAACAGTTCGATCCGCGACTCGTCACGGCATTCGTCGACGTGATGAGGGCCCGGCATCCCGAACTCACCGTCGAATCCGGCAGCTGACGCCGCTGGTCCTACACTCGGCGGATGGCCGGGGACGCGACCACCCGCGACGAGCGGATCGAGCGGCGAGCACGCAACCCGAAATGGCAGAACCCACCGCTCTACATCGACATGATCGACTGCATCAACTGCGATGCGTGTCTGCGGCACTGCCCACCCAACTTCGGTGCGATCTTCAACCACGGTGCCGACGTCGTGATCATTCCCGAACTGTGCAGCGGGTGCGACAAGTGTCTTCCGGTGTGCCCGGTCGATTGCATCCACCCGAACCCCGAGTGGTCGCCCGCCGATGTGCCCGACGAATGGTGGACGCTGCCGCATTCCCCACACGATCCGTACTGACCGGTCGCGCATCATGACCGACGCACGACTCGACGACATCGTCACCGGCCCGATCGAAGTCGTGGGTTGCCACGCCGAGGGTGAGATCGGTGACGTCATCGTGAGTGGGATCGCAACACCTCCCGGCGCAACGGTGTGGGAGCAGTCACGTTGGATCGCACAGGACGAGCGACTCCGCCGCCTGATGCTCAACGAGCCGCGTGGTGGTGTGTTCCGCCACGTGAACCTGTTGGTCCCGCCCACCGACCCGGCAGCCGATGTGGGGTTCATCATCATGGAGCCGATGGACACCCCTCCGATGTCCGGGTCGAACTCGATGTGCGTCGCGACGGTGGTCCTCGAAACCGGCATCGTGCAGATGACCGAACCCACCACCACGGTGGTGCTCGAGGCCCCGGCCGGCCTGGTCACCGTCGTCGCCGAGTGTGCCGACGGCAAGGTCACCTCGGTGACGGTCCGCAATGTCGCCTCGTTCGCCGCATCGCTCGATCAGCACGTCCATCTCGATGGCGTGGGGACGCTCCGGGTCGACACGGCGTTCGGCGGTGACAGCTTCGTGATGGTCGACGCCGCAGATCTCGACGTCGAGATCGTTCCGGCGAACGGGCTCGAGCTGGCTCGGCTCGGCTCGCAGATCACCCGGGCCGGAAACGCCCAACTGACCTTCGAGCACCCGACCTCCCCCTGGGACCACTTCTCCTTCTGCCAGATCGCCGGCCCGCTCGAACGATCCGGCGACGGCGAATTCGCGATGACGAACACGGTCGTCGTCGAGCCCGGCAAACTCGATCGCTCGCCGACGGGGACCGGGGTGTCAGCGCGGATGGCGCTGTTGCGTGCCCGCGGCACGATGCAGGTCGGTGACCGGCTCCGCATGCGGTCGGTGATCGGGTCGGAGTTCGTGGGGAGGATCGAGGCCGACACGACCGTCGGCGAGGGGCCCCACGCCCGAGACGCCATCGTTCCGACCGTGAGCGGGCGGGCGTGGCGATACGGGCACTTCACGTATCGCGTCGACCCCACCGATCCGTGGCCGTTCGGCTACCGCGTCAGCGACACCTGGCCGAGCTGACGCCGCCGACGCCGTGGCGGCTACCGTCGGTCACGTGACCGCACGAGCCGATCGCCAGTTGGAGCACCGCAGCTACGTGAGCTACATCGACAAGTCGCGGGAGTACTACCAGGCGCAGGGGTACGAGCAGGCCTATCGGTGGGCGGCGTTCGACGAGGTCCCCTTCGTCCGTCCGGCGAAGCCTCTGAGCGAGTGCAACGTGGCGGTCGTGACCACGTCGTTCCTGCATCACCACGACTCGGCCTTCGGTGCACCGGCGACCGACAAGGAGGTGTACCACCATCCGGTCACCGACGTCCCCGACCGGATGTTCACCGACGACCTCTCGTGGGACAAGCAGGCGACGCACACCGACGACACCGAATCGTTCCTCCCGCTGTCGACCCTGCGCGCGTTGGCCGACGACGAGGTCATCGGATCGCTCAACCATCGGTTCTTCGGTGTGCCGACCGAGTACAGCCAGCGCAAGACGGGCCTCGATGCCGATCGGATCGTCGAGTGGTGCGCAGACGACGGCGTCGACATCGCGTTGCTCGTCCCGCTTTGACCCGTGTGTCACCAGACCGTGAGTCTGGTCTCACGTCGACTGGAGGAGTCCGGCGTCGCGACGGTCGTCGTCGGAAGCGCCCGCGACATCGTCGAAGAAGCGGGCGTGGCTCGCTTCGTGTTCGTCGACTTCCCGCTCGGTAACCCGTGTGGCAAGCCCGACGATCGCGTCATGCAGCGCTCGATCGTCCGACTCGCGCTCGATGTCGTGGCCTCCGCAATCGCACCGCGCACCACGGTGCAGGCGCCACACCGGTGGGGCGGTGACGACTGGCGCGAGGCCTTCATGGCGATCGATGACCACAACCGCGACGCGTTGCGCGCCGCCGGCGAACGCCGCCGAGCCCACCAAGCCGCCACCCACTGAGCTGCTCGCTCGGGTTCGGTGCCGGTCGAAACCGGAGTGGGCCCGATACGAACCGTTTTCGGAATCCATCCCGGGCACCGTGGGCGACGGACAGCCAAGCACTAAACAGTGGGGATGAGTGATGTCGAGGTCATGCCCGGATGCGAACCGTTCTCCCATGTCGGTACGACATCGACCGGGGTGCTCGTGCTCCACGGCTTCACGGGCAACCCGACGTCGATGACCCACCAGGCCCAGGCGTTCGCGGCCGCCGGGCATCATGTCGAGCAGCCTCGGCTGCCCGGGCACGGCACGACCCTCGCCGACATGCAGACCACCGACTGGTCCGACTGGACCGGCGAGGCAGCGGCCGCCTACGACCGGCTTGCCGAACGTGCAGATCGGATCGTCGTGATCGGGCTGAGCATGGGCGGCACCCTCACGCTCTGGACGGGCCTGCAGCGCCTCGACGACGAACGCTTGAAGGGACTGATCTGCGTCAACGCCGCCACCATGGCGCAGCCGCCCGAAGTGGTGGAGATGTTCACGGAATTGATCGCCGACGGCGTCGAGGTCTCACCGGCAATCGGCAACGACATTGCGGACCCGGACGAGGTCGAGATCGGATACGACGGCACCCCGCTCCGCCAACTCCTGTCGCTCAACAACGAGGGGCTCGCTCCGATCGCTGATCGTTACGGCGAACTGCGCGTGCCGATCCTGATCTTCTCCTCTCCGCAGGACCACGTCGTTCCACCGGAGAGCAGCGCACACCTGCGTGACACGGCAGGTGGTGACGTCGAATTCGTCACCCTCGAGCGCAGCTTCCACGTTGCGACGCAGGACTACGACCGTGACCTCATCAACGAGCGCAGCCTCACATTCATCGAACGGGTGACCAGTTGAGGCTGCTCGCCTCGATTCCCAGCCCGTCGTTCAACTCGATCGACATCGGGCCGCTGAGTCTCAACATCTACGGCCTCGCCATCGCACTCGGCGTGGTCGCTGGCGTGTGGCTCTTCGGCCGTCGGTTGGAGGAGCGAGGCGTCGGCACGAGCGACGATGCGAGTTCGATCGCGGTGTGGGCCGTGATCGCCGGAGTCGTCGGGGCCCGGCTCTACCACGTCGCCACCGACTGGGAGCGATTCGCCAACAACTACGCCGACATCCCGAAGTTGTGGGAGGGCGGCCTCGGTATCCCCGGAGGTCTGCTGCTCGGCATCCCGGTCGGGTTGTACCTGGCGAAGGAACGGGGCATCCCGCTCGCCGCCGCAGCCACCTGCGCCGCTCCCGCCATCCCGCTGGCCCAGGCCATCGGACGGTGGGGGAACTACTTCAACCAGGAGCTGTACGGACGGCCGACCAACTTGCCGTGGGCGCTCGAGATCGACGCCGACCACCTGGTGCGGAACCCGGCCACTGGCGAGATGTTCGCCGTCGGCACGACGTTCCACCCCACCTTTCTCTACGAATCGCTGTGGAGTCTGGCGACGGTGTTCGTGTTGCTCTACATCGATCGGCGGTGGCGCCCGCGCGGCGGTTCCCTGATGGGCCTCTACCTTGCGCTGTACGGCCTCGGTCGCTTCTGGGTCGAGGGACTGCGCGTCGATCCCGCCGACGACGTCGGTCCGTTCCGCTGGAACCAGTGGGTCGCGCTCGGCGCGATCGTGGGCGGGCTCGCGCTGTTCTTCGTACTCCGTGGTCGGCCCGAGGTGGATCCCGTCGTGGACTTCGAGGTCGACGACGAGTTCCGGTTGGACGACGGGGCCGACGGTGAGCGCGACGTCGGCGACGACGATGCGGTCGACCACGCCGACGATTTCGATGCGGTCGAGGACGACGAGGGTCGTCCTGCAGACACGGGCTGAGTTGCCCGACCGGCTCGCCGACAGGTCCGGCCGGTAGCGTGAACAGCCGTTCCGGGGGAGCCATGTCGTCGTACGTTCGTTTGTCAGAGGACCACGCTGGAGGTCGAACCGACGTGATCGTCGACGTCTCGACGGGGGCGCCGACGATCGTCCACTGGGGCCGGTCGCTCGGACCCGATCTCGACCTCGCCAGCATCGACGAGGCACTCGATCGGCCGATCGTGCACGGGACCTTCGACGTCGTCGCTCCGATCACCGTGGTGCCCGAGCACGGATCGGGATTCGTCGGCCGTCCCGGATTGATCGGGCGTCGCGGCGGCGGGCGCGGTTGGGCTCCACGTTTCAGCACGACCTCTCACCTGGTCGTGGGTAACCGGGTGGTCGTCGATGCGGCTGACGCCGTTGCGGGACTTGCGCTGCAGACCACGATTTCGCTCGCCGCAACGTTGCGGGTGTCGGTCGAGGTCACCAACACTGCCGACCGGCGATATTCGCTCGACGGGCTCACGGTCACGCTGCCGATCGCCCAACATGTTGCCGAACTGCTCACCTTCGAGGGTCGCTGGTCACGCGAGTTCCATCCCGTTCGTCGTGACTGGCAGCAGGGTGAGTTGCTCGTCGAGAACCGCCGGGGTCGGACATCGCACGAGTCGCCGCCGTTGGTCTTCGCGGGCGAACCCGGCTTCGACGAGTGGAACGGCGAGGTGTTCGGCGTCCACGTCGCGTGGAGCGGCAATCACACCTTGTTCGCCGAGCGGCTGCCCGACGGTCGGCGCTACGTGCAGGGTGGTGAGCTGTTGCATCCCGGCGAGGTCGTGCTGGAGCCCGGCGAGTCGTACCGCACTCCCGATGTGCTCGGCGTCCACTCCTCCGACGGGCTCACGCCGACGACGTGGCAGTTCCACGAGTCGGTGCGCTCCTCGGGTGGTCATCCAGCGCGGCCTCGCCCGGTTCTGCTCAACACCTGGGAAGCGGTCTACTTCGATCACGAGACCGAGAAGCTGAAGGCCCTCGCCGATGCCGCCGCCGACCTCGGGATCGAACGGTTCGTGCTCGACGACGGTTGGTTCGGCTCGCGTCGTGACGACACCAAGGGCCTCGGTGACTGGTGGGTGGCGGAGAAGGTCTATCCCGATGGGCTCACGCCGTTGATCAGCCACGTCACGGGCCTGGGCATGGAGTTCGGGATCTGGGTCGAGCCCGAGATGGTCAACCCGGACAGTGATGTGTTCCGCGCTCATCCCGATTGGGCTCTCATCAGTGAGGGCTACGAACCGGTGCTCGGTCGTCAGCAACTCGTTCTCGACCTGGGCAATCCCGCCGCCTTCGCGTTCATCGAGGAGCATCTCGACGCGCTGCTTCGCGATCACGACATCGCCTACGTGAAGTGGGACATGAACCGTGACCACATCCAGGGAAGCGGTCGCGACGGGGCAGCGGGCACTCACGTTCAGACCGTCGCGTTGTACCGGCTGCTCGACGAGCTCCGCGCCAAGCATCCGACGGTCGAGTTCGAGTCGTGTGCCAGCGGCGGCGCCCGGATCGATCACGAGATCCTGCGGCGTACGGAGCGCGTGTGGACGAGCGACTGCAACGATGCGCTCGAGCGCCAGACGATCCAGCGCGGTGCCTCGATGTTGATCCCTCCCGAGGTGATGGGTGCCCACATCGGGCCGACCAGATCTCACACCACCGGGCGAAGGCATTCGCTGTCATTCCGGGCGGCAACGGCGCTGTTCGGGCACCTCGGCGTCGAATGGAACCTGATCGATCTCGGCGACGAGGACCGGACTGCGCTCCGTGCGGTGATCGCGATGCACAAGGAGCACCGCGAGTTGCTCCACACCGGCGACACGGTGCGCTTCACGACCGATCAGGCAGGTAACGCCCACGGCGTGTACGCCCGCGACCGCTCGCAGGCGATCGTCTCATTCGCCCAGCTCACCACGGCGCGGAGTCAGACACCGCCGCCGTTGCGCATGCCGGGACTCGACCTCGATGCGCAGTATCGGGTGGAGCATCTCGAGATCCCCTCTGAGCGCTGGGGTTCGGGGCGCACCCAGCCGGCGTGGCTGGCGTCGGGCATCACGCTGTCCGGTCGTCAACTGGCGATCCACGGCGTGCAGCCGCCGGTCCTCCACCCCGAGTCGGCCGTGCTGTTCATCCTCACGCGCCTCGACTGACCGCCCGCCCGCCTTCCGGAATTCCGGCGGATCGTGACTGCACGCGTCGCCATCCGCCGGAATGTGGCCGGTTCGAGCCGTCGGGTCCGTCAAGATCAGGGGATGATCGAGATCACCGCCGCGACGCCCGACGATCTCGATGCCATGTTCCGACGTGACGAGGAGGCCTTCGGCGGGTCCGTCAAGATCAGCGGACGACCTGGAGTGGCATTCTGGACCTCGAACGCTTCCGTCTGGCCCGGGACGGTGGTGCCATCGCCGGCGTCGCTGGATCGCACGCGCTGGAGTTGACGCTGCCCGGCGGTGGCATCGTGCCCATGGCGGGGATGACGTGGGTGTCCGTCGCTCCGACACACCGACGCCAGGGCTTGCTCCGACGTCTCGTCGATGCGGTGCATGCCGACGCCGACGAGCGTGGCGAACCGATGGCCGGGCTGCAGGCCAGTGAGGCGGCCATCTACGAACGGTTCGGCTACGGGGCGGCCACGCGGTGGCGCCACGTGGAGATCGATCGTCGACGGGTCCAGATCGCCGAAGCATTCCGCCCCGGGCCCGGAGGCATCACGATGATCGACCCGCTCGAGCACATCGAGGGAGGGCCCGATGGCGCGTCCGCGTCGTCGACCGACAGCGAGCCCGACCTCTCGATGACCCGCGCAGCGATGGGCGCGCTCGTGCTCGGTGGAGTCACGGCGACCGAACTCGCCGCAGCCGGGCGGCTCGCCGGCGACGACTTCGCACGCGCCGACGTGTTCTTCGGGTGGTCGCCCACGCCGCACTGCACGACGACGTTCTGACGCCGCGCTCGGTGATCGGTGGTGATCGCACGTGCGATACGAACGTCGATGGTCGGCGCCGATCACGCGCCGGACCCGACCACGGCTGACGGAGGAGGAGAGCGTGGCGGTCGACGGGTCAGGCGGGCGGCGTGAGCGCCGCGTGCATCGCCATCGTCCCGGCGACCAACGCCTCGGACTGCTCGCTCGTCAGCGCGAAGAACGCGCGCTCGAGCATCGTGTTCGTCAGTTCCTCGGCCGCGTCCATCTTGATGTCGCCGTCGACCGGAACCGCTGGCGCCTCCTCCCAGCCGAACATGGCAACGTCGCCCGGCCGCTTGATGGCATGAGCCTGGGCGTCGCTCAGTCCGCTGGCCAGCACGGCGATGAGATGGACGCTGCCGCGGAGCTCGCGCAACACCGCGGCCTTCTGCATCGCTCGCCCCGGCACCGCGTCGGTGCACTCGAGTTGAGCGGCCCCTGCAAACAGGGGGAGTCCGGCGAGGTCGGCGTGGTCGATCACGATGTCGGCCGCCTCGATGTAGGCATCGAGGCCGTCGAGATCGGCGAAGAGCTCGTTGCCGCGCTTGCCGCACTCGTTCCAATACGCCTGTGCCGCCGCCGGAGGTGCAACCACTTGGCGGTATTTGTTCCACGTGGCTGCGATGGTCTCGGGATTGAAGTAGCCGAACGCTGACGACACGATTGCCGGAGGCACGTCGCCGAGCGCTCCGCCTCGACCGAGGATGTAGAACACGAATCCGCCGAGCCCCAGTTCCCGGCCGGCCGCCACCGTCGCTGGGTGGAAGTAGAAGTGGGCGCCGATGTCGCCCGTCGGCCCTGCAATGGTGGTCAAGGTCTCACGTGGTGTCATCCCGCCCATCGTTTCAGATCGGCTCGAAACATGCCGTGCCAGGCATCGGATGGAACAGTTAGCGTGACCGCCGTGTCTGATCGAATCACGCCCGCGGACGTGAGCAAGGTGGCCGCGCTGGCCCGGCTCACGCTCACCGACGACGAACTTGCCACAGCGACCGTCGAGCTCGGTGCGATGCTCGACCACTTCGCCGAGATCGATGCGCTCGACCTCGATGGCATCGAGCCGATGAACAACCCGACACACCTCGCGAACGTCATGCGCGACGACGTGGTGGGGGAGTGCCTCGATCGCGACGAGGTGCTCGCGGCGGCGCCACTCGCCGAGGATCACCGGTTCCGGGTCCCACCGATCATCGGGCTGGACGATTGAGCGTGAGCGAACCGACCACTGCCACCACCATCGCCGAGGCGGTGCGCTTCGGTACGACCACCGCTGCTGCGATCGTCGAACGGCATCTCGCAGCCATCGATGAGCGAGACGACGAGATCCACGCGTTCAACCTGGTCCTCGCCGACGAGGCCCACGCTCGCGCCGCAGAGATCGACGAGATGTCCGCGCTCGGGACCGACCCGGGGCCACTCGCCGGTGTTCCGGTCGCGTTGAAGGACAACATGTGCACCCGGGGTATCCCGACGACGTGTTCGTCGAAGATCCTCGGCGACTGGAAGCCGCCGTACGACGCCACCGTGGTGACCAGGCTCCGCGAGGCAGGTGCCATCGTGATCGGCAAGACGAACCTCGACGAGTTCGCGATGGGTTCGAGCACCGAGAACTCGGCCTTCGGGCCGACGCGGAACCCGCTCGACACCACTCGGGTTCCCGGTGGGTCGTCGGGTGGATCGGCCGCCGCTGTCGCGGCCGGGTTCGCTCCGCTGAGCCTCGGATCCGACACCGGTGGTTCGATCCGCCAGCCAGCAGCCCTGTGCGGCACGGTCGGCGTCAAGCCGACCTACGGTGCCGTCAGTCGACTCGGGCTCATCGCGTTCGGGTCGAGCCTGGATCAGATCGGCCCGTTTGCGACCACCGTCGACGACGCGGCGCTTGCCCTGGAGGTCATCTCAGGGCACGATCCCGGTGACTCGACCAGCATCGAGCGGCCACCGCTGGACCTGCGCTCCAAGTTGCAGATGGGCGCGGCCGGATTGCGTGTCGGTCGGATCACCGATCTGCCCGCCGGTGCCAGCCCAGACGTCGAGGCGAGGCTCGACGAGGCGTTCGATGCCCTGGCCGCTGCCGGTGCCGAGATCGTCGATGTCGAGGTTCCTGCATTCGGCTACGGCCTCACCGCCTACTACCTGATCGCGCCGGCCGAGGCCTCGAGCAATCTGGCTCGATTCGACGGCGTCCGGTTCGGTACCCGCGTGAGTGCTCCCGACACGAATCAGATGTACATGGCCACGCGAACCGAGGGGTTCGGTGCCGAGGTCAAGCGACGGATCATGCTCGGCACGTACGCGCTCTCGGCCGGCTACTACGACGCGTACTACGGGCGAGCTCAAAAGATCCGCCGCCTCATCGCCAACGACTTCGCCGCTGCCTACGGAAAGGTCGATGTCCTGCTCACGCCGGCGTCCCCGACCGTTGCCTTCCAGATCGGCGACAAGGCCTCCGACCCGCTCGCCATGTACCTGTGCGACACCTACACCATCCCGTCGAATCTCTCCGGCGACCCGGGCATGAGTGTGCCGTTCGGCACCGGTGATCTGGGGTTGCCGGTCGGGGTGCAGGTCCTCGCCCCCGCACTGGAGGACGCCACGATGTTCCGCGTCGCCGCCGAACTCGAACGCTTCGCCCAGGCACAGGGGGCCGACTGATGACCGACCGATTTACCCCGTCCCGGCCCCAACAAATCATTGGAGGTGTCCGATGACCATCGCGTATGTCAACGACGACGACTTCCACCCGTCGAACGCCGACCACGAGCGGTGGACCCACAACGGATGGGAGATGGTGGTCGGCCTCGAAGTCCACGTGGAGCTCGCGACGCAGACCAAGCTGTTCTCGGCGTCACCGAACCGCTTCGGCGACGAACCGAACACCAACATCGACCCGGTCACGCTCGGGCTCCCGGGCGCCTTGCCGGTCCTCAATCGTCGGGCCGTCGAGCTCGCCATGCGTCTTGGCCTCGCACTCAACTGCCGGGTCCAGAAATCAACCTTCGCACGCAAGAACTACTTCTATCCCGACATGCCGAAGGCGTACCAGATCAGCCAGTACGAGGAGCCGATCACGGCCGACGGATGGCTCGATCTGCCCGACGGCTACCGCGTCGGGATCGAACGTGGCCACCTCGAGGAGGACACCGGCAAGTCGACACACGTCGGCGGCGCCGGCGGCCGCATCCACGGGTCCGACTACTCACTCATCGACTTCAACCGTGCGGGCGTCCCGCTGGTCGAGATCGTCAGTCGTCCCGACATCCGCCATCCCGACCAGGCCAAGGCCTACGCGACCGAACTCCGCGCGATCCTCGTGGCCATCGGAGCCTCCGACGCCAAGATGGAGGAGGGTTCGATGCGCGTCGACGCCAACGTGAGCGTTCGACGCCCGGGTGACGACTTCAACACGCGTTGCGAGATCAAGAACGTCAACTCAGTGCGGTCGCTCGGCCGTGCCATCGAATACGAGGCGAAGCGCCAGATCGCCCTGCACGAAGCCGGCGAACCGGTGATCCAGCAGACCCGCCACTGGGACGAGAACGACGGGAAGACCCACACGTTGCGCTCCAAGGAGGATGCCGACGACTACCGGTACTTCCTCGAACCCGACCTCGTCGTCGTCGATCCCGGTCCGGAGTGGATCGAGCAGGTCCGCGCCGCGCTTCCGCCACTGCCCGCCGTGCGCCGCTCCACGCTTGCAGCGGCAAGCGGTCAGGCGGCAGATTCCGAAACCGTGATGCTCGTCGTCGAGCGAGACCAGGACGACTATGTGCTCAACGTCGGCCGCGAAGGGGGCGACGTCGGGTTCGCACTCAAACACGTGAAGGAGTCGCCCGAGGCTACGACGGTGGTTCCGGCCGGTCGCCTCGCGGTCCTCACGACCATGGAGGCGACCGGTGCGATCACGGCGACACAGGCCAAGACGGTGGTCGATGCGATGATCGCCGGCGATCACGAACGGGATCCGGAAATGATCGCAGCTGCGCTCGGCTTCGAGGCGATGGACACCTCCGAACTCGAGGCGATGGTCGACGCGGCCATCGCCGAACAGCCCGACGCCTGGGCGAAGTTCTGCGCCGGCGAGGGCAAGGCGATGGGAGCGCTCGTGGGTGCGGTCATGAAGGCCTCGAAGGGGCAAGCCGACGGCAAAGCCGTCACGGCGCTGCTCAACCAGAAGAAGCCTTGACGCGTCAGTCGCCCTGACCGAGGATCTCGTCAGCGCGCGTCCGGCCACGTGCCGCGGAGTCCGAGATGCTGGCGCGAATCCGCCGTTCGCCGAAGAAGCCGCTCCGACGGACGGTCTGCACGATGCCGATCACCGCAACGGCGACGAACGGCACGATCATCAGGCCGGGTCCGGAGCCCGCTCTGGCGATCACGACGACGATCATCGCAACGGCGGGGATCACGCCTTTCGCGAGGCTGAGGCTCCTGTCGAAGGTGGACATGCCTCCAATCTCGCGGTTCGTCGCGAACCGGGCGTCAACCGTTCGCACTCGCGGACGACTCGTCGCCGTCCGTACCGCTCATCTCCTTCAGCAACGCGCTGAGCTCGCCCGTGTCGAGGCTCTCGGCGAAGAGGTCCTGGATCTCGTCCTGGGTGGCCGCTGTGTCGAAGATCTGGCTGATCGCAAGGGTCACCGTGTCGAGTTGGCGCGTTGCGAAGCCCTCCAGCATGGCCGCCACCATGTCGTCGTTCACCGGGAGGAAGCCGCCGTACGCGCGGTGAGCGTCACCGACGGGGACCAGCCGGCCGATGATCTTCCAGCCGGTGGCGAGGGGCTCCTCCGGAACGGTGTCGACAACCGTCGCTCGCTCACGTGTCGCCAGGTCGAGCACGTCCATGGAGCCAGAACGCGAGCGTTCGACTTCCAGAACCGTTCGTGACGCGTCGATCCACGACTCGAGCAGGTCGACTTCGTCAGCCGGAAGCAGCGACCGCTTGGCATCGAGAAAGCGCTCGGCGACACCGCCCTCGAACAATGCGAGGTCGACGCCGAGGTACGACTCGTGAACCATCGTGCGCAGAGCGGGATCGGTGACCGACTCGACGATGTCGTCGGCGATCATGCTCGGAAGCCGCGGATGGTTGACCTGCATGTACCGCATCAGCTTGACGTACAACCAGCCGGCACGATCGACGATCGGGTGCAACTCGCTGCCGAGGTGGCAGTGCTTGTACTTCTTGCCCGAGCCGCATGGGCAGCGCTCATTGCGGCCGGCCATCGCCGGCGGCCGCATCGCTGCGAACGGCGCGATCTCTTCGGCGAGTTCGGCACCGAACCCGAGATCGGTCGACTGGGGGTCGTAGGCGGTGTCGAGATCGATGTCGACATCCACCCCGGCGCGCGCCAGCAGCTCGCGTGCGGCCAACGGGTTGCTGCGGTCGGCCTCGATGGCCGCCAACTCCGTGAGGACGAGCGGATGGCCGCTCTCGCTCACGGGCTCCAGGAGCGCGAGTGCGTCGTCCGTTCGTCCGTGCCACGCGGCATGACGGGCGCACAGCCACGCAGCGCCTCCATCGGGGTCGGCCAGGTCGACGAGTCTCGCGGCGAGTTCATCGAGCGGGGGGCCCAGCTCGTCGGTGTCGCCCCAGCGCGTCCACACGGCGTGGGCGATGTCGGGATCGGCCAGTGCGCCCACCACGATCGTGAGATCGTCGGGAACCGACGGAGCAGCGTGGATGACCGCCTCGAACAGCGCTGCCTGGTCGGCGTCGAGACCGAACTCGATCGTGGCCCGATGCAGCCGATCGCCTCGATCGTGCTCGTCCGTGGAGGAGATCACCTCGCCGGTGTCGCCGGTGTCAGGCACTGATCTGCGTGTCGATCCAGGTGATGATCTCGCCGATGACCTCGGGGTACTCGGGTTCGTTCATGCATTCGTGGCGCAACCCGTCCCAGACCCGCCGAGTGACGTTGGGGAGTTGGTCGAGTGGCTCCGATGCCGATGGGAGGACCAGCGCGTCCTCGGCGCCGTGGAGGACGTAGGTCGGGACGCGGAGCCGGTCGAGTGTCGTACGCACATGCTTCATCGTGCGCAGGGTCTCGCGGCCGAGGCGAGCGGTCGAGGCCGGCACGCGCAGCGGGTCGGTCTCGTACGCGACCTGGACGGCTTCGTCGCGGGAGAGAACGCTCCCGTCGAAATCGGCCGGGATCTTGAAGCGCGGGATGATCGTCCCCAACACGGGTGCGACGATCCGCTGCCATGTCGGGAGTTCGGCATCGAGCGCAGGTGCACTCAGCACCGCGAGATCCGGCTGCGGACGACCACTGACCAGATAACTGGTCGAGATGAGTCCACCGAGCGAGTGTCCGAGGAGGATCACCGGGACATCGAGTGACCGCCGGTCCGCCAGCAGCATCTCGACATCGGCGAGGAACTCGTCGAACGCTGCGACGTGGGCACGACGGCCGCCACTCTCGCCGAAGCCCCGCTGATCGAACGACAGCACGTCGATGCCGGCATCGGCAAAGAGTGATCCCACGTGCTCGTAGCGCCCGGAGTGCTCGCCGATCCCGTGCACGATCAACATGGCGGCACGGGGTGGCTCGACGGGGGTCCACCGGCGGCGGAGCTGTTCCAGGCCGTCAGCGGTTGTGGCGGTCTCGGTTGTCGATGCGATCACGGCGCGAAGCTAGCCGGAGTGACATGGCGGTCGGCGGGTCGTGTCAACTCGTCGACAACCCGATGCCGTCCGGTCGTCGCGCGCCGCGTTCAGCGCACGCTGGGTGGGGCCAACCGGCCGATCGGGATCCGGTCGGCATAGCGCGTGGCGACCGGGCCCACGATCGCCGTGACCAGGACGTAGCCCGCCGCGAGCGCTCCGAGTTCGGGCCCGTCGGCCAGGTCGACGCCGAGCGCGGCGATCACGATCGAGAATTCGCCCCGCGCCATCAGCGCGGTGCCGACGCGGATCCGTCCCCGCGGCCCGGCCCCGACGCGGGCGCCTGCGAACCAGCCGGTCGCCAACTTGGTTGCCATCGTCACGAGTGCGAGTACGACTGCAGGAATCGCCGCGTCGAAGAGATCGGCTGGATCGATCTGGAAGGAGAAGAAGAGGAAGAACGTCGCCGCGAACAGGTCCTGCAGCGGGCTGATCAGCCGCTGGGCGCGTTCGGCCACCGGGCCGGACAGGGCCAGCCCGACGAGGAATGCGCCGATTGCTCCGGACACCTCCAGAGATTGCGCGAGCCCCGCCACGACCAGGGTGACGCCGAACACCGCGAGCAGCAGGGACTCGTCGGAGCCGCCTCCCAGGAGCGAGGTGAATCGGCGCCCGTAGCGCAGCGCGGCGACGAGGATCACGACGACCGTGACCAGTGCGATGATCACACTGGTGGACATCTCGGTCACGGTGCCGCCGACGATCAGGGCGCCCACCACGGGGAGGTAGACGGCCATGGCGAGGTCTTCGATGACGAGGAGGTTGAGGATCGCCGGCGTCTCGCGGTTTGCCAAGCGGCCGAGATCGGCGAGCACCTTCGAGATGATGCCGCTCGACGAGATCCACGTGACGCCGCCGAGGAGCACCGCAGCGAGGGGTTCCCAACCGAGCAGGAGACCGAGTGCCACGCCAGGACCGGCGTTGGCGACCATGTCGAACAGACCGGGAGGGACGCCGGTGCGGAGACCATCGCGCAGCTCCGACTCGGTGTATTCGATCCCGAGGGAGAACAGCAGGAGCAGGACACCGATCTCGGCGGCGAGCGAGATGAACTCCGCGCTCACGTCGATCCGGGCGAGGCCGCCTTCGCCGAACGCGAGGCCGGCGACCAGATACAGCGGTACCGCGGTGAGGCCGATCCGTCCGGCGAGGCGCGACAGCAGCGCCAACCCGAGCGTGACCGCGCCGACCTCGAGGAAGGCCAGTGCAGCCTCGGAGCTACCGGCGGCGAGCATGGTTGCGTCGGCTCCGCGGCTCAGCCCGGAGCGATCAGGTCGCGCATCCGGTCGAGACCGTCGACGGTGCCCACGCACACGGCGACGTCGCCGGGCTGCAACCCGAAGTCGGGCTCCGGAGCCGGAAACGGCGTGTCGTCGCGGATGACCGCAACGACCGAAACGCCCGTCTTGGTGCGGAACGCGCCGTCACCGATGGTGCGCCCCGCTGACGGTGAGTCCGACTCGATCG
Organism: Ilumatobacteraceae bacterium; assembly: GCA_963752085.1. Taxonomy (GTDB): domain Bacteria; phylum Actinomycetota; class Acidimicrobiia; order Acidimicrobiales; family Ilumatobacteraceae; genus Ilumatobacter_A. Next base: position 147,858 of record CAVVWT010000001.1, read on the forward strand.
TCAACCACTCGATGGCCAGCCCCTCGATCTCGTGCTGGACCGCTTGGACCGCGGTGTTGACCTGGCTCGTGCCGAGCAGCTCGGCCAACGTTCTGGTGTCCGGTGCCGACAGCGAGATCTGCATCGCGCACGAATCGGGATCAACGGCGTCGTAGACGACGATGTCTCGCCGACCGTCTCGGTGGACGAGCACGCCCACGTCGCGTCCGTCGTCGGTCGTGAAGTCGTGCTTGACGCCGACGCCGGGTAGATGTGTTTCCTTCACCACGGTCATGGGACAAGTGTGCCTGCACGCCCCTCGTCGCGCCACCCGTTGCGCTCGGTGGCGCTCGGTGTCAGACACCGAGCGCAACGGGTGGGCAGAGCACCAGGCTCGGCTCGGACCCCGCCACTACTCTGGCGGCCATGTCCACCCAGGATCAGCCCGATACCCCCGTTGACATCAAGCCGCGCTCGCGTGACGTCACCGACGGCATGCAGAAGGCGCCGTCTCGCTCGATGCTGCGCGCCATCGGCATGGGTGACGACGACTGGGAGAAGCCCCAGGTCGCCATCGCCTCGTCCTGGAACGAGGTGACGCCGTGCAACATGACCCTGCGCAAACTCGCCGAGCACGCCAAGGCCGGTGTTTTCGCGGCGGGTGGGTTCGGCATGGAGTTCGGCACCATCACCGTCTCCGACGGCATCTCGATGGGCCACGAGGGCATGCGCGCCTCGCTCGTGTCGCGCGAGGTGATCACCGACTCGGTCGAGACCGTCATGCATGCCGAGCGGCTCGACGGCTTCGTCGGCCTCGCGGGCTGCGACAAGTCGATCCCTGGCATGTTGATGGCCGCTGCCCGTCTCGACCTGGCGAGTGTGTTCGTCTACAACGGCTCGATCATGCCGGGCGAGCACAACGGCAAGGCCCTCGACATCACGTCGGTGTTCGAAGCCGTCGGCGCCCACGCGGCCGGGACGATCGACGACCAGGAACTCCACGACATCGAGGTCAAGGCGTGTCCCGGCGAAGGCGCCTGTGGTGGCATGTTCACTGCGAACACGATGAGTTCCGCGGCTGAAGCGCTCGGCATGAGCCTGCCCGGCTCCGCGTCGCCGCCGGCGATCGACAGCCGCCGCGAGGATGATGCCCGACGTGCCGGCGAGGCCGTGGTCAACATGCTGCGGTTGGGGATCACCCCGCGGCAGATCATGACCAAAGCGGCGTTCGAGAATGCGATCGCCCTGACCTCGGCACTCGGTGGTTCGACGAACGCGGTGTTGCACCTGCTCGCGATCGCGAACGAGGCCGGTGTGACACTCGAGCTCGACGACTTCAACCGAATCGCCGACCGGGTCCCGCACATCGCCGACATGACTCCGGCGGGCAAGTTCCACATGAGCGATCTCGACAAGGTCGGGGGCGTCCCGATGGTGCTCAAGCATCTGCTCGATCACGGCATGTTGAACGGGGAGTGCATGACCGTGACCGGCAAGACGATGGCGGAGAACCTCGCCGAGATCGACCCGCCGGCGCCCGATGGTGTGGTCGTCCATCCCGTCGATGCGCCGATCCACAGCGAAGGCGGCATCAACATCCTGACCGGTTCGCTCGCACCGAGTGGCGCCGTCGTGAAAGTCGCCGGCCTGACCGCGGAGCAGATGCATTTCGAGGGGCCTGCCCGCGTCTACGACGACGAGTCGTTCGCGATGGATGCAATCCTGGCCGGCGAGATCAACCCCGGCGATGTGATCGTGATCCGCTACGAGGGTCCAAAGGGCGGTCCCGGCATGCGTGAGATGCTCGCCATCACCGGTGCGCTCAAGGGGGCGGGTCGTGGCGGGGACTGCGCTCTCATCACCGACGGCCGCTTCTCGGGTGGTACGTGGGGATTCTGCATCGGCCATGTCGCACCCGAGGCCACCGATGGCGGGCCGATTGCGTTCGTCGAGGAGGGTGACACGATCCTGATCGACGTGCCGAGCAAGACGCTCGACCTCCAGGTCGACGCCGACGTACTCGAGCGCCGCAAGGAGGGCTGGCAACCGAACGCTCCGCGCTACACCACCGGCGTGCTCGGCAAGTACGCCCGCCTCGTGCAGGGCGCCGAAACCGGCGCCATCACCAACCCACTCTGAGCCGCCCCGGTTCTTCACGAGCACGACGGGCGGTCGCGTCGGCGCACTACTCGTCGATGAGTTCGGGGTCGAATCCGAACGGCCACACGGTGGAGTCGTCGAAGATGTTGTCGCAGAAGACCGTTCCGTCGATGACGGCGTCGGTCAGATCGGCGCCGACGAGGACGGCACCGCAGAGAATGGCATCGGACAGATCGGCGCCCGACAGGTCTGCCTCGTACAGGGTCGCGCCCTCGAGATCGGCACCGGAGAGATCGGCTCCCGAGAGATCCGCGCTGGACAAGTCGGCCTCGAAGAGGTCGGCATCGACGAGTCGCCCGGCCGACAGGTTGACGCCGACCATGAGGCTCGACGGAAGGTCGGCGCCGGTCAGGTCGGCGCCACTGAGGTCTGCGTGTGCGAGCACCGTGCGCCCGGACAGTGTCACCTCGACGAAGCTGGTCTCCGGGGCACTCGCGCGAAGCAGGTCGGCACCCGAGAGGTCGGCGGTCGCCAGGTCAGCCCCGGCGAGATCCGCCTCGACCAGTGATGCCGAACGCAGGTCGGCCCCGGAGAGGTTGGCGTTCGTGAGCAACGCTGCGTCCAACCGAGTGCCGACGAGGTCGGTGTCGGAGAGGTCGGCGTCGACGAAGTTCGACTCAGCGAGTGTCAAGCCGCTGAGATTCAACCCGCGCAGCTCGATTCCGGCGAACGGTCTGTCGGTTCGATCGGGGCCCGAACGATCGCGAACGAAGCGCAGGTTCTCCAATCGGTGCTCCCTGAGGGAACGTTGGTCCTCCGTTCGATTCGAAATGGCCAGCACGAACGACCCGACGAGCGACGCGATGAGGACGCTGCCGACGACGACTCTGAGCCAGTCGCCTGTCGCCGTGCGTCGGGCTGTCGGTCCTGTCGAGTCGTCACCAGGCGATTGAAGCGGCTGTGCGTCCACGTGGGGCGCGGCGAGCTGCAGGCTGCCCGGTTGCGGAGGGGAAGGCGTCGACGCAGCAGGTGCGCCGGACGCTCGCAACGATTCGGGATGCGGCATCGGCCACGGCGCCGGCGGTGGGAATTGTCGGACAGACGACTGGATCGTCGGCGCCGACGTGGTGAACGGGCGGGTCGACATCCCATCGAGCGTACGTGTCGCATGCCGGCCCAACTGGGACCTCGAAGACCCCCAACTCGGTTGTCGGCTCGACGTCCAACGGTCGCTACCCGAGAGTCACAGGCGCATTCACCGGCACCACCGACGAGATCATCCAGTGGGTTGCATGCAAGTGGGGTATCGACGAGGACCACGTCCGCTCGCAGATCATCGCCGAGTCGTATTGGCGCCAGGGCGCACTCGGCGACTTCACCACCAACGCTGCAGCGTGCTCGCCTGCTCATCCGATCGGTAACTATCCGCCGCAGTACGATTCGGATCGCCAGCACAACGGTGAATGTCCCGAGTCGGTCGGGCTCGGTCAGGTTCGTGCGGAGTACCACGCCGAGGCCTTCGAGGATCTGAACGCGTGGAACTCGAGTGCGTACAACCTCGACTACACCTACGCTGCGTGGCGCTCGTGTTTCGAGGGTGAGCTGACGTGGCTCAATGACGTCGACGGTCGCGGGGACTATGCAGCTGGCGACGCGACTGGTTGCCTCGGCGTCTGGTTCTCGGGTCGCTGGTACACCGACGCAGCCGTGGGCTACATCGGTCGTGTCACCGACATCCTGAGCGCACGGACCTGGGAGCAGGAGTCGTTCCCGCCCGCCGTGCCCAGGTCCGTCACCACCGCTCCGACGACGACGTCTGCACCGACGACGACGTCTGCTCCGACGACGACGTCTGCTCCGACGACGACGTCTGCACCGACGACGACGTCTGCACCGACGACGACGTCTGCACCGACGACGACGTCTGGCACGCGGCCGACGACGACGCGTCTGAGCTCCGCCGCTCGGTGGGCAAGGCGACTTCATCGAGACGTTCGACGGAAACACCGGGCTCGATCGATTCAACTACGGACTGTGGCATCGCGACGATGTCCTCGTGGGCTCGACGCAGTGGACAGGTGACCACGATCTCAACTGTGGGAGTCCTGCGACGCAGCGGACGATCCGCCGGAGCAACTGGCAGGAGAGCTTCTACATGTGTCGCGATCACATGATGACCGCGGTGGGTGACACGTCGGGCTACTCGGTCGCGTGGTTCACCCCCGACCAGACCTTCTCCGATCAGAAGACCGTGTCGTGGGACGTGAACATGACCGATCTCGGCTCCCGGCAGTGGTGGGAAGCCGTGATCATTCCAGCAGGGGACACCCGCTACTTCGTCCCGAAGCAGGCGTCGGTGGGCACGGACTGCTTCGTCTGTGCGACCGAGTCGGACATGGCACGCACGGCTCACCTGCCGACGTACGGTCCGGGCTCGATCGTCGTGGGACAGGGACCGTGGGCGAAGGTGAACATCCATTACGGCGGTCAGAACAAGTACACGGGTTGGGAAGGGACGTGCAACGCGAACTGGGGCCTGCTGGTGAACCACCCGGATGACCCGTGCAACTCGAAGCCGCCGCGGCTCACGTCGAGCATCACCGACAACGGGAACGGGACGATCACCGTCGACTACGCCGGCGTCTGGACCGAGACCTTCGCGGGCTCGTTCCCCGACGAGTTCAGGGTCGTGTTCAAGGACCACAACTACACGCCCGACAAGGACGGCCAGCCGATCGGCCACACCTATCACTGGGACAACATCATCGTCTCCTGATCGGACAACGACAGCACGACCCGCACGCGCAACGGCGGCAGACCTCCCCGGTCTCGTGGGGGTCTGCCACCGTTGCGACGTGGCGGAGCGGCGAACGAGCCGGCCGGCAGTCGGTGTCGACCGAGGCGGACGTCCCCGTCGGGACGGGGTCCCTCGTGGTGCGCAGCGAGCAACGCTCAACGTGGAATCGTCTGCCAGCCGGCGCCGTGGTTCACCGAGGCGGCACCTGCGCCGACAGCTCGCACCGCACCGTGCTCGATGATCACGCCTCCGCACTCGGGGAGGCCCCACAGCGTCACGTCGGGCTCCGACCATCGAGGGTCAGCCGTGATGCTCCAGTGGGGGAGTGCCAGCCCGTCGACGAGACCGATCCCGTCGACGACGTCGCCCCGATCCGGTCGCGCCATTCGGCTGCAGAGCACCATCGCCCCGGCGGACGCCCCGGAGATCGCCGTGCCGGCTGCGTGCAGTTCGAGGAGCCGCGACCGCACGGGACCGGACACGACGTCGAGCAGCGACGACGGTGAGCCACCCGGGAGGACGATCAAGTCGACTCCGTCGTCGAGTGCGCCCACGGCGGTGTCGACGCCTTCTCGGGGGTCGGGGACGATGGTCGCCTCGACCTCGAGCGCTTCGTAGTACCGGCGGGCCCGCATCGAGGCACCGGCATAGTCGGATCCGACGCGAGCCGCGCCCGCCAACACCGCAACCGAGCGAACCGCCGCGGACGAGATGACGTCGGCGTCCATCTCGCGACATGCGGCAGTGAACTCCCGCCCACCCTGGAGGCACAGCAGACCCGACATCGGGTCATGCTGGCACGGTCTCCGGCCCGGCGCTCTGGCATAGGCTGATCACATGGCCGACTCCCGACCGAGATCGTTGCTTGCGTCGGTCATCGGCTGGCTGATCGTCGCCGTGATCGTGTACTTCTTCTTCGGCTGGATCCTCGGCACCATCCGCGTGGTGCTCCGGCTGTTCCTGATTCTCGTCGTGATCGGAGCGTTGCTGGCGCTCTACTTCAAGGTGCGCGGCGGCGACTGAGCGTCGGTCCGCCTCTGCTCAGTCGACCAGCGCCTGGTACACGAGTTGCTGGAGCTGCGGCTTGATCGGGTAGGTGCTCGACGGCAGCAACTGGGTGAGGAACAGCGCCGTGAGATCTTCCGCAGGATCGTTCCAGAAGGTCGTGCTGGCCGCGCCGCCCCAGGAATAGCTGCCCTCGCTGCCAGGTGACCGGTGCGAGGCGGCGTCGAGCACGACCGAGAATCCCAGGCCGAATCCGACTCCGTCGAACGCCGTCTCGGCGAAGGTCGGCCGGGCGAATCCCTCGAGGTCGACGTTGCCGGGGAGGTGGTTGCGGGTCATGTAGTCGACGGTGCGCGAGCCGAGGATCCGCACGCCGTCCAGTTCGCCTCGGTTGAGGAGCATCTGGGTGAAGCGGAGGTAGTCGGCCGCCGTGCCGCACAAGCCGCCGCCGCCGCCGAGCATCGTGGGCTTCGACTCGAGCCTCGGTGCCGGCATCTTGGTGGCCTGCTTCGTCGACGGATTCCGGTAGTAGAGCTCGGCGAACCGATCGCGCTTGTCGGTCGGTACCCAGAACTCGGTGTCGGACATGCCCAATGGGTCGAGGATCCGTTCGCGCAGGAACACGTCGAGTGACTGTCCTGACACGGCCTCGACCACCCGGCCGAGCACGTCGGTCGACACCCCGTAGTTCCACTCGGACCCCGGCTGGAACACGAGCGGGAGTTCGGCCCAGGCGTCACAGCAGGCCTCGAGATCGAGCCCTGCGGGCATGCCCCACTCGAATCCGGCGTCGCGGTAGATCGCATCGGTCGCGTGGGAGTTGTGGAACCCGTAGGTGAGGCCCGACGTGTGGGTGAGCAAGTGCCAGATGCGCATCGGTTCGGTCTGCGGTTCGGTCACGGGCGCCCGGAACGAGCCGCCGCGGAAGACCGGCGTGTGGGCGAACGAGGGGATGAACTTCGACACGGGATCCTTGAGCTGGAAGCGGCCTTCCTCGTGCAGGATCATCGCCGCCACCGAGGTGATCGGCTTCGACATCGAGTACAGCCGGGCGATCGTGTCCGGTGTCCAATCCGTGTCGGCCTCCAGGTTCCGCTTGCCGTAGGTCGAGTGGTGGGCCAGCTGCCCGTGGCGCATGACCGCGACCTGCCACCCGGCGAGGCGGCCCTCATCGACGTACCGGGCGAAGTGGTGGTCGATCCGTCGCAGTCGGTCGGGGTCGAATCCGAGTGTCTTGGGGTCGGTCGGGCTGTCGAGGACGTTCATCGCTGCCCAGACTGGCAAACCGCTGCTCGCCGCGCCGTACCGAGTTCCGGGAACCGAACGTCGGCGCGAAACGTCGAATCCCTGACGGCGCGTGCGCGTCGTCGTAGCGTGACAACCGCCGGCCCTCCGCCGGGAGGAGGAACTGCCATGAACTCGACACGGCGAACGACTCGCTGGAGTGCGTTGTTGATGGTCACTGCCATGGCAGTGGCGGCCTGCAGCGGTGGTGGCGACGACACGTCGCCCACCACTACGGTCGAGGGCGCGAGCAACACACCGGCCACGGTCCCGAGATCCACTGGCGGCGGCACCAGCGGCAGCGACACCGCCGGAGCGGGGTCGGCGTCGGGATCGCAGCTCGGGCTGCGTCTGAGCGAGGGGACACCGGCAGTCGACACCACCGACCAGCTCGCCGTGGTGGAGGGGACACCGCTCACGGACCTGGAGGTGGCGGCCGTCCTCGACCGGCTGCCCGAGTGGACGATCCCCGACGACGATGTCGTCGACTTCAATCGTCCGGTCGAGAGCCTGCAGCCACCGGTCGTGGGCGACACCCTCGACGCGCCGTTTCCGCCCACCCCCGATGCACCCACCGTTCCCGATGCGGTGGCCGATGGACCCCTCGAGGTGCTCCGATTCCAGCCCGAGGGTGACGTCGACCTCGCCCCGTTCATCGCGCTGACCTTCAACGAGCCGATGATCGAACTCGCAACGTTGGAGCAGCTGGACGTCGCCGACGTGCCGGTGGAAGTGACTCCCGACATTTCGGACACGGCAGGCATCGACGGACGTTGGCGCTGGATCGGGACCCGGACCCTGCGCTTCGAAGTCACTCCCACCGGTGACGACGCCGACGGCAACGACGGTCTCGACCGCCTTCCAGCGGCGACCGAGTACACCGTGACGGTTCCGGCGGGGACCGACTCGGCGAACGGTGCCGTCCTGGCCGACGAGTTCTCGTTCACGTTCACCACCCCCGCCGTCACCGTCGTCGACCTGCTCGGCGTCGGCGACTCGACTCGACTCGACCCCGTGTTCGTCGCGACGTTCGACCAGCGTGTCGACGCCGACGACATCGTCGAACTGATCGAGTTCGAGTCTGGAGACGTGAACGGCGTGCGACTCGCCACCGATGCCGAGGTCGAGGCCGACCCGATTGTTGCGGCCCGCGTCGAAGGGGCCCTCGACGGTCGGGCGGTGGCCTTCGTCCCCACCGCGATGCTGCAGCCCGACACGCCGATCTCGATCCGGATCGGACCCGACCTGCCGTCCCTCGAAGGCCCGATCACGAACTCCGAGCCGTACTCAGCGGACGGGCGGACCTACCCACCACTCGAGGTCGACAGCACCGATTGCTTCGACTCGTGTCCGCCGTTCGCGTCGTTCGACATCTCCTTCAACAACGCGCTCGACACTGCAGCCTTCGATCCGAGCTGGATCAACGTCGAGCCCGCCGTTCCGGGCCTGCGTGTCGACAACTTCGGGAGTCAGCTCTCGATCCGAGGCGCCACCGCCGGCAACACGACCTATACCGTCACGATCTCCGCCGATGTCGTCGACGTGTTCGGTCAGACGCTCGGGGAGGAGTTCACCGAGGAGTTCGACGTCGGCGACGCCCGCCCGTTCCTGGTCGGGCCCGACCGCGAGTTCGTCACCACCGATCCGTTCGCCGACGCGCCGAACCTGAGCTACACGACGGTCAACCACGACCGACTCTCGGTGACGGCATGGCAGGTCGCAGCCTGACCGAGTACCGACGAGTTTCGCGACTTCCTCGAGTCGACGTTCTCCGACACTCAGCCAGCGCGACCCGGACTGGCCCGTGGTGCTGGAGACGATCGTCGACACCGATGGTGAGGCCGACGCACCGACCGAGACCGTCGTCGACCTGTCCGCGGCGTTCGATGCGTCGGGCGGGCCGATCGTGCTGCGCGTCGAGCCCGACCCGCCGGTGTCGTCGCGCAGCGACGACTACTGGTCGAACCGCCCGATCTACACGTGGGTGCAGCGGGCCGACATCGCTGCCGACGTGTTCGTGTCCGGCGATGAACTGCTGGTGTGGGTGACCGACCTGCTCACCGGCGAGCCGATCGGCGATGCGTCGATCGAGACGGTCGGTGCGAGCCGTGCGGTGCGCACGTCCACCGATGCCGGCGGGGTCGTGCGGATCCCGCTCGACCAACCGATCCAGGGTCTCACCGCGACCATCGGCGACCGCACGGTGATGGTGCCGTCGTACGGGTGGGAGCCGCGGCCCGAGTCTGCGTCCGGCCGGTTCTACGTGATCGACGATCGCGGCATCTACCGCCCGGGCGAGACGGTGCGAATGACCGGCCTCGTCCGACAGCTCGATGCAGACGACGCCCAACTCGCGTTCGTCGACGGGGCCGAACGCGTGCAGTACACAGCGTTCGACCCGCAGGGCAACGAACTCGCCACCGGAACCGCAGATCTGAACGCGCTCGGGGGTTTCAACATCACGATCGACATCCCCGAGGCCAGCAACACCGGGAATGCGTTCGTCGAACTCGCACTCGTCGACGTCCCGGGTTCGGCGGGGAACTTCTCCTTCGGCCACCAGTTCCAGATCCAGGACTTCCGGACGCCCGAGTACGAGGTCACGGCCCGCGCCGAATCGCCGGCGCCGTACTACGTGGTCGAACCGGCGACGGTCGCGGTCGACGCCGAGTACTTCGCCGGTGGACCGCTCGGCGATGCCGAGGTCAACTGGTTGGTCTCGGCCACCACGACCTCCTACGACCCACCGGACTGGGACGACGTTCTCGTTCGGTGTCTGGACGCCGTGGTGGTACGGCGGGTACGTCTTCGAAGACGCGGGGTTCACCGACGTCGGCTACTCGGAACCGTGTTTCGACTGCGGACCCGGGTTCAGCGACCCCAGATACCAGGAGTACATCGGGCGGACCGATGCGTCGGGAACCCACCTGCTGCAAATCGACTTCGACGACATCCCCGCATCTTCCGATCCGGACGCCGAGGTCGAACCCGTCGATCAGCCGACCTCGGTCACCGCCGAGGCGACGGTGTTCGACGTCAACCGACAGGCCATCTCGTCGCGCACGGCGCTGGTCGTTCACCCGGCGCGCTACTACGTCGGGCTGCGCAGCGATCGCGGATTCGTCGAGCAGGGCGAGCCGATCGTGATCGACACGACCGTCGTCGATGTCGACGGCGTCGTCGTGGCCGGCCGCGAGTTCACCGTGACCGCGGGACGGCTGGACTACACGTTCGACGACGGGCAGTACGTCGAGGAGCTCGTCGACGAACAGACGTGCACGGTCACGTCGACCGCGGCGGTCACCAACGAGCTGATCGACGAGGCGATGCGCTGCGAGTTCGCCACCGATGTGGGTGGCCAGTACGAGATCACGGCAATCGTCACCGACGACGACGGGCGATCGAACCGTGCGGTCTACACCCAGTGGGTCAGTGGCTCGACGGCGCGCCCGACACGGGACCTGACCCAGGGTGAGGTCGTCATCGTCCCCGATGCCGAGTTCCACGCTCCTGGCGACACCGCAGAGCTGCTGGTCCAGGCATCATTCGCTCCAGCGTCGGGTCTCGTCACCGTGACCCGAGCCGGCATCGAGACGGTCGAGGCATTCGACGCCCCCGACGGCAGCGCGGTCATCAGCGTGCCGATCGCCGACGACGACATTCCGTCGCTGAACGTCCGCGTCGACATGGTCGGGACCGATCAGCGAGTCGCCGACGACGGCACCCCGCTCCCCGACGCGCCGCCACAGCCGGCGTATGCGGCGGGCCAGATCGTGCTGCAGATCCCGCCTGTGACGCGGACGCTCGACGTGACCGCGACGCCGGCATCCGAGCAGCTCGAACCGGGCGCGTCGACCTCGGTGACCGTCGCGGTGAACGGCCCGGACGGGGCCGCTGTCGCAGGTGCTGGTGTGGCCCTGATCGTGGTCGACGAAGCGGTCCTGTCGCTGACCGGCTACGAGTTGGCCGACCCGCTCGACACCTTCTATCAACCGGGCTTCTTCTCCCAGCTCGATCCCCAGCTGCTTCGGGACTCGATCATCCTCGCCAACCCCGAGCTCTTCGGCGACGAGCAGAGCACGCGCCGGTGGCGACGCGACATCGACGACCGAGGCGATGGAGGAGGGCGAGGCCAGCGCCGACTACGACGTCGCTCTGGACGCTGCCGGCATCCGATTCAGCGGCCGGGAGCGTGGTCGGTGCACCGGACGCGCCGATCGACGTGCGCGCCGACTTCGACGCCCTCGCCGTGTTCGCGCCCGACGAACTGACCGGTGCCGACGGCACGGTCACCGTCGCGGTCGACCTGCCCGACAACCTCACCCGCTACCGCGTGATGGCCGTCGCCGTCGACGGCGTCGACCGGTTCGGCTCCGACGAGTCGATGATCACCGCTCGGCTGCCGATCAGCGTGCGGCCGTCGGCGCCGCGGTTCCTGAACTTCGGCGACCGCTTCGAGCTGCCGGTCGTCGTCCAGAACCAGACCGACGCTCCGGTCGAGGTCGACGTCGCACTCCAGGTCGCCAACCTCGACCTGCCGACGGCGCCGGCCGACGGGTCACGGTGCCCGCGAACGATCGCGTCGAGGTGCGGTTCCCGGCGTCGGCCGCGGAGGTCGGCACCGCCCGCTTCCGAGTGGCGTCCGTCGGCGGCGAGTTCGCCGACGCCGCCGAGGTCGACCTTCCCGTCTACACCCCGGCCACGGCCGAGGCGTTCGCGACGTACGGCGTCCTCGACGACGACCGAGCCCGATCGCGCAGCCGCTGCTCGCGCCCACCGGGGTGTTCCCGCAGTTCGGCGGGCTGGAGATCTCGACGTCGTCGACGGCGCTGCAGGCGCTGACCGACTCGGTGCTCTACCTCTACGAGTACCGCTACGACTCCGCCGACGGGTACGCCTCACGGATCATGGCGGTCGCCGCGTTGCGCGACGTGCTCGACGCCTTCGATGCCGCAGGACTGCCCGACGCTGCCGACACTCGACGCCAAGGTCGACGCCGACATCGAACGGCTGCCAGGCACTGCAGAACGACGACGGCGGGTTCCCGTACTGGCAGCGTGGTCGTCCGTCGATCCCGTGGGTGTCGGTGCAGGCCACCCACGCGCAGGTGCTCGCACAGCAGAACGGCTACGACGTCGGTCAGTTCGAACTCGACGTGTCGCTCGACCATCTCCGGTCGATCGAGGACTACATTCCGGCCGACTACTCGCAGTCGACGAAGGACGCGATCAGCGCGTACGCGCTGTACGTCCGCAACCTCGCCGGCGACGCCGACCCGGCCAAGGCGCTCGACGCTGTACCGGCGTGGCGTCGACGACACCTTGCAGCTCGACTCGATCGCCCAGCTCTGGACCGTGATCGACGATGCCGGAGCCCGCGCCGAGATCGAGCGGGCGATCGAGAACGCCGCGGTCGAGACCGCCGGGCGCCGCGACGTTCGCCACGAGCTACGGCGAGGACGCCTACGTCATCGCCCACTCCGACCGGCGCACCGACGGGATCGTGCTCGATGCGCTCGTCAGCGAGACGCCCGACAGCGACCTGATCCCGAAGGTCGTCACCGGCTTGCTCGGCAACCAGACCCGCGGTCGCTGGAACAACGCCCAGGAGAACTCCTTCATCCTGCTCGCGCTCAACTCGTACTTCGACACGTTCGAGTCGGTCGACCCCGACTTCGTCGCCCGCGCCTGGCTCGGCGACACGTACGCCGCCGAGGCCGAGTTCCGCGGTCGATCGACCGACACCTCGCTGTCGACGGTGCCGATGGCCGACGTGATCGCCGGCGGCGACACGAACCTGGTGCTCGCCAAGGACGGCGCCGGCCGGCTCTACTACCGGCTCGGGCTGCGCTACGCGCCCGACGACCTCGAACTCGACCCGCGCGACGAGGGCTTCGTGGTCGAGCGGGTGTACGAGGCGGTCGACGACCCCGACGACGTGCGGCGCAACGCCGACGGGACCTGGGACATCGCGGCGGGTGCGACCGTGCGGGTCCGCCTCACGATGGTCGCCGACGCCCAGCGCACGCACGTCGCGCTGATCGACCCGCTCCCGGCGGGTCTCGAAGCGGTGAATCCGGCGCTCGCCACGTCGCTGACGGTGCCGGCCGACGACTCGTCCGTGTCGTACTCGGGCTCCTGGTACTGGCAGTGGTTCGAACACCAGAACCTGCGCGACGACCGGGCCGAGGCCTTCAGCAGCTACCTGCCGGCAGGCACGTACGAGTACAGCTACGTGGCGCGGGCGACGACGCCCGGCGCGTTCGTGGTGCCGCCGACGCGGGCCGAGGAGATCTTCGCCCCCGAGGTGTTCGGCCGCAGCGCCAGCGCCACGGTCGTCGTGACCGACCGCTGATCGTCAGGCGCTCGCAGCAGGCGCGTGACGGCCTGCGAGTGTCCGCGCGACCAGTCGCCAGCCGTTGAGGAACGTGCCGAGGAACACCGACGTCACGATGACGAACGACGCAGCCGTGCCCTCGTCGAAGACGAATCGGCGGAGCATCATGCCGGCGATGACGGTGCCGACCCAGACGACGAGACCGGTTTGCCAGGTCCACGGCGCCTTCCACGCTCGGGCGACAGCCCAGGCGAGCACGAGGCCGAGGACGAACGGGGCGGCGGTGTCGATGACCCCGGCGATGCCGGGGTTCTCGTCGTGGTTGCGTCGCCCGATCGCGACGAAGGCGACGACGACGAAGGTGTCCAACCCGGCGGCGATGGGAAGACGGTTGTGCATGCGGACAGTCTGCCCGCAGCGGAACGGGATCAGCCCTCGGCGGCGAACCCGCCGAGTGTTCCCCTGAAGAACAGCAGCGGCTCCGGTGGACGACCGTCGTGGTCGGCGTCGGCGTCGAGTGCGTCGACTCGGCCGAGGACGAAGTGGTGATCGCCCATGTCGTACACCTGCTCGACCGAGCAATCGATCCAGGCGACGGCGCGGTCGAGGATCGGTGAGCCGGATGGCGCCGCGTGCCACGTGACGCCCTCGAACCGGGTGTCGTCGTTGTCCGATTTGGCGAACTTCCAACACAGGTCGCTCTGTCGATCGCTCAACACGTTGACGCAGAAGCTCCGCGACATCGCCATCGCATCCCAGGTGGCCGACCCGATCTGCGGAAGGAAGCCGACCATTGCGGGCTCGAGCGACACCGACGTGAACGAGCCGATCGTGAACCCGTGGGGTGTGCCGTCGCCCGCCAGACCCGTCACGATCGTCACGCCGGTGGGGAAGTGCCCCATCACGGTCCGGAAATGGTCGGAATCGAACGTGCCATCCGTCAGAGCAGTCATGCTCGAAACTGTACGCTCCGACCGCATGCCGGACACTCATGCGGAGCGCGCCGAGGCCAAGCGGGCGCTGCGAGCATCGATGCGACGGTTGCGCAGGGACCTCCCCGACCGGGAGCGGCGCTCGGCGGCGATCGTCGACCATCTGGTTGCGATCCCCGCGCTGGCCGCAGCGACGCGAGTGATGGCCTACACGGCGGTCGTCGGCGAGGTCGATCCCTCCGGCGCCGTCGAGTGGTTGCGCGGCCGTGGTGCGGAGGTGCGCATGCCCGAGGATGACGTGGCACCAGCTTGGCCCGACGTGATCATCGTGCCGGGAACTGCATTCACTCCGGACGGCGAACGCGTCGGACAGGGCGGTGGCTGGTACGACCGGTTCCTCCCCGGCCGACGGCCCGGTGTGGTGACGATCGGGGTCGGCTTCGCGCCACAGTTGGTCGACACCGTGCCGACCGATGCCCACGACGTCGTGCTCGATTGCATCGTCACCGAGGATGGGCCAGTCTGGCGCGATGGATGACCAGCTCCCCGAGCCGTTGACGCTCACCGTCGACGAACTCGAGTGGGCGATCGACGTGGTGGGGAGACACGTTGCGCCGACGCCCCAGTACGCGTGGCCGATGCTCGCCGAAGTCGCCGGTTCGCGAGTCACGGTCAAACACGAGAACCACACCCCGACCGGAGCGTTCAAGGTTCGCGGTGGTCTCGTGTACTTCGAACGGCTCGTGACGGATCGTCCTGAGGTTCTCGGTGTGGTGAGCGCGACCCGCGGCAACCACGGCCAGAGCCTGGCGTTTGCCGGCCGCATCCACGGTCGATCGGTGACGATCTTCGTCCCGCACGGCAACAGCGTGGAGAAGAACGCAGCGATGCGCAGCCTCGGCGCCGACGTGATCGAGTTCGGGAACGACTTCCAGGAAGCTCGGGACGCGTCGGTCGACCATGCGCGGCACGCGCGGGATCGAACCGGTGCCGCCGTTCCACCGCGATCTGGTCCTCGGCGTTGCGACGTATGCACACGAGTTGTTCCGGGGGAGCGATCCACTCGACACCGTGTATGTCCCGGTCGGCATGGGATCGGGGATCAATGCGATCATCGCCGTCCGCGACCTGCTCGGGCTCGAGACCGATGTGGTCGGCGTCGTGGCGGAGGGCGCGCCGGCGACGAAGCTGACCTTCGACGCCGGCGTGGTCGTGGCGACGGACGCAGCTGCGACGTTCGTCGACGGCGTGGCGACGCGATCACCCGATCCGGCGGCGATGGCGGGCGTGCTCGCCGGGGCCGCCCGGATCATCGCCGTGTCCGATGACGCCGTTGCGGAGGCGATGCGCATCGTGTTCCGCACGACCCACAATGTGGCCGAGTCGGCAGGAGCGATCGCTCTGGCCGGGCTGCTGTCCGAGCCGGTCGAGCGCCGCGGGACGCACAGCGCATTCGTGCTGTGCGGGGGCAATGTCGACTCCGATCAGCTCCGTGACGTGCTCGCCGGCATCACGCCGACCTTGTGATCCCATCCGGTGGGCAGTGAACTCGCCAACGGCCTGCTCAATTCGTCACCGATCAATGCTGCGCCGTTCGACTGCGCCGGGCCGACGCTCGACTTCCTGACCGGTGAAACGACGCCGCGCCACACCGTCATGCTGACCCCTGCCTGACGGTGGTCAGTTCTGGCCGCGGCGGAGGCGGTCGGCGAGTTCGTCGACGGCCGGGTCGGTGATCGCCTCGCGGCGTCGTGCGAGCACCAGACGGCGTTCGAGTACCTGCTCGCCGATCGTCAACTCAACCGGCCCGATCTCGCCCTGACTGCGCGGGAGGACCGTCCAGCCCAGTCCGAGCAGCACCATTTCGCGGAGGACGTCGGGTTGGTGTGACTCGGCCGCGATGTCGAGCGGAGCGCCGCGAGCGGTCAGGCTCGTTGCAACCGCCTCGCGCGTGTGGGAGTCGGCTGGAAACAGCACCCATGGCCCCCAGGTCGACGCCGGCCCGATCTCGACGCCGGGGGGCCCGTAGACCACGAGCGGCTCGCTGAGCAGCGAGACCGTGTCGAGCCCGGGTATCGGTGTCGGCGGCTCGACACAGACCGCGATGTCGAGCGCGCCGCGCTCGAGGTCGGCGAGCAGCGTGCGCGAGGGCGCGACCGACAGCGTGAGTTCGACGTCACTGCGTTCGCTGCGGAACGTGCGCAGCACATCGGGGAAGTGGGTCACAGCAGCCACGTCGATCATGCCGAGCCGCACGCGCCCAGCAGCCGCAGTCCGCAGCCGACCCGCCCAGTCGACGAGGTCGGCCGTGACCGTGACGACGTGTCGGGCGTGCTGGAGTACGGGGGTGGACGTGGCTCGCAGGACGCGTCGACGACCGTCTGCTTCGAAGAGCGGTACGCCGATGCGGCGCTCGAGCTCGGCCAACCCCTGCGACAAGGCCGAGGCGCTGACACCGACGCGGTCGGCCGCGAGCTTCCACGTCGGCGCGTCGGCGACGGCCACGAGGTACTCCAGCTGACGGATCGAGATGTCGGGCAGCGTCGGGGTCGCAGTCGGGTCCACCCTTCGCACAATAGTTCAGTTTTGCTTCACGATCGGACAATCGTGTCAACGAACGCTTATGGTACGGGAATGACAGCTCGCAACATCGCACCCGCCGTCGGCAAGCTCGGCGTCCTCACGCCCGGCATGGGAGCCGTGGCGTCCACCTTCATCGCCGGCGTGATCGCCGCCCGCCATGGCATCTCCGCACCGATCGGTTCGGTCTCGCAGATGGCCCACATTCGACTCGGCACCAAGGACGAGAACCGCAACCCGCTGATCAAGGAGTTCGTGCCGCTTGCTGAGCTCGACGACATCGTCTTCGGCGGCTGGGACCCGATCTCGCCCAACGCGATGGAAGCAGCGAAGACCGCCGGCGTGCTCGAAGGCAAGGATCTCGATGCCATCTCCGCCGAGATGGAGGGCATCGTCCCGATGGAGGCCGTGTTCGACCAGCGCTGGGTGAGCCGTCTGAACGGCGTGCGCGTCAAGGACATTCCCAACAAGTGGGACCAGGCCGAGGCGTTGATCGCCGACATGGCTCGCTTCAAAGAGGAGAACGGTTGCGACCGGCTCGTCATCGTGTGGTGCGGCTCGACCGAGGCCTATCAGGAGCCGTCCGCGGTGCATGCTTCGGTGGCGACCTTCGAGCAGGGCTTGCGCGACAACGACCCGAACATCTCGCCGTCGCAGATCTACTGCTATGCCGCGCTGCAGTCCGATGTGCCGTACGCCAACGGCGCCCCGAACCTCACGACTGACCTCGACTGCATGATCGAGCTGTCGAAGACCAACGGCGTGCCGATCGCCGGCAAGGACTTCAAGACCGGCCAGACGCTGATGAAGACGATGCTCGCCCCCGGCTTCAAGGCCCGCATGCTCGGCGTTCGAGGGTGGTTCTCGACGAACATCCTCGGCAACCGCGACGGCGAAGTGCTGGACGATCCGGAGAACTTCAAGTCGAAGGAAGTCTCCAAGCTCGGTGTGCTCGACGGCATCCTGCAGCCCGAGGTCTACCCCGACCTGTACGGCAACATCGATCACGTCGTGCGCATCAACTACTACCCGCCCCGTGGCGACAACAAAGAGGGTTGGGACAACATCGACATCTTCGGGTGGCTCGGCTACCCGATGCAGATCAAGGTCGACTTCCTGTGCCGAGATTCGATCCTCGCCGCGCCGATCGTGCTCGACCTCGCCTTGTTCATGGACCTCGCCCACCGTGCCGGTGAGAGCGGCGTGCAAGAGTGGCTCAGCTTCTACCTCAAGGCGCCGCAGGCTGCCGGAGATTCGCCGGCCGAAGCTGACCTGTTCATTCAGCAGACCAAGCTCAAGAACACGCTGCGCGAATGGATGGGCGAGCAGCCCGTCACCCATTCCGAGGCGGGCTGACCCGGGCCAGATCGCCCGATGACGGCGTTGCGCAGGCTCCTCGCTGTCGCAGGACAGCGTCGGCACTGCGCGCCGTGTCCTCGAACGTTCTGATCCCGGCTCAGCGAGCTGAATTGTCCGAGGTTCGTCGCGACGTGCGGGGTCACGGCGGCTTCGATGCTGTTCCTCCTCGTGGTCCGCCGGTGCGGTAGCGTGCGCGGCATGACGGCGATCTTGATGGACGGCAACGCGCTCCGCGACGAGTTGGTTGCCGGGTTGGCCGAACAGATCGCCGGACTCGGGTCTCCCGACATCTGTCTGGCCACCGTCCTGGTCAGTGACGACAAACCCAGCCAGGTCTACGTGCGGATGAAGCACAAGAAGGCCGCAGAAGCCGGCATGGTGTCGCGTCACGTCGAGTTGCCGGTCACGTCGAGCCAGGCCGAGGTCGAGGCTGCTGTCCAGCAACTCGTCGACGACCCCGACGTCCACGGCATCCTCGTGCAGCTCCCGCTGGCCGCGGGGCTCGACCCCGAGGCGGTGTTGGATCTCATTCCACCGGAAAAGGACGTCGATGGTCTGACCGAACGCTCGATGGGTCGCCTCGTGCGCGGTCGTCCCGGTCTCGTGAGCTGTACGCCCCTCGGCGTCATGCGGCTCCTCGAGAAGTACGACGTCCCCACGAGCGGACGCCGGGCGGTCGTGATCGGACGGTCGACGCTCGTCGGGTTGCCGCTGTCGCTCCTGCTCAATCGCAAAGGCGTCGACGCGACCGTCACGATGGCCCACTCCCGAACGGGGGACATGGCTGCCGTGGTGCGCGAAGCAGACATCGTCGTCGGTGCCGCCGGCCAGGCGCGGATGATCACCGCCGACATGGTCAAGCCGGGCGCTGCCGTGATCGATGTCGGAGTGTCGCGGACCGAGGCCGGGATCGTCGGCGACGTCGACTTCGCACCGGTCGCCGAAGTCGCCGGGTGGATCACCCCGATGCCCGGTGGCACGGGCCCGATGACGATCGCCTGCCTCCTGGAGAACACCCTCTCCGCGGCCGCATTGCAGGGTGTCGTCGACCTCGGCTGAGTCGTCTCCCTGCTCCTGCAACTCGGGGGGAGTTCTCCCCATTCCGTGATCGTGGCTGCTGCTTCAACATGGGATGCATGAACGCCGTCCTCCAGCTCCAGCCCGCCGACGAGACCAACAACGTCATCTCGTTCGACCCCGCCCGGCGGTCCCGCCTGTCGGTCGTCGCCGACGCCCGACAGGCCGACCGGCGTCCGGTCAGGGCACGCAGCCTGGCGCTCGCCCTCGCTGTCGGAGTCCTGATCGGGGCGCTCATCTCGCTGAGCGCCGTCGACGCCGGATCTCCCGATCTCACCGGTGGCCAGGTCACGACCGAAGCCGTCGCCCCCTGATCCCCAACAGGAGGAACCGGCTCGGTGTTGCCAGCCGAACCTCAGGTGGCACCGGGCCGGAACCTCCACCGAAACCATCAGGAATCCCTCAAGGCTTGCGTTCGAGGGTAAGATGGTGGTTGTATGAACGCCGTGAGCAACACGACCAACCTGCTCGTAGTACTCATCCGGTAGCACGCCCGGACACATCTCCGCGCGTGCCTCGACCTCCCACACCGGGAGGTCGTTTGCTTTTTCGGCACCGATGCGGCGTCGAACCGCTCTCCTCCCACCACACTGAACCCAGACCGCGACGAAACGAAGGCACCACTGATGACTGAGCAATCAACCGACACACCGGCGAGTGCACCCCAGTACGCCGAAGGCGAACGGATCACCGGCGCCCAGGCCCTGATCCGTTCGCTCGAGATGGAGGGGGTCGACACGATGTTCGGCTACCCCGGTGGGTGCATCCTCCCGGCGTACGACCCGCTGCTCGACTCGTCGATCCGCCACGTGCTCGTGCGTCACGAGCAGGGTGCCGGCCACATGGCCGAGGGGTATGCCCATGTCACCGGCCGCCCGGGTGTCGCGATGGTCACCTCGGGTCCGGCGGCCACCAACCTCGTGACACCGTTGATGGACGCCTACATGGACTCGATCCCGATGGTTGCGATCACCGGCCAGGTTCCCACCGCAGCCATCGGCTCCGACGCGTTCCAGGAGTGCGACACGGTCGGCATCACCCGGTCGTGTACGAAGCACAACGAGTTGGTGATGACGAGTCAGGGACTCCCGATGGCAATCCGCCAGGCGTTCCACATCGCCACGACCGGCCGTCCCGGCCCAACCCTGGTCGACGTGCCCAAGGACGTGCTCGTCAACGAGATGGAGTGGTACTGGCCCACCGACGAAGAGGTGCTGGCCAGCCTCCCCGGCTATCGCCCCAACACGAAGGGTCATCCGCGGATGATCAAGGAGGCGGCGAAGCTGATCCTCGCCGCCGAGCGCCCGGTCATCTACGCCGGTGGTGGCATCCTCAAGGCGCGCGCCGCCGAAGTGCTCGCCGAGCTCGTCGAGCTGACCGGGATCCACGTTGTCACCACGTTGATGGCCCGCGGCGCGTTCCCCGACGACCACGAGCTGAACCTCGGCATGCCCGGCATGCACGGCAATGCAACAGCCGTCACGGCGATGCAGAAGGCCGACCTTCTGATCGCGCTGGGCGCACGCTTCGACGACCGGATCACCGGCAAGGTCGATGCATTCGCGCAGCAGGCCAAGGTCATCCACGTCGACATCGACCCCGCCGAGCAGGGCAAGGTCCGCAAGCCCGACGTTCCGATCGTCGGGGACGCGCGCTCGGTGATCGAGGAGATCATCGCCGAGATCGAGTCGCTGCTCGCCGGCGGTGCGGCGCAGGCCGACATCGGTGCGTGGAAGAGCAAGGTGTCGGGCTGGCAAGAGCAGTTCCCGATGACCTACGAGCAGTCCGAGCCCGGTGCTGCCCTCAAGCCGCAGTACTGCATCGAGCAGTTGCGCGACCTCGCCCCGGACGGGACGATCGTCGCCTCCGGCGTCGGTCAGCACCAGATGTTCGCGTCCCAGTACTGGCACTTCAACGAGCCGTACACCTGGGTCAACTCCGGCGGACTGGGCACGATGGGCTTCTCGATCCCTGCCGCCATCGGTGCGAAGGCCGCGATGCCCGACCGCACCGTGTGGGCCATCGACGGGGACGGCTGCTTCCAGATGACGGCCCAGGAGCTCGTCACCGCCAGCCTGGAGAAGCTTCCGATCAAGGTCGCCTTGCTCAACAACAGCTACCTCGGCATGGTCCGACAGTGGCAGGAGATGTTCTACGACGAGCGCTACTCGTCGGTGTTCCTCGACTCTGCGGCGCTGCCCGACTTCGTGATGATGGCCGAGTCGATGGGCTGTGCGGCGATTCGCGTCGAGTCGCCCGAAGAGGTCGGCCCGGCCATCGAGAAGGCCAACTCGATCAACGACCGTCCGGTCGTCGTCGAGTTCCGTACCGAGGCCGCCGAGGGCGTGTTCCCGATGGTCCCCGCCGGCGCGAGCAACGACGACGTCATCCTCCACCCGACCCAGCAGGACCGGAAAGAGAACTTGAAGTGATCAGCGAATCGTTCCAGCAATGGCCCCACGCAGAAACAGAGAACCGCTCATGAGTCGCACACGAGACTATGGGTCGAACACGTACCCACAGAGCGATTTCAACCACCACATCCTGTCGGTGCTCGTCCAGAACCGGCCGGGTGTGCTCGCCCGCGTGGCCGGCCTGTTCGCCCGCCGCGGGTACAACATCTTCTCGCTCGCGGTCGCGCCTGCCGAGCAGGAGGGAATGAGCCGGATCACGATCGTCGTCGACCTCGACTCGGCACCGCTCGAACAGATCACGAAGCAACTGTTCAAGCTGATCGACGTGATCAAGATCTCCGAACTCGATCCGGCCCACAGCGTCGAGCGCGAGCTGATGATCACGACCGTCAAGGCCACGGGCGCCACGCGCGGCGAAGTGCAGACGCTGACGCAGATCTTCGAGGGAAAGATCCTCGCGGTGTCGGAGGACAACCTCACGCTCAGCCTCGAGGGGCACCCGGACAAGCTCGACGACTTCGAGGAGTTGCTCGACTCGTACGGGATCGTCGAACTCCAGCGCACCGGCCGCGTCGCACTCCCCAAGCTCGACCGCGGCGCTCGTCTGCGCATGGCCAACTAGCGCCGATCCGCCGGCCGGGCTTGGCCCAGCCGGTCACCGATAGAGTCGAGTCGCTCTCGACGCCGGCGCTCTCGTCGCCCGCATCACCTCCCCACTGATCTCTCGAACACCATCCATTGAAAGGCAGGCTGACCATGGCCGTCACCGTGTACTACGCCGAGGACGCAGACTCCTCGATCATCCGCTCCAAGAAGGTGGCCGTCATCGGCTACGGCTCGCAGGGCCATGCCCACGCGCTGAACATGAAGGAGTCGGGTGTCGACGTCGTGGTGGGCCTGCGCGAGGGCTCGTCGTCCAAGGCCAAGGCCGAAGAGGCCGGCCTCACCGTGATGTCGATCGCCGACGCCACGAAGGCCGCCCAGGTCGTCATGATCCTGGCGCCCGACACGGAACAGAAGAAGATCTACGACGAGTACATCGCGCCGAACCTCGACCCGGGTGACGCCATCGCGTTCGCCCACGGTTTCAACGTGCATTTCGGTCGCATCCAGGCACCCGAAGGCGTCGATGTCATCATGATCGCCCCGAAGGGCCCCGGCCACCTCGTGCGCCGCACCTTCACCGAGGGCGGCGGTGTGCCGGCGCTCATCGCCGTCGCCCAGGATGCGACCGGGAACGCCCGCGCGGTCGCCATGTCGTACGCCGATGCCGTGGGCGGCACCCGCGCCGGTGTGATCGAGACCACCTTCAAGGAAGAGACCGAGACCGACCTGTTCGGTGAGCAGGCCGTGCTCTGCGGCGGCCTCACGGAGCTCGTCCGGGCCGGCTTCGAGACGCTGACCGAGGCGGGCTACGCCCCGGAGATGGCCTACTTCGAGTGCCTCCACGAGGTGAAGCTGATCGTCGACCTGATGTACGAAGAGGGCATCGCAGGGATGCGTTACAGCATCTCCGACACCGCCGAGTACGGCGACCTCACCCGGGGGCCGCGCATCGTCACCGACGCCACCAAGGCGGAGATGAAGAAGATCCTGACCGAGATCCAGACGGGTCAGTTCGCCGACGAGTGGGTCGCCGAATCGGAGTCGGGTCGCGAGAACTACCACCGCCTGCAGGCGGCGGGCAAGGACCACCCGATCGAGGCGATCGGTGCCGAACTGCGCGCGATGATGCCGTTCATCAACGCCGGCAAGCAGAAGGTTGCCGAGGCCTCGGGCGGCGCCGACGTCTGATCGATTCATCGAACCACTGACTCCTCGACCTGGTCGCGTTTCGTCCCGGAATCCGGGTCGGAACGCGACCAGGTCGTCGTTCCGGGAGGTGGCTCAGCGGTCGCGAAACAGCGCAGGCAGCTGGGCGACGAGCGGACCGATCGCGATCAGCGCGATGGCGACCACGACCAGTCCGGGAGTCGGATCGTCGCCGACCGACATGAGCCCGATTGCGAGCAGCGCGACGCCCACGACGAGGCCGGCACCGAGCCCGCGGACACTCGCCACGGTCGCACGGATGTGCGTGGGCACGCCGGCCTGCAGCCGGGCGTCGGAGACCACCCACGTCGCCTCGATCGCGACGTAGGTGATGCCGATCAACGGCAGGGTCCAGATCGGGTCGGTCGTCAGGCCAACGAGTGCCGCTGCGCCACCGGTCGCCACGAGTCCAGCAAGATGCCTCGCCGCGATCGTCGGCTGTCGCGCGGCGATCTCCCCGCCGATCAGCAAGCCGGCCCAGACGCTGACGAACACCAGCGGGATGAACGTGTCGTCGAGACCACGATTGCGAGCGAGCAACGGGACGTACTCGTCGAGGATTGCGAGGCCGTACACGCCGGCGCCGACTGCGACCGGGATCGCGACGGCCCGATCGCGGAGCACGATGCCAACGGTCCGGCGGATGCCGACAGCGTTGCGAGCGTCGGCCTGCTCTGCGTCGCGGGAGCGGGTCACCACCCAGCCGACGTCGGGAAGCGACAGCACGAGGCCGATGCTGGCGGCGTGAACGGCGGACGTGATCCATCCCAGTGCCGGGAGCCCGATCCCCAGCCCGAGGAGCGGTGTGGACGCCAGTGCGGCCGCTGCAATCCCGACATTGCCGAACTGGCCGACGCGGGCCATGACGACGCCGTAGTCCCGCTCCGCGCCGATCGCCTCGAGTTCGTCGTGGATCAATGCCTCCCACGCACCGCTCGCCGCGGCCTCATGGATCGCCCACAGGACTGCGCCGATCACGAGCCCGGTGAGGGTCGGCAGAACAAGCCACACGGCGATGCCGATCGCGCGGAGGAGGAATGCCGCAGCGAGCAGCCGGCGACGGTCGACCCGGTCTGCGAGCAGTCCGCTCGGGACTTCGAACACCAGCGCGGCGGCGGCCCACACCACGAACGCGAGCGAGAGCTGCGCGATCGTGATGTCGTTGTCGGCGAACCACAGCGTGAAGAGCACTGCGAAGGGCACGAACTCGTCGACGAACGCCAACAGGTACATCCGGCGTCGAAGCGCACGGACCTGGCCTGATCGCTCGTCGTTCGCGTCGATCATCTGGACAAGGTAGCGATGCCGCGACCGGCAGAAATCCGGCATGTCGCGTCTGCATCGGAAATTCTTCGCGACTCTTCGCCCCCGCCCGACGTCCCTTGTGGCGGGAGGGGGAGTTCGCGCTGCGAAAGGAACACGTCACATGCACACACAGGGCGGTTGCGGCGTGGTCCGTGTCCGGCGCGTCGCTCGGGCGTGAACGACGGTGGCTCGCGCGTCGACCCCGGCAGGTGGCCGAGTTGCGACGCTGACCCGGATGCGTGTGCCCGTGGGGTCGACGCAGGCCGCGCGCGTGGTCGTTGCGCCCGCATGCTGTTCCGAGGCGGCTCGTGGACACGCCAGAATGGCTCCGGCATGAGGTTCGACGCCCGCACCGGGAGCCCCCGATGACTCCGTCCGTCGATCCCGTGACGGAGGTCGAACACACCCCGCCCGCTCTGACGATCGAACAGATCGTGGCCGAGTACAGCGAGGCGGTGTTCCGGCTCGCTCGATCGATTGTGCAGGACGCAGCGCTTGCGGACGACGTCACCCAGGAGACGTTCATCAAGGTCTGGCGCAACCTCGACACATTTCGTGGTGAGAGCTCGCTCCGGAGCTGGATCCTGCGGATTGCCCACAACACGGCGGTGTCCACGCTGCGGACGATCCGCGACAGCGCCATCGATCCGGTCAAGCTGCCCGACGCGCACGAGCCCATCGGCACCGTACGTGAGGTCGAGGGCGCGACTCGCCGCTGACCAGCTGGCGGCGGCGCTCGCGACGTTCGATGATCTGACACGTGGGATCGTCGTGCTCCGCGAGATCGAAGGCATGTCGTACGAAGAGATCGCTGCACGCGCTCGACGTTCCGGTGCCGACGGTCAAGACGCGGCTGCTCCGGGCTCGCCGACGGCTGTCGGTCATCCTGGAAGGATGGCGGACATGATGGCGCGTCTCGCCCTCGGCCACCCGAGCCGGAAGCGGCTTGCGACATGGCTCGACGCGTCCGAGGCGTCGCCGGCGGTCACCGCCCATGTCGAGACGTGCGAGCGGTGCGCTGGACGTCTCGAGGACCTGGCTGCGGGTGCGCCCGACGACGTGGCGCTCGACGACCGGCTCGGCGATGCCCTCCGAGAGGCGTATGCCGCACCCGACGGGATCGAAGATCGCGTGTTGCGGTCGATCGATGCCCGTGAGCGGGCCGACCGCGAACTGAACCTGCTGCTCGGCATCTTCGCGATCGCCAAGGACACTGCTGAACTGATGCTCCCCGGCGATACCGATCGGTCGGGGAGTGACACCCAACGTCATCGGGAGGAACCGACATGAACGAATGGATCAGTGCTGCGATCGCCGTCGCCGCCGGCATCGTGGTCGGGACGATCGCTTCGCGAGTCGTCCTGTCCGTCCTGAATCGCTCGAAAGCCCAGGCGTTCCGCGACTCCGCGGCGCCGTTGGCCGGTCTGGCCTTGTCGGCGGGCGTGGTGGTCGGGTTGCTGGTGGCGCTCGGCTTCGTCGCCCCGGATCAGTTGGAGCAGCTGGGTGACGATGCGATCGCGTTTCTGCCGAAGGCGATCGCAGCGCTGGTGATCGTCATCGGGGCGAACGTGGCATCGACGTTCGCCGCAGCGGCAGTCGCCAAGTCGCTGGCCGGAACGGGTGCGGCGGCACGTTTCGCTCCGATGATCGCGAAGTTCGCGATCCTCGTCGGTGGCGCGATCATCGCGGCGGGCCAGACCGGAATCGACACGGCGGTCGTGAACATCGCAGTGGCAGCCCTTCTGTTCGGGGTGGCCGGAGCGCTGGCGCTGCTCACCGGTCTGGGCGGTCGACAGGTGGCCGGAGAGATCGCGGCCGGACGGGCATGGCGAACCTCACTGCGTTCGGGCGATCGGATCGCCGCCGTCGTTGCAGGACCGCGCCAGACAGCGGCCGACGCGGCGCCGTCACCGCCGTTGACGGTGTCGGGCGTCGTCGTGGAGGTGCATCCGACCGCCGTCGAACTGGATGCGTCCGGCGTCACGGTGTTCGTTCCCAACTCTCGACTGCTCGACTCGGTCGTCGAACGTGAACGTCCCGAACCGGCCGACGCCGAAGGCGAGATCGAACCTCGCTGATCGGTGATTCCCGCTCAGCGGGTGAACGGACGAGATCTTGAGAATCTCGCGACTTTCGCGACTCGGCGGTCGTCCTTCGGGTGATGATGGGGACGGAGCACCACGAGAGCGAAGCCGCCGAGGCTGATCCTGTGGCCCTGCGAATCGCCGATGAAGAACGACGCCGTACCGGCGAGTTCCTGCGTGACTATCTCGCTCGCCATCGCATGGAGAACCTCCCCGCCGAGGTGCAGTCCGACGAGACGAGGGCCGACCCCGCGGGCTGACGCCGTGACGGTTGGTCGTTCATTCGCCACTCCGATCTCTCCTCACCATCCCTCCCGTGTGAATGAGATCGGAGCGCGACGGCAGCGGGGTGCTCCGGCGCCCCGCTGTTTGCCGTTTTCGGCGCGGTTTCCCCGACCGTCGTCGGCCCCGAGCGGTTCGCTGCGACGGTGGGGTAAATCCCGACTTGTGGGGTCAACATTGATCCCGTAGTGTGCTGCGCCATGAGTGACAACTGGGGCTTCGAGACCAAACAGATCCACGTCGGCGGCGAGCCCGACCCGACCACGGGGGCGCGTGCCGTTCCGATCTACCAGACGACGTCGTTCGAATTCCAGAACGCCGATCACGCGGCCAACCTGTTCGCGTTGGCCGAGGTCGGCAACATCTACACCCGCATCATGAACCCGACGCAGGGAGCGCTCGAGGCGCGTCTCAACGCACTCGAAGGCGGATGCATCACGGCGATCGGTCTCCCTGGAGCCCTCGCGGTCGCCTCCGGCCAGGCCGCGTCGACCTTGGCGATCATGAACCTCGCCGAATCGGGCGACCACGTGGTGGCGTCGCCGTCGTTGTACGGCGGCAGCTACAACCTGCTGCACTACACGTTGCCCAAGATGGGGATCGAGGTCACGTTCGTCGATGACCCCGACAACCTCGACCAGTGGCGAGCGGCGTCGAACGAGCGCACCAAGTGCTTCTACGGTGAGGTCATCCCGAACCCGAAGAACGACGTGTTCGACATCAAGGGGGTCAGCGGGGTCGCCCACGAGGTCGGCGTGCCACTCATCGTCGACAACACCGTGGCAACGCCGTATCTGATCCGTCCGCTCGAGCACGGTGCCGACATCGTCGTGCACAGCCTCACCAAGTTCATCGGCGGACACGGCACGTCGATCGGCGGTGCGATCATCGACGGCGGCACCTTCGACTACGGCGATGCCGAGCGCTTCCCGAACTTCAACGAGCCCGACCCGAGCTACCACGGTCTCGCGTACTGGCCTGCCCTCGGCCACGGTTCCTTCATTCTCAAGGCGCGGGTCCAACTGCTGCGCGATATCGGCATGGCGATCTCGCCGTTCAATGCATTCATGTTCCTGCAGGGGCTCGAGACGCTGAGCCTGCGGATGGAACGCCACTGGTCGAATGCCCAGAAGGTCGCCGAGTTCCTCGACGGTCACGCCCAGGTCGAGTCGATCAACTATGCGGGGCTCCCGTCGAGTCCCTGGTACGAGCGTGCGACCGAGCTCGGCG
Source organism: Ilumatobacteraceae bacterium (assembly GCA_963752085.1). Classification (GTDB taxonomy): domain Bacteria; phylum Actinomycetota; class Acidimicrobiia; order Acidimicrobiales; family Ilumatobacteraceae; genus Ilumatobacter_A. The sequence continues at coordinate 176,434 of CAVVWT010000001.1, forward strand.
GCGGCAAGGGCTACGGCTCGGTGCTCGCGTTCGAGATCAAGGGCGGTCACGAAGCCGGCAAGAAGTTCGTCGAAGGCCTCACACTGCACAGCCATGTCGCCAACATCGGCGATGCGCGCAGCCTGGTGATCCATCCGGGTTCGACGACTCACAGCCAGCTGACGGCCGAGGAGCAGGCGGCGAGTGCCGTGACCGCCGGTCTGGTCCGCTTGTCGGTGGGGCTCGAGTCGATCGACGACATCCTCGCCGACCTCGAAGCAGGGTTCGCCGCAGCGGTGTAGCGCGCGGTCATCTCGAGGTCGACAGGGCCGCAACGAGGCTGCGGCACCGGATCCCGAGTGTCGCTGCCAGCGTCGTGTCGAGGACCACGTTGCCGGATCGGGTCATCCCCGCTTCGGCGATCGTGGTCGACGGGAGCGGGATGCGCTCCAATCCGGCGTAGCGGGCGAGTGCTGACGCGAAGTCGAGGCGTGACACCGGCTCGGGCCCTGCCACGTGCAACGGTCCGGCGAACTCACGGCGGGCGGCGATGTGCACGATGGCGCCGGCTACGTCGGCGGCGTGCGCAGGGCAGCGGAACTCGTCGGTGAAGAACGTCATCGGCGACCTGCCCGAGCGCAGCCCGTCCGAGAGCTCGATCTGGAACGGCGACGGATGGTCGGTACCGTAGAGCAGCGACGTGCGGATGATGGTCGCGTCGGGAACGGCGGCTGCGGCCGCGAGTTCGGCGTCGGCCTTGTGCCGCCCGTAGTCGGTGATCGGATCCGGCGCGTCCGCCTCCGTGTAGGGTGCCGGTCTGCCGGCGAACACGACGTCGGTCGACACGTGGACGAGCAGTGACCCGGCATCAGCAGCAGCGACGGCGACGTGGCGCGTACCGTCCACGATCACTTGGTGATCACCTTTGCGGTATGCGAGGTGGACGACGACATCGGGTCTCGCGGTGTGATGGTCTCGACCGTCCCGGAACGGTCGGTGATGTCCATCGACCGCGACGTCGGCGCGATGATCTGCCAGCCGGATGCGGCCGCGTCGCGGACGAGATGCTGGCCGAGGAACCCGGAACCGCCCGTCACGAACATCACCGGTCGTGGCCCGCTCGGTCGCATGGTCCCACGCTACGTGCGAGTGGATGCGGGGAAGCGTCGGTCGATGTCAGATAGACATGCGGCGTGCCGATCTTCCATGCGATCGTCCTCGGCCTCGTTCAGGGGTTCTCGGAGTTCCTCCCCATCTCGTCCAGCGGGCACCTGCTGCTCGTTCCGTGGTTGTTCGGCTGGGACGACTTCTCCGGGCCGAGTGGCGACTCGGTCAAGAAGACGTTCGACGTTGCGCTGCACCTCGGCACGTTGGTCGCGGTCCTCGCGTACTTCTGGCGCGACGTGGTGGTGTACGTGCGCGAGGGCACCCGGCTCGTGTTCTCGCGTCAACGGCCGACCACTGTCGAGGGACGCCTGGCGTGGTTCTTCGTCCTCGCCACGCTCCCCGCGGCCGCCGTGGGCGCCATCTTCGAAGGCGTGATCGATTCAACGCTCGGGACGCCATTCATCATCGCGATCTCGCTGATCTTGTTCGGCCTGTTGCTCGGATGGGCCGACCGGTTGACGGGAGAGCGAGACCTCGAGGAGTTCAATGCACCCGACGCGCTCGAAGGTCGGCTTGGCGCAGACGCTGGCCCTCAACCCGGGCACGTCGCGGTCGGGCATCACGATCACGGCTGCCCGGTGGCTCGGCTTCAACCGCGACGCGGCCGCTCGGGTCAGTTTCGTGATGTCGATCCCGGTGATCGCCGGTGCGGTCGTCGTCAAGTCGGCCGGTCTGTTCACCGGTGAGATCGACAGCGACCTCTACATCCCGATGGTGGTGGGGATCGTGACGTCGGGGTTGTCCGGATGGGTCGCGGTCTGGGGGACGCTCCGCCTGATCAGGACGCGCAGCTTCATGCCGTTCGTGATCTACCGGATCGGCCTCGGCGTCTTCGTGCTGGTGCTGATCGCCGCCGGCGTGCGCGACGGCTCGGGCTGACGCTCAGTCCGCGCCGTGACCCGCCGCCATCGCCTGCAACGTGAATGAATGGAACTTGGCAGTGTCGAACGCGACGACCAGGCGGGCGTCGGTCTCGATGATGACGCGATGCGGAGAGTCGAGGAACTTGTTGAAGGACTGCCGGTACTCGTCGTCGGGTTGTTCGTCGACGCGTGACAATGCGGCGTAGAACCACTGCTTGAGCTCGTCGAAGCCCGGATCTCCGTGCGCGTGGACGACCGATTCTCCCTTGAACGTCGCGGTCTTGCCGGCGCTGTTGATCACGATGCCCGACTGTGGCCGGACCCGGAGTGCCGGCACCCGCTTGCGGCGCTCGGCGCAGGTGGTGAAGAACTTGCCGTCGCGATGGACGAACGCGACCACGACGCCGACCGGGTGGCCGTCCTTCGTGGTCCAGTTGAAGACGCACTCGCCGCCCGACCCGAGCAGTTCGGCGAGCGCCTCGTCGTCCAGGCGCATGTCGGTCAGGTCTTCGTAGTCGATCTGTTCGTCGTTGCTCATCGCATGTCTCCCGTCGAGGTGTGTTGGACCATCTTGACGACCGAGCGGTCGCCGAATCGCAGCGGAGCCGGGTTGGCGACTCGAGTCGTGTGCGGTCCGTCAGCGCTGACCGACGAACACGACCGACGCCTGCCGGGTCTGGGCTGCTGCGGCCACCATCGGGGCGACGTCGGAGTCGACCGCCACGAAGACGACGCTCGCCTCCACGTGCACGATGCGGGCGTCGTCGGCCAGGACCACTCCGTCGCTGTAGATCGCGACGTCGAGCCCGATGGATGGGTCGGTGACGAGGGCGTCGCTGATCGGGACGACGATGTCACCCGAGTCGGCACCGGCTGCCGGCCCGGCACCGACCGCGAGGTCGGCGTCGACCACGATCTCGCCGTTGCCGATGTGTCGACGCGCGACTGGTTGGTCGGCGATGTCGAGCGCGACGTCGTCGGGAACGCCGACGGCCGGGATGTCCCGCCACTCCCACGTCAGCACGTCGCCGGGGGACGCTGCCGCGGTGGCGACCGGCACGCGACGTCGGTTGGTCCAGGCGTCGCGTGCCGCGTCGACGGACTGCAGCTGCGCATGTACCGACGCGGCGGCGGTGACGGCGACGGCGACGATGACAAGCCACCGGATCCAGGGTCGTCGGGCCAGGAGGAGCCGCAGAGTGCGGCCGAGGCGGGCGGGGGACAGCTCGCGGCGTGCGAACGACATCGGGTCTCCTCTGATCGTCGGATCATCAGGAGGGAGTCGGCACCGTCAGCGTAGCGCCACCATGCTTCAGGGAAGCTGGGGGAGGGCCGACTCGATCAACCGGCGGACATGCGCCACGTTGCGCGCCACGGTCGCCATCACTGCGTCCATCGTGACGGGAGCAGCACCGTCGACGGCGTCGGGGTCGCCGGCATCGCGATCGGTGACGAGCGCAACCGCGCCGTAGGGGACGCCGGCCTCGGCGGCGAGCGCGGCCTCGGGCGCGCCGGTCATGTTCACGACGTCCCACCCCATCGCCGTGTACCACCGTGATTCGGCGCGCGTCGAGAACCGGGGACCGTTGATCACGACCATCGTGCCGCCGTCGTGAACGGCGGGACCGCCGAGCTCGCGCCCGGCTGCGCTCAGCGTGCGTCGTATCCCGGGGTCGTACGGGTCGGCGAACGGTTGGTGGTGGACCGGACCGTCAGAGCCGGGCAACCCGTCACCGGATCCCGCGTCGTGGAACGTCCCGCTCCGACCGTGTGTGCGATCGACGAGTTGGTCGAGCACCACGAAGTCGCCGACGTCCAGATGTGGCTGGAGTGATCCGACCGAGCAGGGCGCAACAATCGATCTGACGCCGAGCGATGCCAGGGCCCACACGTTCGCGCGGTACGGGACACGGTGGGCGGCGAACTCGTGCGAGCGGCCGTGACGGGCGAGGAACGCGACTCGTCGCCCGGCCAGCGTGCCCGACACGGATCGGGGCGGCCGGCGGACCGAAGGGCGTGCCGACCTCGACGTCCTCGGCGTCGCGGATGAAGTCGTAGAAGCCGGATCCGCCGAACACCCCGACCTCGGCGCCGATGGCGGCACGGGGGTCGAGGGGGACCTCCACCGGTTCAGTCCGACGTGGCGCTCGACGACGCGGATTGCTTCGACGACGAGGAGTCGGACGACGACGAGCTCTTGGTGTCGGACTTGGTCGACGTCGTGGTTTTCGGCGAGTCGGATGACCCGGAATCCGACTTCGTCGAACTCGATGATCCCGCCGAAGAGTCCGACGTCGACCCGGGCGGCGTCGTTGCCGACGACCCGCGGTTGTCGGTCTTGAAGAACCCTGAGCCCTTGAACGTGACGCCGACAGGCTGGAACACCTTCTTCACGGGCAGCACGTCGCCGGACTCTGGGTGGGCGTATTCGATGAGTGTGTCGTCGGTGAATGCCTGCTGGACCTCGATGGTCTCGCCGGTGTCGACGAATTTGTAGACGTAGATGGGCATCGGAAGTGAAAAGCTATCGTCCGACACATGCAGGTGCGCAGTGCAGTCATTCCCGCCGCCGGACTCGGGACGCGGTTTCTGCCCGCGACCAAGGCCGTCCCGAAGGAACTCTTCCCGATCGGCGACCAGCCGGCGATCCAGGTCGTGATCGATGAGGCGCTCGGCGCGGGCATCGATCACATCGTCGTCGTGTCGAGCCGTTCCAAGCCCGCCGTCGCCGAATACTTCGAAGCGGATGAGGCGCTGATCGCTGCGTTGGACGAGAAAGGAAAGCACGACACGGCCGAGCGGTTGCGCGCAATCGGGCGGGACTGGCGGGTCAGCATCGTGTACCAGGACGACCCCAAGGGCCTCGGCCATGCCGTCGGCTGTGCCCGCGAGGCGGTTGGTGCCGAGCCGTTCGCCGTCATGCTGCCCGACGAGCTGATGAGTTCGTCGGGGTTGCTCGCGCAGATGAACGGGGTGTGCGCATCGACCGAAGGCAGCGTGGTTGCGGTTGTCGAGGTCCCTCGGCATGAGGTGAGCTCGTACGGCGTGATCGACCCGTCAGGGCCGCTGTCGGAGGCCGGCGTGATCCCGGTCAAGGACCTGGTCGAGAAGCCGCCGATCGACGAGGCGCCGTCCAACTACATCATCACGGGCAGGTACGTGTTGACCGCCGACGCCTGGGACGAGATCGACGCGCTCACGCCGGGCCGAGGTGGCGAACTCCAGCTCACCGATGCGCTGAAGGCCCAGGCAGCACGGTCACCGTTTCACGCGGTGCTTTCCGACGTCGGGCGTTACGACACCGGCAATCCGCTCGGGTTCCTCACCGCGTCGATCGAGCTCGGGCTGGCCAACCCCGAACTCGGAGCCGACCTGCGCACGTTCTTGTCGACCCTCGAGACCTGACGGTCACACGCGACGGAACAGTTCGGGTTCGTCGTGGACGAGGCCGTAGGGGTCGACGCGGAATTCGACCGCGTTGCCCGTCGACGCATGGACCTTGCGCCATTCGCCGGTCGTGAGGTGCTCGTACCGCTGCCGCACGGGCGTCACGCCCAGCGTGTCGACATCGATCAGGGCTGCAGTGATCTCCGCCGTGTCGCCGGGGTCGAGCTGGAGGCGCCGGATCGGAAGCGTGCTCGTGAACGGGGTGATGTGGAGGTCGAGGTCGGTGCAGCCGTCGAGGTCGGGCCGGTGCGCCCCGTTGACCTCGCCCCAGCGGCCGCTGCCGTCGGTGCCGATCCACAGATCGGGTTCGTCCTGGTCGCGGAACAACAGGAACTGACGAACGTGCCAGATGGGGGAGAGGCGGATCACATACGACACCCGCTCGCGGGTCACCTCGCCGAGAGCCGTCCAGCCTTCGTTCTCCCAGCGCAGTGTGACGGTTTCGTCGCCGTCGCCGTCCCAGGTCTGCCATCGCACCGTGTATCCATCGGCGGGGAATGCCGTCAATGCCGTCGTCATCGACGTCCAGGCTACGAGGGCGACCGGTTCGGGAGTGCGTGTCGCTGTGCCAGGCTTCGAGGATGGGGACGGCACGATGCATCGGTGCGGCCGTCGTGTTGATCGTGACGACCGCTGCGTGCACCGCGGACGATGCCCCTGAGCCAGATCTGGCCGTGGTGTCCACGCCGGCTCGGTCCGTCGGTTCCGACGCACCGCCGGAATCGCGGGCGCGAGCAGGTGCCGATGAAGTCGCCGACACCGGTCGACTCATCGTTCAGGTCGGCGGCGACCGAATGGCGGCATCGTTCGAGGGCTGGACGCTTCACGTCGATCCGGACGGGTGCACTTCGGCTGACGTTGTCGACGGTGCGCGCTTGGACGTCATCTGGCCTCCGGGGACCTCCTGGTCGGCGCTGGATCGGTCTGTCGTGCTCCACGACGGCACCCGCCTGGTCGACGGATCGGTCTTCACCACGGGCGGCGGCGCGATTCCGATGACCGACGACGAGGTGCGCAGTGCCGAACGGTGGATCGACCAGTCGACGGTCGACGACGAGACGCTTGCCTGTCTCGTGGGCGACGAGGTCCTCGTGATCGGCGACTTCGAAGCCGTGCTCGACGTCTGACGGCTCTACCCTGCAGGCCATGACGCCGCTCGAGGATGCCCAGGAGTTCGTGCTCGGGTCGTGCCCGCCGAGGACTCCCGTGACGATGCACCGCAACGATGCGAACGGCCTCGTGCTTGCCACTCCTGTGGTGTCGAGCGAGATCGTCCCGCCGTTCGACAACACTGCCGTCGACGGGTACGCGGTCCGCAGTGCCGACGTGACGATGGCAGCGACGGAGCCCGTCGAGCTGATCGTCGCGGGCGAGATCGCCGCAGGCGCGGCTCCCGACCGGCCGCTCCGGGCGGGCGAGGCGATCCGGATCATGACCGGTGCGCCGATGCCCGAGGGTGCCGATGCGGTCGTGATGGTCGAGGACTCAGAGCGTCTCGGAACCGATGGTGCAGGCGTGGAGCGCGTCCGGCTCTCGGCGACCGTCGCCGCCGGGGCCGCGGTCCGGCGAGCCGGTGACGACGTCGGGCTCGGTGACGAGATCTTCCCGCCCGGCACGACCATCACGCCGGCGGTCCAGGCAGTGCTCGCAAGTGTCAACGCGATCGAGGTCGAGGTGTACCCCCGTCTCATCGTCGCCGTGCTCTCCACCGGCGACGAACTGATCGACGACGGCTCACCGCTCGAACTGGGGCAGATCCGCGAGTCGAACAAGACGATGCTCGCGGGGATGCTGGCCGAGACGGGGTGTGAGGTCGTCGATCTCGGTGTGGTGCGCGACGACGAGGCCGAACTCGAACGCGTGCTTCGTGGTGCGGCCGAGACGTGTGATGCGATCGTGTCGAGCGGTGGCGTGTCGATGGGTGACTACGACGTCGTCAAGGCCGTGCTCGGACGGATTGCCGACATGACCTGGATGCAGATGGCGATCAAGCCGGCGAAGCCCTTCGCGTTCGGAACGCTCGAGGGGGCCGACGGCAGCGTGGTTCCGATCTTCGGCTTGCCCGGCAATCCCGTGAGTTCACTCGTGAGCTATGAGCTGATGGCCCGCCCGGCCCTGCGTCGCATGATGGGTCATGCCCGGCTCACCCGGACCAGCCTGGTCGCCGTCGCCGATACCGCGTTCCGTCGCAGTCCCGACGGCAAGGTCCACTTCGCGCGTGTCAGCGGACAATTCGGGGACGACGGCCGGTACCACGTACGGCCCGTGAGCGCTCAGGGCAGTCACCAGCTGGCTGCCACCGCATCGGCCGACGCAATGGCGGTGATCCCCGACGGCGAGGGGCTTCCCCGAGGCGCTGACGTCGCCGTCCTTCTCCTCCACTGATTTGCCTGGTCCCGGCCCCAACAAATCATTCACGTCGCAACGATTTGCCGGGGCCGGGACACGGCAAATCACCGGGCGATTTGCCGGTGCCGGGAGCGGACACATCGGGCAGTAGCGTGTCGAGATGGCTGGGGGTCGCACGCATGAGGATCTCGTCGACCCGTTCGGGCGCGTGATCAAGGACCTGCGGATCTCGATCACCGACCGGTGCAACTTCCGCTGTACGTACTGCATGCCCGAGGAGGGCATGAAGTGGCTGCCACGTTCAGAGGTCATGTCGTTCGAGGAGATGGAGTACCTCGCGCGGATCTTCGTCGAACGCTACGGCGTCCGAGGGATCCGCCTCACCGGTGGCGAGCCGACCGTCCGGGCGCACCTGCCGGTCCTCGTCCGCAAGCTCGCCCAGCTCGAGCATTCCGGTGGACCGATCGACCTCTCGATGACCACCAACGGGGCCACGATGCGCCTCGCCGCCGACGGCCTCCGCCAGGCCGGCTTGCGGCGGGTGAACATCAGCCTCGACACGCTCGACCGCGAGAAGTTCCACCGCATGACGCGGCGCGACGAACTCGTCAATGTGCTCGACGGCATCACGGCCGCGCAAGCGGCAGGGTTCGACCCGGTCAAGATCAACGCCGTCATCGAGCGGGGTGTCAACGACGACGAGATCGTCGCGCTCGCCGACTTCGGGCGGGCGCAGAACGTCGAGGTCCGGTTCATCGAGTTCATGCCGCTCGATGCCGGGGGACACTGGATGAACGACAAGGTGGTCGGACAGGACGAGATCGTCGCGGCGATCAACGCCGTGCACCCGATCGAGGTCATGCCGGCGCGGGGCGCCGCCCCCGCCGACCGGTTCCGGTACCTCGACGGCGGTCTCCACGGTGATCCCGACTCGCCGGGCGCGAAGATCGGGATCATCCCGACCGTCACCAAGCCGTTCTGCGGCGACTGCGACCGCGTCCGGCTCACGTCCGAGGGCGATTTCCGCACCTGCCTGTTCGCCACGAAGGAGTTCGATCTCCTCACTGCGCTGCGCAGCGGCGAGACCGAAGACCAGATCGCGGCGCGAATCGAGCGAGCGGTGGCGACCAAGTGGGCTGGTCACCAGATCAACCAGGTGAACTTCACCCGGCCGTGCAAGTCGATGAGTCAGATCGGCGGCTGAGTTCGTGGCCGCCCCACGAGTGGCGGCCGTGCTCACGGTGTTGGCGGTCATCGGCGCAGCGTCCGCGGCCTTGGCCGCCGACGGCATCGACAGCGGAGCCACGGCCTTCGACGTCGCGGTACGGATCGGTGGCGACTCGGGGCCGACGGTCGCCGACTGTCCCGTGTTCCCCGCCGACAACGCGTGGAACCAGGACATCTCGTCGGCTCCGTTGCACCCGCGCAGTGCGTCGATCATCGCGTCGATCCAGTCGAACGGCACCGACAACCTGCATCCCGACTTCGGCTCGAACCCGGACTACGGCATTCCCTACGTGGTCGTGCCGCCGACGCAACCGTCGGGTGCCGATCGTCTACGACGCCTACGGCGACGAGAGCGATCCCGGCCCGTTCCCGATCCCGCTCGACGCACCGATCGAGGGTGTCCCGGGAGCGACATCGGGTGACCGTCACGTCATCGCCGTCCAGGGCGGGACGTGTGAGCTGTTCGAGCTGTTCGTCGGCCGACGGACCGGGGCCGGATGGACGGCGGCATCCGGGCGCACGGTTCGACCTGCGGTCGAACACACTCCGCCCGCTCGGCTGGACGAGCGCCGACGCCGCCGGGCTCCCGATCTTCCCGGGGCTCGTCCGCTACGACGAGGTGGCCGCCGGCTCGATCGACCACGCCATCCGGGTCACCTTCCGTCGGACCCAGCGCGGCTACGTCCTGCCGGCCACCCATTTCGCCTCGAGTTCCACCGATCCGAACCTGCCGCCGATGGGGCTTCGTCTGCGGATGCGCGCCGACATCGACCTCTCCGGGTTGACCGGGCAGGCCCGCGTGATCGCCGAGGCGATGCAGCGCTACGGGCTGATCGTTGCCGACAACGGATCGAACTGGTTCTTCCAGGGCGCTCCCGACCCGCGGTGGGACGACGACGACCTCGGACCAACTCAAGGCGATTCCCGGGACGGCGTTCGAGGTGGTCGACACCGGTCCCGTCCGAACCTGACCTCAGCCCGTCAGTCAGGTCGGTGTATGCGCGGAACCGCCGCGCGACGACCTCGTCGCCGATGATCTCGATGCCGTCGTCGCTGCGTCGCCACAGCCACATCAAGATGTCGTGCGCCCGCCCGCGAACGGCGGCGTCGCCCTTGCGGTGCTCGCGAGTGAACGTGCAGATCGGCTCCTTCAGGCTCGAGACGAACCATTCGCCGCCGGCGATGTCGGCCTCGGTCGTGTCGGTGCAGTGCAGGTGCACGGTGCCGCCCGGCTTCATCTCGCCCTCGCGCCGTTCGGTGCCGGCGAACCACATCAGGAACTCGTCGATGCCGTCTGCGGCGACGACGGTCGGGACCTCGTACGTGTCACCCACAGCGTGTGCTGCGTCGAAACGATGCACGGCGGTCTCCTGGACCATTCGACGGCGCACCCACGCGGTGTCGCGGTTCCTGCCCGTCCACGTCCAGACCTCCTGCGGCGGTCCCGGCGTCGACGAGCGCCGAGAACAACTCGTTGTGGGTGAGCGCCAACCAGTCGACCATCAGCGGACCGTCGGGGCGCTCGATCTGGCGGATCGTCTTGAGCCGGCCGCGTTCGGTGATCCCCTCCGCAACGATGCGCCCCCAGAAGTGCCACACCTCGCCCTGGTGGTCGGCGAGGTCGGCCAGTGTCCATCCTGGGCAGGTGGGCACCGGCGTGGCCGGGTCGTGTTCGGTGACGAGATCGATGAACCCCACGCCGTCGATCCGGAGGGTCTCGAGCGCGTCGTACGGGAGGTCGCTGCTGGATTCCATGCGCCGAACGTATCCGGGTCCGTCCGCTCGGCGCACGGGCGGTTCGTGGCGGCTACCGTGCGAGGTCGATGAGCGATCTCGAATTCACCCACCTCGACCCCCTCGGTCGGGCCCGCATGGTCGACGTCACGCCGAAGGAGCCGACACATCGCCGGGCGGTCGCTCGGTGCAAGGTGATGATGAAACCCGAGACGACCACGGCGATCGCGAACCGTGAAGTGAAGAAGGGCGACGTCCTGTCGGTGGCCCGGGTCGCCGGTATCCAGGCGGCGAAGCGCACGGCCGACATGATTCCGCTCTGCCATCCACTCCTGATCGGAGCCGTGTCGATCAACTTCGAGATCGGTGACGACTACGTCGCGATCGAGGCGCACGTCGACACGGTCGATCGCACCGGCGTCGAGATGGAGGCGCTGCACGCGTGCAGTACCGCGGCGCTCACGGTCTACGACATGTGCAAGTCGGCCGACCGGGCGATGGTGATCGGCGAGCTGACGCTGTGGGAGAAGACCGGTGGCCGGTCCGGGACCTACCGCCGAATCGCCGAGGACGAGGCCACCGACAGCGGCTGACCGTGACGCACGGTCGTCGCCGAGCGTGACCGGTGACACGACGGTCGTTGCGCGAGTCGTCACAAACGTCATAGACTCGTCATACTTGCAACGGTTGGAGTGGTCACCTCACTCCGAATCCATTCAGCAACAGAACTCTCATGGCTCAACTCATTCTCCTGGTCGTCGCTGCCGCTTGGCTCGCTGTACTCATCCCCCCGATGCTTCGCTCGCGGGTCGAGAACCGACCGAACTCGTCCGTCACCGACTTCCGCCGGCAGTTGACCAAACTGCAGCACACGGCGACACCGCCGCGTGGTGCGGTGCGCACGATGGGTCGTCCGCTCGCCCAGTCGCCGCTGAGTCGCCCGGCCGCTGCCGGTCGCCCCGGTCAGCCGACGCTCCGTTCGGGCGTCACCCGCCAGCCGTCCAAGTCCGAACTCGCCGCCCGTGGCAACACCACGACGATGCCGAGCCGTTCGGTCGATCCGACCGTCGACGGCCCACGGTTTCGTACCCACGGAGATCCGACCGGTGGCCAGCGCCGTCCGGCCGCGCGTCAACAGCCGCGTGAGCGCTCCGAGTGGGACGATTCGACCGGTGGCCAGCGCCGTCCTCGGCCGATGCGTGACGAGTACCGACCCGTCGACGACGACCGCGAATCCGGTCGGCGCTCGCACGGTGATCCGACCGGTGGCCAGCGTCGTCCGGCTGTTGCGTCCGCCCCGCGCGACCCCGCCAAACAGCGTCGCTCGAACATCTTGTTCGTGCTCGTCATCACGACGGCGTGCACGCTCTTCCTGGCTGCTACCACCGGCTCGACGGTGATGCTGTACGGCTTCGTCCTGGCCTTCCTGGCACTCTGCGGGTACGTCTACCTGCTCGCTCAGAGCAGCCAGCGCGACGGTGGACCCTCGTACGACAACTGGCTCGACTGAACCGGCGAAGTTCGGTGCGGGGACCGAGAACGCCCCGCTACACTCCAACGCCCTCGGGGCTATAGCTCAGTTGGTAGAGCGCGACAATCGCACTGTCGAGGTCAGGAGTTCGATTCTCCTTAGCTCCACACGTCCGTTTCTGGACATTCGTGGAAATCCGTGAATGTCCAGAAATGAAGCCCCTGAACAGGGGAAACGTCCGCTGAGATGCGTTCACGTGCGGAACCGTTGCTGGAGCGTTACTCCACCGGTTACTCCACCACGGGGTACGGTTACTCCACCGGTTACTCCACCACCCCACCTGGTGGAGTAACGCAACAGAAGGGGAGTGACGCCATGCCGAGGCGCCTCGGGGCAAGCGAATCGGGTCCGACGACCACGAATTCTCGGTCGTGTCGAAGAACTCCAACGGCGACGGCTCGGTCTACTTCGAGCCTGGGCGCACCGAGAAGGACGGTCGTGTCCGCAAGGGCATGTGGAGAGCGACGTACCGCGACGCTGCGGGCAAGATCAAACGGGTGTCGGGGCAGACGCGAGTCGCCACCGAGGCGCGTCGCGCTCGAGAAGCTCGCCGAGATCGAAAGCGCTCCCAAGGTCGGCGGCCGCTTCTCTCGCGAGACGACGGTGACTGAGCTGATCGACTGGTGGCTCGACTCGGTGGCACGGCACCAGGTGAAGACCTCGACGTTCGACAGCTATCGACGCTTCGCCGGCTACCTGGCCGACGACATCGGTGGTCTCGCCGTCGTCGATGTTGGAGCCGAGACGATCACCGCTTGGCAGTCCAAGCTGCTCGACCGCTACGCACCGTTCACCGTGCTGAACTGTCGCAAGGTCTGCCGCCAAGCGTTCATGGAGGCGGTCAAGGTCGGCCTCATCGCATCGAGCCCATTCGATCTCGTGAAGGCGCCGAAGGCCAAGCGAGTGAAGGCCGGTCGGGCGCTCGACCCTGACGAGGCGAAGGCGCTCATCCGCGCCGCCGAACCGTTGCGGCTCGGCGCGGCGGTCACCTTGCTGTTCTGTCAGGGCTGGAGAGTCAGCGAGGTGTTGGGTCTGGCGTGGGAAGACCTCGACCTCGATGCCGGCACGGCACGGATCCAGCGTGGCCTCTCGTACTCGAAGTCCGTCGGCACCGTGCTCGGCTCGACGAAGACGTCCGGCGCCGAAGGTATTCACTACCTGGCGCCGATCTCGGTCGAGCGACTTCGTCAACGTCGCGAGGAGCAGGACGTCGAGCGAGCGCTGGTCGAGGTCGGCTGGCCCGAGCATCGCTACGACGGCGAGGTCGTCTCGATGGTCTTCACGACAAGCCACGGCGGGTTGGCGAATCGACAGTCGGTCACCAAGGAGATCGCGCGGGCGGCGAAGGCAGCCGGCATCGATCCGACTGGTCTCGCCACCCATAGCGGCCGACGCACCGTCGTCACCGCGCTGCTACGCGAACGGCGGGCTCGATCTGGCCGATGTGGCTCGGCATGTCGGACACGCCGACCCGTCGACGACTGCCGGCTACGTCCGCAGCCTCGGCCGCCGGCCATCGGACACCGCTCGCAAAGCGGCTGCCCTTCTCGACCCCTCGCTCGACTGAGTCGCTGGCGATCCGGCCTCAGGCTGTGTTGTCGATGCGTGCGATGAAGGCGGCGAGGTAGCGCACCGCATCGTCGACGCTGCCCGGCGAACCGGGGTGGGCGTCGATGAGTCGCGGATAATCGCGATTCCAGGATGCAGATGCTTCGACCGCCGGCGGCCAGGTATGGAGTTGGCGTCGTGCGAAGGTCTCGATCGCAGCGGCCTTGACCTCGGCAAGTTGGTCCGGTTCGAGCAGCGCTTCGAGCAGCCAGATGTCGATCACATCTCGCACCCGCTCGTTCCCGCCCGGGCGAGGTTCGGTGCAGGCGTGCAGCTTCTGAGCGATCTGATACGGCAGATCGAGACACAGGCACCAGACCGGGTGGATCGATGGAGAACGTCGCCAGTTCGATCCCGGCAGGCTCGACGAGTTCGTGGTGGCGAGCTGAGGTCTCGTCGATAGCGACTTCGAATGCGATCGTGCCGAACTCTCGGCCCTCGTATCGGACCTGCAGCGGAACGCGCCATGGTGTGTACCCGAGGCCCGGAATGTCGATGGGTGTCGGCTCGGACTTGCGCGTCACCGTGAATCCATTCCAGGTCCTGTCGGACGTCGCGTCGTCGAAGCGTTCGAGCCAGTCGTCGAAATGGCCGCGAAACGCGACATCCAAGTCGGTGGTGGCTCGCGTCGAGATGCCGAGCCGGAGCTGCATCGCTGTGCCGCCCTTGATGACGAACAGGTGGCCTCCGTCTGCGTGGCGGACCTCGTCGAGCATCGCGCAGACCGCTCCGACGCGGACAAGGTGCATCACACGTTGCGGGAGTTGGCCGATGTCGGCCGCGTGACGTTGTAACAGACGCTGGAACTCCTTCGAACTCCGTGGCCGCTGCGTCATGGCAGCTGTGCAGTGTCGATCGACTCGAGAAGTCGACTGCGTTCCAGCTGTCTGATTGCTCCCCGTGAGGCCGCTGCTTCGATAGCCTGTCGAGCGAGATAGTCCGGCACGACCCCGACGCAGTCAGCGAGCGTTCGTCGGATCGTCGTCAGCACGACTGCGTCGAGTCGCATGATGTCGGTCTCGGCAAGATCTGCTCGATGCAGTTCGTACTGGTCACCGCCTGCGCGACTGATCCGATAGCTGGTCGGGATGGTGATGTGCACGACCGTTGGATTGATGTCGCAGAGCTCGTGAACGAGCAGAGCGGAGTCGTGCGAGATCACGCCACGCCGAGCCGCCCAGAAACGGGCGAGGATGAACTCGTCGTATCGATCACGTGGAAGTTCGGGCACTCGATACACCCCGTGTCCGGCGGCGTCGAGCGTTCCGCGCGCCACCATCTTGCGGAGTTCGATCGCCGGGACGTCGACAAGTGAGGGCGTGACGTATCCGCCATTGTCGACGGCGGCATCGATCACCGCGCTCCAGTATTTCCCAGGCATTGCAGAAACAGTACCAAAAACGTACTGTTTCTGCAATGGGCTACCGGCTGCCTTCCGTGCTCCGACGGGCCACGAAGTTCTCGATGTCGTCGATCAAGAAGCGGACGCTTCGACCGATTCGGATCGGGACGAGCTGCTCGTTCCACATGAGCTGATAGATCGATGACCGACTGACGGCGAGCATCTCGGCGGCTTGGATCACGTTGACGAGCAGCGGACGTGGTTCGGTGGCGGGTTCGGCGTGGGCTGGGTTGGCGGGTGTCATCGGCATGCTGGTGTAAAGGCGGCCGTTCGAACGATGCGGGACATCGCCGAACAGACGAGCACCCTGAGGTTGCGGAGCGCACATCAAAGGCGCCGGGCCGAAGGCTGGTGAGGGCCGTGCTTTCACGAGCGTCCGTCTGCTGCTGAACTGCATCCTGCGAGAGAAATGTCCCGTTCTGCGGGGTCGCTCGCCTTTACCTCGGTATGAGGATTGTTCCGTTCGCTCAGGGCTGCAAGCAAGAGCCGTCCGTCGTCCGGTGCAGCCAGAGCGTCCGTCGGCCCGCCCCGGTCGTCTCGGTCGCGCGTGGCCGGCAGCGCGCCTCTGTCTTCGTTCCTTCCTTGGGGGCGCCGTCCTCGTGCGGTGCGCCCGTGGCGTCGGGCCCGGTCGGGCGTTGCTTCACGCCGCCCGGTGTGGGCGCCGTCGCCCGCTGGGTTGGTGGGGGAGAGCAGTTCAGACATTTGCACCAGGGTGGTCGTGCGCGGGTCGTGTCATGTTGACAGTCGGCAAAGTCAATCCGGGCAACGCCGACTACTACGAGCGCGACGTCGTCCGAGGGGCGGAGGACTACTACGCCGGTGACGGTGATGCGCCGGGTGTGTGGGTCGGTCGTGCGGATCTGGTGGGTGCTGTCGCCGGCAGTCTGGCGACTGCCGTTGACTCCAAGCTGCTGTTGGAAGCGAAGTGCGCACCTGATGGCACACGCCTCGGCAAGACGAACGTGACGGAACGGTCGGTGACAGCGTTCGATCTCACATTCTCAGCCCCGAAGTCAGCGAGTGTCCTCTACGCACTCGGCAGCCCGGATGTTTCAGCAGCGGTCGAGGCAGCATTCACCGCTGCGGTCGAGCAGGCAATTGCGTCGGTGTCACCACGCATTTCGTACACACGCACCGGTCATGCCGGTGCCGCTGTCGTCGATGCGGATGGCGTGCTCGGGGTCCGGTATCGGCATCGCACGAGTCGGACGCTGGATCCGCAGCTGCACGATCACGTGCTGATTGCGAATGCGGTGCGCACTGCGTCTGATGGTGAGTGGCGCACGATCGATGCGCGCGGTGTGTATCGGAATGCCAAGGCTGCCGGCGTCGAATTCCAGACGTTCTTCCGTGCGGTACTGACGGCGGAGTTGGGTGTCGAGTTCGGCGAGGTGGATACGAACGGTCAGGCCGACATCAAGGGTATCGATCAGGCGGTGCTCGACGAGTTCTCGAGACGGAGCGTCGACATCGAAGCAAGGTTGGCGGAGTGGACGGCTGGATTCGTTGCTCGTGAGGGTCGTGACCCGACTCCGGTCGAGGTTGGTAAGGCGCACAAGACGATCACGTTGGCGACACGGCCGGCCAAACCTGACGGGGCCGGGCACACGACCTCGACGCTTCGGGCCGGATGGCGGGATCGGGCGGACCGTCGTGTCGACGTCGATCAGATGATCGAAGCAGCGCTCGGAAAGGTGGTCTCACCTGCGGTGATCGTGTCTCCGAGCGTTGATGAGGTATTAGAGGCGGTGGAGACACGACATGCCGAGTGGTCTGAGTCGCAGCTGATCGAACAAATTGCGATGCGCACGACCGGCCCCGACCCATACACGATCGCACGCACGATCGAGCAAGTGCGGGCCGAGGCAATGGCATCGCCCGGTGTCGTCGATCTGTGTCCGGCTGTTGAGCCGGGTGACATGGTTCGTGCGTCCGATGGCCGCCCGGTCGGGTTGCCGCCGTCGGCAGTGCGGTACACGACCAGCCGACATCTGATGCGTGAGGTCGAACTCGTCGAGTGGGCGACCGTTCCGGCGATGACACGTCACCAACGACACGAACCAGTCCCCGAGACCTTGACGGGTCTCGACGCGAGCCAAGTCCACGCAGCCACCACGATGCTCGGCACGACTCGGCCGGTCGTGACGGTGGTCGGCCCCGCCGGTGCGGGCAAGACCCGGATGCTCGCCGCCGCAGCCGAGTCTTGGAGGTGCGCCGGAGTCGAAGTCTTCGGCGTTGGACCGTCGGCGACGTCGGCTCAACAACTCGCCGACGGCGCAGCGATCAGAACCGACACGCTCCACAAGCTCGTCTACGAACACCACACAAAATGGACCGAACGCCGACAGCCGCCAGATCCGAAATGGGTGCTGCCGGCCGGATCGGTCGTGATCGTCGACGAAGCCGGCATGGTCGACACCCGACTCCTCCACACCTACGCCCAGATCGCACGACGCAATCACTGGCGAACGATCCTCGTTGGCGACCACCGCCAGCTCGACGCAGTCGACGCGGGCGGCATGTTCGCCGAACTCGTCAAGCACTCCGACGTGCTCACCGCCGAACTCGACACACTCCATCGCTTCGAACATGAATGGGAAGCTGGCGCCTCACTCATGCTCCGTGACGGCGATCCCGCAGCAGTCGAGGCCTACGATCAGCACGGCCGTATCCACGGTCACACCGATGAGCAGGGCGCGATCGAAGCCGTCGTCGACGCCGCATTCGCTGGCACCGTCGAGGGCCGTTACGTGCTCGTGATGGCAGCGACCAACCGTGTCGTCGAACAGATCAACACCGTCTTGACCGACCGGCTGCTCGCTACCGGCTTCCTCAACCCGGCCGACGAAATCAACATCGACGGAATCCGGTTCTATGTCGGTCAGCCGGTCGTGACTCGAGCCAACGACCGCCGACTCACCCACGGACCAGACGGAGACCAGTGGGTGCGCAACGGGGACCGCTGGACCGTCCTCGCGGGTACGAGGGACGAGCTGTACCTACAACATCGGGCAACCGGCGACCGCCAAGCGATCCCTGCCGAGTACGTCGAAGCCGGCCATGTGAGCGTCGACTATGCGTCCACGATCCATCGGGCACAAGGCGCAACCGTCGACGAAGCACACCTCCTGCTTTCCGGGCACACCGACGCCAAACAGCTCTACGTCGGGGCCACCCGTGGCCGCACCGCCAACCACATCCATACCACTCCACCGTCGTTTGACGATGATCACCACGGCCCGAGCGTCCCGGTCCACGATTGGGTACCGAGGGACCCGATGATCAGCGCTCTGCACCGAGAGGACAGCGGAACTACGGCGCTCGACCGACGCCGTCGACTCCGAGAAGAGGCCGCCGACTGTCGAGTGCCAGAGCAGCGTGCTCGCGGAGTCGCAGGCGGCGCCTTGGGCCGCAGCATGTGAACCCGGTTGCGCTGATCGTCTGTCACTGTGTCCGCCGATTTTCCGATCGGTTGGTGGTGAGGAAGAAGTGCCGTTCAGGAGCGGGCTTGAGTGCCGTCAGTCGGCCGTGATTACGAGCTAGCGAATCGAGCTCGCAACCCGACCGACTTCGCCGGTACACGACCGCGGGCCGGCGCGTTCACGGGCGCGAATATCGCTCGGGTAGACGTCCCTTATCGAACGATCGGAGGTGCCGCTCGCGTGGTTCCCGCCCACGTTGGGGTAATCGATGCCGTGGGTGGGGCTGGCCGGTCGCGAGAATGGTCTGGTGGGGTTCGCAGTCGGTCGCTTCTTGGTCGTTCGCCATGGTGAGACGGAGTGGAATCCGATGGGACGCCGCCAGGGGCAGTTGGACTCTCCACTCACGGAGGGTGGACGGCGACATGCCGAGTCCGGGGCCGATCTCTGCATGGCGCTCGATGCGGACGCTGTGTTCAGCAGTCCGTTGGGGGCTTGCCCGAGCAACGGCCGACGTCGTGGGTTCACGGCTGTCGCTGCCGGTCGTGGTCATCAGTGATCTTGCCGAGATCGACCACGGTACGTTCGCCGGGCTCACCAACGATGAGATCGAGGCGCGTCATCCCGGTGAGCTCGCTCGGCGCGCCCGGTCGAAGTACAGCTGGTCATTCCCTGGCGGGGAGAGCATCGCTGACACCGATGCCGCACGCCGCAGCGGCGCTCGACGCGGTGGCGGCGAGAGGTGCCATCTCGCCGGTGCTCGTGACGCACGAGATGATCGGCCGCATGTTGTTGCGAACGCTGCTGCGACTCGACACGCTGGATGCGCTCGAACAGTCCTTGCCACATGGCTCGGTCATCGAGGTGTGGCCGGCTGACGCGCGAGCAGTCACCCACACCGTGTAGGTCATGGATCGCGATCGCGTCCATCAGAGGTGACGCAGTGAGATTCCGACTGCTTCGATCCACATGGCCTGATGGGGCCAGAGCACGGTTGCCGCTTCCTCAAGTGATGCCCATCGGAAGGCGAAGCGATGCTCGACGACCTCTCCGCCGGACTTCTCCTGCCACTCCCACTCCTCGTCAGGGGGAAGCCGATCCAATCGAAGGTGGAACGCGTGCTGGACGTGTTCCTTGAGCCCGGCTGGCACGTTGCCGGGCTCCGATCGTCCCCATGCCTCGCCGAGCTTGCGCACGAGCACGGCAGTATCGACTCCCGACTCCTCGGCAAGCTCTCGCAGAACCGCCTCCTCGGCGGACTCCCCTTCGTGGATGCCGCCGCCGGGCACCTGCGTTCCGGCGTCGACATCGATGTGGTCGAAGACGAGCAGCCGGCCGCTGGGATCGGTCACGTAGGCCACGGCTCGCTGGTAGCAGTTCGGATGCCAGCTCGCCATCGCGGTCAGTTGCTTCGGGCGGCGGGCCGCCTCACCGCCGCGTCGGTCCATGCGCTCATCTTGCCCGACCCGCCTCGGGTTCCTCGACGTCGTCGACCAGGGCTGTTGCAGAGCCGACAACGGCCGCGGCACGCTCACGCCTGGGCTCGGTACGACCCAGCCACTGGCCGTCGCTGACCAGCCGACACCGAATCGCATGGCGTTCCGGGTCGTGTGATCGGTCAGGATGAGCCGGTGGATCGCGTGGCGGTCGTCGGCTCAGGTGGTGCGGGCAAGTCCACGTTCGCTGCCGCGCTCGGTGAACGGACGGGTCTGCCGGTCGTTCACCTCGACCACCATTTTCTGGTAGGCGGGCTGGGTGGAGACGCCTCGCGACGAATGGCGGCTCCGTCAGGCCGAGTTGTTCGCCGGTGAACGCTGGATCGCCGACGGGAACTACCGTGCTGGCGTGTTCGGCCGGTTGAAGTTCACGGGCTGGAACCACTTGATGTTGTGTCGGTTGAAGGAGGAGCCGAGTTGAGAAGGGTTCAGGTGTCCGCCGAAGCCCTGGCGTGAGTAGGTGCTTCCCCACCGTCCTGAGGTGCGCCTGCCGACCGGGCCTCGGGCGAGACATCACCTGACGAGGCAGACCGCGCAGGCAGCGTCACGATGGAGCCCACCGGGTGATCACTCCTGCCGCTGCCAGCTGATCGGGAAGAACACTGTGCCCTCCGACCCGTCCGCTGAGGTCACGGTGAGCGTGTCGCCTGCGACTGCACCCGACAGGCTCGTGGTGCCGGTGGCCGGGACGTCCTCGTCGGTGAGGGTGAGTAATTCACCGCCGAGCGCCGACGAGGTCACCGAGATTGCGTAATCGGTGCCACTGATGACGACACTCGAGCCGCTGATCGACCACGTGAAGGTCCCGGACCCGTTGAGCGTGAGATCCCCGATGATCTCGTCGGCCAGGTACAGCGTCACTCCGACGTACGCGAGCGACCCCGTGCCGCCCTCGTCGAAGGTGATCAGTACGTCGCCATCGGCACCGATGACCTCGATGCCGACCGCAGAACCGCCGAACGACGATGCCCGCTCGAATGCGAGAGCGACCGAGTTCGGGTCCGCCCGCCAGGTTCCGACGAGTCCACTGATGTCGCCGTCGCCGGCGGGTTCCGGCGACGGGTCGGGCTCCTCGTCACACCGGCCTGGGTCCTCGTCATCGAATCGGGCGACCTTCACACCGAGCGTCGTCTCCTCCGCTGGCAGACCGACGATCGACGCGGAGATCGTGAAGCCGGCTGGCTGAACCCGGTCCGGCGGGAAGGCCGGCGCGCCATCCGGACAGAGACACTCGCCGATACACCACTCCTCGCTGAAGCTCCCGCTCAGGACGACGTCGATCGGATCGACGCGGAGGACACCGGTTCCACGGCCCTGCGCGGTGACCACGGAACCGTCGGCGCCCCCAACCGGCGACACGTCGATCTCGTAGTTGGCCTGCGCCCCCGCGTCGGCGGAGAGCGCAACGTCGTTGCGTTCGATCACCGTGTGCGATGTCGACCTGCGAGGTGTCCCGGGATCACCCCGAGTGGAGGCCGTCCAGCCTCCGCCCCAGTCTGCGCGTTGGAACGTTCCAGCCCCGAGCCAGCTGAGCTCGCCACCGAGCTCGCTCGTGGCAGCGGTGAACATCCGCGAGTCCGACGGTGAAGCGTCGACGGTGCGGCGCATCGCAGCGACCACGTCGGACCCTGCGGCCACACGCGACCAGAATCCGATCGCGTCGTACGAACTCGCGTACATCGGCCACTGGCCATTTCCATCGATACGGCCCGAGAGGTAGAACCTCCACCAGTCCTCGTTGTACCTCGTGAGCCCGCCGAGTTCGTGACCGATGAATGCCGCTTGGCCCTCTCTGACCCATTCGCCCGTCGCGTTCCAGCGGTCGACGTCGACTCCCATTCGCGTGAACTGCCAGCAGTGTGTGACTTCGTGCGTAATGATCCCAGCGATGTCACCGGGGGTGGCACCGGTGGCGACCTTGATGA
This sequence comes from Ilumatobacteraceae bacterium, assembly GCA_963752085.1. Classification (GTDB taxonomy): domain Bacteria; phylum Actinomycetota; class Acidimicrobiia; order Acidimicrobiales; family Ilumatobacteraceae; genus Ilumatobacter_A. The sequence continues at coordinate 198,581 of CAVVWT010000001.1, forward strand.
TGCAGTCCGGATTGCCGGGCAGCGCCTCGCGCCGCGGGTCCTCTGGGCGGAGCCCGGTGTTGCGACCAGCGACATCGCCGATCGCTCCGGGTGGGAACGTCTGCACCCAGATGTTCAGCGCTGGCCCGCCCAGGTAGCTGCGAACCGCCTCGCCGGCCGACCGGATGGCAGCGCGCACTTCCGGGGGCGCGTCCTCGAATGGAGGTTCGGTGGCGGGCGACGCCAATCCCGGTGGAGCAAACCCCTCGGGCTCGCCATCACTGTCGACGAACAGGGGGAACTCGTCGGTGATCTGGTCGGGGGGAAACAGCGCTGCAATCGCGGCATCGACCACCTCGGCTTGCTCCGAGGTCAGCTGGGACCGGCCTGCGTCGATCTCATCGAGGACGTGGGTCAGCGATGGGAAAATCGAATCGTCGACCTGCAACGTCGGGACACCAGGGATCGGTCCGACGTACGTGCTCAGCTCGGCGAGCGCGACATCGAGGCCGTCGACGCCGTCGGTGGCGGCGAACGCAGCCAACTGGTCGAGCGCCGAGTCACCGGCGGGTGAAGGCGGGTCGGTTTCCGCGTCGTCGGCGGAGTGTTCGGTCTGCTCGTTGTCGACGACCGACGGCGAGCCAAGTGTGTCGGGAGCGGCATCGTTGCTGCCTCCACCGGAACACGACACGAGGAGGACAGTGACGACGATGGTGGCGACAGCACGGCGCATCGGTGCAGGTCTATCACCCCCGGGCAGGCGCGATTGCCGGATCGATCGCCGATGCGGCAGGTCGGCTGCCGTCAGCTCCTCGGCGAGTGTCGTCTCCTCGGCCAGCCCGAAGGGCGCGAGGGCGGGGTTCCGCCATCGTGCGCGCAGCGGGCTCCCGCTCGCGTCGTCCATACGTAGTGTCCGGCCATGGCGCTCACCGGCATGATGCGCACACCAGACCGTCCCACAACGCGCCGCCGTCACCCATGTATCCGCGCCACCCATTTGCCGGTCGATGGCACCCCATAATGCCGATCGATAACCCCTCCCCTGGATCAGAACCGACCCGCACGGTCCGGCCCAAGCCGAGCACCCGATAATCCCCGGTCAAACAGACGTGAACGGAGCGTTCTCGTCGTCGATCTGATCGTCATTGGTCGTCGAGCGCGCTAATCGGGAAGTGCCGATCCAGAGCGGGTTGGCCGCCTGCTGGCGGTTGTTGTTCTGATCGATTGACGTTCGACCGCTTGTTCGGTTAGTCCTTCGTTGGCACGTAAGAAGAACTACAGGTTCCACCACCGTGTTCGCGTCACGGCGGATCTGTCACCTCTACACCTGGACAGGAAGGATGGCGGTGGCGTCGATCGAGTCGGCGGTGTGCACGACCTCGCCGGTCGCCATGTCGACGACTGCGGTGTTGAGTGGGAAATCACTCTCATCCTGCAGGCAGCAATTGCCTGACGACACTGCGAGCCCGTCGATCTCGGCGTAGGCCGTCAGCAGGACGGTGCCGGCTGGCAGGAAGTCCTCGATCGGTGCGCCCTGCGGCTCGACTTCGACCGGGGCAATCGGGTTGGCAGGATCGGCACTGTTGGCTTCCTCGATGTGGACGATGCGGTCGCCGAACACCTTGACCGAACCGGTGCCGGGGAGTGTGCCGCCCCCGATCGGGCTGCCGTCGAGGGTGTACTTCTCGTACGTGTTCGGCTCCGACGTCGAGCCTGAGTCGACGATCACCCACAGCTCGTCGCGCACGATCTGCACTGCGTGCTGCTGCAGGTAGTTGCCGACATCGGTGATCGCACCGGTCGCGCGGTCGATCAGCTTCACCGGAATGCCCGGAGCGTCTTTCCATCCCGCCGCGACATGTGTCGCATTGCTGGCAATGGTGTTCAGCGAAATGGCCTCCTCGGACACGTCGATCGTGCTCCGCACCGTGCCGGCGCTCGGGTCGATCTCTGCGATCACGTCACCGCCGCCGACGACGACCGCCAGCACGTAGACACCGTTGGCGTCTCCAGTGATGTCACCGAACTCGCCACCCGGGAGGACGTCATCGATCGAGATCGTCGTCGTGCTCGACCCGTCGGCGAGTTCGATGCGGTGCAGCGTCGTTGGTGTGCTCAACCACATCGTGTCATCGACGATCACGCTGTTGTCGATCGTCTGAATACCGTCGGGGTTGTCGAGCGCATCAGGAAATGACACCGAGTAGTTCTCGACGACTCCGCTGAATTGCTCGGCGTCGAGCGTCTCGAGCCGGACGTCTCCGCGGCTGGACACGAGGCGGATTCCGGTCCACGCCTGAGCGAGCTCGTCGCTCTCGTCGCTGAACTCCTCGTCGAGGCCTTCGCCGACGTCGTCGAGGACCTCCTGCTGGCCCTCGTCGAGGCCCGAGGTGTCGAGGTCGTCGACTCCCGACTCATCGAGGTCGTCAATTCCCGATTCATCGAGCGCAGGCGTGTCGTCCGCTGCGCCTGGCGGGGGGTCGGCATCACTGCCGCCTCCGCATGCGGTGATGGCGAGCGTGCCGGCGGCGATGAACGCTGCGAGGCGAGCCCCGGTCGAAAGGGCGTGGAGCTGGCGGATGGTCGAATGCATGAGGTTCTCCTTGTCGAGGACGGGCGGGTCCCCGTCGCTTCCTGCAAGAGAACCGTCGGCCTTCGACCTTGCACTTTTCCGGTGGGAAGAATGGTCCCACACCGAAGTGCCCGAGCGCTCATCCGTGGCGATGTTTGCGGTCAGGTCGCAACGGACAGCGACCGGCCGCTGCACCTGATCTGAGATGTCTCATGGGCCTCGTACGAGGAGTCTCAACGAGGGGCCCACCCCGCAGCGGCTGCGATGCGATTTCCTAGGGCTGGCAGCATGACTGCGCAAGCGCTCTCGCCAGGACGGCGGGCGAAAGCGTCCCGCTGCCTACTGGAAGGCACACCAGCTGCTCCCGGTCCCCGACTCGCAGACGCTCAGTGTCACCACGCCGCTACGGCCTTCGACCCCGCCCAGCCGGTCACGACTGTCGATATGTGGCCCTTCTGTCGTGTCCGTGGGTGAGTTGGTGGGCTATCCGCGGGTGCACCCCGTCTGATTCCTAGGTTTCGCGCTGTCGAAGGCTCGAAACTCAAAGGGAGGCAGACGGGGTGCTGAACACCAAGGTATGGGAGAAGGCGTCGCGGTTGACGGACGCGGATGAGTCGATTGTCGTGTCGGTGCGACCGAACGCGAAGGCGCGTGACCGGTGCGGGAAGTGCGGGCGTCGATCGCCGGGCTATGACCAAGGCGACGGTCGGCGTCGGTGGCGGGCGTTGGACGCCGGCGTCACGAAGGTGTTCATCGAGGCCGACGCGCCGCGGGTCCGGTGTCGCACGCACGGCCCCACCGTCGTGGCCGTGCCGTGGGCGCGACACGGTGTCGGCCACTCTCGCGACTTCGATGACATGGCGGCGTGGTTGGCGGTGCGGACCTCGAAGTCCGCGACGTGTGAGTTGTTGCGTGTGGCGTGGCGCACGGTCGGCGCGATCATCGCCCGGGTCAACAACGACATCGAACAGCGCATCGACCGCCTCGATGGGTTGCGTCGGATCGGGATCGATGAGATCTCCTACAAGCGCGGGCACCGCTATCTGATTGTCGTGGTCGATCACGACACCGGGCATCTGGTGTGGGCCGGGCCGGGCCGCAACGACGCCGCGTTGAAGGTGTTCTTCGACGCGCTCGGCGAAGAACGCGCTGGCCTGTTGACCCATGTGTCAGCTGACATGGCCGACTGGATCGCCCGGGTCGTCGCCAAGCGCGCACCGAACGCGGTGCGCTGCGCGGATCCGTTTCATGTTGTCGCGTGGGGCATCGAAGCGCTCGACGTCGAACGACGGCGGGCCTGGAATCAGGCATCAGGACGACGCAACCCGACCACCAGTCCCTACCGGCGAGGCAAAGCCATGGGCACCTCGTTGGGGATCGCTCGGGCCCGCTACGCACTCTGGAAGAACCCCGGCGATCTCACCGACAACCAACGCACACAGCTCGAATGGATTGCCAAGACCGACCCGCGGCTACACCGCGCCTACCTACTCAAAGAAGGACTGAGATTCGTGTTCGCCGTCAAAGGCGACGAAGGCAAACAGGCCCTCGACAGATGGCTGTCCTGGGCGCGCCGGTCACGAATGCAATCGTTCGTCGAACTCGCCCGAAAGATCACCAAACACCGCGAGGCGATCGACCACGCACTCGACTCGGGGCTCTCCAACGGACTCATCGAGTCGACCAACACCAAGATCCGCCTCCTCACCAGAATCGCGTTCGGGTTCCACGGACCCGAACCCCTCATCGCCCTCGCCATGCTCGCCCTCGGCAGCCACCCGCCGAGCCTCCCAGGCCGAACATGACCCACAGATCGAGCAGAAGGGCCCGATATGGAGCACCTGGCCGAGCACAGTCGTGCCGTTATCGAGTGGCCGGCGGCGGCGGGCAAGCGTGTCGATATGGGCGACTACGGTCGGGTTTGTGACGTCGCCTCAGCCACCGACTGGTGGCCAGTTCTACGACCAAGCAGGAGTGTCGGCCAGCTACCTGAATCACCGACACTCGTCGACGCACAGCCCCAACATCGTGATGGAGGAACCGGCGTTCCTCTCCGAGATCGGCGACATCGAAAATCAGCGCGTTCTCGACCTCGGATGCGGCGACGCAGAGTTCGCCGAGACCGTGATCAATTGTGGAGGCACTTCGTACGTCGGCGTCGATGGATCATCAGCGATGATCGACGCGGCGCGACGCCGAAACGAACATCCAGGCGTTTCGCTCATCCACGAACGCATCGAGGACTACCGCGACCAGCCCGACTCGTTCGATCTCGTTGCGTCCAGATGGCGCTGCACTACATCGACGATCTCGACGCAGTCCTTCAGAACGTGCACAACGTCCTTGTTCCGGGCGGGCGCCTGATCTTCACCGTGGTCCACCCGGTCATCACCTCGACAAGTAGCCCTAACGACGGGCCTCGCACCGACTACACCGTCGACCGCTACTTCGAACGAGGCGCACGTGAACGGCAGTGGTTTGGATCAACGGTGACCTGGCACCACCGCACCGTCGAGGACTACCTGACGGCTGTCCAGCGATGTGGGCTCGACTTCGTGTCACTTCGTGAGTGCGAACCAAACCTCAAACTGCTTGCTGATCGCCCAGAGGAACTGGAGCGGCGGCGCCGAGTGCCACTCATGCTTCTCATCAGCGCACGCCGACCGTCCGGGTAGCCGGTCGACACGCACGTTCAGGAGCGGGTAGCGCAGCGAATCAGCGCGCCGATCAGGAGCGGGTCATGACCTTCACGACGAGTGTTGATCTAATCGGGTCGGCCGGTCCCGCATGACAAAGTGTCGCCGTGGTCCTTGGACTGATCTCAGACATCCACGGCAACTCGACGGCATTGAACGCAGTGATCGACGACGCGCGTCTATTCGGCGTGGAGCGATGGTGGGTGCTGGGAGACATCGTGGCGCTCGGGCCCGACCCGGTCGGAGTACTCAGGACCCTGGAGGGCCTGCCGAACGTCGAGATGATCGGCGGCAACACCGAGCGACATGTCGTCAACGGCGACCGCCCGTTCCCAGGTTCGCATGACGTCCGCTCCGACCCCGATCTCCTCGATCGTCTCATCGAAGTCGAGGCATCGTTCTCCTGGACGCGAGGCGTGGTCACCGCTGCGGGCTACTTCGACTACCTCGCCGGTCTGCGATCCGAGCTGCGACTCACATTGCCGGACGGAACGCGAGTGCTCGGAGTGCACGCGTCCCCGCACTCCGATGACGGCCAGGGCATCGACACGGTCATCAACGACGGCGACTTGAGCGATCTGCTGGAAGGCTGCGCGGCCGATCTGGTCTTCGCTGGCCACACGCACGACGCCACAGATCGGCTTGTCGAAGGGAGACGTGCGGTGAATCTCGGCAGCCTCAGCACTCGAACCCGAAGCGCTCCGACCCGTCGTCGGCCTTCCACTCGTACCGGGATCGCACCGCCGACGTCGTTCGCTACTTCACACACGAGCATCGTCCACACCGACTATTCACCGGGCCAACACCTTGCAGTCAGCGGACGGCCGCTCGTGCGTCACTCGGCCTTCCTACGGTCTGGAACGTCGGTGGGCACAACCACGACAAGACCAAGAGGAGTGAGCGATGAGCGTCGACAACGGGGTTTCCAACCCATCCACAAACCGTCCTTTTGAGGACGTGCTGAGCGCGAGCCTCTCGCGCCGAAGGATCCTCGGCGGCAGCCTCGCCTTGGCCGCCACGACCTTCTTCGTCGACCCCGGCGTAGCCGGCGCGTCGGAGGACGACGATGACGACGACCGTGAGGACAACTGGAGCCGCAACCGGAACCGCAAGCCGCTCGTCGGGTTCACACCAGCCGAAAACATCGGTGGACCGAACCCATCGATCGCCCCCGAGTACCAATACAGCGTCCTGATCCCGTGGGGCACCCCACTCTTCGAGGGCGTCCCCGAACTCGACCCCACCAACGTCGCCGCCAACGGCTCGGCCAACCAAGAACTTCAAGTCGGGATCGGCCACGACGGCATGTGGTTCTTCGCCGACGAATCCCACGACGACGACCGCGGACGTGACGATGACGATGACGATCGCCACGACGGGGACCACGACGACGACCTGTCCAACACGTCGGGCGTGCTGTGCATCAACCACGAGTTCGGATCGAACGATCACGTCCTGCGCAAGTCGTCTGCTGAGAGCCTCGAAGACGTCCGGACCTCGCAAGCCGCCCACGGCATGAGCTGCGTCGAAATCTCCCAACGCGACGGCGAGTGGAGCGCCGTTGTCCCCGCCGCCCGCAACCGTCGCATCACACCGAACACGCCCGTTGTCTTCAGCGGCCCGGCCGCCGACAGCCCGCTCCTCCAAACGCCCGCCGGCAACGCGCCCGCCGGGACGGTGAACAACTGCGCCAACGGCTACACCCCGTGGGGCACTTACCTCACGTGTGAGGAGAACTTCAACGGATACTTCGGTGCCAACGCCGAGTTCGCCCCAACCGCCGAACAAGCCCGCTACGGCCTCACCGCGACCGGCTTCGGATACGGATGGCACGTCTACGACGAACGCTGGGACCTGACCAACCCGCAGTACACGAACGAAGAGAACCGCTTTGGCTGGATCGTCGAAGTCGACCCGAACGACCCTGATGCGCCACCCATCAAGCGGACCACGCTCGGGCGATTCAAGCACGAAGGCATCGCGACCACCATTGGTCGCGGTGGACGCGTCGTTGCCTACATGGGCGACGACGAACGCTTCGACTACATCTACCGCTTCGTCTCCAAGCGCAACTACAAGTCGATGCTCGCCCGAGGGCAGAGCCCACTCGACGACGGCACGCTCTACGTCGCCCGCTTCAACGACAACAACACCGGCGACTGGTTGCCGTTGACCACCGACAACCCGGCCTTGGCCGGCTGGACCATCGACCAGATCTTGGTCAACACCCGCCTTGCCGCCGACGCCGTCGGCGCCACGCCGATGGACCGCCCCGAATGGACCACGGTCGGCACCAATCAGAACGTGTTCTGCACGCTCACCAACAACAGCCGCCGCACCGTCGCCGACGCCGCCAACCCGCTTGCACCGAACCCGGACGGCCACATCATCCGCTGGCGCGACACCCGCCGCCACACCGGCAACACCTTCAGTTGGGACATCTTCGTGCTCGCCAAAGACACCCACATCGCGAATGGCGGCGACGCCTCCTACGAGTTCGGCTCCCCCGACGGACTCTGGGCCGACCCGGACAAGCGCCTCTTCATCGAAACCGATGGCGGCCAACCGAACGGACGGAACAACCAACTCGTCGTCGCCGACATCCAGAAGAAGGAGTTCCGTCGCCTCCTGGCGGGCGTGGCCGGCGACGAGATCACCGGACTCACGGTCACCCCAGACCGCCGAACCATGTTCTGCAACACGCAGCACCCCGGTGACGGTGACCCGGCGGCCAGCAACTTCCCGGTGCCCGGCGCCGGCGGCCCGGAAGTGCCACGTGATGCCACCTTCGTGATCACCCGTCGCGACGGAGGAATCATCGGCTCCTAGCGAGTGGCAAGCAGTCCGACCGATCAAGGTGCGACTCAACTCACTGCGACGACCGCCTTGATCGCGCCGACACGCGTGCTCGTGATTGCTGCGGACCCCACCCGCACTTCGCGAGCACTCGTTCCTCTGTGGCAACTCCACGGCCCACTTTCGTATTGATGGGGACAATGCCCGTTCCGGGCGTCGAGCGCAAGCGGGTCAGTCCATCGAGGCGCGGCCGGAGGGCCACTCGATGTCGCTCCACAGAATCACGGCGCATCGCTCGACGACACCGCACGCAACGGTCCCGGTGCGGCGCGCGATGACCCCGGCGCCGCGACGGTCCCGAACCCGCCCGAGATCCGGCAAGGATGATGGTTGTTGGGTGCACCGGATGCGCAGATTCGTCGACGACCCGCTCAACAACAACGGTCGCTCATCGATCACGTGGGAAAGCTACCGTCGGGAGTGCTGCGGTGATCCCGTCAGACCACCGGCTCATCGACTACGAGTAACCCGCGGACGGGACCAGATTGCGGTGTTCTGTTGAATCGGCGGAAAGATGACGGGCGTGGCGAGCATGGTCAATGGTTCGTCGGCAATTCACCTTGAGTTTTGCCGTTGCTCATCAGCTGGTCGGGTGGCAGTGTTTGTCTCACGGGGTGCTGAAGAAACCACTCCAAATCTCCGTTGCCCTGACCATCGCCGCCACGTCTGCGATTGCCTTTGACGGGACCGCCGACGCCAAACGCAGCACCGAGCCACCGTCGATGACCGCCCGCGGCGTCTACGACTCCGAACTGGGTGAAGGCGGATCGGAGATCGTGTCGTACGACCCGTTCCGCAAGCAGATGCTCGTCACGAACGGCGCCCTCGACCGGATCGACATCATCAGCATCCGCAACGTCGATGACCCGGTGTTGAAGGCGTCAGTCGACTTGACCTCCTACGGCGCTTCGGTGCAGAGCGTCGCGACCAGCTTCTGGTGGTCGGCCGCAGCAGTGTCCGCGGTTGACCCGACCGAGAACGGCTCGGTCGTGCTGTTCGACAACCGCACCGGCACGGTGCGTCGGGTGTACGAGGTCGGCAACCTCCCTGACTCGATCGCGTTCACCGACAACGGCCGATTCCTCGTCGTTGCCAACGAAGCAGAACCGATCTGCGACGGAGCCGATCTGTTGGTCGATCCCGAGGGGACGATTTCTGTGATCGACCTGTGGCGGAACCAGGTGAACACCGCCGACTTCTCCGCATGGGTCGGCCAGGAGGAAGCGCTCCGTGCAGAGGGCATCCGGATCTTCTTCCCCGGCAGCAACGCTGCACAGGACCTCGAGCCGGAATACGTGGCGACGTCGAAGAGCCGCACTGCGTACGTCACGCTCCAGGAGAACAACGCCGTCGCAGTCGTCGACCTTCGAACGGCGACCGTCACCGACCTGTTGCCGCTGGGCTACAAGGATCACTCATTGCCAACGAACGGACTGGATCCGTCCAACGAGGATGGGCCCGGCGGTGAGGAAGGGCCGGGGATGATTGCCAACTATGACGTGTTGGGCATGTACATGCCCGACACGATTGCCACAGCCAAGCTCGGCCGGTCGACGTACTTGGTCACCGCCAATGAAGGCGATGCCCGTGACTACAGCTGTTACAGCGAGGAAATCCGGGTGAAGGATGCCGGTCTCGGAGCCGCCTACCTCGATGCGCTCGAAGCCGACGAGTTCCTCGGTCGTCTCAAGACCACCGAGGCGTTCCCGACCACGTTCGACTCAGATGGCCAGATTGAGCAGGTCTACTCGTACGGAGCGCGTTCGTTCTCGATCTGGAGCACTGATGGTCAGCAGGTGTTCGACAGCGGCGACGACATCGAACAGCGCCTGGTCGGTACGCCGTACTTCAACCTCGACGGCGACACACCAGACGGTCGCAGCGACGACAAGGGCCCCGAACCGGAGGCCCTCGCTGTTGGTTCGATCGGTCGCAACACCTTCGCCTTCGTCGGGCTCGAGCGCTCGGGCGGCGTGATTATGTACGACATCACCAAGCCCGAGCAGTCGACATTCGTTCAGTACCTGAACACTGCCGACCTGGGCGACGTGTCGCCCGAAGGCATCGTCTTCGTGCCGGCATGGCAAAGCCCCACTCGCAACCCGCTGCTGTTGGTATCGAACGAGGTTTCCGGTACCACCCGCATCGTCGAGCTCGACTGATCCCCACGGCTCGCCAGACGCCCTGCCCATCCGATTGGTGGGAGGTGGGCCGAGATTTCAGATCGGCAAGGCAGCCGCGTGCCGGTCGCCCTGACTGGGAGCGGTCGTCGAGGCGAGCGTTGCCCGGCACGGCCGCTTGATCGTGGTGGTCATCGCGTCAAGGTCACGTGAGGTGTGCAGTGTCGGCGTGGGCTCGGGTGGAGATGGTCGTTACGGGGATCTCGACACTGCGTGCGATTTTGCTCGGGAGGTCTTGGCGTATCCATCTCGAGATCTTCGTCGGCAGGGTCGAGATGATGATTTCGTCGATCTCGAGGGTGGCGATCGTCGCGAGGACAGCAGCGACGGTGTCGGCGTCGGCGGCGATCTCGCCGGCTGCGGTGGCGCCGAGGCCCGTGAGCCAGTCGAGTCCGTAGGACAATCGTTGCTCGGCGAGTTTGCGACCGTCGACAACCCCGACTGCGGTGGATCGTTGTGGTGTCGCTCGGACCGGACCAGAGGTGGCCGTCGGGTTCGCTCGAGGTGGAACCATGAGGTGGAACAGATGCTTCCCGGCGTCGATCCGTTCGGTGACTGCGGTGGCAAGCTCGGCGCCGCCCACGGTCTGGTTTGCGACGATCAGACAACTACCCATGGTGGCTCCTGGAACTGTTGGATTGTGTATCCATTGTTGGATTGCTGCTTCGGTTTTCGGAGTTCATGTGGTCTCGGGGTCGAGGCTGCGCATCATCTTTTCGACGTGCCGTCGGATGTCGTCGCGGATGGAACGCACCACGTCGATTGACTGTTGTGACGGGTCGGGTAGGTCCCATTCTTCGTAGCGTTTGCCGGGAAAGATCGGGCAGGCGTCGCCGCAGCCCATCGTGATGATGATGTCGGCGGCTCGGGCGATCTCGTCGGTCCAGGGTTTTGGGTATTCGGTGGAGATGTCGATGCCGACCTCTGCCATTGCTGTGACGGCACTTCGCGTTGGTGTCATCGCCAGGGTCAGAGCCACCAGAGAACACTTCGATTCGGTCGCCGGCGAGGTGTCGGAGCCAACCCGCAGCCATCTGCGATCGGCCTGAATTGTGCACGCACAAGAAGAGCACGGCAGGTGTCGAGAGGTCGCCGGTCTCGAGGCGCGCGAGCGCACGCAGTCGGTCGCGGGTGAATCGTTCGACGAGCACGGGCATCCACGTCGCGATGCGGGCCGTGGCACACAGTTTCGTTTGCGAGTCGGTGATGTAGCGTTCGATCGTCTCGGTGTTGAACGTGCCGTCGAACTCGGTGCTGAGGCGTCGAGCGGCCTGTCGGATCAGAGCGACCTGTGCGGTCGTCAGTGCGAGTGGCGTATCGGTGTCGTTCATCGGGTTCCTTGGGGCCAGGTCAGCGTCGTGATGCGGGCGTCGAGTTCGGTCACGGTCGCATCGAAGGCGTCGTCGGTGCCGATCTCGACGGGGTCAGGCACGGACCAATGCCAATGCGCCCCAGCTGTGTGGAACTCTTCATGAGCGAGGTCGCACACCGTGATCACCTGTGTCCGCGCCGGGACGCCACGCCATTGACGCGGTCGTGCGCCGGAAAGATCCAGCCCGGCGCGCCGAGCCGCCGCAACGGCGCCGGGATGGACCAGCGGCGCAGGTGACGTCCCGGCCGACGGCGCCGTGTCACCGGTTCGTTCTCTCCAGATCGCCGAGGCGAGTTGTGAACGCGCCGAGTTACGCGTGCACACGAACATCACCCGGTCGGGGCGCTGTGCACTGACGCCGCCGGTCGCAGCGACGCCCGCTGGGAGGAGCCGGACGTACTTTCGTCTCCGATCACCCGCGGACACGATCCGTTCGATCAAGCCCACCTTGCTCAGCACATCGAGGTGATGCGCGATCAGGTTCGTCGCCAACGAGAACTGTGTTGCGAGTTCGCCTGGCGAGCGATCACTCATGCAGAGTTCGTCGATGATCGCCAACCGCACCGGCTCGCCGAGCGCGGCATGGATTCTTGCTCGACGCTCGAGGTCCCGTGACATACCCACCTCTCTATTCCTCAACGATCCTTGAGTCAATCAAACTTGAGGTGAACACTGGCAGTCGCTGCGTCGCGTACAGCTCCATGGAAGCGCTGCGCACCGGCGCCGATAGTCTCCGGACATGTTCGATCAGCTGATGGTCTCCATCGCCCCATCGCAGCGCTGGACGTCAATGACCGACCCCAACGACGTCATCACCATCGAACGCTCCCAAAGCAATCGATGGATCGTGCGGACCGCTGACGGGAACCACCACGAAGTCACAGGTGCCGCAATCCGCGCGCGCTACGTGGTCGAGTCCGACGTCTGACTCGTCGAGAACCGCACGCTGCGGATTGATGCTCCACAGGCAACTCCGCATCCCGCGCCCGAGGCACCGTTGCTCCCGACGCTCCCGAAACGAACGCCGATCAGAACGTTCAATCCGTCGACTGTGGAGTCCGCTCGTATCCGGCAAACGCGCGCGACCGGCGCTGCGGGCGGCGACGCCCATAACGCGAGCGCCGTAACCCGAGTTCGGGCGTCGAGGGACCGCTCGTGCAGGCTCCAATGCCGCGCAACGAATCACGGATCGGTCTGCGGCGAATTCGCCGTCTTCGAACCGCACCGTTGCCCGAGAGATCCGAATGGACAAGCCGTGCGCCACGCCGAGGCTCGTGCGGCCCATCGTTCCTCCTTAGCGAAGCTCTCAATTACGGTGGCGTTCTTCGACCACAGGATGGGGAACACGCGATGGCGAACGAGAAGACGGAGAACTGGACGCGAGCGCGCTTGATACCGGTGTCGGGGATCGGTTCTGAGAAGGAGGCGGAAACACGAGCAGCCTCTGCATTTCTTGCGGTCTTGTCGGTCGTGCGGGATCTCACCGTGGCTCTGCTCTCCCCGATGGGTGCGTCGCGCGCAGCCAAGGCTGTCGTCGAGACGTTCACCGAGCCCCAGTTCGTTCTTGACGGCAAGAAGGTCCGGCCGGACGGAGTCATTCGAGTTACCTACGGCAAGTCCGTTTGGACTGCACTCGTGGAGTTCAAGACCGGTGATGGACGTCTCGAAGCCGACCAGATCAACGCCTACTGGGAGATTGCTCGCGAGCACGGGTTTGACGCCGTGCTCACGATCTCCAACGAGATCGCGGCTTCACCCGGATCGCATCCGACCGATGGTCTTAAGTTCCGATCCAACTCGAAAGTCCAGGTTCATCACATCTCGTGGACGGCGATCCTTTCCACCGCGGTCATGTTCAAGGTGCATCGCGGCGTGGACGACCCCGAGCAGGCGTGGCTCGTCGGTGAGTTAATTCGCTACCTCGAGCATTCAGCATCCGGAGCGATGGCATTCGATGACATGGGACCGAACTGGGTGCCCGTGCGCGATGGAGCGCGCGACGGCACACTCCGCAAGTCCGATCCCGGAGTACAAGACGTTGCACTCCGCTGGGATCAGCTGATGCGCTACGCAGCTCTCCAGCTGGGCGCGCAAATCGGCAGCGACGTCCAACATCTCCTGTCGAAAGCACACACCGACCAGAAGGTTCGTGCGGCCCATCTCGTGGACAGCCTCATGTCGGCAAGCCCGCTTGACGGTGTTCTGCGGGTTCCGAACACCGCCGGAGACATCGAAATCGCGGCCGATCTGAAGGCACGACGCATCACCGCCAGCGTCAACGTGTCGGCGCCCGAGGATCGTGGCGCCAAGGCCCGGTGCTCGTGGATCGTTGGACAGCTCAAGGACGCTCCGTCCGGACTCTTGATCGAGTCGTATGCCAAGAGCGTCCGGACTCCAGTGTGCGCGACGGTCGGCGCGGCACGTGAGGACCGAGACCTGCTGCTGCCGGACGACAAGCGAGAGCCAACCCGCTTCCGACTCGTGCTGACCCTTGAGATGGGCGCCGGTCGAAAGACCTCTGGCCGGAAGCCGGGATTCATCGACTCAATTCTCGGACTCATCGGCACCTTCTATGGGACAGTCGTCCAGACCATCACCCCATGGGCGCCAAAGGCACCGAAGATCGCAGGCCCGCCATCGATGGCAGCAAGTGTCGACGACGACCACGACGACCATGACGACTACGACGACCCGGAGCCGAGAGACAATCCACCTCCCGTCGCAGCCGAAGTACGTCCCATCCCGATGCCTCCGATCGGAGGCGCGTTCTAGCCGATGAGCGCCCCGTGGTTCAGCGTTACGGGTGCGACGTCGCGGCTAGGAATATCCCTAGTGACCGCCGTGAATGGGAGATCTTCGAAGTGTCGAAATCGCGGTTTCGTCCCTACTCGTCCCTAGAACTCACCGGACTCAGCGACACTCCGTGAACTGGTGTTTCGCGAAACCCCTGGTCAGCGAAACTCACCAACACTGAGCGTCATTCACAAAACCGGTGAAGGTGAGCCACGACATCTTCGAAGGCACCGAGCAGATCCAACAGCTGGTCATCTCCCGGGCGATATCAGGCCTGCGTATCGAGTAATTCCGAGTCTCAGGAGATGTTCTACGAACGTATGTTCGTGGATGCGGCAACGCGAGACGACTAAGCACCAGCCCAGGGGAGTGATGTCACTCGACGACGTTCGAGCGGCGATCGCCGCGGCGGACTTCGACCCGGCCGCTGCGTGAGCGCTGCGCCTCGCCGCCATGACCGGTGCCCGTCGTGCAGGGTTGGCCGCGCTTCGATGGACCGATGTCGACGAGGACGGGATGCTCGCCATCGACTCAGCGATCGAAGTGATCCGTCACCCCGGCGCGCCTCGCGAGTTGAACGACGCGCCGACCAACACCGGCAACGCCCGGACGATGATGCTCGACCCCGACACGTTGAACGCGATCTGGGAGTTGCGTCGTGAGCGCGAGCCGTACGGCCTGTGGATGTTCGGTGTCGGTCCCGAGCTGGTTCCGCCCGATCACATCGGTTGGTGGTGGACGCGTGCTCGGAAGAACTCCGGCATCGACATGAAGTTCTGTTTGGATGAGATTGTCATCACCGAGCGGCGGGTAGCGGTCGCTGACCAGTCGACGCCGAAGTTCGAATCAGAACCGGATCTGATCGGTGACTCAGTCTCCGGTGGGTGGCGGTGCGTTGGCAAGCCGTCGTCGCGCGACGTTCACGATCAACTTGACCAAGGCGCCCAGGACGACGATGTTCGCCACGATCTGGAACATGACGGTGATCCTGGCGACATCGGTCGACGCCGAGATGTCACCGAAGCCCACCGTCGTCAGTGTGGTCACGGTGAAGTACAACGCGGCCGTGTGGTTCAACGACTCCGAGAACGCTTCCGGGTCGCTGTGTGAGAGCGACAGGTAGCAGCTCGCGAACAGCACGATCAGTGCTGACGTCGAGAACGCGAGCGCCTCGATCGCTCGGACTTCGGGAAACGCTGCGTGGGCGACGGCACGGACTTGCCACCGTGCCACGCCGATGATCAGCACGGCTCCCACGACGACGGCTGTTCCCAGCTGGAGGGCGGGCGCCCAGGTGAACGGCACGAGGTAGAACAGCGCAATCAACGCGGCCGACAGCACCACGCTGCGCACGGTTGTGAACAGCACGAGGCGACGGCGATCATCCCGCCCGAGTTCGAGGATGTGGTGTGCGGTCGGCAGGCGTCCGCCACGGTCGTTGCGGCCGTGCGATTCTTCCGGATCGCTCATCGCGCCGATCCGAACGTCGAGATGTGGACGGCGCGCGAACGCATCACAGCGGGAGACCGAAGATCAGGATCGTGGCCATCACGAGCCCGATGAGGACGAATCCGCCGACGGCCGCGATGTTTCGCTGCCTACGGGCGAGCGTCGCGGCGAGCGCGATCAGGAAGTACGCCGCGAACACCCGTGATGCGCGGTTGACGGCCGTCGTGACTCGGGCGGTCGGAGCCGCCAGTTGCGTGTCGAGACCGTCGTCCAGCAGGTCGATCCACTCGTCGTCGAACACGCCGGGGAGCAGCACGACGCCGTCGCGGTGATGGGTCGCCACCTCCTCATCGGTGATCTGCCGACGCAAACCCGATGTCGTTCTCACCGTGAGGAACGATAGTCGACTCGCTGGCTTCGGCGAGACCGGATCGCCCGTTCCGAGAACCGACCCAGGCGCACAAGATGCTCGCCAGCCCGTGGGACTGCGAGTCCCAGAAGCTTGAGTCGATGTTTCGTCGACGTCGCGTGCGGCGACGGCGAGCATTGCGTCGACAGCTTGGTCGGTGTCGGGTTGTGAGTCGTTCCACGATCCGTTGTTGCGATCGATGAACAGCACCCGGCGCGCCCCGCTGCTCGTTTGTTGCCGTCGGGGAGCGGATGATTCCAGGCGATCCGGCAGGCGAGTACCGCTGCCTTGTCGTAGACGTCGGGGTAGAAGTCGGTGTCGTCGAAGCCGGCCTGTGGGGCATGGAGCGCGGAATCGGCGAGATCGACACGGATGGCCTTGATCAGCGTCGCGGCGTCGATTCCGGTGACGTGCTCGGAGAGGAACCAGAATTCAGCAAGGCTGAGAAGCCCGGCGGCTACGAATTCTTCGACTTCGTGCGGGTGGGCGTCCCGCTCACGGTGGTCGTCGGCGCGGCCGGGATATTCCCTGCCGGGGCGTCGTGCCCCGCCGCAGAGGTCACGACGACGTCTCGGACGATTGATGCGCGGGCAGTCGTCCGTCGCGGATCGCAGCGGTGAAGGCCTGGTAGTCACGCTCGTTCTGGTCGGCGTAGGCGACGGAGAACTCGGCGATCGCGCGGTCGAAGACGGTGCCCGTGCCGAGGTATCCGGCGAGAGCGGCGGGGTCGCCGGAGCGGGCGTGTGCTCGTGCGAGCGTCCAGCCACACAGCGACGCGTATCGCCGGAGCCGGTCCAGGGGGGCGCCGTCGATCTCGACCGATCCCTTCATGTCCTTGAACTGACGCCAGTAGTAGTGGGTGCCGCCGGGTCCCACCGTCCACCCGAGGAAGCTGTCGCTCGCCGCCTGCACGAGACGCTGGCCCTCGACGACCCGACGGCCGTGCTCGGCGTAGGTGCTGGCTGGGAGATGGTCCTCCAGCACCGATCGGTCCGCTTCCTTGATCTGCAGGAAGAACGGATCGTGGTCGTCGCGACCTTTCAGCAAGACGATCAGGCACCTCGTGCCGACGGATCCCACGCCGACGACCTTGATCGCCATGTCCCGATACTCGAACCGGTCGATGAGCACCTTGATGTGGTCCGGTACGGAGGCGAGGTAGTCGTGGTACGACTGCAGAATTGCCCGGGAGAGGACGTTCGGGTCCTCGTCGAGCGGGATCTCCCGGAACGGGATGATCAGCGGCGGTTGTGAGGCGATGCGGTACCCGTCGTCGGACTGCTCGGCCAGCTTGTCGAAGGCGTGGAGGCTGTTCTTCGATCGAGCCTTCGTGACGAACTTGGTGCCACGATTGCGCTCCTTCTTCGTCAGCCGGTCGGCGAAGGCGCGGAAGACCTCCTCGACATCGAGGTGGGCATACCAGACGTCGAGATACGACATGTCGGCGAATCGATGCATCGCCGTGCGATATGCCTGTGCGGCACGGCGGGGCAGGTCGAGTTCGTCGTCGCTGCCGTAACCGTTGTGTCGCGCGGCGATCGCAAAGCTGGCGGCGAGGCGTTTCACGTCCCACTCCCACGGCCCCGGAAGGGTCTCGTCGAAGTCGTTGAGATCGAACACGAGGCTCCGCTCCGGCGATCCGTAGACCCCGAAGTTCGACAGGTGGGCATCCCCGCAGAGCTGGACCTGCAGCCCCGATACCGGTGTGGTCGACAGATCACTGGCCATCACCTTCGCGCCGCCTCGATCGAACGCGAACGGCGACTGCGACATCCGCCAGTGCCGGATCGGGACCAGGAACTGCAGCCGTGACCGGTTCTGCTCGGTGATCAGCTCGATCGGGTCCGGTCGATCCGGCGCGGGTGACCAGTGGCCGAGGCTGCTGCGTGGCGCCTCCTTGCGGAGTGCTTTGCCAGCGGCCCGGGCAGCTGCGGGCTGGTGCACGCCATCGGTCATCGGGTCATCCGATCTGCCGCAGCTTCGTAGACGTTGGGATGGATGTGGTCCTCGCCGAGCGCGTCGACGACCTCGTCCCGGCGGAGCACGTCGAGCACCGACGGTTTGACCCGTGCGAGGCGGATCTCGGCACCGTAGGACTCGGCGAGCTCGATGACCTCGCTGACGGTGCTCGACCCCTGGGAATCGATGAAGTCGACCCCCTCGAAGGAGATCACGACCGTGTCGTACGGCGGATCGGCGTCCTCGGCGAGCTGGCGCAGCCGGTCGGTGAGCGCGTCGGCGCTGGCGAAGAACAGCCCGGCGTCGAAGCGCAGGACGAGCAGGCCAGGGTACGTCGCCGCGTCGGGGTGCTGCTCGACGGCATGGAAGGCCTGTGTCCCTGGCTGGCGACCGAGGACCGGTGCCTCCGGGGTGGCGCTGATGTACACCAGCCACCCGAGCGACAGCACCACACCGATGATCACGCCGGCGAGAACCCCGGCGGACAGCACGGCGACGATCGCGGCGATCGCGATCCAGAAATCGACGCGCGCCACCCGGTGGAGCCGCCGCATCTGTGCCACGTCCATCATCCCGAAAACGACCGCGTCGATGATCAGCGCGGCCAACACCGGGTTGGGGAGATCGGAGAACAGCGGTGCCAGCACCAGCAGGGTGAGCACGACCAGGACGCCGGTGGTCAGCGACGCCAGCGGGGTCTTGGCGCCTGACTCGTCGTTGAGCGAGCTCGCCGACAGACTGGTCGACACCGGGATGCCCTGCAGCACACCCGAGCCGAGGTTGGACATGCTCTGGGCCACCGACTCCTGGTTGATGTCGACCCGATAGCGATGCTTGGACGCGAACGACCGTGCGTCGGCGGCGGTCTGGGAGAACCCGATCAGCAGCAGCCCGACGGCGGCGGGTCCGATCGAGGCGAAATTGTCGACGACGAAGCCGAGGTCGGGAACACTGGGAGCGGCGAAGCCGCGGGGGACGTCGCCGACGAGTGCGATCCCCCGGTCGGCGAAGTCGAACACGGCCGATGCCAGCAGACCGCCGACGACGAGCACGAGGGCGCCCGGCACCTTGATCGGCGAGAACCGGATCCCGACGACCACGACCAGCGACACGATGCCCACCAGCAGCGTGGCGCCATCGGTGTCGCCGAGGCCCTCGGTCCAGCTGGCGAGCTTGCGCCACGAGTTCGCGCCGTCGATCGTCGTGCCGGTGATCTTGGCCAGCTCGCCGATGACCACCTCGATCGCCGACCCGAACAGGAAGCCGGTGATCACCGCCTTGGACAGGAAGTGGGAGATCCACCCCATCTTGAAGATCGCCAGGAGCAGGAAGAGGAGCCCGGCGACGAGCGTGATCGCCGACACGAGTTCGACGGCATCGTCGCCGGAGACCGATGCGAGAACCACGGCGCTGGCGGCAACGGCGGCCAGCGCCGAACTCGGACCGGTCGCGACCTGCCGCGCCGTGCCGAACAGCGCGTAGAGGATGGCGCCGGCAGCGGCTGCATAGAGGCCGTGTTGAATCGGCACCCCGGCGATCCCCGCGTACCCGAGCGACTTGGGGATGACGAGCGCCGCCACGGTGAGGCCGGCGATCAGATCGGCCCGGAGCCACGACCGGTCGTAGTGACGCCCCCAGTGCAGGATCGGCACGAGGCGCGACAACCCCGACGTCCTCGTTGCGCCCCGGCCCACGTCTGCTCCCGGTTCGGCCGTCATCGCCCGGTCACCGCCGAGGTCTCACCGATTCGCCGCTCGAGCCACTCGGGGTAGCCACACGAGACGTCGAACACCAATGATCGGGACGGGGGTCGTGCCACGGAGACGAGCGCTCCCCAGGCGGCACCGATGCCGGCGAGCCGACTGGGGAGCGGCCCGTGTGCAGCGAAGGCAAGTGACCACCCCTGGGCTGATCCATCGTCGATCCCGACGATCTCGATGTCGCAGTAGGTGCCGACCGGCGTGTCGGCGTGGTCGAGCACGGTCATCTCCTCGCCGGCGATCGTGAACCGGCGCTTGACGATCCTCTTGTGGACCTCGACCCACGGTTCGGACCCGGTGCTGACGAGGTGATCGGCTGGACTCCACTTCTGCCACTGCTCCACGGTTCCTCGCGGGAGTTCTGCGACGGCGTCAGGTCCGTCGCTCGAAGGGACGGTGCGAGCGGTCGGCTGGCGGACCTTGAGCTCGAGGGTGGATCCGTCCCGCAGCTTGATTCCGCGATCGAGGCGACCGTCGATCAGGTACCGGTCGTGACGCTCCTCCACAGCACCGAACGCGCCGTTGCTCGTGAACCACGAGCACACCGATCGGGGAAGCGGCCCGTTCCGGAACCAGCGGAGCTCGGTGGTTTCGATCAGTGCGGATCGTGTGGTCGACCGGTGGGCCTCGCGGGAGCAAAGATGGTTGTTCGGCATTGGCAGGACCTTGTGCGCTGCTCTCGCAACGTGCTGAGAAGTCATCGTCATCGTCGCCCGACTTGCACGGGAGCACCGTGGTGGGGTGAAACCGTGTTTCACCCCTGCGCATGGCGTCTCGCCCTGCCGCGTCGACGCGATCGCTCCGGTCGAGCTGGGTCGTGATACTCGCGACGCTCAACTGCTCGCTGCGACCTGGCATTCGGTCTGGTAACGAGGTTCTCGGCGGTCCCGTGCGCTCCAACGAGTCCTTGCAGGACGCCACCTGGGGATGGGTGATCTTCGCCGCTCGACGTCCGATCGAGCAACCGGGCCCAGTGGCCTGGTCTTGGAGCGATGATCGCCCCCCTTCACCGAATGTTGGTGCGCGCCGTCGGTACCGCTTCGAGCCGCACCGGGTCGATCGGTTCGCCGGTCTCTTCGTCGTAGCCGTAGGAGCCGTCGTCGACGCGTTGGAGCGCGGCCGTGACGTCGGCGAGCGACTGCTCGATATCGGCCTCGAGTCCCATCTCGGTCTCGACGCGCGTGGTGTCCTGCGCAGCATCGCCGGACAGCGTGTCGATGGGGCCATCGGTGGTTCGTTCTCCTCGGACCTCGGCGAGCTCACGCTGCAGCCTCTCCCGTTCGGCGACAAGGCGGGCGCGGGCACGGTCGAGGTCGACGGTCGGCATCTCGGAATCCTCCCACAGCGCGTTCTCCGGCTCAACCCTGAACGGTCCGGACGCGGCTCCCCGAAGCGCTTGCCAACGCCGGGCATCACCGACGACGCCTCTCCCACGGCGCACCCGGCCAGTGGTCCGACATCGGCGACACGGCATCCAGACCGCACCCGGCCTCGCCCGAGCCGCAGCAGGGCTGATCCTCGACGGCGAACTACCACCAGACCTCGCCTCGGCCGGGCTCACACCATCGGACCTCGCGCTCTCGCGTCCCGGAATTCGCGGAGATCTCGCGGCCGGGTAGGAGGCTGGAGGGAAGTCCAACAGAACAGGTCGGTGGTGGAGCGAGCATCCACACCAACCCGAGCCGGGTGCAACCCAGACTGAACCGCGCCGGCGCTCGCGGTGTGTCCCGCTGATCGAAGGAAGGATTGGCAGCATCGGGCTCCCTGACGAACGGCGCGGTGTGATCGCGGCGGCCTCGGCTATGCCGCGCTCGCGCTGGTACCGGGTCACGCGCCTCGCTGCTCCACGAGATCGGAACGCGTGTCGGGCGGTAGCGATCGAACAGCGCGATGACCAGGGACAGCAGGAAGAGAAAGAACGCGGTGCCGAGCGCGCTCGATGACTCGTCGCTCGACGGGATCAGGATCGAGAATCCTGCGAAGAGCCCGGCGTTCATCAGAAGGTTGCCGGCGAAGGCCCGTCCGACGCTGCTCCAGGAATGGCCCCGATCGCGAAGCCACTGGCTGACGAGTGCATTGGACACGACGAGGACGGCGACACCGAAGAACACCTCGGGAATGGAGGCGTTCGATTGCGGAATGGCACGACCGAAGATGATCGACAACAACGCGATCAACACCACCTTCTCGACGACGCCTTCCGTCCACGGACGTCGCTGAGGGCGCATCGGTGTCGCTCGGTCGTCGAATTTCGAGACCTTGTCCGCGTCGAAGGTGAATGCATGTTCGGGTTCCGGGGCTCGTCGCCACAACACGAGGCAGATGCCGATCACCGCGGCCAGTGCCGCGACCATCGCGACGCCGACCGCTGGCCGGTTCGCGAACCCGTCGGCGAAGCTCGCCGAGGGGTCCACTCCGAGGAGCTCCTCCTTGACGAAATCGGTCACGTCGAGTTGGGCGATGTGGATCCACCACTCCTGGGGCAGCTTGATGAAGATCCAGATGGCGGCTGCGATCGAGACCACACGCCGAGGACTGAGCGAGGTGTCGCTCCAACGGAGTCGCACGACGGCGATCGCGATGAAGTAGTACTCGAAGGTGTTGGGGAAGATCAGCAGCAAGGGTCGCCACTCGGTGAGTTCGAACGCGGTCACGCCGATGAGGCGGTAGTACCAGAGGGCGATCGCAACCGCAACGGCGCTCGGATTGCGCCAGTTCCGGAACGTCGCGATGTACGCGATCGCCAGGTAGTAGACATCGAGTGCCTTGTCGTAGCTCTGGTAGTTCGTGAGGTCGATGTCCGTGAGCACCTGGAAGATCGTCTGGTCTGCAGCGTCGAGCACGAGTGCGAACACGATGGCCGGCAGCGGGAACCGCAGGATCAGGAGCGGGACGCCGAGCCGGAGCAGCAGCACGATGAGAAAGACGGACAGGTCGGTCATCGGGGCGTGACCTTACGGACCGTTCGGCGCTTCATGACTACCCCAGCGCACATTTAACCAGGGGTGAGCACGCGAGACCCCGGTCGCCGCGTCGTTGGCACCATCGACGCCACCGTCTCGGACGTCGGAGTGCCACGGCCAACCGACAACGCAGACATGGTGGTCGACATGGGTACGTTCACCCGCTCCCATGCGACTGTTCGGGCGAATGCGACGAGCGGTGCCGCCTGGACGTCAGTTGGCAGCTTCGTTTGCGGTTCGCTGCTCGGCGGCGCGGACTCCGTGGCGCCAGATGCCGAGCGCGCCGAGCCCGACCGGAATGATGAGCAGCCAGGTCATCAGCCGGTACAGCAGGACGCCGGCGGTGATCTGGTTGACCCACTCGTCGCCGGCTGCGGCGGTGAGCATGCCGACGAAGCCGAGTTCGGCGACGCCCGCGCTGCCGGGCGTGAGTGGGATCGCAGTGAGCCCGGCAACCAGCCCGAACACCGCAACGATTGCCATCCACCCGAGGGCGTCCTCGGGGATTCCGACGAAGCGCAGTGCCATGACGAGGAGCGCGCACTTCGCAGCCAGCGTCGCCACCGTCGCCGTGGTCGCCTTCAGCCACTTCCCGGCGAGATGGTCGACGGCTTCGGCGCGCTTGGTGGC
Source organism: Ilumatobacteraceae bacterium (assembly GCA_963752085.1). Classification (GTDB taxonomy): domain Bacteria; phylum Actinomycetota; class Acidimicrobiia; order Acidimicrobiales; family Ilumatobacteraceae; genus Ilumatobacter_A. Next base: position 222,199 of record CAVVWT010000001.1, read on the forward strand.
CAACGTGGTTCCGAGGTTTTCGTCCGGTGCCGGCCGCTCGAGCTTGCGGCGCACGGCGCGCACCGGGCCGTCGAGCCAGCGCCCGACCGCCTCGGTTCGGGTTTCCGAGCCGAGCGTGACGGCGATCGCAACGACGATCACCGCGAGCGCGGCCGAGGCGGTGACGATGACGGAGAAGAACCCCGACAGTGGGACATCGGCCAGCACGATCAGCACACCGGCCAGCGAGGGCAGTACGAGCTGCGAGCCGATTGAGAAGACGCCGCTCCCGACGACCGCGGTCGCCGCGGCCGACGACGACACACCCCACGACTGGAACATGCTGTACCGAACGGGCAGGTCGCTCGGGCCGGGGATCACCGACGACACCGCCGTCGGGCCGAGGCTGGCGAGCACGCCACGGCGCACCGCCAGCTTGTCGACCAGCGACGCCGTCAACGCGCCCTGCAGCACGATCCACACCAGCCAGCCGAAGAACAGCGAGAGACACTCGGCGTCGGAGAGCTCGCCGATCGCGGTGCGAACCTCGCCCCAGTCGAGATCGTCGAAGACGTTGAGCAACACCCAACTCGACAACACCAGGACGCCGACGATGATCGCCACGCGGGTCGCCACTCTTCGGATGGTCTTGGCTCGCGACGTCGGCTCCTGCTCGGCGGGCAGCACCTCGGCTGCAGCGGTGAGCGCCGCTCCGGCGGGATCGTCAGCCATGTCTGGCGCACGCTACCAACCACGCGTCGATCGTCTTCGTGCCGATCGCGACCTTGCGGCCGCCGAGTCCACGAATCCTGTACGTCGATTGCGTCGTGGCGTGCGCACTCGGTTGACGGTGGGGTGTACGTGGGCCGCAACCTGGACTGGACGCCAGCGTTCAACGAGTTCGCTCAGGTGTTGACCGTGCGGTCGCCGACGGACGGTTCGTATCGCACCGCGGCGGTCGGTTGGCCCGGCATGACCGGAGTGATGTCCGCGATCAACGAACACGGCGCCTACATCGACCTGCATGACGGAACAGCTTCCCCGATGCTGACTGGGGCCTCGGTGTGCGCGAGACGGTGAGCAACTCGCTGCGTCGATTCTCGAACATGACCGATCGCCTCGCCGAGCACCCCGGGACCGTGGACGCGCAGACCATCCGTAACCTGATGGACCTGACACTGTTCGACGCCGACGGCAACTTCGTCGAGGGCGGTGGAGCCACGAAGCCGACCAAGCAGGACGCCGACGCGACCAACTACCAGACGGTGGTCGACACCCGACGACGACAGTTGCGGATCAAGATCCCCTCACCTGATCACTTCGCGGACTGGACGCACTTCGATCTCCCCGCGCTCTGGAGTTGACCTCGCGCTGCTTCTCGTCCCGGGCAGTCTGGCACCAGCCTTGGCTTGTGGCGGAGCCGCCAGTTGCACCGACGGGCTATGTCGTGTCGGTCCGGTCGGTGCGCGTGACGATGCGTTGTCCGAGGGCGGCTGTTTCTGTGCCGACACCGAGACCGATTGCGACGCCGACGGCGATCGCCAACGAGATGATGCCGGCGTCGCCCAGTTGGGACGCAGCGGTCGAAGTGTCACCCTGGGCGATCGAAAGCATGCCCGTGTACAGGGTGAAGCCGGGCACGAGCGGCAGGATTGCGACGCCGGTGTAGACGCTGGCGGTGGAGTGCTGGAGGGAGGCGGCGGCAGCGCCGGCCAGACCGACGACTCCTGCGGCGACGGCGTATCCCAACCAGTCCGCCTGACTGGCGACTCCTGCGGTGAACAACGCGACGATGAGCCACCCCATGGCGCTGATCGCGACGGCCGGGGCGATCTGTCGTCGGGGCATCGTCCAGGCAACGGCCAGTCCCAGGACACCGAGCCCGGATCCGATCAGCGACTGCGGGATCGGAGTGGCGGTGACGTCAGGTGTGTAGCTGAGCCCGAAGCCGGTGCCGATCTTGTTGCCGACGAGCATTCCCAACGCGAGGAACCCGGCGGTGGCGACCGCCTCGATGCCGCGTGAGATCGACGACAGCGGCGAGTTCGCGAGCCCGTCGATGACCGAGGAGACGAATGCCCGGCCGGGGAGGTGGATGAACAGTGCGCCGACCACGGCGGGCCCGACGAGCAGCGAGACGCCCGCGGCGGCGAGCAGGTTCGGAATCGCGGCGACGACGGTCGCGACCAGGAACGTCGCACCGAGCGCAGGGAAATGCAGTCTGCGTACGAGCGCATCGATGGGGAACGTGAGGATCGTTGCGAGGAGGGCAACGACGATCGTGACGAGGTCGAGCCCGTCGACGAAGATCAGCCAACCGATGACCGACAACAGGATCGCGACGCGAGTGGTGCGCTGGGATGGGAACGGTGCGTCTTCGAGGTCACGTAGGCGGCTCACGGCCTCGTCGAGGTCGAGCGTGCCGTTCTCGACCTGGTCGAGCAGTCTGTCGGCTCCTGCGAGCCGCTCGAGTCGCGGCGTCGCGACTCGCACGTTGCGCATCGTGGTGATCGGCATCGCTTGACCCGGCTGCCAGTAGCTCAGGGTCAATGAGTTCAGCGTTCCCTCCAGCGCGCAGCCGTCGAGCCCGACCACCGGCAGAAACCGATGGAGGCGATCCTCGACCTCGCTCACCGAGGTGCTCGACTCCAGCATCAGCCGCCCGGCGTCAGCAACGAAGTTGATCGCGAGCACCGTGTCGCTGAACGGCCCACGTTTCGGATTCCAGCCCACCGGACCGCTCGCCGACTCCGACATCAGCGCCCGACACCCCCCATGAGCGATCCCTTCGGCATGAACGCGAACGGGAGTCCCCACATCACCGACCCGACACCTCCAGACCAGCGGGACCGCCGGGCTCGCCGTGACGACGGCGTGCCACATCGCCGCGCACCAGCAGGATGATCGCGACCACGGGCGCCGAGAGCGTCGCACCCAGGAGGCCAGCGACGACGCCGCCGACGATCGTCGATCCGAGGTTCACGATCGGATGAATCTGGAGAGACTTGCTCGACACCTTGGTGACGAGCAGCGTCTGAACCAAGGTCTGCGCCACCAAGATCACGATCAACATCACGACTGCCTCGGTGACACCGGCCGCGCCGAGCGCGATCAGCACTGCGAAGGCACCCGAGAACAGCGCACCGATGTACGGCATGTACGACGTCACGAAGGTCACCAACGCAATGCTGAACGCCAGCGGAACGTCGAGGGCCACTGCGGCCAACCCGATCACGACAGCGGTGATGACACTCGACAGCGTGATCGCGCCGAAGTATGAGCGAATCGCGCCGGTGGCGTCGGCAACGAAACGGTTCCCCAAGTCGCGGTCGACGCCGAGGTGCCCCCCGAGCCAGCTCGTCAGCTGTCGCCAGTCGCGCAACACGTAGTACAGGAAGAACACGGCGATACCGGTGCCCGCCACGAATGCCGCCAGGCTCGAGAACAACGAACCGAACCACGTGGACAGCCCCCCGAACACACCTGGAAGCGCGTTGCCGAGTCGATCGGACCCGGCGTCGGCCCCTCCGGTGGGATCCCATTGCCCACCGACTTCCCGGTCGAGGTACTCGAGTCCGCCGGTCACCTGCTGTGAGATCTGGTCACTCTGGTCGAGGACACCGACGACGGTGACCCACACCGAGACGACGACAATGACCGCCAATCCGACCAGGACCAAACCTGACCCGATCGACCGCGGAAGCCCGGCACGCTCGAGGCGGTCGACGAGCGGATGGAGCAGGGTCCCCATCACGGCCGCGACCACGAGCGGGATCACCAGTCCTGCGAACGCCCCGAGGGTCGCGGCTGCGATGGCGGCAGCCGCGGCGATCCCGACGACGGCCCAGCACGTCCGTCCGATCCGTCGAAGGCTGCCGCCGTGTTCAGCGGCTGAGTCGGTCGTCATGATCGGCGACGAACGCCACTGCTCGAACTCGCCCTCGACCCCATCACGCGGTGCAGCCGGAACCGACCGGCGTCAGCCATCGGTGGCGTCGTCCGACGCCGGCGCATCTTCAACAGCCGGCGCATCGGTGGCTGGCACGTCGGTGCCGGGTGGGGTGTCGGTCGAGTCGCCTCCTGTGATGGCGAGGACGACCACCACCACGACGAGGATGACGACGGCGAGACCGACGACGCCGGCAAGCACGCCGCCCGACCCCGATCGTTGCGGGGTCGGCACGGACGGCGAAATCGGAGCCGCCGGAACGACCGGGACCGAGATTTCGCTCCCGGCGAGCGGCGGGAGCTGGGCCTGGCCGGGGTCGATCGGGACGTCGACGGCAACGCCCGCCTGGAGGACGGACTCGGTCCACGCCGCTCCGTTCCAGTAGCGGCCCTCGCCCTGCGCGGTCGGATCCCGGTACCAACCCGGGGCCGGCAGCTGAGGAGTCATCGAATTCTGCTTCTGCTCAGGAAGCCACGAGGTTCGACTTGGCGGCCTCGAACTCTGCGTCGCTGATCGCGCCCTGGTCGCGGAGTGCGGCGAGCTTGCCGATCTCGTCGGCGACGGACGTGGACGATCCGCGACGCTGCGGATGTAGTCGCGCTGAGCCTGATCGACTGCCGCGGCGGCCGCTGCGCTGCGTGCCTGCATCGCGCCGCCGTTCACGATCAGATAGATGAACGACCCGAGCAGCGGCAGGACGATCACGAACAGCGACCAGCCGGCCTTGCCCCAGCCCGACATGTCGCTGGCGAAGATGTCGCCGACGATCGAGATGAGCATCCAGAACCACGCGATGAGGACGAAGAACCAGAGCATGGACCACAGAATGTCGAGAAGTGGCATGAGCACCCTTTCGGCAGGTTGATCCGACCCGGATGGTCGGAACTCGCCGCAAAGTACCGAGGGCTCAGAAGGAGGACGAAGCCGAGCAGGGTGAACCGCTGTTTCACCCCGGCATCGCCCTCGAGGGCCTACTGCGCTGTGGACAGACTGTCGTCCATCCTCGAGCCGTCAGTGTGCAACTCTGCCTCCGTGCGCCGATTCGTTGCGTGCTCGTGCGGCTCGTGACGCCCGCCGACTCGAGGACCGATCGTGACATCTCCCGAAGCCCCGCCCGACGCACCTGCAGCAACGCCGTCGTTGGCGGCGTCGTTGTCGGCACTCGCGGTGATGGTGGCGGCGATCCTGCTGTCGGTCGCCCTGTTCGGCGGCGAGGTCGACAGCGGCCCGCTACAGGTGGCGATGACCCTCGGCCTGGCAGCGGCCGTGCTGATCGCCGCCCGATCCACACACGACCGACCACGAGAGTTCCTCGGCGAGTCGATGGTCGGCGGGATCACCTCGGCGATCGCCACCTTCTTCCTCATCATCGTCATCGGCATGCTCGTCTCGTCGCTGCTGCTCGCCGGAACGATCGCCACGATGTTGTCCTACGGCGCCGAACTCGCCACGCCGACGATCCTCTATCCGGTCGCGCTGATCGCGGCGACCCTGATCGGCGTCATCCTCGGCAGCTCGTTCACGACCGTCGCCGGGCTCGGTGTCCCGTTCGTCGCCCTGGCACCCCTGATGGGGCTCTCACCGGAGATCGCTGCCGCGGCGGTGGTGGCCGGCGCGTTCACCGGCGACGGCATCGCCAGGGTCTCCGACACGCTCGTGCTCACCACGGACATGGTCGGCGGCGTCACACCGGCGCGCCAGTCGAGCATCATGGCTCGCCTCGTGGCGCCGGGCTGGGTCGCAACGCTCGCGCTGATGATCTACCTCGGGATCCGCGACGGCGGCGGGTCGTTCGACGGCGGCGCGGTGACCGAGGTGATCGAGACCGAGTTCTCGGTGTCGCTCCTCTGTCTGCTCCCGTTGCTCATCGTGTTCATCATCTCGACGAAGTCGTCGGCGTTCTTCGCCGTACTCGGCGGAGCGCTGTCCGCGGTGGCGATCGCCGGGTTCACCCAGCGAGACCTGATCGAGCGGCTCGCCGACGACGACCGGGCGTACCTCGTCCAATGGGCGGAGGTCAGCATCGAGACCCTGGCCAACGGGTTCGACCTCGACAGCCCGACCGTCGAGCTGAACAGCATCTTCTTCGGCGGCGGCGCCGTCGGCCTGCTCCCGACGGTGTGGCTCATCCTCGTGGCGTCCGCGTACGGCGGCCTGATGTCGAGAACCGGCATGCTCGCCGCAGCGATCGCACCGCTGCTCCGTTGGGCCAGGACGTCGGCGCGGCTCATCATTGCCTCGGCGGCGACCACGACCGGGTTCAACCTCGCCATGGCCGACCCCTATGTCGCGATCATCGTCAGCGCCGAGACCTACCGGGACAAGTTCAAGGCAGCGCGGCTCGAACCGGTCACCCAATCCGCATCGATCGCAGCCTCCGGCTCGCTGCTCTCGAGCATCATCCCGTGGAACGTCCACGGTGCCTTCGTCGCGGCGTCCTGGGCATCGGAACCTTGAGCTTCGCCGGCTATGCGATCGTGATCTGGGCGACCCCACTCGTCCTCGTCGCGTCGGCCGTCTGGTTCTCGCGCAAGGACACCATTCCCGCCGACGAGGATCCGGATGTCCGCTACGGCCCGGAACCGACGAGCCATCCGGAGCGTCGAACATCGATCTGACGGCAGGTGGCGTCGACGCGGGGTGAACATCGATTTCACCCACCGTGAGCCTTGAGACCCCGCCGTCGCCTGGACTACAATCCGCCGTGCTCGTCAATGCGGTGACACCGGCGGACGCGCCGAGTCGTGTACTGGCAGCCGAGTCCGATGATCTCGGATTTCTTCGATCGACGATCCGTCAAGAAGGACGTCACATCGGGTCTCACGCTCGCCATCGAGAGCGTCCCCGACGGTATGGCCGTCGGCACGCTGGCGGCCCTCAACCCGGTCACGGGCGTGTACGCCTACATGATCGGTGGATTCTCGGGCGCGTTCTTCACCAGCTCGGTCTCGATGAGCATCCAGGCGACCAGCGCAATGGCACTGATCGTCGCCGGCGTGCCCGAGGTCTCCCCGTCGGCGGACACCGGACAGGATGCCCTGTTCATCCTCACCCTCCTCATCGGCGGCTTCATGGCGGTGCTCGGCCTCTTGAAGCTGGGCAGCGTCCTGCGTTTCGTGCCGGACTCGGTGATGGCGGCCTTCACCCACGCGGTCGGTCTGTCGATCGTCCTGGGGCAGTTGAGCAACCTCACCGGCTACGCCGCAGAGGGTGGCAACAAGATCTCCCAGACGATCAACCTCGCGGCGAACCTCGACCAGGTTGAACTGACGGCGCTGGCCACCGGGGTCGTCGCGATGGTCGTGATGATCGCCATGAACCGGACGCGTTTCGCCACGATGGGCATCCTGCTGGCGATGTTCGTGGCGTCGTTGGTGCCGGCGATCTTCGACTGGTCCGACGTCCGGCTCGTCCGCGACATCGGAGACATCCCCCGCCAGCTCCCGCTGCCCATCTTCCCCGCCCTGTCCTCGTTCGGCGACCTGGTCCCGGCGCTGATCGGGCCGGCGATCGCGCTCGCCATCGTCGGGTTGGTGCAGGGAGCGGCCGTCAACCACGCGTTCCCGAACCCCGACGGGAGCAAGTCGGACCCGTCGGGCGACTTCACGGGACAGGGGCTGGCCAACGTGACGACCGGCTTCTTCCAGGGAATGCCGGTCGGTGGGTCGTTCTCGGCGACGGCCATCCTCGCCGAGGGAGGCGCCAAGACCCGCTTCGCCAACATCGTCGCCGGGGCCGGTATCGCAGTGGTGCTGCTCGTCTTCAGCGGCGCGATGGAGCTCCTCGCCATGCCGGCCCTCGCCGGTTTCCTGCTGGTGCTCGGCGTCGGAGTGCTGAAGCCGGCCCAGCTGCTCGCCACGTGGCGACTCGGCGGGCTCGACCGCTGGGGAATGGTGCTCCTGATCGCGGTGGCGCTCCTGAGCTCGCTGCAGAATGCCGTCTTCGTCGGCGTGGCCCTGTCGATCCTGATCTACGTCGTTCGCGAGTCGAAGGGCATCACGGTCAGGACCGCGGTCTACGAGGACGGCCAACTCGTCTCAGAACACGACGTCGAGCCGACACTCGGTTCGGAGTCGATCGTCACCCTGAACTCGTACGGCTCGCTGTTCTTCGCGTCGGCCCAACTCTTCGAGGACCAACTCCCGCATCCAGACGACGAGACCCCACCGACCGTCGTGATCCTCGACCTGCGTGGGCACAGCACCCTCGACGCGACAACGCTCAACATGCTGACCGACTATGCCGAGACGCTCCACGAAGCACCAGTGCCGGCTGATGCTGGCCGAGGTCGAGCCAGATGCGCGACACACCCTCGAGCACACCGGAACCCTCGACAAGCTCGGCAGCGACAACGTGTTTGCGGCCACCGAGCGGATCCGGCAATCAGTCCTCGATGCGCAGGCAGCCGCAGCGCAGTGGCTCGCCACCCAGCGGTGACGCCATCGACGTCGCTCGCCGCCGGATTCAGCTGATCGCCGCGTGCGATCAGACCTCGAAGGCATGCGGGCTCAGGTATGGTTCCGGCAGCGTTCGCTGCACTGCAAGCCATGACGCGAAGTCCCGGGTCGCAGCGCATGGCCGGTGCGCTCAGTGACCGCTGAGCGTGTTCTTCACGGTCGCAACCGTGAGCGCGATGCACAACACCACGCTCGCGTAGGTGAGCGCTCGCAGTCGGCTGCTGTCGTCGCCTGGACTGCTCCGAACAACTGCATACGCGACGACGGCGATGAAGGCTGCGAGCAGGAACCGAACGGCGTCAAGCTCTGCAGATGCAGGAAGGAGGAGGATCGGGACCGTACACGCTGCGGCGATGGCGGTCGCGCCGACCAGTTGGGCAAGCGCGAGTTCCGTGTCTTCGCGGCGGAGTTCGCCTGACTCGACCAGGCGCGCCGACAGACGGAACGCAAACAAGTGGGCGAGCGCCAGCCCGATGGTCGTGCCCCAGACGATGCGCGAGCACGTCGAGAAGATGGCGATCGGCATCATCGGGCAGTCCGGTCAGAGCGGCGAGGAGACACACCGACACGTACAGGGCCATCGTGAATCCCTCTTTGCGCTGTTCGTTCTGGCGACGGGCAGCGCCGCAATCGCCGGCAACGGCAGGGTCGCGACGACTCATCGTCGACGATCCTTTCAGATGTTGCTCAGCCGCTGAGCAACCGCGCTCCCGAGCGCTCGCGGGCTCAGGTCCAGACCTCGTCACAGGTAGTCGTGCTTCGTCAGCCAGCGCAGGCTGACGTAACCCCACAGCGGCGGGAGGTAGTAGCTGATGATGCGGTAGATCAGGACGGCAGAGACCGCCGTCCCAGGGTCCACGCCGATCGCCGTGAGGCCCGCCGTCATGCCCGCCTCGCTGACTCCGACACCGCCGGGGATGGGCATCAACCCGGCGAACAGCGAGACGGTGACGTTGATGAAGATCGCCTGGCCGAGGGTGATCGATCCTCCGACCGCGGCGACGCACATCGCGAACCCGGCGGCGTAGAGGACCTCGGTCCCGATCGAGCTGCCGAGCGCGGTCAGGGCCACTCTCGGCTCCTTCAGCGTCTGGAAGGCGTCGCCGATCTGGGACAGTGGTCGCTCGAGTTTGCTCCAGGCCCAGTGCCGCAACGCCGGAACCGCCCACACCACGATCACTGCGCCGGCGAACAGTGCGACCGCCATGCCCAGCAGCCGCAGGACGCTGCCGCCACCCTGCAGGTCGGACAGGTCGATGCTGCCGGCGCCCACCAGGATGGTCACGGCGATGAGGATCGCCTGGGCGACGAACCCGAGGAACCCCGTGATCGCGCCGGTGGTGGTCGAGGTGACCGGGCTGATGCCGAATTTCTGGAAGTAGCGCGCGTTGGTCGCCACACGACCGGCGGCGGAGGGGATCGCAATGTTGACGAAGCCGATCGCGAACTGCTCGATGGTCGTGACACCGACGGGAACCGGTTTCGGCGACACCGCGGCCAGTGCGACCGCGTCGGTGTAGTTCGTCGCGGCCGCGAGGACGAGGCCGAGGAGAACGAGGCTCCAGCGGGCGTCGGCCAGACTCTCGGCGATCGTGTCGAACCCGACTTCGGCGAGCCCAGCGATGAGGGTGTAGGCCGCGAGCACGATGAACGCGGTCATGAGCGCGCTCTTCCAGCTGACCCGTGTCAGCTGCTCGGTCGGTGGAACATCGATGCCCAGCGCCGCCGCCGTCTGCTTGCGAAGATCGCGCGATCTTGATCTTTTGGCGCTTCGCGTGGCCACGCAGGCGAGCGTTGAGTGCTGCGGTCTGGAGCACCGGAAGCATCGCCGCGAGATCGTCGTCGCCCCGTGCGCGACGGGCTGCCTCGATCGCACGATCAGGACCCGCGCCGATCGTGGTGAGCACCAGCATCGCAGCGACGTCCTGGTTGATCTGGTCGTCGGTGGGGTTGATGACCGCGTCGCTGAACCCCATCAGTTGCAGGGCGCCGGAGGCGTCGACCCAGATGTGGATGTCGTCGAGTGAGCCGTGGCTGATTCCGGCATCGTGGAGGTCGCCGAGCAGCTTCCAGGCCGCATCGAGCAGGTCGTCGTCGACCTCGTCGGCGGTCGTGTTCGCGAGGGTGTGGTCGGCCAGGTCGGTGACGAGCAACGCATCGCCGGTCCGGGTCATGCCGACGGTCACGACTGCGGGAACCGAGACCCCGCGCTTCTCGGCGAGCAGCATGGCGAGCGATTCGTGCTCGATCTGCTGGCGGCGGTCGGATCCGAATTGTGCGTCGTCGCTTTCGTACCAGGCTTGACGCCACAGCCGGCTCTGTCGACGGGCGCTCCACGCGTCGCGCCCGAGCCCGTAGACGAACACGTTCCGGCCGTCGCTCGTGACCCCCGACAGCACGAGTGCGGCAAGCGGTTGTTCGTCGTAGTAGGTCAGCCGGTTCATCTGGATGCCGAGATCGGCGATCCCGTCGCGAAGGCGGTTGGTCGACGGCAGGCCCGCCGACGTGCCGAGGAGGTACCGGACGATCGCTGCGGCGATCAGCCCGACGAGCACGCCTCCGAGTGCGTCGCTGACGGTGGTGACGCGTCCGAGGGTTGCGGCGCCGGTCGCCACGAGGATGAACGTCCACCCGATCCTGCGCATCGGCGCCGTCAGCCATGGCGACGCTGCCGCCTGGAGCGCGGTGGAGGTCGTGATGAAGAACGCCGGGAACGTGAACCGTGTCTGCTGCAGATCGAAGAACGGGAACTCGGGCCAGCGGTCGTCGATCAGCCGGGTGAGGGCGAACACCACAACGACGGCCAGCACGGCGGCGAGGACCATGTCGCGGAGCAGCTCCAGCCGGTCGCGGGCGAGGACGCCGACCCCGACGAGCAGCGCGAACGCATAGACGACGCCCACGACGTAGGCCGCCTGTCCCATCCAGAGCAGCCAGCCCGGCAACGTCCCGACGAACTGGAGCGCGTTGTCGTCGAATGTCGAACCGTCACCGGCGACGAGGATCAGCAGCGCGAGCCAGACCGAGGTGAGACCGGCAGAGACCAGGTCCGTCCGGAGCCGAATGCGAGGCGCGTCCGAGGGCGCAGAGAACACCTGCACCCCGCGCGTTCCATGGTTGCCGGTCGTGTCGGTCACCGACTCAGCCGGTTTCGACGTGCGACATCGACATCTCCCCACGATCGCATGGTCGACACCTCCAGGTCGGGATCGGGAGGCCGCGCCAGCTGGGCCACCTCGACGGCTGAGGACTACTGGCCGGCGAAGTACTTCGCCGCAGTTCGCAGATAGCCAGGAGAATGATCGACTCCCGAGATCTCGTCCGGGTTCGGGGCCAGACCGAAGTACATGCCGCAGAAATCTCGGGCAGGATCGACGTAGATGCCCTGACCCATGTTGCCGTGCTTGAACATTGCGCCGTCGGCGAAGGAGTGGTCCCATTGTGCGGTGTTGGTGAGCGGCTTCTCGCCGAACCAGCCGAGTCCGTAGCCCTCCTCGGTGGAGCCCACGTAGGCCGCCGGGTCGCCCATGGACTGGATGGTCTGCAGGAGCCGTTCCGAGACGATCCGTTCCTCGGACACCACGTGCCAACTCGGCGTGTACGACAATGCGAACCGCAGCACGTCCTCCGGTGTGGACGCGACGATGCCGGCAGCCGCCGGCGAGCCGTCGGGACAGAGCCCAGCGAGGTACGGGCTCTTCGCCCCGATCTTCGACCAGACCCGCTCGTGGAAGAAGTCCTGCCAGCGCATCCCGGTCACGTGTTGGGTCGCGAGCACCAGCGTCTGGGTATTGGCCCCGGAGTAGCGGAAGTGGGTGCCGGCGGGTTCTCCCTCGAGTGGTTGCGCATGCTTTGACATCTCGCGCCAATTGCCTGTGCCCTCGAAGACGGCGGTGAAGAAATGAGCGATCCAGGTGTCGGGGTTGAGCAGGTTCGCGATGCTCTCTTCGATGTCGAGCCCGGACGCCATGTTCATGACGTTCTTGACAGTGGCCTGTTCCCAGTGTGTGCCACGGAGTTCGGGCACATAGGTCGGCACCGGCTTGTCGGGATCGACCTTGCCTTCGTCGATCAGCATCGCCATGAGCAGCCCGACCGTCGTCTTCGCGGCCGACATCCAGATGTGGGAGTCGGTTGGGTTCATGCCAGGGAAGATCTCGAACACGACCTTGCCCTGGTGGGCCATCATCATCGCCTGAACCTGCCGTTTGCCGACCAGGTACTCCCGCAGCGGTGGCGTGGTGGAGCCGTCATGCGGCGGTGAAGGTCAGATCCAGCACTGTCGGATCGATCGACCGTTCGAGCCTGGAGAACTCGTCCGATGGCGGCACATACGAGCAATTGAAGAACTCGGGGATGTTCAGGTTGTAGTAGATCGACTGCTCGCTGCCGGATTGCCAGTTCGGGAAGCTGTAGTCCTGCCTCGCCTGATCGATGAACGCTTCCGATTGCGGCTGCTTCCACTTCGCCATCGGGCTGTCGACCTCGAGCGGCTCGAAGCCTGACGCACCGGCGCGCTCTGGGCTGGGCACTGACTGGATTTCGTTGCTGGGCATTTTCCTGGATTCTCCTGTTGATTGACCGCTATCTCACTTCGGTGGTCTCGATACTCGCGACCTCGCCCTTGCCGGCATCCAGGGACCTCGGCAGGTGGGAGCGAGATCACCGCCGAGGACAGCCGTCGTGCCGGCGCTCGCGAGCGACCCGTTGGTGTTCGACCGTGCGGACATCAACGGAGTCAGGGAAATGCGGCGAGTTCGAGGTCATCGGGTTCGACCGTGTAGCTCGCGTCGACACGCAGGATTCCGTCGACGCGGTAGGCGTGGTGGCTGGAGGGGGCGAATCGGATGGAACCGGCGACGGACAGTGCGAGTTCGCCGGCTCCGGGGCCAGTGGTGTCAGGCCAGGTGGTGATCGGCGAGCCGGCTTCGATCAGCACCACCTGGTGGTGAGGTGGAGGTGGCTCGTGGCTGCATGCCCCGAGCTGCGGCGTGAGCAGGAATCGCGTGAATTGCTTGCCGTCCGCACTGAGGTCGAGCGGGAGGACCAGGCCGCTCAACTCTGCTCGTTTCCCTTCGACTTCGGCGTTGAAGGACCGTCGGATCCGGTTCTGTTGGACTGCCTCGCGCTGTGACAGCAACCAGTCCGCGTCCGTTCCGCGCGCCGCGAACGACTGCACGATGCGGTCGGCTTCCTGTCTCGATGTGCCATCCGGCGTGTCTCGTCCGGTCTGGATCAACCAACGGATCCTCGCCAGGGCGGCGAGCTGACGCAGCTCGGCTTCGGAGAGGCGGTCATAGGCGTTGCTCGGTCCAGACGAGGAGCCTGGCACGAGCGTCTCCCACCGTTGCACGGCGCTCACCTGCGTGCGTCCTGTCCATTGTCTGCACGTCCGATCCTCGAAGCCCTCGCCGCCCGCTACCCAAGCGTGTTCTTGTAGACGATGCCGGCCTTCATGATCATCGAGAAGTTCTTGTCCGGGTCGGCGACGAGGTCGAGGTCCTCGAGCGGGTTGCCGTCGACGAGGATCAGGTCGGCGTGGGCTCCCTGTTTCACGACGCCGAGGTCGCCGGGGTAGGGGTCACGCGGCCCGCACATCTTGAGCAGCTCGGCGTTGGTCGAGTGTCGCCATCGTCAATGCTTCGTGCGGGGTGTACCACTTCTGCATCTTCGCCAGGAACTTCCCCTGCTTCGCGGTGAGCGATGGATCGAAGAGCATGTCACACCCGAAGGCGGTCTTGACCTGGTGCTTCTTCGTGGCGGCGACCGCGGTGTTCGAGACCTGCGATGCACTGCTCGTACTTGGCGGTGCTGATGGGATTCTCGAACTTGATGGCGTCTTCATCGTTCATCATCGGCTGCATGCTCCACCAGGCCCCCTTCTCGGCCATGAGCTGCGCCGTCTCGTCATCGATGAAGAAGCCGTGCTCCACCGACATCGCGCCGGCATCGCAGCCACTGCTGGATCGCCGCGGCGGTGTTGACATGGATCGCGACGTAGGTGTTCCACGACTTGGCGACGTCGACGATGGCTTTCATCTCCTCGAACGTGTACTCGGTGACGTCGAGCGGGTCGTACAGGGAGGTGACCCCGCCACCGGCCATCGCTTTGACCTGCGTCGCCCCCATGCGCAGGACCTCCCGAGTGCGCTTGATGACCTCGGGTACTCCATCGGCGATCAGGGTGTGACCGACCCGCTGCATGTAGTCGAGCGAATCGCCGGCATTCGTCGGGACTTCGAGGGGTCCGCGGAAGTCGCCGTGCCCGGACGACTGGGAGATGAACGCCCCCGATGGGTACATGCGGGGTCCGGAGATCATCCCTTCGTCGGTGGCCCGAGCGATCGGGAAGCTGTTGCCCCCGACGTCGCGTACGGTGGTGAACCCTCGCAGCAGCGTCTCCCCGGCGAACTTCGCGGCGGCGATGCTGAGATAGCCGAGGTCGGCGTTCAAGAACTCGCTGACCGGCCAGAAGTTGAGCATCGAGTGGTAGTGAGCGTCGATGAGGCCCGGCATCAACGTCCGGCCGCTTGCATCGATCACCGGAACCGCAGCATCGACGGCCGGGTTGGCTTCGAAGCTCGCGATCTTGCCGTCGACGATGTGCACGTCCTTGCCCTCGACGAGCTGTTCGTTCACACCGTCGAACACCAGCGCGCCGCGGATGATCAGTTCGGAAGATTGGGTTGTCATGTTGATCCGTTCTTTCATCATCGTGTCGATCACGGTCTCTGGCATTCACTTCCAGACCTCGACTCATGACCCGGTAGATGTTGCCTCCGATGAACTTGACGCAGTCCTCCTCGGAGTATCCCTCGTCGAGCAGCTTGTCCACGAGGGCCGCGAGGATCTGATAGGAGGCAGGTGTCGGGAATCCCATTGCGCCTGTCTTCGCTGTGTAACCGCCGTCTGGGAAGATCGCTGCACCAAATGGCGTCTGCATCCCATCGGACGTGAAGGTGACATCCGGGATGAAATCGGAACCGTAACCGACATGGTCGATGCCAACGAGGGAAACCATGTAGTCGATGTGGCGGAAGAGCATCTCCGTCGTCACGATCTCCGGGTTGGACATGTCAACGAAGGCGCCCACGCAGTTGATGGAACACACACCACCGCTCTGCGCAATCGCCTTGATCACCGAATCCTCGAGACTACGCGGATACTTTGCGATCGCCATGGCGACCGAGTGGGAAGAGATGACCGGTTGACTACTCCGCTCGATGGCGTCGAGCGACGTACGTTCACCGGTGTGACTCACATCCACGAGCATGCCGTAACGGTTGTAGGCATCGATGAGCGTCTTTCCGTAGTCGGTCAGCGGCCCGTTCTCTTCCACGAAACATCCGTCACCCACAGGATTTCGCTGGTTGTAGGCCAACAAACAGTACCCATAACCGAGTTGACGCCAGATCGCGACATTGTCGGGATCACCTTCGAAGTGGCCGGTCCCCTGATGCGTGAAGTACAGCCCCAACTTTCCTTCCGCGATTGCATCATCGATATCCTTGGTCGTACGCACGATCTTGTACTTGTCAGGGAACTCGTTGATCTTCCTGAGATAGAACTGCAGGGCCTTCAACGACACCGAGGAGGATGTATTCAGTGCATCAGCTGAAGGGCAGAGAGCCATCACCTTCACTCCGCCAGCAATGACACGGTCCATGTAGTCATGAAACTCCGGGGCTTCAGGAGTCGACCACTGCTCTGGCCAGGTGCCGGAGAAGAGTGTGTCGATGGCTACCGAGTCATGGACCATCTTCTTCGCCCGGTCAGAAGACGGGTACTCGTGCAACCGCTGCGGGATCTTGGAGTAGTCCTTCCCCGTTGCGTACGGGTTGTATTCAGTCGCAAGGGGAAAGTCTTTGGTGGCGTACGGATGATCTTTGGTGGCGTACGGGTTGACATCCGTTGCTGGTTCTGCGTCTTCTTGGCTCATGGAGATCCTTCTGGCTTGAAAGTTCAGGGGTTCGAGAACGTGAATGCTTGGATCAGGTCCGCGAAGGGTCAATGATGCTCGACCCCTCCGAAGGAGGAGGTTTTCAGGATTCGAGTGCGTCGTCAATCTGATCAGCCGACTTCGACACTGCCTTGACCAGTTTGTCGTAGTCGTCGCGGTCGATCGCCTTGTTCACCCGCTTGCTGGCCTTGCCGAGCACCGCCTCGAGACGGTCGAGGTAGACGTCGTCGACGACGGCGACGACCGCTGACGAGTTCGCCGGGAAGTACTCGTCGAGTTCGACACCGAGTTCCTTCTCCTCGTGCTTCTTGGTCAGATGTCCGAGCAGCGCGCCGATCCCGGCACCGATCGCTGTCGAGGCCAGAAGTGGCGGAGCGAAGAGGCCGACGACGAGGCCCACGCCGCCGCCGAGCATCGCTCCCGCTGCGGTGTCACCGTCACCGGCTTCGAGTACATCGACGTCGCCGTTCGCGTCGCGGCTCATCACGATCGCACCGACGACCACGAGATCTGGTCCTTCCGCGGCCTTCAAATCGTCGAAGTCAGCCCGGGCACTGTCGCCGTCGGCGTAGGTGGCGGCGTAGAGGACGAGGTTCTCTTCCAATGACATGGCTGGTCTCCGTTGAGCAAGGCGATCGGGTCACCCGACCGTGCGGCAGCCGAACGACTCGACCACTCCCGGAGAACGTAGGGCTCCTGGGTTATCGAGGCCAGTTCGGCGAGGGTGAACGACGCATTCACCCCGAATCAGGCGAAGGAGACGCGATTGACACTAGGGCGAGAGCGGGCCAACTGCCTTCGGCAGCCAGACATCACTCTCGCGGCGAGCGCAATCGCCGCTGCACGCATGAAACCAGGGGCGTAATCGATGCCGGATGTGTTCGCCGCGTCTGCCGAAGCCCATGGCGCAGAAATCCCGCTTGGGGTCGACGTAGATGCCCTGTCCGTTGTTGCCGTGCTTGAACATCGCGCCGTCGTCGAAGACGCAGTCCCACTGGACACCGTAGGCCGGAGGCGCATGCCCGAACCACTCGGTCGCCATGGACTGCTCCTCGGAGCCCTGGTAGGCCTGCGGTCGGCCGGTGTTGTGGTAGATCTCCATCATCTCGTCGGTGAAACTGCTCCGAGGCGACGGTGTTCCAGCTCGGCGTGTAGAGCAAGGCGTACCGCAGCATTTCCTCGGCGGTCGTGCTGAACATACCCCAACCGACAGCGGTGGCATCGGGTGCCAGACAGAGGAACGCCGGGTTGCGGAACCCGGCTTTGGACCACACCGCTCCTGCAGGATGACACCCCACGGCTTGTGCTCGATGGCCTCGCACACGAACTGGAGCATCAAGGTCGTACCAGAGGCGTACCGCATGGTTCCAGGGTCGCCCGGCATCTCACCGTTCGGCAGCTTCTTCACGTTCCTCAACTGTTCGATGTAGGGCACGTCGTAGTCACCCAGGAACGTGTTGTCGAAGTTGTTGATCCACGACCCCGGGGTGATGAGCGACGTGAAGGTCTCCTCGATGTCGAGGCCGACGCACATCGTCGCCGTCGCCCACAGCGGGATGTCGTCCCAGGGTGAGCCCTGCAACGCAGGGACGTGCTTGCTGGACATCTCGTCCATGCTCACCTTTCCCTCCGCGACCAACTGGGTGAAGATCGTCGACACGGTCGTCTTGCCCGCCGACATCCAGAGATGGATGTCGTTCCTGTTCATTCCGGGCAACGACTCGAAGACGACCTTGCCCTGGTGGGCCATCATCATGGCCTGCTTCGCGCCGGTACGACGAGAAAGTCCTTGAGGGGAACCGTTTGATCGCCGTCCACCTTGGTGAACGTCAGGTCGTCGAGTCGAGGATCGATGGCCCGTTCCAGATCTGCAATCGGACCGTCCGGCATGATCACGTGCTGATGCATGTACTGCGGCATGTGCGAGGCGTAGTAGGCCGCGTTGTCCCCGGCCAGCTGCACCGCCCAGAAGTCGAAGCGACCGTTGAGGGCGTGGTAGTCGTCGAGGCTGATCGGATCCTTGAGTTTGGACATCGGGCTGGTCTTGTCCGTCACCCTGTTGCCGGCCAACTTCGCGTAGCCGGCGATCTGTTACTGGACTTCGGCCAGGGTGGGCGTTGTGGATTCGTCGTTGGTCATGTCATGTCACCTTCTGGTTCGGTGTGTGTGCACGCGGGGTACCGCAGTCATGCAGTTCGGTCGGGCCCGGCGGGCGTTGGTTCAGGACCATAGACCTGGTCGATGTCCTGGTCGTCGGGAACTCGCCGCTTCTTGGAGAGCGCGGCGGCGATGGCGAACGAGACGATCGGGGTCACGTAGGCGAAGACCGTGTACGGCGCCCACTCGACCGCTGCAATACCCAGCGTGCCGGCGAAGAGCGCTCCGTGGATGTTCCAGGGGATGATGTGCGACATGGTGGTGCCCGAGTCGGCGATCGACGCCGACAACACGACCGGCTCCAGGCGCTGACGCTGGTACTCGCTGCGGAACGTGCGCCCGACGAGTTCGATGCTCGTGTACGGATCGGCGGTCACGAGGTTCATCCCGATCGAGGACGCCATCGTCACGCCGATCAGCGAAATGGTGTTCTTGGTCCAGTTGATCACCGGCGTCACGACCCGATTGAGGATGCCCACGTAGTCGACGATGGCGCCGAAGGCCGCTGCGACCAGCACGAGCCAGATCGTGGTCAGCATCGACGCGGTCCCTCCGCCTGCGAACACCCGGTCGAGGTCGTCGTTGCCGCTGTCGAGCGCGAACCCGTTGGCGAAGGTGTCGATCCCGACTTCGATCACGCTGCCGAAGTAGCTCCTGCCATCGTCGGCCAAGGAGACGATGAGGTCGTGCTGGGTGAAGCCTGCAAGGACCACGGCAGCGATCGCCGGGATGACCAGCGACAGGAACGCCGACATGCCGCGAGCAGAGAGCACGACGATCAGCAGGATCGGGAGGAACGCGAGCAGCGACACGTTGAACTGTCCACTCACCGCGTCCTTCACCTGGCTGAAGTCGCCACCGCCCTGCGTCGAATCGACCGTGAGACCGAGCACCAAGAAGACCGCTGCGGTGATGATCGCCGCGGGGATCATCGTGCGCGTCACGGCCTTCGAGTGCGTCGCGATCGTCTCGCCTCCAACGGTGGCAACGGTCAGATTCGCGGTGTCGGAGATCTTGGCGACCTTGTTGCCCAGAATCGCTCCCGACACGACAGCGCCTGCGGCGATCGCCGGGTCGACGCCGAGCACCGATGCCAGCCCGACCATCGACACGCCGAGCGCACCGACGGTGGTCAGCGAACTCCCCAACATGTAGCTCAGTGCGCCGGCGAGCAGGAACACGGTGACGTAGAAGTAGTCAGCGGTCAGCAGGTCGACGCCGTAGTAGACGACCGAGGCCACCGCACCGCACAGGTACAGGGTTCCGATCAGCGAACCGATCGCCAGGATGACGAAGAGTGTTCCCACCACTCCGTTGATCCCGTTGTCGATGGCCTTGCTGATCACGGCGCCGGTGTGCCCGTATCGCGCCGCGACGGCGATGGAGATCAGCGTTGCCAGCGTCATGCTCACCTGGAGTGGGCCGTCGGCGACCTCACTGCCGAACATCACGACCGACACGACGATCAACAGGACCATCGAGCCGATCACGAACAGTGACGCGGCCATCGACGGCTGCGTCCCACCTCCGTCAGGTGGCGCAGCAGCGTCGTCGGTGCTGTCGGAGGGCGAGCCCGGAGGGGTCTGCATCAGGAATCCTCAGCTTCATTGACGTTCGGCACCGGCGGTTCGAGCTTGATACCCGGGAGCGCCATGATCGAACCGGCGACGTAGAGACCAGCGAGAATGGCGAAGATCTGAAAGACGACCCCTTCGACGGAACCCGTCGCGCCGGCTGTGGGACCTGAATCGAGTGCCCGCAATGACGCGTACGCGGCGACACCTGGAACCAGGATCAAGATGCCCGGGAGCACCACGATAAGCGGGCTCGCACGGGATCGGAGTCGGACGAACACTCCGGCGAACAGCCCGAGGGCGAGTGCTCCGAGAAACGGGCCCTGCCAGACGCCTGCTCGACCGCCGAGTTCGAGTCCGCCGTACGCAAGAAGCCCGGCAACGATCGCCCATGGCGCCTGCCTTGGCGACACCTGGAACACGACCACCAGCCCGACCATCAACACGACGAGAAACAACCATTGCACGAGCGCCGGCGGCCGGGCCGGAACGGGCAGGTCGGCGGTGCCGAACATCGAGCGAATGGCCATCGCCCCGATGGACGCTCCGGCGAACAGGCCGACGGTAAGCATGCCAGAGCTGATGAAGCGATTCCATCCCAGCAATGTGTGACCGATCGCAAGTTCGTAGACGCCCAGGGTCAAACCGAGCCCCGGGATGAGGACCACGAAGGCACACAATCCGACGATGTAGGAGTTGCCACTCCCGATGATGACGCCGATAACGCTGGCCAGCACGGACGCAACGAACGAGGCCACCACAGAGATCCGACTGCTCAACCACTCGGAGCCGCTCGACGCACGGACCAGCAAGAAGACGACGATGCTGAGTGCCGCCGCCAATCCGACGTCCTGCCAGGCGGCGGACAAGATCACGGCGAATCCTGCTCCGCACGCGGCATAGGCCACGCCGACGACAGATTGGTTGTAATACGGACGAAGGGCCTCGATCTCGTCCAGCCGTTGGTTGGCCTCGTCGACGGGAACCGCACCCGTGCGCATCTGGTCGGCCAGGCGCATCGTCTGAGACAGCTTCCCGAGATCGTACGAAACGTCGCCCAGCGTGGCCATCATCCGGTGCTGGCCGGTGCCGCTCCGTGCGTCGACGGTGTAGTCCAGGTAGGTCGGCGTTGCGATCACGCTGCCGGTCAGGCCCATCGCCGCTCCGAGGTCGGTCATCAGACCTTTCAGTTCATAGCCCGGCAGCCCGTATTCGTACGCCAACCGCCCGAATCGCAACGTCAGCTCGATCTCAGGCGTCGACTTCGGGGCGGACGCCGGCTCGGACGACACTCAGACCTCGTCTCGACGAGTCGGAATGGACAATGGGGAGGCTCGAAACTTCATTTCGACACGGCACGAACGTGCCGAGGGCAAGAATAGGACAGGCCGACATCGGTGTCGTCGTGGACGCAGGGTGAGTCGTCCAGTCACCCCTCGCCAAGGTCAGCT
>CAVVWT010000002.1:0-319677 GCA_963752085.1 Ilumatobacteraceae bacterium
TGCATCGCGACTCCCGCCGGTCGACGACGAGTTCTCGACGGCATCACTCTGCGTAGGGTCTTCCCATGGCCAAGAAACTGAAAATCACCACCGGGCTCATCATCGTCGGGGCTGCGGGCGCCGGCATCAAATGGTGGCTCGACAACGACAAGCTCGAGGAAGCGAAGCGCGACGACCCGAAGGGGCCTCGTCCGGCGGCGACCCCGACGGCGTTCACCGCGACTCCGCCACATCGTGCCGTCACCGCCACCGGCAAAGACGACCATGGCGCCGTCGTGTCGCTGCACGGCGAATGGGGGATGGTCTCCAAGGACGAGGCTATCAGCGACATCGTGGCCGGTCGCGCCTCCTACGCCGTGGCCGGCGGTCAGACGCTGGAGGTCGTGGACGGCTCGACGGGCAAGTACCTTCGCTCCCACGCGGACGGCGACAACGCCGACAACCTCGATGAGCTTCCGAATCCGGAGTGAGTCGACCCGGCCTGACCGACGCACGTCACCGACCGCACACCGTGCCGAACTGGGCGGGCGGAGCTTTGCTCGGGCAGGTGTTGTTGTGGAGCACGATGTCTGACCTGTGAGCGGAGCAACTCCAGGGTCACGGCGGCTCGAACGCATTTCGTCGAGGCGTGTCGTCAGAGGGCAACGATGTCCAAGAGGTCGTCGAGGCCGACGAGGTCTGTGGCGTTGCGCGTATACAAGCGGGCGTCGTGTGCGTGCGCCGTTGCGGCTATCAGCAGGTCGAACGCACGTGACCGGGGTTGACGTCCGACTTGGGCTACCGCGGCGGCAAGGCGTCCGTAGCTCGCAGCAACGTCGTCGTCGACGGGGAGCGCATCAAAACTGCGTTGCAGCATTGTCAGCCGTCTCAGCCGTTCTGCCCGGGTTGCGTCGTCGGCGGTCACCATGACACCGAAGTGCAATTCTGCGAGCGACGCTGCGCTGATGGCCAGTTCGCCGTCGATGGCGGCAACGTTTGTTGCGATGAGCACGCTGGTGTCGAGCAGCGCCTTCACGCTTCGTCCCACGGGTTGGTGATTGACTGATCGATGAGATCGTGGTCTCGTTGCCAGTTCGGGTCGGGTGGCCCGTGGAACAGGTCGGCGATGGCGTCCCAGGTCTGCCACCGCTTCGGCGTGACTGGGACCATTCGAGCAGCGAGTCGCCCTGCGACAGTGATGTCGATCTGTTCGCCGCTCTCGACGCGTCGAACCAGTTCTGAGGCGTCTTGACGGAGTTCACGCAGGCCAACGGTGTCCATGGGGTGAAGTGTAGCACAAGTGCTACCTCGTGCACAGAGCGGCGGGTTCACGGAAAGGTCGGGAGCGTTCTCGAGCGGCGAGCCGAGCGCCGAGATGCCGATTCATCCCCGATATGCGATTCATGGTTGGCGCTACCATTCATGAGCAACATGTGGCGCCGCCTGACTCCGCGTAACGCGACGGTGGCCGCAGGGATCGATGTGCTGCGCACGTCTGCTCGGACGTTTCAGCGCCACCGAGCTCGGCGGCTCAGTGCTGGGTTGGCGTACTACTCGCTGTTCGCGTTCATCCCGACGTTGTTCATCGCGACCGCGATCGGGGCCGCCTTCTTTGGTGAAGAGGCGACCGAGGGCAGGTTGGCCGATCGGCTCGATGGCGCTGTCGGTGCGGCGTCGGCGGAGCAGATCGAGGACGCCGTGGCTGCCTTGTGGCAGAACACCGAGGCGTCGGCGTTTGCGGTCGTCAGCGTCGGGCTGTTGGTGTACTCGGCTTCGGCCCTGTTCGTCGCCTGGAGAGACGCGCTCAACGTGATCTGGGATGTGCCCTACCAGTCCGGCCTGGAAACGTCGATCCGGAGCCGGGCCTTCGGCGCGCTGGTGCCGATCAGTGTGGGAATCGTTCTCGCCTCGGTGCTGCTCGTCGAAATGGTCTTGGCGCTCGCTGCGCAGCTCGTCACCTCCCCCCTGATCGATGCGTTCATCTCGCTCACGGAGACGATCGTGCCGACCATCATCTCCGTCTGCGCGCTCGCCCTGGTCTACCGTCATACGACAAGACTCCGACCGCACTGGGGAGACGTCTGGCCCGGCACGCTCGTGGCTGCCCTTGCGCTTGCCGTCCTGGCGTGGGGCTACGGCATCTATGTGCGGATCTATGGCAGCTCGAGCGCCGTCGGCGCAGCCAGCAGCGCGGTCCTCGCAGTCGTCTTGGTCTACTACTCAGCTCAAGTGCTGCTGTACGGCGCCGAGGTCGTCCGCGCATGTGCCGACCATCGCGGCCGACCCGTCTGTCCGACCTTCGACAAGACCTGCGACAAATGAGTGGCGCTTGCTCGATGCGCCCATGCCCCTGACCGACAGCAATCGACCTCACCACGAACGACGCGTCGTTCGCCTCGCGCTCTGCATTATGTTAAGAAATCGTCTTGGGTTACAGATGGGGCTCGGAGCATTGACATGAGACGGTGCCTTGCTGCACGGGTGTCGGCATGACGGTCATGGATGAGGACGGGGGCGAGGCAGGTGAGGTCGACGTCGGCAATCTGCCGGCGCGCGCTGTGTTCCTGCATCGGCCACCTCCGCCGGAGGACGGCGTTCTTCGAACACGATTGACCTCCCACCTCGACCGAAGCCTCCAGTACCCGGTGAGCTTGATCTGTGCCCCGGCCGGATTCGGCAAGTCGGTGCTGGTCAGCCAATTCTCCGATCGCTCCGAGCGGCCAACCGCTTGGCTCTCCGTCGACCCGACGATCGACGACCCCCGCTGGTTCCTGATTCACCTCGTTGCCGCAGTCCGGCGCGTCATTCCTGAGGCGCTCCTGGTCACAGCCGCAATGGCCACCGCCGGCGAACTCCCGTCACATCAGTCGGTGATCACGTCGCTGTCAAATGAACTCGAGGACCTTCCGGAGCCGATCACCGTCGTGCTCGACGACTACCACCACGTCACCGCGCCGCGCATTCACCAACTGCTGTCAGATCTCATTCGCCATCCGTCATCCTTGGTGCACCTGATGATCATCAGCCGCGCGGAGCCCCCACTGGCGATCCCCAAACTCCGCGCTCAGGGGCGGCTGAGCGAGATCCGGATGGCCGACCTCGCCTTCAGCGAGGACGAGCTCAAACGATTCATGGAGAGTGAGCTCTCGCAAACACTCACCGCCGAGCAGCTCGACCACATCTATGCCTCCACCGAAGGCTGGCCCGCCGGCGCCCGGCTTGCAGCGCAGTCATTCCGCCTCAAGGGCGGCGCCATCGTTGGTGCCGGGTTCCTCGATCACGCCGCTCAGGAATATCTCCTGGCCGACGTCCTCGACCGAGCGCCAGACGACGTGCAACGACACCTCTTCGCCGTGTCACACGTCGACCAATTCAGCGCCGCGCTCTGCGACGCCATCTCGTCAGACGCATTCCCGAATGACCTCCCGGGTTCCGAGTTCATTGCGTGGCTGCGACAGCACGACCTCTTCCTCGTCCAACTCGACGGGGCGGGCAATTGGTATCGCTTCCACCATCTGTTCGCAGGACTCCTCCAGCATTGGAGGACCACATCGAAGTTCGCCGACGAGGCCTCCGAGCAACAGATCCACGAAGGCGCTGCCACAGCGCTTCTCGACCAGGGGCAACTCGAGGACGCGATCGAGCAGCTGGAGCGGGCCGGCGCCCATGGCGAACTCGCGGCGACGGCCGCCACACAGGGAGCCCGGCTCGTCGACGAGGAGCGATGGGTCGAACTCGCACGGCTCATCTCGGTCATCCCGTCCTCGGTCTCGGACACCGACCCGAACCTGCTCATCCTCCACGCGTGGAGCCTGGGCGAGGTGCGCAACCGGTTCTCGGCGATGAGCGACGTCCTCGATCAGGCGGAAGCACTGCTCGACGACCCGGGCAACGTCGACGCACCGACCGATCGGTGGCTGCGGGGTCAGATCACCGTGCTGCGCGGCGCGTACCTGAAGCTCCTCGGCTCCGACCTGGACGGTGCGATTGCCGACGCCCAAGCGGCACAACGGCTCCTCTCGGACCTCCCCGGACGGCACCTCACCATGGCCTACGTCCTCGAAGTCGTTGCGCTGGCAAGCGCCGGTCGCTCCGAGGAAGCGCACCAGGTCGCCGACGCCGTCGTCGGCGACCCTCGATTCAGTGATGCGCCGTTCGACCCGATGTCGTGGTCGCTGCCGTACATCGGATGGATGGAAGGCGACCTCCGCTCCGAAAAGCGTCATGCTCTGCGCCTGCTCGCCATCGGTGAGCAGTTCGGACTGGAGAGCACGATTCTGGCGGCGAACTGCTTCCTCGGAACGGTCGCATACGAGCGGAACCAACTCGGCGAGGCCGAGCGTCGACTCACGTACGTCTTCAACCGCAGGTATGTCGCGGTTGCGAACGACGCCGCCCACGCAGGAATGGCCCTTGTCTCGACCCAGATGGCGCTCGGGCGAACAACTGCCGCCGACGCCACCGTCGAGACGCTGGCGCAGTTCGTCCTCGAAACCCACAGCGAGTTCCTGCAGCCGTACATCGACGCATTCATCGCCGAGCTCGACCTCCGCCGGGGCCGCACAGGATCGGGTCTACTCTGGGCCCGAAATGCCGAGCTGGCCACCCAACGGTACGGCTACATGTGGTACAGCCCGAGTCCCGCTCAGATCGAGGTTCTGCTCGCATCGCCCCCTGATGCCGAACGGGGTCGTGAACTCCTCGACCACGTGCTCGAAACTGCCCGGGATCGCAACCATCGACCAGTCATGATTCGCCTGCTCGGACTCAGGGCGTTGGATCTTGCTGAGCGTGACGACGAGGCAGGCGCCCTCGACGCGCTCGACGAGGCCGTCCGCTTGGCACAACCAGGCGGCATCGTCCGCCGCCTCGCCGACCTCGGGCCGCGGCTCATCCCATTGCTGCAACGGCTCGATGTCGCCGCTGACGTGCTCGACCATGCCGGAGCGATCCTCGCGGCGGTCGAGACCTCCGACGATCAACCGTCCGACGCGATTCGGTTGTCGGCCATCGATCCCAGTCTCGGTCTGACCGCCCGCGAAGCCGACGTCCTGCAACTCCTCGCGGCCCGCTACTCCAACAAGGAGATCGCTCGCGAACTGATCATCGCGCCCGCCACCGTCAAGAAACACACGGTCACCCTCTACGACAAACTCAACGTCCACAGCCGTCGCGAAGCCGTCGCCAAAGCGCTCACCCTCGGCTACGTCAACGGCTGATCGCATCGATATCGGCGGCTGCCCGTCGGATCAGGTCGGAGTCGACGGCCGCCGGCCGGGCCAGAACGCTGCCCGCGTGGCACAACGCCTCACGTACACGCTGCTCGTGCTGCGTCTTCGCGACCACGATGAGTGCGGCCGGAGCTTCGTCCACATGTGAACCGAGCGCCATCAGGTCGCAACGCCCGAGCGCCTGAGCGACCTCCCCGGCGACGGCGCCGAGCACCGCCCGCTGCACCGCAAGGCTGCGCGGGGCATCGGCGAACACAGACGGGTACAGCGCCGCTGCCAACCCGGCAGCAAGGCTCCAGGTCGCTGGTTCGTCCGCATCAGGTCGGGCTCCATCACGGTGGCTCGAGTAGAAGCGGGCTTCACCCGACGCTTTGTGTCCGACGATCACAGCATGAAACCCGAGCGGCACACCGAGCTCGACGTACAGGCGTCGAATGATCGCGTCGTCGCCGTCCGCCTGCGAGACGTCGGCGTAGGTCGCAGTGATGAATGAAAGATCGTCCGACAAGATGTCCTCCTTCCAGCGACAGACAGCGCTGAGGGAATTGCGGGTGCACTGGTGATTCCTTGATCCTGAACTCCCGTTCGCCGAGTCGGAAGCACCAAGACGGCGCATCGTGGGAGTAGGCGGCCATGGAAGCGCTCATCGTCACACGTGATGAACGGCCCGTGGAGTGCTCCTTCATTGCACCCTTCTGGGTCTACCTCGCCGGGCCCAGCGGCCCGACAATGGAGTCAGGAGACGCTGCCGTTTCCTGGACGACCCATCAGGAGCCACACGATGACCCCCGACCATCGCAACGAGAACCTCCGCCGGAAGTCCTTTGCAGCGCAATCGCTGCAGGCTGCGAGCTTCGAGGGAGCAGATCTGCGTGGGGCCGACTTCACGATGGCCGACCTGACCAACGCCAGCTTTCGCAACGCCCGGTTCGGAGTCCCACCCTCGATCGGCGCTGCAATCCTGGCGGCGGCGGTTGCGCTCTCCCTGGCTTTCGGCGTGGTGGCCGGATTCGCGATCGACGCGGTCCGCGCTCGGTTCTACGGCGAGGGTTGGGAACGAACGTCGAGCGCAGCGGGCATTCTGATCATTCTCGTCGTGTTCGTCGTGGTGCTCTTCTGGAAGGGCCTCGACGTCGCCATCAAGACCTACCTGTGGACGTTCGCCGTCGTGTTCGGGGTAAGCCTCGTGATCCGGCTGATCTGGGGCAGCGTCGAGTTCGGTGTCGCGGCGCGGGGCGTGGGTCTCGCATTCGTGCTGGCGCTGGCGGTCTTGTCGGGAATCGTCGCTCGGGTGGTCGGTGGTTCGCTCGGCGCATGGGCGATCGCACTCGTCGCGATCATCGGTGGACTCGCCGCCGGCCAGGCCAACGGAGGCCTTGCGACGCTGGTGATCAGCGTGTCGATGGTGATGATCTCGAAACGAGCACTTCGCGGCGACCCTCGCGACCGATCGGTACAAGTCCTCGCACATCGCCTCGTGGACCGGTGGGGGACCCAGTTCACCCGTGCCGACCTCACCGGCGCCGACTTCAGCGGAACCGATGCCACCCACTGCGACGTTGAGGGAGCGATCCTCGACGAGGTCGGCTGGGAACCTGGACACGCCCCGATTGCGGTCACCAACCAGGTGACGTCAGCGGACACCAGCTGACGCCGACATGGTTGCCCGGTCGGTCACGCCCGAGGAGCCCGCGAGACTTGGGTAGTGGGCGTCGCTGAGTGGCCAGCGAGGCGTTCAGCGAGTCGTTCGATCTCTTCGGCGAAGTCGTCGGCGAGTGGTGCTGCCATGAGGCGTGCAAGCCATCTGAAGGGTCGGCGCAACTCGAACTCCTTGGCATGGGTTGCCTGCGTCACTTCGTCGTCGATCGGCGACGACGATGTAGACGCTCATCGCAACACCACTGCTCGACACCGAGAGGTGTCTCCTTCATGGTTCGATTCTGGGAAAGGGAGCTCGACGCCCTTGCCGGTCCGCAACAGTCGCAGCGAGCCATCGTCGTTGCGGTCGATCTCGTACTGGACTTGGGACCCGACAACACCTTCTGGCCCGACGCCGTAGAAGTCCTTTCCAATCACGCGGACGAAATCGGCGCCGCCTCCACTGGAGATGTAGAAGTCGAAGCCCGTGCGCGCAGCTCGTCCATCAGCTCGAGCATCGGCTGATATCGCTGCTGGCGGTACGGTACGCCGCGTTCGGGGCGGGTGGCTTCGGCGAAGAACGCCGCCACGCGAGCGTTGAACTGCTCGTGTGTGATGCCGGTGTGCAGATCGACCAGTGCGAACACGACCCGCTCGAGGCCCACTGCGCCGATGGCCTCACGATCGCCGTCGAGGATCGCCCGGTATTCCTCTCGTTCGCCGAGCGAGGGATCGGCCTCGACGGCTTGTCGAACACGGCGAGGTTGATCTGGGCAGACGACGCCGACGTGAGCCGACGTCGATTGCCAGGGCAGGTTGCGTTGGGCGCGGCCGCGAGACGGGTCTTCAGCCTCCCGCGTGCGCGGTGTGATGGTCGGGAGCGTCCGGATTGTGCTTGGGCACGAAGTCGAGCGGAGCGCCGACCGGGATCAGTTCCTCGCGCTTGACCGACTCGGCGAACTCCTGGCCGAGTCGGGCGGCGTGGTCGATCACCCACGAGTGGAAGTACCTGCTGTATTTCTCGCGTTCTTTGGGGTCGAGGTCGAGGTTGATGATCGCAGGGAAAGCCAGGTCGAGCGCCGGGTCGAACAGGTACTTCTGTTGCTTCAGGGCCAACTTGAAGTTGCGCCACTTGATGCCGTACAACTTGTCGGCGTTCCAATAGAGGAAACCTTCCCGGTTCGATTCATCCTGCTCACCGGCGAGCCAGGCCGTCTGATCCACACCGTCGATCTCGCGGTCGCCGGGCACGTCGATGCCAGCCGCGTTGGCCAACGTCGTGTACCAGTCGGTGCAGTGCATGATCTCGTTGCTCTTCGTGCCTGCAGCGAACTGGCCGGGCCACTGCACGATGCACGGCGTCCGCAGCGACCCTTCCATCCCGGTGAAGTACGAGCCCTCCCAGAAGCCTGCCGTTCCTCGGTCAGGGCCGAACTCCTCGTTGCCGTTGTCGCCGGCGAAGATGACGATCGTGTTCTCACGCAAGCCGAGTTCGTCGAGCTTGTCGAGGATCATGCCGAAATCGCCGTCGAGTTGGAGCAGGCAGTCGGCCCAATCGCCGTGTCCGCTCGTGCCCTTGTACTCGTCGCGCGGATGGACCGGCAGGTGCATCAGCGAATAGTTGTGGTAGATGAGGAAGGGCTTGTCTCCCTCGGCTTGGCGTTCGAGGAAGTCCATCGTCCGTGTGTTCATTTCGACATCGACGTTGATCTTGAGGTCATAGTCGAGGACACCCAACTGTTCGATGGGTTCGCCCTTCTTGCCCTGATACATGTACTCGACGGTGTCGCGTTCGGGGTCGTACCACGGGTCGTCGGTCCACAGCGCAGGATCCCACGAGAACGGAGGGCCATACCACTCATCGAAGCCGTGATCGGTCGGCCAACGCCCGTCGCCCTCGCCGATGTGCCACTTTCCCATGCACAACGTGGCATATCCGGCATCGGAGAAAACGTCTCCCATCGTCTGCTCCCAGGCAACGAGGCCACCGGACATACCCGGCGCCGTGGCCTTGGTGTTGCCCGAACGAATCGAATAGCGGCCCGTCATGAGCGCAGCACGGGTCGGGCTGCACTGCGCCTCGGGCGCGTAGTTCATCATCTGGAACCCGTCAGCGGCGAACTCATCGATCCGCTCGGTATCCGCGCCGCGCAGGATGCCACCGCCATAACACCCAAGCTCGCCGTAGCCGAGGTTGTCGACGTGGAAGATCAGGACATTCGGTCGTGTGTCAGGCATTGCATTGTCTCCTTCGGAGGTTCGGTCGCTGGAATGTCAGGTCACCAGAGCGTGGTCCGCCGGGCGGACCGTGCTGTTGTCCTCAGCCTCGTGCACTGCTCGAGGAGGCAGTAGCCCCAAAAGGGAGATGGAAGGGGGTGGGGGGTCGCCCGCCACGTCGGCGTGCGCCGTCGGATCTCCGAAGCGGGGGTGCCCAGTGCGCGCCTCGGTCTCTATGGTCGAAGTAGCGAGGCGTTTGCCCGCGCCGGTAGGCGAACTCAACGGAATCGAGACGAGGACAACTGATGGGAACCACGAGCATTTCCACATGCGGACAAGGTGACGAAATTCTCAGGAACGATGTCGTGGACTCGCAGAAAGACGAACCGAACCCTCCGACAGAGCGTGTGAGGATGCGACGCCAATGGGTGAAACGCCGAGCCGACGTCTCGGTTCAGATTGCAGGAGCTTGCTGACCGATGACGAATCAACGACTGACGGGGCCTGACCGACCATCAGCGTTTCACATGTTGGCCAAGCCGACCGGGCCGATCTGCAACCTGGATTGTGAGTACTGCTTCTTCTTGTCCAAGGAGATGTTGTATCCGGGCGATCGGTTCCGGATGGCCGACGAGATGCTCGAGATGTACATCCGCCAGCTGCTCGAAGGGCACCGCACTCGCGAGGTGACCGTTGCCTGGCAGGGCGGTGAGCCGACGATGATGGGGCTCGACTTCTTCGAGCGTTCCATCGAGCTCGTCGAGCAGCACCGCCAACCATGGCAGCAGGTGCAGTACACGATCCAGACCAACGGTGTGCTGATCGACGAACGGTGGGCAGCGTTCTTCAAGGAGCACGATTTCCTCGTCGGCTTGTCGGTCGACGGCCCGAAGGAGATCCACGACACGTACCGCGTCGACACCCGCAAGCAAGGCTCGTTCGACCGAGTGATGGCCGGCTACGAACACCTTCGATCAGCCGACGTCGACGTCAACGTGTTGTGCACGGTGCACGACGCCAACCAGGACCATGGCGTCGACGTGTACCGCTTCTTTCGCGACGAGATGGGGGTCCGGTTCATCCAGTTCATCCCGATCGTGGAACGCGCAACCGAGGAGCTGTTGCAGATCGCCAACCTCGGGTGGAGCACCGAGCGCAAGGAGAAACGGCCGCTGTACACCCAGGAAGGCACGAGCGTCACCGACCGCAGTGTCACCGCGGACGGCTACGGCCGGTTCCTCATCGACGTGTTCGACGAATGGATCCGAACCGATGTCGGTGAGGTCTACGTCCAGATGTTCGACACCGCGCTCGCCAACTGGCATCGCGAACCCGGAGCCCTGTGCGTGTTCTCCGAAACCTGCGGGCTGGCGCTCACCATCGAACACAACGGCGACGTCTACTCATGCGACCACTTCGTGGAACCCGACTATCTGCTCGGCAACATCGCCGAGACCCCGATGATCGATCTCGTCGCATCCGAGCAACAGATCGCGTTCGGTCGGGCCAAACGCGACACGCTGCCGCAGTACTGCCTCGACTGCGAAGTGCGCTTCGCCTGCCACGGCGGCTGCCCCCGTAACCGGTTCATCCGAACTCCCGACGGCGAGGACGGACTCAACTACCTGTGCGCCGGCTACAAAGAGTTCTTCAACCATGTCGACCGCCCGATGCGCAAAATGTCCGAGCTGCTCCACCAAGAACGCTCCCCCGCCGAGGCACACGACCTCCTCACCGCCGAAGACCAGCAGCGCTTCACCGGGGTCGGCCGCAACGACCCGTGCCCCTGCGGCAGCGGCGACAAGTACAAGAAATGCCACGGGGCCGCCACCGCCGCCGAGTGACATGCCCACCAGGGCTCGGACGCCATATCCGTCGCCAAGTAGGCGCACTGCGAGGTGCTCCAGAGCGCTGAATGGTCTGGGCAGTCGACACTGCGCGACTTCGTCGGCGCTCTCAGAGGGCGAACGCAGCACCATCCGATTCTCGATGAGAGCGTCAGCGGTCGCGGACCCGCTGCTGTGGTACCCGCCGGTGTTGCGGCATCGGCGGGCGGACGGCCCGATCAGAGGTGGCATCCGAGGGCACCCATATCGCCAGCTGATGCGGCGCACATGACCCGCTCAGGTACGGCCACATCCGAGCGACGGAACCCGATCAGATCAAGCAGTCGGCCGCTGCGCCGGTGGAGGCGCTCACCGCTGCCGTGTTTCGGACGGGCGGCATCGATGAGTCGACGCACGCTGTGATCGGGATGGGCCGAAGTTCGCTCGTTGCGATGCTCAGACATGGTCCCGTGTTGCCGGTGAGGTTGACCTGATCCACCGTTGATCCGATCGGACCGACCGATGGATGGCAGCTCGCCCTCGTTGGCGGCAGACCATCGTCGCGTTGGCCACGGTCACGCTCGGCTGCGACGACGGCAGGTTCTACCTGTCGGCCGACGACTACAACCTGTCGTTCATGACGTGCGAAACCGGCTCGAAGACGGGCGAGTTCAAGATATTGATCGCCCGATCGCTGCAAGTTAGCTTGCGTCTTCCGGCGTGGCAAGCTAACTTGGAGTCGTGGAAACGCCGCTGATCGCGACGAGTGCTCGCAAACACGGCGTCCACGACGACGAAATGATCCACGCCTTCAACCATCCGATGTTCGTCGACGACTACGACGACGGCTTCGTGATGTTCGTCGGCGCCGACACCTCGGGCAGCCTGCTCGAGATCGGTGTGATCGAAAGCGTCGATGGCCCGATCATCATCCACGCCATGACGGCACGACCGAAGTACCTCAGGTGATTCCAATGCCCCGAACCGCACAAGAGATTCTCGACAACGCCGACGAACTCGCAGCTCGATTCGAGCGGATCGAGCCCGACGATCTGCGCGACGCAACCGCCCTGCGAGCCGTACGCGAAGCATTCGTGGCTCGAGCCGAGACCGAACGAGTCCTCCGCAATGCGGTCGTCGAGGCCCGCCACGACGGGCACTCGTGGGCGTCGATCGGCGCCATGGTCGGCACGTCAGGTGAAGCCGCTCGCCAGCGCTACGGCCAAGCAGTCAACGCCGAATAGCCGCTCATGTAATTGACACCGGCATCGTGGATCCACCATGAGGTCGGGGTTTCAGGGAAGGCTTGTTCATCCCGGCTGGTCCGGTTGGTGGCGTTGAGATCCGCTCTGAGGGAGGTCGTTGGGCCCGGCCTCGTTGTTCTGATTCCCTATTTGGAGCTGCGCAATCGCTCCCTGTGGACACGGTTGTCCTACCGCGGCATGCTGGCTCAAAGATCGATGCCCATTTCGATCGACGGCAGCTGCGGCTTCGGCCGTTGGAGTTCGACTCCTTGAGAGTCGGCCCATCGAGCGAGTGATTCGCCCAGCTGACCCGGTCCGGGAAGTTCATGGTGATCCGCAAGGGCGGAAGCGATGTCGCCCAAGTCTGCTGACCTGACATCGCTGCCGTTCGCCCAGTGCTTCCATTGATCGAGGGCTTTGCAGAGTTCGTTGGCCCGATCGACGGCGCCGTCGAGGTCGTGCCATTCATCGAGGACTCGGCGGGTCGAGTCGAACCGGCGGTAGTCGTCGATGATCTTGTGGAGGGCATCGAGTGGGGCACGGGTCGGTGCGGCGAGTTCCTCGGCTCGTGCCAGACGATCGTTGGCGACGGCGAGGACGTCGGTGGCCGCCTCGACCTCTCGGCGAGCCGAGCGACGGTGAACTCGGCCGGACTTGCGCAGCTCGAACTCGGCATTCCACAGCGCTGACTGTGACGCGGTCACGACGTGCTTCGCAGCGACGACCTTCTGGTTGAACGGGGCGTGCGCCGCCTCGGCTGCGGGCAGGTTGCGGCTTGCTTCAGCCACTCGTCTTTCGTCCGCTGCCCGCTCGGCGTTTCGTTCGTCGAGCGCGTGTTGGGCGGCTCGACGTCTCTCCTCGGCCGTCGCCCGCAGCTCGTCGAACCATTCGGGGATCTGAACACGGGGTCGTGGCCTCGACCTCGGCACGGCTTCGGCGAGCAGTCGACGGTGGGTCGTTGCGGGGATGTCGGCTCGGTCGATTGCAATGGCTGCTTCGAGGACGCTGATCGCTTCGGCGAGGTCGGGTGTGTCGGTGACGACGAGGGCGTGGTTCTCGTCGCGGCCTCGGGTCATGCCGACGTACAAGCCGCGACCGGTCGTGGCGGTTGTGGCGAGGGTGATGCTGCGGTCGGCGGTGTCGCCTTGAGCGCCGTGTTCGGTGATGGCGTAGGCGAGCTGGACGTGTTGGCGGACGTAGTCGGCGGGGAGGGTGATGGTGCCGTGTCCGTCGAGTCGGGTCACGGTGATCTCACCGTTCTGGTTGGTCTCGGTGATGGTCCAGCGTTCTCGGTTGCGGATGGGTTCGCCGGTGGTGGTGCGGAGTCGTCGGTCGTTGCGGCGGGTGGCGACGATGTCGCCGACCATCGCCCAGTCGTCGTCGATCGGGGTGAGGGTGTTCTGGTCGAGATCGCCGGCTTCGATGCGACGTTGTTGGATGTGGTGGTTGATGGCGTCGACGTGTTCGTTGCGGGTGGTCGTGATCGAGATCGTCTCACCGTCGTCACGGCATCGGGTCCAGGCGTCGGTGATCGTGTCGAGGTGATCGTCGAAGGTGCCGGCTCTGATGCGACCGAAGGTGTTGTAGACGTGGAGTGCTTCGGGGTCGCCTTGGCGGAGGCGGAGTGAGTTGGTGGCTTCCCACTCGTTGGTGAAGCGGTGAAGGTTCTCGAGTTCGCTCGTGCGGCCGGTGGTGCAGAGTTCTTGGAACATGCCGCCTCGGCCGACCGCTTGAAGTTGGTACGGGTCGCCGACGAGGGCGAGTCGCCACTCGTGTTGTTCGGCGTGGACGACGAGTCGGTGGAGGTCGGCGGTGTTCAACATGCCGGCCTCGTCGACGATCACGGTCGTGCCCGGCCCACAGTCCCACCATGACCGGTTCGGATCGGGGTGGTCGAGTTCGTAGAGGAGCTTGGCGACGGTGTCGGCTGGCATGCCGGTCTCGGTTTCCAGGACACGGGCCGCCTTGGCCGTCGGTGCGAACCCGATCACCGGTCGGGTCTGTGCGTGGAGATCGGTGACGGCGGCTTGGAGCATGCGGGTCTTGCCGGCACCGGCCGGGCCGACGACGAGCACGAGCCGATCGCGTCCAGCAACCGCGGACGCAGCGTCGTGTTGACCGCCGTCGAGCGCGTGGTCGGTGACCGTCGTCGACGGCTCCGGCGTGCCCGCTTGAGCGTCCAGCGCCCATGTGATGATCCGCTCTTCCTGGGCCAGGACGTGCTCGCTCGTCGCCTGTCGTGCGACGGGCTCGATGTGCAGCGCCCGCCCATCGGATGATCGGCGAGACGAGTTCGGTGCTGCGGGGTCGAGGTCGATACAGGCATCGAGCACGGTGTCGACGGCTTGGTCGAGCGCGGCCGCCCAGGTGTTGGCGTCGTGGCCGGGTTGCGGTGTGGCGAGGTCGGAGATGGCGCGCAGTACGTCGAGGCGGTTCCACGTCGAGCCGCGTTCGGCGAGCAGTTCGAGGACGTCGGCAACCGTGATCGGCGACTGCTTCGAGCGGCCGCCGCTGCGCCTCGGCATTCACGGCGTCGACGAGTGAGACCGGGTCGTGGCCGAGGGTGGCGGCCTCGCGTGTCCACCGTGCTCGAAGTTCGGTGGCACCGAGTCCGGTCTTGCGGGCTCGGGTGTCGCCGGATGCTTCGCGTTCCATGGCGGAGAACTCGCGGTGGCTCGGTTCGCGGCCGTTGCTGTCGATGAACTCCGCGACGCGGTGGTCCATCTCGACGGCGATGTCGTGCGCTCGCTTCGAGAACTGGTGGAGCAGCTCGGTCGGGACGCCGGCGATCTCGGCTTGGCCGTTGACGATGGGATCGAACGCGACGCCGTAGCGGGCGGTCAGCTCGGCGCGCAGGACCGATTGGTAGAAGTAGCCGAACGCCTGCTGATGTCGTTTCAACACTCGCCCGTCGAGCGCGTACCAGCGGCCGTCGGCGGTCTGGACCTTGGAGGAGATGACGACGTGGGTGTGGAGCTGTGGGTCGTCGGCTCGGCTCGTCGACTGGCGGAACACGCCGATCGTGAGCCCGCGGGTTTCGGGATGGAGCCGTGTCCCGTTCGACCGGATGCGGGTGGTCGAGCCGTACTTCTCGATCATCTCGATCGCTGCGTCGACGGCTCGGTCGTGGCACTCGGCGAAGCCCTCGTCGCCGGTGAGTCCCCACAGCACCGACACCGACTTCGGTGCCGAGAACGTCGCGTCGTAGCCGGCGACCGCCTTGATCACGTTGCCCTTCTGGTCGATGCGGTCGAGCAGTTCCCGACCGAGCGACTCCCCCGTGAACGGGTGACGACCCAGCAGGACCGCTTCGAGACGGTCGGGTGTGACCTCGCCGATGAGTCCGAGGTCGGGTGCCTGTTTGCCAGTCCACTG
This sequence comes from Ilumatobacteraceae bacterium, assembly GCA_963752085.1. Taxonomy (GTDB): domain Bacteria; phylum Actinomycetota; class Acidimicrobiia; order Acidimicrobiales; family Ilumatobacteraceae; genus Ilumatobacter_A. Next base: position 15,511 of record CAVVWT010000002.1, read on the forward strand.
GCCGGGAAGCTCATGTTTGTTCTTGGTGAGGTAGTCGCCGTAGTAGGCCGCCGTTGCTTCGGCGGTGCGAGCGAACAGCGTCGTCACCCGGATCATGATCGGTCCCGACCGCCGGCGGGCACCTGTCTACGGGTTATTGATTTGTGGTTGTGGGTGGTTGGTTCGTTCATTGGGGGTGTTCCTTCAGGGGTTGAAGGTGAGGGAGAGTTGGCCGGTGTCGGTCGTGTTGGCCGTGTCGGTGGTGTTCGTGGTGTTGGTGGTTCGACGGTGTGTTGTCGGGTGAGGTCGTCGGTGGTTCGTCGTCGTTGATGTGTCGACGGTGAGGCAGACGGTCGGGACGTCGAGTCGGTAGGAGCCGGTCTGGAAGACACCGCTGTCGGAGCGGCGTTGCTCGGCGTGGATCACGCCGAGGTCGCGGAGCCGACGGACGGCGCGAGCGACGGTGTCCTTCGCGAGGCCGAGCGACGCGGCGAGCGAGCGGATCGACACCTGGGCGACGACGTGATCGCCGTCGCCGGTCGAGCGCTGCATCATCTCTTCGAGCACGGCCCATGCCGTCGAGCCGACGTAGGCGCGCAGCTCGTGCGCCCGCGGACCGAGGACGATCGTGCGGCGGGTCGGGTCAGCGTGCAACGGAGGCTCCCTCGACGGGTGCCTCCGCATCGCACAGCCGCACGACCCGGCCGGTCGTCACGAGTTCCATCAGCGCCCAGCGCGGAACCCGGTAGCACTCCTTGCTGAACCGGATCACCGGCAGCCCGGACGTGCCGCCCGAGTTCAGGTACTCGTGAGCGAGTTGGTAGCCGAGCGTGCGGCCGATGCGCAGGATCTTGGTGGCCTCGCGCATCGTGAGAAGCGGGTGCTCCTCCGACTCAGCGAACTCCTCCAGCGACGACATGGACCATCAGAAGTACACCCATGTCATTCGCGCGGCAAGCCCCGTGTTTGGGGGTTCCGGACGATCCGGCACGAACGAACACCAACGGATACGACGCGCATCAGCGACACGAGACGGACGATTTGATGTGACGAGGATCACAGTCTCTGCCCGTCCCCAATTCAGGACACGGCTCATGACCCGATTCAAGGCGAGAAGCGCGACCGCCCGCGCCGGCAGTTCGGCGTGCGGGTCGCCGTGGCGATCCGTGACGTACCCAACCAAACGCGCTGCTGGCGGGTGTGTGGTGTGTCATGGTGGAACGTGGTCGACGTCGATGAGCTCTTCGCGCAGCACTACGGGCGCCTCGTGCGGTCGCTGTCTGTCGCCTTCGACACCGAGTCGGCTGCGGATGCGGTTCAGGAGGCGTTCATCGCTGCCGACCGCCAGTGGAACAAGGTCGGCGAATACGACGATCCCGCAGCCTGGGTGCGACGCGCAGCGCTTCATGCTGCTGAACGGCCGCGCCGACGCCGTGTCGAAGCAGACCAACGACGTCCGCAGCGCTGCGCTCCGAACGCAATCCGGGTGTCAATCGCGTCGTACTCGATACCGGAAAGTGGGTCCGCCGAGTTCATGACCTTGCCGAACGCAGCACGGTCCGACTTGTCGGTCGAGCGAACGACGCTTCGTGCGACGCGCAACGGTGTGCCGAACGTGGCGGCGCGTCACCACGTCAGGCGTGCGTGCCGACGTCGCCGAGCAGCAATCTCGGTCCCCCGCCGACTCGGCCACGCTGCCGACGACCAATCGCGACGACCGTGCCCCGAGAGCATCGACCAGTACGTCGACGAGGCCAACGACGACTGCGCCCTCGGGGGTGCCCGACCCACGCCGAATGACTGTCAATCCCTTCGGTGTTTCGAGCGACGGCTTCGCGATCAGCTCATACCAACTCGACATCACGCGAGATCCAATGCCCGATGCGGCCGGTGTCGCGGAGCTCGGCTACGAACTCCAACTTGGTTTTAATCTGAACGGCCGGGCCGGCACGATCGTTGCACCTGAACGGACCGCCGACAACCAGATTGCGCTTGAGGTGAGCTGCGACGTCGACGATTGTCGGCGGGTCGAGCCGAACGGTCAGGAAATCCAGGCGACGTTGCAAATCACCGTTCGTTACTCAAGACGCCGACCTCACCACCGGCGAGCACACTGCGCCCTTCGTTCTCGAGTTCGATGACGGATCAGTGGACGACCTTCGACGTTCTGCTCTACGCACAGCCAGCGGCGCCCGACGACCTCGCCGAACAAGATCGCGAGCTCCACCGGAGCCGCCCGAACGGGTCCAGCAGGTGTTCGGTGTCGGCAACTTCGCCTACCACGCCGTCACCGCCTTCGACTCCATCTGGATTGCGGGTAGAGCCTCCGGCACGGTCACCCGCATCGACGCTGCGTCCGGTGAACTCGTGGCGATCATTCGCATCCGCGACGGCATCCCGAGCTCGTCGCCCAGTCGGCTGGCAGTGGGCAGCGATGCGATCTACGCAGCTGGTTCGCCCTTGGTTCGAATCGACCCGAACGACAACTCGATCACGCGCATCGACGGAGGTACGGACGCGCTCGGCGTGATCGCGGATGGGAACACCGTCTGGATCGCGGACTTCAACAACATCCAGCGAATCGATCCCGATGGAGGCATCACCCCGCTCGACATCGAGCAAGGAAGATGGTTCGACTTGGCGATCTCGAACGAACTCGTCTGGGCCATTTCCTCGCAGCGCGTCGACGGCCGCCTGATCGGATTCGATGGCAAGACCGGCGAGATCGTTCACGAAGTTCCGCTCGATCTCGCCGGGAACGAGTTCCCGGTCAGGGTCGTCGCCGACGACACCCAGGTCGTCGTCGGGACCGACACCACGGGCGGCGGTGGACGTGCGGGGCGCATCATCACCGTCGACTCCGAGACTGGTGCCGTGCTCGGTACAGCCGAGCTGGAATCGCTGTCCCGAGGGCATCGTCCTGACGCAGAACCACATCTGGACGAGCGGCGCGATCCTCGACCGATCCGACCTGACGGTCCTGCTCGACAACCAGTCGTTCGGATTCACCATCACGCGGTGGACCCGACGGCTCCATCTGGGGCACCGGCGGAGTTCCCGGCTCCTCAACCGCAGAAGGTGTGGCCACACGTTGGACCCCGGGCGCGTACAGCGACTGACTCCGACGACGCACCCACGTGGTGAGCCGACATGGGCGATGCAATCGTGCCAACAAAACGCAGAGGCCCGCCGGAGCGGGCCCCGCGCCCAGCCACCGAGGCGACTGGGGGAATCACCCCGACACTACCCGTCGAGGGAATCGTGGCGCGGCGAATCTGCGTCGCAACTTGCCATACTCGACCTTGCACAGAGCGTCTTGAGGCCCGTGAAGTAGAGCCTCGGAGGAGCCAGCGACACCGCAAGGTGATTGCGGGAGCCGGGGCTGATGCGCGTCTGGAGGAACCACCTTGCGAATGGCGTTTCGATCGGCGCATACTTGATAGGTGCCTCGGGTGAGTACCCGTAGGAAGTGGACCCGGTTGCCTACCCGTAGGTAGGGGAGCCGGGTTCTGCGCGTTACGGGGCAGTGTCGACGTCGCCGCCAAAGATCGGCTCGATGAGTTCGCGCCACTCGCCTCCGGTGCCGGCCGCCCAGGTGATCGCGTCGGCGACCCAGAGCAGCGGTTCTTCCTTCGGCCTCCGATGCTCGAACACGAGTCTCGGCTGAGTGGATCGCACGCGCTCGATGAGACGCACGTCCTCCCGGTCGTCTTGGCGACTCTCCAGCACCATGCGCCCGACCTCGTCACGTTGGAGTTGTTCAACGATCGTGCGCAGGCACGCCGATCGCGCATCGACCTCCTTGACGCCATGCGTCCGGCGACACACGACGACGAATGACCTCACCGGAAGCGACGCGATCAGTTCGAGGATCTCGCGACGCCGCTTCGGCGACTCGTTCGTGAAGTGGACGCGACGATTCGCGATCTTGATGTCGACGAGTGCGCGACGGACGGTGGTCAACGAGCGCGCCTCGACGAGCACGCAGCCGAGTAGATACCGCTGACCTCGAATCGATTCGTCGACGAACGCGTCGGTCGGGGTGAACGGCCTACTCATCGGGAGCCTCTCGGAGCAGATCGCCCAGCCCCGCCGCCAGTGCCTGATCGGCGGCGGCGAAGGCGTGGGCGTAGACGCGCAGGGTCATCGCCGGGTTGGAGTGACCGAGGCGGCCGGCGACGGTGCGGACGTCGTGGCCTTGGCCGATCGAGACGGTGGCCGACCAGTGGCGCAGATCGTGGAGGCGCCACTTCATGTCGATGCCCGAGTTCTTGCGCGCCCGCGTCCACCACCAACCGATGTGATCCGGCGGAACGAGATCGGGACCGACGCCGAACATCCACGGGCCGTACGGCTCGCGCTCACGACGCAGCTCCCAGATCGCGTTCAACGTGTCGGGGTCGAGCGTCATCGTCCGCGCGTTGCCGGTCTTCGTCGGCGCGTCGTTCAACTCGCGCGGCTCACCCGGATGGCGGATCACTTCGATCGCCGAGTCGATCGTCAGCATTCCGTCGTCGTCGACATCGGTCCATCGCAGCGCGGCCAACTCGGCACGACGAGCGCCGGTCATCGCGGCGAGACGCAGCGCGAGCGCAGCCGCCGGGTCGAACTCCGCGGCCGCAGCGATCGCGGCTCGAACATCGTCGAGCGACATCACTCCCCTGGGCTGCTTCTTGGTCGTCTTGCGTTGCGCCATCGCCACGACGTTCTGGCTGACCCAACCCCACCGCAATGCCTGACCGAACGCTGCACTCAGCGCGCCGTGCTGGTTGCGGATGCCGGCGTCTTGCATGCCGTCGCGACGGAGTCGTGTGTGCCAGCGCTCGACGTCGGCGATCGACAACTGGGCGATCGGGATGCGCGCGATCTTGTCCTGCTTGATCGAGCGGACGCGGCTCTGCTGGTCACGCGACGAGGCGGGCGCCCACGTGTCGAGGTTCTGATCGATCCACGCGTCGAGCACGTCCTCGACGTTGCGACCGGCGGGCGACGCGCTGCCCGGGCCGACCTCCAACGAGGCGGCCATCCGTTGCGCGTCGCGCTTGCTGCCGCGCACGGTTCGCGAGATCTGCGTCGGGCGTCCGCGGGCGTCGTTGCCCGTGAAGACGCGGACCTCCCACACGCCTGGCTTCTTCTCGCGGATCGTCGCCATGCAGACGACAGTACGCCAGGGGTGTCACAGTCCGCCAGCGGAAATCACTAGGGATGAAACTAGGGATGGCCGATCAGCGACCGAAATCGCCGATCGGCCAAGAACCTCAGAATCACTCGATACGCAGGCCTGATATCGCCCGGGAGATGACCAGCTGCTGGATCTGCTCGGTGCCTTCGAAGATGTCGTGGATCTTCGCATCGCGGTGCCAGCGCTCGACCGGGTACTCACGGGTGTAGCCGTAGCCACCGAGGATCTGGATCGCACGCTCGGTCACCCAGGTGGCCGTGCGGGCCGGCCTTCAGCTTCGCCATCGAGCCTTCGGCGTTCTCGAACGTGCCGTTCTTGCCGAGCCACGCAGCCTTGTAGATGAGGCCGCGGCTGGCCTGGATCTCGGTCGCCATGTCGGCGAGCATGAACGCGATCGACTGGTTCATGATGATCTTGCGACCGAACGCCTCGCGCTCCTTTGCGTACTCGAGCGAGTACTCGAAGGCGGCACGGGCCACACCGAGCGCCTGGGCACCGACGGCGGGGCGAGTCGCCTCGAAGGTCTGCATCGCGGCCTGGGCGTTGCCCTTCTCGCCACGGCGGACCCGGGCGATGCGCTCGTCGAGCTTCTCCTTGCCACCGAGCAGGCAGCGGCCGGGAACCCGGACGTCGTCGAGCACGACCTCGGCGGTGTGCGACGCACGGATGCCGTGCTTCTTGTACTTCTGCCCCTGCGACAGGCCCTTGGTCCCGGGCGGCACGACGAAGCGACGCATGACCCTTCGAGCCGAGCTCGGGGTCGACGACGGCGACGACGACGTGGATGTCGGCGATGCCACCGTTCGTGATCCAGGCCTTGGTGCCGTTGAGCACCCACTCGTCGGTCTTCTGGTCGTAGACCGCCGACGTGCGGTAGCCACCGACGTCCGATCCGGCGTCGGGCTCAGACGCTGCGAACGCACCGAGGGCGAGCTTGCCCGTGTCAGCGTTCGAGTAGCACTGCGGCACCCACTCCATCATCTGCTCGGGAGTGGCCGACGAGGCGATGCCCGCGGCCGCGAGTCCTGATCCCATGATCGCCATGCCGATGCCGGCGTCGCCCCAGAACAGCTCCTCGATCGCGATCGGCATCGAGAGGCCGGTCGGGTCGTTGAACATCGCCTCGGCCATGAACTCCCAGCCGTACAGGCCGATCTCACGCGCCTGTTCGACGATCGGGTACGGGAACTCTTCCTTCTCGTCCCACTCCTCGGCCGCCGGGCGGACCACGTCTTCGGCGAAGCCGTGGACCCACTTCTGGAGGGTCAGCTGGTCTTCGTTGAGGGCCATCGAAAATTCGCTCATACCTCTAAGTTACCCGTCAGTAACCACGCTGTCTACCCGGCGGTAACTTCGCGACGATCCGTCACGGAACGAATCGCACGTTCGGAACACGCCCGGTGTGACGGCGGACACTGACTAGCGTGCGCACATGAGCACGAGCACGTCTGCACTCCGTACCCGATGGGCCGCTGTGGGCGCAGCCGTCGCCATCACGATCGGCGGTGCCGGCATCGGCGGGTTGAACATCGCATCCGCCGACGTCTCCTCCGGCGACCGACCCGTGTTCATCTCCATCAACCCGTGCCGACTCGTCGACACCCGACCCGGCGACCTCACCGTCGGCCCCCGCTCGACGCCGATCGGCGCGGGCGAGACCGTCACCGTCACCGCCCACGGCAGCAACGGCGAGTGCACCGGGCCGTCGGCCATCCCCACCGATGCCCTCAGCCTGTCGCTCAACGTCACCGCCGTCGGCCCCACCTCCAACACGTTCCTCACGTTCTGGGGCGACGGCGCCAACCCCGGCACCAGCAACCTCAACCCCCGCGCCGGCGGCGCCCCGACCCCCAACTCCGTCAACACCCCGCTCTCGACCGCAGGCAACTTCAACATCTTCAACAACCGCGGCGAGGTCAACGTCATCGTCGACGTCAACGGCTACTACGCCGACCACAACCACGACGACCGCTACGAGGTTCTCCCGACACGACTCAGTGCGGCTCCATCCGACTTCCAGGAAGTCGGCGACGTCGACACCAAGTGGCGCCTCGATGAGACCCTCACCCATGGCTCGTCGGCCGGCTCCGAGTGTGCGACGGCTGCGTTCGACATCCCCGCCGGCCATCGCGTCACCGGAGCCGAACTGGTTTACGAGGCCCTCGTGCAGAACAACGCGGTCACCGTCGACATCGGCGGATTGATCAGCGAGGCCGGATCACCGCCGTTCGCGGACGTCGTGCAGGATGTTGCGTCGTTCAGCGGAACGCTGCTGGAGACGCCCGGTTCTGCGGCAGCCGTCGGAAACGCGCTCATCGAGAGGCAGGCACTCACGCTCGAAGCCGAGGCCGCCCAGATCAACCCTTCGAGGTACAGCTACACGGCGACGATCTGTACCGACCTGAACCTGATCGTCTACGGCGTCAACGTGTTCATCGCTCCCACGAGCTGACCCGACGAGCCTCGGATCATCACCTGACGGCCGTGCCGTCCTTCGTGGTCTCGACGGTCCAGCCGTCGGCCTGGAGTTCGGCGCGGATCGCGTCGGCAGCCGAATAGTCCTTGTCGGCCCGCGCCTGGTCGAGCGCGGCAGCCTTCGCCGCGATATCGACCGGCACATCGCCGCCACCACCCGACAACTCGAGACCGACCGCAGAGCAGATCTCGAACACCGCTGCCACGAGCGACGCAGCCGAGTCGTCACCCGCGTCGATCGCCGGCATTCGCCGCACGGACCGTGTCGAACACCAACGCCATCGCCTTGGGCGTATCGAGATCGTCTTCCATCGCCGCACGAAACGACGCCAGCACCGCGGGATCAGGATCGACCGTCGCCAACCCAGCCGCCCGGGCAGCGAACGCGTCGAGCCCGGCGAGCGAGGCGACCGCCTGGTCGATGGCAGCCTGACCCAGCTTGACCGGGCTGCGGTAGTGCGACTGCAGCAGCACGAGTCGATACGCGCGCGGGTCGTAGTGCTCGATCAGGTCGAGCAGGTTCGACACGTTGCCGATCGACTTCGACATCTTCTCGCCCTCGGCGTCGACAACGAAGCCGTTGTGCATCCAGTGGTTCGCGAACGTCTTGCCCAGCGCAACCGCCTGGGCGCGCTCGTTCTCGTGGTGCGGGAACCGCAGATCCTGTCCGCCGCAGTGCAGGTCGAAGCCCTCGCCGAGGATGTCGAGGCTCATCACGACGCACTCGCTGTGCCAGCCGGGGCGCCCTTCACCCCACGGCGACGGCCATGCCGGCTCGTCCGGCTTCGAGAACTTCCACAGCACGAAGTCGGCCGGGTGGCGCTTCTGGTCGGCGCCGAACGACCTCACGGTCGCCGCCGCCGACGCGCATGTCGTCGAGGGTCTGGAACGCGAGCAGTCCGTAGTCGTCGACCGACTCGACGTCCATGTACACGCCGTCGTCGGTGAGGTACGCCTTGTCGAGCGCGACGAGTTCGCCGATCAGTCTCGACCATCTCGTCGACGTACTCGGTGGCGTGCGGGAATGTCGGTCGGCCGTTGAACGCCGATGCCGTCCATCGCCTGGAACCACATCGCCTCGCACTTGGTGGCGATCTCCTCCCACGGCCGGTCCTCACGCTTGGCCCGATTGATGATGTTGTCGTCGATGTCGGTGATGTTCGACACGAGCCGTACCTCGAAGCCGGACCACTCGAGATACCGCCGCAGGATGTCGTAGCTGAGCGTCGCTCGTCCGTGGCCGAGGTGCGCCGGTCCGTACACGGTCGGACCGCACAGGTAGATGCTGACCTGCCCCGGCTCACGAAGAGCCAACTCGCGCACGGAGCGGGTCGCGGTGTCATACAGGTTCAGCACGCCGTCGATCCTACGTCCGCGCCTCACGGCCAACGGCGAAGGATTCGTCCGGATGCGTCAGTGACTCGCGGTCGGCGGCTGGAGTCGGTGGCCGATCGCCTGCGTGCCACGGTCGAGCACCACCGCCATCAACACGATCGCCAGGCCGACCTCGAAACCCAGCCCGACCTCGCTGTTCTTCACCGCACTGATCGTCTCGAAGCCGAGCCCACCACCACCCACGAGGCCGGAGATGATGACCATCGCCAGCACCATCATGATCACCTGGTTGATCCCGGCCATGATCGTCGGCGCTGCGAGCGGGACCCGAACGCCGAGCATCGTCTGGCGCGGCGTGGCCCCGAACATCTGCGACGCCTCCACACTCTCGGGCGCGACCTGTTTGATCCCGAGCGCCGTGATCCGGATGCCCGGCACGATCGCGTAGAGCACCGAGGCGATGATCCCGGGCACCACACCGACGGTGAAGAGCGTGACGGCAGGGATGATGTACACGAGCGACGGCACCGTCTGGAGGCCGTCGAGAATCGGACCCAGGACCGCCTCCACTCGGCGGCTGCGGCCCGCCCACACGCCCACCGGCACCGCGATCAGCACGGACACCACCACGGCCGCAAGCACCTGGGTGAACGTGTCGAGCGTCAGCTCCCACATCCCGATCAGCCCGACGACCATCAGGCTCACCGAGTTCAACGCAGCGAGGCGCCAGCCCCCCAGGCGCCACCCGATCCACCCTGCGAGAAACACCAGCGCCGGCCACGCGATGCGGTCGGTCAGCGTGTTGCGGACCGGCAGGTAGAACCGGATCACGATGGTGTCGTTGATCCAACGGGTGAGCCATCGGAAATTCTCCTGAACCCAGTCGATCGCGTCGTCGATCGGATCGAACGACTTCGTGTCCGAGACCGCCGGAAACGACGTCCACGACATCGTCCGGCCGATGACGACAAGTGCCACGACACCGGCCACCACGGCCCACGCCACGCGCCGCGACACCTGCACGCGCTCGGTACTCGCCGCGGCGCGGCCGAGTCGCTCGAGCACGATCGCCACCGAGACGATGGCCAGCCCGGTGGCGATCCCGCGACCCGTGCGCCGCTGACTGAGGGTGTCCATCACCTCCTGGCCGAGGCCGCCGGCGCCGAGCAGTGTCGCCAGCACGACGATGCCGAGCGCCATCATGATCGACTGTGCGATCCCGGTCAGGATCGTCGGCATCGCCATCGGCAGTTGCACCTTGCGCAGCGTCTGCATCGGGCTCCCGCCGAACATCTTCGATGCTTCGACGGCCTGGGGTGACACCTCCTGGATGCCGAGCGTGGTGAGCCGCACCACGGGTGGCAACGCGAACACGACCGTGGCCAGCGTCGCGGGCACCGCGCCGATGCCGAAGAACAGCGCCATCGGTACGAAGTACACCGGTGCCGGGACGGTCTGCATCGCGTCGAGGACCGGTCGGAAGGCCTGCTCGGTCCGTCGGTTGAACGCGGCCAGCACACCGAGCGGAACCCCGATGACTGCACACAGCACCACTGCGATCGTCATCAACGCCAGCGTCTCGATCGTCACCTCCCACAGGTCGAACAGACCCGGGTACAGCATCGCCAGTCCGGCAGCCGTTGCCGACCACCACTTTCCCGTCCGCGCGATGAACACGAAGACGATGACCGGGAGCACGAACCACGGCATCCAGAGCAGCAACGCCTCGACATTGTCGAGGCCCCAGCGCACGAAGTCGGTGATCGGATTGAAGACATACGTGAACAGCCAGTGGTCACGTCGATTGCGCTGCGACCAACGTGCGAGTTCGTCGAGCGGGTCCGAGAACGTGGAGTCGAGGCCGACCGGAACGACGGCCGACGAGAACGCGATCTGCAAGGCGACGAAGCCACCGACGAGCGCCGCCCACGAAAGCCACCGCCGATCGACGATCACCACCGACTGCGGGGGCACGGTGACGACGCTCATGGCCCCGTCACCAGCGACTCGACGTCGGCGAGAATCGCCGCAACCTCCGCCCGGTCGACGATGCCGATCAATCGATCGGACGAATCGGTCACGCCGACATCCCCGGGACCCGACAGCAGGATCGGGAGCAGGGACTCCACCGAGGACGCGTCCCCGACGGTCGTGGTGGGTGCCGGCGCGTCGGACGGCGTGTCACCCATGACCGCACGCACCGTCAGCACCTTCGCCCGCGACACGTCCTTCGTGAACTCGCGGACGTAGTCGGTCGCCGGAGCTGCGATCAGCTCCTCAGCGGTGCCGACCTGATCGAACTTGCCGTCCTTCATGATCGCGATTCGGTCGCCGAGCTTGATCGCCTCGTCGAAGTCGTGCGTGACGAACACGATGGTGCGGTTCATCTCGCCCTGCAGACGGAGCAGCTCATCCTGCATGTCGCGCCGGATCAACGGATCGAGCGCGGAGAACGGCTCGTCGAAGAACAACACCGTGGGCTCGACCGCGAGCGCCCGGGCCAGACCCACGCGCTGTTGCATGCCGCCCGAGAGCTGGCCCGGGTAGTGCTCACCCCAACCGTGCAGCCCCACCAGGTCGAGTACGTCGTTCGCACGTGCGTGGCGCTCGGACCGCTTGATCCCCTGCACCTCGAGGCCGTACGCGACATTGTCGATCACCTTGCGGTGCGGGAACAGCCCGAAGTGCTGGAACACCATCGACAGGTCGGTGCGGCGGACCTCACGGAGTTCGGTGTCACTCATCGCCGTCAGGTCACGTCCTTCGAACTCGACCGTCCCGCGTGTCGCTTCGATCAGCTGCGCAACGCAGCGCAGCAACGTCGACTTGCCCGATCCGGACAGACCCATGACGACGAACGTCTCACCGGCAGCGACCTCGAACGACACGTCGCGCACACCGATCGTGCTGCCGGTTTCCGACAGGATCTCGGCCCGACTCGCACCGGCGTCGGCCATCGCCAACGCACGGTGCGGTCGGTTCCCGAAGACCTTCCACACCCCCGAAGCCGTCAGGCAGGGGTCGATCATCCTCGTCAGCCGATCCAGGTGGACCAGACGTCCTCGTGGGCTGCGATCCACGTGGCGGCCACGTCTTCGACGTCTTCACCGTCGATCTCGGCCGACGGCAGCATCTCGAGCTGGTCGTCATTGGTGATCGTGAAGTTCGCGAGGAACGAGTGCACGTCGGGTGCGTCGGTCGCGAGTTCCGGATTGGCCGCCTTGATGATCACGTCCTCGGGGTACTCGCAGTCGACGCCACCGTCCTCGGCGGCAGCCGCCGCGCCGCACTCCTCCGTGTACGGAGGAAGCTCGACCTGCACGAGGTCGTACTTGCCGACCGCCGCAGTCGGCGTCCACCAGTACATGAGCACCGGCTCGCCGGCCGAGACCCGGGCGTCGAGTTCGGCCACCGTCGCCGGCTCGGAACCCGAGAACTGCACTTCGAACGGAAGCGCGAGGTTCTCGATGATCTGGGCGTCGAATTCGGAGTACGAAGGATCGGTGCCGAGGAAGCGGCCGTTGTTGCCGGTTTCGGCGGTGGCGAACAACGCAGCGGCTTCAGGAGTGGTGTAGCCCTCCCACGTCGCGAGTTCGGGATGCTCCTCGACCACGTACGACGGCACGTACCAGCCGATGCGCCCGACCGCGCCGAGTTCGCCGAGCTGTTCGACCGAGCCGTCGTCGAAGAACGCCTGCTCGGTCTCGGTGATGCCCGACGGCCAGATCTCGAGCACGACATCGGCCGTGCCATCGGCGAGTCCGGTGAACATCGCTTCGTTCTCGTCGATGTTGACGATCTCGGTCGGGTACCCGAGCTCGCTCTCGATCAGCTGGCTGGCGACCTCGGCATTGAGCGCCGACGCGGTCCACGGATTGACCACGATTTCGATGGTCGGCTTGTCGCCGTCGGGCTCAGCGGCCGGGGCCGCGGTGCCATCAGCCTCCGACGGTGGTTCGGTTGCGGGGCTGGAATCGCCCGGATCATCGCTTCCGCACGCGGCTGCGATCAGCGACAGCGCCACGATCGGTGCGGTCAACAGTCTCTTGTTCATGTGAGTTCTCCCCTGGTTCAGGCACGGTCGGGTCGCGTCTCGCGGCCACTGCCATACGTGTTGACGCAAACATTACTGATCACGGGCACCGCGCCGCGCCGACCCTCGCCCCCGAACGACCGAGGGCCCCACAAACGGATCGGGCTCGGCGCGTGGCGCGGTCGGTAGCCTCTCGTGCGATATGGCGAACGTTCCGGACCGGCCGACACTCGACGGCATCGAAGACCGCTGGGCAGCCCAGTGGGACGCCGATGGCACCTACCGCTTCGACACGTCGGCCGTACGCGAGGACGTCTTCTCGATCGACACCCCTCCCCCGACCGTCAGCGGCTCGCTGCACATGGGGCACGTGTTCAGCTACACCCACACCGACCTCATCGCGCGCTACCAACGCATGCGTGGCAAGCACGTCTTCTACCCGATGGGGTGGGACGACAACGGCCTCCCCACCGAACGCCGGGTCCAGAACTTCTACGGCGTTCGCTGCGACCCTCACGAGCAGTACCAGGAGGGCTTCGAGCCGCCGTTCCGCGGCGACCCACCGAAGAAACACCAGGCGGTTCCGATCTCTCGACCCAACTTCCTCGAGCTGTGCGACGAACTCGTCGAGATGGACGAGAAGGTGTTCGAGGCGCTCTATCGACGGCTCGGCCTGAGCGTCGACTGGACCCAGCACTATGCGACGATCGACGAACGCTCGCGGCGTGCCAGCCAGCGCGCCTTCCTGCGCAACGTCGCACGCGGCGAGGCATACAGCCAGGAGGCTCCGACGTTGTGGGACATCGACTTCCGCACCGCCGTGGCCCAGGCCGAGATGGAAGACCGCGAGCGACCGGGCGCCTACCACAAGATCCCGTTCCAGATGGCCGACGGATCCGGCCAGATCGAGATCGACACGACTCGCCCCGAACTGCTCGCGGCATGCGTGGCACTCGTGGCACACCCCGACGACGAACGGTTCCGGCCGTACTTCGGCACCGAGGTGATCGTGCCCCTCTACGGGCAGAAGGTCGAAGTCACGGCCCACGAACTCGCCCAGCCCGACAAGGGCACCGGCATCGCGATGATCTGTACGTTCGGCGACACCACCGACGTCACCTGGTGGCGCGAGCTACAGCTCGGCATGCGGGTGATCATCGGCCGCGACGGCCGCCTGCTCCCCGACGCCCCCGACGGCGTCGACCCCGAGGCCTACGCGCTGATCGCCGGCAAGTACCCGAACCAGGCGCAGCGCACCGTCGTCGAGCAGCTGACCGAGCAGGGCATCCTCATCGGTGAACCCAGGCCGCTGCAGCATCCGGTCAAGTTCTACGAGCGTGGCGAGCGCCCGCTCGAGATCGTCACGTCACGCCAGTGGTACATCCGCAACGGCGGCCGCGACACCGGTCTCCGGAGCGCGCTGGTCGAGCGCGGGACCCAGGTCACGTTCCACCCCGACCACATGCGCCACCGTTACGAGAACTGGGTCGAGGGTCTGAACGGTGACTGGCTGATCAGTCGGCAGCGGTTCTTCGGCGTGCCGGTGCCGATCTGGTATCCGCTCGATGCCACCGGCGAGCCGCTCTACGACGAACCGATGATCCCGAGCGAGGACCTCCTCCCGATCGATCCATCCACCGATGTCCCCGACGGCTACACCGCCGACCAGCGCGACCAGCCCGGCGGCTTCACCGGCGACCCCGACATCTTCGACACGTGGGCCACATCGTCGCTCACACCGATGATCGCCGGGCACTGGGAAGAGGACGACGGACTGTTCGATCGCGTCTTTCCGTACGACATGCGGCCCCAGGGCCACGACATCATCCGCACCTGGCTGTTCTCCACCATCACCCGCAGCCACCACGAGTTCGACGTCGCGCCGTGGACGCATGCCGCACTGTCGGGCTGGATCCTCGATCCCGATCGAAAGAAGATGTCGAAGTCGAAGGGCAACGTCGTCACACCGATGGACCTGTTCGACCAGTACGGCACCGATGCGGTCCGCTACTGGTCGGCGTCCGGCCGTCCCGGCGTGGACACCGCGTACAGCGAAGATCAGATGAAGGTCGGGCGCAAGCTCGCCAACAAGCTCCTCAACGTCAGCAAGTTCGTCCTCTCCTTCGGCGACGTCGACATGGATGCCTCGCTCGCCGACACGGTCACCGATCCGATCGACCGGTCGATGCTCGCCAAGGTCGACGCGGTGATCGCCGAATCGACGACCGGTTTCGAGGCGTTCGACTACGCCCGCGGACTGGAGCGCACCGAGTCGTTCTTCTGGTGGTTCTGCGACAACTACGTCGAGCTGGTCAAGAATCGGGCCTACGAGGCGATGGGGCCACAAGCTGCTGCCTCGGCACGCCGGGCGTTGCTCGAAGCCCTGTCGTCGTTGCAGCGACTGCTCGCTCCGTTCCTCCCGTTCGCGACCGAAGAGGCGTGGAGCTGGTGGCATGCCACCAGCATCCATGCGGCCGAGTGGCCCGCACCCTCGGGTCTCGGCGGCGACCCGACACTGATCGATCCGACGATCGACGCGCTCACCCTCGTCCGACGCGCCAAGTCGGAGGCCAAGGTGAGTCAGCGCGCCGACGTCGAGTCGGTCGTGATCCGCGCGCCGGAGTCGGCACGTGCCGCGCTCGACGCCGGGCTCGCCGATCTCGCGGCCGCTGGAACGATCGCAACGGCCTCGATCGTGACGGCCGACGACGGCTCGCTCTCGTGCGACGTCACGATCGCGCCGGTCGCCGACTGACCCTCCGCGAACCAACCGAATCGTCATACTACTGTCATGTAGTTTGCAGTTGAGTGACGAACGGCACCCGATCGCCGCTATCGTCCCCCTCGTGCGTGCGCGAGTTGGGGACCTACGCCTCAGGGTCGGAGCGGTCATCATCGCCGTGTCGTCGGTGTTCACGGTCGGAACGATCGCCGTGGCCGCCCCGCCGGTCGACTCCACGCCCGGCACCGACGCCACGGTGCCCGACGAGACCACCACGACCGCCGATCCGTTCGGATTGCCGGCCAACGGCGACCCGTTCGAAGAAGGTTCACGGCCCGGCTCGACGGTCCAGACGAAGACTCCTCCTCCCCCACCGACGACCACCACCACGACGCTTCCGCCGCCTCCGCCCACGGTTCCGTCTTGGGTGCTGCCGGCCAACTCCGGCTCCGGACGGCGTGCGGTCTACTCCAAATCACGTCAGCGGGTGTGGGCCGTCGACAGCGACGGCACCGTGCTCAAGACCCATCTCGTGTCGGGCAAGTTGAAGTGGTGCGACCCCCGCGTCGGTGAGTATCGCGTCTTCTCCCGCTCCCGATACACCAACAACATCCAGAACCCGGCGATCAAGTGGGGCTACATGATCCGCTTCACCAAGGGGTGCAACGGCGACAACATCGGGTTCCACGAGATCCCCAACAAGTACGGGGTGCCGGTGCAGTCGATCTGGCAACTCGGCACGCCGCTGTCGGGTGGATGCGTGCGTCAGGGGTACGACGACGCCATCTGGATGTGGAACTGGGCGTGGATCGGCACCAAAGTCGTCGTGCTGCCCTGATCCGCGGTTGCGGAGGATCCCGCAGGATCGTCCGCCGCGCCGATTGAGGTGCGTTTCAACTGGCTATCGTCTCGTCGGTCATGGCAGCCGAGAACACGCACGACGACGAACGGCCACCACTCCGCCGCACGTGGCCGCAACGCCTGCTGATCGCCGCGGTCGCATGCGCAGCGGCCGTCAGCATGATCGCCGCCGGGCTCGTCTGGGTCGCTCAGCAGCAACTCGAGAATCGCCAATTGGTCACCCTCGACCAACCGACCGATGCCGCACCGGCCGTGGCATCGGACCAGTCGGGTTCGACGGACAGGGCCGCCGACGGCCCGTCCGCCGACGAGTCCGACCTGGACCCAACCGTCGACCCGAACGTCCCGGTCGAGACCTTCCCACCGGCCGAGCCCGGTGCCCGCAACATCTTGATCACCGGCGCCGACAACAATGCCTGCCTCGACCCGGACTCACCGTATGCGCTGGCCTTCGGCGATCGCGCCGGTCTCGGCGAACGCAGCGACACGATCATGATGTGGCGCGTCAACCCCGCCACCAACCAGGTCGCGGTCCTCTCCTTCCCCCGCGATCTGTGGCTGAAGATCGACGGCCGGTCGAGCAAGGGCCGGATCAACGAGGCCTACGAACGAGACGATCCACAACGGCTGATCAACACGATCCGACAGAACTTCGGAATCGAAACCGACCACTTCGTCCAGGTCGATTTCTGTGCGTTCAAGGAGCTGGTCGACGCCGTCGACGGCGTCGCGGTTCCGTTCGACACCCCGGTACGCGACGGAGCGACCGGGCTGGTCGTGCCCGAGCCCGGGTGCTTCACCTTCAGCGGCGAACACGCCCTGGCGTACGTCCGGTCGCGGAAGATGGAGTACCTGACCGAAGACGGCCGCTGGGAACGTGACGGCACCTCCGACCTCGGACGTATCTCCCGCCAACAGGACTTCATCCGTCGCGTCGGCGACCAACTCCTGTCGAACGTGTTCTCGCCCGACGTCGTCCGCTCCCTGTTCGACGTGAGCCGCGAGTACATCGTCACCGACGACGAACTCACGCTCGACAAGATCCTGCAGTTCGCCGGCGTGCTGCAGAACTCCGACCCTGCCGCCATCACCACCTACCAGATCGAGGCGCGGGGCACGACGATTCAGGGCAACTCGGTGCTCGAACCGCGCCTCGGCGGCGACAACATGCAAGCCGTGTTGCAGCTGTTCCGCGGTGAAGTCACCCTGGCCGACCGGCCCGAGCAGCTCATCGACCTCACCACGGGCCAATCGGGCACGATCACGGCACCCGCCACCACGGTGCCCGTCCTCGACCCTGACATCGCCACCACGACCACGACGGTCCCCGACAGCGTTCCCTCGACCGAGCCGGCTCCGTTCGACACGGTCCCCGAGGTCGAGACCGAAGACATCGTCTACGGCGTCGTGCCCGACAGCAACATCTCCTGCGCCTGAGCGCCGTCCCGGGGCACCCGGCTCAGGTGTCGAGCACGCGGGTGAGCGCCGCGGCGGCATCTGACGGTCCCGCAACGGTGGTGACTCGGGCGCCGGTCATGCGAGCCAGGAACTCGGCTTCCTCACTGTCGTCGTCGGGCGCCACGATCACGAGTTCGTCGAGCCCGGCTGCGGCGGCAATCGCATCACCGTCGACGGTGGCTCGACAGTCGGACAGCAGCACCGTGATCTTGCGCGCCGCCGTCGATCGCGAGAGCTGGTCACGTGCCGCCATCAGGGCGCCTGCGACGTCGGTCGTCCCGAATCCACGGAGCGCGAGCACCGCGTCGACCACGGCTTCGTTCGACTTGGCCGAATCCTGGGACTTGGCGGCCACGACGTCCTTGCCGAACGACAGCACCGAGTAGTCGTCGGGTGCCCGCCACGCGACGGCCGAGGCTGCGACGGCATTGGTCGCCAGCGGTTTGCCACCCATCGAACCGCTGCGGTCGACCAGCAGGCAGATCGCCGTGCCAGGAGTCGACCACGATCGAATCCGCAAATCGTCGGGATCGACGGCACTCGCCGAGCTGCGCGCTGTCAACACCGCGTCGAGACTGGCATCGAGATCGAGATCACCGCCGTCGGGCCGATATCGCTGGGTGGTGAGCTTGCCCGTCCCCCGGGGCCGGGCTGGTCCGCGTTTCGCGACATCGAGGAACAGCCGACCGGCGAGGCGTCGTGCGAGCTCGCGTAGCTTCTGATCGGTGGCACCGGTGAGGTCGGCGAGCATGGCGAGCATCTCGTCGGGGTCGTCCTGCATGGCCTGATCGACCGCCGCCTCGTCGATTTCACCCACCTCGGGCGAGACCTCGTCGAACTGCGGTTGCTGAGCCAGATCACGCCGCGATGTGGTCTTCTTGCGCGCGGAGGCGACCTCGTCATCGGCCGCATCGCCCTCCTTGGCCGGAGGCGACTTCAGCGGGATGTCGTGGCCCCGGTCGGGGCGTTCGCTTTTCCCTCGGGGTCGCCTCCTCCATCGCTCGTCGAACGGCTGAAGACCGATTCCCACAGCTCGGTGACGATGTCCTCGGGTGTCCTCGTCGTCCCCTCCCGCACTCGAATGCGGCCCGACAGCGCGACGAGCGCCGCATCGAGCGACACGCGGGGCGAGCACGGGCAACTCGCGGAGTTCGGCCAGCGAATTGGCCACGAACACCATGTCGATCGCGCCGCGCACCGACGACCCGACGCGGACGTCGACGTGCGTGCGCGTCGCCCGAACCAGTTCGACGGCGAGATCGACCCAGCCGAGGTCGTCGGGCTGGTCGTTGCCAGCCGCGATGGCACGGCGCACGATCAGCGTCTCGTCGGCCGTCGACTGGTAGCCGACGGCGATCCGGCACATCCGGTCGTAGACGGCACCGGAGATCCTTGCGGTACCGACGGCGTCGAACGGGTTCATCGCGGCAACGAGACGGAAGCCCGGCGCGGCCTCGAGTCGACCGAGCCGCGGCACGGTGATCTCGCGCTCGCTCATCACCGTGATCAACACGTTCAGCGTCTCCTCGGGAACCCGGTTGAGCTCTTCGATGTAGAGCAGCGACCCGTCGCGCAGCGCCGAAGCGAGCGGGCCCGGCACGAACACGTCGGGGTCGTACCCGTCGCTGAGCACCCGGGCCGGGTCGAAGTGACCGACGACGCGCGCCGGGGTGAGCTCGGCGTTGCCTTCGACGAACTCGAACCCGATCCCGAGCTCGCGGGCGACCGAACGCAGGAGCGTCGACTTGCCGGTGCCGGGTGGACCTTCGATCACGATGTGGCGATCGGAGGCGATCGCGGCAACGGTGAGTTCGATCTCGCGCACGCGGCCGACGACCGACGCCGACAGCCGATCGACGAGTTGGTGGAGTCCGCCGTTGGCGACCGCTCCGGTCTGCGCGTCAGCCATGCAGGATGACCCCGCGGATGTTCTCACCGTCGCGCATCGCGCGGTATCCCTCGTTGATCTCGTCGAGCGGGTAGGTCTTGGTGATCAGCTCGTCGAGCTTCAGCTGCCCCTCCCGGTACATGCCGAGCAACCGGGGGATGTCGGCCCGCGGGTTGAGCGAGCCGAAGATGGTCCCTTTGATCTCCTTGTTCCACATCGCCAGCTCGAACAGGTTGACCGACGACTCGGTCTGGGTGATGGGCGCGATGCCGGTGACGACGATCGTGCCACCCTTGCCGGCGAGTCCCGTCCCGAGCGCCATCATGTCGCCGTAGAGCACGCCGGGTGTCATGATCACCTTGTCGGCCATGTGGCCCCAGGTCAGCTCCTGGACCTGCGGGAAGGCCTCTTCCATCGACGCGAACACGTGCGTGGCACCGAACTCCATCGCCTTCTCGCGCTTGAACTCGACCGGATCGATCGCAATGACGTGGCGCGCTCCGGCGATCTTCGCCCCTTGCACTGCGTTCATCCCGATGCCGCCGGTGCCGACGACGACGACCGTGTCTCCGGCCTGCACGTTGCCGCGTTCGGTCGCCGAGCCGAATCCAGTCGCAACACCACACGAGACCAGCGCCACGGCCTCGAGGGGAAGATCCTTCTCGACCTTGATGACCTGCGACTCGGCCACACACGTGTGGTGTGCGAACGTACCGAGCTTGGCGAGCATGTTCAGCTCCGTGCCGTCCTCGAGACGGTGCCGACTCGTCTCGTCGGTGATCATGCCCTTCTTGAAGGTGCCACCGCTGGCGTCACACAGATTCTGGCGACCGGTCGAGCAGTATCGACAACGCCCACAGGACGGGACGAACGATGCCGAGACGTGGTCGCCGACCTCGACGCTGGACACCCCGGGGCCGACTGCAGCGATGACCCCGGCGCCCTCGTGTCCGCCGATCATCGGCCACAGGCTGTCGATCCCGAGCATCTCCCAGGCCTCTTCGGGCGGAACCATGTCGCCGGTGATCATGTGTTCGTCGCTGTGGCAGAGGCCGGCAGCGATCCACTCGACGACGACCTCCCCGGCCTTGGGCTCGTCGACGTCGATGTCGACGACCTCCCAGTCCTGGTCGACGCCTGCCAGTACGGCTCCTCTCGTCTTCACGCTGATCCCCTCGGTCTCGTGTGCACCACCTCAGTGCCTGCGCGAAACCTAGTTGCCGATCGTCTCGTGCCGAGAGATCGTCGGTGCGCTCGACGATCAGGCCGGGGCGACGTACGGCTTCAGGGCGTTCGATGTACTGGTCGGCGTCGGGCGCGTTGAAGTACTGGGTGTCGCCCTCGTCGATGAACACGAAGAACGGACACTCGGTGTCGGCTGCCACGACCGTCTCGGTGCCGACGAGCACACCGGTCGTCGCCTCGTACACCGACAGGTCGTAGGTCACGTCGACGAGGTCGAGCGTGGTGACCTGGCCGTCGTCGTCCTCCAGGTCACACGACACGCCGTTCGGTTCCTGCGCGACGATCTGTGCGCAGCCGATCAGCTCGGTTGGCACGAGGTCGGTGTTGTCGTCGAAGTTCGAGTCCTCCTCGACGGCCCAGCCCGCCGGGAGTTCGGCAGCCGACTCGATGAGGAGCCCACTGTCGGTCTCCTGGAACAGGATGATCGGATGTGGGCCGGCACCCTCGGTGAGCAGGCGTCGCTCCGGCGAAGCCGACCTGCGTCGTACAGACCCGGTCGAAGTCGCTGGCGAACATCGGCAGGTCGACCTCCGGGTCCTCGAACGCGGCCGCAGTCTCCGGCGCACCGCCGTTGCTCTCGGCCCCCACGGTGTCAGTCGTCGTGCTGTCGCTTCCCGAATCGGAGTCCGAATCAGAGCCGCCGCAGCCGACGGCGAGCGCTCCGGTCGCCAAGATGATCGGAAGACGTCGACGTTGCATGCGAGTTCCCTGTGGTCGTTCGGCCCGACGGTCGGGCCGTTCGATGGCCACCGTAGGAATCGACCGTCATCCGGGCGTGAACGCGCCGGCAGCGGCGGGCGCCACGAGCCGTGTCACGGCAACAGCTTCTCGAACCAGCGGTGCGCGTACGGGTTGTCGTTGTACCGATCGATCGCCACGTATCCCGACCGTTCGTAGAGGGCGATCGCGGTGGTGAGCGTCGCGTTGGTGTCGAGCCGGATCGTGTGGTGCCCGATCGCCCGACTGCGCTCCTTCAACTCCGCCTCGATCGCCCCCTGAGCCGCCGCCGACCGTGGATCCACGTCCTCGAAGGCAACGTCGTGGTCACCCGCCGTTGACCCCGCCACGTCAGATCAGCGCGTTGAGTTTGACCGCGACATCGTCGGTGACCGGTGGGCCACCGTGCCCGAACGCCGCCGTGGTCGGCGCCAGGACCGCGAGCTTCACCACCGAGGCTGCAGCGGCATCGAGGTCGCTGCTGAAGTCGGGGTTGGCGCCGGTGAGGCCGCCGTTGCCGTCGCCGTTGATCGCGTCGCCGGCAACGAGGATGCCCGAACCGGTGTCGAACAGCGAGATGCTGCCCGGCGTGTGCCCCGGCGTGCCGATCACGCCCATGCCGAACACCTCGTCGCCGTCGTTCAGTTCGGCGAGTGTGAGCGCCGATCGGATCGTTGCGATGTCGGCCGCACCCGCGTACACGGTCGCGCTGGCCAGCTCGGCCTCGATGTCGCTCAGGCCACCCGCATGATCGCCGTGGTTGTGGGTGAGCACGATGTGACGAACCGCCGACGGCGACACCGACATCAGGGCAAGCCCATCGAAGATCGCGTCGCGACTCCCCGCGGTCCCGGTGTCGACGATCGCTGCCTCGGCGCCGCGCACGAGCACGTACGCCGACACGAACCCGAGCGACACGTGCTGCAGTTGCAGCGCTCCCCCAGCGGCCGGGGCTCCCGGCTCTCCGTCGGACGGCACCGGAGCGGCGTCGGTCGACGCGATCGAATCAGTCGAGGGCTGCTCGGTGGGCTCCACGTCGGTTGCGGCCGACGAGGGTGGTGCATCACTCGAACCGGACGAGCCTCCGCACGCCCCGAGCACGATCAGGCCGATCCCCGCGGCACCGAAATCGGTGAGCAGGGTCCGACGTGACAGGCGGGTGATGCGACCGTTCATGCCACGGACCGTACGCCGCCGTGGCCCGCAGTCGACCTCGGCTCAACACCTGTTTCGGTAACGGTCAGGACACCACCGCTCGGTGTTCTCGTGAACAGGTTGCGCACGGAGCGCCGGAACTGTTCACGAGAACGGGTGGCGGGGTCAGTCGTAGACCATCACGCCGCGGATGTTCTTGCCGGCGCGCATGTCGTCGTAGCCGTCGTTCACGCCGTCGAGCGTGTAGGTCTTGGTGATCAGGCCATCGAGATCGAGCTGGCCCTCGCGGTAGAGACCGAGCAGCTTCGGGATGTCGGCGCGGGGATTGCCGGAACCGAACAGCGAACCGACGACCTGCTTCTCCATCAGCGTGAGGTCGAGCAGGCTCATCGAGGCCGACATCTCCATCGCCGGGTGGATGTTCGTGACGACGACGCGGCCACGCTTGGCGGCGAGCGCCAGTGCCTCGATCATCACGTCGCCGGACCCGACACCCATGGTCATGATGACCTTGTTGGCCATCGTGCCCCACGAGGCGGCACCGAGTGGTTCCATCGCCTCGGCCATCGACGCCGCGGTGTGCGTCGCGCCGAACTCCATCGCCTTCTCGCGCTTCGACTCGATCGGATCGATCGCCCAGATCTGCTTGGCGCCGGCGAGCTTGGCACCCTGGATCGCATTGGCGCCGATTCCACCGACACCGACGACAGCCACGACATCGCCCGGTGACACCTCGGCCGCGTAGACCGACGAACCCCAACCCGTGACGACACCACAGCCGAGCAGGCACGCACGATCGAGGGGGACGTCCTTCTCGATCTTGATGCAGCTGGCCTCGTTGACCACGGTGTCGTGGGCGAACGTGCCGAGCATGCACATCAGGCCGAGGTCCTTGCCTTGACCATGGTGACGCGACGTGCCATCCGATGCCTGCATGCCCAGACCCATCAGCGCACCCAGGTCGCACAGGTTCTGATGACCGGTGGAACAGCTCGGGCACCGACCGCACGACGGGATGAACCCGAACACCACATGGTCACCTTCTTCGAGCCAGCTGACGCCGGGCCCGACCTTGGTCACCACGCCAGCGCCTTCGTGGCCACCGATGATCGGCAGCTCGAACGGCAGGTCACCCGTGACGAGATGTTCGTCGGAGTGACACAGGCCCGAGGCCGCGAGCTTGACGCGCACCTCACCCTCCTTCGGGTCGTCGAGTTCGATGTCCTCGACGCTC
The DNA here is from genome assembly GCA_963752085.1 of Ilumatobacteraceae bacterium. Classification (GTDB taxonomy): domain Bacteria; phylum Actinomycetota; class Acidimicrobiia; order Acidimicrobiales; family Ilumatobacteraceae; genus Ilumatobacter_A. The sequence continues at coordinate 39,795 of CAVVWT010000002.1, forward strand.
CACGGCGTGTTCGTTTCCCAGAGAATTGCTGCCTTGGTCTGCATGGTTCAGACAGTAGGCGCAATGTGACCGGCATCACGTACGCGAGCCGCGTTCACGGAGCGCATCTCCCCGCCGCACCGGTCACCGCGTGACGGGACGGGTCAGACCCGTCGCGTCACGCGGACGGTCCGGCGGGGATGAAGTACCCCTCTGGCACACTGGGCCGCATGGATTCCGACGACCTGTTCGCCGATGCATTGCTGGCGATGATCCGCGACATGACCGACGCCGAATTGCACAACGTCTCCGAGGTCGTTCGCCAGGTCCAGATCGAGCGGGCGATCGGCAGTGGCGACGAGGACGCGATCATTGCGTCGGCGTTCGAGACCGCGTTCGGTCGCGATGGCCTGGCCGTGCTGCCCTGGGTCGAGGGCAACGTCCTCGTGTGCCCGGGCGGAATGGTGTCGAAGTCGAAGACGAGCCACAAGTGCCGTTTCGTGAGCGTCGACGACACGTGGATCTGGGACTCACATCTCCTGCTCCGCGAGGACAAGCGCTCGTCACCCGGCACCGACGAAGGCTTCCGGGCGGTGGCACTCCTGCCGCTGGTCGACGGCACGGGCATCGACGTCGTGAGCGGCAAGGCCCGCAGCGGGCAGCACTCGGTCGATCACGTCGTGAGCTACGAGATTCGCCGCGGCGAGCTGGTCGAGGTGTCACAGCGCACCGTCAACGCCCGTCATTGAGCCAGAACCGAGCGGTCCGCGCCGGCGCGCTCAACCGCGCGGGACGACCCGCACCTCGATGTAGTCGGTCGGCGAGATCCACGACTCGACTGCGTCCCGTACGTCGTCGCTCGTGATGCTCGACAGCAGCCGCGGCTGGTTCGTGAAATCGTCGAACGACGCGTTGCCCGCCGGATCGACGAGCACGTCGAGCACCTCGTCGTTGATCTGTGCGTTGCTGATGAAGTTGAGCTGCTCACCCACCGTTGCCGTGGCATTCGCGAACTCCTGCGCCGACGGGCCGTCGGAGCGCAGCGACGCCAATTGCTCGAGCACCGCTGCCGACACCTCGCCGATGAGCTCGGGAGCCGTCGACACCGAGATGTAGGTCTCGGCCGTGGGTGTCGCCCCACCACCCAGGTCGACCGAGGCGAACGGAGAGTACGAGTCACCGAGCTCCTCGCGGATGAAGTCGGTCAGTCGGTTACCGATCACCTCGCGCACCACACGGGCCACGATGTCGTCGCGGCGTGCTGACGACGCCTTCGACGTGAAGAGGAACGAGACGTTCGCGGCGTCGCCTTGTCCGGCAATCGCTTCGACGGTCACCGCGCCGTCGGGTGGTGGGGGCTCGTCGAAACTCAGCGGATCGGCCGAGGCGTCCGACGGCAACGTGCCCAGGTACGCACGTGCCAACTCGATCGCATCATCCACGTCGAAGTCGCCACTGAGGGAGAACGACCAGTCGCGGGCGTTCCCGAAACGCTCGGCTGCGACACGCTCGATCCCTTCCGCATCGACCGTCGCCAGTGTCTCCGGCGTCGGAAGGAGGAACCGCGGCTCGTCGTAGCGAGCGTCGAGCAACGCATCGAGCCCGGCATACCCGGCGTCGATCGACGGGTCCTCGGCGAAGGGAAGCTGATCGTCGATGTACCGGTCGACGGCCGATGTGTCAGCGTGCGGCCGGGTCATGAGGAGGTGGACGAGCTGGAAGAGGATCTCGAGGTCGTCGGTTGCCGCGTTCCCGGACATCGCGTCGGTGAACGGGTCGACGGAGGGTGAGAGCGAGACCGACTTGTCGTCGAGGAAGGCGTCGAGCGCGACCCGGTCGAAGTCGCCCGCACCGCTGTCACCGATCACTGCACCGAGTGCCGCAGCGTCCGGGACATCGGAGTCGGACACGGCCCCGAGCCCGCCCGGGCTCCGCGCTTCGAAGAACACCTCGCGCTCGACGATGCGCGCCGTCGTGTTGAGCGACACCCGCACACCGTTCTGGAATTCGAGCACGATCGGATCGAGGGCGTCGGTGAAGGGGTTGTCGGCCAGCGGCTCCTTCGACACCTCCTCGACCGGCTCAGGCCGATCCATCAGTGCATCGCCGATCGCCGCCTCGACAGTCGGCGGTTCGAGGTCTCGATCGCCGACACCGTCGATGACCGCGGTCAGCTCCTCCGCCGTTCCGACAGCACCGAGTTCGAAGTCCGGCACGGCGACGAAGGCATGGGCGCCGGCATCGACGTAACGCTCGACGAACACCTCGGCGACCGACTCGGTGGTGGCGGCGTCGAGCACGGCGCTGACGAACGCCAACTCCTGCTCTGCGGTGACATACCACTCGTCCTCGAGCACGTGCCGCACGTACTCGTCGGCATACGACGCGTCCTGCCGCGAGCCGCGGCCGTCGTAGTTGCGCTCGGCCGAGCTCCGGCTCGAGGCCACCGCACGATCCAGTTCGGGCTGGGTGAACCCGAAGCGCTCGACCCGTTCGAATTCGTCGACAATTGCCTCGATGGAGCCGGACACTCCGTCCCCGCCGACGTCGACGGTGATCTGGGGTGCGTCGAGACCGCGCACGAACGAGGCCGACGACGCGCCGGCCCGCTCGTATGGAGCGGCTCCGCGGAGCGCCTCGTTGTCCAGTCGCGTTGCGATGATCTCGAACGCGAGTCGATCGAGGATCGAGCGCTGCTCGTCGGCCTCGACCGACTCGGCCACCACCGGGCGCGCCGGCAGCGGAAGCGCGATGCGGACGAATCCCTCGGCCAGCTCACGGTCGCCGACGATCTCGACCCGGGTCGCCACCGCCGGCTCGACCGTCAGGTCGGCCCGAGCCGGATCACTTCCGCGCGCGGTGGCGTCGGCGAACCGATCGACGATCCACTCCTCCACCTGGTCGGGGTCGATCTCGCCGACCACGATCACCGATGCGTTGTCCGGCCGATACCAGTCGTCGTAGAACCGACGGAGGTCGCGGGCCGCGATCGTGTCGATCGCTTCTCGCCCACCGATCGGGCTGCGCCCGTCGTAGTCACTCCCTGCGAGATGGAACGCTGCGAACGCATCGGACACCCGGCCGTCGGAGGTCTGACTTCGTGATCGCCACTCGTCGAGGACGATGCCGCGTTCGGCTTCGACGTCGTCCGGGTCGATCGTCGCGAACGAGAGCCAGTCCTCGAGGATGTCGAGCCCGGTTTCGACGATGTCGTCGTCGTTCGGGACCGTCAGCTGATAGACGGTCTCGTCGTAGGTGGTGCTGGCGTTGATGTCGGCCCCGAATCCCGCGCCGAACCCGCGGAGGACGTCGACGAGTTCGTTCTTCGGAAACCGCTCGGTGCCGTTGAACAGCATGTGTTCGAGGAAGTGCGCCCCACCGAGCTGGCGCTCGTCCTCGAGCACGGAACCGGCATCGACGGCCAACCGCAATTCCGCCTTGCCCCCCGGATTGTCGTTGTCACGGATCAGGTAGCGAAGTCCGTTGTCGAGTGTCCCGGTCACCGTGTCGGGATCGGGCGCGGTGAGGGTGGGGAGACCCCCCGAGGTCGCCGAGGTGACGGGTGGGGCGGTCGACACCATCGGATCCGCTCCATCGATCCTGACCGCCGAATCGGTGGTGACACCGCTCCCCGGAGCACAGGCGGTCGCCGAAACGGCCGCTACGAGCAGCAGCCCTGCGATCCGTCGTCCGCCCTTCGGTCCGTCCATGGGTGACGACCCTAGAGAGTCAGCGGAGGCAAGCGGCGTCGGTGCCGCGCAGTTCACGGTGCCCGGCAGACTGGCCGGGTGGAACTCCCTCCCCCACCCTGCAGTCCGTTGCGTCGCCGCTTCGGATCGTCGGACTCTCGAAACGGTTTGGCGACAAGGTGGCCCTCGACGAACTGACGCTGACCGTTCCCCATGGAGCGTGCTACGGGCTCGTCGGCCCGAACGGGTCGGGCAAGTCCACGACCATGCGGACCGTCGTCGGACTCGCTCGCGCCGACAGCGGAACCATCGAAGTGTGCGGCGTACGTACCGACGTCGACATCATCGGGGTCCGCCGAACGATGGGCGTGATGTTGGACCCGCTCCAACTGTTCGACCGGCTGTCGGCGCGCGAGTTCATCTCGACGATCGGTGAGCTCCGCGGTCTCGACGCCGATGTGGTGACGGCCCGCAGCGCCGAGATGTTCGAGGTCCTGGAGATCGACGACGATGCGGACCGCCCGATCGCCGGATACAGCCATGGCATGCGCAAGAAGACCGCACTGATTGCCGCACTGCTGCACCGACCGCGACTGGTGATGCTCGACGAGCCGTTCGAAGGCGTCGATCCGGTGTCGACGCGCACGATGCGGCTGATGCTCGACCGTTTCCGCGCCGGCGGCGGGACGGTCATCCTGTCGACACACGTGATGGACGTCGTCGAACGGGTCTGCGATCACATCGGGGTGATCCGAAACGGGCGAATCGTCGTGTCGGGTCCGATCGACGAGATCCGGGCGGGACGTCGGCTCGAAGACGCATTCATCGAGGCGGTCGGCGCCGAACACGCGCGCGGCGCCGACCTCGAGTGGCTCGGATGACCGCCACCACGACCGCGCCTCGAGTATCCGCACCACTCGACACCGGCCAGGTGGTCGCGTGCTTCGCCCGACTCCGCTGGCGACTCCTCCGAGGAGCGATTCGCCACGGTGGCGCTCGAGCGCGTCGCGGTGGTTGTCGGACTCGTGGCGTCGGTGGTCGTCGGACTCGCGGGGAGCGTCATCGTCGCGCTCGCCGCCCGCACCGTCGCCGACCCGCGTCCGGGCCTGGTCGTCCTCCCCGTTGCGCTCGTCGGCGCCGTGATCGCGATCGGCGTGATCGCCGGCGCAAGCCAACCCGTCGACCCACGCGTGATCGCGGCCGAGCCCCTGCCCGATCGGCAGCTGGCACTCGGCCTGCTCACCGCATCGGCATTCGGCCCGCCGGGGATTGCGACGACGCTATTGGGCATCGGGCTGTTCGTCGGCGCGGTCGACCAACCGTCGGCGGTCGTGCCCGGGCTCGTCGCGGTGACGGTCTTCCTCGCGACCCTCCTGCTCGTCTCGCGTACAACCATCAATCTGCTCGGTCTGTTCGCCAATCGGTACCCGCGATCGGGGCAGGTGATGATCGGCCTGGTGAGCCTCGCGTTCTACGGTTCGTTCCAGTTCATCCCGCAGGCGTTCGCACGACTCGACATCGAGCAGCAACGAGCGGTGGCGTCGGTCGTCCGGCTCTTGCCGCCGGGCCAGGTGGGTGAGGCGTTCGCGACGGCGGGCTCGGCACCCCTCGCCGCGCTCGGGCACGCCGCGCTCGGCGCCATCTGGTTGCCCATGCTGGCGTGGGCGTTCATGGTGACGACGCGTCAGGTCCTGCTGTCGTCGGGGTCCTCCGCCCGTGCCGAAGCACCCACCCGGTCCACGTCCGGCAGGCCCGTCTCGGTGGTGCGCTACGCCTGCGGCAGCGGTGCCGTCGGGGCGATCGCCTGGCGCAGCGTGCGCACCCGCATGCGCCATCCGCGTACGGCGCTCGAGACGTTCGTCGGCGCAGGCATCGGACTCGCGGTCGTGCTCGTGCCCGCGCTCACCCGAGACGCCGCCGGTGCCTCGGCAGTGCTCGTCGGCGGCGCGGTGCAACTCTCGGTCCTGTTCATGGCGGGCAACAGCATCGGCTCCGACGGTCCCGCGCTCGGCTCCGAGATCCTGTGCGGGCTCGAGCCCGAGGCGGTGGTCCGGGGGAAGGTCCGATCCGTGATCGTCGTCGCATCTCCACTTGCGATCATCGGTCCGCTCATCGCGGCCGGTGTGACGGGTGAGTGGCGGTTCCTTCCCGCTGGCGTCGCCGTCGGGATCGCCGGACTCCTCGCCGGGGCGGGCGGCGCCGCCGTCCAGTCGACGTTCGTCCCCATCGCCGTGCCCGAGTCCGACAACCCGCTCGCGTCGGGCGACAGCGGCAACGGGCTCCTCGCCGCGCTGGTCTTGATCATCGTGCTGGTCATCCTTGCGGCGCTGACCCTTCCCGCAGCGCTGCTCCTGATCTGGGCGCTCACCACCGAGTCGGTCGCCCTCGTCACCATGATCGCGGCCGCCACGGCACTGGCCGGGTGGGGCGTGATGAGGCTCGGCCAGCGAGTCGCTGCGCAGCGGTGGCGCGTTCGGGAGCCCGAGATCTACGAGGCGATCATTCCGTCGGGATGACCGGGTCGCCGACCGCGATCGTTCCGGGTTGGGCAACGAGGCAACCGATTGCGAGAAACGTGGCGCGCTCCGCATTGATGGTCTTCAACACCTGGAGGTCGCGCTCGATCTCGGGCTGCGGGCGCGAGACCATCACACACCGGTCAACCTGTTTGGTCACGTCGAGGAGTGCGTCTCCGATCGACAGCCGCCGGCCGACGTAGTCGTCTTCACCCGATCCGTCGACGATCACGTTGGTGCGGAATCGACGTCGGTCCCAGGCGCCCAATGTTGCGGTCGAGACGAGCGAGACACGCGTCCGGTTCGAGTCGTGGAACGCGCCGCCGGGGCCGGTCCAGCTCACCCAGTCGGCGTCGTTGTCGGGATCGAGTGGCACCTCATAGACACCGCCGGCGTCGAGGTTGTGTTCGCCTGCGGAACGGAGCTCGACGTCACGGCCGAGCCACGCCGACACCCGATCGCTTCCACCTTCGCCGACCTCCGTTCCATCTGGCAACGTGATCGCCAGATCGTCGGCGACCAGTCGAGCGGATGCGAACAGCAACTCCGGTGTGCGACGTGCGGTCAGGGTCGTTCCGGTCGCCAGGTCGTACACCGACCAGCCCCGATCGCCTGCGATGCCGAGGTCGGAGACCACGGCATCGAGCAGCGTCTCCCCACCCATCGACTTCACGGGGAATCGCCAGATCTCGGTCACGCGCATCATGGGGACCGTAGTTGCACGCTCGCCTACGGTGTGCTCGATGTCGACCCCGAATCCCGTTGGTGCACCACTCGTCTACGTTGCCGGACCTCTCTTCGACGACGGCGAGCGTTGGTGGATCGAGCGGGTCGAGGCAACCGTCGCAGCCGTCGGTTTCGCAACGTTTCTCCCGCACCGTGACAACCCCGACAAGACCGCCGACAACGTCGCCGACATCTTCGCGAACGACAAGCGCGGCATCGATCGATGTGAGGTCGTCGTCGCCAGCCTCAACGGCCTGACCACCGACGACGGCACAGCCTGGGAGCTGGGCTACGCCTACGCGATCGGCAAGCACCTGATCGGGTTGCACACCGATTGGCGTCGGCGCTTCGACGACGAGATCGTCAACCTGATGATCGAGTGTTCGCTCCACGAGATGGTCCACTCCCTCGACGACCTGACCGCAACGCTCGAGGCCCGGCTCGCCACTGGCTGACGACTGTCCCGCCCGCTGCCCCGACGCCCGACCACGTCCGGCGTTGCTTGCGCCCGGCCCGACCGGGCCGGATAACCTCGGGTGATGGACGAAACGACCGCCACGGAAGCTCACGACGAGAGCGTCGAGACCGACGAACTCGTCGAGGACGAACTGCTCGTCGAGGAGATCTCGATCGACGGGATGTGCGGCGTCTACTGACGCCCTCCGACGTGCTCGACTCCTCGCTCGACCTGCACCCGCAGGTGGCCTTGCGCCCCGAGCCCTTCGGCGCGCTGGCGTACCACTACGACACGCGCAAGCTCGTCTTCTTGAAGCATCCCGACGTCGTGCGCGTCGTGCAGTCACTCGCCGACCACGACACCGTCGCCGATGCCCTCGCCGCCTGCGAGATCGACGAACGGCGCTGGCCGTCCTTCGACAAGGCGCTCACCTCCCTCTACGAATCGGAGATGCTCCATGACCGTGCGTGATCCCGCTCCCTCCCCGACCTCGGGTCCCGCCGCACTGGTCGAACAACTGAAGGGCGGCCTCGATGCGCCGATCTGCCTCACGTGGGAGCTCACGTACGCCTGCAATCTCGAATGTGTGCACTGCCTCTCGTCGTCGGGGCGCCGAGATCCGCGCGAGCTGAGCACCGACGAGGCGAAGGCGGTGCTCGACGAGCTCCACGCCCTCCAGGTCTTCTACATCAACATCGGTGGTGGCGAACCGATGATCCGCCGGGACTTCTTCGAACTCGTCGAGTACTCGATCAGCAAGGGCATCGGCGTCAAGTTCTCGACCAACGGCGCGTTCATCGACGCCGAAAAGGCCCGACGGCTCACGGCGATGGACTACCTCGACATCCAGATCAGCCTCGACGGAACCGATGCCGTCACGAACGACGCCGTGCGCGGCAAGGGGTCGCATGCCACGGCGATCCAGGCGATGGAGCACCTGCGTGACGCCGGGTTCGGCGAGTTCAAGATCTCGGTTGTCGTCACCCGTCACAACGTCGATCAACTCGACGAGTTCAAGGCGTTGGCCGACGCGTACGGGGCACAGCTGCGGATCACGCGGCTGCGACCCTCGGGTCGCGGCGCTGATTCGTGGCACGACCTGCATCCGACGCAGCCACAGCAGCGGCAGATCTACGAGTGGCTGCTCGCGCACGGCGACAACGTCCTCACCGGTGATTCGTTCTTCCACCTCAACGCCATCGGACAGGAGAACGGAACCGGTCCGCTGCCCGGCCTCAACATGTGCGGCGCTGGGCGGGTGGTGTGTCTGATCGATCCGATCGGTGACGTCTACGCGTGCCCGTTCGTGATCCACGACGAGTTCAAGGCCGGGTCGGTTCGCGATGTCGGCGGCTTCGCATCGGTGTGGAAGGAGAGCGACCTCTTCACCGAACTGCGCGAACCGCAGTCGGCTGGAGCATGCGCTTCGTGCGGCAGCTACGACGCGTGCCAGGGCGGATGCATGGCGGCCAAGTTCTTCGTCGGCATTCCACTCGACGGGCCCGACCCCGAGTGCGTCGGCGGCTTCGGCGAAGCGGCGATGCTGGCTGCGTCGGCCGGCGACGTTGCACCGCCGACACCGATGATGGACCACTCCAAGCCCGCCCGCGTCCCGGTCACGCTCACCAGGCGCTGATCAGCGTCGTCGGACTGGGCCCGTCGGGCCGATGCGCGGCCGGCTGCCGCCGGCAACGTCACCGAGCGTCGTGCGGAAAAGGGCCGGGTCAATGGCCCGAATCGGCCCCCTCACCTGCAAGGATCGTACGGTGTCCGTGGTCCTGATCGCCGTCGCCTATCTCCTCGGGACATTCCCGAGCGCGACGCTGATCGCACGTGCGAACGGCATCGACATCGCAACGGTCGGATCGGGAAATCCGGGCGCGTCGAACGTCACCCGTGCCCTCGGTTGGCGCAAGGGCATCTGGGTGTACGCGCTCGATGCGCTCAAGGGGGTGATCGCGACGGGGATCCCGCTCGTGCTCGACGGTCGGCCGCTGGCCTACTGGTGCGGCGTCGCGGCGATTCTCGGTCACATGTTCCCGGTGTTCCGCCGGTTCCGCGGTGGAAAGGGAGTTGCGACCGGCTCGGGAGTCCTGCTTGCGCTCCACCCGATCATCGCGCCGTTCGCCGTGGCCCTGTGGTGGCTCGTGTCACGCATCACGGGCAAAGCGGCGGTCGGATCGCTCGTGGCAGTCGGTCTCGTCCCGCTCGGCCTTGCGGTCCTCGGCCGTCCGGCCTGGGAGTACGCAGCGGTCGGCGGCCTCAGCGCACTGATCCTGGCCAAGCACTGGCGGAACTTTGCGCGGATCCTCCGACGTGAGGAACCGGCGCTGAGTAGCACCCGTTGAACGGGCGATTCGACACCACACCCCCGCCCCGGTGACAATCAGCCGATGACCGCGATCAACAAGTTCGACATGACCGGCAAGGTCGCCGTGGTGACCGGCGGATCGCGTGGCCTCGGACGCGAGATGGTGCTGGCCTTCGCCGAGCAGGGCGCCGACGTCGTGATCGCGAGCCGCAAGATCGAGAACTGTCGAGCCGTGGCACGTGAGGTCGAGGCCCTCGGTCGCCAGGCGCTCCCGATGGCGTATCACGCAGCCGAATGGGATGCCGCCACCGACCTCGCCGACGCCGTGTACGAACGGTTCGGTCGATGCGACGTGCTGGTCAACAATGCCGGGATGTCACCGCTGTATCCGAGCGTCGACGCGATCAGCGAGTCCCTGTTCGACAAGGTGATCGGCGTCAACCTGAAGGGTCCGTTCCGGCTGTCGGCTGACATCGGCACCCGGATGGTCGGGGCCGGTGGCGGATCGATCATCTTCGTGTCGTCGATCGCCTCGACCCGCCCGAGCGCACAGGAGATCGTGTACGGAGCGGCCAAAGCCGGCGTGAACAACCTGGCCTACGGCCTCGCCCGAACGTTCGGCCCGACGGTCCGCGTCAACTGCATCGTGCCAGGGCCGTTCCTCACCGACATCTCCAAGGCGTGGGACATGGCCCAGTTCGAGGCGGCGGCCCGCACCGGCTACGCGCTCGGCCGAGGTGGTGAACCCGACGAGATCGTCGGCGCCGCGCTGTATCTGGCGACCGATGCCTCCAGCTTCACGACGGGTACGACGATCGAGGTCGACGGCGGCCCCCGCTAGACGACCCCCCGCGGGCGGCGCGAAGCAATCCGACGGCTTCACCGTCACCGAGCCCGAGTGAGCCTGCGGTCGCCTTCAGGTGCCCGTGCATCCGACGAACACGACGAGGGCCGGTTCGCCGGGCTCGGCGATGACGAAGTAGCCAGCTCCACCCGGTTCGCACACGTCGGCCGCGTCGAAGTCGGTCATCAAGACCTCGAAGAGTGTCGGGTGCACACTCCCGAACGACCGACGCATCGCATCGGGTTCGAGCGCCGACACCGCGTGCGGCGAGGCATGCATGGCGACGCCCTCGGTGATGTCGAGGACCGAGTGGGTGCCCTCGTCACCGTTCCACCGCAGCGCGTCCTCGATCGACGACGGCCGGTCCAGACACGCAACAGTCGATCCGTCGCCGCTCGTCGCTACCAGTGCCGGCTCGTCGGCGAGGTAGAAGGCACGTGAGGCGAACACGTCACGGCGGAGCTGATCCAGGGTGCGATCGACATCGCCGCTGAAGGTCCTGATGTGTTGCCATGACGTCGCTCCCATGTCAGGTGTTCGACGCCGGATCGCCCCTGCTTGAGCAAGTAGACCCACTCTTGAGATTCCGCGACGGCGCTCCCCGCGCTGCATGACGATCGGCGCAACGGCGTGCCCTACCATCGGCGCGATGGAGATGCATTTCGCCACCGTATGGGAATCGATCGCCGACGCGATCCCCGACCATGTCGCCATCACGCATGCCGACAACTCGCGCACCTGGGCCGAGTTCGACGACCGCAGCGCACGTGTCGCCTCGGCGTTCACCGATGCGGGTCTCGGGCCCGACTCGAAGATCGCGCTCTACATGTACAACTGCAACGAGTACATGGAGGCGCACTACGCAGCCTTCAAGATGCGCGGTGTGGCGATCAACGTCAACTACCGCTACCTCGACGAGGAACTCTGGTACCTCCTCGACAACTCCGACGCCGAGGCGATCGTCTTCCACCGCTCGCTCGCGGAGCGGGTCGGCCGCGTCGTGGATCGGCTGCCGAAGCTGAAGCTCTTGATCGTCGTCGACGACGGCCCGGGAGCCGACGTTCCCGGCGCCGTCGGGTACGAGCAGGTCGTCGCCGACACCGCACCGATGGAGCGCATCGAGCGCAGCGAAGACGACATCTACATGCTCTACACCGGCGGCACGACCGGCATGCCGAAGGGCGTCATGTACCAGATCGGGGGCCTCACCGAGGGCTTCATCGTCCAGGGGTTCCCGATCGTCGGGCTCGAGCCGCCCGCCGACGCCTCCGAGGTCGCCGAGAAGGTGAAGGGTGCCGTCGAGTCGGGGAATCCGCGCATGGTGTCGATCCCGTGCGCACCACTGATGCACGGCACCGGATGCTGGATCGGATGGTTCATCCCGATGTGTGCAGGCGCCGAGATCGTCACGCTGACCAATCGCAGCCTGGACCCGCACGAGGTCCTGCAGACCATCGAGGACCATCGGGCGACCACGATCACCATCGTCGGCGACAGTTTTGCGAAGCCGCTGGTGCGCGCCATCGACGAGGGCAAGCCGGACGGCTCGAAGTACGACCTGTCGTCGGTCGGCATGTTCCTGTCGTCGGGCGTGATGTGGACGACCGAGGTGAAACAGGAGATGCTCGAACGCATCGAGCAGGCGGTCCTCGTCGACGCCATGGGGTCGTCCGAGGGGTCGATGGGCACGCAGATCACGATGAAGGGCGTGTCCACCGAGACCGCCAAGTTCACCCAGTCACCGACCACCAAGGTGTTCACCGACGACGACCGCGAGGTCACGCCCGGCTCGGACGAGGTGGGCATGGTGGCGGCCGGCGGCAACGTGCCGCTGGGCTACTACAAGGACGAGGAGAAGTCGGCCCGGACGTTCCGCACGATCAACGGCGTGCGGTACTCGTTCCCCGGCGACCTCGCCATGGTCGCCGAGGACGGCACGCTGATCCTGCTCGGCCGCGGCAGCCAGGTGATCAACACCGGCGGCGAAAAGGTCTTCCCTGAAGAGGTCGAAGAGGCGGTCAAGCGCGTCGACGGCATCATCGACTGTCTCGTCGTCGGCGTGGAGAACGAGAAGTTCGGCCAGGCGGTCACGGCGGTCGCGTCAGTCGCCGAGGGGGCGTCGGTCGACGAGGCGACGGTGATCGCCGCCGTCAAGCGGGACCTCGCCGGCTACAAGGCGCCGAAGTCCGTGGTCTTCGTCCCGACCATCCCCCGCGCCCCCAACGGCAAGGCCGACTACAAGACGGCCCGGTCGCTCGCCGAGTCGTCGACGCAACCGCCTGAGGGCTGGCAGCTTCTCGACGAAGAAGTCGAGGACCCGCTCGACGCTCGCGTCGTCACGCTGTTCGGTCAGCACCGAGTGGTCCGACTTCGCGTTGCTCGGGAGTTCGATCGCGATGAAGGCGTCGCCGAGTTTCTCGCGGAGGGTCTCGAACCGGGTCCCGACCGCGCGATCCTCGCTGAAGCGGAGGCCGAGGACCTGACAGCCGTCCTGGGCTCGTTGGATCACCGCCTCCTCGTCATCGGGCGACAGGTGCAGGTCGGCGGCTCGCGCCGATCCGATCGGGAGTGGCATCGACGGCTGCGACAGCACTGGAGCGAGCATGATCTCGTCGACCATCATCCCGAGCGCAAAACCACCGGAGAAACACATGCCGACCGCACCGACGCCCTGGCCGCCGACTTCGCCGTGGAGCCGTCGAGCGAGTGCCCGCAACCAGGCGATGACCGGCGAGGTGGTGTTCAGCGCGAACGCCGCGAACTCCCGGGCCACGCACAGCTTCGCCATGCTCCCCATGATGTACGGGGCGCTCGGCGACTTGCCGGGCGTACCCATCAGGTCGGGCATCACGACGGTGAAGCCGCGCGCGACGACCTCGTCGGCGAATTCCGCCACCTTCGGGGTGATGCCGGGGATCTCGTGGATCACGACGACCCCCGGCCCGGTCCCCTTGCGATAGGTGTCGTGGGTGATCCCGGCGGAGGTGAACTCTCCTCGTTCCCAGCCGGCCAGCACGTCGCTGTTCGCTCATCCGACCAGTCTCGCAGGACGCGACCGCTCACTGCGACAGGGCGGCGAGCGCGTCGGCGGCCAGGCGTTCGGTGCCGAGCCTTGAACCCGTTCATCGTGGCGGAGTCGATCTCTTGGTCACCCATCGCTCCGTGCAGGAACCGGGCGTACACGCCCTCCGAGATCACGGCGAGCCGCCACGACGAGAACGCCACGTAGTAGCCGATGTTCGAGAGATCCCGCCCGGTGCGCCGGGCGTACCGCTCGAGCAGTTCGGCATAGGTCGGGAAGCCCTCGATCCCGGTGGGGTCGTTGGGTCGCGCCTGTTCCTCGCCCGGGTCCGACCAGTAGACGCCGAGGTAGCCGACATCGGCCAGCGGATCCCCGAGCGTGCACAACTCCCAGTCCAGCACCGCCGTGACCCGTCCGGCTTCGGTGTCGACCAGGCAGTTGCCGAATCGGAAGTCGCCGTGAGCGATGCACACCCCGTGCTGCGTCGGCAGATCGCCCGCGAGACGCCGGGCGACTTCGTCGATCGCCGGGAGCTCTCGCGTCTTCGACTTCTCCCACTGCGTGGTCCAGCGACGCACCTGTCGCTCGACGTACCCGTCGCGTTTGGCGAGGTCGCCCAGACCCACCGCGTCGACGTCGACCGCGTGGAGATCGGCCAACACGTCGATCAGGTGCTCGCCCGCGCGGCGTCGCTGCTCGGTACTCATGGATGCTGCCCGCTCGGCGCTGTCGAGCACGACGCCATCGACGTAGCTCATCACGTAGAAGGGCGCGCCGTTGACGTCGACGTCGGTGCACACACCCATCGTGCGCGGGACGGGGACGTCGGTACGGCCCACCGCGGAGATGATCCTGTGCTCGCGGACCATGTCGTGGGCCGACGCGAGCACGTTGCCCGTCGGCGGCCGCCGGAGCACGAACACGGCACCCGACCGGTCGGTGACGCGATAGGTGAGGTTCGACCGGCCGCCCGTGATCAGCTCGAAGTCGTACGGTCCGTGGACCCCGTCGACGTGCTCGTCCAGCCATGCGGTGACTCGGTCGACATCGATCGGTGCGGCGCTCATCGGCTCGAACGTAGACGGTCCAGGTTCCCAAACCCCGCTTGCAACGCGCGATTCAGCTCGCTGATTCGGGAGCGGATCGTCCGAGGCCACGGCGAGGTTCAGCTTGCTGACGGCGCTCACGAGTGCCGCTCGCAAGGCGCGTGGCGACGACGATGACCGTGGCCGTCAGGGAGGAGCTCGCGGAACGAAGCGAGCGGTGTTCGTGTGCGTCGTCAGCCGGGGCGGCCGACGCCGGAGACCTTGCCCCAGTTGACGCTGGAGACCTTCACGAAGCTGCCGGTGTTCGGAGCGTGCACGAGCTGACCGCCGCCGAGGTACACGCCCACGTGGCTGATCGGGCTGTAGTAGAAGAGCAGGTCGCCCGGCTGTGCCGACCCCTTGTCGACATGCGGGATCGACGCGTACTGGGCCCGCGACTGGTGCGGGAGGTACACGCCGGCCTGGCCCCAGGCGTAGGCCGTCAACCCCGAGCAGTCGAACGAGACGCCGGGATTCGACGTGGCGTAGCGGTACGGCACTCCCTGTTGGCCGAGCGCTGCGTTCACCGCAACGCCCGCACGGGAGCTGGGGGGCGGCGCCGCTGCGGCCGGGGCCGGGGCGCTGCCTCCACCTGCGTTGGTGTTGCCGCCACCGCCGGAGTTGGTGGTGCCGGAGTCGCTACCGCCACCGCCCGAGTTGGTGGTGCTGCCACCGCCGGAGTTGTTGTTGCTGCCGCCGGAGTTGGTGTTGCTGCCGCCGCCGGAGTTGTTGTTCGACTGGGTCTGAGCGGCTTCGAACTCGGCCTGGACACGGGCGGCCGACTCCGCGGCGCGACGCGCCTCCTCCTCGACGATCAGCTGGCCGAGTTCGGCCTCTGCGTCGATCCGGGCCTGCTCGTACTCTCCTGTGAGCTGTTCGGTCTCCGCCTGGGCGTCGACGAGCGACGCGGCGAGGCTCTCGGCCTCGGCCACCTTGCCGTCGAGCACTTCACGGTCGTCTTCGAGGTCGCTGACGAAGGCGTCGAGCTCGTCGGTGCTGACGTCGCCGGCGCTGAGCGCCACGCGTGCCAGCTGGTCACGTTGCAGGACGTCGTTGATGTCGCCGGTGTCCTCGAACAGCGGTCCGAGCGGAGTGGTGCCGGAGCCGACGAACGATCGGACGGCCATGTCGCCGAGGTCGGCGCGGAGCTCGGCGAGTTCGACTTCCTTGGCGGCGATGTCGGTTTCGAGTTCGACGATCTCGGCGTCGAGCGTGGTCTTGGCGTCGACCGCCTCGACGTAGTTCTCGGCGATCTCGTTGGCCTGCTCTTCGAGCCGTTCGAGTTCGTCGACGATGCTCTCGACGCGGGCACGCTGCTGATCGACCGGGCTCGCGGCAGCGACATGCGGGTTCATCGCCGGAACGACGAGCGCAACCATGAGCGCGATGGGGGCAACACGGATGAGCTGCTTCACGACCGGCAATGCTACCGAATATGACGAAGGTGTTGCGAAATGACGTAGAAATTCACATTTCACACCGAGGGGCCGGGCGGGTCCGACACCACCCAGGAGCCCGCCTCGACGCCGTTCGTCATTCCCACTCGCTCATTCCCACTCGATGGTGCCGGGTGGCTTCGACGTGATGTCGTAGACGACGCGATTCACCCCGTCGACTTCGTTGATGATCCGCTGGCTCATGATCTCGAGCGTCTCGTACGGCACCCGAGCCCAGTCGGCCGTCATCGCATCGTCGCTGGTCACGGCACGAATCACGACCGGATGCCCGTAGGTCCGCTCGTCACCCATCACGCCGACCGAACGGACGTCGGCGAGCAAGGCGGCATACGACTGCCAGATCGCCCGTTCCAGCCCAGCGGCGTGGAGTTCGTGTCGCACGATCGCATCGGCCTCTTGCAGCACGGCGACCCGCTCGGGGGTGACCTCGCCGATGATCCGCACTCCGAGACCGGGGCCTGGGAACGGCTGACGCCAGACCATCTCGTCGGGGAGGCCCAGTTCGGTGCCGAGCGCCCGCACCTCGTCCTTGAACAGGTCACGCAGCGGCTCGATCAACTCCAGTTCCATGTCATCGGGCAACCCACCGACGTTGTGGTGGCTCTTGATCACCGACGCCGTCCCGTCGGTCCCACCCGATTCGATGAGGTCGGGGTACAACGTGCCCTGCACGAGGAACTTCGCCTCGCTGAGGCCACCGGTGTACTTCTCGAACACGCGGATGAAGCGTTCGCCGATCGCCTTGCGTTTCGCCTCCGGCTCGGTCAGCCCGGCGAGCGCCTCGAAGAACGACTCGCCTTCGTCGGCGTGGATCAGCTCGATGCCCAGGTTGCGTCGGAACGTTTCGACGACCTGCGCCGACTCGCCCTTGCGCATCAGCCCGGTGTCGACATAGATGCAGGTGAGCTGGGCGCCGATCGCCTTGTGGACGAGCGCAGCAGCCACCGACGAGTCGACGCCGCCGGACAGGCCGCAGATCACCCGGGCGTCGCCGACCCGCTCGCGGATCTCGGCGATCTGCTCGTCGATCACCGACGACATCGCCCAGTCGGCGCCGATGCCGGCGCGCTCGTGGACGAATCGGGCCATCGCGGCCATGCCGTACGGCGAGTGGACGACTTCGGGGTGGAACTGGACGCCGTAGATCTTGCGCACGTCGTTCTCGAGCACGGCGACGGGCGCACCGGTCGAGGTTGCGGTGGCGACGAACCCGTCGGGCAGCTCGGTGATGCCGTCGAAGTGGCTCATCCAGCACTCGTGCGAGTGCGGCGCATCAGGAGGCAGGATCGACGAGTCACCCGTGCGTTCGAGCAGCGTGCGACCGTACTCGCCGGCCATCCCACGCCCGACCACACCGCCGAGCTGCTGTGCGATGAGCTGGGCGCCGTAGCAGATACCGAAGATCGGGATGCCGAGGTCGTAGATCGCCGTGTCGAGCTGTGGTGCACCGTCGACGTGCACGCTCGCCGGGCCACCCGACAGGATGATCGCGTCGGGCGCCCGCTCGGCGACCTCGGCTGCGGAGATCCGATTCGGGACGATCTCGGAGTAGACGTGCAGCTCACGCACCCGCCGTGCGATGAGCTGCGCATACTGGGCGCCGAAGTCGACCACGAGCACGGTGGCGCGGTCGGTGGGCCCCGACGTATTCGTTGTGGGATCGGCCGGGGTCTGCGGTTGACTCACCTCATGGATCGTAGAGGCCCGGCCCGCTTCATCCTGGCGCTGTTGGTGGCCGCCGTCTGGATCGTCGGCCCGCTCACGCCGGGTCATGTCGAGGGCAGTGCGCCGCCATCGACGCAGCCGGCCGACCCGTCGAATGAACCCGAGGCCGATCGCACGGTGCCGACGGTGTCGGACTTCTACCCGGAAGACAACAACCTGAGCGACTGCGTCGGTATGGTCGAGCGACCCGGTTGCGGGAGCGAGGCGCGGGGCGGGTCAGGGCAGGTTGCGGTGTTCGTCGTCCTCGTCGCAGGACTCGCACTGATCTTCTGGCGGATCTCGGTCGGGGTCCGCCGCAACCGCACCGACCAACCCGGCGACGACCTCACTCCGGGCCCCGACGAGACCCGCGTATGACGCCCGACGAGTTCCGCCGGAGCGGACACGAACTGATCGACTGGATCGCGGACTACCTCGAGGGTGTCGGCGACCGCCCGGTGCTCGCGACGGTCGCGCCGGGCGACGTCCGCGCCGCGCTTCCCGAGCATCCACCCACCGCACCCGAGTCGTTCGACGCCGTCATGGCCGACGTCGACCGGGTGATCATGCCGGGGGTCACCAACTGGCAGCACCCGAACTGGTTCGCGTATTTCCCGGCGAACACCTCGTACCCATCGATTCTCGGCGAGCTGCTGTCGGCGGGGCTGGGCGTGCAGGGCATGAGCTGGGTCACGTCACCCGCATGCACCGAGCTCGAGACGTTGATGCTCGACTGGATGCAGGAGTTGCTCGACCTTCCGGAGCGATTCCGCTCGACGAACGCGAGCGGCGGCGGTGTCATCCAGGGGTCGGCGAGCGAGGCCACGCTGGTCGCGATTCTGGCGGCACGATTCCGTGCGACCTGCGGTGCGATCAACACCGACGGCAACACGTCGAACTTGGTCGCGTACGCGACCTCACAGTCACACTCGAGCATCGAGAAGGGGCTGCGCATCGCCGGAATCGGGACCGACCGTCTCCGCGTCGTGCCGCACGACGACGAGTTCGCGATGTGCCCCGATGCCCTCGCCGAGATGATCGCCGCCGACCGTGCGGTCGGGCTCGTTCCGTTCTTCGTCACCTGCCATCACGGCACGACCTCGTCGGGTGCGTTCGACCCGACCGCGCTGATCGGGCCGATCTGCCGCGAGGCCGATGTCTGGCTCCACGTCGACGGAGCGATGGCCGGGATCGCCGCCCTCGCTCCCGAGTTCCGCTGGGTCAACGACGGCATCGGGTTCGCCGATTCCTACTGCACGAATCCGCACAAGTGGATGGGCGTCAACTTCGACTGCACGACCTTCTGGACGAGCGACCGCGCGTCACTCCTCGGCGCGCTCAGCATCCTGCCGGAGTACCTGCGGTCGGCCGCCGCGGAAGCCGGCGCCGTGATCGACTACCGGGACTGGCAGGTCCCGCTCGGTCGCCGGTTCCGCGCGCTCAAGCTGTGGTTCGCGATCCGCTGCGAGGGCGTCGACTCGTTCCAACGGATGATCCGTGAGCACGTCGCGATGACGCAGGAGTTGGCAGGTTGGATCGCCGACGACGAACGGTTCGAGATCGTCGCGCCGCACCCGCTCAACCTGGTCTGCGTGGCGCTCCGCGCCGGCAACTCGGCGACCGACGCCTTGATCGAGGCCGCCAACGCGAGCGAAGCCGGCCACTTCACGCGGACCGTCCTCGACGGCCGCTCGACCCTGCGCATCTCCGTCGGCGCGCGCACGACGACCCGCGAGCACGTCCGCGACATGTGGACCACGCTCCGCGCGCTCACCTGACGTTCGTTGCTGTCGTCCCCCGCTCGGTCCGGTTGGGCGGGTGGACCGGTGGGGAGGGACGGCGGGCAGGTGCCGGGATCGTGGTGCCGGGATCGCAGGTGCCGGGATCGTGGGTGCCGTGGTCCGGCTGCGATCATGCTGCCATGACCGACGCATCACGTCCCGTTGCCCTGATCACGATGGCCACCGGGTATGTGGGCCCGGCGCTTGCACGCACCATGGCCGAACGTGGCTTCGACCTCGTGCTCCAGGGCGCCGCGGGTGACGGCACCATGGTCGGTGTCGAGCGCTCGTTCGACCAGCAGGTCCCGCAGCTCGAGGCACTCGGCGCGACCGTCGAGACCGTCACCGATGTCGATCTCACGAGCGCCGAGGGAAACCGGGCGCTCGTCGCTCGGGCGCTCGGCCGATTCGGCCGGCTCGATTCGGCATGTTTCGTCACGGGCGTGATCATCGTCGGCAAGTTCCTCGACATGACGTCGAAGCAGTGGGAGCAGATCAAACGCACCAATCTCGACATGGTGTTCCACGCGCTCCAAGCGACGCTCCCTCCGATGGTCGACGCAGGCGCCGGCCAGATCGTGGTGTTCACGTCCTCGACCGGTGGGCGGCCCGACCCGATGACCTCGATCTACGGCGGAACACGAGCCGGAGCGAACGGCATCGTGCGCGCCGTCGGCCTCGAGCACGCCCGCGACGGTGTGCAAGTGAACGCCATCGGCACGAACTTCATGGACTTCCCCGGTTTCATCAAGGCGTCGGGCGCCGACGATCCCGAACGGCGCAAGAAGATCGAGGCCCAGACACCGATGCGCCGCCTCGGCACGATGGACGAGTTGGCGAACGTGACGGCGGTGCTGCTCGACGGGACCAACCGCTTCCAGACCGGCCAGTTCTTCGACTTCTCCGGAGGCTGGGGCGCCTGACCGGACATCGGACCGGCGATCTCACCGATGCGTACCGATCAGTCGGTCGACGGCGACGGGCTCGGAATCGGCTGACGCGGCAAGGTCAACAGGTCGACCAGCATCCGCGCCGTCGCACCCCACACCGTCTCGTCGTCGAGATGGAAGAAGTGCAGCGGCCGGTCGAGCGGCGGGATGCCCCAGCGTTCTCGGTGATACGTGCCGGGCCGGGTCAACTCCGCAACCGGCGTCCACATCACCCGGTCGGCCTCTCCGGTGCGCGGCTGGAGATCGAGCCGCTCGTCGAGCGTGGCGACGACAGGAACGATGTAGCTCTTCGACACGATCGTCGACAGGTGCTCCAACTCCCCGACCACCGACGGCCGCCGCATCTCGAGACCGACTTCCTCCTCCGCTTCGCGCAACGCCGTTTCGACCGGCGTCTCACCCGGGTCGCACCGACCGCCGGGGAAGCTGATCTCACCGCGATGGCTGCGCATCTGCATCGAGCGACGAGTCAGCAACACCTCGGCGCCCCGTGGCCCGTCCGACAGGACGATGAGCACCGCGGAATGCCGAGCGTCGGGAAAAGCCGGCAGCAGCGGAGCCGACTCGGTCGCAACGGGAGCGACGAGTTCGTCGACGGTCCAGCGCGAACCGAACGCCCACGGCACGTCGAACTCCTCGACCGTGTGGTGCGGGCGCGGAATGACCTGCTGTCCTCCGGGTCGCCTGATCGACGTGTGGTCGGTCACGATCCGTCGTCGGCCGAAGCGCCGCTCCGACGATCGTCGATGACCGCCTTCTTGAGCCGCTTGGCGGCGAGATAGGTCTCGGCCGCCGAGCGCCCGGCCGACCGGCCGACCTGTTCGGCATCGGGCGTCGGTGTCCGGCGGCGACGCTGCTTGCGCTCATCCTTCGTTGCGAAGTCGGTGTTCCACCACACGAACGCCAGCACGACGTCGAGGAGACCGATCACGAGCCGGGCATTGGCGTCGATCTCGACCCATGGCTGCAGGACGGCGACCACGACGAGACCCATCACCAACAGGTCGAGGATGCGGTGCACCCGACGATGCACGAGCTGGAACGCAGCGGCCGGACCGGTGGCGATCGCAGCGTTGAGCATCACGATCGCGCCGAGCACCGCAGGCACGGCGGGCGTCGAGCTCCCGAACCCGGCCGAGACGAAGACGGCACCGATGATGTACTCGACGACCTGATGCATCCAGAACGGACGCATCGCTCCATGTCCGAGTTGGGCCACGCTGTCGAGGGTAGCGAGGTTCGCCGGTCGCCCATCGGACCGGTCGGTAACGTCTGTGACGTGCCTGCCATCGACGATCGGTCTGCCCGTTTCGATCCATCGGACCTCGGGTTCATCGCCGATCCGTACCCGGTTCTCGGCGAGCTGCGTGAAGCGGCACCGATCTTCTGGAACGACGCGAGCCAGCAGTGGATGCTGACCCGCTTCGACGACATCGCCGCAGCACTCCGCGACCGGCGCCTGGGCCGTTCGTACACCCACCGGTTCACGCACACCGAGGTGGGGCGCCCCGAACCCGACCCTCGGTGGGCGGCGTTCCACGAACACGAGGCGTGGTCGCTGTTGGCGCTCGAACCACCCGACCACACACGCCTGCGTCGATTGGTGCACAAGGTGTTCACGCCGCGGGCGATCGCCGGCCTCGGCGACGGCATCGCGGCGTCGGCCGGCGAACTGCTCGACCGCTGCGGTGAGCAGGACACGTTCGACCTGCTGGCCGACTACGCCCAGCCGTTCTCTGTCGGCGTCATCTGCTCGATGCTCGGCGTTCCGCTGGACGATTCGCAGGCACTGCTCGACTGGTCGCACGCGATCGTGAAGATGTACGAGCTGAACGCCGACGACGCAACGAAGCACGCGGCAAACATCGCTGCGGGTGACTTCATCGCGTACACGCGAGCGCTGATCGAGGACAAGCGCCGACGTCCCGACGGGCTCCTGGTGTCCGAACTCGCGCGCGTGGAGGACGCGGGTGACATGCTCACCGAGGCAGAAATCGTGTCGACCACGATGGTCCTGCTCGAAGCCGGACACGAGGCAACGGTGAACACCCTGGGCAACGGATTCCGTGCGCTCATGCACCATCCCGACCAGTGGCGGCGGCTGACCAGCGGTGAGGTCGACGCGGCGGATGCGGTCGAAGAACTGCTCCGCTGGGACTCACCATTGCAGATGTTCGAGCGATGGGTGCTCGACGACGGCGTCGAGATCGCCGGTCAGGAGATCGGCGTCGGACAGGAGATCGCGATGCTGTTCGGTTCGGCCCAGCGCGATCCGCGACGATTCGACGATCCCGACCGCTTCGACGTCGGTCGCAACGACGCTGCGCACATCGGTTTCGGAGGCGGCATCCACTTCTGCGTCGGCGCACCGCTCGCCCGACTCGAGCTGGCCGCCTCGGTCGCCGGACTGGTCGAACGGTTCCCCGACCTGCAACTCGCGGCCGAGCCGCACTACCACCCGACGTTCGTCATCCGCGGCCTCACCGAGCTCCGGCTCGCTCCGCGTTGACGGTCGGCGGCGCTCAGCGGCCGGTGCCGACGGCTGCATCGAGGACCAGTCCCCGGACTCGGGCCCCGACTTGAAGCGAACTTGACTCTCGAACTGACCAAACATGCCGAAGTCATCGATGCCAGTGGCGACACATCGATGACGTGCACCGCAACCGGTGGCGGACGGGTCGACCGAGCCGTTCGTCCTCGAAATCGCTTCGGCGAAGAAGGAGAACCAACATGAATGAAGACACCAAGTCCATCAAATGGCGCATCTCGAACCCCATCGCGCGCGTCGCGGTGGCATCGGGCAGTGTTGCGGCGTTCGCGCTCGTGGCCGCCGCTCCATTCAAGTGGTACATGTTCATCAACTGGTGAACCGGTCGCGGGGCCCATCGGCACGTTCGATGGGCCCCGGTACCCGCTGGCGGACGGCGATTCGACCTTGAGCGCCGCCGCCTTCTTGCCGATGACCGAGAGTGGCCGTGTCCCCAACTACAGCTCAGATGACTGAGCCCACCCACCCGACGCCCCCCGCGTCGCCGGCGCCCGACGTCGCCGTTCTGGCGTACGTCACGTTGATCGGCCTGCTGGGGCTGATCTCGACGGTGTGGACCCTCCATTTCGAAGCGGGCGCACATCGCGACCTCAACCTTCCGGCGATCGCCCTCCTGAGCATCCTGCTCTTCTTCGGTGCGAGCAAGAACGCTCACTGGTTGCGCATCGGAACCGGAGGTGAGGTGACGCCGGGCTGGGCATTCGCCTTTGCCCTCGTTCTCCTGGGCTCGACCTCGACTGCCATCGCGGCGATGGCGCTGACGATGGCGTACTCCGACATCCGAGGCCACCAGGCCACGCGCCGCATTCTGTTCAACGTCGCGCAGACGGCGCTGTCACTCGCGCTTGGCGGCTATGTCCTCCACGCACTCGACGCCGACGGTGCGCTCGCTGACGCAGCCGGCCTCTCCGTCTCGAGCGCAATCGCAATTCTCGCCAGTGGCGCGACCATCCTGGTCACCAACGCCGTGCTGGTGTGCATCGTCCTCTCGCTGCACTTCGGCTCGAGTCTGTGGGCGATGCTCAAGGAGGGGCTCTCGCTGAGCTTGACTGCCGACGGCGCGCTGATGGCCCTGGCCCCGATCTTCGTGATCACCGTCGAGTTCAGCCTGCTGCTCGTCCCGATGCTCGCTGTCACGTCATTCCTGGTCGGTCACAGCGCCCGCCAGTCTCAGGATCGCGCTCACGACGCGAGCCACGATCCGCTCACCAAGTTGTACAACCGCCGGGCCTTCGCGTCGAAGGTCGATGAACTGCTCAGCGACCCCGATGGTGCCCAAGGAGCGCTCTTGCTCCTCGATCTCGACGGATTCAAGGGAATCAACGATCGACTCGGCCATCAGACCGGCGACGCGCTCCTGATGAACCTCGCCGAACGCATGACCGCGGTGTTTCCCGACGAAGCCATACCGGCCCGACTCGGCGGCGACGAGTTCTCCGTCTTTCTTCCGGGACCGGTCGATCAAGAGGCAACAGCGGCCCAGATCCGTCACTGGCGCCGCGAGTTGTCCGCTCCCGTCGACGTCGACGGGTTCCCACTCGCGGTCGGCATGAGTGTCGGCGTCGCCTTCGCCCCAACGCACGGAACGTTGCTGACCGATCTGTTGCACTGCGCTGACGTGGCGATGTACCAGGCGAAGCAACGCCGGACCGGCGTGCAGGTCAGCCGCCCGGACGACGCCACCACCGAACACGCACGCCTCGGACTCCTCGGCGACCTTGCCCGAGCGATCGAGTCCGACGAACTCCGCGTCCACTTCCGGCCGCAGCAACGGTTGGGAAGTGGCGCCATCGACCGGGTGCAGGCGTGTCTCGAATGGCATCACCCCGAGCACGGCAACATCCCGTCCGTCGAATTCGAGGGTCTGGTCGAGCACACCGAACTCGTCGGGCCGCTCACGCGATTCGTCGTCGAGCACGCGGCACGCGCCCTCGTGGGGCTCGATCGTCCCGAACTCGGAGTTGCGATCGGCGTACCCTCACGGCTCCTCCAGACCAGATCGTTCGCCGACGACGTCATCGCCACCCTCGCACGAGTCGGCCTCGAACCCGAACGGGTCGAGCTGGAACTCACCGAATCGGCGTTCTCGATCGAGACCGAGCAGAGCCGGACGCACATCGACCTCCTCCGGTCCATCGGCGTCACGTTCTCCGTCGAGGTCTTCGAGACCGACACGTCGTCGTTCGCCACGTTGCTGCAACGCGGAATCGATCGGCTCACGTTGAACGAGGCGTTCATCGCGAGGCTGCCCACCGACACGTCGGTCGAATTGATCACCAAGGCGGTGATCCAGGTGGCACACGGACTCGGACTCGAAGTCGTTGCCGACGGTGTGGACTCCGCCGCCGTCAGAAACTCGCTCGTCACGCTCGACTGCGACGTGGCTCAGGGACGCCTCATCGGCGCTGCTTTGCCCGTTGCCGCTCTGGAGGCGTGGCTCGACACGATCCGGTCCGAGTCTGCGAACCCGTTGCTGATCTCGTGATCATCCTCGCTGCGATCGCGCTGACAGTGGCCGCCGTGCCGATCACCGGCGGACGCCTTCGGGCGTTCGTGCACCTGCGGCTCCGATACGTCTGGTTGATCTGGGTGTGCCTCGTCGCGCAGGTGGTGTCCGGCCTGGTCGCCGCGCAGATGCAGTCGGCCGACATCGCAACGTGGCTGCACGTCGCCACGTTCGCGCCGGCCGGGGTATTCATCTGGGCAAATCGTCACCTGCCGGGCGCCATCGTGATGGCGGTCGGTGGCGCCCTGAACCTCACGGTGATCGCCGCCAACGGCGGCGTGATGCCCGCTCGCCCGGCGGCGTGGTCGGCAGCGGGCCTCCCTCACGTCACCGGCGAGGTGTACGCCAACTCGCTGCCGACGCCAGACGCCACGCTCTGGTTCCTCGGCGACGTGTTCTACATTCCCGCCGGCTGGCCACTCGCCAATGTGTTCAGCATCGGCGACGTACTGCTCGTGGTCGGCGCCGGCTATCTCACACACCGATGGTGCCGCCGGTCCGACCTGACACAGCAGGGCTCGCCACCGCCACCACCGACGACGCCACGCCTCAGCCCGCCCGACGTGTCGGAACACATGGGCGAACCGTTCGTCTCGTCGCGCTGACATCCACCCGGGACGCGAACGAGCGGACCGGCCGAAGCCGATCCGCTCGTGTCGGGAGTTGGGTGACCTGCCGCTCGCAGCGCGAGCGGGTGGGTCAGGCCGGAGCGGGGCCCCGGCCGGGTCTCACATCATGCCGCCCATGCCGCCCATGCCACCCATGCCGCCGCCGGCGCCCTCGGGCTCCGGCTCGTCGGCGACGAGGACCTCGGTGGTGAGCAGCAGTGCTGCGATCGAGGCTGCGTTCTGCAGACCCGCACGGGTCACCTTGGCCGGGTCGATGATGCCGGCTGCAATGAGATCCATCATCTCGCCGGTTGCGGCGTTCATGCCCATCGGACCCTTGGCGGCCTCGACCTCGCGGACGACGACGGAACCTTCGAGGCCGGCGTTGTTCGCGATGTTGCGGCCCGGGGCGAGCAGGGCTTCCCAGACGGTCTTGGCGCCAGTGGCTTCGTCGCCTTCCAGGGACTCGACGACCTTCTGGACGTCTTTGCGGGCACGGATGAGGGCAGTGCCGCCGCCGGCGACCACACCTTCTTCGATGGCAGCACGGACCGAGGACACGGCATCTTCGATGCGGTGCTTCTTCTCCTTGAGCTCCACCTCGGTGGCAGCGCCGACCTTGATCAGTGCCACACCGCCGGCCAGCTTCGCGAGACGCTCCTGGAGCTTCTCACGATCCCAGTCGGAGTCGGTGTTCTCGATCTCGGCCTTGATCTGGTTGACGCGGCCGTTGATGTCGTCGGAGGTGCCTCCACCGTCGACGATGGTCGTGTTGTCCTTGGTGATCACGACGCGCTTGGCGGTGCCGAGCAGATCGAGGGTGACGTTGTCGAGCTTGAGGCCGACCTCTTCACTGATGACCTGGCCACCGGTGAGGATCGCCATGTCCTGGAGCATCGCCTTGCGACGGTCGCCGAAGCCGGGGGCCTTGACGGCCGCAGCGTTGAACGTGCCGCGGATCTTGTTGACCACGAGGGTGGCGAGGGCTTCGCCTTCGATGTCCTCGGCGATGATGACCAGCGGCTTGCCGGTCTGCATGACGGCCTCGAGGGTCGGCAGCATCGTCTGGACGGTCGAGATCTTGGCGCTGTGGAGCAGGATGTACGGGTCCTCGAGGACCACTTCCTGGCGCTCGGCGTCGGTCACGAAGTACGGCGACAGGTAGCCCTTGTCGAACTGCATGCCTTCGGTGAAGTCGAGCTCGGTGCCGAACGTGTTCGACTCCTCGACGGTGACGACACCGTCCTTGCCGACCTTGTCGATGGCGTCGGCGATCACCTCGCCGATCGATGCGTCGGCAGCGGAGATCGTGGCGACCGAAGCGATGTCCTTCTTGTCGTCGACATCCTTGGACTGCTTGACGATCGACGCCACGGCTGCGGCCACGGCGGCCTCGATGCCGCGCTTGAGCGACATCGGGTTGGCGCCGGCCGCGACGTTGCGCATGCCGGCCGAGATCATCGCCTGCGCGAGCACGGTGGCGGTGGTGGTGCCGTCACCGGCGATGTCGTCGGTCTTCGTGGCGACTTCCTTCACGAGCTGGGCGCCCATGTTCTCGAAGACGTCCTCGAGCTCGATCTCCTTGGCGATCGACACACCGTCGTTGGTGATGGTCGGCGCGCCGAACTTCTTGTCGAGGACGACGTTGCGACCCTTCGGGCCGATGGTCACCCTGACGGCGTCAGCGAGCTTGTTGACGCCGGCTTCGAGTGCCCGGCGGGCCTCGTCGTCGAACTTCAGAATCTTTGCCATGTTGTGTTTTCTCCTAGCGATCTACGAATGAATGCAATGCGAATGCGATGAGGGTGGTGGTCAGCCGACGATGGCGAGGACGTCACGGCTGTTGAGCACGAGCAGGTCTTCGCCGCCCGAGGAGACCTCGGTGCCGCCGTACTTCGAGTACAGCACGGTGTCGCCGACGCTGATGCCGACTTCGATCAGTTCGCCGGTGCTGTCCGAGCGCTTGCCCGGGCCCACCGCGAGGACCTCGCCCTGCTGGGGCTTCTCCTTGGCGGTGTCGGGGATGACCAGACCGGAAGCGGTCTGGGTCTCGGGTTCTGCGGGCCGGACCACGATGCGGTCATCGAGTGGCTTCAGGTTCATGGGTTCATGCCTCCATTGGCAGGTCACGGTATTGCGGATGTGAGGGTTCGGGCGGCACTTGGCACTCTCCCCAACCGACTGCCAACACTAAGGCGTGTGATCGAAATTGGCAACCGGCAATCGAGAGTGCCAACGAGAATTCGACCCGTCCGACTCGGTTCAGGATCGACATCGACCGGATTCCGGGCACAACTCGATCCAGATCGAACCGTTGACGTCGAGGTGCCGCCCTCCGTTCAGCGGAAGTTCGGTTCTCGCTTCTCCAGGAACGCGGCGATGGCCTCACGGTGCTCGGGCGTCGCATACGCCTGTTCGAGCGCGGCGAGCTCGCGACGCTGCACCAGGGACAGGTCGGACTCGGTGCCGTTGTCGGTCAGCAACTCCTTGGCGAACCGCAACGACGGTGGCGCATTGACCGCGTAGCTCTCGGCGCGGGAGATGGCGGCGACGACGACGTCGTCGGCGATCTCGTCGACCAGTCCGAGATCGTGCGCCTCGTCGCCGAGCACCGTGCGGCCCGACAGGACCAGATCGGACGCGTTCCCCCAACCGCAGCGCTGGACGAGGAAGTGGGATGAGGCGAGCTCGGGCACCACGCCCATCTTGACGAACCGCGCGGACAGCTTCGCCGCAGGGTGCGCGACGAGGAAGTCCATCGACAGCGTCATCGAGAGCCCGACACCGATCGAGGCTCCGTTGATGGCTGCGACCACCGGCTTCGACCCCCGCATCAGGGCCACCCAGTCGCTCGGCCGTCCGGTCGCCTCGGCGGACTGGTCGCCGTCGACCTGCTTGGCGAAGACCTCGGACACGTCGGCACCCGCACAGAAACCCCGCCCGGCCCCCGTCACGACGAACGCTCCGATCGACGCGTCATCGTTCCCGTCGAGGAAGGCGCCGAACAGCTCTGCCTGCATGGTCGGCGTCCACGCATTGAGCTTCTCCGGACGGTTCAGGGTCACCACTCTGACGATGCCGCGATCCTCGACGGTGATCTGCGTGTAGCTCATCGTTCCTCCGGTCTCTTCGGCCCTCGACACATCCGGCCGACGTGGCCCGAGCTTGGCAGCACCGGGTGGTGGGCCGCGTGTCGGAGCCGTGCTCGATCGACTCCCGACGTCGGTGCACAACACCACGCCGTGGCCGGGACGACCGCACCCGGGTCACATCGACGGCGACGGACTCCCGAGCTCAGGCGTCGGCGACGACGCGGAGCATCGCGAGGGTCTCGGCCATCGGGAGACCGATCACGTTCGTGACGCTGCCGTCGACGCGTTCGACGAAGCTGGCGGCCGCGCCCTGGATGCCGTAGGCGCCGGCCTTGTCCCGCGCCTCTCCGGTGCCGATGTACCACTCGATCATCCGCGGCGTGAGTTCCACGAATGTGACCGCCGTGGTGACGACGAAGCTCTGGACGACCGCGTCGCTGCGGATCGACACGCCGGTGTGCACATGATGAGCCCGGTCGGAGAGCATCCGCAGCATGGAGCGCGCATCGGGATCATCGACCGGCTTCTCCAGGACCCGACCATCGACTTCCACCGTGGTGTCGGCGGCGACGACGATCTCACTCGGTCCGATCACGGCCGCCGACTTCTCGAGCGCGAGGCGGCGGACGTACTCGCTCGGCGTCTCGTACTCGTGTGGGGTCTCGTCGATGTGCGCGGGACGCACCTCGAACTCGAGGCCGGCTCGAGCCAACAGATCGTGACGGCGCGGCGACGCCGACCCGAGCACGAGCGACACACCCTGGTGAAAGGTGATCATCCGCCCGAGAGTGCCATGACGTCGGCGTCGTCGGGAACGGATGTGTCGGTGTCGAGGCCGTGCCGTGTCTGGCCGTCGAGCCACCCGTCGGGAATCGCCACCTTGATCGGACCGTTCGTGTGGCCACGCTTGATCCGCTCGCCACCCTCGACGATGGTCGCGTCGGCGCCGACCTTGTCGAGCATCGCAGCCAGGATGTCGTCGAGTTCGGCCAACGACTTGATCAGCGCGAAACGACGCCGGATCTCGGAGCCCACCGGATACCCGCTCATGTACCAGCCGGTGTGCTTGCGGAAGTCACGCATCGCATGGTCCTCGCCGAGATGTGCGGCGAGCATCGCAGCGTGGTCGGCCATCACACCGGCGACGACGCCGAGTGGACGGCTCTGCTGGACGGGACGACCGTTGAGCGCATCGACGAGGTCGCCGAAGAGCCACGGACGCCCGAGGCACCCCCGACCGACGACCACACCGTCGCAGCCGGTCTGCGCCATCATCGCCACGGCGTCGGACGCCTCCCAGATGTCGCCGTTGCCGAGCACCGGGATCGAACCGCCCAGATCGAGCATGTGCTCCTTCAGCTCGCCGATCGCCTCCCAACGCGCCTCGCCGGAATAGTGCTGCTCGACCGTCCGAGCATGCATCGCGATGGATGACACGCCTTCCTCGGCACACACCTCGCCCGTTCGCTTGAAGGTGAGCCAGTCGTCGAACAGACCCATCCGGAACTTCGTGGTGACCGGGATGCCGTGCGGCTCCGCCGCCGCGACCGCGGCGCGGACGATGGCCCGGAGCAACTCGGGTCGCGCCGGCACGGCGGCTCCCCCACCCCGGCGGGTGACCTTCGCGGCGGGGCATCCGAAGTTGATGTCGATGTGATCGACGCGTCCGTCGTCGCAGAGTTGGCGAACGGCCTCGCCCATGATCGCCGGGTCGCTCCCGTAGAGCTGTTGACTCCGTGGATGCTCGTCGGGCGCGAACGTGATCATCCGGTGGGTCTTCGGATTCGCCTGGACCACCGGCGTCGCCATCACCATCTCGTTGACGTAGGCCAGACCCGGCGCGAACCGACGACAGAGCGCGCGGAACGGCGCGTTCGTCACCCCGGCCATCGGCGCCAGGACGACGGGCGCAGCCAGTTCGTGTCGACCGATCGAGTACGTCATCGTCGGACAACGGTAGCGGGGCCGGTCCGGTGCTACGGCTGCGGGTCGAGTGCGACGTCGATGACGTGGACGATTCCCCCGTCGACGGCTTGATCCGAATCGGTGATCTCGGCGCTCCCGATCGTCGGCGGTGAGGCGCCGGCGTCGAGCGGCTGGGGACCGCCGAACTCGACATCGATCTCGGACAGAACGGCCAACTCGGACAACGAGAGCGCGTCACCGATCGACAGGTGAGCGCGGAACAGGCTCTCGACGGTCGCGTCATCGCTGAGGTCGGGGGCATCGGGATCGTTGCGCAGATCCTCGATCGCCGCGTTGTCGGGGGCGAACAGCGTGAAGGGCTGATCGAGCGCCTCGATCTCGGCAAGCAGACCGACCCGTTCGAGCAGCGCCTTCGTCTCGGTGAGCCCCAGTGAGTCGAGCACGTCGCCGAGCGACGGGTCGGACGGTGCGAGCGTCGTCGTGGTCGTCGTGGTCGTCGTCGTCGTGGTCGTCGTCGTGGTCGTCTCGGGGGCCGTCGTGGTCGTCTCCGGCACCGTGGTCGTGGGCTCAGGGACCGTCGTGGTCGATTCGGGCACGGTCGTGGTCGATTCGGGGACCGTCGTCGGTGGCGGTGTGGCCACCTGGTTGACCAGCGTGCACTCGACACGGTCGCCCGCCCGGAAGCGCACGTTCGGGAAGGCGTACGAGCCGACGCCCGTGAGCGAGTCGTCGACCTCGGCCGGCCGCACGTTGGCGGCGATGACGAGCGTTTCGGTCGATCCGTCACGTTCGAGGATGCAGTCGGCTCCGAAACCCGTCACTGCAGCATCGCGTTCCGGCGCGACGAACTCAGCGAACTCGACCGTCGACGACCAGGTTGCCGCATCGGCGTCGGCGAGGGGCGCCCAACGGAACTCGGTGCGGCCGGTCGCATCGGTCTCCCGCAACGCCGGCTGCCCGACGAACGCGTCGCCGGGCACGATCCAGGCGTAAGCATCGGGGGCCGGCTCCTGGACCATCACCGCCGCACTGATCGTCGTGCGCAGTGGTCCGCCGGCAGCAGTGTTCCGCACCATGACGAACGACACCGACTCGGGCTCCAGCTCGCCGCCCCCCTCATCGTCGTCACCGCCGAGGAGAAACAGCAGCGCGATGACACCGCCAACCAGGAGGACGCCAGTCACGACGGCGGCCACCGCACCCGGACGTTTGAACCACGGCGGCTCGGGAAGCTGTTCGGTCGGCACGACCGGCGAACCGGGGCCACCGGGTGCTGCGGTCGCGGCACCACCGAACGGAGGTGGCGGCGCACCCGGGGTGGCGGGTGGCAACGACGGCGTCACCGGCATCACCTGGGTCGAGTCGACCGAAGGCGGCGAAGGCGGCGCAGGCACACCGTCTCCCGCGCCGGCCGCGAGATCGCCGAGACCCGTCTCGGAGCCGTCGGGCGGCGTCGGGGGCGGGAATCCGTCGTTCGACATGCGGGCAGTCTTTCACGCCGAGAGTGGCGATCCCAGCACCCTCTGATCAGTCGACGAGCGGCAACTTGAGATTCGGAATGGCGCCGACGTCGAGCGGCGTCGGACCGTCGGAGCGGAGCCGATACCAGCCCGCCGCAGCGATCATCGCAGCGTTGTCGGTGCACATCGATCGGCTCGGAAGGAACCCCTGGATGCCGTCGACCTCACACGCGGTGAGCAGCTCCTCGCGCAACAGCGAGTTGGCCGCCACCCCACCGCCGAGCACGATGCCCGTCGCACCGACCTGGGCGGCCGCCTTGCGCGCCTTGTGGACCAGGACGTCGACGACCGCCATCTGGAACGATGCCGCCACGTCGGCGTCACCGACATCGGGGTGTTTGCGGACGTAGTTCACGACCGCCGTCTTGAGCCCCGAGAACGAGAAATCGAGGCCCTCGTCCTTCATCGCGCGCGGGAACGGGATCGCGTCCGGATCCCCGCGCATCGCGGTCTCGTCGATCGCCGGGCCACCGGGGTAGCCCAGGTCGAGATACCGGGCGACCTTGTCGAACGCCTCACCGGCGGCATCGTCGATCGTCTGGCCGAGGAGCCGGTAGCGGCCGTGGTCCTGCATCTCGACCAGCATCGTGTGACCGCCCGACACGAGCAACACGACCAGCGGGAACTCCAGCGTGGGGTCCTCGAGCGACGCGGCATACAGATGGGCCTCCATGTGGTTCACCCCGACGAATGGCTTGTCCCACGCAAGCGCCAACGATTTGGCCGCCGACACGCCGACGAGGAGCGCACCGACGAGGCCCGGCCCGATGGTGCAGGCGATCGCATCGATCCGCGACTCGTCGACGCCGCCTTCGACGATCGCGCGGGCGATCACCGGATTGAGGGCATCGAGGTGCGCACGCGACGCCACCTCGGGGACGACCCCGCCGAACTCGGCGTGCAGGTCGATCTGCGTCGACACGACGTTCGAGACCACGTCGTTGCCGCCCATCACGAGCGCCGCCGCAGTCTCGTCGCAGCTGGTCTCGATACCGAGAACGAGCGTCGCCTCGTCGACGACCAGGTTGGACGGCTCGTTCATCGGTCGCCTCGGAGTGCTGAGAGTCGCTGCGCGTACTCGGCGCCCTGGATGTCATGGCACCACATCACGATCGCATCCTCCACGTTGTCGTAGTACCGCTTGCGAACACCGGCGGGGACGAACCCGAAGTTCCGGTACAGCTCCTGAGCACCGACGCTCGAGACCCGCACTTCGAGCGTCCACGCCACGCAGCTGCGACGGATCGCCTCGTCGGCTAGCGCGAGCATCAGCGTGGAGGCCACGCCGGTGCGGCGCGCATCGGGGTGGACGGCGATGTTGGTGACGTGTGCCTCGTCGACGGCGAACCAGAGGCCCGCATGCCCGACGATCCGCCCTCGCCCCTTCCCTGCCGAAGGCCGACGCGCGGTGAGATAATGGCGCGAGCCGCTGCCCATCTGGTCGATCTCGCTCTGGAACACGCCGGGCGACCACGGGGTCGGATACGCGTGACGCTCGGTCTCGAGCACGCCGTCTCTGAGATCGCGCTTGCGCATCGGAGCGAGCACCAGGCCCGACGGGTCGGGGGCGTCGCCGGACTCCCGGCCGAGCATCCGCTCGATCACACTCATCGCGCCGACCGCGTCTTCCAGTTGATCAGTGCATCGGGGACGCGCAAATAGATCGGCTCGATCTCGCGCGGGTTGACCCACTCCTCACGCAGCGCACGGGCATGCGCGAGTTGGACGAGCGGGCCGGCCGACGGATAGGCATCGCCACCGATCTCACAGTGGTAGCCGTCGAGGATCTCCTCGGAGTACCGGCGGGCGCCGTCGCCGACGCACAACACCTCTTGATTGCGCGCCATCAGGTCGGCAACCAGATCGTCGATCGGCCCGACCTGCGGCTGGGCCACCTGCTGGATCCCTCCCGGCACCTGCTTGTACATCGCGTAGAAGACCTCGCCCTTCCGGGCGTCGATCACCGGCACGACGACGCGATCGGTGTGGCGACAGGGGAACGCGAGGAGGTCGAGTGACGAGATGCCGATCATCGGGATGCGCAACGCCTGTGCGATGGCCTTGGCCGACGCCAACCCGACACGCATCCCGGTGAACAGGCCGGGGCCCACGTCGACGGCGACCACGCTGATCTCGTCCATGCCGATCCCGGCCTGACGACAGGTGAATTCGATGGCCGGAACCAGGGTCTCGGCGTGGCGGCGGCCCTTGGTGATCTCGAACATGCCGATCACGCCCTCGTGGCCGCCGATGGCCACGCTCACTCGCTCGGTGGCCGTTTCGATTCCGAGGATCAGCATCGGTAGGCCTCCAGCCCGTTGGTGAGGCGCGACCACCGGCCTGCCCAGCTCGGACCGACCACACCGACGTCGATCCGACGCGCGCCGTCGAGCGCGAGCACGCCATCGCCATCATCGCCATCGCCATCATCGACGGTGTCGTCGTCGACACCGGGCTGGAGATGGACCACGAGGTGGTCGCCGAAGAGGTCCACGACGTCGCCCCACTCGACCAGCACGATGCCGGCGAACTCGGCGAGTTCACGCAGGGCCAGGTCGGACACTTCGGCGGTACGTTCGAGACGATAGAGATCGGCGTGGTGCAGCGTGACCTTTCCGGCGCGCGGTCCGGTGTCGACCGGGTACGTGTGGACCAGCGTGAACGTCGGCGACGTGATCCGGTCGGTGACACCCAACGCTCGGCCGAAGCCTTGCGCGAACGCCGTCTTTCCTGCGCCCATCTCGCCGGCCAGCACGATGATGTCGCCCTCACGCGCCAGCTCGGCGGTCACGGCCGCGATGGCGTGCGTGTCGGCGATCGAACCGGCGTACAGCGCGATGGTGTGCTCGGACATCAGTCGTCGATGCTACGGCGCGGAACTCGAGGGATGCGTTTCGAGACGCCACACACGATCTCGTAGCCGATCGTGTCGAGTGCGTCGGCCCAGTCGACTGCGCGGATCTCCACGGTGTGCCCATCAGGTCCGCTCTGGGCCCCGATCAGGGTGACGTCGTCGCCCACGTTCACGTCGTCCTCGCCACAATCGACCATCAACTGGTCCATCGTCACGACGCCGACGATCGGTCGGCGACGGCCGCCGATCAACACCTCTCCGCCGACGGCGGACAACCGACGCGGCACGCCGTCGGCGTATCCGATCGGGACGGTGGCGACGGTGGTGTCGCGATCGAATCGGTGGCGGAGTCCGTACGAGATACGGCTACCGGCTCGCACCTGCTTGACGAACGACACCCGAGCACGCAACTCCATCGCCGGGAGCAGATCGCCGCACAGGTGATCGACGCCGTGACCGGGCGAGATCCCGTACACGGCAATGCCGGCCCGGACGAACGACAGCCGAGCATCGGGGCGAGCGAGTGCCGCCGCCGAGTTGGCAGCGTGGACGTACGGCACGGCGGGCAACAAGCCGAGCACCTTGCCGAACTTGGCGAGCTGCTGGTCGGTGAACTCGACCGACGCCGGGTCGTCGTCGTCGGCAACGGCGAGGTGTGTGTACACGCCGGCGAGGCGGACGGCGGGAGCCCGCTGGCCGATGGCCGCCGCCATCGACGCAGCAGCGTGCGGGTGGGCGCCGACCCGCTGCATCCCGGTGTCGACCTTCAAATGGACCGGCAGCCCGGTCGGGTGTTCCGCGACGAGCGCATCGAGGAACGCCCGCCGGTACACCGTCGGTGTCAGACGATGTTCGATGATGCGCGCCGCAGCCTCGGGCGGCTGCTCACTGAGGATCAGGACGGGTGCATCGATCCCGGCGCGTCGCAGTTCGATGCCCTCCTCGACCAGCGCCACGCACAGGCCCTCGGCTCCGGCGGACATCGCGGTACGAGCCACGTCGACAGCTCCATGGCCGTAGCCATCGGCTTTCACGACGGCCCACAGCGCAGACGGCGCGACCCGCTCGCGCAGGACACGGACATTGTGGGCAATCGCGTCGAGGTCGATCTCGGCCCACGCCCATCGGATCGGGGAACTCATCTGAGTGCACCGATCGCCAGCGGAATCAGGTCGACGATGTCATTGGCGAGGAGCCCGTGCTCGGGACCCAGGCGAGCCGCCTCCCCGTGGAGCCATGCCGCGGACGCGGCAGCCAGTCCAGGTTCGGCTCCGGCGGCGAGTGCGGCGCCGATCAGCCCGGCCAGCACGTCACCCGAGCCAGCAGTGGCGAGACGCTGATCTCCTCGATCGACGAGCAGGACCCGCCCGCCCGGCGATGCGACGATCGTGGTCGGGCCCTTGAGCAGCACCGTCGAGTCGAACTCGGTCACCGCGGCGCGCGCCGATGCGATCCGATCGTCGCCGGGGCGTTCACCGGTGAGAAAGCCGAACTCGCCGTCGTGCGGCGTGAGCACCGTTGCGAGCTCGCGCTCGCGAAAGAGCGGTCCGGCTCCGTCCCCGCTCCACGATGCGGCGAACAGGGCATCGCCGTCGACCACCACGGGCACGCTCGCCTCACCGATGCACTGGCGAGCAGCGGTGAGCGTGTGGTCCTCGCGACCCAGACCAGGGCCGATGACGAGCGCTCCGAAGCGTCCGATGTCGGACAGCGCTTCCGAGCAGAACCCTCCGGCCGGGATGGCGTGCTGCACGATCTCACTGCGGGTGTTGGGACGACAGCCGGGCGCCGAGAGCGACACCAGCCCGCTGCCACCGCGGGCTGCGGCCGCGGTGCAGAGTTCGGCGGCCCCGGGCATCCCGGGGCTTCCCGCGATCACCTTCAGGGCGGCATGCCACTTGTGGGCGTCGACGGCGCGCACCGGCCACCAACGCGCAACGTCGGACGCTTCGACCAGGTGGCACGCGATGTGGTCGGTGTCGAGCCCGATGTCGGCGACCCGGATCTCGCCGGACAGGCTCGCACCACTCGCGAAGAGCAGACCGGGCTTGAGCGCCTGGAACGAGATCGTCCTGTCGGCCGCCAACACACCGTCAGGGGCGATGCCGGTGAGGGCATCGACACCACTGGGGATGTCGACGGCCAGCACGAGCGCATCGCCGACGTGCGGAGCGATCCAGGGGCGGGCAGGATCGGGTCGGTAGCCGGTGCCGTAGGCCGCGTCGATCACGAGATCGGCGGTGGGCAGCTCGGGCGGACACGCCGACGCATCGAACACCTCGACCCTGATGCCACGAGCTGCGAGACGACGCGCCGCGTCCCGGCCATCGGCGCCGTTGTTGCCGGCTCCCGCCACCACATTGACCACGCGACCGTAGGTGCCGCCGAGCATGTCGATCGCCGCCCGGCTCACGACTGATCCGGCACGACGGATCAGTTCGTCGACCGGCTCCGGTGCGGCAGCATCGATCGCCCGCATCTCGTCGGGCGTCACCACCGGGATCATGGATCGAGTCTGTCAGCTGATCAGGGTGTCACGCAGCTCACGCTTGAGGAACTTGCCGTTCGCGTTGCGGGGCAGGGCCTCGTCCATGAACCAGATCCGCTCGGGGATCTTGTACTTGGCGAGCTTGCCATCGAGAAAGCCGGTGAGGCCGGCATCGTCCAGGGACGAACCCGATGCCCGCACGATCGCCACACCGACGATCTCGCCGAGCCGATCGTCGGGGACACCGAACACCGCGGCCTCCGCCACGTCGGGGTGCTCGTAGATCGCCGATTCGACCTCGGAGCAATACACGTTCTCGCCGCCGCGCAGGACCATGTCCTTGGCACGATCGACGATGAACACGAATCCGTCGTCGTCGACCGTCGCGATGTCGCCAGTACGGAACCAGCCGTCACGAATCGCGTCGGCAGTGGCCTCCTCACGGTTGAGGTAGCCCTTGATCACGACCGAGCCCCGAACACACAGTTCGCCCCGGCCACCCGGTTCGGTGACCTCCTCGCCGGCGTCGTCGACCAGCTTCGCGTCGAGCACCGGCACGACGCGACCACACGAGGCCGGCTTGGCCGTGTAGAGCGACCCGGAGTTCGCCGTGACGATGCCGTGGGTTTCGGTCAGCCCGTAGCCGGTGCTCGGCGCACCGCCCTTCAACGACTTGTCGATCTTGTCGACGAGATCGGGCTGCAGCGGCGCTCCGCCGCCGCCCATGCCCACCACGGTCGAGGTGTCTCGCGTCGTCCGAATCGGGGTGCATCAGCATCTCGCGGCTCATCGTGGGCACGCCGGAGAAGTTGGTGACGCCTTCGCGTTCGATCAGTTCGAGCGCTCGCCCGGCGTCCCACTTGTACATGAAGACGATCCGCGACCCCGAGATCGTGGCCGGATGGAGCAGGCAGTTGTTGGCGGTCACGTGGAACAACGGTGTGGGCGCCATGAACACGTTCTGCTTGGCTTCGGCGGGCGGCGCAGGGGCGACACCGGCCTTGGCGGCTGCGGCGGCGCTGACCGCAGCCATGAAGGCGAGGTCGAGCAGGTTGTGGACCGAGCCGCGATGCGTCAGCTGGGCGCCTTTCGGGAACCCCGTCGTTCCCGACGTGTAGAAGATGCATGCATCGTCGTCGGGATCGATGTCGGCATCCGGCAACGTCGCCGGCGCGGTGCTCGGGTCGATCACGTCCGCCCAGCGCACAGCATCGGCAGGGAGGTCGCCGTCATACCGCACGGTGATCACGTGCAACGGAGCCCCCTCGTCACCATGGCGAAGGTCGTCGAGGATCGGCGCGACCCGCTCGATCCGCTCGCCGTCGCAGATCAGGACCTTCGGGCGCGAGTCGGCGAGGCCATAGCGCATCTCCTCGGTGGTCCACCACGCGTTCATCCCGACACACGCCGCACCGATGGAGACGATCGCCCAGTACGCGAACACCCATTCGGGATAGTTGCGCATCGAGATCGCGACCCGGTCACCGTGCTGCACGCCGAGGTCGTCGACGAGGTGTCGGGCCAGCGCCTTGATGATCGCATCGGACTCGGCGTAGGTGAAGCGTTCGTCCTCGAACACCACGTAGTCCTTGTCGCCGTGCCCGGCGGCGAGCTCCCAGACGAAGCGCATCGACGGCGGCGCCGAGTCGAACACACGCATCGGGACGCCGCGCACCTCGATCTCGGTCATCGCGAACTGGCCGCCCGGAGCAGTCAATTCGTCCCAGGCTTCGGTGTACTCCTCGATCATGGGCGCCATGATCGCAGCGGGACCCTCGGCGTGCCAATTGTCGGACGGAGTCCGTCGATCGGAGTCGCGGCTATTCGGCGACGACGTAGGCGCCGGCGGTCGATGCGGAATGGGTCAAGCTGAGATGCCACCGGCGAACACCGGCCGCATCGGCCAGTTCGAGCGCACGTCCGGTGACCGCGAGCGACGGTTCGCCCGATGCGGCGCGCTCCACCCAGACCTCGTGGAACCCGAACGCGCCGAGGCCCAGCCCGAGCGTCTTCATCACCGCCTCACGCGCGGCAAAGCGCGCGGCGAGCGACGGGATGGGGTCGACCTGGGGAGCGACGTATGCCAATTCGATCTCGGTGAACAGCCGCGTCCGCATCGACGGCGTCCGTTCGAGCGACGTCCGGAACCGTTCGATGTCGACGAGGTCGACGCCGATCCCGATGATCGCCACGGGCTCAACGCCTCCAGAGTTCGGCGGTTTCGATGACCGGTCCGATGAGCAACTGCTCCACCGGGATGTCTCCCAGCAGCGATTCGTCGAACGTGCCCTCCGTCTCGGACACGGTGTCGACGAGGCGGTCGTAGCGACGGTCGTACCCCTGGAGCACGCCGCGCATCACCTCGGTCGGCCGGGTGTCGTGGAACTTCACGTGCAGCAGCGTCAGCCCGATCGTCTCGCCGCCTTTCACCTCGGGCACGAAGATCAGCGTTCGGCCGTCGCTCCGACCACGTCCGACGAGCACCTCGCGCTCGGATGCAACTCGGTGCTTCGTTCCGCGCAGTGCGGCGACGCCTTCGACACGACTGCGGAGGTCGCGGGAGATGCCCCCACGGTCGATGATCGTGATGGTGTCGTGATCGGGGTCGATGTCGTATCGGGTGAAGCCCCGCACGTCGGCGACGGCCGGGTCGAGGTCGGCAAGGATCTTGAGCGTCCGGTAGCTGAGCACGTCTCGGCCTGCGCCCGCACCGAGCACCGCCTGGACGAGCGGGCGGTCGATGATGCCCTCGTCGCTGCGCGAGATGCCGACGGTGACCGTCTTGGCCTGATGCTTGATCGTGTCGACCGGGCGGGTCAGTTCGTCGATCGCCTCGCTGAGGGCGACCACGAGGTCGTCGATCAGTGTCGATGGCGTGGCCACCTTGCCCGAGACCTGTTGGTACGCGTGGACCGGCCGGTCGGAGAGGACGTGGCCGAACATCCGCGAGAGCTGGACTGCGCTCGATGCCTCGAGGTGCCCGTCGTAGAGGCCGGTCCGCACGCCGTCGTGGAACCGACGTGCCATCGGGATGAGGTCGCGGTTCAGCCGCTCGAGCACATCGTCGCCGGACAACTGGTCCCCGACGAGTTCTTCGATCGTTTCGCGGGCGGCGCGGAGCGGGTGAGCCGACGCGTCGATCGCCAGCGCTGCCTCGTAGCCGAAAAGATGCCCCGCCATCGCCGACAGCACGAAGCCGAGCATGGGATCGACCTGCGGCACCTCGATCACCGCGTCTGCGTCGAACCTCGTCTCACCTTCGGTGGCGAACACGATCGGAGTCGCCTTGTGCGCTTTGAAGATCGCGACTTCCTTGGCCACGTCGTCAGCGGTCGACCCCTCGAGGCCGGCGGCACAGACGAGGATCAGTGGCTCGGAGGAGAGGTCGATGTGCTTCTTGTCCTCCGTCGAGTCACAGGCCATCGACTTGTAGCAGAGCTCGCTGAGCTTGATCCGCACCTCCTCGGCGGCCACTTTGTTCGGGCCGTTGCCGACCACCGCCCAGTAGCGCTTGGACGGCGCGAGCCGACGCGCCGCGTCGGCGATCACGTCGCGTCGGGCGAGGGTCGTACGCATCGCGTCGGGCAGCGCCCGCAGCGACGCCAGGAGCTGGGTCCGCCGGCGGGCGTCGCCGAGACCGGTTGCGTCGGCGATCGCGCACGACAGCAGTGCACCGGCCGCCACCTGGGCATAGAACGCCTTGGTCGACGCCACGCTCATCTCCACGTCGCGACCGTCGGAGGTGTACATCACCCCGTCGGCCTTGTCGGTGAGATCCGAACCCCGTCGATTGACGATGCCGATCACGTGGCCGCCGCGGGCCCTGATCAGGTCGACGGTGCGGTTGGTGTCGGTCGTGGTCCCCGACTGGCTCACCGCGATGGCCAACGTGTCGCTCATGTCGAGACGGAGGTGGAAACCGGACAGTTCGGTGGCCGTGATCGCATCGACGTCGAGCAGGTAGTCGAGCAACTCGTCGAGGATGGCAGCGGTGCTCTGGCCGGCGACCGCGGCGGTTCCCTGGCCGATCACGCGGATCCGGGTGATGGTGCCGTCGGCGAGTTTCGCGGCGATCTCCGGCGGCAGGGCGCGGTCGCCGACGACCGCGACCAAGGCGCCGTCGTCGAGCGTGGCGATCTTGCCGCGCAGCGTCTTGGCGAAGCTGGTCGGAGACTCGGAGATCTCCTTGAGCAGATAGTGCGGCGCCGCGCCGCGATCGATGTCTCGCGTCGTCACCTCGGCCGTGACGACGTCATCCACGGCGACGGGAACCGGCGTCCCGTCGTAGGCATAGCGGCGGATGCCCGACAGCTCACCGGCGGACGCCGCATCGATCGCGACGATCTCTCCGCCGTTCTCGCCGTCCATC
Source organism: Ilumatobacteraceae bacterium (assembly GCA_963752085.1). Classification (GTDB taxonomy): domain Bacteria; phylum Actinomycetota; class Acidimicrobiia; order Acidimicrobiales; family Ilumatobacteraceae; genus Ilumatobacter_A. The sequence goes on from CAVVWT010000002.1 coordinate 82,227, forward strand.
CGGACGTAGCGGGCCGTCTCCTCGACGACGCCGTACGGCTCGCTCGCCACCACGTAGCAGTCGTCGGCCAATCCGATGTAGAGGCCCTGCCCGCTCCCCCGCAGTGCGAGGAGAAGGGTCGACGGTGACGCTGCGGTCATCGCACCAATGGCCACCGACCCCTCGAACGTCGACACCGTCCGCCGGAATGCTTCGACGGCCTCGATGCCGTCGGCGAGATGTCGGGAGGTGATCGTCGGAATGACCTTGGCGTCGGTGGTGATCGGCCCGGGGATGCGCAGCTCGTGCTCGGCCCGGAGGTCGCCGTGGTTGTCGACATCGCCGTTCAGCGCCGCAACCACATAGGGGTGGTCACCATGCTGTTCGACACCGGAGCGCTCCGACTCGTGCGAATTCAGCGGGTGGGTGTTCGGCTCGCTGATGATGCCGACGCTCGCCCACCGCGTGTGTCCGATCAGCGCGGCCTGGGCTCGTGGCGACGACACCGCCCGGCGCAGGAGGGCGTCTGCAGCGAGTGCGGCGCGTAGCGCGGCCGTGTTGTCGCCGAGCTCACCGATCTCCGCCGCCTGCTTGTAGACGAACGACAACACCGACCGACCGTCGGTGTCATGCGTTGCGACGACCGATCCGTTTTCGAAGAGCGGGTCGTTGCCGCGCTCGGCGACCAGGGCGACGAGCGAATCGGGATCGATGTCGTGGTTCCAGACGTAGAGGTGGATACCTGCCGAGTCGCGGCCGCGGACCTCGAGGCGATCGATGGCCGAGAAGGCTTGCTGGGCAACGAGATACGCGGCCATCGCCGGGAGCGGCGCACCGCGACCCGCCAGCGCCTCGACTTCGCGTGCGGTCCGGAAGCGGTCGTGCCGGATCGCCCACAGGACGTCGGCGAACTCGAACAACTCCGCGTTCGCGGTTTCGAGCGCATCGGCAGACAACTCTCCGGGATTCGCGTCGAGTTCGGCTTCACGTTCGTTGCGGAACTCGTCGAGTCGATCCAATCGAGCCGTGAGCGCTGCGACGAGTTCGGGCTGGCCGGTGAGGGCGAGCACGCCGGGCAGGCCGCGCAGTGCGATGTCGACCTCGCTGGTCGCCGCGGCGACAGCAGCGACGTTCGGGATCGACTCGATCGCCGCGTCGAGCCCGCCGAGCAGATTCTCCGCACGCGGGGTCGGGCGAGTGGGAGGTCGGCTGATGACCCCGATGATGCCGCACATGGGTCACCACGCTACCGAGCGCACCTGGCCCGCAACGCGCAGCACGGTCCTCGAGGGTCACGTGTTCACGACGCAGCGATTGCGTCGAGCACGTTGAGGCGGCCAGCTCTGCGAGCGGGGAAGGACGCAGCGAGTAGACCTGCCACGGTGGCGATGACGGCGTAGACAGCGAGCGTGCCGAACGGAATGTCGATGCTGCTGATGATCGACTCGGGAATCGCAATCACAGCGACCCAGCCGAAGAAGAGGCCGACCACCAAGCCCAACAGTGCACCGAACAGCGAAACGATCGCAGCTTCCAGACGGATCATGCTCCGTGTCTGACGTCGCGTCATGCCGATCGCACGCATGAGTCCGATCTCCTGTGTGCGCTCCAAGACCGACAGCGCCATCGTGTTGGCGATGCCGAGCAGCGCGATCAAGATCGCAAGGCCGAGGAACACGTTGATGACCACGAGGAGGGAATCGAGCTGGCCCTCCATCCGCTGACGGAACTCGTCGTTGGTCTCGAACTCCAATTGCGGGAAGGACGCCTCGACCGATGCGAGCGCGGCGTCCGCAGCGGCGGCGTCGACGCCCGGGGCGACGTTGGCGGCGACGACGTTGATGTCGGTGGTGTCGAAGTTCGCCTCCCAGCCCGAGTCATGGAGAGCATAGTTCCCGATGATGAACGAGTTCTCGTAGATCGCGCCGATCGTGAGGGTCTGCTCGCCGGTTGCCGCGAACTCCACGGTGATCTGGTCCCCGACGTCGAGTGAGCGATCCTCGGCGACGTCTTGGTGGATCAGCATCGACGTAGGATTCGCAGCGCTCGCCGGGTCGCCGGCGACCACGCCCACATCCAGGAGATCCAGCAGTTCGGAGAAGTCGGTGGACGTCACGTCCTTCGTGTCGCCGTCGATGCGAATCGAGCCGAAGCGGACGGCCGAGACCTCGCTGAATTCCGGGAGCGCAGCCACGTCGACGGCGAGCTGTTCGGAGAAGTTCTGGTCGCTTGGATGGTTGACGAGATAGTCGGCCGTCAGCGTCGAGCCCATCTGGTCGCGGAACGATGACTTGAGCGAGGAGGCGACGACGGTGGCCATCCCGATCAACGCGAGACCGATCATCAACCCGGCCGCTGTCGACGCCGTTCGCTTGTTGTTGCTGGCGGCGTTCTCTCGAGCCATGTGGCCGGTGGTGCGGCTCCACGGAAGGTGCTCCAGCGGCAGACCCAGGAACGATGCGGACGGGCTCGAGAAGAGCGGACGAGCAGCATGCTCTGGAAGCCCGGCTCCGCAACGTCGACGCCGTCGACGCCCGCGACCACCTCGACGAGCCCTTCGTCGATCGGCAGATCCACGAAGGCGACCTCCTCGAAGTCGACCGTGGCGCGAACCTGCGCGTCCAGGCCGGAGTTCGAATCCTCGACGATGGCATCGAACGTCTTGGTCAATCCGTCCGTCAACACGAACGACGACACGACGAAGCTCACACCCATGAGCACCGCGAACGATGTGAGGAGAAATCGCAGCTTGCTGGCGGCGAGGTTGCGGAAGGTGAGGCGGAGGATCTCGCGCATGACGGCTTACTCCTCGAGCGCTCTGATCTGATCGAAGACCTGCGTCGTGGTCGGGTCCTCGAGCCGCCCCACGAGCTTCCCGTCACGCAGGAAGATGACCACGTCCGCATAGGACGCTGCACCGGGATCGTGCGTGACCATGACCACGGTTTGCTGCCAGTCATCCACCGCACGACGCAGGAACCCGAGCACTTCGTTGCCTGCCTTCGAATCGAGGTTGCCGGTCGGTTCGTCGGCAAAGATGATGTCCGGTCGCGTGACGAGGGCCCGGGCCACTGCGACGCGCTGCTGTTGGCCGCCAGACAGCTCGCTGGGGCGATGACGGAGGCGATCTCCCAATTGCAGACTCTCCACGACCCGCCGCTCCCAGTCGGCATCCGGCTCGCGACCGCCGAGGTGGAGCGGCAACAAGATGTTCTCCTCCGCTGTGAGCGTGGGCACCAGGTTGAAGGCCTGGAAGATGAAGCCGAGACGCTGTCGGCGCAGCAGCGTGAGCTGCTTGTCGGACAGGTCGGAGATTCGGGTGTCGCCGATCCGAACATCTCCATCGGTCACCGAATCCAGGCCAGCCATGCAATGCAGCAACGTCGACTTACCGGACCCGGAGGGCCCCATGATCGCCGTGAGCTGCTCGGCCTGGAAACCGACCTCGACGTGATCGAGAGCGATCACCTTCGTGTCACCGGACCCATAGATCTTCGTGAGGCCCACCGCGGTCGCGGCCATCGGTCCGTCACCGATCGGCTCGGCCAGCGCAGTGCCGGGGCCCTGACTCGGTGCGGCTGAAGTCGTTCGCGGGGCTTCCGACATCGGGTGGACCTCTCTTTCGGCTCCTTCCATCGCGCGCGCCATGGTCGCCGGCTCGGAAGGGCCGAAGGTCCATTGTCAAGAAACCGTCTGCCCCGCTGCGGGTCAGTCGTCGACGGCGTCAGCGAGCCATGACGACGCGACCTCCGCCACGCTGGTGCCGTCGGCGACGCGGCGGTTCATCGCGCGCAGGTCGCGAGTGGTCAGGAGCGCCGAGAGATCATTCAGTGCCTCGCCGACCTCGGAGCCCCACCGGTCAAATGCGCTCCGGCGAATCACGGGGACGACGTTCTCGGGCGGTTGCAGACGACGATCGTCCTCGAGCACCGTGTACGTGTCGTCGTCGAGCACGGGTGACGTCGTGAACGCCAACCCCACGTCGATCTCGGCACGACGCAGCGCCTCCGCCGTGAGTGCGACGGAGCGCTGGGGAACGAACTCAGCAAACTCGAGACCGTAGACCTCGGCGAGGCCGAGCAGGCACAACGGCCGGTCGGGACACTCGACAGGACCCCCGAACCGGAGCGCTGTGGCTCGGCTGGCCAGATCGCTGATTGTGACGATGTTCCCTTCCATTGCGAACTCCGACGTGACGACAATGGCATTCGAATTCTGTGCAGCGGCTGCATCGAGCGCCAGGAGCCCTCGTGGTGTGAGCAACCGCTGCAGCTCACCAGTGGAGGCCTGCGTGGAGTCGACACCTTCGGGATCAGATGTGTCACCGAAGAACCGCATCGCCGTGCCCAGGTACTCGGGAACGAGGTCGATGCGATCGAGTTCGAGTGAGGGAGCGACGACCTCGCGGGGCCCGACGACGCCGAGCCGGATCACCGGGACGCCGGCTGCATCGAGGACCTGGGCATACAACTCGGCCAACACCTCGCTCTCGGCGAAGTCGAAGCTGGCAATCCTCACCCCGTCCTCGGCCGCTGGCTCGGCGACATCTGTGGATGAGCGCCCACACGCGGCGCACATCAGGATGAGGACGAACAGCGTCGTCGACGCACGAAGACCGCGCACGCTCGAAGTCTTGCACGCTGACCGGAAACACCCGGCGTGAGCGACATCCGCAGCGGCTCCGGAACCCAATCTGCGCATCGCCGCCGTCCCTCGGGTGAGCCTCCTCCGCTCCCGCGAGCGTATGACACTGCGGCAATCGTCTGGCTCGCGGCCTTCTGCGGATGGGCCGCGATCTGGGGATGGATCTTCTTCTCGGACCGTCCGGCCATCTGGATCACCGAACGCGATCTGGAGTTGATGTCACCGTTGGTCGACAACCGAACGGACTGGTTGACGCCGACCATGCAGGTGATCAACGAGATCGGGTCACGCTGGGCGATCGTCGTGATCGGGTGGATCGTCCTGATCGGGACGCTCGCTGCGCGGCGGTTGCGGCACGCGCTGTTGTTCATCGCCTCGCAGGCCACCATCGCCGGGATCGTCACGATCATCGCGACCCGGATCGGCCGACCTCGTCCGCTCGGCGTGACCCGGATCGGTGTGTGGGAGGGGTACGCCCAACCGTCCCGCCCGGTTGCTCTGCTCACCGGCGTGTTGATCGCCTTCGCACTCTCCCTCGTGCCTCCGAGACCGTGGAGGCGACGTTGGTATGCCCTCGACGCGCTGCTCGTCGTGGCGTTCGGCATCGCGCAGGTGTACACCGGCGTCGACCATCCATCCGATGTGCTGGTGAGTGCCACCGTCGGGGTGGCGGTGCCATTGCTGATCTACCGCACCCTTGCACCCGAGGCCGTGTTCCCGGTGCAGTTCCACCGCGGCAAGACCGCGCATCTCGATGTCACGGGAGCTCGGGGTCACGCGATCCGTTCGGCGATGTCCGAGCAGCTCGGTTTCGACGCCACCGAGATCGTCCCGATCGGTCTCGAGGGTTCCGCTGGTTCGACGCCGCTGAAGATCATCGACGACAAGGGCAAGGTGGTCTTCGCCAAGCTGTACTCCAGCACTCACCTCCGGTCCGACCGCTGGTACAAGCTCGGCCGAACGTTGCTGTACGGCCGACTCGAGGACGAACAACGGTTCACCTCGGTTCGTCGGCTCGTGCAGCACGAGCACTACATGCTGTACGCATTCGTGGCCGCCGGCGTTGCGACTCACGCTCCGATCGGTGTCGTCGAGATCACGCCGGACCGGGAGTATCTGCTGGTGGCCGAATACCTCCACGATGCCGTCGAGATCGGCCAGGTCGCGGTCGACGTGGACCTCGTCGACCAAGGCCTCGAGCTGGTGAAGAAGCTCTGGCGAGCCGGATTGGCGCACCGTGACATCAAGCCGGCAAATCTCATGGTGCAGAACGACCAGCTCCGAATCATCGACGTCGCGTTCGCCCAGATCAGACCCTCCCCATGGCGAGAGGCAGTCGATCTCGCGAACATGATGTTGGTGCTCGCGCTCAGCAGTTCTGCGACGATGGTGTACGAACGTGCACGCCTGCTCTTCACCGACGACGAGATCGCCGAGGCGTTCGCGGCGTCACGGGGCGTCACCTTTCCCTCGCAACTCCGAAGCGTTGTCCGCGGCGACGGTCACACGGTGCTCGCCCAGTTCCGCGACCTTGTCCCACCACGGGAACCCGTCTCCATCCAACGGTGGTCGCTGCGCCGTGTCGGTCTCACCCTCTGGGTTGCACTGATCGCTCTCGCGCTGTTCTCGATCTTCGTCAGCAACCTGGCAGACATCGGGCTCGCATGACATCGCCCGGCACACCACCGCGGCGGTCGATTCGGCTGTTGCTGTGTCTCCTCGGCCTGGGGGTGGGAGCTGCGTGCTCGGCGGAAGAGGCGATGAGCGCGCCCCGCTGCGATGGCGGTTCGACGATGCTTGCTGCGCAGTCCGTCCCAGCGGCGTCGTTGTCGCCCTGCTTCGAACGTCTCCCCGAAGGATGGAGCTTCACGACCATCTCCATCGATCAGAACGGAACGACCGTCCACCTCGACTCCGACCGTGCAGGGGATGGCGCAGCAACGCTTCGGTTCAGTGAGACGTGTGATGTCGGCAGCGCGGCCAAGGTGCCGAGCGATCTCGAGGGAGCGGATCGATTCGACGACATCGAACGTCTCCAGCCTGGGTTTCGTGCACGCGTCTTCTACCGCTTCGAAGGCGGCTGTGTTGCGTGGCGATTCGCCTTCGACAACGACGCCTCGGCAACCGAGTCGGTGGCACTCGAGGGGGCGCTCCGTCTCGTTGGCCGCGACGAACTCAATGCCGCGCTCCGCGAGACCTTCATCGACGAGGAGCTCTGATGTCCGCACGCAGGATCACACCGCTGGTTGGTGCGGCCGCGGCACTCGTGACTTCGGCGCGACAGGCGCGGACGCAGCGCGTCGATCATGCCGAGGAACGCGCCTTTCGCGCGGTCAACGACGCGCCGGCCTGGTTGCTGGCACCGGCGTGGGGAGTGATGCAGGCTGGGTCGCTCGGGGCCGTCTTCGTCATTGCCGGGGCGGTTCGATCACGTCGGGACGAGGCCGCGGCGACACGCGTGCTCTTGGCGGGCACGGCAGCATGGTGCGCTGCGAAGCTCCTCAAACCAGTGGTCGGACGAGGACGCCCCGAGGAGTACCTCGATGACGTGATCGTTCGGGGCTCGGTCCAGTCCGGTCTGGGGTTCCCCTCGGGTCATGCGGCGGTGGCAACGACCTTGGCGCTGGTCGCGACGTCGCCCTCCGGCCCGATGCGCGGTGGCGCGCTCGTGTGCGCTCTCACGACCGGAGTCGCCCGACTGTATGTCGGCGCACACCTGCCACTCGACGTCGTGGGCGGCCTTGCCACTGGACTGATCATCGGCATCACGGCGACGTGAGCCCGACGAAGTGTCGGACGTCCCGCGGCCTCACCAACTCCACCGGGCCTGCACCTACTCCAGGAGTCGGACGACGCAGTAGACGGCCTCGATGACGCCGAACACCGGCCACATGCCCCACGTGATCACCCAATAGCTCGCCGTCGGTTTCCGGAAGCCGAGGTCGCGATCCCAGATGTAGAACAAGATGGCGGTGTACCAGAACGGGACCGAAGCGATCAGCGCGAGCACGAACCCCCAACGCTGTCCCGCGAGCATGCCGATGCCGCCACCGATCTGCAGTGGCGCCCAGACGAACGTGTCAGCGACCGCCCAGCCGCGGTTGAACGCGAAGTACGCGACCGGATCGGTGTCGGCCGGGTCGCCGCCATACACGTTCTCGATCGTCCACCGGTCCCGCGGGCGGATGAACGCGATGAGCTGGAGTCCACCGAGGAGGCAGATCAGCACCAATCCGCCCACCGCGACGAACCACGTCATCGGCGTCACACTCATGTCGGCTCCAGAGACGCAATCGCGGCGCCGATCGTGATCAGCGCAATCGTTCCCCACAGCGCGAGCGCAATGAGGCCGACGCGGACGCTGCTCGGGTCCCCGATGCGCACGTCGTGGCGACGCATGACCAGCCGCACGACGATGCCGCGCCCGGCGAAGTACAGGTACGCACCACCGCCGATCAGACCGAGGTACGACCACCGGTCATGACCCACGACGAGCAGGACCCCAGCCACGGGCAGGACCCACAGCGTGCACAGATCCCAGAGGGCTTCACCGCGTGCGTCGAGCCAGAAGGTCGGGTCGACCTCGTCCTCGGCTTCGGTCAGCCCGACTCGGGCGGCGCTCCTCGGAGCGAACCACGACCACAACTGGCCGCCCCAACACGCGGTCGAGGTGACGACGACGACAAGACCCCAGACGACAGCCATGCCGATCCCCCTCAACTCCCGCGCATGTGCGGGGGGCGGTGCGATCGGATGTGCACATGTGGCGGAGCGTGGTCGGTCATGTCGACCCTCGGGCGAGCTGGGAGTCGGACGTCGTCTCACCGTGTGCTTCACGCAGCAACAGCACACCGAGCCAGGTGAACCAGACGATCAAGCCGAGACCGAATATCGCGCCCACCTCTTCGAGCGCGGGAGCGATCGTGACGACACCGGCCACTCCGCTGACCAGGCCCAGTGCGTTGAGTGCCTTCGGGAGGCCATGCGACCACGCGGCCCAGCTGACGAGGAGCACCCACAGGCCGCCGACGATCTCGTTGCCCCCACCCAGGCCGTTCTGGACCGCGTCGAGCGACGACCAGACCGACTCGGCCTGCGACGGCTCGGTGTCGGCGAGATCGACGACGGTGCCGACCCCGACGTTCGCGATCATGCCGGCGGCGATCACCAGGCCGGCCCAGATCAACCCGAAGGCCGTCGCGATCGGGGCGATCAGCGGCGAGGTTGCCGTCAGGCGGGCATGGACGGCAATCGTCAGCGGCACGAGCGCGATGCCGAAGCAGAGGTAGATGATGATGTTCCAGACCTGGAACGCCACCTGATTGTCGACGAGGAATGCGACCGATTCCGAAGGGCTCGGATCTCCGGTTGCGTAGTCGGACATCACCGTGCACGAACATCACGATGCCGATGACAAAGGTCGCGGCTGCGACGAGCGCCGCGATGCCACCCATTCTCGGTGTGCGGACCATGGTGCTTCACCCCTTCGTCCTCACCGTCCAAGATACGAAGGTCGAGCGATTCGGCCCAGGGTCCTTCGGCTCCTCACGACAACACCGGTGACGGGCCGAGCGCGTTCATTCCGGGTGATCCACGGTGACGATCGTCTTGCCGTGACCGTGGGGTTGCCGGAAGTGACGAAGTGCGTCGGCCATCTCTGCGAGCGGAACGACCCGATCGACGACCGGAGTCACCTGCGCACTCTCGATCAGCTCGGTGAGGCGTGCCAGATTCTCTGACGTCGAGGTTGCGACGAAGGTTCGGAGTTGTTGCGGAACGAATGGTGAGAGTGCGATCGCGGCGACGAGCCGACCGAGTGGCCCGATCCAGCGCCCTCCCTCTCCACTGCTGAGCACGAGCGTGCCGCGCTTCGTGAGCAGTGGCCGAAGCACCTTGGTGGACTGCGTGCCGGCGAGCTGCACGATCAGGTCGTAGTGCCCGGGATCACCCAAGCAGTCGTCGACGGTGTAGTCGATGACATGATCCGCGCCGAGCGACCGGACGAACTCGACGTTTCGGCCGCTGCAGACGCCGGTGACGACGGCACCCATCGCCGCGGCGATCTGCACCGCAAACGAACCCACGCCGCCGGCAGCACCGATGACGAGGACGTGCTGTCCGGCCTGGAGCTGCCCGTGGTCTCGGAGGGCGAGGAGCGCCGTCTGACCCGCGATCGGAACAGCCGCCGCCTCCTCGAAGCTCAGGTTGCTCGGCTTCGGCGACAACGCGTCCGGCCGACCCGACCGCATACTCGGCGAACGCAGCATCACACTCTCCGTACACGTCGTCGCCGGGTCGAACCCCGTCGACCTTCGCTCCGACGGCAACGACTCGCCCGGCCACGTCGGAGGCACGGATCGGTTGCCGAGGTCGTCGCAGCCCGAACGCCAGCCGCATCACGAGCGGGTCGCCGGCCACGAGATGATCAACCCACGCTCCGATCGACGCTGCGTGAACCTGTACCAGCACCTGGCCGTCGCCGACCTCGGGGTGATCGACGTCGCCCAATTCGAGGACGTCGGCATCCCCGTATCGGGACTGGACGACGGCCTTCATCGTGTCGTCCTCGGCTGGCTGGTTCTCGCGACGGGCATGGCCAGCCTCCGATGGGCGGTGGTGTCGATTCCGATTGTGCCGATTGCTCGGAGCCCGTGGCCAGAGGCCTCCGTCCCGTTGGCCGCTTCGAATCGATGGTGAACGAACAGGTGTTTGTTTCTATCGTCCATTCGTGGTATCGTAACTGCATGTCGAAGGCGCCCGGAGTGACGCTGGTGGACCCGTCCGCCGGGATCGAGGTGGTCGACCACGTCGTCGACTCCGCAGCCGGTCACCTCAACGCTCAGCACGGGCGCCTGGTCTCGGCAGCGATGTGGATGCTCGACCACGTCGATCAGTGGCAGGGCGACGGGCTCTGGACTCCCGAGGCCTACGTGCGATGGCGGACCGGCGTCGCCCCTGCGACCGCGTCGAAGATCGTCGATGTGGCGCGCCGGGCGGATGAATTCCCCGAGTGCGTGACCGCATTGCAGCGCGGCGAACTGTCGCTCGATCAGATCACCCCGATCGCGCGACACGCGCCCGGCTGGTGTGACACCCAGATGGCGGGTCTGGCACCGCGATGCACGGTCGCGCAGATCTCCAAGATCGCCCGCGAGTACCCGTGGGAGCTCGATCGTGATCACCCGGCAGAGGTGGTCGACACGGATGCTGATCACGCGCCTGAAGGTGATGGGGCCAGGGTCGAGGCCGACGACGCGTCCCGCCAACCCGTTGCCGACGCACTGCAGCCAGCCGACGAGGGGTGGTTCGGGTGGGACGACCGCGGTCGTTTCCGACTCAGCCTGAACGTCGGCGCCGACACCGGTGGCATCATCGAGGCGGCCCTGACCGAGGCGCGTGATGCCGAGTTCCGAGCGGGCAACACCGCCGCCGACACGGTCGACGCCGTCCTCGAGATCGCCCGCCGCTCCCTCGCTGCCGTCAGTTCACCGGATCGCCGCAACCGCTTCCGGGTCAACGTCCATCTCGAACTCGGCGGGCGTCCCACCGATGCCCGTGGCCGGCCGCTTCCCACGTCGGTCGCGGAGCGCATCACGTGCGACGCACTGATCGCGCCGATCTGGTGCGAGGACGGGCGCCCGGTCTCGGTGGGTCGGTCGCAACACATCGTTCCCGACCGCACCCGCCGCATCGTCGAGCACCGCGACGGAGGTTGCCGCGTGCCTGGGTGTCGGCACGACCGCTTCGTCGAGGTGCATCACATCATCCACTGGTCGGCGCACGGGCCGACCGACACCTGGAACCTGATCTGCCTCTGTCCGCGACACCACCGCCTCCATCATCAGGGGCGGCTCGGGATCACGGGCAACGCCGATGTCGACGATGGCGTCCAATTCACCGATGCTGCAGGCCGCGTGCTCGCTCAGTCGGGAGCCAGACCCGAGCCCCCCGGGGCACCGCCACCCCCGATCGGGGGAATCTGGGAGCACCCTCTCGGCGAGCGTCTCGATACCCGCTGGCTCGTGTTCAACGACGACCCCGACCGCGTTCGATCTGATCCCAGACCTCGGTGAGCCGCTCGCGTGTCACCGAGGCTCTCTTCGATCAGGACGCCTCGAAACATGTCACGCCCGGAGCACGTCAGACCTTGACGAGACAGAAGGGGTGCCCAGCGGGATCGAGCATCACGCGCCAGCTGTGTGGTTCGGGTTGGACATCCGCCTTCACTGCACCGGCGTCGATCGCACGCCGTTCCGCCTCGTCGAGGTCGGGGACGTCGAAGTCGAGGTGAGCTTGCTGAGGCACACCGTCTGGCCACTCTGGCGCCCGGTGCTCCGGGTCGAGCTGGAATCCGAGATCGGAACTCGAGTCGATCTCGAGCCGGACCCAGTCGTCGGATGCGGTCGCTTCCTTGATCTCCCCGCCGACGATGCGCTGATAGAACGCCGCGAGTCCATGCGGGTCACGGCAATCGAGAGCCACCAGGCTGAACCGTGCGAACGACATCATTCGACTGTAGGTCGTGATGATCATCGGTGCGCGTCGTGGCGCGGCCGGTCAGTTCACGGCGACGTGAAGCGTTCTCGAGCGACGTCAGCGAGGGCATCCGCACTCGATTGCGCCAGCTCGGCGGTCGGGGCCTCGACCATGACGCGGATCAACGGTTCGGTGCCGCTCGCCCGGAGCAGGACACGTCCCGACGCACCGAGGTCGGCTTCGACGCGCGCCACATCGTCAGCCATCAGGTCGGCGACGTTCGGGACACGGGTGCCGACCCGCACGTTGACGAGCACCTGTGGCAGCGACGTCATCGTGTCGCCTGCGACCTCGCCCAGCGGGCGTCCCGCTCGTTGCATCACGTCGAGCAGCGCCAACGCGGTCAACAGTCCATCGCCCGTGGTGGCATGGTCGGTGAAGATCACATGCCCACTTTGTTCGCCACCGAGCGAGTACGGCCCCTCGGCCAGCGCCTCGAGCACATAGCGATCACCCACACCGGTGACGACGACGTGGACTCCCGCGGCCTCCATCGCGAGCTTGAACCCGAGGTTGGTCATCACGGTCACGACCACCGTGTCGTGGGCGAGCAACCCGCGGTCGCGGAGGTCGAGCGCGCAGATGCCGATGATGTGGTCGCCGTCGACGACATTGCCGTGATGATCGACGGCAATCAGTCGATCGGCGTCGCCGTCGAGGGCGATACCGACATCGGCGCCGTGCTCGACGACGGCTGCAGCGACGAACTCGGGGTGTGTGGCCCCACACCCATCGTTGATGTTGCGACCGTCGGGATCGTCGGCCACGACGATCACGTCGGCACCGGCGGCCCGAAGCGCACGGGGCGCCACCGTCGAGGCCGCACCGTTGGCGGCGTCGAGCACGACCTTCAGCCCGTCGAGCCGGCGACCCTCCAGGATCTTGAGGACGTGATCGACGTAGCCGGACGTTCCGTCGATCTCGACGACGGTCGGCTCGACATCGTCGAGCCGCCGCGTCCACACACCACCGGGCGATCCCGCCAGAGCGTCGAGTTCGGCCTCGATCCGCTGCTCGACGTCGTCGGGGAGCTTGGTCCCTCCGGGAGCAAAGAGCTTGATGCCGTTGTCGTGGAACGGGTTGTGCGACGCCGAGACCATGGCGCCCATCGCGTCGGTCCGCTGGGCCTCGAACGCGACGAGGGGCGTCGGCACGACGCCGAGTCGGATCACGTCGATCCCCTCGGAACGGAACCCGTCGGTCAATGCGTCGTCGAATGCCGGGGTCGACTCGCGGGTGTCGCCGCCGATCACGACCGTTCGGGCACCACTCCTCGCACCAGACCCCAGAACGCGAGCCGCCGCTCGTGCGAGACGGGCGGCGAACTCGGTGGTCAGTTCCTCGTGTGCGATGCCACGAACACCATCGGTGCCGAATCTCATCGCGACAACCGGATCAGCGCTTGGTGAACTGAGGTGCCTTACGGGCCTTCTTGAGGCCGTACTTCTTGCTCTCCTTCTTTCGCGGGTCACGCGTGAGCAAGCCGGAGGTCTTCAGGACGTGGCGCGACTCGGGATCGAGCTCGACGAGCGAGCGGGCGATCGCCATGCGCAGCGCACCGGCCTGGCCGCTCGCACCGCCACCGTGGATGGTCGCGGTGACGTCGTAGGACTCGCGGGTGTCGGTGACGTTCATCGGTTCGGCGACGACCATCTGGGATGCGTCGGTCGGGAAGTAGGCCTCGAGGCTCTTGCCGTTGATCGTGAACTGGCCCGTGCCGGTGCGCAGTGAGGCGCGGGCGACGGCGCGCTTGCGGCGGCCGGTGGTCTGGGTGAGCGGTGCAGTCATCTGATTCTCGTTCTCTCGTTGTCGTCAGTCGTCAAGTCGGCGGGCCGCTCAGCGGGCCTTCGCATGGTCGATGGCCATCGGCTTCGGCTGCTGCGACCCGTGCGGATGATCGGGGCCGGCGTACACCTTCAGCTTGGTGAGCTGCTGGCGACCGAGCGGGCCCTTGGGGAGCATGCCGCGGATGGACTGGCGCACGGCCTCGGCGGGCTTGCGAGCGTGGAGCTTCGCGTAGGACTCGGACTTGATGCCGCCCGGGTACCCCGAGTGGCGGTACTTCATCGTGCGCTCGGCCTTGCCCGATGTCATGACGATCTTGTCGGCGTTGATGACGATCACATGGTCACCGGTGTCGATGTGGGGCGCATAGATCGGCTTGTGCTTGCCCTTGAGCACCCGAGCGACCTCGGTGCACATCCGCCCCAGGACCAGGCCCTCGGCGTCGACGACGTGCCACTCGCGCTGCGCCTGGATCTCACTTGCTTTCGGACTGTACGTCGTCATGTCGGGCCTCTCTCTGTGGTCGATCTCGACCGGGTGGATTCGACTGCGCCCGGCGAGGCCGGGTCACAGCATCCGAGGACGGGTCGTCACCTCGACGACCCGCTCCTGGGAACCCCGCAATGCTACGGCGGCCCTCGCCCGCGACCAACCCGGCACGGAGCGTGTCGACCTGCGAAGATGTGGGGCGTCACGGGCGGGCTCACGCTGATTCCCACCCGCACCTCCTGGCCATGAACCAACGTCCACCCTCCGACTCCTCAAGATCTCGTCAAGACCATGGCGACGTTGCTCACGACGGTGGCCCCGCGGGCCGACACCCCTTGGTGAGTCGAGACGAGCGCGCCAAGCCCGAGCCCTCGCTCGACGGCCTTCCCGACCCGGTCATCGCGGTCGACGCCGAGGGCGCGCTGCGCTACGCCAATGAGCGGGCGGTGAGCGTCCTCGGGTGGACGCATGAGGAGTTCATCGGTCGTCCCGTCTTCGACGTGATCCACCCCGACGACCTGAACATCGCCATCTCCTCGCTCTCGACGGTCAGCCAGAAGGACACCGGCGAGCTGATCATGGTGCGGGTCCGCAGTGGGACCGGCGTCTGGATCGCGCTCGAGGTGCGTGGCACCCAACAGCGTCTCGGTGAGCTGGACGTGACCGTGCTGATCGCGCGCGACACGTCCGACCGGCATCGCCTCGAACTCGACCAGGGGGAGGCTGCTGTCCTCCGCGCCGTGATGGCGAACATGCACGGGATGGTGGCATTGGTCGATCCGGACGGCAAGGTCCGGTCGATCAACGGTGCGGTGACCCGACTCCTCGGTCACGACCCGGAGCTCGCACCCGGACGGTCGTTCATCGGCTTCGTTCACGAGGACGATCGCGAACAGGTGCTCGATGCCGTCACCGTGCTGCGCCCGCAGGAGTCGGTCCATCTCGACGCCCGGTTCGTCACGACGACCGGCGACCTGGTGCCGTGCGAGTTCACGGTCAACAACCTCTGCGACGACCCCACCGTCGGCGGCTACATCGTGTCCGGGCAGGTGGCGACAGCGCTGTCCGACGCCCGCCACCGCGTCGACTTCCTCGCCGACCACGACAACCGCACCGGGCTGCTGAACCGAGACGGCTTCATGCGGGCCGCACACGACCTGATTCGACAAGGCGGTGGCCTCGGCCTGATGATCATCGACATCGCTCAGTTCCGCTCGGTCAACGAGCTCTACGGCGAGCCGGTGGGCGACCAGGTGCTGTCGGCGGTGGCATCACGGATCGACGAGATCCGCTGGCCAGACCTGCTGACCGCGCGATTCGGCGGCGACGAGTTCGTCCTCGCCGTGCGGTCGTCGAGCCCAGCGGCGATCGAAATGCTCCGCGACCGGGTCCGGCGCGACGTCGCACTCCCGGTCATCGTCGACGGCAAGGAGATCAACGTCGGGATCCGCACGGCGTCCGCGTTCGAGTCGCAGCCGGAGGGTCTCGAATCACTCCTCGCGAGCGCGAGCAACGAGCTGATGCGGATCAAACGCAACGCCGATCCGGAGTCCGGCGGCATCTCGGTCGATTCGATCAACGAGCGCCGCCAACACCTCGACCAACTGCGCGCCGCTCTGACGGCGGGCGAGATCCAGCCGTTCTTCCAGCCCATCGTGTCGGCCGATGGCCGGATCCTCGCCGTCGAGGCACTCGTGCGTTGGGTGCACCCCGTGCGCGGCGTGCTCGGTGTCGGCGAAATCCTGCCGCTGGCACAGATGGCGGGCCTCGCCGAGGCCGTCGACGAGCAGGTCCTGCGGCTGTCGCTCGCCTTCGCACATCGGCTGGCCGATGCCGGCCACGGCGAGGTCGAGGTCCACGTCAACGTCGACCCGAAGGTGATCTCGCGAGCGGCCTTCGCCGCGAACTTCCTCAGCGAGTGCAGCGCGCAAGCAGCCCACCCCGGACAGATCGTGGTCGAGCTGACCGAAACCGACTTGCTGGCGCCCGGCGTCACATCGCTCGACAACATGCAGGCGCTCCGCCGGGCGGGAACCCACGTCTCGATCGATGACTTCGGCACGGGGTATTCCAGTCTGTCGCACCTGCTCGAACTCCCGGTCGACGGCGTCAAGATCGACCGCAAGTTCGTGGCCGGCATCGACATCGATCCAGCCGCCACGAACCTGACCACGGCGATCCTCGGTCTCAGCGAGAGCCTGCAACTGGGGTGCGTCGCCGAGGGTGTCGAGCAGCCGTACCAGCTCAAACGATTGGCTGAACTCGGCTGCACGGCCTTCCAGGGTTGGCTCTACTCCCCCGCCGTGACGCCCGACGAACTGATGGCGCTCCTGCCACGAATCGTGCTGGCCAACGCCGACTCGAACGCCTGACGCGGCGCGGCTCACGCGTCCCAGCGGGTGCCGTCGTAGCCGACGTGCCAGAGCACGAGTCCGGTCGGCGGCGCCACGGGTCCAGCAGCAGCCCGGTCGAGCGCCGCCAGCGTGGCCGTGATCGACCCGGGTGTTCGACGGCCGCGACCGACGTCGACGAGCGTACCGACGATGCTGCGCACCATCTGATGGCAGAAGCTGGTCGCAGCGATCTCGAACCGCACCAGCACGCCCGGGGCGTCGTCGACGCGGTCGACACGGACGTCACGATCCGGCTGACCGTGCGTGTCGGGGGCGACGCGGTGCCATTCGGCGCGCTGCAGGATGCGGACGAGCGACTTGTCGGGTTGGCCCTCGTCCACCTTCGGCCTCCTGCAAAAGCTCGCGAAGTCGTGTTGGCCGAGCAGCTGGGCCGCCGCGCCGTTCATGGCGTCGAGGTCGAGCGGCTCGGCGACGTGCCACGCAGTGCGCGCCAGGAGAGGATTCGGATGGCGATGGTTCCAGACGTCGTAGCGGTATGCCCGCGACGTGGCGGAGAAGCGGGCGTCGAAGTCGTCGGCGGCCCACTCGGCCGAGCGGATCGCGACCGACGGGGCACACATCCGATTGACGGAGCGTTGCAGCCGGGTGAGGTCGGCGGTCGACGGGAACCGGCCGGTCACGACCTGTCCCCAACCGTGGACTCCGGCATCGGTTCGGCCGGCGGCGGTCAGTTCGAGGTCGGTCTGCAGAATCTGCTCGAGCGTCGCCCGCAGCGTCCCCATGACCGTGACGACGTCGGGGGACTCGGCAAACCCATGGAAGTCGGTGCCGTCGTACGCGACCGTCAGCGCAACGTTGCGGGTCATCCGACCCGAGCCCTCTAGACCAGTTCGATGCGAGCCATCTCGGCGTTGTCGCCGTGGCGCGTGCCGAGCTTCAGGATGCGCGTGTAGCCACCGTTGCGCTCCATGTAGCGCGGCGCGATGTCATGGACGAGCTTGTACGTCATCTCGCGGTCACCGAGCTGGCTCTGGATCTGACGGATCCTGTGCACCTGCATCGGTCCCTCCTCCTGCGCCTTCTTCGCCTTGGTGATCAGCTTCTCGGCGATCGGGCGAAGGTGCTTGGCCTTCGCCTCGGAGGTCGAGATGCCTTCAGCGGCGAACAGCGACGCGGCGAGGTTGGCCATCATCAGCTTCTGGTGCGAAGCCGACGAACCGAAACGGCGGGAGCGGCGTGGGGTGGGCATGATTCGTTTCCTTCTTGATCCGGCGGACTCAGCCGCGCAGCGTCAGGCCGCGCTCGTCGAGCTTGGCCTTCACTTCGTCGAGGCTCTTCTGGCCGAAGTTGGTGATGTTCAACAGGTCGTCCTCGGTCTTGGTGAGCAGCTCGCCCACCGTGTTGACCTGGGCCCGCTTGAGGCAGTTGTTCGGGCGTTCCGAGAGGTCGAGATCCTCGATCGGGAGGTCGAGGTCGGGCGAGCTGACGGCGACGTCGACGACTTCGCCGAGTTCGAGACCCTGCGGCTCGTCGGACATCGACGCAACCAGCTCGGTGAGGGCCTGGAGCGTGGCGCCGGCCGAGGCCAACGCTTCGGCGGGCGTGATCGAGCCGTCGGTTTGGATCTCGATCACGAGGCGGTCGTAGTTGGTGGCCTGCTCGACCCGAGTCGGCTCGACGTCGAACGACACCCGACGGATCGGGCTGAAGATGGCGTCGATCGGGATCATGCCGATCGTGCGGTTGTCGTCTTCACGCTTGCTCGACAGGTAGCCACGACCCTGCTCGATGGTCAGATCGATGGCGAGGCGGCCCTTCGTGTTGAGCGTGGCGATGTGGAGCTCGCCGTTCAGCACCTCGACGTCGGATGGGCACTCGATGTCGGCAGCCGTCACGTCGGCGGCACCCCGGACGTCGAGGCGAGCGGTGACCGCCTCCTCGCTCGTCGAGGTGACGACGATGTCCTTGAGGTTCAAGATGATGTCGGTGACGTCCTCGGTCACTCCGCCGATCGTGTCGAACTCGTGGAGCGACTCGTCGAAGCGAACGGTCGTGATCGCCGCACCGGGGATCGACGACAGGAGCGTGCGACGCAGGGAGTTGCCGAGCGTGTGGCCGAAGCCGGGCTCGAGTGGTCCGACCGCGAACTTCTGGCGGTTGTTCGATTCCTCACCGAGGGCTTCGATGGTGGGGCGCTGCATGACGAGCATTGGTGCCAGGACCTTTCCAGGGTATTCGAGACGGTATTCGAGACGGTTTTCGAGAGCGAGATGGACTGCGGCAGGACGCCGCTGAGCGAGCGCTACTTGGAGTAGAGCTCGACGATGAGCGATTCGCGCACCGGGATGTCGATGTGGTCGCGCTCGGGGAGACTGCGGACGGTGACTTCCTTGCCGCCGTCGCCCTGCTCGAGCCAGCCGACGAGGGAGCGGTCGAGGGTGTCGATGTTGTGCTGGATCACGATCATCTTCGCGGACTTCGGCGACAGCGACACGACGTCACCCTTGCGCACCGTGTAGCTCGCGATGTCGAGCCGCTTGCCGTTGACGCTGATCAGACCGTGGTTGACGAACTGGCGGGCCTGGGGCCGGGTCGATGCCCAGCCGGCGCGGTAGACGACGTTGTCGAGACGCTGCTCGAGCAGCCGCAGCAGGTTCTCACCCGACGGGCCGTCGAGGCGCACGGCCTCGTTGTAGGTCTTCTTGAACTGACGCTCGAGCACGCCGTAGATGTACTTGGCCTTCTGCTTCTCCTGCAGCTGGGCGAGGTACTCGGAGCCGGCGTTGCGGCGACGGGTGCGACCGTGCGCTCCCGGTGGGAACGGACGACGCTCGAGGACCTTGCGGCCCTTCTCGTTCTCGAAGATGTTGGTTGACAAACGGCGCGAGACGCGCAGTTTCGGTCCGGTGTAACGAGCCATGACTCAGCGTCCTTTCTCAGCCGCGCCGGCGCTTGGGCGGCCGACAACCATTGTGGGGGATCGGGGTGACATCCTTGATCGACACGACTTCGATACCGGTCTGCTGGATGCTGCGGACGGCGGCGTCACGGCCGGAGCCCGGACCCTTGACCTGCACCTCGGCGCGGCGGAGGCCGTGCTCCTGGGCAGCGCGGGCGGCCTTCTCGGCGGCCAGTTGGGCCGCGAACGGGGTGCTCTTGCGGCTCCCCTTGTATCCCGCGACACCGGAACTCGCCCAGGCGATGACGTTGCCCTGGGGGTCGGTGATCGAGACGATCGTGTTGTTGAACGACGACTTGATGTGGATCACTCCGGTCGTGACGTTCTTGCGGTCACGCTTACGCGGACGACGTGCTGCTGTTGGCTTGGCCATAATCCCTACTCCGTCCGGTTACTTCCGGACTGCCTTCTTCTTGTTCGCAACGGTGCGCTTGGGCCCCTTACGGGTTCGCGCGTTCGTGTGGGTGCGCTGGCCGCGGACGGGCAGCCCCTTGCGGTGACGGACGCCCTGCAGGCAACCGATCTCGATCTTGCGCTTGATGTCGCCCTGGACGTTGCGTCGCAGGTCGCCCTCGATCGTGAGGTTCTGATCGACGTAGGAGCGGATCTTGTTGATCTCGTCCTCGGTCAGATTCGAGACCTTGGTGTTCGGGTCGAGTTCGAGGGACCGACAGATGGTTCGAGAGGTCGTGAGACCGATCCCGAAGATGTAGGTGAGCGAGATCTCCAACCGCTTTTCACGGGGAATGTCGACGCCGGCGATACGTGCCATGTTGCTTGACTTCTCTTTTCAGTTCCTGGCTCGACGCCGCAATCAGCCTTGACGCTGCTTGTGACGGGGGTTCGTACAGATGACCATGATTCGGCGATGGCGACGGATCACTTTGCAGTTGTCGCACATCGGCTTGACGCTGGGTCGGACTTTCATGGTTGCTTCTCTACTCGTTCGATTCGAATGGACGGGTCGGTCACTTGTACCGATAGGTGATCCGACCTCGGGTGAGGTCGTACGGAGTCAGTTCCACCTGGACCTTGTCGCCTGGGAGGATCCGGATGTAGTGCATCCGCATCTTTCCGGAGATGTGCGCGAGCACCTCGTGTCCATTGTCGAGTTCGACCTTGAACATGGCGTTCGGCAGCGATTCGAGGATCTTGCCCTCGAGTACAATCGCATCTTCCTTTGGCTTGGGCAGGGGATTCTCCTCACCTGGTTACGTCTCATCGCCTCTGCAGAGGCCGCTGTTGCTGGCGATGAGCTCGGTTGTCACTGTGTTGGCGGTTCGCGATCGAGCGGCATGGCTCGATCCGGCCTGCGGACAGACCGGGAATCGATGCTAACGGTCGATCTGCGCGACTCCACGCGCGAAATCCGCGGCGACGCGTGTCACGCGTGCTACCGCGACGGGTCGGGCTCCGGGACCGGCCGCACCAGCTCACCGCGCACGACAGCCACAATGCTGTCGATCGCCCTGCGATGCTGCTCCAACGTGTCGCTCGACCCGTCGGTGAGGCCGACGAGGACGAGTCGGATGAACTCCTGGAGGAGTGCGGCATCTTCTCGCCGAACCTCGCCGGAGGCGATGCCGGCCTCCACGATGTCGGTGAAGAAGCGCTCGCGGGCCGAGGTGGCCGCCCCGAGTGGCCCACGGATCTCGGGGTACCGCCTGGTGTCGGCGCGCACTGCCCCGACGAATTTCGTCAACGACGGATCCTCTCGGTTCATGTCGTGCGCCGCATCGAGCACTGCCTCCAGCTTGCCGATGAAGGTGTCCTGGGACGATTCGGCAACCTGGAAGCGCCCGTAGATCTGCACCTGCATGTCGCGATGGACCTCGAGATAGAGGTCGAGTTTCGATTCGACATAGTGGTACAACGCGCCCGTCGTCACGCCGGCGGCCGCAGCGAGGTCCTTGTTGGTGACCGCCCCGTACCCGCGCTCACCGAACAGCTTGCGAGCGCCATCCAAGATGGCCTCGCGCGTCTCCGACGACTTCGTGTCCGGTGGACGTCCACGTCGTCGTGGTGCCTCGCTGTCGGGTGCTCCCACGTCGAGAGTATGACGGAAGGCACATGCCGACGTCCCAGCGGACGACACCCGATCGACCCGGTCAACTCGTCTGCGGCGGCGTGCACGCGCCGGGGTGCGCAACGCACCACGGTGTCTCGCCGGGGAACCGCCGCCGGTTGTCTGCGATCCATCCGTAGAGACGGTCCAGCAACCACGGCACTCCCGGGATCTTGAACGGGAGGAACGGAAGTCGGGAGTTCCACGCAACGGCGAGCATCAACGCGACGCCGCGGGGGCCCCCTGCGACGGCGTCGGCGGCGACGGTCCATGCCGCCCGCTCGGTCTGTGCTTCGGTGAGACCGGTTCGCTCCCGGACCCCGTGCACCTGCGCGGCGACGACGTCGACGCGTTGGCTGCGATCCAGGTGGCCGAGCCACCTGGCCGACCGGGTGCAGAAACCTCAATACCCGTCGAAGACGAGCGTTGCGGTGCCGGGAACCGTGTCGGGCAACTCGCCGAATCCGCTCATCAGGTGCTCACAGGCGACTCTGGTCGACAGCTCGCACCAGACGCTCGAACACCGCGTCGGGGTGCCCGATGCCGTTCACGACCGACAGCCGGTTCTGGTCGCCGTAGTGGCGGATCAGCGGGAACGTCTGCTCCTCGTACAGATCGAGGCGGCGATTGACCGACTCGGGAGTGTCGTCGTCGCGCTGCATGACGTCGCCGCCGCACACGTCGCAGATCCACGGGCTCGGGTCGTTGCCCGTGGCCGTGTAGTTGGTACCGCAGTCTCGGCACACCCGTCGGGACGAGATCCGCTCCAGCACGATCTCACGTGGGACGTTGAGATCGAGCACGACGTCGATCGGTTTGCCGATGTCACCGGTGATGTCGTCGAGCGCATCGGCCTGCTCGATCGTGCGCGGAAATCCGTCGAGGATGTAGCCGCGGGTGTCGGCGTCCGCCGCCTTCAACCGGTCGCGGACGATGCCGATCATGATGTCGTCGGACACGAGCCCACCGGCATCCATCACCTTCTTCGCCTCGACACCGAGGGGTGTCCCCTCGCGCACCGCTGAGCGCAGCATGTCTCCGGTGGAGATGTGCGGCACGACGAAGTGACGGCTCAGGCGCACGCACTGCGTACCCTTTCCGGCACCCTGTCGCCCGAGGATGATGAGGCGGGCGCCCGGGATCATGCGCCGCGACCTACTTGAGGAAGCCCTCGTAGTTGCGCAGCGTCAGCTGACTGTCGATCTGACGCATCAGCTCGAGCGCCACGCCGACGGAGATCAGCACACTGGTGCCGGCGAACCCGAACGAGTTCACGTTCGCTGCAAGGAGCAGCAGGTACGGCAGGATCGCGATGATGGCGATGAAGACGGCACCGGGCAGGGTGATCCGGTTGACGGCCTTGCCGAGGTACTTCTCGGTCTGCGGACCGGGACGCACGCCGGGGATGAACCCACCCTGCTTGCGGAGCTGGTCGGCTTGGCGGACCGGGTCGAAGGCGATCGAGTTGTAGAAGTAGGCGAAGGCCACGATGAGCAGGGCGAAGATGGTGATGTAGACGAGGTTCGACGGGTTGACGATGTACTCGGTGATCCAGCTCTGCACACTCGACCGCCAGCTGTCCGGATCGGAGCCGCCGAGCACGTTCGCGAAGATCACCGGGAGCAGCAGGATCGAGCTCGCGAAGATGATCGGGATCACGCCCGACTGGTTGACCTTGAGGGGGATGTAGGTGTTCTGGCCACCCATCATCCGGCGACCGACCACACGTTTCGCGAATTGGACCGGGATCCGCCGTTGACCGAGTTCGACGAAGACGACCGCAACCACGATCGCCACCGTGAGGACGATCATGGCGACGAACCAGAACTCCTTGTTGAGCTGGAGGATGCCCCAGAAGCCGCCGGGCAGCGAGGCCACGACGGACGCGAAGATGATCATCGACATACCGTTGCCGATGCCGCGCTGCGAGATCATCTCGCCGAGCCACATCAGCACAGCGGTACCGGCGACGAGCGTCGGGATGATCAGGTAGCCACGTGGCCAGATACCACCGGTGAGCAGCGGCACGTTGGTCGGTGGACCGGCAGTGAAGAACGCCTGACCCTGGCCGGTGCCGAAGATGAACACGAGGCCGGTGGCCTGCAGCGTCGCGAGGCCGATCGTGACGTACCGGGTGTACTGGGTGATCTTGCGCTGGCCGACCGCACCCTCCTGCTGGAGTTCTTCCAGCTTCGGAATGACCACACCCAGGACCTGCATGATGATGCTGGCCGTGATGTAGGGCATGATCCCGAGCGCGAAGATCGAGAACGATTCGAAGGCGCCTCCGGAGAACAGGTTGAGGAACCCGAGCGCTCCCTGCTGGTCAGCCGACGCTCGGAGCTGCTCGATCGCGATCGGGTCGACGCCCGGGACCCGGATCGCCACGCCGACGCGGTACACGGCCACCATGAGGACCACGAAGAGGAGTTTGTTGCGGAGGTCGCTGATCTTGAAGACGTTCAGCAGATTGGAGAGCATCGGAGACTTTCAGACGGGGTCGCGGCGAGGGTCGAGAGATACGTGCGCGTCAGCGCAGGCCAGCGGCGAGGCTACCAGCGACTGATCCGCCTTCCCGGGCGCCTGACGCGACCTCGGGTCAACCCCGTGCGGACGACCCCGGCATCGCTCATCGAGTCGGCTCGGCCGTCGACGGTGCGTCGCCGGCCGGTCCCATGGCCTCGAGCTCGGCCATCACGGTGCTTCCCCACCGGCGAAGCCGGTCCGGTACCGGCTTGTTCTCGAGCACGCTCCAGCCGAGTGCCAGCAGCCACCCGCCGAGGAAGATCAGCGCGGCGGGGGGCACCACCTTGCGGGCCGCTCGGGACAGCTGCGCCTGGATCCATGCCGAGAACGTGCTCTCGCAATCGGGATCGGTCGAGCAGTACTGCACCGCACGCAGCGACCACGCACGTTCGGTGGGGTCGTCCGATGCGGCGGCCTCGCCGTCGGGTCCCGCGTCGACGGGTGGCGCGAAGAGGATCCACTGGAATGCGCACACCCCGTCGTCCTGGTCGTCCGGTGGACAGCCCGGAGCAGGTCGGCCACCGGTCACGAAGACGCGTCCATCCTGGATCGAGGCGATCGGCCGCTCGGAGGCCATGTTCATGTCGTCGCCTCCGGCGGTCGGCGTCAGCGCCACCCAGGTGCCCTGCGCGTCGGTGACACACATGGTGGCGGTCGGGTCGGCACCGGCGACCGGGACCCGGAACGGCTGTTCCGCTCCCGTTGCGGGTTGCTCGTCGAACACCGCGACGCGAGTCGCGAACGACGTCAGTTGGGCGAAGTCGCAGCCGCCGGTCGCTCGCTCACTCAGCTTCGCGAGCGTCGACGGCGGCACGGCATACGGGCGCGCGGTACGCACACCCAGCAGTTCGGTCGTCGCGGCCGGATCGGGTTCCGGGTGCGGTCCGGTCAGGATCGCGTGTGTGTTCAACCAGCTGGTCAGCGCCGTGGCGGTCAGCTGGTGGCCGAGCGGATTCGGATGCATGGAGTTGTGGGTCCACGACCCCGGGTTGAGGCGTTCGAGCAGTGGGCCACCGGTCGGCTGCAGCCCGATCAGGTTGATGGCCGGGTCACCGCGCTCACACAAGCGGTGCCCTTCGAACGCGAACGGCCCGTCGGCGAAGAAGTGCACGCCCGCTTGCCGGGCCGACGCGGCGAGCTGCTGGTTGAGCACGGTGGTGAACTCGTAGATGAACTCGTGTTCGCTGCGGTCGAGCGGCGAGCTGGCGCATGTCTCCTCGGTCAGCACGAGCGGATACGGCATGACCACGATCGCGGTGCTGCCGTCGCCGTCGGGGTCGAAGGTCTCGCGCAGCGTGCTGTAGCCCTTGGTGAGCTCGGGCCCGAGTGCCGTCACGTTGTCGAGCCACACCTCACGCCGCTCGGAGCACGAACCCGGGAGCAGGCAACCCGCCACGATGTCGCCGAATCGAACGTCGTTGCCCCCGATGCTCACGAGCACCAGCTGGGTGTCGGCCAGCGCCTCGGTGCCCGGTCCGGGGAGGTGATCGATCTGGAGCCGGGACCCGTACACGCCGCGGGGACCGCACGGGTACTGACCCACGGCCAAGGGATCGTCGGGTACGCACGGCAGATCCCGGTTCGCGTTGTTGCGTCGGCCGTCCTCGGGCGTGGTGTCGAGAACATCGGCCAGCTTCGCTCCGGAGCAGGCGTAGAAGTCGAGGCCGTCGCTCGCGAGACCGTCGATCGGGACGAGGTCGTCACCGATCGGCTCGCCACCGTCGAGTGCGATCAGCGCGGGATACGACGTCGGAGCCCGGCGACACTCGTTGCGATCGTCGCCCCGGCGGTCGGTCCCTCGGAAGAAACGTGGTGCACCCTCGCCTGAAATGAAGGAGTCACCGATCGCGACGACGCCGCGGGTGCCCTCGACATCGCGTGGCACGCTGCTGACCTGGCCGCCGTCGAACGTGGTGGTCGCGAAGAGTCCCCACACGAAGGCGAAGCCGACGAGCACCGCGATGAACAGCGTGGCGCCTCGCCAGACGATCCACGCGCCGGCCAGTGCAATCGTGACAACGACGAAGGCGAGGAACGACACCGACCGTCCGACGGCGTCGGTGGTGAAGAGTTGATAACCGGCCACCACGACCAACCCGAGGCCGGCCACGAAGATCGTCCATTGCATGGTGACGGAGAGCCCGAAACGTCGCGGCCGGACACTCAGCACGATCATGGCCACCAGCACGAGCCACACACCCGGCAGCACGACGGGCAGCAGGCCGAGGGCGATGCCGACCACCGTCGTCACGATGCCCAGGCCCGCTGCGGCCAGTCCCCGCTGCTCGGCGTCGCCGGGCAGGACGCGTAGCAGCCACGACGTCGGCAGACCACCCGACGCAGAGTGAGCGGCGCAGTGCGCAGACAGGCCACCGGTGAAGAAGCCGAAACCCACCAGCACCGCGACGAGTGCGGCGAGTTGCCCCCATCCGGGCATCGCAGGCACAGCGAGCAGGAGGGTCGCCGCCAGGCTGGCGGCGAGGCCGCCGAGCATCCAGGTCTCGGCCGACTCGTCGGCGTCGTCGCGCACTTCCCCGACGATCGGACCGGCGCCGATCGTGATCGCCATCAGGCCGGCGAACGCAGGGAACGGCCACGAACCGATTTCCGAGACGATCACGAGGACCACGCCGATGATCCCGGAACTGACGACGAACACCTTCCAGCGACCCGAATCCGGCTCACGCCACCGCGCCGAGGTGTAGTCGGTCGTCACCCAGGCGCACACGGTCGCGATCACGACGCCGATCAGCCCGACGATGGGGTTCGGGAGACGGGTCGCGATGTGCAGGAGGCCTCCTCCCGCCAGGGCACCGGTGACGGTGGCAGCGAAGAGCGGAAACGCATTGAGCCCGAGGTACCACCTGCGAAGCGCTCCGGCCTCGGAGTCGACGTCGACCATCACTCCCCTCTCGTGTCCCGCTCCGTGGCACGATAGATCGCCGGCGCCCGGTCGTGTCGAGAAAACGACGAAGGCCCGCACCGAACGGTGCGGGCCTTCGAGGCTTCAGTGTGCTGATTCGGACCGGATCAGCGGTTCATGAATTGGTTGCCGAGGGAGGCCGGACGACCGGCCTTGCCCTCTTCCTTGAACGGCAGCGTGATCATGGTGATCGAGCCACCTGCGGCTTCGATCGCCTCGACGGCAGCCTTGGAGGCACCGTGCGCACTGACGTTGACCTTCGTGCCGATCTCGCCGCGGGCGAGGATCTTGACGAAGGCGCCCTTGCGGACGAGCCCGTGCTCGACGAGCACGTCGGGCGTGATGTCGGCGCCGACCTTCTCGGCCAGATCGTTGAGCGTGTGCAGGTTGACCGCCTGGTACTCGACGCGGAACGGGTTGTTGAAGCCCTTGAGCTTCGGTACCCGCTGCTTGAGCGGCATCTGGCCACCTTCGAACCCGCGTGCGACCGTGTTGCGGGCGCGCTGGCCCTTGGTGCCGCGGCCGGCGGTCTTGCCGCCCTTGCCGCCGGTACCGCGACCGACGCGCTTGGCCTTCTTTGTTGAGCCCTCGGCGGGCTTGAGGTCGTGGACCTTCATCTCAGCTCTCTTCCTCGTTCGATGCGTCGGCGGCCTGCTCGGCGGCGGCCTCCTCGACGACGTCGGCGACGGCCTCGTCGACCGCTTCGCCCGACTCGTTGGACTTCGTGCTGCCCTGCGGCCCGTCCACGTCCTCGCCAACGGCGATGAGGTGGGGAACGCGTGCGATCATGCCGCGGATCTCCGGGCGGTCGGGCAGCGTGTTGGTCTGGCCGATCCTGCCGAGGCCGAGCGCGCGCAGCGTGCCGCGGTGCTTGGGCTTGGTCCCGATTGCGGACCGGGTCTGGGTGACGGTGATGTCGGCCATCACTTGGCTCCTGTTCCGGCAGCGGCGGTCGCATCGTCAGCGGGTGCCTCGGCCGTCTCGGTGGCATCGCCGGACGAACCGGCCGTCGGCGCCTTGAAGCGGTCCTTGTTGCTCTCCGTGTAGGCGTTGAGCAACCCCTTCGGGACGAACTCGTCGGGCCGCAGGCCGCGACGCTTCGCGACATCGTCGGGACGCTGCAACTGCTTGAGGCCCTGGATCGTCGCACGGGCGACGTTGATGTGGTTCGCCGAACCCAACGACTTGCAGAGCACGTCGTGGACGCCGGCCTCTTCGAGGATGACGCGGGCAGCGCCACCGGCGATCACGCCGGTACCGGACGCGGCAGGCTTGATCATCACACGACCGCCACCGGTGCGTCCGAGGACTTCGTGGATGACGGTGCCACCGGCCATCGGCACGGTGAACAGGTTGCGCCGGGCCTCTTCGGTGCCCTTCTGGATCGCCAAGGGCACTTCCTTGGCCTTGCCGTAGCCGAGGCCGACGCGACCGTTGCCGTCGCCGATCACCACGAGCGCGGTGAACGAGAAGCGACGACCACCCTTGACGACCTTGGCGACGCGGTTGATCGTGATGACGCGGGACTCGCGCAGGCCGTCGGGATCGGGAGCGCGTTCGCGCCCTCCGTCACGGCCGCCGCGGCCACCCTGGTTGTTTCCTCCGAAACCCATCAGAACTCCAGTCCTGCGTCACGTGCAGCAGACGCCACGGCCGCGATACGGCCGTGGTAGGCGAATCCACCGCGGTCGAACACGACCGTGGTGATACCGGCGGCCTTGGCGCGCTCGGCGACGAGCTCCCCGACCTTGGTGGCAGCGTCGACCGATGCGGTCGACCCTGCGGCACGAACATCGGCTTCGGTGGTCGAAGCGGCCGCCAGGGTGACACCCAGGTCGTCGTCGATCACCTGCACCGACAGATGCTTGTTGGATCGGAACACGGCGAGGCGGGGCCGGGCGGCGGTTCCGTGGATCTTCTTGCGGACACGACGATGACGACGGATCCGGCCGTTGCGGCGGGTTGCTGCGACTTTGCTCATGATTACTTCTTTCCGGCTTTGCCGGCCTTGCGGATGATGCGCTCGCCCGCATAGCGGACGCCTTTGCCCTTGTACGGCTCGGGCTTGCGGAGGCTGCGGATGTTGGCAGCGACCTGGCCGACGATCTCGTTGTCGATCCCGGTCACGATCACCGACGTCTGCTGGGGCACTTCGAAGACGATGCCCTCGGGGGCATGGACATCGATCGTGTGGCTGTAGCCGAGGTTCATGCGGAGCTTGTTCGGGCCCTGCTGCTCTGCGCGGTAGCCGACGCCGTGGATCTCGAGTTCCTTGCGGAAGCCCTCGGTCACGCCGATCACCATGTTGTTCACGAGGCTTCGGGTGAGCCCGTGGAGCGCCTTGGTCTTGTTCTCTTCGTTCGGGCGGGTGACGGTGAGCGTGTCGCCGTCCTGCTCGATCGCGATACCGACGTTGCCGGGAATGACGCGTTCGAGGGTGCCCTTGGGCCCCTTGACCGAGACGTGGCCAGGCGTCAGCTTGACCTCGACGCCGGCCGGAACCGTGATGGGTGCTTTTCCGATACGGGACATCAGCTCACCAGACGTAACAGAGGACCTCGCCGCCCACCTTGCGCTTGCGCGCTTCGCGGTCGGTCATGAGGCCGTTCGAGGTGGACAGGACAGCGACACCGAGACCACCGAGCACGCGAGGGATCGCGTTGGCCTGGCGGTACACGCGCAGGCCCGGGGTCGAGATGCGCCGGATTCCGCTGATCGTGCGATCACGATCTTCGGAGTACTTCATCTGGATGGTCAGCACCTCGCCCGGCCCCTTCGGGGCGGGAGCGGTGTCGAATCCGGAGATGTAGCCCTCCGCTTGGAGGACTTTGGCGAGTGCGACCTTCTGCTTCGAGGAGGGCATCCGCACTTCGTCATGCATGGCGGTGTTCGCGTTGCGAACCCGGGTCAACATGTCGGCGATGGGATCAGTCAGCATGATTCTGTGATTCCTTTCCGGCTCACCACGAGCTCTTGGTCAGACCGGGGATCTCGCCGGCGTGAGCGAGGTCACGCAGGCAGATCCGGCACAGGCCGAACTTGCGGTAGACGGAACGAGGGCGGCCGCAGCGTCGGCACCGCGTGTACGCGCGGACCTTGAACTTCGGCTTCTTGTTGGCCTTGTTGATGAGTGCTTTCTTTGCCATGTCAAATATCTCTTCTCAGGCCCGGTTCACTTGCTCTTCTTGCCGTACGTCGGACGCTTGCGACGCTTCTTGCGAGGGGCGTTGGCGGCGTCTTCGCCCTTCTTGAAGGGGAAGCCGAACGCATCGAGGAGGGCATAGCCGCCTTCGTTGCTCGACGCCGTGGTGACGATGGTGATGTCCATGCCACGGGGATGATCGACCTTGTCGGGGTCGATCTCGGCGAACATCGACTGCTCGTTGAGTCCGAACGTGTAATTGCCCTGGCCGTCCCACGAATGAGCGGGAAGCCCGCGGAAGTCACGGATACGGGGGATCGCAACCGACACGAGTCGATCGAGGAACTCCCACATCCGGTCACCGCGCAAGGTGACCTTGGCGCCGATGGCCTGGCCCTCGCGCAGCTTGAAGTTGGCGATCGACTTCGTCGCCTTCGTCACGATCGGCTTCTGGCCGGAGATCACGGTGAGGTCCTCGATCGCAGCGTCCATCAGCGACGGCTGGCTCGCGGCGCGACCCATGCCCATGTTGATGACGATCTTGTCGAGCTTCGGGATCTGCATCACGTTCTCGATGCCGAGCTGCTCTTTCAGCTGGGCGGCGACCTGCTCGTTGTACTTCTGCTTCAGACGGGGAAGCGTGGTGCTGGATGTCGTCGTACTGGGTGTCATGGTCTCGGCCATCAGATCTCTTCTCCGGACGGACGGGCGATGCGCACCTTCGTGCCATCGTCCTTGACCTTGTAGCCGACGCGGACCTTGTGGCCTTTGTGCACCAGCATCACGTTGCTGGCGTCGATCGGCATGTCCTTGTCGATGATGCCGCCCTGCTCGTTGGCACGGCTCGGCTTGGAGTGCTTGGCGGCAATGTTGATGCCCTGCACGATGAGCTTGTTGGACTTCGGGTAGACGTGTTCGATCTCGCCCTGCTTGCCCTTGTCCTTGCCCGTGATCACCTCGACGGTGTCACCCTTCTTCAGCTTCATCACAACACCTCCGGTGCCAGTGACACGATGCGCATGAACTTGCGGTCACGCAGCTCACGACCGACCGGGCCGAAGATGCGGGTGCCGCGAGGCGTCATGTCGTCCTTGATGAGAACGGCGGCGTTCTCGTCGAAGCGGATGTAGCTGCCGTCGGGACGGCGCTTCTCCTTCTTGGTCCGGACGACGACGCACTTGACGACTTCGCCCTTCTTGACGGCTGCGCCCGGCATCGCGTCCTTGACGGTGGCCACGAAGACGTCACCGATCGAGGCGTACCGGCGACGCGTGCCGCCGAGCACCTTGATGCAGAGCACTTCTTTGGCGCCGCTGTTGTCTGCGACACGGAGTCGCGATTCCTGTTGAATCATCGTGATCCCTTACTTCGCCCGCTCGAGGACGTCGGTGATGCGCCAGCGCTTGTTCTTGCTCAGCGGCCGGGTCTCCATGACACGGACCTTGTCGCCGATGTTGACGTCGTTGGTCTCGTCGTGGGCGTGCAGCTTGGTCGTGCGCAGCACCATCTTGTTGTACTTGGCGTGACGAACGCGGGTCACGACGGCCACCACGGCGGTCTTGTCCATCTTGTTCGACACGACGGTGCCCTCACGGACCTTGCGAGCGGAACGCTCGGTGCCCTCGGGGGTCGTGGTCTCGGTTGCTTCTGCCATCACTGTCCTGCCTCGGCGGCAGCAATTTCCTTGCTGCGGATGAGCGTGTTGATCCGGGCGATCTGCTTGCGCACCTTGCCGATCTCGGCGGTGTTCTCCAGCTGTCCGGTTGCGTTGCGGAAGCGCAGGTTGAGCGCTTCCTGCTTGGTGGCCTTCAACTCGTCGACGAGTTCACCCATCGACAGTTCGGCCAGGTCACTCTTCTTGCCGGCCATGTCAGACGATTTCCTCTCGCGTGATGATGCGGGCCTTGATCGGCAGCTTCTGGATCGCCTTGTTGAGGGCGATCTTGGCCGTGGCCTCGTCGGGGAACGACAGCTCGAAGAGCGTGCGGCCCGGCTTGACGACGGCAACCCAGAACTCGGGGTTGCCCTTGCCCGAACCCATGCGGGTC
The DNA here is from genome assembly GCA_963752085.1 of Ilumatobacteraceae bacterium. Classification (GTDB taxonomy): domain Bacteria; phylum Actinomycetota; class Acidimicrobiia; order Acidimicrobiales; family Ilumatobacteraceae; genus Ilumatobacter_A. The sequence goes on from CAVVWT010000002.1 coordinate 114,677, forward strand.
TCGGCCGGCTTCTTCGTGACCGGCTTGTCGGGGAACACGTTGATCCAGACCTTGCCGCCACGCTTGATGGCGCGGGTCATGGCGATACGGGCTGCCTCGATCTGTCGGGCGGTGATCCAGCCCGGCTCGAGGGCCTGGATGCCGTACTCGCCGAAGCTGAGTCCGGAACCACCCTTGGTGAGGCCGCGGGTGCGGCCACGATGGTGCTTGCGGTGTGCGACCTTGCGGGGCATCAACATGACGTCAGCCTTCCTTTCCGTCGGCGGCGGGCGCCTCGGCTGCGGGAGCCTCGGGAGCAGGCGTCTCGATGGACGCTTCCTCGGTGAGCAACTGCTCGAGCTCGGGGTCGGCTTCGCTCACGAGCGGCTGGGTCTCGCCGGCAGGGGCCTCGGTCGGGGCACCGGGGCGGCCCGACGACACGACCTTGCGCGGGCCGGCTGCTGCGGTCTGACCAGAGGTCTCACCGACGGCCATCGCAGCTTCGCGCTGGATCTTGTCGTCGTTGGCCTTCTTGTAGGGCGTGATGTCGCCCTTGTAGAGCCAGACCTTGACGCCGACGCGGCCGGCGGTGGTCTTGGCCTCGCGCATGCCGTAGTCGATGTCGGCGCGCAGCGTGTGCAGCGGCACACGGCCTTCGCGGTACCACTCGGTGCGGCTCATCTCGGCGCCGCCGAGGCGACCCGAGCACTGGACCTTGATGCCCAGGGCACCGGCACGCTGCGCGTTCTGCACGGCACGCTTCATGGCACGCCGGAACGCAATGCGGTTGATCAGCTGATCGGCGACACCCTGCGCAATGAGCGCGGCGTCGAGCTCGGGGGCCTTGATCTCGACGATGTTCAGCTGGATCTTCTGGTTGCCGGTGATCTCGGTGATCATCTTGCGCAACTCGTCGGCCTGTGCGCCACGACGACCGATCACGATGCCCGGACGGGCCGTGTGAACATCGACGCGGAGCTTGTCGCGCGTGCGCTCGATTTCGATGCGGCTGATCGCAGCCGACTCGAGCAGCTCCATGATCTGGTCGCGGATCTGCCAGTCCTCGGTGAGGTACTGCTTGTAGTCACGCTCGGAGAACCACCGCGACTTCCAGTCGGTGGTGATTCCCAGTCGGAACCCGTACGGATTGATCTTCTGACCCATCAGCTCTCCTCCGCCTCGTCAGCGGCCGCGTCGTCGGTGTTGTCGGCGTCTGCCGCTTCTTCTTTGTTCGCGCCCGGCTTCGAGAACCCGGCTGCTTCGGCGGATTCGACGGAGTCGAACCAGACTTCGGCCTTGGTGGCCTTGTAGTACCGCGAGTCGGGCTCGTGGTAGAGCATCGACTGTGCGTTGCCCTTGATCTCGTAGCCCTCGGGCATCTCACCGTCATCGAGCGGCTGGGCCGAGCCGGCCCACTCGCCGGCGACGATCTCACCGGAGTCGCTGCTCTCGGCGGCGGCATCATCGGTTGCATCGTCAGCGGGATCGACCTGTGCATCCTGCACCTCGTCGACGGTCGGCTGATCGGACGCGGCGTCCTTGCGGCTGCGCTCGACACGTGAGCGACGGCTCGATGCCGAGGACTGCGGACGACCGCTGGCACCGGCGCCACCCTGACGTTCACGGCGGGCCTGCACGACGGAGAGGCGGTCGTCGCTCATCCGAGCGACGATCACGGTGATGTGGCAGGTGCGCTTGTTGATTCGGCTCGCACGGCCACGTGCGCGGGGACGGAACCGCCGCAGCGTCGGGCCCTCGTCGGCGAAACAGGCGATGACGAAGAGCTCTTCTGCGTCCTGGCTGTCGTTGTTGACGGCGTTGGCGACGGCCGAGGCCAGCACCTTGCGGACGTCGTGGGCGATGTGGCGATCCGTGAACTGGAGCACCTCGTCGGCCGCGATCACATCGAGGCCACGGATCAGGTCGAGCACCGCACGGGCCTTGGAGGCCGAGCTGCGGACGTACTTGGCGGTCGCCTTCGTGCCGGAACGCTCGCCAGCGACGTACGACTTCTCGTTGAGCTTGGGACCGGTCATCAGCGCCTCGCGTTCCGTTCCATGCCGGCATGGAACTTGAAGGTCCGCGACGGGCTGAACTCGCCGAGCTTGTGGCCGACCATCGACTCGGTCACGTAGACCGGGACGTGCTTACGACCGTCATGGACGGCGAGCGTGTGGCCGACCATGTCGGGGATGATGGTGCTGCGGCGGGACCAGGTCTTGATGACCTTGCGCTCGCCGGCGGCGTTCTGGGCGTCGATCTTCTTGAGCAGATGCTCGTCGACGAAGGGGCCCTTCTTGAGGCTGCGTGCCATGAGTGATTTCCTCTACTGCGTCCGCCGCCTCAGCGACGTCCGCCCTTTCCGGTACGACGACGACGGATGATGAGCTGCTGCGACTTCTTCTTCTTGTTGCGGGTGCGGCTCTCGGGCTTGCCCCACGGGGACACGGCCGGGCGGCCACCCGAGGTACGGCCCTCGCCACCACCGAGGGGGTGGTCGACGGGGTTCATCGCGACACCACGGGTCTGCGGGCGCTTGCCCTTCCAGCGGTTGCGGCCGGCCTTGCCGATCTTGACGAGCTCGTGCTCGGAGTTGCCGACCTCGCCCACGGTTGCACGACAGTCGATGAGCACTCGGCGCATCTCGGTCGAGGGCATACGGAGGGTGGCGTAGTCGCCTTCCTTCGCCACCAGGCGGACCGACATACCGGCCGAACGGCCGATCTTGCCGCCGCCACCGGGCCGGAGCTCGACGTTGTGGACGGTGGTGCCGACGGGGATGTAGCGCAGCGGCATCGCGCAGCCGGGCTTGATGTCGGAGCCCTGACCGGACGTGATCCGGTCACCGACGTTCAGATTCTTCGGGGCGAGGATGTAGGCCTTCTCACCATCGAGATAGTGGAGCAGGGCGATGCGGCAGGTGCGGTTCGGGTCGTACTCGATCGCAGCGACCTTGGCGACGACGTCGTCCTTGGTGCGCTTGAAGTCGATGATCCGGTACTGCTGCTTGTGACCGCCGCCGCGGTGACGGCTGGTCTTGCGCCCGTACGCGTTGCGGCCGCCGGTCTTCGACTTCTTGACGAGCAGCGACTTCTCGGGCGAGGTCTTCGTGATCTCGCTGAAGTCGGAACTCGTCTGGAAGCGACGTCCGGGGCTCGTGGGTTTGCGTGAACGGATAGCCATGATTCAGTCCTCCTGGCTCAGTTCTCGAACAGCGGGATTTCGCCCGCTGCCAGGGTGACGATGGCGCGCTTCGTGGCGGGCTTGGAGCCGACACGGTTGGTGCCCCGGGTGCGCTTCTTCTTGCCGGGCCGGTTCAGCGTGTTGACCTTGGAGACTTCGACGCCCCAGATCGACTCGACCGCGTCACGGATCTCGGGCTTGCTCGCCGAGGTGTGCACCTGGAAGGTGTAGACGCCGGACTCGATGAGCTCGTAGCTCTTCTCCGAGACGATCGGCGCAATGATGATGTTCGCGAGGATCTTTCATCAGGACTCTTCACTCTCTGCTGGGGTTGCGTCGACGGCAGGTGCTGCCGTGCTCGCAGCGTCGGACGACGGCAATGACGCCTTGGTGAAGACGACCCAGTCGCTGCACAGCACGTCGTAGGCGTTCAGCTCGCCGGCGTCGATGACCTGCACGTTCGGCAGGTTGCGGAAGCTCAGCATCGCGTTGACGTCATCGTGAGCGATGACCACCAGCACGTTGCCGGCGACGTCGAGCGCCTCGAGCGCCTGTCGGGCCGACTTGGTCTTGGGGGTGTCGAAGTCCCACGAGTCGACGACGACGATCTTGCCTTCGTTGGCACGATCCGACAGCGCCGAGCGGGTGGCCAACTTGACCATCTTCTTCGGGGTCTTCTGGTCGTACTTGCGGGGCTTGGGGCCGAGCGCCACGCCGCCACCGGTGTAGTGGGGCGCACGGATCGAGCCCTGGCGAGCGTTGCCCGTGCCCTTCTGGCGGTACGGCTTGGCGCCGCCACCGCGGACCTCGGAGCGGGTCTTGGTGCTCTGCGTGCCCGCACGGCGAGCGGCGAGCTGCGCAGTGACGACCTGGTGCATGACCGGGACGTTCGGCTCGAGACCGAAGACGGCAGCGTCGAGTTCGACCTTGCCGGCATCCTTGCCGGCGGCGTTCTTGACGGTGAGCTGTGATGATGTGTCGGCCATGCTCAGGCGCCCTTTCCAACGAGCTTGACGGCGTTGCGGATGGTGACGACACCGCCGGCGGGGCCGGGAACGGCGCCCTTGATGAGCAGCACGTTGCGCTCGGCGTCGGATTCGACGACTTCGAGGTTCTGCGTGGTCACCTGCTCGTGGCCCATGTGGCCGGCCATCTTCATGCCCTTGAAGACACGGGCCGGAAATGCGCACTGGCCGATGGCGCCGGGCTTGCGGTGGTTCTTGTGGGCACCGTGCGATGCGGGTGCACCCTTGAAGTTGTGCCGCTTCATGACACCGGCGAAGCCCTTGCCGCGGCTGGTGCCCGTGACATCGACCTTGGTGCCGGCCGCGATCTGCTCGACGGTCAGCTCCTGGCCGACTTCGAGGCCGTCGACGGAGTCGAGCCGCAGCTCGATGAGCCGCTTCCCGGGCTCGACGCCGGCTTTGGCGAAGTGACCGGCCTCGGGCTGGTTCAGCTTCTTCGCTTGCTTGCTGCCGTAGGTGACCTGGATGGCGGTGTAGCCATCGCGCTCGGTCGTCTTGATCTGGACGATGCGCATCGGGTCGACCCTGACGACAGTGACGGGAACGACTTTGTCGTCGACCCACTTCTGTGTCATGCCGACCTTCTCGCCGACGATCGCTTGTTGTGCCATTTGGCGGTCCTTCTCGTTGTCCAAGCCCCTCGGCGTTCCGGGGGCTCTCCACGTAAAAGCTCCGCAGCACGAACAAGCGTGCATACGGAGCTGAGAAACTCGGTTGTGCCGGCTGGTTCCAGTCCCAATCGATGCGGGCGGCCTGGTCGGACGTCAGTTGCGGTATGTCTTGGTGAACGGGATGCCTCCCGATCACGGCCATGCAATGCTACGGAACGCGCGTCGGGCTTCCAACACGCTGACCACACGCATTTCGCGTGCATCGGCGTGACCCGCGCCACACCTCGTCGCCACACCTCGCGACCGGCATCCACCGACACGCACGCCTACCGACGTTCTCGTGGGCGACCGATGGCTGGCATGCCGTAGGATGGCAACCGGCCGCGACCGATCCCTAGGCTGGATCCATGAAGATCTCGATCACCTACTGCGTTCCTTGAGACTATTCCGCTCACGCCGTGCGCGTGGCCCAGGAACTGCTGTCAGCTCACCAACATCGGATCGAGTCGCTGACGTTGGTCACCGGCTCGAAGGGCGTGTTCGACGTCGAGGTGGACGGCGATCTCGTCTGGTCGAAGGCCGATCACGGTCGGCAGGCGAACCCGGGCGAAGTGCTCTCGGCGCTCGACGCCCACCTCGGCTGAACATGCTGCTCAGCCGATGAGTTGATCGACGGGGGCGTACTCGTCGGTGAGAATGGTCGCGCCGTCGAGGTAGCGCAGCAGATCGTCGCCGGTCAGCAACTCGCCCGCCACACGATCGTGGTCGAGCTCGGCCGGGTCGGCGCCGGGCTCGCGGTCGGCGGCCAACCGGTCGGAGAGCGACTCCACGTCCAGGGGTGACCGACTCGCGACGATGACCGAGTTCCCGTTGCGCCCGATCACGATGCCGGGCCCGCGGATCACCGCAACGTGGTCGAACACCCGGGCGATCGTGGCCGCCTCGGCTCGGAGGAACTCCTCCTCCCGACCGTCGATGATGTTCGCCACGTAGATTCCGTCGGGTCGCACCACGCGCTCGACGTCGGCGAGGAACTCCTCGGTTGCCAGGTGGAACGGGACCGCTCGGCTCCCGAAGGCATCGCCGACGACGACGTCGGCGGAGTCGTCGGCGAGGTCGCCGATGGCGAGCCGGCCGTCGCCGACGACGATCTCGACGTCGTCACCCCGGTCGAAGTCGATCCGCTCCTCGACCACGTCGACGAGATCGCCGTCGATCTCGAGGATCGTCTGATCGCTCCCGGGCCGGGTCGCGCGCACGTAGCGCGGCACGGTGAACGCTCCCCCGCCGAGATACACCACGTCGATCGGCGTTCCGGGGGCGGCTGCATGTGTGTCGATGGCGTCGGCAATGCGACGGATGTACCAGAATTCGAGGCGCGTGGGGTCGTCGAGGTCGACGTAGCTGTGCCGGAGGTCGTCGAGCACGAGTGTCCGGCCCGAGTCGAGGTTCGGATCCTCCACCACCGACAGGCAGTAGTACGCAGTCTGGGTCTCGCACGGCGAGTCGACCGCGACGACACCCACCAACGACACGGCCGCGAGGCCACCGATGCTGAGCATCTCACCCGTCGAGGCCGCACGGGTGACGACCCACATCACCACGCCCGCGACGACCAGCGCGAGGCCGACAGCGACGATCAGCGTCGTGACCGCGGCAGCCGACACCAGCACGAAGCCGGTGAAGAACGTCCCGAACAGAGCACCTGCCGTGCTCCAGGCCGACAGCCGCCCCACGGTCGTCCCGGTGGACGCCAGATCGAGCAACTGCAACTTGATCACCGCCGGAGGCACGGCACTGAGCACGGTTGCCGAGGGGAGGAACCCGCACGCCGTCAGGATCAGGATGCGCGCCCCGCCGCCGCCGGCGCCGCTCCCCTCGCCGAGGACGCGGACGATCGGAATCGTGGCGATCGCGAGGGCGCCACCGAGGACGAGCAAGACGGGGAGCAGTCGCCGCGGGTCGACGTGGTCGGCGGCAACGCCGCCGAGCCATGCGCCGACGGCGATACCGGCCAGGATCGTGCCGATGATGCCCGTGAACGTCTCGAGGCTCACGCCCACGTAGGGGGCGAGGAGCCGCCCGGCCAGGATTTCGAGGACCAGCACCGCGGCGGAGGTTCCGGTCACCAGCGCGACCGCCAGCCAACCGCTCAGGGGTCGGTGTGACCGGTCGGTGGCGGAGTCGGCACGATCCGCCGGCGACCCTGGATTGTCGGACGTGCTCTCGGCGGCGGTCACCGGCGCAAGGCTACGAGCCCGGACCTCCGCGACGACCGTCGACGGTGCTCCCTGGCGATGACCCGCCAGCACCAGCGGCACCCGCGCACGTCCTCACGGCGGTGGCCCTGACGCCGCAGCCGCCCGAGCGGTACCCTCCTGGCGCAATGAACCTGAAGCACCAACTCCGTCGCGGTCTCGATCGTGTGGTCAGCCCGATCGTGTCGGCGGGCATGCGCTCGTACTACGGCGACTACTACTACTCGAACAAGTGGCATCCTCACTATGCACTCCTGCAGGACACGCTCGCCGAGACGGTCGAGTACATCAAGTCCGACATGTCCGAGGCGCTGATCCGGAAGGACGCCTACGCCGTGTTGTCGATGGCGTCGAAACACGCCCGCCTCGACGGGCTCTACCTCGAGTTCGGAGTGCGCACGGGAAGCACGATCAACCACATCGCCCGTCTCAATCCGAAGCGGACGATCCACGGATTCGACTCCTTCGACGGGCTCCCCGAGGCCTGGAGCGGCTACACGATGGACACCGGCGCCTTCAGTGGGGAGGGCATGCCCGAGGTGGCGTCGAACGTCGAACTGCACGTCGGCTGGTTCGACGACACGTTGCCCGGGTTCGTCGAGCGCCATGACGGCCCCCTCGCCCTGGCCCACATCGACTCAGACATCTACAGCTCGTGCGCGACGGTGCTCGACAACCTGTCCGAGCGGATCGTGCCCGGCTCGGTGATCGTGTTCAACGAGTACTTCAACTACCCGAACTGGAAGCAACACGAGTACCGCGCGTTCCAGGAATTCTGCGACACGCACGACGTCGAGTACGAGTACCTGTGTTGGGCGCTGTACGAAGTCGCCGTGAAGATCACCGCCGTCGGCGATTCGAGAGGCTGAGCGAGCACCCGACGATCGGCATCCGGCTGGCTGGCCGGAGACGAGGACGACTACCGTTTCGGTGTGGCGACGACCTGATCATCGCCAGACCGACGATGGTGTTGGCGCCGGCAGCGCACAGCCCAGTGACCTACCGGGAGTGCCAATGCAGCTGCGATCGATGGGTGTGCTCGTGTTGGCGGCTGCGACGGGGGTCGCCAGCGCGCTGGCCGGTTCTGTTCCCGCGGTTGCGACGGACGCCCCGACGCCCGTCGTCGGCATACTCGACAACCCGGCGTTCGGCGCGGTGTTCGCTCCTGACACCGACCCCGCGTACGCGGAGAGCGTCCTGGATCGACTCTGGTCCGGGCCGCCCCAACAGCGATTCGATCGACATTGGAATCCGTTCTTCACCGCGCTGAACAATGGCGGCGGCACCCAGGGCGACGCGCTCGAATTGACGTGGAGCATCATCCCGGACGGCACGCCGATGCCCTCACAGGACCCGGATGACACCGCCTGCAACAGCAATCTGATTGCGACGTTCGACGGGATCTACGGCGCCGGCCTGTGGCAGGCCGAGATCCAAGAGGTGTGGGATGACTGGACCGGATTGGCGGGGAACAAGTACACGCCGGCGGTGACTCCCGACGCCAACGGCACACCGATCGACGATGGTGCAGCGTGGCCGGGGAGTGGTGGGGTCGCAGGGGTCCGAGGTGACATCCGGATCGGCGGCTGCACCATCGACGGAAACTCGGGGATCCTGGCATTCAACTTCTATCCGAGCAACGGTGACATGAAGATCGACGCCACCGATTCCTTCTTCACCCCATCCGGCCTGACCACACGGTTCCACAACGTCTTCTCGCACGAGCACGGCCACGGAGCGGGCCTCGCCCACGTCTGCCCCCGAAACGGAACCAAGCTCATGGAGCCGACGGTCAACCTCGGCTTCCGTGGGCTGCAACACGACGACATCCGCGGTGTCCAGCGCGGCTACGGCGACCGGTTCGAACTGATCAACAGTCCAAACGACAGCAGCGGTGCGGCCACGCAGCTCACGCCGTCACCGACGCAGACCGAGACCCAGTTGAGTCTCGACAGCACGAGCGACACCGATTGGTTCACGTTCACCGCCGATGCCGGCGACTCCGCCGACATCGCCGTCACCCCCAACGGGCTCACCTACAACGAGGGCCCTGACATCGGCAGCGACCTGTGCGACGGCGGGACGGACCCGGGAACGCCGATCAACTCGCTGCGCGCTCCAGGATCTCTCGTTCGAGATCCGGGACTCCGGAGGTGTCCTGACGACCGTCGACGCCACTGGAGCCGGCGCCGCCGAGTCGATCTCCAACTTCGTGTTCCCCTCGACCGGCACCTATTACGTTCGTGTCGCCGGCACGGGTACCGACGATGCGCAGCTCTACGACCTCAGCGTGACGAAGAACGCTGGGGCTTTCATGGACTTCGGCGACGCCCCTGCCTCCTATCCCACCCTGTTCGCCGATGACGGCGCGCGACACGGCGACGTCGGGGTCTTCCTCGGTGCGGCCGTCGACGTCTCAGAACCCGACGGTCTTCCCACCACCGATGCGCTCGGCGACGACAACACCGACACCGACGACGAAGACGGCGTGACCTTCACCTCGTCGATCACGGTCGGGACGACCGTCTCCGTCTCCGTCTCGGTGAACGGCCCCGCCTCGCCGATGAACGCGTGGCTGGACTTCAACGGCGACGGCGATTGGAACGATCCCGGCGAACAGATCTTCACCGACGAAGTCATCGCGCCAGGGCTCAACAACCTCTCGTTCGGCGTACCGGCCGACGCGACGACCGGATCGTCCTACGCTCGATTCCGAGTCGACTCCGGCGGGGGTCTGACGCCGTCGGGGTTCTCTCCCGACGGCGAGGTCGAGGACTATCTGGTGACGATCATCGGGGTCCCGTCGGCACCGACCGGCGTCACCGGCACACCCGGCAACACCCAAGTCGCCGTGTCGTGGACCGCTCCGGCATCTGACCGGCGGCACGCCGATCACGGGGTACACCGCGACGGCGTCACCGGGCGGCGCCACCTGCACCACCACCACAACCGCATGCACCGTCACCGGACTCACCAACGGCACCCCCTACACCTTCACCACCACCGCCACCAACGCCACCGGAACCAGCCTCCCATCCACACCATCACCAACCATCACGCCATCCACGGTCCCGTCGGCACCGACCGGCGTCACCGGCACACCCGGCAACACCCAAGTCGCCGTGTCGTGGACCGCTCCCGCGTCCACCGGAGGCTCACCGATCACCGGCTACACCGCAACCGCATCACCCGGCGGCGCGACATGCGCGACGACGGGTGCGACCGGATGCACGGTGACCGGTTTGGCGAACGCAACCCCCTACACGTTCACAGTCACCGCGACCAACGCGATCGGCACCGGCCCAGCATCGTCACCATCAGCGCCAGCCACTCCGGAGGCGCCGACGATCCCGGACGTGGTGTCGTTGGATCCGGCTCGTTTGCTCGACACCCGCCCGACGGGTGAGACCATCGACAACCAGTTCGAAAAGGTCGGCACGCTCGGTGCCGGTGAGACCATCGAGCTCGACGTCTTGAACCGCGGTGGTGTCCCCGACACCGGTGTCGGCGCTGTCGTGTTGAACGTCACCATGATCCGCCCCGACAGCAACGGGTTCGTCACGATCTACCCGTGCGGCACACGCCCGCTCGCGTCGTCGATGAACGCCCCCGCCGGACTCGGCGTCGTCGCCAACGAAGTCATCGCCAAACTCAGCGCAACCGGCACTGTCTGCCTCTACACCTCCACCCCAACCAACCTCGCCGCCGACGTCACCGGCTACATCCCGACGGCTTCGGGCGTGGTGTCGTTGGATCCGGCTCGTTTGCTCGACACCCGCCCGACGGGTGAGACCATCGACAACCAGTTCGAAAAGGTCGGCACGCTCGGTGCCGGTGAGACCATCGAGCTCGACGTCTTGAACCGCGGTGGTGTCCCCGACACCGGTGTCGGCGCTGTCGTGTTGAACGTCACCATGATCCGCCCCGACAGCAACGGGTTCGTCACGATCTACCCGTGCGGCACACGCCCGCTCGCGTCGTCGATGAACGCCCCCGCCGGACTCGGCGTCGTCGCCAACGAAGTCATCGCCAAACTCAGCGCAACCGGCACTGTCTGCCTCTACACCTCCACCCCAACCAACCTCGCCGCCGACGTCACCGGCTACATCCCGACGGCTTCGGGCGTGGTGTCGTTGGATCCGGCTCGTTTGCTCGACACCCGCCCGACGGGTGAGACCATCGACAACCAGTTCGAAAAGGTCGGCACGCTCGGTGCCGGTGAGACCATCGAGCTCGACGTCTTGAACCGCGGTGGTGTCCCCGACACCGGTGTCGGCGCTGTCGTGTTGAACGTCACCATGATCCGCCCCGACAGCAACGGGTTCGTCACGATCTACCCGTGCGGCACACGCCCGCTCGCGTCGTCGATGAACGCCCCCGCCGGACTCGGCGTCGTCGCCAACGAAGTCATCGCCAAACTCAGCGCAACCGGCACTGTCTGCCTCTACACCTCCACCCCAACCAACCTCGCCGCCGACGTCACCGGCTACATCCCCACAGCACAGCAGCCATGAGGTGCCACGCATCCGCCGGCTCCGGAATCAGTCGCCGCGACGGCGTCGTCGTCGAGCGACAACGCCGGGTGTGAACATCGCGCACACGACCACCGCTCTGAACTGGCCGGTGATCCCACCGAGCTCAGGCGACCCGCATCGTGAAGCGATCGTTCAGGGGAACCGTTTCGCCAGCCAGTCGACGACGTGTTGCATCGCTTCGGGGCGATCGCCTTCCAGGTAGTGCAGCGCCCCTTTCATCTCGATGTAGGTGACGTCGTGGGCACCGGCGGCGGCGGCGATCTCCTCGGCCTGCCACACCCGGATCTCGGTGTCGGCGGTCGGGTGGATCAGCAGGGTCGGCACCTCGACCTTCGGCATCGTGTCGGCAAGCTTCGCCCCACTCGACAGGCCCGACCACGTACTCAACCACCCGCGTGCCGTCATCGTACGGGCGAGCCCACCCCGGCCGTAGTTGGCGTCGAACGGATCGGGGAAGGCGAACAGTGACCCCATCGCCCGGTCGTCGGGGTCGATCGACAGGTCGAGGTAGGCCGGATCGGCGAGCGTCCGGTAGATCGTGAGGTACTTGGTGAAGACGGCGCGGCGCCGGACCTCGCGATACCCGGCCGGATCGGCGACGCGATCGGTCGCCTGGAACAGCGGTACCGCGGCGGCCGCATCGGCGATCGACGCGGTGGCGATCGCGTCGATGCGGGCAACCCGTGCACGTTGGGCCGCCCGATACGTCTCGACCCAGCTCGGATCGTACGAGCAGGGTTCGGGCCACGGTCGCCAGCCGTTGTCGGGGTGGTACATGTCGAGCTCCGAGACGGTCGAGAACGGGTCGTCCTCGTCGGCCACCGACGGGTCGATCACCTGCAGCATGAACACTCCTTCGCCGGGGTGGGCCGCCACGCCGACCCAGCCGTCGCCGATGCCGATCTCGGCGTTCGCCATCGCCATCAGCGACCCGCCACCGGAGTTGCCGAGCAGGACGACTGCGTCGGCGCCGCGCCGGATCATCTCGTCGTGGGCGGTCCGCACGTCGACGATGCACGATTCGTGCAGGCAGTCGGTGTCGTTGTTCATGTATCGCGTCCCGAATCCGAGCACGGCGTAGCCCGCGGCGGCGAGCAGTGGGCAGGCGTAGTGCACACTGAAATCCCCTCGGGGGTGGGAGAGGATCACGGCCGTCTTCCACGGCGTGCCGACCGGCGGAGTCCAGAGGATCCCGCGCACGAGCGCGCCGTCGGACGAGACGAGACGGACCGCCTCGCGCTGCACGGGGACACCGGGGTCGTCGTCGGCGAGCGGCCAGTAGCCGAAGCCGAACGGGCGGGTTCCGCCGAGCATCGGATCGGAGGTCGAGGTGTGCTCCATTCACCGACGGTACGTCGGCCATCGACATCCGGGCGGCCTCGAGGAGGGCGAAGCGCGTACCGTCAGCCGGGACGAGCGGTCAGCACGACATCGAACTCGATCGACTCGGTGTCGCGCACGATGGCCACGGTGACCGTGTCACCGGGTTGTTTGTCGCGGATCGCTGCGATGAGTGCCGACGCCCCGTCGGTGACCGACCCGTCGATGGCGACGATCAGATCCCCGAGTGCGACGCCCATCTCCTCGGCCGGGGTGCCGCTCTCGACGTTGGTGACGATCACGCCCTGTCCACCGTCACGCCGATCTTCGAGTCCGACGCCGAGAAACGCCTCTTCGCGGACTTCGCCCTCGGCCTGCGCTCGCAGTATCTCGATGATCGGCAGCGCTTCGCCGACCGAGATGGCGAACCCGACGTTGGTGGCGGTGAAGACAGCGGTGTCTCGGGCCACGGCGGTGTTGATGCCCACGACCTCGCCGGCAGCGTTGACCAGCGGGCCGCCGGAGTTGCCCGACGAAATCGCTGCGTCGGTCTGGATCAAGCCGTCGAGGAACACATCGCCCTGACCGACGCTGCGATCGAGCGCCGACACGATCCCGAGCGTGACGGATGGTGCGCCGTCGAGCCCGAGCGCGAACCCGACCGCCATGACATCGTCGCCGAGACGCACGCTCTCGGGGTCGGCGAACGTGGCGGCCTCGAAGCCGTCGCCCGACATGCGCAGCAGTGCGAGGTCATTGCCTCGGTCGGCAGCCAGCACGGTCGCCTCACGCGGTTCGGATTCGCCCAGCAATCGCACCCGCACCGCGTCTGCGCCGTCGATGACGTGAGCGTTGGTGAGGATCTCGCCGTCCTCGGAGATGATGACGCCGGTCCCGAGTGAGACGCCCCCGCCGACGTCGGCCGACACGGTGACGGTCGAGGGCCCGATGTAGTTGGCGACCTGAGCAACGTCGAGGCGGTTCTCGAACCCCGGCCGCGGCGACGCCACGTCGATCGGCTGATCGGAGGGTCGGGAGGGAGGGGTGTCCCACCAGTTGGAGACCTGGTTGCCGAGCAGTGCTCCCCCGAGCCCGCCGAGCCACGCGACGAGGCCGACCAGCAACAGCAGCGTGCCGACGCGCCACCGCGAGCGGCGCGGCGGCAGCGAAGAGGTCACCGGGGTCTGCCCCGGCGGTGGCGGCGGCAACATGGCCATCCCCTGTGTCTATCTGACCGGAGGCCGGAGCGCGACGGCAGGTCGCCGGGTTCCGCACCCGTTCACCTGTGCGTCCGGACCGAACACCTCGCCCAGGTCGCGCAACGGGCGGGCCCACAGGCCCGCCCGTTGCGCGACATCGGATGGAGGCGACGCCCCCAACGATGTCAACTCTGGATCTTGATCTCGATGTCGACACCGGCCGGCAGCTCGATGCGCTGCAGGGAGTCGATCGTCTTGTTGTTCGGGTTCACGATGTCGATCAGGCGCTTGTGCACGCGCATCTCGAAGTGCTCCCGGCTGTCCTTGTCGACGTGCGGCCCACGGATGACCGTGTACCGGTGCTTGTCGGTCGGCAGCGGGATGGGGCCGCGCACGGTGGCATCGGTCCGAGTGACCGTTTCGACGATCTTCTTCGTCGACTGGTCGATGATCTCGTGATCGAACGCCTTGAGGCGGATGCGAATGCTCTGTGCCATGTCAGTCAGTCCGTTCCGGTCACTTGAGGATCTTGGTGACGCGGCCGGCGCCGACGGTGCGGCCACCCTCGCGGATCGCGAACCGCAGACCCTCGTCCATCGCGATCGGCTTGCCCAACTCGACCGTCATCTCGACATTGTCACCAGGCATCACCATCTCAGTACCCGACGGCAACTCGATCGTCCCCGTCACATCAGTCGTCCGGAAAAAGAACTGCGGCCGATAATTGTTGAAGAACGGCTTGTGACGCCCACCCTCATCCTTGGTCAAAATGTACACCTGACCCTCGAAATCGGTATGCGGCGTGATCGAACCAGGCTTACACAACACCTGCCCACGCTCCACATCCTCCTTACCCGTACCACGCAACAACGCACCAATGTTGTCACCAGCCTGACCCTCATCAAGCAACTTACGGAACATCTCCACACCCGTACACGTCGTCTTCTGCGTATCACGCAACCCGACGATCTCAATCTCATCACCAGTGCGAACGATCCCCTGCTCCACCTTGCCCGTCACCACCGTGCCACGACCCGTGATCGTGAACACATCCTCGATCGGCATCAAGAACGGCTTGTCCAAATCACGCACCGGATCCGGAATCGACTCATCACACGCCGTCATCAACTCCATGATCTTCTCCTGCGCGGCCTCGTCACCCTCCAACGCCTTCAACGCCGACACATGCACCACCGGCGCATCATCACCAGGGAACTCGTACTCCGTCAACAACTCACGCACCTCGAGCTCCACCAACTCGAGCAGCTCCTCATCATCAACCATGTCCGACTTGTTCAACGCCACAACGATGTACGGCACACCCACCTGACGCGCCAACAACACATGCTCACGCGTCTGCGGCATCGGACCATCCGTCGCCGCAACCACCAAAATCGCGCCATCAACCTGCGCCGCACCAGTGATCATGTTCTTGATGTAATCAGCATGACCCGGCATATCAATATGCGCATAATGCCGCTTCTCAGTCTGATACTCGATATGCGAAATCGAAATCGTGATCCCACGCGCCTTCTCCTCCGGCGCCTTATCAATACCATCAAAATCCGTGAACTCAGCCAACCCACGAGCAGCCAACGTCTTCGAGATCGCCGCCGTCAACGTCGTCTTACCATGGTCAATATGACCCATCGTACCAATATTCACATGCGGCTTATTCCGCTCGAACTTCTCTTTGCTCATTGCGCTTCTTCTCTCTTTGTCGTTGTGTCTTCGTGGGTTGTCAAGGATCTTCGGTGTTCGAGTCGAGTCAGCGGCTCACTCGCCGCGGACCCGCTTCACGATTTCTTCGGCGATGTTCGACGGCACCTCTTGGTACTTGTCGAATTGCATCGTGTAGGTCGCGCGCCCCTGGGTGCGTGAACGGAGATCTGTACTGTAACCGAACATCTCGGACAGCGGAACCTCGGCGTTCACCACCTGGGTGTTACCACGGGCCTCCATGCCGCCGACGCGGCCACGACGGCTGGACAGGTCACCCATGACGTCGCCCATGTAGTCCTCCGGGGTCACGACCTCGACGGCCATGATCGGCTCCATCAGCACCGGCTTCGCCATCTCGGCCGCCCGGCGGAACGCCATCTGACCGGCGAGCTTGAAGGCCATCTCCGAGGAGTCCACGTCGTGGTACTGACCATCGACCAGTTGGACCTTGACGTCGACTGTGGGGTAGCCGGCGAGGACGCCGTTGTCCATCCCCGACTCGAGGCCCTGGGCCGTCGGGTTGATGTACTCACGGGGGATCTTGCCGCCGCTGATCTTGTCCTCGAACTCGAAGCCGCCGCCCGGATTCGGGAGCATGTTGATCTTCACCACGGCGAACTGGCCGGAGCCACCGGACTGCTTGATGTGGCGGTACTCGACGTTCGTGACTTCCTTGGTGATCGTCTCGCGGTAGGCCACCTGCGGCTTGCCGACGGTCGCCTCGACGCTGAACTCACGCTGCATGCGGTCGACGAGCACCTCGAGGTGCAGCTCGCCCATGCCCGAGATGACGGTCTGGCCGGTCTCGTGGTCGGTCCGGATCCGGAAGGTGGGATCCTCGTCGGACAGCGACTTGAGCGCCTTGCCGAGCTTCTCCTGGTCGGACTTGGTCTTGGGTTCGATCGCAACGTGGATGACCGGTTCGGGGAACACCATCCGTTCGAGGACGACCGGGTGGTTGCGATCGCAGAGCGTGTCGCCGGTGGTGACGTTCTTGAAGCCGAGTCCGGCCACGATGTCACCGGCCATCGCGATGTCGAGGTCCTCACGCTGGTTGGCGTGCATGAGCAGGATGCGGCCGAGGCGCTCACGGTCTTCCTTGACCGAGTTGTAGACCTCTTCGCCCTTGGAGATCTCGCCGGAGTACACGCGGAAGTACGTGAGCTTGCCGAACGGGTCGGCCACGATCTTGAACGCCAGCGCTGCGAACTCGGGATCCTCGGGGCCACGGGTGACATCGATGTCCTCGCCGCCCTTGGTCACGATGCCGTGTGCCGGCTCGATGTCGAGCGGGCTCGGGAGGAAGTCGACCACGGCGTTGAGCATGGGCTGGACGCCCTTGTTCTTGAACGCCGAGCCGCACAGGATCGGGACGAACTCGTTGGCCAGGGTGCCCTTGCGGATCGCCTTCTTGATGGCGTCCTCGGCGAGCTCTTCGCCGCCGAGGTACGCGTCCATGAGTGCCTCGTCCTGCGTGGCGATCGTCTCGAGCATCTCCTCGCGGTACTGGTTGGCCTGGTCGATCATGTCGTCGGGGATGTCGGCAATTTCGTATTTCGCTCCGAGATCCGTCTCGTCGGTGTCGCGCCAGATGAGCGCCTTCATCTGGACGAGGTCGACGAGACCTTCGTAGGCCTTGACGGCCTCGGGGCCGCCGGCGCCGATCGGGAGCTGGATCACGAGGGCGTTCGCCTGGAGGCGATCCTTGACCATCTCGACGGTGCGGTAGAAGTCGGCACCGATGCGGTCCATCTTGTTGACGAAGCACATCCGGGGCACGTTGTACTTGTTGGCCTGCCGCCAGACGGTTTCGGTCTGGGGCTCGACGCCGGCGACGGAGTCGAAGACGGTGACGGCACCGTCGAGCACGCGCAGCGAGCGCTCGACCTCGATGGTGAAGTCGACGTGGCCCGGGGTGTCGATGATGTTGATGCGGTGGTTGTCCCACACGCAGGTGGTGGCAGCGGAGGTGATCGTGATGCCGCGCTCTTGCTCCTGCGCCATGTGGTCCATGGTCGCGGCGCCGTCGTGGACCTCACCGATCTTGTAGCTCTTCCCGGTGTAGTAGAGGATGCGTTCGGTGGTCGTGGTCTTGCCGGCATCGATGTGCGCCATGATCCCGATGTTCCGGGTGCGCTCCAGGGGAAACTCTCGCTTGGCCATACTGCTCACTACTTCCGCTACGTCTGGGACTCTCAAAGGGCTACCGACTCGGGCGATCCGAGCCACGTCATGCAGGTGCATCTGCGCACGAGCACGGCGTTCGAGTGTACCGGCGGAATCCGGGCCGCAACCTGGCGTGACGTGTGTTTCGGTCGAGATCAGACCGCATCGAGCGCGACTGAGAACAGTCGGGTCCTTTTCCTCTGATCACCCCCGCCGGAGCGGCGGAGCGTGGGGGTGCGGGAATGCCCTTGGTGGCGCTACATCCGGTCATCGAGGGTCCCCACTGACGATCAGGAGGCATCTCATGTCCGGAATCCGAACTCACGGGGTTGTGGCAGCGCTCTCGGCGGCCCTACTCCTCGCCTCGACCGGGGCAGCCGTCGCCGCACCGCCCGGCGGAGACCCCGGCGACGTCTATGCCGACCTCGTCATCTCGCTGCGCGACGTGAACGGCGTGCCGGTGCTGGCCGACTTCGAGGTCGACGGGGAGACAGGCCCCGAGACTCAGTACTGCGTCCAACCCATCTCCTACACCGCAATCGACGGGGTGACGTCCGTCGTGAACGACGCCGATGGACGCGAGGTCTGGCCGGTTCCGCTCATGGGCGACGATGGCGCGCCGCCTCCCGCCGAGGGCGAGGAGGTCGAGGTCTGCGATCCGCAGCCGGCGTACGCCGCGTTCGTCAGCGAGGTCGATCTCGAGCGCTTGAACCTGGTGCGGGCCCCCGACAACGTGCTGGACAAGAAAATCGAGGAGCTGCAGGCTCGGTTCGAGGCTGCCGACACGATCTCCCTCGATTTTGCCGGTCGAATCACCACCGACATCGACGGCGATGTCGATGACGCCGGCGACCCGATTCCCCCGCGGCAGTCGACGCATCACCCGACCAGCAGGCGATGTACGACAAGCTGATGACCACGGGCACGGTCCCCGGTCTCGACCCCGCACCTCTCGTGGTGGCGGGCACAGACAACCCAGTCGCCGGCTTCGATGGCTTCGATGCCTGGGAGCTGGCAGCAGTGGCTCTGGGCTCGGGTGGCAGCAAGGGAGTGTCGGTCGTGGTGGACGCGGTCGAGTACTACAACCGGATCGCCGAGATTCCCACCAAGTACGACGCGGTGAGTCCGGTTCCGAACTGGACACTCGATTTCCTCAGCAACAGCCCTGCCGACGAAGAACGATTCCTCGATCTGAGTGCGTTCAGCTACGACCGGTCGAAGGTGTTCCCAGGCTGCGGGACCTATTTGGACGTCCCCACCTTGACATGGTCGGTCCAGCCGATCCCCGAGCTGGCCGGCTTCAGCGATCTGCCGTCGGTCGCCGTGGACGGTGTCGTCGACAACGTCGCCGGCTTCGCTCAACTGGCTGACGACGTCCGAGCGACGATCCTGTTCAACGAGGTGAACGACAAGACCCTCTTCTTCATCGACCCGGTTGGTCAGAACACTTGCACGGAGCAGACCCTTCCCGAAGTCAACCCCGGCGATGGTCTCTCGGTCGATCTGCTGACGGTCCCCGACAAGATCACCGAGTCGACCGACGCGGTGTTCACGTTCTCCGAGACGGGCAGCGTCAAGACGTTCTGCTCGCTGGACGCGGGACCGCTCGAGTTCTGCGACAGCCCGGTGACCTACGAATCGCTGTCGTCGGGTGTTCACAACTTCACGGTCCTGGCGTTCAGCCAGGCCGGAGACGTTGCGTATGCCCAGTACGAATGGACGGTGCTGATCCCCGGGGAGTTGATCTCCTCGAGTGATCCGGTTCGGTTGGTCGACACCCGCCCGCCATGGGTGGCGGCCGACCAGCGCTTCGCGGCGACCGGACCCGTCACCGGCGGGACGTGGATCGAAGTGCCGATCGCCGGACGGGGCACGATTCCCATCGGGGCCAAGGCTGCGGTCATCAACGTCACCGCAGCAGGCGCAACCGGACGCGGCTACCTCAGCGTGTACCCCTGCGGAGACATGCCCGAGTACTCCAGCCTCAACTTCGGAACCGACCACCCGGTGGCCAACGAACTGATCGCCGAGCTCTCGGCGAACGGCACGGTGTGCATCTTCGCCAGCACCACCACCAACGTCATCGTCGACGCCGTCGGCCACATTCCGGCCGACTCCGACTACGAGCCCGACGGCCCGAACCGGCTGGTCGACACCCGCATCCCGTGGGTGGCAGCCGATGACGGCTTCACGGCAACCGGACCCGTCGTCGGCGGGACCGAGATCGAGGTGGACATCGCCGGCAGAGGCGGCATCGCAGAAGATGCCGAGGCTGCGGTCATCAACGTCACCGCAGCGGGCGCAACCGGACGCGGCTACCTCAGCGTGTACCCCTGCGGAGACATGCCCGAGTACTCCAGCCTCAACTTCGGAACCGACCACCCGGTGGCCAACGAACTGATCGCCGAGCTCTCGGCGAACGGCACGGTGTGCATCTTCGCCAGCACCACCACCAACGTCATCGTCGACGCCGTCGGCCACATTCCGGCCGACTCCGACTACGAGCCCGACGGCCCGAACCGGCTGGTCGACACCCGCATCCCGTGGGTGGCAGCCGATGACGGCTTCACGGCAACCGGACCCGTCGTCGGCGGGACCGAGATCGAGGTGGACATCGCCGGCAGAGGCGGCATCGCAGAAGATGCCGAGGCTGCGGTCATCAACGTCACCGCAGCGGGCGCAACCGGACGCGGCTACCTCAGCGTGTACCCCTGCGGAGACATGCCCGAGTACTCCAGCCTCAACTTCGGAACCGACCACCCGGTGGCCAACGAACTGATCGCCGAGCTCTCGGCGAACGGCACGGTGTGCATCTTCGCCAGCACCACCACCAACGTCATCGTCGACGCCGTCGGCCACATCTGACGACACTGACGACGACCGAATCCGTTGCGCCCACCTCGTCGCCGTGACGAGGTGGGCGCTGCGCGTCCGGGGCTCGCCGGCGAGGTCGTACGGCACGTTTCGCGAGCAACACGTCGTTCACCCTCCGGCCGGCAACCTTCGCTCAGGGCATCCACTCGGCCCAGCGGGCCTGGTCGGCGAGCTCGTCGACCACCTGGATCGCAGCCAGTGCGCCCGACGCGGTGACCACGCGCCCGGCGTCGTCCGACGCGGTCCGCGTCCGACATCACCGTCGCCCCCAGCGCCGCGAGTTCACCTTCGGCCAACCAGTGGCCGGTCGCCTCGCGCCCTTCGAGCCGACCGACCGATGCAAGCAGCAGCGACCCCGTCGACATCGCGAGGATCCCTCGTGCGTCGGCCGCTGCTCGCCGGAGCCAGGTGCGAATCGCATCGTCGTCGATCACCTGTTTCCATCCGAGGCCTCCGGGGACGACGAGGACGTCGATCGGCGGCGCGGTCTCCGGGGTGCAGCCGACGGCGATCGCACGTGACGGCTCGACTGCGTGGACCGGGCCGAGCACGGCGCCGACGAACACGACGTCGGCGTGCAACCGCTCGGCGAGACGGTGCACCGGTTCGTCGACCTCGCTGCTCGACACGCCGCGGTACACGAGGACCCCGATGGTGGTGGCCGCATCGTCCCTCGTGGAGCCGCTCAGCGGTCCGAGCTCGGGGACCCGCGTCCCTTCGGTGGTGCGCTCGGCGAGCACGTCCACGATCCGGCGGAGGCGTCCCATGACCCGACTGTACGCCCAGCCGGCTCGGTGGTGGTCAGCCGACGTTGCCCTGGATGTAGTCGTGCAGTTGGTCGTTCTCGCGCTCGAGTTCGCCGAGGCGGTACTTCACGACGTCGCCGATCGAGATCATGCCGGCGAGGCCATCGGCGCCGACGACCGGGAGATGGCGGATTCGACGTTCGGTCATCATCGACATCAGTGCGTCGATCGAGTCGCTGGGACCGCAGGTGAAGACCTCACTCGACATGCACGTGGCGATCTTCCGCTCGAGCGTGCCGACCCCGTCGGCGGCGAGCGCCCGCACGATGTCACGCTCGGACACGATGCCGTCGAGCGACCTGCCGTCGGCCGACACGACGAGCGCTCCGAACCCCTTGGCTCGCAGCATCTCGGTGGCCTCGGCCAGCGTGGCGGAGGGCGCGATCGTCGCCACCTCCGTTCCCTTCGCGGACAGGATGGTCTGGACGTTCATCGTGCGGCTCCTCTCGTCGGGACCCCAACGTAGTGCACTCGTGAATCCTGCGCCACCAGTCTCGAAAACGAGGAGAGCCCGGGCGTCGGGCCCGGGCTCTCGTTCGATTCGTGCCACGCGGTGTCGAACACCGGCGGCAGGTGTTCACCAGCGGTAGTGGGCGAACGCCTTGTTCGATTCGGCCATCTTCTGCATGTCGTCGCGGCGCTTCATCGCGGCACCGAGACCGTTCGCTGCATCCATCAGCTCGTTGGCGAGGCACAGTCCCATCGACTTCTCACGCCGATTGCGGCTGAAATCGACGATCCAACGGATCGACAGCGTGGTCGCACGGCGGGGACGCACCTCGACGGGCACCTGGTAGGTGGCACCACCGACGCGGCGGCTGCGCACCTCGAGCGGCGGCTTGACGTTGTCGATCGCACGCTTGACGGTGTCGATCGCGAGATCGTCGCCTTCGAGCTTGCTCTGGATGATCTCCATCGCGTCGTACACGATCTTCTCGGCGATACTGCGCTTGCCGTGGAGCATGACCTTGTTGATCAGCTGCGTGACGATGACGGACTTGTAGATCGGGTCGGCGACCAGATCGCGGCGGGGAGCGGGACCTTTACGAGGCATCGCTGATCACTTCTCCTTCTTGGCGCCGTAACGGCTGCGGGCCTGCTTGCGGTTCTTCACGCCGACGGCGTCGAGTGTGCCGCGGATGATCTTGTAGCGCACACCGGGCAGGTCGCGGACGCGGCCGCCGCGCACGAGCACGATCGAATGCTCCTGCAGGTTGTGACCTTCGCCGGGGATGTAGGCGGTGACTTCGATCCCGGAGTTGAGACGGACACGAGCGACCTTGCGCAGCGCCGAGTTCGGCTTCTTCGGAGTGGTCGTGTACACGCGCGTGCACACACCACGACGCTGGGGCGAACCCTTGAGCGCCGGCGTCTTCGACTTGGTGACTTTCGAGCTGCGCCCCTGACGGACGAGCTGCTGGATGGTTGGCATGTACGAAACCTCGTTCGATCGGGTCGGACAGCGAGGCACCGCGATGCCACGAGTCATGTGGTGAGTTGGACGCACGGGATGTGCATCCGCCATACAGCGGCCGACGTACGGAACCCCCGCTGAGAGGACCCCGCAATGCTACGGAGCAGCATCCGATCGCGCAACGCAGCCCGACGACCGGCCCCGACCTTCCGGGCCGGGTTCAGGTCAGGTCAGGTCAGGTCAGGTCAGCGCGAGGATCGCCGACGCCGAGTCGCCGAATGTGGACAGGTCCGTCGACGGCTTGCCGAGCAGATGTCCCTGGACGGCGTCCACGCCGAGCTGCGACAGCGTCCGGAACTCCTCGGGTCGTTCGACGCCCATTCCCACGCTGAGGGCACCGATCCGTCGCGACAGCGCCACAAGGCCGAAGATCTGTTGGCACCGATCGTCGTCGCTGTCGCACCCCCGTACGAGGCTGCGGTCGATCTTGATCATCTCGGGCTCGAGCTCGACGATCCGGTCGTGTTGGAAGAAGCCCCGACCGGCACCGTCGATGCAGAACACCGCACCGGCGGCCTGCAACGAACGGCAGGACGACCGGAGTTCGGCGACGTTGGTGACCTCGCTCTGTTGCGTCAGTTCGATCACGAGGCGGCCGGTATCGACGCCACCGAGCAAATGATGCACTCGCGCGTCGGCCAGTGCCGCGGCCGACACGTTCACCCCGAGCGGGACACGACCCGGAAGATCGTCCAGTCGGCGCAGTGCCGCGGTGAGCGCCACGATTTCGATCTCCACGCCGAACCCGCGTTCGGACGCGGCTCGGAAGGTGTCGGCGGTGTCGCTGCGACCACCGAAGCGTGCAAGCGCTTCGTATCCGATGATCGTGCCACCCTCGACGTGGTAGATCGGCTGCAGGGCGACCGCAGGCGCACCGACCTTGCCGACGACGTCGAACACCGCCGGCTCGAGCGCCGAATGGAGCTGGTGGCGGAGGCGATCGCTCGCTGCGTGGTCGAGGTCGGTCGAGACGGCGAGCACCTCGTCGATGACCGCGAGCACCGCCCTGCTGCACATCGCGGCAAGCCACGCGGATTCTGCTTCGGAGGTGTTGATCACGCTGCGTCCTGAGAGTTGTCGGGTCCCGAGCGGGTTCGGGCATTCGCCTTGACGAACATGGTGTCGTCAGGATTCCGGGACAACTTGATGCGGTGACGCAGAACTTGACGCCATTCAGAACTGCGGGTCGCACCCGCAGTTGGGGAGCAGCCGACAACGACGAACGGCCCGGGCGTGTCCACCCGGGCCGTTCGTCAGCTCGGCGATGAGCGGTGAGCGCGAAGGCCGCTCTCACCGCTCATCGCACACAGGGTCTGGTCAGCCGATCGGCTCGTTGGCCACCTGAGCGGCGTCGCTCGAGTAGGTGCCGTGGAGGCCGGCCAGGAATGCGGCCGGATCCTCTTCGCCGCCGACACCGTCGGAGGTGAAGTACGACATCGGCTCGTAATCGGGGGCTTCGATACCGAACTCGCGGTACTTGGCCATGCCGGTACCGGCCGGGATGAGCTTGCCGAGGATGATGTTCTCCTTCAGACCGATCAGGTCGTCGCCGCGTCCGTCGATGGCCGCCTCGGTCAGGACACGTGTGGTCTCCTGGAACGATGCCGCCGACAGCCACGACTCGGTGGCCAGCGACGCCTTCGTGATGCCCATCAGCTCCGGGCGACCTTCGGCGGGACGCTGACCTTCCTCGACCATGCGACGGTTCGTGTCGCGGAAGCGCTTCGAGTCGACGCGCTCACCCGGCAGGAAGCCGGTGTCGCCGGGCTCCTGCACGCCGATACGTCGCGTCATCTGACGCACGATCAGCTCGATGTGCTTGTCGTGGATCGACACGCCCTGGTCGCGGTAGACCCGCTGGACCTCTTCGACCAGGTACAGCTGCGTCTCGCGGATGCCCTTGATCTCCATGATCTCCTTCGGATCGAAGGGACCGTCGACGAGCGGGTCGCCGGCCTTGACGTCCTGACCGTCGGTGACGATCGGGCGCGCGCCCAGTGGCAGCAAGGTCTCGTGCTCTTCGCCGGCATCGTCGACGACGACGACGGGGATGCCCTTGCCTTCGTCTTCGCGCAGGTGCAGCACACCGGTGGCCTTGGCCAGGCGGGCCGAGCCCTTGGGCGTACGGGCCTCGAAGAGCTCGACGACGCGAGGCAGACCACCGGCGATGTCCTTGCCGGCCACACCACCGGTGTGGAAGGTACGCATCGTCAGCTGGGTGCCGGGCTCGCCGATCGACTGGGCGGCGATGACACCGACAGCCTCACCGAGTTCGATCATCTGGCCGGTTGCCAGCGAGCGTCCATGACACATCGCGCAGACACCGAGTTCGGCGTCGCACGTGAGCACGGACCGGACGCGGAGGCGCTCGATGTTCGGATCGTCGCGCAACGCATCCATCTCCTCGTCGCCGACGATGGTGTTGCGCGGCAGCATCGAGATCGACTCGCCGTCCTTCTCCATCGGGCTGGCGAGCTCGGTGTCGTTGAGCAGCGCACGGCCGTACAGCTTCGTCTCGAGGTACGAGCGACGGTTCGCCGTGTCGGCGCTGACGTTCTCGATCCACACGCCGAGGGTCGAACCACAGTCCATCTCGCGGACGATCAGTTCCTGCGCGACGTCGACGAGGCGACGGGTCAGGTAACCCGAGTCGGCGGTACGCAGCGCCGTGTCGACGAGGCCCTTGCGGGCGCCCGGCGTGGCGATGAAGTACTCGAGGGTCTCGAGCCCTTCACGGAAGTTCGACTTGATCGGACGCGGGATCATGTCACCGCGAGGGTTGGCCACGAGCCCACGCATTCCGGCGATCTGACGCATCTGCGTCATGTTTCCTCGGGCACCGGAGCCGACCATCATGTCGATCGGGTTGAACTGGACCTTCTTGAACTCGAGTTCCATCGCGGCCTGCACCTCGGCGGTGGCGTCGGTCCAGATGCGGACCTCCTGCTGACGCCGTTCGCCGTCGGTGATGATGCCGCGCTTGAACTGGTTCTCGACCTTCTCGGCCTGCGCCTCGTACTCCTCCATCATCGCCTTCTTGGCCTTCGGCGTGCGCACGTCGTCGATCGACACCGTGATGCCTGACTGCGTGGCGAACCGATAACAGAGGTCCTTGATGTTGTCGAGCGCCTCGGCGACCGTGGCCTTGTCGAAGTTGTCGGACAGCCGTTCGACGATGACGCCCATCTCCTTCTTGGTGATGAGGGTGTCGATGTGGCCGAACAGCTCGGTGTACTCCGCCGGCAACGCCTCCTCGAACAGTGCACGACCCGGCGTGGTGGCGAACTTCTCGCCCGGTCCGGGACGGACCTCGATCGTCGCGTGCAGATCGAGGGTGCCCTCGTCGTACGCGCGCAGCACTTCCCACAGGTGGCGGAAGACGCGGCCGGAGCCCTCTGCGCCCTCGATGCCCTCGGTGAGGTAGTAGCCGCCGATGATCATGTCCTGCGACGGCACCGTGATCGGGCGACCGGACGCCGGCGACAGGATGTTGTTCGCCGACAACATGAGTACGCGGGCCTCGGCCTGAGCCTCGGCCGACAGCGGCACGTGGATGGCCATCTGGTCGCCGTCGAAGTCGGCGTTGAACGCGGTGCAGACCAGCGGGTGGATCTGCAGTGCCTTGCCCTCGACGAGCACCGGCTCGAAGGCCTGGATGCCGAGTCGGTGCAGTGTGGGTGCACGGTTGAGCATCACCGGATGCTCCTTGATGACGTCCTCGAGCACGTCCCACACCTGCGGGCGACGACGCTCGACCATGCGCTTTGCGGTCTTGATGTTCTGCGCGAGTTCGAGGTCGACGAGGCGCTTCATGACGAACGGCTTGAACAGCTCGAGTGCCATCAGCTTCGGCAGGCCGCACTGATGCAGGCGCAACGTCGGGCCAACCACGATGACCGAACGACCCGAGTAGTCGACGCGCTTGCCGAGGAGGTTCTGGCGGAAGCGACCCTGCTTGCCCTTGAGCATGTCGGACAGCGATTTGAGCGGGCGGTTGCCCGGCCCGGTCACCGGCCGGCCACGGCGACCGTTGTCGAACAGTGCGTCGACGGCCTCCTGCAGCATGCGCTTCTCGTTGTTGACGATGATCTCCGGCGCACCGAGGTTGAGCAGACGCTCGAGCCGGTTGTTGCGGTTGATCACGCGGCGGTAGAGGTCGTTGAGGTCGGACGTGGCGAAGCGGCCGCCGTCGAGCTGGACCATCGGGCGCAGTTCGGGTGGGATCACCGGCACGGCGTCGAGGATCATCGCTTTCGGGTCGTTGATGCGCCGGTCGTTGTCGTCACGACGGTTGAACGACGTGACGATCTTGAGACGCTTGATGGCCTTCTGCTTGCGCTGGGCGCTGAGCGGCTTGCGACCGGAATCGCCAGGATCGATGGCCTCGCGCAGCTTGATCTCTTCTTCGTCGAAGTCGATGCGGTCGATGAGCGACTTGATCGCCTCGGCGCCGGTGCCGCCTTCGAAGTACTCGCCGTACTTGTCGCGCATCTCGCGCCACAGCAGTTCGTCCTCGATGATCTTGCGGGCGTGCAGGCTCTTGAACTCGTCCCAGGTACGGGCGATGAGGTCGAGCTCCATGTCGTAGCGCTCGCGGATCGCTTCGATCTCCTTGTCGCTCTCGCGCTGCAGTTTCTTGAGGTCGGCCGCTTTGGCGCCCTCCTTCTCCGCAGCGGCGACTTCCTCTTCGAGTTGCTTGAACCGCTCGTCGACTTCGAGCTCCAGTTCCTTCTGGATGACGTCGCGCTCTTCGAGGTACTCGGCTTCGAGATTCTCGAGGGCTTCGTGGCGGCCGTCTTCGTCGACCCAGCTGACGAGATGGGCCGCGAAGTAGATGACCTTCTCGAGCATCTTGGCTTTGAGCTCTTCCCTCGGCTCGATGCCGGCGAGGAGGTAGGCGAGCCACGAGCGGGTGCCACGCAGGTACCAGATGTGCACGGCCGGTGCAGCGAGCTCGATGTGGCCCATGCGGTCACGGCGGACCTTCGAGCGGGTCACCTCGACGCCACAGCGCTCGCAGATGATGCCCTTGAAGCGGACACGCTTGTACTTACCGCAGTAGCACTCCCAGTCCCGCGTCGGGCCGAAGATCTTCTCGCAGAAGAGGCCCTCCTTCTCGGGCCGCAGGGTGCGGTAGTTGATGGTCTCGGGCTTCTTCACTTCACCGTGTGACCAGGTGCGGATCTGGTCGGCGGTGGCCAGCCCGATCTTGAGCTGGTCGAACATGTTGACGTCGAGCATGTGTTGGGTCCCTTTTGATTGCTCTTGCGTGTGTCAGTCATTCATCGGTGGTGCGCTGCGCGTCGGACGCGCACCGCACCACCGGAGGTCATCAGTAGCGGGCGGCGCGTTCGGCCTTTTCGCGTTCGCGACGGGCGTCGTCTTCGTCGGTACCGCGCTCGGGTCGCGAGATGTCGATGCCGAGTTCTTCGGCGGCGCGGAACACCTCGTCGTCGAGGTCGCGCATCTCGATCTGCTGACCCTCTTCGGTCAGCACCTCGACGTTGATGCAGAGCGCCTGCATCTCCTTCATCAGCACCTTGAACGACTCGGGCACACCCGGCTCGGGGATGTTGTCACCCTTGACGATCGACTCGTACACCCGGACACGGCCGAGCACGTCGTCGGACTTGATGGTGAGCAGCTCCTGCAGGCAGTACGCCGCGCCGTAGGCCTCGAGGGCCCACACTTCCATCTCACCGAAGCGCTGACCACCGAACTGGGCCTTCCCCCCGAGCGGCTGCTGGGTGATCATCGAGTACGGGCCGGTGGAGCGCGCATGGATCTTGTCGTCGACGAGGTGCGCCAACTTCAGGATGTACATGTAGCCGACGGTGATCGGGTTGTCGTACTTCTCCCCAGTGCGACCGTTGAAGAGGTCGACCTTGCCGTTGAGACCGACGAGGCGTTCGCCACTCTGGGCCTCGGGGTTGAGCTCCGCGAGGATCTCCTGGATCGTCGGCAGATCGCCCGACTTCTCCTTCTCGTCCCAGTTGGCGCCGTCGAACACCGGCGTCGCCACGAACGTGGCGGGCTTGGTGTTGGTGCGCGTCTTGGTCTCGGTCCCACGGATCGGGTCGTCGCCGATCTGCGTACCGTCCGGGTTGGTCCAGCCCCAGCGAGCGCAGTAGCCGAGGTGCGATTCGAGCACCTGGCCCACGTTCATGCGAGACGGCACACCCAGCGGGTTGAGGATGATGTCGACCGGCTGGCCGTCCTTCGTGTACGGCATGTCCTCGATCGGCAGGATCTTGGAGATGACGCCCTTGTTGCCGTGACGACCGGCGAGCTTGTCGCCGACCGAGATCTTGCGCTTCTGCGCGACGTACACGCGCACGAGCTGGTTGACACCCGGGGGCAGCTCGTCGCCGTCGTCACGGTTGAACACCTTGACGTCGATGACCTTGCCGACCTCGCCGTGCGGGACCTTCAAGCTGGTGTCACGGACCTCGCGGGCCTTCTCACCGAAGATGGCGCGCAGCAGGCGCTCCTCAGGGGTCAGCTCGGTTTCGCCCTTGGGGGTGACCTTGCCGACGAGGACGTCGCCCGGGCCGACTTCGGCGCCCACGCGGATGATCCCGCGGTCGTCGAGGTCGGCGAGGATGTCGTCGCTCAGGTTCGGGATGTCACGGCTGATCTCTTCGGGGCCGAGCTTCGTGTCACGGGCATCGACCTCGTGCTCCTTGATGTGGATCGACGTGAGCACGTCGTCCTTCACCAGGCGCTCCGAGAGGATGATCGCGTCCTCGAAGTTGTAGCCCTCCCAGGGCATGAACGCCACGAGCAGGTTCTTGCCGAGCGCGAGCTCGCCATGGTCGGTCGAGGGACCGTCGGCGATGATCGTGCCCTTCTTGATCTTGTCGCCTTCGCGGACCCGCGGCTTCTGGTTGATGCAGGTGTCCTGGTTCGAACGAGTGAACTTGTTGAGGCGGTAGACCTTCTTGCCCTCGTTCTTGTACTGCACCGTGATCATGTCGCCGGTGACTTCGGTGACGTCGCCGTCGTCGATCGCCTGGATCAGATCGGCGGCGTCACGGGCGGCACGGTTCTCCATGCCGGTTCCGATGTAGGGCGCCTCCGCCCGCAGCAACGGCACGGCCTGACGCTGCATGTTGGCGCCCATCAGGGCGCGGTTGGCGTCGTCGTGCTCGAGGAACGGGATCAGCGCCGTGGCGACCGACACGATCTGCTTCGGGCTGACGTCGATGAAGTCGACCTCGGACGGCGGCACGTAGCCGATGTCGGTGGTCGCGCCGAAGAAGCTCTCGGCCTCCAACATCTTGCGGAGATCCTCGAGGCTGGCAGCCTGCGGCGAACGACGCACGAGCGTCCTCGCGTCGCGGATGGAGCCGTCGTCTTCGAGCGGCGTGTTCGCCTGGGCGACGACGTAGTTCTCCTCTTCGTCCGCCGCCATGTAGACGATCTTGCCGGTGACCTTGCCGTCCTTGACCTCACGGTACGGCGACTCGATGAAGCCGAACTCGTTGACGCGGGCATAGGTGGACAGACCACCGATCAGACCGATGTTCGGGCCTTCCGGAGTCTCGATCGGACACATCCGGCCGTAGTGGCTGAAGTGCACGTCGCGGACTTCGAAGCCGGCGCGCTCGCGGCTGAGGCCACCCGGGCCGAGCGCCGACAGGCGACGACGGTGGGTCAGACCCGAGAGCGGGTTGACCTGGTCCATGAACTGCGACAGCTGCGATGTTCCGAAGAACTCCTTGATCGCGGCAACGACCGGGCGGATGTTGATGAGCGTCTGCGGGGTGATCGACTCGACGTCCTGGGTGGTCATGCGCTCGCGCACGACGCGCTCCATGCGACTGAGGCCGATGCGGACCTGGTTCTGGATCAGCTCGCCGACGCTACGGATGCGACGGTTGGCGAAGTGGTCCTGGTCGTCGAGGCGGTAGCCCGGCTCCTGCTTGACGAGGTGCAGCATGTAGCTGATCGACGCGAGGACCTCGCACCGGCTCAGCACGTTCTGGCCCTCTTCGGGGTAGTCGAGCAGCGGCTCGCCCTCGGCATTGCTGAGTCCGCCGAGCCCGAACAGTTCGTCGAGCTGGGCGACTTCTTCGCCGAGCTTGCGGTTCAGCTTGTAGCGGCCGACGCGGCTGAGGTCGTAGCGACGGCTCTCGAAGAACGCGTTGCGGAAGTAGGCCTTGGCCGACTCGACGGTCGGCGGCTCGCCCGGGCGGGCGCGCTTGTAGATCTCGACGAGCGCCTCGTCCTGGGTGGGCGCGACCTCGCGCTCCTTCTCCCACTGGCCTTCGAGGAAGTCGAAGTGCGCAACGAAGCGATCGAGGAAGCCCGGGGCGTTCTCCTCGTCGTAACCGAGCGCGCGCAGCATCGTGAAGATGCCGAGGCGACGCTTGCGAGCGACCCGTGTGCCGGCGGTGACGTCCTTGCCGGGCTTGTGCTCGACATCGAACTCCATCCACTCACCGCGATACGGGTGGATCGTGCCCTTGACGAGCTGGTGCTTGGTGAGGTTGCGGAGACGGAACCGCTCACCGGGTTCGAAGATGACGCCCGGCGAACGCACGAGCTGGCTCACGACGACACGCTCGGTGCCGTTGACGATGAACGTGCCCTTCTCGGTCTGCATCGGGAAGTCGCCCATGAAGACGACCTGCTCCTTGATCTCGCCGGTGTTGCGGTTCATGAACCGCGCCCGGACGAAGACCGGCGCCGAGTAGGTCATGTCCTTCTCTTTGCACTCCTCCACCGAGAACTTCGGCGGCGGGCGCAGGTCGGGATCGAACGGGTCGAACTCGAGCTCGAGCTGGAGGTTCTCGGAGAAGTCCTTGATCGGCGAGATGCTGCGGAAGGTCTCCGCCAGGCCCTCGTCGAGGAAGTGCTGGAAGGATTCGGTCTGAACCGCAACCAGGTCGGGGAGCTCGAGCGGCTCCTTCAGGTTGCCGAACGAATAACGTTCACGAGACACGGGACGAGTCGCCACGGATCACTCTCCAAGGGGTTTCGACGTCGCCACGGCTGGAATGGTCGACGTCATTGTGGGTGCTGCCAGCAACCGGGCGCGCCTCAATACACTCGCGGGAAGAGCGAAAGAGCGGAACACGCACGGCAACCGACGAGCCTAGCCACGCCGAGCACGCAACGTCAACCAGACTCGGAGCTCACTCGAACGAGTCGGGTGAACACTCTTGGAGTCGAATGCATCGACTCCCGCACTGAATTGCCGGTCAACGTAAAGAAGTCGGGCCGCCGTGTCAAGCACTCTCTTTCAGAAGCCCCGCGAACTGCAACGTGGTCGACCCCTCGGTTCACACGCCTCGCGCGGCCCCGCTCAACCGAGGATGTTCTCGAGGAAGAACTGGATCCGGCGGTTCTGTCGACGTCCGTCGGGCGTGTCGTTCGGAGCCAACGGCTCCGACTCGCCGGCGCCGCGGGCGGTGATGCGGGTGGGATCGACACCGCGATCGGCGAACCACTGCACGACGGCTTCGGCACGATCGAGCGACAATTGCTGGTTGTACTCGGTCGCTCCCTCGGTCGTCGGTGTGCCCGACGACCACCATCGTCATGGACGGTCGGATCGTGAACAGCGCGAGGCCCTGGTTCAGCAGCGTCTCGGATCCGGGAAGGATCACGCTGCTGTCGGTCGCGAAGTTGATCGTGTCCTCGACGGTGATGTTGCCGAGGTTGGGGTCACCTGCGCGCGGATCGACGACGTAGTCGTCGAACACGTTGTCCGGTCCGAGGATTTCGGCAGCGAGCGCGGCGATCTCGTCGCCTGCCTCCACGGTCGGGACCGCTCCTTCGAGGAAGATCTGTCCATTCCGGACGATCGCCTTCGACTCGGCGACGTCGCCCGCGCCCGGTTCGGCCCGCTGGCACGCTGGTGGGCGGCACGGTGCCGGGCGGTGCCGATGTCGGCGGCGCCGTCGTGGCCGGCGCAGTGGACGGCGTCGTCGTGGGCGGCGCGGTGGTCGGCGGGGCGGTGGTCGGCGGTGCGGTGGTCGGCGGTGCCGTGGTCGTCTCCGGGGCACGCGTCGTGATCGGCGACACTGTGGTGACCGGGCAGCGACGGTGGTGACCACGGCCGGATCGTCGGTGGTCACCGACTGGTCGTCGCGCGAGGTGACCAGCAGCAATCCCCCACCGGCGACTGCGGCGAAACTGAACCCGCCGAGCAGGAGGGCGGCGGGGATGCGGGAGCGCTTCGGCTCCGGCGGGTCAGCGTCGACGTGATCGGTCGACGTGATGGCGACCGGTGAGGACGTGGCCGGCGACGACACGAGGGGCGGCATCGGAGGAGGAGGCGGCGGCGGAGGTGGTGGTGGTGGTGGTGGTGGCGGCGGCGGCGGCGGCGCAGCTGCGGCGGGCGTCGCCCCGGCCGACGCAGCGGAGAGCGGCGGCGCCACGATGCCGGCCGCGGTGGCGGCGGTGCCGGGCGCTGGCGCAGGAAAGGAGGGTGGGGGCAGCTCGCTCATGGGGGATCGCTGAGCATGTCCTCGGCGCTCACAAGAGTCATCGGCACTGCCTGATCGAAACATGAGTCGGCAGGATCGACCCGTACGCGACGGAGCCCGGTGGTCTCCCACCGGGCTCCGTTCGGTTGTTCGACTCACGTGGTGTCGGCGGCACTGCCGCCCACGATCACTTGAGTTCGACGTCTGCGCCGACCTCTTCGAGCTTGGCCTTGGCAGCCTCGGCGTCGTCCTTGCTGACCTTCTCCATGAGCGGCTTGGGGGCGCCGTCGACGAGGTCCTTGGCGTCCTTGAGGCCGACACCGAGCAGGTCCTTGACGACCTTGACGACCTGGATCTTCTGGGCGCCCGCGCCGTTGAGGATCACGTCGAACTCGCTCTGCTCGTCGCCGCCACCGGCGTCGCCACCGGCTGCCGGGGCAGCCGCCGCCACGGCCACGGGGGCCGCTGCGGTGACGTCGAACTTCTCTTCGAAGGCGTCGAGAAGCTCTTTGAGCTCGATCACGGTCAGGTTGGAAATTGCGTCGAGGATTTCATCCTTGGACATGGTGTTCTCTCTTTCGATTCGTTCGTTGACTGCTGGCTGATCCAGCTGATTCGTTTCGTTGGCATCGGGACCCCGTCGTCGGGGTCTCGGGGATCAGGCAGCTGACTCGCGCTGCTCGACGAGGGCCGACAGCCCGTACGCGAAGATTGCGCGGCATCGCCTGGAGCAGACCTGCGGTCTTGACCAGTGGTGCCTGGAGTGCTCCGGCGAAATTCGCCAACAACACCTCGCGGGGCGGCAGATCGGCGAGGATCTTCAGTTCCTCGGCGGACATGACGGTGTCACCCATCATGCCTCCCTTGAGGACCAGCGCCGGTGTGGCCTTGGCCTGCTCGGTGAGCGCCTTGGCGGCGGCGGCGACGTCGCCGCTCACGAATGTGAGCGCCGTCGGGCCGACGAGGTGCTCGTGGAGCCCCTCCATCCCGGCAGCCGTGGCTGCGAGCTTGACCAGCGTGTTCTTGTACACCTTGTGTTCGGCGCCGGTCTCGCGCAATGGCTTGCGGAGATCAGCGAGCTGGCTCACCGTGAGACCACGGTATTCCGAGACGAACACGGCGGACGCTGCGTTGAGCTTCGCGGTGACTTCTTCGACCACGGCGACCTTGTCGGGCCGTGGTTCATGTGTCTTCTCTGACATGTGCATTACCTCCTCTCGCTGCAACTCGGGGTGCTCGCATTGCAGTGCGAACACCATCGAGGAGCGAGTCGCCGGCACCTGATCGGGCGAGACGAACGAACTTCGAAGGTATGCACCTCGGTTGGCGACTCGGGAGTCATTACCCGCACGGCGGCGGACCAACGGTCTTCGGCGAGAACCGTGTGTGGAGCGGCAAGGCTACGGGCGATCGGACCGAACCGCTACCAGCCGCCGCGATGCGCACCGATCATGGTCGGCCGGCGTCGGGCTCGACACGAACGCAACGAAGACCGCCGTTCCGGGTGGCACCCGTCTCCGCCACCGGAACGGCAGGTCTTGCGTTGGTTCGGCTACGGCATCGGCACGGATCTCTCCGCACTTGACCGAGCGGAGAGCATCTTGCCAGGAATATCCGGAACTGTCACGCGTGATGCCAACCCGGAGCGTGGCGGCGGGTCACGGAGCGACCCCCCTCGGACGAAGGTGGGGTTGTCCCCACCTCGAATCAGCCGGGTGCCCGCATGGCTCGCGACACGGCGTTTCTCGACGATGGAGGCATGCACACCGTCGTCCCGCCCACCCACGCCACCGGCACCCCGCCCACCCACGCCAGCCCGCGCCGCCGCCGGCGGCACGGCGCTCGTCGAGGCGCGCGACCTCACCCGCATCTGGGGGTCCGGCGACGCCGCACAGGTCGGCGTCGGCAACGTCGACCTGTCGATCGGTCGCGGCGAACTCGTCGCAGTCGTCGGCCCGTCCGGGTCGGGCAAGAGCACGCTCGGAGCGCTCGTCGCGGGCATCGACCGCCCGACCTCGGGGTCGCTCGTCGTCGACGGCGAACGGATCGACCGGTTGTCCACCGACCGATTGGCGCGATGGCGCGGAGAACGTGTCGGGATCGTCTTCCAGGACTTCCACCTCCTGCCGACGCTGACCGCCGCCGAGAACGTCGAGCTCGCGATCGAACTGGGCCTCCCGGGTGCGAGCCGCCGTGTCCGCCGCGACGCTGCCCACGACGCGCTCGCCTCGGTCGGGCTGTCGGCGCACGCACGCAAGCTTCCGGCACAGCTGAGCGGTGGCGAACAGCAACGCGTCGGCGTGGCGCGCGCCCTCGTCACCCGACCGCGTCTGATCGTCGCCGACGAACCGACCGGAGCGCTCGACCAGGCAAGCGGCCACGCCGTGTTC
Organism: Ilumatobacteraceae bacterium; assembly: GCA_963752085.1. Lineage (GTDB taxonomy): Bacteria > Actinomycetota > Acidimicrobiia > Acidimicrobiales > Ilumatobacteraceae > Ilumatobacter_A. Next base: position 150,655 of record CAVVWT010000002.1, read on the forward strand.
GATCTCCTCGTCAACGCCGCCCGACACGGGACCACGGTCGTGTTCATCACCCACGACAACACGCTCGCCGCCACCGCCGACAAGGTCGTCTCGATGCTCGACGGAGCCATCGAGTCCATCGCCGCCCGCACCTCCGCACCGACCCGCGTGCCGACCTCCACGGTGGTGGCGTCGTGAGGGCCTTCCTCCGCCAGTTCCGGCGGGCGCCCGGCCGGATCCTGGCGAGCGTGCTCGCGCTCGCCCTGGCCGTCGGCGCCATCGGCGTGCTCGCCGTGCCGAGTGTCGCCTCCTCATCGCTCTCCGACGCGGTCGAGCGCGACGGGCTCGGCGACATCGTCGTCATGACGATGCCGCTCGATCAGCGCCAACTCGACGAGATCACACGGCTCGACAACGTCGTCGCGGCCGAAGCACAAGCGTCGGTCCCCGCGGAATGGAACGGCGAACGAATTCGTCTTGTCGGACTTGCAGCGGACCGGACCATGGACCTGATCGACATCACCGACGGTCGGGCTGCCGAGATCCCTACCGAGGTCGTGTCCCAGCGGGGCCTCGCAGAGATCGGTGACTCGATCGAGATCTCCGGGCAGACGTTCGACGTTGTCGGCGTCGGCTCGACGCTCTGGTGGTCCGACAGCACCGTGCTGTACGGCGACCTCGAGGCAGTCGTCCCGTTGACCGCCGACGGCGGGACCGATCGCCTGACGATCACGGCGCTCGACGACAGCGAGGGCGCACTCCGGGCGATCGTCGCCGACGTCGACGAGATCCTCGCCGCCGACGGTGGTGCGTTCGCCGGGTTCCCGACCTACTTCCCCGACGGCACCACACCGATCGACGCCGACATCCGTCAGGTGAGCCAACTCATCGGCCTGCTCGGCATCTTCGCCGGGCTCGTGGCGCTCGTGCTCCTCGCGTCGACGACGAACACGTTGATCACCGAACGAACGCGGGAGACCGCCGTCATGCGTGCGCTGGGCGGTCGGCAGCGTTCGCTCCGCCGACGCCTCCGCCGCATCGCGATGGGTATCGCCATGGCCGCCTTGCTGATCGGACTGCCGTTCGGCATCGCAATCAGCAATCTCATCGCGCGCATGGTGCTCCAGGAGTTCGTCGGGATCACCCCTGGGTTCGCCGTCGACGTCCCGGTCATCGTCGGCTCGACCATCGCCGTGCTCGTCGGGGCCCGGCTGGTTTCGGCCCGCGCCGCTCGTCGCGTCACCACGGTCCCGCTCGCTACCGCGCTGCGCGACCGCGACGGTGCCCCGTTCGGGGCAACACGTCTCCAGCGCCTCTCGATTCGTATCGGACCGGGCGGGCTCCTCAGCCGAATGGCGGCTCGAACGTCGCTTCGCCGGCCTGGTCGGACCGTCGCCGTGGTCGTCCAGATCGCCGCCGCGGTCGGTGCCGCCTTCCTCGTCCCGACGCTCGCGACGTCGGTCAACGACTTCAACGCATCGGCCCATGCGGTCTGGCAATGGGAGTCGGTGGCGATCGCCCGCGACCCGGGTCTGCCGTTGACGGCGACGGAGTTCGACGCGCACGCCGACGGTGGTGCGGGCACCGAGGCGGGCATCTGGACCGGTGGACAGATCGGCGAGTGGGAGATGGACGTCTACGGCCTGCGAGTCGACTCGTCGATGATCGAACCGGAGATCTCGGACGGAACCTGGCTGGTTGACGGCACCGCCGCCGTGATCAGCGCCGGCTTCGCGGAGCGAACCGACATCTCGGTCGGCGACACGATCGACGTGACGCTTGCCGCGGGATCGGCCGAGTTCGTGGTCAGCGGCCTGTCCGATGATTCGAGCCGGGCGGTGTATGTCGAACGACAGCGGCTCTCCGACGAGCTCGGCGACCCCGGCATGGCGAACGTCGTGTGGTCGACCGACGCAGAACCGACCGTTGCGACCACCGCCGCGTTGGCTGTCACGACCCTCGACGAGCTCGTGGCAGAGGACGCGGCGGGCACCGACGCCATCGTCCTGATCTTCGGAGCGATCGGCGTCCTCGTCAGCGGCGTCGCCGCGCTGGCGGTCTTGTCATCGATGACCGTCAGCCTCTTCGAACGACGGCATGAATTCGCCGCACTGCAGGCGTTCGGTGCCCGCAAGCGGCGCCTCCGCGGTCTGCTCGTCCGCGAGCTGTTACCGCTTGGCGCCGCCGGTGTCGGTGTCGGCCTGGTGATCGGCGCCCTCGGTGCCCGCGGGATCATCGCCTCGTTCGAATCGAGCAATGCGATCGACATCGGCGTCACCGATGCGACCGCGGCGGTTCCGTTCATCCTGGCCGGCACCGCCGCCGTGCTCGGCCTGCTCGCCACCACCGTGGTACGCAGCGCCGCACGCCGTCCGATCGCCGTCAGCCTGCGAGGTGCGGCATGACCGCCGTCGGGCGCGACACTGGAATGGTGACCGGCGCGCCGCCTCCTCCCCCACCGCCGACCGCTCGCCCCTCGATGTCGCCGCAGCCCCCGTCCGCGCCGGCTCCGCCACCCCCGTCCGCGCCCGTCTCCGACATCGATTGGGACCGCATCCGGGAGCTGGCCACGCGCTGGTACGCCCCGCTGTTGGAGAAGGAGAGCTGGACGGCCGCGCTCTACCTGCTCGTCGGCATGATCTCCGCGGTGGCGTTCTTCGTTGCACTCGTGGTGTTCGGCGCACTCATCTTTGCGTTGTTGTTCGTCGTCGTCGGCGTTCTGCTCATCCGTCCGCTCTTCGCGTCGGCCGAAGTGATGGCACGGATCGAACGGTCGATGACCCGTTGGGTCGGTGTCGACATCGAGCCCCGCCCGGTCACGCCGATGACCGGGATCGGCCTGCGGGCGCTGACCGACGCCGAACGATGGCGACACATCGGCTTCCTCCTGCTCAACGTGTTGATCGGCACGCTGCTCGGCAACGTCGGTCTGCTCGGATTCGTGATCGTGCAGCAGACCGCACTGAACGGCGGCCTCTTCGGCACCGGGTTCGACCCGAACCCGTTCCGGGGGTTCTCGATCGCATTCGGCCTGCTCGTCGGCGCTGCGGCGCTCGGTGCCGCACCCCGGATCGCGGTGTTCGTGGCCCGCTTCAAGGCACAGATCACCCAATGGTTCCTCGGGGTCGACGAGCTCAGCGAAGCCCGCGCCCGCGTCGACACCTTGTCGACACAGCGCGACGACATCCTCGATGCCGTCGCCGTCGAGCGACGCCGGATCGAACGCAACCTGCACGACGGTGTCCAGCAACAACTCGTCGCGATCGGACTCGACCTCGGCATGGCGGAACAGCAGCTCGAGCGCGACCCGGAGCGGGCCCGCGAGTTGATCGTCAATGCCCGCGAGAAGGTACGCGGATCGATCGGTGAACTGCGTCAGCTCGGTCGCGGCCTCCATCCCTCGGTGCTCGCCGACCGCGGGATCGATGCCGCGTTGTCGGCCGTGGTCGCCGGCTCGCCGATTCCGATCGCCGTCCACGTCGACGACGACCTCGACCTCACGACAGATGTCGCCGAGACGGTGTATTTCGTGGTCAACGAGGCGATCGCGAACGTGCTCAAGCACTCGAACGCGCGGTCGGCGTCGGTCCATGTGAACCGGGTGGCGGCAAACGTTCGCACCGCCATCCACGACGACGGCAACGGCGGCGTCGACGCAACGAAGGGCTCCGGGATCGCGGGGATCCGAGCACGGGTGAACGCCGTCGACGGAACCTTCACGATCTCGTCACCACCTGGCGGGCCGACACTGATCGTCGCAGAGATCCCGCGGACCCTCACGGTCCGCACGACAACGGAGGCATCGTGATGGCCCAACACGTCCAACCGATCGAGGGACGCCCGCTGCGCACCGTCGTGGCCGATGATTCGGTGCTGCTCCGCGACGGAATCGTCCGGTTGCTCGGCGACTCGGGCTTCGACGTGGTGGCAGCCGTCGGTGACGGCGATGCCCTGCTCGACGCCGTCACCGAGCACGATCCCGATCTCTGCGTCGTCGACGTCCGGATGCCGCCCACACACACCGACGAGGGCCTGCGAGCAGCGATCGAGGTTCGCCGCCGTTCACCGTCGACGGCAGTGCTGGTGCTCTCGCAGTACGTCGAGGAGCACTACGCCGGCGAGTTGCTCGCCGGCGATGTCTCGGGCGTGGGCTACCTGCTGAAGGACCGCGTGATCGACGTCGACGACTTCCTCGTCGCCCTGCGACGAGTCGCAGACGGAGGCAGCGCGGTCGATGCCGAAGTCGTCAGTCAGATCCTGAGTCGGTCGCAGCGGTCGAGCGAACTCGAGCACCTGACGCCGCGAGAACGCGAGGTCCTCGAGTTGATGGCGGAAGGTTTGTCGAACGGCGCCATCGCGGGTCGGCTCGTGGTCTCCTCCGGAGCGGTCGAGAAGCACATCTCCAACGTGTTCTCCAAGCTCGGTCTCCAGCCGGAGGAGGGGGCAAATCGGCGCGTGATGGCGGTATTGACATACCTTCGTGCGTGACGCTCGATCGTCCACGGTCGGGCCGTCGAAACAGAGGAGAGTCACATGAACAGCACGACAGGCAAAGTCTCGATGATCGGAACGATCACGTGTCAGGACGGCAAAGCCGACGAGATGGAAGCGGTGCTCACGCGCATGGTCGCTGCAGCGAGCGACGAGCCGGGCGTCGAGATCTACTCGTACCACCGCACAGCGGACGATTCGTTCGCGTTCTTCGCGTTGATGGCCGACGAGTCGGCGATGCAACAGCACGGGCAGAGCGAGGCCATGCAGGCGGCAATGGCCGACTTCGGGCCGCTGATGGCGGCGCCTCCGCAGATGTCGCCGGCCACACCGATCGCCGCCATCGGTTTCGAGATCTGAGACGTCGCCGGGAGCCGGCCCCCGTCAGCGGACGGCAACGGGTACGGCGAGCATGCGCTCGACGTACCAGTCGACGAACTGGACCACGCCGAGCTCGTCGACCGGCGCATACGGACCCGGGAGATACGCAGGTGACCGCACACCGCGTTGGGTTCGTTCGACGAGCTCGGCGTCCTGTGCGTTGGTGATCGTCCACACGCGGGTCAGCTCGTCCACGTCGTAGTCCACACCGTGTTCTGCGTCGGCCGGTACGAGCCAGGTCGTCGTGAGCTGCGTTCGCGTCGGCCCCAGCGGCAGCATCCGGAACGTGACGGCATGATCCGCCATGAAGTGATTCCAGCTCGTCGGATAGTGGTAGAGCAGGACGTCGCCGAGGTTGACGTCGGGCAGCTCGCCGAACCGACGGTTCACCGCGGGGGCACCGTCGGAGGTCATCGAGCGGGTGTCACCCTTCAACGGCATCCGCATCACCCGGAACTGGTGGTCGGGCGACGCGATGAAGTCGCTCGGGAGCCCGTGGGCCACGCCACGTGCGACGACCTGTTCGAGCGCTCGGGCGTCGTCGGCCGTCGCCCCGCCCGTGTGCAGCGGCGCTTCGGGAAACGACGTACACAGCTCGGGATGATTCCCGCGGCAGTGATGGCATTCCCGGTTGTTCTCCATCACGAGTTTCCAGTTCGCCTCCTCGACGGTCACGGACTGCGCAGCGATGCGCGCCCTGCCGAGCTCGAACGGCGCGAGGTACTCGTCGGTCAACGACTGCATCGGTGAGAAGTCCCCAGGTGCATCTGCCAACGAGACGAAGACCATCGAGTCGCCGGCGACCTCGCAGGCCACCGGCAACAGGCCGAGGCTGTCGACATCGATGTCGTCTCCTGCCGCACGTGCACGCGCGAGGGTCCCGTCGAGTTCGTACGACCACTGGTGATACGGGCAGACGAGGCGGTGTCGAGCAATGCCGGAAACGTCGCCGCACACGAGCGAGCCGCGATGCCGGCAGACGTTGTGCAGCGCCCGGATCCGGTCGTCGCCGCCGCGCACGATCACGATCTGATGGTCGCCCACCGCGACCGTCACGTAGCTCCCGCGTTCGGGGACCTCCGCGGTGTGGGCCACGAAGATCCACTCCCGGTACCAGATCCGTTCGAGGTCGAGCCGGTACAGGTCGGGATCCACATAACAGTGGCCGGGCAGCGTGTGACCTGGTCGACGCTCGCGCAGCTGACGGTCCAGGTCGGCGACGACACGTCTCCCGGCGTCATGTCGCCCGGCGTCGATCCCCGCGTCGATCACCCGATCATCATCGACGCCGCGGGCCACGCCGGTCTAGGTCGGACCCGACAATCGGTGTGCGCCGTTTGTCCGACACGTGTCCGACACGACGTGACCGGTCGACATGGTGCGGGAACCGGTCGGGGATCACTGCCGCCCGACTGCTCCCACCCGGAATTGGCGCGGGGTCACCCCGAATGCATCCTTGAAGTACTTCGTGAACTGACTCTGGTCGTAGTAGTGGCACGCCGCCGCGACGTCGGACAACGAGTCGTCGGTCGTGGCGAGCAGCGTGACCGCACGGTCGAGCCGGAGCGCCATCAGATGCTGTTTCGGCGACACCCCGAGCACCCGTCGCATCGCCCGTTCGAGCTGATCCGTGCTCAATCCCGCGGCGTCGGCGAGATCGCTCACCCGCACTCGCTGCGGGTCGTCGCGTGCTGCCACGTCGAGGGCGGCGCGCAACGCCTCGCCGAGTGCGCCGCCGCGGCTGCCCAGCCCGGTCTGCGTCGACACTGCGACGATCACGTCGTCCTCACCGTCGTGACGGTGAAGCACGCGCGTACTCAAGAACCACTCCCGCCGGCCGTCGACATCGGTGATCACCTCCAGTTGGTTCTTGCGCGGGCGGCCGGACTTCAGGAGCGCCTGGTCCTCGGCGCGGTACGCCGCTGCCAGGTCGGGCGGAAAGAAGTCGTCGACGGTCTTGCCGATGAGGTCGGAGCGATCGGCACAGCGCATCCGCCGGACGAACGTGTCGTTCACCTCGAGGTACCGGCCGTCGGGGCGCTTGACGAACAGCAGCACGTTGGGAGACGAGCCGATGAGGTCGACGACGAGGCGGGTCGAAGGCGGGAGCACCAGCCGAGTCTTGTCGCTCCCACGGTTCCGATCGGACAATCGGCGGTCACCACCGGCGGCGTTCACCCAAGAACCGGGCGGGCCGATCTGCTCAACTGGGCTGATGGACGATCCGCTGCTGCAGCCGTTCACCATCAAGCACCTCGAACTCCGCAACCGCGTGTTCTCGTCGTCGCACGAACCTGCGTACGGCGACGACGGCATGCCGACCGACCGGTACCGCTTGTACCACGAGGAGAAGGCGAAGGGTGGCGTCGCGCTCACGATGACCGCCGGTGGGGCGATCGTCAGTGCCGACAGCCCTCCGGCGTTCGGCAACCTCCATGCGTACGACGACGAGATCGTCCCCTGGATCCGGCGCCTGACCGACGGCATCCACGAATACGGCGCCGCAGCGATGATCCAGCTGACCCACCTCGGACGACGCACGGCGTACGGCCAGGCCGACTGGCTGCCCGTCGTCGCACCGTCCGCGTTGCGCGAGCCGGCCCACCGCACGATCCCGAAGGAGGCCGAGGAGTGGGACCTCGAGCGGATCGTCGACGACTACGCCGACGCGGCCGAACGCATGCAGGCAGGCGGGATGGACGGCATCGAGATCGAGTGTTACGGCCACCTGCTCGATCAGTTCTGGTCGCCGCTCACCAATGTCCGCCACGACGAGTTCGGCCGGTCGCTGGAGAACCGTCTCCGGTTTCCCTTGGCCGTGTTCCGGGCGATCCGCGAGCGGGTGGGCCCGGATTTCGTGGTCGGTACTCGGATCGCGATCGACGAGACGAAGGACGGCGGGATCGAGACCGGCGTCGGGCTCGAGATCCTCCGGACGCTGGAATCCGATGGCCTCGTCGACATGGTCAACGTGATTCGAGGGTACATCGCCACCGATGTCGAGTTGACCGAGGTGATCCCGATCCACGGGATGCCCGCTGCCCCGCACCTCGACTTCGCCGGACGCGTTCGCGAGCACACCGATCTCCCCGTGCTCCATGCCTCGAAGATCGACGACATCGCAACCGCCCGCCACGCCATCACCGAGGGCAAACTGGACATGGTCGGCATGACGCGGGCGCACATCGCCGACCCCCACATCGTGCGCAAGGTGATGGAAGGACGTGAGGCCGAGATCCGCCCGTGCGTCGGCGCCACGTATTGCCTCGATCGGATCTACGAGGCCGGCGAGGCGCTGTGCATCCACAACGCGGCGACGAGTCGAGAGGCGAGCATGCCGCATGTGATCGAGCCGGCCGCGACCACCCGTCGGGTGGTCGTGGTGGGCGGCGGGCCGGGCGGGCTCGAAGCCGCACGCGTCGCCGGCGAGCGGGGCCACTCGGTGGTGCTGATGGAAGCGATGCCCTGGACGGGTGGCCAAGTCCGCCTCGCCGCCCGCAACCCGCGCCGACGCGACCTGCTCGGCATGATCGAGTGGCGCGACGCAGAACTCGAACGGCTCGGCGTCGAGGTCCGCTGCAACACGTTCGCCGACGTCCCGGCCATCCTGGCCGAGCAGCCCGACGTGGTCGTGATCGCCACGGGTGGGCTGCCGAACGAGCCGCGGCTCGACGCAGCCGACTCACGGACGGTCACCTCGTGGGACGTGCTCGGTGGTGACGTCACCCCGACCGGTGACGTGCTGCTCGACGACGACGCGGGCAGCCACTCCTCCTTGTCGGCCGCGGAGATGATCGCGGCGTCGGGAGCCCGGCTCGAGATCGTCACCCCGGAGCGGATGCTCGGCATCGACGTCGGTGGGATGAACCACGCTCCCTACGCCCGCGCCTTCAACGAGGCCGACGTCCGGATCACCTTGAACCAGCGGGTGCTCGCCGTCCAACCCGAGCTGGGGCGGTTGTGCGTGACGATCGGAAGCGACCACACGCCCCACGTCACGACGCGCCACGTCGACTACGTCGTCACCGACCACGGCACGAGCGTCAACGCGGAGTTGTACTTCGAGTTGAAGCCCGCATCGAACAACCTCGGCGCGGTCGACTACGGCGCCCTGATGGAGGGTCGACCACAGGACCTGGTGCGCAACGAGTCGGGCACGTTCCGGCTGTTTCGCCTCGGTGATGCCGTGTCGAGCCGCAACATCCATGCCGCGGTGTACGACGCGCTCCGGTTCATGAAGGACGTCTGAGCGTCCGACTCCGACGCCCGCAACAGGGTTTCGTAGGGTCGTCGCGGTGCGCTTCACCGTCAACCTGCTCGGCGTCGAGGAGGACCCGGCGACCTGGGCCCGTGAGCGGGAGCAGGAGGGTTGGCACGCCCTGTCGGTCGCGGACCACGTCTACACGTCGCGTCACGCCTACCCGCACGTGTGGGTGAGCGCCACCGCAATGGCGATGGCCACGACCGACGTGACGATCTCGACGGCGTTCGTCAACAACCTGCTGCGTTCGCCCGTCGAAGTCGCTCAGGCCGCACTCCAGCTGCAGCGGGTGAGCGGCGGACGGTTCGAACTCGGCCTCGGCGCCGGGTGGGCCGACGACGAGATCACCGGGTCGGGACTGCGCTACCCGCCGCCCGGCGAGCGCGCTGGCAGGTTTGCCGAGGCGGCGCAGATCATCCGCACCCTGCTGCACGACGGCGCCTGCACGTTCCACGGTGCGCACTACGACATCGACATCCCGCTCATCGGGCCGGCCACTGATCCCCCGCCGCTGCTCGTCGGTTCGGTCGGTGGACCCCGCACCATCAGGGAGGTCACGCCGCATCTCGACCGGGTGGAGCTCAAGGCCCAGAGCGCTGCCACGAAGGATGGGACACTCGACCTGGACGTCATGGCGAACATCCCCGACGAACACCTGGTCGAGCTGATCGAACGGGTCCGAGCCGTCCGGCCCGACATCGAGATCTCGATGTTCATGTTGCTCAGCGTCGGCGACGACCCGGTCACCACGAACGTCGGCGATGCGATGCACGCCGGCGGTGGGCTGTTCCGCCGCTTCTTCGGCGCACCCGAACAGGTCGCCGAGGGCATCGCGTGGCTGGAGTCGCTCGGCATCTCGTCGGCGTCACTCAGCGCGATGACCCCGCAGACGCTGTCTGCCCTCGCCCCACACGTGCTCTGAGGAGACATCACATGTCCGACCCTCGAATCGACATCGCCGAGACCGTCTACCGATTCGCCTACGGCATCGACCAGCGTGACTGGATCGGCTACCGATCGATCTTCGTGGCGCCGCCCCGGCAGATCGACTTCGACTATTCGTCGTACCACGGGCGACCACCGTCGTCGATGGACGTCGATTCGTGGGTCGGGGCGCTCACGCCGCTGTTCACCGGCCTCGACGCCACGCAGCACACGATGAGCAATCCACTGGTCGAGATCGACGGCGCCGAAGCTCGCTGCCGGGTCTACATGCAAGCCGCCCACTTCCTGTGGCGTGACGACCTGGAGGCGATGACCGGGAGCGCAAATCCGGAGTTCACCATCGGCGGGTACTACGACGACCACCTCGTGCGCGGCGACGACGACCGATGGCGGATCGACGCAGTCCGGCTCACCGTCTGGTGGCGCCGCGGTAACGCGGCGATCATGAAACTCGCGGTCGACCCCGGCAACGAACGGAGCCACTGACATGAACATCCCCGAGATGAAGATCGGTGCGGTGTATCCGCAGACCGAGCTGAGCGGCGACCCCGACGCCGTCCGCCGCATCGGTCTGGCGGCTGAATCGCTCGGCTACGACTATCTCCTCGCGTACGACCATGTCGTCGGCGCGGTGCACGCCGACCGCGAGCCGGCGTTGATGGGCCCGTACACCGAACACGATCCGTTCCACGATCCGTTCGTGATGTTCGCCTACCTGGCCGGCATGACCGAGCGGTTGGAGTTCGCAACGGGCGTGCTGATCCTCCCGCAGCGCCAGACAGTGCTCGTTGCGAAGCAGAGCGCCGACCTCGATCTGCTGTCGGGCGGCCGTCTTCGGCTGGGCGTCGGCGTGGGGTGGAACCACGTCGAGTACGACGCCCTGGGGCAACCGTTCGCCCGGCGCGGCCAACGGGTCGACGAACAGATCGACATCCTCCGCGATCTGTGGCGGGGCGAGGTCACGTCGTACGCCGGCGAATTCGATCGACTCGACCGCGGCGTCGTGCTGCCCGGACCGGAGCGTCAGATCCCGATCTGGATCGGTGGTTTCAGCCCACCTGCGTTCCGGCGGGGTGTCGCCCGCGGCGACGGATTCATGTTCGCCGGCAAGGAATCCGCCGTCCACGATGCCCTCGCAGCCCTGCGACACGAAGCTGCGGAGCAGGACCGGTCACTCGACGGATTCGGCCTCGAATACCTCGCGCTCCGCGCCCCGACGATCGACGAGACCGCGTCCAACGCCGAGCGCTGGAGCGAGGTCGGCGGCACCCATTTCGCGGCGGTCTCGATGGGTGGCGGCCGCGACTCGGTCGAAGCCCACCTCGATTTCTTCGGCGATGTCGCGCAGCGCCTCGGACTCCCGACCTGACCTCATGTTTGCGTTGCGATTTCTGCCGTCCCAACGGCCGATTCGCCAACACAAACGAGTGGTGCCGTCGGAGCGCTGATCAGGTGACGCGGCCGGCCTCGTGGAACTGTCGGCTGGGACCGGTGTTGAACCGCTGCGGGGTCATCCCGGCGGTGGTCTGTCCGGCGTCGACGACGAGCGTGTGCCCCGATACGTACCGGGACTCGTCGCTTGCAAGATACAACGCCGCTGCCGCGATGTCGTCGGGGACACCGGCATACCCGAGCGGTGATCCCTTGGCGATGCTCTTCTCGGTGTCGGCGGTGTTGCCGGCGTCTCCCGTCGTGACCGCAGCGGTCATGGCGGTGACCGTGTTGCCCGGCGAGATCGCGTTGACGCGGATGCCGTGCGGGGCGAGCTCGTTGGCCACGGACTTCGTGAGTCCGATCACGCCATGCTTGGCAGCGGTGTAGACGTGCGGGCCGAGACCGCCGAGGATGCCCGCCGTACTCGAGGTGTTGATGATCACGCCGGACCCCTGCTCCTGCATCACCCGTGCGGCGTGCTTGGTGCCGAGGAACACGCCGCGCAAGAGGATCGACATGGTGTGGTCCCACGCCTCGACCGGCATCTCGGAGATCTTGCCGACGACGCCGACGATGCCCGCGTTGTTGAACATGATGTCGAGACGACCGAACTCGGACACGGCCAGATCGACAGCGGCGGCGATGTCGTCCTCACTCGTGACGTCACAATGGGCAAAGCGCGCCGCGTCGCCGAGCTCGGCCGCGAGCGCCTCGCCGGCGTCGTCCTGCAGGTCGGCGACGACCACCTTGGCACCTTCACGCACGAACATCCGCGCCGTTCCGGCGCCGATCCCGCTGGCAGCGCCGGTGATGACGGCGACCTTGCCGTCGAGACGGCCTCCGGACCCTGTGCTCATACGATGAACTCCTGTGCGTTGTGGTGGAAGATGGCGTCCTGGATGCGCTCGAGCACGGCGGTCCACAGCGCCATCGCCCGGTCGCTCGACGTATCGAGTGACCCGACGGCGAACACCGGGATGACCCAGCCGTAGAGCACCGCCATCCGGTAGTCGTCGAAGAACTGGTCGAACTCGTAGCCGGTGACCCCTTCGGCGACGAGCGTGTCGTGGTAGCGGTGGAGGAGGTCGTCCTCGTGAGCCCGGAGATCGGCAATCGCCAGGTTCTGCCCGAGGAAGTAGCCGACGTCGGCGGAGCCGCCGCCGATGCTGATCGACTGCCAGTCGATGACGACGACCGAGCCATCGGTGTCGAAGAACAGGTTGTCGGCGCGGTAGTCGAAGTGCACGAGCGTGTGCGGCATCGCCTCGAACCGATCGAGCAGGAGCGGGTGGTTCGAGCCGTACGCCTCGGCGACGGGAACCATTTCGGGCAGCAGTGCGTCGGCGAACACCTCCTTGAATCCCGGCAGCGACGACTCGTAGATGCCCTGCCCGGCCTTGTTGAGCGGACCGTTGATCGTCGGAGCAAACGATGCGTTCTCGAGTCCGGCACGATTCCAGAAGCGGGCGTGATGCCGGGCCAACCCGACGAGCGCCGACTCGGCCTGCTCCGGACTCACACCGGCGAGCTGATCACCCAGCTCGAGACCGCCGAGATCCTCGAGCAGCAGCATGTAGCGCTCCGCCATCGGGTCGTCGGAGACGTCGCAGGTGACGTGGTACACCTCGGGTGTTCGGACCGGGGTCTCGGCAGCCAGCTGCTCATAGAAGCGGTGCTCACGCTCGTACACGCGGGTGGGGTGCATCATCGTCCGGATCTCCGGCACGTTGGTGGCGAACTTGGCCATCACCCGGGCCGGAGCACCGGCGGCGTCGCCGCTGTAGGTGATGTCGACGCCGGCGACCTCGCCCATGAAACCCACGCCTGCCGCGCCGAGGTCGATGTTGATGGCATCGACGCTCGTGTCCGACCCGATGGTGCCCGAGCCGCGCAACGCGTCGGTCATCCATTCGGCGGTGAGCTCACTGGTGGTCGTGGGGAACGTACTCATGCCGCGAAGCTAGTGAGACGGGTTGGGGCCACCGCGAGTCGGAGCCCCAGAAACGTCAGCGGGTCTGCATCCTGCTGCCGTCGGCCGACGGGCCATCGTCGCGATCGCCTCGTCCCGCGAGCACCACGACGGCGACGCCGTCGGATTCGGTGACCGCGTGGCACGCGACCCCCTCCCACGCGGGCGGGCCGGAGTGGGAGCCGTCGCGGACATCGAACGACGCGCCGTGGAGCGGACATGTGAGGCCATAGCCGCGCAGGCGGCCCTCGCTGAGCGGCGTGTCGGCATGCGAGCAGTTGTCGGCGAGCGCAAAGAGCTCACCACCGGCTCGACACACCACGATCCCGTCGGGCCCGATGTTCTCGAAACAGCGCAACTCCCCGTCGGCGAGATCGCTCAGGTCCCCGAGTTCGAACGATGCTCCGTCGGCATCACCCATGGAGGGGCCCCTGCGCGACGAGCCGGTCGATGTTGTCGTGGAAGAAGCGGATGCGACGCTCCTGCCACGGCATGTACTCGCCGCGGAACCCGCGCGAGCGGAGGCCCTGCTGCTGGGTGTTCCAGATGGCGACGTCCTGATCGATCCCCGGTCCGCACGAGACCTCGCCGGCGATCCCGGTCTGATGCTCCACCTGGTGGTCGATCGAGACCCAGTCCTTCATCGAGTTCGAGAAGTACTCGCTCGATCCCTCGGGGAACAGCGTCAGGTACCACATGTCGAAGTAGCACTTCTGCGGATCGGTCGGGTGCGGCGTGGCCCGCAGCCAGATGCAGCCGTCGGGCTTCATGCTGAACGAGATGTTCGGGAAGACGGTGTAGTGGTAGTTGTCGGTGAGCTGCTCGTCGGAGTACATCGAGAAGTCGTAGCCCTTGTCGGCGCCACGCTCCCGCTTGGCCTGCTGCAGCGCGGTGCGCAGACTCGGGAGGTCGTCGAGGTGCGGCTCGGGATCGACCCCCCAGAACTCGAAGTCGGCAGCGAGGCTCTTGAGCGTCCGCTCGGGTTTGCCGCTGTACTGCGGGCCGGGCCCACCCCCGGGCATCAGCATCCGTGCATGCCCCGACGGGTAGAGGTCGAACTGGCAGCCGCTGTGATGCTCGTTCATCGACGCCAACGTCTGCGGATGGACGTAGGGCAGGTGGTAGCTCTCGTTGAAGTTGTCCTGGACGCACTTCCAGTTGAACTCGCCCTCGACGGTCACCCAGTGGGTCCGCTTCATGTTCTCCATCTGGTAGGCGTCGAGGTGATCGGCGACCGGATCGAGCCACTCGCGCAGCGGGGCGGCGTCGGGGTCCATGTTGAACCAGATGAACCCGGCCCACGTGTCGGACGGCATCTCGACCAGGTTGCGGACACCGCACGGGCTGCCCTGGGGGAAGTCGTCCTCGTCGGGCACCCAGTTGAGGTTGCCGTCGGTACCGAAACGCCACCCGTGGTACGCACACTGGAACTCGCCGGTCACCAGCGTGCCGACCTCGGCGGTGACGAGCCGGTTGCCGCGGTGCTGACACACGTTGAAGAAGACCCGCACGCGATGGTCTTCGCCACGCACGGCGATCACCGAATCCCGGCCGATCTCGTAGGTGACGTAGTCGCCGGGGTCGGGGATCTGGTCGACCCGGCCGGCCACCTGCCACACGCGCGGCCAGAGCGCGTCTGCTTCGAGTCGGGCGAATTCGGGTGACCAGTACCGGTCACCCGAGATCGGATCCGTTCCCAATTCGGGCTCCGGCGCCTTGGCGCGGGTGATCCCGCGGACCTCGACCTGTTGCTCGGCGATGTCGGTCATGTCGATCACGTCCCCTTCTCGTGGCCCGCTGATGTCGGCCGGCGATGCTCCGCTGAGACCCTGTCGTCCCCTCGGAACTAACCTAATACCTGTTCAGCACGTCGGTCGGGTCCGGCGGGCACGACGTCCAATCGCACTGTGAGCAGGGGGAACGACGATGATCAGGGGCATTCACCACGTGGCGATCTGCACACCCGATCTCGATCGGCTCGCCGCGTTCTACACCGACGTACTCGGGTTCACCGAGGTGATGAACACCAGCTGGAGCGATCGTCCGATCATCGACCGGATCATCGATCTGCCCCGCTCCGCGGCCCGCCAGATCATGCTCCAAGCCGGCAACGCGTACCTCGAGCTGTTCGAGTACCAATCGCCAGTGGGCACCCCGGCCGACCCGAACCGCAACCCGGCCAGCCAGGGGTACACCCACTTCTGCATCGACGTCGTCGACATCGATGCCGAGTACGAGCGCCTCAGCCGCAACGGCATGACATTCCACGGACCGCCGCCCACGTCGGAAGAACTCGGCAGCAACCACATCCGGGCGATCTACGCCCGCGATCCCGACGGCAACATCGTCGAGCTCCAAGAAGTGCTCGACCCGCGCATCCCGTTCCACCTCGACCAGGCGCCACTCATCGCCAGTACCAGCGGAGATCCCCGATGACCGACCAGATCACACCCGTCAGCGTCAACCCGGGCGACGCCCGCTGCCCCGGGCCCAGCACCCGCGACATCATCGTCGGCGACTCGACCCCGACCCCCGAGCCGCTGCTCGAGCAGTCGTACTCGTTCGAAGGCGACGCCGACATCCCGTACGAGGAGTTCACCTCGGCCGCGTACGCGCAGGCCGAGCACGACCACATGTGGGGTCGCACGTGGCAGTGGGCCTGCCGTGAGGAGCACATCCCCGAACCAGGCGACTACTACGTCTACGACGTCGGCGACCGGTCGGCCGTCGTGGTGCGCGGACCCGACGGTTCGATCAAGGCCTTCCACAACGCCTGCCTCCATCGTGGGACGCAGCTCAAGCCGCCTGCCACGATGGGCTACAGCCCGAAGTTGCGCTGTCCGTTCCACGGCTGGACGTGGGATCTCGACGGCGAGCTGGTCGACCTGCCATGCGAGTGGGACTTCCCGCACGTCGGCACCGAGGAGTTCCGGCTTCCGCAGATCCGTACCGGGCTGTGGGGAGGCTTCGTCTTCGTCAACTTCGACGACTGTCCACCCGAGTTGCTGGCCGGTCCGTTGGAGGAGTACCTGGGAGTCCTTCCCGAGCACTTCGCCAACTGGAACCTCGGCGACCGCTACGTCGAGGTGCACATCCGCAAGAAGCTGCCGGCGAACTGGAAGGCGTCGGCCGAAGCGTTCCTCGAGGCGTACCACATTCTCGAAACGCACAGTCAGTCGATCTACTCCGCCGGCGACGCCAACGCCCAGTACGACGTGTTCGGCGACAACGTCACGCGCTTCATCCACACCATCGCCACGCCGAGCCCCCACCTCCCACCGGAGAAACGGCCCGACGAGCAGACGATGCTCAACATGTTGATGGGGCGCAAGAACCCCGACGACGAGGTGCCAACGATTCCCGACGGGGAACGCGCCCGCGACGTGTATGCCCGCCACATGCAGCGAGTGCTCGGCGAGCAGTACGACAACGACTTCTCGCACCTGTCGGTCGCCGAGACGATCGACTCGATCGAGTACCACCTCTTCCCCAACGCCTTCTTCTTCCCCGGGTTGCAGATCCCGCTGTGCTATCGGTTCCGCCCCGACGGGCCCGATCCCGACAAGTGCATCTACGAGGTGCTGTATCTGCGGCCGAAGCCCCGCTCGGGCAAGGTGCCCGAGCCGGCCGAGCCGTTCGATCTCGACGTCGACGACAGCTACACCACGGTGCCCGGGCTTCCGACATCGCTCGGGCAGGTCCTCGACCAGGACACGACGAACCTCGCCGCGCAGACCCGGGGCTTCAAGTCGAGCAAGAAGCGCGGGCAGACGCTCGGCAACTACCAGGAGGTGCGCGCCCGCCACCTCCAGAACATGGTTCGCCGGTACATCACCGACGGACAGACCCACCAGCAGGAGACCACCACATGAGCCGTGTCCACATCACCGACCTCACCCACCGTTACGCCGACGCCGTCGTGCATCGCAACGCCGAGCAGTGGGCGGCAACATGGGCACCTGACGCGGTGTGGGAGTTCGGCAAGGGTCGACGGGTCGAAGGGCGCGAGGCGATCCTCGGGCTGTGGAACTCGGCGATGGACGGCTTCAAGGCCGTCGTGCAGAACGTCGTCAACTCGACCGCCACGCTCGACGAAGACGCCGGCACGGGTTCGGGTCGCTGCTACATCATGGAGCACTGGTGGCGCGCCGACGACTCGACGGGGATCCTGCTGGCCTACTACGACGATCTCTACACACGCGTCGGCGACGAGTGGCTCTTCGCCAGCCGCGAACTCGTCATCCAGTACGGCGGCCCGCAGGACTTGTCCGCCCCGTTCCAGAACGCGTGGGCCTGATCGAGTCATGGCTGTTCTCACGGCTGGTTTCGCTGCGGAGAAGGGTGACGAGCTCGCCCTCGCCGACGACACCCGGACCCGCACCTGGGCCGAGTTCGACGAGCGGGTCAACCGCTTGATCCACAGCTTTCGCGATGCCGGCATCGGCGCCGGCGACACGATCGCAGTGGTCAGCGGCAACTGCAACGAATGGTTCGAAATCGCGTTCGCCTGCGCGAACGCCGGCATCGTGTTCGTGCCGGTCAACTGGCACCTCGTCGCGAGTGAGATCGCGTACATCCTCGACGACTCCGATTCGAAAGCCGTCGTGGTCGGCCACGACTTCGTCGACGCAGTCGCCAAGGCGCTCACCGACGAGCGTTGCGCGAACATCGGGCTGGCACTCGTGATCGGCGCGCCGAGCACCGAACGGTTCCAGAACTTCGACGACTTCGTCGCCTCCGGCTCCCCCGACGAACCGGAGAACCAGAGCTTCGGCGGGCCGATGTTCTACACGAGCGGCACCACCGGGCACCCCAAGGGAGTCCGCGGGTCGCTCAGCAACATGCCCGAGGGCGCCGACCCGTCGATCTGGCAGCTCATCGGTGCGGGCTTCGCCGAGCAGACGGGCGGTCCCGGACGCACCGTGTTGTGTGGACCCTTCTACCACTCGGCGCAATGGGCCTATTCGTTCCTGCCGATGCTCACCGGCTCCGCCACCATCATGCAGCACAAGTACGACAGTGCCGGCGTGCTGAAGATGATCGACGACCATCAGGCCACCAACATCCACCTGGTCCCCACGCAGATGAAGCGCCTCATCGACCTGCCCGACGACGTGAAGTCGTCGTTCGACGGATCGTCATTGCGCCTCGTGCTCCACGGGGCTGCCCCGTGCCCACCCGTCGTGAAGCAAGCGATGATCGACTGGTGGGGCCCGAAGATCACCGAGTACTACGGATCCACCGAGGGCTCGGTCATCACCATGATCGACGCCGAGGAGTGGATGGCGAAAGGCGGCAGCGTCGGCAAGCCGCTCGACAACATGGAGATCCTCGTCGTCGGCGACGACGGCACGCGTCTCGGGCCGAACGAGTCGGGGACGCTCTACTTCCGCAATGCGATGGGTTCCGACTTCGAGTACCACAACGCGCCGGAGAAGACCGCCGACAGCCACCTCGAGCCGGGCGTGTTCACCACCGGCGACGTCGGGTATGTCGACGACGACGGCTACCTGTGGTTGAGCGACCGCAAGATCGACATGATCATCTCCGGTGGCGTCAACATCTACCCGGCCGAGATCGAAGGCGTGCTGGGCGGCCACCCGCTCGTCGGCGACGTCGCGGTGATCGGTGTTCCCAACGAGGAGTTCGGTGAAGAGGTCAAGGCGATCGTCGTGGCGAACGACGGCGTCACCCCGGGCGACGAACTGGCGGCCGCCCTCGTCGCTCACTGCCGTGAACACCTCGCGGGCTACAAGCGACCGCGTTCGTTCGACTTCGTCGACGAACTCCCACGAACCGGAACGGGCAAGATCCAGAAGGCCAAGCTGCGCGCCCCGTTCTGGGACGACCGCGACACCAAGATCCTCTGACGCACCCAGGTGCGGTCGCTTCGACTCCGGCGCGCTGATGCGCCGTCAGTAGTGTCACCGGCGTCACGACCGGTGGAGAAGGAGCAACAACGATGAGCGACGAACAGGGCAGCGGATGGATCGGCGATTCCGAACTCGGTGAACGGTTCCCGGCGTGGACACGGGGCAACGCCGCCGATGTGTTCCCCGACCCGTTCAGCGTGTTGGGGAAGAGCCTCGTGCTCCAGCAGGCGATGTCGAAGGGGCTGCGCGACGCGTACATCGACCTCGGCGCGCTCGACTACGACGAGTACGAGAACCCCGACGCCCCCGATCTGTTCAAGATGTTCGGCGGCTACGTCTACAACCCGCTCACGCTGACCCGCATTCTCGGCGCCCGGATGCCCGGAGCGTCACCGGAAATGATCGACCAGGCGTTCTTCGACGAGCGCGACGAGGTTCCGCCGTACGACGAGCAGCCATGGCACATCTCCGAGTCCAACGAGGCCAAGCTCGGTGAATCGGTCGGCTGGGCGATGTCTGCGCAGTCGCTGCCCGAGCTCGACGTCGACCGCGACATGGCTCGCGCCCAACGCGAACAGCGCCCCGACCTCGCATCGCTCTCCGACTCGGCCGTCCTGGCTCGCGCCCGATCGATGGTGCCGTTGCTCCAACAGACCTTCGAGAACGCGATGCGCGTGTCCTCGCTGTCCGGACTCGGCCCTGGCGCACTCGGTGTGGTGTGTGAAGGGATCGGCGATCCGAGCCTGGCGATTCGGCTGCTCGCCGGCATCGAAGTCGACTCCGCAGCCCCGTCCCACGCGATGTGGGAACTCGGCCGTATCGCCGCCGCCTCCGACGCGGTGAGCACGGCGTTCGATGCCGGCCCCGACGCCGTGCTCGATCGACTTCGTGCGTCCGATTCTCCCGATGCGGCCGACTTCCTCGCGCGGTTCGACACGTTCCTGTTCGAGCACGGCGCCCGGGCGCAGAACGAGTACGACCTCTACGCCACCTCGTGGGAGGTCAAGCCGCGGATCGCGCTGGCGGCGATCGATCTCATGCGGCGATCGGCGGAGTCGCAGGCGCCGAGCAACCGCCACGACGCGTCGGTCGTCGAACGTGACCGCATCGTCGCCGAGATCCGCGAGACGATCGCCGGCGACCCCGAAACCGCCGGAATGTTCGAGGCTGCGCTCGGCTCTGCGCAGTTGTTCCTCGCCGGGCGTGAACGTGCCAAGACGACGCTGGTGACCGTCATCAACGAGATGCGCGTCGCCGTGCGCGAGTTCGGCAGCCGGCTCGTCGAGCGTGGCGTGATCGATCGTCTCGAGAAGGTGTTCATGGCCACCGACGCCGAACTCGACCGGTTGCGTCACTCCCCCGAGACGATCGTTCCGACACTCGACGCACGGTGGGACCAGTTCCAGAAGCTGTTCGACCGCAAGCCGCTGTTCGTCGTCAACGGGCGGGTTCCGGACCTGTCGGAGATGACCGCTCGCGATCACTCCGCCGAGTCCGGCATCGTGGGCACCGTGCTCACGGGGTCGGCCGGGTCGAGCGGCTCGGCGACCGGGCGCGCGCGAGTGGTGCTCGATGCCGCCGATCCCGAGGGGTTGGAGCCGGGCGACATCCTCATCGCCCCGCAGACCGATCCATCGTGGGTGCCGTTGTTCGTGCCCGCAGCCGGTGTGGTGGTCAACGTCGGGGCCATGGGCAGTCACGCGATGATCGTGTCGCGCGAGCTGGGCGTGCCGTGCGTCGTGTCGGTCGCCGATGCCACCGACATCATCCCCGATGGTGCGACGATCACCATCGACGCCGACGCCGGCACCGTCACCATCGACGCCCTCCCCTGACCGTTACATTACGGGTCTGACCCGTTATGTCACGCGTGACGTGACGGGTCTGACCCGTTATGTAACGGGTGGGAGGCGACCGCGGAGAGGTTCGGTGACGCCGTCCCACTCGAGGTGGGCTGCCTTCCACCGTTCGAACGTGGTCATGATCCGCTCCGGCGTGGAGTGGACCTCGGTGTAGGCACCGATCGACGCGCGCGTGTCGAAGTAGACGGCCTGCGCACCGTCGGCGCGGAGCTCGGTCGCGATCTCGAATCCCTGATCGAGCAGCCGTTGGCGTTCGCCGTCGAAGTCGTCCGCAAGGACACCGACATGGTGGAACCCGCCCTCACCGTCGGCATACATCTCGCGGTACAGCGAAGGTGTGTCGTCGTGCTGTTCGATGAACTGGATCTGGATGTCGCCGGCATACCCGAACGCATACGACACGTCGGCCTCGACATCCTCGTCCCGGTACCGGAACCAATCCGTCGTGTGATGCGGTGCGAGGAAGAACGGCCCGGCACCGGTCGTCGCGACCCAGTGGTCGACGGCTGCGGCGATGTCGGGCACGAAGAATGCCTGTTGGAACGGAACTCGGACGAATGCCATGTGGATCCTCCTGGATCGGATGTTCGGTCGGCTGGACAGCGCGCCTGAAGTGTTTCAGCTCACGGGGAGCTCGCGAATCGCGCCGAGCGAATCGAAGTCCTCGATGCTCTCCGCTCCACGACGCAACAACTTCAAGGTCATGATCTTGCCCTGCTCGTCGAGTTGCTCGTACTGCGCGTACGAGGAGAACCCGTACATGAGGCACAGCCCGACCGCCACGCGCGTGTCGAAGAAGACCTGGTCCTCGTCGAGCGTGTGGCCGCGGCCCGCCATCTCGTCGACATAGTGCTGCACCAACTCTCGATGACGACCCTGCAACGTCTCGCGTTCGGTCGACTGACTGATGAAGTAGCCGATGTCGTAGGCGCCGTTCGCGACGCCGGCGATCTGTGGATCGATCAGGACGATCTCGCCGTCAGCACCGATGAACATGTTGTCGGCGCGCCAGTCCTGGTGGCACAGCGTCGGGTTGGTGCACATGTGGTCGAGCATCGCGTTCAGCCGGTCGACCCACATGTCGCCGAGCGCAACGACATCGGGCGAGAGGACCTCGGGAGCGTGGCGCTTCGCACCCGGCCACCCGTTCTCCGCGATGCTCGGCAACCCGGCGCGTTGGATCGGAGCGCCGATCGAGATGAACGGATCCATCAGCGACGGCAGCTGTGGCGAACCGTGCCAACCGGCGTGATAGCGGGCGAGTGCCCGAATCCCTTTCACCGCCTCGTCCCAGGTGACACCAGCGTCGCGGTCGGGCTGGCGGAGGTAGCCGAGGTCCTCCATCACGATGCAGGAGTTCGACAGGTCGTCGGCGGTCATCGCGGCGTGCACGACCGGCATGTTGATGTCGGACCGCGGCGCGATGTCGCGGTAGAAGACCACTTCCCGGTTGTAGACACCGAACGCATCGGCCATCGCACGTTGCGCGGCCATGTCGGTCGGAAACTTCACGATCACCGTCGCCGGCGCTTCGGCGTCGTCCGACTCGATGGCCGAACGGAACAGGAGACTCAGCAACCCACCCGCGATGAACGGCTCATTCGACAGCGACGTCACGCTCGAGTCGGCGCCGATCGCACCGCTCGTGCGCAGCACCTCGGTCATCCACGCTGCATCGACCTCGTCGATCGATGCCGGCAGTCCGACTTCGAGCCCAGCGATGTTCCCCATGGTGTCCCCCTCTCGCGTTGTCGACGGCGTCACTGGCGCCGGTGGTACGGCGCCGGCGAACGACCGTGTTCGTCGACGAGGCCGAACTCGGCGCCGAGATCTTCGACCCACTGAATCGATCCCGACCGCTCCATCAGGTCGTCGGCACTCGCCAACGCCGCAATCGAGCGACCGACGACGAGCGGTGTCTGCGCGCCGTCCATGTCGATGTCACGCACGCCAGACGACTCGACGATGAACTCGGTCGACACCGTCCCCGGATAGATCGTCACACAGGCGATGCCCTTGGGTTCGAGTTCGATCGCCATGTCGGCACCGAGGCGGTCGAGACCGGCCTTGCCCGCACCGTACGACGAGCTGAAGTGGTAGCTCTGCCCGCCCGGCGACGACACGTTGATGATCGCGCCACCGGGCCCGGCGGCGAACAGCAACTCGGCGGCGTGCCACGACGCGACGTAGTGCGCCCGGAGTCCGATGCCGACCTGGTCGTCCCAGATCGACACGGGGTGGTCCCAGAAACCGCCGCCCCACGCTGGAGGACTCGGGATCTTGTAGACGTTGTTCACGAGGAGGTCGAGCTTGCCCTGATCCTCCTTGACCCGAGCGAACAGCGCCGCGATCTCGTCGTCGTTGCCATGATCGGTCTGAACCGGGATCCCGGTACCGCCCGCCTCGTCGACGAGCGCCGCAGTCCGGTCGATCGTCAGCTCGCCGTCGCCGGTACTCCGACCGGTGATGTAGACCGTGGCACCCTGCTCGCCGAGTGCGATCGCCGTGCCACGTCCGATGCCGCGGCTCGATCCGGTGACCACTGCGATCTTGCCGTCGAGTGCGCCGCTCATCGGTCGCTCCCCACGGGCGTCACGTGCACGTCGAGGCGTTTGAGGCCGCGCAGCAGGAAGCTCGGGAAGTACCCGAAGTCGTTGGAATCGTCGAGTTCGAACCGGTCGACACGGCGGGCGAACTCTTCGAGCGCCACCTTGCCCTCCAGACGGGAGAGCGCGGCGCCGAGGCAGAAGTGGATGCCCTTGCCGAACGCGAGGTGGTCACGCAGGTTGTCCCGGTCGGGATCGAACGCATCGGGATCACCGAACAGCTCGGCGTCGCGATTCGCCGAGGCGAACACGATCACGATCCGTGCGCCCTTCGGAATCTGGACGCCCTCCAACTCGTGGTCCTTCGTGGCGATGCGGAACATGCCCTGCGTGGGTGTCGACAGGCGCAGCGCCTCTTCGACGATGGCAGGGGCGCGGCTCGGATCGTCCTTCAGCTGCTGCCATTGATCGGGGTTCTCGGCCAGCAAGCGAACCGTTTCGGTGAGCAGCTTGGTGGTCGTCTCGTTGCCGGCGACGAGGAGCTGCTGCACGATGCTCAGCATCTCGGGCATGTCGAGCGGGCGCTTGTCGGTGATGTCGGGATCGTCGTCGTCGACTCGCGCGTTCAGCAGGTTCGTCAGCAGGTCGTCCTGCGGGTTGGTCTTGCGCTGTTCGAACTGGTCGGCGAAGTAGTGCTGGAACTCGTTGACACCCTTCTCCGCCTCGAGTCGTTCCTCGAGTCCGATCTGGGTGCCGATGCCGGCGATCGAGTCGTCGGACCAACGCTTGAAGTCGGCGAGCCGCTCGTCGGGCACGTTGAGGGCGTGCGCAATCACCTCGACGGGCAGCGGCACACCGAACTGCTCGACGAACTCGAGATCGACCACCGCCCCGGGCTCCGCCGCGAACCACGCGTCGATCAACCGGGTGGTGATCGAGCGGATCACGGGTTCGAGTTCGGCGATCACCTTGGGCGTGAACGCTTTCGAGATGAGGCGCCGGTACCGGGTGTGGTCGGGCATGTCGGCGGTGAGCATCGTCGAGACCCGCGGATACCCCTCGGCCATCACCTCGGCCATTCGCTGCTGCGCGTCGCCCGGCATTGCCATGCTCGCCATGCCGAATTGCGACGAGTAGGTCTCGACATCGCGCACGATCTGCAGCACGAGGTCGTACCGCGTCACGAGGTACATCCCCATCGATTCGAGGTACATCACCGGCTGCTCGTCACGCATCTGTGCGTAGTGCGGGAACGGACACTGCAGCGTGTCGGGGTCGAATGGGTTGAACGTGGCCAGGTCGGTCATCGGGGCCTCCTCGAAGGCGTTGGCGCGGATCGGATCATCACGGGGTCATCACAGTTCGGACAGGACGTTCTTCAGGGTCGGCAGCTCCATGCCGCGCGCCATGATCTCGTCCATCCCGCCCACGACACCGGTGATGTTGGCGAGCACGATGTGTTCGAGACCGTTCTTCGCGTAGCCCTCGAACTGCGAGGCGAGCTCCTCGGAGTTGCCGATGAACAGCACCTCTTTGACCATGTCGAACGGGATGGTGTCGGCGAGGTCGCGGAGATCATTGGCGTCGAGGTCGTGGATGATCACGTCGACGAAGCCCTTGGAGTCGTTACCGAGCGGGTGCTGGAGACCGTGCGCCTCCCAGATGTGGCCATGAGCAAACAGACCGAACAACTTGCCGAGCGGCTCGGCGTCGAACATCTCGGCAGCCTTGTCCTGACTCTCGGCGAACAGCACGAACGGCAACAGCGCGTTCTCCGGGGCCGGCCGGCCGGCAGCCGCAGCGTGCTCGGCGATGACCTGCCGCTTCTCGCCGTACTCCTCGGGCTTCATCCACCACGCCGGAATCCAGCCGTCGCCGTACTGTCCGGTGAGGCGGAGCATGCGCGGTCCGTGACCTGCGACCCAGACAGGCGGGCTGCCTCGTCCCTCGGCCTGCAAGGGCAGGCCCATGCGGCCGACGCCACCGTCGGCCATCTTCCCGGTGTCGAGCAGTGAGCGCAGATCGCGGAGCACGTCTTCGAGCACACTGACCGGCTTGTCGAACGGGTAACCGAACGGCAGCAGGCTCTCGGCCTCGCCGGAGCCGATCCCGAGGATGAATCCGCCGGGGTTGAGGTCGTTGAGCGACAGCGCCGTTCGTGCGAGGTCGGCGGCACCACGGCGGGTGGAGTCGGTGACCGAGATGCCGAACGGCCGGTCGGTCATCGTGCCGACGACCGCGCCGTAGACGAACGGGTCGTAGAAGGCATCAGGGTCCGCGGCGAGCGCCGACAGCGGGGTCTCGCTCCAGAGATCCGGGTGGAACACGCCGAGCAGATGGTCAGGGGCCCAGTACGAATCGAAGCCGACCTGTTCGTACACCTCCATCATCTGGGTGGTGCTGTCCATGGGGAACTGCGACGGGAGGTTGATGCCGACTTTCATGGGTGTCCTTGATCTCGTGTTCGTGGAGTTGATGGTTGAACGGGTGTGGTCAGGTGGTGAACGCGGGTGGAGCGACGATCGAGGCGGTCAGGTCCCCGAGAGGCGTTCGACGACAGGAGCGACCGACTCGGCAGCAGACCCGCCGAACGTGACGTACGAGATCCCGTAGGTCTCGCGCCGCTCGACGAGTTGGTCGCAGATCGTGTCGACGGATCCGATCAGCGCATGCGGGTGGTCGGCGAGCTGTTCGGGTTCGAGGGCGAACATCGGTGCCATCTTGGCGAGCGTCGCCTCACGCTGGTCGGTGACCACGGTGAAGTACGCACCGATCTCGATCTCGATGTCGTCGAAGGTCCGCCCGTCGGTGCGGTCGGCGGCCCCGGCACGGATCCAGTCGATCTTCTGGGCGGTGAGTTCCGCCGTGCTGCTCCCGACGCCGGCGGGGCCGATCTTGCCGGAGCTGTTGTTGAAGTTCAGGCTGACGATGTCGGCTTCCCGGCCCGCGATCCCGAGCACCCGCTTCGCTCCCCCGCCGATCATGATCGGCGGCATCCCCTTGGGAGGCTTGGGCAGCCCTTCGAACCCCGACGCGTGGACGTGCTCGCCGTCGAACTCGACCAGCCCGTCGCCGAAGAACTGACGGATGATGGCGATCGTCTCCTCGAAGCGATCCAGCCGCACGCCCGCTCGATCCCACTGGACCCCCATCGCCTCGTACTCGCCTTGCAGCCAACCGGCGCCGAGGCCGAGCTCGAGCCGACCGTCAGAGAAGAAGTCGAGTGTCGCCAACTCCTTGGCGAACATCACCGGCTGGCGGTAGTCGACACAGAACACCCGGGCGCCGACGCTGATCGTCTCGGTCGCCTCGATCGCGACCGCCATGGCCGGGATTGCGGCGACGTCCTGCACCGGGTGGTTGGTCGCGGCCAGCGCCGGTCCGGGGCCGATCACGTGATCGGCGACGCTGAACGTCGAGAATCCACGGTCCTCGGCGCGCTTGGCCTGATCCCGCCAGTCCTGCGGACTCTCGGCCGAGTAGCTCTGCACTCCGAACCGGAACGGGCGACTCATCGAGCGCTCCGCGAACCGTACGTGACCTGCATCTTCGACCCCCAGTCGTGACCCATGCGAAACCGTCCGGTCCGCTGCGTGGCGAACCTAGCCGACGAGTTACTTTACGGACGTACGGAAACTCATCGCGAGCCGTGAGGGAGTCGGAGATGGCGAGCAAGACCGAAACCGGGATACGCACCGAGCACACGTTCTGCCGGGTGTGCCACGCGAGTTGTCCGATGGAGGTCGACATCGAGGACAACAGGGTGATCGCCGTCCGCGGCGTCATGGACGACCCGCTCTTCGAGGGCTACACCTGCATCAAGGGCCGCCAGATCCCCGACCAGATGGCCGATCCGAAACGGATCCGTGAGCCGCTTCGCCGTCGACCCGACGGCACGTTCGAGGAGACGATCGAGCGGCGATGCGCTCGACGAGATCGCCGCCGAACTCCGGCGGATCATCGACACCTACGGGCCCCGTGCGGTTGCGTCGTACACCGGGACCGGCGGCTACCAGAACTCGGTCGCGGTTCCGGCAGCGCGCGCCTTCCACCAGGGTCTCGACTCGGTGTCGTTCTACACGTCGGTCACGATCGATCAGCCGGCCAAGGGCCTTGCGATGCTCCGCCTCGGCGGCTGGGAGGCCGGCTACCACTCGTTCACCGACTCCGACGTCCACATGGCCATCGGGTACAACTCGATGGTCTCGTCGTACGCACCCATCGGCGGCCTGCAGGGAACCAACCCGTTCACGGTGATGCGCCGCCGCAAGGCCGAGGGCATGAAGCTGATCGTCATCGATCCGCGCCGCACCGAGCTGGCGAGCTTCGCCGACATCCATCTCCAGATCCGCCCGGGCCAGGACACCGTTCTGCTCGCCGGCATGATCAAGATCGTGCTCGACGAGGGGCTCCAGGACCACGAGTTCTGCGAGCGGTGGGTCGACCAGATGGCCGAGCTCGACGCGGCGGTCTCCGGGTTCACGCTCGACCTGGTGGCCGAGCGGACGCAACTCGACCCCGACGACATCGTGGCCGCCACCCGGATGTTCGCCGCCGGACCGCGTGGCACGGCAGGCACGGGCACCGGCCCGAACATGGCGGCACACTCGAGCCTCACCGAACACATGACGGTGGTCCTCAACACGATTCTCGGCCGCGTGAACCGCGAGGGCGACCTGATGGAGAACGGCCTGCTGCTGTACCCCGAGATGCCGCACCGGGCACAGGCCACCGCGCCACGCAGCCCGGCAAACGGTCCCGAGGCCCGCATCCGCAACCTGCGCGGCTACCGCGGCGAGATGCCCGCGGCCACCTTGGCCGAGGAGATCCTCACCCCTGGCGACGGACGCATTCGGGCGTTGATCGTCAGCGGCGGCAACCCGGTCGTGGCGTTCCCCGATCACGAACTCACCATGGAGGCGATGGAGGATCTCGAACTGCTCGTCGTGGTCGACTATCGGATGACCGCCACGGCGGAGTTGGCCGACTACGTGATCGCGCCGACCCTGCCGCTCGAACGCGCCGACGTGCCACACCTGATGGACCGGTGGTTCCGCGCCCCGTACACCAACTACACCGAGGCGGTCGTCGAACGCGACGGCGACGTGCTCAACGAGTGGGAGGTGTTCTGGGAGCTCGCCTCGCGGCTCGGCAGCACCCTGCCCCTGCCCGGTGGGTCGCCCGACATGACCGTGCGGCCCGACACCGACGAGATCATCGACCGCTCCTACCACGGCTCGCGGATGCCGCTCGACGAGGTGCGCGCGAACCTGCGCACCGTGCACCTCGACAAGAAGCTGGTGGTCGAGCCGGCCGACGAGAACGCCACCGCGAAGTTCACGCCGGCACCCGACGACTTCGTCGCCGAACTCGCCGAGGTGCTCGCCGAAACCCCCGACACCTTCGCTGGCACCGACGTGTCGGCCTACCCGTTCCGGCTGGTCAGCCGGCGGTTGAAGCACGTCCTCAATTCGACCGGCACCGAGCTGCCCGGCCTCGCACGCAAGGGCACGACCAACCCCGCCTACATGCACCCCGACGACGTGGCCGAGCTCGGCCTCGAGTCGGGCGACGTGATCGAGATCAGCTCGCCCCAGGCGTCGTTGCTCGGCGTCGTCGAAGCTGCCGACGACGTGAAACGCGGCGTCATCTCGATGGCGCACTCGTGGGGCGGCCGATCGCTCACCGACGAGAAGGTCCGCGAGATCGGGTCGCCGACGAGCCGCCTCGTGTCGACCGATGTCGGCCACGACCCGGTCACGGGCATGGTCGTGTCGAGTGCGATCCCGGTCGCCGTGGCGAAGGCCACCGAAGCCGTTGCATGACGAGCCGACGCTTGCGTCGGGATGATCAACCGAAGATGAGGAGGTTCTGATGGCGAAGATCGATGTTCCCGAGGGCGAGGGCATGGAGGCCAAACGCATCTGGGCGATGGCACCGGAGCTCGGCAAGGCCATGGGTGTGATGGGAGAAGCCGTCTACACCAAGACCAGCATCACGGTGCGTGAGCGCGAGGTGGCCCGCATGCGGATCGCCCAGCTCAACGAGTGCCACGTTTGACTGAACACTCGGGCTGCATCGGCGATGCAGCAAGGACTGACCGAAGAGCTGTACCACGGCGTCGAGGACTTCCGGAGCAATCCGGACTTCACCGATCGGGAGAAGCTGGCGGCCGCGTTTGCCGAGCAGTTCGCCATCGATCACACCGCAATCGACGACACGATGTGGGCCCAGCTCAAAGAGCTGTTCACCGACGTCGAGATCTTGGAACTGACCGTGACGATCGGCTTCTGCGTCGGCCTCGGACGGGCGTACCAGGTGCTCGACATCGAGCGCGACTTCGACGTGCTGTGGAGTCGCGAACCCGCCACCGGGTGACGGTGACTCGCTGACCCGTCAGCGCTGGGCCAACCACCAGTCGGCGACGTCGGCGGCGAACCGGTCGGTGTAGGTGACCGTCAGCTCGTCGGCGCCTTCCGGCGCATCCTGCGCAGCGGTCGCCGGAAGCGGGCTCGCCTCGGCAATCGGGTCGACCCACTCGAGACGCAGCGACTCGACCGTTTCACCGATCGCCGGTGATGCCGTCTCGTGGTGGTCGCTGGTCTGGTGACCGATGAACGTGCGATGGTCGTCGAACGACAGCAGCGTGTAGTACGTCCGCGGGTCGTTGCCACGCCAGTACTCGTAGCGGAGCACGCCGGTCTCGGTCGCGTGGGTCCGCTCGTACAGCTCGCGAGCGATGCCCTCGAACCGAGCTTCCGAGCCCGGCTTGACCGTGATGTGAGCCAGTAACGTCGCCATCGCTCGATCGTAAAGGACGCACCATGACCACCAACCAGCCGGACGTCGCCGACATCGAGTGGACGAATCGGGGACCGAGCCGGGCACGAACGAACCGGCGCCGGTGACCTCGCCGTCCGACAGCGCCGAAGCAGCCGAGCGATCGGCGCCGCAGCGGCGTCGGATCGCGGGCTGGCGGATCGGTGGGGTCAGGTCGTGGCGTCGGATCGGTCGGGATAGCCGTCGGGCGGGAGGGCGCTGATCGGGCCGTGCAGCACATGCCCGCCATCGACGTAGAGACACTCACCGGTGACGTAGCCCGCGGCGGGTGATGCGAGGAAGACGACGGAGTTGGCGATGTCGTGCGGCCGGCCCGGATACGGCAGCGGCACACCGGACATGTCGTTCCCGACCTCCTCGTCGTAGGTCTTCTCCCACCCGTCGGTGCGGAATGCGCCCGGCGCGACGCAGTTGACCCGCACCTTCGGACCCCACTCGAACGCGAGCGTCTTCGACAGTTCGACGACGCCTGCACGCGCGGCCGCGCTGTGCGCGATGCCGGGCAGCCCGCGTCCGACGATTGCGACGATCTGGATGATCACGCCACCGCCTCCGTCGAGCATCTGGTTGCCGAACACCTGCGTCATCGCCCACGTGCCGTTGAGGTTCAGGTCGATCACGCTGTTCCAACCGTTGGGACTGAACCGACGAGCCTCCTGCGGGAACTGTCCCCCGGCGTTGTTGACGAGGATGTCGACATGGTGGCGGCCCGCCAGGGCTTCGACGCTCTCCCGATTGCGGATGTCGACCAGGTCGACCTCCACCGGATTGCCCGTGATCGCGGTGATCTCGGCGGCCGCCACCTCGAGGACCTCACTGCGCCGGGCGGCGATCACCACCCGTGCACCGGCCGATGACAGCCCTTCGGCGATCGCCCGTCCGAGACCGGTACCTCCCCCGGTGACCAGCGCCGTCGAACCGGCGAGCAGGTCGGGGACGAACACTCGACGGTGGCCGGCCGCTCGTTGAGCACCCGCAGGGTCGGTCGAATCGGAGGGGGAGTTGCTCATCGGCCAATCATGGACGCCACTGGGTGTCGTCCGACGACTCGGGCGCAACGTTGCGCGGCGGGATCGATGACGACACGGATGACGACTCGACGCTGATCGTCGGCCGCGGTGCGTCGGTCACCCGACCGGATCGACGACTGGTGCGATGAGTCCAGGCGGATCGCCTGACGCGGCGTCGGCCATTCGGGTACGCAGCATCTGCCACGATCCGGCGATGCCCTGCGGGAACTTCACCGCCACCAACACGAGCCCGAGGCCGGTGATGAGGAACTGGTCGATCGACGAACCGCCACCGAGGATCACCACGGCGAACAGGCCCGATGGTGCGAGGACGCCCCCCACCACCGATCCCGCGATCGAGCCGATCCCGCCGAGATACGCCAATGCAAGCAGCTGCAATCCGTCCTGGGCGGTGAGGCCACCACCGTTGAACGTGGTCGCCTTGTAGCCGAACATCAGCCCGGCGACGCCGGCGATGAACGACGCCAACGCAGCGCCGAGCACCTTGGTGCGCGCCACGTTGATCCCGGCGGCGGCCGCCGCACGCTCGTTGGCGCGCACCGCCAGGAACCGCCGACCGAGCGCACCGCGTCGGATACCGAGCAGCACCAGCGCGCAGAGCAGCGTCACGGCGAGCATCACGAAGCCGAACCGCTTCGCGGGGAACTGACCACCGTCGAAGATGCCGAACTCGAGCCCGCCGATGATCGGCGGCTCGACCTCGGCGATCCCGCCCCGACCGACGAACGTCGGACTGCGGAACAGCAGATCGTCGAAGACCACGGCCAGCGAGAACGTGACGATGGCGAACTGCACGCCGCGCACCCGGAGCGCCGGGATGCTGACCGCTGTACCCACGACGACGGTGACCGCGATCGCTGCCAACGGGGCGAGCGGAAATCCCAGGGTCGTGTCGAAACGCGACAGCATGAACGCGCTGAATCCCGGCAAGCGACAGCTGCGCCAGCGACACCTGGCCCGACGCAGTCCGGTCAGCAGCCCGATCGACATCAGGAGGGTGACGACGAAGAGCGTCTGCATCGCAGCGAAGCGAACGGTCGGATCGTTGGATGCCAACACCACGACCGCGACTCCGATCGTGGCCGACCAGACCAGCGGGCTGGCTCGCGACAGCACGACCGGCACCTGGGCCCGTTCGAGGATCGCCGCGCGGTTCGGCAACCGTTTGCCGACCACGATGAGCGCGACGATGATCGCGACGAACGGCACGAGCGTGCTGATGCCACCGAGGAAGAAGCGCGGCACCTGGCGCTGCGCCACGATGTGGACGGCGATCGCTTCGAAGCTGCCGATCGCCACACCGACCGCGACCGCCACCGGGATCGACTTCAGTCGCGCCGCCAGCGCGGCCCCGAGCGCCGGCACCACGAAGAGGCTGAAGTTGAACGGGCTCACTCCGCCGAGCGAGGAGCCGATGATGCCGACCGACGCGGCCAGCATCGAGGCGAACATCCAGTTGTAGAGACCCAGCCGGGTGGGATCGAGCCCGAGCAGGATCGCGCCCTTCTCGTTGAGGAACGCCGCCCTGGTCGCGATGCCGAAGCGCGTCGCCCGATACACGACGGCCACCCCCAGCGCCAGCAGGCACACGGTGCCCAGGAGCCAGAGTCGATCGACCGGGAACGGCCGACCGCCCAAGCGTGATGACGTCGTCGGGCAGGATCGCCGGCGCCCGCAACGTGACGTTGCCGAAGTTCTTGACGGCGAGCGCCTGGAGCACCAGCGTCAGCCCGACCGTGGCGACGAGCATCGTGACCGGTGGCGCGGTCCGCAACGAACGGATGACGACGACGTAGATCACCACCGACACGACGAGGCCGACAGCGAGACCGAGCAGCGCCGCCGGCACGAACCCGAGCGGCTCACCGAGCGAGAAGCGCCGCGGCACGATCACCACGGGCAACACGAGGTCGCCGGTGCGGCGCAGTTCGGCGAAGACCATCGACGGGATCATCGCCATCGCGCCGACCGCGAAGTTGACGACGCCGCTCCCGCGATACGTGATGATGACGCTCATCGAGAACGCCGCGTACATCGCGCCGGTGCCGACGCCGAGCAGGGCGTAGAACGCCCAGTCGTTCATGCCGCTCAGTGCAGGGCGGCGTCGCCGAGGTAGCTCGCTTCGAGCACGGCTCGGTTCGCCGACAGCTCGGCGGCGGTTCCCTCCAGCAACACCTCACCATGGTTGAGGACGTAGCCGCGGTCGGCCACCTCGAGCGCCATGTGCACGTGCTGTTCGACGACGAGCACCCCGCAACCGGTCTGGTCGGCGATGTCGCGCACGATCGGCAGCAGACGCTCGACGATGATGGGAGCGAGGCCCAGGCTCATCTCGTCGACGAGCAGGCACTTCGGCTCCGAGACCAGCGCGCGGGCGACGGCGAGCATCTGCTGCTCACCACCCGACAGCAGCCCGGCGAGACGGCCGCCGAGCGGCTTGAGCGCCGGCAGCAGCTCCATCGCTCGATCGTGAGCGGCCTTGCGCGAGCTCTTGTCGCCGGTGAGACCGAGCCTGATGTTCTCGTCGACGGTGAGGTCGAAGAACAGCGACCGGTCCTCGGCCACGTGGGCGAGGCCTCGACGCGGGATCGTGTGGGGCTTCGACCCGTCGACCTTCTCGCCGAGCACGATCACCTCGCCATCGAGCGGCGTGAGCAGGCCCGACAGCGTGAGCAGCGTGGTGGTCTTGCCCGCACCGTTCGGCCCGAGGAGTGCGACGACTTCGCCGCGTCCGACGGTGCAGATTCAGGTCGCGGACGACGGGGATGCCGCCGTAGCCGGCGTGCAGGCCGCGGACATCGATCAGCAGGTCGTCGCCGGCGTTGTTCGCCTCGGTCATGTCGTCTCCTCCGTGAATTCCTCCATCGCGTGGTCGATGGACGCCTGAACCTCGTCCATCCCGAACGACGCGCCGCTGCTGGCCTGTGCCTCGCCGGCGCTCTCGCCGAGGTACGCCTGGATCACCGCCGGGTTGGCGCGGACCTCGGCCGGTGTGCCCTCGGCGATGATCTCGCCGAAGTCGAGCACGTAGATGTAGTCGCACACGTTCAACACGAGACCCATGTCGTGGTCGATGAGGAACAGGCTCATGTCGTGTTCGAGGAAGTCACGGAGGTGACCGCCCAGCAACTGACTCTCGGCGGTGTCGAGGCCGGCGGCCGGCTCGTCGAGCAGGACGAGCTTGGGCTTGGCCGCCAGCGCTCGGGCGACGCTGATCAGCTTGCGCTGGCCATGGCTGAGGTCGCTCGGCAGGGTGTCGGCCATGTCGGTGAGACGCATGATCTCGAGCGCCCAGTCGACCTGCTCGCGATACTGCCGCTCGTTGCGTCCCGGCAACAGGATGTCGGTGATGAACGAGTGCCACTGGGGACGCTCGGCCGCCGCCATCAGGTTGTCGCGCACGCTCAGGTCCTCGAAGAGCTCGAGCGACTGGAAGGTGCGGGTGAGGCCGAGCTTGGCACGCGCATCGGGGGTGAGGCCCTCGAGGCTCTGGCCGTCGAACATGACGTGGCCCTCGGTGATCGGCGTGAAGCCGGTGATCGCGTCGATGAAGGTCGTCTTGCCGGCACCGTTCGGTCCGATCAGACCGACGAGCTTGCCGGTGTGGCAGTCGAGATCGATGTCACGGTTTGCGTACAGACCGCCGTAGTTGACGCTGAGGCCGCGTGCTTCGAGCAGTGCCATGTCAGTTCACCCCCGCGAGTGATGGTTCGGGACTTGGTTCGGCCGTGTCGTCCGATTCGCCGGCGGCGGCTGCCGCTTCCTTTTCGGCCGAACCGCGGATCTGCCGGACGATCGAGCGGATGAACAACGCCAGGCCGGCGCCGACCAGCGGCATCCACAGCTTGCTGTAGGTGTCGACCCGGATCGGCCAGATCAGCCAGCCGACGACGTATCCCGCCAGCGCAGTGGGTCCGAATCGCTGTGCCCAGCCGACCCACGCGGTACCGGCCTCGCCGAACGTCGGGTTGATCCCGCCGAGGGCGACCGATGCGATCAGGATGACCACCCACACGAGCACCGCGGTGATCGCCACCCAGAGGTACACGTTCTCGATGAACTTGGCGTTGTAGAGGAAGAGGGCGGTTCCGATGACCAGCGCCGCCATGAACGCCTTGACCGCGGTGCCACGCGATCCGCGATACTCGGACCGGATGGTCTCGGCGCCGGGGATCGCGCCGACGAGCCAGTTGCCCGCGTGTCTGACCCCCTCCCCGAAGAACGGAGCGATGCCCTCGGGATGCACGATCGCGGTGACGATGATGCCGAGTCCGGTGAGTGCACCGATGTAGCTGTCGATGTTGGTGCCGGCGAACATGTAGTTCGAGAACGTGGGGACGAAGGCGCCCGCGCTGATCAACATGCCGCCGATGATCGCTCCGTTGATCGAGGTGATGCCGGCCAGATAGGCCGTGGCGAGAATCCCGAGGCTGGCCCCGTAGACGAAGTTCGCCGAGGAGACCTCGACCTGCTTGAAGCCGAGCATCACGCCGCCGAGGCCGGCGATGCCGGCGCTCATCGCGAATGCGAGCAACTTCGTTCGGGCCACGTTGATGCCGGCTGATGCAGCCGCTCGCTCGTTGGCTCGAACGGCGAGGAACCGACGACCGACACCGGTTCGGCGGATGTTCGCGACGCCGAGTGCACACATCGCGAGCACGACCCCACCGAACAACACGAACAGCGGGTTCTCGTTCTGTTGTCGCACACTTCGGGCGCCGATGTCGGCACCGAAGAACGTGGGCTCCTTGACGTAGGCGGGGATGCCGGCACGGAGCTGGGTGATGACCTCGTTCTCGAGGTACAGCGACTGGATCGCGACGGCGGTGGCGATCGTGACCACGGCGAGTTGCACGCCGCGGATCCGCAAGGCGGGCAACCCGACCACCACCCCGACCAGAATGGCGACCACGACGCCGATCAGCCCGGCGATCGGCCACGGCAACCCGGGACCGGTGACGGGGGTGAGGTTCGAGCCTCGCCCGATGCCGTCGGCCATCATGCGGGCCGTGAAGAATCCGGCGATGCCGGCGAAGGACATCTGCATCAGCGAGATCTGGCCGACGTAGCCGGTGAGGATGACGAGCGACAGCATCACGATCGCGAGGACCAGACCGTTCTGCAGGGCGTTCGCGAAGCGGGTGCGATCGCCGGCGTTCTCGAACACGAACGCGAGCAAGGTCATGAGGGTGACCCAGACGAGGGCGTGTTCGTACATCCGCTTCGGCATCGGCGCCAGGGGCAGACGGCGTTCCTCGACCGTGCCACGGATCGGCAGGCCCTTGCCACGCAGCACGAGCACCACGATGATCACGATCAACGGCAGGGCGTCGGCCACACCGTTCTCGATCCAGGTGAGCGGCCCACGGTCGAACCAACTGGTCTTGTTGAGCTCCAGCATCGTGCGCACCGCGCCGAGCGCGAGGCCACCGGCCATCGCGATCGGAATCGACCGCAGACTGCCGATCAATGCAGCGGCGAGCGCCGGCACGATGAGCGCCGACAGGCCGATCGGGGTGATCGTGCCCTGGATCGGCCCGACGATGATCACGGCGAGCGTCGCCGTGACCGACGCGATCACCCAGTTGATCGCGGCGAGCGTCTGGGGCGAGTAGCCGAGCAGGATGGCGCCCTTCTCGTTGCCGGCTGCGGCGCGCGTGGCCAGGCCGAACTGGGTGAATCGGTAGCCGGCCCAGAGCACGAGGCCGAACAGGATCGCGAACCCGACGACGTAGATCGAGTTGCGCGGATAGGGCTTGCCGAGGCCGAGGAAGTTCTGGACGACCTCGTCGGGAACGACGCTGCGGGGCTGCGGGAACGACGTTCCGAAGTTCAGCAGCGCCACGCCCTGGAGGTACAGCAGCAGACCGACCGAGGCGACGACCTTGCCGAGCGGGGCCGCGTTGCGCAGCGGGCGGAAGATCAGGAAGTGGACGCCGAGACCCAGCAGCGCCGCCATGAGCAGCGCGACGATGAGTGACGGGATCATCTCCCAGGAGCCGTCGGAGGCCACGGTGATCCGGACCGGCACGTTGAGCCCCTTGGTGGGGAGGAAGTCGACCCACGGGAGGAAGATCTCGCCGCGGTTCCATGCCGAGTCGAAGGTGAACATGCCGTACATGGCGAGTGCACCGTGCGCGAAGTTGATGACGCCCGAGCCCTTGTACGAGACGACGAGGCCGGCGGCCAGCATGGCGAACAGTGCGCCGAGGCCGAGCCCGCTGATGAGATCGAAGATGATGTCCTGCACGCAAGGCCCCCAGGTGATGCGTCGAAGATCGAGAAGGTGAGTGCGAACACCGGGCCGAGGGATCAGGTGATCATCCCCGGCCCGGTCGTTCGGTGTTCAGGTCACCGCCACGTCCGCGTCAGCGGAGTCGACGATGCGAGTGTTCTGGTGTTCTGGTATTCGGGTGATGCGGCGGGTGGGCGGATCGACCGCGAGGTCGACACCGCCCACCCGACATTTCATCAGCCGCCCGGACGCAGCTCGGTCCCGGCGACGAGGTCGAGGCCGTTGAGCCGGTCGACGACCGTCACCAGCTGCTCGCCGTCCCACTGGGCGACGGAGATCGACGAACCGCACACGGAGACGTATGGCTCCGGTGCACCGCTGCAGTTGAGCGGGGCGTTGCCGAACGACGGCGCCGTGCCGTCGGTGGCGGCGTAGGCGTCGGCGATCGCCGCACCGGTGACGTCACCGTCGATGGTTTGGCTGATCTCCCAGATCGACATGATCGACGAGAAGCCCTGGCCGGCGAAGCCCTTGAACAGGTCGTCCTCGGTCATGCCGTACTCCAGGCCCTTGGTCTGGTAGGTGGTGGCGTTGTCGAGCTGCTGACCCTCGAGGCCGTCGAGCGGCGCAAGGATGCCGTTCTCGGTCCCCGTCAGGTAGATGCCCTTCGCCAGATCGCCGGCAGCTGCCATCGCCGTGAAGTCGATGCAAGCACCCGACAGCACGAGCGGCGTCTGATCCGGCGTCCACCCGAGGCGGCCCATCGCATCGACGAAGTTCCAGCAGTCGGCACCCTGAGCGGAGAAGATGATCACGTCTCCGCCGAAGTCGAGGACCTCGGTCGCCTGTGGCGTCGCATCGGGAAGCGCCGGTGCGACCGGAACGCCGATGTGGGTCAGGTCGGGCTTCGAGCCGGCACGCGCGGCGTCGCCGGGCTCGGTGCCGTTGAGCACGTCGAGCGGCTTGGCCTCGAGGTCGTTGTAGCAGACCACCCCGGGAGGCGTGTCGGCCCACGGCACGGCGACCTTCTGGACGTCGATGCCCTCGAGGGCCTCGATGTCGTTCGTCGCGAACTCGACGAGACCGGTGTGGACGCCGAGGCAGCCACCACCGGCACCGATGGCGTACACGCCCGGCGAGGTGAAGTCGGCGATCGTGATCGGTGTCACCGCGATGACCGGGATGTCAGAGCCCTGGTAGATCGAGAAGTGGTTGCCGAAGAAGTTGATCGTCGAGATCGCGAGGTCGACGCCCGATGCCGAGAGTTCGTTCGCGCAGCGCTGCGAGTCGTCGGGTGAGACGACCGACTTGCACAGCTCGATCTCGATCGGACGGCCCTGCAGACCACCGAGTTCGGCGTTGACGTAGTCGGCTGCCGCCTGGATGGCGATCGAGAACTCGGGGAACGACCCGTTGGGGTCACCCTCGAGGTTCTGGACACCGATCCTGAACGGCTCGCCGGTGGCTTCGCCGGACGGCGCCTCCTCTTCGTCGGTGCCGCCGACTCGGCTGGCGCCGATTCGTCCGGTGCTGCCGACTCGGCTGGTGCCGATTCTTCGGGCGCTGCCGATTCTTCGGGCGCCGCCGACTCGACTGGAGCGTCGGTCGTACCGCTGCCGCCGTCGTCGTCGCTGCCGCACGCTGCTGCGACGAGAGCGAAGCTGAAAACGCCGGCCAAGAGCCGGCGGGTTCGCCTACTGGATCGTGTTGTCATTGGAACAAGTTCCCCCTGTTGAAGAGTGTCACCGACCTTCCCCAGGCCGGTGTCCGATCGGCTCACGCCGACCGGTTCGGTGAAACTAACCGAACGACCATCCGGGCGACGAGCCGGACGTCACACCATCTTCGAACCTTCTCGGCGACGCTCTGGAGCACCGCATCGATGGCACGGTCACGATGTGCCCCGTCCTGGACCCACCAAATCACGACGAACGATTTGCTGGGTCCTGGACCCGACAAATCACTGGGGCCCATCCGAACGGGGGGCGTCACCGATTCGGGTCGACGAGGACCTTGGCCTGTTGGCTCGTACCGCTCGCCAGGTCGGCAAGCGCAACTTCGAACCCGTCGAGGCCGACGGTCGACGTGTGCAACGGTTCGACACGCACTCGCCCGTCGGCCATCATCCCCATCGCCATCTCGAACTCCTCGCGGAAGTACGCGAGCGACGAGGTGACCGCGATCTCCTTGATCAGCCACGCTCCCGGCGAGATCGGTGCGTCGCCCTCGGCGAGTCCGATCAAGCACATGGCGCCGCCACGTCGCGCGAGATCGACTGCGGTCTGGACGGCGAACGGCCGACCCACGCACTCGTAGACGATGTCGGCGCCCAACCCGTGGGTGAGTTCCTTGATCAGCGTGTCCGCCTCCTCGCCCGGAGCGACGGCGTGATGAGCACCGAGCGCGAGCGCGAGGTCGCGACGCTGCTCGTTGGGCTCGACGACGATGACCTTGCCGGCACCGCCGGCGCGCACCCACTGCATGGTTCCCAGCCCGATCGGGCCAGCGCCCTGGATCACCGCCGTATCGCCGAGGCGGAGCGCGCTCGTGCGAACGGCGTGGAAGGCCACCGTCATCGGCTCGACCTGAGCAGCCTGCTCGTCGGTCAGTCCGCTGTCGGTCTTGACGACCCGAGTGGCTGCCACGGGGAGCCGTGGTGCGAATCCCCCGTGCGGGGGCGCGAGCGGATCACGCCCGAGCGCCGAGAGGAACACGACCTGACAACGATCGGCCTGGCCCTGGTGGCACGCCGCACAGTTCCCACACGACGGCGCTGCTGCGACGACCACCCGATCGCCCTCACCGAGCGACGTGACCTCGGACCCGACCGCCGAGATCGTGCCGGACCATTCGTGGCCACAGATCGCCGGGTTGTACGGGCGACCGGACTGGTACGCGTGGATGTCGGTTCCGCAGATACCGCAGAACGCGATGTCGACGACCACACCGGCAGGCGCAGGTGTCGGATCGGGGAACTCGACGAGTTCAACCGTCTCCTGGCCCGTGATGAGTGCTGCGTACATGTGGATCCCTCCGGCTCGCTGGACGGTGCGGGCGTCTTGTCATACTGACCGACGTCCACCCAACCTCATATTGACCAACTCCCGCCACGCGGGACGAGTCCGACCAGGAGCCCTCCATGAGCCTCATCGCCGTCGAAGCCGCCATCACGATCGCCGACCCCTCCACCCGCCAGGCGCTGCTGGAGAAGTCCGCGCCGATCCAGAAGGCAACGCGGGACGACGAGCCAGGGTGCCTCGTCTACTGCTTCGCCGCCGATCCGTGCCAGGACGATCTCATCCAGGTGTACGAACTGTGGGAGTCGGCCGAGGCGCTGCAGGCCCATTTCGATCATCCCAACTACCACGACATGCGTGCGATGCTCGGTGCCGGCGGCCTCGTGAGCGCCGTCAGCCGCAAGCACCGCATCGACGCGTCCGCACCGGTGTACGGCGATGACCACATCGCCACCGCGTCGTTCGACTGACGGGTGGCGACACCTCGGACCAACGCCGTCGTCTTCGACTTCGGCGGGGTGCTGATCACCACGATCGCCAACCAGGTCGGCAAGGTCGCCGCGTCACACGGCGTCGACAACCACGTCATGCACGAGGTGCTCCTCGGACCTCGGGTGAGCGGAGATCATCCGTGGCATCGCGCAGAGCGCGGCGAACTCGCGGTCGCCGACATCCAGTCACGACTCGAGCCATGGGCCGTGGCGTCGGGTGTCGAACTCGACGGCGACGAGATCGACCGCCTCCTCGCTGCGGGCGAGTACTCGGTGGTCGACGAGATGGTCGAGTGCGTCGCCGCAGCCCGCGCAGACGGCTGTCTGACCGGCCTGCTCACCAACACGTTCGCCGAGTTCCACCCGACCTTGGAGCGCGACCTCGACCTCTCGATGTTCGACGCGGTGATCGAGTCATGCGCCGTCGGCACCCGCAAGCCCGAGCCGGCGATCTATCTGGAAACTGCCGAACGGCTCGGGGTGACCCACGAGCAGATCCTGTACCTCGACGACTTCGAACAGAACCTCCAACCGGCGGCGGCGTTGGGGTGGACGACGATCCTGGTGGGCGACCACGGCGCGGCGATCGCCGAGGTGCGATCGATACTCGGACGCTCCAGCTACGACGAGAAGTGACCGTCTGATCAATAATGATCAGATGACCGCAACCGAGGACCCCACGCTCAACACCGGGGCTCGCTCTCCGGGCCTCAGCTATCAAGACCTGCTCGACGCCGACACGCACCCTGTTCCGGACGTGCTCCGAATGGAGTCACCGAAGTACTTCGGGAGCGACGACGTCCCGATCGAGCGCTACACCTCGCGGGAGTGGCATCGCCGAGAAGTCGACCAGCTGTGGTCGAAGGTGTGGCAGTTCGCATGCCGCGAGGAGCACATCCCCGAGGCCGGCGACTACATCGTCTACGACATCGCGGAGCTGTCATTCCTCGTCGTGCGCCAGGACGACGGAACGATCAAGGCGTACCCGAACGCCTGCCTGCACCGCGGCCGCCAACTCAAGGAGTACGACGGCCACTGCTCCGAGATCCGCTGCGCGTTCCACGGCTTCGCCTGGAAGCTCGATGGCGAGTTGCAGGACATCCCAGCCGCCTGGGACTTCCCCCACGTCGACCAGCGACCCGACGAATTCACCCTCCCGGAGGCGAGCGTCGACACGTGGGCCGGTTTCGTGTTCATCAACCCCGATCCCGACGCCGCACCTCTGGCCGACCACCTCGGCGACACGATCGAGCAGTTCGAGGTCTGGAACCTCGAGGACCGGTTCGTGGAGGGCCACGTCTCGCGCGTCATCAATGCGAACTGGAAGATCGCGGAGGAGGCGTTCTGCGAGGCGTACCACGTCAACGCGACCCACCCGCAGATCCTCACGTATCTCGGTGAC
This sequence comes from Ilumatobacteraceae bacterium, assembly GCA_963752085.1. Taxonomy (GTDB): domain Bacteria; phylum Actinomycetota; class Acidimicrobiia; order Acidimicrobiales; family Ilumatobacteraceae; genus Ilumatobacter_A. The sequence goes on from CAVVWT010000002.1 coordinate 193,412, forward strand.
ATCAACAGCCAGGTCGACGTGTTCGAGAACTGCGCCCGCGTGATCACGCCGGGCGGCACCCCCAGCCCGCTGCTCGGCGACACCGACCTCACCGAGAACGACATGGCCCGCGGCATGCTCGACGTGCGCGTCGACCACGAGTCACCCGTCACCATCGAGGAGGGCCAGACCGCTCGTGCGGTGCTGTCCCAGATGGCACGAGAGCGTTGGCGCCCGATCGCCGGCGACATGGTCGACCAGATGAGCGACTCCGAGATGATGGACTCGATCGACTACACCGTCTTCCCGAACTTCCATCCGTGGGGTGCGTTCAACCGCATCGTCTACCGGTTCCGACCGAACGGCGACGATCACCGCTCGGCGATCATGGAGTGCTTCCTGCTCTCACCGTTCAAGGGAGAGCGGCCGCCGCCCGCGACCGAGACGAAGTTGGGCGCCGACGAACCGTGGACGAGCGCACCCGAACTCGGGATGCTCGCCAAGGTCTTCGAACAGGACGTGTTCAACATGGCCAAGGTCCAGAAGGGTCTGGAAACCACTCGGAAGCCGGGAGCCACGTTCTCGAATTACCAGGAGTCGAAGATCCGCTGGTTGCACACACTCCTCGGCGAGTGGGTCAACGACGACGTCCCCGTGACCGTCGGCACCGGAGCGAAGGCGAGGACATCATGAACGGCATCGTGCACCCCTTCACCGGAGCGCTCCACGAGCAGGACGGCAACGGCAACATCCGTGTCTCGCTCGACGGCAAGGAAGGCATCTTCGGCACCGACGGCCACTGGATCTCGGGCGAAATCCGCGAGTGCGATCCCCAGCTGTGCGGATGGGTCGGCGGGCCACTCGTCGCCAACCACCGCGTCGGCACCACGAGCGGCCCCGCCGACTGACTCAGCGACTGACTCAGCGACTGACTCACTGGCTCGTCAGGCGTCGTCGCTGGGGATCACGAGCCACAGGACGAGATAGGCCAGCACCTGCGGGCCCGGCAGGAAGATGCTGAGCACCGCAACGAGGCGAACGATCGTCGGGTCCCAGCCGTAGCGCTCGGCGATGCCGGCACACACACCCGCGATCCGCCGACCCTCGCGCGGCCTGACCAACGACGGGGTCGAGCTCGACGTCCCGTCGGTCGGCGGGACGTAGGTGGAGGTATCGGGAGGCGGCAGCACGGTGGACATACCTCCACCATCGTCCTCAGCGCACCACCGCACCATCCGGCGGCCTGGCGTTCAGTCGGTGGGGTTTCCCCCACCGTTGTGCCGTGGTCGCATGTCAGCCGCCCAGCGCACCGCCGTTGCGTGGTTGAGTGCGTGGTTGGGTGTCAGCCACCCAGCGCGGCGGTCACGACCACTCGTTCCAGCGGACGAACTCCTCGGCGGGAGGGCGCTTGGCGAGCTTGAAGTCGGTCCCGATCGTGTACGCCACCGGGAACAGGCCGGCCTGGCTGTACGTGTCGTACGGGATGCCGAGCAACTCGGACACCTCGCGTTCGTTCTGCAGGTGCAATGACGTCCACGCCGAGCCGAGCCCGCGCTCACGGAGCGCGAGCATGAAGCTCCACACCGCCGGGAGGATGCCGCCCCACCGCGATGCCTGACGCCAGGACGGGATCCCTTCCCCCATGCGATCGGCGAGCAACGGGATCACCAGCACCGGCACCTCATGCATGTGTTCTGCCAGATGTCGAGCCGACTGGTTGACCCGATCGGCTTGCGAACCGGGCTCCGGAGTCGGGGCCCCCTCGTACGCCGCCTCGAAGTTGGTGCGGTAGATGTCGGCGATCGCCTTGCGCTTGTCGGCGTCCTCGATCATCATCCAGCGCCACCGCTGCGAGTTCGATCCGGTCGGCGATTGATGCGCGATGTCGATGCAGTCGAGCAGCACGTCGCGCGGGACGGGCCGCGTGAGGTCGAGGCGCTTGCGGACGCTGCGGGTGGTGGTGAGGACTTCGTCGGCACTGAGCCCGAGCGTCGGATGCGGTGAGCGTTCGATCACGCCTCGGCGTCCTTCTTGGCCTGGGCTTCCATCCACTTCTGGGTGGCGACGCCCATCTTCGCGCCGTCGTAGCCGATGCGCTGCGTGGGTTCGACCTCGAGGATGACCCGCCGCGGCGAGTCGAGGAACTTCGTGAACAGCGCGGCCGCATCGGCGTCGTCGTAACGAATCGCGGCCGACAGAGCGGGGTAGAACCAGTCCTTCGTCGCCTGATCGTCGTGCACCGTGCAGGTGCCCTTGTACGTGACCGTCTTGTTCCGCTGCATCCTCGAACCGGTCGAGGTCACCACGATGCACACCCGCGGGTCGCGCTTCACGGCACTGATCCGGGCGCGCTGGCTCGAGGCGGTCAGCCAGAACTTCCCGTCACGGAAGATGTACGACATGATCACCCCGACCGGCCAGCCCTCCTTGTTCGACCAGATGAACGTGCACTCGTTCTGGGCATCGAGCATCTCTGCTTCATCATCGTCATCGAGGCCATAGACCGTGACGTCTTCGTAGTTGTCGACTGGTTCGCTCATGCTTCGCACGGTACGACGGCGGCGTCTGCGCCGACGATGCGGACCGACAACCATCCCGACCCACCTCGACGCCGCCGGCGAATCGGGGTCGGGCGGTGGCCGGCATGCTTGACTCGAGTGATGGCTGCGCCCGACCCCTCGACGATCCACGACCTCCCGACACCTGCGCTCGTCATCGAGCAATCGGTGTTCGAGGCGAACCTTGCGGCGATGGACGCCGTTCGACCTGGGACGGAGTTGCGGCCTCACGTGAAGGCCTTCAAGTCGACGGCGATGGCCGCCCGGCTCGCCGCAGACGGGCACACCGCGTTCTGCTGCGCGACGCCGCGCGAGGTCGAGGGCCTCGTGCAGGCGGGATTGGGCCAGGACGTGTTGCTCGCCAACGAGTCCCTCGACGTCGCCCGGCTCGGAGCGCTCACAGCACGCGACGAGCTCGAGGCGAACATCACGGTCGCCGTCGACTCCGAAGCCACCCTCGACGCTGCGGTCGCGGGTGGCGTGCGGTCGGTGCTCATCGACGTGGAGGTGGGGCTGCCACGGTGCGGCTGCGACCCCGCCGATGCCGGTCGCCTCGCCGACCGCGCACGTGCGGCCGGCCTCGACGTGCGCGGCGTGATGGGCTACGAGGGGCACTTGATGATGGTCACGGATCGATCCGAGCGCGTCGAACGGGTCGAGTCGTCGATGGCACTCCTGCTCGCCGCGGCGGCTGACGTCGGCGGCGACATCGTCTCGGGCGGTGGCACCGGCACGTTCGACACCAACACGTGGTGTACCGAGATCCAGGCCGGCAGCTACACCCTGCTCGACACCGACTATGCCAAGCTCGACCTGCCGTTCGAGATCGCGTTGAACGTCCTCGGCACAGTCATCTCGGTCAGCGCCAAGGGCTGGATGATCGCCGACACGGGACTCAAGTCGATGGGCATGGACCACGGCAACCCCACGTGGGAGGGCGGCGATCTGTTCTTCCTCTCCGACGAGCACGCCACACTGCTGCCACCCGAGATCTCCGACTGGTCGGTCGGGGATCGTGTTCGCCTCCAACCGGCGCACGTCGACCCCACCATCGCGAAGCACGAGCACCTGTGGCTCGTCGACGGCGACAACGTCGTGGACCGGTGGGACGTCGACCTCCGTCACTGGTGACCGTGGCGCCGCGTGTCGGCGCGACCTCAGGCTGCAGTGAACCGGAGCGGCAGTTCGATCATCGGGAAGAGCATGAAGCTCGGCTCGTGGACCGGCCCGTCGAACGGCCGAGCGAGTTCGATGTTCGACGTGCGTCGCAGCCAGATGGTGAACGCCGACACCAGTTCCTGACGAGCGAGGGCGGCACCGACACAGAAGTGCGGCCCGACACCGAATGCGAGGTGCTGCTGATCGCGTGATCGATCGAGATCGAACTCGTCGGCGTCGTCGAACACCTCCGCGTCGCGATTGGCCGCCTGATAGCGGACCATCACCATCGACCCTTCGGGGATCACGACACCGTTGACCTCCACGTCCTGCGTTGCGCGCCGCACCAACCCGGCGACCGGGCTCTCGAACCGCAAGACCTCCTCGACGAACGACGGCACCAGCGAGAGGTCGGCGCGCACTCGCTCCTGTACATCGGGACGACGGGTGAGCAACCACATGCCGTGATTGAGTGCGCTCGTCGTCGTCTCGAACCCACCGGTGACGAGCTGGTGCATCAGGTTCTGCAGTTCGGCGACAGTGAGCGGCTCCGCGTCGTCCTCACCGACGTGGGCGTGGACGAGCGTGGAGATCAGATCGTCCTGCGGGTCGTCACGGCGCCGTGCGAATTCGGCGGCCAGGTGATGCTGCGCCTCGAGTTCGGTCTCGACCGCTTCGAGCATCTGCTCGTCGGTCAGCGGTCGCATCGCCATCGCGAGCATCGCGCTCGCCCACCGGTTGAAGCGATGGATCTCGGCGCGGTCGAGCCCCAGCTCCTCGGCGATGATCGTGCCAGGGAGCGGCATCGCGAAGTCCATGTGGAACTCGCATTCGCCGGCGTCGATCAGACCGTCGATCAGTTCGCCGCACACCTCGTCGATGTGCGGCGTCATCTCGCGGATCCGCTTGGGCAGGAACGCCTTGGCGACGAGGCGCCGGTATGACGTGTGGATCGGCGGGTCGGTGCGCTGCAGCGTCTCGACATGACCCCAGCCGCGCTCGCGGAGGATCTCCTGGTAGCGCTGCGACATATCGGCCTTGGCCCGACTGCCTTTCCCGCTCCGTCCACTGCTCGAGAACAGCTCGGGATGGGTGAGGACGTATCGCACGTCCTCGTACTTCGTCACCATGACCGCACCGATCTCGGGCATCGGGAACACGGGACACTTGTCGTGGAGTTCCTCGTAGAAGTCCCACGGCGAGTCCTGGACCGCCGGATCCAGCATCGTGTGGTCGACCGGGCACTCCAGTGCCGCCAGCCGTTCGTCGAGCGCGGGTGGAGCCGTCATCTCAGCCATGGCTTCCACCTTCACATGCGCACGTTCCGCTCGACGTGTCGTACCGACCCGTTTGTGTTGCGGTTCTTGCCGTTCCCACGACCAGAAGTACGACGCGAACGGGACGTACGGTGGGCGATCATGACGTCACGGTTGCTGTCGCTCGCCGCCGGAGTGTGTCCGGAGACCGGCCCGGCCGACTTCGTGGCCGCGTGCGCGACCGCCGGCTGGGACGCATGCGGGATCTGGTTCGACGCCGACACCTGGACGCCGGCCGTGACGACCGAGGTGCGCCGCCGCCTCGACGACACCGGTCTGATCGCGCTCGACATGGAGCCCGTCTTCGTCACGCCCGACGGCGATCACGGCAGCCGGATGGTGGAGGCCGCCGCTGCGGTCGGAGCACGCAACCTCCTCGTGGTGTCACGCGGCGTCGACGACGATCGGTTCGCAGAGCGGTTCGGCGAGCTGTGCGATCTCGCCGCTCCTCACGGCATCGGTTGCTCGATCGAGTTCCTCGCGTTCATGTCGGTGTCGAGCCTTGAACAGTCGGTCGACATCCTCGACCGGGTGGACCGACCGAACGCCGGCGTGCTCGTCGACGGCCTGCACCTGGCACGCACGGGCGGCACGCCGAGTGACGTTGCCTCGGTGGCACCAGCCCGGCTCCCCTACGCCCAACTCTGTGACGCTCCCGCCGAGGCCCCGGCGGACGCGTACGCCGACGCACTCGACGGTCGGTCGACCCTCGGCGACGGCGGACTCCCCGTCCGCGAACTCGTCGACGCACTCCCCGACCACACCGCGCTCTCGATGGAAATCCGATCGGCGGCGTTGCGCACCTCGTTCCCGGACCCGGCCGAACGGGCACGACACGTCCTCGACACGACGAACGCTTGGTTCGACGCCGAGTTCGACGAGCAGGTCAGCGACGGTTCGTCCAACGAATCGGGAGCGTGGTGAGCCCGCGGAGGATGAACGGCTCGTTCACGGCCACGTCGCCGGTCAACTCCACGGTCTCGAAACGCCCCACCATCCATCGCAGCGCGACCTGACCCTCATGACGCGCCAGTGCGGCGCCGATGCAATGATGCACACCCCACCCGAACGCAAGGTGTGGCCGGCTGCCCGGGCCGAAACGGTCGATCCGAATCTCGTCGGGCTCGTCCCACACGTCTTCGTCGCGATTGGCTGAGGCAAACAGCGCCTGCACCCGAGACCCCGGCGGAAGCGACTCGCCGCGCACCTGCGCCGGCTCGGGGTTGACTCGGAACAGCCCCTGCACCGGAGAGTCGTACCGGAGGAACTCCTCGACCGCGGCCGGGATCAGGTCGGGCGCTGCTCGCAGCTGCGCAACGAGTTCCGGCCGCTCGATGAGTCGGTACAACATCAGTGAGATCAGGCTCGCCGTCGTCTCGTGGCCGGCAACGAGGAGTTGCTGAGTCAAGCGCCGCACCTCGTGATGCGAGAGCGTGCCATCGAGTTCGGCACGCGTCATCACCGACAGGACGTCGTCGGGAAGTGCCGCGCCCTGTTCGTGCAACTCCGTCCGAACGGCGACCATCTCGTCGACGAGGGCGAAGATCTGGCGATTGGCTGCTTCGGCGAGGGCCGGGTCTGCGCCGCCGAGCGTGTTGACGATGTCATCGGACCAACGGCCGAAGTCGTCGCGCCGGTCGCGGGGGACCCCGAGGAGCACCGCGATCACGATCGCCGGGAACGGAAAAGCGAACAGGCGCACGAAATCGCCGTCACCATCATCGGCGAAGGCGCGGTTCCAGAGGTCGTTGCCGACCAGATCGATCTCGTCGTCGAGCCGCGCGATCGCCGCCGGGCGGAACGCGTCCTGCAGCACGCGCCGCTGACGACGGTGATCAGGGTCATCGGTCGTCCCCAGCACGCCACCCGGCTGCGCGTTCACGCCGACGCCGAATCCGTTGCGCCACTCACCGGGGCGCGTCAACAGATCGAACACGTCGGCATGTTTGCTGACCACGTAGAACGGCGGATCGTGCGACTCCTCCACGTGGAGCGGACACTGCGCCCGCAAGTGCGCGTGGCCCGTCGATGGCTCGCGGTCGTTGGCGTGCGCAAGGTGCGAGTACGCAGCCCCCTCGCTCACGCCATCCGACATCAGACCCTCACGTCATCGAACCGGCATCGTCAGTACGGCATCGTCCCGCCGTCGACGGGGAACATGCATGCCGTCATGTTCTTGGCCGCATCCGACGCCATCAGTACGGCGACCGCGGCGACTTCTTCGACCTTGTTGGGCCGCTTGATCGCCGACTCCGAGGAGAAGGCTGCGATCAATTCGTCGTAGCCGCTCATGCCCATGGCGACTGCCGAATCCGGTCCGGTCGCACGCACGATGTCGGTTTCGATGATGCCCGGCAGAATCGCGTTGACGGTGATCCCCATCGTGCCGACCTCGTGCGCCGCGGCTTTGACGAGCCCGTTGACGGCGTGCTTGGTCGCGGCATAGCCGGGGATGCCCGGCTTGCCGAGCTTGCCCTCGACCGACGAAGTCACGATGATCCGGCCGGACTCGCGCGGGATCATGTGTTGCAGCGCGCGGCGCATCCCCCAGAAGACGTGGTTGAGGTTCCAGTCGACTTCGAGCTGCCATTCCTCGTCGGTCATCTGGGCGACCGGAGCGGTCATCAAGACGCCACCGGAGTTGAGGCAGCAGATGTCGAGCTGTCCGTACTTCTCGATCGTGAAATCGATCAGCCCTTCGACCGCCTCCTGCTTCGATGCGTCGCCGGCGTAGAACGCGGCGTTGTCGCCGGCTCCCATCTCGTCGAGACACTGCTGACCCTTTGCCTCGTCGCGGCCGTTGACCACGACCTTGGCGCCTTCGGCAATGAATGCATCGGCCATCGCGCGGCCGATGCTGCGTGTGCCGCCCGTGATGCAGGCGACCTTTCCGTCGAGTTTTCCCATGATGATTTCTCCGTTCCCTGTATTCGGCTCAGTAGGGAGCCGTGCCACCGTCGATCGAGATGAGTGAACCGGTGATGCCGGCGCCGACGTCCGACGCCAGCAGCGTCGCCACCGCCGCGACATCTTCGACGTCGTTGAGCTGCTTGATCGCCGACTCGGAGGCGAACATGTCGAGCAGCCCCTCGTAGTCCAGACCCATCGACTCGGCGGCCGGCGGACCCTCGACCTTCATGATGTCGGTCTCGATGGCACCGGGACACAGTGCGTTGACGGTGATGCCGAGCGTGCCGACCTCGTGCGCGGCCGACTTCACGAGGCCGTTGATCGCGTGCTTCGCTGCGACATAGATCGAGATGCCGGGCTTGCCGACCTTGCCCTCGAGTGAGCTGACCGCCATGACACGTCCCGACTCCTGCGGGATCATGTAGTGGAACGCCCGACGCATGGTCCAGAACGTGTGCCAGAAGTTCCACACGAGCGAGTCCTGCATGGCTTCGTCGGTGAGTTCGGCGATCGGCGCATGACCCGATGCTCCGCCGGCGTTGGCCACGAGGATGTCGATGCGTCCGAAGTGGTCGACCGTTCCGTCAACGATCGCCTCGCACGATTCGCGTTGCTTCACGTCGCCGGCGATGTAGATCGCGTTGTCGCCGGCGTCGAGCTCGGCGAGCGTTCGCTCTGCCTTGCTCTCGTCGCGACCGTTTATCGCCACCTTCGCCCCCTCCTCGAGGAAACCCTTCGCAATGCCGAGCCCGATGCCTCGGGTCCCGCCGGTGATACAGGCAACGCGCCCGTCGAGTGTGCCCATGAAAACCCCCTGAGTCCTGGTGTCGACGGGACCGTAGCGCGGGACACCGCCGTGCCCAGAGTCGGAACGCGAACGACCCCCGGACTGATGTCCGGGGGTCGTTCGGTGTTCACGACGTCGCTCGAATGAGCGACTCAAATGTCGGGATCAGACGCCCCAGAGTGCGGCGAACTGCTCCGCCTGACCGTCGGGCCCCGGCCAACCGTCGCTCGGGATCAACGGCTCGGCGACCTCGGGCGTGTTGACGATGAACGTCGGGAGGAGGGCGTTCGCCCGCTCCTCGGTGTTCTCCTGGCCGATCGCGTGACGGGCCATCGCGTCGACCATCAACCACGCCGAGTACTCCTTCGGGTTCGTGGTCCAGAACGCTTGCGTCCCGTCCACGATCTCCTGCAGGATCGCGCCGTTGTAGTCGACACCGACGAGCTTGCGTCCTTCGAGCAGGTCGGCCTCGGCGAGCGTGGCCGACATGCCGCCGGCAAGACCGTCGAACGCGAAGTGGATGTAGTCGATGTCGGGGTCCGACTGAATCGCCGAGACGACGGCGCCCGGAGCCTCGCCGGCAAGCAGCTGGTCGAGCGTCAAGTCGAGCACGCTGAACGTGCAGTCGGGGCAGTTGGCCTCATAGGCGGCCTCGGCTCCCTCGCGCTCCGACACGAGCACCGCGAAGTCCGGGATGTTCACCATCAACGTGTTGGCGGTTCCTTCGGAGTCGGCGATGACCGCGTTGGCGATCAGATCGCCCGCACGGATCACGCCCGGCGTGTCACCACACTGCATCGTGAATCCATCAGGAGCGGGCTCCGCTGTGTCGAAGCAACTCATCGTCGGGATCCCGGCTTCGTTGGCCTGGGTCAGCTGGTCCTGGATGAGCTCCGGCTGCGTGCCGGTGATCGCCACGTAGTCGACGCCCTGGTCGAGCGCCTGCTGGAACGCGGCGGCGGCATCGGTGCTCCACGAGATGACCTCGAGGTTCCATCCGAGCAACTCGGCGGCCTGGGCGAAGCCAACGCCGATGGCGGCACAGGACGGGAGCGAGCACTCGAGCCATGCCACGGTCTTCTGCTCCGGCACGGAGTCGAGCGGAATCGTCGGGCCGATGTCGGTGGGCGGAACGAGGTTCGCATCCACCACGGCCTGCGCGGCAGCAAGGCCGTCGCCACCGCCACCCTCGTCGGGCGCGGTCGTGTCGTCGGCGGCCGTCGTCTCGTCGGCCGCGGCCTCGGTGGTGGCGGTGTCGCCACCCGAGTCGTCGTCGCTGCCGCAGGCGGCAATCACCAACGCCAGCGCCAATGGCGCAGCGAGCAATCGTGTTCTGGTCTTCATGGTTTCCCCCTCATGGTGTTGTGCTGTTGGTCACAAACTAATTGACCGACTAATATATTCTCACTATCGAAGGCAGACCGGCATGGGCGCCGGAAGCCGCTGGGGGAATCCGTGTCCAAGTTGCTGGTCGTGCGCGACCTCACCAAATCTTTTCCGGGTCAGGTCGCGCTCGACAACTTCGACATCGAGATCGGCGCCGGACGCACCCATGCACTCGTCGGCCAGAACGGATCCGGAAAGTCGACGTTCATCAAGATCCTCGCCGGCTTCCACCAGCCCGATCCTGGCTCGATCGCGGAGCTCGCCGGCCACACCCTGCACCTCGGTGACGGCGGCGAGGCCGAAGCCGCCGGCGTCCGCTTCGTCCATCAGGATCTCGGACTCGTCGACACGCTGAATGCCGTCGAGAACATCTCGATGGGCGTCGGCTACACGACGGGTCGGCTGGGTCGGATCAACTGGAAGGCCGACCGTCAGCGGGCCGCGGAGGGCCTCGACGCGTTGGGCTTCGGCGACGTGAACATCGACGTTCCAGTCGGCATGCTCGCACCCTCGGAGAAGACCGCGGTCGCGTTGACCCGGGCGCTCCACGACTGGGAGCACCAGGCCCACCTCCTCGTGCTCGACGAGCCAACTGCATCGCTGCCCGGCGCCGACGTCGAGCGTCTCTTCCGTGCGATTCGACTGCTGAAGGATCGCGGCGTGGCGATCCTCTACGTGTCACACCATCTCGACGAGGTGTTCGAGATCGCCGACGACGTGAGCGTGCTCCGCGACGGCAAGCGCGTGACCACCACCCCGACCGCAGACCTCGACCACAACCGCCTGATCGAGCTGATGATCGGTCACAAGCTCGAGCGGACCGTCCATCGCTCGGTCGCCAAGATCGGCGAGACCGCCGGACTCTCCGTCGAGTCGATCAGCGGCGGCACGATCCACAACCTCGACCTCACGGTCCAGCCCGGCGAGGTCGTCGGCGTCGCGGGCATCACCGGGTCGGGTCGAGAAATGGTGGCGCCGTTCATCACCGGACAGATCCCGAGCGAGTCCGGGAACGTCGTCGTGTGCGGCACACCGATTCCGAATTACGACCCACATGCTGCGATCGCGGCGGGCCTCGCGTTCGTCCCGGCCGATCGCGCGAGCCAGGGGATCATCCCACTCGAGTCGGTGATCAACAACCTCACCCTCGCCGACGTCGAGCGCAACTGGCGCCGTGGCCGCCTCCGCCACGACGAGGAGCGGGCCGAATGCGAGGTCTGGATCGACCGCCTCCAGATCAAGACCACCGGGACCGAGGTCCCCATCGCATCCCTGAGCGGCGGCAACCAGCAGAAGGTGCTGTTCGGTCGAACGCTCCGTCTGATGCCCAGGGTGCTCGTCCTCGACGAACCGACGAGCGGCATCGACGTCAAGGCCAAGGAACAGATCCTCCAGCTCATCGACGAGGCGGCAGGCGACGGGGCGGCAGTCCTCGTGGTCTCGACCGACACCGACGAACTCGTCCAGGTCGCGCACCGCATCGTGATCATGGTGGGAGGCACGATCGTCGCCGAACTCAGCGGCGCAGAGATGACCACCGAGAACGTCGAACACGCCCAGCTCCAGTCCACGAAAGCCACCACATCATGACGATGACCACGAACGACACCCAGTCCCCGGCTTCCGGCGGCGACGAGATCGAGGAGGGGTCCGGAACCTCGACATCCTGGGTCCATCGCATCGGCCTCGACCGATTCAGCGGGCTCTATCTCCTCGCGATCTTCTTCATCTTCTTCGGCATCACGGAGAGCAATTTCCTGATCTGGAACGGCAGCATCGAGTTCGTCCTGACCGAGAAGGTCATCGTGGTGATGCTCGCGCTGGCCTTCCTCGTCCCGCTCACCACCGGAACGTTCGACCTGTCGATCGGTGCGACGATGGCGCTGAGCCTCGTGATCGTCAACAAGATGGCGTTCGAAACCGATCTCCCCGATGGCGTCGGAGCATTGGTCGGCATGGCTGCCTGCTTGGCGATCGGAGCGATCAACGGCTTCATCGTCGTCAAGCTCCGCGTCAACAGCTTCATCGCAACGTTGGGCATGAGCCAGGTGATCGCCGCGTTGATCCGCCGGATCCACGACGGCGGCAACATCACGAACGCGTTCGGCGACAGCTACATCAACTTCGGCAAGGGCAGCCTGTTCTCGTTCACCTGGCCGGGGTCGGACACACAGATCGAGCTGCCCTACTACTTCTTCTACGGGCTCATCGTGGCCACGGGCGTCTGGTACGTCCTCGAGCACACGCCCGTCGGTCGAAAGATGTTCGCCACCGGCGGGAATCCCGAAGCCGCGCGCCTGTCGGGCGTGAAGACCGACCGTCTGGCCTGGGGGTCGCTGATCGCCTCCGCAGGCATCGCCGGGTTCGCCGGGCTCATCTACTCGTGGAAGTTCGCCACCTACACCTCGTCGGTCGGCCCGCCGCTGCTGTTCACCGCTGTCGGCGCCGTCTTCTTCGGCGCCAGCCAGCTGAAGGGTCGGCCGAATGTGTGGGGCACGATCATCGCGGTGTACGTCCTGGCGTTCGGCATCAAGGGAATCGGCCTGCGCTACCCGCGGGAGATCGACTGGATGCAGCCGATGTTCGAGGGCCTCGTCCTGATCATCGCCGTGGCCGTCGCCAGCCGCCAGGCAGTCGTCAAGGTCAACCGACGACGACCGACGAGCTCCGACGACCCAGCGTCGAGGGCCGTCGAACACGAGGTGCAACCCGCACCGCTCACGACGCTCTCCAACGAGAAGGCGCACCGGGAACCGACCAACTGAACGGCGGCCGTCGCGCCAGGTCCGCCACCGCTCCCTCCGACGCCCGTCCGGTGGGAGTTCATGAACGACCGTTCGTTAAGTTCGGCACGCTCGCACCCACACGAACACAGGAGACAACCATGGACCTCGGACTCGCCGGCAAGAAGGCACTCATCACCGGAGCAACGAAGGGGATCGGTCGCACCGTCGCCGAGACCCTGCTCGCCGAAGGTGCATCGGTCGCCATCTGTGCCCGTAACGCCGAGGGCGTCGAGCAGGCCGTCGAGGAGATGTCGGCCCTCGGCACCGTCGTGGGAGCTGCGGTCGATGCTGCCGACGGCGAGGCCGTCGCGGCGTGGGTCGCTTCGTCGGCCGAGCAACTGGGCGGCATCGACATCTACGTGCACAACACGTCGGGCAAGGGAGCGAAGACCCCCGAGGGCTGGATGAACAACTTCAACATCGACATGATGTCGCTCGTGCTCGGTGTGGGCGCCGCCGAGGAGGCGCTCGCCGACGGCGGCGGGTCGGTCATCAGCATCGGCACCACCGCAACGGCCGAGCACTTCGCGTCGGGGTCGAACAGCTACAGCGCGTTCAAGTCCGCCGTCACCAACTGGACCCTCGGCCAGGCGCAGGTCCTCGGCAAGAAGGGCGTGCGGTGCAACGTCGTGTCACCCGGCCCGATCTTCGTCGAGGGCGGCGACTGGAACATGATCAAGGACCACATGACCGAGTTCTACGAGGCGACCGAGAAGACGCACCCCGGTGGCGCCCTCGGCACCACGCAGGACGTCGCCAACGTGGTTGCCTTCCTCGCCAGCGACGCCGCCAAACATGTCAACGGCGTGAACGTCACCGTCGACGGTGGCTTCCTCAAGCGCATCGACTTCTGACGCGACCCGACCGCAACCCCACCGCAACCCCACCTGGGCCCAACGCACGCAGGAGATGACGTCGATGACCGACGAACAGCCAGGTAGCCGGATCGACGTCACGCTCGTCGCGGGCGGGATGTACCACGACATCGACTACGCCCGCCTCGAACTGCTCAAGCTGATGGGCGAGCACGAGGAGTTCCGGGTCCGGGTGCAGGCCGACTACGAAGACACCGACGCGATCACCGCCGGGTCGATTCTCGTGAGCTACACGTGCAACGTCCGGCCCACGGACGCGGCGCAGCAGGCCATCCGGAGTTGGGTCGAAGGCGGCGGTCGCTGGATCGCCCTGCACGGCACGAACTCGGCGCTCGACATCGGCACCCCGAACGGCGTCGACTCACCGCGGGTGTTCCCGGTGTGGGCCGAGACGCTCGGCTCGCAATTCGTGGCCCACCCGCCGATCATGCCGTACCTGGTCGAGCGGTCGACCGATGACCACTGGCTCGTCGCCGGGATCGAGCCGTTCGAGACCGACGACGAGTTGTATCTGTGCGAACACGCCGACCGGGATGCACTCGAGTCGCTGCTGCACACCACGTGGCAGGGCGACGCGCGAGGGTTCGTCGAACACGATTGGACGTCGGGCCCCGAGGAGCACCTCGTGATGTACCTTCGTCCACTCGGCGACGGAGCCGTCCTGTACAACACGCTCGGGCACTGTCGAGGCCACTACGACATGGTCCCGGCGATGGACTACTACCCGCAGATCGAACGCGGATCGTGGGAGCACCCCGCCTACTACGAGTTGCTCCGACGCTCACTGCGTTGGGCTCGCGGCGCGAACAGCTGACATTCCGGAGCGACACCCGTCCGTCGGCACGGCGCGGGATCGATACAGTCGGAATCCCGCCATGGCCTCCACCGACCCCGTCACCCCGAGTCGCATCGGCCGCCCGCCCAAGGTGGACCGGCACGGGACGCCGACGCGCGAGCGACTCCTCAACGCCGCGGCCGATGCCTGCGTCGAGTTCGGTTACGAGGGAGCCACCCTCTCCGACATCGCTCGCCGGGCCGACGTGTCGACGCCGGCGATCTACAGCCACTTCGGCGGCAAGGCCGACCTGTTGGTCGAGGCGTGCCAGCGCGAGCTCAACACGATCAGCAGCGGCCGTCTGCGCGAAGTCGACGGCTTGCGCGAGTTGGCTGAGGCGTGGATCCAACCGGAATTCGCCCGATCCCGCATCATGGTCGCGGAGATCCACTGCGCTGCGATCCGACAACCGGAGGTCGCGGAGCTGCTCGGGTCCTGGCAGGAGGTCACCGCCGGAGCGCTCGAGAACCGTGCGGGGCTCACGACGGCTCAGGCGCAGCAGTATTTCCTGTTGTTGATCGGGCTCGCCCACCTCGACCAGGTGCACGGGATGAACGTCGGAACTGGCGACACCAAGGACGAGCTGTCGGCGGTGCTCGAAGGATGGCTCGGCGAGCGCTACCTCGATCGTTGACCCCTCGCCCGGCGTCGGATCAACGGCCGTCGACACCCGCATCACACGACTCTCATCAGCGCGTGCACACGACGAGCTTCGCTGGGAGAGCGGCCGAAGTCGACTGCTACTGTCCGTTCCCGAACGACCATTCAGTTACTGCGCGCCGGCGTCGGCGCGGATCCGCAAGGGAGCTCCATGACCACCATCGTTGCCGTCGCCGACGGCATCTTCGAGATCCGCGACGGCAAGCCCGTGCTGCTCGGCACGCGCTGCACCAACTGCGACAACCACATGTTCCCGCGCCAGACAGGTTGCCCACGTTGCCTGTTCAACGAGCAGGAAGACGTCGAACTGGCAACTCGCGGGACACTCTGGACGTGGACGGTCCAGGCGTTCCCGCCCAAGGCTCCGCCGTATCTCGGACCCGTCGGTGACGACTTCGAGCCGTACGGCGTCGGCTATGTCGAGCTGCCTGGCCAGCTCCGGGTGGAGGGCCGCCTCACGATCTCGGATCCCGAGCAACTGCAGATCGGGATGGAGATGGAGTTGGTGCTCGACCCGCTGTGCATCGACGACGACGGCAACCAGGTCGTCACCTACGCATTCGCCCCAGTTGAGAACGGAGACCAGTCATGAGCGACGTCGCGATCGTCGGAATCGGGATGCACGAGTTCGGCCGCCACGACGGCGTGTCGGGCATGGACCAGGGCGTCGTCGCCGTGCGGCGTGCGCTCGCCGACTGCGGCCAGCAGTGGTCAGACATGGAGTTCGCGGTCGGTGGCTCGATGGACGGCGGCGCGGCCGACACGATGGTGAGCCGGATCGGCCTCACGGGCCTGCCCTTCACCAACGTGGTCAACGGCTGCGCAACCGGGGGCACCGCGCTCGCTCAAGCGGTCAACACGATCCAGTCCGGTGCCGGCGACCTGGGCATCGCGATCGGCTTCGACAAGCACGAGAAGGGTGCGTTCCGCATCAGAGGCCCCCGAGGAAAGGACTGGTACGGCGGGTCCGGTCTGGCGCTGACCACCCAGTTCTTCGGGATGAAGATCAACCGCTACATGCACCAGTACGGCATCACGCAGCCCACGCTCGCCAAGGTCGGGGCCAAGGCCTTCCGCAACGGCGCGCTCAACCCGATGGCGTGGCGTCGCAAGCCGCTGAGCGAGGAGGAGGTTGCCGAGTCGCTGATGTTGTCGTACCCGCTGACGCAGTACATGTTCTGCTCACCTGGTGAGGGCGGCGTCGCGATGATCCTGTGTCGGGCCGACAAGGCCAAGCAGTACACCGACCGTCCGATCTATCTCAAGGCTGCTGCCGTACGCACCCGCAAGTTCGGTTCGTTCGAGGTGCTGGCCCCGTCGATCGCCATCGAGCACGACCCGGGTCCCACGGCAGCCGCCTCCAAGGCGGCGTTCGAAATGGCCGGGATCGGCCCGGAGGACGTCGACGTCGCGCAGCTCCAGGACACCGAGGCCGGTGCCGAGATCATGCACATGGCCGAGAACGGCTTCTGCGAACACGGCGAGCAGGAGCAGATGCTCGCGAACGGCGACACCGAGATCAACGGTCGCCTGCCGGTCAACACCGACGGCGGGTGCCTGGCGAATGGCGAGCCGATCGGTGCGTCCGGCCTGCGCCAGGTCTACGAGAACGTGCTCCAGCTGCGCGGCGACGCCGGCGAGCGCCAGGTCCCGAACAACCCGAAGGTCGCCTACACCCACGTCTACGGTGCCCCCGGCATCAGCGGCGTCACCATCCTCTCCCGCTAGCCGTTACGTGACGGGTCTGACCCGTCGTGTAACGCCGTTACGTGATGGGTCAGACCCGTCGTGTAACAGCGTGACCAACGAACGACAGGACACACATGGAACTCTCGACCGAGGTGCTGATGGACATGCACCGCCGCATGGTGCGGATCCGTCTCTTCGAAGAGGCGGCCGGCCAACTCGCCGAAGCCGCAAAGCTGCCGGGCTTCCTCCACCTCTACGTCGGACAGGAGGCGGTGGCCTCCGGCGTGTGCACCACCCTCTCCGACGGCGACCAGATCACCTCGACGCACCGCGGCCACGGTCACCTCGTCGCGAAGGGCGGCGAGTTCCGCCCGATGATGGCCGAGTTGATGGCCAAGTCGACGGGCTACAACAAGGGCAAGGGCGGTTCGATGCACATCTCGAACCTCGACGTGGGCATGTTGGGGGCCAACGGCATCGTCGGTGCGGGCGCCCCGATCGCGGTCGGCGCCGGTTTCGGCAACAAGCTCAAGGGCAACGGCAACGTGTCGGCAGCGTTCTTCGGTGACGGCTCGACCAACATCGGCGCCTTCCACGAAGCGGCGAACATGGCCTGTGCACTGAAGCTCCCCGTCCTGTTCATCTGCGAGAACAACGAGTACGGCGAGTTCACACCGCGGGACAAGACGATGGCGATCACCGACATCGTCGACCGCGCCGCCGGCTACGGCATGCCGGGCGTGATCGTCGACGGCATGGACGTCGTCGCGGTGCACGAGGCAGCAGTCGAGGCGAAGAACCGCGCACTGCGTGGCGAGGGTCCGTCGCTGATCGAGGCGAAGACCTACCGGTTCTACAACCACCACGGCGTCCAGAACCTCGGGCTCAAGTACCGCACCGACGACGAGGTCTCGGAGTGGAAGCAACGCGATCCGATCTTCACGTTCGAGGACCGGATGATCGAGGCCGGCAACGCAACTCGAGACGACTTCGACAACGTGTGGGCCGAACTGCGCGCCGACATCGCCGATGCGATCCAGTTCGCCGAGGACAGCCCGTCCCCGGACCCCGATCAACTGTTGGTCGACGTGTACACCCTGAGCGCCGAAGGAGCCACCTCGTGAGCCTCCATTGCGTTCCCCGGCCACGCAGGCCGCGGCCAACCGCTCGCTCGCTGGCGCTCACTCCCTCGCATTCGGAAAGGGTCTTCAAGTGACTCGGAAAATCAGCTACGTCCAGGCGTTCAACGAGGCGGTACGCCAGGAGATGGCCGCCGACGAGACCGTGTTCTGTGCCGGCGAGGACATCGGCGCATTCGGCGGTGTGTTCCAGAGCTACGCGGGCCTGCAGGCCGAGTTCGGCGAAGAGCGGGTGGTCGACACACCGATCAGCGAGCAGGCGATCATCGGCCTCGGCGTCGGTGCCGCCGCGACGGGACTCCGCCCGATCGTCGACATCATGTTCATGGACTTCATCTGCGTCGCATTCGACCAGATCGTCAACCAGGCCGCGAAGATGAAGTACATGTTCGGCGGATCGGCGACGGTTCCGTTGACGATCACGACCGGCGGTGGCGGTGGCCTCTCCGCCGCCGCTCAGCACAGCCAGTCGCTCGAAGCGCTGCTCTGCCACATCCCCGGCCTCAAGGTCGTCATGCCGTCGAATCCGTACGACATGAAGGGATTGATGACCGCCTGCATCCGGGAGAACAACCCGACGATCATGGTCAAGCACAAGCGCCTGCTCGGCATGCAGGGTGAGGTGCCCGAAGAGCCGTACATGATCCCCCTCGGTCAGGCGGCGACGTTGCGCGAAGGCAGCGACGTCACCGTCGTCGGCTGGGGTCGGATGGTCAACGAGGCATTCGACGTGGCCGAGAAGTTGGCCGGTGACGGCATCGAGGTCGAGGTGATCGACCCGCGAACGCTGCAGCCGCTCGACACCGCGACCATCGTCGAATCGGTCCGCAAGACCAACCGGGTAATCGTCGTGCACGAAGCCGTGCGCTTCGGCGGTCTCGGTGCCGAGGTCGCGGCACAGATCCAGGAAGAAGCCTTCGACTACCTCGATGCCCCCGTCGGCCGGATCGCCGCTCCGTTCTCCCCGGTGCCGTTCAGCCCGGTGCTCGAAGCGCACTACCTGCCGTCCGCGCACGACATCGAGCAGGCAATCCGCGACATCGTCGCCCGCCCGGGGGCCTGACACGATGGCGACCGTTGCGGCGTCGGCGGGCGCACCGCCCGTGACCGGCAGCGCAACGGTCGGCATCATCGTCAACCCGCACGCCGGTAAGGACATCCGCCGGCTCGTCTCAGCCGCCGGCCAGACCTCCGATGCGGTCAAGATCAGCATCATGCGCCGCGTGGCTGCAGGCGCGATCGAACAGGGCGCGCAACGACTGCTGATGAGCACCGACACCCATCACCTCGCCGAACGAGCGGTCGAAGGCCTCGACGGTGTCATCGAGTTCGTCGAGAGTCCGCAGACCGGTTCGTATCTCGACACGGTCGCCGCCGCCCGCTCGATGTGGAAGGCCGAGGCCGGCGCAATCGTCGCGCTCGGCGGTGACGGCACCTGCCGCGACGTGGCGACCGGGTGGCCCGAGGCCCCGTTGATCGCGATCTCGACCGGCACGAACAACGTGTTCCCGACCGCGGTCGACGGCACGACGGCCGGCGTCGCCGCCGGCCTCGTCGCCGGCGGCGCAGTCGATGCCGCCTCCGTCACCACCGCGGCCAAACGGGTCTCGATCAGGATCGACGATCCGAACCGGGACACCGTCCTCCACGAGGACGCACTCGTCGAGGCGGCACTCGTCGACACGGCCTTCGTCGGCGCCCGCGCCGTCTCTGATCCGGCAACGATCCGGTGGGTCGTCGCCTGCATTGCGAGCCCGGCGAGTACCGGACTTGCGAGCATCGCCGGGCGGGTCCACCCGATCGATCGGAACGAGCCCGGCGGCGTGCTGCTTCGTCTCGGCCCGGGTGGTCGGCGCGTCCGCGTGCCGTTGTCGCCCGGCACCTTCTCCACACTCGACGTCGCATCGGTCGAACCGCTCGCCGAGGGCCGACAGGTCGAACTCGACGGCGGTGGCGTGATGGCCTACGACGGCGAACGCAACACCCCGGTTGCTGCCGATGCCACCGTGACGGCATCGATCGAGCGATCCGGGCCCCACATGATCGATGTCGAACGCACGCTCCAGCTGGCGGCTCGCGACCAACGTTTCGATGTCCGCGCCGCGGACATCACCCCACGAAAGGACATTCATGGCGACTGAGTTCCTCATGCCGAAGCTCGGGCTCACGATGGAGGAGGGCACGATTGCCGAGTGGCTCGTTGCCGACGGCGAGACCGTCGAGAGCGGCACGCCGGTGTTGCGCATCGAGACCGACAAGACCGAAACCGATGTCGAGGCCGCGTTCTCGGGCCGACTCCAGGTCGAGGGTCAGGTCGGCGACACGTTTGCCTGCGGTGAACGCATCGGGTGGTTCCTCGCCGACGGTGAGGATGCGCAGGCAGCATCGGTCGCCCCAGCTGCCGCTGCAACCCCTGCGCCCGCTGCACCGTCCGCCGCGGTCGCACCGGTGCCGACTCCAGGAGCGGCCCACGTGGCGTCGGGTGGACGGATCATCGCGTCGCCGATGGCCAAACGACTCGCCAAGGAGCGCGGCATCGATCTGCGCACCATCCGCGGCACGGGTCCGGGTGGGCGGATCGTCAACGCCGACCTCGAAGGTGTGTCGGTGACGCCGACGGCAACAACTGCGGCACCGCGTCCTGCATCCGCCGGCGCATCCGTGGCCGCCACAGCGGCGGCCCGCCAGCTCGCCGACCTCCTCGGTGTCGACCTGGCAGCCGTGCCGGCCGACCCGACTGATGGCAGGGTCACCCGTGACGGGGTCGCCCAGTACGTCCGCACGCTCATCGGCACCTCGCCGGGCACGGGCGCAGCGCCGCAGGCCACACCAACAGCCAGTCCGGCACTGCCTCCTGCGATGCAGACACCGACCTCGGTCACGAAGCTCAGCGGGATGCGCGGCACGATCGCAAAGCGGATGCACGAGTCGCTCTCCGAGATGGCTCAGCTCACACTGTTCATGGACGCCGACATCGATGCGGTGGTGACCGACCGTGATCGGCGAAAGGCGGAGGGGCGGGCGCCGAGCTACACCGACTACGTCATCGCCGCTGCCGCACCGCGCGCTCCGCCAGCACCCCCATGTCAACTCCCAGATCACCGATGACGGTGTCGCACTCCTGCCCGAGGTCCACGTCGGGATGGCGGTCGCCCTGGATGGCGGTCTGATCGTTCCGGTCATCAGCGACACAGCAGGTCGCGATCTCGCGTCGCTCGGCACCGAAACATCTCGACTTGCCGCGGCTGCCCGTGCGGGTGAGCTCACCCTTCCCGACCTCGAGGGTGGGACCTTCTCGGTGAGCACCCTCGGGATGTTCGGCGTCGACGGGTTCACCCCGGTGATCAACCCGCCGAACACGGCCATCCTGGGCGTCGGCCGCCTGCGCGACGATCTCGTACTCGGCGACGACGGCACGGTCACCACGACCAAGCGACTGACCCTGAGCCTCACCTGGGACCACCGGGCGTTCGATGGCGCCCCGGCCGCCGAGTTCTGCAAGTCGATCGCCGATCTGCTGCGCGACCCGGCCACCCTCGACGCGCCTGCCGCCTGAGCCTCCGATCGGAGCACGAACGTGATCGACTACCAGGACCTCTTCCACGTCGGAATCCGCGTGCCGGACCTCGCACGCGGGATGGACGAACTCGGCGCCAGCATGGGTGTCACCTGGGCGGAGCCGCGCGAGAACCCGGCACAGACCCTCTGGTCACCCGACCACGGACTCGAGGAGATCCACCTGAAATTCACGTACTCGGCCGAGGGGCCGCAGCACATCGAACTCCTCGAGGGTCCGCCGGACACCTTCTGGGACGGACGCGGCTGCACCGGTGCACACCACGTCGGCGTGTGGGCCGACGACGTCACCGCCGAGACCGAGGCGCTGATCGCGGGCGGCTGGTCACTCCTCGGCGCGCAGAAGGACCCGAGCGCGGGTGACGGCCTCGGCGTCTTCACGTATCTCCAACCGCCGACCGGACTGATCGTCGAACTCGTGGACCGCGCGGTGCTCCCCCACTTCGAACAGTGGTGGGCCGGCGGCGCCTGAGGGCGGGTCAGGCGAGGGTCTGGAGCTTGCCGTCGACGAACGTCGGCGTGAGCTCGAAGCTCGCCCAGCGACGGCCGCTGTCGAGTGCCGCCCGGATCCCGCCGAGGAACACCTCTGCGCCGTCGCCGAGGTAGTGATGCGCGGCCGCACCGATGTCGGCGTCGAGGTCGAAATCGACCTCCCGGACCGGACCCTCGAGCGTGACGTAGCGAGCCAGCGGAAGCGGTTGGTCGTGCGCGCACAGACTGGCCCGCCCGGTTGCCCGCAACGCTGTCGTCTTGGCCGATGTCGTCGGACTCTGGAAGCGGGCGACGCCGTCGACCCAACGGAACCAGATCGGTGTGCCCATCGCGCGGCCGGACGCAAGCACCACGCTGAGCACTGCGTCACGCGGCTCGGAGAGGAACGCGTCGATCTCGGCCGGGGTCAGCGCTGCCACGTGACGACCCGCGTCACCGGTTGCCACCGTTGACGAGCAGCGTCTGACCCGTCACCCACGACGCGGCGGGCGACGCCAGGAACACCACGGCATTTGCGACGTCCTCGGGCGTGCCGAGGCGACCGAGCGGGATGCCCAGCTTCTTGCCGAGCTGGGGGATGTCGTCCTCCGACGCCCCGAAGAACTCCATGAACACCTCGGTCGGCACCGGGCCCGGCGCCACGCCGTTCACCCGGATACCGCGGGCGCGAGTTCGGTCGACATCGTGCGGGTCAAGCTGTCGACCCCCGCCTTCGCGACGGCGTACGGACCGTTGTTCGGTGACGGCTTGAGTGCCGCCCCCGACGAGATGTTGATGATCGAACCACCGTCGTCGAGCACCCTGGCTGCGGCCCGTGCGCCGGTGAACACGGCCCGCAGGTTCAGATCCATCTGGTAGTCCCACTGCCGGTCCGGCATGTCGGCAAGGTGACGCGGGGTCCGATCGTCGGCGCCGCCGGCGTTGCTCACCCACAGCGTGACCTTGCCCATCTCCTGCTTGGATCGTTCGGCGAGCTGGTCGACGAACTCGCCGTCGGTGATGTCGCCGGGAATGGCCAGCGCCCGTCGGCCGAGCCAGCGGACACGCTCGGCGACCGCCTCGATCTCGTGCTCGCGCCGCGCCGTGAGCACGACATCGCAGCCTGCTTCGGCGAGGCCGATCGCGATGCCTTCGCCGATGCCCCGGCCCGCGCCGGTCACCACTGCGACACCGTCGGTGAGTGCGAATCGCTCCAGCATGCTCATCACGGCACCGCCACGATCGTCACGGCGCCGGTCGATCCGTCGATCTCGATGGTCGCACCGTCGGGTATCCGTTTGGTCGCGTCGACCACCGACACGGCACATGGCAGCCCGAGCTCTCGGCACATGATCGCGGCGTGACTGGCAACGGCGCCGACGTCGACGACCACGCCTTCGGCGGCGAGGAACAGTGGCACCCACGACGGGTCGGTCGTCGGCGCCACCATGATGTCGCCGGGTCCGATCGCGCCCGGGTCGGACGGATCGAGCACGACGCGGGCGACCCCGGTGACGACGCCGGGCGAGCCCATGGCTCCCTGCAGCACGTCACCGACGGCAACCGAGGCCGCCGCCGGCCCTGCGCCACGTTTCGTCCACGTCGAGATCGGTGGCACTCCCTCTTCGAGCTTGACGATGTACGGCGGCTCCAGCGTCTGGAGCATGGCGAACGTCGCTTCCCGCTCGCGGATGGTTTCGGTCATCGACGCAGGGTCGGCGAGGAAGCCGTCGACCTCCTCGTCGAGGAGCATGAAGATCTGCTGTGGGTCCTCGAGCACCCCGTCGGCGACCATCCGCTTGCCGACTTCCATCAGCGCGAGTTTCGCCTCGTGGATCAGCCGGATGCAGGAGTTCTTGCCCATCTCTCGAAAGCCGTAGAACGCAGCGGCCGACGCGATGCCGGCCTGGAGTCCACCATGCGCTTCGGCGTCACCTTCGACCATCGCGAGAAGTTCGGTCGTGAGCCGCTCGCGTTCGGCGACGCCACGTGCGTGCGCCTCGGACGGCGACTTGGCGTCGTCTTGGTACCGCATCCGCTCCAACATGCCGAGTGGCATCGAGGGCCGAGTGGTCCACGAGTGCGCGCGGAGATCCCACTCGTTCGGACCGCGGTGGCCGTGCACCGCGATGACCTGGGCCCATTCGGAGAGGAACGCCGCGGCATCGGGATCGTCGGACGCCTCCAGACGATCGAGCAGTCCATCGACGCCGGCGTCGAACTCGGCCGTCAACGACGGGGAGTTCTTCACGGTGCGCGACAGGTTCCACATCACCACCCCGGCGTCGGCCGACTCGATACCTCCGACCGCGGTCATCACCTTCACCGCGTCGGAACCACGCCCGATCGCCTCGCAGATCGCCTGGACCGCACCGGGCCCGAGCGATGCGCCGAGCGCTGACTGGCAGTAGGCGGTCCATGCCTCTTCGAGCACCGGACCGGCCAGCTCGCGGGCGCGGGCGACGAGCTCCGCGTTCGACAACGTCGACAGATCCGGCCGCTCGGTGACGTGCTGCATGGCGACCCGCGACGCCTCCTCCTGGGCAGGGAAGTCGGTGGTCGACATCGCCCAGCCCATCGTGTCGGCGAGTTTGGCGCTCTGCGCTTCGTTCTCGTCGTCGGGATGGGGGGTGTACTTCGGAACGCCCGGATGGTCGCCGAAGTAGGCCAGGTCGATCGCTTCCGGGCTCGCACCCGGCATACGCACACCCATCACACGTGGGAGCGACAGTTGGTTGTAGAAGTACCCACCCCAGTTGCCGAACACCTCGGGCGGGTCGACAGCGAACTCCTCGGGCTCGACCACTCCGAACGCCACGAACCCGTTCGCGACACCCGGAATGCACCCTTTGGCCCAACCGAGGCTCCACCCCAACGGGCTGAACGGCTCGGGGCCGACCTCATCGGCGTTGGCTCGCGTGTAGTACGGGAAACGCGTACTGATCTCGGTGTCGGTGATCCACGTGTCGATCTGATCGGTCATTGCATCGGCCCCCTTCGCCGCGCGTCGACGGCAGTGGTCCGACGTGCTCTCCGGCAACCGTGAACGGTTGCGTTCGTGGCACGTGCCGCCGACCAGCGAAACTTAACGGGTCGTCGGTATCTCACGAGACGCGGAGCACCCGCGAGTCGTGGACTCGATGCCACCACAGCCGACCACCGATGGAGCCCAACATGGACGAGCAACTGATCGAGCAGATCCGTCAGGACATGGCCTACGAGTTTGCCCGCACCGCGCCGCCCGAGGGCTTCCCGGCATTTCACGACATCCCGACCGAGCGCCACACCGGCCAACTCTTCCACGACCTCGAGCAGGAGCATCTCTGGCCGAAGACCTGGGTGATCGCCGGCCGGGCCGAGGACGTCCCGAATCCGGGCGACTACATGACCTTCGACGACCTCGGCGTGCCCTTGCTGATCGTGCGCGGCACCGACGGCGTCATCCGCTGCTTCTACAACACGTGCCAGCATCGTGGGGCGCCGGTCGTCCGTGACGACCGCGGATCGGCGCGACGCCTTCGCTGCCAGTACCACTCGTGGACCTACGAGGTCGACGGCGGCACACTCGTGTCGGTGCCCGACGAGCGCGACTTCGTCGACCTCGACTGGGAGCAGCGTTGCCTCCCCCGGGCGAGCTGTGACACCTTCGCGGGGTTCGTCTTCGTCAACCGTGACCTCGACGCGCCGCCACTCGCCGAGTGGATCGGTCCGATGGCCGAGATGCTCGCACCGTTCAAGGCGGAGAACCTCCGCGAGGTCTATCGGGAGTCACGGATCGTCCCGTGCAACTGGAAGGTGACCGCCGAGGCGTTCCTCGAGGTGTACCACTTCCGCCACATCCACTCCCACGACGGCGTCAGCGTGCTCGACAATCGCGGTGCTGCGATGGGCCTCTACCCGAACGGGCACAGCCGGATGATCACGCCCTATTCGACACAGAATCTCGAGCGTGCGGGTCTGTCGAGCTGGGACGATTGGCAGCATCTCGACCAGCACGGCATGCGCACGATCGACGGGGTGCCCGGCATGGTCGACTGCACGAGTACCGCCGTGAGCATCTTCCCGAACACGATCATCCCGTTGGGCCGGATCGGGTTTCCGATCAACATCTTCTGGCCGGTCGACAAGGACACGACCCGCCTCGACTGGATCTACTACGCCGTGCCGCCGGCGGGTGACGACCGGTTCCCCGACGAGCTGTCGGAGCAGTGGCAGGCGCGGCGGGCGGTCTACAACCAGATCATGGCCGAGGACGAGATGAACATGGCACCGATGCAGCGATCGATGGAGTCACCGGCGCTCACGGGCATTCCCATCAACTACCAGGAGCGCCGGATCTGGCACCTCCACGAAGAGATCGATCGGATCATCGGGCCCGACAACATCCCGACCGAGCTGCGGATCGAGCCGGTGCTCGACCCGTACGTCCTGCGCTGACGAGACGACCGCGCTGATCCGCCGTCAGTCGGTGTGGCGAGCGTTGTTGTCGACCACGCGGCGGGCGACGATCGGGAGCATCTTGACGGCGATCTGCGGTGCTTCGTCGAGCACGTTCTCGAACGATCGGCTCTCGATGTGCAGCACGCGCGTCGATGATTTGGCCACGACGGTCGCATTGCGGGGACGATGTGCGAGCAGGCCCATCTCGCCGGCGAATCCGCCCGCCTCGATCGTTGCGATTTCGGTGTCGCCGAGCATCACCGACAGCTCGCCGTCGAGCACGATCACCATCTCGCGGGCGTTGCTGCCGGCACGCATCAGCACGTCGCCCGGCTCGAATGCGAGCTCGGTCACGGCGGCCCCGATCACATCGAGTTCGTGATCATGGAGATCGGCGAACAACGGAACGGCCTGGAGGTAACGGTGGTAGTCCTTGCGCGACATGCGTCCAACGTTACTGCGCGGCCGCTGGCACGCTGCTGGCGGAGCGGCTCTCCGACTGCATCTTGGCCGCCCGAGCCTCCGCGGCCTTCGCCCGGATCCCACCGGCGATGCCTTCCGGATTGAGGATCGCGGTCAGGATGAGCGCCACGCCGCCGATCAGGGTCTCCCACTGCCCGAGGCTGCCCGTCGCCTGCGAGATGCCGTAGAACGCAACACCCGACGCCGCGGTGACTCCGGCGGTCACGGCGCCGCTCACGCAGGTGATCCCCCCGAGGTACGCAACCGCCAGCGCGGTCAGCGAGGCGATGGTCCCGAACGATGCATCCGACACGCTCCCGAATCGGTACGCGATCATGCACCCGGCGAGCCCGGCGATGAACGACGAGACGGCGAACACCTGGATCTTGGTGCGGAACACGCTGATTCCGAGTGCTGCCGCTGCCCGCTCGTTCGAGCGGGTGGCGATCATCCGACGCCCGGAACCGCTGCGCCGCAGGTTGGCCACGGCCAATGCAACGACGAGGACGACGACAACCAAGACGATGCCGAAGATGGGTCGTGACGCCTGATTGCCGAGGATGAGTCCCAGGTCCCAGTCGCCGATCTTGGGGTTCGGGATCTGGGCACCGCCGGTCGATGCGTCGCCGACATACTTCGGGTTCTTGAACACGAACTCGGTGATCGCGACGCCGCCGGCGAGCGTGATGATCGCGAGGTTGGTGCCGCGGACACGGAGAGCCGGGAGGCCGACCACCACGCCGAAGCCCATGGCGACCAACGCGGCGAGCAACGGCGCGAGCGGAAACGGGACGCCCCAACCGGTGGCGATCTTCGACAGCGCAAACCCGGCGACACCCACGAAGGCCATCTGCGCAAGCGACGTCTGCCCGCCGAATCCGGTGAGGACCACCAGCGACAGCGCGAGGACGATCGACACCGTCGTGGTCATGATCGCGCCGCGCCAGAGTGGTCCGAGCAGCAGCAGCCCGCCGATCGCGAGCACCACCGGCATCGACACGTTCAGGGCGGTCACCCTGGCCGCCGGGACCGCCGGGAGCTTCCAGGTTTCGACCGATCCACGGTCAGGGAGTCCCTCCCCCATCACGACCATGGCGATGATGATCACCAGGAACGGCAACCCCTCGCGGGCGCCGTACTGCGGGAACCAACTGAAGTCGACCTGCATCTTGGTGAACGACGAC
This sequence comes from Ilumatobacteraceae bacterium, assembly GCA_963752085.1. Taxonomy (GTDB): domain Bacteria; phylum Actinomycetota; class Acidimicrobiia; order Acidimicrobiales; family Ilumatobacteraceae; genus Ilumatobacter_A. The sequence goes on from CAVVWT010000002.1 coordinate 221,623, forward strand.
TGCACCAGGCCGATCGCCAAGCCCGTGAGCACGACGGGCCACACCCGACGGAACCGACCGATGAGCGCCGCTCCCAGCACGGGGACGAGGAACGCGAACGTGAACACCGTCGACGACAGCTGGATCATCGGAGACGCCAGGATCACGACCAATGCACCGATGAGCGATGCGACGACGAAGCTCCCGGCAGCGAGCACCGTGGGCGAATAGCCGAGCAGGACCGCGCCCTTCTCGTTCTCGGCCGCCACGCGGATCGCCAATCCCCACCGGGTGAAGCGGGAGAACGCCCACACCGCAGCAGCGATGAGCACGACGATGCCGGCGAGCCAGAGGCCGTCGCGTGGCACGGTCACACCATCGGCGAACGTGACGGGCTCGCGCGGGAGGATCGCATCGACACGCAGGCCGGCCGCATCTGGGAAGCGACGCTCGATCAGCGAGATGAACACGATCACGAGGCCGATGCTCGCCACGACCTTCGCGAGCGCAGGCGCACGCAGGAGCGGTCGGAACACCGCGAAGAACACCACGAACCCCAACACCACGGCGGTGAGCAACGCCAGCGACATGGCCCACCAGGTCCCGACGTCGTCGTCGAAGTGATACCGCGCGGGCAACCCGGGGATCGGGAACGGATAGGCACCCTGACGCAGGTCGGCGTACACGTACCCGGCCCATGTCGCAGTGGCGCCGTACGCGAAGTTGACGATGCCCGACCCCTCGTGGGTGATGAGCAATCCGAGACCGAACGCGGCGATGATCGCCCCGGCCGCCGAACCGAGCAGCAAGAAGAACGCGTAATCGCTCACGCGCCCCGGCTCCCGTTTCGGCTCTGAACCCAGCCCCGGTCGATCACATCGTTCCCCCTGTCAGCATTCCCTGTCACCGGCGTTCGATCGCCGTTGATCACACCATCACACCGACTACACCATGGCCGAGTCGGGGACCCAGCTGCCATGCGCCCCGTAGGGGACCCGACGAGGCAGGTGCACGGTCGCAACGGGCGGCGCGGAGAAATCCTGGGCGTCGACGATCACGAGACGCGACTCGTCGGAGTTCGTGTCGTGCGTGAGGCTCATGACCCAGCCCTCGTCCTCACCCGCACCGCTGGACGCCGGGGCAAACACCGGCTCCGCACCGCGCACTCCGTCGCCGAGTTGATGTTCCGTGCAGGCACCCGTCTTCAGGTCGTACTTCCAGAGCGCCGAGCCGTAGACCGGCTCCTCGGCATTGCCCTCGCCCGCCATCGCCATCAGATAGCCGTACGTTGCGTCGAGCCCGACCATGCGATCGTCGACACGGCCGAAGTCGCCGGGGCGATCGTCGATCTGGGTCTCGGTCACGGTGCCGGCATCGAGGTCGATGGTCCACCTCCAGAGTCGACCGACTTCGGCGTAGTCGTCGTTGCTGGAGCCGAACGCTTCGGGCTGCCGGGACACATGGAGCACGATCGTGTTGCCTTCTTCATGCGCGTTGACGGGATGGAACACGTAACACGGGTCGATCTCGAACCAGCGGACGTCGGCGTTGGTGCCGTTGCGGGGCATCACACCGAGTCGGGCACCGGCGTCACGATCGAACTGGAACGGCATCCCGGTCTCCAACGCGCCGAGGTTGAAGCACACCGGCAGGTCCATGAACACGACGTGGTTCCGGGTGACGTTGAAGTCGTGCATCATCACCATGTTCGGGATGTCGATGCCTTCGATCTGCTCGACCCGACCGGCCGCACTGACGCGGATGTAGTTCAGGTAGGGCGGTTCGGGGCTCATGTAGCTGAATGCGATGAGCTCGCCGGTGACCGGGCAGATCTTCGGGTGCGCGGTCATCGAACACGTGAGACCACCGCCGAAGTTCTGGACGCCGAGCGTGTTGAGCTCGGTGTCGGCCCGCCATGGCCAGTGTCCTTCTTCGAGGCAGAGCAGCTCGCCGTTGTCCGCGAGCACGTGGGTGTTGGCCGTGCCACGGCTGAGGTCGCCCATCGTTGCCATGACATCATCGACCGGGTCGGTGATGTTGGGCGTCTGGACGAAGCGGTTGCGGTACCACTCGGCCTTGCCGCCGGCCAGGCGGACGCCGTGGAGCATGCCGTCACCGAAGAACCAGTGGTCGGACGTCCCCGACGCGGGATTCGGGCCGGTGCGGACATAGGTCCCGGTCAGCTCGGGGGGAATCGTCCCCTCGACACGCAGGTCGTTGTCGGTACGCTCGTCGAGCACGGGCGCCCAGTTGTTGCGGAGGTGCCAGGGCAGGCCGGTCTCGGTTGCAGTGGAGGCATCCGTCAGCGTCATGTGACGACCGTAACACCGGCCACCGCGCCAAATTTACTCGGAGTAACAAACCGGTTCCGGTGCACGATACGGTCGAGCAGCGTGAGCAGTGGGCACGGTTCGAACGGCCCGGAAACGAGGCGACGCCCCGGTCGCCCGACCGGTGGGCGCGTGATCGTCGACCGGGCGCAGCTGGTCGAGGCAGCCGCCCGCGTGATCCGATCCGAGGGTCCCGACGCGACGATGGCCGAGATCGCCGCCGAAGCGACGGTGACCAAGCCGATCCTGTACCGCGCCGTCGGCGACCGCCAGGCGCTCACGTTCGCCCTTTCCGAAATGCTCATCGATCGGATCAACACCGCCGTGGCCACACAGCGTGCGGCCGAGGACGATCCGCGCAGCGAGTTCGAGGCCGCCGTCCGTGGCTACCTGGCGGCGATCGACGTCGACCGCAACCTCTTCCTGTTCGTCAACGGCGGGAGCCAGGACACCGAAGTGATCCGTGGGCTCGTCGACCGCTCTTCGGCACAGCTCATCGACCTGTTCACGGCCGCTCGGGTGGGGGCCAGTCGCGACGAGGCCGCGGCGAAGACATGGGCCTACGCGATCGTCGGCGCGTTCCAGGTGGTGACCCTGATGTGGATACGCGACGACTACTGCGACCTCGACACCGTCGTCGCCGACCTGACCCAGCTGTTGTGGCCCGGCGTGGCAACCGCAGGAGACTGATCAGGTCGCGAGCGGTGTGAGCTCGCCGCCGAGCCAGGCATCGCGCAGCTTGCGCTTGTTGATCTTGCCCATCGTCGACCGACCCAGATCGGTCACGAGGTGGTACTCACGCGGGCACTTGTAGTGGCTGAGCCGCTCGCGCAGCCATGCCGACACCTCAGCGACGTCGGGAGGTGACTGTGGGTCTTCGGGCATCAACAGGCCGACGAGCATCTCACCCATTTCGGGGTGCGGCACGCCGATGCATCCGACGTCGGCGATGTCGGGGTGGTCGATCAGCAGCAGTTCCGCTTCGGCCGGATAGATGTTGACGCCGCCCGACACGACCATGTCGTTGAAGCGGTCGGTGATGAAGACGTAGCCGTCGTCGTCGATGAAGCCGATCTCGCCGAGCGTGAACAGCCCGGGCTCCGGATTCGACGCCTTCGTCTTCTCGGGGTCGTTCGGGTAGATGATGCCGCGGCCGGTGTCGTCACGGAAGAAGAGCCGCCCTTCGGTGCCGGCGGGGAGCTCGTTGAACTCCTCGTCGAAGATGACCGCGTGGAACGGTGGCACCGAGCGACCGACGGACCCGCGATGCGCCAGCCACTCCTCGCTGGTGATCGCACACACCGTGCCGACCTCGGTGGCCCCGTACGCGTCGTTGAACACCGGGCCGAACCACTCGATCATCGCCGCCTTGACGTCGATCGGGCACTTCGCCCCGGTGTGGGCGATCAGCTTCATCGAGCTGACGTCGTACTTCGCCTTCACGTCGTCCGGCAGCGCCAACATCCGCACGAAATGCGTCGGCACCATCACGGTGGTCTCGGTCCGGTACTTGTCGATCGCGGCGAGCGTTGCCTCGCCGTCGAACTTGTGGAGGATCACCGACGACACCCCGGCGCACAGCAGCCGCATGCCCGACAGCGGGCCGGTGTGGTACATCGGTCCGACGACGAGGTGGGTGCCGAACCCGGCGAAACCGCCCTGCGCGAGTCGTTCGAGATGCTCGGCCATGTCGACACCACCGGCGAACATCGTGGGTGGCAGTTCGGTGCCCTTGGGGAGTCCGGTCGTGCCCGACGTGTAGAGCAGGTTCGGGCGCGGGATGACCGAGTCAGGCGGATCGTCGGTCGACCCATCGGCGAGCCACTCGTCCCAGTCGGTCACACCGTCGATGCCGTCGCACGCCCAGCCGATCACCGTGTCGACGCCCGCCTCGGCAGCGGCGGCGAGCCCACGCTCGACCGTCTCGGGCCCGACGAACAGGATCCGGCTCTGCGAGTCACTCACGATGTAGGCCGCCTCCGAGGCGGTGAGATGGAAGTTGACCGGCACCGTCGAGGCACCGGCCAGCAACCCGCCGAGGTGGGCGAGCGCCGTCTCGGCCGCATTCTCGGCGAACACCGCAACTCGATGCGCGTCGCCCAACGCTCCACTCGCACCGGCCTCGAGGAGCAGGTTGGCGCAGCGGTTGAGCGCCTCGTCGACCTCGGCCCAGGTGTACTCGCGCGTTGCGTCGACCAGCGCGAATCCGGTCGGATCCTCAGCAGCACGTCGTTTGGCGAATGTGGGCATCAGGGACCCATCCGCCGGCCGCGGGCCGGACGATCGAAGTCGGCTTGGCGGAACAGACTGGCGTCGATGCCCATCGTGTCGGGCACGTGCTGGCGGGTGTTGCTGTGGTGCACGCAGACGCGATGTGCGATCCGCCACTCGCCGCCGCGGCACTCATACGTGTCCTGGTATCGGCCGTACCAGGTCGACAGTTGCCGGTCGTCTTCGTCGAAGAGATGCGTGACGCAGTAAGCCTCGCCGCGCCCGTGGACTCCGTCGGGGTCGATCTCGACGCGATGGTTGTAGATCGAGTGCATGGTCCACGTCCACTTGTCGTGACTGCCGACGCAGTAGTCGCAGAAGTCCCAGGCATTGCCGTTGTACCGGCCGTGCTCGTCGATCGCCTCGGGCCAGTAGGCCGACTTCATCACGTCGCCGTCGAGGCGATCGAGCCCGTAGGAGTAGCGCCGAGCCGCTTCGCGGCACGCCTCGATCGCGCACAGTTGCTCGATCGTGGGGGTGGGATTGGAGATCTCGCTCATTGCCGGCGACGTTACCCAACGGCTGTTCAGGTCCTCCCACCCGACCGGGCCCACCGACCCTGCACGTCCCGTCCGACCCGTCCCACTCGACCTGATCGCGTCCGCCCGAATAGACACGGGGGATGGACTTCGACCTCACGCAGACCGATCACCTCCTGACCACGACGCGGGCGGTCCGCAAGCGGCTCGACCTCACGCGCCCTGTTCCACGCGAGCTGATCCTCGACTGCGTGCGGATCTCGACCCAGGGTCCGGCCGGCGGCAACTACCAGAAGTGGCGGTGGGTGATCGTCGACGACCCCGAACGCAAGCGGGTCATCGCCGATGCCTATCAACGGTCGTACGCCCCGTACATCGCCGCACAGAAGCAGGCGGTGGCGAAAGCGGGCAACCACGCAGCATCGGACCCGATCATCGACTCGAGCACCCATCTTGCCGACGTGTTGGCCGACGTGCCGGTGCTCGCGATCCCGTGCGCGCTCGGGTCGCCCGCCGACGCTGGCGACAAGGGCGGCTCGCAGGCCGGCTGGTGGGGATCGGTGATCCCCTCGGTGTGGAGCTACTGTCTCGCGGCTCGCTCACGCGGGTTGGGCACGGTCTGGACGACCCTCCACCTGCCGTACGAGCACGAAGTCGGCGAGGCGCTCGGCATCCCCGACACCGTCACGCAACTCGCGTGCATCCCGACCGCGTACTACACGGGCGACGACTTCAAGCCTGCCGCCCGCAAGCCGGCCGAGTCGGTCACCTACTGGAACACGTGGAAGCAGACCGACATCGACGTCTGACCTGTTGCGGGTGTCTGACACCACCTGTTGCGCGGGCTACGGGCGGACGACGGCGAGGTTGCCCTCGCTCCACATGACGGTGAGCGTTCGGTGCGCGATCCGCCAGCCGTCGGAGGTTCGTTGCACCCGGTCTTCGTAACGCCCGGCGATCATGTAGTTGGGGCTGCCATCAGGGACCTGGCGGATGTGCTGGGCCTGGAGGTAGCAGCGGTGAGTGCCGAGGTCGCCGTCGACGGTGACCTCGTGGTTGCCGACCAGGTGCTGGCTGTCGTCGAGGTAGCCGAGCGCGGTACGGATTCGATCCGTGATCGCGTCGAGGCCGACGAGTTGGTTCGGGACCCCGAGCACCGCGGTCGCATCAGGGAGGAAGACCTCACCCAATTGCGACCAGTTCTTGGTGTCGAGCGCACGGCAGTAGCGGGCAGCGAGCGCAATGATGTCTCGCTCGTCGAGCAGTGTCTGCAGGTCGTGGCTCATACCAGCGTCCATCCGCCGTCGACGGCGAGATTCTGACCGGTGACGTAGCTCGACAGGTCGCTGACGAGGAAGAGTACGGCTCGTCCGATGTCGTCGGGCGTGCCCTTCCTGCCGATCGGCACGTTCGACGATCGCTGTTTCATCAGCGGCCCCATCAGCCCGCTCAATGACGGTTCGAGTGGCCAGAGTGGATCGATCTCGCCGGCGTGCATCTTGTCGAGCGTCGGCACCGGCACGACGCCCGGGCTCACCGCGTTGACGCGGATGCCGTGCGGGGCGAGGTCGACGGCGAGGCTCTTCGAGAAGTGGATCGCCCCGGCCTTGGCGGAGTCGTAGCCGGTCCCGAGACACGGCAGCAATCCGTCGACGGACGCGATGTTGACCATCGATCCGCCGTGGCCTTGGGCGACCATGCGCGCGGCCACCGGTTTGGAGCAGTTGAAGAGGCTGGCGAGGTTGAGCTCGATCGAGCGCCGCCACGACTCGACACTCTGGTCGAGGATGCTGCCCGCCTCGTGATACGAACCGGCGTTGTTGACGAGGATGTCGATCCGGTCTCCGACGTCGCTGAGGATCCGAGCGCAGGCGACAGGATCCGTGACGTCGAGCTCCACCGCCTCGCCGCCGATGTCGCCGGCCACCCGCTGTGCGCCGTTCGTGTCGATGTCGGCCACGATCACGTGCGCACCGGCCCGGGCGAGCGTGCGTGCGATGCCCTCACCGATTCCGGTCGCGGCACCGGTCACCACGGCGGTCCTGCCCGCGAGATCCAACAACTGGGCGATCGACGGGTCCATGCGGTCATCGTACGAATGGACGCACGCCCACCCCGAGTCGGCCGCCTCCCGTCGCGCTCCGCCGGGAATTCGAGCAGCTGAATCCAAATTGCGACTTGCAATAGGTATTTCCAACAACATATATTGAAGGGATGCAATCAGCTCTCATTGTCATTGCGGTGCTCGCACCCCTGATCGCCGCTGCCGCCATCGTCATTGGTCGCGCTACCGGGTTCGGCGCCGGCCGGTTCGCCGCAGCCGGGTGCGGTATGGCAACGCTCGCGGCACTTGGGCTCATGGCGTTCGTGGCCGCCGACGCCGACGGTCGCACGGGCGACGTGTTGGGCATCGGCGTCGATCGGGTGAGTGCGCTGCTGCTCGTCGCGGTGAGCGGAACCGGTGCCGTCATCGCCGGCTTCTCACGTCGCAGCGTTGACGACGAGGCGCGGACCACCCGCTACTTCGCGCTCGTCAGCGTCGTCGTCGCGGCCTCGACGCTCGTCGTGCTCCCCGGCGGGCCGGTCGCACTGGCCGTGGGATGGTTGGCCTCGGGGTGGGCGCTCACCGCATTGATCAGCTGGCAGCCGGGATGGGCCTCGGCTGACCGGTCACGTCGGCAGATTCGGTCGACGCTGGCGATCGGCGACGCCGCGCTGGTCGCCGCACTGGTCGTGCTGACCCTCGCGGGTGCCACCGGTGCGACGACGGGCGACGCCGCCTCGACCGAGGCGTTGGCCGACTGGTCGGTCCTCGGCATCGAGTCGACACACGTGGTCGCACTGCTACTCGTCGTCGCCGGGGCGTCGCGCTCAGCGCTCGTGCCGTTCCACCGCTGGCTGCTCGGCACACTCGCGGCTCCGACGCCGGTGTCGGCGCTGGTGCACGCAGGTCTGGTCAGCGGTGCCGGGCTGCTGCTGATCCGGTTCTCCACCCCGTTCGTCGCCTCTGACATCGCTGTCGTCGCCGCCTTCGCACTGGGAACGGTGACGATCCTGGTCGCCCTCGGCGCGAGCGCGATGCGCTCCGACGTCAAGGGCTCACTGGCCTGGTCGACCGTCGGACAGATGGCGTTCATGGTCGTCCAGTGCGCGGTGGGTGCGTTCAGCAGCGCCGTGTTCCACATCATCGGGCACGGCATGTACAAGGCCGCGCTCTTCCTGGGGTCGGGCGACACCGTGTCGGCAGGCCTCCGCACTGTTCGCCGCCCGCGCCCGACACCGATGTCCACCACGGTCCGATGGGTCTCGGTCGTCGTGGTGCCGACGGCGCTGGTCGCACTCGCCATGTCGTGGATCACGCCGGAGGTCTCCGACGCCGGCAGGGTCCTGATCGGGGTGTTCACGTGGCTGAGCACGGCAGCCGCTCTGCACGGATGGCTCGGCCGGTCACCGTTCCCACCGGTGCTCGCCGTCGCCTCCGGTACCGCCGCCGCGGCGACCGGAATCGTCGTCTACCTCGCCGGGCTGCGCGTGCTCGAGCGCTTCGTGGCGCCCTCGTTCGCAGCGACCCCCGACGCCACAGCGATCGGACCCGTCGTGGTGGGCATCACGGTCGGAACGATCGCAGCGGGCATCGTGGCCGGTGCGGCCTGGCCGGGACGAACCGGCACGAGGCTGCGCACCGCCACACAGCAGTCGATCGACGCCCTCGCCACCGGCGGCGTCGGCGCATTGAGCAGTGTGTGGCCGGCGGCTGCCGGCGACATCGAGACCTCGGGTCTCGATGCCACACGGTCCGCCCAGATCCGTGCCGACGTCGCCCGAGCCGGCCGGATCATCGCTCCCCTCTGGCCGCTGTCGTCGTTCGTCGCTGTCAACCCCGTCGGCGGACTCGAGTCCGACGGGTTCGAGCGTGCGACCAGCGATGCACGGCGCTGGTTGCGCGGGCGGACCCACCTCTCACTCGATCAGTACCGATCCGACCTCGGTGACGGATTGGTGCACACCGACAACCTGACCGAGGCGATCCACCTGCGTTTCATGGAACTGTGCGGTCGTGAACCACTCCTCGCCGACGGACGCATGGTGCCCGCCGAGGAGATCATCCTCGCCGACCTCCTGCACGGGCCCGAAGCCCCGCGTGAGACGACGCCGCGGACAGCGCTCGAGCGTCTCGCGGGTGCGGCATCCGAGCACGTCGCGACCGTCGACGACGTGCTGTCGAGGTGGCTCACCTCCTACATCTGCCCGCCGGTGTGGTCGTTCGTGCTGCCCAACGAGACCTTCACCGCGATGGCGCTGCGCCGATCGCAGGCCGACGTGTCACTCACCCGGGCACTCCGTCCTGCGGGACGGACATGGCTCCGCTCGCTGGATGATGATCCAACCCGCATCATCGACGCCGCGTTCGCGACGGCGCAGGTCGACGACGCCGATCGCGTGGGCGAAATGCGCGGTCACTTGGCGAGCGTCGCCGGGTGGTCCGGCCTCGCGAAGTGGCGAACCGAGTGGGCCCAGCCGGACGAGACCCGGCCCGTGGTGTCACCACTCGAGATCGTGGCCATTCGCGCGATGCTCGAGTCGGCGATCCTGTTGTCGATCGGCGCCGGCAACGACCGCAGCCGCCCGCTGGTCGACGACCACGCGACCGCCGCCGATCACACACGTCACCTGGCCGCCCGCGTCACGGCGGTCGTCGACCACCTTCGGCTTCCCGACACGCCGGCCGTACGCAGCGAGGTCAGCGAACTTCTCGAGGCCATCCCCGATGCCGAGCGAGCGGCCACCTGGTTGGCGGCGAGCGAGTCGAATCTCGACCAACGACTCCTCTCCTTGCTCGACCGTCCCAACCCGGACCGCGACGTCTCACGTCCCGACGCACAGCTCGTGTTCTGCATCGACGTGCGCTCCGAGGGGCTCCGCCGACACCTCGAGTCGGCCGGGCACGACGAGACGATCGGCTTCGCCGGGTTCTTCGGTGTCCCCATGCGCGTCCGCCAGGCCGGTTGGGAGCGAGCCGAGGCCCGGTGCCCGGTGCTCGTGTCGCCCGGCGTCGACGCCATCGAGACGCCCGATTCCGACGCCGTGACCGATCTCGCCGGACAGCTCCGTCGGAGTGCGGCGGTTGGCGGCATCAACCGTGCCCACGCCGAGACGAAGCACGTCGCCGGCGCGTCGTTCGTCGCTGCCGAGACCCTCGGCTGGCTGCTCGGACCGCTGGCCGCAGTGAAGACGTTTGCGGCCCGGCCACGTCGCCGAACCTCACGCGCCACGACGACGGTCCGGTTCGACGACGCGCTGTTGGTCGAGCAGCGCGTCTTCTTCGCCGAGTCGGTGCTCAACACCATGGGCCTCACCCAGGGCTTCGCCCGGCTGGTGACGCTGTGCGGCCACACCAGCGCCACGACCAACAACGCCCATGCGACGGCGCTCGAATGTGGAGCCTGCGCCGGCGCATCAGGAGAAGGCAACGCCCGCGCCGTCGCCACGCTGCTCAACTCCCCCGACGTTCGGGTCGGACTCGAGGAACGCGGCATCGACATCCCCGACGACACCTGGTTCATCGCCGGACTGCACGACACGGTCAGCGATCACGTCGAACTCCTCGACACGGCCCACGCACCCGCTGCACTCGGACCGCGCATCGAGGAGTTGCGCCAGCGGCTCGCCCGCGCCGCCGAGGCGCAGCTCGCCGACCGCGCCACGGTGCTGCCCGGCCCGGCCGCCGCAATGCATGCCCGCGGCGCCGACTGGGCACAGGCCCGACCCGAATGGGGACTCGCCCGCAACGCGGCATTCATCATCGGACCCCGAGCGATGACCCACGGCCTCGATCTCGGCGGCCGGGCCTTTCTCCACAGTTACGACAGCGAGAACGATCCGACCGGCAAGGTGTTGGAGACGATCATGACCGCACCCCTCGTGGTCGGCCACTGGATCTCGTCCCAGTACTACTTCTCGACCGTCGATCCCGAGGTGTTCGGCGCCGGGGACAAGCTGCTGCACAACCCGGTCGGGACCATCGGCGTGCTGTCCGGGGACGGCGGCGACCTGCGGGTTGGGCTTCCCCTCCAGAGCACGCACCTCGCCGGCCGGCGACATCACCAGCCGCTTCGACTGCTGGCCGTCATCGAGGCCGAGCCGGCCCGGATCGAACAGATCATCGACGCGAACCCGATTCTGCAAACGCTGACCAGTGGGTCGTGGATCCGGATCGCGGCCCGTCCGCGAGCAGGCGCACCGTGGTCGACGCGCACGCCACACGGAACGTGGATCACCACGCCCGACGCGCTCCGCGAGCAACGCCCCGCGATGGGCCAGACTGTGAGCAACGACGACCTGGCCGGCTGGTTCGGCCACCACACCATGGAGACCTCATGACCTACAGCGGCTTCACCCCGATGGCCCGAATCGAAGTGGTCGTCGACGGCGAACACGTCCCCACGGTTCGTGATCTCCTGCTCGCAGCGGGAGCCACGGGATACACGGCGTTGCCCGGTGTGTCGGGATTCGGGCACCACGGCCCACACGAGGGCCGCCTGCTGTTCAACGACCGCAACAGCTTGTCGATGATCATCAGCGTCGTCGCACCCGATCGAGTCGACGCTGTCGTCGCAGGGATCCGCCAGCTGCTCGACGAACATCACGGCGTCGTGTTCGTGAGCGAGACCCACGTCAGCCGTCCCGACTACTTCCAGTAGCGGACTCGCCAGGCGAGCGCGACGTCCGTATTCTGTAGCGGTGCAGGGACGACTTCGCCCGGAGGATCTGCGATTCGATCCCCCGCAACTCCCCCTCGACGACGTCGAGCGGATACTCGACGACCACTGGGCCCTCCGCGGCACGCTGGTCCCACTCGACGGCGAACGCGACCAGAACACCCGTGTGACCACCTCGGCGGGGAGCCAGTACGTCCTCAAGATCGCCACGCCCAGTGAGGACCACGAGATCGCCGACCTGCAGTGCGCCGCGCTCGCTCACATCGCCGAGGTCGACCCGCAGATTCCGGTCCCCCGGGTCGTCCCGACGACCGGCGGTGAGCCGATCGTGACGGTCGACGTCGACGGCCAACCGTCGGCAACCCGACTGCTGTCGTACCTCCCGGGGATCACGTTCGGTGACGTCCAGGCGATGCCGCTCGCGGCGATCGAAGCAGTGGGGGAGTTCCAGGGCCGCCTCGCCCTCGCGCTGCGCGGGTTCGAACACCGGTCAGCGACAGCCTTCATGGCCTGGGCGCTCGACGCCGGGATGCTGACGAGCGACGAACTCTGGGATCAGCTCAGCCCCGAAGGCCGCGCGGTCATCGACCCCCTCCGCGACCGGGCAGTCGGTGCCGCGGCTGCGCTCCGCGCGCTCCCCCGCCAGGTGCTCCACAACGACGGCCACGGCGGCAACCTGCTCCGTCGCGATGTGGCGTCGCTCGAGGTCACCGGCGTGATCGACTTCGGCGACATCGTCGACACCGCAGTGATCGCCGATCTCGCGGTCTGCGCGGCGAGTTTCGGTGAGGACCATCCCGATCCGGTCGGTGCACTCTGCGCCGCGACCCGTGGGTACCACCGCTGGACGCCGCTCTCCGAACGCGAGGCCGAGCTCCTCGTCGATCTGGTCGTCGCGCGGCGGGTACTCGGCACACTGCTCGTCGAGTACCAGACACGCCATGCACCGCCCGATCGTCTCGACGAGATCGCCGGTGAGCTCCCACTGCTGCGGGCAGGGGCCCGGTTTTGGAGCCGAGTCGACCGGGCGGCCGTCATCGACTCGCTCGTTGCCTGCATCCACACCCCCACCGAGGACCCGCGTCCACACGACGATCCGCCGACCCGCAGAACGAGAGATGAGCGACGATGACCGATCACGACCTGATCGAACGCCGACGAGCCTCGATGGCCCCCTCCTACCAACTGTTCTATGACGACCCCGTACACCTGGTACGCGGTTCGGGCGTGTGGGTGACCGACGCCGATGGGGCGACCCTGCTCGATTGCTACAACAACGTGCCGTCGGTGGGCCACTGTCATCCGCGCGTCGTCGCCGCCCTCGCCGAGCAGGCCGCCACGCTGAACACGCACACCAGATACCTGCACGGTGAGGTCGTCCGGCTCTCCGAGCGGCTCGGCGCGATGCTTCCCGACGAACTCGGGGTGTGCTTCTTCGTGTGCACCGGCACCGAGGCCAACGATCTCGCCGTTGAAATCGCGCGGACCGTCACCGGTGCGCACGGCGTCGTCGTGAGCGAGCACTCCTACCACGGGAATTCGCGGCTCGTGTCGACGCTGTCGACCGACGGCTACGCCGCGTCGGAGCGCCCCGACTGGCTGTCAGTCGTCGATGCACCCAACACCTATCGCGGCGCTGTTCGTGCCGACGTCGACGATGCCGGCGCCCGGTACGCGCACCGGTTCGCCGACGAGGTACGAGCGCTCGACGGCCGCGGCCACCGCCCCGCAGCATGGTTGGTCGACACGAGCTGGGATTCGAACGGAGTCCTGATCGCACCCGACGGGTACGTCGGTCCCTGTGCCGACACGATTCGCTCGGCGGGCGGCATCGTCATCGCAGACGAAGTGCAGGCGGGCTACTGCCGGATGGGACAACGACTTCTGGGGCCATACCCGCTACGGACTGACCCCCGACATCGTGACGATCGGCAAGCCGATGGGCGCGGGGCATCCCGTCGCCGCAGTGGTCACGACGCCGGCCATCGCCGCGGCGTTTGCCGAGCAGCGCTCGTACTTCAACACGTTCGGGGGCAATCCGGTGTCGGCCGCCGTCGCGAACGCCGTCCTCGACGTGATCGAGGACCAGCAACTGCTCGCACACACAGGGCACGTCGGTGCACACCTCGAACGTGGGCTCGACGAGTTGGCCGCACGGCACGACATGATCGGCAACGTCCAGGGCTCGGGGCTGTTCTGGGGGCTCGACCTGGTGAGCGACCGTTCGTCGCGTACGCCGATCTCGTACGACGACGGTCGCCGGCTCGCCACGGCGCTCCGCCATGACGGCATCCTCGTCGGCCTCACCGGGCCGTTCTCGAACGTGCTCAAGATCCGGCCTCCACTCGTGTTCGAGGTCGATCACGCCGACCGTCTGATCGATGCGCTCGACGCCCGTCTGGCGACGTTCGAGCTCAGCGGTGGCAGCTCCACGCGCCGCCCCGGCGCCGAATGGTGAGCTGAAAACGACGGAATTCCGACGGATCGTGACGATGATCGTCACGATCCGCCGGAATTCCCCGGTCGGGTGTCGGTTGCGGGTGGGTCCGGGTCAGTCCTGGTCGGGCTTGAGCCGCGAGATGTCGACTCGCACACCGGGTCCCATCGTCGACGACGCAGTGACCTTTCTGATGTAGCGGCCCTTGGCAGAGGCCGGCTTGGCGCGGTTCAGTTCGTCGATCACGGCCCAGAAGTTCTGAGCGAGCTTGTCGTCGTCGAAGCTGGCCTTGCCGATCGGCACCTGCACGTTGGCGTAGCGGTCGGTGCGGTACTCGACCTTGCCACCCTTGAACTCCTCGACGGCCTTGCCGACGTCGGGGGTCACGGTGCCGGTCTTCGGGTTCGGCATCAGGCCACGCGGACCGAGCGCCCGGCCGAGGCGACCGAGCAGCGGCATCATGTCGGGCGATGCGATGACGAGATCGAAGTCCATCATGCCGCCCTCGACCTGCTCGAACAGGTCGTCGGCGCCCACGAAGTCGGCACCGGCCTCGCGGGCGGCGTCGGCGGCCTCACCGGTCGCGAAGACGGCGATGCGCACGTCCTTGCCGGTACCGGCTGGCAGGGCAACGGTGCCGCGCACCATCTGATCGGCCTTGCGAGGGTCGACGCCGAGGCGGATGACGATGTCGATCGACTCGTCGAACTTCGCCGTTGCGGTGTTCTTCGCGTGGGCGACCGCTTCCTTCGGGGCGTACATGAAGTCCCGATCGAACTTCTTCAGCGCATCTGCATATTTCTTGCCGGACATTGGTTGTCTCCCTCAGTGTTGAGTCCGCCGGCCGAGGTGGTGCCGGTCGAGACTGTGGTGGTTGTTGATTCAGCCGTGACACAACGGGTCTGACCCGTCACGTCACGCGTGACGTGACGGGTCAGACCCGTTACGTAACGCTTCAGACGACGTCGATGCCCATGGACCGGGCGGTGCCACGGACCTGGAGCTTGGCGCCTTCGAGATCGACGGCGTTGAGGTCGGGCATCTTGATCTCGGCGATCTCGGCGACCTGCGCCTCGGTGATCGAGCCGGCGGTCTCGCTGCCCGGGTTGTGGGCGGCCTTCTCGAGACCGGCCTTCTCACGGATCAGCGTGGAGGTCGGTGGGGTCTTGAGAACGAACGAGAACGTCCGGTCCTCGAAGATGGTGATCTCGGTCGGAATGACGGTACCGGTCTGCGCTTCGGTCTGAGCGTTGTACGCCTTGACGAAGTCCATGATCGCGATGCCGTGCGGGCCCAGGGCCGTACCGACCGGCGGGGCGGGGCTCGCCTTGCCGGCTTCGATTTGGATCTTGACGACCGCCATGACTGTCTTCTTGGCCATTTGAATTCTCTCTTCGTGCTCTCGTCAGGTGGGGGTGGGTGATGTTGCTGCTCGGTTGCCGGACGGCGCTCAGAGCTTCGCAACCTGGCTGAAATCCATCTCGACCAGCGTCTCGCGACCGAAGATGTTGACGAGGACCTTCAGCTTCATGTGGTCGGCATTGATTTCGGCGATCTCGCCGGTGAAGTCGGCGAACGGGCCTTCCTTCACGCGCACGCTCTCGCCCTCTTCGTAGTCGAGCTTGGCCTTACGGCGCGGCGCGGCTTCGACGCCCTCGGTCTTCGGGGTGAGGAAGGTCTTGACCTCACGGCGCGACAGGGGCGTCGGCTTCTGGCCCTTCTGCTGCTGGCCGACGAATCCGGTGATCCCCGGGGTGTTGCGCACGCAGTACCAGGACTCGTCGTCCATCTCGCAGCGCACGAGCAGGTAGCCCGGGAAGACCTTCTTCATGACGGTCTGCTTCTTGCCGTTCTTGTACTCGTCGACCTCTTCCATGGGGATGACGATCTCGTAGATCTTGTCCTCCATGTTCATCGACTGGATCCGCGCGTTGAGGTTGGCGGTGACCTTCTTCTCATAGCCGCTCTGCGTGTGGACCACGAACCATTTGCCAGGCCGCTTGTTCGGATCGTCGACGACGGCCTCCTCGGCCACGTCGGCATCCGGCGCGGCCTCGGCCTCGGCCGGGTGGAATCGGCCGTCGGAATCGGCTGACTCGTCGGAATCGTCGTCAGCACCGGCGGCATCTGCGCCCTCGTCGCCCGTGGGCAGCAGAACGGCGGCTTCGTCGGTGGAGATCTCCACGCCGTCGGCGAGCAGTGCCTGCGCGTCGGACTCGGCGGTGAGGTCGGCGTCGCCGGTCGGCAACAGGTCGGCGGGCGACGCAGGTGCGGCGTCGGTGCCCGGCGCGTCACCGGTCGGATCGGCGGAGACGTCGGCGGCCAACTCGTCGGCTGCCGACTCGAGCGACGCGGCGGACGCATCGGCCTCGGCCGACACGGCTTGCAGCTGTGCGTCGAGGTCGTCGAGGCTGCTCGAATCGGTGGTGGTGTCGTTGTTGTCGGTCATGTCGCTCACGATGAGTAGAACCATTCAGCGATCGAGCCGAACAGGTAGTCGAGTCCACCGACGAGGGCCGTGTAGACGATCACCGTGATGAGGACGACGATCGAATAGCGAACGACCTCGGGCTGCTTCGGCCATGCGACTTTGCGCATCTCATCGCGCACCTCTTTGAGGTACTGACGGGGACCGACGCGATCCTGCTTCTTCTTCGGCTGCGGTCGAGGCGCCTTCTGGACCTTGCCCTGGTCGTCGAGCGCGCCCATCTTCTTCAGTTGGCGCTTTTGCTCGCGGTTGAGGTCGTCCAGTGACACGGTGAGTTGCTGCGATTTCTCGATCGTCGGATACGGATGATTTCGGAGGTTCCCGGAGGAACCGTGCAGGGCAGGAGGGATTCGAACCCACGACCGTCGGTTTTGGAGACCGATGCTCTGGCCAGCTGAGCTACTGCCCTTTGTGGAGATGGCGGAGGCACCAGGGTACCAGCGCCTCGCCGACACCCGGGGTGCGGGTCTCGGCGATCGCTCGCGTCAGCGAGTCTCCTTGTGCAGCGTGTGCTTGCGCTCGTTGCTGCAGTACTTCTGCATCTCGAGGCGCTCACGATCGTTCACCTTCGACTTCATCGTGATGTAGTTGCGCCGCTTGCAATCGGTGCACTCGAGGGTCACCTTGACCCGCTTGTCACTCTTGGCCATGTCGGCCTCGCTTTCGTGTTCGCCCTCTCGAGGTTTGGCTCGGAGGGTGGATGACAGACGGCGGCCGGCCCGGGACGAACCCGAGCCGGCCGACGGCTGATTCGAATGATTACTTGATGATCTTGGTGACGCGGCCGGCGCCGACGGTGCGGCCACCCTCGCGGATCGCGAACCGCAGACCCTCGTCCATCGCGATCGGCTTGCCCAACTCGACCGTCATCTCGACATTGTCACCAGGCATCACCATCTCAGTACCCGACGGCAACTCGATCGTCCCCGTCACATCAGTCGTCCGGAAAAAGAACTGCGGCCGATAATTGTTGAAGAACGGCTTGTGACGCCCACCCTCATCCTTGGTCAAAATGTACACCTGACCCTCGAAATCGGTATGCGGCGTGATCGAACCAGGCTTACACAACACCTGCCCACGCTCCACATCCTCCTTACCCGTACCACGCAACAACGCACCAATGTTGTCACCAGCCTGACCCTCATCAAGCAACTTACGGAACATCTCCACACCCGTACACGTCGTCTTCTGCGTATCACGCAACCCAACGATCTCAATCTCATCACCAGTGCGAACGATCCCCTGCTCCACCTTGCCCGTCACCACCGTGCCACGACCCGTGATCGTGAACACATCCTCGATCGGCATCAAGAACGGCTTGTCCAAATCACGCACCGGATCCGGAATCGACTCATCACACGCCGTCATCAACTCCATGATCTTCTCCTGCGCAGCCTCGTCACCCTCCAACGCCTTCAACGCCGACACATGCACCACCGGCGCATCATCACCAGGGAACTCGTACTCCGTCAACAACTCACGCACCTCGAGCTCCACCAACTCGAGCAGCTCCTCATCATCAACCATGTCCGACTTGTTCAACGCCACAACGATGTACGGCACACCCACCTGACGCGCCAACAACACATGCTCACGCGTCTGCGGCATCGGACCATCCGTCGCCGCAACCACCAAAATCGCGCCATCAACCTGCGCCGCACCAGTGATCATGTTCTTGATGTAATCAGCATGACCCGGCATATCAATATGCGCATAATGCCGCTTCTCAGTCTGATACTCGATATGCGAAATCGAAATCGTGATCCCACGCGCCTTCTCCTCCGGCGCCTTATCAATACCATCAAAATCCGTGAACTCAGCCAACCCACGAGCAGCCAACGTCTTCGAGATCGCCGCCGTCAACGTCGTCTTACCATGGTCAATATGACCCATCGTACCAATATTCACATGCGGCTTATTCCGCTCGAACTTCTCTTTGCTCATTGCTTTCCTCGCTCCTGAGGGTTTCCTGATTTGGGATGACTGGTAGCGGCGGTCGGACTTGAACCGACGACCTTCCGATTATGAGCCGGATGCTCTGACCAACTGAGCTACGCCGCCATGTGGCTATGACCTATTGCTAGATGACTTGGCTCGTCGCCGGGTTGCCCCGACCACTTGGTCGAGCCCTCTGTGAGAATCGAACTCACGACACCAGCCTTACCATGGCTGTGCTCTACCGACTGAGCTAAGAGGGCGTCACGATCGGGTGCGCCGGGGCACTCGACCAACACGTTGCTGACTATGTGAGGCGACGAGCGACAACGGAGTCGAGAGACCGGCTCCGGGGCACCCTTCGGGACCGCATCAGCGTTGCGGCCAGCCCGAGAGTGTATCGGCCCGCTCTGGAGTCCCACCCGCCGATTCGCACACTCGTCGGCCGGGGCGATGAACGGCAGGTGGTCGCACACCGGCGAGGAATCGAGGCCGGCACACCAGCCGCACACCAGCCGTACAACGGCCCGATGCCGTCCGCGATCACGGTGTCCGACACCGCTCCCCGACCCTGGGGCGGCGGACCGGTATCGTCGGCGGCGATGCCGGAGACCCCCACGCCGCGTCCGACGGTGACGATCCGTGTCGCCACGCGCAGTGACGCCGACGCGATGCGCTCGATCTACAACCATGAGGTCGAGAACTTCACGACCACGCTCGACATGGTGCCGCGGTCGCTGTCCGACCAGCAGGCATGGATCGCCGCACGCTCGGGTGCGTTCGCGGCGATCGTGGCGGCCGTGGACGACCCGGCTGACCCGGCCGACAGTTCGGTCGTGGTCGGATTTGCATCACTCTCGCCGTTCAAGGACCGTCCCGCCTACAGCCCGACCGTCGAGAACTCGATCTACGTGTCGCGCTCGCACACCGGTCTCGGTATCGGCCGCATGCTGCTCGAGCGGGTGATCGCCGATGCTCGTGACAGTGGCTTCCATTCGATGATCGCGCGCGTGGAGACCAGCGGTGAGGCGTCGCTCGGGCTCCACCGGGCATGCGGATTCGAGTTGATCGGCATCGAAAAGCAAGTCGGTCGCAAGTTCGGTCGTTGGCTCGACGTGGCGACGCTGCAACTGATGCTCTGATCGAGCGCTGTCGTCAGCGCTCGGAGACCGCGAACGTGAGGTCGGCAGCGATCTCGTCGTCGATGTCGACCTGCAGGTCGTAGCGCCCCGCCCGCGCGAAGACGACCTTGCTCAGCGGGATCACGACGGGAACGTGACGACCTTCGCCCGGCATCAGACCGGCCGGACGAGGCACTTCGTGGAGTGCGACCTGGATCGTTGCAACCAGCGTCGCGGTGTCGGCCGATTTGACCTTCATCACCATGTGGTGGGCTTCGACGGCCTCGTGGGGCGGCATGTAGACCATGGCAGCGACGTGACATCCGAACGAGGCGGGAAGCGAATTCGCCACCAGCCTGGTGAGCCCGCCGGACTGCACGAACAACAAGCCTTCCCGGATCTGTGCGAAATCACACAGGATCAGCGCATCGAGGCGAGCCGACATCTCGACGGACGCTAACGGGCCGATCAGCCGTCCCGTCCAGCCGACACCGAACCTGCTGCGACGGAGCGGGCCCGGAACGTCGAGAGCCCGCCAGCAGTCGCTGACGGGCTCTCGCACTGTGTGGGCCGGGTAGGATTTGAACCTACGAAGGCATACGCCGGCAGAGTTACAATCTGCTTCCTTTGGCCACTCGGACACCGACCCTCTGGACCCCGCTCCACAGACGTTGGACTCGAGACCCGCAGTGGTCTGTCGAACGAGGCGCCGAAAGCGTACCGTCCCCGATCCGGCACGCAACCCGGGCCGCGACCTCCGCTACCGTTTCACCCATGGCAAGTTTCGACGTCGTCTCCGAAGTGGATGAGCAAGAAGTCAAGAACGCGGTGGATCAGGCCCAGCGCGAGATCGCCAACCGCTTCGACTTCAAGAACACCAACTCCTCGATCGAGCTCAACGACCTCGTGATCACGATGCACACGGCGAGCGAAGACCGCCTCACCGCGCTGCGGATCGTGGTCGAGGAGAAACTGGTCAAGCGCGGGAGTGTCGCTGCGCGGGGTCGAGTACGGCGACGTGCAGGAGGCGAGCCAGAACACCGTGCGTCAGGTGATGACGATCGCGGTCGGCATCTCCCAGGAGAAGTCGAAGTTGATCAACCGGACGATCAAGGAGAAGGGACCCAAGGGCGTCAGCAGCCAGGTCCAGGGGGACTCGATCCGCGTCCAGGCCAAGAAGCGCGACGCGCTGCAAGACGTCATTGCACTGCTCAAGGCCGAAGACATCGGGATCCCGCTCCAGTTCCAGAACTTCCGCGACTGATCGCGCTTTCTCTCCGACATCTGGGCGGTGGGGTGCGCGGGTGAGCGTCGGGTCAAATCACCGGGTTACGGTTCGAGCCATGCATCTCGGCCTCGTCATCTTCCCCACCGATCAGACGATCGATCCGGTCGAACTCGCTCGTGAAGCCGAGGCCCGGGGCTTCGAATCGCTGTGGTTCCCCGAGCACTCGCACATCCCGACGAGCCGGGAGACGCCGTGGGGTGGCAACCCGTCGGCGCCGCCGCTTCCCGAATTCTACTGGCGCACGCATGATCCCTTCGTCGCGCTCGCCGCGTGCGCTGCCGTCACCAGCACGATCAAACTCGCCACCGGCATCTGTCTGGTGGCACAGCGTGATCCGATTCACACGGCCAAGGAGGTGGCGAGCCTCGATCGCCTCTCGGGGGGTCGCTTCCTCTTCGGGGTCGGCTACGGGTGGAACAAGGAGGAGATGGCACACCACGGCACGCGCTACAGCGAACGTCGCGAGATGCTGCGCGAATACGTGCTGGCGATGAAGGAGCTCTGGAACAACGACGAGGCGTCGTTCGACGGCGAGTTCGTCCGGTTCTCGTCGAGTTGGGCGTGGCCGAAGCCCGCGCAGGCGGGCGGCCCGCCGGTCATCCTCGGTGGCAATGCCGGCCCGAAGACCGCGGCGCACATCGCGGAGTTCTGCGACGGTTGGATGCCGATCGGCGGTCGCCACCCGCTCGAGAAGTGGGGGCTGGTCGAAGAGGCGTGCCATGCCGTCGGCCGCGACCCGGAATCGATCGAGCGCGGGCTCTTCGGGGCGCCGCCCGACGAGGCGAAGCTGGTCGAGCTGTCCGCAGCCGGCTTCGGCCGGGCCGTGCTCGGGTTGCCGCAGGGCCCCCGCGACGACGTGATGGCGACCCTCGACGAGTTGGCCCCGTTGGTCGCAGCGCTGGCCGACGCCTGACCACCGTGGCGGACCGCCGCGACGTTGCGGCCGTCTGCCACCTAACCTGGAAGCGCTTCGAAACCACGGGGCACCAAAACCCCAGGGATCGAAGCCATGTCAGATACCACCCATTCCGAACACATCGACACGTCCGCGTCCCCGGACGCCGAACCCGAGGCCGCCACGCTCTTCGACGCCGAAGCGCCCGAGCCCCTCGAAGCACCTCCGGACGCCGACGGCGATGACGCAGACGTCACCGCCGAGTTGCCAGTGCCCGAGATCGACGACCTGGAGGACGACACCGACGACACCGACGACACCGACTCCGACGACACCGACGACACCGACTCCGAGGACGAGGACCGACCGCTCACGTTTGCCGACCTCGGGCTGTCCGACGAGTCGCTCGCGTCGCTCACCGAACTCGGCTACGTCGTCCCGACGCCGATCCAGGCCGAATCGATCCCGCCGCTGCTCGACGGCTTCGACCTGCTCGGGCAAGCCGCGACGGGGACGGGCAAGACCGCCGCATTCGCGCTGCCGATGCTCGATCGGGTGGCCGGGGCCAAACGCTCGAAGCTGCCGTTCGGACTCGTGCTCGTTCCGACCCGCGAACTCGCCAACCAGGTCACCGAGGCGATGAAGGAGTACGGCGCCCAGGGCCGCGTCCGGATTGCTGCACTCTTCGGTGGCACGAACATCGGACCACAGTTCAGCCTGCTCAACGCCGGCGTCGACATCGTGATCGGAACACCCGGCCGGGTGCTCGACCATCTCAAGCGCGGCTCGCTCGACCTCTCCAACTGCGGCATGGTCGTCCTCGACGAAGCCGACGAGATGCTCGACATGGGCTTCGCAGAAGACCTCGAAGCGATTCTCGACGCCGCTCCCCCGGAGCGTCAGACCGTTCTGTTCTCGGCGACGATGCCCAATCGGATCGACTCGATCGCCACCCGGCAGCTGAGCGACCCGGTTCGGATCAGCATCCAGCGTGCGACCGACACCGAGGGGACGATGCCGAAGGTGACGCAGCGCGCCTACCTCACGCATCGCACCCATCGGGCATCGGCACTCGGCCGAATCCTCGACATGGAGAGCCCGGAGGCAGCGATCGTGTTCTGTCGGACTCGCGGCGATGTCGACGAACTCACCGACGTGATGAACGGTCGGGGCTACCGCGCCGAGGCGCTGCACGGCGGCATGAGCCAGGACCAACGCGACCGGGCGATGGGCCGACTGAAGAGTGGCGTCGCAACCCTGTTGATCGCGACCGACGTGGCCGCTCGCGGCATCGACGTCGATCACCTCAGCCACGTCGTCAACTACGACATCCCGCAGACGACCGAGGCCTACACGCACCGCATCGGGCGCGTCGGGCGCGCCGGGCGTGAGGGCATCGCGATCACGCTCGGCGGCCCGAAGGATCATCGCAAGATCAACAACATCGCGCGTTCCACCAAGCAGGAAATCTCGATCGAGAAGGTGCCGACGGTCAACGATCTGACCATGCGTCGGATGGAGCAGACCGGCTCGGAGGTCGCGGCGAAGATCGGCGCGGCCGAGTCGGCCGACCTGTACCGAACGATCGTGGAGCAACTCACCGCCGAGCACGACCCGGTCGAGGTGGCGATCGCAGCGGTGCGCCTCGCGCACGAGGCCGCAGGACGCACAGGCACCGAGGAGGAGATCCCGGACGTCCAAGCCCGATCCGAGAAGGGTCGCGACCGATACGAGCGCGATGACCGCAAAGGCCACCGTGGCCAGCGCGACGATCGGAGCCCACGCGGCGACCGTGGTCAGAGCGGCGAACGCGGCGGCCACGAGAACCGGGCCGTGCGCAATCCGGACGGCTCGCACCACGTCGAGGCCGGCTTCGTCAGCCTGCAGTTCAACCTCGGTCGATCGGCCGGGCTGCGTCCGGGCGACCTCGTCGGCGCGATCGCGAACGAGGCGAACATGCGCGGCAGCGAGATCGGCGCGATCAAGATCAACGACAAGTCGGCATTCGTGCAGGTGCCCGAGCAACACGCCGGCAAAGTGTTGCGCAGTCTCGAAGGCGCGAAGATCCGCAACAAGCCGGTGCGGGTGCGCCGGGCCAACAACGCCTGACGCGTCGCTACGACGCGTTCTCGAGGTGCCGCTGTCGATCGCGGACGACGCCGGGAACGGTCCCCTCCGCGATCACGTCGCGCAGCAGCGCCGCATGTCGACCGACGCGCCACCGTTCGTGGAAGCACTCGGATGCCTCGACGGCGTCGATGTTGGCGATCGCTTCGGCGACATCGCCGTCGGATCGACGTTCGAGCAACGTCTCAGCGAGCCAGAGGCGTGCGTGCGCCGCCCACAACCAGCCGGTGGATTCGATCGCCACCTGCACACCGCGTTCGAGCAGCGTCCGAGCCCGGTCGTGGTGGCCGACGGCGAGGTGGGCGATGCCCGCGTACAGGCACGCCGGTCCGATCACCACCGAACCGAAACCCACGGCGACCGTGCGGTCCCCCAGCGGTTCGAGTTCGTCGATGCACCGTTGCCCGAGCAGCGCATCGCGCCGGTCGGCCGCTGCCAATGCCGTCAGCGCGAGCACGGTCTGTCGCGAGTCGTTGTGCGGGAGGTGGGCGATGCCCGTGACCAGACGCTCATGGGCACGGTCGTCGTACGGGCGGGCCAACGCCGCGACCATGACCGCCTGGCTCTTCGGATTGGCCGCAGCCAGCGCGTCGAGCGCATCGCCGCGCCGGTCGAGCTCGTCGAGTTCGAGTTCGAGGAGCAACTCCTGCGACGCGGTCGCTCCGTCGACGGCGTGGGTGCGGAGGCGGTGTCCCACATCACGTGTGATGGCGATCAGCCCGCGGACCTCGTCGAGCTGACCCCGAGCGAGCGCATTGGTCACCTCGCAGAGGTGACGACGAACCGTTCCGAACGGCAGGAGTGCTCGTTCGGAGGCTGCGGCCAGCGGTTCGAGGAGCGTGTCGACACGGGGAAGATCGCCCGAGGCGTAGGCCAGTCGCAGTACCGCCTGGTAGGCGATCGTCAGCAGGATCGGTTCACCTGCGGATTGTGCGAGGAGCAGCGACCGCTCAGCGTCCTCGCGGAACGCGTCCGGCTCCGCGCCATCGACCGCCGCGACGATGGCACGTGCAGCGAGCCAGACCGCCTCGGTCCGCGCCGAGCCGACGTCGTGATGCTCCCGCTCGGCAGCTTGGATGAGCCGTTGTGCAGCCGGGCCGGCGCCCGTGAGGCTGACGATGGCCGCCGATGCGCACAGCAGCTCGACTCGGATCGACGCGGACGACGGCAGCATGTCGAGCGGTTCGGCGAGTTCGATCAATGCGTCGTGGCGATCGTCGGCGACCCCGCGACCGAACTTCACGAGCGCAGCCCGCGAGGAGGTCCCCGTCGGACGCCGAACGAGCGATCCGTTGGGCCTCGTCGATGAGCGGGCCCGGGTCGCCGTCGCCGGTCAGGACCATCGCCTGCGCCGTGAGCAGCAGCGCTCGGGGGAGGTGTTCGCCGTCGCCGAAGTCACGGGCGAGTCGGACGGCCTCCTGCGCGATCGCGAGCGCATCATCGGCACCGGCCGCCAACAAACCGGATGCCGCGTGGAGTCGGCGGGTGATCTGCCCGCGTTGCTCGTCGGTCAGCCGGTGCGCCGGGCCGACCACCTCGTGCCGAAGAATCGCGAGTTCGAGATCACGCAACTCCTGACCGATGTCCAGGCCGTAGCTCTCGAGCAGGACGTGGCGCGTCGACGCGATCAGCGCGAGTGCGTCGGCCTGTCGTCCGCAGTGGTACAACGTCGTTGCCGCGAGCGCCGAGCGGTGTTCCCGCTCGGGGTGTCGGTCGGCTGCCTCCATCAGGTCGCAGACGATCGACTCGCGCGTCGGTGCATCAGCGTGCTCGATGAGCAGCTCGAACCGTCGATCGATCGATTGCTCTCGGAGTTCCGACAGCCGGACCACCTCGTGATCCACCCAGTGCATGCCGTCGATGCCGGCGTATGCATCAGCGATCCAGAGTCCGAGCGCCTCGTCGAGCAGACGCACGCACTCCTGGTGAGTGGTGCCGGGCTCCTTCGACTGCCGCACCATGCGCGTGAACTCATCGGCGTCGACCTGCGCCGGCGGGTCGAACACATAGCCATGACCGACCCGACGGATGACGTCGCCGCCGAGCGTCGCGCGGAGTCGGGACAAGGCCACCCGCAGCGCCCCGTCGGTGCCCGAGTCGTCCGGCCAGACGTCGAGCAGGACGCCTCGCTCCAGCGGGACCCGGCCCCCGAGCGCGAGCCGAAGTGCGAGCAGGAGCTGGCGGCCCTGGAGTGCGGCGTCCTGGCCGTCGATGCGAATGCGGGGTCGGCCCAACACCTCCACCTCGATCACCGCCATCTTCAGACTGTAGTGCGGTCAGAAGGCCCCGAATTTCAGCCGTCGCACCCGATGTAACGGCGGTGTAACAGCGGGTCCCTACCGTCCCCACGGATCACGTCGATCGAGAAACGACAGGGAGCTTTTCATGCGTCGCACACTGCTGGTTGGGTTCGTCACCGGACTGCTCGTCGTCTCGGGCACCGTCGAGGCGGCAGGCGCGCCGGATACCGGATTCGGCACCAACGGTGTGGTGGTGGCCGACCTGCTCGATCGCGTCGGGCCCGTCGATGTCGACAGTGCGGGACGTTCGGTCGTGCTCGGCGTGAAGTCCGGCAACATTGCGATCGCTCGGTACACGGCCAACGGATCGCCTGACACGTCGTTCTCCGGTGACGGGCGCGCCGACGTGGCGATCCCGGTGGTGACCGCCGAACTCCTCGACGTTCGCGTCCTCGCCGACGGCTCGATCGTGGCGATCGGGCGGCGCACGACCGTGCCGATGGACCCGTTCAGCAACGGCCTCTGGTCGGCGAAGGTCACGTCGTCGGGGGCGCCCGCAGCGGGTTACGGGACGACCGGGGTTTCGACGTTTGCGCAGGGATACCTCGCCTACGCCGAGCACGGCTCCGTCGGCGCGGACGGCTCGGCGGTGATCACTCAACGCCAGCTCGGAACCGACTCTGCAGTCACGATTTCGTCAGCGGGCGTGTTCGGTGGTGAATCGGCGTTGGAGTTCGACTCCTCCGCGTTCCCTCCGGCGTGTGTGTTCATGGCCGGCACACGTCAGTACGCATCCGCGCGGGTCTCGAGCAGTGCGTTCGTCCACGTCTCGACGGTCTATCCGTTCAACTGTGGGATCGACGAGGACGTCGTCGTGGTGACCCGACAAACCGACGCCGGTGCCGCCGTGTGGACTGAGGTCATCGACCCTCCCGAGATGTTTTCGGACGAGGCCCTCGGAAATGCCGTCTCGGTCGTCGGTTCTGACGTCGTCGTGGCCACGAATGACGGGGCGACATCGTCGCTGCACCGCTTCGCGGCAGCAACGGGTACGCCGGTGGCCTCATGGGGCACCGGCGGTCGAGCGACGGTCGCGACCGGATTCGGTGACATCGGCGGTATCGCGGAACTCGCCGACGGAAAGGTCGGCATCGTGAACGCTGCGGCATTGTCGTCGTCGCCGACATCGGTTGTGGTCGAGCGGCTCGCGTCGAACGGAACTCGCGACGCATCATTCGGGCGGGTGACCGTTCCGGTCGGTGGCGAACTGACCGGAACGGCGGTCGCCGGCGCACCTGACGGCGGCGTGCACGTGACGACTCAACGCGCCGGGCAGGGCGCGCTTCGTCGGTTCGTCGCCGATGGTGGAGCGCCAGGACCCGGCGCCGACGTGGTGACGGTGGAACCGGGACGCCTGTTGGACACCCGAACAACCGGCTCGACCGTCGACGGCCAATTCCTCGGCGCCGGCAAACTCCCAGCCGGCCAGACCATCAAGGTCAAGATCGCCGGCCGCGGTGGCGTCGCCGCCGACGCCGTCGGTGTCGAACTCAACATCACCGCCATCCAGAACGAAGGACGCGGCTTCGCCACCCTCTACCCCTGCACCGCCACACCACCGGTCGCCTCATCCTTGAACTACACGCCCGGCGTGAACATCGCCAACGCCACCACCGTCGCACTCAACGCCAACGGCGAAGTCTGCATCTTCACCAACGTCACCGCCCACTACGCCCTCGACGTCCTCGCCTACGTCCCCGCAGGCTCCGCCGTCGCCACGGTGGAACCGGGACGCCTGTTGGACACCCGAACAACCGGCTCGACCGTCGACGGCCAATTCCTCGGCGCCGGCAAACTCCCAGCCGGCCAGACCATCAAGGTCAAGATCGCCGGCCGCGGTGGCGTCGCCGCCGACGCCGTCGGTGTCGAACTCAACATCACCGCCATCCAGAACGAAGGACGCGGCTTCGCCACCCTCTACCCCTGCACCGCCACACCACCGGTCGCCTCATCCTTGAACTACACGCCCGGCGTGAACATCGCCAACGCCACCACCGTCGCACTCAACGCCAACGGCGAAGTCTGCATCTTCACCAACGTCACCGCCCACTACGCCCTCGACGTCCTCGCCTACGTCCCCGCAGGCTCCGCCGTCGC
The DNA here is from genome assembly GCA_963752085.1 of Ilumatobacteraceae bacterium. Taxonomy (GTDB): domain Bacteria; phylum Actinomycetota; class Acidimicrobiia; order Acidimicrobiales; family Ilumatobacteraceae; genus Ilumatobacter_A. Next base: position 250,089 of record CAVVWT010000002.1, read on the forward strand.
CACGGTGGAACCGGGACGCCTGTTGGACACCCGACCCACCGGCTCCACCGTCGACGGCCAATTCCTCGGCGCCGGCAAACTCCCAGCCGGCCAGACCATCAAGGTCAAGATCGCCGGCCGCGGCGGCGTCGCCGCCGACGCCGTCGGTGTCGAACTCAACATCACCGCCATCCAGAACGAAGGACGCGGCTTCGCCACCCTCTACCCCTGCACCGCCACACCACCGGTCGCCTCATCCTTGAACTACACGCCCGGCGTGAACATCGCCAACGCCACCACCGTCGCACTCAACGCCAACGGCGAAGTCTGCATCTTCACCAACGTCACCGCCCACTACGCCCTCGACGTCCTCGCCTACGTGGCCGGCTGACCCAGCAGCGGTCGCCCGGCCTGCGACTCGCCCCATCTCCGTTCTCGTGAACTCTTTGCGCACGGTGCGCCGGAAGAGATCACGAGAACGGAGATGGGGTGCAGGAACGCAGTGATCTGACAGGCTGGGACGCATGGGGACCACTGCACCACTGCCGAAGAAGTCAGCCAGCGTCACCGTCGGCGGCCACACGAAGTCGATGGCGTACTTCGACAGTGGACCGGTCGACGACCAGGACCGAACGCTGCTGTTCCTCCACGGCAATCCGACCTCGTCGTACCTGTGGCGGAACATCATCCCGCACGTGTGGAACCTCGGGCGCGTCGTGGCGCCCGATCTCATCGGCCAGGGTGATTCCGACAAGCTCGACGACACGGGACCCGACAGCTACACCTTCGTGGAGCATCGTGCATGGCTCGACGCCCTCCTCGACCGACTCGACCTCGGCGACGAGGTCGTGTTGGTCATCCACGACTGGGGCTCCGCGCTCGGCTTCGACTGGGCCCGCCGGCACGAGCCCCGGGTCGCGGGCATCGCCTACATGGAGGCGATCGTCCAGCCGATCCCGTCGTGGGACGAGTGGCCACCGAATGCCCGCGGGATCTTCCAGGGCATGCGCTCCGACGCCGGCGAGGAACTCTGCCTGGAGAAGAACTTGTTCGTCGAGGCGATCCTGCCGAATGCGATCATCAGCGGACTCACGGCAGCGGAGATGGCCGTCTACCGTGCACCGTTCGAGGACCCCGGCGAGGCACGACGCCCCACGCTCACCTGGCCGCGCCAGATCCCCATCGACGGCACCCCGGCGGACACGGTCGAGATCGTCCAGTCGTACGCCGACTGGATGAACACCAACGAGATCCCGAAGCTGTTCATCGATGCCGACCCCGGCTCGATCCTGGTGGGCAAGCAACGCGAGTTCTGCCGGGGTTGGCCGAACCAGACCGAACGGCGCGTCGTCGGTCTGCACTTCGTGCAGGAGGACAGTCCCGACGACATCGGCGAGGCGATCGCCGGGTGGCTCACCGCGTGAACGGGGCGGGCACTCCGTGACCGGGGCGTGCCTCTGCGGCGCGGTGACCTGGTCGACCGACGCCCCATTGCGACCCGTGCTGGAGTGCCACTGCCTCCGCTGCCAGCGGATCACCGGCAACTTCATGGCGGCCACGGCGACACCGACCGCCGACCTCGACATCTCCGGCGACCGACTGCGCTGGTACTCCCCCGACGACGACGCCAACGTCGCGTACGGATTCTGTGGCACCTGCGGGGCGTCGCTGTTCTACCGCAGCGGCATCGTCGACGGTTCGAACTCGATCACGTCGATCTGCGCCGGCTCGATCAACGGCCCGTCGGGGCTGCGCACCGAGGCGGTCTGGTTCGCCGACGATGCCGCCGACCACGTCCGCCTCGACCCGGGGGTGCCCACCTTCCCCGGCCACCCCTGATCCGCAGTAGCTTCGGCGAATGGACGACGCCACGCAGATGCACGCCGACTGGACTCTGGTCATCGACGGGATCGACTTCGGCGAAGGTCCGCGTTGGCACGACGGTCGGCTGTGGTTCAGCGACTTCTACCAGCAGACGATCTCGTCGGTCGAGATCCACCCCGACGGGTCGGGCACCCGCCACGTCGAACTCGAACACGACGGTCGGCCCTCGGGGCTCGGCTGGTTGCCCGACGGTCGGCTGCTCTTCGTCTCGATGCTCGACCGGAAGGTCATGCGCCGCGAAGCGGACGGCACCGTCGTCGAACACGCAGACCTGTCCGGCGTCACCGGAGGTCACTGCAACGACATGGTCGTCGCCGAGGACGGCACGGCGTACGTCGGGAACTTCGGCTTCGACTTCGAGGGCGGCGACAGCGTGAAGACCACGGGCCTCGTGATCGTGCGGCCCGACGGCAGCGTCACGGCCGACGGGCATCAACTGCTCTTTCCCAACGGTGCGGTCATCACCCCGAGCAATCGGACCTTGATGGTCGGCGAGACGTTCGGCGGTCAGTACACGGCCTTCACGATCGACCACGACGGATCGCTGACCGAGCCGCGGGTCTGGGCCTCGGTCGAGGGCACCGCTCCCGACGGCTGCACGCTCGACGAGGAAGAGGGCGTCTGGTTCTCCGATGCGGCCGGCAAGCAGATCGTGCGCGTGATCGGATCGGGTGACATCGACGACCCGTCGACGGTTCGCATGGGGACGCCGAACAACACGTATGCATGCATGCTCGGTGGCGACGACGGCCAGACGCTGTTCGTCCTCACGGCCGACGACGCCAGTCCCGACGTGGTCGCCGGCACGGCAACGGGCGCGATCTACTCGACTCGTGTCGAGGTCGCCCACGCCGGCCGCCCGTAGCGGAGGGGTCCGATCCTCCCGCGACGCGTCAGAGGACTTTCATGCCGTACATCTCACCGAGTGGATCGGCGATGAGCTCGATGCGCTCACCGTCGGGACCCGCGAAGTAGAGCGAGGTGTTGTCGAGTTCGAACACGTCGACACCAGCATCGGCGAGCTTGTCCTTCAGCCGGTCCCAGTTCTCGCGGGTGACCGAGATCGCCAGATGGTGGTGTCCACCGAGGACTTCCGCGTACTCCTCCAGACCGAGACCTGGGAAGTCGAAGAACGCGAGCGCGTTGCCGTTGCCGATGTCGAAGAAGAAGTGTGTCGATCCGACGTAGTCCCGGTTCTGGAAGAGTTCGGTCAGCGGGAACTCCAGCAGCCCTTGGTAGAACTCGATCGTTCGCACCACGTCCGACGAGATCAACGCCTGATGATGCTGGCCGCGCGCCGAGGACGCCGGGCGCGACTCCGGTGGCGTGATGTACCGCTGTCGGAGCACCTCCCACTCGTCGGCTCGATCGGGATGATCACCGTCATGGTCCGTGCCGAACGTCGGTGTGCTCGCAGAATCCGTTGCCATCGCAACAGTCTTCCACAGTGTTCGCCCGCGCCGCCCCTCGCACGCCAGACTGGCGTGACGTCGGCCGCACCGGCCCTCGTCACCAAGGCATCGACGTCACCATGAGCGAACCACAGATGGGCTCGACGTCGACCACGTCGAGCCGTCGTACGTCGCCGGCCTGCCGATGTACGACTGGCCCGAGGTCGCCGACGCGCTCGACGACCTGTGGACACTCATCTCCGAGGCCGCGCAACAGATCGGGATCGAGGCACCGGATGCACTCACTCGCCGCCACGATCTCCCGTCGCTCTGGACCGACCCGTCGATGCTGCTCGGACAGGTCTGCTCGCTCAACCCTGTACGCGACGGGCTCGGCGAAACGGAAGTCGTCGGGACCATCGTCTACGACCCACCATCGGACCTGCCCCAACCCGAACCCGGGAGCTACTACTCCGTGATCGTCTGCCGGGACGACGATCCACGACGACCGGTCGACGGCGTGGGAACGGGCGCGGCCACGGCCGACATCCTCCGCTTCGCGGGGGCCCGCGTGGCGGCGAACGGCACCGATTCCCAGTCGGGATACTGGAGCCTCGGCCACTTCGTTCGCGAGCTGCTCACCGACGGCCCGATCTTCGGCGACGTGAGGTTCACCGGCGCGCACCGCGATTCGGTCCGTGCGGTCGCCGACCGAACGGTCGATCTGGCAGCGATCGACGTGCACTCGTGGCGACTGGCGTGCGAGTACGAACCCGAGGCCGCGGGCCGACTCGCCGTGATCGGGACGACCGAGCCGACACCGGGAGTCGTGTGTGTCGTGTCGTGGGAGCTGAAGGACCGTCGCATCGACCTGGACCGGGCCCTGGCCGAGGCCGTGTCACGCTTCGTCGACACCCCCGCCGCCACCCGATTGCACATCAGCGGCTACCGATCCCGCCGACTCGAGGAGTTCCAGGTCGTCGCCGACCAGGTCGAGGACGCTGGCCGTCACCCCTGGCATCGATGGTCGGGCGCTGACGGGGCGCTGACTCAGGTGTCGAGATGGGAGATGAGCGCGTCGAGCGCGAGGCGATAGCTGGTCCGTCCGAACCCACCGACGACGCCGAGGCACACGGCGGTCAGCATCGAGGTGTGACGGAACTCCTCGCGGGCGTGCACGTTCGAGAGGTGTGTCTCGACGACCGGCAACTCGACGGCCGAAATCGCATCACGGAGGGCGATCGACGTGTGCGTGTAGGCGCCGGGATTGAAGACGACCCCCGCAGCGGTCGTGCGTGCAGCATGCAGTGCGTCGACCAACTCACCCTCGATGTTCGACTGGACCGCCTCGATCTCGTAACCACGGTCGGCGGCCAGTGACTGCAACTCGTCGACGATGTCGTCGAGGGTGTCGGCGCCGTACACCTCGGGCTCACGCGTGCCGAGGAGATTCAGGTTCGGCCCGTTGAGGATCAGGATCGTCGGCATGTGCCCGAGCGTAGGCGCCGACGCGTCGCGATCAGAGGGAGTGTTGGGACATGAACGCCCAGCCGTCGACCGTCGCGCTGATGTCATCGGTGAAGAAGCCCAAGCCGGCGAGCTGATCGGCCAACGGCGAACCGGGCCAGGTGTGGCCACCGCCGACGATCTCGTAGAAGGTCATCGGGACGTCGTCGTCGCAGCCCGCGTAGGCGTAGCTGATGACCTCCGGCGTCTCCTCGGTGCGGACCGGCTCGGGGTCACAGCCCGCGCTGGCCGCGAACTCGGCGAACTCGTCGGGCATCACCTGTCCGAAGAACCCGTCGGGATCGACCTCCTCGACGAGCGTCGACTCACCGGTCCCGGCGAACGGGATGACGTCATCGGCGGTGCCGTGGAACGCGATGTACGGGACCGCTCGCGACGGGGCACAGGTCTCGGGGTGCGTCGTGCCGGCGACCGAGACCGCCGCAGCGATGCGATCCGCTCGGCCGCACACCAGCTCCGCGGTGAACAACCCGCCGTTCGACATGCCGGTCGAATAGATCCGATCAGGGTCGCCGCACCAGTCGGCGACGAGCATGTCGATCAATGAGTCGGCGAACACCAGGTCGTCGCGTTCGGGAGTGTCGAATTCGGTCAGTTCCCACGAGTTGGGCCCATCGACCGTGGCCGGCACCCCCGTGGGGTGCACCACGATGAATCCCTCGGTTTCGGCGAGCGTCTCGTAGCCGCTGAACGCCGCCTGCTCGGTGCCGTTCGAGCCGAGGCCGTGCCAGTTCAGCACGGTGGGAGCCGGATCGGACGAGATGACGGTCGGCACGAAGATCCTCACACCGTGAACTGCACCGCCGGCGTCGAGGGTGGTCTCGGTGACACCCCTCGGCAACGTATCGCACGACGGCCGCACCCGTGCTGGACCGTCGATCACGAACACGTCATCGGTCGGGCCCGCGGTGTCGTCCGGCGCCGACTCGGCGACGTCGCCGGCATCGGTTGCGGGCGGAGCCGGCTCGGTGGCCGGCGGCTCGGAATCGGCGGTCGGTCCATCGACCGCATCGAGGGTGGCGTCGGGTGCCGATGCCTCGGTTCGGGTCGAGGTGTCCAGTGGCTCGGAGGCGGTGTCGCTCCCTGAGCAGCCGGCGACGATCACAGCCGCGGGGAGCAGCAGGTGGCGGATCTTCATCGCTTGATCGTGGCACATCGTGGGCGACACGGTCTCGACGCCGCCGACGGATCGACTCAGAGCAGGGTGACGGCCGCGGCAACCGCTGCGCAGGCAACGCCGGCGGCAGCGACCAGACCGACGGCGAGACGCCGGGTCGCACCGCGACGGTGGGCTCCGACCGACGTGGCGGTCGGTGCCAGGCCGTACACAGCAGCGTCGGCGATCGTCGGTGGCGGCAGCGGCCGACCCACCGGGATCCGAGCCGCGACGGACGTCGGCCACGCGGCCTGACGGGCGGCGATGATGTCGGGCATCTCGATCGGGTGGAACGGCTCGAAGAGGTTCGACACACCGACATCGGTGAGCGCCGCCGGTGCGGCGAACTCCACGCGCATCGACGGATCAGGAGCGGGCCAGGGTGCGTACACGGTGCGGATCACCAGCCGTGCCGCCGGCGCTCCCCAGGTGTCGAGCACCATCGTGGCGGGGTCGGGCGCTGCCCACGGGATTCGACGGTCGAGTGCCGACGACCCGAGCTCGCGCAGCGGCGACGTGACCCCGTGGCCCCCGACCAGGGGAAGCGTGCGCGAGTAGGCGTTCATATGACAGCCAGTTTCACATGCCCACAACGATCAGTGGTGGATATCGATCGCCTCGGTCGATCGGGACGCTCGGGATCGCCTCACCGCGGCGGTCGGCCAGCCGACCCGCTGCGGCCGACCCGTAGGATCCGCGGATGGACGGACGCGTCGAGAGCGGACTCGAGTGTGACGTCGTCGTCATCGGTGCCGGCATCTCCGGGCTGTCGACAGCGACGCACCTGGGCCCCCACCTGCGGGTGACCGTGCTCGAAGCCGCCGACCGGGTCGGTGGTCGCTTGCGCTCGATCGGCGGCCTCGATCTCGGCGCCTCCTGGTTCTGGCCCGGCGAGCAGCGCGTGGCCGCTCTCGTCGACGAGTTCGACGTTCCGACCCATCCCCAGTACCTCGCGGGCGATGCGCTCTACGACGCCCCCGACGGTGTGGTGCGGCTTGCGGGCAACCCGATCGACGTTCCGTCGTCCCGATTCAGCCGCGGCGCCGACGAGCTGACCGTCGCACTGCGACGGCGCCTGGAGGGGCGAGCCCACAGCGATCTGTGGCTCGAGAGTCACGTTCACCGTGTCGAGTGGACGGCCGACGCTCACCGGCCGATCGCGGTCACAGCGTTGCAGGCCGGAGCGAATCGGACGGTGCGAGCGGACCACGTCGTGATCGCCGTACCGCCCGCGCTCGCGGCGTCCACCATCGACTTCCGGCCGTCGCTCCCCGACGAGATCCGCGAGCTCACCGTTCGGACTCCGGTGTGGATGGGTGCGATCACGAAGGTCGTGGCGCGCTACGCGAGCACCTTTTGGCGCGATGCGGGACTCTCGGGTTCGGCGGTGAGCCACCTCGGCCCGCTGCGCGAGATCCACGACATGAGCGGTCCCGACGGCCGACCCGCGGCGTTGTTCGGGTTCGCTCCGACCACCGCCGAGGGCGGGCCCGTCGAACAGCAGCCGGTGGTGGCCCAACTGGGCCGAGTGTTCGGACCGGCGGCCACCGATCCACTCGAACTGCACATCGCCGACTGGCGGCGCGAGCCGTCCACCACCCCCGCCGGAGCGGGCGACTCGACCGACTACTCGACCTACGGCGACCCGAGGTTCGGGGATCCGGTCTTCGACGGTCGCCTCCACTGGACGTCGACCGAGACCTCCCCCATCGCGCCCGGTCACATCGAAGGGGCGCTCGCCGCTGCGGAGCGAACCGTCGCGGCACTCCAGAACGCGCTCGACCGACCCCACCCCCCGGAGACACCATGACCGACGACACGCTGCCCACCGCACCATCCAGGAACACGCCGACGGCCACGATCGGTCGACTCCTCGCGGAGTACGAACGGGCGCTCGAGCACACGGACTCCCTGTGGCGGGATCTCAGCGAGGACGAAGTGCACTGGCGCCCCCACGAGCAGTCGAGCGCGATCGGATGGCACCTCGGGCATCAGGCCGCGGTTGCCCACTTCATGGTCCGCAACCTGACGGCCGCCGAGCCGAGCCCCGACCCCGAACTCGACGGGATGATGGACGGGGCCACGTCGGAACGCGATCGAGGCGATCTTCCCGGCATCGATCGCCTCGCTGCCTATCGCGACGCGGTCGCCGATCGACTGCGTTTCAGGATCGGGAACATCTCACGCGGCGACGTCGGCGCACCGACCCAGCTCGACGTGATCGCACGCACGCTGCTCGTGGCGGTGGTCAACCACGAGTATCAGCACGCCCAGTGGATCGGGGAGGTGCGCGAGCGCGACCTCGGTCGGAGCCGCCCGGCCCACCCGGAGTCGCCCTTGCTGATGGAGATCGACGGCTACTGCGTCCTCGCGCCCTGAGGCAACGTCGTCATTCCTGGAGATCGTGCAGCGCGTCTTCGGGGAGCTTGCGGATCTTGGCGCGGCGTTTGCGGCGCGCCGGGATCATGTCGCGCATCTCCTCCAACTTGCCGAAGCAGAGCAGACGGTCGTTGGGCTGGAGTTCGCGGCTCATGCGCGGATTCGGGATCACGACGTTGTCGCGGTGCAGCGTGAGCACGGTGATGTCCCGCTCGAGCAACCCCGACGCGCTGATCGTCTTGCCGATGAACTCCGAGACTTCGGGCACGTGGATCTCGGCGACGCCGTAGCCGGTACTCACCGTGAGACGCTGGCGAACGTCGAGTTCGGGGAACGCCACCTGATTGGCGATGTGATCGATGATCGCCCCGGCGATGTCGAGTTCGGTCGCACGCTCGATGCCTTCGAGGCCGGGCGACGAGTTGACCTCCATGACCAGCGGCCCGTCGTTGCCTTCGAGCATGTCGACGCCGGCGACGCGCAATCCCATGATCTGCGCGGCTCGAACGGCGGTGCGTTCGTACTCCGCGTCGAGGGTGACCGCTTCGACCGACCCGCCGCGATGGACGTTCGAGCGGAACTCGTCGCCCTGAGCCGTGCGGCGCATGGCCCCGACCACACGATCGCCGACGACGAGTGCCCGGATGTCACGCCCTTTGCTTTCGGTGATGAACTGCTGGATCAGCACGTTCTGCTTCGTCGACTGCAACGTCTCGATGATCGCCTCGGCGACCTTCTTGTCGGGGGCGAGGATCACGCCGATCCCCTGCGTCCCCTCGAGGAGTTTGATCACGACCGGCGCACCGCCGACGAGCTCGATCGCCGGCAGGACGTCGGCCTTGTCGCGAACGAACGACGTTGCCGGCATCCCGATGTCGTGACGGCTGAGGATCTGCGTCGCGCGCAGCTTGTCCCGCGAGTTCGCGATGCCGTTCGCCGTGTTCGGCGTGTAGACATCCATCTGCTCGAACTGACGGACGACAGCGGTGCCGAAGTAGGTGATCGACGCACCGATCCGCGGCAGCACCGCGTCGTAGTCGGAGATGTGCTTGCCACGGAACTGGAGATCGGGCTCACCACTCGAGAGGTCGATGGCGAAGCGAAGGGTGTTGAGCACCTTGCAGTCGTGGCCGCGTTCGAGCGCAGCCGACTTGAGCCGGTGGGTGCTGTATGCGCCCGGCGAGCGGGAGAGGATGGCAAGCTTCATTGGGACTCTTTCTCTGGCAGAACGGGTTGGGCCTCGGCCTGGGGATCAGCGATGTCGGCCGACGTGGAGGGGACCGGGTCGCGATCGAGGAGTTCGGCGATGTGGATGATGGCGTCGCCCTGATTGACGAGCGGCTGTTGCGTGTGGCCGATCACCATGCCCGAGCGGGAGGCACGGGTCCGGCTGAGCTGGCGCCCGACCGAGTCGCGGACGGTCGCGATCACCTCACCGCGCTCGACGATCTGCCCGAGCTCGACCTGGATGAGGGCGATCCCGCTGCGGCGGACCCGGACCCACGAGCTCGACCTGCTCTCGGCCGGCAGCGAGGCGATCGAGGAGTTCGCCGCGCCTGGTCCATCGGTCGACTGGACCATGCCGAGCCGGGCGAGCACCCGACCGACACCGGCGACCCCCACGTCGATCGCCGCCCGATCGAACCGCCACGCCTCGCCGCCCTCGAACAGGAGCACCGTCGCGCCCTTGGACGTCGCAGCGGCACGCATCGATCCGTCGCGGAGTTTGGCGTGCATCATGAACGGCGCACCGAATGCGATCGCAAGGTCGCGGGTTCGGTCGTCGTCGAGATCGGCGCGGATCTGGGCGAGATTCGTGCGATGGTCGGATCCGGTGTGGAGATCGATGCCGACGTCGCAGCGCTCGACGATCTCGGTCATGAACAGGTTGGCGATGCGCGCCGCCAACGAGCCGTTCGGTGAGCCGGGGAACGACCGGTTGAGGTCACGGCGATCGGGCAGGTAGCGGTCGCCACTGAGAAATCCGTGCACGTTGACGATCGGAACGGCGACGATGGTTCCGGCAAGGGTCTTCGGGTCGATCGATGCGAGAGCACGGCGGATGATCTCCACACCGCCGATCTCGTCGCCGTGCACCGCGGCGCTGAGCCACACGACCGGTCCGTCGTGACGCCCGTGGAACACGTTGACCGGGATCGAGATCTGGGTACCGGTGACCAGCCGCGACACGGGGAGCTCGCCGATCCCCGAGCGACCCGCCGTGACATCGAGGTTGCCGATCGGAAACGATGGGCGACGCAGCAGCCGCCGGCGTCGCACAGGTTCGGGTGGCGCGTCCACGGACGTCTCGACGACGGTGTCGGGTCCGATCTCGGTCACGATCGACCCCGGTTGCGTCGACGGACGCTTCGATCGGGACGTCCGGTGACGTAGGAGAGCGACGGATCGATCAGGTAGCGACCTGCCATCGCCTTGCGTCCGAGCAGCATCCGGAACCCCATCTCGTCGCGCCGCGTCAGCGTGATCTCGATCTCGTGTGGGGCGCCGGCGAGATCGATCACGGCTCGCACGACCGGCCGCAGGCTCTTGGTGCCCGAGGAACTCGTGACGTGTCGTTGATCGACCAGCGCCGCCTCGACGACCTGTGCGTCTTCATCGTTGCGTTGCCACGGGTGGACGACGAAACGGACCCAACGCTGTCCGTCGCGCTCGAACTCCTCGAGGTCGTAGGCGTGCAGTGCCGAGGTGCGGGCGCCGGTGTCGATCTTGGCCTTCACGGCATCGAGCCCCCAGTCGGGGAACGCCACCCACTCGCGCCAGCCGATCAGGGCCGGGCCGTCGACGCCCTCCGCGCGGATGGAGGGACCGGTCACTGGCACGTCGCCAACATACTGCGCCCGATGGCATTCCGGATCGCTGCCCATGCCACCCCCTAAGTTGTCGCCCATGCCGAGAAGCGTCCTCCCAGCAACCATGTTCACCGCGCTGTTCCTCGTGGCCGGGTGCGGATCCGACGACGCCGCTGCTCCCGCGGGCGAGGCTCGATCGGTCGAGATCGCTGCGGTCGAGTACGCCTTCGAGGCCAAGGAGAGCATCACGATCACCGCGGGCGAAACCATCGAGTTCATCGTGACCAACGAGGGCACGATCGATCACGAGATGGAGGTGCTGACCGACGCCAACCGGCGACTCGGCAAGACCGAACGCATCGCACCGGGCAACAGCGCCACGGTCGTCGTGAGCTTCGACGAGGCAGGGGTCTACCGCGTGATCTGCGACATCGACGACCACCAATCACGCGGACAACAGGCCGAGTTCACGGTGTTCGAGCCCGCCGAGTCGACCTGAGGCGCCACCTCCCCGCACGTCGATCCGAACCTGGTCGCCACGATCCGGTCAACCGCCGAAGCGGTCGATCACGGTGATGCCGGGGCCGGCTGCGTCGAGGTCGACGAGGACATCGATGGCAGCGTCGAGCGAGACCGTTCGCCGCACGAGGGCGCCGACGTCGAGGCGCCCGTCGGCCACCATCTCGAGCATCGCGGGATACTCGTCGGCCGCCATGCCGTGCGAGCCGAGCACGTCGAGTTCCCAGGCGACGATCCGGTCGTAGGCGACCGCCGCGTGCGCGGCCTCGCCGGTCATCAACCCGACCTGGACGTGGCGGCCGCGTCGGCGGAGCCCCAGGAGTGATGCAAGCGACGACGCCGCACCACCGATCGCGTCGATCGACACGTGCGCACCACCGCCGGTCAGGTCGCACACAGCCGCACCGACCTGTTCGGGCGTCTGGGCTGATGCATCGAGACTCGCCACTGCTCCCGCTTCGATGGCGGCCGCGAGAGCGGATCGGTCGATGTCGACGGCGAGGACGCGCGCCCCGAGCGCGGCGCCGATCATCACAGCCGAGAGGCCGACTCCCCCGCATCCGTGCACGGCGAGCCACTGGTCCCGTCGGATGCCGCCTCGCTGGGTGACCGCCCGGAAGGCGGTGGCCACGCGGCAGCCGAGCGCGGCTGCGTGGACCGCGTCGAGGTCGTCGGGCAGGCCGACGAGGTTGGTGTCGGCGAAGTCGATCGCGACGTATTCGGCGAACGAGCCCCAGTGCGTGAATCCCGGCTGGAACTGATCCGGACACACCTGGGGGTTGCCGCCGATGCACACCTCGCACGAGCCACATCCGCCGACGAACGGCACCGTCACCCGCTCACCGGTGCGCCAACGGCGGACATCATCGCCGAGCGCCACGACCGTTCCCGCGAGTTCGTGGCCGGGGACATGGGGCAGGACGATGTCGGCGTCGTGCCCCTGCCAGCCGTGCCAATCGCTCCGGCACACGCCCGATGCCTCGACGGCGACGATCACACCGGACGGGTTGGGAATCGGATCGGGCAATGTCTCGATCGTCGGTCGAGCGCCGAATCGTTCGTAGTACATCGCCCGCACCGAAACGACCGTACCGCCCGCTGTCGTGGCGTGGCCGCCCTGTCTGCTCAACTGGCCGGATGGCCGACACCGATCGCAACGCACCGAAACCCGCTTCGCCGTCCACCCGCGAACGCAACTCCGCAGCCGTCGTCGATTTCGACGACGGGATCGACTTCGCCGCCGCTGCCCACGGACTCGTGGCACAACACCCGACCGGCCGCATCGAGAAGAACGGCCGACCGGTGTGGGACACGGCCAACCACGACTTCCTGCGCACCGACGACGCCGCGCCGGACACCGTCCATCCCGGTCTGTGGCGCCAGGGCAAGCTCAACGCGATTCACGGTCTGTTCAAGGTTGCCGACGGTGTGTGGCAGGCACGCGGGTACGACATCAGCAACATCACCTTCATCGAGGCCGACAGCGGATGGCTGATCATCGATCCGTTGACGGCCGAGGAGTGTGCAGCAGCGTGCCTCGCACTCGCCAATGAACACCTGGGCGAACGCCCCGTCAGCGCCGTGATCTACACCCACAGCCATCTCGACCACTTCGGCGGGATGCTCGGCGTGACATCACGCGACGCAGTTGCTCGCGGCGACGTGCGGGTGATCGCACCTGAGGGGTTCATGCACGAGGCGGTCGGCGAGAACGTGCTGGCCGGGCCGATCATGGGTCGCCGATCGATGTATCAGTTCGGGCCGCTGCTCCCGTTCGGACCGATGGGCCAGGTCGACGCGGGGCTCGGCAAGACCGTCCCGCTCGGTACGTCAGGGCTGGTCGCACCGACCGAGTTGATCACCGAGACCGGAACCGAACTCGATGTCGACGGGGTGCGGATCGTCTTCCAGAACACGCCCGACGCCGAGGCGCCATCGGAGATGAACTTCTTCTTCCCCGACAAGCGGCTGCTGTGCATGGCGGAGAACTGCACGCACACCTTGCACAACCTGTACCCCATCCGTGGTGCGCAGGTGCGCGACTCGCTCGCGTGGAGCAAGTACATCCACGAGGCGATGCGGATGTGGGGGCCACACACCGACACGATGTTCGCCAGCCACCACTGGCCGCGTTTCGGCGCCGACGATGTCGAGGGCTTCCTCAAGTTGCAGCGCGACGTCTATCGCTGGATGCACGACCAGACGCTGCGGTTGGCCAACCACGGGCACACCCCCGACGAGATCGCCGCCGAGCTCACCCATCTCCCCGACTGCTTCTCGAAGCAGTCGCACGTGCAGGGCTACTACGGCACGGTGTCGCACAACGTGCGGTCGGTCTACAACCGGTACCTCGGGTGGTACGACGGCAACCCCGCCAACCTCCAGCCGCACCCGCCGGTCGACGCAGGCACGCGCTACGTCGAGATGATGGGTGGTGCCGACGGGGTGATGCGTGGGGCGCAGGCTGCGTTCGACGACGGCGACTACCGCTGGACGGTCGAGGTGTTGAAGCACCTGATCTTCGCCGACCCCGAGCACCGCGAGGCACGGTCGCTGTCGGCCGATGCGATGGAGCAGCTCGGCTATCAGGCCGAGTCGAGCACCTGGCGCAACGCCTACCTGATGGGAGCGTTCGAGCTGCGCAACGGAACGATCCAGCTCGGACGGGGCGGGCCACCCGGGCTGTTCGCCGGGATGACCGGCGAGCAGATCATCGACATGACGGGCTCCCGCTTCGACCCGGCGAAGTGCCCGCTCGAGACGCTGTCGGTTGCGTTCACGATCACCGATCTGAATGCAGACGAGGAGTCGCTCACCCACCGCTTGACCGTCGAGAACGCGACGATCCATCACGACACCGACACGACCGACGCGGACGTCGCAGTGACCCTCGACCGTGCCGCGATGGTCGACGTGATCGCGTATCCGGAGCGCCTTGCCGAGCGCATCGACAACGGCACCATCACGATCGACGCAGGCGACACGTCCGTGCTCGCATCCCTGCTCGGCGCCCTCGACACCTTCATCAGCCCCAACCTCGTCGAGCCCTGAGCGGGGCGTGCTCGGGTGACGGAGTGTGAGGGCCACGCGTCTGCTCGTTCGGCGCTATTCGTAGCGCAGTGCCGTGCCGGGCTGCATTCGTACGACTCGACGGAGTGGAAGTCGGATCACGATCAGCGTCGCGATCAGCGTGACGGCGAGTGAGACCGCAAGTGTCCACAGCGGGAAGCGGAACGTGAAGGCCGCGTCGAATCTTCGCTCGAAGACCCAGAGGATGAACCTCGCGAGTCCGTAACCGATCGGGACTCCGATCAGCCAGCCGAGGAGTGCGATCGTCAGTCCTTCGGCCCGGAACATCGCGCGCAGGTCGCGTCGACGCGCCCCGATGCTCCGCAGGATGCCGATCTCACGCGTGCGGTCGAGGATGTTGCTCGTCATTGCACTGACGAGGCCGATCATCCCGATCGCAATGACCGGGAGACCCATCGCCATCACGACCGTCACGATCAGGCGGTTCTCGGCAGCGTTCTGCTCGCGATCGATGTAGCGCAGGCTCGATGCGACGTCGTAGCCGTTGCGCTCCAACACCGCGTGGATCGCAGCTGCGGCGGCATCGACGGTCGCCGGTGTGGGGTCGACGGTTCTGACCCAGTAGTTCCCGGTGGTCCACTCCTCGTACTCGAGCACCGTCTGGAACGGCATGAACAGCCCCTGGCCGTCGTTGACCAGCTGGCCGTCGACGCCGATGATCTCGAGGTCGATCGGTCCACGGCGGGTTTCGACGCTGACGCGGTCACCGGTCTCGAGCCCCAATTTCGTGGCGAGCGCCTCGCCGACCACGACGACGCGAGCGGCCTCGTCGGCTTCCTGCTCCGAGAACCATCGTCCGGCGATGACGTCGTGGTCGTAGGTGCTCACAGCCGGCAGCCCCCACACATACCGCTCACCGTCGAGCTCGACGCTGCTGTAGATCATCGGATGCGCGAAGGCCACCTCGGGCACCGACCCGATCAGCTCGCCGGCCCGTGCATCGAGCCCGGGATCCTGATTCCACACGGTGATGTCGGCACCTTCGAGATCGAACGAGTTGAGATCCTCGTTGACGGCAGTGATCAGGACCGAACCGAACGCGAGCATCGTGCCGACGGCGAGCCCGATCGGCACGGCGGTCGCCGCCGTTCGACCGGCCCGGCGCGTCGCGTTCCGCACGCCCATCTGGGTACGCCGCGCGGCGACGGGAACCCGCGCGACGACCCGGTCGAACGGCCGCAGTCCGTATGCCCCGACGACTCCGTGGTCCTCGATCGCGTCACGCACGGTGATCCGGGACGCACGTCGCAGCGCCGGCCAGGACGCCGCCGCCGTGCCGCCGAGGCCGACGACGATGCTGAGTACCAGTGCGAGGACACTGAAGCGCCATCCGATGTGGGTCCCGCCGAACTCGTCGGTCATGAACGTCATCAACCAGTTGCTGAGCGGGAAGCCGCCGGCGATCCCGACGAGCGTGCCGATGCCGCCGAGCATGAGCGCCGTCCGCAGGAACCCGCTCGCAACGGCACGGGGGGTGCCTCCGATCGCCTTCATCACACCGATCTCGCGGGTCTGCTCGCGCACCATCGTGTTCATCGTCGTGAAGATCAGGATCAGCGCCGAGACGAGTGCGATGCCGGCGATCACGTAGAACACGACGATGAAGTTGCCGAAGTCCTCCGAGCCCGGCCACGTGCCCTCCCGCCACACCTCCAACACGTCCCAGTAGGCGACGTCGCCGAGTTCGGCGTCAAGCGTCGAGCGGAGTTCGGTCACCATTGCATGCACAGCCGCGGGTGATGGGTCGACAGCGACGACGTCGATCGTGTTGGGCGCCGGGTAGTTCATCACGCGCTGGACGTCGGCGTTCGTCAGGTAGAGCACCGGCGCGTCCCGGGCCACTTCGCTGCTGTACCGCAACGTGCCGCCGACGCCGCTGATCTCGAACTGCTCCCAGCGCCCGGTGTGCGTGCGCACGTCGACCGAATCGCCCACCGCTCCGCGAAAGCGCCCGGTCCAGCGCGTTCTCGGGATCGGTCAGCAGCTGGTTCGGGCCGTCCGGAAACGCTCCTGCCGTCGGCGCCACGATGTTCACGGCTTGCTGCTCGAAGTCGGCGACGCCGACCAGGATCACGAATTGTGTGCGGCCGTCGATCCGAAGCACGGTGCGCGCCAGGGTGCGTGTGTCGAGCGCTGCCACGTTGTCGACGGATCGCAGCGAGTCGAGCTGCGCCGACGTCAGGTCGGCTTCCGCCGGGGCGAGCCGCGCGGTGTGCATCGCATCGGACCGAACTCGCTGCTCCAGTGTCGCCTCGACATTGCCCGGGATCGCGAACAGCCAGATCCCCGCGATCGCCACGGCGATCGTCGCGAGCGTCAGAATCGATCGGCTTCGGCGTCGAGTCAGCTCCCTGATCGATCGACGCGCATGGGCCGAGATCATCGCCGCTCGTCGTCCGTCAGGCGCCCGTCACGGATGGACACGACACGGTTCGCCCGCTCGGCGAGCGTCGGATCGTGGGTGACGTAGACGACGGTGGTGCCATCTCGGTTCACCTCGTCGAGGACCGCGAACATCTCCGTCGCGGTGTCGGTGTCGAGGTTTCCCGTCGGCTCGTCGGCGACGAGGATCGACGGATCGCAGGCGAGCGCCCGCGCGATCGCAACCCGCTGCTGCTCACCTCCCGAGAGCTCCGCCGGGAACTGATCGAGATGATCGCCGAGCCCGACCTGCGTGAGCCGGGCAGCTGCTCGGTCGGAGCGCTCGGCCACGGAACCGAGCCGCGCGAAGTCGAGGGGAAGCATCACGTTCTCTCTGGCGGTCAGCGTCGGCAACAGCTGGAAGAATTGGAAGACGATGCCGACGTGCTCGCCGCGCCAGATGGCGAGTTCCTCCTCATCGAGCTCGTTCAGGTCGCGACCCGTCACCGCGACGGTCCCGGCAGTTGGGCGATCGATGCCCGTGACGATGTTCAGGATCGTCGACTTCCCGCTTCCGCTCGGACCGACGATCGCCATCAGCTCACCCGGAGCGACCTCGAGATCGACACCGCGCAGTGCCTGATACTGCACGCGGCCGCTCCGGTACACCTTCTCGATCCCACCGAGGCGGATGATCGGGGTGCGTGGGCCGACAGCCCGCTCGACATCGTCCGACCCGGCCTCCCGGCTCGCGGCAGCGGACGATTTCGCATCCATGAACCCCGCGTACCACGAGGTCCGTCGCCGGACCAGAGGCGATCGTCACCACCGAGCGATTCATGGCCGAGGCCGCCCGTCACCGACTTGCGCTGCTCGAACGCTCGTGGAGGCGGAGGGACCTCCGACTCTGGCCTCGCGGTGGACGCTGGAGGTTCGCTGGTCGTGGGGCGCACGTCGAGGAGAGAGACCATGGGGAGACTTCATCGGGGCCTCGCGGTTGTTGCACTGGTGGTGATTGCGGCTGGCGGGACGATCGGCCGAGAAGTGCGCGCCGCACCGGAGTCACAGCCGGCGCAGGTCGACGGCGTGTGTCCCGACCGGGTCGATCGCGTGACGCCGGCCGACGTTGCCGAAGCAGAGGGTCTGATCGTCGGCACGTGGATCTTCTGTGATGAGGGATTCGTGTTCGAGCCGACGTCGGCGTCCGAGGTCGGGGTCGAGTTCACCGGCGACGGACGCTTCTACCGTGTTGCCGACGACGGAGCCGGAGGGCTGCTGCGCATGGAGGGTCTCGAGCAGCAGGGCTCGTGGGCGGTCATCGAGGGGATGCCCGGGACGGTGCAGCTGAACATGAGCCTGCTCGGGGACGGCACCGCTCACCTTCCAATGGAGTTCTACGGCACCCCTCTGACGCAGATGCACGCGCCCGACCGGGACGTCTCGTTCGTGCCCTGGGCCGGCGCGGCGCCGATCTCCGGGCTCCCGGCCGACGTCGACGGAGGTCCGTGTGGCGTACCGCAGGGTCCGGTCGACCTGACATCGGTCGGGCAGGTCGAACAGCTGCTCGTCGGAACCTGGCTCCGATGCGACGGATCGACTCCGTTTGGGCCACCCGCATTCGGCGAGGTCGGCGTGGTGTTCGATCCCGACGGTCGGTTCGCCCGTGTGTACGAGGGCGCCGACGGTTCCCTCATCAGAGCGAGTGGGTTGCGGGAGGAGGGGACCTGGACCGTGGTCGACACGACTGAAATGAACGGACCTGGTGCCTACCAGCTGGACCTGACGCTGAGCGGGGCCGGGACCCTTCCGGGCTTTCCGGCGTTCCTGCAGGACCCACCGTTCTTTCGGTTCGTGGCACCCGAGGCCGGTGACTACTTCGCGTCGAACGCGCAGCCCGTTCCTGGCATTCCACCCACGCCACCACCTCCCGACGCGCCCGACACCGAGCTTCCCCCGACGGGGACGAACCTCGTGCTCGTACTGCTCGCTCTCGCTGCAGTCGAGCTCGGTGTGGTGCTGCTGCGGTTCTCGCGGCGCGGCGCCCCCTGATCGGTCGAGCGTGGTGTCGCTGGGCACGCACCGAATCCTGGGCGCGCCCAACCCGAGCGTTCGGCTCGCTCTCGGCCGACCTCAGCTGACGGTGTAGCTGTTCGTCGTGACGCTGTTGCCTGCGTCGTAGGTCAGGCCGGTCACGTGCACGTCATCAACGGTCAGGCTGTGGATACCGCCGCCGTTCTTACGAATGCGCAACCTGGCGATGCCAGATGCGTTGGTCGTCGCCGTCTTCGTCACCGTCGCGCCGTTCGGCTTCGTCCACGTCGCCGTCACGACGGCCCCGCCGATCGGCTCTCCCGTCTCGGCTGCAACCGTCAACGTGGCGAGCACGGCTCGGGACTTCTCCGACATGTCGATCCGAGTGACGTCGACGCACGTCGAGCACCCGGCGGGAGGAGGCGTGCCGATGTTCACCGATACCGACGTCGCCGCTCCGCCGTCAGGATCGAAGGTGTACCCGGCGAGCGTCATCCCCAACACTCTGAAGGTGGCGGTGCCGTACTGGTCGGTGACGAGGGGGAACTCGGCGCGACCGCGGACACCGATCCGCGCGTATCGAGCGGCGGTGGTGCCGTCGGGAAGTGTCCACTCGCCCTGCACGACCACGCCGCGGAGACCGCCACCGTTCTCGTCGACCACGAGCACGTTGGCCTGGGAGGCTGTGCCGGGGAGGTAGTCGTAGGTCTTGATGGCGAACACGCGGAGGCAGTTCGCCTCACACGTCGTCGCGGCCTGAGCAACGGGCTCAGCGCCCAGCGAGGCGAACGCCGACACAGAGGCGAGGCCGACGAGTACGGCGAGAAGACGACGGAGAGGTGTGCGCATGGTGTGACCTTTCGAAGGTGTGCTGCCCGAACGCGAACCTAGGAGTCGGGTCTCCAACGCTCGACCAGAGCTCGGCAATGAACCGGCAAAGATGTGGGCGCGAATGCCCCGGGCGCGCCGTGGGCTGATGTGCGATACGTCGCCCAGTTTGTGCAAGAACTCGCGGCGTGACGGCTCTGGACGGGTAACCACTTCCAGCAAAGGACCCTGCCATGAGCCATCTCTTCTCAACACCCAGCAGCCGCCGAATCGGCATCGCACTGACCGTCGCATCATTGTGTTCGGCCGTCGTACCGGTCGTGCTCTCGACTCCTCCAGCGGACGCGGGAGCCCCGCTTCCCGAACTCCGCTGCGATTTCGACGGCGACGGGCGAGGCGACCTCGCGACCGGTGCGCCCGGCGAGATGCCGAACGGCGCGGTGATCGTCAACTACAACCGCCAGCCCGGCGGCGGTGGCTTTCTCATCGACGGCGCCGAGATGATCCAGCCGAGCGGGGCCGACGGCGAGTTCGCCCGCGGCTTCGGCTCGAGCCTGGCGTGTGGCGACTTCAACGGCGATGGCGTCGACGACCTCGCCGTGGGAGCGCCGGGTTCGTACGGCACCAACGCCAACGCGGGTGACGTCAACGTCGGGCGCTTCTACATCTTCGATGGAGTGCGCGACCTCGGCATCACCGGCGAGCCGCGGTGGTTCACGCAGGACAACGGCGGCTTCGGAGCGTTCGCCGATCAGGACAAGCTCGACAAGTTCGGTGCCGCGATCGTGGCCGGGGACTTCAACGGCGATGGCAACGACGACCTCGCGGTCGGGGCGCCCGGCGACCAGGATGCAGGCGTCGGCGGCAGCGTGGCCATCCTGTCCGGCCCCATCGGCATGGTCCTGGACGCCCATGTGCTCAGCGGCTCCGCGTCGCCGGGCGACAACCTCGGAACCGCACGGTTCGGTGAGGCGCTCGGGGCCGGCAAGATGGGAGCTGTCGGGGGTGATGATCTCGTCGTCGGCGCCCCCGGCACGCTGCACGACGGTGAGCAGGGGCGCGTCTACGTCTTCGGACGCGACGCATCTCGTCGGTGTCCTCCATGCATCGAGCTTCGGCATCGCCAGCGCCGACGACTACGAGGACTTCGGGTACAGCCTCGCTGTCGGCGACTTCAACGGCAACGGGTTCGACGGCGTGGCGATCGGAGCGCCCAACTTCATGTCGCCCAACAACCGGGTGGCGGGTGCGGGTGCGGTCTTCGTTGCGGCCGGAACGATCAACGGACCCGTCGCCGTCCTTGGCGACGCGTTCGATCAGGGCGACGTCGGGTGGGTCTCGGAGCCCGGTGATCGGTTCGGTCACGCCCTCGCCGCTCCCGACCTCAACGGAGACGGCGCGGACGACCTCGCGATCGGCGCACCACTCGAGGACGTGAACGGCGTGAGCGACGCCGGCGCTGTCAGCATCCGCATGGCGAGGCGCCAACCGAGCGGTATCGCCTGGAAGCAGTCCGACACCTATTACCAGGGTCTCAACGTCGGCGATCAGCTCGAGGAGGACGACTACTTCGGAGCCGCACTCGCTGCAGGCTGGTTCAACGCCGAGTCGACCGACGACATCGTCATCGGCGCACCCGGCGAGGGACCCGATGCCATCTGGCCGTTCGCCGGAAGCAACCTCGGGCGCATGTTCATCGGCCTCGGCTGGCCATCGCACGTCGGGCAGGTCCGGTACGGGCAGGACACACTCCCCGGGATGGCGTTCGGCGAGTCGACGATCGGCACCGGTCACGCCGGCGCCGTGTTCACGACGGGTGAAGCCACGGGCTGGGCGTTCGGTTCGTAGCCTGCCCGGGTGGGATCGATCGCCGTCAGCCACGTCGCGTGGAACCTGCCCGGTGGCGACGAGCTGTTTCGCGACGTGTCGTTCAACGTCGGCCACGGTGACCGCGTTGCGCTCGTCGGAGCCAACGGTGTCGGCAAGACGACGTTGTTCCGCCTGATCATCCGCGAGGACTCTCCCACCGAGGGCACCATCAGTATCGATGGTGGCCTCGGTGTGATGCACCAGCTGGTGGGCACGGCCGACCACCCGGCCACGACGGTGCGCGAACTGCTGCTGTCGATCTCCCCGACTCGCGTCCGCGACGCCGCGGCCCGTCTCGACCGAGCAGCCGCGCTGCTCGACGACGACCCGATGGCATACGCCGACGCGATCGCCACGTGGAGCGACGTCGGCGGCTACGACGCCGAGGTGCTGTGGGACGAGTGCACGACCCGTGCGTTCGGCGAGTCGTTCGACGATGTCGCCGACCGGCCACTCCGTACGTTCAGCGGCGGCGAACAGAAGCGGCTCGCCCTCGAGACGTTGCTCCGCAGCGAGTTCGAGATCCTCGTACTCGACGAACCCGACAACTTCCTCGACGTCCCCGCCAAGCGCTGGCTCGAACAGCAGCTGAACGAGACGCGCAAGACGGTCGTGTTCATCAGCCACGACCGCGAACTGCTCGCGGCGACGGCCACCAAGATCGTCACCCTCGACGCCGCAGGCGCCTGGACCCACGGCGGTTCGTTCGCCACGTACGGCGAGGCGAAAGAACACTACGACGCGCTCCGTGAGCACAACCAGTCGCTCTACGACACCGAGAAGCAACGGCTGGAGGACTACGTCAAGCTGATGCGTCAACGGGCCTCGATCAGCGAGGCGTTCGCACCCAAACTGAAGGCCGCCGAGACCAAGCTCCGACACTTCGTCGAGAAGAACGAGCGGCCGCCCGACGTGGCCACGCAGAAGATCGATGTCCAGCTGCGCGGTGCCCGCACCGGCAAACGGGCCGTCATCTGCGAGCGATTGGAGATCGCCGGACTGACCGATCCGTTCGATCTCGAACTCTGGTACGGCGAACGCGTCGCGGTGCTCGGCGGCAACGGCGTCGGCAAGAGCCATTTCCTCCGACTGCTCGCGTCGGCCGGCATGGAGGGCGCACCGCGTGACGGCGTCGGAGCGGTCGGCCACGACGGCGTGGCCCGCCTCGGCTCGGGCGTCAGACCGGGCCTGTTCCACCAGACCCACGAGCATCCCGAATGGTCAGGGCGCGAGTTGGTCGACATCCTGCACGACTTCGACGTGATGCTCGGGCCGGCGATGGGGATGCTCCGCCGCTACGAACTCCAGCCATGCGCACGCCAGACCTTCGAGACGTTGTCGGGTGGGCAGCAGGCGCGCTTCCAGATTCTCCTCCTGGAGCTGTCGGGGGCGACGCTGCTGCTGCTCGACGAGCCGACCGACAACCTCGACCTCGTCTCGGCCGAGGCGCTCGAACACGGTCTTGCACAGTTCAACGGCACCGTCGTCACGGTCACACACGACCGATGGTTCCTGCGCGGCTTCGATCGCTACGTCGTCTTCGGTGACGATTGTGCCGTCACCGACCACGCCGAACTGCCGCCGACCTGGGCCGACTGAAACCTGTTGCGGGTGTCTGACACCAACCTGTTGCGGGTGTCTGACACCGGGGCTGGCTCAGCGGACGGCGTGGGCGAGCTCACGGGCGATGATCGCTCCGTGGGTGTTGACCACGCCGCGTCGCGAGTGGGTGGCGAACACGTCGACGACGCGGTAGCCGGAGGCGACGGCCGGGCCGATCAGCGCCGCCACCATGAGCGTTCCGAGCCCAGCAGGACCGCCCAGGACGACTCCGAGCACGATCCACGACAGCTCGATCACGGGGCGAACGCGTGACTCGGGGTGGCCGACCCGCTCGGAGGCAGCTCCCGCGAAGAGCTCTCCCGAGCCTGCTCCGAGTCCCGAGACGATGAGTGCGCCGGCACCCAGGCCGATCCCGAAGATCGCCATCATCTGCAGTGCGATCCGCACGAGGATCGAGCCGGGCGCATCGAACGTGTCGAGCGCGGCGAACACGACCTGGAGCATCGGACCGATCAGGAACGGCGAGAGGATGGTGCCGAAACCGGGTCGGCGGCCGAGCAGCCACGCCGCTGCGATCAACGAGCCGATGGTGACCCAGACGGCAAGCGACATCGGCAGCCCGGTGAGGTTGCGAACCGCCCCGATGAAGACGTCGAGCGGTCCTGGTCCGAGCCCGGTCCACAGCGTGACCGCTACCGAGGCGGCGATCATGAACGAACCGATGAACAGCATGGCGAGCCGGGTCGACATGGCGAGCGCGCGGCGGGTCGGACCGGTCGCCAGCACGGCCGCGACAGCGCCGGCGCGCGACCAGGCGCGCCGACGCAGACGATCCGCGATCGTCGGGATCACACCCGACGTCGGGTCGTCAGCTGCGGTGCGCTGGTCGAAATCCATCCCAGAAGTATCGGTGCAACCATTGTCCACGTGAGTGCAGGTTGCGGTGTCATTCGACACCCCGATCTGAGGTCACTCCACGACGGTCCCGATTTGTTGGGTCCAGGACCGCGCAAATCTCCCGCGGATTTGTTGGGTCCGGGACCGCGAAAATCAGCGGACCGCGCAAATCACCGCGGATCCGAGGTTCGCCTCAGCGACGCCGCGCCCGTTTCGGTACCGTCGCCGGGTGCAGCTCAACACACTCCGCAGCGGATCCGGCCCGACGATCGTGTTCCTCCACGGTATGGGCATGTCGGCGCACACGTGGGACGCCGTGGCGGCATCGCTGTCCGACCGGTTCACCGTGGTCGCCGTCGATCTGCCCGGGCACGGCGACTCACCCTGCCCTGACGATCCTGATGCGTTCACCCGCGACGCCGCGCTCGCCGATCTCGACGAGGTGCTGGGCACCCTGGACGGCCGGGCCGTCCTCGTCGGCCACTCGCTCGGCGGCTACCTCGCGCTGGCACACGCAGCCACCCGGCCCGATGTCGCTCGCGGCATCGTCGTGCTCAACACCGGGCCGGGGTTCCGCGACCCCGAGAAGCGCGAGGGGTGGAACGAGCGATCGCGCCGCAACGCGCATCGCTTCGGGGTGCCGGAGCGTGTCGCCGCGTTGAACCTCCAGGAGGACTCGGTCGTGATGGACCGCGTCGCCGAGATGAACACACCGACACTCGTGCTCGCGGGTGGCGACGATCGACCCGAGTACGCGGGCGCAGGCCGATATCTCGAGCGCAAGATGCCCGATGCACGCCTCGTCGTGCTCGACGGCGGCGGCCACTCGATGCACGAGGACACCCACGCCACCGACGTCGCGACGATCATCACCGAGTTCGTCGACGCGCTCGCCGATTGAGCACCCAGCGACTCAGATTCCGAAGACACGCTGCGCGTTCCCGCGCAGGAATGGCGCCCACACCTCGTCGCGAAACGGCACTGTCGGCAGCTGCTCGAAGATGCGGTCGAGGCTGAGCCCCATCGGGTAGTACCCGGCGTACATCACCTTGTCGGTGCCACGCGTGTTCGCATAGTCGACGATCGCCTGAGGGTAGTACTTCGGCGAGAACGCCGACGTCATGTAGTGGAGTCCTGGCCACTTCAGCATGAGCTTCACCGCCAACTCCTCGTCGGGCTCGCACCCGTGGCGCATCACCAGCTTCAGATCGGGGAAGTCGTAGCAGACCCGGTCGACGTGATGCACCCGCTGGCACTCCATCGGCACTCGAGGGCCAGGTACGCCGACCGTGGGGCAGATCGGGATGTCGAGCTCCACGCAGACCGCGTAGATGGGGTAGTACTTCGCATCGCTGATCGGCACCTGCGGGTTGCAGCCGGCCGGAAACGTGGTGACCGCCTTGATCCCGTGGGCGGCGTACGCGGTGCGAATCTCCCGCACCGCCCCCATCACGTCGTTGGGGTCGATCTCGAGCGAGAAATGGATCCGGTCCGGGTGTCGCCGCTGTGCATCGATGGCCTGATCGGACACGTTGAAGAGCCCGGATGCGACCCCCACGGCATCCATCGCCGAGACACACGTCTCGATCACGTCCTCGTCGGGATCGGGCTCGTCACCGACATCGCTGAACATGTAGCCCGCCGGCATCGCAAGGTCCCCGAAACCCGCTTTCGACTCGTCGTCCTTCACCTGCTCGCGGAGAAACGCGTAGACGTCGGCCTTCTTGAACGGGAACGCAATCATCAGGTCGATCGCCCGAGGATCGGTGGGAAACCCCGTGGTCATCTGGACCAGTGTCGCGCGACGCACACCGATCCGCAGCAGACTGACCCGATGGCGAGCAGCTGGCGTTCGCAACCCCGTTCGATCCGGACGAGAATCGTGGTCGGATACGTCGCGCTCGTGGCAATCGCGCTCCTGATCACCGTCGTCATCGCCCGCGGCGCACTCGTCGCACGTTTCGACAACGACATCGACAACCGCCTCGCCTCGGAGGTCGACCAGCTCGAAGCAGTGATCGCGGAGGGGAATCCCGACACCGGTCGCCCGTTCACCGACGCCGCCGTGCTGTTCGAGACGCACCTCCAGCGGGTGCTCCCCGGTGACGACTCGGCGTTCTTCACGCTCGTCGGGGGCAATCCGTTCCGGCTCAGTTTCGGCGCCCCCGCCGACTTGCTCGCCGACGCGCAACTCGTCGAGGAGTGGGCCTCGACCGACAGCAGCACGTTCGAGACGGTGTCGAGCGAGGCCGGCCCGGCACGGACGCTCATCGTTCCAGTGACCTTGGACGACAGCACCGGCACGTTCGTGGTGACCGTGTTCACGCAGAACGCTCGTAACGATCTCGACGACGTGTTCCACACACTCGCCCTCGTCGGTGTGGTGACCGTCCTGGCGTCGGCGGTGATCGCCATGACGATCGCATCGCCGGTGATCCGCCCGATTCGCGATCTCACGACCGTCGCGCGGTCGGTCACCGATGCCGACCTCAGCACCAGGATCCCGGTCGACGGCGACGACGAGATCGCCGAACTGTCGACCACGTTCAACGACATGATGTCGCGGCTGGAGCACGGGTTCGTGTCGCAGCGCGAGTTCCTCGACGACGTGGCCCACGAGCTCCGGACGCCGATCACGATCATCCAGGGACACCTCGACCTCCTCGACGACGACCCGGTCGAACGCGAGGAGACCGTCGCCCTGCTCCACGACGAGCTCGGTCGCATGAATCGCTACGTCGACGACCTGCTCGTCCTTGCGCAGTCGGAACGCCCCGACTTCCTCCAGGTCGCCGGCGTCGACCTCGATGTGTTCGCGACGATGCTGCTCGGCAAGGCGAGTGGCTTGGCCGAACGAGCCTGGATGCTCGACGAAACGGTCGTGGGCGTCGCCGAGTTCGACGAGCAGCGCATCACCCAGGCCGTCCTCAACCTCGCCGGCAATGCCGTGCGCCACACCGACATCGGCGACGAGATCGGCATCGGGCTGCATCTCTCCGACACCGACCTCGTGATCACGGTGCGCGACGCCGGCGCCGGTGTCGACCCGGAGGTGATCGACGACCTGTTCGTCCGCCACATCCGCAGTGCTGCGAGTCGGACCAGGGGCGGGACAGGCCTGGGCCTGTCGATCGTCGATGCAATCGCCGTCGCCCACGGTGGCGCCGTCTCGGTCGACTCGTCGCGGGACACGGGCGCTACCTTCACCATCACGATTCCCGCTCGACCTCCCACCGACCCACACGGACCGACGTGACGCGCATCCTGATCGCCGAAGATGAAGACCGCATCGTGAGCTTTCTCGAGAAGGGACTGCAGGCGAACGGCTACACGACCATCGCCGTGCGCACCGGCACCGATGCCGCTGCACTCGCCCGCGATGATTCGTTCGACCTGCTGATCCTCGATCTCGGACTTCCCGGCATCGACGGGCACGAGGTGTTGCGCGAAGTCCACGGGCGCGGCGAACGCCTCCCCATCATCGTCCTGACCGCACGGTCGGGTATCGAGGACACGGTCGGGGTACTCGACGGCGGTGCCGACGATCACGTGCCGAAGCCGTTTCGGTTCGAGGAACTCCTGGCGCGGGTACGGCTACGCCTGCGGGACGACCGGTCGACAGGCGACGACTCGACCGCAGCCATGCTCACAGTGGGATCGCTGTCGCTCGACCTGCGATCACGCAGGGTCCGCGTGGACGGGTCCGAGGTCGAACTGACCGCCCGCGAGTTCGCGCTGATGGAGACCTTCATGCGCAACCCGGGCCGCGTGCTGTCCCGCATGGAGTTGCTGTCGAGTGCGTGGGGTTACGACTTCGACCCGAACTCCAACGTCGTCGACGTCTACGTCCGGTACCTCCGCAACAAGGTCGGTGGTGACGCGATCGAGACCGTGCGGGGCGCCGGCTATCGCCTCCATTCCGGCTGAGTCACGCCCACGCGATCCGCCACCATCCGCGCAGATGAGAGAGTTCTCATCTTCCGCTCACCGACCCGTCATGTTCCTGTTCGACGCTGTGGGCGTGACCGTCGTCGACCGCGCCCTGCCCGCGGTGCAACATCTCGTCGGCAACGCCGCGATCGACGTGCTTCGTCCGCCCGTCGAAGCCGCGGGCGGGGTGATCCAGTCGGTGCGCCCGGTCCATGTCCAGTACCGACCGGGATCCGACGTGGTCGTCCGCTACTCGGCCGAGATCTCGTGGGGCGGCAACCCGGCGAAGCGCGACACCCTGGTCGCCGCCTCCGCCATCGACGGCCCACTGCCGGGCACGGTCACCGTGACCGCCGACACCGTTGACGGGCCGCTCGACATCGGCGTCTGGCGCTGGCCGTTCGACCCTGTGCTGACGGGGCTCGGCACGGCCGTGACGCCCGTCGGCGTCGCGGCCACGCTCGGCGTCGATCACCACGACATCCGACTCGACGTCGTCGCCTATCGCCCCATCGAACGAGCTGTCGTCCGCATCGCCACCACCACGGGCGACGTGCTCGCCTACCTGAAAGTGGTGGCACCCCACGAGACCGCTTCGATCGCGGCCCGGCACGACGCGCTCGTAGCGGCCGGCGTTCCTGCGCCCAAGGTCATCGCGTTCGACGACACGCTCGGTGTCCTCGTGCTCGAACCCCTCGTCGGACCCACGCTGCGGGAGCTCATCAAGTCCGGCGACGACGGGTGGGTCGAACCCGTCGAGTTCGACCGACTGGCGGATCGGTTCGCCCGAGCACGACTCGTCGGTCCGCCGCTGCCCTCGCGACTCGCCGACGGAGTTCTGCATGCGCGGATGCTCGCCACCGTCGTGCCACGCCTTCGTGATCACCTCGACCAGTTGATCCAACGCTTCGACGATGCGGTCGTACCGCTCGCCGACACGACGGTCCACGGCGACCTCCACGAGGCACAGGTGATCGTCCGCGACGCCGCCATTGTCGGCGTCCTCGACATCGACGACGCCGGCCCGGGTGCCGCCATCGACGACCGTGCGAATCTGATTGCACGCCTGCTCTTCCGCGCGACACTCGACCGTGCGGGCCGGCCTGCGCTGGCCGACTACGCCGATCGGATACGCACGGCCTCGCTCACGCGCTTCGACGAATCAGCACTCGACCTGCACACGTCGGCCGCGCTCATCGGCCTGGCGACCGGACCGTTCCGCGTACACGGCCCGAACTGGCGCGACGAGGTCACCGCGCTCGTCGAGCGAGCCTCGATGAGAGATCTCTCAGCGTCACCTCACAGCAGCCTCATGCGAGGCAGCCCATGATGGCTCACATCCCCCCGGCGCACCATCGTCGGTCCACTCACGCACGAACGGAGCATCCATGAAGCCCACACGGTTCAACTGGAAGATCGCAGCAGCAGCAGGCACAGCCCTCGGCGCCGGGTTCGGCGGGATCGCGCTCGGCGAGCCCGTCGCTCCAGTCCCCCGACGTACCCGCACAGGTGCAGGTGGACACCACCGTCGAGACCACGGTCGACACGACACCGGACACCACGGTCGACACGACACCGGACACCACGGTCGACACGACACCGGACACCACGGTCGACACGACACCGGACACCACGGTCGACACGACACCGGACACCACGGTCGACACAGTGCCTGACGACACCGTCCAGCCGGCAGACGACAACGCACTCGACAGCCCGCCGTCGCCACAGACCCCCGAGACACCGCCCACCCCTGCCCCAGCGGTGACCGCCGCTCCGGACACCACGGTGCAGCCGGCTCCTCCGACCTCGATCGACAGCCCGTCGTCGCCTGCATCGCCCGAGTCGGCTGCCAGCCCGGCATCCCCGGTGTCGCCCCCGACTCCCCAATCGCCGGCCAGTCCCACGAGTCCCGACAGCGACTGATCCGTTCCGCCGCACCGAGCTGCGGCACCCGTCCGACGCCCGACCCGTCCTCCGCCGGCGAGTCGGGCGTCGTCGCGTCTGCACCGATCGCTCGCCCGCCGCCCGCACCGAGCAGACTGGTCCGATGTCGCCGACCGGGCTCTCGCCCAACGTGCTCGGTTCGTTGTACATGGCGATCGGATCGCTGGGATACGTCGTCAACGATGCGCTGATCCGAGCGGCGACCGACGAGGGTCTCGACGTCTATCAGGCGCTGTTCCTCCGCGCGATCGCCATGTCGACCCTCTTCGCCGCCGCGGGCGAGCTCCGGGGCCAGCGCCTCACGATCGAGCGGCTTCGACGGCCGCTGGTCATTCGGGTGCTCGCCGAGCTGGGAGCGACTGCGCTGTTCTTCGCCGCACTCGTGCGGATGCCGTTCGGCAATGCCCAGACGATCCTCATGTTGGTGCCGTTCGCGGTCACGGTCGTTGCTTCGGTGCACCTCGGCGAACGCGTCAGCACTCAGCAGTACGCGGCGGTGATGATCGGATTCGTCGGGGTGCTCGTCGTCGTGCGGCCGGCGACCGACTCCTTCTCCTGGTGGTCCCTGGCCGTGGTGGCGAGCGCCGGCCTGATGGTTGTGCGGGAACTCGCGACCCGTCAGGTCGACCGGCGGACTCCCGCGCTTCCGATCGCATTGTTGACCGCTCTCGGCTTGTCCGGACTCACCGGGGTGATCTCGATCTTCACCGGTTGGGGCGACCTGACGCGGCAGAGCCTCGTGTTCGTCGGGTGTGCCTGCATCTGCCTGGTGGTCGGGTACGTGTTCACGATCGAGACCGTCCGCGTGGGCGACCTGAGCGTGTCCGCACCGTTCCGCTACACGACCCTCGTCGGCGCGGTCGTGATCGGTGCGGCGTTCTTCGACGAGGTCCCCGATCTGGTAACCCTCGCAGGATGCCTCCTGATCGTCCTCGCCGGTGTCGCGTCGATCCGACTCGAGCGCCGGACTCGGACGCTTGCTCCGCCGGTCACTCAGCTGTGAGCCGTTCGCTCAACCACCCGCCGCGATGACGATGTCGGAGCGCACCACCGGTTGGGTCTTCGTCGCCGTCCAGGCCGTGCTCCTCGCCGCATTGGTGCTGCTCCCGAGCCGGACCGACTTCCCGGTCCCGTCCGGCGTGCGCACCGCCGCAAACGTCATCTTCTGGCTCGGCATGCTGCTCATCGCCATCGCCGCGGCCGTCCTCGGACGTTCGCTCACCGCCACGCCCGTGCCACTCGACCGTGCTGTCCTCCGCACGACCGGCCCGTATCGCTGGGCACGCCATCCGATCTACAGCGGCGTCATCCTCGTGGTCATCGCACTCACGATGCGGTCCGGCAGCCTGATCTCGGTGGCGGTCGGCCTGACGACGCTCGTCTTCTTCGTCGTCAAGTCGCAGTGGGAGGAGCGTCGACTCACCGAGCGGTTTCCGGACTACGCGGCCTACGCCGCACGAACCGGACGGTTCTTCCCGGGGTGGTGAGCCGCCGCTCGCGCACCACTCCAACGCACTCAGATGCTGCGGCAGAACGCCGCGATGTCGGCCGCTGTGTTCCAACTGATGTCGGGACAGGTGATCGCCAAGATCTCGGTGCCGTGGATCGTCCCCATCACCTGACGGCAACGGGCACCTCCCACCCCGGCGCGGAGCAGCAGTCGGTAGAAGTCGATGCCCTCGTCGCGCAGCGGGTCGCATTCGTTGACGCTGATCACGGTCGGCGGGAGCCCGCGGACGTCGTCTTCGGTCGCAAACGACGGCCACGCCAGCGGGTTCCCGGCTTCGAACGCCTCGATGCCGTACGCCATTTCGCCGCGGTTGTTGTGGAGGTCGAGTAACAGCCCGTTGTTCTCGAACGTGGACGGGAATCGCTCCTGCGGCCATGATCCAGCGATGTACGGACAGAGCGCATAGAGCCCGCGGATCAGCCCGATGTCACCGTCCTGCAGCAACTTGAGACCCGTGGCCAGC
The DNA here is from genome assembly GCA_963752085.1 of Ilumatobacteraceae bacterium. Classification (GTDB taxonomy): domain Bacteria; phylum Actinomycetota; class Acidimicrobiia; order Acidimicrobiales; family Ilumatobacteraceae; genus Ilumatobacter_A. The sequence goes on from CAVVWT010000002.1 coordinate 282,223, forward strand.
GTGAGGTTCCCACCGCCACTCTCGCCCGCCACGATGACGTGCTCGGCGTCGACGCCGTGCTCGGAGGCAGCGCTGATCATGTACTGGAGGCCTGCCACGCAGTCGTTGAGACCGGCGGGAAACGGCTCGACCTCCGGAGCTGACGACGGCGTCAGACAGTTGCGGAAGTCGACCATCGCGACCGCCACGCCCTGCTGGGCGATGATCCGTCCCCACGCTCGATAGAGACCGTTGAAGGCCGACATCGTCTGCATGCCCCCACCGTGGATGTAGTACACCAGCGGAAGAGGTGCGTCGGACTCGGGTCGGATGAACAGGATCTTGACCGAGTTCCCATCGGGTCGAGACACGAACTCGAGCGTGCTGATGTCGAGCCCGGCCGAAGGTGCGACCTCCTCGTTGTCGAGAAGTTCGAAGCCGGCTTCCATCGCGGCCATCATCGCAACCGCGTCAGGGGACGCCGCCTCGGCCAGCAGCTGGGCACGATCAACCACATCGGACTGCGGTTGGGGCGGCGGCAGCAGCCCCATGACGGCCTTGATCCGCGGATCGATGCGCGGGTCGTCGGAGAGCTTGCTCATCCCACCAGTCTGACCGCCTTGACACGGCGACTCCCAGCCCGGTGGCCGGCTGCCGCTCAACCAGCCGCGAATGGTGGCGGATCCTGACCCTCACCGTCACGATCCGCCTGAATTCCGCACACTGGGCAACTGCGGGGTGACGCTCGTTGTGGACTACAACCGTCACCACGGCGTGCGCGAAGCTGACGCAATGACCGTTCTCGACGACACCGCCGTCACCCGCGACTCCGAAACGCAGCGCGTCAGCAACGCACTCGACGCATTGCTCGCCGCGCACGACCCGAAGGCCATGGACGATCGGGAGTTCCGCGGTGCACGCTTCGACGCCGGGCTGGCCTGGGTGCACTTCGCCGAAGGCGATGGCGGACTCGGCGTGCGCCCCGAACTCAACCGCCTCGTCGACCGCCGCCTGCGCGAGGCGGGTGCCAAGGCCACCGATCCGAGCACGTTCTTCATGGCGCTCGCCGGCCCGACCATCGCCACGCACGGCAGCCCCGAGGTCAAGGACCGGTTCCTCCGTCCGATGTTCACCGGTGAGGAGAAGTGGTGCCAGCTCTTCTCCGAACCCGGCGCCGGTTCCGACTTCGCCGGTCTGGGCACCCGCGCCGAGCGCGACGGCGACGAGTGGATCGTCAACGGGCAGAAGGTGTGGAACACGCTCGCCCACCTCGCCGACTTCGGCATGCTGGTCACCCGCACCGATCCCGACGCTCCCAAGCACAAGGGGATGACCTACTTCGCGCTCGACATGCGCGCCGAGGGCGTCGAGGTCCGACCCCTCCGTCAGATCACGGGTGAGGCCGAGTTCAACGAGGTCTACATGACCGACGTGCGCATTCCCGACGCCCATCGCGTCGGCGACATCGGCGAGGGGTGGAGGGCGAGCCTCACCACGTTGATGAACGAGCGCAGCGCCATCGGTGGTGGTGGCGGCGGCGCACCCAAACGCGGAGCCGCTGCCAACGACGCAGTCGAGGTGTGGGAGGCGATGGACCCGTCGAAGCGGACCGTCGCCGACAAGGACACGCTGATGCAGTGGTGGGTGCGCGCCGAGGTCGGCCGCCTCACCAACATGCGCGCCGCACAGAACGCAAAGTCCGGCAACCCCGGGCCGGAGATGTCGATCGCAAAGCTCGCCTACTCCGAGTTGAACAAGGGGTTGTACGAGTTCTGCATGAACCTGCTCGGCGCCGACGCGCTGATCGGCTACGACTACACATTCCGCCGCCCCGAAGACCTCGACGTGTCGGGCACGGCGCACGGCCTGCGCTACGCATTCCTCCGCGTCAGGGCCAACTCGATCGAGGGTGGCACGTCGGAGATCATGCGCAACATCCTCGGCGAGCAGGTGCTCGGCCTGCCCGGCGAGCCACGGGTCGACAAGTCGGTGCCGTGGAACGAGGTCCCGCGCAACTGACGGTCGACGAGGTCCGTCACCGGCGTCCCAGGTCGGGCGAGGCAGGCGAAAGACGCGAAGATCGCGGGATGACCGAACTCTGGCAACGTTCCGCGCTCGACCTCGCTGCGATGATCCGCAGCGGTGACACGACGAGTCGTGCGGTCGTCGAGGCCCACCTCGGCCGGATCGACGCCGTCAACGACGCACTGAACGCAGTGGTGCGCCGACTCGACGACAGCGCACTTGCGGCCGCCGATGCCGCCGATCGTGCCGTCGCCGACGGCGCCGAGCTCGGGCCGTTTCACGGGGTGCCGATCACGGTCAAGGAGAACATCGATCTCGTCGGAAGCCCGACCACCCAGGGCGTCGTCGCGATGGCCGACGCACTACCACCACTCGACGCCCCCGTCACCGAGCGGATGAAGGCTGCCGGCGCGATCCCGATCGGCCGGACCAATCTGCCCGACTTCGGCTTCCGCGTGCACACCGACTCGTCGCTCCACGGGCTCACGCGCAACCCGCACCACCCCGGCCGCACTGCGGGCGGTTCGAGCGGCGGCGAGGCGGCCGCCATCGCCGCGGGGATGAGCCCGTTGGGCCTCGGCAACGACATCGGCGGCTCGCTGCGCAACCCCGCGCACTCCTGCGGTATCGCGTCCATCAAACCGTCGGTCGGCGTCGTCGCACATGCCTCGTCACTCCCACCCGAGGACCCGACGCTCTCGTTCCAACAGATGGCGGTGCAGGGAACGATGGCCCGCCGGGTCGCGGACGTGCGGGCCTCGTTCGAGGTGATCGCCGGCCCCGACGTTCGCGACCCGTTCAGCCTGCCGGTGACGCTGACCGCGCTCGCACACGGTGAACGGCTCCGCATCGCGGTGCTCGCCGAGCCGCCCGGCGGCGCGACACATCCCGAGATCGCCGCCGCGGTGCGGTCCGCGGCCGACGTCCTCGCCGACGCCGGCCACGACGTGGTCGAGGCGACGCCGCCGATGTACGCCGAGACGATCGACATGTGGGCGGCGCTGCTGATCCAGGACCTGGTCGTGATGCGACCGATGCTCGAGATGGTGATGGGCGAGGACGCGCAGTCGATCATCGCGAATCTGCTCGACGGTGCGCCCGACATCACCGTGGAGACGATGGTGCTGCTCCAAGCGGGACGAGCGCAGGCGATGCGGCTGTGGTCGGAGTTCTTCGCCGAGCATCCGGTGATCCTCTCGCCGACGTGGGCGATGCCGGCGTTCGAGCACGGCGCCGACCTGGCCGAGGGCGACGAGCTGATCCGCGACACCCTCCGCCCGGTGACGCCGGTGAACTTCCTCGGGTTGCCGGCCGCGGTCGTCCCGCACGGCACCGCCGACGGTCTCCCGGTCGGCGTCCAGGTGATCGGCGATCGCTTCACCGACCTGCGCTGCCTCGATGTCGCCGCCCAGATCGAAGCCGCGTCCGAGCCGTTGATGCCGATCGATCCCGTCACCGCGTGATGCTGGAACCCTGGTCGGTCACCGCCGTCAACCTGCCCGAACACGCCGACAACCCGATTCACACCGATGCCGGCGCCCGCGCCGCCGGATTCGCCGGCGCGCTCGTCGCGGGCGTCACCACGTACGCGGCGATGACCCACGTGCCGGCGACCGCGTGGGGACGTGAATGGATCACCCACGGCGGCGCTGCAGTGCGATTCCGCCGACCGGTCCTCGACGGCGACACGATCGACTGCGTGGTCGAGCACGATCGCCGGGTGACGGCGCGAGTCGATTCGTCAGTTCGCGTCGAGGCCGATTTCGTCGTCGCGGTGCGTGACCCGATCGTCCATCGCACCGGGGAGACGCTGCAGCCGATCGAGTTCGTGCTCGACGCCTCGTGGTCCGACTACGGCATGCGGTCCGGCGACGATTGTCCGATCTACGCCGAGGACGCGATCGCCCACCCGTCGAGCTGGCCACGCATCGCGAACCGTTTCTGCCACGAGCAACTGGTGACGGGGTCGTGGATCCATGTGCGCAGCCGGATCGCCCATCTCGGTGTGGCGAGCATCGGTGCGGAGATCCGAGCCGTTGCCGAGGTCGTCGAGCGGATCGACAGCCGAGCCGGCGAGCGAGCGGTCCTCGACGTGCTCATCACGGCCGACGGGCGCGACGTCGCCGCCATCGAGCACGAGGCGATCATCTCGCTCGCCCGAGAGCGCACGCCATGACGTCGGCAACTCGACACCCGCTCGCTCTGGGAGCCCACGTCGGCCAACAGAACGCGACCATGGCCGAGCTCGTCGATCTGTGGCGGCGCCTCGACGACACGGTCGACTGGATCTCGGTCTGGGACCACCTCTACGAGGCTCCCCCGGCAGGCGGCGCCACCCCGCACTTCGAGGCGGTCGCGACGCTCGGAGCGCTTGCGGCCGTCACCTCGAAGGCTCGCCTCGGCTGCCTGATGTTCTGTGTTCCGTTCCGGAACCCGGCGTTGCTGGCGAAGTCGATCGTCGCGATCGACCACCTGGCGTGCGGCCGATTCGAGCCGGGGTTCGGGGCCGGCTGGCACGCGCCCGAATTCCGCGCCCACGGGTACGCCTTCGAGGAGATCGGCACGCGGTTCGATCAGCTCACCGAGGGCCTCGAGATCATCTCGGGGATGCTCGGCGACGCCGGCCCGACGACGTTCTCCGGCGACCACTTCTCGGTGGACCACGTCACCTGCGTGCCCGGCCCCTACGACGGCCCGATCCCGCTGTGGACCGGGGGCCGCGGACCTCGACGAACCCCGGCAACCGCCGCCAGATACTGCGCCGGATGGAACGTGCCCTATGTCGGGCCCGACGACTTCCGTCGCCTGAACGAACGCCTCGACCGGGCCTGCGAGTCGATCGATCGCGACCCTGCAACGCTCGAACGCTCGGTCAACCTCGCGTTCCATCTCGGCGCCGACCGACCAGCCGCCGACGCCGAGGTCCGGCGGATCCGAGACCAGTGGGGGCCCGAGGCCGATCGGGTCACCGCCGGCGCACTCACGGGCACCCCTGACGACGCCGTCGAACAGATCGCCGCATTCCGCGCGGCCGGCGCCGACCTGGTGAATGTGGCGCTGCGGCTTCCGGTCGACAGCGCCGCGCTCGATGCCTACCTCGACGTGGTCGTCCCTACCGCACGAGCCGAGTTCGTCTGAACGACCTGGGAACCCCAGCCGTTCACCTCGGGTTCACCGGGTGGTGGCTCGGAATCCCTAGCGTGCCCGACATGACCATTCGCGTCGGCATCAACGGGTTCGGGCGGATCGGACGCCTCGTCGTACGCGGCCTCGCCCATCGACGGTCGCTCGGCGACGATCTCGAACTCGTCCACGTGAACGATCCTCACGTCGATGCCCGGACCGCAGCGCATCTCGTCGAGTTCGACACGGTGCACGGTCGATATCCCGGCGACGTCGGCGTCGCCGAGGACGCGTTCGTCGTCGATGACCACCGGGTCACCGTCTCACGGCACGATGCACCCGGATCCGTGCCGTGGCAGGCCAGCGGAGTCGACATCGTCCTCGAGTGCAGCGGGGTCTTCAGGACGACCGAGCCACATTGGAGCCCTACTTCGACCGCGGCGTCCGGCAAGGTGATCGTCGCCGCTCCGGTGAAGTCCGACGGTGTGTTGAACATCGTGATGGGGTGCAACGACGACCTCTACGACCCGGCCACCGATCACATCGTCACGGCGGCTTCGTGCACGACGAACTGCCTCGCGCCCGTCGTCAAGGTGCTCCACGAACAGATCGGCATCGAACGCGGTGCGATCACGACGATCCACGACGTCACCAACACCCAGGTCATCGTCGATGCGCCGCACGCGGACCTCCGACGCGCCCGCTCGGCGCTCAATTCGCTGATCCCGACCACCACCGGATCGGCGACCGCGATCACGATGATCTACCCCGAGCTCACCGGCAAGCTCAACGGAACCGCCGTGCGGGTGCCGCTGCTGAACGCCTCGCTCACCGACGCAGTGTTCACGATGCAGCGCGACGTCACCATCGAGGAGATCAACGACCACCTGCGCACCGCGTCGGCGGGCGAACTCGCCGGCATCCTCGGCTTCGAGGACCGCCCGCTGGTCTCGGCCGACTACACGAACGACACCCGGTCGGGGATCGTCGACGGGCCCTCGACCATGGTCGATCGACGGCCGGATGGTCAAGGTCCTGATCTGGTACGACAACGAGTACGGCTACGCGTTCCGCATGGCCGACCTCGCCGCCAAGGTCGCGGTGCGACCCTGTGAACCTGCGCAACTACGTCCTCGTCACCGCCGGGTACTGGGCGTTCACGCTCACCGACGGTGCGCTGCGGATGCTGGTCCTGCTGCACTTCAACGAACTCGGGTACTCGCCGGTCGCGATCGCCTTCCTGTTCCTGCTCTACGAGTTCATGGGCATCATCACGAACCTGATCGGCGGGTGGGTCGGGTCGCGGACCGGATTGAACCGCACGCTGATGGTCGGCCTCGCGCTCCAGGTCGTGGCGCTCGTCGCCCTCACGCTTCCAGCAGGAGAGCTGGGCCGAGGTCGGCTCCGTCGTCTTCGTGATGGGCGCACAGGCCCTGTCGGGCGTCGCCAAGGACCTCACCAAGATGAGTTCGAAGAGCGCGGTGAAGTTCGTCGCCGGCGACGGTGACGGATCGCTGTTCAGGATGGTGGCGCTGCTCACCGGGTCGAAGAACGCGCTCAAGGGCGTCGGGTTCTTCCTCGGCGCAGCGCTCCTCGCCGGGCTCGGATACGACGCGGCGCTGTGGACCATGGCGGGTGTCCTGACGGTCACGCTGGCGGTGATCGCCACGATGCTCAGCGGCGACATCGGCAAGTCGAAGGTCAAGGCACCGCTGCGGTCGATCCTCTCGAAGTCGGAGGCCATCAACCGCTTGTCGGCGGCGCGGTTCTTCCTGTTCGCCTCGCGCGACATCTGGTTCGTGGTGGCCCTGCCGATCTACCTGCACGACGTGCTCGGGTGGTCGTTCTACGGGGTCGGCGGATTCCTCGCTGCGTGGGTGATCGGCTACGGCGCGGTGCAGTCGGTCACACCGCGGTTCCTCGGCGGACGCGACGACGTCACCGTGGCACGCCGCTGGTCGTTCGTGCTCGGCGTGGTCGCGTCGCTGATCGCGGTCGTGGTGTCGGCCGATGTGTCCGGGGCGGTGACCACCGCCGCGATCGTCGGAGGGTTGGTGGTGTTCGGCGTCGTGTTCGCACTGAACTCGTCGCTCCACTCGTATCTCATCCTCGCCTACAGCGACGACGACCAGGTGTCGACCGATGTCGGCTTCTACTACTCAGCGAATGCGGCCGGACGCCTCGTCGGGACGCTGCTCTCCGGTGTGCTCTACCTGTGGGGCGGCCTCGCACTCGCCCTCTGGGGAACCGCACTCTTCGTCGCCATCACCTGGCTGCTCACCCTCCGCCTCCCCACCAACGTGACCTCCGTCCCGGGTCAACAGCACGAAGGTGCCCCCCGCATCCACGACATTCGTCCGGGATGAAGTTCATGGGCCGTGTGGGAAGATGACCGGATGAGTGACGTGATCGAGTTCTCGGCCGGCGATTTCGTGCATCTCGGGTTGGGGGCGACGACGATCCCGCTCCCCCGCCACACCGGCGACGTCTCGTGGTACGCGGAATACGGTCAGCAACACGCTGCCGACGGTGCCGAGGGACGACTCGTGTCGATGCACACGTTCAGCGAGCCGTGGGACACGTGGGAGATGCACCCCAACGGCAGCGAACTCGTCTTGTGTGTTGCCGGGTCGGTCGCACTCACCCAGGAGGCCCCCGATGGCACCACCTCGACGGTGACGATCTCGGCCGGCCAGGCCGTCGTGAACGACCCCGGCGTCTGGCACACGGCCGACCTGGTCGACGGCGAACCGGATCCGACGGTCGTGTTCATCACCGCCGGCGTCGGTACCGAGATGCGCGCCCGCTGACACGGCGATGACCGCTGAGCCCTCGGCGTCCGTCGGCGTCGGACCGCACCCCGCCCCGTGGCCCGACGATCCGCGGCTCGACCCCGATCTGCTCGCCCACGGAGATCGGCGCAACGTCGTCGATCGCTACCGCTACTGGACGGTGCAGGCGATCGTGGACGACCTCGACACCCGTCGCCACGGATTCCACGTGGCGATCGAGAACTGGGAGCACGACTTCAACATCGGCACGGTCGTGCGCAACGCGAACGCGTTTCTCGCCCGAGCCGTCCACATCATCGGACCGCACCGTTGGGACCGGCGCGGAGCGATGTCCACCCACCGCTACCTCCACATCCGTCATCACCCGGATGTCGCTGCGTTCGCTGCCTGGACGCGCGACGCCGGGCTCGCAACGGTGGCGATCGACAACGTCGAGGGCGCCGTGCCGATCGAGACCACGCCACTTCCGGAGCGGTGTGTCCTCGTGTTCGGCCAGGAGGGTCCGGGTCTCTCCGACGCCGCGCTCGACGCAGCCGACGTCGTGTGCTCGATCTCCCAGTACGGCTCGACGCGGTCGCTGAACGCCGGCGTGGCATCCGGCATCGCGATGTACGCATGGGCCGTCCAACACGCGACGCCCGGCCCCTCGACCGAATCGAGCCGTTCGTGACGGATCACGTGGTCAGGGCACTGGTCGATCGACTCGACGATGCCGGCTGGCTGCGCCCCGAGGAGATCGCGGCGCAGCTCGTCGACTTCCGCAAGGTGTTCACCGGTTCGGCCCTCGGCATGGCCCGGCCGGCATCGACGGCCGAGGTCGCCGCGGTGGTGAGCATCTGTGCCGAACACGGAGTCGCCGTCACGACGCAGGGCGGCAACACCGGGTTGAGCGGTGGCGCGATCCCCACCGGCGACCGGCCGACCGTGCTCCTGTCGCTCATCCGGATGAACGCCATCGAGGAGGTCAACGCGGCACGTTCCACGATCACGGCACAGGCGGGTGTGACCATCGAGGCGCTCCAGGACGCCGCCGTGGAGGTGAACCGGCTGTTCGCTCCCGACTGGGGCGCCCGCGGCAGCGCCACGCTGGGCGGCGCGATCGCGACGAACGCCGGCGGGATCAACGTGCTGCGCTACGGGAACATGCGCGAGCAGGTCCTCGGGCTCGAGGTGGTCCTCGCCGACGGCCGGGTGTGGAACGGACTGCGCGCGCTGCCGAAGGACAATTCGGGATTCGACCTGAAGCAGCTGTTCATCGCAAGCGAGGGGACCATCGGCATCGTGACGCGCGCCGTGGTCCGGATGCACCCCCTCCCCGCGGCCCACCGCATCGCGTTCGCCGCGCTGCGTTCGCTCGCCGACCTCGACGAGTTCGTCTCACTCGCCCGGGCACACTCGCCGGGCGCACTCAGCGCCTTCGAACTGATCCCCGAGGTGGGGGTGAGGCAGGTCGTGGAGCGCTTCGGCGTCTCCCGGCCCGTGGCCGCCGTGTCCGACTGGTACGTGCTCCTCCGTTTCAGCGGATCCGACGGGATCGACGAGGCCTTGCTGGCCCTGCTGTCGGAGGCCGCGGACGCGGGCATCGTGACCGACGCGGTCGTTGCGGACACCCCGGCGCAGGAAGACAACCTCTGGCTGTTGCGCGACGAGTTGACCGCAACCCGATCGTTCGGCGGGTTCGGCGTGAAGTACGACCTCGCCGTTCCGCCCGACTGCATCGACGCGTTTCTGCGGGCTGCATCGGGCGCCGTCGATCATGTGCTCCCCGGATCGCTCCCCTATGCGTTCGGCCACGTCGGCGACGGGAACCTCCACTTCACCGTGCTCCGGCCAGGGGACGACGCGACGCTGGAAGCGGCCGCCGACGACATCCGAGCGGCGATCGATCGCATCGTCTGGGACTTCGGTGGCACGATCAGCGCCGAACACGGCCTCGGACGGGAGCTCCGCGACCGGATCGTCGGTCAGAAACCGAATGTCGAGTTGGAATTGATGCGGCGGGTCAAAGTCGCGTTCGACCCCGATGGACGCTTCAATCCGGGCGTGATGTTGCCCGACGACTGACCGCATCCGGCGAAACTGAGTGTCAGTCGATGCCGAGGCGTTCGAGTTGTTCGGCCGGCGCCTCGACGGCGACGAGCGCGGTGCGCAACAGCTCGATCATGTCCGCCTCGCCGGCGTCGCCGACCCGGTTCTCGTCCTCGTCGGGATCGACCCCCAGGTCGTACAGATGATGCTGTCCGACCGATCGCCCGCCGCCGGCCCAGAAGGGCAGCGTGTCGCCGTCGGCGAACGGCTGCCGGATGACCGGAATGTCCGACCCCGGCATCGTGTCGAGGGTCGCCCGCCGATCGGGTTTCGGAAACTTCATGAAGTCGGCGAGATCCGGGCTGCCCGGCATCGTCGACCAGCGGTTCGACCACATCGACAGCGGGAAGTTGCTGTCCGCGGCAGCCCGCGCGTACTTGTTCGTCCCATCGGTCACCTGGACCCAGTTGCCGAACACCCCGCCGATCGCCCACTCGCGAATCGAGTCGGCCTCGCCGGTCAACAACGGGCGGAGCGACTGACCGTGGGTCCGATGCGCCATCTCGACGCCGAAGGCGTCAGCGATCGTGGCGTTGATGTCGACGTTGGTGGTGAGTGCATCGACGACCGCAGGGCTGTCGACGCCAGGCCAGTGGATCATCATCGGTGTGTGCCCGAGTGGCTCGAACTGCGGGACCATCGGCTTGCCCCACACGTCGTTGCGGCCGGATCCGCCCTGCGCCGCGATCGATCGCTCCTCACCCAGGTAGTGGCCGTGGTCGGTGCAGACGATGACCGCGGTCGAGTTCCAGAGATCGTGGGCGTCGAGTCGGTCGAGCAGCTTGCCGAGGTGGTGATCGATCATCGAGAGCTTGGCGCCGTAGTTCGACCGGATGTGGCGACCCTGCGCGGCGGTCAACACGCCGGTACTGACGCCGCCGACGGCATAGGGCGGCCAGACGAGTCGGTCGTCGAGCCAGTCGGTCTCGTCGTACATCGACGCCCATGGTTCGGGTGTGTCGAACGGTTCGTGGGGGTCGAACTCGTCGACGAACAGGAACCACGGATCGTCCTGCTGCGCGGCCTGGTCGATCCAATCGGCAGCAGCGCGCATCGTGCGCGGGCCGGGAAAGTCGTCCTCCTCGCGGAACCACGTGCGCGCGTCGTCGTAGTGACGGCGCCCGAACCTGTCGTTCTCGATGCCGAACCGATCACGCAGGAACCATCCGCCGTCGGCGGCCGAGGGGATGATGCGCAGCCCGGTCTCGGGCGCTCCGACGGCCGAGTGGTCGGGGAACGAGCGCCACGGATCACCCTCGTGGCCGCGCACGAAGTCCCACGCTCCGAAGTCGGTGTGGAAGTTCTCGCCGCCCGTCTCGAAGAGATGCGGATGATCGGTGGCGAGCATCGTGTGCACACCTGCGCGTCGCAGCGCCGCGGTGATCGACTCCTCCCACAGTTCGATCGACCCCCACGGCTTCCAGAGGAAATCGAGCGCCCCACACAGGATGTCGTGGCGCGCGGGCATGCACGGCAGCGAGCCCGTGACATGACGATCGAACCGCGTGGATCGGGCGGCGAAACGATCGAGGTTCGGGGTGTCGAACTCGTCGCCACCGTACGCGCCGAGCATGTGCCGGTTGAGCGAGTCGAGGAGCACGACGACGACGTTCTTCGGCTGGGTCCTCCCACTCGTCGACATGGTCCGATTCTGGCGCACGCTTCGCGTACCGACGGCACCGGACTTCAGTTCACTCGAGCACGCCTCGTACATTCGGCATCGGCACCGCCACGAGGAGGACACATGACAACACGAACCAATCGCCGGGTCGGCACGCGCGCGCTGGGCATCGCAACCGCCGCGGCACTGATCGTCGCGGCCTGCTCATCGGACGACAACGAGTCCACCGATACGTCGCCGGTGACCGAGGCGAGTGAGCCAGCGTCGAGCGAGCCACCCGCCACGGACGCACCCGCCGACACCGCTGCCCCGGCCACCGACGCTCCCGAGGACGAGGCGCCGGCGATCACCGAGGACCGCTCGTACTACATCCTCCCCCCTGGCAACTTCGGAGGGCTACCGAAGACCGACGAGTCGACCGACCAGCTCGCGCTGTACGACGGCCTGACCCCGCTGCGCGACGAGGTGACCGACGAGGACATCGAGAACCTCTACCTCCCGCAGAACTTCGAGCCGATCGGAGCGACGACCGAGGAGCCCACCGGCCGGCCCGGGACCACGATCCTCTACGACGAGTTCGGCATCGCGCACATCACGGGCGAGACCCGCGACGACATGGCCTTCGGCGCCGGCTGGGTCACCGCCCGCGACCGCGGGCTGCTGATCGAACTCGGCCGGGGTCCGGCGCGCGCCGCAGTGGCCGACGTTCCGGGCATCGATGCGTTCTCGCTGGTGACGAGCGGACAGACGTTCACGCCGAGCGCGGCGACCGAACAACTCGTGACCGATCAGATCCAGGTCATCCTCGACGAGTACGGCCAGGAGGGCGAGGAGATCATCTCCGACGCCCAGGCCTACGCCGACGGTTTGACCGCCTACTGGGAGGCGAACGACATCGACCAGGCTCCGGCCACGGTCAACGACGTCATCGCGACGACCGCGTTCATCGGGTCGATCTTCGGGGCAGGTGGGGGCAGTGAGGCGCGCAATGCCGAGTTCCTGTCCGCTCTCCAGAACCGACTCGGCCCCGAGCAGGGTCGACAGGTCTGGGAGGACCTGATGCCCGACAGCGACCCGGAAGCTCCGACCACCATCGAGGAGCGCTTCGACTACCCCGGCCCTCACCGGCGGCGAGGTCACCGGCTCGGTCACGATCGACGAAGGCTCGATGGTCGACCTCGATCCCCGCCAGACGACCGACGGAGACAACGCCGGCGGTCGAGGGCCGTCGTGTACCCGGCGGCGAGCGGACCACCGACTGCGCACCGCATCGAACTGGCTGACGGTCGACCCCGAGGCGTCGGCGAACGAGACGACCCTTGCGGTCATGGGCCCGCAGCTCGGCTACTACTACCCCGAGATCGTCCAGCAGATCCACCTGTCCGGCCCTGGTATCGAGGCGCAGGGAGCGGCCGTTCCCGGCCTGTCGATGTACCTCCTGATCGGACGCACCGAGGACTACGCCTGGAGTCTCACCTCGGCCAACCAGGACGTCCGCGACGTGTTCGCCGAGGTCCTCTGCGAACCCGACGGCTCGGAGCCGTCACGCGAGTCGACGCACTACGAGTTCGACGGGGCGTGCGTGCCATTCGAGCAGTTCGATGCCGGCACCCTCGGCGAGGTACCGATCGTGTTCCCGCGTTCGGTGCACGGCCCCGTGATCGGCACCGCGACCTCCGACGGCCGACCGATCGCGCTGACGAGCCAGCGGTCGACGTTCGGTCGAGACGGGCTCAACCTCGGAGCCCTGAAGGACATGACCGAGGGCGAGGCGTCGACGCAGGACGAGTTCTTCGAGATCGCAAACCAGTTCGGGTTCACCTTCAACTGGGGATACGCGAATCGGGGCGGCATCGGCTACTTCGCCTCCGGCCTGCTCCCGGTTCGGGCCGAGGGCCTCGACCGCCGGCTGCCGACGCTCGGCACCGGCGAGTACGAGTGGCAGGGCTTCCTCGCACAGGACGAGCATCCACACGCCGACGGCCATCCCAGCGGCCGGCTGCTCAACTGGAACAACCAGTCCGCACCCGGGTTCATGCACGGCGACAACAACCAGTACGGATCGATCCACCGAGTCGAAGGCTTCGACCAGTGGCCGGACGACACCGAACTCTCAGACGTCGTCGGGGTGATGAACCGCTCGGCGACCGAAGACCCGCGCTCGACCGTGTGGCCGGTGATCAGCGAGGTACTCGCCGGCGGCGACGCCCCGTCGGAGCTGGCGGCAGAGGTCGCAGCGATTCTCGACGACTGGGTCGCGGACGACGCCCCACGGCTCGACGCCGACGACGATGGCAACCACGACAGCGCCGGACCGCTGATCTTCGACGCCGTCTTCGATCCGATCGTCGGCGCGGTCGGCGAACAGGTGCTCGGCGACGTCCTGACGTTCGACCGGCGCGGCATCAACGACGAAAGCTTGGTCGACAAGGACCTCCGCGCACTCCTCGGCCAGCCCGTCGACGGTCCGTTCCAGGTGTCCTACTGCGGCGCTGGGGACATCGACACGTGCCGTGATGCGCTCTGGGCGGTCATCGAGCGCACCGCAACCGAGATCGCCGCCGAGCGTGGCGACGATCCGACGACATGGCTGAGCGAAGGAGGGAGAACGACGTTCACGCCCGGCCTGATCGACGACGACTTCCGGTTCACCAGCCGTCCCACGTTCCAACAGGTGATCGAGTTCGCGCCGGACTCCTGACGAACCGAGCAGCCTCGAGGGCGCCGCGACCGTCGGCATCGAGGCACCCTCGAGGTTGTGCTTTCACGCGGGGTTGGTACCGTGCCGGCCGCTCACGCCCCGGTGAGCCGCACTCAAATGAGGTTTCCCCATGTTGCTCGCCGCCGAGTTCGGAACCGGCCAGGTTCTCTGGTCGATGCTCTACTTCTTCCTGTTCTTCATGTGGATCATGTTGGTCTTCAACGTGATCGGTGACATCTTCCGCAGCGACGACATGTCCGGATGGGGCAAGGCCGGCTGGACCGCATTCATCGTCTTCGTCCCGTACCTCGGCGTGTTCGCCTATCTGATCGTCCGGGGCAACTCGATGGCCCAGCGCCAGGTCGCACAGGTGCAGGCGCAGGAAGCCGCCGTCCAGGACTACATCCGTACGACCGCCGGTGGTAGCGGATCGAGCGCGGCCGACCAGCTCGCCTCGCTCGCCGAGCTGCACACCGCCGGCAAACTGAGCGACGACGAATACGCCGCAGCGAAGAGCCGCGTCCTCGACGCCTGATCATCACCAGCCGACAATCGGTCTGACATCATCATCCGATGGAGACGACGGCAACACTGCCCCGCGGAGCGAGGCTTCGTCGAAGGCTCCGGTCACCGGAAGCTGCTGCTGTCGCCGGCCTGATCCATTCGGTGTTGCTCATCACGGCACTGGTCTTGCTCAGGGCAACACAACCGTCGCTCGACGCGGGTGACGCCGAGGTCATCGAGTTCCTCGCCGATGGCGGGTCTCAGCGGACCCTGATCATTGCCCTGAACCTCGTGCCGCTGAGCATGATCGCGTTCTTGTGGTTCATCGCCGTCATCCGCCGCCGGGTCGGTGATCGCGAAGACAAGCTGTTCGCCTCGGTGTTCCTCGGAAGCGGGCTCCTCCTCGCGGCGCTGGTGATGGCGGGGTTCGCAGCTTCGACAGCCGTCGCGCTGATGTACGACACCACCGGTCGCACCGTCGACCCTGACACGTATCGACTCCTGCGATCCACCGGCGCAGGATTCCTGCGGGTTCAGGCCCCGCGACTCGCCGCAGTGTTCGTCCTCGCGACCTCGACCCTCGGTCGCCGCACCGGGACGTTTCCACCCTGGCTGACGATCCTCGGGCTCGTCACCGGGATCGCGATGATCGTCAACGTCACGCTCGCCGCGCCGATGCCCTACGTGTTCCCCGTCTGGGTCGCCATCGTGAGCCTCACCCTGCTGGCAGGGAGCACAGCCCGCGCCAGCCTCTGATCTCACGCGTTCGACGCATCGACGACGATCAGATCGTGTCGGAAGAGACGCTCGAAGAAACGCCGCGTCGCTGCCGATCTCGCCACAGCTGCGGCGCCCGTCGATGGCCTCGAACGAACGGTGCTGTTGGCCGGTCGGCGAACAGCACCAGATCCGGATCGTTGTGCGCCCGGTTCAACAATGCAGCGCTCCACGGTGCCGGCACCCGCTCGGTCACGGCGACCGAGGTCGTGGGGCGCACGGGGACGAGTCGCCGCCACGATCGTCGTCGAACCGCACGTCGACGATCGGGTCGTCGGCCGGGCGGGCGATGAAGCTGTGGCGGACCATGGTGCCGCGGAACAGCTCCATCGCCGCGTACTGCTCGGCGGTCGGCAGCGCCTCGATCCGCTGCCGGTGAGCGAGCAGGTTCATCGAGCCGCACGAGGCGAGGTACGGCGCCTGCCGAAGCCATCGACCGAAGCGAAGTCCTGCTCGGTCGAGGAGCCCCATCACCTCGCGGACCGAGTACGCCTGGTCACGCGGGTTGAGCAGCGCGTCGGCCAACGCGTCGTCATCGGCGAAGTCGGGCGTGTTGCGCAGCAGGTGACCCAACGGATGCCCGAGCGGGAGTTCGCGCAGCACGTCGACGAGCTCTCGAATGTCGTCGCCCGTGGGTTGCACCCCGAGCAGCCGGCAGTACTCCTGCAGCATGTACACCCCGGTGCGCCCGTACGGCGCATAGACCATCGCGTCGAGGACGCCGCCGGGGGCGATGACCGACGCGAGCGCGGCGAGGCCCACATCAGGGTCGGACAGGTGATGGAGCACCCCCGTACTCACGACGTGGTCGAATCGCTCGCCGAGGCGGGCGACCTGTTCGATCGGGAGCCGATGCAGTTCGACGTTGGCGAGGTCGTGACGATCGACCAGGCGACGGGTCTCGTCGATGCTGCGCTCGCTCACATCGATCCCCACCACGTGGGCGCGGGGGTACCGGACGGCGTACTTGGCGGCCTGCGACGTGCCGCACCCTGCGACGAGGATCGTCCGATCGTCGAAGTTCGGGCGTTCCGGCCACAGCCGGAGGGTCTCCGCCCGTCGACGTTCGTCGGTCCACGCAGCGGCGATACCCCTCGAGGTCGTCGACGGGCGGCGGATACGGATGTCGTTGGTAGAAGGCTGCGATCTCGTCGCCGTCCGACACGTCCGTCACCCGTGCGGAAAGACCGTCGACCAGTCGTCGCGGCATGCTGATCTGGGTCCACCCGAGCCGGTTTGCGGTGTCGGTGACCGACTCGTCGGCGACGTACGTACCGGCCTCGCTCTCGTAGGCGTACTCGCGTGCGGCGTCATCGTGGTTCACGAGCAGCGCCAACCGGGGGCCGTCACCGGTGCTCGTGTACTCCAGCATCTCGGCGTCGCCCGGCGAGTTGCCACCGGCCACCGCCGGTCGCCGGCCGAGCGCGACCTGGATGTTGTCGACCTTCGCTTCGCCCTCGTTGGCAGCGCCCCGCACGCCCGTGGTTCGCAGCAGAACGGCTCGACCGTTCGCGGCGGTCGAACTCGTAGGTCACCAGCGTGCCGACCACCCGCTCCTGGGGGATGCCGTAGACCCGTCGCTGACGGCGCGAACGAACTCCGTGCCACCGCCGGTGACGATGCAATTGGTGAAACCGCGTGCGGCCAGTTCGTCCATCAGCTCCAGCATCGGCTGGTAGAGCATCTCGTCGTAGCGCACACCGTGGTCGGGGTGCCGTGTCTCGGCGAAGAACGCGCGGACCCGGGCCTCGAACACCTCGGGCTCGATCCCGTCGAAGAGGCCGAGCAGCGCCACCGCCACGCGCTCGAGGCCGAAGGCCGCGATCGTTGCCATGTCACCGCCGAGGACCGCGGCGAACTCGGGGACGTCACGGAGTTCCGGGCGCTCTCCGACCGAGTGTGCGAGCTGCCAGACGAAGAAGTCGAGCTGCGTGTAGCGGGGCTTCTCGCACCAGAGTGTCCCGTCGTTGTCGAACACGGCCAGTCGGTCCTCCGGCGCGATCTCGTCGGTGGCGTCGAGGAATTCGACGATCGCGCTCCGGGTCGCCCCGTCGCGCCACGACGGCAGAAGTCGATCGGTGGTCATGGTGCTGCTTTCTCTGGCGTGTCGGTTGTGTTGCGGTCGCGGACGACGGTACGGAAACCGATGTGGCTCATGCCGGTGTCGACCATCTGTGGTCGGCGAGCGGCCGGGCGGTACCGCTGGCAGTAGTTGTCCGCGCAGAGGAACGACCCACCCTTGATCACCCGCCGGGGGATGGCGAACTGTGGTTGGGCCGGGTCGTAGCTCGACTCGATGTCGGGGCCACGCGGATCGGTCGGCACGCAGCATGGCGTGTCGGCGTCGGCGGGGTGGCTGTCGGCGTACCAGTCGGTCGTCCACTCCCAGACGTTGCCGGTCATCTCGAACAACCCGTATCCGTTGGCAGGGAACGACCCGACGGGTGCGGTCCCGGAGAAGCCGTCGGCCTCGGAGTTGCGCCACGGGAAGTCGCCCTGCCAGAAGTTGGCGAGGTACTCACCGCCGGGAACGGCCTCGTCGCCCCAGACGAACGGGGTTCCGTCGAGATCGCCCCGGGCGGCGTACTCCCACTCGGCTTCGGTCGGCAGGTCCTCCCCTGCCCATGATGCGAAGGCCTCGGCGTCCTCGAAGGCGACATGGACGACCGGGTGATCGAGCCGGTGCTCGATCGATGTTCCGGGGCCCTCGGGCCGGCGCCAGCACGCACCGGGCGTCCATGTCCACCACTGGCTCAGGTGTCGCAGGTCGACCGGGCCGGGGGTCATCGTGAAGACCAATGAGCCCGGCACCAGGTTCTCGGCGGGCGCGCCCGGGAAATCGGCGGGATCGAGGGGGCGCTCCGCGACCGTCAGGTAGCCGGTCGCCTCGACGAAGTTCGGCGTACTCCCGGTTCGTCACCGCGGTGGCGCGCATCGAGAACCCGCCGACCGACACGCGGTGGACCGGCGCTTCCTCCGGGTAGTGCTCATCGGAACCCATCCGGAAGGTCCCCTCCGGGATTCGAACGAATGCGCTGACAGCGCTCCCCCGGCGTCTCGGGGTCATGAACTCCCGATGCCTGCCTGCAACTTGCCCAGCATCTTGCCGACGGTGAAGCTCGCCGACTCCTGCCGCTGCGGGAACTCCGCGAACGTCGACGCCATCTGCATGACGTATGCCTGCGCCGGCACCATGAGATACGCGTGCGAGATCAGCCAGTCGTAATAGGTGTTGGAGGTGATGTCGGCCCGCTCGAAGGGATCGGTCTTCAGGTTGAAGATCTTCGGAACTCTGAGCTCGGTGAACGGTTCGGCCCACACCTGCAACGTTCCGGCCGCGCGCTGCTCGAGGAACACGAGCTTCCAGTTGTCGAACCGCAGCGCCATGAGGTCACCGTCGTCGGAGACGTAGAAGAACGACTGGCGCGGGCTCTCGTCGACCTCACCGCTCAGGTAGGCGGTGAGGTCGGACCCGTCGAGATGCACCTTGTACTCGGTCCCGTTCAGCTCGGTTCCCGCCTTCAGTTTGTCGCCGATGGCAGGCTCGCCGGCCGCCGCCAGGAACGTGGGGAACCAGTCGGCGTGGCTGACGATGTCGTTGAGCACGGTGCCCGGCTCGATCGTGCCGGGCCAGCGAACCATCGCCGGGACACGGAAGGCCCCTTCCCAGCACGAGTTCTTCTCGTTGCGGAACGGGGTCATGCCACCGTCGGGCCACGTGTTCATGTGCACGCCGTTGTCGGTGCTGTACACGACGATCGTGTCGTCGGCGAGGCCCAGCTCATCGAGGAAGTCGAGCATCGAGCCGATGCGCTTGTCGTGCTCGACCATCGCGTCGTGGTACTCGGACTGCCAGTGGCCTGCCTGGCCGCGGATCTCGTCGGCGATGTGGGTCCGGAAGTGCATGCCCGTCGTGTTGAACCACATGAAGAACGGCGTGTCGCTGTCGGCGGCGTCGCGGATGAACCGTTGCGCCGGCTCGATGATCTCGTCGTCGATCGTCTCCATCCGCTTCTTGGTGAGCGGCCCGGTGTCCTCGATCCGGCCGTCGGCCCAGCTGTGGATCACGCCACGTGGGCCGAAGCGCTCACGGAAGTTCGGGAACCGCTCCGGGTCGGGATAGTCGACGTCCTCGGGCTCCTCCTCGGCGTTGAGGTGGTACAGGTTGCCGAAGAACTCGTCGAAGCCGTGGTTGGTCGGCAGGAACTCGTCGCGGTCGCCGAAGTGGTTCTTGCCGAACTGACCGGTGGCGTACCCCTGCGCCTTGAGAGCCGTCGCGATCGTCGGATCCTCGTCACGCAACCCGAGATCTGCACCGGGCATGCCCACCTTCGTCGAGACCGGTGCGGTACGGGTTCTGACCGGTGATGAACGCCGCGCGACCAGCCGTACAGCTCTGCTCGCCGTAGTAGTCGGTGAAGATCGCACCCTCGTCGGCGATGCGGTCGATGTTCGGGGTGCGATACCCCATCAGTCCGTTCGAGTAGCAGCTGAGATTGCTGATCCCGATGTCATCGCCCCACAGGACGAGAATGTTGGGTTGACCGTTGGGCATCGGGGGCTCCTTGTCGGGGTGCGGCGACACACGTGCGTGTCTCGCCGCCGAAAGTAGCAGTCAGTCGACGCTCGGACCCGTCCGAGCCTGCGCTCAGGCCCCCTGCTTCGGCTTGCCGTACAGCGACACGAATCGAGCGACGACCGTGGCCAGGAAGATCTGTCCGAGGATCGCTTCGAACGCCGTGACCCGCTTCGCGAGTTCCTCCACCGGCGTGACATCGCCGAATCCGAGCGTCGAGAGCACGACGAACGAGTAGTAGACCGGCAGTTCGGTGATGGGTGGGTCGAGAATCGGCCCGGAGCGGAAGCCCTCCAATGCAAGGTAGACCCACGCGAAGACCATCCCGATGAGGACATAGGCGCTGATCACCCCCACGATCGTCGACAAGCTGACGTACTCGTGGGTGAGCACCCGTCGGACCACGGCCGCGAGGATCGCTCCGAGCAACACCGCCTCCATCAGCGCGCCCACTCCGAACCAGATCGATTCGGGATCGAACGCGCCGACCAGCAGGAGGCCCACGACACCGAACACGACCAGTACGACGATCCAGCGCCGATGCTGCCCGATGCCCGTTGCGGCGAATCCGGCTCCCAACGCGAGCAGATTTGCCGCGGCACCTGCCACTGTCGGCCACACGTCGTCGGTGCGACCGGTCAGGAGAAACGCAGCCAGCAGGAAGAACAGCAACGCCCCGAAGTGGTCTGGCCCCGGAATCAACCGCCGTCCCCCGTCCACATGATCAGACTACGTGTCCCGCCCGTCAGGCGGCTGGACCATGGGCGAACACGGGCGACGGTGTCACACCCGGAGCCGTACCCACAGCGGTCGATGATCGCTGGCGGCCAGGCCCTGGACGACACCGCAGTCGAGTGCCGTCACCCCGCGAGCGAAGACGTGGTCGAGTTGGAACTCCTTGCCACCTCGGCGCAGTGTCGTGCCGGCGCCCGCCGACACGCGGTCGGCCCCGATACGTCGCATCCGATCACTCACGATGGCGACACCACGTTGCGTCAGCGTGTTGAAATCACCACCGACGATCAACCGATCGGGCGCCCAGCGTTCGGTCGCCTCGACGATCTCCTCGAATTGGCGGCGGCGTTTCGGAGGGCTCAACGATGGCACCTCGGTGTGCACACTGCAGGCATCGACGTCGGTCGAACCGATCGACACCGTCGCGCGGACCGCGATCCGGTTCTGGCCCTGCACCGCCGACTTGTGCGACAGCGATCACCACCTCGGGATCGCGCAGGGGCCACCTCGACAGCACCGCGTTGCCGAAGTGCCGCCCCGTCCGGGGATGGACGCCCGACGACGCGAACACGTGATTGAGCCCGACCGTTCGTGCGATGGTCTCGGTGCCGACCTCGTCCATCTCCTGCAGCAACACGATGTCGGCCGACCGCAACTCGTCGGTCCGGAGCAGCGCGTGTGCGGCGGCCTCGACTTCGACACCGAACTGGATGTTCCACGTGACGACGCGGAACGTCGCAACGACGTCGTCCGGCTCGACGCCGCCGTGAGCGCCCTGATGTACTTCGGGCTCCCACGATTCGTCCATCATCCACGTACTCCCGACACCGCCTGCGATCATTGACTGCTCGACACGCTGCGCGCATGATCGGAGAGATGCCAGCTGGTGGCCACAACCGGGTGAAAGACTGTCACGCAGCCATGACCGACGCCGATTCACCAGCAGACGCTCCGCTTGCCGCTGCCGTCTCGTTGCTGCGGATCGCTTCGAACCGCGACGACGACCGGTCGGTACCGTTCTTCGTGTCGGATCGAGTGGCGCCCCGCCGCCGACGATCGAGCGACGTCGGTCGGCTCCTGCTGGCCACGCTGGCGTTCGGCCTCCTCGGGTGGGCCGCATCGAACGAGTCCGACCTCGACACGCGGGTCTTCGAGTCGTTCCGGAGCCTGCCCGGTTGGGTGCGATCGCTCGCCTGGTTCGGCTACAGCGCAGCTGGTCTCACCGCGCTCTCGATTGCGGTCATCAGCATCGTGGTCGCCGGGCTCGCACGCGGTCTCGTCCGCGACCTGATCGTCTCGCTGGTCCTTGCCGCCACGCTGGGCGTCGTCGGCTCGCGCGTCGCGACCGGCGTCTGGCCCGACCTCTTGCCGGAGTTCTTCGGGACGGATGAGTTCCCACCGTTTCCCACGCTGCGCATCACGCTCGTCGTCGTCGTCGCACTGGTGCTGACGCCGTACGTCAACATCGGGATCCGGCGCCTGCTGCGATGGTGCATCGTCGCCGTCGTGGTGTCGCCCCTGCTCCTCGGCCTGACCACCGTCACCAGCCTCTCCGGTGGGCTCGCGCTCAGTCTCGCAAGCGTCGCCGCCGTCCGCCTTGCGTTCGGATCACCCGAGGGGCTCCCGTCGATCGGGCGGCTCGGCGACACGCTGGGGAGAGTGGGGATTCCCGTCACCGACCTCGGTTACCGTCCCGACCAGCCGGGCACCGTCGGGTTGGCCGCTGCGACCGCGGTCGCGGGCGGACCGCTCGACATCAAGATCTACGGTGACGATGCAGCCAACAGTCAGCGGGCCGAACGCATCTGGCGGGCGCTCTGGTATCGCACGGCCGGACCCGCCCCGGGGGCTGGTCGCAGTGAGCAAGCTCAGCACGAAGCCCTCGCGCTCCTGACGGCACGAGCGGCGGGGGTGAACGTGCCCGAGATGATCGGCGCAGGGATGACCCCCGACGGCGACGTGCTGGTCGTCACCGGCGGCGCCACCGGCCGTTCGGTGTCCGAGTTGGAACACATCGACGACGACACCCTCCGCTCGATGTGGACCGAACTCGCCGCACTCCACCGCGACGCCAGGATCACCCACGGCGGATTACGGCCGCAGACCATCCGAGTGGCGACGTCCGGCGTCGAACTCGTCGATTTCGCGCACGCCTCGATGTTCCCGACCGAACAGCAACTCGCCACCGACGTCGTGTCGATGCTGGTGATCCAGGCGACGGCGGCGGGACCAGAACGGGCGTTGGACGCAGCGCTCGACACCCTCGATCGAGCGGATCTCGAGATCTGCCTGCCATACGTGCAGGACGCGGTCCTCGATCCGCGCGTGCGTGCCGAGTTGAAGGCGACGGGCGTCAAGGTCAAGGCGCTCCACACCGGCCTCGCCGAACGTCTCGAGGTCGAACCGCCGCCACTTGCGCCGATCAAACGGGTTGCGGTGAAAGACGTCGTCATCGCCATCGCAGCGATCATCGCGGCCAACTCGTTGATCACCCAGATCACCGATGTGGGGATCGACACGCTGGGCGACGAGCTGGCCGGAGCCTCCGTCGGTTGGTTCGTCGTGACGTTCCTGATCCGCATGGTGAGCTACACGACGGCCTACCTCGGCATGCGTGCGCTCATCAGCCAAGCGTTGCCGCTGTTTCCGACCACGCTGCTGCAGTCGGCGAAGAGCTTCGTCGGCCTGGTCGTCCCGTCGATGGTGGGTCGGGTGGGGATGGACATCCGGTTCCTCCAGAAGCTCGGCGTCCCGCTCGCAACGGCGACCACCCAGGGCCCGGTGATCAGCCTGATCGGGTTCATCGTCGAGGTCATGATGCTGGTCGTGTGCGCGTGGTCGATCGGCCAGGAGGTCGACGTCGACGGACTCGCCGACATCGACGCCGGCGGGCTCGTGGCGATGGCGCTGCTGGTCGTGGTGATCGGAGGTGTGGTCCTGTTCAGCGTTCCGAAGCTGCGGGCAAAGGTCCTCCCGGTGATCAAGGACGCGTTCTCGTCGATCCGGTCGGTCGTCACGTCGCCTCGGATCCTCGGGGCGATCTTCGCCAGCGAGGCGCTGGATCGCCTGTTCGGGGCGCTGGCACTCGGGGCAACCGTTGCGGCGTTCGGTGCCGATGTGCCGTTTGCCGCACTCGTTTTCGTCAGCGTCGGCACCGGTCTCCTCGCGGGCCTCGCGCCCGTGCCCGGCGGGATCGGCGTCGCGGAGGCCACGATGAGCGGACTGCTCACCGCCGTCGGTCTCCCACCCGAGCAGGCCGTCACGATCGCCATCACCTACCGGATGATCACGTCGTATCTCCCGCCCGTCCTCGGCTTCTTCTCGCTGCGGTGGCTCACCGACGAGGGCTACCTCTGAGCACCGGGTGACGCCCGGCTTCGGGCGCGAAGACATCTCGAGTTTCTGGTCACGTCGGCACGCGATCGTGCCGATGCGCTCATGGAGGTCCGCGACCAGCGCGGGGGCTGCGGGTACATTCGGGGCGGCCACGATGCGGTTGATGCCTGACCGCTCTGGCATCGGGCGGCGCATTCGAATCGACGACAAGGAGCCACCCAGATGAGCGACACGGCGACCAACCACTACGCAGCCCCGCCAACCGAACCCGAGCCGCACTACATGCGTTCCACCGGGCGGATCGTTGCGACCGCAGCCCGGTTCATCGGCTATCTGGTGTACATCTACATCCTCTTCGTCGAGATCATCCTGTTTCTCGGTTTCTTCCTCCTGCTCTTCGGGGCGAACTCGTCGTCCGGCTTCGTCGAGTGGGCGTACCGCAACCTCGACCGGGCGATGAAGCCGTTCCGCGGCATCTTCACGCCGATCGAACTCGGCACGACCAGCGGCAACCAGATCGAATCGATCTTCGACACGTCGGTCGTGTTCGCCATGATCATCTACGGCATCGTCGGTCTGCTCGTCCACTCGCTGATCCAGTGGCTCACCTACAAGGTCCGCATGATCGAGCGCCAGGAGCGAAACGAGGAGGCAGCGTTCGAAGCCGAGCGGATCCGCCAGGAGATACTGCGATCGGGAATGGCCGCGACGACCACGGTGACGAGCGCGACTCCCACGACCACGACGTCGACCACCGCGAGCACCATGCCCACGCCTGCCCGGTCCACGCCCGACAGCATCCCGCCGCCTCCGTCGTCACCGATGGTCTGACCGGCCCGCGGCTCCGTTGCCGAGGCAGCCTCACGCATCGTCGATGGCGTCGACACGACCGGAGCGGATCGCTGCATCGTGCGCCGCGTGGTCGCCGACGTTGAGGTCGGCGTAGGCCTCGCCGAAGTCCGCGAGCGCATGGTCCGCAGCCGAATCGGTGCCGAGATACCCGCCCAACATCGCAGCGTCCCCCGTTCGGGCGTGGGCAAGCGCGAGCGCTGCGCCACAGTGGCCGGCGTAGATCTTGAGCGGCTTCGGCCCGAGGGCGTCGACGTCGATCGAGCCCTTGCCGTCCCAGAGTTGGCGGAAGTAGAAGTCCACGGTCTGGCCGTCATGTTCGTAGCGCGACCAACCGAGCAGGATGTCCCCCGCGGCCTGCAGCAGCCGTTGTCCGCGCACGACGCGCTCACCGGCCTGCTCGAACCCACTGTCGCCGGCATACGGCTCGAGCACGGAGCGGGTCGCCTCCTTGAACTGCAGGAACAGCGGCGCGCCGCGATCCGACTCGAGGAGCAGGATCATGCAGCGCGTCCCGACGCTGCCGACGCCCACGATCTTGCGGGCGACGTCGACGAATCGATAGCGATCGAGTACGGCGGCGCGGTGCGGCGGCAACGTGGCCTGATAGCGACGCAGGAAGTCGGCGAACTGGTCGCGTTCCGTCTCCAACCGGTCGTCGAGGCGGGTGACCACGGGCGGATCGGCGACGATGCGCCGCTCACCGTCGACCACTTCGGTCAACTTCTCGAACGCCCGCAGGCTGGTCTTGCTGCGCGCCTTCGAGACCGCTGCTCTCGCCTGCTTACCGGTCTTGCCATCACGCTCTGCCAGGAGTGAGTCGACTTCGATGCGGAGGTAGTGGACATCGAGCGGGCTCAACTCGGCCGCCCGGTGGATGACCTCGCGATATCGACGTACCGAGGCCCGAGTCGCCGACCGGATCTGCTTGTCGGTCAGATCGTTGTTCCGCCCGGCGATCGTCACGCTCGCCGCGAGCCGCTTGAGGTCCCACTCGAACGGACCCGGGCTCGTCTCGTCGAAGTCGTTGAGATCGAACACCAATCGTCGATCGGGGCCGTTGAACGCGCCGAAGTTGGACAGGTGCGCATCCCCGCACAACTGCACCCGAAGATCGGTGGAATCGGTGCGCGAGAGGTCCGACGCCATGACGGCAGCCGCCCCCCGGTAGAACGTGAAGGGCGTGACGCGCATCCGCCCGTGGCGGATCGGCACGAGCTCCTGCAGCCGAGTCGCATCCTGTTCGACGAGGATCGAAACAGGATCGGGCCGGTCGGCCGATGTGTCGACGCTCGCCAGGTCCTCGAGCGGCACCACGGTGCGCCTGGAGCGCCCTTCCTCCACCCGCTCATCCCACGACTGCCGATTCGCGACCTCGTCCATTCCGAACCTCTCATTCCGTGTTGCTCCGGACCCGTGCGGCAGAGCGTATGCAGTCGAGTGCCCCCGGACGTCTTCGGGCGGACCGGCGAAGCGCTCTACGATGGAGCTGACTCGAGGTAGAGGAATCCACGATGTACTACGAACGGCTGACCGCCGCCGACGCGACGTTCCTGCGGATCGAAACAGCCCACGAGCCCCAACACGTCGGCTCGGTGTCGATCATCGACGGCGCGCCACTTCGTGATCGATCGGGTCGGATCCGGTTCGGCGACATCCGTGAGCACGTCGGCCGTCGGCTGCACCGCGTCCCTCGGATGCGGCAGCGCATCATGGAGGTGCCGTACGGCCAGGGCCGGCCCGTGTGGGTCGACGATGCGGACTTCGACCTCGACTACCACCTCCGGCTCACCGCCCTGCCCCGACCCGGCGACGGTGATCAGCTCAATCAGCTCGTGAGCCGCGTGCAGTCGATCGCGCTCGATCGTGCCCGACCACTCTGGGAGATGTGGGTGATCGACGGACTCGACGACGACGAGGTCGGGTTGATCATCAAGACGCACCATGCGCTCGGCGACGGCATCGCCAACGTCGACCTCGCACTCGCGATCGTCGATCTCGCTCCGGACCCAGCCGACGACGGCGATCCGCCCGTGTGGAGGCCGCGCCCGGCCCCGTCCGAACGGCGACTGCTCGCAGACTCCGTCGGAGATCAGATGAGCCGACCGCTGGCCATGACCAGGTCGGTGCTCCAGTCCGCCCGCAACCCGAAGCCGGCGATCGAGTCGGTCACGAACGTCGTCCGGACAGCTGCCAACTTCCAGTCGAAACCCGACCCGGCGCCGTGGAACCTGCCGGTCTCGCCGCACAAACGTTGGGTCCACGCCGACGTGTCGATGGAGATCACCCGTGACCTGAAAGCGGCGCGATCGGTGAGCATCAACGACGTCGTGCTCGCTGCGTGCAGCGGCGCGCTGCGCGAGCTGCTGGCCGGCAGCGATGCGAGCACCGAGAACCGGGTGCTCAAGGCGATGGTTCCGGTCTCGCTGCGCACCGATGACGAGCACGGCGAGACGCTCGGCAACAGGATCTCGCTGATCATCGTCGATCTCCCCGTCGACGAGCCCGACCCGGTTGCCCGCCTCGACCGCGTGCACGCCACCACGAGCGAACTGAAGGGATCGGGGTTCATCGACGGCGCCGAGGCGATCATCAGGATCGCCGATGCCATCACCCCGTTCGCCGTGCCGTTGACGCAGTTCGTCAGCCGGCAGATCCCGATGAACCTGGTGATCACGAACATCCCCGGTCCCCCGATTCCGCTCTATCTGCTCGGCGCGAAAGTGCGCCGCACCTACCCCTACGTCGAGGTGATCGACAACCAGGGGCTGACGATCGCCGTCGTGTCCTACGAGGACCGACTGTTCTTCGGGATCACCAGCGACCGCGACGTGATCACCGACCTCGACGACGTCGCGGCGAGCATCGAGCGCGAGTTCCTCGCGCTCGCCGCCGCGGTGTCCGCCTGACCGGCCAACTCTCGCCGCACTCCAGTTCCCATAACATCCGCTCGTGGCCGACGATCCGACGTTCTACGACGACATCGAGGCCTACTGCGGTGCGCTGAGCTATGGCCGCGGCGACGACATCGAGCTGCACGTGTCGACCCGGGCCCCGTCGTACGCGGTCGTGATCGAGCGGTGGGGTGCAACGCGCGAGGAGGTGTGGCGCTCGGACGGGTCCCTGCAGGGTGAGCTGCATCCTCCTCCGCCCGACGCCGATGCGCACGGCTGCCGGTGGCCCGTCGGGCTGCGAGTGCCGGTTGGCGAGGCGTGGCGGAGCGGGTTCTACCTCGTCACGCTGATCGCGCACGGCGCATCGACCGGCCGCGACACGGCGCATGCCGGGTTCGTCGTCCGGGCGGCCGGACCGACGGGGGCGCCGCTGCTCGTGCTCACCACCAACACGTGGAACGCGTACAACAACTGGGGCGGTTGCTCGCTGTACACGGGTGGCACGCAGGTGTCGTTCCGCCGCCCGTTCGCCAGGGGCATGCTCTGCCGGCCGGAGGTGGAACGCGACGACCGAAAGGCCCGGCCGGTTCGCTGGGACGAGGCACCGGATGCCGACGGGCACATCTTTCAGGAGTACCGCACCGCCCACGGCTACCCCGCGGCGATCGGGTCGTCGGGATGGTTCACGTTCGAGCGGCGGTTCGTCGAGTGGGCCGAGGGCGAGGGCCGCGCATTCGACTACGCGGTGTCGTCCGACCTCGACGCCGATCCGACCGCGCTCGACGGCTACGACCTGATGGTGTCGGTGGGGCACGACGAGTACTGGTCGGCACCCCAGCGCTCCACGCTCGAAGCGCACCTGGAGGGTGGCGGACGGCTGGCCAGCTTCTCGGGGAACACGATGTTCTGGCAGGTGCGGATCGAGGACGACAGCATGGTCGGGCACAAGTACTCGGCGCACGAGACCGACCCGGTGATCACCGATGGCGACCCGACCACGATGTCGGGGATGTGGGCCGATCCGATCGTCGGCCGACCCGAGACCGCTGTCCTCGGAGCCGGTTCGGCGTGGGGGTTGTACCACCGCTTCGGTCAGGCAACGGCTCGCGGCATCGGCGGGTTCATCGTGTATCGCGACGACCACTGGCTGTTCGAGCACACCGGGCTGCGCTACGGCGACGTGCTCGGCGCACGCGACGGCGTCGTCGGGTACGAGACGGTCGGGTGTCGTATCCAGTTCGACGACTACCAGCTCCCGGTGCGCGCGGGCGGCGACGGAACACCCGACGACGTTGAGATCGTGGCGCTCTGCCCCTCGTCGAACCTGCGCGTCGGTGAGTATCCGGCGTCGATCTCGGCGCTCAGCGATCAGGGCGATCTCGACTTCGTCGCGTCGCGACTGTTCGGACGCCTCGACGAAGATTCGATCGCCCGGGTGCGTCACGGCAACGCGGTGATCGTGGTGGCGCACGGGGGCCGCGTCGTCACGGTCGGCACGACCGACTGGGTGTTCGGGCTGGCGGCCGACCCCGCTGTCGCGCAGGTCACGAGGAACGTACTGGACCGCCTGACCCACTGGTGAGGTCGAGCACTCCTGCTTGCGGCGGCGAAGACGCGCGAGTACGTTCGTGGCACGCCGCTGCAATGGCGAGGGGACGACGGGGTTCGTTGCGGGCGGAGTGTCAGACACTCGAGACGAAGGGGAATTCCATGCACCGACGTGACTCACTCGGACAGGCGACTCGCGGGGGGATTCGTGTGGTCCGACAGCGAATGATCGTCGCTGCGGCGCTCGCCGCGGCAGCACTGGTGATTCCGGTCTCCAATTCCGTCGGGGCAGCACCGGGGGCGGGCACCGTGCAGCAGGCACCCGATTTCGGTCCCAATGTGGTGATCTTCGATCCGAGCATGCCGACCAGCGAGATCCAGGACACCTTCGACGAGATCTGGGAGCAACAGCGCGACGCCGAGATGGGGTCCGGGCGGTACAGCTTGCTGTTCAAGCCGGGCGACCTACGGGTCGATCGACGAGCCACTGCTGGGCAGGGTCGGCTACTACACCGAGGTCGCCGGGTTGGGCGCGTCGCCGGGTGACGTCCAGATCAACGGCAAGATCGAGTCCTACAACCGCTGCTTCGACGCCCCCGATCGGCCGAACTACGACCTGTCGAACCCCGACGTCCAGTGCTTCGCGCTGAACAACTTCTGGCGCACCCTGTCGAACCTGACGATCAACGTGCGACCGGTCCCCGGCGCGGCGGAGCCCACCGATTGGTACGCCTGCGAGGCAGGACTCCCGTTCAACACGTGGGCGGTCTCGCAGGCGGTCTCGATGCGACGTGTCCAGTTGAACGGCTTCGATGGCATCCCGCCGACGTTCCTCTTCGATGCGTGCCTCGAGCGGCCCGGCTTCGCCAGCGGTGGGTTCATCGCCGATTCGCTGCCCGGAGGCGTGATCAACGCGCCGCAGCAGCAGTGGCTGACCCGCAACAGCGAGATCGACTTCTGGTCGAACGCGGTGTGGAACCAGGTGTTCACCGGCGTGATCGGCGCGCCGGATGACTCGGGCTACGCCGACTGCGTCGTTCAGCCCAACGGTTGCGTTCCGTACACGACGCTCGACACCACGCCGATCAGCCGTGAGAAGCCGTACCTCTTCGTCGACGACGAGGGTGGCTACAACGTTCGCGTCCCGAGCGCGCAGCGCGAGTCGAGGGGGACCACTTGGGCCGACGGCATGACGCCGGGCCGCACGATCCCGATCTCGGACTTCTTCGTCGCCGACCCCGGCGACTCGGTCAAGACGATCAACAACCAACTCGCACGCGGCAAGCATCTGATCCTCACCCCCGGCGTGTACGACGTCGACAGGAGCATCGAGGTCAAACGCGCCAACACCGTCGTGCTCGGCATGGGTCACGCGACGCTGCATGCCGTCGACGGCGCGATTCCGTTGAAGACCGCTGACAAGGCCGGCATCATCGTGGCGGGTTTGACGATCGACGCGGGCGAGGTCGAGTCACCGGCGCTGCTGCAGGTCGGCAAGAAGAACGGCAACAACGGCGTGCCCAACACCGACCCCGACAACCCGGTCACGCTCAGCGACGTCTACTTCCGCATCGGCGGGCCGTACATCGGCAAGACCGACATCGCGCTCGAAGTGAACAGCGACCACGTCCTCATCGACCACACGTGGGTGTGGCGGGCCGACCACGGCATCGAGGGCTTCGACGCCACGTGCAACCTCGACGATCCGGAGGACTACGAGAACTGTGAGGACGAGCAGGGCAACCCGATCGGGTTCCTCGGTGACAACATCCGGTGGGAGACCAACATCGGCCGCAACGGCGCCGTCATCAACGGCGACGACGTCACCGCGACCGGTCTGTTCGTCGAGCACTTCCAGGAGTACAACACGATCTGGAACGGTGAGCGCGGCGCGGTGTACCTGTACCAGAACGAGTTGCCCTACGATCCGCCGACCCAGGCGGACTGGACGGCTGACGACGGCACACTCGGATGGGCGGCGTACAAGGTGGCCGACGACGTCCAGGAACACACGCTCTGGGGCGCCGGGTCCTACATCTTCAACCGGAACAACCCGGCCATCGTCACCGAGAACGGCTACGAGGTGCCGGAGGCACCCGGGGTCCAACTGAACCGCATCATGACCAACAACCTCAGCGGTCCGGGCGTCATGAACCACATCGTCAACGGGTGCGGTCCGACCATCGACGGCATCCCCGACGAGGACCCCTTCCCCGTCGGGTTCGGTGACCCGCCCACATACGAGTTCCCGAGGTACATCGCCACGTATCCCGACTGCCCCTTCGGGCCCTGACGCCCCGGGGGCTGGTCTGCGACGACCCGGCGCAGGTGTTGATGTGAGCTTCACGTCAGCACCGCGCCGGACATCGCCGCTGACGGCCACCGTTCGTCGCCTGGCAGAATGGGACCATGTGGTGGATCGCCCACGGCGAGGACGACGTCCCGGCATCATCCGCCTGGCTGTCGCCGCACGAACGCGAACACCTCGCATCCATACGATTCACGAAGCGCCGCGACGAGTACGTCACGCGGCGATGGACGACCAAGCAGGCGGTCGCCCGCGTGCTCGAGCTGGACCGGTCTCCTGCCGGACTCGCCCGGATCGAGATCCGACATCGCGACAGTGGGGCACCGTACGTCCAACTCGACGGGGAGATCGCTGCCATCGACGTGTCGATGAGCGACCGCTCGGGATGGGCGGTGTGCCTCGTCGGTTCGCCGGGGACCATGACCTCCGGGACCGTCGGGATCGACCTCGAAGTGGTCGAGCCACGTACGACAGGGTTCGTCACCGACTACTTCACGGCCGCCGAGCAGACCTACGTCCGCGACCTTCCCGTCGACCGACACGACGAGACGGCGAACCTCATCTGGTCGGCGAAGGAGGCCGCCTTGAAGGTGATGCAGGTCGGGCTCCGAGTCGACACCCGGACCGTCGAGGTCGACTTCGACGGCGAGCGTCAGATCGACGGCTGGTCGGCGATGACGGTGACCGGACGCAACGGGCCGATGCCCGGCTGGTGGCGACGCTCGGGCGTGTTCCTCCTCACCATCGCGTTCGCCGAGCCTGCCGATCCGCCGCGACTGCTCGGCACCAGCAGCGCGCTCGACTCGGCGGCGCCGCGCCACTCGTGGGTGCGGTCACCGATCTGCTGATCGACTACGGCTGGCGAGCGATCCCCCGTTCGAGCGCGTCGATCACGTACGGCCGCAACTCCGCCGCGGCAATGATCCGATCCACCGAGCCGACCCGCAGCGCCCGTTCGATCGTGTGGATCGCGTCGAACTCGTCGGCGACCTCTCCCAACTTCTCCGATCGGACCTGGTCGGTCACGGCAACGAGAGCGGCACGCAGCTTCGTGGCCTCGGCGCCATCAGTTCCCGCCAACGCCTCGCGCAGCTCGCGGACGCGATGGTCAGCTTCGGTGCGCTTCTTCACGTCACGGGCGAACACCGTCGCTGCAGCTGGTGCGCCCCCGATCACCGACGCATAGGACCCCTCGACCGCCGCTATCTCCAGCGACTCATTGAGGGCCTTCGAGAACACGACGAACGCCCCGCCGTGGTACCGGGACACGACGACGAACACGATCGGACCGTCGAAGTTGGTGACCGCACGCCCGATCTCGGCGCCGTATTCGAGCTGACGGCGCCGCATCGACTCGGGCGACCCGTCGAATCCCGACAGGTTCGCGAGGACCACGAGCGGCCGATTACCGCTCGCGGCGTTGATCGCTCGGGTGGTCTTGCGGGACGCGTGGGGGAACAGGGTGCCCGAGGTCCAGGCCGGCGGACCGTCGGCAGGCACGAAGCCCTTGCGTCCGACCGTGTGCGACTCCAGCCCGAGGAGACACACCGGCATACCGCCGACCGTGGCATCCCAGACGATCGAGGTGTCGCCGTCGCGCAGGTCCTTCCAACGCTCGAGCGGCTCGACATCCTGATCGGTCACCGACCGCATGACCGAGCGCATGTCGAAGGGCTGCTTGCGTTCGGGGTTCAGTTCTGCGGAGAACACGTCGCCGACCCTCGTGAAGGTCGACGCGGCGAGCTCGGCGTGGGGGCTCACACGCACGTCACGCTCGCGGGGATCGGTCGTCGGCCGGCGCCGAGGGAACCGCTCGCCAGGGACGACGTAGGTCAACTCGTAGTGGCGCAGCAGCAGAGCACAGGCCTCGGGGAACGACCCCGCCCAGTACTGCGCCTGACCGTTCGGCCCCATCACACGGTGGTAGCCGCCGATGCCGAAGTTGTCGTCGGCGCTGACGGCGCCGGAGAAGTCGAGTGCCTGCTTGCCGGTCAGGACCATCGCCGACGACGGCGTCATCACGAGGATGCCCTTGGTGTGGGTGAGCATCGTCGCCTCGGCGTTCCAGTACGGCTGGCCGCCGACGTTGATCCCCGTCACCACGATGTTGACCTCGCCGCCGGCCTGCGTGAACTCGATCAGGCGGCGCAGCGTGAGGGCGATCCAGTCCATGTTCTCGGTGCCCGAATCCATGGCGATGAGCGCACCGCTCGACACGGCGAACCATTCGACCGGCAGCCGGTGCTCGAGCGCGTACGCGAGCGCCGCGTTGACCCGCCGACATTCCGGCTCGGCGAGGTTGCCGAGGCCCTGCGTCGGATCCGACAGGATCGCCACGCGCCGGATGCCCTCCGGCACGACCGTCGTGTGGTTGGTGAGGAGCCCGACCACCACGTGCGCGACGTTGGTCCCCGGCTCACGATGTACGGGCACCAGGCGGTCGTCGGCGTCGAGGTCGAGTTCGCTGAACGAGTCGGCCGGCAACCCGTCGACCGGTGTCCGCTCGGTGAACAGCCGAACGATCTCGTGCGGGTACGGCGAGCCGAACCGGGCGGCCGTGAGGATCTTCTGCTGGTAGGCGCTGAGCGGCCGCACGGGCGCGTCCCCGGCCACGTCCTCGCGGATCAGCAGCTGGTGACCGGCCTGTTCGATGTGCAGCACGGCATCGCGGTGCCCACCAGTCGCTGCGTCGGGCAGACGAACCTTCACGACGAGCTTCTCGAGGCCGACCCGCCCGGCCAGCGGCGCGAATCGGTGCGCGAGCCGCAAGGTCTCGTCGCTCGACAGCGTCCACGGCGCACGCACATCGAGTACCAGTCGGTTTGCGAGCGGCCGATCGCGGACCGCATGGCGGGCGAGTTCGGAACGCATCGCTGCGAGCGCGAGCAAGCCGATCCGCTCGAGTCGCGGGTAGGTGCGCTCGCCGGTCACCGGGTCGGTCACCGACGTGAGTTCTCGGACCTCACCGACGGCGAACAGCCGGTGATCCTGCGGATTCGAGTGGGCGACGCCGTCGAACACGTAGACGTCCTCGGACGACGGCCGCCGCTCGAGTGCGAAGTTCGACAGGCGCCACAGTTCGAGGCGTTCACCGAGCATCGGGTGCAGGTTGCGGTACAGCGGATCCTCGGCGAAGGAGCCGTCGTCCAGGCCGTCGAGCGTGACGTGCTGGGAGCGGGATCGAGCGTCGGCCGATCCCGTCGAGCTGCTCACGGTCACATCCAGCCGTCGCAGCGGCCGGCCGAACGAGCAGCGCTGCGCGAGGTCGGTCACCTCGCCGGCGAGGTCCGCGATGTCCACAGCGGCGCCGTCACGCCACGCAACGACATCGACCACGATGTTCGGATCGGGTGCCAGCTCAGGCAGCTGCGCACCTGCCGCTTCCGACCACGCCGGG
Source organism: Ilumatobacteraceae bacterium (assembly GCA_963752085.1). Taxonomy (GTDB): domain Bacteria; phylum Actinomycetota; class Acidimicrobiia; order Acidimicrobiales; family Ilumatobacteraceae; genus Ilumatobacter_A. The sequence goes on from CAVVWT010000002.1 coordinate 317,476, forward strand.
AGTTGTTCGAACGGCAGATAGCCGACCACGAGGTGGACCATGCCGTCCTCGGTCCGATAGTCGGTGGTGGCGAACAGGAACCCGTCCGACTCGTGGAACGCAATCTGTCCGAGGTCACTCGCGCGGTAGAAGCGACGGATATGGACTTCGAGCACGACGCGCCGCACAGCCGCCGGCGACGACGGGTCGTCCGGACCCCACGAGTCGAGCACCAGCGCCCGCAGCGGGACGGGACACCAGACCAGGCGGTCGATGCGCGCCGCTCGATCGTCTGCGTCTGGATGGGCTGCCAGATGGGCCAGATGGCCGGCCATCTCGGTGGTGAGTTCGGCCGCCGCGGCCTCCATCGGCGGCTCGTCGAAGAAGTGGAAACTGAGATCGCGGGCGAGGTCGGCGATCGGCTGCTGACGCCCCTGGGTCGCCTCGGCGAGCCGCTCGAGCCGGGCGCGCATCTCGACGTCCGCACGATCGATGAGTTCGTTGCGACATGCGAGTCGACGTTCGAGCACGGCGAGCACGACCGAGCTGAGTTCGGTCAGTCGGGCGAACGAGCGAAACAGCCACGTCAGCGTCGATTCCAACGCCGGAGTGCGCTGGAGGCCGACCACGCCGTAGCGCTCGAGCACCCGCTCCAGTCGCTGTCGGTAGCCCGCCGGCAGGCCGGCGAGATCCGGGTCGAGCCATTGCAGGAACGACAGCAGGAACTCCTGCGTGTGCTCGGTGGGCACCGACTCGTCGAGCTCGACCTCGGTCTGGGGTCGATACAGCGCCCCCAGCTCGGCGTAGATGTCGAGCAGCCCGTCCTCGCACGCGAGCAGCGCAGGATCGTCCGGCTCGGCGATCTCGGCAAGCCGTCGTTGTTTGGTCAGCAGCTTGCGCAACTCGGCCGACGACAGGTCGTATCCGAGCAGGTAGTCGCCCAACGGCACGTAGACGCGATCGCAGGGCTTGCGGGTCGGGTCGACGCTCGACTTCAAGCCCGACAGGTCGACTCGGCGCGACGCCGCGCCCGTGGTCGCCGGGCGTGCGCCCAGCCGGCGGAGCCTCACCAGCGGTGCGCCGCGCTCGACCTGCGCATTCGGCATGACCGACACGGCCACCACCTCACCGGCCATCGGCGCCGTCACCGTGGTCTCCATCTTCATCGACTCGAGGACGACCACTGCATCACCGGCCTCGACGGTGTCACCCGGTTGAACCAGCGCGTTCACGACGAGTGCGGGCCACCCCGCACGAATCGCCACGCCGTCGTCGCGTTCGATCAGGTGCGTGGCCGCGTCCAGTTCGACACGGAATCCGGTCTCGGTCGGGTCGACGACGAGTCGGAAGCGCCGGCCCCCACACGTGATCCGTCGCTCGAACGCATCGAGTTCGTCAACGGTGATGTCGGCAACGTCCGATCCGCTGCGGATGGAGTAGCGCCGGGGACCGACCCGATCGACATCGAGGCGGTACGACGCCCCGTCGTATCGGAGCTCGATGCCGCTGCCGACCGGTGACGGCTGCTGCGGACGACCCCGCTCGGCCGACGCGTAGAACGCCTCCTGAGCGTGACTCCGGTCGTCCTCGTAGGCGGCCGCCGCCGCCGCAAGCAACGCGACGGGGCTGGGCTGCGGTCGCACACGATCGGCGATCATCCGGTCGAGCCATCCGTCGTCGACCTCACCGCGTGTGTAGGTCGCGTGGTCGAGGACTTCCAGCAGGAAGGTCCGATTGGTGGTCCCACCTTCGATCACGACCGAACTCCGGGCGAGTGCGCGCCGGACACGTTCCAGCGCGACCGTTCGATCGGGACCCCATGCGGTGAACACGGCGATCAGCGGATCGTCGGGGTCGATGGCGTCGCCGAGCACGCCGGTTCGCGTCGATCCGGACCCCGGTACCGACCGGGAAGGACAGCAGCACCAACCGGCCCGGCGTGACCACGAAACCGCTGTCGGGATCATCGGCGAGCAGTCGCGCCTCGACCGCCACCCCGTCGTCGGGTGGCGGGTCGAGCGGCAGTGCTTCTCCTCTGTGGATGCGGAGCCGCCAGCCGATGATGCTGGCGCCGGTCCGCTCCTCGGTGGTCGCATGTTCTGGATGCGGCCACGCAGTCGACTTCGGTCAGAGCGACGACGGAGCCGTCGAATCGGTACACCACCGTTGCGGCGCCCACGTATCCGACGCTGCGGATCAGGTCGACCGTGGCAGACCGCACCC
>CAVVWT010000003.1:0-291132 GCA_963752085.1 Ilumatobacteraceae bacterium
AACCCGTTGCGCTCGAACTACTCCTCCGGAAATTCGCAGCACTCCCCCGATCACGGCGACGGTGTTACTCGGTTGCGGCTCGATGAGCTTCCCGGATCTCCGGCCGCAGGCGTCCTTGATCACTCACGTCCAGGCCCGCCGCGATCGCCCAGGCCCGCATCTCGCCGTCGTCGTTCGGCGTGCCGGCACCGGCCACCGATTGGCAGCGCATCGACGCGGCGGTGCCGACGGCATCGTGCCGCGGTGCTCGATCGCAGCACCAAGAATCGATACGTTCACTCCTGAGCAAGCTGCGGGTTTCAGCGAACACGATCGGCACCGTAGGGAACCTCTACCGCCGCCTCCGCGATCTGCTCTTCGACCGAGGCCGGACGAACGCGGGTGAGCTTGAACAACGACGAGTACCGATCATCGACAACCACAGCGGCATGAGAACGTCGGCCATCGCAGCGAGCAAGGTCCAGAGCTTTCCGCCGACGATCGTCGACACGAGATCCTCGATGCTCTTGCGTTCGACGACTGCCACGACCTCACCATCCGCTTCGACCGAGTAGTCCCCCACCGGCAACGCCCGCTTCGAGGTCGTCGCCTGCTGGTCGGAAAACTTCCAGGCGTACCGCTACGCGTGTCCACCACGATGTCGAGGCGACGACCCGACGCGCGAGCCGTCGGCACCGCAACGTTCGGCCGAGCCTGCTTACGGGTTCGCGCCGACTGCCAGAACACCACCTCGCGACCCCGAGCCTTCGGTGAACACGAACTGCGACCGGTTCTCCCGCGCCCGATCCAGAACCAGATCGATCGCGACACCGCGACGCACACATGAGGTCACCGGCACCCGCTCCACGATCTCGAGATCCTCGGGATCTGGCCACTCGGTCGCCGGATGACAGAACACCTTGGCAGCGCGAGGCCACGTGTCCTTCACCTTGAGGACGACCGGACGCGATCCCAGCGGCAAGCGAACCAGGAACGGCAGCGTCGACGCTGGGTCAGGGTTCCGGGCGATGACGAACTCCACGACCCAACCGTAGATCGGCGAGCGACGGCGCCCGGGTTACGGCGCTCACATTATGAGTGGCATTCCATGGGCGGACACCGATCGCAATGCTCCATATGCCCGTAATCCACCTGGGGTTTCGCGAGGCTGACAGCGGGGCGGTTCTCTTGGTGGTGGAGGTCGTGCGATGACGTGGGTTCCGGTGTTTGTTCGTGAGGCCGATCAGGGTGGCCGCCCGTGTCTGCGGCTCGGCCATTCGCAGGTGGATCGCTATCTAGATTTCGTTTCGGCTCGGGCTCGACCGAACACGGCGTTGGCGACTGGTTACGACCTGAAGGTGTTCTTCACGAGCATCGCGAAGGAGCCGGTCGAGGTGACGACGTCGGACGTGTTGGGCTTCATCACCGAACAGCGCGGCGACCGCGGTGTGGTCCGCTTGGCCGACGGCGAGTCGGGGTTGTCGGCGCGCACGATCCAGCGGCGGTTGTCGTCGATCTCGGGTCTGTTCGGGTTCTTGTTGGCGTGTGGTGAGGTCGACGCGAACCCGGTCCCGCGTGGGCTGTCGAATCGGAAGCGGTCACGCACGGATCGGGGCACACCACTCGTGCGGACGTCGCGGACGTTGCCGACGATTTTGGAGCCGGCCGAGGTCGATGAGTTGCTCGGGGCGTGTCGTCGTTGGCGTGATCGGGCGATGGTCGAGGCGATGGTGTTCGGCGCGCTGCGCCGCGTCGAGGTGCTCGGTCTTCGGTTCGAGGATCTCAAGGTCGTCGAGCGTCGTGTGTTCATCGCCGACGGCAAGGGCGGTCACCAGCGGATCGTTCCGATCTCGTCTCGGTTCTTCGAATCGGTCGCCAACTACCTGCGCCATGAGCGCCCGAAGAACGCGCCGACCGACCGGCTGTTCGTGGTGTTGAAAGGACCCAACACCGGCAGACCGTTGTCGCTGAAAGGGCTCGATCAGTTGATCGTGTCCGCGCGCGATCGGGCAGGGATTTCGCACTGCACCTGCCATGAACTGCGCCACACCTGCCTCACCCGACTACGCGAAGCAGGCATGAAACTCGAGGCGATCCAAGCCCAGGCCGGACACCGCTCGATCGAGTCGACACGCATCTATCTGCACCTCTCCAACGACTGGCTCGCGGACGAATACATGCGAGCATCAGATGCGATCGACGCCAACCGATTCGCCCGCGACGTGCTTGCGATCACGACCAGCGAGGCGACGTCATGACCGCCGAACCAGCCATCGTTGCGTCGACATCGGAGCCGACCCCGTGGGATCGGCTCGCGGTCCAAGCACCGTTGCTTGCAGGCACGATGCGCCGCTACATCGCCCAGCAGACCGTCACGTTGGCCCCGTCGACGATCCTGGCAATGAATAACACGCTCGTCCGGTTCGGGCTCTGGGTGATCGTTCACGACCCGACGGTCCGAGGCGCTGGCGATATCGGCCGCAGCCACGTCGAGGCGTTCAAACTCAAGTGCGTCACCGACGTCCACTTCGCGACCGGTCAGCCGTTGGCAACGAACACAGTCCGCCAACGCCTCCGGCTCATGAAGGTGTTCTTCGACCGCATCATCGACTGGGAGTTCGACGACGCACCGAGCCGCAACCCGATCATCCACGGCGATGTCCCGCCCCGACCCGAGCCGCTCCCGAAGTTCTTGGACGACGACCAGATGGCGGCGTTCATGCACCACGCCGAGACCGAACCCGACCCGCTCCGCAAGCTCTGCGTGCTGCTCCTGGCGCGCACCGGGATGCGCGTCGGCGAGCTCTGCAACCTGTCTGCAGACCCGGTCGTCGAGATCGGCGACCATCACTCGCTGCACGTCCCGGTCGGCAAGCTCCGCAACGATCGCTACGTCCCGCTGCACCCGGAACTCGTCGACCTGATTGCCGACTGGCAGCACGCGAACGCCGTCCACATCGCCCGGACCGGACGACTCCTCACCGACGACGTCTCCACCGTCGACCGCCATCGCGTCGGCGCGCATGGTCCGCCGGATCGCGAAGAACGCCGGCATCGGCTGGGTCCACCCGCACCAGCTCCGCCACACCCTCGCGACCCAAGCGATCAACCGCGGGATGCGCCTCGAATCCGTCGCTGCGCTCCTCGGCCACAAGAACCTCGAGATGACCATGGTCTACGCGCGCATCGCCGATGCCACCGTCGCCGAGGACTACTTCGACGTCTCCCACCAGGTCGACCAGCTCTACGCCACCGCCAGAACCTCGCAACTGAAAGGATCGAGAACCATGGACTTCGAGATCGTCACGCCCACACCGATCGAGCTGAGCCGAGACGAAGCGCTCGTGCTCTTCGACTGGCTCGGCCGCCACGAAGACGCTCACTCAATCCCCGGTGATCCCGCCGAGCAGACCGCACTGAACAGCCTTCTCGCTGCTCTCGAACGCACCCTCGTCGAGCCCTTCCAGGCCGACTACACCGAGATCGTCCAAGCCGCCCGAACCCGCCTCACGACCGACTCCAGCCCGTCGTGATTACCGGCATAATGCCGGTTCTGAGCGGACTCGAGGGCCGGCGGTATGGACTTTCTGATCGGGTCACGTTGGCGTCGCAGCGGAGCGACCGGGACCTCTCAACGCCGAGTATTCAGACGCTGGCTCAGCCTCGGCGAGTGGTGCCCGGCAAACGGGGTCGTTCGTTCCGCGCTGCGGTGTTCTCGGGCACGTGCGTCCGGTCAGTGTTGCGATGGCCTCCCGTCGGCGTCCCGAGCAACAGCGGCGCCGGCGCTCATCAGGTGGGCGTGCATCTCGGTCGATAGTTGGTGGATCTGCTTGGTGAGGTCGGTGTTGACGTGCAGCTCCCGTTCCTGTTCGTTGAAGTCGTGGTCGGCCTTCTTCTGGGCGAACTCGCTCTGGCGGTTCTGCCCGATCATCACGAACGTCGACAGGAAGATCGCTTCCAACGACACGACGAGGGTCAGGGTCGGCCACGGGCTCTTCTCGACGACGAACATCCAGGCGGCGAAGACGATCGCGTGGATATAGACGAACTTCATTGAGCCGGCGAACTTCGTGATCGCGTCGGCGACTCGCAATTGCACCTTGGCGGCCCGTTGTTCGCGCAAGGCTTGCCAGGCCGGATGCATGGCACGCTCTCGGGCGCTCGAAGGTGGATGCGTCACCGATACGTCGCCTGATGTGATGTCGTCTGATGTCATATGGACGATTCTTCCGCACCGGCATCGGACGACCGTGCCGGCGGACCGCTGCCATCGATCGAGCGTTCGATTCCGTTCGGGCGGGGCTCGCACATGTACCTCGGCTTCGCTCTTGGCCAGATGGAACTCGTGCTCATGATCGCCCGCTTCGCCCAACTCCTCGTCGTGACTCCGACTGAAGAACGCACCCCCGATCCGATCGGACCACGCGCCGACGCAGTGAAGCGAGCGATTTCAGCCAATGTCTTGGCCATATGTGTCGGGCGCATTGCTTTGGGGGCCGCACTGCAGCACGGTGGTCCGCGCCCGGAGTGGGATTCCGCGCGCCGTTTCCGAGTGCACTGGACCGGCACTTACATCGGTGGCGGTCTCAGTTCGGGCCATGGCAAAGGGGCGCCACAAAGGGGTGTCGGACACCGCCGGCATCGCCGAGGACAGGAGAGGCTTCCGTGGTCGCCCAGGGGGTTGCAGAGTGGTGAGGGTGAGCAACTGCAGGTGAGCTGACCCGACCGGTTGTACCCGATCGGGTCTGCTCCCCGACCTTCAGGCCGCAAGCTGGCCGGCCGGCAATACCGCTAGTCCTTCGTGAGCGCCTTGTGAGCGGAATCGATGAGCCCATCGATCTTGTCGCCAGCCTCGTCGACCAATTCCTTGGCGTCGCCGGCCTTCTCGTCGGCCTTGCCCTTGTTCTTCAAGTCGTCGTTGTCGGTGAGATCGCCGACGGCCTGCTTCAGCTTGCCCTTGGCCTGATCCTTGTTGTCCATGAGTTGTCCTTCTGTCGTGTCGGATTCGAATTGGAGGTCGTTTCGCCTTGGTGATGCGTCAGCAAATCACCAGTAGGGGGCGCGGTCGCCGACCGGATCGGCCCGCCAGCATCAGCACCAGCCCGACGAAGACCAGGATGGTGCCGATGGTCCAGAGGATCGGAATGGCGAGCACGGCGCCGAGAAGAAGCAAGATGAGTCCGGCGACGACCATGCCGATCTGTACCCGGTGGCGGTGGAATACAAACCTGATGTCTCGCCGAGACCGTCCAACCGCCATGACCGGTGAGGGACACCGTCCACACATCCCGACGAGCCCCGACCATGGTCGACCGCCCAGCGGCTGCGGAGAGTCCGACTCGTTGCTCGCGCTCGTCGGCGAACGCTCGGGCACGAACACGTAGCGGGAGACCGGACGCAAGCGTTTGGAAACAGCACCGATCGGGTATCCCACGAAGTTACACACAACTGAGAGACGCCTGGTTCGGGCAGGACGACCAACATTGGTTGTCGCCCGTTCGGGCTCGACGCCTCCCGCACATTGGAGGAACGTCATGACCACACTCTCACCGCCCGTCCCAGCACCTACTGCGCCCGTGGGCTCCACCACAGTCACCTCGGTGATGCATGCCCTGGTGTACCACGGCCCCGACACCAAGTCCTGGGAAGAAGTTCCCAAGCCCGTCCTGATCGACGACACCGACGCGATCGTCCGGGTCGACGCCACCACGATCTGCGGATCCGATCTCCACATCCTCAAAGGTGACGTCCCCGAAGTGACCGATGGACGCATCGTCGGCCACGAAGCAGTCGGCACCGTCGAAGCCGTGGGCGACGGCGTCAAGAACGTGAAGGTCGGCGACCGGGTCCTCGTCTCGTGCATCACCGCATGCGGCACCTGCCGATTCTGTCGCGACGCCCGCTACGGGCAATGCGTCGGTGGCGGCGGCTGGATCCTCGGTCACCTCATCGACGGCACCCAGGCCGACTATGTGCGGGTCCCCTTCGCCGATACCTCCACCTATCCGGTCCCCGAAGGCGCGTCCGACGAGGAAATCTTGATGCTCGCCGACATCTTGCCGACCGGCTACGAGATCGGCGTCCTCAACGGTCATGTCCAACCCGGTGATATCGTCGCAATCGTCGGTGCCGGCCCGATCGGCCTGTCCGCGATCTTGGGCGCCCGCCTGTTCAGCCCCAGCCACATCATCGCCATCGACCTCGCCGACAGCCGCCTCGACACGGCCAAGCGGTTCGGCGCCGATGTGGTCGTCAACAACGGCCGCGACGACCCCCTCGCTGCGGTGATGGAACTCACCGGCGGCCTCGGAGCCGACGTCGCGATCGAAGCGGTCGGCCTCCCGGCCACCTTCGAACTCGCCACGACGCTGATCCGACCGTGTGGCCATGTTGCCAACATCGGCGTGCACGGCAAGCCGGCAACCCTCCATCTGGAGAGCCTGTGGACGCCCGAGGCGAGTATCCCCGCACTGGACCCCACCCGGCCACCACACCCTGCCCATCCGCCTACGCCGATGGACGACGCACGAACGCTCATCGTGGCCGATGTGGTCGGCCCTGAACCGGGACCGCAAACGGGCCGAGAAATTTCGTGCTGACAAATCGCGGACAAGCGGCCGATTTCGGCGCTTCGAACTCAGCCGAAAAAGCCGTTGACCAGGGCCGGAGCCCTGGTCAACTGGAGTATTCGTTGGTGTCGAAGGGGGGACTTGAACCCCCACGCCCATTAATAGGGCACTAGCACCTCAAGCTAGCGCGTCTGCCAATTCCGCCACTTCGACGTGGTGTTGGGCATCTGATGATAGCTGCCCGGCCCGGCGCTCGCACGCGGACCGACCAAGTGTCCGCCTCAGTCGAGGAAGAACGAGACGGCGAGCAGCGAGTAGATCCAGATCAGTGCGAGGACGAACGTGATCCGGTTCAGGTTGCGCTCGGCAGCCGTCGAACCGAGCGCCGCGCCGCCACCTCCGCCGAACATGTCGGAGAGGCCGCCACCGCGCCCGCTGTGCAGCAAGATGCCGGCGATCAGCCCGAACAACGAGAGCACGTTGATCACGAGGCTCACATAGGTCAATACGTCACGCACGGTTCGAGATCCTATCGACGCTTCGCCCCAGCGGGACGGCACTCTTCACCTGACGGCACCACATCGGTCAGTCCGGGTGGTGGCAGGCCACGGGATGCCCACGACCGCGATCGATCAGTTCGGGCTCTTCTTCGGCGCACTTCTCGGTCGCCTTCCAGCAGCGGGTCCGGAACCGGCAGCCCGACGGTGGGTTGACCGGGCTCGGCACATCGCCTTCGAGCACGATCCGCTCGCGCGACCGCTCCCGCCTCGGGTCGGCCACGGGGACGGCCGAGATCAACGCCTGCGTGTACGGATGCGACGGTTGGTCGTAGATGTCCGACCGGACGCCCTCCTCGACGATCTTGCCGAGGTACATCACGGCGACGCGGTCGGAGATGTGACGCACCACCGACAGGTCGTGGGCAATGAAGACGTAGGCGATCCCCATCTCGTCCTGCAGCTTCTTCAGCAGGTTGATCACGCCGGCCTGGATCGACACGTCGAGCGCCGACACCGGCTCGTCGAGCACGATCACCTTCGGGTCGAGCACGAGCGCACGGGCGATGCCGACACGCTGTCGCTGGCCACCAGAGAACTCGTGCGGATACCGGTTGGTGTGCTCCGGCGACAGTCCGACGACCTGGAGCAGATCCTTGATCCGCGTCTTGATCTCAGGTTCCTTCCAGCCGTAGTGCAGCTTGAGCGGCTCGGCCAGGGTCTCCCCCACCGTTCGACGCGGATTCAACGACGCATACGGATCCTGGAACACGATCTGCAGACGCTGGCGGATCTTGAGCATCTCGGACTTGCTCGCGTCGGCGAGGTCGGTGCCCTCGAAGTCGACGGTACCCGACGTCGGCTCGGATCAGATGGAGCAGCAAGCGACCGGTCGTCGACTTGCCGCAGCCGGATTCACCGACCAGACCAAGCGTCTCGGACTCGTCGAGGTGCAGGTTGACCCCCGACACCGCCGACACCTCGGCGATGGTGCGCCCGAACACTCCGCCTTTGATCGGAAAGTGTTTGACGAGGTCGTTCGCGCGCAGGATCTCGGTGCTCATTCGCCCGCCCAATCGACGCTCGTGAAGTGGCACGCCGACAGGTGGCCATGGCCCTCGTCGCGCAGCGCCGGAACCGTTTCGGAGCACACACCGGGCACGCGGGCGTACGGGACAACGCGGGTGGAACGCACACCCGACGGCCGGTTGATCAACGACGGTGGTGACGCCCTTGATCGGCACCAACGGCTTCGCATGGTCGCCGAGCAGGTCGGGAACGCTCTTCAGCAAGCCTTCGGTGTACGGGTGGGCCGTGCTCGTAGAAGATCTCGTCGGTCGTCCCGAGCTCGACCTGACTGCCGGCATACATCACCATCATCTGGTCGGACAGCCCGGCCACGACGCCGAGATCGTGTGTGATCAACATGATCGCCGAGTCGATCTTGTCCTTGATCTCCACCAGCACCTCGAGGACCTGCGCCTGAACGGTCACGTCGAGCGCCGTGGTCGGCTCGTCGGCGATCAGCAGGCTCGGGCTCGCACATGATCGCCATGGCGATCATCGCCCGCTGCCGCATTCCGCCCGAGAACTCGTGGGGGTGCATCGTGGCGCGCTTGCGCGCCTCGGGAATCCCGACGAGGTCGAGCATCTCGATCGCTCGCTCACCGCCTCCTTCTTGCTCATGTCGAGGTGGATCCGCCCCATCTCGGCGACCTGACGGCCGACCGTGTGGACCGGGTTGAGTGCGGTCAGTGGATCCTGGAAGATCATCGCGATCTCCCCGCCACGGATGTGCCGCATCTCGTTCTCGCTCTTGTCGAGCAGGTTCTGTCCCTTCCACATGATCGAGCCCGTGCGCACCTTGACGGTCGGCAGCAGCCCCATGATCGTCATCGCGGTGACCGACTTGCCAGACCCCGACTCGCCGACGATGGAGAACACCTCGCCACGGTGGACGTCGAAGCTCACGCCGTCGACGGCTTGGACCACACCGTCGTCGGTCTCGAACACGGCCGTCAGGTCCTGCACGGAGAGCAGGAGCTCACCGCTGCCCGGATCCGTGGCGGCTCGCCGGTTCGGCGATGGTGTTGACGTCCGACATCAGCGGTCCTTCAGCTTCGGGTCGAGTGCGTCGCGCAGACCGTCGCCGACGAACACGAAGGCCAGCACGGTCAGCGAGATCGCGAGGCCGGGGAACAGGGTGAGGTGCGGCGGCGTTGGCGAGGTCACCCTTGCCCTGCGAGATCATCAGGCCCCACGCAGGCGTCGGGTCCTGCGGTCCGACACCGAGGAACGACAGCGCCGCCTCGGCGAGGATCGTGGAACCGATCGCGATGGTGCCGAAGACGATGATCGGCTGGAGTGCGTTGGGCAGGATGTGCCGGTACATGATCCGGAACCTGCCGAATCCGAGCGCATGCGCCGCCTCGACGTACTCGAGTTTCTTCAATTGCAGATACGTCGATCGCACGATGCGGGCAACAGCGAGCCAACCAGTCAGACCGAGCACCAGGATCACCGAGTTCTCGCTGCGACCGAAGACGGTGGCGACGGCGATGGCGAGCACGATGTACGGGATGGCGAGGAACATGTCGATGAAGCGCATGATGACGCCCTCGGTCTTGCCGCCGGTGAACCCTGCGAACGACCCGACGATGATGCCGATGATCATGGCGATGACGGTCGAGAACACACCGATCCGCAGCGACACCCGGCTGCCGTACACCACGCGACTGAACACGTCACGCCCGATGATGTCGGTGCCGAAGAGATGATCGCAGGACGGCGGTGACCTGAACTGGCCGGAGTCGCGCTCGGTGATCCCGTACGGGGCAATCAGGTCGGCGAAGATCGCGACGAGGACCAGCGAGGACGATGAACACCATGCCGATGATCGCCAACTTGTTGCGACGGAAACGCTTCCACGCATCGACCCAGAGCGACGACGTGCTGCAACTCCTCGACGAAGTCGCCACCGCCACCCGAATCGGCCACATCGCCTCGGCAAGACTCATCAGTCGCTCCCTTCACCGAGTCGGACGCGCGGATCGAACCATGCATATGAGATGTCGACGAGGAGGTTGATGAAGGAGTAGACGACGACCACCGCCAAGCGTCAGCCCGAGCACGACCGGGAGATCGCGAGCGGAGACCGCATCGGCGATGGTCGATCCGAGACCCGGCCACGAGAACACCGTCTCGGTCAGCACGGCCGAACCGATCGTGGCGCCGAGGTCGAGGCCGAGCAGTGTGACCACCGGCAGCATCGCGTTGCGCAGCCCGTGTCTCGACACCACCTGGCGTTCGTTGAGGCCCTTTGCCTTGGCGGTTCGCATGTAGTCGGCCCCGAGCACTTCGAGCATCGAGCCGCGCATCATGCGCGCCGCGAGCGCGGTCGACACGCTCGCCAGGGTGATCGCCGGCAACACCAGGTATCGCCACTGGTCGGGACCGGTCGGAATGAAGAAGAGGAACCACGTCTCCTCGGTGCGTGGCGCCGAGATGCCCGACGTTCGCAGCGCCATCCACTCGGGCCATCCCCGCTTGTTCGGGAGCACGGCGAACACGTACTGGAGGATGAAGCCGAGCACGAACACGGGGATGGCCGACAGCGCAGCGGTGCCGATCGTGGTGATCTTGTCGGCGATCGAGTAGCGGCGGATGGCCGAGTACAACCCGACGGAGATCCCGACGATCACCTCGAGGATGAACGCCCAGATCCCGAGCCGAATGCTGTTGGGAGCCTTGTCCTTCAGGATGTCGTTGACACTCTGGCCCCGCTGGAATGACTCACCGAGGTCGCCCGACAGCACGTCCTTCCAGTAGTTGCCGAACTGGACGATGATCGGATCGTCGAGGCCGTAGCGCTCGGTGATCTGCTGGATCTGGATGGGGTTGGGGTTGCGGTCGGCTCCGCCGGCGATCAAGGTCGCGGGGTCGCCCGGAAGCGCATAGAAGAGAAAGAAGAGGAAGGAGATCGCGACGAAGACCGTCGGGATGATGATCAGGATCCGACGGATGATGTAACTGGTCATGGCAGAAGCGTCCCAGGTTCGACAGCGAGGCGGAGATACGGCAACGAGCACGATCCCGTCACTGCAGTGTGACGACATCGGTCCCGCCCCGCCGAAGCGGAGCGGGACCGATCGTCAGATGTTCAATTCACCAGGGTGAGATCACTCGGCGAGAGTGATCTGCTCCCAGGTGATCAGACCGAAGTTGGTCTGACCGGGAAGTTGGTGACCCGCTCGCTGTCGTAGGCGTAGCTCGCCGCTGGTACCAGTTGATCGGAATCGCCATGGTCGCTTCGTTCAGCAGGACGCGCTCGGCGTTCTGGAACAGCTCGGCCTGCGGCAGCCGTGTCCGTCGTTGCCTTGGCTTCGTCGACCAGTGCGTCGAACTCTTCATTGACGAAACCGAAGTTGTTTCCGTCGAGCGCCGAGCTGTGGAACAGGTCGAACATGAAGTTGTCGTACGTCGGGTAGTCGGCGAACCAACCGGCCCGGCAGATGACGCATGCGCCGTCGGCCAGCTCGGAGAAGTAGGTCTCGCTCGGGAACGGCTGCGCCTCGGCCTCGATGCCGATGGCAGCGAGGTTGTCGACGATCAGCGCAACGACGGGCTCGTGGCCGGCGTCGGCGTTGAACTGGATGGGCAGCGGCCCGTCCTGCACGCCGCCGTCGGCGACCCACTCGTCGAACAGCGCCTGAGCCTGCTCTGGGTCGTATGCGCAGTACTCGCAGATGCCGTCGCATGAACCCGGGGATGCCCGGCGGGACGATGCCCGTCGAGGTGGTGCGGCTGCCGTTGTACACCGCTTCGTTGATCTCGTCACGGTCGATCGCGGCCGAGATGGCCTGACGGAGCTTGAGGTTGGCCTCGCCACCGATGCGCTCGTCACGATCGTTGATCACGAAGTGGTACGAACCCGAGGACGTTCAGTCGAGGGTGGTGCCCCAGTTGGCCTCGGCCTCCTGGATGCGTCCGGGCGGGATGTTGGCGTTGTCGCCCTCGCCGGCTTCGAATGCGTTGTAGCCGGTGTCGGGGTCGGACTGGATACGGAACGTGATCGTGTTGATCCGGTCCGGCCAGGTCTCGCCGTTGAAGTCGCCCTGCCAGTTCTCGTTGCGGCTGAGCTGGATCTCCTCGTCGGTACGTGGTGCGTCCATGATGGTACGGACCGTTGCCGACCATGATGCCGTTCTCCCAATCGGCACCGGCCTCGATCGCCGCCGCGGGAACGGGGAACATCAGCTGGAAGCCGGCGACCGCGTCGAAGTTCGAGTACGGCGCATCGAGCGTGACGGTCAGCGTGCGGGTCGCGTCGTCGGCAACCACGCCCGAGATCGTGTCGGCTTCGCCGGCGAGACGCTCGGTGCCACCGTCGATGAAGGTCAGCAGGTAGCTGTAGTCACCGGCCAGGTCGGCGGCGCGCTCCCACGAGTTCTGGAAGGTCGAGGCGTTGATCTCCTCGCCGTCGCTGAACTGGGCGCCTTCCTTGATCGTGAACGTCCAGACGCTGGCGTCCTCGTTCGGCTCGACGGTTTCGGCGAGCAGCGGGACGATCTTGACGTCGGCCGGGTTGCTCGAGTCGACTTCGGTCAGACCGTCGTAGACGGCGTTGATGACCTGGTAGGCGTCGAGCGTCGAGTTGAGCGCCGGGTCGAGGTGTTCGGGCGGGTCGCCGACGAACGTGCCGAGGTCGATGAAGTCGCCGCCCGCGGCGGGAGCGGCATCGCCGTCGCCCTCTGGCGCAGCATCGCCGTCGCCCTCTGGCGCAGTCGTCTCATCGGTGGTGTCGCCTTCGGCGGCGGTGTCCTCGGTGGTGTCCGCATCGGTCGTCGTTGGTTCGTCGTCACTACCGCATGCGGCAATGGCAACGGACGCGACGGCGACGAGAGACAACACCTTGGTGGTGCGTCGTGTCGTGTTCACGTAGTTGTCCTCCTTGGACGTCAGAACGGGAGTTCTGGGTTGATGTAGGAACCGCCCGGGCACCATCGGCACCCGGCGTTCAACCACTTCTCCCGGGCAAGCCCGGACTCTGGAACCCTCCCCGGTGAACCAGAGCAGCACGACCATAGCAGCGATTGTTACTGCCGGGTAGTGATCCGGGTTTCGGGTATGTGAAACTTCGAGCCGGAGCGCATCATGTACTCAGCATCGTCAGGCGAGGCGCCCGAACAGCTGGTCACCAACAGTGCCCGACGGTGACGCTGGGTCACGGGCCGTCAGGGCCCCTGATGACGGTCAGCGGTTGAACTGGATGATGCGCGCGAATTCGTCGGGGTCGAGGCTGGCGCCGCCGACGAGCGCTCCGTCGATGTCGGGCTGCCCCATCAACTCGGGCGCATTGCCGCCCTTGACCGAACCGCCGTACTGGATCCGCACGGAGTCGGCGGTGGCATCGCCGGACAGCTCGCGTACCTTCACGCGGATCGCAGCGCAGACGGTCTGGGCATCGTCGGCCGTGGCGGTCTTGCCCGTCCCGATCGCCCAGATCGGCTCGTACGCGATCACCAAGGCCGCGATCTGCTCGTCGGTCACACCCGCCAGGCCCGCCTCGATCTGACCGAGCACCTTGGACTCGGTCTCCCCGGCTTCACGCTCGGCGAGCGTCTCGCCGCAGCACATGATCGGCGTCATCCCGTGCTTGATGATCGCCTTGACCTTCGCATTGACCATCTCGTCGGTCTCGCCGAAGACCTCGCGCCGTTCGCTGTGACCACAGATCACGTACTGCGTGTTGAGCTTCGCGAGGAACAGCGGACTCACCTCACCGGTGAACGCTCCCGAGTCCTCGAAGTGGCAGTGCTGGGCACCGAGGGCGAAGTCGAGATCCTCACTCTCGATCAGCGTCTGGATCGACCGGATGTCGGTGAACGGCGGGTGGATCGACACGTCGACGTCGTCGAGCACGCCCTTCGGGATCAGGTAGTGCAGCTTCTGCACCGTCTGGATGGCCTCGAAGTGGTTGAGGTTCATCTTCCAGTTGCCGGAGATGAGCGGAGTACGGGTCATGACTGTCCCTTTCTGAGAGCTTCGAGTCCGGGGAGGTCGCCGTTCTCGAGGAGTTCGAGGCTGGCGCCGCCGCCGGTCGACACGTGGTCGACGTCGTCGTCGAGGCGGAACTGTGCGAGTGCAGCGGCCGAGTCGCCGCCGCCGACGACCGTGAACGCCTTGGTGTCGGCCATCGCCTGGGCAACGGTCCGGGTGCCCGACTCGAACCGCTCGTCCTCGAACATGCCCATCGGGCCGTTCCAGAACACCATCCGGGCATCCATGATCACGTCGGTGAACGCGGCAGCAGCGCCGGGTCCGATGTCGTAGCCGATCGAGCCCTCACCGAGCCGCGATCCGAACTGGGCGAAGTTGCCGTCGGCGTCGGTGCCGGTGATGTCGTCGGGCAGGTGGATCGTCTTGCCCATCGCCTCGGCCTTGGCGAGCAGGTCACGGCAGGTGTCGACCATGTCGGGCTCGAACAGCGACTTGCCGATCGGCTTGCCCTGGGCGGCGAAGAAGGTGAAGCACATCGCACCACCGATGATGATCGCGTCGACCGTTTCGAGCAACGCTTCGATGACGCCGAGCTTGTCGGAGATCTTCGCGCCGCCGAGGACCGCGACGAACGGATGCTTCGGCTTGTTCCGCAGGCCGAGCAGGACGTCGACCTCCTTCTCGAGCAGCCGACCCATCGCCGACGGGACGCGCTGCGGCGGCCCGACGATCGATGCGTGCGACCGGTGGGAGGCACCGAACGCGTCGTTCACGTACGCGTCGACGCCATCGACGAGCTGATCGACGAACGCCGGGTCGTTGGAGGTCTCGCCAGGATCGAACCGCAGGTTCTCGAGCAGCTCGACGCCCGGGGCCAGCTCGGCCAGCCGAGCCCGGACGGGCGCCATCGAGTACTTCGGATTCGGCTCGCCCTTCGGACGGCCGAGGTGACTTGCTGTCACGACCGACGCACCGCGCTCGGTGAGCCACTCGATCGTCGGGAGCGCTGCGCGAATCCGGAAGTCGTCGACGATCTGGCCGTCGTCGTCGAGCGGCACGTTGAAGTCGGTGCGTACGAGAACGCGCTTGCCCGACAGGTCGCCGACCCGTGCTTCCAGATCCTCCAGGGTGGGGATCTCAGACATCGTCGGACCCGGTCAGCGCTTGACCTTGGAGCCGGTGAACATCGTCATGTCGACGAGGCGGTTCGAGTAGCCCCACTCGTTGTCGTACCAGCCGTTGACCTTGACCATCTTCCCCTGGACCTGGGTCATCCCGGCGTCGTACGTGCAGCTCGACGGGTCGGTGACGATGTCGCTCGACACGATCGGGTCCTCCGTGTAGGTGAGCACGTCCTTCAGGGCGCCGACTGGACGCCGCCTTCTTGAACGCCGCGTTGATCTCCTCGACGCTGGCCTTCTTCTTGAGGTTGGCCGTGAAGTCGGTGAGCGAACCGGTCGGCACGGGAACGCGCAGCGCGCCACCGTCGAGCCTGCCCTTCATCGACTCCATGACGAGTGCCGTCGCGCGGGCCGCTCCCGTGGAGGTCGGAATGATGTTGACCGCGGCGGCTCGTGCGCGGCGCAGGTCCTTGTGCGGCCCGTCGACGATGTTCTGGTCGCCTGTGTAGGCGTGGATCGTGGTCATCAAGCCTTCGACGACACCGAACGCGTCGTCGAGCACCTTCACGAGCGGCACGATGCAGTTGGTCGTGCAGCTGGCGTTCGAGATCACCTTGTGCTGGCTGATGCGGAAGTCCTTGTGGTTGACGCCGTACACGAACGTGGCGTCGGCTTCGGAGCAGGGTGCCGAGACGATCACGAGCGGTGCGCCGGCATCGAGGTGGGCGCCGGCAGCGTCGCGCGAGTTGAAGAATCCGGTCGACTCGATCACGACATCGACCCCGAGCTCGCCCCACGGCAGATCAGCCGGGTTGCGCTCGCTGAGCACTTGGAGCGTGTCGCCACCGACCTTGATTCCGCCCTTGACGGCCTTGATGTCGTCGGGCAGGACCCCGAGCACGGAGTCGTACTTGAGCAGGTGGGCCATCTGGTCGATCGAGCCCAGGTCGTTGACCGCGACGAAGTCGATGTCGGCACCTTGCGCCTTGGCTGCACGGAAGAAGTTCCGACCGATCCGGCCGAAGCCGTTGATACCGACGCGAACAGTCATGTTGGGGTTTCCTTTGGTGTGGTGCTTGCAGGGGGGTCAGGTGCGCCGCCACCGCAGAAGCGAGCGTCGCTGACACCGTCGACTGTAGCGGCCGCGCCCGTGGTGCCCGTCGATCAGCGTGCGACGTCGCGATGGGTGACCCGCACGGCCACGCCACGACTTCGAAGTCGGGCCGCCAACTCCTCGGTGATGGCCACGGAGCGGTGGCGCCCGCCGGTGCAACCGACGGCGACCGTCAGGTAGGCGCGGCCCTCCTTCTCGTACTGTGGAAGCAGCGACGCGAGTAGATCGTCGAAGCGATCGAGGAAGTCCGAGCCCGACGCCGTTTCGAGCACGTGATCTCGCACCTTGGGGTCGTGTCCGGTCAGCGGCCGCAGCTCGGGCTCCCAGTGCGGGTTCGGGAGGAACCGCACGTCCATGACCATGTCGGCGTCGAGGGGGAGGCCGTGCTTGAAGCCGAAGCTCTCGACCGACACCTGCAACCGGGAGTCGGACGACTCGGCGAACGCCGCGACGAGACGCGCCTTCAGCTGATGCACGTTGAGGTCGGTCGTGTCGATCACCAGATCGGCAGCGGCTCGCGCCGGGTCGAGCTGCTCGCGTTCGAGTTGGATCGACTCGACGAGGCCGTCGGCCTGATCGGCGAGCGGGTGCCGTCGGCGCGTCGCGTCGTAACGGCGAACGAGTTCGGCGGTCGAGGCGTCGAGGAAGACGACCGTGGCCTGGTGCCCACTGGCGCGCACTTCACCCACGTGCTTGAGCAACTCGTGGTGCTGGCGGCCGGCGACCAGCGCCAGCCGAGCGATGTCGCTGCCCGGTTTGGCCGCAAGATCGATGATCGTGTTGATCAACGTCGTCGGCAGGTTGTCGACCACGTACCAACCGAGGTCTTCGAGTACGTCCGCGGCGGCAGATCGACCCGCGCCGGACAATCCGGTGATGAGGACGATCTCGGCCATGACGTCAGCGTAGTGCTCAGGCCGATTTCGTCAGCCGCACGTACAGCAGACGGGGGAACGCCGCACTCGCCGCGTACCCGGGCCCCTGTGCGAGGAACCCGGGCGGGGGCGCCGGCTCGACCATCCGCTCGATCCTGAGCCCGTTGGCGGCGAGCGCGTTGACGTAACGCGACATCGGCCGGTGGATGAAACGGATCCACACGTCGAGCTCGACCTCCTCGATCGTCTCCGTCTCGTCGAGGTACGGCCCGAGGCGCCAGTACTGCTCGGGTGGGTCGACCATGTGGTCATCGACCCAGACGCTCCCGGGGGCCTGCAGAATCGGGTGGTTGAGGAAGAAGCAGAAGGTGCCGCCCGGGGCGAGCACGCGACCGACCTCGGCAATCGCCTGGTCCACGTCGTCGATGTGTTCGAAGACCAGGCAGGCGACCGCGGTGTCGAACGTTGCATCGGCGAACGGCAACGCGGCTGCGCCGGCACGTGCGTAGGCCACTCCCCCACCGCGCTCGTCGGCGACGCTCACACAGTTCCACGTCGGATCGATGCCGACCACGGTCGCTCCCTGGTCGGCGGCGAGCCGGCTGAGCTGCCCCTCGCCACATCCGATGTCGAGGACCCGGTGGGCCCCCTCGAGTTCAGCTGCTGCCAGGGGCAGGATCTGTTCGACGTACTCGGGATCGACCCCGTCGGTGAACCCCGCGATCCACCAGTCGGCGTGCGTCTCCCAGAGCTCGTCGGTCATCAGTGCAGGGTACGGCCGCTGCTCCACCGACACGCTTCGCCGTTACACGACGGGTCTGACCCGTCACGTAACGCGTTACACGACGGGTCTGACCCGTCACGTAACGGTCGGCGGATTGAACTTCGTGTGGATGGCGTCGGCCACCGCGTCGGGCAGGAAGCTGTGCGACTTCAATTCGTCGAGCGATGCCTTCTTCACGGCGTTCACACCGCCCATCGCTTTGGTCAACTTCTTCTTGCGCACCTCGCCAAGCCCCGGGATGTCGTCGAGCGCGCTGACGGTCATCCGTTTGCTGCGTCGTTCTCGGTGGAACGAGTTGGCGAAGCGGTGCGCCTCGTCACGGATCCGCTGGAGCATGAACAGCGCCTCGGACCCGCGCGGGATCTCGACGGGCTCCGAGCGGCCCGGCACGTAGATCTCCTCGAACCGTTTGGCGAGTCCGGCGACCGGGATCTCGTCAGCGAGCCCCAACTCCTCGACAACTCGTTGAGTGGCACTCACCTGCCCCTTGCCACCGTCGACCAGCAGCAGTTGCGGCGGATACGCGAACTTGCCGGGCTTGCGTTCCTTCCCGTCGCCACCGGCGCCCCCATCTCGTTGTTCGATCGGCTTGTCCCGTTCGGCGAGGTAGGCGGTGAGTCGGCGACGGACGACTTCGGCCATCGCCGCATAGTCGTCGCTGCCACTCCCGACCTCGGTCCCCCCGACGCCGTTCACCTTGAACCGTCGGTACTCGCGCTTGGCGGGGAGCCCGTCTTCGAGCACCACCATCGAACCGACGTAGTCGGTGCCCTGGAGGTGGGCCATGTCGTAGCACTCGATACGCAGCGGCGCCTCGGGCAGGCCGAGATGGGTCTGCAGTTCGGTGAGCGCCCGGCTGCGCGTGTTGTGGTCGCTCGCCCGCTTCATCCGATGCCGCGTGAACTCCTCCTGCGCGTTGCGGGTGACGGTCTCGAGCAACGCCTTCTTGTCACCGCGCTGCGGAACCCGCACCTGGACCTTCGACCCGCGGATCAGTTGCAGCCACTCCTCGTAGGTGGCCACGTCGTCGGCCTCGTACGGCACGAGCACCTGCTTGGGCACGCCCACGACAGGCTCCTCGCCGTACATCGACTCGAGGATGCGGTCGATCAACAAGCCGGGAGTCAGCTCCTCCACCTTGTCGAGGACGAAGCCCTTGCGACCCATCACTCGTCCCTTGCGCACGTAGAACACCTGGACCGACGCTTCGAGCTCGTCCTCGGCGATGCCGATCACGTCGAGGTCCTCGTCCTTGTCGGCGACCATCTGCTGTTTCGCGATGGCCTTGCGCACGGCGTCGAGTCGGTCCCGCACACGGGCCGCCTTCTCGAACTCGAGCTCGGTGGCTGCCGTGCGCATCTCGGTCTCGAGGCGGTTGACGATCTCGTCGGTGTCGCCGTCGAGGAACTGGCACAGCTCGGTGACGAGCTGGCGGTACTCCATCTCCTCGATCTCGCCGACGCAGGGCCCCGAGCACTTCTCGATGTGGAACAGGAGGCACGGCCGGCCGAGTCGTTCGTGTTCGTTGAACTTGTTCTGACTGCAAGTGCGGATCGGAAAGCTCCGCAACAACAGGTCGAGCGTGTCGCGGATCGCGTACGCATGCGCGTAGGGCCCGAAGTACCGGGTGCCCTTCTTCTTCGTCCCCCGCATCACCATCGCGCGGGGCCAGATCTCGTCGTTGGTGACGGCGAGGAACGGGTAGCTCTTGTCGTCGCGGAGTCGGACGTTGAACCGCGGGTCGTGCTCCTTGATCAAGGAGTACTCCAGCATCAGTGCTTCGACTTCGTTGCGCACGATGGTCCACTCGACCGACTCGGCTGTCTGCACCATCTGCGCCGTGCGCGGGTGGAGGTTGCGCGGGCTCTGGAAGTAGTTCGACAGG
The DNA here is from genome assembly GCA_963752085.1 of Ilumatobacteraceae bacterium. Classification (GTDB taxonomy): domain Bacteria; phylum Actinomycetota; class Acidimicrobiia; order Acidimicrobiales; family Ilumatobacteraceae; genus Ilumatobacter_A. The sequence goes on from CAVVWT010000003.1 coordinate 19,824, forward strand.
CGCTGACGCAGGCTCGACGCCTTGCCGACGTAGATCACCCGTCCGTGCTTGTCCTTGAACTGGTATGAACCGGGCTCGTCGGGAATGGTGCCGGCTGGCGGACGCGTGACCATGACGTGCTCAGGATACGGACGGGCGGGTACCGTGGACAGCTGATGTCGCAGTACTTCGCCGCCCTGTTCCGCCGACGCCCGAACGACGGGTGGTTTCGCGTGGCCCGCTACGACGTCACCACTGTTGACATCATCACCGCGCTGGCGGTGTTCTCGATGTTCGTGTGGGCGGCCAGCCCCGATCTCTTCGAGCGACTTGTCTTCAACGGTGCCGAAGTGCGCACCGGCCAGGTGTGGCGTGTCGTCACGTGGCCGGTCGCCGAGATCCCGGGATTCTTCGCGCTGATCAGCATCGCCTTCTTCTGGTCGTTCGGCCAGCAGCTGGAGGGTCTGTTCGGCCGCGGGAAGTTCGTGACCTGGATCTTGGCCGTCACGATCACCCCGGCAGTGGTGTTGTCGATCCTCGGGTTCTTCAACAACGAGTTCGACTTCGACAGCGTCGCGTTCGGGCTGGGGCCGCTCTTCCTCGCCGGCATCTGGGTCTACGCCGCGACCTACCCCAACGTGCGCTGGTTCGAGGTCGTCCCGATCTGGGCGATCGCCGCTGTGTTCACCATGCTGCAGCTGCTGCAGTTCACGGGGGCGCGGGCGGCCGGCGGGATCCTGTTCCTGCTGACCACGATCGCCGCGGCACTCAGTGCGGGGCGCAGCCTGGGTCTGGCCACCGCCTGGCCGATCCCGCACATTCCGCTCGGCGCGGGTTCGTCGGGCGGCCGTACCGGTCGGTCACCCAAGCTCGGTCGCCGCTCGAAGCCGACGAAGCCGAAGCGACCCCGAGCGCGGCGACGCCGGCCCGCGAGTCGTCGAGGGTCCGTGGCGCAAGGACACTTCATCGTCGATCCCCAAGCCCCCGGCTTCGTCCGGCCCGTCGCCGGCCGACCAGGTCGAGCTCGACCGCCTCCTCGACAAGATCAGCGATCAGGGCATGGACGCGCTGTCGGGCCCGGAGAAGCAACGGCTGAACGAACTCAGCAAGCGTCTCCGCAACCGCTGACCCGGCCCTCACGAGCCAGTTCCAGGCGGTGAGCGAATCGACGTCCCGCCGGAGGTTCACTCACCACCTTCCCTCTGCCGCACCGCCGAGCCCGAGCAGGTGACGGAACCAACGCGATGGCGGTAGTTCGCTCACCGATCGAGTGCGCCGCCACGCCGGTAGCGTGCACACGGCCGACTCTCCCCTGACCACGACGATCAGGGAGAACCGTGATGACCAAGCTGCCCGCCGCAGCTCACCGGCTCATGTCGCAGCAACACGGCGCAGCGTCCGCTCGCCAACTCGTGGACGCCGGCTTGACGAGCCGGCAGCTGCAGCACCTCGCCGACACCGGCCAGCTCATCCACCTCGTCCGCGGCGCATACGCCTCGCCGAGTCGAGCGATCGACGAACTGACACGATGCGCTGCGCTGTGCCTCGCACGGCGCGACGTGGTGATCGCCGGTCCGACAGCGGGCCGGCTGTGGGGCTTCCGACACGTTTCCCGAGACCGACGTCTCCATGTGATCGCACCACCACGTGCGCAGCCATGCCGTGACCAGCGAGTCGCGGTGTATCGCACAGCTGCCATCCACGCCGAGGACATCGTCGCACGCACGGACGGAATCCGGGTGACGTCTCGGCCCCGCACGGCGCTCGACCTGTCCAGACATGTCGCCCCGCAGGAGTTGCTGTCGATCATCGAGCAGGCGATGCGCGACGGGAACCACGGCGACCACGACATGCGCCGAACCGCAGTCGACTGGATCTCGCCACAACGCCGATGGCTTTTCAGCTACCTCCAGCAACTCGATCGTCGCGTCCCCGGGAAACCCGCCGAGTCGAAACCCGAGGTCGACCTCGGCCAGGCGTTGCTCGAGAAAGGCGTGCAGCCACTTCATCGACAATTCAGCATCGATCTCCCGGGCTATGGACACGCCCGGTTCGACCTCGCCGTGCCGGACATCAACTGGGCCATCGAGATCGACGTCCATCCGACACACGAAACCTTCAGCGGAGAAGCCTCGGACCACCGACGCGATGTCGGCGCCGTGGCACTCGGTTGGCTCGTCACTCGCGTGAGCCGCGATCGGTATCTCGCGTGGTTCGACGAGGTCGTCGCCGATCTCGTGAGCATCTTCCGTGCGCGCACGGCAGCAATGCGGTGAGCGAACCACCACCCCTGCGGCGATTGCCTCACCGCGCCGCGGGCGTCGCGTGGTTCGGTGTCAGGTGGCGGGGGTCGGGGACTCGCGGGAGGCGGTGAACCACGCCAGGACGAGGAGCGCGGCGGCGAAACCGGCGGCGCCATCGGCGAGGAGATGGAAGCCGAACGACTCCTTCACGAATCCCGACGAGAAGGCCGCAGCCGCGCCGCACAAGCTCATCGTGAGATCGGCCGTGCCCTGGACCTCGACTCGGGTCGACTCCGGCACCGAGCCGGTCAGCAGCGCCGACCCACCGATCAGCCCGACGTTCCATCCGAGTCCGAGCAGGAACAGTCCGACGAACATCAACGCCGGCACGTATCCCGCGGCCACGGTCGACACGGTCCCGCATCCGAGCACGACGGCTCCGATGCGGATCGCACGGTTGGCCCCCAGGCGGTCGACCTGCCGGCCGACCATCGGCGCCAACCCGTACATCCCGACGATGTGCACCGCGATGACGAACGCCGAGAGATCCCCGTGGTCGTGGTCCTTCATGTGCGGTGGCGTCATCGTCATCACACCGACCATCGCGCCCTGCGAGATCGCCATCGCCGCCAGACCGAGCCGGGCGTTCGGTGATGCCAGGATCACCGAGGCACTTCGCCGCACCTGGCGCAGCGGACGGACCCGTTCGGCGTGCGGGTCGATGGCACCCAGCACCGCGAGCGGATCGGGGCGGAGGCGGACCGAGATCACCACGGCGGCGACAACGAACAGCGCCGACGCCACGATGAACGGACCCACGAGCTCCTCGAGCCCGACCGAGTCGGCCATGGCCTTCTCGAGCGGCGTGAGCAGCGGACCGAACACCGCACCCAGCGTCCCGACCCAGACGATCGCCGCGATCGCACTCCCCGCCTTGGAAGGCTCGGCGAGGTCGGCCGCCACGTAACGCCCCTGCAGGGTCGCCGCCTGTCCTGCGCCGAAGGCGACCATCCCGATGAGAAAGATCGGGAACAGACGCGTCTCGCCGCCGAACGCAGCAACGGCGGATCCGACCGCGCCGATGGCGAGCGCGCCAGCGAGTCCACGGCGCCGGCCGTGGCGGCGCATGTACGCGGCGAGCGGGATCGACGTGATGGCCGCTCCAACGGTGAACGAGGCACTGCCGAGCCCCGCCAGACGGTCGGACCCGAGAAGGTCGCCGGCCAGCAGCGTGACGACGGCGACCATGCCGGCAACCGCAGCCTGACCAGGCACCTGGGCGAACCGCAGCGAGTTGAGCGTGCGATGCTGCAGCTGCTGACGCTCAGGGGTCGCAGCGACGGCCGCGTCGATGGTCACGCGGTCAGTGTGGCATCTCGATCGAAACGATCCGGCGGCGGGAATCGCTGCCGTACGGGTCAGCCGTCACCGGATGCCGGGAGCAGCTCGCGCAAGTAGTGGCCGGTGAAGCTCGCCGGCACGGTGGCCACGTGCTCGGGTGGCCCCTCGGCCACAACCGTGCCGCCACCGCTGCCGCCATTGGGACCGAGGTCGATGATCCAGTCGGCGGTCTTGATCACGTCGAGGCTGTGCTCGATGACGAGCACCGTGTTGCCCTGGTCGACCAACCGCTGCAGCACGGTCAGCAGGCGCCGCACGTCGTCGAAGTGCAAACCCGTGGTGGGCTCGTCGAGCAGGTAGATCGTGTGACCCGTCGACCGCTTCGCCAGTTCGGTGGCCAGCTTCACACGCTGCGCCTCGCCGCCCGACAGCGTCGGTGCCGACTGACCGAGACGGACATAGCCCAGCCCGACGTCCATCAGGGTCTGCATGTAACGCGAGATTCCCGGCTGGTTGGCGAAGAAGTCGACCGCCTCGGCGACCGGCATGTCGAGCACCTCGGCGATGTTCTTGCCCTTGAACTCGATGTCGAGCGTGTCCCGGTTGAACCGGGCGCCCTTGCACACCTCGCACGGCACGTACACGTCGGGGAGGAAGTGCATCTCGATCTTGATCGTGCCGTCGCCCGAGCACGCCTCGCAGCGGCCACCCTTGACGTTGAAGCTGAACCGACCGGGCAGATAGCCGCGGATCTTCGCCTCGTTGGTCGACGAGTAGAGCTTGCGGATCTTGTCGAACACGCCCGTGTACGTGGCGGGGTTCGAACGCGGGGTCCGCCCGATCGGCGACTGGTCCATGTCGATCACCTTGTCGAGGTTCTCGATGCCGTTGATCCGCTTGTGCTTGCCGGCCGGGGTCTTCGACTTGTAGATCCGCTGCATCAGAACGGGGAGCAGGATGTCGCGGATCAGCGTCGACTTGCCGGATCCCGACACACCCGTGATGCACACGAAGTTGCCGAGCGGGATGTCGACCGTGAGATCTTGCAGGTTGTGCTCGCGGGCACCGACGATCTGCAACCGGTCGAAGCTCTGAGAACGACGCTCGGCAGGAACGGGAATCGACTTCTTGCCCGACAGGTACTGCCCGGTGACCGACTCCTTCACCTTGGTGATGCCGCTGACAGGACCCGCGTAGACGACCTCGCCACCGTGCTCACCGGCGCCAGGGCCGATGTCGACGATCCAGTCGGCGGTGCGGATCGTGTCCTCGTCGTGTTCGACCACGATCACGGTGTTGCCCAGATCACGCAGGCGGGTCAGCGTGTCGATGAGGCGTTGGTTGTCGCGCTGATGCAGGCCGATCGACGGCTCGTCGAGCACGTACAGCGTGCCGACCAGGCCGGAACCGATCTGCGACGCGAGGCGGATCCGCTGCGCCTCCCCGCCGGCGAGCGTGCCCGCCGAACGCGACATCGTGAGGTAGTCGAGGCCGACGTCGAGCAGGAACCCGAGCCGGGCGTTGATCTCCTTGGTCACCCGTTCGGCGATCAACCGATCGCGTTCGGACAGTTCGAGCGCGGCGAGGAACTTCGCGGACTCGCCGATCGACATGTCACACACCTCGGAGATGTGCTTGTCGTTGATCGTGATCGCAAGCGTCGCCGGCTTGAGGCGCGCACCGCCGCACGCGGAGCACGCAACGAGTCGCATGTACCCCTCGTACTGCTCTCGCGCCCACTCGCTGTCACTGCCCTCGTGGCGCCGCTTCAACCACGGAATGACGCCCTCGTACTCGGTCGAGTACGAACGTTGACGCCCGTAGCGGTTCTTGTACTTCACGGTCATCTTGCCCGTGACGCCGTGGAGCACGACGTTCTGCTGCTTGGCGGTGAGATCCTCCCACGGCGTTGCGAGGTCGATGTCGTTGACGTTCGCAACCGACTCGAGCATGCGCGTGAAGTACTGCGTGTTGGCACTGCGCCAGGGGGCGATCGCACCCTCGCCCAGTGACAGCTCGCTGTCGGGGATGACGAGTTCGGGGTCGACTTCGAACGTGGTGCCGAGCCCGTCGCAGACGGCACACGCGCCATACGGCGAGTTGAACGAGAAGTTGCGCGGCGCCGGCTCGTCGTAGCTGTTGTCGCAGACCGGGCACGCCAGATGCTGACTGAACGTGATCACCTCGTTGGCAGCATCCTTGTTCACGATTTCGATCTCGGCCACGCCATCGGCGAGCGTGAGGGCGCCTTCGAGCGAGTCGGTCAGCCGGCGCTCGATCCCCTCCTTGAGCACGAGGCGGTCGACGATGATCGCGATCTTGTGGTTCTCGTACTTCGCGAGCCGCTCGTCGCGCTTGAGGAACTCGTCGATGTCGACCGTCTCCCCGTCGATCACGGCACGGACGTAGCCCTGCCCCGACAGATCCTCGAGCAGCGTGTCGTATTCGCCTTTGCGTCCGCGGACGATCGGCGCGAGCACCTGGAATCGGAGACCATCCTCCATCTCGAGGATCCGGTCGACGATCTGCTGCGGCGTCTGTCGCTGGAGCAGGGTGCCGTCGTTCGGGCAGTGCTGCACACCGATCCGCGCATAGAGCAGACGCAGGTAGTCGTAGACCTCGGTGATCGTCCCGACGGTCGAGCGCGGGTTCCGAGAGGCCGACTTCTGGTCGATGGAGATCGCCGGCGAGAGACCGTCGATGACGTCGACGTCGGGCTTGTCCATCTGCCCGAGGAACTGGCGGGCGTACGAGCTCAACGACTCGACGTAACGGCGCTGCCCCTCGGCGTAGATCGTGTCGAATGCGAGGCTCGACTTGCCCGAGCCGGACAACCCCGTGAACACCACGAGCTTGTCGCGCGGCAGCTCGACGTTGACGTTCTTCAGGTTGTGCTCGCGCGCCCCACGAACGACGATCTGCGGATCGTTGGCGGTGGTACGGGCGGTGCGCTTCTTCTTGGCGGGGGTGGCGGAGGCGGTGGTGCTTGAAGCCATGAGCGCTCCACACTACCCGGCGAACATGTGTTCAGAAATGGCGTGAGACCCATGCCACCGACGGCCCGTCGGGTTTGGCAACATGGGTCGGTGAACGATCGGAGCCAGCCGTGAGCGGACAGCTCACCCGGACGTTCCCGACCGGGGTCACGATGGTCCGTGCGCTGGCGGCCGCCCGCTGGCTGACGTGGCTGTGGATGCTCGGTGTCGTCATCGTCGCGTCCACGCGCTCGGTCGACGAGACGAGCGTCGGCGATCCGTCGGGGCCGGGGACGGCGTTCCGTCATCCCCTGACGGCCTGGTTGTGCGTACTCGCGGTGCTCGCCGTGTGTGTGCTCGCCACTGTTTGGGTGCGCTCGGCACCGGACCGTCTGATCAGCCCCCGCTTCGCCGTCGTCGAATGCGCCCTCGCGTTGTCGCTCAGCACCATCGACGGTTGGGTGTTCGACCCCGGTCACGTCTTCGAGACCTCGCAGAGTCTGGCGACCCAGTATCCGCTCATCGCGATGGCGACCGCGGGGTTGGCGTTCGGGCCGTGGATCGCCGCGGCCATCGGCTCGCTCATCGGCCCCGCCGAATGGTGGGCGGCCGAACTCAACGAGTTCGCCGACTGGTCCCTCCGGCACACGTTCTCGATCATCGCGAGCTCGCTGTTCTTCGCTGCGGCCGGCGCACTGTTCGGATGGCTCGGACGGTTGTTGCGGCGCGTCGAGGGACAGATCGCCGATCAACGCGCTCGCGACGACGTCGCGCTCGTGCTGCACGACACCGTGTTGCAGACGCTCGCGCTGGTCGAGAAGCGGACCGACACCACCGACCCCGAGCTGGCACTGGCGGCACGGCGCGCCGACCGCGAACTGCGTCAGTTCTTGTTCGGCGCGGCGGCGTTGCCTGCCGACGATCTCGAGGGTCGGGTGCGCCACGCCGTCGAGCGTGCTGCTCGCAACCACGACGTGTCGGTCATCGTCAACGTCGTCGATCTCGGGTGCTCAGCTCGCGTTCCCGCACAGGAGGCCTTGGCCGGAGCGGTCGGCGAAGCCGTGACCAACGCGATCAAGCATGCCGATGCAGGGTCGATCGTGGTGTTCGTCGAGACCGATGACGACGGCGACGTGTTTGCAAGCGTTCGCGACGACGGCTGCGGATTCGATCCGGCATCGTCCAGCGACGGGCAAGGGCTCGAGGGCTCGATCCGGGGGCGGATGTCGACGGTCGGTGGTCGGAGCGAGATCGTGAGCACACCCGGGGGCGGGACGGAAGTGAGAGTCTGGACACGATGAGCAAGACGGTCGACGTCGACGATGCACGCAAGATCCGGACGGTGCTCGCGGACGATCATGCGATCGTCCGGTCGGGAATGCGGACCGAGCTGGGGGAGCGATTCGAGATCGTGGGCGAGGCCGACGACGCAGAGGGAGCGATCGACGTGATCACCGCCCGCCAGCCCGACCTGGTGGTGACCGATCTCCACATGCCTCGCGGTGGTGGGCTGGCCGTCGTGCAGGCGTGTGCACCGGTGTGCCCGATCGTGATCCTCACGGTGAGCGAAGCCGAACGCGACCTCCTCGACGCGGTGGCGGCCGGGGCCGCGGGATATCTCCTGAAGAACTCGCCGATCGACGACGTTCGAACAGCGCTCATCGCGGCGGCCGACGGCGAACCGGTCTTCTCGCCGTCGCTTGCAGCGCTCGTGCTCGGGGAGTTCCGCCGGATGGCGAAGGCAAACGACTCCAATCCGTTGACCGATCGGGAGCGGCAGGTGCTCCAACTCGTGGCCCGCGGGCACACCTACAAGGAGTTGGGAGTGGAGCTGGGCATCTCGCCGAAGACCGCCGAGAACCACGTTCGCAACATCCTCGGCAAGTTGCACCTGAGCCGACGGAGCGATCTCATCCGCTACGCCGTCGAACACGGCCTCGACTGACTCCCCCACACATCCCCAGGCCGGGGTGGGGGGTTCTCCCGATGTCGTCGATGCGATGATCCGTTCACAGTGGGGTCATGACCCAGCCTCCACCGACACCACCCCCTCCACCGCCGCCTCCCCCTCCACGGACACCTCCACCGCCAGCTCGCCCGCTCGCTCCAGCCCCACTCCCTCAGGCCCCACTCCCTCCGGCCCCGCCGTCGCCGGGATCGCCCAGTCGGTCGCTGGCGGCAGTCGTTCCACGCCTGTCCGGGCCGGGGTGGATCGCCGCGATCGGAGCCGGCATGCTGCTGGTGGCCTCGATCATCGTCGTGGCCGGGCAGTGGAAGACGATCGGACCCGAAGCCCGCTTCGCAGGACTGGTCGGCAGTCTCCTCACCATCTACTTCGCTGCCGAAGCAGGGCGACGGCGGATCCACTCCACCGCGACGGCATTGGCGGTCCTCGCCGCCTGCCTGACGGCGCCCGTCGGCATCGCCGCCGCTGCCGCCCTCGAAGCCGAGTGGCCGATCTGCATCACGATCGGCGGGCTGGCCGCGCTGGCCGCGACCGAACTCCAGTCGCGACGCTGGAGGGTCGGCCCACTCCAGGCCGCCGTGGTGGTCGCCGCCGGACTGTCGGTCACGGGTGTTGCCGCTCTCAGCGGCGTGCCGGTCGCACTTCTCGGCGCGGGTGCCGCCGCGCTCGCACTGGCGTTGGGGGCGACTCGGCGCGGCGTTGCGCTTGCGGCGCTCGTCCCGCTCGTGCCACTGCTCGAACTCCTCGCGGATGCCGGGGTCGGTCCCGGCACCTTTGCTCGCATCGGGGCAACGGGCACCGCGTCCTGGGTGGCGCCGCTCGCATCACTGATCGCCGGCGCGGTCATCGGCGTGACAGCCCACCGTCGATCGTCGGCGGCACTCGCGACCGGCGCCATCGCGACGATCGTGTCCGGATCGGTCGTCGGTCTGGTCGACGCAGCGCCGCCGATCGGGGTCTGGCTCACGCATTCCGGCGGTTGCGGTGACCCTCATCGAACTGGCGGCCTTCGCCCGGGAGCGGTCACTGTTCGGTCGGTGGGCCGACGCTGCGCGGACGGTGACCTCGCCCGGCCTCGCTCTGGTCGGCGTCGCCCTGCCCCCGGTCGTGTCGATCGGCGCCGTCGTCGCTGACGAATTCGGCGACGGGTCACTGCGCGACCTCGTCCTCCCGGTGTGCGCAACCGCCGGTGCGCTGCTGGTTGCGGCCGTCGCCGAACGGCGCCGAACCGCCCCGGCGTCACCCGCAGCCGACTTCCCGATCAGCGGCGCGCTCCTGGTGGCTGCGATCGGCGCAGCCGTTGCAGTCCCCGCCGTGCTCGACGTCGAACTGTGGGTCATCGCCGTTCTGGCGCTCGGTGGCTGGGCGCTCAGCACTGCGTTCACTCCGTGGCGGGCGTGGATTCCGGTCACCCTCGTCCACGTCGGGTTGGGCGATTGCCGCCATCGGCGTGGCCGACTCGAGGCCGATGTCGTTCTCGGCCGTCGTGCTGGTGTCCACGGCGATGATGCTCGTCGCCTGCGCGAGCTCGACATCGCCGGCCGCGCACGTCGTCGGGGTTCCGATGACGGTGTTCGTCTCGACCGCGCTGCTCGTCGGACAGTGGCCCGACGAGCTGTCGTGGGTGGCGGCGGGGCTCGCGGTGATCGCCGTGGCTGCGACGAGTCTGGCCATGCGCTCCGAACGGTTCGGCGCCCTCGACGCGTTCGCACTGGCTGTCGGCGTGTCAGCACTCGTCGTCTCGATCGGCTCGACGCCGGCCGCGATCTCGCTCGCCATGACGCTCGTGGCAGCTCAGTGCTGGCTCTACGCGATCATCGCCAACCGAGCCGACGGGGCAGCTGGAGCGGCAGCGATCGTCGGAGCCTCGCTCATCAGTCTGTGGTGGACGACCGGGACCAACCAGCTCGCCATCGAGTGGCTCGCTCCGCATGGGATCGACGGGCAGGATCTCGCCCTCTGTGCCGCGAGCGGGGCATTGATCCTGGCCGGCATCGCCGTCCGCGCCACGGTTCGACCCTCGACCTGGCTGGCCTACAGCCCTGGCCTCGGCACCGCGGTGGCGTGGCTGCTCATGTCCCAGGACGCGTCCGACGGCGACTGGGCCACCCTGGGCGCACTCCTCGTCGGCGTCGTCGCGGTCGGGATCGGTGGCGCCCGGCGACTCGGGGCACCGTTGGTGCTCGGCACGATCGCACTGCTCGGCACGCTGCTCGATCTCGGCGGGACCGCGACTCGCTGCCGCTCCGACGTGGGCGTGGATCGCCGTTGGTGGCATCGGGCTGCTCGCCGTCGCAGCACTGGTCGAGCGCTCCGAGCGTCCGCTCCTCAACCTCGGGGACCACCGTGAGGTCGAGTCGCTCGTCGAATCGTTCTGCCAGGAGTTCGAGTGATCCACCGGGTCGCCCCGGTGTCACTCCTCCAGCCGGACCGGCGGGTTCGCACGCAGGAACTCCATCGCCTCCGTCGCCGTGTCGGCCGACCCGATGAGGGCGGCATACGGTCGGTCGGCAGCCAGCGTGCGCAGCAGTGGCTCGGCGGGCAGCTGCTCGTTCCAGAATTCGGCATCGAGAAAGACCATCGGGCTGACCGTGCCGAACACCGCGTAGTGGTTCTGGGTGGCGTCCTGGAACACCTCCTGTGTCGTGCCGGCCGATCCGGGCGAGAACACGACACCTCGGGTGGCGATCGCCAACAGGCCGTCCTCCCGGATCGAGTTGGCGAAGTACTTCGCAACGTGCGTGGCGAACTGATTGGTCGGTTCGTGACCGTAGAACCAGGTCGGCACGGCCAAGCTGTCGTCGCCCCCGGGGAATCGTTCGAGGACCGCCGCTCCGGCGCCCAGGTACTCGTCGGTCAGGTGGTAGTCGACGTCGGCGTCGAGCAGCTCGATCGCCGTCGCCAGCGCGTCGTCGGGATGCGGGCGCGAGCCATGCGCCGAGGTTGGCCGCCTCCATCGCACCCGGCCCACCTCCCGTCGCGACGTGCCACCCTTCGCGGGTCATCGATCGTCCGAGTTCGGCGACGACGGCGTACGCATCGTCGGTCCGCAGCATCGAGTGCCCGCCCATCACGGCGACGACGTCGGGTCGACCGGCGAGATGCTCACCGAGCGCATCGTCGATCGCATGGTCGTGCAGCCGTTGCGCGAGCGCGTCGAGCACGGGGATCGGCTGACCCTTCGGGTGGCGAGCCGACCATCGGTAGATCCGCGAGTCGAGCGAATCGGCGTCGAACGAGCCCGCGATGTCGGGGTTCCAGCCGGCGAGCAGCTCACCCTGTTCGTACAGCCGCGAGCGGTACGGGTCGAAGGGGATCGCCGGCAGGTGGGGGAACACCACCGCTCCCCCGTCGATCACGTGCTCGAGCGCATCCCCGGCGAGTCGACAGCCGAGGAACGTGCCGCCGTGGCACGACACCGACTCGATCACGCGGGAGCGTTCCGACAGGTCGACACCCTGTACGACGACCCCGTCGAGCGACTGCAACCGCTCGATGTGGGCATCGAACTCGGCGAGGTCGTGGATCTCCAACATCGACGACGGAGCGTAGGTCCCCGGAGCCCCCACGGCTGCGTGGGGGATTCACCCGATGTACGGATTGCGTGTCGTCCGTCATCGTGGAATCCATGATCACGACATCAACTCGACCGGCAGGCCCGACCACCGAGCTCCGTGCTGGCGGGGATCGGCGTGGCGATCTCGCTCCAGCTGCTGGCTGCCGCCGCGGCATTCGCCTCGTTCATCGTCGTGATCGCTGCTGCGTTCGCCAACTACGGGTCGTACGGCGCCGAGCAGGAATCGCCCTGGTGGGTGATCTTCGCCGTTCCGTTCGCGATCGCCGCATCGGCGGGTTACGTGATGTCGGGCTTCGCTGCGTCGAAGGTGATGCGCACCGGGCTCGGGTGGCTCACCCTGCTCATGACGCCCAGCGTGATGTTCGCGCTCGCATTCGGATGAGCACGGGTGGGGCGGAACGGGAATGCCCGGGGACCTGTTCGATTCCGCCTTACTCGGACTCGAACGACGGGTTGTCCACTCGGCGACCGGAGTCCGAGTAAGGCGGAATGAGATGGTCCCGGGAGCAGCGCCATTTCCCTGTCGCACATCTCACGACCCCGTGAGGGTGATGAACGCTCCCACGACGCGATCCGCAACATCGAACTCGCGCGCCGTGCTGCGTCCTCTGCGTACGAGCACCGTCGCGTCGCCGAGATCGTCGCGTGCCGAAGAGGACACACGTCCGTCGCGGCCCACGAGGCCAGCCGTCGCAACGGATCTCCAACCTCCTCGGCTGGCAGGTGCGGCAGGGCCGGGTCCGGCGCGTTGCCCGAGGCCAGTACCTCGCCATGCCCGATGCGATTCCGCGGACGACGCGGTGGCGGATCGAACACTGGGACGAGCTCAGCCGGCGTCGACGACCTGACGCCGGAGGTCGTTGATCTCGTCACGGAGCTTGGCGGCGTATTCGAACTTGAGGTCGGCCGAGGCCGCGTGCATCTCCTCCTCGAAGGTCTGGATGAGGCGGGTGAGCTCCTGCTGCGGCAGGTTCTTGAGCTCGTTCTTCACCTTGTCGCGCTCACGCTGACGACGACGGTCCTTGCCCGGCACGGCCGCCCGATCTTCGGGCCCACGCAGCATCGACAGGATGTCGCCGACGGCCTTGCGGATCGTCTGCGGGTCGATCCCGTGCTCCTCGTTGTACGCGAGCTGCACCAAGCGGCGCTGCTGCGTGGTGTCGATCGCCTTGGTCATCGAATCGGTGATCTTGTCGGCATACATCACGACCTGGCCGTCGACGTTTCGGGCGGCACGGCCGATCATCTGGATCAGCGACGTCTCGGAGCGGAGGAACCCCTCCTTGTCGGCATCGAGGATGCAGACCAGCGACACCTCGGGCAGGTCGAGGCCCTCGCGAAGCAGGTTGATCCCGACGAGCACGTCGAACTCGCCGAGCCGCAACGCCCGGAGGATCTCGATGCGCTGGATCGTGTCGATGTTCGAGTGCAGGTAGCGGACCCGCAGCCCCTGTTCGAGCAGGTAGTCGGTGAGGTCCTCGGCCATCTTCTTCGTCAGCGTCGTGACGAGCGCACGATCGCCCATCGTGATGCGACCGTTGACGAGCTCCATCAGGTCGTCGATCTGGCCCTTCGTCGGCTTGACGATGACCTCGGGATCGACGAGCCCGGTCGGACGGATCACCTGCTCGACGAGGTTGGTCGACACCCGCGATCTCGTACTCCGATGGGGTGGCGGACACGAAGATCCCCTGGTTGACCCGTTCGAGCACCTCCTCGAACGTGAGCGGCCGGTTGTCGCGCGCCGACGGCAGCCGGAATCCGTGTTCGACGAGCATGTCCTTACGGCTGCGGTCGCCGGCGAACTGACCGTGCAGCTGCGGGACGGCGACATGGCTCTCGTCGATCACGAGGAGGTAGTCGTCGGGGAAGTAGTCGAGCAGGGTGAACGGCGGCTCGCCGTACTCACGCCCGTCCATGTGCATCGAGTAGTTCTCGATGCCGTTGCAGTAACCGACCTCACTCATCATCTCGAGGTCGTACGACGTGCGCATCCGCAGCCGCTGCGCTTCGAGCAGCTTGTCCTGCTCCTCGAACTCCTTGAGCCGGACCTGCAGCTCCTGCTCGATCTTGCCCATCGCCGTCTGCAAGCCGCTCGGCCGAGGTGGCGTAGTGGGTGGCCGGGAAGACGTAGGCCCGGTCGAGATCGCGCAGGTTCTCGCCGGTCACCGGGTCGATCGTGGTGATCCGCTCGATCGTGTCGCCGAACATCTCGACGCGCAGCACGTTCTCCTCGTAGGCCGGGTGGATCTCGATCGTGTCGCCGCGCACCCGGAAGTTGCCGCGCCCGAGGGTCATGTCGTTGCGGTCGTACTGCATGTCGACGAGGCGGCGCAGGATCGAACGCATGTCGTAGTCGACGCCGACGTTCATGTCGAGCAGATGGCCCTTGTACTCCTCGGGATTGCCCATGCCGTAGATGCACGAGACCGAGGCGACGACGATCGTGTCGCGCCGGGTGAGCAGTGCGGCGGTGGCCGAGTGGCGCAGCCGGTCGATCTCGTCGTTGACCGACGAGTCCTTCTCGATGAAGGTGTCGCTCGACGGGATGTACGCCTCGGGCTGGTAGTAGTCGTAGTACGAGACGAAGTACTCGACGCGGTTGTTCGGGAAGAACTCACGCATCTCCTGCGCGAGCTGGGCCGCGAGTGACTTGTTCGGAGCGAGGATCAGCGTCGGCCGCTGCACCTGCTCGATGGTCCACGCGATGGTGGCCGACTTGCCCGACCCGGTGATGCCCAGCAGGGTCTGGAACCGCTGGCCCTCGTCGACGCCCTGCACGAGCGCCGCGATCGCCTCGGGCTGTGCACCCGCCGGCTGGAAATCGGACTCGACCGTGAACGGACGGTCGTCGCCGACCCCGTAGTTCTCGGCCTGGATGTCGCCGCCGAGCAACGCCAGATCCTGGTCGACCCCGATCTTCTTCGCGGCGCTGTCGACGACGTCGGTCATCGCATCAGTGTACCGAGGACGAACAGGCGTTCGCTAGGTCGCCGTGCTCGTGAGTCGCACCCGGAGCGAGTCGATGGCGTAGGCATCCATCGACAGGACCTCGAACTGCCCGACCTCGGTGTCGACACGGTCACCGACGGCGGGTATCTCGTCGAAGGCGGCGATCACGTAGCCGGCGACGGTCTGCCACTCCCCCTCCGGCAGGGCCACTCCGGTGTACTCCTCGAACTCGTCGTGACGGAGGGTTCCGTTGACGCGGAACGATCCGTCGTCGAGCCGCTCGCATTCACCGTGGCGCGAGTCGGACTCGTCGTCGAAGTCGCCGATCAGTTCCTCGATGACGTCTTCGAGCGTCACGAGCCCGACCACCGTGCCGTGCTCGTCGATCACCGAGCGCGATGTGCTGACGCTCGGTCTGCATCTCGAGCAGCAGGTCTTCGAGTCGATGGTGCTCGGGGGTCACCATCACCCGCCGCGTGATCGTGCCGACCAGCGTGGACGCCCAGGTCCCGTTGGGCAGGCGCAGCAGGTCCTTCGCGTGCACGAACCCCTTGACGTGGTCGAGGTCGCCTTCGAACACGACGATCCGACTGCGGCCAGTGCGATGGGCTTCGGCAGCCGCGACCTGCGCCGAGGAGTCGGCGGACACGGCGATGATGTCGCGCCGGACCGTCATCGCGTCGGAAGCGGTCAACCCCGACAGCTCGAGCGAACGGGTGAGCAGTTCGTGTTCGGTCGCCGCAAGACCACCGTGGCCGGCGGATTCGTCGAGCAGCAGGAGCAGGTCGCTCGGCGAGTGGGCCATGGCCCGCTCGTCCTGTGGCTCGACCCCGACGGCCTTCACGACGATGTTGGCGAGGCCGTTCATCAGCCAGATCACGGGACGGAACACCGAGACGAACGCGCGGAAGGGGCGGGCGAGCTTCATCGCCGAGTTCTCGGGGTGCGAGATCGCCCACGACTTCGGTGCCATCTCGCCGACGACCATGTGCAGGAACACGACGATCGACAATGCGAGCGTGAACCCGATGAGGTGGGTCCACGTCTCCGACAGGCTGAACCACTGACCGAGCGCACCTTCGAAGATCGCCGCCACCGCCGGTTCGGCCACGAGACCGAGCCCGAGCGAGCACATCGTGATCCCGAGCTGCGCGCCGGCCAGCATCAGCGTCAGTTCACGGATCCCGGTGAGCGCCGACTTGGCGCTCCGGTTGCCGTCGGCCGCCAGTTGCTCGAGGCGTGACCTCCGCGAGGCAAGCAACGCGAACTCGGCCGCAACGAAGAACCCGTTGAGCGCGAGCAGCACGACGGCCAGCCCCAGCGCGCCCCATGCAACGCGAATGCCGTCCTCGGCGGCGACCAACCCGGCGATCACGATCCGACCTCGTCATCGGCATCATCGCCGGCATCGGTGCGACCACCGGGTGGTGTTCGGTCGTCGTCCGAGTCGGCTCCTGCCAGGTCGGGGTCGACCTGCAGCCGCACCTCCTCGATCGCGTAGCCGTCGACGTCGGTGACCTCGATCAGGACGCCGTCGACCACCACCGAGTCGCCCGGTTCGGCGAGCCGTTCCAAGCGGTCGAGCACGAGACCGGCGACGGTGTCGTATTCGCCGTCGGGGAGTTCGAGGCCGGTCGCCCGCTCGATCTCGTCGGGACGTGAGGTCCCCGAGATGACCCACACGCCCGGCTCCGTCTCGGCCTGTTCGGTGGTCTCGGTCGGGTCGTACTCGTCCTCGATCTCGCCGACGAGTTCTTCGACGATGTCTTCCAACGTCACGATTCCCGCCGGGCCGCCGTATTCGTCGATGACGAGCGCCATCTCGGTCGAATGCGTGCGCAACTCGATGAGGACGATCGTGAGCCTCGCCGCCTCGGGCACGGCGATGACGTCGTGCATCAGCGAGTGCACGAGCACCGTGTCGTACTCGTTGCGATCGACGCCGAGCAGGTCTTTGGCGTGGACGATGCCCTGCACCTTGCCGTCGGAGTCGACGACCGGGAAGCGTGATCGGCGCGACGCCATCGCATCGCGGAGGTCGGCCGCGGTGGCCGTCCCGTCGATCGTGACCACCTTGTTCCACGCCACCATCGCGTCCGATGCCTCGAGTTCGCCGAAGTCGATGGCGCGCTCGAGCAGGCCTGCTTGGGACACCGTCAGATGCCCGGACTCGGCCGACGAGTCGACGATCAGGTCGAGCTCCTCGGTCGAGACCGCACCGTGCAGTTCTTCGACCGGCTCGATGCCGAACAGTCTCAGCAATCGGTTGGCCGACCCGTCGAACAGTCGGATGACCGGACCGGCCACCTTCATGAACACGAGCGTCGACCCTGCAACGGCTCGGGCCACGGGCTCGGGTTTGGCGATCGCGAGGTTCTTCGGAGCCAATTCGCCGAACACCATCTGGGCGATGGTCGCCAGCACGAACGCGATCACGAGTGACACGCCGAACGATGCGTTCGTGCCGACACCCACGGCCTCGAGGACCGGTTCGATCGCACCGGCGATCGCCGGGCGAGCGATGAAACCCAGGACGAGCGACGTGACGGTGATCCCCAGCTGTGCGCCGGAGAGCATGAAGCTGAGTCGCTTGTGCACCGCCAACGCGCGGCACCGACTTCTTGTCGCCGTCGGCGGCACCCTCGGCGATCTTCGAGCGTCGGGAGGCGACGAACGCGAACTCGGCTGCCACGAAGTACCCGTTCGCAGCGATCAGGAGCACAACGGCAACGAGTCCGAGCGCGGTCAGCAATCCGTCCGACATCAGGTCAGCAACTGGGAGGGTGATGGACCGCGCGAAGCAAACGGTTCATCGAGGGTTGGTCGTCGTCGGACATGTGAGGACCGAATGTTATCCAGCCGGAACCAACCCCGTGCGACTGTTCGGAAGGCCACGGGCTACGGTCGGCCCTCATGAATTTCCACGACATCACCATGACGTCCATCACGGGCGACCAGGTGACGTTCGACGGCTACGCGGGCACACTCGCCCTGGTCGTCAACGTCGCCAGCGCTTGAGGCCTCACGCCTCAGTACGCAGGTCTGCGTACACTCCACCACGACCATGACGACCTCGTCGTCCTCGGCATCCCGTGCAACCAGTTCGGGAACCAGGAGCCGGGCTCCGATGCCGAGATCCTCGAGTTCGTGACGTCGAAGTTCGACGTCGACTTCCCGATGTTCTCCAAGATCGACGTCAACGGCGAGAACGAAGCCCCCCTCTACACACTGTTGAAGGCGGCCCAGCCGGGCGAGGGCGACAGCCCCGACATCACCTGGAACTTCGAGAAGTTCCTCGTCGACGGCGCCGGCAACGTGGTCAAGCGGTACGCGCCGCCGACCACGCCCGAGGACGTCGCCAACGACCTCGACCAGTTCCGCTGACGTAGCGAACTCGACGTGCGACACTGGATGTGGGATCCGCCATGACCATCGACTTCGCACACAACGCCCGACCCACCATCGGTGTCGAGATGGAACTCCATCTCATCGACTCCGAGACCGGCGATCTGGTGTCGCTCGCCAACGAGGTACTCGACGAGCTCGGGGCCGGGCACCCTGACGGCGAGCATCCCAAGGCAAAACACGAACTCTTCCAGAGCACCGTCGAGGTGATCTCCGGGGTCTGTGAAACCCCCGACCAGGTGCGCGACGACCTGCAGGCGACGATCGACGAGGTTCGCAGCACGCTCGGACCGCTCAACGCCACGTTGATGAGCTGTGCCACGCACCCGTACGCGCTCGCGTCGAACCAGCTGATCAGCCCGGACCCGCGCTACCACCAGCTGGTCGAGACGATGCAGTGGCCGGCGCGCCGCCTCCTCATCTGTGGCATGCACATCCACGTCGGAGTGCCCGACGGACAGCAGGCCATCCAGGTCATCAACGAGCTGACTCGGCATCTCCCGATCTTCCTGGCGCTGTCCACGTCCAGCCCCTACTTCGAGGGTGAGGATTCGGGTATGTCGTCGGCCCGCTCCCTCGTGTTCGAATCGCTCCCGACCGCCGGCCTCCCCCCACAGCTCGCCGAGTGGACCGATTTCGAGGAGTTCATGGAGACGCTGATCGACACGGGCTGCATCAGCACCGTCCGCGAGGTCTGGTGGGACATCCGTCCCCACCCCGGCTTCGGCACCGTCGAACTGCGGATGTGCGACGCGATGCCCACCCTCCACGAGACGGTGGCGGTCGCCGGTCTCGCGCAGACGCTCGTCGCATGGTGCCTCGACCGCATCGCAGAGGATCGCCTCCCCCACCCACCGACGCAGTGGTCGGTCAAGCAGAACCGCTGGCTCGCAGCACGACACGGCATCCACGCCGAATTGATCGTCGAGCAGAACCGCCTCGACCCGCCGACCGGCCACGCACCGAGCTCCGCGGCCTACGAAGTCGGCGGCCGGATGGTCGAGCGTGCACCGCTGCGTCAGCTGCTGGCCGAACTCGTCGATCTGCTCCGTCCGACCGCCGAGCGCCTGGGTACGTCCCGATCACTCGACGACGTGCTCGCCATGGTCGACATCGGATCGGGCACCGATCGCCAACGAGCGGTCATCGCCGCGGGCGGTAGCCTGCGCGACGTGGTGAACCACCTGGTCGACGAACTCGCCAGCGACACTCCGTCCATCCCATGACCGCCGCCGCGGCCACGGCCAGCGACATCGCCCGACGGTGGGTCGAGGTCCACCATCAACGCCTGGTCGATGTTCGACGCGACCTGCACGCGCATCCCGAACTCAGCGGGCAGGAGTTCCGGACCACCAACGTGGTCGAACACCTGGTGACCGAAGCCGGATACGACGTGCGCCGCCTCAGCGTGGGCACCGGTCTGATCGCCGACACCCCCGGATCCGAGGGCCCGTGGCGAGCGATTCGAGCCGACCTCGATGCACTTGCGATGCACGACCAGAAGACGGTCCGCTACCGCAGCACGATCGACGGCGTCGCCCACGCCTGCGGGCACGACGTCCACACAACCGCGGCGATCGGCACCGCGCTGTTCTTCGCCGACCACCCCGACCTGGCACCGGGCCCACTGCGGTTCATCTTCCAGCCAGCCGAAGAACGGGTACCCGGCGGCGCGCTCGACGTGCTCGCAGACGGAGGCCTCGTCGGCGTCACGTCCGTCATCGGCCTCCACTGCGAGCCGAAACTCGACTGCGGCACGATCGGGCTCCGCGTCGGGGCCATCACCTCGGCAGCCGACATGGTCACGATCGATCTCGCCGGACCCGGCGGACACACCGCCCGCCCCGAACTCACGGTCGACCTCGTGTCGCTCGGCGCGCGTCTGATCACCGAGCTGCCCGGGCTCGTTGCCGACGAACTCGTGCGCAACGGACACGGCGCCGACGACGTGAAGTTGGTCTTCGGTGCGATGCAGGCCGGTGATGCTGCAAACGTCATCCCCACCGCCTGCCACCTGAAGGCCTCGGTCCGAACCCCGTCGGTCGACGCCTGGGAGATCCTCGAGAAGATCGTCACCGATGCGGTCGATCGGGTACTCCACGGAACGGGCGCGGCCCGCACCGTCGACTACGTCCACGGCGTCCCACCGACCGTCAACGACCCTGACGTGACCGAACGACTGCGGATCGCGGCGACCACCATGGGAGACGTCACGATCGTCGAGGCTCCGCAGAGCTGGGGTGGCGACGATTTCGCCTGGCTCCTCCGCGAAGTGCCAGGCGCCTACGTCCGACTCGGCGTCCACACGACGGGCACCACACGGCTCGACCTCCACGCCGGCTTGTTCGACGTCGACGAGCGTGCGATCTCGATCGGAACCCAGCTGCTGATCAACACCGTCCTCACGTGAGCTCGACGACGTGGATCTTCGGGTACGGATCGCTCGTCTCGCCGTCGTCGTTGGCCTCGACGATCGGCCGCAACGTCACCGTCGGCCGCGACCTCCACGTCGCCGAGCTCGCCGGCTACAGCCGCGCATGGAACTACGGCTCGGAGGTGCTCCGGGGGGACTGGGTCGACGACGACGGCCGAGAGACGATCGGTGGTCTCGTCGTGTCGCTGGGCATCGTCGCGGCACACGGCGACTCGATCAACGGCGTGGTCTTCGAAGTCGACGACGACGAACTCGCGGATCTCGACTGGCGCGAACGCGCCTACGACCGCGTCGAGGTCACCGAACGGGTCACCCTGATCGACCAGAGCGCATCGGTCCGACTCGACGACCCGATCGCCGTCTACGTCCCGCGACCCGCCGCGATCGCCCGCTACGAACACCATCGGGATGCCGGCACCGCCGGGATCCGCCGCTCCTACTGGGACATCGTCGACGCGGCATTCACCGAGCTCGGCGCCCACCATGCCGAGTGGTATCGGCGCACACCCCCACCCGACGTGCCGGTGGTCGACATCACGCTGGATCCGCTTCCGGCACGTCGGCCGCGAGTTCGCTGAGTTCGGCCCACGTCGCGTCGACCTGATCAGCGAGTGCGTCGAGGTCACCGCCGTTCTCGATGACGTGCGTCGCCACCTGCAGCCGTTGCTCCCGCGAGATCTGGCTCTTGATCCGGTTCCGGACATCGGCTTCGTCCATGCCGCGAGCCACCGCGCGTTCGACGGCCACCTCGTGCGGCACGTCGACGACGATCGTGGCGGTGAGACCTTTGCGCGGGTTCTCTCCGAGCAGCGGGAAATCGAGGACGACGATGCGTTCGGTGCCCTGGTGGGCGTCGATCTGCGACTGGATCTCGGCCTGCATCGCAGGATGGACGATGCCGTTGAGGTCGGCAAGCGCCTGCTCGTCACTGAACACGATCGATGCCACGGCCGCACGATCGAGCGCACCGTGCTCATCGATGATGTGCGCGCCGAAGCGCTCGGCCATGGCGTCGAGGAGCGGGGCACCAGGTGCCTGGAGGTCTCGGGCGATCTGGTCCGCATCGACGATCGCGGCGCCGCGCGATGCGAGCATCTTCGACACCGTCGACTTGCCTGCTCCGATACCTCCGGTCAGTCCCACGACGATCACGAAAACGAATACTGCCCGACTCCGAGGAGCCGGGCAGCATTCAGTTCGGGTCGACCGATCGGTGACGAGCACCGTTCGACGATGTCACTCGGTGGGGGCGGTCTCCTCGGACGCGTCGGCCTCGGCAGCGACAGGAGCCTCGTCTGCGGGAGCGTCCGCTGCAGGAGCATCCTCAGCGGGAGCTTCCGCTGCGGGAGCCTCGACTGCGGGAGCGTCCGCTGCGGGAGCATCCTCGACGGGAGCATCCTCGGCCGGCGCATCCTCGGCCGGCGCATCCTCGGCCGGCGCTGTTTCGGCGGCGGCCGCATCGGAGGCCGCTGCGTCGGAGCCGTAGTACTCGCTCCAGGCGGCTTCGGCCTCGGCCGAGGCTTCACCCTGGACGTAGTTGCCGGCTTCGTCGATGTCGAAGTGCTCGCGGTACTCGGCAGCGAGCTCGCCACCTTCGGCAGCCTGCTTGATCGACAACGAGATCCGACGACGGGCGAGGTCGAGATCGATGATCTTGACCCACAGCTCCTCGCCGGGCGTGACGACCTGCTCGGGGCTGTCGACGTGGTGCGCCGACATCTCCGAGATGTGCACGAGCCCCTCGATGCCGTCGCCGACCTGGACGAACGCACCGAACTGGACGAGCTTGGTGACCCGGCCGTAGACCAGCTGGCCGACCTGGTGGCCCTCGGCGAATTCCTGCCACGGATCCTGCTGCGTTGCCTTCAGCGACAGGCTGATGCGCTCGCGGCTGAAGTCGACGTCGAGGACCTGCACCTTGACCGGATCGCCGACGGTGACGACCGAGCCGGGATGATCGACGTGCTTCCAGGACAGCTCGGAGACGTGGATGAGTCCGTCCATGCCGCCGAGATCGACGAACGCACCGAACGAGACCACCGACGACACGGTGCCTTCGCGGACCTCGCCGACCTTGAGGTTGTTGAGGAACTGGTCGCGGGTCTCCTTCTGGTTCTCTTCCAGGTAGGCGCGACGGGACAGCACCACGTTGTTGCGGTTCTTGTCGAGTTCGATGATCTTGGCGTGGACCTGGGTGCCGATGTACGGGGCGAGGTCACGAACGCGACGGAGCTCGACGAGCGATGCGGGCAAGAAGCCCCGCAGGCCGATGTCGACGATGAGGCCACCCTTGACGACTTCGATGACCGGACCGGACACGACTTCGTCGGCTTCCTTCTTCGCCTCGATGTCGCCCCAGGCACGCTCGTACTGCGCACGCTTCTTGGAGAGGACGAGGCGCCCTTCCTTGTCTTCCTTGGTGAGCACGAGGGCTTCGATCACTTCGCCGATGGCGACGACCTCGCCCGGATCGACGTCGTTACGGATGCTCAGCTCGCGGCTCGGGATCACACCTTCGCTCTTGTAGCCGATGTCGAGGAGGACTTCGTCCTTGTCGATCTTGACGACGGTGCCATTGACCATCTGTCCGTCTTCGACTTCGACCATCGTGCCGGCGATGGCCTCTTCGAACGTCATGCCGAGGTCATCGGAGATGATCTCGCGGGGTGTGTAGTTGCCTTCTTCGTCGAACGTCCCGAATTCGGAAGCGGTCGAGGAGGAAGTGGTAGAGGTGTCGGACAAGAGAATCGGCTTTCAGAACGGATACGGAATCGGTGGACGCCCAGCGTGCGGGCGTGCGTTTTCAGGGCGAGAACGCGACCGGCAATGGTAACAGCCCAGTTCGTCAGCCGCACTCGGACGATTCGGCTGTTGCCCCGACGACCGTGAGCGTCGCCGACTCAGAACCCGCGATTGTTGTCGCGCTTCTTCGGCGGCGCCTTGAACGGCGCCTCGATGAGCATCTCGAAGCGTGCGTCGTCGGGCTGGTTCGGCTCGTTCAGGTTCTGCAAGTACTTCTTCAATGCCGTCCGGGCCCCGGCGACGTGTTCGCCCTTGACGCCGACCGAACGGGCGAGCGCGTCCTTCGCCTTGACCACCCGCTCCTTGCGGGCGGCCTTCTGTTCGTCGCTGTACGCGCGCGGCACCTTGTTGGCTTTCGCCTCGGCGGCGGCGCGCCGCTTCGCTTCGAGTTCTTGCAGTGGAGTGAGCTTCTGATTCGCCATGAGACGGCGGACGGTACAAGCACCAGGACCGTCAGCGACGGATTGCGATCGACGAGGAATTCAGGTGACTCGGTCGACGGCGACTCCGAGCCGTAGGCGCCGGGCTCGACGCTGCTGATCGACTCGATGTCGAGACCGTGCATGCCGAGCAACAGTCGCAGCTCCCGCGGGGTGTAGCACCCGGTCCAGAGGTCGACCGTCATCGACTCGCCGGACTCGGATCGGATGTCGGTGCGCTCGTGGCCGACCCCCGCATCGGCATCGAACGTCGCATCGTCGTGGTACTTGACGACGAAGTAGGAGCTGAAGGCGCTGAGCGCGAGCCGGCCGCCGGGTCGGAGCGCCCGGACCATGCCCTCGACCACGACGTCGTCCTCACCGCTCGCCGTCATCAGCCCGAACGCCCCCTGGCACAGGCAGATCACTGCGTCGAATTCGCCGTCGAAGACCAGAGACCGAGCGTCGAGGCGTTCGAAGGTCGCACCGTCGGGTGCATCATCCCGTGCGATCTCGACGAACCGGTCGCTGATGTCGATGCCGTGGACGACGATCCCGCGACGTGCGAGCTCGTGAGCGTGGCGACCCGGCCCACACCCGACGTCGAGCACACGGTCGCCCGCGGACAGGCCGAGCGCCTTCACGACGTGATCGACCTCCTGCACCGTGCCCTTGGTGAACGAGTACCGCAGGTACGCCTCGCCCATGTGGTCTGCCAGGTCCTCGAACCAGTGATCCCGCACACCGTTACGTTACGGGTCTGACCCATCGCGTCACGCGTGACGTGACGGGTCAGACCCGTCATGTCACGGGTCAGCCTTTGGCGGCGGCCCAGGTGTGGCCCCACGAGACGTTGACCTCGAGCGGGACGTCGAGGTCGGCGGCGCCGTGCATCAGGTCGATGACGAGATCACCCACCGTCTCCTTCTCGGACGGGGGTACCTCGACGAGCACCTCGTCGTGGACCTGCAGGATGAGTCGGCTCTCGATGCCCGGCTCGCTCAGTGCCGCATCGATCCGGACGAGCGCCACCTTGAAGATGTCGGCAGCGAGGCCCTGGATCCCGGCGTTCATCGCCTGACGCTCGCCCGCCTGGCGAACACGGAAGTTGGAGTTCAACAACTCCGGGATCGGTCGGCGTCGACCGAACAGCGTTTCGGTGTAGCCCCGCTCGCGGGCCTCCTCGACCGTGCGGTCCATGTAGTCCTTCACGTTCGGGAACGCCACGAAGTACGCGTCGAGGATCGGTGCCGCTTCGTCGACGGGGATGTTCAACCGCTGGGCGAGACCGTACGCCTCCATGCCGTAGGCCAGGCCGTACGACACCATCTTCGCCTTCGACCGCTGATCGATCGTCACGTCGCCGGGCTCGACCGAGAACACCCGCGACGCCGTTGCGTTGTGGATGTCCTGGCCACTGTTGAACGCTTCGAGCAGGCCGGAGTCCTGCGCGAGGTGGGCGATGCACCGCAGTTCGATCTGGTTGTAGTCGGCCACCAGCAGCTCGGTGCCGGGCGACGCGACGAATGCCCGCCGGAACAGCCGGCCCTCCTCGGACCGCACCGGGA
The DNA here is from genome assembly GCA_963752085.1 of Ilumatobacteraceae bacterium. Lineage (GTDB taxonomy): Bacteria > Actinomycetota > Acidimicrobiia > Acidimicrobiales > Ilumatobacteraceae > Ilumatobacter_A. Next base: position 45,485 of record CAVVWT010000003.1, read on the forward strand.
TGTTGTGCAGGTTCGGCTGGTCGGACGAGAGCCGACCGGTGCGTGCGACCGTCTGGTTGAACGTCGCGTGGATACGGCCGTCGGGAGCGACTTCGGCCAGCAGCCCCTTGCCGTACGTGCCGCGGAGCTTCTCGACCTCGCGGTGACGTCGGAGTGGCGCGAGGAACTCCGGCCACTCGTGCTCCAGCTTCTCCAGCGTGGCCGCATCGGTCGACGGACCGGTCTTCGTCTTCTTGATCGGTGTCAGGCCCTTCTGGTCGTACAGCAGCTCGCGGAGTTGCTTCGGCGAGTTGAGGTTGAGATCGGGCATGTCGGCGACCTGACGAAGTTCGTCGACGAGCGACTCGACTTCGTCGGTGAGCTTCTTGTTCAGGCGCTCGAGCTCCTCGATGTCGACCGCGACGCCGACGTGCTCCATCTTGGCCAGCACCATCACGAGCGGATTCTCGATCGTCTCGTACAGCTCGGCCATCCCCTGGGCCTGGAGGCTCGCCCGAATCGGCTCGACGAGGTGGTGGACCGCCGAGCGCGTCACGACCGGCGACGCTCGGCGTCGGACATCGACGTACCGTCGAGATCGAGCTGTCCCGACCCAGCGGCGTCGTCGGACGGGACGTGCGAAGCGCGGTGTACTTCTCGATCAGGTCGGGCAGGTCGTACCGGGCCTCGGCCGGATCGATCAGGTACGCAGCGATCGCGGTGTCGAGCGCGATGCCGTCGAACGACACGCCGACGTCGAGCAACGAACGCATCAGCGGCTTGATCTGATGACCGCGGACGTCGGTGTGCGCGGCGAGCGCAGCGTGCACGGCGTCGTCGTGGAGCAGGTGTCCAGGGATCCAGGCGACCTCGGCCGACTCGGGCTCGGTGACGATCGCCAACCCGGACAGGGCGGATCGTCCTGGCTCACCGATCCACGTCGCGGCGATGTCGAGCGCCTCGACCGCGGCGATCGCAGCCGCGGCCTCGGCCGAGTTCTCGACCTCGGTCACCTCGGCGACCAGCTCCTGCTGATCCTCCTGCGGACCGAGGTCGACGGCTGCGCCCATCCCGTTGATCGCCGCCGGTGATCCGGCCCGACAGGGCACGGAACTCGAGGAAGTCGAACAGCCGCTTCATCTCCTCGCCGTTCGGCTTCGGGACGAGATCGTCGAAGTCGACCGACTCGACGGGCGCATCGTGGCGCAGGATCATCAGGTCGAGGTTCTTGCGGGCCCGCTCCTCGTTCTCGATCAGGTTCGACCTGAGCTTCGGCGTCTGCTCGTCGACGTTGGCGAAGATCCCGTCGAGTCCGCCGTACTTGTTGATCAGCTTGGCCGCGGTCTTCTCGCCCACCCCGGGCACGCCCGGCAGGTTGTCGGAGTTGTCGCCGCGCAGCGCCGCGTACTGCACGTAGAGGTCGGGGGTGACGCCGGTCTTGTCCTCGATACCCGCTTCGTCGTAGAGCGCGTAGTCGCTGACCCCACGCTTGTTGTACATCACCTTCACGTCGTGCTCGTCGTTCACCAGCTGGTAGCTGTCGCGATCCCCGGTGACGATGATCACGTTCTTGCCCCGCGCGACGAACTCGTCGGTGGCCGTGGCGATCAGGTCGTCGGCCTCCCAACCCGCCTCGTCGATCGTCTGGATACCGAGTGCTTCGAGCACTTCGCGGACGAGCCCCATCTGCTGGCGCAGGATGTCGGGTGCCGCCTCACGCTGCGCCTTGTACTCCGGCTCGGCCTCATGTCGGAAGGTCGGCTCCGGCCGGTCGAACGCGACGAGGATCCCCTCGGGCTCCTGTTCGTTGAGCACGTAGGCGAGCATCGACGTGAAGCCGAACACGGCATTCGTGACCTGCCCGCTCGCCGTTGCCATGTCGGTGGGCAGCGCGAAGAACGCCCGGTAGGTGAGCGAGTTCCCGTCGACGAGGAGGTGGGTACCCACATGGGCTCCGATCGTGTAGTCGTCGTGCGGTCAGTCGGTCGGCGGGCGCAGCGACCCGTCGAGGATGCGGTCGGCCACGTCGCGCATCCGGGTCCGCTCGCACATCGCCGTCTTCTGGATGAAACCGAACGCCTCCGCCTCGGTCAATCCGGCATCGTCGATGAGCACACCCTTGGCACGATCGATGACCTTGCGCGACTCGAGCTGATCACCGAGCGCGTCGACCTCACCCGAGAGCGACGCCAACTCGCGGAAGCGACCCATCGCGACTTCGATCGCCGGGATCAGATCGCTCTTCTGGAACGGCTTGACGAGAAATGCCAGCGCCCCGGCATCGCGGGCTTCCTCGACCACTTCGCGCTGACTGAACGCCGTCAACATCAAGATGCCGCACAACCGCTCCGCGTTGATCACCCGGGCGGCTTCGAGGCCGTCGGCACCGGGCATCTTGATGTCCAGAATCGCCAGGTCGGGCTTGGTTTCCCGGATCAGGTCGACCACGGTGTCGCCGCGCCCGGTCTCACCCACCACGTCGTAGCCCTCCTCCTGCAACGTCTCGCGAAGATCCATCCGGATGATGGCTTCGTCTTCGGCGATCACGACGCGCAAGGGCATGCCAGTGTTATAGCGCCATTCGCGCCACGGAGCAGCGCCGCGTTCAGTCGGCGGCGACCAACTGGTCGAGCAACTGGTCCTGGCGTCGGACCAGCTCGTCGATCTCGGCCACCACCCGCGCATGGTGTCTCCGGTGCGCCTCGGCGTGCTCCCGAGCCTCCCGGGCATCGCGCGTGGCCGCGGTGTTGTCGGCGACCATCGCCCGGATCGCCGTATCGTCGGCGTCGTCGGCGAGGTACCGCATCTGCTCCTCGACAGCGGAGAGCTCGGCGCGCAATGTGGTCAACCGCGACGACGTCTTCGCGAGCTTGCGCTTGATCGAACGCTTCGACACGGAACGGATCGTAGGCGGACGACCTGCCACTCAGCGGGTGGAGAAGACGGCCGCGAGCGCGGCACGCCGCGTTGACCGGCCGACATCCGGAGCACCTGCCTGACTATGACGTGCCCATGGCAAGCGCGTGTGCCCGGTATCCTCATCCGCTGCACGCCCCGGTAGCCCAATTGGCAGAGGCAACGGTCTCAAACACCGTCCAGTGTCGGTTCAAGTCCGACCCGGGGTACAAGTGAAGTGCCCGGTCGGCGGCCGATCGGGCAACACCGGTCGATGTCGGCCGGAGACGGTCATTCGCCTGTTCGGCGGCAGAGGATGCGACCTCCACTGGGTTTCATCGATGGGCTCCCGTCCTCCCGAGCATGATTGGCTCACCGTGCACGCCGACAGCGGTCGATGGCAGTCGGTTCCGATGCGTCCAGGGGACATCGTGATCTCGACACCGCCGAGTCGCAGCTGCAGTCGATGCCCAGCACCACCGGCGATTCCTCAAGACGCACACCCCCGCCGACTGCCTGGAACTCGACGACGACGTCTTCTACGTGGTGGTGTATCGCGACGGCCGCGATGCCGTGGGCACACCATCGCGAGCACTACAAGTCCGAGGCGATGCAGACACTCAACGCCATGGCAGCCGTCGACGGCCTCGCTCCGCTCGATGCGGAATGGAGTGACTGGGACATGGACGCACTTCTCGACGAGTGGTTCGCGGAGTGTTCATCGGTGCGACATCTCGCCTCGTGGTGGCCTCAGCGCACGCGAGCGAACGTGTGCTTCGTTCACTACGCCGACCTCCTGGTCGACCTCGAGGGCGAAATCCGCCGACTCGCCCGATTCCTGGGCATCGACGTTCCCGACAACTCGTGGCCCGCCGTTGTCGACCGATGCAGTCTCGATGAGATGCGCTCGGCCGCCGCGGCGGCAGGTGGGCTCGTCGAGAGGTTCGAAGGTGGGGCTGACTCGTTCTTCAACAAGGGGACGAACGGACGCTGGGTCGACGTGTTGAGCGACGAGCAACTCGCCCGATACCGGCAGCAGGTGTCGGAGGGCCTGGATTCCGAGACGGCGGACTGGCTGGAGCACGGATCCCTCGCCCTCGGCAGGCGTCCGTAGCGACCACCAACCTCGACGGCGGGACACGGGCCGCTCCGGAGGAGCCACCGTCCGTCACAGGGTTACCGATCGGTAAGGTCCGCACACCGTCGGAGCTGGTCTAGATTCGGCCATCATGCTCGCTTTCACCTTCCCCGGACAGGGGTCGCAGCGTCCCGGCATGGGTCGCCCCTGGCAGGATCACGAGAGTTGGGAGCTTGTCGACGAGGCGAGCGAGGTCGCCGGGCGCGATGTCGCCGCACTGCTCTGCGACGCCGACGCCGACGAATTGAAGGACACCCGCAACGCACAGCTGACCACGTTCGTGTCGAGCCTGATGGTGCTCGACGCCGTCAGCCGCATCGGCATCGACGCCAGTTTCTGCGCCGGCCACAGCCTCGGCGAATACACCGCGCTCACCGCAACCGGCGCGCTCGGTTTCGACGACGGCATCCGGCTCGTCTCGGCGAACGCGCGTCGGCGATGCACGACGCCGGCCTCGCACAACCGGGCACGATGGCCGCGGTCCTCGGCCTCGACGACGACCAGGTCGGCGTGGCGTGCGACCTGGCCGACGCCGACGTCTGGGTCGCGAACTACAACGCCCCGGGCCAAGTCGTCATCGCCGGGTCGCCCGACGGCGTCGACAGGGCTGCGGCGCACGCCAAGGACCTCGGCGCGAAACGCGTCATGGCGCTCCAGGTGTCGGGGGCCTTCCACACCCCGTTCATGGCCGCCGCACGGGATCGACTCCGCGACGCGATCAGCGCTGCCGACCCCCGAGACAGCGACGTCCCCGTCGTGTCGAACGTCGATGCCAAGCCACATCACCTCGGTGCCGACTGGACGAGCCTCCTGTCGGCGCAGCTGTCGAGCCCCGTGCGTTGGCGCCAGAGCCTGGTGACGCTCGAGTCGGAGGGCGTCACCGACTTCGCCGAACTCGGACCCGGCGGCGTCCTCAGCGGCATGGCCAAGCGCACCACGTCGGGACGTACCATCTCGATCGCCACGCCCGACGACCTCGACAAGATGCTCGAGTGGGTCGACGCATCGGCGACCAGTCACGTCATCCAGCTCGAAGGTGAGCACCTCTTCGCCGTCGAACGACTCGTGGTCAGCCCGGCTGCCGGGCTCTTCACGCCTGTCGACGGCGTCGGCGACGGCTCACGGATCGACGTCGGCACGGTGATCGGTCACGTCGGCGACGCCGAGGTCCGCTCGCCGTTCGCCGGGCTCCTGCAGAGTTACATCGCGGTCGACACCGAGCGAGTCACCCTCCGCCAGCCGATCGCCTGGCTCAGAACGGACTGAATCATCATGCCTGCCACACCGCTCGGCGTCCGAGGCGCCGTCATCACCGGATGGGGAACCGCGCTGCCGGAGAAGATCCTCACCAACATCGACCTCGAGTCGATGATGGACACCGACCACGTGTGGATCCGTGACCGGACCGGTATCTCGCAGCGCCACGTCGGCGGCACGACAGCCGGCCTGTCGGCCGAATCCGGACAGGCGGCGCTCGACATGGCGGGCGTCGATCCCGCCGACGTCGACGCGCTGATCCTCGCGACGACCACACCCGACCGCACGGTCCCTGCGACGTCGTCGACGGTCCAGAACCTGCTCGGTCTGTCGTCCTGCGGGGCGTTCGATCTGAACGCGGCGTGTTCGGGTTGGGTCTATGCGCTCGTCAACGCCCACGGCCTGATCGCGATGGGGGCCCGCACCGTGCTCGTCATCGGCACCGACACGCTCGACCGCATCACCGACTACACCGACCGGAACACCGGCATCCTCTTCGGCAACGGATCCGGGGCCGTGGTCGTCGAAACCGTCGACGGACCGGGCCAGATGCTCGGCTGGGACCTCGACTCCCTCGGCGAGGCGGAAAGTGCTCTCTACGCCGAAGTCGGCGGCTTCCTGCAGATGGAAGGACGCGAGGTCTTTCGGCGGGCCGTCCGACTGATGGCCGACTCGGCAACGAACGCGATGGCGAGCGCCGGGGTCACCGCCGAGCAGATCGCAGTCGTCGTGCCGCATCAGGCGAACATTCGGATCATCTCCGCAGCGCTCGAACGCCTCGACATCCCGATGGAACGAGCCTCGATCGTCCTCGATCGGACCGGCAACACGTCGTCGGCGTCGGTTCCGCTGGCCCTCGCCGAAGCGCTCGATCAGGACCGCGTCACCGACGGCGACCTGATCCTGTTCGTCGGGTTCGGAGCCGGGATGTCGGCAGCCAGCGCCGTGATCCGATGGAGCCCCAACGCCGCCGAATTCTCCGGAGCCGGCTCGTGACCCAGTCAGCATCGAACGGACGGATCGTGCTCGTCACCGGCGGCTCGCGTGGCATCGGCCTGGCATGCGCCCGCCGATTGGCCGGCGACGGCGACCGCGTCGCCGTCACCTACAACTCGTCGCCACCACCCGACGGTCTGTTCGGCGTCCAGTGCGACGTCACCGACTCCGCTCAGGTCGACGCGGCCTTCGGTGCGGTCGAAGCACACTTCGGCGGCACCGTCGAGATCCTCGTGTCGAACGCCGGCGTCACCAAGGACGGTCTGCTGCTGCGAATGAGCGAAGACGACTTCGCCACGGTGCTCGACGCCAATCTCACCGCGTCCTATCGCGTCACCAAGCGCGCGGCGAAGGGCATGCTCAAGGCGCGCTCGCGGTCGGATCATCCTGATGTCGTCGGTCGTCGGGCTGCTCGGCCAGGCCGGACAGTCGAACTACGCGGCCTCGAAGGCCGGGCTCGTCGGATTCGCCCGCTCACTCGCCCGTGAGCTCGGATCTCGATCCATCACGGTGAACGTGGTGGCCCCCGGCCCCGTCGCCACCGACATGACGGCGGCGCTGTCCGACGACCAACTCGCCGCGATCACCTCCGTCGTGCCGCTCGGGCGGATGGCCGACCCCGACGAGGTCGCCGGCGTCGTCAGTTTCCTGGCCGGCCCCGATGCCGCCTACATCACCGGCGCGGTCATCCCCGTCGACGGTGGGCTCGGCATGGGGCACTGACGTCCTGCTCACCCCTACAATTCCGACACAACCAACGAATTGGAGAATTCCCGTGAATGAAGAACTGTTCGCCCGCTTCCGCAAGTGCGCCGTCGAGGTGCTCTCGGTCGAAGAGAGCGCCGTCGTGCCCGAGGCCAAGTTCGGCGACGATCTGGATGCCGACAGTCTCGACCTCGTCGAGCTCGTGATGGCGCTCGAGGAGGAATTCGACATCGAGGTCCCCGAAGAGGAGCTCGAAGGCGTCGAGACCGTCCAGTCGGCCTACGACCTCGTGGCCGCCAAGGTCTGAGTTCTCGATCATGACGACCGACCCGACCGGGTCGCGTCGGGTCGCGATCACCGGGCTCGGTGTCGTCGCCCCGGCCGGCATCGGCGCGCAGAACTACTGGTCCGGGCTGCTCGGCCCCGGGGCGACCAGCGGCCGCTCGCTGCAGATCGACGACTGGGACCCGACCCCGTACTTCGAGAATGCGAAGCACGCCCGCCGCGCTGATCGCGTCGAGCAGTTCTCGCTGGCCGCTGCCGCTGAGGCGTTCGAGCAGGCCGGAGGACTCGATGCGATCGGCGTCGATGCCGATCGATTCGGCACGATCTTCGCGACCGGCGTCGGCGGACTGCACACGCTCGAGGAACAGATCCAGGTCCGCCTGGAGAAGGGCGAACGACGGGTGTCCCCGTTCCTGGTCCCGATGATGATGACCAACGCCGCGGGTGCGGCGATCTCGATGCGCTACGGGCTCAGGGGCCCCAACGAGACCATCACGACCGCCTGTGCCGCCGGCAGCCATGCGATCAACTACGCCACCCGGCTGATCAAGTGGGGCATCGTCGACGCCGTCGCCACCGGAGGCGCCGAATCGGCCGGCACCATCACCGGGCTCGCCGGGTTCCAGAACATGACGGCGCTCTCCACCTCGGGGGTGAGCCAACCGTTCGCCGCCGCTCGCGACGGGTTCGTCATGGGCGAAGGCAGCGCCGTGTTGATCCTCGAGGAATGGTCGATCGCGGAGGGGCGCGGCGCCACCATCCTCGGCGAGGTGCTCGGCGGCGCCAGCAACGCCGACGCCCACCACATCACCGCCCCCTCGCCGGGTGGAGTCGGTGCGATCGCCTGCATGCGGCTCGCACTTGCCGAATCCGGAATCGAGCCGGGCGACATCCGTCAGGTCAACGCCCACGGCACGTCGACACCGTTGAACGATGCCGCCGAGGCGGACGCGATCACGGCGGTGTTCGGACCCAACGCCGTGCCGGTCGTGTCGACGAAGGGCGTCACCGGCCATGCACTGGGCGCGGCGGGCGCGCTCGAAGCCGCCGCACTGTTGCTGTCGATCCAGCACGAGTTGATCCCGCCGACCGCAAACACGATGGAGCCCGACGAGGGCATGGAGATCGACCTGGTCGTCGGCGAGCCGCGACCCTGGACACCCGGACCGGCGATCTCGAACAACTTCGGTTTCGGCGGCCACAACGGGTCAGTCGTCATCACCCCCGTCTCGTAGTCAGCCGGGGTCGAACTCGCGACGCTACGACGAGCGGGCGTCGATGACGATGTCGGCGACGGCGCCGAGTTCACCGACCGTGTGCGTCGGTGTGATCCCATTCGGTTGAACGGCATTGAACCGGTTGAACCAGATGGTGTCGACACCCGCGTTGATCCCACCCTGGACGTCGCTCGACAAGCTGTCGCCGACCATCACGGCCGAGCTGCGATCTCGGATGCCCATCGCTTCGAGCGTCGTGTCGAAGATCGCTCGACCCGGCTTGCTGATTCCCATTTCGCCGCTGATGCTCACGACGTCGAAGACGCCGGTCAGCCCGAGCCGCTCGAGACGGCCGCGTTGTACCGACCCGATGCCATTCGTGATCAGGGCCAGTCGACAGGTCTCGGCCAGATCCGCCAACATCTGAGCCGCACCCGCGTAGAGCTGGCCGTGCTCGGTGAGCCCGCTGGCGAACGTGTCGCCCATGTCGACCGGATCACCCTCGAGACCGAGTTCGTCGAGCAGCTGCGTGAACCGCAGCACCTTGACATCGTTCGGGCTCAACTCGTGTCGTTCGACGAGCCGCCAGAGCGCCTGGTTGATCCGGTCGAAGTGTTCGAACACCGACTGGGGCTCACCGAAGCCGATGCTCCGCATCGTGTCGTCGAACGCTGCCGCAAGCGAGGCATCGGAGTCGAGCAGCGTGTGGTCGAGGTCGAAGAAGACCGTGGTGTAGGGCACGTTCGGCTCAGACGTCGGCGAGCACGAACATCAGGTCGCAACTGGTGGCGATCTCGCCACCGACCTTCACCGTGCCCGACCCCTTGCCCGCGCGAGCCGACATCCGGCCGAGCTGCACCTCGATGGTGAGTTCGTCTCCGGGCACGACCTGGCGGCGGAAGCGGGCACGGTCGAGCCCGCCGAAGAGCGGGAGCTTCCCGGCGAATCGCTCGTCGGCGAGCACGGCGCAGGCACCGACCTGGGCGATCGACTCGCACATCAGCACGCCGGGCAGCGTCGGCCGCCCGGGGAAGTGACCCGCGAAGAAGTACTCCTCGCCGGTCAATCGCCACACGCCGGTCGCCGAGACGCCCGGCTCCATTGCGATCAGTTCGTCGACGAGCAGGAACGGGGGGCGGTGCGGCAACAAGTCGATCGGCGCAGGGAGTGAACTCATCTGCGCATCTTGCCCCAAACGCGACGCCGCCGCCGGTGACCGGTGGCGGAACCAGGTCACCGACGGCGTCGTCGGGGGGAGATTATCTGCTGCGAGTGATCAGAGCAGCGTGGTGACGTCGATGCTCGGCGGCACGAGCACCGAATCGATCACGTGGATCACACCGTTGCTGGCCTCGACATCGACGGCGGTCACCGTGGCGTCGTTGACCATCACCGTGCCGTCGTCACCGACGGTGATCGTGATGCTCTCACCCTGCAGGGTCTCGACATCACCGGCGGCGACATCGGACGACGGCACCTCGGCACCGAGCACGTGGTACGTCAGCACCGCGATGAGCGCATCTTTGTTCTCCGGGAGGAGCAGCGCATCGACGAGGCCCTCGGGCAGCGCAGCGAAGGCGTCGTCGGTCGGAGCGAACACCGTGAACGGACCCTCGCCCGACAGCGTCTCGGCCAGGTCGGCGGCGGTCACCGCGGCAACCAGCGTCTCGAAGGTCCCGGCGCCGACAGCAACGTCGACGATCGTGCCCTCGGCTGCGGCCTCTTCTTCCATGGCGTCTTCCTCCATGGCGTCTTCCTCCATGGCGTCCGCGACGAGGAGTGCGGTGACGTCGATGCTCGGCGGCACGAGCACCGAGTCGATCACGTGGATCACACCGTTGCTGGCCTCGACGTCGACGGCGGTCACCGTGGCGTCGTTGACCATCACCGTGCCGTCGTCACCGACGGTGATCGTGATGCTCTCACCCTGCAGGGTCTCGACATCACCGGCGGCGACATCGGACGACGGCACCTCGGCACCGAGCACGTGGTAGGTGAGGATGGCGGTCAAGGCGTCGACGTTCTCCGGGAGGAGCAGCGCATCGACGAGGCCCTCGGGCAGCGCAGCGAAGGCGTCGTCGGTCGGAGCGAACACCGTGAACGGGCCCTCGCCCGACAGCGTCTCGGCCAGGCCGGCGGCGGTCACCGCAGCAACCAGCGTGTTGAACGTGCCGGCGCCGACGGCGACGTCGACGATCGTGCCGGCTTCGGCGGCGGCGTCGTCGGCAGCAGCCTCGGTCGTTGCGGACTCGTCGGCAGCGGCCTCGGTGATCGCAGGCTCTTCGGCGTCGTTGCTGTCGGATCCGCATGCGGTCAGCGCAAGCGCACCGACGACGAGGCCGGCGGCCAGGCGACGGGAAGTCCGGCGTGATGTGGTCTTCATGTCATGTCTCCTTGGTGGGGGGGTGTTCACGATTGGCTCCGCTCTCGAACTGTGGGGTGGGGGCGAAGTCATGAGGTCTTCGGAGCCGTGCGACGATCCGGATGACTCCCTGGGAAGATTTCTTCGCGGACGGTTCGATACCGTGCGGCGGTGGACGTCGGTGTGCTCAGCCTCGGTGACTGGTTGCCCGACCCGGTGACCGGGCACCGGCCGACGGAGGGCGACCGACACCGACAGATCGTGGAACAGGCGGTGGTCGCCGAACGGGCGGGCTTCGGCGCGATCCACCTCGGCGAGCACCACTTCTCCGACTACATCCTGACGTCACCACCGGTGGTGCTCGCAGCGATCGCCGCTCGAACCTCCACGATCCGGCTGTCGAACGGCGTTGCGCTCGCCGCGAACCTCGACCCGGTCCGTGTCGCCGAGGACTACGCAACGGTCGACGTCCTGTCCGGTGGGCGCCTCGAGCCGTGCTTCGGTCGGGGCAACATCTACCCCGATGTGTACACCTTCTTCGGACAGTCCGCCGACGAAGCGACGTCCCGGTTCGGCGAGAACGTGCGGCTGATCGACCGACTGTGGCGAGCCGACGAGCCCGTGACGTGGACCGGCGAACATCGCGCCCCGCTCGTCGACGTGCAGGTCCATCCACGCCCCGAGCAGCGGCCACGTCCCCCGATCTGGATCGGTGGCGGATGGTCTCCCGACACCATTGCGCTCGCGGTCGACATCGGCGCCGGTCTGATGCTGCCGACGGTGGTCGGCACCTGGGAGATGTTCGCGCCGGTCGTCGACTCGTACATCGAGCAGTGGGACGCCGCAGGCCGGGACCCGGCCGATCGGCGGATCGGCTGCTGCACCCACTTCTGGGCCGCGTCGCACGGCAACGTCGCCCGGGAGACGTGGAAACCGCGGTACCTGTCGTATCTCGAGGCGGTTGCGCAATGGGTCGACCAGTCCCAACGACGTTCCGGTCGAGGCGGTGGCGGCTTCGGTGTCGGGGACTTCGACGAGATGCTCTCGACGGTTGCCATCTGCGGTTCGGTCGACGAAGTCGTCGACCGGATGGGGGTCGCCGCAGCGATGCTGCAGCTCGACACGCAGCTCCTGATGCTCGACATGGGCGGCGTCCCCGACGAGGAGTTGTTCGAGACGATCGAATTCACCGGTGCCGAGGTCATCCCGAGGGTCGCCTCTCTCTGAGCGCCGTCGGTCCGATCAGATGACGCGGACCCGCACCTCGACGCCACCGACCCGACCGACGTGGTCGGCCCCGAGGCGGGCGGGGACGAGGCCGGTGCAGGTGCCGGTGATGATCACGTCGCCCGACCGAATCGGTTGGCCGAGCGACGCGGCATGGCTGGCCACCAACCGCAGCACTCGGAGCGGGTGACCGAGCGCTTCGGCCCCGGTGGCCGACGCCACCGTCTCGCCGTCGATGTCCAGCTCGACCGGCGCGGTGTCGAGACCGCGGAGGCCGGCAGCGTCGAGATCGAGCGTCGGCCCGACGACCATGCGGGCGCCGACGACATTGTCGGCAGCGAGCTGCGCCGCACCGATGAACGGAAACGCGGCCAGCCGACCCGCAACCACCTCGATGGCCGCGAACGCTTCGACACCGTCGGCCAGGTCGAGCGGATCGTCGGGAACGTCGATGAGATCGCGAAGCGCGCGAAGGCCGACCTCGACCTCGAGATGCGGCGGGGTCACGAATATTTCGGCATCGAAGTCGGCGGGCGACTGCTCGACGTGTGCCGACCGGTAGCGGCCCACGAGCGGCGCATCGACCTGGAGCATCCGTTGGGCCGCCTCACTCGTACACCCGGCCTTCCATCCGATCACGTCGTCCCCGTGGAGGAGATGCCCGGCCCGCTGGATGCGGTACCCCTCATCGAGATCGTTCGGTTCGTGGGCGAGCTGGTCGATCGCGATGCGAGTGTCTGCTGCCGCCGCGAGCTGAGCGGCGACGTCGACGATCTGCGCCTCGGTGAGTGCGGGTGTGGCCAACGCGGTCAGTCCTCACCAGGACGGCGGATGTACTCCTGCTCGGGGTCACCCGAGTAACCCGGCGGGAACGTGGCCAGCAGCTCGTCGTGCGTCGGCGTGCGCTGCTCGCGCGCCTCGTCGGGGAGTTGGGCGACGATCGCCTTCATGATCCGTTTCGTGTCGGCGTCGAGCGACTTGCCCTTCAGCTTCACGGGCGGACCGACTCGCACCCGCACGACCGGCGGGTCGGTGAAGTTGAACATGTTCGGAAGCCGCTTGGAACGCGGCCAGACCTTCTCGGTCCCCCACATCCCGACTGGGATCACGGGTGCGCCGGTCATCTGTGCCAGGCGAGCCGCACCCCAACGGCCCCGAAGCACCGGATCGAAGAAGGCGGGCCCCCGCGGGATCGTGCCCTCCGGCATCATCGCGACCATCTCGCCACCGGCGAGCGCATCGGCCGCAGCCTGGAGTGGCTCGTCCGATCCGGTCGCCCGATCGACCCTGATACCGCCCATCGCCGCCGCGACCTGTCCGACGATCGGCGCGTCGAACACTTCCTTCTTGCCGAGGAAGCGAGCCGGCCGGCCACTCTTGGCGATCACGAGCGACATCGCCGAGACGTCGAAGTAGCTGCGGTGATTGCCCACGAGAATGCACGGACCCGAGCTCGGTATGTCGCCGACGTCGCCGATGTCGAAGCGGGCGTACGGATACATGGCCGGGCGGTTGAGCCGCAACGCCACGTCCTGCACCTCGAGCCCGACGACGGGGATCTTCACGACACCGGGTGACACGTCGAGGTTGACGGTCGGCCAGCGGCGGGCCGCAGCCACGAGCACCATCCGCGGGTCGGGATTGACCACGATCGGATGCCCGACCGCGTCGAGCATCGGGGTGTCGTAGAAGCTGTCGGAGTACGCCCAGCTCTCGGCCAGATCGACGCCGTGCTCGTCGGCCCAGGCCCTGATCGCAGCGAGTTTGCCGGCCGACCACACGAACGGCCCGTCCAGGGTGCCGTCGTAGTTGCCGTCCTCGTCGACGGCGTAGCGGGTGGCCACGGCGTCGTCGAATCCGAGCGCGTCGGAGAACGGCTTCACCAAGTCGTACGGCGTCGTGGTGGCCAGGACGATCGGTCGGCCCGCCTCACGATGGGTGGCGAAGGCCGTTGCGGCGAACGGTTGCACGAGTTCCACGAGTTGTTCGACGACGGTTTCGGCGGCTGCCTGTACCGCGGCTGCCGAGCGCCCCTTCGCGACGGTCACGCCTTGCCGCGCGATGGCCATCGCCGGCAGGGTCTCGCCGATCCGGTGGAAGAGCCCGAACAGCAACTTCTCCCCCGGGAACGGCCCGCTCGACAAGCCCGCCCGCTGCATCGCCTCGGAGAAGATCTCCCCCGACGCGCCCGCCAGCAAGGTCCGATCGAGATCGAAGAACGCAGCACCCTGAGCCATGAGAGCAACCTAGACGCCGGTTCGCAGCGGTCGGTCACCCGGCTCCCGCGGGGAGCTGCACGCGTCTGGTGTCGGAAAACGGGAAAGGCCCGGATTGGGGAATCCGGGCCTCTCAACCTGAGATCATCCTCCGGTTGGGGGTCCGGATGATGGATGTCTCGTCGAGTGCAACATGGGGGGTGTTGTCACTGCGATATGGGGGGCTCGTGATCGGAATCACAAGCACTTGTGAAAGTATGCACGTGAACGGGTGATCTGGCAAGCAGATTCGAGAGATACTCGCTATCGTTTTTCGAGATGGATGTGCGTCAGCTCTCCGCGATCGTCGCGATCGCCGATCACGGGACGTTCTCGGCGGCCGCACGTTCGCTGTTCACCGTGCAGTCGAACGTCTCCGGGCACGTGTCACGGCTGGAGAAGGAGCTCGGCGTGGTGCTCGTCGACCGAGCCCAGGGCGGCCTCACCGAGGACGGCTTCCGTGTCGTCGAACGAGCCCGACGGGTACTCAACGAGATCGAGGACATCACGTCCGACATGACGAGCCGACACGACAAGGTGTCGGGCTACACCCGCATCGGCGTGATCGGCACGACCGCGCGGTGGCTGACGCCGTCGCTGCTGCGCCAACTGGCACTCGACCACCCCAACGTCCGCACAGTGATCCGGGAAGGGGCGTCCTCCTCGCTCGTCCCGAACGTGATGTCGGGTGAACTCAATGCCGCCGTCATCCACCTCCCGATCGACGAACCCGAACTGGTGGTCGAACCGCTCTTCGCCGAGGATCTGTTCCTCCTCGTCGACGACCGGCATCGGCTCGCGGCGTCCGACACCGTGGGCATCGATGAGCTCGACGACGAACCGCTCCTCCTCCCGCCGACGGGGTCGGCGCTGCGCAAGGTGCTCGACCGCGCCGCAGCAGCGAACGATGTCACGCTGCGCCCACAAGCCGAGATCGACGGTGTGCGGCTGCTGGCGTCGCTCGCCATCGATGGATTCGGCGCCGCGATCGTGCCGGCGACCGCGGTCCCCACGTGGCTCACGGGGGCCTTCCGGCGGATCAACGTCCCCGAGCTCCCGCGCCGCGTCGTCGCTTCGGTCCGTCGGCGGCGACCGACGCCGAGTGCACCGACTCATGTCGCACTCGACACCCTGAGTCGGGTGATCGCCGAACAGGGTGAGCAGCAGCCTGGCGTCCACCCCGAGACCGGACTCCTGCCGGGACCACGCTCCGGCTGAGTCGAGCACACCACCGGGTGCAGTACGGTGAGGCTCGATGACCGACCTCGATGACGCCGTCGATGCTTTCGGCCTGAACCGATTCGTCCCCGGTGTCGCGCAGACCGAGCTCCGACAACTCGTCGACGACGCACGCGGCATTCCCGACCGATCGGTCATCTGGATCGAGTTCGAGGACGGCGACGAACCCGCTCGGCTCGACGAGGCAACCAGCTACGCACTCGAAGCTGGGATCACCGCAGCACTCGACCAGCGCGTTCCGGTGGTCATGGTGCTCTCCACGAGCGGCACCGACATCGAGCAGGGCATCGCCGCGCTGAGCGGCTGGGGCGCGTGGCGAGCAAGCTCACGGCCTGCTCCGGCGTGATCCCGACCATCGTCATCGTCGATGGTCCGGCGGTGTCCGGGCCGGCGCTCCTCCTCGGTGTCGCCGACTTCACGATCATGACCGAGCGGTCGTCGGCGTTCGTCAACGGCCCGGTGATGGTCGAGGAGTTCACCGGGGTCGCGATCGGTGCCGACGAACTCGGCGGGTCGGCCAGCCACGCCCGCTACACCGGCGTGGCCGCATTCGTCGTTCCCGATCGTGCCGCCGCCGCCCACGTCGCGATCGACCTGCTCGGCTACCTGCCCGACAGCGTCGACGCCGAGCCGACCCGGTGGCCCACGTTCGATCCCGGGGACCGCCCGTGCCCCGAAGCCGGTGCCCAGATTCCCGAGTCGTCGACCGGAAGCTACGACGTCCGCAAGGTGGCCGCGGCGATCGCCGACGAGGACTCGCTGCTCGAGGTCCGTGACCGCTGGGCGGCCAATGCGGTGACCGCGTTCGCGACGATCGACGGTCGCCCGGTCGGCATCCTCGCCAACCAACCGATGGTGCTCGCCGGCACCCTCGACATCCCGGCCTCGCAGAAGGCCGCCCGCTTCATCGCGTTCTGCGACGCGTTCAACCTGCCGATCATCACGCTGGTCGACACGCCCGGCTTCTACCCCGGCAAGGACCTCGAGTGGCGCGGCATGATCCGCCACGGCGCGCAACTCGTGTTCGCGTACGCCCGCGCCAGCGTGCCGCGGATCTGTGTGATCCTGCGCAAGAGCTACGGCGGCGCCTACATCGTGATGGACTCCAAGACGATGGGCAACGACCTGTGCCTGGCCTGGCCGTGGGCCGAGATCGCCGTGATGGGTGCCGGTCAGGCCGCGGCGATCCTGGCGCGTCGGGCGAGCCCGGAGGAGAAGGCCGAATTCGAGGCCGACTACGCGGAACGCCTGCTCAACCCATACGTCGCCGCCGAGCGAGGCTTCATCGACGCGGTCATCGACCCGGCCGACACCCGCGCCGAGATCAGCGCAGCACTCGAGGTCCTCGCCGACAAGCGCGAGACACTCGTCGAACGCAAACACGGCAACTCGCCCTTCTGAGCCACCCGCCGATGTGCCAGGTCCCGGCACCGGCACATCAGGCCTCGGCACATCACCGCGGCGGTCATCGCAGCGCCGTCAGACGCCGCAGCCGCCGCCACCGATCCTGACCAAGCGACCCTCATCGAGTGCGTACACCGACATCGCGCCCGACTCCCAGAATCGTTCGCGGACCAGCACCTCCATCACGCCGTCGCCGTTCAGATCGGCAACTGCCGCGATCGTGAACCGTCCAACGGTCGGGAAGTCGACCGGCTCCTCCATCACGTACGCCGCGAGCAGTTCGTCGACGACGGACCCGTCGGCCGACGGGTAGCGGACGTACACGCCCGTGAAGTCGTTCTCGGCGCCGAAATTCGGTTCGGTGATCCGTTCGTAGGTGACGAGGACCTCCTCGATGCCGTCGCCGTCGAGATCGACGCGGACGGCCTGGACGACCGCGCCCTCGGCGGCGGTCGGGGTACCGTCGAAGAAGGCTTCGCCGATCGCGGCGTACTCCGGGTTCTCGAGCCCGACCTGGCGCACCTCACGCGGTTGCACCGGCCAGTCGGCCGTGACGGCCACAGCGTCGTAGCCGAGACTGACAGGGGTGTCCGGGATGGGTGGCACACCGGGGATCAGCGGCCCGGCCTCGTCGCCCACGCAGTACGGCTGCTCGGGGCCCAGTGCCAGCCCGGTGACGACCGCATCGGGCCCGTCGGGAAGATCGAGGCTGGTCACGGCCACCGTTGCGATGTCGGGTGCAGGCGGAGGGATCAGGGAGAAGTCGTCGTTGACCCCGATCTCGTTCCAGGCTGCACCGTCCCACCAACCGAGCGGCACCCATGGCGTCTCCGCTCCGCTCCCTGCGTAGAACACCGCTGTCCGGTCCGTCGGCGTACCGGTGGCAGGCGGCTCCGTGGCGGGTGGCTCGGCTGTCGGCGGGTCGGTTGCCGGCAGTTCCGTCGCGGGCGGTTCGGTGACCGGCGGGTCCGTCGCCGCAGCGTCGGTCGCAGCGGTGTCGGTCGTGGTCGCCTCGGCGATGGAGGTTTCCCCAGCGGTACCACCGGCCTCGCCTGAGTCACCTGCGGTGTCGCCACCACCTGATTCGGTCGTCCCGCATGCCGCGAGAATTCCAGCGAACAGGAACGGAGCCAGTCGATGCATGCCACCAGTGTCGCATCCATCACCCCAGGTCGATCTCGAATATTCCGGAGCAACGCCGTCGACGTTGACGCGTCGATATCGATCGTCTCGTTGAGGCCGCGAGCTGGACGAGCCGTTATCGTGCGAGAGCGGTCGGAGATGATCCTGCGACCGCCCGAAATCCGACCCAGGAGCCACGGAGGAAGCCACGTGCCCGACACCATCACCATCACCGACGACCGAACCGGGAAGACCGTCACGGTCCCGATCGAAGGTGGCGTGTTCCCGTCGTCGGCCCTCCGGGAGCTCGATCCGAGCCTGTACATGTACGACCCCGCCTATCTGTCGACCGCGGCGACGCAGTCCGAGATCACCTACCTCGACGGCACCAACGGGATCCTGCGCTACCGCGGGTATCCGATCGAGCAGTTGGCCGAGCATTCGACGTACCTCGAAGTCGCCTACCTCCTGATCAACGGCGAACTCCCGACCTCGGAGCAGCTCGCCAACTGGACCCACGACGTCACGCACCACACGTTCATCCACGAGAACATGCGCAAGCGCTTCGTCGACGGTTTCCACTACGACGCCCATCCGATGGGGATGTTCGTCTCGGCCGTCGCAGCGCTCGGCACCTTTTACAACAGTGCCAAAGACATCGAGGACCCGGCGGCGCGCAAGCATCAGACCCTGCGTCTGATCGCCAAGAGCCCGACGATCGCGGCCATGTGCTACAGGTTCTCGGTCGGACTTCCGTTCAACTCGCCCGACAACGACCTCTCCTACGCCGCCAACTTCTTGAACATGATGTGGAAAATCGGCGACTACGAGGTCGACCCGGCGCTCGAACGTGCGATGGACGTCTTGTTCATCCTTCACGCCGACCACGAGCAGAACTGCGGCACGACGGCGATGCGCGTCATCGGCTCGAGCCATGCCGACCCGTACTCGTCGGCCGCAGGCGCTGCCTCGGCGCTGTACGGACCCCGCCACGGAGGGGCCAACGAAGCAGTGATCCGGATGCTCACCGACATCGGATCGATCGACAACGTTGCGGCGTTCGTCGAGTCGGTGAAGACCGGCGAGGGCCGCCTGATGGGCTTTGGTCACCGGGTGTACAAGAACTTCGATCCCCGAGCCACGATCATCAAGAAGGCCGCCTACGACGTGTTCGAGGTGACAGGCAAGAGCCCGCTCCTCGACATCGCGCTCAAGCTCGAAGAGGTCGCGTTGTCCGACGAGTACTTCATCGAACGCAAGCTGTACCCGAACGTCGACTTCTACTCGGGCCTGATCTATCAGGCGCTGAAGTTCCCGGTCGAGATGTTCACCGTGCTCTTCGCCATTCCGCGCATGTCGGGCTGGCTCGCTCACTACGAGGAGCTGCTCGACGAGGGCCAGAAGATCAGCCGTCCGCGCCAGTGGTACACCGGCTCTGACGAGCGCGACTACGTCGCCATCGCCAACCGCTGACCCGTTACACAACGGGTCTGACCCATCACGTCACGCCAGCCTCCGCGTGACGTCACGGGTCTGACCCATCACGTCACGCCGAACTCTGAAGTACCCCGGCGTCACCATGGCGCAATGGGCAGAGCGCAACGAAACGATCCGGCCGGGGCCTGGCACCATGTGATGAGCCGCGGCGTCGACCGGCAAGCGATCTTCTTCGATATCGATGATCGCCGGACGTTCGGCGAGCTGCTCGGCGAGACCGTGACAGCGATTCGGCATCGAGGTCCATGCGTACTGCCTGATGACCAACCACTTTCATCTGCTCGCGAAGTGCCCTCAGGGCGGCTTGTCAGACAGCATGCAATGGCTCCTGTCGATGTTCGCGACCCACATGAATCGTCGGTTGGAACGGGTCGGCCACTATTTCGGTGGTCGATTCGTCTCACGTACCGTCACCGACATCGACTACCTCGCCAACGTCGTGCGCTACATCCATCTCAACCCCCTGGAAATCGACGGAATCGACCTCGCCCGAGGACTATCGCTGGTCGAGCCACCGCACCTACCTCGAACTCCGACCGGCTCCTCAATGGTTCGAAACGCGCACCGTGGCGAGCTGGTTCGCCGACTCAGGCGCATTCAACCGCTTCGTCTGCGCACCGCTCACCGCCGGGTCGGGTCCGTCGATCCGCCCGATCGACCCTAACGATCTCATCGACACGATCGACCTCGTGTTGACCGAGCGATCTGCGGCGAGAGCCCGCGCACTGATGGCCCAACGGCGAGCCGTGGCGTTGGCCATTGGCGAGATCGAGCCTGAGGCGGTCGACGACGAGATCTTCACGGCGTTGGGAATCCGATCGGCGGGTGCCCGCCGCGCTGCCCGTCACCGGGCTCGTCGTCTCAGGGTCACCGATCCGTCGGTCGCCGAGATGGTTGCGCGGACACAGCTCTTCTTTGCGTCCCCCTTTGACGATCCCAAGCCGCGCGCCGTGTGACGTGACGGGTCTGACCCGTCGTGTCACGCGTGACGGGATGGGTCAGACCCGTTCGTAACGTAACGGTCAGAGGGTGGTGAGGATCGTGTTGAAGGTCTCGCTGGGGCGCATGATGGCCGACGCCTTGGCGGCATCGGGCTGGTAGTACCCGCCGATGTCGGCCGGTCGTCCCTGCACGGCGAGCAACTCGGCGGTGATGGCCGCCTCGTTCTCGCTCAATGCTGCTGCCAGCGGTGCGAACCGAGCGGCGACGTCGGGGTTCTCGGTTTGCGCGGCCAACGCCTGCGCCCAGTACAGCGCGATGTAGAAGTGACTGCCGCGATTGTCGATCGATCCGAGGCGGCGGGCCGGTGACTTGCCGTTCTCGAGCAATCGGCCGGTGGCCGTGTCGAGCGCGTCACCGAGCATGCGTGCCGCGTCGTTGCCGGTCACGTCGGCGAGGTGCTCAAATGACACCGCCAAGGCCAGGAACTCGCCGAGGCTGTCCCAGCGCAGGTAGTTCTCCTTCACCAGCTGCTGCACGTGCTTCGGGGCCGAGCCGCCGGCTCCCGTCTCGAACAGTCCTCCGCCATTGAGCAGCGGCACCACCGACAGCATCTTCGCGCTGGTCCCGAGCTCGAGAATCGGGAAGAGATCGGTGTTGTAGTCGCGCAGTACGTTGCCCGTGACCGAGATGGTGTCTTCACCACGCCGGATGCGTTCGAGCGAGAACTTCGTGGCCTCGGTCGGCGCCATGATCTCGATCGTGAGGCCGTCGGTGTCGTGATCACCGAGGTAGGTGTTGACCTTCTCGATCAGCTGCGCGTCATGGGCGCGATTCGAATCAAGCCAGAAGACGGCCGGAGCGCCGCTGGCGCGAGCGCGGGTGACGGCCAGACGGACCCAGTCGCGGATCGGTTCGTCCTTCACCTGGCAGGCCCGGAAGATGTCGCCGGTCGAGACGGTGTGCTCCATCAGCACCGTTCCATCCGCAGTGACGACACGCATCGTCCCGTCGCCCGGCGCCTCGAACGTCTTGTCGTGACTGCCGTACTCCTCGGCCTTCTGCGCCATCAGACCGACGTTGGGCACCGTGCCCATCGTGGCCGGGTCGAACGCGCCGTGAGCGATGCAGTCGTCGATCGTCGCCTGGTAGATCCCGGCGTACGACGAGTCGGGAATGACCGCCTTCGCGTCCTGACGTTCGCCGGCCTTGTTCCACATCTTCCCGGAATCGCGGATCATCGCCGGCATCGATGCGTCGATGATGATGTCGCTCGGCACGTGCAGGTTCGTGATGCCCTTGTCGGAATCGACCATGGCGAGATCGGGTCCGGCCTCGAACGCTGCCGCGAAGGCCGCTTCGATCTCGAGCGCGCTGCCCGTCGGGCAGCGAGTCGAGGGCGGCCAACACCCCACCGAGCCCGTTGTTGGGATTGGCACCGGCCGCACGAAGCACGTCGCCGTACTCGGCGAACACGTCGGCGAAGAACACCTCGACGGCGTGGCCGAAGATGATCGGATCGGACACCTTCATCATCGTCGCCTTCAGGTGGAGCGAGAACAGCACGCCACGCCTCTTCGCATCGGCGATCTGCTCGGCCAGAAACGACCGCAGGGCAGCCACGCTCATCACCGTGGAATCGATCACCTCGCTTGCGAGTAGCGGGAACTCGGGCTTGAGCACCGTCACGGCGCCGTCAGGACCGACGTGTTCGATTCGCACCTCGGTCGGCGCATCGACGGTGACCGACTGCTCGTTCGACGCGAAGTCACCCGAGCTCATGGTGGAGACGTGAGTTTGCGACTCCTCGGACCAGGCACCCATCGAATGCGGGTTCTTCCGGGCGTACTCCTTGACCGCCTTCGGTGCACGGCGGTCGGAGTTGCCCTGACGGAGCACGGGGTTGACAGCGGACCCGAGCGTGACGCTGTACTTCGCCCGAACCTCACGCTCCTCGTCGGTCTGCGGATCGTTCGGGAAGTCCGGGAGGTCGTATCCCAGCGCCTGCAGCTCGGTCACCGCCGCGACGAGCTGGGGGATCGACGCCGAGACGTTCGGCAGCTTGATGATGTTCGCCTCCGGGGTCAAAGCGATCTCACCGAGTTCGGTGAGTGCGTCGGGGACCTGCTGCTCCGCCGTGAGCCGTTCGGGGAACTGGGACAGGATCCGCCCGGCCAATGAGATGTCCCGGGTGTCGACCTCGACCCCGGCCGCTGCTGCGAACGCCTTCACGATGGGGAGGAACGAGTAGGTGGCAAGCGCCGGCGCCTCGTCGGTGATGGTGTAGATGATCGTGGACTCGGTCATGTCAGGGGCTCGTTTCGTCAGGGGCGGAGTATGCAGATGATGGTGCGACGACTGTCGCGACGACACGTCAACTTGTCTTGTACTTGTCTACACCCTAGCGCAACCGACCTCCTCCTACCACGAGCAGATGGGGTCCGACGTTGGTATCGATCCCGCCGACTCGGGTGGGACGCCGACATCGACGTCGTGCTCGGCGCTACGACGCCAGGGAGAACACCGCCTGACCGCGTCGCGTCGCGTCGCGTCGCTGATCGACCGGCCAGGATCTCCACTTCGAGCACCGGGACACCTACGATCGCCGGTGATGGATTTCTCCTGGACGCCCGAGCAGGTCGAGTTGCGCATGCACGCACGCAGGGTCGCCGCCGCGGCGGTCGATCGATACGGGCGCCACAATGACTCGTGGATCAACGGGTTCTCGAAGGACTTCGCCAAGGAGATGGCAGCCCACGGATGGATCGGGATGACCTGGCCTACCGCCTACGGCGGGGGCGGCCGCCCGGACATCGATCGTCTGATCGTCGGCGAAGAACTGATCGCTGCGGGGGCTCCCGTCGCCGCGATGTGGTTCGCCGATCGCCAGATGGGGCCGACGCTGATCAACTACGGCTCGGCCGATCAGCAGGCGGAATTCCTCCCCGGCATGCTGTCGGGTGAGACGACCTGGTGCATCGGCATGTCGGAGCCCGACTCGGGTTCCGACCTTGCATCGCTGACGACTTCCGCTGTCCGTGACGGCGACGACTTCGTCATCAACGGCCAGAAGATCTGGACGTCGTTCGGGGAGTCGGCCGACTACTGCTACCTCATCTGCCGGACCGATGCTTCGGGACCGCCACACCGCGGGATCAGCGAGGTGATCGTCCCGATGGACACTCCGGGCATCGAGGTCCGCCCGATCACCGACATGACCACGAACCGTCACTTCTGCGAGGTGTGGTTCAGCGATGTGCGCGTCCCGGCCGCGAACCTCGTCGGCGTCGAGGGCAACGCCTTCAAACAGACCATGGCCCAGCTCGAGCACGAGCGCGGTGGGATCGATCGACTCGTCTCCAACCGGGCGCTCTACGAACTCGCCGTGGCACGCGCCGACCGATCGGATCCTCGCGTCCGCCAGGAGATCGCACGGCTCGAGACCGGCTACACCCTCGGACGGATCCTGGTGACCCGCGAGGTGCTGCGACAGGCTCCGACGGGATTCTCCGCCGCGACGAAGTGCTTCTGCACCGAACACGAGCAGTCGGTCGCCTCGTTCGTCGCGCGGACACTCGGTGCGGACGCGATGTTGTGGAACGATGTCGGCCGCGGACTCGCCTACGATCCGGCGTACACGATCATGGGCGGGACATCCAACATCATGCGCAACATCCTCGGCGAGCGGGTCCTCGGACTGCCGCGCGAACCTCGGTGACCTCGGACATCGACTGATGACCACGAGACCGACGTTCCTCACCTTCGAGTTGCCCGAGGCCTCGATCGGTGCGCTGCAATGGCCGGGCATCGACGGGGCGCCGACGGTGTTGGCCATCCATGGCATCACCGCGAATGCGTGGCACTTCGATCCACTCGCCCACCGCCTCGCGGGCGGCGCAGAGTTGATCGCGGTGGATCTCCGAGGGCGAGGCCTCAGTCATACGTGCACGGGCCCGTTCGGCATCCGACGCCATGCCGCCGACGTCGTTCGCGTCGTCGGCGAATTGGGGCGTCCCGTCACTGTGCTCGGTCACTCGATGGGCGCGTTCGTGGCCCTGATGGCAGCCGAACACGCCCCCGAACTGTTCGACAACGTCGTCCTCGTCGACGGCGGCGCTCCGCTGCCGCCGGTCGAGGACGATCAGGTCGACGCCGTACTCGACGCAACACTCGGCCCAGCGATCGCCCGCCTGCGCACGGTCTGGCCCGATCGCGTGTCGTACCAGACCATGTGGTCACAGCACCCCGCATTCGGGGAACGGCTCGGGATCGACCTCGAACGAAATCTGCTCGCCGATCTCGTCGAGGTCGACGGCGGATTTCGCACCGCCGTCAACGAGGCCGCGGTGATGATCGACGGCCGCGACCTCCTGGTCGACGACCACGTTCGGTCGCTGCTCGCGTCACGGACCGAACCGACGACGATCCTTCGCGCTCCGAACGGCTTGATGGGTGTTCCGCCGCCGCTGATTCCCGACGCCGTCGTCGCCTCACTTCCACAGCACCGCTGGATCACCGTGCCGGAGACAAACCACTACACCGTGCTGCTCGGACCGAACGGCGCACAAGCCGTGGCCGACGCGCTGCGACACGAATTCAGCGGCGACTGACCTCGCCCGACCGGACGTCGGTCACGAGCGGGGCAGATCGGCCTTCAACACCAGGTCGTCGACCTCGCTGTTCCCGACATCGCCCAACACGATGCGGAACGCAACCGCATCGTCGAGCGCAACACCGCCCCAGAGTGTGACCCCGTCTCCCTCGGAGAAGGTGCCGGCCGAGATCTCGGTTCCGTCCGCCAGGACCAGGCGACCCTCGTAGTAGAGGCCTCCGGCGCGGCGGGGCAGCGTGATCGCATCGAGGTCGATCTCGATGCCCGCATCGCGCTCGGTGACCGTGATCTCTCCGCCTTCGACATCGAGGACGGCTCCGGTCGGGGTGAGATCGATGGTGAAGTCGGGCTGGGCGGGCGTCCCGCTCGCAACGCTCAGCCCGACGATCGCGACGAACAGCACCGCGACCGCACCGGCGAGGCCGAACAACAAGGGACGGAGCCCGCGCGTCACGCGCGGGGTCTGGTCGGTCCGACCCGGTGCCGACCGGTCGTCGCCTGCATCGGCCGGTTCAGCACCGACGCCGACCGCGTCGAGCACGCGATCGACCACATCGGTGTCGGCGACGACATCGACCCACACGTCGGGTTCTGCGAGCGAGGCGATGACGTCCTCCGGCTCCCCGAGGTGGGCGAGCCGACGCTGGAGCCGCAGTTCGTGGCGGGCGAGGTGGTCATCCAGCTCGGCGTGCCGGTCGACGTGGTGGGCACGGAGCGCCGCACGGGCGGACGGATCGATCGCCCCGACCGCCATGGCGAGCTCCCATCGTCGCTCGTCGACGGCTCCGGCGCGGTCGCCGGCGATGGCCGCCAACCACGGCGCAAAGTCGTCACCCGGTGGAAGCGGACGCTGCACCGCGCACACGAACACGTCGACGGCCACGTCGGACACGTCGTCGACACCCGCCGTCGGAGCGACCGACGACATGACTGCAGCACCGTATCGATGGATCAGCGAACGGATCGCAGCGCGGTCGCCGGCACGGATACGCACGGCCAACTCGGTGTCTGCCGCGATCACGGTCGCCGGGCGGAACTCCTGCACAGCAGCAGCGTACGGGCGCCCTCGGCAGGAATCGAACCTGCGACCGTGTCATTAGAAGTGACGTGCTCTATCCAACTGAGCTACGAGGGCAAGGCCGAAATGGTACCTACTCGGCGTCGACGTTGGCGGAGGTCTGTACGCCGTCGTCGCCCGCCGACGATCCGGCTCCGCCGGTGCCGGCGTTGCCCTCGATGAACAGCGCCTCGTCGAGGGTCTGGCGGGCGCCGTCGACGTCGAACCATCCCAACGACGATCCACCGGAGGCACCGACGCCCTGAGCGGACGGGTTGCCCGCGCTCGCCGCCCCGCCGACTCCGCCGTCGCGTCCCGACCCGTCGCTCCC
The DNA here is from genome assembly GCA_963752085.1 of Ilumatobacteraceae bacterium. Classification (GTDB taxonomy): domain Bacteria; phylum Actinomycetota; class Acidimicrobiia; order Acidimicrobiales; family Ilumatobacteraceae; genus Ilumatobacter_A. The sequence continues at coordinate 72,002 of CAVVWT010000003.1, forward strand.
CCGGCCGCCGGCGGCGCCACCGAATCCCCCGTCGGCGCCGCTTCCACCTGCTCCGCCTCGAACCGTGCTCGTGCGCACCTCGACGTCGTCGACGCCCGACGTGAGCATCCCGTACGACGGACCACCCGCCCCACCGCCGCCATGGCCACCGGCTCCGCCGGCTCCGCCACCACCGGCGCCACCGCCGTTGCCGCCGTCGCCGACGAGCACACCGGCTGCGCCTCGGGCACCGCCGCCGCCGCTCCCTCCCGGGCCGCCAAGCTCTGCGGCAGAGCCACGGCCGCCCCGACCGCCGCGACCTGCGGCGACCAACGATTCGTTGATGACGACGCGATCGACATCGACCGCCCACACGCCGACCGAGCCGGCTCCGCCTCTGCCAGGGGCACCGCCTCCGCTTTCATCGGCTCCGGCGCCACCGCCTCCTCCGCCGCCACCGCGCACCAGCAATGGTCCGAATCCACCACCGCCACCGGATCCGCCTTCACCGGGTTCCCCGGCGGCTCCCGCTGACCCTGTTGCACCGATGGGCGTGCGGGTGTCGTCTCCGAGGAGCTCCTGGCCGCCGTCACCGCCGACTCCACCGGCGCCGCCCGCACCCCCGCCACCGGGACGACCGTCGCGGTCATCGGCAGTTCCGCCGTCGCCGCCGTCGGCTCCGGGGGCGTCAGTGCCGTCGCTCGTCAGACCGCCGCGACCACCGTCCCCGCCGCGACGAATTCCGTCACCCGCTGCACCGTCGCCCGCATCACGTCCGTCGCCGTCGTCCCCATCGGCGCCGGCGGCGGCCGATCCGTCGGCGTCGGGTGAGACGCCGTCGGCACCATCACCTCCGCCGGATGCGGTGACCGTGGAGCGCTCGACCCGAAGCTCGCCGGTCCTGACCACGACGATGCCCACGCTGACCCCGGCGTCGGCCTCGTCGGTCCCCGCTCCCCCGGCTCCCGCGAGGATGCGGCTGTCGGCCACGGTGACGGTCTCGCCGTCGACGATACGGATTGCTATCGAACGTCCGCCGGCCACCGCGTCGGCCGCAGTCAATTCGATGGACCCGATGGTCCGGTCGACGTCACCGTCGACGATCAACGCGACCGCCGCCCCGCTCAAGCGGACGCGTTGTGTACGGTCTCGTTTCCAGTCGGCATCGAAACCGCCGTACAGGCTGGTACCCGCTCCAAGCCCGACGCTCGATGCCTCGACGTAGGTCCCGACACTGCGGACATAGATGTCTCGGCCGTCGGCAGCCAGGGCGGCGGCACCGATCGTCCGAAGCGGCGCCTCCATCGATCCGACCCCTGCGTCGTCACCACGATCGCCATCGACGAAGACCATCCGTTCTGCATCGTCGAACACTCGGACGACCAACCCGTCGACGGCTTCGGGTGCGGTTGCCGCCCGGTCGCCACTGGTCACGACGAGTTCGAATTCGAGTGTGACGACGTCGTCGGGTGCGCCGAACGACACCGACCGTCCACCGAGCGCCCCGACGCCGGCCGTCACATCGGGACCCGATGTCTGACGCCACGTGACCGATTCGTCATCCGCTCCTTCGGTCACACCGACTGCCGTCAGCGTGACGACCCCGCCGGAACTCACCGCGAGGTCGGGGCCGGCGTCGGCAACGGCATCGACGGGTTCGGGGAGCGTCGTCGTCGTGATGGTCGTGGTGATGGTCTCGCTGGTCGGGACCGTCGACTCCGCTGCCGTCGTGGCCACGGTGGAGAACGTCGTCGGCACCGTGGCCGATCCCGGATCACGGGTGAGCACCGCAGCGATGATGCCGATCAGCAGCACAAGCCCCGAGCCGACGCCGAGACCGATCAGGGCGTTGCGTTGGCGCCGATCCGCCGCAGCGACAGGCGGCGGAACCGACGATGGTGGGGAGTTGGTCATCTCAGGTCAGTCCTGAGCAGGGACGATACCGAACGATCGACGCGAGGTGGGGTCAGGTCGCAGCCAGCAGTTGGCGCAGCATTCCGAGTGCCGTGATGACGGCGAACTGCCGCATCTGTTCGCGTTGACCTGGCAGTCGAACCTCGCGGACCTCATCGAATCCGGGGCCGAGCAGCCCGACGAACAGCGTGCCGACCGGCTGCCCGTCCTGTTCGGCCGGACCGGCGACCCCTGTGAGTGACAGCGCAACATCGGACCCGAGACTCGCTCGCACCCCCGCCGCCATCTCGCGTGCGGCCGACTCGCTGACGACAGGACCCGGCGACACGCCGAGCAGGTTCTGCTTGACGGTCGTGGCATAGCTGACCACCGATCCGAGGAGGACGTCACTCGCTCCCGGGACACCGGTCAGACGAGCCCCGACGAGTCCCCCGGTGACCGACTCTGCGAGCCCGAGGCTCAGTCCGCGCTGTCGGCACAGGTCGAGCACCACCGACTCCATCGTGTCGTCACCGACGCCGAACACGAGGTCACCCAGTTCGAGCCGGATGCGGGCCTCCCACTCGTCGAGCTGCGACGCGCACTCGGCCGCCGAGCCGGCTTTCGCCGTCAGCCGGACCTTGAGGCCCTCCCAACCCGAGGCGAGGAAGGCCAACGTCGGCGTCCCAGGCGACTCGAGCTCGGCGATCACGTCGTCGAGGCGTTCGTTCAAGCCGCTCTCCGACTCGCCCCAGGTGCGCAGGACTCGGCTGACGATGGTGTCGACCGATCCGCTGCGACGGACCAGGTCGGGCACGATCGCGCGCTGCATCATGTCGCGCATCTCGTGGGGCACACCGGGGACGGCGTAGACGACGTTGCCGTCAGCTCCACCGATCGGGCAGATCAGGCCGGGCGCCGTGCCACGCGTCTGCGGGATCACACGTGCCCCCACCGGCACCATCGCCTGGCGCAGGTTGTTCTCGGGCATCCGCCGCCCGCGGGATTCGAACATGTCGCGGATGACCCCGGCGACGTGCTCGTCGAGCACCAATTCGGCCCCCATGACGTCGGCGATTGCCTCTCGGGTGAGGTCGTCGTGGGTCGGACCGAGTCCACCACAGATGATGACGGCATCGGCGTCCTCGAGGAGACGGCGAAGTTGTCGCTCGATCCGGCCGACGTTGTCACCGACCTTGACCTGGACGAGCGAATCGATGCCGTGTGCGGCCAGTTCCTCGCCCATCCACGCAGAGTTCGAGTCGATGATCTGACCGAGCAGGAGCTCGGTCCCGACGGCGAGGACCGAGACGTTCACGACACCCGGGCGGCCACGTCGACCTGCTGTGGCTTCATCGCGTACCAGAGATACTGCGCGCCGCTCACGACCGTGAGCACGACCGCGAGCCAGAGCAGCACCTGCCAGGTCCAGGTGGCGGTGAGCGCCGTCGGTGGAAAGAGGGCGAACGCCACCGCAAACTGCTGGACCACGGTCTTGTACTTGCCGAGCCTGCTCGCCGGCACGCTGACACCACGCCCGCTCTTGATGATCCGGTACGCACTGATCGTGAGCTCGCGGGCAGCGATGATCGCGACCGGGACGAACCAGAAGATGTCGTGCGCGACGAGCGTGAACATCGCCCCGAGGACCAGCACCTTGTCGGCGAGGGGATCGAGGAATGCGCCGACCGTGGTCGGGCCGCGGCGACGTGCGATGTATCCGTCGATCCCGTCACTCGAGCACAGGACGAACCAGAACAGAAACGCCCACCACGACCCGGATCCGTCCTCGGGGATCGCCAGGAAGACGAGCGGCGCCAACAGGATCCTCATCGCCGTGATGGCGTTGGCCCAGCTGTTGAGCGACTCGACCATCAGCTGCCTCCGTGATCCTCGTCGAGAGCAGCGAGGTCGACTCCGGCCGCCACGAGATCGGGGCCGAGTGCGTCGACGATCCTCACGGTCGTCATCTCGCCGACGGGGAGATCGTCGGCGACGTGGATGATGCCGTCGATCTCGGGTGCTTCACGATGGCTCCGAGCGACACCGGGCGCATCGACGAGCACGTGCGCGTCGGTTCCGATGAGCGCATCGCGCCGGGCGGCGGTGATCTCGTCCTGCAGCTCGCTCAACTCGGCGAGCCGCTCTCGCATGAGCGAGTCGTCGACGTGCTGGTCGAGGTCGGCGGCGTACGTGCCGTCCTCGTTGCTGTACGCGAAGAACCCGCACCAGTCGAGCTGCGCCCGTTCGACGAAGTCGAGGAGCTGATCGTGGTCCTCCTCGGTCTCGCCCGGGTAGCCCACGATGAAGTTGCTGCGAAATGCCGCGTCGGGCTCGCGCTCGCGGATGTCGGCGATCCGGGCGAGGAATCGCTCGCCGTCGCCCCACCGACGCATCCGACGCAGCAGCGGCTTGGAGACGTGCTGCAACGACAGGTCGAAGTACGGCACGCCGCTCGCACAGACCGAGTCGATCAACGCGTCGGTCAGGTCGCTGGGGTACAGATACAGCAGCCGCACCCGGTCGACGACGGACGCGACCGCATCGACGAGCGGCACGATCGAGCCGGCTCCGAGCTCGGACGGGCGATCCTTGCCGTACGACGCGAGATCCTGCGCAACGAGCACGATCTCCCGCGCCTCGGTCTGATGCACCTCGGTCATGATCGAGTCGATGTCGCGACTGCGTTGCGGACCGCGGAAGCTCGGGATGGCACAGAACCCACACGACCGGTCACATCCCTCGGCGATCTTGACATACGCCCACGGCGCGCTCGCCTTGGGTCGGGGCAGGTTCAGCAGATCGAAGTCGGGCAACGGCGTCGACGAGACGGGGATCAGCTTGCGGGCAGGGGCAGATCGCGTGGGGACCTCGGTGCCGTCACGCAACGCCGGTGCGATGTTGAAGGCCTGGCCGAACCCGGCGACCTGATCGACCTCGGGGAGCGCCTCGGCGAGTTCGGAGCCGTATCGCTCGGCCATGCAACCCGTGACCACGAGCCGACTGTCGGCGCGGCGCAGCTCGTCGAGCGCCATGATGGTGTCGATCGACTCCTTGCGTGCGTCGCCGATGAACGCACAGGTGTTCACCACGACGAGGTCGGCGGCAGCAGCGTCGTCGGTCGCTTCCATCCCATCGGCCACCAGCGCGCCGATGAGCTTGTCCGAGTCGACGTCGTTCTTGGGACAGCCGAGCGTTTCGACGTAGAAGCGCTGCACACGAGCACGCTATCGCTCCGTCACCTCCGCGAACCGTGACACGAGCTCGGCCCCGGTCCTGGCCAGGCGCTCCACGACTTCGATCGGAGCGTCGATCAACACGACCTGCGCGATCACTCCAGCGGCGACACCCGACGGGTTTCAGCCGTCCAGCGGGGTCGTGACGGTGGACCGGAACTTCGCCATCAGGTGCGCACCGGCCAGGACGGGCTCGTATCGGGGTGTCTCCCCCTCGAGTGACAGACACTCCACCCGTGCGTCCCAGTTGGCGTTGTGAAAGAACGGCATCGTCAATCGACGCTGGTCGTGGCGCCCCTCGCACACGACGACGCGGTGCATCGTGGATCGCCACCGATCGTTGGTCCACCGTTGCATCAGATCGCCGAGGTTCACGAGCAACGCCCCGTCAGGGGCCTCGACGTCGACCCACTCCCCCTCGGAGCCGATCACCTGCAGGCCGGGTTCGGCATCGAGGCGGAGGATCGTCAGCGTGCCGTAGTCGGTGTGCGCGCCCGCCCGCAGCTCCCCCGCTGCAGGCGGGGCCGCGAGTGGCGGATAGTGGGCCAGCCGGAGTGCCGACCCGTGTTGGTCGATGAACGGGTCGAACCAGCCGGCGCCGAGACCCAGGGCGCGGGCGAAGCCGTCCATGATCGTCGCCGCCAGCTCAGCCATGGCCAGGTAGTACCCCTCGAGCGCCGGACGCAGCTCGGGCAGCGCTGACGGCCACACGGTCGGCGCCCACACATCTCGCTCGTCGGGATCGGTCATCTCGCTGAGTGGACGGGGCGGAGCGCCGATGGGTCCGACGTTGTACGTCTCCTTCAGGTCGGGGGGCCCGACCCCACCGATCGACCGGTTGAGCGCTTCCGCTGTGAACGGGACGTAGCCGTAGGGAGCGGACGGTGTGGGCTTCGCCGCACCGAGACGGGCGTCGAGGGGAAGATCGAAGAACGCCTGGGCGGCATCGTGAGCACATCCGATCACGTCCGGATCGACGCCGTGGCCGATCACCGAGAAGAATCCGACCGAGCGGCACGCCGCATCGATCGCCACTCCCACCGCGTCGGCATCGTCACCGCCGTCCACGAGACCGCGAAGATCGATGACCGGAACGCCCACGGGCTCAGACTACGAGGCGCACCGAACGACGCCAGGCGGAGAAGCTCGACACGCTGCCGCCCGACGGCTCGGCGAGCCACCGCCACGGGTGCCGAACCGCGACGTCGACCCCCTCCGCGAGCTCGACGAATCCCGGGACCGGAGCGTGGGTCACCACCACCGCCCGACCGTCGAGCGCGGCCACCGGGCTCCCGAGGTACAGCTCGAGATGTCGGTGCCGTGCCAACTCGGCCAGTGTTTCGACGAGGAACACCAGTCGCTTCGCGGAGAGCTGGAGCCCCGCGAGAAGTGCCCGATCGAAGGTGAAGACCACGGGAAGACCGTCGGTTGACGCACACGCCGGGTCGTGGACGCCGAGTGACTCCGCTGTGAGCCAGACGACATCCGGGTCGCCCTGTGTGATCGTCTCCGTCGGCCCGCACCGTGCGGCTGCTGCCGCGTCCAGCGAGGCGATCACGGACGGGGGTTCGACTGCGACGAACTCCGGGTCGACCGGCCAGTCCTGGATCGGGCAGGCGTCGCGCAACTCGCAGTTCCGGCACAGCTCGGGTGCGCGTTTCTCGACCTGCCAGCGGCTGAAGCCGTAGTGCTTCGACGACCCGACCCCGGTCGTCCATTGCCACCCCAGCCGATTCGCAGCGCGCGACCCGTCGAGCAGGTGGGTGAAGAAGACGTCCTCGCCCTCCTGCCACCGCCGTCCGTTGCGAACCGCCCAGTCGCTCGACAGCCACATCCGACTCTGGTTGACGAGCCACCCGTCGCGCTCCAGCTCACCGACGGTCGCGGACAGACACGCCATCTGCCGACTCCACCCGTCCACCCCCGCTCCGATGCGGTCGGTGTCGCTCGCACGTTCGCGACGGACGCCTCGTCGAGTCCGACGCCCGAGGCGGGCGTACCAGTGACGAGCGAACTCCTGCCACAACAGCTCGTCGCGGAACTTGCTGACATCGCGGCTCGGCCCACCCTCGACGTGATGCCACACGGTCGGGAGCGAGAGGAGCCCATGGCGGATGTAGGGCGACAGTGCCGACGCTCCCCGTGTCGACGGGGGCAGCACCTCGTTGCGGGTGGCGGCGTAGCCGCGTACGTCGTACGCGGCGAGGGCCGCGTCGGCCGCGGCCTGCCCACCACGAAACCGCTCCGAGCCCACCGGGTCTCCGACGAACAATCCGGTCAGGTGTTGTCCGACGAACGCCTCCGCAGCCGCGCGGCCCAGACCCGGCACCGGAAGTCGAACGGTCTCTGCGTTCATGCGCACATCCTCCCCCGGTCACGGGTCGTCCGACCCAACCGTTCGGCAATCGTCGTGTCAGCGCCTGCGCAGCCGAATCGGCCCCTTCGCAGTCGACGGGTCGACGACTCGACCTCCCTGGGTGATCTCGATCTCACCGGCCACCACGAGCCGGCGAGCTGCATGTCGCGGCCCGTCCCATCAAGCGGACGCCATGCGTCGTCGTCGACTCCCGCCGACGGCCTGGGCCGCCTCAGACGGACAGATCGTCGCCTCCCGGGACCGACGGTCGAGCAGCGTCGAGGATCGACGATCTCGAGCGCTCGATCGACGTCGGTCGGCTTGTTGCTCCGACAGCCGTCGGAGCAGTAGCGGACGTCACCCCAGTTGCGCTCCCACTTCTTGCGCCACTCGATCGTGCGTCCGCACACGACACACGGCTTCGATTCGGGGAGCGTCGTCCCGCCGGCCACCGCTCAGAGCTGACCGTTCTGCTGCAGCAGCTCGAATTCCTCGACCGTCATGAGCACCGCCCGCGCCTTGGACCCTTCGCTCGGGCCGACCACGCCGCGTTGCTCGAGCAGGTCCATGATCCGACCGGCCCGTGCGAACCCGACCTTGAGCTTGCGCTGCAACATCGAGGTGGAGCCGAGCTGGCTCCGCACGATCAGCTCCATCGCCTGCTTCATCATCGCCGTGTCCTCGTCGTCCTCACCGGCCGAGAACGCGTTGGCGTCGGAGGTCACGTCGAGTGCCGACGCGTCCATGGCGGACGGCGCCGGCGGGGTGAGCGCGGGCGAACTCATCGCGAACGGCATCGCCGCGGCACCGCCGGCGTCGTCGCCGCCTTCGATCTCGCCGAGGTGACCGGCTCGGGACCCTGACGCCTTCCAGTGCGCGACGACCTCGCGGACCTCGTCCTCGGTGATGAACGCGCCCTGGATCCGGTTGGGAACGGTCGAGTTGCCGGGAAGCAGCAACATGTCGCCCTTTCCGACCAGCTTGTCGGCCCCGGGCTGATCGAGGATCACGCGGGAGTCGGTGAGACTCGACACGGCAAAGGCCATACGCGCCGGGATGTTGGCCTTGATCACCCCGGTGATCACGTTGACCGACGGGCGCTGCGTGGCGACGATCAGGTGGATGCCGACGGCGCGGGCCTTCTGTGCGATGCGGGTGATCGATTCTTCGACGTCGCGGGCCGCCACCATCATGAGGTCGTTCAGCTCGTCGACGACCACAACGATGTACGGCATGTGCTCGTAGACCGGTGGACCGTCGGGATCGGTACCCGGCGGGTCGTCGATCTTGCCGGCCGCGAACGCCGAGTTGTACCCGCCGATGTCGCGGTAGCCGACCTCGGAGAGCACGTCGTAGCGCCGCTCCATCTCCTTGACCGCCCAGCCCAATGCGTTCGCGGCCTTCTTCGGGTTCGTGACCGGTTGGGTGAGCAGGTGCGGGAGCCGGGCGTACTGCCCCATCTCGACCTGCTTCGGGTCGATGAGGATCAGCCGGACATCGTCGGGCGTCGTGCGCATCAGCAGCGAGGTGATGATGCAGTTGATCCCGCTCGACTTGCCTGCGCCGGTGGCACCGGCGATCAGCATGTGCGGTGTGGCGGCCAGGTCGAGCATGACGGTCTTGCCGGCGATGTCCTTGCCGACCGCGACCTCGAGCGGGTTGGTGGCGCGCTGGGCCTCGGGGGACGCCAGCAGGTCGCCCAGGGCGACCAGTTGACGCTGGTGGTTGGGCACCTCGACACCGATCGCGGAGCGCCCGGGAATCGGAGCGAGGATGCGCACGTCGGTCGCCGCCATCGCATAGGCGATGTCCTTCTGCAGGTTGGTCACCTTGGCGACCTTGACACCGGGGCCGAGTTCGAGCTCGTAGCGGGTGACGGTCGGGCCGACGGTCATGCCGATGAGTTCGGTCTCGACGTTGTGCGACGCCAGCGATTCCTGCAGCGTCAGGCCACGCTGCTCGATCGCCTTCACGTCGACCTTCTTCTCGCCGGGCTGCAGCAGGAACTTCATCGGCGGGAGGACCCAGTCGCCGACCTGGGTGCCGTCGGGGCTGACGACGGGCGCTCTGGTCTTCGCAGCTCGCTTGCGCTTCGGCTTCGCCGCGCCGGGCAGCGCGTCGCCGTCGGACTCGAAGTCGTACAGCTGGGGACCGCCGCCGGCGGTCAGCGCCTCGCCGACCACCGGGGGCGAGCCACCGTCGAGTCGTTCCTGGTCGAACACCGTGGTGGCATCGAGCTCGGCGCTGTCGTCGCGATCGCTGGAGAGCGTCGTGATGTTGCCGATCCCCGATTTCGCGGCCCGCCCGACGGGACGCAGGACTGCGTTGAGCACGCCACCGGTCTGCTGCGCCATCGTGCGCAGCGAGGTCTGGGTGATCAACATCAGGCTCCCGATGATCAACGCACCGAGCACGACGACGGTGCCAGCGGTCTCGATGCCGGCTGCGAGGGGCTCGGCGATCGCCGCACCGACCCAGCCACCCCAGTCGCCGAAGCGATCGAAACCGTCGGCCTCGTCGTTGCGACGGATCACGTGGATCAGCCCGAGCGTCGAGACGACGACGACCGTCCAGGCGATCGCAAGGCGGATCGGGGCCGACGAACGACCCCTGCGGACGAACGCGATGCCGACGGCCAGCAGCACCAGTGGCACGGCGAAACGGCCGAGGCCGAAGAACCACCCGATCAGCGTCTCGACACCACGCCCGATCGGGCCGGCGAGGTCGACGTAGATCGCGAGTGCCAGCAACACCGCAGCACCGATGAGGCCGAGTCCGATCAGCTCGTCCTTGTGCCGACGGCTCGGGTGACGGTCGTCGCCGGGGGCGGCGCCGCGATCGATCTGCTCGGGCGTCGCGTCACGAACGGACCCCCGACCGGTCGAACGGGAACTGCGCGAGGTCCGCGACGTCTTCGCCGTGGGATCGACACGCGTCGACCGCTTCCCCGACGACTGCTTCGACGGCTTCTTGCCCGACGGGCCCCAGGTAGTCATGACCCGATCACCGTACCAATCGGGTGCGACACAGATGCGGAGGCACCGGTGCGAGATCAGACCGGGTCGACCGAGAAGATCTGCCCATCCGGACCCACGACGATGTCGAGGAACCCGCCGACCGCGGATGTCGCGGCGAGCACGTAGGTGGCGCCGACACCGTCGCCGTAGACGCTGATCGCGTCGACGACCGACTGCGGAGGCTCGGCGCGCACGCCCGAGAGTCACGAGTTCGGGATCGAAGTCGACGTCGTCGAGGCCGAACGTGAGCCCTTCGGCCCCGCTCTGCTTCGGCGCCGGCTGCTCGAACCGCCCATCGACGTAGGCGTAGGCAACCGCCGCCGTGGCATCGTCGACGGCGACGAAGACGTTCGTGAACTGGGCGTTTGCCGTCACCTCGAAGAACCGCTGCCCGGCGCCGAGTTCGGCTTCGACGGCCTCGATGGCCGTCACGACGTCGTACACGAACGTCGGCGTCTCGCCGGTCGGCGCGACGTCGGGCGCGTCGTCGGTCACCGGCGTCGTGCCGTCGCTCGCACGATCGGACCCACCACATCCGCCGGCCGACAGCGCGACGGCAACGGCCAGACCTGCGACACGCAGCGCCACCACCCCGGAGCGCCTCATCGACCTCGGATCCCGGGAACGATGGATTCCATGGGCGGCAGGCTAGGCCGACGAGACCGGTTCGTGTCCGTCCGCGGGGCGGGCCGCTACATTGCCCGAAGTGCCGAACGACGCGACGGGTTGGAGCAAGCGGTCGATGATCGCCGTGGGCGTGCTCGTCGTGTGGGTGGCCGTCCTCGTGTTCGGCTGGGCGCTGCAACCGATCGACGACACGGTTCCCGTGGTGGTCGATCCGACGAGTGAGTTGGCGGTCGAACTGGCGCAGAACCCGTCGGCGACCCCCGACGATGCGCCTCGCGCACAGTTGGTCGAGTGCAACTCGCTCGTCGACGCTGCAGCCGCGGGACACAGCGCAACCGCTCCCGGAGCTCCGGGCCGACTACGTCTACGACCGCGTGCCGTGCGAGGCGCCCCACGCGGGCGCCCGCCTCGCTGCGCTGGCGAATGCGCTCGCGATCGTGGCGTTCGTCGCCGGTTGGATCTGGATCGGGAGAAGGAACTCGACCGAGTCGGTTCGACCCGGTGCGCCCGACGCCATCAGCGCGTAGATGATCAGGCTTCCATCACGACGGGGACGATCATCGGTCGGCGCTTGGTGCGCTCGCTGACGAACTTGCCGGCCGCCCGCCGCGCTTCGCGTTCCAGTTGCTCGACGTCGCGAACACCCTCGGCGAGCGCCTTCTCCAGTGCGGATGCAACCGTGTCACAGGCTTCGTCGAGGAGATCCTCCGCCTCGGGGGCATACACCCAGCCGCGGGTGATGATCTCCGGGTCGACGAGCACCTTGCCGGTCTGCATGTCGACGGTCGACACGACGACGACCACGCCTTCCTCGGCCAGTTTGCGGCGGTCCCGCAGTACCCCGTTGCCGACGTCGCCGACGATGCCGTCGACGTAGAGATACCCGGAGGGCACCCTGCCGACCGGCGCGAGCCCGTCACGGTCCAACTGGAGCACGTCGCCGTCCTCGCACTGGATGACGCGGTCGCCGCGGACGCCCATCAACTCGCCGAGCTTCGCGTTGGCGACCATGTGCCGGTACTCGCCGTGGATCGGCACGAACCACTCCGGATTGACGATCGACAGGTAGGTCTTGATGTCGTCGGCCTTCGCGTGACCGGTCGCATGGACGTCCATCACACCGGAGTGGACGACGTTCGCCCCCAACCGGAGCAGCCCGTCGATCACCTTGTTGACGCTGCTTTCGTTGCCGGGGATTGCGTGGCTCGACAGGACGACGGTGTCGTTGTCCGTCAACTTCAACCATCGGTTCTCGCCGCGAGCCATCAACCCGAGCGCCGACATCGGCTCGCCTTGGGAACCGGTCGAGATGATGCAGATCTCGCCCGGGTCGTACTTGTCGACGTCTTCGATGTCGATCAGCGACGACTCGGGGATCTTGAACACACCAAGGTCGAGGCCGAGGCGGATGTTCTTCTTCATGCTCAGCCCGAGCGTGGCCACCTTGCGACCTTCGCCGACCGCAGCATCCGCGATCTGCTGGATCCGGTGCAGGTGGCTGGCGAAGCTGGCGGTGATGATCCGGCGGCCCCGCTGCTGGGCGAACAGTCCGCGGAGTACGCCGCCGACGTTGGTCTCGCTCGATGCGTAGCCGGGCTCCTCGGCGTTCGTCGAGTCGGACATCAGCAGCCGGATGCCTTCGTTCTTGGCGAGTTGGCCGATGCGCGCCAGGTCAGCACGTCGCTCGTCGACCGGGGTGAGATCGATCTTGAAGTCGCCCGAGTGGAGCACCACCCCCTGGGCGGTGTGCACCGCGATCGCGTGGGCGTGCGGCACCGAGTGGGTGACCGGGATGAACTCGACGAGGAGTGAGCCGACGTCGATCTGCTGGCCGTCCTTGACCGGGCGCATGTCGATCTTCGGCATCAGGCCGGCTTCCTCGATGCGGTTCTTGGCCAGTCCGAGCGCCAGGGCCGAGCCGTAGACCGGCAGCTTCTCCTTGCGCAGATCGCCGATCCCGTCGCCGTCCCGCATCAGGTACTGGATGGCCCCGATGTGGTCCTCGTGACCGTGGGTCAGCACGAGTGCGTCGATCCGCGTTGCGTTCTCCTTGAGGTACGTGAAGTCGGGGAGGATGAGGTCGATGCCGTGGTGATTGGCGTCGGGGAACATGAGACCGCAGTCGATGAGCATCATCGTGCGATCGGGATCGTCGGCTGCGCCCTGCTCGATGACCATGCAGTTGCGGCCGATCTCACCGAGCCCACCGAGGAAGACGATCCGGACCGGAGTCTTCGGATCGAGATTCGCGGTCATCGGCTGGGTTGTCGGCTTAGCCACGTGAGGCCACCAATCGGTCGTAGACCTCGCGGGCCTGGTCGGAGAGGCCCGCTGGTGCGGTCCCCATCGGGAGTCGTGCTTCGCCCACGGCATGGCCGAGCTCGCGCATCATTGCCTTGGCCGGCAGTGGATTCGGGATGGCGTCGCTGGTCTCGAACGCGTAGCTCTCGAACTGTCGGGCATTGTGGGCACGGGCAGCGGCAACGTCGCCTGCGTCCCATGCGTCGAACATCTGCACGTGGTCGGGTGCGCTCCAGTGCGTGGCGACGCCGATCGCACCGACGGCGCCGACGGCGAGCAGGGGCAGCGTCATCGGGTCATCACCCGAGTACACCTCGAAGTCGTCGGGCGTCGCATCGACGACGAGCGCTGTCTGGCCCGGGTCGCCCGCCGCATCCTTGACGCCGACGATGTTCGTCACGTCGTTCCCGAGGGCGATCAGCGTCGAGGTGTCGATCTTGCGACCCGTGCGCTTGGGGATGTCGTACAGCAGCACCGGGAGGTCGGTGTTGGCAGCGATCGCACGGAAGTGTGCGTCGAGGCCGGCCTGCGACGGACGGTTGTAGTACGGGCAGACCGCCAGGATCCCGGCCACGCCGAGCTTCTCGGCCTCGACGGTGAGCCCGATGTCCTGGCGGGTGTTCGATCCGGTCGTCCCCGCGATCACCGGCACGGTCACCGCGGCGGCCAACGCCTCGAACAGGGTCAACTTCTCGTCGATCGAGAGCGTCGCCGACTCGCCGGTGGTCCCGGCGACGACGAGGCCTTCGTTCCCCTGTTCGACCAGCCATTTCGCCACGGCCACGGCCGCGTCGACGTCGAGCGACTCGTCGGCGGCGAACGGCGTGACCATCGCGGTCAGGACCCGTCCGAATCGAGCCATCAGCAGCGCCTTCCCTGGAGAGCGTTCACGCCCCAGAACCTAGGTGATGATCGCGGGGTTCCCGCGTTCGAATCAGAAGGATCCTTCGGCAGCGCGATCGATGCCCTGAGTGAGGATCAGATCCTCGTGCAACTCCATCCAGGCATCGTGATAGCTCCCACACATGACACCGGTGAACATGTTGGTCTCGCCCTGCTGGACCCGGCCGAGCACGACGGTGAGCCGACGTGCGTAGGGAGACAGCCGCTCGAGCACGGCACCCATTGCGCTGACGACGGGTTCGGCCTCCGAGTGGACCTCGTGCAGTCGTCCGATCACGTACGCGTCGTAGTCGGGATCCGAGTGGTCGTTCGGGGCCCCGTCGCGCAACTGCCATTCGCCGCACAGCTCCTTGAACCGCCCGTTGAGGTCGATGAAGGCGGCATACGGGTCCGCGAGTGCGGACACCGGGTCCAGCCCGTGCAGGTCGGCCGCGAGATGCTCGAGATGGGCCTGGCGACCGTCGGGCGTGAGCTGCCACAGCCCGCGGTTCTCACGAAACTGGACGTGTCCGACCTCGTGGAACTCGGCCAGATGGGACTCCACGTGCGGCAGCTCATGGGTGGTCATCTCAGCCAGCGTGTCGGTGGTGGCGAACCCCTTGATACGCAGCGCATGAAATGTCCGGAAGTGCGGTGTCGAAGGATGACCCATGATCTTCAAGTCTTGTCGATGCGCTCCGTACTCCACGAACCCGCCACAGGAGGTAGAGGAGCGATCCGAACACGATCGGGACGACATAGGTGAAGAAGCGGTAGATGATGACCGCCGCAAGGGCAGTGGTCGTGTCGACTCCGGCGGCGATGAGCGCCCCCGTCGTGCCGGCTTCGACCACGCCCACTCCCCCGGGTGTCGGAACAAACGTGCTCGCGAGATGCGCGAGGAAGAAGACCCGGAAGAACTCGGTGCCGCCCAGCTCGGAGCCGACGCCGAGCGATCGCAGTGCAACGAGGAGGATCACGGCGCCGCACAGCTGAGCCGACATCGTGCGGGCGAGGAGGCTCCAGGGGTTCCGGCCGGTCAGGCGGAGGCCGCGGCGGATGTCGGCGACCCCCGCTGCAGGGTCCTGTCCGTCGAGGACGGGGACCCGGCGAGCCAGCATCTCCCCCACCTTCCGGGTTCGACCGACGGTCCACGTCTCGAGACGGTCCGATCGGAGCACCACCGTCCAGAAGGCCACCGATCCGGCGAGCACGGCGCCGATCACGCCGAGCAGCACCAGGTCGGTGGTGTCGGCCGTTCGTTGCGTGAGGTCGGCCAGCAGCGCGAACAACGGCAGCAGCCAGGTGGCGAACGTCGTGGCGATGCCGTAGGCGATGAGCATGGTGGCGAAGGTGGGCGGTCGAACGCCACTGGTCCGGCTGATCGACCACCGCAGCGCCGTCCCGAGCGCCCCGCCGAGCGGAACGCCTTTGCTGGCGGCGGTCCCGACGTCGTGGATCGTCACGGCCCGCCCGATTCCGATCGGTTCGCCCAGCAGTCGACGCACGATGTCGCCGCGAGACCAACGTTCGTACACGGTGAGCGCAACGAGCGCGACAACGGCGATTGCCGACAGCCCCCGGATCTCGCTCAGGGCCGACCCGATGGTCTCGCGCCGCAACCAGATGGCGACGACCAGTGCCGCGCCGATGACGGTAGCGACGGACGTTCTGATCAACGGCGAAGGCGCGGAGGTGACGGCCACACCATGTTCATCGACCGCTCCGACCACGTTCTTGACCGTAGAACCGGACGCCGAACGATGCGTCGCGGTGCTCGCAACGTCAGCGAAAAATCAGTTGAGTCGACTCACGCCGTCGGCGATCGCAGCTGCGGTGACCGCCTCGGCCACGCGCATCGACACCGACCGATCGAACACCGACGGCATGATGTTGGTCTCGCTCAGCTGCTCGTCCGAGACCGACCGTGCGATGGCCTCGGCCGCCGCCAGTTTCATCCCCTCGGTGATGTCACTCGCCCGCGCATCGAGCGCCCCGCGGAAGATCCCCGGGAACGCGAGGACATTGTTGATCTGGTTGGGGTAGTCGCTGCGGCCGGTGCCCATCACCCGGACCAGATCGCCCACGAGTTCGGGGCGGATCTCGGGATCCGGGTTCGCCATCGCGAACACGATCGGGTCCTCGTTCATCGCCTTGATGTCGTCGACCGTGAGCACATCGGGTGCGCTCACTCCGATGAACACGTCCGTGCCCGCCATCACGTCGCTGAGGGCGCCCTGCTTGCCGTGCGGGTTGGTGTTTTCGGCGAACCACTGCTTCCACGCGTTGAGTCCGTCACGACCGTTGTAGACGGCTCCTTGGCTGTCGACGCCGACGATTTCTCCGGCGCCCGCTCCCAGCAGGATCTTGCCGATGGCGACGCCCGCCGCTCCGACTCCCGAGATGACGATCGACAGGTCCTCCATCTTCTTGCCGGTGATCCGCAGGGCATTCTCGACTGCGGCCAGCGTGACGACCGCGGTCCCGTGCTGGTCGTCGTGGAAGACCGGGATGTCGAGCGCCTCCTTCAGGGCCTCCTCGACCTGGAAGGCGCCCGGCGCTGCGATGTCTTCGAGATTGATGCCGCCGAACGTCGGCGCCAGACGGATCACCGTCTCGATGATCTCCTCAGGCGACGAGACGTCGAGGCAGATGGGGAACGCGTCGACGCCGGCGAATGCCTTGAACAACAGGGCCTTGCCCTCCATCACGGGCATCGCGCCCTTCGGACCGATGTCTCCCAGGCCGAGGACGGCGGTGCCGTCGGAGACGATCGCCACCGTGTTCTTGCGGATCGTGTACTCGTCGGCCAGCGTCTCGTCGGCGGCGATCGCATTGCACACGCGCGCCACGCCTGGTGTGTACGCCATCGAGAGGTCGTCCTGGTCGTTGACCGGAAGCAGCGGCAGCACCTCGATCTTGCCGCCCTCGTGCATCCGGAAGGTGCGGTCGTGCCACTCCTCGAGCGTGACGCCCTCGACCGCCTCGACAGCCGCAACCACCTCGCTCTGATGCTCCACGCTGCTGCAGTTGACGACGATGTCGCGCTCGAGCACCTTGCCCTTCGCCACGAAGCCCTCGATCGCGAAGATGTTGCCTCCTGTCTCACCGATTGCCGTGCACAGCCGGCCGAGCACGCCCGGAACGTTGTCCAGGGTGACATCGAGCGAGATCGAGTACTGCGTGGCGGGAGGCTTCGACATGGGGCGGCACGCTACTCCCACGTCCTCGAAACCCGACCACCACCTTCTGCTCCACGCTGCGTGGGCGGGCCCCGGCGCCAACGCACACGGCGCAGGCTCAGGACGCGCAAGTAGCATGCGCTGCGCGTGAACAACCATCCAAGGAGAACCCCCATGCAAGCCCGTACCACCCGTTTTGCAGCTGCGCTCGCCGTCGGCTCGCTCGTCTTCGCCGCGTGCGGCAGTGACAGCGACGAGGCCGCCGACACCACCGCCGCTGCCGAAACCGACACCACCGAAGCAGCCGGCGACGACACTGCGACGACCGAAGCGACCGGTGGGGCCGACGCCGCCGCCGACGACTCGTGTGCGAACACGATCGACGACGGCGTTCTGACCCTCGCGACCGGCGAGCCCGCATTCGAACCGTGGGTCGTCGACAACGCTCCAGAGTCCGGCGAGGGTTTCGAAGCCGCGGTCGCGATGGCCGTCGCCGCCCAGATGGGATACGAAGGCGACGCCGTGAAGTGGGTGCGGAGCGGATTCGACGAGGCGATCCAGCCTGGGCCGAAGGACTTCGACATGAACATCCAGCAGTTCTCGATCACCGCCGCCCGTGACGAGTCCGTCGATTTCTCGCTCCCGTACTACGCCGGCAACCAGGCGCTCGTCGCACTGGACGGCTCTGCTGCAGAGGGAGCCTCGATCGCCGACCTCCAGGGTCTCCAGCTCGGAGCGCAAGCCGGTACCACCAGCCTCACGTTCATCACCGATGTCATCCAACCCGACAGCGAGCCGCTCATCTACAACGACAACACGGCCGTCAAGGCAGCACTCGAAGCCAACCAGCTCGACGCCGCCGTCTTCGACCTCCCCACGGCGCTCTTCGTGTCGGCGGTCGAGATCGAGGGCTCGAGCGTGATCGGCCAGTTCACCCGTGACACGGGCGGCCAGGGCGACGAGCTCGGGTTCGTGCTCGAGAACGAGAGCCCACTGAAGCCATGCGTCGACGCGGCCATCACGGCCCTCGTCGATTCGGGCGAACTCGACACGATCACCGACACGTGGCTCGAGATCGGTGACGTGGCGCCGATCATCCCCGCCGAGTGAGTACGAAAGCGTGAGCGCCCTGACCCGGCGAGAACGCTATGAGCGATCTCGTCGGCGACGAGGGCTCGCGATCGCGAGTGCGAGCACGATCATCACCATTGCGGCGTTGGTCGTGCTCGTGCCGCGCGCACCACGCTGGGAAGCCGTCAAGAGGTCGTTCTTCAACTGGGACATCCTTGTTGAGTCGTTCCCCGATCTCCTCCACGCGTTCTGGCTGGATGTTCAGATCTTCCTCTGGTCGACCCCCTTGATCTTCGTCGCATCGCTGCTCGTTGCAATCCTCCGGAACTCCCGGAGTCCGGCCCTTTTCCCTGTTCGCGCCGCTGCGGTGGTCTTCACGGACGTGTTCCGCGGCGTCCCGGTCATCCTGACCATCTACCTGATCGGGTTCGGCGTGCCGGGCCTGATCCCGTCACGGGAGTGGAGCAATCCTCTGATCTGGGGAACGGTGGCACTCGTGCTGTCCTACACCGCGTACGTGTCCGAGGTGTTCCGCGCCGGCATCGAGAGCATCCACGAGAGCCAGCGCGCTGCGGCTCGCTCGCTCGGCATGTCGTCCGCACAGACCCTCGGAACCATCATCGTGCCGCAGGCGATCCGCCGGGTCGTGCCACCGCTCATGAACAGCCTGGTCAGCCTGCAGAAAGACGTCGCGCTCGTCAGCCTCATCGGGCCGGTCGAGGTCCTCCGGCGAGCGGAGTCGCAGAAGTCGCTCACCGCGAACTTCACGCCGTATGTCGGGGCCGCGATCATCTTCCTCGCCCTGACGATCCCGTGCACCCGCTTCGCGGACTGGGCGCTGAGCCGGGAACGTCGCCGAACAGGGGCCACGGCGATCTCGTGACGGACGAACGGCTCCCACTCCCAACGTCTCCGAAGATCTCGTTTCGTGGTGTCCGCAAGGCGTTCGGCACCAACGTCGTGCTCGACGGCATCGACCTCGACGTCGCCAACGGCGAGGTGATCACGCTGATCGGGGCGTCGGGCTCGGGCAAGTCGACGCTGCTCCGTTGCACGAACCTGCTCGAGCCGATCGATGACGGAGCAATCCTGCTCGACGGCGTCGACATCGCCGAACCGGGGCTCGACGCCGACCCGATCCGGAGGCGGATCGGGATGATCTTCCAGAGCTTCAACCTCTTTCCCCACATGAGCGTGGTCGACAACGTGGCCATCGGGCCGCGGCAAGGTGCTCGGCGTGGCCAAGCGGGATGCGCGAGCGAGCCCGCGACCTGCTCGTGCGACTCGGACTCGAGGAGCGGATCGACGCCTTCCCGGATCAGCTCTCGGGTGGCCAGCAGCAACGGGTTGCGATCGCACGCTCGCTCGCGATGGACCCCGAGGTGATGCTGCTCGACGAGATCACGTCCGCGCTCGATCCCGAACTCGTCGGTGAAGTGCTCGACGTCGTGCGCTCCCTCAAGTCGCAGGGCATGACGATGCTGTTCGCCACGCATGAGATGGCGTTCGCACGCGACATCAGCGATCGCGTGTGTTTTCTCCACCATGGACGAATCCTCGAGGACGGGCCTCCACAGCAGGTCTTCGGCGCGCCGGTGGAAGAACGGACCCGTCAGTTCCTGCAGCGGGTGGTCGACGCCGGACGACTCTGACACCGGAGAACCTGTCAGGGCAACGACACCCGCACTAGCGTCGGCTCGATGCGCGGCCGAATCGCCAAGTTCTTCGTCATCACGTTGCTCGCCACGGCGGTCGCCGTCGTCGGACACGTCGTCCCCGCGGACGTCCCCGTGGCGGAGGCTGCCGGTGCCGCCAGCAGGTACGAGCCGGTCCAACCGTGCCGGTTGGCCGACGAGCGGTTCGGAGTGGGACTCATCCCCGTCGACGCGTCGACAGCGCGCGTGAGCACCGCTGCATGTGGCATTCCGGCGGGTTCCAGTGCGATCGTCGTCTCGACCACGATCGTGCGCCCGCAGCAGAAGGGCTGGCTCGTCGCCTATCCCGCAGGATCAGCTCGTCCGAATGCCGCGACGTTGAACTGGAACGCGGGCACGACACGCGCCAACACCGCCACCGTCCGGGTCGGCGACGGCGAGATGATCGAGATCTACCGCAAGGACGGGTTCGGACGTGGCGGCGTCGTCATCGACGTGGTCGGAGCGTTCGTACCGGCCGACACCGCCACGAGCGGGCGCCTCGTCGTTCCGGGCACCGCACAACGCCTCCTCGACACGCGCGACGGCGGCGGCAGCCCGCTCGGCCCGGACTCCATCATTCGGATCCCGCTCCCCGACGGCGTCCCGGACGATGCGCTCGCGCTGGCCGTGAACCTCACGGTGGTGGACACCCGGAGCAACGGATTCTTCACCGTGTTCCCGGCGGGGTCTCCGCTGCCGGAGGCATCGGTGCTCAACGCCGACCGACGAGGCCAGAACCGCGCCGCGGCGACAATCGTGCCCGTCACCGCCGAAGGCTTCGACCTGTACACGAAATCCGGCGCGCACGTGGTGGTCGACATGACCGGCTGGTTCACGGGCGAGTCCGCCGAGGAGTCGGGTGACGGACTCTTCGTCCCGGTGATCCCCGACCGGCTGCGTGACACCCGCCCCGAGACGGCCCCGATCTATGCCGGCGGCACCATCGAGGTACCACTCCCCGCACGCGCTGGCCAGCCGTCAGCTGTCGCGATCTCGATGACGATGGTGGCCCCCGACGACCGGGGGTACATCACCGCGCACGCCGCGCGCACGCTACGCGGCGCAACGTCGTCCGGATTCGGGATGCCATGGGAGGTCACCGCGCAGTTCGGGATCACCGCAGCGTCGAGCGCCGGCATCGAGATCTACTCGAATTCGGGAACCGAACTCACGGTCGACCTGCTCGGCTGGTTCACAGGCCCACAGGTTCCGACGACCGAATCCGCCGCGGCGGGGAATCCCGTTCCGCGGCAACGGGTCATCGCCATCGGCGACTCCACCATGGCCGGCGTCGACCGGAACCGGGCGTGGGCGCAGCTGCGCGGTGCCGATTTCGACTTCCGCGCCCGCTCCTGTCGCCGTTTGATTCGCGAGTCGTGCCGCGGGCGCGAGGGGCCGATCCCTCCCCCGAACGCGCTCGCCGAGATGCGCTCGCTCCCCTACGGCTCTTTCGACGTCGCAATCATCATGACCGGCTACAACGACGGCGCGTCCGACGTGGCCGCAGCCGTTCCGATCCTCATCAACGAAGCCCGCGCCAAGGGCATCCGGCGCATCATCTGGATGACGCATGCGCGGGAGGTCGGCTCCGACAAGGGAGGCAGCGCTCCGGGCAAGCAGACCTACTCGCGGCACAACTCGTTCATCCGGTACCACGCAAGCATCAACGACGACGTCGTCGCCATGGAATGGTCCCGCATCGTCCGACAGGTCCCGTTCTGGCTGTATGCCGACGGCATCCACCTCGACAAGTACGGCGGGCACGGTGCCGCCGACTTCATGTCGCGCGCCGTGGCGCACGTGACCGGGCAACCGTGCCCGATGCCCCAGGTACCGGGTGGATCGACCGACGGCGTGTGTCCCGATCCGGGATTCCAGCCCCCGGTCGACATCGCCCGCCTCTACGGGATCTGATCGTTCCCCGGGTTGTCGGGGCTCAACCCGACAGCCCGCAGACAAGATCCCGATTGAGACACACAGCCACTTCGCGTTCGAGCTTGTCCTGGTCCCACGTGTTCCAGAAGTCGGCGTGGGCCGAGTGGATCGGGCCCGAGCTCAGCGCCAGCCCGTCGGGCGCAACCGGTGGGAAGTCGATGGCCATCTGGAGCTGTGGGAGCGCGACCGGGTGCGAATCCGGACACCCACCGTCGCTGTAGCGGACGTGGGCGCCGGACCCGAACGAGGTCAACCGGGATGCGTCCCAGCAGTCGGGGAATGTGATCCACAGCCGCAATGTGGTCTCCGGGGAACATTCGAGCGGGGTGTCGGCCCGCTGTGCCCCAGTGCCGCACGACCAGGCGATGACGTCCTGCCCCTGCGGTTCGTCGGCGGCCGAACTGCCGGCAACCATCATGAATCCGGGCGGGTACGCGACGACGTCGGCCGGGTCGATGCCCTGACCGGGCCGGTAGTACGCCGTCAGTTGCTCCGCATCGATCCGGGTTCCGTCGGCACCGAGCAGCACGGGCGACCAGTACGACGCCGTGTCGAGGCGCTGGTCACAGCTGGTGTCGGCGCCGAGGACCCGCTCGTACCCGGGATCGGAGTTGGTTTCGGCATTCCCGAAGAACTGGTGCTGATGGCTCGCACCTGACTGCCACGGCAGCACGATCGGGTCGTCGAAGCCGATGTGACTCACCTCGCACTGGACGATGAACTGCGCCACGCGTCCCTGTGGCCCGACGCGGGCGGGGTCGGGATCGTCGCCCGGCGAGGTGCGCTCACTGTCGCTGCCGCAGGCGGCCAACACCACCACGCCCACCACCGCCAGAGCCCACCGCACGCGCACGACCGGAAGCCTAGGCACCACCCGGCCGACCCAGGTCAGCGGGTCGGGGTGGTGATCGCGTCGAGGTCGACCAGACGCGGCATGTTGGTGGCCGGTTCAGCCGGCGCGGTCGCCGCATCGGGCATGTCATCGAGGTCGGGGATCGGTGGCAGGACCGCGATCTCGTAGTCGACCGAGGGCGGTGCCGAATCGGCATCGGCGAGCCACGTGAGCACGTTCAACAGATTGATCGACCACGCCGCGTCGTCGGCGGGCACGAAGTCCGAGCCGCACGGTGCGAGCGTCTCGAGCGCGGCCGGTGCCGACGACGTGATGTCGTTGCCGAGGAAGCAGTTGCCGAGCCCGCCGGTGGGCTCCGACACCGCCTCCACGCCGATGTCGGCGACCCCGCTGTCGCTGATGACGTTGTCGCGAACGGTGTTGTCGTACGGCTCCCACAGGAGCTGTTCGGGGATCTCGTCGGCCAACGGCTGGGCGCGCTGATCTGCGCAGGTCTGGCTCCACTCGTCCTCGCCCGGCAGATCGTCGTTCGCTCCTTCTTCGAGGAACGGAACGAGTGCGATGCCGGTCTTGTCGTGGTCGTAGATGAGATTTCGCTCGATCGTGTTGCCGACACCACCCGCCGCCACCACACCATTGCCCATGGCGAGCAGCGCGACGTCGATCGCCGGCGTGTCGGGCTGGTTGTTCGAATGGATCGTGTTCCCGACGATCAGGTTCTGACGCTGCGGGTAGCACAGTTCGTACGATCCAGAGTTCGGCACGACGCCGGCTCGGTTGAACCGGAACGTCGAGTTGACGATCGTCAGATTGCCGCCGGCGTTCGTGCCGGAGTAGCCCAATCCGTTGTGCTCGGCCAGGACGTTGTCCATCACGGCGTTGCACGGGTAGCACTGGCCGATGTAGAAGCCGGCGTCCGGGCTGCCGGCGCCGTAGGAGTTCTCGATCTGGCCGTTGACCGAGTCGAAGGCGTAGATCCCGTAATCGCCGATCCGATAGGCGGTCACGTACGACGCCCGGTATCCATCGGCGGAGGTGAAGAACACACCGTTGTTGGTGTAGTTCTGCGTGGTGAGGTTCTCGACCGCCACGCCCTTGGCACCGAGCACACGGATGCCGTTGTCGAGCTCGAACTCGCCGTCGAGCACGACCCCCTCGCGCTCGAGGCCACGGATCACGATCTCGTCGGTGACGACGTCGACGGCCTCGTTGTACACACCCGGTGCGATCAGCACGAGGTCGCCGGCCACGGCCGCATCGACCGCTTCCTGGATCGTGGCGAACTCGTCGGGGACGTTCAGCACGCCGTCGCTGTCACCCTCTCCCGCAGCTTCGGTGTCGGGCGGAGCGTCCGTCTCGGCGGGCGTCGTCGCAGCCGGCTCCGTCGCCGGCGGATCGGTCGCCGGTGCGTCGGTCGCCGGTGCATCGGTCTCGGTCGCGCCACCGCTCTCGAAGCTCGCATCGTCGGTTTCGGACACGTCGCTGCCCCCGCACGCGGCGACCGTGAGCACGGCGCCAGCCATCAATGCGATCAATTTCTTCATCGTTCCCCCGAGGTCGAATCGTGTCGATGAGACAGTAGTCAATCCAGCGACGGCTTCGGCAGTTCGGCCGTCAGAACCCGGCGTGGAGGTCGTAGCCGCGCTCGGTCCAGTAATCGGTCGGCCGCTCGTCGGTGAACTCGATCGAGCCGATCCGCTTCAACTGCTTGATGCCGTACTTGAACGGGGTGACGATGCGGATGGGCGCGCCGTGCCCCGCCGTCAACTGCTCACCGTTGAGCTGCCATGCGAGCAGGGTCTGGTGATGCCGCATCGTGTAGTTCTCGATCGCCGAGCTGTAGTCCCGCCGTACGTCGGGCGACGCAGGGGTGCGCAGCACCATCCACTCGGCACCCGCCTCGTCGGGCGCGTACCGCGCGAGTACATCGGAGAAACGGACGCCGGTCCAGTGGACGATGTTGGCCCACCCTTCGACGCACTTGTGCTCCCACACCATGTCGTGGACCTCGAAGTCGGACTTGAGCGACGCAATCGGGATCGGCTCGAGCGGGGCACCGTTTCGCCCGGTCAGGGTGATCTTCCAGCCGGCCGCTTCCGTGTCGTCGACGTCGATCAGTTCACGGTCATCGTCCTCGAGGCCGTGCCGACCGTTGACACGGATCTCCTCGCGGTCGACGATCGAGAACGTCCGTGCGCTCGCGCCATCGCGCTGGAGTCGTTCCCACACGTTCTCGTTCCACCGCAAGCCCGCTCGCAGGAGCTTCGGGATGTTCTCGTCTGCTTCCTGGTTCTGGAGTCGGTTGAACCCGGCGTATCCGGCCACACCCAGCACGCCGAAGGTCAGGAACGCGCGGCGAGAGCGCTTGGTGTACTCGGCGTTCGAGATGATCTCGCCGTCGTCGGTCAGCTCGCGTAGCCGTCGTTCGCGCCCGGCCTCCTCCGGCGTCTTCGCATCGCCGATCACGACGCACTCCCCTCCTCGACAGGGACCGGGTCGTCGGCGGTCCCATCCGGTCCGAACGCCGAGGGCGGGGCGACCTCGGGATCATCGCGCCGTGACAACCGGTAGCCGGTGATCATGGAAGCGAAGTTCGCCCATCCGGCGCGAACCACCTGGATGACGTGGATGAAGAAGAATCCCAGCAGGACAATCGTCGACGTGAAATGAACCCACCGTGCGTAGTCGTATCCGCCGAACGCCGCCTCGAGCCACGACAGCTGGCCCGGCTTGTAGATGGCGAAACCACTTGCCACGAGCAGTGCAGAGATCAGGATCACGAGTGTGTAGGTCACCTGCTGGGCCGGGTTGTACTTGCCCTGCACCGGCTTGTCCTCGGTGAGGTGCAGGTCGTGGGCCACGGTCGTACGCGCGTCGCGGATGCCCTGCACGTCGGGAACGATGTGTCGCCACTCACCCCTGCGCGACAGGAAGATCATGTACGCAACGCCGTTCAGGGCGAAGAACCAGCCGAAGTTGAGGTGGAAGGCGATTCCCTTCGCGAGCTTGCGCTCGAGCTGCAACGCGCTGTTCACCCCGTCGGGCCAGAACTCGAAGAGCTGCCAACCGCCGATTCCGATCGCGTATGGGTCCTGGAGATCGGACCAGTAGATCCGCATCCCGCTGTACATCATGATCATCAGGAGCGGGAAGTTCAGCCAGTGCATCCACCGCAACGCGAGGGAGTGCTTCTTCTGGGCGACGTACTCGACGGCGGTCTCCGTCTCGGCCGCCGCCACCTCGTGGGCCGGATCACCGGCGGTGGCGCTCATGTGTTCGAGTGTCCCACGGAATCCGGGGAAACCCGGGGAGTCGGCGGAGTGTTCGGCGTCCGTTTCGAAATCGGTTCGGCGTCGTTGTCCGAGCTGCCCGATCGAGTCGGTCAGGTGGGTTCGGTGACGATGACGACGCCGACCATGCCCGCCTCCTTGGTCCCGTGGATCGAGCAGTAGTACGGGTACACGCCCGGCTGGTCGAACAGGTGGGTGTACTCGGCGGTCGGCACGAACTCGCCGCGCTCGACCCCCCAGTCGAGGGACTCGTCGACCGGGAGCACGTTGTGGTCGTTGCGGCCGCCGTTGACCCAGCGGATCTCGGTGCCGGCCTCGACCTCGACCGATGCCGCGATGAAGCTGTTGTCGAGCGATCGGACGTCGACGGTCGTCCCGTTGGCGGGGAACGTCGGCGCAGGTGCTGCGTCCTCGCCGGCAGGCGGCGCCGTGGTGGTGGGGAGCGGCGGAAGGGTGGCCGGAGCAGCATCGGTCACGCCGTAGGTGTCGAGCGGGTCGGGGGCGCAGGCTGCCGCCACGAAAGCGAGCCCGAGGCCCGCGAGGACGAGACGCCTCATGGCTGCATCAACGTGTCGTGGTGGCTGTCACGCAGTGTCTTCTTGGAGAACTTGCCGACGCTCGTCTTCGGGACCTCCTCGATCCAGATGACCCCTTTCGGCAGCTGCCACTTCGCGACCTTGCCCTCCAGGAACGTGAGGATCTCCTCCTCGGTCGGGTTCTCGCCGGGTGCCTTGACGACGCATGCGAGCGCGGCTTCACCCCATTTGGGATGAGGCACGCCGATGACAGCGGCTTCGGCGACCTGGGGGTGCGCCATGATCTCGTTCTCCAGTTCGACCGAGCTGATCCACTCGCCACCCGACTTGATGAGGTCCTTCGTCCGGTCGACGAGGCGAATCCGCCCGCGGGCATCGACTGCGGCCACGTCGCCGGTCTTGAGCCAGCCGTCGTCGGTGAAGCTCTCGCGACTGCGCTCGTCGTCGTAGTAGTCGGCCGCGATCCAGTTGCCGCGACACTGCAGCTCACCGCTGGACACGCCGTCCCACGCAATGGGCTCGAGCGTCTCGGGGTCGACGACTCGTGCATCGACACCGAACGAGATCCTGCCGACCTGCGTGCGCAGGTCGGCCTGCTCCTCGACGGACAGCTCACGCTGGTCGGCGTCGAGATGGCAGACCGACGCGATCGGGCTCGTCTCGGTCATTCCCCACGCCTGCAGGATCGGGAGCCCGAGTTGCTCGCGGTACGCCTCGGACAGCGACTTCGGAACCGCCGAACCTCCACACGGAATGCTGCGCAGCGACGACGTGTCCTTCCCCTCGAGCTCGGGGAGCACAGCCATCCAGATCGTCGGCACGCCGGCGGCCACGGTGACCCGCTCGTCGACGATGAGCTTCGCGACGGCGGGCCCGGAGAGATCGGGTCCCGGCATGACCAGCGTGGCGCCGGTGGCGACGGCCGCGTGTGCCAGCCCCCAGGCGTTGGCGTGGAACATGGGGACGACCGGCAGGATCACGTCGGACTCGCGGGCCCCGAGGCTGTCGGCCATCATCGCGCCCATCGTGTGCAGATAGGTCGAGCGATGGCTGTACACGACACCCTTCGGATTGCCGGTGGTGCCGCTCGTGTAACACATGCTCGCAGCCTGATGCTCGTCCGCGATCCCGGGCCATTCGACCGGGTCGGCCGCGGCGAGCAGCGCCTCGTAGTCGTGGATCTCCACGCCGCCGGCATCCAGCCCGTCAGGGATCTCGCCCTTGCCGTCATCCATGACCACGAGATGCCGCAGCCGCTCGAACGTCGGCATCAGTGGGGCGAGCAGCCCGAGGAGTGACTTGTCGGCGAAGATGACCTCATCGTCGGCGTGGTTGACGATGTACGTGAGCTGCTCGGGGAACAGCCGGATGTTCAGCGTGTGCAGCACGCGACCCGTGCACGGTGCCGCGAAGTACAGCTCGAGGTGACGCGCCGTGTTCCAGGCGAACGTGGCGACCCGTCCATCCGCCGAGATCCCGAGAACATCGAGCACTCCTCCGAGCCGGCGGGTGCGTTGCGCCCAGTCGCCATAGGTCGTCCGTTCGACGCCGACTCCGGTGGCGGTGACGATCTGCTTGTGCCCGAAGTACTGCTCCGCCCGATCGAACAGATGTGTGATCGTGAGTGGAGTGTCTTGCATCAACCCATGCATGAGCGCCGAACGTAGCGCATCGGGGGCTACCGTCGACAGCTCGTGAGCGACGCCGGCACCGATCTCCCTGACCCCACCGGGCCACCCGTCGCTGCGCCGACCGCCGACGCCGTCCACGAGCCGCCGCGCTGGGCGCCCCTCACGCTCGTGGCCTTTGCCGGGTTGGTCATCTGCACCAACATCGCGAACGCCACCTGGGCCAAGTTCGTCGACGTCGACGACCCCAACGCCGAACTGCTCCTGCTGCTCTCGTCGCGCAATCGTTATCTCGCGTTCGCGCTCGGCGTCGACGTGTCGCTTGTCGCGTACGCGGTGATCGGCTTCCTCCGGATCGCCGTGGCGTTCGCGGTCTGCCATCTCATCGGTCGCGCGTACTCGTACCAGGCCACGGGGTGGTTCAAGCGCTACCTCGGCTTCACCGACGAGGCCGAGACGGCGTTCGACCGCGGCTTCGAGAAGGCCGAATGGGCACTGATCCCGATCTTCTCCGGCTCGAACATCGTCGCCGTCCTCACCGGGGTCCGGCGTACCCCGGTCCGCAAGCTCGCCCTGCTGCTGACCATCGGCATCGTCGGCCGACTCGCCCTGATGTGGTGGCTCGCGCGCTTCTTCGACGATGAGCTCGAGAGTTTCCTCCGCTTCACGACCCGCTACCAATGGTGGGTGCTCGGCATCTCCATCGGCGCCGTGGTGCTGATGAACCTCCGCAACCTCCGACGTCGTTGACGCCTGCGTTGGCACCTCCCTGCGGCCGGCCGTAGGGTGCGCCCATGGCTGAAGTGACCCTGGGGGGCAACCCCGTCCACACGTCCGGCGATCTCCCCGAGGTCGGCGGTTCCGCTCCGTCGTTCTCCCTGGTCGGCAACGACCTGAGCGAGGTGACGAACGCGGACTTCGAAGGCAAGAACCTCGTGTTGAACATCTTCCCGTCGATCGACACACCGACCTGTGCAACGAGCGTGCGCACGTTCAACGAGCGCGCCGCCGGGCTCGACGACACCGCCGTGTTGTGCATCTCGGCCGACCTGCCGTTCGCCCAGAGCCGCTTCTGCGGAGCGGAGGGCATCGAGAACGTCTCGTCGGCGTCGACGTTCCGCTCGTCGTTCGGTTCAGATTTCGGCGTCTCGCTCACCGACGGTCGACTGGCCGGCGTGCTGGCCCGCGCTGTGGTGGTCGTGGGCGCCGACGGCACGGTCAAGCACACCGAGCTCGTGTCCGAGATCGCCAACGAGCCGAACTACGACGCCGCGCTCGGCGCCCTGTAGCCCGGAATGAGTCTGCGGGGAGCGGCGGGTCCCCCGGAACCGGCATTCGGCGAGACCGGTTCAGCTGTTGTCGCCCAGGCATCGAACCATCCACCGAGTGACAAACGGATCGCTGTCGTCGTCGTTGCCTTCGCCACGACGCTCGTCCTCGTCGGCGTAGGCGCCTACCTGCTCGGTACCGGCTCGGAGGATTCGACCGCCGATCGCGGCGCCGCCCCGCCCCCTTCCGGATCGTCGGCAGGCGAGGCCGGCACGCCGACCGCCGACGCTTCGACGTCGTCGATCACTCCAGCCGTGCTGAGCACCGTTGCGTCGGTTCAGACCGACCCGGCGCCGTCGACCACAGCAGTGTTCACGCCGGCGCCGAGCCCGGAGGCGACCGCCGCTGCGCTCGACGAGCCGGCGCTCCCGACGCTTCCGGTACCGACCGCTGCTCCGGCTCCCACCGAGACGCAGCTCGCGCTTCCGGACAATTCGGCGGCCGCCCGCGGACAGGTCGAGGGCTACTTCGACATGTTGCGGACCGACGACTTCTCCGGCGCCTACGCGATGCTGTCGCCTTCATTCTCGATCACGTTCGAGGAGTACGTCGACTACTGGAGCGTCGACGTGGCTCGCTTCGACGCACCGGTCGACGGGTGCAACGTGATCGGCGAACGTGGCGTGTGCATCGTCCGGTTCTTCATCACCTATTCCGAGAGTGCCGGGCCGGATTTCCGTGGTCGCTGCCTCGCCGAATCGAGTGAACTCGCGGTGGTCGTGAGAGCGAGCGGCGCCGTCGCCATCGACGGTCAACGCCGCATCGAGCCGCTCAGCTGTTGACGAGGATCAGCCGAGGAACGGATCGAGGCTGAGCGTGAGGCCGGGATGGTCGGCGATGTGCTTGCACGCCAGGATGACCCCCGGCATGAAGCTGCTCCGGTCGTAGCTGTCCTGACGGATCGTGATCGTCTGGCCGAGCGCCCCGAGGATCACTTCCTGGTGCGCGACCATCCCTTCCATCCGTACCGAATGCGCCCGGATGTTGCGCGGTCCCGCTCCACCGCGCGCCCCCGGATACACCTCGAACTCGGTGGGGTCATCCGCGAAATCCG
The DNA here is from genome assembly GCA_963752085.1 of Ilumatobacteraceae bacterium. Taxonomy (GTDB): domain Bacteria; phylum Actinomycetota; class Acidimicrobiia; order Acidimicrobiales; family Ilumatobacteraceae; genus Ilumatobacter_A. The sequence goes on from CAVVWT010000003.1 coordinate 102,868, forward strand.
TCTCACGGGCGGCCGCCATGCGCTCGATCGTCTTCACGGCGGTACCGGACGGCGCATCGATCTTGCGGGTGTGGTGCAACTCGATGACCTCGGCGGTGTCGAACCACGGTGCGGCCATCTCGGCGAAGCGCATCATCAACACCGCCGAGATCGCGAAGTTCGGTGCGATCACACAGTTGGGTCCGGATTCGGAAGCGAACGCGGCGTCGAACGATGCCAGATCGTCCTCGGTGAACCCGGTGGTGCCGACGACCGCGTGGATGCCCTGCATCGCCAGCCACGGCAGGGTCGCCCGTGCGGCGTCGGCGACCGTGAAGTCGACGACGACGTCGCAGCCGGCGTCGACGAACACCTGGAGGTCGCTCGAGAGCGGGACGCCGTCACGCGGCGCTGCACCGTCGGTGTGGCGATCGACCGCAGCCACCAGGGCGAGATCGGGGTCGACCTCGACCGCCGCGCACACCGCTCGCCCCATCTGACCCGCTGCACCGTTGACGCCGACTCGCATGTGGCCGAGCGTACCGGGTGTGAAAACGACGAACGGGGCCGTCCGGCCCGCCGAAGCGGACCGCACGACCCCGTGCGCAGGTTCAGACGATCAGTCGTCGATCAACGGTGACGACGACGGCCACCGCTGCCGCTGCCGCTGCGACGGTTGCCGTTGTCGCGGTCGGCCTTGGGCCGCTCGCTCTTCGGACCGAGGTCGCCGAGCTCGTCTGCCAGTGCGGCGTCGAAGCTGTCCTCGAAGCTCACGGTTTCGATGTTGGAGTCGCCCGACGCCGGAGCCTCGTCGCGATCCTCCCGCTCACGCCGGGGGGCGCGCTCACGGCGCGGCTCCCGGTCGGAGCCGCCACCCGAGCCCGAGTCGGACTCACCGTCGCCACCGAGCGGGCTGGTCGGCGTGAGGCTGACCTTGCCCTTGTCGTCGATCTCGTCGACCTTGACCTCGAGTTCCTGGCCGAGTTCGAGCACATCCTCGACGGCGTTGATCCGGCGACCGCCACCCATCTTGGAGATGTGCACGAGGCCGTCACGGCCCGGCAGGATGTTGACGAAGGCACCGAACTTGGTGATGTTGACGACCCGGCCCATGTAGACCTTGTCGAGTTCGGCCTTCGGCGGATCGACGATGTTGAGGATGGCCATCTTGGCTTCCTCCATCCGCCACGCCTCGACCGCACCGATGGTGACGATGCCACGGGCACCGTCGTCGTCGACGCCGATGTCGGCACCCGTCTCCTGCTGAATCGTGTTGATGACCTTGCCCTTCGGGCCGATCACTTCGCCGACCTTGTCGAGCGGGATGTAGATCGTGGTGATCTTCGGTGCTGTCTCGGCAATCTCGGGACGGGTGGCCGGGAGGCACTCGTTCATCACTTCGAGGATTTCGAGGCGAGCAACACGAGCCTGCGCCAGTGCAGCGGACAGCACGTCGGCGGGGATGCCGTCGATCTTCGTGTCGAGCTGCAGCGCCGTGATGGCGTCTTCGGTGCCCGCGACCTTGAAGTCCATGTCGCCCATGGCATCTTCGGCGCCGAGGATGTCGGTGAGCGTGACGTACTTGCCGTCCTCGTGGATGAGGCCCATCGCGATGCCCGACACGTGACTGCGGACCGGCACGCCGGCGTCCATCAGCGACAGGCTGGACGAGCAGACCGAGCCCATCGAGGTCGAGCCGTTGGACGACATGACCTCGGAGACGAGGCGCAGCGTGTACGCGAAGTCTTCCTGGTTCGGGATGACGGGCAGGACCGCACGGGCAGCGAGGGCGCCGTGGCCGATCTCGCGGCGCTTCGGCGAACCGACGCGACCGGTCTCGCCGTTGGCCCACGGCGGCATGTTGTAGTGGTGCAGGTACCGCTTGGTGTCGTTCGGCGACAGCGAGTCGATCATCTGGTTCATGCGGGGCATGGCCAGGGTGAGGACGTTCATGACCTGGGTCTCGCCACGCTGGAACAGGCCCGAGCCGTGGGCGGTCGGCAACACGCCGACTTCGGCGGAGATCTCACGCAGGTCGGCCGGCTTGCGACCGTCGATGCGGATGCCCTCGTCGAGGACGCGGCGACGCATGACCTTCTTCATGAGCGAGCGGACGGCTTCCTTGACCATCTTGTTCTGGCCGGCGAACTCGCCGCCGTCACCGCAGAAGTGCACGATCGCGTCGGCGGAGATGGCGTCGACGGCGGCGTTGCGCTCGGCCTTGGCCGAGATGGTGACCGCCGGCTTCATCGCCTCGGTCGAGAACTTCTCGACCGCTTCGAAGATCTCCGGGGTGTAGTCGAGGACCGGCGTCCACGACATCGGCTCGATCGGGCCGTTGGTGGCGATCACCGAGGCGACGAGCTGGCGCTGCAGTGCGATCGACTCCTTGATCCACACCTTGCAGGCCTGGAGTGCGTCGCCGAGGACTTCCTCGGTGACCTTCTTCGCACCGTCGTCGTAGTAGTAGAACGCATTCTCGGAGCCACCGGCTTCGACCATCATCACGGCGACGTCGCCGTCGTCGAGTTCACGGCCGGCGATCACGATCTCGAACGTGCCGTTCTCGATCTCCTCGTACGTCGGGTGCGGGATCCATTCGCCCTCTTGGCTGTAGGCCATGCGGACCGTGCCGAGCGGACCGTCGAACGGGATGCCCGAGATCATCAGCGCCGCGGACGCCGCGTTGATCGAGAGCACGTCGTGCGGGTTGACCTGGTCGGCACCGAGCACGGTCGTGACGACCTGCGTCTCGTTGCGGAACCCGTCGGGGAAGCTCGGGCGGAGCGGACGGTCGGTGAGGCGACACGTGAGGATTGCGTCCTCGGTCGGACGACCCTCACGACGGAAGAACGAGCCGGGGATCTTGCCGGCGGCGTACGCCCGCTCCTCGACGTCGACGGTCAGCGGGAAGAAGTCCATGCCCTCGCGGACGGACTTCGCCGAGTTGGCGGTGGTGAGGACCTTCGTCCCGGCGATCGATGCCACGACGGCACCCATCGACTGGGGGGCGAACTTGCCCGTTTCGAAGGTGAGTGTCTTGTCGGTCCCCGAAACGGGTCCGGACACGGAAATGGCTTCAGCCATGTTGGTTCCTTTCAAACACGCAGCACCGGAACCCTTCCGGCCGCGTGGCTATCTGAAGGAGTATCAGTGGCCGGTTCCCAGTTGGTCACCCCGAGATCTACAGCCAAACAAAGAAGACTCCGCACAGCATCTCGGAGTCAGCAACCGGCAACCAGCGCCTGGAACTCCGTTGACCGGACGTTCCGGTCCAGTGCAGTGTACCCAGCGTCAGGGCAACAACGCGTGATGCAGCCGAAAACGCAAACCGGTCGCCTCCCATCGAGAAGCGACCGGTTCGGTGGTGTTCAGTTCACTGATTCGGGATCAGCGGCGGAGGCCCTGATCCTTGATGATCTTGCGGTAGCGCTCGACGTCGATCGCCTTCACGTAGTCGAGCATGCGACGGCGACGGCCGACCAGCATCAGCAGACCACGACGGCTGTGGTGGTCCTTCTTGTGCATCTTGAGGTGCTCGGTCAGGTGGGTGATCCGCTCGGTGAGGAGCGCGATCTGGACCTCGGGCGACCCTGTGTCGGAGTCGTGGGTCTTGTACTGATCGATGGTTGCGGTCTTGTTCGGCATCGTGGTGATTCGCCTTCCGGTGATCGTGTCTGGAGGTCGCAGGCGGGTGGATGACCCGATCTGCATCACGCCTGCGCGACGATCGACGGCGACCCGACGACCAGCCCAAACGGACGGGACGATGATAGCGCCGCACACGCGACAACGCGCCGGCGTGTCCCGCCAAGACACGGAGGGTTACCATCCCGACGGTGTCGGCATCGGTGGAACTCGTCAACGTCTCCAAGACGTTCGGGTCCGTCGATGCGCTCTCGCCGATGGATCTCACGATCGACGCCGGCGAGATCCTCACCCTGCTCGGTCCATCGGGCTGCGGCAAGACCACGCTGCTCCGGCTCATGGCCGGCCTCGTCCCCGCGTCGACGGGAACCATCACCGTCGACGGCATGAGCCCGGCGCAGGCGCGAGCGGAGAAGCGGATCGGCTTCGTCCCGCAGGCGCCTGCGCTCCTTCCGTGGCGGTCGGTCCGGGCGAACGCATCCCTCCTGCTCGACATCAACGCGGCGAACTCACCCGCTCGGCCCAATGCGTCGGTCGACGAGTTGCTCGACGAGGTCGGGTTGACCGATTTCGCCGATGCTCGTCCGCACGAGCTCTCGGGCGGCATGCAGCAACGGGTCGGACTCGTCCGAGCCTTCGCGCTCGACGCGCCGCTGCTCCTGATGGACGAGCCGTTCGCGGCGCTCGACGAGATCACGCGCACCGAGATGCGCCATCTGCTCACCCGGCTCCGCGCCCATCACGGAGCGACGGTCGTGTTCGTGACGCATTCGATCAGCGAAGCGGCGTTCCTCTCCGACCGGGTGGCGGTGCTGTCGCCGCGACCCGGCCGGGTGACCTCGACGGAGATCATCGACCTGGATCGGCCGCGCCTCCCCGAGGTCGAGGACAGCGAAGCGTTCTTCGAGATCACCACACGTCTCCGCCATGCGCTCGGTGGCCTGCGATGAAGCTGGTCCGGTCCATCGCCGCACCGGTCACCGGCGTCGTCGTGCTGCTCATCGTGTGGGAGTCGATCGTCCGGATCTTCGACATCCGTCGTTTCGTGTTGCTCGCGCCCACGAAGATCGTGTCGGAGCTGGCCGACGATCCGGGCGCGTACTGGGGCAACACGTTGGTCACCGCACGCCACATGCTCATGGGTCTCGCCATCTCCCTCGCCGTGGCGCTCGTCGCCGGATCACTCATGGCCGCATCGCGTTTCGTCGAGGAAGCTGCCCAGCCGGTCCTCGTGGTGATCCTGGTCACCCCGTGGGTCGCGTACATGACCTCGGTTGTCATCTGGCTCGATTTCGGCCAACGTCCGATCATCTTCCTCGTGGCCTTCACGTCGTTCCCGGTGTTCACCTTCGGTGTGGTCGGCGGGATGCGATCGGCCGATCCTGCAGCCCGCGAGCTGCTCGCAAGCGTCGACGCATCGAAGTGGGAGGTGCTGTGGCGCCTGCGTCTGCCGTCAGCGCTTCCCTCGATCTTCACCACGGCTCGCTTCGCGATCGCGCTGGCCCTCGCAGCGGCGTACTTCGCGGAGGGATCCGCGCTCGAGCGGAAAGGGCTGGGGGTGATCGGCCGCCGTGCCTCGCTCGATCAGACGACGGGCGCCGAGGTGCTGTGGACCACCATCTTCTGCACGGCAGCCCTCGGCATCGTCGGACTCGCCGCGGTGTCGGTGGCGGAACGAGCACTGCTGCGCTGGCACGCCTCGCAGCGCACGTGACACCCGGGTGTCATCAGACTGCCAGATCACAAGTCGGTGACGGTTCGCTCGCCATGGCGATGATGCCGGGCAACGTCTGTCTACCATTTCGGGTCACGACCGACCGGGCGAACGTCCGGGGTCCGCGACCATCCCTCTTGGAGGACTCCGCCATGCGCTCACGCTCCCTCTCCGCTGCGCTCATCATTGCGATCGCACTCGTTTCGTGCTCGAGTGATGACGACGCCGGCGACTCGACCACGACCGCCGACACCGGAGACGGTTCGACGACCGTGAGTTCCGGCGGCGCCCAGAGCGTGGTCGCCGGCGAAGCGTTCCCCGAGGATCGCTGCGCGGCCAACGAAGCGGCCGGGACGATCACCTTCCTCACGGGGTTCGACTACGCCGCCGCCTCATCGATCGTCGATGTCATCGCAGCCGACGATGCCGGCTACTACGACGAACTGTGTCTCGACGTGGAGATCCGACCGGGCTTCTCCGCCGCCAACTACCCCCAGATCGCCTCTGGGACGGCCCAGTTCGCCTCCGGAGGATCGTTCAGCGAGATCGTGGCGTTCAGTGCGGCCAACGACGCCCGGTTCGTGGCGACGACCGTCGAAGGCAGGAGTGCGATCGATACCTTGATCATCAAATCCGGCCGAGCCGGCGAACTCGCAGATCTCGCAGGCACCACCATCGGCGTGAAGGGCAAGCTCCCGCCGTCGATCGACGTCATGCTGCGCGGCGCAGGGCTTGTCGAGGGCGAGGACTTCGACACCGTGCTGCTCGACGGCTTCGACCCGTTGGCGCACATCGAGATCGACGCCATCGTCGGCCTGCCCGGCTGGAAGAGCAACGAAGTGGGCGCCCTCGAGCGCGCCGGAATCGGTGTCCAGCTGTTCGATCCGCTCGACTACGGAGTCCCCGGCTCGTTCGGCGTCATCTTCACGTCCGCAGAGTTCGCGGCCGCCCACCCGACCGCAGCGCAGGATTTCGTCCGGGCCACGATGCACGGCCTCGAGGACGCGGTTGCCGATCCCGCGGCTGCAGCCACCACCGCGGTCGATCTGATCACGGCCAACGGCAACCCGAACTTCCTGTCGCCGGAGGGCGAGGTGTTCCGCTGGGAGACCGAAGCGGCACTGATCCTCGACGGCACGCCCGAGGGCATGGGGCTGGGCAAGCCGGACGTCGAGGCCCTGCAGGCCGAACTCGACGCCTACTCTGCCGTTGGGCTGTTCGGCGAATCCACGCCGACCGCAACCGACTTCGTCGTCGACCTCGCGTCGGGCGTCTACGACGACACCGCCACCGTCATCTGGCCCGCCTGACCCGAGGGTCCGAGGTCGGTCCCGGGCGCTGTCAGGCGCTGGCGTCGATGAGCAGGGTGCGAACGTGTTCGACGTCGGCCCGCAGCTGTTCGATCAGGGCGTCGATCCCGTCGAACTTGCGCTCTGATCGAAGGAAATGCGCAAAACGCACCCGTGCGGGCTCGTCGTAGAGGTCGTCGTCGAAGTCGAGCAGATGCGCTTCGAGCAGTGACGTTTCGGCGTCTTCGTAGAAGGTCGGACGCCGGCCGATGTTGATCGCACACTCGTGGACGTCACCGTTCGGACGTTCGTACCAACCCGCATAGACCCCGTCGGCGGGAAGACAGATGCGGCTCGACACCTCGACGTTCGCGGTGGGGAAGCCCAGGAGCCGACCCCGTTGATCGCCCTGACGAACCCAGCCGCGGACCTCGAAGGGGTACCCGAGCATCTCGTTGGCGATCGTGATGTCGCCACCTGCGAGTGCCCGTCGGATCGCCGTGGAGCTGACCGGCTCGTCGACTCCGTCGCCCCGCCCGAGGAGCTCCAGGGGTTCGACGTCGAAATCGGCGTCGAGGCCGATCTTTCGGAGCAAATCGACGTTGCCCTCCCGATGGCGTCCGAAGTGGAAATCCTCCCCCACCACGATCGCAGTGGTCGCGAGACAGTCGACGAGCACGCGCTGGACGAACGACTGGGGTGACTCGGCGGCCTGCGCCTCGTCGAACGGGACGATCACGACGGCATCGACGCCCGTCGCCGACAGCAGTTCGACCTTCTCCTCGGGTCCTGTCAGGAGCAACGGCGCCGACGACGGCCGGACCACCGTGGCCGGATGCTTGTCGAAGGTGACCACGGCCGACCGACACCCGCGATCAGCGGCGAGGCGCCGCACCTGATCGATCACGCCGCGGTGTCCCCGATGCACGCCGTCGTACGCGCCGATGGTGACGACCGTTCGCTCGCCCGGAAACACAGGTGTTGTCTGATCGGTGATGATCCGCACGGGACGCAATCCTATGTCTGCGGGACCACAACCATCGGCTTGGCCTCGGTGTCCGCAAACCGCTCGTAGACCGCGAGCAGTGCTCCGCGTGGCCCGAACACCGCCCACGGGCCGTCTCCATCCCACGCCGGGAGGACGCGACCGTTGGCCACGAGGTCGGCCACCTGAGACGTCACGTCGACCCGGTCGAGGGTGCGCACCGCCTCCTCGACCGGCAACAGGTCGCACTCGTCGGGGCCGGCCGCCTCGCCGAGCGTGAATCGCCCGACGGCGGTGCGACGCAGGTTGCGGAGGTGCGCACCACCACCGAGCAGGTGCCCGAGGTCGGCGGCGAGCGTGCGGATGTAGGTGCCCGAACTGCACTCGACAGCCGCGAGCAGCACGTTCGACTCGTCGGTCGGCATCAGCGCGAACGAGTGGATGGTCACGGGACGCGGCGGTCGGTCGACCTCGATCCCCTCCCGGGCGAGTTCGTGCAGCCGCTTACCGTCGATCTTGATCGCCGAGACCATCGGCGGGATCTGCTCGATCTTGCCGACCAGGTTCGCATCGACCGCCGCCTGCGCCGCCGCCAGGTCGATCTCCCCCATCTCGTGTGTCACGGTGATCTCACCGTCGGCGTCGAGTGTGTCGGTCTCGGTGCCGAACACGATCTCGCCGACGTACGCCTTCGATGTCTTCTCGACGAAGCGGAGGAGCTTGGTCGCCTTGCCCACCGCCACCACGAGCACGCCCGTCGCGCTCGGATCGAGCGTCCCACCGTGGCCGACCTGACGCTCGTCGAAGCGCCGCCGCAGCATCGCCACCACGTCGTGACTGGTCACGCCGGCCGGCTTGTCGACGACGGCGATCCCGTGTGTCGTCGCCGGCTTCTTACGCCGTCCCATCCCGGTTCGTCACCCGCCGCGTCAGGAGCGACGTTCGCGGTCGGCGCGGAGGATCTCGTCGATCCGCTCCGAGGACCGGATCGCGATGTCGGGCCGGAACTCGAGGATCGGTGTCTTCTTGGCCTTGATCTGCCTCGCGATCGAGGACTGGAGGCGGATCCGGTACTCGCCGAGCGCCTCGATGATCTCCTCGTCACCCTCCTCGCCGGCGAGCGAGTCGAAGAACACGATCGCTCGGTTGAGCTCGGGGTCGACGTCGATCCCGGTCACCGTGACGAACCCGAGGCGCTCGTCGTCGAAGCGGACCAGGTCCTCGGCGATGATCTCGCGCAGGGTCTCACCGACCCGCGCCGATCGGGGGTACTTGGGGCCACCGTTGTTCCGGCCGGAATTCCGTCGTGCCATCACCGAAATCTACCGGGCTCCCGCCACTCGCAGGCCCGGGTTCGATGAGGCGGCGTCGCTCGCAACCTGTTGCGCGTGTCTGACACCAGTTGTTGCGCGTGTCTGACACCTTGTGGCGGGGGGCGTGTCAGGTGTAGTCGGGCGGGTCCCGGAGCGAGCGTTTGAGCTCGGCGACACCGCTGGTTGCCAGCTTCTCGATCGCGTCCCACAGCTCGGCGGCCTCCGCGCCCTTGGGCGCCTTCGAGATGACCGGGCCGAAGAAGCTCCCTTCACGATCGGTGCCCGGTCGGAAGGTGAGGATCGGGGTCCCCACGTCGGGACCGGTGCGGCTGAGCGCGAGCTCGGTGTCGGCACGAAGCCGGCCGTCGTGGACGGCATCGTCCGCGTGCACGACCAGTTCGGGGTCGAAACCAGCATCGGTCAGCACACTCGACAGGAACGCCGTGTTGTCGGCGCGTGCTTCATCTCGGCGCTGACCGACGTGGAGTGCACCGCCCACGGCGGTGTACCACCGGCCGACGGCTTCGGGGTCGGGGTCGGAGATCCTGATCTCGTCGGCGATCCGCAGTGCACGGTGGCCGAGGTAGTGGCCGGCCCGATACTCCGGCGTGTACCACCCCTGGGTGTTGTCCTCGTTCAGGATCCACAGCGAGATGAACCGCCAGTCGACCGAATAGGAGCGCTGCTGTTGCACGTCCACCACCCAACGGGAGGTGATCCAGGCCCACGGTCAAACAGGGTCCCAGAAGAAGTCGAGGTCCGGGGGCGTGACGGAGTCGGCCATGCGCCGAACCTATCGGCCCGTCAGTGCGTGACGCTGACGGGATTGTGACACGCCACGAAATGACCATCGGCGATCTCGCGCAGCTGGGGCTCCTCCGCCGAGCACACGGGGGTGGCGTAGGGGCACCGCGGATGGAAACGGCATCCTGTCGGCGGGCTGATCGGCGACGGTGGCTCACCGATGACCTCACCGAGCGTGTGGTCGGCTTCGGGGTCCGGCTCGGGGATCGAGTCGATCAGTAGGTTCGTGTACGGATGCGCCGGCTGCGCATACAACGCTTCGCTCGACGCCACCTCGCACATCTTGCCGAGGTACATCACCGCGACGCGATCGCTGATGTTCTTCACGACGGCGAGGTCGTGCGCGATGAACACGAGCGTCAGGCCGTACTTCTCCTTGAGATCCTCCAGCAGGTTGAGCACCTGCGCCTGCACCGACACGTCGAGCGCGGACACCGGCTCGTCGCAGATGATCAGCGTCGGGTCGAGCACGAGGGCCCGGGCCACCGAGATTCGCTGGCACTGGCCGCCGGAGAACTGGTGCGGTCTGCTCTCGGCGGCGCGCGCCGGGTCGATACCGACCGACTCCAGGATCTCGTCGACCAGCGTGTCGCGGTCCGCCTTGCTCCCGCGCTTCCAGATCTCGAGCGGTTCCAGCACGCTGTCGCGCACCGTGCGGCGCGGATTGAGCGACGACACCGGATCCTGGAAGATCATCTGCACCTTCGTGCGCGCCTCGCGCACCCCGGTGTTGCTCATCGACGTCAGTTCGTCGCCTTCGAAGACGATCGACCCGCTCGTTGGCTTCGGGCAGCTGCATGATCGCCCGGCCCGTGGTGCTCTTGCCGCAGCCGGACTCGCCGACGATGCCGAGGGTCTCACCACGGAGCACGTCGAAGCTGATTCCCGACACCGCCTTGACGGTGCCGCCCGACACCTTGAACTCGACGACGAGGTCCTCGACGCGCAAGACGATGTCGCCGTCGCGCAGGTGGGCGTGTCCGGTACCGGCCACTACGAGACCGCCTCGGTCGACGCTGGCACATAGCCGGCGGCTTCGAGTTCGGCGTCGCGCTCGGCGAACTCCGGGCTCCCAACCGGATACCAGCAGGCGAACACGTGGTTCGGGTCGGACGTGGTCTCCAACGTCGGTTCCTCTTCGAAACACTTCGGCCGCGCGTACGGGCAGCGGGGCGCGAAGTTGCAGCCCTTGGGCGGGTGCACCAGATCCGGCGGTCGACCGGTGATCGTCGCCAGCCGGGTGTGGCTCGGATCGGCCAGCTTCGGGATGCTCTTGAGCAGCGACTTCGTGTAGGGCATCCGCATGTCGGCGAAGAGGGTCTTGGTGGGTGCGCGCTCGACGAGCTTGCCGCCGTACATCACGGCGATCTGGTCGGTGTGACCGGCCACGACGCCGAGATCGTGCGTGACCAGCACGACGGCCATGTTGCGGTCGCGACGCTGTTCCTCGATGACCTGCAGAATCTGAGCCTGCACGGTCACGTCGAGCGCCGTGGTGGGTTCGTCGGCGAAGAGCACGGTCGGCCCGCAGGCCAGCGCCATGGCGATCATCACGCGCTGGCGCATGCCGCCGGAGAGCTCGTGTGGGAACTGGTCGAGGCGCCGCTCGGGCTCGGGAATGCGCACGCTGCGCAACAGTTCGACGGCTGTCTCCCGCGCGTTCCGCTTGTCCATCCCCAGGTGGAGTCGGAGCGGTTCGGAGATCTGTTTGCCGATCTTCATCAGCGGGTTGAGCGAGTTCAGCGGGTTCTGGAAGACCATCGACATCTCGGCGCCCCACAGGTGACGTCGCTGCTTCATCGGGAGGTCGAGGATCTCCTGGCCGGCGAACTTGACCGACCCGGACGTGACCGCGGAACCCGGGAGCAGGCCCATGATCGAGCGGCTGAGCACGGTCTTGCCCGACCCGGACTCGCCCACGACGCCGAGCGCTTCACCACGGTTGAGCGTGAGTGTCACGCCGTCGACGGCACGAACGAGCCCGCGCTCGGTCCGGAAGTGCGTCTTGAGGTCGTCGAGGACGAGCAGCGGGCCGTCGGTGTCGGCCCGGCTGGGACCCGGCTGGTGGAACACCTCGTTGCGGTTCACAGTGAGAGCTCCCGAACGTCGAAGTAGCTGCGCAGGCGGTCACCGGCGAAGTTGAGGGCCAACACCGTCAGGAACAGGACCAGGATCGGGAACATCGCCATGTACGGCGCGGTTTCGAGGTCCCGGCTGCCCTGCGACGCCGTGAGGATGATCTTGCCCCAGGTCGGCCCCTTCTCGACCGACAGGCCGAGGAACGCCAGGCTGCCCTCGGCGACGATGGCGATCGCCACACCGAGCAGCGAGAACGCGCCCATCGGGATCAGCACGTTCGGCAACAGCTCCCGAATGATGATTCGCGGGTGTCGGGCACCGAGCGACCGCGCCGCCAGCACGAACTCGCGGTCGGCGAACGAGATCGTCGTCGCTCGGGCGACGCGCCCGACCGGGGCGACGGCGAGCACGCCGATGGTGATCGCGATCGTGAGCAGGCTGCGCTCGAGCAGCGCCGTGATCAAGATGGCGAGGACGAGCGCAGGGAACGACAGCAGCGAGAGGAAGGCGAACGAGATGACCTGGTCGACCTTGCCGCGGAAGTACCCGGCGAGCAGGCCGAGCGTGCCGCCGACGAGCAGGCCGAAGGCGATCGCTGCGAATCCGACGGTGAGCGACGTGCGTGCACCGTAGATCGTGCGACTGAACATGTCACGGGCGTCCTGGTCGGTGCCGAACCAGTGCGTGCTCGACGGTGGATACGGCGGCCGCTCGCCGGGAACGATGAAGTTCACGTCGGGCGATTTGATCGCGAGAAACGGGGCCAGGATCGCCAGGCCGATGACGACCACGAGCCAGCCGGCACTGATCCAGAACGTGAAGCCGAGCTTGCGCTTCGCGGCTTTGTCGTCGTCGCTGACCGCCGGCTCGTGCCCGAGGAACCGCTCCTCGTACGGGTCGTCGTGACCCGTCGACTTGGCCTCGGTCATGCCCAGGTCGCTCATGAGGCACGCACCCGTGGGTCGATGATGGAATACAGCAGGTCGATCAGCACGTTGAGGATCACGAACGTGACCGTGATGATCATGACGATGGTCAGCACCACCGGGAAGTCCTCCCGCAGGATCGCCTCGACGATTGCCGAACCGAGACCGGGGATCCGGAAGATCTGCTCGACGACGAGCGAGCCGCCGATGAGTGCACCGGTGTTCACGCCGAAGATCGTGATGAACGAGAACAGCGAGGGACGCAGTGCGTGCTTGAACAGCACGTTGCGCCGTGACACACCCTTCGAACGGGCGGTCAGGATGAAGTCCTCCTGGAGCGTGGTGATCAGGTCGGTGCGCAGCAATCGTTGATACACCGCCCCCACCGGCAGCGCCAGCGTCAGGGCAGGGAGGAACATCTGCCAGACCTTGCTCCAGAAGGGATCGTTCGCGACGAACGTCGCCGGGAACCAGTCGAATCTGATCGACAGGGCGTACTTCAAGATCACGCCGAGCGCGAACGTCGGCATACCGATCAGGAAGAACGTCATCACGGTGGACGATCGGTCGACGACGGAGTTCGCCTTCGACGCCGACCAGATCGCCCACGGAACCGCGATGATCACGGCCATCGTCTGAGCCATCACCAGGAGCATCAGGCTGCGGGGCAGCCGTTCTGCGATCAGATCCGACACGGGCGGCTGCCCGGTCGCAGAGAACTGCACGCCGAAGTCGCCGGTGACGAAGTCCCCCAACCACAAGACCCACCGCACCGGCAGGGGCTTGTCGAGGTTGAACTGCGCCTTGGCTTCTTCGATCTTCACGACGCTCTCGGGGTTGGTCACGTCTCCGGCCGTCGGGCCGAGGATGTTGAACAACGGATCCCCGAGGAGATTCATCGCGCCGAACGTGAGTGCACTGACCGTCAGGATGAGCGCGAGCGCACCCACCAGACGAGAGATCCAGAATTTCATGGTGATGGAGACTCAGACGAGGCCGTGATGCTCACATCACTGCTCGAAGTAGGTCGAGCTGAACCAGTTGCGACCGTTGGTCACGCAGATCAGCGCCTCGCCCGTCGGAGCGGTCCGGTCACACACGCCACGGACGTCGGGCCCGAAGGCGTTGTCCCACGGTGTGTGCACGAAGAAGATGTACAGGTAATCGTCGTTGATCTTCTGGACGACTTCCTGATACAGGGCGACGCGATCCGGGCCGTTGTCGATCAACTGACCTTCGAGCAGCAGCGCGTCTCGCGACTCGTCGCAGTACTTCGGCCAGTTGAGGGAGATGCCACCGATCGTCCGGCAGAGGACCCACACGTTGTCGAGCGACGGATCCTCGGCGCCGAACTGACGCCAGGTGACGACGTTGTACTGGCCGAGCGCTGCCTGCTGGATGTGCGAATCCTGGGGCAGTTCGTCGAACGTGACGTTGAAGCCACCGGCCTTCCAGCCCTCGTCGAGGATTTCGGCCACACGGGTCTGGACCACGGACGGCCCCGACCACTGGAGCTCGATGTTGATACGGCCGTCGGTGCAGGTCGGACCACTGAGCGTGGCGTTCACGTCTGCTCCCTTCTCGCCGCAATACTCGGCCACGAGGGCGAGTGCTCCCTCGGGATCGTCACCGACCTGGACGACGGCCGGGTTGTAGAACTGCTGGTCGGGCGTGAACATCTGGTCGGCCGGCGGTGCGACACCGAGGCCGATCAGGTTCCGGTAGTTCTCCAGCGGCGTCGCTCGTGCGAGCGCCTCGCGGGCGCGGACGTCGTCGAACGGCGGGACGGCCGAGTTGATCATCGCGAACGATTCCTCACCCGAGAAGTCGAGGATGCTCTGGATCGAATCGTCGGCGACGATGTCGCCCACCGAACCGGGATCGGATGCCTGGAGTGCGTCGACGTCACCCTCGAAGAGGAGGTCGGCGCGGCTGTCCGTGTCGGTCACCGGGACGAACTCGACAGCGTCGAGGTAGACCTCGCCGTTCCACCAGTCCTCGTTGCGGACGAAGGTGGTGATCGAGTCCTCCGAGCGGCTGTCGAACACGAACGGTCCGGTACCGACCGGCTTCTGGTTGAGGGTCGGGTCGGCCAACGCCGCATCGATCCATGCCGGTGAGGCGACCATGCCCAACTGGCCCGAGAGGGCACCGGCGAAGTACCGGTTGCCCTCGAGCAGGTTGAACTGGATCGTCAGATCGTCGACCAGCGTCGTCGCACCCTCAGCGGGGTAGAACGGCGCGACGGCGAGGCCGACGAGCGGGTCGTTGCGCTGGGTCTCGAAGTTCTTGAGGACGGCCTCGGCGTTGAGCGGCGTGCCGTCGTGGAACGTGATGCCTTCACGGAGGGTCACCGTCCAGACCGAGAAGTCCTCGTTCGGCTCGACCGACTCGGCGAGGTACGGCACGAAGTCGCCGTCGACCGTGGCGGCGGTGAGCGTGTCGAACACCGCGTTGCCCATCATCAGACCGGGCGACGACAGTGCTGACGACGTCGGGTTGATGCCGTCGACATCCGCCTCGAGGGCGTAGCGCAGCGTGCCACCTGCGACCGGGTCGCCGCCGGGGATCTGCCCCTCGACCACTCGGACCTCGTCGCCGTCGGTGTTGACCGGGGCGACTTCGGCTTCGGTGTCGACCGGGGCTTCTTCGCCGCCGGTGTCGGCCTCTTCGCCGCCGGTGTCGCCCGTGTCGGTGTCGCCGGGTGCCTCCGTCGCCGGAACGGTTGCCGTCCCGCCATCGTCGGCTCCGCCGTCGTCATTGCCTCCACAGGCCGCTGCGATGAGCGTGAAACTCATCAGTGCAGCGATGCCTGCCTTGGTACCTCGTCGCGAAGTTCGCATCCGCATTCCCCCTAGAAATGTGTGTGTGATCCACGTGACTGGCGTCACGCAGACCGCACCATAGCCGTGACCGCCGCCACAGCCGAATTCAGCGGGACACGAATGCGGGGGAACGACGCACGATCGTCACCCGCCTGCTCAGAGGCTGGTGCGCTCGACTTCGATGTCGTCGTAGGTCTCGATGATGTCGCCCGGCTTGAGATCCTGGAAGTCGTCGAGACCGACACCACACTCGAAGCCCTCGCGGACCTCGCGGGCATCGTCCTTGAAACGTCGCAGCGATGCGATCGCGCCCTTCCAGATGATCGTGCCGTCGCGCAGGAAGCGGACCTTGGAGCCACGCGTGATGACCCCGGAGGTGACCATGCACCCGGCGATCGCACCCTGCTTCGGCACCCGGAAGATCTCGCGGACCTCGGCTTCGCCGGTGACCTGCTCCTCGTACTCGGGGTCGAGCATGCCGACCATCGACAGTTCGATGTCCTCGAGCAGCTTGTAGATGATCTCGTAGGTCCGGATCTCGACTTCGGCCTGTTCGGCGGCCTTGCGGGCCTTGCCGTCCGGGCGCACGTTGAAGCCGATGATCGTGGCGTTGGTCGCCTCGGCCAGGGTGATGTCGTTCTCGGTGATGCCACCGACGGCGCGGTGCACGAAGGTCAACTCGACTTCATCGCCGTTGAGCTGTCGCAGCGAGCTGGTGACCGCCTCGAGCGAACCCTGGACATCGGCTTTGATGAGCAGGTTGAGTTGCGCCTTCTCGCCGGACTGGATCTGGGCGAAGATGTCTTCCAATTTGGTGCCGGTCTTGACCCGGCTGTCCTCGCGGAGGTGGCGGGCCTTGAGCCGCTCGCCACGCGCCTCGCCGACGGTGCGGGCGACCTTCTCGTCGGGTGCGGCGCGGAACTCGTCGCCGGCCTCGGGCACACCCGAGAGGCCGAGCACCTGCACGGGCGTGGACGGACCGGCTTCCTTGATCTGCTCGCCCTTGTCGTTGATCATGGCCCGGACCTTGCCCCAGACACCACCGGCGACGATCGGGTCGCCGACCTTCAGGGTGCCCTTGTCGACGAGGACGGTCGCCACGGGGCCCCGACCCTTGTCGAGTTGCGCCTCGATCACGATGCCCTTGGCCCGGCCCTCGGGGTTGGCTTCGAGCTCTTCGAGTTCGGCGACGACCTGGAGCTGCGCGATCATCTCGTCGACGCCGTCGCCCGTGAGCGCTGACATCTCGACGACGATCGTGTCGCCGCCCCACGATTCGGGAACGAGTTCGTACTCGGCGAGCTGCGTCAGCACGCGCTGCGGATCGGCGTTGTCCTTGTCGATCTTGTTGACCGCCACCACGATCGGCACGTCGGCCGCCCGCGCGTGGTTGATCGCTTCGATCGTCTGTGGCATCAGACCGTCGTCGGCCGCCACCATCAGCACGACGATGTCGGTCGCCTCGGCACCACGAGCGCGCATCTGCGTGAACGCGGCGTGGCCCGGCGTGTCGAGGAACGTGACCGATCCGTGCTCGTTGTGCACCTGGTACGCCCCGATGTGCTGGGTGATACCGCCGGCTTCACCGTCGACCACGTTCGCACCGCGGATGCGGTCGAGCAGGGTGGTCTTGCCATGGTCGACGTGACCCATGACGGTGATCACGGGCGCTCGCGGCTGCAGGTTCTCGTCGTCGTCGGAGTCGTCGAACAGCTTCTGCAGCTCGACCTCTTCCTGCTGACCGGGCTCGACCAGCAGGATCTCGGCGCCGACTTCGAGTGCGAAGAGCTCCATCTGCTCGTCGGCGAGGGTCATCGTCGCCGTGACCATTTCGCCGTTGGTCAGCAGGAACCTCACGACGTCGGCTGCGGTGCGATTCAGCTTGGGCCCGAACTCCTGCGCTGACACGCCGCGTTCGATGACGATCTCACCCGCTGGAACGGGGACATCGGACGACGTGTACTGCGTGAGCTGAGGCTGGAGATCGTCCTGGTCGCGACGACGCCGACGGCGGCCGGTACGACGCGGGGGACGACGACCGCCGCCAGGGCGACCTGCTCCGCCGGGCCGCGGACCGCCACCGGGTCCGCCACCGGGGCCGCCACCGGGCCGAGCGCCGCCACCGGGACGGTACCCACCGCCGCCGCCCGCGGGACGCTGTCCTGCGCCGGGCGCCGGACGCGACGAACCGGGCGGAGGCGGAATCGGCTTGCCGGACGGCGACAAGGGACGCGCACCCCCGGGAGGCGGCGGGACCGGCATGCCGGTCGGGCTGAGCGGGCCACGGGCCGCGGGTGCCTCCGACGCCGGTGCGACCTCCTCGGTCGGGATCGGAGGATGGGCATCGGGCGGCGGAGTGCCGTCGGCGCTCGGCCGGGCGCTCGAGATGACGCGACGGGGCTCGGGGGGCGGGGGTGGCGGAGCGGGCACCGGCGCAGCCGGGACCGTTTCTCCGGCGACCTTCGGGATGGCGCGGCCCTCGGCAGCGGCGACGACGGCGTCGGCGGCAGTGGGCTGACGCTCGACACGCACGGTCGGCGATGCGCCGAGCGGAGCCTTGCCGGTCGGCGGTGGCGGCGCCGGAGCGACGCGTGCAGGTTCGTCCACTGGAGCGGTCGCCGTCGGAGCCGGATCGGCAGCCGGCTCCGGTACTGGTTCGGCCGGCGCGGCGTCGGGCATGTCCGGCGTGTCGGCCGGCGTCGGCTGGTCGGACGACGCCTCCCGCTCGTCCGTTGCGGCGGCGTCGGTCTTCGCAGCCGGCGCCTTCTTCGCGGCAACCTTCTTCTTCGCAGCCGCCTGCTTCTTCGCAGCCTTCTTGACCGGCTTCGGCTCCTCGGGTTGGGCGTCGCGCGTCAAGCCCTCGCGTTCTGCCCGTCGCCGAAGCATGTCGGCGTATGCCTCTTGCAGGGACGACGAGGGCGCCTTGGCTGCCACGCCCGCCGCTCCGGCGAGGTCGAGCACTTCTTTGTTGGTCATCCCGAGCTCCTTGGCGAGCTCATGGACGCGGATCTTCTTCGCAGGCACGTTTCGATTCAACCTTTCCCTGTCGTCATTCCCTCACCGCTGTGTCGATCAGCCGGTGGTTGTTCGTCATGTCGAAGCGCGTCACGAATGGCTTCGACGTCGTGGTGATCGAGCCTCGTCCGCCATGCCCGCTCGAATTGACGCTGCGTGAGCGCTCGTTCGAGACAGTCTGCATCGGCGACACGGTCATCCCGCGCTGCTCCACGGCAGAGCCATGCGCCCCGTCCGCGGCTCGGCCCGTCGACCTCGAGGGTCGACGATTCGCCGTCAGTCGTCGTCCGCGTGATCCGAACGAGTTCGGCAGACGGGCGACGGCGACGGCAGCCGAGGCAGCTCCGGACGGGCGCATGATGATCAATCGTTCGAACCGTCTTCCTCATTCGGCGCAGCGGGTGCTGCTTCGTCGGCGGTCTCGGTCGGAGCCTCGGCGGCCTCGGTCTCGGCGGCCTCACCCGCAGCTTCGGCGGCGATCGCTGCGTCCTCCGCGTCGCGGTTGGCCTGACGCTGCGCTGCCGCTTCGGCAGCCTGCTGGTCCTGCCATGCCGACTCGCTGATCACGGTGCCGTCGCTGGCGTGCCACTCCATCTCACCGGTCTCCTTGTTGGCGACCCACTGACCGTCGGCGTAGTCGACGTTCTCTTCGTCACGGCCGCCGGACGGGATGCCTTCGGCGAGCTGCGTTTCGGAGCGGATGTCGACGCGTACACCGGTGAGGCGTGCGGCGAGACGGGCGTTCTGGCCCTCCCGTCCGATCGCCAGGCTGAGTTGATGGTCGGGAACGATCACGTCGGCCTGGGTGCCGTCGTCGGAGATGATCACCTGGGTGACCTTGGCCGGCGACAGCGCCTTGGCGACGAAGTCGGGCAGGTCTTCGGAGAACGGGACGATGTCGATCTTCTCGCCGCGCATCTCGTTCACGACCATGCGGACACGACCACCACGGGCGCCCACGCACGCGCCGACCGGATCGACGTTGTGGTCGTTCGACCAGACGGCGATCTTGGTGCGGTGACCGGGTTCACGGGCGCACGCCTTGATTTCGACGATGCCTTCGGCGATCTCGGGAACCTCGAGTTCGAAGAGCCGCTTGATCAGCCCCGGGTGAGTCCGCGACACGACGATCTGTGGGCCCTTCGGCGTGCGCCGGACTTCGACGATGTACGCCTTCTGCCGCTCACCCTGCGCAGGACGTTCGAAGGGCACCTGCTCGGCCTGGGGCAGCAATGCCTCCGCGCGGCCGAGGTCGAGGAGCGTGTAGCGGGCGTCGGTGCGCTGGATGATGCCGGTGACGATGTCGCCCTCGCGGTTCGCATACTCCTCGAACTTGCGGTCGGACTCGACTTCGCGGATGCGCTGGCTCATCACCTGGCGGAAGGTCTGCGCCGCGATACGACCCATCTCTTCCTTCTTCGGCGTGTCGTCTCGTTCGTTGGTCCAGTTGCCGTCCTCGTCGACGTCGTACGCGATGAAGGAGAACTCCATGGTCTCGGGGTTCACCTCGACGACGACTTCGTCGGCCGCGTCCGGCCGGCGCTTGTACGCGGATGCGAGCGCATCCACGAGCACGTGGAGGAGTGCGTCCTCCGAGAGGCCCTTCTCCTGGGCCAGCATCGAAATGGCTTCGCTCATGTCGAGGTTCGTCACGACTTCTGCTTCTCCTTGTTCGTCGTCTTGGGGTTCGTCGACTGCGGCTTGGGCGACCGGCCGGTGGTCGTGCCGGTCTTCTTGCTCTTGGTGTTGCCGGGACCCTTGCCCGGCTTCGGCTTCGGCCCCCACTCGAACACCGTGCGCGCCTTGTCGACGCCACTGATCTCGATCGTGCGCTCATCGCCCGATTCGGTCAAGACGGTGGCGGTGCTGTCGTCAGCGGCGACGAGTTTGCCGTCGATGCGGCGGGCCGCACCGTCTGCGACGGCGTGCCCGGCGAGCCGAACCGTGATGTCTTTGCCGATCTCGCGTCGGAAGTGGTCGGCCGTCCGCAGCGGACGCTCGAGGCCGGGGCTCGTGACCTCGAGGGTGTAGGCACTCGAGATCGGGTCCTCGTGGTCGAGTTCGCGGCTGATCAGCCGCGTCGCCAGCGACAGTGCATCGAGGCTGATGCCACCCTCCGACCCGGGAGGCGTGTCGATGGTGATTCGCAGAACCTTGTTCCGCCGTTCGATGTCGTACAGGTCGAGGTCGAGGTCGGAGGTGATCGGCTCGACCAGTGCACGTACTCGTTCGAGTTCTGTCGCCATGTCGATCCGCCTCCTTTCCAATTCTTCGATCTGCTCCGCCCCGTTCGGGGCTCATTCAACAAACAAGGCGTGAGGCAGATGCCCCACGCCTTGGTCACGAAACCAATTTGCGGAAGACGATGATAGCAGCCAGATCAACGCTTGAGGGAGAGAGCCGGCCGCCCGGCAACGCACACCTCCCCGCGTTGGCGGTGTCGGGGACGGGTAGGTTCTCGGCGTGCTCCGGATGTCGAAACTGTTCCTGAAGACGCTGCGCGACGATCCGGCCGATGCCGAAGTCGCCAGCCACCGCCTGCTCGTGCGAGCCGGCTACATCCGGCGAGCGGCCCCCGGCGGCTTCTCGTGGCTCCCACTCGGGTGGGAGGTGTACCGCAACGTCGAGAACATGGTCCGCGACGAGATGAACAAGGCGGGCTTCCAAGAGGTCCACTTCCCCGCACTGCTCCCCCGCGAGCCGTACGAGGCCACCGGACGCTGGACCGAGTACGGGGACAACCTGTTCCGACTGCAGGACCGAAAGGGTGCCGACTTCCTGCTCGCTCCCACGCACGAGGAGATGTTCACCCTGATGGTCAGGGACATCGCCGCGTCCTACAAGGACCTGCCGGTGAGCCTCTACCAGATCCAGACGAAGTACCGTGACGAGGCCCGCCCACGCGCCGGGCTGCTGCGCACACGCGAGTTCGTCATGAAGGACTCCTACAGCTTCGACCTCACCGACGCGGGGCTCGACGAGTCGTACGCCGAACATCGAGCGTCGTACGTCAAGCTGTTCGAACGCATGGGTCTCCCGTACGTGATCGTGTCTGCCATGTCGGGCGCGATGGGCGGCTCGAAGTCGGAGGAGTTCCTGGCACCGATGGACGTCGGTGAGGACACGTACATCCGCTGCACCTCGTGCGAGTACGCCGCCAACGTCGAAGCGGTGACGACGCCCGTGCCCGACGAGATCGCCCTCGATGGACTCCCGGCCGCCGTGGTCCACGACACCCCCGGCACACCGACCATCGAGACGCTCGTCGACTTCGTCAACGAGCACGACTCGACGCGTCACCCTGACCGTGACTGGACCGCAGCCGACACGCTGAAGAACCTCGTCGTCAACCTCAAGCACCCCGACGGCACCATCGAACCGTTGGCGATCGGGATCCCCGGCGATCGCGACGTCGACATGAAGCGCCTCGAGGCCGTCGTCGCCCCGGCGGAGGCCGAACCCTTCTCGGAAGAGGACTTCGCCAAACATCCGAGCCTGGCCAAGGGCTACATCGGGCCGGGTGCGCTCGGGTCGGGCAACGCATCAGGGATCCGGTACCTCGTCGACCCACGCGTCGTGTCGGGCACGGCCTGGATCACGGGCGCCGACTCCACCGGCCACCACGTGATCAACCTCACCGCGGGCCGCGACTTCACGTCCGATGGCGTGATCGAGGCCGCTGAAATCCTTGCGGGCGACACCTGCCCGTCATGCGGCTCCGAGGTCGAGATCGCCCGCGGCATCGAGATCGGCCACATCTTCCAGCTCGGTCGCAAGTACGCCGAAGCGCTCGACCTGTGGGTGCAGGGTGAGGACGGCAAACCCGTCACCCCCACCATGGGGTCGTACGGAGTGGGCGTCTCTCGTTGTCTCGCCGCGATCGCCGAGGCGACGTGTGACGACATCGGTCTCTGCTGGCCCCGCGAGATCGCACCCGCCGACGTGCACGTCGTGATGGCGGGCAAGGAAGGCGGCCCGCAGCGCGACGCAGCGGAACAACTCGCCGCCGATCTCGAAGCACACGGTCTACAGCGTGCTGTTCGACGACCGCGTCAAGGTGTCCCCGGGCGTCCGCTTCAAGGACGCCGAACTGCTCGGGGTTCCGACGATCGCGGTCGCCGGTCGGGGCATCGAGTCGGAGGAGCCGACCGTCGAGGTCAAGGACCGCCGTTCCGGCGATCGAGTCGACGTCGCGCTCGGCGACGTGGTCGATCACCTCGTCAGCGTCTGCACCATCTGACACCACCGGCGAGCCGCCTGCGCTCCCTGCAGGAATTCCGGCGGAGCGTGACGGCGGAGCATCACGATCCGCCGTGATTTCGAACGAGGTGCGACGCGCGCACCCTTCAGGAGTGGCGGAGCAGGCCCTGGTCGATGACCAGGCGCTCGGCCTCGCCGGCCCCGGCGCTCGTGGTGAACACGGCGTCGCCGTCGGTCGTCGCCCACATCCGGATCGTGAGCGATTCACCGGGAAACACCGGCGACGCGAAGCGTCCCTCGATGTGATGGAAGCGTGACGGATCGCTGGCGCACAGCGAGTGGAGCAGCGCCCGCCCGGTGAATCCGTAGGTGCACAGACCGTGCAGGATCGGCGTGTCGAATCCACCCATCGCCGCGAACCCCGGGTCGGTGTGGAGCGGGTTGCGGTCGCCGGAGAGGCGGTAGACGAACGCCTGGTCGCGTGACGTGACATACGTGACCTCATGGTCGGGGTCACGGGCGGGTGGGACGTTCTGCGGCCCGGACGAGCCGCGGTCGCCGCCCCATCCGCCGGCCCCACGGATGAACACCGACGAAGTGGTGGTGTACAGCGGTGCGCCGCCGAGGGTTGCCGTGGTCGCCGAGTCGACGACCGCCGCCTTGCCCTTGTCGAACATCCCCGTGATCTCGCCGGTCAACGTGACGGTGCCGCTCACCGGGATGGGTTGATGGATGGTCACGGCCTGCTTGCCGTGGACGAGTTGCGTCGGGTCGAAGCTGCCGACCTTCCCCATGGCCGAGCCCGCACCCCAGCCGATGACGACCGGGAACGTCGGGAAGACGAGTTGGTCGACCCCCTTGGTGTTCTCGGTGGTGAACGCGAGTTCTTCGTGCCCGGCACCGATCCCCACCGCGTACAGCAACGCGTCACGACTGTCCCACGTCGCATCGACGGGGTCAGAGGTGGAACCGACAGCTTCGGGGTTCAGGGCCATGACCGAACGGTAGGCCGCGGCGTCGAGCGGAGACGGACCCGAGCGACTCGTGCGTTCCTCGCGACGTGGCGCCGATCTGGGAACATCGCGCCATGACGTCATCGACCGCATCGCCGACCCCTCGACTCGCCGCGACATACCACGAGGCGCGCGACGCGATTCGTGCCGCGGCCGCACAGGCGGGACTGGATGCCACCGCGTTCCGCATCCGTCGCCAGGTCGCCTCGACGAGGAGCTCGCGATCGACGTCTTCACGGCTGGTCCTCCCGATGCCGATGCGGTCCTCGTGATCGTGTCGGGAACCCACGGCGTCGAGGGGTATGCGGGCTCGGCTCTGCAACGCTGGTGGCTCGACGAGCGAGCCGATACCCGACCCGCGGCGGTACGGATCGCCCTCGTGCACGCGCTCAACCCGGTCGGGTTCTCCTGGGTGCGACGGGTCAACGAGGACAACGTCGACCTGAACCGCAACTTCGTCGATTGGTCGTCGCCGCCTCGCAACGAGGGATACGGCGACATCGCCGATCTGCTCGTTCCGACCGCGTGGGACGCGGCGACGCAGGAGTCGACGACCAATGCGCTGCTGGAGGTGGCGGGTGAAGTCGGGCTCGACCGATTTCAGGAGATCGTGAGCGGCGGTCAGTACGACCATCCGACGGGTATCTTCCACGGCGGGTCGCGCCCGGTCTGGTCCCACCGCTGGATCGAATCCCATCTGCCCGAGATCGTCGGGGGTGCGCAACGCCTCGGCGTGATCGACCTCCACACCGGACTCGGCCCGTGGGGTCACGGCGAGCTGATCTCCCACGAGGCAGGCGGCGATCCGGGATACGAGCGTGGCACCGAGTGGTGGGGCGAGGTCCGATCGATGCGCGACGGCGAGAGCGTCTCAGCATCGCTCGAGGGCGATTGGCTCGCCGCCGTCGACGAGTGGGTGCCCGGGGTGGAGGTGACGTCCGCTGCGCTCGAGTTCGGCACGGTCGACACCATCACGGTGCTGCAGTCGCTGCGCGCCGACGCGTGGCTCCACGCCAACGGCGATCCGACGGGCCCCGAGTCCGCGGAGATTCGAGCGCAGGTGCGCGCGGCGTTCGCCGACGACGACCCGGCGTGGCTCGCAATGTTGATCGAACGATTCGACGACGTCGCATCCGCGGCACTCACCGCACTCGCAGCCACCTGACACCGGATTCCGCTGCACATCGGGACTCACTCGGGGCACGTTGTACCGACGGGCCTGGCGAGCATGATGCCCGACGGCGGCGCGCCCGTGAGCGTGGCGAGCACCGCGGCATGATGGCCGGGATCAGCCGAGTCCGGCAACCAGGTTCTGCGGTGGGCCCCCGGTGACGCCGTTCATGCCGGTGTTGCCACGTGCTTCGGCGAGCAACCCTTCGACCGCCGCACCCAGCAGCGTGGGATCCTCGATCGGGTCGATCGACGGGCCGCGGACCCACGGCTCGGCCACGGCGAGAAAATCCCCCGATGCCTCGAAGACCCGCCCCGTGACCCCCGCCGCCTCCTCCGAGCACAACCACGTGACGATCGGTGCGATCCACTTCGGCGAGCGCGCTTCGCGGTCGGCGTCGGTCTCGGGCGCCGGGCCGAGGCCCTCGGTCATCCTGGTCAACGCAACGGGTGCGACTGCGTTCACCGTCACGCCGTAGCGCGCGAGTTCGAGCGCCGCGATGTTCGTGAACGATGCGATGCCGGCCTTCGCGGCGCCGTAGTTGGTCTGGCCGGGGTTGCCGTAGATGCCCGACACCGACGAGGTGTTGACGATGCGGCCCGACACCGGCTCGCCCGCCTTGGACCGCTCACGCCAGTACGCGGCCGCGTGGCGTGCCGGAGCGAACGTGCCCTTGAGGTGGACGTCGATCACCGCATCCCATTCCTCCTCGCTCATGTTGGCGAGCATCCGGTCGCGCAGAATCCCTGCGTTGTTGACGACGCCGTGCAGGTCACCGAACGTGTCGATCGCCTGGTCGATCATGCGCTTGGCGCCCTCCCAGCTCGACACGCTGTCGCCGTTCGACACCGCCTCACCACCCATCGCGACGATCTCGGCAACCACCTCGTCGGCCGGCGAGAGATCCCCTCCGGTCCCGTCGACGGCGCCCCCCAGGTCGTTCACGACGACTCGCGCACCCTGACGCGCGAGGCTCAGTGCGTGCTCGCGTCCGATACCCCGACCGGCACCCGTGACGATGACGACCCGTCCTTCACACAATCCACTCATGGCCGAAACGTAGGCTCCGGGGCATGACCGGTGCGAAGTCGACGCGACGACAAGCGATCGCGGGACTGGGGGCCGCCGCCGCAGCCTGGTGCTGCGGCGACCATCTCACCGACGGCTTGGTGTCGGCGGCGCCGCCGTTGGACGCTCCGCAGTACTCCCTCGTCGACGTCGCGGCCGGGCTGGCGATCCACCCCCGCTCCGACTGGGGAGCAGACCTCCCGCCGAGAGGCACGATGCAGACCGAAGACGTTCGGTTCCTGCTCGTCCACCACAGCGCGACCAGCAACAACGTGCCCGACCCCCGGTCGCTGATCCGAGGCATCTACGCGTTCCACACCAGCTCCGCCAAGGGCTGGCCGGACGTCGCCTACAACTTCTTCGTCGCACCGGACGGTTCGGTCTGGGAAGGTCGTGCCGGTTCCCTCGCCGGCCCGGTCACCGCCGACGCGACGGGCGGCAACCAGGGCTACTCCCAACTCGTCTGCCTGCTGGGCAACCATGTCGACGTCCCACCGACCGCGGCGGCGCAGGCCAGCCTGACTCGGACATTGGCCTGGCTGGCAGGCCGGTTCGCGCTCAACACCTACGCCGGCGCGTCGACGACGTTCATGTCACGCGGGTCCAACAAGTTCCCGGCAGGACAGACGATCACGACCCCGATCGTCTCCGCACACCGCGACGTCACGTACACCGCGTGTCCCGGTGACGCTGCCGTCGCCCTGCTCCCCGACTGGCGGCGGCGGATCCACACCACCTTGGCGGCCACGTGGGCGACCGAGGGCCTGCAGCGCGCTGATCGGGTCGGGTTTCGTGCGCCGTGAGGCAGCTCGCCCGGACTGCTCGTAGCCTGCTCGGCGATGACGCACGAGTACCTGTCGGCAGATGTCGTGATCGTCGGCGGCGGTCCAGCAGGGAGCGCAGCAGCGATCGAGCTCAGCCGTTCCGGACGCTCGGTCGTCCTGCTCGACAAAGCGACGTTCCCGCGCGACAAATGCTGTGGTGACGGGCTGACCACCCTCGCGCTACGTGAACTCGAACAACTCGGATTCGACCCGGGTGAGGTCGACGACTGGTTCGACGTCAACGGCGCCGTCCTTCGTTCGCCGTCGGGCCGCCAGATCACCGTGCCACTCCCCGACGAGGGCCGCTATGCAGCAGTCGCCCCCCGCCTGCAGCTCGACGACGCACTGCTCAGGCTCGCTCGCGACGCCGGGGCCGACGTGCACGACGGCCGGGGCTTTCGTGCACTCGACACGAACTGCAACTCGGTCGACGGCGTCGTCCGGGTCGAGGCCGATGAGCTGACGATCGACACCCGCTACGTCATCGCCGCCGACGGGATGTGGAGCCCGGTGCGCAAGGCGACCGGCGCGAACGATCCGGGGTACCTCGGCGAATGGCACGGCTTCCGTCAGTACGCGTCGAACGTCACCGGCTCCGCTGCGCGTGAGCTCCACGTGTGGTTCGAGCCGGACCTCGTCCCCGGATATGCCTGGTCGTTTCCGCTGCCTGGCAACCGGGCCAACATCGGCTTCGGCGTGCTCCGCGACGGTTCGCGTTCGGGCAAGGAGATCAAGGCGATCTGGCCCGACCTGCTGCAGCGCCCGCACATCGTCGAGGCGCTCGGTGCGGGCTTCACGATGGACGACCGGCACACGGCATGGCCGATCCCGGCCCGCATCGATTCGCTGCCGTTGACCGCTGGCCGGGTGCTGTTCGTCGGCGACGCCGCGGCAGCGACCGACGTGATGACCGGGGAAGGAATCGGACAGGCGCTGATGACCGGCCGACTCGCCGCCGAGGCGATCATCGCTGCAGGCGCAACCCGACCAGCCGACGCCGCTGCGCTCTACGAGCACGAGGTGCGCCACCACCTGGTGGCCGACCACAAGATGTCGCTGGCCCTCGGGAAGGTCCTCGCCAAGAACTGGGGCGCCCGCGGCGCGATCCGAGTCGTCGAGGCCAGCGGCGACTGGGGTCGACGGAACTTCGCCCGCTGGATGTTCGAGGACGAGCCACGCGCCGTTGCACTCACACCGTCACGCTGGCATCGCCGCTTTCTCAAGCAGCCCGGCGCCTACCGTTGACGCGGTCACCTCGGCCCCCACGTCCCGCCGGGCTCGGGCCTGTTGCGGGTGTCTGACACAACCTGTTGCGGGTGTCTGACACCTGACTTTACGGACACCTGACGTTACGTGGTGCGCGTGTCTGACACCGGCGGGTTCGATTCGACGTCGACGTCGCCGATCGTCATGAGGATGCCGTCCTTGTCGATGTCGCCGGGTTCGTCAGGGCTCTCCGCCACCGCGACCATCTCGTCCCGCTTCGGACCCTCGTAGATCTCCTGCAGGGCGAACATCGCGCCAGCCATCGCTGCACCGGCGACACCACCCTTGCGGCGCCCGGCGGCGATCGCCGCCTTGCGGCGCTCGGCGAGAACCTCCTCCTCCTCGATCCGCTGCCACTCGTTCTCGTCGAACAGCGCTTCGATGGCGTCGGCGTCGGCGGCATCATCGCTCATCAGGCCACGATAGGCCGGGGAGACCTCCCCACCCCGTCGACCGAAGATCGGCGTCGCGCGCCAGTAGTTTCGACGACGATGACGGACGAAACCCACGCCGCCCCCATGAACGACCAGCGCACGGCGGAGACCTTCGAGAAGATCTTCTTCGAGCTGCGCAAGGTGATCGTCGGCCAGACCCGACTGCTCGAACGGCTGCTCGTCGGCGTCCTGTGCCGCGGCCACTGCCTGCTCGAATCCGTCCCCGGCCTCGCAAAGACGCTCGCGGCGGAAACCTTGGCGAACGTCGTCGGCGGCACGTTCGCCCGAATCCAGTTCACCCCCGACCTGCTGCCCTCCGACATCGTCGGAACACGGATCTACCGCGGGAGCAGCGAGACGTTCGACGTCGAGCTCGGGCCGGTGTTCGTCAACTTCCTGCTCACCGACGAGATCAACCGGGCGCCGGCCAAGGTCCAGTCGGCGCTGCTCGAGGTGATGGCCGAGCAGCAGGTCACGATCGGCGGCGTCACCCATCCCGTACCGACCCCGTTCTTCGTCGTTGCGACACAGAACCCGATCGAGTCGGAAGGCGTCTACAACCTCCCCGACGCGCAGCGCGACCGGTTCATGATGAAGATCGTCCTCGATCATCCGACCGCCGACGAGGAATTGACAATCCTCGACCGAATGGGCGTGACCACAGCGGCGCCGGTCGCCGAGCAGGTCATCTCGCTCGAGGAGCTCGTGCAATTGCAGCGCCGTTCCGACGAGGTGTTCGTCGATCGATCGGTCGCACAGTACGCAGTCGACCTCGTTCAATGCAGCCGCGATCCGGGCCGTTTCAACTTGGGCGATCTGCACGACATCATCGGCCTCGGAGCCAGCCCGCGTGCCACGATCAACCTCGTCCGCGGCGCCCGCGCACTCGCGATGCTGCGAGGTCGCACGTACGCGACCCCACAGGACGTGTTCGATCTCGCCCCCGAGATCCTTCGCCACCGACTCCTCCTGACCTACGACGCACTCGCGCAGGACATCACGACCGACGACATCGTGAACCGTATGCTCTCGGCGGTGCCGGCCCACTGGGTCTCGCCGAAGCCGAACGACGCGTTCTCCCGGAGCTGAGCGTGGCCGTCCTCCCTCCGACCGGTCCGCCGACCTCGATGCCCGATGCCGCGCCACGGCCCGCGGCCGGCGGCTGGGTCCAGGGTCCAACACCCGACACGGTCGCCGAGCACCTCCGGTCGCTCGAGCTGATGATCACTCGGCGCCTGGACGGCGTGCTCCATGGCAGCTATCAGGGCCTCACCCCGGGCCACGGCTCGGAGCCCGGCGAATCGCGGCAATACCAGCCGGGCGACGACGTCCGTCGTATCGACTGGAACGTGACCGCGCGGACGAACGAGACCTACGTACGCGAGCAGATCGCCGACCGCGACCTCTCCGCCTGGCTCGTCGTCGACGTCTCGGCGACGATGGATTTCGGGACCCAGGCGAACGACAAGGCGCAAACGGCGATGGCTGCAGCAGCCACCGTCGGCTTCCTCACCGCCCGATCGCAGAACCGGCTCGGCGCGGTGCTCGTCGCCGGGCCGAACATCCACGTGATGCCGCCGCGCGCCGGCCAGAACCAGGTCCGTGCGGTCCTCGCGTCGCTCGCGTCCGCTCCCGCGTCCGAAGGCGCCGGCGCCGCCGACCTCGCCGGCGCCCTCAACCGGGTCGGTGCGATCGCACATCGCCGCGGATTCGTGGCCGTCATCTCGGACTTCGCCGGCGAACGCTGGATCGAGCCGTTCGGTCGGACGGGAATGCGGCACGAAATGCTCGCCCTCGTCGTGTCGGACCCACGCGAGCACGACGTGCCGCCGATCGGACTCGTCAACCTGGTCGACCCGTCGACCGGCCGCTCCCGCGAGGTGCGCGTGACCGCCAAGGTGCAGCGCCGATTCGCCGAGGCCGCCCGCGAGGAGCGCGATCGTCGCATCGCCGGGCTCCGGCGCGCCCACGCCGAGATCGTCGAGCTCTCGACTGCGGAGGACTGGCTTGCGTCGATCATCAAACACGTCCAGCGCACGCGCGTCCAGGCCGTCCACGGCGCGGTGATGCCGAGATGATGCCCGACTTCTTGGAACCGGGACGGCTCTGGCTGCTCCTGGTCGTCGTGCTCCTCGGAGCGGGCTACATCGCCTCGCTCGCGTGGCGCAAGGCGGCCCAGGTCCGCTTCACGCAGGTCGATCTGCTCGATCGAGTCGCGCCGAAACGACCGCGTTGGCGGCGTCACGTGATCGCAGCGCTGCAGCTGCTCGGGCTGGCCGCGGCCGTGGTGGCCATCGCGCGACCGGTCGAGCGGACATCCGAACGCACCAAGAGCGAGGGTCGGATCCTCGTGCTCTTCGACGTCTCCCTTTCGATGGAGGCGACCGATGTCGCACCGAACCGCCTCGAGTCGGCCAAGGAAGCCGCACGCAACTTCATCGACGCGGTCGACGACGACGTCGAGGTGGGCCTCGTGTCGTTCGCCGGCGTCGTCCGCGTCGAGGTGGAGCCGACCCTCGATCGAGACCGTGTGGACCGGCGCGTCGACGGCTTGGACCTCGACGAATCGACGGCGATCGGCGATGCGATCGCCGTGGCCAGCAACCTGCTCACCGACGCGGCCGATGCGGAGGCCGGCAAGAACGGCCGGGACGAGAACCTCGCTCCGGGCGCAATCGTGCTGCTCACCGACGGCGAGACGACGGTCGGGCGTCCCACAGCGGCCGGTGCCGACGTCGCCGCCGAGGCCGGTGTCCCCGTCTTCACGATCGCGTTCGGCACCCCCGACGGGTTCATCACCGATCCGATCAGCGGCGAGATCTTTCCGGTTCCCGTCGCACCGGAAGAACTCGCCGTCGTCGCCGAGGTGACCGGTGGACAGGCGTACGAGGCGCAGTCCGGCAACGAACTCGCCGACGCCTACGACGAGGTCCGGGACAGTCTCGGTGAGACGCTCGGCGAGGAGATCGAGATCACGAAGGAGCTGACCTGGCGTTGGGCGCTCGCCGCCTTCGTGCTGCTCACGGTCGCCTGGTCACTCAGCCTCTGGTGGCTGCGCGGCATGGTCTAGCACTCACCGTTGTTCTGGTTGTGACGACCCGCTCAGGGCAGCAGCGTCTTGAGTTCCTCGATGGTCGACACCGGGTCCTTGCCGACGGCGTTGACACTCAGGTGCGTGACACCGGCTTCGCTGTACGCGGCGAGGCGCTCCTTGACGAAGCTCTTCGGGCCGACGAGGTTCGTGTTCGCGAGCATGTCGCCTGGCACGAGTGACGCCGCCTTGTCCTTCTCCCCCGCCAGGTAGTTGTCCTGGATGGCGATCGCTTCGTCGACGTAGCCGTACTTCTGCATGATCGTGTTGTAGAAGTTCTTGTCACGGGCACCCATACCACCCACGTAGAGCGCGGTGCTCGGACGGGCGAAGTCGAGGATCGCGTTCGCCTTGTCGCCGACGAGGTCCTCGCCGATCGCCACCATGCCGCCGGCCGAGATCTGCAACGGGCCCAGGTCGGCATCGCGCTCGGCCGTACCGGCCTTGATCTCGTCACCCCAGACGTTGTGGAACTTCTCGGGGTCGAAGAAGATCGGTAGCCACCCGTCGGCGTGCTGTGCCGTCGCCTTCACCGAGAGCCCCATCAGGCTCGCCCAGAAGATCGGGATGGTGTCACGCACCGGGTGGTTGATGAGCTTCAGCGGCTTGCCCAGCCCCGTGCCTTCTCCCGCCGGCAGCGGCACCTTGACGGTCGGTCCGTCGTAGACGACCTTCTCGCGCTTGAGCGTCATCCGACAGACGTTGATGTAGTCGCGGATCCGCGGCATCGGCTTCTCGTACGGCACGCCGTGGAACCCTTCGATCACCTGTGGGCCGGAGGCTCCGAGACCGAGGATGAACCGCCCACCCGACACGAAGTCGAGCCCGGCTGCCGTCTGTGCCATACAGGTGGCGGTACGCGAGAAAACGTTCATGATCGCCGAGCCGATCTCGATCGTGTCGGTCTTCGCGGCGAGATATCCCATCTGCGACACGGCGTCGAAGCTGTAGGCCTCCGGCACCCAGACCACATCGAGGCCGGCCTTCTCCAGGTCCTGGACCTTGGCAACGTCGGCGTGGAAGTCGCCGGAGTAGTTGATCATCATCGAGAGCTTCATAGGGATGCGACGTTACGCGGCAAGCTCCGACCGACCGTCATCGAAGCGTCGGCACCGTGGCAGCCGCCATTGGCCATCCTCGTCCGTTCTCGCCAACGCGGGCCGACGCGCGAGACTTCGTGTCCGATGACGATGCCGACGTGGTGGAGCGAGCGACGGTTCGGACTGTTCGTCGATGCCTCCGTGGCGAGCGTGCCGGCGTGGGCGCCGATCGGTGAGTACGCCGAGTGGTATCGCAGCCATCTCGGCGACGACGTCGACGACGTGTTGCTCCACCCTCATCCACTCGTCGAAGTACTTGCACATCACCGCGATCGGTGGGGCCATGTCGAGCAGTACGACGACTTCGTGCCGCTGCTCACCTTCGAGCACTTCGATCCGGAGGCCTGGGCGAGCCTGGCATCGGACGCCGGCGCCGGATACTCGATCCTCGTGACCAAGCACCACGACGGCTGGGCCTGGTGGGACGCTCCGGGCACGGAGCGGCGACTCACCGAACACGGACCGCGACGCAACGTGCTCGCCGAGTACGCCGCTGCATGCGAGCGACATGACATCTCGCTCGGCACCTACTACTCACTGCTCGATTGGGGTGACGAGCGCTACCCCGGTCCGGCCTACGTCGACGAGGTCATGCATCCTCAGGTGATCGACCTCGTCGAGCGACACGGCTCCGTGATGTTGTGGGGCGACGGCCATTGGGCGCACGACGCGGGCGAATGGAAGACATCCGAACTCATGCGTCGAGTGCGTCAACTCGACCCGCAGATCGTCATCAACGATCGCTGGTGTGCGTCGCGATCCGATGTTCCGGACGGCGCCCCATCCATCGTGCGGACGTTCGAGTACGACGCACCCGACGACATCGTCGAGGGGCCGTGGGAACTCACGCGCGGCTTGGCTCGCAGCTTCGGCTACAACCGAGCCGAACGGGCCGAACACCATCTCACCGGGTTCGAGGTCGTCGCGCTGTACACCGAGGTCGTCGCGAAGGGCGGCCACCTGCTGATCAACGTCGGCCCCGCCGCCGATGGAACGGTCCCCGAGATGCAGGCGGCACCACTGCGTGATGCAGGTTCGTGGATCCGACGATTCGGGTCGCTCCTCGCGACGACGACGCCGTGGACGACCTGGGGTGACAACCGGGTGCGATACCTCCGCGCCGGCGACGACCTGCTGGCAATCGACATCGACGGGGCCGGGTCGTTCGACGCGTTGTCGACCGCCGCCGTCCGCGTGACCGCCGTCGAACTGGTCGACGAGCACATCGACCACGAGCTGACCTGGCGACAGGACTCCGACGGTCTGTCCGTCGCAAGCCGCCCCCGGGCCGGCGACTTCGACGACGACCGGATCGGCATCGCCGTCTACCGGATCTCGTACGACCACGCCGAGCGCCCCAGCGGTCTGTTCACCCCGCACGATCCGGCACCGATCGACCTCCGCCCGCTGCTCGCCGATTCGCGCCCCGGTGACATCGTGCAACTCGGTGACGGCACCTACCGGGGTCCCGCCACGGTGCCCGCCGGCGTCGTGCTCCGCGGCCTCGGTCCGAATCGGACGACGATCTCGCTCGGAGCTGGGGCAGCGACATCGATCGTGCCCGATGGGCCGGTCCTCACCGTCGGTCGTAACGCCCGGATCGAACACGTCCATGTCGCGGGGCGCACCTCACGGTCCGACGTCCTCGCCCGACCGATCATCGAAATCGCCGCGGACTTCGTCACCGTGCTCGGCTGCGTCGTCGACGGCACCGTGACGATCGGCGGCGACGACGTGCTGATCCGTGCGGTCACCGCACAGGGCGTGACCGCGCACAACGCCGACCGCCTCCACGTGTCACGTTGCCACTTCATCGGCAATCGGTGGGACGTGGGCGTCGAACTACGGGGCGGGGGCGGTCAGAACGTCGAGTCGACCGAGTTCGACGGGCACCTGTGTGCGGTGCGCCTCAGCAACACCACCGGGTCGACGGTCCGCGGCAACACGATCTCTGCGCGGTGGTGGGGGATCCACGTCGACCACAGCGAAGATGCCCACGTCCACGCAAACCGGATCAGCTCGACCATGCGGGCGGTCGACGTCGACGGCGGAACCCAAGCGGTCGTCGACGGCAACGCGGTGACCGACGGCGACAGCGGCTGCATCGTCGAGGACGGCGCGAGCAACTGCGAGGTGTACGGCAACCACTGGGACCGCTGCCGGATCGGGCTGCTGGCCTGGGATGCGGTGTCGCTGCATCACCAGGACAACGTGGCGAGCAGCCTCCACGACGAGAACGGCGCCTATCTCACCGGACCGTGAACGAGTGGCCCCGACCCGACCCGCGTGACGTGACGGGTCAGACCCGTCATGTAACGCTCAGTCGGCGTGGGCGGCCTTCTTCGCTGCCCGGATGCGAATGGTCGGATCGAGCTCGACCTTGCGGATGCGAATACTTGCCGGGGTCACCTCGACACACTCGTCGATACTGATGAACTCCAGCGCACCTTCGAGCGAGAGGATCCTCGGCGGCGTGACGTTGACGGTCTGATCACTCGACGAAGCACGAACGTTGGTCTGCTTCTTCTCCTTGCAGATGTTCACGTCCATGTCGCCGGAGCGCGAGTTCTCGCCGACGATCATGCCGCAGTACACCTCGTCGCCGGCTTTGACCATGAGCTGCGAACGCTCCTGCAGGTTGACCATCGAGTAGTTCGTGACCGGCCCGGTGCGGTCGGCCACGAGCACACCCTGGGCGCGAGCGCGGATCTCGCCGGCCCACGGCTCGTAGCCCTCCGAGGTGTGGGACAGCACACCGGTACCACGCGTCTCGGTCATGAACTCGGTTCGGAAGCCGATCAGGCCACGCGCCGGCACGAGGTAGTCGAGGCGGACCCAGCCGGTACCGCCCATGTTCTGCATGCGACCTTTACGGGTGGCGAGCAGCTGGGTCACCGCGCCCATGTACTCCTCGGGAACGTCGATCGTGACGCGCTCGACGGGCTCGTGCACCTTGCCGTCGATCTCCTTGGTGAGCACGACGGGCTTGCCAACGGTCAGTTCGAAGCCTTCCCGTCGCATCTGCTCCACGAGGATCGCGAGCTGCAATTCTCCACGACCCTGGACCTCCCACGCATCGGGGCGCTCGGTGGGAAAGACACGCATCGACACATTGCCGACGAGTTCGCGATCGAGTCGGTCCTTCACCAGGCGGGCGGTGAGCTTCTTGCCTTCTCGTCCGGCGAGCGGCGAGGTGTTGATGCCGATCGTCATCGACAGGGCGGGCTCGTCGACTTCGATCACCGGCAGTGCGATCGGGTTCTCCGGATCGGCCAGGGTCTCACCGATGAAAATGTCTTCGATGCCTGCGACAGCGACGAGGTCGCCCTGGCGAGCGGACTCGACCGGAACACGCGTGAGGTGCTCGGTGAGGAAGAGCTCGGCAACCTTTGCTCGAGCGATCGTGCCGTCGCGCTTGCACCAGGCGACCGATTCACCCCTCTTGATCGTGCCTTCCATGACGCGCAACAGCGCCAGTCGTCCGAGATACGGCGAGGCATCGAGATTGGTGACCCACGCCTGAAGCGGTGCCCCCTCGGTGTAGGTCGGCGCAGGAATCGAGTCGAGCAACACCTCGCCGAGCGTGGTGAGGTCCTTGCCCGTGACGTCGCCGCGGACGATGGCCTTCGCCTCGTCGAGGTCCTGGGTGGCCCATCCGTCGCGTCCCGAGCAGTAGACGATCGGGAACTCGATGTGGTGGTCCTCGGCATCCAGATCGAGAAACAACTCGTAGACCTCGTCGACGACTTCCTCGACGCGGGCGTCGGGTCGGTCGATCTTGTTGACTGCGAGGATCACGGGGAGATGCCGCGCGAGCGCCTTGCGGAGCACGAAACGCGTCTGCGGAAGCGGACCTTCGGCGGCGTCGACCAGCAACACGATGCCGTCGACCATCGTCAGCGCACGCTCGACTTCGCCACCGAAGTCGGCGTGGCCCGGGGTGTCGACGATGTTCAGCGTGACGTCGGTGTCGGTGCGCTTGTCTCGCCACACGAGCGAGGTGTTCTTGGCGAGGATCGTGATCCCCTTCTCGCGCTCGAGATCGCCGGAGTCCATGACCCGCTCGCCGACGTCTTCGTTCGCACGGAACGCACCTGACTGGTGCAGCATCGAGTCGACCAGCGTGGTCTTTCCGTGGTCGACGTGCGCGACAATTGCGAGGTTACGCAGGTCGTCGCGCTTGCAGAGGGTGTCCGAAGAAGTCACGCACCGACGCTATCGGGCCTCCTCGATCGAACGCGGGCGGCTCCCGTCACGTTCTTCCAGCTCATGCCGGGTGCGAGCGGCGCCGGTCATCCCACCCGTCGATCCATGCCCTCCCAGTAGGGCTCGCGGAGATCCTTCTTGAGGATCTTGCCCGAGGGGTTGCGCGGCAGGACCTCGATCCAGTCGACGCTCGTCGGGCACTTGAACGTCGCCAGCTGCGACTTCGCGAAGGCGATGATGTCGGCAGCCGTGTCGTCGTCCTGCCCGACGCCGGGTGCAGCCACGACGATGGCCTTCGCGGTCTCGCCCCACTTCTCGTGCGGGACCCCGATCACCGCCACGTCGGTGATGGCCTCGTGCTTCATCAGCACGTTCTCGACCTCTGCGGGATACACGTTCTCACCGCCGGACACGATCATGTCCTTCACCCGATCGTGGATGAAGAGGTATCCGTCGACGTCGAGATAGCCGGCGTCACCGGACTTGAACCAACCGTCGGGCGTCACGGCCTTCGCCGTCTCCTCCGGCATCCGCCAGTAGCCGGTCATCACCTGTGGCGAGCGGATCCAGATCTCGCCGACCTCGCCCGCCGGGAGTGCCGTCTCACCGTCCTCGCCGACGATCCGGAGTTCGACACCGGGCCCGGCGACGCCGCACGAGCGCAACCGGTGCCGGTTCGGCCCGGTCGGATCGTGATCCTCCGGCGGCAGGTTGACGATGGCGCCCGTGGTCTCCGTCAAGCCGTACGCCTGCCAGAATTTGCAGGGCTTGAACATCTCGACACACTTCGCCAGCACCTCTTCGCTGATCGGCGACGCCCCGTACACGAACACCTTCAGGCTCGAGTAGTCGGCGTCCTGCACACCGGGAACCATCAACATGAACTGCAGCACCGCCGGCACGAGGAACGCATGGGTGATCCTCTCCCGCTCGATCAGCGCGATGAGCGCCGCCGGATCGAGTTCACGGAAGATCACCGAGGTGCAGCCCTCGTACATCCCTGCAGTGGCCCAGCCGCCACCGCCGATGTGGAACAGCGGCATCGCGATCAGGTTGACCGCGTCCTCGTCGAGTTCCCAGATGTCCTTCGCGAGCGGCAACAGGCTGAAGAAGTTCGAGTTCGACAGCATCACGCCCTTGGGGCGCCCCGTGGTGCCCGACGAGTACAGCTGGAAGGCCGTGTCGTCGGGAGCCGAATCGGCGCCGGGGTCGTCGGCGGGGTACCGGTCGATCCAGGCGCCGTAGTCCTCGTGCCCGTCGTGCGCGCCGATGACCACGAACTTCGTGACCTTCGGGAGCTGACCCGCGATCTCGTCGAGGATCGGGATGAAGTCGGGACCCACGACGAGGACCTTCGCATCGGCATCGTCGACGATGAACTGCACCTCGGGCGCGGCAAGGCGCCAGTTGACGTCGACACACACGGCGTTGAGCATCGCGGCACCGAAGAACACTTCGAAGTGTTCGATGCCGTTCTTGTCGAGGAACGCGACCCGATCGCCCGCCGCGACCCCGGCGTCGGCCAACGCCTGTGCCATCTGCGCGGAGCGTGCCAACAGCTCACCCCACGACATCCGGCGTTCGTCCTGAACGAGTGCGAGGTGATCGGGTCGGTGACGACCGTGTACCCGGACGATTCCGGCGACGTTGCTGATCTGGTTGTCGGTCATGCGGCGTGACCGTAGTCACTCTGAGCGGCGGGAGTGT
Source organism: Ilumatobacteraceae bacterium (assembly GCA_963752085.1). Classification (GTDB taxonomy): domain Bacteria; phylum Actinomycetota; class Acidimicrobiia; order Acidimicrobiales; family Ilumatobacteraceae; genus Ilumatobacter_A. The sequence goes on from CAVVWT010000003.1 coordinate 141,525, forward strand.
GATCCACCGCGTCCATCCACCGCCCTGTGCTGGTCGAAACCTACGATTGGGGACAGTGTCTGACCCCTCCGCGTTCCCACCCCCTCCCCCAATCGACATCGCTGCTCCCGCCGGGTCCAGGGGCTCGCGGACCGCACTCGCGGCGCTGGCGATCCTGGGGGTGATCGCCGCGCTCGTGTTCGGACTGTTGTGGATCAGCTCGAGCGGCAGCCGTGACGACGCTGCGCGGGAGCGGGATCTGGCCTTGAGTGAGCGTGACGCCGCGATCGCAAATGCGATCGAACTCGACCACGAGCTCCAGGCCACCCAGGACCAGCTCGCCGATGCTGAGGCTGCGCTGACCGAAGCCGGAGGGCCCGGCGTCGACGAGGTTTCCGACGACCTCGACGCCGAGGTCGACCGCCTGACTGCCGAGATCGAGCGCCTCACGGCCGAGAACGAGTTGCTGCAGGCCGACCTCGATGCGGTCGAACCGGTGCCGCCGACGAGTGTTGCGCCGGAAACCACCGTGGCTCCCGAAACCACGGTCGCACCGGCCACCACCACCGCACCGGCCGACGCTGATCCTCCGTCGGCCAGCGACATCGGCGAGTGGTTGGCATCGCTGTATCGCCGGAGCGTCCTCGGATCGGGTCAGGTGGAGTGTCTTGGGCAGACGGTCCTCGACGAACTCGGCGGCGACCGGCTGGGCACGCTCCTCACCACCGTCGACGCAGGTGACGAGGCCGACCTGATCGCAGCGTTGCGGACTGCCGCCGCGATCTGCGGCATCGATCCGAGCGCGATCTTCGGCTGAGGTACCGGCCGAGGCCGGACGTACTCAACGCCGGCGGAAACCGAGCCCGAACGACACCACGGCACGGGCGAAGATGTTGCGCTCCACCTCGGGCTCGGCGGTCACCCTGAGATCGGTCATCCGACGGCTCATCTGGCCGAACACCGCGGCCAAAGTCGCCCGAGCCACGTGCGTACCGATGCACAGGTGGGTGCCGAACCCGAACGCGATGTGCGGATTCGGTGCGCGGCGGATGTCGAATCCGAACGGCTCGGCGAAGACGTCCTCGTCGCGGTTCGCCGACGGATAGAGCATCACGATGCGGTCGCCGCGCTCGACCGGTTGCTCACCGATCCGGTCATCGGCGACCACCCGACGGAACATGTTGTTCAGAGGCGTCACCCAGCGGAGCACTTCTTCGACGGCACCCGGCACGAGTTCGGGATCGGCGGCCATCGCCTCCCACTGGTCGGGGTGATCGACGAACGCCCGCAGGCCGTGACCGATCGCCGTACGCGTCGTTTCGGCCCCACCGGAGATGAACAGACCCACCTCGTGCGCGATCGCCTCCGGCGGAAGCGGCTCACCGTCGATCCGACCGTGGACCCAGGTCGAGATCAGATCGTCGCCGGGGTGCACGAACTTCTCGCGGGCGATCTCGCCGAGCGCTCCCATGAACTCCATGTTCGCCGCGATGAACTCGCGGAAGACCTTGCCGTCGCGCTCGCGCATGTCGGTGCGCATCAGCCGTTCCGACCACGACTTCAGGTCGGCCCACTGCGATTCGGGGTATCCCAGCAGACGGGCCGTCAGCCGCGCCGGCACCTGCCCGGCGACTGCGTCGACGATCTCCATCTCCTCGGCTCCGTCGGCGAGTGCCGCATCGAGCACGTCGGCGACCAACTGCTCGACCTCGGCATGACGGGCCTCGACCGACTTCTTGGTGAAATCGCCCTGCACGAGCATGCGCTGTTGGCGGTGACGCGGGTCGTCCTGAGCGATCATGTTGATCTCGGACGGCGACCACACGGCGCGATACCCCTGACCGGACACGAACACCGTCGAGCGTCGCTCGACGTCCATGACGTCGGCATGTCGGGTGACGCCCCACAGACCGTTGCGTTCGTCCCGGTAGACCGGCTCGTTGGCACGCATCCATGCCCACACGTCATGCGGATTGCGGCGGTACAGGTCGGGGTCGAGGAGGTCGACGATGAGGCGGCCGTCGTCCCAGCGGGTGTTGTCGAGTTCGATCGGGGGCTCCGTCAGCGACATCTCCCGATCGTTGCAGACCGGTCAACGGCCTTCGAAGGTGGGCGTCCGCTTGTCGACGAACGCAGCAACCGCTTCGGCATGGTCGGCCGAGACGAAGCACGTCATCTCGAGCGCTGTCGACAGGTCGAAGCTCGTCAACAGCGCCTGCTTGATCTGCTGGTTGACCGAGATCTTCGTGCCCTGCACCGCGAGCGGGGGCTGCGCCGCGATTCGATCGGCCCAGGCTCGCGCCACGGCGTCGAGATCACCTGTTGGGCACACCTCGGCCGCCACGCCGAGCCGCAGCGCCTCGTCGGCGCTCAGCGGTTGACCGAGCATGAGGTGACGTTTCGCCGCCAGCGGGCCGACGAGAAGTGGCCAGATGGCGGCCCCACCGTCGCCGGCGACGAGCCCGACCTGCACGTGCGGGTCGATGATCGCGGCCACGTCCGCCATCACGATCACATCACAGAGGAGCGCGATCGACGCGCCGAGGCCGACCGCCGGGCCGTTGAGCGCACAGACGATCGGGATCTCGATGTCGAGTTCGTCCCAGATGATCTGCTTCGCTTCCCGGCGCAGGGCGTGCATCCTGGCGGGATCCCGCAACTCGGGAAACCAGGCCATGTCCCCACCGGCCGAGAACGCCCGCCCGGAGCCCGTGAGGACGACGACACGCGCGTTCGCCTCGCGTTTGAGGATCCGGAACAACTCGCCGAACTCGCGATGCAACGTCGCGTCGACCGCATTCATCGGCGAGCCGGGATGGTCGATCGTGACGGTGAGCACGTGACCGTCGCGGTCGAACCGCATGGTCTCGAATTCGGTGAAGGGGCGTTCGGCGGATGCGGCATCCATCAGAACATGCTCACATCGTCGTCGAGCCCGAGCAGGAGTCGGCCGATCTTCTCGTTCAGCTTCGGGGCCGTCTGGATGTGCTGGGTCACGACGTGCGCGTCGCGCATGCACCGACCGAGCAGGCTCGTGTCGTACACGGCGGTGCCACCGGCCAGGGTGTAGGCGGCATCGGCTGCGACCACCCCTGCAGCCGCGGCGTTCGTCGCCGCGAGTCGAATCGACACTCGCTGCTCGACGGTGACGCCGCGGCCGGCTTCGGCGGCGGCCCACGCCGAAGCGAGCTCGTCGAGCAGGAACGCCCGGGCCGACCGCAACGTGGCCTCGGCGCGTGCGTACTCGATCTGGGTGAACGAACTCTGGGCGAGCGTCTTGGACGAGAACTGCGGCTTCTTGCCCTGAGCGATGTCGTTCAGCTCGTCGAGGGCCCGGCGACCGACGCCGAGACCCACCGCAGCGACACCGGCTGCCAACAGGGTGAAGTTCGGGAAGTGGGACAGCGTGTTGTCGATCACGGGCGGAGTCACGCCAGGCTGGATGGTGCGCCGGAACGGTGCGAACGCCCGCTCCACCGAGTAGTCGAGCGACCCCGACCCCCGCATCCCTCCGGTGTGCCACGTGTCGATGAAATCGATGTCGGTCTGCGGGAACCAGCAGAGCCGAAACGTGTCGCCGTCGCACATGGCGCCGCCGAGCACCCACGCGCAGTGCTGGGTGCCGCTCCCCCACGCCCACCGACCCGAGACCTCGACGCCGTCGACGCCGTCGACGCGCGCGGCATTGCCCCGCCCGTTCGGCGCGAACACGCCGCCGGTGACGGTCGACGGGTCGCCGTAGATCTCTGCCGCGCCGTCCTTCGGGAGGAATGCCGCCATCGAGGACGTCGTCGAGGCGATCATCGAGCACCACCCGGCAGCACCATCGGCGTGCGCGACGTTGGCGATCGCCTGGACCATCGACACCGGATCGACCTCGGGACCGCCGTAACACGACGGGAGGCACATCCGCATCAGGTCGGCCTCGACCAGCGCCCTCACCGTCGATGGCGGAAGACGCCGCGCCTGCTCGGCCTCGTCGGCATGGGCTTCGATGATCTCCGCGAGGTCAGCAGCAGCTTCGACGACGGCAGCGGGCATGGTGCCGACTGTAGACGCGCTCTCCACACGGCGCACACGGTGGGTCAGCTTCGACGATTTCCCGGACACGGGGACCGGATCGTGCACGAGCAGTACCGGATTCAGGCCGCCCCGAGCGCGGCCGAGACGGTTGGGGTACGGTCGGGACATGAAACACGGCTTCGTGGTCCCCTGGGGCGACGCCGCCGACGTCGGTGATCTCGCCGAGGCCGCAGAAGAAGCGGGCTGGGACGGCTTGTTCGTCTGGGAGCCGGTGTGGGGCGTCGATGCATGGATCTCGCTCGGACTCGCCGCAGTGCGCACCTCGCGGATCCGGCTCGGCACGATGCTCACCCCGCCGTCACGTCGTCGGCCCTGGGAGTTGGCGAGCCAGGTCGCAACGGTCGATCGCCTGTCGGATGGTCGGGTGACACTCGGTGTCGGACTCGGCGCCGTCGATTCCGGCTTCGAGACGTTCGGCGAGGAATGCGACAAACGCGTGCGGGCCGAGCTCATGGACGAGTGCCTCGACATCATGTGTGGCCTCTGGGCAGGCCAACCGTTCGAGTTCTCAGGTCAGCACTACACGGTGCAGTCGACCGAGTTCCCGACGATCGGCGACGTGAAACAATCGCCTCGTGTGCCCATCTGGTGCGTCGGGGCGCTCGGCCGCGCCAAATCCATGGAACGCGCGTTGCGCTGGGACGGTGTCATCCCACAGGTGCTCGACCCCGACGCCGAAGGCGGCGCCCGCCAGGCCGACCTGACCGAGGTGGCCGAGCTCCGGGCGACCATCGACGCAGGCCCGATGCCGGGCGCCGACATCGTGGTCGAGGGCCAGTGGACGCAGCACTCGCCGGCCGCGTACGCAGACGCCGGCGCCACGTGGTGGATCGAGTCGATGTGGGGAGCGATGAGCGAACACTCGCCCGTGTCCGCTGCGTACGACCGCCTACGCGAGGGTCCGCCGCGCTGACGGGACCTCGGCTGCGCTCGCACTCGCGACCTGTCGCTACCGTGCCCCCGATGAGCGACACCGGATGGAACCTGGCCGACCTGTGGGAGGCCATGGCCGAACAGATCCCCGACGAACTGGCCCAGCAGCAGGGCGACCGCCGGCTGACCTGGGCCGACTTCGACCGGCGGGCCAACGGTGTGGCCACTGCGCTGCTCGCTGCCGACGGCGCAGCCGAGCAGGACAAGGTCGCGCAGTACCTCTACAACTCGCCCGAGTACCTCGAATCGGTGTACGCCGCGTTCAAGGCCGGGATGGCAGTCGTCAACACGAACTACCGATACGCAGCAGACGAGCTGGTCTATCTCTGGGACAACGCCGATGTCACCACGGTCATCTTCCACGGCAGCTTCGCCGAACACTGCGCAGCGGTCCGGGACCGTGTCCCCGGCGTGACCACGTGGCTCTGGGTCGACGACGGATCGGAAGCGTGCCCCGACTGGGCGACGCCGTACGAGGCGGCAGCAGCCGGGGAACCGCGCGAACGCGTGACCGGACCGTGGGGCCGATCGGGCGACCACCTCCTGCTGCTCTACACCGGTGGGACGACCGGGATGCCCAAGGGCGTGATGTGGCGCCAGGACGATCTGTTCGGCGTACTCGACGCCAACAACCGGAAGCGGATGCCTCCGGAACAGGACCTCGACGCCGCAACCCGGCGTGTGGCCGCCGCGGGGCCGCGCAACATGCCCGCGGCGCCGCTGATGCACGGCACGGGACTGTTCAACGCGATCAGCAACCTGATGGTGGGCGGTTCGATCACGACGATGGAAGGCCGTTCCTTCAGCGCCGAGGCGTTCCTCGACAGCGTCGAGCGGTACGGCATCAACTCGACGTCCATCGTCGGGGACGCATTCGCCAAACCGATCCTCGCGCGCGCTCGACGCCGAGCCCCACCGATGGGACATCACGTCGCTGCGCGTCATCGTGTCGTCGGGGGTGATGTGGTCGAAGGACACCAAGGACGGGCTCCTCCGGCACAACCCGCGGCTGATCATGGTCGACGCCCTCGGCTCCTCGGAGGCGATCGGAATGGCGACCAACACCACGACGAAGGAATCCGGTGGCGAGACCGCCCGGTTCGAGCTCGGGCCGAACACACGTGTCGTGACCGATGACGGACGCGACGTCGCGGCGGGGAGCGACGAGCTCGGGCGTGTCGCCATCCGCGGGCGCACACCGATCGGCTACTACAAGGATGAGAAGAAGTCGGCCGAGACGTTCGTGATGATCGACGGCGAGCGGTACTCGATTCCCGGCGACTACGCGACCGTGGCCGCCGACGGGACGATCAACCTCATGGGACGCGGGAGCCAGTGCATCAACACGGGCGGCGAGAAGGTGTACCCCGAGGAGGTCGAGGAGTGCCTCAAGCTCCACCCTGACGTCGCTGACGCGGCCGTCGTCGGACTGCCCGACGAGAAGTGGGGCGAGGCAATCAACGCGCTCGTCGAACTCACGCCTGGTGCGGTGCTCGACGAAGCGGCACTGCGCGACCACGTCAAGGCACACCTCGCCGCGTACAAGGCACCGAAGCACATCATCGAGATCGGTACGATCGGTCGCGCGGCCAACGGGAAACTCGACTACAAGGCCCTCAAGGCCGCTGCCTCCGACACCTGACCGGACCGGCACGGCGACCGTCCCGGAGCAGGCGATCGAACGTGCCCTAGCATCAAGACCATGGCGACTTCTCCCCTGACGCCGGGCGACTTCCGGTGGACCGACTACGCCGGCGTGCTCTTCGACCTCGACGGCGTGATCACTCCCACGGCCGAGATCCACGAGCATGCGTGGGGCGAGCTCTTCACGGGCCACGACTACACCGAAGCCGACTACCTCGCGTACATCGACGGCAAGCCCCGCTACGACGGCGTGCGCTCGTTTCTCGACAGCCGAGGCATCACGCTGCCCGACGGCGACCCCGGCGACCCACCGGGCGTCGACACGGTCTGCGCGCTCGGCAACCGGAAGAACGCCCTGTTCAACCACATCCTCGAACGCGACGGCATCGCCCCGTACCCGGGTTCGCAGGCCACGCTCGACCTCCTCGACGCCCAGGGCATTCCGTCGGCGATCGTCTCGTCATCGAAGAACGCCGTGCCCGTACTGGTGGCCGCTGGCCTCGACGAGCGCTTCGACGTCGTGATCGACGGTGTCGTGGCCGCCGAACTCGGGCTCGCCGGCAAGCCGGCTCCCGACGGATACCTGCTCGGTGCCACCCGCCTGGGCGTCGAGCCGGCGCGCACGATCGTCGTCGAAGACGCGGTGTCCGGTGTGGCGGCCGGCGCGAACGGGTCGTTCGCCGTGACGATCGGCGTCGATCGCGGCGCGGGCCACGACGTGCTCCTCGCCAACGGCGCCACCTTCGTCGTCGACGACTTGAGCGAACTGCTCCCCGACGATGCCATCACGTCGGCCGGGACGACGTGATGGCGTTCAACCATCTGCCGCCACCCACCGGTCTCGCGTCGTATCGGTTTCCGGTCGAGCCCTGGCGGTTCGTCGAGACCGAGTACTCACCCGACGACCTCGGCCACACCGAGACGTTGTTCGGTGTCGGCAACGGCTACCTCGGCATGCGCGCCAACCCCGAGGAGGGTCGCGACGCCCACACCCACGGCACCTACATCAACGGCTTCCACGAAACCTGGGAGATCCAGCACGCGGAGAACGCGTTCGGCTTCGCCAAGGTCGGCCAGACCATCGTCAACGTGCCCGATGCGAAGCTGATCAAGCTGTACGTCGACGACGAACCGCTGCTGCTCTCGACCGCCGATCTCGAGAAGTACGAACGGTCGATCGACTTCCGCGACGGGTACCTCGTCCGCGATCTGCTGTGGCGGACCCCCGGCGGCAAGCGGGTGCGAGTTCGATCGACGCGGATGGTGTCGATGGCCGAGCGCCACCTCGCCGTGATGACCTTCGAGGTCACGCTGCTCGACACCAGCGCCCCCGTGGTCATCTCGTCGCAACTCCTCAATCGGCAGGACGGACAGGACGAGTACCACGTCCGCGACGCTGCACTCGGTGAGGGCGAGCCTGACCACGACCCGCGCAAACTGAGCCAGTTCGAGCATCGCGTCCTGCGTCCGACATCTCAGAACGACCACACCGCTCGCGGCCGTGGCGAGGTCATCCTCGGGTACACGTGTGCGAACAGCGGCATGACGCTCGCATGCGGATACCGCCACGAGATCGAAACGGGATCGCGATTCGAGGCGATCACCGAGGTCGGACCCGACCTCGCAAAGACGGTGATCGAGGTCGATGCCGAGCCGGACGTACCGATCATGCTGACGAAATACGTCAGCTATCACACGTCCACCGGAGTGCCCTGCGAGGAACTGGTCGACCGCTGTTCACGCACGCTGCATCGCGCCTCGGAATCCGGCGTCGACATGGTCCGCTCCGAGCAGGCCACCGTGCTCGAACGGTTCTGGGAGTCGGCCGACATCGAGATCGACGGCGACGAGACCGCTCAGCAGGCGATCCGGTGGAACCTCTTCCAACTCGCACAAGCGTCGATCAAGACCCAGGAGCAGGGCATCGCCGCGAAAGGTGTCACGGCGGGCGGCTACGACGGTCACTACTTCTGGGACACCGAGGTCTACGTGGTCCCGTTTCTCGCCTACACCGATCCGATCGCAGCGCGCAAGCTGCTCCGGTTCAGGTGGCACATGCTCGACGCGGCCCGCCGACGGGCTCGCGAACTCAACCAGATCGGCGGGCTCTATCCGTGGCGCACGATCAACGGTGAAGAGGCGTCGGCGTATTACGCAGCCGGCACGGCGCAGTACCACATCAACGCCGACGTGGTCTTCGCGCTCGCGCGGTACCTCGACGCGACCGGCGATGTCGACTTCCTGGCCGACGAGGGCGCCGAGATCCTGGTCGAGACGGCACGGCTGTGGCGCGACCTGGGTTTCTATGCGACGAACAACAGTGGGTCGTTCCACATTCATCGGGTGACCGGACCCGACGAATACACCACGGTCGTCAACGACAACCTGTACACGAACGTGATGGCGCGGTTCAACCTCCGCTACGCGGCTCGGACGGTTCGGTTCCTCGCCCAGTGGAACCCGGAGGCATTCGCGTCGATCCAGCGACGCACCGGCCTGGAACTGGCCGAACTCGACGAGTGGGACGCCGCCGCCGACGCGATGTACATCCCGTACGACCAGAAGCACGAGATCCATCCCCAGGACACGGCGTTCCTCGACCTCGAGCCGTGGGACTGGGAGGGCACCCCCGACGACAAGTATCCGCTCCTGCTCAACTTCCACCCGCTCGTGATCTACCGCCATCAGGTGCTCAAGCAGGCCGACGTGGTGCTGGCGATGTATCTGCGGTCTCCGCACTTCACTCCGGAGCAGAAACGGCGCAACTTCGACTTCTACGATCCGATCACCACCGGCGACTCGTCATTGTCGGCGTGCGTCCAGGGGATCGTGGCCGCACAGGTCGGACATGAGGATCTGGCGATCGACTACTTCCGTCGGGCGCTGTACCTCGACATCTGCGACGTTCACCACAACACCGCCGATGGCGTCCACATCGCCAACTGCGGCGGGGTCTGGGCCGGGATCGTCCACGGCTTCGCGGGGATGGTCGAGAATGGTGAGGTGTTGTCGTTCTCGCCGCGTCTGCCGGCCGACTGGACGTCGGTGCGGTTCCGGATCCATCGCCACGGCTCGACGATGCAGGTCGAACTGACACCGGACGGATGCAGCCTGCAGCACATCGAGGGTCTCGGGGTGCCGGTACGCGACGGCGACACGCGTGTCGTCGTGCACGAGGGCGTCGCCCATTTCATCCCGCGCGTCGCACCGTTCGGCGACGACTGACGGTTCGGCGACTGGCCCGGGTCCTCGATCTGCTCGTCGAATCCGTCTCGACGGTGTTGACTGGATCAGTGCCGACGAAGACCGTTCGGGCACGACACACGAGTCGCCACCCACTGCACCATGTCTGACCTCTATCCCCAGATCGCGTTGATCGTCCTGCTCATCGCGCTCAATGCCGCCTTTGCCGGAACCGAGCTCGCGTTGGTGTCGCTTCGCGAAGGACAGCTCCACCGCCTGGAGCACCGATCCGCAACGGGCGCACTCCTCGCACGTCTGGCCCGTGAACCCAACCAGTTCCTGGCGACCATCCAGATCGGGATCACGCTCGCCGGCTTCCTCGCATCGGCAGCGGCAGCCGTCTCGCTGGCGGAACCGCTCGAGGCACCGCTCGCATTCCTCGGAGGCGCCGCGCGACCCGCAGCGATCATCGTCGTCACGCTGCTCCTGTCGTACCTCACGCTCGTCTTCGGTGAGCTCGCACCCAAACGCATCGCGATGCAACGCGCTGAGCGATGGGGACTCACCATGGCACGTCCGCTCGCGTTCCTGTCGACCGCCACCCGGCCGGTGGTCTGGCTGCTGTCGCACTCGACCGACCTCGTGGTCAGGCTCGCCGGCGCAGACCCCGACCTGCAGCGCGAGGAGGTGACCGAACAGGAACTGCGTGACATGGTGGCGGCGCAGGACACGTTCACACCGCAGCAACGGTTGATCATCGACGGCGCCTTCGAGATCGCCGAACGAACCCTCGGGGAGATCCTGCTCCCGCGCGGTGACGTCTTCGTGCTGGACGCATCCACACCGTGTGGCGAGGCGCTTGCCCTCCTCGCTGCGTCGGGTCACACTCGCGCCCCGTCGCACGCGCCGCGAGTCTCGACGATGTGGTCGGCCTGGTCCATCTCCGTCAGCTCCTCGACGGCGGACCGCAGCCGGTCGGGGACATGGCGGTGAGCGCCCCCGTCTTTCCCGACGCCGCTCGCGTGCTCACCGCAATGCGCGAGCTCCAGGTCCGAGCGCGCCCAGATGGCGATCGTGGTCAACGAGCGCGGCGGGGCCGCGGGCATCATCACGATGGAGGACCTCGTCGAGGAGTTGGTCGGTGAGATCTACGACGAGACCGACCCCGACCATGCGACCGTGCACGTCGAGGCGGATGGCACGGTCGTGCTCCCCGGTCGCTTTCCGTTCCACGACCTCGACGACGTCGGCGTGGAGCTGCCGGACGGCAACTATGCGACCGTCGCAGGGTTCGTCCTCGACCGCGTCAACCGGATTCCGGAGGCGGGCGAGACCGTCGAGGTCGAGCCGTACGTGATCGAGGTGCGCGCCGTACATCGTCACACCATCACCCAGGTCGCCATCGCCCTCGCCTCGACCGACGACGCCCCGATCGACTCCGAGCACGACGCCGATCGGTGACCACCGCATTGCCGTGTGCGCCGACTCCGTCCAACCGACGAATGCCACACCACACCGTTTTCCGCACGCAACGAACCGGCCGGTAGCTTCAGCGTCCATGAATGACGCAACGACCGATTTGGGATTCGACGGCAAGATAGCGATCATCACCGGAGCAGGTGGCGGTCTCGGAAGGCAGCACGCGCTGATGATGGCGGCCCGTGGTGCACTCGTCGTGGTGAACGATCTCGGCGGCGCCGTCGACGGATCCGGTTCCGACAAGGGTGCCGCCCAGCTCGTCGTCGACGAGATCAAGGCCGCGGGCGGTGAGGCCGTTGCGAACACCGACTCGGTGGCGACTCCCGAGGGCGGCGAGAGCATCGTGCAGACCGCCGTCGACGCATTCGGCACCGTCGACATCGTCATCAACAACGCAGGCATCCTCCGCGACAAGTCGTTCCACAACATGGGCCCCGACCTGGTGGATCCCGTACTCGATGTCCACCTGCGCGGCGCCTTCAACGTCACCGGCCCGGCGTGGAAGATCATGCGCGAGAAGAGCTACGGCCGCATCGTCTCGACCTCGTCGGCGGCCGGCATCTTCGGCAACTTCGGCCAGGCCAACTACGGCGCCGCCAAGATGGGCCTCGTCGGGTTCACCAACGTGCTCGCCGTCGAGGGCGCGAAGTACAACGTCAGGGCGAACGCGATCGCCCCACTGGCCTACACCCGGATGACCGAGGACCTGCTCGGCCCTCTCGGCGACAAGCTCCAGCCGGAGTTCGTGTCGCCGCTCGTCACCTACCTCTCACACGAGTCGTGTGAATCGACCGGTCGGGTCTACTCGGTCGGCGGTGGCCGGGTCGCCGAGGTGTTCATCGCCGAGTGTCAGGGCTACACCGACCCGAACCTGACCCCGGAGAGCCTGCGCGACAACTGGAACACCGTCACCGACCAGACCGGGTACGAGGTTCCAGCGGCCATCGCCGAGGAGACGGCGATGTTCCTCAAGGCGCTGAGCTGACCCGACCTGATCCGGCGGTGTGAGCTCCTGACGGCGATTTCGGGGTCGCGGGTTCACACGTCGGCGTTGTCGGCGGCCGGCCGGAGGCGATGCGCCACGCTGGACCGCAGCGACCCCCAGTGGGGGCGGCCGGGCGACCCGGCGATCATCCACACCAACCCCAGCCCGGCGAGTTCGGCGAGGTGGCTGATCTCGGCCACGGCGCTGCGCCCGTTCTCGGCGATGTCGAAGGCGGCGCTCAACAGCATCGTCGCGATCAAGGCGCCCGCGAACGGCAGCAGCCCGTAGGCCCGGTGTGGACGCCACACGACGAACGCGAGGCCGACGCCGAGCGCGACGCCGAACGCCCCGATGTGGCGAGCCATGTGGACCTCGGCACCGCTGAGGTGACCGCCGACCAACGCGGAGAGGTTCTGCACGACGAGAACGACGGCGACCCACGCCAACGCCGGGCGCATCCATCCATTGCGACCGAGCACGGCGGGACGTACCCGCGCCAGAATCGCGGGGCGCAGATCGGGCACCGGGACCGCCGGCCGGAGCCGGGTCGCACGATCGAGCTCGCGATACTGCGCCGAGAGCTGTCGACAGTCGGCGCACCCCGCCAGGTGGTGATCGAGTCGTTCGCGTTCGTGCGTCGTGGCCTCACCGTCGAGTTCGGCGGAGAGGATCTCCTGAGCGGTGTCGCACGGCAGGGGTTCGGCGTCCATGTGAACAAGGTCGCTTTGACCTGCGTTCTGGTTCCCGACTCGCCAGACTGGAGACGTGGACCACCTGACCCGACTGCTCCTCGCTGCGCAGCGAGGCGACGTGTCGGCGCTCGATCGGTTCGTGGCCGAGACACAGGGCGAGGTCTGGAACCTGTGCCGCTACCTGGGTGACGCCCGTGACGCCGACGATCTCGCCCAGGAGGTGTACGAACGCGCCATCGCCGCGCTTCCCCGCTACCGCGCCGAGGGGCCCGCACGCGGCTGGCTGCTGACCATCGCCCGCCGCGTCTGCTCCGATCACGTGCGCCGAGCCCAGCGCCGTCGCCGCAAGGAGCAGACCGTGTTGCAGCAGGCGCACGTGGACCCCGGATTCGCGTCCGACGGCACGGCCCGCGTCGATCTCGACGATCTCCTCGGCCGACTCGATGACGACCGCCGGACGGCGTTCGTGCTCACGCAGGTGCTCGGCATGTACTACGACGAGGCCGCCGACGTGATCGGCTGCCCGGTCGGAACCGTCCGCTCCCGGGTCTCGCGGGCACGGCTCGAACTCGCGTCGATGGCCGCCGAGACAGCGAATCCCCCGACGAATTTCCGACGCACGGGAACGAATCCGGCATGACCGTCGACCTGGCCCACATGGATAGGGCGCGGTCACGATCACTGCCGCGCCGCAGTGGGCGCAGGTTCGCACGCGTGGGCGCGCTGCTCGTTGGCGCGATGCTCGTCGTCGCCTCCTGCGCAAGCGGCGACAGCTCCGACCCGACGCTGTCGGGCATCGTCCGGGACCCGGCCCCGCAGGTGGATCTCGTGGCACTGCCGTCCCTGAGCCAACCCGGCACCGAGGTCGAGTTCCGCGCCGGCGACGGCGGGATCAAGATCGTCTACTTCGGGTTCACCAACTGTCCCGACGTGTGCCCGACCACGCTCGCCGACCTCACGGTGGCGCTGCGGATGCTCGAGCCGGACCAGGCCGACGATGTCGATGTCGTCATGGTCGGCGTCGACCCGGCACGCGACAACGCCGTCCTCGACGGGTACGTCAAGACCTTCATCGCCGATGCCGTGGCGGCGGGTTCCGACGACACCGAGTTGCTCGACGCCGCCGGCGAACCGTTCGGCGCGAGCTGGGAAGTGCGCACGGTCGAGGACGGATCGATCGAGGTCGATCACTCCCCGTTCCTCTACGCGGTCGACGACCAGGGTCGCCTCGTGCTCACCTGGCAGTTCGGGGCGTCGGCCGAGGACATCGCCGCCGACCTCTCGACCCTGCTGGATCGGACGACGGCATGAGGCGTGGCACCCGAGCGACCGCACGGCTCGCGCTCGGTGTTGCGGCCCTCGCACTGCCGCTCGCCACCGCCTGCTCCGGCAGCGATTCGGGCGCAGGGCCGGGTTTCGGCGTCGAGAACGGCACGGGCGAGGCGACTTACGAGTACACGATCCCCGCCGGTGCCGGCGAGGCGCTCGATGCCGGGACCCCGCTCGAGATCCTGCCCGGCACGCTCGAGGCGACGGTTGGCGAGACGATCCAGATCGTCAACCTCGACGACCGCGGCCACAACGTCGGGCCCTGGTTCGTCGGCGCGAACGAGACGTTGCGTCAGGAGTTCACGTCGCCGGGCACCTTCGAAGGCGTGTGCACCGTGCATCCCAGCGGCGAGCTCGTCCTCAACGTCTCGGCATGACAGGACTGCCGCGCACTTCGACGGCGCACGGCGGTCGTCGCCTCGATCATCGGCCTGGTCCTGCTCGCCTCGGCCGGCACGGTCCACGCCGACCCCGCCGGCCCGACCGACTACCGGAGCGAGATCCTGTCGGTCGAGCCACCCACGTCGTCGGTCTCGCTCGAGGTGATCGGTGGCGACTCGTTCGTCCAACTCAGCGCCGATCCAGCCGCCGAGGTGCTGGTCCTCGGATACTTCGCCGAGCCCTACCTGCAGTTCCTGCCGGGCGGCGAGGTACAGGAGAACCGCAACTCGCCGACGACGTACCAGAACGAGGAGCGGTACGGGTCGGACGCACCAGACTTCGCGCAGGCCGACGCCGACCCCGATTGGGTGACGGTCGCCGACGACGGAACCTACGCCTGGCACGACCATCGTGCGCACTGGATGCAGCCGATCCGCCCCGCCGGCAAGGCACCCGGCGACCGCATCGTCGAGCAGGTCATCCCCCTCGTCGTCGACGGCTCCGACGTCGACGTCACGGTCATCTCGGTCTGGCAGGACGAACCCTCGATGATTCCGGCGATCCTGGGGGCCGGTTTCGGGATGCTTGCGGTGGGCGTCGCGTTCTGGCTGTCGCGCCGGACCGCAGCGTGGGCCGCTGCGCTCGTCCCGATCGCGCTGGTCGCGACCGTCGCCGGATGGTGGCAGTTCACCTCGCTCCCATCGGAGACGGGCCCCCGGCTGGTCTGGCCGCTGCTCCCGGCGATCGCGCTCGCCGCTTCGCTTGTGGCGGCCGCCCTCGCCCGTCGCTCGCCGTTCTCCGCTGTTGCGGCCGGCCTCGTCGCTGCGAGCCAGCTCGCGATCTGGGCGTTCGTCAAGCGCGACGGGCTCACCGCAGCGATCGTCCCCACCGATGCGCCGCAGTGGTTCGAACGCTTTGCGCTCACATCGGCGTTCGTCGTGGGCGTCGGCGGGGTCGCGATCGCGCTGGTCCTGCTCTTTTCACCCGGTATGGGAACCAAGCCGGCGGGCACGACGACCTGACTGTCGTGAACACTCAGACAACCACTTTCAAACGGCGCTCGATCGCACTCGCAGTCGTCGCAGCACTCGGCCTCGCAGCATGCGGATCCGACGACACATCATCGGGCGACGACACCGAGCAATCCGCCTCCAGCGGCATCGAGATCGCCGATCCGTGGTCGCGCCAGCCCGCCGAGGGCCAGACGACCAGCGCGGTGTACGGATTGGTGACGAACTCGACCGACGAGACGATCACCGCGATCTCGGCGACCGCCTCGGTCAGCGACACCGTCGAACTGCACGAGGTCCTCATGAACGACGAGGGCCAGATGTCGATGCAGGAGAAGGAGGGCGGCTTCGAGATCCCGGCCGGCGAAACCTTCGTCTTTGAACCCGGCGGGCCGCACATCATGTTGCTCGACATCGACGCGGCCACCTACCCCGACACCGTCGACGTGACGCTGTCGTTCGACAACGGCACGACCATTGCGTTCACGGCCGAGGTTCGAGCGATCGGCGACGACGCGATGGGCAGCGGCATGGATGACGGCGACATGGACCAGATGGACGACGGCTCGATGGACGACGAGGGCCATTCCGACGACGGCTCCGAAATGGACGACGGCGACATGGACGACGGCTCGATGGACGACGACGGGACCATGACGACCGAGGGCTGATCCCTCGATGCGTCGGTCGTGCGTGGTGCCGACGACACTGGCACCATGCACGACGGACCCGACGTAGCCGAGTTCCAGCACGAAGTCGCCGACTGGCTCGCCGATCACGCTGGACAGGCCCCGCGAGACTACGGAGCCATCTGCCCACCCGATCTGATCGAACAGGGCATCGCCTGGCAGCGCACCATCCGCGATGCCGGCTACGCAGGTATCCACTGGCCGACCGACGTCGGAGGGCGCGGCCTGAGCGTCGAACACAACGGCGTCTGGCTCCTCGAATGCGCCCGCGCGGGGGTCCCACCGGTGCTGAACATGGTCGGTCTCGTCCTCACCGGCGGTGCGATCCTCCGGTACGGCACCGTGGAGCAGCAACAGCGCCATCTCCGGGCCACGCTCGACGCCGACCACGTCTGGTGCCAGCTCTTCTCCGAGCCGGGCTCGGGGAGCGACCTCGGATCCCTCTCGACCCGAGCCGAACGCGATGGCGACCGCTACATCGTCAACGGCCAGAAGGTCTGGTGTTCCGGTGGGCGCTACAGCAACTGGGGCATCCTGATGGCGCGGACGAACCCCGACGCACGCAAGCACGACGGGATCTCGTTCTTCCTGTGCCCGATGGATCTGCCGGGCATCGAGATCCGCCCCCTGAAGCAGATGACCGGCGAGTCCGAATTCGACGAGGTGTTCTTCACCGACGTCGAGCTCCCCGCCGATCACCTCCTCGGACCCGAGCACGGCGGCTGGGGCGTCGGCATGGCGGTCCTGACGAGCGAACGCGGCCACATCGGGACCGCCGTGATCTCGCTCGAACGCCGACTGGACCAGATGATGCGGCTGTCCGAAGGGCGCGACCTCGACGCGTCCTCGCGACAGGCGCTGATGCGTCTCGTCACGACCGGCAACGCCTACAAGGCAATGGCCCGACGGCAGGGCCCGGTGGCCTCGACCGCGGCGTCGCTGATGAAACTCGGGATCACCCAGATGACCTTCGACGCGTCGATGCTGCGCGGCAACCTGGCGGGCCCGATGGGCATGCTCGACGGCCCCGATGCATCTGGCATGCTGGCAGCGCCCGGTGGCCGCATCGCCGGCGGCACGAGTGAAGTCCAACGCAACATCATCGGCGAGCGGCTCCTGGGGCTGCCACGTGAACCGAAACCCGAAACGAGCCGACCATGAACACCGACCGCGACGACAACTTCGACGACCCGGGTTCGGTCCCGGCCGGGCGCGATGGCCCGTCCGTCTGGCTGCTCCTGTTCGGCGTCGTCGCGGTCGTCACCGCAGTGTTCATCCTGCAGAACGGTGAGCCGGTCAAAGCGAACATCCTCTGGTTCCACCCCGAGATCAAGCTGTGGGTCGCGATCATCGCGTCGATCTGTCTGGGCATCCTGCTCGACCGCCTGATCCTCACCTGGTGGCGTCGAGCGCGTCGGCGCGACGACTGAACCTCCGCGATTGGCTCCCGCTGTCGGGCGCGGGCGATGATGACGCCCGTGCGGGTCATGTCGTCAGATCACGTCAGCGTTGCCATCCACGAATTCGGAGGAACGGGACCTCCCCTCCTGCTGTCGCACGCCACCGGATTCCACGGGTACTGCTACCTCCCGATCGCCGATCATCTCGCCGATCGGTTCACGTCGTATGCACTCGACTACCGGGGCCACGGCTCCACCCCTCGGCCCGACGACTGGCAGGTCGACTGGCATCGCTACGGCGACGACGCACTGGCGGCCGCCCGCGCGATCGCTCCGGACGGCGGCCTCGTGGCCTTCGGCCACTCGATGGGCGGTGCAGCACTGCTGATGGCGGCGCACCGGCATCCGGGCCTGTTCGACCTGATCGTGGCGTTCGAGCCGATCGTGTTCCCGACCGATGTCGAGCGATCACAGGACGAACCGTCGGCGCTGGTCGAGGGCGCACGCCGTCGTCGGGCGTCGTTCGACTCCTTCGAGCAGGCGATCGACAACTACGGATCCAAGCCACCGATGCAGTTCTTCGATCCCGACGTCCTGCGTCTGTACGTCGGCCACGGCTTTCGGCCCGCACCCGAGGGCGTTCGCCTCACCTGCGCGCCAGAGCACGAAGCACGTACGTTCGAGATGGGCGCAGCGCACGACACCTGGGACGTGCTTCCCGAGATCGAGACCCGCGTGGTGGTCGTCGGCAGCGGCGACGACATGGGCCCGGCCCAGATCGCGGCGGGGATCGCCGAGCGGCTCCCCAACTCGCTCTTCATCGCTCAGCCCGACACCAACCACTTCGGGCCGTACATCGACCCCGCTGGCACCGCCGACCTGATCGCCGACATGGCCGCCACCACAACCACCTGGACCTGACCGCTCCGGTGTCGCGACGGGTGTCGGGACGGGTGTGTGAACTCTGAGGTACCCCGTCCGTACAGTGGAGGCATGACCGAGCTCGCCGAGACCACGGCTCCCGTGTGGCCGATCCCGTCGTCGTTGTCGCCGTCGAGGGTCTCGTCGTTCACGTCGTGTCCGATGCAGTTCCGGTTCTCGTCCGTGCAGCGGCTCCCCGAGCCACCAGGCGTGGCCACCACCCGCGGCTCGGTCGTGCACCGCGCGCTCGAACTGCTCTTCGTGCTCCCTGCAGCCGAGCGCACCCCCGAGGCACTCGCGTCCACGCTGTCCACCGCGCTCGACGAGTACTCGACCGACCCCGACTACGTCGGACTTCGCCTCGACGACGCAGCGGCAACGAAGTTCCGTGCCGACTGCGACAAGCTCATCGAGCGCTACTTCGACATGGAGGACCCCACCTCCATCCGCGACATCGGCCTCGAGGTCCGTATGGCGGCCAACGTCGGGTCACTCGAACTCCGCGGGATCATCGACCGGCTCGAGCTCGACGACGACGGCGAACTCGTCGTCACCGACTACAAGACCGGGCGGGCTCCGTCGGGCAACTTCGAGCAGAAGAGCCTCGCAGGCGTGCACTTCTACTCCTTCCTGTGCGAAGCGGTCCTCGGCAAGCGGCCGGCAAAGATCCGGCTGATGTACCTGTCGAGCGGCGAGACGATCGAGACCACACCGTCCGCACAATCGGTGCGGTTCATCGACACCCGCACGAGCGCCGTCTGGAAGGCGGTCGAACGGGCCTGCACGACCGGCGATTTCCGCCCGAACCAGAGCCGCCTGTGCGACTGGTGCAGTTTCCGTCAGTGGTGCCCGGCCTTCGGGGGCGACCCCGACCTCGCCGAAGCCGAAGCGGTCGAAGCCTACGAAGCGCTGCTCGGAACCGCCAGCGACGCCGCATGAGCGACGCCCAGTCCCCCGAGCACGTTCCGGGCCAACATCACCTCGGGCCTGCGGTCGAACGGTTCGATGAAGCGGTCGACCACCAACTCGAGCGCTGTCCGCGGCAACGTCGTGCTCGACCGCATGTTCACCACCGCAAGCCACATCGGCGACTTCAGCCTGATCTGGCACTCGATCAACCTGCTGCTCGGCATCCGTCATCGCGCCCCTCGCAGGGTCGTGTTCTTCACCGTCCTGATCGGACTCGAGAGCCTCGTCGTCAACCAAGGCGTCAAACGGCTGTTCGGGCGGGCCCGACCGACCGCCACCGGCGACGACCGGCTCGCGGTTCGTCGGCCGCGCACCTCGTCGTTTCCTTCAGGTCATGCCAGTGCGGCAACGTTTGCAGCGGCGCTGCTCGTGCCGCGCACCCGCCAACCGGTCACTGCAATGATCTACCTCGCCGCGGCCACCGTGGCGACGAGCCGGGCCTACGTGCGCATCCATCATGCGTCCGACGTGGTGGCCGGGGTGATCACCGGAGGTGTCCTCGCCGCGATCGTGCGGCGCCTGATTCGGCGGCTCGAGCTCGACGATCTACTCTGATCGGCGCCATGAGCGGGATCGTCTACGACCGGAAGATGTCCGATGCCGAGGGGTTGATGTGGCGATTGGAGAAGGATCCACACCTCTCCTCGACCTTCGCGAACATCAGCATCCTCGACCGCACACCCGACTTCGACCTGTTCCGTCAGCGGATGGAACGTGCGGCACTGGTCATCCCCCGGCTGCGCCAAGTCGTGCGGAGCGTGCCAGGAAACCTCGCGCCGCCCGCCTGGGTCGACGACTCCGACTTCGACATCGACCGCCACGTCCGACGTCTCGCGCTTCCCGAACCGGCTGATGAGCGGGCGCTCCTCGACCTCGCCACCATCATCACCGCCGACCCGTTCGACCGGGTCCGACCGCTCTGGCAGTTCACCATCGTCGAAGGCCTCAGCAGGGGCCGTGCGGCGCTCATCCAGAAGATGCACCACACGATCGCCGACGGCGAGAGCGGAGTGCAGCTGTCGCTCGAATTCCTCGATTTCGAGCGTGATGCCGTTCCGCCGGCGATGCCCGACCCCGACACGATCGATGCGGCGAGCGAACACCCTGACGATGACGCAGCCGAGGTGGTGCGAGACCTCCTGGCGGCGACCTTCCGTCTGCCGATCGGCGTCGTCCGCCAAGTGCGCGAACTGCTCGACAATCCCGGCCGGATCCCTGACGCCGGTGCTGCCGCCGCCGACACACTGCGCGGTGTTCTCGGCCAACTCGGCGACACCGACGGAGCTCGGAGCCCGCTCTGGACCGAGCGATCCCTCGGCCGCCACCTCGAAGTGGCGTCGGCGCCGTTCCGACCCACCAAGGACGCGTCGAAGGCACTGGGCGGCACGCTCAACACCGCATTCCTGACGATCGCCACCGAGGCCGTCAGCAGGTACCACGTCGCACTCGGTGGCCCGGTCGCCGAGCTACGGGCGTCGATGGCGATCAGCACCCGCACCGACGACTCCGGAGCGAACGCGTTCTCACTCGTCCGGATGCTCGTACCGACGGGTGACATGCCGATCGACGAACGCTTCCGCGCCATCCAGGCGGCCATCGACGAGGCCGTCGAATCGTCGCGATCCGCATCGCTCGACGCCTTGGCCGCGTTCGCCTCGACGTTGCCGACCTCGGTCGTCACGCGTCTCGCTCGCCAGCAGGCGCACACGGTCGACTTCGCGACGTCGAACGTGAAGGGGTCGCCGGTCCCGATGTACGTCGCGGGCGCGAAGCTGCTGAGCAACTACGCCGTGGGACCGCTGAGTGGAGTGGCGTTCAACCTGACGTTGCTCAGCTACCTCGGCCGGCTCGACATGGGCCTCAACACCGACAGCGCGGCAGTGACCGAGCCTGCGTTGTTGAGCAGGTTCATTGCGGACGCGGTCGACGAACTGGTGGCGTTCGCCGGCTGAGCCGGCTTTCAGGCGAGTTCGGGGGTGACCGGCTCGATGTCGGCGATGTCGACCGACGGCGTCGGATGCACATCGGTGAGCAGGGTCCGAACGTCGAGCAGCAGGTCGGCGACCTCACCGGTCGACACCAGATCCCGCCGCATCATCTTCGCCAGCGCACCATCGATCACGCCAAGTGCCTCGTTGATCACGGCATCGCTACTCGCCGCGTCGTTCGTCGTACCCGGGGTGACGTTCTGCTGATCTGTCATCGCCCATCACGGTACCTGCCCCGAGGCGAGCTGGCGTGCACCTGGTCGAAGTTCACCGACCCGTCATCAACCCCAGCAGCACGGCGAATCGGTTCGATGGGTGGTCATCCACCTACGATGCGCCGATGGATCTGCTGGGAAAGAACACGGTCGTGACCGGTGCAGGGCGCGGCATCGGTGCTGCGCTCGCACGAGCTTTTCATGCCCGCGGGGCCAACGTCGTCCTCGCCGACCTCGCCGGGGCCGACGAGGAGGCGGCAGCGATCGGCGGCGAACGAGTCGTCGGCATCACGGCCGACGTGTCCACCGAGAACGGCAACCGCCTCCTGATCGAAGCCGCTCGTGACTCATTCGGTCCGATCGACCTGTTCTTCGCGAACGCCGGCGTCGGTACCGGAACGACGCTCGCCGACACCTCGGAAGACGTGTGGGCCACCGCATTCGACGTGAACGTGCACGCCCACCGGTGGGCTGCCAAGTACCTGGTCCCGGAGTGGCTGGAGCGCGGCGACGGGTACTTCTGCTCCACCGCCTCGGCCGCGGGACTCCTCGCCCAGATCGGATCCGGCCCCTACACGTTGACCAAGCGGGCCGCCGTGGCGTTTGCCGAGTGGATGTCGATCACCTACGGCGACGCCGGGATCAAGGTCACGTGCCTGTGTCCGCAGGGCGTGAACACCGAGATGCTGCACGGCGGCGACGATCCGATTTCGGGCGGCAACGTGGTCAAGGCCGCCGGCGCCGTGCTCGAGCCCGGCGACGTCGCCGAGCAGGTCGCCGACACGATCGAGGCCGAGACGTTCTTCGTGCTTCCACATCCCGAGGTCGCCGACTACATGCAGTTCAAGGCGGCAGACCCCGATCGCTGGCTGGCCGGTATGCGGAAGTTGCAGCGGCGCGTCGCCGAGGGCTGACCTCGACGGTTCGGGTCGAGGCCAGCCGATTCCATGTACCGCTCAGCATCCGCGCTCGCCCGTCTCGGGCTCCGGCAGGGTGAAGCGATCCGGTTCAAACGCAACGAACGCGGCCGCTACATCGTCGGCAAGGTCGAAGGCATCGAGACCGACGGCAGCGTCACGCTGCGCGATCCCGACGGCTCGGCCCGATCGCTGCGCGCCGAACGCGTCGAGATCCGGCG
Source organism: Ilumatobacteraceae bacterium (assembly GCA_963752085.1). Lineage (GTDB taxonomy): Bacteria > Actinomycetota > Acidimicrobiia > Acidimicrobiales > Ilumatobacteraceae > Ilumatobacter_A. The sequence continues at coordinate 164,543 of CAVVWT010000003.1, forward strand.
CCCGGGACCGCATGGTCGACTGCGTTGGCAGATCGTGAGCGATGTCGCGATCACCTGGGAGCAACTGGAACTCTTCGAGTCGCCTCCCGAGCCGACAGCACAGCCAGGTCGACACATCCGGATCCGTCGGAACCATCCGACGCTGTTCGACGACTGAGCGGGTCCCCGACGTCAGCGACCGCCGGAACAGTCGATGGTGGCCGCGGTGACATACGACGCAGCATCAGACGCCAACCACAGCACCGTTGCCGCCACCTCGTCGGGCGTTCCAGGCCGCTGCATCGGAACCCCCGGGGCGACGCGGTTCGCCCGGTCCGGCTCGCCGCCGCTGGCGTGGATGTCGGTGAGGATCACGCCGGGCCGGACCGCATTGACCCGCACGCCCTCGGCGGCGAGTTCCCTCCCGAGGCCGATGGTCAACGTGTCGACGGCCGCCTTCGTCGCGGCGTAGTCGACGTACTCACCAGGACTGCCGAGATACGACGCTGCCGACGACACGTTCACGATCGATCCACCGCGTCCGCCGTGGCGGGTCGACATCCGGCGTGACGCTTCACGTGCGCAGATGAACGCGCCGATCACGTTCACGTCGATCACCGCACGCCAGCGGTCGACGGTCATCTCGTCGAATCGCATCTGTCGGTGCAGGATGCCGGCGTTGTTCACGAGGACCCGGAGCCGACCGAGCGCCTCGGCCCGGTCGAACATCGCGACGACTGCCGACTCGTCGGCGACGTCTGCATGCACCGCGATCGCGGTGGCACCGCGTTCGACGCACGCCGCCACGGTCGAGGCCGCCGCCCTCTCGTCGGACGCCCAGTTGACGATCACGTCGTAGCCGGCCGCGGCTGCCCCGAGGCACGTCGCTCTCCCGATCCCTCGGCTTCCACCGGTCACGATCATGACGTCACGCATCGGCCGAGTCTTCCAGTTCTGGTGAACGTCCGGCGGCGCATCGATGCACCCAACGCACGCGCCACTCGTGGCATCATCGGCCTGTGCATCCTTCCGACGACGCGTCGAGCGGTGAGCAGTGGCGCCAACGTCTGGCGCCCGTGGCCGCTGCCGCCGTGCTCGTCGCGGGGATCAGTTTTCTGGTGCTCCGCAGCGGGTCGGGAGACGGCTCGGTCACCACGGTGACCGACGGGTCGGCGGTCGTGACTGCCGCCGAGCCCGACGAGCCGCGCCTCGAGACGACGGTCCCGACCGACCCGACGACACCTCCGCCACCGACCGCGCCACCGCTGGTCGAGCCCACGACGACATCAAAACCGACGACCGACCAGCCGCCCCCGACGGCCGCGCCCACCACCGTGGTCGACACGACCGGTGACGGCCCCACACAGGCCGACGTCGATGCAGCGCTGCTCCGGCTGCCCGACATCGACGGTGTCTGGACAGAGGAGGTGGTCGAACCCGACTCGACCTGCGGCGTCAACGCCGAACTCGAGAACGTCGTGGTCGAGGGTGCGGTGCTGTTCCAGCAATTGTCGGCGGACCCGATCGGCGTCCGTCAGATGGGGCACTCGATTCTGTCGTTCACCGACGACGTCGCAGCCGAACGAGCGTTCACCGCCGACGTCCAATTGCTCGAAGCGTGCTCCGGCACCACCGTCGACGTCGACGGCGTGGCCTATCGCGTCGAGGTGAGGTCGAACGCGTTCGACGAGCAGCAGTCAGCTGCGTTCCCGTGCAGCGACCAGAACGCCTTCCTGATCGTCCAGCTCACGAACGACGCAGCTCCCGTGCCGTACATCGGTCAGAGCGCCTTCAGTTTCCGCTGCGGCCGCAACATCTCCGTCATGGCGCTGGCCACCAGCATCGACGTCAGCGACCTCGACCAGGACGCGTTCTTCGCAGCGGGTGCACTCGCGAACACGCGGGCGTCGCAACTGCCTGGATCGGGGTGACGGCGCCCGGCACGCACGCCTGGGTCACTCCGCGACCCAGGCGTTGATGATCTTGCCGGCGATCGAGATCTCAGGCGGGATCAGCGGGAGATCGTCCTTGCGGTACCAGTTCGCATCGAGGATCTCCCCCTCCTCGCACACGATGTCGCCGCCGGTGTAGTTGGCCCTGAACCCGACCATGAGGCTGTGCGGGAACGGCCACGGCTGGCTCCCGACGTAGTGGACCGAGTTGACATCGACCCCCACCTCCTCTTTGACCTCGCGCACGACCGACCCCTCGAGGTCTTCACCCGGTTCGACGAATCCGGCGAGGCACGAGTACATCGGCATCGGGAACTTCGCGCCGCGGGCGAGGAGCGCCTCCTGATCCGGTCCGGCCGGGCCGCGCGTGACGAGGGTGATCATCGCCGGGGCGACCCGGGGGTAGGCGAGCAGACCGCAGGCGGGACATTTCAACCCGCGCTCGCCCGGCGACGGTTCGGTCGGCGTCGCACAGCGGCCACAGAACCGATGCGTTCGGACCCACTCGGCGGTCTGTACGGCACGCCCGGCAGCAAGCCATTCCGCCGCGGAAGCGACACCGAAATAGTTCCGGAGGTCGAGCGCCGCACCGTACGACGGGTCGGGCGAATCGACCGGGACGTCGACCGCCCACCAACCCACCCCCTCGACGATGCCCACGAAGTGCCGGGGCCACCCGTCGTCGTCGGGCCGGTCGTCGATGAAGACCGACGTGCCGATCACATGGACGTAGCGGTGCTCGCCGGAGAACCCGTCGGGCACCTCATTGAGGGGTTGGTACAGGGATGCGGTGTTCATCGAAACCAGACCGAGTTGCGCGCTCACGCCGACATGCGTAGCACGCGACCTCGGGCACCAGCCGTCCCGAACAGCTCATGGCACGCACGGCCGTGGACCCTACGATCACACCATGACCATGCCCGTGCACCCGGACATCGCCGTGTTGGCTCCGCTCATCGGCACGTGGACCGGCCGCGGCGCCGGCGAGTACCCCACGATCGACTCGTTCGAGTACGACGAGACCATCACGTTCGCGCACGTGGGCAAACCCTTCCTCGCCTACCAGCAGCGGACGTCGGCGACCGACGATGGTCGCCCCCTCCACGCCGAGACGGGGTACTGGCGGGTCCCGTCGCAGGGTCTCGCCGACATCGTGGTGGCCCATCCCACGGGGATCACCGAGGTGCTCGAAGGATTCGCCGCTCCCAACAGCGCCGGTGACACCGACACGCTGATCATCGACGTCCGATCGTCGAGCATCGGGGCGACCGCGTCCGCCAAGGAGGTCACGCGCACCGAGCGCACCTTCGAGGTCACGGGCGACGTGCTGCGCTACACGATGCGAATGGCTGCTGTGGGCCAGCCGCTCACCCACCATCTCTCCGCCACGCTCCACCGCACCTGACGACTCAGGGCTGGCAGCGGACGGTGTAGGTGCCGTCGGGCTCGTCGCCCTCCTGGTAGAAGACGTTCGTGTAGTAGCCGCCGGTGACCTCGACCTCGTCGCCGACCATCGTCGCTGCGTCTTTCACGAGCACCAGCACCTCCTCGTTCTCGTCGGAAAACGTCCCCAGGAACGATGTCCCGTTGTCCGTGCTCCCGTCGAACGGCCAGGCCTCGAGCACGATCACTTGGACGTCGGCGTCGTTGGAGCCGTCAATGTTGATGACCGCGGCGGCCGGGCCGGTGGCACCGGGATCGAACGTGCAGAGGTTCTTCTGCAACGTCCACGAACGACCGTCGTCCAACGCCACGAGCACATCGGACGAGCCGCCGGCATCGACCGGTGCGGCCGTCTCGTCAGGTGCCGCGTCGGTGGTGTCGGCCGGTTCGGGCGCGGCGGTCGCCGGAGCGGCCTCATCGTCGACGGGTGCCTCATCGTCGACGGGTGCCGCGGTGTCAGCCGCCGTGTCGGGGACCGACTCCGAGGTCGCATCCGACGAACCGCATCCCGCCGCGGCGAGCAAGGCGGCGATGACGAGAGCAGTCGAAGGAAGAAGGTGGCGTCCGGAATGGGTCATGTCGGGACCGTACCGCAGCACTTTTCACGACGTCTCGGATTTACGCAATCCAGACACGATGCCCGCGCGTGAAACGCGGCCGGCGACGTCCTCGAACTCGACCCGCAACGATGTACCCCGTCCCGGAACCAACAAATCATCGATGATTTGTTGGTTCCGGGACAGGGTAAATCGGATGATTTGTTGGTTCCGGGACAGGGCAAATCGTGTCGGACTTCTGCGGCGGGGGGCGACTTGCGTAGCGTCTCGCACATGTCAAACGTCGTGATCGTCGATGCCGTCCGCACCCCCATCGGGAAGCGCAACGGCGGCCTGTCCACCATGCACCCGGCGGAGACGCTGGGGCTCGTCCAGAAGGCGCTGATCGACCGGACGGGGATCGACCCCGCCGAGGTCGAGCAGGTCGTCGGGGGCTGCGTGAGTCAAGCCGGCGAGCAGGCGTTCAACATCACCCGCACTGCCTGGCTCGCGGCCGGCTTGCCGCTCACCGCAGCCGCGACGACCGTCGACACACAGTGCGGTTCGAGCCAGCAGGCGACAGGGCTCGCGGCGTCGCTCGTCGGGTCCGGAGTCGTCGACGTCGCTGTGGCCTGCGGCGTCGAGGCCATGAGCCGCGTGCCGATCGGCGCGAGTGGCGCCAAGCAACTCGGTCTCGGCATTCCGATCCCGAAGCCGTACTTCGACCAGTACGAGATGACATCGCAGTTCGAGGGCGCAGAGCGGATCGCCGACAAGTGGGGCATCACCCGCGAGGACACCGATGCCTTCGGCCTCGCCTCGCAACAGCGGGCGATCCGGGCGTGGGAAGAAGATCGCTTCGCCGGTCAGTACATCGAGGTCGAGGCCCCCGACGTCGACGAGGACGGCAATCCGACCGGTTCCACCCACACCGTCAGCCGAGACGAAGGCCTGCGCGAGACCTCGCTCGAGAAGCTCGCCACGCTCAAGCCGGTCGCCCGCGAAAACGGCGTCCACACGGCAGGCAACGCGTCACAGATCTCCGACGGCGCCGCCGCCATCCTCTTGATGACCGAAGAAAAGGCCGCCGAGCTCGGCCTCACGCCCAAGGCACGCATCGTCGACTCCTGTCTCGTCGGCACCGACCCGGTCCTCATGCTCACCGGGCCGATCGATGCCACGCAGCGACTGCTCGAGCGCAATCAGCTGTCGATCGACGACATCGACGTGTTCGAGATCAACGAAGCGTTCGCCTCCGTCGTTCTTGCGTGGGCAAAAGAGACAGGCGCCGACCTGGAGAAGACCAACCCCAACGGCGGCGCCATCGCCCTCGGCCACCCGCTCGGCGGTACGGGCGCGTTCCTCCTCACCAAGGCGCTCTACGAACTCGAACGCACCGGCGGCAAGTACGGCCTCGTGTCGATGTGCTGCGGCGGCGGGCTGGGAACGGGCACCCTGATCGAACGCCTGTGAGCCGCCGGCTGCTCGACCTCCCGAAGGTCGAGCTGCACTGCCATCTGGAAGGCTCGATGTCGTCGACGACGGTGAAGGCCCTTGCGGCGCGCCATCGCCCGGATTGGTCGTGGGTGTGGTCGGGCGACATCCCCGACCACTTCTCCTTCGTCGACTTCCCCGACTTCGGTCGGCAGTACCTGTTCGGGCTGTCCCTGTTGCGCAATGAGGAGGACCTCGCGACGGTCACCGACGACCTCGCAGCGACGCTGGCCGCGCAGAACGTCCGCTACGCCGAGTTGACCACCACCGCATTCAGCCACCTGGCCGGTGCGATGCCGCCGGAGGTCTATCGAGACGGGCTCGACGAAGGCCGCCGTCGGGCCGCAGCCCGCGGTGTCGAGATCGGCTGGGTGATCGACATCCCCCGCGATCTCGAGATGCCCGCCGACACGACCACCGTCGAATATCTCGAGTCGGGATGCACGCCGGACGGCCTTGTGGGGATCGGTCTCGGCGGCTACGAGGTCGGGTTTCCTGCCGCGCCGTACGCCGAACACTTCGAACGCGCCATGGCGCTCGGGTTGCATTCGGTCCCCCACGCCGGCGAGACCGAGGGAGCCGACAGTGTGCGCCAGGCCGTCGACGACCTCGGCGCCGAGCGCATCGGACACGGGGTGCGCATCCTCGAAGACCCCGAGCTGACCGCCCGCGTGGCCGGGTCGGGAATCCTGTGCGAAGTCTGTCCCACGTCCAATCTTCTCCTCGGCGTGGTCGGCGAGCTCGAGGAACATCCGCTGCTCCAGATGATCGAGGCCGGGCTGGACGTCTCGATCAACACGGATGATCCAGGCTGGTTCGACACCGACCTCATGACCGAACTGGAGATCGCCTCGGACCTCGGCATCGACGATGACACCCATCTGCGGCTGCAGCGCACCGCCCTCGCCGCGTCGTTCGCGACGCCGGCGGTGCGACGCCGGATCGCCGAAGAACTCGATGTGTACGAGCGTTTGCATTCCTGACGCCGCCAGACTGCAACCGTGAAACACCAGCTCCTCGTCGCTGCACTGGCGCTGCTGGCCGCCATTGCAGGGTGCGACTCGACGAGCGAGCCGGCCACCACAGCCCGCTCCCTCGAGGCGGTCGAAGCAAATGCCACGGTCGGTTACGTCGTCGACGGCGACACGATCGACGTCGTGATCGACGGCCGCGAGGAACGCGTGCGCCTCATCGGGATCGACACACCCGAAACGAAGAAGCGCAACACCCCGATCGAGTGTTTCGGTCCGGAGGCTTCTGCGTTCACCGAGTCGCTGCTGCCTGTCGGCACGCCGGTGCGGGTCGAACGCGACACGGTGAACCGGGACGACTTCGGTCGCCTGCTCGGTTACGTCTATCGAGCCGACGACGGCATCTTCGTCAACTACGAGATCGTCCGCCAAGGGTTCGCCCAGCCGCTCACCATCGAGCCGAACTCGACCCATGCGGAGTTGTTCGTCGACGCGAGTCGGGCCGCCGAACGCGCCGACCTCGGCTTGTGGGGCGCATGCTCGGGCTGACCTCCGATGTCTCGCTCGCCGCACCCCCGTTAGGGTTTCGAACGTGACCACGCTCGCCGAACGGCTCGGCCATTCCGCCGGCACCAAGCTCGTGATCCTGTCGTGCGACGACCTCGGAGCGAGTCACGCCTCGAACGAGGGTGTGTTCGCCGCGCTCCACGACGGCCACGCCACCTGCGCGTCACTGATGGTCCCCGCTGCATGGGCCCGCCACGCAGCCGACAACGTGTTGCCCGACGACGACATCGGCGTCCACCTCACCTTGAACTCCGAGCACGGGTCGTACCGGTGGGGACCGGTCACGCACGCGCCATCGCTCCAATCGGGCGAGGGAGGGTTCCCGCGCACGCTCGAAGACCTCTGGGAACACGCCGACCCGGCCGAGGTCCTGCGCGAACTCCGCGCGCAGGTCGAACGCGCCCTGATCTGGGGCATCGATGTGACGCACCTGGCTCCGCATCTCTCGGCCATCACCCTGCGGCCCGAGTTCTTCGACGTCTACCTCGAACTGGCGGTCGAGTACCGGCTGCCGATCCGACTTCCGTCCACGATCTCCGCCGAGCAGGCCGGGTTTCCCTTTCGCCGGCTCGCTGCCGAGGAAGGCGTCGTGTTTCCCGATCACTTCGACCACGACTGGCGGGCCGGCAGCCGGAGTCGGGTGCTCGACGCGATCGCTCGACTCGATGCCGGCGTCACCGAGATCCACGTCCAGCCAGCGATCGACACGCCAGAGGTACGCGCGATCGCAGGTGCCAGTGCCGACGGTTGGATCGCCGACCTCGAACTGGCGACGAGCAACGAATTGCGTGCGGCTCTCGACTCGGCCGGCGCCGTGATGATCGGGTTCCGCGAACTCCGCGACGTCATGCGTGCGTGACAGCACGCGCCCGGCGCAACGACCGAGCCGGGCTGACCGCCAGCGTCAGGCCTGGGCGACGAGCGCAGCGATGGCCGTCGCTGCCGAGCCCGACTTCAGCAGATCGAGAATCTCGCCGGTGTGACCGCTCGCCTTCAACTTGCCGCGCATGAACGCGACGGTGGGATCGAAGTCGTCCGCTGCGGCATCGACGACCGGCACGGTGACGACGATGTCCGCGTCGTCGGGACCGTCGACGCGCTCGTCCTTCTTCGCCACCACGACCCGGTACTGGACCGAGCTCATGAGCTCGACTCCCGACGCAACCCGGCGAACAGGTCCCGTTCGCTGTCGCTGTCGGGAATCGGACCAACGCGATTGCGGGCGAGGATCCAGTCCTCCCACGGGTACGTCTCGGCCAGTTGCTGGTCGTCGAGCCCGAACCACCAGGGAGCGCTCGGGTCGATCTGCGTCGCGTGCGCCCGCAGTGCCCCGGTGCGCGCCCACTGATACTCGCCGACCTCGATCTTCGACGTGATGCGATGGTCCTGACCCTCCCGCTCGAGCCACTCGTCGGAGAACGGCGACTCGCCGGTCAGTTTCAGACATCGCGTCGTGCACGGCGAGGATGCGGGCCTTGGCCCAGACGGCGTAGTAGAGCTTCGACGGCTCGAACGGTTCGCCTGCCTCGGGATACCAGTCCGGGTCGCCGGCCCGATCGAAGGCGAGCACCGAGACGTCGTGCACCTTCAGGTGATCGGGGTGCGGATATCCCTTCTGATCGTCGCCGTAGGTGATGATGACCTGGGAACGGACCCGGCGGATCACGGCGACCAACCGCCCGACAGCCTCGTCGAGATCGGCCTGGTGGAAACAATCCGGGTGCTCGTTCGGCTCGGTCTCGGCCATGCCCGAGTCGCGGTAGCCGAGCATCACCACTTCGTCGAACCCGATCACCGCTGCGGACGCCGCCAGCTCGGACTCGCGCATCGATGCGACGAGCCACCTTCTCCTCCTCCGGGCTCATCCCGTGGAACGCCTGACCCTCCTCGCGCAGCGTGGGATTGTGGAGGTCTCCCTCTTCGCCACCGGTGGCGCATACGAGCACCGTGCGGATGCCCTCTGCGTGATACTTGGCGAGCGTCGGCGCGCCTTTGGATGCCTCGTCGTCGGGGTGAGCGTGGACGGTGAGCACGGTCAGCGGGGAATTCAGATCGGACACCGGATCGAGGCTAGCGAGGTCCGATCGGGGAGGTGGTCGACGATGCCGTACGCTCGCCTTCCGTGAGTGGTCACCGCACGATTCCTTCCCCCCGCCGACGGGCCTCGATCGCGGGCTCGCTCCTGGCGTTGCTCGCGCTCACGGCGTGCGACACCGGCGACGGGACCACGCTGCGTACGCCGACGGCACCGACCACGCAGCCACCGATCGAGTCGGCTCCGCTTCCGTCGGAAGCCATCGACGACCCAGGCCGTCGACGGTGCACCGCGCGGTCGAGACCCTCCCGACCGAGCTCGTCGAGCGAAGCAGCGACACCGTCGGCGTCGACGGCCGACGCGAGGTCTGCGCGTCTTCACGCCGTGGGCAGACGGCGGCGCGATCGACCTGCGCTACACCTGCGACGGCAGCAACGCCGCCCCGTCGCTCTCGTGGACCGGCGTGCCGGCGGGCACGGCCGAGATCGCCGATCTCGCTGGTCGACGAGTCGAACCTGAGCGCCGGGCGACCGTTCATCCACTGGGTGATGGCCGGCATCGACCCGACCACCGACCGGCTCGGCGAGGACGAGGTCCCGCCCGGGGCCGTCCAGGGCCTCAACTTCTTCGGCGACGTCGGCTACACCGGTCCGTGCCCCGACCCCGGCACCACGAGCAGCTTCGTGCTGACCGTGTTCGCTCTCGGCCAACAGCTCGAACTCGCCGACGGGCACCCCGGCGGCCGAACTGCTCGACGTGATCGGAACCGTCGCACTCGACACCGCCGAGTCAACCGGGACGTCGACACGTTGAATCCGCCCCTCCCACCTCCACTTCCCCCGCCCACGGTCGGTCAGACGATCGTCGGGTCGTCACGGTCTCATCACGACGACCGACTCGTCCACCGTGCGCTCGACGACGATGGCATCGCACTCGCGCTGCTGGGCCTCGACGGGGCGATCCGTCACCTGAACCGACCAATGCTCGACCTGCTCGGCGTCTCGACGCTCGCCGACGTCGCCGCGGGCAGTGCTGCAGCCGGCGTGTTGCGCTCGTTTCTCGATCAACTGCCCTCCGACGTGTTCCGCGGCCGACACGTCACGTGGAACGGACGGATCGATCACCGGGCGCTGTCCGGACGCCAGCTCGTCCTGCGGGCGACGGCGACGGTCGACCCGTCGTCCGGGCCCGGCGAGGTCGCACTCCTCCTCCACGACATCACCGACGCGCAAGCCCAGCTGGACGAACTGGCCCACCGAGCGGCCCTCGACCCGCTGACCCACCTCGCGAACCGGCCGACCGTCATCGATCATCTCGCACGCGCGCTGAGCGCACCGGTCGGCAGTGACACACATGTTGCGGCGATCCTCGTCGACGTCGACAGCTTCACTCACATCAACGAGGTGTTCGGCCAGCAGGTCGGAGACGAACTGCTCATCGCCTGCGCGAAGCGTCTCGTCCACGCGCGTCCGCCCGGACGACGTGGTTGCACGTGTCGGCGGGGACGCGTTCCTCGTGGTCGCCCACGGAGTGGTCGACGGTGTGGCCGCTGTCGAACTGGCCGAGCGTGCGGGACGGGCGCTCACCGGACGGCTCCGTGTCGGTGACGTCGATCTCGATCTGTCCGTGAGTGTCGGCATCGCACTCTCCGACCTCGACCTCGGCGACCTCCCGACCGATCAGGTGGCATCGCAACTCGTCGGCAACGCCGAGACCGCTGCCGACGACGCAAAGCACAACGGCGGCGGACGCAGCTCGGTCTTCACGTCACAGATGCGCTCGTCGGCACGATCGCGAGCCGAGCTCGCGATGGAGTTGTCCCGCAGCATCACCGCAGGACGCCTGGAGATCGAGTACCAGCCGATCCACTCGGCGGTATCGGGCGCGGCGACCGGCGCCGAAGCACTGGTCCGCTGGACCCACCCGACCCTGGGGCCGATCGACCCCGAGACGTTCATCTCGGTCGCCGAGGAAGCCGGGTCGATCGGCCGGCTCGGCGAACTCGTCCTCGACCGAGCACTCGCGGACTTCGCGAGCTGGCAGAACCGGCGGCTGGTCGACGATCGGTTCGTCGTCCACGTCAACATCGCTCGGGCGCAGCTCGCCTCGCCGACCTACGTCGGAGCGATCGCGGCCCGACTGAGCGCGCACGGAATCGAACCCCATCGACTCGTGCTCGAAGCACGTGAATCCCCGCTCCTGAGCAGCCAACCAGCCGTCGTCCGGACGATCCGTGCGCTGCGGCGACTCGGCGTACGGCTGGCCATCGACGACTTCGGAACCGGCGCGACATCACTCGCGGTCCTCACCGATGTCGGCGTCGACGTACTCAAGCTCGATGGCTCGCTCGCCTTGCCGTCGGGATCGTCGCTCGCAGAGGTTCGGGTGGTCCGGGCCGTCGTGGCACTGGCCCATGCGCTCGACATCGAGGTCGTGGCCGAGCGCGTGAGCGGGCTCGAACAACTCGAGCGACTCCGGGCGGCGGGCTGTGACATGGTGCAGGGCAACCTCCTCGGTCCGCCTGTTCCGGGCGCCCAGGCACGGTTCGACCCCACGGCGCTGTGGTGACCGGCCGTCCTCCACGAGTTTCCCGAACGGTCACGATTCGATCGATAGCCTGACCGTCGTGCCGCTTCCGCCTCCGCCGTCCGAGCCGAGCCAGCAGCCCTCGAGCCTGCCACCGCCGCCGGGCCCCTCGTCGACCGAGCAACTCGTCGTGCTATCGCCACGCTGACCGTCCGACCGGTCGACGCTGCACTCGATGCGGCAAACCGGCGTGCGCCGACTGCCTCGAGCAGGTGTCGGTCGGCAGCCACTGTCGCGACTGCGTGAAGGCCGCCCGACCCGACATCAAGACACGGGCGAAGTACTGGCAGGCGGGCAAACCGGCGATCGTCACCTACACGCTGATCGGGATCAACGTCGGGGCGTTCGTCCTGCTCGGGCTCTGGTACGACCTCGCAGGGATGCTGGCGGGGTCGATCACCGACGCCCATCGAGAGTTCGCACTGAACTCCATCTTCATCTCCGGTGATCCGTTCCGCTACTCGCTCTCCGACGGAACGGTCGTCGTGAGCGATGGAAACGAGTGGTATCGCCTGATCACCTCCGGGTTCCTGCACTTCGGGATGATCCACCTCGCGTTCAACATGTACTTCCTCTACGTGTTGGGCAACATGATCGAGCCGCAGCTCGGGCGCGTGAAGTTCGTCCTTCTGTACGGTGCGTCGCTGCTCGGCGGTTCAGCAGGCGTGATCCTGGTCGATCAGGGTTCGTTCACCGCCGGAGCCTCCGGTGCGGTGTTCGGACTGCTCGGTGCCACGGCGATCGGCATTTGGCAGCAGGGCATCAACCCGTTCAAGACCCAGATCGGTACGTTGCTGCTCATCAACCTCGGGTTGACGTTCTTCGTCGGCGGCATCTCGATCGGTGGTCACGTCGGCGGACTCGTCGCGGGCACGATCTGCGGCTTCGTGATGATGGCTCCCGGGTACAAGGCCTTCCCAGCCTGGTGGCGGTACGCGACTCCTGCGGTGGTGGGCCTGGCGGCCGTCGCGATCTCCTTCGTGGTCGCCCGCTGACGCGCCCGGCGACCCCGACCACGCAACGCCGGCGCGGCCGTACAATCGACGTCATGGCGCTGCGTACCACGCACATCGACCGGATCCGCGACGGCTCGTTCGACACGCTGATCATCGGTGGCGGGATCAACGGTGCCGTGACCGCCGCGTCGCTCGCCGGTCGAGGCGCGAGCGTCGCACTGATCGACCGTGGCGACTTCGCGAGCTTCACGAGCCAGGCGTCGTCCAACCTCGTGTGGGGCGGCTTCAAGTACCTCGAGAACTACGAGTTGTGGCTCGTGTTCAAGCTCTGTCAGTCACGCAACCGCTTGATGCGGGCCTACCGGGCCAACATCAAGGAGATCGGCTTCTACGCAGCCCTCGACGAGAAGGGCCCGTACAAGCCGTGGTTCGCGGCAATCGGGGCACTCGGCTACTGGATCATCGGGCAGTTCGGCACCAAGGCGCCGCGCCTGCTGTCGTGCGAGAAGATCGAGAAGGAGGAGCCGGCGATCAACACCGACAATGTTGCGGGCGGGATCGAATACCGCGACGGAATCCTCATCGACAACGATGCGCGCTTCGTGTTCAGCTTCGTCCGATCGGCCATCGAAGCGGGCGCTGCGGCCGCCAACTACGTCGAGCTCGTCTCGGCGGAGCGTGACGGAGATCGATGGATCGCGCAACTCCGCGACGTCGACACCGGCGCGGAGTTCCAAACGTCGGCCCGCACGATCGTCAACGCCGCCGGGCCGTTCGTCGACGAAACCAACCGCAGCTGGGGGATGACCACCGAGCACCGCATCGTGTACTCGAAGGGCATCCACCTGGTCGTCCCCAGGCTCACGACCGAACAGCACGACAAAGTGCTCGCGTTCTACGACGACACCGAACGGCTCTTCTACGTCATCCCGATGGGTCGACGGTCGGTGATCGGAACGACCGACACGCGTGTCGACACACCGTTCACCGAGGTCGAGGACGACGACATCGATTTCCTCCTCGGCCAGATCAACGCGCGCATGGACCTCGACAGACCGCTGACTGCGGCCGACATCATCGCCAAACGCACGGGAGTGCGGCCGCTCGTCGTCACGACCGGCGGGGGCGACCAGACCGACGTCGACTGGACGAAGCTCTCGCGCAAGCACGCGGTCGAGACCGACCACCGTCAGCGTGTCGTCACGATCTTCGGTGGCAAGCTCACCGACTGCCTCAACGTCGGGGAGGAGGTGGCTGCCGAAATCGAGGAGCTCGGCATCCCGCTCGAACGTGACCTGCACAACTGGTACGGCGAGCCGGCCGACGCGACGAAGCAGGAGTTCTTCCGACAGGCGCGGCTGATGAAGCTCGACCGACTCCGGTCGAAGCCCGAGGTCGAGCCACTCTCCGACCGGTTGTGGCGGCGCTACGGCCGGCGCGCGTTCGCGATGCTCGATGCGATCCGCGAGGAGCCGGCGATGGCGGAGGACATGATGGGCTCGGCCGACTACATCCGGATCGAGCTCTACGAGGCGGCCCGTTCGGAGATGGTCACCAAGCTCGAGGACTTCATGCGCCGGCGCTCGAAGATCGACCTGGTGGTGTCCGACGACGACATCGCGAATTCCGCAGGCCTTCGCGAGGTCGCCGAGATCCTGTTCGGCGCCGACGAGGCCGACCGTCGTCTGGCCGAGTACTTCGGCGGTCCCGAGGAGATTCCCGAGGCGGTCAAGGCCGGACCCCGGCCGACCCCGGCCACCCGGTCCGCCGGCGACGTCCTCATCTCGCCGCGCTGACGCGACCACGGGATTCCGGTCTGGGAGGCTGACGTCAAATGCTCACTGCGCTGCGCCGGTGGTTCCGACCCACCGCTCCGACCTTCGACCCTGCGTGGGAATCGACCTTGCACCGCGAATTCGCGCAGTGGAGGCTGTTCGACACCGACGAGCTCGAGCGCCTGCAGATGCTGGTCGCACGTTTCGTGCACGAAACCGATTGGGAAGCCGCGCGTGGAATGGATCTCACCGACGAGGTCCGCGTCGTCATCGCCGCGCAGGCCTGTGTGCTCCTGCTCGGGTTGGAGATCGACGAGTACTTCGACGTCTCGTCGGTGATCGTTCACCGCTCGACGGTTCAGCTGCGGGGGACACACCGCAGCGCCGCGGGCACGATGTCGGACGCACCACAGCACCTCGCCGGACAGGCGACCCCGCGGGGACCCGTCGTGCTGTCGTGGTCGGCGGTCCGGCGCGGCGCGAGGTTTCCGCAGCACGGCGAGAACGTCGTGTACCACGAGTTCGCGCACCGCCTCGACATGCTCGACGGAATCACCGACGGCACCCCACCGCTCGGCAGCGATGATGCCGCCCGGCGCTGGGCCGAGGTCTGCACACCCGCGTACGAGCGGGTGGTCGCAGGCGAATCCGCGCTGCGCTCGTACGCGGCAACCAACCCGGCGGAGTTCTTCGCCGTGGCGACCGAGGTCTTCTTCACCCGGCCCGACGTTCTGATCGAACATGAGCGAGACCTGTACGACGCGCTTCGGGCGTTCTACCGGCAGGACCCCGAGCGCCGGGCGAACATCCAGACCGCTTCTTGAATCAAGCGATCCTTTGTCCGTGTCGATGACACGAGAGTGAAACCTTCATGGCGGCCGGCAGGCATCTCGTTCACACTGCGTTTGCTGACGCTGCTCCTCGTCCCCATGCTCGGGCTCGGCGTGCTGGCGGTGCAACGCATCGAGGCCGAGCGCAGCACGGCCACGAGCGCCCGTGAACTCGTCGAGGATGCACGGCGCCAACGGGACATCGCTGCCGTCTATGCGCCGGCTCAACTCGAACAGATCGCCCTCGAGGGCCTCGCCGCCATCGATGCGCTCGGGCTGCCACGTGACCTCGTCGTCACGGTGGCAGGGGTCGACTTAGAAACGATGTACAACCAGAACGTCGAGGATCTCGATGGTGCGCTCGATCGACTCACCGAGCAGCACGGTGACTTCGTTCTCGACGACGGGACCATCCTGAGCGACCGGATCAGCTTCACCCGGGGCGAACTCGCCAGCCAACGTCATCTGTCGAACGAAGAGCGCGCGCATTCGATCGACATCGGTGCAGTGTTCGCCGGCCTCGATCTCCTGCTCGCAGATGCGGTCGCTTCCACCCCGATCACCACGGTGGCATCGTCCACTCCGTCTCCGAGCGACGATCGCGTCTCGCTCGGAGCGCTGAGCGAAGTACTCGTCACGGCGGGTGACCGCGGTACGGCGTTGCTCGCTGGTCTCCTCGACCAAACGCCCGAAACCGCTGCCGACATCCTGGCGGCGAACGCCCGCCTCGACTATGCGATCGAGCAGTTCAGCGGCCTCCTGGACGCCGATCAGACAGCGCTGCTCCAAAAAGTCACCGACGATCTGCAACCCGTCCCCGCGTCGCTGCTCAGCAGAGGCGAGGACGAGTCGATCGCCGTCGAATTCGACGCCCAGTACATCGAGGACTCGGCCGGAGCGCTGCTCGCACAGCTGGGATTCCTCGCGGCGCTCGAGTCGTACTCGAGTGACTTCCACTCGGACGTCGTCTCGAATCTCGAAGCCTCGGCGGTGACCGCGGAGAACGCTGCACTCCGCACCCAGCTGCTGGTAGCAGTCACCGCCACCGTGAGCCTCGTCATCCTGGCATTGCTGAGCTGGTCCACGCTCCGCCCGCTCCGTCGGCTCACCAAACGAGCGCGATCGATCAGCCACGGCTCGTTCGACGAAGCTCCACTCCCGGTTCGCGGACCGAGCGACGTGCGCACCTTGACGAGCACGATGAACTCGATGGCTGCGACGCTCAGGGCCGTCGACCGCGAGATCGCGGACCTCGCGTCGGGAGCGTCGGCCGAACGCGCCGACGCTCTCCCCGGAGCGATCGGTGTCTCACTCCACCAGTCGTTCCAACGGCTGGAGACGATGACCGAGAGGCTCCACGAGAGCGAGCAACTCGCTTCGGCCATCGTTGCGCAAGCAGCCGACGCGATCTGGACGGTCGACGAACACGGGATCATCACGTCGGCCAACGATGCGAGCGTCGCGCTCCTCGAGATTCCGGCAACCGAGCAGGTGGGTGAGCCGCTGCGCATGTTCCTCCCGCGCACGACCGGCGAGATGGACGTGTACCGCTCGAACGGCGCGTCCACCCGTGTCGTCGTCGCGAGCAGCGACATCGACGGCGGAGCGCGCCCCCTCACCGCTGTGATCGCCCACGACATCTCGGAGCGGACGCGGTTCGAGGAACGCCTGGCGTATCAGGCGCATCACGACGCCCTGACCGGTCTCCCGAACCGCTTCGCCGTGCTCGAGGCCCTCTCGGCCTCCGATCCAGACAAATCGCTGGCTGTGCTGTTCGTCGATCTCGACGGGTTCAAGTCGGTGAACGACACCCAGGGACACCTGGCGGGCGATCGAGTCCTCACCGAGGTCGGGCGGCGCCTGTCGTCGCACATGCGACCGGGTGACTTCGTCGGCCGGCTCGGCGGCGACGAGTTCGTCGTGCTCATGCACGATCCGCGACAGACGTCAGACGCCGTCGCATTCGGGTACCGGATCATCGACGAAATCGAGCAGCCCTATCGTGACGAGGAGCATCTGTTCGCACTCTCGGCCAGCGTCGGCGTCGCGACGTTCCCCGACGGTCTGACTGCGGAGGGTCTGTCCGCACTCGACGCGATCCGGCGCGCCGACGGTGCCGTGTATGCGGCCAAGCAGCGTGGTCGCGGACGGGTCGAGGTGTTCGATGCCAACCTTCAGCAGCGGATCGTCCACGACGCCGAAATCGAACTGGCGCTCCGCGACGCGGTCCGCAACAACGAGCTGGAGTTGCACCTCCAGCCGGTCTACGAGGTCGCTCCGGGACGTTTCACGGGTGCCGAAGCGCTGGTGCGGTGGAATCGCCCGGGCGTCGGCATGGTGCCTCCCGGCGACTTCATCCCGGTGGCCGAGAAGTCGTCATTGATCGACGAGATCGGCCGATGGGTGCTCGCCGAGGCATGCACCACGCTCGCACGGTGGAACGCCCAACCGGCACTGCACGATGTCAAGATCGCCGTCAACATCGCCGGCTCACACCTGCTCGACGGAGACCTCATCAGCGACCTCGATGCCGCGCTGCTGTTGTCCGGCGCGGACCCCCATCTGATCGAGTTCGAACTCACCGAGACACAGATCGTCGACGACCACGAGCGAGCAGCGACGATCCTCCGGGAGATCCGCCGACGTGGGGTCACGGTCGCGATCGACGATTTCGGAACGGGCTACTCGTCGATGGCATATCTCCGCGAGCTTCCGATCGACACGCTGAAGATCGACAGGAGCTTCGTCGCACCGTTGGCGCACCCGGATGCCGAGACGACGGTCCTCGACGCGCTGGTCACGATCGGGCATTCGCTCGGGCTGTCCGTCGTGGCCGAGGGCATCGAGGAGGCGACCCAGTACGACTACCTGACCGCCCGCGGCTGCGACCGGCTGCAGGGGTTCCACCTGGCACGTCCGGTGCCGATCGCCGACGCCGAGGCACTCATCATCGGGTCGGCGGCGGTCCACGAGCCGGCACGATCCGACGACGCATCCCTCGTGTCCTGACGACCCGCACCTGTTGACCTCCGAATGGCGCGTCGGCCGGATGACCGACCCCCTGACCGATTTGCAGAGTCCCGATTTGCAGGGTCCCGGACCCAACAAATCACTCGACCGATTTGCAGGGTCCGGGACAGGGCAAATCGCTCTCGATTGCTCGGCGTCGGCGGCCGCTGAGTAGCGTTCGGACAGCACGTACCCGTCGGATGATCCACGTTCGTCGACCGAGATGCAGGAGCCTTTGATGCGCGAAGCAGTGTTCGTTTCCTATGCCCGAACCGGATTGGCCAAGGCGGGCCGCGGCGGCTTCAACATGACGCCGGCGATGTCGATGGCCGCCCACGCCATCAAGCACGCGGTCGCCAAGTCGGGAGTCGAGCCCGAAGCCGTCGAGGACGTTGCGCTCGGCAACGGTGCGCACGGAGCCAGCAACCTCGGTCGCCTCGCCTCGCTGCTCGCCGGCCTGCCCGTCACGACGGGCGGCAACACGATTCAGCGCCACTGCTCGTCGGGCCTCAACTCGATCGCCGTCGCCGCCAACCACATCAAGCTCGACGGGGTCGAGGTGGCCGTGGCCGCAGGCGTCGAGTCGATCACGATGCCGGGTGGGGGCCTCGACAGTCTCGGCGGTCTCGACCCTGCGCTGACCGACCAGTACCCGGCGATCTTCATGGCGATGATCGAGACCGCCGACATCGTCGCCGAGCGCTACAACGTGTCGCGCGAGTACCAGGACGAGTACTCGCTCGAGTCCCAGCAGCGGATGGCTCGGGCGCAGGAGAACGAGCTGTTCGTCGACGAGATCGTCCCGATGGAGACGAAGATGAAGCTCGTCGACAGAGAAACGAAGGAAGAGACGATCGTCGACTACACCGTCGATCGCGACGAGTGCAACCGGCCCACGACCACGCTCGAGGGCCTCGCCAAGCTCGGCCCCGTGCGCGGCGAGGGCAACTTCGTGACCGCCGGCAACGCGAGCCAACTGTCCGACGGGGCGGCGGCCGTGGTGATGATGTCCGATGAGGAGGCCTCACGCCGCGACATCGAGCCGATGGGCGCCTTCAAGGGGTGGGCGGTCGCGGGGTGCGAGCCCGACGAGATGGGCATCGGCCCGATCTACGCCGTCCCGAAGCTGCTGAAGCGCCACGGCCTCACGGTGGACGACATCGATCTGTGGGAACTGAACGAGGCGTTCGCCAGCCAGTGTCTGTACTCGCGTGACACGCTCGGCATCGACCCCGAGAAGTACAACGTCAACGGCGGCTCGATCGCCATCGGCCACCCCTTCGGGATGACGGGGACCCGCTGCGCCGGCCACATCCTGCAGGAGGGGAAGCGCCGCGGCGCAAAGTGGGGCGTGGTGACGATGTGCATCGGTGGCGGCCAGGGCGCTGCGGGCCTCATCGAGATCTACTGATTCTGCTCACGCGTACCCGCTGAGCAGGGATGATGGCGCTTCGAGAACTCTGAAGTACCCCTGTGCGCATGATGGGTGCATGAACAACACCGTCACTCACATCGAGCGCATCGAAACCACAGGCGCCCAGCAGCTCACGCTGTTGACGGTGCCCGAGCCCACCTCGAAGGAGCTCACGGCATCATCGGCGCACAGCCGGTTCCGCCTCAGCACGACCACCCGCGAGCGGGGCCTGACCCACGTCGCGCAGATCCGCCGTCAGCTGGCCGAATCGCAGGCGCAGCGCGATGCCGAGCGGGCCAGCGCGCTCGCGCCTCGTCGCAACCACGCCGCCTGACGTCAGCCGGCCGAGGGCGACAGGTCCTTGACCGCCTGCCAGTGGTCCAGATCGGGGTCGAGTGGCAGGATCGCGAGTGAGCTGGTGGTCACCCCGTTGTCGAAGTAGGCCTGGATCTTGGCCCGACACTCCGCAGGCGAGCCGTGCACGATGAGGTCGTCCACAACCTCATCGGGGATCTCGGCGAGCGCCGCCTTGCGATCTCCCGCTTTCCAGTTCGCCCACATGCCGTGCAGCGCCTCACCGCGGCCCATCCACTCGTGGAACGCGGCGTACACCGGCACGTTGAGGTAGGCGGCAATCGCAAACCGCGCCGCTGCGCGTACGACGTCGGTGTTCTCGCTCGGACAGCAGAAGATCCGACAGACGATCTCCTTGTCGTCACCCCCGCCGGCATCGTTCACGATGCCGGCGACGGTCGACACGTCCGCGGCCGACAGCCAGTTGATGATCGCGCCGTCGGCCTCTCGGCCTGCGAGCCGCAGCATGCCTTCGCGTAACGCTGCCACGAGGATCTGCGGCTTCTGCTCGGGGCGAATCCCGAGCCGAAATCCGTTCACCTCGAACGTGTCGTAGGTCTGCGTGACCTTTTCGCCGCCGAGTGCATCGTTGAGGAATCGCACCACGTCTCGGACCTTCTTGTACGGCTCGACGAACGGCACGCCGTTCCAGCGTTCGACGATCACGTTGCTCGACGACCCGACACCGATCGCGAAGCGCCCGGGCGCAGCATCGGCCAGCGACGCCACACTCTGAGCGAACAGGGCCGGTGACCGGGTGTAGGCGGGCACGATCGCGGTGCCCAGCCGGAGGCGTGGCTCCCATGCGGCTGCCATCGCCAGCGGGGTGAAGGCATCGGCCCCATCAGCTTCGGCCGACCAGATGTCGGTGTATCCCAGGTCGGCCAGCTCGTGGAGCTTCCCCTCGTGGCTGTGGAGTGGACCCGGGAGGGGGACGGTCATGCCAGGACGGATCGGAAGTGCCATGTGCCGAAGGTACCCAGCAGGCCGCCTCGGCAACGAAGACTGACGAAGCCCAGAGCAATTCCTGGCGGATCGTGACGGTGGCCGTCACGATCCGCCAGGAAGTTCGGCAACGCTGGCGTCAGCCGGTACCGAGGCGGGCGATCACCGACGTGCACCCCCTGCGTTCCGCAACACGTTCAGGATCAGCCTCCGCTGAGTATCCGCTGCTCCAGCGCGACGATTTCACCACCAACTTCCAAGCCGACCTCGGCGAGCACCTGCCGGAGATGGTCCGCCTCACGGAGAGCTTCGGACGCGTCGACCGGAGCTGGCGAGCGCCTGATCAGCAGACGCCAAGGAGATATCCAGTCGAGTTCGTCGGAACGGATGCTCGACTGTCGAGGCCGGCAAGCGGTCTCGAGTTCGCCGACGACCACATCGTGGCGACCGAGCGCAAGATCGGCCTCCAGGCTCTGCTCCACCGCAACGAGACGTAGCTCCTCGAGTCGATACGTCTCGAGCTTGAACGGTTCATCATCGGCGAGGTCGACCGAATGGTCGCCCGCGCCACAGCCCAATCGCCTCTCGACAATATTCCTGGCACCGTTCGGGGTCCTCCTGGGATGCAAGGGCCCGGGTCAGCAGTACCTCGAAACGAAGTGCATCGATGTTGTCGGCCGTCGCCGTCAACTGATACGCGTGATCGACTCGAATGATCGCCTCGACGCTGAGCAACCCACGAAGGTGGGACACGTACGACTACAGCGTGTTGTCCGCCGAGTTTGGGCACGCGTCGCCCCACAGCACCTCCTCCAGGTGATCGATCGGAACAGCGTGCCCGGCGCCGATGACAAGGGCGCCGAGGAGTGATCGAGCCTGCCGACCGCCCACCGGGTGGCTGCCCGACGACGTCATCACGTCGATCGGGCCCAGCACACGGATCATTTGATCATCTCTCATGACGGAGCCCTTCCTGGACTCGGGCGTCTGGATCTCCGACTCCCAGCATTCTCCATGCGAGCTCCATGTGCCCGGGCAGAAGGTCCCACCGCACCAGACCAGCCGTCTCGCAGCGCCGGCCAAACGTGCGGGTGGACAATGAAATCGACGAAAGGAGCGAGCAATGATGAAACTATTCGAACGACCGAAGATTCATGAGAACCCAGAGATTCTGGAACCTCACGACCATCTTCCGGATCTTCCCGCCGACGTCATCGTCCCCGATGACATCAGCGGCATGGAGTTCCCGACCCGCCGTCCCAAGACGGTCCGTTGGCTGCGCTGGGTGCCCGTCGGGCTCGTGCTGGTCGCAGGCAGCGCTGACCCTGACTCTGCTTCAGAGTGATGGCGGAAGCGACGCCCCTCCTACACCCACCCCAGACGCGTACATCACCGCAGAGGCCAACCGTATGGAAACGCTCCAAGATCTGTCGACCGCACCCACCCAAGACGGGTACGCAACCGCAGAGGCCAACCGTATGGAAACGCTCCGAGATCTGTGAGGTTGATGAGCGTCAAGGAGATCTGACACCGAACGGCCCACGTCCACTCGGCTTGAGTGGGCGTGGGTCTTTTCACGACCTCGAACCGATCGACGGCTGGACTCTCGACGACCTTGGATGCGCGCGCCGATCCCGCTCAACTTGACCAGCAGGTCGCCCCGCATGTGTCCCCCGGCAGCCGTCGGAATTGCGAGGTCGATGTTCGAGCCGTTGGGCTCTTGCCCGACGCGCTGTGTCGGCGTCACACGAAGGTATGCCGATCCATCTGATTCTCGTCATCGCAGTGGTGATCGGTGTCGATCGCGCCCGTAAGCGGATCGAACAGGTCGAGGGCACTGAGGGCCCCCGACCAGAAGCCCGAGATCGAGGCCAGCGCTGGCAGCAGGCGACCAGAGTTGAGAAGGTGGCATTCATCGTCATGGCGATATCGGCCGCGTTCTGGTTGTTGCTGATCCTGCCGATCGGGTTCACCGCAGCAGCGGGCGCGCTTGGCGTCACCGTCTGGAGACGTCCCTACCTCGAAGCAACGCTTGCACCGGCTGCAATCGTCGGTGGCGTCGCAATTGCCCTGTACGACGTGGTGATGCAGCTGGTGCACGACGACGGTGGCTTGGGTGCACTGCTGACCGGCGTCTCGTGGTTCGGAGGGCCCTGGATCATCATCGGGCTCCTGCTCCGGGTGTCGGCACGGCCCACCGACCATCGCACCCCCAAGAAGCCCAGAGCTCGTCACGGCGTCTGAGCCCGGCGGCCAAACTCCGGCCATCGTGCTGCACTGCTGGCTCCGCGAGAGTGGCCGTGTGAGCGTCGCACACCTCGTTCGGATGGCTGAAACACCGGGCGATGCGAGGTCGTGCTACTCGAGCCTGACCTCGCCGCCTGCGTCCACGATCTCCGCAGCGATCCGCTCGGCCGGGCGGTCCTTCCAGAAGCGGGCGATCACCGACTGACTGGCCGTCGCCAGGAGCGTGCCGTCCTCGGCGAACATGTGGACCAGCCCGTGCCCGAAGCCGCGCTCGACGGCATGGACCCGGATGTCCATCAGTACCCAGTCGGTCGGCACCATCCGACAGACGCGCAGCGTGTTGTCCAAGCTGTTGCCGCCCCCGCGTCGCCCCAGCGCCTGACCGACCCCCATCGGGACGAAGTCGCCGAGGATCGCCAACGTCGTCGCGTCGACGTCAGCAATGACATCGGGGATCCGGGCCCACATGAGCGTCTGACCGTCGCCCTGCGTCGCATCAGCGACGTCCAGCGCGAGTGCCTCCCACTCGACACCCTTCACCATTCGTTGGTCGAGCTTCTCGGTGATCGTGCCGATGCTCTCCTGAGCCGTCGGCCGGGACGGCAGCGACATCGGTGCCGGCAGTCCCTGGGGCACGGTCTCCCACTGGCCCTGCTCGGGAATGTCACGATCACCGAGCGCAGCGTTGACCGTGAGGATCTCGCGGTCGGCGACGTGGCACACGGCGCGGGCCTGAGTGATCGCATGCCCTTCCACCGCGATCGTCACGTCGATGTCGACGACCTCGCCGGGGTTGGCGTACGACAGATACTGCGACGTGGCCCACACGCACTGCCGGCCCGAAGTGCCCTCGAGTGCGGAGATCGCCGCAGCGAGCCCGCATCCGCCGAACAGGAACCCGGAGCTCACGGAGATCTTCTTCGTGACCGGGAGCTTCCACCGGAAGCGGTTGTGGGTCGGTTCGAGTCCGAGAAAGGTGCGCGAGTCCATGCCGACGCCGATGGTAGAGCAGCTCCGACCGGTTCATTAGCGTCGTCGCATGAGCACCGAGACATGGCAGGGAGATGCGGTCGGACTGGTGGAGGCGTTTCGCTCCGGCGAACGAACCCCGCAGGAGGAACTCGAGGCCGCGTACGCCGCCATCGACGCCAGTGACCTGAACGCCGTCTGTTTCGCCGATCGGGACACCGCCCTCGAACAGGCGCGCACGGCCGATGTCTCCAAGCCGTTCGGCGGCGTGCCGATCGGAGTGAAATCGCTCAACGAGGTGGAGGGATGGCCGTACGACCAGGCGTCGGTCCCACTGCGGGATCACGTCGGCGAAGTCACCACCACCCAGGTCGATCGGATCCGACGCGTTGGCGGCGCAGTTCTGGCGGCCCAGACGACGTCGAGCGAGTTCGGCGGTGTGAATCTGACGCGCACGAAGCTGTACGGCGCGACACACAACCCATGGAAGCACGGGCGCACGCCCGGCGGCTCGTCCGGCGGTTCGGCAGCGGTCGTGGCCGGCGGCCTCCTCCCGATCGCAACGGGTGGTGACGGCGGCGGCTCGATCCGCATTCCTGCCGGATTCACCGGTCTCGTCGGGCTGAAGGCCACGTTCGGGCGCATTCCGCTCGGCCCGAACACGCAGTACGGAAACCTCACGGTGACCACGGGCTGCATGGCCCGCTCGGTCCGCGACACCGCCCGATGGTTCGACGTGACCAACGGGCACGATCCGACCGACCCGTTGAGTCTGCCGAGAGTCGAGGGCTGGGAACGCGGTTTGGGCACGCACCTCGACGAGTTGCGCGGGGCACGCGTGGCGGTCGTCTCCGACTGGGGTGGCGCGGCCGTCTCGCCGATCATGTGGGAACTGCTGGACGAGGCCGCTGCGAACCTGATCGCCGACTGTTCGATGCAGCGCACCGACGGCGTCGACACCCACGTGCCGCGCATGGGCGGCGCGTGGTCGATCTCGGGGATGATCGAGATCCGAGCCGAGTTGGGCGACCTGTATCCCGCCTGCGCCGACGACCTCACGCCCGAGATGAAGTTCGGACTCGCCCAGACCGAGGGGAAGTACAGCGAGGAGGGCCGGGCGCGTCTCGAGCGGCGGCGAACCGAGCTGAACCAAGCGATGGCGCGCATTTTCGATCCCGTCGACGGCGTCGATTTCGTGGTCACGGCGTCGAACCCCGATGTGGCGTTCGACGCCGAGGGACCGTTGCCATCGGTATTCGGCGGGATCGAGGCGGGGAGAGGCAACAACGGCCAGCTGACGTTCCCGGCCAATCTGCACGGCAACCCCGCCGTCTCCGTCCCAGCTGGTTCGATCGACGGCCTGCCGATCGGACTCCAGATCGTCGGTCGCCACTTCAGCGAGCCGCTGCTGCTCGACCTGGCCGGGACGATGGAGCGCAACCGACCGTGGCCACTCACTGCCCCGACGTCGCGATGACGAGACGGTGAGAGCGGGGGCACTGCGCTGGTTTACGGTGAAGGCTCATGAAGGTTGCACTCACCGTCAATGACTTCCTGCGCCGAGGCGAACTCGTCTACCCCGATCGCATCGCGGTTGTGGACGAACCCGAGCAGCCCGCCGAGAGCTGGGGGGCCATCGACTACCGCGAGATGGCCCGTCGCGCACGTGCGATGGCCGCCGGGCTCGACGAACTCGGCATCGGGGTCGGCGAACGCATCGCGATGGTCAGCCACAACTCTGCCCGTCTCCTCACCGCGCTGTTCGGGGTGTCGGGATCCGGGCGCGTCCTGGTCCCCATCAACTTCCGTCTCGTGGCCGCCGAGGTCGCCTACATCATCCAACACTCCGGCGCCCGGCTGCTGCTGGTCGACCCCGAGTTGGCCGATGCGCTGAGCAGCGTCGACTGCGAACGGAAGATGATCATCGGCGCCGAGAGCGACGCCGTGCTCATGAAGTTCGACGTCGAACCGCAACCCTGGGAGCCCGACGAGGACGCAACGGCGACCATCAACTACACGTCGGGCACGACCGCCCGCCCGAAGGGAGTCCAACTGACCCACCGCAACGTGTGGATCAACGCCACCACCTTCGGATGGCACATGGGGGTCTCCGACCGGGACGTCTACCTGCACACGCTTCCCCAGTTCCACTGCAACGGCTGGGGAATGCTCTACGCCGTGAGCGCGATGGGCGGCAAGCACATCATCATCCGCAAGGTCGACGGTCACGAGATCCTGCGCCGGGTGGAGGAGCACGGCGTGACCCTGATCTGCGGTGCCCCGGCCGTGTTGAACGCCGTCCTCGATGCCGCCGCCGAATTGGTGGCCGAGGGCAAGCCGGTGCCCGGGCGCGACCGCGTCCGGATCGTCGTCGCCGGCGCTCCCCCACCAACCACGACGATCGAGCGGACCGAGGTCGAGCTCGGTTGGGAGTTCGTCCAGATCTACGGGTTGACGGAGACGGCCCCGCTGATCACGATCAACCGCAACCGCGCCGAGTACGACGACCTCTCCTCGTTCGAGCGAGCGCAGAAGCTGTCGAGAGCCGGCGCACCGAGCTTCGGTACGACCATGGCCGTCGACGCCGAGGGCGAGATCCTGGCTCGGAGCAACACGGTCATGGCCGGCTACTGGGAGCAACCCGACCAGACCGATGCGGCGATCCGCGATGGCTTCTTCCACACCGGTGACGGCGGGATCATCGACGACGACCACTACGTCGTGATCTCCGACCGCAAGAAGGACGTGATCATCTCCGGTGGGGAGAACGTCTCGTCGATCGAGGTCGAGGACGCGATCTTCCAGCATCCCGATGTCACCGAAGTCGCCGTGATCGGCATCCCGGACGAGAAGTGGGGCGAGCTCGTCACTGCGTTGGTCGTCACGACACCCGGAAGTGAGCTCGACGAAGCCGGACTCATCGCCCACACCAGGGAGCGACTGGCCGGGTACAAGTGCCCCAAGCGGATCGAGTTCCGCGACGAACTGGCCCGCACGGCGACCGGCAAGCTCCAGAAGTTCAAGCTCCGAGAGCCGTTCTGGGCCGAGACCGAGAAGCAGATCAACTGAGCGTGACGTGACGGGTCAGACCCGTCACGTCACGCTCACTCGAGGGTGGCGTAGGTGGTGCTGCGGTCGTCGGTGGCCGTACCGCGGACCTCCGCGACACACGCGGACAGGTCGGCGAGATACTCGTCGATCACGCCGGTGTTCGTGTTGCTCACCGTCGAATGCAGGTTGTCGGGTGGTGTCTGGCGGTCGTGGTACCAGCCCCGTTCGAGCAGTGCGTCGCCGAGGGCGAACATGTCGATCGACGGCTCGTCGCTGTCGCCCGGCGGCTCGGCGGCCATCGCGATCAGGTGGAACTGGCCATCGCCGAGCACCCGGATCCCGTCGATCGCCAGGATCCCCGCCCGCATCAGATCCGCGTTGATCAGCGTCTGGCGGGTCAGTTCGACGTAGCCGTCGACGCCGAGGTGCTGCATCACCGCCCACGCACAGGCCATCGGAAGCCCCGAACGGGTGCCCTGCATGTTCGGCGAGGCGTAGAAGCCGCCGAGCCAATCGCCGAACACGAACGTCTGGTACGCGCGTGATTCCTTGGTGCGGTGCAGGATCACCGACACCCCCTTGGGGGCGTAGCCGAGTTTGTGGATGTCGGCCGAGATCGTGGTGACCCCGTCCACCCGGAAGTCCCACGGAGCGACATCGCGCCCGAGTCGCTCGGCGAACGGCAGCACGAACCCGCCCATGCACGCGTCGACGTGGCAGTTCGCTCCGACCGACGAGGCGAGCGCTGCGATGGATGGAATGTCGTCCTGGACGCCGTGCGGATACTGCGGGGCCGAACCGACGACGATCGCTGTGTTCGAGTTGACCATCTGCGCCATGGCGTCGACATCGGCAGTGAAGTCGGCCCTGACGGGTGCCTTGCGGACGACCAGTCCGAAATTGTGCGCGGCCTTGTGGAACGCGGCGTGCGCCGACTCGGGCAGCACGATCTCGGGATCGATGATCCCCCGCTCGGCAGCGGCGCGCTCACGGGCCGCAAGGACGGCACACAGGATCGACTCCGTCCCGCCGCTCGTGAGGAACCCGGCGACATCGTCGTCACCGTGGAGCAGCGCCGAGGTCCAGCCGACCACCTCGCGCTGGATCGCGGCAAGCGAGGGGAACGCCTGCGTGTTCAGTGCGTTCTCGTGGAGGTAGAGCCGCGCCGCCTGTTCGGCAACCTCGTGCACCGACGGCCCACCGTCGTAGACCATGCCGAACGTCTTGCCGTCGGCCCAGCGCACGTCGTGTGCACGCTTCTCGGTCAGCTCGGCGATCACCTCGTCGACCGACCGATCGCGCTGTCCCAGTGGCTCCATGACCCGACATCCTGCCACGACTCGCGAGGCCGTCCGAAACCGATCGACAGCGTGACGTACGTCATGTGTTAGGCAACCTTGACAAGCCCGGTCGTGGCCTGTCTACACTTCCCGCCATGACCCATCGCACCACTCGTTTCGTCGGGCTCGCGGCACTCAGCGTGCTCGCGCTTGCCGCAAGCGCATGCGGCTCCGACGACACGTCGTCAGACACCACCGCTCCTGTCGCCACAACGCCAGGGGAAGCCGCCGAGCAACCGGTATCGAATGCCGACTCCATCACGGTCTACTCCGGACGCAGCGAGGAACTCGTCCAACCGATCTTCGACCGATTCGAAACCGAGACGGGTATCGACGTGCAGGTGAAGTACGGCGATTCGGCCGACCTGGCACTGCTCATCGACGAGGAGGCGGCCGCCGGGCGCGCCGAAGCCGACATCTTCTTGTCGCAGAGTCCCGGCTCGGTCGGCTATCTCGATGGCAAAGGTCGTCTGGCGCCGATCGCCGAGTCGATCCTCCCCGTCGTACCGGAGCAGGCTCGCGATGACGATGGTCGCTGGATCGGCATCAGCGGACGCCAGCGTGTGCTGGTGTACAACACCGACCTCGTCGACCCGGCCGAGCTGCCCGACAGCATCTTCGACCTCATCGACGATCGGTGGACGGGTCAGATCGGCGTGGCCGGTGGCAACGGATCCTTCCAGGACTTCGTCACGGCGATGCGGGCAACCGAAGGCGAGGACGTCGCCATTCAGTGGCTGAACGATCTCGCCGCGCTCGACCCGGTGCCGTATCCGAAGAATTCGGCGATCGTTGCGGCCGTCGGACGCGGCGAGATCGAACTCGGCCTCGTCAATCACTACTACAACTACCTCGCACTGGAGGAGAACCCGGATCAGCCATCGGCCAACCACGTGTTTGCCGAAGGCGACCCGGGCGCGATCTTCATCGTGACCGCCGCCGCCATCATCGACGGAACCGACCGCGCCGATGTGGCGAACCAGCTGATCGAGTTCCTGCTCAGTCCGGAGAGCCAGCGAATCCTGTCCGACGACGAGTACGAGTACCCACTGACGATCGGTGTCGAGCCCTCAGGTGGTCTGCCACCGGCGGACTTCGCCTCCGTCGGCGTGATCGATTTCGAAGACCTCGAAGGTGGTCTCGAGCGGACGCGAGAGCTGATCGCCGACGCCGGCCTCGAGAGCTGACACACTCCGCCATGGCGGTTGGGGCGAGGATGCGGCCGAGGCTGCTGTCTCTGCTGAGCGCAGCACTCGGCGCGCTGTTCGCCGTCCCGGCGGTGTTCGTCGTCTGGCGCACCTTCCGCCTCGGCGCATCGTTCTCCGAGACCTTCAGCGAAATCCCGGGACCGCTGTGGAGGACGATCCAGCTCGCAGGGCTGGTTTCGACGTCGGCCGCACTCCTCGGAACGTTGCTCGCCTGGCTCACCGTACGCACCGACCTCCCCGGCCGCAGGATGTGGCGGGTCGTGCTGATCTTGCCGCTCGCCCTGCCCTCCTTCGTCGGCGCTGGCGCCTTCATCACCGGACTCGCGCCGGGTGGGATGATCCACTCGGCACTCGAGACGATCGGCGTCACACCACCCCGCCGATTTCGAGGGCTCGGCGCCTCCTGGCTCGTGCTGACCGCGTTCACGTATCCGTACGTCCTGCTGCCCGTGTCCGCACGGATCGCCGGGCTGCGAGCGAGCCAGGAAGAGAGCGCACGGTTGCTCGGGCTGTCCCAGCGGCGAGCCTTCGTGAAGGTCACCCTCCCGGCGCTTCGACCTTCGATCCTCGGCGGCGCGCTGCTCGTCTTCCTCTACACGCTCAGCGAGTTCGGCGCCGTCCAACTGCTCGGATACGACACGCTCACCCGCGTCATCTACGCGACACGGCAGGCTGACCGGGCGCTGTCATTCGCTTCAGCCAGTGTCCTGCTCGTGTTCGCAGCGATCGTTGTGGTCGCCGAGCGGCGGCTGCGCGGTCGCACCAGAACGGACACGCGCGCCAGCGGTACCGACCGGAAGCCGGTCGAACTCGGATGGTGGACAGCACCAGCGGTCGCCGCGTGCGTCACGGTGGCCATGATCGGGCTGATCGTCCCGGTCGCCAGCCTGGCCACCTGGGCCCGTCGGGGTCTCGCCGAAGGTCGGGTCTCGTTCGGCAACCTGGTGTCACCGGCGATCAGCACGGCAACGATTGCGGTCATCACAGCGGTCGTGACCGTGCTGGTCGTCCTTCCGATCGCGATCGCGACGACCCGCCAGCGAGACCGCACTTCAACGGTCGCTGCGGGTGCGGTCGTCGGTGGCTTCGCGATCCCCGGCCTCGTCATCGCCCTGTCACTCGCAGTCCTCACTCTCAACACGCCTGCGCTGGGTTGGCTGTATCAGACGATGGTGTTGCTCGTCATCGCGTACATCGTGCACTTCGGCTCCCAGGCACTCGCCAGCACGGAGCAGGCGGTACGTGCCGTCCCCGACCGGATTCGCGAGCAGAGCACCCTCCTCGAACCGAACCCGGTTCGCCGCGCGCTCCGCGTCGACCTCCCGCTCATGCGGCCCGGTCTCCTCGCTGGTGGCGGTCTCGTGATGTTGGCCACGGTCAAGGAGCTGCCGGCCACGTTGCTGCTGGCGCCGATCGGATTCTCGACGCTCGCAACCGAGATCTGGGCGAGCTACGGCGAAGGGTTCTATGCCGCGACCGGGCTCTCATCACTTGCGCTCATCGCGGTGTCGGCGACACTCACGTGGCTGCTCATCCTTCGGCGACACTGAGGTGACCGAATGAGTTGTTCAGCTAGCCTTACACATGTGGTGAAGGCTCTCGATTCCGGGCTGAAGCGTCGATTCGGCGCCGCGCGACGTGCAGCGCGCTCGATGGTGGCCGACGGGTCGACCGTGACGATCACCGGCGTGTCGGTGGCCTTCGACGAACTCAACGCGGTCGACGATGCCTCGCTCACCGTCGCAGCCGGAAGCATCGTCGCCCTGCTCGGCCCGTCGGGTTGTGGCAAGACGTCCCTCCTCCGCGCCATTGCCGGGCTCGAACGTCCCACGACCGGCTCGATCGAGATCGGCGGAACCGTCGTCTCCGACGCGAGCACCTGGGTCAAGCCGGAGCGCCGGAATGTCGGAATGGTCTTCCAGGACGGTGCGCTGTTCCCGCACCTCACGGTGTCCGAAAACATCGCGTTCGGACTCCGTGCCCCAGGTGCAACCACAACGAAATCCGAGCGACTCGCACGGGTGGACGAGTTGCTCGAACTCGTCGACCTCGCAGGACTCGGAGCGCGACTGACAGACACGCTCTCCGGTGGCCAGCAGCAACGCGTCGCCCTTGCGCGATCACTTGCACCGAACCCGTCGGTGCTCCTACTCGACGAACCGTTCTCCGCACTCGACGCCGGCCTGCGCACCCACGTCCGCGCCGAGGTGGCGCGGATTCTCCGCGATGTTGGCGTGACGTCGATCTTCGTGACCCACGACCAAGACGAGGCCTTCGTGCTCGGCGATCAGGTGGCCGTGATGCGCAGTGGCAGGATCGAACAGATCGGTACACCCGATGAGCTCTACCGCTCCCCTGCCACGCCGTGGGTTGCCGGATTCGTGGGCGAGGCGAACCTGGTGACCGGCACGCTGGCCGCCGGCAACGACTCAGCGATCACCCCGCTCGGCGAGGTGCCGGTAGCGGACCTCCACCGCCTCGTCGGGTCCCCATCGGTGACATTGCTCGTCCGGCCGGAGCAGATTGCGCTCCAGCCGCTGAGCAACACTGACGCCGGCAACGCCGCCGAGGTCACCACCGTCGAATATTACGGTCACGACGTGCGCTACGAGCTCCTCCTCGACGACGGATCGTCGCTTGCAGCTCGCACACATCCAGACCGGCTGTTCGAACGAGGAGATCGAGTGGCCGTGCGCTTCGACGGGTCGGCGACCGAGGCGTGGCCGGCCTGACCGGGGCTGCTTGCTCAACGAAGGCCGGTGGAGACGTCGCAGCCTCACACGGTTCGCCCCGGGCCATGAGCTCGGAGATCCCATCGCCTACGGTGCCAGCGATGACCGACGCCAACGCCACCATCGTCTACCCGGCGAGACGGATCGTGACCTTGGACCCATCCCAACCGGTCGTCGAGGCGGTCGCAGTGCGCGACGGCAAGATCCTGGCCGCCGGATCGATGGAGGAATGCGCGTCGTGGGGAACCCACCACGTCGACCATCGCTTTGCCGATCTCGTGCTCGTCCCTGGGATGATCGAAGCGCACGCACACAGCCTGGAGGGCGCCTTCGCACTACTTCCCTATGTCGGATGGTTCGACCGTCACCGACTGGGAGGCATCGCCCGCGGCATCACGAGCTACGCCGCACTGATCGACCGCCTCGCCGAACTGGACCAGGAGATGCGCAACGAGGGCGTCGGCGCGACCGAACCGCTCGTCGTCGGCGGCTTCGACCCGATCTACTTCCGTGACGAGGAACGACTGACCCGCACCCACCTCGACCAGGTCGGAACCGACCGCCCGATCTTCGTGTTCCACGCGAGCGCCCACTTGGCCACGGTCAACTCGGCGATGCTCCAGCTCCACGACATCACCCGCGACGCGGCCACCGTCGGCGTCGCCCGAGATGCCGACGGCGAGCCGAACGGCGAACTCCAGGAGATGCCTGCGATGTCCCTCGCGTCATCGGCGCTGCATCGAATCCTGCGCGCCATGAACGACCCTGCCTCCATCGAGGCACTTGGTCAGATCTGCGCAAACCAGGGCATCACGATGCTCACCGACCTGGCGTCGGCCGGGCTCCAACGTCCCGAATCGCAAGACCTGTGGCACGCCACCGTCGATCGCGACGACTACCCCGCCCGGATCCTGCAACGCCACATCGCCGCACTCCCGCCGGGAGCAACCGACTGGGCCGAGGCCGCCGACGCGATCGTGCGCCTCAGCGAAGGCGACACCGACAAGCTCCGCACGGCAGGACTGAAAGTGCTGCTCGACGGCTCGATCCAAGGGTTCACCGCCAAGATGGGCTGGCCCGGCTACTACACCGGCACCGATCACGGCGTCTGGATGACCCCGCCGGACCAGGTGGTCGACATGTGCCGTCCGTTCCACGAGCGCGGCATCAACATCCACACGCACTGCAACGGCGACCTCACCATCGACCTCTGGATCGACACGGTGGAGCAACTGGTACTCGAACGACCATGGCTCGATCATCGACACACCGTCCAGCACTGCCAGCTCACCTCCCCGGCGCAGTACCGACGGATGGCGAAGCTCGGGATGTGCGCCAACATCTTCACGAACCACATCTGGTACTGGGGCGACCAGCACCACGACCTCACCGTCGGGCCCGAGCGCGCCCGACGGATGGAGGCCTGTCGGACCGCCGAACGCGAGGGAGTCCCGTTCTCGATCCACTCCGATGCGAACGTCACACCGCTCGGACACCTCCACACGATGTGGTGCGCGGTCAACCGTGTGACGCCGTCGGGACGGGTGCTCGGACCGGACGAGCGGATCTCCGCCGAGTCGGCGCTCCGCTCGGTCACGCTCGGCTCGGCCTATCAGCTCCATCTCGATGCCGAGTTCGGCTCGATCGAGTGCGGCAAAGCGGCCGACTTCACGGTGCTCGCGGACGACCCACTCCAGATCGACCCGATGTCGATCAAGGACATCGACGTGTGGGGCACTGTCGTCGGCGGACGGCCGTTCGCCGCCGCGACCTCGACCTGATCGGTGCGCTGTTCAGACGCGGGATGACGTTCCGGCTCGCTCGAGTCAGATGCGGGTGTCTGTGGCAACCGCGACGCGGTGCATCACCCGGCGATGGTCGGGATAATCGCTCACGGCGTAGTGCTGAGTGGCCCGGTTGTCCCAGATCGCGACGGTGCCCGGCTGCCATCGGAGCCGCACCTGATGATCCGGGCGGTTGATGACGTCGAACAGCATCGTGAGGATTCGCGCGCTCTCGGCGGCACCGAGGCCGATGATCCATCGGGTGTTCGACTCGCTGACGTTGACGTACGGCCGCCCGGTCACCGGGTGATGCGAGATGACCGGCCACACCGCCGAGCCGACCGTCGACAGCATCTCGTTCATCCGGTGATCGCCGCCCTCGGCGTACGGCCCGTTGCGGAACGCTCCCGGATCGTGTGACGCCGACAGCGACTCGAGGTCTCGCCGAAAGCCCGGATCGAGCCGGTCGTGGACCGAATACATGCTCGCCCAGAGCGTGTCGCCGCCGATCGGGGGGAGCACCTCGGCCTGCAGGATCGACGCGAACGGGGGGTCGGCCGTGAACGTCATGTCGCTGTGCCACTCGGATGCATCCGGCCGCTGACCCGGAAGCCATTCGAGGACCACGACGTCGTCACAGTCCGGATGGGTGACGTACGAGTGGTGACGGGCGCCGAGCCCGCCGAAACGACGGCCGAACGCAGCGTGATCGACGGGCGTCAGGTGCTGATCGCGCAGGAAGAGCACCTGGTGCTCGATCAGCGCCGCGTACAGGGCATCGACCACGTCGTCAGCGAGATCGGCCAGCGCAACACCGGTCACCTCGGCACCAAGGGCCGGCGACACCCGATCGACGATCATCATGAGCCGCGAAGGTAGTCGGCAGCGAGCGCCTCGAGTGACGAGAGGTCGAGCACACCGGCAACACCGATCGCTTCGAGCGCGCGTGGACCCGCACGGTCGGCGAGCCCCACGGTGACCGAGCGACCGACGACCTGGACCAGCCGGGTCGACACCTCGCCGGTCGGGAGCTGCACCTCGACGAATCCCTTGAGCCGCAGGACACCGTCCGGCAGGTTGGTGAGGAACCGATCGAGCTGCTCGACGGGGACGACGCCCGTGTCGGTCGACCACCGCACATACGGACCGTCCTCGACGCCGTGGGAGGTCGCGGACGACACGGCGTCGGAGCCGACCGTGGCGCCGAGCGGCGGGCCGAGCACGATCTCGACACCGATCCGGCCGCTCTCCGCCTCGATGATCGCCGCGTCGCACGTGGCGGCGAGCCACGCGTGCACGCGCGCGGTCTCCGCGGATCCCACGAGGTCGACCTTGGTCACCACCACGAGGTCGGCTCCCTCGAGCTGGCGCACCACCTCCGCGCCGACGTATCGGTCGCGGGCGCTCCGCATCACGGAGTCGGCCGCTGCGAGCACCACGACACCACCCGGAGCGAAGCCCGGCACGGTGCCCCAGGCCGCCGCCGCCGCCGGATCGGCGACCCCGCTTGCCTCGATCACGATGTGGTCCAGTCGCGGCGCGATCGAACCCAGCATCTCGAGGGTGCTCCGGAGATCGTCTCCGAGGGTGCAGCACACGCAACCGTTCGCGAGGTTGACCACGGGTGGAGCGACGTCGTCGGTGTCGTCGATCGAGGCCTGCAGCAAGGTGGCGTCGATACCCAGCTCACCGAAGTCGTTGACGACGACACCGAGTCGACGACCGGCCGACTGGGCCAACAACCGGTTGAGCAAGGTGGTCTTGCCCACACCGAGGTATCCACCGATCACGGTGATCGGGATGGGGGCCGGTGTCACCATCGCGATGGTACGACGCTCATCGGACGCCGGATCAGACCGGGCCGTCAACCGGCGACGAAGCCACCCGCCGCGAACGCCTCGTTGACGGTGCGCTCGAGGTCGGTCGTCTGGTTCGGCGACTGGCCGGCGACCGTGACGGCCCAGGTCACGCCGTCGCCGCGGTTGAGGAGCATTGCGTGGGTGGACTCGATCGTTCCGGTGTGACCGAACCGGTTCCCACCGTACGAGATCAACCCGTACCCGTATCCACGCTGACCGAGCTGACCACCGATGGGCACGATCATCTGCAGCACGGTGTCGGGCGCGAGCGGTTTGAAACCCGGAGTGGATGCATCGAGCGAGTCGAGGATCGTGACGAGTTCGGTGGGGGTGGCGATCCAGGCGCCTGCTGCGCCCAGCGTCTCCATGTAGTTTCGCCCTGGTGTGGTGACGTGCTGGGTCTCGTCGGGGCCCGGGTCGAACGTCGGGGCGAGGCGCATCCCCGAAATCCCGAGCGGCGTGAGCAGCGAGCGGTACACCGCCTGTTCGTACGTCAGCCCGGTGATCGCCTCGATGGCGAG
The DNA here is from genome assembly GCA_963752085.1 of Ilumatobacteraceae bacterium. Classification (GTDB taxonomy): domain Bacteria; phylum Actinomycetota; class Acidimicrobiia; order Acidimicrobiales; family Ilumatobacteraceae; genus Ilumatobacter_A. Next base: position 201,100 of record CAVVWT010000003.1, read on the forward strand.
ACCGGCCACGCAGTAGTTCATGTTGCTGTACACGTAGCCGCCACCCGAGGCCCCGCTGCCGAGGCCAGCACGCGCCGCATCACGGCAATCGTCCGCCCCACCCCCGAAGAACGTCGACTGGTACTTGCCCAGACCTGTGCGATGGGTGAGCAACTGCCGGAACGTGAGCCGTCCCGACGCGCCGACCGTGCCGATGCCGATCGAGTCGGCGACCAACTGCCCGACCGGGTCGTCGAGCCCGATGACGCCGTCCTCCACCAACTGCATGACGGTGATCGCCGTGATCGTCTTCGAGATGCTCGCCACGCGAAAGCGGTCCTCGGGCTCGGCTGGATCACCCGAGGCCGGGTCCCGGAGGCCGAATGCCCGACGGTGCACGACGTCGCCGCCGATCGACACGGCCACGGAGGCGGCCGTGTTGCCCGGGCGAATCAAGGCCGACTCGAGCGCTGCATCGAAACCGGCCCAACCGCTCGGCGCCGTCGGACTCCCGATGTCGGGCTGGTCGTCGGAGGACGGTCCGCCCCCGACACCTGCATCGTCCACGGGGAACCGAGCGACGTCGACGTCGAGGACGATGTCGGGTCCGAGCTCGAACGACGGGTCGTCGTCCGTCCCGAGGTCGACCACCTCGTCGCCGACGCTGCTGGTCGAAGGTTCGGATGACGTGACGACGAGCTCATCGACCGACGTGGGTGTCTCGACGAGGGGCGCCACCGAGGTTGACGAGGGGGATGTCACCGGCGCGGACGAGGGAGCGACGACGACGGCCTCGGTCGTGGTGACGGCCGGGTCGGCCGGATCCGTCGTCGAGCCCGCCCCGGCGCACGCCGCACCGACACTCGACACGATCAGCAGGATCCAGCCTCGACGCATGTACATGACCGCTCCATGATGACCGGGCCATCGACTCCTGTCGCGGCACCCGGACCGGTACGTTGCCCCGGATGTTTCCTCGGATCCTCCTCACGATCGGCTGCGTCGGCGCAGCGGTCGCATGCGGCGGCGGATCCGACCCATCGACGGTCACGGTCGCCGAGGCGCCGTCGATCACCGTGACGAACCGCGAACCGACTCCGACTCCGACCGAGCCGGTCACCCGCGACCTGCTCGCCCAGGAGGCGACCGGTGGACGCGTCGACCTCCGAGCGACGGGCAACCGCGTGATCGAGGGACCCGGCGCCATCGGGGCCTCCGCACCGCTGACGGTCGAGCTGCCGGACGGGCGTACGGCCGCGTGGCTGGTCCCGTCGAGCATCGAGGGCTGGATCGCCGTCCTCGACAACGGATCGACCGTCGAGCTCTCGATCGACTCCGGACGGACGGTCAGGGCCAGCACAGCCGCATCGAGCGGCACCTTCGACCCCGACGACGGCCCTCCCGTGATGGTCGGCGATGCGCTCGTCAGCGGGGACACCGGCCGCCACCTGTTCCCCGATCCGCTGCCCGACACGCGGCTGGTCACCGATGGTCGACACCTCGTCGCGCTCGGGGGACCGACGGAGCGCTACGGACACGCGGTGCTCGGCGACGCGATCGAGGCATCAACGGTCGAGGTGCTGGCCGACGACGGATCGACCTCGACACCGATCGTCATCGGCGCTCCCGACGTGATCGAGGCGGTGTCGCCGATGCTCGCCGACGTCGACGAGGACGGATCCGACGACGTCGTGCTCACGCTGTCGAACGAGGAGTCAGGCGCCCGCATCGCCGCTTTCTCGCTCGACGGACGACCGATCGCCGAGACCGACCCGATCGGCACCGGCAACCGCTGGAGGAATCTGCTGGCCGTCGCACCGACCGGGCCGGGTGGCGAGGTCGAGGTGATCGACGTGCGCACACCACACATCGGTGGCATCCTCGAATTCTTCCGCAACGACGGTGACGGTGGGTTCGAACTCGTCGCGTCCGCCTCCGGCTACTCCACCCACTCCATCGGCTCACGCAATCTCGATCTCGGGATCGTCACCGATGCCGATGGTGACGGCCGCCTCGACGTGCTCCTGTCGAACGAGGAACGAAACGCCCTCGCTGTCGTCACCCGCGATGAGGGGGCCGAGGGCGGCGCTCGTGAGGTCGTGCGCATCGCGCTCGGCGCGGCGCTCACCAGCAACGTCTCCGCACTCCGTCATCGCGACGGTGGCGTGGCGTACGCCGTCGGCGTCGCCGACGGACGGATCCTCGTGTGGCCCGGTCCGGGCCGCACCTGATCTCCGGCTCGTCGACGAGCCCACCGCCCGGGGATCATGTCCCGATGGGACCTCTCGACGGTGTGAAGGTAGTGGACTTCTCGGTCATGATCTCGGGCCCGCTGGCCGCGATGATGCTCGCCGACCAGGGCGCCGAGGTGGTCAAGGTCGAGACACCCGGGTTCGGCGACATCATGCGCCTGCTCGGTACGTCGAAGGGCGGGATGACGGGCATCTTCGCCAACAACAACCGCGGCAAGCGGTCGTTGGTCGTCGACCTCAAGACCGACGGCGGGCGCGAGGTGATTCACCGTCTGGTCGAGGACGCCGACGTCGTGATCCAGAACTTCCGTCCCGGCGCGATGGGGCGGTTGGGCCTCGGGTACGACGAGCTGGCTGCGCTCAACCCGAACCTCGTCTACACGTCGATCTCCGGGTACGGATCGAGCGGCCCCTACAGCGACCGTCGGGTGTACGACAACGTCATCCAGGCGGCATCAGGGCTGGCCAGTGTCCAGACCGACCCGGCGACCGGCGAGCCGGCCATGTTCCGCACGCTGGTCTGCGACAAGTCGACCGCCTACACCGCCGCCCAGGCGATCACCGCCGCCTTGTACGCCCGAGCAATGGGCAAGGCCGCCGGGCAACACATCGAGCTCGCCATGATCGACACGGCGATCGCCTTCCTGTGGCCCGATTCGGCGATGGACGCCGCACTCCTCGACGACGACGTCAACCGTCAACCGACGCTCGCGTCGAACTACGCGGTCACCCGCCTCGCCGACGGATTCGCCAGCGCCGCCGCTGTCACCGACTCGGAGTTCGCGGGATTGTGCGCCACGTATGGCCGTCCGGAGATGGCGGAGGACCCGCGCTTCGTCGACACGCTGTCGCGAATGGCAAATGCGAACGCGATGGTCGTCGAACTCGCTGAGGCGGCTGCGGGGTGCTCGATCGACGACTTCGTCGTTCGTTCACAGCATCACGACGTGCCCGCCTCGAAGATCAACACACTCGACGATCTTCCGCACGATCCCCAGGTCATCAACAACGAGGTGTTCGTCGAGCGCGATCACCCACTCGCCGGCCGGATCCGCGAACCGCGTCCCGCCGCCCGTATGCACGCGACGCCTCAGCAGGTCGGCCGGGTCGCCCCCGGGCACGGCGAACACACCCTCGAGATCATCGCCGAACTCGGGCTGGATGCCGATCGGCTGCGAGCAGGCGGCACGATTTCCTGACCTCGTCATCGAGACGCCGCGCTGTCGGCACGCTGCCGGTTCAGCCGGTCGGAGTCGGGAGTTCTTGCACGACGGAGAGCACTGGAGCGAAGAGATCACCGTGCCGCTCGATGCGGTCGAGCACGTCGGCCGTTTCGAACACGAGGTTCGCGGTGCCGTCGGCGCCGGACTGCACCTCATCCCACGTGACGGGCGTCGATACGGTCGGTCGGGCTCGTGCCCGCATGGAGTACGGAGCGATCGTCGTCTTGTGGAGCGCGTTCTGGCTCCAGTCGATGAACACCTTGCCCGGCCGCTCCACCTTGGCCATCACGGTGGTGACACGACCCCCGAGTTGACGCTCGAGGACCTGCCCGACCGCCAGCGCGAAGTCGGCAGCCCCATGATGGGTTGCACCGGGCGAGTTGAGGGGGACGTACATCTGCAGGCCCTTCGAACCGGACGTCTTGCACCAACCGGCGAGGCCCACCGCGTCGAGGACGTCACGCGTTGCGAGCGCGACCTGGCAGCACTCGACGATCGAGGTCTCCGGACCGGGGTCGTAGTCGAACACGATCGCACGGGGTGTCTCCACGTCGTCAGCCAGTGCCATCGGGGCGTGGAGTTCGAGCGCCGCGAGGTTTGCCGCCCACGCCATGGTCGCCGTGTCTTCGACGCGGCAGTACTCGATGCCACCGCGCCGGTCACCCGGACCGAGCGACACGCGGACCCACTCCGGGCGATGGCGATTGCAGCGCTTTTCGAAGAACCCGTCGGCATCGGCACCGTCGGGGAAACGTCGGAAGGTGATGCACCGACCTGCGAGGTGCGCCGTGGCCGTCGGTGCGACCCGAACGAAGTAGTCGATCACCTCGGCTTTGGTGAAGCCCGACGGGTACAGGACCTTGTCGAGGTTCGTGAGCTTGACCTCGCGCCCGTCGATCTCGACGATCGTCGGCTGGCTCACGCCGACTTCTTGGCCGCAGTCTTCTTCGTGACCGACTTCTTCGCAGCGCGCTTCTTCGTCGCCGACTTCTTCCTGGTCGCCGACTTCTTCTTGGCCGCCGACTTCTTCTCGGCCGGTGCGCTCTTGGCCGCGGCCTTCCTCGCCGGCACCTTCTTCGGAGCGGACGCGAGCCGTGCAGCAGCCTTGCTGGCCGGGTGGTGTTCACGGCTGGCCTTCGCGGCGGCGACGCTCGCTTCGAGTGCCGCCATGATGTCGATCACCTTCGGCGCCTCCGACTCGACCAACGGAGCGGTGATCTCCTCGCCGTCCGCCTTCATCTCGATGAGGGTCATCACCTGCTCGCGGTATTCGTCGTGATACTTCTCGGGCTCGAAGTCGGCACTCAGCGACTCGACGAGCGACTCGGCCATGAGGACCTCCTTGTCGCTCACCTCGACCTCGGCGAGCGCCGCGAGTTCGTCGATCTCGAGCGGGTCGACGACTTCGTCCGCGTATGCGAGCGATGACATCACCATGCGCCCCTCCTCGGCGCGGATCGCCGCGGTGTACTGCTTGTTGCGCATCACGTACCGCCCGATGCCGACCTTGCCCGACGCTTCCATCGCCTGCGCGAGGAGCGCGTACGGCTTGGCGTTGGCATCGGGGGCCACGTAGTAGGCGGTGTCGAAGTACACGGGGTCGATCTGGTCGAGATCGACGAACTCCTCGAGTTCGATCGTCTTCGTGGCGGCCGGCATGAACGGCTCCAGCTCGTCGGGGTCGACGACCACGTACCGGCCCTTGGCCACCTCGTATCCCTTGACGATGTGCTCCTCGCTGACCTCCTCACCGGTCTCCGCGTTGACCTTGCGGTACCGGATTCGAGCGAGGTTGCGCTCATCGAGCTGATTGAACGACACCGACTTCTTGCGGACGGCATGGAACAACTTGACCGGGATCGCCACCAATCCGAACGAGATCGTTCCGCTCCACACCGGACGTGCCATCCGCAGAGCATGTCACACGAAGCACCGCCTCGAACCGGACCACACGCGCCCGCGGCGAGCAGAGTCGCTGGCCGTCGTCAGCTCAGGATGGCGCGTGCGACGATGTCGGTGCCGAACGCCGTGAGGATCGCCAGGTAGAGCAGCCCGGTCGCCGCCATGACCGCCGAGTAGTAGCGCTCCTTGAGAGCGGCACGGGTGACCAAGACGAGCACGATCGTCGTGATCGCGCACATCGCCCACATCCAGCCGAGCAACCCGCCCCACCCGTCGTCGACGGAGCCGTTCCACACGCTGATCATGCCGACCGGCAGGAGGAGCGCCCCGACCTCGAGTGGCCACAGCCAACCGAGCGCGGTGACCATTTCGTTGAGCAGCTTGCGGGGCAGACCCGGTTGGACCAGGTACCAGTGCCCGAGCAGCATCCCGTCGCTGATCGCACCGATGAAGGCGGCACCGATCAGCGTGCGGAGCAGTGCCACGGCCGTGTTGCCACCTGCGTCGACCGCGGCAGCGACGAGGCCGACCGCGCCGATCATTGCCGGTACGAGGTCGAGAACGGGGTTGAACTCCGGCCCGACAGGGGGCTGCACGTCATCCTCGCCCGGCTCGTCGGCGATCACCTGACGATCGATGCCGGTCATGGCGGCCACCCGTTCGGATCGACGATCGAACTCGGCGTGTTGGCCCGACACACCGGCGGTGCGTCGCACGATCGACACGACCAGCCCCACGACGCAGGCGATCGCCACACCGGCGGACGAGATCTCGCGGACCGGGTTCACGCCGAAGGCGAGACCCGCGGCCAGCGCTCCCGCAGCGAAACAGAAGTAGGTGCCCCGCAGGAGCCAGCCGTATCCCAGGCCGACGACTCGGCGGCGGGTCGTGAACCAGCAGAACAACATGCCGCCGGTGGCCCATTGCAGCAGGACCGTCGCCGCCTCGAGTCTGATCACGGGGGTGGAGGGTAACGGCGAACTGCACATCGAACAGCGGTGACGCCTCGTAGCCTCGTCCTCTGATGTCAGTTGTTCGAGCTCACACCGCGTGGCCGAAGCGCCAGGTCCCGTGGCTGGTCGCCCTCGTCGCCACGAGTACCCTCCTCGCCGGGTGCTTCACCGGAGAGCGACCGTCGTTCGAGGACGAGAACACGGTCCCGACCGAAGCGACCGGCAACGCCGACATCGACACGGTGCTCGGCCTGCTCGACTCGGTCGACAACTCCGAGTTCACCGCCGGCTACGACATCGAGACGAAGTTCAACTCGGTGTCGTCGACCGGGCTGGTCGTGCAGGCCGCGGGTCAGCGACGGTCCGTCACCGTCGACAACGCAGCTCGCTCGGTGCGCTTCATCGTCGATGGGCAGGACGAGCGGACCTGCAACCTGGTGACCGCTGAGTGCGAAGCGACGTTGAACGATGCGCGGATCAGCGACACGCAGCTCCCCCACACCTTCTACGGCCCGGCCTTCGCGCAACGACTCCGTGCCGATGCCGTTCGACGGATCGGCGAACCGACGTCGTACGACAAGGTGATCGCGGGCCAGACCGCACAGTGCGTCGATGTCGCGGTCGCCGGCGGCACCAAGACCTACTGTGCACTCGCATCGGGGGCGCTCGCCGAGTTCGTCGGCGCCGACGTCACGATCGAGTTGACGAGCTACTCCCCCGAACCCGACACCACTCGATTCACCAGCGGCTGACCGTCGTCCGCCCCGGACCCCGGAGTCGGGTCGCCTCAGCGCTCGTCGGCGATCCACGACCCGTGGAAGCCGTGCGGGACACGCTGTGGGAGGGCGACCGTCGCGACCGGGTCGGCGGTCATGTCAGCCGCATCGAGCACCACGAACTGCGAGGTCCGGTCGGCCTTGTCGTAGACGAACGAGAGCACCCAACCCTCGTCCTCCCCCGCAGCACCGTCGGCCGGCACGAAGACGGGCTCCGACGTCGAACGTCCCGCACCGAAGTCGTGGAACGTCGAGGATCCGTCGGACAGGTCGTACTTGACCACACCGGTGGCCGCGTCGGTGATGGCCGGTTCGTCCGGGCGTCCCGTCACGGCCCAGCTGTAGCGGTTGACGAGACCGGTACGGCGATCGTCGATTCGTGGAAAGGCGTGCTCGACATCGTCGAGCTGCTCTTCGGTGACGGCTCCCGTCCGCAGGTCGAAGCGCCAGCGCCACAGGTAGCACGGCTCGAACGCGTCGGGGCTGCCATCCCACATCGACTGGTGTCGACCGGCGTCGAGGACCACGACGTTGCCGTCGTCCTCGTCCCAGGCGTTGACGATGTGGAAGACATAACAGCTGTCGATGTCGAACCAGCGGGTCTCGACAGGCACCCCAGTGCCGACCTTGCGGCGATCGACGAGACCGATGCGCGACCCGTTGTCGGGCCGCCAGCAGAAGGGCATACCTCTGCCACCGAGCGCGATGTCGAGATCGAACACGACGGGCAGGTCCATGAAGATCGCGTGGTTGCGGCTGATCGCGAAGTCGTGCATCATCACCGGGGTCGGCGTGTCGATCGGCTGCGCATGGATCACCTGACCGGTTGCGTCGGCGACGTAGTAGGTGACGTACGGCTCGGTCACCAACCCGTATCCGAAGAAGTGCATCTCGCCGGTCTCGGCACACACATGGGGATGAGCGGTGACCGGCGTGGTGACCGCACCGTCGAAGTCGGTCGGGCCCACCGTGTCGAGGTCAGGCGAGACCTCGTTGGCAAAGCTGCCCTCTTCGAGCGCGTAGATCCGCCCGGCGTGACGGAGCACGTGGGTGTTCGCCCGCCCTGCGGTGAGGTCGAAGTCGAATGTCTCGGGATCGAATCGCTGCTCGCCGGCGAACAGCTTCGTGCGGACCCAGCGGTTCCGGTACCACTCGGCGTTGCCGTCACGCAGGCGGATGCCGTGGAGCATGCCGTCGCCATCGAACCAGTGGCTCGGGGTGACGCCGTCAGGCGGGTTGGCACCGTTCCGGAAGAAGCGACCGTTCAGTTCGGCCGGCAACTCCCCGACGACCGCGAGGTCGAACGCCTCGATCTCGTCGTGGACGGGTGCGTAGTTGCCCTTCATGTAGAACGGCAGCGTGGTTGCGGGCTCGTCGATCGCAGTCATCGAGCAAGTCTTCCACGCCGCCGACGCCCCCAACGGCTCGGATCTCGTGAACAGTTCCGGCGCACCGTGCTCGAACTGTTCACGAGATCGGGTGGGGCGGGGTGGGGGCGGGGCGGTGGCGGGGACCGGGCCGGGCGGTACGTCGACGAGTGGGTCAGGCGAGGGCGACGAGGGAGTGGTCGGAGTTGTTGAGCCGAAGCGGACCGGCTTCGGTGGCGACAGCGATGTCTTCGAGCCGCATGCCCCACTTGCCGGGAACGTAGATGCCCGGCTCGACGCTGAAGGCGTGCCCGGCCGCGAGCGGCAGGTCGTTGCCCTCGACGATGTACGGGTCCTCGTGCTCCTCGAGCCCGATGCCGTGGCCCGTGCGGTGGATGAAGTACTCGCCGTAGCCGGCCTCGGCGATGACCCCTCGCGTCACGCGGTCGACGTCTTCACACGGGGTGCCGACGGTTGCCGCGGCCACCCCGGCGGCCTGCGCCTCGTGCAGCACGGCATACGCCTCGGCCACGTCGGCAGCGATCTCACCCGTGAACACGCACCGGGTGGTGTCGGAGCAGTAGCCGTTCATGGTGCCGCCGAAGTCGCACAGCACGATCTCGTGCTCACGGATCACGCGATCTCCGGGATGGTGGTGCGGGCTCGCGGCATTCTCCCCCGCCGCGACGATCGCGAAGTTCACCTTCTGATGGCCCTCCTCGATGATCCGCCGACCGAGGTGGGTGGACACTTCGGCCTCGGTCCGACCGACCAGTGGGATCTCGCCGCGCTGCAGTTCACCGGCGATCATGTCGACCGCGGCGCCGGCAGCGGCGAGCGCATCGATCTCGGCCTGGTCCTTGGTGCGGCGCAGTGCTCCCACCACATCGACCGCACGGGTGAATTGCGCGCCGGGAAGTTGCGGGAGCATCTCGACGAGGAAGCGCGCCCACATCTGGTCGCCCACGGCGATCCGCTGCGCACCGGCCGCCAACCGGCCGGCGATGGCCGTGGGGTCGTCGGTCTCGCCCCAGGGGACGAGGTCGAACACGCCAGGCTGTTCGGTGACCCGCGCTGCCTCGAGCCCGGGAATCAACAGCGAGGCGTCGCCGTCTCGCGGCACCACGAGCAACGTGAGACGCTCGAGCGGCATCGCCGTGTAGCCGGTGAGATAGGGAAGATCGTGACCAACGGACAGCAGGACCACATCGATGTCGTGCTCGCTCATCGCGGTCCGAACTCGGTCGAGTCGATCGAGGTACACGGACGTGTCGAGAGTCGGAGCGCTCATGCCACGAGTCTGCCACCGGTTGGTCGGGCGCGCCCCTCCGTGACGGATCAGTCAGCGAAACCGCGTTGTCTCCGCAGATGCGAGCTCCTCGGGGTGTTCCGTCCTGAGCTCTCTCCGTTCCTGGATACTCTTCGCAGATGTTCAAAGAGTTTGACGGCGCGGCACTCGGAGAGCGCTCGAACGAACCAGTCGGTGATCGCGCCATGACCGACCGATGTTGACCCTCGCAGCCGATGATTCGGCGACCGACGCCCTGACCGACGGGACGTTGACAAGTGGCGACTGGCTGCGTGCGGGGGCGATCCTGCTGGGTGCGCTCGTGCTCGCAATCGTCTTGTCGAGCGTGCTCCGTCGACTGATCGCGCACGGGATCGGCCACGGATTCGCAGCGATCATCACCGCCAGGCTCGCCGGGTACGCCGTCTTCCTCATCGGGCTGTTCTACGCGCTGACGACACTGGGCGTCCGAGTCGGACCATTGATCGGTGCGCTCGGTCTCGGTGGTCTCGTGCTGGCTCTGGCACTGCAGAGTCCCGTGGAGAACTTCGTGGCGTCGCTCGTGCTCCAGTCACGACGACCCTTCTCGATCGGCGACACGATCGAGATCGACGGGACACGCGGCATCGTCGTCGACATCGACTCCCGTACGACACGGCTCACCGGGCTCGACGGGACACAGGTTCGGATGCCGAACAGCGCGGTGCTCGCCGACTCGATCATCAACCTCACACGCGACCCGGCGCGCCGGAGTTCACTGACGTTGGGCGTGGCCTACGACACCGACCTGCAGCGAGCCGCTGACGTCCTCAACGAGGCGACGTCACGAGTTCCCCGCGTCCTCGCCGATCCCCCGCCCACCGTCAACCTCGATGGCTTCGGTGACTCGAGCATCGGCTTCACGATCCTGTTCTGGCACGCCAGCGATGTTCCATCCGAACTCGCCGCACGAAACGACCTCGTCCTGGCTGTGCATCAGGCGCTGTCCACGCAGGGGATCACGATCGCGTTCCCGCAGATGGTCGTCTGGAGCGGCGCCGACGCAGCGACGCCGTACCCAGCCCCGCTCGACCGGGTCTACACCTCGTATCCCGGCCTCGCCGACACGCCACCGGGATCCAAGCGGCGAACGGCCTCCTGGCGGCGGTCGACTCGCCGTTCCGACGGTTGATGGGCATGCGCGACACGACGGTCTTCGGGGGTTCGGCCCGATGCGTGCGATCGATCCCATCTCCAGGTCGACGATGACATCCCCGTCTGCAGGGGCACAGCAGGAGCTCAAACGTCGCGGACTCGGAACGTTCGGTGGGGTGTTCACGCCGTCGATCCTCACGATCCTCGGCGTCATCATGTACCTCCGATTCGGTTGGGTCGTCGGGAACGCCGGGCTTCGGAACACGCTGATCATCGTCACGATCGCCACCCTGATCACGCTGCTGACAGGTCTCTCGATCGCTCAGATCGCCACCGATCAGGAGATCCGAGTCGGCGGGGCCTACTACATGGTCAGCCGATCGCTCGGTTCCGAGATCGGCGGGGCCATCGGCATCCCGCTCTATTTCGCCCAAGCGTTGTCGGTTGCGCTCTACACCCTCGGCTTCGCTGAAAGTGTCAACGCCGTTGCGCCGAACGTGCCGGTCAGACCGCTCGCGTTCGTCACCGCCATCGTCGTCACCGGGTTCGCACTCATTTCGGCGCGGGCCGCGATCAGAGCCCAGTACGTGATCATGGCGGCGATCGTGCTGTCGCTCGTGTCGTTCTTCCTCGGCACGACGACGGCGCCGGCGGTCCGTCCACCGGCGGGCGGATTCGAGGTCGTGCCGTTCTGGGCGGTCTTCGCGGTCTTCTTTCCAGCGGTCACCGGCATCATGGCGGGCGTCAACATGAGCGGCGACCTCGCCGAACCGCGCAAATCCATCCCCCGCGGCACGCTGGCGGCAATCGCCGTGAGCTACGTGGTGTACATGGTGATACCCGTCGTGCTCGATCGGCGTGCCGCCACCTCTGCGCTCCTCGACGACCCGCTCGTCATGCGACAGCTCTCGCTGTGGGGACCTGCGATCCTCGTCGGGGTCTGGGGAGCGACGCTGTCGAGCGCACTCGGGAGCATCCTGGGCGCGCCCCGAATCCTCCAGGCCCTGGCGCGCGACGACGTCCTCCCGCGGCCGCTCCGGGTACTCGGTCGCGGGTCCGGCACCGACGACGAACCCCGAGTTGGAACCTACGTGTCGCTCGCCCTGGTGCTCGTCACGGTCGCAGCCGGCGACCTCAACACCGTCGCGCCGGTCCTCACGATGTTCTTCCTCGCGTCGTATGCGGTCGTCAACCTCGTCTCCGCAGGCGAGCGGTTCCTGCGGAGCCCCTCGTTCCGGCCGACGTTCCGAGTGCACTGGAGCCTCTCACTGCTCGGCGCCCTCGGATGCGGCGCGGTGATGTTCCTCATCAACCCACTCGCCACGATCGTCGCCATCACACTCGTCGCACTCATCTGGGCGCTCCTCAACCGGCGGCGGACGCGGGCCCGATGGGGCGACATGCGTCAAGGCATCTGGCTGGCGCTCGTCCGGTGGTCGGTCAACCACATCCGCCCGTCGACGCACGCCAAGAGTTGGCGTCCGAACATTCTCGTGTTGGCCGGAAGCCCGACCAAACGGTGGTATCTGATCGATCTGGCCAACTCGTTGTCGCACAACCGTGGCCTCTTGACGATCGCAACGATCCTTCCCGATCCCGCGCCGACCGAACGGAAGCGTCACCTCGCCGAGACCGTGCGTGCTCACCTCGCCGAACGCAAGGTCGACGCGCTCGTCCGGGTCGTTTCGGCGCCGACTCCCTACGTCGGCGCCTCTGTGCTGGTCGAGGCCTACGGTCTCGGCGCGCTCGCGCCCAACACCGTGCTCCTCGGCGACGGCGAAACCACATCCGACCCCGACGAGTACTCCACCATGATCGAACGGCTCCACAGTGCGGGCCGCAACGTCGTCATCGTCCGCGCAGCCGACGACACCACCTTCGGGAATCGCCGCAACATCGACGTCTGGTTGAGCAGCATCCGAGACAACGGCGCGCTCATGATCACGCTCGCGAACACCCTCACCACGGCCCGCAGTTGGCGTCGTGCGACCGTCACGGTCCGGATGGTCGTCGGAACCCCCGACGCCCAGCGCGAAGTCACCAACAACCTTCAATCGTTGCTCGCCCAGGCACGGCTCGTTGCAGCCGTCGATGTGATCGTCGACGTCCGCTCCATCACCACGGTGATCGCCGAACGAGCGCCGTCGGCCGACCTGAGCCTCGTCGGGCTCCCCGACCCGTGCGTCCACCCCGACGATTTCGCCGATCGACTCGAGACGATGCTGACCAGCATCGACTCGACGGCTCCCCTCGCGTTCGTGCTCGCCTCCGCCGATGTCGACCTCGAAGCTCTCCTCCTCTGACGGGTCGGTCCGGCTCGGCGTGCCGTGCTGCCGGGGCGGCCGACGCTGACAGGTGGCCGAATCTCCACCGAGCACGTCCCTGCGCTCGCGGTGAATTATCGTGTCACCGAACGCACAACAAGGGAGCTTTCGTGACCGAGTACGCCGTTGTCGACCCCACCACGGGCGAGACCGTTCAGATCTATCCGACCATCACGGACGCCTCGCTGGATGCTGCCGTGGTCAACGCGCAAAGGGCCTTCACCGGCTGGTCGCAGACCAGCACGAGAGCCGCACGCGCGGCGCTCGTCTCGAAGGTTGCCGATCTGCATGTCGAGCGACGTGACGCGCTCGCCGGGATCATCTCGCGCGAGATGGGCAAGCCGGTCGGGGACTCGCTCGGCGAAGTCGACTTCAGTGCCGACATCTACCGCTTCTACGCCGACAACGCGAGCGAATTCCTGGCCGACGAGTCGATCACGCTGATGGGTGGCGAGGGAACCGCCATCGTGCGCAAGAGTGCCCTCGGTGTCCTGCTCGGCATCATGCCATGGAATTTCCCCTACTACCAGGTGGCGCGCTTCGCCGGCCCCAATCTCATCATCGGCAACCCGGTGCTCCTCAAGCACGCGCCACAATGCCCCGAGTCGGCGGCCGCGATCGAGCAGATCTTCGTCGATGCCGGCTTCCCGGCCGGCGCCTACACCAACATCTACGCAACGAACGACCAGATCGCGACGATCATCGGCAACCCGATCATCCAAGGGGTGTCGCTGACGGGGTCCGAGCGAGCAGGCGCCGCCGTCGCCGAGGTCGCCGGTCGCCATCTGAAGAAGGTCGTCCTCGAGCTCGGCGGCTCCGACCCGTTCATCCTGCTGTCGACCGACGACCTCGACGCCACCATCGAAGCGGCCGTCATGGCCCGCATCGACAACTGCGGCCAGGCCTGCAACGCCGCGAAGCGGTTCATCGTGATCGACGAGCTGTACGACGAGTTCGTCGAGAAGTTCACCGCTGCGGCGTTGGCGACACCGGTGGGCAGCCCGACCGACCCCGACACCGTCATCGGGCCGCTGTCCTCACTGGCTGCGGCCGACCGTCTCGGCCAGCAGGTCGACGCCGCGGTGGCCGCAGGCGCAACGATCGTGACGGCCGGAGAACGATCCGGTGCCTTCTTTCCGCCGGCGGTGCTGACGGATGTCGATCGGAACAATCCCGCATACCACGAAGAGCTGTTCGGGCCCGTGGCGATGATTCACCGCGTCAGCAACGAGGCCGAGGCGATCGAGCTGGCCAACGACACCCCGTTCGGATTGGGCTCGTACCTGTACACCACCGACCCCGAGCAGGCGGAGCGAGTCGCCGACGCGATTCAGGCGGGGATGGTGTACGTCAACATCGTCGGAGCCGACAGCCCGGAGCTGCCCTTCGGCGGTGTCAAGCGCTCCGGTTCGGGTCGCGAGCTCGGCCGATGGGGCGCGGACGAGTTCGTCAACAAGAAGCTCATCCGCGTCGGCTGACCCGCCGCCGGCCGGTCACCGGGGAGCTGCCATCTCACCCAAGCCGAGATTGTTGCGGATCGCGCCGCGTAACAGGTCGGCGGACTCGTCCGCCGTGTGGCCGCCGCCGAACAGCGTCTGCTGGATGGCGAGACCGTCGCGCAGCGCGGTGAGTCTCGATGCGACACTGGCGGGGTCCGTGCAGGTGAACTCGTCGGCCGTGACACCCTCCGCGAGCAGCTGACGAATCGCCGCGAGTTCGTGGGCGTCGAGGTCGGCCATGACCTCACCGATCATCGGCGCACGACGCGTTTCGCCCCACGACTCGATCCACAGCAGCCACGACGCATCATCTGCGTCGACGGGCAGCGACCCGCAGAGCATCGCTTCGAGGCGCTCGACTGCGGAACCCGACCCCGATGCCACCGCGTCTCGAAACTCCTTGTCGTCGAACGAGGCGACCTGGAGTGCGGCAAGGATCAGCTCGGCCTTCGACGAGAAGTGGTAGTGCACCAACGACGTCGACACTCCCGCGCGCCGGGCGACGTCGGCCACGGTCATCGAAGTCAGGCCGACGTCGATGATCACGTCGACGACCGCATCGAGGATCGACGCCTTGCGCTGGTCAGAAGTCGGCCTGCTCACGCGTTCCAGGGTACTCACGAGGTCCGCCACCAGGTCGTGGTGCTGCGCGGACCGGTTGCTACTGTCGCGCCATGTTGCGTGAGTCGCCATTTCACGATCGAGTCGCGGCAGCGAATCAAACGTCATTGTGGAGTCACTGGTCGGGCCACCTCGTGGTCGACAAGTACCAGTCCTCGGAGAAGTTCGAGTACGTCTCGATCCGCAACGCGGTGGCGATGTTCGACTCGTCACCGCTGTACAAGTACCGGATCGTCGGAGCCGACGCCGAGCACTTCCTGAGCGGAGTGCTCGCACGGGACATCCGGACGTGTCGTCCCGGCGAGGCTCAGTACACCATCTGGTGCGACGACGGTGGATACGTGAACGAGGACGGGGTCGTGTTCCGCCATGGGCCCGACGAGTTCATGCTGACCGCGGCCGAGCCCAACCTCGCGTACTTCCAGGATCTGGTCGGTGGACTCCGCGTCGAGGTCACCGAGGTCACCTACGACTACGCAACGCTCGCCGTGCAAGGCCCGCGCAGCCGGGCACTCCTCGCCGGCCTGGCGCCCGAGGTCGACTCACTCGCCTACTTCGAACACACCGCAGCCACGGTGTGCGGGGTTCCGGTGACGATCTCACGGACCGGCTTCACCGGCGACCTGGGGTTCGAGATCTTCGCCGACTCCGCTGACGCCGCGGTGATCTGGGATGCCGTGGCCGCGGCCGGGGCACCCCACGGAATCGTCCCGTTCGGGCAAACCGCGCTCCTGATCGCCCGCATCGAGGCGGGCCTCCTGCTGATCAACGTCGACTTCGAGGCGAGCAGACTCGCCGAGAACGACGAACACCGGTCCACCCCGCTCGAACTCGGGCTGGGATGGATGCTGAAGGGCATCGACGACGACAGCCGCCCCTTCATCGGTCGTCGTGCAATCCGGCGCGAGCGAGCCGATGGCACGTCACGCTGGAAGATGATGGGGTTGATGGTCGATCCGTTCGACTACGACCGCAAGTTCACCGCCGCCGACATGGTGCCACCGAAAGACCACACCCCGGTCCACGGCGACATGATGGTGTACGACGACGAGGGCCAACGCGTGGGCTACGCGACCAGCTTCGTCTACTCGCCAGTGCTGCAACGCCACATCGCGCTCGCCCGGATCCGACCCGGCTCGGCCGCCGTCGGGACGCGCGCGTTCCTCGAGTTCACGATCAACCATCGGTACGAGCAGGTCGCCGCCGAGGTGACCCGCACCCCCTTCTTCGCTCCTGAGAGAAAGACGTCGATGCCATGACCGACACCACCACACCGCAGGGAGGTGTCACGGTTCCCGCCGTCGACGCCGGGAGCCGGGAGTACGACGCGATCGTCATCGGGGGCGGCCACAACGGACTCGTCAACGCGTCCTATCTGGCGAAGTCCGGACTGCGCACGTTGATCGTGGAACGCCGGGAGTTCGTCGGCGGCGCCGCGATCACCGAGGAGCTTCGCCCCGGCTTCAAGTTCACCACGTTCTCGTACGCCCTCAGCCTGCTCCGCCCGAACATCATCCACGAACTCGATCTGGTCAGGCACGGCTTCATGCCGCTGCTCATGCCGTCGTCGTTCTGCCCGATGGAGAACGGTGATGCGTTGGTGATGGGCACCGATCGCAACGAGAACATCATCGAGATCGCCCGGCACTCCCAGCACGACGCCGACGCCTACGACCAGTACCACCACGACGTCGAAATGGTCGTGCGCGCTGTCAAGCCACTGTTCGACAAGGCGCCTCCCGACCTGTTCGCGACCTCGCCCGAGGGGTTGGCCGAGTTGGCCGACCTCGCGCGGCACCTCCGCGGGATCGACAAAGGTGTGCTCCACAACCTCGTTCGTCTGCTGACCGGGAGCGCCGCCGACTTCCTCGACGACTACTTCGAGTCGGACATCCTGAAGGGCTACCTGGCGTCGTCGGGGATCATCGGCACGAAGGTCGGCCCGATGTCACAGGGGTCCGGGCTCGTGCTGCTGTTCCACGGAATGGGCGAACACGACGGCAGCCTCGGGTCGTGGGCCTTCCACAAGGGCGGCAACGGTGAGTTCACCCAGGTGCTCGCCCGGGCCGCACAGAGCTTCGGTGCGCAGATCAAACTCGGCGCGGACGTCGACCGGGTGATCACGTCGAACGGTCGCGCGACCGGCGTCGCCCTCGCCGACGGCACCGAACTGTCGGCAAGGGTGGTCGTCTCGGCAGCCGACCCGCGACGGACATTCACGCAGTTCGTCGATCCACGCGACCTCCCTGCCGATCTCGTCGACGCGCTCCGCCGATACCGGTATCAAGGCACGTCGTCGAAGGTGAATTTCGCACTCGACGGGCTGCCGACGTATCCCTCGCTCGGCGATCGTCGCGACATGTTCCGCGGATTCACCAACATCGCACCGACGATGGAGTATCTCGAGCGCGCGTTCGACGAGGCGAAGTACGGCTGGTACTCGACCCGGCCGTACATCGACGGCGCGATCCAGTCGACGATCGACCCCGACATGGCGCCGCCCGGCAAACACGTGATGTCGTGCTTCATCCACTACACGCCGTATCAGCTGAGGGGGAGCGACTGGCCGACCGAGCGCGAACGGATGGCCGACAACGTCCAGGCGACCCTCGAATCGTTCTTCCCCGGCTTCTCCGACTTGGTCCTTCAGCGTGAGATCGTCACACCGCTCGACATCGAGACCGTGGCCGGTCTACCCGAGGGCAACATCTTCCACGGCGAGTTCTTCGCCCCTCAGATGTACTTCTTCCGGCCGGCACCGGGGTGGAGCCAATATCGAACCCCGATCGAGGGCTACTACCAGTGCGGATCTGGCACCCATCCCGGCGGTTGCGTGAGCGGCGGTCCCGGGTGGCTCGCCAGTCAGCGGATCCTGAGCGACCTCGGCACGGTCTGAGCCACGGCGCGATGTCCGGAGCGGACGATCTTCACTACCCGGAACGTGTGATCACGTTCCTCGAGGGCCTGTGGGGCGAGGGCTTCCTGTCGCCTGGAGGCGCCGACGAAGTCCTCCGGGTGATCGAGGGCGTCGATCTCACCGGGTCGTCCGTGCTCGACATCGGCTGCGGCATCGGCGGCGCGACGAGCCTGCTGGTTCGCGCAGGTCACGCGGGCAGCGTCGTCGGCATCGACGTCGAACAGCCGGTCTGCGACATGGCGACGAGCCGGCTCGCAGCACAGGGACTCGCCGGCCTGGTCGAGATCCGACTCGTCGAGCCCGGTCCGCTTCCGTTCGACGACGCGAGCTTCGACGTCGTGTTCAGCAAGGACTCGATCGTGCACATCGCCGACAAGGAGTCGCTCGCCCTCGACGTCTTCCGCGTCCTGCGCCCGGGTGGATGGTTCCTGGCGTCCGACTGGCTCACCTCCCACGATGGGGAGATGTCCGAGGAGATGCAGGCGTACGTGGTGGCCGAGGACCTCGACTTCGGGATGGCGTCACCGACGCGCTATCGGAGAGCCCTGACTACCGCCGGCTTCGTCGGCATCGAACTGCGTGATCGGAACCCGTGGTACCGAGTGGTCGCCCGCGAGGAGCTCGAACGTCTGACCGGAAGCGATCGAGCGGCGTTCGAGGCCGCGATCGGCGCCGACGAACTCGCCGTGCAGATCCGCACCTGGGAGGCGATGATTCCCGTGCTCGAATCGGGCGAGCACTGTCCGCACCATCTCCGCGCGCAGCGGCCTCTCGCTTGACGACGCAGACCCGCCGCCGAACTCGACGCAACGACCCGACGGACCTCAGATCGTCATGCTCGTGAAGTCGGCATCGTCACCGGCCCCGGCACGTCGCATGAGACGCATCACCAGCGCGGCCGCACCGACCGCGGCGAGCGTGATGACGAGCATGACCGTCGCCAGCGCGTTGACGGCCGGCGTGGCAGCCGCACGTGCGCTGGCATAGATCTTGATCGGCACGGTCTCAGTCGACGCACCTGTCGACAGGAACGAGGAGATCACGAAGTCGTCGACCGACGTGGCGAACACCACCATGAGGCTGGCGAAGATGGCCGGTCCGAGCTGAGGCAGGAGCACCATCCGCAGCGCCTGGATCCGTGTCGCCCCGAGGTCGCGGGCGGCCTCCTCGAAATGCGTCCCGATCGACAGCAGGCGACCGCGAACGATGATGACCACGTAGGACAGGGTGAACGTGATGTGTCCGAGAACCTGCGTCGTGAACCCGCGAGGAACCGACGTGTAGATCTGGGTGAAGACGAGAAACAGCGCGACGCCGACGACGATCTCGGGCGTGACGAGCGGCAGCAACATCAGGTTGTTCGCCCCACGCGAAACGCGACCACGCCAGCGCTGGAGCCCGATGGCCATCGCGATGCCCACCGGGGTGGCAATCAGCATCGTGATGGCGGCCAGCTTCAGCGTGTTGGCCAGTGCCGTCTGCAATGCGTCGTCCTGCCAGACCGAGGCCGGGTCATCCCAGTACCACCGGAACGATGGCGACTGAAAAGCCGAGCGACTCTTGCCGGAGTTGAACGAGATGCGCACGGCGATGAGGACGGGCACCAGCGACCACAGCACGTACAGCCACGTGAGGATCGCGAGTGGGCCGAACCGACGCTGATTCATCAGCGTGTCGCTTCCCGCTGGCTGCGCGCGACCGACACGAGGTAGTACGCCATGGCGATGGTGAGGAACCCCATCAGGATGATCACGAGCGACGCTCCGACCTGAGGTTGGCTCGAACCCCTGAGGAAGAATTCGATCTGATTCCCGACCATCTCGGTCCGGGGCGAACCACCGGTCAGGTAGGTGTTCGTGTAGTAGTCACCGCACATCGGCAGCACGATGATGACCGAAGCCGCTAGCAGCCCGGGGACCGACAGCGGCAAGGTCACCCGGAGGAAGGTCGAGATCGACGACGCACCCAGATCGCGGGATGCCTCGATCAGACGCCCGTCGAGCCGTTCGAGCGCGGCGTACAACGGCAAGATGAAGAACGGGATGTAGCCGTAGATGAGGCCGGCGACGACGGTCGGCCAGTCGCCGTCGAGCCAGTTTCGGTCGCCGGAACCCAGATGGACCCACCCGAGGACCCGATTGACGAAGCCATCGGTCTGCAGCAGGTTCACCCACGCCAGCATCCGCATCAGATAGCTGATCCAGAACGGCAGGACGAGCAGTGCGAGCAGGAGACCACGGTTGCGGCCGGCCTTGCGGGCGACGTAGTACGCCACCGGGTAGCCGATGACGAAGCAGCCGAGCAATGCGAGTCCGGCGAACGTCGCCGTGCGGACGAACACGTGGGCGAGGTCGCCACCGAAGACCCTGCCCATCACGTCGCCGAATTTCTCGAGATCCCAGTCGAGTGGATTCCAGGCGGGCACCGTCGTGCGCAGGATCGGGTCGATGCCACCGAAGGCGACCGCGAGAATTGCGTACGCCGGCACGACGAACAACGCGATGAGCAACAGGGTGCCGGGCGATGCGAGTGCCGCCCAGAAGGCCGTGCTCGAGCGATGCCCACCCGGCGCAGCGGCGTCCCCTCCGGTCACCGCGGCGGCGGTGGCGTCAGTCATCGTCGGCAGGGATCGTCAGCCGGCGGTGAACGCTGACCACGTCTGTTCCCAGAGCTGATCGGTCTCCACGTCCAGCGGCTCGAACCGCAGGCCGTTCCGGATCACCTCGTCGTCGAGAACAGCGGCGCGCAGGTTCTCCGGTGCGTACTCGTTCTCGATCAGATAGTCCGCGTCGAGCCCCTTGATCGGGGGGAGATAGCCGTTCCAGCTGAAGTTCTCCTCGGCGTTGGCGACATCCAGCAGGTGATTGATCCAGAGATGGGCGAGCACGGGGCTCTTCGCGTTCGCGGTCACGGTCATGCAGTCGTTGTTGACGACACCGACGCCGTCCGACGGGTACCACCAGCCCAACACCGAGGCATCGGTGCCCTCGGGCAGGTACGAGTAGGCGCCCGCCAGCAGATCTCCGCTCCACGTATGTGCGAGCGTCGTCGCACCTTCGGGGATGTCCTTGTACGCCTCGATGTTCACCTTGATGTTCATCAGTCCGGTGAGCTCGCTGAGGTCTGCGCCGGCCTGCTCGATCAGCGCCTTGTCGGTGGTGTTGACGTCGGTGATGCCCTTGCGGAGCAACGCCATCGAGATACCTTCGCGGTAGTCGTCGAGAATCGAGGTGACGCCCTTGTACTCGGGGTCCCACAGGATGTCCCAACCCATCTCCTCGACCTTCGCCGGGTCGATGAGGTCGGAGCGGTAGCCGATGCCGGACGAGAACACGGTGTACGGAACGGTGTACTCGGAGCCCTGGTCGTACCACGGGTCGTCGAACGATGAAAGAACATTTGCCTTGTTGGGGAGGTACGAGGCGTTCAGCGGCTGCAACAGACCGCCGGCAATCAGTCGGCCGAGGGTGTTCGGCGCCGCCGACTGGAACACGTCGACCTCGACTGCACCATTGGCCAACTTCGTGATCGCCTCGGCGTCGACGTCGAAGGTCGTGATCTCGATCTTGACCCCGTACTGGGCCTCGAAGGAGGCGACGGTGTCGGGGTTGACGTAGTCGGCGTAATTGAAGATCCTGAGCGGGCCAGCTTCTGGCTCGAGCCCGTCCGCGATCGGGTCGGTGACCGCTCGGGCGTCGCCGCCACCATCGCTGCTCCCGCAGGCTTGGAGCAACGGGACCCCGGCCCCGAGGAGCACGCCGAGCTGGGCGCTGCGTTGAATGAACTGTCGGCGGTCGGTGGCCATGGGTTCCCCAGTTTCAGTTGATCTGACCCGCCTCCGGGTCGTTTGGTTGCGGTGATGCTAGGTGATCTGGACCTGCTGCGAGAGCGGGTCCATCACAGCCCGGTAGTGCCGGTTGAAGTCGGCGACGGCGTCGTCCTTGGTGGTCAGGATTCCGGTCGTGAACGCACGAGACGCGACGCCACGCTGGACCCGCTCGCACACGGCGATGTCCTGTGCGCCGATCAGTTCGTTGAACGCGATCTCGTCGGTCGGGTCGTACTCGGATGACCCCGCGACCGCAGGGGCGAACAGGTACTCCCCGACGATCTCGGTGCGGTCGGGTCCGACCGGAAAGAGCGTCGTGAGCACGAGGCCCGACGCGGTGAGGTCGAAGAGCAGATTGGGAAAGACGCTCGCTCCGTTGTAGACGCCCTCATCGGACGCCCCGACACCGGGAAGGAGTGGGAGGGCCGCGGCACCCGTGCTCGCGTGCGTGTAGCTGTTGGCGCCGTTCACGAATTCGACCGCTCCGTCCGGACGAGCCGCGTCGACCACCTGTCCGGTTCGGTAGAGCGGGATCACCTCGACCAGTTCGGGGTGCACGACCGGGCAGTGCAGGCACTCCTGGTAGTTCTCGACGACGATCTTCCAGTTCGCTGCGGCCGTCGACGCGGTTCGCTGCACCAACGCCATGTCGGCGATCTCGAGGTGTTCGAACTCGACGAGGGCCGAATTCGACTCGACGAGCCATTCGCTGAGCGGGGACACGTCGGAGTCCAACGAGACGAAGACCAGGCCGTTCCAGACGTCGGCGCGATAGTCCCACAGGCCGGTGGTGTCGCGATCGACGTCGGAGCGGTCGACCCGCGGGGTGGAGAGGAGTCGACCGTCGAGCCCGTAGGTCCAGGCGTGGTATTGGCACTGGATCGACGCTGCGCCGCATTCCGGGGCGACCACCGTCGGATCAATCGGGTCGAGCAACATCGCGCCGCGATGGCGGCAGGCGTTGGCGAAGGCGTGGAATCGTCCCGCCCGGGTGCAGGTGACGATCACCTGCTCACCGGCGACATCGACGACGCGCGACGCCCCTGCGGGAATCGAGGCGACGTGGCCGACGAAGAACCACCCGGCGTGGAAGATGCGTTGACGTTCGAGTTCGAACACGTCCGGCGAGACGTAGTCGGCGCGCGTGAGTGTGGGTGTGGGTGATGATGCAGACATCTGAGTGGTGACTCCGTGATCCGTCGCGGTGTGGTTCGTTGGCGTGAGGAGTTTCGTTGCTCGATCCCTGCGCACAGTCTAGACTGACTGGTCAGTCAGGACAAGGAGCCAAAGATGTCTGCACTCGAGACCCCAACAACCGGGACGACCGGAATCGACGGCCGGATCCTCGCCGAAGAGGCGAAATTCATGGCGCGGAATCGCCGATCGAACGAGCTCTACGAACAGGCACAGAGCGTCATGCCCGGCGGCGTCACCTCGAGTTGGTCCAGCACTCGCCCGGTCCCCGTGTGGATCAGCCACGGCAAGGGCAGCCATGTCTGGGACGTCGACGGCAACGAGTACGTCGACACCCATGCCGGATACGGCGTCAACGTGGTCGGTCATGCCAACCCGGCCGTGGTCGACGCGGTGCAGCGCCGGGTCACGCTGGGAACCCACTTCGCCCAACCGACCGAGGACTCGATCGTCGTCGCCCGACAACTCGCGGATCGGTTCGGGCTGCCGCAATGGCGGTTCAACAACTCGGGGACCGAGTCCACGATGGACGCCATCCACCTGATGCGTGCGATCACGGGCCGCGATCTGATCATCAAGGTCGAAGGCTCCTACCACGGTCATCACGACCTGGTGAACGTGTCGCTGTGGCGATCTCTCGGCGACCTCGGACCCGTCGACGACCCCAGCCGTGAGGCCGGCCCGGGGATCCCCCAGGCCTTCGCCGACCTGGTGCGGATCGTGCCGTTCAACGACCTCGCTGCGGTCGAGCGCGTGTTCGCCGACCACCCCGGTCGCATTGCGGGGATGATCATCGAGCCGATGATGATGAACGCCGGAATCATCCCCCCACACGCCGGCTACCTCGAGGGGCTCCGGGACCTCGTGCACCGCAATGGCGCACTGCTCACCTTCGACGAGGTCAAGACGGGGCTTGTCGTCGCATGGGGCGGAGCGACCGAACTGTTCGGCGTCACCCCGGACATCATCTGCCTCGCGAAGGCGCTCGGCGGTGGCGTGCCGTGCGGAGCGATCGGCGGCACCGCTGAGGTGATGAGCGCGATCTCCGACGGCCGCTACGACCAGGTCGGCACGTTCAACGGCAACCCGCTCACGATGGCCGCGGCCCGAGCGGTGCTGACCGAGGTCCTGACACCCGATACGTATGCAGCGGCCGAGGCGTTGGGTCGTGAGCTGTTCGACGGCTGCACGGCCGCCCTGAGTGCTCATGGCATTCGGTCGTACGGGATCGTGCACGGGTTCAAGGGCTCGGTTGTCGTGCACGACGAGCCGGCGACCAACTATCGCGAGTTCCTCGAGATCAACACCGCGGTCAGCCATCTCAACTACCTGATCCAACACAACAACGGTGTCTTCATCGCCCCCTGGGCCAAGAGCGAATCATGGACCCTCTCGGTCGCGCACACCTCGGCCGACTGCGAGCGGCTGATCGCGAACACTGAACAACTCGCCGTCGTGCTGAGTGAGCAGGGAGACGAGGTGTCGGCCCTCTTCGAAGTCGGTGGCGTGACGTGACGGTCAGCGACGTGAACACGCTGCGGGAGATCCCCGATCCGCCCGGCATCGCAGACGCGCGCACGTTGCCCGCAGCGTGGTACGCCGACCACGACTTCTACGCGACCGAGCGCGAGGCGGTGTTCCGCAGCGGCTGGGTGTGTGCCGGGGTCACCGACGAGCTGCCGACGCCGGGCTCGTGGACGGCCCGTACGGTTGCCGGAATCCCGATCCTGCTCGTGCGCGACCGCGATGGCGCGGCGCGCGGCTTCTTGAACGTGTGTCGCCATCGTGCGGCGCCGCTGTGCGACGAGGGCACCACGAACGAGGGTCCACTGATCCGGTGTCCCTACCACTCGTGGCTGTATCGGCTCGACGGCTCGCTCGCGAGGGCACAGGGCGTCGGCACCCCCGACGGCTTCGATCTCGAGCAGTACTCCCTCGATCCGATCGCCGTCGCCACCTGGCGACGGCTCGTCTTCGTCAACCTGGGCGATCCCGACGCCGCGCTCGATCTGGGCCCACTGGTAGCGGCCGTCGACCGCTGCCCCATCGAACAGATGACGCTCGTGCTGAACGAAACGAACGAACGTCGATTCAACTGGAAGGTGCTCCTCGAGAACTACTCGGAGAACTACCACACACCGTTCGTTCATCCCGAGCTCGACACGACGTCCACCGAGGACTATCCGATGGTCAGCAACGGGCCCGTGTTGTACGCCTGGGATCGCCCTCTGCGGCCCGGCGATGCCGACGACGAACGGATCCGTCACTCGCTGCTCCCCGGCGAGCCCGGCTGGGAACGGCTCTTCGATGCCGACACGACACGCCCCTACGACGTCGGCTCGTACCTCACGGTCTGGCCCAATGCGATGCTCAACATCTTCCCCGACGCGGTGCTCGTGATGTGGATGGAACCGGCGAGCCCCAACCGCACGGTGGTCGAGCGACGGCTGTTCGCCCTGCCGGACCGAGCCGGAGACGGGGTCACCGCCAACATGGATGCGCACGCGCTCGTGCATCAGCAGGACGTCGACATCTGTGAGGCGGTGCAGCGGTCCCATGACGCGGGGCTCGACGCCCACGGTGTGCTCGCCACGTTCGAAGAACGCGGGGTGTATTTCGTCCACGAACATCTGCGATCGGCACTGGCGCCGGACGAGCGAACGCGGTAGACAACCCCGATGCCCAAGGAGTCGGCGACGGACACGCAGCGCGGCGGCCACATCGAACTCGTCGATCTGACCAAGTCGTACGGTGAGCAGCCGGTCCTCAAGGGGATCGACCTCACGATCGAGTCGGGCGAGTTCTTCTCGTTGCTCGGACCGTCGGGTTGCGGCAAGACCACCACGCTGCGACTCATCGCAGGGTTCGAGTCGAACGAGTCGGGCTCGGTACGGATCGACGGCGAGGACATCGCGAACGTCCCACCCGAGAAGCGTCCGGTCAACACGGTGTTCCAGAACTATGCGCTGTTTCCGCACCTGTCGGTTGCCGACAACGTTGGCTTCGGCCTCCGATTCCAGCACTGCCCGAAGGACCAACGTGCCTCGCGGGTCGCTGACGCGCTGGACCTCGTGCGCCTCGGCGAGTACGCGACGCGCAAGCCACACCAGTTGTCCGGAGGACAACAGCAACGGGTCGCCCTTGCCCGCGCCCTGGTCCTTCGACCCCGGGTGCTGTTGCTCGACGAACCACTCGGGGCACTCGACGCCAAGCTGCGACGCGCCTTGCAGTTCGAACTCAAGGAGTTGCACCGCGAGGTCGGCATCACCTTCGTGTACGTCACACACGACCAAGAAGAGGCGCTGACGATGAGCGACCGCTTCGCAGTGATGCGCGAGGGCGAGATCGAGCAGGTCGGCACCCCACGCGAGGTGTACGACTCGCCGACGTCCACCTACGTCGCGGAGTTCCTCGGACTCGCGAATCTCTTCCCCGCGCAGGTCGAGACGCCGGGGACGATCGAGATCAATGGGCGCAGCTTGGCAGGGCCGACCGGCGATGTCACGGGAGCCTGTACGGCCTTCGTTCGTCCCGAGCGCGTTCGATTCACGTCCGTCGACGACGGTGTCGTCGCCGGGCCGGTCACCGATGTTGTCTTCGTCGGGTCGACCACGCACATCCGCATCGACGTGTCGGGTCATGAGCTGCAGGTGGTCGTCGCAAACGACGGCGCGACCCCGGTGCCCACTCCGGGCACCCAGGTCGGCATCGAAATCCCACCCGACGCCGTGCGCGTGCTGCAGCGCTGACGGGCGTGCTGCTCAACGTCGTGCCGAGCCGGGGACACCGCACGCTCACCTCACCAGGTGCTCGAATCCATCGACCACCGAGTGGAAACCAACTGGGCCTCACCCCAGGCGACCGCTGAAGCACCCTGGTGCGCATCGTGGAGACAGGCCCGATTCCGAGGCGGTCGCAGTCGGCCCGCACTCCTGCTGCAATTACCTCTCGCCATCGGGGTTGATGGTCGGCAAGCCGAGGTCGGACGGTCGGGTTTCGGAGCACGTCGCGCGCGCGTACTCCGGTGACGAACCGGGTTGGGTCCAAGCGAGCCATCTCGTCGGCGCTCGGGTGACTCCACCCTTCGGGAGCGTGGAATCATCGGGTGATGAGGTTGGTCGTCGTCGGTGCCGGAGCGATCGGCGGTGTGGTCGGCGGGCGACTCGCTCAGTCGGGCCACGATGTCGCCCTGATCGCACGCGGTCTCCATGGAGCGTCGATCCGAGCCGACGGCCTCCATCTTCACGACCCGACCGAGACGGTGGTGGTCCGACCGAGTGTGTACGAGACGATCGAGGAGGCCGCGATTCGCGCCGACGACGTGATTCTGATCGCGGTCAAGAGCCAGCACACCGTCGACGTCCTTGATCGACTCGTGGCCTGCGGCGAGCCGGATGTTCCCGTCGTGTGCCTGCAGAACGGCGTGCACAACGAACGTGAGGCGCTGCGCCGGTTCGCCAACGTCTACGGCGCGGTCGTGATGTGCCCGACGGTGTACCTCGAGCCCGGCCACGTGCGAGCCCATTCGGGACCGACCACCGGGATCATCGACATCGGGCGTTTCCCCCGAGGGATCGACACCGTCGTCGAGGACCTGGTCGCGGCACTCGCCTCGTCGACGTTCTCGTCGATCGGGCAGATCGACGTCGAGCGGTGGAAGTGGGCGAAGTTGGCGACCAACCTCGGCAACGCGATCGAAGCGGTCTGCGGACCCCCGGCTCGACAGGGTCCGCTCGGCTCGGTGGTGCTCGCTGAAGCCCATGCAGTACTCGATGCCGCGGGCATCGACTACGCGACCGCCGACGAGGACAACGAGCGTCGCGGCCGACACCTGGACTTGCAGCGCGTGGATGGTGAGCGACGTCCGGGAGGTTCGAGCTGGCAGAGCCTCGCCCGCCGCGATACGAGCATCGAGACCGACTACCTCAACGGCGAAATCGTGATGCTCGGTCGACTCCACGGTGTGGCGACGCCGGCGAACGAGCTGCTGCAACGGCTTGCTCGGCGCCTGGCTCTTGCTGGCCGGGGCCCCGGCGGCTACGACGACGGAGAACTTCTCGCGATGATTCACGTCCGTCGCAGGTGGCCGTGACTCCCGCGAGCGTGTCGGCGGACGAGTGATGGCCGTGATATCGAGCCGCTCTCGATATCGACGTCGCGTCGTCTACCTCGATGAGGGGCGCGCGACGCGTTGCCGAACTCGAAGCAGCACTCGACAACGGGTCGCGACTCGCTCCATTCGCTGACTCGTGGTGTCAATTGGGTGTGCGGACTGAGTGGTTACGGTGCTGGAGATGGCTTCGAACTCCACACCGCGAATGAAGATCGGCGTGCAGCTCCCCGAAGTGGAATGGGAGGTTCCGTTCCCCGAACTGATCGAGATGGCGCAGGCAGCGGAGGTGGTCGGCTTCGATTCCGTGTGGTACGGCGACCACCTCATCTACGACCTCGCAGTGGGTGCGCGCGGGCCGTGGGAAGCATGGACCACGCTTGCTGCCATCGCTCAGGCAACCACCACGATCGAACTCGGTCCGCTCGTTGCCTCGACGAGTTTTCACGCACCGGCGATGTTGGCCAAACAAGCTGCAACGGTTGACGCGATCTCACAGGGTCGTCTGATCGTCGGTCTCGGTGCGGGATGGAACCGAGCGCGAGTATGACGCATTCGGTTTCGCCTACGACAAGCGCGTCAGCCGTTTCGAGGAGGCGTTCACGATCATCCGGACATTGCTCGCCGACGGCGAGATCGACTATCACGGAAGCTTCTACGACGCTGACCAATGTGTGCTGCACCCGCGGTCACCCAGGCCCGGTGGACCGCCACTGATGGTCGGATCGATCGGGGACCGAATGCTCGACATCACACTTCCGCACGTCGATGCCTGGAACATGTGGTGGAGCCAGTACGGCAACACCGCGGCAGGCTTCGCCCGCGAGAAGGCTCGGGTTGATCGGCTGATTCAGGCTGCTGGTCGATCCGTCGACGATGTCGATGCAACAGCTGCGGTGCATGTCCGTCTCGAAGGTGGCGCGGGTCGACTCATGGGTGACTACGTCGGTGAGGCAGTCGTCGAGCCGCTCACCGGATCGCCGGACGATCTGGCCGACCAGCTTCGCGGGTTCGAAGCCGCCGGCGCAGCGCACGTTCAATTGTGCGTCGACCCGATCACGCGCGAGTCGATCAATTGGCTGGGCGGCGTACTCGCTGCGTTTCGTCGGACGCGCTGACTGGCGCATCATCACATTGCGGCGACCTGGCCGCGCGAACAGTGCGGCCTCGGCGCAGTGCTCGATGATCACCGGTCGGCGGGCGACACGGCCACAGACCACCGTCGGCGGCGAAGACGCCTCTCCGACGACCTGGCTCGAGGCTGCTGCTCTGCTGCAGTCCGTCCTGGGAAATCCTGCCTTCGTCGCCGGAGACGAGCAACTCGGCCGGCTCGCCGTCGAGGTCTTCCCTCGATCTTCCCCGACTCCGAGATCACCCGAGTCTGATCACATCAATCGCTCACATGCCTCGAGGGCGCAGTCGACCGCGGCCGCATACCCACCACCGAACTTGACGGCGTGAACGACGAGCGGCGCAAGTTGGTGCAGCGGAATCCGGTCGCGCCATCCGTCGACGAGCGGAAACTCCTCGTCGTACGCGCGCCAACACGCGTCCCCGTATCCACCGAACAGCGCCATCATCGCAAGGTCGAACTCGCGGTGGCCGCCGTGGGCCGCCGGGTCGATCAGCCAGCTCACACCGTTGGCATCGACCAGCCGATTGCCGGCCCACAGGTCACCGTGCAGCAGCGCAGGCGGCTCGTCGGCCGCGCCGACTTCGCCGAGACGGTCGGCAACCCAGGCGAGCCGGCGCACGGCCGGGGCGGGCAGTGCGTCGCTGTCGCGGGCGAGTCGAGCGAGCGGTTCGAGTCGGTTCCGGGCGTAGAAGTCCGGCCAGGTCGACACCGGTTCGTTGGGCAGCGCACGACTCCCCGTCGTTCGCCGATCCGCGCGACCGAACGTCGCCGTGCCCACGGCGTGGAGCTGTGCCAATGCCCGTCCGAAGTCGGCCTCGGTGGATCCGCCCGGCCGCCCCTCGTCGATCCAGGCCAGCACCAACAGGTCATCGGACACGGCCAGGACATCGGCGACAGCAAGACCGAACCGCCCGTCGTCGCGGGCCGACGCGTCCCGAGCAGCGTTCGCCAACCACGACAGTCCAGTCGCCTCGGTCGAGAAGAAGTGCGCCGGCGGGTCTGCGTGGGTCTTGGCGAAGACGGCGCGACCGTCGACGAGCTCGACCCGGAACGACTCGGCCACGTCGCCACCCGACACCCGATGCATGTCGACGACACCGACGCCGAGCTCCTCGGCGACACGGCGACCGAACGACTCAGCCATCGGCATCGGTCACGACGGTCAGAGCCGCTTGATCGTCTCGATCAGATCCCAGCGATTGCCGAACAGGTCACGGAAGACCGCAACCCGACCGTACGGCTCCTCGCGCGGCGCTTCCTCGAACGCGACGCCGCGTTGGCTGAGGGCCATGTGATCCATGTCGAAGTCGTCCGTGTGCAGGAAGAACGAGACCCGGTTCCCCGTCTGATCACCTACCCGCGCCCGCTGTTCGTCGGTCGCCGCCTCGGCCAACAGCAGGTGAGTCGCGTGTCGCTCGCGTTCGGTTCCCGGGGGCGCAACGACAACCCACCGCTTGTCGACCTGATTCAGGTCGTCGATGAGCGTGAAACCGAGATCTTGCACGTAGTGCTTGATCGCTCGGTCGTAGTCGTCGACGACGATGGTGACGAGACCGAGATGCGACATCCACACATCATGCCAGCGGACGGCATCGGGTTCGGCAGAAGTGCAAGGTTCTTCTACATTGACCCACCGTGACACCAGCCGATCCACCACGCTCCCGACGTCGAGATCGCGCGTCGACTCGCAGGCAGCTGTTGGTCCGCAGC
The DNA here is from genome assembly GCA_963752085.1 of Ilumatobacteraceae bacterium. Taxonomy (GTDB): domain Bacteria; phylum Actinomycetota; class Acidimicrobiia; order Acidimicrobiales; family Ilumatobacteraceae; genus Ilumatobacter_A. The sequence goes on from CAVVWT010000003.1 coordinate 232,313, forward strand.
CGGCTGCTCGACGTGATGGCATCACGATTGGACCGCACGGCAACGCTCATCTCAGCGGGCGCGGGCTTCGGGAAGAGCACGCTCGTGGCGCAGGCCATCGAAGATCCCGTCACCGCGGCTCGCGTTCGCTACGTCACCCACCGCATCGGCCCGACCGACATCGACGGGTCCGATCTCGCTCAGTCGCTTGCGCTCCAGATCGGAGCGATCGACGACGGCGTCGCCGAGCCCGAGACCGGTCGAGCGCCGATCGAGGCACGCCCCGAGGTGTCGCTGGCCGATCAGCTCTGGCACCTCAGCCCCACCTACGTGACCGTCGTGGTGGACGACATCCATCTGCTCCCGCCAGGCAGCCACGGGTGGAAGCTCCTCAACGATCTCGTGCTCGACTTGCCCGAGAACGCAGATGCCATCCTCAGCGGTCGCGGATTCCACGAGTTGCGGCTCGCCCGACTGGTCGCACGAGGTGAGGCGGTCGAGATCACCGAGGAGATGCTGGCATTCACGACCGACGAACTGGCCGACTTCGCACGGCTCCGCCACGTGGAACCGTCGACGCTCGACGAACACGGTTGGCCGGCGTTGGTCGAGCTCGAAGCGCACGCCGGTGTGGCGGGCGCGCAGGAGTTCGTCGCCCAGGAAGTGCTCGGGGAACTGCCCGACGAGCACGTCGCAGCATTGCGGAGAGTCGCACTGCACGACTCCATCGACGACGAGCTCGTCCGCTCGGTGACCGCCTTTGGCGGGACCGCCGCCGAACTGCTCGACACACTGCCCCTCACGACCCCGGCCGCTGACGGCACCTGGACGCTCCACGACCTGTGGCGCACTGTGCTCACGGACGACATCGATCCCGGCGAGCGTCGTGAGTCCCTCGTCGCAGGGGCCCAGATTCTCCGTCGGCGCGGCCGGCTCCGCGAGGCGATCGCCGAGACCGTCGCCGCGGGCGACGACGCCGCCACACTCGACCTCCTCGCCGACTTCGCGCGCGACCTTCCGTTGGCACTGCCGATCAGCGACCGGCGAGTCGTCATCGACCTGCTCCCACCTGCGCTCGCGCACTGTGCCGAAGCGGAGTTGCTGCGGGCCGACATCGTGGTTGCCACGGCGCCGATGCGCGCCGAGGCACCACTCCAACTCGCGATCGACGTCGCAACCGAGCAGAACCGCCCGGAGGTGACCGTGCTCGCGCTGCTTCGCCTCGGCGACATGGCCTACCGGTCGGGCAACCCGGCCGGGCTCGACGAATCCCGCCGTCGACTCGACCGTCTCGAACAGCTCGGCGGAACGGGTGCCTCGGCCGCCGTCGTGCTCATCGAGTCGTGGCTGCTCCTGCTGAGCAACGCTCCCGAATCAGCCCTCCGCCTCATCGAGTCGGCGGCACTGCGGGCCTATCCGCCGGTCGCCTCGATGGCCGACTACTACCGCGCGGTGCTGCTCGGCCACGCCGGCCGGGCGCAGGCCTCGGTCGACGCACTGGCCGAGTTGAGCCGCACACCCGACGCACCCATCCTGGAGCGACGAGGCGGGTTCGCCGGACTGATGCGCTGGTGGTGCGGCACGCTCGATGCTGCCGGGCGGCAGCACGCGGCCGACACGCTCGCCCGACTCGGTGAGGATCATCAGCAGCACCTCGTCGTCGAAGGCGCAGCGTCCACAGCGCTGTTCCACGCGAGTGCCGGCGACCTCGACCGAGCCCGCACACTGGTCGGGCAGGCGGTCGCCAAACGCAACCGGGTACCGGATGCAGCCTGGGGGTCGATCACGACCGAACTGGCGTTGGCGGTGATCGACCTGATGACGGGCCACGAGGACGCTGCTGCCGCACGGCTGGACGCCGCGCTTCCCGAAACCGGTCCGTTCGAGGGGTTCGCTCGTCATGTGTTCGGCAACGTCGGCGCGTTGTTGTACGCCCTCGTGCCACGATCGCGATCGTTCTTCGACAACGAAACGACCGGCCCCGACCTGCAGGTCGCGACCGACGTCGGTCGGGCCCTCGTCGCCCTGCGCGAGCACGGCTCCGCCGCTCCGGCGGCGCGGCTCCCGTGGCACGACCTGGAACGACTTCGCACCTGGGCCTACGAACCGCACCTCGCCGAACTCGCACTTGCAGGCATGAGCCACGGCGTCATGCCGCGCAAACGTCGCCCTGGCCGGCCTGCGGCACGACCCACGCGGAGCACTCCGCGCCGTGATCGACCGGCACGACGATCCGATCGCCTCGCTCGCACGAGAGGAGCTCGACCGGACGCCACACCGCCCGACGCTGATCACCTACGTCAACGTGCTCGGCCCGACGCGTGTCAGCGTCGGCGCCCCGCCCGACGCGGACACTCCGCCGATCCGCCGCACGATGGTCCGCGAACTCCTCCTCCTCCTGGCACATCGCAGACGGTTGCGACGCGATGAGATCGCCGCGCTCATGTGGCCCGACAAGGACGAGCACGCAGCGCGCAACAACCTCCGTGCGACGCTCAACCACCTCCGCTCCCTGCTGGAGAGCGATGCGGACGACGATGCAGGCCCGCCGTGGCACGTCCGATCCGACGGGGAGTCCCTCGAACTGTTCGTCAGCGACCGGCTCGTCATCGATGCACACGCCTTCGCCACGTCGGTCGCCGTGGCGCGCCGCGCCGACACCGAGCGCCGACCGACCGAGACGCTCACGCACTGCCTCGATGCGATCGAGCGCTACGCCGGCCCGTACCTGGCCGACGCGCTCGACCCTGACTGGGCGTTCAACCAGCGCATGACCCACCATCTCGATTTCGTCGACATGTGCGTACACGCCAGCGAACTGCGCGACGCTCGAGGCGAGGCGGGTGACGCGATCGACTTGGCCCGCCGAGCCGTCGAGGCCGAACCGCTCTCCGAACGGGGCCACCGCGCGCTCGTCCACGCGTTGACCTCGGCGGGAGACCGCGCGGGCGCACGGCGTGCATACGACCGCTGCGTCGACGTCCTTGCAGCAGACGGGCTCACCCCGGACGACGCAACACGACGTCTCGGATCCGATCTCTGAACCGACCCGAAACATCGACGGACCCCTGGTTGCGTGCACGACCGCCTCGGTAGCGTGAACCACATGGCAGAGGGCTCCACGAGCGCACCACAGATCGACCTCTACTGGCGGCCAGGGTGCGGATTCTGCTCGTCCCTCCGCGGACAACTCGACAAGCTCGGCATCGAGCGCATCGAGCACAACATCTGGGAGGATCCGTCGAAGGCCGAGGTCGTGCGGGCGTACGCGAACGGCAACGAGACCGTGCCGACGGTCGTCGTCGGCGGCGTCGGTCTCGTCAATCCGTCGGCCAGGACCCTCGCGGCACACCTCGCCACCCATGCTCCACACCTGCTCCCCGATGGATTCGAAGCACCCCAGCCGGGCCCCGTCGAGCGGGCGCTCGGCAAGATCTTCCGATGACGGCAGGCCGCGTGCACGCCACGTGGCTCAGAGCGCGTAGTTTCGAGGGATGACCGATTCCGCGACGCGCCATCCCTCCCTGGAGGGCACCGAGATCGTCGACTCCGTGCTCGATCTCATCGGCGAGACACCGATGGTCCGCATGAAACGAGTCAGCGAGGAGCACGGCATCACCTGCGTCCTGGCCATGAAGCACGAAGTCACCAACCCTGGCGGTTCGTCGAAGGACCGCCCTGCCCTCGAGATGATCCTCGCGGCCGAAGCGAGTGGCGAGTTGAGGCCGGGCGGCACGATCGTCGAGCCGACCTCGGGCAACACCGGCGTGGGCCTTGCGATCGTCGCCGCCCAACGCGGGTACACATGCGTGTTCGTCATGACGAACAAGGCCGGCAAGGAGAAGGTCGACCTGCTCCGGGCGTATGGCGCCGAGGTCGTCGTGTGCGACGTCGCCGTCGCCCCCGACGACCCCAACAGCTACTACTCGGTTGCGGAGCGACTCACCAAGGAACGTGGCGCGTTCCGCCCGAACCAGTACCAGAACCCGCACAATGCCATCGCGCACACGAAGACCACGGGCCCGGAGATCTGGCGTCAGACCAACGGTCGGATCACCCACTTCATCGCAGGCGCCGGCACGTGCGGTTCGATCACCGGAACCGGCCGCTACCTCAAGTCGATGAACCCCGACATCAAGATCATCGCCGCCGATCCCGAAGCGTCCGTGTTCTCCGGCGGGTCCGGACGGCCATATCTCGTCGAGGGTGTCGGGGAGGACTTCTTTCCGGCCGCCTACGACGGCGACCTCTGGGACGAGGTGATCCCGATCAGCGACGAGGAGAGCTTCCTCACGGCGCGCTACGTCAGCGAGACCGAAGGCATCCTGATCGGCGGCTCGGGTGGCACCGCAGTGGCGGCCGCGATGAAGGTTGCGAAGGCGGCCGACGACGACGCGGTCGTCGTGGTGTTCAATCCCGACTCGGGCCGCGGCTACCTGTCGACGGTCTTCAACGAGAGCTGGATGATGAATTTCGGCTTCCTCAAGGAATGCGACCAGTGCGTCGGCGCCGTGCTCGACGCCCGCAATGCCTCGATCGAGAACCTCTTGTACGTCAATCCGTCGGCACCGGTCAGCGAGGCGATCGAGATCATGCGCTCGAACGGCGTCAGCCAGCTCCCGGTGTGCAAGAACACGCCACCGTTCGCCAACGCCGAGGTGTCGGGATCGGTCGACGAGCTCGAGCTGATGGAGGTGATCCATCGCGACCCTGGCGCGATGAGCACCCAGGTCGAGAAGGTCATGGGAGCCAAGCTGCCCACCATCGGTGTCGGCCAGCCGGTCGAGCTCGCCGTGCAGATGCTCGAAACCGCCCCGGCGCTGCTGGTGCTCTCGGGAGGTCGCCCGCTGAGCGTGCTCACGCGTACCGACCTCCTCTCGTACTTCACCGCGATCGCAGAGGACTCCGCCGGCCGTGACTGACCAGAGCGCCCCTGCGGCTGTTTCCGACGACCACAAGCAGACCGAGATGTCGGCCGGCTTCTCGACCCGTGCGATCCACGCGGGCCAGGATCCCGACCCGACCACAGGTGCCGTCGTCACACCGATCTCGTTGTCGACGACGTTCGCCCAGGACGGAGTCGGCAACCACAAGGGATTCGAGTACTCGCGGTCGGGCAACCCGACCCGCTCGGCGATGGAGACCCAGATCGCCTCGCTCGAACAAGCCCGCTACGGGATGGCGTTCGCAAGCGGGCTGGCGGCCGAGGACAACATCCTGCGCTTGCTCACGCCACCACACCAGGGCGGCAAGCGGGTGCTGCTCGGCAACGACGCGTACGGCGGCACCTTCCGGCTGATCTCGAAGGTGTGGAGCCCGATGGGCTTTCCGTGGACCGCGGTCGATCTCACCGACCTCGACGCACTGCGCAACGACTGGCCCGACGACACCGGCATGATCTGGCTGGAGACGCCGACCAACCCGCTCCTCACCTGTTTCGACATCGAGGCGATCGCATCGATCGCCCACGAACGCGGAGCGATCGTCGTCGTCGACAACACGTTCGCCACTCCGTACCTCCAGCAGCCGATCACGCTCGGCGCCGACATCGTGGTGCACTCCGCCACCAAATACCTCGGAGGACACAGTGATGTGGTGGGTGGCTTCGTCGCGACCAGCGACGACGACCTCGCAGAACGGATCGCGTTCACGCAGAACGCGGCCGGCGCCGTGCCCGCGCCGTTCGACTGCTATCTCGTGCTCCGCGGCGTCAAGACCCTCGCCGTCCGCATGGACCGCCACTGCGAGAACGCCCGCGCGATCGTCAACCTCCTCGCAGGCCACGACGCGGTCGAACGGGTGCTCTACCCACAGCTCCCCGACCACCCTGGACACGCCGCCGCAGCAAAGCAGATGAGCGACTTCGGCGGAATGGTCTCGTTCCAGGTCACGGCCGGTCGCGACGCTGCCATGCGAGTCGCGAACGCCACGTCGATCTTCACGTTGGCCGAGTCACTCGGCGCCGTCGAGAGCCTGATCGAACACCCCGGCGCGATGACCCACATGTCGGCCGCCGGCTCGCCGCTCGAGGTCCCCGACAACCTGGTGCGCCTCTCCGTCGGCATCGAGGACGCGTCCGACCTGGTCGACGACCTCGGCGCTGCCCTCGACACGATCTGATCCGCATCGAGACGAGCCCTTGACTTCGGCCGTGATCGGTTCCAGGCTCTGGTGATGACGCAGTTCGGGGGTGAGGGAGCACGGCGGGTCCTGCTCCGTCAGGCGCTCGGCGGCGACGAGTTCCTCCGCGTGACCTGGCACGAACGTACCGGCGTGCTGGTGTTCTCGTCCTGGGAACGCGACACGTGCACTTCGGCAACTCCCGTTCGAGTCGACGAGCTCGGCGAACTCGCGACGTTGATCGTCACGGCGCTCGGCGATCGCCTCAGCAGGATCACGTCGGCTTGGCCCGCTCCCGCTCCGGGCGCGATGGCCTCGACCGAACTCGCCAAGCCCGCCTGACCCACCCCGATGCTGGCCGGAACCGCCCGGTTCGTGGCATCCTCGGCACATGGACGATCCGCTTCCCGCCAGTTCCCCGATCGATCGGCCCATCGTCATCGCCGCCAACCGGCTCCCGGTCATGCGAACCGAGGACGGCGGATGGACGCCGTCGCCCGGCGGACTCGTCCGAGCCCTCTACCCGATGCTGCGCGAGAGCGGTGGTACCTGGGTCGGCTGGACCGGCGACCCCGATGACGCCGCCGATCCGTTCGTGGTCGAAGGCGTCGACCTTCACCCCGTGGCGATCACCGCTGAAGAGATCGAGCTCTACTACGAGGGCTTCTCCAACGATGCGCTCTGGCCGCTGTACCACGACGCACTGCGCGAGTCGACGTACAGCAGCGATCAGTGGGACGCCTATCAGGCAGTCAACGAGCGCTTCGCCGTCACCCTTGCGAACATCTCCCCGGAGAATTCGGTCGTCTGGATCCACGACTACCAGCTGCAACTCGTCCCCGGGATCCTTCGTCGACTTCGTCCCGACCTGGTCATCGGATTCTTCTTGCACATCCCGTTCCCGCCGGTCGAGTTGTTCACCCGGCTGCCGTGGCGCGAGGAGATCATCCGCGGCCTCCTCGGCTGCGACCTCGTCGGGTTCCAGCGGCCCACCGGAGCGGCGAACTTCATCGCGGCAGCGCATCAACTCCTCCACACGGACAGCGACGGCGACGTCGTGCTGTACGAGAACCGTCGGGTGCGTGCCGGCGTGTTCCCGATCTCGATCGACATCGCAGAGGTCGAGGAGATCGCCGCCGGGCGTGCAACCCGCCAGCGCGCCAGCCGGATCCGGGCGCGCCTCGGCGATCCCGAAGTGATCATGCTGGGCGTCGACCGCCTCGACTACACCAAGGGCATCGGGCTTCGGCTCAAGGCATTCGCCCAGCTTCTCGAAGACGGCCGACTCGACCCCGGTCGCCACGTCATGGTGCAGGTCGCCACGCCCACCCGCGAGGCGGTCGAGGCCTACAAGGACGAGCGAGCCGAGATCGAACGCCTGGTCGGTGAGATCAACGGGCGCTTCAGCTCCATCGGGCTGCCCGTGGTCCACTACCTGTATCAGACGCTCCCCTACGACGACCTGGTGGCGCTGTACCGAGCGGGTGACGTCATGCTCGTCACGCCGTTTCGCGACGGGATGAACCTGGTGGCCAAGGAATACGCAGCGGCCCACATCGACGGCGACGGTGTCCTCGTGCTCTCGGAGTTCGCCGGAGCCGCCGACGAGCTCACCGACGCCGTGCTCGTCAACCCACACGACGATCGGGCCTTGCAGGACGCGATCGTCGAAGCCGTGGAGATGCATCGTCACGAGCGGCGCGAACGGATGGCAGGGCTCCGCGACCAGATCCGCAAGAGCGATCTGCAGGGTTGGGCCGACCGGTTCCTCGCCGCGCTGGCCGACGCCGGCGGCATGCCGTGAGTTCGACCGAGTCCCGTTACGACGACCCGGTCGAACTGGCACACGCGATCGCCTTGCTCGAGCGGCCGACCCTCGTGGTCTTCGACTGCGACGGCGTGCTCGCTCCGCTCACCGACCACGCCGACGACTCCACCCTCACACCCGACGTCGGCGCCGCCCTGACCCGGCTCGCCCGACACGACGGCATCACCGTGGCCGTCCTGTCCGGTCGCTCGCTCGCCGGGCTGGAACAGTTCGATTTCGACGCCTCGATCGAAGTACGGGGAAGCTACGGCGCCGAGCGCCGCGGCCTCGGCCACGTCGAACTGAGCGACGAGGAGGCCGGGCGGCTTCGGTCGCTCGATGCACTGCTCACCGACGCTGCCGAACGCGCCGGCCAGGGAGCCTGGGTCGAACGCAAGCCGACGAGCGTGGTCGTCCATGTCCGCGAAGCCGACCCGGTTCGCGGCCGGGAGGCGCTCGAGTGGGCGATGCAACGTCAGCTCGAACTCGACGGCCACACGTGTCACGAGGGCAGCAACGTGCTCGAGCTGATGACGCGCGATGCCGACAAGGGAACCGCGCTCGACGCCCTTCGGTGCGACGTGGAACCTGAGTCGTGCGTCTACCTCGGTGACGACGTCCCCGACGAGGAGGCGTTCGCCCGGCTCGGCGAGGGCGACCTCTCGGTCAAGGTCGGACCCGGCACGACGATGGCCTCACGACGCATCGCCGACCCCGATGCGGTACGGGCGATGCTCGATGCACTCCTGGTCGAGCTGCCCGACATCGAGGCACAGGGCCGCTGACGTCGACGCGATCGAGGCGCTCCACCGAACTGGCTGAGCGGGACAGGCCACATCAGAACAGTTGCGCCTGGCCGGCAGGTGGAGTTCGCCTGATCGCCGTCCAGGGGTTGTAGTTCTCCATGAACACCCAGCTGCGTCGGTGGATCGCCGACGGCCCATAGCCGAGCAGCGCAGCCTTGTGGACCGGACACGGATAGCCCTTGTTCGTGTCGAACGACCAGTTCGGATAATGCTCGGCCCACGCGCGCATCTCACGGTCGCGGACGACTTTGGCGAGGATGCTCGCAGCGGCGACGCTGAGGCACCGTAGATCGGCCTTGACCTCGAGGTGGACCTTGGGCACGGACGGGGACACGAAGTCCCACGTACCGTCCGTGACCGCCACATCGGGGGCGACCTCGAGTCCGGCGATCGCCCTCGACGCAGCAAGCTTCTGTGCAGCCGACATCCCGAGCTGGTCGCATTCCACCTGACTCGCTGCGCCCACCGACCACGTGACACACCAGTCGGCGATCCTGTCGAACAAGAACTCGCGCTTCGCCTCGCTGAGCAACTTGGAATCGCGTACGCCGTTGACCCGTGTGTCACGCGGCAGGATCGCAGCGCCGACCATCAACGGCCCGGCCCACGCCCCCCGGCCGACCTCGTCGATGCCGACGACGACGTCGTGGCCCTGCGCCCACAGCGACTTCTCGATCTCGCGAGTCGGTGCTCGCTTCTTCGATGCCACGATCTCCTCTGATGCCGCGCTGCGCCGTCAGACGAAGCTCGTACCCTCGTCGGGATCGACCGTGACCTGGAGTCCGGTGCGCTGCGGGCGCTCGACGATCGGCGCGGGCCAGAGCGCCTCGCCGGATCGTTCCCTGGTCACCCAGTCGGGATCGATGTCGGGCGCCGACAACGCCACCGGCGTGTCACCCTGCTGCTCCCAGAGCACCGCCGGGCGCTCACCATGCCACCGGACAGCGAACGACGCGGTGGTCGTGGGCGAAGTCGACAGGCCGTGGACTTCGAAGTTGTTACCGAGCCACGAGGTCGGCATGCCTCCGGTGAGGAACCGGCCGCCGTCGACGATCCGACGCTCGACCGATCGCACGAACCGTCCCGCCGACGTCGCTCGGCGGAGATCGGCGAACGACGCGATGACCCCCGCCGCCGCGTCGACGTCGGTTCGCTTCTGCACCACGCGCTCGGTCATCCGGTCGATGTCGCCGGCCGCACGCTCGTCGCCGGCCCGGTGGGCGACGATGCGGGCCGAAGCGAGCGCCTGCACCACCGACCCGACCACATCGGGCGCGGTCGAGCGCTTCACCGCCAGTCTCGCCAGTTGCTCGGCCGGCTCCACGATGTCCATCAGCCAGGCGTCGGCCGAATCACCGCACCGGGCCAGTTCGGCGACGTCGAGCAGGAATCCGGCCGGATCGTCGGCCACATCGACCGGCCCGGCCAACAACAGGTCACAGCGGGCGGCGACCACGGCGTGCACGAGCCGCTCGTCGGGCAGGACCAGCCGGCTCGCTTGTTCGACGACACGCGTCCATCCGCGCACGACGGCGAGCGCCGGAGGCACGTGGGCGAGCCCGGCGGGCCCGAACGTCCCGCCGGAGTACGCCAGCGCGACACGGACCACCGAGCGGTGGCCGACCGGCAGCACGATCGCGCCGTCGGGCAGGTCGATCCCCTGGATCGCCACGTCGGCCGGTGGCCGCTCCGTGACCACCTCGGGTCCCGACAGTGCGATCGCGAACGGCATCGGCGATTCGTTCTCGAATTCGACGATCACGGTGCCGCCGGCGTCGGAGACGGCCCACACCCGCTGCACGGCATCGCCGTCGGGAACGCGGACCCGGGTCTCGACAACAGGAGTTCCGTCGATCCGCTCTTGGCGGATCGTCGGTTCCTGAGCCGGGACGTGCCAGCGGTCATCGGCTGCCACGTACCAATCGAGCGTGACCGGGTGCTGCTGTCCCCACGGCGTGACCGCTCCCCAGGGGCTGAGCGTCCAGCGCGCCGTCTGGCCGGTGGATCCGAGCGTGATCCCGGTGTCGAGATCGGCGAGCGACGCGGTCGTCATCGGGCCAGTCAAGCAGGCAAAACGCAGGCGACCGCAGACTGACGCGTCACCGCAGCTCGCTCTTGGCGTCCCTGTCCATCAGCGCAGCCAGGGCATCCCTGGCGGAACGCCCCTCGTGACACACCGCCACCACCTGTTCGGTGATCGGCATCTCGACACCCGCGGCGCGGGCGAGTTCGAGCACGCTCGGGCACGATTTGACGCCCTCGGCCACCATGTTCATGCTTTCGACGATCTCGTCGATCGTTTCGCCTTCCCCGAGTCGGCGGCCAACCGTGTTGTTGCGGCTCTGCGTGGACGCGCACGTGGCGATCAGGTCGCCCATTCCGGCCAGCCCCGCGAAGGTTCCCGGTTCGCCGCCGAGTTCGAGGCCGAGCCGAGTCATCTCGGCGAGTCCGCGTGTGATGAGCGTGGCGCGCGTGTTGTCACCGAATCCCATACCCTGCGCCATTCCGGAGGCGATGGCGATCACGTTCTTGACCACGCCGGCCACCTCGCAACCCACGACGTCGGGGTTCGTGTAGATCCGCAGCGACGGGGTCGAGAAGAGTCGCTGCAACTCGTGGGCGATCCGTGTGTCGTCGATGGCCACGACGCTCGCTGCCGGCTGCCCGCTCATGATCTCCTTGGCGAGGTTCGGACCGGTCAGGACCGCAACGGGATGGCCGGGCATCTCCTCCTCGGTGACCTCGCTCATCCGCTGCTGGGACTCGCGCTCGAGACCCTTCGACAACGTCACGATCGGCACCCACGGGCGCAGATGTGCGGCAACCTCCCGGGCGACTTCTCGATACCCGTGCGACGGTACGGCCATCACGATCACGTCGGACGTGCTGACGATCTCGTCGAGCGCGCTCGTGGCGACCAACTCGTCGGGAAGTGTGAAGTCGGGGAGGTAGCGGCTGTTCGTGTGTGACTCGTTGATCTCGGCGGCGAGCTCGTCACGCCGCGCCCACAAGCGGGTCGTCGTGTTCGCGCTCGTCAAGGCCGCAACGGTGGTTCCCCACGAACCGGCCCCGATCACGCCCACCGTGATCGCCGGCGTGCCCCCTGCTGTCGCGCGCGTGTTCATGACGGTCCCCCATCCGGCACGCCTCGACGGGTCGGCGTGCTCCCTCGCTCACCGTAGTGCGGCTCGCTCGATGTGCACTTCCTACACTCACCGAGTGGACGTCGCCGTGCTCGTGCCCGTGAAGGCATTCACCGAAGCGAAACAGCGTCTTGCGCTCGTGCTCTCCCCCAGCGACCGAGCCCGCTTGGCTCGATGGCTGGCCGACGGTGTGGTCCAGTCGCTGGGAGCCACACCCGTCTTCGTGGTCTGCGACGACGACGAGGTCCGGCGATGGGCCGACGATGCCGGAGCGACCGCGCTCTGGACCGCACGGCTCGGATTGAACGGCGCCGTCGACGACGGGGTCGCAGCCATCGCCGCAGCAGGGTTCGACCATGTGGTCGTCACGCACGCCGATCTGCCGCTCCCGCACGGCCTCGTCGAGATCGCGCGGCCTTCGACGTCGACCTTCGTGCCAGACCGCCGCCGCGACGGAACCAACGTCATGTCGTTCCCGACGGCCCTGCCGATCACTGCGCAGTACGGGCCCGGGTCATTCGGTCGCCACCGCGCATCGGCGATCACATCGGCGACCGAGGTGCGGTTCGACCACCACCTGTCGATCGATCTCGACACCCCGTCCGATCTCACCCATCCACTCCTGCACGAGGTGCTCCCGTCATGGCTGCCAACGATCCCGGTCAACCACTTCACCCGGCAACGTCCGTGACCGAGTGGTCGCGCAACCTCGCGACGCCGGCATCGGCGTTGGCGATCGGAGCGCACCCCGACGATGTCGAGTTCGGCTGCGGTGGCCTCCTCGCCAAGTGGGCAGCTGACGGATGTGTGGTCCACCATCTCGTCTGCACCGACGGCTCCAAGGGAACGTGGGATGCCGACGTGGACGTCGAAGCGCTGGCGGCACGGCGCCAGGTGGAGCAACGCGAGGCGGCTCGCCGACTCGCCGGCGATCGGGCCGGCGAGGTGCGCTTTCTCGAGTACGTCGACGGCGAACTCGACAGCGACCTCGAAGCCCGGGGGCGCGTGGCGCTCGGCGATTCGGGAGCTTCGACCGAGTGTGGTGCTCGGCCACGATCCGTGGAAGCGGTATCGCCTCCACCCCGACCATCGCCACGCCGGCCTGCTGGCGTGCGAGGGGATCGTGGCGGCTCGGGACCCCCACTTCTTCAGGGAACACCCGGTACCCCATCACCGACCCGACGCGCTGTTGCTCTGGGAAGCCGATGAACCCGATCACGCAGAAGACGTGAGCGACGTCGTCGAGGTGAAGCTCTCGGCGCTGGAGGCGCACGAGAGTCAGTTCGAATCGACGATGAAGGCGGTCGACGACAGCGAACTCGAACGCTTCAGGGACCGGATCCGCAGTCGCTTGGGCGAGCTCGGCACACCTCACGACATGGCTGCCGCCGAGGTGTTCAAGCTCATCGACCGTCTCTAGGCGAAACGCGGAACGGGCGGCGGCTCGACAGCCACCGCCCGTTCTCGTTGATCGTCGGGTCGGATCGACCCACGGCCTCAGCGCTTCGTGCGCGCTGCAGCCTTCTTGGCCGGAGCCTTCTTCGCCGGAGCCTTCTTGGCCGGAGCCTTCTTCGCCGCAGCCTTCTTCTTGGCCGGAGCCTTCTTGGCCGGAGCCTTCTTCGCCGCAGCCTTCTTCTTGGCCGGAGCCTTCTTGGCCGGAGCCTTCTTCGCTGCGGCCTTCTTCTTGGCCGGAGCCTTCTTCGCCGGAGCCTTCTTGGCTGCAGCCTTCTTCGGCCGGAGCCTTCTTCTTGGCCGGAGCCTTCTTGGCGGCTGCCTTCTTGCGAGCCGGAGCCTTCTTGGCTGCGGCCTTCTTCTTGGCCGGTAGCCTTCTTTGCTGCAGCCTTCTTGGCTGGACGCTTGACAGCCATCAGGTCACTTCTTCTTCTTGCCGTTGAGGGCTTCCTTGAGCGCGGAGCTCGCCGAGAACTTGGCCGCTGTCGACGCCGAGATCTGCACCGGTGCGCCGGTCTGCGGGTTCCGACCCGTGCGGGCAGCGCGCGCCGAGGTGCTGAACTTGCCGAAGCCAGGCCATGTGACCGCTTCGCCCTTCTTCATCTCGGCCGTGACGTGATCGAAGAATGCTCCGAGCGTCTTTTCCGTGTCGGCCTTCGACATGCCGGCTGCGTCAGCGACTGCCTCGATCATTTCTGCTTTGGTTGCCATCGTTGGAACCCTTTCGTGGATGGATCTCTTACTGTTCACCCCGGCCGAAGCCGGGACCACGGCTCTATCGGGGAGCCGAATGACATCCATGTGACTTGCATCGACACCCCGAACGCAACCCTTGATCTCGTTGCAAATGCAATGATCGGATCGGGAGACCCTTGCAATACCGGCATCAGCCGGTCGCGCGGCTCGCGATATCGGTCTCCGAGGAGCGTCCGAACACCTGCCGCAGCCGCGCCCCGACCTCCTCGAGCTCGCCCTCGGCGTAGGTCGTGCGCGGCCAGAAGAACCCCCGGAGCCCGTCACCTTTCACCCGTGGCACGACGTGCACGTGCAGGTGCGCGACGCTCTGGCTGACGACGTTGTTGTTCGCCACGAAGGTGCCGGTGCACCCCGTCGCCTCGGGCATCGCAGCCGCCACGAGCTGCACCCTCCGAAAGAACGGTCCGACCTCCTCCGGGGCCACATCGGCCAGCGTCTCGACGTGACGTCGTGGCACCACGAGGGTGTGTCCGTGAAAGAGCGGCCGCGCATCGAGGATGCCCACGGCGACGTCGTCGTCCCAGACCACTTCGCCCGGCGCCTCCCCGGCGATGATCCGACAGAACACGCACGCCGCCGCAACCGGCGGATCGGTAGTCACGCCTGCATCTTCGCACCATCCCGCTCCGATGCGCGTGGGTGGGCTACAACAAGAGCTGTTGCGCATGAGCCACCTTCCGCACCACCGAGACAACTCACACCAGGAGTGATCGTGACCGATCTGTCCACCTCCCCGACCCACGTCGCCCTCGAGGCAACCGAGACCATGGGCGGAGGTGACAGCGGTGGGAACCCGGCCGAGACACGGACACGGCTGGTCCTCGACACCTCGGTCCTGATCGCAGATCCGACGTGCGTGCTCGACTTCCACGACGTCGATGTGGTCGTGCCGCTCACGGTCGTCGAAGAGCTCGACGGCCTCAAGAGCCGCTCGGACGACGTGGGACGCGCGGCTCGCACGGCGCTGCGCACACTCGAAGAGCTGCGTGTCGCCCACGGCGGCTCGCTCGCTGTCCCCGTTCCGACCGGAACCGGAACAGCCACGCTCCTGATCGAGATCAACAACATCCGCAAACACCTCCTCATCGAGCACGGGCTCGATCCAGCGGTGCCCGACAACCGGATCATCGGCGCCGCCATCGGACAGTCCGATTTCGGACCCACGACGATGGTCAGCAACGACGCGGCGCTCCGCATCAAGGCGGCCCACCTCGGTGTCGATGCCACGGCCCACACCCCGACCCGCTCCAACCACCCGGTCGCCGCGACCGGGTGGACCACGATCGACACGGCGTTCGAGAAGATCGACTGCCTCTACGCAGCCGGTGCGATCGCGCTCGATGCGGTCACCGACCCGACCGGACATCCGAGCGAGAACGAATTCGCCGTCCTGCGCTCCGGATCGCAGTCGGCGCTCGTGCGCACGGTCGGAGACGAGTTCGTCCTGCTCGGACACCAGGCCCCCGAACCGTGGGGGCTGCGACCACGGAACAAGGAGCAACGGTTCGCCCTGGAACTGCTCCTCGATCCCGCCGTCTCGGTCATCGCCCTCGATGGGCGCGCCGGGACGGGCAAGACCCTCCTGGCCATCGCCGCCGGTCTCGAAATGGTCGTCGAGCAGCAGCGCTACGAGCGCCTCGCCGTGTACCGACCGCTCGTTCCGGTCGGCCGTGCCGACGTCGGCTTCCTCCCCGGCGGGCTCGACGAGAAGCTCGACCCGTGGATGTCGGCGATCCACGACGCGATCGTCGCGCTGACCGACCACGGCAACAGCCACGACGCCCGCGGGCTGATCGACGAACTCACCGACCGCGGCCAGCTCTCGCTGGAGTCGGTCACGTTCCTGCGGGGACGCTCGCTGCAACGCCAGATGGTGCTGATCGACGAGGCGCAGAACCTGGAGCCGACCACGCTGCGCACGATCCTCACACGCGTCGGCGAGGGCACGAAGGTGATCTTCACCGGTGACACGAGCCAGATCGATGCGCCGTACCTGGGCGAGAACAACAACGCCCTGAGCGTGCTCACCTCCGCCTTCGCAGATCAGCGCTGCTTCGGTCACATCACACTGACCGCGTGCGAACGCAGCGACGTCGCAAGCCTCGCCGCCGAGCTGCTCTGACAGCTCCGCCGGGCTGCGTTGCCCAGGCGTCTGGCCAACCAAGAAACTCCTGCTCAGGCACCTTGTGAATCGTGCCCCGATCATTTAGTATTAAATGATCGTCGTCCGGTCTCCCCCACCGGACGGCGTTCGACACTCCGTCGGGGCAGGGAGCCAACGGCATGGCCATCATCGAGATCGAGATCCAACGTGAGCACAGCGTCGGGACGAGCATTCACGACTGGCGTGACGAGGCCAACTGCACGGGCAACACCCGACTCTTCTTCCCGCCGAAGGCCGAACGGCCCCAGGCGCGGGCCCGGCGGGAGGCCAAGGCGCAGCGTCTGTGTGATGCGTGCCCCGTCGTCGAGCCGTGCCGCGAGTTCGCCCGAGAGAATCGGGAGTACGGCTTCTGGGCCGGCGAGTCCGAGGAGGACCGCCATCTGCTCGGGTTCACGGTGTCGGCACCGATCGGCATCCGCGCTCGGCACCACAACCCCGCCTGCTGAGCGACCGTCTCCGCTCGGGCACGCGCGATTCGGTCTCCGTGAACAGCTGGACAGGGCCGCCCATCGCCCGCAACGGTCGTCACCTGATCTCTGTGGCACCCCCTGCCTAGTGTGGTGGACATGGCCCTCCCGAACTTCGCCGTCGTCGACGTCGAGACCTCGGGGCTGAACGTTCGTCGTCACCGGGTGCTGCAGTTGGCGGTGATCACGGTCGACCCCGACGGGACCGTGCTCGACGAGTGGGACACCTTCGTCAAACTCCGCTGGCCGCTCGGCCGAGTCGGGCCCACCCACATCCACGGCATCACGCGGCCGATGCTCAAGCAGGCACCCAGGCTCGATGCCGTCCTCGAACAACTCGATCAGCGGATCGGCGACTCGATGTTCGTGGCACACAACGCCCGCTTCGACGGCGAGTTCCTGCTCAACGCCGCTCGGCGCAGCCGCTCCGCCACGTCGCTCCCCGACACCCTCGAGCGGCGGCTGTGCACACTGCGGATGTCACGCCGGCTCGATCCCGAACGCATCCGGTCGCATCGTCTCGCCGACGTGTGCGATCGCTACGGCGTCACGCTCGACCGTCCGCACGAGGCGCGTGCCGATGCCCTGGCCACCGCCGCAGTGCTCCCGCACCTGCTCAGCGCGCACGGAGTCCGCGACCTCGCCGATCTCGACCCGTTCCTCGACCGGCCGCGGCAACCGGCCGACTCCCGCAGCCAAGTGCACGGTCGGGGTCGGGTTCGGGGTCAGTCGTAGTTCGCGAGCATCGCTGCCGCGAGACGGCGGGCGCCCGCCCCTCCGTCGCTCGGTTCGAGCACCTCCGCATGGGGTCCGAGGCGGACCAACAGTCGATCGAGCCACCACTCGCTCGCCACCGGCAGGACCACGTCGAGGGCGTCGGTCGGGCGTCGGCCCTTGCCGCTGACCGGTTCGACGACATCGACGGGGTACCGGTCGATGATCCAGTGCGCCGGCGGTGCGAGGCGGAGGCGCGCTCGGGGGAGGTCGACGTCGGCAAAGAACGCTTCGGGAGCGGTGGCGTCGGGATCGAGTGGATGTATGGCGCCGGTCGGCAGGGCCGACTCGATCCGATCGATCCGAAACGTACGGCGCTCACCCGACCGGTCGTCATCGGCGAGCAGATACCAGTTGCCCACGCTCGCGAAGACGTGCCGCGGCACGACGATGCGCTCGGACACCTCCCCGCGAGACGGCGAGTAGTACTCGATGGCCAACTCGGTCCCGTTGGCGACCGCATCGATCAGCTGCTCGGTGGATGCGGGGCGCTCGAGGTCGACCACCACTCCCGCTGTCCCGTCGGCGTCGAGCCCCGCCTGGCCGAGCGCATCGGCGAGCTTGGCGAGACCGCGTGCGAGTGGTCCGTCGGGATCCGCTCCGGGAAGCTCCATTGCCGCCCGCGCCGACGCCAGCAGCGCGAACCCCTCGGGAGCCGTGAGCCGCAGTGGTCGGGTGAACAACCGCGGCACGCCGACGAACACCGTCCCTTCGTCGACGAACACGTCGATCATCTCGTCGACATACGGAGGGAGCCCGCACATGGCGACGAGCTCCAGGTCCTTCGTGACCTCGGCCTCGGTCATCCCGAATCGGTCGGCCACCTCGACCAGTGGGACCTCTCCGGCTTCCATCAGCCAGGGCAGCATCACCAGGAGCTGACGCAGGCGGTCCTGAGCGTTGCGTGGCCCGACGCGCCGCTGACTCATCGGTCGCCTCCGGACACGCCAGTACCCCCCGCAACGCCGTCGAGCCATCGCACGATGGCGTCACGGACGTCCGGAGGACCGAGGACCACTGCGTGGTCGACGAGTCCGATCACCCATGACCGGAACGCGTCGAGATTGGTTGCCGGCACCAGCACGTCGATCGACCCGTCGTCGTGGCGAGTCACGACACGGTCGCCGCCGAGCTCGCGCTCGGTGGCCGCAGCCCGGGCTCCCGACACCCGCACCGTCGCTTCGACTGCGTCGTCGACCGCGTGCCCGATCTGTTTCGGATCCGCCGGAAACGCCGTCCGCGGATCGAAATCCGACGGCCGTTCGAACTCGCTGGACGCACCGACGACGATCTCCCCGTCGATGCGGTCGACGCGGAACGTCCGCTTCGCGTCGCGGAGCCGGTCGTGGCCGACCACGTACCAGAACCCTCCACGCAGCAGGACGCCCCACGGCTCGACCGTGCGCTGCTCGCCTCGATACCCGAAGGTCAGCGGCGCACGCATCGCGACGGCCGACCGGATCACCGGAAGCTCGGGACGGTCCGGCAGCACCGCCGACACCGGTGGCCGGTCGAGCGATCCGACGGCCCCGCCGAGCTTGAGCAGCGCATCCCGTCCCACGCCCGACTCGGTGCGGACGGTGGCGACCGCCACCTGGAGCGCACGCATCTCGTCCGGCGCGAGGTCGAGATCGTCGAGTTCGTAGTTGGCCCGATCGATCCGGTACAGGGTCTGCCCGGCGTACTGGTCACCGGCGCGGACGTCCATCTCGATCGGCACGCCGATCTCGCGCAGGGCGAGCTTGTCCCGTTCGAACGCCTGACGACGGGCCTTCTCATCGGTCGGATACTGCCCGTCGAGTGCCGCGGCGATCTCGCGCAGCGACAGCCCGCCACGGGTTTCCAGCAGGACCGCCAGCAGATTCGTGAGTCGCTCCACCCGGTCGGCCATCGACATCGAGGATACGTCGCGGCACCCGGTCGGGCGCAGCGATCCAGCTCGTACAATGGCCTCGTGGCCGCCCCCCTGCTCCATGCACGAACCGAACGTGACCGTCGCGAGTCGATCCCGGCGGTCCGCTGACGTGTTCGACGTCGACGCCGTCCGTGCCCAGTTTCCGCTGCTGACCGATCGCACGATCGACGGCGCACGGCTCGTCTACCTCGACTCGGGCAACACCTCCCAGAAACCGCGGTGCGTCATCGACGCGATGACGACGTTCATGGAGACCAGCTACGCACCGATCAACCGGAGCTCCTACCGCCTTGCCGGTGAGGCGACCGAGGTCTACGAGGGCGCCCGCCAGGCGGTCGCCCGGTTGATCAATGCGCCGTCCGGCGACGAGATCATCTTCACCAAGAACGCCACCGAAGCGATGAACCTCATCGCCATGGCGTGGGGTCGGGCCAACCTCGGGGCGGGCGACGTCGTCGTGTTGACCGAGATGGAGCACCACGCCAACATCGTCCCGTGGCAGATGCTCGCGCAGGAGCGCGGCATCGAGATCCGGTGGATCGGGCTCACCACCGACGGTCAACTCGACATGTCGAACCTCGCAGAGCTCCTCGACGGCGCCAAGGTGCTGTCGTTCACGGCGATGAGCAACGTGCTCGGCACGATCCCGCCGATCGAACAGTTGTGTGCGGCAGCCCACGCAGCCGGGGCGCTCGCCGTCGTCGATGCCTGCCAGTACGTGCCGCACAACGTCACCGACGTCCAGGCGTGGGACGCCGACCTCGTGGCGTTCTCCAGCCACAAGATGTGTGGGCCGACCGGGATCGGGATGCTCTGGGGGAAGATGGAGATCCTCGATGCGATGCCGCCGTTCCTCGGGGGCGGCAACATGATCGACACGGTCACCTTCGAGGGTTTCACCACGGCGCCGGTTCCGGCGAAGTTCGAGGCCGGCACACCGCCGATCGTCGAAGCGGCCGGTCTGACCGCGGCGATCGAGTTCCTCGAGGGCCTCGGCATGGCCAACATCCGTCAACACGAGATGCAGCTCACGCGTTATGCGCTCGACACGCTCCACGAACGCTTCGGCGACGAGATCACGATCTACGGCCCCGACAACGTCGAGGTCCGCGGCGGCGTGTTCAGCTTTGCGTTCCGCGACCTCCATCCCCACGACGTGAGCCAGGTGCTCGACGAATCGAACGTGTGCGTGCGCGCCGGGCACCACTGCGCAAAGCCATTGATGAAGACACTCAACGTCAACGCCACCACCCGTGCCAGCGTCTACCTCTACAACGACGAAGCCGACATCGACGCGCTGGCCGACGGCCTCGACGGCGCAAGCGATATCTTCGGCTTCTGATGCCCGGCCAGTATCGGCACCGATCGAACCAGTCAGGAAGTCGTCATGCCCGGACTTGAAGAGCTCTACCGAGAGATCATCCTCGACCACTACCGCTCGCCTCGCAACCGGGGTGAGCTCGACGCACCTCCGGCCATCAAGGTCGACGGGCACAACCCGCTGTGCGGCGACGAGATCACCGTGTACCTCCAGGTCGAGGGATCCGGCGACGACGCAGTGGTCACCGACGTCAAGATCGGTGGCCAGGGTTGCTCGATCTCGCAATCGTCCGCATCGATGATGAGCGGCGTGGTCATCGGCAAGTCGGTCGGCGAGATCCGCGCCGTGACCCGCCGGTTCAAGACGATGATGGGCCTCGAGGACATCGACGCCGAAGCTGGAGACGACGATGTCGACCTCGGCGATCTCGAAGCGCTGCAGGGCGTCGTGAAGTTCCCGGTGCGCATCAAGTGCGCCGTGCTCGGCTGGAACACGCTCACGAGCGCGCTCGACCAGGCACTCGACGCCACCGAGTGAGCTCGTCACTCCCGCCCGACGTGGCAGCGGCGCGGATCCGTGTCGGTCAGGCGTACCGTTCGCTGGGCCATGCGATCGTGGGGCACCACGTCTCGGCCGACGACCTGAACGCGCTCGCGGACCGCCTCGAACGCGAAGCGACCGACGTCCGCTCGGGCGAGCACCGCATGCGCAGCCTCGAACGACCGTCCGGCGACTGGGGCCCGGGCCCCGCCGACGGCGAGGAGATGTTCTCCTTCGACGAACGACCCATCTCCGGACGAGCGGCCCCGTACGGACTCGACGTGCGCATCGTCCGCGACGGCGACGACGCCGTCGGGCACGTGACGCTCGGCTCGGCACACGAAGGCGCACCCGGGCGCAGCCACGGGGGCATCGTGTCGGCCCTCTTCGACGACGTCTACGGGTTCATCCTCACCATCATCGGCCAGCCGGCGTTCACCGGAACGCTGACGATCCGCTACGAGCAGGGCGTTCCGATTCACCAACCGCTCGAATGTCGGGTGCGGCTCGACGGACGAGACGGCCGCAAGCTGCTGATGTCCGGCGAGCTCACCGGGCTCGGCGCCGACGGCGAACCGACGGTCTTCACCCGGTCGACGGCGGTGTTCATCGCGATCGACGAAGCGGCGTTCGGCGCCAGCGCTCGCCCGTGACGCAGGTCACCGTCTACCTTCACGGTCGATGAGCGACATCACCACGTCACCCCCCACATCAGCGGACTTCATTCCCGCTCGAGTCGGCGACATCTCGGTCGACTGGCTCAACGCCGTGCTCGGCGACGAGTTCGGCACCGTGGCGTCGATCGAGGTCGTCCACTTCGGCGAAGGCGTCGGGATTCTCGGCGAGCTCGCCCGGATCTCGCTGACCTACACACCCGGCGAGACCGGACCGCCGAGCGTCGTCGCCAAATCCGCGTCGGCATCGCCGGAGAACCAGTTCCTCTCGATCGCGATGGGCTTCTACCTGCGCGAGATCGCGTTCTACCAACACATCGCGGACGGGGTCGACATCCGCGTCCCGCGGCCGTACCACGCGGCCGCCTCCGACACCGGTGTGCCGTTCGTGCTGCTGATCGAAGACATCGAGGGGGCCGCCACACCCAACCAGCTCGACGGGATCTCCGTCGACGAGGCGCGCCGCATCATCTCGAGCGTGGTGCCGCTGCACACCCAGTTCTGGGGCACCGACGAGGTGATGTCACTCGACTGGCTCCCCCCGATGAACAACGACATGTACAAGGGTGCCCAGCCGATGGCGACGGCTGCATTTCCGTCGTTCGCCGAGCATTTCGGTGACCGCATCCCGGCCGACATGCTCGAGACCATTCGGGTCGCCTGCGAGCGCTATGCCGACCTGCTCGACTACACCGTCACGGTCGGCACGCCCACCTTCACGCACACCGACTGTCGTGCGGAGAACTATCTCTTCGGCGGCCCCGACGGCGACCACACGACCACGATGATCGACTTCCAGCTCTCGACGCGCCACGTCGGGATGTGGGACATCACGAACCTGTTGGCCGGATCGATGGATCCCGAACTCCGCCGAGCCCACGAGGCCGAACTGATCAGCGAGTACGTCGCGCAGATTCGCGCCGCCGGGATCGACTTCACGGTCGACCAGGCGATGAAGGAATACCGGATCAGCCTCCTCCAGCAGACGACCGCACAGGTGATCACGAGCGATCTGCAAGGCGGCAACGACCGCGGCGCTGCGCTGCTCGAACAGCTGCATCTGCGACCGGTGCTCGCGGCGATGGACAACGACGTCCACACCGTCCTGAACGACTTCTGAGGCTGTCGACCCGGGGTGAAGCGTCAGCGGGCGGCCAGCACGGCGGCTTCGACCGGCTCGTACAGCAACGCCGCAAGGTCCTGACCGATCGCGCTGTTCGACTCGACCACGAGGTAGGCACCGAAACCGTCGTCGAGATCGAGCCACGGAACGGCGCCGTACGCTCCCTCATCGCTGATCCGACCGCTGTCGCGATCCACCCACCACCCCATGCCGTATCCGGCCGCGGGGCTCCCGGCATCGCCGTCGTACACCTCGCCGATCCGGTCGGCGTGCATCCGCTCGATCGCCTCACTCGACACCACCTGTTCGTCGCCGCACATCCCACCGCGGAGTTGCATCAACATGAGCTGTGCGTAGTCGGGGGCGGTCACGTAGGCGCCGCCCTCGGGGTTCGGGTTGTCGGTGGGTGAGAGGGTCGATGGGTCACTGTTGAACTCGACGGGATACGCGAGTCCGAGACGGTTGTTGTACTCCAATGATTCCAGGCCACACGGCATGGCGATCAGCTCGTCCACGAGCTGCGCCCAGGTCTGACCTGAGGCCACTTCGGCGACTGCGCCGGCGATCGTCCACTGTGCCCCGCCATACCGGAACTCGGTATCGGGCGGGATCACCGCGGCATCGTCATCGGGGGTGGTGAAGATCTGCTCTGCGCAGTCCTGCAACGTACCGTCGGCGATGTATTGACACAGATAGGACTCGTATTCGAAACCGTCGAACAGCCCGAGGAGGCCCGAGCTGTTCGAGATCAGCTGCGCCGGGGTGATCGTCGGGTTGCCCGCCCCCCACTCGACGACGTCGGCGACCGGCGCGTCCACGTCCAGTATCCCGTCGTCATCGAGGCGCATCAGCACACTTGCCGAGATCATCTTGCTCGACGATGCGATCAGCGAAATCCGGTCGGCATCGAACTCGCCCCAATACTCCTCGTGCACGACGCCGTCGTCGCGCTCGACGACGACCAGACCGGCACCGTTCAAACCCTGCTCAGCAACGTACTCGTCGACGATCGGCCCGATCGCCGAGAAGTCGTACGTGGCCGGTTCTGACGCCGCAGTGACCTCCGGCTCCGCTGGCGGTTCGGTCTCGATGGGTTCGGTCGACGGGAGGTCCGACGCGACCGGTTCGGTCGTCGGAGGCTCGGTCACCGGAGCGTCCGTCGCCGCAGGCTCGGTCGCCGGGGTCGGTGTCGTCTCCGCCGACACCGGCGACGTGTCCTCGCTGCTCTCGCTCCCCGAGCATGCAGAGCTTGCGAGCGCCAGGACGGCGAAGGAAGAAATGATCTGTCGTGCGCGCATGGCCTCCATGGTGGCAGAACACGCCCAGCACGCCGAATGGTCAGTCGCGCCGCAGATCGATCACCACGCCGCCGCTCGCATCGACCAGTTGGTCGGGGGCGATCCCGAACACCTCGTTCCAGGTCCCTGCGGCCGCCCACACCTCGTCGTACTGGAGCAGGTCGGGATCGACGAAGATCCGCAACGGCGTGTCATGGCCGAAAGGTGGGACCCCACCGATCGGGAAACCCGTCGCCGAGCGAACGGTGTCGGCGTCGACGCGCGCACACTTCGCCGCACCAGCAGCGGCTGCCAGCTTCTTCTCGTCGAGCTGGTTCGCGCCGCTCACGTACGCGAGTACCGGCTCGAGGTGGCCGTCCGGATCGCCGGAGGCGACCCCGAAGATGAGACTCTTCACGATTTGGCCGACGTCGACACCGATCGCGTCGGCGGCGTCCTGCGCGGTCTTGGCGCCCTGCGGGTAGGAGCGCGGGACGACGTCGACACCGAGGGCCCGGCCTGCCTCGATCACCTTGACGACGTTGCGATGCAATGGAGCGGTGTCGGGGGCTTGGTCACTCATCGGCGGGGACGCTAGCCGGGCCCGCCATGAACAGGATCGCCGTCCCCGCCGCGCACAGCGTGGCAGCCGACACGTAGGGGATCTCGTAGGAACCGAACAGGTCGTACAGCCACCCGATGAGCAGTGGGCCGCCGGCAACCCCCGCGATGGTGATCGCTTGGGAGCGGCCGAAGATCCGCGGGTAGTCGAGCACACCGAACCGTTCGGCGATCAGCAGCGGCTGCATCATCAACAGGTTGCCGATGGTCATGCCGAACAGCACGATCGACACGAAGATCAGCAGCGTCGACTGCGACAGACCGACGCCGACCAATGCGACGGATTGCACCGCCGCGACGATCACCGTGAACCGCATCATCGGGATCGCGATCACCAGCCGGCCACCCACGAGGCGGGCCACGACCGAGGTGGCCGCCAGCGCCGTGATCGCGAACTGTGCGGTCCGCTCGTCGGTGCGATCCTCGACCAACTTCACCAACTGCTGGATGCCACCGACCTGCGAGCCGAGCACGAGCACGTATCCGTACGTGACGGCGCGGTAGAAGCGGGTCGGCAACGCGTCGGCGTAGGAGGTCCCGGTCGGCGACGGCGGCCGAGCCCCGACAGCCAGCCGTTCGCCGTCGGGCGCGAATCCGTCGGCGACCGGATCGGGCCGAATGAGCAAGAGCGTGACCGGCACCGCGGCCACCACGAAGATCAGCCCCAGCCACGGCGTGCTCGCGGCCAGGCCGTTGTCGTCGATGAGTCGCTTGGCGACCGGTGTGAGCACGATGCCGCCGACCGACAGGCCGGTCGAGGCGACCGACAGCGCGACCGAACGCTTGCGGTGGAACCACCGGGTGACGACGGTCGTGGTGGGCACCAGACCGCACAGGGCGTACCCGACGGCGAACACTGCGTAGGCGAGGTACAGCTGCCACTGGGAGGTCACCTGTCCGACGGCGGCGAGGGAGCCGCCGCTGATCACGGCGCCGGCGACGATCACCGCCCGCACGTCGTATCGGGCGATCAGGCGCGCCGCGACGAGGCCGAACAGCCCGCCGACGATGAAGAAGATCGTGACCGCGAACGAGATCGAGCTGAGCGGCCAGTCCTGCTCCTTGCTGAACGCGTTCAGATAGACCGACAGGCCGTAGAACGCCAGACCGGCGTTGATCAGCAGGACGAAGAAGCATCCGGTGACGACACGCCAACCCGGAAATCTCCGGAGTGAGCTGGTGCCCGTCTGCTCGTCAGTCGACGAGATCATCGATCGCGGCAGCCATGGAACGATCGTTGTCGGTGACCGTGTTGCCCGCGTCGTGGGTGGTCAGCGTGATCGACACCCGGTTGTAGACGTTCGACCATTCGGGGTGGTGATCCAGTTCCTCCGCGATGAACGCGACCCGCACCATGAAGCCCATCGCCTCGCGGAACGATCCGAACTCGAAGTCCCGGTGCAGCGCGCCGTCGGCTTCGGTCCAGCTCATCGCCCGAGCGTACGAGCCCATCCCCCGCGTTACATTACGGGTCTGACCCGTTGTGTAACGGTCAGCGTTTGCGCTTGAAGATGCGGGAGAAGATGCCGTGCTTCCGGTTCCGTTCGGCCTCGACCTCGGCGCGTGCTTCGGCGCCGATGGCGTTGACGATGTCCTCGGCTGCATCGAGGACCGCTGCTGCCGAACCGTCGTCGAGACCGCCGGGTTCCGGCGGGGTGGCGCCCACGGCGAGCGTGCCGTGCGTCCACGCGACGTCAGCGAGACGACGTTCGTATTTCGGGCAGTTCTCGGGGCAACGCCACGGCGCGTCGGGTGCGAGGTCGAGGTTGCACTTGCGCACCGTGTCGCCATTCGGGTACGACCGTGATTCGAAGTTCTTGCACTCCGTCCGCATCGGCATGCCGGGAATCCTATTCGGCCGATCGATCGGGAGCGTGGCGCGCCGGTCAGGCCGCCGGCTGATCCGCAACCGGTATCGACGCCGCCGGGGCAGCGTCGGCTTCGATGAAGATGCATTCACCGGGGCACATCTCGGCGGCGTGGATCACGCTCTCGACGTGACGTCCCGGCACCGGGGCGAGGCTGCCGGAGCCACCCGGGTCGTTGAGTGGCCGACCCGCCTCGGCAACGTAGGCGATGCCGTCCTCGAGTTGCACGAAGACGTCGTCGCAATGGTCGACACAGATTCCGTCGCCGGTGCAGAGGTCCTGATCGATCCAGACACGCATCTCAGCGAGGGACGGTAGCGGTCAGCGCGTACATTGGCTCGACCGTGAGCCAACAGAAACCCTCTCAGTTGCCGGACGTCACACCCCCCTCGTCGGCGACCCCCCCGGCCGCCACCCGGCGCGCACATCGATGGCAGCGACCGACCGGCGATGTCGATGATCCGTACGCGTGGATGCTCGACGTGGAGGACCCCGACTTCCTCGACTACCTGCGTGACGAGAATCGCTTCAGCAGTTCGTGGTTCGAGGCCCACGCGTCGACCATCGACACGATCTTCGAGGAGATCAAGTCCCGTGTCCAGGAGACCGACCAATCGACGCCGGTACTGAACGGGGGTTGGTGGTACGTCGGCTCGACCGTGGAGGGAGAGGACTACCCGCGCCACCATCGCGGCCGGACCGCACAGACCGCCACCGAGGTCCTGTTGCTCGACGAGAACATCGAGGCCGCACGCATCGGTGCAACCGACTACTTCGACCTCGGTGCCTTCGATGCTTCCCACGACCACACGATGTTCGCCTGGTCGACCGACACCACCGGCGACGAGCGCTACGACCTCCGCATCCGCCGCTTCGGCGACGACGACACCCCCGCCGACCTCGACGACCACGTCGCCGAGGTCGCCAATGCCGGCACGGCGTGGTCGTCGGACGGTGCCTGGTTGTTCTACGTGCGCGCCGACGACCAGGAGCGGCCGTTCCAAGTGTGGCGTCACGCAGTCGGCGCATCGTCCGACGACGACCAGCTCGTGTTCCAGGAGGACGACGAACGGTTCTTCGTCGAGATCGGCGAAACACGCTCCGACGCGTGGATCGTGATCCACTGCGGCTCCAAGACGAGCGCCGAGGTGCGGCTCCTCCCGTCGACGTCGCCGCTCGCTGAACCGGTCGTCGTCCGGGCCCGAGCCGACGACATCGAATACCAGGTCGACGACTGGGGCGATCGGCTCGTGATGGTCACCAACGCCGACGGCGCGGACGACTTCTGCGTGCTCACGGCGTGGGCCCACGACGACTGGACCGATCCGGCAGCCTGGTCCGAACTCATCGCACACGAGGCGGGCCGACGGATCATCGGGGTCGAGCCGTTCCAGAACCACCTCGTCATCTACGAATGGAGTGATGCTCAGCCCCGGCTCCGCCTGCTGCATCGTGACGGCACCGAGCAGATCATCGACGTCGACGCCGAGCCGCACGATGTCAATCTGTCCGCGAACCCCGAGTGGACATCGACGACACTGCGCTTCGCAACGCAGTCGATGACCACGCCCGGCACCCTCTACGACGAGGACCTTCTCACCGGCACACGGACGCTGCTGCGGCGGGTACCGACCCCGAATGTCGATCTCGACGCCTACGTCGCGAGCCGGATGTGGGCACGGTCCGACGACGGCACCGCTGTGCCGATCGACATCGTTCGCCACGTCGACACCCCCCTCGACGGCACCGCACCGGGTTGCCTCTACGGCTACGGCTCGTACGAAGCATCGATGCCACCGTGGTTCTCGGTTGCGCGCCTCTCGCTCCTCGACCGCGGCATGGTCTGGGCGCTCGCGCACCCTCGCGGTGGTGGCGAACTCGGGCGACGGTGGTATCTCGACGGCAAGCTCGAGCACAAGCAGCACACGTTCGACGACATGATCGCGTCCGCCGAGCACCTCACGTCGACGGGTGTCGTCGGACCTGGACGCCTGGCGATTCGTGGGGGGTCGGCCGGGGGCCTGCTCGTCGGCGCGTGCATGACGCAACGACCCGAGCTGTTCGCGTCGGTGGTGGCCGAAGTCCCGTTCGTCGACATCGTCAACACGATGAGCGACCCGACGCTCCCACTCACCGTCACGGAGTGGGAGGAGTGGGGTGACCCGCGGTCCGAGCCGTACGCCTCGGTGATGCTCGCCTACTCGCCGTACGACAACACCGTCCCGGCCGACTATCCCGCGGTGTACGTGACCGCCGGGCTCCACGACCCACGGGTCAGCGTCCACGAGCCCGCCAAGTGGGTCGCCCGGCTACGCGACGTCACGACCGGCGACCGCCCGATCGTGATGCGCACCGAGATGGGTGCCGGCCACGGCGGCCCCACCGGTCGTTACGACGCATGGCGGGACGAAGCGCGGACGCTCGCATTCCTGCTCGCGACGACCTGAGCGCCGACGCGTTCAGAGCGCCGCAACGACGGCGAGTGCGATCAGGGCGAGGTTGCGTGCGACGTGGCCGCCACCGATCGGCTTCGCCGACCACGCCCCGAAGCACGCGCACGGGGGATGTCGCCCCTGTCGCAACTGGACGGCGATCATCGCGGTGAACACCACGAGCAGACCGATCGCGATGATCGCCATGACCGGTCGGGCGACCTGCACGACGAGCAGCGCCCCGACAACGAGTTCGACCCAGGGCACGATCGGCACGGTCCAGTCCGGCGCGCCCAATTCCTTGGCCTGCGACGGCCAGGTGTCTCGCGCCGCCAACTTCGACGCGCCGGCGACGACGAACGCTGCTCCGACGATCAGGGAGGCGACGGTGGCAACGATCTCCATGAGGCTCACGCACGATCCGGGTCGCTCAGAGCGACACGGTGACGCCCTCGCGGGCACCGAACACACGAACGCCACGGTCGGCGCCCGACGCCACCGCGAGGGCGATGAGTTCGTCGAGTTCGTCGTCGTGATGACTCGGGTCGTGGTGGAACAACGCGAGCTGGTCGGCACCGGCCTCGGCAGCCATCCAGACGGCGTACTCCATCGTGCAGTGCCCCCAGTCGCGCTTCGCGGCGAACTCCTCGTCGGTGTACTGCGCATCGTGGATCAGGAGATCGACGCCGCGAGACAGCTCCAAGGCACCGGCACTGGCGACGAGCGCGCCGTCGCACGGCATCTGATGATCGCTCAGGTAGGCCATCGACCGGCCGTTCCACTCGATGCGGTAGCCGAGGGTCCGACCGACATGCGGGATCGACCGAGACATCACTGCGATGTCGCCGGCAGCGCCACCGTCGATGACGAACTCGTCGTCGCAGACGTCGTTGAACTCGATCACCCCGGGCAGCATCGACAGCTCGATCGGGAAGAGCGGCGGCCGGATCGTCTCGCCGAACACCTGCTCCACCGTGCGACCATCGTCCTGGACCGGGGCGTACATCGTCACGTGCGCACCCTCGGTGAGCAGCGGGGTGAAGAACGGGAGCCCTTGGATGTGATCCCAGTGCAGGTGGCTCACGAGGCACGAACCCCGGAACGGCGTGCCGGTCGGCAACGACTGCCCGAAGTAGCGCAGCCCGGTGCCGAGGTCGAGCAGGATCGGGTCGGCACCCGGCACGCCGATCGAGACACACGACGTGTTGCCGCCGTAGCCGACGATGTCCGGCCCGTGGCACGGGGTCGAACCACGGACGCCGTGAAACGTCACCTTCAAGCCCGCATCGACGGCATCGTGCTCGTGTGAATCCCCGATGACAGGAACATTAGGCCTCCGTGAACACGGACGGACAAGGCCGACCTTGTGAAGTTGGTAACAAGCGGCGCGAGTGGTTGACGGAGCAACTCCGAACGGGCCGGTGCAACCCGGTCGTGGACGCGACGGTACGGTCGCGGCGTGGTGATGAACAGGAACTTCCAGGGCGATGGCGTCGAGATCGCCTGCCTCGTCTCCGACTCGATCGACGATCACGATCGACCACTCGCGGTGTGCGTGCACGGGTTCCCCGACACCCCGCACACGTGGCGTCATCTCACTCCGCGTCTCGAGGCCGCCGGCTGGCGAGTCGCTGCGCCATTCCTCCGCGGCTACGCCCCGAGTGGCGTCCCCGCCGACGGCTGCGTCCAGACCGGAGCATCGGCGCTCGACATGATCGCGGTCCACGAGCAGCTCGGTGGCGACGGTCGGGCGGCGATCATCGGCCACGACTGGGGGGCACCGATCACGTACGGCGCCGCGGCTCATGCACCGGAGCGCTGGTCGAAGGTCGTCGGGATGGCCGTGCCGCCGGGTCCGGCACTCGCCATGGCATTCCTCACGAATCACGCACAGCTCAAGAAGAGCTGGTACATGTTCTTCTTCCAACACCCGCTCGCCGACATGGTCGTCCCCGCAGACGATCTCGCGTTCATCGAGATGATCTGGAGCGACTGGTCACCCGGATACGACGGCGCCGACGACGTGCGTGCGGTCAAGGACGCATTGCGCGATCCGGAACACCTCGCGGCGGCGATCGGCTATTACCGAGCGGCGCTCAGTGGCGTCGGCGTTCGCGACGACCTGGCTGCGGTCCAGGAAGCGACCGGATCCATCCCCACCCAACCGATGCTGTACCTCCACGGCGCCGTCGACGGCTGCATCGGAGCCGAGGTCGCCGAGTCGGCTCGCGAGGGCCTCGGCCCGCAGGCGACGATCGACATCGTGCCCGGCGTCGCCCACTTCCTCCACCTCGAGGCACCCGATGCCGTCAACGACCGAATCCTGGAGTTCCTCGCATGAACGCTCCCCAAGCCCCACTGCTCCCCGACGGCATCGTCGTCGTCGTCAAGCGCGAGTGCGAGACGTGCCAGATGGTCGTCCCTGTGCTCCGCGAGCTGTCCGAAGGCGTCGAACTGCACATCTACACGCAGGACGACCCGGACTTTCCGGGTGACCCGGCCGCCATTCCCGATTCCGACCTCGCGGTGAGCTGGTTCCACGACATCGAGACCGTGCCGACGGTCATCCGCTGCGCCGACGGGGCCGAGGTCGCACGGACGGTGGGTTGGTCACGACAGGCCTGGGAGGAGCTGACCGGCGTGGAGGGTCTCGGCGCGGACCTGCCGCCGATGCGTCCGGGCTGTGGCTCGATGTCGGTCGACCCCGATCTGGTCGACGAGCTGCGCGTGAGATTCGGCCGATCGACGCTCTCGTCTCGCCGAATCGACGTGGCAGCCGCCGAGGACGAGTTCGAGATGATGTTCGCCCGCGGGTGGACCGACGGGCTCCCCGTGGTCCCGCCGACCGAAGCGCGGGTGATGGCGATGCTCGAAGGCACGACTCGGGCACCGTCCGACATCGTGGCCGCGATCCCGCCGAATCTCGACGAGATCACCGTCGAGAAGGTCGCGATCTCCGCCGTGATGGCCGGCTGCAAGCCCGAGTACCTGCCGTGGGTGTTGACCGCCATCGAGGCTGCGTGCAACGACGAGTTCAACATGCACGGCATCCTCGCGACCACGATGCCGGTCGGGCCGGTCATCGTGTGCAGCGGGCCCGGGACACGCGCGATCGGGATGAACTCCGGCGGCAACGCGCTCGGACAGGGCAACCGAGCGAACCTCACGATCGGCCGAGCGCTCCAGCTGGTCGTCCGGAACTTCGGTGGTGGACGACCCGGCGAGGTGGACCGAGCCGCGCACGGCAACCCGGGCAAGCTGAGCTTCTGCTTCGCCGAGGCCGACGACACGTCACCATACGGATCCCTCGCCGTCGCGCTCGGCATCGAGCCGGGTGTCGACGCGCTGACCGTATTCGCCGGTGAGGGTCCGCAGGGATTCGTCGATCAGCTGTCCCGCGAGCCCGAATCGCTGGCGGCGTCGATGGCGATGCGCCTCCAAGCGATCCAGCACCCCAAGCTGATCATGATGTTCGACGCGATCGTCGTGATGGGCCCCGAACACGCCCGCGTGTTCGCCGATGCCGGCTGGGACCGTGAGCGCATCCTCGCGGAGGTGTACGCCCATCTCAACCGGCCCGGGTCCGACCTCGTTCGCGGCGCCCACGGGATCGCCGAGGGCGTGCCCGAGGCGTTCGGCGACGCCGAGGCGCTCCCCAAGTTCCGCCCCGGCGGACTGATGCTGACCTACGCGGGTGGCGGAGCCGGCCTGTTCAGTCAGATCATCGCCGGCTGGGTGAACGGCGACAAGGGTTCGAAGCCGGTCACCCGCGCGGTGCAATACTGACCACGACCCCTCTGGAGGCACTGATGACCACGATTCTCGACCCGACCAGCGAACGCAACGTCGTCGAACGCGAGCGGCTCGCCCGCCCGGCGTCGCTCGACGGGCTGACCGTCGGCCTGCTCGACATCTCGAAGCCACGCGGCGATGTGTTCCTCGATCGCATCGAGCAGCGACTCGTCGGTATCGGCGCGACGGTCAAGCGCTACGTCAAGCCCACATTTGCCAAGCCGGCGCCGGTCGACCTGCGGCACCAGATCGCCACCGAGTGCCAAGTGGTCATCGAAGCCTTGGCGGATTGAGGCAGTTGCACGTCGTGCAGTGTGCACGACATCAACGATCTCGAACTCCGTGGCATCCCGTCGATGTTCGTCGCATCCGACCAGTTCGTCGATGCGGCGATCGCCCAGTCGACCGCACTCGGGTTCCCTGCGGTGTCGCGAGTGTTCACGCCACACCCCATCCAGGATCGCACCGACGACGAGATCCTCACCTACGCCGACGTGGCGTTCGACCAGATCGTCGATGCGCTGACCAACTGATCGCGCCGAGCAGGTTCACGCAACTCGAGCACGGCTGACCGCTCAGGTCGTTTCGCCCTCCTGGTCCGAGTCGCGACCAAGGCGCTCGTCGGACGAGTGTGTGACATCGAGATCGTCGAACCACGCAAAGAGATCGCTGCGTTCAATCGGGTCAGTGATTTCGTCGTCGGGATCACCGTGTGCCTGGTCCGGGCCGTCGCCGTCGCCGTCGGCGCCGTGAACCTGGTCCGGGCCGTCGCCTTCGGCGCCGTCGCCTGATCGCAACACCTCGCGACCCTGAGACACCAGTCTCGGCAGGTCCGTTGCCGCGACGACCACCACCAGGACAACGGCGGCGATCATGAGGTCGTTCGGCTCGTCTCCGAGCTTCTCGACCGAGGAGATCCCTAATGCACACGCCACCAGGAAAAGACGGACGGCCGTCTGGGCACTGAGCCATCGAAATGGTCTGAGCAGCGCCAACGTGGCGACCGTCACCCACTCGCCCACCGCAATGACGATGGCCGCCAACCACGCCGTACGACCCGGGTCATCGCTCCCGGTGATCACCAAAGCGACCACGACGCCAACGAGGACGAAGATCATGGTCGCGATGTTCACCCGCGTGTTCTGCCAGCTCCGGTCGTCGGCGATGAAGGCGCTGCCCACGATCTGAGTGACATACGTGGCCGGAACGGACAGAGCGAGCAGGGCAAACGCTGGTCCGCTCGGCGCGAAGTCGTCGCCGAACAGCAACGGCATCAGCCAGTCGGACAACGCAAACAGCGCAACTCCACCGGCACACACGGTCACAGCGAGCAGATCGAGCATCTGTCCAACTCGTTGCCACAATTCCGAGGGGCCGCCCCGAGCTCGTACCGACGAAAAAACGGGGATGGCGACCCATCCCAGGATCGGCGTCATGAGCATCGGGACGGTCGACGCGAGCAGTGCGGTCGTGAGCAAGCCGATCGCGATGGTTCCCCCGATCAAACCCACGAGGATGCGGACGCTGTATCCCATGAACTGGACGTTCAAGTCGTTCATGTAGAACGGCAATGACTTGCGGACGACTCGACGGGCCTCACCAATGGGGGCCGACGGGAACGTGCCGTACCCTTCACGAACCGCGTGGCCGAGCCACACCGTGCGAACGGTTTCCGACAGGAGGAGCGCCACCGGAAGAGCCAACAGCTGGAATCCAGCGCCCAGCACCGCCAACAAGATCAAGAACCACAACGCCTTGGTGACAATCGCAGAGATCGAAACGATGCGCACGTCGTGTCGCGCCTGCAGGAACGCGGCATTCATCAGGCCGAGGATCAACGCCACCTGCGACAGGCCGAAGGCGAGCGCCACCAACCCCTGTTGGAGTCCGGAGGTCGCGGTCGAAGCGCGACAAGGAGCACAGCACTGAGCACGATGCCCACGAACAGCTGCACCTGGCGCAATGGCCGAGCGAACTTCTGCGCATGTTCCGGATGGGTGGTGACCTCCTTACGGATGTAGTCGCCGGCGCCGAACGCCATCAACGACAGTGAGAGGACCGCGACGCTCTCGATGAACGCCAGTTGACCGAATTGCTCCGTTCCGAGCACGTTCGGGAGCAGAAAGCGACCAGCCAGCGACAGAATCCACGACAGCATCAGGGCGACGGACAGCCGCGCGGAGTTGAGCAGCGCCGTACGTCCGAGACCCGACGAGATAGTCAAGCCCTCGCCCGGATGGGGGTCGGGATCGGTCGACACGCCGACACGGTAGCTGGATGCCGGCTCACCGAGAGCCATCTGGCCGTTGGGGTCGCATCGCCGCGAGGCCCAGCCGACACGGTCTTCCGCAGCCACCCGATGCTGGCCAATCGTCCGGACGCTCTCGAATCTGTCAAGTTTCGAAATCCGGACGCCGAAACACCCTGCGTAGATAACATCCGAGTGATCGACCAACGTGTGAGGTATGCGTGGACACCAGAGACGAGCGCCCGATGACCGACAGTCGCGACGTGGCGTCCGTGCAGCCAGTGCCAACACCTGCGCTCGTTCCCCCCCGTCCGATCGATCGGCTCGGTGCCACCCAGACGCAGCAACCGCTCTCGGGAGCCGCAGCGCCCGACGAAGACTCGCTGTTCTCGCTCGAACCGCTGAAGCGTTGGGGTCGGTTCGTCCTCCGCTCCATCCGCCGGCATCGCATCGTCGCCGTCCTGTCGTTGGTCGTGGCGACAGCGCTCGGAGGAATGCTGCTGGCGTCCGAACCCCCCCTGTATCAGAGCTCGGCCACGATCCTGCTCGGTGGCGACCGCTCGTTGGGCGGCGTCGAAGGTGTGTCGACCAGCGCGAGCCGACAGGCCGAATCGATCATTCTGAGGCGCGACAACCTCGACTCGATCATCGACGAGGTCGGATTGCTCAGCGAGGTGGAGAAGCCGTTCTTCGGCCGGCTGAAGGAGTCCATCCTCCCGAGTTCTCAGACCGATGCACAACGCGCCGAGGCGGTCCGCAATGACTTGCGCACAGCGATCAGCGTGGTGAGCAACGAGTCGTCCGCCACGATCGACATTTCTGTTCTGTGGCCCGACGCCGAGCAATCGGCTGCCATCGCCGAGGCGGCCTACGGGCGCTTCCTCAACGAACGAGTTCGACTGGAGGTCGAGCCACTGCGTGAGCAGGTCTCGATTCTGACCGCCCGCGCCGACATGGCGACGAGTGAAGTGAACGCGATCCGCGAAGCAGCGGATTTCGACGCCATCGACGGGGTCGCAGCGGGTTCTGAATTGGAGGGCGCCGTCAGCCAAGAGCAGGACCTGCTCTCACAGGTCCGTGTCGCCGAGCTCGCACGCGCCGAGGCCGAGGCAGGCATCGAGTACCGGTACGCACTTTCGGCACCAGCGGAGATCCCGGAGGCACCGCTCACCGGCAATCTCCAGGGCTACATCGCTGCGCTGATGTTCGGTGTCCTCGTGATGGGTCTGGTCTGCGTCGCCCTCGACGCTCCGCGAGGCCGAATCATTGCTCCATGGCAACTCGACCAGGAGCGGATCCCTGTTCTGACCGTGCTTCAGCCCGCCGATCGGACCGGATGACTCGAATGGGACTCGCACGCCCGCTCGCCACTGTGGCCGCCACCGCGATCACCGCTCCGGGGCTGTACCTCGGGGCCATGACCGTGCTCGCAGTCCGGCCACACCGCTGCGGCGTCGCGACGACTCGGCGATGCGCCGTTGTCGTCCCAGCGCACGACGAGGGGCCGAACATCGCCGCAACCGTCGAGAGCCTCCGATCCCTTCGCTATCCTGCCGACCACTTCGGCATCTTCGTCGTGGCCGACAATTGCTCGGACGACACAGCCGAACGGGCACGAGCCGCCGGCGCCGAGGTGATGGTCCGCACCAACCCCTCGCTGCGCGGCAAGGGGTACGCACTCGACTGGGCGTTGAGCCAACTCGTCGGAGCGGGCGAGCACGACATCTTTGTCATCGTTGATGCCGACACCGTCGTCGACGCCGGTCTCCTCGAATGCGCCGCCCACCATGTCGACAACGGCGCCGAGGCGATCCAGGTCGATTACCGGGTTCGCAATCCGAGCGCGAGTTGGCGAACCCGACTGCTGGACGTCGGGTTCACCAGCCAACATCGCGTTCGTGCTCGCGGCCGCTCCGCCCTGTCGTTGTCCACAGGGCTCCGGGGCAACGGCATGGTGTTCACGCGGGCACTCTTGGAGCGAGTTCCGTATCGGGCGTTCTCGGTCGTCGAGGACATCGAGTATGCGATCTTGCTCACCGAACGCGGCGTGACCGTTGACTACTGCGACGGGACCCACGTCGCCGGCGACATGCCACAGTCCAGGTCCGATTCGGCGTCGCAACGCGTTCGCTGGGAGCTGGGTCGGTCCACGCTGCGTCGTGACCACACCATCCCGCTCGTTCGTCGTGCGTTCTCGCGTCGGAGCGCCGTCGATGCTGACATGGCCATCGATATCGTGATGCCGCCGATGGCCTCGATCGTCGGGTATCTCGGTGTCGGCATGGTGGTCTCGAGCATGCTCACACCACGCGTCGGTCCGACTCCCCGCCGGATCCTGACCGCGGGATGGATCGCCCTCATCGCGCACCTCGCCGCCAGCATTGCCTGG
This sequence comes from Ilumatobacteraceae bacterium, assembly GCA_963752085.1. Lineage (GTDB taxonomy): Bacteria > Actinomycetota > Acidimicrobiia > Acidimicrobiales > Ilumatobacteraceae > Ilumatobacter_A. Next base: position 269,981 of record CAVVWT010000003.1, read on the forward strand.
TCGCCGAGTTCTTGGCGGGCGTTGCCAGCGATGGCCAGGGTCCCTGGCTACATCGCGTGGAAGGTGATGGTCCGCGGATCCGACGCATGGCGAGAGCAGAAGCACAGCGGGGCCACGTGGACCCGAACGGCTCGCAGCGAATCGTTGCGCGAAGATTCCATGGCCGGAATCGGCCGAACCGACCACCCGACGCCTGAGAGGGTCTTATGACAATTCAAACACGAGGCACATCGGATGCTTGGCGCTCTGAGCCCGACGAACGCGCTCAGCCTGCAGCCTCGGAGCCGTCCGTTGGCGACAGCGAGGCCGACAGGCAGTTGCTCGCCTGGCACGACTCACTCGACGAGCCTTCCGGTGAGGTTCTCGCGCTCGCCACCAACGGCGCGGCGATCAGCACGGCGGAGGCGTCGCAGGCCCAAGTCCGAAATCCCAAGCTGGAGGCCCTGTGGTTCCGCCTCAGCGACCCCTCATACGTGACCACCGCCATCATCCCGGTGCCGGGCCTCACGAGCGAGGACGCTCAGCAGGCCGCTGAAGCGTTGGCGAAGGTGGGAGCCTCGATCACCGGCGAACCCGTTCACGTGGTCACCGCCGTTGGACTCCGCCCATCGCAAGCCTTGGAAACGAGTCGCGGTGTCGCTGCCCACACCGGCGATCCAGTGATCATCGTCGTCGAATCACCGAACGTCGATCCCGGCTCGATCCCGATCGTGCGCAACTGCACGCGCTCCGTGTTGCTCGTCGGACTCAAAGTCAGTCGCGGCGATCAACTCTCGGAAATCACCGAGCTCATCGGGCCAGATCGGGTCATGGGCGCCGTCTGCCTCGAGCCGCGGCCAGCGGCGCCGTTGGTGGCATCGCCGGCGCTGACCGGAGTCGCAGCAGCGCCTCGGCACGACCACGACGAACGACTCAGACCCAGACCCATCAGGAGAAGGAGGAATCGATGAAAGGACTGCTCGAGATGTCGCTCCTGATCGGCCTGATTCTCCTGCCCATCGTGCTCGTGCGACGCTCGCACGCAGTTCTGTACCGGTCACTCATCGGTTTGAGCGTGTTCTACTATTTCCTTGCCCTGTTCATCCTGCCCAGATTGCCCGGATGACACTCACCCTGAAGCCCCCCGTCACCATGTCGCGGTGGACACGCGCCGGCTCGATGATCTTTCTTGCCATCGTCATGGCGTCGGTCGGGGTCGCGCTGGCAGACTCCGTGCTCGGGCGCCTGACTGCGATCATCATCGCATTCGTCCTGGCGGTTCGGTGGCCGGTCGGTCGGATCATCGCTGCGATGTTCGTGATGTTCGTCGCCGTCGACGATGCGGCAGCCAACCCCTACAACGGCCTGTGGAAGTCACCGGTGCAACACGTCGGTGACTTCTGGTTCAGCACCATCTCGAAATCTGTCCCGTTCCTCCCAATCCCCGTTGCGCCGATGGTGCTCGTTTCGGTGATCGTGGCCTGGCGAGCCGCCACAGGCCGAACAGGGCGGGGGCTTCGACGCCAGGAGTTCGCATACACGCTGCCGCGAACATTCGGTCACGCGTGGGTCGGCGCTTTCGCAGTCATCCCGGTGTTGGCGTTCTGGGGGGTTGCAACCGGAGGTAGCACCCAGCAGATCTACTATCAGGTCTTCGGCATCGTCATTGCGCTGTGCCTGGCAGGAGCGACAGCCCGCGTCACCGACCCCGTCCTGTCGTCGCTCATCTGGAAGATCGTTCTGTTCAGCGCGCTGTGACCGAGCCGGGCTGGCGATCTACATCTACATCACTGTCGCCCGTGGGATCGTCGGCGAGCCGCCGCTCTACCTCACGTCGCACGGCGACTCGTTGTTGTGGGCCCTCGCGTTGGTCATGGTCGTGTCCCGGTGGATCGAGAAGACCGACCGCATGAGCCGGCACGTCGCAGCGCTCACCATCCCCATCCTCATGCTCGCCATCATCGTCAACAACCGACGCTTGGCGTGGGTCGTCATCATCGGCGCGCTGGCGTACGTGACGCTGTCGGCCAGCAAACATGCGCACCGGCGGTTGCTGAAGGTGTCGGGTCTGGGCGTGCCGCTCCTCCTGTTCTATGTTGCAGCCGGGCTCGCCACACCGCCGTCTCGGGTGTTCGCCCCTGTTCAGTCACTGCAAAGTGTGGCGACCGGCGACGACAGCTCCAGTCAGACCCGGAGTATCGAGGACTTCAACCTCGTCTTCTCCGCAAAGCAGGGCTTCCCCCTCCCTGCGGGTTTCGGCAAGCCGTACACCGAGTACGTCGTCGCCTACGACATCTCCGCGTCGTTTTCGCAGTATCGGTACCTGCCGCACAACTCGGTGCTGGGCATGCTGAACCTTGTCGGTCCGGTTGGGCTCGCCATGTTGCTCGCGCCGCTCGCGTTGTGCGTCCACGTGCGTCACCGACTTCGAAGAGCCACACAGGATCCCGACCTCCGCACCCAGACCGCTCTCGTCGTGACCGCCTGGATACGCGTTCCTCTTCCAGGCGTGGGGTGACCTGGGACTCTTCGGCTCGTCAACGAACGCGACGGTCGGCGTGGCATGCGGACTCGGCATCGGGTTGTACAGCTACTACCGACATCACGGCGGATTGCGGGAGAAACTCGTATGAGCGGTGCACGCCTGAATCGCCGACGCGCGGGACTCGCGCTCGGCCTCGCCATCATCCTTGCAGCCTGCGTCGACGGCGGCTCCGACGCGATCGACGAACCGAGTGGAACCGAACCGAGCGACACCGAACCGGTCAGCGTGGAGGTCGACACGAGCGAATCGTTGGTCATCGCCGCCGACGGGCTCCACCCCGACTGGCAGAACTACGGGTGGGCGGCGACGGTTCCCGAACCAGGCGAGACCGGCAACGTCGTGATCGACCTCGCCGACTACGGCGGTTGGATTGTCGCAAATCCCTCGCTCACGGGGTCGTATTCGCATCTGACGCTGGAGATCGCAACCTCCGACGACCTCGGCAACAGCTTCCTCAACGTGTCGCTCGGTGACGAACTGGGCACCAACTTTCCGGCAATCACACCCGAATTGCAGGAGAACGGCGACACATACAGTGCGACGATCCAGATGTACGAGCTGCTCGCCGGGGCAACCCAATTCGACCGAGTCATCTTGGCGGCAAGCGGACAATTCGACGCTCCGGCGACCGTCTCCGTGCTCAACCTCGCACTGATCCCGGGGGATCCACTCGACTCGCGACCGACGACCGAGGCCTCGGCCGCTGCCAGGGTCGACTGTGCGGCGCCGACGCTTCCGATCAGCGAACACATCTACGGAACTGCTCGCCCACTCCAAAGCGACAACGACCAGCAGTGGACTCTGCAGCTGCCGAGCCGTCGGTGGGGTGGGAACCCAACGAGTCGATACAACTGGGAACTGGGCACGTGGAACACCGCCTTCGACTACTACTGGCAGAACGTCAACATCGGCGCAGGTGGCCGAGCACACGACGAGTTCCTTGCCGAGAACTGGCAGTTCGACGTCGGCAGCGCAATCACCATCCCGATGCTGGGGTGGGTGGCCAAGGACGATTCGAGCTACAGCTTCCCGGTGAGCGAGTTCGGACCACAGTCGGGCGTCGATCCGTCCCGGGAAGATGCCGGCAACGGAGAGGACCCGAACGGCGAACTGATCACGCCGCCTGATCCGACCCGCACCAGCGTCGAGTCGACGCCGGAGACGGCGAAATCGTGGATCCGCGAGATGATCGACGCTGCAGAACTGGCGAATCAGCCAAAGCCGTTCATGTACATCCTCGACAACGAACCGATGTTGTGGGACTCCACACACCGCGACGTGATCCCGGAGCCGGTGAGCTACGACCGACTGCTCGCCGACTCCCTTGCCTACGCCTCTGCGATCCGCGAGACCGATCCGGATGCGCTCATCGCTGGTCCGGCAGTCTGGGGCTGGCCCGCCTACCTGTTCTCCGCGGTCGACGCTGCCGAAGGATTCAACCGCGCGCCTGACAGCCGCGCACACGACAACATCCCCCTGGTCGAGTGGTATCTCCAGCAAATGCGGGAGTACGAGGAGCAGAACGGGGTTCGTCTGCTCGACGTGCTGGACGTGCACTTCTACCCGCAGGACGGCAGCTACGGGAACGACATCAGCCAGGACGCCGCCGCCCTCCGGATCCGTTCGACACGGTCGCTGTGGGACGACGCCTACCTCGAGGAGTCGTGGATCGCAGAACGAATCGAACTGATTCCGCGGATGCAGCGGTGGGTTGACGACAACTATCCGGGAACCAAGCTCTCCATCGGCGAGTACTCCTTCGGCGCCGAAAACCACATCAGTGGCGGCATCGCGCAAGCCGAGGCACTCGGCCGATTCGGGCAGAACGGCCTCTTCTCGGCCTACTACTGGATCACGCCGCCACCAGATTCGCCCGTGTTCTGGGCGTTCCGAGCATTCCGCAACTACGACGATGCAGGCGCAACGTTCGGGGAGTTGTCAGTGGCAACGGTCGCCGATCGGCCGCTGTCACTCTTCGCCTCGGCCACGAGCACCGGTGATCGCAACGTCGTCGTTGCCATCAACAGTTCGACCGACGAGCGGGCTCGCGACCTCCGTCGAGTTGAACGAGTGCATGCGCACCGAGGCGACCGCCTACCAGTACACCGGTGATCGGAGTGGTTTCGAGACTGTTGAGTCAGAACTCGACGGCGACCTCCTGAACCTCGATCTACCTCCATCGAGCATTTCGGTCATCGAACTCCGCTGAGGCTCACCAACGATGACGAACGAAAGCGCCACCGTGTCCAACGAACCGTCTCACACCCGCCAGCCCACGCCGGATCAGGTGATCTTCGGCGGCGTGAACGTCGACGTCATCGATCTTGCCGGCGCAGTCGATCGCATCATCGACCTGAGCCGGACTGGCGAACTCGAGATCGTCATGACTCCGAACGTCGATCACCTCGTGCTCGAGCGGCGGAATCCTGCCTTCGCAGATACGTACTCGAAAGCGAGTCTCGTCCTCGCCGATGGAGCGCCCCTCGTCCTGGCGTCGAAGCTGCTCAGGCTTCCGCTGAAACACAAGGTGTCCGGGTCAGACCTCGTTGAACCGCTGGTCGCTGCCGCGGCGGCGAACGGCACGCGGCTCTTCCTCCTGGGCGCCACCGACGAGGTCGCCGCACAGGCCGCCGACACGATGCTCGCCGAACATCCCGACCTGCAGATCGTCGGCCGGTCCTCACCCTGGTTCACCCCGGGCGCCAGCAACCTCGAGTTCATCGAGGCGCTGGAGTTGGTCAGGGAGAGCGAGGCCGAACTCGTGCTGGTGGCCTTCGGGTCACCGAAGGAGGGAGAACTCCTGCACGAACTGGCCGACCACATTCCACCCGCCTGTTATGTGTGCTGCGGAGCAAGCCTCGACTTCGTGGCGGGGAAAGTGAGCCGTGCTCCTGAGTGGATCTCACGCATCGGATTCGAATGGCTGTACCGATTGGCCAAGGAGCCGAAGCGACTCTGGAAGCGATACATCATTCAAGACGCTGCAGCCCTCCCGATCTTCCTCGGAATGGTGTACAAGCGAGTGACCGGAGGGACGCTGACAACAACGCGACAGCAGCCGCCCGACCTCCATGCATAAGCTGCGGGCATGACGTCGCTTGCCGCCACGGTCCTCGCCGACCATCAACAGCTCCAAGCCTCCCGCGCCAAGTACGACGAGCGGTACCAATCGGCCGAAGCGGCGTCGGGCCGGTCGGCGATCGTGAGAGATTTCATCACTCATGTGGGCTTTCAGCAGCTCACCGTGTTCCGCGTCGTGTGTGTGTTCCATCGCCGCCGGCTGACGCCACTGGCGATGATGGTGTCTCGCCTCATTCGACACGTGTACGGGGCGGAGATGCACTACGGCGCCAACGTGGCACCAGGCGTGCTGCTCGTGCACGGCAACGGATTGGTGCTGAGTCGCGCGGCCAGGGTCGACACCCGGTGCGTACTGTCGCAGCACGTCACACTCGGCATCTCCAGTGGAGCGAACCGAACGGCAGGCGGTGCACCACATCTCCACCATGACGTGCACGTAGCTCCCGGTTCCGTGCTGGTCGGGCCGATCAGCGTCGGCGCCCATTCGAAGATCGCTCCCAACTCGGTCGTCATGGATTCGATTCCTGAGTGGACCCTCGTGACCCCGGCCCCAGCCGTCGTGACGAAGCGAGCTCGGTCTTCCGTACCGGATCACGAAGCCCCCGCTCAACACGCACCCTGAGCAAGCCGGCGCGGATCCGGGACGACAGCGTTCGGGCGGTGGTCGTCCCTTCCGCCGAGGTCGTGTCAGATGACAATCCCGCTATGGTGTCAACTCTTCGCCTTGACACCACCGATCACGTGATCCGAGACGGTGCATGACGTCGCACCAACGCATGAACTTCTTCTCCTCCGACGACTTCCTCGTTTCAGCCCAGCACGCATTCCTGGCCGACGAGAAGATGCGGATCGAGACGGTACGCATCGACGGCCATGGATATCGCGTACTCGTCGACACGAGGGGCCGGCCGCGATCGGATATCCCGTTCCTCGACGTGCTCGAGCCACTCCAGAGTGTGAGCCCCGACGCACGCGCCGTCCGATGGCTCGACCGAGTCGAGACCGACCGAGCATCCCTCGACGAGTTCGAGTCGAGAGACGACGACCCGACCCCGGCACGCGGCCGCCAACCGCGCCGGGGTGGCGCCGTACATCGACTGGACGGTGGTCGACGATTTCGACTCCTTCGTCGCTGCGCGCCGAGTTCGTTCATCACGCGCGTTTCGCCAAATCATCAAGTCACCCACCGCCCTCGAGAAGCATCTCGGCGCCGAGGTCGTGTTCACGCACCACAACCCCGACCCGAGGCATCTCGAGCAGTGCATCGCGTGGAAGAGCGCTCAGTACCTTGCCTCGGGCTACACCGACATCATGAGTCGCGGTGCTGGCACGCTGTTTCGCGAGCTCTTCGAACGCGACGCCGTCGGTGGTGTCAACGCTCACGTCAGGAAACCGTTTGCTGGCGGCCCACCTGGGAGCCCTCGCAGACAGAACGTTCTTCTACTGGGTTCCGGCGTATGACCGCGAGTTGCACAAGTTCTCCCCCGGCGCCGTACTGCTCGAGGAGATGATTCGCGCGGAGCCACGAACGTGGCGACGTGGTGTTCGATTTCGACGGCCCCGAGCCCTACAAGTTCTTCTACGCCAACGCTGTTCGAACCATCGGCGAGGTCGGAACCCCACCGCTGCGTCTGCGACTGTCCGAGGGGGCCGAGCAGATCCTCTCCGAGCAGCTCGCGGGATTCCCTCGAGTCCACGAACTCGCACGATCCCAGAAGCGTCGCTTCAACGATTTCGAGACCGTTGACCCGCGACGGCTGCGTCTCGTGGTCGAGCGACTCGCGTCGTCGGAGCGCTCCGCGTCCAGAACAACGACGAAATGATCGCCGGCCGACGCCGCGACATCGCCGCTGTCAGCGTCGCCGAGATCGACGACACCGAGCCCGACCTACAACGCCTGCAAGCCGTATCCCGCGACTGACAACCAACACGAGGATTGCACGACGTTCCGATACGACCACCCGGGACGCAATCCCTTCAGACGAATGGCAGTGCACTTCAGCGAGACGAAGAGGCTCATCGCGCGGGCGAGAGTCTGGTCGAGTCCCATGCAAAGCGAGGGCGGACAGTGACGGACGCTGCTTGGTCGGCCGGAACGGGTTGGTTCTCGATCGTCCAGATCGTCGAGTTGATCAACTCGGTGGCGCGCTCGACATGCTCGTCATACACCCTCGGCGCTGCGCCGAACGGAAACGCGAAGTGATCGCAGGGCCCGAACTCCTCGACGAACCTTTCGTGAGAATCGCGAATCTCCCGGTCGACCTCAGCCGGTGTCAACCATGCCATCGCGTAGTGATTATCAGTGTGGTTGCCGAGTTCGACATTCGGCAACTCAGCGAGCTCGTGGCATTGGTCGGCGGTCGCGAGGCGATACGGCTCGAGATCCGCTCGCGTCGCGACGCCTCGAGCGCGATCGCTTTTCCGGCGGGCGTGCTCCTCCCAGGAGCGGAAGAAATCTCGACTGCTTTCGTCGTAGCCGTCGACCATCCAGTCGTCCCAGGGAAAGCTCCGACGCCTGATCGTCTTCTCAGGACAGATCATGAAGATCCATTGCACGTCGGGGTGCTCCGGCGCCCGGCTCTGAATGAACTCTCGCGCGTCGTCATACCCATCGTCGAACGTCATCGTGATGCGTTCAGGGTGCCGTTCGAAACATTTGAGCAGGAGGTCGATCTCTTCTTCGGTGTGCACCAGTCCGGGCATCGTGACATCGGCGCGATGCTCCGGCAACACCCTGTGGAGGCAGAGCGCCACGTGGAATCCGTCCGTGGCCCGGGCGCTCAGTCGAGTCAGTGCAGCGTGGGGAAGCAGGGCCGCAACGAACTCGAGGCTCTGATCAATGATGATCCGCTTCGCCCGTCCCCACATTCCGTCACCCTAGCGGCACGACAGCACACGGCACCAACGTCTGCTGCACCGAATTCGAGCGACGAGAGCGCGAACCACGTCGGGATCGTGGTGATCGGAAACCCGTCTGGTGTTCCAGCCGCGATGCGGCTGTCGCTCGGGCGGTGGTTCGCGCACTCGACGGCTCGAGGATCAAACGTCGCGCAGTGTGTACCCGTCACCGAGTGCTCGGATCCCGCAGTTCAACCGAGCGTTCAGACAGTTCCGCACAAAGCCCAAACGGGCGGCGGGATCCCACGCTTCGAAGAAGTCGGCATGGAGGCCCTGACCTCGCGGCGCACCGGCGGGCAACATCGTGTCGCTCGCAAGGTAGAGCGAGTCCGAACCACCGCTCCCCATGTTCCACGACGCATTGATCGTCACCTGCGGCAGGAGCACCGGGTGGCTCGCCGGGCATTGACCCTGGAAGTTCGGATGCGCCATGTGCGACTTGTGGTCAGGTGAATCGAGATCTCGGCCGTTCCAGCACTGCGGGAACATGACGCTCATGTGGAGCAGATTGTTCGCACCACATTGCGGGATCGACGAACCACTTCGAATGGTCTGGAGTGGCACTCCATCGCCATCATGGGTCGAGCAATCCCAGCCCACGATCCAGTCCGTCTGCGGCGAGGTCGCCGCAGCGTTCCCCGAGACCATCCGCAACCCGTTCGGGAAGTCCTGAACATTCCGGCCGTCCTGACCCCAGTATCCGGTCTTGTAGTACACGTAGGTCAGGATCGGTTCGGCAACCCTGTTCGTCGCGCCGTCGATCAGCGACGGGAACCAGTAGGACGACTTGTTCAGCGAACCGCCGGCACAGGTCGAGCCGGCAGGTTCGTTGCGCAGCGACTCATACGTCGAGTCGGCATTCGTTCCGGCGTTGCCGAAGAACGTATGGAGGTGCGACGCACCGGGCCGCCCCGGGGCAACGATCGGATCGTCGTACGCATGATGGGACACGCCGCACGTCAACCGGACCTCGCCGGGAGTGCCGTCGTTGCTTCCGAACTCGCCGGAGGAAAAGCGCAACACTGCGTTCGACGAACGACCACTCGCACGACTCGGGTCGATACCCGGAATTTGCATGCCTGGCATGGTGGGGTTCACGCCCGTCTTGGGACAGGACTCGGTCGAGGTCGAGGTCTTCGGACCAGCGAACCAGCCGACCACATCGACGATCACATCCGAGGCTCGACTGCTGAAGAGGCAGACGTTCCCATTGCCACCGAGTTCGACGATTGCCGTGTTCCCGATCGCCGAGCCCGGCTCGAAGTTCAGGTTGGAGGCCGTCGGCCGGTCTGACCCGGCCGGGTACAGGGTCACGTAGCCCTTGCCGAGTTGTCGGACCGCCGCCACCTGGAGGAGGACGGCGGTCGCATTGGCGGGAACGCCACCACGGCCGCCGATGTCGAGCTCGAGAGTGCCACCGTCGACCAGGCGACCGAGCCCCCGCTGCTGCCCGTCAACGGTGTTGAAGCCGGAGCGGGTTTCGACCAAGCGGGCCTGGTCAACCACCCTGAAAGCGTCGTTCGAGAAATACCCGAACACGTCGACGACGGCGCCCGATGTCACGTTCGAGTAGAGGCAGAATCCGCCGTCACCGCTGATGTCGATGACCGAGAGTCGGGCGATGTTGCGCCCGGCCCGGAAATTCAGGTTTGACGTGTTGGGAACCGGCGACCCACATTCGTGGGCGGTCATGTATCCGTTCGATGACGGGCTCGCCGCCGTGATGTTCACCACGACTTGATCGACCCCGGCGGGGATCTCGGGGCGTCCGGCGACGTCGACCCGCACCGAACGGCCACCGCCGATGGAGCCGACACCTTGCAGACGACCATCGACGGTCCGACCGTTGCGGCGAGTGTCGAGCAGGCGACCCGGAGCCACCGCCGTGAAGTCATCCGCCGAAACGGCGCCGCGACGTCGACGACCAGGTCGCTCACACCGCTCGTGTAGATGCACGCCATGCCGTCAGAGTTCAGTTCTGTGATCGCCAGGTTGGCGATGGTCTGGCCCGTCTGGAAGTTGAGGTTCGACGTGTTCGGCACAGAGGCGGCACAGTCGTCGATCGTGACGTAACCCGAGTTGCGACCTCTGACGGCGGTCACGGTCAGCGCCGCGGAACGGGCGTTTGCGGGAACACCGGCGCGGCCCGCGACTTGCAGGTAGATCCGTCCGTTCGTCTTCGTGGCTCCGAACCCGGAGTACTGTCCGTCGACCGTTGGCCCGTTGGCACGGGAATCGGCAAGTCGACCGGCAACGTCCACTTGCGCAACGGCAGAAGCTGTGGTTACCAGACCGACGGCGGCAAGCGGCGTCAGCATCGAGAGCGCGAGTGCGAGTCGTCCGAGGACACTCTTCATGGGATTCCCTTTCGGCATGTTGCTGCGCAACTTGAGAGATTGAGGTGATCTTGACGAGCAGTATTACAGTTTGATGACCGAAAAGCGAGCACCTCTCGAGATATCGGCGAGGCGAGACGACCCCACAGCCCGTCTCGACCTCCGCCAGTCCCCGAGTACAAAGGCTCAGAGCAGCAGGGCGTCGGTTCGCGATGAGTGAGCTCATCGGTCACGGCGGGATCGTCAAGACTGTCATCAACCCGAAATATTCACCGACCGACGCCGGCGCGCAACACACCGTGAGGATCGTTCCAGCGCGGCATCGAGCCGCTCTGCGGCCATTCCTCCGGCGTCACGCACGACAGCGCCGTGAATGACGACCGACTCCGACGTGTGACAGCGGCTTCAGGATGAGGGGTATCCGAGTTCCGCGCCAGCCGCCGGAGCACCATGAAGCGTGATCGGACGACGAAACCGAGCCGTCGAGAGACCGCGTCGTCGGTTCACGCGCGCCGCGACGCGGCGATGGGGCAGGCGTGATCAGGTCTGGTCGATCGGAACTTCACCGCTGTCCGATCAGACGCGTTGTGGGTCACCGGCCAACTCCCCACCGACGTACGGCCGTCGGGGCGCTCCGTCGAGTCATTCCCCGAGTTCGCGTTTCGTCTGCGCCGGTGCGCCCGTCGCCAGTGTGTGTGGCGGGACATCCCGTGTCACGATCGATCCAGCGGCGATGATCGAGCCCTCCCGATCGTGACACCGGGCAGGATGATCACTCGTGCCCCGATCCAAACACCAGACCCGATCCTCACTGGCGCAACGATCAGGTTGCCGGCTCGGCGAGCCGCAGAACCGATCTGATGCGTTGAGGTCAAGAACAACACATCATGACCGATGTACACGCCCTCATCGATGTGGACGTTGTGGTTCAACTCGAAATGACACCCGACATTGATCCAGCAGTTCGGTCCGATCTCGAGCCGCTCTCTGATCGGTCCGGATCCCGCCCACGTGGGAACTCCCGCGAACTGGACCGTGCGGTCGATGTGCCATCCCGCTGAGCGAAGCAGTGCATTTCGAATTCGACCACCGGTGTTCTGGGGGACACAACGTGCAAGACCAGTTACTGACGAGCACGCGGGGTCGTACGGAGGAGAACTCTTCTCTCATCACCGTCGTCCAACCAGTCCGAGTCGACGCGTGGACCGTGCCCGCGGGTTCGGCCGCGCCTGTAGAGGTCGATGCGTTCGCCTGCGGCCGTTCGAGGCGTCGTTCATTCATCTGACGGTGGCTCCACCTTCTGTTCATCGGACGACGAATCACGGAGCTGGAGCTTCCTGTCGAGACAGTTTGGGCGAAGTGTGGGGTCTGTGGTTCGAGCTGTCACGAGGTTAGTTCGAGCAGGTCGATGGGGTGAAGGCACACGTCGGACGACATCGAGTTCGCGACCATGACCTACGTCGACCCGTTCAACCATCGCGGCTCCACGGCGAGAACCAGCGATGCCGCCAACGCGACCCCGGCCGAAGCCGGCCAAGGGGAACCTCAGACGGTCCCACGCTCCGTCAAGATCGCGCTCGAGACATCCTCGATCAGCCCGACATCGACCAACGCATCGGCTGCGGTCCTGACGGCGGCGAATCGGAGACCTGACCGACGAGCGATATCGAGCAGCGAGTGCGAGCCATCGGACAAATTGAGGACCCAGAGCACCGCCAGTTCGGCCGAGTTGTCTCCCTTGCGGCCACCGAGCGAAGCGTAGAGTCCGTGTCGTCCGAGCTGGGGTTCGCAGAACGGCTTCAGGTTGAGATATGTGCGATTCGTGTCGAGGATCTCGAGCGCTGCGATGTGATGATCAAGCGTATCGGCGAGCGCGTCCGGGTGAACGAAGTCCAGGTCGTCGGCAGAGGTGTGGTACTCGTCGAACTTTCCGTACGGGGTTCTGGTGAGGCTCCCCACGGTGAGTCCGATACCCGGCGACGAGTACTGTCGCTCGTCGTAGCCGAACGGCTCGAAGTCGCGAACTTCGTACGGCCCTTGACCGTGCTCCAGCACATGGGTCACCGCTTGGTCGATCTCGGCGTCTCCAGCTCGACTTCGCTTGTAATGGAGGTGGCCGGCGTCCCCTGCCGTGCTCATCGTGAGCCCGCAGCGAATCCTGTCGAGCTGGTCCTGATGGAGTGCGAGCCAAGTGATCGAGCCAATGGTGCCAGGGATGAAGAGCACCCGATACGAAAGATGCCTCGGTCGATCGAGGAGATTCGCGGCAAGGTAGGTGGCCAATGCGATGCCTGACAGATTGTCATTGCAGAGCGACGGATGACAGACGTGACATGAGAGCAGGACCTCGTCGGAAACCTCACCGGGGATGAGGCATTCGGCGTAGGTGAGGGAGCCGTCCTCGAGCGTCGAGTCGATCACCACCTCGTAGTCGCCGGGTTCGAGCTGCAGGAGGTCTCGGTGCCGCAGGCAGAATCCCCACTCCTCCTTGAAGTAGGTGGTTCGATGCGGGATCCGGTCCGGGAAATCCGGAAGTGAATGGAGTCGCGGAAGCAACTCGTCGAGGGACATGGTCCGATGAACGGGAACGCTGTAGTTGACGACATGCAGGTTGTGCTGCCTGAAGTCGATGACGCGTTGGCCCGTGGAGTCAGCGACGTAGGCGTCGGTGATGTTCCACTCCTTCGGCACGTTCCAGTCGAAGACGGCCGTCCCCGAGGGCACCTCGTACTGGCTGATCGGGATGATCTCCCCGATGATGTCGAGCGTCTCGCGCACCCCGTTGCCGGTGATGCTCCGACAGATCGGGTACAGACGTGCAATCAGAGCGTGCATTCGGGCGCCGACCCGATCGGCCTCAGAGCCGGATGGAGATGCCGCCGCACTGCTCGAACGGGCAAGATCCTCGGCGGTCATCAGGTGGTGCCGAGCTGACCATTGCTCAGCTTGTTGGCCGACCTCTCCCAGACCTGCCACGGGGGCCGACTCCTGGCAGCAGTCTCGTCGAGCAACATCTTGTCCTTGAACGTGTCCATCGGCTGCCAGTAGCCGTCGTGGGGGACTGCGAGCAGATCACTTTGCGCAATGAGGCGTTGGAACGGCTCGATGATGAGTTCCTCGTCCGGTCGCATGTAGTCGAAGATGTCCCGGCGAAACACGAAGAAGCCTGCATTGACGCGCACCGACGTCCGGCTGATGTGTTCGATTTCCACCACACGGCCCTCGTCATCGATCTGGACGTTGTGGAACGTATGGGGCGCCGGAACGGTCAAGAAGCACCCGATCTTGCCGCTCGCTCGGAAATTCTCGACGTAGGGATCGAGATCGAGGTCAGACAATCCGTCCGCGTAGTTGGCGAGGAAGTATTCGTCATCGCCGAGATGGTCCTGCACGCGACGGAGGCGCTCGCCCACGTTGGAGTTGAGGCCGGTATCCACGAACGTGATGGTCCAATCTTGGATGTCTGATCCGAGCAACTCGATCGATTGGCCGCCATCCGAAAAGATGAAGTCATTTGTCTGGCATTCGTTGTATTCGAGGAAGAACTCCTTGATGCGCTGAGAACCATACCCGAGACAGATGATGAACTCGGTGTGACCAAAATGAGCATAATACTTCATGAGATGCCACAAGATCGGCCGCGTTCCAACCTCAACCAGGGGCTTCGGAATGGTTTCTGAATAATCGCGCAGGCGCATCCCCATGCCGCCGCAGAAGAGTACAACCTTCATGAGGCACTCCGTGAGGACGCTGTGGGCAATTCTTTCCACTCCGCACCGCCGGCGCTACCAGCATCACTTCGAATAATCACCATGATTCATCTCCTTCGTGGGTCCGTTTCACTGTCTAACCGCGACAGATCTTGACATTTACTTGTTGGTGGCCGCTCACTGTTGCCACTAGATTCGCCGCCATGTCATCCTTCCCCTGCCGCTTCTGCGGCTCGCCGTTACGAAACCGGGTTGTCGACCTGGGGATGTCACCGCTGTGCGAGAGCTACCTGCCCGAGGATCGCCTGGACGTGATGGAACCGTTCTACCCGTTGCACGCTTGGGTGTGTGAACAGTGTTTTCTCGTTCAGATCAACGACTACGTGGCCGCAGACCAGATCTTCGATGAGTACGCGTACTTCTCCTCCTTCTCCACGACCTGGTTGCAGCACGCTGAGAACTACGTCGGCATGATCACCGAGCGACTTGAGCTCGATGAGGAGAGTTACGTCGTCGAACTCGCGAGCAACGATGGCTACCTGCTGCAGTATTTCGTCGAGCTCGGCATTCCGTGTCTCGGTATCGAGCCGGCGAAGAACGTTGCGCAAGCTGCGATCGACAAGGGGATCCCCACCGACGTGTCGTATTTCGGCGAGATCAAGGGCAAGGAGATGGCCGCCAGCGGCCGCCTCGCAGATCTCGTCTGTGGGGCCAACGTCCTGGCGCAGGTCCCCGACCTCAACGACTTCGTCGGGGGCATTCCTCACATCCTGAAGCCGCAGGGCACTGTCACGATCGAGTTCCCTCACGCGGCCCAATCGATCACCCGGATGAGCCGTCCCAGCTTGTCGTAGCGGAACTCGGTGAGCTTGCCGGCAGCGTCGCGCTCGGAGACGCGGCGTCCGAGCTCGTCGTAGGCGGTTTCGGTCTCGAGACGCAGCTCGCCGGGGGCGAGATCGGGGAAGGTCGTGCGCACGCGCCGGTTGAGGGCGTCGTAGGCGTACTCCGTCGTCCGGCCTTCCGGGTCGGTGACGGCGTCCTGGTTGCCGTTCACGTCATAGTGGAACCGCGTTACTGCGAAGACACCGGCCGCCAGGGGCACGCGGGTCGCGGTGCGCCGACCCGCCGTGTCGTACTCGAAGAACGTGGTTTTCCCGCGCGCGTTCTTCGTCCACTCGAGCCGGCCCGCAGCGTCGTACTGGTTCTCCGTGGTCGTGGTGTCGAGATAAGTCGTCTTCAACAAGCGTCCAAGTTTGTCGTACTCGTAGCTCGTGAGCTTGTCCGCGCGATCCTTTGACGTCAGCCGCCGGCCTTCGCCGTCGTAAGTCGCTGTCTCGGTCGTGTCGTCCGGATAGGTCGTCGTTACCAAGCGGCCCATCAGGTCGTAGTCGTAGATTGTCTTGTGTCGGAGCTTGTCGTAGGTCTCTTTCTGCCGCCCGAGCGCGTCGTAGACTGTCTCGGTGATGGTCCCGTCGGGGTCGATCGTCTTCGTGAGGCGGCCCTCGCGGTCGTACTCGTAGGTCGTGAGGAGCGTTTCTGTGCCGGCGGGCGTCGTGCGGGTCGTCGTCTGGGTCTTGCGGTTTCCGGCCGCATCGTAGGTGAAGCTCGTGCCGTGCCCTTCGGCGTCGGTCTCGGACAGGAGGTTGCCGCGGGCGTCGTAGGCGTAGCTCGTTACGTGCGAAACGCTGCCGACGAGAACGGTTTGCGACTTCAAGTTGCCCTGAGCGTCGTAGGTGAAGCTCGTCTCCGACAGCGCCGGTCCTCCGGGACTCGTAGCTCCCGAGCGCGTCGCCGTCAGATCTCCCTTCGTGTTGTAGCTGCTCTCCGTCCAGAAGCCCCTGGCGTCCTTGGTCGTCAACACCTGCTTGCGAGAGTTGTAGGTGTACTCGGTGCGATTGCCCAGGGGATTGGCCATCGACAACAGGTTGTCTTGCGCGTCATAGCTGAAGAGCGTCGTCGGGATCGGGTCGGGCGGGCTCGCCGGGTCGTAGGGCTCGGTCTCGCTCAGCCGGTTGTTGCGCTCGTCGAACGTGCGCTCGACGACGCGTCCCTCGGGGTCGACCTCGTGGATCACGTTGCCGCGCGCGTCGTAATGAAGGACGCGGACACCGCCCTCTCGGTCGGTCACGATCTCCTGCCGGCCCGACAGGTCGTGCTCATAGAGGATCATCTTGTTGAAGGCGTCGGTGTGGCTCTTCAAGCGCCCGTCGTCGTAGTAATCGTTGCGGATCGGGGTGCGTCCGAGCGGGTCCTGGATCTCGTGCAGGTGGTGGGGGAACGCCGGCTCGTAGGTGAAGCGGGTCGGGTTGTTCTCGCGATCCCGGAACGTGACGAGGTCGCCCGCGTCGTCGTACTCGTAGGCGAGCACGTTGCCGATCGGGTCGGTGATCGATTCGATCCGGCCGAGGCTATCGCGCAGGAAGCTCACGCCGAGCGTCGAGCCCGCCACCGCCGGGTTCTGGTACTGGATGCCGCTCGGCGAGACCGTCAGCTTGTTGCCGTTGAGATCGGTCAGGCTCTGAAGCCCCTTTCCCTGGCGTACGACGAAAGCGCGTCCGTCGGGGAGCGTGAGCTGGTAGAGGTCGGGATTGAGGGTGTCGTAGTCGATGGCCGAGACGAGCTGCGCGGGACCGCTTTGGCCCTGCGATGGCCAGGCCGAGGTGACGAAGGCGTCGTTGCCGTCGAGCACCGAGAGACTCGCGACCGTTCCCGAGCGCGGTTTGAAGCTCACGGTGACGATGCTCGGCGGCGCGAACTGCCAGCACTCCTTGTTGAGCTTCGGATCGAACTCGAGGGTCTGGCCGTCGGGCAGCGTGACCGTGACCACGGCCGCGCGCGCGAGCGACAGGCAGTAGGCTGGGAATCCCCCGAACGTCGTCGAGGCAGTCCAGGCCGATTCGAGAACGCTCGCCTCGGCGACCTTGACGTCGCTCAGGCTGAGCCGCCAGCCGTAGCCAAAGTCGCCGCGAGACTTGTCGCGACTGTCGTAAGAGCGGGTGACGCGGATCGGTAGACCGGCGACGGGCACCTCCAGGTCGATGAACGATACCGAGAAGTGTCCGACCTTCTGGTTGTCGCGTACGACGACGCTCGACGTCGTACGTGTGGTGCGGGCGGCGAGGTCGGTGGCGGTCAGTCGCAGCTCGTAGACGCCGTTGATGAGAAGTGTCGGGTCGAGCTGGCCGAGCGGAAACGCTGCGACGGGATCGGTCCCCTCGCCGAGCAGTAGCCAGGTGGCGTCTCCTGACGCCCGGACCTCGAGCGTCCAGCGCTGGAGCGCGTCGCCGGTCACGGTACCGACGATCGCGGCGGGCTCCGTGAGCGCGGCGCCGTCCGCAGGCGACGAGATCGCGACCTCCGGCGCCGGGCCGACGGGCGGGGCCGCCTGAAGGGTGACGGATGTTGTGTCGATGCGCGTGTGAACCGAATCGCTCACTACGAGGCGCAGGACGTAGGTGCCGGGACTCGGAAGCGTCACCGTCGTCACGGGTGAGGCCGGGTTCGCGAAGCTCGGGAAAGCGGGGCCCGTGACGAGACTCCACTGCGCGCTCACGCTCGAGCCGACAGGGAGGCCATCGTCCGTGGCGACACCCGCGAGCGTCGCGGTGTAGATGGGGGCGACGATCGTCTGGTCGGGACCGGCGTTGACGGTAGGCGGCTGGTTGCCGTCCGCCACGTTGATCGTTACGTCGTCGAAGGATTGCAGCAGCGAGTCGCTCGCACGCAGGCGAAACCCGTAGACGCCGAGAGCCGGGAGGGTCGCGGTCGTGTTCGGGCTCGACGGATCGGCGATCACGACGGCCGCCGGACCGCTCAACTGCTGCCAGACGCTTACCACCGAGCCACCGACGGGCAGGCCGTCGTCGGTGACGCTGCCGGCGAGCACGATCTGGCTCGC
Source organism: Ilumatobacteraceae bacterium (assembly GCA_963752085.1). Taxonomy (GTDB): domain Bacteria; phylum Actinomycetota; class Acidimicrobiia; order Acidimicrobiales; family Ilumatobacteraceae; genus Ilumatobacter_A. The sequence goes on from CAVVWT010000003.1 coordinate 288,428, forward strand.
GGGAGGTGACACCAGGTTCTGATCGGGGCCGGCGTTCACGATCGGCGCCTTGTTCTGGGCGAGGACCACGACCGTCACGTCGTCGCTGCGGGTCGCCTCCGTATCGGTCGCGGTGAGACGGAGGACGTAGGTGCCCGCGCTCGTGAAGCTCGCTTTGCTGACGGCGGCGCTCGGCGTCGTAAAGACCACGGCGCCGGGACCCGACACCACGCTCCACAAAACGCTGAGACTCGAGCCTGCGGGCAGGCCGTCGTCGCTGGCGCTCCCGCTCAGGGTCAGCATGCTGGCCGGCTGCTGCAGCGTGCGGTCGGGCCCCGCGCTCACGACGGGGGCGACGTTGCCGGCGCGAACGGTCACCGTCACGTCGTCGCTTCCCGCGAGCGCACCGTCATTCGCGGTCAGGCGCAGGTCGTACGTGCCCGCCTGGCCGAATTGCACCGTCGTCGTCGCGGCGTTCGGATCGGAGAACACGACGGCGCCCGGGCCGCTCAGCTTGGACCACGCCAGGGTCAGGCTCGGGGGCAACGGCAAACCGTCGTCGCTCACCGCCGCTTCGATCAGAAGCGTCTCCGCCGCGTCGATCACGCGGTCGGGTCGGGCGTCCACCGTGGGAGGTTGGTTCTGCGGCAGAAGCTCGACCGCGACGTCGTCGCTCGCCGAAAGCTCCGTGTCGGAGACGGTGAGTCGCAACACGTACGTTCCGACCGATCCCGAACGTAGCCTGGGTCGTTGCGGAGTAGGGATTCGCGAAGGCGACGGCGCCGGGCCCGCTCACCACCGTCCAGGTGTAGACCAGTGCGACGCCCAGCGGCTGCGAGTCGTCGCTCGCGCTGCCGGCCATCATCGTCGTGTTGACGGGGAGGCTCAGCGTGACATCGGGACCGGCATCGACGATCGGCGCCTGGTTGGGCCCGAGACGCGTTACGACCACGCGGTCGAACGTCGAGAGCTCCGTGTCCGAGGCCGTCAAGCGGAACTCATAGGTGCCGACTACCGGGAGCTGCACCGTCGTGACGACGGCGCTCGCATCCGCGAAGACTGCCGTGGCAGGGCCGAACAGTTGCGTCCATTGGACGGTCACGTTCGCGCCGAGCGGAAGGCCGTCGTCGCTCACGATGCCCGCGAGCGTGTGCGTGTCTTCGGGATCGGGCACGACCGCGGCGGGACCAGCATCGACCACCGGCCGCTGATTCGGGCCGGTGACCGTCACCGTGACGTCGTCAGCCGACACGAGGTACGAATCGCTCGCCGTTCAGTCGTAGAACGTAGATACCGCCGCGGGTGAAGCGAACACTGGTGTCCGGCGCGAACGGGTCGTCGAAACGTGCGAGACCGGGGCCTGACACTTTGCTCCAGCGCACCGAGAGGTTCACGCCCGACGGAATGCCGTCGTCCGTCACCGTTCCGTCCAGCACCGCGGTGTCATCGGGGAAGACGACCGTTTGATCCACCCCGGCGTCGACTTCCGGCGCCTCGTTGAGGTTGACGCCGGTGTCCCAGGAGGTTGTTGTCCTCGTCGCACTCGGCATAGCGGCCGACGAGGCCGCCTTCGTCGTCGGCGACCGCCCAGATGTCGCGGCCAACAAAAGCGCCGGCCGGGAGCGTGAGCGTGACGTCCTCGAACTCTCCGGGCTCCAGGTCTCCGAGCGTGCTCACCGTACCGAGCAGCACGCCGTCTTCGAGCGGGTGACCGTCGTAAAACGACACCGCCACGCTGCCCACGGGCGCGGAGCCGCCGTTGCCGATGCGCACGGTGAGCTCGAGCGCCGACGGAGTCGCGACGTCGCGCGGATAGGACGCGCTCAGGTCCGCGGCGCCGAAGCGCTCGGTCGAGACGGGCAGGTTGGTGCGGTAGGTGTTCGGCCCGGCCAGCTGGGTTTCGACGAGCGGGATGCTTCCGTCGTCGTTCACGTTGGTGACGTGGTACGAAGTCTGATTCCAGATGCGGCGCGCCACTTGCCAGGCGCCGTTGGCCTCGCCAACCACGTAGAGTCCGGGCGGCGTGGTCCCTCCCGCGAAAGGCGTGGCTCCGGTCAGGATTCGGCACTCCCGTCGGCGTCGACGTCGGCCACGACGACGCCGCTTCGCGTGGTGAAGCTTCCGAGCGGGAGCTCGCCGAGGAGGTGTCCGTCCCATCCTCGAAGGACGCGCAGCCCATCACCATCGGTGAAGACCACCTCGGCGGCGCCGTCGCGGTCGAAGTCGAACGCGGCGGCCATCCCCTCGTACCACTGACGCACGGGCAGCGACCAGCGGACGTAGCCGCTCGTCGCCAGTCCATCGATAGCGGCGAGCGTGTTGTCGATGCTGACGACGGCCTCGGGCTCGCGATCGCCGTCGATGTCGGCGATCACGGGCGGCGCTCCGTAAGTGGCGTTTCCGACGCGCACCGGCCCCCATTTGAGCGTGCCGTCGTGCTCCAAGCACCACGTGCCGGTGCCGCTCGTGAGCAGTACTTCGGGCAGCCCGTCGAGGTCGACGTCCGCAACCGCGGTATAGCCGTCGGGCACCCCGGCCTGCGCAGTCCAAGCGACGCTTCCGTCGGCATGATAGGCGGTGTTGCCGGCAATGATCTCTTGCATGCCATCGCCGTCCAGATCCGCCACGCTCGAGAGCCGATGATTTGCGATACCGCCGTAGCCTCCCGTGCCCGTCCAGCGCACGGAGCCGTCGGCGGCGTTCAAGACCTGCCTGCCGATGATGAT
>CAVVWT010000004.1:0-353063 GCA_963752085.1 Ilumatobacteraceae bacterium
CTGCTCGTGGACATCAAGATCGCGAGGCTCACCGTCGGCCCACGGCGATCCGTACACGATCAGGTCGTCGAACCCCAGCGCAGTCGCGCGCCCAGCGGCGTCGAGGTAGCTGCCCACACTTGCCGTCGGGAGCACCCGACCGAAGCCGAGCAACACCGATCGCCGAATGCTCGCTGGGTCGCGGCCCTGCCTGTCACACGCCTCGGCGAAGACCTCGACCTGACGGCCGAGGAGCTGCCAGAAGTCGTCGCTGTCGATGTCGGCGGTCCCGGGTCCCCCGTAGGTGTTCCAGGTGTCGGCATGGGCCGCTGCCGACACGCGAGCGATCGTGGGCCGTGACCGGCGAGGAGCAGCTCGGGCCTCCCGACGCCTTGGGTCGCGCCGTCGTCTCGAGTCCACCGAACGCCATCACGTCACCCTGCCAGTCGGTCGCACCGTCGAGTACCGACAGGTATCCCCGAACCACATCGGCGAACCGGGTCGAGAGCACACCGATGGATTCACGGACGCCGCGATCGGCCTCGGCACAGAACGGCGCCCCATGCCGAGACCAAGGACGAGTCGACCGGCACTGACGTCTTGCACCGTCATCGCGACCCGGGCCAACGACACCGGGGAACGGAACGCCGACGAGGCGACCAGCGTTCCCAACATGATCCGATCCGTGACCGCCGCGGCGGCCGTGAGCGTGGTGAACGCCTCACCCAACCACAACCCAGGGAACGTCGGATGGGTGAGGTGATCTGCCGTGTACACGACGTCGTAGCCCACCTCCTCAGCCCACCGGTACCCACGCGCCTGCGCACTCCAGGGCCCCACGGGCGGCAGGATCAGACCCAAACGACTGAGACTCATGGATGTATGTTGCCATGCCTCTGGAGCAGGGTTGCCGGGTGCACGAGCCAGGTGGTCCACCCCCTACCACCACGGCCCGAGACTTCATCGAGCGTTCACCCTTCGTCGTTGTCGCCACATGCGACGCCGACGGCCGGCTCGACGCATCTCCCAAAGGAGACCCACCCGGATTCGTCCACGTGATCGACTCCACAACGCTCGCTATCCCCGAACCCACTGGGTTGCCCCGGACGCCAGGTCTGAGTTGCACATCTTGCGCAGCCCGCACCGGCCGATTGCGTCGCAGAACCGGCAAACCGAACCCGATCAGATCAACGCGCGCACGACTTGTTCCACACTGCTCTGTATCGGCTGTGAGTATTGCCTTGCCGGTCGGTTGAGGTCGGCCAGTGTTGGTGTCGGTGATTCAGCGTGACCCTTGTATCGGCTTGCCCGGCCATCTCGGCCGGTGCGTTCTATGTGACTTGTCCGCTGGATTGCCGGTGCCGGCCTGGCCCACTGTTGCTGTCCTGATCAGAAGCCTGTCCACCAAGATTTGGTGTGACTCATCACAGTCCTGTCGTAGCAGTTCTCTTCCAGGCCGGCACTGACCATTCAGTACCTACCAAGGAGGCACCATCACCATGCTTGCAGAACTTGTCGATCACGTCATCGGCGTCGACCCCGACCGCGATTGGATCACCGCCGCGATCATCGACGCTCGGACCACCGGCGTCGTAGCAACCGAACGCTTCTCAGCCAATTCGGATGGCTACGACGAAGCCATCTCTTGGGCCGAAGCGTTCACCGTCGCGGGCGAACGAGCATGGTCCGTCGAGGGCACAGCAAGCTACGGCCGCGGTCTCACCGCCGCACTCGGCCGTGCTGGTGAGTGGGTGATCGAGTTCGATCGGCCACACGGAAAAGGCCAGCAAGGACGGCGCCAAGACCGACGAACTCGACGCCGTTCGCGCTGCCCGCGAGACGCTCGGCCGCGACCGGCTCCACGTCCCACGCGCTCACGACGGACATCGAGAAGCCCTGCGTGTGCACACCGTGACACACGCTGGCGTCGTCCGAGCCCGCACCGCCGCGACAAACGAACTCAAAGCACTCGTGCTGACCGCCCCCGACGATCTTCGATCAGACTTGCGTCATCTCAGCACCAAAGCATTGGTGAAGCGCTGCGCCGGTTTCCGTGACACGCCGCAGCGACCGGTAGCGGAGCGTTGCGCCCGCAACACGATGCACTCGATCGCACGACGAATCGGGTTTCTCACCGACGCGATCACCGTCCATGACGCTGCGATGAAGCAGCTCATCGACGACGCCGCCCCGCAACTCGTTGCCGAGCCTGGCATCGGCTACGTCACCGCCGCAATGCTCTACGTCGCCTGGTCGCACCCCGGACGCTGCCGCAACGAGGCCGCCTACGCTCGCCTCGCTGGCGTCGCACCGCTGCCCGCAACATGGCCAAAGCCAGAACCGACACCGGCTCAACCGCGGCGGCGACCGACAACTCAACAACGCCCTCTACGTCGTCGCGATCGCCCGCACCAACTACCACCAACCCACCGCGACTACCGCGACAAGAGACGCTCCGAAGGAAAGACCGACCGCGAAATCCGACGCTGCCTCAAGCGCTACATCGCCCGCCAGAGTCTGGCGCCTCCTCGAGCATCCTCCCGGAGTCAGAATCGCCGCTTGACACACATAGAAGACTCACATCCTCTCGAGCGAATGCGAGCGATATTGCGCGGGTGGGCAGATGTGGTTCGCTGGTTGTCGGTTGCTGCCGTCGCCGATGACAACTACAGTTGTCACTGTGGAGATCCGGGCAAGTGCTCACAAGCACGGAGTCTTCGACGACGACATCCGCCATGCCATCAACAATGCAACCGGTTCCATCACCCGTCCCGACCAGCCTGACTTCACGATGCTCATCGGACCAGACAGCAAATCCGCCCTCATTGAGGTCGGCATTCTCGAAACCGATGACCAGGACTACGTGATCCACGCCATGCCCGCCCGAGACAGGTATCTGAAGATGATCGATCCCCGACGAGGTGATTCACGATGAAGACCACCAAGCACCCAACTGAACTGACCGACGCCGAGGCCGCAGCGATCGTCGACGCATTCGATGACGCTCCCGACGACAGCTACGTCGTCACCGAACAAGACGCCCTCATCGAGCTTCGCGCCGCCGCGGCGGCCCGTCGAGACGCAGAGAGCCGCATCGAGGCTGCAGCACTTCGCGCCCGCCGAGACGGCGCCTCGTGGGGAGTCATCGGCACTCAGCTCGGCATGACCCGCCAAGGCGCACGGCAACGCTTCGAGCGACTCGCGAATCCCTGACCTGCTACAAGCGGAGCCGTCCGGCGTTGCGATCCAAAAGCACGCATATCAACACGGCCTCCACAGCTCTACACCCGAGAAAGAACGGCACGACTGCGAGCGGTCAGGCGCTCGAGAACGTGCGGGCGGAGGGCCGTCAACAGGGCGTCGGGCAGGTTCGGTCGCGCGAACCGTCACCCGATGTCGAGGATGACGGCGAGCGTTTCTCGAATCTGCGAAAGATTCAGCGGCCCAACGTTGCCTCGAGTCACCACGATCCTCCGTGGTGAAACCGCTCGAAGATGCTGACACTGCGCTGCCGACTCGGCACTCAATCCATTGGTCTCGTCGGGTTGAATCACGATCTCGGAATGGAACGTGCGGATCGTGCTGGTGAGCGGAACCACATGAACGACGGACGGGCCCGCATCGAGGATCCGTTGCGCCGTGATCACGATCGCAGGATGAAGAAATCCTGCTTCGCGGCCCTGGGGTTGACCGAGATCGAGATCGACCACGTCACCCGAGGTCTGCATCGAGCCAGGCGTCCTCGTCGCTGACCAGTGGGCTGCTCAACTGCCGCCCAATGTGGTCCTGACGGAGCGCCCGCACGGCGAGGGTCACCGTGTTCCCGACGGTCGTGTCGAACTCGGCCGCCAGACGCTTCAGGTCATCGTGAGTCGCAGCATCAATTCGAACGCTCGTGCTCTGCATGCAGATCAGCATACACGGGCGGCGACCCGCTGGAGAACGTGCACCGTCGGCGGCCCCTCGTGCCGCTCAGGTACGGCACGACCGCGAGCGATCAGGTGCTCCAGATCGTTCGACTGGTCGGGGTGGGCCACACCGTCGATCCGGGCGACTCGATTCAGGGCGGGGGGGTCGAGCCGGATGGTTGGGCTTCACACGAGTCGAATCACTCACCTCTGTTTCGAGTCATGATGGAGGCGACGAGTATCGGCTCCGACAAGCACGTCCTCGACATCGGCTGTGGTGCCGGACACTCGACCGCATTGATCAATGCGACCGGTGCGTCGGTCGTCGGGGTCGATGCCGCTCAGGGGATGGTCGATTACGCCAACAAGACCTTCGATGGCATCGATTTCCGAGTGGGTGGACTCGAAGAACTGGCCTTCGGGGATGACGAGTTCGACGTGGTCTTCGCGGCCAACTCAGTGCATTACGCGGCGGACTTGGGCACTGCGCTCGGGGAACTCGGGAGGGTGTGCAAGCCCGGGGGCTCCATCGTCGCCGGACTCTTCGGACCACCCGAGGCGGTTTCCTATACGCCCGTTCTCGACGCTCTCGGGCAGTTCATGCCAAAGCCGCCTCCTGGAGGCAAGCCCGGCGGCCCCTTTCGACTGTCTGCACCCGGAGTGCTCGAAGAGGGCTTCGCGTCGGCGGGCATGGGAGTGTTGGGGACGGGTGAGGCCAACTGCCCCTTCGAGTACGGAAGCTGGGACCAGTTCTGGCGTGGGACCAGGGCTGTTGGGCCACCAGATGGCCATCGGCCTCGCGGGACTGGACGCAGTCGAGGAAGCCATGCGCAAGGCCGTCGAGCCGCTCATCGCCGAAGACGGCAGCATCGCGTTCGAGACGAACGTGTTCATCTACGTCGTCGGGCAGGCCTGAACCAACACCATCGAGTTCAGAACCTGACCTTGTGGGCCGACGTCGCGCTCGGCGCCTCGCGACGAGAAGACCACTCAGACTTCGCACACCGCGATGGCGGGGGCGTCGCGCCGGGCCTTGTCGGTCGCTGTGGTCAGGTCACTCAGCCGGGTGTAACCGACGCGGTCGATGTCGAGATTCAACGCCGCGGCATCTTTCGGGTGGAGGCGTTCGACCAGATCCTTCGATGCAAGAGTCCGTCCGCCGGTGGCGCACGCCTCGATACGTGCCGCTTCGTTGACCTGGTCGCCGAGCGCGGTGACCTCGGAGCGACCAACGGTGGTGATGCGCCCGATGTACAGCGTCGAGCCCCAGTGCAAGCCGAACCGGATGACGACATCGGACTCGGCGAGATTGCTGCGGTGCGCGACGTCGCCGATCGCACCCCGTAGTGAGCGGGCCGCCTCGATACACGCCCGTGCCGCAGCCGATTCCGATCCGCTGGTCACTGCCGGGAAGAATGCAACGACGCCGTCGCCGACGTGGCGCCCGACCAGCCCGCCAGCGTCGACCACGCACTGGTCTGCAGCCCGTACGAGCCGTCGCCCGAGCGCGAAGTAGCCGGCGGTCGACATGGTTCGGGACAGAGCCGAAGAGCCTTCGAGGTCCGCGAACAGAATCGCAGCCGGATACCGACCCGCATTCATGAACCGCTCCATGCGTTCGAGATGATCGAGATCGAGATGCCACGCAAGCCCCGACAGGATGCTCATGCCAACCGGAGGCTTCCCGACAAGCACCGTTCCGACGATGGTGCCATCGTCACTGCGAACGCGCTGGGCAACCATCGCCACGTCAGCGACCGTGGCAAGCCCGGAGACGCGCATGGAGAAGCCGGACGTGGTGAGGTCGGTGGGTTCGAGCTCGTCGACGAGTCCGGCGAGCGAGCTGTCGACGAGTTCGCGCAGCTCGTCTCGGCCTCCCACCGTGTCGTGCAGGACGAGGCCGCCGACAACTCCGAAGAACTCACGCCAGAGATCGATGCTGGTGATCCCGTAGCGCCACTCGTCGCCGAGCGCGATCGACTCGGTCGAGAACAGATGGTGACCGACAGCGACCGGCGCGTACGTCCGTCGCGGCTCGCCCACGTGATGCGTCCCTCGTCGGTCATGAACACGACGCGCCAGTCGCGATCGACGATCCATGCGAAGTGTCCCGCGCCGTCGAGGGCGGTTGCAGCCTCGCGTAGCAGGGGTTGCTCCGGCCATGAGTTGCGGTTGTCGCGCTCCATGCTGATCAGAGTTCGCACACGGCGATCGCCGGTGCGTCTGCCTCGATGCGCATCCATCGCACGCTAACGAGCAGCGGTGACGCTCACCGGCACGGGGCCGCGCCGACCACGCACCCAACAGAACCGGCCGCCACCGCGGGCAGCGTCACGGGCTCGGAACGGCACCTTCTCGCAGCGTGGCGAGGGTGCCGGCGTAGAGGTCCTCCTTCAGCCGCCCGAGCACCGGTGCGGCGGTCGGCGTGAGGGAGCGGGCGAGTTCGACAGCCCGCGGCCGGAGGTGCTCGTCGTCATGGATCTCGTCCGCGATCGACGCAGCGAGTGCCGCCGGACCATCGAACCGATGGGCGGTGAGGATCGCCCGCCGTGCCGTCGGAGCCGGAAGACGAGCTTGCAGCAGCGAGAGCATCCCCGGGGCGAGCGGCAGTTGGAGCAGCACCTCGTTGACGCACCAGTAACCGCGGTCGGCGCGCATCAGGACGTGGTCGTGTGCCAATGCGAACATCGCGCCTCCGGCGAACGCATGCCCGTTCACCGCTGCGACGGTGGGGATCGGGAGCGACATCACACGCGCCCACGTTCCGAGCATCGAGGCGATGAAACCGGCGACGTCGTCGGCGTACTCGCTGAGCATCCAGTCGAGATCGATCCCGTTCGAGAAGAACTTGCCCGTTGCAGAGGTGACCAGCGCGACGGACTCTCTGGCGGCGATAGCGGTGTCGACGGTGTCGAGCGCTGCACTGAGCAACGCGATCGATTCGGGGTTGAAACGGTTCTCACCGTCACCCAGATCGAGCAGGAAGACGTCGCCGTCACGTGTGAGGTTGAGCTCCATGTCCACACCGTAGGGAGTTGCTCGGAGCTGTTCCCAGCGAGGCGTTCAGGCGCGCAGTGCAACGAGGTACTGGCCGCCACCTTCGTCGATGTCGGCGCTGACGACGAGATCCGGCTCGAGCCGCGAGATCCGGTCGATCAGCCAGGTCGCAGCGTCGTCGGCGTCGGAGCGGGTCGGGCACCGGGCCATGACCTCGCGCCCACCTTTGTTGACCAGACGTTCGACGCTCGGGATGATCGGTGACGGATCGACGACGAACAGGTGGTCGGGCCATGCGACGACGGCGTCGATGTTGCCCTTCTTCGTGTTGCACGCGCGGTGTGCAAGCCGCTCGGGCAAATCGACCGACCCCTGCTTCTTGCCCTTTCCCTTGGCCTTCGCCTTGCGATCGGTCATTCGGGCGTCGACGCTCGGACCGCGATCGTCGTTGACCGATCGATCCGGGTCGACCGGTTCGTCACACAGCCAACAACGCCAGCCGTCGCGTTCGCCGACTTCGTGCAGACGTGCCATGTCGGCACCGTAGCGTCCGACGGCCCAGGTCGATCAGGCCCAGAACTTCTCGACGCGTGCGACGAACCGGTCGGGTTCGACGAGGTGGGGATAGTGGCCGTGGTCGGGCCACACTTCGGTGACCGCCCCGGGGATGTACGAGGCGATCCAGTCGGCGTACCCCTCACCCGGATCGATCCCGAACAGCGACAGGTAGTCGACGTGCTTGCCGCGGTAGCCGGCCAACGCCGTCGCGACGACCGCAGTGATCTCTTCGACGCTCGAGGTCAGGATCAGATCCCAGACGCCGAGCACCACGTTCTGATCGGGGCGGCGTTGGGCGTTGATGCGGGCCATCTCGTCCGGGTCGATCTTCTCGCCCGCCATCATCTCGAACAGACCCTGGATGACCAGGGGGAACGCCGCCGGGTCGCGCAGTTGTTCCTCGAACTCGTGCAGCTGTGCCTTGAAGCCGTCGAGCTGCAGCGACTGGTCGATGTTGACGATCGACGACACGGGGAGCACCGCGCCGACCGCCGAGACGACGGCGCCGCCGAGCGAGTGGCCGACGAGGTGCGGCCTGATGATGTTGCGGTTCGAGGCGAGTGCGACGACGTCGCCGGCCATTTCTGCGAGGTCGTAGTTCGCCGCAGTGCCGGAGCGACCATGCCCGCGGAGGTCCATCACGATCACGCGACGCCGCGGCGTGAGACGATCGATCAACGGTTCCCACGTTGCGGCGGTCTCCGTGATGCCGTGCACGAGGATCACCGGCGTCTCATCGCCGCCGGGATGGTCGTCGAATGCGATGGTCGTGCCGTCTGCTGCCGTGATGGTCGCCATGTCCGAAGTGTCGCGCGTGGAGCCATGATGGAGCGATGTCGGTCGCACCCATCTCGCTGCTCGGCCTGCCGATCGACGCGAATTCATCGTTCATGTTCGGATGTGCGCAGGGGCCGGCTGCGATTCGGCGGGCGCTGTCTTCGACCTCGGGCAACGGTGCGAACGAGGCCTCCGTCGACGTGACACCCCTGCTCGATGATCTCGGCGACGTGGCAGTCGTCAACGAGCGAGGGTCGTACGCCGACGCCGACGTCATCACGGACACGGTGCGTCAGCAACTCGCCGCAGGCCGCCAGATCATCTCGCTGGGCGGCGATCACTCCGTGACGTATCCGATCCTGCGGGCTTTTCGGGAGTTCCACGCCGACCTCACCGTGGTGCACATCGATGCGCATCCCGACATGTACGACGACCTCGACGGCAACCCACTCAGCCACGCCTCACCGTTTGCCCGCGCACTCGAGGACGGCTGCATGACCACGCTCGTCCAACTCGGCATTCGGACCGCGACCCGCCATCAGGTCGACCAGGCAGCGCGGTGGCACGTCACGATGCTCACGCCGCGCCAACTCGACCGGTTCGACCCGGCGACACTGGTCGGGCCGATCTACCTGAGTATCGACCTCGACGGGCTCGACCCGTCGTGTGCGCCGGGCGTCAGCCACCACGAGCCCGGCGGACTGACGGTCCGCGAGCTGCTCGAGGTGATCGATGCGCTGCCCGGGCCGCTCGTCGGCGCCGACGTGGTCGAGCTCAACCCGACACGCGATCTCGTTGACATGACGGCGATGGTCGGCGCCAAGCTGGTGAAGGAGATCGCCGGCGCGATGTTGGCCGGGCGCTGAGCTTCGTCGGATCAGCAGGCCCAGTTCACGCGATTCACGATTCGCGTCGGCATGCCGGCCGCTCTGACCGTCGACTCGCAGAGCGTGAAGTTCGGGAAGTTGGTGTAGACCGTCCACCGCCCACCCAGGTGGCGGAGGATGGCTTGCGAGTCGCCCACACCGCACTCTCCATCGAAGCAGAAGGAGACATATGCCCATCCGAGCTCGCACAACTGCTCGTCGATGAGCAGGACGCCGCCGACGTCGCTGCCCATCAACCGTTCGCTGCACCGCGGATCTCCCGCCCCGACCACCGCGTCGGTCGCCGGATTCAACTCCTCCACCGCCGAGATCGCGACGCTCGGTGTCGTCCGAAACAGCGTGCGGTATTTGAGGCTTGGGCAACAGGTCGAATCCGACCCGCTGTTGCCGAACCACTCCACGGTCACCCTCGATCCCGTCCACGCCAGATCTCCGGTCCCGCTGACCCATCCCGGAGTGGTCATCTGCGACGTGGTGAAGAGCTCACGCGGCGTGAACCGTTGTGGCGCCTTGCCGGCGAGGTGGATGAAGACTTCCTGGTACTCGCTGTTGCCGCCGCCCCAGCAGTTGACGAGGTAGGCGGCGTCCTCGAGGCCGTCGCCGTTGAAATCGGCGAGGAGGAGCACTCCATCCACGGTGTTCGCCCGAACCGTGATGGCTCCCCCGAAGGGCAGGTTCGACCGGGCCTCGCCGTTCCTCAGGCGAAGCCCGGTTCGTTCACCGATGTCGGCGCAGGTCCCTTGCGGGAGTGTTTGGTTGAGCACCTGCGACTCCGTCACCGAGCCGGGTGTGGTGGTTCGGGTGTCGAGGATGCGGGTGGGGTCGAGGGCGTTGATGGCGGTGGCGGGCAGTGTGGCGGCGAGGTCGAGGATGACGTTGTGGGTGTTGACGGCGCCGTCGTAGCAGACCTTGCCGTCGCTGCCGATTTTGGCGACGGCGAGGTTGGGGTTGGGTGGGGTGTCGTTGGCGAAGTTGACCGATGAGTATTGGTTTGCGGTGGGTCGGTTGTAGATGGGGGTGGCGTCGGATGCGCGTAGTGCGCCGTAGCCGCGGCCGTTGGCTTGGGTGTTGGTGATGTTGATCACGGCCACGTCGCCCGCGATGCCACCAGGCACGCTCACGCATCGGGAGGTGTTCGCGTTGACGGGTGTGGTGGTTCGGGTGTCGAGGATGCGGGTGGGGTCGAGGGCGTTGATGGCGGTGGCGGGCAGTGTGGCGGCGAGGTCGAGGATGACGTTGTGGGTGTTGACGGCGCCGTCGTAGCAGACCTTGCCGTCGCTGCCGATTTTGGCGACGGCGAGGTTGGGGTTGGGTGGGGTGTCGTTGGCGAAGTTGACCGATGAGTATTGGTTTGCGGTGGGTCGGTTGTAGATGGGGGTGGCGTCGGATGCGCGTAGTGCGCCGTAGCCGCGGCCGTTGGCTTGGGTGTTGGTGATGTTGATCACGGCCACGTCGCCCGCGATGCCACCAGGCACGCTCACGCAGACCGGTGAGTTCGCGGGGACCGCTGCGACGCTCGTCGACTCGACGGTCATCATCGTTGCCGCGAGGAACCAGATCACCACACCGAATGTCCGCCACATCCGGCCCACAATAGTGACGCGGTGACTCGGGACCGAACAAGCATGCCGGTGGTGCGAGGCCGCCGACTGACTGATCAGCGTCGGAGCTGCGAGCGCAGCGTTCGTGCCAGCGACTCGGCGGCGTCGGCGGTCGCAGCGGTCACGGTGAGGTGGCCCATCTTGCGTCCACGTCGGGGTTCGGTCTTGCCGTAGAGGTGCAGCGTGGCTGCTGGATGGGCCAACGCCGCCGCCCAGTTCGGCTCGACCGGTTCCGGCGCGCCGCTCGCGAACCACAGGTCGCCGAGCAGGTTCACCATGGCGGCAGCCGGCGCGGTCATCGACGTGTCGCCGAGCCCGACGCCGCACACCGCACGGATCTGCTGCTCGAACTGACTGGTCACACTCGCGTCGAGAGTCCAGTGCCCACTGTTGTGCGGTCGGGGCGCGATTTCGTTGACCAACAGCTGATCGTCGCCGACCGCGAACATCTCGACCGCCAGCACGCCGACGTACGCGAGGCGGTCGGCCACGGCGACGGCGAGTTCGGTGGCCCGTGTCGCGAGGTCGTCGGCGACCCGAGCCGGCGCCACCGACAGATCGAGGATGCCGTCGACGTGGATGTTCTCGGTGACCGGCCAGCTCTCGATCGTGCCGTCCGCGGTGCGCGCGACGACGACGCTGACCTCGGAGCGGAGATCGAGGAGCGCTTCGACGATGCAGTCGTTGCCGGCGAACTCGGCCAGGGCGTCATCGAGCTCGTCGGCACTCGACACGCGGCGCTGTCCCTTGCCGTCGTAGCCGAATCGGGCGGTCTTGACGATCGCCCCGGCCCCCGCCAACTCGTGTGCCCGAGCCCGCTGGATCGGGTCGAGGTCGGTCGGTGCGGCGACATTCGGCCCCACGGCGATGCCGTGGTCGGCGAGAAAGGCCTTCTCCACGATCCGGTCCTGTGCGACGGCCACCGCGTCGGCAGATGGCGCGACCGCCACCGAGGTGGCGAGTTGGTCGAGCGCCTCGGCCGGGGCGTTCTCGAACTCGGTGGTCACCACGGAGCAGGTCGTCGCGAGGCGTTCGAGCGTCGGCGGATCGTCGTAGGCGGCGATGACGTGGACGTCGGCGACGACTCGCGCCGGTGCGCTCGGGTCGGGGTCGACGACCACGGTGCGATAGCCCATGGCGTTCGCGGCGACAAGGGCGTACTTGCCGAGCTGCCCGCCACCCAGCATGCCGATCGTCGCCGGGGGCACGATCGGCGCGGGTGAGGATGTCATGCGGGTGGCGGCAACACCGACGATGCTGCGGCGTCGCGACGTTCGGCACGGTACCGATCGAGCTGTTCACGCAACTCGTCGTCGGCGGTCGCGAGCATGGCAACGGCGAAGAGGGCGGCGTTCGTGGCGCCGGCGTCACCGATCGCAAAGGTGGCGGTCGGGACCCCGGCGGGCATCTGCACGATCGAGAGCAGCGAGTCCTGGCCGGACAGGTGGCGGCTCGGGGCGGGCACGCCGAGGACCGGGACCGTCGTCTTGGCGGCGAGCATGCCCGGAAGGTGGGCCGCGCCACCGGCACCGGCGATGATGGCCCGCAGCCCGCGGCTGCGCGCCGACTCCGCGTACGCGAACATCTCGTCGGGCATGCGATGGGCGCTGATCACCTTGGCCTCGTGCTCGATGCCGAACTCGTCGAGGATCTCGACGGCGTGTTGCATCGTGGGCCAGTCGCTGACGGAACCCATGACGACGGCGATCACCGGGTCCGGGCTCACGGTGTCACGGTCCGATCGTCAAGTGGTTGCGGCACCCGGCCGAGCATAGAGGGCCCGGGTGCCGGGGGGTCAGGCCGCGGTCGGTGCCCGGTCGACGAGGGCAGCGGGCGCGAGCCCGCTGTTGTTGACGCCACCACCCCCGTCGCCGATGTCACTGCCGAAGTAGATGACCGCACCGAGAATCGCGAGTCCGGCGACCGCCACGAGGATCCACTGGATGGTCGGCGTGAACAACGTTCGATCGCCGCCGTTGGCGGCCCGCGTCGGAGTCGCCTTCCCCTTCGGTGCGGTGCGTGCAGATCCGCTCGATGACGTCGCCATGGGGACATTCAAGACCACCGCCCATCCGGTGTCACGCGGTTTCGTGGAACGGCTCGATTCGATCACTCGTCGTCGTCGTCGACGATCGGCCTGGTTCTGGTCGTCCCGGCCCGGTCGCGGGACAGCAACGCCATCTCGATCGCGGCGAGCGCGGCATCTCGGCCGACGTTGTGCTCATCGCTGCTGCGCTCGACCGCCTGACCGTGGTGCTCGACGGTCGCCACGCCGAACCCGATCGGAATCCCCGTCGTGAGCTGGACCGACATCACACCGCTGGCGCACCCCTCCGACACGAGTTCGTAATGCGTGGTGTCGCCGCGGATCACCGCTCCGACGACGACGATCGCGTCGACCGCTCCCGATCGGGCCAGCACCTGCGCGGCGTAGGGGAGCTCGAATGCGCCCGGCGCCGATGCGGTGACCGCAGTTGCTCCACACTCGGTGACCGCGGCGATCGCACCGCGCTGCAACCGCTCCACGATGTCGTGGTTCCACCGGGCGGCCACCACGCCGACGACCAGTCCGGATGCGTCGAGGGATGCGTCGCCGGCCGGCTTCGCGGCCGGGGCGGTCATTTCTCCGCCTCCGCGGCTCGACCGGCATCCAGGCCTCCGAGGTCGTGACCCATCCGCTCCTGCTTGGTCCGCAGATAGTGGAGGTTCTCTGCCGTCGGCGTGGTCTCGAGCCCGACTCGTTCGGTGATCTCGAGTCCGAATCCCTGGAGACCGCCGTACTTCGCCGGGTTGTTGGTGAGGAGCCGGAGGCGTGAGACCCCGAGATCGACCAGGATCTGAGCTCCGATGCCGTACTCGCGGCTGTCGACCGGCAGCCCGAGCTCGGTGTTCGCATCCACGGTGTCGCGCCCCTGCTCCTGCAACTCGTAGGCACGGATCTTGTGGCCGAGCCCGATACCGCGACCCTCGTGGCCACGGAGGTAGACCACGACGCCGGCGCCCTCGTCGGCGATCTGCTGCATCGCTGCGGCGAGCTGCGGGCCGCAGTCGCACCGGCGGGAGCCGAACACGTCACCGGTCAGGCATTCGCTGTGTACCCGGACGAGCACACCGTCGTCGACGGCAGCGCGGACGTCGCCGTAGACGAATGCGAGGTGCTCGATGCCGTCGAGGGTCGACTCGAACGCATGGCAGCGGAACACGCCCCACTCGGTCGGCATCTCGACCTCCGCGATCCGGCGGACCAGCTGCTCGGTTTGGCGGCGGAATCGGATCAGGTCGGCGATCGTGATGATCAGCAGGTCGTGCTCGGCGGCGAACGTCGTGAGTTCGGGGACCCGGGCCATCCCGGTCTTGTCGACGTCGACGATTTCGCACAGGACCCCGGCCGGTTGCAGGCCGGCCATCCGCGGGAGGTCGACCGCCGCCTCGGTGTGCCCCGCACGCTTGAGGACCCCGCCGGCACGTGCTTCGAGCGGCATCACATGACCAGGTCGAGCGAGGTCGTGCGGTGTGGTCGACGGATCGACCAGTGCGCGGATCGTCGCCGCTCGATCACCCGCCGAGATCCCCGTGGTCGTCCCGGCCTTCGCATCGACACTCACGAGGAATGCCGTCTTGAGGATCTCGGTGTTGTTCGCCACCATCGGGTCGAGGTCGAGGTGTCGCGCGCGCTCGGTGGTGATGGCCGTGCAGATGAAACCCGACGTGTGGCGGACGAAGAACGCGATCGATTCGGGAGTTGCGAACTCGGCGGCCATGATCAGGTCGCCTTCGTTTTCGCGGTCCTCGTCATCGACGACGACGACGATCTCGCCGCGACCGATCGCCGCAACCGCGTCCTCCACCGACGCGAAGGTCGATGTGCTGTTCGTGGACATGATGCTGTTGTCTCCCGGTTCGAGGGCGACGTGGTGGCGAATGCCGGAGCACGTCGACCACACCCTGCGAGGATTCGCGGACGAGTTCGACCCTACCGCCGGACCGGAACCGGCGCCCATCGCGGCTCGGCCCGATGGTACGTTCGCTCGATGGCGACCGGTGTGCACGATCTCACCGGTCGGGTGGCCCTCGTGACCGGCGTGTCGCGGCCGGGGCAGATCGCACCCGCGATCGTTCGTCGCCTGCTCGATCGCGGTGCGGCCGTCGTCGCGACCGGGTGGCCGGCGCACGACGCCGAGATGCCGTGGGGTGACGGTGTGGTCGATCTCGACGTTCCGGTCCGCTGCGACGATCTCGAGCATGCAGCGGTGCCGGCGGAGGTGATCGATGCGGTCGTCGCCGAGCACGGCCGGCTCGACATCGTGGTGGCCACGCATGCTCGGAGCTCGCACTCGTCGCTCGCCGAGGTCGATGCAGCAGAGTTGGATCGGTGTTGGCGCGTCAACGTGCGCAGCATCGTGCTGCTTGCGCAGCGCCTTGCGGACGTCCACGACCCGGCGCCGGCCGACTCGCCGCCGATCGGTCGGCTGCTCTGGTTCACCAGTGGCCAGCACATCAGCCCGATGGACGCCGAGATCGCCTACGCCGTGTCGAAGGGCGCACTGCATCAGATGACGGCGTCGATCGACCATGCCCTGTCGACGTCACGTATCGTCGCCAACTGCATCAATCCCGGCCCGGTCGACACCGGCTACGCCGATGCCCCGACGCGGGCAGCGATCGGTGCGATGTTTCCCGACCGGCGATGGGGCACACCCGACGACATCGCGAACCTCGTCGAGTTCCTCGTGTCCGACGCCGGCGCCTGGATCCGTGGTCAGGTACTCGACACCGAAGGTGGCTTCGATCGCTTCGCCCACCACGCCTCGATCACCCGCGCCTGACTCACATCGGCCCACCCGCGCACGGCACGGGGAGGTCAGGTTCCACGGCGACCGGCGATCTTCTTGCGGAGGGCAGCGACGGCGATGCGCTCGTCGGGCAGGGTGCCCGGGTCCGCGAGCCGGTGATCGCATGCGGCACCGATGTACGCGTCGACGACGCGGCGGCCACGACGTCGGCGAAAGGACTCGGCGAAGACGCGCTGGCCGATGCGCTCGACGGGGGTCTCCGTTGCGTATGTGACGACCTCCACGTAGGTCAGTGCCGCGTCGAATCCGGGCGGTCCACCCCCGGCATTGGTCCAGTCGATGACGATCGGCCCGTCTGGCGACATGATCACGTTCATCGGATGCATGTCGAGATGCAGCACGCTCTGTGGGTGCGACAGGTCGGCGGTGTCGGCGAGCATCCACGCCGGGGCGTCGATTCGAGCAAGGCGTTGCTGGAGGCGCGCCAGCATGCGGGCGTACGACAACACTTTCCACGGTGCGGCCGACAGTCGGTCGAGCATCGTCTCACCGTCGATGCGATCCATGATCAGATCGGTGCCATCGACCTGGTGGACCGCCGGCACCGGGTAGCCGTGGTCGGCGACGTGGCGCATGATCCGCGCCTCGAGTTCGAGGTCGGGATGCACGGTCCGGTAGCGGCGCAACACTGTTCCGTCACCGAGGTCGTACACGTCGGCGGCACGGCCCGAGGCGATCAGCGGCCCCGGATCGTCGGTCATCTCACGACGGTACCGCGCGCGAAGATGATGCGATGCCAGCCGGGTATTCGGGAACGCCGCTCTCCCGGAAGCTCGGGATCGCGGCAGGGGCGACCGTGGCGGTCATCGCCGAACCCGACGACTTTCGTCGGCTGCTCGCACCTGTGCCCGACGGTGTCGTGTTCCGGACCTCGCTGCGCGGCCACGTCGATGTCGCCGTCCACTTCGTCACACGTCGTGTCGAATTCGAGCGCCGGATCGACGCAGCCGGTCGGGCCATCTTCCCGGCGGGCGGACTCTGGATCGCCTGGCCCAAGCGTGCCTCGAAGGTGCCGACCGACATGACCGAGGACGTGGTCCGCGACGTTGCTCTCCCGCTCGGCCTCGTCGACAACAAGGTGTGCGCGATCAGTGACGTCTGGTCTGGTCTGCGCGTCGTGTGGCGCCGCGAGCTCCGCTGAGCCCGCCCCGGGTCAGGTGTGGGCCAGCTCGGCCTCTTGGATCTCGTGGGCGTCACCTTCGACGTTCAGGTTCGGGAGGATGCGGTCGAGCCACTTGGGCAACCACCAGTTCTTCGCACCGAGCAGTTCCATCGTCGCGGGGACGAGCAGCATCCTCACGAGAGTCGCGTCGAGGAACACGGCGCTTGCGAGTCCGAGGCCGAACATCTTGATCACGCGGGCGTCCTCGAGCACGAACGAGCCGAAGACGACGATCATGATCGCGGCGGCTGCGGTGATGACACGTGCCGTCGCCGCCAGCCCGTCGGAGACGGAGTTCACCGGGTCACCCGAGCGGTCGTACTCCTCCTTCACCCGAGAGAGCAGGAAGACCTCGTAGTCCATCGACAGTCCGAACACGATCGCGAACAGCATCATCGGCAGGAACGGTTCGATCGGGCCGCTGCCGGTGCCGAGCAGACTGACACCCCAGCCCCACTGGAACACGATGACGACGATCCCGTACGCACCGCCGATCGACAGCAGATTCATGATGACGGCCTTGAGGGGGACGAGCAGCGAGCGGAACACCATCATCAGCAAGAGAAACGACAGCCCCAGCACGGCAACGAAGAAGATCGGCAGGCGTGAGCCGAGGTAGTCGCTGAAGTCGATGCTTGCCGCCACCGAGCCCGTGACGAGGACGTCGAGTTGGGCATCGCCGACTGCGCCCGGGATCACTTCGGCGCGCAGCGTCCGAACGAGGTCGGCCGTCTCGGCCTCCTGAGGACCGGTTGTCGGAATGACGATCATCTGCACCGCCTCACCATTGGCGGATGGGATCGGGCCGAGGGCTCGGGCGACGCCGTCGGCTTCGCCGAGTGCCGCAACGACGGAGGACGCGGTCTGGAGATCGTCGGGGCTGTTCGTCTCGGCGACGAGCAGCAGGGGACCGTTGGTACCGGGACCGAATCCTTCGGCGATCAGTTCGTAGGCATCACGGGTCGTGGTGCCCTCGGCGAACGTGCTCTCGTCGCCGAAGCCGAGTCGCAGTCCGAGGACCGGGAGGCTGAGCGCGAGCAAGAAGATGCTCACACCGATGGCCATCGGCCACGGGCGCTTCTGGACGAAACGGCTCCAGCGGTACGACCACGTGTCGCGCAGCGGCTTCTCCGTGCGTGCGGGCACGATGTCACGCAGCCCGGGGATGAAGAACGACAGGATCAGTGTGGCCACGAGGACCACCGCTCCGACCGCGCCGAACAACGGGAAGCCGATACCGACGCCGAGGAATGCGAAGGCGGCAGCGCCGGCCATGATCAGCCCGCGCCAACGAGTGACCTCGACCCGTCCCTGAGCGAAGCCGATCAGCGCAGGCAGCAGCGTGATCGAGGCGACCATCGTGACCGCAACGGTCAGTGCAGCGCCGGTTGCCAGACCGTTGATGAACGACAGGTTCATGACGAACATGCCGAGGAGCGAGATCACCACGGTGAACCCGGCGAACACCACGGCCCGACCGGCCGTGTCGAGGGCAACCTCGGTTGCGTGTTCCGGTTCGAGCCCAGCGCGTGTGCCTTCTCGATATCGCGTGACGATGAACAGCGCGTAGTCGATGCCGACCCCGAGGCCGATCATGGCGCCGAGCGAGGTCGCGAACGACGGGATCGTGATCACGTTGGAGAGCAACTGAATACTCCCCACGCCGATGCCGACGCCGAACAACGCGACGCCGATCGGCAAGCCCATCGCCAACACCGACCCGAAGGCGAGGATGAGGATGACGATGGCGAACGCGATACCGATCAACTCCGACTCCGGTGGCTCGAACGCGGCCAGCGCGCCGCCGCCGACCTCGATGGTCAGTCCGGCGGCTTCGAGATCAGCTTGGTCGACGCCGTCGGCGAGTGCCGCAGGGTTGTCGACGAGATCGAGGATCTCGGCGCCGACCTCACTCGCGCGGAGTTCGTCGGTGTCGTCCGTGAACGACAGTCGCGCAAAGGCGATCGTCGACGGACCACCGTCGGTCGAGACGGCGACCTGACCGCGTTGCACTGCCTCAGGTGCGTACGGGCTCTCCAACGTCACTTCGGGGATCTCGGCGACCTTGTCGAAGAGTGCGTTCATCACCTGTGCGACTGCCGGATCGTCGATCCCGGCCTCGGCTTCGAACACGATCGAGCCAGAGATGAAGCTGCCCGCGGAGCCGAAGTTGTCGGCCAGGATGGTGAATCCACGTGCCGACTCGGAGTCGGGGCTCTCGAACGAGCTGTCGGACGACGTACCGATGACGCCCACGGCCATGTAGGTCGCGACGAAGACTGCGACCCAGGCGGCGAGCACCGGTCGGCGGTGGCGGAAGGAAAATCCACCGAGGCGGGCCCAGATCGAGGGGCCCTTGGGTCCATCCGTGTCGTCGGGGGTCGGCGGCGCCGTCGACGCAGGGCGTTCCAAGGTGGACATGCTGTTCATGACTGAACATCATGTCCAGTAGTCGGGTAGAATGCAACGACTCGGTGGCGTGTCCGCGGACACACGCGTCGACGACACACATGATGACGACTTCCACGAACGGCGCCTGCGGCAACGACCCCCGAATCGAGCGGACGCGCGCCGCGGTGCTCGAAGCCGGTGTGGCCATCCTGTTCGAGAAGGGTCCCGAGGCGGTCACCCACGCTGCCGTCGCGACCGATGCGCACGTGAGCCGCACCACCGTGTACAAGCACTGGCCGACGCGTGGCGAGCTGCTGGTCGAGGTGCTCGACCAGGTCGAGCCGCACAAACGGGTCGAACCCTCCGGCGACATTCGTGCCGACATGCAGCAGATGGGTCGCCAGATGGCGGCGACGTTCGGGGATCAGCGGCTGAACAAGGTCTTCAGTTCCCTGATGGCGCAGGCGCAGTGGGACGACGAGACGAGCCAGGCCCAGGAGGCGCTCATCACGGCGGCGATGTCCGACATGGCAGTCGTCCTCGATGCGGCAATCGAAGCGGGACAGCTCCGCGCGAGGAGTCGACCCGCTCCGGACCGCGGGTCGCCTGGTCGGGCCGGTCCTCTTCGCGGCGCTGGTCGCACGGCAGCCGATGTCGACCGGCGAAGTCGAGGAGCTGGTCGACGACTGGCTCGCCTCGTTCGCCAGCTGACGCCGGCGCAATGTTCAGCGGGCAGCGACGATGGCGGCGATCGTGCGGTCGATGTCCGCGTCGGTGGTCGAGGTGTCCGACACGCTGATCCGCATGGCTCGGCGGCCGTGCCAGCTGGTTCCGCCCATCCAGGCCTCGCCTCCGACCTGCACCCGCTCGATGGTCGCATCGGTCTCGGCGTCGTTCCCGAAGGCCGCGAGGACCTGATTGAGCGCAGGTGGACACAGGACGTCGACGCCGGCAGCGTCGAGTTCGACGGCCATGCGCTCCGCGTGGCGACAGCAACGCTCGATGGCCTCGGCCACGCCGGCTCGCCCGAGCGTCGCGAGGATCGCCCACACCGGGATCGCCCGCGCACTCTGCGACATCTGGAGGCCGAGGTTCATCGGGTTCCGCCGACCATCGCCACCTGCGTACGCGGCGTTCATCCCCATCGATGCGGAGAGCGCTGTCGGGTCGGCGACCACCACGACGCCACAGTCGTAGGGCGTGTTCAGCCATTTGTGGCCGTCGGTCGCCCACGAGTCGGCGAGCTCGACCCCCTGGAGCAGGTGACGGCGTTCGGGGACGGCGTTGGCCCACAACCCGAACGCACCGTCGACGTGGATCCAGGAGCTCGCTGGATCGAACCGTTCGATGATGGCCGCGAACGGATCGCTGTGTCCGGTGTTGACGTTGCCCGCTTGGAGGAGGACCAGCGTCGGCCGATCCGATTCGAGGACGGCGGCCGGGATGTCGTCTGCCCGCGCACGCCCGCACTCGTCGGTGGGGATCTCGTGCACGGAGGCCGACGCCGAGTCCGGCAAGCCGAAGCGCCTTGAGCGCCGACGAGTGGATCTCGGCGGAGGCCACGATCTCGATCGGTGGCGCGCCGATGAGCCCGTCTGCCGCTGTGTCCCAGCCGACCCGGCGCAGGAGCGTGTCTCGCGCCGTGATGATTGCCGTGAGGTTGGCGATCGACGCGCCGGCACAGAAGGACGCGACGCTGTCGCTCGGCAGGCCGAGCAGATCCACGATCCACCCAGCCGCCAGCGCGTCGAGATGAGCCGCGACCGGAGACATCACCGGGAGCGCCGCGTTCTGATCCCACGCACCGGCGAGCACCGACGCGGCGAGCCCGACCGGCTCCACGCCGCCGGTGACGAATCCGAAGTAGCGACCGCCGGTGTTCGCGACCGTGGCGGCGCCACCGATCTCGTCGAGCATCGCCATGACGTCCTCGGCATCGAGCGGACGATCGAGTGTCGCGTTGAAGTCGATCGACCCCAACCGATCGATCGCCCGCTGTGGCGGGAACACCGCGCGTTCGCGCTCGGCCGCGACGTAGCGGGCGGCACGCGCCGCCGCGTCGAGCAACAGGTGGGACTTCGACGGAGACGACACCAGCGCAGTCTCCACGAACTCACACCACCTCGCCACCCGGTTCGTGTGACCGAACCCGACACCCGGCATCACCTGTGGTCACCCATAGGTCGGAGGGTGGGGTGTCGTCTGGCGTGCGACAGTGAGGGGATGAGTGTGTTGTCGACCACCCCGGAGCCGCCGTATCACGCCGTGATCTTCGCCAGCACCACGACGGACGACTCCGGCGGCTACGCGGAAGCTGCGGCACGGATGATCGAGTTGGCAGCACGGCAGCCCGGTTTCCTCGGCGTGGACTCGGCGCGTAGTGACGGAGTCGGGATCACGGTGTCGTACTGGACGTCGGAGGAGGCGATCCGCGCCTGGAAGGAGCAGGCCGAGCACGCGGTTGCCCGCGACACCGGCCGCGCTCGCTGGTACGACGCGTACGAGCTGCGCGTCGCCCGCGTCGAGCGGGTGTACGGCTGGCAGCGGTGATCCGTACGATCGCCGCCATGAGTGAGATGGTGATCGACGCCGAGCGACGAGCGTGGTTCGAACAGGTGATCGGCGACCTCCACGCACGCTTCGCCGACCTCCGAGACGGAGCACCTGCGTCGTACATCCCCGAACTCGCCCAGGTCGATCCCGACACGTTCGCGATCGCCGCGATGACCGTCGACGGTGTCGAGTTGTCCGTCGGCAACGCCGACCATCAGTTCACCATCCAGTCGATCTCCAAACTGCTGCTGTACGGGCTGGCCCTGGAGACCCACGGGCGCGACGCCGTGCTCGCGCGGGTCGGGGTGGCACCGACCGGCGACCCGTTCAACTCGATCGAGCTCGACGACGACCCGCCTCGGGCGCCGAACCCGATGGTGAACGCCGGTGCGATCGCGGTCACCGACCTGGTCGCCGGACGTGACCTCGGCGACCGCGTCGAGAACGTGCGCACGATGTTTCAGCGCTACCTCGGTCGGCTCCCGGACGTGGACCGCGACGTCTGGGCGAGCGAGCGCGCCACCGGCAACCACAACCGGGCGATCGCCTACCTGATGCTCAGTCAGGGGATCATCACCGACCGGGTCGAGGAGACGCTCGACCTCTACTTCGCGCAGTGCTCCGTTCGGGTGGACGCGGTCGACCTCGCCACGATCGGGGCCACCATCGCGAACTACGGCGTCCACCCACTGACCGGTGATCGCGTGGTTCGGCGTGATGTCACCCGTGACCAGCTGACCGTGGCGCTCACCTGCGGCATGTACGACTACGCGGGCGAATGGGCCTACTCGGTCGGTATCCCGGCCAAGAGCGGGGTGGGCGGCGGGATTCTCGGCATCCTCCCCGGAGTGGGCGGCATCGCCGTGTTCTCCCCGCGACTCGACGAGCACGGCAACAGCGTCCGCGGCCTGCGCGTGTTCGAGGAGCTCGCGAAGGAGTTCGAACTGCACCTGTTCGACCCCGATCGACCCTGGCGCCGACCCCCGCCAACGCGATCGGCCTGAGTTCAGATCGGGCTGACGGTCACAGCGTCGCCGGCCGTGACCGACCCGGGCCGGATCACCGATGCGTACCAGCGACTCGACCCGGGGTGGAGGTCGTGGTCCATGAGCGTGATCTCACCGTCGACGAACCACTGCGCGTTCTTCTGGCACGGCACGGCGGGTGCACTGAGCTGGATGCGGACGTCCCCGACGTCGATGATCGTGCCGCCGTGGAGCGTCGACCAGTCGATGCCGGAGATGGTGATGTTCTCGCCGGCATTGCCCGGCGCGATCGGGTGGCCGGCCGACGCCAAGCCGTCGATCACCTCCTGGCTCCACAGGCACAGCGCCTGCCAGGGACGGCCATGGTGCGCCCGGGCTGCCTGCACGTCGCCGTCGATGCCGCGGGCACCGACCGTCGCCGAACCGACCGCGGTCTTCGGAACGCCTCCACCCGACGCGCTGATCTGGGTGACCGTGCCGTGCTGGCGAGGGACGACATCGCCCGCGGCACGACGAACATCGGCGATCGACACGAGTCCGTGCCAGAGGTGGTGGACCTCGTCGACGAGGTCGGGAGATGTGGAGATCGCCTTGAGGTCATCGATGCGACGGGCATCGAGTTGGTCCATGAGCTCCGGGGGAGCATCGGCACTCCACTCCACGAGGAAGGCGCCGGCGTGCGCGATGGTGCGCTCCGCGTCGTGCTCGTTCCATTGGCTGCGGTCGAACCCGCACCGATCACAGTGGTCGACGCCGATCATGTGGCGAACCTAGTCCGACACGTCCATCGCCTCCCGATCCACCGGGACACTGCGGTGTGTGCGACCGAACGTGACGTCGAGAGTCGGGAACGGTCACACACGCCGGTTGGCGAAGGGGTGGGAGTTGGTCGAGACTGCCCCGATGACGTCGCTGGTGCCGTTCGTTCGCCGCGTCGACCATGGGCCTCATCCGGAACTGTTGAACGCGCTGCGCTCGCATCTTCGGGAACTCGACGTGGTCGAGCACGCGGAGATCCCCGTGGGTCGGCTGCCCGAGGCGACCGTTGCGATCGTCGACGGCCCGAGTGCCGACCAGCTGGCATCGCTACCGAACCTGGCATTGGTGCAGAGCACATGGGCGGGTGTCGAGGCGATCATCCCGGCAGTCCCCGACGGTGTCGTGATCGCCCGGATGGTCGATCCGCAGCTCGCCGCGACGATGGCCGAGGCGGTGTTGGCGTGGACGCTCTACCTGCATCGCGACATGCCGCGCTACGCACGCCAGCAGCGCGCCGGTGACTGGATCGAACACCCCGTGGTCCGCTCGTCGGACCGCCGTGTCGGCATCGTCGGTCTGGGTGCGCTCGGAACTGCCGCGGCTCGCGTGCTCGCCGACCAGGGGTTCGATGTCGCCGGATGGTCGCGGTCACCGAAGGCGATCGAGGGCGTCGACGGCTTCGACGGTGACGGAGGGTTGACGCCGCTCCTCGGGCGGTCCGACATCGTGGTCAACCTGCTCCCGCACACCGAGGCCACGACGAACCTCCTCGACGCTCGGGCATTCGCGGCGATGCGGCCGGGTGCATCGTTGATCAACTTCGGGCGCGGTCAGACCGTCGACGACGACGCGCTCCTCGACGCCCTGGACCGCGGTCACGTCGATCATGCCGTCCTCGATGTGTTCGACGTGGAGCCGCTGCCGAGCGATCATCGATATTGGCAGCACGAGTCGGTCACGGTGCTCCCGCACATCTCGGGCCCGACGAGCGCCGACACGGCTGCGGCAATCGCGGCCGACAACGTCCGACGCTTCCTGGCGACCGGCGAACTCCCGACCGGTGCGCTCGTCGACCGAGCCCGTGGCTACTGACGCATCACCCGGTGGCGGCCGGCTCACGCACGGGTGACGAGAACTCCATGACGCCGTCGTCGACCTCGACGTCGGGGCCGAGGAGGTGCTTCTTGTCGTAGGAGTAGCTCTGCGATGCGGTCCACGGATCGCGGTCCGACTGCTTGGGGTAGAGGTGCATCTTGCGGGTCAAGTAGCCCGCAGGAAAGTCGTCGATGTACGGCCGCTGCGGCATGTCGGGGTCGCTGACCACGGGCATCGCACGCGCTGCGCCGAACTCACTCATCCTGTTGAGCAGTCGACAGGTGTAGCGCGCCACGAGATCGGTGCGCAGGGTCCACGACGCGTTGATGTAACCGAACGTCGCACCCAGGTTCGGGATCCCGGAGTACATGAAGCTCTTGTAGGTGAAGGTGTCAGCCAGGTTGATCTCCTCGCCGTCCACGACCGGCGTGACCCCGCCGAGCGCGAGCAGTTCGAGGCCGGTGGCGGTGACGATGATGTCGGCGTCGAGCCGCTCGCCGCTCTGCAGCACGATGCCGTCGGCGTCGAAGGTCTCGATGTGGTCGGTGACGACGGCGGCGCGGCCTTCTCGGATCGCCACGAAGATGTCGGCGTCGGGCGACAGGCAGAGCCGCTGATCCCACGGGTCGTAACTGGGCGTGAAGTGCGGGTCGATCAGCGCAGCGTCGTCGCCGAGGGCCTTGGCGACCTGCTTGTTGATCATTCTGCGCAGCTTCGCGGGGTCCTTCCGAGACGTCGTGTAGGCGAGTTCGGTCCGCCACGCGTTCAGCTTGCGGATCGCCCGGTAGGCGACCTTCTCGGGCAGCAGCTTGCGCATCGCGATGGTGATCGGGTTCCGGCTCGGCGCCGGGAAGATCCACGTGGGGGAGCGCTGCAGCATCGTGACGTGGGCGCCTTGGTCGGCCAGTGCGGGAACGAGCGTGACGGCGGTGGCCCCGGATCCGATCACGACGATCCGCTTGCCCGCCAGCTGCTCGCGCGTCTGCAGTTCGGCCGGCCACTCCTGCGGGTGCACGATCCTGCCCCGGAAGTCGGCTTCGCCAGGGAACTCCGGCCGGTACGGGTTGGAGTACGAGTAGTAGCCACTGCACATCTGGAGCCAGTTGCACGTGGTGGTCTCGGTGGTGCCGGTCGGATTGCCCAGCCCGTCGGCGTGATCGAGGGTGATCGTCCACAGCGACGTGTCGGAGTCCCACGACGCGCCGACGACGCGGCGGCCGAACGTGATGTGGCGCAGCACGTCGTACTCCTCGGCGGTCTCGCGGATGTACTCCTTGATCATCGACCCCGGCGCGATCGAGATGTCGCTCGCCCATGGCTTGAAGTCGTAGCCGAGCGTGTACATGTCGCTGTCGGAGCGGACCCCGGGAAAGCGGAACAGGTCCCACGTGCCACCGAGGTCCTGGCGCGCCTCGACGATTGCGTATGCCTTGTTGGGGCACTCGCGGGTCACGTGGCACGCCATGCCGACGCCCGCCAGGCCGGCGCCCACGATCAGGACGTCGACGTGGTGCAACGGTGTTCCAGTCGTCATCCTCCGACCGTACCAAGTCGCCGTTCTCGTGAACTCTTGGGGCCCACCGGGCCGGAACAGTTCACGAGAACGTGGGAAGCGCAGTCAGCGGAGGGTGCGGTCGGCGAGGAATGCGTGCCGTTCGGATTCACAGTGGGCGTGCACGAAACACGAGTGGTCGTGGTCGTTCGTGAGGCCCTCGGACTGCATGAACGCGTAGGCCGTCGTCGGGCCGACGAACTTCCAGCCGCGGCGCTTGAGCTCCTTCGACAACGCCGTGGATCGATCGGTGACTGCCGGGATCCCGCCGTCCTCGGATCGCGCCGGCTCATCGACTGCCCAGCTCCAGATCCAGTCGACCAACGAACCCTCGGCCTCGATGAGATCGATGGCTCGCTGCGCGTTGTTGATCGTCGCCTCGATCTTTCCACGGTGGCGAATGATCCCGGTGTCGCCGAGCAGGCGCTCGACGTCGCGCTCACCGAATCGTGCGACTCGTTCGATGTCGAAGCCGGCAAACGCAGCACGGAAGTTCTCCCGTTTGCGCAGGATCGTGATCCAGCTCAGCCCGGACTGGAACCCTTCCAGGCAGATCTTCTCGAACAGCCGCAGCCGGTCGGTCGTCGGTCGACCCCACTCGGTGTCGTGGTAGTCGAGATACAGGGGATCCTCGGTCGGCCACGCGCAGCGAACCGGCTCGGAGGCGCCCATCGCACTCAGACCTTGCGGTTTCGGCGCAGCAGGATCTGCTGGGCGATGGTGGCCACGTGGGTGCCGTCGGCGCGCAGCACGTCGCCGGTTGCGAGGCCACGGCCACCGGCCAAGCCGTGGGAGCGGGTGTCGAACCAGTGCCATTCGTCGGCACGGGAGGGACGGTGGAACCAGACCGAGTGGTCGAGGCTGGCTCCGACGAAACGGGTGCGGTCGGATTCGTCGTTCGCGAAGTCGGGATGTGCCGACCGACCGGCTCGGAACGGCGCCGCGTCGGACATGAAGGTCAACCCGCAGATGTGGTTGACAGGATCGTCGCCGAGGTCGGCTGTGAGCCGGATCCAATAGCCGACTCGTCCGTCGGGCAGGTTGACGGCACGGCGGTCGAGCAGTTCCCCCCACGAGTCGTTGCGCAGCGCAGGGTCCTCCGGCGACGGCAGCGCCGGGTCGAGTTCGGCGATCTGCGCGTCGGCCTCGTCCTCGGCCACCTGGAACGACACCGATGCGTTGAGAATCGCGCCCCCCGACTGGCGGGCGACGACTTGGCGGGTGGTGAACGAGCGACCGTCACGCAGCCGCTCGACCTCGAAGCGGATCGGCTCGTCGGGCGACCCGGGTCGGATGAAGTACGAGTGGAACGAGTGCGCGGCCCGCGACGGGTCGACCGTGTGGATCGCGGCGCGCAGGGCCTGCGCAACCACCTGGCCACCGAAGAGGCGTCCGCCCCACGGGTAGCGCGCCACGATGCCGACGTAGGTGTCGGGCCCGTGGGGTTCGAGGTGGAAGAGATCGGTGAAGTTGATCTTGTGGATCCTGGGGGCGCGCATGTCGTGATCCATTCGTGCAGGTCTAGCGGATCGTCCGACGACCTCACGCTCCCGATGCCGGGCGGCGGGTGGCGTAGCGTTCGACGGATGGACGACCTGCTCGAACTGTCCGCATCGATCATCGAGAGCGGCGACGTCGACAAACCGTTCAACCGGATCACCAACGAGTTGAGCGAAGTCGCCGACGGACTCGCGGTGGTCGAGTCCTTCAGTCACAGCGTCGTCGTCGACGCGGGTGACGGCCTGGTTGCATTCGACGCCTCCCACGCCAACACGGGTGCCGCCGTCGTCGACGCGATCACGGGCTGGTCGGCCACGCCCGTGTCGCACATCGTCTACACCCACGGGCACGCCGACCACGTCGGCGGCTCGGTCGCGTTCGACGCGGCGTACGACGGCATCGAGGTGCTCGGCCACGAGAACGTGCAACGACGCTTCGACCGGTATCGCTACACGAACGACTGGAACGTCCTGATCAACGCCCGTCAGTTCGGCGGTGTGCGCGGTGACTTCCAGATGGGCGACGGAGCGCCGGAGTTCATCCCGGCCGACACGTTGCAGCCGACACACGTCGTCGGCGACCGCGAGACGGTCACCGTCGGTTCGCGCACCATCGAGCTGCACCACGCCCGAGGGGAGACCGACGACCACCTGTGGGGGTGGATGCCCGAGGAGCGGTGGTTGTTCGCCGGTGACTTCGTGATCTGGAACTTCCCGAATGCCGGCAACCCGCAGAAGGTGCAGCGGTATCCGGTCGAGTGGGCGGCGGCGCTGCGCGACATGGCGTCGCGTCGACCGAGATCCTGCTCCCCGCGCACGGTCTCCCCGTCGGTGGCGCTGATCGGATCGAGGAGATGTTGACCGACATCGCCGGCGCGCTGGAGGGGCTGGTAGCCGACGTCGTCGAGATGATGAACGGTGGCGAGGTGCTCGACACGATCATCCATTCGGTGCGTGTCGGCCCCGAGCTCCTCGCCAAGCCGTATCTCCGGCCGCTCTACGACGAGCCCGAGTTCGTCGTGCGGGGCATCTGGCGTCAGTTCGGCGGCTGGTGGGACGGTGCTCCGAGCCGACTCAAGCCGGCACCCGACGCGCAGCTGGCCGCCGAGCTGGCGACGCTCGCCGGTGGCGCCGACAAGCTGGCGGCTCGTGCCGCCGAGGCCGCCGAGGCGGGTGACTTCCGGATCGCATCGCACCTCGCCGACCTGGCGGCGTGGGCGGCACCCGACGACCGCGCCGTCCACGGCACCCGCGCCGAGGTGTACCGCGCCCGCCGGGCGAACGAGACGTCGCTCATGGCGAAGGGCATCTTCGCCGGTGCCCTCCCGCGAGTCGAAGGCGATCGCCGACCCCGACACGTGACCCGGGCGGCGGTCAGCGGGTGACCGAGCGCCAGAAGGCCCGGTAGTTCGGGTACGTGATCTCGGGGGTGATCCACCCGGCGTCGACCAAGCCGTCGTGCAGCGTGGGCAGATTGCGCCACGGGACACCCATGTCGACGTGGTGGGCGAGGTGCCAGCCCGTGTGATACGGCACCATCAGGTAGCGGGCGATCAGCGTCTGGTCGACCACGTGGGTCGTCTCCCGGCGGTCGCGAGAGCGGATCATCCCGCCGTGCTCGGCGATCGCGCGCAATCGGTTCGAGAACTGCCAGAGCGTCATCCACGACGCCAGCCACACGATGTACATGAGCGGTCGGGCCACGGCGATCGAGGCGGCGAGCATCACGACCTGTACACCCAGGATCTCCCATGCCTCGACGCCACGCCGTGCGAGGGCGCGGGCCAGCTGCTTCATCCGCTTGTAGCCCGTGATCCCGATGATGTCGCGGCGCAGCTTGCGGTGCCATGAATCCTTCGGAATCGGGTAGCCGGCGTACAACGCCAGGTCGGGCTCGTCGGGGCCCATCTCGTCGCGGTGGTGGGCGAAGTGCGATCGGCGGTACGCCAGCGTCGGTTGGAACGACGGATAGCCGAGGAGCCATCGTCCGCAGAAGTCGTTCGTCCACCGCTTCGAGAAGAGCAGCCGGTGTGCGGACTCGTGGGCGAGGATGTTGAGGCAGACGTGACCGCGCGCCATCAGGAAGAACGCGAGCAGGTACGACCACCAGGTGTTGAGGACACCGGCAACGATCACGACACCGAACGACTGCGCCAGCGTGCTGAGCACGGCGACGACGTTGCGCCCGTTCGGGATGCGGCGCAGCTCGTCGCGCCACGGCCGTGCCGGGACGCCTCGCTCGTTGAACCGCTCGTTCGGCAACACGTCGGTGAGCACAGGCGGAACGAGCGTCGCCACAGCGAAGTCGGCATGCTCGATGTCTGCCACGGTCACCACGTTAGTGGGCCGTTCGCCAGGAGGGTCCGGCGGTGGTCCGGTTCGGTGTCGCTTCGTCATGGGCGGGGATGGGCGTGGCTCCCGGTGACGGTCACCTGATCGATGAAACGTTCGACGTCGGCCCGCTCACACAGCTCGGTTCCGGGAGTGAGGACCGTTGCGGTACCTGCTGCCACCCCGTGGCGAACGGCGTCTTCGAGGCTGGAACCGCGGAACAGTGATGCAGCGATGCCGGCGACCATCGAGTCGCCGGCGCCGACCGTGCTGACCGGGCGGACCGGCGGAGGCCGGAACCACGCGGCACCCTTGTCACGGACGGCGAGAAGAGCTCCCGACGGTCCCCGGGAGGCCACGACGGCTCGAACGGAGCCCTGTGCGAGCACCTCGTCGGCAGCGCGTTCGATGTCGAGCGCGGTGGCGGGCTCCCAGCCCACGAGTTCGGCGAGCTCTCGCTGCGAGGGCTTGACGAGTGTTGCGGTGTTGGCGGTGACGGCGGCCAGCGGCGGACCGTGGGTGTCGACGATCGTCGTCGTGCCGGGGTCGAGATCGGCAATGATCCGCGCATAGAAATCGTCGGGCAGGCCGGGCGCGATGTTCCCCGAGAGCACGACGATCCCGGCAGTCCTGGCCACATCCACGACGAAACGGTGCAAGCCGTCCGCGTCGTGGATCGGGGGTCCGTCGACCGACAGACGGTACTGGCGATTGGTCGTCGTCTCGGTGACCGCCACCGACTCCCGCGTCGTGTCTGGAATCGTGAAGCTCGAGATGTCGAGACCCTCAGCGCCCATTCGGGCGATCAACTCGGTTCCGATGGGGCCACCGGCGACGACGAGTGCGGTCGCTGGTACGTCCAACCGCTGCAGCACCCGCGCCACGTTCACACCACCCCCGCCGGCTTCACGTTGACCATCGCGGGCCCGCATCTTGACGTCGGGCACGAGTCGGTCGATGGCCATCGAGACGTCCAGCGCGGGGTTGACCGTGACGGTCAACAGTCCTCCTGCCGGCTCACCGGTGCGTGGCACTCCGCTCACCCTTCGAGCGTGACGAACGGTCCCGGGTGAGGGGAGGGCCATACGTCACCGACTGCGCACCCCGTGACGGGGATCACGCCCGCGGGTCAGAACGAGGCGCCGGCGGGTCCGCCGGTGCGGCGGCGGGCACCGCGCCGCTCCCGCGGCGTGGCAACCTGTCGTTTGACAGCGACTTCGAATTCGACCTCAGGAGGCTCGATGTCACCGTCGAGCACCTGGCGCATCATCGCCAGATGTGCTGGTGAACTCCCGCAGCAGGCGCCGATCAATTGGATCCCAGCGGTGCGCTGTCGATGCGTGTGCGCCGCCATGACTTCGGGAGAGCCGCTGTAGTGCAACTCGGCGCCATGCCACTCCGGCATCCCGGCATTGGCCTTGCTGATCAGCAGGATGTCGGGGTTGGCCGCCCGCATCTCGGCAAGGGCTGCCTCGGTGTCGGCGAGATTGTTCCCGCAGTTCGCGCCGACGGCGTCGACGCCGAGCTCGGCGAGGCGAGTGACCGCCTCCGCGCCGGTGACGCCCATCATCGTCCGTCCGGCGGTGTCGTAGCTGAGCGTTGCACAGATCGGGAGATCGCTGACCGACCGTGCGCCCTCGACGGCGCCCGCGATTTCGTCGAGGTGGCTCATCGTCTCGATCCACAAGACGTCGGCGCCCCCCGCGTCGAGGCCTTTCGCCTGCTCTGCGAAGGCGGTCGCACACGTTGCCATGGTCAACGAGCCCATCGGCTCCAGCAGCTCACCGGTGGGGCCCATCGACCCGGCCACGATCACACGACGGTCAGCGGCGTCGGCTGCCGCACGGGCCACACGCGCGGCCGCTTCGTTCAGCTCGACGACACGATCGTCCAGCTGGTGCAGTTTGAGGCGGAATCCAGTTCCTCCGAATGAGTTCGTGAGGATGATGTCGGACCCGGCTGCCACGTAGTCCGCATGCACCGCCGTGACGCGATCGGGGTGTTCGACGTTCCAGAGTTCGGGCGCTCCACCCGACTCGAGTCCGCGAGCGAACAGTTCGGTTCCCATTGCGCCGTCGATCAGCAGGGTGCCGCGTTCGTCGAGCAATTCGTGCAGGATCGTCATGCTGACAGTGTGCCGGGTCGGTCGCACACTCGCTCGCGACCGGCCGGTGGACTCGATCGGACGTAGATTTCTCGTTGTGAACGGTCGGATCGGATGGGCGCTCATCGCCGCATCGTTGTTCGCTGCATGTGCGGGTTCGCCCGGCGTCGATGTCGAGGATTCCGCCCGCCTGGAGGAGCCCGTCGTCTCGACCGACGGACCGTCCGTCACCGGTCCCGCGACGTCCGAACCCGCGACCTCCGAACCCGCAGCGTCCGAACCCATGGACACCGGCCTCGCCGGCGTCGGGGATTCGCTCTATCCGGGATTGGGCAACGGCGGCTACCAGGTCGAGCACTATTCGCTCGCGATCGACGTCGACGTCGACGACAACCTCATCGACGGGGTGGCGACCGTCGACGCCGTCGCGACCGACGAGCTCGCGGTGTTCCACCTCGACCTGCAGGGCCTCGAGGTCACCGACGTCACCGTGGACGGGTCCGTTGCCGAGGTCGTACGAGACGGGCACGAGGTGGTGATCACCCCCGAGCAGCCGATCGAGGACGAGGCGTCGTTCACCGTGGTCGTGCGCTACCTCGGTACTCCCGAACCGATCGACGACCCGGCGATCCCGTTCGACACGATCGGTTGGCATCGACGCGAGGACACCGTGTATGTCGTGTCCGAACCATCCGGTGCGATGTCGTGGTTCCCGAGCAACAACCATCCGAGCGACAAGGCGACGTTCGACATCAGCATCACGACCGACAGCGAATTGACCGTCGTGTCCAACGGGGTGCTCGACGGGATCGTCGACGTCGGCAACGGCGAGTCGACCACGACCTGGCGGATGGACGACCCGATGACGACCTATCTGGCGGCTGTGTACATCGGCGATTTCGAGCTGCGTGAGTCGGTCACCGCGGATGGTGTGCGGATCCGGAACTACTTCCCGCCGGCGTTCGCCGACGACCTGGAAGCCGACTTCGAGCTCACGGCCGACGTCATCGAGTTCTACGAAGTGCTGTTCGGAGCCGACTACCCGTTCGACGAATACGGCTCGATCGTGGTGCCGTTCGGCCTCGGTTTCGCACTGGAGAACCAGACGATCTCGGTGCACGGCCTCGACGCCACCGACCCCTACACGATCGCTCACGAGATCCTGCACCAGTGGGCCGGGAACTCGATCACGCTCGGCGACTGGCAGGACATCTGGATGAACGAGGGATTCGCGACCTACCTCGCGTATCTCTACTTCGAGGATCGTGGCCTGTCGAGCGACATCGAGCCCGTCGGCATGTACGCCGCGCTGCGGTCGGGGTCGATTGGCCCCGCCGAGGTGCCGATCGACGAGTTGTTCGGTCTGTCGGTGTACTTCCGTGGCGGGATGGCGCTGCATGCGCTGCGCATCGAGGTGGGCGAGACGGTCTTCCGTGAGATCCTGGCTGCGTACTATGGGCGCTTCGCCGGCGGTGACATCACCACCGACGAGTTCCTCCAGGTCGTCGACGAGGTCGCCGGAGCCGACGCCGTCGCCGTGCTCGACGAGTGGCTCTACGGGGACGATCTCCCGCCGTTCCCCGAGTGACGGTCAGACCGTACGGCGATAGTGGAGGTCGGTCGGGGGGCGACCCTCGTCGAGACCGCGTTGTTCGAATCGGGTGAGCGGACGATCGGCGGGTCGGTCGACGATTCCGCCGTCGAGCCGGGGCTCGTCGTCGCACACCCGCTGCATCAGGTCGGCGTAGTCGGCGATGTCGGTGGCGAGGTGCAGTTCGCCACCGATCTCCAATCGGTCCACGAGCGCGGCGACGACGTCGTCGCGTACGAGCCGCCGATGTTGCTGGCGTGTCTTCTTCCACGGGTCGGGGAAGAAGATGCGGATGATTGCCAGCGACTCGGGTCCGATCCTGCGGAGGAATCGGATCAGGTCACCGTGGACCACGCGTACGTGGGGAAGCGGGTCGTTCTCGATCGCGTCGAGCACCGTCACCACCCCTGGATCGTGAACCTCCACACCGATCACGTCGAGGTCCGGCTGTGCCCGCGCCATCTGAATCGTCGATTCGCCGTGCCCGAATCCGATGTCGAGGACCACCCCGCGCTCAGGGCCACGGTCGGGTCCGAACACGTCGCCCCAGTCGAGTACGGGTCCGTCGAGGTCGATGCTCCACTTCGTGATCCACTCGTCGAACTCGCGCTGCCGCTTGGGTGACAGACCACGGCGTCGCACCTTGAAGGTCAACGCCGGCCGGGAGACGTCACGAGCAGTCGGCGATCCAGCGCCGGTTGCGTCGTCAGTCGAGTCGTCCACGGCGCCCGAACCTACCGAGGACGCACTCACCACGGCACCAACCCGCCTCTGAGGTAGCTGCGTCGGCGAGCCGGCTTGGGGTTCGCCGACCGAGTGCACGCTCCCGTGCGCTCTTCGGGGTGGAGCACCCTGGCCACTGGTTGCCGCCGGTGACAGGTCAGGTGCTGGTGAGACCGTCGAGGCCCTCCTGGAAGGCGCGGAGACCTTCGATCAGCGAGGCGGTGAGTGTCTCGAGTTCGGTGCTGTTGACGTCGATCGAGATCGGTACGTCGAGTTGCACCGGCACGTCGACGTCGATCGGGATCGTTTCGTCGATCGGCACGTCGACGGTCAGGTCGATCGGCACGTCGATGTCGATGGGAACCGTGATGTCGATCGGGATGTCGACGCCGAAGGGGCCGTTGACGGTGACCGTGGTCTCGACTTCCTCGTTGATGGGAATGGAGGTTTCGATCGGCACTTCGACGATCCGCTTCAGGTCGAAGGTCTCCGAGATCGAGATCGTCTCGTCGATCGCCACGTCGAACTCGATCTTCGACGTGCCGAACTCCTCGAGGCCGGTGACCGCCTGGTCGAGACCCTCGTCGATCGATGGTCCGATCCCGTTGACGGTCTCGACGAAACCGTTCACCTGCGACGCGTAGAGCGCTGCACCCGACTCGACGCGGGCGAGGTCGGCCTGTGTCGTCGCCAGCTCGTCCTCGGCGGCCTGGACCCGCGCGAACATCCACATCGACGCCACCAACGAGCCGATCAGGAGCACGGCGAGCCCGGCCACGACGGCCGTGAGGTTGCGGTGGATCCACCCGTCGGATGGGGCGACGGGCGGCGGGAGCAGGTCGTGTTCGGTGACGATGCCTCCCGCAACGACCAGCGGCATCTCGTCGGTGTCGACCGAAGCGCGGGTGACGACGAACGTGTCGTGTTCGCTGGTGTCGTGTTCGCTGGTGTCGGGTTCGGGTTCGGTGTTGGGTTTGGGTTCGGTGGTCATCAGGGTCTCCAGGGTTGTGAGGGAGTCGGGAGCGGGGGAGTGGGAACGTCGCAGCAGTACCAGGCACAACGCGAGGCCCACGGCGAGCGCAAGGGCGCTCGCGAGGAAGGTGTCGGCGATCGACTGTGCGGTGAGGCGTTCGGTTGCCTCGTTGAGCGCCGACTGGAAGTCGGGGTCGGTGATCGGGGGCAGGTCGATCTCGGAGCGGAGCGCGTTGAAGCGGGCGAGCCCCCACGCGGTGAGTGCGGACAGTCCGACGCTGAGGCCGATCATCCGCACAACCATCACGACCGCCGCGGCAGCCCCGCGCGACGCCGGCTCCGCGTGGTCCACCACCGCCGACGTGGTCGGGGCGACCGTGAGCCCGATCCCGCCGCCGAGGAGCGCGAGTTGGAGGGCGAGCACGGGGTACGGCGTGTCACCGCCCCACGTGACTCCCATCAGGGTGTACGCCGAGGTCGCCGCGACCAGGCCGATCAGGATGGGCGGTCCGTACCAGGTGCTTTCGGTCACTCGTCCACCGATGTACGACAGCAGCGCCATCGCGGCGGTGAGGGCCGAGAGGATCCAGCCGGCGACCACGGCAGACCGTTCGAGGTCGATCTCGACGGCGTTGACGAACAACGGCACGTCGACCATGGCGATGACCAGTGCCGCGCCGACCACCAAGTTGACGAGCAGTGCGACGCGCACGTTGCGACCGCGGAACAGCGCGGCCTCGACCAAGGTGGTCCGTCCGGCTCGTCGTCGACGTCGTTGTTGCCACACGAAACCGGCTCCGGCGACCACGGCGAGCGGATACAGCCATCGGAGATCGGTGCCGCCGTTGCCGGTGAGCTCGTCGAGGCCCTGCACACTCTGGACTTCGGCCGATCCGAGCAGTGCGAGGTTCAGTGACACGAGGGCGGTCGTGAGGAGCCCCGCGCCGAGCCAGTCGATGCGTGCATTGCGGTCGGGTCGGTCGTGTTCGGCGAGTGCCCACCACACGGCGGCTGCGCCCACGACAGCGAGTGGGATGTTGAGCCAGAACTGCCACCGCCAGTCGAGGAACCGCACGAGCATCGCGCCGTACAGCGGCCCCCAGACCCAGCCGAGCGTCTCGATCGCGCCGAGCGTGCCGAGCGCTCGGGCGCGGCGGGCAACGGGATACACGTCGCCGACGACGGCCAAGGCGACGGGCACCATCGCGCCACCGCCGATCGCGGTGAGCACGCGGCCGACCAGGAGGGTGCCGAGCGAATCCGACAGCGGGATCCAGATGGTCCCGACCAGGAAAACCGCGTAGGCGATGAGGAAGGTGCGGCGACGTCCGATGACGTCGCTCACCCGTCCGGCCACCGGCATGACCGCGATGAACGCGATCAGGTAGGCGTTCACGATCCAGGCGGCGTCGTCGAGTCCGTCGGGAAGCACGAGCCCCAGGTCGCCGATGATCGGGCGCAACATGGTCGACACGACGGTCAGATCGTCCGCAGCGACGAACACGCTGAACCCGACGGCCCACAGGATCGCCCGTGGTGATGCGGCCGGTCGCACGGGGGTGCGTTGCGGCTCGCTCACGACCCGATGCCCTCGGGCGGCTGGATGTCGAAGTCGTCGCCGTACTCGCTCAGGTCGAGCGCCCACTCGACATCGCGATCGACGACGGACGTCGTGAACTCGACCGAGCGCACCTGACCGGTCACCGGCTGGATCCAGAAGTCGATGTGGACGTCCTGGTCCCGGACGAGGCCAGCGGTGATCGCCTCGACCCGATCGGCCGGTGCCGTGGCAGCGATGTGGTAGCGGTTGGCACCGTCACGCTGCTCCGTGCCGACCAGCTCGACGTCGGTGAGTCCTTCCATCAGAGGTTGCCAACCACCGCGGGGATCGAAGAAGCGCGAGGGGTCCAGGTCGATGCCGGCCGGCAAGGGCTCGAATGCCCCTGTGATCGGGTTCGACAGCCAGATCTCGTCGTCGAGCGCGACGGCGCCGAGCTCGCTGACCAGTCCACCGTCGACCTCGATCTCGAGGACCGCCTGGGCCGCGCCCGGGACGGTGAACTGGCCGACGACGCTGTTCAGCGCCAACTGTTCGACCTGGTCGATGTAGACGGGAGCACCGTCGCGCCGGAGTTCGAAGCGCACGCTCTCGGTCGCCCCCATTGCCGTTGCGGAGGCGGCAACGATCGACGCCGCGTCGGCCGGAATCGTGGGTTCGGTCGGTTCGGCGGCGTCGGCGGCGCCGCAGCCGGCGACGAGCAGCGACGCGGCGGCCACGAGCAGGCCAGCGGTCCGCAGAGGGCGCCTGCTGGTCGGCGTCGGTCGGTCGGTGGGGTACGTCATGGGATTGCCCTCGAGAGTTGGACGGCGCGCGGTGCGTCGGGTCGGACCGATTGGTGGGCCGAACAGTCGTACAACCATGCCCGGTGTCGGCCTGTTCCAACCGTCGCGCCAGACTGTCGCGATGTCCGACGATGGCCCGGGTGCGGCTGACGACGCTGCGATCCGTCGCCGGTTGCGGCGTCAGGCGGCGTCGATCACCGCAGCGGTGGCGCCATTCGGGATCGTGTTCGGGGCGTCCGCGGCCACCGCCGGGCTGCGGCTGTTCGAGGCGGTGGGCTACTCGATTTTCGTGTTCGGAGGCAGCTCGCAGTTCGCCGCGGTCGAGATTCTCGGCGACGGTGGCTCGGTGGCGTCGGCGGCGATCGCCGGACTGTTGCTCAACGTTCGCTCGCTTGCGTTCGGCGTGATCATGGCACCGGCGCTGACCGGCGCGTTCTGGCAACGCGCGCTGATGTCGCAGTTGATGATCGACGAGGCAACGGCGGTTGGTGTTGCTGCCACCGAGCGCCGTCACCGGCGGTACGGGTATCTCGCGGGTGGCCTCGGGGTGTTCGTCGTCTGGAACCTGACGACGGTGCTCGGCTTCGTCGTGTTCAGCAACGCGGGCGAC
Source organism: Ilumatobacteraceae bacterium (assembly GCA_963752085.1). Lineage (GTDB taxonomy): Bacteria > Actinomycetota > Acidimicrobiia > Acidimicrobiales > Ilumatobacteraceae > Ilumatobacter_A. Next base: position 38,232 of record CAVVWT010000004.1, read on the forward strand.
CTGATCACCGACCTCGGCCTCGACGTCGCCGGACCGGCTGCGTTCCTCGCGCTCCTGTGGCCGCGCCTCGCCGACCGACGTCAGTTGGCGACCGCCGTGACGGGTGCGGCGATCGCTGTCGCCCTGGTCCCGGTCGCCCCTGCCGGGGTGCCGATTCTCGTCTCGATGGTCGGCGTCATGGCATCCCGATTCGTCAGTCGACCGCCGCCCGACCGGTCGACCGAGGCGGCCACGTGAGTGACGCGCAGCTCGTGCTCGTCGTGCTCGCAACGGGGACGTACGTGTTCAAGTCGGCAGGCCCATTGGCCCTTGGCGGCCGCCGACTCCCCATTCGGGTCCAGGCGCTCGTCGACCTGTTGCCGGCGGCCCTTCTGGCGTCGCTTGCGGTCGTCTCGACGGTCGGCGACGGAGCATCGGTGGTGATCGACGCTCGGTTCGTCGGGCTGATCGTCGCGGGTGTGGCGCTCTGGCGCCGTGCACCCTTCGTCGTCGTGATCTTGCTCGCATCGGCTGCGACGGCCGCCGCCCGCGCTCTCGGCTGACCGACTGACACTTGGCGACCCCGCCGATTCAAGAATTCGTCAAGGTTCTACCGTGCTGCTCATGGTCAGTCCGCCTCGGACCGAATTGTTCACCATGAAACTCGCGGCAATGCTCGTGGCCGCATTGGTGCTCGCCGCCCCGGCGGGCGTCGTGGCTGCCCGGATCGACACGCTCCAAGACACGGCGAGTTCGACGCGGTCAGCGGAGCGGATCCGCAACGCGACGCCAACCGCCGATCCCCCACCTCCGGCGGCACTGTCCGAGGCGGTGCAGGTCCTCGCGTTGGTCAACAACGAGCGCTCGGCCCGCGGACTCGCCCCCATGCAACTCGACACGTCGCTGAACGCTGCAGCGTTCGGCCACAGTGCCACACAGGCGGCGGCCGGCAGGATCTTCCACGTTGCACCCGATGGCTCCGATCCGGGCGTTCGGATCGCTCGCACCGGCTACCAGTTCAGCAGTTGGGGCGAGAACGTGGCTGCGGGCTATCGCAATGCGAATGCCGTGATGACCGCATGGATGAACAGCCCCGGGCACTGCCGGAACCTGCTCAACCCCGCATTCACCGAACTCGGTGTGGGGTACGTGCGCCGGGCGGACGACCCGTCGCGCTTTTTCAGCTACTGGACCCAGGTGTTCGCCCGGCCGGCGGGTGTGGCCCAACCGCCCGGGAACTTCAACCCGGCGTGGTGCTGACGGCGACCGATCCGAACCCGTCGACGACGTCGACGAAGTCCGCAATGTCGGCGTCGGTGATCTCGATGCTGAGCGCGATGAAGCCACGGCGCGCCATGTAGTACCCGTTGTCGAGGCAGTGGAAGAACAACAACTCCTTGAGTCGGTCGTCCGATTCGGCCAGGTCGTCGACACACCGCACGGGGCCCGACGTGCCGTGGACGTTCATGAGCGATCCGATGCCGGTGGCGCACATTGCGAGCCCGTTCAGTTCGAACGAGCCGTTCAACGCCGCGCGTAGCCGCTCGCCACGGGCGTGCGTCGCGTCGAGGACGTCGTCGGTCAGCATCTCGGTGAGCGTCGCGACTCCGGCGGCCATCGAGACGACGTTGTTGTTGAACGTGCCTGCGTGTCCGAGCACGCCGCCCGCAGCGGGATCGAAGTGCGCCATCACCTCGGCACGTCCACCGAACGCCCCGAAGGTGAAGCCGCCCGCCAGGTACTTGCCGAGCGTCGTGAGGTCGGGCCGGATCCCGAGCAGTCCTTGGGCACCGCCGCGGGAGAACCGAGAGGTCATCACCTCGTCGAAGACGAGCAGCGACCCGTGGTCGTCGCAGAGCGAGCGCAACGACTCGAGAAAGTCGGGGTCGCCCGCAACGCAACCGCCCGAGCCCTGCATGGGTTCGACCAGCACGGCTGCGATGTCGGATCCGTGTGCATCGAAGGCCGCCGCCACGTCGTCGATGTCGTTGTACCGGCAGACGAGCCAGTCGTGGGGGACGTTGACCGGGCTCGGTCCGGCGCCGAAGGTGATGACCCCGCCGTGGTAGCCGTGGGCGAAGACGACGATGGTGCGTCTGCCGGTGTGGTGGGTGGCGACAGCGAGCGCCATGAGGTTGGCCTCGGTGCCCGAGTTGGTGAAACGGATCTGCTCGATCGACTCGAATCGGCCGACGAGCAGTTCGGCGAGCCGGACCTCGTTCTCGTGCACGGAGCCGAGTGCCCATCCCGAGTCGAGTGCGGCGCGGGCGGCGTCGAGGACGGGCCCGGGATCATGGCCGAGCAGCCCGGCGGTGTAGTTGCCGAGGAGGTCGACGTACCGGTGCCCGTCGACGTCGTGGAGCTCCCGGCCGCTCGCTGTCGCCACCCGGAACGGGAACGGGTCGAAGTGCAGGACCGAGCGGGTGTTGCCACCGGGTTGCACGGCACGTGCGCGGTCGGACCAGTCGCGACTGATCGGGCGCCGCTCGGCGTACCGGCGGCGGGCGGTGGCTACGGCGCGGTCGAGGTCCATCGCGCCAGCCTGCCACCCGGTCCGGCCGGGGGGAAGGCCGGACCGGGTGGTGCTCAGGCGGCGGGTGCCAGGACCGAGACCGCGTCGATGAGATCGCGAGCTGCGCTCAGCGCGCCCTCGGGATCGACGTTGAGCTGGCCGGCCGCGACGACCTCGACGTTGGTCAGGCCGAGGAAACCGAGGAACGTGGTGAGCCAGGTGGACGACAGATCCATCGGGGAACCGACGGGGACGCCGCCCGAGGCCACGATCACGTACACCGGCTTGTCGGCGACGAGCCCCTCGGGGCCGGTCTCGGTGTAGCGGAACGTCGTGCCGGCCCGTGCGACGAGGTCGGCCCAGGCCTTCAGGGCGGCCGGCGGACCGAAGTTGTAGATCGGCAGCCCGATCACCACGGCATCCGCGTCGATCAGCTCGGCGATGAATTCGTCGGCGACGGAGAGCGCGGCCCGCTGTTCGGGGGTGCGCTGGTCGGCGGGCGTCCACATGGCGAGCAGCGTCTCCTCGCTGAGGAGCGGGACGCCGTCGGCGAGGTCGCGGGTGCGGACGGTGGTCTCACCGGGGAACCGGTCGATGAGGCGCGTGGCGAGCTCGCGGCTCACGGAGTCGGTGGTGCGGGCGGATGAATCGATGCGGAGAACGTTGGTCATGGCACGAGCGTATCCGAGATAGTTGTGATCACAACTAAAGGACAGTGACATCGGTGACATCCGCGACGTCGCCGATGCGCGTGAGGTCGTACGCTCTCAGTGTGTTCCTGGGTGACGATTTGCTGCCGTTCCTCGTGCTCGCGTTCGGTGGCGCACTGTTCGTCGGCAACCTGCTCGCCGTGGTCAAACCCCCGCAGCAGCAGCTCGACGAGACTCACCTCGAGCGTGCGCCGGTCGCCCGGTCGCTGGGGTTCGCGCTCGTCGGCCTGGTCGCCGCGATCTGGGCCATCGCCTCGCTCGTCGCGGGCTGATTCGGGCGACTCGAGGTCGGCTCGACTCAGTTGATGCCGATGACGACGTCGGTCGAGTTGCCGCTCGCCTGCGTCGTGACGCTCACCGTGATGTCGCCCTTGGTGTAGGTGGCGCTGTAGAAGTCGCGTCCCTGGTTGAACTTCGTGTCCTCGTCGAACCCTGCGTCGGAGAGGCGGTCGACATAGTCGTCGAAGGCGTCCTTCGCGCTGGCACCCGTGGTGCCGGTGACGACCACGTTCTGGTCGCCGGCTTCGGCGATGTAGGTCCCGAAGATGTTGTCGAGACCTTCGGGCCGGGGCACGGTGCTGGGCCATTGGGTCGGGATGCCCTCACCGGACGTGAACACGGCGTCGCCGTCCTCGCCCTCGACGGTGAAGTCGACGCTGTTGCCGTCGCTCGACACCTGACCGGTCGTGACGTCGCCGTCGGCGTCGGTCGCCGTGAACGTGCCGTCCGAGTCGACGTCGAGAGTGCCGTCCCCGCTCTCGGCGTTGACGCCGTTTTCGTCGGCATCGAGGGAGAAGTCGTTGCCGTCGGCGTCGGTGCCGTCGATCGCGACGCCGTTCTCGTCGACGCTCAGGTTGAAGTCGCCCTCGTCGGACTGGATCGAGATGCCGTCCTCGTTGAAGTCGACGTCGACGTCGCCGCCGGTGTCCGCCTCGACCCCTTCCTCGACGGCCCGTTCGACTGCCTTCTCGGTCGCGCGCTCGACCAGGTTGCCGCAGCCGGTTGCGATCACCGCGAGCATGACGGTGCCGATTGCGGTGCGAGTGATGGTGTGCTTCATGGTGATCGTCCTGTTCGTTCGAGATTCGTGTGGGAACGTCTCCGACGCCCCCCACAGTAGGTGGATACCGGACGCTCGTGCTGGCGATTCAACGTGCACGAGCGCGGTCCCGGGACGGTTCTTGCACTTTTCGCATGAGAACCCTGGAAGATGGGGCCATGAGCAGTCCGCTGCAGCTGACCTTCGTCGAATCGGCCTCCCGCGCGCGCACCCTTCCGGAGTCGCCGGTCGAGGTGGCGTTCGTCGGGCGGTCGAACGTCGGTAAGTCGGCGCTGATCAACGCCCTGGCCAACCGCAAGCAACTCGCGCGGGTGTCCAACACACCGGGCCGGACCCAGCTGATCAACCTGTTCCGACTCGACGAGGGCCACCCGGGCAACCGTGGGTCGCGCCTCGCGGAGGAGCCGGTGGGCACGGTGGTCGATCTGCCGGGCTACGGATTCGCCAAGGCAGCGAAGTCGGTCAAGGGCGACTGGCCGGCGATGATCGAGGGGTACTTGCTCGAACGCGACGAGCTCGTGATGGTCTTCGTGCTCGTCGACGGCGCGATCGGGCCGACCAAGCTCGATGTGCAGATGCTCGACTGGTTGCGTTTCAACGGCGTGCCGCACACCGTCGTGGCGACGAAGCTCGACAAGGTGAAGTCGTCCAAACGGGCGACCCGCCAGAAGGAACTCGCCGCGGGGTGCATGCTCGACACGGGCGACGTCGTCTGGTCGAGCGCGACCAAGGGCGACGGGATCGACCGCATCCGCTCGCTCGTCCGCATGCATCTCGCCGACTGACCTGACGTAGCGTCGGCGCATGTTCCCTGTGTCGTCCGTCAGTGTCTCGATCACCGGCACGGGACTCTTCACCCCACCCGAATCGATCACGAATGCCGAGCTCGCTGCGTCGCTGACGGCGTCGGTCGAGACGTGGAACGCCGACCACGCCGACGAGATCGCCGCCGGGACCGTTGCCGCTCGGGACCTGCCCGACGAAGCGTTCATCGAGAAGGCGTCCGGCATCGGTTCGCGCTACGTGATGGAGAAGTCGGGCGTGCTCGACCCGGAACGGATGCGGCCGATCCTGCCGCTGCGCGGCGAGGACGAACTGGGTCTGCAGGCCGAGATGTCGATGCCGGCGATCCTCGAGGCGCTCGCCCAGGCCGGCCGCCGGCCGAGCGATGTCGACGCCGTCATCGTCGGATGCTCGAACCTCCAGCGGGCCTACCCGGCCGTGGCGATCGAGATCCAGCACGCGCTCGGTGCCGGCGGGTGGGCGTTCGACATGAACGTGGCGTGTTCGTCGGCGACGTTCTCGATCCAGAACGCAGTCGATGCCCTGCGCAACGGCACCGCGAGCTGCGTCGTCGTCGTGAACCCCGAGATCACGTCCGGTCACAACAACTTCGAGTTGCGCGACCATCACTTCATCTTCGGCGATGCGTGCACGGCGTTGGTGCTGGAGCGGACCGACGACGCGGTGTCGGACGGGACCGGCGATCACGGCCGGTGGGACGTGCTCGGCACCAAGCTCGCCACCCAGTTCTCGAACAACATCCGCAATGACTTCGGGTTCCTCAACGAGTCGGAGGACGGCGTGCGCGACCCGCACGAGGTGGTGTTCCGTCAGAACGGCCAGTCCGTGTTCAAGGAGGTGTGCCCGCTCGTGGTCAAGCACATCACCGGTCACCTCGGAGCGGTCGGCATCGACGCAGCAGACGTCCGGCGGTTCTGGTTGCACCAGGCAAACCTCAAGATGAATCAGCTGATCGCCAAGGGTGTGCTCGGCCGGATCCCCGACGAGGACGAGGCGCCCGTGATCCTCGACGAGTACGCGAACACGTCGTCGGCGGGTTCGGTCATCGCGTTCCACAAGCACCGCGCCGACCTGGTCGGCGGCGACCTCGGCGTCATCTGCTCGTTCGGTGCGGGCTACTCCGTCGGCAGCATCATCGTGCAGCGCGCCATCGCGTAAGGCCGGGTTCGAGTCGCCGTTCGTCGATGTCTGCGATGCTCGTGCCGTGCTGGTCGACATCATGCTCTTCGCTGTGGGTCTCGTCATCGTGGTGTCCACGTTGCTGTCGGCGGTGCGGACCGTCGTCATCCCCCACGGTGGATCGGTCCGGCTGACCCAAGGCATCTTCAAGACCGCCCGCAAGCTCGCGTACGTCTATGCCCGCATCGACGGATCCCCTCGGCGACAGCACAGCGCGCTGCAGGTCGCACTCGCCGGTGGGCTGCTGGCGCTTCCGATCGTGTGGCTCACGTCGGCCGTCATCGGCTACACGCTGATGTTCAGAGCGCTCGGGGCCGCATCGTGGCGGCTGGCCTACGACCTGGCCGGGTCGTCGATGTTCACGCTCGGATTCGCCAAAGCCGACGACCTCCCCAAGCTCACCCTCGCGTTCACTGCGGCGGCACTCGCGATCTCGATCCTGGCGCTGCTGCTCGTCACCTACCTCCCGACGATCTACACCGCCTACACGCACCGCGAGACCCGCCTCACGTCGTTCGAGACGATCGCCGGTGATCCGCCGAACGTCGTCGGGCTGATGATCCGTGCCCATCAGCTCACCAACCTCACTCGTCTCTCGATGCTCTGGGACGGATGGCGCGAGTGGTTTGCGGAGCTCCGTGAATCGCACACTGCGCTGCCGGCGGTCGCCTTTCTCGGGTCGTCCCGCGAGGACCGCAACTGGGTGGCGACGGTGGGCACCCTGCTCGACGCTGCGTCGATGTCGCTCGCCGTGCTCGACGTTCCGACGAACGCCGACGCCGCATTGTGCATCCGCAGCGGCAGTCTCGCCCTCCGTGACATCGCCGAGTACTTCGGGATCGAGATCGACGACGACCCGGCACCGGACGATCCGATCTCGGTCACGAGGTCGAGGTGGGATCTCGCCTACGACGAGATGCAGACCGCCGGCGTGCCACTCGTCGAGCGTGAGGACAGCGTGGCGGAACTGGGCCGGATGGCGCGTGAACTACGACGCGGCCCTGCTGGCGCTGGCCGAACTGACGGCGAGCCCCACCACCCGACTCGCCGAAGGGGGTACCTACGGGGCTGAATGACAACGTGTCCGACCTGCATCCGCGGCATCGTCAACGCGATCGACGCGATTCGTCGGCGAGAATGGCACCGATGAGTGTGCCCACCGGCGAAACGAACGATCTCGCCGTCGAGGCGGACGGGTTGGTCAAGACGTTCGGGGCGACGCGTGCGGTCGACGGCGTCTCGTTCACGGTGCCGCGTGGCGCGGTGTACGGACTGCTCGGACCGAACGGTGCAGGCAAGACCACGACGGTCCGTCTGCTCACGACCTTGTTGCGGCCCGACGGTGGAAGCGCTCGGATCGACGGCATCGACGTGGTGGCGAACCCCGGCCTGGTCCGGGCCCGGATCGGTCTGACCGGTCAGTACGCCGCGGTCGAGGAGCGCCTCACGGCAAAGGAGAACCTGAACCTGATCGGCCGGTTGTACCACTTGCCGCGCAGGACGATCGGGCCTCGTGCCGATGAGTTGCTCGCACGCTTCGACCTGACGTACGCCGCCGACCGCGTGGTCAAGGAGTACTCGGGTGGCATGCGCAGGCGACTCGACATCGCGATGAGCCTGATCGCACGACCGTCGGTGCTCTTCCTCGACGAACCGACCACAGGCCTCGACCCCCGCAGCCGGCTGTCGATGTGGGAGCTGATCGAAGAACTCGGTGAGGACGGCACGACCGTGCTGCTGACGACGCAGTATCTCGACGAGGCCGATCGCCTGGCGGAGCGAATCGTCGTCATCGATGCCGGCGGCGTCATCGCGAACGGTACGGCCGACGAACTCAAGGACCAGATCGGCGGCGACCGACTGAGCGTGGTGATCGCGAACGCCGACAACGCCCCGCGGGCGGTCGCTGCCCTGCGGTCGTTGTGCACCAGTGACGTCGTCGTGGACGAGACGGGACGTGGGCTGTCGGCGTCGATCAGGTCCGGCGACCGGATGGTGCCGTCCGCCATCCGAGCACTCGACGACGCGGGAGTCGACGTGCTCGACGTCGAGGTGCGTCGGCCGACCCTCGACGACGTGTTCCTCAAGCTGACCGGTCATGCCGCCGAAGTGGCGTCCGGCGATGCGGCCGACGGCGTGGAGGCGACACAGCGATGATGAGCGGACGCGACGACACCGGCGAGGTCCTCCGGGGCGACGCCGACGACGCACCTCACCTGTCGGCGGATGCGGTGCGTGCCGCAGCGGCGTCGATCGGCCGCCCCGCGCCGACCTCCGGGCTGGTGAGCGCGGCACGGGACGCATGGGTGGAGGCGACCCGACACCTCCGGGTGATGCCGCGCAATCCCGAGGTGTTGATCTTCGCCACGTTGCAGCCGGTGATGTTCGTGCTGCTGTTCGTGTACGTGTTCGGTGGTGCGATCGCCGTTCCCGGGTTCGAGGACGACTACACCCAGTTCCTGATCCCTGGCATCTTTGCGCAGACCGTCGTGTTCAACTCGGCGTTCACTTCGGTCGGAATCGCCGAGGACATGCAGAAGGGGTACATCGACCGGCTGCTGTCGCTGCCGATGTCGCGGTCGGCCGTGCTCGTGGGGCGGACGATCTCCGACTTCGTCCGCAACGTGATCACGTTCGGGGTCATGTTGGTGGTGGCCTTCCTCATCGGGTTCCGCTTCGAGGGATCGCTGCTCGGAGCTGCAGCGGGTACCGGGTTGCTGTTCGCGTTCAGCTATGCCCTCTCCTGGATCCAGGCGCTGATCGGGCAGAACGTGTCATCGGTCGAGGCGGCGAACTCGGCCGGGTTCATCTGGATGTTCCCGCTGACGTTCCTGTCGTCTGCTTTCGTCGACCCCAGCCAGATGCCGGGCTGGCTGCAGCCGATCGCGATCAACAACCCGTTCACCATCGTCACGAATGCCTGCCGTGCGCTCTACAACGGTCTGCCGGTCGGCAGTGACCTGTGGGTGTCGCTCGCCTGGTCCGCAGGGATCGTCGTGGTGTTCGCCGGGCTCTCGATCCGCCAGTTCTCGCGCTCGACCGTCGCGTAACGGCACGCTCTGTCGTCGCGTTCCGGTCTAGCGTTGCCGCATGGACTGGATCAGGAACAACCCCGCCGTCGCCATCTTCGGGGGCATCGTCGGGGTGGGCATCCTGGGGTTCCTCGCGTTCGGGGTGTTCGGGATCCAGACCAAGTTCTTTGACGACGAGGTGGCCGAGGACGGCCCGGTGTTCAGCTCGGGAGCGGTGTCCGACAATCCGTCGGACGTGGTCGACGAGGCGCTCACCGACGAGATGAACGACTTCATGGAGGCCGAGGGGACGCCGCTCGAAGCCGAGGCTGCCGAGCCGATGCCCGCCGAGGTCGACGAGGCGGAGGAGGCGGGCGTCGTGGTCACCCAGTTCGAGGGCGCGTTCGGCCCCCGGAGCCATCCGGGCGAGGGTGTCGCGAAGGTCCTCAACGACGGCACCGAGCAGCGGTTCCTCCGCTTCGAGGAGTTCTCCACCGACAACGGGCCCGACCTGAACGTCTATCTCACCACCGCCGATGCCGATGCCGATGCCGGAGACTTCGGCGCGAGCGGTCAGTTCGTCGACCTCGGCGATCTCAAGGGCAACGTCGGCGAACAGAACTACGAGATCCCGCCCGAGGTCGACCTCGCGCAGTTCGACACGGTCGTGATCTGGTGCGTGCGCTTCGGCGTGGCGTTCGCCGCGGCCGACCTGGCGCCGGCGGCCTGAGCGCTCGTGCCGTTCGTCCTCGCTCCGAACCGACCCGTCGACGTAGAGATCCGTCGCGTCACGAGAGAGCGGTTGAGCGAGGCGGTGCAGCTGCTCGACGAGCTGAACGACGCTGATGCCGTCGAGATCGAGCGGGCGGTTCATGAGGTCCGCAAGCGCTGCAAGGAGGTGCGCGCGACGGCCCGACTGGTTCGCTCGGCGCTCGGTGACGACTTCGATCGCTTCAACACGAAGGTGCGGTCGGCTGCCGACGAGCTCGCACCGATCCGCGATGCGCACGCCGTGCTCGCCACATTCGACGACTTGCGGACCACGACGGGTCGATCCGGTGATGACACGTTGGACGCAGTCAGTGATGCGCAGCGAGCTGCGGTGGACACGGTCACGGGGAGTGCCCGCGCCACCGACGCCCGTCTCGAGCGTGCCCGGAAGCTGCTCTCGGCAAGCCGGAAGCAGGTGAAACGTTGGGACATCCCCGACGACCATCTCGTCCTTGTCGGCGGCCTCGACACGAGCTATCGACGGGGTCGGCGTGCCCTTCGCCGAGTCTCCGCCACACCGACCGACAGCGGCGTGCACGAGTGGCGCAAGGCGGTCAAGCAGCTGTGGTACCAGACCCGATTGATCGAGGCATCGGCACCGAGCGTCCTCGAACCCCTCGGCTCCACGCTCGACAGTTTGGCCGAGGCGCTCGGCGACGACCACGACCTGTCTGTCCTGGTCGAGCGGCTGGACGCGGACCCTGACCGGTACGGCGGCAAGCAGACGGTGAAAGCGGCACGTCGCATGGCCCGCCGGCAACAGGACGATCTCCGGCGACACGCGTTCCGGCTCGCCGCCACCGTGTACGCCGAGCAGCCCCGGGCCTTCGCGCGCCGTGTCCAGACCTACTGGGAGCTCACGGCCGCCGACGGTCCGGAAGTGGCCACCGGTGGCATCGCCCAACTCGCGAGCGAGGAGCATCGCCCGTCGAATGCAGGGTTCTCTCCCACCACGGTGGAGCGTGAACGCAAGTACGTGCTCACGGCGTTGCCGCCGTTGCTCGGTCCGGGTGTCCGATTGCGTCAGGGGTACCTCGCCATCGACGGATCCGTGTCGGTCCGCGTGCGGGAGTCCGGCGCGGACGGGTGCACGTTGACCGTCAAGGCCGGCAGGGGAGCGGTGCGGATCGAGCTCGAGTGGCCACTGACCACCGAGCAGTTCGACGCCGCCTGGGACCAGACCCGTGGTCGACGGATCCACAAGACGCGGCACCTCGTCCCGCTCGATCGGCACACGGTCGAGGTCGACGTCTTTCGTGAGGAACTCGACGGGTTGTTGCTCGCTGAGGTCGAGTTCGACTCAGCCGACGCGTTGGCCACGTTCGAGCCCCCCGCCTGGTTCGGCCTCGAGGTCACCGACGACGACGCCTACACGAATGCCTCGCTGGCCGCGAACGCACGACGCGGCCGCCCCAACCCACCGCAGTCGAGCTGAAATGCTCGGGAAGGCAGCGTGTCGGCCAGGGGTCAGGCGGTGGGGACGTTCGGCTCGACGCCGAAGCCCATTGCGCCGGTCATGCCGTGCAGCACGTCGAGCGGATCGCGCACGTCGTCGACGTAGCCGAGTGCGTACGCACCGATCTGGTAGCCCATCAGCTTCAACAGGTCGTCGTCGAGGGTCCGGGTGATCTCGGGTGGGCACGACAGGTACTGGTTCTCCTCCTGTCGAAGCCACGCGACGCAGTAGGTGAGGTTCAGCCCGGTCCGCACCGCGTCGGAGTGGTTGGCGCCGCCGCCGTGGTACACCTTGCCCGTGTAGAGCAGGCACGAGCCCTTGGTCATCTCGGCGGGCACGGTCTCGCTCACGTCATGGTCGAGCTCGACCGGCCAGTCCTGGCTGCGGGGGATCACGCGAGTCGCTCCGTTCTCCTCGGTGAAGTCGGTCATCGCCCAGATCGTGTTGCACTGCGGATGCACGTCGGACGGGAAGGGAAAGAAGTCGAACGCCCATTCGTCGCGATGGATCGACTGCCCCGCCGAGTCCGGGCCGATCGAGATCATCTGTGTGAGGTGCACCTGGAACTTCGACGCCTGATGCAGCAGGCGTCCTGCGACGTCGAGAATCAGCGGGTGCTGCACCAGCTCACGAGCTGTCTCCGACCGGGCGATCAGGCCGCCGGTTCGTTTGGTGCTGCGCCCGGAGAAGTCGTCGGAGCCGAACGGCGTCGCCTCCACGTGGTCGGCCATCTCGGCTGCGATCCGATCGATCGACTCCACCGAGGCGAGTTCGTCGATCACCAGTGCTCCCTCGGCAGCGAGCACCGCGTGGATCTCCTCGGCGGTGGCGGTGGCGGGCAGATGCGTGACTCCCATGCAACGACCGTAGTGCGACGCACGATCCACCCCGAGGTGGAGGAGAATGAGCCGGATGGTCGATCCGTTCAGCCTGGTTCCGTGCGACGCTGTCCGCATGTCAGCGATCATCGAAACGGTCGACCTGGTCATGGAGTTCCCCTCCACCCGGGCCCTCGACGGTCTCGACCTGCGCGTTCCGCCGGGCGTCACCGGCCTCGTCGGCGCCAACGGTGCCGGCAAGACCACACTGATCTCACTCGTGCTCGGTCTGCTCAAGCCGACATCGGGCACGATCAGCGTGCTCGGCCTCGACCCATCGGTCGATGGACCTCGGTTGCGGGCGATGATCGGGTACGGCCCCGAGCGCAACGTCCTCCCCGACGACATGCAGGCCTACGACTTCGTTCGCCACTTCGCCCAGATCCGTGGTCTCCCGCACGACGAAGCTCGCTCCCGCGCCAGCGACTCGCTGTACCTCGTCGGACTCGGCGAGGAACGGTTCCGGGCACTGGGCACCATGTCGACCGGCCAGCGCCAGCGGGTCAAGCTCGCGCAGGCGATCGCGGCCGACCCCAGCCTGATCGTGCTCGACGAACCGACCGACGGGCTCGACCCCGTCCAGCGTGACGAGATGCTCAGCATCATCGTCGACGTCAATCGCAAGTTCGGGATCGACGTGATGCTGTCGTCCCATGTGCTCGAGGAGGTCGAACGGATCTGCGACCACGTGGTGGCGCTCGACGCCGGCCGACTGGTGGCGCAGGGTTCGATGACCGAGCTCGCCGGTGCGCTCGGCGGCGTCGAGGTCGAACTGATCGATCTCGCCGACCGGCCGGGATCGATCGAGACGGTCGAACGCCAACTCGTCGACCGCGGTCTGACCGTGCGCCGACTCGACTTCGCCCTCTCCGTGTCGGGCGCCACCGACGATGAACTGTTCGACGCCGTGGTCGCCGCTGTCGCGTCGGCGGGAGCACGCGTCAAGACGCTCGGTCGACGGCGGCGGACGCTCGACGACGTGTTCACGAGCGACATCGTCGCCGCCGAGGCGGGCTCCCGATCATGAACCGACCGCCTCCGTCCTCGCCATCACCGGCCGTCCCGGTGGGGCCTCCCGGGGCACAGATCGTCGACCGCGGATTCCAGCGCTACGACGGGCCGCGGGCGGGCGTCGGTCAGGCGATCCGCAGCGTCTCGTGGCAGAGCATCCGCTCCACCCTCGGCCTCGGACGGCCCGCGCGTCACAAGATCTTCCCCGTCCTCGCCGTCGCGATCGCGTACATCCCGGCGATCGCGTTCGTCGGTCTGTCGGTGATCGTCGGCGACATCCTCGACCCGAACGAGATCGCCGACTACGCCAGCTACTACGGCTTCATCACGGCGGCGATCCTGCTGTTCGCCGGGCTCGTCGCCCCCGAGGTCCTCGTCGGCGACCGACGCAACGGCATGCTCGCGATGTACCTCTCGACGCCGCTCCATCGGGGCACCTACCTCGTGGCGAAAGCTGTGGCGGTCCTGCTCACGCTCGCTCTCGTCACGCTCGGGCCACCGCTGCTCCTGCTGATCGGCTACACGTTCGAGAACGCGGGACCCGACGGCCTCGGCGATTGGCTCACGGTGTTGCTGCGGATCTTCGTGTCGGCGTTCGCGATCTCGGGTGCGCTCAGTGCCGTCTCGATGGCAGCGGCGAGCCTCACCGACCGGCGCGCCTTCGCCTCGATCGGTGTCGTGCTCCTCGCGCTGGCCTCGCCGGCGGTCGCATCGGCACTCGTCGATGGTGCCGAGCTCTCGCCCAACTGGCGCCTGATCGACGTGTTCTCGATGCCGTTCGAACTGGTCTTCCGGATCTTCGGCGAGCCGGGCAACTTCCCCGAACTGTCGACATTCAATGTGGTCGCGGTCAACCTCGCCTGGACGATCGGTGGGACCGCCGTGGTCATCTGGCGCTACTCCCGTCTGGTGGTCGCCCGATGAGCGATGGCACCCCCGTGCGCGACGAGCGACCGCAACCGCCACAGCCGCCCAACGCACCGCCGCCTCCGCCTCCGGGCTCGATTCCGTCACCCCCGCCCCCACCGGTCGCACCGTGGGGAGGCCCGTTCGTGGCGCCGCCGATGCTGACCGGGATGATCGCGGTCAACAACGTGTCGAAGTTCTACGGATCGGTCGTGGCCGTGAGCGAGGTGAGCTTCGCCATCGACCACGGCGTGACCGCTCTGCTCGGCCCGAACGGGGCCGGCAAGTCGACCCTGTTCCGCATGTTGTGCGGCCTCACGCCGCCGTCGCGCGGCACGCTGCGCGTGCTCGGTGAGGATCCGCGGCGCCACCGTGACGTCCGCGGGTCGATCGGCCTCGTCCCCCAGCAGGACGCCCTGTTCGATCATCTGACCGCCACCGAGTTCGTGACGGTCGCGGCTCGCACGCAGGGCATCGACGCTGCCGACATCGACCGTGTCGCCCACTGGGCACTCGAGCAGGTCGATCTCCACGATGTCGGATCGAAGCCGGTCGGCCAGTTCTCGAAGGGCATGCGCCAACGGGTCAAGGTCGCCGCCGCCCTCGTCAACGACCCGCGGATTCTGGTGCTCGACGAGCCGCTCACCGGGCTCGACCCGGTCCAGCGCCGCCGCATGATCGCGCTCTTCCATCGCCTCGGAGACGAGGGACGGTGCGTCCTCGTGTCGAGCCACGTGCTCGACGAGGTCGCCCGCCTCGGGTCGAACGTGCTCGTCGTTGCGCAGGGCCGCCTCATCGCGAGCGGCGACTACCGCGACCTACGCGGACTGATGGACGACCGCCCGCACCGCATCCGCCTCGGATCCTCCGACCCTCGGCGCCTCGCGACCGAACTGGTCGGTCGTGGGCTGGTCAGCGCTCTCACGCTGCACGACGGCGACGTCGTGGTCGAAACACTCGACGTCGACGCGCTCGGCCGTCAGCTCGCGCCGATCGCCGTCGACCTCGGTGTGCGCCTCGATGAGGTGCATCCGCTCGACGACGACCTCGAATCCGTGTTTCGCTACCTCGTGGAGGGACGATGAGCGACCCCCCGACCAGCCCGCCGCTGTCCGCGTACCCGGCTGGGGTGAGCCGTGCATCGGTCGGGTCCCTCGACGCGCTCGCCGTCTCGTACCGACTCGTGCTCGGCCAGATGCGCAGCACCGGACGGATCGTCGCGCTGCTGCTGCTGTCGCTGGCCGCCACCATCGCGGGGTTCGCGGTCGGTACGTCCGACTCAGCGACCGTCGACCGGGCGGCGGCCGTGATCGCGAACCTCGGCTTCGCCGTGGTGCTCCCCGTCGTCTGCCTCGTCTTCGCAGGCGGTGCGATCGGCGACCTCCGCGACGACAAGACACTCGTCTACCTCTGGCTGCGCCCGATGAACCGGTGGCCGATCGTTGTCGGTGCCGCCCTTGCCGCGCTCACGATGTCGACACCGATCGTGCTGCCTGCCATCGTGGCGGCCGCCGCGTTGACCGGCTTCGGGAGTGGGCTCACGGTTGCGACGCTGATCGCCACGATCGTGGGTCTCGTCACCTACACCGCGATCTTCACGATGCTGGGCGTCTGGCTGAAGCGCCACATCGTGTGGGGCCTGGCGTACATCCTGATCTGGGAGGGGTTCATCGCGCTGGGAGGCCGCGGCGTCGCCCAGTTCGCGATCCGTACCTACACCCGTTCGATCCTCGTCGACCGCACCGGTGCCGACCTGGCCGGCGCCGACTTCTCGATGCTCACCGCGATCGTCGTGTCGTTGGCGGTCGGCGTTGCCGCGTTGGGCCTCGCGAGCTGGCGGCTCTCGCACCAGGACGTCGATTGAACACACCACCGCACCGCACCACCCGCCACCGCATCAGCGCGACATGTCGTGTCGGTCAGCGGGGAACGCGCTTGGTCTCGTAGGCCCACATCGCGAGCTCGACCCGGTTGCGCGCACCGAGCTTCGTCATCAGGCTGGCCAGATGGGTCTTCACCGTGCTCAGGCTGATGTGGAGTTCGTCGGCGATCTCGACATTTGTACGTCCGCGTGCGACGGTCCGAACGACCTCCTCCTCACGTTCGGTCAGCGGTTCGATCGGCTGGACCGGTGGCCCGGTGACCGCGACGTCGGCGAACGCTTCCAACAGGCGTGCGGTGACGCTCGGCGCGATCAGCGCGTCGCCGTCCGCAGCGGCCCGGATCGCTTGCACGAGCAGTTCGGGTCCGGCGTCTTTGAGCAGGAATCCGCGGGCGCCCGCCTTGAGGGCGCCGTGCACGTATTCGTCGAGGTCGAACGTCGTGATGATGACGACTGCCAACGGATCGTCGACCTCGGGTCCAGCGAGCAGTCGCGTCGCTTGGATCCCGTCCATCTGGGGCATCCGGATGTCGAGCAGGCACACGTCGGGCCGGAGCTTGCGGGCGAGTTCGACGGCCTCGCGCCCGGTTGCTGCCTCGGCGACCACCTCGATGCCGTCCTGCGCGTCCAGGATCATCCGCAGCCCGGTGCGCACGAGGTCCTGATCGTCGGCAACGAGCACCCGCAGCGTCACGACGCGACTCCGTCGAGCGGGATCGTCACCTCGACGCGCCATCCGTGCGTCGACTTCGGCCCGGCGTCGAGGGAGCCACCGAGGAGGTGTGCACGCTCGGCCATCCCGACGAGGCCGAACCCCGACGGCGAGCGGGCGGCGGCCACCTCGCCCCGGCCATCGTCGTCGACCACGAGCGACACCGCCCCGTGATCGGCGACCACCCGCACCGTCACCCCGGTGACCCCGCGGCCATGGCGCCGGGCGTTCGTCACGGCCTCCTGGGCCACCCGGTACAGCGCGGCGCCGACCGTCGGGCCCACGTCGCCCACGCCCTCGTCGACGTGCACGTCGACTCGGGGCACGTCGTCGTTCACCGCCAGCCGCTGGAGGTCGGCGAGGCCCGGCTGCGGAGCGAGGGCCGCGTTCTCCCAGCCGCGCAGCGAGCCGACGATCCCGCGCATCTCTGCGAGCGTCCGAGACGCCTCCTGCTCGATCACCGCGAGCGCATCCAACGCAGCGGTCGCGTCATTGGCGCCGACGACCTGTCCGGCCTGGGCGCGGACGGCGATCGCCGACACGTGATGCGCGACCGTGTCGTGCAGCTCGCGTGCGAGCATCTCGCGTTCGCGGGTCTTGACCTCCTGGAGATCGCGTTCGCGCGAGCCGACGAGATGGCGGACCTCGGCGCCGAGCACCGCCGGGAACAGCAGCACGAGCGACCCGCCGATCGCATCGCCCACACCGGTCCAGTAGGTGATCAGGCTGGAAACGAGCGCGGCGAGCATCACGCCGAGTCCGATCGCGGCGTGTCGGCCCGACGCCCATCGGAACAGCGCGTACGGCAGGACCAGCAGGAAGGCCGAGCTGCCGAATTCGATCGGCGGATTTCCGAACGCCCGGGAGAGCGTGTCGATCCCGATCACGGCCGAGAACGCAACGATGATCATCGCCAGCGGGTGGGTCCGTCGCCAGAGCAGCGTGAGGGTCGCCGCGGCGATCACGACCGTCGCGACCGGCCGCAACGGGACCGCCTCGCGAGCGATGCCTTCGACGATCACGGCGGGGATGAGCAGCCCGACGAGCACCCAGTCGCGCCAGACCCGCCGCGGCGGATCCGGGACTGCTGGCTCGGCCAGCAGCGTCGTGAGGAGTGCGTCGGCCACGTGCCCAGCGTAGAGACCACGCCGGGGCGGCGTATCGGCCGGAAGGATGATCGTGCGGCCCACCGTTCGGTCGGTCAGATGCGGCCGAAGCGCCGATGCCATCCGAGACGCCGACGGGGACGATGGGGTCCGGCGCCGTCGACCGGCGACGCCCCATCCGCTCTCGAAGGATCCACCATGTCATCTCTCCTGTATCGCATCGGGCACGGCGCTGCGCAACGTCCGTGGCGCGTGATCGCCGCCTGGCTGGTCGTGGCCGTCGCCGTGGTCGCCGCGTCGGCGTCGTTCGGTCGCGACCTCGACGACTCGTTCGAGGTGCCGGGTGTCGACTCGCAGCGGGCCGTCGAACTGCTCAGCGCCGCCGGTTCCGACAGCGCCGGGCTCACCGCGCGCGTCGTCGTGGCCCCGCTCGACCCGTCTGCCACGTTCGATGCGCCCGAGGCCCAGGCGGAGCTGGAGCGGTTGCGCGGTGATCTCGCGATGCTTCCCCACGTGATCTCGGTCAGCGATCCGTTGGCACCCGGTGGGGTGTCGGGCGACGAACGGGTGGCGGTCATGACGGTGCAGTACCCGGTGCTGGAGGCGCTCGACGCGAGCGATCTCGAACGGCTGCTCGACGCCGTCGACGAGGCCCGAGTCGACTCGACGTTGCAGGTGGAGGCGGGTGGCGACCTGTTCTTCGCGTTCGACGAGGCCGAGACGGGAGCGAGTGAGCTGATCGGGTTGCTCGTCGCGATGATCGTGCTGCTCGTTGCGTTCGGGTCGTTGATCGCGATGGGGTTGCCGATCGGGATCGCCCTGTTCGGCCTGGCGCTCGGTGTCAGCTCGATGTCGCTGATCGCCCATCTGATCGACGTGCCGAGTTGGGCGCCGCAGATCGGCAGCATGATCGGGCTCGGGGTCGGCATCGACTACGCCCTGTTCCTCGTCACACGCCACCGCGAGTTCCTGCATCGCGGTCTCGATGTTGCCGATGCCGCCGGTCGTGCGGTGGCGACGGCGGGCCAGGCGGTGATCTTCGCCGGCGGCACCGTCGTGATCGCGATTCTCGGGTTGGCCGTGGCCGGGGTTCCGTTCATGACCGCGGCCGGCGTGGCGATCTCGGTGATCGTGCTGATCATGGTCGTCGCGTCGGTGACGCTGCTCCCGGCGTTCCTCGGTGTGGTCGGCCCGTGGATCGACCGGCTCGGCATCCACCGCCGGCATCGAACCGGTGTGGTCGGCGCCGGATGGACCCGGTGGGGTCGGCACGTGGCGGACCACGCGTGGTCGTACGCGATCGGCGTGACCGCGCTGCTGCTCGCGCTCACGGCACCGGTGCTGTCGCTGAACCTCGGCTTCCCCGACGACGGCACGCAGCCCGAATCGCAGACCCAGCGCCGTGCGTACGATCTCGTCGCCGACGGCTTCGGTCCGGGGATCAACGGGCCGCTGGTGATCGCCGTCGACATCTCGAACGACGCGAGTGTCGTTGCTCCCCTCGCGGTCGCCGTCGCTGCCGACCCGGGCATCGCGTCCGTCGCCGAGCCCCAGGTCGACGTCGCTGCCGGTGTCGCGACGATGGTCGCCACCCCCACCACCGCGCCACAGGGCGACGCCACCTACGAGACCGTGCAGCGATTGCGGGCCGAGGTCTTCCCGTCGGTGCTGGACGGCCGCGACGCGTCGGCCCACATCGGTGGGTCGACGGCGAACTTCGGTGACGTGGCCGGCCGGGTCACCGATCGCCTCCCGGCCTTCATCGGTGCGGTGATCGCCCTGTCGTTCGTGCTGCTGATGTTCGTGTTCCGGTCCGTGCTCGTGCCGCTCAAGGCCGCGTTGCTCAACCTGCTGAGCATCGGCGCGGCGTACGGCGTGCTCGTCATGGTGTTCCAGTGGGGGTGGGGCAAGGACCTGATCGGTCTCGAATCGACGGTACCCATCGTGTCGTTCATCCCGATGTTCATGTTCGCCATCCTGTTCGGGCTCTCGATGGACTACGAGGTGTTCCTGCTGTCACGGGTGCGCGAGGAATACCTCGCGACGGGCGACAACGACACCGCCGTGATCCACGGCCTGGCCACCACCGCCCGCGTCATCACGTCGGCCGCGCTGATCATGATCTCCGTGTTCGGCGGGTTCGTGCTCGGTAGCGATCCCACCACGAAGATGTTCGGCCTCGGCCTTGCGACGGCGATCCTCGTCGACGCGACGATCGTGCGGATCGTGCTGGTTCCCGCGACGATGAAGCTGATGGGTGATGCGAACTGGTGGCTCCCTGCGTGGCTCGACCGGACGCTGCCGTCGGTCGACATCGACGGGGAGTCGAACCTGCCTGAGCCGATCGTGGCGACGGTCGAGGACCGCGAGCCCGTGGCGGTGGGTTCGTGAGCGGCACCATGCGAGCGGTGGTTGCGGCACGCTTCGGGCCGCCGAGTGCGCTGCAGGTACGGGACGTGCCGATCCCGGCGGTCGCCGACGGCGAGGTCCGCGTGCGCGTCGCGGCCGCGGCGTTGAACCCGGCCGACTGGCACGGCGTCGTCGGCCGGCCTCTCGTCGCCCGGCCCGGTCTCGGCTGGTTCACACCCGGGCGAGCCGTGCCCGGGGCGGATCTGGCCGGCGTGGTCGACGCCGTCGGCGCGGGGGTGACTCGACTCGACACGGGTGACGAGGTGTTCGGCTTCGCCGATGGCGGTGCCTGTGCCCAGTTCGTCGTGGTCCCGCAGGAGAACCTGGCGGTCAAGCCGAATGCGGTGTCGTTCGATGCGGCGGCGGCCACGGGTGTTGCGGCGTTCACTGCCTTGCAGGCCGTCCGCGACGTCGCGGGTGTCGAGCCCGGGCACCGTGTACTCGTCAACGGTGCGACCGGCGGCGTCGGCCATTTCGCGGTCCAGATCGCGAAGGCGCGCGGCGCCGAGGTCACGGCGGTGTGCAGCTCCCCGAACGTGGAGACAGCTCGGACGCTTGGTGCTGACCACGTGATCGACTACACGACGACCGATTTCACGGCGAGCGAGACCCGCTACGACACAATCCTCGACAGCCCGGGCAACCGTTCACTTCGCGCATGTCGACGCGTGCTGAGGCCGACCGGCACCTACGTGCTGATCGGGGGAAGCAAGGCCCCGGTTCTCGGACCGATCCCGCGGCTGGTCGCCGCCAAGGTCCTGGGACTCCTTTCGAGCCAACGGTTCGCGCTCGTGCTCGGCAAGGAGACGGCGGCCGATCTCGAGGCCCTGCGGGCGATGCTCGAGGCCGGCTCGGTCGTCCCGCTCGTCAGTCGGTCGTTCGCATTGACCGATGTCCCCACTGCGTTGAGCGCGATCGGCCGCGGCCACACCCTCGGCAAACTCGTCGCCCACCCCTGACCTTCGCTCGAACGCCACCGGCGGCCCGGTGCGATGAGAGACGAACGGACCCGCGCGCTCATGTCTCGTCGGAGGGGCGGTCAGCCCGCGGATGGGTTCATGACCCGGCCGAGGAACAGCGTGGCACCGGAGTCCTCGTCGACGATCCGGTAGAAGAACGGGCGGTCGAGGATCACCGGCACCGGCTGCTCGACCGGTGCCGACGTGGTCCCGGCGAGGATGATCGTCGCGGCTGCCGCCTCGACACCCTCCTCGTCGTACGCCACGAACGTCGAGTGGGCGACACTGCTCACGAGGAGCCTCGGGTCGTCGGCGATACCGAGCAGGTTCCCCTCCACGAACGGGGCGGTGAGGCCGAGTGTCTTGAGCGGATCGTCGAGCGACGAGTCGACCCGCGTCTCGAAACGCGGCATCCCGAACTCGCCACCCGGCCCGGCTTCGTTCGTCAACTCGTCGAATGTTTCAGCGAGCCGACCGGCCACGTCGTCGAAGCGATCGGGATCGGGCAGCACGAACTGTGACGAGATGGACCCCACGTGGTGCTTCGTCGCGCCGACCCAACCGTCACCGGCCCGTGATGCGTTGCCGAAACCACGCATCATGTCCACGTCCGTGGTCGAGCCGTCGATCGTCGTGAACGGGGCCGCCGCGGTCTGGGTCTGGTCGAACGGGCTGAACCACGAAGCCGTCAGAAACAGTGTGTTGACAAGCGCCAGGACCGTCTCGACAGGGATGCTTCCCGGGGCCAACGGGTCGGTGATCCGACCCTCGGTGGCATCGGCGACGAACGCGTTGATCACCTCGACGGCGGCGTCGGGGTCGGCTGCGAAGTCGAGTTCGTTCACGACCGGTCCGTAGTACCGGCCGACCGTGTCGAGGTAGTCGGCTTCGAACGGGTAGCCCGGCTGCAGGAACGACGCGTTCGAGATGCGCATCGTGATCTCGCCCGGATCGCCGTCGCCGAAATCCTCGGGAACGCGACCCTCGAGTGCCTGTTCCAAGCCGTTCATCGAGGCGTGGAATGCCGCTGGGTCGTCGATGGAGAGCAGCGTTCGGAGCTGGCTCTGGGCGTCCGCCACGGTGCCAGGCTCGAGCATCGCCAGCGCAATCGCGACACTGGCCGGCGAGATGGTGACATCGGCGTCGGGCGCGTTGAGCGCAGCGAGGGCGGCAAACAGGTCGAAGCCGAAGGTCGTGATCGATTGGCCGGCGATCGCAGGGTCGCCACCGGGTTCACGATCGCTCACTGCCACCGAGGCGAAGCCCTGGGCATCCGGCTCGGCCGGTGCGGACCCGTCGCCCGGTGTGGTGCCGGGCGTGGTGTCGGGGTCCGTGTCCGTCGAGGCGTCATCGGACGTACCACACGCGGCCAGCAGACCGGCGAGGGTGAGCACGGCGAACGTGCGACGGGTCATGTCGGGTTGCATGTGGGTCAGACGTCTCCGGGGTCGGTGCGGTTCCCATGCTGTGATGAGAGTTGAGCGTGACCCCCATTCTCATCTCTCATCGGGCGAGCGTCTTGGTCAGGCGGCGGCCCGGGTCTTGCGGAGCAGCGGGTCGGCGATGCCGAGACTCTTGTCGGCGAGCCACATCACCTTGCCGGCGGCGCCAGGCGTGTCGTTGTCGACGAGGTTGCCCATCACGGCGAGAGTGATGTTTGCGATCGACTCGGTGCTGACCGAGAACTTCAGCCCGGTCTTGAGGATCCACGGGTGCCCGATCAGGAACGAGAACCGACGTCCCGTCCGCAGGAACGCATCGAATCGCTCGCCGACCTCGACGTCGTAGCGCTCCGACACCGTGGCGGGGTCGGCCACGAACAACTCGGCGGCGAGCATGCCCGACTCGAGGCCGTAGTCGATGCCTTCGCCGTTCATCGGGTTGACCAGACCGGCCGCATCACCGATCGCCACCCAACCCGGACCGTGGCGCTTCTGCGTCGACATCGGGAGGCGCCAGGCACGCGGACGCTCCAGGTTCGGGCCGAGGTCCCAGTCGGGCTCGACGACCCGCCGGTACGAGTCGATCATCGTGTTGAGGTTCAGCTTCTTGAACCCCTTCATCGTCGACAGTGCCCCGACGCCGATGTTGACCGTGCCGTCGCCCGCCGGGAACATCCAGCCGTAACCGGGCACCGCCGTGCCGTTCTCGTCCTTCAGCGACAGCATCGCCTCGAGGTGTTCGTCACCGTGACGAGGGGTCTCGGCGTAGGTACGGATCGCGAGACCGAACGTCTCACCCTCGACCCGTGTCGCCCCGAGCATGCGAGCGACCTGTCCTGGCGGGCCTGCAGCCACGATGGTGAGGTCGGCCGCGATCTTCTCGCTCGGCCCGGTGGCGACGCGGTCGTCGCTGGTCGGGCGGACCTCGACCCCGACGACACGATCGCCCTCGATCATCGGGAGTGCCTCGGTCTCGAAGCGGACGTCGGCACCGGCCGCTGCAGCCGCGTCGATCAGTGCGGCGTCGAGTCGGCGGCGCGGCCAGACGGCTCCGTGGTTCGGAAATCGGTCCGTGGTCGGCCAATCGAGCTCTCGCGTCGTCGATCCGGCGATCATCCGCAGGCCCCGGATCCGATGGGCGTCGGCCATGTCGATGTCGAGCTCGCGCAGCGCCCCGACAGCCCGCGGCGTCAGTCCGTCGCCGCACACCTTGTCGCGGCCGTGCGGGCCCTTCTCGAACACGACGACGCTCGCCCCGAGTCGGGCGGCTCGGATCGCGGCGGCGGCGCCAGCGGGTCCGCCGCCGATGATTGCGATGTCGACCTTCTGCACCTCTCCACGGTGCCCCGAAATCCGCCGAATTGCACGGTCGAGCAGCGAAAGCGGGAGCGGCACCCGTCACGCGGATCCTTACCGAACCTTTCGGTTTCCCATCCCGACCACTGACCATGGGGGCGTTTCATGGAATCCATCAACCCCCCGATGATTTCGGACCAACAAGGAGCAAGCACCATGAAGAACCTCTCGAACAAGCGGATCAAGACCGGCCTGCTGACCGCAGCGCTGGCCGGCGGCACCATCCTCGGGGCCACCCAGGTGGGCGGCATCGTCAATGCGCAAACCGACGACACGACCGTCGACGATGCCGCCGACCAGGACCAGACTCGTCAGGATCGTCGCGACGACCGCCGTGAAGCACGGCAGGAGTCGATGCAGGAGATCGCCGACCTCATCGGCGTCGACGTCGAAGCTCTCGGCGACTGGTTGCAGAGCGGTGGCACGTTGGCCGAGGTCGCCACCGAGAACGGCGTCGACCCCGGTGCGGTCATCGACCTGATGGTGGCTGACGCGAACGACCGGATCGACCAGGCCGTCGAGAACGGCCGGATCGACGCCGACGAGGCGGACGAGAAGCGGGTTGAGGTCCAGGAGCGGATCACCACCCTCGTGAACGAGGGCCGGCCCGAGCGGCCCGGTCGCGAAGGTCGCCAGGAGCGGCGCCATGAGTCGGCCCAGGAGATGGCCGATCTCATCGGCGTCGACGTCGACGCCTTGACCGAGTGGTTGCGCAACGGCGGCACGCTCGCAGAGATCGCCGAGCAGAACGGCGTCGATCCTGATGCCGTCGTCGATCTGATCGTCGAGAACATGACCGAGCGGGTCGATCAGGCCGTCGAGAACGGCCGGATCGACGCCGAGGATGTCGCCGACGTACTGGCCGAGATCGAAGAGCGGGCGACCACCCGGGTCAACGAGGGTCGCCCCGAGCGTGGCGAAGGCGGCTTCGGTCACCACGGTGACCGGGGCCCGCGCGGTGGTGGCGACGGCGCCCCCGATGATGCCCCAGCCGCCGACGACGTCGAGGGCTGACGGGCTCCTCGACCCCGTTGCGTCTCCACGGCGCCGCAGGGCCCGGCCGGGCACCCCTCCGCCCGGTCGGGCCCTCGCAGACGCGCCACGACCCCTGACCTAGATTGAGCCCGACATGTCGACCATCCTCATCGCCGAAGACGACAAGCAGATCCGCGAGGCGCTCGATCGCATCCTCCGGTTCGAGGGGTACCTCACGGTGCCGGTGAACGACGGTGCGGCGGCGCTCGAAGCGTTCGTCGAGCATGAGCCCGACGCCGCGATCCTCGACGTGAACATGCCCTTCGTCGACGGACTCAGCGTCACCCGCAAGCTGCGCGACCGCGGCGATCGCACACCGATCCTGATCCTGACCGCTCGTCAGGCGACCGCCGACCGTGTGGAGGGACTCGACGCCGGTGCCGACGACTACTTGCCCAAACCCTTCGAACTCGAGGAGCTCCTCGCCAGGATCCGGGCGTTGCTCCGGCGCGGCGGGAACGGCACGGTCACCCCGGCTCTG
This sequence comes from Ilumatobacteraceae bacterium, assembly GCA_963752085.1. Lineage (GTDB taxonomy): Bacteria > Actinomycetota > Acidimicrobiia > Acidimicrobiales > Ilumatobacteraceae > Ilumatobacter_A. The sequence continues at coordinate 63,891 of CAVVWT010000004.1, forward strand.
ACCGTCGCCGATCTCACCGTCGACACGTCGAAGCGGCTGGTGACCCGCGGCGGCCGAGCGATCGAGCTGACCAAGACCGAGTTCGACATCCTCGAACTGCTGGTCCGCAACGCCGACATCGTCCTGTCCCGGAGCCAGATCTACGAGGAGATCTGGGGCTACGACTTCGAGTCGTCGTCGAAATCGCTCGACGTGCACGTCGGCTACCTCCGCCGCAAGCTCGAGGACGGCGGCGAGCCCCGGGTGCTGCACACGGTCCGCGGCATCGGGTACGTCGTGCGGCCACCGGTCCGCCAATGAGCCTCCGGTCGCGACTCGCGATCCTGTTCGGTCTGGTGGCACTCGTCGCCAGCGGGCTCGTCGGCGCGTTCTCGTTCCGCAGCACCGCACGGGAGCTGAACGCGTCGACCGACCGCTTCTTGGAAGGACGCGCCGCAGAAACCGCACAGGCGGTGCGTGACCTCTTCGTCGATGGGCGCCTGGGTCAGGCCAACACCGGTCGCCGGAGCCCCACTCGACCGAGCCGCATCGACAACGGCCTCCCCGTCGCCGACGACGACGCGATCATCCAGATCACCGGTCCCGGCGGCGTGCAGCTCACGAGCAGCAGCCCCCTGCCGGAAACCGCAGCTTCCGCCGAGCTCCGAGACCTCCGACCGGGCCGGACGGCGAACCCCGTCATCCGCTTCGACGACATCACGATCGACGGCCAGCCGTACCGGATGCTGTCGCAGGCGGTCCCGCAGGGGGGTGTGATCCAGGTGGCTCGCTCGACCCGTGAGGCCGAAGCCCTGCGGTCTGTGCTGGTCGGCAGGTTCGTGGTCATCGCGACGGCGGTGGCGCTCGCCGCCGCCGGGCTCGGGTGGCTCATCGCCGCGCGTGTGACCGCACCGCTCCGGCGTCTCTCGACCGTCGCTGCCGAAGTCGCCGAGACACGCGACTTCACGACCGATGTCGGCGAGGACGATCGCGACGACGAGATCGGGCGTCTCGCCACGAGCTTTGCGGCGATGCTCGACGCGCTGGAAGCGAGCCGGGTCCAGCAGCATCGGCTGATCCACGACGCCGGCCACGAGATGCGCACGCCGTTGACGAGTCTTCGCGCAAACGTCGCGATGCTCGAACGGGCGGGCGACCTCCCCGCCGACGACCGAGCCGAGATCCTCGGCGCGATCCACGCCGAGCTGATCGAACTCAGCGACCTGTTCGACGAGATGATCGACCTCGCCACCGACCAGCGTGACGCCGACATCTCACTGCAGCAGGTCGATCTCGCCTGGCTCGTCGGTGACGTCGCGGCGCGCTGGGAGCGGCGCAGCGGGCGGTCGATCGAGATCGACGTGTCACCGAGTGTCGTGAACGGTGATCCCGCTGCGCTCGAGCGGGCGGTGAGCAACCTCGTGAGCAACGCCGACAAGTTCAGCCCGGCAGCTGCGCCGATCACGGTCGTCAGCCGGGACGGGATGGTCAGCGTCCGTGATACGCGGACCGGGCATCCCGGCCGCGGATCGCGATCGGGTCTTCGACCGCTTCTTCCGCAGCGATGCCACCCGGTCGATGCCCGGCTCGGGACTCGGACTGTCGATCGTCGCCCAGATCGTCGAGCGTCACGGCGGCCAGGTGCTGGGCGCGCGACGCCGTCGGCGGTGGGGCCGACGTCGGCTTCCAGCTTCAGGCGGTGGCGCCGATCGAATCGGGTGCGTCGGCCGTGGCGTTCGGATCGGGGTCCGGTTCCGCATCGACCGATTCGTCCGCCGACTGACGTCGGCGCCGGGCGCGCATCGACTGCTCGATGGTGTCGCCGTCGAGGAAGGTCATCAGCCCGCCGATCATCGTCAAGCCGAAGAAGCCGACGAGCACGAGCCCGTCGATACTGAGGTGCAGCAGGACACCGAGCACGATCAGCAGCGGTCGAAGCGGCTTGTACCAGAGGAGCGTGCCGAGCATCAGCTCGACGATCAGGGTTCCCCACGTGAGGGCGGCCACGATCCAGATGTTCTCGACGAGCACATCGAACTGCCCGATGCGCTGGAGGTCCTGCAATCGGAGCGCCGTCGACACCGCGATGCCCTCGCGCCATTCGTCGCCGCTCTTCGACCAGAAGGCGAAGAGGTACACGACCATCACCTGCAATTGCACGAGGCGCATCCCCCACGGTGCGACGATGCCGGCCGTGTACAGACCGTCTCGGCCGTGGCGGCGGTACCGGTCGAGCGAGAGCGCGGCTCCGGTCGGCGTGAACGCGAGCAGCAGCGTGAGGTCGCGCAGGACGATGTCGCCCGAGTTGAGGATCAGGTGATTGCGACGCTGGACCGTGACCAGGAGGACGAAGGCGACCAGCAGCCAGATCGTCGGCTTCCAGCCGACGATGATCGCGAGCGACGCTGCGATCAACCCGGCGAGGGCGAGGCGGATCTCGGCCGAGGTGTCGAGGGTGATCCATCGGAATCTGTCGCTCGCGAGCTCGGGCGGCAGCACGGCGTGCTCGCCGAGGAGCGCGGTGACGTCGAAGAGCATCGTGACGGTCCAGAGCACGATCGTCACACCGATGATGATCCGTGCCAGCGCGAGCGGCCACGCAGGACGGAGGTCGGTGAACAGTCGACGATCGCGCGGTCTCGAACCGGTCGCGCATCCTCACTGCGGTCGCTCCCACGTGTAGAACTCGAACTCGTTCCATCCGCTGTCGCTGAGGTGCCCGTCGGCGGTGAGCGGATCGTGCTCGATCCATCGTCGGATCAGGGTGACGCTGTCCGGCGCGATGCCGTCACGAAGGTGCTGGTCGGCGACCCACTGGGCGAACGACGGCCAGTAGAACTCGCGGTCGTCGAGCCGGATCCGCTCCTGGAACTTGTGCCACCGGTACTGGCGGTACGCCCCGAAGCCCGGGTCGTACTCGGGGATGTCCCACAACTCGGTCGAGCCGTCGACGTAGTCGATCCGGGCACGTACGTCGATCGAGTCGCTCGCGCGGGTTCGGGCTGAACACGGCCCAGTCCTGGACGAGGCCGATTGCTTCGGCGGGACCCCACAGGCCGTCGATCTCGTCGCGCACTGCCGAGGCGGGAATGTTCGGTGCGAAGATCCAGAACGATCCGACTGCGATGATCAGCCCGACAACCGCTCGCCCGAGCGGCGACTGCAGGAGTCGCGTGTGGACATCGACGTCGTCGTTCTCCACGGCTCGTCCACGCACGCATCGTGTCAGAACCGGCTGGGTCGGCGGCGGCAGCGGTGCGTCCCGGCGTTACGTCTGAAGCAGCGCCGAAAGTGCCTCGACGGCGTCGATGAACTCCTCGATCATCTCCATGACGACCGCTGCCGCGCTCTTCGGCTGGTTCATCGTGCCGACGATCTGACCGACGAAGTAGTTCGCCAGTTCCTCGGCGCCCGAGCCCGGGGTGTGGGCGGCTCGGGCGATGCGCTTCTGCGCCTCACTGGTGAGGATCGGCTGGAGCGGCATGCCGAGCGGATCGGGGGTGTCGGCGCGCTCCCATTCCTCGGTCCACTTCGACTTGAGCATGCGGGCGTGCTTGCCGGTGAGCGACCGCGACCGGATCGTGTCGGCGCTCGTGGCCGCGAGGAACTTCTGCTTCACGACCGGATGTGTCTCGGCTTCGTCGGTGGTGAGCCAGACGGATCCGCACCACACCCCCTGCGCGCCGAGCGCCATCGCTGCGGCCATCTGCCGTCCCCGCCCGATCCCACCGGCGCCGAGCACGGGGATGTCGACGGCGTCGACGATCTCGGGGATCAGGACCATCGATCCGATCTCGCCGGTGTGGCCACCGGCTTCGGAGCCCTGGGCGATGATGATGTCGACTCCGGCGGCCTGGTGCCGTTCGGCGTGCTGGGGGCGACCGGCGAGTGCGCCGATCAGCTTGCCCTCCTCCTTGCATCGATCGATCAGGAACTGCGGCGGCGGGCCGAGCGCGTTGGCCACGAAGGCGGTGTCGTGGGCGAGTGCGATGTCGAGCAGTGGCATCGCCTGCTTGGCGCTGAACGGTGCACTGCCGCCCGCCCCGGTCGCTGGCACGTTCGCCCGGGTCGAGTCGTCGTCGGGGAGTTCCGGCACGTCGTAGCGGGCGAGGATGTCGTCGACGAACTCGCGATGGGTGTCGGGGATCAGCTTGGCGATGTCGTCGAGGGTGTAGCCGCCGTCACCGTCGCCGGCGTACTTGGCCGGCACGATGAGGTCGACGCCGTACGGGCGGTCGCCGACCTCGTTCTCGATCCAGTCGAGGTCGATCTCGAGCTGCTTCGGCGAGTGTGCGACGGCTCCGAGCACGCCGAGTCCTCCCGCCTTCGAGACGGCAGCGACCACGTCGCGGCAGTGACTGAAGGCGAAGATCGGGAATTCGATGTCGAGCATCTCGGTGGCAGCAGTCTTCATCCCGCCATCCTCGCCGCAACGCCCCGGCAGCGACGAACCGCGTTACACAACGGGTCTGACCCATCGCGTCACGCGTGACGTGACGGGTCAGACCCGTCACGTAACGGTCTGGCACACTCGGTCAGATGGCTGACGTGCTCTTCTGTACCGACGACTTCGCCGCCCGGCATGGTGACCGGCTGCAGGCGATCGCTCCTGATCTCGAACTGGTCACCCTCGACGGCGATGAGGCGGTCGGCGATGACGAGCTGACCCGAATCACTCTTGCGTTCTTCTCCCACGACTCCTGGCCCGAACGCGCCGCGAACTTCTTCGGCGTTGCGCTACGCGCGCGGAGAACCTCCGTTGGCTGCACACGATGTCGGCCGGCGTCGACAGCCCGATCTTCGCCACGTTCACCGACCGAGGGGTCCGCCTCACCACGTCGTCGGGCAGCAGCGCAGAGCCGATCGCGCGCACTGCGATGATGTACCTCCTGGCACTGAGCCGTGACCTTCCGTCCATGATCCGGTCGCAGGACCGCGCCGAGTGGAACTGGCACACGTGGAACGAACTCGGTGGCCGGTCGGTCGCCGTCGTGGGCTGGGGCCCGATCGGTCGCGAGGTGGCCCGGCTCGCCGAGGCGTTCGGGATGGTGCCGACGATCGTGCGCCGCCGTGCCCACGGCGACGAGCCCCACCCGGTACGCCCCCTCGACGAGCTCGCCGACGTGGCGCGCACTCACGATGTGATCGTCGTCGCGCTGCCGCTGACGCCCGAAACGGACGGCATCGTCACCGCCGACGTGCTGCATTCGATCGGCCCGGACGGTTACTTCGTCAACGTCGGTCGCGGCGAGCTCGTCGATCAACGGGCGCTCACGGATGCGCTGGTTGCAGGGCGACTCGGTGGCGCCGGCATCGACGTCACCACGCCGGAGCCGCTTCCCGCGGACGATCCCTTGTGGGCGGCGCCCAACCTGATCATCACGCCGCACAACTCGGGATCGACCGACGGCACGGGACACCGGGCCGACGAGATGTTCCTCGCGAATCTCGAACGCTGGGTCGCCGGGACCGACCTCCTCAACGAGGTCGAGCCGTGAGCTGGCCGACCGGACGCCAGCTTGATGGAGGCATCGACCGGATCGGGTTGCCTGTGGAGGTCGACGGCGCCCTCTTCCTCTGCGGCAAACACGTGGTCGGACCCGATCCGGAGGGGGTTCGGGCCCGGCTGGGGGAGGGGACAGTCGTCGTGAGTTTCAACCGGCCACGGGACATCGCCCGCTACGACGGCTACGCGGCCTGGCTCGGGCAGTTCGCCGGATGCACGGTGGCTGCCGATTCCGGACTTCCATGCACCCCCGCTCGACGAAGCCCTGCCGCTCCTCGACGACGTCGCCGGACTGCTGCGCTCGGGCCGACCGGTGCTCATGCACTGTTCGGCGGGCATCGGACGAGCCGGAACGATGGCGGTTGCCGTCTTGATGACGCTCGGGGTCCCGTGGTCGACGGCACTCGCGCAGGTCGCGCGGGATCGTGGTGGGGCCGGGCCCGAGGTGGGCTCGCAGAGCGAGCTGATCCAGGCACTCGCCGAGCACCTGGCATCGGGGACCCGAGCCTGAGCCGGCCGAGGTCCTCAGCCGGCGTCGTACTGCACCGCGGCTCGTGCGCTGATGCGGTCCTTGATGTAGTCCGCGATGACCTGCTGATGATCGGGGTGATCTCGATACGTGACGTAGTCGTCGACCGACGCGTACTCGCCGACGATCGCATAGTCGTAGTTGCCCTCGCTGATGCCGAGGTCGGGGCCGTGGCGGTACTCGCGGACCTCGGGAATGGTCGCGACGAGCGCATCGAGCGCCGCTCCGGTCGCTTCGACGTGCGCCGCATCGACGTCGTCGTTCCACTTGAACATGACCACATGCCTGAACATGCTTGCCAGTATGACCGCCCCGTGGTCGTGATGAGGGCGCGGCAGGACGGCGTCAGGCCTGTGCGGCGAGTGCGAGGACCTCGTCCTCGGGGATCGCTCCGAACCATCGGCCGAGTTCCTGGCCGTCGGTGTCGAGCAGGATCACCGTGGGCTGCCCGGTGATCTCGAACGCGCTCCACGACTCGAACGACGAATCCCAGAGCATCGAGAACGATGCGGTGCCCCGCTCGTCGACGAACTCGTCCGCCTCCTCGCGACTGTCTTGTGTGCCGTATCCGATGACCTCGACCTCGTTCAGGTGATCTCGAGCGAACCGCTCGACGTCGGGAGCCTCCCGACGGCAGGTGGGTCAATGCGGCGCCCAGGTCCACAGCAGCACCGGACGGTCGGACGGGAGGATGTTGGCGATGTTCGCTTCACCGTTGCGACCGATGTCGTCGACGACGAGATCGGGGAACGGGTTGCCGGCGAACTGTGAGTCGGGCTCGATCGCCGTTGCGAGTGCACGGCCGCCGACTGGTGCAGGTGGCGGATCGGCGGGCGGGGGCTCGGCGACGGGTGGCTCGGTGACGGGTGGCTCGGTCGCCGGTGGCTCGGTCGCCGGTGGCTGCGTGTCGACGGGGCCGGTCGTTGTATCGGCTTCGTCGGTGGACGCGGGTGTTTCGGCGGGGACCGGCTCGGGATCTGTCGCCGTGGTGGCCGTCGAGTCGGATGTGCCACACGCGGCGAGCGTGAGGCCGACAGCCGTGAGGAGCATCGGCATCCGCCGGGTGTTCATCGCGCCATCGTGGCAGCGTGCCATCCCCGACGCGACGACGAGCCGATGAACTTCCGCGAAACCACGATCGGTGGCGCTGGGGGCGTGAGTCAGCCGAAGCGTTCGGCGAGCGTCTGGATGTGTTCCGGGTACATGTCGCAGCAGCCGCCGACGAGCGTCGCGCCGGCAGTCACCCAGTCGGCGACGAAGTCCGCATAGCGGTCGGCGGTCAGTTCGGTCCGCCGTTCGAAGATGACCTCGTTGGCCTGGTACGTGCCGCTGCGCGTCGTGGGGAAGGCGTTGGCGTAGGCGCCGAGCTGGAGTTCGACCCCGCGCCGGTCGCGCGCCGCGCGGAGTGCACCCAAGGCGGGTCCGGTCTGCTCCGGGATCGAGCAGTTGATCAGGATCGCGGAGATCGGTAACCGCTCGTCGACCAGCGCATCGACGATGTCGTCCATCGACTCGCCGGAGCGAAGCGCAATGTGGCCGTCGGTCCACACATCGGGGACCGTGAACGACATCCAGGCTGGGCGGTCCCCCCGCAGGTCGGCGACGGCATGGACGATCGTCCGCATCTCGGCGATCGTGCTCAGCGTCTCGCCCAACCAGATGTCGACGAACGGGTCGAGCGCCCGGGCGATGTCGGCGTAGATCGGTGCGGCACGCAGTGCGTCGAACCGTGACGGCTCGTACGAACCGAACAGCGGCGGCATCGAGCCGGCGACTCGGACCTCGGACGACGCAGTGTCGGCCGCCGTCCGTGCCAACCGACCGGCGAGTGCGGTCAGCTCGACTCCCCGGTCGTCGAAGAACTCCGGAGAGTGGTGGTACGGGACGACGGCGTAGTTGTTCGTCGTGATGATCTGCGCTCCCGCTTCGATGAAGTTGCGGTGGGCTTCGACGACGCGATCGGGCGCTTCGATCAGCGCCAACGACGACCACTCGGGCTGGCGGAACGGTGCCCCGATCCGACGGAGTTCCTTGCCCATTCCCCCGTCGAGAATCGTCACCGCGGTCACCACCGCAACGCTAGTGACTACTGCGCCGCCGCTCGCGTTGCGTCGGTCGTCACGCCGGACATGAGCAGGCCGATGGTGTTGACATCGAACTCGTCACGCCTCAGCTCGCCCATCACCTCGCCTTCGAGGAGCACGATGATCCGGTCGGAGAGCTGCATCACCTCGTCGAGGTCTTCGGAGATCAGCAGGATGGCCGCGCCGTTGCGTCCGCTGTTCGAGCAGGCGTTCGTGGATGTACTCCGCGGCGCCGATGTCGACACCGCGGGTCGGTTGCGCCACGACGAAGGCCGGTCGCGTCGGAGCTGAACTCGCGGGCGATGACCACCTTCTGGATGTTGCCGCCCGACAGGTTGCGGGTCGGCGTGTCGATGTCGGGGGTCTTCACCCGATACCGCTGCACGAGGTCGGTACAGCGTTCGACGATGCGGCGTCGGTTGAGCAACCCGCCACTGACGTACGGCGCCCGGTCGAAGTCGACGAGCATCAGGTTCTCGGCAACGGTGAAGTCGCCGACGGCACCGTCACGCATGCGCTCTTCGGGCACGTAGGCCAACCCCATCTCGCGGACCTGTTTGGGGGTCGGCTCGGTCGTCCACTCCTCGCCGATCTGCAGGCCGCCCCGGGCGATCGGACGCAACCCGAAGATCGCCTCGGCCAGCTCGCGCTGACCGTTCCCCGACACGCCCGGCGACACCGACGATCTCACCGCTGTGCACCTGGAGGTTGAGGTCCTTCACCGCGAGGTTGCCGCGGTCGCCGACGACGTCGAAGTCGCTCACGGTGAGCTGGGGCGGGCCGATCGGCTGCGGTTCGACGCTCCGGGTGAGTTCGACCGGTCGGCCGACCATCATCTCGGCGAGCGATTCCCGCGTCGCTTCGCTCGGGTCGGGTCTCGCCGGCCACTCGACCGTTGCGCAGCACGGTGATCTCGTCGGACAGCTCCATCACCTCGTGCAGCTTGTGCGAGATGAAGACCAGGCCCACGGCCGTCGTCGGTGAGTTGGCGGAGCGTGGCGAACAGATCGTCGACCTCGGATGGGGTGAGCACCGCGGTCGGTTCGTCGAGCACGAGCACCTGGGCGTCGCGGTACAGCGCCTTGAGGATCTCGGCGCGCTGGCGCTCGCCGACGGCGAGCTGCCAGATGTAGCGCGTCCGGGTCGACCTGGAGGCCGTACCGCTCGGACACCTCGGCGAGGCGTTCCTTCACCGGGTGCATGTCGGCGAGCCCCATTCGGCCGCCCAGACCGAGCGCGACGTTCTCGGCGACGGTCAGCGTGGGCACCAGCATGAAGTGCTGGTGGATCATCCCGATGCCCTGGCGGATCGCATCGGTCGGCGACGTGATCGTGACCTCCTGGCCGTTGAGGAAGATGGTTCCCTCGTCGGGTTGGTACAACCCGTAGAGGATCTTCATGAGGGTGCTCTTGCCGGCACCGTTCTCGCCGAGGAGGGTGTGCACCTGACCCGGCATCACCGACAGGTCGACGCCGTCGTTGGCGACGACGCCGGGGAACCGCTTGGTGATGCCGCGCATCTCCAACATCGGTGTCACCGTCGGTTCACCCGCAGTGGGTGCTGCCGGGTCGGGTTGCATCACATGCTCCTGTTCACGATCGGGTGAGGCTCAGCTCACTCGATGCCGGTGGTGATCGAACCGTCGGTCAGCCCGGCGATCACCTCGTCGGCTGACGTCCGGACGTCGGCCGGCAGTTCGAAGCCGTCGTTGAAGACCATCTCGAGTCCACCGTTCTCGAACGTCAACGTGAATGTCTGCCCGCCGGCTGCGCCGGCGGCCATCGCGTCGAGGATCTCGTTGAGCACGACCTCCCAGTGGTACTCCTGCGATGCGACCACGATGTCTTCGCCGAGTGCGGTCTGGTCCGACTGTGTGCCGAACCAGGGGATGCCGGCATCGTTGGCCACGCCGGTCGCGCCGACGACCATCTGGGCCGTTCCGGTGAGCACGTCGGCACCGTTCTCGACGAACGCGTTGGCCGCCTCGGAGGCCAGCGCCACATCGCTGAAGGACTCGATGTAGTTCACGTTCGACCGAGGCGTCGGGGTTGGTCGCTGCAACACCGGCCGGAGAAGCCGTCGACGTACAGCTTGGCGTCACCGACCTCGACCGGGCCCACGACGCCGATGGTGTTCGACTCGGTGAGCTGCGCCGCGATCACGCCGTTGACGTAGCCGCCCTCATCGGCGCGCACGGTGTAGGCGGACACGTTGTCGAGCCCGAAGGTGTCGACGGCGGTGCCCCAGGCGAAGGCCGTGTCGGGGAAGTCGGGTGCGATCTCCTCGAGCGGGCCGCCGAACTGTGAACCGTGAGCGATCACCAGGTCGACACCGTCCTCTGCGTAGCCGCGGATGGCCGCAGCGGCGTCCTCGACCACGAACGTGCCGTCGGTGATCTGGATCTCGATGTCACGCCCCTCCGCCACACGGTTCGACCGAGTCGACGATCGACTGGGTGAACGCGAGGTCGTTGCTCGCACTCGGTGCGACGATGCCGATGCGGACGGGACCGTCGCTTTCGACGGGATCCCCGGCGACTCGTCGGTGGCTGCCTCGGTCGTGTCGGCGGTCGTGTCGTCGGTGGCTGCCTCGGTCGTGTCGGCGGTCGTGTCGTCGGTGGCTGCTTCGGTTGATTCCGCCGTCGGTCGTCGGTGGGGGCTTCGTCGTCGCTCCCGCAGGCACCGGCGACGAGCGCCAGTGCTGCGAGCGCAACGATCGCTCGTTTGGTGGTGGTCATGGTTCTCATTTTCGGGTCCTCCCCCGGTGGTGAGTATTCATGGATGTGCCGGTCCGAAGGATTCGGATCGACGGTGTCGACGGCGTCGTTGACGTCGAGAACTGGTGTGGTCAGGTCTCGATCTGTCGAAGGGTCGGGTGAGCGCGGCGGGCGCAGCGATGCGTCCGCTCACGATGACGAGTACGACGATGGTCAGGATCGCAGGCGCCATGGCGAGCAGGCTGGACGGGTGCGCCGTCGACGATGCCGAGCGTTCCCAGCCGCAGCACGGTCGCAGAGACGATGCCGAACAGCAGGGCGCCGACCATCACGCCGACCGGTCGCCACGCGCCGAAGTACACGAGCGCGATGGCGATGAACCCCTGCCCGGCCGTCAGGTTCTGCTGGAAGATGCCGACCTCCAGCGCCAGCGCACGCTCCGGCGAGCCCGGCCATCGTGTTGCCGATCAGGATCGTCTGCGTGCCGCGTCGTGTTGACGCTCACGCCGAGCGTGTCGGCTGCCTCGGGGGTCTCACCGACGGCTCGGATGTTCAGCCCGAACGTCGTCTTGTTGATCACGAACCACGCGGTCGGGTACGCAGCAGGAAGGCGAGGTACACGAGGATGTTGTGTTGGAAGAAGATCTCGCCGATCCACGGGATGTCGGCGAGCAGCGGAATCTCCACCTTGCCGAGCTTCGGGATCGGTTGTGGCGTCCCGACCTGTTTCTGGAACAGCAGGTCGGTGAACCCGAGGCCGAACAGGTAGATGCCGATGCCGCTGATGCCCTGCTCGGCCTGCATCACGACGGTGATGAACGCGTAGACGAGACCCATCACGGCACCGGCGCCGAGTGCGACGACGAACTGCCGAGCAGCGTGCTGTCGGTCTTCAACTTGGCGAAGTACGCGGCGAAGGCGCCGATCAGCATCACGCCTTCGACGCCGAGGTTGAGCACGCCGCTGCGCTGGCCGACCGCCTCGCCGAGCGACGCGAGCAGGAAGGGTGTCGCGAGCCGGATGCCCGATGCGAGGGTGGCCACGAGCACCGACGTCGTGAAGAAGTCACTCCACATTCGATGCCACCGTTCTGTTGGGTCGGTCGGCCGCGGCTCTCGATCGGGTTTCCTCGTTGCGCTCGACCCACCGATTGACGCGGGTCCGCAGCTTCAGGCTGCCCACCACGAAGATGACGACGACGCCGTTGAGCGCGACGATCAGAGCTGCCGGAACCTGAAGTTCCTGCTGGAGTTGGATGCCGCCGGTCAGCATGCCGCCGAAGAAGAACGATGCCGGAATCGTCCACAGCGGATGGAGCGCACCGAACAGCGCCGCCACGATCCCGTTGAACCCGGCGCTCTGCGTGAAGGCGGAGGCCCCGCCCTCACCGATCAGGCGATGCGACTCGCTGCCGAAGACGAGGATCGCACCGGCGACACCGGCGCATGCCCCGCTGAAGGCCATCGCCTGCGACGATGCTGCGCTTGACGGCCATCCCGGCGTACTTCGATGCGTGCGGGTTGTGCCCGACCGAACGGAGCCGCATGCCCGAGCGCGCTTCGGAACAGCAGGATGTATCCGAGGATCGCGACGATGATCGCGATCACGACACCGAGGTGGAGACGGGTGCCGCCAGGCAGGAGCGGGAGGTGCGAGTTGGGGCTGAGACGCTCGGTCTGCTGGATCTTGATCGCGCCCTTCTCGATCAGCAGGTCCTGCAGCAGGAAGCTCAGGAACTGGGCGGCGACGATGTTCATCATGATCGTGGCCAGGATCTCGCTGACGCCGGCGTAGGCCTTGAGCGCACCGGGGATGGCACCCCAGATGCCCTCCACCGATCGCTCCGGCGACGAGCACGAGCGGCACGAGCATGATGCGCGGCGTGTCGGGGATCAGGCAAGGCGACCGTGGTCGACGAGGATCGCGCCGATGATGATCTGACCTTCGCCACCGATGTTGATCACGCCCGCGCGGAATGCGATGCAGATCCCGACGCCGACCAGCAGCAGCGGCATCGACTTGATCGCCGTGTCGGCCAGCGCGTCCCAACTCCCGAACGCTCCGTCGAAGAGCGCCGCGTAGCCCGCGATCGGGTTGGCGCCGAGCGCCAGCAGCATCACCGCGCCGACGGCGAGCGCAGCGACCACGGCACCGAGCGGCACGACCAGGCCCACGAGCGGCTTGCACGACGCGCGAACGTGAACGATCCGCGCACGTCGTCGATCGGCGGCTCCGCCGATTCGTTCGTGTCGTCGTGCGCGACCTCGACTGGTCGTCATCCTGTCCCCGCTCTCGATGGGCTGTCCATCCCGGTCGAAGGCGACCAGTGAAGTCGCCGGGCGTTTCGGCGAGGTTAACGAAACGTCAAGCCTGCAATGGAAACCGTCGCACCGCGGACGATCCGCGATCGGTCATTCGGTCGGCAGACGGGAAGCCCTTCGTCGCGCGGTCAGCACCGACAACAGACGGGGGACTTCGCCGTCGGCACCACCGGCTGCGGTCGCCGTGATCGAACCGTCGGTGCCGATCGAGGAACCGCGGCCCCTCGGCGGCGGCGAAGCGGACTCGTCGAGGTACAGCCGCGGCTTGATCATCGCCGGGTCGCCGTTCTCGGGGCAGAAGGTGAGGCAGTTCCCGCACTCGTTGCACAGCTCGCTGAACACGAGGTACTGCTGACGCCCGGCGTCGTCGAGCCTCGGCGGCGAGCGCGTCGGGTGTCGGCACCTTGAAGAACGCGTCGTTCGGGCACACGGTCACGCAGAAGTTGCACGCGACGCACCCCCACATCTGCAGGTCGTGGTCGACGCTGCGCGGCAGCTTCTCGTGGCCCTCGAGGTGGTAGCTGCGCGAGGTCGTCGCCGGTGATGTGCGCGAGGTGGGCCGCGGCGCGTGTCGCGATGGCCGGCGGCGCGCGCCTCGGCCAGGCGGTGCCGCTCGGAAGCCGTCGAGGTCGGTGGCGCCGGCGTCGGCGACGGCCTTCGTCAGTGCCTTGAGCATCGGCGCGAGTCGTCCGTAGCCACCGGGCTTGAGCAGGTCGGAGCACACGCTCGCCGGCCGTACGCCCATCGCGATCGTGTCGGCGAGGTTCTCCTTGGTCACCCCGGCCGAGAAGCTGACCATGATGTCGCCGCCGCGTTCGGTGCCGACGTGTGGCATCGGCCCGTCGTGGCCGGGGATCATGAACCGACCGGGAAGTGCCGTCGCGAGCTCGGTCGAGCACGGCGGTGGCGAGCACGTGGAGCGGAGCACCCGAGAGGTACATCGTCTCGTCGGGCATCCAGCCCTTGTGGTTGTGGACCACGAGCGTGTTGGTCAGCTTGATGCCGAACCGGTGGCCGTGGTCGAGCGCGAAGCGGTGCAGTTCGTCGATCAGTGTGATCGCCCGATCGAACGGCAGGTCGTCGTCGAACGCCTTCGGCACCAGCTCGACGTATCCGTAGCCGAGTGTGTCGTGGACGATCGCGCTCACCCCGTCGGGTCCGAGCAGGGTCGGGTTGAGCTTGACGATGACGTCGATGTCGTGGCGGTCGATCGAGGTGCTTCGTGATCGCCTCGATCTCGTCGGGCGGGCAGCCGTGGAACGTCGACAGCGTGATCGTGTCGGAGATGTGCGTCGGGAAGTCGAGGTCGCGGAACTGGGCGAACACCGAGTCGTCGGGGATCTGGGCACGCAGCCGCTCGATCTCGTCGGTCGCATCGTGCATCGCATCGATGAAGCCGGCGACCTTGTCGGACTGGATGCCGGCGAGGTCGTAGCCGACCGACATGTCGAACACGTGTGGGCCGGGCCGCCGTCGTCGGGGGCCGACGAACTCGCGCAGCGGCTCCCAGCCGCTTGAGCATCTCGATGATCATCCACGCCTTGACGTACTCCTCGAGGCTCTCGTGGACGAGCAGCTCCTGGCTCCACTCGATGTTGTAGCCGATGGTCTGCATGTCGATGCACGGGCGGGCGATCTCGAGGTCGTCGAGGATCTGGACCGTCTTCAGCTCGAACAGGCGGGCACCCGCCGAGCCACGACAGCACGATGTTCTGCGCCATCTGGCTGTGCGGACCCGCGGCCGGGCCGACGGGGCTGGCGGCTGGTCGACCGAGGAACTCGAACGACAGGTCGATGTCCGGGTCCGGCTTCCAGAACCGCGCCGTCGGCAGGTCGAAGATCCGTTTGCGGGTGGTCCATTCGTGTTCGATCCGTGCGAGCAGCATCGGAAGTGTCATCGGCGTGAGCGGCGCGTGTGGGCGCGGCGGCGGGCGTGTCGGAGGTGGCGGTCATCGGTGAGGCGACTGTACAAACCGTCAAGGCGGTGCGCCAGCGCGATCCGCGGGGCAACGCAACGCTCGTCGTGCGGAAACAAGTGGATACAGCCCCTGGACACCCCACGCCCGCTCGCGTGTGGTTTTCCCCATAGCGGGAGGTGAGGACGCAGGAGTAGAACCGAGCCATGAACTGGCGTCGGCTCAGAGTCGTGCTCGCCGTCGCACTCGTGTGCGGCGCGCTGCTCACCACCCCGATCGCCTCGCGACCGGCGGAGGCGGCCGGGCCGGCCTGGTACGACGGCCTCATCCAGTACTCGCAGGTCGTCGACTGCGGGAGCATCATCTTCGGCTCGCCGTACTCGACCACGGGTGCGGGGACCTACGTCGGCTTCTCCGCCGACCCCGAGACCTCCCAGCCCGCGCCGGGACAGGTGTACTACGTGCGCGTGGTCGTCGCCGGGATCGGGAACCCGTGCGCGGGCCAGTACGCCGACATCAACGTCCAGCTGCCTCCGAGCACGTCGCTCGCGATCAACACGGCGAACCCCGTGCGGTGCCTCTACAACGGCGCCTCGCTGACCACGTGCCCGCAATCGCTGCCGGTCAGTCCGTCGCAGGGTGCCGGGTACCTGTGGGTTCCGTCGCTGAACAGCTCGGCGGCCAACCTGTGGGGGATTCCGCAGGGTGGCATCGTCGAGATCCAGATCCCGGTCGTGAGCGCAACCGAACTGACGAACCAGCCGCTGCGCGCCGCGGTGCGGATGATCGACGGCAACTCCAGCCCGACGCTCGCGCCACAGCAGGGCGTCTTCGTGTTCCAGAACACCCCGTCGGTGCTCGCGCCGAGCCCGTCGACGACCTTCGGATCGCCGACCTGGCCGACCTCGATCCGGTCGGCGGTGTACCTGTACCCGAAGGGCCAGGGCGGCAGCGGCTACTTCGACCTCCGGACGTCGGCGGGTGGACCCGTGGTGCTCACCGACGGCCCGGCCGTGATCCCGAGTGGCCAGCAGACCGGCTACGAGGTGTGGTCCGACTGGACGCTGCCGGGCGGGGCACTTCCCGCCGTGATCCAGCCGAACACCACCTACTTCTGGCGTTTCCGCTTCGTCACCACCGGCGGAGTCACGTACACGGGCGCTGAGCAATCGTGGACCTCGCCGCCGGCCGACGAGTCGATCGTCGGCACGGGGACCCCGGCGAGTTGCACGGGTGCCGCGTTCGCTGCGGCCGTGGCCGGCGCCCAACCGACGATCTCATTCGACTGCGGGCCGACACCGGTGGTGATCCAGCTGGCGTCGGAGGCCGTGTTCAACAGCGGACGCACGATCGACGGAGCCAATCTGGTCACCCTCAGAGCGGCACCGGGCGCGCGTGGCATGCGGTTCACCGCCGGCAGCTCGCACGTCAAGAACCTGACCGTGACCGGAGGTGCGCCGGCATCGTGTGGCGGTGCCGTCCTGGTGTCTGGCGGTTCGACGGAGTTCGTCCGCACCCGTTTGCAGAACAGCACGGCCACCACGGCGGGCGGCGGCCTCTGTGTCCTGGCCGGCGCGAACGTCGACCTCATCGATTCGGCGGTGACCGGCAACGCCGCCCCGGCGGGAGGAGGAATCTCGACCAGCGGCACGCTGTTCGCGCTCCGTTCCGACGTCAGTGCGAACACGGCGACCGCCGACGGCGGCGGAATCCACGTGGCGGGGGGAACCACCCAGGTGAGCCAGTCGGCCCTGGTCGCCAACCGTGCCGGGACCAACGGTGACGGTGGCGGCCTGCGTTCGGTCGGTGCCTCCGACGTCAGCATCACGACGTCGACCGTGTCGGGGAACACCGCCGCCCGGGGTGCGGGCGTGTCGTCGGCCGGCAGCAACGGCCTGTTCGTCACGTCGGCAACGATCGCCGCGAACACCTCGACGCTGGCCGGACGCGGCGCGCTCGAAGCGACGACGGGGGGCTACCTGCGCAACAACCTGTTGTCGGGCAACGCCCCTGCCAACTGCTCGGCATCGGCGCTCACCGTCGTGTCGCTCGGCCACAACCTCGACAGCGCGAACACCTGCGGCTTCACGGCCTCCGGCGACCTGGCCAACTCGGACGCACGGCTGTTGCCGGTCGCGCTGTGGGGTGGCAACACGCGCACGCACGCTCTCGCGCCGGGCAGTGCGGCCATCGACGCAGCCAACGATGGGTTCTGCGGTCAGTCCGACCAGCGTGGGGTGTCGGGCCCCAGCGTCGGTGGCATCGCATCACGCCCCATCGACGGCGACGGAAACGGAGTCGCCACGTGCGACATCGGTGCCTACGAACTCGAGCGGGAGACGCAGGCGCCGCGAGTCGTCGCGGCGGTGCGTGCCGCTTCGAATCCGACGACGGCAGCCACGGTGTCGTGGACCGTGACCTTCAGCGAGACGGTCACGGGCTTCGGCGCGGCGGACATCGCGCTGGTCGGCTCGGGCGTCACCGGCAGTTCGGTCGCGTCCGTCAGCCCGGCGTCGGCGTCGTCGACCTTCACGGTCAGCGCGAACCTCGGAACCGGCGTCGGAACGGTGCGACTCGATGTCGTCGACGACGACACGATCCGCGACGCATTCGGCAACCGCCTCGCGTCGTCGACGGGAACCGACGGTGGGTTCGCCGGCGAGCGCTACGACGTCAACCGACCCGGCGGAGGCGGTGGTGGCGGTCAACCGCCGGCGGGTTCGTCGTTTGTGTCGTTGGTGCCGGCGCGGGTGTTGGAGACGCGTGAGGGTGGTGGGGCGGCGACGGTGGATGGTGTGTTTGCTGGTGGTGGTCGGGTGGCGGCTGGGTCGACGGTGGAGTTGGTGGTCGGTGGTCGTGGTGGGGTGCCGGTGGGTGCGTCGGCGGTCGTGGTGAATGTGACGGCGGTGAATGCGTTGTCGCGTGGGTTCGTGACGGTGTTTCCGTGTGGTGCGCGGCAGCCGTTGGCGTCGAATCTGAACTTCGCGGCGGGTGAGGTGGTCGCGAACGCGGTGGTGTCGAAGGTGGGTGTCGGGGGGAAGGTGTGTGTGTTCACGAGTGCGTCGACGCATCTGGTGGCGGACGTGAACGGCTACTTCCCGGCGGGTTCGTCGTTTGAGTCGTTGGTGCCGGCGCGGGTGTTGGAGACGCGTGAGGGTGGTGGGGCGGCGACGGTGGATGGTGTGTTTGCTGGTGGTGGTCGGGTGGCGGCTGGGTCGACGGTGGAGTTGGTGGTCGGTGGTCGTGGTGGGGTGCCGGTGGGTGCGTCGGCGGTCGTGGTGAATGTGACGGCGGTGAATGCGTTGTCGCGTGGGTTCGTGACGGTGTTTCCGTGTGGTGCGCGGCAGCCGTTGGCGTCGAATCTGAACTTCGCGGCGGGTGAGGTGGTCGCGAACGCGGTGGTGTCGAAGGTGGGTGTCGGGGGGAAGGTGTGTGTGTTCACGAGTGCGTCGACGCATCTGGTGGCGGACGTGAACGGCTACTTCCCGGCGGGTTCGTCGTTTGAGTCGTTGGTGCCGGCGCGGGTGTTGGAGACGCGTGAGGGTGGTGGGGCGGCGACGGTGGATGGTGTGTTTGCTGGTGGTGGTCGGGTGGCGGCTGGGTCGACGGTGGAGTTGGTGGTCGGTGGTCGTGGTGGGGTGCCGGTGGGTGCGTCGGCGGTCGTGGTGAATGTGACGGCGGTGAATGCGTTGTCGCGTGGGTTCGTGACGGTGTTTCCGTGTGGTGCGCGGCAGCCGTTGGCGTCGAATCTGAACTTCGCGGCGGGTGAGGTGGTCGCGAACGCGGTGGTGTCGAAGGTGGGTGTCGGGGGGAAGGTGTGTGTGTTCACGAGTGCGTCGACGCATCTGGTGGCGGACGTGAACGGCTACTTCCCGGCGGGTTGAGATCGGGGGCGTCGTGCCACGACCCGGCAGCACGTCGTCGAGGTCGAGCCACGAACCGTGTGTCCGGGGGCGAGGCCGTCGACGATCGGGTTCATCGCCCGTGTTGGGTGGGCATGTCGGCGAGCACTGCGTGGAGTCTGATCGCCTGCTCGGCGGCTTTCGCACGAATCTCGTCGGCATCGACGCGAGTCGCTCGACCATCGCGCAACGCGGGCTCGCCGTCGACGTCGACGTCGATCGCATTGATCGTGGGCGTGAACGCCACGTGCCACGGCTCGATCGTGTCGTACGACCACGTGACCGAGTCGTTCTCGACCTCGGGGAACAGCGTGCGGTTGAGGTCGAGCATGGCCCACGCCGCGTCGGGTGACGCGCTGATGTCGGCTTGCCGGTGTGCGACGTAGGCAAGCTGGAACTCGGCGAGCATGTCGGCGCCGATGCCGTCGGTACCCAGCCCGACCGGATTGGCGAAGCGAGCAGGGTGGGCGTAGCCGACCGAGTTGTTCATGTTCGAACGTGGGTTGTGCACGATCGTGCCGCGCAGACCGTGGTCGTCGGGCAGGTGGACGCCGTGGATCAGCAGCCAGTCGTCGCGGGTCAGGTCGCGAATTCGATCGGCGGCGCCGATGTCGTCGGGCCCTTCGGCCACGTGGATGTGCACACCCACCCCGTGCGCCTCAGCGAGCTCGGCAGCGTCGACGAGGTGCGCATCCGTGCACGTGAATGCCGCGTGGACCCCGACCATGCCGCGTCGCATCCCGTCGTCGTCCCGCTGGGACAGCTCACGCAGGTAGCGATCGTTCTCCGCCAGGCCGCGGAGCGCGCCGCCGGCACCGTGGCGGTCGGTGATGCCGTAACACGTGTTGATCCGAACCCCGACCTCGTTGCACGCCTCGGCGATGACCGACAGCGACCCGCTGATCGCACGTGGCGATTCGTGGTGGTCGATGATCGCCGTGCAGCCCGCTTCGAGCGCTTCGAGTGCACCGAGCTTGGCCGACCACTCGATCATCTCGAGGTCGAGCGCCTGGTCGAGTCGCCACCACACGTTCTCCAGGATCCCGAGGAACGACGTCGGTTGGGCAGGCGGTGGTGGCATCCCACGCGCGAGTGTCGAATACAGGTGGTGATGGGCACAGACCAACCCTGCGGTCGTGGCGGTCATGTCCATGCGCTCGCGCGCTCGCGGTTCGCCTCGTTGCGAAGTGGGAGTTCGTTCTGCCACTCCCCGGTCTGCTTGCGGATCGCGCCGGCCACCGCGCCGGCGGTGGGGACGAGCCCGATCTCCCCGACCCCCTTGATGCCGTACGGCGCGTCGGGCTGCGCCGCTTCGACCAGGATGACCTCGACCGGAGGCATGTCCTTCGGGCGGATGATGTCGAGGCTGCGCAGATTCGTGTTGGTCGGGAAGCCGGACTCGTCGCACGGGAACCCTTCGCTCAGCGCGTAGCCCAGTCCCATGTGCACGGCTCCTTCGATCTGACCCTCGCAGAGCGTCGGGTTCACGGCCCTGCCGACGTCGTGCGCGGCGATCACCTGCTCGATGTCGCCGGTCTCGGGGTCCATGATCACCACCTGAGCGGCATAGCCGAAGGTCGAGTGAATGATCGGATTCTCGATCGGGGTGCCCGCGTCCTTGGCCGCTTCGATCTGCCCGAGCGAGCTGGTCCAGTCGACTCGGTACTCGCCTTCGTAGTCGACCCCGACCGTGCACCCGTCGGCGCGCGCCGCTTCGCACGCGGCCTTGACCGAGCCGGCGCCCATCAGGGTGCCGCGGCTGCCCGTGGTCTGGCCTGCGCCGAGCTCGCGAGTCGAGTCGACGATCACCTCGATCCGCTCGGCGGGAATGCCGAGTTCCTCGACCGCCACCTGCTGGCACACGGTGTGTACCCCCTGGCCCATCTCGGTCCAGCAGTGGCGGACCTCGACCTGGCCATCATCACGGAAACGGACGACGGCCTTGGCGATCTCCTTGAAACCGTTGCCGAGCCCGGAGTTCTTGAGCCCGAGCCCCATTCCGACGGCTTTGCCGGCGGCGACCGCTGCGTCGTAGGCGGGCTTCACCGCGTCGAGACACATCCGTGCCCCCTTGCAGCCGTCGTCCATCTTCTGGCCGGGGCCCCACACCTCGCCCGGCACCACGACGTTGCGGCTGCGCATCTCCCAGCCGCTGATCCCGACCTGCTCGGCGAGGCGTTCGATCACGCCTTCCATCGCGAACTGCGCCTGGTTGGCGCCGAACCCCCGGAACGCACCGCAGACCGAGTTGTTGGTCCGCACAGCGACGGCTTCGACGTCGACGTTGCCCACGAGGTACGGACCGGTTGCGTGGCCGGCCGCTCGTTCGAGCACCTTCATGCCGACCGATGCGTACGGGCCCGAGTCGCCGATCATGCGGACCTTGATGGCGGTGAGCTTGCCGTCGGCGTCACAACCCGCGTCGTAGTGCATCCGGATCGGGTGGCGCTTCGGGTGCATCAGCAGCGACTCCTCGCGCGACAGCGTGATCTTCACCGGTTTGCCGAGCTTCCAGGCGGCCAGCGCCGTGTGCGCCTGGTTCGACATGTCCTCCTTGCCGCCGAAGGCTCCACCGTTGGAGACGAGCTCGGTCGTGATGCGGTCGGTGTCGACGCCGAGCATCGCCGCGATGTCGTTGCGGTCGTCCCAGATGCCTTGACCGCCGGAGTAGACGTACAGGGTGCGGTCGTCGAGGTCGCCGGAGGGCACCGCCAACGTCGACTCGGGCTCGAGGAAGGCGTGTTCGATGCGTTGGGTCTGGAAGGTCTCCGACGACCGTGTGGGTTGCCGACGCGAGCGCCACATCGACATCGCCGCGCGAGTAGGTGGAGGTCGACAGCGTGTTCCCGTCGAGTTCCCACACCGCAGGGTCGTCGCTGTTGACCACGCGGACGGGATCGACCATCGGCTCGAGCACGTCGTACTCGACGGCGACGAGTTCGACGGCGGAACGTGCGATCTGGCGGGTGTCGGCGACCACGATTGCGAGGACGTCGCCGAGGTACGAGGTGCGACCGCCGTCGGGGATCATCACCGGCCAGTCCTTGTGGATGATGCCGACGCGTCGAGCGGCGGGAATGTCGGCGGCGGTGTAGACCGCATGGACCCCGTCCACTGCTGCGCGATCGACACGTCGATCCGCATGATGTCGGCTCGGGCGTGATCGGTGAGGCGGAGTGCCCCGTGCAGCATGCCGGCAGGGCGCATGTCGTCGATGAAGTCACGCGTGCCGATCGAGAGCTCGCGGCCCTCGTACTTGATGCCGCGTGAGCCGACACCGCCCGGCTGCACGACGACGGGAACGTTGTCCTGTGCCAGCGCCTCGACCGCATCGAGCACCTTGATGTAGCCGGTGCACCGACAGAGGTGCGCGCCGAGGTGGCGCGATGCCTGCTCGCGGGTGAGCCCTGCGCCGTTCTTGTCGATGAGTGCCTTGGTGCGCACGACGATGCCCGGCGTGCAGAAGCCACACTGCAACGCACCGCACGCGGCGAATGCGTCGGCCATGCGATTGACCTCGTCGACGGGCATCCCTTCGAGCGTGACGACGTCGGAGCCGGCGATCTTCTCCATCGAGGTCTGGCACGAGACGCGCGCCTTGCCGTCGATCAAGACGGTGCAGCAGCCGCACTGGCCGGTCGGTGAACAGCCGTCTTTCGGGGACGTGACGTCGAGTTCTTCGCGCAGCGCGGCGAGGAGGTGCGGGTGGTCGCCGCGCACGCGGACGGTCGCTCCATTGAGCGTGAACGCAACGGCGGCGGTGTCGTCGTCGAGAGTGGCTGGGGGCGTGGTCGTGTCGGTCATGGCGCGTTCCCTCCGGAGTGTGGCGGTGCCTTCGGATCGATCGGGTTCACGTGCTCGTCCGCCGTCGGCGCGAGCATCGGGATGGCGGTCGGTGACGAGGACGGGGTCAGCTCACTCGCACCCTCGAGCGAAAGTGCCGCGGTCGACGCGATCAGCTGGTACATCTCGGGCCGGCGATAGCGGTCGAAGTCGAACAGCGTCTTCTTGTAGCGGTCGCACATGTCCAAGTCGCAGTGGGCGCTGATCAGCTCGTCGGCGATGCTGGTGGCCTGTGCGACGATCTGGCCGGACGGGGCGATGATCATCGACTGGGCGAGCGACTCGACGCCCTCCTCGATGCCACCCTTCGCGACACCGACCACCCAGGTGCCGTTCTGGTAGGCGCCGGCCTGCATCACGAGTTGATTGTGGAACGACTGGAGCGGATTCTGCGACGGGTCGGGCGCGTAGTCGAGCGGTGTGTTGTAGCCGATCAGGATCATCTCGGCGCCCTGCAGGCCCATCACCCGGTAGGTCTCGGGCCAGCGCCGGTCGTTGCAGATCGCCATCCCGAGCGTTCCACCGAGGGCTTCGTGTACGCCGAATCCGTCGGGCGACTCCTCGAAGTACCGACGTTCGAGGTGTTGGAAACGGCGCCACGGTTCGTGGTTCTCGTGCCCCGGGATGTGCACCTTGCGGTAGCTCCCGACGATCTCACCTCGACGGTCCACGAGGACGTAGGTGTTGTAGCGATGACCGTCGGGCGTCAGCTCCGCATACCCGAGGCAGAACCCGACCGCGAGACGTCTGGCTTCGTCGAAGAGCGGCTGCGTGGCGGGGCTCGGCATCGCGGTCTCGTAGTAGCTGTCGAGTTCGGTCGTGTCGCCCGCGATGCCGGACTCGTCGCCCTCGTCGAGGTACCACCGCGGGAAGAACGTCGTCAGCGCGAGCTCGGGGAACACCACGAGTTCGCAACCGTGCTCGGCGCCGCGCCGCAGGAGTGCGAGCAACCGCTCGACGACCGCGTCGCGACCCTCGTCACGGGCGATGGGTCCCAGCTGGGCCGCGCCCACCTGTATCGAGCGGGTCATGCGAACTCCTTCTCGGTGAGCTGCAGGAGAACGTCGAGGAGGACGTGTGCACCCGCTTCGAGATCGCTGGGCTCGGTGAACTCGGTGACGTTGTGGCTGATGCCGTTGACGCTCTTGGTGAAGATCATCGCCGTCGGGCAGATCCGGGCGAACATCTGCGCATCATGGCCGGCGCCCGAGGGCATCCGTTTGGAGGACAGGCCGCGACTCGTTGCGCACTGCTCGACGATGTCGACGACCCTGCAGTCGAACGTGACCGGTTCGAACCGCGCGAGCGTTCGTGTCTCGACGCCGACGCCTTCGGACTCCGCGACCTGCGCGACGTGACCGCGGAAGCGGGTCTCGGCCTGTTGCAGGATCTCGTCGTCGGTGTTGCGCAGGTCGACGGTCATCACGGCCTCGGACGGCACGACGTTGACGAGGTTCGGTGTCAGCGTGAGCGAGCCGACCGTGGCGACCTGCGCGCCGCCGAACTCGCGCGTGAGCTCGCGGACGAACGCGGTGACGTCGGCGGCGACGAAGCCGGGGTCGTGACGCAGCCGCATCGGTGTGGTGCCGGCGTGACACGACTGCCCGGTCAGGGTCAGCTCGGTCCACGAGATGCCCTGGACGCCCTCGACCACACCGATCGTGATGTCCTCGTCCTCGAGGACCGGACCCTGCTCGATGTGCAGCTCGACGAACGCATGTGGGACGCGACCGGGGATCGGTGCGGCGCCTCGATAGCCGATCCGATCGAGTTCGTCACCGATGCTCAGACCGTCCCGATCGGTGATCTCGAGCGCGTCCTCCAACGCCATGCCGCCGACGTACACGAGGCTGCCGAGCATGTCGGGAGGGAAACGGGCTCCCTCCTCGTCGGTGAACCACCCCACGGCGAGTGGGCGACGGAGTGGTCGCCCAGCGGTGAGGACCGTCTCGATGACCTCGAGGCCGGCGAGGACGCCGAGGTTGCCGTCGTAACGGCCGCCGGTGCCGACGGTGTCGATGTGCGACCCGGTCATCACCGGGGCGATCGACGGATCGAAGCCCGGCATCGTGGCCACGACGTTGCCGATGCCGTCGGTGACGATGTCGAGGCCGAGTTCGTCCATCCAGTTGCGGACCAGATCACGGCCCGCTTGGTCCTCGTCGGTGAGGGCCAGCCGGGCGCATCCGGTGGTGCCCTCGATCGCACCGATCTCACCCAGCTCCATCAGGCGACGCAGCAACCGGTCGATGTCGATGCGCAGGGCGTTCGCGGTCACCTTCGCGACAGTACCAGTGGGTCTTTACAAAGTGTCAAGCACCTGTTTCACCTCTGTGAACACCCATCACATGCGTCCGGGAGGGATGTCACGGACTGGATAGGGTCGAAGGGGTGGGATCGACGCCTGGGCTGGAGCCGGACGATGTCGACTTCCTGCGCGCGGTCCAGCCGATCGTCGAATTCCTCGGGGGCACCCTGTCGACCGACGCGGGGGTGGGCGACCTGGCGGTCGAACGCGCGGGCCGCCAGATCGCGTACGTGCGTGGCACCGAGCTGCACGGCGCCCTGGACCGAACGATCGAAGCGGTCGAACGCGACGTCGGCGCCGAGCTCTCCGAAATGAGCCGCGAGCAGAAGCAGGTGGCCGTTCGGACGCTCGACGAGCAGGGCGTGTTCCTCCTTCGTGGGGCCGTCGACCGGGTCGCGCGATCGATGGGTGTCAGCCGCGTCACCCTGTACAGCTACCTCAACGCCCTGGAGCGCCGCGCATGACCTCGCCCGACCAGCCGAGCGGTGCCCGTCTCGAAGTCCTCGTCGAGCCGTTTCGGGAGAACGATCCGGGCCCCCACGTGACCGCTGCGATCGACGCCATCGCGGCCACCGGCATGGAGCCCGACATGGGACCGTTCGCCACCACGGCCCAGGGCGATCTCGATCAGGCGATGGCGGCCATCGGGGCGCTCGTTCGTGCCGGCTTCGACCACGGCGCGGATGCGATCCAGATCCGGATCGAGCGCACCGGCTGACGCGACGGGACTTACGCGAAGGCGGCGTCGAACAGGTGGGTCGTCGCTGCCCATGCCCCGTTGGCCGCGGCCTCGTGGTGGTTCGGAAAGCCGGGCCACGTGAAGCCGTGGTCGGCCCCTTCGAAGATGTCGACTCGGACGTGCTCGAGGGGCTCGACCGCATCGAGGAAACGCTGATGCATGGCGATCGACTGCACCTGATCGACGTCGCCGATCGCGAGGTAGAGCGGCATGGCGAGCTGCGCGGCCGTGAGGTGGGGTGAATCGGGTCCGTCGTCGGCGAGGAACGACGGATGCCACATGGCGCCGGCCCTGACGCGCTCGCCGTCGCGCATCAGCCGCCGGAACACGGCACGTGCGCCGAGACAGAACCCGATCGTCACGATCGGTGCGTCGGTGGCAACGCCCGCCGCGGCAAGGGCCCGATCACCGTCGTGCTGGATCTGATCGTCGGTCATCGCCGCGATCCACCCCCAGACCATGTCCTGGGTGGTCGATCCCTCGGGTGGAGCCGTGTCGAGCGCGTTCAGGAGTCGTCCTCGACGATGGTGGAGGTCGGGCGTGACGACGAGGTATCCCTCGGCGGCGAGTTTCGCCGCAAACGCGTGGGTCGCCGACCGGATGCCGGGCGCGTCGATGAACAGGAGTACCGCCGGCCAGTCGGTGGCGTCGTCCCGGTCGGCTGTGGGTCGTGTGACGAGCACCGCCATCTCGCCATCGTCGGTCGTGGTGTCGATGATCTCCTCACGGGTGTCCATGCCGCGACCGTAGGCCAGCGTCGTCCGGAGGTACCAGGTCGAGCCGGGCGTGAAAGACTTGCGGCCATGCACGATCTGGTCATCCGCAACGGACTCGTCGTCGACGGCACCGGCGCTGCCCCTCGGCCGAACTGCACCGTCGCGATCGACGGTGAGGTGATCACGGCGATCGGACCCGACGGCGAGATCGGACCGGGCCGTCGTGAGATCGACGCGACCGGTCTGCTGGTGACCCCCGGCTTCGTCGACATCCACACCCACTACGACGGCCAGGCCACGTGGGACGGGGATCTCGAACCGTCCACCCCGCACGGCGTCACGACCGTCGTGATGGGCAACTGCGGCGTCGGTTTCGCACCGGCCAAACCCGACGAGCACGACTTCCTCATCGAGTTGATGGAGGGTGTCGAGGACATCCCCGGTGCGGCGCTGAGCGAGGGCATCTCGTGGAACTGGGAGTCGTTTCCCGAGTATCTCGACGAACTCGATCGTGGCCGGTACGCCGCGGACGTGGCAGCGATGATCGCTCACGGCCCGCTGCGCACGTACGTGATGGGCAAGCGTGGCGCCGACAACGCACCGGCCACGTCCGACGACGTCGCCGAGATGGCGCGGCTGGTGCAGGAGGCGGTCGAGGCCGGTGCCATGGGCTTCTCGACCAGCCGGACGATCGGCCACCGCGCGATGAACGGCGAGCCGGTGCCGGGGACCTTCGCCGCCGAGGACGAGCTGTTCACGATCGGTCGTGCGATGGCGCGCGCGGGCCGCGGTGTGTTCGAGGTGGCGCCTGCGGGACTCGCCGGAGAGGACCTCGTCGCGCCGAAGAAGGAAATCGACTGGATCTGCCGGCTCGCCGACGAGATCGGCCGACCGGTCACCTGGCTGATGCTGCAGAACATGGTCGAACCCGACGAGTGGCGCGAGCTGATGGAGCTCTCGCAGCGGGCCCAGGACGCGGGGCACCGCGTCGTGCCGCAGGTCGCCGGCCGGCCGTTCGGCATCTTGATCGGCTTGTCGACCCGCCACCGATTCAAGGACATGCCGAGCTTCGCACCGCTGCGCACGTTGTCGTTCGCCGAGCAGGCCGCAGCGATGGGCGACCCCGAGTTGAAGGCACGGTTGATCGCGGAGTCGACCGAGGTGATGGAGTCGATCCGTGAGATCGAGCCGATGGCATACCAGGTCGTCAACTCCTACGAGCGTCAGTATCTGCTCGGCGATCCGGTCGACTACGAGCCGACGGCCGATCGCAGTATCGCCGCGCGGGCCGAGGCCAACGGTGTCGAGCCGATCGAGGAGCTCTACGAGCGTCTGCGCGACCGGAACGGTGAGGCGCTGATGATGATGCCCTTCCTCGGCTACGCCCACGGGAACGGCGACGCACTCCACGAGATGCTCACCCACCCGGCGGCCGTGCTCGGACTCGCCGACGGCGGTGCGCACGCCAACTTCATCTGCGACGCGTCGACGCCGACGTGGATGCTGACGCACTGGGTACGCGACCGCACCCGCGGCCCGAGGCTTCCGCTCGCCGACGTGATCAAGAAGATGACCGCCGACACCGCTGCGCTCTTCGACCTCACCGATCGCGGCGTGCTGGCGGTGGGCAAGCGAGCCGATGTCAACGTGATCGACCATGACCACCTGCAGTTGCGCGAGCCGCGGCTCGTCGCCGACCTTCCGGCCGGCGGGACCCGGTTGTTGCAGGCCGCCGAGGGATACGTCGCGACGGTCGTACGCGGCGTCGTCACCCGCGAGCACGACGAATTCACGGGCGAACGACCGGGGCGGCTCGTCAGGTCCTGAGTCGACCACGGGCCGGAACGACGCCGACCTCGCGCTGAGGTTCCACCCGCTGGTTTGCCACACCCATGCGGACACGCCGACCGCAGCGTGTTCCGGGATCCACAGGAACCAAGGGTTTCACGAGAGCTGACAGCGACATTCAGGCCATCCCCGTTGCGGTCACCATCGCGTACTACCTTGCTGCACGAAGTTTGGGTGCTGTGACAGTCAGCAGCCCAGAGAAAGGCACGTCATGTTTCGACAGTCAGTCACGGGAGCCGGGGATTCGCGCCGTTTGAGGGGTGCCGCCTTGGCGTTCACGCTCGCGATAGCAACGTTCACGACGACAGCTACTTCCGGAACCGCGACGGCGCAGGTCGAGGAACTGACCGTGTCGAAGCCGGCGCTGACCTCCGTGTCGCCCGAACGGTTTGCCGATACCCGTTCGACCGGTGACACGATCGACGGTCAATTCGAAGGCGTCGGACAGCGTCCCGCCGACAGCGAGTACAAGGTCAAGATCGCCGGCCGTGGGTCGGTTCCTGCTGGTGCGACCGGTGCGGTCATCAACGTCACCGCCGTGCGACCGTTCGGCACGGGATTCTTCACGGTGCATCCGTGCGCGGCACCTCGCCCGACGGCCTCTGCGCTCAACTACACGGCTGGCGTCAACATCGCCAACGAGATCGTCGCGGATCTTTCCGCGGACGGATCGGTCTGCGTCTACACCTCGGCCGCGAGCCACGTGCTGATCGACGTGGTCGGCTACACCGTCGCCACCGACAGCGTGAAGACGCTCGCTCCCGCGCGTTACGCCGACAGCCGTGCCAATCGCACGACCTTCGACGGCCAGTCCCAGGCATTCGGCCAAGCGCCCGCGGGATCCACGACGACGGTCAAGATCGCTGGTCGGGGAGCCGTTCCGGCCAGTGCAACTGCCGCGATCATCAACGTGGCGGCCGTCGGCCCGGTGAGCACCGGATACATCACGGTCCACCCCTGCTTGGCAACAACCCCCACTGCGTCATCGCTCAACTATGTCGCCGGGGTCAACCGGGCGAACGAACTCGTTGCCCGGGTGGATGCGTCTGGCAACGTCTGCATCTTCACCGCCCGTGACGTCGGTTTGATCGTCGACGTCGTCGGCTACGTCGAGGCCGGCTCCGACCTGGTGAGCACCGACAACGCCCGATTCGTCGACACACGCCCCGCCGGCATCACGGTGGACGGTCAATTGCGTGGCGGCGGCGAGCGCGCCGCCGATTCGACGACCAACGTGTCGATCGCCGGGCGCGGCGTCGTGCCCGACGACGCCGTCGCAGCCGTCGTCAACATCGCTGCCGTCGGCCCCGAGCGTGTCGGGTTCTTCACCGTCGACCCGTGCAACGACCCACGTCCGAACGCTTCGTCGCTCAACTACATCGCGGCCGTCAACGGTGCCAACGAGCTGATCGCACCGCTCGATGCGGCTGGAGAACTCTGCGTCTACACGTCGGCGAGCACGCACTTCATCCTCGATGTCGTCGGCTACGTACGGCCCAATGCGGATCTCTCGATCACCGCGACCGACGACGTCGGCGCCGGCACCGTGATCGCCGGTGACACCATCACCTACACGATCGAGGTGACCAACAATGGCCCGCAAGATGCGGTTGACGTCGTCGTCACCGACACGCTGCCGGGCGGTGTCACGCTGGTCTCGACCGACGGCTGCGCGGAGGATCCGAACGGGGTTCCCACGTGCACGCTCGGGGACATCGCGTCCGGAGCGTCCGCTTCGTACACGATCGCCGTCACGGTCAACACCGGAGTCCCGGTGGGCGCCATCACCAACACGGCGACGGTCACCTCAGCGACCGGCGACTCGGACCCCGCGAACAACACGGCGAATGCGATCACGAACATCGTGAAGCGCCCGCCGACCATCACCAGCAACGGTGGCGGGACGACGGCTGCGGTGGCGGTCGACGAGAACCAGACGGGTGTGACCGATGTGGAGTCGTCCGACCCCGAAGGCGAGACCGAGGGTGCCGGGCTGACCTACTCGCTGTCAACGGCGTCAGGCGGCGGCGCCGACAACGGTCGCTTCGCTCTGAATCCGGCCACCGGTGTGGTCACCTTCGCCGTGGCCCCCGATTTCGAGGCGCCGGTTGATGCAAACCTCGACAACGCCTATGAATTGCAGGTCACGGTCACCGATTCCGATGCCCTGACCGACGTCCAGAACATCACGGTCACGGTCACGAACGTGATCGACGTCGCGCCGGTGATCACCAGCAACGGTGGCGGGGCGACCGCCGCGGTCTCGATCGAGGAGAACCAGTCGGCTGTGACCGACGTCGAATCCGTCGACGGTGACGGTGAGACCGAGGGATCGGGTCTGTCGTACACGTTGTCGACGGCGACCGGCGGAGGCGCCGACAACGGGCTGTTCTCGCTCGGCGCCACGACGGGTGTGCTGACGTTCACCGCAGCTCCCGACTTCGAAGCGCCTGCCGACGCCAACACCGACAACGCCTACGAGGTGCAGGTGACGGTGACCGACGGCGCTGCGCTGACCGATGTCCAGGACATCACGGTCTCGGTCACGAACGTCAACGACGTCGCCCCGGCGATCACGAGCAACGGCGGGGCTGCAACCGCGACCGTACTCATCCCGGAGAACCAGACCGCGGTGACCGATGTTCAATCGATCGATGATGCCGATGCCGAAGGCTCGGGTCTGGCCTATTCGTTGACGACGATCTCGGGCGGCGGCGCGGACAACGGGCTGTTCCTGCTCGATCCGGCCACGGGTGTGTTGGCGTTCGGAGCTGCTCCGAACTTCGAAGTCCCGGGTGACGTGACGACCGACAACGACTACGAGGTGCAGGTCACTGTCACCGACAGCACCGGGCTGCCCGGTGGGCTCACCGACCGGCAGGACATCACCGTCGAGGTGACGGATGTGAACGAGGCACCGTCGATCTTCAGCAACGGTGGCGGAGCCACGGCTTCGGTGTCGATTGTCGAGAATCAGACGGCCGTGACCGACGTCCAGTCCTTCGACGTCGACGGTGACGGCGAAGGCGGCGGGTTGACCTACTCGTTGACCACCGTCGCCGGTGGTGGCGACGACAACGGCTTGTTCACGTTCGACGCAGCGTCGGGTGTGCTGTCGTTCACCACGGCGCCGGACTTCGAGAACCCGTTGGACGTCGGTGCCGACAACGACTACGAGGTGCAGGTGACCGTCACCGACAGCGGCGGGCTGATCGATGCGACAGGACATCACCGTGACGGTGACGAATGGCAATGAATCGCCGACGATCACCAGTGATGGTGGTGCGGCCACGGCTGCCGTCGACGTTGCAGAGAACACGACGGCCGTGACCGATGTGACGTCGGTCGACGACTCCGACTCCGAGGGTGCCGGGCTGACCTATTCCCTGTCGCCGACCTTGGCGAGCTTCGACAACGGTCTGTTCTCGTTGGCAGCCGATGGAAACCTGTCGTTCCTGTCGGCACCCGACTTCGAGTCTCCGGACGATGCAAACCGCGACAACCGGTACGTGCTCCAGGTGACCGTGACCGATTCCGGCGGGTTGACCGATTCCCAGGACATCGTGGTGACCGTGACGGGCGTGATCGACGAGGTCCCGACGATCACCAGCGACGGCGGCGGTGCGACTGCATCGGTGTCGGTCCCGGAGAACCAACCCGTGGTCACCGACGTCGATTCGGTCGACCTCGACGGCGAGACCGAGAACGGCGGTGGCCTCGTGTATTCACTGACCACCGTTGCCGGGGGTGGTGTCGACAACGGCCTGTTCACCCTGGATGTGGCGACCGGATTCCTCGGCTTCACCGTGGCACCGGACTTCGATGTGCCGGGCGATGCGAACGGCGACAACGACTACGAAGTCCAGGTGACGGTCACCGATGGTGCCGCCCTGACCGACGTGCAGGACATCACCGTGACGATCACGAACGCGAACGATGTCGCTCCCGTGATCACCAGCGATGGCGGTGGCGCGACGGCGGCCGTGAATGCAGCGGAGAACCAGACCGCGGTCACCGACGTCAACGCGATCGACGACGTGGACAGCGAAGGTGCCGGCCTCGTCTACTCGTTGACCTCGACCGCCGGTGGCGCGGACAACGGACTGTTCGCTCTGGATGCCTCGACCGGTGTGCTGTCGTTCGCCTCGGCGCCCGACTTCGAGAATCCGCTGGATGTCGGAGCCGACAACGACTACGAGGTGCAGGTGACGGTCACCGATGGCGCCACGCTCACCGACGTGCAGGACATCACGGTGACGGTCACCGATGTGAACGAAGCACCGACGATCACGAGTGCGGCGACCGCCGATGCAGCGGAGAACCAGACCGCAGCGATCGACGTGGACTCGATCGACGATGCCGACAGCGAAGGTGCCGGTTTGACGTACACGCTGTCGACGGTGTTCGGCGGCGGCGTCGACAACGGCCAGTTCACGTTGGCCACCGACGGCGTCCTGACCTTCACGTCGGCGCCCGACTTCGAGATCCCCGGAGACACCAACCTCGACAACGATTACGAGGTCCAGGTCACCGTCACGGACAGCGGTTCGTTGACCGGGGTTCAAGACATCACGGTCACGGTGACCAATCTCATCGACAATGCGCCGACGATCACGACTGCCGCGACGGTCAATGCCCCGGAGAACCAGACCGCGGTCATCGACATCGACTCGGCCGACGCCGACGGCGAGACAGAGAACGGTGGGGGCCTGACGTATTCGTTGACGACGGTCGCCGGCGGTGACGACAATGCGCTGTTCTCCGTGAACCCGGCAACGGGCTTCTTGTCGTTCCTCGCCTCGCCGGACTTCGAGAACGCCGGCGATGCGAACTCCGACAACGACTATCTGGTCCAGGTGACCGTGACCGACGGTGGCGGGCTGACCGGCACGCAGAACCTCGTGGTGACGGTCACCGGCGCCAACGACGCACCGGTGATCACCAGCGCGGCAACCGCGAACGCCGCCGAGAACCAAGTCGCTGTGATCGACGTGAACTCGTCCGACCAGGACGGCGGGGCCGAAGGTGTCGCGAGCTACTCGCTGACTTCGAATGGCGGTGGCGGTGCCGACAACGCGCTGTTCTCCGTGAACCCGGCCACCGGTGTCGTGACGTTCAAGGTCGCGCCGGACTTCGAGAATCCGCTCGATGCAAACGCCGACAACGACTATCTGATCCAGGTGACCGTGACCGATGGCGGGGGTCTGACCGCCACACAGAACATCGTGGTGACGGTGACGGATGTGAATGAGGCGCCGACGATCACGAGTGATGGTGGCGGTGCGACCGCTGCGGTCGATGCGGCGGAGAATCAGACGGCGGTGACGACGGTGACGGCGACCGATGAGGATGTTCCGGCGCAGACGCTGGGCTATTCGATCACGGGTGGCGCTGACGAGTTGTTGTTCGATGTGGGTTCGGCGTCGGGTGTGTTGACGTTCAAGGTGGCGCCTGATTTCGAGAACGCGGGCGATGTCGGTGGCAACAACGTCTATGACGTGCAGGTGACCGTGACCGACAGCGGTTTGTTGACCGATGTGCAGGACATCGCGGTGACGGTGACGGATGTGAACGATGCGCCGACGATCACCAGTGCGGCAACCGCCGATGCGGCGGAGAATCAGACGTCGGCGACGACGGTGACGGCGACCGATGAGGATCTTCCGGCGCAGACGCTGGGCTATTCGATCACGGGTGGCGCTGACGCAGCGTTGTTCGATCTGGTCGGCGCCACGGGTGTGCTGACGTTCAAGGTTGCGCCTGATTTCGAGAACCCGGCCGATGCCGGTGGCAACAACGTCTATGACGTGCAGGTGACCGTGACCGACAGCGGCTCCGGGACCTTGACCGACGTGCAGGACATCGCGATCACGGTCACCGATGTGAACGATGCACCGACGATCACGAGCGATGGTGGCGATGCGACCGCTGCGGTTGATGCGGCGGAGAATCAGACGTCGGTGACGACGGTGACGGCGACCGATGAGGATCTTCCGGCGCAGACGCTGGGCTATTCGATCACGGGTGGCGCTGACGCAGCGTTGTTCGATCTGGTCGGCGCCACGGGTGTGCTGACGTTCAAGGTGGCGCCTGATTTCGAGAACCCGGTCGATGCCGGTGGCAACAACGTCTATGACGTGCAGGTCACGGTGACTGACAGCGGTCTACTCACCGACGTGCAGGACATCGCAGTCACGGTCACCGATGTGAACGAGGTGCCGACGATCACGAGTCCGGCGACGGCGAGCGCCGCGGAGAACCAGACCGCGGTGAGCGACGTCGACTCGTCCGATCTCGACGGTGAAACCGAGAACGGTGGCGGCCTCACGTACGCCTTCTCGACCGACTCCGGCGGCGCGGACAACGCGTTGTTCGGATTGGACGAAGACACCGGGATCCTCACGTTCTCGGCGGCGCCGAACTTCGAGGACCCGGCCGACGCAGACACCGACAACGACTACGAGGTGCAGGTGACGGTCACCGATGCGGGTGGTCTGACCGACACACAGGACATCGTGGTGACGGTCACGGACGTGAACGACGCGCCGACGATCACGAGTGCTGCGACGGTCGACGCAGACGAGAACCAGACGACGGTCACCGACATCGAGTCGTCGGACCAGGACGGTGACATCGAAGGTGCCGGGCTGGCGTATTCCTTCACCACGGTGCTGGGCGGCGGCGCGGACAACGGGTTGTTCACACTGAATCCCGCGACCGGTGTGCTGACGTTCATCGTTGCGCCCG
Source organism: Ilumatobacteraceae bacterium (assembly GCA_963752085.1). Taxonomy (GTDB): domain Bacteria; phylum Actinomycetota; class Acidimicrobiia; order Acidimicrobiales; family Ilumatobacteraceae; genus Ilumatobacter_A. The sequence continues at coordinate 99,046 of CAVVWT010000004.1, forward strand.
ACGCCGAGAACCCGGCCGACGCAAACACCGACAACGACTACGAGGTGCAGGTCACCGTCACCGACAGCGGTGGTTTGGTCGATGTGCAGAACCTCGTCGTGTCGGTCACGAATCTCAACGACAACGCTCCGACGATCACCAGTAATGGTGGCGGTGCGACCGCTGCGGTGAACGCAGCGGAGAACCAGACGGCGGTCACCGACGTGAACTCGCTGGATCTCGACGGCGACACCGAAGGCGGCGGGTTGACCTATTCGTTCACGACGGTGTCCGGCGGCGGCGTCGACAACGACGAGTTTGCACTGGCTGCGGATGGGACACTGACGTTCGATTCAGCGCCCGACTTCGAGAACCCCAGCGACGCGGACACCAACAACGCCTATCTGGTCCAGGTGACGGTCACCGACAGCGGTGGGCTGACCGATCGACAGAACATCACCGTCACGGTGACCAATGTGAACGATGCACCGACGATCACGAGTGATGGTGGCGATGCGACCGCTGCGGTTGATGCGGCGGAGAATCAGACGGCAGTGACGACGGTGACCGCGACCGATGAGGATCTGCCGGCTCAGACGCTGGGCTACACGATCACGGGTGGCGCTGACGCAGCGTTGTTCGATGTGGGTTCGGCGTCGGGTGTGTTGACGTTCAAGGTGGCGCCTGACTTCGAGAACCCGACCGATGCCGATCCCGACGGTGTGTACGAGGTGCGGGTGACCGTCACCGACGGTCTGCTCACCGATGTGCAGGACATCACGGTCACGGTCACCGATGTGAACGACGCGCCGACGATCACCAGTTCGGCAACCGCCGATGCGGCGGAGAACCAGACCGCCGTCATCGACGTGGAATCGAGCGACGACGCTGACAGCGAGGGCTCGGGGTTGACGTACGCGTTCTCGACCACCGCCGGAGGCGGGCTGGACAACGGGCTGTTCGACCTGGCCGCCGACGGAACGCTGACGTTCGCTGCGGCGCCGGACTTCGAGGACCCTGATGACACCAATGGCGACAACGTCTATGTGGTGCAGGTGACGGTGACCGACAGCACCGGGCTGCCCAGTGGGCTGACCGATGTGCAGGACATCACGGTGACCGTCACCGATGTCAACGAGGCCCCGACGATCACGAGTGCATCGACGGCCGACGCGGCCGAGAACCAAGTCGCCGTGATCAACGTGGATGCGTTCGACCCCGAGGGTGAAACCGAGAACGGCGGCGGATTGGTCTACTCGTTGTCGACCGTCTCGAGTGGTGGTGTCGACAACGGCCTGTTCACGTTGAACGTGGCAACCGGTGCGCTCACGTTCAAGGTGGCGCCCGACTTCGAGGCTCCGGCTGACGACGACACCGACAATGACTACGAGGTGCAGGTCACGGTCACCGACAGCGGGTCGTTGACCGGCGTGCAGGACATCACGGTGTCGGTGACGAACCTCAACGACAATCCCCCGGAGATCACCAGTGATGGTGGCGGGGCGATCGCTGCGGTGAGCGCGGCGGAGAACCAGACCGCGGTCACCGACGTCGAATCGGTCGATCTCGACGGAGACGTCGAGGGTGCCGGGCTGACCTATTCCTTCACGACGGTGTTCGGCGGCGGCGTCGACAATGACGTGTTCGCACTGGCTGCGGACGGGACACTGACGTTCGATGTCGCGCCCGACTTCGAGGACCCGTCCGACGACAACTCCGACAACACCTACTCCGTGCAGGTGACGGTGACGGACAGCGGCGGGTTCACCGATACGCAGGAGATTGCTGTGTCGGTGACGAATCTGAACGACAACTCCCCGGAGATCACCAGTGCGGCGACGGCGAACGCAGCCGAGAACCAGACCGCTGTCATCGATGTCCAGTCCGGCGATCCTGACGGCGATGCCGAAGGATCGGGCCTCACGTATTCGTTCTCGACCGTCTCGAGTGGCGGTGTCGACAACGGCGTGTTCTCGTTGAACGCCGCCACCGGCGTGTTGACCTTTGCAGTGGCACCGGATTTCGAGAACCCGTCCGACGCCGGCACCAACAACGTGTACGACGTGCAGGTGACCGTGACCGACAGCGGCGGGTTGACCGACGTCCAGAACATCGCGGTGACGGTCACCGATGCGAATGATGCGCCGACGATCGACAGTGATGGCGGCGAGGCGACGGCGTCCGTGGATGTGGACGAGAATCAGACGTTGGTGACCGATGTCGACTCGTCCGATCAGGATGCTGACAGCGAGGGTGCCGGGCTGACCTACTCGCTGACGACTGCCTTCGGTGGTGGTGTCGACAACGGCCTGTTCACGTTGAACACGGCAACCGGTGAGCTGGTGTTCACGACGGCGCCGGACTTCGAGAACCCCTTGGACACCGATACCGACAATGCCTACTCCGTGCAGGTGACGGTGACCGACTCCGGCACGGCCACCGATGTTCAGGAGATCACCGTCAATGTGACGAATCTCAACGACAACGCTCCGGAGATCACCAGTGACGGTGGTGGAGCGACTGCAGCCGTGGACGCGGCCGAAAACCAGACCTCGGTCACCGACGTCGACTCGACCGACGCCGACGGCGAAACCGAGAACGGTGGTGGCCTCACGTACTCGCTGACCACCGTGGCGGGCGGCGTGGACAACGGGCTGTTCACCGTGAACCCGGCCACCGGTGTCGTGACGTTCAAGGTCGCGCCGGACTTCGAGAACCCGGGTGACGCGAACACCGACAACGACTACGAGGTGCAGGTGACGGTCACCGACGGTGCATCGGCCACCGATCGCCAGGACATCACCGTCACCGTCACGGATCTCAACGACAATCCTCCCGTGATCACCAGCAATGGTGGCGGAGCGACGGCAGCGGTGAACGCGGCGGAGAACCAACTCGCCGTCACCGATGTCAATTCGTCCGATCCGGACGGCCAGACCGAGGGCTTCGGTCTGACGTATTCGTTGACGACCGCAGTCGGCGGTGGGGTGGACAACGGGTTGTTCACGCTGATCGAGGAGACCGGCGTGTTGACCTTCACCTCGGCCCCGGACTTCGAGAACCCGAGCGATGCAAACGCCAACAACGCCTACCTGGTGCAGGTGACGGTCACCGACAGCGGTGGGCTGACCGATCGACAGAACATCACGGTCACGGTGACCGATGTGAACGATGCACCGACGATCACGAGTGATGCTGGCGGTGCGACGGCTGCGGTTGATGCGGCGGAGAATCAGACGGCAGTGACGACGGTGACCGCGACCGATGAGGATCTGCCGGCGCAGACGCTGGGCTACTCGATCACGGGTGGCGCGGACGAGTTGTTGTTCTCGGTGGACTCGGGCACAGGTGTGTTGACGTTCGACACGGCGCCTGATTTCGAGAACCCGGGCGATGCCGGTGGCAACAACGTCTTTGACGTGCAGGTCACGGTCACCGACAGCGGCTCGGGAACCCTCAGCGACGTGCAGGACATCGCGATCACGGTGACGGATGTGAACGAGTCGCCGACGATCACGAGTGCGGCAACCGCCGATGCGGTGGAGAATCAGACGGCGGTGACGACGGTGACCGCGACCGATGAGGATGTTCCGGCGCAGACGCTGGAGTATTCGATCACGGGTGGCGCTGACGAGTTGTTGTTCGATGTGGGTTCGGCGTCGGGTGTGTTGACGTTCAAGGTTGCGCCTGATTTCGAGAACCCGACCGATGCCGATCCCGACGGTGTGTACGAGGTGCAGGTGACCGTCACCGACGGTCTGCTCACCGACGTGCAGGACATCGTGGTCACGGTGACCGATGTGAACGAGTCGCCGACGATCACCAGTGATGGTGGCGGCGCGACCGCTGCGGTTGATGCGGCGGAGAATCAGACGGCAGTGACGACGGTGACGGCGACCGATGAGGATCTGCCGGCGCAGACGCTGGGCTATTCGATCACGGGTGGCGCTGACGAGTTGTTGTTCGATGTGGGTTCGACGTCGGGTGTGTTGACGTTCAAGGTTGCGCCTGATTTCGAGAGCCCGACCGATGCCGATCCTGATGGTGTGTACGAGGTGCAGGTGACGGTGACCGACGGTCTGTTCACCGATGTGCAGGACATCGCGGTCACGGTCACCGACGGCAACGACGTGCCCACGATCATCAGTGCGGCAACCGTCAACGCAGCGGAGAACCAGACGGCCGTCATCGACGTGGCCTCGATCGATGATTCCGACACCGAAGGTGCGGGCTTGTCGTATGCGCTCACGGGCGGTGCGGACGAGTCGTTGTTCTCGGTGGTTCCGGGCACGGGTGTGTTGACCTTTGACGCGGCGCCTGATTTCGAGAACCCGGCCGATGCCGATCCCGATGACGTGTACGAGGTGCAGGTGACGGTCACCGACAGCGGATCGTTGACCGACGTCCAGGACATCGCGGTCACGGTGACGGATGTGAACGATGCGCCGACGATCACCAGTGCGGCAACCGCCGATGCGGCGGAGAATCAGACGTCGGTGACGACGGTGACGGCGACCGATGAGGATGTTCCGGCTCAGACGCTGGAGTATTCGATCACGGGTGGCGCTGACGAGTTGTTGTTCGATGTGGGTTCGATGTCGGGTGTGTTGACGTTCAAGGTTGCGCCTGATTTCGAGAACCCGACCGATGCCGATCCCGACGGTGTGTACGAGGTGCAGGTGACCGTCACCGACGGTCTGCTCACCGACGTGCAGGACATCGTGGTGACGGTGACCGATGTGAACGAGTCGCCGACGATCACCAGTGATGGTGGCGGCGCGACCGCTGCGGTTGATGCCGCGGAGAATCAGACGGCAGTGACGACGGTGACCGCGACCGATGAGGATGTGCCGGCGCAGACGCTGGGCTATTCGATCACGGGTGGCGCTGACGAGTTGTCGTTCGATGTGGGTTCGACATCGGGTGTGTTGACGTTCAAGGTGGCGCCCGACTTCGAGAACGCGGGCGATGTCGGTGGCAACAACGTCTATGACGTCCAGGTGACGGTCACCGACGGTCTGCTCACCGACGTGCAGGACATCGCGATCACGGTGACGAATCTCAACGACTCGGCACCGACGATCACCAGCGATGGCGCTGGGGCGACCGCTGCGGTGAGCGCGCCGGAGAACCAGACCGCGGTCACCGACGTCCAGTCGACCGATGCCGACGGCCCGACCGAGAACGGTGGGGGCCTGACGTACTCCCTCACGGGTGGAGCGGACGAGTTGTTGTTCTCGGTGGATCCGGATTCGGGTGTGTTGACGTTCAATGATGCGCCTGATTTCGAGAACCCGACCGATGCTGATCCCGATGGTGTGTACGAGGTGCAGGTGACGGTCACCGACGGTCTGCTCACCGATGTGCAGGACATCGCGGTCACGGTCACCGACGGCAACGACGTGCCCACGATCATCAGTGCGGCAACCGTCAACGCGGCGGAGAACCAGACGGCCGTCATCGACGTGGCGTCGACGGACGATTCGGACTCGGAGGGTGCGGGCTTGTCGTATGCGCTCACGGGCGGTGCGGACGAGTCGTTGTTCTCGGTGGTTCCGGGCACGGGTGTGTTGACCTTTGACGCGGCGCCTGATTTCGAGAACCCGGCCGATGCCGATCCCGATGGCGTGTACGAGGTGCAGGTGACGGTCACCGACAGCGGGTCGTTGACCGATGTCCAGGACATCGTCGTGACCGTCACCGATGGCAACGACGCTCCGACCATGACGCCAGACGCGCCGTCGCTCACGGGTACACCGATCTCGACCACCTCGGCGGTCACCCTGGTGTCGGACCTGGTCACGGCGTCGACGATCCTCGACGAGGATGCGGGTGCAACGGTCGGCATCGCCATCACCGGCAGGACCGGCGCCGGCACCTGGCAGTACTCGACGAACGGAGCAGCTGGACCGTGGCTGGCAGTCGGGGCCCGCAGCGACGGATCCGCTCGAGTGCTGCTCCCGACCTCCGCCATCCGCTACGTCGCCCCCGCGACTGGCGAGACGGCGACGATCACCTATCGCGGCTGGGACACGACCGGCCTCAATGTCAACGGCGCTGCCGGCGTCAACACCGTTCCCAACGGCGGGACCACGCCGTTCAGTTCGAACATTGACGTCGCCGAACTCTTGGTGACCGGCGGAATCTAGATCGTCCCGACGGGCCACGTCGTCGTGGTCCGTCGGGTTGTCAGCCGTTCGACGTGTCGAGCGGACGGGTTCGTGGCTCGATCTCGAGCTGAGCCAGACTCCGCCGATGGCGACCGTCGAGATCAACGGCATCACGATCTACCACGAGGTCCACGGCGCCGCCGATGGTCCGTGGGTGCTCAACATCGGTGGTACCGGCGGCGATCTGCGACGCACGTTTCCCGATCGGTCGCCGCTCAACAGGCACTTCAGCGTGCTGCACTACGACCAGCGCGGGCTCGGCCGCACCGACAAGCCCGAGGCCGACTACACGATGGCCGACTACGCCGACGACGCAGCCGGACTGATCGAACGGGTGGCCGGTGCGCCGTGCCACGTGGTGGGGACCAGCTTCGGCGGAATGGTGGCGCTCAACCTGGCGGTTCGTCGACCGGACCTGATCGATCGACTCGCACTGCTCGTGACCTCACCCGGCGGCGACCACGCGTCGTACGCACTGCCCGAGCTCGCGAAGCTGGATCCCGACGATGCGTTCCCGATCCGGATGCGACTGTTCGACGACCGGTGGGATCCCGATGCCGTCGAGCCGATTCCAGGGCTCGGCGTGATCTACGACGTCGTGGTCGACCAGCACCACGCCCTACCTCCGCCCGATGTCCAGGCTGGGCTCACCCGGCAACTCGCCGCTCGCGACGGCCACGACGTCGTCGCAGCGCTCCCCTCGATCAACCACGACACACTGGTCGTCGCAGGTCGCCACGACGGCCTCGCGCCCGTCGCCAACTCCCAGCTACTCGTCGAGCGGATGCCCAACGCGCGGCTCGCGGTGTTCGAGGGAGGCCACCTCGTCATGTTCCAGGACCGCGGTGTCTGGCCCACCGTCATCGACTTCCTGCGGGGCCAGGGCTGACCCGAGGCACCCGGGAACCGGGCCACGGCCGTGGGCTGACGCCCGTGGAGCCGGCGTGTCCGCGACGATGCGGGGGGCACACGATATTCACGTCGATGCCGGCCCGTGCCGAATCACCCGTGTCATGAACGAGTCCGACCACCTTCGACACCGCCCGATGCGCGGGCTCGCCGTCGTCACGGCGCTGGCGGTCCTGGTCACCGCATGCAGTGCTGGCGAGCCCGTGGCCGTGCCCGGTGTCGCCCCGTTGTCGGCATCGGGTGTCGCGCCGTCGACCGACGCCAACGAGACCTTCACGGCGGTTGACCGGGTCGACATCGCACCATCCGTCGACATGTCCGTGACCACGGTCCCGATCACGAGCCCCGCACCTGCCGCGCCGACCACGGCGCGGCCGCCGGAGAGTTCCACCACGACCACCACGATCTCCGCCGCGGCCAACCCGGCGTTGACCGCCGTCGACCCCGTCCCTGTCCCGGTCATCGTCGAGGTCCGAGGATGGCCGGCGTTCGACCTCCATCTCCAGACGCTCGTCGCCGCCGGCTCGGATGCCGTGTCGGCGACGGTGATGTACGACGGCGAGATCGTCCACGAAGTCGCGCTCGGAGCGCGGACCTCGGCAGGCGAGTCCGTCGCGATCGGCGACCGGTTCCGCGTCGCGAGCATCAGCAAGGTGATCACGTCGATCATGGTGCTGCGACTGGTGCAGGCCGGTCAGCTCGACCTCGACGCCCCGGTCGGTGAGCGCCTCGCCCGGCGAGTCGGCGTCGTGCCGAGCGCCGGCGTTGCCGAGATCACCCCCCGCCACCTGTTGACCCATCGATCCGGGATCGCGCAGTACGAGAACCTGATGTTCCGTCGCGAGGTCGAGTCGTGCGAACAGGCCGCCGCGGCGGGCCTCGGCCGCGCGCTGGAGCGGGCTCCCGGGACGACGATGCGCTACAGCAATCTCAACTTCTGTCTGCTCGGCCTGCTCGTCGAGGACGTCACCGCGCGCCCCTACGCCGAGGTGGTGCGCGACGAGTTGCTCACACCACTCGGCATCGAGGGGATGCGCCTCGCCGGCACGTTCGACGTCGGCGACGGTGATGTCGAACACCGCTCCGACGACGGTCGGAACTACATGGAGGTACTCGGGGCAGCCGGCTCGTGGATCGCGTCACCCACCGATGTGGCCACGATCATCGACGCGCTCGACCCGACCACGACCGGATGGAAGCCGCTCGGTCCCGATCTGCTCGCGGAGATGACGGCGATCACCATCGACCCTCCGCTTCCACCTGACCCGAACGTGGCGCCCGAGGCGACGACCGTCCCGCCGCCGCCACCCACCCGTGGCTACGGCATGGGCCTGATGATCTTCGGACCGGACACGTTCGGGCACACCGGCACGCTCGAGAGCACCCACGCGATGACCGCCCGGCGCGCCGATGGCTACACGTGGGCGGTCACGGTCAGCGGCGAGCACCCGTCGTCGAGCCGCGACCTCGCCGGAATCATCGACGAGGCGTTCCGCTACGCCGGTCCGCTGACACCGGTTGCGGGTGTCTGACACCCTCAACAGGTGTCCGCGGGAGGCTGGATAACGTCGGGCCGATGAGAGGCCTTGCAGCTCCCGAACCGACCGAGGACTTCACCGCCGACCCAGTCGAACTGTTCTTCGACCTTGCGTTCGTCTTCGCGTTCTCGCAACTCGTCCACCTGTTGATCGTGCACCCCGACTGGGAGCACGTCGGTCAGGCCGCACTGGTGTTCGTCCTGCTCTGGCTGCCGTGGACCCAGTTCACCTGGTCGGCCAATGCCGTACCGGGCAATCAGCGCTCCGTCCGCATCGCCTTCCTCGTCGGCACCGCGGCGAGCGTGCCGATGGCGGCGGCGGTCGAAACCGCCTTCGACGGCAGTGGGCTGCTGTTCGCGGTGCCGCTGGCGATCATCCATCTGATGGCGCTCGCGTTGATGCTGGTCGGGGTGGCGACCGGGTCGAGCGAGTTCCGCTCCGCGGTCACGTACGGCATTCCGAACTTCGTCGCGATGGTCGTACTCGTCGTCGGTGGGTTGGTCGACGACGAGGCCCGGGTCGCCTTGTGGATCCTGTCGGTGTTGATCGTGGTGTGGTCGACCATCCGTGCGGGCAGCGGTGACTGGGTGATGCGGCCCGGCCACTTCGCCGAACGCCACGGGCTGATCATCATCGTTGCACTGGGTGAGGTGATCGTCGCACTCGGCAATGCCGTCGTCGAACCGTTGAACGACGGCGAGGGTTTCAGCGCGACGGCCGTGATCGCACTGGCGGCGACCGGCGTCGCCGCTGGAATCCTCTGGTGGTCGTACTTCGACCGGGTCCAGCCGGCGCTCGAACATCGCGCCGAGGAGACCGATGCGCACGACCGCGGCCGCTTCGCCCGAGATGCCTACACCTATGCGCACGCGCCGATCGTCGCCGGTGTGATCCTCATCGCCGTCGGCCTCGAGGAGGCTGCGCTGCACCCCGACGAGGCTCTGCCGTACGCATACCGCATGATGTTGCTCGGCGGAATCGGGCTGTTCATCGGCGGCATCGCCATCGCCGTGTATCGGGCGTTCGGCATCGTCGCAAAGGAGCGACTCGTCGCACTCGTGGTGGTGGCGATCATCCTGTTCGCCGCGGCCGACCTCCACAGCGTGTGGCTGATCGTCGTGATCGACGTGTTGGCCCTCGCAGGCCTCACCGCCGAACACCTCCGGATCGAGGTCCGTCCGAACTCGGCCCAACCGACCATCCACCACTCCCACGAGTGATCGGCCCGCAGCGACGCGCGGTTCTCGCCCGCTCGCGCCGACCACCTAACGTCCAGGCCATGTCTGACGCACTGATCATCGACGCCTGCCGGACGCCCCGCGGCATCGGCAAACTGGGCAAGGGTTCGCTCTCGCACCTCCATCCGCAGCACGTGGCATCGACGGTGCTGAAGGCGCTCGTCGACCGCAACGGGTTCGACACCTCCGACGTCGACGACGTCGTGTGGGGCACCAGCTCGCAAGTCGCCGAACAGGGTGGCGATCTCGGACGCATGGCTGCGCTCGACGCGGGGTACGACATCACCGCGAGCGGTGCCACGCTCGACCGCTTCTGCGGCTCGGGCATCACGACCGCGAACTACGCCGCTCATGCGGTGATGGCCGGAATGGAGGACCTGGTCGTGTCGGGTGGGACCGAGATGATGTCGATGCCCAAGAAGGGCATGTTGCCGATGGGTGCCAACAATGCGCACCTGCAGGAGTTGCACCCGCAATCGCATCAGGGTGTCTGCGCCGATGCCATCGCCACACTGGAGGGCATCCCTCGAGAGGCGCTCGATGCGCACGCAGCCGAGTCGCAGCGGCGCGCCGACGTGGCCATCAGCGAAGGTCGCTTCGACAGGTCGCTCGTCACCGTCTACAACCTCGACGGCTCGGTCGCTCTCGACCACGAGGAGTTCCCCCGACCTCAGACCACCGCCGAGTCCCTCGCGGCACTTCGCCCGAGCTTTCCCGAGATCGCCGATTACCGCCACACGCCGGAGTCGAAGACGTTCCGCGAGCTGATCAACCAGAAGTACCCCGACCTCGACATCCAGCACGTCCACCATGCCGGAAACTCGTCGGGCGTGGTCGACGGCGCCGCCGCGATCCTGTTCGCGAGCGAGCAGTACGCGAAGGCCCATGGCATGAAGGCGCGCGCCCGCGTCGTTGCAACGGCGAACATGGGCGATGACCCCACGCTGATGTTGAACGCACCGGTGCCTGCGGCGCGCAAGGTGCTCGCCAAGGCCGGGATGACACTCGACGACATCGACATCTTCGAGATCAACGAGGCATTCGCTGTCGTGTCGGAGAAATTCCAGCGTGACCTCGACCTCGATCGGAGCAAGGTCAACATCAACGGCGGAGCGATGGCGCTGGGCCACCCGATCGGGGCCACCGGCGCGATCCTCATCGGGACGGTGCTCGACGAACTCGAACGTCAGGACAAGCAGGTCGGCCTGATCACGATGTGTGCCGGCGGTGGCATGGCGCCGGCGATCATCATCGAACGGGTCTGAGTCAGCCGTCGTTCGGGACGCGGGCCGGAGCGGTCCGCATTCTGACCGACAGACAGGTGACGCAACCTTCGAGTTTCTCGAACTCGCTGATGTCGCAGATCACCGGTTCGAAGCCGTGTTCCCGGATCACTGCGGCGCTGCCCTCGGCCCGCCCCGTCATCAACACGTGTCCGTCGCCGAGGTCGACGACGTGCGCGCCCGGTTCTTCGGGCACCGGGAGGAACGGGTCGAATGTCGACGGGTCGTCGACGAGCGGTTCGTACCCGATGACGGTGCCGTCGGGAAGGGCGGTGACGGCCGATTTGAGATGCAGGACGCGTTTGGTCGGTACGGCGATCACGGTCGCGCCGAGCGGCGCGACGAGGCTGCGCAATTGGTCGATCCCGATCTGGTTGGTCCGGCCACCGAGCCCGACGTACAGGGTCGTGCCGATCTTCATGACATCGCCGCCGTCGAGGGTGCCGGGGGAGTGGATCCACGCGACGTCGTACCCGAGCGCGTCGAGCCGGTCGTCGAGCCCGACGATCTCTCCGAGGCGCGACGCCGCGCCGGGTCGCGTGATGATCCCCAGGCGGTCGTACATCACGAGGACGTCCTCGACGAACACGCCGTCCGGATGATCGTCGAGCGGATCGAGTTCGATGACGGACCATCCATGGTCGCGGAAGGCGCCGACGTAGGCGTCCCATTGTGCAAGCGCCTTGTCGACGTTGACCAGGCGGCGCGCGATGTGGGTCAGTTCGCCCTCGGCCAGCTGTGGGCTGGGTCGACGCACGAGGATCACGCGCTGGTCGTGCGGAGGCGATGACACGGCCCCCAGCATCGCACCTGGAACGAAGGTCTCCTCGGCAATGGTTCGGGAGCCGGTCAACGCCGGATTTTCACTGTGTTACCGTTGCCGACCAGTCGAGACACCGAGGGGAACCGTGGGCTACTGCAAGGTGCTCGGCTCGATACGTGTGTTCGATGCCGAGGGAGAAGAACTGGCGCTCGTCAGCGAGTCGCAACGGCGGCTCCTCGCGATCTTGTGCCTCCACTCGCGGACCGTCGTGCGCTCGGTGGTCCTGGAGGAACATCTCGGACTGTCGGCGGGTGCCCTTCGGACGTCGATCAGCCGCCTGCGCCGGGTGATCGGCGCCGAGTGCCTCGTGACCGGTCCGGCGGGCTACGAGCTCCGGGTGGACGTCGACGTCGGCGAGTACGAGCGGTTGGTCAATGCAGCCGACCTGTCGACCGCCGAGCAGGCTCGATGCGACCTCGAGCGGGCGCGGGCGATGTGGGATGGGCTGCCCTACGACGAGTTCGCGGATGAGCCGTGGGCAGAGGTGGAGGTTCGCCGGCTCAGCGAGCTGCACACCGCGGCGATGGAAGAGCTGGTCGTCATCCTGCTCGACGCTGGCGAGGAGGCTGCTGCGATGGTCGAGCTCGTCCCGTTGGTGGACGAACATCCGTATCGCGATCGCCCCCGAGCACTGTTGATGCGGGCGTTGCACCAGGCCGGGCGAGCGACCGAGGCGTTGCGCCAGTATCAGGCGTATCGGTCGGTCCTGCTCGAGGACATCGGTACCGAGCCGTCGGCAGCCCTGATCGAACTCGATCGTGCGATCGCAACCGGTGGAGATCTGCAGGAGCTCCGGCAGCAGGGCCACCCCGCGTGGACACGCCACCGCGGCCCGCCACAGGTCGCCGAGCGCGATTCGCACCTCCGCCTGCCGACGCCGCTCAGCTCGTTCATCGGGCGCGGTCGCGAAACAGCGGAGATCGCGGCGCTGCTCTCCGACCACCGGATCGTGACGCTCACCGGTGCCGGCGGCAGCGGAAAGTCCCGCCTGGCGCTGCGGGTTGCGTCGACCGCGCCGGATCGAGGGAGGACCGATGCGTGGTGGATCGATCTCGGGGTCCTCGCGGCCGATGGCGACGTCGCCGAGCGGATGGCCACCGAGATCGGTGTGGTCCCACGACTCGACGTCGTTGCCGAACTCGAGCGACGTCTGCAGGACAGGCCGACGTTGATCGTGCTCGACAACGCCGAGCACGTGATCGATGCGACGGCAGAGGTCCTGGCCGCGCTGTTGACGAGGTGTCCCGATACGCGGACGCTGGTCACCAGCCGAGAGCCGCTCGGCATTCCCGGCGAGGTGGTGTGGCGGGTGCCGGCACTCGGACTCCCCGACGACGCCACCCGCGTGACACTCGACAACCTCGATCAGCACGACGCACTTCGTCTCTTCCTCGCGCGGGCACGCGAGGCGCGACCCGGGATGGCGGTCGACCGTCAGGCGGTCGACCACATCGCCTCGATCTGTCGTGAGCTCGACGGCATCCCACTCGCGCTCGAACTCGCCGCAGCGCGACTCCGGACCCTCCCGTTGGAGTCCGTTGCGCGCAGCGTCAACGAGATCACACGCTGGACAGGCAGCCGTCGGCGATCGCCGCTCTCCCGCCACGCCACGCTGAGAGCGTCGATCGAATGGAGTTTCGATCTCGTCAGCCCGATCGAGCAGCAGATGTTGGTCGCGCTCGCCGTCTTCCGGTCGCCGTTCGACGTCGACGCGGCACGTGCGGTCGCCGTCGCGATCGACGCGGACGATGAGGCGCTCGACCTGATCCAGCGATTGACCGACGTCGGACTGCTGCATCTGGACGACGACAGTGGGCGGTATCGGATGCTGCACACGGTCCGCCAGTTCTGCCTGGAGTTCGAGGGCGCCGAGCGCCCACCTCGACAGCTCGTCGACGAGGCGCACGCTCGATTCGTTGCGCGCTGGTGCGCCGAGGCCGGAGCGGGCGACCACGGGATCGAGCACCGGCCGTTCGTCCGCAGGATGCCCGACGTGGTTGCCGCGATGGCGTGGGCCAGGGCCAACGATCACCACGCCGCGTTCCGGATGTGCAGCGACCTGGCCCCCGTACGCAGCGCGCTCGGCTACAGCGCCGATTTCGACGCGACCTGGCGTTGGCTGCTGGCGTTCGACGACGCGCACCGCGATCCGGTCTGGGCAGAAGCGGTCGCCGGCCTCCTGACGACCGCCACCACCCGGTGCTGTGAGACCGCTCCGGTCGCGGCGCAGCTGTCCACGTACCTCCCCGCCGGACCGGCGCGTGCTCGATCATGGCTCGAACGGAGCAGCGCCATGGTGCCGGCGTTCAGTGGTCGTCCGGCGCAGATCCAGTCGTACGCCGACGGCCTCCTCGAACGTGGCGACGACGTCGAAGCGTCCATCTACGTCGGGCTCGCGGCGTACATGCTGGCGTTGATGGGTCGACTCGACGAATGCCATCCGCTCCTCGAACAGCTTCGTCGCCTGACCCGCCGCCACGACACCCCGTTCAGCGTCGACTCGGTCGGCAACGGGTATGCGGCAGCGATCGTGGCCGAGACGATCCGAGGCGACCTCCGGTCGGCACTCGACCGCAGCCGACGACCGGTGCCCACCGATCCTGCGTTCTCCATGACCTCAGCCGCCGCGCTGGCCCATGCGGCCCTGTTGTCGTCCGACACCGAGACGATGGAGCGAGCGCTCGAATGGGCAACGCAGGGATCGTTCCCGCTGCTGCAGTTCCTCACCCCGTTCACGAGCTGTTGTCGTGCACTCCTCGACGGCGCGGTCGGCGAGGCGGCGGACCATGCCGGGGAGTTCTGGGATGAGGCCCTGGCCGTACCGGTGTGGCGCCTGGTTGCTCTCCCGCTGATCAACTCCGCGCTGATCGGCGCAGGCCGCGTCGATGCCGCCGGCGCGATCACTGATCAGGCGACCGTGTTGCTCGACGACATGGCGACCGCACCGCTCCTCACGACAGCGGTCCACCTCGCGCAGAGCCAGGTGGCGCTGGCTCGCGGCCAACTCGACATCGCGGAACACGTGGCGATCACCGCACTCGATGGAGCGCGAGCACACCGGTTGCCGCTCGCAGCTGTCGACGCTGTCGAACTCCGCGCCGCGGTGTCGCGCAGCGACGCGCCCGGCACGGGATGTCCCGATCGCTCGCGGAGGGAGCCCGAGCCGAGCGCGAGCGGCTGAACTACCGCTTCGTGTTGACCGCGACGCCGGCCTGACTCCCTCGCTCCACCGGCCTGAACGAGGATCACGGCATCTTGACGAGCACCATTCGCTCGACCGATCCGTCGAGGAACAGATCATCGGCGCCCGCCTGAGCGATCATGCCCTGGTAGTCGGCATCGCCGTTCATCGTCTGCGTCATCGCATCGAGCTCCTCAGCGGTGTCGCATCCACCCATCCAGAACACCTGGAACAGGCTCCCCGCGGCGGTCGTTGCGACGGTGCCACCGTGCCCCGTGATCTTCGTGATGTGTTCCATGGCGCCAACCGACCAAGCGATGGTGGCAGCCATGTCGTTGCCGCCCATGGTCGCCCGGGTGACCGTCGTGAACTGTCGCGGTTCGGCTGGTTCTCCGGTCATGGCGATGATCTCGGCCAGGTAGGTCTCGGCCGGATGGGCGAGCACCCCACCTGCCTCGGGGGAGAGCGCAGCCCAGGCGTCCGAGGCCATCAGCTTCATCTGGGAACCGACCATGTCGGCGAAGCCCTCGGCGCGCGTGCTGAGCAGTTGCGTGCCGAACGGCCGTCCGGCGAGCGCGGCCCACGACCACCACTGCTTTCCGGTCTCGCTCGACAGGATGTCGCGCATCTTGGTCACCATGGGTCCGAGCTGGCCGCTCTTGCCCGGTGCAGCCGTCAGCTCTGCGGATTGAATGAACATGAATCGTTTCCCCTTTTCGAGAGGACACCCCATGCGCCCCCGTCCCACCAGCGTGACGATGGCCTGTTACTGATGCGCGTCACCTGCGAATCGCCGCTGGTTGCGGCTTGCGACCGAACGAAGAGCCGCGAGATCAGTCGATCAACGTGTTGGCGAAGATCTGCCAGGCGAGCGCACTCTTCGCGACGAGGCTGAGCACGATGTAGACCGTCTCCCCGAACACGTAGTCGCGCCATTTGCCGACGCCGCGGTACTGCAACCACTGGTTGATCGCAAAGCAGTTGAAGAAGACGAAGATCGTCACGATGATGCCGTAGACGAACGTCGGCGGTGTGCCGGCACCCTCGATCGACGCGTTGATCACGAGGTAGGCAACGATCGCCACCCACGGCCCGATGCCGGCGATGCACCCGAACCAGAACGGGGTCCACCAGCGCGCACCATCGGGCAGGTTGACCATTTCCATGACCCAGCCGAACAGGATCATCGACACATTGACGAACGCGATCGCGATGAGCGCGGCAACATCGGTGATGCCCGTGACCAACGCGATCAACACGATCATCAGGCTCGACGACAGTGAGTACTCGACCCATCGGAATCGGTTGCGGCCCCGTCGCAACTCCTTGCTGTAGAAGGCGAAACCGCCGGGTGCCGCGATGATGAAGTGGAACAGCGCCGAGATCAGCATGAACGCTGCGGTACCGAGCGCGAGCGGGACGCCCCAGAACTCGTCGAAGGTGCCGTCGGCGAGCGGTGTGCCCGGCGGACCGTTGATGCTGAAGGTGCTCGTCGGCAGCTTCGTGTCGTTGCCGAGCGCGATCATCAGCGTCCCGGAGACGAGATGGATCAGGCCCATGACCGCGTTGAACACCCGGAGGCGGCCGAGGCGTTCGTCGGAGATCTCGACGACGTCGCGGTCGGTGTCGGTGTCGATGGTGGTCATGGGCGGTGGGTACCCCGTGGTGGGGCCCGCCAATCCTCGCACCTGGTGAGGTTGTCAGCAGGGTCGTGGATCGAGGTGCACACCCGCGAGCATGCAGCGCACCGACCCGCCGGCGAGTTCGATCGTCGGGATGTCGACCGACACGATCGTCGCCGACTGTTCGATCACCTCGACCTGTTCGGGACGTAGCGCCCGATGCGCCCGGCCGGACATGGCGAGGAGCCGACCGTCGTGGCCGGTCAGCTCGAATGCGTTCCCGGCGAACTCGACCAGCTGCTGCTGGCTGAGGTCGATCACGCTCCGGCCGGACTCGATCAGCCGCGTCGACGACCTCGGTGCGGCGCCGGGGGTCGGTCGATGGCGTCGAGGCACACGAGGGCGAAGTCGGTGCCCACGCACATCAGCACGTTCGTGTGATAGATCGCCGTTGCCCTGCGCGTCGGCGGCGTCGAACACCATCGGTTCGAAGCCGTTGTGGGTGCAGAAGCGTTCGAGGATCAACGGAGTCGGCGCGGTGGGAGCGTGCGACGTAGGCGACGCGACCGATGTGATCGAGCACCATCGCCCCGGTTCCCTCGAGGAACAGACTCGTCGTACTCGAGGCCCGAGTAGTCGATCACGTCCTGGACGCGGTACTGCTCCTTCAGGAGATCGATCACGTCGATGCGGCGCTCCCGCCGACGATTCACGGTGTACATCGGGTACATCACGATGCGCCCGCCGCGATGCGTCGAGAACCAGTTGTTCGGGAACACGCTGTCGGGTCGGTCGGTCGCGTCGTCGTCGAACAGGTGCACCGTGACGCCGTGTGCCGCCAGCGCATCGGCCAGGGCGGTCGACTCGGCGAACGCTGCGGCGGCGATCTCGGTGGCGGAGCGATCGTCGGCGTCGGACTGGAACACGTTGTCGGCGGCGGTCTGCTGATTGATCGCGAAGTGGTGCGGGCGGATCATCACCACCGTCGATGGCGCCTGCAGCGAACGCGGGAGTTGGAGCGGGTCGCCGCACCGGCGATCGCCGTCGTGGTCATCAGACCACCGCGATCGGACGGCGCGCGTCGACGAGGCCGAACAGGTTCTTCGGGTCGGCCGGTTCGGCGACGAGGTCGATCTCGTCGTAGTAGTCGGTGCCGTCGAGGCGCTGGTTGAGGAACGTCAGCGCGGCGAAGTCCTCGATGGCGAACCCGACCGAGTCGAAGATCGTGAGTTCGTCGTCGGACGTCCGACCGGCGGCGTCGCCCGTGAGCACCTGCCACAGTTCGGTGATCGGCCAGTCGCGTGGGAGGAACTGGATTTCGCCTTCGATGAACGACTGCTCGGGAAACTCGACGAACACGGTGCCGCGCTTGACGAGTTCGATGTCGAGTTCGGTCTTGCCGGGGCAGTCGCCGCCGATGGCGTTGATGTGCAGCCCGGTCACCCCGGCGGCGGCGCGGGCCGGTCGCACCATCTCGTCGGTGAGGATCGTCGCGTTGCGCTTGTCGGCGGTGCACGTGGTGATGATCTGCGCGCCGGTGATCGCGTGCTCGGCGTCGTTGCAGAGCGTCACGTCGAAGCCGAGCCCGATCGCGTTGCGTTCGAACTTTGCCATCGCGTCGGGGTCGATGTCGAACACGCGGAGCGTGTTGATGCCGAGGTTGGCACGGAAGGCGAGCGCCTGGAACTCGGCCTGGGCGCCTGATCCGATCATCGCCATCGTGGTGGCGCCGGCGGGGGCGAGCACCTTGGCGGCCATCGCGGAGGTGGCCGCGGTGCGGAGCGCGGTCAGCAGCGTCATCTCCGAGAGCATGATCGGGTACCCGGTGTCGACGTCGGCGAGTGCGCCGAACGCGGTGACGGTCTGCAGGCCCCGGGTCGAGTTGATCGGGTGCCCGTTGACGAACTTGAAGCCGTAGGTGGTTCCGTCGCTGGTCGGCATCAGCTCGATGACGCCGTGCGACGGAGTGGCTCGCGACGCGGGGGGTCTTGTCGAACAGCGGCCAGCGGCGGAACTGGCGCTCCATCTCGGTGGTCAGGTCGCGGAGCAAGCGGTTCGAGGCCGGTGTCGGCGGCCCATCGACCGAGGTGTTGGACGTTGACGAATCGAACCATGGCAGCGCTCCTGTGCGTGTCGGTGGTGATTGTCGACGGTATGGCTGTGCGATGTGGAGCCGCAATGCGCCAGATCGTGGAAATCTTGCCCAGTTGTTGAACAATATGTACGTGAGTGGTCATACGTTGTGCTCATGTCTGACCTGGACGATCTCGATCGCCGCCTCATCGCGCTGCTGCGGACCGACGGGCGTGCGCCGGTGACGACGCTGGCGCGTCAGCTCGGGGTGACCCGCGCGACGGTCAACAGCCGGCTCGACCGGCTGCTCGAGTCGGGTCGGGTGCTCGGCTTCACGATCCGGATGAAGGACGGGCACGGCGACGACGACGTCCGCGCGATCACGCTTGATCGAGGTCGAGGGACGCACGACCAACCAGGTGATCCGGGCGCTCCGCGGTCTCCCCGAGATCCAGTCGCTGCACACCACGAATGGCGGCTGGGACCTCGTGGCCGAGATCCGCTGCGAGTCGTTGCTCGAGTTCGACCGGGTCCTCGGGCAGATCCGCTCGGTCGAGGGCGTGATCAACAGCGAGTCGAGCTTGCTCCTCAACTCCGTCCTGCGCACCTGATCGGGGGTCAGTCGACGAGGCGGCCGTGACGGTGCATGCTGCGGCTGATCGCCTGCTCGCGGACCCACCGCTGGAGCTCGATCATCGGCTCGGCGACGGGCTCGACCACGTCGATCGCGATGTCGGCGGCGTGCAGGACACGCATCGCGTCGTCGTCGAGCGTCGGTGAGCAGCCGGACCCGGTCGGGGCGGACCGAGCCGGCGGCGAGACGGTCGGCGAACGCGGCGTCGGTCTCGTCGGTGGCCGCCGAGACCCCGAGCGGCACGCCGGTCACCTCGGCGACGACGCGCAGGACGGTGAGGCGTCGGTCGGCGTCGTCGGCGTGGCGGACCTCGACGCGGTCGAGCGGCACGTAGCGCAGGACGTTGGCCTCGGCGACGAGACCGGTCTCGTCGTGGTCGGTGCAGTAGTACTGCTGCCAGGTCGACCGCATCGCCGTGCGCAGCGACGGCTCGTCGATCGGCTCGGTCGCCGGGTCGGTGATCCGGGCGAACTGGGCGACGTAGCCGGGTCCGCCGGCCTTGGCTCCGCCGCCGACCGACGAGCGCTTCCAACCACCGAACGGTTGCCGTTGGACGATCGCTCCGGTGATGTGGCGATTGACGTACGCGTTGCCGATCTCGACGTCGGCCAGCCAGTGCTCGACCTCGGTGTCGTCGAGCGAGTGGATGCCGCCCGTCAGGGCGTAGTCGCCGGCGTTCTGCAACTCGATTGCATGGTCGAGATTGTCGGCGCGCATGAGCCCGAGCACCGGTCCGAAACATTCGGTGCGATGGAACCACGAGCCGGCGACGACTCCGAGGCGGACGCCCGGCGACCAGCTCGTTCCGTCGGGTGCGCCCGGCGTGTCGAGCGGGCGCGGCTCGACCAGCCAGGTCTCCCCGTCGTCGAGGGTCGTGAGGCCGCGCTCGAGCTTGCCGGTCGGTGGAGCGATCAGCGGGCCGACCATCGTGCCCGGATCGGTGGCAGCGCCGACGCGGAGGCTCGTGACGGCGTCGCGCAGCCGTCGCTGGAACGTCGGGTCGTCGTAGACCTCGGCCACGACGATCCCGAGGCTGGCGGCGGAACACTTCTGACCGGCGTGGCCGAACGCCGACCGCACGAGGTCGGCGATCGCCTGGTCGATGTCGGCCGACGGCGTGATGACGAGGGCGTCCTTGCCGCTCGTTTCGGCGAGCACGCGCAGGTCGGGTCGCCAGTCGAGGAACATCGAGGCCGTGTCGTATGCGCCGGTCAGCACGACGGTGTCGACTCCCGGATGGGTCACGAGGTGACGACCCACCGGTCCGTCCTCGCACACGACGAGTTGCAGCACGTCGTGGGGCACGCCGGCGCGCCAGAACTGTTCGGCGATCCAGGCGCCGACCGCAACCGCCTCCGGCGCCGGTTTGAGGATCACGCTGTTGCCGGCCGCGATGGCTGCGGCCACGCCGCCGGTCGGAATGGCGTAGGGGAAGTTCCACGGTCCGACCACCACGATGATGCCGCGGCCGGCGACGTCGAGCCCGGCCGAGGTGGCCGCGTCGAGGCGGCGGCTGCCCGCAGTCGCGTAGTAGCGACAGAAGTCGATCGCTTCGCTGACCTCGGGGTCACCCTCGTGCATCGTCTTGGCGACGTGGTGCGCCATGAGCCCGACGGTCTGTGCCCGTTCGCTGCTCATCAGGTCGGCCGCTGCGAGCAGCCAGCGTCGACGCTCGTCGACCGCGTGGTGGCCCGCGGCGTGGGCTGCGGTTGCCGTCTCGATCACGGTGTCGATCTGTTCGGTGTCGTCGAGTCGATCGAAGGTCGGCGCGGGCGGCTCGGCGACGGCCGCGAGGAACGTGCTGCGGAGCTCGGGCACGGTCATGTCGCTGTCGGGCTCGTTCTCGAAGTCGCTGCCGGCCGTCGGGTCGAGCAGCGCTCGGCGGCGACCGCGGAACACGTCGTGGCGAGCGGCCACCGACGCGCGGAACCGGTCGGCCTCGTCGTCGAACTCGGGGGAGTCGGCGGTGAGCGTGAACAGCGAACGCAGGAAGTTGTCGGGCTGTGTGTTCTCGTCGAGACGTCGTGACAGGTAGGCGATGCTGGCGTCGAAGTCGTCGTCGGCGACGACCGGTGCGTACATCAGCAGTTGGCCGGCGGCCGCGTGCACGGCTCGCGCCTGGGCGGGGGCCATCCCTTCGAGCATCTCGAACTCGATCCGATCGAGCACGTTGCGATCCGCACCGAAGGTGAGCGCCCACGCGATGTCGAACAGGTTGTGGCTCGCCAGCCCGAGCCGCAACGAGGCCGCCCACTCGGGCCGCATCGCGGACTCGAGCATCGCCTTGTAGCTGGCGTCGACGTCGGCCTTCGAACCGTAGGGCGCCGGCACCCAGCCGTGGAGGTCGGCTTCGACGGCTTCCATCGCGAGGTTGGCGCCCTTGACCAGGCGGACCTTGACGGTGCCGCCGTGCTCGATGTGGCGACGCGTGGCCCAGCTGCCCAACCGCTCGAGCGCGTCGTGGGAGTCGGGGAGGTACGCCTGGAGGACGATGCCGGCGTCGATGCCGGCGAACTCGGGCTCGTCGAGCACGCGCATGAACGACTGGAGGGTCAGCTCGAGGTCGCGGTACTCCTCCATGTCGAGGTTGACGAACGTGCGCGGCGATGCTGCTTCGGCACGGCGGTACAGCTCGCGGAGCCGCTCGCAGATCCGGTCGAGTGAGAGGTCGAACGCGAGGGCGTCGAGGTTGGCGACGATCGCCGACACCTTCACCGACACGTAGTCGACGTCGGCCCGTTCGACCCGATCGAGCACGGCTCGCATCCGCTCGTCGGCTTCGGCGTCGGAGAGGATCGCCTCGCCGAGCGGGTTGACGTTGATCCGCACGCCGTCGTCGCCGCGCCGCTGGAGGTGCCGGGCGAAGTCGGGGTCGTCGGCCGGGATGACGATGCCATGGGTCTCGGCCTTGATCTTGCGGAGCACGAGCGGCATCACGATCCGGGGGAGGCGCGGCGCCACCACGGCACCGGCGCGCAGCAGCAGCGCATCGAGACGCCCGACCGCGTTGGTGTGGTGGGCGGCGACCACGTCGGCGAAGCGCTCGGCGGCGAGCCGCGGTTCGTCGATCCGCAGGACCTCGTCGGTCATCGCGAAGATCAGCTGTCGACCCTGCTCGTCGGCGAGGAGCGCACCGAGCCGTTCACGTCGGCGCACCTCGGCGCGCGATTCGTCGCGCTGGCTGGTGGCGAGCAGGCGGCGCGCGAGGTCGACGGCCTCGTCGGCGAGGTCTGCATCGGTGCGGTGGACCGGCTGGGAGAGGGTCGACGCGTTCATCAACCCATGGAACACGATCCGACGGGTGCCGGTCTTGCACGAATTCACCCGCCCGCGACGGCGAAATCGACCAACTCCGACCGCCGGAGCGCATCGATCATCGGGACGGTGGATACTGGGGCATGCTCGATCGGTCGCTCGAAGCGGTCACCGACGTGTTGGCGACGACGCCGCACGTGATGTTCTGCGTCAAATCGGTCGACGGCGAGTATCTGGCAGCCAACCAGGCATTCGCCGACCGTGCCGGTGTCGCCGGCGCAGGTGACGTGGTCGGTCGAACGGCCGGTGACCTCTTCCCCGCCGAACTCGCCGAGCGCTACGAGGCCCAGGACCGCGTCGTCATCGAGACCGGCCACATGTTGACCAACGAACTCGAACTGATCACCCGCCCCGACCGCACCGTCGGTTGGTTCCTCACCTCGAAGTCACGGTGGATCGACGACACGGGCGAGCCGGCCGGCGTCGTGAGCGTGTCGGTCGACCTCCGGACCCCGGTCGATGCCGCCGCGCCCCACGGTCGACTCGCCGCGGCCGTCGACGTCGCGCGGCGACGATATCGCCGAACCGATCGAGGTGGCCGATCTCGCCGATGCTGCCGAGATGTCGGTCGCCCAGCTCGAACGGACCGCCCGACGAGTGCTGGGGCTGAGCCCGAAGCAGCTGGTCATGCGGTTCCGACTCGAGGAGGGTCTGCGCCTGCTCACCACGACCGAGCTGCCGATGGCCGACGTCGCACACCGGTGCGGGTATTACGACCAGAGTGCGTTCAGTCGTCACTTCCGCAAGGTGGTCGGCTCGCCGCCGGCTGCCTATCGCGCTGCGCATCGGTCGTAGCGTCGGCTGCCGGGTCGGCACCGGTGAGGGGGCGCAGCACGATCATCGACGCCGCAGCGACGATGCCCACAGCGACCGGAACCGACCGGTACGTGAACCACACGTGGACCTGACTGTGGTTCTTCAGCACCTCGAACCAGACGAGCGGGATCAGGGCGGGACTCGCGACGATCAGCCGGTCGCGCCAACGGTCAACGGGTGGGCACCACCGCGTGCGCCGCCGCCACACGATCACGAAGGTCGTCAGCAGGGCCGCCACCATCACCCCGGCGAGCGGCTGTCGCCACCACACCTCGGCGTTGACGCGGATCGTGGCGAAGAGGCCGTACTCGATGCTTCCGTTGTCGCCCGAGATCCGGTTCTCGGTCGTGAACCGGATCACGTCGATCACGGAGTCGATCGCCGAACACGAAGCTCGCGAGGATCCACTTCGACACCCACATCCACGCGTAGCCGACGATCCACGCGGCCGCAGCGACGATGACCCGCATCGCGAGGGCGAGCCGGGTGAGCACCAGCGAGGCGCCGATCCCGATCACCGCGGTGCGCGAGCGCCCAACCGCCGCCCGGGATCGTCAGGATGTCGGCGTACACGACCGTCGCTCCCGACGACGATCGACACGGCTGCGACGCGTTGCCACGTCGGTGACCGCGCGACCACCTCGTGAGCGAACCAACTCGTCCCGAGGATGGCGAGCGCGCCGGTCGCGTGCGGCAGGCTGCCCGGCAACTCGATGAAGTCGGTCGTCAGCACGAACGGCGCGAGCAGCACCACGGGAACGGCACGGCCGTGTCGACGGGCGAGCGATCTGGCCAGGCCGAGCAACACCGCAGCCAAGCGCAACGAGCATCACGACCCGCGTGCCCTGCAGCCCGACCACGGCGAGCAGCGGCCGGAGCACGACCGAGTAGCCGTGCCAGTAGCGGTAGTACGGATAGCTCTGCTCGAGGCCGTCACCGTCGAGGTACGACTGCAGTCGCGGTACCGCCTCGGAGCACTTGCCGAGCGTCGGGCTGCTGATCGCCGACTCGATCGTGTTGGTGCCCGGAGGACTCCCGAGCCCGATCGTGATGCCGATGCAGTCGGTGAACCGGTCGATCTGGTGTCCGGACAGCGCCGTGCCGTAGTCCTCGGTCGTCAGCCGCTCGTTCAGGATCTCGACGCCGAGGTGGCGGGCGATCGGACGGTCGGGGATCGCATCGGCCAGCACGACGAGCACCAATCCGACGATCGGCAACGCCACGAGCAGCAGCACGAGTCCCCCGATGCTCCGGACGCGGCGAGGCAGAAGCAGGGGCCGTGGTCATCGATCGGCGATCCTACGGCTGGTGGCTGGTGCGTCGTGACCGCCTCACGGGTGGGGGTCAGGCCGGTGTCGACCAGACCGACACGTGGGTCGTGCTCTCGCTGGTGAACGGCGATCGGGTCCAGTCCGCCCACCGGTGCGTGAGGGTCATCCCCGCGAGCTGTGCCATCAGGTCGTACTCGGCAGGCCATGCATAGCGATGATGCGACTCGAATGTCGCAGCGTCGCCGTCCGCGATCCAGTAGTGGTGGGAGACGAGCCGTTGCTCGGCGAGGTCGTACTCGTCGATCCCGATGTGGTCGTCGGTGACCTCGAAGGGGAGGAAGCGTTCGCCGGGGTTGAGTCGCTGCAGTCGGGGGATGCCGGTTTCGATCACGAAGTGACCACCCGGCGCGAGATGGGCGGCCGCGTTGCGGAAGCAGGTGACCTGGTCGGCCTGGGTCAACAGGTTGGTGATCGTGTTGAACACGAGGAACACGAGGCCGAACGACCCGGCGGCGTCGAGTCTGGTCGTGGCCAGGTCGCCGATCGTGACGGGGATCCGGTCGGCGCCCGGCTTCTTCATCATCTCCGCGACCATTGCCGTCGACAGTTCGATGCCGTGGACCTCGACACCGCGAGCCGCCAACGGCAGCGCCACACGACCGGTGCCGACTGCGAACTCGAGTGCGGGCCGGTCGTCGGTCAGGTCGGCGAGCACGTCGACGGTGGTGCGCAGGTGCTCCGGGTCGAACCGCTCGCGGACGTCGCGGTCGTACCGGGCGGCCACGGCGGCGTCGAAGGCTCCATCGGTCATCGGCTCAGCTTGACAGGCGCCGTCGGGGTCGCCCGGGTGGGTTCCCGCGTGACGAACGCGGCACCGTAGGGTGGCTCGAAGGTTGTAGAGCACAAACATCGAGGGGATCGCCATGGCGATGACGCAAGACGCACCGACGACGGTGCCGGTGAACGAGACACCGGACGATCCGGTCGCTGCCGTGCGGGCGTGGCTGGAGGAGAACTGGGATCCCGATCTCACCGTCGCCGACTGGTGGCAGCGGCTCGGACTCGCCGGATGGTCGTCACCGATGCTGCCGAACGATGCGTTCGGTCGCGGCCTGTCCCGTTCCGACTCGGTGGCCGTGATGCGCGAGATCGGCCGGTTCGGGGCACTCGGTCCGCCCGCCGGGCTCGGGCTGCTGCTCGCCGCGCCCACCATTGCCACGCACGGCACACCCGAGCAGATCGCCGAGCACGTGCGTGACATCGTGACGGGCCGGCAGGCGTGGTGTCAGCTGTTCAGCGAGCCCGGCGCCGGGCTCCGACCTCGCGGGGCTCACCACCCGCGCCGAGCAGGACGGCGAGGAGTACGTCGTCAATGGGCAGAAGGTGTGGACCTCGCTCGGCCACACCGCCGACATGGGCATGTTGATCGCGCGCACCAACGCCGACGTCCCGAAGCACCAGGGCATCTCGTGGATGGCGATCGACATGCACCAGCCGGGCGTCGAGATCCGGCCACTGCACGAGATGACCGGCCATGCGATGTTCAACGAGGTGTTCCTCACCGATGCACGGGTCCGCACCGTCGACGTGATCGGCGGAGTCCAACAATGGTTGGGCCGTCACCAACACGACCCTGCAGGCCGAACGGGCCGGCCTCGGCGCCGGCGGGTCGGGCGGCGCCGCCGGTGCCCAGCCCGGCACGATGGCGAAGCAACTCGAACGGCGCGCCGGCGACCTCGTGGCGCCGGTCGACCCGAAGCGGGCGGCCAAGCGGCCCGCCGCGGCGAACCGGCCCAACCACAACATGCTGGTCGACTTCGCTCGCTCGGAGGGCAAGCTCGACGACCCGACGATCCGCCAGGACCTGATGCGGCTGCACACGTTGAACCAGATCGGCAGCTTCAACGGGCAACGCGCCAAGGCGATGCGCGCAGCCGGCCACGACATCCCGGGCATGGCGAACATCTCGAAGCTGTTGATGAGCGACACGGTGCGCCTCACCCGCGACCTCGGGCTGCGGATCCTCGGCGCGTCGGGCACGCTGCACGCCTACACCGACGACGCAACGCGAGTCGCTCGACGCCGCGACCGGCAACCCGCTGCTCGCCATGGTCACCGGCACGGCGCTCTACGCGCAGGCGCCGCCGATCTACGGCGGCACCGATCAGATCCAGCGCAACATCATCGGCGAACGGGCGCTCGGGCTCCCGAAGGAACCGAACGACGACAAGGTGCGCCCCTTCTCCGAACTCCCGAAGAACGTGTGATCCCATGACCTCGACGATCGACCAACCCCGACTCACCTATTCCCGCGACGAGCTGCTCAGCTCACACGAGTACGCCACGCCGCACGTCGTGGCCGGACGCACGCTGCACGGCGGGTTCCTCGACGACGGTACGTACATGCCGCCGCGTTCGCGCGGCCGCGTGCCCGCCCTCGATGCGTGGGAGCACGCGCTCCGCGAGCGGGGCGGCCAGCCGTTCCCGGCGTCGTCGGATCTGCTCGGCGGTGTGCGGCTGCCGAACACCGCCCAGCGGCTCGTCCTGCACCGCAACGGGATCACCGACGAGTTCTGGAACATGCTCACCGTCGTCGGCAAGATCGAGGCGAAGGGCGCCTTCATCGGGCTGTTCCCGATCCCCGACCTGACGAAGTACATCGTCGAGGACACCACGACGATGGCAATCGGTCATCTCGCCGGAGGGCTGTTCGAGGCGCACGGCATCGACGAGGGCGGGATTCCGGCCGAGGGGATCGGCGGGCACGACGAGATGTGGTTCGCCGCCCGCGACCTCGCCTTCGGCCCTGACGCGCACCCGGACGTCGAGCCCCAGCCGGGCCTCGCCCGTGAGGACGGCGGCCGCTACCTCCCCGAGATCGCCCGTGAGGTCGAGGACCTGTTCTCGTTCATCGCGAACGTCCTGATCATCGAGTTCCGTGCCGAGATCGGCTTCGCCGAGACCCAGGAGATCCTGCGCACACCGGGCCTGTTCGGCGCACGTTCCGACGACGCGCTGCTCGCCGCCGAGATCGTCGGTCGGATCCGCACCGACGAGGAGATCCACGTCCGCTCGCTGAACCTCTACCTCGGTGAACTCCAGAGCGTGACGGTGCGCACGCTCGACGGCGGCACGATCGCCGGTGGCGAGCTCGTCGACCGGTTCTGGGATGGCATGGTCCACTGGGCGACCGTCGAGAAGCCGCGGCTCGACGCCCAACGCACTCGCGAGCGGCTGGTCGAGCGAATCCTGCGGGAGCCGAATGGCGAACGGATCCTCGCCGAGTTCGACGCCGCCACCGATGTGATCGGCGCATCCGAGGATTGAGCTGTCGAGACCTGGGTACTCCCAGGTCATGAAATTCATTCTCGGATTCCTCATCGGCGTCGCTGTCGGGGGGTACCTCGCGTCGAACATGACCGAACAGCAGCGCTCCAAGGTCGGCAACGTCGCGGGGAGGGCCGCCGGCACGGTCACCCGGTCGAAGGTCGTGACGGCGGTGACCGACAACGCCTCGAAGGTGACCGACCAGGTCAGCGAACGTGTCGCCGATGCCGTCGACACCGCCGGCGACAAGATCGCCGACACGATCAGCGCTGACGGGGTTTCCGCCGTCAGCTGAGGTCGCGCTCCGTTTCCACCGGGTAGCGCTTTCGCGCCGGGTGGAGAATCAGGGCGCGATCGATCCGAGCCGCATCGACCACCCGTTGCCCGGTGAGCTCCTGGCAGCTCGGGCACCAGGTGGTGACCCGCTGCCACGGACTGTCACGTTCGTTCATCCCCGTCAAGGTCGTGGAGCACCACGGACACGGCTGGCGACGCCGCCCGTACACCCAGTGATGCGCCTCGTGGAGGCGACGACCTGTGGTGTTCTGCGGGCCGCGGTCGGCATTGGTCCGGATCAGCGCGCTGCCCGCCCGCACGATCAGGTCGAGCCCATCGATCGAACCGACGGGCTGAAACGGTGACACGCCGCAGATGAACGGAACCTCGACCGCGTAGACGTTGCCGAAGCCGGCCACGTTGCGTTGATCGAGCAGCGCGCCGGCGAGTGGGTGGTCGGGCTCCTCGGCGAGTCGGGCGATGATTGCCTCGATGTCCGGCAGCGTCGGCCCACACAGGTCGGGCCCGAGGTGCCCGACAATCGACTCTTCGTCGGCGGTGGCGACCACCCCGATCACCGGCATGTCGACGGCCGTCATCCAGCCCGACTCGAACTCGACCTCGAGTCGGCGCTGCCACTCGGGTGCCGATGATCGATGACCGAGGTCCCAGCGCCCGTCCATCCGGAGATGGCCATAGACCGTCCGGTCGTCGTCGAAGCGAAGCAGCAGCCATTTTCCGACGGCGTCGGCCTCGACGAGCCGTGCGCCTGACAGGTCGAGGTGCGTGATCCTCGGGTCGCGGGCGATCGAACGGGTGCAGCGATCGCCGACGAAGCGCGCGCCGATCCGGTCGGCGAGTCGTCTGACGGTGTCACCCTCGGGCATCGACCGACATCATGCGTCGAGCACGGCCGCAATCGCACGGGGGCTGCTCATCGAGCAGCGTTCGACCACCGACGAGGTCGGGGTCGGACAGCCGGAATGGGAACGCCGGCTCGTACAGTCGTCGGCCGAATGATTCTGGTGCTCCTTGCCGTCGCCTCAGCACTGGCGTTCCTTTCCTACGGAGCCGAGACGCTGTTCGCCCATCCACCTCGTGGTGAGTTCGAGAGGTATGGAATGCCGAGGGTTCGCGTCTTCGTCGGTTCGATGCAACTGCTCGGCGCTGCCGGCCTACTGATCGGGCTGTTCGTCGCACCGCTCGGGGCGACGGCTGCCGCCGGGCTCACCCTGATGATGTTGCTCGGCCTTGCAGCCCGATGGCGCGTCCACGACATTCCACGCCTGATGATCCCTGCAGGCACGCTCGCCGCGCTCAACGCGGCCCTGGTGGTGCTGTTCGTCGCTGAATGAGTCAGCTGGTCGTCGACGGCGATGAGGTGCGTCCGCCGGCGAACAGGGCAGACAGGGTCGACAGCGTGAACACGCTGATCGCCGGCATCGACCGTTTGATGGGATCGCCGACCTTGGCGTGCATGCCGATCGCGCCGAGCATGAACATCGCGAGGGCGATCGAGGCGGGTCGAACGAGCTTGGGGACGGCGTGTCCGGCGAGCATCAGGATCGCAAGGCTGACCTTGGTGGCGCCGACCGCGTACATCTGGTTCTCCGAGAATCCGTACTCCTCGAACTCCTCGCGCATGTTCGTCGCACCGCCGCCTCGATACCCGGTGTCCTTGTTGAATCTGTTGAACCAGACGTTGAGGATCCAGAGTGCTGCGCCGGTTTGAGCGATGCGGCCGATGATGTTCATGAAGAACTCCTTCGTGAGAGAGCGTCGGGTGAGCGCGGAGACTCCGTGGTGGTACCCCGTCACGGTCGTCGTGAAACGCATGCCGCTCAGCGACGCCGCAGAAACGAGAGCTGACCACATCCCAGCCGAAGATGCGACTTTTCGAGTGGTCGATGCGGTGTCGATTGGCGGAACGGGGGGGATTCGAACCCCCGGAACCTTTCGGTTCGTCCGCTTTCAAGGCGGGTGCATTCGTCCGCTCTGCCACCGTTCCGCCGAACACGCTAACGGTCGTCGGTGCCGACCGGTCCCGTTGGTCGCTCAGAGCAGTTGGCCGACGGCGTGGATCACGAAACCCGCCAGACCACCGACGAGCGTGCCGTTGATGCGGATGAACTGGAGGTCGCGTCCGACCTGCAGCTCGAGCTTCGTGGACGTCGCGTCCGCGTCCCACTTGGCGACCGTCGACGCAATGATCTCGCTGACCTCGGTCCGGTAGTTCGCCACGAGGTGGGCGAGCGCCGCCGCCACCCAGTCGTCGATCTTGCGTTGCAGCTCGGGTTCGGTGGCCAGGCGTTGGCCCAGGCGTTGCGTGCTCGAGACGATCCGGCGGCGGAGCTCGCTGTCCGGATCGTCGACGGCGAGGAGCATGCCTCGCTTGGTCTCGCCCCACAGCGACTCGATCCAGCGGCGTACCTCGGGGTGATCGAGCAGCTCCTGCTTGAGTTCTTCACCCTTGGCGTGAAGATCGGGATCCTCTCTGAGGCGACGTGCGAAGTCGGCCGCCCGCACGTCGACGCTGGCGCGCAGCTCGTGGTTCGGCGATGCCCGCACGTCGGCGATGAAGCGCCCGACGATGTCGTAGATCTTGGCGAACACGCGATCGTCGATGCCCTCGGGGACCCACCACGGGGACTCCTCGTCCATCCGGCGACGAAACGTGCCGCGGTTGTCGTCGAGAAATCCACCGACACCGACCAGGACGGCATCGAGCAGCCGCTGGTGGTGACCGCCCTCGATCGTGAGGTCGAGCACGCGGCCGACCACCGGCGAGACCTGCGTCGCTTGCACCCGGGCGCGGACGAAGTGCTCCAGCCCGGCCTGGATCTCGTCGTCGTCGAGGACCTCGAGCCCGCCGCGGACGATGTCGGCGAGCGCGTCGCCGGCGCGCTCGGCATGAGCGGGGTCGGCGAGCCATTCACCCGCACGTCGACCGATCTCGGCACCGTGCAGGCGCTCGTCGATCACCTCGGCGGTCAGGAAGTTCGACTCGACGAAGTCGCCGAGGCTGCGGCCGATCTGATCCTTTCGCTTCGGGATGATCGCCGTGTGCGGGATCGGCAGTCGGAGCGGATGGCGGAACAGCGCCGTCACGGCGAACCAGTCGGCGAGCGCTCCGACCATCGCCGCTTCGGCGACGGCGCGCACGTAGCCGACCCAGCTCCCGGAGTCCTCGTTGATCTTGGCGATCACGAACACGATCGCCGCGACCACCAGGAGCGATGTCGCCACCAGTTTCATCCGCTTCAGCGCACGGGCTCGTTGCATGTCGGCGAACGACATCGCCGAGCTGGTGGGAGGGGCAACGTCGAGGAGCGTCATCGCCGATGAACGTAGCGCCGAGCGTTCCGACCGGTTCGCGTTGGCTGCCCCGCCGCTATGCTCGCCGCTTCGGGCCTCCGGGCTCGAATGGAGAGGTGCCAGAGCGGCCGAATGGGATGCCCTGCTAAGGCATTGATCCTCCGGGATCCGTGGGTTCAAATCCCACCCTCTCCGCCACCGGCGACCGGCACGCGATGCGTGCCGGTCGTTTCGGTTGTCGGCGTGACGCGGTCCCCGGTGATGTGCCAGGTCCTGATTTGCCAGGTCTGATTTGCCAGGTCCCGGACCCGGCAAATCGGACCCGGCACATCACGATGTGCCCGCTCCCGACGCATCACAACGATTTATTGGTGCCGGGACACGACAAATCGGTTGGGCGGAACATCTCATACAAATGACAACCATGTCGTCTGGATGACAGCCGCGTTGCGGTTTGATGACGAACCGAGTAGACATCGTGAACCAAGTGATGACGGGCGGTGGGACACCACCGCGACATCCCCTCGAGAACTGACGACACGATCGACGTTGGGCACGACAAGGCGCAGGTGACGAGATGAACGGTGACGACATGAACCCGGACCGCATGAGCTCCGGCGACGACTTCTGGGGCTCGACCCCCGACTGGACCGATTCCCCGCGTCGTCCGCGTCGCGAGCGCTCACAGCGCGGCGACGTGACCGGGGCGATCAAGGGCCTGTGGAACGCGGCGATGTCGAGTGGCGTCGAAGGCACCCGCGAGCACGGCGTGATCGACGCGGCCGCCGCGCGGCGGACTCAACCCGGGTCCGGGATCGACACGACGATGTTCGACGATCTGGACATCGAGATCCCGATGTCCGTCAGCGGCCGAGTCGACGTGTTCGACGTCGCGGCGGGCGAGTCGGAGTCGGTGCACGACGAGCTGCTCGATCCGACGACCGAGGTTCCGGTCATCGACGCGGCGGCCCCGGCCGACGGGTTCGAGGCGATGACCCCGGTCCCGATGCTCGAACGAGTGGACACCCGTAGAGGTGCGGGCCGCTCGATCGATCCGCTCCTGGTACGCATCGGCGCGGTCGCGGTCATCACGACGCTCCTGGTCCCGCTGATGATCGGGCTCACGTCGGGCGACGACGACGGCGACACCGTGGCCTCCGGCTCGCCCGTGCCCGCAGCAACACTCGTCGGGCCCGCAGCTGAACCGTCGACGGTCGCTGCCGACGTCGTGCTCGACCCCGATCTGCTGCCTCCCGCAGTTCCGGTCAACCCGGCGGCGTCCGACGACACCGACGGCACGACCACGTCGTCCGCCGAGGCGTCCAACACGTCGACGACCGACGATGCGGGCGAGCAGGTCGAAGCCGCATCAGACGACGTGACCGCCGCCGCCTCGGCCGAGACGGCCACCTCGACCGAAACCGCCGTCGATGCCCCGGCGTCCGCCGACAGCGACGCCGATCGAATTCGCAACTGCGCCGTCGACTACGACGTGCAGCCGGGCGACTTCTGGCTGCGTCTGGCCGAAGGAGCCGGCGTGACGCTCGCCGAGATCCTCGAGGCCAATGGCGCCACCACCAGCACCCCGCTGTATCCGGGAACGACGATCTGCCTGCCGGTCGGTTCGTCGACCCCAGCGCCTCCGACCACCGAGGCGCCGACGACCACGGCTGCACCCACCACCACGGCTGCACCCACGACCACTGCGGCTCCGACCACCACGAGCACGACGGTGCCGACGCCGCCGGTCGGGCCCGACGACGTGCAGCAGATCATCCGCGACGTGTGGCCCGACGACCTCGAGGACCGCGCGCTCGACATCGCGTTCCGCGAGAGCCGCTACGTCCCGACGGCGAAGAACTACTGCTGCTACGGCCTCTTCCAGATCTACTGGAGTGTCCACCAGCGCTGGCTCGACGACCTCGGGATCACCGACGCGGATCAACTGTTCGACCCGGCGACGAACGCTCGAGCGGCCTACGCGCTCTACCAGCGTGCCGGCGGCTGGGGCCCCTGGTCCCTCTGAGGTCACTCGAATCTTCGATGGCGGCCGTTCGGATCCGGGGCCGAGCGGTCTAGAATGTCGAACGCCTTCGGGCACCAGCGCTCGTAGCTCAATGGATAGAGCACTTGACTACGGATCAAGCGGTTGGGAGTTCGACTCTCTCCGAGCGCGCTGACGCGATCCCCCGCCAGGCGGGGGATCGTGTGGTTTTCGGCGCTGGCGCTCCCACACCCGAGACGGGACCGAGACCCAGGTCACCGTCGGCCCGTCACTCGACCGGCGAGCGTTGCGGGCGTGCGAGTTGGCGAAGCGGCTCGACCGCAAAGATGGCGACGAGGGGCATCATCGGGACCTTGAATCGTGTATCGCCGAAGAACGGAATCACGGCGAGGACCGCGCCCGCGAGGATCAGCATGAGCAGCAGCTTGCGGCGGTCTCCGTCGGAGCGCCAGGTCAGTGCACCGAGCACGGCGATTGCCAACACCCCGAAGTAGTACGCGTCTGCGATCGAGCTCCACCAGATCAACTCGCTCTGCGACATCCATGGGTCGAGGCCGTACGACAGCACCGCCGTCACGCCGGAAGAATCGTTCGCCAGCAGCCGGAACACCCGGAGGGGCACGAGCGAGAACTGGTCGGCCGGGTTCTCGAGGATCCACTCCTTGCCCCGTTCAGTGGTGACGTCGTTTCGCTCGAGTTCCGCATGGGTGGAGTCATCCAGAGGGAGTCCGTCGAAGCAATACGGGCTCGTGTTGTATGCCCCGATCGCATCCGGGTTGTTGCCGATGCAGAGGTTGTACCCGGTATTGGTCGAGACAGGCACGAACGCGTCCATGGCGACGGCGTTGCGAACGGTCCACGTTCCCATGACTGCGACGATGGGCACGAGGAACGCGGCGGACCTCCGCACCGTCAGGCCACGGTCTCGGCTGGTGATCCAGATCGCGACCGGCACGAGGAGCAGTGACGGCAGGAACGTGGGCCGTACGAGTGACGCAAGTCCAGCGACGGCTCCCGCCGCGACCAAGCGGCGGCCGGATGGAAGAACGACCCAGTTCCCGGTCCGTTTCCACGGGACCCAGACCATGATGGCGATCGACCCCATCGCGAGAAACGTGAACAGGGTTTCGGTCAGCACCGTTGCGGTGAACATCACCAGGCTGGGAAAGCAGGCAGTCAACCCGGCCGCGACTACGCCACCTGTCTGCCCGATCATCCGGCGCGCCATCAGCCCGACGATCGCAATCGTGAGCGTGCCGACCACCAGGTTCAACGCTGCAGCTGCCTCGACCGTTCCGCCCGGTACGGGGGTGTGTCGGAGTATCCACGTGGGAACCGCCAGGGCGTAGGAGTAGCCGGGCGGCCAGAGCGCCGTCGCTTCACCCGACTCGAGGACGTATCCGCGGCCGGCCGCGATTCGTTCGGCGGAGCTTGCATAGAAGTGGGGGTCTCCGAGGCCGACCGGGTCGCGCAGTGCGTAGAACAGCCATCCCAAGCGCAGGACGAAGCCCAGGACGACGACGGTGATCATTTGTCGATCCGAGCGGATCGTGTCGTGCCATCGCCAACGAATCGAACGGATGCCGTCGTCCGTCGCCGTCGCGCCCGTGGGAGACATTTGTCGCAAGCTAGCAGTCGGGATCTCGTAGGATCCTTAACCTGTTGGGGTCGACAGGGCCAGCTGCCCTGGCGTTCGTCGACACATTGCGACCTCAGTGCCGGCCCACCAGATCATGCTGATCAACGACGAACACAAGGTCGCAGCCCCGGCCCCGGAGATCGCGACGGCTCCGACGCGTCTCGACACACTCGACGGGTACCGAGCGATCGCCGCACTCGGCGTCCTCGTGTATCACACGGCCGGCTGGGTCGGATTCATGAGTCCGCAAGAGCCCGGCGCCCACCTCATCGACAACCTCGGCAACTTCGGAGTTGCCGTCTTCTTCGTCATCTCGGGGTTCTTGCTGTTCCGCCCGTTCGTGCTGGCGTCGCTCACCGGAACGAGCCCGCCCGAGACGGCGCCGTTCTACATCCGGCGAGCACTGCGGATCTACCCGGCCTACTGGTTGGCGTTGATCGGGTGGGCCCTGGTCGCCACACCCTCCGACCGGGTGGCGGGTACGACGATCGGCAAGTTCTTCCTCATCGATCCGTACGACCTCGCGTCCACGAGTGGGAGGTCGGGCTCGGCGTCTCGTGGACGTTGACCATCGAAATCGCGTTCTACATCGTCCTGCCCGTCCACGCAGCGCTCATGGCGATCATTCTCCGGCGATCACCCGATCCGGCGTCGCGCATGAAGGGACACTTGGCCGGCCTCACGGTCTGGTACCTCGGTGGCTACGCCTACCGCGCATGGCTGCCCTCGTGGTCGGGTCGTACCATCCACACGAACAACTGGATCTTCGCGTACCTCGATTGGTTCGCAATCGGGATGTTGTTCGCCGTCGCCTCGGCGTGGGTCGCCCAGGGCGGGCGACTTCCGGCGGTGGTCCAGGAGCTTGCCAACCGCGCGTGGGCGTGCTGGATCTGTACGGCAGCCGCGTATGTCGTCGTGGTGCTCTTGAAAGGTGACGACCTGCACTTCGCCCGGATCGAGAACACATCTCAGATGTCAGCGCGGTTCTTCTTCCAGGCGATCGCCGCAGGGTTCTTCCTCCTCCCGGCGATGCTCGGGTCATCGACCGGCCTGGGCATGGCGGCGATGCGCACCAGGGCGGCGGTCTTCTTCGGCTCCATCTCGTACGGGATCTACCTCTGGCATCCGGTCGTGATCGCCTGGACGGCCGGCCTCATCGATCAGTCCACTGCCCGCTCACGATTCCTCGTGTTCACCGGCCTGGTGGTAGTGATCACCGTGCCGATCGCGGCGATCAGTTTCTACGGGTTCGAGCGACCGATCACCGAGCTCTATCGGACGTGGGCAGGTCGCCGCCGTATGCTCGCCGACGAATCGGACCAACCCACTGACGAGATCCGGAGAGGCCGGCAGGAATGACCGAGCAGGACACCGGCGAGCCGAGCGACAACGAACCGCCGCCGTCCGGAGCAGTGCGCGTCGAACCGAAGCCGTCGAGGTCTTCGGCCCGGCCGGGGTCGCGTTCCGACTGGCGACTGCTGCTCCTCGGCGCGCTGTTCGTGATCGCTGTTGCAGGGGTCTTCTCGTACGTGATGACCGAGCAGCCCGCCGATTCGAACGCCGACGTCGTTGATTCGGCCCTTCGAGATGTCTTCTACGACGATTTCGATCACCCGTCGGGGGACGGCTTGAACGGCCCGGACGGCGACGATTGGGAGGAAGTGCGCGGCGGATGGAGTACCGAGATGGGTGTGGCGTTCCTGCCAGCCGGCGATCCCACGATGAGCGCGGCGGTGATCGACGCCGAATCCTCCGACGTCTCGATTCAAGCGGTCGTGGCAGGGACGGGTCAATGCGGGGTCATGGCGCGGGTGCTCGACGAGTCCAACTATGTGGCTCTCGTCCGCGTTGCCGACTTCGGCGTCTGGAACATCGAGACCGTGGTGGATGGGGACAAGTCCGTACTGGGGACGCTGCCCGACGTCGGCGAGCTCAACGTGGGTGTCGTTCTTGCCGTCGGTGACGACGTCGTCGCGGCCGCTGTCGGTCCGAGCCGCGGCGAACTTCGTCGGGCATGGCATGCCCGAGGGCGAACACGCCGGCCTGGTTGCGTATGCGAATTCCGACACGTGTGCATGGGACGACATCGTTGTTCGGGTGGCGCGTTGAACGAACCCGCTGGCGGGGAGGGGGCTCCGCTGTTGCAGCGGGTCCGGGTCGAGTGGACCACTCGGCTGTGGCCGACCGGTCTGATGTACGCGGTGCTTGCGCTCTCGGCGACAGCGCTGTCGGAACGACCTGGCTGGTATGTCGCAGACAACCGTTTCGAGCAGTACCACAGCCCCGGGCGCGGCCTCGCGAGCATGTTCGCAATCTGGGACGGCCGCCGCGGTCTCGGTGGGCCACGCGAAGACGTGTGGATCGGCACGACCGTGCCGCCGGCGATTCTGCGGAGCTTGGGGTTGTCGGCGGTCACCACCGAGCGGGTGTTCCATGCCGCATGCCTGGTCCTCGCCGGGCTCGGCGTCGTCGCTCTGGTTCGGGTCGTTCGGCCACGCATCGGCGCGGTTCATGTCATCGCCGGCCTGTTGGTGATGTTCGGCCCGTTCTCGGCGTCGTTCCTCGTGCCGACGAACCTGTACGTGATGTTCGCGGTCGGACCATGGCTGGTCGTGATCTTCCTGCGCGGCGTCATCTCCTCGGACCGTTGGCGGTCGGCTGCTGCGTTCGCGCTCGTGGTGTTCGCAGTGGGGAACGCCGATGTCCCCGGTCTTCTGTACGTCACGCTGATGTTGGCGGTTGCGGCGTTCTACCTCGTCGTGATCGAACGCGTCGTGAGGTGGCGAGACGTCGCCGCCTGGTCGGTGCGAGCAGGGCTGCTCGCTCTCGGCTGTAGTGCGTGGGCGCTCGCGAAGACGTATTACGCGGCCGAGCCGCTCGACGCCCGGCTCGTGGACACCGAGTTGCCGTCGGCGTCGGCGTCGGCGTCGTCGTGGTCGGAGTCACTGCGTGGTCTCGGCAACTGGTTGACGTATTTCAGAAGTGAGGAGGGCTTGGTGAAGCCCCAGACCTCGCCGTACCTCGATCGGCCACTGATGGTCATCCTCACCTTCGTGCCGGCGATCGTCGCGCTGTTCGTGTTGTGGAAGTCCGCGCAACGAGTACGGCTGCTGTGGGCAGCGATGGCGGTCGTGGGTCTCATCGCCATGGTGGGCGGGTTCGGGGCCCCCGAGCAGTCGCCGATCGGCGAGGGGATCATCTGGTTGTTCGACCACTCGACACCGCTCACGTCATTCCGGAACACCTACAAGGCTGCCGGCGGCCTCGTGATCGGGATCTCGATCCTGTCTGCGGCCGGAGCGGTGTCAGTCGCTCGGTGGGCCCGTGCGAGGAACCGGTGGTGGGCGATCTCGACCTCGGTCCTCGGCCTCGTTGTGTTCACGGCGCTTGCGATGCCGTTCATCACGGCCTCCGTTTACGCACCCGACGAACAGATGGAGGCCGTTCCGGAGTATTGGGCGGCAGCTGTCGAGTACCTCGACGGGCCGGCGGGTTTGCCGAGTGGGCGCACGCTCGTCGTGCCGGCCATCTCGCAGGCCGATTATCGGTGGGGGTACGTCGGCGATGACATCTTCGATGCGCTTCTTGCGCGGTCGCATGCCGTCGCAACCGGATGGATGTTGTCGACGAGGGTCGGTCACACGGCGCTCGAGCAGATGACACTCGCCGCGCAAGCGCCTGCGTATCGAGCGGGCGTCCTCGGGCCGATGGCCAGGCGACTCGGGATCAACACCATCGTCGTTCGCAATGATCTCGACTGGGAGCGGTTGCACATCGCGCGGCCGGCACACTTCGACGGTCTTCGGAACGACCCGGACTTCGAGCTGTTGGCCACCTTCGGCGTGCCGGGCGTCAACGTCACGTCGAGTTCCGACAGCTCGCCGTACGTCACCGACGAACTGCTGCTGCCACCCGTCGAGGTGTACCGGTTGATCGAGTCGACGGCCCCGATCGAAGCGTTCGATTCGGGCGCGCGCTGATTGCGACCGGCGACGCTGGAGCTTGGCCGTCATTGGCAAGAGCCGGCTTGCTCCCTGGACAGACCCAGATCATCACCTCGGCGGCGTTGTCCGATGAGGAACTGGTCGACCGACTCGGCGAGGGTGCCGCGGTCGCGGTCACCGACTCGGCTCGGCGCAGGGTGCGGACGCTGCTGAAGCACGAGCCCGACCTGTCGCCGACACTGGCCGATGGGCAGCAGCGCGACCGACCGGTTCGACCGGTCTATCCCGACGTCGAGGGCTCGGAGTCGGTCGCGTGGTTCAGGGATGCAGCAGCCATCGACGGCTCGTACGTCGCGCTCGGTGGACTGAGGAACGATGTTCGGCCATCGCTCGCATTCGATCGGAATCCGGATACCGCGTGGGCAGTTCCCTGGTCGGGCCGCGGTGCTCCGCCGTCGGTGACCGTGGACTTCCGAACACCGCAGACATTCGACCGAATGTCGTTCCAGTCAACGGTGACCCCGGATGGGCGGCCGACCGTCGCATCGGTCGTCGTGTCCTTCTCCGAGGGCGATTCCCGGGTGGTCGAACTGGACGACGAGGGCTTCGGTGAGCTGCGAAGCGGTGTGCCCCTGACAGCTGACGTCACCATCGCGCTGGGCGGGCTCGGCATCCCGAACTC
The DNA here is from genome assembly GCA_963752085.1 of Ilumatobacteraceae bacterium. Classification (GTDB taxonomy): domain Bacteria; phylum Actinomycetota; class Acidimicrobiia; order Acidimicrobiales; family Ilumatobacteraceae; genus Ilumatobacter_A. The sequence goes on from CAVVWT010000004.1 coordinate 139,086, forward strand.
GGAGGTCGGTCTCTCGGAGATCACGATCGGCGAGCTCGACCTGGTCGAGTACGTGCGCTCGCCGACCGAGCTGCTGGGCCGTGGCGCGGAAGTCACGCAGGCGCTCGCCGAGGCGGACGTCGCCTACGTGTTCCGGCGGGTCGCCCGCCCGGTTTCGTCCGTGCGGAGTGATCCGGCGCTGACGATCTATGACGAAGAGGTCGACGTACGACGAGTCTTTGATGTGCTCGCCGCTGACGAACTGCAGGTGACCGGATCACTGCGGCTGCTCGGCACGACGTCAGACCAGGTCATCGCCGATCTTCTGGACGCCCCGGTCGAAGCGATCGGGTTCACGTCTCCGTCGCAACAACTCGCTGGACCTGCGGTGTTGGCGATCGACGGCAACCCCGCGACATGGTGGGACGGCGGTGCAGCCGACGGGGCAGCGATGACGGTTCGATTCCCGTCTCACGTCGTTCGGTCGGTACGCATCGAACAGCCAGCCGACCCGACGACCGCTCGGATTGTCGAAGTTGGAGTGCTCGTCGACGGTGTTGCGACCTGGTCGGATTTCGGCGAGGTCGATTGTGTGCGGGAGCCGGAGTCGGCGTGCTCCACGGCGGCCGAGATTCGACTCCCGGCCCCGACCGTGGCCGACGAGTTGACCGTGTTGGTGCGTGGGGTGGATGCGGTCGGTGCGTTTGCGCCGGACCGTGTCCGACTGGCCGAGGTCCGGGTCAACTCGGGCGTGCGCAACAGCGTGGCGCTGGAGGACCGACTCGGGACCCGATGTCACGACATCGGGCTGGAGATCGGGCCGGATGCCTCCCCGCGTTCCGTGCCGGTTCGCGTGAATGGCTCGAACCAGGACGTTCTGTCCGGCGAATCGCTCAGCTTCGAGTCGTGCGAACCCATTCAGGTCGAGCCAGGACGTCACCGCCTCCAGACCACGCCGGGCGGGATGTTCGACGAGATCGCGCTGATTCCGACGGTGGCTGTACCGATCGATGACATGCGACGACCCGTCGATCTGTTCGCACACCGACGCTCACCGGATCGTGTCGTCGGGTCGTTCACGGCGAACGGGCCGACAACGTTGGTGTTGCGTGAGTCCTCCGATCCGCAATGGTCCTTGAGCGTTGACGGTCAGCGCGTCGCGGCGACCGAGAGCGATGCCGGCAACGCCTGGAGAATCGACACGAACGGCCCAACCCGGTTCGAGCTCGTATACGGGCCCGCCGCGACGCTTTCCTGGGCGATGCGCATCTCGCTCGTGGTCGTGATGGCCAGCCTGGTGCTGCTCCTGCGGCCGCGGCGTGACGTCGTGGCGTTGCGGATCGGCGGGGGGGATGACCAACTGGTGGAAGTCGTGCCCCCGTCTCGCCGGGGGGATGCAGCTGTGGTCGTGCTCGCAACACTCTGTGGAGTGCTGCTCATCGGGTGGTGGGCGCTTGCCATTGGCTTGCTGACGCTGTTGGCCATCCGTCGGTGGTCCGGGTGGCGCGATCAGATCGGCCTTGCTCCGCCGCTTCTCGTCGTGGGGGCCGCTGTCCTGTCCGCGTTGGCGTGTCTCCGGGTGTCGAGGTCAGTTTCGACTACTCCTCGCGCCGATCGGCCGCAAGCGCTCTGGTCGCGGTCGCCGTGGCGTTCTTGCTGCAGAGCGTTGCGCTGGCGCTGGCTGACACGCGTCGTGATGTGCCCGGTTGGCTCGTCGCCGATCCACCGGTCGACGATCGTCCGAGCCTGCATTCCCGGTTCTCGTCGCGTTCGATCGGGGTGTTCGGCGGGATCGTCGGCGCGTACGCGTTGGCCGCCGCGATCGGGGCCGTGGTCGTCTCGGTGCCGGTCTCGTCGGTTGCGTCGTCGTTGCGGGTCGAGGGAACGTTCGGAACCGGGACGACTGGCGATCTTGCGGCGACCAACCCGGTTCCGGCGTTGGTCGCCGCGTTTGCCCCCCTCCCACCCGGTTGGCTCGCCGCCCTCGTCGCCGCGTCCTTTGTAGGTCTGGCCATGGCGTTCGTCGCAATCGTCGACCGATCGTCGGGGTCGACTGCGCCGGTGGCGGGTGTGCTCGCCCTGATCTTCGTTGCGGTCGGTGGGTGGTCCTTCGCGGAGATCACGTCGGCGAGCCTGGTGCTCGCCGCGTCGCTGCTCGTGTTGCACAGTGGCCCATCGTCCGCTCGATCCGTGTCGGTCGGGTTGCTCGTCTCGCTTGCGATCCTGTCTGATCCTGGCGCCGTCTGGTTGTTGCCGTTGCTCCTCGTGATGACGTGGCGCGTGTCCGGAGGCTCGATGCGCTGCGTGACGTCATTCGGAGTCGGTCTCCTGCCGCTCGTGGCATTCGCGCGTGTCATCGGGGATCGCGGTCTCTGGAGTGAGGTGGGCGAGCAGTTGTGGCCTGTGCCGGCCCTCGCCGGTGTGTTGATCGCGATCGCAGCCTGGTCCGTGGTCCGTGGCGCCCGAATCCTTGTTCGACAGGTCGGGCGCGTGTCGTGATCGCCGGCTCGCTGACCTGGCGGCGTCTTGCTGAGTGGGCGATCCCGACGCTGGTCGTCCTGGTGTTGCTGGGACCTGCGCTCGGGCCAGGCATGCTGCTCAACCTCGATCTCGTGTTGGTGCCCGACCTGGACATCCCGCGTGGGTTCTGGGGTCTCGGTCCGGAGCTCCCTCGCCGGGTACCGCTGTGGGTGCCGATCTCGGTTGTGTCCGGTGTGCTTCCGGCTACGGCGACCGGCAAGCTTCTCCTCGTCGTCGGCTTCGTCGGGGCGTGGGTCGGTATGCGACGTCTGGTGTCGAAGCTGGATGCTGTCGGAGGCACAGCCCTTCCGACGACCCTTCGGATTCCGGTCGGGCACGTTGCGGGCGTGCTCTACGCCTTGAGCCCCTTCGTGCTGACCCGCGCCGCTGTCGGCCATTTCAACGTCACGGTTCCCCACGCGATCCTGCCGTGGGTGCTCCTCGTCCTCCTCAGGCCGGGTCGTGATCTGCGCGCGACGTTCGTGGCGTGCTTCGCAATGGGTTTCGCCGGTCACTTCGGGGGTTCGTTGGCCCTCACCGTCGTGGGCGTCGCGATCGTGATGGGCGCGAGGGAACGGCCGTGGCAGGCCGTGTCGGTGGCCATCGCTGCCCAGGCACCCTGGCTCGTCCCCGGGTTGCTCGTCGCCGCCGCCGGCGACGTCAACATGGCCGCCGGAGCGTCGTTCCCGACGGCGGCCCATGGGCCCGCAGGGTTTGCGCGACTCTCGGCCGGGGGTGGCTTCTGGAACACCTACTTCCAGGTCGGAGGCAGTGGCTGGGTGGTCGCCATCTGTGGCGTGGTACTGCTCGGTCTGGCCGTCGCCGGAGCGTCGGAGATCCGCGCCGATTTCCGACGTCCGTTGGTGGCGGTCGGCGTCGTGGGCTGGTTGATCGCAGCGATTTCGGCGATGCCCATCGTCGACGCGTGGTTCCAGGCGATCAACGACAACCTGCTCGGGGGGATCTGGCGCGAGGGACACCGACTGCTGACCCTGTATCTCCTGTGGCTCGCTCCGGCGGCGGCGCTCGGCGGGCGTCGTCTCGCACGGACCCTCGCTCGTTCGGGGCGTTGGGCTGGCGTGGCCGGGGTGGTGTCGATCATGCCCCTCGCCGTGGCGATGATGCTGTCCATTCCCGGGGTCTGGGGTCTCGGAGGCCAACTCTCGGCCGAGCCGGTCCCCGCTGGTTGGGCCGAGACACGTGCGCTCATCGTCGATGAACCCGGCACGGTGTTGAGCCTCCCATGGTTCCAGTACTACAACCTCTCGGTTGCTGACGGTCCGGTCCGGAGAGTGTTGAACCCGATGCCTCTGTACCTGGGTGGGGATGTGTTGTCGTCGAGCAGCAACGGGCTCGCGCCGGGAGTGCGCGAGGTCGGAGACCCTCGTGAGCAGCCGGCGGACGCGCTGATCGAACAACTGGTCTCCGGGGAATCGGTCGGCGACGATCTGGCCGAGCTCGGTGTGCGGTGGATCGTGCTGGTCAAGAACATCCACGCCGATCGGTATGCAGCGCTCGATGACGATGCGGACCTTCGCATCGTGATCGACGATTCCGACGTAGCGCTGTACGAGGTTTCAGGATGGGTCGGTCCCGCGGTCGGTGCCGACGGGCAGGGCATTGGTGTCGATTGGTGGGGCGCTGCGCTCGCCAGGTTCGACTCCGACGAGCGGGCGACCGTCGCGGCACCCGGGTCATCGCTCTGGTTGCGAGGCCGGTCATCGGTTGGTGTCTCGGAGGACGGAAGGCTCGAGATTCCGTCCGGTCGAGGGTGGCTGTGGAATCTCGCGACGGTTCCGGCGCTCCTCGGCCAGATCGTTCCCTTCACATTCGTGTGTTGGTTCTTGATCGTTCGGCGCAGACGCACGGAAATCGAAGTCGACAAGTGACAGCCGAAGTGTGCTAAGTTTCCTCGACGCTGAATCACAGCGCTGGATGGTGGGCAGCCCGCACGGGCTGATCAAGTGAGCGTCACTGACGCTCGAACTGGGGGACGTATCGTGACGAGGATTTCAATGCGCTCGGCTGTCACGGCAGTCATCGTGATGACCGCAATGTTGGTGGCGGGCGTTGGCTCACCCGCGAGTGCCGCGAGCCAGTGCGATGCGGCCGATTTCACGGTTGGCGGTGAATTCGACCTCGACGGCTACCTGGCATGTGTGGGCGGGACCGGTGGAGGCGGGGTCGGTGGAGGGTTGCCGGCGACCGGCAGCAACACGGTGCAGATCATTGCCATTGCGATTGGGCTGCTCGCGATCGGTGGAGCGTTCATCTTCACCGCGTACCGCGGTCGCGTCGACGCCGCCTGATCGGCGTCGCTCGACCCCCACGAATGCCGCGACGCCACCTCGTTGAGTCGCGCCAGTCCCGCGAGCTTCAGCGTGCACTCGTACGAGTGGAGTCGGTCCAGGCGGACCGCCGCCGAGAGACCACCCGAGCGGCAGCGAACGGTCGGAGGTGACCCCGATCGCGGTGAACGGTTCCACGCGTACACAGGGAAACGCTTCCGGATCTCCGAACCTCTCGCATCGTCGTGGGGCTCGTCGCTGATCGAATCCGGCGAAGCGATCGAGAAGTAGAGCGGATCGTCTGGTTTTCGGGTGGGATCTGGCACGCTGGGGGCGGCGGGCGACGACACTTCGAAAATCGCTCATGTTCACTCCCCACACTGCCGATAGCCGCTCATGAGGATCGTCCGTCTCGTCGCGCTTGTCGGCAGTCTGATCCTCCTCGTGGCCACGTCGGTGTCGTTGATCAACCGTCGCAGCGAAGTGCGTGGCGAGCAGATCGAACGCGTGGAGCTCGCCTCCACTGTTGCGGAGCAATCGATCCGAGCGTCGTTGACGAGTGCATCCGAGCTCGTCGACCTCGCAGCGCTGGCCATGGTCGACGTCGACGTCGACACCGACGAAGGGCTCGTCGCAGCCCGGCGGATCGCCGACGAGTTGGTCCGGCTGATCCCGGAGTCCGAAGCATGCGTCAACCAGACGCCGCTCGTCTGCACTGGTACCAACCTGCTCTCGGTCGAATCCGTGTCCGATCTCGCAGTGCAGTCGGCCCGACCTGTCGGGGCCGAGCCCGACAGCGAATCTGGGGTGGTGCTCGGTGTCGACCCCGCTGCGGAGAAGGTGATCATCGTCAGCCGACTGGTCGACGACGGCGAGCCGGTCACCGTCGCCCTCCAGGTTCCGGTCGACAGTCTGCTGAGCGCCGCCGCCAGGGCGACGATCGACAACGCCGACGTCGTGATCGTCGTCACGGCCGACGGACGGTCGACGACCAGTGCGTACGGGTTGGTCGAGGTCTCCGAGGGTCAACGGACCGTCGTCGACGTCATCGGGTCGAGATTCACCGACGGATCGATCGAGGTGACCTCGTCGGTCGAGAGCGAAGTCGGCTTCACCGCCGACCGCACCGTCACGTATCTCATCCTCCTCGCGCTCGGAACCATTCTCCTCGCGCTCGCCGGATGGACGTTCCTCGTCGAACGGCGTCATCTCGAGAGGCGCGCCACGACCGACGAACTCACCCAGTTGATCAACCGGCGCGAGTTCGAGCGGGTGAGTGAAGAGGCACTCGACATGGCCGACCGATTCAACACCGGGCTGTGCGTGATGGTGATCGACCTCAACGGTTTCAAGCAGATCAACGACCGCCTCGGGCACCAGTTCGGTGATCTCGTCCTGACCGCAGCGTCGGAGCGATTCGTGGAGGCCGTCCGCGACACCGATGTCGTCGGCCGTTGGGGTGGCGACGAATTCGTCATCCTCCTGCCGGGACTGTCCGAACGTACGGCGGTGCGCAACAGCGCCGAACGCATCTGGAACAGGCTCGCGAGCTCGCCGGTGGTCGGCGACACGACCATCACGGCCAGCATCGGCGCGGCGATCTTCCCCCGCCACGGCACCACGCTCGACGCGCTCATGCGCGCCGCCGACGTGGCGATGTACGAGGCGAAGACAACCGGCGTCAGCCATCGCATCGCCGACACGATCGCCGTCGGTGAGTCGTTGCTCAACCCGGATGGCTCCACCGAGCCGATGCCGTCCGGTGAGCCCGAGTCGCCCGAAGTGGTGACCGACGGGTACGCCGGCCCCGACCGCCGCCGGTCACCTGTGCCGCCGCCGCCGGTGCCGCTGACGCCGCTCTCTGGATCGTCCCGTTCGGACGCCGATTCCGGCGACGCATCCGGCGACCTGGCGCCCCCCGATTCCCGTCGCGACGAGCCGTCGGTCCGCTGAGGTGCTGCGTCGTAGACTCGCCGGGTGCGTGACGACGTCCTGACCAGCAAGCTCGCCGGCTTCGGGACGACGATCTTCGCGGAGATGTCTGCGCTCGCTGCGGCGACCGGGGCGATCAACCTCGGCCAGGGATTTCCCGACACGGACGGACCGTCGGCCGTGCTCGACGCGGCGATCGACGCGATCCGATCCGGCGTGAATCAGTACCCGCCGGGCCTCGGCGACCCTGGGCTCCGCTCGGCGATCGCAGACCATCAGCAGCGCTGGTACGGCATCTCCGTCGACCCCGACACCGAGATCGTCGTCACGGCCGGTGCGACCGAGGCGTTGGCCGGCGCGATGCTCGGCATGCTCGACGCCGGTGACGAGGTCGTGCTCTTCGAGCCGATGTACGACAGCTACCAGGCAGGTATCGCACTCGCAGCCGCGACTCCGGTCCCCGTGCTGCTGAGCCCCGACGACGACGGCACGTGGCGCTTCGACCCCGACGCGTTGCGGGCGGCGATCACGGAGCGGACCAAGTTCATCCTGCTCAACACCCCGCACAACCCCACGGGCAAGGTGTTCGACCGAACCGAACTGGAGCTGATCGCCGAATTGGCGATCGCGCACGACCTCATCGTCGTCACCGACGAGGTGTACGAACATCTGGTGTTCGAGGGCGCCGAGCACGTCCCCCTCGCAACGCTGCCGGGCATGTTCGAGCGGACCCTCACGATCTCCTCGGGTGGCAAGACGTTCCACACGACCGGCTGGAAGATCGGCTGGATGACCGGTCCGGCCGAACTGGTCACGGCGGCTCGTTTGGCCAAGCAGTACCTCACCTATGTCAACGGCGCCCCCTTCCAGCCGGCAACGGCGGTGGGCCTCGGCTTGCCCGACCAGTACTTCGCGTCCCTGCGCGGCGCGCTGCAGGTCGCTCGCGACCGGCTCGCCGACGGGCTCGAACGAGCCGGGTTCGTCGCCTACCGGCCCGCGGCCAGCTACTTCGTGACGGTCGACGTCCGTTCGGCGCGTTCCGACGGCGACGGCATGGCGTTCTGCCGGTCGCTCCCCGAGACCGCCGGTGTCGTCGCGGTGCCCGCGTCGGCGTTCTACATGCACGCCGAGCACGGCGCGCACCTGGTTCGCTTCGCCTGCTGCAAACAACTCGACGTGATCGACGCGGCTGTCGATCGGCTCGTGGAGGCGTTCGGATGAGCGTCCTGCGCGTCGCCGCGATCCAGCATGAGATCGTCTGGCACGACCGGGAGGCGAACTTCGAACGGCTCGCCCCGATGATCGCCGGCGCCGTCGCCGGCGGCGCGGGCCTGGTGCTGCTCACCGAGACGTTCTCGACCGGCTTTTCGTTCGACACGCCCGGCATCGGTGAGCCCGAAGGGGGTCCGTCGGCGGCGTTCCTCTCCGCACAGGCGGCTGAGCACGGCATCTGGGTCGGAGGTTCGTGCCCCGAGATCTCCGCCGATGCACCTGCCGACGACCAGCGGCCGTCGAACTCGTTCGTGCTCGCCGGACCGAGAGGCCAGGTGCACCGGTATCGGAAGATCCATCCGTTCTCCCACGCCGACGAAGAACGGTTCGTGCGGGCGGGGACCGACTTCGTGACCGTCGAGGTGGACGGGGTCCGGCTCAGCCTGTTCGTCTGCTACGACCTCCGCTTCGCCGACGAATTCTGGGCGCTCGCCGACCGGACCGACGCCTACCTGGTCGTCGCGAACTGGCCCGCCAAGCGTCGCCTGCACTGGTCGACACTGTTGCGCGCCCGCGCGATCGAGAACCAGGCGTACGTCGTGGGCGTCAATCGGGTCGGCTCCGGCGGTGGGCTCGACTACAGCGGGGACAGCGCCGTCATCGACCCGCTCGGCGAGGTGCTCGCCGCTGGTGCCGGTGGCGAGACCGTGCTGTTCGCCGACATCGACCCTGCCCTCGTGGCGAGTACCCGGTCGCACTTCCGGTTCCTCCAGGATCGCCGCTGAGCGCGACAGTCGGGCGCCGGCACCGACGGTGATCGCCACTGCGGTCCGATCACCAGGTCGGCGGGCCGCAACATCAGTGACACCTCGATGCCGTGCGACATCTGGCGCCCCACCTCGGAGAACCCGAGCTTGTCGTGGAACCGCAGTGACGGGTCGTTCGGCGGGTCGATGTTGACCTCGAGCGTCAACGCCGTCACGGCGGGGAAATCGTTGCGCATCCGGCGTTCGACCTCGGCATACAGCGCCGTTCCCCATCCTCTGCCGCGCACCGAGGCATCGAGTGCCACCCGATCGAGATAGAGCGCATCGGGGTAGCGATTCATGAACCAGCCGTAGTTCACCGATGCGTAGGTCGACCCCCCGGCGAGGACCAGACAGAAACCCACCACGTCGTCGTCGTGCTCGACACACAACGCGATCGCCGACTCGGTGAGGAGAAATCCCAGGCGCTCGTGATCGAGTGGTCCGACCTCGGGCACATTGGCCGTGTTGATCTCCAGCACACGGGCGACGTCGGTGGACTCGATCGGGCGGAGCACAGGACGGGCGGGCATCGGACGCAACGTAGCGACCGCGACCGACGATCGGATGATGAACGTGTGCGAACCATTCGGTTGCGTCGTCGTCGGGCGGCGGAGGCGTCGTATCCTCGGATCATGTTGTTCCGCAAGAACGTCACCATGGTCGATCCCGAGGATGCGCTGCCGGGCCGGACCGATCAGACGATGCCGGTGCCCGACGCGCATTTCGTCAACGGCCACCCGCTCGTCGGACCGTGGCCCGACGGCATGGAGATCGCCGTCGTCGGCATGGGCTGCTTCTGGGGTGCCGAGCGCATCTTCTGGCAGCTCGACGGCGTCTACTCGACCTTCGTCGGGTACGCCGGTGGCTACACACCCAACTGCACATACGAGGAGAACTGCACCGGGCTGACCGGCCACGCCGAGGTGGTCGGCATCGTGTTCGACCCGGACGTGATCAGCTTCGAGCGGATCATGCAGGTGTTCTGGGAGAGTCACGACCCGACGCAGCAGATGCGCCAGGGCAACGACGTCGGAAGCCACTATCGGACCGCCGCCTACGCCACGCAGGCCGATCAGCTCCCGGTCATCGAGGCGACCCGCGCCACCTTCCAGCAGCAGCTCGATGCGAAGAACTTCGGGAAGATCACGACCGAGGTCAAGCAGATCGATGTCGATGCCGACTTCTATTACGCCGAGCCGTACCACCAGCAGTATCTCGCCAAGAACCCCAACGGCTACTGCGGAATCTCTGGGACAGGTGTCAGTTGTCCGATCGGGCTCGGGGCCTGACACGGCAGACACGCTGACGGTGCCGCGTCGTCACATGGTCCCTCGTCTCGGTGCCGATAGTGTCAGAGCGTGCCGACACAATCGTCCGGCACGTAACCATCCGTCATCGAGGCGGAACGAAAGCGAGATCGCCATGGGAATTTTCGACAAGGTCAAGGACGCCTTCGGCAAGTCGAAGGACAAGGTCGACGCCCTCGTAGAGGAGCACTCCGACAAGATCCCCGACTCGGTCGAGAAGGTCTACGACAAGGCGAGCGACACCGCCGAGAAGGTCATCCCGGGCGAGGACAAGCCCGAGGCCTGATCACCTGGCCGGCTGACTCACCAGCCGGTCGACCGGATCTCGTCGCCGTCGGCGTCGAGGCCGCGGCCCGCCCAGCGCAACACGCCGGGCGTCGCCGACAACCGAGCAATCACACTCTGCATCGGGGTGTCATCGAGCGTTTCGATGGCACCCCGGTGCGCGTAGTGGGGGTCGTTCGCGATGTCGGCCATGTCGAGCACGGGGCCGATGGCAGCCTCGGCCGCCGTGAACCGCTCCACTACCTCGGCCTGCGTGCGTGCGGCGCACCAGGCGGACATGGCTGCCTCCAGCTCCTCGCGGTGCGCAGCACGGCCCGCAAATGTGGCGAAGCGCTCGTCGTCACCTTGCCCGATCAGATCGAGCACCCGAGCGGCGACCGAATCGCTGCTCGTCGACACGGCGACCCAGCCGCCGTCGCTGCAGCGGTAGGTTCCCCTGGGAACGGTGTAGGGCAACCCGGCGCCGAGTCGCGGCTGCTGCTCGCCGGTCACCGCATGCAGTGACGCGAGTGGTCCCATGAGGTGGAACATCGTTTCCAGCAGGTTGGCGTCGACCACCTGGCCCACGCCCGAGTGGAGCGCGACCATCGTCGCGAAGGCCGCCGCCAGCCCGGTCACTTCGTCGGTGAGCGCAATCGGCGGGAGCAGCGGCGCCCCCTCGGGTTCGCCGTTGAGCGCCGCGAACCCCGACATGGCCTCGGCGATCGTGGCGAAGCCGGGCCGCTGTGCGTACGGGCCGGTCTGACCGAATCCGGACACCCGGGTGATCACCAACGACGGGCGCCGGTCCAGCAGGACCTCGGGCCCCAACCCGATCCGCTCCATCGTGCCCGGCCGCGAGTTCTCGACCAGGACATCGGCGTGATCGACGAGACCGAGAAACACCGACCGATCCGACGGATCCTTGACATCGAGCACGATCGTCCGCTTGTTCCGGTTGACGAGCTTCCACCAGAGGCCGACACCGTCGCGCGGGTCCGTCCACGCCATGTTGCGCAAACCGTCGCCCCCCGGCCGTTCGACCTTGATCACGTCGGCGCCGAAGTCGGCGAGATATCGCGCACAGTTGGGGCCGGCGAGCACCGTCGACATGTCGAGCACCCGCAGATCGTCGAGCGGGCCGGAACGTGCAGGATCGTCGCTCACGCGACCGATCATCGCAGACGCCGTCGGGACGATACGAGTCATCTAGCTGGGCTTTCTCAAGAAGCCTTGACTTTGCATGCGCCTGACGTGCCCCAGCGCGACCGCTGACAGTGCCGGCCTTACCGTGCAGGGTGTCAATTCAAGCCGGAAGGCACGACAACCGATGAACCCAACGATGCCCACCACACCACATCCCGAGCAACCGAACGACGCCCGACGCGGCGGACCGACCGACGCCGGCTTCACGCTGTCCGAGGTCGTGGTCGCGATCGGCCTCACCGGTGTGCTGATCCTCACGATCATCGCCGCAGGTTGGACTCTGATCCGGGTGTCGCGTGTCTCCGACGACCAGGCCGCCGTGGAGGCTGTGCTCGGTGCTGCCGCCGACGAACTGACGCAGTTCGGCTGGCAGAGCTGCCCGGAGGAGACGCTCGCCTACGAGGCCCGAGTCGGCGAATCCGCCTCACGCATCGAATGGCCCGCTGTCCGCGGTCTCGATCGGCCAGATCGAGTACTGGGACATCACCACCAAGTCCTGGTCGTTGACGAACCCATTCGTCAACACCGACACGGGCCTGTGCGGCCCCGTTCCCACGACAGCGGCCGCATCGCGCATGCAACGGGTCACCGTGCGTGCGGCAGCCCCTGGCGCCACGCAGGTGCGCGAGCTCCAAGTCGTCGTCGCCGAAATCCGATTCCTCGATGAACAGGAAGATGCCTGATGAAGCTCCACCACCGCTCGAAGTCCTCCCGGCGCGACCGTGGCTTCTCGCTGCCCGAACTGCTGATCGCCATGACCGTGTCGGGCGTGCTCGTCTCGGCGCTCGCGATGGCGTTCGGTGTGATCGTGCGCAGCCAGACCGGTTCGCAGCAACGGATCGCCGAGTCGAAGGACGTCACCTTCGTCCAGACCTGGCTGCCCGCCGACCTCAGTTCGGCGACGCAAACGTGGATCGAGCCGGTGGTTCCGTTCCCGTTCAACGCAACGCTCCCGGGCGCCAACGTGGTGACCATGGCTCGACCCGACCTCCTGACGGGCGGTGCCTACCTGATCATGTACCGCTACGAGGAGCTGCCCGGTCGCGGCTGGATCATGGCGCGGTATCGCATCGACAATCCGGGGTGCCCGACCGCCTATCCGGTCGTCGGCAACTGTGACGCTGGTGCCGAGACGGTGAAGCGCATCGGCGTCGCCTACGAGTTGGCCCCGCCCCCCGCGGATTGGACTCCCGATCAGGCGCCGACCCACGCGGTCGAGGTCACCCGTCGCAACGGTGGCAGCACGTACGGGTCGGGCTCCGAGAGTCGGCCCGTCGGCGAAGACGTCAAGGTGCACTTCGTCAGCGGCACGATCTACATCGCCGGTGGCTCCGGCCTGTCGGCCGGCCAGTCGATCGACCCCAACCCGCAGGAGATTCCCGACCCCGTCGCACCGCCGAGCCGATGTGGCCGGCGAATCCTCATCGTCGTCGACCAGTCGGGCTCGATCTCCTCTGCGGGAGCGACGGGAACCGTGAGGGACGCAGTGCGGAGCTTCGTCCTGGGCTTCCAGGGCACGCCGGGTCAGCTCAGCGTCGTCGGCTTCTCCGAGAACATCAATCAGATCTCCGGTCCGTACGGCACGTTCTACGACACGCTCAACGACAGCAGCGGCAAGATGGCGCAGCTGCTCAACCCATCGACGAGCAGCAGCGTTCCGGTCAACAGCACGATCGCCCGGCTCTCCTTCGGCGGGTCCACGAACTGGCATGCGGCGATTCAGTCGTCGTATGGCGTGCCGGCGGCGAGTGGTGACCTCAACTACCACGATTACGTGCCCGACATGGTCGTGTTCGTCACCGACGGCGACCCCACCCGTCACCTCAACAGCAACGGGACCGTCTCGAGTTCGGGCACCGCCAACCAACACGCCTCGTACGCGGCGACCTCGGCCAACCTGGCTCGGGAGCTCGGCGTGCAGGATGTCATCGGCGTGCTCGTCAACAACGCCAACGACTCGGGGTCGGTCGCTCGACTCGCATCTGTCGTGGGCGGTACGAAGTGGAACGGAGAGTTCCCTGGCAACGCGGCGGTCGCCGACTACTTCGCCGGCAGCTTCAGCCAGCTCGGTGGCATCATCCAGTCGATCACCGCACGTGAGTGCGGGGGTGCATTGACCCTCCAGAAGCGCTTCAACGACGCGAGTATCGACCCGTCGGACTCCGGTGTCTGGGAGTACCAGAGCGAGCAGGGCAGCAAGGTGCTCGACTACGGCTCGAACTCGTCGGTCACCTTCCAGCACGAGTTCCAGGTCGGCGAGACCGTCAAGCAGTTCTGGATCGAGGAGCAGCCACGAGCCGGCTTCGTCGTCGACCGTGTCACCTGCAAGAGCCGCGGTGTCGACGTCCCCTCGAGCCGCATCGTGCGAACCGACCCGGCGACCCCGGGTGACCCGGTTCGCTTCACCATCGACCTGCAACCGGACGAAGCGCTCTCCTGCTTCGTCTGGTCGAACCGAGCATGAGTCGGCTCATGACCAAGCGACAGGACACCACCATGAACACACACCTCACCCCACACGCCGGGCGGAACCAGCGTCGCGCCGGCGGACGTCGGAGCGACGCCGGCGCAGTGCTCGGTTTCGTCCTCATCTTCTTCATGTTCGTCGGCGTGACCGTCGTGGCGACGCTGACGTTCGCCTCCACGTTGATGCGCAACCGGCCGCCGGTCAACGAACGCAACGCCCGCGTCGAAGCGGTTCGGTCCGGGATGCGGATGGCGATCCAGTTCCAGCGTGACCACGGCGTCGGCGAATGCTTCCAGGAGTCGCAGAGCTTCACGTTCAACGCCGGGACCCCCGAAGAGGCCACGGCCTCGGTGACCTGCTCGATCGGACCGGTCGAGGAGCTGAGCAACAACTACTTCCGTGAGGGCGGCGACGCCTACGCGCTCGTCACCACCATCCGCGATGGTTCGCTGCCGCCGGTGTCCGGTTCGAGCAACCTCGCCAGCCAGCCGTTGAAGGTCATCGAGGGCAACGTGTTCATCGGCGGTGGCGACGTCAACATCGCACCGGTGCCGCCCAGGGCGACGGGCGTCGACGTGCTCGTCGGTAACCAGACCGGCGGCATCGCGAGCGAGATCCTCGGGACACGGTTGACCGGTCCCCGTTACGCAAATGGTGTAGCCACCGTCACCTGTGACGATCCGCTCGTCGACCTCTATCTCCCCTCGAGTGGCACGGTCAACGGCGTCAATCACTCGAACACGAAACAGTGCACCGACCTCGAATGGACCGACCGGGTCGGCACCCGCGTCGCCCCGGCAACGACGTGGTCGTACCCCACCCTCCCCGGCCTCCCGGCCAACAACCGACCGGTGTTCAACCCTCGTCAGTTCCCCATCGGATCGACGGCGTGCCAGGTGATCTTCCCCGGGCGCTACGACATGCCGATCAACCTCAACTCGGGCGGTGAGTACTACCTCCCGTCGGGCCTCTACTACTTCACCAAGCCGGTCACCATCTCGAACGGGTCGACCGTCGTCGCCGGGCAGGGACGCAAGGGCGGCTGCGAAGTCGACTCGACCGTGCTGCTCGATCCGCGCACGATCGACCTCGAGGCAACCAGCATCACGGGCCGCGGAGCGACGTTCCTGCTCGACAAGGACGCGACGGTCAACATCGGCGACGGTCAGCTCTTCATGAACCGTCGCATCTCGACGCCGTCGACTCGCGGCAGTGAGGGCGTCTCGATTCGCTCGGTGCAGACCTCGACGATCAACACGGCCAGCCTCTACGTCCCCGAGGACCAGGTCGTCACCGGCCTCGACAGCAACGGCGATCGCATCCTCGAGCCGGCGAGCTCGTACACGATCGACGGTGGCTCGCTCCAGTACTCCGGCCTGACCGCACCCGGTGTCAACGTGCCGCTCGTGACCGCAGACTTCCGTGGACACAGCGGAGCCGCCTTCGTCGTCGACGGGAACATCTTCGTTCCGCAGGGCAAGTTCGTCGTCCACGCAGACCACCCGAACTACGAACTGTCACTCGACGGCGGTGTCGTGGCGACTCGCGCCCAGTTGGACATCCAGGCGATGCCCGCAGATCCGAACGACTGGTACCTCGGCGTGGACGCCTCACCGCTGCTGCGGCGTGTCGAACTCGTTGCCACGGCCACCGTGAACGGCAAGACCGCTCGCTCCGTGGCGAGCTTCCAGGTGAACTCGGTTGGCAGCTATGCCATCAACTCCTGGATCGTCGATCCGGATCACACAACCGTGGCGACCACGGTCCCGTCCGGAACCACGACGACCACCACGGTCCCGTCCGGAACCACGACGACCACCACGGTCCCGTCCGGAACCACGACGACCACCACGGTCCCGTCGGGCCCGACGACCACGACGACAGTCCCCGCCACCACGGCGTGCACCGACCCGACGAAGTGGGCCGTCAGTTACTGGGACAACACGACGCTCACCGGTCCTCCGGCCGCCGAGGTCTGTGAAGCAGCGGTCAGCCACGACTGGGTGGCCGGCGGGCCTGCCGGAACCGACTTCGACCTCTTCTCCGGACGCTGGACCAAGACGGTGAACTTCCCGGCAGGCAACTACGCATTCACGATCGGCGCCGACGACGGGGTCCGGATGCGCATCGACGGCACGACCGTCTACAGCCGCTGGGTCAACAAGTCGTTCAGCACCGAGTCGGTCGTGGTGCCACTCACCAGTGGCAACCACGTCATCGAGGTCGACTACTACGAGTGGGGAGGCAACGCTCAGCTCGCGATGGACTGGTCGACCGTTCCCGTGTGCGCCGCCGACCAGCCGCAGTGGTACGGCCGCTACTACAACGGCACGAGCCTCTCGAACTTCCGCTTCGACCGCTACGACGACAGCCCCAACTTCGACTGGGGCAACGGTCACCCCTCGCAGGGTTCGTTGGACGTCGGTGGCAACAACACGTTCTCCGCCTCATGGACCAGGACGCAGAACTTCCCCGGAGCAGGCACGTACCGGTTCACGGTGGGCAGCGACGACGGCACCCGCCTCTATGTCAACGGTAACCGGGTGATCAACAACTGGAACAACCAGTCGTACAACCAGAGTGTGCGCTCGGTCGACGTCGACATCCAGGACCCGTGCCAGGTCCAACTCGAACTGCGGTACTACGAGAACACCGGCGAGGCCCGGGTCTCGTACGACGTGGTGAAGATCAGCTGAGCTCGGTCGTCACCCCCGGGGTCATCCGGGGGTGACGAGTTCACCCGCCGCCAGTTGCTGGGCGTAGCGGCCACCAGCGGCGAGCAGCTCGTCGTGGGTGCCGAGCTCGACGATTCGTCCGGCTTCGAGGAACGCGATGCGGTCCGCTGACCTGATCGTCGACAGGCGATGCGCGATGACGAGTGCCGTTCGCCCCTCGAGGGCGTGCTCGAGTGCCTCCTGGATGTGGGCCTCGTTGTCGTTGTCGAGGTGACTCGTCGCCTCGTCGAGGATCATGATGGCCGGGTTCTTCAGCAGCAGGCGAGCGATCGCCAGACGCTGCTTCTCTCCCCCCGACAACCGATACCCCCGCTCGCCGACCACCGTCGCGTAGCCGTCGGGCAACGCCGCGATCGTTGCATGGATCCGAGCTGCCTGCGCCGCTTCGATCAGTTGATCGTCGGTGGCGTCGGGGTCGGCGTACCGCAGATTGTCGCCGATCGACTCGTGGAACAGGTGCGGGTCCTGTGACACGACACCGATCGAGGTGCGCAGCGAGTCGAGCGTCAGGTCGCGCACGTCGATCCCGTCGATGCGGACCGCGCCGCCCGTGACGTCGTAGAGGCGGGGCACGAGCGAGATGGTCGTCGACTTCCCGGCCCCCGAGGCACCGACCAGCGCCACCGTCTCGCCGGCGGCGACCGACAGCGACAGGCCGTTGAGCACGTCGACGTCGGGGTCGGTGTCGGCTCTCAGTCCGGCGTTCTGCTCCATCGACGGGATCGCGCTCGCAGCGGCGGGTGGATAGCGGAAGGTCACGTCGTCGAAGTCGACGGTGCCGACGGGAGCGACGAGGTCGATGGCGCCCGGCTTCTCCTGGATCGCCTCGGGTGCGTCGAGCACCTCGAACACCCGCTCGAAACTGACCATCGACGTCATCAGATCGACGCGTGCGTTCGTCAGGCCGGTGAGTGGTTGGTAGACACGGGTCACCAGCGCAGCGAGCGCGACCAGCGTCCCCGTCGTGATGTCGCCGCCGACGACCATCAGCGCGCCGACGCCGTAGATCGCAGCCGTCCCGATCGCACCGACCAAGCCGAGCGCGACGAAGAACACCCGGCCGTACATCGCCGCCCGGATCCCGGTGTCGCGCACCCCGGCGGCCCGTTGCTCGAACGAGCTGCGCTCGCGTCGGCCGGATCCGAACAGCTTGACGAGCATCGCGCCCGAGACGTTGAACCGCTCGGTCATCTGCGTGTTCATCGCGGCGTTGTAGCCCATCTGCTCGCGGGCGATGTCGCCGAGTCGTTTCCCGACACGTCGGGCCGGAACGATGAACAGCGGGAGCACGATCAGGGTGAGCAACGTGAGACGCCATTCGAGCGCGAACATCGCAGCGAGGGTGGTCGCGAGCACCACCACGTTGCTGACGATGCTCCCGAGTGTGCTCGTGACGGCGGTCTGGGCGCCGATCACGTCGGTGTTCAGACCGCGAGGTGATCGATCCGGTCGGCGTCCGTGTGAAGAACGCGATCGGCAGTCGTTGCACCTTCGCGAACAGGGCACTTCGGAGGTCGTAGATGAGGCCTTCGCCGACCTGCGCCGAACACCACCGCTGGAGGATGGCGAGGCCGGCGTCGGCGAGTGCGGAGCACACCGCGATGGCCGCGAGGACGACGATCCAGCCACGGTCGCTGTCGGGGATCGCCTGGTCGATGATCTCGCGCACGACGAACGGCGGCACGAGGGCGAGCAGTGCGGCCGCGAAGATCGCGATCAGGAAGACGATGATCGTGCCGCGGTACGGACGTGCGAACGCCCACACCCGCTTGGCGGTCCCGTCGGCGATGCGCACGTCCTTGATGGCATCGGAGTCACCGGGCATCATGTGGTGGGGAGACATCCGCATGCGGCCACGTTAGGCCCCGTCGCTCACGCGTGGGTGGGTGTGACGGGTGCCCGGTTCTCGGGAGTGCCCGGTCGCCCCGACCGGCAGCTCGTACGCTGAGCCCGTGCGCGTCTCTCGTCTAGCGGCCTTCGCCCTCGCGGCGACCCTGACGGCGTGTTCGGGGTCGGGCGACGCGAGCGGGCCGCCCCCTGCGACCCGCGCCACGATCGCCCCTCGGGTCACGTCGGAGGCGACACCCGATTCGGTGTCGACCGACGCTGCGGCCACGGAGGTGATCGAGACGACGACCACGACCCCGCAGCCGCTCGAGTACTCGATCGAGTTCGAGGATCTCGGGGCAGGCGTCGACGGTGGCTGGATCACCGTCCCGCTCGACTACGAGGACCCTCAGGGTCCGACCATCGACCTCTGGGTCACCCGCCACCGGACCGCGGCGGAGGATCGAGTCGGGGTGCTCTTCGTGAACAACGGCGGTCCCGGCGTCCCGGCGAGTGCAATTGCGGCGGGGGTGCGCGGCTGGCTCGAGGATCCGCTGACCGAACGCTTCGACGTTGTCTCCTGGGACCCTCGGGGGACCGGTGAAAGTGGCGGATCGGCCGATTGCATCGCCGACAGCGAGTACGACCGGTACTTCGCGTCGAGCGACATCACACCCGAGGACGATGCGGAGCGCCAGGCGCTCGTCGACCTGTCGCGCGACTTCGCGGAGGGTTGCGTCGAAGCGGTGGGCGCCGACGTGCTGCCGCACCTCGGAACGAACAACTCGGCGCGCGACATGGACGCCATCCGCCAGGCTCTCGGAGAGGACCAGGTGAGCTATCTCGGCTACAGCTACGGCAGCGAACTCGGAGCGGTGTGGGCAACGTTGTTCCCCGACACGGTGCGAGCTGCGGTTCTCGACGGCGCCGCCCACCCCGACTCGGCGGGGATCGAACCGGCGAAGCAGCAGCAGCTCGGTTTCGAAGGCGTGTTCAATTCGTTCCTCGCCGCATGCAGCTCGAACACGTCCTGTGTCTTCCACAACGACGGCGACGCCGAATCGGCCTATGACGCACTGCTCGCACGGGTCGACGAAGCGCCCATCCCAGGACCCGAGGGGCGAGCGGCGATCAACCAGGAGGTCGTCGTCGGAGCGGTCATCCAGGCGATGTACAGCGACCGACGGTGGCCCGCACTCGAGCGTGCGCTCGCCGATGCAGCGGCCGGTGACGGTGCGGGGCTCCTCGCATTGTTCGACAGCTACTATCAGCGCGACCCGCAGGACGGGTCGTATTCCAATCTGCTCGAGTCGTTTCTGGCCATCACGTGCGCCGACGAGCCCGACCGCCTGTCTGTCGCCGAAGCCGACGAGCGTGCACAGGAACTGATCGGCGTGGCCCCGCGGTTGTTCCCGTACACCACGGCGTCGTACACGTGCGACTTCTTCCCGCCGTCCGACGATCCGCGGGCGGAGATCACCGGCGAACGCGCCGGGCCGATCGTCGTGATCGGCACGACCGGCGACGCGAGCACCCCGCTGACGAGCAGCGCGGCGATGGCGGACGCACTGGAAGAGGGTGTGCTGGTCACGGTCGAGGCCAACCGCCACACCGCATACCGTTCGGGCACCTGCATCAACGACGTCGTGCACCAGTACCTGATCTGGCTCGAAGTGCCCGCGCCCGACGCCCGCTGCACGTGACAACGACCTGGTGAACGAGAACGGCCAGGGGCGGAACCCCTGGCCGTTCTGGCGGAAGGCGTGGGATTCGAACCCACGGAAGCCCGAAGACTTCAACGGCTTTCGAGGCCGTCCCATTCGTCCGCTCTGGCAGCCTTCCTCGACCGAGGCTAGCGAGAAATCGCCGATCCCACGCCTGCCCGAACCCGCAGCGATCGCTCAAGGCGGATCGGTCCGTGACCGATGAACTGATGTATGAAAGTGGTCGAGACCCAGCCGGCGGAGCGCCGAGGGCTGGACCATGCTTCGCGCTACGACATGACCACCGACCCCACAACGACTCCCACGCACGACCGGCACCGGCGCCGTCCCCACCTGGACCGCGCCCCCGTCCGCAGTCGGACGGCCGTTCGCACCGCCGCCTCCGCCACCTCCACCCGTCGGGTCCGGACGCCCCGCGCCGGCGACCGCCACCGACGTGCTCGACGAGATGACCGAGGTCATCGTCGGCGCGCGCGGTGCACTGCTCGCTTCGATCGACGGATTCGCGCTCGCACAGAGCGAATCGATGCCCAATGAGGCAGCGCACGCGGCCATGCTCGCTGCGGCGATCGGCCTCGCCCATCAGCTCGTCCGCATGGGTGGAGGCGAACAGCTCCGCCAACTCGTCGTCGATCACGACGGCGGTCTGCTGCTGTTGTGGCCGATCGGCGAGACCCGCGTCCTCGCGATGCTGACCGACTCGACCGTCGATCAGACACGGCTGCGCCGATTCGTGCGGTCCCGCGCGTCGCTGCTGGCGGACGACCGATGAAGACGACCACGCAGGACCCACAGCGGTTCGTGGACGCAGACGTGGTCGCCGATCCGTCACCGATGCGCCCGCTCGTCGAGCCGTCACATCCGCACGCCGACACCTCGGCCGCCCGCAGCGTCGGCGACTCGCGCGAGGCTGACTCCGTGGCGCCGTCCATCCACCACACCTTCAAGATCCTCGTCACCGGCCCGTTCGCCGCTGGCAAGACCTCGCTCATCCAGTCGGTCTCCCAGACCGAGGTCGTGTCGACCGACGTCGTCACGAGCGGCGACGAATCCGACGTCAAGTCGCACACCACCGTCGCCATGGACTTCGGCACCTACCAGCTCCCCGAGGAGGGGATCAGCCTGTTGCTGTTCGGCACGCCCGGCCAGCCCCGCTTTCGGTTCATGACCAACATCTTGAAGGGCGACGTGGATGTCGTCGCCTTCGTGGTCGACGCCGACGCCCGCCAGACACACGCCGCGGCAGGCGTCGAGCTCCGCTCGATGCTCTCCGACCTCCCGCGTCCCTGCGGTGATCGCCGTCAACCGCTGCAGCGACCAGGACGTCGCCGAGCGGGTCGCACGTTCGCTCGGTGCACTGGCCGGCGAGCCGGTCGTACCGTGCCAGCTCATCAGTCCTGCGTCGGGCCGGAACGTGATCGTCGAGATCCTGTTGACCCTCCTCGATGCGCTCGAAGCCGTCGGTTCGTCGACGTCGACCACGGCGGAGGGGGCGTGACATGTCGGGCGATCCGATGAGCACCGGGCTCCCGGCCGGCTCACCCGGCCCGTCGCTGGCCGAGCAGTTCGGGTCGTTCGCCGACTATGCGGTGTCGACGGAGGCCACGCCGCGTCCTGCGTCCACCTCGCTCGACGTCGCCCGCTTCCATGCGTACACCGGCGAGGTCTCCTTCTCCACCGATCCGCTCGTTCGGCTGTACCTCGATGGTGGGACGGTCTACCACGCCGAGCGCGAGGGCGATCCGCCGATCAGCCGTGTCCTGCGTGACCTCGGCGTCGTCGAGGCCGACCAACTCGAGCGGGGAATGGTCCGCGTCGGAGACGTCGAGCATCTCGGCCGGCTGTTCGACCGCGAACCTTCGATCGACCGCGACGCCGTGATGGTCGTGATGGAGACCAGGACCGAAGCGATCGTGCGCGAACTCGCCAACCGATCGACCGCCAGCGTGAACATCAGCGCGTACCGCCATCACCCCTCCGGCATCCATCGCTGGTTCGTGGTGTCACGACGACCCTGCCGGCAGCCAGCGTCCCGTCAGTGCCGTGGCACAGGTCGACCGATCCGTGGTCGACGAACTCCCCGCCCTCCAGGCCGCGCCCCCCACACTCGAAATCGAGTGGTCGGATCCCGACCCGTCCGGGCCGCTCCCGGTGCCGATGCCGGCACCCGTCGGCCTCGAGGCCGGTGTCGGACGTGTCGATGCCGACCGGACCGGCACGTCGGGTGATGACCCTGCCTGGATCACACCGTTGAGCGAGTTCCACATCGTGTGGCCCGACGGCACCGCCGACGAGGCGATCGGTCCTGCGTCTGCAGCGACCGCATCATCTGTGCCATCTGCCTCAGCCGCCACCTTGCCGCCACCTGCACCCGCCGAGGCCTTCGCACCGGCGCCCGCGCCGTTGACGGCGCCGCCGGTCGACCCCAGTGCGGTCCCATCGGCCGGCTCGATCGTTGCGGCCCCGGTCGACCCGAGCGATGCGGTTCCGCCCGTGATCGCGGCGGATGCTTTTCCCGGACCGGCTCCCGTTGACGTGGCCGACGCAGCGCCGTCATTCTCGATCGCGCCGCTCAAGATCGACGCGCTGCCCGAACCCGATGCGACCGTCCCCGACGACGTGGCAGTCGCCGTCAAGCGGGCGCTCCAGGCGATCGAGGGCGCGTCGACCGGCCGGGTGAGCGTGCCCGAACTCGCGGTGACGCCGATCAGTCTGCCCGAACTCCGTCTCCCCACGGCCGCGGCGTCGGCACCGATGACGACCATCGCGGCTCCCGAGCGCACGGGGTCGGTTCCCCCGGCCGAGGCGCCGGTCCCGACCGCTGCCGCCGCTCCAGCCGTTGCGCCGTCGCAGTCGGCACCGTTCGGGTTCGCCCCGCCGACCGCCGACATGCGGGCCGAGGCCGTGTACGAGCGAGCCGCCGCCGCAGCCCGAAGCGCGGCCGATTCGGCACTCGATGCGCCGCTGGCTCCTGATCAGGAGTCGGCGAGTCATCCCGGCCCGGGCCGGGCATCGGTCGTGTTCGTCGACGACGACCCCGAGCCCGCAGCCGAGCGTCGCGGCGCACTGCGCCGCCTCATCGGCAGCCTGCGCCACAAAGACGACTGAGCCGTCAGCGCCGAGCGCGGAAGAAGTCGCGCAGCAGGTCGCCGCACTCGTCGGCGCGTACGTCGACGGTGGTGGCCACCGCGTGGTTGAGCGGGGCGCCGGCCAAGAGTCCGAAGTGGCTCACCACCGCCCCGGCTTTCGGGTCGGTCGCTCCGAACACCACCGATCCCAACCGTGCGTTGACCATCGCCCCGGCGCACATCGCACACGGTTCGAGCGTGACGTACATGGTGCAGTCGTCGAGGCGCCAGTTCCCGATGTGGGCGGCTGCATCGCGCAGAGCGAGCACTTCGGCATGGGCAACCGGATCGCCGGAGAGCTCGCGTTCGTTGTGGCGTGCGGCGATGACGGCTCCGTCGCGGACGACCACCGCACCGACCGGCACGTCCCCGTGATCGAGCGCGGCGCGGGCCTCGTCGAGCGCGCTGCCCATCCATCGGTGGTGCTCGTCGGCCATCACCGGAGTCTCCCACCTCGCCCCCGACTTCGAAATTCCGGCGGATCGTGACGCTGACCGTCACGATCCGCCGGAAGTTGCGAGGCTGGCGGAGAGGGTGGGATTCGAACCCACGGAATGTTGCCATTCACACGCTTTCCAAGCGTGCCGATTCGGCCGCTCTCGCACCCCTCCAGGTGATGCCCCACACGCTATCGGCGTGTGAAAGTGGTGGTGACCAGGCGATCTGCGGCACACAGGCGATGCCGATGAAGGCTGCTACCTTCCGGTCCTGACCTGGTTCACGGGCGCCCGTTGCACAGGACCCGGTCACCACCGTCGTTCATGATATCGCGGACTCCAGGCTTCGGGCCTGATCGGCGAGGCCCGGTGATCCGAGCCGTTCGGCCATGTCGCCGAAACCGGCCGTCGGGCCGGTCCAGCGCCACGCGTCGACGTTGCCGACGTCGACGTCGGTGTCGATCGTGGCGATCCGGCGAAACAGGTAGGCGTCGTCCAGCTGCGCCTGGAGCGTCGCAGAGAGCTTGGCCGCCCCGCGCAGCCCGTCGACGTCCCACTGTCCCGCCGCGGTCGGGATCTCCTCGATGTGGCCGTACCGGGCGAGCACGAGCGCTGCACTCTTGGCGCCCCACCCGGGAAGGCCGGGGAAGCCGTCGGCCGAGTCGCCGACGAGCCCCAGATAGTCGGGGATCGAGGCCGGTCGGATCCCGAACTTCTCGATGATGGCGTCCTCGTCGAGGATCTCGCGCTTGCGACGGTCGAACTGCACGACCCGATCGCCCCGTACGCACTGCCCGAGATCCTTGTCGGGAGTGACGATCAGCACCTGGTCGACACGTTCGTCCGCGTCGGCGACGGCCGCGGCCGCGCCGAGCGCATCGTCGGCCTCGTGCGTGACCATCGGCCACACGGTGAATCCCGCGGCAGCGAGCGCTTCCTCCATCACCGGAATCTGGCGCAGGATCGCCTCGTCCATGCCCGTGCCGTCTTTGTACCCGTGGTACAGGTCGTTGCGGAAGCTCTCGATCGTGTGATCGGACGCGACACCGACGTGAGTGGCTCCGTCGGCAACCAGCGCCAGTGTGGACGACACCACCCCCGCGGCAGCGGCGAGCGGATGGCTGTCGGCGTGCCGCGTCACCTGTCCGAAGTGCTGCCGAAACAGCTCGTAGGTGCCGTCGACCAGGTGTACGCGCATGTTGCGCACGGTAGTGCCGATCCTCGATGCCGTGTCGCGTGTGAATGACATTGATGTCATTTGGACCTTGCACCGATTGGGTCAGCGCCGGACGGGGTGTGTCCGCTCCATGTCACGGAAGCCTCAGCAATTCCTCAAGACGCGCTGATTGGTGGTCGATACATCCGTGACGACCGAACGACAGTCGGGTGGAGCTGCGGGTGCCTTCGGTGCCGCCGGGTCCACCCGAGGAGAGAGCGATGAGCGAAGAAACTCAAGAGATGCAGCGCCAGATCGTGAACGCGGTACAGCAGGAGCTGACCCGCTTCAGTGGCGATGTGGCCACCAACCTCGCACAACTTCGCGAGGAGATGAGCGCCGGGGCGTCTGCCCGCGCCGAACTCGAACAGCAGGTGCAGGCACTCGCCGGGGCCCTCGAACACTCGCAAGCGGCCAACGCCACGTACCAGACCGAGCTCCAGCACCTCCTCGAAGCACGTCTGACCGAGTTCAGTACGGCGACGAAGAAGCGTCACGACGAGATGAACGTCCGACTCGGTCGAGTGGTCGACGAGGCCAACAACGGGATCTCCGCGGCCGTCGAATCCGCTGCCCGGCCGATCCTCAAGCAGGTCGAGCACCGCCAGGACAAGGTCGAGACCGACGTGCGCTCCCTCGACGGCAGCATCCGCAAGTTCGACGAGCAGGCCGGCAAGATGGTCACCCACATCAACTCGGTGACCACCGCGATCGATGCCCGCCTCGAACGGATCACCGCAGAGGTGAACGGCAGCTTCGACGAGCGTTTTGCCAACGTGGTGATGCGCATCGACGAAGTCTCGGCTGTCGCTGCACGTCAGCAGGCCGAGGTGTCCAACATCGTCGGCACCCGCGTGGACGCCAGCGAAGAACGGATCACCGAGCGGATGAACGGGCTCGAGACCCGGATCAACGACGAGATCGGGCAGCGGGTCGCCGACATCGACGCCCACGTCGGTCGCGTCGGCGCCGGACTCGACGATGCCGTGGTCACGCTGAACGACCGGATCTCCAAGGCCGACGCCCGCTTCGCCGAGGTCGAAGCCGAGTTCGCCGCGATCCGTCAGGACCTCGCGGACGTCGACGCCGACGCGATCGACGAGATCAAGGAGAAGGTGTCGTCCGCGCTCGGACAGGCCGAATTGGTGCGGATCGAGATGGACCGGTTCCAGGAAACCATCAAGGACAACCTCGACAAGACCGCAGTTCGACTCACCGAGATCGAGACGACCGTGCAGGACCAGCACATGGACGTCGAGACCGCCGTCCAACTGGAACGTCTCGAAGAGGTCGAGCGCGCCGTCCTGATGCTCGACCCGGACATCATCGCCGAACGCAAGAACGACGACCGGATGGACGATCAGACCGTCGCGATGACGCGGCCGGCCGAGGCGGCGGCCCCACCGATCGCTCCCACGATCGATCGCATCGAGGCGCCCGCGTACACGCCGCTGGCCCCACCCACGGCAGAACCCACGTCCAACGCGACGCCGATCAACGGCACCGTTGCAGCGTCCCCATCCCTTCAGCCACCGGTCGCGTACTGACCGCTGACCTGCACCTGCATCACACGACTGGAACAACGATCACATGGCAATCGGACGCAAGAAGAACGAGGACGGCAGCGACGACATCGGCGGCGGTGGCGGTGTTGCGGTCGCGGACGCGCCGACCGGCGGCGCGAACCCGGAGGAGTGCATGGCAGCGGGTCAGGCGCTCGTGCAGGCCGGCTACGTCACGGCAGAGCAGCTCGCGCAACTGCTGCAGGACTCGAACGGGGATCTGTTCAAGTTCGGTGAGTACGCGATCACCCGTAACGGTGTCGGACGCAACGAGATCGCACATGCGATCGGCGCGGCGTGCCAGGTGCCGGTTGCGGACTCGAACGTCGGCCAGCTCGAGGCCGAGGTCGTCCAGAAGCTCCCGGAGCAGCTGTGTCGCGCCAACAAGGTGATTGCGATCTCCGAGAGCCCGGAGGGTCTGCTCGTCTACGCGGTTGCCCCGACGGCTCACGTCCGTCAGGTGGTCGAAGCCGGCGCCGGCGGCCAGCGCCTCGTCTGGCGAGCGGCCGACCACAACTCGGTCACCTCGTTCATCGAGCAGATGTTCCGCACGTCGTCGAACCTCGACGAGATCGTCTCCACGTTCGCCGGCGAGGACGAGCAGCGGATGGCCGCCGAGAAGACGGTCGCCGAGGTCAACCTCAACGACCAGGCGCCCGTCGTGCAGCTCGTGGCCAAGATCGTCGGCCAGGCATTCCGCGACCGCACCTCGGACATCCACATCGAACCGCTCGACGACCGGCTCCGGATCCGCTTCCGCGTGGACGGGCAGTTGGTCGAGGCGTTCAGCCTTCCGCTCACTGCCCACAACGCCCTCACCTCGCGATTGAAGATCATGTCGGAGATGAACATCGTCGAGAAGCGTGCGCCGCAGGACGGCCAGTTCTCCACGAAGGTCGACGGCAAGGAGCTCGACGTGCGCGTGTCGTCGGTGGCGACCGTGTTCGGCGAGAAGATCGTCATGCGTCTGCTCGACAAGTCGAAGTCGATGGTCGGCCTCGGCGAGCTGGGTATGCCGAAAGAGACCTACAGCAACTACGCCAAGCTCGTCCACGCACCGTTCGGCATGGTCATCTGCGCCGGTCCGACGGGTGCCGGCAAGACCACGACCCTGTACGCCACCCTGCTCGAGATCAACTCGGGCGGCAAGAACGTGACCACGGTCGAAGACCCCGTCGAGTACGTCTTCCCCGGCATCAACCAGGTGCAGACGAACGAGAAGGCGGGCCTCACCTTCGCCACCGGCCTCAAGGCCCTCCTCCGACAGGACCCCGACGTCATCCTCGTCGGTGAGATTCGAGATGCCGACACGGCCCGCATCGCGATCCAGTCGGCGCTCACCGGTCACTTCGTCCTCTCGTCGCTCCACGGCACCGACGCCGTCGCCGCCTTGCACCGCCTGCTCGACATGGGCATCGAGGCGTTCCTCGTGGCGTCGGCCATCGTCGGCGTGGTCAGTCAGCGACTGATCCGCAAGATGTGCGACAACTGCAAGGAGCCCTACGAGCTCGGCGCGGAAGAACTCGCGGTGTTCCGCCAACACTCGGGCGGGAGTGAGAAGACGCAGTTCTGGCAGGGCGCCGGGTGCACCTACTGCTCGGGCACCGGCTATCGCGACCGCGTCGGTATCTACGAACTGCTCAAGATCACGCCCGAGATCCGTCGTCTGATCGTCGGCTGGGCGACCACGGAAGAACTCCGTCGCCTGGCCGTCGCGCAGGGCATGCGCACCATGCTCCGCGAGGCCATGCAACTCGTCGAGGACGACGTGACCACCGTTCCCGAGGTCGTCCGCACCCTCTTCGCCCACTGACAAGTATTCCTCACGTTCACCGCCCCCATCGCCGATGAACACACAGACCCCCACCGCTCTTCACCACGAGTACAGGAACCACTGAAATGCCCAAGTTCGCATACGCAGCAATCGACCCGACCGGCTCCCCCATCGAGGGTGTGACCAAGGCCGAGACCATCGGCGCCGCTCGCCGCGCTGCTCGTCGAACAGAACCTGTTCCCGACGAAGATCGAAGAGTCGCGCGGCATGCTCGACTTCGAGCTCACCAAGGAAAAGGTGAAGAAGAAGGAGCTGATGCACTTCACGCGTCAGCTCGCGGTGTTCGTCAAGGCGGGTATCCCACTCACCGATGCGCTCGTCACGATCGGTGACGAGACCGAAGACGTTGCGCTCCGCCGTGCGATCAGCAATCTGACCGACGACCTCCGCAACGGTGGCCTGCTCTCCGTGGCGGCAGCCGGACACCCCAATGTGTTTCCCAACTACTACATCGGCATCCTGCAGTCGGCCGAGCTGACCGGTCAGCTCGACACGGCGCTCGAGAGCCTCGCCGAATATCTCGAACGCGAGATCGACACCCGTTCGAAGGTCGTCGGCGCGCTCTCGTACCCGATGGTGGTCATGGTCATGGCGTTCGGCACCGTGTTGCTGCTCGCCGGCTACGTGCTGCCGCAGTTCAAGCCCCTGTTCGAAGAACTCAATGCGGACCTGCCGTTGCCGACTCGGATGATGCTGTTCTTCTCGCGCTTCTTCACCGACCTCTGGTTCGTCACGGCGGGCTTCTTCGCGGTCCTCATTGCAACCTTCCTGTTCCTCGCGAAACACCCGACGGGGCAGATCTGGAAGCAGCGACTGGTCCTCAAGCTGCCGATCGTCGGTGGCATCGTCGACTACGCGCTCCTGGAGCGGTTCTGCCGGATCCTCGGCGCCATGGTGAAGGCCGGTGTCCCGCTGCCCGAAGGCCTGAAGACCACGACCGAGGCGACGGCGAACGTCGTCTACGTCGAGCGGCTCGAAATCGCTCGTGAGCAAATGCTCGAAGGTCGGGGGTTCTCGGGTCCGCTGATCGAGACCGAGTTGTTCCCGGGTGCTGCCAAGCAGATGTTCAAGGTCGGTGAGGAGACCGGTACGTTGGACGACCAGCTCGAGATCGCGGCGATCTACTTCGACCGCGAACTCGAGAGCCGGATCAAGAAGTTCACGACGCTGTTCGAGCCGATCATGATCGTGTTCGTCGGGGTGATCGTCGGTTTCGTCGCCATCGCGCTCGTGTCGGCGATGTACGGCGTGCTCGGCGGCCTCAAGGAAGAGAATGCCGCTCCCGCAACGCCGGCACCGATCGTGCAGATCGTCGACGTCGAAGGGTCGGGTCTCGTCTGACCTGCGGGTCAGCGTCCGAGCACGAGGTCGACGAAATGTTGTCCCACGAACACCGCCACCACGGCACCCAACGCGAGGAACGGTCCGAACGGGATCATGGTCTTCGCGTCGGCCTTCTTCGCGAGCATGGCCGGAATCGCTCCGAGCGTGGCGAGGATGAAGCCGAAGAAGAGGCCGGGCGCCACGATGCCCGGATTGAGCCACCCCAGGTACATGCCGAGGAACGGCGCCAGGATCACGTCGCCGAAGCCGAACGCGACGTCCTTGCCGTAGTACGCGTTGCTGCCGGCGTAGATCCCACCGATGATCGCAAGGGCGATGGCGGCGCCGAGCCCAGCCATCCAGATGCGCTGCGGTTCGTCGATGACGACGGCTGCGATCGTGAGCGCGATGCCACCGAGCACGAGACCCGTGTACGTGATCTCACGCGGCAGCCGTTGCTCCTGGAAGTCGATCCAGCTCTGCGCAACGAGCACCGACCCGAAGATCAGGAACGCCGGGAGCACCGCGATCATGTCGTCGTGGAAGCGGATCGCGAAGAGCACCCAGATCGCGACGTTGGCCAGCTCGATCACGATCGGCTCGATGCCGATCGGGTTGCGGCAGCGGCGGCACTTTCCGCCGAGGACGACCCAACTCACCACGGGGACCAGGTCGAGCGGTCCGAGCCGCAGACCACAGTTCCCACATGTACTCGGCGGATGGTTGATGTTGCCGCCGCGGGGTACCCGATCCACGACCACGGTCAAGAACGAGCCGATCAACAGGCCGAACACGACCACCAGTGGAATCAACAGCAAGAGACTCATCAGATCCAAGACGCCGGCGTTCGCCGGCTCGTGTGCGGAGGTTAGACCAACATGTCCACTCAAGAACCTGATCCCATGCTCGTGTCGTTGGCAACAGCGACCGTTCAGTCCGGGGCATCCGACCTCCACCTCACGGTGGGCCGCCCGGCGACCGTTCGCCGTGACGGCACGCTCGTCGCGTTCGAGAACGTGCCGGTGCTCACGTCGGTCGAGATCGACCGCATCATCTACTCGCTGATCAACGACGAGCAGAAGAAGGAACTGGAGGCGCAGAGCCAGGTCGACTTCTCGTTCGGTCTGCCCGGCGTCGGCCGCTTCCGTGCAAACGCGTTCAGCCAGCGCCACTCGCTCGCGCTCGCCCTCCGCGTCGTGCCGTTCCGGGTCCGCTCGCTCGAAGAGCTCGGCGCACCATCGGCGTGTACGACGTTGCTGAACCGTCCGTACGGGATCGTGCTCGTCGTGGGCCCGACCGGATCGGGCAAGTCGACGACGCTCGCCGCGATGATCGACCGGATCAACGAGACGAAGCCGGTCCACATCCTCACCATCGAGGACCCGGTCGAGTACCTGCACCACCACAAGCTCGCGATGGTCAACCAGCGCGAGGTCGGCACCGACGTCCGCTCCTTCCAGACGGGGCTGAAGAGCGCCCTGCGTGAGGACCCCGACGTGGTGCTCCTCGGCGAGATGCGCGACCTCGAGTCGATGGAGATCTCCCTCTCCCTCGCGGAGACCGGCCACCTCGTGTTTGCCACGCTGCACACGAACGACGCCGCCCAGGCCCTCGACCGCATCATCGACGTCTTCCCGGCCGAACGCCGCGACCAGATCCAGATCATGCTCGCCGGTGCGCTCCAGGGCGTCATCTCCCAGCGACTGCTCCCCGCCATCGGTGGCGGCCGCGTGGCGGGCTACGAGATCATGATCGCCAACGAGGCGATCCGCAACCTCGTGCGTGAGGGCAAGTCGCGCCAGATGCGCAACATGATCGCCACCGGTGGCGGCGAAGGCATGCAGACCATCGAGATGGACCTCGCCCGACTCGTGGCCGCCGGCCTGATCTCGATGGAGACGGCGATGGAATCCAGCGCCTACCCGAAGGAGATCCAGGCGCAGCTCGCGACGGCCCGCTCCCAGTTGCAGGCGCAGGCGACGCTCGCCCAGGGTCAGGCCGGGTCGTCGGGCAGCGGCGAGTACACCGACCCGCTCGCCGGCGCCGCACCGCGGGGCTGATCCGGAGTCGAGGACCTCGGTCCGAAGGAGACGTTGCATGGTTGCCAAGAAGTTGCCGTACAAGAACCTCGCTGGGGTCACCACGTGTCCCGGCGGATGGTTGGTGCTTCCCGCCCGGATGGCGGGTGTGACCGTCGCGGCCGAAGAGGCGTTCGTCGTCAAGCGCCTGTTCGACGTGCTCGACTACCGCCCGGTGTTCGATGCAGCGGCGATCAACGCACCGATGGGACTGAAGGACCTCCCCGATGGACCGTGGCGAGCGTGCGACGTCGACGCGCGTCAGTACGTCGGCTGGCCCCGTGCCGCGGCGATCTACGGTGTGCCGAGCCGTGAGGCGTTCAAGGAGGCCTCCGGTATGGGTGCTGCGCGGCTCGAGGAGTGGATGAACGGCGCCGACAAGCGTCGGTTCCGCTGGTTGCGCGAAGCGGCGCACGAGATCCAGCCGTACCACGCGCGCCGGTTCGTGCCGGCACATCCCGACGTGTCGTTCACCGCGATGAACGGTGACGAGAAGCTCAAGACCTCGCCGTGGCACGAAGACGGTCGGCGTGAGCGACTCGAACTCATCCGCGCCCAACTGCCGGGGGTGGACGATGTCGTGACCCGCACACCGCCGCCCGGAGCGCATCCGAAGATGCTGCTCGACGCCGCTGCGATGTTGTGGACGGCGCGCCGCCAGTCGGGTCGGGCGATCAGCCGGTTCCCGCTCGATCCCACCTGGGACGCCGAAGGTATGCGCACCGAACTCGTCAGGTAGCGCCGCCCACGGCTGGGGCGCTCGATCGCTGCGTTGCGCAGGCTCCTCATTGACTGACGTCAACGTCGTCGCTGCGCGCCTTGCGCTCGAGCACCTCAGCCGCCAGCGGAAGGGAAAGAAATCGGCAGCAGCTGCGCGAGTCTTCCCTCCCTCTCGGGTGGCGTTCGGACCGAACGCGCGAGAATGAGCCGATGGCTACTTGGACTCGTGCGTTGGTGACCGGTGCTTCTTCGGGGATCGGCAAGGAGATCGCCCGTCAGTTGGCAGTCGACGGTACGGAGCTGGTGGTCGTCGCACGTGACGAACAGCGCCTCGACGAGCTCGCCGCAGAGGTCGCAGTGCACTGTGAGGTCCTCGTGGCCGACCTCGCCGATCCGACCGAGCTGTCGTACGTCGAGGATCGCCTTCGGGACGTCTCGTCACCGATCGACCTGCTCGTCAACAACGCCGGATTCGGCCATCAGGGAGCGTTCCACGAACTCGACCTCGAACGCGAGGCAGCGGTCGTCGACGTCAACGTCGTCGCCGTCCACCGGCTCGCCCATGTCGCCGCTGTCACGATGGCCGCAGCGGGCAGAGGTGGCATCCTGAACGTGTC
The DNA here is from genome assembly GCA_963752085.1 of Ilumatobacteraceae bacterium. Classification (GTDB taxonomy): domain Bacteria; phylum Actinomycetota; class Acidimicrobiia; order Acidimicrobiales; family Ilumatobacteraceae; genus Ilumatobacter_A. The sequence goes on from CAVVWT010000004.1 coordinate 172,271, forward strand.
CTCGATGTCCGGGTTCATGGCGGCTCCCGGCAGCGCCACGTACGCCGCCACGAAGGCGTTCGTGACCTCGTTGAGCGAAGCGATCCACGCGGAGCTGAGACCGAGCGGGGTGCATGTCACGGCGTTGTGCCCCGGGTTCACCCGGACCGAGTTCCAGGACCGTGCCGACTACGACACGTCCAACCTCCCCGGCTTCCTGTGGCAGAACGCCGACGAGGTCGCCGCGGCGGGGCTTCGCGGCGTTGCAGCCAACCGCGCTGTCGTCGTCCCCGGAGCGAAGAACAAGGTCGGCGCCGGCGTCATCAACGTGCTTCCCGGGTCGGTCCGCCGGTTCGCGCTCGACAAGCTGCCGCGCTGACGCAACGTGCGCCGAGGTCCGGCGGTCAGTCGAGCGAGAGGCCGGGGATCGGTCCGTCGATCAGATCGGAGTCGGCGTACCCGCCCGGCTCGACGCTGCCCGACGTACCGACAGGTGGGGGGAAGGCCCCGAGTGTCGGCGCCTCCTCAGTGATCTCGAGGGGTTGCGCGTCTTCGAATGCGAAGACGGCATCGCGAGCGACCGGCTCGACAGGGGTGGGAGCAGCCGCCGGTGGGTTCGGCATGTCGTGCGTCGGCTGGAAGAGGTCGGTGATGGCGTCGGCCAGTGCCTTCTGATTCGAGAGGCAGAGTTGGAGGCCGTGGCGGATCTCCTCGATCTGGGCATCGAGTCTGTCGAGTCGGGCGGTCACGTCGATCACGCCCGTCGAGTCGGCGAGCCGGTCGGCGCGTTCGCGCTCGACGAGGGCGATCACCTTCTGCTCACTCCGCTCGTTGGCATGCAGCGCCTCGGAGCGCACCATCTCCACCTGCTCCTGCGCGATCTGCGCATAGGCGGCGAGCGAGGTGAACTGACTGTTGATCTGCTGCTCGACCTGTGTGACGCGGTGGTGGAGGTGGTCGACGCGTACCGTCTCCGCAACGGCGGCTTCGTCGCCGAAGAAGTCGTCGACGGTCAGTTCGCCATCCGTCGTGCTGTCGTGATCAATCGCTTCTTTTGTCTTGCCGAACATTGGTCCGCTCTCGATGAATTCGATCAGTCCTACATACATGCACACACATGCATGTGAAAGGCATCGGTCCGTGTTGAGACAACCTTGAGCGCGACGTCTGTTATTGGTCAAAGAATCACGAAATCATCAAGCCGATCGGATCGATCCGTGTCGATGTCGTAGCCCTTGAGCAGGTGTTTCGCGAGAATCTCGAATTTCTTCGAGAAACCGCTCAAGCTTCGCTCCGAGTGGACCGAAACCTTTTCTGCGCTACGGGAGAGCATCTCACGGAGGGCATCAACGTGAGAACAATCAACTCGATTCAACAGCGGAAGGAAACGCAGAATCATGAACAAGAACCAGGACAAGGGCTTCACCCTCGTCGAACTCCTCATCGTCATCGTCATCCTCGGCATCCTCGCCACCGTCACGGTGTTCGCCGTGCGTGGCATCACCGAGCGTGGCCAGACCAACGCATGTGACGTCGAGCGGCGGGCTCTCGAGACCGCTGTCGAGGCGTACTACGTCGACAACAACCAGGCGTTCCCGCCGGCACTCGCCGACCTGGAGCCCGACTTCGTGAAGACGGCTCCGACCGCTTCGGACTGGGTGTACGACAACACGACCGGCTCGGTCGACTTCGACACCACCGCTGGCGCCAAGTGCGCCTGATCGACATCAGTCGATAGGAACATCACAGGCGCCCCGGCTTCGGCCGGGGCGCCTGTGCCGTTTTCGGGTGGCGACGCGACAGCACATGGTTGTGGCGGTCACGATGCCCACGACGGCCGTTCCGCGCTCAAGTCGACCGGCGGATGAGTCGATGAATCTTCACCGACCGGTTGCGGACGCCGGTCATGAACTCGGGACATGACCACCATGAATCACTCGCTGACCATCCGTCGACACGACCACGGATTCACCCTGGTCGAACTCCTCATCGTCATCGTCATCCTCGGCATCCTCGCCACCGTCACGGTGTTCGCGGTGAGTGGCATCATCGGGCGCGGCGAGACCAACGTGTGTGCGACGGAGGGCCGGGTGCTCGGCACGGCCGCCGAGACCTACATCGCGCAAGAGCAGGTCGACGTGCTCCCGGCGAGCGGTGTCGGCGACGAGCGCTACGAACTCGGGCTCGTCAACGCCGGTTTCATCAAGTCGACCTCGGACAACTGGAACCTTGCCGAGGACGGGTCACTGATCCAACAAGCCGGCGCGACCTGTTGATCAGGCAGCTTGCGACTCGGCGGCGAGACGCAGCACCTCGTCGGGCGGGAACGGACCGACCCATCCGGTGATCGGGGTGCCGTCGGCGGCCAGCAGCACGGCCGACGGCTGCGACGTGATCCCGATCTCCTGCCAGGTCTGGAACGACTCGTCCCACAGCATGGTGAACGACTGGGTTCCGTACTCGTCGACGAAGTCGTTCGCGTCACCGAGGCTGTCCTGGGTGCCCAGGCCCACCACGATCAGGTCGTCGGCGTTGTCTCGAGCGAACTGCTCGACGTCGGGAGCTTCCCGACGGCAGGTGGGTCAATGCGGTGCCCACATCCACAGCAGGACCGGCTTGTCCTGCGGCACCAGGTTGCGGAAGTTGACCTTGCGGCCGTTGTTGAGGTCGTCGACGACGACGCTCGGCAGCACGTTCGTCTCGATCTCGGCCGCCGGGAGCACGTCGGGTCCGACGAGATCGACGTAGGCGGCGGACGAGGCTGCAGCCTCGGTCTCGGTTGCGGGCTCGTCGCCGGGATCGATCGCGGGGAGCGGCTCGCCCGCCTCGGAGCCGGCGCCTGCATCGGACGAGTCGGAATCGCCGCCGCATGCGGCCACTACCAACGCAGCAGCCACCGCACCGGCAGCCAGTCGGCCGCGCCGACGGGAGGGAGAAGGAGCTTGCGGAGGCCGCATCAACACATTCTTGCGCCTGCAACCGCCCGATGTGCCCGCTCCGACCGTGTTCCCCGAACGTTCACCTGGTGTCAGACACCCGCAACAGGTGGTGTCAGACACCCGCAACAGCTTGTCGCTCGGATGAATCCCACGCCGGCTCAGCCGGCGGTGAGGAGCTCGCGACGAAGGTCGAGGAGCTTCGGTGCGGGTTCGCCATCGGACCACGAGTCGGCCATGATCACCCGCTCGTAGCTCTCCCACTCCTGTCGAACACCGGCGAGATCGCCGGCGCGGGCGTGGGCACGCATGCGGAGACCGATCAACTCCTCGTGGCCGGGCAGCACCTGCAGCCCCTGGCCGGTCGACCAGAACACCAGGTCGGTGTCACCGACCGACAGCGCGTGGCCGGCAAGCTCCGCGGTGGCGGTGGTGGCGAGCAGCACGAAGCGCGATGTGATCCCGTCGGCGTCGGGCCAGAGGTAGCTCGTGCCGGCGAACGGCAGGCCACGGATCATCTCGACGGCAGGCCGGAGGACGTCGATCGCATGACCGGGCGGAGCGAGTCGAGCGTGCTCCACCCGCTCCTCGATCAGGTCGGCGTCGGTGACGACTCGTTCGTGGAGCGGAAGGGTCTCGTTGAGCGTCCGTGCGAGCCACTCCTCGCCCGGCGGTGGTTCGACGAGTCGACCCAGCGCCCGGCGGGCTTCCGACACCACGTTCGCGAACGTCGCGTCGCGGACGTCCATCTCCCAGAGTGCGGTGCGCGCAGCCGCGCGGGTCGCACGGTCCCGGTGGGTGGCAAGCCAGGCAATCAGCTCGACGGTCTTGGAGCGTTCGAACTCGCCCGGCGTCCCGCCGGCCGTGCGGACGGTGACCGATCCCATCAGCCCGACCACGATGTCGTGGGGCCGGGGCCGGAGCGGGTCGGCGACCAGCGTGTCGAGGTCGACGGGTACTGCCGGCCGTTCGGTGACGATCGGGCGTGCGGCGTCGGCGAGGATCTCGCCCATGTCGGCGACGTCGTCGACCGTCACGCCGATCGGCGCAAGCGAAATCGCCTCGCCGAACGCCTCGAGCACCCACCGGTCGGCGTGGCCGACGAGGCGTGCGCCACCGTGCGGCGTCGTGTGCGACGTGCTCGGCGGCGCACAGGCCGCAATCACCGCGAGGCCGTGGCCCGGCTCCGGGGGGTTGATGGTGTCGGCGGCCCGGTCGGCGCTCGCGAAGAGTGCGACTGCGGGCTCCCACATCTCGCCACCCGTGCGGCGCGTACGCAGGTCGAACGACGAGCGCTCGTGCTCGACTGTCGACCCCACGAGCGCACTCGCCGCGCGCATGGCGGCGTCGACGCCGGGGAGTTGGCGGACATTCGGGTGATCGAAGAGACAGTCGACGCCGAGCGAGGCCACCACCAGGTGGACGACTTCGGAGTCGAGCGACGTGGCGAGGCCCGATCCGATCGCCCGCACGATGTCGTCGGCCTGGTCCGCTCCCGCTTCGACGGTCGTGAGTCCCGCTGCTTCGAGGTCGACGAGCACGTCGCGACCGTCGGTGTCGATGCCGACGGTGATGAGTGCGAGGCACGGCTGGCCGACCTGGCGGGCATCGTCGCTCAACAGTTCGATCGGCACCGATGCCGGCAGCGTCCACGTAGGCCCTCCGCCGCTCCATGGCGGGTCGAGTTCGGCGTCGCCGGTCAACCGGAGGATGAGCTCACCGTCCTTCGCGATGCGGACCGATCCGATCTGGACGCCGGTGCCGGCGAGGTGATGGGAGGCCGCCCGAACTGCGACGTCGATCCGTGCCCCCCGTTCACCGGGGTCGATCGTGCGGAGCCGCCGTTCGATCGCGGCGACCTCGGGCGGTGGGGTGGGCACGCGTGCGTGAGGGAGCGCGGCGCGCAGGGCCCGTCGTCGGCGGACGCCGACGAGCGTGAGCAGCCCGGCGGCGAGCAGCGCGGCGTGTTCGAGGCGGATCGGTGCCGGGGCGCGTGGCGCCGTGACGCGCGGGCCGACGTCGCCGCCGGCATCACCGGCATCGGGCACCGCGGGCATGGTGCTGGGGGGCACAGTGCTGGACGGGACGGTGCCGGCCGGTGCCGGCTCGGACCAGAGGACGTCGGTCGTGACGGGCGGGCGGTCGCCGGTGCGGACGTCGTCGACGCTCGGCCGGCCGACCGGGTCCGACGGGGGAGCGGGCGTCGAGGTGTCGCTGTTCGCGGTGTCGGTGGGAACGATGGAGGGCGTGTCGGCCGCGGTGTCGCTGTTGCTGTCGGGCACCGCGATGTCGAGCTCCCAGCCCGGCAGGATCAGGTTCGGGTCGGTGAAGGTCCGCCCGCCGCCCATGTCGTCGCCGCGGTTCGCCGCCCAGATCTCGGGCCAGTCCTGCTGGCCACCGAGGTGTTCGTCGGCGATGTCGGAGAGGGTGTCGCCGGGCACGACGACGTGCGTCGTGTGGTCGTCGATCGTTTCGACGTCGATGCGCGGGATCCCCCGGACGGGGGTCGGGTCGTCGTCGGCGATGTCGAGGCCGGGCGCATCGGGGACGTCGATCACGGGCTCGGCGACCCGCGGTGTGCCCACACCCGTCGGCAGCCTGAGGGTCCAGCCGGGCTGGATGAGCGCGGGATTCGTGAATCGCTGCCCGTCGCCCATCACGTGGCCGAGGTTGAGGTCGAGGATGTCGTCGGCGATCTCGATGGTGCGGCCCTCCTCACCGTCGGCGTAGTCGGCTGCGATGGCGTAGATCGACTCCCCGCGTGCGACCACGTGAACGGCAGACTCGGTCGCCGGTCGGGCGTCGGTGGTGACGGCGTCGGGTGGCGGTGCCCAGTCCTCCGGCGCAGCGGGTCGCGTCGAGGTCCGGTCATCCGCTCCGCCGGGGCCGAACGCCACCACGGGGAGAGGGCGTGCGTCGTCGAGTGGGAGCGCGCCGGCGGGCGCCGCGAGGAGGCCGAGCCGCTCCGCGGTGGCGGCCGGGCCTGCGTCGCCCACCGCAGTTGTTGCCGACGCGAACGAGTTGACCGGGAGGAGTGCGATGAGCCCGACGGCCACCCACCGGCCGATGCGCTGCGCCCACCCGACGCCGCGGACGTGCGGCGCCGGAAGACCCTGGTGCCGCACCATGTGGGCCACCTCGGAGGCGATCGTGACGGCGATCACCGCCAGTGCCAGCCAGATGACGGTCAGGCTGGCGCGGATCAGGAGGTTGACGACGGCGTCGTCGCGCAGCGGTTGCGACACAGCGTCACCGAGCCGACCGAGGTCCCATCGCCACGGAGGGTCGATGTCGGTGAGTGGATTCGCCGAACCGAACCTCGAGCGGGCGGCCGCCGCGAGGCCGATGGGTACACCGCCGAACAGGACGGCGAGTGCGAGGAGCGATGCGAGACCGCGGCCGACCCGTTGTGGATGCCCGGTCATGTGTCCCCCTCTCGCTCGGCGGCGGGAGTCGGCGGTCGACTCCACCCTCCCAGGGGGTCGTCAGGTTGCGAAAGAGGAAACGCGATCCCGAGCGCTGCAGCGGTCACGAGACCTCCACCGCCGCTGCCGCGCCCACCCCGGTCACGGTCTTCGAGCCGTCGGTGATGGTCACGGTCACGATCACCTTGCTGGTCACGAGGTCGACCTCGATCGAGGCCACCGATCCTGCGACCCGATAGCTCGCGAAGAGCTGGGATGCGGTCGACGCGGCGGCGGCGCGCGCCGCGACCGGGTCGAGCTGCTCGAACTCCCCGTCGCGGACGCCGTCGACCCGTGCGGCCTGGGCTCCAGAGCGTGCCGCCTGAAAGGCGATCGACGTGGCCGCCGACTGGTTGGAGATCCCACGGTCGACGTCACGTGCCACCCACACCAGCCCCAGGAATGTGAATGCGAACATGAACGCGATGCCCGCCACGAGCCCCGACCCGCGGTCGTCACCGACGTCGACTCTGCGGGCGGAGTCCGACCGGGGGCGGGGTGCGAGCGTCACGGATCCACTCCCCGAAACGGGTCGATCACCGCGAACGCCGTGTATGCCTGCGGACCTGACGGTGTCGATGGCACGAGTTCGAGTCCGGCAGTCGACGTCGAGCAACTGACGGTGACCGAGATGGTCTCGCCGGGCGCAAACGTGCCGCCGAGGCGAACGCTCGGCGACGCACACGTCGACGGGTCGGTCAGCATCGCATCACCCACCCGCTGGGCTGCAGCAACGGCCTCGCCTCGGTTGCGTTGCTGTGCCGCCGCCTGCGCGGCGGCCTCGGCCGCGCTCTGCGCCGTGGCTCGGCTGTCGACGCCGCGGCTGATGAGCAGCACCGCGATCGCGAGTGCGAGCGCGGCTGGTGCGATCAGTGCCATCCCGAGTGCGTCAGACGATCCGTCGTCGCCGATCGCACGGGGCCGTCGAGACGTCACGGAATGATCCGTTCGACGGGGACGGCCTCGGTCACGCTGATGGGACGTGACGTCCCCACGATGATCCCGGGTGCGCTCGCCGTGATCGTGACGACGACGAGTTCGGCGCCGGTCGAGATCGACACATCGACGCCGGTCATCGGTGACCCCGCGAGTCGGGCCTGGGCCGATGCCTGCGCGTCGCCGGTGCTCGCGTCGAAGCGCGCCACCTGTGCCGCCGCGTCGCGGGCTGCGACGCGCGCTTCGGTACGGGCGTGGGCCCACAACGTCGCTTGCACCGCAGCGAAGAGGAGCACGACGAACACCGGTGTGAGGAGCGCGACGGCGAGCGAGGTCGCGCCGCGATCGTCGGCGGGGCGCGTCGGCGTCGTCGACGGCGGAAGCTCGTCGGGTGTCATCGCTCGCGTCGCCGAATCTGCGGGCTCAGAGCCCGCCGGGGACGACCGGCTTGTCGGCTTCGCTCTTGATCTTCGTCCAGATCACCGTGGCGACGATGCCGACCGCTGTGGCTGCCGCCGCGTACCAGAGGGCCTGTTCGAGCGACACCGCCCCGCGGTCGCGGGTGTCGATGTCGGTGTCGAGGAGGGCATCGGGTGTGACCGAGCGGAGCCCGGCGTAGATCACGTGGGTGATCGCCGTGAGGGTCAAGGAGATGTCGTGCATCGGTGGTTCCTCCGTGGGATGTGGGGTGGTTGATGTGGTGGTGGGCGGTCTGTGTGCAACCAGGTGAACGGGGATCAGAAGCTGAGCGCGGGATAGATGAGCAGGGCCATGAAGAGCACGGCCATCCCGACGAGCGGCGGGGTGACCTTGTCATTGCGAACGCGGGCTCGCGCTTCGTCGTCGGCGGCGAGGGTGGAGCGCAGCGTCGAACACTTTGCGGCGAGGGTCTTCGCCACCGGTGACCCTTCGGCCGCCGAGAGTGCTGCGGCCGACGCGACCTGATCGAGTTCGGGAAGGTCGAAGTCGGTCGCGACGATCGTCAACGCGGTGACGAGGCTCTGGCCGGTGGTGGCGACTTCGCGCATCCGGCGCCGCAGCTCGCGGAACAGCAACCCGTCGCCGGCCTCGGCCGCCTGGTGCAGCGCTCCTTCGTGCCCGGCGTTGCCCGCGAGCAGCATCGTCATCATGTCGAGGTAGGCCGACAGCTGGTGGCGCAGGTCGATCCGCCGCTCGTCGGCCTCGGCGACCGCTGCCGAATGGACGACCAGCGGGGCCACTGCGGCGACCACCAGCGAGAGACCGACCGGGATGAAGACCCCCAGGTCGAGGACCCCGGTTGTCCCGAGCAGACCCAGGACCGCTGACGGCAGCACCAGGCCGCCGAGTGCAGCGACGACGAGGTACCCGACGTGGGTCGCGATCGGACGACCGATGATCCGAAGCGCGGCGACCGATCCGACGTGTCGGCGGACGTACGCCGAGCGCATGCCGTACTCGCCGATCCGGGTCACCAGGTCGATGTCGTTGCGCCCGCCGGAGCGGACGTCGGGTGGACGTCGCAGCCGTTGGACGGCAGTCGTCAGCAGCGGACGCGGTTGGCGCCATCCGGTCACGAGCAACCAGCCCGCGATCGTGACCAGGACGCTCATCAGCACGACCGCGCCGGTGCCGCTCATCAGGTCGCCCCCGTACCGCTGCGAGCCGGCGCACGTCCGCCGGCGGAGGTCAGGAAGCGGCTCGGTTTCGGGAACTTCGACAACCGTTGCACACGCAGCAGGAGCACGGCGTAGACGGCGAGGACCATGCCGAGGAACAGCTGACCCTCGTTGGTGTCGTATGCGTCGAGATAGGACGAACGCCCGAACACGAGCAGCATCATCACCAACGACCCCATGATCAGCGAGAGCAGCAGCACCTCACGCTGGATCGGCGCCCGTTCGGCATCGACGATCCGTCGCCGGTCGGCAGCCGTCCGGGCCTGTCCGGCGAGCGATGTGAGCACGTCGACGGTCCGTGCGCCGCGCTGCACGGCGATCAGCAGCCCGGCTGACACGAGGTCGCCGAGTGGGTCGTCGAGCTCGTCGGCGAAGCGCCGGAATGCGGTGTCGGGGTCCTGATGTCCGAGCGCTGCGGACAGCCGCCGCACGGCCGGCCGGATGATCGGCGGTGCCGACGGCACGGTCGACGCGATCGCGCCGATCGGCTGGTCGCCGGCGAGGAGGACGTCGCGGAGGTTCTCGATCCACGACGCGAGGGCGTCGGTGCGTTCGATGTCGTTGGCCTGTCGGGAGTCGCGCCGCTGGAAGGCGGCCACCCAGTACCAGGTGGCAGAAGCGATGACGAACGCAGGGACGACCCACCCCGAGACCGCGAGCACGACGATGCCGAAGCCGGCGGCCCACGCCGCGCGAACGGCATGGGCGCCGTCGAGTCGCGCGGTCGAGATGGGTGCGGCCTCGGTGTTCGCATCGTCGACCGGGACGACGGCGACGACGACGGCCAGCACGAGCAGGGCCGTCGAGAGGACGAGCAGCATCGTCGTGGAGGTCATGTGACGCCTCGCATCGCGAACTGTTCGGGGGAGTAGCCGGCCAGGCGCAGCCGGTTGAGGTGTCGCGGCGACAGCGGCGCGAGCTGTGTCAGCTCGGCCGTCTCGTCGAGTCCCCATACCTCGGTGCTGGCAATGCCACCGCGTTCGCCCAGTCCGCCGACTTCGATGATCGACGTGACCCGACGGGTCGTTGCCTGATCGGCGGCGGCGTTGCGCACGAGGTCGATGTGGACGACGAAGTCGACGGTCTGAGCGATCAGGCTCCACACGGCGAACTCGGGCAGCTTCGTGTTCGATTTCGACACGTAGTAGGCCAGGCGCTGCAGGACGATGTCAGCCGTGTGCGCGTGGATCGTGGCGAGCGAGCCGCGCTTGCACATCGACGCCACGTCGAGCATGTCGAGTGCTTCGTCCTCGACCAGCTCGCCGACGACGACGCGATCGGGGTTGAGGCGCCGCGTCAGTTCGACGAGTTGGCGGGTCGTGATCTCGCCCGTGCCCTCGGCGTTCGAATGCCGTGTGAACAGGGCAGGTGCGTCGGGGTGGCGGGGGTCGTCTTCGAGGCGCAATTCGAGCAGATTCTTCTCGACGGTGATGATCCGTTCGAGTGGAGAGACCTCGCCGAGCAGCTCGGTGAGGAGTGTTGTCTTGCCGGCTCCCGGGGGGCCGGACACCAGCATCGTGAAGCCGCATCGGACGAGGGCGCGGAGTTGAGCGACGAGTTCCATCGGGAACATGCCGAGCCGGGCGAGGCCGTCGAGGCCGGCCTGGCGCACCACGAACCGGCGGATCGCGATCCGAGGATGGGTCGAGATGCCGTGCTCGGTGTCGCCTCCCAACACCATCACGACGCGCGACCCGTCGTTGGATTGCATGGTCAACATCGGCGACGACGTGTCGAGGCGACCCTCGCCGGTTCCGCGCATGCGGAGCGCCAGGCGCTTCTGGAACGCGATCAGTTCCGCCGTGGAGTTCCAGAGTGCCCCGACATCGACCTTGCGTCCGTCGGCATAGGTCACCCATGTCGACGTCGCCGAGTTGACGTCGATCTCCTCGACGGACATGTCGTTGAGATACGGCTCGAGCGGCCCGGCACCGGTGAGCTCCGCGACCACGCGGCTGCGCAGGAGTTGTTCGTGGTCGAGGTCGAGCGGGCGTCGACCGGTTCGGAGCCGGTCCTCGTTGACGACGGTGATCTCGTCGTTGATCCAGGCCCCGACCAGGAGTTGCTGGCGCCGTTCGTCGACGGCGAGTGGCGTGTCGCCGACCGGACGCTCGGTGAGGCCCGCGTCGCGCTCGACGGCGTCGATCAGCCGGTCGGCCACCCGGCTCGTGACGTCACGGACCGGCTCGTCGAGTTCGTCGGGCGTCCGGCGCGCTGCGGCGGTGCGGGTCATGCGAGACGCCCGTTCGAGCGTGTGGCATGTTCGGGTCGGTGGTCGACCAGCGGCGCGAGCGCCGCGGACACGACTGCGGCCGACCTCATCAGCGGCAACCGTCCCAGTCGGCGAGTGGAGACACCGGTCCGGCCGGCGAGGACCGCGGCGCTCAACGGGTCGTTGGCCAGCGACCACGCGGGTCCGTCGGGGGCTGCGAAGCCGACGACCTCAGCGAGCGCGAACGGGTCCGTACCGACCAGTGCGAGCCCGACCGTGGCCCCGGCGTCGCGGAGCGTTTCGACGGTCTCGGCCAGCCGCTCGAGGCGTACCGTGGCTGCCGGGGCCGACGATGCGTCCTGGCGGTGGACGAGCAGGGTGAGGCGGGCGTGGCGCACCGCGGGTGGAATCCGCAGTGGGTCGATCCTGCCGACGTCGACGAGTGCAACCGTGTGGTCGATGGCCGCGAGCAGCGGGAGGAACGACCGCTCGGCCTCGCTGATCGCTCCGCGGGCCTCGCGAGTGCGATACGGCGCCGGGACGAAACGGACACCGGACGCGGAACGGCGGATCATGGCGTCGACGGCCGCCCACTGGGTGGAGCGCGGCGCTCCCGTCGACGCTCCCTGGTGCAGGGCCGTGACGACCGACGACAACGACGGACTGAGTGAGGTGTCGAGCCAGGCGGCCAGTGACCCGCCCGACGGATCGGCTTCGACGACGACCACCTCGTGCCGGCCACCGTCGTCGGCAACGGAGGTGGGCCATCCTGCCGCGAGCGCGAGGGCCGAGGTGGTGGCGCCATCGCCGCCGATGACGATCATCGACATGTCAGCCCTCCCCGTCCTCGGGAGTGAGGGTCGGTGTCGGGCTCGAGACGGGTTCGGCGGCGGTCGCGGGGTCCGCCGACGGTGGGTCTCCGGCTGCGACGTCGGCACTGGCGGGGAGCAGGACCACCCGTACGAGGTCGGCGGTCGCCACAGCGGGCGACTGAGCGAGGTCCACTTCGACGGACAACGACACCGATCCGTTGCCGGAGACCGAGTCGACCGGAACCTCCATCGCCCGCGCCGGGATCGTGATCGGCACGTCGTCGGCGCCGAGCACGACGAGTTGGAGATTCGATCGATCGCGGACGTTCGTCGGCATCAGGTCGGCGTCGACCTCGATGGCGACGATGGCCTTGCCGGCATTGACCAGCGGTTCGGGTTGGAAGGCGAGGCCGACCACGAGCTGGCCGGACACGATCCGGACGCGGGCGTACTGCCCGATGAGGGCGGGGAGCTGATCCTCGGTCACCGTCGGCACGCTCGCGTCGACGTCGACGTCGATCGTGCGGAACATGTCGGCGGTGACCTGCGTGCCCGCCGGGATGTTGTCGACCGCCTGGACGGCGGTGGTGGTGTCGTCCAGTGACGAGTACACGAGCACGTTGCCGCCGATGGCGGCGGCGCCGAGCGCGATGCCTGCCGCGATGCGGTTGCGGCGTCGGGCACTCGGACGGAAGCCACGCGTCGCTGCACCTGGTTGACGGCTCATGGCAGGTCTCCCTCGGAGTGTGATGCGTCGACCGATGCCGGGTTGTTGATCGGAACGTCGACGGGTCGGTCGTCGTGACCGAGTGGATCGAGCGGCGACGCGACGAGCACGATCGAGAGGATCGCTCCACCGAGCAGACCGGGCCCGAAGGCGACCGTGCGGTGGTGTCGCACGAGCCCGACGAGCGCGGTGACAGCCGACCCGATCGCCAGTGCCGCGAGCCCGGCAACGGGGTCGACGAGGCCGAGCGCCGCGCCGGCGACGACAGCGACCTTGACGTCACCGAACCCCATCGCCGCCGGTCGGACGAGATGGGTGACGAACAGCGGCCCGGCCATGCCGAGCGCCCCCGCCGGCATGTCGGCGGCACCGACTCGGATGTCGGTCAGCACGATCTCGGCGATCAAGGAGGCGACTCCGGCGAGCGCTGCGCCGGCGACGAGGCGATTCGGGAGGCGGCGGTCGATCACGTCGACGAGCACGGCCGGGAGGAGCGCGACGAGCACGACACCCGTGGAGAGCGGGATCCGTCCGTCGAGCGTGCAGGCCAGCGCGACGACGGCTGCGAGGAGGGCCTCGACACGTGCGGGTCGGCTGCTCCGCCCGATCGCCGATCGCAGGGTCCACGGCGCGGGTGGTGACGCCGATGCCGAACGATTGCTCGTGTGCATTGTCATCACCACCGCCAAGACCCCCAACAGGTTGCTCGGGAACGTTAGTCCGACGTGACGTCGGCCGTCTCCGGGGAGCAGTCCCCTGGCGGGCAGGCGCGCGCGGTGGAGCCGATCGATCGACGTGGTGGGCGGCCCGGTCACACCCTTCAGTGGGTCGTCGGATCGGCGCAGGGGAAAGCGGATCGGTGGCTCAGGTGCCCTGGAGGGAGCGGACGATCCAGTCGAGGAGCCAACTGAGGAATCCGTAGAGCTGACGCTCGGCCTCGTACTCGTCGCCGACCTCACCGGCGCCGACCTCGTCGTTCTCCCCGACGTCGAGCATCGTGCCGAGCACGACCCGTACGGCGTTGACCGACTGCATCAGCGCGACGACCTGGCCGTGGTCGAGCGTCGCCTCGTCGTCCGACAGACAGGCGGTGACCGCATCGATCTGGACGACCCGGCTGGTGACGAGCTCATCGCGGATCAGCCGTTGGTACTCGGCCTCCTTCTCCTCATCGTCCGGATAGGCGGTCGGGAACAGCCGCTTGAGCAGTGGCGACGCATCGTCGGTGTCGTCGGCGAGCAGCGTGCGCAATTCGGTCAGCAGCCGCTCGACGATGGCTCGTTCGTCGGCCCCGATGTTCAACACCCAGTGCGTGACCCCGCGCTTCGTCGTCGCGTAGACGGGCGGTTTGAACCGGCGCGTCACCTGTCGTGTTCCATCGTCGCCCAGAGGCTGTGTTCGTGGAGGTGGAACACGTGCATCTCGGCTTCCTCACGCGTGCCCGAGGCCACCACGGCACGTCCCTTCTCGTGGACGTCGAGCATCAACTCCGTCGCCTTCTCGAGCGAATACCCGAACAGCTTCTGGAACACGTGCGTGACGTAGCTCATCAGGTTGATCGGGTCGTTCCAGACGAGCACGATCCACGGTCGGTCGGACGCCGGTGCGTCGTCGAGGTCGGGCTCGTCGAGTTGCGCCGGTTCGAGCGTGGTGGGCACGCACTCGATGGTACCGACCCGGCCCGCCGGTCTCGCCGCCGGCGGCCAGGGACGAAATTCACGGCGTTCGGCCGGGCTCGGTGGCCGCGATCTGCCGCGGCGTCGTACGATGATCCGGTCATGGCTGTCGGCTCCCGTCCTCTCGTCCCGTCGCGGCTGGCACCGGGCGGGGTTGCGGCGCACGCGGCGCGGCGCACGCCGACGACGGTCGTCGGGGCGTACATCGCGCTCGACCAAGCCGCGCATCATCGAACTGCTGTTGATCACGACGATTCCCACGATGGTGCTCGCGCAGCAGGGTTGGCCGCCGGCCCGTCTCGTGATCGTCACCCTCATCGGCGGCACCCTCGCCGCGGGCGGGGCCAACGCGATCAACATGTATGTCGACCGTGACATCGATGCGCTGATGGAACGCACGCGGAACCGCCCGCTCGTCATCGGGATCATCGAGCCGCGCAACGCGCTGATCTTCGCGCTGGCACTCCAGATCGCGGCGTTCGCCGTTCTGTGGGCCGGGGCGAACCTGCTGTCGGCAGTGCTCGCGTTCTCGGCGGCCGCGTTCTACGTCGGGGTCTACACGCTCTGGCTCAAGCGCACCAGCCGCCAGAACATCGTGATCGGTGGAGCAGCCGGTGCCGTCCCCGTGCTCGTCGGATGGTCGGCCGTGCAGAACTCGCTGGGCTGGGAGCCCGTCATCCTCTTCGTCGTGATGTTCCTGTGGACCCCACCGCACTTCTGGGCGCTGGCGGTCAAGTACGCCGACGACTACACCGCGGCCGACGTCCCGATGCTTCCGTCCGTCGCCCCGATGGCCGACGTGGTGCGGCAGATGATCGCCTACACCGTGGCGCTCGTGGTGGGCACCCTCGTGCTCTGGCCGGTGGCCAGCCTCGGATTGATCTACGGCATCTCCGCGATCGTGCTCGGTGCGATCTTCATCGTCGGCACCGTCGCCCTCGGCAAGAACCCGACGCCGGCGGTGTCGATGCGCCTCTTCGGGTACTCCATCACCTACGTCACGCTCCTGTTCGGCGCGATGATGCTCGACGTCTTCGTCGAACACGGCGTCTCCTGACGCACTTTTCACCGGCGACCGTCCCTGACGCTGACACCTTGCGCGATCGTGACGTGGCGCGCGGCACGCCGTCGCCGCGAAATCGTGAGGGAATTCTGGTGAAACAGTCGCGTGCAAGTAGTCTCGGGCCGTCATGCCGGGACTCGTCTCGGCAGACGACGACAGACGTCGGCACCACCGCGCCGGCCCAGGACGATCCAGCCAAGTGAGTCTCAACACCACATGACCACCATCGATTCCAGCCCCGACGCCGTGGGTGACTCGACCATCGGACGGCTCCTTGCTGTCGACGTCGACTGGCTCACCTCCAGTGACCACAAGAAGATCGGTCGGATGTTCATCGGAGCAGGCCTGTTCGGCCTGCTCGCGACGATCGTCGCGAACCTCCTCATCGCCATCGAGCGAGTCGACGGCGGAACTGCCGCCTTCGACAGCGACTCGTGGGCGCAGCTGCTCGGAAGTCAGCGGGTCGGCCTCGTGTTCGGCACGGCGCTGCCGCTCGCAGCCGGCCTGGCGATCGCGATCGTGCCCCTGCAATTGGGCGCCCGCGCGATCGCCTTCCCCCGCCTCGTCGCGGCAGGCATGTACATGTGGCTCGGCGGCCTCGTGCTGTCGGTCGTCTCGCTCATCAACAACGGTGGGTTCGGTGGCGGCAACAGCGACATGGTCGACCTCTTCCTCGCTGCGCACGGTCTCATGGCGCTCGGCTTCACCGCCGTCGGCGTCAGCCTGGTCTCCAGCGTGCTCACCACCCGGGCGCCGGGCATGACCATGCGCCGGGTCCCGTTCTTCGCATTCTCGGCGCTCGTGTTCGGGATCGGGCTCGTGCTGATCATGCCGGTACTCGTCGGCGCCGTCATCTATCTCTTCGTCGATCACCGCAGCGGTGCCCGCGAAGCGTTCGGCGGCAACCGTGGCATCGTCACGTGGGCCGGGTGGATCTTCACCCAACCGACCACCTTCCTGTTCGCCATCCCGGTGCTCGGCCTCTTCGCCGAACTCCTTCCGGTCACCTTCCGCAAGCGGGCCAGGATGCGCGGCCTCGTCTTCGGCGGCCTGGCCCTCGTCGGGGTCTCCGCCCTTGCCGCGGTCACCCAGCAACTCCGCTTCGACGTGCCGTGGGAGGGCTCACAGCTGTCGATTGCCGACGGCGACGACGCCAGCGCCAAGCTCGGCGACGTGGCGCCGTGGGCGATGTTCCACCTGCTGCCGCTGCTCGGCGCCGGGATCCTCTTCCTGATGATGCTCTTCCTCGCGAAGCCCAGCAAGAACGACCAGGGCGACACCGTCAAGCCCAACGTCACCGCCGGATTCCTGTTCGCCTTCTTCGGCTTCGGGATGGTCTTCGTCGGCATGGTCGGGGCCGCCATCGAGCCGATCGTCGACCTCGCGCTGATCGACACCGTGTTCGGTGAAGCCTCGCTCGTCTACGTGGCCTACGGCATCGCACTCGGCGTGATGGGTGGCGTCGTCTACTGGGCACCGAAGCTCTGGGGCCACACCCTCGACATGAAGAAGGTCGCCCCGCTGGCCCTGCTCGGGGTCGCCGGAACCGTCCTGGCGAGCTTCCCGCACTACATCGCCGGCTTCCTCGATCAGCCCGCCGGCCTCGTCTACGACGACGGCGACCTGCAGATCTGGAATGTCCTGGTGCTGGTGGGTCACGGCGTGATGGCGCTGACGGTGCTGGCCTTCATCGGATTGCTCACGGCAACGGTGTTGAGGTCCGACCCCGACGCCTCCGACGACCCGTACGATGGCCACACCATCGAATGGGCCACCACGTCGCCTGCGCCGGAGTCGAACTTCGTCGACGTGCCCACGATCACCTCGGCCGAGCCGCTGCTCGACCTCAAGACCGCGAACGATGCGAACACAGGGAGTGCGAGCTGATGGAAGCCCTTGCCGCCGGCCCCGCGCCGGCACCGCGCAACCAGATGATCGTCGGCGCCACGCTCGGCTCCGTGGCGATGGCGATGCTCACCGGCGGGATGCTCGCCATCTGGGCCGTCAAGCGCTCTGCCGCCATCGAGGCCGGCCAGAGTTGGTTGCCGAGCGGGATCATCGTTCCCGAGGTCCCGACCAACGTGATGCTCATCGCCTTCCCCGCGCTGTGCTCCTTCGCACAGTGGGCCGTGTGGGCGTCGAAGCGTGACGACCGTGCGAACACCGTGTTCGCGCTCGGCGTGTCGGCGTTCGTGGCACTCCTGATCCTCAACGCCCAGGCGTTCGTCTGGAACCAGATGGGTGTCGCCGTTGCCGAGGGCGAGTACGGCTCGATGTTCTACGCCATCACGGGCATGTTCTTCGCCCTGATGGTGGTGGGCCTGCTGTTCAGCCTCGTCACCACGTTCCGCTATCTCGCCGGTCGCACCCGCGAACGGGAGATCCTCGTTGCCCATGCCATCTTCTGGTACGCCATGACGGCCGTGTACTCGGCCATCTGGTTCCTCGTCTACGTCACCAAGTGAGACTCATCGACTGATGTTCACCACCGGATCGAAATTCCTCATCGGCGCCTCCGTCGTCGCCCTGCTCGCCACCGTGGTCTACGGCGTCGGTCAGGACGGCGTGCTCGGCACCGTCGGCCTCGCCTCGGCCACGATCGCCCTGATCGCGCTCGCCGTCCTCAACGCCATCCTGCGTGACTCCAATGTCTTCGCCGACGACGAGGCCCCCGTCGAGACCACCGCCGCGGCGCAGTACGCACCGACCGGCAGCGTGTGGCCGCTCGGGTTCGCGTTCGGTGCCGTCGTCCTCGTCGTCGGACTCGTGAGCTACCAGCCGATCGTCGTGGTCGGCTTGGTCGCGCTGCTCGCCACCGGCGCCGAGTGGACCGTGCAGGCATGGGCCGAGCGGGCATCTCGCGACGGCGTGCACAACGCCGCCGTGCGGAGTCGGCTCTCCAACTCGCTCGAGTACCCGGTCGGCGGCACCATTGCGGCCGGGATCGTCATCTACGCATTCAGCCGCGTCATGCTCTGGCTGTCGAAGACCAACACCGTGATCGCGTTCGCCATATTGGCGGCCGTCGTCCTCACAGTGGGCTTCGTCATCGCCAAGCGGCCGAGCCTCAAGACGGGTGCGATCGGGGGTGTGATGGCGGTCGGAGCGATCGCCGTCGTCGCCGCCGGCACGATCACCGGTCTCGATGGCGAACGCGACATTCCCCAGTTCGAGACGACGTCGGTCTGGCAGGAAGAAGCGATCCTGCACCCCGATGAGTACGCCGAGGGCGCTGCCGAGGGCAAACATCCGGCCGAGCTGATCTGTGAGAGCCCGGAGGAGTTCCCCGAGGCCGACGAAGGTGTGAGCGAAACGGTCGCCAACAAGTCGGGCACCTACCAGGTCCTGCTCGACGAGTCGGGTGCACTCGACTTCGACGTGCCGGGCCCGAAGGAAGCCGGTGCGGTCGGGATGGTCATCCCCCGCTCGAACCCGACCAATGTGATCTTCCGCAACAACTCGAACGAGCATCGTCGCCTCTCGCTCGACCTCGGCACCCAGACCGTGGAGATCGAGGAAGGCGGCGAGACCGTCGAGGTCGAGGCCCGTCACCAGATCTGCACCACGCTGATCGAACCGGGCGGCGCCCAGCTGCTGACGATCAAGGCGGGCGAACCCAGCTTCGCCTACGACGGTCAGGGCAACCCGAACGGCCCCGATGGCGCCGACGGGTTCTGGTTCTTCGTGCCGGGCGTCGAGTCCGCCACACTCGAGGTGATCGTGCCGTGAGCCCCCTGGTCGAGCCCGGAAATCACGATCGAACGAAACAGCGCGACTCCGAGACGGCAACTAGCGTGGCAGCCGTGACCTCGACGACGTCCCGTACACGAGCCGCCAAGTACGCCGCGATCGTCGGCGTCGGGGTGCTCGTGGCCGGCTGCGCGGAGAATGCGCCGCAGGACACCTTCCAGCCCAACGGGACCAACGCCCAGAAGATCGACGATCTGGCGCGGCCCGTCTTCTACATCGCCGGTGTCGTCGGCCTCATCGTCATGGGTGTCATCGCCTGGGTGGTCTTCCGGTACCGCGATCACGGCCAGCCGATTCCGGAGCAGACGCACGGCAAGCCCGCGCTCGAGATCGCCCTGACCATCCTTCCGGCGCTGATCCTGATCGGCGTGGCCATCCCCACGGTCGGCACGATCATGGCCCTCAACGACACCGACGACACCGAATGTGTCGTCAACGTCACCGGCCAGCAGTGGTGGTGGGAGTTCGACTACCCGGTCCAGGACGGCTGCATGCCCGGAGGGATCACCGAGCCGATCGTCACGTCCGGCCAGATGGTGATCCCGGCCGACACCAACGTGTTGATCCGTGGCACGAGCCGCGACGTCATCCACTCGTTCTGGATTCCGCGCCTCAACGGCAAGCGCGACATGGTGCCGGGCCGCGTCCACAACCTGCGGATGCAGGCCAACGAGCCGGGCATCTACGCCGGCCAGTGCGCCGAGTTCTGCGGGCTGAGCCACGCCAACATGCGGATGGAAGTGGTCGCACTCACCGACGACGGCTTCGCCCAGTGGGTCGGCAACCAGCTCGAGGACTACGTGTCCCCCGAGGAGGGAACGCTGGCCGCCGAGGGCGAGGCGACCTTCATCGCCAACTGCTCACGTTGCCACCAGGTCAACGGTCTCGAAGACGACACGGGCAATCCGATCGTCGCACGACCCGACCTCCAGGTGTACTCCGGGGCCGCCCCGAACCTGACCCACCTCATGACTCGCAACACCTTCGCCGGTGCCTCGTGGGACCTGCTCCGTGACGGCTGCCGCGCCGACGTGTGGGAAGCCGACTCGGGCGTGTTCACCGATCGCTATCTCGAGGGCGTCACTGCCGACTGCTTCAACGAAGTCGACCTGCGTGAGTGGCTGCGCAACTCGCCGGCCAAGAAGCCCATGTACGCCGACCCCGAGAACCTCGGCGAAACCGACGGCCTCTACCGCGGCATGCCCTACCTGGCGCTGAGCGAAGACCAGATCGACCAGCTCCTCGCCTACCTGTTGGAACGCAAGTGATGACGACGCAGACCAATCCGAACGTGATGGGAGATCGATAGCCAATGGCCATCATCGAACGCCCGGCGACCGATACGCCGGCACCTGCCGAAGCTGCCGACGTGGTCACCGCGACCTCGTCGTACGGCTACCTTCGCCGACCCGTCGAGACCACGGGCTGGCGCTCGTGGGCCTTCACCGTCGACCACAAGAAGATCGGGATCATGTACGGCGTGGTCGCGATGTTCTTCTTCCTGATCGGAGGCATCGAAGCCGGACTCATTCGCCTTCAGCTCGCCGGGCCCGACGGCACGATCCTGTCGGCCGACAAGTACAACCAGATGTTCACGATGCACGCCACCACCATGGTGTTCCTCTTCGTGATGCCGATGGCGGCGGCGTTCGCCAACTACTTCATCCCGTTGCAGATCGGTGCCCGCGACGTTGCGTTCCCCCGGCTCAACGCACTCAGTCTGTGGCTGTTCGTGGCCGGTGGCCTGTTCTTGAACTCGTCGTGGATCCTCGGCGGCGCCGCCGACGGCGGCTGGTTCATGTACGCACCGAACTCCGACACCCCGTTCTCGCCGACCAACGGCGTCGACTTCTGGGGCCTCGGGCTGCAGATCACGGGCATCGCCTCGCTGGTCGGTGCGATCAACCTGATCGTCACCGTGCTCAACATGCGGGCGCCCGGGATGTCAATGATGAAGATGCCGATCTTCACGTGGATGGCGATGATCACGCAGTTCCTGCTGCTGTTCGCGATGCCGGTCATCACCGTCGCCCTGTTCCTGCTGATGTTCCAGCGGAGGTTCGGCGCAACCTTCTTCTCGGTCGAAGAGGGTGCCGACCCGCTGCTGTGGCAGCACCTGTTCTGGATCTTCGGGCATCCCGAGGTGTACATCATCGTGCTGCCGGCCTTCGGCATCGTGTCCGAGGTGCTCCCGGTCTTCTCGAAGAAGCCGCTGTTCGGCTACCCGTTCGTCGTGTTCTCGGGCGCGGCGATCGGATTCGTCGGCTGGGGTGTGTGGGCGCACCACATGTTCGCCTCGGGCCTCGGACCCGTCTCGGTTGCCGTCTTCTCGGTCGCCACGATGGCCATCGCCGTGCCGACCGGTGTGAAGATCATCAACTGGACCCTCACGATGTGGGGCGGCAAGCTGCAGTTCACGACCGCGATGCTCTTCGCGATGGGCCTCATCGTGCAGTTCACACTCGGTGGGCTCTCCGGTGTCACTCACGCGGTGGCGCCCTCCGACACGCAGCAGACCGACACCTACTACATCGTTGCTCACTTCCACTACGTGATCTTCGGCGGTGGCGTGCTCGGCCTGTTCGCCGGCATCTACTACTGGTGGCCCAAGGTCTTCGGCAAGCAGTTGAACGAGACCTGGGGCAAGTGGAACTTCTGGCTGATGATCGTCGGGATGAACCTCACGTTCGGTCCGATGCACATCATCGGCCTGCAGGGTCAGCCCCGGCGCATGTACCGGTGGACGGAGAACCGTGCGGGCGAGGGGTTCTTCAACCTCGGCATGTGGAACCTCGTGGCAACCATCGGCACGTTCGTGCTCGGCATCGGGATCCTGCTGTTCGTGATCAATGCGTTGATCATCCATCGCAGGCAGCCCGTGGCGCCGCTCGACCCGTGGGACGCACGGTCGCTCGAATGGCTCACCACGAGCCCACCCAAGCCGCACAACTTCGACCGAACCCCGACCGTGCACGCGCTCGACGAAGTGTTCCACCGTAAGTACGAAGACGTCGGCGAAGGCGACCAGCACGAGTACGTCCAGCGCGCGACGCTCGAAGAACTCGTCCTCGAAGAGGAGCGGCACGGCGATGCCCACGTCCATCTGCCGTCGCCGTCCTACTGGCCGATGGTGTTGGCCGTGTCGCTGCCGATCATGGCGTACGGCGTGATCTACACCACGTGGCTGATCGCGCTCGGCGCTGCCGTTGCGATCGCCGCGATGTTCGGTTGGGCACTCGAGCCCGCCGACGCCGAGGATTCCGACTTCGATCCGCCTGCTGCGGGCGACCAGACCAGCAAGGAGCTGGCCAATGTCTGATGTCGTCAAGGAGACCGTCGCCGACGCGATCGAGATCGTCAAGGACCACGCCGACGACGTGCACGAGCACGATGTCCACGCCGGTGACCACGCCGACGACGGTCACGGCGAGGCCCACCACAGTTCGCTGGGGTTGTCGAACACGAAGCTGGCGATGTGGCTGTTCCTCGGGTCGGAATGCCTCCTCTTCGGTGGGCTCATCTCGACCTACATGCTCTACCGCAACCGGCACAGCGCCGACATCGGTCCCGACCAGCTGTGGGACATCCCGTTCACCTCGGCCTCCAGCTTCGTGCTCTTGATGTCGTCGTTGACGATGGTGCTCGCGGTCTCTGCCGCCAACCGCAAGGACGATCGCAACACGAAGAGTTGGCTGATCGTGACGGCGCTGCTCGGGAGCCTGTTCGTCGCCGGCCAGGTGTACGAGTTCACCACGTTCTACCGCGAGGGACTCGGCTACACGGAGAGTCTGTTCGCGTCGAGCTTCTACACGCTCACCGGATTCCACGGTGTCCACGTGTCGGTCGGCATCATCATGCTGCTCGCCACCATGGCGATGATCGCGAAGAACAAGATCTCGGGTGACAAGGCCGAGACGGTGGAGATGGTCGGTCTGTACTGGCACTTCGTCGATGTGATCTGGATCATCATCTTCACGCTCGTCTACCTCATCCCGGCCTGATCGGAGCACCATGGACGTTGACGCACCCACAACACCTGAAGTCGAAGTGACCCACGCCGACCCCGACGCGCCGGCCCACGGCCATCACGCCGGAGCAGGCCATGACGGCGAGCACGGCGAGCACGATCACCTCACCGACAACAAGTACATCGTCATCGCCGCGATCCTCGCGGTGATCACCGCCGGCGAAGTCGCCGCGAGCTACATCGACCTCGGCCCGGTCTTCATCCCGCTGTTGCTGACCATGATGGCGATCAAGTTCTTCGTCGTCGCCAGCTTCTTCATGCACCTGCGCTTCGACAACCGGATCTTCACCTGGTTGTTCTACTCGGGGTTGCTGCTGGCGCTCGCCGTGTACGTCGCGGCGTTGCTGACGTTCCGCTTCTTCGAGTCGTAGGACGCAGCCGGTGACGACGTGGCGCGCTTCACGTCAGCTCACGGCGACACCGTTCGACCGCCGTCCTAGGCTGACCCCGTGATCGCACAGGTGTCCTCCGACGTGCAGCCGTGGGCCTACCAATGGCACCCCGAGGTGTGGATCCTCGTGGCGTTCCTGATCGGCGCCTACGTGTACATGGTGCGCGTGATCGGCCCGAAGGCGGTAGCTGACGGCGTCCCCGCCGTCACGCGGAAGAACAAGTTCGCATTCGGTGGCGCGATGCTGATGCTGTGGGCCGCATCCGACTGGCCGATCCACGACATCGGCGAGGAGTACTTGTACTCGGCGCACATGTTGCAGCACATGATGCTGAGCTACTTCCTGCCGCCGCTGGCGCTGCTCGCCACGCCGACCTGGCTGATGCGGATCCTCGTCGGAGACGGCCGGTTGTACCGGGCTGTCGCCTTCATGTCGAGGCCGGTGATCGCCGGCGTGCTGTTCAACGTGATCATCATGGTGACGCACGTCCCGCAGATCGTCAGCGCCTCGGTCGACTCCGGGCCGCTGCACTACTCGCTGCACTTCTTCGTGGTGATGCTGTCGCTCTTGATGTGGATGCCGGTCGTCGGGCCCTTGCCCGAACTCCAGATCGGCCCACTCGGCAAGTGCATCTATCTCTTCCTCCAGTCGGTCGTACCAACGGTCCCCGCCGCCTGGCTGACCTTCGCCGAGGGTGCGGTGTACAAGAACTACGACATCCCTGTGCGGGTGTTCGGCTGGAGCGTCCAGATCGACCAGCAGCTCGCCGGGGCGATCATGAAGACCGCCGGCGGCATCTTCCTCTGGACCATCGTCGTGTTCATCTTCTTCAAGCGTTTCGCCGTCGAATACGAGGGTCAGCACGACTATCACCGCACGCCCGGCACCGTGATCCCCGACTCGGAGATCGTCGAGACGACCGAGGCACCGATGACCACCGCCGATGTCGAAAAGGCGTTCGCCGGGAGCCGGCCCCCGGTCGAAGACTGACAGCGTCACGGCCGCCGCGCTCGGCGGTCGTTTGCTGTGTAGAGTCGCTCGACGTGGTGCTCCGCAGGACTCTGTCGCTGTTGCTCGCTGCGGCATCGATCGCCGTGGGTGCGTCGGTCGCCGATGGTGCGGCTCCCGGTCTCGGAGCACTCGGCAACGGTGCCGACGCCAATCGTTCGGCGGTGCGTGAACTGATCCCGCGCCGAGCGACCATCATCAGCGACTCGGCGATGGCGGGCGTGCGTTGGAACGGAGCGTTGGGAGGTCTGCGCGGGTTCGAGGCCGACGACCGACTCGAGTCGTGCCGGCGTCTGGTCGACACCTCCTGCCGTGGACGGGAAGGGCGTCGTCCTGCCACCGCGCTGGTCGAGATCAACTCCCTGCCGAGTCCTGCAGCCTCCGACGTACTGATCATCGCCGTCGGGTACAACGACTACGACTACAAGTTTCCGGTGCACGCGCGCATGGTGCTCAACGCGGCCGTCGCGAAGGGCTACCGGACCGTCGCCTGGATCACGTACCGAGAAGACGTCAGCTACATCCTGCCGCGCGACACCAATCGTGCGATCTCGAACTATCGGACGATGAACGCCGAGCTCCGCGCGATCGACGCGTCGGGTGCGTATCCGCAGTTGCAGCTGTGGGATCTCAACGACTACACGAGGTTCACGACGGGTTGGTGGTTCACCTCGGACGGTGTGCACCAACTCCGGGTCGGGTCGTGGGGCGTCGCCGACTGGATCTCGCGCAAGATGGCACACATCAGCAGCCAGCCGTGCCCGATGCCGTGGGGTCGCTCGTACCGCCAGGAACAGCCGTGCCCCGATCCCAACTCGGTGCGACCGGCGCGCGGCTACCCCGAGATCATCTCGCTGTACGAGCTGTGACGGCCGAAAGCGGCGCAGCGGCCCGCCCGGCGCTGCAGTAGCCTCGCGATCCGTGATCGACCAACGCCTCCTGCGCAACGACCTCGACGGCGTCAAGGAGGCGTTGTCCCGGCGTGCTCGTCCCGGCATCGTCGACGACGTCGACCAGGCAGCCTGCCTCGATGCGCGGCTGCTCGACATCGCTCGCCAGCGTGACGCCATCCGGGCCAGGGTCAACAGCCTGTCGAAGCAGGTCGGCCAACTCCGCCGTGACGACAAGGCGGACGCCGCAGAGGCACTTCAGGCCGAGAGTCGCGAGCTGGGCGCGGAGGAGAGGTCGCTCGCGGCCGAACACGACGAGGTCTCCGCAGCCCTCACCGAGCTGCTGCTCGGTATCCCGAACCTCCCGCACCCGGCCGCTCCGGACGGGACGAGCGAGCACGACAACCCGATCGTCGTCGGGCCGATCGGCCTGCTCGACGTGTACCCCGAGCACCAACGCGTCCCCCACTGGGAGTCGGCCGAGGCGCTCGGGATCCTCGACAACGAGCGCGCCGCGAAGATCGCGGGCGCGATGTTCACGATGCAGCGTGGTGCCGGCGCCACGCTCGCCCGGGCGTTGTGCCAGTACGGGCTCGACCTCAACGCCGACGTGCACGAGGAGGTCCGTGCCCCGTCGCTGGTCAGCACGGCGACGCTCACGGCCACCGGGCAGCTCCCCAAGTTCGCCGACGATGCGTACGCGATCGAACGTGACGATCTCTGGGCCAGCCCGACCGCCGAAGCCCCGCTGACGTCGATCTACGCGCAGGAGACGCTCGACGACATCGACCTCCCGATCCGATTGATGGCCTACAGCGCGTCGTATCGGCGCGAGGCCGGCTCGGCGGGCCGTGACACGCGTGGCATGTTGCGGGCCCACGAGTTCGACAAGGTCGAGATGATGGCGTACGCCACGCCCGAACAGGCGCCCGACCTCCTCGACGACATGGTTGCCCGCGCCGAGCGGGCCATCGCCGAACTCGGGTTGCCCTATCGGGTGATCGAGATCTGCACGGGCGACATGGGCCAGAGTCATCATCGAAGCTTCGACGTGGAGGTCTACGCACCCGGTGCCGATGCCTGGCTCGAGGTGTCGTCGGTCAGTTGGCTCGGCGACTATCAGGCTCGACGTGCCGGGATCCGGTTCCGCCGCCACGACGACGACGGCAAGCCGGTCAAAGGCACCGAGTACGCGCACACGTTGAACGGCTCGGCGCTCGCGGTCCCGAGGGTCTGGGCCGCGATCATCGAGAACTTCCGCAACGAGGACGGCTCGGTCACCGTCCCCGAGGTGTTGCACCCCTACATGCGCGGCATCACCTGCATCGGCGGTCCGGCATGAGCGATTCGATTCGTGATCGGCGGGTGCAGTACGAGACCGCGGGGTTGGACATCGACGACGTGTACGCCGATCCGATGATGCAATGGCAGCGCTGGCACGACGAGGCCTTCGACGCCGGCGTGGCCGAACCCAATGCCATGACCTTCGGAACGATCGGACCCGACCAGGTCCCCGATGCCCGCATCCTGCTCGTCCGCGGTGCCGACGAGCACGGGTTGTCGTTCTTCACGAACTACTCGGGAGCCAAGAGCCGCCAGCTCGACGCGCATCCGTACGCCTCGGCGGTCTTCGGTTGGCTCGATCTGCACCGTCAGGTCCGGGTGCGCGGTTCGGTCGAGCGGCTGCCAGCTGCCCTGGCCGACGAGTACTTCGCCTCTCGGCCGCGGGAGAGCCAGCTCGGCGCCTGGGCGTCGCCGCAGAGCGAGGTGATCGCCGATCGCGCCGAGCTCGACCGTCGCGTCGCCGCCGTCGAGGAGGAGTTCGCCGGTCGTGACGTCGACCGACCCGGCTTCTGGGGTGGCTGGCTCCTGGTGCCGACCGAGTGGGAGTTCTGGCAGGGTCGACCGAGCCGGCTCCACGACCGGCTCCGTTACCGCGCGCGGCGACGACGGCGCCTGGGTCATCGAGCGCCTCGCCCCCTGAGGCCCCGGACCCGTCCCGCGTCTGCGAATTGTGGCCGATCATGACGGGAGGCGTCACGATCCGCCACCATTCCGTGATGGGGGGCTGATCAGGTGTCGGCGGGGACGATGGGGTACGAATCGAACCGGAAACCGATGAAGCCAAACCGGAAACTGGAATCGGCGAGGGTTGTCTGCGCCACCGCGACCGGCAAGGCTGTCCCACATGACGGGAACCCGAGTCCTGGTGGTCGACGACGAGCCGACCGTACGTGAGGTCGTGGTCGGCTATCTGCGACGCGATGGCCACGAAGTCGCCGAGGCGGCCGACGGCACCCGTGCGCTCGAACTGCTCGAAGCCGAACCGCCGGACCTGGTGGTCCTCGACATGATGCTTCCCGGCGTCAACGGACTCGACATCCTGCGCAGGGTCCGCTCGACCAGCAACATCCCGGTGATCATGCTGACCGCGCGGGCCGAGGAGTCCGACCGCGTCGCGGGTCTCGAACTCGGCGCCGACGACTACGTGGTGAAGCCGTTCTCCCCGCGCGAACTCGCGGCCCGGGTCAACGGTGTGCTGCGCCGAACCAGCAACCGTGAGACCACGTCGCCGCAGCCGATCGAGTTCGACGGCCTCACGATCGATCCGCTCGCGCGCGAGGTCCGCCTCGACGGCGAGGTCGTCGAGATGACGCCCAAGGAGTTCGACGTGCTCGCGTTCCTCGCGACCTCGCCACGCCAGGTGTTCTCCCGTGCGCAGTTGCTCGAACAGGTGTGGCAGTCGTCGCCCGACTGGCAGGATCCGGCCACGGTGACCGTGCACGTCCGCCGGATTCGCAACAAGATCGAGACCGACCCCGAGAAGCCGCGGTGGATCTCCACCGTCTGGGGCGTCGGATACCGCTTCGAGGGCTGAGGTATCGATGGCCACACCCCACGATCACTCCGAGCTCCAGCACCGGGCGCACGGGATGAACCGTCTCGGCCGCCGCTTCGTCGGCGCGAACCTCGCCGTGCTCGGCGTGGCGATCATGATGATCGCGATCGCTGCGCAGACGATGTTCATCAGCGCTCACGACCAGACCTTCCTGATGTGGGCGCTGGTTCCGGCGGTGCTCGGCGCGGCGATGGTCGCCATGCTGCTCGCCCGCCCGGTTGCCCGCGACGCGAAGCGGATCTGCTCGGCGGCGATGAAGGTGGCCGACGGCGACCTCACGGCTCGCACGGGCGTGCAACGCAACGACGAGTTGGGCGAAGCCGCCGAGATGTTCGACGTGATGGTCGACCGGCTCGACATGGTCGAGAAGGAACGCTCGCTGATGCTGTCCTCGATCTCCCACGATCTGCGCACGCCCCTCGCCGCGCTGCGAGCCGCGGTCGAAGCGATCCGCGACGGCGTCGCCCCCGACCCCGACATGTACCTCATCGGGATGGAGCGGCAGGTGCGTGCACTGTCGTCGCTCGTCGACGACTTGCAGCTGCACAGTCGGATCGTGAGCGGCACCTTCGAACTGAATCGGACGCGCCTCGACCTGACCGAACTCGCGGACGAGGCGATGGAGACCCTGCGCCCGCTCGCAGAGCAGCGGCACGTGAAGTTGCTCCTCGAGGCAGATCACCGGGTGACCCTGGATGCCGACGGTTCGCAGCTCGCTCGGGTCGTGCGGAACCTCCTCGACAATGCGATTCGGCATGCGCCGACCGACTCGGTGGTGCTGGTGCAGATCAGCCAGTCCGACGGGTCGGCCATGCTCCGGGTCATCGACGAGGGCGCAGGGTTTCCGCCGGAGTTCCGGGAGCGGGCGTTCGAACCGTTCACCCGTGCCGACGAGGCCCGGAACCTGCGGACCGGCACGGCAGGCCTCGGTCTCTCGATTGCGAGGGGCATCGTGCATGCCCACGCAGGCACGGTCGGCCTCGGCGAGGGGCCTGGCGGCATCGTCGAAATCCGCCTCCCTCTCTGACGCCAGATCGCCCGATCTCTGCGTTGCCGTCGTTGGCCGGGCCAACTCGGTCCTCCGCGCCTGGACCTCGAACGATCTGATCGCCAGAGAGGCAGAAGCAGAGAATCTGACAGCAGGTACGTGTCGGCGTGCTGCCCTGTCAGGCGTTCCAGGTGGTGGCGGCGTGGGCGAGACCGTCGATCAGCCGCTGGGTGTGCGGTGTGAGATCCGGGCCCTCCCAGTCCCACCACAGTGGGCTGGCCACGCCCCGGACCCGTGGCGGCAGCTCGATCTGGACACCCTGCTGACGCGGGACGTTCACAGGATTCCGGTGGTGCATCCCGCGCAGCTGCTTCGGGATCTCCTCGACATCGGTGATGACGTTGTAGGCCGGAAGATGTCCACGCAGCGTCACCCCCACGTGTTCGGCGAACTCCCGGTTCTGGCCACCGAGGAGCAGCGACCCGAACAGGCCGCGGCGTCCGAAACCGTGCACGGTGATCACGATGTCGACGTGGTCGAGGAATTCGGCCAGCGTCGAGGAGTGATCGCGGTCGACCGTCGTCGAGGGGAAGTGCTCACGCATTCCCTCGGGCTGCATGACGGCGTAGACCGATGCGCCCGATGCGGCCGCCGCACGGCGGGCGATCACGTCGGTCATCCACTCGAGGTGGCCCCCGTGGTACGCCATGAACCCCACCCGCCCCCGCAGCTCGCAGACCTCCTCGACACCGGGGCTGCCGAGAATCGTGGCGAAGTCGGACATCCTCGCCATCATGCACCGTCGGCGCCAGATCTGTCGTTTCCTGGTGGGTTCGTGGTCGGGAACCGTCCCGATGTTCGCCCGCGGCGACCCGTACGATAGGACCCGATGCTGGTGTGGATGGACCTCGAAATGACCGGACTCGATCACACGTCGGACGTGATCGTCGAGATCGCGACGTTGATCACCGACGACGAGTTGAACATCGTCGCTGAGGGCCCTGACCTGGTGGTTCACGCCGACGATGAGGCGCTCGACGGAATGGACCCGTTCGTCGTCAACATGCACACGAAGTCGGGACTGCTCGAACAGATCAAGGCCTCGACGATCACGCTCGCCGAGGCCGGCGAACAGACGCTCGCGTTCATCCGGGAGCACGTGCCCGAGGAGCGGACCGTGCCGCTGTGCGGCAACTCGATCGGCACCGATCGCCGTTTCCTCGCCGCGGCACTCCCCGAGATCGAGGAGTACCTCCACTATCGCTCGATCGACGTGTCGAGTGTGAAGGAGCTCGTCAAGCGCTGGTACCCCGATCTCGACGCCAACCGCCCTCGGGGACAGGGGAGCCATCGCGCGCTCGACGACATCCGCGAGTCGGTGAAGGAGCTGGCGTACTACCGCGAGCACGTCTTCCTGCCGCCCGAGGACACGGTCGTGCCCGACGTCGACAGCCCGGCCGCAGCGGACGGCAGCTGAACACGTCGGAATATCACGACACCGTCAGTCCGGACGTCACTACCTTCGCGATGGCTGGCGTTCGGGTGCGTCTGAGGTTCCGGACCCGGACGCCAGCACTCGGCCGCTCCGGCCCGGGCGCCCTCGGTCCGGTACGTTGCCCGCATGCGTGCAGTCGTACTCCGAGCACACGGCGGTCCCGAGGTCCTGACGATCGAAGAGGTCGAGGATCCGGTTCCCGGCCCCGATCAGATCCTGGTCGACGTGGCCCACACGGCGTTGAACCGTGCCGACACCCTCCAGCGACAAGGGGGCTATCCCGATCCTCGCGGTCGTGATGTCGAGATCCCCGGCCTGGAGTACGCCGGGACCGTTGCGGCGATCGGTGCCGACGTCGTCGAGTGGGCGGTCGGCGACCGGGTGATGGGCATCGAAGCCGGCGGGTGCTACGCCGAGAAGGTGGTCACGCACGCTCGCCAGGCGCTCGCCGTGCCCGACAGCGTCGATCTCGCCGATGCGGCCGCGATCGCCGAGGTGTTCCTCACCGCGTGGGACGCGCTGGTCGTACAGGGCGGACTGACGAGCGGGAGGTGGGCGCTCGTTCACGCCGGAGCGTCCGGAGTCGGCACCGCCGGCATCCAGATCGCCAAGGCGATCGGCGCGCGGATCGCCGTCACCTGCTCGGCCGGCAAGGCCGACGCGTGCCGGGAGTTGGGTGCCGATCTGGTCCTCGAGCGCAGTCCGGCCGACTGGCTCGGTGCGCTCCGGTCGGAACTCCCCGATGGCGTCGACACGATCCTCGACGTGGTCGGCGGTGACGAAGCCGACCGCAACTTCAAAGCGGTGGCTGCGGACGGGACGATCGTCCAGGTCGGACTGATGGGCGGTGGCCAGGCACCGGTCAACATGGGGCTGCTGCTCATGAAGCGGATCACGTGGATCGGCACCACCCTGCGGGCGCGACCGCTCGAACGCAAGCTCGAGCTCTGTCAGCGCTTCAGCCGCGAGATGCTGCCGCTGTTCGACTCCGGGGTGCTCGCTCCGGTGATCGACTCACGGTTCGCGATCGACGACATCGCCGATGCCCACCGCTACATGGAGTCGAACGCGAACGTGGGCAAGATCCTCATCGACCTGTGAGGCCGATCAGGTGACCGAACTCAGGGTGCGGCGGCCGCGTCGGGCTCGTCGACCGTGTCGTCGACGGGCACCAGCATCCGGCGGTAGCTGAACCAGCCGCCGATCGCGAGCACGACCGCTGCGCCCGCCACGAACGGGAGGATCGGGAAGCCATCGGAGCCGCCGGTGCTCGGGGAGCCGTAGGTGAACGAGATCGCCCCGGCGATCACGTGGCCGTCGGATGGCACGGGGGCCAGATACTGCACGAAGTAGGTGCCTTCGCGCTCGACTTCGTCGAAGTCGAGGCGGGCTGTGGTCTCGCCCGTCTTCACGGTCTCGCCCCCGATGTCCTCGAACTCGTTGTCGCCGAGGTCGTAGGTGAGGAACATCGCGACGTCCTCGCTGATCACCTCGCCGAAGTCGATCTCGACCGAGGAGATCGGTTCCTGCAGGGTCGACCGAGACGGCGGGTTCGATCCGGCGATGTCGTCGTGTGCGGCAACCGGAGTGGCGCTGCCACCGATGACGACGGCGAACGCCAGGCCGGTGGCCAGTGCAATGCTGCGCAGCCGACCGGTGTGGTTGACGATCCCGCTCATGGCGACCATTCAATCACCCGCCCCGGGCGTCGACATCGCGACCCTTCCACGTCACGTCTCGCCGCAGGACCACGGCGATTGCGCTGCGGACGAAGATCACGGCGAAAACGATCACGAGCACCGGGAAGAGGATGGCCGCCCGTGGGTCGGTGGTCCCCGCCCGGCGACCCAGCACCCAGACCTGCCAAGCGATCAGCGGGTAGGTGAGCGGGGCGGCGATCCATCCACCGGCGATCGAACAGACCCAGGCGACCGTTGCAAGCACCAGCCACCAACGCGTGAACCGGGCGCCGGTCGCGAGGCTGCGCGTCCATCCGTTCACGAGTTCACCGAACCCACTCGGATACATCCGGAACGTCGTCGTCGACGGTGACCCGACGAAGAGCTGCGAGCGCCCGACCGCGCGGGCGAGGCCGATGTCCTCGGTGTGCATCGAGCGGACCGTCGGAGCCGCATGTCCGCCGACCCGGTCGTATGTCGACCGGTCGACGGCGATCACCGGACCGAATGCGACGTGTGTCGTGACGTGATCGCCGAGCAGCGTGAACGCCCCGCACCCCATCAACGCCGTCACGTTGCACAGGATGCTGGGCTGTTCGCCGGCCGTCGACATCCAGTGCCACGGCTGCATCGACACCAGCACCGCCGGCTCGGCGGAGACCTGGGCGGCGAGATCGTCCAGCAGCGTCGGACCGGGCCGCACGTCGGCATCGAGGAACACCAGGACCGCCTCGTTCGTCGCCTGCGCGCCGTGCCAGCACGCGTGCGGCTTGCCGAGCCAGCCGGCAGGTGGTTTCGGTGGAGTGACCACCTCGGCGTCGAAGGCCCGGGCGACACGTGCGGTTCCGTCCGTCGAGTGGTCGTCGACGACCACGATCCGGTCGCCGTCACGGCGCTGCTCGACGAGTGGCCGGAGCAGGTGCGGCAGCGCATGGGCCTCGTCGCGCGCCGGGATGATCACGGCGACGGGCGCACGATCGCCGGCTGTTGCCGGCGGCAGGGTCCGTGGTCGCCACAGCAGCAGCCAGCCGAGTGACCAGCCGACGGCGAACACCGCGAGATCGACGACGTCGTGATCGATGCCGAACACCTCGAATCCCATCGTCACCGTCCTGTTCCGCACCCGCGGACAGCGGGTCCGGCCGGCATCGACATGGCTCAACTCTGGCACGTGTCGAGGCCCCCGGAGACTTCTCGCCACGAAAAGTGCAAGACCTCCACGTGGCCGCGCTCTTGCACCTCGAACACGACATCACGAAGGAGCCGTGTTCACGGGATCTGTGCGGGTTTCGGATCGATCTGCTCCCCGGTCCGAGACCCGCACACATCCTGCCTGAACCGACCCGAACCTCACAGAAACGGACACCGCCATGGAACCCGCCATCACACCCACCTACGATCACTCCGCCTTCCCTGCCGGTACCGACGATGTCGTCACGAGCCTCGCGTCGGTA
This sequence comes from Ilumatobacteraceae bacterium, assembly GCA_963752085.1. GTDB lineage: Bacteria > Actinomycetota > Acidimicrobiia > Acidimicrobiales > Ilumatobacteraceae > Ilumatobacter_A. Next base: position 206,316 of record CAVVWT010000004.1, read on the forward strand.
CCTGCGCTCGATGCCGGGACGGGCCGCGACGACATCGACGCCGGAACGAGCTACGCCGCGCTGCGCCGACGGCAACGGCACCCTTTCCTACCTCTTCTTCTCCGACGACGATCACGAACTCGCTCGGGCCAAGGCGATCTGCCGGCCCTGCGGGCTGCAGGCGACCTGCCTCGCCGGGGCGATCGAGCGGCAGGAGCCGTACGGGGTCTGGGGCGGGTTGCTGGTGCTCGACGGGGTTGCCGTCGAGTTCAAGCGCAAGCGTGGACGACCGTCGAAGCACCCCAAGCCGGTGCTGGTCGTGGACGAAGTGCGGATCCCCGCCCATCTCGTGGCCTGACCGCCGTCGGGGCACGCCGGCGGGATGCTCGCGAACCAGAAATCTCGGGATTCCGCGAAACTTCCTTGACCTGGGTGGTGCGGACGTGTTTGCCTGACACGAACGCACCACTGAGGCGCGCACGACCAACCCGAACCCAGATCTCCGAAGGAGGCCGAACGATGACGACGACACTGATCGCCCGCTCGATGTTCGGCCGCGCCCGCACGGAGCATGTCGCGTCGGCGGCTGCCCACGTCTGCGCATCGGCGCACCTCGCCGCCTCGGCTCGGAACACGTCCACGGCTGCTGCCACAGCGCCGACCGCCGATGCCGTCACCGCGACGAATCTGTGGCTTGGTGGCGACGTGCAGGGATCGGGTTTCGGCTCGAAGTACGCCACCAAGCGAATCGCACCCGGCCGCCTCGAAGGCATGACGTAGCAACCGCAACGTCATCACCTCATCCGAGGCCGCCGGGTTCAGCAGAACCCGGCGGTTTTGTCGTTTTCGGCCCCAATTCACCCATCCGACCGATCTCCGCTCCAACCAGAAAGCAACACCATGCACACCATCACCCGCTCGACCGCCCACCCCACCTCCCCAACCTCCGAGCCCCACGGCCACGACACAGCGGCCCGCTTCCCCCACGACGTCAAGGACACCCCCATGCACACCATCGACATCCCCAGCCTCGACCTGATCGCCCGTGAGGCCGAGATCACCGGACGCGAGCCGTTGGCCCCGGACAGTCCGCGGCCGCCGGGCCGTGACGAACCCGTGGACGAGTCGCTGGCCGCCCGCACTCCGATCGCGCGCTGTGCCGACGGCAACGGCACGCTGACCGGGTTGTTCTTCTCCGACAACGTCGTCGACATCGCCCGCGCCAAGGCGATGTGCGCGCTCTGCCCGCTCCGGTTCGAGTGCCTCCAGGACGCCCTCGAGCGGGAGGAGCCGTGGGGCGTGTGGGGCGGTGAGTTGCTGTCGGGTGGACGCATCGTCGCCAACAAGCGACCTTGCGGCCGGCCGCCGAAGCACCCGCGGCCCGAGGTCGTCTACGACGAAATGGGCCCCGTCGGCGTCGTCGCCTGATCCGGTCGCGCCGTCGTCCCGCCGTCCGGTGAGATGTGCGACCACCCCCCGGTCGCACATCTCACCGGAGCCGGCGGTGAACGGGGTGCCGCGGCGTTCTCGGAACGTTCAGTGGGATGCAGACCATCCCGGGCGATGTCCTGATTACCCTGCGGGGGGTGAACATCAACCGGCCACGACTGCTCGCGGCATCGCTCGCGATCGCCGTGGTCGTGAGCATCGCGGGCGGCTACGTCTGGAGCCAGACGGTCGCCGACCCCGACGACAGCGTCGACGCCATCCTCGACGATCCCCAGGATCGGACCATCCCCGACCAGGACTTCGGGTTCGAACCCGCACCCGATCTCGAGGGTGACGTCCTCCCCGAGGCCACCCTCGTCGACCGTGATGGCAACGACGTGTCGAGCCGCTCGCTCCTGGGCGACCGACCGCTGGTGATCAACTTCTGGTTCAGTACGTGCATTCCGTGCGAACGCGAACTGAGTGACTTCGCCGACGTCGACGCCGAGATGTCCGACCAGGTCCGGTTCATCGGCGTGAACCCCATCGACGCTGTCCCGACGATGGAGCGGTTCGCCGGCGAGCGCGGGGTCGAGTACGAACTGCTCCGCGACGAAGGTGCCGAACTGCAACAGGCGCTGGGTGTCACGTTCTTCCCCTACACGGTCTTCGTCACCTCGAATGGTGAGATCGTCGATCAGACCGGTGTCCTCGACGTCGACGGTCTTCGCGAGAGGGTCGACACACTCCTGGAGAGAGAAGCATGAGTCTTTGGTTCGTCGCAGGCATGCTCGCCGCCGTCAACCCGTGCGGGTTCGTCCTGCTCCCGACCTATCTCATGTACTTCCTGGGCATTCAGGGGTCCGATCGGCAGCTCACGCAGCGCGAGACACTGCGCAAGGCGCTCAAGGTGTCGGCGTCGCTGAGCCTGGGCTTCATGGCCGTCTTCATCGTCGCCGCGGGACTGGCCAACTACTTCACCAACTGGCTCACCGCGAACGCCAAGTACGCGACCGGCTTCTTCGGCATCGCACTGCTGGTCCTCGGCGCCGCGATGCTCTTCGGGTTCAAGTTGCCGTTCATGAATCCGCAGGGCCTGCAGGGCGAGAAGGACCAGACGGTCAGGTCGATGTTCGTCTACGGCGTTGCGTACGCGATCGCCTCGCTCGGCTGCACGATCGGGTTCTTCATCTCAGCGGTCTTCGCCACCAGCCGCAGCGGCGGCGCGTTCACCGGGCTCCGCAACGGCGTTGCGTACGGCGCCGGTATGGCCGTCCTCGTCGGCGGATTGACCGTTGCCCTCGCGTTCGCCAACACCGGGTTGCTCAAAGTGCTGCGCCGTGGCCTCCAATACGTGGACCGCATCGCTGCGGCCTTCGTGCTGATCTCGGGTCTGTACCTGCTCTGGTACTTCTACTGGGTCGATCTGAAAGAAGAGGGCGATGCGATCACCGACTGGGTGACCTTCCGCCAGGCCGACATCAGCGCCTTCCTCAACGACCATCAGTGGGGTGTTGCCGTGATCATGTTCTCCGTGTTGGGATCGACGATCGCCTACGTGTACGCCAAACGAGCCGATGTCCTCATGGGCATCGTGGCCGTCGGGGTCGTCGTCGGCGGGTTGCTCTCGAATGACTGGCTCGCTGTCGGGATCATCGGCGGCGCTGTTGCGCTGGCCGGTGTCATGGGACTGCTCCAGGATCGTCGCGATGCGGTGTTGCTCGGTGGTGGCGGCGACGATGTCTCGGTCGACGAGCCCCCGTCGACGGTCTCGGCCGGTTGACCCTCACGATCAGAGGAAGTGCATCGCTTCGGCCTGCGCGGTCAATTCCTCTCGATGATCCGGATGCGCAACCGCGATCAACCGTCGAGTGCGCTCGCGCACCGTGGCGTAGCGCAGCTCGGCCACGCCGAACTCGGTGACCACCTTGTCCACGGTGTTCTTCGGGGTGGTGACCACGTCGCCCGCTGCGAGTTGCGAGACGATCTTCGACGTGCCGGAACCGGTGGTCGAGTGCAGCACCACGAATCCCTGTCCACCGTTGGAGTACATCGCGCCGCGTGCGAAGTCGTTCTGCCCGCCCGACGACGAGTAGTACCGACCGTCGATCGTCTCGGACGCGCACTGTCCGAGGAAGTCGACCGACAGCGTGGCGTTGATCGAGACGAAGTCGGACTCCTGTGCGATGACCCGCGGATCGTTCACGTAGCGCACCGCGTGCAGCTCGACTGCGGTGTTCTCGTGGAGGAACTCGTTGAGCCGTTTGGTCCCGAGCGCGAAGGTGCCGACCGTCTTGGTCCGGTTGAGGCGCTTGCGCACGCCGTTGACCACCCCCGACTCCATCAGGTCGACCACACCGTCCGAGAGCAGTTCGGTGTGCACACCCAGGTCCCGGTGATCGCTGAGTGAGGCCATGATCGCGTTCGGGATCGCGCCGATACCCGTCTGGATCGTGGCCCCGTTCGGAATCCGTTCGGCCACCAGTGCGGCGATCTGATGGTCGACCTCGTCCGCGACGACCGGCTGCACCTCGACCAGCGGTCGATCGCTCCGGCACCAACCGGCCAACTGCGACACGTGGATCTGATTGCGACCGAAGGTGCGTGGCATGTGGTCGGTGACCTCGAGGAAGAAGCGCGCCCGCCCGATGAAGCTCGAGACGTAGTCGGCCGACACGCCAAGGCTGAAGTAGCCGTGCCGGTCGGGTGGCGAGGCCGCCGCGATGACGATCGGATCGTGCGTCCGATGTTGCATCATCTCGTACACCTCGGAGAAGTGCGCCGGCACGAGCCCGATCGCGCCGCTCCGAAAGTAGGGACGCGTGACATGACTCAGGAAGTACGAGATGTGGTGCAGGCGTCGGCCGAAGTCACCGCGCAGGTATCGCCGGTCGTGGATCGCGTGCATCTGATGGACGCGCAGCGCCATGAAGCGTTCTCCGCCCGACGCGATGTCGGCCGCGACGGCGTCTTCGATGGCATCGAGGACCGCAGTGGGCTCACCGTTGGCCAGCGGGACGATGATGCGTGTGTCGGATTCCAGCAGGTCGACGATGTCGCCGGCCTCGTTCGGTGCTTCGATCATGCTCTCGAACGTATGCGATCGGATCGGGCAGACCCACCTCGTCGGGCGAGCTGTTGGTCACGCCGACCGGTCGTTTACGGTGCGAGGATGGCCGACAGCTTCGACCCAGCGACCGTTCCGATCCGCACGGCTGCGACGGTGATGCTGGTGCGCGACGCAGTCGACGGCGGCCACGGCGTCGAGGTGTTCATGTTGCGGCGAACGGTCAACGCCAGCTTCGCGGCGGGGATGTACGTGTTTCCGGGCGGCAAGGTCGACGAGGCCGACCACGCGACGGAGTTGGAGCCGTACTGTCGGGGCCTCGACGACGCCGTTGCGTCGAAACAGCTGGGCATCGAGTCGGGGGGTCTCGCCTACTGGGTCGCGTCGATTCGCGAGTGTTTCGAGGAAGCGGGGATCCTGCTCGCCGCGCCCCGGGACGGCTCGGCGCTCGACCTCCGTGACGACGACCGTCATGCAGTGCACGACGGTTCGCTGTCGATGCTCGATCTGTGTCGCCGTGACGACCTGATTCTCGATGTGTCGACCACCCAGTACGTCGACCATTGGATCACTCCGGCGGGTGAGCGGCGGCGCTTCGACACGCGGTTCTTCGTCACCGAAGCCCCCGTTGGCCAGGATGGACTCCACGACGACAAGGAGACCGTCGAGAGCACCTGGGTCCGCCCTGAGAAGGCGCTCGACATGCTCGAGGGCGGCGAATTGATGATGATGCCGCCGACGATCAAGAACCTCCGCTGGCTGCAGGGTTTTGCGACGGCCGACGACGCCGTGGCGGCGGGAGCGGCGATCACCGCTCCGCCGACCACGCTGCCGAAAGTCCGAACCGACGCGGACGGCAACATCGTCGGCGTGTCGATGCCCGGCGACGACGACTACGACGCACTCTGACCCGCACGGGTGATTTCACCGGCGAATCCCGTGTAATCTCTGGTCGTGACCGACCCGCCCGTGAACCTCGACGTGCTGAAGGCACTCGGCGACAACACGCGGTATGCGATCTACCTCGAACTGGCACGGTCACCCCGCCCGCTGGCCACTGCCGACATCGCCGAGTCGCTCGACCTGCATGCGAACACGGTGCGTCCGCACTTGGAGCGGATGCGTGACGCCGGGCTCCTGGCCGTCGAGGTCGGCGGTCGCGGCGACGTCGGGCGGCCCCAACATCGCTACTCGGTTGCATCCGACGCACCATCGCTCGGGCTCGAACCGCCGTCGATCCCGGTACTGGCCCGGATGGTGCTGGCGATGGCGAAGCGCCTGCAGGCGAGCGCCGCCGACGCCGAGGCGGTCGGGTCCGACGAGGGCCGCCGCCGGGCCCGCCCGTACGTGAACGCCCCCTCCACACTCGAGGCGCTCGTCTCCGATCTCGACCGTCTGGGCTTCGATCCGTTCGTCACCGACGCCCGATCCCGGCTGGCCGACTCGGCTGGAGGCTCGGTCGACCTCGACGCCGACGCCGTCGTTGCCTTCGCTCATTGCCCGTTCGCAGAGCTCGCCCACGAGCACCCCGAGCTCGTCTGCGGCCTGCATCGGGGACTCGTCGCAGGGTTCGTGGCGGAGATGGGCGATGCCGAGACGCGCGAGTTCTGCACACTCACGAGTCGCACCCCGTGCCAGGTCACGGTCGCGGCACGCTAAAATCGCCCGCTACAGGATCCGATATCTCAGGAGGAACCGACATGATCACACTCACCGACCCCGCGGCCGTCAAGGTCCGCCAATTGCTCGACGCCGAGGGCGCCGAGGACCTGGCGCTCCGCGTTGCCGTCCGCCCAGGCGGTTGCTCCGGCTTCTCGTACGAGATGTTCTTCGACGGCGACATCGCCACCGACGACACCACGGCCGAGTACAGCGACAACGTCCGCGTCGTCGTCGATCCGGCCTCCGCCCAGCTGCTCGAGGGTGCAACCCTCGACTACAAGGACGGTCTCGAGGAGTCGGGCTTCGCCATCACGAACCCGAATGCGAGCCGCACGTGCGGCTGCGGTCAGAGCTTCTCCTGAATCACGGTTCCTGACACCGGCTCTCGGTGTCAGGCGATCGCGTTGTCGAGGCGCTCGCGCAGCTCGGTCGCGTCCCACAGGCCGTCCAGGCGCTCGACGATCACACCGTCGGCGCCGGTGATGAACAGCGCGGGCTCGTAATCGAGGCCCAACGCCTCGACAGCCGGCGCAACGTTGGTCGCGTCCAGGTCGGTGTAGACCTCGGCGTGCACGAACACGTAGTCGTCGGTGTATTCCGACTCGACGCCGACCATCGTCTCGAGCGCGGGCGTACACGAACCGGTCTGGCAGAACGCAGGGGTCCCGACGAAATACGCCACACCCATGCCGACCGAGAGCGCGTCGGTGAGGGTCACCGAGTGGAACGGACAGACCGGTTCACGGGTGCAGATCGGGTCGACCCCCCGGGGCTCCTCGACCGTCGGGGTGTCGAACCCGGCCAGGACATCGCCGGGTTGCGGGATCGTCACCTGGTCACGCTCCATGACCTGGAAGTTCGCCCCGACGTCGGGGCCGCCGTCGATCTTGATGCCGTACACCCCTGGCTCGTCGATCGAGGTGCGGAAGGCGTAATACGGCGCGGGGGTGATGTCGCGCCGAACCGCTGTGATGCGATCGCCGATCGGCTCGCCGTCGAGGTCGACGATCTGGGCACCGAGTTCGTCGGGCCCGTCGGTGATGAACTCCGCAGCGTTCGCCAGGCTGAACGGCAGTCGGATCTCGCCGGGAACGAACACGTTGGCGGGGAACCGCTGGACGAGCGAATAGGCGGCTTTCTCGCTTCCGCCACCGCACGCCGCGGCAACGCCGGCCGCAGCCGCTCCGAGCAGGAAGGTTCGCCGGTCGAAGCCGAATCGTGGGGACGGTGAGGGGGTCATGGAACTCGCTTCGAGAAGGAAAGACGACAATTCGGTGACGTCGTTGAATCGCCGGCCCTCGACGTGCGAACGTACGAGGACATGAGCGCGGCGTCACCGATACCCCCTCGACGATATCGCCGTCGGATTCTGGCTCTCGGTGCGCTCGTGTTCCTGATCGCGTTCGCCGTGGGTGCCGCCATCGTCATCCCGATCGTGCAGAACGACCTCGAGGATCGTGTCGAGGCCGAGCTGATCGACAACGACATCGTCGGCGTCACCGCGTCGTTCTCGGGCCAGGACGGCACGCTCGTCTGTGCGCAACCGCTCGACGATCCCGATCGAGCGCTGGATCTGGCCGGTGGGCTCTGGGGCGTGCGGGTCGTCCAGCTCGACCGGACCTGCCGCGCGGATGACGGTGGATCTGTCGACACGGATCCCACGGTCGAATCCACGACGAGCACCGAGGTGGGCGCAGCGGCGACGGTGCCTCCCGGCACCGAACCAGGGCTCGACTCGATCGCCGAACTCGTTGCCGGGGACCCGTTGTTCGGCCAGCTCGCCGGGCTGATCGCCGTGGCAGATCTGGGTGGTGCCGACGGGCTCGGCGGGGACGGACCACTGACCTTGCTTGCGCCGACCGACGCGGCCTTCGATGCGGCGTTCGACGCGCTCGGCGCCGACGCATTCGGGGCAGTGACCGCGGATCCCGAATTCCTGCGCACGCTGTTGTTGCACCATGTCACCGAGGGGCGGATCCTCTCCGATGAGTTGGTCACCGGACCACTCCCGATGCTCGACGGCTCGGCGGTCGACGTCGATGCCGAGCAGCTCACGTTCACGAGCGGCGACTCCGTCGCCGGTGTCGACGATCCGTCCACCCAGCTCGACATCGAGGCGTCGAACGGTGTCGTCCATGCGATCGACCGGATCCTCGTACCCCCCGGGCTCGACCTCACCCCTCGCTCGGTCGCTCCGGCCGTCGCCGCCGAGTACGTCGACGGCGTGCTCGTCCTGTCGGGTGCCGTGGCCGGCGAGGTGCAGCGAGCACAACTCGTCGGCGCAGTGGGCGACGCGGTCGACCCGGCGAACGTCGTCGACCAATTGACGGTCGATCCGGCCGCGGCACCGGCCGCAGTCGATGTCGACCGTCTCGCCGTCGTCATCGAGGCGATGCCGGCGACGCTCGTGTCCGGGACGACGAGTCTCGATGGGGCCGACCTGCGTCTCGAGGGCGTCGTGCGCAGTGCAGCGGCCCGCGGCGCACTCCAGGAGCTCGGTGCCAGTTCTGATGTGGCCGTCAGTCTGTCCGACCGCCCGACGACCGACGACGCAACGGCACAACGTCTGGAGGACGACATGAACGTGTTCGTCGCGGCCAACCCGGTCGTGTTCGAACCGGGCTCAACCGACCTCACGGCGGAGTCGAACGCGGTGATCGAGCAACTCGCAGCACGCGCGCTGAGCCTCGACGGCCTCGACATCGTCGTGGTGGGCCACACCGACACCGACGGCTCGGCCGAGGGCAATCAGCTGCTGAGCGAAGGGCGCGCGGCGAGCGTTCGTGCCGCACTCGTGGCCCGCGGGCTCGACGAGCGAGCGCTGACCTCGGAGGGTCGGGGCGAGACCGAACCCCTGCTCGCCGCTGACGGCACCGAGGACAAGGCGGCGAGTCGACGCGTCGAGTTCGTCGTCGAGGCACGATGAGCCACGACACGAGTCGGCCGATCCGACATTCCAACCGCAGCTGACCGACCGACGAGAGAGAAGATCACCACGTGCTGTACACACTGCTCAAGTTCCTCGGATGGGGGTTGCTCCTCGCCGTCATCGGCGGATGCGTCGGATGGGCACTTCGGGCACTGAAGGGCCGGGGCGAGCTCGCGCACGTGCGCGCGGCGAACGTCGACGGAGCCGAGGTCGAACGGATGCGACACCGCCTCGCGAACCTCGAGCAGGTCGTGGCGGAGCGGGATCGGCTCCGGATGCAGATCGCCGACATGCGCCACACCGATTCGCCCGGCGTGGTCGGTGCTGCCGCCGAAGCCGCCCCGGTCGAGCCCGACCCGTCCGCCGATGCGCCTGTCGACCCGCCGGCCGTCGCGTCGGCCGAGCCCGACGTCCCGGCATCCGACCTCGACCTCGACGCTGCGAGGTCCACGGTCGGCAAGCGGATCCGCCTCGACGACCTCACGGTGGTCGAGGGCATCGGCCCGAAGATCGCCGAACTCTGCAGCGGGATCGGCATCATCACATGGCGTGGGCTCGGCCGATGCCGACGTGGCCGAGTTGCGGTCGATGCTCGCCGACGCCGGGTCCCGCTACCAGATGCACGATCCGACGTCGTGGCCCGCACAGGCAGCGTGTCTGGCCGACGGCCGCTGGGCCGACTTCGTGGCGCTGACCGATCGGCTCGCCGGCGATCGCTGAGGTCGTCGGGCGCAGCGATCGAATACCCTCGGGTTCATGAGCAAGCCCCTCGGTCCCTACGTCCCCGTTCGCCGTGCCGGCGACTTCATCTTCGTCTCGGGCCAGGGTGGCCTCGATGGCGGCGTCAAGGTCGACGGTGGCGTTGTCGCCGAGACGATCCAGACGATGAAGAACGTCCGGGCCCAACTCGAGTCGGTGGGCGCCGTCGATGAGCGACGTGGTCAAGACGACCTGCTTCCTCACCGACATGGACGACTACGCAAAGTTCAACGCCGAGTACTCGGCCGCCTTCGGCGACCATCGCCCGGCCCGATCGTGCGTCGCCGTTGCGGCGTTGCCGGCCGGGTTCCTGGTGGAGGTCGAGGCGATCGCCCACCAGCCACTCGACTGACACCGGAGTGGCGACGGTGGGCCGATCTGCGCGCTTGGGCCGACCGAATGCAGGGGCATACACTGACCCCATGGCCGGCGCAATCGCTCTCATCATCGCCATGATCGCTGATCCCCGTTGCGGTGCTCATGAGCGGCGCCGTCGCATCGGCGATTCTCGGTGAGTCGCTGCGGCGTGACGGCATCGCACGCAACCAGGGCAGCGAACTCCTCGAGCTCGAAGACTGACCGCGTGTCGGTCCCGGACGGTTCCCCGCCCGCCGACCTCGCCATCGTCCATGCCCGGTGCGTCGCGACCGTCGACGACCGGCGTCGAGAACTGGCCGACGGCTGGGTCGCGATCACCGACGGACTGATCTCCGGTGTCGGCACGGGCGCCCCGCCCCCGCTGCAGCGACCATCGATGCCGCCGAGTGCCTCGTCACCCCGGGTCTCGTCAACGCCCACCATCACCTGTACCAGAATCTGACGCGGGCGTTTCCGCCGATGACCGACCGGCCGTTGTTCGGCTGGCTGCAGACGCTGTATCCGCTCTGGCGCAGCATCGACACCGAGGCGGTCCACGTGTCGGCGTGGGTCGGGCTGGCGGAACTCGCGCTGTCCGGCTGCACCACGTCATCCGACCATCTCTACGTGCACCCCCATGGGGCCGGTGACCTCCTGACGGCCGAGATCGAGGCGGCCAAGGACCTCGGGATGCGATTCCATCCCACCCGTGGTTCGATGTCGCTGTCGGAGAAGGACGGCGGCCTTCCCCCCGACGACGTCGTCGCCGACGACGACGAGATCCTCGCCGCCTGCGAGAAAGCGGTCGATCGACATCACGACCGGAGCTTCGGTGCGATGACCAGGGTGGCGCTCGCCCCCTGCTCACCGTTCTCGGTCACCGAAGATCTGATGGTCCGAACCGCAGAGCTCGCGGAGCAGCTCGACGTGCGGCTCCACACGCACTTCGCGGAGAACGCTGAGGACGACGAGTTCAGCCTCGCGACATTCGGCTGTCGGCCGATGGAGTACCTCGAACGGACGGGCTGGTGCACGGATCGCACGTGGGTTGCGCACTGCGTGATGCCGAACGACGACGAGATCGTCCGATTGGGTGCGGCCGGCGTCGGTGCCGCGCACTGTCCGTCGAGCAACCTGATCCTCGCGTCCGGCATCGCCCCGATCGTCGATCTGCGTGCGGCCGGCGTCAAGGTCGGCCTCGGTGTCGACGGCTCGTCGTCAGCCGACAGTGCGTCGCTCTGGTTGGAGGCGCGCCAGGCGATGCTGCTCGCCAAGCTGCGCAACGGTGCAGGCGCGGGCACCGCCCGGATGGCCCTCGAGATCGCCACGATCGGCGGAGCCGGCTGTCTCGGACGCGACGGGGAGCTCGGCACCCTGACCGTTGGCGCCGTCGCCGACATCGCGATCTGGTCGTTGACCGGTCCGGCGTTCGCCGGAGCCGTCGCCGATCCGATCGAGGCGTGGCTGCGATGCGGCCCGACGGGAGCGCGTGACACGATCGTCCACGGCCGGCCGGTGGTACGCGACGGGATGCTCGTGTCGGACCGGCTCGACGAGATGCTGCGCACCCACGACGCCCTCTCGCGGCGTATCCAACAACTCGCGGTGTGACGCGGATCGCCCCGGCATGACGCCGTGCGCGGCGATGTATTCGCCAGACTGTGCCCCGTGACATCTGCAACCACGACGATCACCCGGCGGGCCTGGCTGCTCGGCGCCGGCCTGCTCGCGCTCGCAGCCTGTACGTCGACGTCGTCGGAGGCCGCCAATGGGGGGCCACCGGCCCCGTTGCCGACGATCGGCCTCGGTTCCGACATCGGGCAGCTCAGTGGCGGAGCCGATGTCCGTGCGATCGACGCAGGTGCCGTGCGGTCGATCGTGATGATCGGCGACTCGATCACCGTCGGTGCCACGTCGGCGCTCGAGGAGCAGTTCGGTCAACTCGGATTCGGTGATGTCACGATCGTGGCGCAGCAGGACAAGCGGATCGGCCAGAGCTTCGGCGACAACTCCAGCGGTGCCGACATCGCGACGTTTCTCGCCAGCGAGATGGACGGTTCGCCCGAGGAGCAACTGTGGATCGTTGCGCTCGGCACCAACGACATCAGTCAGTACAACGACGTCGACGACGTCGTCCCCGTGGTCGAGTCGGTGATCGCCTCGATTCCCGATGACGCACCGCTGATCTGGGTCAACACCTACTTCGAGGACCGACCCGACGACACCGCCGAGGTCAACGCCGCGATCGAGCAGGTCATCCTCCGGCGAGGCAACGCGACAATCGGCCCGTGGAGCGCGTACGCACCCGCCGACGGGGTGCTGCGCAGCGACGGTGTGCATCCGAACGACCAGGGTGCGGTGGTGTTCGCCAGCGTGGTCACGTCGACGGTCGCGAACTTCCTCCAGCGTTGAAGCCGTCGTGGTCCACTCGTCGCCTCGGCGGCACCTGGGCCATCATGGCCGGGTGAGCAGTGACAGCGGATCGGCGACTCCTTCCGATCGAGTCGCGACTGCGTACCGACTCGCCCGGCTCGAGGCTCCGACGTTGCGACGGGCCGATGTCGCGAGGCTCACCGGCGTCGACCCGGAGCAGTCACTGCGCTGGTGGCGTGCGCTGGGCTTCGCGGAGGTGGGCGACGACGAGTTGGCGTTCCGCGATGCCGACATCGAGGTGGTGCGCCAGCTCCGCGTGCTGGTCGAGTCGGGAGCGGTCGACGATGCCGACATCCTGCGTCTCGCACGCTTGATGAGCGCGCTCTTCTCGCGATTGGTGGACGCGCAGCTCGATGTCCTCGGCCTGGTGATCGACGACCCTGATGCGTCGACGGCCGATCGTGAGAACCGGCTTGCGGAGATGGCTGCAGCCGACGTCGACGTCTTCGCCTTCATCGAGAAGACCATGGCCTACGTCTGGCGTCGGCACCTGCTCGGTGCCCTCGGCCACCGGCTGTCGATGGACAACACCGCACACGGGCAGGCGGTGGCATTCGCGGACCTCTCGGGCTTCTCCCGGTTCACCAAGCAGGCGCGTGCTGACGAGCTCACCCACGTGATCGAGACCTTCGAGACAGCTGCCTTCGATGTGGTGTCGGCCCATGGTGGCCGAGTCGTCAAGTTGATCGGCGACGAAGTGTTGTTCGTCGTCGACACGCTCGATCAGGCGATCGCCGCCGCCCTGGAGCTGATCGAACGACTCGCCGACGTCGATGGGGTTCCTCCGGTGCACTGTGGGATCGCGTTCGGGCCGACGATCACGGTCGGTGGCGACGTGTTCGGGCCGACCGTGAACCTCGCCAGCCGGCTCACGTCGGTCGCCCACGCCGGCAGCATCGCCGTGCCGCGCAACGGTGGGGAGCATCTCCTGGAGCGCGACGATCTCGACGTTCGCAAGATCCGGAGGTCGTACGACCTGAAGGGAATCGGTCGGACCTCGATCCTCACGATCCGATCGCTGCCGCATGGCCGACCGCCGGGTGGCGAGGTCGCCGCGACGACTTGAGCTTCGGTGTGCTCAGGAATCCCAGCGGGACTGGCCGAAGCGGTAACCGACCGAGCGAACCGTCTGGATCAGGTTGGCGTATTCCTCGCCGAGCTTTGCGCGCAGGCGCCGGACGTGGACGTCGACCGTGCGGGCGCCGCCGTAGTACTCGTAGCCCCACACCCGGCTGAGCAGGATCTCGCGGGTGAACACCTTGCCCGGGTTCTGCGCGAGGAACTTCAGCAGCTCGTATTCCATGTAGGTCATGTCGAGCGGCTTGCCGCCGATCGAGGCCTGGTACGTCTCCAAGTTGAGTGCGAGGACGCCGTACTCGACGACGTCGGCCGATTGGATCTCGACCTCGGTGCTCAGGAGGTGTCGCAGCCGGGCTTCGAGCTCGGACGGGTGGAACGGAGTGAGACAGAAGTCGTCGAACAGGTCGTCGCGATGCTCCAATTCGGCGAGTTGCCCGCCGCTCACCAGGATCAGTGCGGGCGTGGGAGCGGAGTGCTGCTTGCGCGCAGTCCGGAGGAATGCCCACGCGCCGTCGAGGTCGTCGGAGGCGTCGACGACGATGCCGGCCCAGCCTCCGTCGGGTTCGGCATCGCTGGCTGCCGAGGTCGAGCCGACGGCTTTCCACGCGTAGCCGGCCAGGTCGAGTGTGCGCGCGAGCTCGGGCGTGGCCGGGTCGGGGAACGCGGCGACGAGACGGGATGGATCGCTCATGACGTCCTCCACCGCGCGCTCACATCGACCTCAGGTAGCGGTCCCGTTCGAACGGGGTCACCTGTGTCTTGTACGCCCGCCACTCGTGACGTTTGTTCCGGACGAACCACTCGAAGATGTGCTCGCCGAGCGCCTCGCGGACGAGTTCGGACTGCTCCATGATCACCAGCGCATCGTTGAGGGATTGCGGGAGTTGGTTGATGCCGAGTTCGGACAAAACGTCGTCGTCGATCTCGAACAGGTTCGCATCGGCCTCGTCGGGCAGCTCGTAGCCCTCGTTGATGCCGCGCATGCCGGCAGCCAGGATCAGGCTGAATGCCAGATACGGGTTGCACGCCGGATCGGGCGAGCGATACTCGATGCGTGTGGCGAGTGGGTTGCTCTTCTTGGCGATCGGCACCCGGATGAGGCCGCTGCGGTTGTTGCGGGCCCAGCTGATGTGGACCGGCGCTTCGAAGTGGGGGACCAACCGCTTGTAGCTGTTGACGGTCTGGTTGGTGACCGCGGTGATCTCGCTCGCATGGTGGAGCAGACCGGCCATGAAGGCCTTTGCCGTGTCGCTCAGGTCGTACCCGTCGGTCTCGTCGTAGAACGCGTTCTCGTCGCCGCGGAACAGCGACATGTGGAGGTGCATGCCCGAGCCCTGGAGGCCCTCGACCGGCTTGGGCATGAACGTGGCATGGACGCCGTTGCGGGCGGCGATCTCGCGGACGGCGAGACGGAACGTCATCACCGAGTCGGCCATCGTGAGTGCGTCGGTGTGGCGCAGGTCGATCTCCTGCTGGCCGGGTGCGTCCTCGTGGAAGCTGTACTCGACCGGGATGCCCATGGTCTCGAGCGTCCGGATGGTCTTCTTGCGCAACTCGCCGGTCACGTCGTTCATGGTGTGATCGAAGAAGCCGCCGTCGTCGAACGGGACGGGTTCGGCGCCGGGGCCCAACGGCTCGAAGTAGAAGAACTCGATGTCGGGTGCCATGTAGAACGTGAGCCCGGCGTCGTGCGCGGCCTGGACGTGGCGGCGCAGCACCTGACGCGGGTCGCCTTCGAACGGCTCACCATCGAGGTGGTGGATGTCGCAGAAGATCCGGGCCTCGGGGGCGGCCGGGTCGGCCCACGGCAGCAGTTCGTAGGTGTCGGGATCCGGGATCGCGAGAACGTCGGCCTCCTGCACGCGGCTGAAGCCGTCGATGGACGATCCGTCGAACGTCAACCCGTCGCTCAGTGCGTTGTCGAGCTCGGGCGGCGAGATCGCCATGCTCTTGAGGTTGCCGAGCACGTCGGTGAACCACAGCCGGATCAACCGGACACCGCGCTCCTCCACCGATCGCAGGACGTATGCCCTCTGCTGCTCGTTCATGTTCACCTCGAGAGTCTTTCAGAATCCGACGGAAAAGCGAACCGGCGGGGCAGTCGCCTGGAGCGACCGACCCCGCCGGTTCATCAGCGTTCGGACGTCGTCACATCGCGGAACAGACGGTGTCGGTCATGAGCCGGGCGACGACGTAGGGGTCCATGTTGCCGTTGGGGCGACGGTCCTCGAGGTAGCCCTTCTGGTCGACCGAGACCTGCCACGGGATGCGGATCGACGCACCGCGGTCGGACACGCCATAGCTGAACTGGTCGTAGCGCTGGGTCTCGTGCGCCCCCGTGAGACGGTCCTCGACGCCGGCGCCGTAGTTCTTGATGTGCAGATCGGCCTTGGCGCCGATCGCCTTGCAGGCAGCTTCGATGTACTTGTAGCCGCCGTCTTCGCGCATCTCCTTCGTGGAGAAGTTGGTGTGCGCTCCCGCACCGTTCCAGTCGCCCTTGACCGGCTTGGCGTCGATGCTGATGACGACGCCGAAGTCCTCGGCGATGCGGTGGAGCAGCCAGCGCGCCACCCAGAGTTCGTCGGAGACTTCGAGGAGGCCGCGCGGGCCGACCTGGAATTCCCACTGGCCGGGCATGACCTCGGCGTTGATGCCCGAGATGCCGATGCCGGCTTCGAGGCAGGCGTCCATGTGTTCTTCGGCGATCTGACGGCCGGTGATCGCGTACTCGCCGACGCCGCAGTAGTACGGGCCCTGCGGGGCGGGGTAGCCGTCGTCGGGGAAGCCGAGCGGGTTCCCGTTCGGCTTGAGCATCGTGTATTCCTGCTCGATGCCGAACAGTGACTCGTGCTTCTTGTACTTCTTGGCGGTTCGGGCGGCAGCGGCGCGGGTGTTCGTGGGGTGGGCTTTGCCGTCGACGAGCATCACTTCACACATCACGAGGACGTTGTCGCCGCCGCGGATCGGATCGGGGAACGCTCGGACGGGCTTGAGGACGCAGTCGCTCTTGTCGCCGGTGGCCTGGTTCGTCGACGAACCGTCGAAGCCCCAGATCGGGTAGTCGTCGGTCGGCTCGTCGAGGATCTTGGTCTTCGAGCGGAGCTGCGGCGTGGGTTCGGTGCCGTCGATCCAGATGTATTCAGCTTTGATTGCCACGTGATTGTCCTCAGTCTCTCTTGATGCTGTTCGGGTCGTCGAGCACGGCTGACCCTATCGGTGGCCGTTTTTCGATGCCGCAGACTGCCACCACGCAGTTGCGGACCTGTTGCTCGATTGTGAACGGCGCGTGAACTGGCGTCGGCACCGACACGGTGTCCTCGCGACAGCGCTCGCCCGCGGCTCCCGGCTACCGTTCGGCCATGCGTCGAATGTTGCTGGCCGTGTCGATGTCACTGACCGCCCTGGTGGGGGTGCAGGCCGGTGGGTCGGCGCCGGTGGTGAACGCGCTGCCGACGGGGTTCAGCGATCAGGTGGTGACTTCCCTCAGGACCCTGACAGCGGTCGAGGCGTTGCCCGACGGGCAGGTGGTCGCACTCGAGCAGAGCGGTCGGCTGGTCCTCATCGACGACCGTGACGGCTCCGCCGAGGTGCGGACCCTCGCCAGCTTCGCCGTCTGCTCCGACTCCGAACGTGGCCTGCTCGGGTTCGCCGTCGACCCGGCCTACGTCACCAGCGGTTTCGTGTACGTGTACCGCACGGTCCCGTCCGGTGCACCCGGAGGCTGTTCGAACCGCGTGAGCCGGTTCTCCATGACCGGCAACGGCCTCGATCTCGGCTCGGAGCTGATCCTGATCGACGGCATCTCGTCGGTGAACGGCAACCACAACGGTGGCGACCTCGAGGTCGGCAACGACGGGTATCTCTACATTGCGACCGGCGACGCCGGTCGGGATCCGCGGGGCGACTCGGGCTCGGCTGGGTCGAACGACGCGGCGCAGGACCGGTCGCTGCTCAACGGCAAGATCCTTCGCGTCGACCGGTCGACGGGTCGGGCCGCACCGGGGAACCCGTTCAGCGGGGCCGGGACGGCCGACTGTCGCATCCGTGGCAACGCGCCGAGCACGCCGCAGACCTTCTGCCGCGAGATCTTCGCGTACGGGCTGCGGAACCCGTATCGCTTCGCGTTCGACCCCAACACCAGCGCAACGCGCTTCTTCGTCAACGACGTCGGCCAGAACACCCGCGAAGAGGTGAACGAGGGGAAGATCGGCGCGAACTACGGCTGGCCCGCTCGTGAGGGTCGTTGCCCGCAGGGCCAGAACCCACCGTGTGCCGGCCCGACGTCCGGGCTCGTCGACCCGGTCACCGACTACGGCCACGACGACGGGCTGTTCATCACCGGTGGCGCCTTCGTCCCGAACGGCGTGTGGCCCGAGCAGTACGACGGCACGTACCTCGCATCGGACGGCGCACTCGGCACGACGTGGGCGTGGGGCGGCGAGACCGATCTCGGCTCGGCGTTCGTGTTTCTCGACGCGACGCGGCCGACCGACATGGTGTTCGTGACGGGTCCGACGGGGCCGGCGCTCTGGTACGTCCAGCAGAACGGTCAGGTCCACAAGGTCACGTACGCGGCGCCGTCGGCGCCGGTCGACAGCGGTCCGCAACGGTACGAGCCGCTCCCCACCCCGGATCGCCGGTTCGACTCGCGCGAGCTGTCGCCACCGGCGCCGCTCCGCGCCGGTCAGACGCGACTGATCGACCTCGGCGCGCCGGCGGGCACGACCGCTGCGCTCGTGAACATCGCACTGGTGCGTCCGCTCTCGAATGGAGCCAACGCCACGGCATGGCAGCCCCGTACGGTTCGCCCTGCGACGTCGAACGTGAACGCGCCGAGCGGAGCGAACGTGGCGAACTCGTCGGTCGTCCCGCTCGATGCCCAGGGCAGGATGCTCCTGTTCAGTCAGGCGACGTCGCACGTGCTGATCGACGTGGCCGGGTTCTTCGTCGACCAGTCCGGTCCGACGGCGGCCGGCCGATTCGTGCCGACCGGACCTGAACGCATCGTCGACACCCGTGACCCGTCGGACGACGACAACGCGTACGCCCGGACGCCGGACGGGACAGGCGAGCGGGTCCGCGTGCAGGTGGGCGGCAAGGCCGGGATCCCCGGCGAAGCGACTGACGTCGGCAGCGTTGCGATCGTCGTGACGGCGATCAACAACGTCGGCTCGTCCCGCGGCTTCGCCACGGTCTACCCGAGCCGTGCCGACCGGCCGCTCGCGTCGAACGTGAACGTGAACCCGTCGCCGGACGTCCGCGCGAACCTCGTCGTCGTGCCGCTCGGCGACGCGGTTGCGCCAGCCGGTGGCGACTCGATCGACATCTATCTCAACGACATCGACCACGTGGCGGTCGACGTCGTGGGCTACTACACCGGAAGTGGATCACCGTCCGACACGACCGGACGCTTCCATCTGCTCGCACCACGGCGGGAGGTCGACACCCGGATCGGGCTCGGTTTCGGTCGCCTCGGTGTCGATCAGAGCGCGACGCTGAACCCGGTGAGCGTGCCGGCCTCGGCCTCGGGGATCGCGCAGAACCTGACGATCGTCCGCACCGCCGGACGTGGATTCGTCACCGCCTACCCGGGCGGGGCGCTGCCCACCGTGTCGAACCTCAACGCGAGCGGCCCGAACCAGGTTCGTGCGGCGCTGGGCTTCACCCGCCTGTCCGCCTCGGGTTCCGAGACCTTCTTCAACGGTGTGTCTGCGAAGGATCTCGTCGTCGACTCCTTCGGCTATTTCGAATAGCCGGCGCATCCAGTGTCGTGTGCGGTGCCTTCTCGGCGGCCGGGTAACGCAGCGCAACGCGAACGAGACGTTGCTCGGGATCAGGCCTCGCGGATCGTGAGGACGGCCGAGGCGGGATCGGCCATGATCTGTTCCTCGGTGAATGCGACGGTGCGCCAGTTCTTCTCACTGAACCGGGTCGTCTGCGACGAGAAGATCTCGGTGTCGCGGAGGCTGGTGTTGCCGTAGGTGACGATCGCAGAGGCTTCGGGTGCTCCTGAGGAGTAGTCGACGACCATCACGAAGCTCGTCCCGAAGTTGACCGGGTACCCGTCGCCGCGCAGGTCGCCGTTGGGGGTGATCAGGTCGCCGCGGGTGGGCGCCTCCTCGCTCGACGAGCCTCGGTCCGACCACGACACGATGTTCGTGACGCCGTCGGCGTTGGTGCCCCCGTGCAGCGGGATCCGTTCGCCCGACCGCTCAGTGAACTGCGCGGCACCCATGGTCGCGTCGACGGTCGAACCCCGCCTTGGTGATCGTCTGGACGGCACGACCGAGGGCCTGCACGATCAGCAGCGTCTCGGTCGTGAAGCCGGCCGGAGTGCACCGTCGGCCGGGCGGGGTCGAACGGCTCGGAGAACAGGGGCCCGGCATCGTCGAACGCTTCGGCCGGGAACCGGGTCATGGTCTCGCGCCACAGCACGGCGCCCGCGCTGTCGAGGTCGAACCGACCGTCCCAGGCGTCGAGCACGTCGCACGCGTCGCCGAGTTCGACCGATTCCGCAGCGAGTGCGACGGTGCCGTCGTCGAACAGCACCTCGGGGACATCCACGAGCGGGTTGGCCCGACAGGCCGCCACCACGGGCTCGCGGAGCAGCACCGCGGTCTGGGCGGTGTTGTCGAATGTCGCCGTGCGGAGTTCGTCGGCCGAGAAGTTGCCGTCGTCGCCGGCAAGTCCGAGCGGGTCGCCGTCGGCGAGCACCAGTGCGTTCTGCCGCGTGCGCATCGACAGCGGGACGTCCTGTCGACCGTGGAGCACGGAGAAGTCGCCGTCGAGTGTGAACTCGTTGCTCGGGACCCAGTAGCTGTCGTTCGCGTTGAACACGTAGTCGCGGCGTTCGACCTGGGGTTGCTCGCTGAACGGCACGAGCCCCGGGTCGCGTGCCCCGGGCACGTCCTCCCATCGGAACCGGCTGTCGGAACCGTCGAGGAGGACGACCCCCTGGTCGAACGCAGCCGTGGTGAGCCCCTCTCCGCTGAGCAGTTGTGTCAGGAAGATGCCCTCGGCCTCGGCCGAGAGGTTCGGGGTGGCTGACGTGTCGGCGTACCAGACGTTGCCCCCGGCGCCGACGGCGACGGTGTTGAACAGCGGCACCCCCTGGTGTCGGGCGTGGGTCTCCTGGAGGTCGACGAGGCTCGCGACGTCGATGAGATCGGCGTAGAACTCGATGAACTCGTTGTTGTCGATGTTCGCGTCGCGGTAGGTGAGCACTGTGCTGTCCGTCCAGCCGACGCCGGGGAAGTCGATGATCGGCCCGTACTCGCTGTGGTAGAGCGTGCGCGTCTCGCTGTCGATCGTGCCGTCGGGGCGCAGGATCTCGACGGTGTGATCGGTCGACGACATCGGTTGTGGCTGCCCGTCGACGAGATACGTGGTCGGCGACGTCGGATCGAGGTCGAGCGAGTACGCCGTGAAGCGGTGGCCGGCGGACACCGTGTGCGACCAGGCGACGTCATCGGTGAAGCCGATCCCGATGCCCGGGAGTCCGGCGAGCTGTGCGCCGTAGATGTCGATCTCGCCCGGGACGGTGAGGTGCACTTCGGCGAAACGAAGTTCGCCCTCCCACGGGAAGTGCGGGTTGGCGACGAGGGCGGCACCGGTTCCGCCCTCGATCCGGTCCGCGCCGACGGCCCACGCGTTGGACCCGAGGTCCCGATTCGCCATGGTGGAGAAGTCGGGTGCGCGGGCGACCGCCGTGGGCGTGGCCTCGGCGACCGCAGGTGCAGGCGGCTGGGCGCGGGCGATGAAGTCGGTGAAGTTCGCGCTGCTTGCGAGGAGCGCGACGCTGCGGGCGTAGGCGTAGACCTCGACCGCCTCGATCGGGCGGATCCACTCGGCATCGGCACACCACCCCGTCAAGCCGTCGGGTCCGGCATCGGCGAGCTGTCGGTTCCAGCCCACGGCGAACGCGTCGAATTGCTCGACGACCTCGGCTGACGCCTCGCCGAAGTCGGTCGACGCGACGCCGACGATGTCGATCGACCGCCAGGCGAAGTCGCTGTCGACGTTCTCACCGTTGGCGCCGGGGCCGAGGAACCGCGACCGCTCACCGCGGACCTTCAGGATCTGGTCGAGCAGTGTGCAGCCGTAGTCCTCGCCGCTGACGTAGCCCTGGCCGTAGGCGAGGTCCGACCGATCTCGCCCCGAGATGTGTGCGATGCCGTCGGTGGTGCGCCGGATCGTGGCCTCGTACGCCGGCGGCACGAGCGTCGATGTCGTGGTGGTCGTGGTCGACGGTGGGATCGTCGAGGTGGTGGTGGTCGTGGTCGTGTTGGGCGAGGTCGGCAACGGAATCGACTCGGGCCCCTCGCCCGGGCTGCACGCCACGGCGATCAGGCACAACGCAACGGCTGCCCCGAGCCGTCTCGTCATCGCCTTGCCCCTCATGTACACGAGGGCCCATCGTGCCAGATCGGCGCGCCCCGAGGTGAGCGAAAGCGGGGGTTCCCGCCCGATTTCGTCGGAATTCACGTCAGTTTGTCCGGCAGGCGACGCGAACAGGCCGGATCTCGGCTCCGACCTGCGGGGTAGTCTCGGCGTCGTGACGGTGCTCCGAGTCGCTCTGGCCCAGCTCAATCCGACGGTGGGCGGGCTCGACGGCAACCTCGAGAAGCTCAGCGACGCCTACGACGCGGCGGAGGCGGCGGGCTGCGACATCGTCGCATTCCCCGAGCTGTCGACGACCGGGTATCCGCCCGAGGACCTCGTGCTCAAGCCGGGATTCGTCGACGACAACCTCGAAGCACTCGCCAAGTTCGCCGCTCGGACCCGACGCTGCGCTGCAATCGTCGGGTTCGTCGACCAGGACCGCGACCTCTACAACGCCGCAGCGGTGTGTGCCGGCGGCGAGATCGTCGGGACGTACCACAAGCGTCTGCTGCCCAACAACACGGTGTTCGACGAGCAGCGGTACTTCACGCCCGGACACGACTCGGATCCGCTCGAGCTGTATCTGATCGGCGGCGTGAAGGTCGGCGTGTCGATCTGTGAGGACATCTGGAGCCCAGCGGGCCCGGTCGCCGAGCAGGCCGCAGCCGGCGCCGAGCTGAACATCAACATCAACGGGTCACCGTTCGCGGTGGGCAAGGGTGAGCGACGCGAGCGGATGCTCGCCACCCGTGCGGCCGATGCGCACTGCGCGATCGTGTACGTCAACCAGGTCGGCGGCCAGGACGAGTTGGTGTTCGACGGCGGGTCGCTGGCCTTCGACCACGAGGGCACGCTGCTCGCACGTGCACCGCAGTTCACCGAATCACTGACGATCGTCGACGTGCCGGTCCCGCCGGTGTACCGCAAGCGGTTGCTCGACCCACGTGGGCGAGCGACGCAGGCCATGCTGCCGGTCGTCGAGGTGTCGGACGTCCCGGTCGTCCACGACGATCCGTTCGCCGCGCCGATCGCCGAGCCGTTCGAGGCCGACCGCGAGCTGTACGACGCGCTCGTGCTCGGGACGCGTGACTACTGCCTCAAGAACGGGTTCAACGATGTGGTGATCGGGTTGTCGGGTGGGATCGACTCGTCGATCATCGCGGCCATCGCCGTCGACGCGCTCGGCGCCGATCACGTGCACGGCGTGTCGATGCCGTCGCGGTACTCGTCCGACCACTCGAAGTCCGACGCGCAGTTGCTCGCCGAGGCGCTCGGCATCGACTACCGCACGATCTCGATCGAGCCGGCGTTCGGCGCGTACATCGACATGCTCGCCCCGTCGTTCGACGGGCGTGAGCCGGGGCTGACCTACGAGAACATCCAGTCCCGCTGTCGAGGGCAGTTGCTGATGGCGTTGTCGAACGAGTTCGGCTGGATGGTGCTCACCACCGGCAACAAGAGCGAGGTGGCCGTCGGCTACTTCACGATCTACGGCGACTCCGTGGGTGGGTACGCCGCGATCAAGGACGTGCTCAAGACGCGGGTGTACGACCTGTGTCGCTATGTGAATCGCCGCGAGGGTCGCGAGATCATCCCCGAGAACGTGATCACCAAGCCGCCGTCGGCCGAACTCCGGCCCGACCAGCGTGACGACGACAGCCTCCCGCCGTACGAGGTGCTCGACCCGATCCTCGAGCTCTACATCGAGGACGACCGGACCGCCGGCGAGATCGTCGAGCTCGGCCACGACGAGGAGATGGTGCGGCGCGTGACGCGCCTCGTCGACATCGCCGAGTACAAGCGCCGCCAGTGCCCGCCCGGCGTGCGGGTGACGCGCAAGGCGTTCGGCAAGGATCGTCGGATGCCGATCACGAGCCACTATCGCGGCTGATTTCGGGTCGACTGGGCCGGGTGGTTCACGGTGCCTGCGGATAATTTGAAGAATCGCTATCGCGTTCGTGTCTACGATGTGTGGTCACGCAGTAGGGAAGGTCTCCGCCGCCGATTCACATCCGGTACGCCCCGGCGCCGGCGCCGGCTCCGCCGAACATGGGCAACTGATCTCTCAGCAGGGCTGCTCGGCGGGAGCGGTTCGAGAGGGAACGGGACCCCCGGATCGATTGATCCGGGGGTCCCGTCGCGTCCAGGATTGAGTCGATCTTGACGACGGCCGATCGCGGACCCGTCGTACGATCGACAACATGAAGCATCGCATCGTCACCGTCGCCGTCGGAGCTGCCGTGGTGCTCGCATCGTGCGGCTCCTCCAGCCCCGACGACTCGGTCGACGACACGCTGCCCGACGCAGATGAACTGATCGAGGAGGCCGAGAGCCAGGGCGTGACGCCGCTGGCGCTGGCGTTCGAGCGGGCAGCCGACGCGTCGAGCTATCGGGCGGAGATCGCGATGGGGATGACGATGAGCCTCGGGGCGGCCGGCACGATCGACTTCGCCGCCGACCCCTCGACGCCGATGTCGTTCGTCGAGGTCGACGCCGACGGCGAGCAGTACACGCGCGTCGATCTCGCCCCGATGATGAACGCGATCTTCGCCTCGATCGGGCCTCGGTGACGGCGTCGATGCCGCCGGCGTCCTCGGCGGTGACCTCTCGATGGAGACCTGGCTCGCCGGGTCGACGATCACGATCGACGTCGGTGGGTTCGCACCGATCCTGCAGCAGAACGTCGGGACGGGTGACCTCTTCCCCGCCGACGTGTTCACGGTCGACATCGATCGCCTGGCCGATGGGCTCGGTGCGCCCGAGGTGGCCGCGATGATCACCGGACAGGCTGCCCCGGATCCGGTCGAGATGGCCGAGGTGCTGCGCGAGGCGCTCGCCGATGCCGACGCGGTCGGCGACGATCGGTATGCGGGCACGCTCACCTTGGCCGAGTACTCCGCGGCCTTCGGCCAGGACATCGATGCGTTGCTCGGCGGTCTCGGTGCGGCCGGTGACCTCACCGGCGGTGACGCCGCAACGATGCAGGCGCTCTTCGACGACGTGACGGTCGATGTGGAAGTGACACTCGCCGACGGCGCCGTCGACACGCTCCGATTCGACCTCGACATGGCGCCGTTGCTCGTCGACGGTCGCCGCCGACGCCGGGGTCGGCGACCTGTCCGACGGGACGTTCGTCGATGACCATGCTGATGGACTACGAGATCGACCCGACGATCGACGTGGTGGTCCCGTCCGGCGACTTCCCCGACGGCACCGACCAGTACCTCGATCTGATCTCGCTGAACTGATCGGTTCGACGCCGCGCGATCGGCGACGTCAGTCGAGCCGCATCGACGAGTCGATTGCGTCTCCGGTTTCGCCGACCGCGCGTTTGAGCTGCGCCTCGCCGAGCTTGGTGAACGTCGCCGTCGCCTCGGCTCGGACGACGCCCTTGACGTCGAGGATCCGTGCGGCGGTCATGATCTCGCTGTCGGTCTGGTCCGACGACCTCGGCTTCGACGACGTGGGGCTTGTCGACGTAGACCGCACGGTGGAACCGGGTGGTCGTCTCGGAGGTGACCGCCCACTGGCGGGCGATCGCGATGCACGCCCAGGCCATCGCCTCGTCGAGCACGGCGAGCGTGATGCCGCCGTGCAGCATCGTCGGTGCGCCGCTGTAGGCGTCCGAGAGCGAGAACTCGGCAGTGACGACGTTGCGATCGGTGTCGTGGAAGAACGGGATCTGCAGCCCGTCGACGTTGCCCTGCTCGCACACGAAGCAGTTGGTCTCGTAGCCGAGGTCGTCGTTGTGCAGTCGGATGCGGGCCACGCCAGCGACGGTAGGCGATGCTGCGCTCGGTCGGGTGCGCACCTCGTGAGCGACACTGCAGGGATGCCCACGAACGATCCGATCGCCTTCGACGACGATCTCCGCGACCGGATGGCCGATCGGCTGGCCGCACACGACCGGCTCGAGTTGCCGCTCGACGGTCGTCGACACGCCGCGGTGGCGATCGTGGTGGTCGACTCGACCGTCGGGCGACGATCGCCGACGACCCGTTCGAGTTCTCCGACGAGGACATGGGCGTGATCCCCGGGTACACCGGCGGGCTCGACGGTCGGATGGCGGGGGTGGCCGGTGGCGCGTCGTTCGTGCTGTGTCGGCGGAGTGCCGGGCTCAACACGCACGCGTCGCAGTGGGCGTTGCCCGGTGGGCGGCTCGACGCGGGTGAGACGGTGGTCGACGCAGCACTTCGCGAGACCTGGGAGGAGGTCGGTGTGCGGCTCGACCCGTCGGCGGTGCTCGGCGTGCTCGACGACTATGCCGACCCGTTCGGGCTACGTGATGACCCCGGTCGTGGTGTGGGGCGGGAGCGACGTCGTGCTCGAGCCCAATCCCGACGAGGTGCTGGCGACGTATCGCATCGGGCTGCACGAGCTGGCCCGGCCCGATTCGCCGCGGTTCGTCGACATTCCCGAGAGCGACCGCCCGGTGGTGCAGGTGCCGCTCGGTGGTGATCTGATCCACGCGCCGACCGGCGCGGTCATCGTCAACTTCCGCTGGGTGTGCGTCGACGGGCGGGCATCGTCGGAGTCGCGCGTCGTCGACTTCGAGCAGCCCGTCTTCGCCTGGGGCTGAACGCGACGGCTGATCCGCGCCGCGTTGCCGACAGCTCAGCGGCCGGAGTGGCCGAAGCCGCCTCCGCGGTCCTCGCCGTCGAGGTCGTCGGTGACGCGCCACTCGACGGTTTCGACCGCCTGGATGACGAGCTGGGCCACCCGGTCACCACGGTGGATCACGTAGTCGGTGGTCGGGTCGGTGTTGACGAGGATCACCTTGACCTCGCCGCGGTACGCCGCGTCGATCAGGCCCGGAGCGTTGACGACGCTGATGCCGTGCTTGAGGGCCATGCCGCTGCGTGGGAGGACGAACCCGCCGTAGCCCATCGGGATCGCGATCGAGATCCCCGTCGGTACCAGTCCCCGGCCACCTCCGGCGGGCAGGGTGACGCCCTCGCGGGCGTACAGGTCGAGGCCGGCGTCGCCCTCGTGGGCGTACGCGGGCAACGGGAGCTCGGCGTCGAGTTGGACGATCGGGATCTGCAGACTCACGGCGAGGACCATACCCGTCGGCCCGCTCTCACCCCGTCGGCCCACACGTCCTTGGGTCGGCGCTCGGTGACGCGAACAATGCAGGCGGATCGTGACGCTGACCGTCACGATCCGCCACGGATTTCGATGGGGTGGGGTGGGCGTAGAGTGTCGGGCGTGCCGGCGACTGATCTGCAGGGGGCGGCCATGACTGCC
The DNA here is from genome assembly GCA_963752085.1 of Ilumatobacteraceae bacterium. Taxonomy (GTDB): domain Bacteria; phylum Actinomycetota; class Acidimicrobiia; order Acidimicrobiales; family Ilumatobacteraceae; genus Ilumatobacter_A. The sequence continues at coordinate 233,639 of CAVVWT010000004.1, forward strand.
CCGAACCGTCCACCGTCGGTGGACACCCTCGCCCGCTCGCTGAGCTCGTCCGGGCTGCCGCATCCGATCTGCGTCGACATCGCCCGCGAGGCGATCGATGCCGACGACGTCGAGAGTGCCCCGGCGCGCGCCGAGGCGTTTCGCCGCACGCTGCTGACCGACGTGATCAACGCCACCGGCGTGCTGCTGCACACCAACCTCGGGCGGGCGCCGGTCGCGCACAGCCAGGGCGCTCAGGCGCAGACGGTCGAGTTCGACCTGGCGACCGGTGAGCGTGGCTCGCGTCAGACCGCGGTCGGCCAACTGTTCGCCCGCCTCACCGGCGCCGACGACGCGATGGTCGTCAACAACAACGCGGCCGCCGTCCTGCTCGTCCTCGCTGCGCTGGCCGAGGGTCGCGACGTGCCGGTGAGCCGCGGCGAGAGCGTCGAGATCGGCGGGTCGTTCCGGGTGCCCGAGGTGATGGAGCAGTCGGGCTGTCGCCTCGTCGACGTCGGCACCACGAACCGCACGCGCCTCGCCGACTACCAGCGTGCGATCGCCCGGCCGGGGACCGACGTGGCGATGGTGATGAAGGTGCACCCGAGCAACTACCGGATCGAGGGGTTCATCGAGGAGACGTCGATCGCCGAGCTCGCCACGCTCGACGTGCCGGTGATGGCCGACATCGGCAGCGGACTGCTCGACGCGAACGTGCCGTGGCTGAAGGGCGCGCCGCCGGCATGGCTTGCAGGGGAACCGGCGGCCGTCCAGGCGATCGCCGACGGCGCCGACATCATCACGTTCTCGGGCGACAAGCTGCTCGGCGGGCCGCAGGCCGGCATCATCGCGGGACGCGCCGACCTGGTCGAGCGCTGCAAGCGACATCCGCTGGCTCGCGCGCTGCGGCCCGGAGGGATGGTCCTGCGGTCGTTGCAGGACACGGCGCTGACGTATCTCGACAAGCGCGCGGCCATCGACATCGCGTTCTGGCGGATGGTGGACCGCCCGGTCGCCGACCTGCGCCGCGACGCCGATGCCATCGTCGGACGATTGGTCGACGAGTTCGGTGTCGCACCCGGCGACGTTCGCGCCGCACCGATGGACGCACTGCCCGGTGCTGGATCGGCACCGGGCGTCACCATCCCGTCGCACGGCATCGTGCTCCGCGGCGACCATCTCGCGGGCCTCCGCGAGGCGCCGATGCCGATCATCGCCCGAGCCCGCGGTGCCGAGACATCGCTCGACCTGCGCACGATCGACCCCATCCACCACCAGACGATCGTGTTCGCGATCGCACGACTGCTCGGTTCGGACCATCAGCCGTCCGAGGGCTGGTTCGAGTACCGGCCCGACGCCTCATGACCGTCGTCGCCACCGCCGGCCACGTCGACCACGGCAAGTCGTCGCTGGTGCTCGCGCTCACCGGCACCGACCCCGACCGGTTCGAGGAGGAGAAGCGCCGGGGCCTCACGATCGACCTCGGGTTCGCCCACACCGTGCTGCCGTCGGGCGCGGAGCTGAGCTTCATCGACGTCCCGGGCCACGTGAAGTTCCTGCGGAACATGCTCGCCGGGGTTGGCGGTGTGAACGCCTGCGTCTTCGTGGTGGCCGCGACCGAGGGCTGGAAGCCCCAGTCCGAGGAGCATCTCCGGATCCTCGAACTGCTCGGCGTCCGGTTCGGACTCGTCGCGCTCACGAAGGTCGACCTCGTCGACGACGACTTGCTCGAACTGGCGCAGATGGACATCGCCGATCACGTCGAGGGCACGTTCCTCGACGGTGCACCGGTCGTGCCCGTCGCCGCGACCGAGGGTGTCGGGATCGAGGAGATGCGAGTCGAGCTCGACGCGTTGATCGAGCGCAGCGACGCGGCAGCGGATCGTGCGCGACCGCGGCTGTGGATCGACCGGGTGTTCGCCGCGAAGGGGAGTGGCACGGTGGTGACCGGCACGCTCGTCGGCGGGTCGCTGGCGGCCGACGACAACGTCCACGTGGCACCGAGCGGTCAGGCCGCGCGGATCCGGTCGATCCAGACCGCCGGGGCGAGCGTCGATCGGATCGGGCCGGGCAACCGGGTGGCACTCAACCTCAGCGGCGTCGACCACCATGCGTTGTCCCGGGGCGACGCCGTCGTCGAACCCGACCGCTGGCATCTCACCGATCGCATCGACGCATCGCTCGACGTGCTCGCCTCGCTCGATCACGACGTGTCCCGGCGGGGCGCATACGTGGCGTACATCGGAGCCGGCGAACACCCGGTCAAGATGCGCGTGCTCGGCACCGAGGCGCTCGCCCCCGGCACGACCGGGGCGATTCGCCTGTTCCTCCCGGTGGCGTTGCCGTTGCTGCCTGGCGACCGGTTCATCCTGCGCGAGTCGGGCCGCGACGAAACGGTCGGCGGTGGTGAGATCCTCGACATCGCGCCCGTTCTGCGTGCGTCGCGGGCGGCGCCTGATCGCTCGATCGACCGAGTGGTGCGCGAGCGCGGCTGGGTGCGCGTCGACGATCTCGAACGGCTCACAGGGGAGACCGTCGAGGCCACGCTCGGCGACTGGGTGACGACTCCCGAGGCGCTGACCGCAACGATCGACGCCGTCGTTGCCCGCGTCACCGAGGCCGGCTCCACCGGCGTCGACCTCGCCGTGTTCGACGAGCGCGAGCGGGCGGCGATCGAATCGAGCGACGCGGTCGTCGTGGAAACCGGTCTCGTGCTGCCTGCCGACGCGGTCGACCCCTATGTCGACCACCCGTTCCTCGTCGAACTGCTCGACGGTGGGTTCGCGCCGCCGCCTGCCGACGGTGTCGATCGCAACGACATCCGCGAGCTGACACGTCGAGGCCACATCGTGCAACGCGACGGCGTGGTCTTCCACTCGGAGACGATCGATGCGGCCGCCCGGATCGCCGCCGAGCTGCTGGCCGCGACCCCCGACGGCTTCACCGTTGCCGCGTTCCGCGATGCGACCGGGGCGAGTCGCAAGTACGTCCTCCCGCTGGTGTCGGAGCTCGACAGCCGCGGGATCACCCGCCGTCGTGACGACGTGCGGATCGCCGGCCCGCGCCTACCGCTCGGCTGACGGAACCGTGGCGAGTCGTCGCTCCCGGCCGGTCAGCCCGCCCCAGATGCCGTAGCGCTCGTCGTGGTCCACGGCGTGTTGGAGGCACTCGTCGCGGACGGGACAGTACGAGCAGACCGCACGGGCCCGCGCTTCGCGCCGCAGACGAGCCGCCCGGGGTTCGGGACGTGACGGCGGATAGAACGACACACCCGACTCGCCGCTGCACGCGGCGTCATGGTGCCATGGCGTTCGTGTCGAGCGTTCGAGACCGCTCATGCCGGTGTCCTACTCGCGTGACGTGCCCGCATCGCGACCACGAAAGGTGGTCGGTCGGACACTGGTCAAGGTCGGCCGGAGCAATCGAGCAGCTCGTTCAGGCGTTGTCGTCGTTCGGGTCGCCAACGGGACCGGCATCGTCCGATGCCGCGCCGTCGGCGGTCGCCGGGGACGACCCGCGCCGTTCTCGGTAGTCGCGAGCCGCTCCTTCGAGCGGTTCGACCTCGAGCGTGATCCCGTCGATCGCCGCCACGCGGACCGGTTCGCCCGCCATGACGGGCGTCGCCCGGTTGGTGAGTGCTCGCCAGCGACCCTCGCCGACCTCGACCACGCCCTCGGGGTTGACGTCGGTGATGACGATCCCCTCCTCGCCGATCATCCACTCCCGACCGATCGTCGGAGTGGCGAACCGAGTGCGGACCATGTTGGGCATCCCGACGATGAAGGTCAGGGTGATGCCGCCGACACCCGTGAGCAGTGCGATCCACGACGGGCGCAGGGATGTGCCCGGCAGGCTCTCGAACAGGAACAGGCTGGCGACGATCGTGCTCGCGATACCGACGCCGGTCCAGAATCTCGGGATCCCGACCTGGACGTCGACAGCGAAGGCCAGCATCGACAGCACGATCAGTACCACCGCCCACGTGCCGCGTCGGCAGGACGGCCAAGCCGGTACAGGCGAGGATCACGCACGCAGCGCCGACGACGGCGGCGACGCCGACGCCGGCGGTGAAGAACTCGAACACGATGAGGGCGAGCCCGGTCAGCAACAGCAGGTAGGCGACCGGTGGGCTGGCGACGGTGTGGAACAGTTGGTCGACGAGGGAGAGTTTGGCGAAACGGACCGTCGAGGTCGTGTCACGCCGAACCTGGCCGCTGTCGGTGATGGCCTCCTCGGTCGTCTCGAGCGTGCGACCGTCGACCTCCCGACCGTCGAGCACCTCGACCATGCTCGTGATCGTCGGAACGCCGACATCCTGGATTTCGGTGAACACGGCGAGTGCGCGCGCCTCGCTCAGCCCGAGCGACCCATTGCGGAGCGCGTCCTGGGTGGCGCCGTCGAAGCCGACCTCGCCGGATGATGTGGACAGCGGTGGGCCGACGTAGCCAACGCGGGCACCCGGAGCCATGCCGGTGATGTCGGCGACCGTGAGCATCTGCGCAGCCGGACCGTAGAAGCGAGCGCCGTTCGGGCCGACCCAGATCGCGATGGGAACACCGGCGTTCTCGACGTCGTCGAGCAGGTCTTCGACGGCGGAGTCGTCGATGACGGTGCCGCGCGAGTTCACCTGCAGGATCAGGGCCTGCGAGCCGTCGTCCACGGCGCGATCGATCGCCTCGCGGATGGTGTCGACCAGGATCGGGTCGATCAAGCCGCTGACCTGGAGCACGTCGACACGCCCCACAGGAGCGGCGGTGTCCTGTTCGGTCGTTTCGTCGGGTTCGACGTCGGACTGTGCCGACGACGGGGTGCCGAGCAACATGAGCCCGGCCAAGGTGACGAGCAGGCCGATCGCTAGTCTGCGCACGAGTGCCTCCGGTGAGCGAGAACCCCTTGCGGTCGTTGACCGCCGCGAACGTCGTGGTGGTCGCCGGGAAGGGTGGTGTGGGGAAGACAACGGTAACGGCAGTCATCGCCCGTGCGGCAGCCCGATCCGGGCGTCGTGTCCTCGTGGTCGAACTCGACGGAAAGCCGGCGCTCGAGGAGTTGCTCCCCGAGCGTGAAGGCGAACAGCTCAGCGTCGTCCATCTCTCGGCACCCGACGCGCTGGAGGAGTACCTGAACGACCACGGATTCCGCCGAATCGCCAAACGACTCAACCGGACCGGCGTGATCGACATGGTCGGCACGGCCGCACCGGGCATCGACGACGTCGTCGTGCTCGGCAAGGTCAAACAGTACGAGAAGTCGGGTGACTTCGACCTCGTCGTGGTCGACGGGCCGGCCGCGGGCCACGCGGTGACGTTCCTGATGTCGGCATCGGGCCTCGCCGACGCCGTGCGCGGCGGACCGATTCGATCGCAGGCCGACGACGTCCTCGAGTTGCTGGCCGACGCGGAGCGGTGCATGGCCGTGCTGGTGACCATGCCCGAGACGACGCCGGTCAACGAGACGATCGAGACCGCCTACGCCCTCGAGGACGATGTCGGGATCCGGCTCGGCCCGGTCGTCGTGAACGGGGTCGACCAGGGGACCGAACTGCCCGGCGCGGACGACGTCGAGGCAGTGTTGGCCGGCGCCGACCTCGACGCAGCGGTGATCGACGTGCTGCGCGATGCAGCGAACTTCCGCCGGTCTCGGCGGGCCATGGAGCGCGAGGCGCTCGACCGTCTCGGCGACCGTCTGCCGCTCGGCCAGGTGGACATTCCCTGCGCTGCCGGTGGCCGGGCTCGACGCCGCCGACATCGACAGGCTGGCTGACGACCTGATCGACGGGTCGCGTCGATGAGCGGCGCTGAGTCCGTGGTGCCCGCCGCCTCGATGCGCGACGTGGTGGAGAACTCCGACGTGATCGTGTGCTGCGGATCGGGCGGGGTCGGCAAGACGACCACTGCCGCCGTGATCGGGATGGACGCGGCCCGACTCGGGCGGCGAGTGGTCGTGGTGACGATCGATCCGGCCAAGCGGCTGGCCGATGCGTTCGGCCTCGCGTCCGGCCTGTCGTCGGCGCCGCAGCGCATCGATGGTGTCGGCGGCGACGGCGGTGAGCTGTGGGCGATGATGCTCGACACCGCGGCCACGTTCGACGGGTTGGTGCGCGCCTACGCCGACGACGACGAGCAGATCGATCGGATCCTGTCGAACCGCTTCTACCGCAACATGGCCGGCGCGATGAGCGGTACGCAGGAGTACATGGCCGCCGAGACGCTGCACGCGCTGCACAACGACGAACGGTTCGACCTGGTCGTGGTCGACACGCCGCCCAGCCGCAACGCACTCGACTTCCTCGACGCACCGGGGGTGCTGTCGAGGTTCCTCGACCATCGGATCTTCAAGCTGGCGATGTTGCCGACGCGCAGCGGGCTCAAGGTGTTCGGTGCGGCCGCTCAACCGATCTTCAGGGCGATCGGGAAGGTGGTCGGCTCGGACGTACTCGCCGACTCGCTCGCGTTCTTCCAGGCGTTCTCGGGCATGGAGACCGGCTTTCGAGAGCGGGCCGACGACGTCGTCGCCCTGTTGCGCGCCGAGCGAACGGCGTTCGTCGTCGTGGCATCGCCGCGGCACGACACGATCACCGAGGCGGTGTGGTTCGCTCGTCAGCTGGACGATCAGGGAGTCGGGGTCGCTGCGGCGATCGTCAACCGTGTGCAGCCGACGTTCGGCGAGATCGCCGTGCCGGACGACGCACAGTCGGAGGCGGCACGTGACCAGGGGCTGGCTGCGCTGTGGACGAACGTCGTCGAGCTCCAGCAGATTCGCGCCGCCGAACTGGCCGCACTCGAGCCGCTCGTCGAGCTCACCGAGCCGGCCCCGGTTGCACTCCTCCCACTGCTCGACGGCGACATCCACGACATGGACACCCTCGACCAGGTCGCGCGCCACCTCTTTCCCTGACCGGTCCGTCGCCGGGGACCATCGTCGGACGGGGCCGGCGGGTAGGTTTTCGGCGTGCACATTCTGCTTGCCACCGATGCCGACTGGATCGTCGACGAGGTCACCAACGCGCTCGGCGGTTCCGACGACACCTTCACGGTGTGTCGTGACGGTCGCGTCGTCACCGACCAGATCGAGGAGCAGATCCCCGATCTGGCGATCTTCGACCTGCAGATCGGGTCGATGGGCGGCATGGCCGTCACGATGTCGCTGCGCCTCGACGAGTCCGCCGCAACGGCTGCCGCACGTGCCGGTGCTGATGCTGCTCGACCGCGTCGCCGACGTGCATCTCGGCCGCCGCTGCGGCGCCGAGGGCTGGCTGATCAAGCCGATCGACTCGCTGCGCCTCAAGCGGGCCACGACGGCGATCGTCGACGGGGGGACCTACACCGAAGGCGTGCCAGTCGATGCCGATCCGGTCGCGCCGATGGTCGAACTCGGCGAGCGGGATGCGGATGCTTCCGAGGAAGAAACCGTCGACGCCGGGTAGCATCGCAAGTCGCTACGGGGTGTAGCGCAGCTTGGTAGCGCGCCACGTTCGGGACGTGGAGGCCGGGAGTTCAAATCTCCCCACCCCGACCACGAAACCCCTGGTCACGGAACTGTGAGAGCAGTCCGGGCCAGGGGTTCTGTCGTTCTGCGGCCTGTTGGGAGCCATCTTGGGAGCCATTCGAGGCGTAGAGTGGGCTGGACCGACGGAGGGGGTTCCGCATGGTCAGCACGTCGCCGAGTCGTTCGCACGGGGAAGGGTCGATCTACCGGAGTGACTACATGCGGCCCGGCAGCGGCGTGACTGTCGAACGCTGGATCGCCTCGGTCGACCTCGGTGTCGGCTCGAACGGCAAGCGGCGGCGGAAGAGGATCACTGGTCCGACTCGCAAGGCGGTCGCCGACAAGCTGCGCAAACTCCAACGCCAGCAGGACGCCGGTGTCGATGTGCGCAAGAAGTCGATCACGGTGGCCGACCTCGCGAACGAGTGGCTGACGCACCTCGAGCAGAACGAGGGATTGACGGAGGAGGGGACGATCCTCCGGCTGCGCCCACGAGTCGAACGGCACATCATCCCCGTCGGGCGGATCGGTGGGCGCCAGCTCGACCAGCTGACCGTCGCTCACATCGAGGCATGGCTGCGCTCGGAGGCCGAGTCCGGCGGAAAGGGCGGCAAGCCCCAGGCGAAGGCGACGTGCCGGGACTACAAGCAGATGCTGGGCGAGATGCTCGAGTGGGCCGTCGCCCGTCGGTACCTCACGTGGAACCCGGCCCGTCTCGCAAAGCTGCCGAAGGACCGGTCGGCAACGAACCCGGACGCACCGTCGGTCTACAGCACGTCGCGAGCGAAGCGCTCGTTCACCCGTGACCAGTACGCGGCGGTGATGCGTGCGCTGACCGCAACCGGCAGCGACGCGTTCACCACGGCGACCCCGAACGCCTACTTCGCCACCCTGCTCAGTGTCGGGGCGGCCGGGCGAGATCGATGCGCTGCGATGGGCGCAGGTCGACATCGAGAACCGGACGATCACCATCGACCGTGCGATCAAGCGAGCGGACGGCGCCGACCCGACATCGACGTCGTATGCCGACGACTTCTTCGGACTCAAGGAGGCACTCGAAGCAGTGTTCGACCGCCGGGTCGATCTCATCACCCGCCCGAGTGTGCGCAACCCCTACCTCCTCGCACGAATCGAGGCGACGGGGGAGCTCGTGTATGCACGCTGATTCCCCGGCCGTGCTGTGGGACGCACTCCACGCTGGCCGACTGGTGCAACGCTTCGTCGGCGGAACGACCTTGGCGCGTACGACACCGATGACCTGATGCGATCAGCCGTCGAGCGGCAACTCGGAATCGTCGGCGAAGCCCTCAACAAGCTTGCGAAGGTCGATCCGGCAACCGCCTCGGCGATCGCCGAGCTTCCACGCATCGTCGGCTTCCGAAACGTTCTCGTGCACGGCTACGCCACGGTCGACAATCGCCTCGTCTGGCGGATCGTCGAAGACCACCTGCCTGCGTTGCTCGACCGGCTCGAGGAGTTGCTGCCGTCAGAGAACGAGCGCTGACCGCCGCTAGCCCCCGCCTGACCGAGCGCGTGGCCTCGCCTCCTCCCCGCCCGGTACGGCTCTTGGGGGCGGGGCGGCCCGCTCGGATGTCTTCGGTCTCACAGCTCGATCTCGGGTCCGAACGATGGACTTTGGCGACCGGCCCGCAGCTGACGCAGCTGCCGTCGGAGTTCCTCGTTGGGAGTGCTGACGTCTGCCGTATCGACGTGGTCGGGCGTCGGCGTGAAGCCTTCGGCGCCGGATCGAGCTCGCACGGTGGAGCGGTGGTCGTCGACCGTCCGTCGCAGGTCGCGGCCTTGCCAGTGGTCGAGGATGCGGCGGGAGTGGCTGCGCTCGTCGTGGCCCGGGTGACGGTCGGCCGGTGTGCGTCGGACGGGTCGACCGCGCCAGTCGGCGAGGATCTGTCTGCTGTGGCTGATCGTCACGTCAGGCGTGGTGTGAGGGTTCAGTTCGGCGTGTCGCACGAGGGCGACGTACTCGCTCGGCAAGCGGATGCGGCCGCTGCGACCATCGACGTTGACCGAGCCGTCGGCGTGGATGGCGGTGACGGTCCACTCGGCTCGGTTGCGCACCATCCTGCCCCGGTCGGTGAGGAGGCGTCGGTTGTTGTCGCGGGTGGCGATCTCGTCGCCGACGTAGATCGTGTGTGCTCCGGCTCGCACGCACCGTGAGTTCGCGTCGAGTCGGCCTTCGTCGACGCGGACGAGTTGGCAGTGGTGGTTGAGCAACGGACACGGAGACATCCGCCGAGGCATCCGCAGAGGCGGCGTCGGACGGCGACGTCCGGGAGCGTCGTTCCTTGCGTCGAGCGAATCCACCACGTTGCCTCCGCTCACCACCTCCACCCCCACCAGGCGCAAGACGCACCCCTCGGTGCGCTCGCCTTCAGATGGGGTTGAGGCAGGCGTCAGCGACGCGCATCTCCGCAGAGTCCGGCGAGCAAGGATGGGTCACCCGTCTCGCCCGCCTCTCCAGCGGTTCGCGTGATCGGACAATGCCGCCACGGCTCATGCACGTCGTGCCTGTCGTTCGACGTTCTGGCAGAGCAATATCGAGCGAACCGGCGCTCGCGTACGTGCCGATCAGGAGCGGCCGTAGGTCGTTGCCGCCCTGAGCATTCTGGGCGGCTTCCTCGTTGTGTCATGAGATCTGTTGCGTTGACGGCAACGTTACATGTAACGTTCTGGCATGGCCCGCCAACGTTCGACTGCTGCGAGTGCGGTCCGGGTGCGCGCGCATCGCGAGCGGCTTCGCGCACAGGGCTTACGCCCAGTTCAGTTCTGGGTGCCTGACGTCCGATCACCCCAGTTCGCGCAGCAAGCCCACGATCAATCGCTCGCCGTTGCAACCAGCGATCTCGAGTCAGATGATCAAACGTTCATCGACGCACTCGGCGACGACGAGTGAGGCGCGGCGAGATCTGGACCGCCGCCGCCGGCAGCGGGCACGCCGGCAAACCGCGACCGGTCGTCATCATCCAAGACGATCTCTTCGACGCAACCGCTTCGGTCACGGTCTGCGTGTTCACCACTGACGACACCGATGCTCCACTGTTTCGGATACCCGTCGACGCCGACGAGACAACCGGCATCCGCCAGCCGAGCCGGCTCATGGTCGACAAGATCACCACCGTCCCGCGCACGAAACTCGGCGAACGGATCGGCCGACTGTCCAACGACGACATGGCCAGACTCGCACGATCCGTCGTCGTGTTCCTCGGCCTCGCAACCTCCTGACCAGCGCTCTGTACCTTGCACGTTCTGGCGCAGGTACCCGCTCGAAGAAGTGATGCCGTAACCGGACTTGCCATCAGTTGCGACGCCGCGCGATATGCGTGGGCGTCGCCTGGTCAGCACGAGCAGCGCGTCGTTGACCGTCCACGTCTCCTTCGGTGGCAACGCGTCGACGCAGTCTGATCCTCAGCTGGTTCGTCGCCCTTCTCTTCCAGACATCTGGAGTCTGTCGGGGATCCGGCCGGTCGGCCGTCCAGGGCGGGTCGATCAGAACGAGTCGGTCGGGCGATCCGTCGAGACTGCTGGTCGGCACCGACTGGTCCAGGAACGCCTGGGTGCGGGCCGCGGCGACACGAGTTCGCCCACCGGAAGAAGTTCGGTGAGCAGATCGAGTTGGTTCTCGATGTGGGGGTTGGCCGGGTGTTGGGTTGTCGGCCATCAACGAGGCCACCGTGGAAGAGTCCCTGAGCGCGATCCGTCAAGGTGCGGTGCAGGAGCTGGCCTCGTCGAACGCTGGTGGGGGGCTGCTCGTCGTGACGGTGCAGGCGCCGGTCGCCGTCATGGTGTTGTTGACACCCTCGGCAATGGCCGTCGCACCGCTGCCGTCGGCGGTGGACGTGTTCCCCCCGCCTCGTGCGATCAGCGGTCGCGCCCACGCCGACGGCGGTGGCGTTGTTGTTGGAGTTTCCACCGATGAAGGTGGGAGGGTTGCCTCCATCCGACCAGAACCAGCCTTCGGCGATCGCCGAGGCGTTGTCGCCGTCGGCGGTGGCCGTGTTTTGGAAGCCCGGTCCGACGTACGCGGAGGCGCCGACGCCCGTCGCTGTGGCGACGCCGCCGGAGCCGGTGCGGGTCTCGGCGTTGGCGTCCGTGCCGGGGTCGCGGTCGCGATGCTGTCCCTGCCAGACGTGAATGCCCTGGCACCCGTGCCGGTGGCGATGGCCGTGGCGTTGTCACCGAAGTCGTCCGTGGCCGCACTCGCACGGTCGCCGATCGCGACAACTGCTCGGCCGCCGTCGCGGCTCAACGTACGCCACCGCGTCGGTTCCGGCTCTGCGATCGAGACGGTGCCGATGCGGGCGGCGAGCGAGAACGAGCCCGGGCCTGATCGCGATCGCCTGCGCGGTCTGTTGTCGTAGTAGCTCTGGCACTCGGCCGTCCCCCGCTGGATGATCACGGTCTGGTCGCCGAGGGTCCCGCGATCGCCGACGCTCACGCAGAAGTGCTCCTCGTCGACGTCGAGGTCGCCGTCGCCGTCGGCGTCCTCGCGGCAGGCATCACCGGCCGGGCCGAGGTAGCGATCTTCCTGACCCGGGTTCGAGTGGCTCGGGCAGTTGTCGGAGGCGTTGTCGATGCCGTCGTTGTCGTTGTCGATGAGTGGGTCGACGCAGTCGGGGGATGCCGTCGCCGTCGATGTCGATGGTGTCGTCGGCGCCGGGGCATTGGTCGGCGCTGTCGGGGATGCCGTCGCCGTCGCTGTCGTCGTCACAGGCGTCGCCGATGTCGTCGCCGTCGGCGTCTTCCTGGGCGGGGTTGGGGACGGATGGGCAGTTGTCGGAGGCGTTGTCGATGCCGTCGCCGTCGCTGTCGTCGTCACAGGCGTCGCCGATGTCGTCACCGTCGGCGTCCTCTTGGGCGGGGTTGGGGACGGATGGGCAGTTGTCGGAGGCGTCGCCGATGCCGTCGCCATCGCTGTCGGCCGCGACGGGCTCGCAGTCGCCGCCGAAGACGAAGCCTGCAACGCCGGGGATCGGATCACCCGGTGCCCCGTCGCCGTGATCGACGTGCGACGCATAGGCGTGCTCGTTCACGTCGATGAGCCGGTACTCACCCTGCCCGTCGACGTGACAGACCGCGAACCTTGGGTAGCGGCCCGGCATTCGCCATCGCCGGTGCCGTCAGCGCGACGACTGCGCCTGTCACGACTGCCAACCTCAGCAACACCTTCATACCTGTCCCCCATTCGGTTGTATTCGCCGACGACCGTCCGACAGAATCGGATCGATGTCAAGCGACTCCGCGACCGCGCCACCGCGCCCGGAGACGCCGAGCGGGACGAAACCCGACGTGGGGCATGTTGCTCACTTGGGTCCAGAAGGTCATAGGACCACTGCACCGCGTGGCGCAGCGTCTGGTGACGTTCGAGTCCTCGACGTGACCCTCCGGTAAGAAGCCCGCAGCGCTCGTCGAGGTGGCCCTTGATCTCCGCCGGGGTCATCGAACGGGTGCGGGCGGCGGCAAGCTCAATCGCCAACGGAACGCCGTCCAGCCGCTCACAGATCTCGATCACCGTCTCCTTCGTCGATTCCATCAACTCGAACAACGGATCGAGTCCAAAGGCACGGTCGACGAACAACTCCACCGCTGGGCGATCACTGTCAACACCCAACGAAGGCACAGGCCACGATTGCTCTCCGATGAGCCCAAGCGCCTCCCGACTCGTCGCCAAGATGATGACGTGAAGCGCCCCGGGTTTGATGACTGCTCTGATGTGCCCTGGTTATTGGGTGACGGCTTCTTCGGCCGGTGTTGTTTGACGGTAGTGGTCGGTCTCTGTTTCGACGGGGGTCGTGTAGCTGGCGTCGTCGGTGATCTCGCCGTGGAGTCGGCGATGGTTGAACCAGTCGACGTAGGTCATCGTGGCGAACTCGACGTCGTCGAGACCCCGCCAGGGGTCTTGCGTGCAAATCAGTTCCCAGTCGTAGCTGTCGCCCTTCGATCCGACCGACGCGACGATGTCGTTGTCGGCGAGACGTTCGGAGTATCGAATGCTGAGATATTGAACGCCCATGTCGCTGTGGTGGACCAGCTGATCGAGATCGTGACCGGCTCGTCGCCGGTTCCACACGGCCATCTCCAACGCATCGATCGCCAGATCGCTGGAGTCGTCGGTGGTTGAACCATTCGATGTAGGCGAGGGTCTCGATCTCGACGTGCTCCGCGTTTCGCCAGGGCCCGCGTCGTCGGATGAGTTCGGTCTTGTACAGGCCGTTCATCGACTCGGCGAGCGCATTGTCGTCACTGTCACCGACCGTGCCGATCGAGGGGCGGGCGCCGATCTCGCCGAGTCGTTCGGTGTAGGCGATCGAAACGTATTGACCGGATTCGGAGTGCGCGATCACGTCGCCGATGAGTCGGGTGCGCCGGTTGAACACCGCCATCCCCAATGCGTCCATCACGAGGTCGGTCGTCATCGACGACGACACGCGCCAGCCGACGACGAAGCGGGAGTGGACGTCGATGATGAACGCGACGTAGACGAACCCGGACCATGTCGGAACGTAGGTGAAGTCCGAGACCCAAAGTTCGTTCGGACGCTCGGCTGCGAAGCGGCGTTTCACGAGATCCGGGGCGCGAGGCGACGACTTGTCCGGTCGGGTCGTGCGCATCGTTCGTGATCTGGCTGCGCCGCGTATCTCCAGCTCACACATCAGACGCGTGACCCGCGCCCGATCCACGATCAGGCCGTGTTCGCGCTTGAGGGTGGCTTTGATCTTGCGGGCGCCGTAGACCTCGTAGTTGTCGACGAAGATCGCAGCGATCACCGGCTTCAGCTCGTCGTCCTCAAGCCGGCGGGCGCACGTCGGGCGACGAAGAGCGGAGGGCACCGATGACGGGGCGATCTGATGTTCCTCGGTGGAGAGAACACGACAGATCGGCTCGACCCCGTGATGCGGGAACGCCGCAACGAACTGGCTCACTTGCGTGATCGACGGTCGAGCGCCGCCCCGAAGAAAGTCGCTGCGTCCGCATTCAAGAATCGCCGCTGCCGTTCCAGCCCGCTCCCTGAACACCCATGCGATCTCAGACCAATCGAGAAATGCCGTCGCCAAACCGCCGGTGATCCGGCACTCGTGATCGCTGAGCCGACTGGAAATCGCTACGCGCATTCTGGAACACCGAAGCCGAACCCCGACGTGCCGATCTCGAGCTGTCGCGACGCCACGAAGCAGTGTTGATACTGAGCGGTCGCGCTGCGGGTCGAGACCGCCGCCACACCGCTGATGGCGAGAGATCCCTCGGTGTTCTCTACCGCCGTCCCCGATTGCGAGGGTGCCTCCGCAAGTCGCGCTCGTTGCCTCGTTTGTAGTTGCCGGTGAGTTGGGCCATCAGTTCTTGCTCGTCCGCGGTCGACGACGTCCTCGACGAACTGATCGGCGTGACCGCCACGCAGAGTCGTGGCCACGTGACCGTGATGGGAGATCACCACGTCACCGTTCTTGCGCCTCGACCAGTCGAAGCCCTCGGCTTGCCCCACGTCGACAGTTTGCTCCGCTCACTCCGTCGTTGGCCCCACATTCTGGGCGGGGCGGAGGACGACCGCACGGTCGCGTGGACGTGCAGTTCGTCAGCCGTTCATCGATCGTTCAGCGCCGTGACTCAGTCTCCGGTGGGTGGCGGTACGTTGGCAAGCCGTCGTCGCGCAACGTTCACGATCAACTTGACCAAGGCGCCCAGGACGACGATGTTCGCCACGATCTGGAACATGACGGTGATCCTGGCGACATCGGTCGACGCCGAGATGTCACCGAAGCCCACTGTCGTCAATGTGGTCACGGTGAAGTACAGAGCGGCCGTGTGGTTCAACGACTCCGAGAATGCTTCCGGGTCGCTGTGTGAGAGCGACAGGTAGCAGCTCGCGAACAGCACGATCAGTGCTGACGTCGAGAACGCGAGCGCCTCGATCGCTCGGACTTCGGGAAACGCTGCGTGGGCGACGGCACGGAGTTGCCAGCGTGCCACGCCGATGATCAGCACGGCTCCCACGACGACGGCTGTTCCCAGCTGGAGGGCGGGCGCCCAGGTGAACGGCAGGAGGTAAAACAGCGCAATCAACGCGGCCGACAGCACCACGCTGCGCACGGTTGCGAACAGCACGAGGCGACGGCGATCATCCCGCCCGAGTTCGAGGATGTGGTGTGCGGTCGGCAGGCGCTCGCCACGGTCGTTGCGGCCGTGCGATTCTTCCGGATCACTCATCGCGCCGATCCCGACGTCGAGATGTGGACGGCGCGCGAACGCATCACAGCGGGAGACCGAAGATCAGGATCGTGGCCATGACGAGCCCGATGAGGACGAATCCGGCGACGGCCGCGATGTTTCGCTGCCTACGGGCGAGCATCGCGGCGAGCGCGATCTGGATCAGGAAGTACGCCGCGAACACCCGTGATGCGAGGTTGACGGCCGTCGTGACTCGGGCGGTCGGAGCCGCCAGCTGCGTGTCGAGACCGTCGTCCAGCAGGTCGATCCACTCGTCGTCGAACATGCCGGGGAGCAGCACGACGCCCTCGCGGTGATAGGTCGCCACATCCTCATCGGTGATCTGCCGACGCAAACCCGATGTCGTTCTCACCGTGAGGAACGATACTCGACTCGCTGGCTTCGGCGAGACCGGATCGTCCATTCCGAGAACCGACCCAGGCGCACGAAATGCTCCCCCAGCCCGTCGGACTGCGAGTCCCAGAAACTTGAGTCGATGACAGTCCGAGGCTGCGGCGCAGCGCGCGTTCTTGAGCGCCTGATCGCTCGCAGTCGTGCCGTTCTCGGGCGGGTTGAGGCCGCTCGGAGAGGCGTGATCATGCGCTGCCGAATCGCCGGTCGAACGTCCCACACTTCGCCCGGTGCGGCGCGCGTCGAGCGGGCCTGTCTGATCAAAGTGTTCGGCCCAGAGCCGGGTCGCTCGTAGCACCGGATATGAGGCGAGTCGTGTTGGCGTGTTTGGGCGACGTCGTGCTACCGGGTTTTCACATTACGTGAGTGTCCTACAGTCGGTTCATGAGCGGGGAGCTTCCGACGGGGACGGTGACGTTCTTGTTCAGCGACATCGAGGGTTCTACGCGATTGTGGGAACAGCAGTCGGTTGAGATGGCGGAGGCGCTGGAGCGTCATGACGTGATCGTTCGTGGTGCGATCGACCGTCATGGTGGCTACGTGTTCGCCACCGGCGGTGATGGGTTCGGAGCGGTGTTCCAACGCGCCGAACGTGCGGTTGTAGCGGCGGTGGATGCGCAGCGGCATCTGGTGTCGGAGCAGTGGTCCGACACGTGTCCGATTCGTGTTCGGATGGGATTGCATTCGGGCGAGACGCGAGAGCGAGATGGCGACTATTTCGGACCGACGGTGAATCGGTGTGCTCGGATCATGGCGGCGGCGAATCCCACGCAGATCTTGGTGTCGCCCGTTACCCGGGGTGTTGTTATCGAGAACGGCCTCGACGGTGTCGGGTTCGACGTTGCGGGCACGGCGGTGTTGCGCGGGACCACAGATCGGCTCACGCTGTACTCGCTGGTCTCGTCTGGTCTGCCTGTGGTGCGCGAACCGTTGGTTTCGGCCGGCGGGGGCGGCAACGTCGTGGCGCCGTTGAGTTCATTCGTCGGTCGCGAGACCGAGTTGGCCGGGTTGTCGAGGGCGGTCGACGAGCATCGCCTGGTGACGCTGATCGGTGTGGGCGGTGTCGGCAAGACGAGGTTGGCGATCGAGGCGGGTCTGGAGGCGTGGGACCAGCGCGATGGGGTGTGGCTGGTCGAGCTGGGCCTGATCGACAGTGTGGATGAGGTCGCCGCAGCGGTGTCTGACGCGGTCCGGCTGCAGCCCACGCCGGGTGTCGATTTCGAAGAGTCCGTCGCGGATTGGTGTGCGACGCGAAACCTCTTGATGGTGTTGGACAACTGTGAGCACGTGCTGCGAGGCGCAGCGTCGTTCGTGGGAGCGCTGCTCGCCGCAGCACCGCAGGTCAAGGTGTTGGCCACGAGCCGCGAACCGTTGATGGTGAAGGGTGAGCACGTGGTTCCCGTGCCGTCACTCTCGCTGACCCGACCCGCCGGAGTGTGGAGTGAGGCGATGGAGTTCTTCGCGGAGCGCGCCCGCTCGGAGGCGCCCGCTCTCGACATTTCTGACCAAGAGGAGGACGTTCGCGAGATATCTGAACGGCTCGATGGGATCCCGCTCGCGGTCGAGTTGGCAGCATCTCGTGTGCGTGGCTTGTCGATTCCCGAGATCTCGAAACGTCTCGATGAACGGTTCCGGCTGTTGACCGGAGGCCGTTCGGGGTCGGTGGAACGACACGCCACCCTGCGTGCCACGGTGGACTGGTCCTACGACTTGTTGGATCGCGGCGAAAAGGATCTGTTCGAGCGGCTGGCGGTCTTCGCAGGTCGTTTCAGTGTCGACGATGTCGTGGGGTTCGCCGGTGAGGGTGTCGACGAGTTCGAGGTCATCGACACCTTGAGCGCTCTGGTCAATCGTTCTCTGGTCATGCGGGACGATCAACTTCCCGAGTACCGCCTGCTGGAGACGTTGCGCACCTACGGCCGGGAACGACTCACGTTGGACGACCGCATCGACGAGGTCCGCGCCGATCATGCCGTGTTGATGGCGGCCAAAGCCTCCGAGTCCAGAGCACTCGCAGCGGGGCCATCGGAAGCAGCCGTGAGCGGCCTACTCGGCGCCCAGATGCCCGACTACGGATCAGCCGCCGAATGGGCTCTCGGAGCGAAACGCCCCGAACTCGCTGTGTCGATCGCACGAGACTGTCTGGCAACCAAGTGGCTGAGCAGTGAGCCCGGCCGGTGGTTGAGTCCGATCGTCGAACAGGGTGACTCGGACCAGAGCTGGATGCCGACCGCCTTGATGGTCGCAGCAAATCACGCCCTGTTCCACGAGAGCGACACGCCAAAAGGCGCAGCTCTCGCCCAGCGAGCCACAGAACTCGATCCGTCTCATTCTTTGGCGCACTCGCAGGCCTGTATTGCAGGCATGTTCGCCGGCGATCGCGACGCCGTGGTCGCACACGGGCAGCACAGCGCCGACACGGCAGCCGACGATATGGAACGCTTGCTCGGCCTCATGGTGCTCGGCAACGCGGTCTTCTTCAACGGCCGATTCGACGAAGCCACAGAGGTGGTCACCCACCTTCGCAAGCTGGGCGACTCGACTGGGTACCCCTCGGCAATCGCGACTGCGCACCACCTCGCAGGACGATTGCTCGCCGAGACCGACCCCGAAGCGGCGCTCGTTGAGTTCCAGGCGGGCTTGGAGGTCGTGGACGGACTCGATCTCTTCGTCGCAGAGAGCAACCTCCGCCGCGAGCTCATCCCAGTGCTGATGCGCACCGACCCCGACGCAGCAGTCCTCGCGGCAGCCGAATTCCTGAGGCGATGCGACGAGCGCAACGACACCGGGCAGGTCAACAACGGCCTCGCCTATCTGGTGACGATCTTGCACGACGTTGGCGCGTCGGAACTCGCCGCCGAGACCGCAGGGCATGTCGGCCGCCCGCTCCTCGCACCATCGAGCGCAGTCCAGTTCCGAGACACCGAGCACGCACTCAGCGAGCTCCTCGGCGACGACTACGAGGCACGCCTCGGTATCGGCCGCAATCGCTCCACTAGGGATCTCGTCGCATCCATCCTCGACGTGCTCTCCTCGAATGCCTGAACGCAGATCACGCTGAGCCGCTCGCCAGCGAGCGACCAAAGCCAACCACTCGATATCGGCCATGTGCAGTGCCGCCTATTCGCACCGCTACAACGGCCTCAGACCCGCCAAGAACCGGCAGCCGAGGGTGCCTCTGCGCGCCCGACGAGGTCTGCACGATCTGATCGGCGTTCGTCGATCCGATGTGCCGTTCTCGCGGAGTCTGCGTGCCGAAGTGGTGACGGTGTTCTGATCGCTCTATCGGGCTTCGAGGCGAAGACCGAGGTCGTCGGCGATCACTTCCATCGCAAAGTCGAAGTAGTCGACCCGGGAGGCGAACTCGATGTCTTGGGGGTCGCAGTGCTCGGCGCCGAGGGCGAGTGTTCGACTTGCCTCCATGGTCGCGAGGAGTTGCTCAGCAGTGGACGACGCATCGGTCGGGCGCCCAGTCCGAATGCGCTCGATCAGATTTGCGGTCAATCGGTCGTCGTCGCCGGTGTCGTCGGGTCGGTCGGGGAAGCAGCCAGTGATGACGTACGACGGTTCGCCCAGCCCGGATGCTTCGACGGCCGCCGCCGTTGCTGACGCGCACACGAGGCTCGCAGCCCACAGCCGTGTCGCGTTGACGGCGCCGACCACGCCTTGGGTCCCAGCGGAAGTTCGTTGCACCATTGTGCGACCTGTGAGGTCGGCACGACTCGCCGTGACCGGAGAATTCGGGAAGTCGAAACCCTCTGGACGCCGACCGTGGTCCTCGCCCATTGCGAGCACGCCGGGATTGTCGGCCTTGAACGCCAACGCCTCCTCGACCGACGCGACCAAATAGATCTCAGAAGCTCCGGCGCCGAACGCATATGCAGCGGTGGTGAACGCCCGGATCACATCGATGACGACCACCGCTCCATCGACGCCATCGAGTTCCCAACGCATCAACTGGCGGCCGCCCACCGGTCCAGTGTCGCAGAACAGCAGCTTCCGGACATCGAACATTCCCGAGCGGTCAACCGAGCGCGGACGTGCCGCTACGAGCGGGTTCGGGGGCGCACTCGATGATGTTTCGAGCGGGTTGGCTCGCCGTGCGCGTAACTGGTGGCACATCGGTCTGGGTTGCTGCTGGGTGATCTGGAGTGCTCTATCCGTTTGATGTGTCGTCCAGGTCGCACTCGAACGGGTGCCACCACTGCCACGCTTGGTTCGTGATCGTCATGTCGCCGAGAACGACCTGATTGCCCCCCGGTGAGGTAGCGACGACGTCGACAAGCGAAAGGGTTGCGACTGAGCATCGGTCGGCCGGGACGACAGTGAAGACGCCACCGGCAGCGGTTGCGGACCATGTTTCGTCGATGACGGCCCGACGCACTTCGGTGTCCAGGTCGGTGCACGTGAAGGACGGAAACCCTGAGCCAAAGTTCACAACCAGGTGCAGGTCGGCGGGTTCGATGTCGGTCGACTGCTGAAACGACGGCGCGAGCACGGAACGAGTTGCGTCGAGTTGCACGGTGTCGTCGGCGATCGACAGCTCGGCGCACTGTTCACCCGCGAGAGCACACGCTCTGACATCAGTTGGCACTCAACGTCATGGCAGGACGTCATTCGGGACGTGGAGGCCGGGAGTTCAAATCTCCCCACCCCGACCAGGAGTTGGATCGCGGCGTCCACCCGCTGGGTGCCGTGACCATTTCGGCGCCCCGCCGGTGCCGACGATCTCACCCGTGAAGTCGACCACCTCCGAGCCGTCGATCGAATCGTCGCCGATTGCGTAGGAGCGATGGCGTTGCCCTCGCCGGCGAGCCCCCCGTCGAATCCCTTGAGGTTGTAGTACGGGGCACTGCCATCCGGCTCCGCCTCTCCGTCGCCCATCTGGTCCTCCGGTTCGGTCGTCGTCCCCTCGACGGCGGATCGACGGCGGATCGACGGCGGCCGGATGCGCGTGTGCATTCTCGGACCGGTCGTGGTGTGGGACGACAGCGGTGACGAGGTCCAGTGCCGGGTCGTTCTGGGCGGCGTGTCGCCCGCAACGTTCGGGCCCCGCTGTGAATCCCCCCAGCGTCACGACGTAGTTTGAGATCGACGATCGTCGCACGGTCGTCGACATGTCGAGGGGGAGTCGTTGAGTATCAACAACAGCTGGTTCGGGGATTCGGAGATCGACGAACGGTTTCCGGCGTGGACGCGCGGGAACGCAGCCGATGTCTTTCCCGAACCGTTCAGCCCGCTGGGCCAGACCCTCGTGATGCGTGAGGGCATGGCCCCCGGATTGCGCGATGGATACATCAGGATCGGCGCGCTCGACTTCGACGAGTTCGAGAATCCGCACCGGCCCGAGCTGTGGAAGTTGTTCGGCGGGTATCCGTACAACCCGCTGTCGCTCACCAGAGTGCTCGGTGCGCGGATGCCCGGTGCCACGCCGGAGTTGATCGACCAGGCGTTCTTCGATGATCGCGCCGAGGTTCCGCCGTATGACGCCCAAGACTGGCATGAATCGGCGAAGCACGAGGCCAAGCTCGGCGAGTCCATGGCCTGGGCGATGTCGACCGATGCACTCCCGTTTCTCGACGACGACAAGGAACTGGCGCGCTGGCTTCGGGAGAGCCGACCAGACCTCTCCCGATCGAGTGATGCAGCGCTCCATGCGCGCGCTCGGGCGATGATGCCGTACCTCCACCAGATGTTCGAGAACGCCATGGTCGTGTCGTCGTTGTCGGCGCTCGGCACCGGAGCGCTCGGAGCGATCTGCGACGAGCTCGGGGATCCAACCATGGCGATCCGGCTGCTCGCCGGCATCGAGGTCGACTCCGGTGAACCCTCCCGTGCGATGTGGGAACTGGGCCGTTTCGCCCGGTCCTCCGCCGAGGTCACTGCAGCGTTCGACGCCGACCCCCGCTCGGTCCTCGACCTGCTCGAGGCCGACGGCGGAGGGGATGCTCGAGCGTTCCTCGAGCGGTTCGAGCAGTTCCTGCGCGACCACGGCTCCCGGGCTCAGAACGAGTACGACCCGCGGGCCCCGTCCTGGGAGCTGCAGCCATCTGTCGCGCTCGTCGCGATCGACCTGATGCGCCGGTCCGACGAAGCGCAGGCTCCCGCAGTCCGCACGTCGGCCTCGGTCGAGGAACGCGAACGTGTCGCGGCCGAGATCCGCTCCAAGATCGCCGCCGACGCCGAAACAACGGCGCTCTTCGAGTCGGCACTGACGTCGGCCCATCTCTTCTTGGCAGGGCGCGAGCGGGGCAAGACGAACGCCGTTCGAGTCATCAACGAGGCACGGGTCGCGCTGTACGAATACGGGCGGCGGCTCGTCGAACGAGGTGTCATCGAAGACGTCGAGCACCTCTTCATGGTCACCGACGCAGAACTCGACGCGCTGACGCGCCGAGCCCGAGTCGTTCACCGACATCATCGCCGATCGGTGGACTCAGTACCGTCGGCTCTTCGACTACGAGCCGGTGTTCGCCGTGAACGGGCGGGCCCCGTCGCTCGACCAGATGATCCCTCGCGCCGACAAGCAGGTGGTCGCGGTCTCGGTGGGTGACGTGCTCGAGGGAGCGGCCGGCTCCGGCGGCGTTGCGAGCGGTCGAGCTCGGGTCGTGACCGATGCTGCTGAGCCGGCCGGCCTCGAGCCCGGCGATGTACTGATCGCGCCTCAGACGGACCCGGCGTGGGTCCCGTTGATGGTCCCGGCAGCGGCCGTCGTCGTCAACGTCGGGGCAGCGGGCAGCCACGCGATGATCGTGTCGCGCGAGCTCGGGATCCCATGCGTGGTCTCCGTCGAGGATGCCACCGTGATCATCCCCGATGGGGCCATGGTCACCGTCGACGGCAACGCTGGCACGGTCACGATCGACGCGCTACCGGACTGATTCGGCAATACGGCCAGGCGAATTCGCGCTCAGTCGTCGATCGGGGCCCGGTCGCGGTATTCGACGCACTTCCATGCGCTTCCGTACTCGTCGAGCAGGTCGAGGAACGGGCGTGCGGGCATGGCCTCGGGACCGACGATGCCGGCAGCCGACCAGGCTCCCGATCCGATCAGCTCGATCGCGACGGCGGGCATCACGGCGGTCTGCCAGACGACCGCTTGATGCCCGAATTCCTCCATCGTCCAGGCGTTGTCGACGAGGTGGTAGATGTACACCTCGCGCGGGTTGCCGTCGACTCCGGTGCCCGTGACCCAGGTGCCCGCGCAGGTTCGACCCGTCATCTTGTCGCCGAGGGTGGCCGGGTCGGGGAGCGCCGCCGCGACGAGATCGCGAGGTGACACGTCGACGCCCTTGACCGACACGTGATCGGTCGAGTCGAGCTGCAGCCGATGGAGCGTCTCGAGCACGCCGATGAAGTCGTCGCCGAGCCCGTACTTGAACGTGACCCGCTCGACGTCGATCCACCGCGGCATCAAGATGACTTCTTCGTGCTCGACGTTCACGCACGTGACTTCGCCGATGCCCTCGGGGAATGTGAACACCTCGGGCTCGCTGAACGGCTCGGTCGTGAACCATCCGCGTTCGCGCTCGTAGATCACCGGGGGATTGAGACACTCCTCGATGGTGGTCCAGATGGAGAAGGTGGGGGCGAAATCGTGGCCTTCGACCACCAGGTCGGCGCCGTCACGAACACCGATCTCGTCGATGCTCGAAAACAGCTCGTCGGCGGCAAAGCGGGCCGCGACGTCGGAGAAGCCGGGCTCGACACCCATCCCGAGCAGTGCCATCATCCCGCGGTTGCGCCACGTGGGATGCTCGGCGAATTGCCCGTCGCCGAGCCGCGTCCCGGTGCGGGTGTAGGGCTCGGTCGCGTGCGGCGTCGACAGGTTCATCGCCATGTCGACGTAGTGGCATCCTGCGTCGAACGCTCCGAAGAAGATTGGCGGGTTGAGGCGTGGGTCGCACGCGTTGAGGATCACGTCGGCACGCATGGCGACGGCGAGTTCGGTGATCGACTCGCGCCGGCTGGCGTCGAGAAACGCCGACACGACCCGCCCGGCGGATGCGCGGTCCCCGACACTGGCGACGGCCGCCTCGGCTTTGGCGACGTCGACGTCGGCGATGGTGATGTGGTCGTACGCCTCCCGCGTCGCAGCGATCGCGACGAACGCCGAACCGACTCCACCAGCACCGACCACGAGCACACGCACCGGCTCAAGCTATCCACCCGAGACACCCCTCCTGCGACCAGGCGAACACCGACGCCCGAGCCCGTCGATCCGGGCGTCGGTGCACCTACGATCGACGGTGATGACCGATCGGATCGGCCCCTCCATCGACGCCAACAGGTCGTTGTGGTCGAGCCAGGTCCCGCTGGCGACTCACCGGCCCCCGTTGGACGGTGATCGGCGGGTCGACGTTGCGATCGTGGGTGCCGGATACACCGGCCTGTGGACGGCGCATTCGATCCTGCGCCGCGATCCGACGGTGTCGGTCTGCCTGATCGACGCCGAACACGTCGGCTTCGGCGCGTCCGGGCGCAACGGCGGTTGGTGTGTCGGCGAGCTGGCCGGCGGGCTCGCCGCGGCGATCGACCTGGCGCAACGAGCCGGGCAGTCGGTCGACGACGGCGTGCGGCTCACCCGAGCGGCCATCGACGCCGTCGACGAGGTCGGACGTGTCGTCGACGAGGCGGGGATCGACTGCGGGTTCGTCAAGGGCGGGGTGATCCGGGTCGCCCGGACCGCGCCCCAGCTCGCGCGCCAGCGGGACGACGTCGACGAACACCACCGCGTGGGCTTCACCGACGATGACCTCTGCATGCTCGACGCCCGCGAGGCGCGCCGATCGTTCGCTGCGACCGATGTGATCGGCGGGCTTCGTTTCGCAGCCGGTGCCCGGATTCAGCCGCTGCAACTCGCGCTCGGGCTGGCCCGCGACGTCGAGCGGTTGGGCGGCGTGATTCACGAGTCGACGCGTGCGTCCGAGATCAGCCCCGGCGGCCGCACGATCGTCACCCCGCATGGTCGGATCACGGCCGACGTGATCGTGCGCGCCACGGAGGGGTACACGCGCCACTTGCCCGGCGAGCGGCGGACGTTGATCCCGTTCTCGTCGTCGATGATCGCGACCGAGCCGCTCCCCGCGGAGATGTGGGACGACATCGGGCTGGCGGAGTTCCAGACGTTCGCGGACGACCGGCGAATGGTGGTGTACGGACAACGCACGACCGACGACCGGATCGCGTTCGGAGGCCGCGGTGCCCCCTACCTGTTCGGCTCGGCGGTGCGTACCGATCATTCCGATCCGGCCGTGTCCGACCGGATCGTCCGTTCACTGCACGGCCTGCTGCCCATCGTCCGTGACGTCCCGATCACCCATCGCTGGGGCGGCGTCCTCGGGATCCCCCGGGACTGGCGCCCGTCGGTGGGCCTCGACCGGGGATCGGGAATCGCCTGGGCCGGCGGGTACGTCGGCGAGGGTGTCGCCGCGGCGAACCTGGCCGGTCGCACGCTCGCCGATCTGATCCTCGAGCGCGACTCGGACCTCACCTCGCTGCCATGGGTCGATCACCGGTCGCGACGATGGGAACCGGAGCCGTTGCGCTGGATCGGGATCACGTCGATGTTGCGACTGACGGCGCAGGCCGATCGCGCCGAGGAGCGCTCGGGTCGACCGTCGCGTCGCGGTGCGCTCGCCGACCGGCTGCGCTGACGAGCGCGCGCCAACCGTCGATCATCAGGAGTCGAACCCGAGCCCGAGACGATCGAGCGTTCGCAACCAGGCGTTGCGTTTGCCGGTCTCGTCCTCGCGCTGCAACGACCAGCGAGTTGCCTGGATGCCGGCGAACCGGAACGGCTCCGGCGGAAACGGCAGCGGCTTCGACCGGACGAATTCGGTCTTGGTCGCGATCGACTGGCGCCCGTGCAGCAGGTCGAGCATCGTCGCCGCAGCGAAACGCGTCGCGGCCACACCGAGGCCGGTGTACCCGACGGCGTAGGCCACGCGGTTCTGCATCGCCGATCCGAAGAACACCGAGAACCGTGTGCTCGTGTCGATCGCTCCACCCCAGGCGTGGCTGAACGCGAGGTCCTCGAGTTGCGGGAACGTCTGGAAGAAGTGCTCCGCCAACGTGGCCCAGGTCTCGGGCCGGGACTCGAGCTCGACCGAGGTCTTCGACCCCCAGTAGTAGATCGCGTCGTACCCGCCCCACAGGATCCGGTTGTCGGCGGTGAGTCGGTAGTAGTGGAACTGGTTGGTGATGTCGGACAGACCCTGTCGCTGCTTCCAGCCGATGCTCGCCATCTGTGCCGGGGACAGGGGCTCGGTGACCAGGCAGTAGTCGTAGACCGGGATCATGTACTGCCGGACGCGCTTGAGCAGCGGTTTGTCGGCGTTGGTGCCGAGTACGACCCGGGCACACCGGACGCGCCCGAGCGGTGTGGTCACGATCATCCCGACGCCGTCCCGATCGAGCGCCGTCGCCTTCGAGTGTTCGTAGATCCGCACGCCGAGTTCTTCGGCGACGCGCTTGAGGCCCCAGGCCAACCGTGCCGGGTCGACGAGCGCGGCGCGGGCCGAACGGAACAGCCCGGCGGTGTAGGTCGGCGAGTCGACCTCGGAGCGCATCTCCTCGGTGTCGAGCCACGTGACCTCCTGGCCCATCGACCGCAGGACGTCGTGCTCCTCGCGGAGTTCGTCAAGGTACGAAGCCGGATGTCCGGTGTGGGCGACATCGATGACGCCGGTGCGCTCGTAGCCGCAGTCGATCCCGTAGCGCGCGATCGTGGCCTCGATCTGGTCGAGGTTCTGCAGGCCGAGTTCCTCCAGCACCTCGAGTTCGTCGGCGTGGCGTGCGAGTCCGTTGGCCACCCCGTGGGTCAGCGACGACTCCATGAACCCGCCGTTGCGCCCGCTCGCGGCACCACCGACCTCGCCCTTGTCGATCAGCACGACGTCGCGCGACGGGTCGCGCTCTTTCGCGATCACCGCCGTCCACAAGCCGGTGTACCCGCCGCCGACCACACACAGGTCGCAGTGTTCGTCGCGCACGAGCGTGGGGTTCGACTCGGGGATCTCGACGCTCTCCAACCAGAAGGGCTGCGGCTCGGCATCGGAGATTGCGTCGAGGGCCCGGCGGGTGGCCGCTGGTGTCTCGTCACCGTTGCGATCGGATGCCAGGAATCTGGCCATGAGGGGGTCCTTTGTCGGGTTCGCCGTCGACCGGTGGGTCGGCGGTGCCTGCTCAACTCTTCTGCTGGCGGTTCCGGATCACGCCGACGAGCGTTCCCGAGGCCATCAACGCGATCGACACCATCAGCACGATCGTGGCCAGCACGTTGATCTGCGGTGAGAACGAGTTCTTGAAGCTGGCGTTGACGAACAGCGGGAAGGTGCTCACCGAGCCGGCGTTGAACAGCGTGATGATGAAGTCGTCGACCGAGAGGGCGAACGACAGCAGCGAGGCAGCGAGGATTCCGGGCAGGATCAGCGGGAACGTGACCTTCCAGAACGTGCGCATCGGCGACGCACCGAGGTCCTGGGCGGCCTGTTCGAGCGTCCAGTCGAACCCGCGCACGCGGGCGCGTACGGTGAGGGCGACGAAGCTGATCTGGAACATCACGTGGGCGATGACGACGGTGCTTGAAACCGCGCGTGATGTCCTGGTCGAGGAACAGCGTGGCGAGCGACGAGCCGATCACGATCTCGGGGGTGGTGAGCGGCAGCACGAGGACGAAGTCGAGCAGTGCGTTGCCCTTGAACTTGTAGCGGGCGAGGCCGATGGCGATGAGCGATCCGAGCACCGTGGCGATCACGGTCGACACCGTGGCGATCTTGAGGCTCTCGAACAGCGCGTCGGTGAGCGCTTCGTCCTTGAGCGGCTCGCGCCAGTTGTCGAGCGTCGCGTTCTGCCAGACGAAGTTGAACTTGCCCTTCGGCTCGTTGAACGAGAACACGACGATCCAGATGATCGGCAGGAAGAGGTAGACGAGCACCGCCGCGGCGAACAGGTTGAGCGACCAGCGGACGACGGAACCGAGCGGCGTCGACGGGGCGCTCATGCCAGGTCGTCCGTTCCGAAGAAGCGGCTGTAGATGATGACGAAGACGGTGATGATCGCCATCAGGACGAACGACATCGCCGACGCGACCGGCAGGTTGTTCTGCACGAGGAACTGGTTCTGGATCGACTGGCCGATCACCGAGGTGTTCGGGTTGCCGAGGTACTGCTGGTTGACGAAGTCACCCGAGGCCGGGATGAACGTGAGCAGCGTGCCGGCGAACACGCCGGGCAGCGACAGCGGGAAGACGACCTTGAGGAACGCACGGACCGAACCGGAGTAGAGGTCCTTGGCGGCGTCGACCAGGTTGAGGTTGATCTTCTCCAGGCTGACGTAGATCGGCAGCGTCATGAACGGCAGGAAGTTGTAGGTGAGCCCGCCGATCACCGCCGCCGGAGTGTTGAGGATCTTGTCGCCGTCCATGATCCCGACGGCGTCGAGCAGCGGTTGGAGGCCGAACGCGTCGAGCAGGTTCGGGATCGGACCGGTGTCGGCGAGCAGGCTCTGCCAGGCGATCGTGCGGATCAGGAACGACGTGAAGAACGGGATGATGATCAGCCCGAGCAGGAGGCCGCGGTACTTGCCGCCGCGGAAGGCGATGACGTAGGCGAGCGGATACCCGAGCAGGATCGTGAGCACGGTGGCGATCGCCGCGTAGCCGAAGCCGCGCTGGAACTGTCCGCCGAAGTCGGTGAACGCCGTCGAGTAGTTGCCGAAGTTCCAGTCGAAGTCGGCCTTCACCGCGAAGCGGCTGGGCAGCGTCGACAGCGAGTTGCGCAGCAGCGTCACCAACGGCGCGAGGTAGAACAGCGCGAGCCACAGCATGCCCGGCTTGAGCAGGCCGTACGGGGCGATCTTGCGGCGCGCCTCGGGCCCGCCGAGCACGGCCGTCAGGATCAGCACGACGATCGTGCCGAGCGTGAGGGTGAGCGCCAGGATCGCGAGGAAGCCGGTGACGATGCCCGGTGCCGACGAGCACGAGCAGTAGGCCGGCGAGCAGCAGCGCGCCGAGACCGATCCGCTCGGGATCGATCGATCGGCGCGCTGCATCCGGGCCGTCGTCGGGGCTGGTGCCCGAGTCGAGTTCCGGATCCGCGATGGTCACGATGGTGACGATCTGGTGTCGGTCAGGCGCCGGTGATCTCGGCGAAGCGGGCGTCGTACTCCGCCTCGACGCCCTCTTCGAGGTTGGCGAACGCGTAGGTCCGGGCGACGGTCTCCTCGTCGGGGAACAGCAGCGGGTTGTCCGCCAGCTCGGGGTCGATCTTGCTCGAGTTCGTCGCTGGACACCGGCGACCGGCGACACGTACTGCACCCAGGCGGTGATCTGCGCGGCCTGGACCGGGTCGTAGCAGAAGTCCATCCACTTCGCCGCGGCGTCGCGGTTCTCGGCGCCCTTCGGCATCACCATCGCGTCGGCCCAGCTGGTGCCGCCCTCCTCGGGGATCACGAAGCGCACGTTCGGGTTCTCGACTGCGAGCTGGACCACGTCGCCCGACCAGCCGACGCAGGCGGCGAAGTTGCCGGTGCTGAGGTCGTTGAGGTAGTCGTTGCCGGTGAAGCGGCGGATCTGGCCGTCGTTCTTGGCGGCTTCGAGGCGATCGAAGGCGCCGGCGGCCGCGTCGAAGGTCGACACGGTCGAGATGTCGACGCCGTCGGCGAGCATCAGCAGGCCCATCGTGTCGCGCATCTCGGTGAGCATGCCGATCTTGCCGCTGAACGCCGGATCGAACAGGTCGGCGGTGCTCGTGAGCTCACGGCCGGTCGCCTCGATGTTGTAGGCGATGCCGGCGAACCCGGTCTGCCAGGGCAGCGAGTACTCACCGGTCGGGTCCCACGACGGGTTCTGGAGGTCGGGGCGCAGGTTCGCGACGTTCGGCACCTGGTCGATCGGCAGCTTGTCGAGCCAGCCGAGGGTGATCAGGCGGCCGACGAGCCACGACGTCGGGGCGATGATGTCGGGGTCGATGGTCTTGCCGGTGCCGAGCAGCGGCTGGATCTTGGCGAAGTACTCGACGTTGTCGTTGTACGTCTCGGCGTAGGTCATGTCGACGCCGCTGGCCTCCATGAAGCGCTCGACGGTGCCGACGAGCCCGTCCTCGGTCGGGTCGATGTACTCAGGCCAGTTCTCGAAGTACAGCGAGTTGCCACCACCTCCGGCCGGCGCGTCAGTGCCGGGGGCCGCCGTGCCTGCGACCGTGTCGCCGCCGGCGCCCGCCACGGTGTCGCCGGACGCCTCGTCGCTGCCACCGCATGCGGCGAGGAGCGCCGGCAGGAGAAGCCGGCAGCGCCGATTGCGCCGGCGCGGGCGAGGAGCCGACGGCGGCTCATCGCCATGCGTTGGCGGGAGGGGTCGAGGTTCGGTGAGGTCATGAACGAGGTTCCTTTCGTGGTCCGACATCCCGAGGGTCGTCGGAGATGGGTGTGCAGGGATTCATCCGCTCTCGGCGTTCGCTTCGAGCGTGTCGATGTCGGTGGCGGTCGCTCCCGGTCGGCTCGGCCAGCCGGAGAGCACGAATGCCGCGCCCGGATCCCACTCGAGGTGGACGGTGGCTCCGGGGAGCAGGAACGGCAGGTCGGTCGCCGTGGCGACGTTGGCGATCACTTCGCTGTCGTCGGCCAGGCGGAGGCCGAGGCGGGCGGTGGCGCCCTGGAACACGAGGTCGGTCACGGTGCCGGCGAGGGACCGTCCGTTCGCGCTCGCCTCCATCGACGCCCGCAGGCGCTCGGGGCGGAGCATGAGCGACACGGGGGCGCCGACCTGATGCGGGTAGGAGGTGCGGGCGCGGACGGTCGCCCCACTCTCGAGGTCGACGACCGTGTCGTCGCCGTCGCGGTCGACCACCTCGCCGGGCAGCAGGTTGGCCGACCCGATGAACCCGGCGACGAACAGGCTCGCCGGGCTGTTGTAGATCTCCTCGGGCGTGCCGATCTGCTCGACCCGACCCTCGCTCATCACGGCGATCCGGTCGCTCATGGTGAGCGCCTCGCCCTGGTCGTGGGTGACGAACACGAACGTGATGCCGACGTCGCGCTGGATGCGCTTGAGCTCGAACTGCATCGCCTCGCGGAACTTGAGGTCGAGCGCGGCGAGGGGCTCGTCGAGCAGCAGGGCGCTCGGATAGTTGACGAGCGCACGGGCGAGCGCGACGCGCTGCTGCTGGCCGCCCGAGAGCTGGGCCGGCTTGCGGTGGGCGAAGTCGCCGAGTCGGACCACCTCGAGCATCTCGGCGACGCTCGCCTCGTACTCGGACTTCGACTTCTTCTTCGAGCGTGGCCCGAAGCGCACGTTGTCGGCGACCGTCATGTGCGGGAACAGCGCGTACTGCTGGAACACGGTGTTGACGTTGCGCTTGTACGGCGGGACGCGGCTGACGTCGTCGCCGTTGAGGATCACCTCACCGCTCGTCGGCTGTTCGAAGCCGGCGATCATCTTGAGGGTCGTGGTCTTGCCGCAGCCCGATGGGCCGAGCATCGCGAAGAACTCGCCCTCACGAATCGCGAAGTCGGCACGTTCGACCGCGACGAAGTCGCCGAACGCCTTGCGGACGCGGCGCAGTTCGATGACGTGTTCGGGCTCGGTCATCGCCGACCTCCCCGCTCCGCACCGCTGGTCCGGCATGTGACGATCTCGTGTTGCATCCTCGGACCTCCCCCGTTCGAACTGCTGCTCCGGGGCAGAGTAGACGAGCGCACGGGCCGCGATCGACCGCTGACCGGCGAGTTCATCCAGCCGACACGAAACGCGTCGGGCGCAGTGGGGGGCGCGGTGGCGATGGCGTTCGGCCTGGCGATCATCCGGTCCCCCAGTTGTAGGTCTGTTTGACGAGCTTGAGGTAGCTCAGGATCTCCGTGGCGCGGACGCCCGGCACGCTGCGGACGTGGTCGTTCACGATCCGCAGCAGGTCGTCGGTGTCGGAGCACACGACCTCGGCGAGGATGTCGTAGCGGCCCGCGGCGATCACCACGTACTCGAACTGCTCGACCCCGGCGAGCCGCTCGGCGACCTGGTCGATGTTGCCCTCGACGTTGATCCCGATCATCGCCTGGACGGGCAGGCCGATCTTCGCCGGGTCGGTGACCGCGACGATCTGCATCACGCCGCGTTCGGTGAGGCGGTGGACCCGCTGGCGGGTCGCGGCCTCGCTCATGCCGACCTGCGCGCCGAGTTGGGAGTAGGCGAGTCGCCCGTCGCCCTGGAGCGCGCGAACGATCGCCTTGTCGGTGTCGTCGAGGTCGGAGGTGCTCATCGGGCGGTCACATGCCGAGCTCGGCCATGCCCTTGAGCAGGACGGAGCGCAGCGCGGTGACGATCTCTTCGAACTGCTCGGGTCCGGCGATCAGCGGCGGGGAGAGCTGGATGACCGGGTCGCCGCGATCGTCGGCGCGACAGATCAGGCCGTGCTCGAGGAGCGACTCCGACAGGACCCGCCGGATGAGCAGCTCGGATTCGTCGGCGGTGAAGGTCTGCTTGGTCTCGCGGTCCTTCACCATCTCGATGCCGTAGAAGTAGCCGGCGCCGCGGACGTCGCCGACGATCGGGAGATCCCCGAGGGTCTCGAGCTGGCGGCGGAACTCGGGCTCGTTGTCGAGCACGTGTTGCAGGATGCCGTCGCTCTCGAAGACGTCGAGATTGGCCATCGCCACGGCGCAGCTCACCGGGTGTCCGCCGAAGGTGAAGCCGTGGAGGAACCGATTGGTCGAGTTGATGAACGGCTCGACCAGACGATCGCTCACGATCATCGCGCCGAGCGGCGAGTAGCCGGACGTGAGCCCCTTGGCGCAGGTGATGATGTCGGGGACGTAGCCGAAGCGGTCGCAGCCGAACATGTGGCCCAGGCGCCCGAAGGCGCAGATCACCTCGTCGGACACCATCAGCACGTCGTACTTGTCGCAGATCTCGCGGACGCGCTGCATGTAGCCGTCGGCCGGGACGAAGCAGCCGCCCGAGTTCTGGACCGGTTCGACGAACACGGCGGCGACCGTGTCGGGTCCTTCACGCAGGATGACCTGTTCGATGTCGTTCGCGCACGCCAGGTTGCAGCTGCCGGCCAGCGCGCACATCGAGCAGCGGTACTCGTTCGCATTGGCGGCCTTGAACGCGCCGGGGACCAGCGGCTCGAACGTGTTGCGCAGCCCGGGGACGCCGGTGATCGAGAGCGCACCCATCGTCGTCCCGTGGTAGCCGAGGTAGCGACTGACGACCTTGCGCTTCTGCGGTTGGCCGATCGACTGGAAGTACTGCATCGCGAGCTTCCACGCCGACTCGACCGCCTCGCCGCCACCGGTGGTGAAGAACACGCGGTTGAGGTCGCCGGGTGCGTGCGATGCGAGGCGGGCGGCCAACTCGATCGCCATGGGATGCGAGTAGGTCCAGATCGGGAAGTAGGCCATCTTCTCGGCCTGTTCCCGAGCGGCCTCGGCGAGTTCGGCGCGGCCGTGGCCGACCTGCACGGTGAACAGCCCGGCGAGGCCGTCGAGGTAGCGGTTGCCCTGGTCGTCCCAGATGTAGCAGCCGTCGCCGCGCTCCATGATCCGCACGGTGTCGATGCCGCCGCCGACGGTCGAGAAGTGCCCCCAGAGGTGGCGGTCGCCGAGTTCGGCGAGCTGTTCGTGGTTCATGTGAGGTCCTTGCGAGAGATGGGAGCGCCCGACGCGATGCACCTGCAGCACAACTCGATCAGTGACGAACCACTGGATTCACGACGTGATTCGTGTCACGATGACGGTAGCACGACGAAATCCGTCGTGTCGAGGGGTCGTGTTCGACAGCGTTCCCGTCACGCGACACAATCTCCGACACCCGATTCCCGCGATCACCCCCCTGAGAGGACGCCCATGGCCCTGGCAAGCTGCGAACTTCATCAACGGCGACTGGCACCCGGCTGCCGACGGCGCGACCGACACGGTGCTCAATCCCGCCACGGGTGAGGTGCTCGGCGAGGTGCCGGCATCGTCGGCGGCCGACGTCGACGCGGCGGTGCGCGCCGCCACCGATGCGTTCGGAGGCTGGGCCGGGCTGACGCCGCGTGAGCGCAGCGAGACCCTGCACCGAGTTGCCGACATCGTCGACGAGCACATCGACGAGCTGTCCGAACTCGAGTGCGTGAACGTCGGCAAGCCGGTCGGCATCGTCGAGTTCGAGATGGACCTCACCAAGGACAACTGGCGCTTCTTCGCGTCGGCGTGCCGCTTCCTCGAGGGCAAGGCCGCCGGCGAGTACCTCGAGGGCTACACCTCGATGATCCGTCGCGATCCGATCGGCGTCGTCGGGTCGATCACGCCGTGGAACTATCCGCTCAACATGGCCACGTGGAAGCTCGGCCCGGCACTCGCCGCTGGCAACACGGTCGTGCTCAAGCCGTCCGAACTCACGCCGTACACCGCGCTCCGCTTCGCCGAACTCACCGCCGACGTGTTGCCGCCGGGGGTCGTGAACGTCGTCTGCGGTCAGGGTGGCACGGCCGGCGTCGCGCTCACCGAGCATCCCGGCATCGCGATGGTGTCGATCACGGGCAGCGTGGGCGCCGGCAAGTCGGTCGCCCGATCGTCGGCCGACACGCTCAAGCGAGTGCACCTCGAACTCGGTGGCAAGGCGCCGGTGATCATCTTCGACGACGCCGACATCGACGCAGCCGTCGAGATGCTCCAGGGCATGGCGTTCTACAACTCGGGCCAGGACTGCACGGCGCCGTGCCGGGTGATCGCCGGCGACAAGGTGCACGACGACTTCGTGAACAAGCTCACCGACGCGGTCGGTCAGGTCAAGATGGGCGACCCGATGTCGGCCGACACGGAGATGGGTCCCGTCATCTCGGCTGCGCATCTCGACCGTGTGGCCGGCTACGTCGACCGTGCCCGCGAGGCCGGCGCGGAGGTGACGGTCGGCGGCAACCGCGGTGAGGGGAACGGCTTCTTCTACGAGCCGTCGGTGGTGATCGGGTCGGCGCAGACCGCCGAGATCATCCAGCAGGAGGTGTTCGGCCCGGTCGTCACCGTGCAGTCGGCGGCCGACGAGGCAGCCGCGCTCGAGATGGCCAACGACGTCGCCTACGGCCTCGCTGCCAGCGTGTGGACCAGCGACGTCGGCCGGGCCATGCGGATGAGCAAGGCCCTGCAGTTCGGCTGCGTGTGGGTCAACGACCACATCCCGATCGTGTCGGAGATGCCGCACGGTGGTTTCAAGAACTCGGGCTACGGCAAGGACATGTCGATGTATGCCGTCGAGGCGTACACCGAAGTCAAGCACGTGATGATCAAGCACTGAACGGTGAGGAAATTCTGACATGGCTGCCGACACCTCCAACCTCTCCAACGTGTGGTTCAAGGTCACCGATCTCGAGGTCGCCTCGGGGTCGGGATCGTGGATCACGACGACCTCAGGCGAGCGCTACCTCGACTTCTCCGGAGGGATCGCGGTCACCTCGACCGGACACTCGCATCCGCACGTTGTCGCAGCGATCGCCGAGCAGGCACAGCGCTTCGTCCATGCGCAGGCCAACGTCTACACCCACGATCTGATGCAGCCGCTCGCAGCGCGTTTGGCCGAGCTCGCACCCGAGGGCATCGACACGTTCTTCTACGCCAACTCCGGTGCCGAGATCACCGAAGCCGCGGTGAAGTTGGCCAAGCAGGCGACGAAGCGGCCGAACATCGTCGTGTTCCAGGGCAGTTTCCACGGCCGCACGCACCAGGCGATGGCGATGACCACGTCGAAGACCGGCTACCGCGCCGGTCACGCACCGTTGCCGTCGGGCATCTTCATCGCCCCGTATCCCGACCCGCTCGCCGACGACCAGGAGGCTGCGGTCGCCGAGGCCCTGCGCGGGTTCGACCGGCTGTTGACCGAGGTCACCGCACCGAGCGAGACGGCCGCCGTGATCATCGAGCCCGTGCTGGGCGAGGGCGGCTACGTCCCCGCACCCCGGGGCTTCCTCGAGGGCCTCGACGCCCGGTGCAAGGAGCACGGGATGTTGTTCATCGCCGACGAGGTGCAGTCGGGATTCGCCCGCACCGGGACGATGTTCGCGATCGAGCAGTACGACGTCCGGCCCGACATCGTGTGTATGGCCAAGGGGATTGCATCCGGATTTCCGTTCTCCGCGCTCGGGACTCGTCGTGAGCTCGACGATCGCTGGCCGACCGGTTCCCACGGTGGCACCTACGGCGGCAACGCGATCGGGTGCGCCGCTGCGCTCGCCACGATCGAGGTGCTCACCGCCGACGGCTTCATGGACGGTGTGCGGGCCCGCGGCCAGCAGCTGTGGTCGGGGCTCCGCGAGCTGCAGGCTCGCCACGACGGGATCGTCGACGTGCGCGGTCCCGGCCTCATGGTGGCGGCGCAGTTCGACACCGCGGCGCGTACTTCGGCGATCGTGTCGCACTGCCTGCAGGAGGGCAAGCTGATCACGATGACCGCCGGGTCGGCCGGTACGACGATGCGGTTCATGCCGCCGCTCACCGTGTCGGAGGACGAGATCGATCTCGCGCTCGCCGCGCTCGACAAGGCACTGGTCGACGCAGCCTGACCGTCCGGCCTGCGGACCATCGAGCAGGTCCTGCGTTGCCGGATCGACTGGTGGCAGGCCGCTGTCCTCGTCGAGCGTGACGCGCGGAGTCGTCAGGCGAGCCGCTGGAGCAGGCTCTGGTGTGCGGAGCCGTCGACGAACAGTCCAGTCGAGGCGCCGATCTTGCCGACGTAGTCGGCATCAGCTTGCAGCGCCTCGGCGGAGGCGTCGGCGGTCGCCATGTCGACAACGGTGGAGATGAACGCCATGCCACCGAAGTCGCCGTATGCGTTGACGAGCAGCGAGACGTTCGTGCCGGTGACACTCGATGCATGTTGCGCCATGTCGACGGCCCAGGCCACGGCCTCGGGCATCTTGCCCGTTGCGGCAACGGCCTGCGTGATCGATGCGACCGCACCGACGGCCGGTGGTTCGTCGCCCGGTCCGCCGTGAACGACGCTCCGGAAGATGTCCTCGGCGGGGCCGGTGACCCACTCCTGTGCCTTCGCTGCGAGGTCGAGGTAGGCGTTGTCGGCCGGGAGTTTCGCCATTGCGGTCGCGAGTTGCGCCCGCCCCTCGACGATCGTGCTCCATGCGAGCGTGCCGGCCGGGTAGCCGAAGACCGACCCCCACAGCGAGATGTCGAGCCCGGTGATCGCTTGGCCCTTGGCGGTGATCTCGGATGCCCACGGCATCGTTTCTCGTGGGTCGCCCTGCAGCGTCAGCAACCGTGCAAATTGAAACATGATCTTCTCCCTTGTGAATATGAGAATTCGATTCTCGCGCACTCAGGGGAGTCGTGATGACGGAGCCTGGCTGCGGCCACGAGCCCGATTGGTGACGGCCCGGCGCGCGTCACGGATCGTGCCGCACTCTCGGGTGGTGTCGGGTCGGGTCAGGGGATGAGCGTCCAGGTGCCGCACCCGGACGACACGAACCTGACGTCGGACGGTTCGATCGTCACCGTGGTGGCCTCCATGGTGATGTCGTTGATGATGATCTCGGTGTCGTCGTGGAGGAACCCGGTCGAGCGTTCCCAGTAGCAGAAGTCGAAGTCGGTGCCGTCGGTGGTGTACGTGCCCGGCAGGATCTGCGTGCCGACGGCCCAGTGGCCCTCCGAGATGGTGGACGCGGGCGCCGCAGGCGCGCTGAACGGGGTCCACGTACCGCAGCTGGAGTCGGCGTCGAAACTGTCGTCGACCGCGAGGATCTCGACGATGATCTGACCTTGCGAGATGCCGTCGTGTTCGCTGGTGTCGACGCTGGTCTGGCGGGACCACTCGCAGAAGTTCTTCCCGGCCTGCGCGATGTAGAGCCCGGGCACGATGTCGGTGCCCACCATCAGCCCCATGCCGGACTCGAACGCGATCGGATCGGTGGGCGCCGGCACCGTGGTCGTGTCGGGCACCGTCGTGTCGGGCGCAGCGGTCGTGTCCGGGACCGTTGATTCGAGCGTTGCATCGGCCACATCGGGTGCCGGGCGGACCTGTTGCGGCGCGGACGGCGTGTCGGACGTGCGACCATCACCGTCGCCCGCGGTGCCCGAGCCTGCGCAGGCCGTCAGCGCGAGCGCGACCAGCGCACAAGCAGGGCGGTGCCGGCGGCGTCGTCGGTGCGCCATGGTCATGCGATCGACCTTAGTTCGCACGTCGGAAGGGCCGGACCTACGCTGCCGCGATGGACTTCGCCGAACTGCAGGACGTCATCGATCGCACGTACGGCGACCGCGATCGCGAGCGTGGCACGGCACCGACGGTCGCCTGGCTGTGTGAGGAGGTCGGCGAACTCGCGCAGGCCGTTCGCAAGGGATCGCGCGAGCAGCAGATCCACGAGTTCGGCGATGTGGTCGCATGGGTGGCGACGCTTGCCAACCAGGTGGGTGTCGACCTCAACGAGGCCGCAGCAAGGTTCGCCGCGGGGTGTCCCAAGTGCCACGTGCTCCCGTGCACCTGTGTCGAACCCACCCAGTAGGCCCGTCCGAGGGCTCCGGCAGCTGCGGCGAGAATCAAGGGTTCTGAGTTGGGATCAGAAGTGGGGAGAGCAAGGAAGTCGGCGAGGAAGCTGCCCCCGGGCAGCGACGAGTTCGACTGACGCAGCTACCGCCGCTGCTGGACCAACTCAGCGATTTGAAGGGCGTTGAGGGCGGCACCCTTGCGGAGGTTGTCGTTGCTGAGGAAGAGCGCGATGCCGCGGCCAGCCGGTGCTCCTTCGTCGGCGCGGATGCGACCCACGTAGGTCGGGTCCTGCCCGGCAGCCTGCAGCGGAGTCGGGATGTCACTCAGCTCCACGCCGGGCGCGGCGGCGAGGAGTTCGGTGGCCCGTTCGACCGAAAGTGGCTGGGCGAACTCGGCGTTGATCGCAAGCGAGTGCCCGGTGAACACGGGTATCCGTACGCACAGTCCTGACACGAGAAGATCGGGGATGTCGAGGATCTTGCGGCTCTCGTTGCGGAGCTTGTGCTCCTCGTCGGTCTCGAACCGGCCGTCGTCGACGATCGCGCCACAGATCGGCACGGCGTTGAAGGCGATCGGGCGGGCGAACTTGTGTGGCTCGCCGAAGTCGAGTGCCGAACCGTCGTGGGTGAGCTGGTCGGCCTGGTCGATGACCTTGCGCGACTGCTCGTGCAGCTCCTCCACCCCGGCGAGCCCAGCGCCCGACGTGGCCTGGTAGGTCGACGCGATCATGCGCACGAGCCCGGCCTCGTCATGGAGCGGCTTGAGCACCGGCATCGCGGCCATCGTGGTGCAGTTCGGGTTGGCAATGATCCCCTTCGGCGGGTTCGCCACGAGGTGTCCGTTGACCTCCGCGACGATCAGCGGCACATCGGGATCCATCCGGAACGCCGAGGAGTTGTCGATCACGATCGCACCCGCCTCGGCGAACTTGGCGGCGTAGGCCCGGGACGACGTGGCGCCGGCCGAGAAGAGCGCGATGTCGAGGCCGGACGGGTCGGCGGTCGCTGCGTCCTCGACGGTGATCTGTGCATCGCCCCACGGCAGCGTGGTGCCGGCCGAGCGAGCCGATGCGAAATACCGCATCTCGGCGACCGGGAAGTTGCGCTCGGCGAGGAGCCGGCGCATCACGCCGCCGACCTGGCCGGTCGCACCGACGACCCCGACGCGGAGTCCGTCCGGAGATGAGCTGGATGCGTTCGACATGGCGAAAAGCCTAGGCGTCGCGAAGCGCCACGACCCGCCGCGTTTCGGGCCTCCGGGCGCAGGCGGAGCCCGGAGTGGGCCCAGACCCTCGGTGCCGTTGGGTCAAATCCTCTGGGAGCTGGCACAATCGACGGCGTGAGTCGTCGCGGTCAGTTCGTTCCCTGGAGGACCGCCGGTCGCGTCACCGAGCAGCAGACCAGCGCCGACAAGGTGGTGCAGGAGACCGGCTGGGTGTTCAACAACGAGACCGGAAACGGCCTCACCCTCGAGCAGTTCGTGCTCACCGGCGACCAGGAGGTCCCGGCCTACCTCACCGTGTTCGGATTGCGTGATCCGTCGAACGAGGACAAGACGCTCGTCGAGATCGGCTGCGGCATCGGCCGGATGACGTGTGCGTTCACCCGTGAATTCGGCACGGTCATCGCATGCGATCTCGATGCCGGATTTCTCGAGCGCTGCCACGAGACGGTCGGCCGGTTCGGCAAGCCCGATCACTTGAGGACCGTCCGCGTCACCGATGGCAAGTCGCTCGACCTGCCGCCGGATTCGGCCGACGTGGCCTTCAGCTACATCACGCTCCAGCACTGCGATGCCGACGATGCTCTCGACCTCACGTCGGAGGCGGTTCGGGTGGTCAAACCGGGTGGGAAGATTGCACTCAACTACCGCAGCCGGAGTCGCTACGACGTGGTGCTCCTGCCGCTCGGTGGGTTGGTCCGTCTGCTGTTCCGGGTGCCGGGCCTGGGCGGTTGGTTGTCTGGCAAGCGGGTCTTCGCCCGGCTCGGCTGGCAGGCGAACCGGCTCGAACCCGACGAGGTGATCGGGCCACTGTCGCCCTTGCTCCGCGATATCGAGGTCTGGCGCAATCCGAAGAGCCGCACGTCCGGGTATCGGGCGGCGATCAAGGAATTCGACGGGATCAACAAACACCACTACTGGGTCGTCGCCACCGCCCGCTGACCGTGACGGAACGGGTCAGACCCATCACGTCACGCGTGACGTAACGGGTCAGACCCGTCATGTAACGGTGGCGTCGAGTTCGGCGACGTACTGCTCGAGTTTTGCGAGTGCCGGTTCGGCGTGGTCGAGCGCACCCATCATCACGGCGACCAACTCGTCGGTCGGTGGCTCGGTCGTGCTGAAGCCGTCGAGTCGGGCGGCGGCGAGCCACGCCGCCAGGTCAGGGTCGGCGTTCCAGTGGGCGGAGTTGAGCGAGTTGCCGTACGCAGTGCGGATCCAGTCGGTCGCCGCATCGGGGTGCGGGACGACCCCGCACAGCGTGTTCTGGTACTCGATGTCGTCGTAGGCCGACTCGACGTGGGCGATGAACGCGGCGCTGAACACCTGCTGACAGTGCCGCACGGTCTGGAGGGTGAGGCGGTCGCCGTCGAACACCGGCACGGCCGGGCGTCGTTCGAGGCCGTCGGCGGTGCAATCGACGTGGAACGTGTCGGGTGTGGTCGGGATGGTGCCGTCGTCGAGCACGATCTCATCTGATCCGATGCTGCGCACGCGGCCGAGCCGGACGATGTCGCGGATGCGGCGGAGCTGCTCGCGTTCGCTGGTGGTGATGGTCGAGCAGCGATACATCGTCGGTTCGACGGCGTCGTCGAGTCGGAGGAGGAGGCCGGCCTGCTCGAGCCGGTCGAACAGGTCGGGGATCGAGGTCGACTCGGCGACGCAACGGAACTGGTCGATGAAGGCGGCCGCCGTCGTCTCGAAGAAGTCGCCGGGCTGGATCAGTGCACGGTCGAGGAACCACGAGTCGCGTGGCGTGATCCAGGTGATGGTGTCGGGGTCGGCGCCGTTGCGGAGGAGGAACAGGCACGCGTCGGCGCCGGTCTTTCCCGCGCCGACGACCGTGTAGTGGCCATGGGGTTCGGCGATCGACGCCAGGTCGTTGACGGGACCGTGGCGGACACCGTCGGCCAGGTCATACGTGGGCGGCCGCATGGAGGGCACCGTCACGTTCATGTACGTGGCGTCGACGAGCTTGCGACGTACACGCACCTCGGTCGTCTCGCCGGTGACCGTCGAGGTGAAGCCGACGACTCGGCCGTCGGCGGATCGCTCGCCGGCGACCGTGGCCGGGTCGAATTCGTGCATCGGAAAGTACGTCACCCGCCCACTCGGAATGAACTGTTGATGCATCACGTGGTCGAAGTAGGCGACCACCTCGGCGCCCGATGCGAGCTCGTACAGTCCGGAGTTCCAGCCGTCGGTGTCCTTGCGGTCGGAGCCGAGCGGCCGCGAGTTGACGCCGTAGAAGGCCGAGGGCTGATGGAGGCGGACGAAGGGGTAGGCGTGGTTCCAGTGCCCGCCCGGACGGTTGGCGCGGTCCACGACCACGACCGAGGCGTCTGTTTCGGTGAGGATCACGTCGGCGAAGGCCATGCCCATCGCGCCGGCGCCGATCACGAGATAGTCGGTGTCGAGCATCCCTCGACCGTATTTGGCGACGCCGACGGGGGCAGCACCGATGGCACGTTCGGAATAGCGACGGTCGCGCACCGGTTGCTAACACCATGTCCGTCATTCCTGCATCACATGCCGATCTCCTCGAGAAGCAGACCTTCTGGCACATCGCCAC
Source organism: Ilumatobacteraceae bacterium (assembly GCA_963752085.1). Classification (GTDB taxonomy): domain Bacteria; phylum Actinomycetota; class Acidimicrobiia; order Acidimicrobiales; family Ilumatobacteraceae; genus Ilumatobacter_A. Next base: position 275,989 of record CAVVWT010000004.1, read on the forward strand.
GATGGGTCCCGACGACGAGATCCAGTCGAGCCCGGTCTGGGGTGGGTGGGACGGCGAGCACTTCGTGTTCTCGTTGACCCGCGCCCGGCAGAAGTACGAGAACCTCGTGCGCAACCCGACGATCGCGGTGTCGGGCACCGATCCGGACAATCCGTATCGCTACCTGGAGATCCGCGGCACCGTCGTGCGCGTCGACGACGACTCGTCGAACGCGTTCATCGATTCGATGGCCAAGAAGTACATGGGTGTCGACGAGTACCCGATGCACCAGCCCGGCGACCACCGGGTGGTGATGGTCGTGATGCCCACGCACGCGACCAAGATGGGCTGAGTCTGTCGATCAGTCGATCGGGGAGCGTTGCGACGGGTCGGGCGGGGGGATCTCCCGCGCGCGCCGCTTCCCGCCGGGGAGTGCTCGTCGGGCCGCTCCGCCACCTCGCTTGACCTGGCCGTAGGCCCACCGTCCACCGTCTCGCGTGCGGCCCGCCACGTACGAGGTGCTGGCACGGAATCCGGGGAGGGCTGCGTTGGTCATCTCGGGCAGGTCGAGGTCGCGCTGGCGGGCGAAGGTCGCCGTGGCCGCATGGATCTCCTCGACGTGGCGGATCAGTTGCCGACGCTTGACCAGCTCGAGCCCTTCGAGTCCGGTCGGTTCCATCAGTCCGTCGATCATCTGGATCAGGTCGTCGACGAGCGCTTGGTCCTCGGTGCGGTGGAGGGCCAGGCTCGATTCCATGTCGATCAGGACCGAATCGAGGTGGGCCGGTTCGTGGCGCACCACGCGATCGAGGCGGAGCCGTTGCCAACCGGCGAGGTTGTGCTCACACGTGGCGAGCAGGCCGAGGGCGTCGGCGAGGTTGGCGTCGATGAGCTTCTCGGCAGCCTCGACCCGGCTGCGAACCATGCGCCCCGGTTCGATGAGGCCCATGCGTGAGCGGATGAAGAAGCGGGTGCGTTCGAGTCCACTGACGATGTGCGGATGCAGGTGAGCGACGGCGGCCCAGTCGGTTTCGCCGAGGCCGCGTGAGTCGATGGCGTCGATCATCCGGAGTCGTTCGGTGATCACCCGATGGTGGCCGAGCACCTCGCCGACCTGACCGGAGCGGACGAGGTCGCGCAGCTCGTCGACACGGTTCTCGACGCGTTCGACGGCATCGGTGAGGTTCTTGATCGAGGCGTGGAGAGCGAGCCCGACCGCAGCGGTCTGGAGCTGGATCACGTCGGCACCGGACGGCAGCGGCAGCCAGTCGGGGATCCCGCCGGACGCGGCATCGGTTGCGGCGCCGAACACGCCGTCCTCGCCGCTGATGATCCCGTTGCGTCGGAGGAGATCCATGGCTCGTTGGGAGAACTGGTACACCTGGGGTGCGTCCTCGCCGACCCCTGGGACCGCGTCGATGCCGGCGCCGAGCATCGACACGTACTGGGTGGCCTGGGCGAGCTTGGGTGAGCCGAGGACCCGTTCGATCTGTTCGGTGAACCGCTCGACCGCTGTCGGTGGCCCCTGCAGCGCAATGATGCCGTCAGGTCTCGTCGCGATCCGCAGGGTGTCGGGCGCCGGCCGTGCGAGTTCGGCCTCGAGCGATGCCGGGATGCCGGAGACGGGGATGCCGGCGGCCGGTTGGTGCGGCGCCGCGGCCGGTCGGGCGCTCGCGTCGGCGAGGTCGTCTGCGGCTGCCGCCGAGGTGTCAGGACCGTCGGTCATCGACGTCGACGGTAGCGGTGTGGCCCCTCGCCTCATCGTGAGGCGCGGCCGGTGGACCGGGGGAGCGCGTGATCTCAGGTTCCGATCGCGTACTCGTCGTGGCGTCGGAGCCAGGCCATCGGCCACGGGAGGTCGTTCTCGTCGCGGCCGTTCGGGGTGAGGTCGAGGATCGCGTAGGTCGAGTTGAGCGGGTCGAGCCCACGCGGCGAACGTCTGATAGGTCAGCCCGATCCGGCCGCTGTCGTCTCTGCCGAACACGCTGATGCCGGGCATCTCGTCGGCGACGATCGGCCGACCGTTGTAGAGCCACTCGGTGCCCGGCTCAGACCCGGCCGGCGGGTTGACTCCGAAATCGGCGCCGAACGTGGTGCCGCCGCACGAGTACCACGGGAACGACCATCCCATCCGCTGCTGGTACGCCGCCAATTCGGTGAGCGGCGCATTCGACACGACCACGTAGGCCGTGTTTCGGGCGGCGAGGTGCGCCATCGTGCCGTCGTACGTGTCGGCCCAGAACGAGCAGCTCGGACAGCCGTCGTCCCAGTCGGGTCCGTACATGAAGTGCATCACCACGAGTTGGTCGGCTTCGCCGAACAGGTCGGCGAGCGTCGCCGATCCGGCGGGACCGTCGAACGAGTAGTCGGCAGTGATCTCGCGCCACGGCATCTCGCGACGCCGCGCCGCAAGCGCCTCGCGCTCGGCGGTCAGTTGCTTCTCTGCGGTGAGCAGGTCGGCGCGGGCGGCAGCCCACGTGTCGGCATCGACGAAGTTCGCAGTGCTCATGGCGGATACTCCCTCTCTGGAACCGGGTGGGCGGTCCCGCCCGGCAGATCGTGGCGTCGAGTCTTGCACCGTCGAGTGGTCCGCTCGGACCGATCTGTTGTCTGCGAGCGACACGCCTCCGAGCCGTCAGGCCCAGGCCGCGCCGATCGGCTCGCCGCGGAGCGCGCTGCACGACACCGGCCCGCACTCGCCGGTGCGGATCCGGTCGTTCAGCTCCAGCGTCGCGCATCGGCTCGATCCCGAGTTCGTTCGCGAGGGTGCGCGCGCAGGGTGCCTCGTCGATGATGCTTTCGCCGTCGAGCAGCCGCCCGCGATACAGCGACGTCGTCGTCGTTCAGGTGATGGTGGAGCGGCAGCGCGTCGAAGCGTTCGGCCACGTCGAGGAAGTCCCACACGTCGACGACGGTGCTCGTTCGGAAGGAAGCCGACGTGCGCGTCGGAAACGCGGGCACCTCGGTGCCGTTGCGGTACAGCCGGAGCCCTCCCCGCATGGAGATCCCCAGCGCGTCCACCTCATCGCGCGATCGGCCCGCGTGGTGATGACCGAGTCTCCGGCGCCCGTCGCGGGTTCGTCCCGGTTGCGTCTCGCGAACGTCCCAACGTCGTCGCGCACACGTCCCAACACTGTCCCGCGATCGTCCCGGGAGTGTCTCGCAGCCGTCTCCGGTCCTTCGGTGAGGGCCGGGCCGTGTCGCCGGAGGCTGCGATGTCGAGGGCGGGTGGCCGTCGGTGAGATGATGGCCGCACGCCAACGGGAGGTCCGCGATGAGGTCGGTCGAACAGATGATTGCCGAAGCCAGGCAGACGATCGTCGGGCACACGCCCGCCGAGGCGCAGCGACGGGTTGCCGAGGAAGGAGCCCTGCTCGTCGACATCCGCGACGTGCGTGAGCTCGAGCGTGAGGGTGTGCTGCCAGACGCGCATCACGCACCGCGCGGGATGCTCGAGTTCTGGATCGACCCCAGGTCGCAGTACCACAAGCCGGTGTTCGCCGCGGACCGAGAGTTCATCTTCTATTGAGCGTCCGGTGGACGGTCAAGTTTGACCGTGAAGACGCTCAACGACATGGGCCTCGGCAAGGCGTCGCACATCGAGACCGGATTCAAGGGGTGGCAGACCGATGGTCTGCCGGTGGTCACCCACGCCGACTGGAAGGCCGACCGCGGCTGAGCTGACGGGAGCACGCCAGGACCGCTCGCAATTCGCCACATCCGGAAGCGGGACCGCGATACGTTCGTCGACACGGACGAATGGGGGCAATCATGATCAAGCGACACATCTGCGTGCTGGCGGCGGGCGTCGTGTTCATCGGCGCGTGCGGAAGTGACAGCGGTGGCGGCGACTCGAGTGGTTCGAGCGACGCACCAGCCGATGTCGCAGACGCATCGGAGTCCGGTACGCCCGATGCCGAGGACATCGAGGAGGCGGTCGAGGACCTGGCCGATGCCGACGATCCGCAGGAAGCGGTCGGTGATCTGGTCGACGATCTCGAGGCCGTCCAGGAGTCGGCCGGCGGCGGGGGAGCGACGTTCACCGCGAACGGGCAGACCTGGGAGTTCTCGAGCGTGCTCTGCGCGTTCGGCGAGGACCAGATCGGACAGCCCGGCGCGGTGTTCAACCTCTCGGCGATCGCCGACGGACTGCAGCTGTATGCGTCGATCGACGACTCGGGTGCTGCGCACAGCTTGAGCCTGAACGACATCGAGGATTTCGAGAACCCGTCGGTGTCGTTGTCGATCAGCCCGTTCGTTGCGAGCACCGTCGGCGCGCCGGCTGACTTCCTGACACTCGATGGGAAACAGGTGAGCGCCGACGTCGTGATGATCGACGACATCACCAATCAGCCCACCGCCGAACCCGCCCAGTTCTCGGCGACCTGCCCCTGAGCCTCCGTCCTCAGTCGTGAAGCCGTCGCCCGGTCGACGCGTCGACCAGGGTGAACGAGGCGGTCGACTGGGCTTGGCGCCGCTGCGCTCGTGCGTACGCAGTGGTCACCGGTCGGGTGGACGTCGCGTCGCGTCGGATGGTCAGCTTCGCGAGGAGCGCCCGGTGCCAGCGACGCTCCGGCGGTGAGACGACCTTGCCCCGGGTTCGCTGCTGGTGTGCGACGTGCATGTCAGCGGCGTGCAGTTGGCGGACGGAATGGGAATCGGACGGGAACATGGCGGACCTCGATGTGATCGGAGTTGATCTGGTCTGTGTCACTGTCCTCCGACCCCCGATGGCCGTCTGTGCGCGAGATCACACAAGCTGCATGACCTGGGTCACGAGTGCCCCACGGCACATGCCGTCCTGTTGGGCGTTGTCGGTCAGCCGATCTTGATCGACTGGCCGCCATCGACGGGAAGCACGACGCCCGTGATCCACCCGCCGGCGTCCGATGCGAGGAACAGCGCTGCGTTGGCAACATCCCACGCGGATCCCTGCCGGCCCAGCGGCACCATCGATGCTCGCCCGGCGGCGTAGGCGTCGCGATCGATCCCCATCGCCTCGGCTGCTGCGTCGACGCCCATCGGGGTGTCGACGAAGCCGGGCATGATCGCGTTGGCCCGCACGCCGTACTTCGCGTTGGAGAGGGCGAGGTTCTGAGTGAGGGCGTTCACACCGGCCTTGGAGATCTTGTAGGCGGTCAGGTTGGTCGCCGAGGCGACCGCGGCGAGCGAGGACACGTTGACGATCGCACCGTGATCGGACTGACGGAGTGACGGGATCGCGGCCTTGCACATTCGCCAGAGTGAGCGGAGGTTGACGTCCATGATCCGGTCGTAGGCGTCGTCGGTCAGTCGGTGCGGTGGGCCGTCGCCCATGCCGATGCCGACGTTGTTGTGGAGGATGTCGATCCCTCCGAACGCCTCGAGGGCGGCGGCGACGATCGTGTCGGGCCCGTCGTCGGACGAGACGTCGGCCGCAACGACCACGGTCTCGCCGTCGATGTCGGCGGCGGTCTCCTCGGCGCGGTCACGGTCGCGATCGACGAGCACCAGTCGGGCACCCTCGCGGGCGAAGGTGATCGCGGTTGCTCGTCCGTTGCCGATGTTGGCACCGGGGGTCTGGCCCGCTCCGACGATGACGGCCACCCGGCCCTCGAGCTGTCCGGTCATGATGTGCGGCCTTTCGTCGAGAGCAGAACCAGGGGCCGACGCTCACCAGCAGCCAGCGGCGGGAACACTCATCCTTGCGCGGCCCACGACCGATGACCATTCATGGCGCGCGCGGCGGGCAAGCGTCTGAGATCGCTCCAGTTGGAGGCGCGCAAGGAGCGGCGCCGTCAGATCATCGACAACAACGGCGATCAGGTGAGGAAGAACCGGTCGAGGATTGACACGGTGCTCGGCCAGGACGGTTGTCCCGTGCGGACGAGGGGTTGCGCGATCGTCGCGTAGCGATGTCGCCCGCTTCCGTGTCGCTTCAGCCCGCGATCCGGAAGGGTCCTTCGCCGGCGACCGGTTCGTCGATGATCCGTACGTCGGTGACGATCGATCGCGGTGGGCCCTCCCGGCACCACGCGACGAGTTCGCCGACGTCGTCTCGGTCGCCTTCGATCACGGCCTCGACCGTGCCGTCGCTCCGGTTGCGCACCCACCCGCACAACCCGAGTCGGTCGGCGACCCGACGGCAGGTGTCGCGGTAGAACACGCCCTGCACGCGTCCCGACACGATCACTCGGCAGCGGACGAGGTCCGCCGTCGGCTCGGGTGGATCGGCACGCATGGTCCGTTCAGTCTCACCCGGACGTGATCGGCACTCAAGGCTCGGTCGGATTGTTCCGATTCACGAGGTACTCGTCAACTGCGGGCTCGCGGATCGATCCGTGAACGGAGGCGAGGAATGGAGGTGACCGACGTGACAGCGGACCCACGGCAGACGTCCGATTCGCATGCCTCCGCAGCGCCTCGATCACGAGGAGTCAAGGCGATCGCCACGGTGTTCGGCGGCGGCGGGGTGTTCGGGATCGCCTACAATCTCGGCGTCGCGGAAGGGTTCGTCGATGCGGGGGTCGAGCTCGGTTCGGCGGCGGCGCTCGGGACATCGGCGGGAGCGTGGGCGGCGGCGCATCTGGCGCTCGGCATGCGCTTCGACGAGTCCTACGAACGCTTCGTCGACGTGGTTCCCCGTCGACCCGACTTCCGCCTGGGACGTCTCGCTGCGATCGCGCGTGACGTGTTCGGTGCCGGCACGACCTGCCCCACGGTGCGCGTCGGAGTGGTTGCGTTGCCGTCGCTCAAACGCGAAGTGTTGAGCGGCGCCGATCACTCGGTCGCCGAACTGGTCGCGGCATCGTCGGCGGTGCCGGGGATGCTCGCCCCGCAGCGGATCAACGGTGTCCGGTACGTCGACGGTGGGCTGCGATCGATGGCGAGCGCCGACCTCGGTGACGTCGCGGCGCGGCTGTTGGTCGTGCTGCCGATGTCGGGTCCGATGTTCGGACCTGCGGGCAGGCTGATCGAGCGGCGGACAGTGCGCGAGATCGAGACGTGGCGGCGCCGTCACGTCGGGGCGAAGGTGACGGTGGTGCGTCCGACGCGCGACATCGCCGGCCTCGTGCGCCGCCCCGACCAGCTGTTCGACCCCGAGCACGCGCTGCAGTGCCATGCGCTCGCATATCGGCAAGGCACCGAGTTGGCCGTCCACTGGCTCGGTGACAGTGACCATCAGCTGAACCCCGTCGCCTGACCGGCTCCACTACCTGATTGGCTCCACCGCCAACCCCGCAGCGAACGGGGCACGTCACGCTGCGTCTCCGGTGAGCGGATGCCCCGGAGCGGGCGAGCAGCTCCGGCACGACGAAGCCGAGCTCCGCGGGTTGCTGGCGCAGCAGTAGCGCGTGCGTCAGCGCTGGGCGGCGAGTCGCTGACGCTTCGCCTCGTATTCGGCGTCGGTCAGGATGCCCTCGTGGCGCAATGCGGTGACCGCCCGCAGCAGCACCTGGACTTCGATGTCGCGCTCATACGAGTGGGCGAACGACCGGTCGACGGCGGCCATGGTCGAGACGTCGGATTGCGCGAGCACATTCCTCCATCGGCACGATCGGTCGTGATCTTGACCGAATCGGCGACGGGACGTACGCGGTCGGCCTGCTCGACGCGGGATGCGAATCGCAGCTTCCGTCGCGCCTGACGCCCGACCCGCGGGTCAGGCGGCGGATCTTCGATTCGGCGGCCCGGTCGACTGGATCTGACCGTCGGGCAGATTGAGCGTGAGTTCCCGGTTCGGTCCGAGTTCGACGACCCAGCCGTCGTTGTGGATCTTCGCGTGGTGAATCGCACACACGGGGAGCAAGTTGTCGAGGTCGGTGCGTCCACCGTGTCGCCACCAGATGAGGTGGTGCAGCTTGCAGCGGTCGTACGCCGTCGAGCAGCCGGGGATCGCACAGCATCGGTACAGCGCGCGCAGTGCTCGGCGCTGTGCACGGTTGGCGAGGCGAGTGGATCGGCCGAGGTTCAGCTCGCCGGGGGCGTAGAGCACGACGCCGTTGCGGACGACGACACCGATGACGTCGGCGTGCCCGGCGAGCTCGGCGAGCACGCGTCGCGGGATCTCGACCGGGATCGAGAAGTCGATGGCCGGACCCAGCCCGACGGGAGCGTCCGCGTCGATGACCGCCACGTACTCGGGGCGAGGTGCCGCCGGCGCCGACGATGCCGGGACGACGTCCGCACCGTCGACGTGGCCTGCGTCGCCGGGGGAATCCGGCGCGACGAGGTGGATGAAGGCGTGAGCGGTGAGGAACTTGCTCTTCTCGATCGGGTCACTCGGACAGAGTGCCGGGGTCTCTCGGGCGAAGAGCGTCTGCATGGTCGAGTCGAGTCGTGCTGCCAACCGGACTGCCGTCACCGGGTCGAAGCGGCCACGGACGTTCCACATGCCCTCGCCGTCGGTCCAGGTCGACATGCGTGTGTTGCGCTGCTGACGGACGAGGCGGGCTTCGCCGTCGTCGGACTGGAGCCTCTTCACCTCGAGGTCGAGGCGTTTGCCGAACTGCTCGATGGTCCCGGCGGTGGCGACGGCGGAGAGTGCGTTCGCCCGTTCGAGGAACTCCCGTCGCTGGGTGTCGTCGTCGAGCTGCTTGGATCGCTGCGTGACCGTGTCCACGTGGCCCGCCGTGATCGCCCCGTGCTCCAACGCGTCGGCGAGCGTCGGTGTCGACGACAGCGTGTCGGAGCGCTCCTTGGTCTTGGACGCGGCACCGACCGAACAGCGGTTGGCTTCGGCGATCGTGGCCTCGGGGAACGAGTCGACGCTCGTCAGCTGGCCGACGAGCCCCGCCTCCTGAGCGTCGGCCCACGCCCGGATCGCACGCACATCGACCAATGCACTCGCGATCCGATGCCGCTTCGCCCCGGCGTCGGCACGCACCGCAGCCACGCTGGCCGCCCGCTCACCGATCGCCTTCGGAGTCATGCACCCATCATGCGCACAGGGGTACTTCAGAGTTCGACAGGCCCTCTGACCAGGGGCGATTGCGGCCGACGGGCGGCACGAGATCAGTTGGTCGAGCGACTGGCCACGCAGATCGGGCTGGTGCAGGTGGCCGACCGGCACGGCCGTCGGGCGCGGTGCCGTCGAGCGCGCTCCTGCGCGAAACCGTCGATGCACTCCTGGATCGGACAGTCCTCAGACCCGCACGGCAAGCCGGCGTGGTGCCGCTCATCCTGTCGGCGACGTTGCTCGTTGGGATGCACCTTCGGCGAGTCGGCTCGGGGCGCGGGAGGAGCAGAAGTCCGAGTGGGCGATTGTCGCGCGTCGACGCAGACGGCGATGGTGCAGCTGGTCCTGCCGCACGGCTCACCATTCGCGTGCTGTTGCGCTTGGGCGTCGGCCTTGCGTTGCTGCTTCTTCTGATGGCGACGCTCACGAAGCGGCGCGCAGACCGTGCACCGGCGCTGCTTGCAGATCCGGCCTCGTGCGTGTGCGATCGCCTGCTGTTCCTTCTTCGAGAGCGGTGGGTCCGCGGCGGCCAGGTTCGGGGAGCGGCGCGGCTCCTCACTCGCTGGCGGTCGTGGATCCGGATACTCACCCATCGTGCGACCGAGTATCGCCGCGTTCGAACGCAGACCCTCCTGACGGGGACCAGTCGCGTCAGTCGATGAACAACCGGATGTCGATCGACAACCCCGGCGCCCGGCACATCGTCACCTTCTGCGATGTGATCGACGTGCGCCTCACCTCTGGCGACTGAGCATCCCGACCTCTCAGCCTCAGGACAGGTGACGGCCACACACGGGCCAGGGACCGCTGCCCGCCTCGCGGTAGAGCGCCGAGGCCATCGCGTCCTGTTCAGCCGCCGAGGCCGCTGCCGGGTCGACGCCGACGAGTGACGCGTTGTTCCGTTCGGCGACGCTGTCCCAGGTCGACTGGACGAACTGGTAGGCACCCCGGTACCGGCCACTGCTGCTGGCGATCGAGTAGTCGCCGCCCGACTCGCAGTCGCGCAGCGCGGCCCACTCCTCGGCGCTGGGGCCCGGCGGCGCCACATCGGGAACTCCGTCGGTGCTGAGCGCGGCGATCTCCAGGAAATCGAGGTGGAAGACGCGGGTGACGGCGTCGTACCGGCCGTCGACGTCCACGTTCAGCAGCTGCTGGAGCGCCGCCACGCGCAGGCTCCGCTCGTCCCAGGTGTACGGGTCGGTGAGCAGCGCATGGATGTCGAGCGCCGGTTCGGCGACGGTCTCGTCGGGAGCGGTCACGTCGACGGATTCCTCGACGACGACCTGGGCTCGCGGCTTGCGGCCGCTCGGCGCCCGGACCTCCGACGTCTCCACCACGGTCGCTCCGGTCGGCACCCCGGTGCCCTCGTCGTCCGCCACGGCGCCCACCATGAACGGTGCTCCGATGATCATCACGACCACGGTCGCGACGACCGTCGAACGACGTGCGGTGAGGCGACCGGGGCGGCCGGATGCCGTGGCGGGGGGTGTGGAGAAGGGGGTCATGACGCTTCCTGCCGAGGTGCGCCTGCTTCAGCGGCACCGGCGGGTCGTGTGCGGAGCTGTGCCGCAGACGACCGAGATGGTCGAGTGACGACGATGTTACGGAATGATGACGAAACCGACGACGAGACATCCGGCACACAGCCGGCTGGTCGTCAGGCGCCGAAGACGCGGAACAGCGCGGCGGGGCGGCCGCCGAGGCGTTCGCCCGCCGATTCGGCCATCCCCGTGAGGAAGCCGCGGGCGTCGGCCATGTCACCGCTGAGCGCATCGAGATACGCGGCGTGCGCTTCGAGTGAGGCGATCGCGGGTTCGAGGCCGGCGTCGATCGCCACGGCGTGCGTCGGCGTCGACGACCCCGATACCGCCACCATCCGCACGCCACCCCATGGCTCGACGCCGTCGGTGATCTGCTCGGGGAAGATCCACCGGTTGCCCGCGTCGCCGATCGCATCGAGCACCGCCCGGCCGGTGTTGCGGTGGTCGGGCGAGTTCCAGTGCTGACCGAACCACGTGTCCTCGTAGTTGATGATCACCACGACGTCGGGCCGATGGCGACGGATCGCGCCCGCGATGTCGCGGCGCAATTCGACCGTGTGCTCGATCACCCCGTCGTGATGATCGAGAAACTCGACAACGTCGACACCGACGCACTTGGCTGCGGCGATCTGCTCGGCCGCGCGCAACGGCCCGCAGACCGACGGGTCGAGTCCGTCGATGCCGGCTTCGCCGCGGCTGACGAGGAGATACGACACCGTCTTGCCCGCGGCGGTCCACACGGCGATCGCCCCCGACGCGCCGTACTCCAGGTCGTCCGGGTGGGCGACCACCGCCAACACGCGATCGAAGTCGTCGGGCATCTCGGGCAACTGGTCTGCCATGCGCGCGACCGTAGTGCCGTCGGCGCTGCCCCGTGAGCGGGCCCTCTGCGAGGCCGGCGGCGACCATCCAGGCCATGTTGACGTCGTCGGCGCCGGCGACGCGTTCGGCGACGGTGCCTCGTGGGGTCGGTGGACGGGGATCGGCGACCCGACCTGTCTCTGACGCGCTGACCCGCTCGTCTTCGCGCCATGAGTGGCCGCGATCGTGCCACGCGTCGCCGCAGGTCAGAGGGGTTGTAGGCAGGAGTACTGTCTCAATCGGGGGATAACACGAAAGGGGATTCCTATGGGAGTCGTTTCACTTACTCGGTACGAGAGCCAGCCCGGTCACGCGGGCAAGCACCTCGAGATCCACATGGAGGCACTCGAGCGCCTCCGCGGGATGGGGATGCAGGCGGTTGCGTTGCAGCCACTGGCGGGAGGTGACGTCGGATCGTTGGGCATGTCGATCAACTACGCCAGCTACGCCGACTACGCCACGAGCATGCAGAAGGTCCAGGGCGATTCGGGCTGGCAGGAGTTCTTCGCCGCTGCGTCAGCCAGCGGGGCGGCGCGCCAGGTGGAGTCGTCGTTGATGAACGATCTCGACCCGGCGTTCCAGCCTGCGGGCGACCGGCCGCTCGGTGTGATCCTTGCAACCCAGTGGCGAGCGATCCACGGGAAGATGGAGGCGTTCGTCGGCAAGGTCCTCGAATCGATGCCGATCTCGGAGCGCATGGGCGGGCGATCCCGGCCGATGCAGTCGATCGTCGGCTCCCACCCGATGTCGATGATGGTCGCCACGACCTTCGCCGACATGGACGCCTACGGGGCATACGCGGATGCGTCCAACTCCGATGCCGAGTGGCAGGCCTTCTGGGCCGGGGCGATGTCCGACCCGACCGCTGACCTGCTCCGGTCCGGCTTGTACGTCAACATGACGGACTGAGCCGAACGTTCCGCCGCCGCCGACTTCCCCGTCGGCCTGCGGCGTGGGCGGTGGCGTGTCCGGTCGGGTGTCCGCCCCCCGACCGGTGCGCCCCGCCCGACCTCGCCGTGTCCAGTGCGTGGGTTCCGACCGTGACCGCGACTTCGCCGGACTCCTGCTGTCCGCCGGTGCGATCGGCGACCGGTTCGGCCGCGGGCGCGCCTGCTCGCCCAGCTCCCGCTCGACGCGGCTCAGGCCGCCGGCGAATCGATCGGCGCCGCCACCCAGATCGCCGCAGCCGGCGTGTCGGTGGTGATCGGGATCGTCGTGTTCTTCACCGGCCGGCGGGGGGAGGTCGGCGTCAACGTCGACGCACCCGAGCTCGAGATCGCCTGAACGTCGATGGCACCGTCAGTCGACGATGTCGTGGTCCGCCCAGCTGAACGGGGTCGGCAGGCCACCATCGAGGATGTCGCGCGGATCACCCGACCAGTCCCACGCCTCGAATTGTCGTCGAGTGCGCCGACCGAACAGGCCGCGGAACAGCTCGTACGGGGCAGCCGAGACACGCAGGTCGTCGTCCCCGGGTTCGCCCACGTTCCAACTGCGCAGCCCGACCGCCTCGATGACCATCGGCCCGAGTCCGGATGTCGACACGTGGTGTCGCCAGCGCGACACGGCGCCCGCGGTCGCCAATGCAACGGCGTCGTCCGGCACCCGGGTGCCGGGGGCGAGCAGCGGTCGCAGGTCGGCCTCGTGGGTGACGGCGTCGCTGAACCCCCACCGCGCCGGTGTCAGTCCCAACGGCGACTCCAGCCCACCGAACTGGCTCGCCGCAGCTCGCAGCCGCTCGACGATCTCGTCGACAGGACATCCCCGCAGCCGCTCGACTTGTGCCGCCGCCCACTCGTCGCTGCCGTAGGGCTCGAGGCGACCCTCCACCCAGTCCTCGGCGAGTCCAGCGAGGTGCGCGAGCACATCGTGCGCGGTCCAGTCCGGACACGTCGGCACCGTCCGGCCGAGGGTGTCGGCGTCGAGCGCGAGGTCGATCACCCGCTCGACCGTGTCCAGATACGGCGTCAGATGTGGATCGTCTCGCTCACCCATCGTCCTGAACGTAGTGCCCGCTGCGCGTGCCGTGACCCGGCCGACACCTTCTCGAATCGCACGATCGACCTCGCCCGATCCAGACTCTGCCCACGATGACCGATCTCACCACGACCCACAGCAGCACGGTCACCGAGGACCAGATCGACCACCTCGGGCACATGAACGTGCGCTTCTACGCCGTCAACGCTCGTGCCGGCACCAGCGCCCTGCTCGCCGACCTCGGCTGGGACGACCCCGGCGATGCCGACGTGTTCGACATGTACACCCGCCATCACCGTGAGCAACTCCTCGGCACCGAGCTCGAGGTGCGCAGCGGATTGCTCGGCGCCGACAGCGAATCGATCCGGATCTACCACGAGCTCACCGACGCATCGACGGGCCAACTCGCCGCCACCTTCGTGTACCGCGTCCGCAACTCGGCCGGTGTCCCGATCGATCACCTCGACACCGTCGAACTGCCCGCTCACGGCACGCCGCGGAGCATCGATCTCGATGCGACGCTCGCGGCGCCGCCGCTCGCAACGGTCCGACAGCTCGACCTCGCCGTGCGGACCCCACGCGCGCTGTCGCGGGAGGACACCGGCGGCACCGACACCGTCGCATCGCACATGGTCCCGATGCTCATCTGGGGTGGCACCCCACCCGAGGAGGTCGAACACGTCCTCGTCCACGAGGGCCCGAACGGCGAGACGGTCGGGTGGGCGACGATGGAGACCCGCGTCGGCATCGTGCACCTGCCCGATCTCGGTACTCGGATCCAGTCGTTCGGTGCCACGACGGCGATCGCCGACAAGACGACTCAGATGGCGATGTGGGCCTACGACATCGACACCGGTGGCCTGCTGGTCTCGTTCGAGGTCGTCAGTGTCCTGTTCGACATCGGCGCCCGACGGGCGATGTCGATCCCCGACGACCTCCGCGCCGAACACGTTGCTCAACTGCATCCCGAGCTCGGCGCCCACCGATGAACGCAGGGCCCGAACTCGATCCGCGCGTCGAACGCGCCCGACGCGTGATCGCGGAGGCGGCGATCGCGGAAATGGCCGAGGGCCCCACGCTGGTCGACGCGGTCCTCGGTCGGGCCTGACGTGAGCTGACGGTGTCCTATTCGTTCACGGCCGAGGTGTGGGAGTGGTCCTCCACGACCTCGTGGTTCTTCGTCAGCCTGCCCGAGGAGGAGGCCGACGACATCGAGGAGCGCTACGGCCGCCGCGCCGCCGGCTTCGGGTCGATCCGCGTCGAGGTGACCATCGGATCGTCCACCTGGCGAACGTCGCTGTTCCCGTCGAACGAGGAGAAGACCTACGTGCTCCCGTTGAAGAAGGCAGTCCGCACCGCCGAAGGCCTCGCGCCCGGATCGACGGCCACCGTCGAACTGATCGTCGTCGCCGACTGAACCCGTTGCGCTTGGTGTCAGACACCCAGCGATCGAAGGCGTTCGATGCGGTGGTCGTCGCCACCGAGGTAGCGGACGAGCACGCCGGCGACCGCGTCGATGTCGAGTGCCCCCGCAGCCTGCATCTCCTCGAGGTCGGCCCAGTCCTTCGTGCGGTCGAAGAACGCCTTGAACACCGCGAGGTCACGACACGCCAGGAACGGAAGTACTGCGTCGCCGAACGGCTCGAGCCGAACCCGGCTCCCGACGTCGTGATGGAACGGGGTCGTGTCGAGGAACACGTCGACCGGCGTGGTGTCCCACCAGAGTCGCGTCTGGCCGTCGTCGACCAGCGCCGTCCGATCCTCGTCGGTGTGGATGACCGACCGGGGGAGCGCAGCGAGCACGTGGTCGGTCCGCTCGGCGGGCAGGAAGATGTTCACGTCGATGTCGATCGTGCCGCGCGCCCGCTGGGTGCACCAGGCCAAGGCGAGGGCGCCACCGAACGCATGAGGTACCTCGGCCGCAGCGAGGGCTTCGTGCACCGCCACGATCTTGGCCGGGAGCGACGGGGTCACGGCGCCGCGCCGAACCGTGGGTAGGTGATGGTCGGGGAGTGCTGCGCCGGGAACATCGCAGCGAGTTCGAGCACCTCGATCAGTTCGCGCCCGCGTGCCGACCGATCGCCATCGCCGATGCGGCGACTGAGTGTGACGTCGGCTGCGTAGCCCGCCGCACGCAGGATCCGGTCGAGGGTGGCGACGTTGGGGACCTTGCGGCCGTGTTCGTACGCGACGAGTGTCGAGTGTGACGTTCCGGCCCGATCGGCGAGCGCCCGCAGCGTCAATCCCGCCATGCGCCGGGCATCGCCGATCAACCGTGCCGCATCCATGCAGCCATCCTATGGCGCCGTGGTCTTCAATCGGATACCACCAGAGCATCGGCCCAGAAGTCGACCACCGTCACGCGTTCGACCCACCTTCCGATCCATTCGGTGAAGGCGACGTGGGCCGGATCGATCAGGTATGCGTCGCGCGCCGCCGCCGAATGGAACGTGAGCTGGAAGCAGTGGGTCAGCTCGGGGTTCAGGTCCTCCGGGCTCGTGTTGAGGCCCCACTCGAACGCCTCGATGTCTGGCACCGAGTCGCGCAGCCCGACGAAGCGGCTCACGATCTCGTCGATCTCGGCATCGGTGGTCTCGGATGTGAACCCGAAGAGCACGACGTGGCGCAGCAGGCGTCCGTTCATCGACATCGACGCAACCTAGATGATTGGTTCCAAGGGTTGTCAGTGGTCGTAGGCGAGGAGTGATCGGGCGGGGCCGGTGGCGCCGCTGGTTTCGTTGTGCCAGATCGTGGCGGTGAGCAGCGAGGAGTCGTTGCAGGACGCGGGCGCAGACGCCGGCGGGCTTGCGGCCGCCGTGGCGTTCGAGATCGAGCTGCGCTTTGAGGGTCTGGTTGATCGACTCGATGATCTGTCGGAATGGTTTGAGGAATCGGGTGAGCGGCCGGCCTGTCTTCTCCGAGCGGATGGCGGGGCGGATCAACGTGATGCCACGGGCGTTGAGCTCGGCTTCGAACGTGGCGGAGCGGTAGCCCTTGTCGGCCATCAACACCTGACCGGCCCGGTGGTCGAGAAGCGGGGTCGAGCTTGATCATCGCGAGCGCTGTGTCCCGTTCGTCGATCTTCGCTCCGGTCAACGTGTACGCGACGGGGCAGTCCTGATGGTGTGGCGATCAGATGCAAGCGCAGTCCCCAGAAGAACCGGGAGTGGCTGGCGCAGTAGCCGTAGGTGGCGTAGCCGGCCATGTCGGAACGCTTCACCGTTTCACGCGAGCGGCCGCACTCGACCGGTGTCGAGTCCACGAGCCAGAGGTCGTCGTGCCATGACGGGCAGTCGTGGGCGAGCGTGGCGATGATGTGCTGCATCGTCGCTGCGGCGAGACGGAGGCGCTTGTTGTACGCTGGGTCGCTGCGGAAGATATGGGAACAGCCCGGTGAGGTGGGTCCCGGCGTGGCGGATGAAGCGGGCTTCTGACGTGAACCCGAGCAGCGCTTGGATCACCGCCAGGGTGATCAGTTCGGCGTCGGTGAGCTTCGGGGACTATCCCGACCGCTGGTCGTTCGGGCGCCCACTGTGGGTGTTCGAGGAGGAGGTCGTCGATCGTGACGTAGAGCTCGAGTCGCGAGGGTGTCCAAGTCAGGGTTCATGCGCTGTGTCCATTCGGATCAGGGTTTGTATAGGCCCCCTGATCTTGGACACCCTCGTGAACCAGAAGGTGGATCATCGCGGTGGAGCGCGCGAATCCCTTGGAACCACTCGTCTAGTTGTGCTGACGTGGGAGCAGCCCCCGTCGGAGTCGTGACACGGGCGAGCACTACCGTTGCCGCATGGGAATCGAATTCGAACGCCTCACCGCCGCCATCGGCGCGACGGTCCACGGGGTCGACATGGCCAACGTGTCCGAGAGCGACATCGATGACATCCGCAAGGGCTGGATGGACCACAAGGTGCTGTTCTTCCGTGACCAACACATCACGACCGAGGAACACATCGCATTCGGCGCACGCTTCGGCGAGCTCGAGATCCATCCGTTCGCCAACGGTCGCGAGGGGTACCCCGAAATCGTCCGTATCGAGTCGACCCCCGATCGCCAGTACGCGGCCGACAACTGGCACAGTGACGTGACGTGGCGACAGGAACCGTCGCTCGGTTCCGTCCTCCGCGGTGTCGTCATCCCGCCGGCCGGCGGTGACACGTGCTTCGCCAACACCGCCATGGCCTACGACAATCTCAGCGACGAATGGAAGCAGCGCATCGACGGCATGGTGGCCGTCCACGACTTCAGCTACGTGTTCGGGGGACGGCTCACGCCCGAGAAGCTGAAGGAGCAGCAGGCCAAGTACCCGCCCGCTCATCACCCCGTCGTGCGCACGCACCCCGAGACCGGCGAGAAGAACATCTACACCAACCGGGGCTTCGTGTCGCACATCGAGGGCATGACCCGCGACGAGTCGATGGCGATCATCGACCACCTCGAACGGGAGGTCATGAACCCATCGGTCCAGTGCCGCTTCAAGTGGGAGGTCGACTCGTTCGCCATGTGGGACAACCGCGCCGTCCAGCACTGCGCGACCAACGACTTCTGGCCCGAGACCCGCATCGTCGAACGTGTCACCGTCATCGGCGACAAGCCGTACTGACATCGACGCCCGCCGGGCCCGCGGCGATTCGAGAAGCTCGTCAGTCCGCCCGACCGGGCGCCGAGCATGGGCTCACGCGCGGCGTTCTGGGTCGAGATCCGTTCGGACACCGGGCCGGATCCGACCCAGAAGCCATGCCGCCGGCTCAGCCGGTGCGGTCCCCGTGCGAGGATGGGCGGCATGGACGACGTGGTCGCCACCGACGAGACGGCCGCAGCCCCGGCGACGCATCTGCTCGGTGCGTACGCAGCGAAGCAGTGTCCGTATCGGCTCTTCCGCGAGTACGACCCGACCGAGCCGGCCGTGCCCGCTCCGCCCGACGACTCCCTGCAACAGCTCTTCGACGACGGCATCGCGTTCGAGGCCGAGATCGTCGGGGAGATTCTCGCCCTGCATCCGGACGGTGCCGTGGCGATCCCCGGCCGCGACGAGGCCGACCACGACCATCGCCGCTTGCTCACCGATGCGGCACTGGCCGCCAGCGCCCCGATCATCCTGGGTGCGCTGATGCAGCCCGATGTTGCCGGCCGACGGATGGCCGAGATCGACCTGCTCGTCGGCACCGGACGGACGACTGCGCGGGGCAAGCCCGAGTACCGGGCGGTCGACATCAAGTCCCATCGCTGCACGGTCAACGATCCGGATGGCGGGGCCACCGACGTCCACGACCTGCAACTGCTCGGCGAACGTGTCGCGGTCCCCGGGCTGGCTCCGAAATACCGGGAGGACGACTGCCTCCAGCTCGCCCACTACCACCGGCTCCTGCAGGCCCACGGTCACGCCGACGTCGACGAGCCGGATATCTCGGTGTGGGCCGCGATCATCGGGATGGAACGCGTGGTCGCCTGGCACGACCTCACGCGCCCGGCCTTCGCCACCCTCACCCCGCAGGAGCACGCCGAGGCCGACGGCGACCCGTCGATCGTGTTCCATCGACGCCATCGCAGCACCAAACGCACGGCACTCGACCGGTACGACTTCGAGTTCGGCTTCCGCCTCCGCGTCGTCGACACAGCCGTGCGACGTACTTCCCGCCACGAGGAGCCGATGGTGCTGCCGGTGTCGGTGAAGGAATGCGCGCGCTGCCCGTGGAACCAGCCGTGCCACACCGACCTCACAGCGATCGACGACGTGAGCCTCGTCGCTGGCGTCGGCTATGCCGAGTGGCGCGTGCACCGGTTCATGGGCATCGAGACGGTGCGCCAGCTCGCCGAACTCGACCCGGCGACGGCCGCCGAGATGTACGCCGACACGCCACTCACCGCCACGGCACTGTCCAAACAGATCCACTGCGCCCGAGCAGCGGTCGCGGGCGCCCCGATCGTCGCTTCCGATTGGGACGGGGCCGTCATCCCGCGTGGTGATCTCGAAATCGATCTCGACCTGGAGAGCGACGAGCACGTCTACCTCTGGGGGGCCCGACTCACCGAGGTGCCCGCGCACTGGCCCGAGCAGCGCGGCAGCTACGTTCACTTCTCCTCGTTCGAGCCGCTCGACGCCGACGGTGCCGTGCAGCTTGCTGCCGACCTGTGGGGCTGGCTGACCGGCCTCCGCGATCGCGCTCGGGCGGACGGGCTCGCGGTCCGGGTCTACGGGTATCACGCCGGACCCGTCGAAGGGGCTGCACTCCGCAAGCTGGTGCCGTCCGATGAGCTCGAAGCGCTGCTCGTCTCCGATGAGTGGGTCGACCTGCTGCCCTACATGCGCCGCAAGTTCTGGAGCAACGACGGTCACGGCCTGAAGGTGATGGCCGTCGCCTCGGGCTTCGCGTGGCGTGACGACGACCCCGGCGGGTACGCCAGCATCCGGTGGTATCGCAACGCCCTGAGCGGCATCGACCGTGATGCCAACATCGCACGAATTCTCGCCTACAACGAGGACGACTGCGCAGCCACCGCCGCCCTGCGCTGACCGGCCGGACCCGACTGGGCGACCGGGGAGCGAAGTCGGCGCGCCCGGTTCGCAGGCGAACATACGGTGTCGACCATGAAGATCCGCACGCCGCTGTTCGCCGCCGCACTCGTCGCCTCCGCCATCGGATGCAGCGGGTCGGACGACTCGACGTCGGGCGCCACGTCGATGGCCTCGCTGCTCGCCCGGCTGCCGCTGGCCGCGCTCGACGACCCCGAGGGCAGCCGGAGCGACACGATCCAGATCAGTCTGGGCGACACCCTCGCAGCGGCTGAGCTCACCGGATTCCCGCGACCCGACATCGACGATCTCGATGCGTCGATCCGGTGGTACGTCGATGTCGCCGGCTCCGGCCCCATCGAGCAGGGCGGTACCGGCTACTCGTTCGACGGGCCTGACTTCCCGCCGTTCTCGACCGCTCTCGGCTTCGCTGACGAGATCGAGGACGAGCTCGGGTTCTCACCGTTCGCGATCGACTCGTACGCGACGGTGTTCGGCCCGCCGACCCAGATCGCGGTGTTCGCGGGCGATCTTCCACTCGCCGGCGACCTGGTCGACGTCGGCGACGGCATCGTCAGCGCCGGCGATGGCGACGACTTGCAGATCGATCCGGAGAACCGCACGGCGATTCGCCCGCTCGGTCGTCCCCACCGCATGGCCGAGTCCGACGGTCTCGTCGCCATCTCGCTGTCGACGCCACTGATCGAGGCCTGGCTCGCGGGCGGCGAGTCGCTCGCCGACGACCACGACCTCGCCGTGGCAGCCGAGGCGCTCGACGCGGCCGGCTCGGTCGTCGGGACATTGGTGATGTCCAGCTTCGAGGCCGTCGACGTCGGCGACGATGCTCCGACCAGTCCGATCGACGTGCCGTTCTCCGTCGTCGGCATCGGTACTGCCGAGATCGACGACGCCCCCGGCAACGTGATCGTGTACGTCTTCGACACCGCTGACGACGCGGAGGAGGTGCTGCCGGTGATCGACAACGGATGGCGCAACGGATTTCTGGTGACGGTCAACCAGCCGATCACCGACTCCTTCGACATCGTCTCGGTCGAGCAGGACGATCGCGTGGTCGTGATCACCGCCAACGTGACCGACAGCGCGACCACGCGTCGTCCACTCGAGATGCTGATCCGGGCCGAACCCCTCTTCACCCACACCGGCTGATTTGCGATGCCCCGGCCCCGGCAAATCGTTGAGTGATTTGCCGGGGCCGGGACGGGGCAAATCGTTCAGCAGTCGGCGAACAGGAAGAACGGTCGGTCGCCGCCTTCGAGGCCGGTGACCACGATGTCCTCCGGCAGCGGGTTGCCCAGCACGAAGTTGCCGTCGTCGTCGAACGACCCGAACGGTTCGCCTTCGGACGTGACGTACAGCAGGACGCCGGCGATGTCGCCGTTGCCGCTGCTGAAGCAACCGCCCTCGCTGACCGTCATCGAGCCGAGGTGGTCGGACTGGCGTGACCCGATCGTGACTCCTTCGGCGGTCTGCAACGGATCGGACAGCACGTCGAAGCTCTCCTGCGACCAGCCGACGAAGCGCAGGGCCTCATTCGTGGCGCCACCGAAGTAGAGGCAGAACTGGTTGTCGTAGCACGTCGTGCGACCGAACGGTGCGACGAACCCTTCCTCGGTGACGTTCGTGTACATATTGAGATCGTCGTCGAACGTGGGGTACTCGCCGAGCTGGTCGCTCGCCGGCGCGCCGAGCAGGCCGGTCACGTAGGGGATCACCTCGATGTCGGCCTGGCCGATGTCGGCGCTGCCCACCCCGTTCGAGCGCAGCGTCAGGTCGCCTCGACTCGGTACGGCCGGTGCCGCGGTGGACTCGGGTGCCGGTGCGGCGGTCGTCTCGGGCGCTGGGCTCGTCGTGTCCGGGGTCGCCGTCGCGGCGGGATCGACCGTGCTCTCGGGTACGGCGGTGATGACTGCTGCGTCGGTCGACTCCGGAGCGTCGCTGGTCTCCGCAGCGGCCGCGGTGTCGGGTGCACCGGACATGACCGGAGCGACGTCGTCACCGCACGCAGCCAGGAGCAGACCAGCAACGGCCAGCCCGCTCAGGAGACGGGCGGAGCGGGGGGTCGGTCGCATGGCGCCAAGGTAGCGGCGCCCCGGCGTCAGCGAACCGACAGCTCGAGCCGCTCGATGCCGCGCAGGTTGATCCGGCCGTTCCATTCGGCCTCGCCGACGATCTTCGCGTCGGGGAAGCGTCGCAGGAAGCGGCCGATGGCGACCTGCGCCTCGAGGCGGGCGAGCGACGAGCCGAGGCAGTAGTGCGAGCCCGACCCGAACGAGACGTGCTGTGAGGTGCCCGCCCGGCGGACGTCGATCCGGTCCGCGTCGTCGCCCCATTTTGCCGGGTCGTGGTTCGCCGACGCCAGCCCGGTCATCACGATCGATCCGGTATCGATCGGGTGCCCGTCGATCTCGATCGGCTCCATCGTGATCCGCCGGGAGAACTGGACCGGTGACACGAACCGCAGCAGCTCGTCGACCGCGTTCACGTCGAGTGACGGATCGTCACGCAGGATCGCGGCCTGCTCGGGGTCTCGGAGCAGCTCGTAGATTCCCGTGCCGATCAGGTTGACCGTGGTCTCGTGGCCGGCAACGAACAGCAGGCTGACCTGATCACGCAGCTCCCTCGACGAGAGCCGATCGCCGTCCTCCTCGGCCTGGATCAGCGCGGTCAGCAGGTCGTCGGCAGGGTTGGCCCGCTTCCATGCGATGACCTCGTCGAGCAGCGCGCTCATCTTCCTGTCGCCGTCGGCGGCCGCGAAGATCTCCTCGTCGGTGATGATCGGATCGAGCGTCTTGACGATTGCCGACGACCACTCGGCGATCTGGTCCTTGTCGGCCTCGGGCATGCCGAGCATCACCGAGATCACGTCGAACGGCAGCGGAAACGCGAGGTCGTGCACGATCTCGGTCGTGCCCCGCTCGTCCATCCCGTCGAGCGCATCGTCGACCAGCTTCTCGATGACCGGGCGCAGCGCGGCGATCGCCGCAGGCGTGAACGCCTTGCTGACCAGCCGACGCAGGCGCGTGTGGTCGGGGGCATCACGGCCGAGCATCGAGGTCGACCGCTCGGCGTCCTCTCCGAACGCCGCTTCGAACTGGGCGAGCCGGTCCTCGTTGTGGTGGGCGATGTTCTCGTCGTCGACACTCTGGTTCGGATCGCGCAGCAGCGCACTCACGTCGTCGTAGCGAAAGAGAAACCACTGCCCGATCGGTGAGTGATGCACCGGCTCGTTGCGGCGCAGTTCGTCGAAGTGGGCCCACGGGCTCTCGACGTAGCCCTCCTCGAGCGGATTGAAGAAGATCGGCTGGACGTCCGTCATGCACCGACTGTAGGCGCGCTGACGAGGCGGATTGGAACGGTGTTCCGGTTACTTGCGCTCGGGAAGCGGTGCGCTGTAGTCGCTGCCGGAATCGAGACCGAACGCGGTGTGGAGCGCACGTGCCGCCCGCTCCATGTCGCCTGCCGGGATGATGATCGAGACTCGGATCGTCGACGTCGAGATCATCTGGATGTTCACGTCCTCGTCGGCGAGCACGTGGAACATCTTGGCGGCGATGCCGGGTGACGACTTCATGCCCGCGCCGACGAGTGACACCTTCGCGATGTCGTCGTCGTGGGTGACCTCGGTCGCCCCGATTTCCTCGGCAACGCGCTGCACGATCGACTCGGCCTGCGACAGGTCGGCCATCGGCATCGTGAAGCTGATATCCGTCGTGCCCTCGGTCGACGTGTTCTGCACGATCATGTCGACGTTGACGTTCGCCTCGGCGAGCGGCTCGAACAGTGCGGCCGAGATGCCGGGACGGTCGGGCACGCCGAGCACGGTCACCTTGGCCTCGGTCATGTCGGTCACGACACCGGAGATGATCGGATCTTCCACGGAGGGCTCCTCGTTGCTGACCCACGTGCCCTGCTCCCAAGTGAAAGCGGAGCGGACGTGGAGGGGGACGTCATGGTTGCGGGCGAACTCGACCGAGCGCATCGCCAGGACCTTCGACCCGGCGCCGGCCATCTCGAGCATTTCGTCGAAGTGGACCTTCTGCAGCTTGCGTGCTCGCGGCACGATGCGCGGGTCGGCGGTGAACACGCCGGTCACGTCGGTGTAGATCTCGCAGGCGTCGGCGCCCATCGCCTGTGCGAGGGCCGACGCGGTGAGGTCGGAGGCGCCACGACCCATCGTCGTGATCTCCTTGTCGGTGCTCACGCCCTGGAAGCCGGCGATGACGGCGACCTTGCCTGCCGAGAGCGCATCACGCACCCGGTCGCCCTTGACCTCGACGATCTTCGCCTTGCGATGCGAGGTGTCGGTGATGATCCCGACCTGGCTGCCGGTGAAACTGATCGCTTCGATGCCCCGCTCGTGGAGCGCCATGGTGACCAGCGCGGCGGTCTGACGTTCGCCCGTGGTGAGCAGCATGTCCATCTCGCGACCCGACTGGTTCTTCGAGATCGAGTCGG
This sequence comes from Ilumatobacteraceae bacterium, assembly GCA_963752085.1. Taxonomy (GTDB): domain Bacteria; phylum Actinomycetota; class Acidimicrobiia; order Acidimicrobiales; family Ilumatobacteraceae; genus Ilumatobacter_A. The sequence continues at coordinate 300,272 of CAVVWT010000004.1, forward strand.
CGAGCGAGATCAGGTTGTCGGTCGCCTTCCCCATCGCTGACACGACCACGATGACGTCGTCGCCGCGCCGACGAGTGATTGCGACGTTGTCGGCGACGGCCTTGATCCGGTCGGGATCGGCCACCGAGGTGCCGCCGTACTTCTGAACGATCAGGGCCACGGTGAACGGAGGTTAGCGGTCGGTGTCCGGTGGAGGCGCGATGACTTTGTGCCCTTCAGCGCTGGGCGTTCGTTCGCGACACTGAAGGGGAAGGCAACGCGCCCGCGAAGGAGGGTCCGCCATGAACCACGTGACCACCGAGAGCGATCGACCGTATCTGGTCGTCGATTCGCCCTATGAGCTGGCGCGGTGGCGACCGCTCGTGAACTGGGTGTTGTACATCCCGCACGGCATCGTCCTCTACGCGCTCCAGATCCTGTCGCAGGTGGTGTTCCTCGTGTACTGGGTGATGTTCATCTTCACCGGCAGGCTGCATCCGAGTCTGTACGGCGTGATGGTGATGTACGAGCGGTACAACGCTCGCGCGGGCGGGTTTCTGTTCGGCTATTCCGAGACGTTCCCGCCGTTCGACTTCGACACGACGACCGACGACGACAACGCGTATCCACCGGTGAGGTTGGCGCTCCCCGCCGTTCCCGAGTCGGTGCCCCGAAAGGCTGCGCTGAACGTCCTGTTGGCCATTCCCCTCTACATCGTGATGATGGTCTATTTCATCGGCGCTGCGGCGGTAGCGCTGGTCGGATGGTTCGCCGTGCTGTTCACCGGTGCGTGGCCTGCGGGCATGCGCGGCTTCCTGGTTCGGGTCAGCAACTTCTACTACCGAGTCTGGACCTACGTCACGATGGTCGAGAACGGGTACCCGGGATTCGGTCTGCCTGCCGCGTGAGGGGTCATTCATTTCCATAGCTATGGAAATGATGAGCTATGCTCACGATGGTGATGACGGCTGCCGACTCCGCAACGCTCGCCTCGATCGACGAGGTGAACCGACTGCGGCTCGTCCTGCTCCGGACTGCCCGGAACATTCGGACCCACTCGCTCGGCGACGTCACCCAGTCGCAGGTTGCTGTCCTGGCCACGCTGTCGCGCCACGGCGACTCGACGATCGGGCAGATCGCCGAGCACGAACACGTCCAGCCGCCGTCGGCCAGCCGCATCGTGTCGAACCTCGAACGGCAGGGTCTCGTGGTCCGTCGCGCCGACAGCGCCGACCGGCGGCGCGTGCTCATCGGCTTGAGCCCCGAGGGTGAGGCATACGTCGCCGAGGTCCGCCGGGCCGGAACGAGCTGGCTCGGTTCGCGCCTCGCCGAACTCGACGACGACGAGTTGCATCGGCTGGGAGCAGCCCTGCCCGTGCTCGAGCGGCTGCTCGAGGTCGAGTCGTGAACAGCCGCGCGGCCGCCGCCGGCCAGCGGACCTTCGCAGCGTTGCGGTTCCGGAACTATCGGCTCTACTTCGTCAGCCAGATCATCTCGTTCTCCGGAACGTGGATGGCCATGCTCGCCCAGGCGTGGCTGGTGCTCGAACTCACGGGCAGCGGCACCGCGCTCGGCACGGTCGTGGCGATGCAGTTCCTGCCGACGATGCTGCTCGCGCCGATCGGTGGCGTGATCGCCGACCGCTACGACAAACGCCGACTGATCACGATCACCCAGACCACGGCCGCGCTTCTCGCCCTGTTGCTCGGCGTCCTCACCGTCACCGACACGATCCAGCTGTGGATGCTCTACATCATCGCCGCGATGTTCGGTGCGGTCACGGCGCTGGACAACCCGAGCCGACAGACGTTCGTGATGGAGATGGTCGGCCCCGCCGACCTGTCGAACGCGGTGACATTGAACAGTGTTGTGGTCAATGGCGCCCGCGTCATCGGTCCTGCGATCGGCGGCGTGCTGATCGCAACGGTGGGCATCGGGCAGTGCTTCCTGATCAACGCAGCGAGCTTCGTGGCGGTGATCGTCGCATTGCGGATGATGTCGGCTGACGAGCTCCACCAGACCGAACGGACGGTCCGCGGTCGAGGACAGCTGCGCGAGGGGCTGCGCTACGCATGGTCGATTCCGCATCTGCGGACCACGCTGATCATGCTCGTCGTGATCGGCACGATCACGTACGAGTTCACGGTCACCTTGCCGTTGTTGTCGGAGTTCACGTTCGGTGCGGGATCGTCCGGGCTCGCCGCGATGACCGCACTGATGGGTGGGGGTGCCGTCGTCGGTGGTCTCGTCGTGGCGGCGGCGGGCAACCCGTCACCGCGCCGTCTCGTGATGGTCGCCGCGGCGTTCGGCGTGGTGACCGGAGCACTCGCGCTCATGCCGACGCTGTGGGCCGCCCTGGTGTTGATGCCCTTCCTCGGGGCATGCAGTGTTGCGGTGATCGCGCTCTCCAACTCGACGCTGCAGCTCCACTCGGCACCGATGTTCCGCGGGCGCGTGATGGCGCTGTTCTCCGTCGCGCTGCTCGGTTCGACGCCGATCGGGGGCCCGATCGTCGGGTTCGTCGGCGAGCACGCCAGCCCTCGGGCGGCTCTCGGTATGGGCGCCGTGGCATCGATCGGCGCCGCCATCTTCGGGTGGTACACGTTCAGGCGAACCGGTGACATGACGGCACGCCCGCGGATCGACATCCCGGCCGAACCGCGTCTCACCCAACCGGTCATCTCGGCGTCCGCCGGCAGCTGAGGCGGCCGTGGTGGGCGCCGAGGCGTTCAGGCGCCCTTGACGACGTGCTCGACGACGTCGAACGACATCAGGTCCGCACCCTGAGCAACCGGCTTGCGGGCCTGTTCGCCGTCGGCGTTCTCGTTGCCGTCGGCTTGACCCGTGCCGTGACCCTTCGAGAAGTCCTGGCTGTTCATCCAGGCTTGGAAGTGCTCCTCGCTCGCCCAGCGGGTGTACACGAAGTAGCGCTCCTCGCCCTCGGTCGGGCGCAGCAACTGGAAGTCCTCGAACCCGTCGAAGGCCTCGACCATCTTCGCCCGCCCGGCGAAACGTCCTTCGAGCTGCGGGCCCATGCCCTCGGGAATGGTGATGGCGTTGATCTTGACGACACTCATGCGTCCAGCATGCCAGCGAGTGCCGCCAAGCCGTCGTACACATCGACGAATCGGGTGGTCAGGGGTGACAGACCGAAACGGAGCACGTCGGGATCGCGCTTGTCGACGATCACCTTGTGGGCCGCCAAGCGCTCCTGCAGGACAGCCGCGTCAGGGTGGATGATCGACACGTGGCCGCCGCTCGACGCTGGCGGACGGGCGGTCGTGCAGCTGAGTCCGAGCTCGGCGGCGACGTCGATCGCGTAGTTGCTCAGCGCGTGAGCCTTGCGAGCGATGTTCGCGATGCCGGCCCCGGCGCTGACCTCGATGCCGCATCGCGCGGCGACCAGGCCGAGGATGCCGGGCGTGCCGTTGAGCAGTCGGCCGATCCCGTCCCGCGCATCGAACGGGTTGTCCATCGCAAACTGGTCGCGTTGGCCGAACCAGCCCCAGATCGGTTGCGTCACCCGGTCGAGGATGGACGATCTGACGTACGTGAACGCCGGTGCACCAGGCCCGCCGTTGAGGAACTTGTACGTGCAGCCGGCCGCCAACTCGACACCCGCGCCGGTCAGATCGACCTCGACCACACCTGCAGCGTGCGACAGGTCCCACACGGTCACGGCGCCGCTCGCCCTCGCGCGTTCGGTCTCGGCGGTGAGATCGCAGAGTTCGGCGGTTCGGTAGTCGACCAGTGAGCGGACCACGACGTCGACGCCCCGGAGATCGTCGAGGCCGTGGCGAACCGTGATGCCCGACCGCAGGCGGGCGATGCCCTCGGTGACGTACCGGTCGGTCGGGAACTCGGTGTCGGCAACGGCGACCACCGATCCGCCGGTGAGGTCGATCGCGACGTTGACCAGCTGGAAGAGACACACCGTCGTCGAGTCGTGAACCGCGACGTCGCCAGGTTGCGCGCCGAGCAACGGTGCGAGCACGTCGCCGACCGTCAGCGGCAGGTCGAGCCAACCGTTCGCCCACCATGACGTGATCAGGTCGCCGGCCCACTGCTCCTCGACGATGGTCCGGAGTGCCTCGACCGTGCGCTTCGGCGTACGACCGAGCGAGTTCCCGTCGAGATAGATGAGCTCGGGGTCGGGCACCACGAACTCGTCCCGCCAGCGGGCCAGCGGATCGTCCTGATCGAGAGCTTCGGCGCGATCTCTCATCGCACGAGCTCGACGAAGCTGGCATGGCGGACGTGGCCATCGTTCGTGAACTCTGCGATTTCCACGACGGCGGCGAGTTCGGGTCGCACCCACGTCGCGTTGCGCCGTACCGCTGCCGGGGGAGCAGGGTCGAAGGGGCAGGTCTCGGTCGCGAGCGGACGGAGGCGATGGACCAACTGTTCGAGCATGCTCTGAGTGAACCCCGTGCCGACCCCTCCGGCGAAACGGAGGCGGTCGTCCTCCGACCGCCCGACCAGGAGGGCGCCGAACGTCGACGAGCGGGCGCCCGTTCCCGCTGTGAAGCCGCCGATCACGACGTCGGTGCGGATCCGATTCTTGATCTTCAGCCAGTCCTTCGATCTGCGTCCGGGTCGGTACGTCGAGTCGAGGCGCTTGGCGATCAGACCTTCGAGTTGTTGGTCGACCGTGGCGGCGAGCAACTCGGCGCCGCCTCCGACGTGATGCGCTGGGATCGCCCAGTGGTCGCCGGGATCGAGCACCTGCGTGAGCAGCGTTCGCCGGTCGACGTACGGCAGCTCGATCGTGTCGGTGCCGTCGATCGACAACACGTCGAACGCCTGGAACATCGCCGGATGTTTCGCGGGATCACGGCGTTGGACGAGGTCGAAGCTCGGCCGGCCGTCCTCGCCGATCACGAGCATCTCACCGTCGAGGATCGCGGATGAGGCGTGGACCGAGCTTCCGATCGCCGCGACGTCGGGCCAGCGCTCGGTGCTGTCGTGACCCGAGGTGGTCTGCAGTCGAGTGCGATCGGCCGTGACGTGGGCGAGTGTGCGATGCCCGTCCCATTTGATCTCGTAGGCCCAGCCGTCGTCGGAGTCCGGCAGCGACCCGAGTGTCGCCTTCATCGGGGCGACGGGAAACGACAGGCCCACGGCACGCCTACGTCGGCACGCGGCTCGAGAGCACACCGTCGGCTTCGAGCGCGTTGATGCGTTCGTCGTCGTAGCCGAGGAGGTCGGTCAGCAGTCGTCGGTTGTCCTCGCCGCGGTACTTGGCGACGCCACCCACGCCGACGTCGGGTCCATCGGAGAAGTGCCATGGCGAGTTCGGCACCCTGATGGTGCCGCCCGCCCGGTCGTCGATCTCGACCGTCGCATGGCGTGCCTCTGCCCATTCGGTGTGGGCCAACTCACCTGGCTGACGGACCCGACCGACTGCGAGGCCGTGCGCTGCGAAGCGCCGTTCGAACTCGTCCGGGTCCGGCACGGTCGCTGCGAAGTCGACGATGATCTGCCGCAGGTCCTCGTAGTTCGCCATCCGCGAGGCCACGTCGGCGAAGCGCGGGTCGTCGGCGAGGTCCGTGCGGCCCATGGCCGCGATGAAGAAGTCGAACGTGCCGCGTTCGGCCGGGTGACCGCTCACGATCAGCGACTCGCCGTTGGCGACCTGCATCACGATGTAGTCGCCGGGTCGGAACGAACGGATCCACTGCGGGTCGACGTCACCGTCCCACAGCGCGTCGTGGAGGTGCTCATTGACGTAGAGCATCGTCTCGGCCATCGACACGTCGATCAACTGTCCACGGCCGGTCCGCTCGCGTTGGAAGAGCGCAGCGACGACCGCCGCACTCGTCTCCATGCCCGTGTAGACATCGGCGTGGCTGTGCGGGTCCTTGGTGAGTTGCCCGCTGCGAGCCGACCCCTGCGAGGCGATGAACCCCGACTCGGCCTCGACCACCGGGGCGTAGGCGCGACGCGTCACCCACGGACCGGTCTGGCCGTAGCCGGAGATCGAGGCGACGATCAACCGCGGGTTGCGCTCCAGGAGCGCGGCCGGCCCGAGCCCGAGGCGATCGAGCACGCCGGGTCGATAGTTCTCGACGACCACGTCGACGTGGTCACAGAGATCGCGGATGATCTCGGCCCCCGCCTCGGTGGCGATGTCGATGCTCAGGTTCGACTTGCCGACGTTCTGCTGCACGAAGTAGGTGGCGAGACCGTTGCGGCGAGGAGCGGAGAACCGTGTGAGGTCGCCCGAGGGTGGTTCGACCTTGATCACCTCGGCACCGAGGTCGGCGAGCATGCGTGTCGCATGCGGGCCCGACAGCACCCGCGAGAAGTCGAGAACACGGACGCCGGCGAGTGGGGCGGAGATGGGCACGACTCCATGGTGGCCCGTGTCCTCGCATGACGACGAAACGCACCACACTCGGGGAATGGAATCTTCGCTCTCCGGACAGGTCGCCCTCGTCACCGGCGGTGGCTCGGGCATCGGGCTCGCCTGCGCCCGCCACCTCGCCGCCGACGGCGCGACCGTCGTCATCGCCGGGCGCGATGTGGAGCGCCTCGACCGAGCGGCGTCCGAGCTGCGCGCCGGCGGAGCGAAGGTACTGACCGAGCGCTGCGACGTGACCGAGGAGTCGGATGTGGCAGCGATGTGCGCCGCCGCTGCCGATGCCGGACGACTGACGATGGTGGTGGTCAACGCGGGCTACGGCGCGGCCGCACCGTTTCACCGCACGAGTCTCGACGAGTGGAACGGCGTGATCGGCACCAACCTGACGGGCGCGTTCCTCACGATGCGCGATGCAGCGCCGTATCTCGTGGAGGCTGGTGGTGGGTCGATCGTCGCGATCTCGTCGATCGCGGGCATCTCCACGCACCGCTACATGACGCCGTACACGGTGTCGAAGGCCGGGCTCGAAATGCTCGTCAAGCAGGTCGCCGACGAACTCGGCCCGGTCGGGGTACGCGCGAACGCGGTGCGTCCCGGTCTGGTCCCGACGGAGGCCACCGAGGCGATGATGTCGTTTCCGGCGATCGTCGACGACTATCTCGCCCAGATGCCGCTGGGTCGGGCGGGGACGACCGACGACATCGCCGGCCTCGTCCGGTTTCTCGCCGGGCCCGAAAGTTCGTGGATCACCGGCGCATGCATCAGTGCCGATGGAGGTCACCATCTGCGACGGGGTCCCGACCTCGACCCGGTCATGCAGATGCTCCACGGTGACGACACCACGCTCGCGGCTCACCCCGGGGCATCCCGGAAGGACGACACGACGGGGTGACGGGGAAGACGGGGGTGACGGGGGTGACACGCGGATGGCGGATCGGGTCGATACCCTGTGCCGTTCGCCGGTCGATCCGACCGGTGGGCGCTGATCGGAATCTCTGCTCCGGCCGTAGCGCTGTGTGAAGCAGAAATCGAAAGCAGTCCCCCATGACCACCCTCGTGGACGCGTCCGCGTCCGACGTCTCCATTGACGTCACCTTCGCCGATCTCGGCCTGCCAGCCGAGATGATCGACGTACTCGATCGCGCCGGTATGTCGACCCCGTTCGCCATCCAGGCCGCCGTGATCCCCGACACGCTCGCCGGCCGCGACATCGCCGGCCGCGCACCCACCGGCTCCGGCAAGACCCTCGGCTTCGGCCTCCCGGTCGTCGCCAGGCTCACGCAGGCCAAGCCGAAGCGCCCTGTCGCGCTGGTCCTCGCCCCGACCCGCGAACTGGCCGAACAGATCATGGCCGAGCTCACCCCGTTCACGAAGGCGATGCGCAAGCACGCCACGTCGATCTACGGCGGCGTCGGCTACGGCAACCAGAAGAACGCGCTCAACAGGGGCACCGAACTGGTCGTGGCCTGCCCGGGCCGTCTCGAAGACCTCATGCAGATGGGCGCGATCGACCTCCGTGACGTGGCGACGGTGGTCGTCGACGAAGCCGACCAGATGGCTGACATGGGGTTCCTCCCCGCGGTCCGCCGCATCGTCGGCCAGACCCGCGACGACCGTCAGGTGCTGCTCTTCTCGGCCACGCTCGACGGACCGGTCGCCAAGCTGATCAAGGACTTCCAGCACGACCCGGCGTTCCACGAGGTCGGCCCGAAGGGTCCTGACATCCACGCCGCCCACCACGTGTTCTGGCAGGTGGATCGCACCGACCGCAACGAGAACACGGCTGGCGTGATCGATCGCTGTGGATCGACGATCGTGTTCACCCGCACGCGCCACGGCGCGGATCGCCTGGCCAAGCAGCTCGGCAAGCTCGGTGTGTCGGCGCAGCCGATCCACGGCGGCCGAAGCCAGAGTCAACGTGATCGCGCCCTCGACGCGTTCAAGCAGGGCAAGGCCGATGCGTTGATCGCCACCGACGTCGCCGCCCGCGGCATCCACGTCAACGGTGTCTCGGCGGTCATCCACTACGACCCGCCCGCCGACGGCGCCACGTACCACCACCGCTCAGGCCGCACCACGCGTGCCGGTGCCACCGGCATCGTCGTGTCGTTCGTCGAGCCCGGCACGTCCAAGGACGTCAAGAAGCTTCAGCGCGACGTCGGCATCCAGGTCGATGTGACCGATCCCGACCACGACGTTCTCGAGGTCACCCTCTTGCTCGACGGTGGATCCGAGCCCGTCGTCGAATCGCCGGCTCGCCGCGCACCGATCGACACGGCCCCCGCTGCATCGACGCCTGCACCCGCTCCGCGCCGCGAGAGCACGGGTCCGGTGCCCTCCGGACACGAGCTCGGCACCGTCAAGTTCTTCAATGCCAGCCGCGGATACGGATTCATCGTCCGCGACGCCGGCGGCGAGGAGCTGTTCGTCCACTTCTCGAACATCGAAAACGATGGCTTCAAGACGCTCGACGAGAAGGCCCGTGTGTCGTACGAGGTCGGCGCCGGCAAGAAGGGCCCCGAGGCCCGTACCGTCCGCGTCCGCTGACGGTCAGCTGACCCCGCAGACTTCGAAGCTGTTGCTGACCGGGGTGAGCCCGGCAGCTTCGGCACGTTCGCGGAACTCGACGAGACCTGTCCGATCGGCCATCCAGTCGATCCGCTCCTGCTGCTCGGGGGTTGCGGCCTCGACGTCGAACACATAGGCGCTGAACGACTCGGCGAAATCCTCTTCGGGCGTGCTCGCAGCGTACGAGCCGAGGAAGCCGGCGTCTTGTGCGCACCGCGCTTCGCCCTCGACGCCCGAGGCCTCGACCATCGGATCGAAGTCGTCGAGGTAGTCGACCCAGAACGCGTCGACCCATTGGAACATCAGTGAGTCCTCGAAGAAGCAGCCTTCGCCGTTGTCGTAGGTGGTGCAGTTCTCGGCGGCTTCGACCGTTCGGTCGATCTGCGACGGGATGGCGGTGAACACGTGGCTGAATTCGTGGGCCATCGTCAGCAGTGCCTCCTCGGGGTCGAACTCGTATTCGTCGAGGCTGACCGACATCTGGAACAGCGTCCCGTCGGCGTCGAGCGGCTGCACGAACGCGAGCGTGACCTCGTCACCCGCGCCGGCCTCCTCGAAAGCGGTGAACACGCCAAGGTCGCCGAGCTGGCCACGTGGTGCGATCGTCGCGAGTGCATCCCAGGCGTCGAGGATGCGTTCGTCCCCGTCACCGTTGCAGAGCGCTCCCAACACGCCGTCGACCACGTAGTGCGCGGCGGTGAAGGAGATCTCGTCGTCGGCGCCGAGTTCCTCGTCGCTGCACTCGACGTCGTCGCGCGTCGCGGTCAGGTCGATCGCCGCCGCCTCGGTCTCGACGTCGGGAGCGTCATCCTGGGCGTCGTCCGAGCCGGAGCCGCACGCCGCAGCGACGCCGAACACGATCACCGTCGCTGCCATCCTGGTCGACTTGCGCATCATCACTCCCCGTTCCGACCTCTCGTTGTGTCCGGCGTTCGATCGGTATGCGTATCAGGCGGTGTGGTCGCGGTGCACGCCAGGGCGGGTGCCCTGTCCGTGCGTATCGACCGGTGATCGATGCGTTCCGCTGGGATACGGTCGAGGTGTGCACGACGATCGCGAGCTCGCCGAACGCCGAATCGATCGTGAGCTCTGGGAGCGCGTGCTGCCGTTGGTGCACACCGAACGCATCGCACTCGAGATCACCGCGGGACCGACCCTCGACGAGCAGACGGCGTTCACGGTCGGCACCGAGTGGGGCGCGCCGTGGGGGACCACCTGGTTCCGCTTGACGGGGGACGTGCCCGACTCGTGGAGCCAGCGGCAGCGGGCGACGCGGATCGAGGCGGTCATCGACCTGGGTTTCACGCGCAGCCCGGCTGGGTTCCAGGCCGAGGGACTCGTCATCGAGCAACGCCCTGACGGGTCGTATCGACCGCTGCAGGGCATCCACCCGCGGCGCACCAACTACGTACTCGATGACGGCGCCCGCTCCGTCGATCTGATCGTCGAGGCCGCGTCGAATCCGACCTTTCCGCAGTTCGCACCGTCGCGACAGGGTCTGCTCGACACCGCGTCGAGCGAGGCGATCTACCGATTCCGCACCGCCGACCTGGTCCTCGTCGACGTCGAGACCGAGGCGCTCGTCCACGACCTCGACGTGCTCGACGGGGTGATGCGCTCCCTCGCCGTCGGCGACCCGCGTCGCGTGAAGCTCCGCTGGGCGATCGTCGCGGCGCTCGACGCGATTCCCGACGTCGCCGCCGCGCGGCGCCTGCTCGCTCCGCACCTCGTCGCCACCGAAGGTCCGAGCCGACGGCATCGCATCATCGCGACCGGGCACGCCCACATCGACACGGCGTGGCTGTGGCCGATCCGCGAGACGGTTCGGAAGTGCACGCGCACGTTCGCGTCGGCGGTCGCACTGATGGACGATGACCCGGCCTATCGCTTCAGCTGCTCGCAGGCGCAGCAGTACGCGTGGATCGAAGAGCGTCATCCCGACCTGTTCGCACGGATCGTGGACAAGGTCGAGGGCGGCCAGTGGATTCCGGTCGGTGGGATGTGGGTCGAAGCCGACATGAACCTGCCGTCGGGCGAAAGCCTCGCTCGTCAGATCGTGCACGGGCAGCGGTACTTCACCGAGAAGTTCGGTGCGCCGTGCCGGGAGGTGTGGATCCCCGACGTGTTCGGCTACCCCGCCGGGTTGCCGCAGCTCTTCGCCGCCGGCGGGATGCATCGTTTCGTCACGCAGAAGCTGTCGTGGAACAAGCAGAACCGGTTTCCGCACCACACGTTCTGGTGGGAGGGGCTCGACGGCACACGCGTCCTCACCCACTTCCCGCCGGTCGACACCTACAACGCCGAGATCACGCCGGGCGAGGTCGCCCATTCGGTCGCCAACTTCAAGGAACACGCGTGGAGCGACGTGTCGCTCATGCCATTCGGACACGGCGACGGCGGCGGCGGCCCGACGCGCGAGATGCTCGAGCGCGCACACCGCCTTGCTGCTGTGGATCCCGACATCACCCTCGAGATCGGCTCGCCTGACGACTATTTCACTGCGGTCGAACGCGAGGCCACGTACGGGGCGCCGGTGCCGGTCTGGCGTGGCGAGCTGTACTTCGAGATGCACCGCGGGACCCTGACGAGCCAGCTCCGCACCAAGCTCGGCAATCGAAAGTGTGAGCGTGCGTTCTTCGTCGCCGAGTTGTGGGAGGCGACCGCCGGCGAGCGGCTCGATCTGAGCGGGTTGGAGACGCGTCCGATCGCCGACATCTGGCCCGATGTCCTCACGCAGCAATTCCACGACATCCTGCCCGGCTCGTCGATCGCGTGGGTCCACCGTGACGCCGAGCTGGTCTTCCTGCAGTCGTACATCGAACTCAGCCGGCGCGCCGGGCTCCATGTCGGCGCTTTGGCGGGGAGCGCGGTGTCGGTCGCGAACCCTGCCGGAGTTCCCCACTCCGGCGTCCACGTCTTCGATGCGGGGTACCCGGCGCTCGATCCCGACCGATGGGAGGAGCACGGGCTGCTCCCCGACCTTCCGACACCGTTGCCGGATCTGCTCGCCGTGTCACCACACCAGCGGGTCGGTGCGAGCGGGTTCGCCGTCGCCCTGGACGTCGCGGCGTTCGGTATCGCGGCGTTGGAGCCGCGCAGGTCGACCGACCGGGTGGTCGTGACCGACTGCTCGATGACCAACGGCCACCTTGCAGTGCGCTGGAACAAGCAGGGGGATCTCACCTCGATCATCGACATCGCCTCCCAGCGTGAGTTGATCCCGGACGGGGAGTCCGCGGCAGTACTCGAACTCGGTCGTGATCAGCCGGTCGAGTACGACGCATGGGACCTCGAGTCGTGGACGCGCGAGCTGTCGCTGCCGGTCGGCGGCGGGATCGTGACGTTCGAGGCCGAGGGTCCACTGATCGGTCGCGTCCACGTGACCCGCGGATTCGGCCCGTCACTCGTCGTCACCACGTACGAGCTGCGCGCCGAGGCGCGTCAGCTCGACATCGACCTCCACATCGACTGGCACCACGACGAGCACCTGCTGTCGATGGCGTTTCCGTTCGATGTGCGCGCAGACACGGCTGCCTGCGACGTCCAGTTCGGGGTCACCCATCGTCCGACACATCCGTCGTCGCCGTGGGACGCGGCCAAGTTCGAGGTGTGCGCGCATCGCTATGTCAGCCTGTCCGAGCCGTCGTTCGGCGTCGCCGTGCTCAACGACGGCCGCTACGGCCACGCGATCTTCGACGGCGCCATCCGGGTCAGCCTCGCGCGTGCCGCGAAGTATCCGGATCCCGATGCCGATCACGGGCACCATCGGGTCCGCCTTGCCGTTCGACCACACGACGGCGACCTGGGAGATGTGCGCGCCGCGGCCGAGCTGTTGAACCGACCGCTCGATCATGTGGTGGGGGCCGTCGGTACGGGGAGCGACGTCGACCCGGTCATCACGATCGTCGCGCCCGACGGCCGACCTGCCCTCGGGGTGGAGGTCGACGCGATCAAACTCGCCGACGATGGCAGCGGCGACCTGATCGTCCGGCTCCACGAAGCCGTCGGCGACCGCACGCACGTCACGCTCCGGGCACGCACACGGATCGGCGCCGCCTGGTATTGCGACTTGATGGAGGAACCCCAACGCGGCGAAGAGGTCGGTGACGGCGTGATGGTGCTTGCCCTGCGTCCGTTCCAGCTCGTCACCGTCCGGCTTCGACTCGACGGTGACTTCGACGGCCGCTCCTGAGCGTGACGTGACGGGTCAGACCCGTTACGTCACGCGTGACGGGGTGAGCTGACGGAGGGCGGTGGAGGCGTAGAGCGCGATGCCGGTGGTCATTGCGGACTCCTCGAAGAAGACGCGGTTGGAGTGGTTGGGCGCCGCCTTCGAGAGGTCGGATCCGTGCGGGGTGCCGCCGAGGAAGACCATCGCGCCGGGCACCTCGTTGAGGACGTAGCTGAAGTCCTCGGCACCCATCACCGGGTGCGGCAACTCGACGGTGGCCGTCGGGCCCGCGACCTCGCGGGCCATTCCGAGCGAGAAGTCGGCGAAGCGGTCGTTGTTGGTCGTGACGGGATACCCGTACTCGATCACGGCCTCGGCACCGCAGCCGTGTGCGGCGGCGACGCCCTCCGCCACCCGTTTCACGCCGTCGTGCACCTTCGTACGCGTCCGCTCGCTCACTGCGCGGATCGTGCCTTCGATCATCGCCGTCTCGGGGATCACGTTGTTGGTCGTACCGGCCACGAGCCGGGTGACGGTGAGCACCGCGGGATCGAACGGATCGATCGACCGGGTGATCATCGAGTTGAGCGCGGTCACGATCTCGCAGGCCACCGGAACGGGGTCGACCGTTCGGAACGGCTCGCTCGCGTGACCCCCTTTGCCGGTGACGGTCACGCGCAACACGTCGGCCGACGCCATCACCGCGCCCGGACGGGTCGACACCCATCCGGTCGGGAGCGCCGACGTGATGTGAATCGCGAATGCCCCGCTGACGGGAGACTCGGAGCCATCACTCATCGGTGGCACGTCGAGCAACCCCTCGTCGAGCATGTGCTTGGCGCCGTGATGTCCCTCCTCGCCAGGCTGGAACATGAACATCACCCGTCCCGCGATCTCGTCCCGGCGCTCCGACAGCACGCGGGCTGCCGTCGCGAGCATCGCCGTGTGCGTGTCGTGGCCACAGGCGTGCATGCACCCCTCGACGCGCGAGGCGAAGTCGAGGCCGGTGTCCTCGGGCATGGGCAGCGCGTCCATGTCGCCGCGCAGCAGAATCGTCGGTCCTGGCCGGCTGCCCTCGAGAAGCGCCGTGATGCCGCTGGTGGACTCGTGCAGCGTGAGGGTGAGCGGGAGATCCTCGATGTCGGCCAACACCTCGTCGCGGGTGCGCGGCAGATGGTTGCCGATCTCGGGCCACTCGTGGAGTCGTCGGCGCAGGGCGGTCGCGCGTTCGAGGTACTCGCCGGCGTGCTCGCGCACCGCCGCGATCTGCGGGTCGAGGTCATCGCGTGGGTCGGCGGTGCGGCTCATGAATCGAACGTATCGAATATCCGTTTCCCGTCGGGGACCGTGGCGACCCACTGAGAGGGTGGCGGTCACCCCGAGTGGCCCGCCCGAATCCGAAGACCACCTACGAACTCACCACCACCCAAGGAGCACCCCATGACCCATGGAGCAAACCCCGACGAACTCGAAGGCCTCGGCACGACGCTGGAAGGACAGATCGAAATCGTCAACAGAATCATCAAGGACGTCGACTCGCCGCTGAACTCGATCGTGTGGACGGGCCCGGCCAAAGACGCGTTCAAGACCGAGTGGGACACCAACTTCAAAGGTGCGCTCGGCAAGCTCAACGAGGCCTTCGGCGCCGCCGGCAAGGACTGCAAGGACCGGGCCGCCGGTGTCCGGGCGGTGCTCGGCAACGGTGCGTGACGGCGTGGTGGCCGAGCCGGTCACAGCGGTGTGCGCCTAGCCTGCCGCTGTGGCCAGTTCGTCCTCTCGCATCGAGCACTTCGACGTCGTCGCCTTCGACGCCGATGACACCCTCTGGAAGAGCGAGGACTCGTTCCAGGAGGCCGAAGCACGTTTTGCCGAGCTCGTCGGCCCGTATGCCCCCGCCGGCATCGACGTGCTCGACGCATTGCACGCGGTCGAACGCCTCGACATCGCCAGCCAGGGCTACGGCGTGAAGGCGTTCACCCTCTCGATGGTGCGCGCCGCGATCGACATGACCGAGGGCGCCGTGCCGACCTCGATGATCCGCGAGATCGTCGAGATCGGTGCGGCGATGTTGGTCGAGCCGGTGCACCTCCTCCCGCACGTGCCCGAGGTGCTCGATCGGGTCGGACGCCGAACACGCCTCGTCCTCATCACGAAGGGTGACCTCGTCCATCAGACACGCAAGGTCACCACGTCGGGGCTCGAGCACCACTTCAGCGACATCGAGATCGTCCTCGAGAAGGACGCCGAGATCTACACCAGACTGCTCATCCGCTTCGGGGTGGAGCCCGATCGCTTCTGCATGGTCGGCAATTCGGTGCGCAGCGATGTGCTTCCGGTGATGGCGATCGGCGGGCATGCGGTCCACGTGCCGTACCACCTCACCTGGGACCTCGAACACGTCGACGATCACGACGAAGACGTCGTCGAGCTCGGATCGATCGCCGACCTCCCCGCCTGGCTCGGCGTCGACTGAACCGCCGAAGCGACCGCGTCCGACCTGCTGTTGACTCTGGTACTACGAAGTCGTAGTATATAGATACTGCGAAATCGCAGTAATGACGAGGCCGGACTTCGTCGACAGCCACACGAGAAGGAGGCGACCATGCAACGGTCCCCAGCGTCACCATCAGCGAACTCGACCGACAACGGTCGGGAATGGATCACGTCGGGAGCGGCCACAGCGATGAGTCGCCTGGCTTCGTGGAGAGTGTGGTTCGTCCTCGCGGCGGCGTTCGCGGTCTGTGCGGGTGTCTTCTTCAGAACGAGTGCGCCGTTCTCGATCGAGCAGGTCGAGCGACTCTGTGGGGCACCTCCACTCGATGTCCGGTTCACATCGACGGCTGCCGACGTCGAGCGCTTCCTGAGCGGTTGCGGCATCGAGGGGCGCAACGCCTATCGAAACATGCTCGTGGCCGACCTGGTCTACCCACTCGTGTTCGGAACGTTCATGGCATCGTCGTTGGCGTTGGCGATCACGAGGGTTGTACCGCATCGCCCTCGACTGATCGTCGTCGCCCTCGCCGCGCTCGTCGGCAGCGCTCTCGACTACGTCGAGAATGCTCTCGAATGGCGAGCCGTCGACGCATTCCCGACAGCGGTCGCATCGACCCGCCTTCTCGGGATTGTCGCCGCCGGCAAGTCGATCGTGTTCTGGATGGTGGGTGTTGGTCTGCTCGTGCTGCTCGTCGTGATCGGTATCCGTGAGATCGGGGCACGCCGGCAGCGGCGCACCGCTGACATGATGGTCTGATGCCGGATGCAGCGAACGAGGTGGGTCGGGTGAAGGTGCCGGCGGGTCTCGGGAACGTGCTGTTCGACGTCTGGCTCGTGTCGCGGGCGACGACCGCACTGCTCGACGAGGCATTGCGACCATCCGGGCTCGATGCCGACGAGTTCGCGGTGTACTCGGTGCTCGCGTCGGGTGACGGCATGACCCCGACCGATCTGGCGCAGTGGATGTCGGCGCCCGCAACGACCGTGTCGAGTTACGTCAAACGGTTCGAGGCCCACGGCCACGTCCAGCGAGTTCCACACCCGGATGACGGCCGGTCGTATCTCCTCCAGCTCACCGCCGCCGGTCGGCGTGTACACCGCGTTGCGGGCGAGCGGTTTGCGCCGTTGCTCGAGGGTGTCGTTCGTGATGGCGGTCCCAACGTCTCCGAGACGAGTCGACGGCTGCGTGACCTCCACGACGTCATC
Source organism: Ilumatobacteraceae bacterium (assembly GCA_963752085.1). Lineage (GTDB taxonomy): Bacteria > Actinomycetota > Acidimicrobiia > Acidimicrobiales > Ilumatobacteraceae > Ilumatobacter_A. The sequence goes on from CAVVWT010000004.1 coordinate 317,053, forward strand.
CGCTCGTTGGGTGACGGAGCGACGACGTCCGCGGTCGACTGATGGCTCAGAGCCGGCGGAGCTGGACGCGGTCGACGCGATGGTCCTTGCGCTTGCGCAGGATCAACGAGGCGCGGTCGCGTGTCGGGGCGATGTTCTCGCGCAGGTTGCGGCCGTTGATCTGGCGCCAGATGTTGCGGGCGGTGTCGATTGCCTCGTCGTCGCTCAGGTCGGCGTAGTTGCGGAAGAAGCTGTCGGGGTCCTGGAAGACGGACTCGCGTAGCGTGAGGAACCGTTCGACGTACCACTGCTCGATGTCGGACTCCGCCGCGTCGATGTAGATCGAGAAGTCGAAGTAGTCGCTCACGAATTCGGTTGCCGACTCGCCGGTCTGCAACACGTTGAGTCCTTCGAGGATCACGATGTCCGGTTGTTCGATCACGACTCGCTCGTCGTCGACGATGTCGTACACGACGTGGCTGTACACCGGCGCCTCGACGAGCTCGTGACCGCTCTTGATCTCGCGGAGCACACGCAGCAGCTCCCGGGTGTCGTACGACTCGGGAAACCCCTTGCGGTGCATGATCCCCCGTTCGTCGAGCACCTCGTTGGGGTACAGGAATCCGTCGGTCGTGATCAGGTCGACCTTCGGATGGTCCGGCCAGTGCGCCAGCAGCGCCTGGAGGATGCGCGCGAAGGTGCTCTTGCCGACGGCCACCGAACCGGCGATGCCGATGACGTACGGCACCTTCGGGGCACCCGCGCCGAGAAACGTGGCGGTCACCTTGTGCAGGCTCTGTGTGGCACTCACGTAGAGGTTCAGCAGTCGACTGAGTGGCAGGTAGACCGCAGCGACCTCGTCGAGATCGATGCGTTCGTTGATGCCGCGCAACCGGTCGAGCTCGGGCTGACGCAGCGTCAGCGGCGTGGCGGCACGAAGGTCGGCCCACGCGTCACGCTCGAAGGTGAGGTGACGTGAGGCGGCGTCGAATTCGACACGGGGGGACACGGACGGCGAGGCATCGGCCACGTCGAGGACTGTAGACCGCGACGATCGCGTCCTAGCCTTCCTGACATGCCCGCCGACAGCGAACGCAAGCTGCGTGGCGCGTGGTTCACCCCTGACCACCTCGTCGAGACCATCGTCGCCGCAGTGATCGATGATGGGTTCGTCGCTGCAAGGAATGGACGGACGCTTCGAATTCTCGACCCGGCATGTGGAGACGGCCGGTTCCTCACTGCGGTCATCGAGGCGGTGCGGCGTGCCGGCGGCGAGGCGAGCGCCGTCGGCCTCGACATCGACCCGGCGACGGTCGAACTCGTCCGAGCATCCACCTCGGTCGACGCCATCTGCGATGACGCGTTGACCTCGACCTGGTTGGACGATCGGGTCGGCACCTTCGATCTCGTGATCGGGAATCCGCCGTACCTGTCACAGCTCGCGACAACGACGACACGCGGTGGTGCACCGAGCCGGGGCGGCGGGCCGTACGCAGACGCCGCCGTCGAGTTCCTCGCGCTCGCCGGCGATCTCGTCGACCCCGATGGCGGTCGGGTTGCGTTCGTGCTCCCGCAGTCGATCCTGTCGGCGCGCGACGCCGCGGCTGTCCGCGCGCGGTTGGACGGTCGGTCGACGATGTTCTGGTCGGCGTGGACCGGTGAGCGTGATTTCGACGCCCAGGTCGTGACGTGCGCACTCGCCTTCGAGTTCGGTCGCGCGGCCGGCAGCGGCACCGGTCCGGCGACGACCACGTGGTCGCACGTCGTGACCGACCGTACGGGGGTTCCGCCGATGCCCGGCGTCTTGGATGATGCGGCGCCGGCGGCCGGCCGATTGGGCGACCGGGCGCGGCTCAACGCCAACTTCCGCGACGAGTACTACGGCATGATCGCGGCGGTCGGCGATCACGAGACCGGCCCGCCGCTCGTGACGAGTGGGCTCATCGATCCGGGCCACTGCGGGTGGGGTGAGCGTCCCGTCCGGTTCGCGAAGCGGCGATTCACCGCGCCGCGCATCGACGTGTCGGCACTCGACGAGAAGATGACCGCGTGGGCCGAACAGCGGCTGGTCCCGAAGGTCCTGATCGCGAATCAGACGCCGATCGTGGAGGCCGTCTGCGACCCTGCAGGCGATTGGCTGCCCGGCGTCCCCGTCGTCGCCGCGTACCCGCTCGGCCCGGCGGCGGCGACCGAGTCGGCCTGGGAAATTGCCGCGGTGCTGAGCGCCCCGGCAGTGTCCGCGTGGGCGTGGCACCGACGTGGCGGCACGGGCATGTCGCCGAACACGATTCGGCTCGGCCCCACGATGCTCGCCGATCTCCCGTGGCCGGCAGGGTCGATCGCCGCCGCCGTGGAGGCCCTGCGCGCCGGCGACGTGGTGGCCTGCGCTCGTCTTGTCGATGTTGCGTACGGCATCGATGCGGCCGAACGCTCCGTGTTGATCGACTGGTGGTTGCCGGTGTACGAGCGGGTGACACTCAATCGAACAGCGTCGTGAGGTCGTCGCGCAGCGTGGCCTTCTGCACCTTCGACATCGCATTGCGCGGGAGCGCGTCGACGGCGACGTAGGCCTTGGGGTGTTTGAAGCGGGCGAGGATCCCGTCCAGTGATGTTGCGAGTGCCTCGTCGGTGACGTCGCCGTCACGAACGACGACCGCGACCACCGCCTCGCCGAAGTCGGGGTGCGGCACGCCGACCACGGCGGTCTCGACCACGCCCGGCACGTCGTCGAGCACCATCTCGATCTCCTTCGGGTACACGTTGAAGCCGCCGCTGATGATCATGTCACTCGACCGACCCTCCAACGTGAGGCGTCCGTCGGCGTCGACCGAGCCGACGTCTCCCGTGATGAACCAGCCACCATCGCGGTATTCGGCGGCGGTCTTCTCGGGAAGTTGCCAATATCCGGCGAACAGCCCGGGGGAGCGGATCTCGACCACACCGGTCTCGCCAGTGGGAACCTCGTCGCCGTCCTCGTCGGCCACCCGGAGGTCGACATCGGGCAGCGGGAAGCCGACGGTGCCCGGAATGCGCTCACCGTCGTACGGATTCGAGGTGATCATCCCGGCCTCGGTCATCCCGTATCGCTCGAGAATCTGAAGGCCGGTGCGTTCGGTGAATTCGGCGTGGACTGCCGCGGTCATCGGCGCCGACCCCGACGTGAAGAGCCGGATGGTCGAGCAGATGTCGGCGGTGAACCCGCCGTGGCCGAGCAGGCGCGTGTACTGGGTGGGAACGCCCATCATCACGGTTGCGTGCGGGAGGTGCTCGATCACGAGCGACGGATCGAACCGCGGGAGGAAGATCACTTCGTTGCCGCCGAGCATCGCGCAGTGCAGGGCGACGAACAGGCCGTGGACGTGGAAGATCGGCAGGGTGTGCAGCAGCACGTCATCGGGCTCGAACCCCCAGATGTCGTGCAGGGCACGCGCGTTCGACTCGAGGTTGGCGTGGGTCAGCATCGCTCCCTTGGAGCGACCGGTGGTCCCCGACGTGTAGAGCATCGCCGCGAGGTCGTCCGCACTGCGTTCGACGATGTCGTCGAACGGCTCGGCGGTCGCCGCACGCTCGGCGAAGGAGCCGTCGCCATCGACACCGAGGTGGACGACACGTACGTCGAGATCCTGGAGCGTGCCGGGCCGGGCGACGACGACCGCGGGGTCGGCGTCGTCGACGAAGAAGGCCACTTCGCCGGACGTGTACGCCGTGTTCAACGGCAGGAACACGGCGCCGATGCGCAGGCACGCGAAGTAGAGCGCGACGTTGTCGGTCGACTTGTCGATCTGCACCACCACGCGATCTCCGACCTCCACGCCGAACGAGAGGAGCGCCCGCGCCATTCGAGCCGAACGTGCGTCGACGTCTGCGTACGTGAGTGTCGGACCGCCCGGGACACGGAGAAAGACGCCGCGGCGGCGATCGGCGAACGCCGCGGTCAGCGTGGCGTACAGGTTCCTGTTCACCTGCGAGAGCATCGCACAGCGACCCGCTGTTGCCGTGAGGCATGCATACTGATCGGGTGCTGATCGTCGCCTCCGACGCCCATCGCGCCCACGCCGCGCTCGAGTTGGACGACGGTGTGATGGGCCCGTCGGTCGAGAGCCCCGAGCGCGCCGACATCATCACGGCGGCGCTGCGCCAGGCCGGCCACGAGTTCACGGCACCCGATGCCGTCGACCTCGAACTGCTGCGCCGAGTGCACGACCCCGAGTACGTCGACTTCCTCGCATCGGCGTGGGATCGATGGGCCGATGCGGGAAAGACCGCACCTGCTGCACTGGGCTTCATGTGGCCGACCCGAGGTCTTCGGGCGCAGCGCCCCGACGACATCGTGGGACAGCTCGGGTTTCACAGTTTCACGGCAGACACATCGATCGTCTCGGGCACCCACGCCGCGGCGACCGCTGCCGTGGCGATCGCCACGACGGCGGCCGATCGCATGCTCGACACCGGAGCACCGACCTACGGCCTGTGCCGACCGCCCGGGCACCACGCAATGAGCGACCAGTTCGGCGGCTACTGCTTCTTCAACAACGCCGCGGTCGCAGCGCAGCGACTCATCGACCGGGGTGCAGAACGGGTGGGAATCCTCGATGTCGACTACCACCACGGCAACGGCACCGAATCGATCTTCCTCCACCGCAGCGACGTCGTGTTCGTCTCGATCCATGCCGATCCGCGCGAAGAGTTCCCGTGGTTCGCCGGGTTCGCCGACGAGCGCGGCATCGGCGACGGCGAGGGGGCGAACCTCAACCTTCCGCTGGCGAAGGGCGCGACCGTCGAGGCGTGGTTCGCGGCACTCGACACAGCGCTCGGCTTCGTCGACGACGCCCGACTCGACAGGCTGGTCGTGTCGCTCGGCGTCGATGCGTATGAGCACGACCCGCTCGGGACCTTTGCACTGACGACCGCCGATTTCACGCGGGCGGGCGAGCGGATCCGGTCGCTGAGACTGCCGACCGTCATCGTGCAAGAGGGTGGATACGCCGTCGAGGCGCTCGGCTCGAACGTGGCCGCGTTCCTTGCTGCTTGGGCGTGAAACTGGGTCAACGCTGCGACAATGGAGGTCGTGAGCACGACTCGTCGGATCCTCCCGAAACGACCGGTGGTGGCCGGTCTCGCCACCCTGGTGCTTGCGACTGGCGTCGCCTCGTGTGGTGGGGATGACACCAACCTGTCCGAGCTGGGTCAACTCGGCAAGAACACGGCGAACGCCAACGGATGCGCCTCGTGTCACGGTGCGAACGGGCAGGGAGGCGTCGGTCCGACGTGGATCGACCTCGCTGGGAGCGAGGTCGAGCTCACCGACGGCACGACCCTCATCGCCGACGATGACTACCTGCTCCGTGCGATCCTCGAGCCGGACGCCGAAGAGGTCGCCGGCTACCAGATCAAGATGCCGGCCAACGGCCTCAGCGACGCCGAAGCGGCGAACATCGTCACCTACATCAACGAGTTGTCGACCGAGTCGAGCGACGCGTCCTGACGGGTCGGCGAGTCGGACTCAGCGACTCCAGGGGGCCGTGGGGCTGACCGCACCTTCGCCGCCCGTGAGGACTTCGGGTGCGCCGTCGGTGATGAGGAGGGTGTGTTCGAACTGTGCGGTGCGTTTGCCGTCCGAGGTGACCGCCGTCCAGTCGTCGTCCCAGATCTTGTAGTTGATCGTGCCGAGGGTGATCATCGGCTCGATGGTGAAGGTCATGCCCGGGCGCATGATCACGCTCGCTCGGCTGTCGTAGTAGTGCAGTACCTGGATGTCGGTGTGGAACTGCTCGCCGATGCCGTGTCCGACGAAGGCGCGCACGACGCCGTACTTGAACTTCTTGGCGTGGTCCTCGATCGCTCGACCGATGTCGGAGAGGGGCTGGCCGGCTCTGGCCGCCTCGATGCCGAACCACATGCACTCTTCGGTGACGTCGACGAGCTGCCGGCTCTCGGGGTCGACATCGCCGACGAAGAACGTTGCGTTCGTGTCGCCGTGGACGCCGCCGATCCAGCCGGTGACATCGATGTTGCAGATGTCGCCGTCCTGCAATGGACGTGAGTCGGGGATCCCGTGGCAGATGACTTCGTTGACCGAGGTGCAGCAGGCCTTCGGGTATCCGTGGTAGTTGACGGTCGAGGGGTAGGCGCCGAGCTCGATGAAGCGTTCGTGGACGAACAGGTCGATCTCCTCGGTGGTCACTCCGGGGGCGACCATCGCACCGGCCTCGGCGAGCACGGTCGATGCGACCTTGCCACTGTGACGCATCGCTTCGATGATCTCGGGCGACTTGACGCGACCTTCGTCCCAGGCCTCGTACTCGCCGGTGTCGGCGTACGGCGGGCGGGCGATGTGACCGGGAACCGAGCGCATCGGGCTGACCTCGCCCGGCAGGACCCGACCTTCTGACTTCTTGTGGCACCGCTTGTACTTGCGTCCGCTCCCACACCAACAGGGGTCGTTCGCCTGAGGAAGCGAGGTCGGAGCGGTCGCGATGCTCATGGGCCCGAGGATAGGCCGACATTCCGATGACCGGATTGCCGAGCCCGCGTTACGTGACGGGTCAGACCCGTCGTGTAACGGTCGGCCGGCGATGTGGTGGGACCCTCATGAGCCGGGAGCGGGAAGCGACCAGAGCAGGTTCTCGAGCAGGAGCCGTTCATTCGGGTTCCGTTCGAGTGCCGCCAGCGCTCCATGGATTCGTTGTACGGCCCCGGCCGCGTCGTCGACGCTGCTCGCTGTGCCACCTACGAGGGCATCCCGATACGTCGCTGCCATCGTCGCCAAGCCGACGCGGAGTTCGTCGGTCCGGTGACGCCGAAGCTCGCGTTTGTGACGATCTTCGAGCTGCTTCTTGCCGCTGCCGCGCTCGCCGAATTCCTTGATCCCGCGGTCAGCTCCTCGACCTCGGCGTCGTGACGCACCGCGAGCGGCTCCGCCGCCTGGTCGATCATCGCGAGGAGTTCGGCCGCGAGGCGCGTCGCAACCGACCCCGATCCGTCCACGGTCTGCGGCGCGGCGATGAACGCTCGACGACGCTCGGCCAGGCCGGGGTCGGTGGCGAGCAGACGCGCCCGGTCGAGGTCGCCGAGCGCCGCCTTCGAAGCAGCCTGTGCCTCGACGGGGCCGACACCTTCGGTGAGCAACCGAGCGGCGACGACGCCGTCGGCGATCGAACGGAAGTCGATGCGGGCGCATCGCGATGAGATCGTGATCAGCTCGTGCGGCACGAAGTCCGCGCAGATGATGAACATCGTCGACTCCGGCGGCTCCTCGATCGTCTTGAGCATGAGGGCCGCGCCCTCGGGGCGCAACAGATGGAACTCGTCGAGGATGAGGACCTTGCGTGCACTCTCGGTCGGTGCGAGCGACGAGACCCGCACGATCTCCCGAGCCTGCTCGGCCGAGATCGACGGGCCGGTTCGGCGCACCTCGCGGACGTCCGGATGCTCCCCCCGCAGTGCGAGGCGCGCATCGCGCTGCTCCGGATGGTCGCCGCCGCTGATCACCCGGGCGGCGAACGCACGGGCCGCCTGATACTTGGTGGAACCGGGTGGGCCGACGAACAGGTACGCGTGGACCGGGCCCGAATCGGCGGCGGAGGTGAGTTGTTCGATGGCGCGTGTCTGCCCGACGACGTCGTCCCACACCGAGCTCATCGCGGCATCCGTTCCGCGAGCGCAGCACTGATCGCTGCGCCGACATCGTCGATCGAGCCGACCGCCTCGACCGTGACCCATCGGTCGGGATCGGCGGCGGCCATCGAGCGGAAACCGTGGATCACCCGATCGTGGAACGCATCACCGGCAGCCTCGAACCGGTCGAGGTCGCGCCGCGACATGCGCTCGGCGATGACCTCGTCGGGTGTGTCGATGAAGACGACGACGTCGGGCCAGAGGCCGCCGGTTGCCCACTCGTTGATGGAGCGCACCATGTCGACGTCCAGCTCACGCCCGTATCCCTGGTACGCGAGGGTCGAATACACCGAGCGATCGCTCACCACGATGCGCCCGGCGTCGAGCGCCGGGCGGACGACCTCGTCGATGTGCTGAGCGCGGTCGGCGGCAGCGATCAGCGCCTCGGCCCTCGGCGACATGTCGGTGATCGAGTTGTCGTGGAGAATCGTGCGTAGCCGGATGCCGATGTCGGTGCCGCCGGTCTCGCGGGTGATCACCGCATCGACGGATTCGGCGTATCTCGCAGCCTGCGTCGACTTGCCGCATCCTTCGGCACCTTCGAACGCGATGTACATCGGCCGCACCATCAACCCGTCGTCGGTCAATCGGCGTTGAGATCGGTGATCTCGACAGCGGGTCGATCGGCTGGCGTCTGCTTCGTTGCCGGCGTTGTCTTCGCCGCTGCCTTCTTCTTGGCGGCGGCCTTCTTCTTCGCCGCCGGCTTCTTGGCGGCTGCCTTCTTCTTGGCGGCGGCCTTCTTCTTCGTGGCCTTCGCCTTCTTGGCGCCCGCCCCGCCCTTGGCGATGATCGCCTCGCGGCGAATGGCGAGGAGTTCGTACGCGCGCTCGGGTGTGATCTCCTCGACGCGGTCACCCTTGCCGAGCGACGCGTTCGTCTCACCGTCGGTCACGTAGACGCCGAAGCGGCCTTCCTTCGCGGTGACGTTCTTCTCGCTCACCGGGTCGGTGCCGAACTCCTTGAGCGGGCCCTTCGCCGCCATGTTGCCGCCCCCACGCTTGTACACCTTCGGCTCGGCGTAGATCTTGAGCGCTTCGTCGAGCGTGATCTCGAAGATCCGGTCCTCCGAGTCGATGTTGCGGTAGTCCTTCTCCTTCTGCAGGTACGGGCCGTAGCGGCCGTTGTTCGCAAGGATCGGGACGCCGTCGGCCGGGTCGTCGCCGACGTGGCGGGGGAGCGAGAGCAGCTTCTCGGCCTCGTCCATCGTGATCTTCTCGAAGACCATCGTCTGGAACAGGCTCGACATCTTCGGCTTCTCCATATCGGGAGGAGGGTTGTCGTGGTCGCCCCATTGGACATAGGGGCCGTACCGGCCGTTCTTCGCGTACACGGGCAGTCCGTCGAGTTCGCCGATCGGATCTTCGCCCTTCGGGAGCGCGAGCAGCTCGATCGCCTTGGCGACGTCGAGTTCGTCCGGGCACAGGTTGTCGGGCAGACCGGCCGTGTCGTCACCGCGCTTCACGTACGGCCCGTACCGGCCGGGCTTCACGACGATCAACTCGCCGTTCTCGTCGTTGCCGAGCGGGAACGTGTTGATCTCCGCCGCGTCGATCTCGTCGAGGTTCTCCTCCACGAGTCGCTTGAGGCCGAGCAATGCGTCGTCGTCGGAGCCGGCCTCCGCGGTGATCGGCGGGACGTCGTGCTGATCGGTCTTGCCGAAGTAGAACCGGGTCAGCCAGTCGGCCTTCTGGCGTTCGCCACGTGCGATCGCGTCGAGGTCTGCTTCGGTCGAGGCGGTGAAGTCGTAGTCGACCAACGCGTCGAAATGTTCCTCGAGGAGTCGGATGACGGCGAATGCGGTCCAGGTGGGAACGAGTGCCTGGCCCTTCTTCCACACGTATCCACGGTCCTGCACGGTCTGGATGATCGATGCCCAGGTGGACGGTCGCCCGATCCGTAGTTCCTCGAGCTTCTTCACCAGGGATGCTTCGGTGTAGCGGGCAGGCGGCGTGGTGGTGTGGCCGACGGGCGTGATCGACTCGGTCGCCACCGTGTCGCCCACGGTCAGCGCGGGCAACAGTGCTTCGGAGTCGGCGGCATCGTCGCCGCGTTCTTCCGTGGAGGCGACGTACACGGCGCGGTAGCCGGGGAAGGTGATCGTGGTGCCGGATGCGGCGAACTCGCACTCGACGATCTCGCCGGTGGTGCGATCGGTGGCCGGCGCCGTCAGGCGCACGCTGACGGTCACGCCCGCCGCGTCGGCCATCTGCGATGCGAGCGTGCGCTGCCAGATGAGGCGATACAGCGCGAGTTCCTGGCTGTTCAGCTCGGTCGACACCGAATCGGGTGAGCGGTACGGCGTGGTGGGGCGGATCGCTTCGTGTGCGTCCTGACCCTGCGTCTTCTTCTTGTACTGCTTGGGTGCAGCGTTGAGGTAGTTCGATCCGTACTCGCTCGTGACCGCCGCTCGAGTGGCGTTCATCGCCTCGTCGGACAGGATCACGTCGTCGGTACGCATGTACGTGATGAAGCCACGTTCGTACAGGCCCTGCGCCACACGCATCACCTGTGACGAGGACAGGCGCAGTTTGCGACCGCCTTCCTGCTGCAGGGTCGAGGTCATGAACGGCGCCTTGGGCGACGACTTGTACGGCTTCTCCTCGACCGACGACACGCTGAAGGTCGAGTCGTCGAGGCTGTCGGCGAGGCCGCGAGCGCGGGCCTCGTTCAACACGGTGACCTTCTCGCTGGAGTGTCCGGTGCTGTCGAAGTCCTTGCCACTCGCGATGCGCGCACCGGCGACGGAGATCAGCTTCGCGTCGAACGACGGGTCGCTCGCCGTGACGACGTCGATGTCCCAGTAGTCGGCGGTGATGTAGGCGATGCGCTCGCGTTCGCGCTCGACGATCAACCGGACCGTCGGCGACTGGACGCGTCCCGCCGACAGGCCACGGTTGACGCGACGCCAGAGCACCGGCGACACCTCGTAGCCGTACAGCCGATCGAGGATGCGGCGTGTCTCGGCCGCGTCGACCATCCCGTAGTCGATGCCGCGCGGGTTGGCGACGGCATGATCGATGGCTGACTTCGTGATCTCGTGGAAGACCATCCGCTTCACCGGTACCTTCGGCTTCAGGTACTCGAGCAGGTGCCACGAGATGGCTTCACCCTCGCGGTCTTCGTCCGTCGCGAGGTAGAGCTCGGAGGCGTCCTTCAGTGCGGATTTCAGCTCCTTGACGACGGTCTTGCCGCGTTCGGTGAGCTCGTAGGTCGGCTTGAACCCGTTCTCCGTGTCGATGTTGAGACCCTTGGACGGCAGGTCGGAGACGTGGCCCACCGAGGCGCGCACGTCGTAGTCACTCCCGAGCAGTTTCGAGAGCGTCTTCGCCTTCGCTGGGGATTCGACGACGACGAGTGGCTTCGACATCTGTGCCTTTCGTGGATGACCGGGAGACCGCTGACGATACGTGAGTGTGCCGGAATCGCACCGTTTCCGGCAATCGACGCCGTACGACGGTGCCCATTGGTGCCTCCGTGCGCCGGCTGCGATGATGTCGCCCGTGGTGACTGCCGTCGGTACCCCGGGTGGATCTCGCGGGGTCGTCGCGGCCGGGCATCGACTGACCGCCGAGGCCGGTGCGAACGTGCTCCGACGTGGTGGGAACGCCTTCGATGCCACCGTCGCCGCCCTGGCCATGGCGTGCGTGTGCGAGCCGGTGCTCTGCACCCCGGGGGCGGCCGGGTTCGCGATGATCCGCGACGGTGAACGCGGGGCCGTCTCGGTCCTCGACTTCTTTGCCCACACGCCGCTCGAACGGCGGCCCGGGGCAGAGGCGGGCGGTGGGGTCCGTGAGGTGCACGCCGATTTCGGCACGGCAACCCAGGCCTTCCACATCGGGCCGGCCACGACGGCGACGCCCGGCTTCTTCGATGGCGTGGAGGCGATTCATCGGATGGGCGCGACGGTTGCGCTCGACCAGCTGGTCGATCCAGCGGTCGATGCGGCACGGAACGGCATCGTGGTCACGCCGTTCCAGTACCACTTGTCGACGGTCGTCGAGTCGATCCTCAGGGCCACCGAGGGCGCCACACAGCTGTTCGCGCCGGATGGCAGGCTGGTCGCCGCGGGCGAGGTGTTCCACAACCCGGGGCTCGCCGAAGCGCTGGAGACCCTCGCTCGGGCCGGGTTTCGACGCAGTGCGGTCGGTCGGGCGTGCCTCGATGCTCAGGACGGGCCCGGCCATCTCACCGCTGCCGACCTCGACGCGTACGCGGTGGTCGAACGGTCCCCGCTGGTGATCGGCGTCGGCGGCTCGATCGTTCACCTGAACCCGCTGCCGGCAGCGGGCGGCACGTTGATCGGCCACACCCTCGATCGTCTCGATTCGTCCGACCCGGTGACCGTCGCCCGTGCTCTGTCCGTCACCGGCGATGCGCGGCGCCAGGCCGACGGACGTCCCACCGACCTGTCGACGCTCACCCTCCGCCGTCGCGGCACGACGCACGTCTCGGTCGTCGATGCGGGAGGCACGGCCTGTTCCGTGACCGTGTCGAACGGTGAAGGCAACGGTGAGTTGGTCGACGGGTTCGGGTTCATGCTCAACAACATCCTCGGTGAGGAGGACGTGAACCCGGCGGGGTCGGCGAGCTGGCCGACCGACACGCGCCTGTCGTCGATGATGTGCCCCGCGATCATCGAGGACCCCGACGGGGGGATCACCGCGCTCGGCTCCGGCGGCTCCAACCGCATCCGCTCCGCGATCGCACAGGTCATCGTCAGGATGTGTGTGGACGGCAGCGACCTCGAGACGGCCGTCCAGGCACCCAGGGTGCATGTCGAGGGCCGGCACCTCGACTTCGAGGACCGGTTCGCCGCCGACCTCCGGTCCCGGCTCTGTGCCGAGTTCCCCGACCATCGCGCGTGGCCGCAGCCGGACCTCTTCTACGGGGGTGTCCACGCAGCGCGCCGGGAACCCGACGGCACGTTCGCGGGTGCGGGCGACGCCCGTCGTGACGGCGCGGCGATCGTCGTCTGAACCGCGGCCGACCAGGAGCACGAGGCGACCCGTGACGGGCGCGGTCGTACACTCCTGCCGTGGCCGATCACACCGAGGCGACCCGCCGTCGACGGGGTCTGATCGTCGGGGTGGGATTGGTGGCCGCAGTCGTTGCGACATCCGTGTTCCGAGTCCTGGGCGACTCGAGCGACCCCGAAGGTGTCCTCGACATCGCCGCCTCGGATTCGTCAGGACCGTCCGGCGGCGGGGTCGAGCCCCTCGTGGAGGAACCCTTCGCCGGCGCCGATTCGGCTCGACTTCCCGCTGACGCCCGGGAACGATGGTCGATCGAACTCGCCGGTCTCGTCGCAACGGATCGAACACGCCTCTTCGTCGACGGCGGCCGGTCGGTGCTTGCCCTGCTCGACCGCGTCGATCCGACGGGCACCGACACCGGCGAAGTGGTCGCGATCGATGCGGCCACCGGACGGGAACGCTGGCGGGTGTCGTTCGAGCGCGGCACCGGATCGTTGCGCATTCTCGGGGTGCTCGACGACGTTGCCATGATCGAACGCCTGCATCCCGACGATCGAGCGATCGTCGGTTTCGACATCGACACGGGTGCGGAGCTCTGGGCCCAACCCGTCGCAGAACCCGGCCTCAACCGGGTGCTCGACGGAACCGCGCTCGTCACTCGGATCGGGGTGTCGGACGGGTCCGGTCTCGTGTTCATCGACCCGGTGTCGGGTGACGAGCTCGGGCGCGTGTCGGGCGAGCTGTTCTCGACCGACCTCCTCGGACGCTGGTACGTCCGCAACGGTGACTCGATCGTCGAACTCGACCTGCGAGACGGCTGGTCGCCACCGACCCCACTCGGTCGGCTCACTGATCCCGACACCGACGTCGCCGCCGTGGTCGACGCACAGCTGCTCGAAGCCGATGGCAACACGCTGACGGTGTCCGACGCGACCGGGGGCGCTCCGTCGAAGAGCTACGTCCTGGACGAGCTGGGTCCGGTGGCGTCGATTCGCGGTCTGTTCCCGATGGTCGGCCCGACGTTCGTCCTCACCACCGAATCGGAGACCTACGGTGCCGTGTTGGTTGACGACGGAGTCGAACTCCGTTGGCAGGTCGACGGCCGGGTGGTCAACACGATTGCGACCGATCGCGGCCTGGCAGTGTTGACCGCGTCAGCCGGCGGCACCGATCTGCGGGTGGTCGACGCGTCGAGGGGTGCGGCGATCGCAGCCGTGTCGTCCGAACCGGGGGCGCTCGACACGCTTCGCCTCGTCGCCAACGGCGTCGTGGTGGAGCGGCCGGCGGCGATCGGTGTGGAGCGGGTCGGTCTCGATCTGGACGGCGATCCGCGGTGGTCGTTGATCGGGTCGGGACCCGTTGCGATCGGCGACGAACTCGTCGCCGTGTTCGCTCCGACCGCGAATGGTGTCCGCCTCGTCGGCTACGGAATCGATCGGGATGGTCCGGTCGAATGACCTCAAACACCGTCGACCTGGGAGCTCCGCCGCGACCGCGCTCGGGGTCGGTCGTACAGTGACGCGGTGACCGACGACGGCGTCGCCCCGGGGGAGGACCACGACGACAGCCCGTGGCGTCCCGGTGCAGATGTTCGATTCGATCATCCTCCGCGGGCGCCGTTCGCTGACCGCAACGGTGATCCTGTCGGTGTCGACGATGCGTCGCCATCCGCCGGGGCCCCGACGGCCGACGTGCCGCCGGGTCGTCCGTTCGGCGTTCCACCTCGCCGCGGTCTGGCTGCGGCGCTGCTGCTGACGGTCGCCATCGGTGCGGCGACGGTCGCCGTGCTGGGAGGAGCAACAGCGCCGAGCGGCGACCTCGACGAGGCTGCGGTGCGTCCGGATGACGCATCGACAGCGGTGCGCCAGTCGGCGCTGCGCGACCTCGGTGGTGACGTGACCCTCGGACCCGGCGACGTTCCGCTCCTGACCGCGACGGCGTGCCCGGCGAATCGGCTCCCGTCGTCGGTCGACGTGCTCTGGGACGTGGAGCTCTCGACTGCCCGCCGGGTCATCACGCCGGTCACCATCAGTGAGGAGTCGGTCGTCGCGGTGGTGGGGTTCGACGAACTCACGGCGAACGGGCTTCCGGCGGTCGCGGTGCTGGCCCTCGACATCGACGACGGTCAGGAGCGATGGCGTGCCGGCCTGGAACCCGCAACGGGCAGTCATGAGATCATCGGAGTCGTCGACGGTGCGGTGATCGTGCGGAGTGCAGCGGGTCCGGACATGGCGTATCGCCGACTGTTCGCCTTCGACGAGGACACCGGCGACGTGCTCTGGGACCGGGGGTTCAGAGGCGACTGGTCGGCAACGGTGGACGCAACGACGGGTCTGGTGTACGTCGGCGTGCGACGCCCGGCGGTGTCGTCGATGGACGACAGCGAGGTCGAGGTGCTCGATCCGCGAACCGGCGATCGGCTGCACATCGCCGGCGGAGCCTTGGTCGGCCTCGATCCCGACGGTCGGTTGGTCACGCGCATCGGCGACAAGGTGCTTGCGACCTCCAACCAGGATCGCGACCTGCTCGGTGTGCTGGTCCCGGGCGATTCCTCCTTCACGCTCGTGGGCGACCGACTCGTCGGCGCTGATGGTGCAGTCAGTGACCTGAGCGTGTCCTCGGGAGAGGCTGAAGCCCGACGGTTTCCGCTCGTCGGCTCGACCGGTCTCGACGCGCCGGGCTTCGTCGTGTCGCTCGACCCGCTCGGCGAATCGTCGCTCATCGTGAATGGTGACGGAGCCGTACACGGTGCGCAGGTCGGTGCCGACAGCGTCGAGATCCGATGGAGGGTGCAGGGCGTCGCGCTCGAGAGTGTGGCAACCGATCGAGGGCGCTCCCTGCTCATCGCGACCGAGGGTGGCGCACACACGCGGGTGATCGACAGTTCGACGGGGCGGACGATCACGCACGTGGAGCTCCGGCCCGGTGCCTTTGCCACGCTCACCCTCGCTGCCAATGGTGTCGTCGTCCAGGACGTCATCGACGGCGCACCGGCTCGGGTGGCCGTCGACCTCGACGGTCGCGAACTCTGGTCGCTACCTGGACGTGGACCGTTGGCCATCGGGCGGGGTGTGGTCGTTGACGTCGACGACGCCGATGCGGTCGTCCGCGTAACGGCGTGGGGCGATCCGATCGAGTCGCGGACCGACGTCGTCGAATGCGGCAGCGTGATGACCGATTGGATCCCACGCTGATGTCGAACGGCTCACTCGGACGATGATGGCTACGGTCGAGTCGATGAAGAATGTGGAGTCCGGACGTGAGCGCCTCGGCTGGTCGGCCGCGTTCGACGACGCGTGGGACGAGCTCGGTCGACCTGGCGACCCGGCGCGGGTCACCCGACTCGACCGAGGATGGAGTACGGCGGCGCGGAACCTCGAGCAGGCGCTCGGGACCGACGAGCCGGTCCGGTTGCGCAACATCGGTGCCGACGTGGCCGTCGGTGATTGGATCGTGCCGAGCGACGATGGTGAGCGCGTGGAGCACGTGCTCACGCGGACCTCGGCGTTCACGCGGCGGGCGTCGTTCGACGGCATGCGGGCGGTGTCGCACACGCTCGCGGCGAACATCGACGTCGTTTTTCTCATCCACGCGCTCGGAGCTCCGCCGAGCCCACGGCGACTCGAACGCGAGCTGGTGTTGGCGTTCGACTCCGGCGCTGAACCGGTGGTCATCCTCACCAAGACCGACCTGGTCGATGATCCCGAGCCCGCTCGTTCCGCTCTTGTCGACGTGGCACTCGGCGTTCCCGTCCTGCTCGCGAGCGGTGTCACCGGTGACGGCGTCGATGCGATCCGCGAGGCCGCGTCGGGCAATCGGACGCTCGCATTCCTGGGTGCGAGTGGCGTCGGCAAGTCCACGCTCGTGAACGCGCTGGTCGGCGATGCCATCCAGGCGGTGTCGGAGGTCCGTGAGGCCGATCAACGCGGACGGCACACCACGGTCGCCGCCGAACTGCTCCCCATGCCGGGCGAGGGGTGGCTGATCGACACGCCCGGAGTGCGCGCGGTCAGCCTGTGGTTGTCAGGCGACGGTATCGAGCGGGCGTTCGCCGACGTCTTCGACCTCATGGACCACTGCCGGTTCCGCAACTGCAAACATGACCGGGAACCCGGGTGTGCCGTGCAGCAGGCCATCACCGACGGCGAACTCGACCCCGTTCGGCTGACCGCGCTCGAGGTGTTGATCGACGAGGAGGAAGCGTTGGAGAAGGAGCAGAAGGCCCGCGAGAAGGTGGCCGACCGACGGTCGAAGAACCAGCGTCGGCCCGAAGTCGCGGAGTTCGACGGGATGCGTGACTGATGCGGCGCGGACGCAAGGAGCTCGAGGCGGCGGGCGGAGCAGGAGCGGTCGGCCCGAACGGCAAGGCGGTCGAGTCGGTCTGGGACTTCCCGCGGCCGCCGATCGTCGAGCGGGTCGACTGGCGGATCCGGGTGGTGCACGGTGGCGTCACGATCGCCGACGCGCCGCATGCCATGCGCGTGCTCGAGACGAGCCAGGCGCCCGCGTATTACGTGGCGCCGGAGTTCGTCGATCGCTCCCACCTCGTGCCCGTGAACCGCCGGTCGATGTGTGAATGGAAGGGTGCGGCCCACTACGCCGATGTCGTCGTCGGCGACCGGCAGGCCCAGGAGGCGAGCTGGACGTACCGCGATCCGACGCCGGGTTTCGAACCGATCCGTGACCATTGGGCGTTCTACGCGCAGACGCTCGACGAGTGCTGGGTCGACGACGAACGCGTCGACGGCAACGAGGGCAGCTTCTACGGTGGCTGGATCACCGCCAACGTCACCGGCCCCTACAAAGGAGCTGCCGGCACGATGTTCTGGTGATGTCGCACTCGGTGCCTGTTGCGCTCGGTGTCAGACACCGAGCGCAACAGTCAGAGGGACGCGAGCGACCAGCCGGCGCCGGACTGGTCGATCGTGTGGATCCAGAAGTCGGTGCGCACCACCGCACCGATCGGCAGCGGTCCGTAGATGTGCGGGAACAGCTCCTCGACGCTGGGCGCCGGGGCCTCCCACTTGATCTCGTGCGGAACCTTGCGCGGGTCGATCGACAGCAGCACCAGCTGCTCGACGTCGGCGTAGAAGCGGTTGGCGGTCGCTTCGATCTGCTCGCGCGTGGACGCGTGGATGAAGCCCTCCTCCTGCAGCGTCCGACCGCGTGTCGACATCGTGTACTCGCCGGTCTGAAACGCGGCCGCCCAATCGTCGGGCATCGCCATGTGGAAGATCGTCTCGTCGGGGTTCGGCGTAGCGGGCATCGTCAGAGCTTGCCGTCGTCGAGGAGTCGTCGCACCTCCACGGCGCGTGCGCGAACCTCGGGCAGGTCCGAGAGCCGCTCCGAGGCCCGCACCTGGCGAGCGATCCGTGCGTTCTTCACGAAGCGGTCGTGGTGGCGGTCGAGGAAGTCCCAGTAGAGGGTGGTGAACGGACAGGCGTCGTCGCCGACCCGCTGCTTGCGGTCGTAGCGGCAGTTGGTGCAGTAGTCGCTCATCTTGTCGATGTAGTTGCCGCCGGCGGCGTACGGCTTCGTGGCCATCTTCCCGCCGTCGGCCCACTGGCTCATGCCGATCACGTTCGGCAACATCACCCACTCGGCGCCGTCGATGAAGTGCGACCACATCCAGTCGGTCATCTCCCACGGGTCGACGCCGTGCAGCATGGCGAGGTTGCCGAGGACCATCAGCCGCTGGATGTGGTGGTTGTACGCCTTGTCGCGGAGCGTCGACACACACGTCGACACGCAGTTCATCTCGGTCTCGGCAGCTCCCGTGAACGCTGGCGGAACCGGCCGGTCGGCACCGAGCACATTGTTCGACCGGTAGTCGGGCATCCACAGCCAGTAGACGCCCCAGACGTATTCGCGCCAGCCGATCACCTGGCGGATGAAGCCTTCCGCGGAGTTGATCGGGACGTCGCCCGAGTCGTACGCCTCCTGGACGGCATCGCACACCTCACCCGGCAGGAGCAACCCGATGTTCAAGTACGGCGACAACACCGAGTGGGCCAGATGCCACGACCGCTCGACCATCGCGTCTTCGTGGGGGCCGAACTGCGGGAGGACGTCGTCGACGAAGTGACGCAGCCTGCTCAGTGCCGCTCGCCGCGACGTCGCCCACGTGCCATCGGGGTCGGCGCCCCACGTGTCGACGCCCGCCTCGTCGAGGTCGGCGAGCACCTGCCGATCGAGGTCGTCGAGCTGCGAGGTCTGGGGGTCGGCCCACGGGTTGGTGTCGCCCTTCGGTGGCGGCTCGCGGTTCTCGTCGTCGAAGTTCCAGCGACCGCCGGCGGGTTCGCCGTCGTGGTCCATCAGGTAGCCAAGACGGGTCCGCTGCCAGCGGTAGAAGTCCTCCATCTTGAAGCTCTTCCGGCCCTCGGCCCAATCAGCGAACTCGTCGTAGTGGCAGAGGAACTGGTCGGAGCGGACGATGGTGACGTCGAGGCCGCGCAGCAATTCGAGTCCGTCCCAGCTCGCCGGTTCGGTGGCGATCACTTCGTCGGGGTCGTACTCCTCGATGTGGGCGCGATGACCCTCGCGGAGCGATGCCGCGTGGCGATAGTCGACGTCGAAGCCTGCGTCGGTGAGCTCGGCGGCGAACCGGCGCATCGATGTGACCACGAAGTGCGCTCGCTGGCGATGCCACCGCTTCGAGGTGAGTTTGCCGAGTGACTCGACGATCAGGATCCGGTGTCGACCAGGGTCCGCATCGGCGAGGGCACCGAGTCTGCGGTTCAGTTGGTCGCCGAGCACCAAGATCGTCTGCACGTGGCGATCCTCGTCGCCGAGCGGGTGCGACGCCAACCCTGCGACGACTCCATGGGAGACTGCGCCGGTGACGGAGCTGCCCGAGGTGATGGAGGCGGCGGTCACCGTGGGACATGGCGGGCCCGAGATGATCGAGTTCCGCACCGATGCCCCGTCGCCGCGTTCGGGTCCGGGTGGTGCTGTCGTCCGGGTGACCGCGGCAGCCGTCAACAACACCGACCTCTGGTCCCGCGAAGGGCGGTACGGAACAGCTGAGGATCCTGACGCGGTTGCCGGTTGGAAGGGCGAACCACTCCGGTTCCCCCTGATCCAGGGCATCGACGTCGCCGGCGTCGTCGTCGACGTGGGAGCGGGCGTCGATGAGGGGTGGATCGGACGACGCGTGATCGTCGATTCGGCAGCGGAGTACCTGAACGGCGCTCCGAGCCGGATCATCGGCAGCGAGCTCGATGGCGGATTCGCCCAGTTCTTCGGGTGCTCGATCGCCCAACTCCACGACGTGAGCGAGTCTCCGTTGAGCGACGTGGAGCTGTCGTGCCTCCCGACCGCGTACGGGACGGCGCTCGGCATGCTCAACCGTGCGGGATGCGCCGCCGGCGAGCGCGTGCTCGTGACCGGGGCCTCCGGCGGCGTCGGTCTGGCAGCGGTGCAGCTCGCCCTCGCTCGCGGCTGCGAGGTGATCGCGCGGACCAGCGAGTCGAAGGTGGCCCTGCTGCGCGAGGCCGGGGTCGACGACGTGTCGATCCGCGGTGTGGATGACCTGAGCGACGTTGCGGAAGTCGACGCGGTCGTGGACGTCGTCGGCGGGAACGAGTTCGGCAGGGTCGTCGATCGTCTTCGCGACGGTGGCCGTCTGGTGACGGCAGGTGCCATCGCCGGCCCGGTCGTCGAACTCGACCTGCGCCGGCTGTACCTCAGGTGGCGAACGTTGATCGGCTCGACGATGCACACTCCGACCGACTTCGCCGAGCTCGCCGAATTCGCCCGGGCGGGGTCGGTGCGCCCCCTCGTGGCCGACGTGCTCCCGCTCCGTCGGATCGGAGCGGCTCAGGAGCGGTTCGTGGCCAAGGACTTCGTCGGCAAGCTCGTGCTCGATCCGTGGGGTACGTAGCGGTCGACGTGCTCACGGCGGCTCGATCGCCATCGTTGCCGTGGCGGTGTGCGTGACGGGGCCGATGGCCGCGCCGATGATCGCGATGTCGGTCGGATCCACGTAGGTGACCGTGACGGTGACCGTCGTGGCGTCGACGCTGACCGCGACCTCCATCGGCAGGTCGACGGCACGGCGCGCGGCGGCGCCCGCGGCCGACGGGTCGGCCGACACGGCAGCTGCACGCGCACCTTCGCGGGCGGCCAGTTCGACGGCCACCTCGTTGCGGACCGCCACGCCGACCTGGGCGACGGCGAGCATCGCGATCACGACGATCGGGAGGGCAACCGCGAACTCGACCGCTGCCTGCCCTCGCTCGCCGAACTGCCGCCGCGGTCGACGTGGGGTCCGCACCGTCACACCTTGTCGATGACCGAGTCGATGACCCGGTTGAACAGGCGACTGACCCGGGCCGCCCCGCCGCCGGCGGTGGCCCACGCCACGACGAGCAGGGCGACGAGGGCTGCGGCGAGCAGCACCAACGCGTACTCGGTCGTCGCCTGACCGCGATCGTCGTGGCGGTTGTCGGTGACGTGGACGATGGCGTCGGCGAGCCGCTGCCCGAAGGTGTGGCTCACTCGGTGGACGGTGATGGCGAGTATCAGGAGTGGTCTGGTGTCGATCATGGGATCTCCCTGTGTGTGAACGGATGTGAGGACGGTGTCGTCGAGGGGGACCGTGTGGTCGATGCGGATCTCAGAAGCCGGTGTCGCGGAGTGATGCCAACGCTGCCAGCACCGCCGGGACGATCGCGATGAGGACGAACGACGGGAGCGTGCACGCGACGAGGGGCAGCGACATGCGGATCGGCAGCTTGCGAGCCTCTGCTTCGGCTCGGCGGCGGCGTCGTTCGCGTACGTCGAGTGCGAGCTGTTCGAGCGTGTGGGCGATCGGGTTGCCGTGGCGTTCGGACATCGCGAGGGTGTCGGCGACAGCGGTGGCTGCCGGGCCGAGGGTGTCGGGCAGCGCGTCGAGGGCGTCGGCGAGCGGTGCGCCGCGAGCGATCCGATGTCGAACCGCTGCGAACGCCGGTCGGACTGCGACCGGTGCGCGCAGGGTGAGGACGTCGATCGCCTGGTGCGGGGTCAAACCGGCGTGGATCACCAGGACCAACAGCTCGATGGCGTCGGGGAGCGCGGCATCGACGGCGCGCTGGGTCGCCCGTGTGGCGACGAGGCGGCGAACCCGAGGTGCGGCACCGCCGGCCACGAGGAGTGCAGCCGTCGGCAGGACCCCCACGGCCCATGTCGAGAAGAGGATGGCCGCGAGCGTGGCGAGCCGTCGGACACGGTGCCGCCGCCGTGCGCAGGCGTCGGGGCTGCCGGCTGGCATGGGACCGAGCGGTTCTGGCGTGCGGGGGCGCGGGGTGCTGACGGGCGCCAGTAGAGCGACGACGGCGAGTGCGGTGAGGAGCGCTGGGGCCATCATCGGGCCCCGAGTGGTCCAGCGCCCACGATCCGTCGCATCCACCAGCCCCCGAGGGCATTCAGGGCCAGACCGATGCCGACGGTTGCAGCGCCCGCGGGTTCGGTCAGTACCCGCCGGACGTCGGCGTCGGTGACGAGCAGCAGCGTCAGGACCGCCAGTGGCACCAGGGTGAGCACTCGCGCCGACAGCTTGGCTTGTGCGCTCTGGGCGTCCCGCTCGAGCTCGTCGGAGACGCGTTGACGCATGGTGACGGCGAACCGTTCGAGTGGTGTCGACGCCGACCCGCCGAGGTGCGCCGCTGCACCGACGACTGCTGCGAAAGCGACGAGGAGTTCGGCGCCGGAGGTGGAGCTTTCGCTGGTCTCGTCGGCCCAGTGGTCGCACGCATCGGCAACGGTTGCGCCGCGGTCGAGTCGTTGTCGCAACGACGTTGCGTGCGCGCCGAGCGCCTCGTCGTCGGGGACCACCGCAGCGAGCGCGGACCTGAGCGTCGACCCGTGCCGCAGGCTGCGTGCGATGGCATCGGCCCAGGATCCGACCGCAGCGGGCGTGATCGTCGGCCGGCATCGGCGGATCGACACGAGACGCCGCCCGCCCCGATCGACCGGGTCTGCGTCGACGCGGTCGTGGCCGACCCTGCGGACCCGGATCTGATCGAGCACCGCGCCGACGATCAGTGCGGCCAGGATCGCGCTCGCGCACACGGTCAACACGGTCATCGCCGGCGCCGTTCGAGTGCTGCGACGGAGGTGAATCGACCCTCGCAGAGCCGTCCCAGCGTTCGCACGGCGGGCGAGACGAGGCGGCCATCGAGCGTCGGCGCCACCACTTCGCTGACGGCCGAGACCGTGCGACGGCCGGCGGTCCGCTCGACGTGGACGATGACGTCGATCGACCGGGCGAGCTGTTGTCGGACCGCGGTGAGCGGCCATTGAGGCGCCGCTTGGAGGATGAGGGATTCGAGCCGGAGGAGTGCGTCGAGCGGGCTGTTGGCATGGCACGTCGACAGTGATCCGTCGTGCCCGGTGTTCATGGCCTGCACCAACGCCAGACACTCGTTCGAGCGGACCTCACCGACGACGAGTCGGTCGGGACGAAGTCGGAGTGCTGTGCGGACGAGGTCGCTCAGCGACACCGCCATGAGCCCTTCGGCGGTCGCCGGCCGTGCCTCCAGGCGGACCACGTGGGGTGCCCGACACGGCAGCTCGGTCGTGTCCTCCAGGACGATCAGCCGCTCGTCGTCGGTGATCGAGTCGACCATGGACGCGAGCAACGAGGTCTTGCCCGATGACGTCGCCCCGCAGACGACGACGTTGCACCGGCCGGCCACGACCGCATCGAGGAGTGCGACACCGGCAGCATCGGTGAAGTCGCTGAGCGGCCGCACGGCCGAGGAGAACCGTCGGATCGACAGCGACGATCCGCTGACGGCGACCGGGGCGACGACTGCGCACACACGAGCACCGTCGGCCAGCCGTGCGTCGACGATCGGCGTGGTCCGGTCGACGCGACGGCCGATCGGCGCGAGGATCCGTTCGATCACCTGCTCGACCGTCGTTCCGGTCAAACGACCCTGTGGCTCCAGCCGTCCGTGGCGGTCGATCCACACCTCGTCGCCGTTTACGAGTACTTCGTCGACGTCGGGGTCGGACACCAGCGCGTCGAGCGCGCCGAGTCCGGCCATCTGTGCCAACGCTGCGGCGTGCAGGACCGAGCGCTCCTCGCCGGTTGCCAGCGGAGCGATCCGTCGTACGGCGCGGTCGATGAGGTCGGCGAGAGTGCCGGGCTGGTCACGAACCGATGCGCACACGGCTGCGACCAGGTCGGGTGAGGTGGTCATGCGGCAACTCGTGCGAGCGCACGGTGGAGCGAGCGCGGCAGGCGACCACCGAGCAGCAACCCGGCGTCGACCGAGCGGGTGACGCGGATGTCCCAGTCGAGGGTCGCAACGATCGGTGCGCGCGCCGATCGCTCGACATCGCGCGGGCCGAGCGGGTGCCCCGGTTCGTCGACGAGCACCACACCGGTCGGTGTGACCGCGAGCCGTCCGGCACGGCGGAGTGCCAGGTAGCAGGCGCGCGTGACGAGCCAACGCTGGGGGCACTGCTCGATGAACGATGTGGGAAGGCGCCGCGTGCCGGCGTCGATCACCACCGATCCACCACTGTCGACGCCCCACTCCGTGAGCCAGTCGATGAGGCCGTCCCACCGCTCGGGCACGTCGACCGTGACGGTGGTCGTGGTGTGACTCGCCGGCAGGAGCGAGCAGTTCGGCGTGACGTCGACGAGCAGATCGTCGAGGTGCGCGATCGGGGCGTCGCTGGCAAGCCAGTCGGCGACGCCGGGACGGTCGGGTTCGGCGAGTCCGAGCATGGCCGGGATGTCGCCGTCGAGGTCGACGAGGAGCACGGGTCCGACCGAGTCGATGGCGCGTGTGCACGCGACAACCGTCGTGCCGCTGCCGCCCTTGGCGGCGTAGCAGAGCGTGATCATGGATTCCCCCAAGTGGGCGTGCCGGCGGACCGGACGTGGACTCGGGAGGGAGTCGGTGTTGTCAACGTAGCGCGAAAAGAACGCTCCGCGATGCGAGACGGCGAACGCCGCGCAACATGCGAGGCCGGGGGTGAGAGAAGCTGCGTCTAGCGCTCGTGTGAGGCGGCGTCCATTCCTCGGCCGAGGACCTCGGCCAGTTCTGCCGTCTCCGGCTCGAGGAGCAGCCGGGCGTGGGTCGACGCGATGTCGGTGACGACCACTTCGTTGTCGCCGGCCTCGAGCCCCTCGTACCAGGAGATCTTGTTCATCAGCGATGCCAGCTCGGTGCTTCGGATGAGGTGCACCGGCGCGCGATGGTCGTAATGGATCTCGTACCTGTCAAACGCGTCTCGGTGTGCCATTCTGACCTCGCGCACTCGTCGACCAGCCGAGCCGCCAAATCTCAGGAGCAGCAAGTTCTCCGCCCGTTCCTTCAGTTGCCATTGGATTGCGTGCCGCAGTCGACCGTCGCTCCGGTAGTAGTTCAGGCGGTCGACGATCCGCGTCAACCTGCCGATCTGCGGTTGCTCCTGCGGGGGAGGAGAAAGGTCGGTGAGCGCCAGGTAGTCGACCCGGTCACCACGGTCGGCGAGCTGAATCGCCATCTCGTGTGCGACCCACGAGCCATCGCAGTGACCGCCGATCAGGTACGGACCGTCGGGCTGGTAGGTCTTGATCGCGTCGATGCAATGCGCAGCGATCGCTTCGACCGTCTGGTGAACCACCTCTCCCGCTTCCAGGCCCGATGGCTGGATTCCGAAGAACGGACGGTCGGGATCGAAGTACTTGCCGATCTTCCCGAGTTCGAGCACGCTCACCTGGTAAGGGGCGACGTAGAAGAACGGTCGCTTGGCGCCGCCTGGTTTGATCGGTACGAGCGCGCTGTTGGCGGGTACGGTTCGCGGCCCGCGTAGCAGTGTGGCCAATCCGGCCACCGTCGGCGCCCCGAACAATGAGGACAATGCGAGTTCCCGGCCCGTTGTCCGGGTGATCCTCGCGAAGAGGCGCATCGCATCGAGTGAGTTGCCGCCCAGGTCGAAGAAGTTGTCGTGGACGCCGATCCCGTCCTGTCCCAGCACATCGCGCCAGATGTTGCAGAGCGCCCGCTCGAGCTCGTCGCCCGGTTCCGTCGGCTGGACCGCTGAGCCATCGGCCGTCGGCGGCGTCAGGGCGTTGCGGTCGATCTTGCCGGTCGCCGTTCGTGGCATCACGTCGACACGGACGAAGCTTGCCGGCAGCATGTACGTCGGGAGGTTGCGTCCCAGGGCCGTCTTCCATTCCTTCTCGTCGAGCTCGTCGTCGGCCACGAACCAGGCGACCACCCGCCGGCGCGCCGGGTCGCCGTCCGGGGCGTCGACCACCAGCGCGGCTGCCTCCCGGACTCGGTGATCGGCGACGAGCGCGCGCTCGATCTCGGCCAGTTCGATCCGGTAGCCGCGGTAGTTTGACCTGTCCGTCGCGGCGTCCGAGGAAGTCGAGTTGGCCGTCGTCTCGCCAGCGGACGAGGTCGCCGGTTCGATAGTGCGGTTCGGTCGGCGCCACGCCGAGCGCGCCGGGGAGCGTCCTGAACGACGCAGAGGTCAGATCCGGCCGGCCGAGGTAGCCGGCTGCGATGCCTGGACCTCCGAGCACCAACTCGCCCGGGACGCCGATCGGCGCGAGGTGGTCGAAGCAGTCGAGCACTCGGCAGTGAGTGTTCGGTATCGGCGTGCCGATCGGGACACGACCGGCGACGTCGATGTCGTCGATCCGGACGGCGTGGCTCCAAACGGTCCCCTCGGTGGGGCCGTACTCGTTGTACAGGGCGGCATCGGGGCGGCGGTTGCGGTGAAGATCGATGACGCCTGGCGAGCAGGCCTCACCGGCGACGATCACCGTGGTCAGTGAGCCGAGCTGTTCACCCGACGTTTCGACGAGGAGCACGGCGTACAGCGACGGAAGTGCCAGCACGTGGGTGACGCCGTGCTGGTGGATGAGTCCGGCCAGGTGCCGAACGTCGTGACGTCGGTCGACCTGAGTCGTGACCAACGTGCCGCCCGAACACAGCGTCCAGAACAATCCGACCATCGAGCTGTCGAACGCCATCGAACTCAGCAGCAGGAAGACGCCGACCGGTTGGTCGTAGAACGCGGATCGAGCGCTCGTCGAGGCTGCGATGTTCCGATGGCTGATCATCACGCCCTTGGGGGTTCCGGTGGATCCCGATGTGTAGATCACGTAGGCGATGTCGTCCGCGGTCGGCGGAACCGGCGGCGGACCGGGGTCATGACCGTCGTCGGCGAACAGCGTGAGGTCGAGCACCTCGGCTTCGATCCCCGGCGGCGGGTCGAATCGATCGGCGGTGAGGATGACATCGGTGCCGGACTCGTCGAGGATGTGCTTCAGCCGATCGTACGGGAGCTCTGGGTCCAATGGGAGGTACGTGCCGCCCGCTTTCATGATCGCCACGACGCCGACGATCAACAGGGCATCACCGCCGATGACGAGGCCAACGCGACGCCCACGTCCGACGCCGCGCCGGCGCAGCTCGTGGGCGAGCTGGTTCGCTCGACGGTCGAGCTCGCCGTACGTCAACGACTCGTCCGGCCCGGCGACCGCAACGGCGTCGGGCTCGGCGTGCGCACGGCCGGCGATCGACACGTGCACGAGCTCCTCGCTGGTCGCGGCCTGCTGACCGTCGCTCCAGCGGAGAATCTCGGTCCGCTCCCGGGCGGAGATCATCGTCACATCGGCGACGCGGCGCCCCGCAACCTCCACCATGGAGGTCAGTGTCTGCTCGAGGTGTGCCGCAAGCCGTGTGACGTCGGCAGCCGTGACGCGAGCGCTGTCGTAGACCAGCTCGAGGGCCGCGGGGTCGCCTGGGTGGAACAAGAACGCAAGCGGGTAGTTGCTCGGTGCCGCGATCTCGAACGCCGACGGTCGAAGCTGCCCGTCGGGGTCGAATACGATCGAGGGATAGTTCTCGACGACCACGATGCTGTCGAAGAACGGTCGAGTCGGCCCGACGTCAGTTACGCGTTGGATGTCGGCCAGGCCGACGTATCCGTTCCGACGTGCGTCGAGTGCCTCGAGCTGGATCGACCGGAGCCACTCCGCCACCGTGTCAGTCGTGTCGGTCCTGACGCGGGTGGGGAGAGTGGCGATCAGCATGCCGATCATGTCGTCGACGCCCGCGATGCCGTCCTCGCGACCGGACACCGTGGTGCCGAAGACGACGTCGGTCGACCCGGAGTAGTGGCTCAGCAGGAGCCCCCATGCACCACCGACGACCGTGCTCAGCGTGATCCGTTGCTCCTGTGCGAATGCAGTGAGGCGTCGGCTCACGTCGGAATCGAGCGGGCGCACGAGACGAAGATGTTCACCGTCGTCGACGTCGTCGACGATCGGGATCGGGGTCGCTGCGTCGACACCCGCGAGGTGGCCGTCCCACCATAGGAGTGCTGCTTCGCTGTTCTGGTCGTCGATCCAATCGACGTAGGAACGGAACGGTGCCCGTTCGACGAAGGACGACGATCTCCCCGACACGATGGCCTCGTACTCGTCGATGACGTCGCGGTACAGGGCATGTGCCGCCCATCCGTCGAGCAGCGTGTGATGGCTGTTCCACACGAACCGGGTCGGGCCGTCGGTGCTCACCAATGCGAAGTTCATCAACGTCTTGCCACTCAGGTCGAAGCCCTGTGACCGGTACTCGGCGAGCAGTTCGTCGAAACGGCGTTCGACCTCGTCGGTGTGGGTGCTGCGCCAGTCGAGAACGTCCCAGTGAAACTCCACGTCGCGCTGCACGACCTGGAGTGGGGTGTCGAGTCCACGCCACACGAAGCGGACACGCGTGGCGGGATTTCGGAGGCAGACGTTGGTCCAGGCTCGGCGGAAGGCCTCGATGTCGAGGTCGCCCTCGAGCGTGCACGTTCCCTGACCGAAGTAGGTGGCGGCGTCCTCACTCCGGAGGCTGTGATACAGCATTCCCAGCTGGGTCGGCGTGAGCGGATAGACGTCGTCGACGCAGTCCCAGCCGCCGATGTCGGCGATCTGCGGCGCAACCGCGTGGTACAGGTCGTCCCCGAGCACGTCGCGCGGGCTGCGGGCCGAGGACACAGCGGGTTCGTCGACCTCGGACACGCGAGTGCTGCCGCCGCTGGACGACTCGATGAGACCGGCGACACCGGCGATCGTCTGTCCGGTGAAGATCTCGCGTGCGGTCAAGGTGATCCCGCGGCGGCGGGCCTCGGCAACGATCCGGATGCTGGTGATGGAGTCACCGCCGAGATCGAAGAAGTTGTCGTGCATGCCGATCCGCGGCCACTGGAGTGCCTCGGTCCAGATCGCGGTCATCGTGCGCTCGAGGTCGGTGGACGGAGCCACGTAGGCGCCCGTCGAGTCACGACGAGATCGATCGGGATCGGGCAGGGCTGCCCGATCGATCTTGCCGTTGACGGTGAGTGGAAGCTGCTCGAGGTGTTCGAAGAAGGTCGGCAACATGTAGTCGGGAAGCAGTGACGCAAGATGATCACGCAACTCCCGGGCTGTCAGTTCCGAACCGCCGACGTAGTACGCGGCCAGTCGTTGTTCGGAGCGGTGGTCGGTGACTGGGTCCGTGAAGCCGATCTCGTCGAGAATCTGCTCGACGCGCTCGAGATCGAGGTCGTCGTCGAGTTCGTCCATCGCTGCGTCGCGTCGCTTGTGCCCGAGCCGCACATCCCAGCTGTAAGGCAGGGCGTAGTTGTGGTACCCGCGGGTGGTCGTGTGGACATGAATTCCGACGTCGTTGATCAGACAGTTGGTGGACCGTCCCGTGTCGGGCGGCCGAACCCACACCGTCTCGTTCGTGAGGTACCGGTAGACCTCGTCGAGGTCGACGTCGACGTATCGGTAGAAGTCGACGAACCCGAGGTCGTCGAAGATCGACTCGTCGTCGAACAAGTCGGTTTCGAGCAGTTCGTACACGGCGTCATCGATGTGGTGGTACGCCGTTCGCGCCTCGCGGATCCATGCGTCGATCACGTCGGGATCGAACTCGCGTACGGCGAACGAATCAGCCAGGCGAGTCTCGAACAGTTGCCCGCGCGCGAGGCCGGTCACGATGGTGTCGATCCCACGTTCGCGGGCGAGGCTCATGCTGAGCGTGTAGATCGTCTTGTAGCAGCCGTCGCAGACGTTGGCGTGACGACGCAGACTGTCGACGAAGATCGCGTTCATGTGCGGTGTCGATGCGATGTGCAGGTCGACTCCGAGGTCGGCGCAGGCCGAGCGGACGTTGTCGAGCGCGTCGTCGGCGATGTAGCCATTGTCGAGGGTGAAGACGAGCGGTCTGACGCCGTGCTCGCGGACCAGTTGGTACAGCATGTAAGTGCTGTCCTTGCCGCCGCTGACCAACACGAGACAGTCGTACTCCTGGTCGGCTCGACGATGCGCGAGGACGCCCAGGAGCGTCTGCAACTCGTCGGGTGTACGGAAGTACCGGGCCACGTCGTCGCGGTGTCTCGCGAATGCACGACAATCGGCGCATTCGCCCGCCTCGTCGAATTCGCTCCCCGGATAGTTCGACGGCAGTCCGCAGGTGATGCAGTGGGTGGTGGGTCCGGGCGGCCGTTCGTGCAGCGCGACCACATCGACGACCACCGCGTCGACGGCGGGATGCGCGAGGATTGCCGTCTCGATCTCGCCGAGTTCGATCCGCGCGCCCGAATCTTCACCTGGTGGTCGTCGCGACCGAGGAAATCGATGCGTCCGTCGGCTCCCCATCGTGCCCGGTCGCCAGACCGATACCACCGGGCGCCGGGTCGCGTCGGATCGTCGCCGAAGCGCTCGGCGGTCAGCTCGGGTTGGTTGTGGTACCCGAGGGCGACGCCGTCGCTGCTGATCACCATCTCACCGGTCACTCCGGGGGGGACCGGCTGGTCGAATCGATCGAGGACGTGGATGCGAGCGTTTGCTGCAGGACGTCCGATCGGGACCGACGGTCCGTCGTCGACGGCCGGATCGAAGCGATGCAGCATGCAGCCCACCACCGCCTCTGTCGGACCGTATTCGTTGAAGATCGTCACCTCGTGCTCGAAGGCAGCGTCGATCTGGCGCGCCAGATCGGTTCGGAAGTTCTCGCCGCCCACGATCAGTTTCCGGATGCGGTGACAATCGATTCCGTGCTCGGCGAGCATCAGCAGATGTGCCGGTGTGAGCTTCACGATGTCGACAAGGTCGTCCTCGAATACGTCGAGGATCTCGAGTCCGTCACCACGCTCGGAGCGCTCGTAGACGACCACCCGGCCACCGGAGATCAACGGAACGAACACGGACGTGATCGTGAGGTCGAACGACATCGAGGAGTAGAGCGGGAAGTCGAGGGCCGCGCCGTCCTGATACACCTGCTTGGCCCACCAGACGTAGTTGACCAAGCCCTGGTGGGTCAGCATCGTGCCTTTCGGCCGGCCGGTGGTCCCCGACGTGTAGATCATGTAGGCGACGCCTTCCGGGTGGGCCAATGCTGTCGGCGGCTCCCCGTCGTGGTCGTCGAGACGCGTGATGGCGAGGTCGATGAACGGAACGCTCGGGTCGCCGTCCAGGCCTGAGCCCGAAGTGATCATTACGACGGGTGCGGCGTCGTCGATCATCAGTTGTCGTCGCTGCGCCGGGTACGACGGGTCGATCGGCACGTACGTGGCGCCGACCTTGAGCACGGCGAGGATCGCCGTCAATGCTTCGATCGAGCGGCCGAGGCAGAGCGCAACCTTGGAGCCGGCGATGACGTTGCGGTCGATGAGCAGCCTCGCCAGCCGATCGGAATCGGCGTCGAGTTCGGCATAGGTGAGCTGTCGGCGTCGATCGTCGACGGCCACGGCATCCGACGTCGTCGCCACCTGGCGTCTGAACAACTCGACGACGGTGATGTCGTCGGGGTAGGCGGCGTCGGTCGCATTGAAATCGTCGACTTGGTGCTGTCGTGCCGCAGGGCTCAGCAGGTCGAAGCTCCCGAGTGATCGCAACGGGTCGGCGATGAAGTGGTCGAGCAGCCGATCGAACTGATCGATCAGCCAGGCCTGCTCCGTCGGGCCGAAGACCTCGGCGTTGAGGTCGAAGTGCAGTCGGAATTCTCCGCTGTCGTCGAAGTCCGACACCTGGAGACGTAGCGTGTGATCGCGATCGCCGTAGCCGGTGTGGATCCAGTCCGTGGTCACGGGGAGGCCGGCGAAGGGTTCGAAGCGGCTCGTGACGCTGTTGAAGAGGACGTCATACGAACGGTTCAACTCGGCACTGCTCACGCCGGGTTTCGCCCGCTTCATCCCGTCGATCAACTCTCGCTCGACCCGCCTGGCCAGGGTCGGGAAGGTGTCGTCGGTGTCGACGGTGAGGTCGAGCGCACCCAGCTCGATGAACAGTCCGATCGTCTCACGGAAGACGGTCGTCGGGCGACCGAGGAACGGTGTCCCGACGCGGAGGTCGGGCTGCCCGCTGATCCGGTTGAGGGTGGCGAACAGCAACGTCACCCACACGACGTAGTGCGAGATCTCCTCGCTCAGCGAGACGAACTCAGGACCGGCCGCGATCTCTCGCAGACGCCGGCTGCGCTCGCGCCCGACGTCGACGACGACCCGGTCGGTACGCGCGGAGTGGCCGGAGGGAAGCCGGCCGTACAAATCGGTGGTGCGCTTTCCCGATCGGCGCGCGCGGTCCAGTACTCCGACGCCTTCGCCCAGCTGCGGGTCTCCCGGAGTTCCCGGGCATATCGGAGATAGTCGGCGTAGGCGGGGAGGAGCGGTGCGTCGTTCAGTTGTCCATCGACCGCGAGTTGGTACGTGTCGGCCATGTTGCTGTAGACGACGGCGAACGACTGGCCGTCGGTGATGAGGTGGTGCTGGCACAGGTACCAGATCGACACGTCGTCGGCAAGGAGCACGAGGGCCGAGTCCCAGAGCTGCTCGGACATGTCGAAACAGCGGCGTTTACGCTCGTCGATCCAGCGCTGATACGCCGATTCGATGTCTGCAGCGTGGCGCAGGTCGACGACCTCGGGTTCGCCGACCGGCGCCCCGTTTACGGTGCGCATCGGGACACCGTCGACGACCGAGACACGAGTCCGCAGTGCATCGCTGCGAGCGACCACCGAACGCCACGCGGCACAGAACGCGTCGACGTCGATGCGCCCCTCGAATCGGAACGTCTGGATCATGTTGTACAGCGGGACGTCCGGATCGATCTCCTGGCCGAGCCACATCAACAGCTGCGACCGGCTGAGGTCCGAACGTCGCTGGAGATCCTCGAGCGAGGGCTCGGTCGGCCGCCTGGGTGTGACCTCGACGGACGTCACGAACCCAACAACTCGTAGGGGTCGTACGGATCGCGGCGTCGGCTGCAGATCGAACTCGAGCCCTTCGTCGAGCCGTTCGGCATGGTCCAGCACCATCTCGGCGACAACGAGGTCCTCGAGCGCCCATCCCGTGGAGTCGAAGACGGTGAGCCGGGTCCGCCAGTGTTCATGTTGCGTTCGATGACGGACCAGGTCGGGCATGGTGGGTCCCAGCTCGCTCTGGTCGATCTGCTGCGACTCGCCTTCGGTGAGACACTGCTCGAGCAGATCGGGTATCACGACGGCGCGTCGGAGCAGCGACTCCGGGAGCTCGAGCTTCCCTGGATGGTCGGCCCCGACCGCGTTGATGTGAAGCCACGGCCGATGGTCGACGTCGGGCACCACCGGGTCGGACCCGGGTTCGACCGACGTCGCACAGCACAGCACGTCGACACCTCCGACCACCTGCGCTGCTGTGTCGACCACCTCGACCTGCACGGGTACACCCGCCCGTTCGAGCCGATCTGCGAGCGTCGCCGCAACGGCGGCATCGGCATCGAACGCCGTCACGGCTTCGATCGGTCGGATACGCGAGATCGCATGGATCTGGGTCACGGCCTGTGAACCACATCCGACCATGCCGAGCGTGGTTGCGTTCTCGATTGCGAGTACGTCGGTCACGACGGCCGATGCCGCCCCCGTCCGCAACGCCGTGAGGAAGGTCGATTCGCACAACGCCAGGAGTCGCCCGTCGTTGGTGTCGTGGAGCGACGTCGTCGACAGGACGCTCGGAACGCCACGTTCGACCGGATTGTTCGGGTGGTAGCCAACGGTCTTGATCGCAACCCGTCGTCCCGCCTCCATGCTCGGCATCCACTCGATCAGTCCGAAATCGGGCTTCGTGTAGCGGAACCCGCTGCGCATGATCGTCTCGATGATCTCGGGATCATGCGTGGCGAAGGCTGCGCCGAGCCGCTGGATCAACTCGTCGAGCATTCGTCGAGTCCCACATCGGCGAACGATCGATGCGATGCATGTTGGCGTCAGTACCCGGGTCGACATCGGCGCACCCGTCAGGTCCCGGGCTCTCCAGTGAGTCGACCGACGAGTGCCAGCATCCCATCGACGGTCTGGAAGTTGGCCAGGACGACATCGGTCGGATCGATCTCCACGTCAGCCGTCTCCTCGAGCCACCCCACGATCTCGATGACACCAACGGAGTCGACGAGTCCGGTCAACAGCAGGTCGGTTTCGCTGTTGATCGCCTTGGTCGGATCGAGGCTCACCTCGCCATTGATGTATTCGAGCAACTCATCACGCATGCTTCCCCCTCTCCGTGGAAACGTGTCATCTTTCCACAGTGCGTGGGCCCGAGCGCAATGTCTCGCGGCACGGCCCGACGGTCGAGCTTTCCGCTGCCCGTCGTGGGCATGTCCTGCCAAGCCGAGATCTCGCGCGCGGTACGGCGACGGACGGGGCCGCTCGATGCACCGCTGCCGAAGTGCGGCCGGATCCGGTGTCGTTCCTTCCCGGTAGACCACCGCCGCGACGAGGTGTGAGGCATCACCCGACGGGCCGGACGGCCCGACAACCGCGTGCAAGACCGACGGTGCTTCGCTCAGCACCTTCTCGATCGCCTCCAGCTCGAGACGCACGCCACGCACTTTCACCTGGTGATCGGACCGACCTTCGAACCAGAAGACCCCTTCCTCGTCGGCGGTCACGATGTCGCCGGTGGCTTACCAGGGTGGGCCGTCCGCGGCTGGGCGGAGCTTCTTGCTGGTCAGCTCGTCGAGCCCCCGGTAACCGTTCATGACCGTGGCGCGGACACCCAGAGCTCGCCGGGCTGTCCGGGAGTCGCCTCGCGTCCGTCCTCGTCGACGACGCGGAACTCGACCCCGTCCCACGGGCGTCCGATCGGAATGTCGTCGTCGATGTCGTTCGGTCCGTCGATGTGGTGGTGGCAGCAGGCGTTGACCTCGGCTGGTCCGTAGACGTTCGTCACTGTCACGTCGGGAAGCGCGATCATCAATTCCCGCAGCGCCCGGGCCGGGTAGGGCTCCCCGCCATACAGCACCGATCGCAACGCAGGTAGCGGTCGCCGATCGAGGCCGCCTCGGGTCACGACACCGCGCAGAGGAACGGGACGGAGTACCAGATGGTCACGTGGTGCTCGGCGGATCGCTCGGTCAGCCCGGCCGGGAACTGCAGGTCCGACTCGGACATGACCACGATCGTGCACCCCGCGTGCGGCGCCGCGTACAGCTCGAGTGTCGACATGTCGAAGTGGAGCGGGTTCATCCCCGCGAGGCGGTGCTCGGGTCCGAGTCGGTACTCGGCGACCGCTCGCTCTGCGTAGGCCATCCCGCTTCGGTGTGTATGGACGATGCCCTTCGGACGACCCGTCGAACCGGATGTGTAGATGAGGTAGGCAACGTCGTCGACATCGACCGTCGGGAGGTCGCCCACGACGCTGGGTCCGTCGGCTGAAGGGTCGTCGAGTGCCGGCGTCGATCGCGATCACGGTCGCGAGGTCGTGGTCGACGGCGGACGACGGGTCGAGGGCCTCGATGGTCGCTCGGTCTCCGACGACGGCTCGGACACCTGCGTCGGCGAGCACCTGCCGTGCGATCAGCGGCGGAGCGAGCGGGTCGATCGGCACCATCGTCGCTCCAAGCTCTCAGGATGCCGTGGACTGCGATGAACGACTCATGGGTCTTCCGCAGCGCCACGGCCACACGGTCGCCTCGACCGATCCCGGCATCGCGGAGCGCACATGCGAGGCGGCGTGTGGGCGCACTTCGACCTCCCGCCAGGTCAGCTCGGCATCGCGTCCGACGAGGCCGACCTGGTCCGGCCAGCGCCGCGCGACATGCACCACCAGGCCCGCAAGACCTCCGTCGATGTGTTGGGTCGGGGCGCTCGCCACCGCCACTGGTCGCGCCCATGCCGAGGTTATGGCCGTCTGCGAGGTGGAGCAAGTGGTTGTTTCGACGACCAGAACGATCTGGACGATGTACGACCGATACGCAAGACTCGTGTGATGGGCGGAGTAGGGGATCGGAGTTCATTGGATGGAACGGCGACGGCCGCGCTCTTGCAGCTCGACCATCCTCGGAAGATGGAGGCGTCCGCCTGGGCGAGCCAGGTCCTCGGCGATGTCATCGATCGGTTCGATCGGGATCGTTAGCAATACGTACTCGTCCTCGAGGTTACA
>CAVVWT010000005.1:0-134301 GCA_963752085.1 Ilumatobacteraceae bacterium
TCTGTTGGGTGCGTGGTCGGCGCGGCCCCGTGCCGGTGAGCGTCACCGCTGCTCGTTAGCGTGCGATGGATGCGCATCGAGGCAGACGCACCGGCGATCGCCGTGTGCGAACTCTGATCAGCATGGAGCGCGACAACCGCAACTCATGGCCGGAGCAACCCCTGCTACCGCGAGGCTGCAACCGCCCTCGACGGCGCGGGACACTTCGCATGGATCGTCGATCGCGACTGGCGCGTCGTGTTCATGACCGACCTCACCACGTCCGGCTTCTCCATCCGCGTCTCCGGGCTTGCCACGGTCGCTGACGTGGCGATGGTTGCCCAGCGCGTTCGCAGTGACGATGGCACCATCGTCGGAACGGTGCTTGTCGGGAAGCCTCCGGTTGGCATGAGCATCCTGTCGGGGCTTGCGTGGCATCTCGATCTCGATCATCTCGAACGCATGGAGCGGTTCATGAATGCGGGTCGGTATCCGGCTGCGATTCTGTTCGCGGACCTCGAAGGCTCTTCGGCTCTGTCCCGAACCATGTCAACCGCCGGCTACTTCGCGCTCGGGCGACGGCTCGTACGGGCTGCAGACCAGTGCGTGGTCGACGCTGGCGGGCTGGTCGGGCGCCACGTCGGCGACGGCGTCGTTGCATTTTCCCGGCAGTGACCAGCGGATCGGAATCGGCTGCGGCACGCGCGTGTATCGAGGCGGCCCGCTCACTACGGGGTGCAATCGGCGACGTCGCGCACCGCAGCAATCTCGCCGAGTCCGATGTCGTCATCCGGTTCGGCTTGCACTGGGGCTCGACGCTGTACATCGGGCGCATCACCACCGTTGGTCGCTCCGAGGTCACCGCGCTCGGCGACCAGGTCAACGAAGCGGCACGTATCGAGGCGTGCGCCACCGGCGGACGGACTCTTGCATCGAAGGATCTGGTCGAACGCCTCCACCCGAAAGATGCCGCGGCGTTGAATCTCGACATCGACCGCGTCGGTTACACCCGGCTGAGTGACCTGACCACAGCGACCGACAAGGCCCGGCGCGACGCCCCCGCCATCGCGGTGTGCGAAGTCTGAGTGGTCTTCTCGTCGCGAGGCGCCGAGCGCGACGTCGGCCCACAAGGTCAGGTTCTGAACTCGATGGTGTTGGTTCAGGCCTGCCCGACGACGTAGATGAACACGTTTGTCTCGAACGCGATGCTGCCGTCTTCGGCGATGAGCGGCTCGACGGCCTTGCGCATGGCTTCCTCGACTGCGTCCAGTCCCGCGAGGCCGATGGCCATCTGGGTGGGCCCAACAGCCCTGGTCCCACGCCAGAACTGGTCCCAGCTTCCGTACTCGAAGGGGCAGTTGGCCTCACCCGTCCCCAACACTCCCATGCCCGCCGACGCGAAGCCCTCTTCGAGCACTCCGGGTGCAGACAGTCGAAAGTGGCCGCCGGGCTTGCCTCCAGGAGGCGGCTTTGGCATGAACTGCCCGAGAGCGTCGAGAACGGGCGTATAGGAAACCGCCTCGGGTGGTCCGAAGAGTCCGGCGACGATGGAGCCCCCGGGCTTGCACACCCTCCCGAGTTCCCCGAGCGCAGTGCCCAAGTCCGCCGCGTATAGCACTGAGTTGGCCGCGAAGACCACGTCGAACTCGTCATCCCCGAAGGCCAGTTCTTCGAGTCCACCCACTCGGAAATCGATGCCATCGAAGGTCTTGTTGGCGTAATCGACCATCCCCTGAGCGGCATCGACCCCGACGACCGACGCACCGGTCGCATTGATCAATGCGGTCGAGTGTCCGGCACCACAGCCGATGTCGAGGACGTGCTTGTCGGAGCCGATACTCGTCGCCTCCATCATGACTCGAAACAGAGGTGAGTGATTCGACTCGTGTGAAGCCCAACCATCCAGCTCGACCCCCCCGCCCTGAATCGAGTCGCCCGGATCGACGGTGTGGCCCACCCCGACCAGTCGAACGATCTGGAGCACCTGATCGCTCGCGGTCGTGCCGTACCTGAGCGGCACGAGGGGCCGCCGACGGTGCACGTTCTCCAGCGGGTCGCCGCCCGTGTATGCTGATCTGCATGCAGAGCACGAGCGTTCGAATTGATGCTGCGACTCACGATGACCTGAAGCGTCTGGCGGCCGAGTTCGACACGACCGTCGGGAACACGGTGACCCTCGCCGTGCGGGCGCTCCGTCAGGACCACATTGGGCGGCAGTTGAGCAGCCCACTGGTCAGCGACGAGGACGCCTGGCTCGATGCAGACCTCGGGTGACGTGGTCGATCTCGATCTCGGTCAACCCCAGGGCCGCGAAGCAGGATTTCTTCATCCTGCGATCGTGATCACGGCGCAACGGATCCTCGATGCGGGCCCGTCCGTCGTTCATGTGGTTCCGCTCACCAGCACGATCCGCACGTTCCATTCCGAGATCGTGATTCAACCCGACGAGACCAATGGATTGAGTGCCGAGTCGGCAGCGCAGTGTCAGCATCTTCGAGCGGTTTCACCACGGAGGATCGTGGTGACTCGAGGCAACGTTGGGCCGCTGAATCTTTCGCAGATTCGAGAAACGCTCGCCGTCATCCTCGACATCGGGTGACGGTTCGCGCGACCGAACCTGCCCGACGCCCTGTTGACGGCCCTCCGCCCGCACGTTCTCGAGCGCCTGACCGCTCGCAGTCGTGCCGATCAGAGCGGTCTGGCTCCTCGCGCTGGCCCGCTGATATCGAGTGGTTCGCGACCGGCACTTGTTCGCGGTGGTCTGGTGTCTGCCGATTTCGATTCGGGTCGGAGGGATCAGCCGATGAACTCGGTACAGGCTTGGCCTGACACGTCACGGAACTCGACATCGGATGGTGTCCAGGTGACGAACACGCACCGTCGGAAACCGAAGAACAGAGCGGGCCATCGCATCTCGATCTGATCGTCGGTGTAGCGGGCGCCGTTCGAGCGAACCGAGATCGCACCGAAAATCTGCTCGCCGTCCACGAACCTCGCGCCGTCGAGCGGTTCAGGCTCGTCCTCGCTGGGGCGCACGACTGCGGAGATCTCGTCGTAGGTCGTGTCGGCAAACACGGTTTCCAGCTCGTCGTGAATTCGCGCCTGGCGGCGATCTGCACCGGTGATCAGCGCGGCCAGCGAGATCGCGACCACGACGACGAGACCTGCAGCCACAACAGATCGTCGACGCAGACTCGCGGGCTCACCGCTCGCTACTCCCGCTCGCACGAGCACTCCAGTTGTGAACGCGCCGACGCCGACGCCGAGTGCAGCTCCAAGTGAATTCGCAGCGACATCGGTGATGTCTGCCGCTCCGACACCAGTGAGACCCTGCACACTCTCGATCAGCACGGCGAGGACGACCAGGCCACCGAATGTCCTCAGCGGTCGACCGGTCACCCATGTCCACGCCACTCCTGCCGGAACGAACAGGGCCACGTTGAGCAGGAACTGACTGCTCCCGAGGAGATCGCCGTCGGCGAGTTGATCCCACCCCGTTGTCGTCCAGGCGAAGACCCTGGCAGGTTGGAAGCCGACGCGGAAACCCTCGCGGAGCAGTGTGAGCGACACGCACCCAGCAGTCGAACCGAATGCGGCGAACCAGGCAACCGGGCCGTGTGGCGTCTCACGGATGCGGGTGAACCACCATGCGCCGGCCGCAGCGACCGCGAGGAGCAGGACCATGGCAACGACCGCAGAAGACGTTGCGTTCGACGAAGCATCGCGACTGGCATCGCCGGCGATCGTGAACACCCGCAGAGAGTAACGAACCTGAGATCCTGACGAGGCGCAGAAAGCGCCGAGAGTTGCTCATGGCAACGAACGGTCTGCTCCGAGCAGTTCCCCGAAGCGGGGTGCTGGCAGTCAGACACGGACGACGCACGTTCTTTGGCGCCTGACCGCTCGCAGACGTGATGCCATGTGGAGCTGGCGTGGCGTGTTCGAGCCTCGCTTCGCTCTGGTTTGGGCCTCGGGTCGGGTGAAGACTCGAGGTTGCTGAATCAAACCGTTCGAGCGAAGGAGACTCTGATGGGATCATACGTAGGGATTGACCTGCACCGGCGACGCTCGGTGGTGGTGGTGCTCAACGCCGCCGGCGATCGGGTGTCGTGGTCGAGGATCGACAACTCGCCTGCTGAGTTGGCCCGTGAGCTGACTGCTGCGGGGCCGGATGCGGAGGTGGCGATGGAGGCCACGTGGGGCTGGTATTGGGCTGCTGATGTGATCGCCGAGTGCGGGTATCGGCTGCATCTCGCACACCCGTTGGGGATCGCGGCCTATGAGAACCGGCGAGTGAAGAACGACATCGCGGATGCGACGTTGTTGGCCGATCTGTTGCGGATGGGTCGGCTCCCCGAAGCGTGGATCGCACCACCGAAGATTCGTGAGCTACGCGAAGAGGTGCGCTACCGGCACAAGCTGTCGCGGCTGCGGGCCGGGTTGAAGTCCCAGGTGCATCAGGTGCTCGGCAAAGAAGGTGTGATCCCCGAGATGGGGGTGATCTGGGGTCCGCTCGGTCAACGCTGGCTCGACGAACTCGACCTCGCTGATGCCTACACGAACCGGATCGAGTCGCTGCGCGACCTCATCGAGATGTATGACCGTGAGATCGACCAGGCCGACGCCCGCATCCACCGCCACCTGCGCGACAATCCGGGATATCGAGCGATCCAACACATCGGCGGTGTCGGCAACGTGCTGGCCGCAGTGTTCGTCACCGAGATCGGAGACATCCACCGATTCCCGAACCCTGCCCGGTTGTGTTCCTGGGCCGGGCTCACCCCGAAGCTGCGCGAGTCCGACGCCCACAGCCACTCCGGACACATCACCAAACAAGGATCACGACTGGTGCGCTGGGCAGCGGTCGAGGCCGTGTCGAACCGCTACTGCGAACAACGCCTCGCCGCGGTGAAGATCCGCATCGCGGCCCGTCGTGGCGTCAACATCGGACGCGTTGCTGCGGCGCGTCAACTCCTCACCCTCGTCTACTACGGAATGCGCGACGGCGAGATCCGCTGTCTCGCCTCCGACGCGGCGTGAGTCGGGCACGACCGGGCGCAGCTCGCAGTACGGCATGACCCGCAACAGCGCGGTCGGCTCATGTGAATGAGCTCGCCCGGTCGTCACCGGACAGCTTCATGTCACCCCCGAGTGGGGCGTGACGAAGGTATGCCCCAGGCACCCGAACAGGATCGGGCTGCTGCTTCCTCACCATCGAGGACACGAAGCTTGTCCAACCCAGTGCCCCCCGGGACCGCCCGGCCTCTGCAACAGGGAGGGCAACGACACCAGGTTCCCGACGATGACGATGTCGATGTCGTCAGACTGTCGGCGGACCTCGACGGTGCGCGCCCAACCCCTCCGGGCCACCGGCCCGGACCACCAGGCCACCAGCACCGAACACCTCTTGACGGGTTCAACGCTCCACAGGTATGCCGTACTGAGTGGGTTCGATTGCTGGGTCGGGTCGTTGATATGCGCTGTCTTGGCGGATCGATCGAGGGCGGCTTGTAGCGGTGATCTGGTCGGCCCAGGTGGGCTGGCGAGACAGCTTTCAGGTATCGAGTGTGGGGGATCCGTCGGGGCCGAATTCGCCGAGGCGTGTGACGCCGTCGTCGGCGTAGATCACGGTGAACTGATCGTAGAAGTCGGTGTCGTCGGGTGAGGGTGGGAACTCGAGCGCGTCGGAGAGGATGAAACCGATCACGCCCGGAGCGTCGGTCGACCCGACCGGAATCCAACTTGGTGCGAGCGTGATGTCGTATTCGCCGATCTCGTTGAATCCGGCCGGCCGGGCCACCGGTCCGGTTTCGTCTCCGATGCGAAGACCGGTTGCCTCGAACGGGGTCACGATCGGACGGTCGACGATGGTGGGCCCGTTGCACGGTTGGAGTTGGCTGCGTTCGTCCGGGTCGGGCAGCTCCAAGACTTCGCCGTTGTCGGTGACGATCGTGCCGGTGGGATCGAGTTCATCGACCAGGTCGCGGTCGACGATGAAGTCACCGACCAGGCGGCCGCCGACGAACTCACCCTCGACGCAGCGCGTCTCGAACCAGCGACGGATCGGTGTCGAGTTCTGCATGCGAGCCCGCCCGCAGTTCCGGCGGGACGTTCGCATCGTCGTGTTCGGTCATGGCTGCATCCCTTCGGTCAGACCCGCACGCAATGTCGTGTGGGCACGGTGGAGCTGCACCCGCACGGACCCGGGGGACGTGTCGAGCAGTTCGGCGATCTCGGCAGCGTTGAACTGGCCGACGTAGCGCAGCACGACGATCTTGCGCTGATGAGCAGACAGATCACCGAGCATCGAGACGAACTCGGCATCGGTCGCGTCGAGCACAATGTGGTCGTCGCCGGACAGCGGAGCGGGGCGGCGACGGGACTGCAGCAACCCGTCGAGGATCCGGAATGCCGACTTCCACACCCACCGCTCCACATCCTGGATCGCATCACCGCGACGCAGAGCCTGAGCGAAGGCCTCGCTCTCAGCGTCACTCGCCAAATCCGGGTCACCCGCGAACGCCATCAGCGAACGCCACAACTTCTCGTGCACAGATCGGTACACCGCCTCGACCCGCTCGCTCATCACCACCGTCATCATGATGACAGGGCGAGTCCACCGGATTCCTGAAACGATTCGCTGTTCGGCACACGCCTCCGGCCCAGTCCACAGCAATCGGGCACGGACCGCCCGAGTTCCAGGACACTCGGCCGCCATCGGCCGAAGCGGCCATCCTGCGACGATCGCCGCGCGTTCTTGCGCAGGTGATCGAACGCAGTCGTGCCGATCTCGCGCAGGTTGAGGCCGCTTGCGACGCCGCAGATATGCGTGCTTCGCGATCGTGGCGTTGGCGAGGGAACGGTGGTCGAGCGTGCGGGACGATGGTCAGGTATCAGCTGCGACAGCGAGCCGCTCGATGGATTGCCCGGTGATCTCGGCAATGAGCTCAAAGTCTTTGTCGAGATGCAAGACGGTGAGCCCGGCAGATTCAGCGGTTGCAGCGATGAGGAGGTCGGGGATCGACGGGGCGCGATGTTGGCCAAGCTCGGCAAGTGCGAGTTGGATTGCGACCGCACGGTCCTCGATCTTCAGGGTGAGGTACTCGACGGGCATTGATGCAAGTGGCGGTCTGGTCGTGCTCTGTCGAAGGTCGTTCGCTGACCTCGCGGAGAAGCCGATCTCGAGTCGGGTGAGTGTGCTGATGCGCACGAGCCCGCGCTGGATTCGAGTGGCCCAGGTG
Organism: Ilumatobacteraceae bacterium; assembly: GCA_963752085.1. GTDB lineage: Bacteria > Actinomycetota > Acidimicrobiia > Acidimicrobiales > Ilumatobacteraceae > Ilumatobacter_A. The sequence continues at coordinate 7,221 of CAVVWT010000005.1, forward strand.
GCAGCGTCAGGGCTGGCGGCGAGCCGGACCAACGCGGACTTGTCGATCAGCCAGGTGGTCACCGCCAGGCAGCGTCCATGACCGTGTCATCGCCGAGGTCGGAGAACGTGTCAGCGAACGCTGCAAGATCGTCCGTGGTGACGTCAAGGGTCGCTTCGCTTCGCTCGCGTGCAAGAGTCCGTCGCAGATACTCAGTACGAGACAGGCCGGCACTGTGCGCCTTGGCGTCGATGGCGGCCAACACATCATCGGGCACATCACGGATCAGAATGTCGCTCATCGGTCTCTCCTCCATGTCGTTGGTATCGCATGATATCACTCCTGAGTCCGACTTGCAGCCTGAGGAACCAGCGGCGAGAGCGTTCGTGAGCACACTCCCGAGCGAATACGTGCCGCTAGCAGGATGCGGAAATTCGGCGTTTGAGGGGTGATTCGCGGTCGGTGATGCTCGAGCGCTGCCGCTGTCGGTTGCCTCGGTCGGTGTTCGGGGTCTTCGGGTGGGTGCCCGGCGGGCGTGTTGGCCCCCTGGGCGGTCAGGCGGGTTGGGTGTCGAGTGCGGTGATTCGGATGAGGTTGTAGACGGCGGCGTTGATCTTGAACCAGGCCCGGTTGCGTTGTCGGCCGATGTAGCGCAGCTTGTGTCCTCCGCCGACCTTCTTTGAGGAGGTAGGCGCGATGTAGTCGGGGGTCGGTCTTGGCGATCCAGTCGAGCTGGGCGCGTTGGTTGTCGGTGAGATCACCAGGGTTCTTCCAGAGTGCGTAGCGGGCGCGTGCGATGCCGAGCGAGGTGCCTCGGGCGCGTCCGCGCTGGGACGTGACGGTCGTGATCGCGTTTCGTCCCGATGCTTGGTTCCAGGCTCGGCGGCGTTCGACGTCGAGTGCTTCGATGGCCCACGCGACGACGTGGAACGCATCGGCGCAGCGCACGGCGTTGGGGGCTCGCTTGGCGACGACGCGGGCGATCCAGCCCGCCATGTCCGCAGAGATGTGGGTCAACTCAGCGGCGCGTTCGTCGCCGAGTTCGTCGAAGAACACCTCCAAGTCGGCGTCGGTGCGGCCCGGGCCGGCCCACACCAGATGGCCGGTGTCGTGGTCGACCACGACAATCAGGTAGCGGTGCCCGCGCTTGTAGGAGATCTCGTCGATCCCGATCCGGCGCAGCCCGTCGAGACGATCGATACGTGACTCAACGTCGGCGTTGACGCGGGTCACGATCGCACCGATCGTTCGCCACGCCACACGCAACAACTCACACGTCGCCGACTTCGACGTCCGCACCGTCAGCCACGCCGCCAAGTCGTCGAAGTCGCGGGTGTGGCCGACCCCGTGACGAGCCCGTCCGCAGCGGCCACGAGCCTTCGCGTCGGCCCGCACCGACACCACGATCGAACCATCGGCGTCGTCGACACCGACGCCTTCCACGACCGTGCGCGCCAACCCGCACGCCTTCTCCCATACCTTGGTGTTCAGCACCCCGTCTGCCCTTCCTGTTCGTTTCGAGCCTTCGACAGCGCGAAACCTAGGAATCAGGCGGGGTGCACCCGCAGATAGGCCCTCAACTCACCCACGGATAGAGCAGAAGAGCGACATATCAGCCGGGCCGCTCCCCGCTGCCGTCCACCGTGACGACCACCTCCGCCAGTCACTCCTGGCGCTCGCCGGTCGCTCTGCGTCGACGAGTGGGACAAGTTACGGTCGCATGGGAAAAGTTGTCGTCACGGCGGGACAGGTACCGCAACAGGGACAAGTTATTTCGCGCTCAGCCTCACATCGAGCGTGCGGCGTTGTCGAACCGCGTGTACTGGCCGAGGAACACCAGCCGTTTCGTGCCGATCGGGCCGGCACGGTGCTTCGCGACGATCACCTCGGCGGAGCCCTTGTCGGGCGACTCCGGGTTGTAGACCTCGTCGCGATACAGGAACATCACGACGTCGGCGTCCTGCTCGAGTGAACCTGACTCACGCAGGTCTGCGAGCATCGGCCGCTTGTCGGAGCGGGCTTCGAGGTTTCGACTCAACTGCGACAGCGCCACGATCGGCACCTCGAGCTCACGTGCGAGCACTTTCAGGTTTCGGCTGATCTCGGAGACCTCGAGCTGTCGATTCTCGGATCGGCCGCTGCCGCTCATCAGCTGCAGATAGTCGATCAGGATCAGTGAGATGCCTCCGTGCTGCGCCTTGATCCGCCGGGCCTTGGCACGGATTTCCATCACGGTCACCTGCGGGTTGTCGTCGAGGTACAGCGGCACCTCGAGGCGACCGACCGCCAGGCCGATCCGCGACCAGTCGGACTCGGTCAGCTTGCCAGTCCGCAGCTTGGTCGAGTCGACCTTGGCCTCGCTCGACAGGATGCGCTGCGTCAACTCGGAGTGGCCCATCTCGAGGGAGAACACGAGCACCGGCTTCTCTTCGTGCTTGGCGATGTTGGTGGCCAGGCCGAGGCCGAACGCCGTCTTGCCCATCGCCGGGCGGGCCCCGACGATGTTCAGCGTGCTCGGCTGCAGTCCCGAGAGCAGATCGTCCAGGTCGTCGTACCCCGTCGCTGCGCCGGTGATCGTGTCGCCGCGCTCGAAGTTCTCCTCCAACTGGTCCATCGCCAGGTTGAGCAGCTCCTGGATCGGACGGGTCGAATCGACCACTCGGTCCTCGGCGACTTCGAACATCTTCGACTCGGCCATGTCGACGGCCCTGGTCACGTCGTCGGGCTCGCTGAACGCGATGTCGGTGATCTCACCGGCGGTGTGGATCAGACGCCGCAACAACGCCGTGTCCATGACGATCTTGGCGTAGTGCTCGGCCCCCGACACCGACGGCGTTGCATTCTGGAGTTCGCTCAGATGCTCGATGCCACCGATCTCGTCGAGCAGCGAATGCTTGCGCAGCTCATCGGCCACCGTGACCACGTCGACGGGCCCGGAGGTCGAGTACAACGCTCGAACCGCGTCGAAGACGTGCTGGTTCGCAGGGTTGTAGAAGTCGCGCGGTTTGAGCCCCGCCTCCCCGACGGCGCCGATCGCGTCACGCGACAGCAACAAAGCGCCGAGGACGGACTCCTCCGCTTGCAGGTTGTGAGGAGGAACGCGGCCCGCCCCCCCGGACGGTCGACGGATGGGTGTGACCCGAGCTCCGCCGTTGTCGATCGGAAAATTCTCGTCACCAGCCATGAGTGCCCCATTCTGTGCGCTGTGCCCTGTGGACAACCAGTCCCGACAGGCTGGGAACGGACTGTTGATGGCCTGTGGACAACTGGCGTCTGCTGTGGACGGGTCCGTTGTGGACAACGTGTGAAAAACGACCGAGGCGTGTCCCGTCGGCAGACAGGACACGCCTCGTGTTTGTCGAATTCGTGACCATCGGCAGTTCGACGGTCACTTGGTTCGTCACTCGGCGGCGACGACCTCGAGCGTGATCGGGAACGACACGTCGCGATGCAACGATGCCGTCGCAGTGTGCGACCCCACCGTCTTCACGTGGTCGATCTCGATCTCCTTGCGGTCGATCTCGATCCCGGTCTGCGCGAGCACGGCTTCGGCGACCTCGGCCGCGTGGATCGATCCGAAGAGCTTGCCCTCGGCACTCGCCTTGGCGGTGATCGTGATCGTCTTGGGCACGAGCGTGCTCGCAACGGCCGTGGCGGCCTCGCGGGACTCGTGGTCCTTCGCGTCACGGGAGGCCCGCATCTTCTTGGACTGCTCGATCGCACCGGCCGACGCCTTGATGGCGTGACCCTTCGGGAACAGGAAGTTCCGGGCGTGACCGTCGGCGACATCGACGATGTCGCCGCGCAGGCCGAGACCCTCGACGTCGGAACGGAGAATGATCTGCATGATCAGTCCTCCCCGCTCTGGTCGCTGACGACCTCGTCGACGGACACCTCGTCGACACCGTCGACGGATGGGTCGAGCTCGTCGGACTCGGTCGCCTCGGCGTTGTCATTGTTCGACGAGTCACGATCGGAGTCACGATCGGAACGACGGTCGTCACGGTCACCGCGGCGCCCGCCGGTGCGGGTCGACGCGACGCGCGTGGCGTAGGGAAGCAGTGCCATCTCACGCGCCACCTTGATGGCGTTGGCGACTTCACGCTGCTGCTGCAGGTCGTTGCCGGCGACCCGACGGTTCTTGATCTTCGCACGGTCGCTCATGAACCGGCTGAGCAGGTCGACGTCCTTGTAGTCGACGTACTCCACCTTCTCGATGACGAGGACGCTGGTCTTCTTCTTGAATTTGCGAGGGTTCGCATCCCGGGCGGACCGGGCCTTGTTCTTCTTGCTTGCCATGTGGCTGGGTTCCTTACTGGAAAGTTCTGGTCAGTTCGAGGGGAGGCCGGCGGGCACGTCATCGCGGACGATGGTGCTGCGGGCGCTCGACGTGGGCGTGAGCGAGGCGCTCAGAACGGCTCTTCGTCGCCGTACACCGGATCAGGTGCGGCTGCCGCTCCGCCGCCACCACCGCCACCGCCGCCACCCGACGGTGCGGAGTCGCGGCTGATGCGCTCGACTTGTGCCTGGGCCCAGCGCAAGCTGGGTCCGAGCTCGTCGGCGATCACTTCGACGATCGTGCGCTTCTCGCCTTCACGGGTTTCGTAGTCGCGCTGCTGCAACCGTCCGGTGACGATGATGCGCGAGCCCTTGGTGAGGCTGGCTGCGGCGTTCTCGCCGAGCTCGCCCCACGCCGTGATGTTGAAGAATGACGTCTGTTCCTGCCACTCGCCGTTCTGTTGGTACCGGCGGTTGACGGCCAGCCCGAAGCTGGCGACACCCCGACCACCGGTCGTGTAGCGGAGCTCAGGATCGCGGGTCGCGTTACCGACGAGCGTGACGCTGTTCTCTGAAGCCATGTGATTCCCCTTTGCTTGGTGCTGTCAACGCTGGCCGATCAGGCCGCGGTGACCGCCATGCCGCGGCGCTCGGCCTCGGCTTCCGGAAGACGGATGAGCTTGTGGCGGACCACATCGTCCGCGAGTCGGAGCGAGCGCTCGAGTTCGTCGAGCGAGCCTGGCGCCGTCACGATCTGCGCAACGAGGTAGTAGCCGGCCGGCTTCTTGTTGATCGGGTAGGCGAACTGGCGCTTGCCCCACCAATCGATCTTGCCGTGCAGCTCGCCGCCGGCGGCCGAGACACCGTCGGTGACCGACTTCATCCAGGCTTGAGCTTTGGGGTCGTCGACGTCGCCGTCGATGATGACCATCAATTCGTATCCACGTGTCATACGTGTGTGTTCTCCCTTCGGATACTGCCTGCCGGGCGACCCCGACAGACGGCAGCCCCGTGTGGGGCAGGGCCAATATGGACTGCGCCACGCTATCGGACGCGCGCCGATCGCGTGCCCGGAGCCGGATGGGGGCTGCGAGACGAGACGAGACGACATGCGTGCATCATGCGCGCAGGGGTACCTCAGAGTTCATGCGCCGCCCGCTCGCCCACCGTGTGCGCTCAGGCGCCGTCGGCGCACTCGACGGACTCGGTGCCTGCGAGCAGCTCGACGGTCGAACCGGCGCCGATCCCGATCGCGTCGAGTTCACCCTGGAACATCTCGATGGCCACGGTGTAGGCGGCCTGCGCGCGGTAGCGCTCGCAGTCGGCCGGGTCCTCCTCGACGCACGGCTCCATGTCGAGCGAGCTCACATGGCCGCCGGTGGCGTCGAACCACGCGATCGAGAGTGGCGTCGGCGTCCCGATCATCACGAACGCTGCCTCGCTGGGGGCGTCGAACACGAAGGCCATCCCCACGGCGTCGCCCAGGTCGGTGACACCCATCAACCCACGCGACCGCTCGTCGGCGACGTCGGCGAGCCACAGGCACACGATGCACACCTCGCCCTCGGCCGACGTGACGGCGGCAGCAACGGTCGTGAACCCCTCCGGGCGCACGCCGTCGCCGACCGCGTCGTCGGCTCGGGTGCGAACGTCCTTCGCCTCGATCTCGTCGCCAACCGCTGCGGCGGTCGTCGGACCCGATGTCGCCTGGCCGGGGGTCACCGATTCGACAGGCACCAGCGAGCCGGCGGGCGTTGCGACGACCGGGACACTGCCGATCGACTCGGTCGCAGGCGTCACCGCGTCGTTCGCCGACGTGCAGCCGGCGACGATCACGAAGACCAGCGACCAGGCGATGCGAGGCAGGGAGGATCGGACCATGGTCACGCACGCGACGTGCGACGGCCGCCGACGGGGAGGACCCGCAGTAGGTGGTGCCACCGACACGCGGTGCATGCCTCGACCACGTACGCATTGAGATCCTCGGGTCGGGCGTTGAGCGTGCGCATCTCCTTGGCGGTCGACACGCACCGACCCTGTGGTCCGATGCCGTGGCCGAACACATAGGTGACCAGCCGCAGGTTCACCTCTTCACAGATCGGACACGGCGTCGAGGTCTCGGTCCCCACGTTGCCCGCGGCCCGGATCAACTCGGGATGGGCGTCGCACACGGTGTCCATCGGGACCCGCCCGCGTCGGACCTCGTTGATCAGCATCCGCCGAGCGAGACGATGATCGACGATGCCGCGCGAGCCATCGGGGCCGCGGAGTGCGCCGACCGAGAAAGCCATGGTCCCGGAGCGTAGTGGGCCCACCGCCGAAGCCATGGTGAGCGTGTCCCCGCATCGGACGCCCCGAGCAGACAGAATGGCGGTCGTGGCAGCCACCGACATCGCCAACATCACCTTCGGATCCGGAATTCCCGGTGACGCCGAACTCCGCCTCTGCGGCGATGTGAGTGGGGCGAAGCGCGCCGTCGAGCTCGGCGTGTCCGAGTGGTTCAACTCGATCGTGTTCGCCGAAGCAGGCGCCAAGGCGATCGCCGTCGACCCCGACCCCGAGCGCATCGCCGAGCTGCGCCGTCGTGCCGACGACGCAGAGGTCACGGTCCAGTGTCTCACCGCCGACCTCGCAGATCTCGGTGACATCTCGTCAACCAGTTGCGACGTGGTGGTCGCCGTCCAGTCGATCCTCGACGTGGACGACCTGAGTCGGTTGCTCCGTCAGGTCCACCGCATCCTCAAGCCGTCGATGCCGTTCGTGATCTCGATGCCGCACCCGTTTGCTGCCGTCACGGACACGAAGCCCTACGGCACCGACGCCCGGACGCTCGGCGACTGGTTCACCGCCCTCGGCCGCTCGAACTTCCGAGTCGATCAGGTGAAAGAACTCGGCGTGTCGCCGACACACCCCGTCCCGACCACACTCGTACTGCGCGCCCGCAAAGAAGGCTCCTGAGCCCGCGGGTTCGGCGACGAGTCGTTCGGCATCAACGCCTGAGCAGCGAACCGGCAGCGTCGGCGGCGAACGGCCGGGCGAACAGATACCCCTGACCCTGGTCGGCGCCGAGCTCGCGCAGCTGGCTCAGCTGCAGCGGCGTCTCGACGCCTTCGGCGATGACCTGGAGACCGAGTGAGTGGCCGAGGTGGGCGACCGCTTCGACGATCGACGAGTCGTCCACCTCGATGCCGAGTCCACGCACGAACGAACGGTCGATCTTGATCGCCTCGACCGGGAACTTCTTGAGATACGTCAGCGACGAATAGCCGGTCCCGAAGTCGTCGACCGAGAGGTGGACCCCGAGGCTGCGCAAGTCGCGCAGTGCCACGGTGGCCGCACCGACGTCGGTGAGCAGCGCGGTTTCGGTGATCTCGAACCACAACGCATCGGCCTCGATCCCGTTCGTGACCAGCGCGTCCTCGACGACCAGACGAAAGTTCGGGTCGCTCAACTGCTGGGCGTCGAGGTTGACCGACAGTGCGCACTGCCCCCACGGGTGGTCGTGCGCTCGCCAGGTCGCGAGCTGCGCCAGGGCATCGCGCAACATCCGCTCACCGATCTCCCCCATCAACCCCGACGCCTCCGCGTTCGGGAGGAACTCGCCAGGGGTGAGCAACCCCCGCTCGGGATGCAGCCACCGGACGAGGACTTCGAACTTCACGAACTCGCCGCTCGCGAGATCGACGATCGGTTGGTAGTACGGCACGATCTCGACGCCACCCAGCGCTCGGCGGAGGTCGTTCGTGGTCTGCAGCCGGCGCCGCGACTCGTCGCGTACGTCGTCGGTGAACCTGGCGATCCGATCGCGCCCACCGGCCTTCGCCCGATACATCGCGGCGTCGGCGGCACGCAGCATGTCGTCGGCCGTGATGCCCGGTGCGGAGTTGGTGGCGAACCCGATCGACGCGGTCACGATCACCTCGTGGCCGTCGATCACGACAGCGTCCTGGACCGAACGTTGGAGCCGTTCGGCGACGCGTGAGGGATCGAGGGGACCGAGGCGGATCTCGCCGGTGTCATCGGACTGCTTGGTCGTGCCGTCGACGAAGACGACGAACTCGTCACCGCCGAAACGCGCCAGCTGATCGCCCACGCGCATCACCGAGCGGAAGCGCCGTGCGACGTGGCGCAGGAGTTCGTCGCCGACGCTGTGCCCGAGGCTGTCGTTGACGACCTTGAAGTTGTCGAGGTCGATGAACAGCACCGCCACCTCGTCGAGACCGGCGGTCCTCAGCAATTCGTCGAGGCGGGCGACGATCGAGGCGCGGTTCGGGAGTTCGGTCAGCGCGTCGTGTGTGGCCGCGTGCGACAGACGCTCCGCAGCGATCCGCTGCTCGGTGATGTCTTCGATGTGGGTGATGGCGAGCGAGACACCGTCCTCCTCGATCACCGACACCTGGGTCTTGGTCCAGACGAACTCACCGTCGCGACGCAGGTACCGCTGCTCGGTCCGGTAGCTGTCGTCGATACCGAGCTCGATGCGTGCCCGCTCCGCGGCCGCAGCGCGGAGATCGTCGGGATGGGTGATCTCGCGCATCGACCGTCCGAGCAGGAAGCGGCGCGAGTGGTCGAGCAGGTCGGCGAGGGACTGGTTCGCGTCGACGATGCGGTTGTCGGACAGCCGGACCAACGCCATGCCGGTCGGCGCCGAGTGGAATGCCTGCTGGAACCGACGTCGGGCCTGCTCCAGGGCCTCGGACGTGCGCTCGCGGTCGCCGATGTCCCGCAGGATCACGACCGTGCCGTCGGCCTCGTCGGCGACGGGGTGCAGCGTGGCCTCCACCAACTTCGTCGCACCGCCCCGTCCGACGAGCTCGAATGCAGACGGGCCGCCCGCAGCGGCATCGAGGCGGAGGCGGCGCCACCGGTCGGTGATGTCATCGCGATCGTCGTCGGACACGAACCCGATGAACGAGCGTCCGAGCAGCTCCTCGATCGATCGGCCGGTGAGCTGTGCGGCGCGCTCGTTGGCCGACACGATCGCCCCGTCGGCATCGAGGCTGAGCACGGCGTCGGGCAGACCGTCGAGCAGCCGTCGGATCCGGTCGCTCGCAACGGCAACGCCGTCGACGGACGCGTGCAGTCGGCGGCGCATCCGACGTGCGTCGAGCGCGACGAGCGCGATGGACAACGCGGCAACGACGCCGAACGCGACCACCACGATGATTCCGCCAGAATTCACGGCTCGACGTTACGAGCCGAGCCCCCACCGCTCGCGGATGCCCGTCCGTCCTCCCGGTCATCGATCCCGTGTCATCGACCCGGGATCGCCGGTGTCAGCGGGCGGCGTACCAGGCGTCGAGGCGCTTGCGGATCTCGGTGTCACCGATGAGGCCTTCGTCGAGACGGATCTCCATCAGGTACTTCATCGCCTCGCCGACCACGCGTCCAGGATCGACACCCAGGTGTTCGATCACCTCGTTGCCATCCATCTCGGGACGCAGGGCGGCGATCTCTTCGGCGGCAGCGAGCTCGTCGATGCGCACCTCGAGGTCGTCCATCCGGCGCGACAGCCGGGCCGCCTTCTTCGCGTTGCGAGTGGTGCAATCGCACCGGGTCAACACGTTGAGCTCCTGCAACAGCGGACCGGCATCGCGCACGTAGCGGCGCACCGCCGAGTCCGACCATCCCATCGAGTAGGTGTGGAACCGCAGGTGCAGCGCCACCAGTTCGGTGACCGCCTTGATGTCGTCGTTCGAGTACCGCAACGCCGTCATTCGCTTCTTGGTCATCCGCGCACCGACCGCATCGTGGTGATGGAACGTCGTGCCCTTGCCCTGCTGATAGCCGCGGGTCTTCGGCTTGCCGATGTCGTGGAACAGCGCGGCGAGCCGCGTGAGACGAAAGTCGAAGCTCGGGCGCTCACCGGCGACGATCACGGGATCCTCGTGCGGCGGTCGGACGTTCTCGACCACGGCGATCGAGTGGGTCAACACGTCCTTGTGACGGTGGATCGGATCGTGCTCGAGCCGCATGTTCGGCAGCTCGGGCAGGAACTGCTCGGCCAACCCCGTGTCGACGAGGAACCACAGACCGTCAGCGGGGTGATCGACGACCATCAGCTTGTCGAGTTCGTCGCGGATCCGCTCGGCCGACACGATCTCCAACCGGGCGGCCATCGACTGCACCGCGGCGATCATCTGCTCGCTCGGCTGCAACCGGTAGCGCGCGACGAACCGGGCAGCACGCAGCATGCGCAACGGGTCGTCGCTGAAACTGATCTCCGGGCCGAGCGGTGTCCGCAGGACCCGCTGCACGAGGTCGATCGCTCCGTCGAACGGATCGACCAGCTCCGGGGTGCCGTCGCTCGACGTCAGTTCGAGGGCCATCGCGTTCACGGTGAAATCGCGTCGTGAGAGGTCGGCGTCGATCTCGTCGGCGAACACGACGTGGGGTTTGCGCGAATCGTCGGTGTACGCCTCGGCGCGGAAGGTGGTGATCTCGTACACACGCGCCTCACCGGTGGCGACGTCGATCTTGTGCGCGCCGATCGTGCCGAACTTCTCGCCCTGGCTCCAGATCGCGTCAGCCCATCCCTCCAGGCACGCCTTGATCTCCGGCGGCCGGGCATCGGTCGTGAGGTCGAGGTCGTGATCGGTCCGGCCGCTGTCGACGAGGAGGTCACGCACGGTGCCACCGACCAGGTACAGCCGAAACCCGGCGGCTCGAAAGCGTTCCGCGACCGGTTCGAGCTCGCGCAGGACGGGGGCGAAACGCTCGGGGATCACAGCACCAGCGTATTCGGTCCCGACGCAACGGCCCCGGTGCGATCGATGACGGTGGATCCGAGATGGTCGAGCGCACGGTCCCTCCGCCGGTCCAACGATTAGCGTCTGCCAGGTGCGTCAGGTCATCGCGACTCCATCGGCTCGGGCCGAGCTGCGCACCTGGCCACTCGATCGCTCGATCGGTCACCTCGTGATCGTCGACGTGTCGATGATCCCCACACCCGAACAGGTCCAGGGCTGGCTCGCCGACGCGTACGACCTGGCGCCCGTGACTCGATCGGCGAATGCGACGCCACCGATGAGCGCCGTGCGGACGGGAGCCCTCTACCCGGCGGCGGCCGCGGTGTTCGCCGACTGCGGTTTCACGGTCATCGACCGACTCGTGCTGCTCGAGCGTGCCCTGCTCGACGCCCCCGCCCGACTCCGCAACCGCCCGGCAGCGTCGGCGTCACTGCGCCGAGTCCGACGACGGGACCTGACGACGCTGGCCGAGATCGACCAGTCCGCGTTTCCCGACGGGTGGCGCAACGATGCGGCGTCGCTGAGCGAGATCGCCGATGCGACACCATCGGCACGCAGCCGGCTCGCCAACGCGGGCGGGCGTTCCGGCAGCCGGGCGTTCGGCTTCGCCATCACCGGCAGGGCCGGCACGACCGGCTATCTGCAGCGCATCGCCGTTCGCCCCGATGCACAGCGACTCGGGGTGGGACGCCAACTCGTCGACGACGCACTCGGGTGGCTCGTTCGTCGCGGCGCGAGCCGTGCACTGGTCAACACCGGGATCGACAACGTCGCCGCGCTCCGGATGTACGAGCAGGCGTCGTTCGAACGGCTCGGCGATCAGCTCGTCGTCCTGGAACACCGTCGGACACCATGAAGCACGCCGTCGCGGCCACGGCCGTCACGTTCGCGTTGCTCGGCATCGCCACGACCGCCGTCGCCCAGGACGATCCGGTCCCGCCGGAACCCTCCGCGACAAGCGCCGGATCCATCCAGTTGGAGCTCGTCGACCAGACGTTCGACCTGGCGCCCGGCGGAACCATCGATTTGACGTACCGCATCGTCGGCGATCTCGACCCCGTCGCCGACCTCGCGCCACCGACGACACCACCACGACCACCACGACCACCACCACGACCACGACGACGCCGGAGATCGCACCGGCTCCGATCGAACCCGGAGCGACGGTCGCCCCGCCCGCGCCGCCGGCTGTGACGCCGCCGCCCCCAACCACCCCGCCGACGACGATCCCGCCGCCCCCGCCGCCCCCACTGGCCGCACTCAGCCTGCAGGTCATCAACTACCGCCCGCTCGATGATCCGACCGAACTCGTCGGCCTGCTGGGCCCGGACCCGAGGTCCAGTCGGCTCCCACCGTTCATCGACGGCGTCGACATGCTCGACGTCCGCTCGATGATCACGGTCACCTCGACCAACGAGGCTCTGCTCGAGGTCTCGGTACCCACCGACATGGACCCGAGCATCGCGGCGAACCTCGAGTTCAACGTCGATGGCATCCATCCGATCGTCGTCCAGCTGAGCGTCGACGGCCGGGTGGTCGCGCGGCACGGCACGGTGGTCGAACGGCGTGGCGGCGTCACCACCGCGCCGCCCACCATCGACCTGTCACTGTTCGCGGCGATCGACGACCCGGGCCCGACCGGCAGCGACGAGGAGTACGCCGCTGCCGTGGGCGAGTTCGCGGGCCTCATCGCCGATGCCGATGCACTCGATGCACCGATCACGATGGCCATCCCACCTTCCGTCGTGACGGCGGCTGCGGCGTCCGGGGACATCGACACCGACGACCCCGATCTTCTCGCTGACGACATCCTGCTCGCCGCCCCTGCGACGCCATTCGACGTCTCGACAGCTGTCGCGGTCGGACGCGTCGACGCCTTCGTCCGCCAACTCCGAGCCGGCGAGGACGATGTCGCCGAGGCCATCGGCAAGGTCCCGGTTCGCGACGTGAGGGCGGCAACCAAGGAGCTGAGCGGGCCCGCCGCCCAGGTCCTGCGCGACCTCGGCGTCCGCTACCTCGCGATGCCGGCCGACGTGTATCGCGCCACGACCACGACCGGCACCGATTCCGGCGTCGACGTCCCCCCGGTCGACCGCTTCATCGAGTTCCCGCTCCCCGATGGCGGGCGGATGCCCGCACTCATCGTCGACGAGCAACTCGGCGCCGCGTTCACCGTCGACGCAACCGACGACGTCCTCGCTGCAGGCACGCCGGCGGAGTGGGCGTTCCGAACCATCGCCGAACTCCGGCTGCAGCAGTATGACGCCCCGCGAGCGGAGCGTGGCGACCAGCGCAGCCACCTGATCGCCGTACCCGGACTCGGCGCCTTCGACCCCCGCCTCGCCGCCGAGCTCGAACGCGTTGCGGCAACCACCGAGGCAATCCGGTTCAGTGTGGCCACCGATCTCACGTCGCGCACATCCACGTTCCCGGTCGAACCCGCACCGCGACTCCCTGACGTCGCCGGGCCGTCACTCGAGGCCCGACTCGACCGGATCGCCGGGGTCGAGGCGTCACTCGCGGTCGCCGCATCGATGCTCGCGGCCGACGACCAGCGACCAGCCATGTGGACGCGGCAGCTCGACAGTTTCGTGTCGACAGCGTTCGACGACGAGACGGTCGAGGCCCAACTCGACGAACTGCTCGCTGAGGGTCAGCGACTGCGTGACGGCGTGGTCGCCCCGGAGCCGTTCACGTTCACCCTCACCGGCAGGACGGGCGACATCGACATCCGGGTCGGCAACGATCTCGACGAACCACTCAACGTCGTCGTTCGTCTGACGTCGCCGCGCCTCGCATTCCCCGAAGGTGACATCGCGGTCACGCTCGCACCCGATGACGACACGATCATCAACGTGCCCGTGGTCGCTCGCTCGAACGGCACCTCACCCGTCACCGTCGAAGTCCTCACTCCGCCGCCGACCTCGGTCTCGCTGACCGATCCGGTCACGCTCACGTCGCGGGTCAACGCGCTGACCGGCCTGGGACAGGTGCTCACCGCGGCACTGTTCCTGATCCTGCTCACGTGGTGGTTCTCCCACTGGCGTGCACGGCGTCGCGAGAACGCGCCGACCGAACCGGAGTCGATCGCGGCTGAGTAACCTGTACAACCCGTGAGCAACGTACGCATCGTCACCGACAGCGCCTGTGATCTCCCCGCCGAGGTCGCCGACGAACTGGGCATCGAGATCGTCCCGCTGAGCATCCGTTTCGGCGACGACGAGTTCATCGACCGCGAGGAGCTCTCCGTTGCCGAGTTCTGGAACCGGTGCGTGAACATGTCGACGCTGCCCGAGACCGCAGCACCCGCCCCCGGCCAGTTCGAGTCGGTGTATCGCAAGCTCGCCGCCGACGGTGCCACCGGGATCGTCGTCGTGTCGCTGTCGGGACAGCTGTCCGCCACCATTCAGAGCGCCGAGCTCGCCGCCCGCACGATCGCCGACGACGACGGGATCGACCTCGATGTCCGCATCGTCGATTCGCGCTCGGTCTCGATGGGGATCGGCACGATCGCCATTGCGTGCGCACGTTCCGCCGCGGACGGCGCAACGATCGACGAGGTCGAGGCCCTGGCCACCGATCTCTCCGAGCGCACCCGCGTCTTCGCCGCGCTCGACACGCTCGACAACCTGAAGAAGGGCGGGCGGATCGGCGGCGCGAAGGCCTTCCTCGCCACCGCGTTGTCGATCAAGCCGATCATCGACGTCACGGGCGGGGTCGTTGCGGAAGCGGGCAAGCAGCGCACCCGCTCCAAGGCGCTCGCGCACCTCGTCGAACGGTTCAAGAGCTACGAGGGCCGCGTCGAGAACCTCGCCGTGCTCCACGCCGACTGCTCCGACGTCGACGTGTTCGTCGAGATGCTGCAACCGCACTACGACGGCGAGATCCTCGTCGGCGAGATCGGCCCCGTCATCGGCACCCACGGCGGCCGCGGCACGATCGGCGTCGCGTTCCACGAGACCGCCTGACCCGTCCTGCGGGCCGACCGGCAGCGCGCCGGTTATCCCGAGAACGCCCGGAAAAGGTATGGGAGACTGCGGGCCGTGTCGATCGGCATCGGGCCGAGCGCACCGAAGCCTCGGGGGTGTGTGTGATGGATCGGACGGTTCGAGTCAGGTCGCTGGTGTGGTTCTGCACCGGTGCCGCGACGATGTTGATGGCAACACTGGTCGTCACCCAGGCGTGGCGGGTGGACGCCGCACCGGGTGACACCGACGCCACCCTGGTACCGATCACCCCGTGCCGGCTGGTCGACACCCGCGAACCCGGCGGCGCCCCATTGGACGTCGGCGAGATCCGCACCATCGAGGCGCACGGCACCAACGGGCCGATCCCCGACTCACAGTGCACCATCCCAAGCGACGCCGTCGGGTTGTCGATGAACGTCACCGCCGTGCGCGCCAGCACCCAGACGTTCTGGACGATCTGGCCCACCGGCCAACCCCGACCCGAAGCATCGAGCCTCAACCCCGCACCCGGCCAACCACCGACCCCGAACGCCGTCACCACCTCACTGTCGAGCTCAGGCGAATTCAACGGGTTCAACAACAAGGGCACCGTCGGCATGGTCATCGACGTCAACGGCTACTACACCAACGCCAGCCTGCAGGACTTGGCGAAGAGGGTGATGGCGTTGGAGGCACGCGACTCGTTCGCCGTCACCAACAGCGAAACAACCGACCTCATCTTGACCACGACACCGACGGCGTACGTCTCGGTGGAGGTGACCGCACCGGTCGACGGCCAGGTCACTCTCAACTCCACCGGCGTCGTCATTCATTCCTCCGACGGTGGAGACATCGTGTGTGCGCTCTTCGAGGCGGGCGACATTCCCCCGACAGACATCGTTTTCGACACACCGTCGCTGCAATTCTGGGAGTCGAGCCTGCCCTCCGATCAGGGCACGTTGTCGGGGACCAGGACGTTCGACATCGCCGCCGACGCCACCGTCACCTACAGCCTCGCTTGCGAGGTGTACGCGGGCAGTGGTGCCATCTGGGTCGGGAACCTGACGGCGATCTTCACGCCAGCGCCCTGAACCCGCCCGCCGGCCGCGGACCAGAAGTACGCATTGCCCCGGCTCAAGGGCGCCATCCCACTAGCGTTCCGTGACGTCCATGTCATCCCCGACCCCCACGATCATCGCCGGCCGGTACGAGCTGCAGCGACGCCTGGCCCAGGGCGGCATGGCCGAGGTGTGGCTGGCCATCGATCGCACCCTCGACCGGAAGGTCGCGGTCAAGTGGCTCAAGCCGACCCTCGCCACCGACCCGATCGTCGCCGAGCGGTTCCGTCGTGAAGCAGTCGCCGCCGCAAGCCTCAACCATCCGAACATCGTGGCGGTCCACGACGTCTTCGAGCAGGACGGTCGTCAGGCCGTCGTGATGCAACTGGTCGACGGCAAGAGCCTCCGACAGTTGCTCGACACCCAGAACCGACTCAGCCCCGAGCTGACCTGCCACATCGGCACGGCGGTGGCACTGGCGCTCGACAACGCCCACGGAGCCGGCTTCGTCCATCGCGACGTCAAGCCGGGCAACATCATGATCACCCCGGACGGACGGGTCCTGCTGACCGACTTCGGGATCGCGAAGGGTCTCCACGGTGACGGGAGCGACGACCTCACGAGCGACAACATCATGATGGGGACCGCGAAGTACCTCTCCCCCGAACAGGTACGCGGCAAGAAGCTCGACGGGCGCGCCGATCTCTACTCACTCGGGCTGGTGCTGTACGAATGTCTGGCCGGACGCGTGCCGTTCCTCGGCGAGACCGACGCCGACACGGCCCTCGCACGCCTCCAGCGCGACCCGACCGATCTGGCGCGTCTCCGCGCCACGTTGCCGACCCGACTCGTCACGGTGATCCATGCGCTGCTCGCACGTCGACCCGAGGACCGACCCGCCGACGGGGCCGCGCTCATCGCGGAGCTGAAGGCCGCTCAGGAAGACGGACCGCCGGAGTTCGATCACACGTCCGATGAGCGGTCCCCGGTCTCCCCGTTCGCCGCAGGCCGGCTCGTCCGCGCTCCGTCCGATGTGCGCGGCCGTTCTCAGGACCGCAGCCGGGGGATCCGACAGCCGACACCGCCGCGCGGCAAGGAGTCGCGCAGCGGCGACCGACGCGCCGCACCCGACAAGAAGCGGCGACCGTCGACACCCGAATCGCCTCGGACCCGGGTCGATCCGGCCAGTCTGCCGAGCGGACCGGTCGGCATCCCCGGTGAGCCGACGCACATCACCGGACGGGTCCCGGTGCAGGCATCGGCAACACCCTCGACGCGGGTTGCGGTCACGCGAGCCGACGCACCACCGCCCGTCCACCGCGATCGGACCCCTCCCGCCGGTGAGCAACGCGGTGTGCCGGCACGGGGCATGGCCCACTCATGGGGTCCGTCGGCCACCGTGGTCGGCGGACTGATCGCGGTGGCCTGTGTCATCGCGCTCCTCCTGTGGTGGACACTGGCGACCCGTGACGCCTCCAGCCCGTCCACGACGGGGTTCCCCGACGACTCCTCCGCGGCGGTGGTGCCCGCAGTGGCCGATGGCGGAGCGACCGGCGAGGCAGCGGCCGCAGAACCGGCTCCCACCGCCGAGAGCGACACGGTCGAACCGGCGCTCGACGGCGACACCGCCCGGATCGTCTCGGTGGCTGCGTTCGATCCCGAGGGTGACTTCGAGGAGAACGACGACCTCGCATCGTCGGCACTGGCCGACGGTGACCCGTCGACGACGTGGCGCACCTCGTGCTACTCCAACCAGTTCATGGGTGCCAAACGTGGCGTCGGGCTGGTGGTCAGCTTCGATCGTCCACTCGATCGGCGCATCACCTTCGACGTCGGCACCGGGCCCTACCAGGTGCAGTTCTACGAGTGGGACGGTGACACCGCCCCCACGACCGTCGACGACTGGGGCGAGCCGTTCGACCGCTCGTTCGGACCCGAGCCGACCGCGGTCACCACCGACCCCGGCGGATTCGCCCCGCGCCACGTCCTGATCCTCATCAACGAGATCGGGACGGACGACGGTTGCAGTGTCGACAATCCGTATCGCGGCACGATCGACGAGCTGACGCTGATCGACTGAACCCGTCAGGTGTGATCTCCGCCCGGCCCCAATCAACCCCCGAGATGGCCACGCCGGACGATTCCCGTTCGTTACGCTCGCCGCATCGCAGTCCAGACCGATGACAACGAGCTGATCGCAGCCGCGAGAGCCGGTGACCGGTTCGCGCTCGACCAGCTGCTGCGACGCCACTACGACCGGATCCATGCGGTGACGCGGCGCATCGCCGGGCCCACCCGCGACGCTGACGACGCGACGCAGGAAGCCCTCATCAAGATCGTCCGAAGCCTCCCGAAGTTCGACGGTCGCTCGTCGTTCGGTACCTGGGCCTACCGCATCGCCACCAACGCCGCGCTCGACGAACTCCGCAAGCGAAAGCGCCGCCCGGCCCTGCACTCGGTTCGCGACGGCGAGTCGAACGACACGACGTTCGAGCCCGTCGACGAGATGTCCGAACGGCGCATCACGTCGATCGCGGACCGTCTCGCACTCGACGAGGGGCTCGCTGCGCTCCCCGACGACTTCCGCACCGCCGTCGTCCTGCGCGACGTCGGAGACCTCGACTATGCCGAGATCGCCGAAGTGCTCGACGTTCCGGTGGGCACGGTCAAATCGCGTATCGCTCGCGGTCGGCGGATGCTCGCCGACGCGCTGCGACTCGACGAGCACAGCGACCTGGTGGCCGAGGTCACATCCGAAACTTCGCGGACGATCGGGAACCGAACGGGTGACTTCGAGCGTCCAACGGATCTGACATGAGTTGGTACGACGATGAGTGACTTCGAACAGAACGGCGGCGACCCGGACAACACCACACTGCTCGCGAGCCTGTACCTCGACGGTGAGGCCACCCCGGATGAGCGTGCGCTGGTCGAGACGAGCCCGGACACACTCGAGACGGTTGCGCAGTTCGGGAGCGTTCGCACAGTGCTCGGAGCCACCGCGCCCGAGGCGTCACTGTCCGAACGTGAGGGTCATCTGGCCACCGCCCTCGACGTGTGGGCGCGGATGTCCGACCCCGAACGTGCGGGCGAAGTGACGCCGAGCGATGGCATCGATGCAGCCGCCGGCGCGGCCGTCACCACGCCCCGCTCCGACGCCCGCCGCAAGCGCAGCGAACGCCGTCGACGTCCAGGGACCATGACCATGCCGCAGTGGGCACTGGGGGCCGCTGCTGCGCTCGTGATGATCGCCGGCGTCGGTGCGGTGGTGCTCGGCGTGCTGCGCGAGGGCAGCGCCGACACGACCGAGCTCGCGGTCGAGCCGGTCGCCGAGGATCCCGCCAGCGAGGTCGACGCCGTCGAAGCGAACGAGGCCGCGGAGGTCTCCGGCGCGGACGTCGGCGCAGATGCGGTGCCGACCGAGAGCGATCTCAGCGACGAAGCAGCGAGCCCCGGGTTGTTCCCCGAAGATGCCGATCTCGCTGCTGACGAGGCCGCGGGGAGCGCCGACGCCCCCGGATCCGAGCAACCCGCACCGCCCGCCGAGATCGAGCTGGTCGAGATCGAAACAGCGGAGGAGCTCGGTGTCTACGGCAGCCTCGCCGTGCGGACGCTCGAAGGCGACGGTGCTCCCGAGGTCGACGACGAATTCGAACCGCCCTTCGGCACGTGCGCCGCCGAGCTCGGCATCGAGCGCGAACTCGAGCCGGTGACGTACCAGGGTGTCACCGTCGGCGTCGGTGTCGACCTCCAGAACGCGCTCGTCTACGCCTACACGATCGACGACTGTGACGTGGTCGACGTCGTCGCCTTGCCGAGCGACAGTCGCGGCGCCGCACAGCTGGCGCCGAACACGCAACCCTGACCACGACGCCTCCCGCGGGACGCGCCCGGGTCATCATGGTGTTCGCCATCGACCACGCGGCTAACCTCGCGCGCCATGGCCGGAAACCCGCTGACCGATCCCGACTGGGCCGCGAACACGACCGACCAGGTCGTGCGCCTCGTCGACAACGTCAAGTCCAAGACCACGAAGCCGGCCGTCATGGCCGCCCGCGGTCTCGTGTTCGGGCTGCTCGCCGCGTTCCTCGGACTGTTCGCCCTGGTGCTGCTGCTGATCGGCCTCACCCGTGGACTGCAGGCGATCATCGAACCGTTCTCGAACCAGGGCCGTGCCGTCTACATCAGCTACTTCGTCATCGGTGGCATCCTCTGCATCGTCGGCGCACTGTTGTTCAAGAAGCGCAACGACAGCGCCGGCGCAGTCTGACCCGCGACACCGACCGGTCGGGAATGTCCGGCACTCGGTCGGCGTTCACCATTGCACGACGACTGTGTGGCGCTCAGCCTGCGTCATTCCAGCATCTTCGACCGATCTCCGACCCTCCGGGAGCCCTGACATGACCGACTCTTCATCCGCTGAGACCGTGCACGACGTGGTGATCGTGGGGTCCGGACCCGCCGGGCTGACCGCCGCGATCTACTCCGCTCGCGCCAACCTCGCACCGCTGATGATCGAAGGCGAGCCGTCGTCGACGTCCGATCAGCCGGGTGGTCAGTTGATGCTCACGACCGAAGTCGAGAACTTCCCGGGCTTCCGTGACGGCATCATGGGTCCCGACCTGATGGGTGAGATGCGGGCCCAGGCCGAACGCTTCGGCACGACCATCGTCACCGAGAAGGCCAACTCGATCGACTTCAGTGCGCGACCGTTCACGATCACCACACGTGAGGCGACCTATCGGGCCAACTCGGTGATCGTGTCGACCGGAGCGCAGTCACTGATGCTCGGCCTCGCGGCCGAGGAGCGTCTGATCGGGCACGGCCTCTCCACCTGTGCCACCTGTGACGGATTCTTCTTCCGCGGCCATGAGATCGCCGTCGTGGGCGGCGGCGACTCGGCCATCGAGGAGGCGAACTTCCTCACGAAGTTCGCCGACAAGGTCACCTTGATCGTGCGACGTGACGAACTGCGCGCCTCGGCGATCATGCAGGACCGCGCCAAGGCCAACCCGAAGATCGAGTTCCTCTGGAACACGTCGGTGACCGACATCAACGGGACCGACAAGGTCGAGAGCGTCAACATCGTCGACAACGTGACCGGTGAAACCGGGGTCCTCGACGTGACCGGGCTGTTCATCGCGATCGGGCACAAGCCGAACACCGACCTGTTCCGTGGCGTGCTCGACATGGACGAGAGCACCGGGTACCTGATCACCCGACCCGACTCGACCTACACCAACGTCCCCGGTGTGTTCGCCTGTGGCGACGTGAAGGATTCGGTGTATCGCCAGGCGATCACCGCCGCCGGCAGCGGTTGCATGGCCGCCATCGACGCCGAACGCTGGCTCGAAGACGTTTCTTGACCCGCCACCCACCCGGGTCGCTCCAAGGTTCGCTGCGCTCGACCGTCGCTCAAGTGCCTGCGGCGCACCCTCGGACCGGTGAGGACTGACCGTCGGCGAGGAACGAGCCGTCGCAGCTGCGAGCGACGCCGGTGACAGGCCCCGCATGCGGTCCGCGGGAGGAGTACGCTCGGCACTCTGGGAATGGCGACCGACAACTGCCGGTTGTACGAGTCCGTATCCCTCGAAAGGACCTGACACATGGCAAACGGAATCACCGACCTCTCCACCGCGACCTTCGACGAGACCGTCAACGGTGCCGACAAGCCCGTCATCGTCGACTTCTGGGCCGAGTGGTGTGGGCCGTGCAAGAAGATCGCGCCGATCCTCGGTGAGATCGCCGACGAGCGCGGTGAACTGTCCGTCACCAAGCTGAACGTCGACGACAACCCCGACATCGCCATGAAGTTCAGTGTCATGTCGATCCCGACGCTCCTCGTCTTCGACAAGGGTGAAGTCGTGGGGCGCATCACCGGCGCCAAGAGCAAAGGTGCCCTGCTCGAGGAGATCGACGGATTCCTGGCCACTTCCCACTGACCCGCGGCCAACGCGGCGAAGCAATCCGAGACCTACAACGCCGCCTCGGCACCGCCGGCTTCGAACCGGACGGCGCCGAGGCGGGCGTCTTTTGTGGTGCCACCGAGTCGGCGATCTCTGCGTTCCAGGCCCAACGCGGTCTGCACGCGAGCGGCAGTTGCGACGAGCCCACCTGGCTGGCGCTGATCGAAGCCGGCTGGGCGCTCGGCGACCGGCTCCTGATGCTCAACGCACCGATGTTGCGCGGCGACGACGTCGCCGATCTCCAGCGCAGCCTCAATCATCTCGGATTCGACTGCGGTCGACCGGACGGGATCTTCGGCCCCGCCGCCGGCCGGGCGCTGCTCGACTTCCAACACAACTCGGGCCTCACCGCTGACGGCGTCTGCGGTGTCCAGACCGTGCGCACGCTCCGCCTCGTCAGCCGCCAGAGCGGCTCGGGTCCCGGCGTGGCATCGATTCGCGAGGCGGAAGCCAACCGTGCCCCGGCCTCGGTCAGCGGGCTGCGGATCGTCGTCGGCCAGTTCGGTGGTCTCAGCTCGATTGCCCGGTCCCTCTCGCGCTCGCTCCGTGAGCACGGTGCGACCGTGATGTCGACCGACGAGTACGAGGCTCCCGCCCAGGCGGCCGCCGCCAACCGATTCGGTGCCGACGCCTACATCGGCTTCGACGCGCGCACCGATCACTGCTCGATCGTGTCGTATTTCGCCGTCCCGTCGTTCGAGTCGATCGGCGGCCGGTCGCTCGCCGTCCGCATCGTCGACGAACTCGATGGGGTGCTCGAATCTCGGCCGGTCCTCAGCGGCATGCGGTTGTCGGTGCTGCGCGAGACACGGATGCCTGCGGTGTTGTGTTCGGTCGGACCCGTGCGGAGCGTCGTCGACCGCACGAATCTCCTGACCGATGCGGTCACCCGCGCCGTGGCCGCATGGAGCGAAGCCCCATTCGTGGCGCTCGAACACCCCGAAGACTGACCGATTTCCCCTGCTCAGGGGAGAGATGAGTGTTTATCCACAGGTCTGTCCCCAGTCTGTGTGTTTCCTTCAACGTCATCTTCATGACATCCCCACGTCACGTGGCATCGGTTGAGTCCGCGCCCACGAACCGCGCGTGAAATGCTGAGTGTACACCTGTTCACCTCAAGCTCACGCGCGAGGTCAGGACCGATGCTCGACGTATCTCACGCGCGAGTCGAGAGTCGCGTCATGACGTCATCCGGCGGTAGATCCGCTCGAGGTCTTCCAGATCGGCGAAATCGACCGTGACCTTGCCGCGCTTCGCGCCGAGCTGAACATTCACGCGCGTGTCGAGGTACTCCGCGAGCAGCTCCTCCAGCTCCAACAAGCCGGGTGGCCGCAGCTTCGTGGCCGGTGTCAAGCCGGCTCCGTCGATGGTGGCCCCGGGACGCTCGTCCTCGGTGGGCCCATCCGTCATCGCGTCATCGGCCTCGCCATCACCGCGGACGGCCTGTTCGACCATCCGGACCGACCAGCCTTCGGCGACGGCCTCGGCGGCGAGTGCCTCCTGACGGGTTCGGTCGGGCGTCCCGAGGAGCGCACGAGCGTGGCCGGCACTCAGCTGGCCATCGGCCAACAACGCCTGAACCGCCGGTGGTAGGCCGAGCAGGCGGATCGCGTTCGAAATCGCCGATCGACTCTTGCCGACTCGTCTCGCCAGGTCGTCCTGAGTGAGCTCAAAATCCTCCAGGAGTTGTTGGTACGCCGCCGCCTCCTCGAGGGCCGTCAGGTCCTGTCGGTGGAGGTTCTCGACCAACGCCTGTTCGATCGAGCTCGTGTCGCTCGTGGTGCGCACGATCGCGGGGATCGCCGCCAACCCGGCACGCTGCGTGGCACGCCACCGCCGCTCTCCTGCGATCAGTTCGTACTGCTCATCGCCGAGTGGGCGTACCAGGATCGGCTGCAGGACCCCCATCTCGGCGATCGACGCCGCCAGCTCGACGAGGCTCTCCTCGTCGAAGTGCTGGCGAGGCTGATTGGGGTTCGGTGTGACCGAGGACGTCGGGATCTCCACCAACTCACCGGTGTCGCCACCGGGGCCACCTTCCATCGGGATGAGAGAACTCAACCCCTTACCGAGTCCGCTACGCCGCGCCACCGTGTACCTCCTTGGCTGCGTCGCGATATGCCAGGGCACCCCGCGACGTTGGATCGAATGTGGTGATCGGTTGGCCGAATGATGGTGCCTCGGACAGCCGGACCGTCCGTGGAATCACCGAACGCAACACCTTCGGTCCGAAATGCTCGCGCACTTCGGTGACGACTTGTTCCGACAACTTGGTGCGTGCGTCGTACATGACGCACAGAATGGTACTGAGATCGAGATCCGGGTTGAGGTTGCGTTTGACGAGATCGACATTGCGCAACAACTGTCCGAGTCCCTCGAGTGCGTAATACTCGCACTGAATCGGCACGAGAACCTCGCGAGCCGCGGACAGCCCGTTCACCGTCAGGAGACCGAGTGATGGTGGACAGTCGATCAACACGTAGTCGTAGTCGTCGATCACCCCTTCGATCGCCCGTTTGAGCCGTTGCTCGCGACTGAACGCCGGGACGAGCTCGATCTCGGCTCCTGCGAGATCCAGTGATGCAGGCGCCACGAACAGGTTCTTCACGTCGGTCGGCTCGATCACGTTCTCGAGTGGTTCGTCATGCAACATCACGTGATACATCGACCGTTCCAGCCCGCGGTTCTCGATCCCGAGGCCCGTCGATGCGTTGCCTTGGGGGTCGAGATCGATCAGCAGGGTACGAAGGCCCATGTCGGCCAGTGCCGCACCCATGTTGACGGTGGTCGTGGTCTTGCCGACACCGCCCTTCTGATTGGCGATGGCGATGATTCGAGGGAGGGGATGACCGGTCACCGAGTCGGGTGTCGACTCGGTCTCGGGACCCGGGGTGGCACCAGGTGGTGCGGTGTCGTCAGGGGACACGGCGACTCCATTCACAGACGCTGGGATCAGCGACCCGTACTGTGCCCGATCCCGACACGCGTTACAAGGACCCCCGACATGTTTCACGTGAAACTTGGCGATCCACCAGGTTGCTGTTCGCCGGCGGAGCTCCCCGATGTTTCACGTGAAACGGTTCTGCTGGAACACGGCGACCTTGGGAAGCACGGTCTGGACGCGATGAACCCCCAGCTCAGCGAGCAGATCTGAGGTCCAGCGGTCACCGGACGGCGGTTCACTGATGACCACCCGTCCACCCGTTCGCATCAGTTGTGCAGCCAGCGCGAGCGTGACGTCAGGGGGACCGAATCCGCGCGCCACCACGGCGTCGAACGACATCGGTGAGTCGGCGACGACATGCTCGACGTCGTCGGTGACCACCTGCACACGGTCCGACCACCGCAGTCGACGCACCATCCGCTCGAGGAAGTCGGTGCGTTTGGCACGCCGGTCCACCAACGTGATCGTGAGATCCGGGCGGTCATGTGCAATCACCAACCCCGGTAGCCCGCCACCCGCTCCGAGATCGACCAACGAACCGGTGACCCCCTCGAGCGCATCGACAAACGCGCGGGCGTGTTCGACGGCGTCGTCGACGGGCCGGGAACCGAGGAACCCGAGGCGCTGACTCTCGGCCAAGACCTGGAGCACTGCGTCGGACATCCTCGGTTGCTGCACCGAGGAAGTGTGCCATGCCCGGTCCCCGCACGAACGAACCCCAGACGCGACGAAGCCCGATCGTCGATGACGATCGGGCTTCGCAGAGGACCGACAGCGTCGGCCTCGGACTGGATTCGTTCAGTCGGGAACGACGACGATTCGGCGATTCGGGTCGTCGCCTTCGGACCGACTCGATACACCGTCCTCATCGTTGAGCGCATCGTGGATCACTTTGCGATCAGCGGAGGTCATCGGCTCGAGCGCCCGGGCCGAGCCCGACTCGCGCACCGATGCCGCAACATCAGCAGCAAATTTGGCCAACGCTTCGTTCCGACGAGCACGGTAGCCCGCCACATCGATCCGCAGGCGAGTGTCATGATCGCCCAGACGTCGTTGTGCTGACACGCGCGCCAGGTCCTGGATCGCATTGAGCGTGCGTCCACCCGGACCGACGAGCAGGCCGAGGCCCTCACCGTTCACGTGCACCTCGAGTTCGATGCCGTCGACGTGCAGCTCGCTGCTCGCCGTGGCGCCGAACGCCGATGCCAAACCGTCCATGAACGCAACCGCGGCGTCACCGACCTCTTGGGGTGAGACCGGGGATGGCTCTCGCTCGTCGTTGCTCATGGTCTTCTCCTGGCTCTTGTTGCTTGATCGATCCTGGCGACGCTTCGGGGACGACGTGCGTCCATTCCCGCTCGACGTCGCTGGGGCGTCGGACTCCGTCTGCTCGGTGTCATCGGGCGGTTCCGGGGCGGACGTGCGGGTCGAACTCGCCGTTTCGCGACCCTTCGATTTCGCCTGATCCTTGCTGTTGGCCCCCCGCCGGCGCCGCTCCTGCTTGGGGCGCACCTGCGTTGGTTGTACGCGAGCGCGAACTCGCGCTTCGCCTCGCGTCCGACCGAAGAGCCCCGGACGGGGTTCTTCGAGGACTTCGAATTCTGCTTCGTCTGCGGCAACTCCCAGTCGATCGAGTGCTGCGTCTTTCGCCGCCTCGACCGTTTTCGCCGTGGTTTCCACCCACTCCATACCGTGTCTTCCTCTTCTCTCGAGACGTCGTCTCGTTCGTGATCCGCGCCGACGAGGTGTCAGCGCTTCTTCTTCCCCGACTTGCCATCCTGTCCCTTGCCAGAGGACGGTCGCCCCGACTGCTTGCTGGACTTGGGCGGACGGCCTTTCGCCGCTTGGGCTTGCTTGCGGCTCGGTGTCGGTCGACCCTTGCCCGTCGGTGCATCGTCATTGCCCTGTTTCGACGTCGAGTTCGGGCGTGATTTGGGCGGAGTGACCCGCTTGCTCTCACCAGTCGGACGCGCGTTCGGGTGCTTGCTCGCACCTGGCTTCTCGTCGCCCTTCTTCGATGACGAGTCCTTCGTGTCACTTTTTCCCGCCATCAGGTCCCGTTTGGCCTGACCGAACAGACCCTGCGGTTCGCCGTTCTCCTTCGACTGCTCGCGAGCCTTCTCACCGGCTCGTTGCGCCTGGCGACCGAGTGACTCGTCGTGGCCGTAGAACTTCTTGGTGATGTAGTACTGCTGGAGAATCCGCAGCAGCGTCTGGAAGATGTAGTAGACGACCAACGCCGTGAGGAAGAAGATCTGGAACACGGCGAAGACGACCGGCAGGTACTGCATCAGCTTCTGCTGTGTCG
The DNA here is from genome assembly GCA_963752085.1 of Ilumatobacteraceae bacterium. GTDB lineage: Bacteria > Actinomycetota > Acidimicrobiia > Acidimicrobiales > Ilumatobacteraceae > Ilumatobacter_A. The sequence goes on from CAVVWT010000005.1 coordinate 34,450, forward strand.
GTGACATCGTCGGGCTGATCGAGGCGCGGGCGGCGACCATTCGTTGCTGGCCGAAATAGAGGCCGCCGAGTGCGACCACGAGGAGGGCATAGATGATCCCGGTGAGGGGGTTGGCCTGAATCGCTTCGAACGGGGACTGACTGAGATCAAGACCCAGCTCGGGCATTTGGAACTTGCCGTAGAGCGACTGGAACAGCCCTGAGTCGACCGCGAGGTACCGGGGGATGAATCCGTCGATCTCGTCACTACGCCCGACCACCCCGAAGACCACGTCGGCAATCGGCTTGGCGCTGCCGCGTGGGGCATACGTCAAGCCACGCAACACGCGGAACATCACGATGAAGACCGGCATCTGTGCGACGATCGGCAAACACGACGACATCGGGTTCACCTTGTGCTCCTGGTAGAGCTTCATCATCTCTTCGTTGAGCTTCTGCTTGTCGTTGCGGTGCTCGTTCTGGAGCCGGCGCATCTCCGGAGAGAGCTTCTGCATCTCGAGCATGCCCTTGGTGCTCTTCAACGTCAGGGGCGTGGTGATCGCCATGATGACAACCGACATCAGGGCGATCGCGATGATGTAACTGTTCGTCAGGTCGTAGAACCACGACAGAATCGCGGCGGGAATCTCGAACATGTCAGCAGGCCTCGCAGGTGGGATCAGCGCAGGTGGGATCAGCGCAGGTGGGATCAGCGCAGCTCGAACGATGACGATCGGCAGCTGGCTCGGGGACGGGGTCGAACCCGGATGGTCCGAACGGACGACATCGTGAGAGCCGACGAACGGTCAGCAACACGCCACGTCGTGTGCCGTGCACCTCGAAGGCTTCGGCCGCATAGGAGGAACACGAGGGGAAGAACCGGCACGGCGAGGGGCGACCCTCGACGAGGCGTTGGTACCAGGCGATCGATCGCAGCGCCCATCGCTGCATCCGGGTGATCGGCCGTTGCGAGCTCACCGCGAGCCGAGCTTCGACGGGAGTTCCCCCAGCACAGCACGTATCTGATCGAACGTCAGTTCGATCGCATCCGCCCGGCACCCGATCAGGTACAACCCGCCCGTGAGATCCAGTTCGGCCAACACGGCGCGCGAACGACGCCGGAGGCGGTTGCGTGTGACCGCGTTGCCCACGGTGCGGTTGATCGCGAACGCCACCTGCGCGGTATTCGACGACGGGTCCGGAAGATGAGAACACCAGAAGGGTTCGATTCGCACCCGCCGACCATCGCGGCGTAGCCGCTGGAAGTCGGATCGGGTGTGAATCCGACCGATCAAGCCGACAGTCGGGCCCGGCCCTTGTCGCGCCGAGACTTCAAGACGGCACGGCCGGCGCGGGTGCTCATCCGAGCGCGGAAGCCGTGCTTCTTGGCTCGGCGACGGGCGTTGGGCTGGTAGGTACGCTTCACGTGATACTCCGTGATCCTCAAGACAGGGACGAATCGGACGCTGCTCGAGATCGTGGTGCAGCAGTCACCGACCGGGCCGACAGCCCGTTCCCACATGTGATCGGCCAGGATACGGTCGCGCGAGACACGCTCCCAACCCGCGCGGAAGACAGGTCATCCGAAACAGGGTCCGACGGGGGTCAAATCACGTCGATGTAGTTTGTCCACAGGCGCATCCATCGCACATCACCCCAGCGTACGGACACTGAATCACGGTGTTTTGGTCGCGCTTTCAAGCTGCTAGCGTGCGCTGTTCGCTCCACGCGAAGTCCCTGTCCACACACTGTGGACAAGCATGTGGACTACGTACGATCTTCCTGTGACCTCCTGATGCCCTTGACCGACGCCGACGACATGTGGACACAGGTGACGCTGTCACTCCGTTCGCAACTGGCCGAGAGTGTGTGGTTCTCCACATTCCAGGAAGTCACCCCGATCAGTGTTGACGACGCCACGTTCCGGCTGCTGGCCCCCAGTGCCTACGTGCGGGATCGGATCACCACCCGCTACATGCCGATGATCGTCGATGCGCTCGCCGAAGCGGGTCTCGGCCCTCGCGAGATCACCATCGAAGTCGATCAGGCCGCCGAGCGCGAATCGAACGACACTCCTGACATCCCCGCGGTCGACGCCGCACGGATCGACACTCCGGACGTGCCCGTCCAGCCACATGCCGAGGACGCGAACGAACGTGACCATCTGCTCGAGGCGGCCGGATTGAGCACCGACTACACCTTCGACACCTTCGTCAAGGGTGCCTCCAACCAGTTCGCGCTGGCCGCAGCACTCCGCGTCGCGGAGACGCCGGCGCGCAGCTACAACCCGTTGTTCATCTATGGCTCGGCCGGCCTCGGCAAGACCCATCTGCTGTACGCGATCGGGCACTACGTCCACTCGAACTATCGCCATCACAAGATTCGCTACGTCTCCACCGAGACGTTCATGAATGAGTACGTCGAGTCGATCCGTCAGAACACCACCAACTTCCTCCGGCAGCGGTACCGCGACATCGACGTGTTGTTGATCGACGACATCCAGTTCATCGCCAACAAAGAAGGCCTCCAAGAAGAGTTCTTCCACACGTTCAATGCGCTGCACGGCGCGAACAAACAGATCGTGATCAGCTCGGATCGGATGCCCGATGCCATCCCCACGCTGGAGGAACGGCTCAGGAGCCGCTTCAAATGGGGCTTGATCACCGACATCCAGCCACCCGATGTCGAAACCCGGCTCGCGATCCTGCGCAACAAGGCCGAGCGCGAAGATGTCGAGGTACCGGGCGATGCACTCGAATTCGTCGCAGAGAACATCTCGACCAACATCCGTGAGCTCGAAGGGGCACTCGTCCGGGTCATGGCCTACGCCAGCCTGAGTCGCCAACCGATCACCATCGATCTCGTCCAACGGCAACTGGCCGACCTGCTCACCGTGACCCGCCCGAAGGTGCGCACCCCCGAAGAACTGCTCGACGAGATCGCCGGCATCTTGAAGTTCGACGTCGAGGCCCTCAAGGGAAAGAGCCGGCAGCGACCGCTCGTCACGGCCCGGCAGGAGGCCATGTACGTCTTCCGTGAGCTCACGGACCTCAGCTATCCCGCCATCGCACGACTCTTCGGCGGTCGGGATCACACCACCGTGATCCACGCGAACGAAAAGATCCAGCGCCTGATGAAGGAACGCAAGCAGGTCTACGACCAGGTCACCGACCTGCTGCAGCAGTTGAAGTCGTGATGCCGTTCGAACGCGCGATGCTCGAGCTCCGCACCGAACATCCGCGCGGTGGACGCGGGCAGGCGCAACGTGGTGCAACCTGGGGACACTCACTGGGTCGTCCACCGAATCACACGCGTGGCACTCGTAACGTGTGGATGACCGGCCATCCCATGTGGACACCGCCGACCACCGTACGCTGCGCACACGTGGCTTGTCCCCAATCCACAGCACCTACTACTCATACTGTCTTTGAAACATTCCCTCATGAGGAGAAGTCCCGACTGTGAAGTTTCGTTGCGAACGTGACGTGCTCGCCGATGCCCTGAATTCTGCGGGCCGTGCAGCAACCAACCGAACCGGCACGCTGCCGGTGCTCTCGGGTGTCCGAATGGACGTCTCGGGGGACACGCTGACCGTCACCGGTACCGACCTGGAGCTGACGATCAAGCTCACCGTCGATGTCGGTGGTGAGCGTGACGGTGCGGCTGTGGTGCCGGCGCGGCTGATCGGCGACATCGTGAAGGCCTTGCCGGCAGGTGCGGTCGAGATCGAGCTCGACAGTGGCGACGGCGGCGAGATGTCGATCAGCGCAGGTCGTTCGCAGTTCTCCGTACGGCCTCTGGCGCTCGACGACTATCCGGCACAGACCGAACCCACGGGCGATGCCGTGACGCTTCCGGCTGCCACCATGGTCGATGCGCTCCGCCAGGTCGTGCGGGCGGCGTCGACCGATGACGCTCGTGCGGTGCTCACCGGTGTGTTGTTGACGTCCGAGGAGGATGGCGTCCGGATGGTCGCGACCGACTCGTACCGACTCGCCGTGCGTGACCTCCCGGATTCGTCGGTGCTCAGCTCCGGCCAGAAGGTGCTGATCCCGGGCCGTGCATTGAGTGAACTCCAGCGACTGATGGGTGACGTGGAGGAACTGACCGTTCGTTTCGGCGAGCGTGAGGCGACGTTCGAAGCTGGATCGATCCGGCTCAGTACGCGGCTGATCGAGGGCGAGTTCCCGAACTATCGCAACTTGCTGCCGACGAGCTATCCCAACCTGCTCACGGTCTCCAAGGCCTCGATGGTCGAGGCGATCCGTCGTGTGAAGATCCTGGCTCAGGACTCCACGCCCGTCCGGTTGACGCTCGGTGGCGACACCGTGCAGCTGACCGCGATCACCCAGGACGTCGGCAACGCTGCCGAGGAGATCGACGCCAGCTACGACGGCGCGGAGATGACCGTCGCGTTCAACCCCGACTACCTCGCCGCGGGTATCGATGCCATCGATGCCGATGACGTCACCCTCGCGACGATGGATCCGATGAAGCCGGCGGTCCTTCGCGGCGCCGGGCAGGACGACTATCTGTACCTGCTCATGCCGGTCCGCGTGCCCTGATCCTGCCGGTCACCCACCCGGGTCGCCCCGAGGTCCGTTTCCCTTGACGTCGAGCCCGTTGGCGCCTGTTGGCTCGTTGGCTTCGTAGTCTCCTGGTCTTGATCGTTTCGCATCTGGAGCTCGTCGACTTCCGGAACTACGTGTCCGCGCAGTTCGATCTGACCGCGGGGACGACGGTGGTGATCGGTGACAACGGGCAGGGCAAGACCAACCTCGCCGAGGCGCTGGCGTACTTGGCGACGTTGACGAGTTTCCGGGGGGCGCCGGGCGACGCGCTCGTCCGAGTCGGAGCCGATCAGGCGATCATTCGGGCAACCGTGCACCACGACGACGGGCGCGATTCGCTCATCGAGGCAGAGCTGCACAGTGTCGGCCGCAACCGTGTGCAGGTGAACAAGCAGAAGCTGCATCGCGTGCGCGACCTCTTGGGGACGGTCAGGGTCACCGTGTTCTCGCCCGACGACTTGATCGTGGTGAAGGGTGGCCCCGGCGATCGACGCCGGTTCATGGACGACACGCTCGTCGCACTCGCCACGAAGTACGACGCGATCCGACTCGAGATCGATCGCATCGTCAAGCAGCGCAACACACTGCTCAAACAGGCGCAGAAGGCCGTGCGTCTCGACGGTCGTGGCGAACTCCCGAGTGACATCGAGGTCACCCTCGACGTGTGGGACGCCAAGTTCACCGAGATCGCCGACCAATTCGGGTACGCCCGAGCGACGCTCGTGGCGCGGATCTCGCCGATGGTCCAGGAGGCCTACGAGCAGCTCGCAGGCGAGGACACGCCGGTCGAGTTGCGCTACGAACCGGAGTGGCGACGCAGCGGATTGCTGGCCGCCTTGCGCGCGGTGCGCAACGACGATGTACGACGCGGCGTGTCGACGGTCGGTCCGCATCGTGACGAACTCGATCTGTCGATCAACGGTCTTCCCAGTCGCACCCATGCCTCGCAGGGCGAGCAGCGGACACTCGCCCTGGCGCTGCGCCTCGCCGGACATCGCCTCGTCACCGAACGGACCGAGAGCGCACCGGTCCTCGTGCTCGACGACGTGCTGTCCGAACTCGATGACGGCAGGGCCCGTGCGCTGCTCGGTCATCTCCCCGCCGGCCAGGTGGTGATCACCACGGCGAGCGAACTCCCGTCCGCGGCGCACGCCGACCGCATTCTGAGGATCGAGCACGGCGCCGTCGTCGCCGACTCATGATCATGTTCGGCCAGTTCGTACCGTCGACCGAACGCGGACTTCGGCGTTGGGTACGGTGAGGGGGTGTCCGATCCCGTCCCGATCACTCGATCACTCGACTCGATGATGAAGTCGCTCCGCGGGACTGACCGCATCCAGGTGGGCGGCGTGTTCGGCAAGTGGGACCACGCGGTCGGCGCGCAGATCGCCGCACATGTCCGTCCGATCAAGCTCGACCAGGGGACGCTCCTCGTCGAGGCCGACACCGCCACCTGGGCCACGCAGGTCAAGTTCCTCGCCGACACGATCATCGGCCGACTGCGCGACGAAGCACGCGTCGAGATCGTTGCCGTCGAGGTCCGCGTGGCCTCCAAGCGCCGTCGTTGAACACCGCAGCCGTCCGCTGCAACACGTACATCGTCGTCCGACCCACCCTGGATTCACTACGTTGTCGATGGTGACTCGGAAACGCCCGGGTCCAAACCTCGATCAGGAGACGACATGACGAACACAGGTGGCACCCCTGCGGGCTGGTACTACGCCCCCGGCGACCCCGAGGGCACGCAGCGCTACTGGGACGGTGCCCAGTGGATCGGCGAGCCGCAAGCTGTCCAGCAGCAGCCGCCCGCCGCAGCTGCTCCCGCCCCGGCCCCGGCGGCCCCCGACTACGACCAGACGGTGCAGTACCAGGCACCTCAGCAACCAGCGACGCCTCCGGCCGGTGAGTACCAGCCTCCTGCCGCCGCCGGTGCACCCCCGAACTACGGCGCACCGAGCGCACCGCAGGGGTACCAGCAACCCGCTCCCGCCTACGGCGCCGCGCCGCAGGGGTACCAGAACTTCGGTGCTCCCGGCGCCGGGGTCGGCACTCCCGCCGAATGGGGCACGCGTTTCATCGCGTGGCTGATCGACTACGGCATCGTGTTCGGCATCTACGTGGTCGGGTTCATCCTCACGCTCGTCGCCGGCGCGATCGCCGACGCACTCGGCCTCATCATGCTGCTCGTCACCTACGTGGCTGCCATCGGATTCTCGATCTGGAACCTGTTGATCAAGCAGGGATCGACCGGTCAGACCATCGGCAAGGAGAAGCAGGGCATCAAGCTCGTCAAGGACGAGACCGGCCAGCCGGTCGGCGGGGGTATGGCGTTCGTGCGGTACCTGCTCGCCGGTGCGATCTCCGGGATCACCTGTGGCATCTACGGTCTGCTCGACTACCTGTGGCCCCTCTGGGATCCGGAGAAGAAGCGGCTCACCGACAAGATCCTCAAGATGAGCGTCGTCATCGCCTGACGGCGGTCCGCCCGTTGACGATTCCGAGCCCCGAACCGGCCTGATCCGGTTCGGGGCTCGGCGCGTTCGCGAGCGGGTCCTCGCGGTGCGTCCAGCGGGCCGGGGTGTCCCCTGCAGTGAGGTACCCCGCTGGTAGGCTGGAGACCAATGACGACCCGGGTTTCGGCGCCGGCTTGACCAGTTCCGGCCGCACTGCCCGACATCGTCGATCGTGCCGTCACGGCACCTCTTCGAACCATCCCTGTCGCCTCCGCGGAGGCGCCGACGCAAGAAGGTACGAGTGTCCACAGACACCACAGCCGCAACGGTGAGCGACGACGACGCCACCACGCCGATTCCCCGTCCGAGCGCCGATGTCGTCGCTGCCGACACGCCCGCCGAAGGTGCCCAGCCGGCAGCAGCTCCGACGCCTCGGCGCAAGCCCCAGGGTGATGCAGCGAAGACCACGGCCAGCTACGACGCCGCCGCGATCACCGTGCTCGAAGGGCTCGATCCGGTGCGCAAGCGCCCGGGCATGTACATCGGCTCGACCGGTCTCGCCGGCTTGCACCACCTGATCTGGGAAGTCGTCGACAACTCGGTCGACGAGGCGATGGCGGGGCACTGCGACCGGATCACGATCACCCTCACCGGGGATGGTGGCTGCAGCGTGGCCGACAACGGTCGTGGTATCCCGATCGACCCCTTCACGTCGGGTGAACACAAGGGCAAGTCGGCCGCCGAAGTCGTCCTCACCGTGTTGCATGCGGGTGGCAAGTTCGGCGGCGACGGCTACAAGGTCTCCGGCGGTCTGCACGGCGTCGGTGTGTCGGTCGTCAACGCGCTGTCGACCAAGTTGCTGATCCAGGTCGATCGCAACGGCAAGCGCTACGAGCAGACCTACGCCGATGGCGGTGCGCCGCAGAACAAGATGAAGGTGGTCGACGAAACACCCAAGCGCGGGCGGACCACCGGTACCACGATCACCTTCTGGCCCGACCCCACGATCTTCCAGGCCGAAGGCGTCGAGTTCGTTGCCCGCACCGTGCTCGAGCGCCTCCAGACCATGGCGTTCCTCAACAAGGGCCTGATCATCGAGTTCAAGGACGAGCGCCCCGAGCGTGAGCAGGAGATCACCTACCAGTACAAGGGCGGCCTGGTCGACTTCGTCAAACATCTCAACGCCACGAAGGACCCACTGTTCAGCAAGGTGTGCCAGTTCGAGGACGAAGACGACGACGGTCAGATGCTCGACGTGGCGATGCAGTGGAACACCGGGTACCACGAGGGGATCCACGGCTACGCCAACGGCATCTCGACCATCGAGGGCGGGATGCACATCGAGGGCTTCCGCTCGGCGCTGACCAACACCGTCAACCGGTACGCCCGCGAGAAGAACCTGCTCAAGGAGAAGGACGACAACCTCACCGGTGACGATGTCCGCGAGGGTCTCACCGCGATCGTGTCGGTCAAGCTCCGGGAGCCACAGTTCGAGGGCCAGACCAAGGCCAAGCTCGGCAACGTTCCCATGCGCTCGTTCGTGCAGAAGGCGACCAACGAACGGCTCGCCGAATGGCTGCAGGAGAACCCGACCGAGGCGAACAAGCTGGTCAAGAAGGGTGTGGCAGCGGCACAGGCCCGCGCCGCAGCAAAGAACGCGCGCAACGCGATCCGCCGCAAGACCGCGCTGTCGGGCGCCGGCATGCCCGACAAGCTGAAGGACTGCCAGTCGAAGAACGCCGAGGAGTCGGAGTTGTTCATCGTGGAGGGCGACTCCGCGGGCGGCACGGCGGTCGATGCCCGTCATCCGTACAGCCAGGCGATCCTTCCGATTCGCGGCAAGATCCTCAACGTCGAACGCGCCCGCGTCGACAAGATGCTGAAGAACAACGAGATCCAGGCGCTGATCACGGCGATCGGTGCTGGTGTGGGTGACGAGTTCGAGGTCGACAAGGCCCGCTACCACAAGGTCATCTGTCTGGCCGACGCCGACGTCGACGGCAGCCACATCCGCACGCTGCTGCTCACCTTCTTCTTCCGTCAGATCCGCGAGATGGTCGAGGCCGGCTACTGCTACATCGCGCAACCGCCGCTGTACTCGACCGAGGTCGGCAAGGAGAAGATCTATCTCAAGGACGACGTCGCCAAGGCGAAGTTCCTCGAGGAGCGCCCGAACCACAAGAAGAACTTCGCCCGCCTCAAGGGCCTCGGCGAAATGGACTGGGAAGAGCTCCGCCAGACCACGATGGACCCCTCCACGCGGACGTTGCTCCAGATCAACGTCGACGAGGCTGCCCGTGCCGACGAGATCATGTCGACGCTGATGGGCGACGACGTGGCGACCCGCCGAGAGTTCATCACCACCAACGCCCGCGACGTGCAACATCTGGATTTCTGAGTCACTCGTTCGGTCGCTCGTGCCTCGCTCCCTCTCTCCGTTCCTCAGAGTTCGTCGGACCGCCTCCGGCGGGCTCGTTTCCATCGCCTCGCAGCAAGCTGCTCGTTGCTCGGGTGCCGGCACAAGGGCCGGCGCTCACTTCGTTCGCATTCATCACTGCTGATCACATCACAGGACAATTCACATGACTGACACGACCGATACCGGCGACGACGGCACTCCGATCGATCCGATCCAACCGATCCCGCTCTCCGACGAGATGGAGAGCAGCTTCCTCGAATACGCGATGTCGGTGATCATGTCGCGGGCGCTGCCCGATGTACGTGACGGTCTCAAGCCGGTGCACCGCCGGATCATCTGGGACATGGAGGAGCAGGGGTTTCGACCCGACCGCGCCCACGTCAAGTGCGCGCGAGTCTCCGGCGACACGATGGCCCGGTTCCATCCGCACGGCGACTCGGCGATCTACGCAGCGCTCGTTCGCATGGCCCAGCCGTTCTCGCTGCGGCACCCGCTGATCGACTTCCACGGCAACTACGGCTCGCCCGACTTCGGCCCGGCGGCCTCGCGTTACACCGAGTGCCGTCTCGATCCGCTCGCAATGCAGCTGCTGGCCGACATCGACGAAGACACCGTCGACATGATCCCGAACTACGACGGGACCACCGAGGAGCCCCTCGTGTTGCCGGCGCGGTTCCCGAACCTGCTGGTCAACGGCAGCCAGGGCATCGCCGTCGGCATGGCGACGAACATCCCACCGCACAACCTCGGTGAGACGATCGACGCGGTCGTCCACCTCATCGACCATCCCGAGTACCTCGAGGATCGCGAGGCCGGCGTCACGGCGATGATGGAGTACGTCAAGGGTCCCGACTTCCCGACCGGTGCGTACATCCTCGGTCGGGCCGGGATCATCGACGCGTACCGGACCGGTCGTGGCTCGGTGAAGATGCGTGCGAAGGCGAGCATCGAAGAGGCCAAGAACGGTCGCTTCGAGATCATCGTCTCCGAGCTCCCGTATCAGACGAGCTGCTCGGCGATCGCTGCCCGCATCGACGAGCTGGTCACCGCCGGCGATCTCGAAGGCATCTCCGACGTCAACGACGACTCGTCGGGCGGCAAGACCAGCTTGATCATCTCGCTCAAGCGGGATGGCAACCCCAATGTCATCCTCAACAAGCTCTTCAAGATGACGCAGCTGCAGTCGACGTTCTCGATCAACATGGTTGCCCTCGTCGATGGTGTTCCACGCCAGATCAACCTGCTGGATGCGCTGGTGGCGTACCTCCGTCACCAGCGTGAGGTGATCACGCGCCGCACCGAGTACCGCCTCGCCAAGTTCGAACGCCGCGCGCACATCCTCGAAGGCCGGATCAAGGCCCTCAACGTCATCGACCAGATCATCGCCCTCATCCGGGCGAGCGACGACGTCGCGACCGCCCGCGAGGGTCTGATGGCCGAGCCGTTCGAGTTCTCCGAAGTGCAGGCCAACGACATCCTCGACATGCAGCTCCGCCAGTTGACCCGTCTGTCGCGGATCGATCTGGAGACCGAGCTCGACGACACCCGCGCCAGCATCGAGGATCTCCAGGACATCCTGGCCCGACCGGAGCGGCTCGACGGTGTGATCAAGGACGAAATCCTCGCGATCAAGGAAGAGTTCGCAACACCGCGCGTCTGCGAGATCACCTACGACGACGGTGAGATGTCGATCGAGGATCTCGTCGACGACAAGGAACTCGTCATCGTCATGACGCAGGCCCAGTACGTGAAGGCGGTCCCCGCCGGGTCGTTCAAGACCCAGGGTCGTGGAGGCCGCGGTGTGTCGGGCGGCAAGTTGAAGGTCGACGACATCGTGCGCCACGTGCTGTTCACGACCGCGCACGCACACCTGTTGTTCTTCTCGAACCGGGGCAAGGTGTATCGCCTCCGAGCGCTCGACATCCCCGAGCGTGAGCGCACCGCGAAGGGCATGCCGATGGTCAACCTGCTGCCGCTGCAGGCCGACGAGAAGATCCAGGCGATCATCGACACCCGCGAGTTCGCCGGCGATCGTTATCTGTTCTTCGCCACGAAGAAGGGCACGGTCAAGAAGACGACCTTCACCGAATACGACAAGAGCCGGCGCGACGGCTTGATCGCGATCAACCTGAAAGACGACGACGAACTCGTCCGGGTGATCGAGACCGGCGGCGACGACGACATCTTCATGGTGAGCAAAGGCGGCATGACCATCCGGTTCAACGAGAACGACGTGCGGTCGATGGGTCGCACAGCCGGCGGAGTACGCGGCATGAAGCTCAAGAGCACCGACGATGCCGTCGTGTCGGTCGATGTCGCCCGGGACGACACGGCGATCCTGATCATGACCGAAGCCGGTTACGGCAAGCGGACCCAACTCGACAAGTTCAACGTGCAGGGTCGCGGTGGCCAGGGCGTCAAGGGCATGAAACTCACTGGCAAGAAGGGTGAGGTCGTTGCTGCGTTCATGGTCGGACTCGACGACGAGATCGTCGCTGTGTCGAACAACGGCATCACGATCCGGATGGGTGTCCGTGACATCTCGTCCCAGGGCCGGGATGCAACGGGTGTCCGGATCATGAACATGGACGACGGTGATCGGGTCGGGTCGGTCGCACCCATCCTCGCCACCGACGACGAGGACTGATCACTCGGCGGCGTTCCGCCCGATTTCGACCGTTCCGGTCCGACCGACGTCGACGACGTCGGTTCGCGCATCATGCCTGTTCAGGCACACCGAAACGAGGTCGAAGATGTCGAAGTCCGTTCCGAATCGCACGTGTCGCGACGACGCCGGTCAGGCCGCGATCGTGCTCGTGGTCGTCGCCGCGGTGCTCGTCGTGACGATGTCGGTCGCCGCGGCGGCGATGGGTCGCACGACGATCGATCGCACCCGCGCCCAGACCGCCGCCGATGCGGCCGCGCTCGCTGCGCTCGACGGCGGTGCGGCGGCCGCAGCGGACCTTGCAGCGCGCCACGGGGCGGTGGTCACTGCGTGGTCGGCGAGTGGCGACGAGGTCACGGTCACGGTGCGCATCGGTGCCGTCTCGGCCACGGCCCGCGCGACGGACGCACCGTGACGTGCGCCGTGTTGGCGGCGAGTGCGATGTGAGATGAGCGTGAAGGCGGCTCTCATCTCATCGACGGGTGGGCGATCGGGATCACCGGCGTCGTCGAGCCGGTGACCCCGCGCCGTGTGCTGCAACGCCTACACTCCGTCGGGTGAGCAAGACCGAGCGTGCCCTCACCTCGTCGGAGACCGGTGACGCGCTCGACGGCCTGTTCGATGACGATGGGTTCGACACGGCCTTCGACGAGGCGGTCGAGGAGGCCGATCGAGAGCTCGAGATCGACGGTCGCGACGATGGAGCCGCCGACGATCTCGACGACGAGGCGGTCGACGAGGTCATTGCGGCCGATGCCGACCTCGATGACGACGATGCTGCCGCCGATGAGCTGGAGGAATCGTCCGACGCCGAGGCGGTCGACGTCGAGCTCGATGACGATGATGCCGACGCCGAGGCTGTCGACGTCGAGCTCGATGACGATGATGCCGACGCCGAGGCTGTCGACGTCGAGCTCGATGACGATGATGCCGAGGAGGAGCCTGCCGAGGCCGAGTTGGATGAGACGGAGGACGTCGAGCCCGACGACCTGGTGTCCGTCGAACCGGCCGACGACGACACGGAGGATCCGCCAACGTCCGAGTTCCCCGCACCGTCGGTCGACGCCGACACCGATGTCGAGGAAGACGACGATGCGCTCCCGACCATCGTCCAGGCGATCCCCGACGACGACGAGCTCGTGGCTCGGACCACCCCGCTCGGCGATCCGGACCTCGACGACGACGGCAACGACGAGTCCGACGACGACGAGGTCTCCGATCAGATCCTCGAGGAGTTGCGCCGCGCTGACATCGATGGCCCGGTCGTTGCCTTTGCCCCGCAGGATGAAACCACCGCCGCACGTCGCCGCCCGAAGCAGGCCGCCGACTACGACCCTGCGCCCGTTCCGATCCCGGCCAAGGTGCCCCGCGTACTCGGGCGGAAGGCACGCGTTCGCAAGGTCACGCGCGTCGTGCGCCACGTCGACCCGTGGAGTGTGTTCAAGATCGCGCTCATCGCCCACTTCGTGCTGTACATCATCGTGCTCACGGCATCGGTGCTGCTGTGGAACGTCGCCTATGCGACGGGCACGGTCGACAACGTCGAACGCTTCTTCGAGTCGTTCGGCTGGAACTCGTTCGAATTCAACGGGGGCGAGCTGTACCACGCCGGCTGGATTGCCGGACTCTTCGTGGTGATCGGGCTCACCGGTCTTGCGGTGCTCGCCGCCACCTTGTTCAACCTCATCACCGACCTCGTCGGTGGGGTGCGTTTCACGGTGCTCGAGGAGGAAGTCGTCGAGACGCGGACCTCCCCGATGCGACGCTTCGTGGTGCGTCGGGCCGAGCCCGAAGTCCCTGCCCTCATCAGCGATGGCTCAGGGTCGATGTATCGGGAAGCGGTGGTCGACGACACCGGTGCGAACGCACGGCCGACCCGATAGCGTCTTCGACCTGTCGGGGCTATAGCTCAGTCGGTTAGAGCGCATCGCTGATAACGATGAGGTCCCTGGTTCGATTCCAGGTAGCCCCACCACCCGACACCGTCGAGACACCCTCCATGAGGAGATCGTGACGTTCATCTCGTGAAGTTCATCCGTCGAGTCCTCGCTGCACTGACTGCCACGGTGCTGGCTGCTGCTGCGATCCGCCTGCGCGGTTCGGGCGGAACACCACCTCAACACGGTGGATGGCGACCGCTGGAACTACCCGACCAGTGACTGCTCGCGGGGGTCGCGTGGCCGTCATCGGCAACGGCGTCGTCGGTCGTCGAGTGGCCAAACAGGTCGGCGCTTCGTCCGGTCGACCGTTCGTCGACATCGACACTCGACGGGTCGGTCTGGCGTCGAGCCCGTTCCTCGATGATGTGGTCGTCGCAGTGATGGCGCACCCCGGCCCGCACCACCCCGACAGCATCGCGCTGCTCGACCGCGGGATCAGCGTGATCTCGGTCGGCGACCAGGCCGCCGATGTCGACGCGATGATGCGCGAGTCGGAGCGCGCTGTCCGTTCCGGTGCGTCGCTGGTCGTCGGCGCCGGGATGTCGCCGGGTTTGATCGGACTGATCGCACGACATCTGAGTACGAAACTCGCCGCCGTCGACGAGATCCACGTCGCGATCCACGGGACTGCCGGGCCGGCATGCGCCCGCCAGCACCATCGAGCGCTTGCCGGCCACGCGCCCGCATTCGACGACGGTGCCTTCGTGACCTTTCGTGCCGGAACCGGTCGTGAGCTCGCCTGGTTCCCCGAACCGGTGGGGGCGTACGACTGCTACCGCGCCGACGTGCCGGCTCCCGTCGTCCTGCATCGCACCTTTCCCGACGTGAGCCGGATCACGGCGCGGATGTCGGCGAACCGGCGCGACCGTTTGACGTCGCGACTCCCGATGCTGACCCCACCCCACCGCGAAGGCGGTGTGGGAGCGGTGCGTGTCGAGTTGCGCGGCGCCGACGAGACGGGGGCCAGGGTCACCCTCATCGCGGGCATCGCCGAGATGGTCGGGACGGCGACGGCGGCGACCGCCTCGGGCTATCTCGACGCGTTCCTCACGGGGGAGCTTCCCGTCGGCCTGGTACTCCCGGGTGACGATCGTGTCGACACGACCTCGCTCCTGCACACGATCGAACGCTTCGGGGTCCGCCTGCAGGAGTTCACCGGGGTGCCCAGTGCCTGACCCGGCGCTCACGCCGCTCGCCCCGCGCCCCGACGCGCCGCCGCCCTGGTTGCCGCGCGGTGAGATCGTCCTGGTTCCCGGTCGCGGCGAATTCTTCGTGCGTCGCCACGTGCACCCCGATCCGGACGCGCCGACGGTCCTCCTGCTCCACGGGTGGACCGCGTCGGCCGATCTGCAGTTCATGGCGGCCTACCGCGTGCTCGGCGAGCGGTTCTCCTTCGTCGGCATCGACCACCGTGGTCATGGCCGCGGGTTCCGCTCGACCGAGCCATTCGAGCTCGACGACGTCGCCGACGACGCAGCGGCGGTGGCTGCGCAGCTCGGGATCACCTCGGCCATCGCCGTCGGCTACTCGATGGGCGGCCCGGTGTCGCTGCACCTCGCTCGTCGCCACCCCGAACTCGTTGTCGGAATCGTCGTCCAGGCCACAGCGCTCGAATGGCGTGCGCGGTGGTCCGAACGACTGCTGTGGCGCCTGCTGCCGGCGATGGGTGCGGCGCTGCGCTCGTGGACCCAGCCTCGACTCCTGCGGCGTGGTGTGTCGTACATCGTGCCCGACTCGTCGCCGTTTGCGCCGTACCGGCCGTGGATGATCGCCGAGACGATGCGCAACGAACCCCGTGTGATGGTGCAGGCCGGGCGCGCGCTGAGTCGCTACGACGCTCGGCCGTGGGCGTCGTCGCTCGGCGTGCCGGCGGCGATGCTGATCTCGACCCGCGATCGTCTCGTCAGGCCGCGCAAGCAGTGGGAGCTGGCCCGGGCGCTGCGGGCGACGGTCGCCGAGGTGCCGATGGACCACCTCGGGGCGATCGAGCTGCCCGATCAGTTCGCGTCGGCGACGCTCGCGCTGGTGTCGTCGGTTGCCGCGGCCATCGCGTCGGGACCGACACCGTGGGCCATGGCGCCTGTGCCGGTGAACGAGTCCAGCTGACGGCCGAGCAACTCGACCATGTCGGTGAGCCGTTCGATGCGCTCGTCGAAGCTCTCGCCGGTGACCATGTCCGAGAGCGACACTCGGACGCTTGCGATCTCACGGGCGAGGAACTCGGTGTCGGACTGGGTGCGCTCGGCCACTTCGCGGTCGATCTCGGCAACCACGCGGTCGCGCCGTTCCTGACGGGCCTGCGCGAGGAGGATCAGTGGCGCGGCGTAGGCCGCCTGGATCGAGAGCACCAGCGTGAGCAGCGTGAACCCGCGATCCCACGGGTCGAAGATCAGGCGGTCGGGGGCGAGGGTGTTGTGCACGATCCAGGCCGTGATGAACACGGTCTGGTACACGAGGAACCGGGCGGTGCCGATGAAGCTGGCGATCGACTCGGCGAACGACCCGAACGCATCGGTGTCGACCGCGACGCCGAGACGACGTGCCGAACGCGGCGAGGTGAGGTCCTGTTGGCGCTTCACGACGCGGTCCCGCGGACCGTCGGCGAGGAGCCGGGCGCCTGGCGCCCGCGCTTGCGCCAGTCGGTACCGAGCATGCGGTCGATCACGTCGTCGACGGTGACCGCACCGAGCAGCCGGCCGGCGTCGTCGCACACGGGGATCGCGAGCAGGTCGTAGCTCGCGAGCTCGACGGCGACACCGCGGTCGCTCAGCTCGGGTGACACCACCGGCACGTCGTCGAGCAGTTGGCGGAGCTCCATCGACGGGGGCTCTCGGAGCAGGCGTTGCATGTGGACGACGCCGAGGAACTTGCCGGTCGGCGTCTTGAACGGCGGTTGGCAGACGAAGATCTGCGTCGCGATGCTCACGACCCAGTCGGGGTCGCGTACTTGGGCGAGCGCTTCGGCAACGGTCGACGACGGCCCGAGGATGATCACTTCGGGGGTCATCAGACCGCCGGCGGTGCCCGCCTCGTACGACAGCAAGCGACGGACGACCGCTTCGTCCTCGTCGTCCATCGCCTCGAGCATCTGCTCCTGTTGCGCGGCTGTCATCTGGCCCAGCAGGTCGGCGAGGTCGTCGTACTCCATCTCGTCGAACACGCCTTCGAGACGCTCGACGTCGAGCGCCTCGACGATGCGGACCTGTTCTTCCTCCGTGAGCTCCTCGAGCACGTCGGCCAGGCGTTGGTCGTCGAGCGCCTCGGCGAGTTGGCGCCGTTGCTGGTCGGGCAGGGCCCGGATCACGGCCGCCACCTCGGTCGGGTGGAAGTCGCGGAGACGGGCCGCCTCGGCCTCCATCGCAGTGGGGCTGTCGAACAGATCGGGGACCTCTTCGGCGTCGGCGAGCCGATACGTCGACCGCCGGCCGAGGCTGCCTTTGCGAGCAAGTCGTACCTTGTCGATCTCCCACCACGACGAGCGCCCGTCGCTCACCGCCACCAATCCGATGTCGCTCACGAGCTCGTCGCCGATTCGGCGGTCGATGAGTTGCTTGCCGATGAGCACCTCTCCCGGTCGGGGCTTGAACGGGTTGAGGTCGACATCCCAGCTCTTCAGCCGGGCGCCGTCGCCGTTGAGCTCACCGACGCGGTTCGCGTTGACGAAGATCCTGCGGCGTTGACTGCTCGCGACGAATCCGACCAGGCGTGGTGCGCTCGCCGGCTTGCCGTGGCGTGCCGGTCGGCCGGGAACGACGACGAGGTCCTCGATCCTGCCGATCGGCGAGCCGCCGGCGTCGAGCAGCGGAAGGCGCATGACGCGAAATGCGTAGATCAGTTCGCCGGCCATCCCGCCGAGGCTACCCGTGCCGCTCCGTGGGCTCAGGGAGCGATGTCAGGTCAACGCACCGAGCACCCACAGCGTCACCATGCCGGCGACGAAGGTCCAGATGAGGTTCTTTCGCCAGACGGCGATGCATCCGGCGACGGCGAGCGCAGCGACTTCGGCGAACTCGACACCGCCGAGGCCATCGCTGCCGACGGCGAGGTTGACCGTGAGCGCAGCCAGGACTGCCGGCCCCACATTCTGGAGTGCGCGCTCGATCGACGCTGGGAGCGCTCGGTCGGCGAGGAGCAGGATCAGCCCGCTCCGCCGCGAAGTAGGTGCCGAGCGCACCGCACGCCAGGGCCACGAGGGCAGCCGTCGTGCTCATCGGTCTGGCTCACCGATCGTCGAGTGAGTGGTCCGTGCGGGTCGCCGCTCGATGATCTGTTCGGCGATCGCCCCGGCCAGCACGCCGGCGACCGCGCCGACCACGATGCCGAGGCGGTCGCGGAGGTCGACGGCGGCGAGCGAGACGAGCCCGCCGACGATGGCGGCCGTGGCCGCGGGGATCCGCTTGATCGCGAACAGGGTGAGCCCGGCGAACATCACCGGTGGGGCGAAGTCGAGCCGCCACGAGTCGGGGACGACGGGTCCGACCAGCATCCCGAGCGGGACGACGACGTTCCAGATCGCGTACAGCGTGAACGCAATCGTCAGGTAGTAGCGGCGGAAGTCGGCGGGGGAGCGCTCGGTCTGGAGCGCGGCGAGCGCGAACGTCTGGTCCACCATGAAGAACGGGCCGATCCATCGCATCCAGCGCGGCTGCTTCCGGAAGGTGGGGGCGAGCGCTGCGCTGTACATGACGTGTCGGGTGTTGATCACCAGCACGGCGGTGATCACGGCCCAGAGCGAGGCGGTACCGGCGAGTGTGATCATCGCGAGTTGGGCGGCCCCGCGAAGATGAGTGGTGCGGTCAGCCAGGCGACCCACGTGGGCATCGCCGACTCTGTCGCCGCGAGGCCGACGACGAAACCGAACGGAATCGCGGGGATGGCGAGGGGGACGACGTCGGCGAGCGCTTGTCGGTCGACACGGCTGCGTGCGGTGTCGTTGTCCGACGTGGTGGTCACGGACCGACCCTAGCGATGAGGTCCGAGCCGATCGCCGCCGGTTCGTGAGGTGACGGGTGCCGTTCCTACCACCCGGTCGAGATCACGATCCGGCGTGCATCGGTGTGATCGCCACCAGCGTGTCGCTGAATGCCACTCCGCCACCCCAGTCGGTGAGGGCGTCGTTCGTGAGCGAGTTGGCCACCCGGCCGTCGCGGTGGTGGTCGCCCCACCAGCCGAACGGCACGGCGGCCACACCGGGCCGCATCCGGGCGGAGATGCGCACGGCCACCTCGATCGAGGCGCGGTCGTTCGCCACCCTGGCGATGTCACCATCGACGAGGCCGAGCGCGTCGGCATCGGGTGCGCAGAGTTCGACGAACGGTCCGCCTTCGGCCGGTCCGTGCTTGGGAAGGTGCGCGTAGCCCGAGTTCAAGAAGCGCGCGTGATGCTTCGGCGTGAGCAGCTGGATCGGGAAGCGCGAGGTGAGGGCCGCATCGCCGCCGAGACTCTCGCGTGGAGCGACGAAGGTCGGTACCCGCGGTTGACCGATCGCCTCGAGTCGGTCGGACGCGAACTCGACCCTGCCCGACTCGGTCGGGAACGGGGTTGCGCCGTCGGGGTCGCCGAACGGCCGCCCGTCGTCGGGATACGGGGCACGCAGCCACTTCTCACGGCGCAGCTGGTCGAGGTCGATCGTCGGGAGTGCGTCGCGCATCATGGTCTCGTCGTCGTCGTACAGCGACGGTTCGTCGAGCTGCATCGCCCTGGCGATCCGTCGGAACAGCTCGGTGTTGCTGCACGCTTCGCCGAGCGGTGCGACCGCTGCTTCGTTGTAGCTGACCCACAGGTGGCCCCAGGGGAACACGACATCGTCGGCTTCGATCTGCGTCGTGGCGGGGAGCACGATGTCCGCGAAGCGCGCCGTCTCGGTCACGAACTGCTCGTGGACGACCGTGAAGAGATCATCGCGGGCGAGACCCCGGCGGATCAGTTCGGCGTTGGGGACCGTGACCAGTGGATTGCAGTTCCAGACGATGATCGCGTGGATGGCGGGGTCGAGGTCGGTGAGCACGGATCCGAGGCGACTCATGTTGACGGTGCGCGGAGCGTTGCCCGCCGCATCGGTCGGGATCAGGTCGGGTCGGGAGAGCGCGCCGTGGTCGATCTGTCGCTCGGTCCAGTGGCCGACGCTGCGCGAGAGACCGCCGCCACGATCGCGCCATGCCCCGGTGAGCGCCGGCAGGCAGGCCAGTGTCCGGAAGAACATCGCACCGTTCTCGTGGTGCTCGGGACCGATGAGCGTGCGCAGAGCAGTCGGTCGAGTCGTCGCGATGTCGACGGCCAGCGACTCGATCAGGTCGGCATCGAGGCCACAGACGCCGCTCGCGCGGGCTGGCGTCCAGCTCTCCACGGCGTCGCGCAGCTCGTCGAATCCCGTCGTGTGTGCAGCGATCCACGCGTCGTCGGTCAGGCCGTCGCGGATGATGACGTGCATCATCGCCAGCAGCATGGCGGTGTCGGTACCGGGCAACGGCTGGACGAAGCGGTCGCCGCGGGCCGGATCGACGGCGTCGGCGGTCAGCGTACGGATCGGGTCGATCACGACGATGCGCGCGCCGGCGTCGCGGGCGGCTTCGATCGTCGGCCAGAGATGGCGGTTGGTCAGCCGGGTGTTGGTCCCCCAGAGGACGATCAGACGCGAATGGATCATCTCGGTCGCTTCGAGGCTGGCTCCGGAACCGTTCGTCATCGTGGCGCCTGCGCCGACGGTCACCCCGCAGATCGCGCGTTCGAGTTGCGTGGCGCCGAGGTGATGGAAGAAGCGGTTTCCGGCGCCGAACATCGACAGCAGACTCTGGTTGCCGGCGTCGGAGTAGGGGAGGAGCGCCTCGGCGCCGTGGGTGTCGATGACGGCGCGGAGCCGGTCGGCGATTTCCTCCAGTGCGTCGGCCCACGAGATCCGTTCGAATTCGCCGGATCCTTTCGGCCCGACACGTCGCAGCGGGTGGAGGATGCGATCGGGGCTGTGGACGCGATCGAGGAACCGGTTGACCTTCGGGCACAGCTCGCCCTGCGAGAACGGATGGTCGGGATCGCCCCGCAGCCTGACCGCCACAGGCGTTGGGCCGGCGTCGTCGACGGTGACGGTCCAGCCGCACGAGTCCGGACAGTCGTGGTGGCAGGTGCCGTGCACCGTGCGGCTCGTCATGCGTCCGACACTACGAGCGCTGCACCGCCACCGTCCCTCCGATTCCCGCCACTCTCGTGTCATTCATCACGGATGAATGACACGGGTTCGGGTGTGGGATGCTCGGGGGATGACGGAGACGAACATGGAACCGACGCGCATCGTGCTGATTCGGCACGGCGAATCGGCATCGAACGCCGGCGGATGGCTGTCGGGCCAGGACTCGTGTGGCGGGTTGACCGACCTCGGCGTTGCACAGGCCGAAGCACTCCGCGATCGTCTCGCGATCGACCCGATGATGCGCCCCGACCGTGTGGTCGTGTCGACGATGCGCCGAGCGGTGCACACGGCCGAGATCGCAGCCGAGCCCACCGGGCTCCCTGTCGAGCAGTTCGCCGACCTGATGGAGCGGACCTCTGGCGAGGCGGAGGGGCTGACCATCGCCGAATACGCCGACAAGTACGGCAAGGCACCGTGGACCGATTGGTCGAATCCGCTGTCGCCCGGCGGCGAATCGGGTGCCGAGTTCTTCGGACGCGTGACCTCGGCGATCGACCGCGTGGCGGAGGAAGGTCGAGGGCGTACGACCTGGGTGGTCTGCCACGGTGGGGTGATCATGGTGACCGCGATCGGCCGATGGCCCGGTGGGGTGGTCGACGGCCCGTCCGACCTGTCGACGATTCCGCTTGCCAGTCCGATGAACTCGTCGATCAGCGAGTGGACGGTGGAGTCGACCGGTGCGTGGCGGATGGTGCGATTCAACGATCACACCCATCTGGTCGGCGTCAGCGATGGGGCTGCTCCCGCCCCCCTCTGAACGAACCTCCGGCGAGCCGGTGCCGACGTGTCACTCGGCGAGGATGATCGCCTTGAGGTGCGGCCAGGCCGCGGTGAAGCCGGCGTGTGTGGCCAGCGCGTCGATGTCGTCGGTCGTGAACCAGCCGACAGCGTCGGTCTCGAAGTTCAACGAACTGCCGAAGCGTCGCTCCACCTCGACCACGACGGTCGTGTACGCCCAGTCGTGCGTCGGGTTGAACACGTACTCGCCCAGCACGACCGGGGTGCCGGGAATGTCACCGACTTCCTCGACGGCTTCGCGTAGCGCCCCGTCGTAGGGCAATTCGCCCTGTTCGAGCGCGCCACCCGCACACGACCAGGTGCCACCCTCGTGCGCCATCGCCGAACGCTTCTGCAGCATGATCCTCGGCCCGTCGGGTTCGCGGACGACGAACACCACGCCCGCAGCTCCGAAGATGCCCCAACGGACATGTCCGTCGCCACATCGGATGAACCCGTCGCCGGTGCGTCGATCGAACACCGCCCCACTGTTGCCGATCGGCGCCGTCGCGGGCAACCGGACGTGCAGCGATCGGTGGGCCGGGAAGGAATGGGGTGCCGATGGCGTTGCACAGCTGCGTGACCGACAACGCAACCGACATCGAGCAGTACGACCTGATCATCGTCGGATCAGGATCCGGAAACTCGATTCCGGACTACCTGTTCGACTGGAGGATCGCGATCGTCGAGCGCGGCACCTTCGGGGGCACGTGCCTCAACGTCGGGTGCATCCCGTCGAAGATGTTCGTGGTGCCCGCCGACAAGGCGCTCGAAGCACAGCAGTCGGCGAAGCTTGGGATCGACACGCAGTTCAACGGCGCAGACTGGGCCGCCATCCGCGATCGGGTGTTCGGCCGAATCGACGACATCTCGGCAGGTGGCCGTGCCTATCGGGCGACCGGCACGGCGAACGTGACCCTCATCGAGGGCACCGCCCGATTCGTGGCCGAGAAGGTCCTCGACGTCGAGGGGCGTCAGATCACCGCGCCGCACATCCTGCTCGCCGCGGGCGCTCGTCCGGTGGTCCCGCCCATTCCGGGCCTCGTCGAGACCGGCTTCCACACGTCCGACACGATCATGCGCCTCGACGAGTTGCCGGATCATCTGGGGATCATCGGCGGCGGCTTCATCGCGGTGGAGATGGGCCACGTGTTCTCGGGGCTCGGGTCGAAGGTGACGCTCATGAACCGTTCGAACGGGTTGTTGCGCGGGTTCGACCACGACATCGCCGCACGGTTCACCGAGATCTTCTCCGAGCGGGTCGACCTGCACCTCGGCCATCTTCCGACGAAGGTGAGTCGTCGTGAGGACGGTCGGATCTCGATCATCTGCGCCGGTGAGGAGCTCGTTGTCGACGAGCTGCTGGTCGCGACGGGCCGTGAGCCGAACAGCGATCTGCTCGATGTCGACGCGGCGGGTCTCGAATGCCACCACCACGGGACCGTGAAGGTGGACGAGACGATGGCCACGAATGTCGAGGGCATCTGGGCGATCGGCGACCTCGCCAACAGCTATCAGTTGAAGCATCTCGCGAACGCCGAAGCGGCCGTCGCGTTCTGGAACATCGCCCACCCCCATGACATTCGGCGCCAGAGTTACAAGGCCGTCCCCGGTGCCGTGTTCTCGAATCCGCAGGTCGCCTCGGTGGGCCTGACCGAGCAGCAGGCCGTCGAGGCCGGCCTTCCGATCAGCGTCGGCCGTCGCGACTATGCGGGCACGGCGTACGGCTGGGCGCTCGTCGACGAGTCGTCGTTCGCCAAGGTCATCGTGAACACACGCACCGGCCTGTTCGTGGGCGCGCACATCATCGGTCCCCATGCCGCAACGCTGATCCAGCCGATCATCCAGGCGATGGAACTCGACACCCCCGCCGAACCCGTGGCCCGTTCGGTGTTCTACATCCACCCGGCGCTCACCGAAGTCATCGAGAACGCGATCCTCGACGCCTTGACCGAGTCCGATCCCGACGAGGCCGTGCCACCTGCATCTGCTCGTGACGTCGACCCGGCTCCGGCCGACGTCGAGATGCGGCCCGGTGTCTGAGCGCGGGCGCGCGCTCGGCACCCGGCACACGCTGATGGGTGTGTTCTGGAAGCGGTTCGGTCGGTGGGCCGAGGAGGCGATGCCGAACAACTGGCTGCGCTGATCACGACCGGGCACACTGGCACCATGGCGACGCCGTTCACCGACGCCGAGATCGAGGCGATCCGGTCGGCCACGCCGGGGTGTACCGATGGGCTGATCCATCTCAATCACTGCGGGTCGTCTCTGCCTCCCCAGATCGTTCTCGACACACAGATCGATCACCTGCGCCGTGAGGCGATGATCGGCGGCTACGAGGCCGCCGATGAGGCGGCAGAACGTGAGGCCGGCGTCTACGAGTCCATCGCATCGATGCTCGGAGCGCGGTCGCACGAGATCGCCCGCGCCGAGCACGCGACGGCGGCGTGGAATGCGGCGTTCTGGTCGATCCCGATGCGGCGCGGGCAGCGGATCATCACGCACGATCACGACTACGGAGCGAACTGGATCGGCTTTCTGCGTGCCGTCGAGTTGCACGGTGTCGAGATCGACCGGGTCCCGAGCGACCTCAACGGTCACATCGATCTCGAGCAGCTGGCAGCGGCGCTCGAACGGCCCGACGACGTCGCCCTCGTCTCGCTGGCATGGGTTCCGACGAGCGGCGGCCTCGTCAATCCCGCCGGAGCGGTCGGCGCGCTGACCCGACAGGCCGGGGTTCCGTTCCTGCTCGATGCCTGCCAGGCGGTCGGTCAGCTCGACATCGACGTCGAGGCGATCGGCTGTGACTTCCTCACCGCCACGGGTCGCAAGTTCCTGCGCGGTCCCAGGGGCACCGGGTTCCTGTACGCACGAGACGCCATCCTCGACCGGAGCACGCCCGCTCAGCCCGACCATCACGGAGCCGACTGGGTTGCACTCGACCGCTACGAGTTCGCGGCGGGGGCGCGCCGATTCGAGTACTGGGAGTTCGATCATGCGGCGTGGCTCGGGCTGGGTGCTGCGGTCGATGACGCCGCATCGCTCGGCTTCGATCGGATCAGGACCACGATCGCGCGGCGTGCCGACGAACTCCGCGAGGCGTTGAGTGGGATCGGGATGCAGGTGCACGACCAAGGTGTCGCCCGC
The DNA here is from genome assembly GCA_963752085.1 of Ilumatobacteraceae bacterium. Taxonomy (GTDB): domain Bacteria; phylum Actinomycetota; class Acidimicrobiia; order Acidimicrobiales; family Ilumatobacteraceae; genus Ilumatobacter_A. The sequence goes on from CAVVWT010000005.1 coordinate 59,583, forward strand.
TGCGGCATCGTGACCGCCACGCATCCGACAGCATCGGCGGCCGAGGTCGTGGCGCTGCTCGCCTCGGAACACATCAACGTGTCGACCACGACCGTCGGCTCGGCACGAGCCGACATGGAGGCACGCGGGCTCCCGCCGATGGTTCGTATGTCGGTGCACTGCACGACCACCGACGACGAGATCGAACGCGCGGTCGGGGTCCTGCGCACGTTGTGACCGTCCGGGTCGGCCAAGATGGTGGGATGGCCCGCATCGTCCTGCTCCGAGGCATCAACGTCGGGGGCCATCGCAAGGTTCCGATGGCGGAGCTGCGAGACGCGCTCGTCGATGCCGGGTTCGAATCGGTCCGTACCTACATCCAGAGCGGGAACGTGATCGCCGAGGGCGGGCCGGTCGACGACTCGGCGGCAGCGATCCTCGTCGCACACGTGATCAGCGACCGCTTCGGCGTCGACGACGTCGGCGTGATCGTGCGTTCCCACCGGGACCTCGAGCGGGCTCGGGCCATCTCCGCTCAGGCGTTCCCGATCGGCGACCATCCGGACGATCACGCCACACACGTGCACGTCGTGTTCCTGGCGGAGCCGCCGGCGCCCACACGGCGGGCATCGCTGCACCCCGACGAGTTCGCGCCGGACCGGTTCATCCTCGACATCCACGACGGCACCGCCGAGCTCCACGTCGCGTACGCCGCCGGTGCCGGGAGCTCCAAGCTCACGACCGACCGCATCGAGCGGGCGCTCGGTGTCCGTGCCACCGGGCGCAACCTCAACACCGTCGACCGATTGCTCGAACTGGCCGCGCAGTGAGCTGAACTCCGTCGGAGCCACTCGAGCGGAGCGCTCCGCCGACGGCACCGGTGTTCGGCAGAGATGCGGGGTGGTTCGCGTCCGGCGTAGTGTCGCCGGCATGGGTGTACCGACGAAGAACTGGGCCGGGAACCAACGATGTGTCCCCCATGGTGTCCATGTGCCGACCTCGACGGCCGATGTGGCCACGATCGTCCGGTCGGCAGCGGCGGCGGGCGAGCGGGTGAAGGTCATCGGCGGCGCCCACTCGTTCACCGACATCGCGATGACCGACGGCCATCTGCTCTCGCTCGATGCCATGAACCGAGTGCTCGCGGTCGGCGGGCCGGAGGGGTACGACGTGACCGTCCAGGCCGGGATCCGTCTCTTCGACCTCAACGACGAACTCGCCGTCCGGGGGCTTGCGATGCCCAACCTCGGCGACATCAACACGCAGTCGATCGCCGGTGCGATCGGCACGGCCACGCACGGCACCGGCGCCGGCCACGGAAACATCGCCACGACCGTCGTGGGCATGGAGATCGTCACCGGTGACGGCACGGTCCGTCGGGCCGACGAGGAGAACGATCCCGAGTTGCTACGCGTGGCTCGCGTCGGTCTCGGCGCGCTCGGCATCGTCACCGAGGTCACCCTGCGCTGCGTCCCGACCTTCAATCTGCACGCGGTCGAGACGATCGAGCCGCTGTCCGACGTGATCGCCGATTTCGGTCGACTGATGCACGGGACGGACCACGTGGAGTTCTACTGGATGCCGGGAGCGCGCCGCTGCCAGGTCAAGCGCAACACGCGTACCGAGCGCCCTGCAGCGCCGCAGTCGAAGCCGGCGTACATCCGGGACAAGTGGATCGCCGAGAACCTCGCGTTCGGCACGGTGTGTCGCGTCGGTCGTCGCTATCCGAAGGCCGCGCCGCGGATCGCCAAGCTGATCACGTCGGCCGCGTCCGAACGTGAGCTGATCGACCGGAGTGACCGGATCTTCAGCAGCCCGCGTCACGTCCGCTTCGTCGAGATGGAGTACGGGATCCCGTTCGATGCGGTTCCCGATGCGATCGGTCGGATCGGTGCACTCGTGTCGTCGCTGCCGTTCCCCCCGCTGTTCCCGATCGAGGTACGGGCCTCTGCCGGCGACGACATCGCGCTGTCGACCGCCAACGGACGGGCATCGGGTTGGATCGCCGTGCACCAGTACATCGGCGCCCCCTACGAGTCGTACTTCCAGGGTGTCGAGAACATCATGAACGACTACGCCGGTCGGCCACACTGGGGCAAGCTGCACTTCCAGTCGGCGAACACGCTGGTCAGCCGGTATCCGGAGTGGGACCGCTTCCAGGAAGCGCGCGCGGAGCTCGACCCGAACGGGACCTTCGCCAACGCCTACACCGACCGGGTGCTCGGCCCGGTGCGCGTCACCGCCTGAGCCCGCTCAGCGCGGACAGGCGCCGGTGTCGACCGGGTCGACGAGGGCGCGTCGCGTGGACGGGTCGCGGATCACGTCGGGGATGTCGACCGCCCATGCCCGACCCTCCTGCTCGGTGCTGCGGGCCCAGATGACGCCGGCGGCGGCGCCGCCGATCACCACCACCGCACCAGAGTCGCCGGGTTCGACGTCGGCGGAGACCTCGAAGCCGGCGCGTGTGACGTCGCGGTCGAGGTAGATGTCGGTGGTGTCGATGTTGACGGTGCGCACGACGTCCACTCGGGAAATGACCGGTCCGCGTGGTTCGTCGCTGCCACGGAACGTCACGATCGCACCCCGGTCGCCGGCTTCGGCGGGTGCGTCGACGGTCAGCGGCGTCCCGACCGGTCGTTCGGTGCGGAGCACGGCGACGTCGAGTTCGGGGTCGAACATCACGACGGTGGCCGGGTGCAGCCGGCCGTCCGCGTCGACGACTCGAACATCGGTCGCGCCGGCCACCACGTGCGCCGCGGTGAGGGCGAGTTCGGTGTCGATCATCGAGCCACTCCCGATGTCGTCACTCGGGTTGCACCCTTCGGCACGCACGCCGACCGCAGCGGGGAGGGCGTCGTCGAGCGGGTCGATGTCGGGCTGTTCGTTCGTCGCCCCGCAGGCCGTGAGTGCCAGAACGCCTCCTGCCAGCAACGCAGCGGATCGTGCGATGTTCACGCCGCCGCGGTTCGCTCCGAGATCGTGCGGGCGACAGCGCCGTAGCGATCGAGCGTTGCGGCATCGGTGCCGCCTGCGCTGTAGAGCACGAGCCGGTCGGCCGTCCCACCGTAGGTCTCGATCAGGCGGTCGGCGAGGTCGTCCCAGTCGGCCTCGGTACAGAACGTTGCCAGGTGTTCGTCGGTGATCTCGGCGGCCATGCCGGCGAAGTTGCCGGCCTTCTGCTTCGCCCTGATGCGGGCAGTCGTCCCCTCGAAGCCGGCCTCGTCCCAGATGAACGCGTAGTTCGGCGTCGACCCGTAGAAGGAGAGCGAGGCGCGGGCGATCTCACGCGATGCCTCACGTTGCTCGTCGGTGTCGCCGGCGATGGTGGTGACCGGCACGATCACGTCGACGTCGCCGGCGGGGCGACCGGCGCGGATCGCTCCCTCCGAGAGGCACGGCAACACATGACGTTCGAGGTAGCCCGGCTCGCCGATCGGGTGCACGTGGACGCCGTCGGCCACCTCGCCGGCCATCGTGAGCATCCACGGGTTCACCGCCGCGACGTCGACCTTCGGATCCGCAACGTCGAGCGGGCCGGGGCTCCACTGCCGGTTGAGGAAGGTCAGCTCGTAGAAGTCGCCGTGGTGATCGAGCGGTTCGCCGCGAAATCCGGCGAAACACGCTTTGACGGCACGCACGTAGTCACGCAGCCGTGGCCCCGGGTGTTCGAATTCGGCGCCGTAGCGCCGCACCACGTGTGTCCTGACCTGCGTGCCGAGCCCGAGTCGGAACCCGCCGCCCGTGAGCTCCTGGAGTTCCCATGCGTTCTGCGCGGTGATCATCGGGCTGCGCGGGAACGCAACGGCGACCCCGGTGGACAGCTCGAGCCCTGGTGCGCCGAGCGCCGCAGCGGTTGCCGCGGTGAACGCTGTGCGGCCGCCTTCGGTCAGCACCATCCCGTCGAAGCCCGACTGCTGCGCCGTTGCTGCCGCCGGTCCCATCGCAGCGAGCGGTTTCGGGAAGGTCATCACGTCGACACGCATCGCGCGACCGTACCCGCCCGCGAATTCGACGTCGGTACCGTCCGGCGTCGTTCACCTGGTGCAACGTGGTGGGTCGTGCGTCCAGGCACGCTGATCTCTGCGTCGGCGCCGCCGCTCAGAGTTCGGTACGGTCACGCGCATGTCGAAGCAAGCAATCACGGGGCTCGAAGCGGAGATCGCACGAGCGAAGGAACTCTTTGCGTCATTGACCGACGACGAGTGGCAGGCACCGTCGGGATGTGACGGTTGGCGTGTCCAGGACGTGGCTCAGCACATGGCCGCCGTGTACCAGCAGATCGCGGCACCCGACACGATCGACGCCGGCGACAGCGGCAAGGCCGAGGTCGCCGCCGAGGTGCCCGTCCAGGACCGGAAGGACTGGACCCCGCAGCAGGTGATCGACGCGTACGACGAGTGGTCGGACAAGGGCCTCGCTGCGTTGAGTGCCCTGCAGGATCCACCGATGGCCGACACGGTGGTGCCCCTGTCCGACCTCGGCGAGCACCCACTGCATCTGCTCGGCAATGCCATCGCGTTCGACCACTACTGCCATCTCCGTCACGACATCGGCGCGGCGGTCGAGCGGGCGGCATCCCTGCCGCACGACCCCGAGGTCCTGGTCCCGACGGTCGAATGGATGCTCGCCGGCCTCCCGCAGATGTGTGCCGACGCACTCGCCGCGGTGCCCGCTCAGCCCATCAACCTGGTGTTCGACGGGCCGGCGGCGAGCAGTTGGTGTCTGACACCGGGTGATTCCGCGGCCGGACCGCGGTGGGTCGTGGCCAATGGTGCCGATGACGACGCGCCGGTCGTCCGCACGACCGCCCACGACTTCGTGTCGTGGGGGACCAAGCGCTCCGACTGGCGCGGGTCGAGCACCGGCGATGTGTCGAACCCCGCTGTCGGTGCCGTGCTCGACGCGATCAACGTGATCTGACCGCGGTGCTAGTCGAGTCGACGTCGGAGCTCGACGTAGACGGCATCGCCCGCGAGCACCGACAGCTCGTCGGCGAGACTGTCCACGACCGCGGACTCGCCCGAATACGCCTCGCCACCCTCTGTCCGTTCGGTACAGCACCACGCCATCTTCGTGGCGTGGTCGCCCCAGTCGGCCCGCGACCACCGACGGACGGTGGCGGTCTCGGGGCCGTCGGGATCGGACTGGTCGACCGGCTCCCAGTCGACGCGGCAGGGGCAGTTGCCAGCACACCGAGGGTTTCCATTCGGTCGGCGACTCGCCTGACGCGTTTGCGGCGATGTGCAGTGCGCACCCTTCGCCGCCCACGAAACCAGGACGGTTGAGGAACACGCATGCGCCGTCGACCACGCGGGTATGGGTCCGCTCGTCGTCGCCGTAGACGCTGTCGATCCCGTGGTACTGCCAGTGCTCGGGACCGAGCAGGGCGACGTAGGCCGACAGCTGACGGGCTTCGGCTTGGCCGGGTTCGCCGTCACCGAAGTGTGCGCCGAGCGAGCAACACCCCTGATTCAGATCGGTGGCATCCTCCGCCAGGATTCCCTTGCAGCCCTTGCCGAACAGACACGTCCAGTTCGACGTCAGGAACTCGCGCTCGAAGCGCCAGGTGGTGTCACCGTCGTCGATCACGATGTAGCCGGCGTCGTCGGCCCGGGCCGGCATCAGCGCTGACCGAAGTGGACCACGGCGAGACGCTCACCGATCTCGACGGGGTCGCCGTCGTCGATCTCGACGTATTCGGCGTCCCGGCCGTCGAGTGCGACGTACGCCCGGCCGTCGGGTGCGATTGCAGCGATCGCGTCGGCGGCGACGTCGATGATCTCGCCATCGCTCACCAGCTGTGGGCCGTTGCCGATGAACGATGCGGTACACCCGTCGAACGAGGTGGCACTCACGAGACCGCGCTCGATCTCGGCGACGACCGCACCGGTCTCGACGTCGAGGACGACCGCCCCGGCGTTGCGGCCGGTGCCGCCGACGATGACGCAGTTCGCGCTACTCCGGGTGACGGCGGAGACGGTTCCCTCGGCGACGCCGAGCTGGCGGCCGTCGGTGTCGAGCACGAAGACTCGTCGTCCTCCGACGGCGATCAGGCGCTGTCCGCCTGCAACGCGCCTGCCATCGGTGATCTCGATCGGCACGCCGTCGGGATCGGTGAGCGTGCCGATGTCGTCGAGCGACCCGTCGGCGTCGGCGGTGATGATGGTGCCGTCGCGGGCGACGACCAGCATTGCCCCGTCGGGGCGCAGGAGCACGGCCCGCGGGCTCGGGATGTCGACGGATCCGAGGCGATCACCGGTGACGTCGTAGAACTCGAGCTCGGATTCGTCGCCGGCCGGCTGTTCGGTGACGATCCGCTCGTCGTCGAGCGCGATGACCCGACCGGCGAGGGCCTGGGACGTTTCGGTCTCGAGGTCGATCACCACCGACTGGAACGCGGTCGGGACCGGCACCGCGACGTGCGTGCCCGCGGGATTCACCAGGACGTCGATGCCGAAGATCAGCGGGTTGTCGAGTCCTGCGATGTCGGCGATGCTGAGCGTCGAACGGTCGCGTGTGTCGATGATCGTGACGTCGCCGCCGCTGTCGGGCCCGGATACCGCGATCGAGGGATGGTCCGGTGTGATCCGGAGCGTCTCGTCGAGCCCCGATCGACTCCGGCGTTCCGACCCGTCGGCAAGGTCGGTCTGGGTGATGCGACCTTCGTCGGTCATGGTCACGAGCACGTTGTCGGCGACGAGGGACTGGGCGTCGAGCAGGTCGTCGGACGCGGTGTAGGTGTCGATCTCGTCGTTGGAGTCGCGGTCGAGGAGCCGGATCTCGTCGGCGGTGAGCACGACGATCGTGTCCCACCGGGCGGCTGCGGTCGACGGTGTGGACGCGTCGTCACCGCCGACGAACCGGCTGGCGAGCACCGCTCCGCCGGCGACCGCGGCGACGACGACACCCACGACGAGCGCGCGGCGAACGAAGTAGTTGGGTTCGTCCCAGTCGTCGGGATCGCCGGCGTTCGAGTCGGTTCGGTCGGTCGCCGGGGTGCCGCGCGACGGCGTGGGATCGTCGTCGCCGGCTGCGGGCGGCTGCGGGCGGCGATCGGACATCGATTGCGATCGTACGCGCTGTAGCGTCGGCTGGGTGGAGTTCTCGTGCCCGCGCTGCCAGTCGACCGTCGTGGAGGAGTACTACGGGCCGTGCCCGACCTGTCGCGGCGACCTGGTGGCGAAGTACGCCGACCTCGCACGCACCGTCGACGTGGCCGAGTACGAGCCGAAGATGAACGTCACCCCGAACGCGGTGGCGCTCAAGGACGACTGACGCAGTTCAGCGAGCCGGCACGTCGTCGGTCGCGTTGATACCGGTTGCGGCACGCGCTTCGACCCACTCGTGGACCTGCGGGATCAGGGTGCAGAGCCCGATGATGCCCGCGACGATCAGCGAGATCCCGACGACCACGAACTGCGACCAGACGACGATCACGAGGGCACCGGCCAACATCAGCCCGATCCCCGAGGCCGCCAGCATCCGCCTGCCGTGACGCGACTCCTGTGCCCGACTGTTGGCCGCAGCCACCTTCTCGACGGCGATGTCGAGCAGGCGTTGCGCCCACTCGAACTCGGTTGCCAGGATGACGAGGCCGACGATGATCACGACCATGCCCGGGCCCGGCAACGCAAGCATCGCCACGCCGGCCAGGAGCACCGTCATGCCGACGACGAGGATGACGGCGGTGCGGGCGTAGCCGCCGATCCGTTTCATCGCGCTCATCGCGTGGTCCGGGCGGTCGTTGCTGACATCGAACCAGTGTGGCGCGGGACGGGAACCTTCTCACGTTGAGATGGCAGGAAATCGTCGTCGCTCCGGTGGTGCGTGGTCGGCGCGCCGTCGGTGTGATGGTCACTCAGTGATGGCTGTGGGCGCCCACTGGGACCGGGAGATCGGGACGTGCCGGGGCGTCGGCGTCGGCGACCGAACCGGTGCGATCGAGGGTTCCCTCGTGTCCGCAGTTGCATCGCCACCGGAGAACAGCTCCGTTGTCGGTGTTGGCGAAGTCGGTGACGTTGCGCCGGGTCATGAGGACCCGAGCGTCGTGGGTGGGGCAGAACGCTGAAAACATCATGTGGCAAGAATGCGCTGGTGCGACCATTCCTGCCAATGGCAGAATGTCGAACATGAGGTATATAGCTGCCAATCCGGTCCGGCAGGAACGCGAGCATCGTGTGGCAGTCCTGCTGTTCGACCGACCGTCGATGTTCGAGACCTCCGTGGCGATCGAGGTGTGGGGCAACGACCGCACCGAACAGGGGGTCCCGTACTCCGAGGTGCGCCTGTGCAGCAACGAGGGTCCACGATTGCATGTCGACGTGGGCTTCGATCTCGTCCTCGACCACGACGTGGCAGCGCTCGAGTGGGCCGACACGATCGTCCTGCCGAACGGGGGTCGGCCCAGCCCGACGATCGACTACGACCCGGTGGTGCTCGACGCGTTGCGTGCCGCGCACGCCCGCGGGGCCCGGCTCATCTCCTTCTGCTCGGGGGCCTTTCCCCTCGCAGCCACGGGTCTGCTCGACGGCCGAGCGGCCACCACGCACTGGACCTACATCAACCAGTTCCGGGCGCGGCATCCGTCGATCGAGCTCCAGCCCGACGTGCTCTACGTCGGCGCGGACCGGCTGTACACCTCGGCCGGAACGTCGTCGGCGATCGACTTGTGCCTTCATCTGCTCCGCGCGGACTGGGGCGCCGAGGTCGCCAACACCGTGGCCCGACGGATGGTCGTCCCACCCCACCGCGACGGCGGGCAGGCGCAGTACATCGAGCAGCCGGTGTCGACCTCGATCGACGTCGACGCCGATCTGCGGGCCGTGCTGCAGTGGGTGGAGGGCAACCTCGAGCGGCAGTTGACCGTCGACGAGCTGGCCCGTCGTGCCGCGATGACGCCGCGCACCTTCGCGCGCCGGTTCAAAGCTGCCACCGGGACGACGCCGCTGCAGTGGATCCTGCACCAGCGCGTCGTCGCATCACAACGGATGCTGGAGGTCACGACCATGTCGGTCGACGAGATCGCCGCCACCGTCGGGTTCGGGTCGGCCGCCGCGATGCGACAGCACTTCATCAAGGTCGTCGGTTCGACGCCGAGCGCCTACCGCTCCACCTTCCGCCACGCCGCCTGAGCGACGTCACGTGTTCGGGTCCCTCAGACGCCCGGTGCCGTCGACATGCGTCGCCGCTTGCCGAGGAGGAGTGCGGCGCCGACGATCACCAGCGCGAACGCGATCAGCAGGATCCGCATCACCTCGGCGCCCGTCCGCGGGAGTGGGACGCTCGGGGCGTCCAGCGGAGCAATGACCGTTCCGGTGTCGGTGCCCGTTGGTTGACTCCCGATTCCGAGCACGCCCGGAAGCGAGACGGTCGCCGTGTTGGTGATGACCGAACCGCCCGGAGCCGTGACGGCGACGACGAGCGTGAACGATGCGGTGTCGTTGACCGCCAGTGGATCGTCGAGCGTGCAGGTGACCGTCGTGGCCGGCGAATTCACGCACGTCCACCCGGGTGCGATCGTCGACCGGAACGTCAGCCCCGTCGGCAGGACGTCGACCACGCGGACTCCGACCGCAACGGACGGGCCGTTGTTGCGCACCGAGATGTCGTAGCGAGCGTCCTCCCCGAGCGCGAGATCGGTGGTGAGTTCCTTCGTGATGACGAGGTTGGAGGTCGGGTCGAGTGTGTCGACATCGACGGCTGTGTCGTTGGTGGGATCGGAGTCGGTGACGAAATCGGGCGCGGTGACGCGCACGGTGTTCGTCAGGTCCCCCGTCGCTGCAGGGTCGATGCGTCCCGAGACCTCGAGGGTGAGGGAGTCACCCTCGTCGAAGTCGCCGAAGCCGTTCCAGATTCCCGAACCCGGGTCGTAGGTTCCGGCCGACGGTGCAAACGTCACGTCGGTGAGTGCCGTCGGGAGGGTCTCGGTCAACTGGAAGTCCTGGATCGTGGTCGGTCCGTTGTTCGTGACGGTGACGGTGTAGGTGACATCCTCGCCGGGGACCGCGGTCGTCTGTCCGTCGCTCTTCGTGACCGCCAGGTCGATCCCAGAGGTGTCGTCGTCGGAGTCGCTGTTGTTGCCAGGGGTCGGATCGGCACCGTTGGTGCCGTCGTCCGCGATCGAGACGTTGTTGATCACGTGGCGGGTACTGGGGTCGAGCGGGTCGTCGACCGTTGCCGTCACCGTGAACGTGCCACCGTCGCCGGGTGCGAGGTCGCCGACGTTCCAGACGATGGTCGGGTCACCGGTCGAGTCACACGAGTCGGTGCAGGTGACGAACGAGACCTCGTCGGGAAGGACATCGGTGATGACGACACCGGTGGCGATCTGGTTGCCGGCGTTCGTGAAGGTGATGTCGTAGTCGAGGGTCTGACCCCCGACGACCGACAACACGCCGTCGGTCTTCGAGATCACGAGATCGGGGGCTGCATCGAGAATGTCGACGTCGTTGTCCCGGTTGTTGCCCGGGGTCGGGTCGAGGCCGTTCGTCCCGTCGTCGGCTGCAGCGACGCCATTGTCGAGGTCGTCGACGCCGGCGAGCGCCGGCGTGTCCACGGTGACGGTGACGGTGAGGGTCGCTTGGCCCATGGCGTCGAAGGCGCCGGCATCGACCGGCGTTCCGGGTACGTCCTCGACGACGTTGGTCCAGACGAGTGTCGGGAGTCCGGTGTCGTCGCAGGTCGGTGTGCACGACACGAACGTGACGCCAGGCGGCAACAGGTCGGTGACGGTGACACCGGTGGCCGACTGCGAGCCGACGTTGGTCACGACGATGTCGTAGACGAGCGTGTCACCCGGCGAGATGCTGGTGACACCGTCGTCCTTGGTCACGAGCAGGTCGGGCGTTGCATCGAGGACATCGGTGTCGTCGTCGGTGTCGGTGATCGGCGTGCCGCCGCTGTTCGTGCCGTCGTCGGCCGCGCGCACGGAGTTGGTGAACGAGTTGACGCCGGAGGCAACCGAGTCGTCGACGGTGACCGTGACGGTCAGCGTGACCGACGATCCGGGCGCGGGAGGAAGCTGATCGGCTCCACCGTTGAGGTTGCCGACGTTCCACGTGACGGTGCCGGCGGTGTTGTCGATCGTGCACGGCACCGGAGTCGCCGGGCACGAGTCAGCGGTCAGGATGGCGGGCAGGGTGTCGACGACGGTGACGCCGGTCGCCGCCTGATCGCCGTTGTTGACGACGGCGATCGTGTAGTCGAACGTCTCACCGGCTGCCCGCTGGGTTGCGCCGTCATCCTTGATCACCGCGAGTTCGGGTGTGGCGACGACGGTGTCGATGTCGTCGTCGGCGTTGTTGTCGGGCACCGGATCGAGGCCGTTGGTTTCGTCGTCGACAACCGACGCGGGGTTGGTGATCGAGATGACACCGGCGGCCACCGGGTCCACGACGCGGGCGGTGATCGTCACCGCTGTGGTCGCGCCGCCACCTGCGAGCGAGCCGATCGACCAGGTGACGAGCGGGAGCGCCGTCGAATCGCAGGCGTTCGAGCACGAGTCGAAGTCGAGTTCGGCGGGGAGCGTGTCGCTCACGACGACGCCGGTGGCGCCGATGTTGCCGTTGTTGGTGACGGTCAGGGTGTAGGTGGTCAACTGACCGGGCACCACGTTGGTCAGGGAGTCGTCCTTGACGATGCTGAGCTCGGGGGCGTTGCTGGCGAGCGGCACAGTGTCGGTGTCGACGTTGTCGGTCGGTGTCGGATCGCCGTTCGCCGTGCCGTCGTCATCGGTGACGGTCGCGGTGTTGTCGAACCGGGTGGTCCCCGCCAGCAGCGGGTTGTCGGCAACGGTCGAGTAGGTCAGCGTGACACCTTCGCCGGCGATGAACCCGCCGGCGATCGCGTTGGTGTCGTCCTCGAGCCCGGGTCCCCAGGTGATGACGCCGGTCGCCGGGTTGCAGGACGTGGCTGCGGGCGACACCGACGCGCAGTTCACGGTCATCTGTGGGTCGACGGTGTCGGTGACGATCACCCCGGTCGCGTTCTGGTCGCCGGCATTGCTGACCGAGAGCTGGTAATTGACCGTTCCGCCGGGCGAGACGTTCGCCTGTGTATGGGTCTTGACGATGACCATGTCGGGCAGCGCGGTCACCGTGTCGATGTCGTGGTTCTCGTTGTTGTTCGTGTCCGAATCGAGGCCGTTTGCTCCGTCGTCCACGGCGGTCACCTTGTTGTCGACGGTTTCGATGCCGGCGCCCATCGGATCATCGACATCGGCAACGACCTCGAACGAGGCCGACCCGCCGCCACCGGCGAGTGTCGCATACGTGATCGTGACGATTCCGCCGGACTCGGCGCACGCGATGCTGACGGTTCCGGTGAGCTCGTTGCATCCGGCGAACGTGAGCCCGGCGGGCAGCGTGTCGGTGACGAGCACGTTGGTGACGCCGATGTTCCCGGCGTTCGTGACGACGATCGTGTACGTGGTCTGCCCGCCTGGCGCAACCGCGGTCACGCCATCGTCCTTGGTGACGAGAACGTCCGGCGCCCGACCGGTGATCGTGTCGTTGTCCGCAGCCCGGTTGTTGAGCGGCGTGGGGTCGGGTCCGTTGACGCCGTCGTCGGCGACGACTGCCTCGTTGAGGTAGCCACTCGTGCCCGCTGCCGCGGGTGCGGTCATCTGGATGGTGATCGTGCAGGTGACCGTGCCGCCGCTGGCCGGGATCGCGCCGGCGACGATGATTCGCCGCGCACCCGACACCACGCCGCCGTCGGAGCAGCTCGCGCCGCCGACACCGACGAAGGTGGTTCCCGGGGGGAGCGTGTCGTCGATGACCACGCCCGTGGCCTGGAAGCCGCCGTCGTTCGTGACGACGAGGTTGTACGTGGTCTGGGCACCCGGTGCGATGGTTGTGATGCCATCGTCCTTCGACACGCGGAGGTCGGGACCGACACTGTTGAGCACGGCGGGTGCGGAGACGTCAGGTTCGTCGCGTTCGCCGGTGACGGTGCCCGGCAGCGTCGTCGCCTGTGTCACCCGGGCCGTGTTCGGGATCGCCGTTCCGATCGGGACGACGGCGTCGAGTTCGACGGTGAACGAGAAGTTCACGGTCGCACCGGCAGGGATCGAACCGCCGGTGTAGAGGATGGTGTTGCCGGTCCGCGAGTACGCGAACCCTGCGGGTGTGGTGCCCTCGGCGGCCGTCGTCTCGTCGAAGTACGCATCGAGCACGTCGTCGACGTTCACGTCGTGTGCGGTGCCGAGCCCGGTGTTCTCGACCTGGAGGTTGACGGTGACGGTGTCGCCCTGTGATGCGGTGGTCGGGTTGAACGACTTCGTGATCGCCATCCGCGGTTCGATGACCGGCGTGGCGACGGTCCCCGAGTTGACCGCGGAAGAACCGTTGAGCTGGACCACGCCGCGGTTGTTCAACGTGGTCTGACCGGGGTTGAAGCCGACGTTGCCGGCGACATCGAGGACCCGGGCGTCGAGGCGAACGACGAAGGAGTTGTTCGTGTTGTCGCTGTCGGGGGTCACGGTGGTGGCACCGAAGGTGACGACGACGTCGTCGCCGTTGGTGGCGCCCCCGCTGATCACGGGAGCGGGGAGTGTTCCCGCGAAGGTCTGGGCGAGTCCGGCTGTCGGGGTTTCGGACCCGTTCGACGTGAAGATCTCCAGTGAGCCCGACACGTACTGCAGTCCGCCGGGGAGTTGGTCGGTGACGGTCAGCCCGCTGATGTTTCCTTCCGGCAGCGTCACGGTCAGGTCGTAGGTGACGACCTCACCGATCGTCACGTTGGGCGAGGTGGTCGTTGCCTGGTCGGTGTCGACGAGGGCCTTCGCGATGGTGGGTGCGATCGGCTGGATGACCACGTTCCCGGACGTTGCATAGTCGTTCACGCCTCCCGTGCCGGTGCGCTCCACGCCGTCGGGGTTGGCGAGCGCGGTCGTGGGCGAGCCGGGGAGTCCGGTGTAGGTGACCGAGGCGATGTTCGTGATCGAACTGACCGCGTCGTAGCCGGGGGCGACGGCGACGTCGAAGGTGATCGTCGTGGTGCTTCCCTGGGGGAACGTCGTCCACGTCGCATCGATCGTGTCGGGGCCGGTGAACGTCAGTGTGGTCGGGGCCGGTCCGGTCGCGGAGGTCGAGGTCAGTGCTCCCTGGAACGTCAGTCCTGCCGGGATCACGTCGGTCAGGGCGACCTCGAAGGAATCCGCGTTCGAGGATGGGTCGTGGTCGACGGTGATCGAGTACGTGAGTGTGTCGTTGGCGTCGATCGACGGCGAGCTGGCCGCTTTCACCACTCGCAGGGTCGGCTCGACGACGGTCACCGGGGCGCCGGCTGTGGTGGTGGTCGTGGCGGTGCCGGTTGCTCCCCGGAGGTAGGTCACTCCGGCCGAGTTGGTGCTGACGTTGCCGCGCTGGTTGCCGATGACGTTCGTCATCACGGCCCAGTAGGTGAGGCTGATCGTCTCGTTCGCGGCGGTGGCGTTGTTGCTGTTGGAGTTGGTGACGTCGCCGAACCCGTAGGTCAACACGCGACGGTCGGCGGACACGGTCGGGGCGACCACGGCGCTCGCGCTCAGGTCGCTGCCGAGTGTCGCTGCGACGGGTGGCCGTGAGATCTCGAGGCCGGCCGGCAGGGTGTCCACGAGTGTCACACCACGGGAGACGCCCTCGGGGACGGTGACGGTGACGGTGTACTCGACCTCTTCGCCGATCGCGACGTTGCTCCCGGTCGTGGACGTCTGGCTGGTGGACGTCCTCGCCTTGCTGATCGTGAGCGGCTTGGTCGCACGCGGTGGCGGTGTCGGACCGATCGGCGACGGGCGTGACGGGGATGAACGACGGTCCGGCCTCGGTGGCGGAGAAATTGTCGATGGTCGTCGTGTTCGTGAGCTGGGCCGGCTGCGTGTTGGCGCCGATGGTGTCCACGACCTGGAGCAGGTACGTCACCACAGCGATGTTGGTACCGCTCGTGGCGCTGAAGGGTGCGAGCGAGCCGGTGGTCGCGCCGTCGGTCAGCTCGACGGTGCCGCTGGAGGACGGCGTGCCGTTCAGGAAGCCGGTCGCCGTGTTCGGCAGGATCGCTCCCGCGCCGTTCGTGACGCACAGGTCGGGGCCACCGGCAGGGAGCTCGAAGCCGGCCGGGATGACGTCGGAAATCCTGACGTCGAAGGCGCCGTCGAGCCCCGAACCGGTGTTCTCCACGACGATGGCGAAGCGGACGAGGTCGTCACGGTCGATGCCGGACACGTTGGCGTCGGGGGCACCGCTGACGATGCTGTTGGAGTTGACGGTACCGCTGTGGGTGGGGCACGTGCCGGTCGTGGTCACCGGATTGAACGTGACACTGGTGGGGTATCGGCCGGCGCTGAAGCCGGCGGCGGGGCTCTGCGTCGACGCGGTGACGGCGCCCTTGCGAATGTTCAGGACGGGCTCGGTGAGTTCGATCTGGATGATCGCGGGCGCGGTGAACGGCGTGTTGAAGCTGTTCTTCTCCGATGCCTCGACCTGGTTGGTCAGGAAGAGGCCGTCGAGGAACGGGTCGTTGGAGATCTCGAGCGTGAAGAGCAGTTCGATGTCGCGCGAGAGGTTGTCGGCGACCTCCAGGGTGCCGTAGTTCCACGTGAGGCTGTTGGCGACGGTGTCGACCGCGGGGTTGGCGGGTGTGGAGAAGCCCGGCGCACTGTGCAGCGTGTCGCCGGGACCGAAGCACCACTGGTCGAGCGGAGGCGCAGACGAGGTCGTGCAGTCGGCGGCCTTGGTGAGCCCGGTCGCCGTGAGAACGGGGAGCGGGAGGTAGTCGGCGATCAGGAGATCGCTGAAGTCGGACGACGGGATGTTCATCTTCACCCGGTAGGTGATGAGGTCACCCGCAGCGAACTGGACGGGGTTCGGCGGGGAGCTGAAGACCGATCCGTTCCGCGCCCAGATCGACTTCTCGATCGTGAGTGGAGCGATCACCAGCCCGGCGGCGCTCGTGTCGGCCTCGAAGAGCGGGACGGTCTGGGGCAACTGGGTCGCGTTGTCGTAGATCTCACCGGTGACGGTCACGTCGTTGTCGATGAAGTCGTTGGGGTCGAGCGCATTGGTGTCGGGCGGCGGGCACCCGTACTGGTCGTTGATCGTCGCCTGGAATGTGATCTGGAACGTGGTGCCCCCGGCATCGGTCCCGACGCGTCCGCCCGTCAGGATCCCGTCGCCGCTCGCGTTCGCTGCGTACGCGTCGCTGACCCGGAACTGGATCGCGGTCGTTCCGGTGCCACAGGTCGTGCGGTCGTCGGTGTTGACCGTGAAGAAGTCCGGCGTGCCGGTCAGCGTGACGGCGGTGCTGGTGCCACGTTCGGTGACGGTGAGCGTTGGCACGTAGCCGCCGTTGAAGGTCTGGCCGTCGCTGAGCACGTCGTCGACGTCGATGTCGGCAAAGGTGAAGTAGTCGCTGACCTGGCCGTCGATCGTGTACTGGATCGTGTCGCCCGGTGTCGGGCCGCTGCCTCCGACGTCGTTGACGATTGCCACCGACTTCTGCACGGCGATCGACTTGGCATCGACCTTGGCGTCGTCGTCGTTCGCCGGGTCGACCGAGGCCGAGTTGAGGGTGAAGGGGATGTTCGCGTCGCGGGTGTCGAGCGGGTCGACGGTGCCGCTGGCCTGTCCGTCGTTGACGGTCTCCTCGTCATCGCCGTCGTTCGGGTCGAGGATGACGGCGGCTGCAGCGTCGTCGCGCGGGATGAAGTACGACATGTCGAGCGACGCGTCGACGGCCGCCGCTGTGCCGAGGATGTTCCCGGTGAACTGGTGGGCGAGCACGTTGTCCGGGGAGTTGCCGGGGACTCCGATCGCCGGCGTGGGGCTGGTCGTGCCGACGGCGGGCGTCGACGTGGACGACAGGTACGCGTACTCGACCGGGAGGCGATCGGTGATCGTCAGGTTCGTCACGGTCTGGTCCGGCGCGATGTCGACGTCGAGGGTGTACTCGCGGGGGAAGTTCGGGCCGGTTGCGGTCTCCTCCTCCGGCCCGACGTAGGTCTTGACGAAGCGGATCACTTCGGGGTTCAGAGTGGTGCTGTCGACGCTCCCGATGATCGGCGTGGAGCCGGTCGGCGAGTTGCCGTAGGCGAAGCCGGGGAGTGCCGAGACGCCGAGCCCGAATCCGACGTCGGCCAGGTTGCTGACCGAACCGACCACGTTGACGTCGGCGACCGGTTGCCCGGGGGTGAAGGACCCGAACGGGAGCTGCAAGATCACGACTTGTTTGCCGGCCGGGCACGCGATGGACAGTCCCGTGAGCGGGTGGGTCTGGTTCGTGCCGGTGCAGGCGAAGTTCGCGAGCGGTGTGAGCGGCGCGCCCAAGTAGTTCGCACTGACATATGTGATGCCGTCGTCGGGGCCTGGTCCGGCGCCGTCGGCACCGGCGCTGTCGAACGTGAGGTCGATGTACGGGCCGTATCCGGCTTCGGTCGTGTCCGCGTTGTCGAACGTGACGACGAAGCCCACTCGGTCCCCGATGAGCGGTGATGTCGTGTCGGCGGTGATCGTCGATGCCGGAAGTGCTGGCGCTGCGAGTACGGGGGTGGGCGCGGTCACCGTGGTGAGGGCGGTTGACGCAACGCACGCGGCCAAGAAACAGGCGGACGGGTGATGACATGTGCAGGAGGTCCTCTCGCGCCATCGGAGTGGCGACGACATATGTATCGGTCGAAGATCTCACGATCTTGAACGGTGGTCCTCCCAGCGGTCACGGTATCATTCCGGGCGTCCAGCAGCCGGGACACCGTTCTTCACGGGGACGTAGCTCAGTTGGCTAGAGCACCTGCTTTGCAAGCAGGGGGTCGTGGGTTCGATTCCCATCGTCTCCACCATCAAAGCCCCTGGTAGCGAAGTTGCTGGGGGCCTTTGTCGTTGTCGAGGGAAGTTCAGCGTGCCAGAAGCAACGGGCGAGAGAGGACACTCCCATGGCACAGCGGCGAGGTTTCGGCTCGATCCGAAAGCTGCCGTCGGGCCGCTGGCAGGCGCGGTTCACGCATCCCAACACGGCGGCATGGCGGGACGCGATGATCGGGGCGGCCAACGGCCACGGGAACGTACGGTCGGTGGCGACGCTCCATGCAGCGATCTCGAACGGTGGCCGAGTCGGTGACACCCCGCTGCTGTCGTCGGACACCGTCGCCGGGATCTTCGAGCGGACAGTCGAGTGGCGTCGATCTCGTCTTGGGACTGCCCGTCAGTTTTGGTCTCGGCTATGCGCGGGCCGACCCCACCGACGCCTTCGGCGTGACCAGCGGACAGGTCTGCTACTGGGGAGGGTGGGGAGGTTCGATCGTCATCAACGACCTCGATCACCGAATCACCATGGCCTACATGATGAATCGGATGCAGGCCGGCCTGGTCGGCAACGACACCAGCGCGGCGCGCAGTCGGAGCCGATTTCCCAGCCTGTCTATGTTTCGACGGTGGGTTTCGAGATCCGATTCCAGGAACTCACGTTGCCGGGGAGGCCGTATGCGGATTACAGGACGCAAGTCATGCGAGGAAATCCCCGCGTTTGAGCACCTGGCCATCAGCGCGATTCCCGAGCTTGGTGGCTGATCGCGTCCGCCGTTGACCGCTCGGAACCTCTCGATAACAGCAGGCGGAACCCACCCAGCGGAAGGGCCCGCAACATAACGGCCCAAGTCCCGCGGCACGTGATTCCGGCGAGCGATGGCTTCATCCGCCCCGGGATCTCGCTGCTGCATCACCCCGGCGGTATATCTTGATAATTCGGTGGTATATACTCATCGCATGACCAAGCGACTGATCGATGTCGATGACGATGCGCTCGACGCTGCCCGCGCCCGACTCGGCACACGCACGATCAAAGACACCGTCAACGAGGCGCTGCGCAGCGCCGCTCGTCAACGCGGCACTCAGCTCGCGAGCGCGCTGTCCGTGCTCGCCGACGCAGACCTCGACGACCGTTCCGCCGCCTGGCGCTGATGTTCCTGCTCGACACGAGCGTACTGACCAGGCTGCGCGCCCCATCGGTCCTCCGGCGAATCGAAGAGCTCGACGCAGCCGGCCTCGCACGCACGTCCATGACCGACCTCGAGATCGGCTTCTCGGCGCGCAACGCCGAAGAGTGGGACCGCCTCGTCGTCGCGCTCGGCGCGTTTCGGCGCATTGAGGTCGAAGCGCATCACTTCGATCGAGCACAACGGGTCCAACGTCACCTTGCCGCCGATGGACTCAAGGGACGCAAGGTCCCCGATCTGCTGATCGCCGCAGTCGCCGAGGCCACCTCGCTCACGGTCCTGCACTACGACGCAGACTTCGACCACATCTCAGCCGTCACCGGTCAACCAACCCAGTGGATCGTCGAGCGCGGATCGATCGACTGATCAGTAGCTCACGAGCTGCTCGATCGAGACTTCGTCCGCCGTGCCGTTGGCGTGCCAGTAGCAGTGGTCAGGAGGGGACAAAGCACGTTTGTGGCCGTTCCGCAAACGCCCCCGGTGTCAGCCACCCCGAGCCGCGTCGGGCACGCCTCGTGCTGCTCATCGACCTCACCGAAGGGTGGCTCTCGACCTGGCTCCGGGGCCGAGTCACTTTCCAGAGCTGGGACCCGCGACGCGGCGGTTGCGTGCGTGCAGCAGCTGGTCGAGACCGGTGCCGATCGAGGCACCGATGAATGCCAGGGCGATGACGAGTACTGGGAGTTGCCACTCGCCGAGCCGACGTGCTGACCACATCACGAACCCCTTCACGCCATCCCCGGACGCCTGGTCGGCGGGGACCGTACCGGTGAGCAGCGTGGACCCCAGCCACGAGGTCACCGTGATCAGCGCGATCGCGGCGAAGCCGGCCATCAAGAACTTCCACCACACGACCGGCGTGCGCAGGAGCGTGCGCTCGGGTGGGTGCTTCCGGCGTCGAAGGCCCCACCACACCAGCATGATGCCACCGATGAGGAGCGCGACATTCGCGACGGTGAGGACGGGCAGGACCTCTGGCCACCCATCTGGCCCATTACCGATGAAGCCGTACCGTTTCCAGTCGACCACACCGGTGCGGTCGGTCGCGGTGACGGTGGCGGTGCCACTGGTGATCGACAGTGTGGTGCCCGCGGGCAGGGCGAGGTCCTGGTCGAGGGTGTCGTCACCGTTCGGCTGGCTGACGGTGACCACGGCGTCACCGTCGACGGTGATCTCGCCTGTCGCAGGGAGGGCGATCGGGTCAGATGCGGGCGCCGTGGAATAGAGGACGTTCTCGAGTTGGTCGCCCACGATCGCCAGCCCGATCGGAATCGCGAATGCCACGAGGACGAGCGCGATGCCGGTCGAATGGCTCCGCAGGAGCGCGATGACGATGGCGGCGACGAACACCACGAGCGAGGTCGCGGTGAGGAGTGGCGGAACCACATCGGTGACGAGGCCGACGCCCAGCAGCGCCCCGGCAACCGCCAGCACGAGCGCCATGAGCGCCCGCGCGAACCGTGACGGGTGGCTCATGAGGCTCGCCACGGAAGACGCCGCGCGGATCACCGGGCGAAGCGGCTTGAGCGGAGTGGCCGCAACGCCGAGACCGGCGTTGGCGCCCGTGAGTGCGTTGGCTGCCACCGCGATCGCGCGGGTGCCGAGCTGCACGGTCGTGTCGGAGCCGAGTTCCGAGCCGGCGGTCTCTGTGCCGATCTCGCATGAACGTACGAGGTCTTTGATCGTGACGACATCGGGGTCGGGTCGTGTGCCGTCAGGATGAGCAGCGAACGCGGCGTCGACCGCATCGGGAAACTCCTCCCAGTTCGGTGGCGACGATCCCATGGCGGCCGACCTCCGAACGGCGTGTGCCACTCTCGGGAGCTCGTCGATCGCGATCCGACGCTGGAGTTCCGCGCGCAGCCGCTGTGTCGTCTTCGCGAGCTGAGGTGGGTCGCGCTCGGGATCGCTGTCGTGGTCGAGGAAGCGGAGTTCGGCGTCGATGATCGGGTCGTCGGGGAGGCCGAGATCGTGTTTGACCTTGGTGCTGCTGTGTCCGAGGTCGTACCAGCGGACCGGCTCGACGAGGAGCCGGACGAGCTGGGCGGCTCCGTCCATGCGGCCCCACATCCAGTCGTTGGCACGCCACGACGGCTTGACGAATGCGCCGAACCGGGCGAACTCGGGACCTGCGAGTTTGTCGGCTGCTGGGCGCGGGTCGAGTTCGTTCTCGGCGTTCCAGCTGACCTGCATGATCTCCGACGGCTGCTCGCGTGGTGTCGGGTCGTCGAGCAGCACGGTCGATGCGACGTGGTGGAGCAGGAGCCGGTGCTGTTGCTGCTCGGTGGTGAACCCGGGTGTCCACAGGGTCTGGAGCTCGTCGATCAGGTCGGTTGCGCGCTCCGCGCCCCGGCCTCCGGCTCGCGTTCCGGGAGCGTTGCGACCCCCACCGCTGCCCCCATTGTCGTGGTCGTCGTGATCGACGTGAATCACGATCGCCACGTCAGAGCGTTCGTCGGTGTGGGCAACGATCACGATGTCCTCGCCGTTGCCCGTGGGGTCGGTCCAGCCGGCTGCCCGAGCCACGGTCCGAATGGTCGGCGCGACGTTGATCAGCGCCTCGGCGATGTCCGCATGGGCATGCTGCAGTTTCGTGAGCACGTCGGCACGGTCACCGGCACCGTCGCGCACGTAGGGCCATGCCGCGTACGGGTTGGTGTTTGCGTTCCACTGATCCGCGCGGTCGCGCCAGTACTGATCGTCGATGGTGCGGATCGCTTCGGTCTCCTTCAGCGCGGCATGCACCGCTTGCTTGGCAGAGGAGAGCTGCTTGTCACGGGCGTCGGCCTTGTCGTCCTCGCTGATCGAGCGACCGCGACGGCGCTGGTTGAGGTCGAATGCGCGGTTGACGAGGCCGAGCACGGTCGAGCCGGCTTCTTCGATCGGTGCGATCCCCCACGCCCACGATTGTTCGGGCGAGTCGAATCTGTCGAGTGCTCGGGGAAGGATGTCCTGGCGATGATCTTTCAGGGCGCGGCGAACTTCCCGCTCGTCGAGCGAGGTCTCGGGGCCCTGGGTGTCGAAGATCCGCCGCAGTGTGCGATCGATCGAGCGTTGGGTGCGGCACTCGCGGAAGAGATCGAAGAGCGGCGGGGAGGAGTCATGGTCGTCGCTGCGGAGGAACTGCTCGAACGGGCCGATCAGGTGGGGCAGGTTGCGCCGGATGAGTTGCTTGCGGCGGACGAGTTCGTTGTGGTCGTGGATCTCGTCGATGTCGTTGGCGACCCCCTCGGCTTTGGGCGCGGCCCCCACGGTGCGGAGGCTGTCGACGATCGTGGGCATCGCGTCAGTCCGCGTCCTTCGAGTCGGCGTTCAGAGGTTCCGGTGTCGGTCGCACGTAGAGAAACACGCGGCGCACGCTCGAGGTGGCCGATTGGTCGAACACGCGGTGCAACGCTTCGGTGAGCGGGAGGTTGACGACCAAGCCTCCGTCGACTGCCCACCTGCTGTGGCCGCGGGCGTTGGCCGGCTGGTGGGGACCGAAGTTCGGGCGCTGCGCCGCCTTGGCATCGGATTCGGTGCTGGGCAGGAAGCTCGGCTCGAACACACCGGGGATGCTCGCCGACGTGCGTGACGCGATGGCGATCTTGCTGACGATGTCCTCGCACCGGAAGTCTTCGGGTTTGAAACGGAGCGTGCCGACGTAGACGTATTCGTCGACCTGACTGGCGAAGTCGTCGCGGCGTCGGGCGATGACCGGGTTGACGCAGGTGTAGGTGGTGACGAGGTCGACGTTGCCGACCTCGTCGCGTTTCCAGTCGCGTCCACTGGTCCACCCGGCGAGGACCTCCTCGATCTTCTTCAGGAAGTACTCGTCGCCTCGGAGGAGTGATGGCGGGTCGGGTTCGTTCGGCTTGCGGATCAATTGATCGAGGTCGGCCGCGTTCATCCAGGTGTCGCGTACCTTGTCGAAGTCCTGTGGGTCGACATTGGTGCCGATCGCCATTGCGAGCAGCGAGCCGTTGAGTCCGCCGGCGCTGGTACCGGTGATGACGTCGACCACCGGCTGTGTCTCGGAGAGTCGCAGCAGACGTCCGTAGATCTCGCCGACGCCGGAGTGAGCGTTGGCGCTGTGGATCATCGAGTACAGCTCGGACGTGACGCCGCCCATCCAGACAGCAAGGCTGCTCCCACCGGTCATCACGGGAGCGATCCGAAGTTCCCGCGTTGTGGACATCGTGTCCTCTCTCGACGTGCGGACGGATGTGGCCATGCGACGGGCTGCTGCTCGTCACCCGGTGCTTCGACAGTACGAGGGGCCCGCCCTCGGCCCGAAGGGCCGAAGGTCATGTTTCCGAAGCGCGGGTCGTCATCGACACGTCCGTGGCGACGGCGGGCAACGAGTACGATCGTCGCCGTGCCGGGCGCAGTTCACCTCGACCTTCCGGACCCCGGGCGTTGGGCGAAGACGATGACGGCGGTCGGTCGGGTCGTGGTGGTCACCGCTGTTGTCGGGACGGTCGTTGCGCTCGTGCTCGTCCAGCGGCTCTCGGTGACCTACCGCGACGGGCTCACCGTGACCGAGACGTCTGCAGCGCTGGTGACCGACGCGGTCGAGCCGATCCACACGCTTGCCGACGACCTCGCGGGGCTCGCGGCGACGCTGGTGGAGGGCCTCGAGCTCGCTCAGTTGCTGGTCGGAAGCGCGGAGGCGACCCTGGCAGACGTCGGTGCCGCTTCCGCGACGAACCTGTCCGACACCGCCACAGCAGCGGCTGACATCGCCGATCGACTGGCGAACACGTTCGAAACGATCGAACGCTTCATTCCCGGTGACAGCGAGAGCATCGCCGAAGAGTTGCGGGCGTTCGCCGATGGGCTCGAACCGGTGGCGGAACAACTCGAGACGGTCGGCGAGGAGTTCACCACCGCCGCGACCGACCTCGGCGCCAGCCAGGTCACACTCGCCGAGCTGGCGATGCAGGTCGACGTGATCGCGGCCGACATCGACGGACTCGGGCCGACCTTCGACTCGCTCGACGCCACTGCTGAAGACGTGCGAGTGCGCGCCGAGGCGGCATCGGACCGAATCGAGCTCGACCTGTGGTTGGGTCGGATCCTGATCGTGGCGGTTGGTGCCCTGTTTGCCGCGATCGGCGTCATCGCCGACCGATTCGGCCGGGCGTGGGGAGCAGCGAATCCAGCGTCGGTGTCGGCTGAGTAGGTCGTGGCGGGTCGACGCACCTGAGCGGTGCGTTATTCGCGGTCCATGGAGACGGCCATGCCCGGCAGTTCGACCCACGGCTGCTTCTGTTCGCACCAGGCTTCGACCGTTGGCAACACGTCGGCCTTCTGGTCGAGCGTGCCGGCCTTGACGGCGATCACGCCGTCGGACTCGACGAGGGCCGAGTAGATCGGCGAACCGCATGATCCGCAGAACCGACGTAACACGTACACCGCGTCGCCATGCTCACCTCGGTCCTCGAAGGTGGCGAGGTCGCCGGTGACCGACAACTGGCTGTCGTGTGCGATCAGATTCACGGAGAACGCGCCACCGCTCTGTCGTTGGCAGTGGTCGCAGTGGCAGACCGCGGTGGCGATGACCTCACCGGTCAGCTCATAGGTGATCGATCCACACAGACACCTGCCGCTTCGAGTCATGCGATCGACGCTAGCTCGCGGTGGCGGCGGCGCTCGACGACTCGCGCGCCGATCTCATCGGGCATCCGCGCGCTCATCCGGCGCGGAACTCCCGTCCGCCGGCCTCGGCCCAGGTCTGTCGCATCGTCGCCGACATCCGATCGGCCTCGCGGAACTGCGCGACCGCACCGACGATCGCGAGCACCACGTACAGCCCGTACCACCACCAGTCGTCGTCGAGTTCCTTCGTGGTGGCAACCGACTCGACGTCGGCCGTTTCGATCACGCCGGTCAGCAGCATCACGCCGAACACGATGATCGACGCACCACCGAGAGCGGTGAGCATGACGAGGAGGACGGTCGGCAGGTCCCCGACGATCGCGGCGACTGCCAGGAGCACTCCCGCCAGCACGCCGATCAACACGATCAGCCAGGACCACGTGATCCCGATCGCGACCATCACGCTCGTGCCGATCGAGAAGCCGATCGCACCCATTGCCAGCATCACCGACACTTCGTAATAGAAGTACGCGATCGCCCCGAACAGCACCGCGACGGCGATTCCGACAAACCACGCGAGTGCCGAGCCGAGGAATCCGTCGTCGGTGACGGCGCTGATCAGGCCAGCCCCCAGGAAGAATCCGGTGAAGGCACCCCAGATCGGGATGACGATGCGCATCGTCATGAAGCCCCGGAAACAGAACAGGGCTCCGACCGCGATCGCCAACAACCCCACGATCCAATCCTGCATTTCGTCGTCCTTTCGACCCGCACGCATTCACTCCTGTCGGAGGTGGACACGATATCTTTTCAGAGGCGCGCGCCCTGTTCGCCCACAACGAGAAGGCCTCTTCACATGCTTGCGTACGACTATCCGATCCTCGGAATCTTCTGGACGATGCTCCTGCTGTTCGTCTGGATCTCCTGGCTGTTCATCTTCTTCCACGTCGTGATCGACATCTTCCGCAGCCACGACATGGGCGGAGTCGCCAAAACCGTCTGGTTCCTGGTCGTGGTGTTCCTGCCGCTGCTCGGCGTGTTGGTCTACGTACTCGTCCGCGGTGACAGCATGCGCGAGCGCGATGTTGCGACGGCCAAGGCTCAGCAGGCTCAGATGGAGGCCTACGTCCGTCAGGCCGCCGGCACCGGTGGTGTCGCCGACGAGCTGACCAAGCTGAGTGAGCTGAAGAACAGCGGTGTCATCTCCGAGGACGAGTTCGCAGCGCAGAAGGCCAAGCTGCTCGCCTGATCCCCACGCGTCGGCGACTCGACGTCGGCCGGCCGGTGTCGGGTGAGCCCGGAGGAGCACGATGTTTCGAGAATCGGAGGGGCTCACGATCGGCGATTGGGAGCTCGCGCGACACGTCTCGGAGTGGATCGAGATCGTCGCGGTCGCCGTCATCGCTGTTTCGGTGATCGCGGCGTTCGTCGTCGGTGTGCGTGCGGCGCGGGCTGCGGGTGCCGCGACGGCGATCGAGGCCATCAAGCAGCAGATCGGGCGGGGTCTGTTGCTCGGGCTCGATCTCCTCATCGCCGCCGACATCATCCGGACCGTCACCCTGGAGCCGACGCTCGAGAACGTCACGGCGCTGGGCGTGCTCGTCGTCGTCCGCACGTTCCTCACATGGTCGCTCGTGGTCGAGCTCGAAGGCAGGTGGCCGTGGCAGCTCGGGCGAGGTGAGCGATTCGAGCCGGTGGCGACACCGGAGGAACTCCGAATCGCCCGGCACCACGAGACCGAATAGCCGGCCCATCGTGTCCCGTCTCGGTCAGAGCAGGTCCTGACCGGGCAGCGGATCGTCGAGTACGGGCTGACGGGGATGTGGCTCGTCGTCGTCGTTACGACGGCGGACCATCCACCATGCTGCGACCCCGATGAGCGCCACGAAGCCGATCGTCCCGATGATCGCAACGGTGGTGTCGACGGGATCCGCTTCGTCCTCGACACTGTCGGCGGAGCCGGTCGTGGGCGTCGATGTGGTGGGCCCCGACGTGGTGGGTTCCGAGGTCGCAGGTTCCGATGTCCCCGGTTCGGACGTGTCGGGTTCGGATGTGACCGGGTCGGTGGTCGCCGAGCGGAGCCCGGCATGGGCCTGTGTGGGCAACGCCATCGACAAGATGAAGAGGACCGCGATGACGATTGCTCCGAACACGGGCAGGACGCGGCGGTCAGTCATCGTCGGCTCCGTCTTCGAGAGATGGGGCATCGACTTCGATGTGCGCAGCCACCCACGCTGTTGCATCGTCGTACGCCTGACGTGAGCTCTCGCCGAGGAATGCAGTACTGCGGTAGATGTTGTCGGCACCGATGATGTCGGTTGCGCCGGTCACGCGCAGCTGACGGATCACGTTGCGATTGCCGGTGACGATCATCAATTTGCTGTCGACCTCGCGCAGCGACGAGGCGTACCCCTTGACGAGGTCGATCAATGTCGCCCCTGCGTCGTCCGCGCCACGAATCCGGAGGATGACGACCGAGTTCCGCGACTCGGGCGAGACGGAGGGGATCTGCTCGAGCAGCGTCGAGGCCGTTGCGAAGAAGAGGGCGCCGTACGGCTGCAAGGCAATGACCTCGCCCGGCACGACCACATCGGGTGGATCAACCTCCTCGACGCGCCCGTCGTCGTGGAAGATCAGTCGACGGGTGACGAGACGCGTCGACTGGCGGAGGACGAACAAGATGATCGAGATCCCCACACCGACCAGGACGGCGAACTGGAGCGGGATCACCATGGTCAATACCAGCGTGATCGTCATGACGGTCAACGGCACCGTGCCGGTCTTGGCCACCGAGATGATGCGGGTCGGCCGGATGGTGCCCACACCCACGACGATCAGCAGACCGGCCAGCGAGGGCATGGCGACCAACTCGATGACCCCGCCGAACAGAAGGATGACCACGGCCATCACCCCGGCGGCGAAGAAGGCCGCGGCCCGCGTCTTTGCTCCCGCCGATGCGACGAGCGAACTGGCCGACATCGACCCGCCGACGGGCATGCCCTGGAACAGCCCGGCCGCGATGTTGCCGGCGCCCTGACCGACGAAGTCCTGCGACTCGTCCTGCCGCGAGCCGTCCTCGTTGGGGAAACCGGCAGACACGCCAGCGCCCTGTACCAGGCCGACGAAGGCGAGCGAGAACGCCGGGATGATCAGCGCGGGGATGTCGCGGAACACGGGCATCGTGATGAGCGGCAGCGAGCGGGGCACGTCGACGACATCTCGAACGCGGGCGACGTCCTGGTCGAGCAGGTCGAACAGGACGGCAACCGCGGAGCCGGCGAACACTGCAACGACGAGGCCGAGCGCGCCGAGCTTCGTGCGTTGCAGCACGACGATCAGTGCGATGGTCACGATGCCGACGGTCAGCGTCGGCACGTCGACCTTCCAGAAATTGAGCGCGAGGTCGAGTGTGCGGGACAGCCGTCCCCCGCCGTCGGCGTCGTATCCGGTGAAATCGTTGAGTTGGCCGAGCACGATGTTGATGCCCACTGCTGTGATGAATCCGGTCATCACCGAGTTCGACACGAACCGCAGGAACGATCCGAGGCGCAGCAAGCCGGCGAGGATCATCACGGCGCCGGTCAGGATCGACAGCGTGAACAGCGCCCGACTCGGGTCGTCGCGCGATGCGAGGTCGACGTCGGCGACGATGATCGCCATCGCGCCGGTGCCCTGGACCGCCATGAACGCGGTGCTGGTGAACAGTGCCGCACCTGCGAGCCCGAACATGTAGCTGTAGAGCCCCGCGACGGGGTTGACGCCGGCGAGCAGTCCGCTCGCCAGGCCGTCGGGCACGCTCTCCACGCCGAGGACCAGCCCGGCCATCGCGTCGTCCTTGACCGTCGTGCGGCTGACGAGCGATTTCGGTCGCAGAATCGGGAACTCCATGGCCCCCCGAATCTACGCGGCGTGCGTCCGCAGCTCGATTCGACGTCAAGGTGTGTGGACCGTCTGCCGATACAACTGTCCCGGGCCGAGTGCTGCGCTCCACGCTCCGCGGGTCGCGCCCGGATCAGCGGTCGACACCGGTCGCCGTGTGACGAGGAGGACACCGATGACCACCACGACGACCGCACCCCGACATCGCCGACGCGTCGCCGCCATCGCGGTGGCCGTGGCGTCGCTGACGTTTGCGTGCAGCGGTGACGGCGATGGGCCCCTGTCGAGTGTCGAACTGCCCGAGTTGGGGCCCGGCGATTCCACCCCGGCCGAGTCCGCACCGCCGGAGAGCGCGCCAGCGGACACAGCGCCTCCCGAAACCGATCAACCCGTGAGCGAACCGGTGGAGACGGCACCCGTCGAAACGGCGCCGCCGGCCGAAACGACACCTGACGACACCGACGGCGAGTCGGGTTCGGGCGTGCCGTGGGTCCTGATCCTGGGTGGTCTGGTGCTCGTCGCGGCGCTGATCGCCGTGTTCGCACGCCGCTCCCGTGGCGGCCCGCAGGCTGCGAGCGCACAACAGGTTCGACTCGATGCGATCCTGCGGAGCGGCCGAACGATGCACGACAGCACGATGCTCGCGGTGCTGCAACCACACGAGCCGGCGGGCCTGCAATCGGTGTGGAGCATCGCGCAGCGCGAACTCGTCGAACTGGAGGCGCAGAGCAGCGCGCTGGCCGCGACGACGGCCGATGCGGCAGCGCTCGCGGTCCTCCAACAGCTCGCAGCCGCGTTCACGGGTGTGCGCCAAGCGCTCGAAGCCAACGTCGGTCTTCGGTTGTCGGGTCAGGGCGAGGACCAGACCGCGGTCGTGGATGCATCGGTCCAAACCGCGCTGTCCCGTCGAACCCAACTCGACGCGGCGCTCCAGCAGGCCGGCTACCTGCGCCTCTGACCTCCACCCCCGAACCGCATCGAGCGCTCGCCTAGGGTGGCGTCGTGCAACCGATTACCGGGGTTCACCATGTCTCGCTCAACGTGACCGACGCAGCCGAATCGACGCGGTTCTATGTCGACGTCCTCGGATTCACGGAGCGCGACGATCGCCCGGATCTCCCCTTTGCCGGGTCGTGGCTCCAGGTCGGCGAACAGCAGGTGCATCTGCTCGAGGTCGCCGACTTCGTGCCGCCGAAGGGTCAACACTTCGCGCTGCACGTCGGCGACCTCGATGCAGTTCGAGCCGAGTTGATCGAACGCGGGGTCGACGTGTCCGAGCCGAGCCCGATCGGCGGCATCTGCGTGCAGTGCTTCTTCACCGACCCGACCGGCAACCTGATCGAGCTGAATCAACCCCGCTGAGCCCCCGCCCCCGCCCCACCACCGTCTCCCGTTTGCGTTGCATTTCCGGCGGCTCCGACCCCCGGAAAGGCAGCACGAACGAGGAAGAGGCGGGCACGCGGGTGGTTGTAAGTCGTCTGCAAGGCCGTTCTGGCTTGATCTGTCAGTATGGAGCACAGAACTTCCGCGGTCGCCGCCACGAGGCCCGACGCAGGGGAGGGAGGCGAGGCCGTGCAGTACCGGGTGTTGGGGTCGCTCGAGGTACGGCGCGGCGATCAGGTCGTCGACCTCGGTGGGTACAAGCAGCGCGCGCTGATGGCGCTGCTCGTGATCGATGCCAACTCGGTGGTCTCGACCGATCGGATCATCGACGAACTCTGGGGTGACGGCGACGGCAAGGATCGTCAGAACGCGCTGTGGACGGGCATTTCGCGGCTCCGCAGCGCCCTCGAACCCGACCGGCCGAAGCGCACCGACGGCACGATTCTCGTCACTCAGGCCCCGGGCTACGTCCTCAGCGTCGAGCGCGCCGACACCGACGCTGGCCGCTTCGAAGCGCTCGCGCTCGAAGGTCGATCGCTGCTGGAGACCGACCCGGGCGCCGCGTCGTTGGTGCTCAGCGAGGGCCTGGCGCTCTGGCGCGGTCACGCCTACGAGGAGTTCACCTACGAGCCGTTCGCGACCGCCGAGATCGAGCGGTTGGAGGAGCTGCGCCTCGCCGCCGTCGAAGATCGGATCGATGCCGACCTCCGCACCGGACGTTCCCGCGAGCTGATCGGCGAACTCGAGAGCCTGGTGCGCCAGCACCCGTTCCGCCAACGCCTCACCGGACACCTCATGCTTGCGCTGCATCTGTCGGGCCGCCAGGGCGATGCGCTGCGGGCGTTCGGCGCACTGCGCACCCGCCTCGCCGAGGAGTTGGGGCTCGACCCGTCGGCTGCTCTGTCGAAACTCGAAGAGCGGATCGTGCTCGACGACCCGACGCTCGGGGACTCCCGTGCGACGCGGGCGCTGACGGGACGTGACGAGCCCGGCCTGTCGGTGCGCGGCTACGAATTGCGCGAACAGATCGGCGAGGGCTCGACGGGGCACGTCTATCGCGCGTTCCAACCGGCGGTGGGTCGGGAAGTCGCGATCAAGGTCATCCGTCCCGAGCTCGCGAACGATGCCGACTTCATCCGGCGGTTCGAGGCCGAGGCCCAGCTCATCGCATCGCTCGAACACCCCCAGATCGTCCCCGTGTTCGACTACTGGCGCGAACCCGACTCGGCGTTCCTCGTGATGCGTCGATTCGAGCACGGCAGCCTCGGCGACGCCCTCGCCGCCGGACCGCTCACGACCGCGGCAGCGGTCCGGATCCTCAGCCAGATCGGCGGGGCGCTCGCCGCCGCGCACCGCCGTGGCGTCGTGCACGGCGACCTCCGACCCGCCAACGTGCTGCTCGACCGTGACGGCAACGCCTACCTCACCGACTTCGTCATGTCGGTCGTCCCGGCGCGTTCGAGCGTGGTCGACCGGGCGGACTCGTTCATCGCACCAGAACAGCGAGCGGACGGGCAGGCGACCGAGCGCTCCGATCTCTACGCGTTCGGTGCGCTCGCGGAGTTCGCGCTCCGCGGCGCCGTCGGCGACGGTGAGCTTCCGGAGTCACCGCTGGTCGGACCGGTCGCAGGCATCGTCGCGACGGCGATGGCCGAAGACCCCGACGACCGCTTCGCCGACGTCGAAGCGTTCCTGGATGCGATGGCGACTGCCTTCGACGAGCCTCCGATCGACCGTGATGCCGACGCCGGCGAGATCGCGAACCCGTATCGAGGGTTGCGCGCGTTCGCCGAGCGTGACGCAGGGCAGTTCTTCGGGCGGGAGCGCCTCGTCGAACGGCTCGTGACCCGGCTCGGTCACGCCGGGCCGCAGGGCGGCTTCGTGGCGCTCGTCGGTCCGTCGGGTTCGGGCAAGTCGAGTGTCGTCCGCGCCGGGCTGATCCCTGCGCTGCGCAACGGGGCGATCATCGGCTCGGAGCGGTGGTTCGTCGCGTCGATGACGCCCGGTCGACATCCGTTCGAGGCGCTCGACGACGCCCTGCGGTCGATTGCCGTGCATCCGCCGGCGAACCTCCTCGAACAGCTGACGACGTCCGGGATCTCCGCCGCGGTCGAGTCATTGACGGCCGACCCGTCCGCTCAGACCGTGATCGTCGTCGATCAACTGGAAGAACTCTTCTCGCACGCCTCGCCGGCCGATGCGAACGCGTTCATGGCGGCGCTCGCCGCCACCGCTGCGGATCGTCACTCGGGCGTCAAGGTGATCGCGACGTTGCGCGCCGATTTCTATGACCACCCGCTCCGCCACGGTGCGTTCGGCGAGCTCCTCCGTCTCGGCACCGAGGTGATCACGCCGATGAACGCACAGGAACTCGACCGGGCGATCACGGCACCCGCCGAGCAGGTTGGCGTGACGTTCGAACCCGGGCTGGTCGCGCTGATCGAGGCCGACATGGCCGGACAGTCGACCGCGTTGCCGCTGCTGCAGTACGCGCTGACCGAGCTGTTCGATCAGCGGACCGGTCGGACGATCCACGCGGCCGCATATCGCGAGCTGGGCGGTGTGTCGGCGGTGTTGGCACGTCGGGCCGACGGGCTGTACAACGGGCTCGGCGAGGGCGAGCGGAGCGCGGTACGCGACGTGTTCCTCCGGCTCGTGAGCCTCGACGAGGTCGCCGCCGACACTCGGCGTCGTGCCCTCGTGAGTGAGCTCACCGACGTGGCCGGCGACGACGTCGCGGCGGTCCTGGAAACGTTCGGTCGACACCGCCTTCTGACCTTCGACCGTGATCCGATCACCCGCGGGCCGACGGTCGAGATCGCCCACGAGGCACTGCTCACCGAATGGACGCGCGTGCGGCACTGGATCGACGATGCGCGCACCGATGTCCAGGCGCAGCGACGACTCGCACTCGCGGCAGCGGAATGGGCCGACCGGGATCGGCAGAGTGACTTCCTGCTGAGTGGCGCGCGACTGAGCCGGTATGACGGCTGGCTGGAACGACCACCGGTCCGGCTCACGACGCTGGAGCAGGACTACCTCGCTGGCGCTCACGACGCCTCGCACACCGAACTCCGCGTCGAGCGACAGCGCGTCCAGCGCCTGCGCCGCCTGGTTGCCGGCGTGGGCGTTGCGCTCGTCCTGGCTCTCGTCGCCGGCGGGCTCGCGTTCGTCCAGCGCCAGCGGGCGAATGACGAAGCGGCGCGCGCCGAAGCCGCGGCGGACGAGGCCGACGCGGAGACGGCGATCGCCCTCGAGGAGAGCCAGCGCGCCGCGGCCGAGACCGAACGCGCCGATGCGGAGGCCGACCGCTCACTCGATGCAGCCGCCGACGCCGAGGCGCAGACGGCGATCGCCGTGGCGGCCGCAGACGACGCGGAGTTCGCCACGCTGATCAGCCGATCGGCAGCCGTGGCAGACGACGACCCGGAGCTGGGCCTTCTCCTCGCGCTCGAGGCGTACCAACGACGTCCTCAATTCGATGCCGAACAGGCGGTGCTGAGTGTGCTGAGCGCGTCCGGCTTCGAAAGCCGGATCGCGAGCTGGGAACCTCTGGTCGACGACTGCATCGGCGCCGGCGTGATTCCCGAAGGGTTCTCGGTCGCCGCCGAAGTGGCCCTGGTCGACGGGCGGATGGTGGCGCGGGATCTGGCCACCGGCGAGATCAGCGATGCCGGTCCGCCGCCGGCCGATTGCGTCGTCGGGTTTCGCGACGAGTCCGGTGGGCTCGCCGGCAAGGTCGACGGATCGCAGATCTGGATGGGCGTGGATCTCGACACCACAGTCACGTTCGACGAGCCGACGTTCCTGATCCTGGAGACCGCCGAACGGGTCGCTGTACGAACGGACTCGACCCCGACCCGTGTCGAACTGCTCGACCGGTCGTCGGGCGACCGGGTGGGTGCACCGACCACCGGAGGGCAGTTCCTCAGCAGCTGGGCAGTCAGCGCCGATCAGTCGGTGATGGCGGTCGGGTTTGGCGAGAGCAACAACGAGATCGACGGGACGCTGGTCGTCGTCGATCCCTCGACCGGCGCCGAAATCCTGCGCCGCGACCTCCCGCGGTGGCCGTCGACCCTCGCGTTCGATCCCACCACCGGCGATCTCATCGCGGCACTGAACGGCGGTGTCGTGATCAGAATCGATCCGCTGACGGGCGAGTTCCTCGACGAGTTCGCGACCGGCCAGGTCGGCGGCTTCGTCGGGGGCGGGTTCCTCCCCGACGGGCGACTTGCCCTGGTTGCACGGGACTCGATCACGGTGTTCGACCCCGTCACCAATGTGGGAACCGTGGCGGCCGAACTGCAGAACGTGGCACTCGGCATCGTCCGTCCGGACGGCGTGATCGTCACGATCGCCGACCAGAGCCGCCGCGACGTGTACGACCTCGGGCGCAGTGCGCTGATCCCTCACGCGTGGGAGGCCGATGCGAGCAGCGCGGTCATCGCTCGAGACGGACGGGCCACGGTCGTCAATCGACTGGGCGACCAGATCGAGATCATCGATCTCACGTCCGGCGAACGCACCCGGATCGACGGCTTGAGCCTGCCCGACGGAACCACGTTCATCCCGCGGTTCATGAGCCCCGAACCCGATGGCTTCTGGGCCCTGTCGGAGGACCTCGTCCTCGGTCGATGGGTTGACGGTGCGCTGGTCGATGTGCTCGAGGTCGGCAGTGCGCCCGACATCGGCTGGTTCCCGTACGGCAATCAGCACTCCGGGGCCCGGTTCGGCGACTATCTGGCCGTGCCCGGAGTGTCGCAAGATGCGACCGGCGAAGTCCCCGTGGAGGCGACCGAGGCAACCCTGGTCGACCTCAGCGGAGACGAACCAGAGGTCGCACTTCGAGTCGAGGTTCCGACGTTCTGGGCTCATCCCACAGCCGACGGTGGCATCTTCGCTGTTGACCGCAGCGGCATGCTCCGCACGTTCGATGCGACGGGCGAACTGGTGGGTGACCCGATTCAGACCAACGCCGACCCGTACGCCATGACGCTCAGCGACGACGGCCGGATCCTGGCGATGGGGACCCTCGGCGACGGCGCGGCCTTCGAGAACGGCCAGGTGCTGTACGTCGACGTGACGACCGGCGAGGTCGTGGTGATCCCCGTCGACGGACTGGTCTCGACGCTGGGGATCACCCCTGATGGATCCCAGATCGTGCTGGCGATGTTCGACGGCACGGTCCGGCTCTACGACGTCGAGGAGAACAACGTCCCGACTGTCGTCTACGACGGTTCGGGGGCGTTCACCAACCAACCCGGTTGGCACGACGAGGCGGCGGGGACGATGTGGATCCCGACCGACGGGAAGCTGCTGAGCATCACCGTCGCGCCGCAGCGGTGGGTCGAGCAGGCCTGCACGGTCGTGAGTCGATCGCTCACCCAGGACGAGTGGGATCGCTTGGTGCCCGGCGACGAGCCCCGCCGTTCGGTGTGCTCGTAGAACCGCCTGGTCAGAGCACCTTTCGAGGCGACTGACAGTCGTTTGCAAGTGGTCGTAGGCCCCTCGCAAGGGTCACCGACGAGCGTGAGTGATGCAACAGAGGCCCCGAACCGTTCGGGATCGAAAAGGAGCATCATGACCAATCACATCAACTTCCGCACCGCCACCTCGCACAGCACTCCCGAGCCGGCACCTCGGATGCCGCGGATCGACCCGCCACGAGTCCCTGGCGACCATGACGAGCCGCAGCGCCCGCAGCGTCGCTGGGTCGTGCCGATGGTCGTCGGCCTGGCTGTCACCGCTGCGGCCGTCGGCCTCGTGCTCCGGACCACGGGGGACGACGCCCCGACCGTCGACACACCCGCCGAGCGCGGCGACCTCGTGTTCGACACCGATGCGGAGCGCCCCGGCGATCTGAGTGTGAGCGGGTGGTACACGACACGCACCTACGACGAGGCACCCGCCGCCGAGGCCGAAGTCCCGCAGCGTGACACCGATGCGGAGCGCCCCGGCGATCCGAGTGTGAGCGGGTGGTACACGACACGCACCTACGACGGCCCCGCCATCGAGAACACCGCCGCTCCGGTTCTCCGCCCCGTGATCATCGGAGAGTCGGTCGTGTTGCCGGGAACGGTGTCGTGCATCCCCTTCCAGGCACTCGGTCCGAACGCTGATCTCGCACCCGATCCGAGCGGACAGCGTTCGAGCGGCGTCGAGATCCTCGCCGAGCTGCGGCAACGGGGCCCCAATGCCGACCTGCCCTTCGATCCGACCGGCCAGCGCTCGAGCGGGTTGGACCCGGTGTGCGCACCGCGCTGACCGACCGGGCTGATCGGCTCGAGCCCGCAGCGCGTGCGTTCTCGTGAACTTGTCCGGCGCACTACGCCCGACAAGTTCACGAGAACGGCGCAACGTCGTTGTCGGGGTCGTTGTCGGGATCGGCCGTGGTTCCCGGCGACCAGGAGCCGGTGATCAATCGGCTCCCCCGCTGGAAGGTGACGTAGCTCCACGCCCAGCTGAAGAACACGACGAACCGCTTGCGGAAGTCGATGAGGAACACGATGTGCACCGCCCACCACGCCATCCAGGCGATCCAGCCCGACAGCTCGAATCGGCCGATCTTGCCGACGGCCGACGACCGCCCGATCGTCGCCAACTCACCCTTGTTGCGGTACCGGAACGTCCGGCCGGGCGTCACCGCCCAGCTCGGCTCGGATCACTCGTGCGACGTGCCGGCCGCCCTGGATCGCACCCTGCGCGACACCCGGCACCTGCTCGCCGCGTCGACTCGGCGTGGGCCGTGTCGCCGATGACGAAGACCTCGGGGTGTGCGGCGACCGACAGGTCGGGGCCGACGATGGCCCGACCCGCCCGGTCGGTGTCGGCGCCGACCATCGCTGCGAGCGGCGACGCCTCGTTCCCCGCGCCCCAGATGACGGTGCGGGCCGAGATGGCGCCGGTCGACGTGTCGACGTGTCGATCGTCGATGTCGGTCACCTGCACGTCGGTCCGGACGTCGACACCGAGCTGCGCGCAGCTGGCGCTCCGCCTTCGTGGACAGCTTCTCGGAGTACGCACCGAGGATCCGCGGCGCGGCTTCGAGCAGGATCACCTGCGCCGTCGACGGGTCGATCGAGCGGAACTCGCTGGTGAGCGTCCGGAACGCGATCTCGGCGATCGCGCCGGCGGTCTCGACCCCCGTCGGACCGCCGCCGACCACGACGAACGTGAGCTGCGCCTGGCGTTCATCGGGATCGTCGGCGCGCTCGGCTCGTTCGAACGCCAGCAGCACCCGACGCCGGATCTCGAGCGCGTCCTCGACGGTCTTGAGGCCGGGCGCGTGCTGCTCCCACTGGTCGTTGCCGAAGTAGGAGTGGCGGGTGCCGGTGGCGAGGACGAGGTGGTCGTAGGTGAACTCCCCGCCGTCGGCGAGCCGCACCCGTCGCCCCTCGGTGTCGACGTCGACGACGTCGCCGAGCACCACCCGCGCGTTCGACTGGCGGGCGAGGATCGAGCGGATCGGGTGGGCGATGTCGGCAGGCGCCAGACCGGCGGTCGCCACCTGATACAGCAGCGGCTGGAAGAGGTGATGGTTGCGTCGGTCGATCAGCGTGATCCGCACCGGCGCGTCGGCGAGTCCCGTCGCCGCGGCGATCCCGCCGAAACCGCCGCCGATGATCACCACGTGCGGCGGGCTCGCCGATGTGCTGTCGTTGCCATCGCGCTCGCTCATCCCGGCCACTCTCGCAGTTGCTCAGGCGTCGACGGTGATCGATTCGAGTCGGGGGACCTCGACCCGGTCGTCACCGAGGCGGATCGTGACCGCGCGATCGCTGCGGTTCTCGATCGTCGTCGTCGTCGGCGTTGCGTCGACCGACAGCCAACGGCCGCGGAACTGCACCTGGAACGCGAGCCGGGTCCAACCGGGTGCGAGCTTCGGGTCGAGATGCAGTTCACCGTCGACCACCTGCATCCCCCCGAAACCGAGGACCGCGGCGATCCACGTGCCGGCCATCGACGTCGTGTGGCAGCCGTCCTCGGTGTCGTTGTTGTGGTCGTCGAGGTCGAGGCGGGCCGAGCGCAACATCATCTCGTGCGCCGTGTCGAGCCGGCCGAGCCGCACGGCCAGCACGGCGTGGATCGATGGCGAGAGCGACGACTCGTGGACGGTGCGCGGCTCGTAGAAGTCGAAGTTGCGTTGCAACGTGGCGAGGTCGTAGCGGTCCTCGAAGACCCACATGCCCTGCAGCACGTCGGCCTGCTTGATGTACGGCGAGCGCAGGATGCGGTCCCACGACCAGTGCTGGTTGATCGGCCGCTCGGATGGATCGAGGTCGGCGACCGTGACGTTCTCCTTGTCGAGGAATCCGTCCTGCTGGAGGAACACGTCGTGCTCGGCGTCGTGTGGCAGGACGATGCGTTCGGCCACTGCACGCCACCGGGCGGCCTCGTGCTCCTCGTGGAATCCGACGCGTGCCAGCACTGCGTCGGTTGCGGCACGATCGGCCGAGCGGGCCTGGTCGATCGCGTCGAGCGTGTAGCGCAGCGTCCACTGCGCCATCAGGTTCGTGTACCAGTTGTTGTTGACGTTGTTCTCGTACTCGTTGGGGCCGGTGACCCCCAGCATCACCCACGCCCGCCGGGCCTCGGACCACGTGACCCGCTGCGACCAGAACCGCGAGATCGCGATGAGCACGTCGAGCCCGCCCTCGAGCAGGTAGTCGTCGTCGCCGGTGTACCGGATGTAGTTGAAGATCGCGAACGCGATCGCCCCGTTGCGGTGGATCTCCTCGAACGTGATCTCCCACTCGTTGTGGCATTCCTCCCCGTTGATCGTGACCATCGGGTACAGCGCGGCGCCGCCGGTGAACCCCAGCTTCTCGGCGTTCTCGATCGCCTTGCCCAACTGCCGGTGCCGGTAGCGGAGGAGGTTCTTGGCGACTTCGTGCTCCGACGTGGCGAGGTAGAAGGGCAGGCAGAACGCTTCGGTGTCCCAATAGGTGACACCGCCGTACTTCTCGCCCGTGAATCCCTTCGGGCCGATGTTGAGATCGGGGTCGTCGCCGGTGAACGTCGAGTTGAGCCCGAAGATCCCGAAGCGGATGCCCTGCTGCGCTGCCGGGTCGCCGCCGATGACCACGTCGCTGATCTCCCACTTGCGGGCCCACGCCGCGCGGTGCTCGGCCTGGAGCAGGTCGAACCCGACCGGGAGAGCGGCATCGAGCTCGTCGTGCGCGGCTGCTGTGAGTTCTTCAGGTGACGCGTCGGCGTTGGTGCGCGACGTGAACGACGCCCCGAACTTGACCATCTCGACCGTCTGGTGCGCGGCCACGTCGAGCGTGGTCGTGGCCGAGGCGAAACGATCTCGCGTCGTCGGCTGCCAACGGTCGTCGGCGAGCACGCCCGGCTCCGTGCCCACGCCGATCAGCAGATCGGCTGCGGTGGCCACCAGGAACTCGGTCGTCTTGGTGCGTGTCACGATCGTCGTACGGCCACCGGTTGCGGTGGCGTCGACCGCATTCCAGAAGCCCTCGTCGTAGTTCGAGTCCTCGTTCACGACGTCACCGTCGACCTGGGACTCGATGGTGATCGTGGCCGGCCCGTCGAGCGGGGTGATCCGATACCGGATGACGCCGAGGTGCTGGCGGGTCATCGAGACGAACCGCACGGTGTCGATCGCCACCGAGCGGCCGTTCGGCATGGTCGCGCGGACGTGGCGTTCGAGCTCCCCGGTTTTCATGTGCAGGATCCGTCGGTACTCGACGACGTCGGCGGTCGCCAGGTCGAGGGCGTCGCCGTCGACCGTGATGTGCAGTGCTTTCCAATCAGGCGCGTTGAGCACCTTCGCGAAGTAGTCGGGGTAGCCGTTCTTCCACCAGCCGACACGGGTCGGATCCGGGTAGTAGATGCCCGCGAGGTAGTTGCCGCGCAGGGTGTCGCCCGAGTACTGCTCCTCGTGGTTGCCGCGCCCGCCGAAGTGGCCGTTCCCGAGGCTGAACAGGCTCTCGAACACCCGGTTCTGCGCGGGGTCGAAGCCGTCCTGCACCACGGTCCACGGGTCGCTCGTCACCAGTTGCTTCACGACAACGCAGACTATGTCGGCGAGAGCGGCTCAGTCGGCGAGCAATGTCCGCATGCGCTGGCGAGCTCGCGACCCGTGGGTCTTGACCGAACCCGGCGAGATCGACAGCATCGTCGCGGTCTCGGACTCGGACAGTCCGATCAGGTGTCGGTAGGCCAACACCTCGCGCTGTCGGGCGGGTAGGGCGCTCAGATGGGCGACGGCGGTTGCGGTTTCGATTCCCCGGATCCACTCCGACTCCTCGGACGATTCGATCACCCATTCCTGACGCCGATGGTGTTCACCGAGGCGCTCACGACGAAGTCGCGTCCGTGCGAGGTTGAGTGCGATCGAACGCAGATAGGCGAGTTCTCGCCCGTCGGCTGGTCGCAGCGGCGAAACGTGATACCGGACGAACGTCTCCTGCACCACGTCCTCGGCGGCGGCACGGCTGCGCAGCAGCCGTTGCGTGGACATCACGAGGCGCTCGTGGTGATCGCGATAGAGGTGGATGAGTGTGTCGTCCCACGGTTCGGGGTGATGGTTCGATTCCGCCATGGTGGTCCTTTCGGGTCACCAACACCATCCATGACGAGCATTTCCGGAGGCTTTCCAGCCCTGATCGATCCGGCGGGCGGTCGCTAGCGTGAGGACGTGTCAGGTCGAACGAGCAATGGTCTCCGCCTGGACGTGCTCGGACCATTTCAGATCCGAGTCTCCGGCCGTCGTCGGCGCTCCGACATGATGGTCATGACGATGGCGCGGTGCGAGTCGTGAGCATCGCCGACGACACGGCGTCGCCGAGGGCCCTGCAGTTGGCCGCTCGGGTCGAGAAACACAAGCCACCGCTGACGGCGGCCATCTGTGCGGCCGCGGTCCTCGCGACGATCGGATTGCTCGAGGACGAACGCAGTCAACCCGGTGGGCCGTGGCACGACGCCGTGGCAGCGTGGAATGGTGATCGGATCCGCAAACTCGTACGACGCGGTCGTGCGTCGGCGTGGGAACGAGCTCAGGTTCCCGACGGCGTGACCGTCGAGCGCGACGGCGCCGAGGTGCGGGCGTTCGTGCCCGGCCCACTCGACGAGGCGCCCGAGGCGCTGGCGAAGCTCCAGATCCGTTCGACACCGCTCGACGAGGTCGAGCGCACCGACGTGCTCCCCGACGCGCATGGGTTGATCATCGCCGTCACGCCGCTCGTCGAGATGTCGTGGGGCAAGCAGGCCGCGCAGTGTGCCCACGCCGGACAGTGGGCGTGGATGCGCTCGGATTCCGAGGTCGTGGCGCGTTGGGACGCCACGGGTCGCCCGCTCACGATCGTGCATCCGACGCCGGCGCTGTGGGCCGAGGTCGCCGACCGGGCCCCGGTCCAGATCCGCGACGGTGGGTACACCGAGGTCCCCGCCGGGACGCGCACAGCCGTGGCCTGGTGGTCTGAACCGTTCTGATCCGGCGCCGCGTCATCGCCGCGAGACCCGCAGACCGTGCTGTGGATGTCAGGCGGCGTCGTTCGACATTGCGAGGACCACGTCGCGCATCGAACGGCCGGTGTTGCCGGCGAGGAAGTCATCGCAGTACGGGAGGGCAGCCGCCATGCCGCCGGCGCGTGGTTCGAACCCCGTCGCGGCTGCCCGCGGATTGACCCACACGATGCGGTGCGCCAGCAATGCAAGTCGATGCATGGCGCGTTGGAGTTCTTCCGGATCATCCGCATCCCAGCCGTCGGAACACACGAGGACGACCGCACCCCGTAGCGAGGTGCTCCAGGTCCGGTGGTGGAGCAGGGTTCGCACGCTCGTTGCGACTCGTGTGCCGGAGAAGCGGTCGCCGACCGACTCGTTCATGTGGTCGATCACGTCGGTGCTGCTGCGCGACCTGAGCGCTGGCGTGATGCGGCTGAGATCGGTGGCGAAGGCGAACACCTCCGCCTGGTGCACGAGCGCGAGGGGGCGGATGAGATGGAGGTACACGCGTGCGTGGCGCTCCATCGACCCACTCACATCGAGCAGGACGACGACTGGCCGAGGACGGCGTTGTCGGCGCTCGTGGGCCAACGACATCACCTCGCCCCCGGTGCGCATCGCCGTCCGCATGGTTCGCCGAAGCGCAACCGGGCCACCGGAGCGAGCCGGACGCCGGCGTCGTGATCGCCGATGTGGCCAGGAGTTCGCCGAGGCCTCCAGCAGTTCGCCGAGACGCTCGAGTTCGGCGTCGTCGAGCAGGTCGAAGGGGCGGTCCATGTCGACGGTGCCGGCCGCCGGTTGCAGTTCGGGAATCGCAAGGTGGTCATCGACCTCATCGACGTCGTCGTCTTCATCGCCGGCCGACGGCAACGTCGACCAGGGAAGCGGTGCCACCGTGGGCGCGGCGTCGGTCGGCGGACGACGCAGTCGCAGCAGCGCGTCGGCATCGTCGTCATCCTGCGCGGCGATCGGTGGATCGCTCCGCCGGCTCGGAACCCAGCCCGTCTCGATGTTCGGCATCACGTCGAACACCGCCTCGAACACCTCGTCGAACACCAGCAGGTCCTGGTGTCGGGTGATGAAGCTGAGCCTGAGGACCCAGTACGCGTCGCCGATGGTCAGCGGGCCGACTGCTTCGAGCGATGCCGCGCACCGTTCGACGGATGTGAAGGCCACGTCGATGCCGGCGCGGCGCAGCCGGGCCGCGTAGGTGGCCGCGAACAGGGCCCGGTCGACGCCGGCGAAGAGGTCGGTTCCTGTCACCGGCGTTTCAACAGCAGTGCCAGGATGAGGATCACCGCGGCTGCGATACCGATCGGGGCCAACCGTTTGTAGACCGAGCCGCCTGCGAGCTCCATCAGGTCGAGCGCTTCGACCGGCTGGCGCGGCGCCGCTGCACGCGGCGTCGCCTCGCCGGCATCGGCGGACGCGGCAGCGACCTCGTCGATCACCTTGTCGCCCAACAGTTCTTGTTCGATGCAGTCCACGAACTGGTCGATCAACTTGCCCGAGACCTCTGCGATCATGCCCTTGCCGAACTGTGCCACCTT
Organism: Ilumatobacteraceae bacterium; assembly: GCA_963752085.1. Classification (GTDB taxonomy): domain Bacteria; phylum Actinomycetota; class Acidimicrobiia; order Acidimicrobiales; family Ilumatobacteraceae; genus Ilumatobacter_A. The sequence continues at coordinate 102,384 of CAVVWT010000005.1, forward strand.
CCCGGCCACCTTCAGATCGGTGACGATCGACACCACCGTGTGATCGCCGTCGGCGCGCATGTCGGCGGTGATCGACGCCGACGCGTTCCCCGAACCTCGCGAATCGCGACCGTCGGCCGCGATCTCGATGTGGTGGCGGTCCTCGTCGACGACGGCGAAGAGTGCCTTGCCCGAGTAGTTCGCCGTCACCGGCCCGACTTTGATCTTCACGGTCCCTCGGTACTCGTCGCCCTCGTGGTCGGTGAGTTCGGCGCCCGGGAGGCACGGGGTGATCGCCGGGATGTCGGTGAGGACCTCCCAGGCCCGTTCGATGGGCGCATTCACGCGGAATTCGTTGTCGAGTTTCATGAGGTTCCTTGATGTGGGTCGGACGAGCCGTTCGACTTGTCGCTGGGATGTGAGCGGTCGCTGACGATCAGCGCGTCGTGGTGGGCGAGCATCAGAATGCGAACTCCTCGGCCTCGCGGCGGAGTTCGATCGCGTCGTCGGGTGTCTTGGCGATCGCGCCGATCGTCGCAATGACGGTCGTGCGCTCGAATTCCGAGACGCCGAGCGCGTGGAGCGCGCTGACCCAGTCGATCGCCTCCGCAAGACCCGGTGGCTTGTCGAGGTCGAGGAGCCGCGACGACGACACGAACGCCGTTGCCGCCTCGACCACCGCGACCGATGCGCCCGGTACCCGCCGCCGGACGATCTCCGCGGCGCGACCGACTCCGGGATACTCGATCCAGTGGTAGTAGCACCGACGCTTCAGCGCATCGTGCAACTCCCGGTTTCGGTTGGACGTGAGGATCACGATCGGTGGTTGCGTCGCGGTGAACGTTCCCAGCTCCGGGACCGTGACCGACGCCTCCCCGAGGAACTCGAGGAGCAGCGCCTCGAATTCGTCGTCGGAGCGGTCGATCTCGTCGATGAGCAACACCGGCGGAACCGTCCCGGTCGCCCGCACCGATTTCAGGAGTGGTCGATCGAGCAGGAACTCCGAGGTGAAGAGGTCGTCGTTCGTCATCCCGGTGGCGGTGGCCTCGGCCATGCGGATCGCCAGCATCTGGCGCGGGTAGTTCCATTCGTACAGCGCCTCGGCTGCGGTGATTCCCTCGTAGCACTGCAGGCGGATCAGCTCGGTGCCGAGTGCTGCGGCGATCGCTTTGGCCGCCGTCGTCTTGCCGACGCCGGGCTCGCCTTCGAGGAGGAGCGGTTGCCCGAGCTTCATCGTGAGGAACAGCGCCATCGAGAGACCGTCGTCGACGAGGTAGTCGACGCGGTCGAGCGACGTGCGGAGATCGTCGAGTGATGTGAATCCGGTCATGAGGTCATCTCGAGGAGGCGCGCGTAGTCGTCCCACGTGTCGACGTCGATCGGCACGTCTCCCGGCACCACGACTTCGGTGATCGGCCACCGCCCGGACTCGAGCAGCTTCCAGACTGCCTTGTCACCGTGCAGGTGCTCCAAGGCCCCGAACACCGAGTGGGCGAACCAGAAGGGGTGCCCGCGTCCGTCGTCGTAGCGGCAGACGCCGACCGATCCGGAGCCCGCCTCGCATTCGGAACGCAACGTGGACACGGTGGAGGTCTGCACCTCGGGTTGGTCGCCGAGCAGCAAGACCATCGCCTCCGCGCGATCGTCGACCGCAGCGAGGGCGGCGACGATCGACGACGAACAACCGGACGTGTAGTGGACGTTGTCCACCACGGTGACTCCACGCAGGTCGACGGATGCGCGTACGTGCTCACCGGCACCGCCGAGCGCGACGATCAGTTGATCGAAGTCGCAGGCGCGTGCGCGATCGAGCGATGCGTCGAGCAGGGTGCTCCCGCGATATTCGAGCAGCTGCTTCGGTTGCCCGAGGCGACTGGAGCTTCCCGCCGCGAGCACGAGTCCGGTCGTGAACATCGTTCAAGCGACGCCGAGCTCTTCGGCGTATCGCATTCGGCACCCGGGGTTGCAGAACCAGTAGTCGGCGCCGTCGTGGGCGAGGTGGGCGGTGTCGTCGACGATCGTGACCGTCATCCCGCACACCGGGTCGATCGCCGTGGCGGGCCGCGCCACCGAATCCGATGTCTTCGGCGCGACGAGTCCATCGACGCGAACGGCGCGGACGACCTCGGCAAGGATCGACAGGGCGATCTCCTCGGCGGTTCGGGCGCCGATGTCGACCCCGACCGGGCTCTTCACGACCCGGCGTTCGTCGTCGTTCAAGCCGAGGGACTCGATCACCGCGGCGCCGCGCACCACACTCGCAACCAGACCGATGAAGTTCACGCCGGCATCGAGTGCCGCCCGGATGGTCTCCTCTTCGGCTCGGCCGTGGCTTGCGATGACGACCGCCGTTGCGCCCTCGACGGCCGACGGGTCGACCGTCGATTCCATTTCGAACCCGAGGCTTCCACCGAAGTGGACCAGGGCGTCGGCGATCGGAGTGTTGCCGACCACGGCGATGCGCGCCGCCGGCACGTTCGGTTCCAGGAAGACCTCGATCGCGCCGCCCGACAGGCACGGATTGACCACCGTGATCGCCCCTGGCGTGTCGGGGAACGCCTCGGCATCCCCGGGCAGGATCCGGAGCAGTGTCGACTCGCCCGACCCCAGTGCGTCGAGGGCGGCAGAGCGCACCGACTCCTCGGCGCACTGGCCCCCGATGAAGCCTTCGATCGAGCCATCCGGTAGCACGATCGCGGCATCGCCCGGACGAGCCGACGTCGGGCACTGCGCACGGACCACGGTCGCCCGCACGAACATGCGACGTTGGACCACCAGTTCGCTGACGCGGGCGGCGTGTTGCTGCGATGTGATCATCAGATCGGCGGCGTGTGGTTGCCCTGCATGGCTTCCCAGACCCGGCTCGGCGTGAGCGGCATGTCAGCGTGGCGAATTCCGTACGGCTTGAGCGCATCGACGACTGCGTTGACGATGGCGGGCGGCGAACCGACCGTGGCCGACTCACCGATGCCCTTCGCCCCGATCGGGTGGTGCGGCGACGGTGTGACGGTGTGGCCCGTCTCCCAGTCGGGCACCTCCATCGCGGTCGGGATGAGGTAGTCCATCAACGACCCGGCCAGGCAGTTGCCCTCCTCGTCGAACGAGATCATCTCCATCAGCGCCATGCCCACGCCGTCGGTGAGCCCGCCGTGGACCTGACCCTCGATGATCATCGGGTTGATCTGGGTGCCGCAGTCGTCGACGGCGATGAAGCGGCGGACCTTCACCTCGGCGGTTCCCGGATCGATGTCGACGACACAGATGTACGCACCGAACGGATAGGTCAGGTTCTCGGGGTTGTAACAGATCTGGGCTTCGAGCCCGCCTTCGATCCCTTCCGGCAGGTCGCCGGCGCCGTGGGCCTTCATGGCGATGTCCTGGATCGTCACGGACTTCTCGGGATCGCCCTTCACGCGGAACGTGCCGGCCTCGTACTCGATGTCGGCAACCGATGCCTCCAACATGCCCGAGGCGATGATCTGTGCCTTGTCGCGCACCTTGCGGGCGACCAATGCGGCCGCCGCGCCCGACACCGGGGTCGACCTGCTGCCATAGGTGCCGAGTCCGAACGGTGTGTTGTCGGTGTCGCCGTGCACGACGTCGATGTCCTCGGGTGGGATACCGATCTCCTGCGCGATGATCTGGGCGAACGTCGTCTCGTGGCCCTGACCCTGGGTCTTGACCGAGAGCCGGACGACAGCCTTGCCGGTGGGGTGGATGCGCAGCTCGCAGCCGTCGGCCATGCCGAGCCCGAGGATGTCCATGTCCTTGCGTGGTCCGGCGCCGACCGCTTCGGTGAAGAACGAGATGCCGATGCCCATCAGCTCACCACGGGCGCGCTTCTCCTCCTGCTCCTTGCGGAGTTCGTCGTAGCCGGCCATCGCCATCGCCTTGCGCATCGCCGGCTCGTAGTCGCCCGAGTCGTACACCCAGCCGGTCTTCGACTCATACGGGAACTGCTCGGGCTGGATGAAGTTCTTGAGTCGCAGTTCGGCCGGATCCATCTCCAAGTCGTACGCGAGCACGTCGACCATCCGCTCGATCAGGTACACCGCCTCGGTGATCCGGAACGAGCATGCGTACGCGACACCACCCGGCGCTTTGTTGGTGTACACCGCGGTCATGTGGGCATAGGCGGCTTCGAGGTCGTAGCTGCCGGTGAACACACCGAAGAACCCAGCCGGATACTTCACCGGTGCGGCAACGCCGTTGAACGCGCCGTGGTCGGCGAGCACCTCGGTACGGACCGCCCGGATCTTGCCGTCCTTCGTCGCTGCGATCTCGCCGCGCATGATGTAGTCGCGGGCGAAGCCGGTCGAGACGAGGTTCTCGGTGCGATCCTCCATCCACTTGACCGGCTTGCCGATCAGCAGCGATGCAACGATCGCACACACGTAACCCGGGTAGATCGGAACCTTGTTCCCGAAGCCACCGCCGATGTCCGGCGCGATGATCCGGATCTTGTGCTCCGGGAGTCCGGCCACGAGGGCATACACCGTGCGGTGGGCGTGCGGGGCCTGGGTCGTGCTCCAGAGCGTCAGCTTGCCGGAGACGGGGTCGAGATCGGCGACGCAACCGCACGTCTCCATCGGTGCGGGGTGCACCCGCGGGTAGACGATGTCCTCGGTGACGACGATGCCGTTCTCGCGTGCATCGGCGAACACCGCCTCGGTCTCGTCCTTGCTGCCCGCTTCCCAGTCGAAGCAGTGGTTGTTCGTCTTCCCTTCCAGATCGTCGCGAATGATCGGAGCGTCAGGGTCGAGCGCCTTCCTGACGTCGACCACCGGGTCGAGCCAGTCGTACTCGACGTCGATCAACTCGAGCGCATCGCGTGCCGAGTAGCGATCCTCGGCCACCACGAATGCGACCTCCTGGTGCTGGAACCGCACCTTGTCGGTCGCGAGCACGGCCTGGACGTCGTTCGACAGGGTCGGCATCCACGCCAGATTGTGCTCGGCCAGGTCGGCGCCGGTGACGACGGCTTTGACCTTGGGATGCGCCTCGGCCGCCGACTTGTCGATGCTCACGATGCGGGCGTGGGCCATGGGAGCACGCAGGATCGCCAGGTGCAACATGCCGTTCAGCTGGACGTCGTCGCAGAACTGGCCCCTGCCGCGGACCAGTCGGGGGTCCTCCTTGCGGAGCATGCGCCCGAATCCGGTCGGATGGTGATCGTTGAGGTTGTTGTCGGGCGTCGGAACGGCGTTCGTGTCGTCCTCGACGCCTGGCTGCTCGGTGACGGTCATGACGTGCTCACTTCCACTGGGGTCTCGCGTTCCTTGGCGGCCGCCCACTGGATGGAGCGGACGATCGTCGCATAGCCGGTGCAGCGGCAGATCTGGCCGCTGATCGCTTCACGGATCTCGTCGTTGGTCGGGTCGGGGTTGCGGTCGAGGAGTGCCCGTGCCGTGAGCATCATCCCCGGCGTACAGAAGCCGCATTGGAGCCCGTGGCATTGGATGAATCCCTCCTGGACGGGGTCGAGCACACCGTCGACCTCCATCCCCTCGACGGTGCGGACCTCGTGACCCCCGGTCATCGCCGCGAGCGTCGTGCAGCTCTTGACCGGTTCGTTGTCGACCCACACCACACAGGTACCGCAGTTGCTGGTGTCGCAGCCCCAGTGGGTGCCGGTGAGACCGAGGTGGTCGCGGATGAAGTGCACGAGCAGGGTGCGGGGCTCGACCTCCCGGGTGACATCGTCACCGTTGACGTTCATCGAGACTTCCATGGTGCTCAGTCCTCTCCGGTCGCCCGTGCGACGGCTTTGCGGAGCGAGCGGATCGTCAGCTCCTTGGCGAGATGGGTCTTGTAGGCGGCGGTGCCGCGGGTGTCGGTCGACGGTGATGCGTTGTCGGCGGCAATCTGGCCGACGGTTGCGTACAGCTCCTCCGATGGCGTCTGCCCCCGCAGGGCAGCGGAGATCGGCTCGACGTTCGTGAGGTTCGGTCCGACCGCACACAGCCCGACGCGTCCGTCGGCGATCGTGTCGCCGTCCATGGTCACGGCGGCGCCGGCCGAGGCCACCGCCCAGTCCCCTGCTCGTCGTTCGACCTTGTGATACGCGCTGCCCGAGTGCGGACGGATTGGGATTCGGACCTCGGTGAGCATTTCACCGTCGCCCACGGCGGTCTCGTACGGACCGCGGTGGAAGTCGTGCATCGCGACGACACGTTCACCCGACGTGGTGCGGATCACGCATGACGCACCGACTGCATCGCAGACCGCGGACAGGTCTTCGGAAGGATCGGCCTGACAGAGCGAACCTCCCAGGGTGCCTCGGTTGCGAACGACCGGGTCGGCGATGACCTTCTCTGCGTCGCGGAAGATCGGCAGCACGGCCGCGAGGTCGTCGCTCTCGAGGAGTTCACGGTGTCGCGTCATCGCACCGATCCGGACCTCGCCGTTCTGGACTCGGATGTATCCGAGCTCCGCGCTGAGATCGTTGATGTCGATCAGATACTCGGGCGTGGCGAGCCGGAGCTTCATCATCGGGAGGAGGCTGTGTCCCCCTGCGACGAGCCGGGCTTCGCCCCCGAGTCGTTCCATCAGCGCGAGTGCGTGATCGACGCTTGTTGCCCGTTCGTACTCGAACGGTGCCGGTACCTGCATGGTGAACCCCTCGTGTGTGGACGCCGATCGCTCGGCGTCGTTTCCCCGACGTGCACTGTCCACCAATGGGCCGCCCCGGTCAAACGCGACTCAACCAAAGGGTTAAGTTGCCAGCGTGCGCACGACACACGGGTGCAGCGGGCCATGACGCCGACCCAGCTCCGTACGTTCGCGGCGATTGCGCGGCATGGCAGTTCGCGTCGTGCGGCAGATGAGCTCGGTGTGTCGGAGGCCGCGGTTTCGAGCAACGTCGCAGCCCTCCGCAAGGAACTGGGCGACGACCTGTTCCACCGGTCCGGCTCGGGTCTCGCGTTCACCCCCGGCGGGCTCCGACTGGCTGCCCGCGCCGTCGAGATGCTCGGTCTCCAGGACCAGACGGTCCACGAGATCCGTGCCGCTGGCGAGGGTCAACGCGTGTTGCGCATCGCGGTGTCGTCGCTGTTCGGAGAGACGTCGGCGCCGGGCCTGGTCGAGCTCTTCTCGTCGCGAGCCGACGATCTGCAGGTCGAGGTCAGTGAGTGGAATCCGGATCAGTTCGCCCGTCTCCTGACGGCTCGTGCGGTTGACGTCGCCTTCGGCCCAGCTTCGAAGACATTGCCCGACAGCATCCGCTCCACCGAGTTCCTGCGCTATCAACTCGTCGCAGTGGTCGGCGTCCAGCATCCGCTCGCGGGACTCAAGACGAGCCCGGCGGTGATGGCCGCCCAGACCTGGCTGCTCGGACCGTCGGCCGTGGATCCGTCGAGCAGTGCGAGTCGCATGCTTCGCCACTTCCGCGTTCCGGAGGAGCGTCAGCGGATCTTCCCGAATCATGCGGCTGCCCTGACCGACGCGCGTTCGGGGCACGGGGTCGCGCTGTGCCCAGGGCACGCCGCTGTCGCAGAGCTCTCGGACGGTCGACTGGTGCGCGTTGATGTGCCGGGCGCGATGGTCGACGGCGTGTGGGCGACGTTCGCGTTGCGTCACGACCTCGGCAATCCGCTCGCGAACGAAATCATCCGTTTCGCGTCGACACCGAGAGCGATCCAGGCGATGCTCACCGGGAGCGGCGCGAACATCGCGCGTTTCAAGCCTCGCGTGCACGTCACGCTCTGGAGCTGATCGAATTGAGGGCGTGAACCCCGCGGATCAGACGAATCCCGTGGGGATCGGGTTGATCCCCTCGACGATCTGACGTGCGCGCTCGGTGATCGCCGGTTTTGCCTCGTCGTGCGTGAGGATCCAGAACGTGTCGCCGACGATTGCGTCGTGCACGGCGTCGGCGACCTCGGCCGGTGGGATCCCCGATGCGATCTTCTGATCGATCGCCGACTGGGTGCCGCTCGCGGCTTCTGGGCCCTGCCCGGCCTTGAGGGCGTCGGGCATGTTGCGTCGGCTCGAACCGATCGCGGTCTGCACGAACGCCGGGCACAGGACCGACACCCCGACGCCGGAGGCGGTCATCAGCATCTCCTTGGACAGCGTCTCCGACAGTGCCACGACGCCGTACTTCGACACGTTGTAGGGGCCCATCAGCGGGGCGGACGCGTGGCCCGCCATCGACGCCGTGTTCACGATGTGCGCGCCTTCCCCGTGCTCGATCATCGCCGGGAGGAAGACCTTGCAGCCGTAGATCACACCCCACAGGTTGACGTCGATCACCCACTTCCACATGTCGAGGTCGTCGGGCCCGGCGATCAGGCCGCCGCTGCCGACGCCGGCGTTGTTGCAGAGCACGTGCACCTTGCCGAAGTGCTCCCGGGCGAACGACTCGAGCGCACGGATGTCCTCGAGGTCGGACACGTCGCAGCGGAGCCCGACGACCTCGGCACCGGCCGCGACCAACTCCGCCACAGCAGCATCGAGCGGACCGGTCTCGACATCGCCGAGCACCAGCTTCATCCCGGCGTCGGCGAACCGGTGCGCCATCGCCAGTCCGATACCGCTCGCCGCACCCGTGATGACCGCCGTCTTGCCGCTGAGATCGTCCATCAGCCGAGTCTGGTCGATCGCGCCCCACCCGTCGCGGTCCACCGCCTCGATCGTTCTCGTGAACTTCTTGCGCTCACTGCGCCCGAGGAGTTCACGAGAACGATCGAATGGTCGACCGGCGTCCGCGTCTCGTCGACGTGGAGCGGCATGGAATCATGGGGCATGGCTGAGTTCGATCTGGTGGTCCGTGGCGGCAAGGTCATCGACGGGACCGGCACGCCCGGCGAGTCCGGTGACATCGCGGTGCGCGACGGCGTGATCGTCGAGCGCGGCAAGGTGTCGGGCCGCGGGCATCGTGAGATCGACGCCGATGGTGCCCTCGTCATCCCGGGCATCGTCGACATCCACGCGCACTACGACGGGCAGGCCACGTGGGAGGAGCGGATGCAGCCGTCGTCGTGGCACGGGGTCACCACCGTCGTGATGGGAAACTGCGGCGTCGGGTTCGCACCGGTGCACAACGCCGACCATGACCGGCTCATCGAGTTGATGGAAGGCGTCGAGGACATTCCGGGCGCCGCACTGCACGAGGGACTGGCGTGGGACTGGAACTCGTTCGGCGAGTTCCTCGATGCCGTCGATGCCCGGCCGCACGACATCGACATCGCGGCGCAGGTGCCCCACGGTGCTCTGCGGCTGCACGTGATGGGGGAGCGGGGGGCCGACCACGAGGACGCCACGCCCGACGACATCGCGGCGATGGCCGAGCTCGCCCGCGAGGGCATCGAGGCCGGCGCACTGGGCTTCAGCACGAGTCGCACCCGCAATCACAAGACCTCGACCGGCGCCTACACCCCGACCCTCACGGCAGCCCCCGACGAGCTGATCGGGATCGCGGAGGCCATCGGCGCGTCGGGAACCGGCGTGCTCCAGGTCGTGTCCGACTTCCTCGACGTCGACGATGAGTTCGCGACGCTGCGTGCGATGGTCGAACGATCGGGCCGCCCGATGTCGATCTCGGTCGCCCGCAACCCGATGGTCCCCGACGCGTACCGGGGGATCCTCGAGCACATCTCCGCTGCCAACGCCGATGGCCTGACGATGACCGGCCAGGTCGCCTCCCGTGCCGTCGGGCTGATTCTCGGCCTCGACCTGACGCTCAATCCGTTCCTCACCAATCGCGTCTACCGAGACATCGCCGACCTGCCCCTCGTCGAGCAGGTCCGGACGCTCCGCGACCCCTCGTTCCGTGAGCGTCTCCTCCTCGAACACCGTTCACAGGCGGTGGACCGTGAACGAGACAAGCTCGGCGGCTCGCTGATCCACAAGTTCGAGCTCCTCTTCGAGATGGCAGACCAGCCCGACTACGAGCCGGATCTCCGCGATTCGATCGCCGCGCGAGCTGAGCGGGAGCAGACGACACCGGAGGAACTCGCCCTCGACGTGATGCTCACCGGCGACGGTGGCGGGATGCTGTACCTCCCGTTCCTCAACTACGTCGACGGCAACCTCGATGCCTGCCACGAGATGCTCACCCACCCCTACACGGTGCCGGGACTCGGTGACGGCGGCGCCCACGTGGGCACGATCTGCGATGGCAGCTTCCCGACCACGTTGCTCCACTACTGGGGACGCGACCGGAGTCGCGGCACGATCGACCTCGAGCTGCTCGTGCAGCGGCACTGCCAGGGCACGGCACGCACGGTCGGGCTCCTCGACCGGGGTGTGATCGCGCCGGGGTACCGCGCCGACCTCAACGTCGTCGACTTCGACAACCTGCGGCTCCACAAGCCCGAGATCGCCCACGACCTGCCGGCTGGTGGTCGTCGGCTGTTGCAGCGAGCGGGTGGTTGGGCCCACACGATCGTGGCGGGACGTGAGACATATCACGATGGCGTGGCGACCGAGGAGTTGCCGGGTCGATTGATCCGTGGGGCCCAGGAGGCGCCCGGGGCGTCGCACCCGATCCGCACGACCCAGGTGACGAGACTGTGAGCGAACAGGTCGTCCCCCTCGAGACCCATGCGGAGTGGCGGGCGGCCGACGTCGCCGACCCCATCGGCTGGACGCTGCGGCTCACCGACGGTCACCTCGACGAACTCGATGCTGCGCTCGCCCATTCGCGCGCGGTGAGCAACGAGGTCCTCGACATCACCGCCGACGATTTCCCGCTGCCGACGCTCGCGCCGCTGCTGCACGACTTCGCCCGGGAACTGATCGACGGGCGCGGGTTCGGTCGGATCGGGACGATCGACGTCGAGCGACTCGGGCCCGACGATGCGTCGCGCATCTACTGGGGGATCGGGATGCACCTCGGCGAACCGTGGCCGCAGAACGCCAAGGGTCACTTGCTGGGCGACGTGCGTGACCAGGGAAAACGGCCCGATGATCCGACCGCCCGGGGCAACGAGATCGGCGGGTCCCCGCTCACGTTCCACAGTGACGGCTCCGACCTCGTCGGGTTGCTGTGTCTCGACGCCGGGGTGAGTGGTGGAGAGAGCTTGGTGGCGAACGCGCTGTATGCCCACAACGAACTCGTGCGGACCGCTCCCGATCTCGCCGCCGAGTTGTACGGGCCCCTTCCGTACGACTTCCGGGGCGAGCAACGCCCGGGTGCGACGCCGTACTACTTCGTGCCGACGTTCTCACGGCACCCCGGGTCGGACCGCGATCGGCTGTTCATCCGTTACATCCGGCCGTTCATCGAGGCGTCGCAGCGGCACCCGGACGCGCCGCGGTTGACCGATCGACAGCGTGCTGCGATGGACGCCTACGACGCGTTGATCACCGCACCGGAGAACCGTGTCGAGATGCTGCTCCAGCCCGGTGAGATGCAGTTCGTGAACAACTACCACGTGCTGCACGGTCGTCGGGGCTACGTCGACGACGTCGAGGCCGGACGAGTTCGCTGGCTCAAGCGATTGTGGTTGGCCACCGACGTGCTCGGCCCCGACGACCGCCCCGAGCGCTACCAGCGCGTCGGGTCGATGTCGCACTGGGCCGAACGCCGCACCCGCGCCTGAACGGGTCTGTCAGACTGCAGGCGTGGGACTTCGTGAGACGCTACGCAACCTGTTCGGAGCGTCGGACGATCCAGATCCCGACGACCCGACCGAGATCGGCGTGGTCCCGATCGCTGTCGGCCAACTCGCGCTCACCCGGCTGCGAGACGAGGGCTTCGACGCAGTGGGCCACGACGCGTTCAACATCGTGAGCAGCGTGTCGAGCGGCTACCGGATCGTGGTTCCGTACTCCCAGTCCGAAGCGGCCGCGGCCCGACTCGACGAGATCCTCACCGCCTGAGCGTCACATCACTCGATCACGATGTCGTCGAAGTCGATGTCGCCGTCCGGCGCCGGATACCGGGGGTCGATGCGCTCGAGGTGATGACGCAGGATGCGCGCAATGCACACGTTGCGGGCCCACTTGCGGTCGGCGGGCACCACGTACCACGGGGCGTCGTCGGTCGAGGTCTTCTGCAATGCATCGGAGTACGCCTGCATGTAGTCGTCCCACAATGCCCGATCGTCGAGATCGCCCGCCCGGTACTTCCAGCGTTTGTCCGGCCGTTGGAGGCGTTCCTCGAAGCGTTCCTTCTGCTTCTCCTTCGAGACGTTGAGGAAGATCTTCACGATGTGGGTTCCCTCGTCGACCAACATCTGCTCGAAGTTGCGGATGTGGTCGTACCGCTTCTTCCACACCTTCTCCGGTGCGAACCCCTTGACCCGTACGACGAGCACGTCCTCGTAGTGGGACCGGTTGAACACCGCGATGTAGCCGTCTTCGGGAGCGTGCGCGTGGATCCGCCACAGGTAGTCGTGGCCCTGCTCCTCCTCGGTCGGCACACCGAACGGCTGGACGTCGACACCCGCCGGATTGAGCCCGCTCATCACCGCCCGGATGGTCGAGTCCTTGCCCGCCGCATCCATCGCCTGGAGCACGATCAGCAGCGACGCCGACTTGTCGGCGAACAGCCGCTTCTGGAGCTCGACGAGCTCGACGAGTCTCCTCGGCGAACAACGCCTCGGCCTCGTCGCGCTCCCAGCCGAACGTGTCGGCCGCATCACGCTCGTCCAGCTTCGGATCGCCGTCGACACGCAGTTGCTTCGAGCAGGTCCTTCGATGACATGTCGCCAAGGTAGTGGAGCCGATCCGTCGGGCGACCAGGGCGGCGACTCTCGACATCGGTGAGGTAGCGTCGTCGCCGCAATGGCCGCGATGTCCGAATTCGATCGTGTGGTGACGGATCTTCTGGCGCCCCACGACCTGCGGTACACGGCCGGGCGTCGGGCCCTCGTCTCGGCACTGCGTGCCGCAGATCGACCGGTCACCCTGCCGGAGCTCCTCGAGATGTCGGCCGATCTCCCGCAGAGCTCGGCCTATCGAAACCTGTCGCTGCTCGAGGAGGCCGGCGTCGTGCGCCGCTCGTCCACGGGGCCGACCACGCACTACGAGCTGGCCGAGGCACTCACCGAGCACCACCACCATCTGATCTGCAACGAGTGCGGCCTCGTCCAGGACGTCACCCTCGCCCCCACGCCTGGAGCACACGCTCGACGACGCGTTCGGGGAGATCGCCGCCACGCCGGGTTCGTGGCGACGGGGCACATCATCGACGTGTACGGCGTGTGCGCCGATTGCCGCTGAGTCAGTCGGCGTCGTCGCTCGTTGTGGTGCCGTCGGCGAGTGTCTTCGACGGCGGGGTGTCGTCCTCGGGTTGATCACCGGGCATGTTGTGGGCGGAGTCGATGAACGTCCCCGGCATCGTCGGGTACGTCGGACTCGGCCGAGTTGCGCGTCGGTCGGTGTGGATCTGCGTCGTTGCTCATGCCGAGGCGTACCCAGCCGCTGCGGATTCGATGCGTCCTGACGCGACGCCGCGCTGGACCGTCGCCTCGAACGGCGCGTCGACCGACGACGCCGCCGTCGACCGACCACCGGGTCACCGCCCGTTCGAGGGCGAAGAACGGGGTGAACGCCACGAGGAAGAGTGGATACGGAAACCCGACGAGCATCGTGGCGAAGATCGCCAGATGCATCGACCAGGCCGCCGCCACCCAGACGTTGCGCCAGCCGGGAGCCGACCAGCGCAATCGGTGCGGCGAGCTCGATCAGGACGGACAATCGCGGCCATCGGCGGCAGGATCCACCCGTTGCGCACGACGACGCCGGCGATCGGCGACCCGCTGCCGCCGAGCAGGTCGAGGCGGACCGCCGAGTAGGCGATGTGGTTGCGCAGCGTGTCGCCGAGCGCCCACTCCAAACCGCCGAGGCGGAGCTTCGCGATGCCGGCGATGACGTAGGTGACGACGACGCAGAGGCAGGCGAGCTGGAGTACGAGGCCGTAGGTGGTGGGGTCACGGCGACGACGGCCGCTGCGTCGAGCGTCGAGCGACCACGCGTCGGCCGCCGGCGAGACCGCGAGGATCAGCAGGTGGAGGACGACCAGGTTCTCGAAGTGGAGCAGTTGACCCCACGACGATCGGTAGGCCGTCAGCAGCAGCACGCTTCCGGCGAGGATCGGCGCAGCGAGGCGATAGCGGACGCCGAGCGTCGAGGCGACGCCGCTCGACCAGCGCGACGACGAGCGCGCCACGAATCACGCTCGCCGGGAACGGATCGTCGGCCCAGGCGAGCGGACCGACCCCGGCGAATGCCGCCGGTGGCTTGTCGGCCAGTCCCCAGAACACCGGAAACCGCAGCGTGAGGTAGCCGACCGTGAACACGCCGACGCACACGCGGAACGCCGCCAGACGCTCGGGCGGCGCCGTTGAGTCGACCAGCCGGGACCACATCGTCACCCGCCCACCCCACAGGGTGCGTGCACCGTGCGGCGCACGAGTGAGTCGCCGCCTTCGAGGCGCACGACGGTGTCGTGGCGCTCGGTCACCACTTCGACCGCCCCGATCGACGGATCGTCGACGCGTCCCGCGATCTCACGGCAGCGTTGGTCGGCCTCGTCGCGGCAGGATCGCCGGCCGGAGTTCGCCCGCGACCACGAGCGGATCGTCGCTCTCGCCGATCACCTCCGAGCGAGAGGGCGACCGCTTCGTCGTCGCGGAGCCCCTGCGCCGTGACGAACGAGACCTCGGTGCCGCGGGTCCGTGCGTACATCGGGTACGTCGACAGCGGGAAGCTGTCGCGGTCGAACACGACCGGGGCAGGCGAGCGCGGCCAGTACCCCGACGACCGACAACGATCGCACGGAACGGCGCATGGCCCTCCAGTGTGTCACCAACCCAGAGCACCGACTCCGGCGCCCGGCTCGGCGTCAGACAGCCCGCAGTCGCTCGGGTCAGACACCGGCATCACCGACACCCGCATCACCTGTGGCCGCGGGACGGTCTGCGCACGTCCGAAGCGGGTGGGGCCGGGTACGTTGCCCCCGTGACCGCTCCCGCGACGTTCGAGCTGACCGACGTGGTCGCCGGTCCACCGGATGCACCGATTCTCAAGGGGATCACGCTGGAGGTTCCGTGCGACGGGATCCTCGCGGTGGCCGGACCGTCCGGGTCGGGCAAGTCGACGCTGCTGCGGCTGTTGAACCGGCTCGACGATCCGGTGTCGGGCTCGATCCGCTCGGACGGCCGCGACATCACCGACTGGGAGCCGCGCGAACTGCGGCGTCGTGTCGCGATGATCTTCCAGACGGCGCCGATCTTCCCGGGGACGGTGTTCGACAACTTCGGCGTCGCGCTCCCCGGGCTCGACCTCGATCGCGCCAACCACGTGCTCGACCACGTCGGGATGCCGCGCGAACTGCTCGATCGGCCGGCCGACCAGCTCAGCGGCGGAGAGGCGCAGCGGATGACGATCGCACGGGCCCTGCTCACCGAGCCGCAGGTGCTGCTCGCCGACGAGCCGACCGCCTCGCTCGACACGCGCGTCGCGGCGCACGATCGAGGACCTCGCACGTGAACTCGCCGACTCCGGCGTGCCGCTCGTGTGGGTCACCCACGACACCGCCCAGCTCCGCCGCCTCGCCGACCACGCGGTGGTGCTCGTCGACGGCGGCGTCGCCGCGTTCGGCCACCTCGACGAACTCGACCGCCACGAGGATCCCCGCGTGCGCGAACTGGTCGGCGCGCCGTCCGACGGAGGCGACCCGTGAACGCCGCCGACATCGGCCTCGCCGGCCTCGCCGCGTCGAGCATCCTCATCGCCGTCGCCATCGCCATCTCGCTGTGGCGCCGACTCGGCCTCGAGCGCCAGCTGCTGTGGGCGGCCCTGCGGGCACTCGCGCAGTTGCTCGTCGTCGGATACCTCCTGCAGTTCGTCGTCGACGACGACTCCCCGCTCGTCTACTCGATCGTGTGGCTCGCGGTGATGCTGCTCTTCGCCGGCGTACACCACCTGGCAGCGCGCCCGCGAGGTCCCGTCGGTGTTCGCGCTGTCGCTGGTGGCGTACGCGGCGTCGGCGGCGGTCACGCTGGGCGTGCTGTTCGGGTTCCGGGTCTACGAACTGGAGGGACGCACGATCGTCCCGCTCGCCGGCATCGTCGTCGGCAACTCGCTGGCTGCGACCGTGCTCGTGTCACGTCGGCTCTTCGACGCCGGTCGTGAACGCCGCACCGAGATCGAGGGCCGCCTCGCGCTCGGCCTCTCGGCGGCCGAGGCCTTCCAACCCGTCCTGCGCGAGTCGCTGCGCACAGCGCTGATCCCGCAGATCGAGACGACCAAGGCGGTCGGGATCATCGCGCTGCCCGGCGCGATGGTCGGGCTGATCCTCGCGGGCGTCGACCCGGTCGACGCCGTGCGGGTGCAGATCTCGGTCATGTACCTCGTGCTCGGCAGCGTCGCCACGACGACCGCCGTGATGAGCCTCGGCATCTCGCGCAAGATGTTCACGTCGAGCGACCAGCTGATCCGCCGCGACTGAGCGACTGCGTCCGAGCGCCTACGCCGGGGGGGTTCGTCGGACGCTGATCGACCGGATTCCGGGCCGAGTGATCCGAACCGTGGTGGCCCCCGAACCCCGGGCATGGACACCGACACCGCCCAGCACGCCGACGCACCCGACGATCCGTTGGTCGCGACGCGTGATCGGCGCGGCGACCGGACTCGTCGCTGCGGCGGTCGCGCCTCGGCGTGACCGAGCTGGTCGCCGGGCTCAACCGCAGCTGGCGCTCGCCCGGTGCTCGACGTCGGCGACCGCGTGATCGACAACGTGCCGCGCTCGCTCAAGGAGTTCGCCATCGACCAGTTCGGCACGAACGACAAGCCGATCCTGCTCGCGTCGATCGGCCTGGTCCTCGCGATCTACGCGATGGTCGTGGTCGCGCTCGCGTTCACACGCCGGCTCGCATTCGGCATCGTCGGCTTCGTCGCCTTCGGGATGATCGGCGCGTACATGGCGATCAGCCGACGCGTCGGCGGATCACTCGACGACGCGGTCCCCACGATCGTCGGCACGGCTGCGGGAATCGCTGCGATCGTGCTCGGTCCACCGGATCCTCGACCCGCTGCTCGGGGCCCGACGGGTGCGACACGCGCCGAGGACGCCGACGCTCGCTGGCCGGACGCGAGACCGTCCGAGGAGTCGCCGACCGACCCCGCCACGGCGAGTCGGCGCGAGCTGCTCGTCAGGACGGGCGGCCGTGCTCGGCGTGCTGGCGCTGGTCGGAGCCGGTACCGGCGCCGTCGGCCGCGCCATCCGCGCTCGCTTCAGCGCCACCGAGTCGCGAGCGAACGTGGTGCTCCCCCGTCCGAGCGACCCGCTCGCACCGCATCCGGACGCGGTGAGCGTCGATGTCGACGGAGTCTCGTCGTTCTTCACCCCCAACGCCGACTTCTATCGGATCGACACGGCGCTCACCGTGCCCGCAGGTGCCGACCGACGGCTACGAGCTGCGCGATCACCGGCATGGTCGATCGCGAGCTGAGCTTCAGCTTCGACGAACTGCTCGCACGCAACGTCGTCGAGCACGACATCACGCTGACGTGCGTGTCGAACACGATCGGCGGTGAGCTGATCGGCAACGCCCGGTGGCTCGGCGTGCGCCTCGACGAGTTGCTGGCCGAAGCCCGCGTGCAGCCCGGCGCCGACCAGGTGGTCGGTCGTTCGATCGACGGGTACACGTGCGGGTTCCCGCTCGAAGCGGCCACCGACGGACGCAACGCGCTCGTCGCCTTCGGGATGAACGGCGAGCCGCTCCCGCTCGAGCACGGCTTCCCCGTGCGGCTCATCGTGCCGGGGCTCTACGGCTACATCTCGGCGACCAAGTGGCTGACCGAGATCGAGCTCACGACGTTCGAGGAGTTCGAGTCGTACTGGGTGCCGCGGGGCTACGCCGACCGGGCGCCGATCAAGCTGATGAGCCGCATCGACTCCGTCGACGGTCTCGGCACGCTGCAGGTCGGCTCGGACGGCAGAGCCGCCATCGGCGGTGTCGCCTGGGCCCAGACCGTCGGCATCAGCGGTGTCGAGGTGCAGATCGACGACGGTGACTGGATGCCGGCCGAACTCGGCGCGGCACTCAGCGACGACACCTGGCGCCAGTGGGCGTTCCGGTTCGAGCCCGCGGGCACCGATCGGACCCGCACGTCGATTCGCTGTCGGGCAATCGATTCGAACGGTGTGATCCAAACCGCCGAACGATCCGAACCACTCCCCGACGGTGCCTCCGGGCATCACCAGATCGTGGTCTTCGTCGAGTGAGCCACCGGCTCACGACACGAAGCCCCGAGACCGCTGAGCAGTCAGCGTGAACCAACCCCCAACCCCCAACCCCCCAACGAAGGACACCAACCGACATGATCTCCCGCAAGACAACCACGAAGCTGCTCGCAGCCTGTGCAGCGCTCTCGCTCACCGCCGCAGCCTGTGGCAGCGACGACAACGACGCCGTCGAGGCGCCGACCACCGAGGCCGACGTCGCCTCGACGGAGGCACCGACGACCGAAGCAATGGACGACGCGGCGATGGCCGAGGATGGTCCGTTCGGGCCGGCCTGTGACGCCGTGCCGACCGAGGGTGAAGGCTCCTTCGCCGGAATGACCAACGACCCCGCCGCCACCGCAGCGAGCAACAACCCGCTGCTGTCGACGCTCGTCACCGCCGTCACCGAAGCGGGTCTGGTCGACACGCTGAACAGCGACGGTCCGTTCACGATCTTCGCCCCGACGAACGATGCGTTCGCGGCGATTCCGGAAGAGGATCTCGCCGCGGTGCTCGCCGACCAGGAGTTGCTGACGTCGATCCTCACCTACCACGTCGTGGCCGGTGAGAGCTTCGACGCCGCAGCACTCGGCGCGGCCGGCTCGGCCGTGACCGTCAACGGTGGCACGCTCGAGTTCGGACCCGACGGCACCACCGTGAACGGTGTCGACGTGCTCTGCTCGAACGTCACGACCGCCAACGCGACGGTGCACATCATCGGTGAGGTGCTGATGCCCGGCGCCGACGAGGCGATGGACGACGAGGCGATGGACGACGGTGAGCCCGCAGCGGCCGCCGGCCCCACCGGCCCGCTCTGCGCAGCCGTCCCGACCGACGGTGAGGGCTCGTTCGCCGGCATGACCGACGACACCGCCGCCACCGCCGCGTCGAACAACCCGGCGCTCTCGACGCTCGTCGCTGCCGTCACCGAAGCGGGTCTGGTCGACACGCTGAACAGCGACGGCCCGTTCACGATCTTCGCCCCGGCCAACCCGGCCTTCGAGGCGCTCGGCGACGACGCGGTCGCCGCGGTGCTCGCCGACCAGGATCTGCTCACGTCGATCCTGACACTGCACGTCGTCGCCGGCCAGCAGCTCTCGAGCGCCGACCTCGCCGAGCTCGATTCGGTGACGCACGGTCAACGGTGCCGAGATCACCCTCGAGGTGGTCGACGGTGAGCTGATCGTCAACGGTCAGGCGACCGTCGGTTGCGCCGACGTCCAGACGTCCAACGCCACGGTGCACATCATCGACGGCGTCCTGATGCCGGCCTGACCCCCAGCTCTCCGGGTTCTGTCGGGGCGTGCCCCGACGGGACCCGGAAGGCCGAACGGCGAGGAGGCGGCGGCCTCCTCGCCGTTTCGCGTCCACCGACATATGGTGCGGGCATGCAGCGCTTCGTCACCGACGAGATCGACACGATCGACGCCTACAAACTGATGTCGGGGCTGATCGTCCCCCGCCCGATCGGGTGGATCGGCACACGTTCGCCCGAGGGTGTCAACAACCTGGCCCCGTACTCGTTCTTCAACGGTGTTGCCGCGTCACCGCCGACGGTGATGTTCGCCCCGACCGGACAGCCCCATGCTCGCAAGGACACGCTTGCCAATGTGCGGGCGACCGAGGTGTTCACCGTGAACATCGTCGACTACTCGCTCGGCCCCGCGATGAACACGACCTCCGGTTCGTATCCCGACGACGTCGACGAGTTCGACGTGGCGGGACTGACGGTTCGCGAGGCGGAGGCCATCGACGCCCCGATCGTCGCCGAGGCGCCGGCCAGCCTCGAGTGCCGGGTGCTGCAGATCGTCGACATCGGTGGTGCACCGATGGGCAGCAGCGTGGTCTTCGGTGCAGTCGTTGCATTCAACGTCGACGAGCGGATCCTCGACGGCACCCGCGTCGACCAGGCCGGCCTCGATCCGATCGGCCGCCATGTGGGCAACCTCTACTCGCGCGGTGGCGAGCTCTACGAGATGACCCGCCCCGACTGACACATCCGCGCCGTCGGCGACGAGATCAGGTGTTGGGGGTTGACGATCGAACGTGTGTTCGATATGATGGTGGCATGACAGCGGGGGCTCGTCTACAACACCTGGAGGCACGTGACCTCTCGATGCTGTCTGCTGCCGAAGCCACCGCTGCGTTGCGTGATGTGGCGGTGATCCGTGGCACGACCGATCGGGTCGAGGCGGCGTTGGCTCGCCGGATCGCCGAGTTGCACCAGGCCGGTCAGGCGGCACCGGCTGCTGATGTGTTGGGTCGTGGCGGGCGGATGTCGCGTCGGGCTGCCGAGCGAGTCGAACATCGAGCCGATGCCCTCGGGCACACCCCGAAGCTGAGCGACGCGCTGGGGAAGGGCAAGGTGGGCGCCGAACACGCTGACGCTGTTGCCGCAGCGGCCGGGCGGTTGGATGACGACCAGCGGGCCGCCCTGTTCGAGCGGGATCGGGAGATCGTGGAGCTGGCGGCGTCGTTTCCGCCGGAGGTGTTCCGGCGGCGGTTGGGCAAGTTGGTCGACGACATCACCGCGGACAACGGCCTCGCGAAGGCGGCGCAGCAGGATGCTGCGGCGACCGTGTCGTTGAAGGTCGACGACGACTCGGGGATGCACCTGCTGTTCGCGAAGCTGACCCCCGAGCAGGGCAACCGGATCCGACGTGCGTTGGACGCTGAGGTCGCCGTGTTGGGGAAGCTCTCCGAGTTCGCGGGGCTGCGCCGGGACCAGCTGCTCGCACGCGCGCTCGACCGACTCGTCTGCGGGACGGGTTCCACTCGGGGCATGGGGCCTGCCGAGGTGGCGGTGTTGATCGACTATCGGACGCTGCTCGACGGGCGTCACGACGGCTCGGTGTGCGAGTACTCCGACGGGACCAGCATTCCGGTCGAGGCGGCGCGGCGTCACGCGTGCGAGGCGAACATCATCCCGGTCGTGCTCGGCGGTGACAGCCAACCGCTCGACGTCGGCCGGGCCCGCCGCCTGGCCACACCCACGCAGCGGATCGCACTTCGCGCGATGAATCGCAGCTGTGCGATCGACGGGTGTGACCAGCATTTCGATCGTTGCCACATCCATCACCTCGTGGAGTGGGACGACCTCGGGCTCACCGACCTCGACAACCTGGTGCCGTTGTGCAGTTTCCATCACCACCGAGCGCACGAAGGGCGATGGCAACTGCAACTCGACCCGAGCACCCGCCAACTCACCGTGAGACTTCCCGACGGGAGCCCGCACTTGCAGTCGCTGCCCGACCTGCTCGCCGAACGTCAGGTCGCATGAACGGGACGCCTGCGTTCGAGTGGATTCGGTTGCCGGCTGCCTGTCCGTGGCTCGATGGCTCGATGGGCGTCGAGATTCAGCGCCCGGAACGGAGGACCTTGCCGGGGCGCGCGCCGGTGGCGACGCCGTCGGTGAAGGTGACGACACCCGACTTGATCGTGTGGAGGTAGCCGTCGACGTTCTGGAGCAGGCGTCGCCCACCGGCCGGGAGGTCGTGGACCATGTGCGGCGGATGCAGGTGCAGGTGCTCGTGGTCGATGACGTTGACGTCGGCGAGCTTGCCGACCTCGAGGCGACCGCGATCGGCCATGCCGTACGCGTCGGCGGTTGCCGAGGTCTGCAGCTGCACGGCGCGTTCGATCGGAATCTTCGGACCCCGAGTCCGGTCACGGGTCCAGTGCGTGAGCATGTAGGTGGGGAAGCTCGCGTCGCAGATCAGGCCGCAGTGTGCGCCGCCGTCGCCGGCTCCGGGGATGGTGGCCGGGTGCTCGAGCATCTCGCGGATCGCCTCGTGGTCGTTGCCGTGGTAGTTGCCGAGCGGCGAGAACATGAAGCTCTGTCCGTCGTTCTCGAGCAGCCACTCGATCACGACCTCTTCGGGCCGACGACCCTCACGCTCGGCGATGCCGGCGGCGCTCGACTCGGCGGTCGGTTCGTAGTCGACGGGATCACCCAGGCGATACATCTGATGCCACGCCGTCGCCATGTACGTCACGAACGGGTCCTTCGTGAGCGGCTCCTCGCCGAGCAACCGCTCGACGAACACCGGATCCGCAACAGCGCCACCTTCTCCTCGAGCGAGTCGCCCCGGTGCTCGCGGAAGCTCGGGTGGGCGATGAACGGGTGGAACGAACTCTGCAGACCGAACAGCATCCCGGTCGGGCGGATCGGCGACCTGCGGGATGAGTGGTGCCCTGGTTGCCGTGGTCTCGGCCGCCGCCGTCCAGTGCCGTACGGAACGCCTCGGGCATCCGCGGAGTCTGAGCGAGCGTGTAGGTGGTCGGGCACCCCATCTCCTTGAGCGAGTCGAGCCAGTCCTCGTCGCCACCCTGGCCGAGGTCGTCGGACACGTACTGGAACAACCCGTGGCCCGAATCGCGCACGGCCTCGGCGATCGCGATGACCTCGTCGGGTGTGGAGTGGGTGCCTGGCACGAGCCCGTGCTTCGAGGTGTGGAGGAACGTCCGCGAGGTCGAGAAGCCGAACGCTCCTGCGTCGAGCGCGTCGCGGGTGATCTGCGCCATCTCGGCGATCTCGGCGGGGGTCACGTCGTACTCGTGGGCGCGGTCGCCCAGGACGTAGGCACGCACCGCGGCGTGCGGGAGTTGGCCACCGACATCGATCGTGCGCGGCATCGCCTCCAACGCATCGAGGTACTCGCCGTACGTCTCCCACGTCCAGTCGATGCCCTCGTGGAGGGCGGTCCCCGGAATGTCCTCGACCCCCTCCATCAACTCGATGAGGAAGCCCTCGCTCCCGGGCCTGACCGGAGCGAAGCCGACGCCGCAGTTGCCCATGATCACGGTGGTGACACCGTGGTGGCTCGAGGGAGCCAGCTCGGGGTCCCACGACACCTGCCCGTCGTAGTGCGTGTGGACGTCGACCCAGCCCGGCGTGACGAGCGCCCCGGTTGCGTCGATCTCGGTCACACCCCGGTCGGCGACGCTCGCCGACCGCCGTGATCACCCCGTCGTCGATCGCGATGTCGGCCACGCGGGGAGCCGTACCCGTCCCGTCGACGACGGTTCCACCTCTGATCACCAGTTCGTGCATTCCCAGATTCTCGTCGGACGACGTCGCCGTTGCCGAGTCGCGCCATCCGGCGGTCGGATCGGGGACTCTTGTGGCGGGCTTGGTGAAATCCTTACCGGCGCGGATCATGATCGCTCAGATGTTCACCAAGCCTGCCGTCGTCATCGCCACCTGCTGTGCGGCCGCCGGCTGCGCCTCGACGAACACCGGCGGCACCGATCCGGCCCCGACCGTCGCCGCCCTGGTCTCCACCGTCCCGCGCACGACGGGACCAGCCGATCCGTCGTTGCCCCAACCCACCGCGGCCACGTCGTCGACCACGGTCAGCGCGGCCACCACGACCTCGGTGGTCCCTCCGGCCGAGGTCTTCGACGTCGCGATCGACGACGGTGAGTTCGTCGACGATGCCCGTGACCGGCGTATCCCGTATCGCACCTATGCCCCGGTCGGCATCAGCGGTGAGGTCCCGGTGGTGCTCGTCAGCCACGGCGGCCGGGGCAGCGATCTGGTGTACCGCAGCGGCGCGCACCTCGGGACGACCTTCGCGGCCAACGGCTTCCTCGCGATCCACATCGGTCACCTCCCGTCCGAACCGGGTGTACATCGCATCGATCGTCCGGCCGACGTGAGCGCGGTGCTCGATCGACTCGACGCCGGCACGCTCGACCTCCCGGACGCGTTCGTCGCAACGGCCACACCCGACACCACGGTCGGGTCGGTCACACCGGGCATTCGTACGGTGCGTACACCGCGCACGCCGTCGGCGGGGCCACCTTCGACCGGACGTTCACCGACACCCGCATCGATGCGATCGCCCCGATCTCCCCGCAGGGGGCCGGACAGTTCGCCGCCTTCGACAACGGGCCGGGCGACACCACCTGGACCAGCGTGACGATTCCTGCATACAACCTGATCGGCGGGGACGAAGTCGACAGCAACGCTGTCGGCACGATCGACGAGCCCGGCTGGCGCCTCGCCCCGTTCGAGAACTACCCCGACGTGGGCGACAAGTACGTGACCGTGATCAACGGCCAGGACCACAGTGAGATGTGGAGTGAGGGCACCGCGGCAGTCGACGCGTTCGTGGCTGCCGAGATCCTCAGGTTCTTCGAGGTGTACGTCGAGGGCGACCCGGACGTCGATCCGTGCGCGATCGGCACGGCGCCGCTCGACGTCGGCTACGAATTCGAGCGGCGCGCCGACCCCGCCGGCCTGCTGACCGACTGCGCGCCCTGAGCGTCGGTGTCCGCCGCGGCCTCAGAGTCCCGGGCTGAGCGGATACAGGTCCGGATAGTCGGCATCACGGCCCTCCATCTGCGCGGCTGCGGCCTCGCCCATGTCGTCGGTGTCGAACATCGCGGCGTTCCAATTGGCGATGAACTCGAGTCCGTCGGCCACCGAGTGGTCCCGCGTGTAGTGCATCGTCTGCTTGGTGCCCCAGACGGCCATCGGACTCTTCGACGCGATCATCGCGGCGGTGTCCATCACCTCGGTGAGCAGTGTGGCGTGGTCGGGATACACGGCGTTCACGAACCCGGCGGCATGGGCCTCGGTCGCCGACCACTTGCGGCCTGTGTAGGCGAGCTCGCGCACGATGCCCTCGGCCACCAGCTTCGGCATCCGCTGGAGCGTGCCGACGTCGGCCGTCATGCCGATGTTGATCTCCGCGATCGAGAAGAACGCATCCTCGGTGGCGTAGCGCATGTCGGCAGCGGTGACCATGTCGATCGCCCCACCGACGCACGCGCCCTGGATCGCACAGAGCACCGGCATTCGGGCGGCCTCGAGCGCGGAGAGCGCCTTCTGGAGCCGCAGTGCCATCGACCGGAAGTGTTCGTTGCGCCGGCTCCGATGCCCCGACACCGACGAGCGACCGAGGCCGTTGTCACCGGCCGCGAACACCGACAGATCCATCCCCGAACAGAAGTGGCGGCCCTCGGCCGACAGCACCATGGCCCGGACCGAACCCGACGCCGACCACTCGTCGACGATCTCGGGAAGGTCACGCCAGAACGATGGCACCATCGAGTTGGCCTTGTCGGGGCGGATCATCTTCAGGTGGGCCACCTTGTCGGTGACCTCGACGTCGAAACACTCGTATCCCATGCCCTGAGCATCGCACAGGGTCCCCGCTGATGGTCAATGACCGGGCGCGGTCTGCGCCCACCTGTCCGGCGCCCATCCGACCCCGCCGCGCGAACGAGGACGGCGCGTCGCCGGGCTACCGTCGAAGCATGTCGACGATCGACGCGACCATCGGCGCACGGCGGTTCCCGCGGCCGATCCCGTTCGGTTGGTTCTCGGTCGGCCGAGTTCGTGACCTCCCGGCGGGGATGATCCCCGAACCGGGAGCGCCCGGCGAGGTGCTCGCGGTGCAGGCGGTCGGCCGGGAGTTGGTCGCCTGGCACGACGGCACCACCTTTCGCGTGGCCGATGCGTTCTGTCCCCACCTCGGCGCACATCTCGGTGTCGGCGGCCGGGTCGACGACGGCTGCATCGTGTGTCCGTTCCACGAATGGACCTTCGACGGCGACGGGCGCAACGCCTCGATCCCGTACGCGGAGCGGATCAACGCCAAAGCTCGCCTGCGCACGTATCCCACGACCGTCGTCGACGGCCACGTCCGCTTCTGGTATCACCCCGACGGGACGGTGGCACCGATGTGGCAGATCCCGCGACTGGTCGACGAATCGATGGTCCACTGCGGCAGTGCAGAGTGGACCGTCGCATCGGCGTGGCAGGAGATGGCCGAGAACTCGATCGACATGGCCCACTTCGTGTCCGTCCACGGATCACCCGAGATGGGTGAGGTCGGTGAGGTCCATGAAGACGGCCCGATTCGCAAGGTGGTCAACATCACGAAATACCGGACGGCGCAGGGCGTGATCGACGGTCAGCTCA
Organism: Ilumatobacteraceae bacterium; assembly: GCA_963752085.1. Classification (GTDB taxonomy): domain Bacteria; phylum Actinomycetota; class Acidimicrobiia; order Acidimicrobiales; family Ilumatobacteraceae; genus Ilumatobacter_A. The sequence continues at coordinate 128,477 of CAVVWT010000005.1, forward strand.
AGGTCGAGATGTACGGGCCGGGCACGAGCGTGACCCGCTTCGAGCTCTTCGGCAAGATCAACCTGCTGTCGACCACCACACCGATCGATGAGGGGCACTGCACGATCCGGATGGACTTCTTCCATGGGGGTGACGACATCTCGTCGTCGATCGCCGAGCCGTTCGCGAAGGAGGTCCAGCGCCAGTTCGAGCAGGACATCCCGATCTGGGAGAACAAACGATTCGTGGCCTCGCCGGCGCTGGCACCCAACGAGAAGCCGATCACCGACTTCCGCGCCTGGGCCGGCCAGTTCTACGGCTGACGACCACGCCGCGACTGCGGAGGGAACGCGCGACACCGGGTCTGCGACAGGTCCGTGAAGACTTCGTCAAGGCGGGAACCGCGCCGGGGGTCACCGGCGTCACATCGCCATGAAGCGCACGACACTGATCCCCACGATCCTCTCCGCAGCCTTGCTCGCGGTGAGCGCATGCAGCGCCGACGAGCCCGGTCGGGCCGACGATCCGGTCGATGATCCGGTCGACAGCGTCGACGGTACCGATGACCCGGGCGGCACCGGCAGCACGCCGACCCGGACCGACGACCCCGAGCGGCTCGCGAAGGTCGCACTCCGACGGTTCGACGAGTGCGACGCGTTCCTCGACTACGTCCACACCGAGGGCGCCGCGCGGGTCGGTGCCTACGGCTTCGACAACCAGCGGTACTGGCTCGGCATCGACGACGTGATGGTGATGGACGAGGCGTCGACCAACGACGCAGCGCAGGGAGAGGGAGGCACGACGCACGCCCGACCAACCGTCGTCCGAGCACTGCTCCGCCGGTCCCTGCGGAGACCTCGCCGTCGGGTGGGAACGACGGCGACGACTCCGGAACCGACTTCTCGACCACGAACGTCCAGGTCGACGGCGTCGACGAACCCGACATCGTCAAGACCGACGGCACCCGCATCCTCGCCCTGACCGAGGACGGCGTCCTGCACTACGTCGACATCGACGACGAGGGTGCCGCCGGCACGAAGCGCGGGTCGGTCTCGGTCATCGACGCTGCCGGCCCGAACGGCTACTTCTACGGCCAGGAGATCCTGGTCTCGGGTGACCGTGCCTTCGTCATCGCCCGGGGTGAGAGCGGTTTCCCGGGCCCGCTCCCGCTGCCGCTTCCGGTCGAGGAAGTCATTGCCGAGGAGGCCACGCCACTTCCTGCCGAGGAGGCCACCACGGTGGTCGACGAGACCGACGCGGATGACGGCGATGCCGAGTCCGAGTTCGCCGACGATGACGTCGTGTTCGAGGAGACCGATTCCGGTCGAGCCGTTCCCCGCACCCGTCCCCGGCGGCTACGGCCCGACGACCACGGTCGTCGAAGTCGATCTGTCGAATCCCGACGACCTGCGTATCGCCGGGTCGCTCACGCTCGACGGCAACTACATCAGCGCCCGCGCGATCGGCGACACCGCCCGGATCGCCGTGACGACACCGCCGACCGATCTCGGCTTCCTCTACCCCTCGTCACCGAACGCCGAGGAGTCGGCCGCCGAGGCCAATCGCCGGCTCGTCGAGGAGACGACCGTCGATGACTGGGTGCCGGGCTTCTCGCTCACCGCCGCCGACGGATCGCAGTCCAGCGGTGCGCTGGTCGACTGCTCGGGCATCCATGCGCCGGCCGAGTTCGCCGGCTTCGACATGCTCTCGGTGGTGACGCTGCCGATGGGCGAGTCCCTGTCCGCGCCGGCCGCAACCACGTCGATCATGGCCACCGGCGACACGGTGTACGCCTCCCAGGACCGGATGTACATCTCGACCAACGAGTGGATCCAGCCGACCCTCGACGAGCAGCAGCGGGGCGTCTGGGAGGAGACCTACCAGACCGGGATCCACCGCTTCGCCCTCCCCGCCGACGGAGCCCGCCGTCTACGAGGCGTCGGGCACGGTCGACGGTCACCTGCTCAACCAGTTCTCGATGCACGACCGTGACGGCACGTTCTTCGTGGCCACCACGACCGGCACCCCGTGGTCGGGCGAACAGTCCGAGAGCCAGATCATCGCCATGCAGCCGAACGGCGAGGTGCTGGAGCAGATCGGCCAGGTCGGTGGGCTCGGCAAGGGCGAGCAGATCTTCTCGGTCCGGTACGTCGACGACACCGCCTACGTGGTCACGTTCCGCCAGACCGATCCGTTCTACGTCGTCGACCTCTCGTCGCCGACCGACATGGTCGTGCGGGGCGAGCTGAAGATCCCGGGCGTGTCGAACTACCTCCACCCGATCAGCGACACGCTGGTGCTCGGTGTGGGCCAGGACGCCACCGACGACGGTCGCCAGACCGGCTCGAAGGTGTCGCTGTTCGACGTGAGCGATCCGGGTGACCCCCGTGAGATCGACGTCTGGACGCTGCCCGGCGCATCGAGCGATGCCGAGTTCGACCATCGGGCGTTCCTCTGGTGGGCGCCGACCTCGACGGCGGTGTTGCCGCTCGTGTCGTGGTCGGACCAGTTCGCCGGTGCCGTGGTGCTGAACGTGACCGAGGACGGCATCACCGAGCAGGGTCGGATCAGCCAGCGTGACGATGCCGAGGAGCCGGCGGGCGTCACCGATTGTCGCGTGCTGACCAGCGACGACGTTCCCCTCGACGAAGGCGACGGCGACCTGTTCTGGATCCTCCAGGAATCGGGCTCGCAGCTCCAGCTCTGCGGGTCGGACGACGAAGGCGGTGCGACCGGCCACTACTGCGAGGTGATCCCGGTGTCCGACATCGACAGCTACTTCTGGACCGGCGAGGAGGGCGGATTCCCCGTCGACCTGAGCGGTGTCGATCGCATCGAGTGGTGCTGGATCGACGGTGGCTTCGACGGCTACAACGAGCGGATCCAGCGCACGTTGGTCATCGGCGATCAGTTGTGGACCATGTCGCCGACCGGCTTGCAGGCCAACGACCTGGCCACCCTCGACCGCACCACCACCGTCGCCTTCTGACGCACCCCGCCCCACGGTGCGCCCCACGGTGTCAGACACCCGCGACAGGTGGTGTCAGACACCCGCAACAGGTTCGAGGGATGGAGATGCGTGTGTGGTCGGCAGGGTCAGTCGGTGCCGTCGAAGGCGGCGTCGAGTTGGTCCATGGCCGACGGCGACATCGAGGTGTACAGCAACTCGGCGCCACGGAATCGGCGGGCCTCCTCGGCGAGCGCGCGGACGTGGACGTGTTCGGCGAGCACGACGACGGTCGACGTGCCCGGCTCGACCGCGTCCTTGAACCAGTCGACCCACTCATCGGGAATGCCCAGGTCGACCACCTTGGCCGCAACCGCCCCGGCCCCTGCTCCGATCCCGATGCCGGCGATCCAGCCGACGGGCCCGCCGACGAACAGACCGAGCAGGCCGAGCCACATGCCTCCGCTGAGGGCTGCCCGGCCGGGCGTGGGGTCGATCGTCTCGGTCACGGCGACCTTGCCGTCGTTCTGCTTCGTGACCGTCACCGCGTCCTTGAGCTGCAGCACTCCGTCCTGTCGGAGCCGGGACATCGCGAGCAGGTACTCCTGTGCCTTGATGGCGCTGTCGAACGAGACGCCGATGATGACCGGCGCCCCAGGATCGGAGACGACCCGGTCGTGGTCGTCCATTCCGGCGCGGAGGGACGGATCCGGCGGGGCGAACGCCGGCGTGGTGTCGGACTCTTCGGTCATCTCGTAGTTGTATCCCAACCGGGGCCCGGACGCGCCTCGGGACCGGTGGCGAGGGCTCGTGCTCGACCGAGCAGATACGGTCGACGGCATGGTCGACCTCGAGAAACAGAAGTTGCGCAGCCGCTTCGAGGCGTGGCTGCTCGACGCGTCGGCCGAGTCGAACCACGAGGTGCAGGGCGAACGCAAGACCGCCGAGATCGGTTCGATGGTGGGAACGATCGTCGAAATCGGACCGGGCACCGGGGTCAACATGCGGTACTACGCCCCCGGAGTACGCGTCATCGCCATCGAACCGAACCCGGTGATGCACGATCGACTCCGCCGTCACGCGGCCGAACACCATGTCGACATCGAGATCAGAGCACTGCAGGGCGAGTCGATCGACGTCGCCGACGGCGAGGCCGACGGTGTCGTCGGCACGCTCCTGCTGTGTGGCGTCGAGGACCCGTCCATGGTGATCAACGAAGCCCATCGCGTGCTCAAGCCCGGCGGCCGGTACTTCTTCACCGAGCACGTCCGTGCGCCCGACTCGACGTGGACGCGACGGATCCAGCGCGTGGTCCGTCGCCCGCACGGCTGGCTGTTCAACGGATGTCGAACCGACCAGGACACCGCGACACTCCTGCGCGAGAGCGCGTTCGAAACCGTCGAGATCGTCGAGCAGGACCGAGGACCCGGCGGGCTCTACGTCCGCCACGGCCTCATCGGCACCGCCGTCAAGGCGATCTGATCGGTCGAGCCGGCATCTGGGTCAACCGGTGGGGTCGGCCGAGCGCCGGGCCCACACCGCATACAGCGGGTCGCCGCGGACCCCCGGGTTGCGGTGTTGCACGACGGGTTCGTCGAATCCGTCGGTCAGGTCGAAGTACGTCGAGACGATCGCGCAGCGTCCTCGGTCGTCGGTCGACAACCACCCGCGGATTGCCTTGGTCGGGAAGCAGCGATTGGAGAACGTGCACGCGAAGGTTCCGCCCGGCCGCAGCACCCGCGCCACTTCTGCGAACACGTCCAGCGGACGTGTCAGGTAGTCGACCGACACGCAGCAGGTGACACCGTCGAACGCGGCGTCGCCGTACGGAAGGGTCGGGTCGGCGTTGAGGTCAGCGACCGCCCGGGCGTCGGCCATCTCGTTGGCGGCGAGCTCGGCCGCGTTCATCCCGGTGACCGCCAGGTGCTGCGGCTTGGTGCGGAAGTGCGACACCCACGACGAACAGATGTCGAGCACGTCACCGGTCAACTCGAGTTCGTCGTAGAGCTCGCCGACCGCAGCGATCGCTCCGTCGTCGATGTGCGTGACGAACCGGTCGAACGCGTAGAACGCGGCGTCGGTGGTCTCGTCCTGACGGGAGAAGAACCCGGTTGGGAAGACGTCGGGACGCCTGCGGTCAAGCATCTCGGCAAGGTAGGCCGGTCGCCGCTCGATGTGCCCAACGCAGCGCACCGGGGGCCGCTCGTCCGTCGGCCTGTTTCCGCCATCCGTGGGGATTCTCAAAAACAGTAATAAAGTATGCTAAATCATCAATACTGAGGGAAGGACCTCTCGTGAAAACTCTGCTCAACAACCTCCCGCCGTCGCTTCGGCCGAAATTGCCGTTTCTCGTGGCTGGTTTCCTCTCGTTCCTCTTCTCGGTGTACCTGTACTTCGTGCTCGGTGAGGAGATGGCGGGCATTTTCGTCGGTCTCTGGGTCCCGTCGATCCACTCCCTCGGCACGCTGATCGCCACACCTGTGGACAGCCAAGCCACCGAGCGCGAGATGGTCCACTCATGAGCCTCGTCATCTTCGGCTTCGGCGTCCTCGTCTTCTTCCTCACCGTGTACGGCACGGTGGTGGCTGGCGGGGTGCAGCTGACCAAGCAGCAGCTCCGGACGAGCCCCGACCTCGCTCCCGACCTCGCCATCATGGTCGACGAGCGGGACTCCGAGAATGGTCTGCTCACGAGCGATGTCGTCCGGGCGGACTTCTAAGCCTCGATCCACCGATCGGTTGAGGGGGTAGTGGTCCGCGTATCCGCGTGAGAGGCCTCCTGGGCTGGGACGATGAACGTCTCTTACCCCGTCCAGGACCACAACCCAGGAGACACTTTCAGTGAGCCGAGTATCGCAGACGCTCGACCGGATTCACGCGACCTTCGACGACGACAACCT
>CAVVWT010000006.1:0-979947 GCA_963752085.1 Ilumatobacteraceae bacterium
CTCACTCAACGCGGGGACGTCGACGTCGTTGCGAAGCGCCTGCGCGGCCTCCAGGAGGAGGTCGCCTCCCTTGCGCTGCAGGTCCCCGCCGACGAACAACACGCGCACTGCACCTGAGCGATCGGGCTCGGCGCTCGGAGGCGACCACAGGTCGACGTCGACGCCCGGGGCGATCACCGTGACCTTCGAGGGGTCGATGTCGTACTCATCGACGAGGCCCTGCTTCGCCCACTCCGACCACGCAACGAGGTGCCGCGCCCGCGAGAACGTCCGTATGTTGGCCCACTTCTTGATCCGTTCGACTGGACCGGAACCCACCTCGTGTTGATAGAACTCGCCAAGCGAGTCGTACTGCATCGGTGTGGCGTCGAGCGAAACCACGGTCGGAGTCCGCATCCACCGGCCCAGGAGCACTGCGGGCACCTGCGAGTGGACGAAGATCGCATCGGCAGCCCTGGTCCATCCGTTGCGCGACTGGATGCGAAGACCGCGGCGGGCTCGGATACCGGCGCGCACCGTCCAGTTGGTCCACCCGGGCAGGCGCCGCAACGGGCCGTTCAGCGAATCGTCGACCAACGTGAACATCGGTTCGATCCCTTCGATCTCCGGAAGCAGCGACTGCAGGTTCTTGCCGTGCGTGATGTGCCCGAGTGTCTGCTCCAGCACGAACACCACCGACAACCCGTCACCCGGTGGCGGGGAGTCCATCAACTTTCGGAACGCGTCTGGACCGCCGATCGCTTCGGTCACGCCACCGTAGTACCGCAACCCATACGCAATGCTCAACAACGACCGCGACATGGCGTCGAACCCGAGACGGGCGCTCGCCAGCGCCGAAGCGGTCGTGAGCCGGCCGACCCATTCGGCTGCTCGCGGCCGCGGGACGAGCCCGCGGACGAGCGCACGTATCACCGCGTGCCGCTCGGAGAAGAACCCGCGGATCTGAACGAAGACCTCCGGCTGGTCGGTCGACGCAAATCGCACGTCATTGCGTCCGTAGTCGGACGCCATCTGCTGCCACGACTCGAGCGGTCGCTCGGCGTAGTGGAACGCCCGGGCCGACGGTTCGAACGCGAACGACATCCCCGCGCGACTGGAGTCGGTGTGCGAGTTCGACGTCTTCGGCCCGCAACAGCGTCGTGTCGAAGCCTCCAACCTCGAGGACCACGTGCCGCGGCAGCGACGCATTGCCGGTGTAGAACTGACGATGAAATGCCACACCGGTCCGTTCCAGAAGACGGTACTGCTTCTCGAGCTGGAACTGCTCCCACGCGACCCAGGGGCTCAACTCGACGTCGGTCGGCGTCAACATCGGCCCGATCACGACCAGGTCCTCACGTCCATGCTGTCGTTCGACGTGCGCTCTGAGACAGCCGGGCTCCGGGATCACGTCGTCGTCGATGAACACGACGAGGCGACCGGTGCCGGTCTCGACACCGGTGTTGCGCGGCAGCGGCCGGACCCGCGTTGCGTTGCTCGACGAGCCGCACCGGAAACGGGAAATCCTGCTCACGGACGGCTTCACCGGTGCCATCGGTGCTGCCATCGGACACGACCACGACCTCGAAGTCGAACGTGCCGCACGACGTGTCGACGATCTGCTGACCCAGCGCCTCGAGAACCCGCAGCAAGCGGTCACGACGATTGAACGTCGGGATCACGACGCTGACGTCGACACCTGCCGGCCTGTCGACGGCGGCATCGGGCACCGACGCATCTGACGACTCGCTGGCTGGCACCCGCCCAAGAGTATCCAGGCGGAACGCGGCCGGCACGGCATCCACCGCAAGACGGGACCCAGCGTGAGGGTTCCCGCTGGCGCGCAGCGCTTGTGCGAACGCTGTGTTGCGTACACCTTGCGACACGACAATTCCGAACATCAACCGCTCCCCCGGTGGTACAACCGCGCTGTCACCTCGGAAGATCGGCACGGCATGAGCGGGAAGCACAACGAAGAACAGACCACCGACGACTACACGCTGTCGGACGTGTACGCAGCCCACGGAGCACGGGCCGACGACGTGGCAGACGTTTCCGACGCGGAACCGCCCGACAATCAGCCACTCGACGACAGACCTCCGGCGGTGGTCTCGTCGGTGCTGCGCCGACGCCTCATGAGCGCGGACGCCGCTGCATTCGTCGTCGGCGTCATCTTCGCCTCCGGCGTCCAGGCGGCACTCAAGCCGGTCCCCCGATTCGTGGTCGCCCACCATCTCGTCCTCGTGTTGGCGAGTCTGCCGGCGTTTGCGATCGGAGCCGGGTTCAACCGGCTCTACCAGGCACGAGCGAACGAGCGACGTCTCGAGGAGGGCTTCAACATCGTGAAGGCTGTCGGAGTCGGCTTGAGCTACCTGCTGCTCATCTCCCTCGCCGTCCAGTACGACGACTTGTCCAGGCTCTGGGTGGTCGCGATGGCGTTCAGCGTGACGGGTGTGCTCCTCCTCGAGCGCAGGATCGCCCGCACGATCTTCGCCCGCCTCCGCAAGGAAGGACGCCTCAGCCGACGCATCATCATCGTTGGAACCGATCCCCACGCGATCGGTCTGATGCATGCCTACGAGCGCAATCCGTCGCTCGGATACAGAGTCGTGGGATTCGCGGGCGGCGACGACTTGGGTGAGCGTGGTGGTGTCGAGGTGCTCGGCCCGGTCGACGACCTGCTCTTGATGCTCGAGGAGCAGGATGCAGTCGGTGTCGTCGTATCGCTCAACTCCGTCGAAGCGGATCGGGTCAACGTGCTGACACGCCGTCTCACCGACGAGGGATACCACGTCGCTCTGTCGTCCAGTCTGCGCGAACATCGACGTGACTCGACTGCGGCCACAGTCACTCGACGGTCGGACGATGATCTATGTCGAGCCGGTGATGCGCGGAGGTTGGCGCGGCGCAGCCAAACGCCTCTTCGACGTCGTCCTGGCCATGGCGATCTTGGTGATCACCCTGCCCATCCAGATCATGGCGGCGATCGCAATCGGCGTGTCCTCGCGTGGCCCGGTGTTCTTCCATCAGATTCGCGTCGGCAAGGACGGCGAGTTGTTCGAGGTTCTCAAGTTCCGCACCATGTTCGTCGACGCCGAGCGGCGAAGATCCGAACTGCTCGAGCACAACGAGGCAGACGGGCCGCTCTTCAAGATGAAGAACGACCCCCGCGTCACGAACGTCGGCCGCGTCCTGCGGAAGTTCTCGATCGACGAACTGCCGCAACTGTTCTGTGTCCTGATCGGCAGCATGAGCATGGTCGGGCCCCGCCCTGCCCTGCCGAGCGAATTCGAACAGTGGGACGAAGGGGTTGCCGACCGGCTGCGCGTGCTGCCCGGCCTGACAGGTATGTGGCAGGTCTCCGGCCGCTCCGACACGTCGTTCGAGACCTACAAGCGACTCGATCTCTACTACGTCGACAACTGGTCTCTCGTGCACGACCTCGCGATCTGCCTCCGCACCGTCGGTGTCGTGTTGTCCGGTACCGGCGTGTCCTGACGGTCAGCTCACCTCACTGATCGCCTGCGCAACGGCCAGCACGCGTCGAGCAGTGTCGACGTGGAGGTTCTCGATCATCCGACCGTCGACCGTGACGACGCCCTTGCCGGCTGCGACGGCTTCGTCGAACGCAGCGATGACGCGGCCGGCGTACTCCACCTCGGCAGCCGACGGCGCCCACGTGTCGTTGGCCGGCTTCACCTGACTCGGGTGGATCAGCGTCTTGCCGTCGAAGCCCATCTGCATCCCCTGCACGCACTCGGCGGCAAAGCCCTCCGGGTCCTTGACGTCGTTGAAGACCCCGTCGATCACCACCTTGCCCGCTTCACGGCCGGCGAGCAGCGCCGTGGCGAGGTGTGGGATCAACGGATGCCGACCCGGAACGATCGGCGACCGGAGTTCTTTGGCGAGGTCGTTCGTGCCCATGATGAGCACAGCGACGCGTGGATGAGCGGCGAGCCGGCGAGCATCGAAGATCGCGGTCGGCGTCTCGATCATCGGCCAGATCCTGACGTCCGCCGGGGCGCCTGCCGCATCGAGTCGCTTCGACACCTCGTCGATCGTGGCGAGCGAATCGACTTTCGGGATCACGACCGCCGACGGACCCGCGGCACCTGCCGCCGCGATGTCATCGGCACCCCACTCGGTGTCGAGCCCGTTGCAGCGGATCGTGAGCTCACGGTTGCCGTACTCGCCGGATCGGACAGCGGCCACGGCGTTCGCCCGCGCATCGAGCTTTGCATCGGGGGCGACCGCGTCTTCGAGGTCGAAGATGATCGCATCGGCCGGAATCGTCTTCGCCTTCTCCAGCGCACGTTCGTTCGCTGCGGGCATGTACAGCACGGAGCGGCGGGGCCGCAGGTCGTCGGTCATGTCGGTTCGTTTCCTTCTCTCGAGAGCCGCGTACGACTCAGAACCCGTAGGTGGCTGCGAGCTCGGGGTCTCGTTCGGAGAGGCGCTTGGCGAGTTCGACGACGACGTGGCACTGCTTCACCGATGCGTCGTCCTCCATCTTGCCGTCGAGCATGATCGCTCCCGTGCCGTCGCCCATCGCCTCGATCACACGCTGGGCGTGAGCCACGTCGGCGGGATCGGGGCTGAACACCTTCTTGGCAACGTCGATCTGCGCCGGGTGGAGGCTCCAGGCACCCACACATCCGAGCAGGTACGCATTGCGGAACTGGTCTTCGCAGGCGACCGTGTCCTTGATGTCGCCGAACGGTCCGTAGAACGGGAGGATGCCGTTGGTGACGCAGGCGTCGACCATGCGGGCGATCGTGTAGTGCCACAGGTCCTGCTGGTAGGTCGGGCGATCGCCGTGGATGTCGGTCTCGCCGTCGTCGCCCATCGGCGGATCGTTCCGGACGAGATACCCGGGGTGGCCACCGCCGACACGGGTGGTCTTCATCCGACGGTTCGCCGCCAGATCGGCCGGACCCAGCGACAGGCCCTGCATGCGCGGCGATGCGGCGCAGATCTCCTCGACGTTCGCCACGCCGCGGGCGGTCTCGAGGATCGCGTGGACGAGCAGCGGCGTCGTCCGCCCCGCCTTGGCTTCGAGCTGGGCGAGCAACCGGTCGACGTAGTGGATGTCCTCCGGGCCCTCGACCTTCGGGATCATGATCACGTCGAGTGCGTCGCCGCATTCGAGCACGGCTGCGGTGATGTCATCGAGGCACCACGGGGAGTCGAGGGAATTGACCCGCGTCCAGAACTGGGTCTGGCCGAAATCGACCGAGTTGGCGACCTCGATCATTCCAGCACGAGCCGCTTCCTTCTGGTCGGCCGGCACCCCGTCTTCGAGGTTGGCGAGCAGGATGTCGACCGTCGGCGCGATCTGCGGCACCTTCGAGCGCATCTTCTCGTTGGACGGCGGGAAGAAGTGGATCATCCGGCTCGGCGGGAACGGGATCTCGGTCGGCGGGGTCGGAGCACCGACGGCGAGCGGACGGAAGAAGTCTTTGGCTGGACGCATCACCACCCGACGCTAGATCCCGCGCCCGTCCACCCGAGAATTCCACCCCTGCGGCACCCGTCACGCCAGGACACCCACATCCCGGCGGATCGTGACGGCTGGCGTCACGATCCGCCACAATGCTTGCGCAGGGATTGGTCAGACGGGACGGGACGAGCGGGTCAGTCGGGGAGCCCGAGTCGGTCGCCGGCGCGCCGCACGAGACCCTCGGCGACCAAGCCGTCGACGATGCGGGCGTCGAAATCGGCGACCGGACGTTCGCCGATCGTGAGTGCCGCCAGCACCTGGCCGCGCCGCTGCCGATCGCTGCCGTCGAACGGTGCCTGCCGGGTGCTCACACCGGCCGACCCGACGGCGGGGTCCGGATCGACGCGCCCGGAGAGGGTCCACGCGCAGGCCGACGCAATCGGACAGACGTGGCAGAGCGGACGCGGCCGACACACGAGCGCCCCGAGGTCCATGATCACCTGGTTCCAGGTCCAACCGGCTCCGACGGGAACGAGTGCGTCGGCAGCGGACTGGGCGGCCTTCGGCGTCAGGCGCTCCCCCACGCTCCGCGCCAGGATCCGTGCGATGTTCGTGTCGACGACCGCCACATCGCGTTCGAACGCGAAGGCCAACACCGCCCGCGCCGTGTACGGCCCGACTCCGGGAAGCGTCAGCAGCTCGTCGAGCGAATCCGGGAGCCGTCCACCGTTGGACTGCGTGACGTGAACGGCCGTTGCATGCAGGTTCCTGGCGCGGCGGGGGTAGCCGAGTCCCTGCCACAGGCGAAGAACATCACCGAGCGACGACTCCGCACAGGCCGCGGGCTGCGGAAACTCGCGGAGGAACGCCTCCCACTTCGGGATCACCCGATCGACCTGCGTCTGCTGCAACATCACCTCGGCGACGAGGATCCGCCATGGGTCGCGTTCCCGGCGCCACGGCAGGTCGCGCATCCGCGGTACCCCCCAGGCGAGTACCCGCCCGGGGTCGATCAACGTCAGTCCTCCCAGACCTCGACGCCGTCGTATGGACGCCGGCGTTCCGGCGCCGCGTCACGCTTCCAGATCAGCACCTTGCGCTTGAAATAGCACACTTCCTTGCCGTCCTGGTTGAAACCCTTCGTCTCGACCGTGACGATGCCGCGGTCGGGCTTCGACTTCGACTCCTTGACCTCGAGCACGCGCGTTTCGGCGTGGATCGTGTCGCCGTGGAAGGTCGGGAACTTGTGCTGCAGTGTCTCGACCTCGAGGTTTGCGATCGCCGCGCCCGACACGTCCGGCACACTCATCCCGAGCACCAACGAGTAGACGAGATTGCCGACGACGACGTTGCGACCCTGGACCGACTCTGCAGCAAACCAGTCGTTGGTGTGCAACGGATGATGGTTCATCGTGATCATGCAGAACAGGTGGTCGTCGTACTCCGTGATGGTCTTGCCAGGCCAGTGCCGCAGGATGTCTCCCGGCGTGAAGTCTTCGAGGTATCGGCCGAACGGGCGCTCATACGTGGTCATGAAGAGCAACGTACCGGCCCTCACCAAACGCCCTCCAAATCCGGCGCTGCGCTACGCGTCGTCGGGCTCGTCGAGCACGGTCGACCGTGGTGCGGTCCCGTCGGAGTCGTCGAGCGGCGGTTCGTGCACCGGCCGTCGACCGAACCGGAGCGCGAAGTCGATCCTGGACTCGCCGGAGGCTGCGCCGGAACGCGCCAGTTCGCGGAGGCGCGCGAGTCGGTCGCGTCGTTCGATGCTCCATGGGCCGACGCGCAGGCTGAGGTACGAGAGCCCACCGATCAGGATCGGGAAGAAGAACTGGGCGAGACGGTACGACGCGATGCCCAGCCGGGCGTTGCTGTTGGTGAGACCGAACCCGACGAGCGTCGACAGGTAGGCGAGGTCGACGTAGCCGAGTCCCCCCGGCGTGATCGGCACGGCTGCCAACAGGTTGGCGAGACCGAACGACACGATCAACGCGTCGATGTCGAGGCTGCCACCGAACGCACGGAGGAACACCCACAGCGAGGCGGCGTCGACCAACCAGTTGAGCAGCGCAAAGATCACCACCCGCTTGAGCAGGGCACGATCACTGACGAGGTCTTCGAGCCGTGATCCGATCTGGCGGATCGCGGCTGCCATCCGGTCGGGATCGGTACGCAACTTGTGCGCGACCCACCGGGCGATCGACTCGGCACGCTTCTGGCCCTCCATGATGCCGATGACGAGAAACGCGGCGATACCGATGACGATGATGCCGACGAGCGCGGCACCTCCGTAGTACGGGTTGACGCCTCGGCGCGGCACCGAGACCACGAGACCGAGCCAGAACACCAGGTTGAGCACCACGGCCGAGCCGATTCCTGCGGTGGCGAGTGCGAATCCGGCGTCGGGGCCCTTGATGCCCGACAGGGTGAGCAGGCGATAGCCAAGCGCCGAGCCCGCTGCATTGCCTCCCGGGACGACGTTGGTCAAGGCCCGAGTGCTCAGCTGGATCCGGAACATCCGCATCGACGAGAGCGAATCGCCCGCCTCACCGAGTGCCGCACGGGTGAGCAGCGAATAGAAGAACAGTGCCAAGAGTTGGAGTCCGAAGCCGAGCACGATCAGGAACGGATTGATCCGTCGGAGTTCGTCGGCGGCGTTGATGAGATCGGGGAGGAGTCCGATCGCAAAGTACAGGACCAATGCGAGCAGGAGCATCCGGACACCGAAGCGGATCGGACGGATCCTGGGCTTGACGTCGGACTCCCGACGCGGCATCACGGGGAGCTCGCCGGTCGGCAACGAGTCGCGGTCCATCTCGAACGTCGCGTCGAATTCGTCGCGTCGGTTCGACTCGGTCACTCCGCATTCCTACCAACTTCGGACGCCATCGTGGGGACACTCGGCGACCGATCGGCACCAAGCGTGGCAGACGCCGCGCTACGGACATCAACACCGCCAGTTTCTTCACGCCCTCTTGAGTCAAGGAACCTGACGACTGCCCCGATCTACCTGGTGCATCGCTTTCGATGCCGGGTCGTTGCTGGCCTGTCACATTCACGAACAGCAAAGGAGCTCAGATGAGCGAGAAGCAGACCGGAATCAAGTGGCGGGCCGTTGCGCCTGCCTACAAGGCAGCGATTGCCGCCGGATCGGTCGTGGCATTGATCGCCGCGACCGGCGCCCCCTGGAAGTGGGGCTGATCCAGTGATCTTCGGCCGCCGCGTCCGACGCGGCGGCCGACGTTCACTCCGTCACCCGTCCTCGGACAATTCTCATGAGCAGCGATCCACACACTCCTGACGCGCCGACGTTCTCCGGGCTCGGTCGAACGATCGACGTGTTCATCGCGTCGATCGCTGCACTCGCGCTGCTGTACTCCGGCATCGTCGCACATCACGAGATGGAACGCGGTTTCGCCGTGGTCGACACGGTGCTCTTCGTCATCGTCAGCGTGCTGCTCATCGTGACCGAGGCGAAGTCGACGTCGATCGCCCGCCATGTCACCGGTGGGGTCGTCACTCCGAGTTGGGCGTTTGCGTTCACCCTCATGCTGCTCGGATCGCCGACCGGCGCCATCGTGGTGATGGCAGTCGCCACGGCCATCGCCGACACGTTGTCCGGCCGACCGATCTACAAGATCGTCTTCAATGCGGCCCAGATCTCACTGTCGCTCGCGCTCGGCGGCCTGGTGCTGATGGCCTTCGGCATCAGGGGCCCACTCTTCTCCGAAATCGAACTCGAGACGACACGCGCCGCTGCCATGATCCTGAGCGGCATCGTCGTGTTCGCCGTCAACGGCGTGATCATCTGCCGGCTGATCGCGTGGCTGGAATCCGCCACGTTCTTCGACGTCCTGCGCGGACAATTCCTGCTGTCGATGACCTCCGACGCAGCGATGCTCGCCATCGCGCCGATCTTCCTCATCACGGCGAAGAACAACTTGCTGATGTTGCCACTCATGGGCACCGCGACCTTCTTCGTCTATCAGACGGCACAGAACGCGCTCCGCCGAACCCACGAAGCAAACCACGACCCGCTCACTCAGCTGCTCAACCGACGAGCGTTCACTGCCGCCGTCGAGGAATTCCTGACCACCGCCGACCCGCGCGAGCACAACGCATCGCTGTTTCTCCTCGACCTGGATCGCTTCAAGGAGGTCAACGACCGACTCGGCCACCGCACGGGCGACCATGTGCTCCAACAATTCGCCAACCGTCTCGCCGCCGAGCTCCCGACCGATGCGGTCGTCGCTCGTCTCGGCGGCGATGAGTTCGCGGTCATGATCACCGGGCTCCCGGCCGCGGACGCCGTCGCGATCGCAGAGCAGTCGAAGGACCGCTTGGCCGAGCCGTTGACCGTCGACGGGTTCCCCATCACCGCCGGTACCAGCATCGGCGTGAGCCACTTCCCCGAGCACGGCCGGACCCAGAGCGACCTCCTCCACGCCGCCGACGTGGCGATGTACCGAGCCAAGCGGTACCGGTCGGGCGTCGAGGTCTACCAGGCATTCGGCGCAGTGCAGGACAAGGGACGGGTCACGCTCCTCGGCGATGTCGCCGATGGCCTCGAGCGCGACGAATTCATCGTCGAGTACCAACCGCAGGTCGATGTCGTCGACGGGCGGGTCTGCTCCGTGGAGGCCCTCCTCCGGTGGAACCATCCGCGCCATGGTCGGACACTCCCCGGCGAATTCATTGCGCTCGCCGAGCACACGGATCTGATCGGTCCACTCACCGACTTCGTCATCGATCGTGCGATCACCGAGATCGGTCCCTTCGACGAGCTCGGTCTCGCGATCAACGTGTCGGCACGCAGTCTCGAGGACCGCCACTTCGCGTCGGACCTCCTCGCCCGACTGGCGTCCGCCGACTTCGATCCGAACCGCCTCGACATCGAGATCACCGAGAGCGCGTTGTCGAGCGAACCGGAACGGGCATCCGTCGTGTTGGATGAGCTCCGTTCCGCCGGCGTCCGGATCTCGATCGACGACTTCGGAACCGGCTACTCGTCGTTCGGAACCCTGCGGGAGACGATGGTCGACAGAATCAAGCTCGATCGCTCGCTCGTGACGAACATGACGTGTTCGAGCACCGACACCCACATCGTCAAGACCCTGATCGACCTCGCCCACGGCATCGCCCTCGACGTGGTCGCCGAGGGGGTCGAATCCGAGGAGGTCTGGGCCGAGCTCAACCGACTCGGATGCGACCTCGCACAGGGCTTCTGGTTGTCGTCGGCGGTACCGGCCGAGCGCCTCGATGCCATGATCCGAGCCGGCTTCGACCCGGTCCGTTCGGTGGAACGGGCCACGCCGCATGTCGGCACGGTCGGATTGGTGGCGCTCACATGATCGTCGTCGTCGCCACGGTCCTCGGCATCCTCAGCGTCAAGCTCCGCGGGGGTCGACTCACGCGTCTCGCCCAGCTCGAGCTTCGCCACATCTGGATCATCTGGACGGCGATCGTGGTCCAGACCCTGATCTTCCAGGTGCGCCTCCCCATCCTGTCCGAGACGGTCGTCGAGTACATCCACCTCGCCACCTACGTCGCCTCGTTCGCCTTTCTCTGGGTGAACCGACACATTCCCGGAGCCCTCATCATCGGCGCGGGTGCAGGCGCCAACGCCGCGGCGATCTTCGCCAACGGCGGCGTCATGCCCGCCAGCGCACATGCGTGGACCCAGGCCGGGCTCCCGATCGCGGCCGAGGGCCAGTTCGAGAACTCGAACATCAGCGACGGCGCGCATCTCGCCTTCCTCGGTGACATCTTCTACATCCCCGAGGCCTGGCCGCTGAACAACGTCTTCAGCATCGGCGACATCGCGATCGTCATCGGTGGAACCTATTTCGCTCACGTCTGGTGCAGACGCCAACACCCGATCGACACCGACCATCCGCCCGTCGCCGACGAAGGGGCGGACGCCGAGTCACCGGTCTCCGCCTGACCCGTTCACAACCGTTCGGCGAGTCGTGCGAGGCGCATCTGCAGCCCGCGACTGTGCGCGATGTCGGTCGAGCCGAGGTGTGCGATGACGAGGTCACGATCGGGAAAGACCACGACGTACTGCCCCTCGTAGCCGTGGCACGCAAGGCTCCCCGGGAACGCGGGCCACAGCCAGAAATGGCGTCCGTAGTCGAGGCCCGACTCCGGATCGTGCCCACTTCGGTGGCGGGCATGGTCGCGCCACCCTGCGGGGAGGATCCGCTCCCCCGACCCCTGCTCGGTGACCCCGTCGTGAAGGTACAACTCACCGAAGCGGGCGAAGTCGCGCGCCGTCGCGTACACGTACGAGGAGCCGACGAAATCGCCCGCGTCGTCGAACTTCGGGACCGCACTCGCCATCCCGGCGGGTTCGAACAGCCGCGTCGACAAAAACTCGGTGACGGCAGCTGCCCGGTGCACGGGGTCGCCACCTGGGCCGCCCGTGACCACGTCACCGACGATCCGCGCCACGATGTTCGAGGTACCCGACGAGTAGTTGAAGACCGAGCCCGGATCATGGTCGAGCGGGAGTTCAGCGGCGTAGTGAGCGAAGCTCGGTGCCGTCCCACCGAAGAGCATCTCGATGCAGTGGGACGCGTCGCCGTCGACGTAGTCCTCGTTGAACCGCAGGCCGGACCGCATCTCGAGCAGTTGCAGCAGCGTGATGCGCTCCTTGTCCGTGCCCGTCCACTCGGGAACGGGCGCCGAGGCATCGACGTCGACGAGGCCATCGAGGACCAGGAGTCCGACTGCCGCGTGCGTGATCGATTTCGCCATGCTCCACGAGAGCAACGTCGTCTCGGCGGTGACATCGACCGCAGGTTCGAAGTCGTTCGCCGGGCGACGACCGTATCGCTCCGCGACCACCTCGCCGGCACGGACAGCCACGAAGGCCATCGAGATGCCCTGCTCCTCCGGGCGGGCGAACAGCTCGTCGAGGATGTCGGAGGCGGTCGGCCGGGCCATCACGCCGACACTATCCAGCGTCGGTCAACCGATCGGTGCGATCAGACGAGCAGCTCGGCGAGGCCGACGAGGCCCGGGACGTCATGGATGTCGACGTCGAGCAACGGGAGCTCGATGATCGGGGCGTCGCCGGCAAGCCGTTCGAGTTCGACGAGTTCCTGCCGCTCGGCAATCGCGAGAGCGGTCAACTCCCGGTGCCAGTCGAGCTGATCGCCGAGCGGTCCGTCGTCGATTCCGGCAAGCAGTTCCTCGTCATCATCGGTCAAGGGCTCCGGCATCGGGTGGATCAGGTTGACGACCAGTCCGCCGAGCGGGAACTTCTTGTCAGCGATCGCTCCGAGCAGATGCTCGGCCTCGCCGACGGCTTCGGCACGCGGACTCGAGACGACGACGAATGCTGTGTCGTCGCCACGCAACAGTTCGGAGACCTGCTTCGCCCGGTGGCGCAGTCCGCCTTCGATGTTGGCCAGCGATTTGAAGAACTCGACGGTGTCCTCGACGATCTGGGGACCGGCGAGTCGTTTCACCGCCCACAGGAACATCGACGATGCGGCGTCGGTAATCTTCGCGAACGTTCGCTGGCCGACCGTGAGGGTGCGATACACCGGATGGCTGAGGAAGCCCACGAGACGATCCGGCGCTTCGAGCAGGTCGATGGCGTGTCGCGACGGCGGCGTGTCGACGATGACCAGGTCCCACTCACCGCTCACGTGCAGCTGGTGCAGCCGCTCGACAGCCATGTATTCCTGAGCGCCGGACAGCGAGCCGGAAATGGCCTTGTAGACGGGGTTGTTCAACACCGCCTCGGCCTGTTTGCGGGACCCCGACTGCTCGCGTACCAGCCGGTCGAACGTCTGCTCGGCATCGAGCATCAGCGCCCACAGTTCGCCGTCGGTCGCACGCTTCGTGACGCCTTTCACCCGATGCGGCTCGTCGGACGCCGCATCGAAGTCGAGACCGAGTGCATCGGCGAGGCGCCGTGCCGGGTCGACCGTGACCACGACGGTCCGACGCCCAGCCCGGGCGGCGGCAACGCCGAGCGCCGCCGCTGTCGTGGTCTTGCCGACGCCACCGGGACCACAGGTGACGATCAACTCCGACGAACGGATGACGTCGTCGAGCGTTGCGACGGGGGTGCCGGTTCCGGTGCGCTGATCACGGGTCATCGTGCCGCTCCGAGATCCGCATCGACGAGTGCATCGGCGATCGTCGCCAGGTGTTCTGGTCCGAGCCGTGGTGTCGCGAGGCGCGGCAGGGTGATGATCGGCTCGTCACGCTCCGCAGCGAGGCGTTGGATCTGTTGGCGCTGTTGCTCCAGGCGACTCCGGCCGAACGCAGCAGCGGACTCGAGCGACGACTTGGCCGTGTCGGACAGCTTCAGCTTGTGGGACCGCGCGGCCATCGCCGGGGTCTTCTCGAGGCCGGCACGATCGGGCCAACAGGCGTTCACGATCAGCGGGAACAGCACGATGCCGAGATCGTCACCGAGATCATTGGCCAGCTCGATCACCTCGGTGATCGGTGTCTCCTCAGGGAGCGCCACGAGCAGCGCCTTGCATCGTTCGGGGTCGGAGAGCATCTCGGAGACCTCGCTCGCCTGATCGAGGACGGGTCCCGACTTCACCACATCCGACAGCCCGGACGCTGATCGGAGAAACGGTGCGGCATGGCCCGCCGGCGGTGCGTCGACGACGATCAGATCGGCGTTGCGATCCTTCTCGAGCTCCTTGATCTTGCCGAGCACGAGCAGGTGTTCGAGACCCGGTGTGGCCGCCGCGATCATCGGGAGCGACGCGGCCGATGCCGCCCGCCGGAGCAACCCGCCGACACCCTTCAGCTCGAGATAGTCGCCGAATGCCTGCTCGGCAGGGATCGTGCGGGCACGGATGCGACCGCCACCCGACACCCGTTGCAGCGTCTGTTCGCGTTCGGCGATCTCGCGTCCGCCGAGCAGGGGCCCCATGCCGGGCCGACCGTCGACCGAGATGAAGAGCACGTCGGCTCCTTCGCGGGCTGCGGCCAGCGCAGCGGCGGCCGCCACCGTCGATGACCCCACACCACCCTTGCCGGCCACGACCATCACATGGGCGCTGGTCAGCCATCCCGGGTCCGCGTCACTCACTGCTCCTACGGTATCCGGCACTCTGTTTCCTTCGGCTGGTTCCGCTCCGATCTGAAGCCGGTGTGCCGAACGCCCGAGCTCGCGCCCCGAAACCTCCCGGACCACTCGTGCGCGCTACAACTACTGGCATGGAACGAACGGGGCCACTGGTGGGCGTACGGGTCCTCGAACTCGGGAACTTCATCGCAGGACCGTTCGCAGGGCAGCTCCTCGGCGACTACGGCGCCGAGGTGATCAAGATCGAGTCGCCTGACGGTGGCGACCCGATGCGGCGTTGGGGCGTCACGGTCGACGGCGACTCGCTGTGGTGGCCGACGATCGCCCGGAACAAGCAGTCGGTCGTCGCCGACCTGAAGGATCCGGACGATCTGGCGATGGTGCAACGGCTCGCCCGCGAGTGCGACGTCCTGCTCGAGAACTTCCGACCCGGCCTGCTCGAACGGTTCGGACTCGACCACGCGACGCTGAGCGTCGACAACCCCGGAATCGTCATCACGCACGTGTCGGGCTTCGGCCAGACCGGGCCGCGAGCGTCCGAGGCCGGTTTCGGGTCGATCGGCGAGGCGATGGGTGGCATTCGCCACACGACCGGCGATCCCGACCGTCCGCCGGCGCGTGCCGGCGTCAGCCTCGGCGACTCGTTGGCGGCCATGTTCGCCGTGATCGGCACCCTCGCTGCGCTCCACGAGCGGTCCACCAGCGGACGGGGCCAAGAGGTCGACGTTGCGATCTACGAAGCCGTGGCGGCCCTGATGGAGTCGTCGATGGCCGACGTCGCGGTCGAGGGAGTGGTCCGCCAACGCTCGGGCGGGGCCCTGCCCGGCGTGGCCCCGTCGAATGCGTACCCGGCATCGGATGGCTCGGACGTTCTGATCGCAGCGAATGCCGATGCGATCTTCGCTCGCCTGTGTACTGCGATGGAGCGGCCCGAACTCGCCGACGACGAGCGCTACGCCACACATTCGGCACGCGGGGCCAACGAACGCGAGCTCGACGCGATCATCGCCGACTGGACACGGACGAGGACCGCCGACGATCTCCTCGATCTGATGAAGCTGCACTCGGTACCGGCCGGGCGGGTCTACACCGCCGCGGAGATGATCGACGACCCCCACTATCGGGCTCGCGAGATGGTGCAGCAGATCATGTCCCGCCAGGGCATCGATCTCCCGACGCTCGGCGTGGTGCCGAAGTTCTCGCGGACACCGGGCTCGATCGGTGATGTCGGTCCCCTGCTCGGCGAGCACACCGAGCGCTACCGTTCAGGGCGGTGAGCGAATCACCGTCGGGTCGGTACTTGGCTCACCGCGTCTGCCGACGCCGCCCCGATCAGAAGTCTTCGTCGAAGCTGACGTCGCCGCTGACGCCGGTCTGGTAGCTCGACACGGTGCGCTCGAAGAAGTTGGACAGACCCTGCACGTCCTGCAGCTCCATGAAGCTGAACGGGTTCTTCGATCC
This sequence comes from Ilumatobacteraceae bacterium, assembly GCA_963752085.1. GTDB lineage: Bacteria > Actinomycetota > Acidimicrobiia > Acidimicrobiales > Ilumatobacteraceae > Ilumatobacter_A. The sequence continues at coordinate 15,948 of CAVVWT010000006.1, forward strand.
GAACTCGCTCTGGTACCCGAGCAGGTGCAGTCGCGTGTCGGCGACGTACTCGAGATAGTCGCGGGTGTCCTTGAGGCTCATTCCCGGCACGCCTTCGCCGAGCACGTCTGCCGCGAACAGGTGCTCACAGTCGACGGCGTCGCGCATCATGGCCCGGATGTCGGATTCCATGCGAGCGTCGAACAATTCGGGCTCTTCCTTACGGACCGTGTCGACGACTTCGAGGGCGAAGTTCATGTGGCAGGACTCGTCACGGAAGACCCAGTTGGTGCCGTCCGCGAGACCGTTCAACAGTCCCTTGGACCGGAGGAAGTAGACGTACGCGAACGCCGCGAAGAAGAACAGACCCTCGATGCACGTGGCGAAGCAGATCAGGTTCATCACGAAGCGACGCCGCTCTTCTTGCGTGGTGATCGCGTCGAGCGTGTCGACCGAGTCCATCCACGTGAAGCAGAACTCCGCCTTGGCCTTGATCGACGGGATGTTCTCGACGGCCGCGAACGCTGCCTCGCGCTCTTTCATGTCGGGGATGTAGTTGTCGAGCAGCGTCAAGTAGAACTGGACGTGCAACGCCTCCTCGTAGAGCTGGCGCGACAGGTACATCCGAGCCTCGGGGGCGTTGATGTGCTTGTACAGGTTGAGCACCAGGTTGTTCGCAACGATCGAGTCGCCGGTCGCGAAGAACGCGACGAGGCGTGACACGAGGTGCTTCTCGGCCGGCATCAGCTTGCGATCGAGGTCGACCAGGTCGTCGGAGAAGTCGATTTCGTCGACCGTCCAGGTGTTCTTGATCGCGTCCTTGTACATGTCGAAGAACTGCGGGTACCGCATCGGCCGCAACGTCAGGTCGAAGCCCGGGTCGAGGATGTGCTTCGGACGAGCGTCGCCCACCGGCGCCGTCGTATGCGTCGAGTCGGGTTGGACGTCGAGTCCGGGGGTGTCGTCGGTGTAGATCGGGTCGATCAGCGCCATCAGTCGCAGGCCTCACATGATTCGGGGTTCTCGAGCGAACAGGCGATGGCCTCTTCGTCGGTGAACGTCTTGGTCTCGGCCGGCACCCCACCGTCAGGGGTGGGTGCCGCGCCACTACTCGATGTGGTGGACTTGTTGATCTTCGTGGCCGGGCGGCTCCGGAGGTAGTAGGTGGTCTTGAGGCCGCTCTTCCAGGCGTGGAGGTACATCGACGAGAGCTTGCCGATCGTCGGCGTCTCCATGAAGAGGTTCAACGACTGGCTCTGGTCGATGTAGGCGCCGCGTTCGGCGGCCATGTCGATGAGCTGACGCTGTGGGACCTCCCACGCCGTGCGGTAGACCTCCTGCAACTCGGCCGGGATCCGGTCGATGCCCTGGATCGACCCTTCGGCCTGCTTGATCTCCGAGATCATCCGCTCGTCCCAGAGTCCACGGGCCTGGAGCTCGCGCACCAGGTAGCGGTTGATCTGCATGAACTCACCGGACAGCGTTTCGCGCTTGAACAGGTTCGACACCTGCGGCTCGATGCACTCGTAGCACCCGGCGATCGATGCGATGGTCGCGGTCGGGGCGATGGCGATCAGCAGGCTGTTGCGCAGGCCGTGCTCGGCGATGCGACCCCGCAGTGTCTCCCAATCGAGTTCGGCGGGAGGCGTGACGGTGTTGACTCCCTTGCCGTCGGGAGACGGCGTGGTCCACAGGTCGAACTGCAGCTTGCCCTGTGCCGCCCGGGTGCCGTCGAATGCCTCGTGCGGACCGCTGGCCTCAGCCAGTTCGGTCGATGCCCACAGCGCGTGGAAGTAGATGTGGGCGCTGATGCGGGCGCTGAGGTCTCGCGCCTCGGGCGAGTCGAACGCGAACCCCTTCTTGAAGAACACGTCCTGCAGACCCATCAACCCGAGGCCGACCGGTCGCCACTTCTCGTTCGAGAACTTGGCCTCGGGTGTCGGGTAGTAGTTGATGTCGATCACCCGATCGAGGAACGGGACGACCTGGCGCACGACCCGACCGAGCCGGGCGAAGTCGAACTCGGCTGCATCGGAGCCCGGGCCGGTCGCAAAGTAGGCACCGAGGTTGAGCGACCCGAGGTTGCACACCGCCGTGTTGTCCTGATCGGTGACCTCGAGGATCTCGGTGCACAGGTTGGACAGGTGCACGACGCGAGCCGAGCCGTCATCGTTGGTGGCACCGGTCTGGTTGCACTTCTCGTTCGACGCGTCCTTGAACGTCATCCAACCGTTGCCGGTCTGGGCGAGTGTGCGCATCATGCGGCTGTACAGCTGCCGGGCGGGGACCTGCTTCTCGAACAGCCCCTGCTCTTCGGCGGCGAGGTAGGCGCTCTCGAAGTCCTCGCCGTAGAGGTCGGTGAGGTGCGGGACCTTCTTCGGATCGAACAGCGACCACTGCCAGTCCTTTTCGACGCGCTCCATGAAGAGGTCGGGGACCCAGTTGGCGATGTTCAGGTTGTGCGTACGACGAGCGTGGTCGCCGGTGTTGTCGCGCAGCTCGAGGAAGTCCTCGATGTCGGCGTGCCACGACTCGAGGTAGACACACGCTGCACCCTTGCGCCGGCCGCCCTGATTGACCGCTGCAACGGAGGAGTCGAGCGTGCGCAGCCATGGGACGATGCCGTTGGAGAGACCGTTCGTGCCGGTGATGAGGCTGCCCTTGGACCGGATGCGGTGCCACGCGACTCCGATGCCACCGGCGAACTTCGACAGCTTCGCGATGTCGGTGTAGCGCTTGTAGATGCCTTCGAGGCTGTCCTCGGGCGAGTCGAGCAGGTAGCAGCTCGACATCTGGCTGTGGGTGGTGCCGGAGTTGAACAGCGTCGGGCTCGACGGCAGGTACGCCAGCGACGACATGAGGTCGTAGAACTTGACGGCATCGTCGATGCCGGTCGGCCCGTCGGTCGTGGTGGACAGCCCACAGGCGACACGGAGGAAGAAGTACTGCGGCGTCTCGATGACGTCGCGACGCTCGGGATGGCGGAGCAGGTAGCGGTCGTAGACGGTGCGGAGACCGAAGAACTCGAACGACCGATCGCGGTCGGAGTTGATGGCGGCGTTGAGCTCGGGCGCATTGGCCTCGACGAAGTCGTACACCTCTTGGCTGACGATGCCCTGCTCGTAACCGACCTTGATCGACTCGGAGAACCACGGGATGTTCTGGTTGCGGACCTCCTTGTCGATGATCGTGGCCAGGAGCCGCGATGCGAGCCGCGAATAGTTGGGCTCGTCGACGATGAGGCCGGCCGCGGTGCGAATCGACAGCTCGTCGAGCTCCCGCGTGGTCGCCCCGTCGGCGAGTGCCGAGATCGTCCGGGTGGCGACCCGCATCGGGTCGACCCCGAGGAGACCTTCGGACGCTCGGGCGATCGCGTTGACGATCTTGTTGAGGTCGACGGGCTCCACCGCACCGTTGCGCTTCGTGACCCGCATGCCGGTGGGGCCCGCATCGGCGGCGTCACGCAGGGTGTCGCGCATCGTCGCGGTGTCGGTCAGCGTGGCGGTTCCCGCCGACGTGCCGGTGGCACCGCCGCGGTCGGTCGTTTCGGTGCCAGTTTCGATCAGTGTCACAGTCGCTCCATCTTCGATGTCGTATGTCCGTCGGTGATCCGGGTTGTTCTTCAGGGCTGTTCGCCCCGGATCGTTGTGTCGTTCGTGTTCGTGTTCGTGACGATGAAGCGGCTTCGGACGTGTGCCCCAACCACCACATCTGGTGTTCTTCGCTGTCGATCCCCCTCGACAACCACCACATCTCGTGTGACGGCGGAGGAGTAATTACAGCAGCGTCATTCGACGCGCGCAAGCCTTTGCGCAGAAAATCGCACCAGATCGATCAGCGGGCCGCGAACCTGCTGGTCAGCGCCTCGCCCGCGCCTCGCTCAGCTTCGATGCGCAACCGCCGCCACACCGCTGTCGGCGTCGGCCCGACCGCGGAGAACACGATCACGTGCCCATCGGGACCCGATCGTTCGGCATCGCCGCGCCAGCGCGGCTCCACATCCGCGAGGACTCCGTCGGCGTCACGGCGGTGGTTTTCCCGGTAGTCCAGGGTGGTGCGCCACCCCGTGCGCTCGAGGAGCGCTCGATCGTCGGGCTGCGACGCCCCGTGGCGACGACGTGGACGCGGGGCACGTCCGAGCGGGGTGCGACGGAGGTCGATCGGATGGTGCATGCGCTCCATCTTCATGGACCCACCCTGTGAGCTGCCAGGGGGCCAACCGTGTGAATTCCCGCCCGAATCGTGTGGAACCACGTGTGGACAACCCACCGCCGCTGTGGACGCGTGTGGACAACTCGACCGCCGGTGAGCGACCACATCCGCTGTGGTCCCTCGCGCGCACGACCTCGCTGCATATTCGGATCGCGGCGACCCCCTGTGGATCTGCTGGATCCCGGCCGCGTCGACGAATTCTCCGTCGGATCGCTCATCGGATCGGCGCGCACCACGGCAGCGCGCGCCTCGTGCTCACCGCTCGACGTCGTCGGGGCCCGATCCGGGCGCGCCGCCGACCCATTTGGCCACGTACGCCGCCGGCGGCTGCGTGGCCATCGACACGGCCTCGGCCGGGCTGTCGGCGCGCAACGCCAGAGCACCGTGGTCAGGTCGCATGAAGCCCGCTGTGACAGCGCCGGAGATGAACTCGAACAACGGTTGATAGAAGCCGTCGACGTCGAGGAACACGACCGGGATCGACACGATCCCGAGCTGATTCCAGGTGAGGATCTCGAACGTCTCGTCGTAGGTGCCGAAGCCACCCGGCAACACGATCACCCCGTCTGACAATGCCGCCATCCGAGCCTTGCGGGTGTGCATGTCGAGTTCGATCTCGAGCGTGGTCAACCCCGTGTGGCCGACTTCGAGCGCATGGAGCTGCTCGGTGATCACCCCGGTGACGCCTCCGCCCGCATCGAGCGCCGCATCGGCCACGGCCCCCATCAACCCGACGTGGCCGCCCCCGTACACCAGCTGATGGCCCGCTCCCGCGATCTCTGCGCCCAGCGCCGCCGCGGCGTGCCGGTACTTCGGATCGAAACCGGAGCTGGACCCACAGAACACGACGATGGTTGCCACGTGTCACATGCTCGCAGCTGTGCGTAGAAATGGCTCCTCCGGTTACCGCTCGGTAATCTCGCCGTCATGACCGCCTCCATCGCCACGCCCGACCTGCCCGCCGCCGCGGACGCGATCGACCTCGCCGATCGGATCGTCGGCAAGGCGGTTCGACGGCTGGCGTCACTCGAGGGCGGCGCCGACGAACACCAGGTCCTCGCGTACGAGATCGCCCACGCCGCGGCAGGTGTCGCCACGGCGAAGTCGCTGATCGACTATGGCAACAAGGGCGACATCGAGGCCAAGATCACCTGCGCCTTCACGGCCGACATGGTCCACGACCTCGCCTCGAAGGTCCTCGGCCGCGAAGACGACTGGGGTGTCGAACGCGACGCCCTCGCCAACGCCCACGCCTTCATGACGGCATTCCGGGCACCGAACTTCCTCGCATCGTTGGCCGACCAGCCGGGTCCACTCCACCTGTCGAGTGACATGGAGATGGTCGCCGACACGTTCGACTCGTTCGCCCAGAACGTGATCGCCCCGCATGCCGAGCACGTGCACCGCACGAACGCCGACGTGCCGGAGGAGATCATCACGGGCATGGCCGAGCTGGGCGCATTCGGCCTCTCGGTCCCCGCCGAGTACGGCGGCTACTCCGAAGGCGGCGACGAGGAGTACATCGCGATGGTCGCTGCGACCGAGGCGTTGTCGAAGGCCAGCCTCGGCATCGGTGGGTCGCTGATCACCCGGCCGGAGATCCTGACCCGCGCACTGGTCAAGGGTGGCACCGAGGAGCAGAAGCAGAAGTGGCTGCCGCTGCTCGCGACCGCCGAGGTCATGCCCGCCGTCGCCGTGACGGAGCCCGACTACGGCTCCGACGTTGCCGGCATCAAGGTCACCGCGACCCCGGCCGCCGGGCCGAACGGCGAGGACGGCTGGGTGATCAACGGCGTCAAGACCTGGTGCACGTTCGGCGCCCGAGCCGACGCGCTCACCCTGCTCGCCCGCACCGACCCCGACCGCTCCAAGACGCACCGCGGCCTCTCACTGTTCATCGTGCCGAAGCCACGCGGCGACGCGCACGGCTTCATGCTCGAGCAGGAGATCGACGGGGTGGCCACCTCCGGCAAGATGGAAGGCCGCCCGATCGACACCATCGGGTACCGCGGCATGCACAGCTACGAGATCGCCCTCGAGGACTGGTGGGTGCCGGCGGAGAACCAGATCGGCATGGAGGAGGGCCTCGGCAAGGGCTTCTACTACCAGATGGCCGGGTTCGAGAACGGCCGACTCCAGACCGCCGCTCGCGCGGTCGGCGTGATGCAGGCCGCATACGAGCAGGCGCTCGACTACGCCGAGAACCGCAAGGTGTTCGGCCAGTCGATCAGCGAGTACCAGCTCATCCGGGCGAAGCTCGGCCGCATCGCGGTACTCACGCAGGCCGGGCGCCAGTTCAGCTACGCCGTCGCCACACTGATGGCCAAAGGCGCCGGCCAGATGGAGGCGTCGATGGTCAAGGCGTACGTCTGCAAGGCCGCCGAGTGGGTGACCCGTGAAGCGATGCAGATCCACGGTGGCATGGGCTACGCCGAGGAGTTCCCGGTCAGCCGGCTGTTCGTCGACGCTCGCGTGCTGTCGATCTTCGAGGGTGCCGACGAGACGCTGTGTCTCAAGGTGATCGCCCGCCAGCTGGTCTCGGCGAGCAACACCGGCTGACATCGTCACGACCCGCAGCGGCCGGCGGCGGCGCACTCGACCGGTCGACGATCAGTCGAAGTAGCCGTCCCGGATCCGCGAGATGTCGGCGCGTAGCTCCGCCGCAGGTCCTTCCACCACCACGCGCCCGTTGGCGATCACCACGGCTCGGTCGGCGAGTTCGAGTGCGAGGTGGACGTGCTGTTCGACGATCACGACGGCGGCACCTCCATCGGCGACCGCACGCACGACGGGCAACATCTCCTGGACGATGACCGGGGCGAGGCCGAGACTCATCTCGTCGACGAGGAGGAGTTGCGGATCGGCGATGATCGCCCGCGCCATCGCGAGCATCTGCTGTTCGCCACCGGACAGCAGGCCGGCCGGACGAGCGAGCAACGGCCGAAGCGCCGGGAACAGATCGAACGCTCGGTCGTAGGCCCGATGTCGGTCGCGTCGTGGGATGCCGTTGACGACCTGGAGGTTCTCCATCACGGTGAGGCCGAAGAACAGCGACCGGTCTTCGGCCACGTGGGCGACGCCTCGGCGAGCGACGCGGCACGGGTGTCGGGAATCCGTCGGCGCGCCCATGATCTCGACCTCGCCCGCGATGCTCGGGAGCAGCCCGGAGATCGTGCTCAAGATGGTCGTCTTGCCGGCACCGTTCGGGCCGAGCAGTGCGAGCACCTCCCCAGCCGCAACGTCGAGGTCGAGGCCGCGCACGACCGGGACACCGAGGTACCCAGCGTCGAGCCCACGCAGTTTGAGGACCGTCACCGCGGTTCCTTCAGCGACGACGCCACGCTCACTGCCTCGAAGGTAGCCGACCCGTCAGCAATGTAGACAAGTTCAATACAAGTGCGCTACCCTCGATGCGTGGCCGAGCGTGAATGGGATCCCGACACGTATGCGAAGTTCGCAGCACTTCGCGCCCGTCCGTTGTGGGATCTCGCTGAGCTGATCGACACCGCCGGGCCGATCGAGACGATGGTGGATCTCGGGTGCGGATCGGGCGAACTCACCGTCGCACTCGCGGATCGGCTCGACGTCTCGGACGCCGTCGGCATCGATTCGTCGCCGAACATGCTGGAGGCCGCCGCGCCACTCGCTCGCGCGGGACGGCGCTTCGAGGCGGGTGACATCGCGCACTGGGCCGGACCACGGCCGGTCGATCTCATCGTGGCCAACGCCAGCCTGCAATGGGTCAGCAGCCACCGGGATGTGCTCGGTCGGTGGATCAGCCAACTCGCCCCCGGCGGCCAACTCGCGGTGCAGGTGCCGGCGAACCACGACCATCCCTCACATACCTGCTCGGTGGCCGTCGCCAGTCGCGAGCCGTTCATCTCGGCCATGGGCGGCACGCCCCCTGCCGACCCGGTCGCCGTTTATGTGCTGCGACCGGAGCACTACGCCGAGCTCCTCCACGACCTCGGGATCGCCGATCCTCATGTCCGGCTCCAGGTGTACCCGCAACTGATGGAATCGACCGCGGCGGTGGTCGAGTGGACGAGCGGAACCAGCCTGACGCGATTCTTCCGTGCGCTGCCCGACGATCTCCACGAGCCGTTCGTCGACACGTATCGCGCCGAGCTGCTCGCTGCCGTCGGCGATCGGCGTCCGTACTTCTACGGGTTCAAACGGATCCTGATGGCCGGACGCCGGTCCGACTGACCCGCACCTCGCGCCAATTCCGGCGGATCGTGACGTTGAGCGTCACGATCCACCGGAATGTGGGAGAACGGATCTGGGTCAGCAGGTCACGAGGAGATGGAATCCCCGGTTCTCGACGCCGGCGCCGTTCTGATCCTTGGTGAACACGATGACACCGTTGTCCGGGTCGTCGGCCCAGTTGGCGACCTGTGCGAAGCCCGGATTCGGGCCGATGTTCACGCCTGGCCGTCCGACGGTGGCCTGGTAGGCACAGTCGGAGATGTCCCGGTCGAAGACGACGGCGTAGTCACCGGTCGGCACCACACCGCCGAGCAGTTCGGACGATGTGACGCCGGCGCTGCTCCGCACGAGTGTGCCATCGACCTCGACAACGGCCCACAACAGATCGGTCTGTTGCACGTATCGGTCGTCGTGGTTGTGGTCCTCGTAATACCCGTTGACGTCGATGACGATCCCCACCGAGCCGAACTCGTTGAAGATCGAGAACGCACCGGCGCCGTCGAGTTCCGTCGTGACGGCGTTCGGCACCGGCGGGCTGCTCGGCGACGGATTCAGGTTCGACGCGAGCGGCACGTTGTTGGCGTCCGGGAAGATTCGCACATTGGTCTGGGTCGTGGCCTGCACAGCCGTCACGTTGAGCGACAGTCCGACGGCTTCGGCCGGCAAGTCGCAGTTGCCGTTGATGCCGTGGGCCGGCACGGTGTAGGTCTCGGCGGTACCGATCGGCGTGTTCCGCGGACCCACGGCCGACGCAACACGTGTGTCGACGAGTCGACACGGTTGGATCTGGACCAGCACCGGCCGGTCGCCGGAGTCGACGGTGGCTTCGACGAGGCCGATGCTGCCCGCGCCCACGCTGACGGCGACGGCGGCGCCGAGCGCCGCCCACCGGCTTCGACTGCCGCGGCGGCTGGCAGACGTCGCGGCACCATCGGGGTGAGGTGATTTCTGGAAACGGAACATTGGGTTCTCCTTGTGATGCAGGGTTGGTGAGTGCTCCCCCTGTCATGGTCGTGACCCGTTGCGACATCGCCCAGCATGCGAGTGCCACCATCCGACTCCGGATCGATGGTGCGGCCAGCCCTACCTCCACGCTCCTGCCAGCCACGATTCACGACGACGCCACCACTGGTACCTTCGCCATGTATGAAGCCCACGCGGATCATCGTCGCCGAGGACAACCTCCTCGTGCGCGAAGGACTGGTCTCGCTGATCTCCACCGTGCCCGAACTCGACGTGGTCGGCACGTGCGCCTCACTGCCCGAGTTGCTCGAATCGGTCGAACGCCACCGACCCGACGTCGTGCTCACCGACATCCGGATGCCTCCCGACCACCAGGACGAAGGGATCCGGGCGGCCGCATTGTTGCGCAACACCCACCCGGACCTCGGCGTCGTCGTGCTCTCGCAGTTCGTCGAGCCGGCGTATGCCCTCGCCTTGTTCGACGCCGGAACGAGGGGTCGCGGCTACGTGCTCAAGGATCGGGTCGACGAGGTCGACCGACTCGCCGGAGCGATCGAGACGGTGCGCCTCGGCGGGTCGTTCATCGACGACGAGGTGGTCGACGCCCTGGTCCGCTCGCGCACCCGGATGGTCGACTCGCCGATCAGCGTGTTGACCGAACGCGAACTCGACGTCTTGACCGAGATGGCGACGGGAGCCACCAACTCGGTGATCGCAGCGTCGCCTCGGCGTGAGCGAACACGCCGTGGAGAAACACTCGAACTCGATCTTCGCGAAGCTCGGACTCACGAGGACGTCGAGATCAACCGGCGGGTGAAGGCCGTGCTGGTGTTCCTGTCCGGCACATCGACGAACGTGCCACCCGTGCCGCCGTGAGTCGTTCGGGCGACGCATCTGACGAGCTCACCGAACGGCTGCGCAAGCTCGTGCTCTTCGACACCACCCTCGCCGCAGGCGGAGGCCTGTTCACGATCACGGCGTCGTTGACTGTGGCCAGGCTCCCGATGCTGTTCTGGCTGGGCGTCACCGTCCTGGTGACTGCCGCGTTCATCGCGAGTGCATTGCGCCCCCTCGCAGCAGGAAAGATCGGCGCGACCGTCTTTCGCCTCGCCATCGCCAACTGGACCATCGCCGTTGTTGCGGCCTTCGTGGCGACCTTTGCGTGGCCGCTGCTCATGCTGACCGCCCTGCTCCCGAGCGCGTTCGCCGGGACGTTCGTGTCGCGACACGAACTCCGGCCCTACATGATCATCTCCTTCATCACCGCCGTCACCGTCGCGTGCCTCGGGCTCCTGCAGGATGTGACCGGCCTGAGCGCCGAGGTTCCCGAATGGGTGCGCAACCTCGTGTTGCTCGTTCTCGCGCCTGCGCTCACGGCGCTCGTCGTGTGGATCACTCTCCAGAACAACCTGCGTCTGCAAGATGCACTCGACGACGAGTTGGTTGCTCGCCGATCGCTCGACCGACGCGCCGACGAGCTGCGCTCGTCACGTCGGCGTGTGGTTGCCGCGACCGATCGGGAACGACAACGGATCGAGCGCGATCTGCACGACGGTGCGCAATCCCGACTGATCGCGGTCAATCTCGGTCTGGCCAGGTTGCGCAGCACGCTGCAGTCGGATCCGGACCGCGCGCTGGGTGTCGTCGAAGAAATCCGCCACGAAGTGCAGCTTGCCCACGGCGAATTGCGCGATCTCGCTCATGGCGTGTATCCGACCGTCCTGACCCAGCACGGCCTCGTGGCCGCCGTCGCCGCAGCTGCGGACCGTTCCGGGATCGAGGTGCGACTGGCCCTCGCCGACATCGGCCGTCACCGTGCCGACGTCGAGGCGGCGATCTACTTCTGCATTCTCGAAGCGCTCCAGAACGCCAACCGTCATGCCGGGGCGTCGCTGGTCGAGGTGCAGCTCGCCGTCGACAACGCGGCGTTGACCTTCGCGGTGATCGACGATGGAACTGGGTTCGACGAGCGGTCAGCCGACGGTGTCGGCCTCGAGAACATGGCCGATCGGCTCGGCTCGGTGGGCGGCAAGCTGCGCGTGAGTTCACACCACAGCCGCGGCACCACGATCTCGGGCACCGTGCCGCTCGACACTTGAGCGACTTCACCGTCCCCACGTGACCGGAGTCGCCCAGTCATCGGTGGGCCCGGATCCGGGTCGCGAGATACGGTCCGATCAGGAGGTGCACGATGCTGCTCGCTGTCGACGAACTGATGGCCGCCAGATACCAGATGGCGTTCTCGCTCGGGTTCCACATCGTGCTGTCGTGCTTCGGCGTCGCCCTTCCCACGCTGATCTACGTCCTGCACCGGCGGGGCCTCGAGCACGACGATCAGGACGCCCTCGTGCTCGCAAAGAAGTGGGCCAAGGTGTCGGCCGTGCTCTTCGCCGTCGGCGCGGTGTCGGGCACCGTGCTGAGCTTCGAGCTCGGCCTGCTCTTCCCGGGAATGATGGCAGAGTTCGGCGACGTCATCGGCCTGCCGTTCGCACTCGAGGGCATCGCGTTCTTCCTCGAGGCGATCTTCATCGGGATCTACCTCTACGGCTGGGACCGGCTCCCACCCAAGGTCCACCTCAACGTGCTGATCCCGATCATCGCATCGGGTGCGTTCGGCACGTTCTGCATCATCGCCGTCAACGCCTTCATGAACAATCCCGCCGGCTTCTCCCGCGATCCGTCGACGGGCGAGATCATCGACGTCGACCCGCTCGCTGCGATGTTCAACAACGCGGTGTGGGGGCAGGCACTCCACATGTTCGTCGCCACGTACGCCGTCACGGGGTTCCTCGTCGCTGCCGTCTACGCGATCGGCATGCGCACGGGTCGACTCGACCGGCCACATCGGATGGGTTTCCTGGTCGCCTTCACGTTCGCCACCATCGCCGCCTTCGCCCAGCCCGTCGTCGGTCACTTCACGGGGCAACGGCTTGCCGAGGATCAGCCGTCGAAGCTGGCCGCCTTCGAACTCAACACGGCGGCCGACGACCACGCACCGTTGACCGTCGGTGGCGTCTGGATCGACGGCGAGAAGCGGTACGGCCTCGAGATCCCATGGATGGGCTCGCTCGCCACCGGCAACTCGCTCAGCCAAGTGGTGCCCTCGATCTACGACATCCCCGAAGACGAACGGCCGCCGATCAACGTCACCCACTTCGCGTTTCAGGCCATGGTGGCATCCGGAACGGCGATGGTCGGAATCGCCGCGTGGTTCTGGTGGCGACGCCGCAGAGTCGGCGACGTCGTGTTCGCGGAGAAGTGGACGATGCGCTCGATCGTCGTCGGGGCAGGACTGGCTGTGCTCGCGCTCGAAGCCGGGTGGACGGCGACCGAAGTCGGTCGTCAACCCTGGATCGTCTACGGCGAGATGCGGACGGCTGACGCCGTCACCCAGAACAGCGGGGTCTGGATCAGCCTCACGGCGATCATCATCCTCTACGCCTCACTGGGTTACATGGCGACGAGGGTGATCCGCGGCATGACCCGGCGGTGGCGCGAGTCCGACGACATCGACCTCCCCACGCCCTATGGCCCGTCGGTCGAACGCGGGCCTGCGATGACCGGCACGTCGGGTTCGGACTGACGATGGCTCTGAGCGACGTCATCGCCGCGCTGATGTTCCTGGGCGTCGTCGCCTACGCCGTCTTCGGTGGAGCCGATTTCGGAACCGGCATCTGGGACCTCACCGCCGGTAACGCAGAGGAGGGCCGTGGGCTTCGCTCACAGATCGACCGGAGCCTCGGGCCGGTGTGGGAGGCCAACCACGTCTGGCTGATCTATGTCCTGGTGTTCCTGTGGACCGCGTTCCCGACCGCATTCGTGGCGATCATGAACACGCTGTTCATCCCGTGGATGCTCGTCGCATTCGGCATCGTGCTCCGCGGCGGCGCCTTTGCCTTTCGGAAGTTCTCCACCAGCTATCGAGAGGCCCAACTGCACGGCATCGTGTTCGCGTCGTCGTCGATCATCACACCGTTCTTTCTCGGCATGATCGCCGGTGGGATCGCGAGCGGCCGCGTCCCGCTCGACAGCTCGGGCGATGTCTGGGCGAGTTGGACCGGTCCGACCTCATGGGTCGGCGGCACCCTTGCCGTCCTCACCTGCTCGTTCCTCGCCGGCACATTCCTGGCTGCCGACGCTGCCCGAGGCGGTCACGCTGACATCGCCGCACGGGTGGGTCGGCGGGCGCTGTGGCTCGGTGTGGTCACCGGCGGCGCCGCGTTCGTCGCCGCCGTCACGCTGGAGCTCGACGCCAAATCGCTCGCCAGTGGCCTGCACGGGCGGGGCCTCCCACTGATCCTCCTCTCGGCGGTGGCGGGAGCATTCAGCCTGTGGCGGCTGTTCCAGCAACGCTGGGACCGCGCCCGCGTCGGCGCTGTGATCGCCGTCGCCTCGATCGTGGTCGGGTGGGGAGTCGGTCAGTACCCCGATCTGCTCGTCGACCAGGCCGAGATCTCCGAGGTCATCGGTGCGCGCTCGACCCAGATCGGGCTGCTGATCGTGTTCGGTCTCGCCGCGGTCACAGCGGTTCCCGCCCTCGCCTGGCTCTACGTCCTCGTCAACGGCCAGCGCTGGGCCGAGCCGACACGCTGAGCACTTCTCGCCGCCGGCGTCGGGATCGTTGCGCTCGGATGCACCCCGTCGCGCTGGCGCGGATCGGCTCGTGCTCCTGCTGTCGAACAGATCATCCGACATCGGAGGCGGGGCCGCCGAGTCACCCGATCAATTCTCCATGCCAGACTGCCGCTGCGACCCGCGAGAGGTCGACGGCAGGGCCGGATTCAGCGGACGTGGCGGTAGTCGCGGAGCACGAAATCCATCGGCAACGTATTGCGATCGACGGGCACACCATCGGTGCGCCCGGCCCGACGGTGTCGAGCCAGGCTGGCCCCGATCGAGCGGATGGACGAGTGTTGATCGTGGAGGGAGGGGGAGTTCATACCTTCATTGTCGGCTGGAGGATGGCATGACACAACATACGGATCCTTCTGCTATTCATGACAATATGTCATGACTGTGGCACACTGGCATGGTGCGGCTCGACGTCGAATCCTTGCGCGCCTTCCTGGCGGTGCTCGACTGGGGAGGGATGACTCGTGCCGCAGAACATCTCGGGCTCTCGCAGTCGGCGGTCAGTTGGAAGATCAAACGGCTCGAGGAGCGCGTCGGCCGACCGCTCCTGATCCGCGACGGACACGTGCTGCGGCCCACGCGCGATGGTCGCACCTTGCTCGACGACGCGCGGATCATCGTCACGGCGCACGACCGGGCCGTGCACCGACTCGAGAGCCCCGACTTCACCGGGACGATCAAGGTGGGGTCGAACGAAGAAGTGGGCGCGACGCGTATGGTCGGCATCCTGGGCCGCTTCCAGAAGATGCACCCGGCGGCCACGATCGAGTTCGTGGTCGACCAGTCACGCGTGCTGGTCCGCCAACTCGACCGGGCGCTGATCGACGTCGCAGTCATTCAGATCACGCCGGACGAGATGCTGCCCGACGACGTCGTGCTGTGGGAGGACAAGCTGGTGTGGGTGACCCACCGCGACATGCAGTACGAAGACGGAGAAGTCCCGTTGATCACGTTCGGCGCCAACGGGTTCTACCGGCCGGTGAGCGAACCGATCCTCGAGCGGGCCGGCATTCACTATTTGTACGCCGTGTCGGCGCCGACCTCAGCGGGCGTGCGCGCCGCCATCGAGGCCGGGCTCGGGGTTGCCGTACTGGGTTCGTGGTACGTCGGTGGCGATCTGGTCGAATGGGAACGAGCGGCCGACTTCGATCCGCTCCCCCCGGCCTTGCAGGTCGTGCGCACGGTTCCAGGAGAGCCGCCGAGCCTCGCCGGACCGTTGATCGCCGCGATCGTCGACGAGTTCACCGATCTTCCGAGCCGTCAGGACCCCCGCGAGTACTGATGTCGCGGGAGCGCCGCGTGCGATCACCGACATCCGGTCGATGATCACTCGCCGAGCTCGTCGGCGAGTTCGTGCAGCGATCCGATCCGCTCGAAATCCGCCCCCGCATGGTCGTCGTACGGGTCGAGCAGTATCGGGTGGAGGCCCGCCGCCGACGCCGCCGCGATGTCCATGGTGACCGAATCACCCACGTAGGCGATCCGTCCCGTCTCGAACTCGGAGAACGCCGGCAGTGCGTGATCGAAGATCGCCGGGTCGGGCTTGGCCACACCGGCCTCGTGACTGTCGACGATCACCCGCATCTCGACGTGCTCGCCCGACCCGACCTGACACGTGTGGCGGCGCAACATCGCCTCGATCTGGCCGCTCGCATTCGAGACGACCCCCATCGGTATCCGGGCGTCGGCGAGGCGATCGAGCGCGGCGCGCGACTCGGGGATCACCCACCGCCAGGTGTGGTGGTACCGGGTGCGATCGAGGACCTCGGCCGCGTCGGCCCGATCGGCCACGTCGACGCCGACGGCCGCCACGTAGGCGTGGTTGTAGACGTCCCAGCTCGACTCGGAGGCATCGGCATCGGACTTCGCCTTCATCCCGGAGTAGTGGGCCCGCCGGTGCCGCTCGATCTCGCTCGATCCGCCGAAGTAGGCGAGCAACGGTGCGAGCACCGTCGGATCAGGAAGGACGAGGACCCCGCCCGCATCGAAGATGACCGCATCGAATCGTCGTTCGTTCACGTCGGGAGTCTCGCGGACCGCGAGCGCTGGTCACGAGATCTCGATACCACACTCCTGCTCGGCGTAGTCGCGGACGGCCTCCGCGGCGCGGCCGGTCTCCTCGTCCGCGATCACCGCCTCCTGCTCGGCGGTGAGTTCTTCCTGGCCCTCCTCGATGCCGGACAGGACCGCAGTCGCCTCGGCGAACGCCGCCGCGTCGCCCTTGATCTCATCCGGGGCCACCGCAGCCGCGTCGGCCAAGGCGTCGGCGAGATCTTGCAGCGCAGCTGCGACCTCCGCATCCGAGGTCGCAGCATCGCCGGCAACGGCGATCTCGGCCACTCGTTCGAGCTCGGAACAGATGTCGCCGTCCGACGACGCCTCGTCGCTGCCGCCGCACGCAGCGAGCGTGAGCGCAGCTGCGACGGCGGCGGCGAGGAAGGACAGGGAACGTGATCTGATCATGCCGAGGACGGTACAGACGCGCCGTCAGCCGGCCGTCAACTCAGCCGAGCTTGTCGTGCAGGAACGCCGTCGCCAGTGGCCAGATCTTGTCGTACAGGTCCTGGTCCTGGGTACCGAGTGCGTTGTGCGGCGCCATGAAGGCATGGCCCGAACCCTCGTGCACGGTGATCGACACGTCCTTGCCCAGTGCCTGGAGTTCGGCTTCGAGGTGCATCGCCGCACTCGGCGGGAAGAAGTCGTCGTGCTCGGCCATGTGCCCCTGGATCGACGCCGCGATCTTCGAGTAGTCGGGCTGCGAGTCACCCTGCGGGAACCCGTAGAAGGGGACAGCAGCCTTGACCTTGTCCGGCCGGTTGGCAGCGAGCATGAACGTGAGCATCCCACCCATGCAGAAGCCCATCACCCCGATGCCATCGCCCGTCGTGATCTCGAGCCCGTCGAGGTGGTCGACGGCCCCGCTCATGTCCTGGGCCGCGCGTTCCGGTGGCAGCTCGGTCATCAGTTGACCGGCCTTGTCCATTTCGTCGTGGGCGGCCAGTTCCCCGTGGTACAGATCGGGCACGAGGGCCACGAACCCCGCCACGGCGAGCCGGTCGGCCATCTCCTTGATGCCCGAATCGAGCCCCCACCACTCCTGGACGACGATGACGCCAGGTCCCGACCCGCTCTCGGGGACCGCGAGGTATCCCTGCGCGTCGATGTCGTTGCTGTTGAATTCGATCATGTCTCCCATGAACGCGACATTACCGCTGGGGGCAGGCCCCAGCGGCAACGCGCAGTGGGTCACGGGGTCAGTTGCCGCCTTCGTTGAGGGTGACCTCGGTCTGGCTGTAGCCGCTGCCGACCAGGTCGACCCCGTCGAGGAGGGCCACGGCTTCGGTCACGATGTCATTCGTGAACGCTCCGTCACCCGGATCCTCGGTCAGCACGGTGGCGCCGTCAGCGTTCGGTGTGTTCTGGCTGATCTCGACGGTTCGATCCCATGCAGCCTGGTCGATGAGGCCGATGCTGGCGCCCGATGCGGGCCAGATCAGCTTGTTGACCTCGTTCATCATCCACTGCTGGTGGCTCGCACCGAGGGTCGAACCGGCGCCGGTGACGATCGTGGCGCACTGCTCGACATTGTCGCGGCAGAACGCCCAACCCTGCAGCGACGCGGCGACGAATCGCACCGCGGCATCGCGGTACGCAGGGTCGTCGGCGAGGCGGCCGGCATCGGCCCAGATTGCGTCCTGCAGCATGCCGACGCCTTCGTCCTCGTAGCTGATGACGTTGAAGTCCTCGGGCTGGTAGAGCTCGCCCGTGTCCGGGTTGACCGCTTCGAGCACCTGTGCGTACTCGTTGTAGGTCATCGCCTCGGCGGCGTCGATGTCACCATCGAGCAGCGCGATCATGTCGAACTGCTGGCCGACGAGTTCGACGTCGGTGGCGGGGTCGAGGCCGGCCTCGCCGATCGCAGCGAACACCTCGTACTCGTTGCCGAAGCCCCAGTTGCCGATCGTCTTGCCGGCGAAGTCGGCGGGCGACGTGATGCCGCTGTCCGCAAAGCTGACCTGGAGGGTCCCCGAGCGTTCGAACACCTGGGCGATGTTCACGATGTCGGCGCCCGCTTCACGCGTCTGCAGCGCCTTGGGCACCCACGCGATCGCGAAGTCGGCGTTTCCGCTGGCGAGTTCGGCCTGCGGAACGATTTCGACGGCGCCTTCCTTGATCTCGACCTCGAGGCACTCTGCGAGCAGGAGCCCCGTACGGCGGATCGCCCGTCCGGCCAGCCCGCCGCGCATCGGTGCCCCGGCGCTCACTTCTTGGCCAACTCCTGCTCGGTGAGCCGGGGGATGATCTTCTCGCCGTACTCGGCGAGTGTGTGGTCCTTGCCGTCGTGCTGCAGGTAGATCGCGAACTGGTCGACGCCGAGCGCCTTGAGCTCGTCGAGCCGTGCCAGGTGGTCCTCGACCGGACCGAGGATGCAGAAGCGGTCGATCACCTCGTCGGGGACGAAGTCGACGTGCTCGCTCGAAGCGCTGCCGTGCTGGTTGTAGTCGTAACCCTTCCGGTTCTTGATGTACTCGGTGAGCGCTGCAGGTACCGGCGCGTCGTCGCCGTACCGCTCGACGATGTCGGCCACGTGGTTGCCGACCATGCCGCCGAACCAGCGAACCTGGTCACGGAGATGGGGCAGGTCGTCGCCGACGTACGCCGGGGCGGCGACGCACATCGTGATGTCGTCGGGATCACGACCTGCATCGGTGGCAGCGGCGCGGACCGCGCCGATCGTCCATTCGACGATCGACGGATCAGCGAGCTGGAGGATGAAGCCGTCGCACGTCTCGCCGATCAACTTCAGCGCCTTGGGTCCGTAGCCGGCGCCCCACATCTCGAGCTCGCTCTTCGACGCCCACGGCAGCGTGATCGTCGAGCCGTTGTAGTCGACACCACGGCCGCAGGCGAGCTCGCGGATGACATGAATCGACTCGCGCATCGTTGCCAACGTGGTCGGTTTGCCATTGGTCACGCGCACCGCCGAGTCGCCGCGTCCGATACCGCACACGGTGCGGTTGCCGAACATCTCGTTGAGCGTTGCGTACGTCGACGCCGTGACGGTCCAGTCACGCGTCGCCGGGTTGGTCACCATCGGTCCGACGACGATGTTGCGCGTCTCGGCGAGGATCTGCGAGTAGATGACGTATGGCTCCTCCCAGAGGATGTGCGAGTCGAAGGTCCAGACGTGACTGAACCCGTGGGTCTCGGCACGCTTCGCCAGGTCGATGACCCGTGCTGCTGGTGGTGTGGTTTGGAGAACGACTCCGATGTCCATGTGGATCCTTCCTGTTGCGCTGCGTGTCAGACACCCAGCGCAACACTCATCGTGTTTCGGGGAAGCCGAGGTCGACGGTGCTGGTGGCCGGATCGGGCCAACGGCTCGTGACCACCTTGCCCTGGGTGTAGAAGTTGACGCCCTCGGGGCCGTACATGTGCGTGTCGCCGAAGAGGCTCGCCTTCCACCCACCGAAGCTGTAGTAGCTGACCGGGACCGGGACCGGGACGTTCACGCCGACCATGCCGACCTGGACGTCGAACTGGAACTGCCGTGCGGCGCCACCGTCTCGAGTGAAGATCGCCGTGCCGTTGGCGTACGGGCTCGCGTTGATCGTGTCGAGGCCTTCCTGGTACCCGCTGACGCGCATGACACTCAGGACCGGGCCGAAGATCTCGTCGTCGTAGCAGGCCATGCCGGGGCGGACCCCGTCGAGCAACGTCGGGTTGAGGAAGTAGCCGTCGGCCGGCACGCCATCGCGCCCGTCGACCACGACGGTCGCTCCGGCGGCTCCGGCACCGTCGACGTAGCCGCGGACCCGATCACGGTGTTCGCCGGTGATCAGCGGGCCCATCTCGCTGTCGGGTTCGTAGCCGGGACCGACCTTGATCGCCGGGATGCGCTCGGCGATCTTCGCGACCAGCTCGTCGGCGATCGCATCGTCGGCGAGCACGACACTGATCGCCATGCACCGCTCCCCCGCCGAGCCGTAGCCGGCGCTGACCGCAGCATCGGCTGCCATGTCGACGTCGGCGTCGGCGAGTACCAGCATGTGGTTCTTGGCACCGCCGAGTGCCTGCACACGCTTGCCGTTCTTGGTACCGGTCTCGTAGATGTACTTCGCGATCGGCGTCGAGCCGACAAAGCTCACCGCGGCGACATCGCCGTGCTCGAGCAGGCGGTCGACCGCGACCTTGTCACCCTGCACGACGTTGAAACAACCGGCCGGCAACCCGGCCTGAGCGAGGAGTTCGGCCACGAACATGTTGACCGACGGGTCCTTCTCACTCGGCTTGAGCACGAAGGTGTTGCCGCAGGCGAGCGCGTTGGCGAACATCCACATCGGGACCATCGCCGGGAAGTTGAACGGCGTGATGCCGGCGACCACGCCGAGCGGCTGCCGGATCGAATACACGTCGACGCCCGAGGCCGCCTGTTCGGAGTAGTCACCCTTGATCAGCTGCGGGATCCCGCAGGCGTACTCGATGTTCTCGAGCCCGCGAGCGACCTCACCGAGGCTGTCGGACAGCACCTTGCCGTGTTCGGCAGTGAGCAGCGTCGCGATCTCCTTGCGGTTGGCGTCGACCAGCTCACGCATTCGGAACATGACCTCGGCCCGCTTGGACAACGACGTCGACCGCCATGCGGGGAACGCAGCCTTGGCTGCGGCGACTGCGACATCGACCTCAGCCGCCGACGCGAGGTCGACCGCAGCCGTCTGTTCCCCGGTCGCCGGGTCGTACACGGGCGCCGAGTTGCCCGAGGTCGACTCGACGACCTTGCCGTCGATCCAATGTGAAATCCGATTCATCTCATTCATCCTCCGGTGTCAGACACCCGTTACAGCTTTGGTGTTGCATCCGACCCGAAGTCCGAGTCGGTGTCAGACACCCGCAACAGCTTTGCGTGACCACTGTGCGTCGATCCCATGGGCCCTCGACGCTGGTCAGTGCAGGTACTTGGACAGGCTGCGCTTGACGAACCTGCCATGGCCTTTCCGGCCGACGAATGTGTCGTTCTCGACGACCGTCGTGCCACGGCTGATGACCGTGTCGACCTTGCCGTCGATTTCGAATCCCTCGTAGGCCGAGTGGTCCATGTTCATGTGGTGCTTGTCGTTGATGCCGATCTTGGTCTTTCCGTTCGGATCCCAGATGAGGACGTCGGCATCGGAGCCGGGCTCGAGGACACCCTTCTTGTCGAGTCCGAACATGCGGGCCGGGGTGGTCGAACAGGTCTCGACCCAGCGTTCGAGGCTGATCTCACCGGCAACCACGCCCTGGTAGATCAGCTCCATCCGGTGCTCCACGCCGCCGATGCCGTTGGGGATCTTCGAGAAGTTGCCGAGGCCGAGTTCCTTCTGGTCCTTGAAGCAGAACGGGCAGTGATCGGTCGACACCACCGCGAGCTCGTTCATCCGCAGGCCCTTCCACAGGTCACTCTGATGGTGTTCGTGTTTGGTGCGCAGCGGCGTCGAGCACACCCACTTGGCGCCCTCGAAACCGGGCTGGGCGAGCTGGTCCTCGATCGACAGATAGAGATACTGCGGGCAGGTCTCGGCGAACACGTTGCGCCCGGCGTGCTGTGCGACGGCGACCTGCTCGAGCGCCTCGGAGGCCGACATGTGCACGATGTACAGCGGGACGTTGCCGGCGACGCTGGCCAGTTGGATGGCCCGGTGCGTGGCTTCGGCCTCCATCTCGACCGGCCGCGTGTACGAGTGGTACTTCGGGTCGGTGTTGCCGGCCGCAACGGCCTGCGCCACGAGGACGTCGATCGCGATGCCGTTCTCTGCATGCATCATGATCACGGCGCCGGACTCCGACGCGTTCTGCATCGCCCGGAGGATCTGCCCGTCGTCGGAGTAGAGCACCCCGGGGTACGCCATGAACAGCTTGAAGCTGGTGATCCCCTCGTTGTCGACGAGGTACGTCATCGCCTTCAGCGACTCCTCGTCGACCCCGCCGATGATCTGGTGGAATCCGTAGTCGATCGACGCCTGTTCGGCCGCCATCTCGTGCCAGTGGGCGAGCTTGTCGTAGACGCTCTCGCCCGTGTTCTGGACGGCGAAGTCGACGATCGTGGTCACACCTCCCCAGGCCGCGGCGTTGGATCCGGTCTCGAAGTCGTCGGACGCCTCGGTGCCGCCGAACGGCAGGGACATGTGGGTGTGTACGTCGACGCCACCCGGGACCACGTACTTTCCGGTCGCGTCGATCACGGCATCGCCGACGATGCCGAGCGCGCTCGCCTGGCCGGGTGCGAGAATCGCGGCGACCGATTCGCCGTCGATCAACACGTCGGCCTCACGGCGTCCGACGGCCGAGATGACCGTTCCTCCGGAGATCAATGTCGTTGTCATGTTGTTCCTCTCCTCTCACTGTGCGTTACACGACGGGTCTGACCCGTTGTGTAACGCCTACCCCTCGACGAGTTCGCCGTACGCTTCAGGGCGACGGTCGCGATAGAACGCCCACCCGTCGCGGACCTCCTTGATGAGGTCCATGTCGAGTTCACGGATGATCAGTTCGGGATTGTGGGCATCGCCCTTGTCGCCGACGTACTGCCCGCGCGGATTGACGAAGTAGCTCTGACCGTAGAAGTCGTTCTCACCGAGCTCTTCGATGCCGGTGCGGTTGATCGCGCCGACGTAATACATGTTGGCGCAGGCCGCTGCAGGCTGCTCGATGCTCCACAGGTACTCGCTCAGCCCACGATGCGTCGCCGACGGGTTGAACACGATCTCGGCACCGTTCAATCCGAGCGCACGCCACCCTTCCGGGAAGTGTCGGTCGTAGCAGATGTACACGCCGACCTTGCCGACTGCGGTGTCGAACACCGGGTACCCGCCATTGCCGGGCTTGAAGTAGAACTTCTCCCAGAATCCCTTCACCTGCGGGATGTGCTGCTTGCGGTACTTGCCGAGGTACGAGCCGTCGGCGTCGATCACGGCTGCCGTGTTGTAGTAGATCCCGGGCTGTTCGATCTCGTACATCGGCAGCACCAGCACCATGCCGAGCTCCTTGGCCAACTCCTGGAAACGCTTGGTGGTGGGCCCGTCGGGGATGTACTCGGTGTAGTCGTAGTACTGCGCGTCCTGCACCTGACAGAAATACGGACCGTAGAACAGCTCCTGGAAGCACATGATCTGCGCACCTTGGGCGGCAGCTTCACGCGCAGCCTCCTCGTGCTTGACGATCATCGACTCCTTGTCGCCGGTCCAATCGGTCTGCAGCAGTGCGGCTGTGACGGTGTTCGCCATCCGTGTCCCCTCGGCTCGTGATGTGGTGTGACGGCGTCGGGACGAACCCACCGGCGTGCGGTGTGCTCGCGAACCCGACGACGATGCGGACACTACACCGCGTCGCCACCGCCCGAGAGCGGCCGACCGTGCGTTCACGGAGCGGACCAACGTCCGTAACCTGAGAGACCGGTGAGTGTGCCTCGAACGTTCGGAGAGCTGTGGGACTGGATCCGCGGGCGCGACCCGATGCCGCCGCCGAGTCCCGACAAGACGGTGGAAGCAGCGTGGCTCCCC
Organism: Ilumatobacteraceae bacterium; assembly: GCA_963752085.1. Classification (GTDB taxonomy): domain Bacteria; phylum Actinomycetota; class Acidimicrobiia; order Acidimicrobiales; family Ilumatobacteraceae; genus Ilumatobacter_A. Next base: position 39,479 of record CAVVWT010000006.1, read on the forward strand.
CAGTGGCTGAGCAGGATGGTGACCGACGAACTCGTCGCCGCCGGCATTCCCGCCGTGGTCGTCGACGATTTCAACCTCAACCTGACCATGTACAGCCGCGAGCCGATGTCGAGGATCTTCGTCACCGAGGACCGCTGCGTCGAGGCCCAGGAGTTGGTCGAAGAGATCCTCGGCCACCCACCCCGCCGCCGCCCCCTCTGACCCCTTCTCGTTTGCGTTGTTGTTCCGGTGGCCGGAACGACGGAAACCGCAACGCAAACGATCAAGTTTCCGGTTCGGCGGGCTGACGACCCCCTGAAGAGGTGTGCACACAACACTCAGCAGGATCGCCGCCGCTCAGGACGGCGTGGTCTCGATGGTCGATGTCGAACGGTGCGGGCTGACGCGCGCTCAACTCCGTTGGCTGACCGAGTGTGGTCGGTTGGACAAGGTCGCGCCGGGTCGACCGGATCGTCGGTGCACCCGACACCCACCGTCAACGACTCCGGATCGGATTGCTCAGCCTCGGAGGGCAGAGCTGGATCAGCTACGAGGCCGCAGCACTGCTCCACGGGCTCGACCGCAGCACACCTGACGCTGTCGAGTTCACGGTCATGCGCGGTGCGGGGCCATCGCGTGCACCGTTTCGGGTCCACACCACCTCGTTTCTCGCTCCATCGGACCCGGTCACGGTGCGGGGCCTGCCGGTGATGTCGGCCACCCGGACCGTCATCGACCTCGCCCACTCGCGGGCGAGCCGATGGCGCGTGGAGGCGGCCATCGACAGCGCCGTTCGCCTCGGCCTGTCCCATCCGACCGCGATCGCCGCCCGCCTCGAGACACTGCGCGGATCTGGACGTTGGGGTTGTCGAATGATCGACCGGCTACTCCCGGATTCCGGCGGCCATTCGCCACTCGAGCGAGCGTTCCTCCGCATCGTGCGCCGGGCGGGTCTCGATCGGCCGCGTACTCAGGTCGTCCACCGCGACGTGCAGCGACGCCACGTCGCCCGAGTCGACTTCGAGTTCGTCGACCGATCGCTCGTCGTCGAGGTCACAGGACGTCTCGGGCACGTCAGCGACGCCGAACGCGCCCGCGATGCCCAGCGACGGAACGAACTACAGGATCTCGGCCTCACCGTCATCGAATACACCTCGCCACAGGTGTTCGAACGCACCGACTGGGTCAGCCGCGACCTCCGCCGACGCCTCGCCTGACGTTTGCACGGCGTTTTCGGCGGTTCCAACCGCCGAAAACGCAACGCACACGGAGAATGCCGGGTGGGAAGCCGGACGGAGCGGTGCGGTGACGGGTCACATGGCGACGGTGCGGAGCAGTTCGGCAGCGACGGGGCACTCGGGACGGGCCGCCGGGGGACCCATCGGCATGATGCCGTGCGGGCCGACGACATCGGTGATCAGCCGCGCGGGAAGCACTTCGATGTCGAGCGTCCATTCGTCCTGGCTCGCGGCCAGTGCGTCACGCTTGTCGATCATGGCGTCGATGAACGCCGCGGGAAGCCGCCGGCCCACGCCTGCGACGGCCCACACCGGGGTGTCCCACGCCGATGCCGCCGCTGCGATCGTCGACGACCCCGACGGGGCCACCACCCGCCCCTCGTCCATGGCCAGCACCTCGATCAGCACGACATCGGCGACGCGGTGTCGCAGCACCCGCTGCGCCCGCCTCGACCGGCTCGTAGTCGACGTCGAACCGCTCGAGGCGCCGCACGAAGGAGGTGGCCGAGTGGTCGATGTCGAGTGCCAGCACACGGACGTCGCCCCGGCGCGTGAGTTCCCGACCCGATCAGACTCGGGTCGCCGATCGTGACCACGTCGGCGTCGTCGGGCAACGCAGCTGCCAACTCCGAGGCCGTGCGGTCGGATCGAATCCGGTCGGCAAGCTCCCAGACCGCCTCGAAGGGCTCCGATGACGTGGTGACATTCGAGCAGAGCCACCAGAGCGGGCCGGTGAACGGGTGGCGCTCGACGATGCGTCGACAGGCGACCACCAGGCCCGCGGGGTCGAAGTGCAGGGACCCGAGCGCATGGGCGGTCTCTTCGACCAGGGCCGCCGGGTCGGCTCCATGGGCTCGGGCGACGTAGCGAAGATGTTCGATCGGATGCACCACCCCAACGTACGGCACAAGAAGCAGTTGGGGTCAAGGCGCGCCGCTATCATTCGCCGCGTGGCCGACACCGACACCAATACGACCGGGAGCACGGGGATCCAGCTCCCCGCCGATCTCGTCCTGACGCCGTTGCACCAGGGCGCGCTCGGCACCGGGCGTCCGTTGATGGAGTGGCTCACGACGTTTCACCTGGCGTCGGTCGTGCTCGACCCGTACACCAACGAATCGTCGTGGATCCTCCGCACCGCCAGCCGCGTCCCTCGAGGAGTTCCGGGGATGCGACGTGCGGATCAACATGATCGTCACCGCCGGACCGAAGGAGGCCCAGGAGTTCCTCGGGCCTCTCACCGAGAAGTTCCTGGTCTTCTGCGATCCCGACCGCGCGGCGGTCAAGGCGATGCAGCTCGACGAACTGCCCGCATTCGTGCTCACGCGCGTCGACGGCGTCGTCGACGCTAAGGCCGAAGGCTGGAACCCCGATCAGTGGGAAGTCGTCTGCGATGCAATCGCGACGATCACCAAATGGTCGTCGATCGAACTCCCGACCTCCGGCGACCCCGTTCCGTTCCGCGGCTCGCCGGCGCTGGGCTGAACGACCGCACGGGTCGCCCTTCGTGACCGTGGGCCGACCTCGGGACCGGCGTCCGCTTCCCGACCTCCCGGTCCTCGACGCCCTCCTCGAGGTCGAGGACGCCTTGGCCGAGCGGCACCGCGTGATCCTCGTGGCGCCCCCCGGTGCGGGAAAGACGACGGTCGTTCCGATCGCCCTCCTCGATGCAGCCTGGCTCGGCGAGCAACGCATCGTGATGCTCGAGCCGCGTTCGTCTCGCCACGTGGGCTGCCGCACGACGGATGGCGGCATTGACCGGGACCCGTGTGGGCGGGCTCGTCGGATATCAGACCCGCGACGAACGCCACATCGGCCCCGACACCCGGATCGAGGTCGTCACCGAAGGCATCCTCACGCGACGCCTTCAGCGCGACCCCGAACTCCCGGGTGTGGGCATCGTCATCTTCGACGAAGTCCACGAGCGCAACCTGCCCACCGACATCGGTCTCGCATTGACACTCGACGTCATCGACTCGATCAGGCCCGACCTCCGCGTCCTCGCCATGTCGGCGACCCCCGACACGGTCGGACTGGTCCGCGTGCTCGATGCACCGGTGATCGAGAGCGAGGGTCGCACGTTCGACATCGAGATGAACTGGCTGCCGAGATCGCCGACCCGGGACCAGAAAGGAGGTGGCGGGCGAAAGCGATACGCGCCGCGCCGTGGGTCCGACCGGATCGAACCAGCCGTCGTCTCAGCGGTACTGCAGGCACTCGGCGAACACGATGGCGACGTTCTCGTGTTCCTGCCGGGTATCGGCGAGATCCGGCGGACCGAGCAGCAGCTGCGCGACGTGCTCGGCGCCGGCATCGACGTCCACCCCTTGGCCGGCGCATTGTCGCAGGACGAACAGGACCGGGCGCTCGAGCCCTCACCTTCCGGGCGTCGACGCGTCGTGCTGAGCACCGACATCGCGGAGACCTCGTTGACGGTCGACGGTGTCCGCATCGTCGTCGATGCGGGCCTCGCTCGCGAACCGTGGTTCGACCCGCGGACCGGTATGACTCGACTCACCACGGTGGCAACGAGCCGCGCTTCGGCCGAGCAACGCGCCGGACGGGCGGGACGCACCGAGCCCGGGGCCGCCTACCGCCTCTGGGGCAAGCTCGAACACGGGACGCGACCCAAGCACCGGACACCCGAGATCCTCCAGACCGATCTCGCCGGATTGATGCTCGAGCTCGCCGCGTGGGGCGTCGGCTCCGATCCCGACGAGCCGACCGGTGGCCTGGCCTTCGTCGATGACCCTCCGGCCGCAGCGCTCGGCCAGGCGCGCGATCTGCTCGTCGACCTCCACGCCCTCGATCCCGCAACGGGAGCACTCACGCCGCTCGGACGCGACATGCTCGCACTGCCGGTTCACCCGCGGCTCGCCCGCATGGTGGCCGTGGAACGCTCGCCGCTTGCCTGCATCGTGGCGACGCTCATCGATGAGCGCGACGTCCTGCGTGGTCGACCCGACGAACTCCCGGTCGACCTGTCGCTGCGCGTTGCCGTCGTCTCCGGTGCGGCCGGTCACGACCTGGCCGATCGCGGCGCGGTGCACCGACTCCGGGACCGAGCGCGAGAACTCGCTCGCCGAGTCGGGATCGAGTTCGACCGCCAGAGCATCGACCACGACCGAACGGGTGCCGCGTCTGCTGTTGGCATTTCCCGATCGGCTCGTGGGTCGGCGGAGACCCGGGCAGTTCACCCTGCGCAGCGGGAGTGGTGCGTTCATCTCCGACCGCGACCCACTGGCCCACGAACCCTTCGTCGTTGCGGCCGACCTCGACGGCAAGGCCGACCGAGCGCGCATCCGGCTCGCGGCCGCTGTCGACGTCGCCGACGTGATCGCATCGGCCGGCGACGACATCAAGGAGCAGCGAACACTGGCGTGGAACGTCGACCGGGACGATCTCGTCGAGACGGTCGAGCGCCGTCTCGGCGCGATCAGGCTCGGCGCACAGGACCGCCCGCCCGAGCCGGGCGACGCCACCATCGATGCGTTGATGCGACGCGTCCGCGAGACCCGGCTCGCCGTGCTCGGATGGTCGGCAACAGCCACACGACTCCGCCAGCGCGTCGACTTCCTCCACCGCACGGTGGGAGCGCCGTGGCCCGACTGGTCGGTGGATGCGCTCGTCGACTCGGTCGATGACTGGCTCGCGCCGTACCTGCCGGGCGCACGCGGGAGGAGGGACCTCGACCGGCTCGACGTCGCGACGGTTCTCCGATCGCAACTGCCGTGGCCCGAGGGCGCCGAACTGGACCGACTCAGCCCCGACACGCTCGATCTGCCGACCGGGCGCTCGGTGCCGGTCGACTACTCGGGGGAGCGTCCGACCGCATCGGTTCGTGTCCAGGACCTGTTCGGCACCACCGTCCACCCGACCGCCGGTGGGATCCCGATCCGACTCGAGCTCTTGTCACCCGCCGACCGCCCGATCCAGGTCACCGCTGACCTCCCCGGCTTCTGGGCGGGCACCTGGGCCGATGTCAAGAAGGAGATGGCCGGTCGATACCCGAAGCACCGGTGGCCCGACGACCCTGCTTCGGCTCCCCCGAAACGGATGAAGGACCGATGATCGGGGCCACGATCGTCGGGCTGCCCGTCCTCGCCGCCATGGCCTGCGTCCTCGTGGTGTATGTCGGAGCGGTGATGCAGGCCGCGACGGGCGTCGGTGTCGGCATCCTCTCGTCGCCGGTCCTGCTGCTCGTCGACCCGGACTTCATCCCGGCGGCGGTCGTCGTGGCGGTGCTTCCGCTCACGTTCAGCGTCGCCATCGCCGACCGCTCCCACATCGACCGACACGGAGTCACCGCCGCGCTGATCGGGCGCGTCCCGGGCCTGGTTCTGGGAGCCATCGTCGTCGCTGCGGTGTCCGACACCGTGCTCGCCCTCCTCGTCTCGGTCACCGTCCTGCTCGGCGTCGCGGTGTCATTGACCACGAAACGATTCACGCCCACGACCCCGGCGCTGGTGATCGCCGGCTTCGGCTCGGGGTTCACCGGCACGGCCGTGGGAGTCGGTGGACCACCGATCGCACTCACCTATCAGCACAGCGATCCGGTGACGATGCGTGCCACGATCTCGTTCTTCTTCTCCGTCGGATCGGTCCTCACCGCCATCGCGCTCGTGGTGGCCGGCGAACTGGGGCGACGGCAGCTCGCACTGGCAGCCCTGCTGCTTCCGTCGATCGTGCTCGGCCTCGCCACCGCCCGCCGCTACAAGTCGCCGTCTCGTCGGCTCGGCGGTGCGGCCACTGGTGCTCGGGCTGTCGGCGTTCAGCGCCATCGCGCTGCTCGTTCGCACGGTGATCTGACACTCCCGACAGGATGCGAAGTCACCGCCCTGATCTGGCATGATCCGGGCATGCGCCGCCTCACCGCCGTCCTTGTCGGATCCTTGCTCGTCGCTGCCTCATGCGCCAGCGACGACGCATCGACGGCGTCGACCGACACGTCTCCGAGCACCGAGACACCCGCCGAGTCGACTCCGGTCACCGAGCCGATCGTCGACGATCCACCGCCGACGGATCCGCCCGCAACCGAGCCGCCCACAACCGAGCCGCCCGCGACCGAGCCGCCGCTCGCCGACTTCGTTCCCCTCGGCGACGGTGAATACGCCGTTGGTGTCCAGACGATCGTGATCACCGACGAGACTCGGGATCGGCCGCTCACCGTCGAGGTCTGGTTCCCCCTTGCCGAGGGGACCACCGGCGAGCCACAGCGCTACACGTTCGTCACCGGGGACTACTACGAGTCACCGCGAGCGTTCTCCGCTGACGCATCGAGCATCTCGCCCGATGGACCGTTCCCACTCGTCGTGTACACCCACGGGTCGGGCGGATTGCGATACATCCACTCCGATTACACCGAGACGCTGGCCAGCCACGGCTACATCGTCGTCGCCGCCGATCACACCGGCAACACTGCGGTCGAACTGGTACTCGACACCCAAGACGATCAAACGACGATCGCGTACAACCGTCCGCGTGACGTGCAGGTCGTGATCGACGAAATGCTCAACCCCGAGAGCCAGGAGACGGTCGGATTCGTCGGATCGGTCGACCCCGACCGGATCGCCGTGACCGGCCACTCGCTGGGCGGCTACGCCACCTACGCGGTCGTGTCCGGAATGGAGAACGCGGCCGGGACGCTGCAGCCCGATGGTCGGATCGATGCCCTGATTCCGCTTGCTCCAGCACTCGGCGACGGCAACCCGGAGACGTCGCTGCTCACCAACGAGCAACTGGCGCGGATCGACGTCCCGACCCTGGTCATGGTGGGCACCGACGACAAGAGCACGCCGGTCGACCCCAACGTCACCCGCGCGTTCGAGTACACCACCAGCAATCCGCTGTACCGCGTCGAGCTGGTTGCAGCCGAGCACCAGTCGTTCACCGACGTGTGTGACTTTCTCGATTTCCTCCCGATGCTCGAGAACCCGACCGAGGCCGTCGTCGATGTTCTCGAGGACTTCGCCGTCGCAGGGTGCTCCGAAGGGGACATGCCGACCGACCGGGTCCAGGAGCTCACCAACACGTTCGCCGTGTCGTTCCTCGACTCGATCTTCGGGGACGGCGAGATGATCACCCCCGACACGACGGCGATCCCCGACGACGTCATCTACCTGGTCAAATAGACCCGACCCCGCCAGCCGACCGCGCGACACCATGTTCCGGCACCGCAGCACCGTGACACCCACCCGGAATGCGTGTCACGTTCGTCAGCCGACCTCGTCGGCGAATGACTCGATGTGTTTGCGGGTGCCGGCCACGACGATCAAGTCGCTCGGGGCCAGCACCGTGTCCCTGTCGGCATGCGTGAAGCCCAAGCCCGCCGGCTTGTGACACACGATCGTGACCCGGTGGTCCCGTCGTAGGTTCGACTCGCCGAGCGGGACCCCGACGATCGACGACGGTGCGACCATCTCGACCAGCACGAAGTCCTCGTCGAGTGCCAGGTACTCGAGCAGCTGCCCCGTCACGAGGTGGGCGACTCGGGCACCCATCTCGGCCTCGGGGAAGACCACGTTGTGTGCCCCCACTCGGCTGAGGATCCGGCCGTGCGGTTCGGTCATCGCCTTCGCCCAGATGTTCGGCACCTCGAGGTCGTAGAGCGCAGCGGTGGTGAGCACGCTCGCTTCGATGTCGGCGCCGATGCACACGATCACCGTCGTTGCGTCGGCTACGCCCAGCTGCCGGAGCGCCCGGACGTTGGTGGTGTCGACCTCGGCGACATGGGTGAGCGCGTCGGTGTGCTCCTGCACGTTCTCGGGGTCGACATCGAGTCCGAGGACCTCGTGGCCCATGTCGATCAGCGCATGTGACAGCGCCGAGCCGAATCGGCCGAGGCCGATGACGATGATCTCGCCGCGGTGTTCGATGGTCGGGCCGAGCCCGCGCATCATCTTCTCTACGAATCGTTCAGCCAATGATCGGACGCTCCTCGGGATGACGATAGAGGCGGGCGCTGTCGCGAAGTGCGATGGCGGTCACGAACGTCACGGGTCCGACACGTCCGGAGATCATCACGATCACCAGCACGACATGGCCCAAGGTGCTGATCGAGCCGGTCACACCGGTGGACAGCCCCACCGTTCCGAACGCTGACGTCGCTTCGAACAGTGCGCTGGTCAGGCCCAGACCGTCGTTCGCCATCAGCACGAGGCACGTCGCTCCGACGAAAATGAAGGACAGCAGGACGATCGACAGCGCCTGGCGCACCATCACCGTAGGCAGTCGGCGACGGAAGATGTTCACGTCCCGCTCGCCCCGGACCTCGGCCCAGATGACCGCGGCGAGGACCGCCGCGGTCGTGACCTTGATCCCGCCACTGGTCGAGGCCGGTCCGGCCCCCACGAACATCAGAGCGCTCATCGCCAGCAGCGTCGTCTCGTTCATCGCGCCGATGTTGATCGTGTTGAAGCCGGCCGTCCGGGGTGTGACGCCTTGGAACCAGGCGTTCGTGAGTTTGTCGAAGAGGTCGAGGGATCCCAGCGTCTCGGGATTCGTCCACTCGAACGTCAGGACCATCAACGGTCCGACGACGAGCAGCACCAAGGTGGCACCCACGGTGAGACGGGCGTGCAGGCTCCACGGCTTGACCCGCTCCGCGCCCATCGGTGACGTGCCCCGGCGTTCGCTGCGTTCGATGCGCCACCTGCGGATGAACTCGACGTACACCGGGAAGCCGAGCCCACCGACGATGAAACCGACCGTCACCGGCAACATCACGAACGGATCGCCGGCGAAGCCGGCGAGGTTGTCCGAGTACAGCGAGAGCCCCGCGTTGTTGAACGAAGCGATCGCATGGAAAATCCCTGAGTACGCGGCGTCAATGGGCCCGCTCTCGTAGCCCCCCTGCCAGAGTCGAGCGAAGAGGATGAACCCCAACGTGCCCTCCACGACCACGGTGATCCTGGCGATCGCCCACAGCAGCCGCGACAGTTCGCCGATGTCGACGGCGCCGATCTCGGCTTGCGCGAGCATCCGCTGCCGGAGACCGACGCGGCGCAGCGTGACGAGCGCGAGGACCGAACCGATCGTCATGATCCCGAACCCGCCGACCTGGATCAGCGCGAGCACGACCAGCTCGCCGAACAGCGACAGCGTCGAGATGTCGATCGTCGACAGGCCCGTCACGGTCGTCGCTGAGGTCGAGAGGAACAGCGAGTCCTCCCACCCGAGGCCCCCGCTCACATCGGTGGACCACGGAAGCGCCAGCAGCATCGTGCCGAATGCGATCAGCGCCACGAACGCGACGACCACGAGTTGCGCCGGGTTGCGGATGATGCTCAGGAGCCCGGGGCGGCGCATTCGCCGAGCCTACGAGTCGGCGAGCACGTGGACCGTCTTTGCCGGATCGGTCAGGCGAGCATGCTCGTCACGGCGACGAAATGCAGCCCCGCCGCGACGATCACGAACACGTGCCACACCTCGTGGTACCCGAACGTCGTGGGCCACGGGTCGGGACGACGCAGGAACAACACCGGGATGCCGAGGCTGTAGACCACACCGCCGGCCACGACGAACGCGAGCTGCGCAGCGGTCAACTCGTCCAACAGCACCGGCATGGTGATCACCGCGATCCACCCCATGAGGGGATAGAGCGCCGACGCCAACCATTGCACGCGCTCGAAGACCAACGTCTTCAAGATGATGCCCGTCACGGCGAGCGTGACGATGATGGCCAGGATCGGGATGCCCCAGCGTGGCGGCATCACGACCATCGTGATCGGCACGTAGGTGCCGGCGATCAGCAGGAAGATCGTCGAGTGGTCGGCGCGCTGCATCCGGCGACGAGCCGTCTCGGATTGTGCGAGCCGGTGATACGCGGCCGACGTGCCGAACATCATCGCCAGCGTCGCGGCGTAGATGGCCGCCGACATGCGTGCTGCGGCCGTGTCGGCGAGGACGATCAGAGCCAGACCAGCAGGGATCGCAACCGCAAATGCGACCGCATGTAGCCAGCCCCGCCACGTCGGCCGTTCGTTCGTCTCCGCGCTCGTGACCACACCTGAACCGTACCGCGCTGTCGCAGCGCACGTCGTTCGGGTCGCACAGGTCACCATCGCCTGCCAGCTTCGAACGGGGTCTGCCTAAGCTCGGATCATGGCCGAATCCGCAGACGAGATCCCCTTCACCGAGATGCTCCCGTTGGGTGCCGACGAGACCGAGTACCGCCTGGTCTCGACGGAAGGTGTTTCCACCTTCGACACCTCCGAGGGGACGTTCCTGAAGGTCGAGCCCGAGGCAATCCGCGCACTCACGGCCACCGCGATGCACGACATCGCCCACTATCTCCGACCCGGCCACCTCCAGCAGCTGCGCAACATCCTCGACGACCCCGAGGCGTCGGACAACGACAAGTTCGTGGCACTCGACCTCCTCAAGAACGCGTCGATCGCGGCCGCCGGGGTGCTGCCGATGTGTCAGGACACGGGCACGGCGATCGTCAAGGCCAAGAAGGGCCAGTACGTGTTCACCGGCGGCGGCGACGAGGAGCAGATCGCTCGCGGCATCGCCGACACGTACCTCACGACGAACCTGCGCTACAGCCAGATGGCGCCGCTCGACATGTACACCGAGAAGAACACCGGCACGAACCTGCCGGCCGAGATCAAGATCAACGCGATCGACGGCGATGCCTACAAGTTCCTCTTCATGGCGAAGGGCGGAGGGTCGGCCAACAAGAGCTTCCTGTTCCAGGAGACGAAGGCCCTGCTGAACGAGGCGACGCTGCTGCCGTGGATCTTCGACAAGATCCAGGCGATCGGCACATCGGCCTGCCCGCCGTATCACCTCGCCATCGTGATCGGCGGCACCTCGGCCGAACTCGCGGTCGAAACCGCCAAGCTCGCAACGGCCCGCTATCTCGACAGCCTGCCAACGTCGGGCTCCGAACTCGGGCACGGATTCCGTGACCTGGATCTGGAGGCCAAGGTGCTCCAACTCGCGCAGAGCACCGGCGTCGGCGCGCAGTTCGGCGGCAAGTACTTCTGCCACGACGTCCGGATCATCCGGCTCCCGCGGCACGGGGCGTCGTGCCCGGTCGGGATGGCGGTGTCGTGCTCGGCCGACCGACAGGCGCTCGGCAAGATCACGGCCGATGGGCTGTTCCTCGAGCAACTCGAAACCGACCCGGCACGGTTCCTGCCCGCTGTCGAGGCGAGCGATCTGCTCGACGCCGAGCCGGTGTACATCGATCTCAACCGACCGATGGACGAGATCCGGGCGACGCTCTCCGCGCTGCCGGTCACCACGCAGGTCATGTTGAGCGGGCCGATGATCGTGGCGCGCGACATCGCCCACGCGAAGATCAAGGAGCGACTCGACGCCGGTGAGGAGATGCCGCAGTACTGGAAGGACCACGCGGTCTACTACGCCGGTCCGGCCAAGACCCCCGTTGGGTACGCCTCGGGTTCGTTCGGGCCCACGACTGCAGGACGGATGGACTCCTACGTGCCGGAGTTCCAGGCGGCGGGCGGCTCGATGGTGATGCTGGCCAAGGGCAACCGTTCGCAGCAGGTGACCGACTCGTGCGCAGCGAACGGCGGGTTCTATCTGGGGTCGATCGGCGGTCCGGCAGCACGGCTGGCGCTCGACAACATCAAGCAGGTGGATGTACTCGAGTACCCGGAACTCGGGATGGAGGCCATCTGGAAGATCGAGGTCGAGAACTTCCCGGCGTTCGTCGTCGTCGACGACAAGGGCAACGACTTCTACGCCAAGGTGCGCGCCGAGGCGTCGATGCCGGTGTCGCTCAACACGCGCTGAGTGCTTCGTCGATTGCCGCCACGGCGCCGTCCGACGTGACGTCGAGGACGACGTGGCTGATCACCTGGTCGGTGTCCCCGTTGATGATTTCGGCGAGACACGACGGATCGGACAGGTCGGCGAGCCGTCGTTCGAGCAGATTCTGCGATTCGATGTCGCCGTGGCCGAAGAGCTGGTCGCCGAGCGTCTCGTCGTCGTCGACTCCGAGCAGGAACGAACACCGGGTCCCCGCGGCGGGCAGCGATCGGCGGAGGAACTGTGCATCGACGATGTCGTCGATGCACGTCGTCCACCCGGGGAACGCAGTGTGGCCGACACCCTCCCAGATGATGTGCGTGGCGTCGCCGAGCGCGTCGGCGAACGCCGGTGCGTGGTAGCCCGGCGTCAGCGGGTCGAACTCGGTCCCGACGACGAGGATGTCACGCTCGACATCGACCTCGGCCACCGGCCTCAGCGGCTGCGGGTTCTCGGGCATGTCGACGCAGAACGACGAGGACGTGACCCACGGCCCGAGGTCGGCGCAGTAGATCATGTAGTTCGCCTCGGAGAAGTCGGTCTCACCCTGCGACTCCCCGTCGGCGCCCGGTTCGTCGAAGAGGGCCTGGCCGGCGGCGAGCGCCGCGAGCGCTGACGCGTCACCGCGATCGGCGTCGGCGAGCGTGGTCGCGAGCAGCTCCCAGTCGCCGGCGTAGGTCATCGAGTCGTCGAGCAGCTCGGCAAAGCGATCGCCGTCGACCGCCTCGGGTGGGCCGGCGAAGTCGGGCGTCGGCAGGACGCGGACCCGAACGGCGAGGTCGTCGAGCACCTTCGCCGCATCGAGACTGAAGAGACACCGGTCGGTCGCGTTGCAGATGTCGGCGAAGCGATCGATCGCGGCGTCGAATCCGTCGTCGGCGAGTCCCGGGAACCCGTCGTCGAAGGGGCCGTCCGGACCACCTGTGAGCGGATCGGTCACGCCGTCGAGCACGAACGCGCCCACCCGGTCGGGTTGCGTCGCGGCATACGTTGCTCCCAGTATCGCCCCGTAGCTGTACCCCAGGAAGTTGAGCTGGTCCTCGCCCAGTGCCACCCGGATCGCCTCCATGTCGGCGGCGGAATACGGAGCGGACAGAAAACCGCTCAACGGTCCGGTGCGCTCGACACATCGGGCGATGAACTCGAGCGCGCCCGGCGGGGTGTCGTCGTCGCAGTCGATCTTCGGCATCGACTCGCCGACGCCACGCGGGTCCCACGCCACGATGTCGAAGCCCCGCAGGATGTCGGCGGACAGGCCGCCGCGCACTCCCCATGCCGTCGACAGCCCATCTCCTCCCGGTCCGCCCGGGTTGATCAGGATCGCACCGCGGCGATCCCCCGTTGCCCGGTGGCGGGTCATCGCGAGCTCGACCGACCCGTTTTGATCGGTGTCGCCGAAGGGGTCCATCGGTGCGGTGAGCGTGGTGCACTCCCAGCCGGGGGTGCCGAGGTCCTCGACATCGGGGATGTCGAACCGAGCGCAGCCGCCCCACGTCAGCGACGAGGTCGGCGTCTCGACGACGGGAAGGTCGGTGTCGCCGGGCGTGGGCGGACGGTCGGCGCCGACGTCGGGCAATCCGCGCTCGCTGTCGGCCTGGAGTTCGCCGACGCTGCGATCGGCGCGCTCCACGGCCACCGGAGGTGATGCGGTGCACGCGGCGATCAGGATCGCCGCCGCGATCGGCGCGGCCCACGATGCCCGCTGAGTCATGTCGGCGACGGTGGGGCGTGGCCGAGCTCGCCGGCGAGCTCACCGAGGCGTCGTTCGCCGTCCGGCGTCTGGCCACCGAGGTCGATGAATCGTCGCATCGCCGCCTGCGTGGAAGGTTCGGCCAAGGTGGCGTTGAATGCGGCGCCTTCGGCGAGCAGTTGCTCGGTCACGGCCAGATCGGCTCGAACGACGCTGGCCTTCGCGGCGGCGACGGCGTGGGCCGGATACGACGCGATGCGACCGGCGAGCCGGTCGACGAACGCGGTGATGTCGGAGGCCGGCATCACCCGGTTGACCCAGCCCCATCGTTCGGCGGTGACCGCGTCGACGTCGTCGCAGCCGAGGATGACCTCGAGCGCGCGGCTCCGCCCGACCAACCGCGGCAGCCGGATGGTTCCACTCCCGCCCGGAAGGATGCCGAGCGCCACCTCGGGCTGGTTGAACACGGCGCCGGGGGTGACGAAGCGCATGTCGCAGCTGAGCGCGACTTCACTTCCGCCACCGCCGACGCGTCCGGCAATCTGAGCGATCGTGGGCTTGGGCATCGTGCGCAGCTGTTCGCACATCGCGTGAAAGCCGTTGAGTTCGGTCGGTGGCGGCTGGTCGGTCGGGAAGCCGAGGATGGCCTCGACGTCGAAGTGGGCGATGAACCACTCGGGGTTCGCCGAGCGGATGACCACCGCACGCACGGCGTCGTCACCCGCAAGTCGGTGGATCGCACCGGCGAGCTCGATGAAGACCTCGATCGTCATCAGGTTGATCGGCGGATGGTCGATCGTGACGACGGCGACGCCGGCATCATCGACGGAGACGCCGACCGTGCTCACAGCAGTTGCTTGATCGCCGCACGCGTGGCGGCGGCCTCGTCGGGGTTGCCGGGAAATTCGACGGTGGCAAAGTCGGTGACCCCGATGTCGGCGAGGCGGCCGATCCGCTCGACGACCTCGTCGGCCGTGCCGGTGATGGCGATGTCCTCCGGGCCCGCAGCCCCTTCGCGGTCGAGCATGGCTCGGTAGCTGGGAAGGCTGCCGTAGATCTCGAACACCTTGGCGGCGCGTCCCTTGGCGGCCTCGAAGTCGTCGGTGACGCACACCGGCAACGCAGCGATCACGCGGGGCGTCGGGCGGTCGGCGGCGTCGGCTGCGGCGTTGATCGTCGGGATGGTGTGTTCGGCGAGGGTGATCGGACCGGTGCACCACGTGAGGGTGCCGTCGGCGAGCTCGGCGGCCGCCTTGAGCATCTGCGGGCCGAGCGCTGCCACCACCGTGGAGAACGGCTTGGAGCCCGGCGCGTTGATGGCGGCGTGTGTCGAGTAGTCCTCGCCGGTGTAGCTGACCGGCTCGTTGCGGCTGAGGGGGCCGAGAATGCTCAGGTAGTCACGGATGTGGCGGATCGGCTTGTCGAAGCTCATGCCCATCATGTTCTCGATGACGACCTTGTGGCTCAGCCCGATGCCGAGCGTGAGCCGGCCGTCGGCGACCGCATTGACAGTGAGGCACTGCTGAGCGAGCGCCATCGGGTGGCGCGGATACGTGGGCACGACCGACGTACCGAGCTCGATCCGTGGAACCTCGCGCGCCACGATTGCGAGCGCGGTGAGTGCGTCGTGGCCGAAGATCTGGGGCGCCCAGTAGGTGGCGAAGCCGTCGGCCTCGACCTGGGCGGCTTCGGCGACGACGTCGTCGACCGTTCCGTCGTTGATGGTTCCGCCGAAGTATCCGATGCGCATGGCGACGACCGTAGCGCTCTTGACCATGGTTGGTTCGGTCGACATCACGACCCGCCGACGCAGCGACCGACCGCCGCCGTCATGCGACCTGACGCTCGGCGAGCAGGTCGGGGGGTGCCGTGGAGTGGAGGGTGCCGTCGGGGAGTCGGACGGTGAGTTGGCGGGTGCTCGAGTCGAGTTGCAGTTGCCATCGTCCTTCGTGGACTCGGTGATGATGAAAACTGCACACCGGGACCAGGTTGTCGAGATCGGTCAACCCGAGGTCGTCCCACTGCGCGATGTGATGAACGTGACACGTATCGAAATGTCGGTCACATCCGTCGATCGCACATGTGCGATACATCGCCCGCAACGCCGTCCGCTGCGGCGGTGTGGCCAGGCGGCGCGCCCGCCCGACATCGAGCGGGCGACTGTCGCCACCGAGCACGACCGGGATGATCTTCGCCTCACACGCATGCCGCCGAGCCGCCTCGACCGGCATGCTGGTGCCGTCGGAGTACTCGCACACCGTGTCGTCGTGACGACCGTCGAGCAGCGTCTGGTAGTCGATCAACACGGCCACCTCGGCTGGTGCCATCCCCCGCGTCGAGCCCGAACCGCAGACCAGGCGGTCCAACGCCCGCGCGATCAGCTGATCGCGCCGTAGCCCGGCGAACTCGGACTGTTTGCCCATCGCCGCGACCTCGGCATCCAACGCATGCCGGACCCGGTTGCCCTGCTCGGGCGTCAACTTCGCGAACAGCACGTGCATGCCGGTGGTGTCGTCGATCTTCAACGATGCGGTCGCAGCAGCGTCTTGTTGTGCGGCGCGTTCCAATCCGTCGTCGTCGGTGATCGAATCGACCAACTTTCCCAACCGTCGCCGGAACCCCTCAGGCGAATAGCTCGCGGCCAGCTCGACGATCTCCTGATCGCGAGCGAACAGCGCCGTGCGCTGGTCGTCGTCCAACCGGCCCGCGGCTGCCGCCACAGCGTCAGCATGTTCGGCGCCGACCTTGCCCTTCCCCAACGCATCGTTCAACTTCGGCGCGTGACCCAGCGTGCCGGCTCGCCGCTCGGCCTGCTCCGCTGCCCGCCGCGACATCCGTCCTCCGCGGCCCAACACGTCAGCCGGCGGCGCCGCATCACCCGAGGCATGCAACTCGGCGAGCCGGCGAGCCAACGCCGCCTCGAGCTGATCCGTCGTCCCCCGGATCACCGCAACATCATGAAGCGCCGCCGTCACCTCAGCAGCAGACAGCACCGACACATCACGTACCTCCAGCTGCTGTAGACGAGCCCCCGCTGTCATGCGACCATGATATCGAACACACGTTCGCTCTGCAACATCGAGTTTCGAAAGTTTCATCAAGCCCGGGGTGGTGACCGAGAACGACCGAACCGAACTCATGCCCATCGCCGACCGCCAAGAGAACGGCTGTGACAGGTCTCGTTTCGGTGTGCTGGGGTCGGAACGATCGTCTTGTCGTTCGCAGTTGCCTTGACGGCCTGGTCGTCGTTCCGAGCTGGCAAGTGGTCAAACCTGCGTGATGCAGCGGGTCGACCTGCCAACAGGCAGCTCGTCGCCACGTTGGTCCACCCACTCCCTTCATCGGGGACAGCGCTCGACGCCTACCCCGGTCCGACCGGCTCGATCTCCACCGGGTCGAAGACGTCCAGCTCACCAGAGTGGATCAACGCGCGACGTTCGAACTCGGCCCCGTCCGGGCTCCACGCCCTCTGGGCCACCTCGTCGAGAGCCCAGTCTGCACCGAGGTAGAGATCGTGGACGTCGCCCGTGGTGACAAAGACGCCGTCCTCGGTGTACAAGGCGCGCAGGCGGTCGAGGTCCCTGGCCTCGTGGGCCGCCTTCCACTCAGCCAGGATCGGTGGCAGCTCGTCGTCGGGGGCGAGGTGACGATCCCACGAAGTGCCGGTCGTCGTTTTGCTGCTCGCCCATGAGCATTCAGGCGCGGTGAGCGCCGACGATGGCCACACCCAGGACGGCCGGCTCGGTTCCAGGGTTTCGCCAACGATGGCGTGTGCCGTTCTGCACCACCGTGTCGCCCGGCGACAGCGTCACCTCCGCACCGTCGTCGAGCTCCAGGATCACCTGACCTGACAGAACGATCTCGAAGTCGGTGGTGTCCGTGGTGTGCATTCCGGGGTCGTCGACTTCCATGTGCGCCATCATCCCCGGCAGCTTCGTCTCGATCTCGCCCATCGCGGCTTCCATGTCTTCGGGATAGTCAGATTCTTGCTCGGGCGGAATCGTGAACAACCCGAACCTGAATCCACCCACCTCGGGGAAGTACGCCGGTCCCCCCGGTGGCGTACCGCCATCGGGGTAGGTCTGCGGCCCATCCGACCCCCACAAGCGATGGAACTCGGCGCCGGGCATCGCGGCCAGCGTGATCGGAGCGATCAACGCATCGCTCGAGAAGATCGCCTTGCCGTTGCTGTCGTGACCGGTGGTGACGAGTCGGACATCCATCTGCTTCTCGCTTCCGTATGTGGGGTGACATGAGTCGACCTCCTGTTGTACCACGACCAGATGACGGCAGCGGACGAAACGGGTCCGGGTCGACGGGCCTGATCGCTCGTCCTCGACACAGAGGTCTTCGCCGAAGGCGTTCAGCTCACCGTCAGCACGGCGAGAACGCCCACGATCGCGACGAGCATCCCGCCGATCGCGGCGGCGGAGACCGCGAGCGGCGAGCGCACCGGACCGAACCTGCGCACCGCAAGAGCACCCGCGAGACAGATCAACGAGGTCACGACCACGGCGACGGCCGTCCTCCAGAGTCGATCGTCGCGGCACTCGGTGTCGAGACGGGCGTCGGCGGCCTCGCCGAACCCTCCCAGTGTCCCGCCGCAGTCGAAATGGGCGTCGAACAGCGTGACCACGAATCCAGTGCCAATGGCGAGGACGGCAAAGACCACGAACGCGAGCCAACCGAGCCATCCCAGACGCCCCGCCGAACCGCGTCGCAGGTCGTCGGCCAGCCACCAGATCAGCACTGCGAGCACCACGAAGGGGAAGATCGGGATGATCACGAACCCGACGAGCATCGCTCCCACCCCGAGCCCGACGACAGCAGCGCGGGAGCGCCCGGCGCCGGCCGGGGCGGTGATCGGCTCGAGCCCGCTCACGCCATCGAGACGAGGTCGAGCCAGTCTTCGTTGAAGTAGTCGACGTCACCGTCGGGCATCAGCAGCACCTTGGTCGGCGCCAGCTGGTGAACGAACTCGGTGTCGTGGCTGACGAAGATGATCGCGCCGGGCCAGTCGACGAGCGCGTCGGCGACCGCCTGACGGGACGGCGGATCGAGGTTGTTGGTCGGTTCGTCGAGGAGCAGGAGGTTGTTGCGTCCGGTCATCAGCATGGCCAAGGCCAGCTTCGTCTTCTCCCCGCCCGACAGCGTGCCCGACTCCTGGAACACCTTGTCGCCAGAAATGCCGAACATTCCGAGCAGCCCGCGCAGGTGCGTGTCGGTCATCTCCGCACCGGGTGGGACCGAGTCACGGATGTTGGTCAGCAATGTCTCGTGCACGCGCAGGTTGTCGTGCTCCTGCGCGTAGTAGCCCGACTGCACCTGGTAGCCGAACTCGAAGTCGCCGAGATCGGCCTCGGTCTCGCCAGAAAGGATCCGCAGCAGGCTCGTCTTGCCGGCACCGTTCAGACCGAGCACCAGCAGCCGCTCACCGCGGCCGAGATCGAACGCAATGTCCTCGAACACCGTCATTCCGGCGTAGCCCTTGCACAGCCCCTCGGCGGTGATGACGGTTTCGCCGCACGGTGGCGGTGGTGGAAAGCGCACGTTGAACGTCTTGGTCGACTTCGGAGCGTGCACCCGCGTCGATTCGAGGCGCGCGATCTTCTTCTCCATCGAGTGCGCCATCGCCGCCTTGGTCGCCTTCGCCCCGAAGCGATCGACGACGCCCTGCATCCGGGCGATCTCCTTCGACTGGAGCGCGGCCTTGCGGATCTGTCGGGATTCGTCTTCGGCCCGAGCGCGCTGGTACTGCGAATAGGTTCCACGGTATTCGACGAGCTCGCCGACTTCGTCCTCGGCCGTGCGGTCCAGGTGCAGGACCCGGGTGATCGCCTCGTCGAGCAGGTCGAGGTCGTGGCTGATCACGAGCAGTGCGCCCTTGTACTGCCGCATGTATTGGAGCAGCCAGGTCTTGGCGTCGATGTCGAGGTGGTTGGTCGGCTCGTCGAGGCACAACACGTCGGTGCCGGCGAAGAGAATCCGGGCGAGTTCGACACGCCGCCGCTCGCCTCCGGAGAGCACGCTCAGCGGGAGTTCGAGGCGGTCGTCGGGAAGCCCGAGGCCGACGGCCATCGCCCGCGCCTCGCTGTCGGCTGCGTAGCCGCCCGTGGTGCGGAACATCTCCTCGGCCTTGAGATACCGGCTGACGTTGCGCTCGTCGGGGTTCTCCTCCATCGCGATGCGCAACTTCTCCATCCGGACGATCTCGTCGTCGATGCCCTTGCCGGACAGGATGTGGGTGACGCAGTTTCGACCGTCGAGGTCGCCGTCGATCTTCGGGTCCTGCGGCAGGTAACCGAAGCCACCCTTGCGCAGAACGTTGCCGGCGGCGGGCTCGTCGGCGCCGCCGAGCACCTTGAACAGGCTGGTCTTGCCGGCACCGTTCCGGCCGACGATGCCGACCTTGTCCCGGGCCATGACGGTGAAGCTGGCGCGGTCGACCAGCAACCGCCCTCCCACTTCGACCGAAACGGCCTGCGCCTGCAACATCTCGACAGGCTACGAAGTCACGCGTCGGATGTGGCGTGACGCCGGTGACCGCGGATCAGCCCCCGTCGCCGCCCGCACTGGTGCCGATCACGCCACCCGTCGTCGAACCACCCGTCGTCGAACCACCCGTCGTCGAACCACCCGTCGTCGTTCCACCACCGGTCGTCGAACCACCCGTCGTCGTCCCACCACCGGTCGTCGAACCACCCGTCGTCGAACCACCCGTCGTCGTTCCACCACCGGTCGTCGTCCCACCACCGGTCGTCGTCCCACCACCGGTCGTCGAACCACCGGTCGTCGAGCCACCCGTCGTCTCACCACCCGTCGTCGTCCCACCACCCGTCGTCTCACCACCCGTCGTCTCACCACCGCTGGTGGTCCCACCGGTCGTCGAGCCACCCGTCGTCTCACCACCCGTCGTCTCACCACCCGTCGTCTCACCACCGGTCGTCTCGCCACCGCTGGTGGTCCCACCGGTCGTCGTGCCACCCGTTGTCCCACCCCCGGTCGTCGAGCCGCCCGACGTGGTCCCACCCGACGTGGTCCCGCCCGACGACGACCCACCCGACGAACTCCCCGACGACGACCCGCCCGACGAACTGCCCGACGACGACCCGCCGCCACCGTTCGGGCTCGAACCTCGTCCGACCGCGGAGTCGTCGGTGAAGGACGATCGGAGACACTCGCCCTCCTCGTCGCTGACCGGGCCCAACGCCACGGCGAGCAACTCGATCAACACGTCTTCGCCCTGATCGCCGGGATGCAATCCGTCACGGCTCAACACACCCGGCGTCCGTGCGATCTTCTCCCAGTCGACCACGGTCACGTTGTCGTACAACCGGGCGAGGTCTCTGATCGTTTCGTTGACCTCCGACCACGCCGGCCGGTACTCGGTGACGGTCATCAACAGCGTCGGTCGGGGAGCGATCCGGTAGAGGATCTCGTTCAACTCCTCGAGATAGTTGTCCTGGTCGCGGTTGTAGTTGCTCCCGAGGTGCACCACGACCGCATCGAAGTCGTCGTCGTCACCCACGTCGTCGGGGAGCCGCGACTCGAGGACCTCGTTGCCGAACTCCACGAAACGGCCCGGTTCGGCGTCGACTTCGACGCTCCAACCGAGCGGGTTGAGCCCATCACACATCTCGCCGCCGTACCGCGTGGCGGTCGACGCGAGGATCGAGTCGCCCACGACGATGAGGCGGTTGCCGTTGACCTGCTCGGCAATGGTGTCGAGCACCACACCGTCGTCGTCGACCGGGCGGGTGACGACGACCGACACCGGGACCTCGTCGTCAGCATTCGACGCCTGCACGTTCGGTGTCGGAATCGTGTCGGGGAGTCGACCGACACCCGGCACCGTCGGCACGGGCGTACTCGGCGGCAACGAATCGGGCGAGGCCGATTCGCCGGTGCCGCACGCGCCGAGCAGGAAGGCGAGCGCGACAATCGACCGACGGAGCATGGGCACATTGAATCGGGTCCGGGGACTCAAGTCACGTCACGATCGAAGACGCGGGTGTCGTGGCCCGAACGCGACGGAGGGCGACGGTCGAAACCGTCGCCCTCCGTCATTCGACATGCTGATCGAATCAGCTGTTGTTGGCGCGGAGCTGGTCGCGGATCTCGATGAGCAGATCGGTCTCGGACGGACCGGCTTCTTCCTCTTCCACCGGCTTCTGCATGCTGTTGTAGGCCTTGACGATGAGGAAGCAGACGAGCGCGACGATCACGAAGTTGACGATGGCCGTGATGACGGTTCCGACGAACAACTTGGCGTCGCCGACATCGATCGTGATCGAATCGAAGCTCGGCTGCCCGAAGATCGCCGCGATGATGTTCATGATCACGCCATTGACGACCGCCGTGATGATCGGCGCGAAGAACGTCGCCAAGACGACGGCAATGGCCAGATCGATGAGGTTTCCGCGGTTGATGAAGTCCTTGAATTCTTGAAGCATTGAGATGTTCTCCTGTTGTAGACGGTCTCCCCCGCGCCGAAAGTCAATCACAACCGCACACAGTGGACGCGAACCGATGACAAGTCGACCGCCAGAATCTTGACGGATCCGTCAGGGGGCCAGGTGCCGCAGCACGCTGCGGACTCCGGGATCGGCCATCTCGATCGCCTCGTCCCACTCGAACCAACCGATGTCCTGACTCTCGTCCGACGGCGGACTCGGGTCGGCCTCACCACCATCGACGAGGTAGCGCGTGTCGAGGTGCGTGTGCCCCCGGCCACCGGCATGGACGTCGACGTGGATCAGTTCGGGGATGCCGTCACCATCGACCGGCCCGGCGAACTCGACGTCGAGACCGGTCTCCTCACGGGTTTCGCGCAGTGCCGCGTCCCACGGCATCTCGCCGTCGTCGATGTGGCCGCCGGGCTGCAGCCAGATGCCGAGACGCTTGTGTTTCAGCAGCAGGACCCCGCGTGGCCCGACGACGATCGCCGATCCGGTGACGTGCGTTGGGTGTGCCGATTGTGACAACGGGTCACTCAGCGTGTCCAGCTCGTGGAGGAACCGACGAATCGACTCGGCCTCGCGGTCGTCGAGCGGGCGGCGCGCCGCGACGTCGGCGCGGAGTCGGTCGAGCGTCATGGCGCCGTTGTACCAGGTGACACCTCGTGAGTCGGTACGCCGCCGGATCGTTGCGCCGTGCGACGGCTGCGTTCACGTTGCGTGAAGTTTCGACTTGAGTTCGTGTCCGGGCCGACCGATACACAACCTGCACGGCCGCTCGGCCACATGGAAGAAGACGAATCCGGTTCGGCGGACCCGGTGAAAGCACTCATGGACCACGACATCAACATCTCTCCACGAATCCTGATCGCGGTGAACGATCCCGATGCACGGCGTGTTGCCGTGGCCGGTCTTCGTTCGGCGGGGTTCTGCGTCAGTGCACCAACCGACGGGGACGCAGCGCTCATGCTCGCCCGTTCGTTCTCGCCCGACGTGCTCGTCGTGGACTCCTTCCTTCCCTCTCCCGACGGACGTCCCCTCTTCGAACAGCTTCGGGAGTCATCGGAGCAGTACCTCCTGTGCATCACCGGTGAAGGTGAGCCGCGGGTCCGGACGTCGGTACTGCACGCCGGTGCCGACGACGTCATGTCGAGCCCCGTCCACGCCGACGAACTCGCCGCTCGCTGCCACGCGCTGCTCCGCCGCCCGCGCCAGATGCATCAGCGGATCGAGGCGACGATCGCGTCGACCCTCGTCCTCGGACCACTCGTGATCGATCTCGGCCGACGTGAGGTACGTGTCGAGGACGAGGAAGTGCAGACGACTCGAATCGAGTTCTCGCTGCTCGAGCAGCTCTGTCGCCGCCCGACCGAAGTCTGTACCCGTGAGGACCTGCTCGACTCGGTGTGGGGCCCCAAATGGGTCGGTGACAGCCACGTGGTGGATGTCCATCTCTCCAATCTTCGTCGCAAGCTCGACAAGGCGGCACCCGGCACAAAGGTGATCCACACCGTGCGCGGTGTCGGCTTCCGCCTCGCCAACGACGTCACCGACGCGCTCGAGATCTCCCCCGCACTCGGCGTCCTCGCCTCCCACTGACCGCACCTCGCCGGACCAGCCGGACGGACCACCCGGGACCGGGTGGTCAATCGTAGGTGGCGAGCAGGAACCATCGCTGGTGTTCGGCGATGACCAGATGCGCACGCTCCCCGACCGCCTCATCCTCGACGAGCATCTGGAACCGGGCAAGACGCCGATGACGATCCGGCTCCCACCAGTGCTGATCCACCGGCCACGGCCCAGCCCACGACCGCACCGCGCGCATCGGACCACGGCGCCACCCTTCGGCCTCGCTCCCGAGCAGCAGCCTGATCCCTGCGGGATCGGCCGACACCGTCCCCCGGCCGCTCACCCGCACCACCTGCCCCTGCACATCGAGCACGTCGAGCGGGAGCGGATCGTCGAAGACGGTCGCCGGTGAGGGCGCAGGCAGACACCCCGGCCAGGGACCCGCGCGGCCGTCGGCGCCGGTGGCCGTCCGCGACACCGACCGTTCGCGTTGGTCGAGATCGACCAGGGTCGCCGGCGTCCAGCGGTAGCGGTCGGCCGGGAGCCGACCCCCGTTCCAGACGGGCACGGTGACCGCCGCCTCCGACGTGAGGGTCGTGAGTCGGGCGATCGCACGGATCGCCCGGCGATCGGCATCGGACTGCCCGCCCCAGAGCCCCAGCTGCACCCCGTCGTCGGCTCGAACCTCCTCCGGCGCCAGTCGAACCAGCACCACGCCACCGGTGATCTCGTGCTCACTCCCCCGCGGGAGGTTCACCCAGGCGTCGAGCTGCCAGCGCACCCGTTCGACCATCGCCGCTGCCGACAGACCGGCCGACCGGTACCACGACCGCTCGGACCGCTCCCCATGCTCGGTCTCGAGCCGAACGACCAGCCGGGTGCAGACCCGACCGTCAGCACCCAACCGGCCAGCGAGTTCGTCGGCCAGCTGCTTGGCCACGAACACCACGGCATCGGTCTGCGCCGCAGGATCGTCGAGCACACGGGTGAGACGCCGTTCGGGCGCAGGGTCGGTGGTGTTCGCCGGGCGGATGTCGACGCCCGAGGCCAGCCGATGGGCGTGCATCCCCACGGGCCCGAATCGACCGAGGACATCGGCGGGGTCGAGGTCGGCGAGATCCCCCAGACGACGCAGCCCCAGCCGACCGAACAGGTCGACCAGTTCGGCGTCGACTTCGTCGAGTGTCTGCAACCACCCGATGGGGAGTGGCGCACAGAATGGGGTGGATCCGCCTGGCACCACGACGACCGACTCCCGCCGGCGGACCCCGAGGCGGGCGGCGACGCTCGCGGCGAATCGGCCGTCGGCCACGCCGACACCCACCTCCGCAGCGAGCTCGGCACCATCGTCCGGGTTCGGCTGCACCGTGACCACGTCGAGCACCACGCGACGCAGATGCTCCGCCAGTGCCTCGTCACCACCGAAGTAACGCGACGGACCGCGAGCCGCGATGCTCAGCCAGCCGGGCTCGACCAGGTCGACCCGCGGTGCGATCTCGGCGACGGCACGCACGATCGGTTCGAACTCGCGGGCGTCACGCGCCGGGTCGTCGTCGAGCAGTCGGATGTGCGGACAGCGCTGTTGCGCCTGACGCCGGCGCTGCCCGATCACGACCCCTTCGTCTGCCGCTGCGGGTGTCCGGGCCACGACCCGATGTGCACGCATCACCGCTGCCGGAACGTCGGGGCGACAGCCCGCGGCGACGACCGGCCAGTCGGGACACCAGACGGTGACCATCCGGATCGACTCCACGCGGTCGTCGCCCGACACACCGCCGTTCGTCGTACCCGGATCCATCACACCGCGAGTCGGCGGTCGTTCAGGTCGGTGACGGTCACCGTGTCGTTCAGGTCGGTGCCGGCCATCTCCGCCAGGAGCTCCGCCTGCGGATCATGGCGGACCTGCGGGCCGTCGTGCACCGCTCCGAGTCCGAGACGGTGCCCCTCCCCGGTCAGTTCGATCGAACAGGATCGCCGACCCGGCAGCCGTCGACCGGCAGCCTCCACATCGATGACCCGACGACGCAGATGACCTGATCCGTCGCCCAGCCCCGACCACACCGTGCGCTGTGTCGTCAGCTCGATGTCGCCGCCGAGCGCGCCGGGTGCACCGAGGGTGACGACGACGGCGCCCTTCTGCTGCAACCTGGACCCGAGCTTGCGCACGGCTGCGGGACGACGTTCGTTGCGCAATCCGACCGGGACCCGGGTCAGGACCAGGTCGAACCCGTCGACGGCGGCACCCATCACGTCGATCCAGTCGAGTTCGGTCCCTGACGCCTCATGCACACCGGTGTCGATGCGGACCACCCGTTCGAGTGGGACACCGAACTCGGCGACGGCGTCGGTCCCGAGCGTCGGAACATCGACCACCGCCATCCATCCACCTTCGACCAGTGCGTCGCGTACCAGCCCGAACGCCATCGAGCGTGCGGCGGCACCTCGACACGACACGATCTGGCCCCGGACCAGACCGTCGGGAAGCAGCTGGTCGAAGGGCGCGGCGACCGGCAGGGTCCGTTCCCGGGCAAGTGCGACGGGCTTGACGCGTTCGCCCAGCTCCGCGAGAACATCACGTAATGCCCCGTCACGAACCGCCGGACGACCGCGAGCGCCTGACCCGGCGGATCGGACTGGTGAAGATGCACGCAGCGGCGTACGGTGGTCGACAGCGATTTCCATTCCCGAACCATATCGAACACATGTTCGATATGGCAAGGTCGAGATGGTGAGGTCGAGTTGTTCGTGCACGTCACCGATCGGTGACGGCATCCCCTCCACGCGGTCGCCGGCCGCTCACGAGCAACTCGTGGAGCTGGTCGGCACTCGTGGCGAGGATGTCGGCACCCAGGGCCCGTGCGTGCTCCTCGCTGCGGACCGCCTGACCACCGAGTACCACCGGCACGTCGGGGAGCTCCTGTCGAATCACCGAACAACACTCGTGCACCGCGGCGAGATGGTCGATGTGGGTCACCGAGAATCCGACCGCGACGAGGTCCGGGGTCCGTCTCGCCGAATGCAGGAACGACGCCGAGGGGGTGTTCGCTCCGAGATCGGTGACATCCCATCCGTGCAACCGCATCAGGTCGCCGAGCATCGCCGTGGGGAGCGAGTGATACTCACCGATCGGCGCCCCGATCACCAACCCCCCGCGCGAGCGACCCCGGCGGACGCACCGCGACCCGAGCCGCCCGATGATCCGCATCACGATGCCCGTGGCCTGATGCTCGACCGCCACATCGAACTCACCCGCTGCCCAACGCGAACCGATGTGGATCATCGACGGGGCGATCATGTCGAGGTAGACCGCGCGGACGTCGGCTCCGGAGGTCATGGCCGCCTCGACGACTCCCCACGCACCCTGCGCATCGCCCTCGACCAACCGCGACTCGAGTCGCGCCGCCCACGGCGCATCCGCCCCGGCCTCGACCGGGCCCGCCGCCGAGCCGTCACGAAAATCGTCGAGTGCAGAGCTGGTGACCTGCCACGCCCCGCCGACCTTGGCTGCGTCGAGCAGACCGAGACGCACGTATCGATATGCGGTCATGTAGTGCACACCGAGTTCGTCGGCGGCTTCCTGCAGCGTGAAGGTGGCACTCATGGTCGATCGGCGGCAAGGCTAAACCGAGTGAGCGGCCCTGCGCCCAACCCTGACCGCATTCACCGACCAGCCGCGCAGCAGCCCGGCATCGGCGTGACCGGAGCGGTCAGCCCTTCTTCGCGGTCCAACGCTCGCGCGCTTCGCGGGCCCGAACGAGGAGGTGCATCGGCACCTTCTTCGCTGCCTCGGTGAGCACGGCGTCGCCCCCGGCCGCAGCCGCATCGTCGGTGCCGGCCACGGCCTCTTCGGGCTGGAGGTCCTCGAAGGTCGGCGGCTCGACGCCGGCCTTCCAGTACTGGTACATGTCGCGCACGATCTCGGCCAACCCGTCGGAGTCGTACCCCTTCTCGAGGTCGACGGTGACGATGTTGGCGTACACGTGCACGCCGGCGACCTTGCCCGTGGCGAACAGCAGCCGGGCCAACTGGTCGGACGGCGACGGCCCGTAGGCGTCGAGCACCGAACGGAACCGCTCGTGCCCTTGCCCCGACAGCGTGCGGTTGAGCTCGAAGCGGACGACGCCCGGCGTCGCGCTCGGCTTCTCGATGACGGCGACCAACTGACCCATGAGCGCCACAGGCTACTGCGATCGGCGGTCGACACCCAGCTCGGCTGCGGCGGCCGACGACGTCACCGGCCGGCGAGCGCGTCGGCGAGCACATCCGGAAAGCCGTCCGGCGTGGTCGACATGACCGTCGCGCCGAGCGCGGCCAGTGCCGCCGCGTGCTCGTGGTCGTGCACCGGGGTCCCCTCGTCGCTGAGCGCCAGCAGGACGACGACGGTCACCCCCGCGGCGACGAGCTCGCCGACGCGTCGACGCATCAGCTCGCCGTTGCCGCCTTCGAACAGGTCCGAGATGAGGAACAGGACGCTTTGCCGCGGCCGGTCGATCTCGCGGATGCAGTGACCCAGCGCCCCGGCGATGTCGGTGCCGCCACCGAGCTGCACGCCGAAGAGGACCTCGACGGGATCGTGGAGGAACGGCGTGAGATCGGTGACCGAGGTGTCGAACGCGAAGAACCGGGTGCGCAGCGTCGGCAACTGGGCCAACACGCCGGCGAACAGCGAGGCGTAGACCACCGAGTCGGCCATCGAACCCGACTGGTCGACGGCGATCACCACGTCACGGGCCAGGCTCTGCTGGCGCCGTCCGTGACCGATGAGTTGCTCGGGCACCAGCGTGCGGTGTTCGGGGATCCAGTGACGCAGGTTCGCCTCGATCGTGTGCGGCCAGTCGATGTCGCCGGGGCGTGGACGCCGTGTCCGGGAGGCACGGGCGAGCGCCCCGCGCACCGCCTGGCGGGTCTGGTCGGTCAGCCGTCGCTCGATCTCGGCGAGCACCTGTGCGATCACCTGGCGTGCGGTGGCGCGGGTCTCGTCGGGCAGCAGCTTGTTCAGCTCGACGAGCATCGTGACCAGACGGATGTCGGGTTCGACCGCCTGCAGCAGCTCCGGTTCGAGCAGCAGTTGACGCAGATCGAGACGCTCGACGGCGTCACGCTGGAGGATCTGAACAACCGGTGTGGGGAAGTACGTGCGGATGTCACCGAGCCACCGGATGACGCCGGGTTTCGAGCGACCGAGGCCACCGGCCCGCCCGGAGGCGCCCCGACGACCACGGTCGGACGGCTCGCGGTCGTAGAGCGCTCCGAGTGCCGCATCGATGCGGGCGTCGTCGCCGGTCAGGCCGTGTCCGTCACCCGCTTTCGACGCACCGGCGTCGCCCGCCGCACCGGCCGAGCCGTCACCGGCCGATCCATCACCGTCACCGGCGTCGTCGCCGGCTGCCGCTTCGGTGGCAGCGTCGGACCCGTCGTCCGAGCCCTGTTCCGCAGCACTGCCGAGCACCAGCCGCCACCTGCGTCGCCGCTCGAGATCCGACACCTGCGGCATGACCGGGTTCGCCCGGGCGGTCATCGCGCCGACTCCGTCGACGCGGCGACGTCGACGAGCGGGACACCGAGCAGGTGTCGCACCGTCTCGAGCACGGCGGCGGCCCGATCGGCATCGACGTCACGCCCGAACCCCGAGGCGCGCGCAATCTCCCCACCGAGCAACAGCGACATGATCTGTCGGCGCTCGGCCGGTTCGAACGCCCCGAACGTCCGGCGGAGCAGTGCGACCACCGCCTCGAACGACTCGGGTCGAAGCGATGACAGCCACCGGTCGACCACGCCGAGCAGGTCGGTGTCGTGAACGAGGACGGTGCCCGACCCGGCGAGGAATCCTTCGACGAACGCCGCGCCGACATCGGGTGGCGTGCCGGGGCTCAGCGCCTGTGACAACCGATGTTCGACGCGGGTCGCGTCCCACTGCCCGGCATCGTGCAACAGTCGCGTCGCGCGTCCGCAGATCAGCCCGTGGCGCATGGCGTGCCGATCGGCGAGTTGTGCGAGGACGGACGGAAACGCAACGCGGCGGGCGTCGTGATCGAGCATCGCGAGCGCGGTCTGCGTTGCGGTCAGCCGTTCGACCGTCCGCAAGGCGGCATCGGCGTCGAGCGAGGAGCACGCCGGTACGAGCCCGGCGAGGATGCGTACGACGATGCCGTCGAACACGTCGCGCAGCGCACCGCTGTCGGTGCCGCGCACGTCGCCGTAGCGCAGTGCGCTGGCGAGGGGGACCACGACATCCATCAATCGTCCGACGTCCGGGTCGGTGGCAGCCCGATCCGCGAGTCGACGCACGCTCGGCCGCACGGCGTCGCCGAGGTCAGCGAACAGCGCGAGCTCGAGCGCGCCGACGATGTCGGCGAGACCTGTTGCTGCAGCCGCTCGTTCGACGAGGCGGGCCGTTGCCGCCGACTCGACCGTGCTGCCATAGCCCGACCGCTCGACGAGTCGCACCGACAGTTCGGGTTCCCACGCGACCCGCCACGTCTCGCGGAATGTGCCCGACGAGCCGCGTCCCTCCTCCGGAACTCCCCAGGGGACTCCCAGCGCGAGCAGGCGATGCAGCAGGTGCGACTTGCGGAGACCCGTCGGGGTCCGCAGGTCGATTTCGACGGTTTTCGGTGTGGCGCTCGGTGCGAGCCGTGCCGACTTCTGCGCCTTGGCGAGGTCCCGCGCCAACGGTACCTGCGGGGCGCCATCGGGGACCTGCCCGAGTGCATCGCCGACGACGAGTTCGGACCGCACGAGGTCGAGGCCACCCATCACGGCATCGGCCGCATCGAGCACTTCGACCAGGCCGGGCCGAGGTCGACCGCGCATCGTGGCGAGCGCATCGGCCAGGCGGGTCGCGGCGATCAGATGGTCGGGCGACGCCGCCTGGCCGCGTGCTCGGAGCAGCTGCGCCGCGTCGACCAGGAATCGCGCCACGCCGTCAGGCCCGGGATGTTCGAACACGTGGCGGTACCAGCCCGGGCTGTCGACCCCGGCGCCGTAGCCGGACGACGTGGTCAGTCGTCGATGCGTCCAGGGCACCCACGCCGATGCGACCTTCACCCTCGGGAGCCCGCGGAGCGTGGCGTTGTCGACCGATGCCGGACGACCGTCGAGCTCGAGTGCCGGAAGGTGCCAGGCCCCGCACACGACCGCAATGGTGTCGTGACCGTCGGTCAGAGCCCGTCGGATCGCACGTCGCATGTGTGCCTCACGTCGCTCCTCCCGCGCCGCCGTGATCATCCCGTCCCGTGCTGCCGCCATCGCTTCGGCCACGGCGTCGAAGGCGGGCGTGCCGTCGCCCCGATGCTCGATCACGTCCTCCCACCAACGCTCGGGATCCTCGTCGCCCGCGGCGGCCGCCAACTCCCGGAGCGGGTCGGGCGGGGCCGTGTCGGCGACGAGCTCGTCTGCCGCCCGCTCGGCGAACGTCACCGCCATCGGCACATCGATCGCGACGACCGGCCGCGCCCGTTCGTTCGCCCAGGCGATCGCCTGCCACTCCGGGCTGAACGAGGCGAACGGTGCGAAGATCGCACGTGCCGGCTCGTTGACGACGTAGCCGAGCAGCGCGACAGGCGGGACGAGACCCGCCTGACCGACCCAGCCCAGGCTCGACTCCACGTCGGCCGGCGCCTCGACGAGCAGGACGTCGGGATCGATCTCGTCGAGCGCCCGCACGACCGAGCGTGCGGATCCCGGACCGTGATGGCGGATGCCGAGGAGGTGGACGCTCGTCTCAGACATCCGACTCACGGGTCGAGGGCGCGGCACGCCTCGTAGAACTCGCCCCAGTCGGGCCGTTCGCGCACCACACCCTCGAGATACTCCCGCCACGCGATCGCGTCGTGGATCGGGTCGCTCACCACTGCGCCGACGATCCCCGCGGCCACATCGTTCGCCGAGAGCGTCCCGTCCCCGAAGTACGCGGCCAAGGCCGTGCCGTTCGTGATCACCGAGATGGCCTCGGCGGTCGACAGCGTCCCGCTCGGCACCTTGAGTGACGTGCGTTCGTCGAGGGTGGTTCCGCTCCGTAGCTCGCGGAAGATCGTGACCACCCTCCGGATCTCCTCGGCGGCCGACGGCACCTCGGGAAGCGCCAGCGCTCGACCGAGTTCATGGACGCGTTGCGAGACGATGGCGATCTCCTCCTCCGCCGTTGCCGGCAGCGGGAGCACGACCGTGTTGAACCGGCGCCGCAGCGCCGAGGAGATGTCGTTGACCCCGCGGTCACGGTCGTTGGCGGTGGCGATCATGTTGAACCCGCGGATGGCCGAGAGCTCGGTGTCGAGTTCAGGGATCGGCAGCACCTTCTCCGACAGCACCGTCACGAGTGCGTCCTGGACCTCGGGCGGCATCCTGGTCAGTTCCTCGACGCGCACGATCGTTCCGCGGGACATACCGCGGTGGATCGGGCTGGGGACGAGGGCAGCTTCGCTCGGACCCTCGGCGAGGAGCCGGGCGTAGTTCCAGCCGTAGCGCAGTGTCTCCTCGGTTGTCCCCGCGGTGCCCTGGATGAGCAGCGTCGAGTCGCCGCTGATGGCCGCCGCGAGGTGTTCGCCCACCCAGGTCTTGGCGGTGCCCGGCACGCCGAGCAACAGCACCGCCCGATCGGTCGCCAGCGTGGCCGTTGCGATCTCGATCAAGCGCTGCGAGCCGACGTACTTCGGCAGGATGACGACGTCCGACGAACCGCCGATCGGACCGCCCATCAGATAGCGGACGACGGCCCACGGCGACAGCTTCCAACCCGGCGGGCGGGGACGATCGTCGGCATCGGCGAGGGCCGCGAGTTCGCCGGCGTATTCCTGCTCGGCGTGCGGACGCAGGACGGTGGGCGCAGCGGCTTCGCTCATCGTCGCCGACGCTACCGGGCCCCGCTCACCCGCAGTCCGTGCGCAGTGTGAGCTCGACCTTGGTACCGGGCTCGACCGTGACGCCCGGCGCGATGCTCTGCCCGAGGATCACGTCGTCACAGTGCGCCGGCCACGAGATCAGGAGACCGGTGACGAATTCGTCCTCGACGATCGACTTCGCAGAGTCCAGGTCGAGCCCGACGAAGTCGGGGACCACACAGGGGTCGAACACCAACTCGACTCGGCCGCCGTCGTCGAGTGCGGTCCCGCCCGGCGGCGCCTGGCCGGCCACCACATCGAAGCAGTGCGGATCGGTGACGACGACGTAGTCGAGAGCCTCGAGCGCCGTGCGGGCGGCGGCGGTGCTGGCGCCGACCACGTTCGGAACCTGGCCGTCGGCGACTGCCGCGATCGTGACGTCGACATCACCGTTGGCCGCCGTGCCGGCCGCGGTCCCGACGGGGACCGTGGCCGTCGACGCGTTGTCCTGCTGCTGCACGACGATGACCACCACGATCAGGATGGCCAGGATCGCGGCGACACCCGACAGCGCTGGAATCAACGCTGTGCGGGGTCGGGCGATCGTGCCCTGCAACACCGGCGTACCCGACCACGGCGTCGGTGCGCCGCCCGACGCCTGTCCGAGGGGGGGCTGCCGGTCGTTCTGGTAGGGCTGCGGTGACGGCGGCGATTGGACATGTGGGTGTTCACCGCTTCCCCACGCCGGCGCCGCCGACACCACGGGGGCTGGCGGCGGGGCGACAACCGGCCGCGGAGTCGGGTTCGACGGCGCATCCGATCCGCCTGGGCGCGGAGGCGGCGTGATCGGCAGCCCGCGGTTGGGGTCGCGTGGCATCGCCGGTTCGTGGTCGCGACGCTCGTCCGGTGCCGGTTCACGGTGAGCACGTTGTTCGGTGACCGGTTCGGTGCCGATCCCGCGCAACTCGGCTGCAAACTCCTGCATCGACGCAGGTCGTTCGTTCGGGTCCTTGGCCATCGCCCGATGGAGCACCGTCGCCAGGCCCCGCGGGACGTCGTCACGCTCGACGGTCGGCACCGGATCGAGTGCGACGCGTCGCATGACCTGGTACAGCCCGCTCGGACCGTTCGAGTAGGGAGGACTCCCCGAGAGCAGGGTGAACAGTGTTGCCGCGAGGCCGTACACGTCGGATCGGGCGGTGCCGTGGTGCCCGTCGAGCACGTCCGGGTCGGCATACGACGGCGTCGCCCGAATCGCCGACGTCGACGATTCTTCGTGGACGAGCGCCGCGATGCCGAAGTCGACGATCTTCGGCCGTCCGAATCGGGACATCAGGATGTTCTCGGGCTTGAGGTCGAGGTGCAGGACGCCACCCTGATGTGCGTGTTCGAGCGCCTCGGCGAGCGTGATCCCGAGTTCGATCACATCGGCGGGCGGAAGCGGGCCCTCCCGTTCGAGCCGGTCGGCCAGCGATCCGCCCCGGATCATCTCCATGACGATGTACGGCTCTTCGTCGAGCGGTGAACCCGGAGGTGTAGACGACACCGATGTTGGGATGCCCCGAGAGTGTTCCCATCGCCCGCCGCTCCCGGTCGAAGCGACGGCGGGCGGCGTCGCCATCGATCCGTCCGAGCACTTTGATCGCGACCTCTCGACCGTGTACGTCGTCGGCCGCTCGATAGACCGTCCCGAACCCGCCGCGGCCGAGGATTCCGGCGGGCGTGAACCCGTCGATCTCGAACGTCATCGATGGAGGCGACCCGGACGGTCAGGGCTGTCGATGTCGTCGGGCACGGACCCGATCATGGCAGAAACGAGTGTCAGCGCTCGGAGACATACGGTTCGGCGAGTTCGCCGAGCATCCGCTGTCGGGTGAGCGCGAGGTCGGCGAGGACCGAGGCGAGTCCGTGTCCCGACGATCGGGTGTCGACAGCTTCCAACACCTCGGCGATGTCGGGCAGACCTTCGGGGACGCATCGGGCGAGCACGTTCACCAAGACGGCGCGATGCGCTTCGGCCAGCGTGCCGTCCTCGAGTCCGACGGCGATCCTTCCGCCGACCTCGGCACCGGTCCCGTGCAGCAACGACGCCAACTCGGGAGGGACCGGCAGATCCGGAACCATGCCCAACCGCTCCTGTTCGATCTGTGTCAAGGGGCGCCGCGTCGGCGACGGCGCCAGATCGGGCACGTGATCGAGCAACCAGTCGGCGAGCGGTCCGGCCGCCACCATGGCGCGTGCCCGCCGGATCGGATCGCGTCGATGCCGGTGGAGTACGGGCGGGACGAGTTCGGCGGCGAGGCGCCAGCCGTGCTCGATGAGCGTCAACATCCATTCGTCCTCGAGCACCGACCACGACGTGGTGATGTGGTGCCAACGATCGGCTGCCGCCGGCACGCACTCGGGTCGGTCGTCGATGGGTGGCGGCGCCAGCGGGTCGATCGGGTCGGCGGGGCGGACGCCGGCCCGCCTGACCGCCGTGCACGCTGCGACGGCAGCGAGCATTCGCGCCGACGGATCGGCGCGTGCGGTGTCGGCAACGAGGTCACCGATCATCCCGCCGGGGTCCGGAGGGTCGCGGCGATCGGTGCCGAGCAGGGAGGTCGTGACCAGCTCGGTCCACAGTTCGTCGACCGTCATGCCACTCCCACGAACGACGAGTCGGCGCGAGGTCCGATGTCGACAGTGCGCTGATCGAGGTGTACGGCGAGCGGAACGACACCGTGGGGCGTCCACTCCAGCGTGAGATCGACCGGGTCACCACCCGACAGTGCGAGCAGCATCGTGACCGGGTCCGACGCGGCGTGTGGGTTCCGCCGGTCGCCGACACCCGTCGCCCCCGTCGGCGCGAGGATCGGCAACGCCCCCGTGTCGTCCCCGACGAACCATCGGTCGCCTGAGCGCACGACGGCCGCGGTGACCGAGGTGGCAACACG
Source organism: Ilumatobacteraceae bacterium (assembly GCA_963752085.1). Lineage (GTDB taxonomy): Bacteria > Actinomycetota > Acidimicrobiia > Acidimicrobiales > Ilumatobacteraceae > Ilumatobacter_A. The sequence continues at coordinate 74,948 of CAVVWT010000006.1, forward strand.
ATCGAGCCACGGCTCGGCGACCAGCATCCTCCCGATCTCGTCGGCGCACTCGGCGACCGTCTGTCCCGGAGGTCTGCCTCGCGGCGGGCCCGGCGGAGGTTCGCCCGGAAAGATTGCCGCCGCCACGTCGAGGTGTCGCTGTCCGACGAGTGCCCGCAGCGCCGGGCCGGGGTAACGGTGCAGGTCGGCGTGCACGACGGTCCCCACCTCGAGGGACGTGTCGAGGCTCTGCTGATACGCCGCGAACGACAGGATCAGCGCCCAGCGCCCGCTCTCGGCGCCCCGAAGCCAGTGGCGGCGGACTTCGATGCGGTCCTCACGCTGGTCGCTTCGCCCCGCGACAACCCACTGGTCCGTGTCGGGGACGCCACCGAGCACATCGGCGCGGCGGACCTGCCACCCCACGGTCGTGGCCACCGCATCCGCCAGCGGGCCGGGTAGCGAGCGGAGCCGTCGGCCCGCCTGGGAGAGCAGATGCAGTAGCCCGAGTTCCGCGAGCACGTCGTCGTGCCAGGTGGCCGACGCGCCGACGAGCCCGGCGAGGCGACGGATGCGGTTCGCGAGGCTGCCGGCCTGGGCGTCGACGAGGCGCGCTGCGAGGTCGTCCCAGGTGCCGTACCGGGCGAGCGCCGGGTCGGCGAGGCCGGTTCGCATCCGATCGTCGAGCCAACGATCGAGCTCGGTCAGCCCTGCGAGCATGCGCTCGACCCGCTCGTCACGTGCGGAGTCGCGCGTCGTCGTCGGGGGGTACCGGTGGCGCAGGCTCCTCGTCGGCCGTTGCCGAGCCGTGGTCTCGGTGGCCGCGCGTACCCCCGGCCGCCCCTGACTCGATCGAGTTGCCGTCGGCCGGCGGCTCGTGAGCCACCGGATCACGTTCGACCCGAGCCCCGCGCCGTTGGATCCACGCCTCGACCTTCGCTGCGGGCACCCCGATCGGCACCAGACCACGTGACCACATCAGCAGGAGCGCGAGTGCATGCTTGCAGGGCACCTTCCGACTCGGGCACGAACACCGGAACCCGACGCCGACATGGTCGACAGCCGTGTCGTACGGCTCGGCACCACGTCCGTGGAACGACCCCCAGATCACGCGGTCGTCAGCACCTGCGTCGGCCCAGCGCGTCGGCGTCGCGAGCGGCTGCGCGGCCGTGATCGCAGCCGGGGACGGAGCCACTGCTTCGACCTGTTCGACCGACCACACCATCTCCTTCGACGCTACGGGAAACGGCGGGTGCCCCAACACCCTCGACCGGTCTGAGAGGATGGCCGAATGACGCTGCGGGTCATGACATGGAATCTGTGGTGGCACTTCGGCCCGTGGGAGACCCGACAACCGCTGATCGTCGACACGATTCGTGACGCCGCCCCGGACGTCCTGTGCGTCCAGGAGGTGTGGTCCGACGAGTCGGGCGACCAGCTGGACGAGCTCGCCGCAACGCTCGGGTTCCACGTCGCACGGACCGACCCGGTGTTCTATTCCGGCCAATCGTTCGGCAACGCGGTGCTGTCTCGGTGGCCCATCGAGCGGATCGCCGACGAACGCCTCCCCCGGGCCGATGGACCGACCAGTCATCGGCGCGTCGTCGCCGCCGTCGTCGACTCGCCGTACGGGCCGTGGCCGATCGCATCGACACACCTCGACCACCGCTTCGACCGCTCGGCAGATCGTCGAGCCCAGGTGGCTCGGCTCATGGAACTGGCTCGTGAGTGGCGCGGCGACCCGACAACCGACCTGCCGCTGATCGTCGGCGCCGACCTGAACGCCGTCCCGGACACCGACGAGGTACGCGTCGCGACCGGACGCACGTCGGGCGTCGACGGGATCGTGTTCTCCGACGTCTGGGAACAGGTGGGCGATGGACCCGGCCACACCTGGCTCCGGGCCTGCCCGTATTCGGCGGATACGGCCTGGCCCGACCGACGGCTGGACTACCTGCTCGTGTCGTGGCCACGCCCGAAGCCGACCGGCAACCCGATCCGCGCATGGACGGTCGGGCACGGCGGCACCGGCGACACGTGGGCCAGCGATCACCTGGCCGTCGTGGCCGACCTCGTCACCCCCGACTGACCGTGACGTGACGGGTCTGACCCATCACGTCACGCGTGACGTGATGGGTCAGACCCGTCACGTCACGCGGACTGGGGTGACGGCGTCGGCGGCGGACTTGGCGTGGTAGCTCGACCGGGTGAGCGGACTCGCCTCGACGTGTCCGATCCCGAGCCCTTCACCGATCCGCTTCCAGCGTTCGAACTCGACCGGCTCGGCGTATCGGGCGATCGGCAGATGATTCGATGTTGGCCGGAGGTACTGCCCGATGGTCACGATGTCGACGCCGAGGTCGGCCAGATCGGCGAGCAACCCGACGACCTCGTCGTCGGTTTCGCCGAGTCCGGCCATGAATCCGGTCTTCGTGGTCAACCCGGCCGCCTTCGCGCGGGCGAGAACGCCGAGCGAACGCGCGTAGCCGGCGGATGGCCGGACCGCTCGTTGCAGCCGTGCGACGGTCTCAACGTTGTGGTTCATCACGTCGGGGCGGGCCGCGAACAGCAGATCGAGCGATGCCTCGTCGCCCTTGGCATCGGAGATCAACGTCTCGACGCGCGTCTGCGGCCGACGGAGCCGGATCGCCTCGACGCATGCAGCGATATGCGCCATGCCGCCGTCGGCAAGATCGTCGCGGGCGACCATCGTCAGCACCGCGTGGTCGAGTGCCATCCGGTCGATCGCCTCGGCGACCCGATCGGGCTCGTCGGCAGCGGGCTCGAGTGGCCTGCGCGTGTCGACGAGGCAGAAACCACACGCACGGGTGCACCGTTCGCCGAGCACCATGAACGTCGCAGTGCCGTCGGACCAGCAGTCGGAAAGGTTCGGACAGCCGGCGTCTTCGCAGACGGTGACGAGATCGAGCGAGCGGATCGTCTTCTTGAGCTGCATCACCTCGGGGCCCATCTCGACCTTGGGGCGCAACCAGTCGGGCTTGCGCGTCTCGATCGACAGACCGCCGGTGACGCCCGCTGCTTCCATCCGCGCCGCCGAGCGCGACGACACGAGCCGCACCTGTTCGCCTGGGCCCTCGCCACGCGAGAACGCCGACAGGTCGCGGCCGTCGGCGGGGTGGGCCCACGCAACGTCCTGTCGTTCGAGCGCTCCACCTGCCCAGCGCTGCGCTGCGAGCCGAGCGACCACGTCGGCGACCTGCGTCATCGTGACATCGACGCCTTCTTCGGCGAGCGACGTGACCGGCTTGTCGCCGATTCCACACGGGACGATGTGCTCACGCATGTAGGTGAGGTCGGTGGTGACATTGAGCGCGAACCCGTGCATCGTGCGCCCGCGACGCAGCCGGACGCCGATGGCGCAGATCTTGCGCTCCCGGTCGGATTCCCGGATCGAGCCACACGCCGGCGAATCCCGGCAAGCCGCCCGGCGTTCGACACACCGAGTTCACCGAGCACGTCGATGATCAGCCCCTCGACGCCACACACGTGGTCGGTCGCACCGAGCGAGTTCTCGACGTTGAGGATCGGGTACCCGACCAGCTGACCCGGACCGTGGTACGTGATGTCACCACCGCGCTTCACCGCGACGAGTTCGGCGCCGACCCCAGCGGGCTCGGACTTCAGGTTGGTGGCCAGGTCGGCGGTCCGGCCGTAGGTGAACACATGGGGGTGTTCGAGCAGCAGCAGGTGCTGCCCCGATCCGTGTTCGAACAACGACTGCTGGACCGCCAACGCCTCGCGATACGGAACGCGGCCCAGCCACCGGACCCGGAGGGGAGCCGCGTCCGTTGTTACGTCTGGTGTCTGACCCCGGACGTAACGGTCGGCGTTCACAACTCGGTGTTCCAGTCCTTCGTCTCGAGGATCTGCTTGACCTTCTTGAGGAAGCCGGCGGCGTAGGCACCATCGAACGCGCGGTGATCCCAGCTCATCGCGAGGTTGCCCGACCGGGTGGATCGCGATGGCCTCGCCGCCGTCGGGACCCTTGGTGACGACCGGCTTGCGGACGATCGCATCCGTCGAGATGATCCCGACCTGCGGCTGGTTGATGATCGGCATCGTGAGCACGGATCCGGCCGAGCCGTTGTTCGAGATGGTGAAGGTGCCGCCCGAGATCTCGTCGGGGGTCAGCTTGCGGTTGCGGGCACGGTCGGCGAGGTCGGAGATCTCGCTGGCAATCGCGCCGAGCCGCTTGGTGTCGGCGTCGCGCACGACCGGTGCGAGCAACCCTTCGTAGTCGAGGTCGACGGCGATCCCGAGGTCGATGAAGTTGTGCACGATCAGCTCGCCGTCGGACACGCTTGCGTTGAGGTGTGGGAACTCGGCGAGCCCGTCGATGATCGCCCGGGCGATGAACGGCAGGTAGGTGAGGCTGAATCCGTGCTGCGCCTTCCATTCGTTCTTCTTGGCCGTGCGGACGACGTCGACGTTGGCGAAATCGACCTCGACCACGCTGAATGCGTGCGGGCTGACCGCCTTGCTCATCACCATGTGGTCGCCGGTGAGCTGACGGATCTTCGACAGGCGCACCGCTGAGTCGCGCTGGCCGGCACTGACCTGTGGAGCCGGTGCAGCGGGGGCGGCGGCCGGAGGCGCAACAGCGGCGGCGGGGCCGGTGCAGCGGCGGCCGGAGCTGCCGGGGCACTGGGTGCAGCAGCAGGGGCGTGCGACGGGGCCGGCGGTGCGGCCTGCGGCTTCGCTCCCGTGGCATCGATGTGGTCGAGGACGTCATCTCGGGTGATTCGACCTCCCGGGCCGGACCCCGTGATCGCGTCGGGGTCGAGGCCGTGTTCGTTGACCAACCGACGCACGACCGGTGAGAGCAGGCGGTTGTCGCCTGCCTGCGCCGTCGTGTCGGCGGCGGGAGCCGGAGGCGCCGCGGGCGCAGGAGCGGCCGGCGGAGCAGGAGCGGCCGGCGGGGCAGGCTCGGGCTCGGGGGAAGCCGGCGGGGCAGGTTCGGGCTCGGGAGCCGGCTCGGGGGCAGCGGCCGGAGCTGCTGCCGCCGGTGCCGCCGACCCGCCATCGCCGACGACGGCGATGACCGTGCCGACCTCGACCGTCTCGCCCTCCTCGGCGCGGATCTCGATGAGCGTTCCCGACACAGGCGAGGGCACTTCGGTGTCGACCTTGTCGGTCGAGACCTCGAACAACGGCTCGTCTTCGGCGACCTCGTCGCCCACGGCCTTGAACCACTGGGTGATCGTGCCTTCGGTGACGGTTTCACCGAGCTGCGGGAGGGTGACGTCTGCCATGATTCGTGTCCTTTGTCCTGAGATCTGTGTGCTGAGAGATGTGGTCGATCGGGCGATCAGCCGTTGAAGCTGCGCCCGGTGAGCGAGAGCACGGTTTCACCGAACAACTCACTCAAACTCGGATGGGGCTGGATGAATTCCGCGACTTCGTCGACGGTGGCTTCCCAGTTGACCGCCAGGTAACCACCCGACAGCTGCTCGGTGACCCACGGACCGACCATGTGCACGCCGAGGATCTGACCCGCGGTGCCGTCGGCACGCTTCTTGGCGATGACCTTCACCAGGCCCTCGGTCTCGCCGAGGATCATGGCCCGGCTGTTGAACTTGAACGGGTGCTTGGCGACGACGACATCGTGTCCGGCGTCGATCGCCTGCTGCTCGTCAGGCCCGGCCCACGCGACCTCAGGGTGGCAGTAGATCGCCCAGGGCACCCGGTCGTACATCACCGGCATCGGGTCCTCGCCGAGGAGGTGCTTGATCACCAGAATCGCCTCGGCGTAGCCGACGTGGGCGAGCTGCGGTGTGTTGATCAGATCGCCGACTGCGTAGACCCCGTCTTCGCCGGTGCGGCAGTACTCGTCGACGACGACGAACCCACGCTCGTCGACGACGACACCGGTGCCCTCGAGGCCGAGTTGGTCGGCGAAGGGTCGCCGCCCGACCGACACGACGACCACGTCGACCTCGACCGACTCGTCGTCGCCGTACGCGACAACCGTGCCACCGGAGTCGTTCGGGGTGTGGCCGTTGACCATGACCCCGGTCTTGATCGCAATCTTCTTCTTCTTGAACGACTTCTCGACGACGTTCGCGACGTCCTTGTCGAGCCCGGGCAGGATCTTCGGCAGGCCCTCGAGAATGGTCACCTCGGAGCCGAGGTCGGCGAACGTCGAAGCGAACTCACAGCCGATCGCGCCACCACCGATGACGGCGACGCGCGCCGGGAGCGTGTCGAGATCGAGCACCTCGTCGCTGGTCATGATCGGCCCACCGCGCTCGAAGCCGGGGATCAGACGGGGGACCGAGCCGGAGGCGAGCATGACGAAGTCGCCCGTGATCGTCGCGGAGCCGCCATCGCCCAGGGCGACGTCGACCGTGCGTCCCGCCCGGAGCGAACCGACGCCGTTGAACACCTCGACCTTGCGGCCCTTGCACATCGCGGCGATTCCGCCGACGAGACCCCTCACGATGCCCTGCTTGCGTTCCTGCGTCGTGGCGAATGCAACCGAGGCGTCGCCTCCGGTCTCGATACCGAAATCAGCAGCGTGATCGACGTGTCGCTTGACCGCTGCCGTTTCCAGGAACGCCTTGGCTGGGATGCACCCACGGTTGAGGCAGGTGCCCCCGAGGGCGTCCTTCTCGACGAGGGCGACGTTCAAGCCGGCGGATGCGCCGTACAGAGCGGCGGAGTACCCGCCGGGTCCTCCGCCGATGACGACGAGATCGAAGTGGTCGGATGCAGAGCTCACGGTGGATCACCGTAGCGCTCCACCGGCCCGACGGAAGCGTGGGCCTGCAAGTGACCGACCAGTAACCGGTGCTCGGGCCACCATGACCCTATCACACCGGATTCGGAGCCGACGGTGCGACGTTCCCCAGCGCTGTCCGGTCGACCGGACGCCAAGAACACGTTCGACTGACAAACCGGCTCAAAGATTTCTGCAGCGAAATGCGGACCTGGCGCGTGTATGTAGTTGATGATTGCCACCACCAACCTGCCCGAAGCCCGGAGCGTCATGGCAAACACGAACGAGCTCGAATTCCAGCAGTGATTTCGAGACATTCGTACGCACGACGTATCCGGGTCTGGTCGGCGTCGCCACGGCATTGACCGGCACCATTCCCGATGCGGAGGACATGGTGCAGGACACGATGCTCAAGGCGTTCGTCCGCTGGGATCGGGTGCAGTACTACGAACACCCCGCAGGGGTGGGCCCATCGGGTCCTCGTGAACCGCTGCGTGGGTTGGTGGCGTCGCAAGCGCACCGAGGCGAAATACCTCGCCCGGCTGCGTCGTGAAGAAGCGGCGAGCGACGGCCCGTCGCCTGATGCGCTGGTGTTCTGGGAAGCGGTTCGCCGGCTCCCGGTACGCCACCAGCAGGTGGTGGCCTTGTACTACGCCGCGGACCTCACGGTCGACGAGGTGGCAGGAGTCCTCACGGTCCCCTCCGGGACGGTGCGATCGGACCTGACGCGTGCGCGAGCCGCGCTCACCACCCTCTTGGGAGATTGACATGACCAACCATCAGAACGACGATGCGTCGGGCAGCGATCTGCCCGGTGACCACGCGGCGATCGACGCGATCGCACGACGCGCCGGCGCCGAGGTGCGCCGACCGGCTCCCGCCGCGTTCGCGGCCGGAGTCCGGCGTGCTCGACGCCGCCAGCAGACCATCCGCGCCGGACTCGGCGCCGTCGGCGTCGCGGCGCTGGTCACGGTCGGTGCCGTGGCGGTGGCCGGCCGGAGCAACGACAGCACGCTGGTCCCGGCGACCGCGCCGACCGTCGAGGCACCGACGACCGTCGTGACCACCCCGGACACCACACCGGCAACCACCAACCCCGAGTCCACGACGCCCGATGGCACGAGCCCGGTTGCCGCACCTCCCGACTCGACGACCTCGACCGCGCCACCCGCCGTGGACGTCGACGCCGTGCCGGAAGCGATCTACGCACCGGCGGACGACGCAACGACCCAACAGGACGTCTTCGACCCGGTGACCCTCGAACTGGTCGACACCCGCCCGTCCACCGGCGCCGCCTTCCCCGACCCGACGGCGCCGGTGACCAGCGCTTCGGGCGCGATCACGTACGGGTTCCCGTACGACCAGCAGGACGACATGGACCCGTGCCTGCAGATGCCGGCGGCCGCCTGGGTGGTCGGCGCCGAGCCGACCGGGCTCCCCGAACGGGTCGAGGTGATCGCGGTGTCCGCCGACGGCCGAGCCGGAGTCGCCGTGAGTGCCGCCTGTCCGACGGACGGTGCGCTGGCCGGCGACGATCAGCCGGCCGGCCCCTACGACGTGACGATCGCGATGTTCGACGCCGATGACCCGACCACCTCGCCACGTCCGATCCTCACGATCGATGGCGGTGCGGAAGGCGTGCTCATCGTCGAACTGAACGACGACGGATCGTTGCTGTTGCTGACCACCGCTTCACGCCCGTTCTCCGAGGGGCCGACCGGGCTGACCCGGATCATCGACACCGCGAGCGGCGACCTCGTCTCGGTCCTCGGCGATGGTCAGCCGGCCGACTTGCCGCACTCGGACTGCGCAACGGACTCGTTGCAGTTCGTCGGCACGAGCGGGCTCGCGTACATGGCCATCTGTCCCGACATCGGGCTCGCGGTCGTGATCCACGATCTCCGGACCGGCGAGACGATCGACGTCGTCAACTCGGACTACATCGATCGCACCTACGAGACGATGCCGACCGCATCGCTGATCGTCGATCCTGCGACCTACACCAGCCCGGCCAACGCCTGGTACGTGCTCTGTGCCGGGCGGTCGACCGTCGGGCCCGACGGTTCGATCTCCTACGACCTCCCCGGGACGCGTCCATGTTGGCTCGGGCACGGGGCTGATGCGATGCGGGAGATCTCGACCGCGACCAATCTCGAAGCGAGGTTCACCCCGTACTGACCGGTCGGGTCGCTCGGCCCGTCCGGCTCACGTGACCACGATAATCGCCCGCCGGGATCGACGTCGTCGACGCCTCCCGGCGCGCTACGCGAGTCGCCAGGTGGCCTGTTCGTCACCGCGACGCATGATCAGCACACGGCTCGTCCCCGCCGCCTCGGCGACGTCGAATTCGACGAGGCACCGTCGTGAGGCCTCGCTGATGCCGTCACAACGGTCACCGTCGGCCGGTGACGAGCGGCGACAGTTGTCGATCACCGGTGACCAACCGAAAACTGTCGATGCCATCGGGGTCGTCGACCCCGCCGATCTCCATCGAGACGACCATCGTGTCGCCGCAACAGCTCGGTGTCGAGGACGGTGACGCGAGCGTCGCCGACCGTGGCTTCTTCGCCGAACGGCGTCGCCTGGCTGGCCACCTCCTGACCCGACAGCTGGAACAGCAGCACGCCACCGGCCATCAGGATCATCAACGCGGTTCCGACCGACAGGAGCAGCAGCGTGCGGGTCTTCATCCGGCCTCAGCCTACGGAGGATGAACACGCCCGAAACCGTCGACGGCCAGGCACCCTGCGAACCCTGCGGTCGATACCCTCGCAAGCATGAACTCGCGTCGATCATTGCGCACCGCGGCCTTCGTGCTCGCGGCCGGTTTCGCCGTGGTCGCGTGCGGAAGCTCCGACAGCGCGGACGTCGCCACCACCGCCGCACCGGTGGCCACCGGTCCAGCCGCCGACGCCGGCGACTCGACCGCCCAGCCGGCGGTCGTCGGCGATGCGCCCGAGATCATGCAGTTCACGAGCACCCTCGTGGGCGGTGGCGAGCTCGACGTTGCCGAGCTGTCCGACAAACCGACGGCATTCTGGTTCTGGTCGCCCACTTGAAGTACCTGCAACCGTGAAGCCCCCTCGGTCGAGGCGGCAAGCATCAAGTACCAGGACCAGGTCAACTTCGTGGGCGTGGCGTGGACCGGCTCGGAGGACTCGTACCAGGGGTTCGTCGACAAGCACGGTCTGACCTTCCCGCAGATCAACGACGACCCGGGCGAGGTCTTCGCCCGCTTCGACGTCGCCTTCCAGCCCGCCCTCGTGATCGTCAAGACCGACGGCAGCATGGAAACCGTGGCCGGCGCCGTCGACGAGAGCCTTCTCGACCAGATCATCTCCGAATCCGTCTGAGCAACCGGAGTGTCGCCGAAACCCGACCGGCTCGCCACTGAGCGGAATTGACCGGGCTGCGTGGCTCGGGTTGCCGGAATCGGTCGTACTCTGGTCGCATGCGCATTGCGATCACCGGGGCCTCCGGCCTCATCGGAACAGCACTCTCTCGTCGGTTGCAGGACGACGGTCACGACGTGGCTCCCGTCGTTCGCCGTGCCCCCGGCGACAACGAGATCGGTTGGTCCGTGGCCGAGAACCGCATCGACGACGGCGCCTTCGATGGCGTCGACGCCGTCGTCCACCTCGCCGGCGCCGGCATCGGCGACCACCGCTGGACCGACGACTACAAGCGCGAGATCCTGGACAGCCGGACGGTCGGAACGGCCCTCGTCGCCAACGCGGTCGCCGCTGCCACCAACGGACCCAAGGTCCTGCTCGCGGGGTCGGCGATCGGCTACTACGGTGCCAGCCCGACCACCACGTTCGACGAGACGTCGCCGGCCGGCACCGGATTCCTCGCCGACGTCTGCGACGCCTGGGAGGCAGCTGCCGCGCCCGGCACCGGAAGCGGTGCCCGCCTCGCGCTCCTCCGCACCGGCATCGTGCTGTCGGCCGAGGGTGGCGCCCTGAAGAAGCAGCTCCCGCTGTTCAAGTTCGGACTCGGGGGCAAGATGGGCTCGGGCGACCAGTGGCAGAGCTGGATCCACATCGACGACGAAGTCGCCGCGATCGTGCACCTCCTCACCGCCGACATCGAGGGCCCGGTCAACCTGACCGCGCCGAACCCGGTGACCAACACCGAGTTCACCAAGACACTCGGCGACGTCCTCGGGCGCCCCACGTTCGTCCCGATCCCGAAGTTCGGTCCGAAACTGGTGCTCGGCGGCGAGCTCGCCGACAACCTGCTCTTCAGCGGCCAGAAGGTCGTCCGACCGTGGTCCTCGAGAACGACGGCTTCTCGTTCGCCCATCCGACGCTCGACGGCGCGCTGCGCGATCTGCTGAAGAAGTGAGCGTGACGACGACCGAGGACGCGCCCGTCGTCATCGTCGGAGCTGGCCTCGCCGGACTGTCGTGCGCCGTCCACCTCCACGACGCCGGACATCGGGTCGAGGTGTACGAAGCATCCGATGGCGTCGGCGGCCGCGTCCGCAGCGACGTCGTCGACGGCTTCACCCTCGATCGCGGCTTCCAGGTCGCCCTCACCGCCTATCCCGAGATGCACCGCCAGCTCGACATGGATGCGCTCGACCTCCAGGCGTTCGAACCGGGCGCGCTCGTGTGGCGGAACGGCAAGGGTTCGGTCGTGTCCGACCCGTTCCGTCGGCCGACCCGGCTCATCTCCACTGCGACCGCCCCGATCGGCAATCTGCTCGACAAGGCGCGCATCGCTCTGCTCCGAGCGCGGCTACGTCGCGTGCACCCCGCCCGCCTCCTCGCCGGTGACGACATGACCACGGCCGCCGCACTCGACGCCGACGGCTTCTCCTCGACGATGATCGACCGCTTCTTCCGACCATTGGTGGGAGGGATCCAACTCGACCCCGAGCTGCAGCGACAGCCGCCGCATGTTCGACATCATCTTCCGGATGCTCGCCGACGGCGACTCGGTCGTTCCGGCAGCGGGGATGCAGGCCATCCCCGACCAACTCGCGGCGCGCCTCCCCGATGGCACCATCCACCTCGAACAGCGGGTGACCGGGACCACCTCCACGTCGATCCAGCTCGCCGGCGGCGAGGAGATCCCGGCCGCGGCCGTCGTGGTCGCCACCGACGGGCCGACCGCAAGCGATCTGCTGGGCATCGAGCAGGTCGGGTCGAAGGCGGCCGGCTGTGTCTACTTCGCGGCCGACACCGCGCCGACCGACACGAAATGCGTGGTCCTCGACGGGACCGGCGCCGGCCCGGTGCTCAACGTCGCGGTCATGAGCAACGTCGCACCGACCTACGCACCCGCAGGCCGCCACCTGATCGCCGCCGCGCTCCCCGGTCTGGCCGAGGGCGACCTCGAGGACGCTGCCCGCACCCAACTCCGGGGCTGGTGGGGCGATCAGGTCGACGGCTGGGAGCACGTGGCGACGTACCGGATCCCACACGGACAGCCACGGCAGGCACCGCCGTTCGCCCCGAAGCAGCCGGTCCGGCTCGGCGACGGCCGATTCGTGTGTGGCGACCATCGCGACACGGCGTCGATCCAAGGGGCGCTCTACTCCGGCCGTCGTTGTGCCGAGGCGGTCTCCGCCATCATCGCCCCGGACCCCTCCCCCGAACCTTCCCCCGGGTCCTGACGACATCGTCATCACCCTCCACGAAAGCGACCACACCATGTCCGATCGAACACCTTCCCGCCACACCGTCTCGGTCGACGAGGCCCCCGACCGCGTGGAGCGACGCAGCATCGTCGTCGATGCCGCTCCCGACGTGATCTTCGACCTCCTCGCCAACCCGTCGCGCCACAACGAGTTCGACGGGTCCGGCACGGTGCAGGCCAGCCGCGACTCGGCGCCGGAGCGTCTTTCCGAAGGCGCCAAGTTCGGAATGGAGATGAAGCTGGTCGTCCCGTATCGGATGACCAACGAGGTCGTCGAGTTCGTCGAGAACGACACCATCGCGTGGCGCCACCTCGGCGGTCACATCTGGCGCTACCGGCTCGAGGAGATCGACGGGGGAACGAAGATCACCGAGGAGTTCGATTGGCGAACCTCGAAGGCGCCGCCGTTCCTCAAGCTGATGGGCTACCCGGCGAAGAACGCCACATCGATCGAGAAGACCCTCGAACGACTCGCGACCCTGGTCGACGGCGACGGCACAGCCGGTTGACGTCGGTCCCCGATCAGCGAGATACCCTTGAGGTATGGCGTCGACCTGGCTGAACGACCGGGAGATGGCGGCGTGGCGCTCGTACATCGAGACCAACGGCGATCTCTCCGCCGCACTCGAACGCGACCTCGCCGAACACGGGCTCACCCTCGGTGACTACCAGGTGCTCGTCTACCTGTCCGAGGCCGACGACGACTCGATGCGCATGTGCGATCTCGCCGATGTCCTCCAGCTGTCGCCCAGCGGGCTGACCCGCCGGCTCGACGGTCTCGTGAGCAGCGAACACGTGGTGCGCCGCCCGTCGCCGCACGACGGGCGGGTGATGATGGCGGTCCTCACCGATGCCGGGCGCAATCTGCTCACCCGCACCGCACCGCATCACGTGCAGAGCGTCCGCCGCCACATCTTCGATCACCTCACGCGGAGCAGGTCGACGCGATGGCGTCGATCTTCGACGCGATCTCGGCCGGTCTCGCCGCCGCCGGTCGTCGACCAGCGACGTCGCCTGAGCCGGCCGCTGCCATGACCACACTCCCGCGCGGCTTCACGCACCACGTCGCCAACATCGGCATCAAGGACGACACCGACGACTTCGTCGTGGTGACGGCCGAACGACCTGTTCCGTGTTCGGCGCTCTTCACGAAGAGCCGTTTCGCCGGGCCGAGCGTGCTCGTCAGCCGCGAGCACGTCGCCGAACGGTCTGGCGCAGGCCGTCGTCGTGATCTCGAAGAACTCGAACGTGGCGACCGGACAGGCCGGCCACGACGATGCGGTCGAAGTCGCGACCACGATTGGCCGACCGGCTCGGTGCCGATCCCAGCGACGTCGTGGTCACCTCGACCGGCGTGATCGGGCGCCGCTACCCGATCGATCGAGTCCGAGCCGGCATCGCCGCGCTCCCCGCTCGACCGGCCGGCACCGACGCCGTCGCCGCCGCCACCGGGATGATGACGACCGACACGGTCGCAAAGGTGGCCGAGGCGACGGTGGCCGGCAGCGACGCCCGCGTCGTCGGCATGGCCAAGGGCGTCGGCATGATCGAGCCCGACATGGCGACGCACATCTCGCTCGTGTTCACCGACGCGGCGGTGTCGTCCGATCACCTCGACGCAGTGTTCCGCCGGGTCGTCGACCGCACGTTCAACTGCGTGAGCATCGACACCGACACCTCGACGAGCGACTCGACCATCATCCTCGCGTCGGGTGACGCCGGGGCCGTCGAACTCGACGCGTTCGAGGTCGCGCTCGACGCCGGTGTGTCTCGACCTGACGAAGCAGATCGCCCGCGACGGTGAGGGCGCGAACTCGCTGATCGAGGTCCACGTCGACGCCGCCGCCGACGTCGGGCAGGCACGCCGCGTCGCCAAGACGATCGTGAACTCGCCGCTCGTCAAGACCGCGGTCCACGGGGGCGACCCGAACTGGGGTCGCGTCGCGATGGCGATCGGCAAGTGCTCCGACGACACCGACATCGACCAGGACCGGGTCGTGATCCGATTCGGCACGCACCGAGGTGTACCCCGACCTGCTCGACGACGACGCACTCGCCGAGCTGTCGGCCTACATGCGGTCCGACCACGTGGTGATCCACGTGTCGCTCCACACCGGCGATGCCGAGGCGCACCGTCTACGGCTGCGACCTGAGCGACGAGTACGTCCGCTTCAACGCCGACTACACCACCTGAACCATCACGCACCGACGCAGTCGACCGGCCGGAGCGACCGTCCGGTGCACCCACCGGACTGCGTCGGTCAGCTGACGGTGACGGCGGGGTAGAACGCGATGTGGTCCTTGATCTCCGCTGCCTTCTCCTTCGGCTCGGGGTAGAACCATGCGGCGTTCGCCGCCGTCTCGCCATCGACGACGACGTCGCGGTAGCCCGCGTCACCCTTCCACGGGCAGTGCGTCGACCTGCCCGTCGGCTCGGAGAAGAACTCCGCCTTGACCGACTGCGGTGGGAAGTAGTGATTGCCCTCGACCACCACCGTCTCGTCGGACTCCGCGATGACCTGACCGTTGAACACAGCTTTCATGGCGTGGAACACCCCGACACCTCCTGCCGTGTTCCCGAAGCGGCCGAAACGCAAACGACCGAACCCGTCCAACGAGTCCGGCCGCTGCTGATCAATTCTTCGGCTTGCCGAAGTGATCGAGTTTCGTTCGAGCGCCAGGCGCGAGGCGAGGAAGGTGCCTCACGGCACCGACGAGCTCCCGCAACGCCGCGATCGGGCGAACGACGATTACTTCGGGGGCATGCGGATGCCACCGTCGACCCGGATGGTCTCGGCGTTCATGTAGCTGTTGGTGATGCACTCGGTCACCATCGACGCGAGCTGCTCGGGGTCGCCGAGTCGCTTCGGGAACAGGACCCCCTTCTGGAGGTTCTCCTTGAACTGCTCGCTCGCTTCGCCCTCGCCGTAGATCGGGGTGTCGATGAGCCCTGGGGCCACGGTGTTCACGCGGATGCCTGCGGCCGACAGGTCACGGGCGATCGGCAGCGTCATCCCGACGACCCCGCCCTTCGACGCGGAGTAGCTCGCCTGCCCGATCTGCCCGTCGAACGCGGCGACCGACGCGATGTTGACGATCGCACCGCGCTCCCCGTGCTCCATGGGTTCGGTGGTGCTCATCGCCGTGGCGGCGATCCGGATGGCGTCGAACGACCCGATCAGGTTGATCGCGATGACCTTCTTGAAGGCGTCGAGGTTGGCAGCCGACTCGAGCGTGCCGTCACGACCGATCGTGCGTTGCGCCCAGCCGATGCCGGCGGAGTTGACGAGCACGCGGACGGGGCCCATCGACTTCGCCATCTCGACGGCGTTGACGAGATCGTCGGTGTTCGTGACGTCGACCTTGGCGAACGCACCGCCGATCTCGTCGGCGAGCGCGGTCCCCGCTTCCTCGTTCAGGTCGGCGATCACGACCTTCGCGCCGCGCGCGGCGAGCATGCGAGCGGAGGCAGCCCCGATGCCGGAAGCCCCACCCGTGACGATTGCACTTGCACCATTGATGTCCATGGGGACCGACGCTAGATCGCGGATGGTTGCGCGGTGCAATCGTCCGCGAGCGCGGTCAGCTCGGCATCGGACCGACCGCGAAGCGGGTGTCGACGAGGCGTTCCGGAATCGCACCGAAGAAGCTCGGATCCTCGCCGCCGCGGAACCAACCGGCAACGTCGACGACGATGTGGCTGGCCCGATTGACGTACACACAGACGGTGCCGTCGGCACCGATCGGCGCCACGACCGAGTTCGCCCGGGTGACGCCGCTCACGTAGTTCAGATTCGATGCGAGGGGGCGCTCGCCACCACACGGCCACACGGTGGCGAAGCCCGTCCCACTCGGTCGCACGACGGTCAGGTTCATCGCGACGGCGCTCGCGTCGGCAGGGACGACGAACGGCGCGCCGGGTCGGCGGGGTTGTCGAGTTCGGCGCCGAGTACCTGGATCCGCAACGGGGTTGCCGGCTGCACCTGCGCACGCGCTGCGCCCACACCCTCGCGGGTGTCGACGAGCCGCGTCGGCGTGGCCGGCGTGAACGGGGCGGCGTCCGTCGACACGTCCGACCCGCCGAAATATCCGGCGAGGTCGACGATGACCTCGGCCGACGTGCTCGTGTGCACGCAGATCGTCCCATCGTCGCCGACCGGGGCGATCACACCGTTGCCGGTCGGCGTCGTGCTCCTGAAGTTGACGTTCGATGCGAGCGGTCGCGTGGTGCCGCACGGCCAGACGGTGGCATAGCCCTGGGTCGACGCTTGCGTGACGGTCACGTTGACGGCGACGGCTGCGGCGTCGGCGGGCACCGTCACGGACGTGCCGTCCGGAAGTTGTGCAGCGACACCGGTGACCGGGATCGTCAGGGGCGACGACGGCGTGACCTTGGTCGAACGTCCGCCCAGGCCGCTGCGGGTGTCGACGCGCCGCTCGGGCAGGAGCCCCACGAACGGTTCGACGACGTCCGGGCCGTCGGCACCGACGAACCAACCGGCCACATCGACCACGAAGTTCGTCCCGACCGACGAGTAGAAACAGACCGTCCCCTCCTCGCTGATCGGAGCGATCACGTTGTTCGCGATGACTTCTCCGGCCTGCGCGTTGAGGCTCGACACGACCGGGCGGTCCTCCTGGCATGGCCACACGGACGCGTACCCGCGGCCGCTCGGCCGAACCATGGTGACGTTGAGCGAGACACCGTTGGCCTCCGACGGAACCGACACCAACGCCCCGGACGCCGACGACATCGAGGCGCCGACGACCGGCAGTTCGATCCGCTTCGGCGGCGCGAGGTAGTGCGTCGGCGTGAGCCCGAGGAGTTGGTCTCGCAGCCACAGCGAGAACTCGGCCTCACCGGTCGCGGCCAGGTGGACGCCGTCGCTGCTGAACCAGCGGGACCGCTCGGGGGTGTCACTCGCCGCATCCCAGTCGAGCACGGCGAGGTTGCCCCACCGACTCGGCGCCGCCGCGAGTGCAGCGTTGGCGGCCCCGTAGAACGAGCCTCCGCCGCCGGTGGTGCGGATGTCGGCCATGTTGACCCACGCCACGCGCTTGACGCCGCGCGCGGTGAGCGCGGTCATCATCGCGTCGATGTCGGAGGCGAATGTCGCTGGGTTGTCGTTGTACCCGAGCTCCACGACGGCCAGATCGAGCCCGGTCGGCAAGCTGTTCGCCACGGCGACACCCGTGCTCCCCGGGCACGACTCGCGGGTCGTGCACCGACTGTCGGTCGCATCGAAGATCTGCGACGTGTACGTGCCGTCGGTGACCTGGCGGAACTCGCCCGAGGAATTCGTGACGCCGTTGCCGACCGAATCGCCGATGAAGGCCATCGAGGCGTTGGTGGTGCTCTCGCGGATGACGCGCACCGTGAACCCGGGCGAGCGGAGTCCGTATGCGCTCTTGAAGTCCCACGCCTGTTTCCGATACGTACCGGCGGTGCCCGTGACCACGATGTCGTCGAACCAGATGCCGTCGAAGCCCTGATAGTTGGCCGAGGTCGTCGGGGCCATCGTCGCACCGGTGATCTTCCCGAGTCCGTGCTGCGCGGCGAAGGTGTCGGCGTCGATGATCCGCGTCCAGCGGTGGTACGGGTTGGGGGCGGTGTCGTCACCGATGTCGTTCACGACGGGGAACGCCCCACCGGCCGTACGCGGCCCGTTCGATGCGGAGAATTCGGTCGACACGACCTGACCCGCGAGCGGATGACCCGACGGCCATTTCCGCACGATGTTGGCCGTCGCTTGCACAGCCACATCGGTGGCGTCGTATTCCACTCTCGTCGCCGACGTGGCCCCGGCCGTGCTCCGAGTCGCGGATCCTCCGTAGACCTGGCACGAGGTCGTGTCACAGGTGGTGGCGTAGCGCGTCCCTGATCCGTCGTAGGTGTAGCTGCGGTTCTGTGCGAGGCCATACGAACGAGCGGCGACGGCCTGCGCCATGACCGCATTCGCGCCGGCGCCGTTCCCGGCGGCGGCCCAGCTCGCGGCGATCTCCTTGGGGATCACGCCGCGCACGTAGTTCTCGGCGAGGACGTCGTTGACGACGCGGTTGCCGCTGGACGTGTGGACGACTTCGATGGCACCCCGATAGTGGTTGACGGCGCCGCCCGCGGAGCACACGCCGAGCACGTCGTCCCGGCTCGTGGCGGGGTTGTCGCCGTCGGCGGCGGTGAAGCGGACAGGATTGCCGACGGTCTGGTTGTGGGTCCCGATCTTCGTCCACGTGACCGAACTCCCCGACACCCCGATCTGTGCCCGCGCCGAGGCCGCATCATCGGCGTCCCACCGACTGCCGTTCTCGGGGAGCCCGCGGCTCCTCTGCCATGATGCGAGGAATCCGGCGGTTTGCGGTCCGAAGTATCCGTCGACTGCGATGCCGGCAGCCGGTGGATGGAACGTCCGCAAGAACTGCTGGATTCGGCTCGCGTCGGCGTTGTAGGTCGACGGATTCTGTACGACCGGTCCGTTGGGGACGGTGAGCGACGTGCTGCTCGGACACGCAACGGTGTTCGCCTTGTAGATGTCGAACACCCCGGCCGAGGTTTCGTCAGCACGCATCGCCGGCGCGGTCTGGCTGCCCCACCGCACCCCGCTGCCGTGCGAGATGACGCCGACGTCGCCGAGCCCGTCGTACTTGGTGAGCCGGACGTCGATCCGCTGATTGGCCGACGTGGCGGCCGAGATCGTTCCGCCGTAGTAGTGACCGAGGATCTGCTGCCAGTCCCATCCGTGGTCGACGGCGTACCCGTAGGCCCCCCACTGGCTGAGGCCTCGGCCGTGGCCGTTGCCCGTGCCATCGAGCACGATGGCGATGATGTCGTCCGGCGCAGCCTCGGCGGCGGGTGCGGGCGTGACCGCGGCGGGCGCGATGACGGCAGCGGATGCAAGCAACGCACCGACGAGGACGGCCGCTCGACCACGGGACCGACGTGCGAGGTTCATGTCATCGAATCGTAACATGCTGACGCGCAGTCTCGACATCGACATGAGACTTGTCATCGGCACCTTCGCAGCCCCGCTTGAGACATTCCACACAATTCCGCGGACCCGGCGAGCCAGCGGGTTCGTCCCAGACGGTAGGTTCGGCGGGAATGGAACGAGTGGTCGTGTACACCGACGGAGCCTGCAGCGGAAACCCCGGCCCCGGCGGCTGGGGGTGGGCGGTGTCGCCCGACGGCGAGCCCTGCGGGTCCGGCGGCGAGGCAGCGACGACCAACCAGCGGATGGAGGTGTACGCGGTGCTCGACGCACTCCGCACGCTGGGGGCCGACGGGACGCCGATCGAGATCGTCTCCGATTCGACCTACGTCGTCAACTGCTTCCGCGACGCGTGGTGGGTCAAGTGGGAGAAGAACGGCTGGAAGAACTCGAAGAAGCAACCGGTGGCCAACACCGACCTGTGGAAGCCGTTGATCGACGTCGTGCGCAACACCGACGTGACGTTCAGCTGGGTCAAGGGCCACAGCGGGCACCCGATGAACGAGCTCGCCGACCGCCTCGCCGTCGCCGCCACGCCCCGCTGAGTCCGACGCCGACTCAGAAGAGGTCGAGCGCCGCGCGGATCATCTGCTCGCCGAGGAAGTCGGCGGCGATCGTCTCCGCTGCCTCCGGCGTGACGTGGACGCCATCGGGCCTGAGATCGACGTCGTCGGTGTACCCCACCTCGTCGAAGTACTCGAGCAGATCGATCACGTACACGTCGCCGGGGTGGTTGGCCGCGATCTCGTCCATCACCTCGTGCAGCACGGCGTGGCGCGCCGGCTGCTCCTGCTCGGTCCCACGCGAGAACCACAGCGGGTTCGGGATCGGTGCCTTCACCCACACGACGGCACCGGCACCCTCGGCGAGCAGTTCATCGGTCACGCGGGTGAAATCGAACAGCAGTCGCGCCCGCATCTCGTCGGTCTCCGTCGCAAACCCGTCGCCGGCGTCCCACCGATGGTCGAGCACGTCCCACGATGTCGTGACCATCAACACCACGTCGGCGCCGGTCTCGGCCACACGTTCGGGAAGCTCACCCTCCAGCCAGTCGGAGCAGTCGTCACGGACCTCGAACCACTCGCCGTCCAACAGATAGTCGCCGTCGCGGACGAATCCGCATCCGCGTTCGACGTTCAACTCCGCTTGGGCGAGGTCAGGCGATGAGGCCGCCCAGCTGACGACACCGTTGCCGTAGGCCTCGCCCGTCGAGTCACCCGCGACGATCATCCTGACCGGGCGGCTCAGCTCGGGGATCGGGGGCACCGTACTCGAGGTGACGGCGGTGTCGATCGGCGCGGTCACGGGGATCGTGTCGTCGGCCCCCGAGCCGTCGACCTCCTCGACATCCGTGCCGTCGACCTCGGTGCTATCGACCTCGGTGCCGTCGACCTCGACGCCGACTCCCGACGCGTCGGGCTCCTCAGCGGGGGACACCGTGGTCGTCGGGTCGGCGACCAGCAGTGGTGCGTCGTCGGTGTCGAGCGCGGCCGCCTCGGCGACCTCCGACGGCGTCGACCAGTAGTCGCTGTCGGCCCCCGGAACCACCAGAATCGCCGCGAGGATCACGGTGGCGGTCGCGCCACCGGCTGCGATCAGCGTCGGGCGGATCCCGATGCCGCTGGCGGTGCGGATCGGCCGTTCGAAGAACGTGAACGAGACCTGAGCAACGGCAAGTGTGAGCGCCATCCGCAACGCGAACAACGCGACCCCGTCGATCCCCGTTCGCTCGTCGTTCATCACCACGAAGATCGGCCAGTGGAAGAGGTAGACGCCGTAGCTGATCTTGCCGAGCCACACGAGGGGCGCCGCCGAACACGCAGCGCGCACGGGTGACTCGACCTGCAGACCCAGCAGGAGGAGCGCGCTGACGGCGCCGATGGCCGGGAGCCAACCGGAATACGCAGGACCACCAGCGGTGGGGAACGTGACCACACAGATCGCGAGGACCGCGAGTGCAGCCGGCGCGAGCACCCAGAGTCGCGGCGAAACGGTTCGCCCGGCGAGCGCAAGCGCCAGGAACGCACCGAGCAGGATCTCGGCTGCACGAGCCGGCGAGGCCCAGTACGCGGCGTCGCTGCCCCAGACCGCAGAGATCACGGGTGCGGCGACCACGAGCGCAGCCGTCACTCCGCCGAGCAGCATCAGGCGACCTCTCGGCGTGCGGCCGAGCTTCCACAACCCGACGAACGCGACCGGCCAGATCCAGTAGAACTGCTCCTCGATCGCCAACGACCAGTAGTGCTCGAGCGGCGACGCCGCCCCTGCTGCCTGCTGGAGCAACTCCTGATACGACCCGTCGTTGGCGAGAAACACCCAGTTCGCCACCTGGAGCAGGCTGCCGACGATGTGGGACCGCAGGTCGGCGACGCCATCGAACCAGTCGGTCACGAGCGAGGCGACCATCACCAGGACCACGAGCAACACGCTCGCCGGGAGGAGTCGTCGGGCTCGGCGCGAGTAGAACGCGCCGAGCCCGACCGAACCGTTCGCCGCAGTCTCGGCAGCCAGCAAACTCGTGATCAGGAATCCGGACAGCGTGAAGAACACCGACACCCCGAGGTATCCCCCACCGAACCCGGCGACTTCACCGTGGAAGAACAGCACGGCGAGGACAGCGAGCGCTCGGACTCCGTCGAGCGCCGGCTGGTAGGTGATCGTCGACGGGCGCGAGGTCCGCGTTCGCGCGCTCTCCAGCTCCCCGCTCACGCTGCGGAGTGTACGGGACGCCGACCCCCCGGCGAGGTAGCGTTGGAGCAATGGCGGGGGTTGTCGACACACCACGATCTGCGACGCGGCGGCTCCGACTGTCGCTGGCGGGACTGCTGGCCATCTCCGGCCTCGCCGTGGTGGCGACGACCGCGACGCCGAACGGTGTCGCCGAGGCCGCGCCGCGCCAGATCGACATCTCCGCCCCCGGGCCGCTCGGCCCGGTGACCGTCTTCGGCGACTCGGTGCTGCTCGGCTCGGCGCTGTGGGGCCCCACCCTGCCCGATCGTCTCGCCGAACGCGGCTGGGGCCCGATCAAGTTCCGCGCAGGCGAGGGCTACAACACGCGCACCGGCAGCTTCGGAGCTCGCACCTGGTTCTCCGCATGGCGATCGCAGGGATGGGACGCCCCGAACGTCCTCATCAACCTCGGCGCCAACGACTCCGGTATCTGCAACACGAGCATCACCTGCGCCCGCCAACAGATCCAGGGGGTCATCGACGAGATCGGCCCGGGGCACACGATCTGGTGGCCGAAGATCACCCGGCTGTTCACTGCGTTCGCTCAGCAGGACAACTGGAATCGGGCGCTCCAGGAGTTCGCCGACGCACGCAGCGACTTCTTCACGTGGGATTGGCCCGACGAACTCTCGCAGTACCCGTCGCCCGACGGCACCCACCTGACCCCCGACGGCTACCGGGCGCGCTCGGTCCGGATGGCCGACCTGTTCACCCGCGACGTCGCCCGCGCACGCCGGGTCGGCGAGGCTGCGCCCCTGCCCACCGCAACGGCGAACCCGGCCACGTTCGTCCCGATCCCCGGGGTGCGCGTCGTCGACACTCGCGAGGACGGTTCGGGCCCCTTGACCCCGGGCGAAACCAGAGCCGTCGACTTCGACGGCATCGCGCCGGCAGACGCCTCGGCGGTGGCGCTCTACGTCGGCGCCGCGCGGACGCAATCGAAGGGGTACTTCGCGGCCGGTCCGTGCGGCACATCCACGTCCGGATCCACGGTCAACTACCCGCCGTTCACGGCGATCGGGGCACCGACGATCGTGGCGCTCGGCACCAACGACGACGTGTGCGTGTACAGCTCGGGTGATGCCGACCTCGTGATCGACATCCAGGGCGCGTTCGTCGACGGAACCGATGGGATGACCTTCCAGCCGCTCGCCTCGCCCGATCGGCTGGCCGACACACGCGAGACCGGACGCTCGAGCGAAGTCGTGGTCGACGTTCCTGCCGGAGCCAGCGCGGTGGCCGTCAACCTCACGGCCACCCGTGCCGAACAGCGCGGGTTCCTCAGCGCCTCTCCCTGCGGCGAGGCGGGAGGCGTCGCAAACCTCAACTTCCGGCCCGGATCAGCGTGGTCGGCCTCGGCCATCGTCAACGTCTCCGACGCGGACACCATCTGCGTCTCGTCGAACGTGTCCACCGACGTGATCGTCGACATCACCGGGACATTCGCGACCGGGCCAGGGTTGCGGTACGTCCCCGTGACGCCGTCGCGCATGCTCGACACCCGCGACGGCACGGGTGGGTGGTTCCCGATCCAGGGGGCGGATCAGACCATCGGCACGCGCGTCGCACCCCCGACGGCCCAGGCGGTCACCGGAACCGTGACGATGGTGCGCCCACTCAGCCGCGGCTACGTGACCGCCGACGCATGCGTCGGCTCCGCCCCGACCTCCTCCGCCAACGCTGCGGCCGGTGCGGTGGTCGCGAACTCGATCACACTCGGCATCTCCGACACGGGTCGGCTCTGCCTGCGCACGTCATCGACGGGCCAAACGCTGTTCGACACAACCGGCTGGTGGGTTCCATGACCAAACGTCCCCGTACACATCGTGCCCTGCGCGCGGCATGCCTCGCGGCGGCCACGCTCGCTTGCGCCACCATCGTGGCCGTCGGCCCGGGTCGCGCCGAGCGCGCTGGCGCCATCGCGCCGCAGCGAGAAGCGGGTGATGCTGGTCACCGACTCGGTCGGACTCGGCACCCGCGGCGTACTCGACGAGTTCTTCCCTGCCGATTGGGACGTGTCGATCGTCGGCAAGCCGGCGGTGTTCGTCCGCGATCTTCCCGGCGGCTACATCCAGCCGAACCTGTATCGCGCCGGCGACCACGTCGTGATCGCAGCCGGCTACAACTATCCGTTCTGGGACCCGGAGCGATTCGAGCGCGCCATCGACGCAACGATCGGAACCCTCACGCAGGCCGGGGTCAAGCACATCTACTGGGTGACGCTGCGCGAAGTGAAGCCCCAGTTCATCACGGCCTCCGCATGGCGGCAGGTGCAGAAGTACTACTGGTACTTCCCGACCGTCAACGAGCATCTCGAACGCGCGCTCGCACGCCATCCGTCGCTGACGCTCATCGACTGGGCGGCGGTCGCCGATCGCCCCGGCATCACCTACGACGCGATCCACCTCAACCGGACCGGGGCCGAGCTGTACAGCTCGCTGATCTCCCAGGCCGTCAACGACGCCCGGATTCGACCGGCGAACGAGACCATCTCGAGGATCAAGGTGGCCGACCCCGCAGCTGTCGCCGCCGGCGACGTCACCGCGGTCGCCGTCAACCTCACGAGTGTCCGCGGTCGGACACGGGGATACCTGTCCGCGTTTCCCTGCGCCCAGGGCTCGAGCCCATCGAGCAACCTCAACCACCAACGCGACCAGGTCGTCGCCGCCGCAGCAATCGTGCGCGTCGATGCAGCCGGAGAGATCTGTGTCTTCAACAAGCAGGCCAGCCATGTGATCGTCGACGTGTTCGGGCAGTTCAACGCCGCGGCCGAGCTGACCAGTACGGGGTCGACGCGGCTGATCGACACACGCGGGCCGGCGCAGAGTGGCGCCCGCCACGGCGCCCTGACCGAGCTCCGGGTCGACGTGGGCACACCCGAGCGAACGGTCGCGCTCAACGTCACGGTCACCCAGGCTGCAGGACGGGGCTACCTCACGGTCCACGAGTGCGGTGTCGAGCCCCCGAACACGTCGAACGTCAACTTCGTGGCTCACGACCCGGCGCCGAACCTCGTGATCGCCCGAGCCGACGCGACCGGTCACGTGTGCGTCACAGCAACGCAGAACGCACACATCATCGTCGATCTCCTGGCCGAGTTCGGTCCCGACACCACGGTCACGGCCGTCACCCCGGAGCGTCTGGCCGACACGCGCGGCGGCGATGGACCCGTCGCCGGTCAGGTCGTCCGGATCGACGTTCCGGCCGGCGCTGACGACGCCCCCGTGTCGGGTGTCGTCGGCAACCTGACGATCGTGCACGCTCAGCAGTCCGGCTACGCCACGGTGTACCCGTGCGCGGATGGTCGTCCCGAGACCTCGAACATCAACTACCGGGTGGGCACGACGATCGCGAATGCCGTGATCGTCGAGCCCGACGCCGCGGGCATGCTCTGCGTGTACACCAACACCCCGGCGGAGGTCGTGTTCGATCTGCTCGGAACGACGGGCACCGGGTTCACCGGCGTCGGACCCGACCGGCCACTCGACACACGGAACGGCTGAGCCGGACCCCGAATCCGGTGCGGCGGTTCGGACGAAATTCGCCGACATCTGGTGGGTACCCATCGGTAACCCTGCGACAATGCTGCGCATGATCTTCGACGGCCACGTCCATCAGCTGCCCGACATCGATCCGACCGAGACGATCGAATGGTTGGACAGCCTGGACGCCGTCGTCGACACGCACGGCAAGACCCGTGCGCGGTACCTGCTGTCGCGGCTGATGGAGCGGGCCAACGAGTCGCAGGTGTCGTTCCCGGCAACGGTCTCGACGCCGTACGTCAACACGATTCCGCTCGAGCAGGAGCCGTGGTTCCCCGGCGACGAGCACATCGAGCGACGGATCCGGGCCTTCGTCCGGTGGAACGCAGCGATGATGGTCGTCAAGGCCAACAAGGCGGCCGACGGCATCGGCGGCCACCTGTCGACGTTCGCATCGTCGGCCGCGCTGTACGAGATCGGCTTCAACCACTTCTTCCGCGGCAAGGACGACGGGAACGCCGGCGACCACGTCTACTTCCAGGGACACGCCGCGCCCGGCGTGTACGCCCGCGCGTTCATGGAGGGCCGTCTCACGGCCGACGACCTCGACCACTTCCGCCGCGAGATCGGGCGCGGCGGCCGCGGCCTGTCGTCGTACCCGCACCCTCGGCTGATGCCCGACTTCTGGGAGTTCCCGACGGTGTCGATGGGGCTCGGCCCGATCACCTCGCTGTATCACGCCCGCTTCAACCGCTACCTCCACAACCGCCAGATCGACGACACGTCGCAGAGCCGGGTGTGGGCGTTCCTCGGCGACGGTGAGTGCGACGAGCCCGAGACGCTCGGCGCGATCTCGCTCGCCGCCCGCGAGCAGCTCGACAACCTCGTCTTCGTCGTCAACTGCAACCTGCAGCGCCTCGACGGCCCGGTGCGCGGCAACGGCAAGGTCATCCAGGAACTCGAAGCCGTGTTCCGCGGCGCCGGCTGGAACGTGATCAAGGTCGTGTGGGGCTCGAAGTGGGACCCGTTGCTCGCCCAGGACAAGGACGGCGTGCTCCTCAACAAGATGAACACCACCGTCGACGGCGAGTTCCAGCGGTACGCGGTGGAGGACGGCGGCTACGCCCGCGACCACTTCTTCGGCCCCGACGAACGCCTCCGTCAGATGGTCTCGCACCTGTCCGACGACGAGCTCCGCAACCTGCCGCGCGGCGGCCACGACTACCGCAAGCTGTACGCCGCCTACAAGGCGGCGACCGAGAACCTCGGATCCGGCGCACCGACCGTCATCCTCGCGAAGACGGTCAAGGGATGGACGCTCGGCGAAGGGTTCGAGGGTCGCAACTCGACGCACCAGATCAAGAAGATGACGAAGCAGCAGATCGTCGACCTCCGTGACCGTCTGCATCTGCACGACGAGATCCCCGAGAGCTCGATCGAGGCCGACGATCCGCCGTACTTCAAGCCGGCGGAGGACTCGGTCGAGTACCAGTACATGATGGAGCGACGCCGGGCGCTCGACGGCTCGATCCCGAAGCGCACCACGCGGGTCCGCAAGGCGCTGTCGCTCCCCGACCCGGCGTCGTTCTCCGAGATGTGGGGCGGCTCGGGCGGCCAGGAAGTGTCGACGACGATGGCGTTCACCCGACTGCTGCGCAGCCTGCACGCGTGACGAACACGTGGGTGGGCGCATCGTGCCGATCATCCCCGACGAGGCCCGCACGTTCGGCATGGACTCGCTGTTCCGCGAGATCGGGATCTACGCGTCGCAGGGCCAGAAGTACGAGCCCGTCGATCACGACCTCCTGCTCTCGTACTCCGAGTCGGCGAAGGGTCAGATCCTCGAGGAGGGGATCACCGAGGCCGGGTCGATGGCGAGCTTCATCGCCGCCGGCACGTCGTACGCGACCCGCGGGGTCCCGATGGTGCCGTTCTACACCTTCTACTCGATGTTCGGTTTCCAGCGGGTCGGCGACCTCGTCTGGCAGGCCACCGACATCCGTGCCCGTGGCTTCCTCATGGCCGCCACCGCCGGGCGTACAACGCTCATGGGCGAAGGCCTCCAGCACCAGGACGGCCACAGCCTCGTGCTCGCCTCGACCGTGCCCGCCGTGCAGGCGTACGACCCGGCCTTCGCCTACGAGGTCGGGGCGATCGTGCAGGCCGGCATGGACCGGATGTACGGCGGCGGACCCGCCGACTGGACCGACGTCTTCTACTACATCACCCTGTACAACGAGAACTACGAGATGCCGGTGATGCCGGAGATCGATGGTCTCACCGAACAGATCGTCGAGGGCATCTACAAGTTCGCCGACGCCCCCGAGGTCGACGACGCGAAGCCGGCCACGATCCTCTTCTCCGGGATCTCACACCTCGCGGCCCGCGAGGCGACGGCCGAACTCGCCGAGCACTACGGGGTGGCGGCCGAGTTGTGGTCGGTCACGTCGTACAAGGCGCTGCGCGAAGACGGTCTCTCCGCCAAACGCCACAACCGCCTCCATCCGAGCGGCGAGCAGCGGACCCCGATCGTGGCCGAGCGCCTCGCCGAGTCGTCGGGACCGATCACGGCGGTCTCCGACTTCATGGCGATCGTGCCCGACCAGATCCGCCAGTTCGTCGACGACCGCACGTTCACCACCCTCGGCACCGACGGCATGGGCCGCTCCGACACACGTGAGGCGTTGCGCCGCTTCTTCGAGATCGACACCGGTCACGTGGTCGTCGCCGTGCTCTCGGGCCTGCTCGCGGATGGCGACATCGAGGCGTCGGTCGTCGACGACGCGATCGCCCGCTACGGCATCGACATCGACGCCGCCGACCCCTGGACCTCCTACACCGCCTGATTTTCCCGATCCCGGCACCGGCAAATCGCGATGGTCACGGAACGTTGGGGTTGGAGGCCGCCGCCCACAGCTGCCGCATGACGCGATCCGCCTGCATGGCGAGGCGTGGGTCAACGGCGCAACGGTGCTTTCCGCGGTTGGCGAGATTGCGCAGCGCTTGACCGCTGCCGACCCCGAACACTTCGGCGAGCTCGTCACACGAGGCGGTCCGCAAGCGCCAGCAGAGGTGCGCTGCCAGTGCGCGCAGGCCATCACCGCGATGCACGTCGCGTTCGGTGAGCTGGGTGCCCGTGATGCCGCCGACGCACGCGACTGCGGCCACCACCTCGCTCGGCGAGTAGGGATCGATGGATCGGCCGTTCGCGGGCGTCCTGTCCGACGGGTGTGGCGTTTCCGTGAACTCCACCAGTCGGCTCACGTTGTCGCCATGTGTGCCGAGGAGGACCTCGGTCCTCAGCCATTCAGGCGTCAGCCCGGTTCCGGAGTACGCCCGGTAGCTCGACGAGGGAAACGCTCGAAGGTCTGACAACGGCGTGAAATCGAGCGGGTTGCGGTGGACATACCGACAGATCTGTTGGAACGCTGCGGTTGCGTCATCCGCCTCCACATCGATCGGGTCCGACCGGAAGCGACCGGTGAACACGTAACCCTCCCGCTCGAGTCTGCGGTTGTGACCCACGGCGAAGCGCTGCAACGCCCGCTGCATGAAGTCCGACAGCCCACCCTGAGGGCAGTTGACCACCGCGTGAAAGTGCGTCGTGACCACACAATAGGCGTGGATCTCGACCTCGAATCGCCGAGCTGCCTCCGCCAGCTCGGCGAGAAGCACCGCGGTTTCTCGATTGTCGATGAAGATGTCCTGCCGGTCGACGCCACGATCGGTGAGATGAAACCACCCGTGCTGTTGTGCTGAACGCTGCCCTCGTGACATGTCTCCACAATGACAAACGGGTGTCACAGAGTCGTCCGACGCGATTTGTCGGTTCCAGGACCCGACAAATCGCGATTTGTCGGTTCCGGGACGGAGCAAATCGTTGGGTAGGTTGAGGGGATGGCCGGAACGTTGTACATCACGGGCGACGAAGCGGCGGACACGCTGCTCAACACCGATTCCAACGCGTTGCTCCTCGGCATGCTGCTCGACCAACAGGTTCCCATGGAGTGGGCCTTCAACGGTCCGCACACCCTCAAGGCCCGCCTCGGGCACCTCGAGCCGTCCAAGATCGCAGCCATGGACCTCGACGAATTCGTGTCGATCTGCTGTGAGAAGCCCGCGATCCACCGCTTTCCCGGCTCGATGGGCAAGCGCATCCACCAGGTGTGTACCGCCCTCGTCGAGGACTACGACGGCAACGCGGAGAACCTCTGGGCCGATGCCGAATCGGGCCGTGAGGTCGTCACGCGACTCAAGGCGCTGCCCGGCTACGGCGACGAGAAGTCGAAGATCTTCGTGGCGCTCCTCGGCAAGACCCAGGGCGTCGAGCTCGATGGCTGGCGCGACGCCGCCGGAAAGTTCGGAGACGACGTCCCGCGGTCGGTTGCCGACGTCCACGACGACGTCTCGCTGGGCAAGGTCCGCGAGTGGAAGCGGGCCCAGAAGGCGGCCAAGAAGGACAAGCAGGACCGCCCGGTCGCCTGATCAGGCCCGTTCGAACACGTACGGACCCAGCACCGAACGGGTGCGATCGAGCGAACGCTGCAACGCCGCACGAGTGGCCGCGTCGAGCGTCGGATCGAGCCGCTGCCCGACCGGCCGGATCACGTGACCGTTCGACTTGTCGATCCACGTCGGGTAGGCGACCGGCGGTTGCACCAGAATGCTCCCGTCGGGTCGCACGACCACGCCGACGACGAAGATGGCTGCATCCCCGCCGCCGGTGGGAACGAACCGACCGGGTGATCGCTGAGGAAGTTGCCCATCCCGTAGATCACCCAGACACCGTTGACCTTCTCGATCGGCTGGAGCACGTGCGCCTGCTGCCCGACGATCAGGTCGACCTCGCCCGATGCGGTGACGGCCTGCGCGACCGATCGCTGGTATGCCGTCGGCGACACGACCTGGTCGGCGCCCCACGTGAAGCTCGTGACCACCACCTGGGCGCCCGCTGCACGAGCAGCGCGGGCGTCGGCGATCACCTGCCAGGTCGTGAGTGTGTTCGCCCGCCACGGTTGCGACGCAGGGCACCGACTGTCCGCCGATGTACCACGAGTACGACAGGTGAGCAACGGCGACACCATCGACGTCGTAGATCGCCGCTTCGGGACGAGCCTCGGCCGGTGACCGCGCCGCTCCCGACTGACTGATCCCGACCCGATCGAACTCGGCGAGCGTTGCATCGATCCCGGCCACGCCACGGTCCATGATGTGATTTCCGGCCGTCGAGCATCGATCGAAGCCGGCCCCGGCCAGCGCATCCGCCATCGGAGCTGCCGTCGACAGCACCGGCGGAACCACGATCACCGGGTGTACCGGGCGGAGCGATCGGCGCCTCCATGTGGCACACCGCCGTGTCGGCGGACTGCAACATCGGCGCCACCTCGGCGAACATCGGCGTGAAGTCCCAGCCGCCGACCGGGCCGCTGCGCCGAGTAGTTGACGCGGCGCAGCGTGTGGATGTCACCGACGAAGGCAAGGTCGATGCGATGCCGTGGACGGGTCGACCGAACCGGCGACGCAGCAGCCGTGGCGCTGGCGTCGAGGGTCAGACCGGGGTTGGCCTCACCGGCCTGTGCTGAGCGCCACTGTCGGGAGGGCAGCGACGATCATCCCTGCCATCACGCGCCGGGCGTGTCGCCTCCATGTTGCCCGCCCGCGTGCCGTCACCGGCGATGACGGTAGCAGAGCCGGCTCGGAGCCGATCCCTGATTCAGGATGGGGAGGGCGGCGGAGGAGGTGGCGGGATGACGACGACGCCGGCGGCGGAGGAGGTGGCACGACCGCTGCCGTTGCTGCCGGCGGTGGAGGTGGCGG
Source organism: Ilumatobacteraceae bacterium (assembly GCA_963752085.1). Taxonomy (GTDB): domain Bacteria; phylum Actinomycetota; class Acidimicrobiia; order Acidimicrobiales; family Ilumatobacteraceae; genus Ilumatobacter_A. The sequence goes on from CAVVWT010000006.1 coordinate 106,326, forward strand.
CGGCGCGGCTGCAGCACCGGCCGCGACCATCGACGCCTGGAGGGTGTCGGCGCCGGAGGGCGAGGGCATCGGGACCACGGCGGTCACGCCGTGCAGCGTCGACGGTGCCGTCAGCGGAACGGCCGGCGACGGCACCGACTCGCCAGACGCCGGCTGTGACGGTGCGGGCGACGCCAGATGCGACGGTGGTGGTGGCGGCGGTGGGGTCGGCGTCGAGGTCCACGCGGCCGACGCCGGCACCTCGGGGGCGACGGCAGATCCATCGACGAACGAGGCGCCGAATTCGCTGCAGTCCGTGGTCGGCGCTCACGACCGACACGAACGCGGGCGAGCCGTCGTCGGGCAACGCTGTGCGTGTCATCGCCACGTAGGCGAGTCGTCGGGCTCGGTCGTCGGCACCGATCCCCAAGACGACCGCGGGCGACTGCCAGCCCTTGAGGCTGTGCGCAGTGCACCCTTTGACGGCATCGACATCGGGCCAGAAGCGATGCTTGCGGCGCCGCCGAGGCGCGTCGGGATCACGGCTGAAGATGTGATGTACGGGGATGCCCGCGGCCTCGATGACGCGGACGGCGGCGACTCCGTCGTGGTGGTAGTCGCAGATGAACGAGACGTCGGCAGGCGACAGCGTCGGGTAGTCCTCGAGCATCCGGACGACCTCACGGCCAACGGCAGGCCCGAGATCCTGGACACGGTCGACGTCGATCCAGGTTCGGACCGAACCGGCATCGTGAGGCACCAACGGTGTCGCCACGAGGGCGTCGCCGTCGAGGTGGGTCGTTGCGAAGTCCGCGGAGAGCGCCAGGAGATCGTTCGGCATGCGAAGCGATTCGTCGAGCCGTACGCACTCCCCCGGCGCCGCATCATCGGTCGGGCTGTCGTCGTTCGTCGCATCCAACCAGGCGACGCGGTCGTAGATGTCCTGGGTCGGATCGACCGCCACGAGGGTTTCGCCGTCGTCGGCGAGGACGCTGTTGCGGAGCAGGTCCCACCAGTCGGAGGTGAAGTCCTGGCCCTCGTCGATCAGGATGGCGTCGTATCGGCTGCCGTATCCGAGTTCGTACGCCTGGGACGCCTTGGCGACGATGCCGACGGTCCACGGCATACCGGAGGGTGCGGCGAGGTGCGCACCGAGCACCTCGGCATCTTGGACGACCCGCGTGCAGAACGAGTGGAAGTTCGCACACGCCACGAGCGTCGGGTTCGCACCCACGTCTCGAGCGTGCGCGTCGACCATCGCCCGCAGGCGGTTGGCCAGCGTGACGTTGAACGACAGCACGAGCACGCGTCGTCCGCTCGCGGCGAGTTGGGCCGCTCGCGCAGCGAGCGCCGTCGACTTGCCCGATCCCGCACCGCCCTCGACGCGGCGGTGCCGCAACTGGTGCGGGTTCTCGGCGATCTCGATCATGACGGCTGACATGCGGGCGTCCCAACCAGTGGCCAATGAGGACCGTTCGGAGGCCACGACGTGACGACGGAGCTTCTCGATCGATTCCGGGACCGGGGGCGGACAGCCGAGACCGCGGACGATGTCACCGATCGATTCGCTCAGCGCATCACCACCCCACAGCCCGACGAGCGAGGTTTTCCCGTCTTCGCCGCACCGGGCGAAGAGATCACCTGCGGCGGGGGTCGCGAACGACGGCAGCACGACGACGCTGCGAATCGTCGACGACGGTGATCCGCCGTGCTCGGGGAGTGCGTAGAACTGATCGAAGATCGACGTTCGGTGTCGACCGGCGCGGAACCGCGGTTCCACGCCGACCGGCTGCCACGTTCCATCCGACGACTGGATCTCGAGCCGGCCTGCTGCGGTGCACCGCGTGGTCTCGGGAAGCCAATCGACCACTTCGATGGCGCACACTCCGTGACGATCGTGGATTGCGAGGAAGTCGGGATCGTCGAGGCCGATGCGCGGCTTCGTGAACACGGTCCATCCTGGTTCCAGCGAGGTCAACGCGTCGAACACCCGTGTCTCGGCCGGCGTGAGGAGGTCGAGGAGTTCTCCGAGCCGGTCGGGTGGGGGTCGCAAGATGGGGGCTGGGGGACCGAACGGGGCTTCCACCCCGAATGCATCGGCAGTGCGGACGGAGATCTTGAACGTCGGACGACGACCGAGCCGATCGGTACGCTCCGGACGATGCGGACCCGCTTCGCCTTCGTCCACGTGCCCAAGTCGGCCGGCAGCTCGGTCAAGAACGCGGTGGCGCAGCGATGCGACCCGGCGACCGTCGCCCCGCGGAGCTGGATCGGGTCCTGTTCGGCGGGTTCGATCGTTTCGACGAGATGCCGACCCGGACCCGAACGACGATCGCGGTCGACGGCGCCGACGCGTTGACGGGATTCGACGTGGTGATGGGTCATTTCGGCGTCGCCTCGCTCGCCCCGCACTTCGACGCCGACGAGATGATGACGGTGCTGCGCGAGCCACGCACCCGCCTGCTGTCGCATTACACGTTCTGGCGGGGCTGGAGCACCGAACGCCACGCCGATTGGGACCCGTATGACGCGAGCCGCCGAGCCGTCACGGCATCGTGGGGCGACTACCTCACCGACCCGTCGATCGCCAGCCAGACCGACAACCTCGCTGCGCGGATGCTGTTGACACCGCACCCGTTGATCCCTGTGGACGGCTTCATCGAGCCGAGCGATGAGGACGAGCTCGTCGAGGCGGCATCGGCGTTGCTCGATCGATTCGGCTTCGCCGACGTGGTCGAGAGCGGCGCCGGCCTGTGGGCCGGTCTGTCGGCCTGGCTCGAGACCCCGATCGAGTCCGAACGCACGCTCGTCACCAGTGTCGCGCCCGACACCGACTGGGCGGCCTCGATCACGCCGTCGGCAACGGACGCATTGACTCGCCGGACCTGCGTCGACGCCCGCCTCTGGATGCAGGTGGCAGCACGACACAACGATGCAGTCGCCGCTCTGGGAGAGGCCACGTTCCACCGCAAGCTGGTCGGGGTCGCGACCGCCGCCCCCCTCGACCCGACGAACCCGCCCGCGGCATCGATCCGGCAGCGGATCGCAGCGCGCCGCCGCCGCTGACACCCTCAGCGCGGCCGCAACGACCAGGTGTGCACGTGGATGTCGGCGTCGGCATCCGCGTCGACGAGGTCGGTGATGATCGTCGGTGCCGGTGACCGTGCGGGCTCGGTGGCAGCTCGGTCCCACGCAGCGGCGTTGACTGAGGCTCCACGCGGCACGCGTGTCGACAGCCGCTCCACCACGTCGAGTCCGGCGGCCTCCGCAACCTCGGTGAGCCGTGCTGCGGTGAAGAAGTGCAGGTGCGTCCGGTCGAGGATGCCCGTCTCGCGATATGTCCAGCGCCCGGATGCGAGGGCAACCCGGACGTCGGCATGAGCGACATTCGGGACCGACACGACCACGACGGGGACGCCGCTCTTGGTCGTGTCGAGGCACCGAGCAGCCGCGCGCAGGACGGAGACCGGGTCGACCACGTGCTCGATGACGTTGCCGAGCAGGACGGCATCGGCTCCGCCTTCGATCGACCGGGCCCAGTCGTCGATGTCGAGGTCACCGACGACCACCCGCTCGGCCCAGCGCCGCGATCGGCTGGGGACCGACCGGTCGACGACGGTCATGCGGTGACCGAGATCGCTGAGCCAGTGGGTCATGTCGGCGGCCGGTGCGACCTCGACCACTCGGTCCCGACCGTCGAGGAGTGCGATCTCACGCGAGTGGCATGTGCCGTCTCCACGCTGGAAGAGTGACGTGTAGTCGACGGCTTCGGCAAACATGCTCGGCGGCGCGATCGTGCCGCGCCGGGTCCGTTCGCAGCGGAGGGTGAACGACCCCGCGTCATCGACGCGGTCACCGAGCAGGTCGGCGGCACGCCGCGGGTCGGTCGGCTCGAGCCGGTGGTCGATCAGGTCGAGCACGGTGAGCCCACACTCCACGACGAGATCCGCTGCGGTCTCACGGGTGAAGTACCGGCGTGGGACCGTGTCCACCCAGTCACCGTCCAGCAATCCGACCACGCGGTCTGCGAACCCGACGTTGGGGAGCGTGACCTCGATCGTGGCACCGACCGGCATCGTCTCGACGACGGCATGCAGCGCCAGATCGGGGCGCGCAACGGTGTCGAGCGCGCTCGTGATCTCGAGGGTGGTGAACGGACCGAAGCGCGAGATCGCAGCACCCCACGACCGCTCACCCCGTGGAAGGTCGACGCGGTGTGCACCGATGGAGAACCTGGGCCCGCCGGGTGAGGCGCTGATCGTGGCAGCGGTGACGTCCCGAACCGTTGCGGCGTCGCCGGTCATCGGTCGTACCCGAACAGGGCGAGTTCGTCGGTCAACTCGCCGACGAGGTGGCGTGCGGCCTCGACCGGTAGCTCGTCGCGCCACCGACCGATCGATGCGGCGGCCGAGACCGTGGTGACGTGCTGGTCGGAGCGCGAGGTCACGGCATTCGCCACAGCACGCTGCACCGTGGCGAAGCCGTGATCGAGCTCCAGCTCACTGAAGATCCGCGTGGCCGTCGCAACGGGCCGCTCGACCAGATCTTCGTACCGGACGAGCAACGCATCGGGGAACGCTTCGAGTTGCCGCGCGGCGAGTTGCAGATGATGAACGATCGTCGGTGCACCCGTGACCGCGTCGTCGGTCAGGTCGAGGTCGAAGCTCGCTTCTGATCGCTGCCGATTGAACGACAACCTGGAACAGAGCAGATCGCGAGGGTCACGGACGAGGATGACCTGGCGACTACCGGGCCACGTGGCGAGCGTGGTGGCCTGCGTCCGTGCGGCGTGACGGCTCTCGATCCGGAACTTCTCGGCGAAGAACGATGCGCCGGGTCGCAGTTGCAGATACGTGTCGTCGACGATGTCGGCGACGACACCGCGCAGGCGATCGAATCCACCGCGGTGTTGCGCTCCAAAGATGTCGGCGCCGAGGAAATGCTCTGACACGTACGGGTTTGCCGTGGCCGTGTCGACCTCGTCGAAGAACGGCTCGTCGCCCGGGGGAAGGGTCTGGGTGCCGAGGAGCGCGGCGAGGGAGTGCATCCACGCCAGACCGGGGCGGGTTTCGAGCGGGTAGTCGTCAAAGGCGGCAATTGCAGGATGGCCTGCCAGCAGACGCATCATCATCGTGCTCCCGGCGCGACCGAGTTGGTGCATCAGCAGTGCCTGGATGCCGTCGGATCGGGCACCGAAGCGCTCGTTGCGACCCGCCACCACCGCCACGTCGTGGCCGTCGGCACCGGCGTGGGCACGGACGGTGAGCCCGAAGTCGGACCCGAGCATCACCGCGGGGATCTCCAGGTGCCAACGTCCGGAGCCGAGCGCGGCGGCCTCGGCGATGTCGAGGTCTCCATGGAGGCAGGCGGTGACACGGGTGCAGGCTGCGATGGGCTCCGTTGCTCCTGTGAGGTCGACGTCGACGACCAGGTGGCCGAGCGGCGAGGAGCCCGACTGCGGATGCAGCACGGTCACGCCGGCGGTTCGCGCCTCGACACGGTCGACGGTGACATCGGCCCGCGTCATGCGCCGACCGCCGTGTGGATCTCGTCGGTGAAGTGCAGCTGCTCGGTGGTCATCGACGACGCCCAGCGCTGCTCCAGCACCGCCGCCTCGAACCCTTGCACGCCTGGGGCGCGGGTCGCCGTCTCGAGGTGGACCATCTCGACGTGACCGAGCGAGACGTGACGGAGCCCGAGCGAACTGAGCTTCATCGCGAGGTCGACATCGTTGAACGCGTTGTGAATCCTCGTCGACAGCCCGCCCACCCGGAGATAGCGGCGACGCATGATCGCCGCACAGGCGAGCGTCACTCCGGTGACGTCGCGACCCCGACCGATCGTCGTCTCCTGCGACGGCGCCACCTGCGCCATCGGCTCGCTGATGTTGGTGTGGGGGTGTGCATGCCCCGCACTCTGGATCGACCCGTCGGGGTACCGCAGCAGTGGGCCGACCAACCCCACGCCCGGTTCGGTCGCCGCCGCTGCGATCTGGCCGAGCCAACCGGCGGACACGACTTCGGTGTCGTCGTTCAACAGGATCACGACGTCACCCGACGCGGCGAGCACGCCGCGATTCGTCCGTCGGGAGTGGGAGAACGGCTCGTTGGTCGAGACGAACCGGACGGCGTCGCGACCGAACCGTTCGGCGATCACCTCGGTGAGGTCGGGCGCTGCCTCGGGACCGACCACCAGTACGACATCGAGACGCTCCCGCGGAAAGTCGGTGGTGGCGAACAACGAGTCGAGGAGGTTGACGACCAGCCGCCCGGGGCGTCCCCGCACATCGGTGATGCGTCCGGTGGTCGGCACGACGACCGACACGGTGAGATCGTCGGGGACGACACGGTCGACCACGACGGCAGCGTCGGGTCCGACGACCGCGCGGACGACTGCGACAACACCGACCCGATCGAGATGGCGATCGACCGCCGACACGAGGTCGGGCGCTGTCGCCGACTCGTGTTCGACGTGAGCGAGCACGGTCGGGATCGATTCGACGACCAACGTGGCGGGGTCGATTTCGCTCAGTCGCAACAGCAGATCCTGCAGTGTGGGGTGGGCGTCACTCCCCCATCCGCTCCGGCGCAGCGCCCGACCGGACACCAGCAGCGCCGGGCCCACGGTGTTCGACCAGCGCAACCGCTCAGGTGAGAACACCCCTCGACGCCGCACGATGCCGTGGCCGGGGTCGACAGAGGTCCAGGCGCCGACCACCAGATCGACCCCGTGGTCGATCCGACTGACGATGTCCTCGATCTCGGCGAACTGCACGTTCGATCCGATGTCGTGGACGAGCACGATGTCGCCATCCTCGACGCAACGAACGACCTCGGCGGGTTCGAGCAGGTTGCCCTCGCCGTCGTCGACGCGGTCGTTGCCGATCGCAACGACGTGCATCAGCTCCCCCGGAGCTTCTTGGTCATCCCGAGCGCGATCTGGACCGAGCGTCGCCCCAGCACCGCCTCGAGATGCTCGACGCGGGCGATCAGCTCGTCACGCGACAGCGTCGTCGGATCGGTCCCCCGCACGTCGGTCGGCTCCAACCGTCGCGCACCCAACCCATCGGTGACTTCGCCGAGATACTCGCCGAAGCTCCGGGTCTGTTCGACGGCGGCCTGTGCCGCCACATCGGCCTGCTGGGCGATCTCGGCGGCTGCTGTCGAACGTTCGACCGCACGTTCGACCTGGGAGCGAAGCTCGGCCAGCTCCGCCGACAAGCCGATCACCTCGTCGGTCAGGCGGAGAACGTCCAGCTGCGCGTCCGCGTCGGCGTGCTCGGTTGCTGCGGGCTCATCCACCATCCGCAGAGACGATAGCGCCACGCCCGCGACCCCTCGCGGCGACCCGACGCACCAGCGCACCGGGTGCTCCGGCCAGGCCATCCGCCAGGGCCCTGGCATGAGCGCTCCGCGGGGGATGACGAAGCTTGCGAATCGACAACCCGAATGCCCGGGCGATGGTCGCGGGCGGAGCGAATCGGATCGCGGTCCAGAGTCGATTGCGCTCCTGGAACCGCACGCGCTCGTCGCCGAGGTCCACCGTGGTCGCTCCGCCATGATGGCGCACGATGCTGGCCGTCTCGCACCGGTACGTCCAGCCCATCTCGCCACCGCGGAGAGCGAGGTCGACATCTTCGTAGTAGAGGAAGTAACGCTCGTCGAACCCCCCGGTCTCGTCGAGGAACTCCGGACGAAACACGACGGCTCCACCGGTGAAGATGCCGATCGCCGACGGAGCGCCGAGCGTGCTCGCCGGAGTGCCGAGACCTCGATCCGACCCAGCGGCGAAGCGGTCGAGTTCCACGCCGAGGCTGTTGACCACGTCGGTGCCGTAGCGCAGCAGTGCGGGCTGGACGGCCCCGACGCGTTCGTCGTCGGCCAGGACCCGGAGCAGCGGGCTGAGCCAACCGCAGTCGACTTCGATGTCGTCGTTGAGCACGACGACCGGGGCACCCGACATGCGCCGAGCCAACCGGATCCCGGCGTTCGCGGCCGCACCGAATCCTCGGTTCTCGACGCGAACCACTTCGTCGACGCCCGGGCCGTAGTCGCCCGCCGATACCGCGGGACCGGAGCCGTTGTCCACCACGATCGTCGTCACGACCGGCGCGTCGTCGGGCTCGGCCGACGCGGCGAGCGACGCGAGGCAGGCCCGGACCGTCTCGCCCACACCGCGATGGGTGACGACGACGATCGAGGCGGCAACGGACACCGGGTCGATCCTACGGATCGGGTCGGACCGATACCATCCACCGCGATGTCGACGATCTCCAGACGACTCGCGGATGCCCGAGGCCGCCCGCGGGTCGACGATCCGCCGAGAGCGTCGATCGTGCTCGCCGTCTACGACCCGCCACTCACGGCACTGCGAAGCCAGCTGAGCGCGATTGCCGACCAGACGACAGGCGAGTGGGAGTGCGTCGTCGTCGACGACGCGTCGACGCGGGGCGAGGTCGTCGAGATGTTGCGCACATGGGTCGGATTCGACCCGGCCAGGCGACACCTGATCGAACGGTCGTCGAACGGGGGGATCGCAGCGGCGACGAACGACGGGATCGATGCCGCAACCGGCGACGTGCTGACCATCTGCGACCATGACGACGTCATCCATCCGGCTGCACTCGAGCGCGTGCTCGACCACTTCGACACACACCCCGACGACGACGTCGTCTACACCGACGAGCAGATCATCGACGCCGACGGACGAGTTGTCGACGACTACCTCAAGCCCGACTACAGCCCGCGGCGTCATCTCGGCCACCACTACCTTGCGCACCTCGTCGCCGCTCGACGCGAGGCCATCGGCGAGCTCCGTGTGCGGGCCGAATACGAACCGTCGCAGGACTACGACTTCTACCTCCGGGTCATCGAACGCGCGGCGGCTCGCGGACGCAGCGTGGGCCACATCGCCGAGGTCCTCTACTCCTGGCGCGCGATCGCCGGATCGAGTGCGCTCGACGCCGGCGAGAAGCCCGAGATGGCGGCGGCCGTCGAACGATGCACCCAGGCTGCGCTCGAGCGGCGGGGCATCGAGGCAACGGCCCGGACCGTGTGGTTCGACGGCAAGCCGACGACGTCGGTGCACCTCGAGGCGTCGACCACGCCGCCGACCGTCGAGGTGATCGAGATCGATGCCTCCACGACGCCGGCCGACGTGAACGTCGCCCTCGCCTCGACGCGATCCGATGTCGTCGTCCTGAGCCCCGATGCCGACCGATTCGCTGCCGATTGGGCCGCACCGCTGGCGATCGAAGCGGTTCGTTCCGACGTCGGAGTCGTCGGGCCGCTCGTGGTCGACGAGACCGGCGCGACCATCCTGAGCATCGGGCGTGTCGTCCGTCCCGCGCTCGACGACCTGTTCGCCGGTGATCCTGCCGATGCCCCCGGTCCGTGGGGGGCGTTCTTCGTCGCCCGCGAGGTCTCGGCGGTGGCGCCGTGGGGCATGACCGTGGAGCGTGCAGCACTCGAAGCCGCCGGGGGCCTGGCAACCGATGTCGGCCTCGACGTCGCCGTGGCCGAGCTGTGCGTTCGCCTCGCCGAGCGCGGTCGGTCCGCGCTGTGGACGCCGGCCGCCTCCCTCGGGTTCACCAGCCCGATCGCCAGCGGACGGACCCACCTGATCGATGCCGAAGGCACGCATCGCTCCGAGGTCGACGCCGACCTGCGGCGAGCGGCGCTCCGGACCCCGGGGCTGGCAGACGAACGATACGACCTGACGGGACTGTCGCACCCCGACGCGGCGGGCCTCGATCCGTACCGGACGGCCAAGATGCTCGTGCACGGCGGGGAGATCGATCTGATGACGTCCGACGTCTTCGACACGTTGGTCACGCGTGCTGTGGCGACACCGAGCGACCTGTTCACCTCGCTCGCCGACCACCTCGCCCTCCCCGCCCACGTGACCCCCGCGGTGTTCGCACAGGCGCGACGCGAAGCCGAACGTCGGGCGCGTCAGCAACGATCCGACGCGACGCGCGCCGAGCTCCTCGCCGGCGATCCGCTCGCCGAATCGGTCGAGGTCGAACAGCATCCCGAGGTGGCAGCCCCCGAGTGCACGCTCGACGAGATCTGGTCGCTGATGCCGTCGTCCTGGGTCGACCCCACGACGGGGTCGGAGGCCGAACTCGACCTGGAGGCCCGTTCGCTCCAGCCGATCCCCGAGGCCATCGAGTTGTTCCAGACGGCCCACGACCTGGACATCCCGGTCGTGCTCGTCAGCGACGTCTACCTCACCGGTGCACAGCTGTCGACGCTGCTCGACCGAGCCGGTGTCGACATGGGGCTGATCGCCGACGTCGTCACTTCCGCGGACCATCGGCTCGGCAAGGCACAGGGGCTGCTTGCACGCGTGATCGCGGGTCGAGGTGTCGACGCCGACCGAGTCGTCCACGTCGGCGACAACGAGTTCGCCGACGTCTCCACCGCGGCGGGCCTCGGTGCCGAGCCGATCCACGTCGACATACCGGCGGAGCACCGACATGCCACGCTGCCGCCCGTGCCGCTGCGCCGCTGGTCACGAGCGTGCGGCACCGACCTCGGGATCTCTGCGGCGGTTCGGTCGACGCTGATCGGTGCGGGTCCGCTGGGGCACGACCCGTCGTTCCAGTTCGGCGCCGCCCTCGCCGGGCCGGCGCTGGCCGGCTTCAGCCGCTGGGTGTCCGACTCGACCGCCGCGCTGGGAGCTGCACACACCCATTGCCTGTTGCGTGAAGGAGCAACCATCGCCGAACTGATGACCGTGACGGCGCCCGACGGGCCGCAACCGGTCCCGTTGCACGTGTCGCGGTGGGTCACGATGCGCGCCGCCGTCATCGACGGTTCGGTCGACGAGCTGTCGACGGCGTTGGCGCGTCGCGCCGACCTGACGGCCGACCACGTCGCCGAGGCATTCGCATGCGATCCCGGCCAGGTCCGAAGCGTGCTCGGGTCCGACCGCGTGCCGGCCGGCCGGCTCCTCGATGCGTGTGCGGCCTTGTCGGGCGACGACGCGCTCCGCGCGACGATCGTGGCATCGGCCGCCGAGCTCCGAACGCGCGTCACGCGCTACCTCCACGATCGGTTGTGCTTCGACGACGACGCCCCGCTCGTGGTGGCCGACGTGGGTTGGGGTGGGACCATCCAGGAGGGGCTCACCCGGATTCTTCGCTCGGAGGGCATCGACCGGGACGTGGTCGGGCTCTACCTCGCGTTGTCGTCACCAGGTGAACAACGCCTCGCACGCGGCGCACGCATGTGGTCGTACCTGCCCAACGAAGCCGACGACCCCCAGATGGCACGCCACAGCCGTGCAATCGCCCACCACGCCGACACGATCGAGCGGATCATGACCCCTGCGATCGGCACCCTGCTCGACGTGGCCGATGACGGCACTCCGGTATGTCGCGACCCGTCGGAGGACCCCATACCCCCAACCCTCGCAGCAGCCCAGCGCGGGGTACGTGCCGTGACCCTGCGACTCGCCGACCGGTCGCTCGGCCTCGGGGACCTCGACGACCCACGATGGTCGTCGCGGGGGCTGCGCGCCGCGTTCTCCGAGGTGATCGCCGAGGCGGTGACCACACCCAGTCGGCCGCTGGCCGAAGCGCTCGGCGCATGGCCTCACGACGACGTCGCCGGGACCGCCCACCGCTCGATCGCCGGGGCCGAGCTCACCACGGCCATGCGCTACGCGAACGTGCGCGACGTCGGACTGCTCGATCCTGCCGGACGGAGCTGGGTCGCCGGGCTGGCGGGAGCGCTCAACCCGGTGCTGTCAGGACAGCTCGCTGCCGTGCAGGCCGGCATCCCGGCCGACCGGCTCGCGCCCGAGAGCGAGAACGGGATGGCCCGGCTGGCGGCGTTCGAGATCGGATCCGACCTCGCCGCCGTCCAGGTCGGCCACGTCGTCAGCGTCGCCCCGGCCGGCTGGTCGGTGCTCCGACTCGCGGGACGGGTCGAGTCGTTGCGCAGCATTCGTTTCGATGCCGGTGAACACGACGCGCTCGTCGACATCGGCCACTTCACGGTCGCGCTGTCGACCGCCGACGGATGGGGCCCACCGATCCGCACGCTGCACCTGGACGATGACGACATCACCTGGCTCGATGCCCATCCGCTCGACGGGAGGCGCTTCGCCCAGCGAGCCGGCGGCCACCTGCTGATCGACATCGCTCCGGCGCTCGCACCGACGATTCGCTTCGTCGAGGTGACCGCAGCGTTCCGATCCTGGCGCCTCGACGGTGATGCTGCGCTCGCCCGCACGCCCGTGTTGCGCCGCATCGACGATCAGCGACGCAGGGTGCGTAACGCCGTCCGCCGCCGACTCGACTGACGTGCCCAGCAGGGCGGTGTGCTCACCCCCAGGACACGCGGCCGTCGGCCAACCGCTCGTACGGCGGCGCGCCCGACCGCAGCGGGAGCTCCAACCAGTCGGTCCGACCAGGGGTCAGGTTCGGGTTCGAATACGGGTCGGTACGCATCAACTCGCCCCACCGGCGCTCGATCGCTGCGATCTCGTCCGGATCGACGGGATGCTCGAAGGTTCGCTGCTCGAAGTGGAACCACGACGCATGAGGCGTCCAGACGACTCGATAGCCGGCCGCCCGGACGGTCAACGAGAGGTCGACGTCGTTGTAGTTGATCGCGAAGTCGGTGTTCATCCCACCGACCGCGTTGAACACCTCACGGCGCAACAACGCGGCGGCAGCGGTGACTCCGGCGCACTCCCGTTCGACGGCGAGCATCCGGTGTGGTCCCGGGTGGTCGCCGGGCCATCCGAGCAGGGCGTGTGAAATCGTCCCGTGATACAGGTGCCCGCCGTGCTGGAGGGTGCCGTCCTCGAAGAGCAGTTTGGCCCCGACCATCCCCACGTCGTCCTGCTGGGCCAGACCGACCATCTCGGCAATGCTGCCGGGCGCGATCAGCTCGGTGTCGTCGTTGAGGAGCAGGACGTAGTCGCCGCGGGCGGCGGCGACACCTCGGTTGTTCTTGTCGGAGAAGTTGAACGGATGGTCGTAGTGGACGAGGCGCAGCCGGTCACCGGCCAGACCTCGGAGCCCTCGCTCGACGACCGGGTCGGTACCCGCATCGACGACCACGACGATCTCCAGGTCGCAGCGGTCGTCGGGGTCGGCGAGCAGGGACGAGACGGCCTCGTGCACGAAGACCCGCTCGACACCCCACACGCGGCCGCGTGAACCACGCGTGGGGATCACGACCGACACGAGCGGCCGCCCGGTCACCTCACGCCGGATCCGGACCAGCCCTGCGTGCGCTCCCGGCTCCACGGTTGCCGCGATCCCGCTGCGTTCGAGGTGCGCCGCCACCACGTCGACTTCGTGCTCGAACGCGACGGGCTTGTTCCCGACGTCGGTCGCCACGCTCGCCGGAGACTGGCGCCAATGGAGCAGCACCTCCGGGATGTGCCGGAACGTCCCCGTCCGTTCGGCGAGACGCAACAGCAGGTCGTGGTCCTGTGCACCGTCGGTGCCGACGCGGAACCCACCGACGTCGGCGATCACCGACCGTCGGGCGACAACGAGGTGGGTGATGTAGTTGTGGTTGCGGAGTCGTTCGAGCGAGAAGTCGGGCTTGTACACGGGCGAGGCACAGCGGCCGTCCGGGCGCAGCAGGTCGTGGTCGGTGTAGACGACATCGAGACCGGGGTCGGCATCGAGCACGTCGGCGATCACGGCGAGCGCACCCTCGACCAGCACGTCGTCGTGGTCGACCAACACCACGAAGTCACCGGTTGCGGCCTCCAACGCGTCGTTCGACGCCGCAACGATGCCGCCGTTCTGCTCGCGCCGGATCACCGTGCGCGTCGGCCCGGACTCCACGCGACCGAGCAGGGCGCGCACCTCGAGTCGCGTCGACGCGTCGTCGACGACCACGTGCTCGATCGATCCCCCGTCGATCTGAGCGGCGACCGATGCCAGGCAGGCCTCCAGGTGCGATGGCTCGGGATCGAACACCGTCGTCAGCACGCTGAAGCGCGGGTTCATCGCCGCCGCTTCAGCCGCGGCAGGACCGACATCGTCCAGCGCCGATGCACGCGGTCGATGAGACGCTCCCACCCGGTCATCTCGATCCGTCGTTGCAGGAGATCCTGGTCCTGGCGGGCACGCGACACCTGCGTGTTCAGTTCGACGATGTGGCCGCGCAACTCGCCCAACTCAGCCACTGCGTCGCGTGCCACCCGCTGCGCCTCGTTGCGATCGGCGCGCAGCTCGGCATACGACGTCTCCGACGGGCCGACCAAGCCGCGCAGACGATCCAGCTCCGACTCATCCGACACCCGGCTCATGCTACGCGGGTCATGGTCGGGGCCACGGGAGCGAGGCGTAGCGCTCGACGAGCCCGGCACGGAGGTCGTCGGCGGCGAGGTTCGTGAGCGACACCATCGACGCCGGCTGCGTGCGGTAACGGCCGAGCATCTCGGGGACGTGGATGCCGTACTCCCCCGCAGCGGCGATCCGCAGCCAGAGGTCCCAGTCCTCCCAGCCGTACATGGTGTCGTCGACGCGGTACCCGCCGTGACGGCGCAACGTCGATCGACGGAGCATGGCCTGGGCATCGATGTAGTTCGCCTCGCACAACCAGGGAACGTGCCAACCCTGCGCGCTCCGCAGACCCGGCTCGGCACCGAACGCCTCGAGGGTCGAGTAGGCGAAGGCCGCCTCGGGATCCGCGTCGAGGGCGTCGGCGAGACGCCGTAGGCAGGTCGGGTACACGAGGTTGTCGGCGTCCATCATCATCACGAGCTCGCTGCGGACGTGTTCGATCGCCAGGTTCCGGGCCCGCGTCAGGCCCCGGTTCGCTGCGCTCGTCAACAACAACACGGCGACGTCGTCGTGGGCCTCCATCCACCGCTGCACCGTCGCGACGCCGTCGTCGCTCGAATGGTCGTCGACGATCACGATCTCGGTGTCGACGTCGGTGGACGCCACGATCGAATCGAGCGTGTCGACCACGACGTCGGCGTAGTTGTAGAGCGTGACCACCACGCTCACCTCGGCGGCGGCACCCGGCAACACCCATGCCGACGTCGACCGCTGGCCGACGTGGTCGCCGTCGCCGTATTCGAGCAGCGCACGGAACCGGCCGAGCTCACGTCGGTGAGCGATCTCGGCCAGGAGCAGGTCGTACACGGCACGTCGTTGGCGTCGATACGGGGCGAACACCGGGAGCAGCGGCGGTTTGTGCCCACGTACGATCGGTCGCCTGCCGGCCCGACGCTGTCGCACGGTCATCGGTGTGGTGTCGAGGCCGAGCCCCTCGAGCTCGACGAGGTCGAGCAGCTCCGCCACTGCAGGCCCGAGCGCCAGGTCGTGCATGACGACGCGATGGGCGTCGGCCGCCATCCGCTGACGACGAACGTCGTCGTCCAACACGTCGAGCACTCGGGCGGGCAAGTCGTCGAGCGTGGTCTCGACGAAGTGCTCACCGGCGACCAGCGGTTCGTGCCCGAGTGACGCCTCCGTGACCACGACACAGCCGTTGGCCATCGCCTCGACCATGCGCGCCCACTCGAAATAGCCGTCCGCATCGGACTCGTCGGAGCGGTGCAGGTTGACCAACACCTTCGAGCGGGCGAGCAGTCGGTACTTGTCGTCGGCGAACACGATGCCGGGCTCGTCGCCCGTCAGCGGACGATTGAAGGTGAACATCCGCAGCTCGCTGTGCCGATCCCAGAGCACAGGGCCCAGGCGGGCCAGGGCGGCAGCACGCCGATCGGTCGAACCGCCGAGGAACACCACGTCGATGTCGCGCTCGATCTCACCGTCTGTCTCTCCGTCCGTCTCCCCGTCCCGGGCGGCGAGCCGTGCGGTCCGGTGATCCATCTGCGACACGCCACCCAATTGCAGGCGGTGGGCGCGGAACCCCTCGCGTTCGATCGCCTCGACGCCGACGGCGTTGATGTCGACCACCAACGGACTCCCCACACAGAAACCCAGCGACAGCAGGAACCACGGTGTCCCGGGCTGCTCCGTGCAGATCGGGATACTGCACCGCGCAGCAGCGCGGACGCTTGCATCGTCGTCGTCACGGAGCAAGAAGAACTCGTGGGGTGCAACGACCAGGTTGACGGCACCGTCCGGTCGTGGCAGGCGGTCGTCGACCAGTTCGGCCGTTCGTCCGGATGCGGCGGCCGCGTCGACGATCCAGCCGGCGATGTCGCGCATGAACCCGTTTCCGTCGCGGGCAACGAACACCCGCACCGGCCGATGGCCGGATCCGGCAATCATCCGGCGAGGCGGGCGCGAGCACGCCGCCACAGCGCCGCGGGCATCCGCCCGACCTTGCGCAGACCCCGCGTCACGATCGCTCCCTTGTCGGGCGCGGCGCGGGCATCGGTGATCGCCGCCGACACGAGCGCACGTCGGCTGAGTGCCGCGGGCAGGTCGTCGAGCACCGACCGCAACTCGGCGCGCCGCTCGTCGCTCGCTCGTTCCAGCGCGTCCAGCCGCGCCTCGATCTCGTTCGGATCGAGGCCGGGATACACCGCGTCGGGACCGGCATCGGTGGCCATGCAGCGAGGCTATCCGCCGGAGGATTGATGGGCGTCGGGACGACCGCGGGCGTGCTCGAGCGTCCACCAGAGCAGCGCGGCCGACGCCGCAACGTGGACGGCGAGGACGACGACCGGCGGGAGTGGTGCCTCGTAGGTGTCCCAATCCCACGGGAACAACGAACCCGATCGCCCGACGCCGAAGCGGCGCAGCATCGCGAAGAGCGCCGCGTTCGACACGACCAGACCCACGACCGCCGCCGTCATCCCGATACGCCGGGCCACGGCCCGGGGCACGTCGACCGAGCCGAGGACGATCGGGATGCCGACGAGCAGCGGCAGGTAGTAGCGACCCTGCCAGTAGGTGCCGGTCTCGTCGTTCTGCAACATCGTCAGTACCCACGAGGTGAAGATGCCTGCGCCGAGCACCATCGCAGCGGCTCGGATCACGTGCCACCGGCCCGTCGCGATCGCCGCACCCGCCAGCACTCCCAGCCCGATCAACCACAGGAAGACGGCAGTGGTCGGTACCGGCGTGTCGAGCCATCCGAGGTTGCCGATCGCCTCGGTGAGATCACCACCGGTCCGCCCGATGACGAGTTCGAGCACCCCCCGATCGAAGCCGTCGTCGCGGCGAGACATGACGGCGAGTCCCGCGACCAACGCCATCAGGGCGAACCCGGTCACGTAGAACGGGCGGAGCCTCGGAGCGCGGTCGCCGAGACGGTCCCAGCCGCGTCGCAGGCACCACGTTGCCACCGGCGTCAACGGCGCGGCGAACAGCGCCGCCGCTGCGTTCGTGTCGCTGCGACTCGCCCAGGCGAGCGTCGCCAGCATGGACGCGCCGACGATCGCGGCACCGGCTCGACCCAGTCGTCGGACCTGCTCACGAACGTCGATGTCCTCCGAGAGGACGACCAGGGCGACGATCAGCGAGGCCCACACCATGCCGTCGCGGCGCGGCAGCACCATCGCGGCCCACGAGCACGCCGCGAGCAGCCCGACGATCCGGTCGGGTCCGATTCGGACTCGGGCGGTCAACGCAGTCCACAGACCGAACCCGCCGGCGATCACGAGACCCGACGGGTTGACGACTGCGAACATGAACCACGCCATGGGCGTGAGTGCGAGCAGTCCGGCGCCGAGGCCGAGCGCACCTCGGCGGCCGGCAACCCAGAGCGCCGTCACGACGAGGATCAGGGGGATGACGGCATCGGTGACGCGTGCAGCCCACCCGGACCACGCCGCCGGCGCCAGCGTTCCGATTCCCGCCGGCAGATGTCCCCACACGGGATAGTCGGCGGCCCGCGTCCCCAGCGGGATGTCGCCGTCGACCGGTTCGAGATCGTTCGTACAGCTGGCCGGGGCGAACTCGTTGAATGCGAAGCACGCCGGCTCGGGGAACCCCACGTGGCCGGGCAACTCGTACGCGTATTGGAAGTCGAACTCCGGGAACGGTTCACCGTCGAGCTGCCAGCGGACGAGACCGCCGCCGCGTACCTGATGACCCGGCTCGTCGGGGCCCGCAGAACGTGGAGCACCGACAATCCAGGCGAACACGATCACCACGACGAGCGCAGCGAGGACGACGACCGGGTGATCCCTCGTCGCCGCCCGCACCGACGAAGCGCCGGCGACTGCCACCTCACGCTCGTCGGTCACGTGGAGGAGGCTAGCCACCGCGTTAGCGTCGTGAACCGCATGTCGCTCCGGACGGCGGTCGCACACCGCAACCTCCTCTATCTCCTGTCGTTGAAGGAGTTGCGCACCCGCTATCGCAAGTCGGTACTCGGGTGGACCTGGAGCCTGCTGAACCCGCTGAGCCAGATGGTGATCTTCACCGTCGTGTTCCTCTACATCTTCCAGCGACAGGCACCGATCGGCGACCCGAGTGGTTTGAAGGTCTTCCCTCTCTACTTCCTCGCCGGGCTGCTGCCGTTCCAGTTCTTCTCGATCTCGGTGAGCGCGTCGATCGGTTCGGTCCAGGAGGGTGCGAGCCTGATCAAGAAGGTCGCGTTCCCGCACGAGCACCTGGTGCTGTCGATCATCATCGCCCAGTTCGTGACGCTCCTGATCGAGCTCGCGGTGCTCAGCGTGGCGTTCCTGATCTTCGGGCACATGGTGCTGCCGTGGCTCGTGCCGACGCTGTTGTTGATGATCCTCGTCACGTTGTTCACGACGGGCGTGGCACTGATGTTGTCTGCGGCGAACGTGTTCTTCCACGACATCAACTACCTGTGGGGCATCGTCGCGCAACTGCTCTTCTACACCAGCCCGATCATCTTCGTGACGGAGGAGATCCCGTTCGCCTGGCTGCGGGCGATCACCAACCTCGGCCCGACCGGCAGCTTCGTGCGGGCTTCGCAGGAGATCCTCTACGACGGCCACTGGCCGAGCATCGAGCGGTGGCTCCAGGTCGGCCTCTACTCGGTGGTGACCTTCGTGGTGGGCGCCTGGATCTTCAATCGACTCTCACCGCGCTTCGCCGAAGAGCTGTGACCCGGACTGTGAGCCGCTGCTGATGGACGAAACCGCACACGACGCCGAACTGGCCAGACACCCACGCGAGGTCGCGCTCCGAGTCGACTCGGTGAGCAAGACGTTCAAGATCCACCAGGAACGCGCCTCGTCGTTGAAGCAGTTCATCGCAACCGGTGGGCGGAATCGGTACGAGGAGTTCCACGCCCTGCGTGACGTGTCGCTCGACGTGGGGGTCGGCGAAGCCGTCGGGATCATCGGGCACAACGGGTCGGGCAAGTCGACGCTCCTGAAGTGCATGGCGAAGATCCTCACGCCGAACTCGGGCTCGATCGTGATCAACAAGCGGATGGCGGCCCTGCTCGAACTCGGCGCCGGCTTCCACCCCGAGCTGTCGGGTCGCGACAACGTGTTCCTCAACGCCGCGATCCTGGGCATGGCGCGCAAGGAGATCGAGCTCCGCTTCGACGAGATCGTCGAATTCTCCGGCCTCGAGCAATTCATCGACTCGCCCGTCAAGACCTACTCATCGGGCATGTACGTGCGCCTCGCGTTCGCGGTGGCGATCAACGTCGATCCGGAGCTGCTGTTGATCGACGAGATCCTGGCGGTCGGCGACGTGACGTTCCAGCAGAAGTGCATGGAGAAGTTCGTCCAGTTCCGCGACGACGGCCGCACGTTGGTCCTGGTCACGCACGACACGAGCAGCGTGCGCCATTTCTGTGATCGTGCGATCTGGCTCGATCACGGGGAGATCAAGGCGGAGGGCAAACCGTCCGACGTGATCGACGAGTACACCGAGACCATGTTGGAGGCCGAGCACTCCGACGACGGGTCGGCGCGCCGCGGCTCGGGCCCGATCAAGGTCACGAAGGTCGACATCCTGGTCGGGGACACCCGGATGGACCGCGTGCGGACCGGCGACGACGTCGTGTTCCGGCTGCACTTCGAGACCACCGAACCGGTGCC
Source organism: Ilumatobacteraceae bacterium (assembly GCA_963752085.1). GTDB lineage: Bacteria > Actinomycetota > Acidimicrobiia > Acidimicrobiales > Ilumatobacteraceae > Ilumatobacter_A. Next base: position 126,243 of record CAVVWT010000006.1, read on the forward strand.
GAACCCCGTCTTCGTCCTCACGTTGGCGAGCCTGTCGGGCGTCGCCGTCACGACACCCACGAGTCGCGACGCCGGCGAGGTCCCCGTCACGGTCGACGGCTCCGGACACGCCGACATCACCCTCCGGGATCTCCCGCTGCTTCCGGGCCCCTACGTGGTCCACACCGAGGTCACGGGGTGGGGTGGCAAGCGGGTCTACGACCACATCCAGAACGCCCGATCGTTCGACGTGCTCGCCGGCGACACGAGCGAAACGGGTGGCGTCGTCACGCTCCGTCCGACCTGGACCTGGACCGGCGACGGCGTCAGCGCCGACCGCTACGCCTGACCGTTACATGACGGGTCTGACCCATCACGTAACGCGTGACGTGATGGGTCAGACCCGTCATGTAACGGTCAGGCGCCGGGCGGAACAAGTTGACATAGTCTGAACGCGTCATGGCTCTGGCGTCGCGCGCTCCATCATCTCAGCCGTTCCCGGCATCGGTCGAGCGGTTGGTCGGGGTCTTCTCGCGCCCGCTCTCGTGGTTGTGGTCGCACGGGTTCCGGATGCTCGGGATCCTCGACGCGGTGACCCTCTACCTCTTGATGGTCGCGATCAGCTTCGTGCGATTCGGGTTCTCGTTCGACTGGGACACCTATCCACTGTCGCACTACTTCATCGGGTTCTCGATCGCCACCGCGATCCACCTGACGGTCAACTACTTCACCGGGCTCTACGAACGCGAACCCCGTCTCGGCCGCAGGCCCTGGCTGCCCAAGACGTTTCTCGCCACCGGGATCGGCGTGGCGATGCAGGGCCTCGCCTTCGTCGTGCTCGACCGTTACCTCATGCCACGCCTCAACCTGGCGGCATTCCTTGCGCTCGCCTCGTTCGTGCTCGTCTTCAACCGCGGGCTCGCCCGTCGGCTCACCGTTCGCCGACAGGGTCCACCGAGAGTCGTGCTGGCGGGCTCACCTGACGCGATCGAGCTCGCCGCCGAACACCTCGCTGCGAGCGATCGCAGCGCGATCGTGGCCGACCGGCTCGAACAGCCGCACCGGCTCGTCGATTCGGTGGTTGCCCACGACGCCACCGACGTCCTCCTCCTCGACGTCACCGCGTTCGGTTCGGTCTACCCGGAACCGCTCATTTCCCTCGAGTTGGCTGGAGTGGGCTTTCTCCAACGCGTGAGCGCTCGCGAGACGCTGCTCGGTCTCCGCTCCGTTCGCGAGATCGGTGGCATGCCGTTCGTGACGCTTCGCTCGCACACCGTCCCGTCGCACAAGGTGCGCCTGAAGCGCATGTTCGACCTGGTGGTCACGATCGCGACCCTGCCGATCTGGTTGCCGGTGGTGGCATTCGTCGCGTTGTACGTCCGTCTACTCGCCGGTGGGCCGGTGCTGTACCGGCAAGATCGCGTCGGACGTGACGGGACGATCTTCGAGTGCGTGAAGTTCCGCACGATGGTCGTCGACGCCGAGGAGGACGGCCGAGCACGCCTCGCCACGCTCGACGACGACCGGATCATCCCGGCCCTCAAGTGGATGCGCGCGATGCGCGCCGACGAGCTGCCACAACTGTGGAACGTCATCCGCGGCGACATGTCGCTGGTCGGGCCGCGGCCCGAGCGACCCGAGTTGGTCGAGCAGATCACCAAACGGGTACCCGGCTACGTGCGTCGCAACGAACTCCCGCCGGGTCTGACCGGGCTCGCCCAGGTCGAGGGTCGCTACGGAACCGATGCCGAGTTCAAGCTCGGCTACGACATCCAGTATCTCGTCAACTGGTCGCTCGTGACCGACGTCCAGATCCTCGTTCGCACGGTCTGGGTCGTGCTGTCGCGTCGTGTCTGACTGGCGAGGCGACCCGACGTGGCCCGACGTCGACGTGGTGATGCCGATCCGCAACGAGGCGTCGCACCTCACCACCGCGCTCGAGTCGGTGCGTCGTCAGGCCTATCCGGGACGGGTTCGGATCGCGCTCGGCGTCGGACCGAGCACCGACGGGACCGAGGCCCTCGCGGCTCGCCTCGCCGCAGCGGCGGACGACCTGATCGTCGTGGCGAATCCGTCGGGGAAGACCCCGAGTGCGCTCAACGCCGCCATCCGCGCCGGTTCGGCACCCGTGGTCGTACGCGTCGACGGCCACAGTGAGCTGTCGGCGGGCTACATCCGCCGCGCGGTCGAGATTCTCCGCAACACCGCTGCGGCCAACGTCGGCGGGATCCAACGTCCCGAACCGACCACGCCGTTCGAGCAGGCGGTGTCCGATGCCACGACCTCGTTGCTCGGCACCGGCGGCGCTTCGTACCGCGTCGGGTCGACGGCAGGTGCGGTCGACACCGTGTACCTCGGCGTGTTCGACCGTGCCTCGATCGAGCAGGTCGGGCTCTTCGACGAGTCGCTGATCCGCAACCAGGACTACGAGCTCAACATCCGGCTTCGCGATGCGGGCGGCACGGTCTGGTTCGACCCGACCCTGTCGGTGGGGTACACGCCCCGCTCGACCTGGTCGGCCCTCGCCCGCCAGTACTACGAATACGGCTGGTGGAAAGCGGTGGTGCTGCGCAAACACCCTCACTCGCTGAAGCTCCGTCAGCTGATTCCGCCCATCGGGATCGTCGGCGTGGGCCTGGGGCTGCTCGTCGGTGTGCGATGGCGCCCGGCGCTGCTCGTTCCGCTCGCGTACGGCGTCGCCCTCGGCACGACGACACGGTCGGTTCGCCATCCGCTGTCGACGATTGCTGTCCTCGTCACAACGCACGTGACGTGGACCTCCGGACTGCTGCGCGGGTTCGGCGAGGCTCTAGCCCGTCGGTGAGGTTCGGCGCCAGCTCTCGATTCGCTCGGCCACCGATGTCTCCGACAGGAGACCGGCGCGGACGAAGAGGATGTTGAACTGCCACCGCGATTGCATGTCCCGAGCAACGGCACGCAGACCGGATCGGGCCAGTTGCTCGACGACATCGTCGGCCAGCCAACGCTGCCCGACCCAGCGCTCGACCGCCTCGACCTCCACGATCACCACATCGGTGCGACCCAGCAGGCGGCTGGCACCGCCGAACACCTCCGCCACGGCTCCTTCCACGTCGACCCACATCCCGACGCGCCCCGCGCCCTCGATTTCGTCGTCGAGCGTGGCGGTTCGGACCGTCACCTCCTCGTAGCCGGGAGCGTGGTCCGGTCGAACGAGTAGCGACCCCTGACCGTCGGGAATCGGCGTCCCGTCCTCGCGTCGCCGCACGAGGAAGGTTGCGTTTCCGGCGGACTCCGAGAGCGCCAGGTGGCGATAGTCGACACCGGCTTCGGCGAGCGACGGGCCGAACCGTTGGTGCGTGTACGGATTGGCCTCGAACGCCACGACACGGGCGACACCTGCCTCGAGTGCACGCTGCGACGCCGACGCCTCCTTCGCTCCCGCTTCGACGAACACGTCCACATCGGTGATCGAGCAGAGATCGAAGAACAGCTCGACGAGCGCGTGAACGGTGTCGCTCCGTTCGGCGGTGTCGGGTGTCGCCGTGATCAGGATCCGGTCGACCAGCTTGCCGGGGCGGCCACCGACGCGGAATCGGTGACGGGCCAGCGTCAGCGCCCCGCGACGCGCCGGCCGCACCCCCAGGATCGGTAGCGCCACGTGCCGAACGAAACCCCGTCGGACACGGTGGGCGACTCGGCGCACATCCGCTCTCATCACAGCCGAACGTACCAGTGGGTGAACGTCATCGGTCGATCACCGTGTCCGCGTCGACGGACACCGCGCCCTCGAGGAACGATGCATCGGTCAGCGCCCACGTGTTCGTGCCCGTTCGCATCTGGGTGAAGTTGAAGCGATCGGTGGAGAACGTGGAGAATCCGCGACGATGGCACTGAGCGATGAACGCACGGTCCTCACCGAGCGAGATGTCGTCGAATCGCTGATCACCGATGCGGTCACGATCGAGCACGAGGGTGCCACCGGCGAGGGTGCCCGAGTAGCGAAGCTCGTTGCCGGGAAACCGGAGATAGGTGGCGCCGGTGCGAGCGATTCGGGTGTAGTACGAGTGTTTCCCGACGATCCCGGCTCCCGCGTACCCGTGCGCTCGCAGCGAGTCGGCGAGGAAACCCGAGCCGTACAGGTCGTCGTCGTCGAACTTGGCGACGAAACGAGCATCGGTCATGTCCATCGCCTGATTCAGCGACGCGCCGAGCGTCGTGCGACCGGGTGGACGAATGATGACAGCCCGGTCGAATCGTGCAAACGCACGCTCGACGCGACGCATGTCGAAATTCGGCGCATTGGCGACGAACACCACCTCCAGGTCGACGTCACGCTGACGTTCGATGTTCGCGACGACCGCGTCGAGGAGGTGTGGCCGCATCGACACACACACGACCGCCACACGTCCGTCGGGAATGGGGTGCGCGAGCCGGTAGTCGTCGTGACGGGAACGCGTCGCCGCGTTCCATGCATCGAGGTCCGACCGCCCCGGCGTCCCCAGGCTCTCCAACGCTGGACGCGCCGAGCCTCGACCGGTGGCAGCTCGACGCAGATCGGCGGCGTAGCGCCACGCTCGTCGACGAAGACCATCGAGTTTCATCTTGTCCGTCATCGCTCCCACGGCGCCGCAATCGGGAGCACGTCCTCGAAGAAGTCGGTGATCCGATGCTCGCGGTCACCGTGATCCGCCCCGTCTCGATGGGTCTCGTTGATGCAGTAGGTGTCGAGCCGGTCGTCGAGCCGGATCCGGTCGAGGTGCCGGTCGAGTCGACCCGACTCGACGTGGACGTACTCGGTCGAGATGTCGCCCAGCACGGCGCGCCCGCCGGCGAGCGCGAAGTGCTGCGCGAACGACGCCGCTGTGCTCAGATCGCTCGGCGAGCGGAAACGACCGTGCTGCGTGGCGCGCACGACGTCGGCGAACCGCTCCTCCATGTCATACATCGCAGTTCGGCTCAGCGGGTACGGCGAGTGGTACGGCTTGCCGGTGACGACGCGCCCGAAGTGCGCTGCGAGCAGCTCCCGGCCCCGAATGGCACCGGTGTCGACCGCGAGCGTGTCCTCGTCTTCGACCCCCGGGGGGCGAGCACCGCTCTGGAAGACCAGCGGGAGCCCGTTCGGGGTGAAGAAGGTCTCCGGACGAAGCGAACGGGCAACGAGCATGTCGTCGTTGAAGTAGACGAACTGCTCGGCGAGCCCGTCGATGTGGTGCAACGCGGCTTCGATGGCGTGCGAGTTGAACGTCGGCAGCGCGCTCGGCGGCAGGATGTCAGCATGGTCGACCACGCGGAGACGGTCGTCCTCGACGAGCCAGTCCGGGCGCTGGCCGGCGGTGACGACCCAGATCCGGCGGACCCAGCCGCAGTATGCCCACACGGAACGGAGCGAGTACTTCAGTTCGTCGCGGTTGTGATACCGAGCCGGATCGAGTGCGGTTTCGTCGATGGATCGCCCCATCGCCGTGGCCGTCTCCCGAAACGCCGCCTGCCAGTCAGGGTCGGAGCCGTCGACCCACGTGTACACGATGTCGATGGGGTCGGCCACGTGTTCGAAGTTCGCGCCGACCGGGAAGGCCGTTCGGCCGGGATACGGACGCGTATCGATGACTTCGACCGTCTCGGGGCATCGGTGGTCGAACCGTTCCTGGCTGCGAATTCCGATCTTCTCCAGCTGTCCGGACGTGCCGGGCTCCCAGAAGCCGATCGCAGCGCCCTGATCCCGTCCGACCGCCCGATCCGACCACGAGTGGGCGCGGAACACGATCCACTCTCGGGCTCGACCCACGTGGCGGTCCTTCGGAGCGTCGCCGAGCTGCGTGAGGCCACGGCGTCCGCCGTCGGCCCACTCGACACACCACCCGGGACCGTCGAGCCGGGCAAGCGCCTCCAGTGCCGCGGGACGATCACCGAGTTCCACACCGAACTCGATCCCGTCGCCTCGGCGATCAACGGCGAAGTGGGCGACACCGGCAGTCGTCAACCGGGTGGTCACGGCGGTGGCGACGTCGTGGCCGAGCTCGAAGAGCGACATCGGCAGTGGTCCGGCGGTGCCGATGCGCTGCGCACCGAACGCCGCCGACTCCGAGGCTCCAGCCGACGCCCCCCGAACGGGGCGGACACGGCGCACGAGCGCGTTGCGCCGAGAGCGCAGTCTGAGCCTCGTCGTGTCGCGATAGAGATCGGCAACCGGGGGCGGGAGGCGACGATCGACCCGATAGCGCTGCAACAGGCCGCGGAGTCGCTGCAGTCGGGGGGACATCGGTGCCGATGCTAACGGCGCCTCCGCACCCGCCCGAAGTGCCGACCGACGTCGTGGTCAGAGGATCGGCGGACGGCCGAGCCGCGCCAGCCGCCAGACACCCCGCCAGGAGATCGGAGCACGGTCCACGTCGATGCGCCAGCCGCGGCGCCAGCCACTGACGTATCGACTCCGATGCTCGCCGGCCGGAGCTCGCCACACGCCGATGAGCAGCCAGGCCGTGACGTGGACGATCGCGACGGGCCAGGGCAGAGTCCGGCGCGCGATCATCACGCGGTTGCGTCCGGTCAGCTCCCAGCCCTCGGCGTGACGTTCGATGCCGGTCCGGGGATGGAACACCTCGACGTCGGCCAGATACCGGATTCGCCATCCGGCGTCGACGAGGCGCCAGCACAACTCAACCTCTTCGTGCCCGTAGAAGAGGTCGGTGAAGTACCCGCCGACCTGCTCGTACGCGTCGCGCCGGAGCGCGCAGGCACCGCCGAGGAACAACGCCACGTCACCGTCCCGGTCCGCGTCACGGCCGCCGAGGCGTGGGACGTGGCGTCGCGCCGTGTCCCCGTGCTCGTCGACGAGCCGGAGGGCCACAGCGCCCAATGCCGGGTCGGCGGCGAACGCCTCGACGATCCGCGAGCTGTCGCCACGGAGCTCCGCATCGTCGTCGAGGAACCCGATGATCTCGCCCGATCCGACCGAGGCTCCGGCGTGGCGGCCCCCTGGGACCCCGAGGTTCTCGGGAAGCACGATCACCGACGGTGCAGCTGCGGCAACGGTGTCGGAGGGTGCGCCGTTGGCCACGACCGTCACACCGTCCGGCGCGAGCGAGTCGATCGCCCGCTGCAGCTCGACCGGTCGGTTCCCCATCGTGAGCACGACCCACTCCACCGACCGCACCCCGGGGGAGGTGACCGGTTGTTGCCCCATCGCGGCGACGCTACAGGCGTCACACGGCCCGGACGATGAACCGGCCCTGATGGCACCGGTTGATAGCGTGACCACGATGTCCGTCTCGATCGGCAGCACCGAGCTGCCCGAACTCCGCGACGCCCACGAGGCGGCCAAGCTCGGCCCCTACATCCGAGACGTCTGGAGCCGGCGGAGCTACATGAAGCACGTCGCGATCAACGAACTGCGGTCGCGCCAGGTGACCAATGTGCTGGGGAGCCTGTGGCACCTGCTCAACCCGGCGCTCACGATCAGCGTGTACTACCTCGTGTTCGGGCTCATCATCAAGTCGGACCGCGGCGTCGACAACTTCCTGCTCTTCCTCACGATCGGTCTCTTCGTCTTCCAGCTCGGTCAGAAGTCGACCATCGACGGCGCACGATCCGTGGTCTCCAACAAGGGTCTGATCAAGGCCGTGCAGTTCCCGCGGGTGATCCTGCCGCTGACCTCGACCTACACCGAGGTCCTCGCAGCGATTCCGACGTTCGCAGTCGCGTACGTCGTTGCGCTCGCGTCAGGTGTCACGCCCACGTGGCGATGGCTCATGCTGCCGCCGCTGCTGGCCCTCATGACCGTCTTCAACGCCGGCACGGCGATGATCGCGGGACGCCTCACGACCCATTTCGCCGACACGACGCAGATCCTGCCCTTCGTGTTCCGGCTGCTGCTCTACGTGTCGGGCGTGATCTTCAGCGTCGACGCCTACGTCGACGACAACGCCCTGCTGAACACGCTGTTCACGCTCAATCCGTACTACTGCTTCATCTCGCTGGCCCGATGGACCATCATGGCCGGGAACCTGCAGACCGACCTCCTGCTGTCTGCCGCCGTGTGGTCGGTCGTGATCTTCGTGGCCGGGTTCGTCTGGTTCCGGTCGGCCGAGGAGACGTACGCCCGTGACTGAGGTGGCCCAGACACGCAGCATGCTGCAGGCCCGAACCGATCAGTCCGGTCGCTGTCGAGGTCAACCGCGTCAGACATCAAGTATCGGGTCTACGAGGAACGATACTTCAGCGCTCGCGAGCTGTTCAGCCGTGGCTTCAAGGGCCGGTCGTCGATCAAGGTCCACGCGGTCCAGTCGGTCTCGTTCGACGTCGCACGTCGGCGAGGCCGTCGGCATCGTCGGATCGAACGGCTCGGGGAAGTCGACGCTGCTCCGCGCCATCGCCGGGCTGCAGTCGCTCGAGTCCGGGTCGATTCGGGTACGTGGCCAGGTCGGCCTGCTCGGCGTCGGCGCGGCGCTCAAGCCCACGCTGTCGGGATATCGAAACGTCTTTCTCGGCGGCCTCGCGATGGGGTTGAGCCGGGACGAGATCGACGTCGAGGATGGACGAGATCATCGATTTCTCCGGACTCGGCGAGGCGATGGGCCGACCGATGAACACCTACTCGTCCGGCATGCGCGCCCGCCTGGCGTTCTCGATCGCCACGCTCCGGGTTCCCGACATCCTGCTGATCGACGAAGCGCTGGCGGTCGGGGACAAGGAATTCCGAGCGAAGAGCCTCGAGCGGATCCGTGAGATCCAGGCGGCCGCCGGCACGGTGATCATGGTGACCCACAACCTGAACGAGATCCGCGAGACCTGCTCTCGCGTCATCTGGTTGGAGCAAGGGGTACTGCAGGCCGACGGCCCGGCCGATGACGTGATCGAGCAGTACGAGTCCCGCTGAGCGGATGGGTGCCATGATCCGAGGTCTCCAACGTTCCGTACGCGCCGCGGTCGAAGCGGTGTTCTCGCGCGATCTCGCGGTGTGGAGTGCGGTGGTAGCTGTCGCCGCGCGGACGGCACGTCGACGCGGAGCACTTGCGGAGGTCGTTGCGGAGGCCCGCCTTCGCAGCGACCTTCCCGTGCACCGTCGCCTGCTCATGATTCGCTGGGCGACTGTCGTCGGGGACGATCGGCCGCTTCCGAGTGGGTTCCGACCGAGTCAACACCTCCACGGCGAGGCGTCGCGCTCGGCTGCGCGCGAGGCGCTCGAGAGCCGGGTGACCCGCAGCGCTGATCAGCTGAGCCGAGAGCAACTCATCGGGTTGACCGAGTCCGCCGACCTCGACGATCTGCTCTCGTTGATCGAGCACGACGTGCGGCTGCGCATCACTGAGCGAGCGATCCGGCCCCAACGCGGCAACGGAGTCGACCCTGCCGAGCTCGTGCCGATCGTTGCCGACGTCACCAGTCGCCTCGAACGGTCAGGGATCCGTCCGTTCCTCATGAGCGGAACCCTGCTCGGGTTCATTCGCGATGGCACCTTCCTGGAACACGATCACGACGTCGACCTCGGCATCCTTCCCGAAACCGATCTTTCCGAGGTCGAGCGACGCACTGACCGACTCCGAACTGGAGTTGTCCGTCGAACTCGACGGGCTGTGGCTGCTCGGCGTACATCCATCCGGACTCCACATCGACTTCTTCCGCCACGAACTCCGAGGCGACCGTTTCTGGCACTCGACCCGTGTGCACAACTGGTGGAACACGCCGTTCGCGCTGCGCGCACTCGAGGCCGAGGGCCACCGCTGGTGGATCCCCGACGACCCTGACCGGTATCTCGACGAGAACTACGGCGATTGGGCTGCGCCCGTCGCGTTCTACGACATCAGCTTCGACACACCCAATCGCACCTACCAACCGACGGCCACTGCGGCACGACACCTGTACATGACCTGTGTCCGCGGGCTGGACCGCGGCGATCGCTGGATGGTCGAGTCAGCGGCGCGCGAGCTCCGAGACCAGTTCGGGATCGACGTCACGGAACACCTGGCGGGGTCGCCGCTGCTCCGCCGTGCGGAAGCGGGAAGGCGGACCACGCGAGGAGCTGGACAACCGGCGTCACGTCCCGAGTCGCGATAGCCGGCGCCGATAGCGTCGTCGAGCAATGCACATCGTCATCCTGGCGGCTGGGGTCGGTTCCCGACTCGGCCGGCCGATTCCCAAGCCGTTGACCCTCATGGGCGACGGTCGGTCCATTCTGCGGCGACAGGTCGAGCACCTCGCCACCGCGTTTCCGGACGCCCCCATCATCATCGTGACCGGCTTCAAGAAGGACATGGTGATGGAAGAGTTCCCGGCCGTCCTCTTCGCCTACAACGAGCGGTTCGGCGAAACCAACACCGCAAAGAGCCTCCTGCGGGCGCTCGAGAACACCGGCGACCAGAACGTGTTGTGGCTCAACGGCGACGTGGTGTTCGACGGCGACCTGCTGCCACTCCTTCGCCCGCACATCGAACGGGACCAGTCGTTCGTGTCGGTCAACCACGCCGAGGTCGGCGATGAAGAGGTCAAGTACGACCTCGATGATCAAGGTGCGATTCGCAACCTCTCGAAGAGCGTGATCGACGGGCTCGGCGAGGCGGTCGGGGTGAACCACGTGTCGGCCGACGACAAGCGGTCGTTGATCTCGAGGTTGGCGGAATGTGCCGACGACGACTACTTCGAGCGAGGAGTTGAGCTGTCGATCGAACACGATGGGACGTGCTACGTCCCGGTCGACGTCACCGCATCGGTGTGCATCGAGGTGGATTTCACCGAAGACCTCGCCCGAGCCAACGAAGCCATCACGCCGCCGCGGGACTGAACGCCGACGCACCGCGTGCGCCCTACGACCCGACTGCGCGGGCACATGGGCAGAGAGACCTACGCGGCGACATCGATCCACCTCGGCGAGACGGCTCCGGAAGGAACGCATCGAACCGGCTGTCCTTCAACCTGCCATCCGGCATCGTCAGCAACAGCGCGTGTCTCGTGACGCTCAACCCGCCCGATCGCGTCGTCGCATCGTGCAGCTCGCCCGGCTCGCATGGGTGCCGGGCGCCGCTCGCCTCCCCTATCGAGGCGATCATCACGCCGGCCCGAGGCCTCCTGCGGGCCCAGCGGATCGCGTGAGTGGGAACGGCAGGCGCCGAGCGAGCCCTCGCATCACCTGTCGAACGCCCACGAGGGCGAGGCCCGGTCGATCGCGCATCGGAACCATCCAGAAGCCGCGCGCGATGGCGCCGACAGTGCGGGGGTACGTCATGAGGCGGATCACACCTCGTGCACTACGCGCATCGCCGGCCGCCAGGTAGCGGTGGAGATATCGGCGTAGGTCGCCCTGCGCCTGGACCGCCACCGGCGACAAGGACGCCATCAGCGGCGCGGCGGCCGCGATCATCTCGTTGCGATAGCGGTCGCCCCCGTTCTCGAACTCGGCGGTGTAGATCGGCAGATCGGCTTCGAAGACCTTGCGCCCGTGCCTGATCCACACCGCTTCCGGCGCGTGTTCGCGCAGGTAGTGGTCGGTCGCCGTCAGCGCGTCGAACCGACCGGTCACCCCGCCCGGCCGCGTCCGATCCTGTGTGATCGACAGGTCGCCGCCCGGTCTGCGACGCCACCGGTAGATCGCTTCGGGAACGATGTCAACCGATCGCGCCAAGCAGTGCGCTCGGGTCGCGAGTTCGATGTCCTCGAAGAGCACGCCCTCCGGAAACCGCAGGCCCTCTCGTTCCCAGAAATCGCGCCGGTACAACTTGCCGCACACGATGTGGTCGCGCACGAGCGAAGGTCGCTCGAAGATGTGGGTGGCTGGCCGATAGCGCGTGAACATGTTGAGGTGCAACGAGACCTTCCAGCTCCTCTCGGCGTCGAAGCGCCGAACGACACCGGTCACGAGATCCGAGCCGGTCACGTCGGCCGATGCCACCATCACCTCCAGCGCTCGGGCGGGCAGCACGTCGTCACTGTCGACGAAGGTGATGAAGTCGCCGACGGCTGCCGCAACGCCGGTGTTCCTCGCGGCCCCCAAACCGCCGTTCGACTGCGTGATCACGAGAATCCGATCGTCACGAGCCGCCCAGTGCCGCAGCAGCACGGCGGTGTCGTCGGTCGACCCGTCGTCGACGGCGATGATCTGGAGGTTCGAGTGAGTCTGGAGCGTGACAGATTCGAGACACTCCTCGAGATACGGGGCCACGTTGTAGCACGGGACGACCACGCTGATCAGCGCGTCCGATTTCTGGCGAGGTTGCTCCGGAATCACTTCGTCCAGCGTGGAGGCCGACGCCGAACGCGGGGCGTCAGGGCGGTGGCGAATCGGCCAACGCAGTTGAGATCAGCCCATCTCTGACCGAGTGGGTCCCGGTGTCAGCAGTGGAGTCGCCTGGATCTCATCGTTGAGATCAATGGCGAACGTGTGGCGGAGCTCGAGCGCAAGGACCACATCGCGGAGCGCTGCCACCCGGCGCAGCCGTGTCACCGTGACGAGACGACGCGGGATGACCGCAGTGCGGGCCAGCCGGCTCCGCAGATCGTGCTCGACGGACGCGAGTGCGTCACCCAAGACCCTGCCATCTTTCGCCGGTATCCACATCACCATCTCGACAGTTCGCAGCGCAGGGCACGACGGGGCGCCCTCGACGGCCTGTGCCAGCACCGCGCCGGTGCCATCGGCGCGGCCGAGGGCTCGGGCCACCAAACGAGAGAAGCGCCCTCGACGGCTGGGCTTCGATCAACGATCCTGAGGATGTACGAACGAGCGAGTTGGCTGAAGCCTGGGTCGGCCCTGGTCGAGCCGCGGTTCACGATGCACGCCGAACGACGGCCGCATAGTTGTACGGGACCAGTTCAGTCGACTTGTCGCCCGGGAGCCGCATTGCGCGATCGTCAACGATTTCAAGCCCTGCCGACCGAATCGTGGATCGGATGTGGTCGGGATCGTTGAACAGAAACACGTGGTCGAACGCTTCCAGGTTCGCGACGGTCGACACGAAACGCGAATCCTTCAGGGTCGAGACGCTCGCAGATGGCACGAAGAATCGCACTCGGGTCATCGACGTGCTCGAGCACTTCGCAGCAGATCAGTGCGTCGACTCGGGACGGGATGGCGTTCGTCGTCGAAGTCGGTCGCGTCACCTTCGATCAGAACGGTGGTCCATGTGTCCCCACTGCTCATACGCACTTGCAACGTAGGTCGAGCGCGGGTCCGCTGATGTCGAGGGCGGTGTAGGAGACGTTCGGAACCCGGCGCAGTACCGAATGGCCGAGAAGCCCGTGACCGGGCCCGATCTCCAGCGACGTTGGCCACCACTCGGGACCAACGGCACGAACTCATCCGACAGAAACTTGACGAGCTGGGCATGATTCGGCCACAACGCGTACGTCATCGCCAGTCCGTCGAGGTAGTAGCCATCCATCTCCTCGGCATCACCGTAGAGTTCGGCGTGGAGCTCCGAGGCCGACGCACGGGCGTAGCAGCCGGTCTTGACGAAGCGGGCCTGCAGGCGGAGAAACTCGATGCAGGTTTGCGCAAAGGCCTCGACCGCGTGGTCGAGCCCGTCCGCAGACGACCGAAGCCGTGCCACGTATCGCAATGCGTCCTCAGCGTTACTCCAACATGGGTCGGATGGCCGGATCGAGCCCGTTCGCGATCATCGGATAGCGGTCCTTGACGTTCTTGAGCACGGCCTCGAGCGATGCGGTGTTCTCCAGTGTCATGATCCTCCACTCATGTATTCGACGAGCATGCCGGAACGACGCAGGGCGAAACCGACCGTCTCGGCGAAGGTGACCGCGAACACCGGTTCGCACACGATCATCGCGCCGTCTTCCACCTCGGCGTCGAGGGCCGCGCTCACGTCTGCGACGGAGAAGCACAAGTGGTCGAAACCACCGCCACGCCGGAGCCGAGCGGCGAGCGGCGAGTCGTGCTCGTCCAGTGGCGCCACCAGTTCGATCGCCGTGCCGTCGACCAGGGTGAGCAGAGCGCACTGCACACGCTGGAGCGGATCGTCAGTCGGTGGAATCGTCACGACCGCACCTTCGCGGCAGAACTGTTCGATTCCGCGCGCCATGTTGCGCACGACGTAGCCGACATGATGCAGTGTCGCGTGCGCACGCACGTCAACGGCCATGTCAGTAGCCCTGATAGACGAACGGGATCTCTCCCGTACTCGTCAGCACTGCGATGATGATGGCGGCAGCGATCGAGACGCCGATGACGGCCTCGACGATGAACCGCCTCCAGCTGCGCGAACGGTGCGTGTCGCTCGACACGGCGCCGTCGCTGGTCGCGCCCACGGTCGTGGTCGACGACGGTTCTGTCTCAGTTGTCACAATCGGCCTCCCAACCGTTCGCTTCGATCACGCCACACAGTTCCCCGCGGAGATAGTCCTCGAGCATCTTCGTGTCGAAGAGGTGGATGGTGTCTCGGAAATTCATGTCGCCCAACTCCCGAACCACCGATTCCGTCCGAACGGTGAGATTGGCTCCGACGCCATCCTCGACGATCTGGGCGAGATCGGCTTCGACGGCGTCGAGACCGGCGCTCACCGCAGGGTTCGCGACGACCTCGTCGTCGATCTGGGCAAGGTACACGTACGTCGGGATTCCGGACTCGCCGAGCGCGTCGAGCATCCCGTTGACGGCGACGCGATTGATCGCAGCGTCCTTGTCTGCGGAGTAGACGAACGGCACGGCCTGGCGGTCCGGCCCGGTGACGTCGTCACCGACGATGTTGGAGTACTTGTCCCAGAAGAAGACAGGGATCTGCATCTCCGCGATCTCCTGGAGTTCGGACGGGTCGTCGGGGTCGTCGTTCGGCTCGATCTCGAGCAATGAGAAGTCGGCGAATCGCTCCGTCGAGCCATCGCCCCCAGTGGTAGCGGTCGTCGAAGTCCGGAGCCATATCTCGACCGACAGCTCCCCACAGCGCATCGGCCGGACCGACGAGCGACGCCAACAACGGCCAACGGCCAGGTTCGCCGGCCAGCGAAGCGAACAGTCGACCGTCCAGATTATCCCAGCCCTGGACGGCACGGTCATTGAACACCCAGATCGGGTTCAGTGTCACGACGATCAGATCCGGTTCGCTCTCGATCGCAGCCAGTACGGCCGGCGTACTCGTCGATGATGCGCATGCCGCTGAGGAAGTACATGTCGATCACGACCTTGCGGCCGTCGATCGTGTCGCAGGTCGTGGTTCAGCTCGGCCGGAAGGAACGTACCGGTGCTCGGGGTCGACGCCCTGGATCGACGACCCGGCGATCCACGCGATGCGGAACTCGTCCTCGGAGTTCTCCGTCGGGAAGAATCCGCGTTCGATCGCCTCGATGCAGCGCCGATTTCGTGGACGTCGTCGGAGCTGATCTGGCTGCGGTGGACTGAGCGGGCGTCACCGGGTCGACTCGGAATCACGACCGCCACCGACGAGGACCGAGCCACGAACCAGGCCGCATGATCCTGGCCGAGCGCTGGCCCAGGTCACCTGGAGCGAACCCACGCTGCGTCGAGCGTGTCGAGCAGCCGTCCCAGATCATGAGGCCGCTAACCCATCCGACGAGGTTCCCGTAGAAGTCGGGCAGCTGGCCGAGCGGGAGCAGGAGCAGCGGCAGGCTCAGCGAGAAGAACACGAACTGCGATCGGCGATCTTGAGCAGCACGGAGTGACGGTCGAATCGCTCGGCGGCCGACGCGGCGCGCCAGCGATCCGATGGGACCGACCGAGACCGATCCCATGGTAGAGCCCGAAGAACACGAGCGGGATGCGTGAGGTCATGCCAGAGGGCGATGACCATGATGGTGGCGAGAATGGCTGGGTACTGACGATTGCGACGCATCCCACCGAGTGGAACGAAGACGTTTCTCTGACAGAACTTCGTGAGGCTCATGTGCCAGCTGTTCCAGAAGTCCTGCGGGTTGGTCTTCACGTACGGATTGTTGAAGTTTGGGCTGATCTTGAATCCGAACAGCAACGCCGTCCCGACCGCAATGTCCGAGAACCCGGAGAAGTTGAAATAGAAGAACAGGCCGAATCGCAGCAGTTCGAACCAGAACTCCCAAGCGGGCCCGACCGCGACCGGATTGAACACCTGCGACGACGCCTCGAGTACGAAGGCACGACGTAGACCTTCGCCAGACCAATCCCGATGAGCACGAGGGCACTCACGATCGAGCGGGCTTCCGGCGGTCTGTCCGATCGAGATCGTCCCGAATCTCGGTCACTTCGATGACTGGGCCGATGACTTGGACAGGCGGAAAGAAGCCGAAGGCGAACATCCGCGTCGGGCTCAGCGGCTCGACCAGTTCAAGGTGGGTCTTCACCAGCAGGTCGATCGCACGGAACGTCGCGAACGACAGACCGATGGGAAGAATGATGTCCCGCACCCAGTCGACCGCACCGAGCCACGGGTGCGTCGTCGACGAGGTCGTTGAAGGTCACATTGAACTCGATGATGAACAGTGTTGGCGCGACCTTCCAGATCACCATCGGGGCCAGAGGAGTCCGATGGAGGGCAAGAACGATCGACTGGGAACGTTCATGCGGCCAGGCCGAAATCAGATGGTGCAAACCGAACGTGAGGAGCCAGTAGAGCAGGTAGAACACCACGAGGCGCGGCGCAATCAGGCAAGAGTCAGACCCAGGCACCATGCCCAGCAGCCCGCAGCGTGCC
This sequence comes from Ilumatobacteraceae bacterium, assembly GCA_963752085.1. GTDB lineage: Bacteria > Actinomycetota > Acidimicrobiia > Acidimicrobiales > Ilumatobacteraceae > Ilumatobacter_A. The sequence continues at coordinate 142,829 of CAVVWT010000006.1, forward strand.
GACGACCATGGCAGGAGATGAAACACCGGGACTGCGACCAGTCCGAGTGCCAAGAGACTCTCGAAGTACGCGAAGGAGTCGAAATCAAGCATCGAACACGGTGACGTGCGGCGGAATCTCGATCGATGAAAGATCGACGAGTTCGAATCGACCGCTTTCCGACATCTTCAAAGCCGTGCTCGGCATACAAGTTGGCCACCTGCTCGTTCTTCGCCGTCGGAACATACGAACCAGCGAGCCGGCTCGCACCGCGTCGCTGCGTCAACGGCCATCGCTGCGAGCACAGCTGATTCGATTCCTCGTTTGAGCACCCGACAGCTCATCAGGAGGGTTTCGACAGGCGTCTCCCACGTGCCAGTCCAGAATCGCCACCACGACGAGACCGTAGGAACCGAATCGATCACGCGCCGGCGTACACCGTGAAGTGATCCGAAGCGATCAGTGCGCCACTTCGGCCTCGGCGCGCCGCATGGTCGTCAGATTGAATTGATTGGTCTTGTTGATCAGTTGGGTGACGCGATGCAAGGTCTCGGGATCGTTCCGGTGGAGCGTGACGCGGAGGTCGAGCGATGCGAGGAATCTTCGTGATCCAGGGCCGCAGCGACTCACGACGACGGGCCTCGGTCTGAACCATCGCAGTTCGCCGAACGGTCCTCGTCCGACGTCTGGATCGTACGAAACAACCCGATCGACCGATCATGTCGGGGAGCTCCTCGACCTCCTCGGGCACCGTCAGGCACCGGACCTCTGGGAGGTGGGTTTCGACTTCCGCTATCTCGAACGGGGAGTCGTCGATGAAGACGATGCTGTCGAGACCGATGTTGAACTGCTCGGCGATCACTTGATGCTGTCGGACTTCCGACCCCAACCGACTCGCCAGGCCGCGATGTCGGTTTGCTCCAGCACCATCTCGGCCCGCTGTCGAACACCTCCTCGACGGCTCCGGGCTCGTTCTTGCTCGCGACAGCCAGGAGGACCCCGCGGGCTCGTAGACGCGCGCATGCTGGAAGTGCTCGAACGCCGACCCAGGAAATGCTCCACCGATCTCGACGCCGGAGACCCCGTCTTCACCGACGATCCCCGACCAGAGGGTGTTGTCCGCGTCGAGCACGATCGCCTTGGTGGAGGTCGGCGTGATCGAAGGACCTCCTCGAACAACCTCGCGAGCACCGCTTGAAGGCGAGGTGTAGGGCTGTCGATAGAGCATCTGATTGCGCGGATCGTGCGCCTCACGCGGTCCGAACGTGTCGACGAGCCGCCCGTGGTCGAGCAGCCGGACCGCTGCGTGGCCGGTCGACACGGTTTGGATCTCGCGTCGCGTCGTCAGCGACGAGGTCGGCGAGCGGCACGCTCGACGCGGGTCGAGGGGGTCGATGCCCGAGCCGACGGGCTGTGGAGGCATCCCAAGCAGCACCGACATCGAGTGCCGTTCGGAAGCGGCGCCGAGCAGGGACACCAGCTCGGAGATCTCCGACCGCAGTGTCTGCCGGCCAGTTCGTCACCGATCGCAAACGCGAGCCGCTGGCCGAAGACGTCCTCGATGCGCCACAGGGCGACGAGACGTCGATGGAACGTCACCGAAGACACCGCTCGATCAGCAGGGGTGGATGCAGCTGAGGTTGAAGTCTGCGACGTCCGACGTCGAATCCGGCGGCCGACGGATCTCGGACGAGTGGGTCGGCGGTGAAGCTGGTGGCGATTCCGATCGACGAGGTCGGCAGGTATCGGACGTCGATCATCCGTGACACGTCATCCGATGACAGCGGCATGGTCACGGAAGTGCCGCGATCGCGTCTAGAGGCCCTCGACGCCCTTGCGCGAGAGCACTGTGCGGGCGATGCCGATGGTCTGCATGCGCATGATGTCCTTGGTCTTGAGCCGGACGTCGAAGGTGTCTTCGATCAGCGTGACCATGTTCATGGCGGCCGAGCGAGTCCCACTCGGTGGTGTTCGGAGGGGCTGGTCTCCTCCGTCGAGGGTGTCGGCGCCGGCACCCAGGCCCTCCGCGAACAACTCGATCAGTTTGTCTGCCATCTGAATCACGTTCTCCAATCGACGGACGCCCGAGGTTCGGCGCGACCGGCTACCGGGGCGTCACGCTTCGCCGGACGGACCGATTCGGCCCCGGCCGCCGTCGGCGCGCCAACGTAGCTCACCGACGGCGATCACGGCGCCACGGCCACCGTCTCGAAAGACCTCATCCACCTGGGTGAAACCCTGTTCGTAGAACAACGACTTCATGGCGGCCATGTTCGGGTGCCAGGCCCCGGGCAGCCGGGCGTCACCTTCGGCGTCCGGGCCGGCGTACTTCGATCGCCGGATGTGACGGATCAAGGGGATCCGCTGTCGTCGGGATGGATCGCAGATTCGCACACGAGCGTCGAAGTGCAGGCCTGCGACACCGCCTCGACGGCGTGCTGGATGTACCGACAGTGGTACAGCAGTCCGACGAAGAAGACGAAATCGAAAGTTCGGCCGAGTCGACCACGTCGTACACCGAGCCGACCCTGAAGTCGATCGCCTGACCACGCACGTCGGCACAGAAGTTCGCCTGATCGATGTATCCCTGCTTGAGATCGACGCCGACAATGTCGGTTGCGCCGCGATCGGCCGCCTGGAAACTCGCGTAGCCGGCGTTGCATCCGACATCGAGCACCGACAGCCCGGTCATGTCGGTCGGGACCGCTGCGTCGATGTATCCCCACCGCCGCTTCGGATGATCCAGATCCTCTCCCCACACCTGACGGGTCTTGGTGGAGAGCCCGTTGCCGAGTTGGATGTCCTGGTACCAACCCATGTCGCCGTCGTCGAGCTCGCGGACTCGAGCAAGGATCTTGTCGCGAGTCCACACGGTCCGATCATTGTTTGACGACATGCGGCCACGCTAGTTCAGCCGAAGACGCAACATGAGCTGAACGGCTCGTCCACCGTAGGCCTCCGCAGCGCAGCCCGGCGCCGAGCAGCTCATTGGCTCACAGCGGGCGATATGGTCATCGGCTGGACCGGATGCTCGTCGACCTTCCCCGACCAAGCGATGACGACTTCGACACAAGAAGGACAGACCATGCGGCGCTCAGCACAACGAGTCGTGAATGCGTTCAACGACGGCGGGTTGGGTGGCGCTGCATCAACGCTGCGCAACGGCGCGACATGGCGGATCGGTCGGCTTCGCAGCAAGGCCCGTCGGCTGCGCGGCCCACAGCTGCTGCGTCGCTCCGACCGACAGAGTTCACCGGTTCGTCCCGAGGCCACACTCGAGGTCGCCGACGAGCGGCTGCGCCAACTGGCGGAGGTTCACCCGGAACGGCGGCCGCCGGTGAACGGCCCCAAGCTGACGGTCGCCGTCGTGATCCCGACCTACAGCGATACGCGGTTCCTCGCCGAGACCCTCGCGAGCGTGCAGAACCAGACGTTCACGGCGTGGCGCTGCTACGTGGTCGACGATGCCTCGCCAGAGGACGTCAACGACGTGTTCGACCGCTTCCGCGACGACGAGCGGTTCGTTCTGCTCCGGCACGGAGCAAATGCAGGACTGTCGGCTGCGCGAACACCGGGCTGCTCCAGGCGACCGAAGATGCCGTTCAGTTCCTGGACGGCGACGACATGCTCACGCCGTGGGCCCTTGCGGTGCGTGTCGCGGAACTGCGTCGCCACTGGAACGATCCGCTCGTGGCAGGCTCCTACGGTCGAGTCGACCAGTGCCCCGAGGAGACGACGGTCGCGGAGATCGCGACCTGGACGAAGAAGCCGAAGCTTCCGATGATCGATTGGATCGAGTCCGACGGCGAGAGCCCGTTCACGGTGCATTCCCCTCTCATCCGGACCGATCTCGCCCGCCGGATCGGCGGCTTCGACGAACACTTCGTCAACGGAGCCGAGGACTGGGACTTCTGGCATCGCATCCTGCGCCACGGCTATTCCTTTCAACCGGTTGCCTCGATCGTCGGCGCCTACCGCCAGCGTTCGGCCAGCATGATCCGGTCACACAGCCACATCCATCTCAGTCGGGCAAGCCGACTTCTCGATCTCGCTCGTGTGCGGGTCGAAGTCGACCCGGAGCTCGCTGTGTCGAACGCAGCGATGGCCCTCGCGGACGCACGAATCGGCTTTCACCGTCTCCGACGTGCGTGCCAGTGGGCCGGGATGCTCGCAGCGCAGACCGGAACCCTCGATTTGGTCGACTTCGACGAACTCGTGGCGTTCCTCGAACCGGAGAACACGCCCGCCACTCGGCGCGATCGAGTGCGTCGTGGCAGTGCGACGGGGAATGATCCGGGGTCTCGGGCTCTCACCCGCGACCATCGGAGGGCTCTCGCCGCGACGGCCAGGACGTACTCGGCCAGGCCTCCGAAACACTCACCGATCGCATCATCGACAAGATGCCGGCCGTCCCCCAACCGGAGACCGGACACACGATCGTTCGACGCATCGTCGCAGATCTCGCCGTGGTCGCGGAGACCGCTGCGGACGTCCCCGCGCTCCACGGTCTGATGGAGGAGATCGAGCACGCCGGACACTCCGCCGTCGCCGTCGACATCGACCATATCAAGGGTTCCGAAGGCGCTCGCGACGCGTGGATCGGTGTCGGTGTCGATCCTGTCCACTACAACGAGCTGCTCCTCGGGAAGTGCGAACTCCGTGCGGTCGTCGGCCGCCGGCCGGCGAGCCCCGTCACGGTTGCACTCCTCGAATCGATCAGATCGACGGGCACGTTGTGCGGCCTGCTGGACGAACCTGATCGCGAGCTCATGGTGGACGAGACGATCCGCCCCGACGGCGTGACGGACGTGGAACCGGCCGCGATCCTCGAACACCTCAGCGGGGCGCCTGGACCCCTCGGCACTCCGGGGCCGTCGCGCTTCAGCATCGCACTCCCGAGTGAGGAGGGTCGCCTCGACCCCGAGGGCCGTCGTCGTCTGGCCGAGCTGCACGACCTCCACACCGGCGAGACGTGTGTCATCATCGGCAACGGCCCGTCGCTCAACGAGATCGACTTCATCGCTGCTCTCCGGCGTCGCCACGTTCGGTGTGAACTCGATTTTCCTGGCCCACGATCGCTTGCCGGAGCCGTTGACCTATTACGTCGTCGAGGACACGGCCGTCTTCAAGGACAACGTCGACAAGGTCAAGGCGTACCGAGCCAAGACCAAGCTGTTCCCGACCATCTACCGACGGCACTTCGATGACGCCGAGGTCGACGAGTCGACCGTGTTCTTCCGGATGAACCAGGGCTTCTATGGACACAAGACCCCGGACGGTCGACCGACGGGCACCCTCTGTCTGCCTCGATTCTCCGTCGACGCTGCCGACCGGGTCTTCTGCGGCCAGAGCGTCACGATGTTGAACCTCCAGTTCGCCCACTGGATGGGCTTCCAGAGAGTCATCCTCATCGGGATGGACTTCTCCTACACGATCCCCGACGACGCAGAGATCAACGGCAACCACATCCTCTCCAAGAGCGACGATCCCAACCACTTCCATCCCGACTACTTCGGAGCCGGCAAGACCTGGAAGGACCCCAAGCTCGATCGCGTCCTGATCAGCTACCGGTTGATCAAGGAGCTCTACGAGTCCACCGGTCGCGAGATCATCAATTCCACCGTCGGGGGCAAGCTCGAAGCCTTCGACCGAATGGATCTGGTCGATGCCCTGAGCGACGCTCCACCGACGAGCCACCGTGTCATGACGCCGACCCGCCGGGTCTGCCGTCTCTCGCGGCCCGAATAGCGTCTCGAGCATGGTCGACTGCTACGGCTCGAAGTCCTACGCGGAGACACTCGGACACATCGGGCCCGTTCGATGGCTCCCGCACGCGGGGGGCGCCCTCCTCGAGCGCAACGTGTCGGGAACTTCCTACAACGACCTGATCGCGCCCTATCCATGGGCGGGATTACGCGGACTGGTCGAAGCTCGACGACGACCTGTCAGGAATGCATGGTGAGACCGCCCCGGTGTCGGTGACCGCAGTCGTCGCTCCGAGCACGGCAGCCACCGACGCATCGCTCCGACGAGCGTTCCCCGACCATCTCGTCGACTTCAAACCGCATTTCCTCGTCGATCTCTCCAGCGACTACATCGAATTCGTTCGCGGCGGGTCACCGGCGAAAGATTCGCCGAGCGCGACCCACGAGACTCTGGATCGATCGCGTCGAGTCGTCGGACGTGGTCCACTCCGACTGGGTCCGTCTGTACCGAGCACTTGCAGATCGGCACCCGCTGAGCGAGATGGCCCGCTTCCCTGCCACCGCCCTGACCGCTCAACTCGACCTCGAAGGTACTCACGTGTTCGCTCGCGCGACTCGAGCAGGAGACGGTCGGCATGGCGATCTTCCTGGTGGAGGGAACCGTCGCCGCCTATCACCTTGGCGCATACAGCCGGCGCGGCTACGAGGTGGAGGCATCGTTCTCCATCTTCCAGGCCGCGTTCGAATCATTGGCGGCGAGCGGAGTCGAGCTGCTCAATCTGGGCGGTGGCTCCGGGCTCGACCCTTCCGCCGACGACGGTCTCTCCCGATTCAAACGAGGGTGGTCGACGCACCATGAAATGAGCCGCGTTGGAGGACGGATCATCAGGCCCGACGTCTACGCTCAGCTCACCGCGGCTTCGTCCCCGTCCAACTACTTCCCACGCTACAGGAGCAGACGATCGTGACCGTTGCGAAATACAGAGCGATCGCCCAACACTACGAAGCGTGCTTCATCGAGCACGGACCGGGCCACCTCGGTGTTGATTGGCCGGACGCGGAAGGTGCCGGCGTTCGCTATCGGGTGATGCTCGGCATCCTCGACTCCAGCGACGGCGACGTCACGCTCCTGGACTTCGGTTGCGGCGACGCTGCGCTCCTGGGTCATCTCCGTGCCGAGGGCCTGGCCGACAGGGTGACCTATCAGGGTCACGACATCTCCGAGATCTACGTCGAGCACTGTCGAAACGTCCACCCGGGCATCCTCTTCACCTCTGGTGATGTGCTGACAGGCGGCCGCGTTCCGGTGACCGACTACACCGTCGCAAACGGAGTTTTCACGGAGCGGCTCAGTCTCTCCTACGACGAGATGTTCTCGTTCATGACCGAAACGGTCAGCGCTCTGTTCGAGAGCGCTCGCTGCGGCATTGCGTTCAACGTCATGTCGAAAGATGTCGACTGGGAGCGTGACGACCTCTTTCACGTTCCTGTGGCCGACATGGCAGAGTTCGTCGCTCAACTCAGTCGCCGCTACACGATCCGCCAGGACTACGGTCTGTTCGAATACACGACGTACGTGTACAAGGAGGCCTGAAGCAGGCATGAAGTCACCACTCAAGAAAGTCGTCGTCTTCGGCCTCCAGGACTTTGCATCGCTCGCCCACTTCTACCTCCGGGAGGATTCCGACCTCGAGGTGGTGGGATTCACCGTGCACGACGAGTTTGTCGACCGGGACGAATTCGAGGGTCTGCCCGTGACACCGTTCGAAACCCTCGACAAGCGATACTCCCGCGTCCGACGTCGCCCTCTTCGCACCGATGGCGCCGAATCGGGCCAACGGAGACCGTCTCGGCGTCTTCGAGGACGGACGCAAGGCCGGATGGTCGTTCGCGAGCTACGTCAGCTCGAAGGCGACCACGTTCTCGGACTTCTCGGCGGGTGAGAACTGCTTCATTCTCGAGGACAACACCGTTCAGCCGTTCGTCCGCATCGGTGACAACGTCATGATGTGGAGCGGAAACCACATCGGCCACCACTCCGTGGTCGGTGACCATGTCTTCATCGCTTCGCACGTCGTGGTCTCAGGTCACTGCGATCTCGAGTCCCGGTGCTACCTCGGAGTGAACAGCACACTGCGAGACGGGTCCCGGATCGGCGAAGGATCCATGGTTGCGATGGGCGCCAATGTGGTGACCGATACGGCGCCCTACAGCGTGAACATCGGAAACCCCGCCAAACCGACAGGCGCTGACGCACACGATCTCGAAACTGTGAGGCCGCTCCAGGTCTTCGGCGCCGCCGACCTCGGGCCCGATGCGCTGAGCCATGCAGCGCTCCCGACGCCGGTGCCGCTCGACGAGCACACCGTTCGTGTCTTCGTCAGTTCACGCAACGGTTCCGGCGAAAGTCTGCCGTATGCGGTGGACATCGACATCGACACCTTCGACATCGTCGGCAACCAGCGTCGCCCACTGATGGTTCTGGGCGCTCGGGGGACGTTCGACGAGAACGGGATCATGCCCTCGTCGGTCGTTCGCCTCGGCGACGGCTCCTTCCGGATGTATTACATCGGCTGGAATCGAGGGTCGTCGACGGTGCCGTACCGACTCGCGATCGGCTCTGCCCGGTCCGCCGACGGGCTCCACTTCGAACGCGAGAGTGACGGGCCGGTGCTGGATCGGTCGCGGGCCGACCCGATCTTCGTCACCGCTCCCGATGTCGTGCCGACCGCCCATGGACCGAACGAAGAATGGACCATGACGTATGTGACGACGAGCGCCTGGGAACTCGTCGACGGTCGTCCGGAACCGAGGTATCACCTCGCGTCAGCGACCTCGAACGACGGGTTGGACTGGACTCCGTCGGGCCCGATGACAGTCTCGCTCGACGCCGAGGCGTTCGGTCGACCATCGCGGTATCGGCATGGAGCGGACGAGCTCCTGCTGTGCTGTCACCGTGGGATGAACGGATACCGGTCGGGTGGCCCGGCGGCGTACCGAATCGGCGTGCTGCACGGATCCGAACGTGCCGGCTGGACAACGGTGACTCGCGATCTCGCGATCGAAGGAGACGCAGCCTGGGCGTCCGAGATGCGGTGTTACCCACGACTCGTGCAACGTCTGGATCATTTCGTGATGCTCTACAACGGCGATGGGTTCGGGCGAACCGGCGTGCTCGCCGCTCGCTTCGACCCGGCCAGAATCGGCGTACCGTCGTGAGTGGCGTGATCAGAATCCCGATCAGTCCATCTGCGAACTACCTCAACAGAACCGTCCTGCTCCGGTCCAGCCTCGACAGAGTGGGCGGTACGACCGCCGACATGCCGTTGGAAGTCTTCGTCAGTCCGGATCGGGAACGGCCGCCGAGCGAATGGCGCGCACACGTCGAATCTCTCGGGATCCGATGGTGCGATGTCGACGAGAACGAGTTCACCACTCACTCCTACGCAGCAGCCACCCACCTCCGCATGAAGGAGCCGACGGAGCATGATGTCATCGTGCTCGCCGACGCCGACCTCGTGGTGGTCGGGCCGATCAGCGACGCTGTGGACGAGTGCGCTCGCACGAACTGCGCGCTCGGCGTCACGGCCTACCGTTCGCCCTTCACCCAGCAGGCCTACGACCTACGGTCCACGTCCAGCCGGCGCGACTGCTGGACCGATCTGTTCGAGCGGTTGAACCTTCCTGCTCCGGCGTTCACGGCACGGCACCCCTCTGGATACGAGCAGGATTGGGAGGACGACGTGACTTCGTGTCCGCCCTACTACAACTTCGGAATGGTGTACCTGCGATCGGAGACAGCTGTGGCCGTGTCAACCGCTCATGCCGAGGAGGTGATCAGAGTCCGCGAGGTGTTCGACGGCGCTCACGACGCTCAACTGGCCCTGAGTTGTGCTCTGGCCAGACTCGACATCGATGCCAGAGAACTGCCGCTCCGTTTCAATTTTCCGAACCAACGCCGGTACGTCGCCCCGTACGGCGACGAAGCTGCTGACATCAGGGTTCTGCACTACATGAGTCGCGAGCGGTTCGACAAGGAACGTGACCTCGACTCGACGCCGCCACCTCGCTCACTGGCTGCGGACGGTACCTGGCGACCCCCTCCACGACCTGCTCCACGACGAGATCGATGCGGCGCTGGGCCTGCTGGCCGACTGCCCCTGGAACTCACCGTGACCGTCGATCCGATCGATACGGCTTCAGCCGATCATGGCCCGGTCGGCTGGGTCGAGGAGAAGGAGCCCCACTGGGACGTCGTCCGGGCGCTGCTCTCGGAGTCGACCGCACAGAACCAGTGGAGCAACTTCGGCCCCGTCTCGAGTGCCCTCGAACGACGCGTCGCCGATGTCCTCGGACTTCGAGACGACCGGGCCGTGATCGCGACCTCGTCGGGCACCGCGGCGCTCGAAGCGATCTCCGCCATCGAGGAGTACCGACTCGGACGTCCGACCCGCTGGGTCGTGAGCGATTTCGGGTTCCACTGCACGCACCAGGGCGCCTTTCGTCACGCCGTTGTCGTGGACTGCGACACCGACGGCATCATCGACCTCGATCGTGTCCGCGAGATCGATCGTGACGACTACGACGCCGTCCTGGTGACGAATCCGTTCGGCGTGTTGACCGACTTCGACCCGTTCACTGCGTTCGGCGACGAAACCGGCAAGCTCGTCGTGGCCGATTCCGCTGGCGCTTTCGACGCTGCACACGCCCCGGGAAAGCCGACTCCGACCGAGGCGCTGAGCTTTCATCACACCAAGCCCTGGGGTTTCGGCGAAGGCGGAGCGATGATCGTCGCGGACCGTGACGAGGCGATCGCCCGCTCGGTGATCAACTTCGGGCTCGTTGCCGACGTGCCGATCACCGGAGGCGCTTCCAACGGCAAGATGTCGGACATCGCCGCAGCCTTCATCCTTGCCTGGTTGGAGGGTGTCGAAGAGCTCCGGGAGGCGACGACGACGCAATTCGAGCGGATCGCCGCAATTGCGAGAAGCCGCTCATGGGAGGTTCTCGGTGACTCGCTGGAAGGCGCCCGCGTCCGGTCGTGCGTCCCCTTGATCTGGCGCACGCCGGTGTCCCTCGACGGAACCGCCAAGAGTTTCATCACACGGCGCTACTACCAACCACTCGTCGGGCTCCCGACGGCCAACCTGCTGTACAGGAGCATCGTGAACGTTCCGTGCCACCGGGGCATGGCGGCCGTCACCGATGAACAAATCGCCGCTCAACTCGAATCGATCGAGCGCAACGACTGATCAGGTCGACGGCTTCTGCAGGATCACGTCGATCGTCGCACGGTCGAAACCGCGCGGAATCTCGATGCCCTCCGAATCGAGGAACTCTCTCAGCGCCCGTTCGCCTCGCCTCTCGATCGCAGGCTTGTAGCGTTCGACGAGCAGATGGGAACCGTCGGAGATCACGAGCTCCGAGAGGTCACCGAAGATGACCTCGAAATCGTGGAAGCTCACGGACTGCCCCCAACGCCGCAACCGGTCCTGAACCGCCTCCGCTCCACCCGAGTCGACCGCAGTCCTCATGGTGGAGACGAAGCCGTCGAGCGGCGAACGATCGTAGTACTGGGCTTGGAGCTCGATCGGGAGCTGCTGGAAGAAGGGGATCTGGCTGGTGTGCCAGTCGAAGTAGGTCAGGCGGTTCGGTGCCTCGACGATCGCCAGAACTCCACCGGGCCGGAGCAGCGTCCACACGTTGTCGAGCGCTTCGGCAGGCGTTCGGACCACGTCTGGTGCTCGACGACTGCGTACAACATCACGACATCAGCTGACCCGGGAGCGTGCGCCTCCATCACGGCCCGCTGCAGGCGCTCGGGCTCGTGAGCCTCGACGACGGCGTTCTCGAGACCCATTGCCTCCAGCCGCGTGACGCACACATCGATCACCCCCGGATCGATGTCATAGCCATGCACCGAGCGACAGCACTGCGCCAAGACAGCCGTCGTCGACCCGGTGCCACATCCGATCTCCACGACCACGGTCTCGGTCAGCTCGATGTTGGCTGCGAGCCAGGGGACGATGGAGGACGCCGATCGGTTGTACCGCATGAACGAGTGCCGTTCCACGTAGCTCGCTAGCCGGTCGAAGTGATGCTGGTGACCCGCCGGAGGTGAGGAGGCGTACTCGGGTCGCCACCAGGGCTCCGAGGAGAGTCTCGACGAGATGATCTTCTCGGCGACAGCCGTCACGATTTCCCGATCTGCCGACCGCGACAGGTCGAGATCGGGGACCGCCCAAGCAACCCGCTGCTTCTCAGCGAGCGCCTCGAGCGACATTCGCGCCTCCGCGTGATCGGGGTGTGTGCGCTGAAGTGTTCGCCACGCCGCACCGGCGCGGTCATACCGCTGGAACTTCTCGTCGAGGCGTCCCCACATCACGAGTTCATCCGGGAGTGTCGGGTCCAGGGGCCGCAGATAGGCGGCTGCTTCTTCGTACCTCGATCGCTTGAAACTGACTCGACACGCCCACAGCCCGCGCGCCACGGTGCCCTGGGGCGCGATGGACCAGCGCCTCGAGAGATCGGGCGGACTTCTCGACTTCTCCGTCGTCGAAGAGAGCGACGGCTTCGGCAACCTCTCGATCGAGCCCGGACATCACGAGTGGCGGACCCGAAGCGTGAGGTTCGCGTACGCCTGCTCGGCTCGCTCCAGGATCTCACCGAGACCCGACCACGAACCGTTCGGCCCGGCCGACGACCGATCCGTGTCCTGTTCCCCGATGAAACCCGAGCCGGACGCCTGAGCCCGGTCGGATCTGCGAGTGGCCTCACCGGCGTGCGCCACCCACGTGTCGACCTGCCCCGGAGTGAGCGACGGCCCGAGCAGCCGACCGAGTTCGTGGATGGACGCACCACGAGGGATCTCGTCGAAATCGATGACGAGGCTGTCGAGGTGATTGGAGACCTGCTCGAGTGCCTCCAGCGACCTCGCAATCCACAGCGGCACCTCCTCGACACTCAGCCACGCGTACCACGACGGTTGACGACGCTTGAACTCCACCATCGACCACATCGCATCGAGCGGCCGGCGCACCCCGAGCACCATCGTCGTGTGGAGGCCGTTCTCACGAGCGCGCTCCACGCGCTCCAGGAAGGGCGCGACTTCGTAGTCGAAGAACTGTGGGTGAGCCTTCTCGACGAGCCACGTGTCGTCGAGATCGACGGCCCCCTGGTCGTCGAAGCGACGGATCGCCGGGACGACAGCTCCCACCCCAGCTTCGACTTCCGCCGCAAGTCGCCCGTCCTTCGTGTTGCTGAAAGCGACGGGGTATCGCCGCCCGTGCAGGCCGAGTTGTTCCCAGACTTCGTAGGTCGGGTGAAAGCGAACGGCCGGATGGGTTCTCACCATGTCCAGCAGGCGGGTGCTCCCCGATCGGTGAATCGTCAGAAGCAGCAGAACCCTGGCCGGCCGTTCCCGCGAGACCGAGTGAGCGATGGTCAGCGCGGACATCGAGCGCTCCTCCTGGATCCGCTCGAGCATTCGGCTGTTGGATCGATCCACTTCTGCCTTCAACCCGTCTCGAATCGACGCCCGCAACTCGGACGCAGTCCTGTCGAGCGTCGCATTGAGGACGTCAACCCGCCGATGCAACGATGCGGTGGCGTCGATGAGGTCGCGCTCCGCCTGTTCGGATCTGCGGTGCCGCTCCATCAGGGCGTCGACGACCCGCTCCCTCCGCGCAGCCTCCTCGGCAAGTGACGTGCGGAACGACTCGACCGACCGACTGATCTCGAGGGCGCGCCGACGACGTTCGCGAGCTTGAAACCATTGGTCGATGCCCAGGATCGCCAGCACTGAGCCGCCGATCGCCTGTGCAGCCAGCCCGAGCCGCATGCTCAGTACACACTCCCGAGTCGGCGTTCGGCTCTCGGGCAACCGTTCGAGGGGCGCATGGGCAGCAGGCTATCCAACCTCGAGTCTGACCTCGGCCCGGTGGAGATCAACCCGTCAACCGAGTTGAGGGCAGACCCTCCGCTAGCGTGATATTCTCATCGGCCGGATCGGGCCGACTCACCAGATCTCCGGAGCTGTACGTGCGCCAACCCCTCAAGCGAGTCCTTCGAGCTGCCCGTAATCGGGGCCCACGTGGGGTCGCTGTCGTCATCAGAGACGGTACACGTTGGCGGTTCCGTCGAGCAGTGGCCCGGTTTCGATCTATGCGCGAGGACGTCTCCACATCGGCGCCGAAGGAGGTTCGAGCGAAGCCGTCTTCTGCCCCCTCCGACACGCAGCCGCGCTCCGGTGTCACGGCGGCGCAGTCGATTGCTGCGGCCGAGGGCGTCATCCGGAGTCTGTCCGATCGACATCGCGTAGGAACTCCCACGCGTTGCGGGACCGCCATTGACGGTGGGAATCGTCGTTCCCGTCTTCACCGATACGGAGTTTCTCGCTGAAGCGTTGCAGAGCGTCGCTGATCAGTCCTTCGCGAATTGGCGTTGCTATGTCGTCGACGACGCATCACCCGAGAACGTTGACAGGGTCTTCGAACCGTTCCGGAGCGACAAGCGGTTCGTCCTGCTCAGACACGCAACCAATGCCGGACTCGCCGCCGCCCGAAACACCGGGCTCAAGAGGGGTCTCCGAGGATCTGGTCCAGTTTCTCGATGCCGACGACATGTTGACGCCCGACGCGCTCAAGACGCGGTCGACAAGATTCGGGAGCACTGGAGCAGATCCGACCCTGGCCGGCGTGTACGGGTCGGTGCTCCAGTGTCCGGAAGAGACGCCGCTCGCTGAGATCGCTGGCTGGAAGCGAAAGCCCAAACTCCCCATGGTCGACTGGCTCGCCTCCTACGGAGAGAGCCCGTTCACCGTGCATTCAACGCTCACCAAGACTTCCGTGGCCAAGGGCCTGGGCGGCTTCGACGAAACCCTCGTCAACGGCGCTGAAGACTGGGACTTCTGGCACCGAATCCTGCGCCACGGGTACCACTTCGAACCGGCCCGGTGCGTGGTGGGCGCCTACCGACAACGCCAGGCCAGCATGATCCGTTCGCACAGCTCGATTCATCTCGGTCGGGCCGACCAGCTGCTCGACCTCGCTGCGTCATGGGTGACCGTCGATCCGGACATGGCGGTGTCCAACGCGCAGATGCCGATCGCCGATGCGATCTCGGGCCAGCAACGACTTCGCCGGGCAGCTCAGTGGTGGGGGATGACCGCTGCACAGGCCGGCAAGCTCGACGTCGGCGCGGTCGAGGAACTGACCGACTTCATTCGACCCGAGGTCACACCGACGACGCGACGAACCGAGATCGTCGCCGCCGCACACCGCGGGATGATCCGCGGTCTCGGCCTCACCCCCGCGGTCTGCGACCAGCTTCCCGCCGACAGCCTCCGGGTGATCGAGTCCGTGTCCGAGCGCATTGCCGACCGGCTGATGGCCATCGTCCCACCGAGCATCGACACACACGACGGGCCTGCAGTGCATCGGCGAGCAACAGCGGACGTCGCCTTCTTCGCCGAGACCGCTGCCGACGTCGATGTCATGGCACCCATGGTGGCTGAGCTCGAGGGACGCGGTCTGAGAGTCGTTGCAGTCGATGCCGACTACGTCGGAGGTGACGCCGGAGCCTCCCGCGGATGGCTGGCGTCGGGCGCTGACCTCGTTCCGTTCAACGACCTCGGACTCGGCATGCTGTCCGTCTCCTGTCTGCTCGGTCGTCGCCCAGCCGGACCGGCAACGCTCTCTGCGCTGCGCGCCGCCGAGCAGGCCGGCGCTCGAGCGGCCTTCATCGACGAGCCCGATCGAGAGATGTGGGTCGATGAAACCGGTGGGGTCGACGCGTTCGACACCCTCGGTTTGGATGGCGTCGCGTCCGCAGCAGCAGCCGATGCCGTCACAGTCGATCTCGGAGCCGGATTCTCGCGCACGCTTCCGTCGGAGGAATCACCCCATCACGCATCTGATCACGAGCGCCTCATGGGTCTCCAAGACCTCCATGCGGGCGAGACCTGCATCATCATCGGCAACGGTCCGTCACTCAATGCCATCGACTTCGAGATGCTTCGCGGCGTCTCGACCTTCGGAGTCAACTCGATCTTCCTCGCTGACGACAGGCTTCCCGAACCGCTCACGTATTTCGTCGTCGAGGACACAGCCGTCTTCAAGGACAACTCGGAGAAGCTCAAGCAGTACCAGGCAGGAACGAGACTGTTCCCGTCGATCTATCGCGAACACTTCTCGGCCGACGAGATCGGAGAGAACACATTGTTCTTCCGAATGAATCTCGGCTTCTACGGCCGAACCGACGAGAACGGACGAGCGACCGGAACGAAGTGCCTCCCCCGGTTCTCGATGAACGCTGCCGACCGGGTCTTCTGCGGCCAGAGCGTCACGATGTTGAACCTCCAGTTCGCCCACTGGATGGGCTTCCAGAGAGTCATCCTCATCGGGATGGACTTCTCCTACACGATCCCCGACGACGCGGAGCGGAGCGGGAACTCGATCCTGTCCAAGAGCGACGATCCCAACCACTTCCATCCCGACTACTTCGGAGCCGGCAAGACCTGGAAGGACCCCAAGCTCGATCGCGTCCTGATCAGCTACCGGTTGATCAAGGAGCTCTACGAGTCCACAGGTCGCGAGATCATCAATTCCACCGTCGGGGGCAAGCTCGAAGTCTTCGACCGAATGGATCTGGTCGATGCCCTGAGCGACGCTCCCGCACGAGCCACCGTGTCATGACGCCAACCCGCCGGGTCCAAGGAGGAGCCAGATGACATCCACATCGACCGCCATCGTCATTCGCGCGCTCAACGAGGCGGACCACCTTCCCGCACTTCTCTCGGGTCTGCTCCGCCAGTCGAAGCAACCCGATCAGGTGATCCTGGTCGACTCGGGGTCGACCGACGATTCTGTTGCGATCGCGGAAGCGCACGGCGCCGACATCGTGCACATCGCACCCGAGCGGTTCTCCTTCGGACGCTCGCTCAACGTCGGGTGCCGGGCCGCGAACGCTGACATCCTCGTGTTCGTCAGCGCGCACGTCTACCCGACCGACGAGCACTGGTTGGCCAACCTCGTCGAGCCGTTCGAAGACGACGGGATCGTGCTCAGTTACGGGCGGCAGACCGGCGACCATCGCACCAAGTTCTCCGAACTGCAACTCATGCGCCAGTGGTTTCCCGAGGAGTCGACCGACGACCAGCGCACTCCGTTCTGCAACAACGCGAACTGCGCTGTACGCCGCGACTGGTGGGAACGTTTCCCGTACGACGAGTCACTGACCGGTCTCGAAGACCTGGCGTGGGCCGAGAAGGCGCTCGATGCAGGCGGACGCATCGCCTACCGCGCGGATGCAGCGATCGCGCACATCCACGACGAGGACTTCGGCCGTATCAAGAACCGCTACCGTCGCGAAGCGATCGCCCATCGACGCATCTTCGACGACCAACGGCTCGGAGCGATCGAAGCCACGATGCTGTTCGTCGCCAATGTCGGTCGTGACTACCTTGCGGCGATCTCACGTCACAAACTCCGCAGCAACGTGATCGACATCCCCCGGTTTCGGGCAGCGCAGTACCTCGGCACATGGGAGGGCTTCCGCACCCGTGGCGAGGTCTCGACAGAGCTGAAGCGCAGGTTCTACTACCCCAAAGGCATCGACCTCCGATCGTCGACGTCACGAAACCAACGGAGTTCCGAGCCATGACCCTGTCCATCGTCGCGTTCATGCCCATGCGACACAGCAGCGAGCGCGTCCCCGGCAAGAACTACCGTGACTTCAATGGTCGGCCGCTGTTCCACCACACGATCTCGACGCTGCTGGCGGTTCCGCAGATCTCGACCGTCGTGATCGACACCGACAGCCCGACGATCGTCGAGCAGTGTGGCGAATACTTCCCCACCGTGCAGTGCATCGATCGACCCGAGCATCTCCTCGGCGGTGAGACCCCGATGACCGACGTGTTACGCCACGACGCGGAGCAGTTCCCGAACGAGTGGTATCTGCAGACCCACTCCACGAACCCGCTCCTGCGGCCGGAAACGATCGATCGGGCCATCGCCGAACTCGAGGCCAACCTGTCGACACACGACTCGCTCTTCTCCGTCACCCGCCTCCAGACGCGGCTGTACGACGCCGACGGCGTGGCGATCAACCACGACCCGGCGGTCCTGCTGCGAACGCAGGATCTTCCGCCGATCTACGAGGAGAACTCGAATCTGTACATCTTCACGAAGGATCAGATCGCAGCCGGGCGCCGAATGGGCAATGCTCCGTTGCTGTTCGAGATCGATCCGCTCGAAGCCGTCGACATCGACGAAGAACACGACTTCGTGATCGCAGAACTCCTCCACCAGCGCTTGGGAAATCCATCATGACCACCGTCGCCGTCACCTGCATCCAACTCCTCCGCGATCTCGAGGCGCATCGTGCGCCGTTCGACGAGCTCGGGTGGGAGAGTCGTGACGCCCGAGGTTCCCGGCCAGCACCTCGAAGGCGCAGGACCTGATCGACGCGATGGCCGAATGCACCGGCGTCGTCGCCGGCGACGACAAGTTCACCGCCGACGTACAGGCAGCGCTTCCCGACCTCAGGGTCATCTCGAAGTGGGGCATCGGCATCGACGGCATCGACCTCGACTCGGCTGCAGCACGCGGCATCGTGGTGCGCAACACGCCGGGCATGTTCGACGACGAAGTCGCCGACGTGACGATGGCATACATCACCATGCTCGCCCGGCAACTCGGCTTCATCGACCGCGGCATTCGCGCCGGTGGCTGGCCGAAGCCACCCGGCACCTCGTTGCGCGGGTTCGACGCTCGGCATCATCGGCCTGGGCGGAATCGGACGTGCGGTGGCCCGCAGGACAAACGTCGCGGGCATGCGGACTGATCGGTGTGGACCCATCACCGAGAGCCAGGCTGCCGCCGCCGGCCTTGGCGTCGGCGTCGTCGACCTCGACGAGTTGCTCGCCGAGAGCGATGTGATCTCGGTCAACTGCCCACTCAACGCGGCGACCCACCACCTCATCGACGAGCGCTGCCTTCGCCCGGATGAAGTCCGGGGCCTTCCTCGTCAACACCGGACGGGGTCCCGTGATCAAGACCGATGCGCTGGTCGCGGCACTCCAGAGCGGCCGCTCTGCGCGGTGCGGCCGTCGACGTCCTCGAGGTCGAACCCACGCCGCTCGACAGCCCGTTGCGTCGTTCGACAATGTGATCTTCGGTTCTCACAACGCCAGCAACACCCTCGAGGCGTCAGCACGAACCCACGACATCGCCATTGCCCATCTGATCGAGGAGGTGCAGGCGCTGTGAAGAAGAAGGTCATCATCACCGGAGCCTGTGGCGGCATCGGCCGAGGCGCCGCGACGGCGTTTCGGAACTGCCGGCTGGCACGTCATCGGAATCGATCGAGGCGGAGCGGCCCGACGACCTGGACGTCGACGAATTCGTCCGGGCCGACCTCGCCGCCGAACACGGCGTCGAGGCCATCCGCGCCGAACTCGCACACATCACCGAGCTCGATGCGCTGGTCAACAACGCCGCGCTCCAGGTCAACCAGCCGCTCGTCCAGACCTCCGATGACGAGTGGACGGCGGTGATGAACACCAACGTCCGCGCCGCGTTCCAGATGATCCGCGAGTTCCATCCGGCGCTCTCCGCTGCACGCGGTGCGGTCGTCAACGTCAGCTCGGTGCATGCGGTCGCGACCTCGATGAACGTCGCTGTCTACGCGATCTCGAAGGGCGCGCTCGTCGCTCTCACCCGCAGTGCTGCGCTCGAACTCGCCGCAGAGGGCATCCGCTGCAACGCCGTGCTCCCCGGCGCCGTGATGACCCCCATGCTCGAAGCCGGTTTGTCGCGCCGCCCGCACCCGGACGGGCCCAACGGAAATCTCGACGCACTCGATCGACCGCACCCCGCTCGGTTTCGTCGCCACGCCCGAACAGATCGCACCGACGATCGTGCATCTCGCCGACACCGACTTGTCGCCGTACACGACCGGACAGATGATGATCGTCGACGGCGGTGCCACGATCCGGCTGGGAACTGAATGATCTCCGCCCAGATCCTCGCCCCGGTGGCGCTGGGTCTCGGCGAAGGGGCGACGACGCTCGACGATGCCTCCTTGCTGATCGTCGACATTCACGCCGGAGACGTGCTCCGCGTCGACCTCGATGGCGACGTTCGGTCACTCGCATCGTTCGACCACTCTGTCGGCGCGGCGGTTCCGACGATTGACGGTCAAATCCTCGTTGCCGGAGCGACGGGAATCGCCGTGATCGGCGACGACCGGACGATCGAGCCCGAACATCCCATCGGCGGCGTTCGAATGAACGACGGAAAGGCAGACCCCGTCGGCCGCTTCGTCGGCGGCACGATGGCCGAACCCGTTCGCGATGCCGCTGGATGTCTCTGGTCCTTCGCAGGAGGTTCGGCCGCTGTGCTCGTCCCGGACGTGACCATTTCCAATGGGCTGTGCTGGTCAGCCGACGGTTCGACGCTCTTCTACATCGACACACCAACCCAACGAGTCGACGCGTTCGACTACGACGTCGCGGCGGGCACGGTGAGTAACCGACGAATGGTCGTCGAGATCGAAACCGGCATCGGGTCACCCGACGGCATGACGATCGATGACGAGGGCGCACTGTGGGTGGCGCTCTGGGGAGGGAGCGCCGTGCATCGCTACGTCGATGGCCTGCTCGACGACATCGTCGAGTGTCCGACACCATTCATCACATCGACGACGTTCGTCGGCACCAACCTCGCCATCACGAGTGCACACGAGCCAGCGGAGGACGACCCACTCGCCGGCCACGTGTTCATCGCCGACGTGGGCATCGGTGGCCCGCTTCCCCACCGCGCCGATCCAGCCGTGATCTTCGGTTCCTGATCGGACCTGCCCGTTCGACACGGGAGTCTGCGGCTACGGTCGCCGCATGACCACTGCATCCCTCGACGGCACCGTTCTCGTCACCGGCGGCGCCGGATACATCGGATCGCACACGGTGCGCTCGCTCCGTGAGGCGGGGCGCGACGTCGTCGTCCTCGACTCGCTCGAACTCGGACGTCGCGAGGCGGTCATCGACGCGCCGCTGGTCGTCGGCGACATCCACGACCACGACCTGGTCACTGCGACGTGCAACGAACACGGCGTCACCCAGCTCGTCCACTTCGCCGCGTACAAGGCGGTCGGCGAGTCGATGGAGCGAGCCGGCGAAGTACTGGCGCAACAACGTCAGCGGCACGGTCGAGCTGGTCGAGGCGTGCCTCGCCTCGGGCGTCCACCGACGTCGTGTTCTCGTCGTCGTGCTCGGTGAACGGCACACCTGAGGTCGTCCCGGTCACGGAGACGGCACCGATCCAGCCCGAGTCGGTGTACGCCGAGTCGAAGGCGATGGTCGAGCGGATCCTCCACTGGTACGGCCAGACCAGCGATCTGCGGTCGGTGAGCCTGCGCTACTTCAACGCCGCCGGCGCGAGCTTCGACGGTCGCATCGGCGAGGACTGGACCCACTCCCAGAACCTCGTCCCGCTCGCGATGAAGGCGCTGCTGCTGAAGGATCGACGACTGAGCGTGTTCGGCGACGACTACGACACGCCCGACGGCACGTGTATCCGTGACTACATCCACGTCGCCGACCTCGCCGACGCCCACGTCAAGTCGCTCGCCTACCTCGGCGCCGGCGGCGACACGGTTGCGGTCAACGTCGGGACCGGCATCGGATCGTCGGTGCTCGACGTGTTGAACGCGACCGCCGCGGCGCCGGCGAGCCGGTGCCGTACGACATCGCACCACGGCGTGCCGGCGACCCGGTGTCCACCTACGCCGATCCGAGCTTCGCCGAGGCCACGCTCGGGTGGGAGGCGAAGTACGGGTTGCAGGAGATCGTCGACTCCGCGTACGCCTGGCACCGCAGCCAGCTCGAACTCGGTCGCTAACCCGACGCCGACGAACTGGTGTCGGCGCTCGGGTGGTGCTGCAACGACCGCATCCGGTCGAGCCAACCGAGCAGGATCGCGATGGCTCGCGGGTCGTGGCGCAGGCGATGGCCTGCACCCTCGAGCAGGCTGAGCTCGGCCTCGCCGTGGGCGTGCACGAGCTGTCGGGCATCGGACACCGGAACGCTGTCGTCCTCGTCGCCGTGCATCACGAGCATCGGCCTCGGCGCGAAGCGGCGTGCGGATGCGACGGGTCGGAATCGGCGGAACTCACGAGCCCACTCGTCGATGGACTGGCGGGAACGAGCGGTCGTGGATCGCGCCGATCTCGCGGGCGTGCTCGAGGAATCGACGAGGATGCTGCGCCCAGTCGTCGAAGTCGGCTCGCGGGCTGAGCAGCGCGAGCGCCGACACCCGGGGGTCGTCGGCACCGACGCACACGGCGATCGAGCCGCCGGTGTTCGTGCCGATCAGGATCACCCCGTCGGGATTGCTGATCGTCATCAGGTGCGAGATCGCCGCGCGCAGGTCGTCGACCCACCCCTGCAACGAGAAGTCGCCCTCACTCGCGCCGCACCCTCGGAAGTTGAACGTCATGGTCACGCAGCCGAGCGTGCTGGCCGCACGGTCCATCAGCTGGGGGAACGTGCCGCCGGAGCGTTCGGCGTCGAGTGGTCCGATCGGGAAGCCGTGGCACAGGATGACGCCAGGACCGGACTGGGCCTCGCCCGGAGGTCGTCCGAGATGACAGGCGAGTTCGAGCCCGTTCGAGACGAACGTGGAGTCCATGCCGGGCATCGTTGGCGACCGTTCGGGCCGACGTCAGGCCCGCGGCTTGCGGTGGATGCGCTGCTTGCCGGGTGTGGCGAGGGTGTAGCCACGATTGCGCGCTTCGGGGAGTGTGTCGGGCCCGAACGTCTGGCCGACACCCGCGTCAGCCACCTCGTTGACCACGTCGTCGTCGTCCCAGGTGGTCAGGTCGTAGACGAGTTGGGTCCGCTTGTCGCCGATGAAGCGGAATCCCTCGAACTTCGGGTGGTGATCCATCACGACGCACATGGTACTTGGCGTCGTTCCCAGCGGACCAACGGCCAACGGAGGTCGGTCCGGCGCTAGCGTTTGCGGCGCGTGAGTACCTCGTCCACCGCTCCAGATGCGGGTGCGGCCGACGCCGACAACACCACCGACCGATGGGCTGCACCGCTTGCACGCGCACGTGTCGTCGAAGGAATACCTCCGACAGATGTGGGATCGACGGTCGTTCGCGCTGGCGATGCCCATCGAGGACATCCGTACCAGCCACCAGAACACGCTGCTCGGCAACCTCTGGCACCTCGTCAATCCGCTGCTGTCCGTCGCCGTCTACTACCTCGTCTTCGGGGTCTTCCTGAATGCCAGTCGCGACACGCCGAACTACATCCTGTGGCTGATGGTCGGCGTGTTCACGTTCGGCCTGACGAATCGGTCGGTCCTGGCGGGGGCGACGTCGATCACGAGCAACGTCGGCCTGATGCGGGCGATGCGCTTCCCCCGTGCACTTCTCCCCCTGTCGGCGGTCTTCGGCCGACTGCTCACGTTCGGATTCGAACTCGGCGTGATCACGCTGGTCGCCATCGCCACGGGTGGCGGGATCTCCAAGCGCTATCTGGTCCTGCCACTCGTCCTGGCGGTGCACACAGGGCTGAACGCCGGGCTGGCGTTGTTCGCCGCGCGCCTCAACGACAGCTACGCCGACGTGCAACAGCTGATCCCGTTCGTCTTCCGTCTGCTCATGTACGTCTCGGGGGTGATGTTCCCCGTGCGCCAGTACATCACCGACGCCGACGCGCCGTGGTGGATCACCAGGGTCGTGTCGCTCAACCCGATGGTGCAGATCCTCGATCTGTATCGCTGGGTGTTCCTCGGGACACCGGTCGACCTCGTTCGGACCGCCGAACTGGTCGCGGCAACCGCGCTGATCGTCGTGTTCGGTTTCCGGTTCTTCCGGGCCCACGAGTTGAGGTACGGGCGCGGATGACGGCTACCACGCACGAACTCGCCCTTCGGGTGACCGACGTGCACATCGAATACGAGCTGTTCACCGAACGTCGAGCCGCGCTGCGTCACCGATTCGTGAATCGCACGGGGGACGGCCGACGCGTGATCCACGCCGTCAAGGGCGTCTCGTTCGATGTGTTCGCGCGGGCGAGTCGGTCGGCATCATCGGCTCGAACGGCTCCGGGAAGTCGACGCTGCTCGCCGCGATCGCCGGGTTGCTCGCCCCGATCTCCGGGGAGATCCTGGTGAGCGAAGAGCCGAAGTTGATGGGCGTCGGAGCAACCCTGCTTCCCAAGGCCACCGGACGACGCAACATCCGCCTGGGGTGCCTTGCACTGGGCATGCCGAGCGACCAGGTGGACGACAGGATCGACGACATCATCGAATTCACTGAGCTCGGCGAGGCGATCGACCGTCCGCTGAGCACCTATTCGTCGGGCATGCGGGCTCGACTCCACTTCGCGATCGCGACATCCGTCATCCCCAAGATCCTGCTGATCGACGAAGCGTTGAGCACCGGCGATCGACACTTCCGAACGAAGTCGGCTGCACGGATCGACGAGTTGCTCGCTGATGCCGGCACCCTGCTGCTCGTCAGCCACAGTCTCGACGAACTCGCAGCTCGCTGCGAGCGGGGCCTCTGGATCGAGCAGGGAGTCCTGCGCATGGATGGGCCGATCGAGGACGTACTCGAGCGCTACAAAGCCGAAGATTCACCCTCCGCTTGACCGCCTCTGGCTCAGGTCGTGACGTCCTCCGCGGGCAGCACGGTCGGCGCCAACGGGTTCTCCACCGCCTCGACGGCCTCAGCCGTCGAGCTACGGAGCGCGACCTGACCGTTGAAGACAGCGGCGACACCGTACAGACGCGGCGCGGCGGCAGAGCCGGTTCCGACGACGACGATCGGGCGAGTCCAGATGAGACCTCGAGCGGACACCGTCGGCGTCATCGGACCGAACTGCACCTTGGATCCGTTGGCATTCAGCAACGTGATCACCCGTGCCAGGTCCGGGTCGGCATCGATCGCGCTCTGCGCCACCTGAGGACTCAACAGCGGCGGGCCGTCACCGGTGGCGGGGACGACGAGGTCGATCGCTCCGCCGAGGCCATGCTCTGCGACGACGAACGCACTGAGCTCGTCTCGAGTGGTCCTGGTGTCAGAACCCGATCCCGGGCCGAGCGGCCGGACCGTTGCGAATCGGCCGACCGGGTCGGACAACGGCGTGAAGATGTCGACGCTCGGGGCGGGAGCAGTCGTCGGCTCGCCAACCGTGGGCGCGGCCGCCGCGCTGATCGCCCAGCGGCCGGTTCCGTTGAACAACTCCTCGGCTGTCTCCACGTGATAGCGCCCGACCAGTGACGTCTGGACGGTCCACAGGTCGTCCGGGTACCGCACGTGCGGCGCGAGTTCGGCGGGAAAGGCCTCGATCGGTTCGAGCAGCCCCGGGAACACGCCGTCCCACACATCGATGATCGGGTCGGTGCCACCGTCGTTGCGATACAGGTGCGTCTCACCCGTCTCCGCATCGACCGTCGCCTTCACCGACGCTCGCAGATAGTTGATCTCACGGCCGGCGAGGTCACTCGACGTCGGCACTCCGCTGACCTTCGTGAACTGCGCTGCCGGGAACGTCGACGAGGTCGTGTACCCGTCGACCACCCACACGACGCGACCGTCGGCGAGCACCGGGTACGGGTCGCCGTCGAGCGCCAGGAAGGGTGCCAGCGACCCCACCCGCTCCCGGACGGAGCGTCGGTAGAGCAACTGGGTGTCCTCGGTCGTCTCGGCCGTCAGGAACGGCTGGGATTCGCCGACCGTGAGTGCGAGCGCCAAGCGAGCGAATCGCGACGACATGTCGATGCCCTGACCTTCGAACTCCGTCCCACCCTGCTGGGTTCGCTTCGTGGCGACGAGCGAATACCAGCCGTCCAGCTGCTCACCGAAGTAGAGCGGAACCCGCTCGACGCCGAAGTCGTCGATGAGGGACGTGGTGTCGGGGCGGCCGTCCGCGTCGGTGCGGTCGGCGGGAGCCACCACGACGCCGTCGCCGTGCGTGTAGACGAGGTGCTCCTGCACCCAGCCGCGCTCGGGAATGTCGTCACGGCGCGCAGAGCGCGCGGCCACGAACACCGGGACGTCCTGATCGTCGACCATGTACTCCATCGCGTCGACGTCGATGATCCGCGAGCCGGCGGTGCCTGCCAGCACCTGCAGGGTCGGCGCCAGGGTCGCTACGTCGAACAGTGGAACGCGGGCGATGTCGGAGGCACCGGCGTCGATCTCCGAGCGAGCGACCAGGTCATCGAGTACGACCTCCGTCGTCGTCACGTCGACGAGACCGTAGGCCTCGTTCGTGGCCTGCAGATTGTTGTCGATCGACCACAACTGACGCGCTGCTTCCGCCGGAGCGACGATGAATCGTTCGGACAGTGCCGGGAGCACGACGACAACCGCGCCATGCACGACCAAGGCGACCCCGGCTGCTACCACGAGTGCTCGCCACCGACGGGTGCGTCCGCACCAGATGACCACGAAGCCGACCACGGCGACCGCCAGCGCGGCGGCGAACAGCCCTGGGCGAGTGACGTGTTCTTCGGTGTAGCCGGGTCCGTCGAACGATCCGACCCGGTTCGTCGCGATCGACGGACGTGCGACGAACATGTCGTGGAGCGCCTGCAACACGCAGGCGAACGTGCCCAGCGCGACGAGGTGAGCCACCGCGAGGCTCGACGATCGGCGGCCACCCCCGGGCCACCTGAGCGCACCCGACATCGCATGCCCGAACACCGACACACCGATTGCGAAGACCACGAGTTGCCGGAGGAACGAACTCGCCGCAACCAGGAACGGCAGCCGAAACAGGTGATAGCCGATGTCGCGGCCGTCGACGGGGGCCGACCGTCCGAGTTCGTCGGCGTTCTGGAACAGCAGCCAGAGATCCCAACTGCTCGTCGCCGCGACGGCGATGTGGTAACTGAAGTATGCGGCCGTACCGACCAGCAGCCAGAGGTGCGCAGGACCCATTCGCTGGTGATAGCGACGGATCACGCCGTTGGTACTCGGTTCCTGGATGCGACCGACGCGCCAGACGTACCAGACGCTGCCGCCGAGAACGAGGGCCACCACAGCTCCTGTGCCGAGACCGACCTGGGCCTGAGCGGTCAGCTTGACCCTCCAGACCGGGGCGCTGGTGACCGAGTCGAACCACCATCGATCGAGCACGAGGCTCGCACCGGCACGAAGCAGGAGGAACGTCGCCACAGCGCCCACGGCCGAGAGGAGGGCGATGCGCTGGCGACGGCTCCTTGCTTCGACGAGGGCAACCGGCAAGAACCGCTCGGCGGGTACCGCGACAGACATCGGTGCGCAATCTATGCCCCTTCGGCCACGAACCGAGCCCAGCTCCCCGAGCCGAGCGCGACAGTGCCAGGCCCCGGAACGGAGCCTGGCACTGAACGGACTGTCTTGGGACTGACGTCACCGTGATCCGAAGCGGCCCTGATGGGGCTGCGGAACGCCGCTGGGACCAGTTGCGGCGATGACGATCAGCGGGGGTTGGCGTGGATTCGCCAGGCCGGTCCAGCCTGTTGACCTAGCGGCCAACCACCTCCAGGGTCCCGTGTTGTTCACTTGGCATTGTCTGGACCACCTCCTCTCTCTGGTGGAGATAGTTCAGCACACGGCGACGCTCGTGTCGCATCGAGTTTCGAATCTTCAGGGAGTCGGCGACAACACGGCGTCGATGCCGTGCGACAGGCCATTGGTCGAGCGCAGGTCGGCCTCCACCACTGTCGCGCCACCGATGGTCGGCGGGTTCTGCACGACGGGCTGGGTCCCACCGGACGCGACCGCCACGTTGGGCCGCGTTCCGTTGAACACGGCAGCTGCATCGAGGGCGGTCCCGTCGATGATGTGCGAGAGCAACAGCTGCTCGAGTTCGTCCGGATCGGTGGGAGGTGTCACGTCGGCAAGGGCCGCATCGGTCGGGGCGAACACCGTGATCGGACCGGCACCGTCGAGCAGCGCCTGCACGCTCGGGACACCCGCTGCGAGGCCCAGGAACGTGTCGTAGTCACCGGCGAGTTGCAGCGCTTCGGTGGCGGTTGCCGGCCCGGAAGGCGGCGCCACCGTCGTCTCGGGCGCCGTCGTCGTTGCTGCAGGAGCCGTCGTGGTCGTCTCCGGCACCGTCGTCGTGGTCTCGGGCACGGTGGTGGTCGACTCGGGCACCGTCGTCGTGGTCTCGGGCACGGTGGTGGTCGACTCCGGCACGGTGGTGGTCGTCTCCGGCGGGAGTTGGCTGACCAGCTCACACGTCACGGTGTCGCCGGGCAGGAATTCGTGGTTCGGGAACGTGTAGGTCACCACCTGCTCGACCGTCGGGTCGGGAGGATCCACCACGACGTCCATCGAGACGGTGGTGTTCTGCTGGTCGGGGCGGGCGAGCACGCACTCGACGACCGGCCCGGGTGGGGTGAAGCCCGCCGGAGCGTTTCCGACGAGCGTGATCGTCGACGTCCAGAGCTCGGGTTCGACCACCTCGGCGGCGGGCGCCCAGGCGAAGGTGACCCGATCCGAGCCGTCGGTGCTGCCGCCGATCCCGTCGGGCCCTGGCGACGCCGCGGGTTCGATCCACACGAACGATGTGGGGAACTCGGACGTCCCGGTCACCTCGGCGAGAAAGCTCTGGTCGAGCCCGGCGCCGGTGGCGTCCTTCGGGACCAGGACGACTCGCGCCGCGACGACGTCGGCGTCGTCGTCGCCACCCGTTGCCCAGATCAGCCCGAAGATCAGGCCTGCCAGCAGCAGCAGGCCGATGACCAGCGCAGCGATTCCGCCTGGCTTCTTGTACCAGGGTGTTTCGGGGGCGATCTCCTCAGGGCTGGCCGTCACCGGCATTGCTTCGGTCGGCGGAGGCGGAGGCACAGACCCCGATGAGGTTGGGGCGCCGGGGAGAGTCGGATCCGAGTCAGTCATCCGAGGAGTATCACACGGAGCGACCTAGCAGTCACGGATAGTGCCAGATCTTGACGAGGCCTTGAAGCGACGGACGCTTCCGTGCGTTCAGACGGTGTAGTTGAGCGCACCGAGCACACGTTCGCCGAGATCGAGATCGCCGCGCGCGTCGATCCGACTCCGCAGCTTCGCCACCTCGATGCGTCCGGCACACAGGCGCATCATCACCCACACCGGCATGGTCAGGGTCGAGGTCGGTGGCGCGTCGAGCGCATCGACCACGGCAGCGCGCCCGTCCACAGCGACGTGGACGGTCCGCACGACGGCGCCCTGATCGGTCAACTCGAAGGTCACCGATTGGCCGTCGGTGGCGCCGGCGCGTTTGCCGACCACGAATCCCATGGCCGTCGCCATCTCGTCGAGGGTGACCTCGACGGCCAGGCCGGACTGGTGCCCCGGCATGTCGACGGCGTCGCGGATGTCCTGCTCGTGGAGCCAGCAGTCGAACACCCGGATCTGCATGAAGCGACCGTACGTGTCCATCCCGGCAGGGGTGAACGACTCGGCATCCCACTCCTCGATCGACATGTCGGCGAGCGCGGCGAGACGTTCGCCGGTGTACTCCTCGAACACCGACAGCACCTCGTTCGGCTGCTTCGTCCGCAGGTACTGGACCCAGACCTCGTTGAACACGCCGATGTCGTTCTGGACGTGCGGCAGAGCATCTCGATCGATCTCGATGTCGGGTGTGTCGACACCCAGCAGCATCGCCTCGGTGCCGACGATGTGCGACACGTTGTCCTGCACGTCCCATCCGGGGAGCGGTGACGGCAACGACCACTGGGCGTCGTCGAGGCCGACCAGCAATTCGGTGATCGAGGACCACACCTCATCGAGGGCGGCCACGGTGCGGTCCTTCGGGACGAGCGTTGTCATGCCACCATCAGAGCACGTCGTCGAGCGGCGCCTGCGGCCCGACGGCACCGATCGCTTCGAAGTAGGCGAGGTGCGCTTCGACGACGTTGACGGCGTCGACGTCGTCGAGGAGGTCGACGCCGTTGCGGTCGGCTTCGCCGAGCAGATAGGCCGTCAGCGCATCTTCGGTCACCACGACCTGCTCGTCGATCGACTGACGTTGATCGACCACTTTGTCGGGCTGCAGACCCTGGGCATGCAGCCACTGCATGTGGAACGTCAGGAGCTGCTCGACCTCCCCGGGCGTCAACCGCGCCTGGCTGTCGACCGGCAGCCGGTCACACACGAAGTCGACGGCCTCGTCGGGCATGTAGACGGCTCGCGGCGCCACGGCGTCGAGCCGATGCGCCTCTCTCCCGATCACGACCGCCGCCATGACGAACACGACGACCGCAGCGATGACAGCGAACACGATGACCACGAGTTCAACCTACCGACCGGCCGGCGGGGACAGGCCGAGCGAAGCGAGGCCCAGCGCACCCAGCAGCAACCACCGATGTCCCACCCCGAACGCGTCGAACCCCCGATCGGAGCCAACCGAGGCTGGGGAGATCGGGGGTTCGTGAGCTGACGTCGTCCCGGAGGACGAGGAACGAGGGCGAGGGCGAGTCAGCGAACGAAGCGCCGATCTCCCCAGCCGGCGATCAGATGCCGATCCGCTGGGCGAGCTGCTCGCGGTGGTACGTCGGATCCCCGAACATCAGCTCGGAGCTCTTCGCCCGCTTGAAGTACAGGTGCGCGGGATGCTCCCAGGTGAAGCCGATGCCGCCGTGGATCTGGATGTTCTCCGCGGCAGCGTGGAAGTACGCCTCCGAGCAGTACGCCTTTGCGAGCGACGCGGTCGAGGCGAGCTCGTCGTTCATCTCGGCGGCGCACCACAGGCCGTAGTAGGCGGCCGACTTCGCCGACTCGACTTCGAGCAGCATGTCGGCGCACTTGTGCTTGATCGCCTGGAACGAACCGATCGGGCGGCCGAACTGCACGCGGACCTTGGCGTATTCGACGGCCTGCTCGAGCACCATCTGGGCTCCACCGACCTGCTCGGCCGCGAGACCGACGGCAACGAGGTCGAGCACGGTCGAGAGGGTCTCCCAGCCCGTGCCCTCTTCGCCGATGAGCGTGGCGGGCGTGTTGTCGAAGTCGAGCTTCGCCTGCTTGCGGGTCTGATCCATGGTGGACAGCGACGTGCGGGTGAGGCCCGACGCGTCGCCCTGCACGGCGTAGAGGCTGGTGCCGGCCGGCGACTTGGCGGCGACGATGATCAGGTTGGCGACGTGGCCGTCGATCACGAACGACTTGGTGCCGCTGAGGGTGACGTCGGAGCCGGAGCCCGAGGCCTCCATCGTGATGCCCGACTCGTCCCACTTTCCCGAGGGCTCGACGTAGGCGACCGTTGCGATGGTCTCGCCCGACGCGATGCCGGGGAGGTGCGCCTGCTTCGCGGCGTCGTCACCCGAGTGGATCAGCGTGTTCGCCGCGAGCACCGCCGTCGAGAAGAACGGCGCACAGAGCAGCGCCCGACCCATCTCCTCGAGCACGATCCCGAGCTCGACGAAGCTGTAGCCCGACCCGCCGTACTCCTCCGGGATCGCGAGCCCCTGGAGGCCCATCTGCTCACCCATCTGCGACCAGACGGCTTCGTCGTAGCCCTGCTCGGTCTCCATCTGCTCGCGGACGGATTCCTCGGACGACTTGTTCTCGAGGAAGGCCCGGACGGTGTTGCGCAGTTCTTCCTGCTCTTCGGTGAATGCAAAGTTCATGGCGCAGATCATGACGTGGTTGCATCCGGCACACAAATCTGTTTGTGTACACATGTGAGCACACCACGTTCGTCCGGGATCCGCGAGCTTCGCGGGGAGCTCCCCGAGGCCGTGCGCCGAGCGGCAGCGGGCGAACGCACCGTCGTCACCCGCAGCGGTCGCCCGGTCGCCCAGCTCGGCCCGCTCGACGCCGACGCCCCCGATCTCGAACGGCTGCTCGGGTCCGGCGCCGTGATCGCGCCACGCCGAACCAGCGAGTGGCGCGCCCCCGAGCCCGTCGCCGTCTGGGCCGGCGTCCGCATCGACCAGGTGCTCCGCGAGCTGCGCGGATGAAGCGACAGCTCGGGCGGCCAGGGTTCTGGGTCGTGTTCGGCCCGGATTCCGGGCCGAACACGACCCAGAACCGATGTGGCGGTGACGGGTGACGGTCGTGCTCGACACGTCGGCGCTGCTCGCGCTTGCCGTCGAAGGACCGCAGCGCGCGGTGGCGCTCGACGCGCTCGACCACGACCCCGTGTGGGCGGCCTCGGCGATGGCGCTGACCGAGGCCCTGCCGGCCATCGACCGGCTGGTGGACGACCGCTTCCTGCGACTCGACCTCGAGGACGCGATCCGCCTCGCCTGGGACCACCTGCACGTCGTGCCGGTCGATCAACGGTGCCTCGACCTCGCCGCGTCACTCGCACGCACCCAGCCGGTTCGGCTCAGCGACGCGATCCATTTCGCCGCCGCGCAACGACTCCCGCGACCGATCCACTTCGTGACCTTCGACCCCACCCACATCGGCGTGGCGATGGGCCTCGACTTCGACGTGGTGAGTGCCTGAGCGGACGACCGGCCGCGATCAGACGTAGGCGAGATACATGACGCGGTTGAGCGTGTCGACACCCCACCGCGGCAGGTTGCCGTCACCGGCGACGTCGATCTTCTCCACCCGCGCGAACCCTGCGTCGTGCAGCATCTGCACCAGGTCGTCCTCGACCGGCCAGAACGCGTCGGCGTCGGAGTAGGCGGCCCAGGCCATCGCCTCCTTGGCGTCGTCGCTCACGTCCGGCGGGTACTCGGGAAACATCCGACCGCGATAGGTCGCCCCGTGGGACTCCATCGTGACCATCGGTGAACAGTCGTGGGTGGGCGCATCGGGGCGCGCGACGTGGGTGTCGACGAGCGCCACGTGGCCGCAGGCCGAGCGCATCGTGCGCAGGAATCCGGCCGGATCGGCGACGTGATAGAGGATGCCGGTGGCGAACACGACGTCGAACGGGTCGTGATGTTCGAGTTCGTCCTTGATGTCGGCGACAACGAACTCCGCGTTGTCGACGCCGAGGAGTGCCCGCGCCAGCTCGCAGCGCTGGACGCTCTGTACGCGCGCTTCGATGCCGAGCGCTCGCGCGGCGCCACGTCGGGCGAACGCGAGCGTGAAGCCCCCTTCGAGACATCCCAGGTCGACGACGGTGCGCCCGTCGAGCGTCCCACCGCAGGCATCGACCACCAACTCCGTCCTGATGTCATCGACCGGCGGCACCCCGGCCACCGTCGTCTCGACGCCGGGAGCCAGTTCGATGCGGTGCGCCGTGAACGGCAGCAGGTCCCACCAGCCGTCGGGCGGCGGTTGAGTCGGCGGGTGTGGTGGGACGATCGACGCCCGTCCCCGCAGCGCATCGGTTGCGGCACGCCCGCGTCTCAGCGTCCCGCGCCAGATCCTCCGTGCATCGTCACGATCCATCCCGGTCACGATGACACGCTTGTTGCGTCGCCGCCAGTCGACGCGTCGGTCGCGCCCGCGTGCACGAGTCGGGCGACGAAGTGCAAACCGTTCTCGAAGAACGGTTTGGCCGGCGTGGGGTAGAGGTCGAGGGACTCCGACACGTCGTCGACGACGAGCCCCGCTGCGGTGAAGACGTCGAGCCACTGGGCATGCGACAGGTAGGCGCCCTCGCGCCCCACGCCGAACTGGCGATTGCCGACCCAGTCCATCACACCCAACGTGAACCGGGCCCGACCGGATTCGGCGTAGTGGTCCTTCAGCACGACCGATCCGGTCGTGACGCGTCGCGCCTCGGCGAGCACGGCGGTCGGGTCGGCGGTGTGGTGCAACACGTCGACGATGACCGCGTGGTCGAACGCGTCGTCGGCGAACGGGAGCCGACGCCCATCGAAGCGAGCGAACGGAATCGCGCACGTCTCGCGCGCCAGCACCTCGACCCCGACCACACGGTGACCCGCGTCCTCGAGGTCGGAACCGATCTCGCCGCTGCCGCAGCCGATGTCGAGCACGTTCGACGGTTCGCTCGGCAGCGCGGCGACGAGCGCCGTGGCGAGTCGGTCGCGGCGTCGATCGAACACGACGCGACGATGAACCCACCGGTGCACGCGATCGGCGATACTGGTCTGGCTGTCACCCTCCATGATCGACGACGCTACCCCCGCTCCGGATCGGCATCGCCGAGGACACTCGGCCGACGCCGATCGCCCCGATGGGCACGCGCAACCCGATCTGAGCGTCGTGATGCCGTGCCTCAACGAGGCCGAGACGCTCGAGGTCTGCATCCGCAAGGCCACGACCTCGGCCGCACAACTCGGGCTCGATCTCGAAGTCGTCGTGGCGGACAATGGGAGCACCGACGGCTCGCAAGACCTCGCGCGCCGCAACGGGGCCGTCGTCGTCGACGTCGACGAGCGCGGCTACGGGGCAGCGCTGCGGGCGGGAATCGAGCATGCCGCGCTCCGACTACGTGATCATCGCCGACGCCGACGACAGCTATGCGCTCGACGACCTCGGACCGTTCGTCGCGGCACTCGACGCCGGCGCCGACCTCGTGATGGGCAATCGGTTCATGGGCGGAATCGAGCCAGGCGCCATGCCGACGCTGCATCGCGTGCTCGGCAACCCGGTGCTGTCGTTCATCGGGCGACGCCTGTTCGCCACCGACATCGGCGACTTCCACTGCGGGATGCGCGGGTTTCGGCGTCAGGCGATCCTCGATCTCGACCTCCGAACGACCGGCATGGAGTTCGCGAGCGAGATGGTCGTACGCGCGTCACTCGACGACCTCGACGTCCGCGAGGTCCCCACGACGCTGCGTCCCGACGGGCGCACACGTGAGCCGCACCTGCGGACGTGGCGCGACGGATGGCGACACCTGCGCTTCCTGCTGCTGTTCTCCCCGCGATGGCTGTTCCTACTTCCCGGCATCGCGCTGGTTGCGATCGGATTGATCGGCCTCGCGGTGCTGCTGCCGGGGCCGGTGAGCGTCGGCTCGGCCGAACTCGACATCCACGCTCTGCTCTATGCCCACCTCGCCGTCGTCGTCGGTGTCAACGCGATCCTCCTGGCCTGCTTCGCACGCGTGTACGCGGTCAGCGCCGGATTGCTGTCCGAGAGCGACGGGCTCACGCGATGGTTGCAGCGATTGAGCCTCGAGCGGGTGCTGGTCGCCGGCATCCTGCTCATCCTCGCGGGCGTCGTCGGCTCGGTCGTGGCTGTCGTGGTGTGGGGGTCGGAGTCGTTCGAAGGGCTCGACCCGTCCGAGACGATGCGGATCGTCATCCCGTCGGTGACGGCGGTGGCGAT
Source organism: Ilumatobacteraceae bacterium (assembly GCA_963752085.1). GTDB lineage: Bacteria > Actinomycetota > Acidimicrobiia > Acidimicrobiales > Ilumatobacteraceae > Ilumatobacter_A. The sequence goes on from CAVVWT010000006.1 coordinate 177,715, forward strand.
CGGCGCCGAATTCGTCTTCGCGTCGTTCGTGATCGGAGTGCTCGGCCTGGAGCGGCGTTGATGCTCCAGCTTCACCCGACCGCGTCGACACCATGAGCCGCGTCGGCTGCCTCTGAGTCGTCCGCTCCCGCCGTCCGCAGCGAGGCCGGACCGACCAGGAGCGCGACCGCCACGATGCCGGCGCTGACGCCGAGCGATCGGTACACGAACAGCACGTGGACCAGCGAGTGGTTGCGCAGCACCTCGAACCAGAGCAGCGGCAACAGCGCCGGCGCGGCGATGATCAATCGACTCGGCCAGACGGTGCGGTGCGCCGGATCCCGCCACAGCGCAGCCGCGGCAACAACGACCACGACGACGACCACCGGGGTCAGCGGATGATCGAACCAGGTCTCCACGTTCAGTCTGATCGCGTTGAAGGGGGCGAGGTCGATGTAGTCCCGTTCGCCGGCAATCCGATCGTCGACCGCGTCGCCGATCGAATCACGGACCCGGTCGATGCCGAGCGCTGCGGCGGCGATCATCCATTTCGACACCCACGTCCAGACCCAGCCGACGATCCAGGCCGCCCCGGCAATCGCTCCCCGCGCGGCAAGGCGGCGCCCGGCAACGCGGTGGGCAGATGCGAGCATCGCCACGCAGACGACGAGCGCCCACGCCCCGGGCGGCGTCGTCAACAGATCGACGAAGACATACGTGGCGCCCGCCACGAACGCGACTGTGGCCAGTCGGAGGTCGTTCGTCCCGATCCCCTGGTCGACCACGTCGCCGGGTGGCGACCCGGTCGCGGCCCGATGGACCGCCCACGCGCCACCGACGGCAACGAGCGCGGGAAGGCCGTGCGGAAGGCTGCGCGCCAGTTCCACCGTGTCGGTCGTCAACAGGAACGGACCGAGCAGGGCGACCGGGGCGATCGCACCGTGACATCGCCACAGCCGCCGCCCGAACCCGGCGACCACACCGAGGAAGGCCCAGAACAGCACGATCCGCATCCCCGTCACACCGATCGTCGCGACGAGCGGGCGCGACACGACCGTGTAGCCGTGCCAGTACCGGAAGTACTCGTAGCCGCCCGACAGGCCCTGCCCTGCCTCGTACGCCCGGACCGACGCGATCGCACCGTCGCAGCTCCCGAGGGTGGGGCTGCGCAGCCACGTCGTGGCGAGCCCGCCGTCTGAGTCGCCGAGGCCCATCGTGAGCGCGATGCAGTCCGAGAACACGTCGAGTCCACGTCCCGACACCCCCACCTGGGGCAGGTTGACGATCTCCTGCCGTTCGACGCTGCCGACCAGCGAGTCGAGGATCAGCCGGTCGGGCACCACACTGCCGAGCATCGACGCGACCATGGCGACGAGGGGCACTGCCACGAGCAGGAGAGCACCCCGTCGGAGCCACGAGTTGCGATCCACCGAACCGGACACTACCGAACGCCGGCGAGCCGAACGGCTCGACCGGTCCTCGGCTGGGCGTGCCAGACTCGAACCATGGCTGCCGCACCGTCACACCCTCCCGCGAACACGCTCCACTGGTCGAACGCCGACGTCGAGGTCCACAAGGTCGTCGTCGGCCCCTACGAGAACAACGTGTTCGTGGTGCGCTGCGTCCGTACCGGCGACGCCGTGCTGATCGACGCTGCGAACGAACACGAGCAGCTGCTCGAGTTGTGCAAGCGCCTCGGCGTGCGGAGGGTGCTCGAGACCCACGGGCACTGGGACCACATCCAGGCGGTTCCCGCGATGCGCGAAGCCGGCTACGAGGTCGCCGTCACGAGACTCGATGCCCCGATGCTCGACGAGGTCGGCTACGACGTGTTCCTCGACGACACCGAGGTCATCGAGTTCGGCAAGCTACGGATGAACGCGATCCACAACCCCGGCCACACGCCCGGCTCGATTTCGTTCGAACTCGTCGGCACACCGCTGCTGTTCACCGGCGACACGCTCTTCCCCGGCGGGCCTGGCAACACGAAGTCCGACATCGGCGATTTCGACACCATCATCCACTCGATCAACGACCGGTTGTTCACGTTCCCGGACGACACGATCGTGCTGCCGGGCCACGGCCTCGACACCACGATCGGGACCGAACGCCCCCACCTCGACGAATGGGTCGAGCGCGGCTGGTGAGGTACGACGAGCGGCCGACCGACGACACGCCGGTCCACACGGCCGACCTCCCGCCCACGCCGATCCGCGACCGCAACATCCCGGCAACGGCATGGGTCGAGGCGCCCGCGTCGCTCCTGACCCTCGGCGACGACCTTCCCGGCACCCCGGTTGCGGAGTACAAGCGGCGGATCGGACCGTGGATCCTCTGGCGCGCGGGACCCGCCAAGCACGGAGACGCCCGGTACTGGGCCACCCACGAGACGACCGGCGCCGAGTACACGTTCCGACTGTTCGCCGACGGCTGCGCCGAGGGAGCCGGGCCCAGCGGGGCAGCGCACGACCGCTTCCGCGCCTGGAAACAGGACCTGGCCGGCTCAGACCGTCCCGACACCCGATGACCCCAGCTACACCACCTCACCCGCCGAGTTCAACGCCACCATCGTCGCCGCAGTTCACCCCCGGCGTGTAGTTCAACGACGACGCCGTGGGCGGTGACGCCGTACACGGATACAACGTCGCAAACCCGCGACCCTATTCTGAATCGCCGTGATGTTCAACTCCACACCCACCGCATCCGCAGCACACCCGCCCGACCAGCAACCTTCACCCTCGTGAACGTCCCCGCCCGCACCTTGCCCGCACCCTCGAACAGGCCATCGATGGTCGAACCAGTCGACCGCGTATCCAACAACCGAGCCGGATTCACCGTCACCACATCCGAACCAGCCGGCACGTAGGCGAGCACGTCGAGCGCGTAGTGCGCAGTCACGTTCGAGAACACACACACCTCACCCGCCGAGTTCAACGCCACCGTCGTCGCGTTCGCGATGTTCACCCCCGGCGTGTAGTTCAACGACGACGCCGTGGGCGGTGACGCCGTACACGGATACAACGTCGCAAGCGATGCCGGCGGTGCCGCCACCGAACGTGACCGCACCGACGTTGGCGGTCGCCCCGTTGTCCCAGAGCGGGCTGGCGACGGTGTAGTTGCCGTTGGCCAGAGCCGTCACCCCGGCGAAGCCAACGAGGTTGTAGGCGGCAGGGCCGTAGAGGCTGTTGGTGGTGGTGACCGGCCCGGTGATGCCGGTAGCGCCGATCACCGAACGTGACCGCACCGGCATTGACCGCGCCACCGTTGTCCCACTCACGCAGTGATGACGACGTAGTTGCCGTTGGTCAGCGCCGTGACCCCGTTGAAGCCGACGTTGTCGCTCGGCGCTGGTGCCGTAGAGGCTGTTGGCGGTGGTGACCGGCCCGGTGATGCCCGTGGTGCCGTCACCGAACGTGACCGCCCCCACAGCATCGGTCGCCCCGTCGTCCCAGAATCGGACTGGTGACGATGTAGTTGCTGTTGGTCAGAGCCGTCACCCCGGCAGCGGCCGACGTTGTCGTAATGCGGTGGTGCCGTGGAGGCTGTTGGCGGTCGTGACCGGCCCGGTGATGCCGGTGGTGCCGTCACCGAACGTGACCGCCCCCGACAACGAGACTCGCGTCGATCGCCCGTTGCTGCCAAGTATCCGCTGGCGACGACGTAGTTGCCGTTGGTCAGAGCGGTCACCCCGTTGATGCCGACCCAGTCGTCGGCGGCGGTGCCGTGGAGGCTGTTGGTGGTGGTGACCGGCCCGGTGATGCCGGTGGTGCCGTCACCGAACGTGACCGCCCCCACATCTGTCGGTCGCCCCGTCGCTCCAGTACAGACTGGCGACGACGTAGTTGCCGTTGGTCAGAGCAGTCACCGCCGCGGCCGCCGACCTAGTCTCGTCTGCGGTGGTGCCGTGGAGGCTGTTGGTGGTGGTGACCGGCCCGGCGACGCCGGTGGTGCCGTCACCGAACGTGACCGCCCCCACGTTGACGGATCGGCCCGTTGCTCCAGATGAAGCTGGCGACGATGTAGTTGCCGTTGGTCAGAGCATGGTGAGTCCGGCGCGCGGCAGGTCGAGCGCGGGGAGCGGTCCGACGTGCCGGAGTCGTGCTCGGCACCTATCCTTCCGCTATGACGGATGACACCGCCAACGAACTCGCCGCTGACGCGAGCACCCCGCAGTCGACAGACGCAGCCCCTGAACAGCCGAGGGACGCCACGACGCCGTACGCCGGGCTGCTGTCGCTCGGGGCGGGCGCGATCCACGCTGCCGCTGCCGGGATCCATGCCGAGCACCCTCAGCTCGCCCGCCTGTTCGTCGTGCTTGCCGCGCTGCAGATCGGCGCAGGGCTCTTCGGTCTCCTGCGGCCGAGCCGTCTCTCGGCATTGGCGATCATCGGCGTCAACCTCGCTGCGGTCGTGGGTTGGCTCACGACGCGTCTGTGGGGAATCGGTTGGATCGATGGGTTGGAGTCGAGTGAGGCACCCCAGTTCGCCGACGCCGCGTGCGCCGCACTCGGCGCCGGATCGATCATCGTTGCCGTGGCCGCGGTGGCGGGCTGGCGAGCCGGCGGACGCATCAGGCTCGCCGCTCCCGGCATCGCGGTTGCCGCGCTCGCCGTGCCGGCGATGTTGATGAGCGTGACGCATGTGCATGCGGACGACCACGGCAGCCACGCCGACGCCGGCTCCGAACATGCCGACGACCACGAGGTCGATGCCGTCGCCGCGGCGTCAGCAGCCGACGTCGCGCACGATGATCACGACAGCGCCGACCACGACGACGACCACGCAGCCGATGTCGTCGCCGCCGATCACGACGCCGCCGCGCACGACGACACCGGAAGCCATGACGAGGCCGATCATGGGGCTGACCACGATGCGACCCAACCGGAGGCCGTGGCGTCGGCACCGTGGCCGCGTGCGTGGGATCCCGAAGTCGGTCTCGATCTCGCCGGGGTCGAGGGCGTGAGCGCCGAGCAGCAGGCGCGGGCAGAGGCGCTCGTCGAAGCGTCGCTGCGGGAACTTCCCAAGTACGCCGACCCTGCCGACGCGATCGCCGACGGTTACGCGTCGATCGGCGACGCCGGCACGGGCAGTGAGCACTACATCCGCGGTGACCTCATCGAGGACGACGTGATTCTCGACGCCACGGCACCCGAATCGTTGGTGTACGCAGTCGACGGTGACCAGCGCACGCTCGCCGGCGCGATGTACATCGCCAGCCAGCGGCCCGCCGACGACCCGTCGCTGACCGACTTCGCCGGGCCGTTGATGACGTGGCACAAGCACGACAACCTCTGCTGGGACACGGGTGACGACGGAACGGCGAGAGTCGTCGGATTGATCGACGCCGACGGCAACTGTGCGCGCGGGATCCGCGCCGGAGGGGCGAACCCGATGGTCCACGTCTGGATCACCCCACACCCGTGTGGCGTGTTCGCTGCCCTCGAAGGGGTCGGGGCCGGCACGGCCGCGGTGCCCGAGGACCAACGCGCCGACATGTGTTCGGACGGACACGCCGACCACGGCGACGCGGCCGACGGACACGCCGACCACGAGGCCGAGGCTGGAGCCGCCGCCCCCTACGACCCGACGATGCCGATCGACCTCAGTGGCTTCCCCGGTGTCACGCCCCAGCAGCAGGCCGCCGCCGAGAATCTCGTTGCCGTCACGGTCGTCCGACTCCCGCAGTGGAGTGACTATCGCGTCGCCGAGGCTGCCGGTTTCCGCAGCATCGGCGATGGCGGTCGGACGGGCGCGCACGAGCACTTCATCCAATGGGATTGGATCAACGACGACGTGATCCTCGACCCCGACGCGCCGGAGAGCCTCGTCTACGAAGTCCAGGCGGACGGCTCGCGCCGGCTCGTCAGTGCCATGTACATGCTGCCCGACGACGTCGGCCTCGACGAGGTTCCCGACATCGGCGGCGAGCTGATGCAATGGCACATCCACGACAACCTCTGCTTCAGCAGCGACCCCGAACAACCGCGGGTCGCCGGCATCACCGATGCGGACGGCAACTGTCGCCCCGGGCTCACCAAGTTCAACCCGGCTGCGATGATCCACGTGTGGATCACCCCCCACCGATGTGGGCCCTTCGCTGCCCTGGAGGGCGTCGGGGCCGGTCAGATTCTCGAGGGCGAAGAACGGCTCTGCGACCACCTCCACGGCGCCTGACGACTCCGACGTCGCCTGATTGATCCGCGCGGTGGTCGAGGTCGGCGACCTCGCCAGGGCGTTGGTCTTCGGCGACCGTGGTTCGGTCAGGCTGTGATGTAGGCGAGGACGTCGAGGGCGTAGTGGGCGGTCACGTTCGAGAACACGCACACCTCACCCGCCGAGTTCAACGCCACCGTCGTCGCGTTCGCGATGTTCACCCCCGGCGTGTAGTTCAACGACGACGCCGTCGGCGGTGACGCCGTACACGGATACAACGTCGCAAACCCGCGACCCTCATTCTGAATCGCCGTGATGTTCAACTCCACACCCACCGCATCCGCAGCAACACCGCCACGACCAGCAACCTTCACCCTCACGAACTGACCACCCGGCACCTTGCCCCCACCCACGAACAACCCATCAACGGTCGAACCCGTCGACCGCGTATCCAACAACCGAGCCGGATTCACCGTCACCACATCCGAACCAGCCGGCACATAGGCCAACACGTCGAGCGCGTAGTGCGCAGTCACGTTCGAGAACACACACACCTCACCCGCCGAGTTCAACGCCACCGTCGTCGCGTTCGCGATGTTCACCCCCGGCGTGTAGTTCAACGACGACGCCGTCGGCGGTGACGCCGTACACGGATACAACGTCGCAAACCCGCGACCCTCATTCTGAATCGCCGTGATGTTCAACTCCACACCCACCGCATCCGCAGCCACACCCGCCCGACCAGCAACCTTCACCCTCGTGGACGTCCCCGCCCGCACCTTGCCCGCACCCTCGAACAGGCCATCGATGGTCGAACCAGTCGACCGCGTATCCAACAACCGAGCCGGATTCACCGTCACCACATCCGAACCAGCAGGCACGTAGGCGAGCACGTCGAGCGCGTAGTGCGCAGTCACGTTCGAGAACACACACACCTCACCCGCCGAGTTCAACGCCACCGTCGTCGCGTTCGCGATGTTCACCCCCGGCGTGTAGTTCAACGACGACGCCGTCGGCGGTGACGCCGTACACGGATACAACGTCGCAAACCCGCGACCCTCATTCTGAATCGCCGTGATGTTCAACTCCACACCCACCGCATCCGCAGCCACACCCGCCCGACCAGCAACCTTCACCCTCGTGAACGTCCCCGCCCGGCACCTTGCCCGCACCCACGAACAGGCCATCGACGGTCGAACCCGTCGACCGCGTATCCAACAACCGAGCCGGATTCACCGTCACCACATCCGCGACCCCCAGACCAGCCATCGGAGTCACCGCCGCCGACGCAGCCGACGCAGGCCCCGTCCCGACCGCGTTGGTCGCAGTCACCGTGAACGTGTACGCGGTCCCGTTCACCAACCCCGTCACCGTGCACGACAACGCCCCCGTCGACGCACACGTCCTGCCACCCGGAGCCGCCGTCACCGTGTACCCCGTGACCGCCGACCCACCATCCGACACCGGCACCCCCCACGACACCACCACCCGCGCATCCCCAGCAACACCCGACACACCCGACGGCGCCGACGGCACCGTCGGCGCCGAGGAGAGCGCAGCGTCAACCAGGGCAGCGGCATCGATGATGCCGTACCCGGAATCTCGATCGAGCCCAGGTGCTTCGATGTCGAGCGCGGTTGCCGCGAACAGGCCGGCGACCCGGGCATCGGTCAAGGTCGGATCAGCGTCGAGCATGAGCGCGGCGATGGCGGCAGCGTGCGGGGCTGCAGCCGAGGTGCCGAAGAATGGACTGAATCCCGGCGTCGCCGTCGACACTCCGTCGGCAGCTGTGATGTCGGGCTTCTGCCTGAGGATTCCGCCACTCGACGAGAAGTCACCCGGTGTGTACGGAGACCCCGTGGCGTCGAAGAACATCCTTCGAGGGCCATCGGAACTGAAGGGCTCGACCGGATTGGACGGTCCGCCGGTGAAGGCACCGCCGAGAGCCGAGGCTTGGTCGACGGCGGCAACACCGAATGCGCCCTCAGCTGAGGAGTGGTCCCCGATCGTCCCATCGGTCGCCTGCGCCAGTTCGCCGCCGCTCGTCCGGAGCTGGAGGAACCGGGGGCTTGGTGTGGTGTATGTGATGATCGCCAGGGCCACCCCGGTGTCGTCGATGCTGATTGAATTGATGGCCTCGAATGGATCGTCGTCGCCATCCTGGATGTCGATAGCACATTCGTAGATCACCGTGCCGGCCGCGTCGAGCAGACAGAAGTCGTAGTCATTGGCAGATGCGCCTTGGGGATCAGCCCATTGCAGCGCGAAGAAGAACGGGCTGTCGGCGGTGATCACGTTCAAGCCGGTGCCGTCACCGAAGTCGTGCACCTCGACCCCGAGCGCCGCCAGTGCCGGCGGGCGCGCCGCGGTCGGAACCGGGTCGAAGTCGCCCTCCCAGACTCCGGACGTGCCGTCGTTGAGGTTGCCGTCATTGCCCGCCGCCGAGAAATAGAGCGCACCGTCGGCAACGACGGTGTCGATGGCGTCTGCGATGATGCCGTCCTGGAACACCGGCTCGGTCAGGTAGGCGACGTCGTCGACGATCACGTCACAACCTGACGTGCGAAGATCGAGGATGTTCTGGGCGAACCGGGCCTCACCACCGTTCGCCGTGGCGAATCCCAGGCCGGCGCCCGGAGCGAGGTCGTACACGATCTCCAACATCGCCGTGCCCTCGCTCGACCCAGGGTTGCCCGACTGCCCGGACAGCACATTCACCGCCGGGAGATCACCCGAACCCTGCAGCGCGGCCAACGAGTCGACCGAATCCGATATCACGCAGGTGTCGACACCGGCGCCGGTCACACCGAACGTGCTCCGTGCCGCGTCAGCGCGGTGGGCGACGTCACCCTCCGAGGTATCGATCTTCTTGGTGACCAGCAGATCTGCCGGGCGGATGTTGGACACGCTCGCCGAACTCGCCAGCACTTCGATCGCATCGAGCGGGAGACTCGCTCGGATCGCCCGATACCGCGGATGGCTGTTGACCACGACACCGCCGAGCGCCGCGATCCGGCCGAGCACCACATCGTCGACCTCGGCGTCGATGTCGACGAGCACCCTGTCGTCACGATCCACGACCACGTTGGTACGAAGGTCGGGCAGCGCATCGAACAGCGGATCGCCGCGGTCTCGCTTGATCTCGTACAGCAGACTCGACTCGATCTTCGCCTCCGTCGGTGTACGGGAGGCCTTTTCCGCGAGAAGCATCTCGATCTGCTCCGAACCCGCCGGGTCAGGGTCACGAGCGTCGGCCGCTTCGCCGTGTGCTGCCGACGAGGTGACGAGCGCCGACGAAACCAGCGCGATGGCAGCGACCATGACAGCACGTTGCTTCATGGCGCGGACGGTATTCGGCCGCAGCGGTCTCCGGAAGAGGCCAAGGTCACTCGGTGTGACATCCGGGGAGGTTGTCCACGGCGGGATGGGACGACGACCTCACCGGCGGGTCGCCGGCTGAAGAATCACTCGACGGCGGTCCACGCACCGTTGTTCGAGCTGGAGGCGATGGCCGCTTCGACGAACGCGACGCCACGCAGCCCGTCGTCCGCGTTCGGAAAGTGCAGCGCCAGCGGATCGGGATCGACTCCCGCACGCCGGGCAGCGATCGCCTCGGCGGCGTCGGAGTACACGGTGGCGAACCCTTCGTGGAAGCCCTCGGGATGCCCCGCAACGATGCGTGACGCCCGGGCGGAGAGCGGCAGCGTGCCGGGACCGTTCGGTGTGCGCGTTTCCATCGGCGACCCCAGCGGTTTGAAGATCAGTTGGGTCGGCACCTCCTGCATCCACTCGATGGTGCCCTCGGTGCCCGACACCCTGAGTCGGAGGCAGTTCTCCACCCCGGCCGCAGCCTGCGTGACCCAGAACGAACCTCGCGCACCGTTGTCGAAGCGCAGCATCGCCCCTGCGTAGTCGTCGACCAGGCGATTCGCGACGATGTGGCCCACGTCGGCCGCGAGTTCGGTGACTTCGAGACCGGCGACGAAACGGACCAGATTGTGGGCGTGGGTTCCGATGTCGCCCATCACCAGCGACGGCCCACCGCGCACGGGGTCGTAACGCCACGGGAGCGCACCGTCGACATCGGGGTCGCGCTCGCCGGCCTTCCCACCCTGCACGTATTCGACCTGGACGAGCTGGATCGTTCCCAGCTGGCCGTCGCCGACCATGGCCCGTGCCTGGCGCACCATCGGATAGCCCGTGTAGTTGTGGGTCAGGCAGAACACACGCCCGCTCGATTCGACCTCGGCGAGCACCTCGCGCGCCTCGGCGAGCGTGTTGGTCATCGGCTTGTCGCAGATCACATCGAAGCCGCGGCGCAGCGCACCGATCGCGTACGCGTGGTGGCTGTCGTTCGGCGTCATGATCGCCACCACATCGGCGCCGTCGGCACGCGCCGTTTCGGCATCGAGCATCTCGATCGCATCGCCGTACACGCGGTCGGGGTCGAGCCCGAGCGCCGTTCCCGCTGCCCGTGCGCGCTCGGCGTCAGAGGACAACACACCGGCAACGAGTTCGTACCGGTCGTCGAGGCGGGCAGCGGTGCGGTGCATCGCTCCGATGAAGCTGCCGGGTCCCCCACCGATCACCGCGAGACGAAGCCGGCGGCCCAACAGTTCGATGATCGGGTTCGAATCCACGCGTCACTCCCAGGTACTCGATGGACTGGCGACTGTAGCCGTCACGGCCCGGGCGCAGCATCGGAGGACGAGCCCGCAGTTGGGTACGGTGACACGATGACCACCGACCTCGAATGCATCGCCGAACAGCAACGACGGCTGCGGTTCACATCCTTCGACGAGGAAACCGCCTGGCGGCTCGGCTGCGACCTCCGACGACGCGCGGAGGACATCGCCGCCGGCGTCACGATCGAGGTCCGAATCGGTCGGGAGACGGTGTTTCTGCACGCGATGCGCGGCACCTCGCCGGCGAACGCCGACTGGGCTCGCCGCAAACGCAACGTCGTCGAGATGCTGCAGCGCCCCTCGTACGCAGTAGGGCTCGAGGCGCAACGTGACGGGCGGTCGATCCTCGACCAGATGGGGCTCCCCACACGAGACGTCGCCTCCCACGGGGGCGGTTTTCCGATCGTGGTCGACGGCGTCGGCTGCGTCGGGGTGGCGACCGTGTCCGGCCTGCCACAACGCCAGGACCACGAACTCGTCGTCGACGCGCTTGCCGAGCTGTGCGGCGCCGATCTCACTGGGGCGCGCCTCGCATGAGCGAGTCGTCGAACAGGCTGCGCTGGGGTGTGCTCAGCACCGCCAAGATCGCACGAACAGCGGTGATCCCGGCGATCGGACGGAGCGAGCGCAGCGAGGTCGTCGCGATCGCGTCCCGCGAGCCAGGTCATGCTGCAGCTGTCGCCGCCGATCTCGGTATCGCGCAGTCACACGGGTCCTACGAGGCGCTGCTGGCCGCCGATGATGTGGACGCGGTCTACATCCCACTCCCCAATCACCTGCACGCCGAATGGACGATGAAGGCGGCCGATGCGGGCAAGCACGTGCTCTGCGAGAAGCCGCTCACGCTCGACGCTGCCGAGGCGCAGCGGGTGATCGCACACTGTGCGGCGGCAGGTGTCGTGCTCCAAGAAGCGTTCATGTATCGCTTCCATCCGCAGTGGCTGCGCACGAAGCAGCTCGTCGACGACGGGCGCATCGGAGAGCTCCGCGCGGTGCAGGTGTGGTTCTCCTACTTCAACGACGACCCGAACAACATCCGCAACATCGCCGCGTTCGGAGGTGGAGCCCTGATGGACATCGGCTGCTATCCGATCAGCGTCGCCCGCTTCCTGTTCGATGCCGAGCCCGACGGCATCCAAGCGGTCGCCCACCTCGACCCGGTGTCGGGCGTCGACACACTGACCTCTGCGATCATGCGCTTCGGCACCGCCCACGCGACGTTCAGCGTGAGCACACGAACCGAGCCCTATCAACGGGTCCACGTCGTTGGAACGCAGGGGCGGATCGAGGTCGAGATCCCGTTCAACGCGCCCATCGACCGTCCGACGCGGATCTTCGTCACCGCCGGCGGCCGTCCCCCGACCGACCCCGCCACCGAGATCGAGGAGTTCGCGATCGCGGATCACTACACGCTCCAAGCCGACGCGTTCGCACGAGCTGTACTCGACGGGGCGTCAGCATCACTCCCGCCGAGCGACGCCGCCGCCAACATGGCCGTCATCGACGCCGTGCGCGCCGCAGCGCGGTGAATCAACGTCCGAACCGTCGACGCCGCCGAACACGACCACGTCGATCGAGCGGCGGGGGAACCGTCGCCGCGGGCGGGGACGGGATGAAGCCACCCGACCACGCCTGCTGAGCCAGGATCGCGTCGACGGGTTGCGCGACGAGTTGGCTGCGCTGCACACCACGGCGTGCCGCCATCCGGTCCAGCCGAGCCAGATCGTGCGCCGTGATCCGCGCTGTGATCATCTGGATGTCCGGGTCGGAGTCCGGGTCGGAGTCCGAGTCGCTGTTCACGTCGTCGCTCAGCCGCTGTCCCCGTCGTAATACGTCTGAGCCAGCGCCCACGCATCGGCTCCCACGCGGGCACCGAGCACGCGGCCGGCGAGGTCGTCGGCACGAACGTGGATACCGCCGTACAAACGCGAGACCCCGGCCTCGTCGGATGCATCGGCATACGTCGCCCACTGCAGCGTCACGGCGTCGTTCGGACCCGCTTCGAACTCGAGACCGTCTGCGTCGATACGCCACTCGGCCAGGCCGCCCGGGAAGAACTCGCTCCCGGTCATCTCGGTGAGCACGACCGCTGCCGCCCGGCTGAACGTGCTGTGACCGGACACGTAGCCGGCGAAGGCCGGGGTCACGAACGTGGAGCGCTGGTACGGGACCCACTCGACGGCGCGGATCCAACCGACGCCGCCGACCTCGGATTCGATGTCGTCGGGCTCTCCCTGCCACGCGCGGATCGCAACCTCGCCGACGTGGTCGGCCAACGCCTCGTGTCGCTGGCCGGGCGCACTCGATGCCTCGGTCACGACCTCCACGGAACCGTCGCGCAGGGACAACCCGTCCGGGTCGTACGCCGGTGCATCCGGATCGGTCGACTGGCCGCGGCCGCCGAGGTACCGGATCATCGAGATCGGACGTACGTAGTCGTAGTGCCCCTTTGCACCCCACGCAGCGATCGCAGCATCGTGCACGGCGCCGTTGAGCGCGAGATACAGCTTGACGTCGTATTCGAGACGATCGACCTCCGGCCCGTCACCCGCGATGCGCAGCGGTCCCAGCTCGGCGAGTTCGTCGGTGGCGAAGTTGGCGATCGAGTTCCAGTGGCCGGGCGGGGTCTCCGACATCGGACCGTCCGCCCAGAACTCGGCGACGACGCGTCCGTAGTCGCCGAGGTTGACGACGTTCGGCTCGTACGGCTGTCCGGTGACGGGGTTGACCACATGGCCGACCGAGTCGTAGGTGCCGAGCGCACGATTCCCCTGGACGGCGGGAGAGATGTCGATCGTCTCGCCCGCCATCGGATCCAGCGTGGCGCTGTACCCGATGACTTCGTCGACGGCGTCCTTGAAGTCGTCGTCGGTGGCCGGGTCGCCGAGCATCGGCGGGGGACCAGGGTCGTCCGTCAGGCCGTCCGCATCGGCCGGAGGCAACGCAAACGATGTCACACTCCCCCAGTTCGGGCCCACGAAGGTCTGAACGGTGTCCTCCAGCGGAATGCCGTTCTGTGCCTCCATCACCTCGAGTTCGAGTGGCTGCCACCGGTTCGGGTCGTTCATCTCCGTGCCCGGGCGGTCCACGACCAGCGGAGGGTTGACCGAGACGTAGTCGGCGACGTAGCCGTCGCCCTCGTTCGAACCGTCGGTCAGCCCGAACTCGAGGATCGTCTCGGCGACGCGGTTGCCGAAGGCCGCCGGGCTGTCGCCCTCGGTCGTGACGATCGAGCGGTCGTAGCACAGGTCGTGCATCAGCTCGTCGAGTTGGGTGACGGCGATCTCGGCCCGGGGTGAGGGGAGGTAGCGGGCGACGAGCACGCGGTACGCCGCATAGCTCATCGCCTCCTCGCGTTCGGCTGCGACATCGTCGGCCGTGCGCTGCTCATCGACGAAGACACCGCTCGCGGTGGGGTCGTAGGCGGCCCACACGTCCCACATCGCCGCCGACGAGTGATACAGATTGCGGGCGTGAATGGTCGGCGCGGGGAAATCGCTGCGGATCGCCGCCAGCACCGCCTCGTTCCACAGCCGGGCGACAGAGTGGTCGGCTGCGACGGTGCGGACACACTCGCTCGGTGTCGTGCCTCCGCTGTCGGACACGGCATCGTCGGACCCGGCATCGTCGGACCCGGCGCACGCTGCCGCAACCAGTGCGAGCGCCAGGACCATGCCGAGCGATCGACGGCTCATCGATCGTCCCGATCGACGATCAGCAGCTGATCGGCCTCGACGTCGTCGTACGTCGTCACGGTGCCATCGGGCCACTCGACGGTCACCAATTTCGCTCGCTCGGCGCCGCCGAGCCCGAGGAGGATCCGGGGATCCTCCGACGACAGGTAGCTGCTGCCGACGAGCACCTCACGGCGGAGCTCCGTGCCATCGTCGAGCTCGACCGTGACGACGAGGCCGGGCGTCGGCGCCGATGTGCCGACTTCGAGCCATGTCCCTCCGGCACCGGAGTTGCGGAGCAGCGTCAGCTGTCCGCCGATTGTTCCCATCGCCACGTCCACATCTCCATCGTTGTCGAAATCGGCGGCTGCGAGGCCGCGGCCGAGCCGTGGCCCGACGTCGTCCAGCCCGACGGTTGCCGTTGCATCGACGAAGCCGGTACCGGTGTTTTCGAGCAACGTGGGCAGCTCCCGGTCGGCCTCGACGTCGCGGACCGGGATCGCTCCGGCGGCGGTGATCAGGTCGAGGTCGCCGTCGAGGTCGACATCGGCCCAGGAGGCACCCCATCCCGTCGAGCCGGCCCCGAAGTCGGCCACCCCACCGGCTCGCCTCGCATCGACGAACCGGAACGGGCCCTCGCCGGTGTTGCGCACCAGAACATGACGTTCGTCGAGTTGATTGGTCGTCGCCAGGTCGGGGAACCCGTCACCGTCGAAGTCACCCGACGCGACACCCATCCCCGCCCCAACGTCACCGACACCCGCAGCCGCGCCCTGCTCGACGAACACGCCCTCTTCGGCCATTCGATTCTCGTACAGCTTGTTGGGCGTGGTGTCGTGCGCCACGTAGAGGTCGAGATCGCCGTCGAGGTCGAGATCGCTGAGCACGGCACCGAGGGCGTAGTCGGGCCCGTCGGGTTCGAGACCGACTCGCGATGCGGCCTCGCGGAACGCAACCCGTGCCCCGTCGACGGGCCCGTCGTTGAGGAACAGGAGGTCGGGCTCGGGCTCGAACGTGTTCGGGAACCCCTTGGAAGCGGTTGGAATCCCGCGGTTCAGGTCGGCATACCCCGCGACGAAGAGATCGGGCCAGCCGTTGCCATCGACGTCACCGACCGCGGCACCGGCGTGCCAGCCGAATGCCGCAGCGCCGGATGGAACATCGAGCGTCGCGTCATCGACGAACCGATCACCACCGTCGTTCCAGAGCAGTACGTTCTCGCGCTCGGTCGTGATGTACAGATCGGTCCATCCATCAGCGTCGAGGTCGGCCGCAACGCACCCGTTGCCGCGCGTCTCGACGCGCGCCCCGACCTCGTCGGTGACCTCCTCGAAGATTCCGGCGTCGTTGCGATACAACCTGCTGGCCGGCAGCTCTCCCACCTCGCTGCGCCATCGGCCCCACTCGCCGTTCGACCACGTGTTGACGGCGTACAGGTCGAGCCAGCCGTCACGGTCGTAATCGATCCAGCAGACGCCTCCGCCCATCATCGCGGCAGGATCCGGACCCGCCTCCCAGCGGAATGCACCGTGGCGGAAGTCGAGTCCCACCTCGGCGGCCACATCGGTGAAGTCGACGAGATCGATCGACGCCTCGGCCGGCCGATCCACATCGGCGCCGATCGCCACCTGCGCGTCGTCGGCCCCGCACCCCGCTGCGAGCACGAGACCGACCACACACCACGACCCGGCCCGCCGGACGAGTCCGGGCAGACCGCACGACATGTCAGGTGAGGCCGCGAGCGACCCGGCGCCGCTTGGAAACCGAATCGACCATGACGGCAAGGAGCAGGACGATACCGGTGATGATGAACTTGATGCCCGAGTTGAGCCCGAGCAGGTCCATGCCGTTCTGGATCGCGGTGATCACGAGCGCCCCGTAGATCGCCGACACGATGCGACCGGAACCACCGAACAGGCTGGTGCCGCCGATCACTGCGGCTGCGATGACGTTCAGCAGCAGGTTGCCGCCGCCGGTGTTCGTCGCCACCGATCGGAGCCGCGAAGCGAGGATCACACCGCCGACGCCGGCCATGAACCCGTTGATCGCGAACACGGCGATGCGGATGTTGTCGACGCTGATGCCGGCACGACGGGTCGCCTCCGGGCTCCCACCCACGGCATAGATGTGGCGACCGAAGGCTGTGCGCGTCGTCACGAACGTCCAGAACACCAGGAACACGCCCAACGTGATCGTGATCTGCGGCACACCGCGGTCGGAGTTCGCAACCGCCGTGGCGATCAGGACCATCACACCGAGCCCGACGATCTGAGCGACGACGACGACGAGCGGCGCCGCATCCAGTCCACGGGCCTGACGCACGCGGACGGCGTTCAATTGGAGAAACGCGTATGCGGCGATCCCCACGATTGCGATAGCCCAGCCCACGCCCGTCGACAGGAAGTTGTTGGCGATGTCGACCAGACGCTGGTCCTGGATCCGAATCGTGCCCGCCGTGGAGAACCGGGTCGTCAGCCACAACACCACACCCGACCAGACGAGGAACCCGGCCAGCGTCGTGATGAACGATGGCACCCCGAGTTTGGTGATGATCAACGCGTGGAGCAACCCGATCGCGGTCGTGACCGCAAGCCCGCCGAGGATGCAAGCCCACCAGGGCCAACCGGGGTCACCCGGCCGCTGGAGCAACGTCATGACCACGCCGCCGGTGGCGGCAACGAACGCGACCGACAGGTCGATCGAGACGACCTCGCCGTCGGCGATGAGCAGAATGAACACGATCCCCATGGCCAGTGCCGCGACGGGCGCCATCTGCAGGAGGAGGTTGGTGAAGTTGCGGGCCGTCAGGAACTGATCTTCGAGCGTGCCGAAGATGAGGACGATGACGATCAGTCCGAAGATGATCGGCAGGGCGCCGAGTTCGCCGGCCTTGATCGCCTCCCAACGCTGTTTGGCGTAGTCGGCGACCCCCGTCGTGGGAGCCGCGAAGCCGGCGGTCCGGGGCGATGTGGTCGGCGGCGTCGCGGTCGTCGCGGCGACCGCCTCGCCGTCGTCGGCATCTCGGTTCTCGTCACCACTCATGATGCGGCCACCTCCTCGTCCATTCCCGGTACGAACTTCATCTCACCGGCCGTGATCGCATGGACGACCTCCTGCTGCGTCGTCTCCCGGCGAGTGAGCACCCCGACCTGCTGGCCCAGTCGCAGCACCGTGATCCGATCGGCGATCTCGAAGATGTCGTGCAGGTTGTGCGAGATCAGCACCACCGCGTAGCCCTGTTCGGCCAGTCGCCCGATCATGTCGAGCACCTGGCGCGTCTGGGCGACGCCGAGCGCTGCTGTGGGCTCGTCGAGGATGATCATCTTCGAGTCACCCCACATCACCGCCTTGGCAACAGCGACCGCCTGGCGTTGACCGCCCGACAGACCGGCAACCGTTTGACGGACCGATCGCAGCGTCGTGACCTTGAGGCCCTCGAGGGTTTCGCGAGCACGCGCCTCCATCGCCGTTTCGTTGAGGATGCCCTTGATGACCATCTCTCGTCCGAGGAACATGTTGGCAACGACGTCGAGGTTGTCGGCCAATGCAAGATCTTGGTACACGACTTCGATGCCGAGGTCGGCAGCGGCACGTGGGCCATGGATCTTGACCTCTCGACCTTCGAAGGTCGTCGTCCCCTCGTCGAACGGGTAGATCCCCACGATCCCCTTGATCAATGTGGACTTGCCGGCGCCGTTGTCGCCGACCAGAGCCATCACCTCGCCCGAGCGGACCTCGAAGTCGACTCTGTACAGCGCGTGTACCGCTCCGAACGCCTTCGACACCCCCTCGCACTTCAGCAGTGGTGCGTTCTCAGCACTGTCGGTCATCTACCTGCTCCCCCATCCGTCCACTTCCCCGTTTCCCCGTGTTCAACGCGGGCCACCCGTGGCGTGGACGCCGAAGCGTCCCCACCACGGATGGCCGCACGTGGTCTTCGTGTACACCCTAGGTCAGCGACCTAGGTCGTCTGATTGCTCAGGCGTTGTCCAGGCAGAACTGCGTCTCTGCGACTGCGCCGGTGCAGATCTCTTCGATGGTGCTGAAACCATCGGCGATGACCGTTTCGAGGATGTTGTCGGCGGTCACAGCGATCGGAACCAGGGCGATGTACGGCACGACGCCGTCAGGTGATTCGGTCGGCTTGCCATCGGCATCGATGCCGATGATCTCGAAGTCACCGGTCAGCGCCGTGATGTCCTCGCCGGCGCGCAGCGCAAGTGCGATCTGTGCACCGACGGCAGCCTCGGCGGCAATCGGCTTGTAGACCGTCATCGCCTGCTTGCCCAGCAGGATGTTCTGCAGACCTGCCGTGGTCGCGTCCTGGCCGGAGACCGGAATCGTCGACGGGTCGAGCCCGGCGCTCTCGATGGCGGCGATCACCGAGTTGGCGATGCCGTCATTGGCAGCGAACCAACCGTTCACGTCGTTCTCGGCGCCGACCAGGATCTGCTCGGCGATGGAGAGCGCCTCGGCGTTGTCCCAGCCGGGGGTGAACTGGTCTTCGACCAGTTCCCAGCTGCCGTCGGCGACTCGCGCCTCGACGGTTGCGGCGTAGCCGTCACGGAAGAGGAAGGCGTTGTTGTCTTCCTCGCCACCGTTCTGCATCACGACCTTGGCCGGTGTCACGCCGAGTGCATCGATCGCCGGCTCGAGGACCGATGCCATCGTGGCGCCGACAGCGACGTTGTCGAAGCTGACGTATGCCGCGCCGCCCGCGCTGCCCTCGGTGTTGAAGCGGTCGTACTCGACGACCTGGACACCGGCGGCCGTCGCCAGATCGATGATCGTCGCGCCGGAGCCCGAGTCGTTGCTGGTCAGCACGATGACCGCGGCACCGTCGCCGATGGCCTGCTCGGCCTGGCTGATCTGCGTGGCAGCGTCACCCTCGGCGTTGACGATGTTGTAGTCGGTGCCATCGACGAGGCCGGCGGCGTCGAACGCCTCGGCGAAGAACCTCCGGTCGGCCGTTTCCCAGCGGTCGGACGTGGCCGAGTCGGGAAGGAGCACCCAGATGCTGCCTTCGCCACCGGCCGCGGCGTCGCCACCGGCATCCGCTGTCGTGTCACCGGTCGTGTCCCCGGTTTCGTCACCGGCTGGCGCCTCGGTGGTGTCCGAGCCTGTGTCGTCATCGCTGCCGCATGCGCCTGCAACGAATGCAAGCGCGGCGACAATGCCGACGACCCTTCGTGTGGATTTGTTCATGTTGACTCCCCCTTCGGAGTTGTTGCGTTGTGCATTCGGGCTGTGCGCGCCGGTATGACACGCACGAGCACGAATGGCTGTTCGTCAGTATGGCACTCCCGAACCGCCCGGCAAGGGTCCTTGGTCCCTCCGCATGACGTCGGGCGGCAACGTAAGGTTCAGCCGTGGATGATTCCTTCTTTCCCGACGTCGATGCGATCCCCTACGAGGGACCCGACTCCGACGATCCGCTGACCTTTCGCTGGTACGACGCCGACCGGGTCGTGCGGGGCCGGACGATGGCCGAGCACCTCCGCTTCGGGGTGTGCTACTGGCACAGCTTCGCGTGGGACGGCTCCGACATCTTCGGCGCGGGCACGCTCGACCGACCCTGGAATCCAGCCACGGCGTCGGGTGCGGCCGCAGCGCTGGAACCGATGGACGCCGCCCGACTGAAGATGGCCGCTGCCTTCGAGTTCTTCGAGAAGTTGGGTGCTCCCTTCTTCTCGTTCCACGACGCCGACATCGCGCCGGCCGGCGCCACGTTCGCCGAATCGGCCCGCAACCTCGACGAGATGATCGACGTCGCGGCCGGGCACATGGAGCGGACGGGCACCAAGCTGTTGTGGGGCACCACCAACGCGTTCTCGCACCCCCGCTTCATGGCAGGCGCCGCCACCAACCCCGACCCGGCGATGTTCCAGTACGCGGCCGCCCAGGTGGCCCACTGCATGTCGGCAACACACCGGCTCGGCGGGGCGAACTACGTCCTCTGGGGAGGCCGCGAGGGGTATGACACGCTGCTCAACACCGACATGAAACGCGAGCTGGATCAACTCGGCCGGTTCCTGAACATGGTGGTCGAGCACAAGCACGCGATCGGCTTCGAGGGAACGCTCCTCATCGAACCGAAACCGATGGAGCCGACGAAGCACCAGTACGACTACGACGTCGCAACGGTGTTTGCGTTCCTCCAGAAGTACGGCCTCGAACGCGAGATCAAGGTCAACATCGAGGTCAACCACGCCACGCTCTCGGGTCACGACTTCCACCACGAGGTCGCCACCGCGGTCAACGCCGGGATCTTCGGGTCGATCGACGCCAACTCCGGCGACGATCGGCTCGGCTGGGACCTCGATCGGTTCCCGGTCTCGGTCGAGCAGATGTCGCTCGGCATGCTCGAAATCCTGCGTGGCGGTGGATTCACCACCGGCGGGCTGATGTTCGACACGAAGCTGCGCCGCCAGTCGATCGCGCGCGACGACCTCTTCCACGGCCACGTCGGCGGGATGGACGTGATGGCTCGCTCGCTGCTGGTTGCCGCCTCGATGATCGACGAACTCGACGCCCGCCGCGAGACGCGTTATGCCGGGTGGAACGAACGAACCGACATCCTCGACGGCGACGTGACGCTGCAGCAGCTCCACGACGCCCAACTCACCGGTGCCGAGCCGACCGGCGTGAGCGGCCGACAGGAAGCCCTCGAAAACCTCGTCCAGCGCCACATCGAACGCGCCGCTGAGCGTTACACGACGGGTCTGACCCGTCTCGTAACGCTCAGCAGGCGAACATGTACTGCTGCTCCACGGTGGTGAGCCAGTTGTCGATCAGACCGCTGTCGGACACGAATCGACCGATGCCGTCGGCGAACACGTACAGGGTTCCGGTGTCGTCGCCGGGTCCTGGGGGCGCAACACGAACCAACGACTGGGCGACCGGTGGGAGCGGGGCGTACCGCGTCGTGTCGAACGGCTCACCGCCGAGATCCACGGACGCAATCGGGTACCAGGTCTCGCCGTCGAGCTCCAGGATCTCGTTCCCGCATGCGCCGTAGTACTCGACGGCGCGCACCGTTCTCACGATCTCGATCGTGCTGTCCGTGGGTTCGGGCGGCGTCGTGTCTGTAGGCGTCGTCACCGGCGCGTCTTCCGGGCCGCCCGACGCTGAGCGATCGACCGAGGATTCGGACCCGCAGGCGAGCGGGACGACGATCATCAGCGCAGCGAGGGCTCGGACGGCCGAGGTCGGGGTCATGACGGAGAGACGTTTGCCGAGGTCGAACGGTTCCCGTGAGCGTGACGTAACGGGTCTGACCCGTCACGTCACGCTCAGATCGGGAGGTTGCCGGTGCCGCGCCGGGTCGATCCCTCGTCGGTGTAGGCCGCGATGGTGCGCTGCGCGATCCGCATCTGGTGCACCTCGTCGGCGCCATCGGCGAAACGGGCCCACCGGGCGTGTTGGTACATGTGAGCGAGTGGCGTGTCGGTCGAGTAGCCGAGGGCACCGTGGACCTGGATCGAACGGTCGATCACCCGGTTCAGCATGTTGGCGACGAAGTGCTTCGCCATCGAGACCTCACCCTTGAAATCGACCTTCTCGTCGGCCGGGGTGTCGTCACCCTGCTTGTGCGCAGCATCGATCTTCGACGCCGCGTGGAGCACCATCAGCTTCGACTGGTACAGCTCCATCGTCGAGTCGGCGATCATCCACTGAATGCCCTGCTTCTCCGCGAGCATCGACCCGTGTGAGTACCGGTTGAGCGAGCGGTCGACCATCATGTCGAGCGCGGTCTCGGCCTGCGCGATCCAACGCATGCAGTGCGCGAGCCGGGCCGGGCCGAGCCGGTACTGGCCGAGCAGGTGCCCCTGCCCTCGGCCGCCGAGCATCTGGTCCTTGTGGACGCGCAGGTCGGTGATGACGATTTCGGAGTGGCCGGTGCCGCCGTGCATCGTCTCGACCTCGCGTACGTCGTTCCACCCCTCCTGCGGCAGATCGATCAGGAACGCCGAGTTCGCAGCCTGCGGGATCTCCGGATTCTCCTCCGTGCGGCACACGAGAATCGCGAAACTGGCGCGGCGAGCATTGGAGATGAACCACTTGTGGCCGTTGATCACCCACTCGTCACCGTCCTCGTACGCGCTCGTCTGGATCAACGTGGGGTCGGAGCCGGCCACCTCGGGCTCGGTCATCGCGAAGCACGACCACGTGCGACCCTCACACAGCGGCTTCAGGTACTTCTCCTTCTGCTCGTCGGTCGCCCAGTGCAGCAGGGTGTGCATGTTGCCCTCGTCGGGCGCCTGGCAGTTGAACACCCACGGCCCGTAGTGGGACTTTGCCGCCTCGGCCTGGACCATCGCCAACTCGACGTGCCCCAAGCCCATGCCGCCCCACTCCTCCGGCATGTGCGGCAGCCAGATCCCTTCCGCGTGCGCCTGCTTGCGGAGTTCGATCAGCTTGGCGATCCGATCGCGCCCCGAAAGTGGTTCGACGACGTCGGCGCCGTCACGGTGCCCCTCGATCTCGGCCTCGGCGGGCTTGATCACGTCGTCGACGAACGCACGGATCCGCATCCTCAGTGCTTCGAGCTCGGGAGTCAGGGTGAAGTCGATGGCCATGGCCGCAACTTTCCCAGATCATGACTGCGCACGACGAACGAGCGGCCCCTGCGGGGTGGTGGGATGCCACCCGGAGCGCTCGATTCGGTGCGATCATGACCCGGTGCTTCGACCGCAATGCCTGTTCCGTTCTGCGGGAGTCGCGCTCGCCGCCGCACTGATCGCGGCGTGCAGCGGATCCGACGGCGGCCGCGTCGACGGTGCCACCCTCCCGGTTCCGGGGGTGGACGTGACCACCACCGACGACGCACCGCTGTTCGTGCCGGGCGACCGCATCGAATCCGCCGGCACCACAGCGCCGACCGCGACATCGACCACCACCACGACCTCCGCACCGACGACCACCACCACCACCACCACGACATCGAGCACCACCACATCGACATCGACCACCTCGACGCTGCCCGCCGGAACGCCGGCACCAACACTCGACTTCGCCGCCGAGTCGCTGGTGCTCGGCACCTCGCTCGAAGGCCGACCGATCGTCGCCGAACGCTTCGGCACCCCCGGCGGCCGCCGCGTACTCGTCATCGGCGTCATCCATGGCAACGAGGACGGTGGCGTGCCCATCGTCGCCGAACTCCGCGAACGTGCCACAGCCGGCACCCTGGCACCCGACGTCGAATGGTGGCTGGTCGAGTCGATGAATCCCGACGGTCAGGCTGCCCAGGACCGCCACAACGCGAATCAGGTCGACCTCAACCGCAACTTCCCGCTCCGCTGGGGACCGATCGGCCAGCCGGGTGACGGGCAGTACGCCGGTACCGGCCCCGCCAGCGAACCCGAGACGCAAGCGATGGTCGCCTTCATCGGCCAACTCCGACCGGACATGGCCATCTGGTATCACCAGGACGCCAACCTGATCATCCCGTCGAGCGGCCGCGACGGTCGCGTGCGGGCGCGGTACGCCCAGCTGAGCGGACTGCCGATCGCCGACTGCTGCGACGGCGGTGTCTACACGGGCATCGCCGCAACGTGGGCACGCAACGAACTCTCCGGCGGGAACGGCGTGGCGTTCATCGTCGAACTCCCCGGCGGCGACCTCACCGTCGACCAGGTGACGGTCCACGCCGACACCGTTGCGACGATCGCGACCGAACTCACCGTGCTCTGAGGGACCGCAGGCTCCTGGATCAGATCGCGTCAAGATCTCCAACGGCGGCAGAGTTCCTGCCGATGACCGGTCATGGACGAGTCTGCACCCGGTCTGCCGAATCCGACGATCACGACCCGTGATGTCCCGGCTCCGACCCTGCCTCCACCGACCCCCGCCCCAGGCGTCGCAGCACCGACGCTCCCCGCCGCTCCGGTGTTCGCCGCAGCGCCCACACCGCCGCCGCCGGGCCCCGGCGGCCCGAACGCCGTGCTGACGCCGATCTCCGAGTCGACCTCGACGTCGAAACGACCGCTGATGGTCGCACTCACGCTCATCACGGTGCTCGCCGCGGGCATCGGAGCATTCATCGTCAGCCGGAGCAACCCCGACGATGCACCCGACGACGCCACGCCACAACTCGTGTCCGATGCGGAGACCGCCACCGACACGGCGTTCTCCTTCGCAGCGGCCGCGACGAACGCGCGCACCGCGGGTTCGATGCGGCTCGAGATGACCGCCGATTCCCCCGAGGGGGACGTGTCGATGGTCGCCACCATCGATCGCGCATCACAGCGGATCTCACTCGACGCCGACCTGTCCCAGCTGTCGACCGACGAGAGCTTCTTCGAGACTCCCGACAGCGTGTCGATGATCCTCGACGAGTCGACGTCGACCATGTATCTCGGCAGCGAGTTCTACGGGTTCCTCGGGGGCGTCGGAACGCCATGGATCAGCGCGAGCGTCGACGACATGGATGACGGCGGGGACTCGATCGACGAGATCTTTGCGAATCCGTTCGAGATGGACTTCCTGTTCGGCGATGTCGAGCCGGTCGATCTCGGCCTCGAGACCATCGAGGGCGAGGAACTGCGCCACTTCCAGATTCCCGTCTCGCTGTCCGACGCGCTGGCCGGGGGCGAGGGTGACGTCGACGGTCTGGTCGATCTGCGCGACATCGAAGGGATCGAGGCGCTCGACGAGGTCGTCTACGACGTGTGGGTCAGCGAGGACAACACGATCCGGCGTATCGGCCTCGACCTGGTCGTCGCCGACCAGGCGAACGGCTTCGACATGTGGATCGAGGTGTCGCCCGACAGCGTGGAGATCCCACTGCCCGAACCCTCCGAGGTGACCGACATCCAGGAACTCTTCGGTTCGTGGAACGCCGAGCTCGAGAACTCCGCCTCGACACCCGACGACGGTTCGGTCATCCTCGGTGAGGACTGACCAGCTCGACCGACCGAACGACACCGATGGTCTCGGATCGCCGTATTCTGAGTATGTGACCGAACGATTCTTCCCCTACGACCGTGACGCCAGGTGGAAGATCCTGCTCGCGCCATTGGGCATCGGCGACGACGACGGAGTCACCGTCACCGACGACACCATGCGGGCAACGTTCGGTCACTGGTCGGCCGAGACCCCGCTCGCCAACATCGCCGGCACGAAGATCACCGGACCACACCGGTGGTACACGGCCGTCGGCCTCCGCCTCAGCTTCCGCGACGACGGGCTGACCTTCGGCACGAACCATCACCGCGGGTTGTGCATCGAGTTCCACGAGAAGATCCCACGGGTGATCGGCCTGCACGACCACTCGTCGCTCTGGGTGAGCGTGGTGGACCCCGAGGGCCTCGCCGCTGCCCTCAGCTGAGTTCACCGCGCCGAAACACCGCCAACACATCCGTTCCGTAGGTTCGGGCCATGCTCGACGCGGTCGACCCGTTCATCGGGACCGAAGTCGCCGACCCGTCCCGCACCACCGGACTTGCCGCGTCATGGTGGTGGCCCAAGCCGCCGGTGGGCAACACCCATCCGGGAGCGACCCACCCGTTCGGCATGGTGTCGGCATGCGCCTACTCGGGCGGCTACCCCACCGGCTACGGCTCCTATGAGCGATCGACCGAGGGTGAGCCTCGCCGTCAACACTCCGAGCACGGGGCATCGGGCTTCACCCACTTCCAACAATCCGGAACGGGCGCGATCCGCAAGTACTACAACTACCTCCGGATCACTCCGACGATGTCAGCGCTGGACGATCTGGGTGAGCGTCAGGCGATCACCGCCGAGGACGCCGCACCCGGGTGGTACCAAGCGACGCTCGCCGATGGCATTCGCGCCGAGTTGACCGTCGGTCCGAAGAGCGCTGTCCACCGCTACTGCTTCCCCGCTCATCACAACGCCCGGGTCGTCGTCGACTGCTCGCACGGCGGTCTCACGATCGAACACGGTGCGACCGTTCCCCTCCGGGCGACGCTCGACCTCGTCGGCGCCGGCACGGCATCGGGCGAGGTGGTGATGGAAGGGGTACCGATCGCGTTCCACATCGAATGCGTGAGCCCCGAATGGCGCCAGATGCTCTGGTACGACCAACGCCTGATGCAGGGTGGGACGCGACTGCGGTTCGATTCGATCAGACCGACCACGCTGCGACCGTTCGGGCTCATCTGGACCGGCCCGATCGAAGCCGGCGAGATCGTCGAGGTGCGGATCGGCTTCTCGCTCCGCGGCGTCGAACAGGCGAAGGCGAACCTCGAGCGCGATCTCGCCAGCGGCGGCTTCGACGGACGCCGCGCGGCCACGGCGTCGACCTGGACACAGCATCTCGACGCGATCCGGGTCGAGACTCCATCGCCGGAACGCCGTGCGGTGTTCGCCACCGCGCTCTACCACTCGCTGATCAAGCCGTGCTTCGCTCCCGACGAGAGTCCGTTCTGGCCGACAACCGGTCCCTTCGTCTTCGACATCTGCACGATGTGGGACATCTATCGCACCCAGCTCCCGCTGCTCACCGCACTCTTCCCCGACCGAGCGGTGGAGCTCGCGAATGCGTTGCTCCACATCGCCGAGGAGGAGGGGAATCTGCCCATCGGCTACCGGATGGCCAAAGGTGCCGACCGCTTCTTCCGCCAAGGCAGCGCGCTGGCCCACACCTTTCTCGCCGACCTCTGCGATCTCGGCCTGTCCGGGATCGACTGGGACTGGGCGCTGTGCCACATGGGACCGGACCTCCGTCGACAGTTCGGAGAGGAGTTCCTCGAACACGGCGTCGCGCATCCGATCACCCACACGCTCGACCTGGCCACCGGCTATCACTGCACTGCACTCGTGGCGCGTTCGGTCGGAGACGACGAGCTCGGCGACCAGTTCGAGGCACTCGCCACGCGCTGGACGAACGGGTACGACCCCGACACCGGCCTCGTGCTCGATTCGAGTTTCTACGAGGGGGGCAAGTGGAACTACTCGTTCCGCCTCCAGCACGACATGGCCGGCCGGATCGAACTCGCCGGAGGCGAGGATGCGTACATCTCCCTGCTCGACCGATTCTTCGGGTTCGGCGAGCCACCCGTCAAGCAGATGGGGATCGACCCCACACCCGACGAGGTCCGCGCCGGCTACGCGCTCGGACGCTTCGAAGGGCTCAACAACGAGCCGGACATGGAAGCGCCGTGGGCGTATCACTGGGTCGGGCGACCCGACCGGACGGCCGACATCGTCCACTCCGCCGTGATGAATCAGTTCACGACCGATCGCGGTGGGCTGCCGGGCAACGACGACTCGGGTGGGCTCAGCTCGTGGTACGTGTGGGCGTCGCTCGGGATCTTCCCGGTCGCAGGGCAGCAGATCTTTCTGATCAACGCCCCCTCCTTCTCCCGCTCACGGCTCCGCCTCGGCCACGCGACCCTCACGATCGAGACCAGCGGCTTCGTCGAGCCCGAACCGGATGGACCGGCGCAGTACGTCCGACGAGCAGCCTGGAACGGCGTCGAGCTCGAACGCTCGTGGATCCGGGCCACCGACGTCCACGGTGGCGGCCGACTGCATCTCGAACTCGGTTCGACGCCAACCGACTGGGCCACCAACACGCGCCCACCGTCGGTCTCGACTGCGGCTCACGCGTCGGCGGCCATCTCCGGCGCCCAGCGCACGACCCGACAGGAGTCCACGCCATGACCATGCTCTCCGATCATCTCGACGCCACCCGACCCGGTCTTCCGAGGGCCGAATCGGACCGACCGACGGCGAACCCGACGCGGCGTCTCGTGATCGTCGTGCGTGCCGATCCGGTGATCTGCGGCCACTCGGGCGAGGCACGCAACCTTGCCGAAATCGCGCTCACCCGAGGGTTCGATGACGTGCGGATCGTCACCTGGCCGATCCCGGTCCTGCAAGCGGCTGGTCTCCCTCTCAAGCCCCTCGAGACGGTGTTGCCGTACTCGTCGGGGATCACCGTCGAACGGCCCGAACCCGTCGGCGACTACAAGGTTCCGGACGGACGCCATCTGGCCGGCATCGTCGGTCGACTCGTCGAGCTGTTCACCGAGGATGTCCCGACCACTGCGATGTCGCTCTACCTCACCCCGCACGACACTGCGGTGGCGCAGGCCGCGTCGCTCGCCAGGTCGACGGGGATGTGTGCTCCACTCACCACGGTCGCCGAGGCGGTCGGGTCCGACATCACGAACGTCGTACGCACTGCGCTCGATCAGGGCCGATTCGGCGCGGCGGCTCAGGTGCTGAGCACCTACCTGTCGAACGACGTGTGCGTCGCGGTGTCCGAGTTCACCAAGTCGCTGATCGTGGACGCCGCGAACGAGGTCGACGAGCGCTGGGGAACATCCTTCGGGCCCGCTTGCGACGAGCGCATCGCCATCTCGTATCCGGCGATCGACGCCTCGGCCTACACCGAGCTCGACCCTGTCGAGACCGAAGCGCGCCTCGCCGCGCGCGGGCTCGAACGCGACGGCTACGTGATGTTCCTGTCCCGCGTCACCAAGGCCAAGGGCGTCGACGACCTCGTCAACGGGTACGCCATGAGCGCTGCGTCGCGCCGGTCGACCCTCGTGATCTGTGGGACCGGACCCGAGGCGGCGGCGATGCGGGCGCTTGCGGCGTCGACGCCGGTGAGCGACCACATCGTGTTCTTCGACGACGTCGACGACGCCGAGAAACCGCATCTGATGGCGGGCTCGGCGGCCTACGTGCTCCCGAGCAAGCCGCGACCAGAATTCGTCGAGACGTTCGGCATCGCGCTCGTGGAGAAGATGCTGGCGGGCGGCGGTCCGATCATCACCTGCGACACCGGCGGGATCGGTGAGGCGGTGGGTCCACATGCGAAGCTCGTTCCAACCGGGCATCCCGCTGCGATCGCGAATGCGTTGAGCGAGATCATCCTCGGGCTCTCGCCCGGCGAGCGCACACGATGGGGACGACAGGCCCGCGCGCATGCAATGCAGTTCGACCGAGCGAACGTGTTCGACCGGTTGTTCGCCCGGGTCCCTGATGCCGGGTCGATCGCCGCCGCCTGAGACGTCAACTCGAACGCGTGGAGGACGCGTCGTCGGCGACGTCGAGGGGTTCGACCGGTTCGAAGTCCTCGGGCTTCGGCGGACGCATCAGGATGTCGACGCCCTGCCACGTCGTGTACGAGGACGGGTAGAGCAGGATCGGCAACAGGACGGCGCCGACGCCGAACACGACGAACAGCGGAACCATGTGCACCTCCGGCCAGGTGAACGCGATCACGATGCCGAGGAGGGCCACCAGCGGGCCCATGCAGATGATCGCGGCGGTGGCGGCAGCTCCGAGTTCGTACCCCACGTCGCCACGCCGCCAGTTCAACCCGCAGGATCTGCAGGTGTCCTGTTTCCTCGTCCACCCCGTGAAGAACGCACCCCGCCCACCACACCAGGCACAACGCCGGAACAATCCACGCACCAGCATCTTCGGCAACGGAGGGCGCTTCATGGCACCAGCATATCCAGGTCCGAGCATATTGTCCGGACAATCGCCGTCCGGGCCATCAGAGGAAGGTCGCGAAGACGTCCAGCGGTTCGCGATCCGATTCGACGCTGTTGATCGGATGCTCCCGATCGGCCGTCCCGATCGCCATCCCGCAGAACAGGCGCAGCTCCTCGGGAACCTCGGCGAACTCCATCACAGCAGGCTCGTGGACGGCCCACGCCTCCTGCGGGCAGGTGTCGAGCCCGGCCTCCTGCGCGAGCAACATGAAGGTCTGCAGGAACATCCCGAGGTCGGACCACTGCGGGGGACCCATCACCCGATCGATGAAACAGAAGAACGCGGCCGGCGCCCCGAAGAAGTCGAGGTTCTTCGCGAACTGCGCGAACCGGCCGGCCTTGTCGTCACGCCCGACGCCGATCGCCTCGTACATCTGCTCGCCGATCCGGTACCTCGAACTGCGGTACGGCTCGTGCAGGCCCGGTGGATAGATGTCGTATGCCGGGGCACCCGGCGCACGCTCCGCGATGAATTCGCGAAAGCGGGTCATCGCATCGCCGTTCAGGACGTAGATCCGCCAAGGTTGCACGTTGCCGCCAGACGGCGCACGCGACGCAGTCGTCAACAGCTGCTTCAACACAACGTCATCCACGGGGTCGGGCAGGAACGCCCGAACCGACTTGCGGCGGTTGACGGCTTCGGTGACATCCATCGGCGCAGCTTCGCGAACGGTGCACGGCCCGCCGCAATTCAGCCGCAATTCAGCCGTGCGGTGTGACCAACGCCTTCTCGCCCGTCGCCATCCGTGCGTACCGTCGAACGTGTTCGGGATCGACCGCCTCGTCCAGCGACAAGCGCATCCCGTAGGTGCTGGCGAACGTGGTCGTGATCTCGTCGGCAACCCGGGTGCGGAGGCGATTCGCGCCGTCCTGGCCGATCCGCCCGAGGAACGGCGTGAGCAGCCAACCACCGACCGACCATGACATCCCGAAACTCCGCGTGAGGGTGGTCGGGCCACGATCGAGACCGCCGTAGATGTACACCTGCTTGTGGGTGTCGGATCCGTAGCGGCTGAACCCATCACCTTCGCTCGCCACCTTCTCCATCGCCGTCAGCAATGTCGACGCGAGCTCGCCCCCGCCGATCGCATCGAAGGCGATGGTGGCGCCGGTCGCGCGGAGCGCGTCGACGAGATCGTCGAAGAACGATGCCGCGCTCGAGTCGACCACGTGCTCGGCGCCTTCACCGCGCAGGAACTCGACGTGCTCGGGTCGACGGACGATGTTGACCAGCGGTACACCGTCGGCGAGGCAGATGCGGTTGAGCATCAGTCCGAGGTTCGACGCGCCCACGGTGTGGACGAGACCGGAGTGCCCCTCGATCTGCATCGTCTCCACCATGCCGAGTGCGGTGAGCGGGTTGACGAAGCATGCGGCCGCCTCCTCGGCGGTCGTGCCGTCGTGCATCGGCAGACAGCTGAACACGTGGACGGTGCGGTACTGGGCGTAGGCCGATCCCGACAGGAAGCCGACGACCTTGCCGTCGAGTGCGCGGGCTGCCTCGGAATCGCCGGTTGCGATCACGGTCCCACCGCCTTCGTTGCCGGTGGGCATCGGCTGACCCAGTCGACCGCTCAGACCTGCCGTCCCCGTGGGAATCGTCAGCCGCACGGCGGGAAGGTCAGACGCGCCGGCCGCCGTGGCCGAGTGGACGTCGCCACCGGCGAACAGCATGCCGAGATCGGAGGGGTTGATCGGTGCCGCCTCGATCCTCACGACCACCTCGTCGGGGCCGGGAGCCGGGAGATCGGTCTCGCCCATCGCGAGCGTGACCGTCCCGTCATCGGCGACGGTCGATCGCAGTTCGAGGGTCGTGGTGGGGACAGCGGCGGCGTCGGGCATCGGGCCATCTTTGCCGCTGAGGCGCGAGCGGGCATCATGAGGGCGTGACGTCCGACGAGGAACTGATGCGACATGCCATCGATGCGGCGGCGACCGTGCGAACCACGACGGCTCCCAACCCCTGGGTCGGCGCCGCGATCGCAACCGCGGACGGCGTCGTCCACCTCGGCGCGACGCAGCCGCCGGGCGGCGCGCACGCCGAAGTGGTCGCACTCGAGGCCGCCGGCGGCGCGGCGCGTGGGGCCACCCTGGCCACCACATTGGAGCCGTGCGTCCACCACGGCCGCACCGGGCCATGCACCGACGCGATCATCGGGGCGGGCGTCAGTCGCGTGCTCATCGGCATGCGGGACCCCGACGGGAACGTCGACGGCGCCGGCATCGCCGCCCTGCGCGCCGCCGGGATCGACGTCGTCACCGACGTGTGCACCGACGATGTCGAGGAGCAGCTCGCCGCCTACCTCCATCATCGCCGTACCGGCCGGCCGTACGTCGTGGTCAAGCTCGCCACCACCGTCGATGGCCGCACCGCCGCACCGGATGCGACGAGCCAGTGGATCACCGGCGTCGAGGCCCGAACCGACGGGCACCGGCTGCGCGCCGAGAGCCAGGCGATCCTCGTCGGTGCGGCCACGGTCCGGGCCGACGACCCGTCATTGACGACTCGGCTGGTCGACGGTCCGAGCCCTCGTCGCGTTGTTCTGGGGTCGGCGGCACCCGACGCCAAGATCCAACCGTGCCTCGAATGGCGGGGCGAGATCGCCGAGCTTCTCGACGAGCTTGGCGCCGATGGGGTCCTCCAGCTGCTGATCGAGGGCGGGCCGAGCACAACCGCCCAGTTTCATGCCGAGGGACTCGTCGACCGGTACGTGGTCTACGTCGCGCCGGCGATGTTCGGCGGCGACGACGCGAAGCCGATGTTCTCGGGCGCCGGCGTCGACACGATCGACGCACTCCGCCGCGGGCGTTTCGTCGACGTCCAGCGCCTCGGTGCCGACCTTCGACTCGACGTCATCCTCGATTGACCCCTCACAATCCGACGTGCCCGAGCCGCTCCGCCTTGGTGCGGAGGTACGACACGCTCTCCGGGTGCAGCGCCACGACAGCGGGGACGAGTTCGTCGACGCGGATCCCGTGTTCGACGAGACCCGTCGCCTTGGCAGGGTTGTTCGACATCAGTCGCACCGACTCGACGCCGAGGTCGATCAGGATCGCCGCCGCGACGTCGTACTGCCGGGCGTCGACCGGCAGCCCCTGTGCCGTGTTCGCGTCGACGGTGTCGAGGCCGGCGTCCTGGAGTTGATATGCCTTGATCTTGTTCGCGAGGCCGATGCCGCGACCCTCGTGCCCGCGGAGGTACACCACGACCCCACGCCCGGATTCGGAGATCGAGCGGAGCGCGTGCGCCAGTTGGTCACCGCAGTCGCACTTGCGCGAGCCGAGCACGTCGCCGGTGAGGCATTCGCTGTGCAACCTGGCGAGCACCCCGGGGCCGGCGGGATCGCCCTCGACGATCGCAACGTGCTCGTGGCCGTCGGCGGCGCGGTACGAGACGATCCGGAAGTCGCCGTGCGCAGTCGGGAGCCGCGCGTCGCCGATGCGTTCGACCAGCATCAGACCGACTCGACCCGGCCGTAGTTCGTCGTGCGCTGCGCGAGCGGACGGCCGAGCGACTCGGCGAACGCAGCGAACCGCTCGCCGGTCATCGCCTGGCCGTGGCTGGCTCCGGCCGCGCGCGAGATGTTCTCGTCCATCAGCGTTCCGCCGAGGTCGTTGCACCCCGCACTCATCATCTGGGCGGTCCCGGGGAGACCGATCTTGACCCAGCTCGCCTGGACGTTGGGGATGAGATCGCCGTACGCGAGTCGGGCGACGGCGTGCAGCAGCAGGTTCTCGCGGAACGTCGGCCCCCGACGGGCCTTGCGCTGCAGGTAGATCGGCGAGGCCATGTGCACGAACGGCAGCCCGACGAATTCGGTGAATCCGACACGGCCCGCTGCGACGTTGTCCTTCTGGAGATCGCGGGTCCGGACGAGGTGGCGGGCCTGGTGGACCGGCTCCTCGACCGCACCGAACATCATCGTCACGTTGGAGTGCAACCCGATCGAATGGGCGGCACGGTGCGCCTCGAGCCACTCCTCGGTGTCGACCTTGTCGGGGCAGAGGATCGCCCGGATCTCGTCGTCGAGGATCTCCGCCGCCGTGCCGGGCAGCGAGGCGAGTCCGACGTCCTTGAGGCGCTGCAGGTAGGTCGGCAGGTCCTCACCGAGCCGCTTCGCCCCTTCGGTCACCTCGAGCGCCGTGAAGCCGTGGACGTGCATGTCGGGTACGGCGTCCTTCACCGCCTTGGTCACGTCGATGTAGTAGTCGCCGTCGAAATCCGGGTGGATGCCACCCTGGAGGGTCACCTCGGTGGCGCCGAGGTCCCAGCCCTCCTTCGCTCGCTCCGCGATGTCGTCCAGCGTCAGCAGGTACGGCGTGCCGCGCAGGTTGAGCGAAAGCGGCCCCTTGGAGAATCCGCAGAACTTGCACTTGAACGTGCACACGTTCGTGTAATTGATGTTGCGGTTGGCGACCCAGGTGAGCGTGTCCCCCACGATCTCGCGGCGCCGGCGGTCCGCCAGCGCGGCGACGGCGCCAACCTCCGGGCCGCGAGCACCGAGGAGGGCGACGAGCTCCTCGACGCCAGGCTCCTCGCCGGCTTCGACGCCGGCCAACACATCGGCGACGGCGCCGCGGACCGGCCGCTCCGGTGCCGGAATGAGTATCGGCGGTGCGCTGTCGGAGCCCGAGTACCACGCCGTCGAGCGGTGCCCGACCAGCACGAATTCGGCACCATCGGCCACGGTGTCGGCGGCTGTCGTCTTCTCCGGCCAGAACTGGCCCGGGTCGTCGCGGCCCAACCATTCGGCATCGGCGCGGTCCATCACCGGGAAGTGCAGCGCCGGATCGAGCCAACGATCGCGATCGCGGACGAACTCGGGATACACCGTGAGGCGCGGAGCGAGGACGTGGCCCCGTGCCTCGGTCACCTCGCGGAGTCGGTCGAGGTCGGGCCACGGTCGCTCCGGGTTCACGTGGTCGGCTGTCACGGGCGAAACGCCACCCCAGTCGTCGATACCGGCGTCGAGCAACGAGCCGAAGTCGTCGGACAGGTTCGGAGGCGCCTGGAGGTGGATCTCCGGGGGGAGGATCAGACGCGCCGCGGCGACGGTCCACAGATAGTCGTCGCTCGGGCATGCTCGGACACCCTTCATCGCCGTGCGCAGCTTCGGGAGGAAGTTCTGGACGATCACCTCCTGCACGTGCCCGTGCCGGGCGTGGGACGCGGCGATCGCCTCGAGCCCTGCGAGCTGATCGGCTCGTGTGTCGCCGATGCCGACCAGAATCCCGGTGGTGAACGGGATGTCGAGCTCCCCGGCGGCCTCGAGCGTGGCGAGACGGCGCTCGGGGGTCTTGTCGGGAGCCCCGCGGTGCGCATCCAGATCGGGATCGACCGATTCGATCATCATCCCCTGACTCGGACTGACGGGCCTGATGCGCGCGAGTTCGTCGGCGCTCAGCGCCCCCGCGTTGGCATGCGGCAGCAGACCGGTCTCGCGCAGCACGAGCTCGGCCATCTCTGCGACGTAGTGCACCGTCGAGTCGTAGCCCCGAGCGCTCAGCCACTCGCGCGCAACCTCGTAGCGGTCCTCCGGTCGCTCGCCGAGCGTGAACAGCGCCTCGTGACAGCCGCGGCGCGCCCCCTGACGGGCGATCTTCAACACGTCGTCGGGATCGAGGTAGAGCTTCTCGACATGCGCCGGCGGTTGGGCGAACGTGCAGTACCCGCACGAGTCGTTGCACAGGAAGGTCAACGGGATGAACACCTTGGGGCTGTACGTCACCCGCGTGCCGAACGTGTCGTCACGCCGGGCCGCTGCGAGCGCCATCAGGTCGCTCAGCGACTCGTGCAGCAGGGGGTGGGGGATCTGGTCCGTCATGAAGTCCTCTGAATGGGGATCAGCTGCGCTGAGCAGCGGGGGTACCGGGGCGGCTGGCGATGTCGTGCGGGGAGAACGTCTCGTCGCACTCCCAGCACACGAACTGCTGGTCGAGCGGATGACCGCACGCATCGTGCACGAGCACGGTCGGAGCGTCGCCGTCGGAGAGCCATTCGTCGCCCCACCGCATCAGCGCGACGAGCGTCGGCGAGAGTGCCATCCCCTTCGCGGTCAACCGGTACTCGTAGCGCGGTGGCCGCTCGCAATAGAGGTGCCGAGCGAGGACGCCGTGCTCGACGAGCCGCTTGAGCCGCTCGGTGAGGACGGGGCGGGCGATGTCGAGGTCACGGCGGAACTCGTCGAACCGTCGAACGCCGCGGAACGCGTCGCGCAGGATCAGAATCGTCCACCGGTCTCCGAGGACGTCAAGGCTCGCCTGGATCGAACAGCTCGGCACAGCTTCGACGTTCATCGACGCCGATGGTAGGTGAGTTCTCGATCCGAACCAAGTCGGTCCGGATTACGAACCAACTTGCGAAACCGAATTCCGCCGAAACGAACAACGAGGATGCACGCGCCACGATCGCTCGCTACCTTGGACGAAATGGCCGATGAAGTGCTCGAGCACGATCATGATCACGAGAGCGAGCACGGACACCGCCACATGGTGCACCGTCACCGAGACGTCACCGGCGGGACCGCACGGGCCACCGTATTCGGCGTGAGCGATGGCTTGGTGTCGAACGTCGCCCTCATCCTCGGCGTGGCAGCAGCCGCATCCGATCGGTCGAGCGTGCTCGTGGCAGGCGTGGCCGGACTGCTCGCGGGTGCGGCGTCCATGGCGGCCGGCGAGTACGTGTCGATGAAGGCGCAGAGCGAACTGGTCGAGCGAGAACTCGAAATCGAGCGGCGGTCCCTCCACCATCAGCCTGCTGCGGAGACCCGCGAGCTCGCAGCGATCTACCGACAGCGGGGCCTCGACGCCGACCGCGCTCAGGAGATGGCTGAAGCGGTGATGGTCGACCCCGAGGTCGCGCTCGAGGTTCACGCCCGCGAGGAGCTCGGCGTCGACCCGTCCTACACCGGCAACCCGGTGGCGGCGGCCCTCAGCTCGTTCGTCGCGTTCGGGGTGGGTGCCCTGGTTCCGCTGATCCCGTGGTTCTTCATGGAGGGCACGGCGGCGATCATCGTGTCGGCGATCGTCGGATTCTTCGCCGCCGCAGCGGTCGGCTTCGTGTTGGCCAGTTTCACGGAGCGCTCCTACTTCCGTACGGCGCTTCGTCAGGTCACCTGGGCGGTCGTCGCATGTACCGCCACGTTCGCGATCGGCTCGTGGCTCGGAGCCGTCGTCTGATCAGTCGGGCAGCAGCGGGACTCCCGCGTCGGCGTCGCTCCCGACCGTCGCCGCACGAGTGAGGCTCGCCGCACCGAAACGGTCACGAACCGCATCGAGAGCCATGTCGAGGACCTCGGACTCGGACCGCTCGAACGCCAACGCCATCTGCACGCCCGCACCGTCACGTTCGTCGACGAGGTTCCCGATCGAGAGTCCGATCAGGGTGAGACCGCCGCGCTGGTGAATCAGCGGCCACGATGCATCGAGCACGGCGCGGGCGGTGGCGAGGAGCGGGGCGGTGGCCGATGTGGCCTGGGGAAGCGACGACGACCGGGTTGCCCGGGTGAAGTCGGCGAACCGGAACCGCAACGTCACGGTGCGACCGTGACGGCCGGCGCGACGCATCCGCCTCGTCACACGGTCGACGATGCGCAACAGGATCACGTCGATCTCGTCGGGCGTCCGGCGCTGACGTCCGAGCGCTTGCTGCGATCCGATCGAGCCACGGCGCTTGCCGGTCTCGACCCTGCGGGCGTCGATGTTGTGCGCAAGCGCGTGGAGCTGGCGACCCGAGGCGACGCCGACGATTGCGGTGAGTGCATCCGGATCCATTGCGGCCACCTCGCCGACCGTGTGGACACCACGTGCGTCGAGCTTGGCAGCAGTGATCGCGCCGACCCCCCACAGCTTGTCGACCGGGAGTGGGTGGAGGAACTCGAGTTCGTGGTCGGGGTCGACGCGGAGGAGACCATCTGGCTTGCCGACGCCGCTCGCGACCTTCGCGAGGAACTTCGTCCGCGCCACGCCGACGGTGATCGGCAGCCCGACGTCGTCGCGCACCCGGCGACGCAGCTCGGCGCCGATCTCGACCGGCGTCCCTGAAAGGCGACGAAGGCCGGCGACATCGAGAAACGCCTCATCGATCGAAATGCCCTCCACGAGCGGTGTCGTGTCGTCGAAGATCGCAAACACGTCCTTGCTGGCCTGGGAGTAGGCGTCGAACCGTGCAGGCACGACGACGAGGTCCGGGCACAGGCGCCGTGCGGCGCTCTCGGCCATGGCGGTTCGGACACCGAACCGCTTCGCCTCGTAGCTCGCCGCCAGCACCACGCCACCACCCGCTGCAACCGGACGCCCCCGCAACGACGGGTCGTCACGCTGCTCGACCGACGCGTAGAACGAGTCGAGGTCCGCATGCAGGATGGTCGCGTCAACCCGAGACACGAACACACGTTCGCACACCGCGGGCTCCAGCGCAATGCCCGCGTGACATGACGGGTCTGACCCGTCATGTCACGCGTGACGGGATGGGTCAGACCCGTCATGTGACGCGGGTGGCCGTCCAACGTTCGATGGCGTCGAGCGCTCCGGGCTCGGCGAGGGAATCACGGGAGGCAGCGTCGGCAGCCGCGGTGCCGAGCAGCATGCGCTTCACCGGCACCTCGAGCTTCTTGCCCGACAGGGTCCTGGGGATCACGTCGACGCGGTCGATCACGTCGGGCACGTGGCGCGGCGACAACTCGGTTCGGAGACGTGCCCGGATGTCGCCGACCAGCGCGTCGTCGAGGGTGGCGTCCGGGTCGAGGGCCACCAGCAGGATCAACTCGCCGGGCCCTCCCGCTGCATCTTCGAGGTGGACGACGAGGCTGTCGACGATCTGCGGCATCGACTCGACGACGGTGTAGAAGTCGCTGGTCCCGAGCCGGACACCACCCCGGTTGAGCGTGGCATCGGATCGTCCCGTGATGACGCAGCCGCCTTCGGGGGTGAACGTGATCCAGTCGCCGTGTGTCCAGACCCCCGGCACCTCGTCGAAGTACGCCGCTCGGTACCGCGAGCCGTCGTCGTCACCCCAGAACCCGACCGGCATCGACGGCATCGGCTGCGTGATGACCAGCTCGCCGGTCTCGCCCGGGTCGCATCTGGTCCCGTCGGGCCGGTACGCCTGCACATCGCAGCCGAGCATCCGCGTCGAGATCTCGCCGAGACGGACAGGAAGCGTCGGCGCCGGGCCGACGAATCCGGTGCAGACATCGGTTCCCCCACTCAGCGAACCGATCTGGACGTGCTGCCCGACGGCGTCGGCGATCCACTCGAAACCCGCGGGCGGGAGGGGGGCGCCGGTCGAGCCGAGGTGCCGGAGCGACGACAGGTCGTGGTCGTCACCGGGGCGCAGGCCGGCCTTGCGGCAGGCCATCACGAACGGTGCACTCACGCCGAACACGTCGACGTGCTCCTCGGCCGCGAGCGACCACAACGTCGCCAGATCGGGCGAGCCCGGGTCGCCGTCGAAGAGCACCGCGGTCGCACCGACGAGTGCTGCCGACGTGAGGAAGTTCCACATCATCCAGCCGGTCGTCGTGAACCAACAGAATCGGTCGCCGGGGCCGAGGTCGTAGTGCAGCGCCAACGCCTTCACGTGTTCGACGGTGATGCCACCGTGACCGTGGACGATCGGCTTCGGAAGTCCCGTCGTCCCCGACGAGAAGAGGACGTACAGCGGATGCTCGAACGGGACCGACTCGTACCTCATCGCCACGGCCGCCGCGTGCGGGTCGTGGTCGAGGAGTTCCGACCATCCGTCCTCACCGTTGGGATCGAGATACGGCAGCCGCACGACGTGCTCGAGCGTCGGGAGCGCGTCGACGATGGCGGTGACGTGCGCGGACCGGTCGATGTCCCTGGCGCCGTATCGATAGCCGTCGACGGTGATGAGCACCTTCGGTTCGACCTGCGCCCAGCGATCGGTGACCGCACGAACACCGAACTCGGGAGCACACGACGACCAGATCGCTCCCAGACTCGCAGTGGCGAGGAAGGCGACGGTCGTCTCCGCGATGTTCGGCAGGTAGGCGACGACTCGATCACCGGACCCGACGCCGAGCTCGACGAGGCCGATCCGGCAACGCGCGACGTGGTCGGCGAGCTCGGCCCACGACAATTCGATGCGCTGCCGGGTCTGGCTCACCGACACGATCGCCGTGGCGCCCGGCGTGCGGGTCGCCTGCCGCAGCGCGACCTCGGCGTGGTTGAGGAAGGCACCGGGGAACCATTCGGCGCCCGGCATCGAGGCGTCGCCGAGCGCCTGCGACGGTCGAACGTGCCACGGGATGTCGGCCCAGTCGGCCAGCGCCCCCCAGAACGCCCCGGGATCGTCGAGGGACCACTGCAGCAGTGGCGCGTAGGCGCCGAACGGCGCGACGCCACGGCCGTGCAGGGAGTGCGCGAAGTCGGCGAGCCGGCTGCGGTCCCAGGCGTCAGGTGACGGCTCCCAGATCAGGGATGCTTCGGGAGTGGTCGGCACGTGGCAATGCTGCCAGACTCGCCCCGTGATCGGACGACCTCGCCCCGCCATCGCTGCGTTGCCCGCATATCGACCCGGACGATCGGCCGCAGCCGCCGAGGCCGACCACGGTGTCGCCGACGCGATCAAGCTGGCGTCGAACGAAGCTCCGTT
The DNA here is from genome assembly GCA_963752085.1 of Ilumatobacteraceae bacterium. Lineage (GTDB taxonomy): Bacteria > Actinomycetota > Acidimicrobiia > Acidimicrobiales > Ilumatobacteraceae > Ilumatobacter_A. The sequence goes on from CAVVWT010000006.1 coordinate 218,300, forward strand.
CGGACCGCTGCCGTCGGTGGCCGGTGCCATCAGTTCGGGGATCGAACAAATCAATCTGTACCCCGACCACGGTGCAACCGCACTGCGGTCCGAACTCGCCGCCCACCTGGGCCTCGACATCGAACAGGTCACGGTCGGCGCGGGATCGGCCGGCATCCTGCAGCAGATCCTGCTCGCCTACGCGGCCCCCGGCGACGAGGTGGCCATGTGTTGGCCGTCGTTCGAGGCCTATCCCCTGTTCGCGCGGCTCGTCGAGGCCGAGGAGATCCGTGTCCCACTGCGCGACGAGACGTTCGACCTCGTCGCGCTCGCCGCCGCCGTCACCGAGCGGACCAAGGTCGCGTTCGTCACGAACCCGAACAATCCGACGGGAACGGTCGTTCCGACCGCCGAGATCGCGACATTGCTCGACACGGTTCCCGACACGTGCATCGTGGTGCTCGACGAGGCCTACGCCGAGTTCGTCGACGACCCGCGGGTGACCGACTCGACCGCACTCCTGGCCGACCACCCGAACCTCGTGATCACCCGCACGTTCAGCAAGGCGCACGGCTTGGCCGCGCTGCGAGTCGGGTATGCGTTCGGCGCTCCCGAGGTGGTCGCGATGATCGACCGGACGCTGGTGCCCTTCGCCGTCAACGACCTCGCACAGCGCGCGGCCCGGGCGAGCCTTGCGGCCGCCGACGAGATGCTCGTCAGGGTGGCCGACGTCGTCACCGAACGCGCGCGGATCGCCGCAGCCCTGCGCGCCGCCGGCTGGGCGACTCCGGACCCTCAGGGCAATTTCGTCTGGTTGCCCGTCGGCGACCTCGCCGCCGATCTCGGCGTCGCACTCGAGCGGCACGGCGTCGTGACCCGCGCGTTCGCCGACATCGGCGTCCGGGTCACCATCGCCGATCATGCCGCCAACGACCGATTCCTGTCGGCGATCGCCGGAGCCGCCGCCGATCTCGACATCGCGCCCCGCTGAGGTCGAGTGATCGCGCGGCCGGTCAGTGGTCGTGGTGATCCGCGTCGTCGACGGTCATCAACCCGCCGCCCAACTCGATGACCCGACCTTGGTATGCCTCGCGCAGGTTCTCGGCGCGCAACACATCGGCAGGGGCACCGGCGGCCACGACGCGCCCCGCGAGCATGACGACGCAATCGGCGCGGCGAGCCTCTTCGAGATCATGGGTCGCCACGACGACCGTCCGACCCGCCGCACACTCCTCGTCGATCACCCCGCGAATGGTGTGCATCGACGCCAGGTCGAGGCCGGCGACCGGCTCGTCGAGCAGGAGCACCTCGGCTTCCTGAGCGAGGCCCTGAGCGATGAAGACCCGCTGGCGCTGCCCACCCGACATCTCCGCGAGGTGCCGATTGGCCAGATGGGAGATGTCGAGTCGATCGAGCGCGCTGTCGATCGCTGTTCGATCAGCCCGATCCAGCCGGCCGAAGAGGCCACGCTGCGACGACCGGGCGAGTGCCACGACTTCGCGAGCGGTCACGAGCAGGTGTTCGGACGCCGCTGCGACTGCAGAACGTAGGCGAGGCGCGGCGGACGCTCCCCGGTCCGCACATCCCGAACTCGATCGAGCCACCTCGCGGCTCGAGCAGCCCGGCGAACACGTGCAGCAGCGTGGTCTTCCCCGACCCGTTCGGACCCACGAGCGCCGTGTAGCCGTGCGGAATCCGGAGCGCGTCGATCTCGAGCACCGTCGACCGACCGCGATCGACGACGAGACCTGACACGCGGAGGTCGTCGTGGTTGGCGGGTGCACGTTCGGATCGCGTCACCGGTGGATCACCGTTGGGGTTTCGGGAATGATTCCCATAACCTATCCGTATGAGAACGGTCGCCACCACGCTCACGACCGTTGCGCTCCTCGCCGGAGCGAGTTGCGGGTCCGATGCGGCCGGCCCGGGCGACGGTCGACGAGAACCGGCCGACCGTTGTCGTCACGACGAACATCCTCGGCGACGTGGTCGAATCGGCCACCGACGGGCTGGTCGACGTCCAGGTCATCATGCCCCTCGGGTCGGAGCCACACGATTTCGCACCCTCGAGCGCGACAAGCGGAGTCGATGGAGACCGCCGATCTCCTCGTCACGAACGGCGCCGGTTTCGAAGCCGGCATGGTCGGTGTCATCGACAACGTCGACGAATCCGGGACCCCGGTCTTCGCGTTCGCCGACGCGATCGAGATCGTCGACGGCGATCCCCACTTCTGGACCGACCCGTCGCTGGTCGACGCCGGACTCGATGCACTCGAGCCTCGCCTCGCCGAACTCGACGGCATCGACGGTGCTGCCCTCACCGCGAGCATCGACGCCTATCAGTCCGAGCTCGACGACCTGCAGGACTCGATCGAGCAGGCGGTGGAGGCGGTACCGGAGGGGCGGCGGATGCTCGTCACGAACCACGAGGTGTTCGGCTATTTCGCCAAACGGTTCGGCTTCGAGGTGGTCGGTACGGTGATCCCCTCGCTCTCGACCGACGCCGAGCCGTCCGCAGCCGGGCTCGAATCACTGGCCGAGATCATCCGTACCGAGGAGCGTCCCCGTGATCTTCGGCGAGACGACGCAGTCGACGGAGATCGCCGAGGCGTTGGCCGACGAGGTCGGCGACACCGTCGAGATCGTCGAGCTCTTCACCGAGAGCCTCGGCGAGGCGGGCTCCGGCGCCGAGACCTACCTGTCGATGATGACGACGAACACCGAGCTGATCACCTCGTCGCTCGCCACGTGAAGGACCCACGATGATCGACCTGTTCACCGATGCGTTCGCATCCGAGATCACCCGGCGGGCCCTGATCGGGGGCCTCGTCACGGCCACGATGACGTCGTTGATCGGCACCTGGGTCGTCGTGCGCGGTCTGGCGTTCTTCGGCGACGCGATGGCGCACGGCGTCCTCCCCGGTATCGCGCTCGCCGCCGTCTGGGGGTTCGATCTGACGCTCGGCGCGGCAGCGCAGCGCCATCGTGATGGTCTTGGGCATCAACCTCGTCCACCGCACGACCCGGCTGTCCGACGACACCGGGATCGGGTTGCTGTTCGTCGGCATGCTCGCGCTCGGCGTCGTGATCATCAGCCGACAGAACTCGTTCTCGGGCGACCTGACCGGGTTCCTGTTCGGCGATGTGCTCGGCGTCAGCGACGGCGAGATCAGGCTCGGCGCGCGCCGCACTGGCCATCACGCTGCGTCGGCGTGGTCGTGGGGCATCGGCCGTTCCTGGCGCTGTCGATCGACGCGGCGAAGGCGGCCACGCTCGGCCTCCAGCCGCAGGCCGCACACGTCGCGATGTTGACGTTGCTGTCGCTCACGGTGGTGACGAGTTTCCGGGTCGTCGGCACGCTGCTCGTGTTCGGCCTGCTGGTTGCCCCGCCCGCCACCGCCGTGTTACTCGTGCGCCGAGTGCCGGTCGCCATGGCGGTCGCCGTCGGGTTCGGCTGGTCGTCGGTCGTGATCGGGCTCATCGTGAGCTACCACGCCGACACGGCGGCCTCCGCCACCATGGCCGGCGTGGCGGTTGCCCAGTTCTTCGTCGTCCTGGCGATCACCGAGCTGCGGCGAGTCGCGGTGCGCCCGACCGTCAGCCCGTCTCGATGATGTAGCCGAAGATCTCCGCACCCGACCCGACCGTGCAGATGTTGGCGGTGTACGACGCGATCGAGTTGTCGACGGTCGGCGACGAGATCGCGTCTGCGGTGAGGTGCGTGACGACGCCGGCGGGACTCACCGGGCCACTCAGCGCGCTCGCGACATCTGTGCCTCGCGCAGTCGCAGCGTCCTCGCCGTCGGCGAACGTGTGCCGACCGAGCTGCACGGTGAAGCTGTCGTCCGCGTTGGCAACCGACACTGCAGCGGTCACCGAGGTGATCGTCGTCCCGTCGGGCAGGTCGACGGGAGCGACGAAACATGCGAACCCGGTCGTGGTCGACAGCGTGGAACCACGGTCGACGACGACGCCATCCTGGGTCGGGTTGAACGCGCCGGGCGAGATCACGAACCGGTCGGGGACGACTTCGTAGCGGTCGTCGTGGTTGTGGTCCTCGTAGTACCCGACGACGTCGACGAAGACATCGACGTTGCCGCGCGAGTTGAAGATCGCGAACTCACCTGCAGCGTCGAGATCGGTGGTGACGGCGTTCGGAGTCGGGGGCGCACCCGGTGACGGGTTGAGATTGGACGTCGTCGGCGTCGGCGAGCCCGCCGGGTACAGCCGAATGTTGGTCTTGCTCGATGCCCTGACGGCCGTCACGTTCGCCACGATCCCGCTCGCACCGGTCGGGAGGTTGCAGTCGCCCCGCGCGCCGCGTGCGGCCACGACGTACTCCTCACCGGCGCCGAGTGGCGTCGACCTCGGCCCGACGTTGTCGATGCCTGGCCGCGTGTCGAGCAACCGGCACGGCGTGATCGGCACGAACGATGTTCGTTCACCCGAGTCGAGCGCGGCATTGGCAACGCCGAGGCCTCCGGCGCCGAGGGTGACGGCGATGGCAGCTCCTACGGCTGCCCAGCGGGCGCGGATGGGGTGGGACGATTCCATGATTCACGACCGTACGCCCTGCCGCCGCGCTCGTTGCTCCGAATTGGAGCAGCCCTCCTAGAGAACGAGTCGTCGTACGCGCAACCGCTCGTAGATGTCGAACGCCTCGGCCGCGATGTCGGCGAGCGGACCGGGCAGGTCGGGCGGGTCGTCGGTCGGAGGATCTCCGAACTCGGTCGACGCCTCGACGGAGGCGTACCAGTGCGGCGCCCACACCCCGTCGCTCGCCACGCGGCCCGGCCGGCCACCGCATCATCGCCTCGTCGAACGGGACATCGAGTCGTCGACAGATCTCGATCTGATGCGCCGCGAGGATCCCGGAGGAAGTCGGCGGAGTCGACGACGAGCTCACAGTGCTCGGCGAGCTCGACCTGCTGCGGGATGCCGATGTCGTCGAGGGTGACCTCGTCGCGCACCTTGGTGTAGCTCGCCAGTACCCGGCGCGGGTCCCGGAGCAGCAGGCAGTTGCGCAGCTCTCCCGAGCCACGCCCGATCGACGTCGACGGAGGAGATGGTGCGCCATGTGCTTCTGGTAGCTGATCTCGCTGCGCTGCGGCGCTGCCAGACAGGCAGCGATCGCTGCGTCGAAGTCGCTCGGCCCGGCGGCGATGATCTCGTCGCGAGCCGGGGTGATCGAGGCCGGTCGCTGCGAGGTAGGCGGCGTAGAGCGGTTCGTCGAGCACCTCGGTGTCGGGCCGGTTCTCCCAGCTGCGCATCATCGCCGTCGACAGGTTGCGCGGCCCCGACCACATCGCGATCCGCGTCATCCGCACTCCTGGTCGAGCAGTTCGACGTACCACTGCTGCAATTGCTCGACCATCGGCCCGCGTGCGCCGGTGCCGATCGTGCGACCGTCGATCTCGGTGACCGGCGCGATCCCGGCGAACGTTCCGGTGACGAACGCCTCGGTCGCGCCGTAGCACTCGGTCACGCTGAAGTTCTTCTCACGAGCGGTCACGCCGTGGGCCGCGCACAGGCGCAGCACGTTGCGCCGGGTGATGCCGGGCATGCAGTAGTCGCCGGTCGACGTCCAGACCTCGGGCGGCCCGTCGGGTCCGTCGGGGTGACGCACGATGAAGAAGTGGGTCGAGTTGCAGGTGGCGACGAATCCCTGCGGGTCGAGCATCAGCCCCTCGTCGGCACCGGCCTTGGCCGCCTGGATGCACGCCGAGATGCAGTTGAGCTTGGAGTGCGAGTTCCACTTCGGATCCTGGACGTCGGGCCGCCCCGACGGATCGACACCGTGTACAGCCGGACCCCCTCGGTGAGCGTCTCGGGTCGGGCGGTCTTGTACTCGGGAATGATCACGATCGTCGGTGGCGAGATCGTGAAGCGCGGATCCTGATACGGCGTCGACTTGACGCCACGGGTGATCATCAGCCGGATGTGGACACCGTCGGCCTCGCCCATCCCGTTGGCGTCGAGCGTCGCCTGGATCATCCGCGTCAGTTCGCCGGGGTGACCGCCCGATGTCCATGTCGATCCCCTTCGCACCTTCGTACAGCCGGCGGAGGTGCTCGTCGAGGAAGGCCATCCGGCCGTGGTGGACCCGGATGCCCTCCCACACGCCGTCGCCGAGCATGAACCCGCTGTCGAACACCGACACGACGGCCTGCTCTCGCGGCAGGAGGTCGTCGTTGATCCCGATCACGATCGATGCGTTGCGCGGGTCGATGTCGTAGTCGTGGGTGCCGTGCGCCATCAGAGCACCTCGCGAAGGTCGGCAGCGGCGGTCTCGGGGGTCAGGTCGCGTTGCAGGTTGGCGAGCAGCTCGTAGCTCGCGGGGATCTTGGCGATGTCGGCCGAGCGCAGCAGCGGCGGGTAGTAGTGCGCGTGCAGCTGGAATCCGGCAGCGCCCGAGCGAGGAGCCCCGTGCCACCCCGAGCAGTACGGGAACGCCGTGTTGAACAACCGGTCGAAGGCGCCGAGCATCGTCTGGAGGACCTCGGCGAGCGCCTCTGCGTCGCCGGCGTCGAGGTCGGTCAAGCGTGGCCACAGGTCGGCGCGGGAAGCACGATCGTCTCGTACGGCCAGTACGCCCAGTACGGCACGACGGCGATCCACCGCTCGTTGATCGCAACGGTCCGCTCTCCCGACGCCACCTCGCGCTCGGCGTAGTCGATCAGCATCGACGTGCCGTGACGCCCGAGATAGGCCGCCTGGGACTCGATCTCGGACACGGCCTCGTTGGGCAGGAAGGTCGAGGACCAGATCTGACCGTGAGGGTGAGGGTTCGACGCGCCGGAGATCGCTCCTCGGGTCTCGAAGAGCTGGACCCACTCCCAGGTCTCGTTCAACCCGGCGAACTCGTCGCGCCACAAGTCGATCACGACGCCGATCTCGTCGAGCGACATCTTCGCCAGTGTCAGGTCGTGGCGAGGCGAGAAGCAGACCACCCGGCACTCGCCGTCAGCCGGCTGAGATCTCGAACAGCTCGTCGTCGGCGTCGTTGGCGGGCGCCGGGAGCGCCGGGCAGCAGCGCCGCGAAGTCGTTCTCGAACACGAAGGTCGACGAGTAGGTCGGGTTCGTGACACCCCCGGCACGGGGGTTCCCCGGGCACAGGTAGCAGTCGGGGTCGTAGCTCGGAGTGTCATCGCCCGGGCCCTCGTCGGTCTGGCCCTGCCACGGTCGTTTCGTGCGCTGTGGCGACACCACCACCCAGTCGCCCGTGAGCGGGTTCCGTCGGCGGTGGGGATGCTGGGAGAGATCGAACTGCTCGGCCATGGCGGGGCGGACATTACCCCACCGAAAAGTGGCCTCCGGCCTCCCGTCGACGCGGAAGTCTCGACAATTTGTCGAGAGTGTCGTCATCAAATCGTCATCCCGTTGCTACCGTCGTGCTCGTCATGGCCCCACGACCGACCTCCGTTCGCGCCCGCGCCCACCGCATCGCTGCGGTCGTGCTCGCCGTGGCGACCGTCGGCTGGTCGTCGACGGTCAGTGCACAGTCGGCCGATACGCCGGCCGCACGGGCGGCCCGGGAGATCCAAGCGGCCCGCGATCAGGCGAACGCGGCCGCCCAGGCCATGTTCGACAAGGAGTCCGAGATCGACCAACTCACGCTCGACATCGCCGAGACCGAGAAGCAGCTGGCCGCGGTCGAGGCCCGCGCCGGTGAGATGCGCGACGGCCTCGAAGCCCAGGCCGTCCGCGCGTTCGTGGGAGCTGGCGGATCCGACTTCCCGCTCTTCATCGACCTCGACCAGACCAACGACGTGCTCGCCGCCGACGTCCTGGCATCGGTGGCCGCCAACACGGTCGTGGCCGATCTCGACGAGTTCGACGCCGTCATGTCGGACGTCGAGGAAACCCGTGACGAACTGGCCAACCAGCAGGAGGAGGCCGCAGCGGCGGTCGAGGCGTACGCCGCGTTGCAGATCGCGGCCGAAGCAGAAGTCGTGCGACTCGGCGAGGTCGAGCGGCAACGGCTGATCGACGAAGCCGTGCAACAAGAACTCGAACGACAACAGCGTGTCCGCGACGAGCAGGAGCGCCAAGCGCGTGAAGCCGCCGCCGCCGCAGCCGCAACTGAGGCAGCCGCGGCCGCCACGGCACAGGCTGCCGCACAACCGTCGGCCGGTGCGCGATCGGCTGCGGCCGCGGCGCCCGTTCCGCCCACGCCGGCTCCGGCGAATGCCGGCTCGGGTCTGATCTGCCCGATCGCCGGCCCACGGTCGTACGCCGACACCTGGGGTGCCGCACGGTCGGGCGGGCGGCGCCACGAGGGCACCGACATCATGTCGCCGTCGGGGACACCGCTGGTCGCCATGGAGGCGGGGCGCATCGAGTTCCGCAGCAACAAGCTCGGCGGCCTGACCCTGCGGCTGTACGGCGCGAGCGGGACCCGCTACTACTACGCCCACCTCAGCCGCTACGAGGGCTCGAACCGATCGGTGTCGGCGGGCGACGTGGTCGGCTACGTCGGCAGGACCGGCAACACCAGTGCCAACCACCTCCATCTCCAGATCCACCCCGGAGGCGGACAGGCCGTGAACCCGTACCCCTACGTTCGTCGCGCCTGTGGTTGATCCGACGCGTCGGTCAGAGGCCCAGGAGTTGACGCCAGTCGCCGGGGTACCGGGACTCGACCTGCCCCGGCGTGAGCTGCAGGGTCGCGACGGGCACCTGGTCGACGACCTCGCGGCCTTCGGTGTAGTGGTGGCCGACGTGGCGCAATCCCTCGAACATCTTGGTCCGCATCGCGACCAGGTCGCTCGGCGGCTGCTCGTCGAAGAATCCCCAGACGGTGAAGGCGATGGTCAGATCGTGGACGACCGGGGCGCGGGAGAACAGCGAGGCGCGCCGCAACGCGACACCCAGGCAACCCTGCACCACGTCGTCGACGTTCACCCCGTCACCGACACACAACTTCGGCCGGAGTGAGTTCGCGATCTTGATGGCGAATCCCTGGTCGGGGCCGGGAGCGCCGAGACGCTCGCCGCGAGGCTGGAATCCCTCGATCTCGCCCGGACGATCGGGGGTCCACGACGCGGGAACATGGTCGGGCGACCCGTAGGCCCGCGGCTCATCGGTCGGGACCACGGGGGTGAACTTGGGAGCAGCCATCGCCCTTAGTCAATACCATCTCGCGGCCGACCGCACGCGATGACCTGCGATTCGACGGCCGGTCGGTTCAGTACGCCGTCGACGCGCTCGAGCCGCCCGAGGCACATCGTCAGATGATCGATGAGGATCGTCCGCATCTCGGTGACCTGCCCGTTGGTCGAGTTCCACAGGAATTCGAACGCCTCGAACTGGAACGCGAGCTCGGCGGTGAGCACCGCTCGGGTGCGATCAGCAGAACCGAGCGGTGCGAACTCCTCGGCGAAGTGGTCGAGGAACGAGCGACGCAGGACGAGCCGGCCCGCTTCGAACTCCTCGCGGATGATCGGTTCGCTCTGCGCCGCACGTTTGGCGGCACGAGTGATCGGAGCGAGCCGCTGGTACATCCGCGAGCCGATGGTCGACGAACCGTTCGACACGCTCGTCGAACGAGCCGACCCCCACGCCTCCCAGTTGGATCTCGGGGATGACGCGTCGCATTGCGTGCGTCACCGCTGCTCGCATCAGGTGGTCACGATGATCGAAATATCGATAGATCGACCGGTTCGACACCCCGGCACGCGTCGGCGACCGAATCGACCGACGGGTCGATGTCGCCTTCCTCGAAGATCTCGATCACCGCATCGAGCACGGCGTCGCGATTTCTCGCTCTTCGCAGTGAGCGACCGTCAGTGGTCCCTGTGTGTGGTATTCCTCCCATGCACACATTCTGTCACCGAGAGAGCACGCTTCGTGAACGGGCGACAAGATGACAGAAGTCTGCAGCCTCCGTCGGGAACCTCAGTCCGTTCGGTGCAGGAGCCCGAACACGAGGCTGTCCTCGAGGGCACGCCAGGACGCTTCGATGATGTTCGGGCTGACGCCGATCGTGGTCCAGTCGCGGCGTCCGTCGGTCGCCGAGAGCAGGACGCGAGTGGTCGCACCCGTCGCACTGTCGCCGTCGAGGATGCGCACCTTGTAGTCGGTGAGGTGGATGTTCGCGACATGCGGCAGCGCCTTGCCGATCGCCTTGCGCAGCGCCGTGTCGATCGCGTTGACCGGGCCGTTGCCCTCGGCGACCCACACGTGGCGCTCGGCGTCGTCACCGTCGGGGCCATCGGCGCCGACCCACACCTTCACCGTGGCCTCGGTGCTGAACGCGCCGTCGGGAAGCTCGTCGGTGATGACTCGCATCGACTCGACACGGAAGAAGTCGGGGACGCCACCTGCGGCGCGTCGCATCAACAGCTCGAGCGAGGCGTCGGCGGCCTCGAAGTGGTAGCCCTCGTGCTCGAGACGCTTCAGGTCGTCGATCGACCTGGTTGATCTCCGCGCCGTCCAGTTCGATCCCGATCTCGTCGGCCTTCATCTGGATCGTCGCACGTCCGGCCATCTCCGACACGACGAACCGCGTCCCGTTGCCGACCGACTCGGGGTCGACGTGTTCGTAGGCGTCCTTCGCACGCACGATCGCCGACACGTGCAGCCCCGCCTTGTGGGCGAACGCCGACGAACCGACGAACGGAGCCTGCGGGTCGACCGCCCGATTGAGCGTTTCGGCCACGTGGTGGCTGACCGCGGTCAAGCGCTGGATCCGTCCGTCCGGAAGACACTGGTAGCCCATCTTCAGCTGCAGGTTCGGGATCACGGTCGACAGATTCGTGTTGCCGGTCCGCTCCCCCAGCCCGTTGAGCGTGCCCTGCACGTGCCCGGCGCCGGCTTCGACGGCGGCGATCGAGTTGGCGACGGCACATCCGGTGTCGTCGTGGCAGTGGATGCCGATCACCGCGTCGTCGCCGACGTGCGACTTCACGTCGGCCACGATCTGGCCCACCTCGTGGGGCAGCGTTCCGCCGTTGGTGTCGCACAGCACGAGGTGCGTCGCGCCGTTGACGACGGCGGCTTCGATCGCGCGGAGGGAGAACTCGGGGTTCTCGCGGTACCCGTCGAAGAAGTGTTCGAGGTCGACGAGCACCTGACGGCCCTCGCCCTTCAGAAACGCGACGGAGTCGGCGATCATCGCCGCACCCTCGTCGAGGGTGGTCTGCAACGCCTCGACCACCTGGTACTGCGAGCTCTTGGCAACGATGCAGACGGCGGATGTTCCGGCGTCGATCAGATTCCGCAGCGTGGCGTCGTCGTCGCTCCGGCCGCGAGGCCGGCGGGTCGAGCCGAAGGCGACGAGCGTCGAGGTCGACAGGTCGAGCTCCGTGCGGGCGCGCTCGAAGAACTCGACGTCTTTCGGATTGGCACCGGGCCAGCCGCCTTCGATGTAGTGCACACCGAGCAGGTCCAGTTGCCGCGCGATCCGGAGCTTGTCGTCGACCGTGGCGGTGACGCCTTCGACCTGGAGGCCGTCGCGGAGTGTGGTGTCGAAGACTTCGACGAGTCGCATGGTGGTTCGGTCCTGTCGGTGATCGGCGCCGGGCGGCGACGCGTGACGCCCAGTGAAGTCCCGCGGCCGGGCGATTTCAACGCCGCGCCGCGGTCGTGGAACGAGGTCGATCGAATCACATCGCTGCAAGATGTGGACGAGGCTGTGATGGAACGGTGACTTGTGACGGGTGTCCGGTGGATGAACGGTGGACGACGTGGCGTCGCCTGGGGGCAACCCGAAAAGTTCTGTGGAGAACCCTGTGACTTTGAAAATAGCTCTTGACCAGGAGTTTTGTATCGATCAGAGTGGTACTCGTCCTGAACAGCGCACATCGGATCCGGCAACGGGGACGGTACAGCGGAGGCGGGGCACAGGACACTGAAACCGCCGGTGCGGAACAGATCCACGGGTGACCGTGAGGATGGACCGTGCCGGAGGGAGTCGAACGAATCGGAACCACCCCAACTGGAACCGACGAGGAAAGCTCCCGATCGGCACCACTTCGGTGACACGGGAAACTGGGTCAGCGTGAACGGTGACGACGGACAGCGAGCCGGGAGACCGACTCGGGACTCCGAAAAGCGGCATCGCCCGCCACGCAGCCCCTTGGGGCGGCGAGACGGGCGATGTAACAGGTCGAGACGAAGGCTAACGCCCGCAGATCGACCGATGGTGGATGTGTCCGCCTGAGAGCCCCGGAAGGCGCACTCGGCTTCGGCCGGGAGCCGCCGACCGGGGTTCTCCTCGTTTTCGGCTCGATCCGCGCATCGTCCGGTCGGTTGGGTCGCCAAGATCCAACGGTCACGGACACCGTCCGACGTGCATCCGCAAACGATGCGGGATCCAGCGAGCTGCGCCCGGGTCGCTCAGTCGCTGCGGGTCTTGTCGGCAGCTTCGACCAGCGCTGAGAAGCCGTCGAGCTCGGCGGTGGTCGGCGTGTGACTCCACACGTACAGCCGGTCGAGCAGTTCGGCGTAGGTCACGTCCTGGCCGGGCCGAACCGAAGCAGCGATCGGCATGTCCGCAGGCAGTGTCTGCTTGTATCGCAGGAGGATCTGCCGGTGGTAGTCCCGGTCGAGATCCAGCTTGAACACCACCCCGTGCGCCGCGGCGACCAGCTCACAGGTCCCCTCTTCGAGAAGTGGGCAATGAGCGTGGTCTCCGACCCCCGGTCCGTGACACACCTCGACGCGATGCCCCATCCCTTCGAGCAAGTGCCGCTCGAACCCCTCGTGGTCACCAGGCGTGACGTCCAAGATCGTCCCGAGTTCTTTGTCGGCCATGGCACCAGTGTCCGCCGCGTCATCATGACCGGCCAGGGCACGAGGTCCCAACACGTGCCGGGCCGAGGTCGCTCCGCGAACCGGCTCGCCTGCCGCCGGGCGTAGGCACTTCGGCACTGGCCGACCCCGCCGATCTCCGAGACGATGACACCGAGGGCGTGATCGGCGATTCGCCCGTCGAGTGAGCGCTCGCCCCGGAGGAGGATCTGATGTCCACGTCGAAGAACACAGCACGACTCCCACCTCGCTGGTTCGTTCGGGCGGCGTGGTCGTTCCATCGCGGTGTCTATCGCGTGAGCAGGGGCCGATTCGGGTTGTGGCGACCCAAACCTGATGGGTGGGGTGCGATGCGCCTGACCACGATCGGCCGGCGAAGCGGACACGAGCGCAGCGTGATCGTCGGCTACTTCGAAGACGGCCCGCGCCTCGTCACGATGGCGATGAACGGCTGGGGCGAGGGCGAACCCGCGTGGTGGCTGAACCTGCAGGCCCATCCCGATGCCCACGTCGAGCTGCGTGACGGGCCACTCGACGTGACCGCTCGTGCCGCCGAGGGTGAGGAGCGGGAACGCCTGTGGGCGCGGTGGGGAGCAATCGACGACAACCTCGACGCCTACGCCGCCCGCCGGTCGAACGAGACCGCCGTCGTGATTCTGGAACCGGTGGCCACGAGCGACTGACGCCCGCGGCCGCACTGACTCAGGGTGCGGCAGGATTGCGATGCGCGACGAGCACGCCGGCAACGTCGAAGGCGGTGCCGAGTTGGTCGCGCAGTTCGGCGAAATTCTTGGTGGTCTTGCTCATGCCCCACACGCCACCCATCATGCCGGTGGTGAGGGAGTCGATCCGGATCACGCTGTGGCCTTCATCGAGCGAACGCACTGCCACCCCGACTTCCATGTAGAGCGCAAACGCCCCCAGCAGCGCCGCCTTCGTCTTGTTGCCCTTGATCGCCTTGGCCGTCCAGTCGTCGGACCAGTGCATCACGAAGTCGCGGGCGACCAACGCATCGGACGCGGTCTGCCGGGCGCGGGCGGGATCACCCAGAATCGTGAACTCGTAGGACGACATCGCCCGACCTCAGACAGCGAGCTCGCACCAACCCCGGTACTTCTCGACCTCACCGCGGATGACCCGGTGATAGGTCTCCGAGATCGCCGACGTCATCGGGCCCGGGCACGGAATCTCGCGGTCGTCGACCGAGTTCACCGAGCTCACCTCGGCGGCCGTCCCGCACACGAACGCCTCGTCGGCGATGTACAGATCGGTGCGGGCGATGTTGTCGATGACGGCCTCGAAGCCGAGGTCACGGGCGATGGTGAGCACCGTGCTCTGGGTGATGCCCTCGAGTGCGCCGGCCGACAGCGGCGGGGTGATGAGCTTGCCGTGTCGCGACACGAAGATGTTCTCGCCCGAGCACTCGGCCACCAGACCGTTCGGGGCGAGCATCACCGCCTCGTCGTATCCGGCCTTGATCGCCTCGACCTTGGCCAACGACGAGTTCACGTAGTTGCCCGTCGTCTTGGCGGCGGGCGGCATCGTGTTGTGGTCGTGACGGGTCCACGACGATGTCTTGAGTCGCACGCCCTTCGTCACGGCATCGTCACCGAGGTACGCGCCCCACGGCCAGCAGGCGATCGCAACGTCGACCGAGCAGGGCAGTGTGTTGAGACCCATCTCGCCGTACCCGAGGTAGGCGATCGGGCGGATGTAGCACGACGACAGCCCGGTGGCGGCGACGGTCTCCTTGGTCGCAGCGATCAGCTCGTCGACCGTGTACGGGATCTCCATCCCGAGGATCTTCGCCGAGTTGAACAGCCGCTGGATGTGCTCGGTCAACCGGAACACTGCGGGCCCGTCGGCGGTCTCGTAGGCACGGATGCCCTCGAACACGCCGCTGCCGTAGTGCAGTCCGTGGGTGAGCACGTGGATCTGGGCCTTGTCCCAGTCGACGAGCTCGCCGTTCATCCAGATCTTGTCGGTCGGTGTGATGGGCATGATCGCTCCGGTTGGTGGTCGTGGTCGAACGTCATCGATCGGTGTCGGACACCGGGTGATGGATTGGTGTGTGGCTCAGTGTCCCACGCGGGCGGCGATCGCGTCACCGACGTCGGTGGTGCTGCCGGTGCCTGGCTCGGCGTCGCATGCAGCGCGGATCCGGTCGGCGGCATCGCGCTCGCCGAGGAAGTCGAGCATCAGGGCCGCCGACAGGATCGCCGCGGTCGGGTTCGCCGTGTTCTGACCGGCGATGTCGGGCGCCGAGCCGTGCACGGGCTCGAACATCGACGGGCCGGTCCGATCTGGATTGAGATTCGCCGACGACGCGAGGCCGATCCCGCCCGACACGGCGCCCCCGAGATCGGTGAGGATGTCGCCGAACAGGTTGTCGGTGACCACCACGTCGTAGCGGTGCGGATCCTGGACGAAGTAGATGCACGCGGCATCGACGTGGTTGTACGCGGTGCCGACGTGGGGGTACTCGGCGGCGACCTCGTCGAACGTGCGCTGCCACAGCCCGCCGGCGAACTGCAGCACGTTGGTCTTGTGGACCAGCGTGAGGTGTTCGCGGTCGCGTGATGCGGCGAGCTCGAAGGCGTATCGAACACAACGCTCGACACCGAATCGGGTGTTGAACGAACCCTGCGTGGCCACCTCGTGAGGCGTACCCTCGCGCAGCGACCCGCCTTCGCCGACGTAGGGCCCCTCGGTGTTCTCGCGGATGACGACGAAGTCGTGGGGCTCGGTGCCACCGGGTGCGGTCCCGACGAAGGGACGCTGATTGATGTAGAGGTCGAGTTCGAAGCGCATCTTCAACAGCAGACCGCGTTCGATCACCCCGGGAGGGACCTCGGGTGTTCCGACGGCACCGAGCAGGATGCAGTCGAACCCCCGCAGCTCGTCGGAGCGTCTCGTCGGACAGGATCTCCCCGTCCTTCAGGAAGCGGGATCCGCCGAGGTCGAAGTCGGTCGTCGTGATGTCGACGCCGGCGGCCCGGATCACCTTGATGGCCTCGGCCGTCACGTCCGGCCCGATCCCGTCGCCGCCGATCACTGCAATGTTGTGCGCCATAGTGCGCAGCAGCCTAGGGACCCGGTGGCGATGATGACTCGTCCGTGCCGCCCTGACCGGGCGGCACGGACGTCGACGACAACGGCGGCGCCGTCGTCGTCGTCGACGTGGTCGACGTCGTCGAACTCGTGGAACTGGTCGTCGAACTCGTCGTGCTCGTCGTCGAACTCGAGGTCGTGGTGGTGCTCGACGACGTGGTCGTGGTCGGCGGCAGCGTGGTCGTCGTGGTGGTCGACGTGGTGCTCGACGTGGTGGTCGTCGTGGGTGGCGGCACGGTGGTTTCCGGTGGCGGCGCCTGCCACGGGAACGCGAGCACGTTGGGTCGGTACCGGTACGGGTTCGGCCAGGCATCGCGCAACATGTTGCGCGCGTTGTTCGACACCGACACGACCGCCTGGCCGTACCCGTCGCGCCACGGCAGCAGGTGAGCGTGGTACGTGTTCATCTTCCAGTCGGCCCCGCGCGGCACCAGCGGTCGACTCTCGATCGTCGTCCACGGACCCCACGGGTTGTTCGCGACATCGAGTTCGAACGAATCACCCCAGTATCCGTTCACCGCCGTCGAAGCGATCCACTGGCCGTCCATGTAGCGCGGCTGCATCGGGAACTCCGACCAGTGTCGTTGCAGGAAGGCGTGCGCGTTACGACGATCGGTGGTCCAGCCGGTTCGTGTCCAGTACTCGGGCGCGTCGAGGAGTCGACCCTTCGGGACGCGAGCGAGGAACATCTTCGTCCCGCTGTGCGGACCGTTGAACCAGCCACCTTCACGCGAGAGGTTCTGCTCGAAGGTGTTGCCGAACAGATACGTGTGCGTGGCGTCGCTCTCCACCGCGTAGCCATAGATCGGGGACGCACCGCCGCTGGTTGCGCGCCGGAAATCGAGACGTTCGAGGGTGTTCGGGTCGTAGGCCGCGATGTGGGTGGCGACGGGATGCCAGCCGAGGCCGTCGGGCGGCTTCGGGTCGGGGTCGTCCTTGCGCATCTCCGCCCAGAACACGTAGAGCCGGCCGCCATGGACCTCGCCGCCCATCGGCCAGAACCACGTGTTGAGCGTGGTCGTGCCGGTCCCGAGCTCGAACGGTGCCGGACGCGAGGTCGTGCCCCGATGGAGCAGCCGGAAGCAGTTGCCCTCCTGCACGAGCGCCGAGTTGTGGGCGAAGCTGGCGTTGCCGAGCGTCGTCGCGGTGTTCGAATGGTCGATGAACGTGTCCTGGAACAGCCAGAGGTAGCGGTTGCCGCCGAGCGGATAGACGTGCTGGTAGTCCCACCCGATGACTGGTCCGACACGGGCGGCGAAGAACTCGTCGAGCGCGGCGGCCGACAGGTCGCGGGAGCATCCGACATCGGTCGACACGTGGCCACCCGCGGTGGTGAAGACACTGTCGGCCCAGGGCGCCGGCGGGGCGGCGGGCGGCGGCGGGGGCGGGTCGACGGGAACGGGACGGGCGACGACCGACGGCTCGTCGTCGAGCGGAGGAGCGGTCGCCGGCACGTCGGTGGTGGTCGGCGCCACCGTCGTCGTGGGCTCGACAGTCGACGTCGGCACGGTGCTCCGAGCGTCGGACTCGGTCGAGCCGGGGAACGGGACCGTGGTGCGTTCGACACGGAGGACGGTCGGGGCTTCAGAGGTACTCACGGCGCCGATGTCGGTCACCGTCGACGATCCCGACGACGCTGCGAGAACACCGAGGCCGACCAACCCGGCGACGATCGCGGCGACCCCTCCCAGGATCCATCTCCGGTCGGTTCGGCGGGGACGATCCGCCCGATCATCGGACACGACCGGGTCGGAGGGCGCGCCGGCGGATTCGGGCCACTCGCCGTGCGCATCGGGAGTCGGGACGGCGGATCCGTCATCCATCCCTTCGTTCATCGGCACGATCGTACGAGTCTTGACAGGTTCTTGACCGGGCAGGGCGCGCCGACCACTCGGTATCCTTCGGCCCATGGCCAACCCGCAGCTCTCCCAAGCCGCCTACGACAAGCTCCAGGCAGAATTCGACGATCTGACGACGCGTGGCCGCATCGAGGTCGCCAACAAGATCGAAGTTGCCCGCGAGGAGGGCGACCTCAAGGAGAACGCCGGCTACCACGCCGCGAAGGACGAACAAGGCCACATGGAGGGTCGCATCCGCCAGCTCGAGCACCTGCTCGAGAATGCCGAGATCGTCTCGGCCTCGCAGGTGTACACCATCGTCTACGAGGGCGACTCCGACGACATGGCCGAGCGCTACCTCATCGGCAACATGGAGGAAGTCGTCGAGAACGCCGACATCATCAGTGCGACGTCGCCGCTCGGTGCCGCGCTCGACGGTGCAGCCGAGGGCGACACGATCTCGTACGACGCCCCGAACGGATCGCTCACCGTCACCGTCCTGAAAGTCGACACGGTCTGAACCAGCTGGACGAACACCCCGAGCTCGACACGGAATCGGCAGCCTCCGAGCACGATCCCGACACCGTCGACGGCAACGGCCCCAACTCGGCAGCCGTGCGCGCAGCGGCACCCGACCTGCCGCCGTCGACACGCCTGGAGCTGCCCGAGCGGGGCACGATCGACGTCCGCGACTTCGGGCCCTCCGACGCCGAGACCACGATCATCCTGTTGCACGGCTGGACGGCCACCGCCGACCTCAACTGGTTCCGGTGCTATGCCGCCCTCGGCGAGCGGTTCCGAGTCGTCGCCTACGACCACCGTGGCCACGGGTCGGGGTTGCGCTCGAAGAAGCGATTCCGTCTCGAAGACTGTGCCGACGACGCCGTCGCCGTCGCCGACGCACTCGGTGTCGAATGCTTCGTCCCGGTCGGCTACTCGATGGGCGGCCCCATCGCCCAGCTGACCTGGCGGCGTCACCGGGAGCGGGTACTCGGACTCGTCCTGTGTGCGACGGCCCCGGTCTTCTCCGTCGAACGGCTGGAGCGGCTGTCGTTCCTCGGGGCGAGCGGGCTCGCGGCGCTCGCTCGGATCACACCCGAGCAGGCTCGCATCTGGCTCACCGACCAGCTCTACCTCCAACGCAAGGCACGCGAGTGGGAGCCGTGGGCCGTCGAGGAGGCATCGAGCCACGATTGGCGGATGCTGCTCGAAGCGGGAACCGCCATCGGGGCATTCGACTCGACGTCCTGGATCGGCGACGTCGATGTCCCGACATCGCTGATCGTCACGATGCGCGACCAGGTCGTGAGCCGCCGCCGACAGACGCTGCTGTTCGAGGCGCTGACCGACGCCGAGGTGTACCGGATCGACGGCGACCACGGTGCCGTCGTCGAAGCAGCCGACACGTTCGCTCCCACACTCGTGCGGGCGATCGCATCGGTGGAAGCGCGGCTGGGATGACGGGACTCCGGTCACGGCTCGCCGCTGTCGCCGTCGGACTGGCCGCACTCGTCGGACTCGGTGTCGTGGCCCTTGCGGTGCGCGATGCGGGCGGACGGCTCGGCACGTCGTGGTTGGGCCGCAACGCCCGGCTCGCGCGCATGGGTGCCCGAGTCGGCGGGACGTACGCGACCACGGCGGCCCGCAAGACCTTCGCCTCTGCCGAGCGACGCGATGCGCTCGACCGGGCGCGCGAGTTTCGCACCGCAGAACAGGTCGCCGCCGAACTCGGCCAGATGAAGGGCGCGCTGATGAAGCTCGGTCAGATGGCCAGCTACCTCGACGACGGCCTCCCCGAACCACTTCGGCTGGCATTGGCCCAGCTCCAATCGGACGCTCCACCGATGTCGACCGACCTCGCTCGGTCGACGGTCGAGTCAGAGCTCGGGCATCCGATCGATGAGCTCTTCGTCGAGTTCGACGACGAGCCGATCGCCGCCGCGTCGATCGGACAGGTCCACCGGGCGATCGTGCGGATGCCCGACGGATCCGAGCGTGCCGTGGCCGTCAAGGTGCAGTACCCGGGGATCGGTGAAGCAATCGCGTCCGACCTGCGCAACGCCGACATGCTCGGAGCCGTGCTCAAGCAGAGCTTCGGCGGCCTCGATCCGTCCGAGATGGTCGACGAGATCAAGATCCGGCTGGCCGACGAAGTCGACTACGAACTCGAGGCAGCCAACCAGAAACTGTTCGCCGACTACTACCGCGACCACCCGTTCATCCGGATCCCCGCTGTGCTCGACAGCCATTCGACGCGGCGTGTGCTGACCACCGAGTTGGCCACCGGGCATCGATGGTCGGAGATGCTCGACCGGGGCCAGGAGACCCGCGACCGGGTCGGCGAGATCATCTTCCGATTCGTGTTCCGATCGTTGTACCGGTTCGGGGCGTTCAACGGCGATCCGCATCCGGGCAACTACCTGTTCCATGACGACGGCACCGTCACGTTCCTCGACTTCGGGCTGGTCAAGCACTTCACCCCCGAGGAGTTGACGATGTTCGGATCGATGGTGAAGGCGGCTGCCGTCGACCACGACACCACCGAGTTCCGGCGCATCGTCGAGTCCGCCGGCATGCTGCTGCCGGGAGCGCCGGTCGACACCGACGAGGTCGGCGAATACTTCTCGCTGTTCTACGACACGGTGCGCCACGACACCGAGATGACCTGGACCCGGGACTACGCCAACTCGGTGGTCCGCCACACGTTCGACCGCACCAGCCCGATCAGCCAGTACGCCACGGTGCCGCGAGCCTTCGTGTTCATCCAGCGGATCAACCTCGGCCTCTACGCACTCCTCGGTGAGCTCGGAGCGACCGGCAACTACCGCAGGATCGCATCGGAGCTGTGGCCGTTCGTCGACGGTCCCGCGTCGACCGAGCTCGGGCGGGCTGAGGCCGACTGGCTCCGCCGCGTCGGACACGCACCCACGGGCTGACCGCAACGGCGGTTCGACCAGCGATAGCGTCGTCGCAATGCGCCGGACCATTCTCGTCACCACCATCGCCGCCCTGTCGCTCGCTGCATGCGGCAGCTCCGACTCGGATGCCGGCACCACGGTACCCCCGGCCGAGGTCGACGCCGGAGAGGCGGTTGGCTCCACTCCCGATGCGGAGGTCCTCCCGGTCGACTCCACAGTCGCGGTCGAGAATCCCGACAAGCCGGTCGTCGAACTGCCCGCCGAGCTCCCCACCGAACTCGGGCGCACCGTGCTCATCGAGGGTGCGGGCGATGCGGCAGTGGCGGGCGACACCGTGATCGTCGACTACGTCGGCGTCCGATCTGAAGACGGCGTCGAGTTCGACAACAGCTACGACCGCGAGCCGTTCCCGGTGACCCTCGGCAACGGGAGCGTGATCAAGGGTTGGGAGGACGGCCTGGTCGGGGCGCAGACCGGCGAGCGGGTTCAGCTCGACATCCCGTCCGACCTCGCGTACGGCGACGAGGCCCGGGGCGACATCATCGGGGAGAAGGAAGCGCTGACGTTCGTGATCGATGTGCGTGCCGTCGTCGGGGGCGCCGATCCGGCCGATGCGCCCACCGAGCCGGGTGTCGCACTGTCGACAGGTGAAGGCATCGAAGCGACCGAGTTCGAAGACCTGATCGTCGGCGACGGACCTGCGCTGGAGCGCGGCGACAGGGCGCTGATCCGCTACGTCAACTTCCGCGGTGACAACGGTGTCGCGATCGAAACCAACTGGGGCACCGACCCGCTGCAGATCCCGTTCGAGGAGGGCCTCCTGCCAGGGCTGCTCGAAGGTATGGACGGCATGAACGTCGGCGGTCGACGCGCCGTGACCATCCCGCCTGAGGACGGGTTCGGTCCGGCTGGCAACCCGCAGGGCGGGTTGCCAGCCGACACCGACATGATCTTCGTGATCGAACTCATCGGGACGTACTGACCGCATCCACGTCCACGGCGAGTCGTCGGCACACCTCGCGGACCGGGCATGAGCAGCCGGCCCACATGGGTCACACGATGGAGCGGAGGTCGAGCCCCAGGTCGAGGATGCGGGCCGAATGGGTCAGCTCCCCGACCGCGATCAGGTCGACGCCGGTCTCCGCGACGTCGCGGGCCGTGTCGAGGGTGAGTCCGCCGCTCGCCTCCAGTCGCACCGACGATCCCATCTCGTTGCGGATCGCGACGGCCTTGCGCATCTCGGCCGGTGTGAAGTTGTCGATGAGCACCTCGTCGGCGCCGGCACTGATCGCCTCGCGGAGTCCGTCGAGGGAGTCGACCTCGATCTCGACCGGGATCGTGGCTTCGAGCGCACGGACCCGGGCGTAGGCCTCACCGACGCCGCCGGCCGCGGCCACGTGGTTGTCCTTCACGAGCGCCATGTCGGACAGCCCCATCCGATGGTTTGCCCCGCCACCGCAACGTACGGCGTACTTCTCGAGGGCTCGGAGCCCCGGCGTGGTCTTGCGCGTGTCGCGTACGGTGGCGCCGGTTCCCTCCAGCGCGTCGGCCCACCGCCGCGTCAGGCTCGCCACACCCGACAGATGGCACAACAGGTTGAGCGCCGTTCGCTCGGCGGTGAGCAGCAGTCGTGTCGGTGCGGTCACCCGGGCCACCTCGGTCCCCGGCTCGACTCGCGAGGCGTCGGCGACGAGCAATTCGACGTCGCTCGCCTCAGGACCACACACGGTCTCGATGACGGCGGACACCACGGCGAGCCCGGCGACCACGCCGGCCTGACGTGCGCCGAACGTGGCCACACTGCGCTGGTCGGCGGGGATCGTCGCGGTCGAGGTGACGTCAATGCCTCCCATCAGGTCCTCAGCGACCGCCATTCGCACCAGCGCTGCGACGGCGTCGGGATCGAGCCCGGCGTCGATCAACCGGGAGCGGGTGGTCTCCGACAGCGGGTGAAACACGAACATCGCGGGAGCCTATGCACTGGCCCTCACGGTTCGGGGCGGACATCGACCGCTCCGACGGCGTCCACGACGACCTCGAGATGGCGTACCCAGCTCGGGTCGGTGTCGGGGTGGTCGGAACGCCGGTGACAGCCGCGACTCTCGGTCCGCGCGAGCGCGGCCGACACGATCCCGGAGGCCATCGTCAACAAGTTCGTCGCCTCCCACGAGTCACGACTCGCTTCGACGTCCGCGGACATCGACCGGCCGAGCGTGCCGAGCGCACCGATCGCCATTGCGAGACCCGATGCGTTGCGCATCACCCCGACGTGACGGGACATCGCAGCTCGAACCTCCCTGAGTCGCACCGGGTCGAACAGGGTGAAGACCTCGGGGTCGTCGAGATCGGGCTCGATCCGCGTGCGCTCGGGCAACTCCCAGGCGAGATCGCGACCGACACGGGTGCCCGCGACGATCGACTCGGTGAGGCTGTTCGACGCCAGACGATTGGCACCGTGGACGCCCGTGGAGGTCACCTCACCGACGGCGAACAGCCCGGGAAGTGCGGTGCGGCCGTCGAGGGCCGCGGTGATGCCGCCACAGCTGTAGTGGGCGGCGGGAGCGACCGGGATCCGCTCGGTTGCAGGGTCGAGCCCGATCTCCCGACAGGCGGCGTGGATCGTGGGGAACCGCTCGGCGAAACGCGCCCCCATGTGGGTCGCATCGAGGTAGACGTGGTCGTCGACACCTCCCGGGCGCCTCGGCCATCCGTGCGCTGATCGCCGCCGACACGACGTCGCGCGGGGCCAGGTCCTCTTGCGGGTGGACACCGGCCATGATCCGCTCACCAGCACCGTCGAACAACACCGCACCCTCACCGCGCACGGCTTCCGACACCAGGGCCTGCTGCCCCCGGGCCTCGGGTCCGCGCCACATCACGGTGGGGTGGAACTGGACGAACTCCAGGTCGCGGACCGGCAGTCCGGCCCGGAGCGCCATGGCGATGCCGTCGCCGGTGACCGCAGGAGGGTTCGACGTCGATGCGAACACCTGCCCGTACCCGCCGCATGCGATGACCACGGCACGGGCGGTGATCGTGCCGACCGACGTGATCGCTCCGTGCTGATCGGTACGGGCCACGCGTACCCCGGCGACCTGACGTTCTCCGGTGACGGTCCTGCCCATCACCAGATCGAGGGCGAACGTGTGGTTCATCACGTCGACGCCGGCACCGATCGCCGATTCGTCGAGGGTGCGCTGCACCTCTGCGCCCGACCGATCACCTCCCGAGTGCACGATGCGGTCGTGGCTGTGGCCACCTTCTCGGGTGAGGGCGATGTCCAGGTCGAAACCGGGGCGGGGCTCTGTGGCGTGGTCGGGATCGAACGCGGCACCGAGGCGCATCAGGTACCGGATCGACGTCGGTGCTTCGTGGACGAGCTGTCGGACGACTTCTTCGTCGCACAGCCCGGCACCTGCCGCCAACGTGTCTCGGACGTGGTTCTCGGTCGAGTCGGCGGGGTCGAGCACGGCGGCAAGCCCGCCTTGGGCCCACTGTGTGGACCCGGCTTCGAGCACGTCCTTGGTGACGACGAGCACCGTCCGAACCGGTCGGACGGCCAGCGCCGCCGACAATCCGGCGGCACCGGAGCCGAGCACGACGACGTCGACGTCGCGCTCCCAGGTGGGCGCAGGCGCCTTCAATCGTCGCGTCAGTCCCATCCCGTCAGCCTGCCACGCGTGACGTGACGGGTCTGACCCGTTACGTCACGCGTGACGCGATGGGTCTGACCCGTTACGTCACGCCTACTCGGCGGTGGGCGACGGGGTGCCGATGGCGACCATCCGCTCGAGCGACTGGCGCGCCGCGTCGGCGATCTCACGGTCGAGGGTGACCTCGTCGCGGTCTTCCCTCAGCGACCGGAGCAGTTTTGCCGGGGTGATCATCTTCATGTACTTGCAGACCGCAGCCCGGTTGACCGGCTCGAAGTTCACGTTGGGAGCGGCCTGCTGGAGCTGGTGGATCATGCCGGTCTCGGTCGCGACGAGCACGGTGGTTGCCGTGGTTTCACGGGCCGCGGCGATCATGCCCCCCGTGGACAGGATCTTCGTCCGCTCCTCGGGCACGACGCCCGCGCCGACCAGGTAGAGGGCACTGGTAGCGCAACCGCACTCGGGATGGACGAACAGCTCGGCCTCGGGCTCGGCCTCGACACGGTCCTTGAGGTCGGCACCGTTGATGCCGGCGTGGACGTGGCACTCACCCATCCAGACGTGCATGTTCTCGCGCCCGGTGATGCGTTGGACGTGGGCGCCGAGGAACTGGTCGGGGCCGAACAGCACCTCGGTGTCGGCCGGGATCGACTGCACGACCTCGACCGCGTTCGACGAGGTGCAGCAGATGTCGGTCTCGGCCTTGACCGCGGCGGTGGTGTTCACGTACGAGACCACGACGGCGCCGGGGTGCTCGGCCTTCCACGCCCGCATCTGATCGGCGGTGATCGTCTCGGCCAGCGAGCACCCGGCGCGTTCGTCGGGGATCAGCACCCGCTTGTCGAAGCTGAGGATCTTCGCCGACTCGGCCATGAAGTGGACACCGCAGAAGATGATCGTCGAGGCGTCGACCTCGGCTGCGACCCGCGACAGCCCGAGCGAGTCGCCAGTGTGATGGGCGACGTCCTGGATCTCGGGGAGCTGATAGTTGTGGGCGAGGATGACCGCGTCCTTCTCCTCAGCGAGGGCGAGCACCTGCTCACGCCAGTCGGACGGCAGGATCTCGACATCGGTGGTGGCCGCGTGCTCGGTCATCGGGCCAGCGTAGGTCCCCCACCTGGGACGGGTGAGCCGATCCGCATCACTCGTCGCAGCTGATCCGGAACGAGCCATCGAGGTCGAGTGGCAGGATCAAGGTGCGGAAGTCGCTCGCCAGCGCGTCGGCACAGACCTGCAACGGGGCGTCGACGAACTCCTGTGCGTACTCGGCGTTGAACACCGGCTTGCCCTGCTCGATGAACGGCATGAACGCGTCGCACTCGTCGAACTCGTGGCACTGCTCGTTGACCGCGAAGTCGAAGTCGTCGACGAGGTCGAGCACGTGCCGGTCGGCGTTCTTCAAGCCGACCAGCAGGTCACGCTCGTGTGCTGCTGCGGCGAGAAAGCGGTTGAAGTCGAGGGTGTCCTCCGCGGTGAGATCGAAGCCGGTGTCGTTCGTGTCGCCGTCGACGTTGTCGGGTTCGACGCCGTCGCAGCCGATCATGTCCGCTCGGTCGAGCCGGCCCTCGATCACCGCGCGGACGGTGTCGCTGCGGATGTCGAGCCACCGCTCGTCCTCGAATCCGTCGAGGGTTGCTCCGAGGTCGGCGTCGTCGTACCCGGATGCGTCGGGCCGCCACGCCTCGTACGAGCCCGCCGAGAAGTAGCAGATCACGATGCGGCCGTCGTTCCGCAGCCCCTCCATCACCTCCGGCGTTGCTTCGAACAGGTCGATGTCGTAGACGTCGGCGTCGATGGACGTGTCGAGCAGGCCCTGCAACTGCCAGTGCCACGTCGATGCCACCGAGAGCGGCGACGCCACGGCAGCCGGATCGGGCTCGGGGGCGCCGCGAGCGAAACGTCGAGCACGAAGTCGTCGACCGTGCGGCCGGTGACGTCGATGAACGACCCGCGAGCCTCGTTGCCGTCGACGACGAGCACCAGTGCTCCGAACTCATCGGCGAAGGTGACGAGGCTGCCCTCGATCCGCTCGCCGACCGCATGGGCCTCGATGCCACCGAGGCCGTTGACGACGTAGGTCACTCCGTCGTGCACGGAGCGTTCGTAGATGTGGTCGTCGCCGGACACCACCAGGTCGATTCCCCACGCTCCGAAGTCCCACCGCAGTCCTTCGGCGCTGCCGTGCGACGAGCCCGACGAATAGGGCGGATGGTGGAGGAGCGCGATCTTGACCGGCGCATCGGAAGCGGCAGCGGTGTCGGCCAGCCATTGCCGTTGGCGATCGAGCTTGGCGCCTCCGTCGCGATGGCAGGCTTCGGCCGAGTCGATCGCGAACACGTGGACGTCACCGACGCGGACGTCGTAGTAGGTCTCGTCCTCC
This sequence comes from Ilumatobacteraceae bacterium, assembly GCA_963752085.1. Taxonomy (GTDB): domain Bacteria; phylum Actinomycetota; class Acidimicrobiia; order Acidimicrobiales; family Ilumatobacteraceae; genus Ilumatobacter_A. The sequence continues at coordinate 244,933 of CAVVWT010000006.1, forward strand.
GGACCGACGGGGAGGTCGAAGTACTCGAGATAGGCGTCGAGGTCGGCGGCGGCTTCCTCGTCGTCGCACTGATCGCCGTAGTCGTGGTCGCCGGGGATCGGGAAGAACCTCCCGGATTCGATCCACGAGCCGTAGACCCCGCCGACCGACTCGACATAGGCGTCGACCGTGCGCCCGTCGTCGGTGTACTCGTTGTCGCCCACCGTGAACACGGCGTCGGGTTGCTGGGCGTCGACGAGCGCCGCAACCGCCAGGGTGTCGTCTCCGAGTTCACCGGCATCGCCCACGATCGCGAGCACGGTGGCGAGGTCGTTCCGTCCGATCGGGTCGGCAGCTGCGGCGTCCGCCTGTTCAGGCGCGGCATCGACGACCTCGTTGTCGCCATCGTCGTCGGAGTCGGCGCACGCCCCGAACAACAGTCCACCCATGGCGAGCAGGCCGAGGCATCGGCAGGCGCGGGCGCGACGCTGGCGACGGAGCATGGCGCCAGCATTCCACGCGGGCCTGGGCCCCATCAGGTCGAGGCAGCCGGCCGAGGTGTGCATCGACTTGAATGGGCCTGTGCCACGACCATCGACCAGCCTCGCCGCATCGTTCTTCACGGGAGCCGGGGTGATGCACTTCGCCCGCCCCGACTTCTTCGAGTCGATCGTGCCCGACTGGTTCCCCGGCAAGCGGCTCGCCAACTACGTCAGCGGCGCCGCCGAGATCGTCCTCGGCCTCGGCCTGTTGCCGGCCCGCACCCGACGGGTGTCGGCGCTCGGCCTCATCGTCCTCCTCGCCGCGGTGTTCCCCGCCAACGTCGACATGGCCCTCAACGACGTCGAGGTGAAGCCCGTCGACGGGAAGATGACCCGCTCGGCCGGAACTGCCGAGGGAGCCGGACGCATCGTGAACTGGGTGCGGCTCCCGCTGCAGCTTCCGATCGCGGTGGCCCTGTGGCGGATTGCCGGTCAGGCTTCCGCTGCGTCGAGCACTCCCGCGATCAGCGCCGCGTAGTATTCGCGGCCGTCGGCCCCGAGGTGGAAGCCGTCGGCCTCGAAGCAGGCGCCGGGGCAGCTCGCTGCGAGCTCCGACCAGTCGAGCACCTGGATGTTGTCGTTGGCAGCCGCGACGGCGTAGATCAACTCGTTGTTCGCCAGGTTGTAGTCGCGGTCGGTGACCGACGTCAGGATGACCACGGTGTCGACATCGGCGACGAGGCCGGCGAATTCCGCCATGTTCGGCTCACCGATCGGTCCGTTGCTGCCGAGCTGGACGACCATCGTCTCCGGCAGGCGGTCGTGTTCGGCGAGCATCCGCACGACATCGAGCCCGTTGACGAACGTCCGACTCTCGACCGCGTCGACGCTGAATCCAATCTCGCTCAATTCGGTCACCGCTCCGAGCATCACGGAGTCACCGATGGCGAGCTGCGTGATCGAGGCAGGGGCCGGGGCATCGGCAACCGCTGCCTCCGGGGACGTCGTGGCGGTCGTGGTCGTGGCGGTGGTCGTGACGGTCGAGACCGCTTCCAGATCGAGCTGAACGAGTTCGGCCATGTCGGTGAAGTCGGTGGCGGTATCGGAGGATGCCGAGGTGCGGACCGTCGACACCCAGAACCCGGTGCGCAACAGGAGCGTGTACTCACCCGGGAAGGCAATGTTGCTCACATCGACTCCCTCGGGCGCGTCGAAGGACTCGGCGGCGGTCGCCTGCTCCATCTCGACGTCGTAGCGAGGCTGACCGCCGGACTGGATGTCGATCTCGATCCAGCGGCCGTCAGGATGGTCGAATCGTTGTGTCACCCGGCGCTGCGCGAGCGACCCGGATGCGTCGGGAAGCACCGTGAATCCGGGTGGCAATTCGGCGCCGGCCTGGACCGCGGTGAGCACTGCCTGTGCATCTGATTGCGCAACTCCTCCCGCCGACACGATGAAGTTGCCGATGGCCGGATCCGTGCGCCACGCGATGATCGGATCATCGGATTCCGAGAGATCACTGGCCAACCCACCGACCCGCACCAAGGGATCACTCACCCCGTCGACGACGGCGACCCACGACGCCGCCACGCCCTCGGGCCCCGCCACCAGGGTCACGTTCGCGACGCCGGACTCGAACGCCACGACTGGTTCTGACGCGACCCAGCCGCGCTCGCTGACCGTCCAGGTCGGCGGTGCCGTGATGTCCACCGTTGGCGTCGGTTGTTCGGACGAGGTCGGGGCGCGTCGATTCGGGAGGCGGGGTCGCCACGGTGTCGGCGACTCCGGACGGGGCTTCGGCCCGATCGGCCACGAGCGCGATCGCGGCGATTCCGACGATGAGCGACGCTGCGGCACCCAACACTGCAACGCGCCGTCGACCGACCTTGGCCGACTCGGCCGGCCGCTCCCCGCCGGACGGTGAGCTGTCGGCGGCGAGCGCACGGTCCCACAACCGGTCGAGGTCTTCCTGGGTCGGGGCCTGGGCGTCGGGACGGAGCGCGGCGTAGTCGTCGATCGGGTTCATGTCCGGTCACCTTTCGAGTCGTGGTCGGAGTGCTCGCGGGGTTCGCCCCGGGTCGGGTGGGCGGTGGCGTGTTCGAGTTGTCGTCGGATGCGGTGCAGGCGAGAGCGCACCGTCCCGACGGGGATCGACAACACCTCCGCGACCTCGGCGTGCGGCATCCGCTCCCACGACACGAGCGTCAGCAGGTCACGATCGTCGGGGGCGAGGTCGGCGACCGCGTCGAGCACCCGGGAGACCCGGGCATCGACATCGAGCCGGTTGTCGACACCCGCCGCCGGATCGACAGCGGCGACTCGGGCTTCCCCGCTCGATCGCCGCAGCGCTGCGATCCGCCGCCGCTCGGTGCGCCAGTGGCGCCGCAACAGGTTCGTGGCGATGCCGAACAACCAACCGCGAGCCGACCCGCGGCCGGGGTCGTATCGCTCCCACGACTCGATCGCCTGCCGGAAGGTCTCTGCGACGACATCATCGGCCAGATCGCGCCCCACCCGGCGGCTGGCATACGCATGAAGATCGAGAGCGTGCGCCACGAACAGCACACGAACAGCGTCGGTCGCCGCCTGCGAGTCGTCGTCGGTCACCGACGCATTGTCGCTCACGAACTGATGAGCCGGTCGCCGGGTCGTTGCCTCCACACCCTGTACTTGCCCGCACGAGCGTCGGCATTCGAAATCGAACCGCGCGAGGATGACAGACATGACGATCGAGTCCGTCGACGACCTCCGCCAGATCTACCGACCTGCGACCGGCGGTGCGGTCGCCAAGGTGATCGGGGTGCTCGACGAGCACTGCCGCGACTTCCTCGCCAAGTCGCCGTTCTTCGTGCTCTCAACCGCCGACGGCGACGGGCGGTGCGACGGGTCGCCGAAGGGTGGAAAGCCTGGATTCGTCGAGATGCTCGACGAACAGCATGTGGCGTGGGCCGACTACTCGGGCAACAACCGGCTCGATTCGTTCGAGAACGTCGTCGACAACGCTCGGGTCGCACTGCTGTTCCTCATCCCCGGGCTGAACGAGACGCTGCGCATCAACGGCGTGGCCCGACTGTCGACCGATACCGATCTGGGTGAGCGGTTCGCGGTCAACGGTCGCCCGGCGAAGGTGGTCGTCGTGGTCACCGTCGAAGAGGCATACGTCCACTGCGCGAAGGCACTGCGCCGTGGCGCGTTGTGGGAGCCCGAGTCGTGGATCGACGCGACCGACCGCCCGAACGCCGCGGCGATGGTCAAGGACCACGCCGCGATCGACGTGTCCGCCGACGTGATCGAGCAGGCGCTCGCGCGCGACCTCGACGAGACACTCTGGCGACCCGGCGGCGAGTCGGGGTGACCTGGCGTTTCGCGCCCGCCGGAGAGATTTCTCGATTTCCTGCAACACCTCGCGGTCCTCAGGCGCCGTAGAGGGTGATGGGGCAAGTGAGGTCAACGAGCGACACGGTCGCCGAACACACCGGGAAGCTCGAGCAGCTCTATGCCGTCGAGTACACCGGCATGGTTCGCCTCGCCTACACCCTCGTGGGCAGCAACGCCGAGGCCGAAGACCTCGTCCAGGACAGTTTCGTCGAGGTGGCGGGACGCATGGACGAGATCCGGAAGCCGGGTGCGTATCTGCGCAGCGCCGTCGTCAGCCGATGCCGTTCCGCACTGCGGCGGCGTCGGGTGATGTCGATGCACCCACCGGAACCACCCGCAGGTCTGGCCAACGATGCAGGTGAACTCTGGGACGTGTTGAGCAAGCTGCCGGAGGACCAGCGCATCGCGGTGGTCCTCAGGTACTACGGGGGCTACAAGGCGTCGGAGATCGCCAAGATCGTCGACATGCCCGGCGCGACCGTCCGGTCGCACCTCCGCCGGGGACTCGCTGCGCTGAGAAAGGAACTGGACTCATGACTCGTTTCACGGATCGTGTCGAACGCGACTTGAGCCAGATCTCCGATCGGGCAACCCCATCGTCAACGGCCTGGGAGGCGATCCGACACCGGATCGACGAGCAGGACTCGCAACCACACAGCGACAGGACCATGGAGGTCATCATGCTCGATCCCGACACCAACCGACTCGACAAGCGACCCCGTACGGGGCTACTCGTTGCCGCATCCGTCGCAGCGATCGCCCTCGTCGGCGGACTCGTCGTCGTCGCCAACCGCGACGACGCAGCGCCGCCCGCCGACCGACGCGAACCGACGCCGACCGTCGTGGTCACCGACCCGGCGATCGCAGGCGACCCCGAACCGGCGCCGGTCGTGGTCGACCCCGACCTGCCCACCGACCCGGACGGAGCCGTGGTCGCCGACCCCGAAGGTGAGGTCCTGCCGCCAGCAGTGCAAGTCAGCGCGGGGTCCGCCGAGGCCACCTGTGCATTCGGAGCACCGGCGATGAGTCGCCGATGGCACGGGAACCATTCTCGAACAAACCTGCACATTCGACGAGACAGCGGTGTTGCCATTCGACGCGACGCAGAACATCGAGCTGACCGTGCAGGATGCGCGTGCCGTGGCGGCGCTCCAGGCCGCGCCCTACACCAGTGTTGCCGACAGTGGTCTGCTGTCGGCCGGGTACAGCTACGCCCAAGGCGGCGTGGCGCGCTTCGTCGGCGTCGCACCCGGGACCGGCGACTACGAGGGCGACCAGGTCTTCCTCACCGGGCTGGGCGACGGCAATGTCGACGCCGTCTTCGACTGGACGCTCGACGAGACGCTCCCCACACCGCCGGGAGCATCGGAATCGTCCGCCGAGGTCACGGTCGAGTGTGCACTCACCAGCGCCGGATTCGCCGAGCCGAGCGCGGCGATCACCTATGACCAGGCGTGCACTTTCTCCGGCGACGACCCGGCGTTCGTCCCCGAGCCGGCCTCGGGACAGCTGCAGCAGTTCGACTCGGACCCGAGCGATGGTGAGGTCGTCGATGAGACCGGTGGCTTCACCTACGTCACGTCGGTGCTCGGCGACGACGTGCTGATCAGCGGCCTGATCGACCGCCAAGGGGTCGCACGGTTCGTCTCGGTCTGGCCGGGCACCGGAGACCTCGAGGGCATGCTGGTCCACGGCGTCGGACGTATCGAGTCGACGCCCGACCCAACTCCCGACGATCCGAGCCGGGTGACGGTGAGCGGCACCATCCAGGTGACCGCATTGCCTCGGCCAGTGGTGTAGTGGCGTAGCGGAGAGTCGGAACGACAACTGACGCCGAGCGCTTCGATCGCCTCAGCCGCCGAGCGCGTTCGACAGCTCGGCGGCTGCGGCGATCACTGCGTCGCCGAAGCGCTTGCCCGGTCGCTGGCTGAGCCGTTCGATCGGTCCGCTGACCGACACCGCCGCAATGGTGGCCCCGTTCGGCCCATCGACAGCGGCACTCACCGAGGCGACGCCGGGCTCACGCTCACCGACGCTCTCGATCCACCCGTCGGAGCCCGGAGCTGCCGACAGCACCCGACCCGCCGACCCGGCGTCGAGCGGGAACACCGAGCCCTCCGGGACGATCCAGCGCAGCCCGTGTGGGGTCTCGAGCGAGAGGACACAGCGCCGTTGGGTGCCCTCCTGGACGAACAGCTGGACGCTCTCGCCGGTCTGGTCACGCAGGCGAGCGAGGATCGGGCGAGCGATCTCGACGAGCGGAAATCGTGTCTGGGCCGCCTGCCCGAGCGCAATCAGACCGTGGCCGAGTTCGAACCGTCCCTCGACATCTCGCCGCAGCACCCCGTGTGACTCCAGTGCCGACGCGAGTCGGTGGACCGTCGCCCGCGGAAACCCCGTGGACTCCTGCAACTCGGTCAGCGCCTGCGGGTGGTCGGCGACGGCACGTACCACCACCATCGCCTTGTCGAGCACGCCCACACCGGTTACGATGTCCATATCGAGGGAACACTATCCCATATGTTGGGACTCCTCACCATCGAGCCATCGCAACACCGATCAGAACGAGGGAGCCCACATGGGACAGACACTGCCGGAGAAGGTGTGGGAGCGCCATCTGGTCCAGTCGGGAGACGGCGAACCCGACCTCATCTACATCGACCTCCACCTCGTCCACGAGGTCACCAGCCCACAGGCATTCGACGGCCTCCGCCTGACCGGACGCTCGGTGCGCCGCCCCGAGCTCACCATCGCCACCGAGGACCACAACGTCCCGACCGAGAACATCGATCAGCCGATCGCGGACCCGATCTCGGCCAAGCAGGTCGACACCCTGCGGGCGAACACCGCCGAGTTCGGGATCACCAACTTCCCGATGGGCGACCCGGACCAGGGCATCGTCCACGTCATCGGCCCCGAGCAGGGTCGCACGATGCCTGGCATGACGATCGTGTGCGGCGACTCCCACACGGCGACGCACGGCGCATTCGGTGCGCTCGCGCTTCGGGATCGGCACGAGCGAGGTCGAGCACGTCCTCGCCACGCAGACGCTCCCCCAGGAGCGGCCGAAGTGGATGTCGGTCACCGTCGACGGCGACCTGCAGCCCGGCGCCACCGCCAAAGACGTGATCCTCGCGATCCTCGGCGAGATCGGTACCGGCGGCGGCCTCGGCCACGTGATCGAGTACCGCGGCTCGGCGATCCGGGCCCTGTCGATGGAGGGCCGGATGACGGTCTGCAACATGTCGATCGAAGCGGGCGCGAAGGCGGGGCTGATCGCACCGGACCAGACGACGTTCGACTACCTCGAAGGACGCGACCACGCACCGAAGGGTTCCGACTGGGAGGCGGCCGTCGCCGACTGGACGCAGCTGTACTCCGACGACGATGCCGTGTGGGACAAGGAAGTCATCCTCGACGCGTCGGCGATCACCCCGCACGTCACGTGGGGCACGAACCCGGGCCAGGTGGCGTCGATCGACACGCCGATCCCCGATCCGATGAGCTTCGACAACCCGACGACGCAGGAGACCGTGTCCCGGGCGCTGGAGTACATGGGCCTCGAGCCGGGTACGTCGATGCGTGACGTCGCCGTCGACACCGTGTTCATCGGCTCGTGCACCAACAGCCGGATCGAGGATCTCCGAGCCGCCGCTGCCGTCATGGAGGGCCGCACGGTCACCGTGCCGCGCGTGATGGTCGTGCCCGGCAGCCACCGGGTGCGGAACCAGGCGATCGAGGAGGGGCTCGACAAGATCTTCGTCGCCGCCGGCGCCGACTGGCGCGAGCCCGGCTGTTCGATGTGTCTGGCGATGAACCCCGACAAGCTCGCCCCGCGCGAGCGGGCGGCGTCGACGTCGAACCGCAACTTCGAAGGCCGCCAGGGTCCGGGCGGACGAACGCATCTCGTCTCCCCTGCCGTCGCCGCGGCGACCGCCGTGAAGGGCACGTTCTGTACACCTGCCGACCTGCCCGAGATCGAAGGAGCCCAGTCATGAAAGCCGTCCAGGTCATCAACGGAACCGGCGTGCCGCTCAAGCGCAGCGACGTCGACACCGACCAGATCATCCCTGCGGTGTGGCTGAAGCAGGTCGAGCGGACCGGCTTCGAGAAGGGGCTGTTCTCGGCATGGCGTGACGAGCAGGACTTCGTCCTCAACGACGAGCGCTACACCGGCGCCAACATCCTCGTCGCCGGGCCGGCATTCGGCGTCGGCTCGTCACGCGAGCACGCCGTCTGGGCGATCCAGCAGTACGGATTCGACGCGGTGATCGCTCCGAGCTTCTCCGACATCTTCAAGAACAACTGCACGAAGAACGGGCTCGTCCCGGTCGTCGTCCCGGAGGCGACGGTCGAAGCGATCTGGGCGGCGATCGAGGCCGACCCGCAGACCTCGATCGTCGTCGACGTCGAGCAACTGAAGGTCGAGGTGCCTGCTGCAGGTATCGACGAAGCGTTCCCGATGCCCTCCGACGTGCAGCACCGTTTCCTCAACGGACTCGACGACATCGGCATCACGATGGGCAAGGCCGCCGCCATCGACGCCTTCGAAGCCCAGCGCCCCTCCTACCTCCCCCGCTGACCGTTACCTCACGGGTCTGACCCGTCGCGTCACGCGTTGCGTAACGGGTCAGACCCGTTACGTAACGGTCAGGCGGAGGGGTCGACGACGAGGCGGCCGCGGGTCTGGCCGGCCATGATCGCGGCACCCTGCTCGGGCAGGGTGCTCATCGGGACGATCTCGGTCATCGTGTCGAGCAGGCCCGCCGGGAGATCGGTGGCCAGCCGTGCCCAGGCAGCTTCACGGTGGGCCAGCGGCGCCATCACCGAGTCGATCCCCTGCAGCCGAACACCGCGCAGGATGAACGGCATCACCGTGGTCGGCAGGTCGACGCCCCCTGCGAGTCCGCATGCGGTCACGACTCCCTGATACTTCGTCTGCGCGATGACTTTGGCGAGCATCGTCGAGCCCACCGCATCGACCGCACCGGCCCACGTCTCGCTCTCGAGCGGCTTCGGCTCCTCCGACATCTCCTGCCGGGTGAGGAACGCCGACGCACCGAGCGACCGGAGGTAGTCATGCTCCTCGGGTCGACCCGTGACGGCGGTGACCTCGAACCCGAGATGGCTGAGGAGCGCGATCGCCACGCTGCCCACACCGCCGGCAGCGCCGGTCACGACGATCGGCCCGTCGTCCGGGGTGACGCCACCGTCCTCGAGGCCGAGCACACACAGCATCGAGGTGAGCCCCGCGGTGCCGATGCCCATCGCCTGCACGCTCGACATCGACGACGGCCGGGCGACCAGCCAGTCGGCCTTGACCCGCTGGCGTTGCGCGTAGCCGCCCCAGTACCGCTCGCCCACGGCCCAGCCGGTCAGGATCACGTCGTCACCAGGGCTGAAGCGATCGGAATCCGATGACACGACCGTGCCCGAGAAGTCGATCCCCGGCACCATCGGAAACGAACGGATGATCCGGCCCTTCCCGGTCAGCGCCATGCCGTCCTTGTAGTTGAGCGACGAGTAGTCGATGTCGACGGTCACCATCTCCGAACCGTCGTACGTCGGGAGATCGTCGTCGGTCAACTCCTCGATCGACGCGGCTGCAGACTTCGGATTCCCCTCCTCGGATTCGCGGACGACCAGGGCCTTGAACGTGCTCATGAACCGCGACACTGCCACACCACGGTCCGCATCGCAGAGCCCGCGACGGGTCTGCGAGAGTCATCGCGTGACCATGACGCGAACGCAGGGTGAACGCGCGGCCAATGCGCTCTCCGTCCGGCCGTTCCGGATGTTGTGGTTGAACAACATCCCGTTCTTCCTCGTCGTCAATGCCCAGCGGTTCGCCTTCGGGTGGATCGTGCTCGACCTGTTGCTCCGTGACGAGGGGGCGCAGGGCCTGGTGGCATTCACGCTCGGACTCCCCACTGCCCTGGTCGTGCTGCAGGCGGGCGTGTGGGCCGACCGGCACGATCGCCGCCGCCTGCTCATCGGTACACAACTCGCCTCGGCCACGGTGATGGCCGGGACGGCACTGCTCATTCGCTCGGACCACATCGAGATGGGCTGGGTGATCGTTGCCACCCTGCTCGCGGGCAGCGCATCGGCCGTGGGTCAACCGGTCCGGTCGTCGCTGGTCCCGGCGCTCGTCGGCCGCGACCAGCTCTTCGGCGCGATCGCGCTCAACGCGATCGCCATGACGCTCTCGCTCATCCTCGGACCGGTGCTCGTCAAGGTGGTCGGCGACCAGTTCGGTTTCGAGGGTGCGTTCTGGTTCCAAGCCGGGCTGTTGATCGTCGGGACCGTGTTCCTCCTCATGCTCGACGTGCCGGCCCACGAAGAAGCACGCGAGCGCCGTCCGGTCGTGGCAGAGGTCCGCGAGGCGGTCCGCCACATCCTCGGTGACTCGCAGCTGAAGACCCTGTTCGGTCTGCTGCTGACCGGGAGCCTCACGGTCAACCCGGCGGTGATGGTCACGCTGCAGGCACACGTGAAATCCGAACTCGGCCGTGACGCCGGCGATGCTGCGATCCCGTTCGCCATGATGGGCGTCGGCATCGCGATCTCGTCGTTGTTCCTGATGCGCAAGGGCGACATGGCGAACAAGGGCGCCGTGTTCCAGCGGGCGATGATGGTCGGGGGCACGATGACCCTGCTGATCGGGTTCGCCAACAGCTTCGCCCTGGTTGTCGGCCTGTCACTCGTGATGGGGCTCGCCGGCGGCTTCTTCATCAACATGAACCAGGGCCTGATCCAGGCCAAGACTCCTCAGCCGCTGATGGGGCGCGTGATGGCCGTGTACACGCTGGTGGCGAACGGGCTGTTCCCGCTCGGTGCGCTCATCCTCGGGCTCCTCGCCACCGTCATCGGAACCGGGGCGACGATCAGCCTCGCGGCCACGATCAGCCTGAGCATCGTGATCACGACCTACGTGCGCAACGTCGAGCTCCGTCGGCTCGCCTGAACGAACCTGCGGACGGCCGAACCGGAGCCGGAGACCGTCGCCGACTCACGTCGCGGCAGTAACGTGATCACGGATGTCGGGCAAGAGCCGCAGCGTGCCGAACGGAACGCACGACCGATGACCGCAGGTCGAGCCGTTGCCGTCGTCGTCGCCGCGGTGATGATCGTCGGTGCGTGGTTCGTGCGCGAGCGGGTGCTCGACGACGGCGAGGCCGGAACCGACACGAGCACTGGGACGGTCGTCTGCATCAAGGATCTCGCGGAGATCTGTCGGGACGTGGAGGACACCCTCGACGTCGAGGTTCGCGTCGAGTCGGTCGACGAGACGCTCACGGCATGGGGCGATTCAGACGAGATCCCGAACGAGGTGTGGATCACGATGGCGCCGTTCCCGGAGATGGCCGGCTCCCTGCGGGCGAACGCTCGGCTCGCCCCGACCGACGCACGACGTCGAGGTGGTGGCCTCGTCGCCGCTCACGCTCGTCGCGAATGCGGACATCGCCAACGAGGTCTCCGACACCTGTGGTGACCCGGCCGACTGGGCGTGTCTCGGTTCTGACCGAAACGATGTCAAGCGTCGGGTTCGCACCGTTTCCGTACACCGCGATCGGTCAGCTGGGCGTGACCAACGCCGTGCTCGGATTCGGGAACGACTCGATCCCACTCCGCGGTGATCCCTCGTTTACGGTCTGGGCAAGGCAGATCTCCCAGGCGTCCGACAACAAGCCCGGCGCAACCACAGCGGTGTCGACGATTCAGACTCCGTCCCGAGCTTCCACATCGCCGTCGGTGCCGAGGCCGAACTCGCCGAAGCCAACGCTCAACGATTCGTGCTGCTCACACCGTCCGGCTCATCACCGATCGACGTTGTCGTCGCCACGCCAGCCGGCACGAGCACCCCCAGCGGCTTGGTCGCCGCCCTGCGCACCGCACTCACGGAAGCCGGTTGGACCGACACCCGAACTGCGAGCACCACCGTGTCGTCGAGTGACATGCTGGCCGTTCGCGAGATCTGGAAGGACTACTTATGACTCGACCCCTCGTGCACCGCCGGCCCGGCCGTCTCCTCCTTCTGGCCGGGCTGATTGCCACAGCGGTTGCCTGCACCGGGAGCGACACTGGCAGCGGCGACCCGGGGAACGGCGATCCGGGCAACTGCGTCGTGGTCGACATGGCCGTCAGCAGCGAGAAGATCACGCTGCTGACCGAACTCGCCGCCGACTTCAACGCCAGCGACGATGCCACCACCGGCGACGACTGCATCTTCGTTCGGCCCGCTCGCAAGGCGTCGGGCAGCGCGGCCAACCTGATCGTCGCCGGATGGCCCGAGCCCGAATTGAACGGTGAGCCACCCGTCATCTGGTCGCCTGCTGCGTCAGCCTGGGCAGGCATCGTCAACGAGCGGGCCGGACGCGTACTCGCTCCGCCCGGAACCCCGTTCATGCTGACGCCGCTCGTGATCGCGATGCCCGAACCGATGGCACAGGCCCTCGGGTACCCCGACGAACCGGTCGGCTTCGAACGGATCATCGAACTCGCGAACGACCCGGAGGGATGGGCGTCGGTCGGTCATCCGGAGTGGGGGCCGTTCCGGCTGGGCAAGACCAACCCGAACTACTCGACGAGCGGCCTCAACTTCACGATCGCCCAGTACTACGCAGCGACGGGCAAGACGGCTGGCCTCACCACCGAGGACCTTCGCCGGCCCGAGGCGGTCCAGTTCGCCACTGACGTCGAGTCCGCTGTGGTGCACTACGGCGACATCACCATGACGTTCCTCAACAACTGGTTCGCGACCGACGCTCGTGGCACGTCGCTCACCTACGCGTCTGCAGTCGCCGTCGAGGAGAAGAGCCTGATCGACTACAACCTCGGCAACCCCGACGGCGAACTCGCACCCGGCGAGGTGCCGCGAGCGCCGCGGGTGCCCCTCGTTGCGATCTATCCGGAGGAGGGCACTCTCTTCTCCGACAACCCGTTCATCATCCTCGACGCCGACTGGGTGACCGACGAGCAGAAGGCGGCGGCCGCCGTGTTCGAGGAGTTCGTCCAGCGGCCTGCGAATCAGGAGAAGGTGCTCGAGTTCGGGTTCCGTCCGAACAACCCCAACGTGCCCGTTGCCGACCCGATCAGCGCGGCGAACGGTGTCGACCCGAGTCAACCGCGAGCGGAGTTGGAGGTCCCCGACCCCGATGTGCTCGTCGGGATCCTCGATTCGTGGGCCGAGCAGCGCAAAGAGGCACGGGTGTTGATCGTGCTCGATGTGTCCGGCTCCATGGGCGATCCGGCAGGCAACGGCTCGACGAAGCTCGACCTCGCACAGCAGGCTGCGATCGACGCCCTCGATCAGTTCAAGGACACCGACGAAGTCGGCTTGTGGGTGTTCAGTACCGATCTACTCGGGGGTGACGACCCGAACTATCTCGAGGTGGTCCCGGTTGCGCCGATCGGGACGCAGCGCCGAGCCGTGGAGGACGGCATCGCCGCGCAGTTCCCGCAGAACGGCACACCTCTCTACGACGTGACACAGAAGTCGTACGAGACGATGCTCGCGAGTTACGACGAGGAGAAGATCAACGCGGTCGTCTTCCTCACCGACGGGGTCAATGACGACGGCGTGTTCGACGACGACAACCAGCAGTTCACCGACGTCATCAACGAGTTGCAGTCCGGCAGCGAGGGCGCGACCTCGCGCCCCGTTCGGGTGTTCACGATCTCGTACGGAAGCGGCGCCGACGACGTGACGCTGCGAGCCATCGCCGAGGCGACCTCGGCTGCCCACTACGACGCCTCCGATCCGGCGAGCATCAACCAGGTGTTCACGGCCGTCATCTCGAACTTCTGACTACGCCGTGCCTCGACCCCCGCTCCGCGACCGACTCTTGACCCCGAAGGTGGTCGAGGCCGCCGCATCGCCGCTGGGCATCGGACTGTTCGGTGGGGGCACGGCGGTGGCCATCCTGGCCGGCGTGCCGATCCTCGGCGCCGCTGCGGTCGGCGTGGGTGCGTGGGGCGTTCGCGTCGTCGCCGCTGCGAGGTCGGGACGCTCGGCGTCGGGACCATCGGCCAAGGTCGAGCCGTTCACGCTGAGCGATCCGTGGCGCCAGTACGTGATCGACGCGCAGGTCGCGAAGAAGCGCTTCGACACCGTGGTCAGCGGCATGTCGTCGGGGCCGACCCGGGACCGGCTCGACGCAATGGACGACCGTCTCGGTGACGCGATCGACGAGTCGTGGAAGATCGCGAAGCGCGGCCACGAGATCACGCAGGCCCTCCGGGTCCTCAATTCGACCGACGCCGAACGCGAACTCGCTGACCTCACGTCGCGCTTCTCGCCGACCGTCGAACCGACCGGCGCCGAGGCCAGTCTGCGCGACGCGCTCCAATCGCAGGTCGATGCGGCCAACCGACTGAGAGCGACCGAACAGTCAGCACACGACCGTCTCCGGGTCCTCGATGCACGGTTCGACGAGTTGGTCGCACGGGCGATCGAAGTGAGCGTGGGCGCTGGCGACAGCGAACTGCTGGGCAACGACGTCGATGGGCTCGTCACCGAGCTCGAGGCATTGCGGATGGCGATCGACGAGACAGCCGCAGCCGCCGGCGGCCCGGTGGAGCTTCCCGCAGCACAACCGCGACCGTCGTCCGACCCCGCGTGACGTAACGGGTCAGACCCGTCGTGTCACGCGTGACGTAACGGGTCAGACCCGTGGTGTAACGGTGGGTCGGGGTTGCACGGTCCGACGAGGGTGAAGCCGATGCCGTAGCTATCCGGCGCAGTCCGAAACGCTCACGATCCCCCGAAATCGGTGCATGAACTGGGGCGACGCCATCGGGATAGCGTCACCACATCGAGACGACAGACGCGTCGAGCGGACCTCCCCTCCCCGATCGGATCGGGCGGCACGATGTGGTCGGGGTGCTCGGAACCGGCGCCTTCGCGGTGGTGTATCGAGCTCACGATCCGGCGCTCGACGTCGACGTTGCGATCAAACTGCTCGCCGGACACCACGCGCACCACCCCGAGATCCGATCGCGATTCATCGCGGAGGCCAGGACGCTCCAGCGGCTCTCCGACGACCGAGTCGTCACCGTGCACGACATTGGCGAGTTCGACGGCCGTCCGTACATCGTGATGGAAGTCGTCGACGGCGGCACGCTGGACGACCGGCTGAGCGACGGGCGAACCCTCGGGACCGGCGACGTCGAGTGGCTCGTCGACGGTCTCGGTGCGGCACTCGTCGTCGTCCACGCCGCAGGGTTCGTCCACCGTGACATCAAGCCCAGCAACCTGCTCATCCGGCACACCCGCGATGCCGACCAGCTCGTGCTGGGCGACTTCGGACTGGCGCGTGAGATCGAACAGCGCCGGCTCACCGTCGCGGCCGGGGCCGATGCCTACATGGCGCCCGAGCAACGGCTCCCAGGCGCCCCGGTCGACAGACGGGCCGACGTCTACGCGGCGTCGGGCGTCGTCGGGCACGCCACCTTCGGCACCGACTGGCGACGGATCCTCGTCCCGAGCGGACCCCATCAGGTGACGGCACTCGAGCCTCCGGGCACCGAACCGCTCGCGTTCGAATTGCGGAGAGGACTGTCAGCCGACCCCGCCGAACGCCACGCCAGCATCTCCGAGTGGGCCGAGGCGGTCCGCGCCGCGGCATCCGATCACGCCATGGTGGTCGAGTCGTTGCACGACGCGCTCCCCCGCCGACCACCGGTTGTCCGCCTCGTCGCCGGAACGCTCGTGGTCTTGGCGATGGTCCTCGCGGCTGCAACCATCGCCGGTCCCTCGGGGTCGGGAGACGACGCGGGCCGTCGGCCCGACACGTCGGCTGCCACCGGCGAGCCCGAGGGCCCCGACATCGTCGGCCCGAACTCCGTCCTGGTCGGTGATCCGGCCACGTTCGCACACGCCGATCGGACGGGCGTCGACTACCTGTGGATCGTGCCGAGTGGCTCGATCGGCGAGGGTGACACGGTGACGTTCACACCGTCCGAAGCGATCGACTTCGAGATCACCCTCATCGAGACCGACCGTGGCGTCGAGCGGATCACGACCCGGCAAATCGAGGTCCGGACGCCGTGACCTCACCGGCCGGACCTCGTTGCGCGACTCATCTCGAACCGGCCGCCGAAGCGATCGCCGGCCGGTTCGAGCGGTGGTGGATTGCTCACGATCCTGCGGCGGGACGCTCGACCTGTTGCCGACGCTGATTCGCCCGCCGCGTCCTCGACCGCCCTGCGCGGCACCGGACCCTCATCCACCGCAAGGTGATCGACCGAGCTCGCGCCGAGCTGGTCGTCATCCTTGGCCGAGCGGACACACCGTCCGGCTGCCTACGCTGCAGCCATGCCCCTCACCGGAGAGTACGAACCGAGCACGTGGGACTGGGTCGCCGACCAGGTCGCCACCTACGAACGCACCGACGGCCAGGAGGCGAACACGCTGCTCGACACGGGCATCCCGATCATCGTGGTCACGAGCATGGGAGCCAGTTCCGGCAAGCTGCGCAAGTTTGCGCTGATGCGCGTCGAACACGACGGCGAGTACGCACTCATCGCGTCGAAAGGCGGCGACCCGTCGCACCCGGCCTGGTACCACAACCTCGTCGCCGAGCCGCTCGTCGAGATCCAGGACGGCGCGGAGCCGCACGACTATCGAACCGAGATCGTCACCGGTGACGAGCGTGCAGCGTGGTGGGATCGCGGCGTGGCGATCTACCCGCCGTACGCCGAGTACCAGGAGAAGACCGATCGAGAGATCCCGGTCTTCGTCGCCCGCCGTACTGGCTGATGGGACACACGGGGAGCGTCGTGTCGCTCAGCACCGCCGCCGGCTACGGCGCACCGCTTGACACCCATGAGCGCATCGAACTGGTCACCGGCGTCGGGATCGTCGGCGATCGCCATGCCGGCAGGCGCCGCCAGGTCACGATCGTCTGCATCGGGGAGCTCGCCGAGTCGGCCGCACTGCACGGAGTCGACGAGATCGACGGGGTCGCCACCCGCCGGAACATCGTGGTCGACGCCGCAACGCTGCCCCGCGCCCACGGCACGCCGTTCCGAATCGGTGACGTGGCGTTCGAGGTGTGGCGAGACTGCGCGCCGTGCGAACTGATGAACGAAATCTTCGGCCCTGGAGCCAAGGACGCGCTACGCGATCGTTGCGGCATCTCCGCAACCGTGACCTCTGGTGGCACGATCCGCATCGGCGACCATCTCGTCGCCGACTGAGGCAGGTCGAACGGCCCTCCCGTGGTGGCAGGCGGTCCGTCACGCTGGAATCGTGAACCTCGCCAACTCCGCTGTGGCCGCAGTGCTGCGTTCGCCGCTCCACCGGCTCCTGTCGCGATCGACGGCACTCATCCGCTTCACCGGACGACGCTCCGGACGGCAGTTCGTCACGCCGGTCCAATACGTCCGCGATGGCGAGCAGATCGTCATCCTGGTCGGGCGACCCGCCACCAAATCCTGGTGGCGGAACTTCCTCGACGAGCGTGACATCGACATGCTGCTGGAGCGGCATTGGGTCCACATGTCGGGGCACGCGATCGTCGGGGCCGACGACCGGGATGCCATCGAACCGGTGCTCGACGCCTACCTGATGCGGTTTCCCCGGGCAGCGCGCACGTTCAGCGAGGGCTCTCGGGCAGCGCAGGCGGTGGTCGTGCGATGCCGCCCACGATGAGGTGAACGGTGAGACAACTCAGCGCGATACGGCATCGAGGATGTCGGCTGCCAGGTCGTAGCGGCCGAATGCGGGGATGATGTACACGCCTTGTACCTCGGCGCGCAGTTCGTCGACGATCTCCAATGCGATCGCAACACCCTCGGCACTCGGATCGGCGGCTTCCCGCATCCGGTCGCGATAACGCTGCGGGATCCGGATGCCCGGTACCTCGTTGTGGAGGAATTCGGCGTTGCGGGCGTTGTACAAGGGCTGGATGCCCAGCAGCAGCGGAATCGTCGCGCCGTCCGAGTCGGCCTGGTGCAGCTGGATGAACGAGCGGGCGCTGTCGGCGTCGAAACACGGTTGGGTGAGCGCGAAATCGGCGCCGGCGCGAACCTTCTTGGCGAGCAGCGCCGACTCCCGCTGCGGATCCGTGGGCGTGAGCGACGTGGCACAACCGATGGTGAAGTGCGTCGGTTGGTCGAGCAGTGCGCCGGACTGGTCGAACCCGACGTTCATCCGCTCCTTGAGCAGCCGGATGAGGCCAGTCGACGCGAGGTCGTAGTCGTCGGACGCATCCGGATAATCGCCGATGCGTGCCGGATCGCCCATCGTGACGAACAGATTGCGCACTCCCAGTGCGTGCGCCGCGAGCAGGTCGGCCTGGACCCTCAGCAGGTTCCGGCCCCGTGTCGGGAAGTGCAGGATCGTCTCGATGTCGGCGTGCGTCTGCACCAGGTGCGCAGCTGCCCACGCACTCATCCGCATGCGCGCGAGCGGGATGTCGGCGATGTCGAGGAAGTCGGCACCGGCGTCGCGGAGCATGGCGGCGCTCGCCACCATCTTCTGCGTTGCGATCCCCTTCGGCGGCCGCATCTCGACGGTCGTGATGAACCGGCCTGCCTCCAGCGCCAGCTTGAGTTCGGTGGGTGGGTCGGCAGACACCGAATCGACCAGCTCACTGGAGACGATCGACGCCCGCGACGTCACGATCGTCGTGGGACGACGGTCATCGATCGCCCGGCGCATGGCGGCGATGTGCTCGTCGGACGTCCCGCAGCAACCACCGACGATCGAGATCCCGGCCTCGACGAACGCGCTCGCATAGTCCGCGAAGTACTCCGGGGTCGCCGGATAGGCGACCCGCCCCGACGCGTCGCGTTCGGGGAACCCGGCGTTCGGCATCGCGGCGATCACCAGATCGGACGCGACCGTGCGCATCGCGCTGGTCAACCGCAGCACCTGGTTCGGACCAGTGCTGCAATTGACCCCGACGGCATCGACATCGAGCGCGGCGAGTTCGCGGCCCACCTCGACGGCACCCGCGCCGAGCATCGTCCGGTCGTCGTCGGCGAAGGTCATCAGCACCAGGATCGGCAGGTCGGGGCCGAGTTCGCGGGCGACCCGAGCAGCGATCTGCACCTCGTGGATCGACGGCATGGTCTCGATGACCAGGAGGTCGACACCCGCGTCGACGAGCGCACCGATCTGCTCGACGAACGCGGTCGCGGCATCGGCCGCTGCGACACGTCCGATCGGAGAGAGCACGACACCGAGCGGACCGACCGATCCCGCGATCCAGACGTCGGTACCCTGCACCGCGCTCGCGGGCGATCGCGACCGCTGCCGTGTTGATCTCGGTGACCCGATCGCCGAGGCCGTGTTCGGTGAGGCGGAAGCGGTTCGCCCCGAACGTGTTCGTCTCGACGACATCGGCGCCTGCAGCGACGTAGGCCTCGTGCGCACCCGCCACGACCTCGGGTGCGGTCAGATTCAACCCGTCGAATCCGTGTCCGGGCCCGGTTCGCCGAGTGCTGAGCACCGTGCCGGTTGCGCCGTCGAAGAGCAGCGGACGCGCCGAGACGCGATCACGAAATTGAGCTCGGGTGACCATCTCGGCGTCAGCCTCGCCGAGCGTGAGCGTCGAGAACGTGCGCTACCGCCATCGACAGGCGGCGAGCAGTGGGCAAATGCAGGTATTCGTTCGGACCGTGTGCGTTCGCGTCGGGCCCGAGCACGCCGGTGATCATGAACTGGGCATCGGGGAACCGCTCGCCGAGCATCCCCATGAAGGGGATCGTCCCGCCTTCGCCGAACGCACGCGCCGGCCTCCCGAACGCCGCCTCCGACGCCGTTGCCATGGCCGATTCGAGCCACTGGGCGGTGGGTGGCGCATTCCAGCCCGGTGCGCCCTCGGCGACGTCGAACGAGACCCGGGCCCCGTACGGGACGTCGGTGGTCAGCGCGTGACGAAGCGCTTCGCCACCGCGGCCGGGATCGGCCGTCGGCGGAAGGCGGATCGAAAGCTTGAGCGCCGTGCCCGGCCGCAACACGTTGCCGGCGCGCGACGTCGGCGGCAACCCGTCCGCACCGACCACGCTGACCGTCGGCCGCCACGTCCGGGCGAGCAACTGCCCGGTCGGATCGTCGGTGGTCGGGCCTGCACCGTCGACGAACGGGTACCGATCGGCGATCGCACCGATCTCGGACGCAGTGGCGGCTGCTTCGGCGAGGCGTCCCTCCGGGATGTCGACGTTGCACTCCGGGAGCAGGACGTCGCCCGTTGCGGGATCCTCGATCCGATCGAGGAGCTGCCGTGCGATGCGGAACGACGACGGGACCATGCCCGATGCGTCGCCCGAGTGCAGTCCCTCGGTCACGATGTCGACGGTCAGCACTCCCTCGATCAACCCGCGCAACGACGTGGTCACCCACATCCGGTCGTAGTCGATGCAGCCGGAGTCGAGGCAGACGACGAGGCTCGGTGTCCCGATGCGATTCGCGAAGGACTCGACGTAGGCGGGCAGGTCGGACGAATTGGACTCCTCGCTCGCCTCGATCAGCACGACGCAGCGGGTGTGATCGCCCCCCGCAGCATGCAGCGCCTCGATCGCGGTGAGGCTCGCGAAGGCCGCATATCCATCGTCGGCGCCGCCACGCCCGTAGAGCCGATCACCTTCGAGCACCGGGGTCCATGGCCCGAGGCCGTCCCTCCAGCCCTCCATCTCGGGCTGTTTGTCGAGGTGGCCGTACAGCAGCACCGTGTCATCCGGGCCCGCTCCTGCTGACGGATCGGTGGCCGGGATCTCCATCAGGATGATCGGCGTGCGGCCGGGCAACTCGTGGATCTCGACGGTGAGACCGGGAATCGGACGATCCCGGCACCAGGCGGCGATGAGCTCGACCGCGCGGGCCATGTGACCGTGCTCACGCCAGTCGGCATCGAAGTCGGGCGAGACGTTCGGGATCGCGATGTAGTCGTGGAGCACGGGGACGATCCCCTCCCACGCCTTCGAGCAGGTGTCGTGCAACGCCGTGTGGTCGATGGTCACGGAGCAACCGTACCGGCCGAGCCGTCAGGTCAGCAGGAGCCGTTCGATCCTCCGCGAGGCGAGGGCCACGCCCAGCAGCGAGAGCCCCGCGAGCACGGCGACGTGCCCGATGATCGAGGGATCCCACTGGCCCAGGTTGGCGGCCCGCACCAGTTCGACGCCGTGATAGAGCGGGCTGAAACCGACGGCCCAGCTCCACTCGCCGTATTGCGTGATCGGATAGAACGTGGTCGAGAACAAGAAGAGCGGCAGGGTGATGGCGGGAACGTACTCGAAGTCCTCCCACGACCGCATGTACGTCGTCAGCGCCATTCCCAGCGAGGCGAAGGCGAGCCCGATCAACGTCGCCGCCGGGATGGCCAGCACGAACCAGGGCGACTCGACCATCCCGAGCGCCCACATCGTCAGCGCGAACGCCACGGAGTACACCGCGCTGCGCACGACCGCGCCGCTGATCTCACCGAATGCGACGTCACCGGCCGACATGGGTGTCGCGAGCACGGCGTCGTAGAGCTTGGAGTGCTTGATCTTGTAGAACACGTTCGCCGTGCACTCGAAGATCGCCCCGTTCATCGCCGCTGCCGCCATGAGGCCCGGGGCGACGAACCGGTCGTAGGGAACCAGCACGCCGCCGGTCTCGACATCGCCGACCAGCGCGGCGAGGCCGACCCGGATCGACAGCAGGTAGAAGAGCGGCTCGACGAACCCACTCACCAGCACCACCCAGCCGCGTTTGTACACGTACAGGCTGCGCTCCATCATCCGCTGCGGACGGCGGATGTCGAGCAGGGCCGTCGGCACGATCCGCAGCGGAAGCGACGCGGCACTCACGGCCGTAACCGTCGATCGAACGTGATCGTCGCGGCGAGGGTCCCGGCCGCCACGAATCCCAGCAGCACCACCATGTGGACGATCCCGGTCGCAATGTCGAGGCCGCCGAGCACGAGGCCACGGCACAGCTCGATGCCGTGCCAGATCGGCGTCAGGCGGGCGACGAAGGCCAGCCCGGATGGCAGCTGGTCGACGGGGTAGAAGGCGCCGCCGAAGAGGAACATCGGGATGATCCCGAACCGGAGAACCGCCGAGAACGAGTTGTCGGTCTGGCGGGTCGCGATCCACGCGGCGATCGGCATGGCGAACGCGAGACCGGTCAGCACCCCGACCGGGACGGCGGCCACGAGACCCCACGATCTCGTGTCGTCGAAGCACGCGAGCACGATCGCCACGCCACCGACGGTGAACACGCCGCGGAGCGAGTAGTACAGGCCTTTGCCGAGCGCGACGTCGCGCGAGGTCAGCGGGGTGGCGATCATCGCCTGGTGTGCCTGCGACCAGGTGAAGCCGTCCATCGTCGGCCACAGCGCCTCCTGGCCGAGCACGAACATCGGCGTGGTGGCAAGCAGCGCCGCCGCGTAGAACGCGAAGTACGAGACGCCGCCGAGCGCGTCTGCGCCGCCGGGCCCACTGTCGACCAGCTCACCGATGCCGAGGCCGACCCCGAGCAGGTACATCATCGGTTGCGCAACGGAACCGAACAGCGCGGTCCGCCACACGAAGCGGAAGTAGGTCCAGTCGCGGTGGTAGACGCGCACCGGCCCCCACGAGGCGAGCGTGTGGCTCACTCGATCAGCGTCCGACCGGTGAGCTTGAGGAACACGTCCTCCAGGCTGCTGCGCCGCACGAGGGCACTCTCCGGCACGATCTCGCGCCGGTGCAGTTCGGACAGCGCCGCGTCGCCGTCGTCGACGTAGATGAGCAGCCGGTCGGGCAACACCTCGATTCGACTGCCCACCCCGTCGAGCGCCGGCAACTGCTCCTCGTTGCGCCCGTAGCCGAACCGCACCTCGAGCACCTCTCGTCGAACGTGCTCGTCGATCAGACTGCGCGGCGAACCCTCGGCAACGATCCGCCCGCTGTCCATCACGACCAGTCGATCGCAGAGCTGCTCGGCCTCGTCCATGAAGTGGGTGGTGATCACCTGCGTCGCTCCACGCTCCTTGAGCTGATACAGCCGGTCCCAGAGGACGTGGCGGGCCTGTGGGTCGAGGCCGGTCGTCGGCTCGTCGAGGAGCAGCAGCTCGGGGTCGTTCACCAGCGACCGGGCGATGCTGACCCGCCGCCTCTGGCCACCCGAGAGCGAATCGACCTTGCTGCCCCGTTTCTCGTCGAGTTGCACGAAGTCGATCAGCTCGTCGGCTTTCGCCCGACACTGGGCTCGCGACAGATCGAAGTACCGGCCGTAGATCAGGAGGTTCTCGACCACGGTCAGCTCACTGTCGAGCTGGTCGAGCTGCGGGACCACGCCCATCCGTCCGCGGATCGTGCGCCCGTCGGTGGCCGGGTCGAGCCCGAAGATCCGCAACTCGCCGGCGGTCACCGGGGACACGCATCCGATCATTCGCATCGTCGAGGTCTTGCCGGCGCCGTTCGGGCCGAGAAACCCGAACGCCTCACCCGGGGCGATCTCGACGTCGATGCCGTCGACTGCCGTGAACTCTCCGAAGCGCTTCACGAGCGAGCGCGCGGCGACCACCGATCGGGACGTCATGACGGGAGTGTCACACACCGGCCGCTGGACGATGAAGCCGGTATCAGGTGACGAATCCGACGACGTCGACGGCGAGATGGATCGAACGGTTCGTGAACAGGCAGACGTCACCGTCGACATCGAGTGTGGCGATGATCTCGTTCGCGTCCAGTGTCGCCACGAGTTCGCTGCCGCGATCGACCCCGGGCACGTCGTCGAGCGACGACGCAACGGGTGCTGGATCGACGCACGGGTGGATCGTGACGAACCCAGGCTCGGTGGCGTCGTTCAACGGACCAGCCGGGCGATCAACCGCTCGCCCAGCGCGTGCATCGTGGCGTTGTCGGCGGACTCGACGAGGTACACGACGGCGAAGTGCAAGGCCCACGCCTCGGCACGTTGCCAGGTCGCGTCATCCACCTCGCCGGCGGCGTCTCGGAGCAGGTCACGAGCGTGTCGGTCGAAGAGCCCCCACGCACACGACAGGTCGGTGGCCGGGTCGCCGGCACAGACATCGCCGAAGTCGATGACCGCCCTGATCGCTCCGTCGGCGACCAGCACGTTCGCTCCGTGCAGGTCGCCGTGAATCCAACACGGAGCGTCGCCGTGCGGTGCGACGTCGATCAGTTCGTGCCAGCGCCGGAGAACAACGTCGGCATCGAATCCTGCCGTCCCGCGCAGCCGCCCGACGCGTTCGGTGAAGATCTCCGAGTTCTCGCCCACGAAGTGACCCCGGAACGGATTTGGTGGGGCATCCGCAGGTGCGGCGACGTGCAGCGCACCCAAGAACTTCCCGAGCCGGCGCGCCTCGCGTGCGGAGTCGGCGAACGGCGTCGTCGCCGCCATGTCGCCGGGCAACCACGGGTTGACGCTCCAGCTCCACGGGTATCCGAGCGCCGGCCGGCCGACCCGTAGCGGCGCCGGGATCGCGATCGGGAGGCGCTCGGCGAATCCGGGCAGCACCCGCTGCTCGTGCTCGACCAGCACCGCTGCCATCTCCCGACGCGGGAGCCTGACGGTCAAGTCGTCGCCGAGCCGATAGATGGCGTTGTCCCAGCCGTTGGCGAGTGGGGTGATCGGCCGCGCGGCCAGATCGGGGTGTTGATCGGTCAGCAGCGCACGGACGAGGTCGACGGTGATGTCGACCTCGGCCTCCGGCATGTTCTGAGCCCCCACGGGCTCAGCCTGTCACGTGGGGGTCTTGATGTCGTCGCCGAATTCCTCGAGCTTGAGCAGTCGATGGTCGTTCGAGAACACGTCGACCGGTTTGCTCGGTTCCATGCTCAGCATCCGCTGGAGGATGCGCACCTGCGTCATCTGGTTGTACTCGGCGAACGTGATCGCCCAGCCGGTGCGCCCGGCGCGAGCCGTACGCCCCGACCGGTGGAGATAGTCCTTCACGTCCTTGGCCGGTTCGTAGTGGATGACCGCACCGATGTCGTCGATGTCGATGCCACGTGCGGCGACGTCGGTCGCCACCAGGACCTGGAGCTTGTCCTCGGCGAACTTGCGCATCACCCGCTCACGCGACTTCTGCTGGAGGTCGCCGTGGATCGCCTCGGCATCGATCCCGAGATCCTGCAGCTTCTCGGTCGCCCGGTCGCACTGCCGCTTGGTCTGGCAGAACACGATGATCTTCGGAATGCCCTTGGCGATCGAGCCGATCACCTTGTCGCGGTCCATGTGATGGATCCCGAGGAACAGGTGCTTCATCTCGCCGACCGTGTCGGTCGCCTCGTCGGTCGCGACCGTTTCGGGATGGGTCTGGTAGGCCCTGATCAGGTGACCGACGTCGCCGTCGAGCGTCGCCGAGAACAGCATCGTCTGGTTGCGGTTGGTGCAGTGACGCAGGATCCACTCGACCTGCGGGGTGAACCCGTCGTCGGCCATGCGGTCGGCCTCGTCGAGGGTGACGATCTGGATGTCGTCGAGGCTGATCTCGTCGGACTTGATCAGGTCGATCAGCCGCAGCGGCGTCGCTACGACGATCTCGACGCCTTTCGCCATCTCCTCGACCTGGTGGTGACGCGATGCGCCGCCGTAGACGGGCAGGATCCGCATGCCGGCCTGCTCGGCCACCGGGTGGAGCACCTCGGCAACCTGCACGGCGAGTTCACGCGTCGGGACGAGCACCAGACCGAGCGGTCGCATGGGTGCGGCTTCGTCGGTGATCCGGGCGAGCATCGGCACGCCGAACGCCAGTGTCTTGCCGGACCCGGTCTTGGCTCGGCCGCAGACGTCCTTGCCGGTCATCGCAACCGGGATCGCCTCGGTCTGGATGTTGAACGGTTGGGCGAACCCACACGCGGCGAGGCCCTCGTCGATGCGCGGGAGGGACGCCGAGTTCGGCAAATCCGGTCGGGGCCTCGACGGGAGGCAGGGCGTTGATGGACGTGAGGTTCGACGTGTTCACGTGGTCGCGATCGTGGGGCTCCGAAGGTCGCGTACGCCGACGGCGGGGGGCACCCCGCCGGGATTGTTGTGATGTCATGTTCCGAGCAGCGTACCGTCACGCCTCGTGCCAACGGGGTTCCCGTGACGAGCGGGCGCTGTCACGCCTCGGTGCCCGATTGGCCCTCGCGGGCGGACCGGAGGCGGGCGACGACCACCATGCCGCCACCGGCGACGAGGAGACCCGCCGCCAACCACATCGAGCCGAAAACCGAGTCGGAGCCGGTTCGGGGCAGCGGCCGCGTCGCCGGCGGTGGCACCGTCGTCACCGGGGCCACAGGGACGACTTCGATCTGCGACGTGATCGTCGGGCCGTTCGGGCGATCGGGGCACGTGACCACGACGTCGTAGACACCCGGAACGGACGGCGCGGTGATGTCGACGACCACTTGGAGTGTCCCGTCATCGCAGATCGCCTCGACCGTTCGATCGCCGAGCGTGACCACGATGGTTTCGCCCGGGTTGCAGCCGTCGACCACGACACGAACGGTGTATCCGGGAGGACCAATCGGGTTGAGGATGGTCACCGTCTTCGACTCGTCAGGCGGATACGACGAGGCGGATGCGAGTGGCCCTGGCGCGAGCGCGATCATCATCGCGATCGTCAGCGAGAGCAGCACGAGGAGTCGACGGAGCAGGGTCATGCGGCACGCTGCTTGAGGGGCACGCGGGCGGCCTGCACGCGGTCGCCCGATGTCGGCGACGCAATCGGCAGGCACCAGACGACCAGCATCAGCGGGAGGACGAGCGAACGCTGCCGGACGAGAATCCCCAGATTTCCGATGCTGGAGAACGCAACGCCGAACGTCACGACACTCAACACGACAAAGACCAGGAACGGCTGGCGCATCACCAGACGCGGAAGACCGACCAGCCGGCGCCAACTCGCCGCGAGAAGTGCCAGGAGCACCGTCATCTCGATCGCAGGCAACACCTCGGCGATACTACGCGTTTCGAACAACATCGGCCTCGTCAACGTTCTCGCCGCCGCGACGGGCCAGTTGAGGGGACTGGCGATCGACGGTGTGTCGAAGTTCGAGCCGCCCTGCGCAGTCTGCTCCTCGGTTCGCTCGAAGATGGTCGTCACCCGGTCGGTGACGCTCGTCGACGATGCATCGTCGGTGATCGGGTCGAGCGCTGCGAGCGTCGTCACGGTCAACCCGGCGAAGCCGCCGACCGCCAGAGCGACGAGAGCCACCGCCGCGAGCCGGGACACCGAGAGCCCTCTCCCACGCCTCGCCTGCGCCAAGTCGATCGCCGCTCGCGCAATCAGTGCAAGGAGCAGCGCTCCCGCCCACACCGCCGCAAAGTGAGGTCGCACGCGCGCCGCCAACCCGAGACCCCCGACGCACAGCACGACCCCGAGAGCTCGGCGCTCCGGCCGCGCGAGGAGGAGCGCAGCACCGTATGTTGCGACTCCCAGCAGGAGCCCGACGACCGCTTCCTTCCCGGTGCTCGAACCCCAGTACATGAGGGTCGGTGTGAAGAACAGGAGTCCGGCGTAGCGAAACCTGGCCACGCCGGGCACCGCGGTCAGCACGGCCAGCAGGACGAGGCACGTGCCGATGTAGCTCATCCAGGCGAACACGAAGAACCCGCCGAGCCGGCTGGATCCGAAGATGGTGTAGACCAGCCCGGTGAGTTGGTCGACGAACTCGGTGTTGGTTCCGGTCGGCAGCACGGTGAACGGCGATGCGGTCCCGGATCGGACACCGGCAGCCAGCGTCCGCCCCGCCGAGTGGTATCCCGACGCATCGGCTGTACCACCGTAGGCGTCGAAGCGGACCGCGTAGCCCAACACCGTGCCGACCGCCTTTGCGGCAAGACCCGCCCACACCATCGGGATGAGTTCGGCGAACTGCGGGCGAAACGCCCGCTCGATCAACGGTGCCGATGCGAACGCCAACACCGGTGCGATCACGAACGCGCCCCAGATGTCGAACGACAGCGCGGCCATTGCCCACGCGACGGCGATGAGTGCGACGAGCCCGGCACCCACGACCACCGCACCTCGACGCGTCACGATCCGTGCTCGATCACACCGAGAGCGAGTTCGGGTGTTCCTCGGGAGCCGACGCCTGGTTCCGACGGAACGGCCGCCTCCGCGGCACCGGTTGCTCGTAGTAGTAGTACCCGCTGCTGGTGCTGCTCTCACCGACGATCACCAGCAGGACGTCGCCTTTGGACAGCACGCGGATCATCTCGATCGCGCGCTTCGCTGACGCGATCGAGGTGTGTCCGAGCCGGATCGCCACCAGCACCGTGTCGGCATGGGACAAGAACTCCAACACTTCGGGCGTCACGCCGATCGGTGAGGTGTCGACCACGATTCGATCCGACACCGCAGCGAGCCGAGGGAGCAACCGGGCGGTCGTCCGCGCGAGTTCGCCGGAGCTGTGCCCGCCCGCACCCACCAGGTCGAGGATGCGCAGGCCGACGGCGTCGCCCGGGCTCGTCACCATGTCGAGCGGGGCGTGCTCGAGGTCGCGGAGATCGAGATCGAGTGGTTCGGGTTGGTAGCCGACCAGTCGCTTCGTGAGCGTCGGCCGACGGAAGTCGGTGTTGACGGCGACCGTGCGCACGCCCGCCTCGACGAATGCGGCGGTCAGGTTCGCGGCGATCGAGGTCTTCCCGTCGGCCGGGCCGGGCGAGACGATCAGCGTGACGGGGGCGCCGCGCTTCGCCGACGAACGTTCCTCGTCGGCGAACGACACGATGCTCCGCAGCGATCGATACGAGTCCGACAGCGGATCGTGCCGCTTGCCCTCCACCGCGAGCTTGTTGACGTCGTGTTTGCGCGCGGCGGGGATCGTGGCGGTCGCTTCGAGGCCGAGCAGCGCCTCGGCTTCACTCCGCGTCCGAATCTTGCGGTCGGCTCGGGCCAGCAGCAACGCCACCGCCGAACCGACGGCGAGACCGGCGATCAGCCCGAACGCCGCTCGCCCTCGACGCGACTGAGGCGCACCGAGCCCGGCCTCGGTCACCGCAATCGCCTCGGCGCGTTCGAGTGTGGTCAGCACGAGCTGGCCGTCGTCCGCCTGGAGGACGTTGAACTGCTCGAACACCACGCCGTACTGCCGCTCGAGGGCATCGAGTTCGGCCTGGGCCACGCGATCGTCGGGATTACGACGGGCATTGGTCTCGGCCTCGCGCAGGTCGACTTCGAGCTCGGCAAGACGGTCGAGGTTGGCGGTCAACCGGTTCTCGCGCAGCGTGTCCTGGCGCTCGGCGAGGTACGAGATGAGCTCGTCGGCGACCGCATCCGCGACCTCGACCGCTTCATCGGCGGAATTCTGCGTCGTCGCGATCCGCAGCGCACCACTCTGCTGGTCGGCGGTGACCGAAACCTGTGCCGCCAGCGCGGCCGGGGGCCCGGTGAAGCCGATCGCCTCGGCGGCCCGCGTGGGAACCTGACCGGTGGTTGCGAACAGCTGAAGCTGGTTGAACGCCAGCGGATCGGTGAACAGCGACCCGACATCCGACGAACTCGACACGAGGATCGTGTGACTCGCGGTCCACCGAGTCGCTGGCGTCGGCGGTGTTCTCGGGCTCTGGGAGGCCGCCGGCGACGCCCCCGGCCACGGCGAACAGCAGCACGATCCACCAGAAGCGCCGAATGGCGTCGATGGGTCGGCTACCGGACATGGCGTCCGAGGCTAGTCCCGACAACCGGCCGCGCAAGATCGCGAGGTTCGCTCGGCACGCCAGGCGAGCGCTCCACCTGCCAGGTCACGCTCTCCGACCGATGATCGAGCGCAGCGAGGCTGGCGGGGCGGCCGCCGTCGAGCGGTAGAGCTCGGCCATTGCCGCAGTTGCCTGGTCGAGTGTGAACCGATCGACGAAGGCGTCCCGAGCGGATTGGCCCATCGAATGTGCGAGCACCGAGTCGTCGAGGACTCGTGCGAGGCCGGCTGCGAGAAGGTCCGGCTCACCCGGCGGAACGAGCACCGCCTCGCGCCCGTCGTGGAGGACGCCGACGGTTCCGGCCAACTCACTGGCCACGATGGGCAGACCGGTCGCCATCGCTTCGATCGCAGCCCCCGCTGCCCCCTCGCGTCTCGACGACAACACGAACAGATCGGCGCACCGAAGGATCTCGGCCACGTCGTCACGGTCGCCAAGGAGATGCACGTCGGCTGGCCGCGGCAGGTCGGCAATGCGTCGCTCGAGATCAGGTGTTTGGGATCCCTCGCGACCGGCGACCGCCAGCACCATCCGGTCACGACGGCTCTGGAGCGCCGCGACGGCATCGAACAGAACATCGAAGCCCTTGTCGTATTCGTGACGGCCGATGCCGACGATCAGTTCGGCATCGTGAGCGACTCCGATCGAGGTCCGCCCTGCGGCCCGCTCGCCCGGCCCGGCGGGCCGGAATCGCTCCGCATCTCTCCCCCGTTCGACGACGCGGATCTTCGCCGGGGGCACGCGGCAGGTCACGGTGGACCGAGTCGGCCACTCCCGGTGTCACTGCATGGACGACAGCACAGAGTCGCCGACACGCAAGGCCCTCCGCGGAGCGGACGACGCGCAGCTTCCACGCGGCCACCCCCGGACGGTCGGTTTCTGGCGTGGTGACGATGCTCACGACGATCGGCACACCACACCCGATGGTCGACATCGTGCCGAGCATCGTCGGGACGAACAGGTTGAGGTGCAGCAGTGAGGGCCGGGTCGCCCGCACGTGCGCCCGGAGCCACCGTCCCGCAGCAATCGGCGACGGGTCGGGCATGGTGGTGACGGTCACGCCGTCGTCGACGAGCCGCTGCTCGACGTGGCTGTCGGCCCGATAGCGGCAGACGACGTCGGCCCGAATTCCTCGCTCGACGAGGCGCGGGAGCACGGCTGCGAGCGAGTGCTCGGCGCCTCCCTGCCCCAGCGAATCGATGACCACGAGTGGCCGGAGCGCGTCCGATCGACTCATCGCAACGCGGTGATCAGATCGGTGCGATCCCGCCGGACCGCCACGCACGCCGGGCCGACCCATGTTTCGTCGGCATGCGAGTAGGGCTGGAAGTCGATGCCCGACGGGTGCACCTTGCCGATCGTGTACCCGAGTGGCTCCAGGAGGTCGTAGAAGTCGGCAAGCAGTACCCGCGCCATCAGGTTCCATTCGTTGTACTCGAACTGGATGACCGTGATCGCTCCGGCCGCGAGCAGGCCCGAGAAGCCCTTCAGTACCTCGATGTCGAACCCCTCCGTGTCGATCTTGAGCACGTCGATGTGTCGGACATGGTGTTCCGCCGCGTACGAATCACCCGAACGGACCGGCACCACGAGCGAGTGGACCGGACGCGTGCGGTGCTGCACCAGCGAGTTCGTATCGGTGGCCTCGTCGTCCACGAAGAGCGTCCGTTCACCATCGGCTGGAGCCAATCCGAACCGATTGACGGTCACCCGGGAATCGCCGGCGTTTGCGTCGGCGAGCGCTGCGGCCGTCTCGGGCGTGATCTCGAAGCAGTGGACGTGGGCTGACGGGTGGGCGGCGAGCAGCAGCCCGCTCCACTCGCCGCGGAAACCGCCGACGTCGAACGCACACGACACCGTCCCCCGGGGCAGCCGAGCGAGGTACGAGCCCTCACCGTTTCGTGCCGCACGATGGTTGTTGTTCCGGTACGCCCGGAGGTACGCCTCGGCGTATCGGGCCACCTGGCGAGCGACCGGGTTGCGACGCTGGCCGGCGACTGCTGCAGACATCCGACGCTTCGCCCTCGGGAACCACTCGAGTCGCTTCACTTCGGCAGTCTCGCAAGGTCTCGATAGCAATCGACGAACAACCGAGTGGACGCATCGAGGTCGAACCGGCTGAGCACCCGCTCTCGGCCTGCGAGGCCCAGTCGTCGACGGCGTGCATCGTCGTCGACCAGGGCCTGCAGGGCGCAGGCCATGGCATCGACATCGCCGACCTCGACGAGGACTCCGGTGACGTCGTGAACGATCAGTTCGAGCACACCACCCACGCCGGTTGCAACCACGGGGATCCCCGCACCCATCGCCTCGATCACCGTGAGACCGAACCCCTCGTATTCGGACGTCGACAGCAGGACATCGCACGCACCGATCGCCCCGGCGAGATCCTCACCAAATCGTTGCCCGACGACGTGGACCCGATCGGAGACGCCGGCGGCTTCGGCTCGTGCGACCAGACGGTCGGCGGCGGTCTCGTCGCCTCCGACCCCCACCACGACCAATTCGATCCGACACCCCTGCGCAGCGCAGGCGGCAACGGCGTCGACGGCGTCGACGAACCGCTTTGACGGGACGAGTCGGCCGACGACGACCGCTGCGAACGCATCCGGATCGAGGCCGATTTCGTCGCGGGCACCGCTGCGTTCGGCCGACGTGAGCGGCCGATGCAGTCGGGTGTCCACACCGAGCGGAATCCGGACCAGCCGTGTGTCGCGCGGCTGCCATCGGACGCGGACCGCATCGGCCACCGACTCCGAATGGCAGACCGCCGTCGCCCGCATCCAGCGGACCCACCAACCCTCGACCCGATCGGTCAGCTCGCCGTGCCGCCCCGAACCGGGCGCATCGTGGACCTCGAGGACGAACGGCGTGCGCGGCCGGACCAGTCGGGCACCGAGCCCCAGCCACGCGACTCCGGTGTGGAGTTGGACCACATCGGGTCGGAGACGCCGGACGTGTCGTGCCACCCCGACGGTGAGACGGACCCGGTCGATCACGCGGAATCCTGCCCGGGTGTAATCGAGCGAGTGGACGGTGATGCCGGTGCCATCGAGCGGGCCACTTCGGTGCGCCGGGCGCGTCGTGATGACGTGGGTGGTCATCTCGTCGGCGGGCGCCGTGGCCGCAAGCCCGCGGATCACGGTCTGCACGCCACCGCCGGCCGCGACACCGGTGACGACGTGCGCCACAACGACCGGGCGCGTGGGGGTCGGTCGACGTACGGCCGCACGGTCCACGACCTCACGCACGGCGGAACGAAAAATGGGGATGTTCCAGCGGTCGCGACACCGCTCGGCAGCGCGCCGACCCAGGCTCTCCGCTCGACCGCGATCATCGAGGAGCGCGGTCACCGCGTCAGCGAGCCTGCGGGGATCGTCGAGCGGAACGATGACGCCGGCGTCACCGACCTGCTCGACGGGGCCAGGCAGATCGGTGGTGACGACGGCACGGCCGAGTGCCATCGCCTCGAGTACGACCAGCGGGAACGGGTCAACGCGGCTCGGCAGCACGAACACCGACGCGGCCGCGATCTCGGCGGCGGCGGACGGGCGCTCGCCGGCGAGTTCCACCGACCCCACGTCGTGATCGGGATCGACGGCACCGACCCATCGCCAGACGGCGGAGTTACCGTCGAGAGCAGCCAACCGTGCCGCCTCCACGAACACGTCAAACCCCTTGCGCGGCTCGCCGCGTCCGCACCCGACGACCACCGGGACCGGCTCCGCCAGCGCGGTAGGTGCGGTCGCAGCGGACACCGCACGACGCAGTTCGTCGACGTCGACGGCGGACGTGATGACCGCCACGTCATCGGCCGGTACGTCCAACTCCTCGGCGAGCACAGTTGCAGCTTCGGTCGAACAGCCGACGAGCGTCGCCCTGCGCAGGATCGGATCCGCGGCACGCAGCCGCGCCCGGGCCCAGTCGGACACCTCGTGCGAGTGCAGCACCGTCGGGATCCCCAGCTCGAGGCACCTGGCCGCCACACCAGCGGTGACCACGGTGTTGCACCAGACGAGGTCCGGGGCCACTCGCGCGATGACTCGACGCATCCCCCAGCGGTCGAGGCGGTCGGCCATGCCGCGCAGCGACCGGACCCGTCGTAGTCGAGCGCGTGTTCGATTCCACGGCTGACGAACGGACGCGTCCGCCTCGCGGTCGATCCGGCCGACGAGCGGACCGCCCCAGCGATGCCACACGTGAGCCTCCCAGCCGGCCTCCCGGAACGCGGTGAGCAGATCGACCGCGACGCGCGGCGCCCCTGTCAACGACGCTTCGTGCGACACCAGCAGGACCCGACGACCTCGGGGCGCATTCGACGGCGGCATCGTCGTGAGGGTACCGAGCACCGAACGCCGTCCCGAAGGCTCGACCTCACCCTCGGCCGACGACGTCCACCTCGGCGGTCAACCGGCCGAGGGTGCAAGTTGGCACCGCGCGCCGAGCACAGGACGAAACGCGATGTCGTGAACTCGAAGACGTGCTCCCCGGCCCCACCGTCGAACACACAACTCCCACCGGCCGTCGTCCCGGGAAGGCGATGCGGCGACGTCGATGCCCATCCTCAGCTCACCATCGACCCGAGGCCCGACCGCCTACCCTGGGCACCGTGATCGCCCCGAAGGTACCCGGTCGACGACGGTCTCGTCGTCCGGATGGTACCGATCGGGCGATCGACAGCAAGCGGACCGTCGCCGTGCTGAAATCGCCGCCCTACGGAGATCCGACGCGACGCGGCCCGTTGCCGTACCGCATCGATCTGCTCGCACCGCACGGGTTCACGCCGAGTTGGACGGATGATCGCCGGGGGGCGCAAACCGACGCGGTCGTCCGGCGCATCGAGGGCCTGGTCGTTCCCGTGACGCAGGCGTGGCGCGGGCGACGACTTCGCCGCGACGCCGTTGCGACCGTAGCGATGTTCGAGAGCGAGGCGCACGGATTGGCGCTGTGGCGGGCCCTGACGCGCCGCACCGATCCGCCGCTCGTCGTCATCGCGTGCTGGCTCACCGACGTCGCCGCAGCGTCGAGGTGGCGTCGGAGCCTGTACCGCCTCCTCTACGGCACTGTTGACGCCGTCATCGTGTTCTCCGACAACCAACGCGTTCAACTCGCCGAGTCGCTCCACGTGCCGATCGAGAGGATCACCGCCGTCCGCTTCGGGATCGACCTCGACGAGTTGAACGACATCTGTTCGAGACCGCGCCTCGAGGACGGCGACGACCTCACCGTCGTCGCCGTCGGGCGCGATCTCGGTCGCGACTGGTCGACGTTCGCCGATGCGGTCCGCGACACCGGTTGGAACGTCGAACTCGTGACCCGTGCGATGCAGGTGGACGGCATCGAGCTCCCCCGTGAGGTTCGCCATCGTCATCGGCTCGAGCGCGACGAGTACCTCCGGCTGCTGGCCACGGCGGCGGTCGTCGTGGTCCCGACCCACGTTCGCGCGTACCCCTCCGGCCAGACGGTGCTCCTCGAGGCGATGGCGCTCGGTCGGGCGTGCGTCGTCACCGACACGCCGGCGATGCGCGAGTACGTCGTCGACGGGGAGACCGCGTTGCTCGTGCCCCCGCACGACGCGACCGCCCTTCGCGTCGCGATCGAGCGGGTGATCGGCGATGCCTCGCTGGGTGAGCGTCTCGGTGCCGCTGCCCGCACGGCCGAGCTCGGCCACGGTGGTGCTGTGGCGATGTGGGCGAATGTCGCGGACACCCTCGACGACGTGATCGATGATGTCCACGCCTGACCCATCCGTCGGCACGGCCCACCGTGGGCATCGCCCCATGTGTCGTCGCTCCTCGGAGCACCGCGGACGGTAACGAGCGGTTGAGCCTCGCCGGCGTCGACCCAACACCCACCGTGGTCGCTGCGAGCCTCGACCATGCCGACTCATCGCCCGTCGCGGTCGGCGTCGCTGACCACGGACAGTGCGAGCGCCTCACGGTAGAACTCGCTCGACTCCTTCAACCGGTCGTGCCGATCGAACGCGACGACTCGACCCTCCTGCACCACCATGATGCGGTCGCATGACTCGAGCGTCGACAAGCGGTGGGCGATGATCACGACCGCCGCTCTCTCCCGGAGCTCGGCAAGCGTCGTACGGATCCGGCGCTCCGAGTGCACGTCGAGCGCGCTCGTGGGTTCGTCGAGCACGAGCAGACTCGGCTCGGTCAACAAGGCGCGGGCGATGCAGATCCGCTGACGTTGTCCACCCGAGAGGTGGAGGTCGGCACCACCGATGACCGCGTCGTACCCGCCCGACAGCTCCATGATCTCGTCGTGGATGTGCGCTTTGCGCGCTGGCGGCCTCAACCCGTTCGGGGGGGATTCGCGTCCGGAAGAATGAGATGTTCTCGGCGATCGTTCCGGGGATCAGCCGCACATCCTGCGGTACGAACGCCACGGTGCGCCGCCAGTCGTCGAGCGCGATGTCGCCGATCGGGGTCCCGTCGGCGGTGATGGTTCCCGCGGTCGGCTCACGGAGCCGCAGCAGGAGCTGGACCATCGTCGATTTGCCACTGCCCGATGGTCCCACGATGCCGATGCTCTCGCCCGGCGCGATCTCGAACGTCGCATCGCGGAGCTCGAACCCGGCATCGCCGTACCGGAACCCGACATGGTGGAACTCCAACGACTGGATGGCGTCGATCGGAACACCGGATCGGTCGACGGCGTCGCGGCGATAATCGGCGAGCTGCTCCTCGAGATCGGCCAGGTAGGGCTCGCTCGCCTGGAGCGTGCCGTACACCCCTTGCGCCATCTGAGCGTACGCCAGGGACCGCACCATCATCACCATCACCGCTCCCAGCGATGCGAGGTCGCTGGTGCCCGACGCCCGGATGGCCCCGAGCGCGGCGATCAGCAGCAGCAGGACCACCGTGGCGTACAACGGCGTGAACATGAATGCGAAGAACGATTGGCGGCGCAGAGCCGTCCCGTTGGATGTGATGAGTCGCCCGACTCGTTGCTGCACCGCCTGTTCCACCCCGAAGACCTGGATCTCCTGGCCGATCTCGGAGATCTCGCTGACCTCGGAAGCGAAGTCGAGGCCGGTGTCCGCCGTCCCCCGAGCCGCACGTCGCACGATCCGACGCAGTGGCTGGAGGGTGAACGCAAGGACGAGGACGGCAACGATCAACGACACCGCCGCGATCGGGCTCACGAGCACCGACGCCAGCCCGAGGGCGAGCAGGCTCAATCCGCTCGTGATGCCCTTGGTGACTGCGTCGACGACGCTCGACACCCGGGCCACGTACGTGGTCAGCAGCTCCTGCAGCCGACCACCGCGTTCTTGGGACTGGCGCTCCCAGCTGCTCGCCAGGTACGCGTTCGCCATGTCGTGGCGAGTCTGGGAGAGCACATCGGTCACGAGAGTGGCGGATTCGTGACCGGTCCACGTCTGGAACGCGCCACGGAGCACGACGACTGCGGCCGCGAGCAGGAGTGCGCGGACGATCGACACGTCGATGATGACGGGGCCACCGCCGAACGACACCCGGTCGTTTCCCTGCGACAGCGCGAAGGCGATGCGCGTGACCATCACGAGGACCATCGCTTCGGCCACGCCGGTCAGGAGTGCGGAGAACGACACGGAAACGATCTGTCGACGACGTCCATGCAGGATGGGTCGCACCAGACTCTTCACGCCACGCGGTGGTGGACGATGTCTCGGCTCGTTCACGTCGCGGGGCCCTTCTCTGCTTCGCCCAGGCTACCGACGCCGTTCGACCCAGCCCAGCTGCGCGAGACCAGCGCCCGAGCCAGACGTCCCACATGCACGGGATGGAGCGGGTCGTGGCGGATCGCCCGCGCCAGGAGACCGACGGCGGTACGCCGATGTCCGAGCCGCGACGCTGCGACGCCGGCGATCGCGAAGTGCGTCGCGAGCAGCCGTGGGTCCTTCGACAGCACGTCGAATGATTCGTCGAGCAGTTTCATCGCAGTCGCATAACGCAGCGACGGGTCGTAGACGCGGTCTCGGGCGTGCACGCTCACGAGCATCTGCTCGGTCGACTCGACCGAACACCCACCGGCGACGACCGCCGCTCCCACCCGCATCCCGAGGTCGGAGTTCTCTCCGAAGGTCAGCCCCTCCCGGTACCCGCCCGCGGTGTCGAACAGGTCGCGGCGCAGCAGGAACGTACCCGCCAGGAACAGCGCCGTCACCTGCTCGTACGCAGGGCCATATCGGCGCGGAAGCACCTGCTCCCGTCGACCGTCGTCGTAGCGATAGTCAGCGCCACACGAGAACAGGTCCACGCCGCGCCGAGCACGATCGGCCATGGCCGCCGGCCAGCCGTCCAACGCCATGTCGTCGCTGTCGAGGAAGGTCACGTAGTCGCTCGACGACTCGCGCACACCCCGGTTGCGCGCCACCGACACGCCGGCATGCGCCTGGCGGACGTACGTGATGCGGTCGTCTCGGAGACCGGCGACCACGTCCGACGTGTCGTCGTCGGAGCCGTCGTCGACGACGACGACTCGGACGCCCGTGACGTCCTGGCGAAGCACGCTGGTGATCGCCCGGCCGATCGTTGCGGCCCGATTGAGCGTCGGGATCACGACCGTGATCGATGCCGTCACCGCCGCTCCTCGACGAGTTGGGTGAGTAGATCACGCCACTGTCCTGTGACGCGCTCCAAGCCACAGGCCTCGATCAACACGCGGTGGCAACGCGGCGCTCGGCAGCGGACGAATCGATCGCGGCGGCGAGCGCACTCCCGAGTTCGTGCGCAGTCGGCGTTGCATCGACCATCCCGCCTCGGAGGCCGCGTTCGAACAACCACGAGACTGCGCCGACATCGGTCGCGACGACGGGAATGCCACGGAGACCGGCCTCGATCAGCGCCCCGGGCATCCCTTCCGTCGCGCTGGTCATCAGCAGAACATCGGCAGCTGCGTACAGCGGACCGACGTCGTCCACACTTCCGAGGAAGGTCACGCGATCGCCGAGGCGAGCCTTCGCCACTCGTTCCATGTCAGCGCGGACGGGCCCGGCGCCGGCGATCACGAGACGGTGGGACTCGTCGAGCGTGTCCATCGCCCGAATCGCGAGGTCGACCCGCTTCTCCGGACTGAGCGCGCCGATCCAGAGCACCAGCCGGTCCGCGTCGCCGACCCCGAAACGATGTCGGGCGGCGCATCGCTCGTCGGGGTCGACGGGCCCGAACTCGACCGAGGAACGCGCGTTGGCGATGACGGCCAGGCGCCGATGCGGTATCCGATACAGGTCGTGTATCGCCTCCTCCGCTCCGGGCCACAGCGCGACCACGCGCACGGCGCGTCGCAGCATCGTGGCAGTTCGGATCCGCCGCCAGCCGGCGTGCGCCCACGCCGCTGGGTCACCGATACTGCGATACACGAACGGCGTGTCGGTTCCGGCCGTGGCCGCGGCGCAGGCCGGCAACGTGCTCGACCCGAAGGCAACGACGATGTCGGCCCGGCGCACACGTCGACGCAGCGCCCGCAGCGTCGAGGCTGATCGGACCGCCGGTCCGAGCACGTGAACACCCAGACAGGTGCCACCGGGGCTCGCCGGTGCGAGCGCCACCACGTCGACCTTCGTCTCGTGGTCGGCCAGTTCACGGCCGAGCCGTTCACCCTCGATCTCGGCACCACGGCGGGCGTTCGAGGTGAGGACGATCAGGACCCGCAGCGCGTTGGAGGAGGCCATCAGAACAGCTCCACGTCGCCCATCGTGAGCGACCACTGCGGGAGCGGAGGCGCTGCTTGCATGTCGAGCGCCCGCCACGCGAGGACCGGTCCGACTCGCGGTACGGGGACGAAGCCACGAGCGATCGCCGGCGCCCCGAGCCGCAGGACGTGGGTGACGTCGCTCCCACGGACGGCACGCACGACGAGCCGATCGGCCTCTGCGGGGTCCACTCCGAGCGCGACCAACGACACCAACTCGCGAGCACGTCCACGTCGACGGAGTCGAACCACCACCCCGCTGCCCGGCGCGGCGCCCGGGATGACCCGGTACCCCATCAGTGCTCCGCCGAACCGCCAGCGGAGTCGCTCCGTGGTCCACGCAGTGGCAAGTGCCCGCGCATCGTGCCCTCGGAGCGACGGGGAACGGTGGTCGTCGGTGAACCAGTCGTCGAACGCGACGCCGAGCGAGGTCGGCATCGACACGAGCTCGGCCGGGACCCGGCTGCGGAGGCTCGCGGCGAGGCCGGCCGCCCCGACGACGTGGAGGCTCGCCGGAAGGCGCCCGACTCCACGCCAACCCATTGTGAGATACCCCGGCAGGCTCTGAGCGTTCGGCGTGTTGAACACGAAGTCGACCCCGGAGTCGCCGAGGGCGTCGAGTCCGTGGAGGGTCAGCGCACGGAACACCCCGCGTCCCCGCATCTCGGGATGCGTGGCGGTGTCGACGGCACGGACGGCACGCAGCGTGTCCGCTCCGCGCCGGAACTCCCAGTGCATGAACGTGCGGAATCCGACGATGCGGTCGTCGTGCGTTGCGACGAACGACTCCGATCGGCCGAATGCGTTCCGGTCGTGTTTCCATTCGAACAGGTCATCGGCGAGCCGGCCCGCCGGCCAATCGAGGGCTGCGCGACAGAGCGCGACGATCGCAGGGCGATCGGAATCGGCGGCGCGCCGCACGTCGATCGGCGCGCTCCCTGTTCTGCGCCGGTTCGCTGGTGGCATCACGGCCGGTAACGGATCGCGGGCGAGCGTCCGATAGCGATCCTCGATCACCGCGACGCTGCCCCGGACGTCGAATTCCGTGCTGCGCCGGAGCGAACGTTCGGCAAGCCGTTCCCGAAGGGCGGGGTCGTCGTGGACTCGGCACCACGCGTCGGCCAGCGCCCGGTGGTCTCGTGCGGGAACGAGCAGCGCGTCGTGG
Source organism: Ilumatobacteraceae bacterium (assembly GCA_963752085.1). Taxonomy (GTDB): domain Bacteria; phylum Actinomycetota; class Acidimicrobiia; order Acidimicrobiales; family Ilumatobacteraceae; genus Ilumatobacter_A. The sequence goes on from CAVVWT010000006.1 coordinate 285,260, forward strand.
CCATCACGGAGCACGTCGGCCACACCGCCGACCGCCGTGGCGACAACCGGCAGACCGAGGGCAAACGCCTCCATGAGTGCCACCGGGAGACCCTCGTGGAACGACGCCAGCGTGAACACGTCGAACGCCGACATCACCCGAGCCGCGTCGGCGCGGTGTCCGGTCAGCACGACCGCGTCGTCGAGCCCGAGTTCGGTCACCGCCCTCGACACCTCGTCGGCCAGCGGCCCCTGCCCGACGGCGACGAGTCGAACGGCCGAACCGCTGTCGACCGCCGTCCGCAGCGCCCGCAACAGATTCGGGTAGTCCTTCTGTGCCCGATAGTTGGCCACGGTGCCGACCACGAACGCATCGGGGGCCAGGCCGAGTTCATCACGCACCTCGTCGCGCGACGACCGGAGCGCCGCGATCGCCCCCACGTCGACACCGTGATGGAGCGTGACGGCACGGTCCGCGGCTCGCCGCGTCATCGAACGCCGCGTGCTCTCGCTGACGGCGAACGTGACGTCGTCGACGGCTGCGGTGAGCGTGTTGACGAGGCGCGTCGGCGTGGCGAACGTGTGCCACTCGTTGTGCTCGGTGGTGATCATGGCCGGACGTCGACACGACGGCATCGACCGGATGACGGTCCGCGCGGCTGCAGCAAGCAGCGGCGAGTGGGCATGGACGACCGCCCACTCGCCATCGACGATCAGCCGCCGGAGCCGGATCGGCCAGCTCGCGTCGTCGATGCGGGTCGACAGACAGCGGCAGCGGACGCCGGCCCGCTCGAGTCGCTCTGCAAGATGGTCCTTCCCCGGGACCACGTAGGCACACTCGATCTCGAACTCGTCGAGGTCGTGTGCTTCGGCCGCAGCGGCGAGCAGGTGCTCGGCACCTCCCGGACCGAGGCCCTTGACGAGCCACAGCACCCGGACCACCACGCTGCGAGACGCTACTGCCGCGATCGGCGACCGGTACAGTTCGCGCATGGAGCCCGAGCGCACATGTGTGGCATAGCGGGCATCGTCGACGCCGATCTCGGGTCACCCGATCGGGCCCGGTCGCTCGGTGAGACCATGATCTCGACGCTCACCCATCGTGGCCCCGACGGGCACGGCGTCACCCTCGCGTCGCCCAACGTCGTCCTCGCTCACCGGCGCCTCGCGATCATCGACACCTCGGCGGCCGGACATCAACCGATGGCCTCGCGATCCGGCCGCTGGACCGTGACCTTCAATGGCGAGATCTACAACCACCGCACGCTTCGTCTCGACCTCGAAGCGGCGGGCGTCGTCTTCGACGGCCACAGCGACACCGAGACCCTGGTCGAGGCGATCGACGCGTGGGGGCCCGACACGACGCTCGAGCGGCTGACCGGCATGTTCGCATTCGCCGCGTTCGACTCGGCCGACCATCGGCTCGTCGTCGCCCGCGATCGGTTCGGCGAGAAGCCGCTCTACTGGATGCGCACCGCTCGCCGCGTCGCCTTCGCCAGTGAGCTGCGCGCACTCCGAGCCCTGCCGGACACGTCGCTCGAGATCGACCCCGCGAGCGCGACCGCACTCCTGCGCTGGTCGTACATCCCGCATCCCTTCACGATCTACCGCGACGTGCACCAGTTGGCCCCCGGCGCCCTGCTCGACATCAGCGTGTTCCCCGATGGCCACGACATCATCGAGCGCACCTGGTGGTCACTCGACGACACGGTGGCGGGGGCCCGGCACGAACCGGCGCGCACGACACCGGATCGAGCGGTCGACGAACTGGAAGAACTGCTCGGCAGTGCCGTCGCCTCGCGCATGGAGAGCGACGTGCCCTTGGGTGCGTTCCTGTCGGGAGGCATCGACTCGTCCGTCATCGCCGCGCTTGCTCAGCGAGCGGGCACCGAGACCCTCACCACGTTCACCGTGTCGATGCCCGACGCCGGATTCGACGAGTCGCATCATGCGGCGAGCGTCGCCGCTCACCTCGGCACCGACCACCACCAGCTCCAATTGTCCGCGAGCGACGCGTTCGACCGCCTCCCGAGCCTTCCTCGGGTGTGGGATGAGCCGTTCGCCGATCCGTCGATGCTGCCGAACCTGTTGCTGTGCACCGCCGCCCGCGATCAGCTGACGGTCTGTCTCGGTGGTGACGGCGGCGACGAACTCTTCGCCGGCTACAACCGTCACGTACACGGCGCGTCGATCGGTCGGCGAGCAGCCCGGCTCCCCCCGTCGATCCGTCGTGCGATCGGGCGCGGCACGCTCGCGATGTCGCCCACGACGATCGATCGCGCAGCGCACTTCATCCCGCGCATCCGCAACCTGCCGAATCCCGGCGACAAGGCCCAGAAGTTCGCCGCGGTGCTGCTCGACGACGCCAGCACCTGGGAGTCGCTGGCGGGGATCTGGCCGCGTGCCGTGCTCGGCGTCGCCCCGCACGGTCCGCACGGTGCCGACGGGTGGTCGGAGTTCGATCCGGTGGAGCGCATGATGCTGGCCGACACGGCATCGGTGCTCCCCGATCAGATGCTGGTGAAGACCGACCGTGCGAGCATGGCCGCGTCACTCGAGGTCCGGTCACCGTTTCTCGATCACCGCCTGTTGGAGTGGGCGTGGAGACAACCGATGTCGATCAAGGCCTCCGGAGGCACCGGCAAGGTCGTGCTCCGACGGCTCGCCGAACGCCTCGTCCCACGTGACATCGCAGATCGCCCGAAGATGGGGTTCGACCCGCCACTCGGCGACTGGCTGCGCGGCGAGCTCCGTCCGTGGGCCGAGGAACTGCTCCGCGCTCCCCGGTGCGTGGAGCAGGGCTGGATCGCCGCATCCGAGGTGGCCACGGCCTGGGCGGAGCACCTTGACGGACGTCGCAACCGCGAGTATCCGCTGTGGGGCGTGCTCATGCTCGAGGCATGGCTCGCCGAACACCACGGGGCCCCCGACCGGTGAGGCCCCACCCGGCAGAGATCCCTGTGCTCATGTTGGCAGCGGCCGGCATCGTCTACGCCTGCGTTCCCGAGACGGACCAGATGGACGAGGTCGCAACGGTGCTCGTGGTCGTCGGCATCGTCGAGCTGTTGGCTCGACGCTCGCTCGGTGTCGTCGCCGGAGTGCCGCAGGTGGCGCTCGTGTTGTGGTCGGGTCTGTACGGGGCAACCGGTCGGGCATCGGCCGTCGTCGGCGCCTGGTTCGCGCTGTGGCCGATCGTGCTCGTCGGCATCATGATCGGGCTGGATCGCATCGTGGAGTCTCGACGGTTCAACATCGGTGCGGTCGACCGCTTCCTCGTCGCCGCGGTGGGTGTCGTCGCCGCGTTCACCGTCGCGCGGACCGGCGCGCTCCAGTCCACGGTCCAACCAGCGATCGTGGCGGTCGCGATTGCCGTTCCGACGTCGCTGGCCGCAGCCGTGGCGATCGGATTCGCCGGCTGCACCCGGCGCATTCCGGGCGCCGATGGCACACTGGCGCCATGTCGATCCGGCGGGTGGTGAAGCGTGCGAGTTCTATCACGCAGCTCGGCGTCGCCGGGTCCGCCGAACCTGGCGTGGTGCTGACGTTCGACGACGGCACACACGACTTCTGCGACATCGTCGTCCCGGAGCTCGTCGAGGTGGGCCTGCCCGCGACCCTGTACCTCGCCACCGGCTTCGTCGACACCGGGCGGGCGTCCCCGTGGGGCGTCGGCTCGGTGTCGTGAGCAGGGCTGCGTGATGCGGTGGCAACGGGACTCGTGACGATCGGGTCGCACTCCCACACGCACGCGCTCTTCGACCGGATCGACCCGACCACCGCACGTGACGAGATCGAGCGGTCGATCGGCGCGATCGGCGACCACCTCGAGCTGCAGGTTGCCCATTTCGCGTACCCGAAGGCCCTCGGAGCGACCGGTCACGTCGAGACGGAGGTGCCCCGGGCGTTCGCCTCGGCTGCGCTCGCCCGCAGCCGCGTGAATCGACCCGGTCGCACCGACCCTCACCGGCTGTGGCGCACGCCGGTGCAGCGCACCGACGGGCCCACCGAGTTCACCGCCAAGGCACGTGGCGGGATGCGCCTCGAGGGAGAGCTCCGCGACCTCGTCGCACACCGCCGGTACCGCCACGCCGATCGCTGACGCGCCTGCTCGACCGTCGCTAGCCTGCCGTGATGCGAGTCCTCGTGACGGGAGCGGCGGGCTTCATCGGCTCACACGTCTGCGACCGGCTCTCGGCCGACCATGACGTGGTCGGGATCGACGACCTGTCCACCGGGGACCGCGCCAACCTCGGCGGCACCGACATCGAGTTCGTCGAGGGCAGCATCCTCGACCGCGACGCACTCGACGCCGTCAGCTCGGGCGCCGAGGCGATTGTGCATCTCGCCGCGATCCCGTCGGTCCCACGCTCGATCGCGGCGCCCGAAGCGAGCCACGACGCCATCGCCACCGGCACCATGCGGGTCCTCGAGTCCGCCCGCCGCCTCGACGACGCCCTCGTGGTCCTCGCCTCGTCGTCGTCGGTCTACGGGGCCAACCCGCGCCTGCCGAAGGTCGAGACCATGACCCCGATGCCGATGAGCCCGTACGCGGCCGCGAAGCTCGCAGCCGAGCAGTACGCGATGGCCTGGCAGCGTTCGTACGGCCTGCGCACCCTGGCGTTCCGCTTCTTCAACGTGTACGGCCCGCGACAAGCCCCCGGTCACGCCTACGCAGCGGTCATCCCGGCCTTCGCTGCCGCCGCACTCGCGGGCGAGCCACTCCCCATCCACGGCGACGGTCGCCAGTCCCGCGACTTCACCTACGTCGGCACGGTCGTCGACGTCATCGCCGACGCGATCGAACGTGGCGTCTCGCACGACAACCCGGTCAACCTGGCATTCGGGTCGCGCCACACCCTGCTCGACATCGTCGGCAAGCTCGAACAGCTCGTCGGCCACGACCTCGAACGCGTCCATGCGCCCAACCGGCCCGGTGACGTTCCACACAGCCAGGCCGACGAGACCCTGGTGCGTTCGCTCTTCCCCGACGTCGAGGTGACATCGCTCGACGACGGGCTCCGGGACACCGTGGCGTGGATGTCCGACCACCTGCGCTCGGCCGCCGAATGAAGCGGCTCGGTCCGTATCGCGCCCTCGACCTTCGCTTCTCGGTTCGTGCGCACCGCTCGCTGGCCGACGCCATCGAGGCGTCGATGGCGGACCTGCGCTGCGACGACGCCCCCGCCGACACACTGACCGTTCGGCGGTCCCGCCGTGCCACCTGGGACCTCACGTGGGGGCGCTCCGCACACGCACCCGACCAGGTCGCCGACGACGAGGGCGAGGCGCTGCGCGAGATGTTCACGAGCGTGAGCCTCGCCGCCGCATCGTCGGCGGCGCGACACGACGCCGTCCTGCACGGAGGAGCGGTGACCATCGACGGACGTGGCGTGGCGTTCATCGGCGGCCCCGAGTCGAACACGTCCGTGTTGACGGCTGCTGCGACGCTCGCGAATCACGGGTACCTCGCGGACCAGGTGACGGCGATCGACGGAGCGGGCCGGGTGCGGGGATTCCATCGTCCGATCACGATGGCGGGCAGCGACGCCAGCGCACTCGGGACCACCGTCCCGTTGCGCGTCGGCACACGTACTGCGCTGGAGCACGATGTCCAGCTCGGTGACATCTTCGTCGTGAGTCACGGCCCTCCCGAATCACCGGAGCCCCTCGACCCGGCCGACGCGCTGGTGGAACTGACGAACCACGCCATCGCGCCCGACGGATTCGACACCCGCATGTTCCGGCGTCTGGAGTCGATCGCCCGCGGGGTTCCCATCTACCGGCTGCCACATGTCGACCCGACCGAGGCGCTGGGTCTCGTGCGACGGATTCAGGATCATGGTGCCTGACCCGGGATCCCGGCGGAGAGTGCGGCGATTCGTATCCTGTGTGTCGTGACCCTCCGTGACGGTGACCGTGGCGCCGGAATCCGCTGGACCGAATCGTCGTTGCGACGGGCCATCGAGTTCGTGGTCGTCAGCGCGTTACTCGTGGTGGTGGTCCCCGCGTCGGCGGTCGTGTTCGTCCTCGTGCGGATTCGGCTCGGCTCGCCGGCACTGTTCCGTCAGGACCGCCTGGGGCGGGACGGCCGACCGATCCGGATCGTCAAGTTCCGTTCGATGACCGAGGATCGCGACGCTGCGGGAGGGTTGCTGTCCGACGATGAGCGTCTGACCGACTTCGGTCGCTGGCTGCGGTCGTCGAGCCTCGACGAACTCCCGCAGCTCTGGAACGTCCTCCGTGGCGACATGAGCCTGATCGGACCGCGCCCGCTCCCGGCGACCTACCTCGATCGGTACACGGCTGAGCAACGGCGACGGCTGGACATCGCCCCGGGGCTGACCGGATGGTCGCAGGTGAACGGCCGAAACGGCCTGAGCTGGCCGGACAAACTCGGGCACGATGTCTGGTACGTCGACCACGCCTGCTGGCTCGTCGATCTCCGGATCCTGTTCCGATCGGTGGCCGTGGTGCTCGGGCGACGAGGGACCAACGAAGCAGGGCACGCAACGATGTCGGAGCTTCCGCCGCCTCCGGCGGCCGAGACGCGCCGTTTCGCGACGGACGACCGGCCCGCCGCGATCGACGGCGTCGAAGTCGCCGTGTTCGATGGAGCGGCCGTGATGTTCGACCCGGCGTCCGAGACCGTCCACCGCCTCGACGGCTTCACCGCCGGAGTCTGGATGTCGTGCGACGGCGACCGGTCCGTCGAGCAGATCGCCGTCGACCTCCGCGACGCCCTCGACGCAGACGCCCACGAGGAGGCGATCGTCGCGCAGGTCGACCGATCGCTGAGCGCGCTGGCCGATCACGGGCTCCTCGTCGGTCTCCAAGCCGTCGGTCCACCGTGCATCGGCTGCGATCGAGGATGAACCCCGATCACTCGGTCAGGAGGCGATGACCGCGAAGCGTCTCCATCATCCGCTCGACATCGCCGGTGATCGCCTGCGGGTCGGTTGCGTAGCCGGCGGCAACCTCCTCTGCGATCGCGGCGACACTGCGATGCCCGTCGATCGACGCCCAGATCGCGGCCGCCGTACCGGGCAGGCGATACCAGCGACGCGCCTCGTCATCGAAGACGATCGTGTCGCTTCCGTCGGACGGGGTGAACGTGACCACCGTGTCGGCGATCCGCGGCGAACCGTCGACGGGACCGGTCATCCGTCGACTCCCTGCTCCAACGCCGCGAGGACGACCGGCGCGGCCTCGCTCACGTCGTCGTACCGCACCTCGAACGCGTCGGCGACCTCGACGACGCGACAGAGGCGTTCGAACACGGGCCGCCCGTGCTCAGCCAGTCCCGGCGTGAGCGCCGCAACCCGTTCGAACGCATCCGCCTGGTCCACGGGTCGCACGTCCAGGGTGCTGAACGGGTCGTAGGTCGGGAACACGAGGAGCGCGACGGGAGTCGGGTCGTGACACGGCCTCCCACCCAGTTCGCTGACAGGAAGGAGCCGTTCGTCGCGCATGAATCGTGCCGCCGTGTCGGCCCCGCCCTCGCCGCGCATGTGCTGGTCCCAGGGTGCCGTGGCGAGCGGGCTGTCCGACCGGACACCGAGCGGGCGCGTGAAGGGCACGACCTGTCCGCCCGGCTCGATCGCGGCGACCTCGTCGGTGAGGTAGCCCGCACCGAGGCGCATCGCGAGCCAACCGGCCAAGGTGGTCTTGCCGCTGTGCGAGTTGCCGATCAACAGCGCCGCACGACCGTCGAGCGCAACGGCCGCTGCGTGGATCGAGGCCGGTTGGGTTTCGATCGCGAGCCGATTCAGTTCCCACTGCTGATGCACCAGGACGGCGTCGTCCATCAACTCGAGCTCGCACGGCTGCCCGTCACGGTGGATCGACCAACTGATCGGTGGTCCGGCGTGGGGAACGACGTCGAACACCACCGATCGCACCGGTGCGGGTGCGCCAGGTGTCAGCGCGAGGTCGGCGAAGGCCCAACGGGCTGCCGCTCCGAACTCGTCCGATGGGGTGTTGATCGTCACCTCGCAAGGCCCGACCCGCAACGGGCCGATCGTGAACATCGCCTCGGTGGTCACCGTCGACGCTCCCGCGACATCATCCATGCGGTGCGCACGAACCTCGGCCGTTCACTCCACGGCAACGCACCGAGCGTGGTGAGGGCCTGCGGGCGGAATCCGGATCGACGTGCGAAGACGGCGAGGGCCCGCGCGTCGGCCCGGTCGACCGGTGTGGCCCGGGCGCGCTCGACGAGCTCCCGGTCCATCGGGAGGTGCAAACGTCGCCACGTTTCGAGGATGGCGGCGGCGACCACTGCCTCCACGCCCCAGCGCTGCGCGGTCTGCCACGTCGCCTCGACGCTGTCGGGCGAGCTGAGCGCAATCTGCGCCACATCTCGAAACGCGCGGAGTTCGCGTTCGCCTCCGAGCGCAGCGTGGAAGCAGGCGTGCAGCAATCGGTGGGAGGTTGCGGGTGTTGGGATGGGACGCCCGGCGAGCTCGATCCGGTCGGGGCGGTCGAAACACTCGTCGGTTCGACACCGTGCACCGAACCTGCCGACGGCGAACCGGAGGTGGAGATCCACCTCCATGTCGTCGACCACCGCGGTGACACCCTTGCCGTACCGCCGGACGTACTCGTGGTGCCACCTCCCCGACGTCGCACGCTCGATGAGCAGGTCGACCGTGTGATTCCAGTCGTCGGGGTGGATGACGAGATCGATGTCGCCGAACGTTCGCAGCGCCGGATCGTCGAAATCGAGGTGGGCAACCGCCGGGCCCTTGGTCGCCATCCATCGGATGTTCGCCGCGTCGAGACGGGCGCCCGTGCGCACCAGGAGCGCCTCGAGCAGCACGCACGCCCGGAGCGCCTCGTACCAGTCCCCGTGGAGCAGTTCCACCTGGGCATCGGTGGCGTCACCGGCGTCGATCGTGATCTCACCGGCCAGCAACGCGCCGACCAACAATCCGCTGATCCGATCGGTGCGACAGAACGCTCGGATGCCCTCGATCTCGTGCGTCTCGAGCACCACCGGCCCATGAGCCGACGACACCTGACCGGGCAGCCGATGCCGCGCTGCTGCGACCAGCACGGGGTGATCACGCCTCGCGAACTGCACAACCGATCGATTCCAATGCACCGAGGACCCTCATCGTGTCCGCTTCGACCAGTTCCGGGGGCACCTGATGGTCCGCGCTGAGCCGGGCGACCAGCGCATCGAGGCCGATCGGCGGCTGATCAGGCTCCGGCAGCAGCTGCCAGATCGCGCCCGCCGAGCCGCCCGCCTCCACGGTCCGGCCATCGACGGCCGCCACCGCGAGAAACCCGGGTGTGACCCGCCACAGCGCCGGTCCACGACGTACACGAGGAGCAACCACGGCACCAGTATGAGCACGGCGCGCCGGTTTCGTCATGGTCGCCCTCGTTAGGCTGCCGCCATGGAGTCGACTCCAACCGGCGAAGTTGACCGCCGCGCGCTGTTGCGCAAGCTGGCCGTCGCTGGAGCCGTGGGCTGGACGTCGCCGATCATCCTCAGCAGCTCTCCGGCAGCCGCGGGCGTCTTCACGGCAAAATGCGCGCCCGGCGCGATCACCGCGACCAACTCCTTCGTGCAGACGGGCTGCACCGGCTCCAACACCACGCTCACGGTCACGATCAACTTCGCCGGACCGTGCCCGTGCGGTGGGACGAAGCTCTGGTGTGCGCAGAAGAACGCCCCGGGAGCCGTGGTCTTCTCGAGCTCGTCCACGCTCACCATGACCGGTCTCGTCGTCCCGATCAACGGGTCGATCACGATCAGCGGCCGGGTCGCCCTGGGCTGCACCGACCGAGACGGCGACACCCAGTACGCGCGATACAACTGGACGATGACGGCCACCGACAACGGCGCGGCCTGCAACGTGGCCAACTCGATCTCGGGCGTCACCCTGAGCGCTCGCACGTTGTTCACCCAGGCCACGTGCCCGACGCTCAGCGGCTTCACCGCCCTCGCTGCGCCGGTGTTCTCGCCGAGCGCATCACCCGGATACGTCCGACCGTCCAGCTGAGCCGTCACCGCGCCCGGCACCAACGCTCATATCGGGCCGCCACCCCCTCGATCACCCGCCGACGGTCGAAACGCTCGACGACGAGCCGTCGTGCCTCGCTCCCGAGCACCCGGCGGCGCTCCGGGTCATCCGCCAGGTTCTCGAGCGCCCGACCCAGCGCTTCGGTGTCACCGGTGGGGACCAGCACCCCCGTGCGCCCGTCGACCACTGCGTCGACGGTGCCCGTTGCGGCGTACCCCACCACCGGCACGCCTGATGCCTGGGCTTCGAGCGGAACGTTCGGGAGCCCCTCGCGGTAGGACGGAAAGGCAACGAGGTCGGCGGCGCGGTACACGTCGCGGGTGTCGGCGACCCACGCCACAGTGACGATCCGTTCGTCGTGATCGATGATCCGCCTCGTCGCTGCGTCGAGCCGATCGCCCACCTCGAACCCACCGACGAGGAGCAGTCGTACGTCGTCGCGGCCGTCGAACGTCGCCACGAACGTCGCGACGAGGTCGGCGACGCCCTTGTCCTTCGTCAGTCGGCCGACGAACGCGATCGCGACCGCGTCGTCGAGCCCGAACCTCGTGCGGGCCGCTGCACGTTCCTCGGCGGTGGCGGGGACGAACCGGTCGACATCGACGCCGTTGCCGGATCCGGCACCGATCACGTCGCCCACATCCGCCGGCACGATTCCGATGCGTCGAGCGAGCATCAGCACACTGTCGCTGTTCGCCAGGACGTGGGTGGCACATCTCACGGCCGTGCGGTCGGTCGCGCGGAACACCCGGCGTTGCAGGCCGGACGAGGTCTCGAGTCGCAGTCCGCGGATCACATACACCCGGACCGGCACGCGACACACCCGGGCGGCCAGCATGCCGAGCAACCCGGCTTTGGGTGTCGATGCATTCACGAGATCCGGCCGGACCCGACGGATGAGTCGAATCGTGGACCACAGTGCGCGGAGGTCACGCAGAAGCGCCACCTCGCGGACGAAGGGGACGTGCTCCACCCGGACGCCGTCGTCCCACGTCACAGGCGTCGATGTCGCCCCGTCGTTGCCCACGCCGACGGTCACCTCCCACCCGCGCTCGACGAGGCAGCCGAGTTGACCCCGCACGAGGACGTGCGACACCTCACTCGTCAGCAGATAGAGGACGCGGTGGGCGCGGGCGCCCCGCTCAGAGGACGGCACCACGGAAGTCCACACCCCGCAGGTGGTTCTTGGCGTCGAACACGAGTCGGGCATGTTCGGCGATGAACGCGGGGTCGAACTCGGGATGATCGACCAGGACCACGACCATGTCGCAGTCGGTCAGCGCCCGCTCGTCGAACTCCACGAGGGGGAATCGGAGGTCGACCTCGTTCACCGCCGGGATGTGTGGATCGCAGAAGCTGACCTCGGCGCCGCTCGCCGCGAGCCGCTCGGCCACGGGCACCGACGGACTCTCGCGCCAGTCGCTCGTCGAGCGTTTGTACGCGAGGCCGAGCAGCAGAATCCGGCTGCCGTTGACCGCCTGGCGATGCTCGTTGAGCAACGCACTCACCCGTTCGTGCACGTAGTCGGGCATGTGCTCGTTGACCTCGTTCGCCAACTCGACGAACCGGAACGACCGTCCCAGATGCTGCTTCACCCTCCACGCCAGATAGCTCGGATCGATCGGCAGGCAGTGCCCGCCGACCCCGGGACCCGGTGTGAACTTCATGAACCCGAACGGCTTGGTACCGGCAGCGTCGATGGCGCGCCACACATCGACGCCGAGATCGCGGGCGAACATCGCGAGTTCGTTGACGAGCGCGATGTTGACGTGACGGAAGGTGTTCTCGAGCAGCTTGACGAGTTCGGCCTCGGCACACGACCCCACCGGGACGGTCGTGTCGACGAGCGCTGAAAAGAACGAATCGACCACCGCCAACGCGTCGGGGTCCGTGCCGCTCACGACCTTCGGGGTGTTGACGAGCCCGTGCTCCGGGTTGCCCGGGTCGATGCGCTCCGGCGAGTAGCCGAGGAAGAAGTCCGACGCGGGCACCCCGCCGGTGGCCAGCAGGGGTGCCAGCACCTCGTCGGTCGTTCCCGGGTACGTGGTGCTCTCCAGGATCACACACGCGCCCGGTCGGAGGAACGAGGCCAGGAGCCGCCCGGCGGCCTCGATGTCGGACAGGTCGGGCACGCCGTCGCGGAGCGGCGTCGGAACGCTGATCACCGCCACATCGAAGTCGGCGAGCGCCGCGGGATCGCAGCTCGGCGCGTACCCGGATTCGAGGGCCGCCGCCAGGGTCCCGTCGGAGATGTCGCCGACGTAGCTCCGACCCGCACTGAGCTCGGCCACCCGGTTCGCCGACACCTCGTAACCGATGACGTCGAATCCCACCGACGCCGCGCGAACCGCGACCGGCAGTCCGACGTAGCCCTGCCCCACGACCACCACCTTGGCGGTCCGACGCTCGACCCGATCCACCGACCCGGCGCGAAGATCCGATCGATTCATCGTTGACGTGCCTTCGGCTCCAGGCGGATGGCCGGGACCCCGACCACGGTCACCCCGGGTTCGACGTCGTCGACGACCACCGCACCCGCTCCGACGAACGCCCCGGCGCCGATGGTCCGGCCGGGCAGCACCGTCGCACCCGATCCGACGGTGACGCCGTCTCCGAGGCGGACGGACCCACCGATCGTCGCGCTCGGAAAGATCGACACGAAGTCGCCCAGCACCGCATCGTGACCGACGACGCCGTTCACGTGGACCTGCACGTGACGTCCGACGGTGATCGCGTTCGACAGTCGTGCACCGGGCAGCAGCACGACGCCGGCGCCGATCTCGTTGCTGCTCCCGACCGTCGCAGACGCGTCGACCACACCCCGAGGCGCGCCGACCACCACGCTCAAGCGATCGGCGATGCGACGTCGGGTCTCGCCGTCACCGATCGCCAGCACGTAATCGACGGCCCCCGCAGCCAGTACGTCGAGCGATCCGAGGAACGGGGCGGAAAGGCGCGCCAGTTGGTCCGGCGTGAGGTCGGCGTCGTCGACGTATCCCCGAACCGACGCCGAACGCCCGGCGGGCGACGGCGAAACCGCCGCATCGAACACCTCGCGACCGACCCCGCCCGCTCCCACGATGACGATCTCCCCGATCACGACAGCACCGTCTGCATCACGTCGACCACTCGTTGGACATCGCCGTCCGCGAGCCCGCTCCCCGTCGGGAGGCACAGGCCGCAACGGAACAGCCATTCGCTGGTCCCGTCGATCCGGGCCGGGGCGTCGCGAAACGCCGGCTGCAGGTGCATCGGATTGAACAGCGGGCGCGACTCGATCTGGTCGACGGCCAGCGCTTCGACGAGCGCATCGCGCGCGTCGCCCGACGTCAACGTCGCGCACGAGAGCCATCCGTTCCAGTCGCCCCACTCGGCGAGCGGCATGAACTCGATCGCGTCGTTGTCGGCGAACGCCGCCCGATACACCTGGTCGATCTCGCGGCGGCGCTGCGCCATCGACTCCAGCCGCCCGAGCTGAGCGCGTCCGAGTGCGGCAAGCAGGTTGGACAGCCGGTAGTTGAACCCCACGCTGTCGTGCTCGAAGTACACCGCACCGGTTCGCGCCTGGGAAGCGAGATGCCGCACCCGATCGGTCACCGCCGTGGTCGGCGACACGACCGCTCCTCCACCCGACGTGGTGATGATCTTGTTCCCGTTGAACGAGAACACCCCGACGACACCGAGCGTCCCGGCCGGACGTCCACGGTGAGTCGAACCCATGGCCTCGGCCGCGTCCTCGACGATCGGGACGCCGTACTCCGCACAGAGCGGAACGATGCGGTCGTAGTCGGCGCACTGGCCGTACACGTCGACGACGATCGCCGCCGCCGGCAACGTGCCGCGCCGGGCCCGCTCGGTGAGCTCTGCGCCGAGGAGGTCCGGGCTCATGTTCCACGAGTCCCGTTCGCTGTCGACGAAGCAGGGCCGAGCCCCGAGGTAGCGCACGGCATTCGCCGACGCAACGAAGGTCGACGTCGACACGAGTACGTCGTCGCCGGGGCTGACGCCGAGCGTGAGGAGCGCCAGGTGGAGCGCGGCCGTGCCACTCGACAACACGACCGCTCCAGGCCACCCCACGAAGTCGGCCAGTTCCGTCTCGAAGGCATCGATCTCGGGGCCGGCTGGTGCGATCCATCCCGAGTCGAACGCCCGGAGCAGCGCCTCCCGTTCGGCCTCACCGACATCGGGGGGACTGAGATGGATGCGCGTCCCGGTCACGAGTCGTCGGCGCCGACGGAGACGGCCGACGCCGCGTCGTCGCCGAGTGCCAGTGTCCGTAGCCACGCCGTGTCGAGCGTGCCACCGACGCCGATCACCGATGACGGAAGCGGCGGAACCACAACGTGGGTGATCAGCGGATGCACCCGCCGCTCGCCCGCCTCGTCGCGACCGATCAGCACCTCGTGCAGTTTCTCGTTGGTGCGGAGGCCCGTGAACACGATGTCGAGCGGCGGATCGTGACGACGCGCGAATCGTTCGGCGATGTCGAGGATCCGCACCGGCTCGCCCATGTCGAGGATCAGGAGCTCGCCCGGGTCGCCGATCGAGCCGGCGAAGATCGTCAGCTTGGCGGCTTCCCTGATGGTCATGAAGTACCGGGTGATGTCGGGATGGGTGACCGTCAGCGGGCCACCTCGGGCCGTTTGCGCCTCGAACGTGGGCAGCATCGAGCCCGCCGATCCGAGGACGTTGCCGAAACGCACGGAGACGCACTCGGTGGGTCCGAGGCGTGACGCTTCGGCCGTCAACCGCTCCGCGATCCGCTTCGTGCTCCCGAGCACGCTGATCGGATCAGCCGCCTTGTCGGTGCTGATGTTGACGAAACGGCGGACACCGTGTCGGCGCGCTGCGTCGAGGAGCACCTGGGTCCCGACGACGTTCGTCTTCCACGCCTCGTCGGGATGGAGCTCGAGCAGCGGGAGATGTTTGAGGGCTGCAGCGTGGAACACGACGTCGGGTCGCATGGTGGCGAAGACCTCGTCGATCCGCTCCGCGTCACGCAGGTCGGCGAGGATCAGTGCCGGGTCGTCGAGCATGGCCGCGCCCTCGATCGCCAACTGCGTGGCGTGGAGCCCGCTCTCGTTGCGGTCGAGCATCAGCAATGCCGCCGGGTCGAACAGGGCGAGTTGACGACACAATTCGCCGCCGATCGAGCCGCCCGCTCCGGTGACCAACACACGGCGACCCGTGAGGTCGGCGCTCACGAGCGAGGAGTCGATGTCGGCGGGGCGACGGCCGAGCACGTCATGTTCCGACACCGGGTGGATGTCGGCCAGGTCGACATGCCCGAACAACTTCTCGACCGGAGGCAGCGTGAACACGGTCAGCCCTGCGTTCCGGGCGGCCGTGGCCATCCGTGCCGTGAACGCCGAACCCGCGGACGGGACGGCGATCAGCGCAGCCGAGGCACCCGTGCGACGTGCGACCTCCTCGAGATCGTCGAGGCCGCCTTCGACTCGGACGCCCCCGAGTCGTAGCCGTCGTTTCATCGGATCGTCGTCGACGAGCGCGACCGGGGTGAACGGCGTCCAGTCGGCAGACAGCATCGTCCTGACGACCTGGTGTCCGGCGTCGCCGGCACCGACCACGACGACGCGTTCGACGTCGGTGGAACGCGACTTGCGTCGGTGTTCGCTGTAGAGCCGCCACATCGACCGCACCGTCACCTGGCCCAGCAGGCTGAGACCCGCGGCGAGTACCGGAACCGAACGGGGAACGGCACGATCGACGGCGACGGCGTTCCACCATGCGACGGTCATGACCGCTCCGACGGCGAGCGACGTGAACGCCACGATGCGCACCTCGTCGAACGTGCCATACCTCCAGCGACGGCGATACAGCCCGTCGAGCGCACCGATCATTCCCTGCAGTGCGATCGCGACGACCACGACCACGGCGACTTCGGGCTCCCGGACGTATGCGAATCCGATGTCGTACCGCAAGACCACGCCGATCGGGACGGCCAACGCCCAGATCGCCGAATCGACCACGAAATGAACCAGCGGAAGTCGGCGCCGCGCCCGCTCGGTCCACGTCGGACGCTCGTCTGCTCGGACTGGCTCGATCACGTGCTCGGACACTATCTCAGCTCCCCGAGCGACCAGCGTCAAACGTCTCCACGCCGGCGGTCACACCGGCTCGGAAGAACAGCTCGGCTCCCTGTTCGTCGGTTGCGGTCACGGCGGAGGTGAGTGCGTTGGCGAGCGGCTGGACGAACGTCACCAGTCGGTAGCCGTCTGCCGAGGCGCCCACTGCGCCTGCCAATGTGAACGTGACCTCGATCGTCGAGCCGGGAGCGATGGCCAACATGATGGAGTTGACCGTCCACCCCTGCTCCGACCCGGTGCGCGGTTCGACCGGTGTGCCGCCGGCGTCCGCAGCGAGGACCGGCAGTGCGGAGAACAGCGACAGCCGGGTGCGGTTGGTGCCGACGGGGTCGCCGGTGTAGTTGCCGATCACCCCGTCGGGAAACCCTGTGGTCGGAGCATCGTTCGTGACCGTGACGACGAGCGTGCTCTCCACCTCACCCGACTCGCCCACACGTGCGCGGTAGGACACGCTGCGCTCGAGATAGGCATCGAGCTTGTTGGCCCCCGCGTTGGTGAAGACCACTCCGAACCCGTCGCCGCCGTCCAGTGCAGGGAGCTCTCCCGCGAGTCCGATGCTGCGGAACAGGTCCTGCTCCTCGACGTCGCGCGCCCAGCCGGACAGGTGCCCGGCTCGAGCGAGTGGGCCGAGGTCGCGGGCGAGGATCGCCGGATTCGGAAGCGCGCCGGCGAGCGCACGCTCCACGGCCTCTTCCGACACCTCCTGCAACAGATCGACGCGCTGCGGATCATCGTTGGTCGCGTACTGGTCGACGAGCAGGAAGTCGACTACGTTCGCCGACGTGAGCGATGTCGGCGGCTCGTCGACCGTGATCGCCCCGACGTATCCGAGTAGGACCTTGACCACCTCGGGATCGATCGAGAACACGCCGTCGACGTCCCGGCCACCACTCTGCGGGTACAGCTCGGCGATCACCTCGGCGGTCGAGGGGAAGTGCGGCGACAACGTGACGTTGGACCACGGATCCGACTCGGTCCTGCCCGCCGGACCGCTCGTGAACCCGAACCGTCCGTACTGCTCGATCCAGTCGGCGGGCCCGGTGACCCACCGGTCGTCACCTCCCGATCGGTTGAGATCCAGGGTCCGGCCCGACGCGCTGACCCACAGCCGTCCCTCCGACGCCGTCAACTCGATCCAATTCCCCATGAAGCCGGCCAGTCCACGCGCCTCGGCGGGCGACGTGATGGCGATGAAGTAGTGACGTTCGCCGTCCGCACCGAGCAGACGCGGCGCGAGATCGAGCGCGAGCACCGCCGCATCGAGCCCCGGCCGGTTCTGATCGAGGTCGTCGCGAAGCTCTGTGAGGCGCGTCGCCACCGGTTCGATCAGCCACGGCGAGTCGATGGCGTCAACGGCGGCCGAGAGCGCGTCGAATTCGGTGCTGATCGCGGCGAACGGCTGCTGCAGGATCTCGATGACGTCGAGGTCCACACCACCGGCCTCGAGCCGGAGCTGGTCGGGATCGACCACGGCGAGAGCCGCGGCGAGCGCCGCGGACGCCGAGGCGGCACGATCGGACAGATCGGCGACGGCACGATGGTTCTGCGCGACCACGGGCACCGCGCGACCCGGCACGGTCCACGGCGAATCCAACACATCGCGAGCCTCAGCGAACGACTCCGATGCTGCTGCGAACGACGACGACGCCTCCAGGAACTCCCCGCGTCCGACCGCGGCGATCCCGGTGTTCGCATGCGCGATCCCGATCTCGATGTCGTCCTGCGTCCCGCGTGCACCGATGTACATCGCCAGCGTCGAGAGGACGGCGAGCGCACCGACCGCTGCGACGCCGACGAACACGCCCCGACTTGCACTGCTGCGTCGCCGGCGGAGCCCGAGCGCAGCGGCCGGCACGACCACCGCGACCCCGACCAGCGTCGACAGACCGTGGAACCCGTCGACACCGGAGCGGATCACGAGGTTGCACGCCACCGCGACCACGAGCGCTCGCCCCGTGGCGAGGTCTCGACGCTGCGCCCCGATCCACCAGCTCGCCGCCGCTGCCGCAGCGGCAAGGGCGGCCGACCACCACGTCGTGGACATGACGAGGGCTCCACCGGCGGCGAGCGAGATCGTCCACCACGGCGCCGAGGCCGACGCCCACACGATGGCGCCGACTGCCAGCAGCACGATCGCCGTGTCCACCACCCGCGACCCGGTCGGCTCGGCGCCTGCCAGCGCCGCCATGGCGGCGCCGATCACGGCGACGACCGCTACCACTCGTTCATCGACGCGGTGCCGCTGCATGACGATGCGTCACCCTAGTGCCGTGAAGCCGTCGGGCACCGGGGCTGCGCGACCTCCACCGGAGTGGTAGAGTTCACGTCGTGAAGAACTCGCCGACGTCGAACCTCCTGCTCCTTATGTAGGCGGACGCGTCCACATTTGCGTTCGCCGTCACCCCCGCCCAGCAGGCCGGGGGTTCTTTTGTTTTCGGGCTCTCGGCGCCCGCCCCGCTCACGCCACTACCCACCACTCGCACACGGAGATCCCGATGCCACCGCAACCCAGCACCCCGGCCCCGATGCCATTCGACAAATACGCACCGTTCGTCCCGATCGTCCTCGAGGACCGGACGTGGCCCAACGTGACGCTCTCGAGCGCGCCGCTGTGGTGCTCGGTCGACCTCCGTGACGGCAACCAGGCGCTGATCGATCCGATGGACCCGACTCGCAAGATGCGGATGTTCACCGAACTCGTCGCGATGGGGTTCAAGGAGATCGAGATCGGCTTCCCGTCGGCGAGCCAGCCCGACTTCGACTTCCTCCGCCAGCTGATCGAAGAGGACCTGATTCCCGACGACGTCTGGATCCAGGTGCTGGTGCAATGTCGCGAAGAACTCATCGAGCGCACCTACGAGGGTCTGGTCGGCGCACCGCGGGCGATCGTGCACTTCTACAACTCGACGAACCCGCTGCAGCGCGACGTCGTCTTCAACCTCGACAAGGCGGGCATCAAGTCGGTTGCGGCCAACGGTGCTGCGATGTGCAAGGCCTCCGAGGCCCGGCTGCCACGGCGTGCCGACGGGTCCGCCACCGAGATCCGCTATGAGTACAGCCCCGAAAGCTTCACGTTGACCGAACCGGAGTACGCGATCGAGGTGTGCGAGGCGGTGATGGACGTGATCCAGCCCAGCGCCGACGACCGGATCATCCTCAACCTGCCCGCCACGGTCGAGTGCTACTCACCCAACGTGTATGGCGACATCATCGAGTGGTTCGGCCGAACGATCAAGGACCGCGAGCACGTGATCGTGTCGCTGCATCCGCACAACGACCGCGGATGTGCCGTGGCCGCCGCCGAGTTCGGCGTGATGGCCGGTGCCGATCGGGTCGAAGGCACGTTGTTCGGCAACGGCGAACGCACGGGCAATGTCGACGTGGTCAACCTGGCGATGAACCTCTTCATGAACGGGGTCGATCCCGAGCTCGACATCGCCGACATCGACAAGCTGCGGCGGGTCGCTGAGTACTGCAACCGGCTGCCGGTCTCGCCTCGCCACCCGTACGTCGGCGACCTCGTCTACACGGCGTTCTCGGGCAGCCACCAGGATGCGATCAAGAAGGGCCTCGATGCGCTCGACAAGCGGCGCGATCCCGACACGGGTGAGTACGACGCGTTCGCCGTGCCGTACCTCCCGATCGACCCGAAACATGTCGGTCGGTCGTACGAAGCGGTGATCCGCGTCAACAGCCAGTCCGGCAAGGGCGGCGTGGCATACGTGATGAAGACCGAGCACGGTTTCGATCTGCCGCGTCGCCTCCAGATCGAGTTCTCCAAGACCATCCAGCACATCACCGAGGACTCGGGCACCGAGATCAGCCCGGGCCTCATGTGGGACCAGTTCCGGGTGGAGTACCTGCCCGAGGAGCCGGCGTTCAAACTGCGCTCGCACGAACTCAACACCAGCGCTGCCGACGACGACGGCCGGACGGTGATCCAGGCACAGGTCGACGTGAAGGGTCAGGCCACCTCGATCCGCGGTGAGGGTGACGGCCCGGTCGAGGCCTTCGTCGCGGCGCTGCTCAGCGAGTTCGGAGATCGGGTCGGCAACGAGTTCGACGTCCTCGACTACGCCGAGCACGCCATCGGGCAGGGGGCCGACACCATGGCGGTCGCCTATCTCGAGACGGTCCGCGCCAACGGCGACATCCGCTGGGGTGTCGGGCAGAGTGCGAACATCACCACGGCCAGTCTGCGCGCCGTGCTGGCGGCGTTCGAACGGCACACCCGATAGCCCGGCCCAGCGCGGCTACTGTCGCCGGTATGGGATGGCTCCTGGTGATGGTCCGGCGTTCGCTCTGGTTGCTGCTGATCGCCGCCGCCGGTGGTGCCGCGTACTCCTTTTGGCGTGACCGCAACGTCGTCGAGCCTGCCGGGCCACCGGAGTGGCCCCCGCTGCAGACCCCCGCGCCGGTTCCGACGCCGCCCGCAGCCGTCACCAGAGCGACGTCCACGGAGACACCGGCAGCGACGCCGGCAACGGACGCAGCGTCGTTCGTCAACGCACTGGTCGACGCACCCGAAGCCCGCTCCAGCGACGGCGAGGCCGGAGGCTGGGTCGAGCCCGCCGACGACGGATCGTGTCCGATCTCGCACCCGATCAAGGCAAACGACAACTCGGGGATCTTCCACGTCCCCGACGGCCGTTTCTACGACCGCACCAAGGCCGAGCGCTGTTACCAGAGTGCCGAGGCGGCGATCGCCGACGGCTACCGTCAAGCCAAGAACTGAACGACGGTTCTGCAGCGAGATGGAGGTTCTCTCATGAAGGTCACGGTCGATTTCGACGTTTGTGCATCCACGGGCGCGTGTATGCAGGTCTGCCCGGAGGTCTTCGAGGTTCGCAGCGACGGCTACCTCTACATCCTCCAGGAGGAACCCGGCGAGGAACTGCACGAGAAGGTGCGGGAGGCGGCCGACATGTGTCCGACCGCAGCGATCAGCGCCGAGTAGCCATCCGGGCGGTCACGCCGCCGGGTTCGGATAGGTTGCTGCGCCGTGGGATTCCATGCGCAGCTCGAACGTTCGTGGTCGGCGGCCGGCTCGATGCTGTGCGTGGGGCTCGACCCCGACCCGTCCCGCTACCCGAGTTCGATCGCGGACGCACCAGATGCGACGGAGCGGTTCTGTCGGGAGATCATCGACGCCACCGCCGATCTGGCGTGCGCGTTCAAACCGCAGATCGCATACTTCGCCAGCCAGGGCGACGAAGATGCGTTGGAGAACATCTGCAACTACATCCGTTCGGCCTACCCCGACGTGACGCTGATCCTCGATGCCAAGCGTGGTGACATCGGGTCGACGGCGGCGCACTACGCGAGTGAGGCCTTCGACCGGTACAGCGCCCACGCCGTCACCGTCAACCCGTACATGGGCACCGATTCGATCGAGCCGTTCTTCGATCATCCGGGCGACGGCGGTGTCATCCTGCTGTGCCGCACGAGCAACCCCGGAGGCGACGATTTCCAGTCGCTGGTCAGCGAGGGTCGCCCGCTGTATGTGCACGTCGCCGAGCGGGTGGCACACGAGTGGTCGCAGCTCGGCGAGTGTGGGCTCGTCGTCGGCGCGACCTATCCGACCGAGCTGGCCGACGTCCGCTCGATCGTCGGCGACCTCCCGCTGCTCGTCCCCGGTGTGGGGGCCCAGGGCGGCGACGCCGGAACGGTGATGGAACACGGTGCCGGGCCCGACGGACGTGGCCTGATCGTCAACTCGTCGAGGGCGATTCTCTACGCGAGCGACGGTCGCGACTTCGCCGAAGCAGCACGAGCCGAGGCCCTCCGCACCGCCACATCACTCAGCGTTACGTAACGGGTCTGACCCGTCGCGTCACGCGTGACGTGACGGGTCAGACCCGTTGTGTAACGGTCAGGCGGAGAGGGTCTTGACGCTGACGATGCCGGGAGCGGCGCGGAGCTCGTCGAGCACGGCGGCCGGCACCGGCTTGGTCGGTGCGATCAGCATGACCGCCTTGTCGTCGTCGGTACGACTGACGTCCATGTCGGCGATGTTCACCTCGGCCTGACCCAGCAGCGTGCCGACCGTGCCGATCACGCCCGGGCGGTCGTCGTTCGTGATGACGACCATGTTGGCAACCGGCGGCACGTCGAAGGGGACGCCGTCGATGTTCGTCACTCGCTGAGCTGCCTTGGGACCCGACAGGGTGCCGCTGATCTTGTGCCCGCCGCCGCTGACGGTGAGCAGGTTGACGTAGTCGGCGGACGTGGCACACGTGACCTCACGCACCTCGAGACCGTGATCCTGTGCGAGTTGCGGTGCGTTGACGTAGGTGACCGGGTCCTCGCTGATCGACCCGAAGAACCCCTTGAGCACGGCAAGCTCGAGGATGCGGGTGTCGTATCCGGCGATCTCGCCTTCGACGCTCACCTCCAGCACCTCGGGCGTCGCGCCGACGAGGGACTCGAACAGGCTGCCCAGCCGCTCGGCCAGCGGCAGGAACGGGCGGATCGTCTCGTTCGCCTCGGCAGCGTTGACGTTCACCGCAAAGGGCACGAACTCGCCCGCCAGTGCAAGCTCCACCATCGTTGCGATCGTGTCGCCGGCCTTGTCCTGCGCCTCGCGAGTGCTCGCGCCGAGGTGTGGCGTCACGACGACCGACGGGATCGAGAACAGCGGTGACTCCGTCATGGGCTCGGTCGCGAACACGTCGAGTGCGGCACCGGCGATGATGCCGTCGTTGAGGCAATCGGCGAGATCCTGCTCGTGCACGATTCCGCCCCGGGCCACGTTGACGATGCGCAACGAGGGCTTGGCCTTCACGAGCAGGTCCCGATTGATCAGGCCCAGCGTCTCGGGGGTCTTGGGCAGGTGCACGGTGAGGAAGTCGGACTCGGCGACGACCTGGTCGAGGTCGAGCAGCTCGACACCCATCTGCCGAGCACGATCCTCGGACACGAACGGGTCGTAGGCGACGAGTCGCATGCCGAACGCCTTGGCGCGATCGGCGACAAGCTTGCCGATGCGGCCCAGGCCGACCACGCCGAGGGTCTTGTCGACGAGCTCGACACCCTCCCACTTGCTGCGCTCCCAGCGACCGTCGACCAGCGCAGCGTGAGCCTGCGCGACGTTGCGAGCTGACGCGAGCAGCAGCGCCATCGTGTGCTCGGCCGCCGAGACGATGTTCGACTGCGGCGCATTGACCACCATCACGCCCTGGGCCGTTGCGGCGGCGACATCGACATTGTCGAGCCCGATACCGGCACGGCCGACGGCCATCAGATCGGTGCCGGCGGCGAGGACCTCGGCGGTCACCTGCGTCGCCGAACGAATGACCAGCGCCGCGGCGCCGGGGATCGCCGCAACGAGTTCGTCGGGAGACAGTCCCAGCCGAACATCGACCTCGTGGCCGGCATCACGCAGGCGATCGAGCCCACCCTCGGCGATCTCTTCGGTGACCAGGATTCGTGCCATCTCCACTGCCTATCGCCTCCGCAGGCCGGCTCCCACTCCTTGAACGATCCGTCAAGTGCCGCGCGACACCGGCGTACATTGCAGTCGTGGACCGCACCCCGCCCCTCGTTCCGGCCGGCGTGCTCGACGACATCGAACGCTGGTTCGTGCAGCGCGGGCTCCCGCACTTCGTCGAACGCAAGACCGACGGCTCGTTCCTCGATGCCTGGACCCGCGCTGCCCCTGCTCGTCGTGGCATATCTGCTCCTCGGGTTCAACGCGCTCGATCTCCAGAACTGGACGGTCGGGCAGAATTTGGCGGCAGCTGCCGGGGTGATCGTGATGCTCGTGGCCGCCTGGGCCATCTCGAACCGCCTTCGCGGCGTACCGACGTTCGCTCGACCGACCGACATCGACGCGCCGGAGCTGGCGTTGTTCGTGATCGGCCCGACGCTGCCCGTGCTGCTCTTCGGTCAACCCGGCGATGCCCTCGAGAGCGTCCTCATCGCGCTGGTGCTCCTGGCGCTGATCTACGTCTGGTCGTCGTACGGGCTCGGACCACTGTTGCGCTGGGCCTCGCGCCGCGGCAGCCGGCAGCTGGCCAGCCTCGGCTCGCTGGTCGCACGTGCACTTCCGCTGCTCTTGCTGTTCAACACCTTCCTCTTCATCAACGCAGAGGTGTGGGAGCTGGCTGGCACGCTCGACGGTCCCGCCTTCCTGATCGTGATCTTCACGTTCTTCGCGCTCGGCGCGACATTCGCGCTCAGCCGCGTCCCGGCGACGATCCGCGGAGTGAACGAGTTCGAACGGTGGGACGACGTCGACGAGCACCTCGTGGGCACACCGGCCGAGCCGCTGATCCCCATGCTGCCGGACGGCCCGGCACGCACTCCATTCGCCGCATTGCAGATCCGTCAGCGACTCAACATCGCACTGCTCGTGCTCTTCGGGCAGGCACTCCAGATCACGCTCGTCACCGCCGCGCTGACCGGCTTCTTCATCGGCTTCGGGTTTCTCGGCGTGACCGAACCAACCGCGCTCGCCTGGACCCGGCTCGACGAGCTGGGCATCCTCCTCGACATGTCGCTCGGAGATCGACAACTGGTCTTGAGCGAGCCGCTGATTCGCGTCTCGGTCTTCCTCGGGGCCTTCTCGGGGATGTACTTCACCGTCGTGCTCACCACCGACGACACGTACCGTTCCGAGTTCGCCGACGATGTCGGACCGGAGATTCGCGAGGCGCTGGCCGTGCGCACCGCCTACCGTGTCGCACGTGACACGTACGAGACTCGCGAGCTGACATGAGCACGATCGACATCAACGGCGCTGACGATCCACCCACCGACTCCGAACCGTCCCACCCGCTCGAGCACATCGAGATCCGAAACCTCCACTCCGCCGACGAGATGATCGAGTTGGGCGAGGTGTTCCAGCAGGTGTGGGGGTCGGTCACCCAACTCGTGACGATCGAGATCCTGATGGCCGTGTCGCACTCCGGCGGGTACGTGAGTGCTGCGTACGAGGCACGTGGCGACGGTGAGCGGATGCTCGGCGCGTCGGTCGGGATCCTCGCTCGGCACCAGGGTCGGCCTGCGCTGCACAGCCACATCACCGGTCTGCTCCCCGGCGCACGTCGGTCGGGGCTCGGGCGCGCCATGAAGATGCACCAGCGACGGTGGGCCGCGGCCCACGACATCGAATGGATCGTGTGGACGTTCGATCCGCTCGTGCGCCGCAACGCCTGGTTCAACATCGAGATCCTCGGCGCAGAGGTCCACGAATACCTGCCGTCGTTCTACGGGACGATGACCGATTCGATCAACGCCGGCGACGAATCCGATCGTCTGCTGATGGCCTGGCCGGTGGTGACCGGCGACGACCGGGGCGAGCGTCGCCACGGCGGGAGCGAGCCGACCCTCGTCCCCACGCCCGACGACATCGTGACGCTCCGCCGAACCGATCCGGCGGCGGTGAGCCGCTGGCGCCACGACACCCGCTCGGCGCTCCAGGGAGCGATCGAGCGCGGGGCCCGCATCGTCGGGTTCACAGAGAACGGCGAGTACGTCATCGAGGCAGCACCATGAGCACCGTCACAACGACACCGCCGCCGGCGATCCGCATCGACCGTGTCGAGCTACGACGGATCGCGATACCGCTCGTGAGCCCGTTCCGGACCAGCTTCGGGATCGAGGTCGACCGTGACATCCTGCTCGTGCACGTCGAGGGCGAGTGCGACGGCAAGCCGCTTCACGGTTGGGGTGAGTGCGTGGCGCTCACCGAACCGACGTACTCCGCCGAGTACGTCGACGGCGCCCAGCACGTCATGGTGCAGCACCTCCTGCCCAGGCTCTCCGCCACCGCAGTCGCCGGGATCGACGCGGCCGACGTCGCCCGGGTGCTCGGCCCCGTGCACGGGCACCCGATGGCCAAGGGAGCGATCGAGGCCGCCGTGCTCGACGCGCAACTCCGAGCGGCTGGGATGTCGTTCGCCGATCTGCTCGGCACGGCGACCGACAGCGAGGGACGACCCCGCCGGATCCCGAGCGGGGTGAGCGTCGGGATCCACGATTCGGTCGACGACCTCCTCGCCACCGTGCAGGGCTACCTCGACGACGGGTACGTCCGGATCAAGCTCAAGATCGAACCGGGATCGGACATCGAGCACGTGGCGGCGGTCCGGGACCTGATCGGACCCGACGTCCCGCTGCAGGTCGACGCGAACACCGCCTACCGTCGCACCGACGGTCAGCATCTGGCGCGCTTGGACGACTACGACCTCCTGCTGATCGAGCAGCCACTGCCCGAGGAGGACATCATCGGGCACGCCCGCCTCGCCGACGAGGTCGAGACGCCGATCTGCCTCGACGAGTCGCTCGTCTCGGCTGCCGGGACGGCCGATGCGATCGAGCTCGGTGCGTGCGAGATCGCCAACATCAAGCCCGGCCGGGTGGGCGGCTACCTGGAGGCGATCCGGATCCACGATCTGTGCCTCGCCCGCGGCGTACCGGTGTGGTGCGGCGGCATGCTCGAGACCGGGATCGGCCGGGCAGCCAACGCTGCTCTCGCCGCGCTCCCGGGGTTCACGCTGCCCGGCGACATCAGTGCCTCGACCCGCTTCTACGCGCGCGACATCGTGACCGAGCCGATCACCGTCGTCGACGGCCACGTCACCGTGCCGACGACGCCCGGGATGGGCTTCGACATCGACATGGACTTCCTCGACTCGGTCACCACGTCGACCCAGGTGGTCGATCTCACCGCCTGACCACTCAGGGCGAAGAGGCCGACGTCACCGCCATCAGCGAATACATCATCGGCACGAGATCGCGTTGCCCCGGCGGAAGCCTCCGTTGGCGGTCCTCGTCGACCATGTGCCTCGAAGGGTTCTGACGATCACAGATCACTCGGTACTCCGAGACGTCGCCGAATATCCCCTCGTCACGTGAAGGACGACCCTGGACGATCACGGGGAGCGGATCCCGCCTACCCTAGGATCGCGATTCGTGCGACAGATGCGGGCCGGGATGAGCAGGTTCGTCGACCGGGCACTCGGACGGCGACCGACTCCCCTCGTCAGCCGTTTGTGTGCCGACGGCATCATCGTCATGGGTGCCGGATCGTACATCCGCGGTTCGGCGAACATTCGGATCTGGGAGCCGCCGGGGACGACCCGTCCCCACATCGTCATCGGGCGCTATTGCTCCATCGCGCACGACGTGACGTTCCTCGTCAACGGCGATCACCGCATGGACTGGACTTCGACCCACCCCTTCCGGGAGCTCCGCGGTCTGCCCGGCGTCGGAACCGACGGCCATCCGAGGCCGACGGGACGGATCTCGATCGGCAACGACGTGTGGATCGGCAACGGCGCCACGGTCCTCGGGGGTGTCACGGTCGGTGACGGCGCCGTCGTGGGCGCGGCGGCGGTCGTGTCGCGGGACGTTCCGCCGTATGCGATCGTCGTCGGTAACCCGGCCCGCGTCGTGCGGTCGCGCTTCTCCGACAACGCAGTCGAACGGCTGTGCGCGCTGCGGTGGTGGGAACTCGACGACGCAGATGTCGTCGAACTGGTGGACGTGCTCAACGACCGGCTGGACATCGACGAGTTGGAGGCGGCCGTCGCCGCGCGGCGGTCCGCCCCCACAGCGACGTGATGGCCGGATCAGATGGCATCACCCCGCTCGTCACGATCGTGATCCCCACATTCGACGGCGAGCACTGGTTGGGCGGCCAACTGGAATCACTCACCCGTCAACGCGACGCCCCCCCGTTCGAGGTGGTGATCGCCGACAACGGGTCGGCCGACGGAACGCTCGGCGTCGCGATCCGCTTCGCCGAGCGCCTCGCCCTCAGGATCGTGGACGCATCTGACCGGAAAGGCCAGGCGCACGCCCGCAACGCTGGTGCTGCGGCCGCGCGTGGAGCGTTCCTGCTGTTCCTCGACCAGGACGACGAGGTCGAGCCGAACTACCTCTGTGCGATGGCCGCCGCGCTCTGTGCCACGCCGCTGGTTGCCGCCCGAGTCGAGGTCCGTGCCACGAACCCCTCATGGAAAACTCCGCCGCGCCAACTCGCGCAGGAACACGGCCTCGCGACAGGCGGGCCATTCCCGTGGGGTTACGGGGGCGCGCTCGGGGTCCACGCCGAGGTCATGGCGGATCTCGGAGGTTTCGACGTCCGCCTCCGTGACGGTGGCGAGGACGAGGACCTGTGCTGGCGAGCCGGCGTCCTCGGCCACCGGTGCGTCTTCGCGGCCGACGCGGTGTTGCACTATCGCCTACCGACGACCGTGGGCAACCTGTTCCGCCAGGGTCGTCGATACGGAGCGGCGCAGGTGCGCCTCGAAAGGGTGCACCGAGGTCTCGGCTGCCGTTCGATGACCGCCCGGTCGGCCGCTGTGCTGCTCGCGAAGTGCGGGGTGCGCTTCTTGGTGGCTCGTCACGACGACCGCGGCCGCTGGGGCTTTCTGCTGGGGCGTCACCTCGGGACGCTCGATGCGATCGCGCGTCGATCGCCTGAGCCAACCCGTCCGGCAGCTGCTGAGACCCGAATCGACGGAACGCCCGCTGTCGTCATCCACTGGCGTGAGCCCGGGCGTTGCCGCTCGACCGTCGAGTCGCTGCTCGCTCAGGAAGGGATCGGACCCATCGTGGTGGTCGACAACGAGTCGAGCCTCGGTGACGTGAACATGCCCGCCGGTGTCGACGTGTTGGCGGTCCTCCTGAACCTCGGGTACGCAGGGGGTGCGAACATGGGCCTGGCACGATGGCTGTCGACCGACGCCGAGTTCGTCCTGGTGACGTCGCACGACTGCGAGCTCGGTGCCGGGACTCTCCAGCGGCTGATCGAGTCGGCACGTTCACACCCGGACATCGGCGTGATTGGACCGCTCCATCTGACCGGGGGCAGCACTGCAGACGCAGCGCAGCACCCCGCTGCCGATCTCCGCGATGTGGCGTTCGTGTCCGGGACGTGCGCGCTGTACCGGACCGACTGCCTTCGAGCGATCGGTGGATTCGACGCTGCTCTCGGGTCGTACTGTGAGGACGTCGACATTGCAGAACGCGCCCGAGCCGCCCGATGGAGGGTGGTGGTGGACCGTGGCGCCGTCGTTGCCAGCCGCGGCTCGACGTCCAAGGAACGCGACCGCTTGATTCGGATGAATGCCGTCGTCGTCAGACGCCGGCATCAAGGGGTGCGGGCCGCGGCGCGCGAATATGGCAGGACGGTCTGGGGGCTGCTCCGGAACCTGATCGGGTTGGCCGCCCCACGGAACTCGGCGACTCGGCGCCGTCAGAGCGCACAGCGGGCCCGACTCCTGAGCCACTGCCTCGGCCGCGTCCGCGATGTCGTGATCCGGCGACCGTCGTTCCATGAGATTCCAACCATCAGGCTGGCCCACAACGCCCAGGAGGGCACCACATGAACTGGCGACAGAAGCTGACGCGCCGACATCTCCGCGCCTACTGGAGAGTCCGAGTGCTGCCCACGCTCGAGCCGCGTCTCGGGTTCCTGTTCCCGCCGCTCGCCGGGGACCGGTGGCAAACGCAGCGCGCTGGGACCTACGGCGAGTGGACGGTGATCCACGATCCGGAGAGGGACGCTTCTCGTCCGAGCGAGGAACTCGTGCGATTGCTGTGCGCCGCAGCAACCCGCGCGATCGACGTCGATCTGGGTCCGGTGGCAGCTCGCGCCCGTCGGGACGGGGAACGTACGCAGATCGTGACGTGGCCGGGTCACCACTACCGCCTGCTCGCAGCGCTCGTGGACGAGCTCGGAGCGGCGTCGGTCGTCGAGATCGGCACCTACACCGGCGCGTCCGCCCTGACCTTCGCCGCTCGCACGACCGTGCGCTCGGTCGTCACCTACGACATCGTCCCGTGGCGACGGATCGACCACGTGATGCTCGACGACACGGATCTCGTCGGCGCCGGCGGGGTGATCGAGCAGCGGCTCGCCGACCTGCAGGACCCAGCGGTGTTCGAGCGGGAGGCCCCGGTGCTCGAGTCCGCCGATCTGATCTTCCTTGACGGGCCGAAGGACGAAGCCTTCGAGCGGAGCTTCATCGACCAGTTGCTCGCAATGCCGCGCACCCGTCGCCAGTGCCTCGTCATCGACGACGTGAAGGTCAACACGATGGTCGACATCTGGCAGTGCTTCCCGTTGCCGAAGATCGACGCCTCGAGCGTCGGCCACTGGTCCGGTACCGGTCTGGTGCTCCTCGAACCGACAGCTGACTCCGGCTGAAGGTCCTGTCGGTGCATGCGGGGTCGTTCCCGCATCCTCGGACGACCCACTCCCAGCCGCGACGCTCAACACGCCGACGAGCGCCCCGATGCGGACCGTTCATTCGGCAGCCTCGGAGGCCGACTTCACCGCCATCAACGAATACATCATCGGCACGAGATCACGTTGCCCCGGCGGAAGCTTCCATTGACGGTTCTCTTCGACCATGTGGTCGAACATCTTCCACTCCAGGCCGCGATGCTCCCGGAGCAGCGTCACGACCAGCCCGTGGCCCGTCAGCGCCGTGAAGATCTCGCCGAGACCATGGTTCCACTCGTACGTGCGGGTGTTCTCGATCGGCTGCTCGTGTTCGACGTAGGTGGTGTCCTCGTCGAACACGAGCGGTTCGACGGTCTCGAAGTACGGATAGACCACGCGGAGCCCATCGCTGGCGTCGTCGTCGAGCGCCCAGAGCATCGGGTGGCCCTCGCGGATGTACAGCCGTCCGCCGGGTTCGAGCAGGTCGGCGACGACGCCGGCCCACCGTTCGACCGACGGCAACCAGTTGAGCGCGCCGACACCGGTGTAGACCAGATCGAACCGGGCACCGAGCAGCGCCGGAGCGTCGTAGACGTTGCCCTCGACGAACGAACCAGCCGTACCGGTCTCGTCGAACAGTCGGCGTGCGTGCGCCAGCGAATCACCCGACTGGTCGAGACCCACGACGTCGGCGCCGAGGCGGGCGAGTGAGAGCGTGTCGGTCCCGATGTGGCACTGGAGGTGGACGACACGCAACCCGGACACGTCGCCGAAATACTGTCG
Organism: Ilumatobacteraceae bacterium; assembly: GCA_963752085.1. Taxonomy (GTDB): domain Bacteria; phylum Actinomycetota; class Acidimicrobiia; order Acidimicrobiales; family Ilumatobacteraceae; genus Ilumatobacter_A. The sequence continues at coordinate 316,338 of CAVVWT010000006.1, forward strand.
ATCGAAGTCGACGACGTCGCTGAGCTGGTCGTCACCGCTGCGCAGCCGCTCGATGTCGTAGCCGGGCGCTGACGCGTGCAGGTGCGAGCGTTCGTCCCAGTTGCGGCGGTTGGCCTCGAAGTGCTCGTCGGATGTCACCCGCCGAGTCTGGCCGCTCGGATCATGATCCGCAGCCCTCGAAGTTCCCCTCGGTGCCGGCCAGGCCGAGCTCGCGAGCGTTCTCGCGGATGGCGACGAACTCGGGATACCGGTCGAAGAACGCGAGCTTGTCAGCGAGGGCGGGATCGGTCTCGACGTCGTACACGTATGCCGAGAAGGTCTCGGCGAAGTCCTCCTCGGGATGGACCGCGGCATACGCGCCGGTGTACCTCGCGTCGCTGCGACAGCGCTGTTCTGCGTCTCGATCGTCGTCGGGAGATCCGTCGGCGGGAAGGCCGTCGAGCTCGGCGGGCGACCAGAACTCCTGGATCCACGCCCACAGGTACGAGTCGTCGGTGAAGCATCCGACACCGTTGAAGTACGTCGCACAGCCGTCGCCGGTCGGCTGCACGATCAATTGGTCCCCGGGTGCCTGAGCGAACACGTGCGTGAGCTCGTGCATCATGGTCAGACGGAGTTCGTCCGGGTCGGCTGCTCCCGCGACCACGTCGACCGCCAGCAGGAAGAACGTCGCCTCGGTGTCGAGGGCGACCACGAACGCCAACGTGTCACACCCCGAGCAGGCTTCGTAGCCGGCGACGAGGCTGATGTCGTCGACCAGTTCGGTCGGCGTGACCGCGATCAGCGAATTCCAGGCATCGAGCAACCGCGGGTCCTCCTCGCCGGCCGGCTCCGAGTAACAGAGTGGTTGGATCTCCCCCTGCACGACGAAGTGCATCGCCGTAACGACCCCTTCGTCCTCCACGTCGACCGGATCGCAGAATCCGGCCTGCTGCAACTCATCGAGGACAGCCTCGGTGTCAGGCACGGCCGATGTCGGACCCGGCTCGTCGACCGCCTCCTCACGATCCGGCGGGGGCTCGTTACCGGCCGGTGCCGTGCGCGGCGGTGCGGTGGTGGTCGGTGCGCTGGACGGCGCTGCAACGATCCGATCGGAGCGTTCCGCAACCACGCCGCCGCCCGCCGCATCGATCCCGCAACCGGCGAGCACGATCGATCCGGCGGTCACCACCGCAGCAAGCCGTCGCCTCCGCGATCCGTCCGCCATGACCGTCAGACGCTAACGCACAGCCGTGCCGACCCGCGGGCGCGGCAGCTACAGTCGGCGACACTATGGCTCACCCTTTTCTGTCCGAAGAATGGATGGACGCCGCCCGCGCCATCCGTGCGAAGTACGCCGATCAGGTCCCTGAAGTCGAAGCCGATCTGCGGATCAACCAGGTGGTCACGGACGTCCCCTTCGGCGACAACGAGGTCAACAGCCACCTCGACACGACGTCGGGATCCGTCGTCATGGAACTGGGCCTGCTCGACGATCCCGACGTCACCGTCACGACCGACTACGAGACCGCCAAGGCGCTGTTCGTCTTCCAGGATCCGGCGGTTGCGATGCAGTCGTTCATGAACGGCAAGATCAAGGTCCAGGGCGACATGATGAAGCTGATGGCCATGCAGACCTCGCTGCCGGCGAACGACTTCACCGAGAAGATCGCTCAGGAGATCAAGGACATCACCGAGTAGAGGACAGCGCCTTGACGAGCCCCTCGACGGTCCATTTTCCGTTCTGCTCGAGCGTGTCGCGAATCGACCAGCCGTTGAGCCGTTTCACCACGCCACCCTGGGCGAGGAACGTCTCGCCCGTCAGTGAGCAGCCGGCCGTGCTCAAGAACGCGACGAGCGGCGAGATGTTCGCCGGGTCCCACTCGTCGAAGCCGGTGGTGGCGGGCGCCATGATGTCCTCGAGTCCGGGCGTGGCGAGTGTGAGCCGTGTCCGGGCGCCGGGAGCGATGCAGTTGCTCACCACGTCGTAACGCGACAATTCCTTCGCGGCGATCTGGCTGAAGGTTGCGATTCCCGACTTGGCGGCGCCGTAGTTCGCCTGACCCGGGTTCGAGAACAAGCCCGATGTACTCGTCGTGTGCACGAGGTTGCGGCGTTTGGCTCGGCCGGCCTTGTGCTCGCTGCGCCAGTAGACGGCGGCATGCCGGGTCGGAGCGAAGTGGCCCTTGAGATGTACCGCGACGACGTCGTCCCACTCGGCTTCGGTCATGTTGATGATCGTGCGATCGCGCAGGATCCCGGCGTTGTTGACGACGACGTCGAGGTCGCCGTACGCGTCGATCGCGGTCTGCACCAGCCGCTGCGCACCGGCCCAGTCGGCGACGTCGTCGGTGTTCGGGACCGCCTCGCCCCCGGCATCACGAATCTCGGCCACCACGTCGTCGGCCGGCGATTCACCCGAGGCCGAGCCGTCGTTCGCGCCACCGTGATCGTTGACCACAACCCGGGCGCCCTCGGCGGCGAAGAACAGCGCGTGTTCCCGACCGATACCGCGGCCTGCGCCCGTGATGATGGCCACCCGGCCGTCCAACGAGGTCATGGCTGCACCGTAGCCAGGCCGCATGACGGGCTCGCAATCTGGTCGCGTCGACCTACAGGAAGATCAGGTCGACCGCCCGGCCGCGTCGCAGCAGGTCACCGGGCTGGAGGTCGACGCCGTCGATGGTCGCCTCGACGAACGTTCCGTCGGTGGTGCCGAGCAAACTGCCGACGGACAATCCGTTGTCGATCAGCAACTGCTGAGCGTCGGAGAAGCCCAGCCCCTCGAGATCGGGGAACGCCACCTTGTCCGGCCCCTTGGACACCTGCACGGTGACGGTGCCGTCGCGATCCAGCGGCTCCCCGGTGGATGGGTTCTGCGACACGATGGCGCCGACCGGCGCATCGTCACTGAACACGTCGTCGCCCTGCGCCAACACGAGCTGCAGGTCGGCGAGCGTCGCCATCGCCGAGTCGATGGTCTGACCCGAGAGGTCGGGCACAGACCGCGGCTCGGGGCCCATCGACAACGTCATCACGATGGTCTCACCGGGCAGGATCTGCGCGCCGGCCTGCATGGTGCCGTCGGCATCGCCCTGCACCCGCCACGAGATGACCGACTCCGGAGCGATCGTCTCGGAGAACAGCCGCTCGGGTGCCTCCACACCGTTGAGACCGAGGCCTGCCAGCTGGGCGATCGCTGCGTCGAACGGCAGCTCCTCCAACTCGGGCAGCGTGCGGAACTCGGGGCCGTCGCTCAGCACCAGCGTGAACGGTGCACCCTCGTCGAGCTCGACGCCGGGTCCGGGGAGGGTTCGGATCACCGTGTCGAGTTCGGGGAAGGAATCGCTGCGTTCACGAAGCGTGTCGATCTCCCAACCGTTGCCGGCGATCTGATTGAGCGCCTCGTCCTCGGGCACTCCGGCCAACACCGGCACCTCGAACGACTTGGTCTGCAACAGGAGGGACCCGGCATATCCGAGTGCCGCCAATCCGGCGAGCAGCAGCACGATCAGCAGGATGACCGGGCCGCGGCGTCGGCGACCCGCCTCTTCGTCGTAGAGCTCGCCGCCGGCATCGACGTCGGCGCTCACCGGGGTCGCGGGTACGACCGCGGTGGCGGCCAGCGTCGACACATCGGGGGCGGTGACGGGAAGCGCCTCGGTCGCAGCGAGCGGTGCGGGCGCGGGCTCGGGTGCGGACTCAGCCTCGGGCTCTGGCTCCGGCTCGTCGAGAATGCGCAGCTCGTCGGACGCAGCAGGGGCGGCGTCGGCCACGACGTCGTCGACGGTCGGCGGGGCGAGTGGCTCGGTCTCGTCAGGCGCGATCTCGGGTCGGTCGACATCGGCGATGGCATCGACGTTCGCATCGACGCCCGCCACGTCGGTCGCGGCCGCGGCCCCTGCTGCGGCCCCGACAGCGAGGCCCGCAGCTGCGACTGCAGCGGGGACACCGGTCTCGTCGACCCCCGCGAGGCCGGCGGCCGGCGCCGGGCGTTCGACGCCTCCCGTCGGGTCGGTCGGTCGGCGCAATGCCGTCGTGTCGAAGGTTCCGGTGGCCAGGATCGGGATCGGTTCGGGCTTGGGCAGGCGAGGTGCCGTCTGGACGAGTGCTCGACCGAACTCAGCGGCCGTGAACCGCTCGGCCGACTCGGGACGGCCCGCGCGTTCGAGCACCGAAGCGAGCGAACCCAGATCCGCGGACACGGGAAGCAACTTGTCGACCCGGCCGGCCAGGGTCGCGACCGTCGAGTCCGCTGCGAAGGGCACCGATCCGGTCACCGCCTCGATCATCACCAGTGCGAGCGCGTAGACGTCGGTCTTCGCATCGATCGGCAGCCCGAGCGCCTGTTCGGGCGAGGCGTAGAGCGCAACGTGGGTCGGTACCGCCGCGGCATCTGCCCAGGCCGGCTCGGCGAGCAGGCGGGCCATACCGAAATCGACGACGCGCAGCCGGCGGTCGGCTCCGAACACCATCTTCGACGGCGTCAATTCGGTGTGGAACAGGCCCTTCTGATGGGCGGCATCGAGCGCCCGACACGCCTCGAGTCCGACCACGAGGGCTTGACCCGGTTCGAGCAGCCGGCCCCGATCGAGTAGGTCACGGAGGCTCCCGCCCCCGAGCGCCTCGACGACCCAGAAGACCGTGGACTCGCCGCGCAACTCGATCTCGCCCCAGTCGATCACCGAGGCGATGTTGGGATGGGTCAGCGCATTCGAGATCTCGGCGAGCCGGTGGAACTTGTGGCGGAACTCCTGGTCCTGCGCGTGTTCGGGCCGCACCACCTTGACCGTCACCTGACCGTCGTTGTGGAGGTCGATCGCATCCATGATGACCGTGTTCGCGCCGGTGGAGACGACCTGTGCAACCCGGTATCGACCCGCGAGAACGATTCCCTCGAGCGCGCCAGCGCCCGATCCACCGAGTTGTTCATCGACGTTTTCCACCGGTCCGAACGCTACCGCCTGCGCGATCTCGGACACCGCCAGGCACAATGAACGAGTGAGCGACACCGAGCGCGATCTCGAGACCTCCGACGACATCGCCGATGTCGAGTCGGCCGCCTCGTCGCCGAGACGGCGTCGCCGGCCCGATCGGGGTCTGCTGGTGGCCTGCTTCGTCATCGCATGTGGCGTCGCGCTCATCGCATGGGGCATGACCTCGGCGATCACCGGAACCGATGGAGTCGATCGACCCGACCCCATCGAGGAGCTCTCGCCGGTCGAGAACGCACAACAGGTGTTCCAACAGGAGCAGATCGTCGTCGATCTCCAATTCGGCTACGAAGCCGCCCTCGTGATCGACGGAATCGAGCTGCCGACCGAGCGAATCGGCGAGTTCAGCGGCGATCTCACGCCCGAGACCGCCGGCCAGCAGATCTCGACCCCTCCGACCGCCGTGTTCGACCCGGGCAACTCGGTGATCACGTTCCGTCCGACCGATGGCGCGCTGATCGAGAGTTTCGACGAAGGGCGCCATCAGGCGCAGGTCATCTTCTGGAAGACCGAAGAGGGCCGCGACTCCGCCCGCAGCTATCGGTGGGCGTTCGAAGTCGTCTGATCGCGTCGTTCATTCCTCGGCGGCGTACCGCTCGGGGAGTACGCCCGTGTCCAACAACCTGACGAACTCCGGTTCGTCGATGATCGGCACGCCCAACGACTCCGCCTTGGTCAGCTTGCTGGCCCCCGCCGAGTCACCGACGACGAGCGCGAAGGTCTTCTTGCTCACGCTGCCAGGGCTCTTCCCGCCGCGCGAGATGATCGCTTCGGCGGTCTCCTCCCGGTTGAAGCCGCTGAGTGTGCCGGTCACCACCACGGTGCGACCGTCGAGCGTCTGCGGGATCGACGCCCGTTCCTCCGCAGCGCGGGCGGCCGCCTCCGGGTCGCCGAAGTCGACGCCGGCAACACGGAACTTGTCGATGTAGACCTGGTTGGCCTCCTGGTCGAACCAGTCGCGCACGGTGGTGGCGATGACCCCGCCGACCCCGTCGACCGCGGCGAGTTCGTCGACCGACTTCGACATGATCTCGTCGAGGGTGTGGAACGCCTGGGTCAACGCAGCTGACGCGGCCGGCCCGAGGTGCCGGATCCCGAGCGCGGTCAGGAATTTCGGGAGCGGCCGCTGTGTCGACTTCTGGATCTCGTCGACCAGGTTGGTCGCACTCGTCTCGCCGATGCGATCGAGTTCGATCAGCTGGTCGACCGTGAGGGAGTAGAGGTCCGCCGCATCCTGCACCAGCCCGGCCGCGGTGAGCTTCTCGACCATCTGCTCACCGAGCCCCTCGATGTCCATCGCTCCTCGCGACGCGAAGTACGACAGCTTCTGATCGCGCTGGGCCGGGCAGTCGGGCGCGAAGCACCGTGTGTCGGCCTCGCCCTCCGGTCGGACGAGCGGAGTGCCGCAGGCCGGACAGTCATCCGGAAACACCCACGGCACGCTGGCGGCCGGGCGCAGGCTGAGCACCGGGCCGACGACCTCGGGGATCACGTCGCCGGCCTTGCGGACGACCACCGTGTCGCCGGGCCGGACGTCTTTGACCTGGACCTGCTCGCGGTTGTGCAACGTCGCCATCCCCACGGTCGAACCACCGACGAACACCGGATCGAGCACAGCGAACGGCGTCGCCCTGCCGGTGCGCCCGACCGAGACCTGGATGTCGAGCAATGTGGTCGTGCGTTCCTCTGGTGGGAACTTGTACGCGATTGCCCACCGCGGCGCACGCGACGTCACGCCGAGCAGATCGCGCTGGTCGAGATCGTCGACCTTGATGACCACCCCATCGATCTCGTAATCGAGATCGTGGCGATGTTCCTGCCAGTGGAGACAGTGCGCCGCCACCTCGTCGATGGAATCGAACGCACGCACGTACTCGTTGATCGGAAAACCGAGTGCGCCGAGGTAGTCGAGTTCAGCCCGATGCGTCGGGAGATCGGGTCCACCGCCGTCGATCTGGCCGAGCTGGTAGGTGAAGAACGACAACTCGCGCTCGGCCGTCTTGGTGGGATCCTTCTGCCGGAGGCTGCCTGCTGCGGAGTTCCGCGGGTTGACGAACGCCTTGTCGCCGGCGGCGAGCGCGCGTTCGTTGAGCCGCTCGAACGCGGACGTGGCCATGTAGACCTCGCCGCGCACTTCGAGCAGTTCAGGTGCCGGCTGGTCGGCATCGCCGATCGTTGCGGGAACGTCCGCGATGGTCGCGACGTTGGCCGTCACGTTCTCCCCCGTTCTGCCGTCACCGCGCGTCGCCGCTCGGACGTACGCCCCGCGCTCGTAGCGCAGGCTCATGGCCAACCCGTCGAACTTCAGCTCGCAGACGAACGTCGGCGCGGTCCCGTCGAGACCCTTGGCGACGCGATCGGCCCACGCCCGGAGTTCGCCTGCGTCCATCGCATTGTCGAGGCTCATCATCGCGACGTCGTGCTCGACAGCGTCGAAGGTCGTGACGACGGCACCACCGACCTGCTGGGTAGGCGAGTCGGGCGTGATGAGATCGGGGTGCTCGGCTTCGATCGAGCGCAGCTCGCGCACGAGGTCGTCGTAGTCGGCGTCGCTGATCTCGGGATCGTCGAGCGTGTGGTATCGCTCGTTGTGATGGGCGATCTGCGTGCGGAGCTCGTCGATCCGGACGGCGGGGTCAGCGGTCATCGGATCGCACCGTACCCGGGGCGCGAGTCGCCTCAGGCCCCGAACGCGAGCTTGGTCGAGATCGCCTGCGCGTGCACTTTTCGCCCGACCTCGCGGGTGAGCCGCGACACCCGCCTCGCGGTCGACACGTGATGTTGAGCGAGGCCGCACTCGGGGCTGACCAGCGATCGCCGGCGGAGTTCGCTGGCATCGACCCCGCGCTCCACGAGCGCACACCAGATCTCGCTCAGCTGGCGCCAGTACCGGTCCGGCTGTGCCGGAAGCGGCCCGACCGTCGGCAACACGCCCCAGGCGATCACGCCGCCGGTTTCGATGAACCGGCCGAGGTAGCCCGCGTAGTCGACCAGGTCCTCCGACACCGGCAGCGAGATGACCTGCGGCCCCGTTTCGAGCATCGTCGCGACATCACACGGTCCACAGCAGTGGAGCCCGACCGCCACGTCGCTCGGCACCGCCGCCATGCCGGTCGAGATCAGGTCGACCGCGACATCGGGCGGGATCGGGAAACCGGGCGACATCAGTTCGGCCAACCAGGGCTCGTCGAGCAACATCAGCTGCGGGCTGTGCGGAAGCGCCTCGGAGACCGCCGCGCTGATCTGCGCCACGTGGTGGCGCACCGCCGCGGCAGCGATCGTGAAGGCGTGGGTGTTGCGGAGCCCGGCTCGTTGGAGTGCCACGCCGAGCGTGACCGGACCGACGAACTGCCACTTGACGGGTGCACCGTCGACGCCGACCTTGCGCGCGAGGTCGAGGAACGCGCGGAGGCCCGCGAACGCGTCGGTGGTGAGGTCGGTCTCGATCGGCGTGTCGTCGGTGAGTCCGACGGGATCGATCGCAAAGCTTCCGTACTGGCCGAGCGAGACCCCTGGGAGCCCGGCGATCGCCTGAGCGATCATCCCCTCCGCCGGGGACCGCGTCGGCAGCGACGGAATCGTCGCGATGTCGAACTCACCGAGCGAGAAGGCCGCGGCAGCGTCGGCGTCGCGATGGGGCAGGCTGCCGATGCCGATCGACTGTCCGTTGGCGAACCGTTCGACCACCGGCAGCTCGGACTTGCTCATCGGATCGCTCCGATTTCCATCACGGACATGCCCGATACCAAGACCGCGCGGTGACGAATCCTCGTCGGATTCTCGTGCCGCGTGACGGACGCCATTCGTTCACGTTGGTCGCGGGAGGACCCGATCGACAAATCTGTTCCGATGACCGCCACCGATTCCCCGTCTCCCACGTCGACGGATGGATCCATCGTGGCCCGCGCGGTGCCGTGGATTGCCCGCGTGGGCTGGGTGCTCGTGGCGGTCGTCGGTGGCAGCGCACTCGAGTCCGCCGTCGACGGTCGCAGCGCCGCGGTGCGGTGGACCACGGCCCTCGGGGGATGGACCGCGTTCGCCATCGTTGCCGTTGGGCTGCTCGTCCCTGCGGTGATTTCGCTGACCGTGGTCCGGGTGGGGGCACCGCTCGCACTCGTCGCGGCAGCGGCGTCAGCGATCGTCGGAAGTCCGGGCCTCGACGTCGCCGGGCTGTTGGTCCCCGCCTTCGTGGCGGTCGCGGCGATCTTCAGCGCCGAGTTCGGCCGGTGGATGGTCCAGGCCTCCGCCTACGGCGACGAAGACCGTCTGCCGTTGCGCAGCCCGGCACCGGCGGGCGCGGCGGCGATCGTGGCCTGGCTCGTGTGGGCCCCGTCCTTGCTGGCCGGACCGCTCGCACTCGCCGGCGGGAACTGGATCGCCGGAGCTCCGCTGACGGTGCTCGCCGTTGCGGCCACGGTGTTCGTCGGGCCGCGCTGGCACACGATGGCGCGGCGCTGGTTGGTCCTGGTGCCGGCGGGTCTGGTGGTGCATGATCCGCTCGTCCTGGCTGACACCCTCATGATTCGAACCGATCAGATCGCGGGGATCGGTCTGGCCAGGGCCGAGACGGAAGCGGCCGACCTGACAGGACCGGCGAGTGGCTTTGCCGTCCAGGTGGACACGACCGAAACGGTGTCGACCGTGTTCGCCTTCACGCCCCGGGAGCCGAACGGCCGGGCAATTCACCTGACGGGGTTCCTGGTCGCACCGAGCCGTCCCGGCGCAGCGCTCCGCCGCGCAGCAGACCGCGGCCTCCCCATCCGCTGATCGAGCGTCAGGCGCAGACGCCGCCGCCGAGGACGCGGCGGTCGCTGGTGTCGTAGAAGACGACGCTCTGACCCGGAGCCACCCGCCGCTGCGGCGCATCCCACTTCGCATGCACCCGATCTCCGTCGAGTGACACGTGTGCGAACTGCGTGGCACCGTGGGCGCTGCACTGGACCCGCACGTCACCGGCGACCGGCTCGGCGACCCAGGTCGGTGCAACGACATCGAGCGACGCACGGAGCAGGTCGGCATCGTTGCCGACGGTCACGACCTGATTGGCCACATCGACATCGACGACGTACCGCTTGGGCCCGCCGCCCGGCAGACCGAGACCCTTGCGCTGGCCGACGGTGACCATCTCGACCGCCTCGACCTCGCCGAGCTGGACGCCTGCGGTGTCGACGACCGAGCCACGCCGGAACGGAATCCGGTCACCCAGGAAGGCCGTACGACCCCCCGTCGATGTGATGAAGCAGACATCCTGGCTGTCGGGCTTGTCGGCAGTGCGCAGGTCGATCTCGGCGGCTCGGGCGCGCACGTCGCTCTTGTCCATGCCCCCGACCGGGAACATCGTGCGTGCGAGCTGCGCCTGATCGAGCATGTGCACGACGTAGCTCTGGTCCTTCTTCGCGTCGTGCCCGCGCTCCAGCGTGAAGGTGCCGTCGTCGAGACGTCCGATCGCAGCGTGGTGGCCGGTCGCCACGGCATCGAAGCCGAGCAGATCGGCACGCTCGGCGAGCCGGGCGAACTTGACCGACCGGTTGCACTCGATGCACGGGTTCGGTGTGACGCCGGTGGCGTGGGCGCGCACGTATGGCTCGACGACGTGGGCGTCGAAGTCGTCACCGAAATTGAACACGAGATGGTCGATGTCGAGTTGCTGCGCCACGCGACGGGCGTCGTCGACGTCGGACACCGAACAGCAGCCGGTGTCGGAGTCTCCGCCCCACAGCTTCATGGTGACCCCGACGACCTCGTGGCCCTGCTGCTTGAGGAGGAGCGCGGCGACGGACGAGTCGACCCCGCCACTCATCGCGCACATCACCTTCACCCATCACAGGCTACGGACCGGATCGGACGAAGGCGCCGAGAATCGCCACCCAGAGTGGCCGTCTGGCCAATTTCGGTCACTCACGGTATGATTTTGCACAAGTTTCTCAGGTTCGGATGGGCCGCTGCCGACCTGGAGGTGCCGGTCCTCACTCGCGAACCGACGAGACCTGTACACGAGCGCCCCACCGACATGCATCGAATCCCGCCAACCCGACCCCTGTTGCGCCGCACCGCCCGGTCGCGCGTCGCTCCCGCCCTTCGACGAAACGAATGTCAACGATGAGCCATCGACGAAATTTCAAACGCGCACTGATCGGCCTGTCGCTGGTCGCCGCCCAGATCGTCGCCTTGCCCGTCGCCAGTGGGTACTTCTCGTCGCCCGTCGAGGCGGCCTCGTCGATGACGGTGGTGAAAAGCGCGTCCCCGGCGAGCGGATCCACGGTCACGATGGGTAACACGATCACCTACACCGTGACCGTGACGAACACCGGGACCGACCCGTTGACGGCGCTGCAGGTCGCCGACACCTTGCCGGCAGGCGTCACGTATGTGCCCGGGAGTTCGAAGATCAGCGGCGCGCGCACCCTGGTGCAGTACTTGGACCGCTTCGACAACCAGGCGTACAACAACACCAACGGCACCACGAACTGGGCCGCGACGCCGTGGGTGGAGACCCTCGACGGCGGTTCACCGACCGGCGGCGACATCGAGATCAACTCCGACAACGACCCGAACCCGGCTCGGGTCAACGTCCTCTACGTCAAGGGCAAGGACGGCCGCTCGATCAGCCGACCGATCAACCTCGCCGGCTGCGCCGCCGGGACACCCACGTTGAGTTTCGACTGGCGACTCAAGGACGACCTCACCGGCGGCAAAGAGGTGTACCTCGACCTCTACGACGGCACCAACTGGGTCCAACAAGCCGTGTTCGCCGGCGCGAAGACCACCGACTACGCCACTTACAGCCAGACGATCCCGGCACAGTTCCGCGTCGCCGGAGCCCAACTCCGATTCCGCAGCTCCATCACCAACGACAAACTGCTCTACGTCGACAACGTCAAGATCGACCGGCTGTGCGACGTGATCACCCCACTCACCGACGCCGGCACGCCACCCACCCTGGTGGCGACCACGAACGGCTACGGACTCGCAGTCGGGGAAACGGCAACCCTCACCTTCCAGGCGACCGTCAACGGGACGGACCAGGTGGTTGCCAACACCGCGACCGTCACGACCGACCAGGTTCCTGCGACCACGAGCAACACGGTCACGCACAACGTGGCGGTGGCCACGATCACCAAGAGCGCCTCGCCCGCGAGTGGCTCGAACGTCGTCCAGGGAAGCACGATCACCTACAACGTCGCCGTCGCGAACACCGGCGCGCTCCCGTTGACGGCGCTGCAGGTCGCCGACAGCTTGCCCGCGGGCGTGACGTATGTGCCCGGCAGCTCGAAGATCTCGGGTGTCCGCACGATGGTGCAATACCTGGATCAATTCACCGCCCAGACGTACAGCAACTCCAACGGCATCACGAGCTGGACAGCGACCCCATGGGTCGAAACCGTCGACGGGGGTTCGCCGACCGGCGGCGACATCGAGATCAAGAACGACAACGACCCCAGCCCGGCGCGGGTCAACGTCCTCTACGTCAAGGGCAAGGACGGCCGCTCGATCAGCCGACCGATCAACCTCGCCGGCTGCGCCACCGGAACACCCACATTGAGCTTCGACTGGCGACGCAAGGACGACCTCACCGGCGGCAAGGAGGTCTACCTCGAGCTGTCATCCGATGGCGGAGTCAACTGGGCTCAGCAAGCCGTGTTCTCGGGCACAGCGACAGCCGACTACTCGACCTACACCCAGACCATCCCGGCACAGTTCCGCGTCGCAGGAGCCCAACTCCGATTCCGGAGCTCCATCACCAACGACAAGCTGTTCTACGTCGACAACGTCAAGGTCGAGGGATTGTGTGACGTGATCACCCCCCTGACGTCGGCCGGCGCGCCGCCCACCCTCGTGGCAGCCACCAGCAACTACGGGATCGCTCCCGGGGAAACCGCGACGGTCACGTTCCAAGCAACGGTCAACACGCTGGGTTCCGGCGTGACCACGCTCGTGCTCAACAACACGGCGACCGCGTCAACGGCCCGCGTGGCGTCGCTCACGAGCAACACGGTGACGCACACCGTCGTCAGCCTGCCGTCGTTCAAGGGCACGGTCTATTTCGACAAGGACAACAGCGGCGGCCTCAACGCCGGCGACCCGGCCACCGGTGCGACGATGTGGGCCAAGCTGATCAACAGCGGCGGCACCGCGGTCAAGGCGGCGGCCGTCGACACGGTCACCGGCGCCTACACGATCACCCTGGTACCGGCGGGTACGTACACCGTCATCATCGACGACAACAACAACCTGGCCGACACGACGCCGACCGCTCCCACGACGTGGAACAACGCGACCCCGGCCACCGGCGCGCGCCGGGTGTCGTGTCGGGAGGCGACGGCGCATCCGACGTCACGGGCCTCCACTTCGGCCTGACCCGCAGCGCCGACCTCGAGCTGACCAAGACCGTGAGCGCAACGACCGCCTACGTCGGTGGTTCGGTGTCGTACACCCTCTCGCTGAAGAACAACGGACCGCAGCCGACCGCGAACGTCGTCGTCACCGACGTGCTCCCCGCTGGGCTCACCTACGTCAGCCAGAGCGGCACGGGCACCTACGTCCCGGCAACCGGTAAGTGGACGGTCGCGAACATCGCGAACGGACAGACCGTGACGCTCACGATCCTCGCATCGGTGAGCGGCCCGCTGGCCGTCAACACGATCGTGACCAACGTCGCCGAGGTGACCGACTCGCTCTCGCGCGACCCCGACTCGACGCCCGGAAACAGCTCGACCACCGAGGACGATGACGACACCGCTGCGTTCACCGTCGTCGCGCCGCCGACCGCCGAGGTCGCCGTGACCAAGACCGTCAACGTCGCGAATGCCGGCGTCGGTGATGTCGTGTCGTACACGATCACCGTGAAGAACAACGGGCCCGACGCGATCTCGGGTGGCGTCCTGAACGACATCCTCCCGGCGTCGCTCGGCTACCAGACCTTCAGCACCTCACCGGTCGGCAGCGGGGTCTACAACCCCACGACCGGTGCGTGGAACTTCGGCTCCCTTGCGAATGGCCAGACGCGGACGCTGCGCATCAACGCGAAGGTGCTCGCCATCACCTCACCGACGCAGCCGCTCAACGTCACGAACACCGCGTCGGTCAACATCGCGCCGGTGTTCGACCCGACGCCCGCCAACAACACCGCCAGCGCCACCTTCGCCGTCCCGTTCGCCGACCTGTCGCTCGTGAAGAAGATCGACGGACTCGACCACATCACCGCGCCGCTGCTGAGCACCCACACATTCACGGTCGCGCTCACCAACGCCGGCCCCAGCACGGTCACCAACGTGGTGGTCGACGACCTGCTTCCGAGCGGCTTCATCTTTCAGAGCGCCACCGCCACGAGCGGTACGTACGACCAAGGTCTCTGGACGATTCCCTCGATGCCGGTCGGCACCCAGACGCTGTCCATCGTCGTGGTGCTGGCGGCTCCGGGGCAACTCTCGAACACGGCCGAACTCGTCGCCGTCTCAGCGATCGACCCCGACTCGTCGCCCGGCAACCGCAACTTCGCCGAGGACGACATCGACACGGTGACGGTCACGGTGACCAACGCCACCGGAGGCGTGGCCATCGGACTCCCGGGCGCCGTGTGCTTCGCTGTCGCCGACAACGGCGCGCCCGTCACGGGCGGCGGTGACCTGCTGACCCGGGTCGACAACGACTCAGGCCTCGTCACCGGCATCTCCGTTGGGGCCGCCGGAACCGGCACGCAAGACATCGAGTCGATGGCGGTGCATCCGGTGACCGGAGTCATCTACACCGCCGACGCCGGCAACTTCGGATCGATCAACCCGACCACGGGAGTGTTCTCGCAGATCGGCACCGGCGCAATCGGCACCGGTTCCGGTTTCGCCACGGTCGGCGCCACCTCGACGAGCAACCTTCCCTTCAACGACATCGACGGCCTGTCCTTCGATCCGACGACTGGCTTCCTCTACGCAGCCGTGCGGCGCGCCGGCACCCCGGAGGATCTGCTCATCCGGATCAACCCGGCGGCGGGCACATTCGTCCCGAACGCGTTCAACACCGACAACAACACCTCGACCATCGAGGACTTCGTCCTCATCGGCGCGGTGAACTCGAACGGCTTGCGCAACGACATCGACGACCTCGCGGTCGATCTCGATGGGAGCCTCTATGGCGTCGCCAACTCCGACGGAACCGGCGACCAGGTGCTCGTGAAGATCAACAAGACCACCGGTGCGACAACAATCTTCGGCGTCATGTACCGGCCCGCTCCGAACCAAACGCTCAAGATGACCGACGTCGAGGGCCTGAGCTTCGACCTCCAGGGCCAGCTGTACGCCACCACGGGCGCAAACGGTCTCGACCCGGGCGGTATCTACCGTCTCGACAAGACGCCCGTCAGCGGAAGGATCAACTCCACGTCGTACAAGCCGTTCGGCATCGGCGATGACTACGAAGCGGTGGCCTGTGGCGTGCCGGCGACCGACGTTGCCGTCACCAAGGGGGTCAGCAACGCATCACCGGCGGCGGGCTCCAACATCACCTACACCGTCACGGTCACCGACAACGGTCCGACGATCGCCACCGGGATCCGGGTCGACGACGTCCTCCCCGCGGGGCTCACCTACGTGTCGCACACCGCATCGCTCGGCACATTCGTGCCCGGAACCGGCGTGTGGTCCGTCGGCGGGCTCCTGCCCGGCGCCAAGGCGACCCTCTCCATCGTCGCCACGGTCGGGGCGAGCGTGCCGCGCGGCACCCCGATCGTCAACACCGCCGCCATCCCGAACCGGCTTCCCAACATCGCATGGGTCGACCAGCCCGACTCCAACCCGACGAACAACAGCGCCAGCGCACAGATCGTCGTGGGGATCACGCCCGCCGCGATCCGGGGAACGGTCTACGACGACATCAACGGCGACGGCTCGATCTCCGCGGGCGACGCGCCGATCGGCGGCGTCGTCGTCACGCTCTACGCAGACGCCAACGACGACGGCATCCCCGACGGTCCGGCGCTCGCCACGACGACCACGCTCACCGATGGCACCTACGTGTTCGCGAATCGCCCGAACGGCACCTACCTGGTGGTCGAGACCGACCCGACGAGCCATGCCAGCGTGTCCGACATCTACGGCGCCAACGACAACAAGATCAAGGTGGTGCTCGACGGGTACGGCGCCGACAGCAACGGCAACGACTTCCTCGACGTCGCCCTCGACTACGGCGACGCCCCAGCCAGCTACGGCACCGCCTCGGCGAAGATCTCGCCGTCGTTGTGGATCGGCGCTGGCGTGACCCCCGATCTCGACGGGCGCTACGACAACGCCGACGCCGACGACGGCGTCAACTTCTCGAACGCCGCAGTCACCACGACCGGCTACACGCTCGATGTCGCCGTGACGAACACGACCGGTGCCGCGGTGTGGGTCTGTGGGTGGATCGACACCGACGCCAGCGGCGTGTTCAACACCGCCGAACGGCAATGCGACGAGGTACTGGTCGGCGAGTCGGCCGCGAGCCTGACCTGGACCGACGTCGGCGGGCTCAGCGGATCGTCGTTCTCCCGGTTCCGCGTGGCGCCCACGCTCCTGCAGGCGCAGGCTGCCACGGGAACACCGGGAATCGGTGAGGTCGAGGACCATCCGATCGACCTGGCCACGCTGCCGGTGACGGTCGCGCACTTCTCTTCGGTGAAGGCGGGCGACCGAATCGATGTGACGTGGTGGTCGGGCACCGAGTCCCGCAACGCCGGCTACGTCATCTACGGCGAGACTTCCGAGAACGCGCTGGTGGCACTGACCGATCTCATCGTCGGCGCCGGCGACTCGTTCGAACCACTCGAATACACCACGTCCGTGACCATCGACCACACGCAGTTGTGGTTGGCCGACGTCGACCTCACCGGCAAGGAAACCCTGCACGGCCCGTACCAGGTGGGCACGTCGATCGGCAGCGTGCCCGCACCGGTCGAGGTCGACTGGAGCACATCGCAGGCCGAAGCCAGCGCCGCCGCAAGCGCCGCCAGCAGCGTTCGCAGCGGGGAGCAGAGCCGACTGACCGCTGCTGCCGCAGCGGAGGACAGCAACCCGCGCTCGGTGCGACGAGTCAAGGTCAGCAGCGAGGTCGGCAACGGCAACTCCGCCGCAGTGAGCGTCGAGACGGCCGGGTTGTATCGGATCGGTTTCGACGACCTGCTCGCGGTCGGCTTGGATTGGACCGGCGTCAAGATGAAGTCGCTGGCGGTGGTTGACGCGTCGGGCGCGCCCGTACCGATTCGCACCAACTCGACCAGGTCGTTCACACCCGGACGTTGGGTCGAGTTCTGGGGTGAACCCGTCGACACGCTGTACACCGGCACGAACGTCTACCACCTCGTGGTCGACCCGTCGATGCGGCTCCTGATGGACCGCGACCGGGCACGGCCGCCGCGAAGGAACGCCACCCCGGTCGACACCTACCTCCACACCGAAGTGGTCGAGGAGCAGAACCTGTACTCGCCCACGGCGCCTGGCGACGATCCGTGGTACGGGTTCAACGTGTTCTCGTTCGGTGCGCCGCTGGAGACGGTCGTCGAGTTGGACCACGTCGCTGCCGGCGCCGGGTCGATCGACGTACGGATGTGGGGCGTCTTCGACTTCGAGCCGATCGACGACCACGACGTCGCCGTCGCCGTCAACGGTGTCGCCGTCGGCAACATTCGGTTCGGTGGGACCAACGACGCCGCGCTCACCGCCGCCGTCCCCGACGGCGTGCTGGTCGACGGAGCGAACACCGTGACCGTGACGGTCAACGTCGTCGACGGGATGCCGTTCGACTGGGTGAACCTCGACCACATCGCCATCACCTACCCCCGCGAGATCCGAGCGGTCGACGGCTCGGCACAGTTCGTGACATCGGCCAGCCAGATCGCCGTCTCGGGGCTCACCAGCAGATCCGTCGAGATCCTGCGCATCGACGGCAACGACGTGGCCCGAATCACCCGGCGGCGGATCGTGCTCCAACCCGACGGGACCTACACGGCCTTCTTCACCGGGACCGGCGCGAACACGTCGTACGCCGTCACCCAGATCGACAGCCTGCCGCAGACGAACGTCGTCGCCGGGAGGACCCCGAGTGGACTCCTCGTCGGCGAGGCCGATCTGCTGATCATCACGCACTCGACCTTCAGCGCCCACCTCGGTGACCTCGTGGCCGCCCGTGAAGCCCAGGGCCTCGATGTCAAGGTGGTCGAGGTCGAGGACCTGTACGCCGCCTACACCGGCGAGGTGTTCGACCCCGCTGCCATCTCGGCCTACATCGACGATGCGGCCTTCGTGTTCGACGATCCGGCGATCCTGCTGGTCGGAGCCGACAGCTACGACTACCGCGACTACGCCGGGACCGGCTCGATGTCGTTCATCCCGACGCTGTACGGCGACGTCGGCGTCGGCGACGTCCCCTGGTCGCCGATCGATCCGGCATTCGTCGACCTCGACGATGACCAGGTCCCGGACCTGCCGCTCGGCCGGCTGCCGGTGCGCACCCTCGAGGACCTGTCGGCTGCGATCGCCAAGGCGATCAACTACACGCCCGACACCACGGCGGTCTTCGCTGCCGAGGAAGGCTTCGGCGCCGCGAGCGACGACATCGCGGCATCACTGCCCGCCGGATACGACGTCACGACCGCCTACCTCGACGACCTCGACGTGACCGCTGCCCGCGCGGCGCTGCTGGGCGGCATCAACGACGGTGCGGGCCTCACGGTGTACTTCGGTCACTCCTCCACCGATCAGTGGGGTGCGCAGGGTCTGCTGACGACTGCCGATGCGGCCGGAATGACGAACGCCGACGACCCGACGATCGCCGTCCAGTTCGGTTGCTGGAACACCTATTTCTCGGAGCCGACGCTGCAGAGCCTCGGCACCGCGCTGTCGACCTCCGCAGGCGGGGCCGCCGCCGTGCTGGGTGCAACCACGCTCACGAACAGCGTCCACGACGCGATGTTCGGTCCCGCGATCATGGATGCGCTCACCTCGTCCACTAGCATCGGCGAGGCAGTGACCACTGCGAAGCACAACCTCGCCGACGAGACATCGGCGACCGACATCACGTTGGGGTGGACTCTGCTCGGAGATCCCACCATGCCCCTGCGCTGAGGCCCGATGACCAACCCGCACCTCAAACGGAGAACCCTCCTGCAAGCGGCCAGCGCGGCCGGGATCGTCTGGGCATCACCGGTGCTCGAATCCGTGACAGCGCACGCCGCCGGAACCTGCACGAACGCACAGTTCAACGCTGCGTTCCTGGCGGAGGCGACGACCAGTCCGGCCACCGACGCGTCCTGCACCCCGTTGCCGGCCTGTTCGCTCGGAGGCGCGACGGGGAGCACGTGTACCTGCCCGGCGTTCACCGCCGGGAGCCCGCCCCTCGCTGGGGGTTCCTGGTCGGGGCTGACCTACACCGCACCGTCGGGCTGCACGATCCTCGCTGCCAACGCTCGGCGGTTCGTCCAGACTGGGTCGGGCTGTGCGCTCAGATGGCCATGCGTCGGTGCCTCCATCGCCACGAACGGCCGGTCGGTCACATTTCCACCGCTCACGGTGGGCACGCAGAACTTCAAGTTCCGCATGATCTTGTGCTGCAGCTGAGCAACTGACGCCCCGGGCGGCACCATCTGCGATGTCTGCTCCGGCGCACCCCACACGACGAATCGACGTCGACCTGATCCAGCTTGGGCACGAGGCTCTCCTGTACGACCCCGTGACGGAGCGGGTGCACCGGCTCAACGCCACCGGTCTCCTCCTGTGGCAGTGCTGCGACGGAACGGCCACGGCGCAGACGATCGCTGCCGACCTCGCTGACGCCTTCGGCGAGTCCCCGGATGTGGTCGCCGGTGCGGTCGACGCGCTGATCGAGGAACTGGCCGGCTTCGGGTTGCTGGACGGCACGAGCCCGCCTCGCCTCCAGCCCGACGTCCGATCCGCTGCCGCTGCCGCTGCCGACCACAGACCACCCACTCCCAGTGTTCGGCGCCGACTCGGCCCGTACGCAGCCTTGGACCTGTGGGTGACCATCGACTGCCACGACGCACCGTTGCTCGCCGACGAGATCGAGCGGGCGTTCGTCTCATTGGCGACGGCACCAACCGACGAGCCGTCGGCGAACGAGGCGAGGCTGGTCGTGTGGCGCGGCGACGACGGGTGGACCCTCGAAGCCGGCGGCGCACGACTCACCGCGCCCGACGAGTCGACGGTCTGCGATTTCGCGTTGTGGCAGACCACCCGCCTGGCGATCGAACACTCGCCCAGATACCTGGTGATCCATGCATCGGCCGTCAGCCGTGACGGCGTCGCTGTCGTGTTCCCGGCGGAGGCCAACTCGGGCAAGTCGACGCTCGCGGCGCTGCTCGTCGAGGCAGGATTCGACTACCTCACCGACGAAGCGACGGCCATCGACCTCGACACCGGCGAGGTGGCCGCCTACCCGAAGCCGCTCACCCTCGACCCCGGATCCCAGCAGCTGTTGCCTCATCTCGATCCCGGCGGGCTCACCGGGGACTCTGCGAAATGGCGGATCGCTCCGACCGATATCCGGCCGGCGTGCGTCGCCGAGCGAGCCATCGTCGGCCATCTCGTCCTGCCCACCCATGAACCCGGCGCCGACAACACGATGGCCGACGCCACCACGATCGATGCGGTCGTCGCCCTGACGGCCGCTGCGTTCAACCTTGCCGAGTACGGGCATCGACTCGTCGACCTCGTCGCGCTCGTCGACAGATGCACCCGGCACACGCTGCGCCACGACGGCGTCGACGGACCGATCGCCGCGATCGAGACGCTCTTCTGAGCGAACGACGAACGACTCGGCGAGGTCCGGCCGCCAACCCCGCAAGTAGCGTCGACGCTGTGCGAGACGCTGATTCGGTCGCTCACGAGGCAACCCCGTGACCAACGAGCTCGATGCCTCCGACGTCTTGCGAGTTGCCGTGGGACACGGGTTGCCGGGCGGCGAACTCGTCGCTGCCGCGGAGGGTATGGAGTTGGCGCTCTGCGACGACGTCATCGAGCTCGCCAATCGCCACCGAGTGCAGGGGCTGCTCTGGACCGCGCTCCGAGACGGAATCGTCGTCGGAGACGAAACACGGATGGAGGCTGCCCGAACGGCCCGCGCCACAGCGCTGCACCACTGCGTCACCGCCCAGGCGACCGCTGCCCTGGCCCTGGACGTGCTCGACACCGCCGGGCTCGATGCCCGCGTGCTCAAGGGCATCGCGATCGCCAACCTGGATCACGCCGATCCGACCGAGCGGATGTTCGGCGACGCCGATCTCCTCGTGCGACGTGCCGACCATCGCGCCGCGCTTGCAGCCTTGACATCGGCCGGCTTCGGCCGAGTTCAGCCGGCGGTGCGCGGTTGGTGGGAAGCGCGGTTCGGCAAGGCGATCGTGCTCCACGCGCCAACAGGGGGCGAACTCGATCTCCACCTTGCGATCACCGGCGGGTACTTCGGTGCCCTGATCGACCACGACGAACTGTGGGCGAGCACGAGCGAACCGTTCGTCCTCGGCGAGGTCAGCGCGCACGGCTTGGACCGCGAAGGCCGGTTGTTGCATGCGTGCTGCCACGCCGTTCTCGGTGGCGGTTCGGGGCTCCGCGCCCTGCGCGATGTCGCACAGCTCGTGCTGATCCGCAACGCCGACTGGCGATCCGTCGTCGAGCTCAGTCGTCGCGACGGCAGCGACCTGGTCGTCGCCGGGGCCGTCCGCTCCACCTGGACGGCACTCGGGCTCGATCACCATCATCCGCTCCTGCAGTGGGCAGCGGGTTACGTGCCCGACCCGGCCCAGGAACGCGCCTTTGCCGGCTACACAGCGGCGCGCGACCAGGGATGGGCCCCGGAGGGACTCAGTGTGTTGAGCGCCCTCGGACCGCTCGACCGGGCCCGATTCATGGCCGGACTCGCGATTCCGTCTCGCTCGAGCATGCGCGCCCGCGACCGCACATGGCGCCAACACGTCCGACTCGGGGCATCCGCGCTGCGCCGTCGCTGACCCGTGAGCTCAGGTGTCGCCCGACGTGTCGACCAGCGCCCTGATTTCGACGCGCAGTGAACGGGCGTCACTCGGCGCCACCTCTCCGGCGAGGTGAAAGCGTCTCGCGACGCCTGACGGCGCTTCGATACCGATCGCGTCCCAGGCCAGGCGCGGCAGCGGCGGCGGTACCGAGACGAACCCGTCGCCTTCGACGACAACCGACCACGCGGCCAGCTCCTCGATGCCCACGCGCGCAAGCTGGCGGTCGTTCACCAACGTCGGGGGCCGAACGTCGACGAGCACCAGTGACGGCTCGCGCACGAACGGACGCCGGTTCGTCCACACCCGATCGTCGTCGCGACGTCGCAGGTGAACTCCTCCGAGCACCTGCGCCAGTGCACGAACGATGTCGTCGGGCCGACGTGACCGGGCGATGACCGTCGAGCCATGACGCAACTGCGGTACCGGTCGGGGTACGGATCTCAGGTAACGGGCTCCACTGCGGACCGGCTCGAGACGCACGCCGAACGCCGGCGGAAAACCTGCCGAACCCTCTTCGACGCGGGTCTCGATCCACCGCTCGAAGAGCATGCCGAGCCGATCCAGGGTTGCATCGGTGTCGACCTGAACTGCCACCACCACATCGCGCTGCTCGCCGATGCGGAGCCACAGAGAACCCGCCCACACGGAGGGGTCGATGGACGTCCCTCAAGGGTCCGGCGGGGCGATCAACAACCGGCTGCCATCGGGTGCCAGGACCTCGCTCGGATCGGTATCGCGCCCGTTGCTCGTGGCATCGACACCGACCAGCAACCCTGCGGCGGCGATCTGGTCGAGTGCTCGATGAATGTCGTCGGTCAGGTGTGCGGGCTCCATGGCGAAGATCTCGCCGAGCTCGAACGCCATCGCCTCGACAGTTGTCTCACCGTCGCACAGCGACCACACGGCGCCCATCGTCGAGTTCAGTCGGTGCACCATCCGGGTCGACTCGTGGAACAGGACGAAGTCGCCGTCGAGCACCGTCGTCTCGACATCGTCTCTCCCGCGGGGTCGATCGTGTCCACCGGGCCCGCCGGCGATGCTGTCGCCCGGAGTGCGCTGACCGCTCACCGCGAGGAATGGGCGAGGACAGGCGCGCCGAGATCCCCCTGCATCCATGCGACCGTTGCCTGGAGACCGTCGCCGAGACCGACGACCTCGTGGCCGGGCGAGTGGAGCCGGTCGCACACATGGGAGCCGATGAAGCCGGCCGCGCCGGTGACGAGTACCCGCATGGCCGCCGACCCTACAGGCGCACGTCGTTCGGGATCAGCCACGGGCCGTGCGGGCTCGGACGATGACGTCGGAGTAGAGCGACAGATGGGCTGCCACGACGTCATCGAGAGTCCAGGCATGGAGTGCGCGGCGGGCGTTGGCCGACATCTCGGCGAGCAGGAGCGGTGACATCGCGAGTTCGGCGAGCGCCGCGCCCAGAGCGCTCGGGTCACGGGGTGGTACGACCCTGCCGACGGAGGTGTTGACCATCTCCGGGACTCTCCCGACGGCAGTGGCCACGACGGGCAGCCCGAGCGCGAGCGCCTCGGCCACGACGATGGGCTGACCTTCGTAGTCGCTCGCAACAGCAAGAAGGTCCGCCCGAGCGATTTCAGCGAGCACGTCATCGGTGGCCGGTCGGAACGACACGACATCGGCCAGGCCCAGTGCACCGGCGAGTTCGACGTGTGCGTCGAGGTTGGGACCGTCACCCACGGTGATCAGCCGGACGGGCGCACCGGCGTCCCGCGCAACCCGCACACCTCGCAGCAGGTTCGGGTAGTTCTTTGCGTCTCGATGGCTGGCCACCGTCACCACGGTGACGATTCCGTCCCGCGCATCGCTTGGTCGTCCCTCGCCATTGCGGCCGGCGGCGAGAAGCGCCGTTTCGATTCGGGCCGGGTCGATGCCGTGCGGCAGCACCACAGCTCGTCGCCTGACAGAGGAGGGCAGTGACTCGGCGACCGTTGCCGACACTGCGATCGTGGCGGCGTCGAGCCTGGCGGTGGCGCGCCAGGCGAGGCGGGTCAGGGGCCGCAGTGATCTCCACGGCGTGTGCGACGTGGTGACAGTTCGGCGGCCACGGGTGGACAACCGAACGAGCGTCGACGGCAGCGGGCCATGGACGTGGACGATGTCATAGGTGGGATCGGCTGCGAGGTGCACCAGCCGACGGGAGGCGCCGAGACCGATCATGTCGCTGCCGTCGAGCCGACGGAGCGTGATGCGGGCGCCTTCGATGACGTGGGCAAGCCGGTCACGGGCGGAGTTGGCCAGGGCGACCTCGACGTCGACGCCCGCGCCGGCGAGCCCCAGTGCAAGATCCGTCACGACGCGTTCGACTCCACCGAAGTCGAGTCCCTTGGTGACGAGCAGGACGCGCACGATCAGCGCGTCGCGCCGCGGTACTTGACCCGGGCGATCAGTTCGCGGAGTTCGCCTTCGAGGCGGAGGCCGCCGGCAGCCTTGGCGACGAAGAAGTCGTGGCCGTCGCTGCGCTGGATGGGTGTGCGCCACAGCCGGTGCAGATTCGTCGTGCCGGGTTCGTTGACCCGGCTGCGCGCGAGAGCGGCTGTCGTGAACCGGCTGCGCACTTCGGCTTCGGCTGCTTCGGAGCCCGGAAGCGCCTTCGGGTAGGCGAAGTGAGCAGGCGGCGTGCCGATGTGTTCCGCGATCAGCTCGCTCGAGCGGTCGAGTTCTGCGCCGATCTCGGCTGGATCGGCCCGGTCGAGAAGTGCGTGCGTGTGGGTGTGCGACCCGATCGTGACGAGGCCGGTGGACACGGCGTCGCGTAGGCCGGCCCAACTGGCGGGTGGCGCGCCCCACGGGAAGGCTGCACCGGTGTCGATGAAGTGAGTCGCTACGTAGAGCGTCGCGGGGATGCCGTGGTCGACCAACGCTGGGACGACGACGTCGCAGAAGTCGTCCGTGCCATCATCGAAGGTGACCACGACGGCACGTGCGGGCAGTGGCGAGATTCCGGCGAGGCCGGCCGCGGCGGTGTCGAGGTCGATCACCGTGTGGTGGTGGCTCAGGTGTTCGAGCTGGGAGCGGAATGCGCCGACGTCGAGGTCGACTTCACCACCCGTTCCGCCGCCCACACGATGGTAGATGAGCACGGTCACCCCATCGGTTGGCTTGATGACCCGGTCGCCGAAGAGGAGCACCTGCTTCACGAGCGTCCGGGAATTCACAGTGGCCAGTGTGCCATCCGGTTCGTCGCCCGCAGGGAACCGGATCGGCCCCCCAGACGTCTCAACCGTGAGAGCATCAACTCACCACGCGCCCGGACAGGAGCAGTTAATGACCATCGAGTTCGATTCGTTCACCCCCGAACCACCGCCCGTGCGACGACCTCGGCGGGCGGTTGCCGTCCTCGGGGCGGCAATGCTCGTCGCGGCTGCGGGTGGCATCGGCTTCGGACTCGGTACGGCGACCGGATCCGGCGACTCGAGGGTTGCTCCGGGCGACGCGGCGCCGATCACGGAACCGTTGGCGACGGCGTCGACCGACACACCCGACGACCCGTCCCCCGTCGACTCCACAGAAGAGGGTGCCGACGTCGTTGCCGACACCGTGGCCGCAGCAGAGGTCGACGAGACGTCCGCACCGGCCGCCGGCGACGGGGACGTCGCGGCGTCCGGCGGCGGGGGCTGGACCATCTTCGGGAACGAGCCGGCCGAACTGCTCGTCGAACGCGTCACCGAGAGCGGCATCACCCTGCGCGCCCACCTCGGCCAACTGTGGGACAACGAGGACATCTACTACGACGACGTCGGCGGAGGGGACGGTTGGCAGCCGCCCGGCTGGTGCTTCGAATCCGGGCAGGTGCGCATCGCACTGGGCGGCGCGGCAAGTGGCACATCGGTGATCGACGTCGGATCGGTCAACTGGTGGAGCGAACCGTTCAACGGACGTGCGATCAGTTCACTGGTGATGGGCACTGCCGACGGCAACCCCCACCGGGTGGTGTTCGTGCAGGCGCCGAGCGACGTCACGAACGTCGGCGTGACCTTCGCCGATGGCGCCACCGACGCCGTCGCACCCACGGACGGAGTCGCCGTGCTCGTCGCTCCGGGAGCACCCGAGTCGGTCGTCCACGACGACGGGACCGGCTACACGTGGACCGAGTGGACGATGGGTTTCGACGTCACGTTCGAGCGCGGAGATGCCGACGCAACGACGATCGACGGAACCGCCAACGGATGGAAGGACCCGGAGTACGTCGCTTCGTGCTCACCGCCGCCGCCCGCGCTTCCCGACCCGGGTGTACAGCCAGTCGATGCCGATGCCCATGAGCAGACGATCGTCGAGCTGATGGCAGCGATCTACAGCGAGTCGGACAGCGAAGTCAACGCCGAACGCATCGACGACCCGACAGGAGTCGCCGAGGCGCGCGATCAGGTGCGCGAGGGCGGCTTCGAAGAGGCCGCTGCGAACGCGGAAGCGATCGTCGAGGAACTCGTGTTCACCAGCCCGACCGAAGCATGGTTCCGGTATCGGATCGAGACGACGTCAGGCACCTTCGGACAACGCTTCGGCATCGCACGCAGCATCGACGGAACGTGGAAGATCACCCGCGACACCATCTGCCAGGATCTGTCGCTCGCCGGTGGCGATTGCGGCGGCGACGTCCGCGAGGTGTTCCCGCCCGCCGGCTGACGTGTCGCTACGAACCGGCGTGCGCGCTGCCATGGCTGCGCAGACGGATGACCGCTGAGGCGATCGCCTCGATCCCCCGGTCGACGTCGTCGCCGGTCGTCGCGTGCCCGAGGCTGAGCCGGAGTGCGCCGAGTGCCACGTCGCGGTCGACACCCATCGCCGCCAGCACATGCGACGGTTCCATCGCTCCGCTCGCACACGCCGAGGCCGCCGATGCGCACACGCCCGCCTCGTCGAGGAGGAACAGCAGTGCTTCGGACTCGACGCCACCGACACACACGTGGGCGGAGCCGGCGACCTTCTCGACGCCGGCGTCCCCGGTGGCTCCGGCTCGCGGAATGGTCTCGACAACGTCGTCGAGCCGCTCGATGAGCCCGTCGACCATGCGGTTGCGGAGGGCGGTGAGCCGGGGGATCTCGGTGGCCCGTTCGCTGTCGGTGAGCCGCAGGGCCGTCGCCGCAGCAACGATGCCGGCCACGTTGTGGGTGCCACTCCGTCGTTCGCGCTCCTGACCGCCACCGATGATCAATGGGTCGATGCGCGGCCCGCCGCGCTCGACCAGCACCCCCACACCCTTCGGTCCACCGAACTTGTGGGCACTCAGCGCGAGGAGGTCGACGTGCGGCGTGATGTCTCGCAGATCGAGCCAGCTCGGAGCCTGGACGGCATCGGTGTGGAGCAG
Source organism: Ilumatobacteraceae bacterium (assembly GCA_963752085.1). Classification (GTDB taxonomy): domain Bacteria; phylum Actinomycetota; class Acidimicrobiia; order Acidimicrobiales; family Ilumatobacteraceae; genus Ilumatobacter_A. The sequence goes on from CAVVWT010000006.1 coordinate 343,654, forward strand.
CGCGTCGGGAGCGTGGCGACGGACCACGTCGGCCGCTGCAGCGATGTCGGTGACCGTGCCGACTTCGTTGTTGACGGCCATCACGCTCACCACGGCGACGTCTCGACCGGCGGCTCGGAGTTGTTGGAGCGCATCGGCCAGAGCGATGAGGTCGATCCGGGCGAACCGGTCGACGGGCACGACCGTGCCGCCGACTGACTCGACGACGTGAAGGACGGCATGGTGCTCGGCGGCCGAGCACACCGCCACGCCGCCGCTGCGACGGACGGCTCCCAGGATCGCCGTGTTGTCGCTTTCGGTCCCGCAGCCCGTGAACACCACCTCGTTCGGTCGTACCGCCAGCACGTCGGCCACCTCGTCGCGCGCTTCGTCGATGGCCCGCCGTGCCTGGCGGGCGAAGCGGTGCGATCCGGACGGGTTCGCGTAGACGTCGGCGAGGTACGGCAACATCGCCTCGACGGCATCCGGCCGCATCGGCGTCGAGGCCGCGTGGTCGAGGTAGACGATCGAATCGTTCATCGGGTCAGGCTCGGCATGCGTCCAACCACCGGGGGTCCGGGCATACCCGGACCGGTCCACAGTGCCACGGGCATCTCGGCGGCCCGTCCGGGACCGTTGCGGCGCTGGTAGCGCGCCATCGCGCAGATCAGGAACGCCTCGGGTGGGACCCACTGCGGTGGGGTGTGGCGGATCGCCGCAGCGAGCCGGTTGGCGAGGTCGACGGCGATCGACCCGCGAACCGACGGTGCGAGCGCCGTGCCGCGGGTGAGGAACGACCGGATGACCGTGTACTGCTCGACGGTGATCGCCGTCGGGTCGATGGTCTCGGCGTAGCCCTCCAGCCCGCGCGGTGCACTGAACCAGAGCGCCGGCGACACCATGAAACGTTCGGGGTCACGGATGACCATCGTCCCGGCGATCAGGTCGCCGATTCGTTGGTGTCGGGGGGTGAGCAGCACGAACAGCGCACCCGTCACGCCGCCGGGAGGGAGCAACTTGTCGACGACGCCGCCCATCGCCCGCAACGTCGCTTCGCGCAATCGGATCGGTGCACCGTCGATCGTGACCGCCCGGATGCCGAGCGCCATCTTTCCCGGGGTGCGTCCGCGCAGCAGCGTCTCGAAGGTGATCGGATAGGCGAAGAGCATCAAGAAGAAGATGACGGCGAATGCGGTGAGCGTGCCCGACTCGTCGCCGACGAATGCGACGCTCAACAGCAGCGTCAAGAAGAACAGCGCCACGAGTTGGAGCGTCAGGTCGAGCAGCCCGGCAAGGATCCGCGAGGCGAACCCCGCGGTCTCGACGTCGAGCAGGACCGCCTCGGGAGTGACGATGCCGTGCTGCTCGAGTCTCCCCTGGAGAACCGGTCCATCGGACCGCTCCCACTGCACCGGTTCGACGCTCATGCACCCACTACCGTAGGCGCCAGATGGACATCGATGCGTTCGTTGCGACGCACCAGTATTCCTGGGCGCGTCTCGGCGACCTCACCACCCGGGCGCGCAAGCTCAAGTCGATGAGCCCCGACGAGCTCGACGAACTCGTCGGCCTGTACCAGCGAGCCGGCAGCCACCTCGCCCATGCCCGCATCGAGTACGGAGCCGACGAGGCGGTCGTCGGGCGTCTCACGTACCTCGTCGGCGAAGCCCACGGTGTCCTCTACAGCCGGCGCGAGACCAATGCCCGCGGTGCGGTGGTCCGGTTCTTGGCGCTCACGTTCCCGGCTGCGGTGTGGCGGATCCGCTGGTTCGTCCTCGTCGCAGGGCTCCTGACGATCGTGCCGTGGATCGTGTTCACGGTGTGGATCGGCATCTCACCCGACGCCTTCGACCTGACCGGCGACCCGGCCGTGACCGAGGCCTACATCGAGAACGACTTCGAGGACTACTACTCGAGCCAGCCGGCGCAGAACTTCACGAGCCAGGTGTTCTTGAACAACGTACGGGTTGCGATCCTCGCGTTCGCCGCCGGCGTGCTGCTGTGCGTGTTCACCGCCTTCATCCTCGTCTACAACGGCGCCAACGTCGGGATCGCCGGCGGGCTGTTCACCCATGTCGGCGAGTGGGAGCGGTTCTGGGGTTTGATCCTGCCGCACGGACTGCTGGAGATCTCAGCGGTGATCGTCGCCGGCGCGGCCGGCCTGCGGATCGGCTGGACGGTGATCGCTCCGGGCGATCAGACCCGCTGGGCTGCACTCACCGCGCAAGGTCGCGACCTCGGCAACGTCGTGATCGGGTTGGTGATCGCGTTCGCGGTCGCCGGGTTGATCGAGGGCTTCGTGACGGGCCGCCCCTGGCCCACCTCGATCCGCGTCGGCATCGGCGTGATCGCGTTCCTCACGTTCTGGGGCTGGACCCTGGTCTACGGCCGCCGGGCAGACGCCCTCCTCGCGGCCGAGGCCGACTGACTCCTGAAAGGCAGCCGGACGCACGTCGGCAGGGCATCGTGAGGGCCTCGAATCGGACGCCGTAGCTCAGCAACGGAATCCTCGACCCCGGGACTTCGAGTGAGCATGCAGTGGATCACACCCGGCATCGACGTAGGGTGCCGGTGCGGGCATACCACAACGGGATGCCCGAAGCGAAAGAGAACCATGCAAGGCACAGTCAAATTTTTCAACAACGAGAAGGGCTTCGGCTTCATCTCACGCGAGGGCGGGGAGGACGTTTTCGTCCACCACTCCAACATCGCGGGTGATGGCTACAAGTCCCTCGACGAGGGTCAGAATGTCGAATTCGACATCGGCCAGGGTCGCAAGGGCGACGAAGCCCAGAACGTCAGAGCCGTCTGAGGATCTGAGTTCGCGAACGCCGCCGACCGATTCGGTCGGCGGCGTTCGCCGTTTTCGGCGAGCGCCGGCCCGGCCGAGCACGTCGCGAGTACGGTCCACACGGTGTGAACGACTGGTTCACCGGACCGCCTCATGACGCAACGACCGATCGGGAAGACCAAGGACGCAGGCTGGCAGATCGGCGTGTCCCGGACCGTCGCCGTCGACCTCGACACCGCCTGGGACTACCTGGTCTCACCACGCGGCCTCGCAACGTGGCTCGGCGCGGGCGTCGACACCCCACTGGTCACTCGCCAGACCTACCTCACCGACAACGGCACGACCGGCGAGATCCGCAGTGTCCGTGATCGAGACCGCGTTCGCGTCACCTGGCAGCCAGCCGACCGACCGACGCCGGCCACGGTCCAGATCGCGCTTGCGCCGGCGGCTCATGGCACCACCTTCCGGTTCCACACCGAACGCCTCGACAGCGGCGAGGAACGCGAGGCGATGCGGGCCCATTGGCGAAGGGTCGCCGACATCGTCCAATCCGAACTCACCGACGACGACTCCTAGGCCCGGCTTCGATGCCGAGGTCGACAGCGCGTCAGAGCCGACCCTTGGCCTTGAGTTCGAGATAGCGGTCGACCACGTCGGTGGCGAGCTCGCCGGGTTTGGCATCGACGACGATCGCGCCCGTTGCGGTGAGCTTGGCAATCGCCCGGTCGCGGGCGTTCAGCGAGGCGATGGCAGCCGCCGATCGGAACGACTCGTCGACGCCGGTGTGGCTGGTCGCCATCGCCCACGCCGCAACGTCGGGATCACGCACCGCGGCGATCATCACCAGGTGCGTACGCGTCAGTGCGGTCAGCGCCGGCAGGAGCGAGTCGGCCACCACCGACTCGACGAGGTCGGTGAACACGACGAACAGCGACCGCCGACGAAATCGCGACGCCGCCGTCGTGAATGCCGTCCGATACGCGCTCTCGTCGTACTGCGTGTCGAGCAGGTACATCGCCTCGGTGACGCGCGGCGAACTGCGCCTTGCTGTTCGACGCCGGGACGATGCCGCGCACCTGATTGTCGAACGTGATCAGGCCGACGTTGTCGCCGAGGCGCGACGCCACCTGCGTGAGCCCGAGCACGGCGTCCATGGCGTGCTCGACCCGTGGCGCGTCGCCGACCGTACCGGCCATCACGCGGCCGTTGTCGAGCAACGCGACGACGTGCTGGTTGCGTTCCGCTCGATAGTCGCGCACGATCGCCTTCGACTGGCGAGCGGTGGCCGCCCAGTCGACGCGGCGGATGTCGTCACCCGGCCGGTACTCCCGGAGTTGATCGAAGTCGGTGCCGGTCCCCCGCGTCCGAACGCTGCGGATGCCGGTGTCGAGCGGAATTCGCATCCGGGTGCGCATCAGCTCGCGTGACGGATACGCGGGCAGGACGGCGAGCGTGCCGGGCACCGTGCGTGTCTGCTGCCGATGGACGAGCCGCAGCGGGCCGGAGGTCCGGACCGTGACGGCTCCGAACGGAAATCGGCCGCGCCGTTGCGGCTCGATGGCCGCACTGAACCGGTGCTGCTTGTTCGCCCCCACCGTGAACTGCGACGCGCGGCGTGACGCCTGCAGGCTCGGCCACAGCGCATCGGCGACCGACACGCGTACGGCACGTCCAGAGCGGTTCTGCACCAACCAGCCGAGCTCGCCTCGCTCCCCGAGGGTCAACGAGGCGGGGAACTCGCGGATGACGTCGATACCGGACGGGCCCGGCGCCGCCACGAAGTCGACGATCGCCAGGGCGAGGACCGCGCCGAGCGCGATCGGCACGACCCACCAGTTGTCCGGACGCACGATCGCCAACGGGATCGACACCAGCACGATCACGAGCGCGGCCCACCCGGTGGGGATCGGCACGCTGCGTGTGCGTCGTGGTCGTCGGGTGCGGGCCATCAGCGGTCAGCGCGGCGTGGGCACCGTGGCGAGCAGTCCGTCGATCACCGCGTCGGCGGCGGTGCCCTCGAGCTCGAGTTCGGGGCGGACGAGCACGCGGTGTCGCAGACACGGTTTGGCGATCGCCTTCACCTCGTCGGGGGTGACGAACGCCCTGCCCGACAGCCACGCCCACGCCTTGGACGCGTGCAGCAGCCAGGTCATGCCGCGCGGCGAGACGCCGAGCTGCAGCGACGGCGACTCCCGCGTCGCTCGACCGAGCTGCACGATGTACCGCAGCACGGCGGGTTCGACGGTGATCCGGTCGATCTCGCGACGAGCGGCCGCCAGGTCTGCCCGTGTCGCCACTGCCTTCACGAGGTCGGACGTGGCGTGCGGATTCATCCCCGCGTGATGGCGGGCCAGCATGTCGTGCTCCTGCTCCTCGGTCGGGTAGCCGACGACGAGCTTGAACAGGAAGCGGTCGAGTTGTGCTTCGGGGAGCGGGAACGTTCCCTCGTACTCGATCGGGTTCTGCGTCGCGATCACGAGGAACGGCGACGGCAGCGGGTGCGTCGTCCCCTCGATCGACACCTGGCGCTCCTCCATCGCCTCCAGGAGCGCCGCCTGGGTCTTGGGCGGTGTCCGATTGATCTCGTCGGCGAGCAGGAGGTTGGTGAACACCGGGCCCTCGCGAAACCGGAACTGTGGGGCCTGCCCCGGCACCTGGTCGAGGACCGAGAGACCGACCACGTCCGATGGCATCAGGTCGGGCGTGAACTGCACGCGCCCGAACTCCATGTCGAACGCCGCCGCGAGGGTCTTGGCGAGCAATGTCTTGGCCGTTCCCGGCACGCCTTCGAGCAGCACGTGGCCATTCACCAGCAACGCGGTGATCACCCCACTCAGCACACCCTGTTGGCCGACGATCACCTTGCCCACCTCATCTCGGACGTCCATCACGGCACGTCGAGCGGCGGACTCACCGATCGGAGCCGGCCCGGAGGACGGAACCGGAGGCGGAGCGGGCATGGGGTCGCCGGGATGGCTCATGAGGTGGTCACTCTTTCGTCGATGGTCTGGGGGTGGCCGTCGTCGCCGAAGACCTGGCGGCGGACGCGGTCGATGTTGGCCGTCAGGTCGGCGAGGCCGGTGGTCTCGCTGACGGTGCGGCGGAGCAGGTGTTCGATCTCGCCCTCGGAGGTACCCGAACGATGAGCAACCGCCCGGTCGAGCTCCGTCAGCGGCGCCGCGAGGTCGACGGCGTGGGCGCGACACAGATCGCGATGCAACTGCTCGAGCAGCAACCACCCGGCTCGGGACGAGTGGCCGGCACGTTGCATGAGGTTGCCGGTGGCGGACACCAGCTCGCTCCCTGCGATCGGAGCCGCCAGCGGTTCGTCGACGATCCGACCGATCCGGGTGCTGCGCGAGATCGCGAACACGACGAAGGCGACCGCGCCGAGCACCAGCGACATCCACACCCAGGTCGGCACGAGATCGCGCAGGGTCTCGTCACCCGACCCGACGTCCTGCACGCGCGGGCTCGCGCCACGACCCACGAGGAACGTCACGTCGCTGCCGCGTTCGGGTACGAGGAGCGAGACGAGCACGCCGGCGTTGTCGGCGCGCCGCAGGTGACGGTTGGTGAAGGACTCGTTGTCGCCGAGTCCGACGATCAACCCGTTGCCGAACTCGCGCACGAACACGTACGCCGTCGAGCCGTTGCCGCTCGCGCTCGCAGCGTCGGTGAAACACTGCGGCTCTTCGGGGCCCACCGGGAACAGCACCCCATCCGGGACGAAGACGCCGCGGAGGTGTACGAGCGCAGCAATGCTGCAGCGACCCGGGAAGACGTTGGCTTCGTCGGCGGCGTCGCGACGCTCGCCTCGGGCGTTCCCCGAGATCGGCGTCGCACCGCCGTCGACGCCCGAACCGCCGTGCAGCGTGCTGTCGGGATCGGCGACGACCACAACACCGCCCGCATCAGCGAAGTCGAGGAGCGCGTCTCGTTGTGCATCGTCGAGCCGGTCGTCGAGCACCAGCACCCGGACGTTCCCGTTCTCTTCGGGAAACGGCACGTCTCGCGTGTCGACCACGTCGGCGCCGGCCGCCTGCAGGGTGAGGACCAGCCCACGGGCACCGCTCGGCTGGCCCGATCGGGGGTCGAACGGCTCCGGCGCGGGTCGCGCCCGGACGAGGAGCAGCACGACGAGCGCCATCACGATCACGAAGACCAGTGCGGCGACGGCCTTCGCTCCGGCCGAGGCGCCACCCGTGCCGGAGACCGCCGAGCGTGCCATCAGCGGCGACCCCGAGGTCGGGCACCGGCGAGCACGGCGTCGAGCACCGTCGCCTCTGCGGCGCGGAATCGTTCGTCGTCGTCGCGGGTGACCGCGCCGTCGTCGAACCAGGCCACGTCGAACGTCTCGGCGGCGACGTCGAACTCCGACGAGACCGCGCGACCCGCCTCACCGAGGCGGGGAGCGATCTCGGCCACCTGGGCGCGCTCCTCCCCCGACGTGCGTCCAGGGATCTCGTCGACGTACCCGGCACGGGCGAGGTCACCGACGAGCGCGCGGTACTGACAGCGGATCGAGTCGCGGTACCTCCCGGCATCGCGATGCTCCGACGCCAGGCGGCGCCAGCGATCCGGTGGCGTCTCGTCGTCGATCACCCGAGCGCCGATCTCCTCGTCGACCTCCTCGTCCCGGTCGCCGTCGTCGACGTCGTCGCCCTCGTCGTCGACGCTCTGACCGTCCCGCCACCGCATGACCAGCCAGACGATGGCGAGCACGAGCGCTGCCACCAACACCACCACGAGCAGTTGGCCCACCAGGCCGAGGCCTGCGGACGGGTCGCCGATGTCGGGGATGTCCGGTGCCTCGGGTGTGTCACGCACGGGTGGGTTGCAGATCTGCGAGCTGGCCGTGGCGCCGCACGCGACGTCACGGATGTCGTCGGGGTCGACGTCGCTCGGCCCGAGCGGACCGCGCAGTCCGAACACGATCGGGATGATCACGCGGCCCCCTGGACGGCGGAACCGAACGCGGCGTCGGCATCGATCACGAGGTCGAGGCCCTCACCTGCGACGCGGACCTCGACGTACACCTGAGCGGTGGCCAATGCGATGAGCGGAACCACGACCAGCACGACGAGCTGGGCCATCACGCCCTGGACGATCGGTGTGGCATCGCCGAGCGTGACGAAACCCGTCGCCTCGAGCAGCGGGACGAGGGTGCCGATGCCGATGCCGAGCAACACCGCCAGGAAGGTCGCCAGGAGCACGAACACGACGCACACGCCGTAGCGGAGTCGCGCCAACCGCCAGCTCCGCTTCGCCGCAGCGAGTGGTCCGAGACGCTCCCCCACCATCGCGGGGACGACGAGCAGCGTCGCGGCGGCGGAGAACCAGCACACGACCGTGAAGAGGAGGATCCAGAGCCAGACCACGTCGGGTTGCGCCGTCACCACGATCAGCGCCATCAGCGGGAACCACCAGTGGGTCAGCCCCCACGCCGCGAGGATCGACGGGAGTCGTCGAGCGGTCCGTGCGAGCGCACGAGACAGCGTGACCGGCTTGCGAAACCGGTCACCGAGCAGGATCTGGGCGGCGAAGTAGCCGACCACTGCGGTCACGAAGCTGGCGAACACCGCAGCGAGCCACACGGCGACGTCCTCGATCCCGCTGCCCGTGTCATCGCCGAGAAACGAGGGCAGCGCGGAGTCGTTCGGGTCGAGGCGGTCGAACCCGAGGATCGTCACCCAGACGTTCAGCGCCACGGCCGGGACGAGGATGACCGTGGCGCCGATCATCACGTCGCGCAACCGCCGCTGGAACACGGTGCCACCTCCGTCGAGCGCAGCGAGCACCGGACCGCGGCTGCGCTTCAGTCGGAACGGCCGGCCCCGTCGAGCCGACCCGGGTGACGAGGCACCGGCCGATGCGATCGTCGCCGGGGTGGCGGCGACGACATCGAGCCGCTCCCAATCGCCACCTTGTGCCGTCATCACCTCCCATCATGGGCCATCGGTAACCTGCGGACGGTGCACGGCTACGACTCGACGAGCTACGGCGACGGCTTCGCCGACGTGTACGACGAGTGGTATGCGAACGTGACCGACGTCGGCGCGACGGTACGGCGCATGGTCGGGCTCGTCGGCGCCGGCGGCCGGGTGCTCGAACTCGGGGTCGGTACCGGTCGGCTCGCCGGGCCGATGGCGGTTGCGGGGTTGACCGTCGTGGGGATCGACTCGAGCGCCGCGATGCTCGCTCGAATCCCGTCGCAGCCGGGCGGCGACCGGATCGTCGCGATCTGCGGCGACATGGTGCGCGACCTCCCGGACGGCCCCTTCGACGCCTGTCTCGTCGCGTACAACACGCTCTTCAACCTGCTCGATGTGACCGAGCAGCAGCGGTGCTTCGGCGCCGTGGCCGAGCGCCTCCGACCCGGCGGGTCGTTCGTGGTCGAGGCGATCGTTCCGGATCCCGCTGCGCCGGCGGGGGGAGATGTGAGCCTGCGGACCATGACCGCCGACCGCGTGGTCCTGTCGGTGTCGGACCATCGACCCGCGGAACAACGCACCTCCGGACAGTTCGTCGAGCTCACCGAGGCGGGCGGGGTTCGGCTGCGGCCGTGGTCGATCCGGTGGGCTCCGCCGGCCGAACTCGATGCGATGGCAGCGGCAGCCGGATTCGATCTCGCCGCACGGTTTGCCGACATGGACGGTGCGGTCTTCGACGAGCACGCCGATCATCACGTCTCGATCTACCGGCGGTGATGGCTTCGAGATAGCGTGCTCATCGCATGTACCTCGAGCGCATCCGCGAGCCAGGCGACCTGAGAGGGCTCGACTACGACCAACTTCGCGACCTGGCGGGCGAGATCCGTGACTTCATCGTCTCGGCCGTGTCCGAGGTCGGCGGACACCTCGGCTCCAACCTCGGCGCCGTCGAACTGACCCTGGCACTGCACCGCGTCTTCGAGTCCCCCACCGATGCAATTCTGTGGGACACCGGCCACCAGGCCTACGTCCACAAGATCGTCACCGGACGCCAATCGGGCTTCGAGACCCTTCGCCAGGCCGGCGGGACTCTCGGGCTACCCGAGTCGCGAGGAGTCGCCCCACGACCTGATCGAGAACAGCCACGCCTCGACGGTGCTGTCCTATGCCGACGGATTGGCCTCGGCACGCGACCTCGGCACGAACGACCAGCGCCACATCGTCGCCGTCGTCGGTGACGGCGCCATGACGGGTGGCATGGCGTACGAAGCGCTCAACAACATGGGGCACCACCAACGCGGCGTGATCGTCGTCCTCAACGACAACGGTCGCTCGTACGCACCGACGATCTCGAACCTCTCCGCGAACTCGCAGGGCTACGACGTGCAGGCCAACCACCCCTCGATCCCCGACCGCGTGACCGGGCGGCTGTCGCACGCGTTGACCGACATCCGCCAGAACCCCGTGTACGTCCGTCGGCAGCGCCGACTCGAGGAGTTCCTGCAGGGACTGCCCCTCGTCGGCAACCAGGCGGGCTCCGCGATGGAGGCATTCAAGGCCGGCGTCCGCGAGTTCCTCCAGCCGCCGTCGTTCTTCGAGGCGCTCGGCGCCCGCTACATCGGCCCGTTCGACGGTCACGACGTCGAACAGATGGAGCATGCGTTCCACAACGCGATCGAACTGTCGACCGAGGGTCCGATCGTGGTCCACGTCCTCACGCAGAAGGGCCGGGGCTACTCGCCCGCCGAGGACGACGACGAGAAGAACCTCCACGACGCCCCCGTGTTCGACCCGTTGGTCGGCCCCCCGAAGGCAGTGTCGACGGGCTACACACAGGCGTTCGCCGAGTCGATCATCAAGGAAGCCGAGAACGACTCGCGGCTGGTTGCGATCACCGCTGCGATGCCCGGCCCCACCGGACTGCTCCCGTTCGAGGCGCGCTTCCCCGATCGGTTCTTCGACGTCGGCATCGCCGAGCAGCACGCCGTCACGAGCGCTGCCGGGATGGCGATGGGCGGCCTTCGCCCCGTGGTCGCCATCTACTCCACGTTTCTCAATCGCGCGTGGGACCAGGTCGTCTACGACGTTGCGATGCACCGCCTGCCCGTGATCTTCTGCCTCGACCGCGCCGGGGTGACCGGGCCCGACGGTGCCAGCCACCACGGCGTGTACGACATGGCGCTGCTCTCGAAGGTGCCCGGCATGCGCGTCCTCGTCCCGTCCAGCGCTCAAGAGCTCGCGCAGATGCTCCACGACGCCACGTCGCTCGCCGACGACGGACCCGTCGTCATCAGGTACCCGCGCGGTGCCGCCAGGCAGGTCTCGGAGCACGAGGTGGGCGTCGGCCTCAACGGCCGCAAGGTGCGTGCGGCCGCCGATGCCGCATCGTCGGTCTGTGTGATCGCCATCGGCAAGATGCTCGAGACCGCGGAGAAGGCAGCCGCAGCGCTCGCCGACGACGGCGTCGACGTGACGGTGTGGGATGCCGCGTTCGTGTGCGCCGCTCGACCCGCAGATGATCGCCGACGCCACAGCGCACCGGCACGTGGTCACGATCGAGGACGGGATCCGCGACGGCGGCATCGGGATGGCGATCGCCACCGAGGTCGGAGCCCTCGACGGGTCGATCCCGGTGACACCACTGGGCCTGCCGACGAAGTTCCTCCCGCACGATCCGAAGTCGAGCAACATCCATGCCCGCTACGGGCTCGACGTCGCCGGCCTGGTGAACACCATCCGCAACGCCTGACGCGGCGACGACTCCACCGTCCGCTGCGTGTCAGACACCCAGCGCAACACCGACGTGACGTGTGCGACATGGCGCGCAACTGACCCCCGATTCACGTACGGTGCGTGAGCTGCCGAAGAAGATGGCAGAGGCGCCCCCATGATCGGCGCTGCGATGCGCGGCCCATCAGGGTCCGGAACGTCCGAGACCCGAGAAATGGTGGAGTCCCCATGTCAGCAACCGAAACCGTCATGCCCGAGCGCGCCGACAACGGCTTGAGCGCCGCCAACGTCCGCAACTTCAAGACGGCCTGGTTCTCGAACCCCAAGGCCGACATCCTGTCGGGCCTCGTGGTGGCCCTCGCGCTGATCCCCGAGGCCATCTCGTTCTCGATCATCGCCGGCGTCGACCCGAAGGTCGGGCTGTACGCCTCGTTCTCGATCGCGATCATCATCTCGATGACCGGCGGCCGGATGGGGATGATCTCGGCAGCGACCGGCGCGATGGCGCTCGTCGTCGTCCCGCTGGTCAAGGACTACGGGATCGGCTACCTCTTCGCCGCCACGATCGTCGCCGGCGCACTCCAGATCGCGTTCGGCGCACTCGGCGTCGGGGCGCTGATGCGGTTCATCCCGCGCACGGTGATGCTCGGCTTCGTCAATGCGCTGGCGATCCTGATCTTCCTCGCGCAGGTTCCGCACATCCTCCTGTCCGACGAGCCGGCCTCGGTGCGCAACAGCCAGCTCGCGATGAACATCGGCTTCATCGCCGTTGGACTCTTCATCATCTACGGCCTGCCCCGCATCCCCGGTGCCATCGCGAAAGCAATTCCGTCTCCGCTGGTCGCCATCGCGCTGCTCGCCACCGCCGCGATCACGATGGGCTGGGAACTCCCGACCGTCGGCGACATGGGTGAGCTGCCCGACACACTGCCCTTCTTCGCACTCCCCGACGTGCCGTTCACGTTCGAGACGCTGCGGATCATCCTCCCGTTCTCGCTCACGCTCGCCTTCGTCGGCCTGCTCGAGTCGCTGCTCACCGCGCAGCTGCTCGACGACATGACCGACTCCGATTCCGACAAGAACCTCGAGTCACGTGGTCAGGGCATCGCCAACATCGCCACCGGCTTCCTCGGCGGGATGGCCGGTTGCGCCATGATCGGCCAGTCGATGATCAACCATCGCTCCGGCGGCCGGACCCGCCTCTCGACGCTGATGTCGGGCGTGTTCCTGCTGATCCTGATCCTCGTGCTCGGCGGCATCGTCGCCCAGATCCCGATGGCCGCCCTCGTTGCCGTGATGATCATGGTCGCGATCGGCACCTTCAACTGGAAGAGCGTCGCTCCCGAGACACTGAAGCGGATGCCGAAGACCGAGACCGCCGTGATGGTCGCAACCGTGGCCATCGTCGTGCTCACCCACAACCTCGCCTACGGCGTCGCCGCCGGCGTGTTGCTGTCCGCGATCTTCTTCGTCCGCCACGTGTCGCACCTCGTCAACGTCACGAGCGTCGTCGACCCCGACAACCACGAGCGGATCTACGCCGTCACCGGCCAACTGTTCTTCGCCTCGACGAACGACCTCGTCCACTCCTTCGACTACGACGCCGTCAAGGTGAAGAACGTCGAGATCGACCTGACCGACGCCCACGTCTGGGATACGAGCGCGATCGTCGCACTCGACGCCGTCGTCGCGAAGTTCGCCGAACGCGGCATCGAAGCCGAGATCGTCGGCCTCAACCGGTTCGCCGCCGACCTCCACGACCGCACCTCCGGCGAAGTCAGCAACCACTAATCCGTCGTCAGGCGACGTTTCGGCTGTCCTGAACCGGCGATATCGGCGATGCCCGTGGTCGCCGACGTGCCGAACGTTGCCGCATTGCGGACTTGCCTGTTCCCGGACGGGACCGTTGCGACGTCGGCGCTCGGCCCGGGACGAGATCGGTCAGCCTTGCTAGGTTTCCTCGACCAGTACCTGTCGAAAGGACCCTGATGAGCGCTATGCAACCAGCCGAGGTGAGCGCACTGTTCGAGCGTTGTTTCGCCGACGGTGACCTGGAGGGTCTCATGGCCCTGTACGAGGACGACGCTGTCTTTCCCACGCCGCATGGAACCTCGACCGGGCACGATGAGATCCGTGCAACGCTCAAGGCGTACCTCGATTCCGGCGCCAAGCTGGTGTTCGGCGAGTCCCTCGTCTTCCCGACCGGGGATCTGGCGCTGATCCACACGCCGTGGACCATGCGGATGCCTGATGGGTCGAGCCCTGAGGGGGCAACGGCCGAGGTCGTGCGCCGTCAGCCTGACGGCAGCTGGAAATTCGTGATCGACAACCCCGACGGGACAGCACTGCTCCACCATGAGTGACCGGAACCGGCACCGCATCTGGTGTCGTCCCGACTGAGTCCCACCGACGCTTGGTGTGGGCCTGCCGCATGGACGCGACGCGACCGCGTCGCTTCGGTCATCTCAGGCTGCGCTCCATGAACCGCCAGTTGTGATGCAGTTCGCTGGGAACTTCTGCACCGTCATAGATGGGCCGGTCTCGGAATCCCACGGCCTCGTAGAGCCGGTGCGCCGACGTCATGAACGGTCCGGAGTCGAGCCGCATGCTCGCATACCCGTAGGACTCGGCGTCCGCGATCAGACGTCTCACGATGGTGGCTCCCAGCCCGCCGCCACGCTGGTCCGGCCGCACGAAGACCCGCTTCATCTCCGATGCTCCATCGCTGGTGCGACGGACGCCGCCCATGCCGACGACCCGCCCGTTGCGGTGAATGGTGTAGAACACGCCCTCGGGTGGCTCGGCGTCGCACAGCTTGTCGAGTGTGGCGGCCACGTAGTCGGGGATCGGCTGTCCGAGGAGCGTCGGCAGGCTGATCCCGAAGTCGTGTTGGATGTTCGCATCCAGCCAGTCGAGGTACTGGATGTTGAGTTCCGTCAGCACGGCGTGATCACGGCGGGCGTCAGCCGGTTCGAACGTGATCTCCATGTGACTCCCTCAAGTCCGTTGCCGAGCATCGGAGCTTCGACATGATCTGCGCTGTGTGAATCATCCGCTGGCAAGTGGCAACTCGATGCCCTGAACAGCACGTGCCACCGTACCCGAGAGCGAATCCTGCGACCTGCCCAAGCCTCGACGGCTCGTCCTGGCGGACACCGTCGTACCCGTGGTCTAACGTTGTCGCCATGCCTCGAGCACCTCGTCGGGTTCGAGCCAGGCGATGAGGGGAAGCATGGACATTCGAGGGTTGGGATACATCGGCGTCGACGTTGCGGACCTCGACGACTGGCGGGAGTACGCCGAACTGCTCGGAACGCGGGTGGTCGCTCACGGTGACGGGTTGGCGATCAAGATCGACGACCACCCGTTTCGCGTGGTGGTTCGACCCGCCGAGACGGCCGAGGGTCTGGCGTTCGCCGGCTGGGAATTGCCTGATGCCGCTGCGCTGGAGGTCTGCGCTGCCGAGCTCGAGTCAGCTGGGTTCGCCCTCCACTCGGGTTCGGCAGCCGAATGCGACCAACGTCGGGTTCGGGGGCTGATCCGCATGACGGATCCCGGCGGGTTCACCGTCGAGTTCTTCCATGGTGTCGTTCACGACCACGAACGATTCGTCTCGCCGACCGGGGTCAGCGGGTTCACCACGGGCGTCCAGGGCATGGGCCACGTCGTCCTCGGGACATCTGACATCGAGGGGAGTACGGACTTCTACACGGACGTGCTCGGCTTCCGGGTTTCGGACTACTGGAGGCCCGATGGTTCTGAACACGACGTGGTGTTCCTTCACTGCAATCCTCGCCATCACAGCCTCGCGCTCGTTCCCGCCGGCGAGGCGGCGCTCTACCACTTCATGCTCGAGATGAACACCCTCGACGACGTCGGCTACACGCTCGATCGCCACGAGGAGACTGGCACGCCGATCGCCGCTGGGCTCGGCAAGCACACCAACGACCACATGATCTCCTTCTACAGCGTGTCCCCGTCCGGCTTCGAAGTCGAGGTCGGCTGCGGTGGACGGATCGTCGACGACGACACCTGGACCGTTACCCACCTCACCAAGCCCAGCTTCTGGGGGCACCGGCCGCCTGGAAGCCCCTGAACTCGCCCAGGTACAGGTCCGTCACCGACCCAGCGTCCGGTTCGTCGGGATCCGGTCGGGGAGCTTTGCTCCAACGGTCGACATGTTCCGTGATGTGCTCGGCAAGGCGTTGCGTTCGATCATCCCGGATGGGCCCGCGCAGCCTGTGGTTCGGGCGAGGTGTTGCTCCCCGCTCCTCGTCACATAGTGCCGATGGCCTCTGCCATGGGCCGGAGGTCGAGGGGTAGATGTGGGATGCCGGGGTTTTCGAAGCTCCAGGATCGTCCATGCCGAGCATTCCTTCACAACTCTTCAACCCGATCACCGACCGGGCCATGGAGTCCCTCTTCAGGGACTTCGACGTCGAACGGGCGCGTTCGCTGCTTGCGCGCGTCGACGGTCTCTACCCCGCGCCGACCGGAGTCGACATCGACCCGGTGGAACTCGCTCACTGCAGCGCCGAGTGGATCCGCACCGGCCGGCGCACCGACCGGGTGGTGCTCTATCTGCCCGGCGGTGGCTGGGCGTTGCGCAGTCCGCGCACGCACCGTCGCCTCGCCGCCTCGGTGGCGCAAGCGGCCAACGCCGATGTCCTGCTGGTGTTCTACCGACTGGCGCCAGAGCATCCGTTCCCGGCCGCGCTGGAGGACTGCGTCGGGGCCTACGAGCAGCTCCTGGAGGACGGCGTTGCGCCGGATCGCATCGTCATCGGCGGCGATTCCGCCGGCGGCAATCTGGCCCTCGCGTCGCTCCTCGCACTACGTGACGACGCCAAGCCGTTGCCCGCTGGAGCGTTTGCCGTGTCGCCGTGTACGGACATGAGCTTCAGCGAAGGCGGTGCGCGCATCGAATTCGGCGACCCCGATGCGTTGTTTCCCGAGTCAGCCGATGCTCGCGAGAGCGATCCTCGCATGCTCTACGCCGCCGGAGACCGGACCGTGCTGGATCATCCGTACGCGTCCCCCGTGCGCGGCGACCTGAGCGGGCTCTGCCCGGTGCTGTTGCAGGTGGGCAGCACCGATTGGCTCCTCGATCAGTCGACCCTGTTCGCCGAGCGGGCGCACGCGGCCGGCGTGGATGCCGAGGTCGAAGTGTGGAAAGGGCAACCGCACGTCTGGCACACGATGCCGTTTCCGGAAGCCGAGCAGGCGTTCGGACATCTCGGTGACTTCGTGCGCCGGTGCTGCCCCTAGGGAAACGAAGAGAGGAGGACGAGATGGAACCGACCGGCGACCAGTATCTCCGAGGGCTGCGCGAGGATCACGCCAGATTCTCGAGAGTTCTGACGATGATCGGCCGTGACGCGCAACGCCTCCTCGATGAACCCGAAGCAGTCCTCCCGCTGTTCTCCGAAGCGGTGGACTACGTGGTGAACTTTCAGAACGTTCACCATCATCCACGCGAGGAGGTCATGTTCGCGAAGGTCGCGAATGCATCGGACGCACTTGCGGACACGTCAGCCCGGATGTCGCACGAACACGAACTCACGGACCGTGCAGGTGAGGAGCTGCTCGCCACACTCGACCGGGCGTCTCACCCCTCCTCCGACCGGTCGACACGCCAAGAGCTGGCCCGCCAGCTGGAGCGTTTCGCGCGCTCGATGCGTGGCCACATCGCACAGGAAGAGGAGATTCTCTACTCCGAGGCCTGGGACACGTTGTCGCCGGCGGACTGGGATGATCTCGCCGCCTCCGCACCCGATCCGCTCGACCGCGATCTGCACGATCGCTATCCCCTGCTCGCGGACTACGTCAGCGGGGGACGCACGCACAGCACGGTGCAGCTCGACAGCAGCCCGCTCGGCGCAGCGGTCGAGTCGGGGCTCGAACAGCTCTCCGCTGTCACCCGCCAACTCGGCGCGGTCACCGCAACCGCCAGGCGACAGCAGCGGGAAGCCTGCGAGCTCGTCCTCGAATCCGTGGGCGACATGCCGAGGGTGCCGATGCTGCACCCGCAACAGGCGCTCGAGGCGGGCGGGGAGAACGCGCACGCGCTGACCGCCGCCTCCGTGCGCTGGCTGCGCGAGTGGCGCGACGTGCTCACCGACCGCGACGTTCTCAGTAGCTCGGAGTGAGCTCGGCCTGTCGAGGATTCCGAGACACTTGGAGGAGGTCGCGTCGATAACGAACGGGGAGGTCTCGGTCACCCAGTCCCCGAGGTAGTCGGAGCGGGGCCGACCACCGCGGTTTCGATCGGCTCATACAGCAGGGAAGCCAGGCCGCGACCGATCTCACCGTTCGCCTCGGTCACGAGGTAGACGCCCAACCCGTTCTCGGGGTCGAGCCACGGGGTGGCGCCGAACCCGCCATAGGCGATGCGCCGCCCGCTGGTGCGATCCACCCACCACCCCATGCCGTAGCCGTCGCCGGTGGTGTCGCCGACGGTATCGCCGTCATACACCTCGCCGATCCGATCGGCGAGCATCCGCTCGGCGGCCTCGGCCGACAGCACCCGTTCGTCGCCACACATCCCATCGCGGAGCTGCATCAACATGAGCTGTGCGTAGTCAGCGGGGCCGGCGTACGCACCTGCCCCGGGGCTCGGGTTGTCGGTGGGTGAGAGGGTCGCCGGATCATCGTTGAAGTCGACCGGATAGCCCGCGGACGTTACCGCTCAGGTGACGCGGAAGATCCGGTACTCGACACCGTTCTCGTGCATGCGGCCCTCCCCGACGAACAGGGTGCTGTTGACCCAGGCGTAGCGCTCGTCGCCGGTCTCCAGACGCGGCGTCGTCCGGAAGTACTGGTCGCCGAAGTCCGTCGACCCGCCGGGCGCCATCGCCCCCATCACCGCTTCGTTGAGTTCGAGCAACCCGCCGTACTGCGCGTAGATCAGCGCACCGTCGTCGGTCTGGATCTGGGCACGGACATCGAGCCGACCCCAGCCATCGGCGCCGAGCAGGATCCAGTCGGCGCCGGCTCCCACCAGCGTCCCGTTGATCCGGTGGCCCGCGACCGAGCCACCCACGACGTTCGCCACCAGTCGTGCCCCGTACGGGCCTGCTCAGACGTCCAACGGCTCCGCCCCGAGCTCGGCGTACATGACGCACTCTTCGACAAGTTCGATCGTTGCTCCCTCGGTTGTGGCTCCGGCAACGCTCGACCATGCTCTACCCATCGAGACGAACATGTGTTTGCTTTCTCTGTCTACATCTGGTATCATCATTTGATGGACCCAACTCGGCTGATCGAGCGCTTGGAAGCGTGCGACGTCGATACTGCCGATGCGTCCGAGCTCCCGGGGCTGTTCCACACGCTGCGCCAACTCACCGGCTGGGCCGCCACCGTCGAGGCGCGGCTCGCTCGCCGAGCCATCGAACTGGAGGCATCGGGTGCTGGTGTGCCCGCTGCCGATGTGATCAGCCGAGGTACCCGCACCTCGCCACGTCAGGCCAAGCGCACCGAACGACGCGGCGACACGCTGGCGCAGGCGCCCGAGATGGAACGCCAGCTAGCCGCTGGACGGATCTCGACCGAACACGCCGACGTGCTCGCCGCAGCAGCTGCCAAGCTCGACAACGACGAACAGCGAGCGGCCCTCTTCGAGCAGCAGACGGTCCTCGCCGAGCACACGGTCGCCGAGACGCCGGCTCAGTTCTCCCGCACCGTGCGCCGGGTGGCCGACCGGCTCGCGGTCGATGGCGGGCTCGAACGATCCGAACGGCAACGGGCCGCTGCGACGCTCACCTACGGCATGAACGACGAGACCGGCATGGGTTGGGTCAGGGCCGAGCTCCATCCCGACGACTTCCAGCGGGTCTCTCGCCGACTCGACGCCGAAGTGGCCGCGCTGCGTCGACGTCCGGAGCACGACGGCCTGCGCCACGATCAGCTCGCAGCTCGAGCCGGCGTCGCACTCATCTGCGGTGGACGAGCCACGTCGACGCCTCCAGCCGAGGTGATCGTGCTCATCGATCACGACACGATCACGACCGGGCTCCACGAGCACTCGATCATCGAATACGGCGACGGCACGCCGCTCCCGGTGGCGACCGCTCGACGCCACGCCTGCAACGCCAGCATCATCCCCGCCGTTCTCGATTCGGCCGGCATGCCGCTCGACGTCGGTCGCGGTGCCCGCCACGCCACCCCCGCCCAACGACGGGCACTGCGCTCGATGTACCGCACCTGCGCCGTCGGCGACTGCGACCGGGGCTTCGACCACTGCGAGATCCACCACCTCCTCGAATGGGACGAACACGACGGTCCCACCGATCTCGACAACCTGCTGCCGGTCTGCTCGTACCACCATCACCGTGCCCACGAAGGTCGATGGCGACTGCAACTCGACCCGAGCACCCGACAACTCGATGTGTCCCTCCCCGACGGAGCGCTGCATTCCCGCAGCCGACCCGACCTGCTCGCCGAGCGGAGGGCCGCCTGAACGGCGCGCCCCCGTCGAATCCATGGCCCGGCTGCGACACCCCTCTGCGCCTGCGACTACCTTGGGCGGCGCGAGCCGATCGGGCTCGTCTTCGCGACACACACAAGGGGTACACGTGGCTGGTGGCAGCATTCTGGGCACTCGGGTCCAGCGCAAGGAAGATCCGAAGTTCCTCACCTCGGGCGGGGTCTACGCCGACGACGTCGCCGACCCGCGCCTCGCCGGCGCGGCACAGGCCGTCTACGTCCGCTCGACGGTCGCCCACGGCACGATCGAGTCGATCGACATCGAGTCCGCGCTCGAGATGCCCGGCGTCCTGGCGATCCACACTGCCGAATCACTCGGGCTCGAACCGATCGCGTCGCCGTTCAACCCCGCCTCCGCGCGCACGCTGCTCGCGAGCGACAAGGTCCGCTACGTCGGTGAGCCGGTTGCCGTCGTGGTCGCCGAGACCCAGCAGCAGGCCACCGACGCCGCCGAGATGGTGTTCGTCGACTACGAGTTCCTGCCCGCACTCGTCGACCTCGAGGCATCGCTGGCGTCCGACACCCTCATCTACGAGGCCGCCGGCAGCAACGCCGTGTTCGACACCACCGCCCTCGGCATCCCCGAGAACACCCCCGCCGAGGAGTTCTTCGCCGACTGCGAGGTCACGGTCACCGGCCGGTTCATGAACCAGCGCGTCGCCCCGTGCCCACTCGAGGTGCGCGCATCGGCGGCCACGTGGGACGGCGGACGTCTCGTCCAGTGGATCTCCACGCAGGGCGCCCAAGGTGCGAAGGACGCATTCACCGCGGCCAACGGTGGTGACGCCGAGGCGATCCACCTCATCACCCCCGACGTCGGCGGCGGTTTCGGTGCGAAGATCGACAGCTACTCCGAAGAACTGCTGCTCGGCACGCTGTCCAAGCAGCTCGGTCGCCCTGTGCGGTGGCGCGAAACCCGCAGCGAGTCGATGATGAGCCTCGGCCACGGGCGGGCGCAGCTGCAATACGTCACCATCGGCGGCACGCGAGACGGCAAGGTCACGCACTACCAGCTGCACGCGATCCAGGACGCCGGTGCGTTCGTCGGTATGGGCTCGATTCTTGCCCCGTTCATGACCCGGCCGATGGCATCAGGTGTGTACGACATCCCGAACATGGAGGTCCGCACCACCTCGGTCGTCACCAACACCACGCCGACCACTGCCTACCGGGGTGCCGGCCGGCCCGAAGCGACCGCCGCAATCGAACGCGCGATGGACCTCTTCGCCCACGAGGTCGGCATGGACCCGGTCGATGTCCGCCGCAAGAACCTGATCGCCAAGTTCCTCGAACCGCACACCACCGCCGTCGGCCAGGTGTACGACGTCGGCGACTTCGAAGGCGCGCTCGACAAGGCACTCGAAGCGGCCGGCTACGCCGACCTGCGCGCCGAGCAGCAGGCTCGCCGCGAGTCGGGCGCCAACAAGCAACTCGGCATCGGCGTGAGCGTCTACGTCGAGATCACGGGCGGCGTCGACCCGAAGCAGGAGGCCGCCAAGATCGAGGTGAACGACGACGGCACGGCGACGGTCTACACGGGGACGTCGCCGCACGGTCAGGGCCACGAGACGGCCTGGGCGATGCTCACGCACGACGAGACCGGCATTCCGATGGACCAGATCACGCTGGTCTGGGGCGACACCGACCGTGTGCCGAGCGGCGGCGGGACGATGGGCTCGCGCTCGCTCCAACAGGGTGGCGCAGCGGTGCATCAGGGTGCGATCGAGCTCGTCGAGATGGCCAGGCAGCTCGCGGCATCATTGCTCGAAGCCGACGAGGCCGACGTCGTGCTCGACAAGGACAACGGCTCGTTCCACGTCGCGGGTACGCCGGCGGTCTCGAAGTCGTGGGCCGATCTCGCAGTCGCGGCCAAGACCCACCAGGGATTCTCGTCCATTCCGGTCGACCTGGAAGGCCACCACCAGCCGAGCCTCACCGTCGACACGGTGTTCGTCGCCGACATGGCCACGTTCCCGTTCGGCGCCCACGTCGCCGTCGTCGAAGTCGACACCGGTACGGGCCAGGTCAAGCACCTCCGCCAGGTCGCCTGTGACGACGCCGGCCGGGTGCTCAACCCGATGCTGCTCGACGGCCAGATCCACGGCGGCATCGCCCAGGGCACTGCGCAGGCGCTGCTCGAAGAGGTCCGCTACGACGAGGACGGCAACCCCGTCACGTCGAACCTCGCCGATTACGGCATGATCTCGGCAACCGAGCTCCCGAGTTTCGAGGTGATCCACATGGAGACCCCCACCTTCGTCAACCCGCTCGGCGCCAAGGGCATCGGCGAGTCGGGCACGATCGGCTCGACCCCCGCCGTCCAGTCCGCCGTGTGCGACGCCGTCAGCCATCTCGGCGTCACCCACATCGACATGCCCGCCACGAGCGAACGCGTGTGGCAGGCCATCCAAGCCGCCCAGCAGTGAGCGTTACGTGACGGGTCTGACCCGTCACGTAACGCTCGACAAGGAGAATCGACCGATGACCGACACTGCACGCACGGAGCCGGCGAAGCGCGCCAGCTTCACGACGTTCGAGGAATCGACCGCCGACGACTGGGCCATGATCATCCCGCAGCTGGAGGTCACCCAGTCTCACGTCGCCGACCGCGTCATCGGGCTGCTCCGCGATCTCCAGTTCGACCACGGGGGGTTCCCGGTCGACCGGCTCGAACACAGCCTGCAGACGGCCACGCGAGCAGAGCGCGCCGGCAAGGACGACGAGTACGTGTTCTGCGCCCTGATCCACGACATCGGCGACACGCTCAGCCCCTACAACCATCCCGACATCGCGGCCGCCATCGTCAAGCCGTTCGTGTCCGAGGCGAACTACTTCATGGTGAAGCACCACGGCGAGTTCCAGGGCTATTACTTCTGGGACTACATCGGCCTCGACGGTCAGGCACGGGAGCAGTACCGAGACAGCCCGCACTTCGACCGCACTGTCGAGTTCTGTGGCGAGTACGACCAGACCGCCTTCGACGCGAGCTACACGAGCAACCCGCTCGAGCACTACGAGCCGCTGGTCCGTCAGATCCTCCGCGGCGCCTGACGTTCGGGCAGTCGAGTCAGCTCGTGCCGTCAGCGAGGCGGCGGGCGTACTCGTCGACGTCGATCTCCCCACCCGCTTCGGCGGCCCGACCCTGCTGCATCTCCGGGAGAAACGGCTGGATCAGGTCGATGCGCTTCCACGCCGGATACGGCTGGACACCCTGATCGTCCGGCACGTAGTCGGACGACCGCACCCGCTCGTGCGGATGGATGTAGCGAGCGCAATTGACGAACGTGTTGTCGACCCGGCCCCGGACGATCAGCTCTGCGCCCGGAAAGCGCTCCAACGCCGGATCGTCACGGTGGACGGTGGCCGTCGCATGGAGCCGCAGCCGGTTGGGCGTCTCGAAGTCGATGAACAACAGGCCGATCTTCGCTCCCCCACCGACACCCGCAGCGATGTTGCCCATCGAGAGGAACATCCCGTTGCCGTCGTAGCTCGGGAACACGATGGTCCGCTCGTCCTCCACCTGCACCACCCCGGTCGGGCCGCCCTTGTACGACACGGTCGGCCAACCGTCGCCGCCGACCGTGGAGAGAAAGAAGAAGTCACGCGACTCGATGAACGCGCAACGGTCGTCGTCGATCCCCTCGGCAACGATCGTCATCTGGTGAACGTCCGCCAGCCGACGCGTGTCGAATTCGTCCTGCAACGCACGCTGGGCCGGACCGTAGAACTCGCTCATCGCTCCATTCTCGCATGCATGTGACGAGCGTCGGACCTGCGAATCGCCTCGACCACGTTGACGTTTGGCACGATGGAGTGATGTCTGCCACCACGCTGCCGATCGAAGCCGTCGGCCTCCAGCGCTACTTCGGATCCGGCGACGACGTGATCAAGGCGGTCGATGGGGTCGATCTCCAGATCCAGCCGGGCGAGATCTTCGGGTTTCTCGGACCCAATGGTGCCGGCAAGTCGACGACGGTGCGGATGCTCACGACGCTGCTCCGGCCCACCGGAGGCACAGGGCGGGTGGCGGGGTTCGACATCGTCGACGACGCCAACGAGGTGCGCCGCAACATCGGCGTCGCGCTGCAGGACGCTGCGATCGACCCGCTGATGACCGGCAGCGAGCTCCTCCATCTCCAAGCGGTGCTGTACGGGCTACCCAAGTCGCAGCACGCGACCAAGGCCGGCGAGCTGCTCGAACGGGTCGGGCTCACCGCGGCCGGCGACCGCCGCGTCGGTACCTACTCGGGCGGCATGCGACGCCGCCTCGACCTCGCGCTCTCGCTGATCCACGAGCCGAGCGTGCTGTTCCTCGACGAGCCGACCACCGGCCTCGATCCGATGAGCCGCATCTCGCTGTGGGAGGAGATCCGCCGACTCAACCACGACGGCACGACCGTGCTGCTCACCACGCAATACCTCGAGGAGGCCGACCAACTCGCCGAACGCATCGCGATCATCGACAACGGTGTCATCGTCCGCAAGGGCCGCCCCGCAGAACTGAAGGCCGAAGTCGGCAGCCCGACCTTGTTCGTCGACGTCGACGGCGGAGCAATGGAGCAGGCCGCTCCGCTCCTCGAGACGTTCGGCGATCTCCGACCCAGTCCCGAGGGCACGCTCGGCGTCGGGCTGACCGAGGGGCCCAGCGCGATCTCGAACGTCATCCGGACCCTCGACGAAGCCGGTATCGCCGTGCGCAACCTCGAACTCCACGAGCCGAGCCTCGACGACGTGTTCGCCGAGGCCACGGGGTATCGACTCGAAGGCGCCGACACGTGACCGTCACCACCGCCACGCAACCGGCTCGGACGCGACCCGTGCTCCACCAGTCGACGGTGGCGCAGACCCTCGCACTGTCGAAACGGTCGATCCTCTCGCTGTGGCGTCAGCCGTCGCTGGTCGTCCCGTCCCTGATCTTCCCGCTGTTCTTCGCTGCGCTCGGTACGTCGTCGTTCGCCCGCGCCACGTCGATCCCCGGGTTCCCGGCCGTCGACTCCTACCTCGACTTCGCCCTTGCGGGATCCGTCGTGCAGGGCATCCTCTTCGGTTCGACCGTCGGCGCCACAGCGCTCGCGACCGACATCGAGAACGGGTTCTTCGACCGTCTGCTCAGCTCGCCGTCGACCCGATCGGGAATCATCGTCGGTCGGATGGCGGGCGGGATGGCCTACGGCTGTTTCCAGACCATCTTCTTCATCGTCGTGCTGTTGCCCTTCGGGCTCTCGATCAAGGGCGGCGTTGCGGGGGTGCTCACGATGGCCCTCGGCGGCACCATCCTCGCCCTCGCCGTCGGTGCACTGATGTCGGCGATGGCGATCAAGACCGGATCCTCCGAGGCCGTCCAGGGAGCCTTCCCGCTGCTGTTCATCGCGATGTTCTTCTCATCGGCGTTCTTCCCGCGCGAGACGATGAGCGGCGTCTACGGGCGCATGGCCGACATCAATCCGATCTCCCACCTCGTCGAGGGGTTCCGCGATCTCACGATCGAGGGGTTCTCGCTGTCGGCCGCGTTCCGGTCCGTCGTGATCCCCGCGATCCTCGCCGTTCTCGCCGTGACGCTCGCGCTGCGGACGCTCAAGTGGCGGCTGGGGGCACGATGACCGCACTCGACGACACCACGACCGGCCGAGCACGGTCGGTGGCGAACACCCGGGTCTGGCCGGCGTCGGTCGGGCTGATGAAGCGCAGCCTGGTCAACATCACCCGGCTGCCGTCGGCGTTCATCCCGTCCATCATGATGCCGATCTTCCAGGCGATCGCATTCTCCGGCACGTTCTTCGCGATCATCCAGATCCCCGGCTTCCCGACGGACCGATCGATCAACTGGTTCCTGCCGCTCGGCGTGGTGATGGGGTGCGGGTTCGCCGGGATCGGCATCGGCTTCGCGACCATTCGCGACCTCGAAGGTGGCTTCTACGACCGGCTGCGGTTGACCCCGGCACCACGCACGTCGATGGTGACCGGTCCCCTGCTCGCCGCGCTCGTCCGCGCTGCGCTCGTCACGACGATCGTGCTCATCGTCGGCACGCTGTTCGGCGCCCGGCTCACCCACGGTCCGATCGGCCTGCTCCCCCTCTACGTCGCGGGGCTCGGCATCGCCACGATCGGCACGGGCTGGGGGCTCGGGCTGGCGTACCGCTTCGGTGACATGCGTGCCGCCGCGATCATGCAGCTGACGTTCTTCCTGCTGATCTTCCTCACCGAGGCACAGACCCCGCTCTTCATCATGGAGGGGTGGCTGGAGAACGTCGCCCGGATCAATCCGTTCAACAACATCATCCGCCTGTCGCGGCTCGGCTTCGTCGATCCACCGATGACATGGGACAACACCTGGGGCGGACTGCTCGCGATCGCCGTCTTCTCCGCGCTGACCCTGCTGTTCGCTCGGCGCGGGCTTGCACGACTCAGCGACACGTGAGCTGCTCCGCCGGCATCAACTCGTTCAACGCGTCGACAGCTGCTTCGACAGTCCCTTCATCCCCTGCTTGAAACCGGCGGCTCCGAGCTTCGCCGCGATCGGCGCAAGGAACTGGGGGAGACGGCGCATCTCGATGTCCTCGACCCAGTCGACGACCGATCCGTCGCCATCGGGCGCGACGGTGAAGCCGGCCCGACCGACGAGCACGGGGCCGATCTTCTCGACCTCGCAGTCGCCCGAGTCCGTCGTGTCGTCCCAGTCGCACGACACGACGCGCATCGTGTCGACGAGGGCGACCGGCCCGAACCCGCTGCGCGCCGTGAACTCACGACCCACCTCGGTCGGATCGCCGGGCTCGACCTCCATCTTCGTGGCGGGAATCCAATTCGCATGGCCCTCCCAGTCGACGAGTTCGTCCCAGACGGCCTTCGCCGACTGGTCGAACCGATGGCGGACATCGAAGCGGATCTTGGCCATACATCCACTGTCTCACGAGATCCGCGGGTTCGCACTAGCGTGCCCATCCGATGAGATCGACCGCGCAAAGTCTTCGGGTTGCGCTCGGCCTCGTCGCCGCCGTCACGGTCTTCGGAACGGCCGGGTACGTCGGATTCGGATTCACGCTGCTCGATGCGCTGTATCAGACCATCACCACGATCACGACCGTCGGCTTCCGCGAACTCAACGACTTCGGGACCGGGGAAAAGGTCTTCACCATCATCCTCATCATCGTCGGCGTGTCGACGGTGCTGTACACCTTCACCCTCGTCGTCCAGCTGGTGGTCGAGGGTCATTTCAGTGAGTTCGTCGGGAGGCGACGCATGGATCGACAGATCAACAAGTTGCGCAACCACACGATCGTGTGCGGATGGGGCCGGGTCGGAGCGGCGGTTGCCCACGACCTCCGGATCGAGGGCCACGACGTCGTGGTGGTCGATGCGAACGCGGACCGGGTTCGCGACCTCCCCTTTCCGACCGTGGTCGGCGATGCGACCCGCGACGAGACACTGCGGGCAGCGGGGATCGAACATGCCCGAGCCCTGATCGCTGCGCTCGAGGGGGACGCCGCGAACCTCTTCGTGACGCTGTCGGGACGGGACTTGCGTCCCGACCTGTTCATCGTGGCACGGGCCCGCGCCGACGAGAGCGTCGGCAAACTCGAACACGCCGGCGCCGATCGTGTCGTCAACCCGCAGGAACTCGGTGCCGGACGCATGGCGTCGTTCGTCGCGAGCCCCAACGTCGCCGAGTTCCTCGATGTCGTGATGCACGAGCGCTCGATCGAGTTCCGAATGCGCGAGTTCGACATCCCCGCCGACTCGCCAATCGCCGGCAAGACGCTCCGGGAGGCCAACCTGCGCGAGGCGAGCGGCGCACTCGTGCTGGCACTGCGATCCCCTGACGGCACGTTCACCACGAACCCGACTGGCAACACCGTGCTCGGCCTCCACGACGTCATCATCGCGATCGGCACCGCCGAAGACTTCGCACGACTCGCCGAGTCGGTCCAGCCCGCGGTCTGATCCGATGCTCGCTCCGACCACTCACGTCCTGCTCGACCTCGACGGGACGATCTCCGACTCGTCGCCGGGAATCGGCCGATCGCTCGCCCATGCGTTCACCGAGTGCGGCTATCCCGCGCCCGACGAGACGACCATCCGCGACATGATCGGACCGCCGTTCGAACTCAGCTTTCCGAAGCACGGCATCCATGTCGACGACGTCGAGCAGGTGATCAACGTCTACCGCGACCGGTACGAGGACATCGGCCTGTTCGAGAACGCCGTGTACGACGGCGTCCACGAGATGCTCAACGCGCTCCGCAGCGCCGGACACACGCTCTCCCTCGCCACGGCGAAGCCCCAGGGGACCGCCGTACGGATCATCGACCACTTCGGTCTCACCGAATACTTCGCCCGCCAGGTGGGCGCAACCCACGAAATCGGCGTCGGTCGGCGAACGAAGGGTGAAGTGATCACGCATGCGCTCGGACTGCTCGGCGTCGGGCCGCACGATCGGATCGCGCTCGACCACGTCATCATGATCGGCGATCGAGACCACGACGTCGAAGGTGCGCACCTCAATGCGATCGACTGCATCGGCGTGGCATGGGGGTTCGGCTCCCACGACGAGTTGGCCTCGGCCGGCGCACTGAAGATCGTCGAACACCCCCGCGACGTTGCCGCTGCGGTCGATGCCGCGTACCGTTCCCATGAGTCATGAGCACTGCGGCCGAACACACCACCACCGACCAGTCGGTTCCCACGCGGGAGACACCACGATCCGACACCGATCGGTTCATGCGTCGCCTCCTGCGGCTCCCCGAAGGTACGACCTCGACCGCCGCCGAGGCCCGGTCGGCGTTCCAGAAGTCGCTCGCGTTCACCACGTGCCGCTGCCTGCTGATGTACATCGTGCTGCCGTTCGTGCTCCCTGCCGTGGGGATCGCCCGGGGCGTCGGCCCGGTCGTCGGCATCGTGATCGGTCTCCTCGCGATGGTGTCGATCGTCTACTCGATCCGTCGTTTCTGGCGCGCCGACCACTCGAAGCGCTGGCACTACACGATCTTCGGAACGACGATCATCGCATTCCTGGTCTGGGCCACGATCGCCGACACGATCCGCCTCTTCGACTGAGCGCCGGTCGTGGTCGTCTCCGCCGACAGCGCACCGTCGGCTGACATGCGAATCGTCTCGCTCCTGCCGTCTGCCACCGAGATCGTGTTCGCGCTCGGACTCGGCGACGACCTCGTCGGCGTGACGTTCGAATGTGATTTTCCGCCCGACCCGCGCGCCGGACGCGAGGTGGTGGTCGGCGGCCTCGACACACACGGACTCACTCCCGAAGCCATCGATGCGCTCGTCCGCGCGACAGGTCGCAGCCGGGGCCGACCTCTACCGCCTCGACGATGCACGGTTCCGCGCCTGTGACCCCACCCACGTGTTGACCCAGGACCTCTGTCGAGTGTGCGCACTCCCGGCCGGGGAGGCCGACGCTGCGCTCGCCCGACTCGGCTGCGCGGCCGACGTGACGACGCTCGACCCGCACACCCTCGACGACGTCCTCGCAACCATCACTGAGGTCGGCGCCGTCCTCGAGGTGCCCGAGCGCGCCGCTGCGCTGGTCGAGGACCTGCGTCGACGGGCCACTGCCGTGGAAGAGCGGGTCGCCGGGCACGAGCGGCCGGGCGTCTTCGTCCTCGAATGGCAGGAGCCGCCGTTCCTCTCCGGTCATTGGGTGCCCGACCTCGTCGTCGCAGCCGGGGGTGAGCCGATGCTCAGCGAGCCGGGAGGTCGATCCGTACCGACCGACTGGGAGACGATTCGCGGACACGACCCGGACATCGTCGTCGTCGCACCGTGCGGGTTCGGCCTCGACGACGCGGCAATGCAGGCCGACGAGGTACTCGACCGACTTCCGAGTCGTGCCCAGGTCTGGGCGATCGACGCGGACGGACTCGTGGTCCGGCCGGGCCCACGCCTTGTCGACGGGATCGAGGCGCTGTCCACGATCTTCCACCCCGGCGGGACCACACCCCACCGCTCCACGCAGCGGATCCGCTGACCTGTCGGACCGGCCGGATGGACCAGGCGGCACAGATCGATCGACTCCGACACGAGCTGGAACGTGTTGCGGTGGAGGCCGACGCCGCCCCGATGGCCGCCTACATGAAGGACCGGTTCCGCTTTCTCGGGGTGAAGACCCCCGCCCGACGTCGGGTATCGAAACCGCTGATCACCGCGTCGACAGCACGAGCCGGTCGACGAGGTGGTCACGTACGCCCACGAGCTCAGGACGCAGCCCGAGCGGGAGTTCCACTACGTGGCCGGCGACCTGCTGCGTGCGAACCGACAACGACTGCGAGCCGACCACCTCGTCGACATCGAGCACTTCGTCACCACAGACTCGTGGTGGGACACCGTCGACGCGCTCGCCTCGCCGACGGTGGGCACCGATGGTGCGCGCCCATCCCGAGCTCCTGGCCACGCTGGACCGCTGGATCGACGCCGACGACTTCTGGCTCGCCCGCGTCGCGATCCTGCACCAGTTCCGATTCGGCGACGACACCGATGCGGAACGGCTCTTCCGCTATTCGACACACCGTGCGGGCGACGCGGAGTTCTTCATCCGCAAGGCGATCGGGTGGGCGCTGCGCGAGTACTCCCGGACGGACCCGGATGCGGTACGCGCCTACGTGGAGACTCACCGCGCGGTCCTCGCTCCACTGACCGCGCGCGAGGCGACGAGACGGTTGTAGTCGGCTCCGACCGGTCACCGCGCGCATCGGTACGGTCCTGCGCGGGCGGTCAGAGCTCGAAATGGGCGGGAGGATCGGCCGGAGCACACCGTCCGTGCTCCACCCAGGTCATCTTCGGCGAGGACGCCCGAGTTCGAGTGGCCTTCGGGGGAACATCCATCTCGGAGTACACGCCGGGTATCGGCCTGCTCAGGTTTGGTCCTGCTGTTCGCGTGCGCGTTCCTCGGCGAGGTATTTCTGATAGCGAGGGTTCTCGGGCCCGTCATCACCGATGAAGTAGTACGCAACGTGGAACGCCAATCCGATGCCCCATCCGACCATGACCCAGAACGCGGCTTGGGGGACGATCGACCACAGGAAGACGTTGATGATCACGTACGTGGCAACGTGCCACATCACGTCGGTCCGGTCCTTCACGCGCTTGGCGGCGCGTTCTTCTGGCGTGGTGTGCATTTCCTTCGTCATTCCGGCTGTCCTCCGATCTCGCGGCGCGGGCTCGACTCTCAGAACCCTTGCGTCCCCATTTTCGGTGGAGCACTCCGAAGCCGGTAGGGGCAAATGCCCCATCGTCGGGGGTGCACCGCGCACGAGACCGCACCGACGACCGAGCCACGTCACCAGACGTTCCGTGCGGTTCTTCGGTCGCTCGGTGCGCTTGGCTGCACCTCGGACCGGAACGAATCCGAAATGAGACGTCGTGGGTACGCCCGGGGTCGCATTGCAGAGCCGCTACCTTCGCGACATGGATGCCATCGCACGCCACTGGAGTGTGTCGATCGGTGATGGGCTCTCCCTCGACGCCGACGAGCTCGGGGGCCTGTTGGGGGGACACCATCAGCGTCTCGTCGACACCTGGCAGGGCTTCGCTCCGGTGCAATGGGAGAGCCAGTCACGGAACAAGGAATGGTCCGTGCATCACACCGTGCGGCACGTGGCCGATGCCATGGAACGGGCGGCCACGGCGGTCTCCGGTGAGCCGGCGTTGGGCGAGGACGATTTCGATCCACGATCGACGCCTGACGCGTGGTTGACCACCTCCGACGGCGAGTCGCCGGTCGACACGATCGAGCGGTTCACAGCAGCGTCGACGGCATTTCGGGCAGGTATCGGTGATCGCCTCGCAGCCGGGGACAACGCTCACGACAGAACGGTCTATGGCTCCGCTCACTGGACCGTCAATGTTGCGCATGTGCTGTGGGATTCCTGGCTCCACGAACGCGACGTGTTGCTTCCGCTCGGGCTGCCGGCACCGTCCACCGAAGAGGAGGAACGCCTCGTCGGCCTGTACGGACTCCTGATGGCGTTGGTGCCGTCGATGACGTTCGAGCAGTCGATCTCCGCAACGGTTCAGCTCAGTGGTATCGGCCTGCACACCGTCGAGGTGAGTTGTGACGCGGGCTTTCTCCGCAGCGCTGAGGTGCCGGCCGATGCGGCGCCGATTTCGGGCGCGATGCCAGCGGCAATCGACGCTCTGGCCGGGCGAGGTGACTCCGTGGCCGATGCCCT
Organism: Ilumatobacteraceae bacterium; assembly: GCA_963752085.1. Taxonomy (GTDB): domain Bacteria; phylum Actinomycetota; class Acidimicrobiia; order Acidimicrobiales; family Ilumatobacteraceae; genus Ilumatobacter_A. The sequence goes on from CAVVWT010000006.1 coordinate 375,753, forward strand.
TCCGGGGGCGCCCGAAGAACTGGGTTTTCTCGCAGCATTCTTCAACAGCTGAGCCACCCCGAGATCCAGGACCGGAAGCGATCGGGTGCTCTGCGTCGCTGGCGATCCACTTGCGGGATCGGGCCCCGATGGTCAGAACCTCACGTCTCTCGCCGAGAGACGTGACACGCCACGACCTCGAGCCCAAGGTGCAGACCGAGACACCCAACGCGAACGACGACCGACTCGTCGCGTTGGCGAGAGAGCATCATGTCGACGTGATCGCCTCGGGCGAGAGGCGGCCGAGTCCGACGCCCTACGAAGTGCTCCTGCACCCTGCGATTGTGGTGACACGACCGGTTCGAATCGCCAGGTCGACGCCCCGCGTCGTGGTCCCTGGCGGCCGATGACGACCCGGACCGTGTGGACGCCGAGCCGCAATGACAGCTTCGGTGGCCCACGGTCAGTCCGCCGGCCGAAGCGTGGCGAGTATCGACAATCGATGTGCCAGATCATCTCCCGTTCGCCTGGCGGTCGCGGATGAGGCATGATGGAGACGCGCGTCACAGGGCGCGTTGCATCACACCTTCTCCGCATCCATTCACCACACCATCGGGGGTCTCCGTGGACGTCACCATCACGATCAACGGCCAACAGCACACGCACGACGTCGAGCCGCGCACGCTGCTCGTCCACTACATCCGCGAGCACGTCGGGCTCACCGGCACGAACATCGGCTGCGACACCTCGTCGTGCGGCGCCTGCTCGATCCACCTCAACGGCGAAGCTGCCAAGAGCTGCACGATCCTCGCTGCGCAGGCCGACGGCATGGAGATCACCACGATCGAGGGCATGGCGGCCGCCGACGGCACGCTGCACCCGATGCAGCAGGCGTTCATGGAGAACCACGGTCTGCAGTGCGGCTACTGCACGCCCGGCATGGTGATGGCGGCGACGAGCCTGCTCGACGAGAACCCGAATCCGACCGAGGAAGAAGTCCGGATCGGGCTCGAAGGCAACCTCTGCCGCTGCACCGGCTACCACAACATCGTCAAGTCGGTGCTCGCCGCCGCAAACGCCTGATCCACTCAACACCATCGGCGGGCACCACTGGATGGGGGTCCAGCAATGACAGTCATCGACAACATGCAAGCGAGTGAGGAATCGATCGCCGCCGGCAACGGGGTGCTCGGCCAACGCATGCTCCGCAAGGAGGACCCGGCGCTGCTGACCGGCGAAGCGGTCTTCACCAACGACATGAAGGTGCCCGGCGCGCTGCACCTCGCCGTGCTCCGCAGCCCGTACGCACACGCACGAATCGTCTCGGTCGACGTGTCGGGTGCGCTCGCGATCGACGGCGTGCTGCACGCGTTCAGCGGCGCCGACCTCGCCGATCAGTGGGCGGCACCGATGCCGTGCGCCTGGCCGGTCACCGACGACATGAAGAACCCGGCGCACTATCCGCTCGCGGTCGGCAAGGCCGCCTACGTCGGCGACGGCGTGGCGTGCGTGCTGGCGACGTCCGATGCCATCGCACGCGACGCGCTCGAGGCGATCGACGTCGAGTACGAACCGCTCGCCGCGGTGATCGACCTCGAAGCGGCGCTCTCCGACGACGTCGTCATCCACGACGAGCTCGGCACGAACGTCTCCTACACGTGGCCGCTCGTGATCGAGGAGACCGAAGGCGACTGCCAGAAGGCGATCGACACCTCCGCGCACGTGGTGAAGGAGCGCTACATCCAGCAGCGCCTCATCCCGATGGCGATGGAGCCACGCGCCGTGGTGGCGATGCCGCAGCCGTTCGGCGGCGACATGACGCTGTACTCCTCGACGCAGGTGCCGCACATCCTGAAGGTGATGACGGCGCTCACGCTCGGGATCCCCGAGCACCAGATGCGCGTCGTCTGCCCGGCGGTCGGCGGCGGCTTCGGCTCCAAGCTCAACGTCTACGCCGAGGAGCTGCTCTGCGTGCAACTGGCCCGAACGCTCAAGGTCCCGGTCCGGTGGAACGAGGAGCGCGGCGAGAACGCCCAGGCGACCTGCCACGGCCGCGGCCAGATCCAGGACATCGAACTCGCCGCCGACGAGCACGGCAAGATCACCGCGCTGCGGGTCCGGCTGGTCGGCGACATGGGCGCCTACCTCCAGCTGGTCACGCCCGGCGTGCCGCTCCTCGGCGCATTCCTCTACGGCGGCGTCTACGAGATCCCGAAGGCGTTCGACTTCTCGTGCACGTCGGTGTTCACGAACATGACCCCGACCGATGCGTACCGCGGTGCCGGGCGGCCCGAGGCCACGTACGCGATCGAACACGCGATGGACGCGCTCGCCCGCAAGGTCGGCGTCGACCCGCTCGAGTTGCGCCGCCGCAACTTCATCCCGAAGGAGTCGTTCCCCTACGAGGCGTACACCGGCCTCGTCTACGACTCGGGCGACCACGACAAGGCGGCAACGATCGCCGAGGGCCTCGTCGACTACGCCGGCGTGCGCGCTCGCCAGGCCGAGCAGAACACCCCCGACGCCACGAAGCGGCTCGGCATCGGCGTGTCGACGTACTTCGAGATGTGCGGCCTCGCACCGTCGCGGGTGCTCGCGTCGCTGAACTACTCGGCCGGCGGCTGGGAATCGGCCACCGTCCGCGTCCTGCCGACCTCGAAGATCCAGGTCGTCACGGGCACGGCGCCGCACGGCCAGGGCCACGAGACCGCGTGGTCGATGATCGCCGCCGACAAGTTCGGGGTCGATCCGAGCGACGTCGACGTGTTGCACTCCGACACGGCGATCGCCCCGCTCGGCCTCGACACCTACGGGTCGCGTTCGCTCCCGGTCGGCGGTGTGGCGATCGGCATGGCCTGCGACCAGGTGATCGACAAGGCGCGCAAGATCGCCGCCCACCAGATGGAGGCGAACGAGGACGACCTCGAGTTCGCCGGCGGGATGTTCACCGTGAAGGGCTCGCCCGACAAGGAGATGCCGCTCGCCGCGATCGCCTTCGAGGCGTTCACGGCCCACGACCTGCCCGACGATGTCGAGCCGAACCTCGAAGTGCAGGTCACCTACGACCCGCCGAACTTCTCGTGGCCGTTCGGCACGCACATCTGCGTCGTCGAGATCGACACCGAGACCGGCGACGATCGACGTGCTCCAGTACGTCGCCGTCGACGACTGCGGCAACAAGGTGAACCCGCTGATCGTCGACGGCCAGGTCCACGGCGGCGTCGTCCAGGGCCTGGCCCAGGCGCTCTACGAGGAGGCCGGCCTACGACAGCGACGGCAACCTGCAGTCGTCGAGCCTCGCCGAGTACCTCGTCCCGGCGGCGAGCGACGTCCCGTCGATCACCCTCGGCGAGAGCATCACGCCGTCGCCGACCAACCCGCTCGGCGTCAAGGGTGTCGGCGAAGCCGGCACCATCGGCGCCGCACCGTGCGTCATGAACGCGGTCGTCGACGCCCTCTCGGGCCTCGGCGTCGCACGACATCCAGATGCCCGCCAGCCCGCTCAAGGTCTGGACCGCCATTCAAGAAGCCCGCAACACCAGCACCCAGGAGAACCAGCAGTGATCCCCGCAGCATTCGACTACGTCCGCGCCGAGTCCGCCGAGGAGGCGATCAGCCTCATCGGCCAGCACGGCGACGAGTCCAAGTTCCTCGCGGGCGGGCACAGCCTGATCCCGCTGATGAAGCTGCGGCTCGCGCAGCCGACCGTGCTGATCGACATCGGCCGGCTCACCGACCTGTCGTACATCCGCGATGACGGCGACATGATCGCCATCGGGGCGATGACCCGGCACATGGACGTCGAGACCTCCGACGTGCTCACAGCAGCACGTGCCGTTGCTGGCCCACGCGGCGTCGCACGTCGGCGACCCCCAGGTCCGCCACCGCGGCACCATCGGCGGGTCGATCTGTCACAGCGACTCGGCGTCCGACCTGCCGGCGACCACGCTGGCACTCGGCGCGACCTACGTGGCCCAGGGCCCGAACGGCACCCGCGAGATCGCTGCCGGCGACTTCTACAAGGGCTTCCTCACGACGGAGCTGGCACCCGACGAACTGCTCACCGAGATCCGCGTCCCGAAGATGAACGGTGCCGGCTGGAGCTTCCAGAAGTTCAACCGCCGAGCCCAGGACTGGGCGATCGTCGGTGTTGCCGCGTGGCGGCGCAACGGCGACTCCGGGGTCGGGCTCGTCAACATGGGGTCGGTACCGATCCTCGCGTCGGCGGTCTCCCAGGCGTTGTCGAGCGGCGCGTCGATCGCCGACGCCGCCGCACAGGCCGCCGAGGGCTGCGATCCCACCTCCGACCTCAACGCCAGCGTCGAGTACCGCCAGCACCTCGCCCGCGTCCTCACCCGACGAGCGCTCGAAGAGGCCAGCGCCTCCTGACGCGTGACGTTACGGGTCTGACCCGTCACGTCACGCCCGCGGTACGGAGCGCGTTGCGGTGAACGGAGCGTGACGGGCCAGTAGCGTCGTGGCGATGTTGTTCGGACTGGCGACCGGGGGCCTGTGGAGGGTCCTGTGGTACTCGGTCGTCCTCGCGCTGCTCGTCGGTGGCGTCAGCGCTGCACTCCGCGCACTCGGAGTCGGATGGGAGAGGATCCGCTGGTCGCTGATCGGCGTCTACGGCGTCGTCTACGTCTGGTGGTTCTTCGCCAATGGGATCATCATCGACCGCATCTCGGTGCTCTGGTCGTTCGCGATCTTCCTGTGCGTGGCCAGCGTCGGTCGCCCAGCGCACGAGTGGCTACGAACGGGTCGGGACCTCGGCTTCTTCGTGGCGATGTGGATCGCGTACGACGAGAGCCGCGGCCTCGCTGACGGCGTCGGTATGCCCGTGCAGGTCGAGTCGGTGCGCAACATCGATCGGTTCCTGCTGTTCGGCACCGACGGCGTCGTCGAACTCCAACGTCGGTTTCTCGCGCCAGTTGGCACGGTGCGGTGGTACGACGTCGTCGCCTCGTTCGTGTACTACTCGCACTTCATCCTGCCTCCGCTCGTGATGGCCGTGCTCTGGTTGCGCAATCGTCACGAGTGGGTCCGGTACATGCGGCGTTTCGCCACCGTGATCCTGCTGGCATGCACGATGTTCGTGCTGTTCCCGACCGCTCCGCCGTGGATGGCGGCGGGTGGGAAGAACCGTTCCGGGTACGAATTCGACGCACTCCCGCCGCTTCGCCGACCGACCGGCAACGGCTGGCGACACATCGGGCTCGACGGCTTCGTGGAGGCATGGGACGTCGGCCGCGACTGGGCGAACGAGGTGGCGGCCATGCCGTCGCTCCACTCCGCATACGCACTGTTCGTCGTGGTGTTCTTCTGGCCGAAGGTCCAGCCCACGTGGGCCCGCTGGGTCCTGCTCGCCTACCCGCTCACGATGGCGGTCGCCCTGATGTACTTCGGTGAGCACTATCTGACCGATGCGCTGGGTGGCTGGGCGATCGTCGGCATCAGCTTCCTCATCTGGAACCGCATCGAGCGACGGCTCGACCAGCAGGTGTCGAGCGACGCCTCCGATGACGAGCACGAGGACGCGAATATCGATCTCGTCGTCGGTCAGACCCGCTTCGGTTCGGTCGACTGACGGGCCACGCCCTTCGAGATCGACAGCCGGTGGGCTCCTGCCACGATCACCACGTTGAGATCGTCGAGCGTCCGGCTCGTCCTCCATCCGGTCCGCGGCGGCATGTCACGAATGATGTGTGCCGGAGCGACCAGCAGGTCGGTCGATCCCAGACGAGCAAGTGCGAACTGTGGTTGCGCGACGACGTCGACCGCTTCGGCGTCGGCCAGGTCGGCCGCGAACGATGGGAGCGCAGCGTCGTCGACCCCGACCACGAGGAGCCGTTGCTCGTCGGCCACCAGCCGTCGGGCCGTGTCGACCGCGAGTCGGGCGTCCTCGACCCGCCAGGGGGTGTCGGTCTTGCCGAGGAACACGACGACGCGCTTCCACGGTCGCAACACCCGGACCGCCATCGCCGGCACCGGGCACCGCTCACCGACCCCGTCGACGTTGTTCCCGAGGAGATAGTCGCTCGTGAAGCTGGGACCGGACCATGACAGCAGGACCAGCGATGCAGAGCGTTCCTCCAGCAGGTTCACCGTTCCCGATTCGAACGACTCGTCGACGCGCACCACGCCCTCGGCATCGAGGCCGCGCGCGGACAACGCTGCGGTCGCGGCGTCGATCATCGATGCTCCCGATTTCAGACCTCCTGGATCGGACACCAGGTACGGCACGACCACTCCGGCGTCGTACTCGGCGATCGCCGCTGCCACCGATGCCAGGCACTCCGGGTCGGAGCCGTGATCGCGGATGTCGAGCATCACGGTGGCGCCGATCGCGTCGTCGGCAACGGTCGGGCGTGGCACTCGATTCGCGTAGAACCGCGTTCCGTACGAGGTGATCAGGGCCGTCACCACGATGGCGATCACTGCAGCATTGACGACGATCTGCTCGAACATCCCAAGGCTCAGCCCCACCTGAGCGATCGCCAGCGTCGACGCTGCCTGCCCGAACGAAAGCGACGACATCAACCCCAGCTCCGCGGCCGAGAACCCGAAGATCCGGGCGGTGATCGCGGCTGCCGTCGTCTTCCCGACCACCACGAACCCCGTGAACAGCAGCCCGAGACCCACCGTGGCCGGGTCGATGAGCAACCCCGGGTCGATGTTGAGCCCGATCGAGACGAGGAACGTCGGAATGAAGATCGCGGCGCCGACGAACTCGATGCGTTCCATCAGCAGACCACGCGTCGGAACCAGGCGGTTCATTCCGAGTCCCGCGAGGAACGCCCCGATCAGGCCCTCGACCCCTCCGAGCAGCGCCACGGTCGCGCCGGCCGACATCCCGGCCAACGCGAAGACGAATCGCTGCATTCGCGAGCGTCCGACGCGCACGAAGAACACCTCCGTCAGCCGTGGCAACACCACCAGGCAGAAGACGATGAGGAGCGGGAGCGCGATCCAGAGCGCCAGCGTCGGGTCGGGCGTGGTCGGCTCGATCTGCTGGTCACCGAGCAACTCGCTCACGCGCCCGCCGAACTGCTCCTCGACCGGGTCCAATTCGATCACCGCGGTGGCGGTGGCGACGGCGAGCACGGTCAGCGAAAGGAGGTCTGCGACGACGCCGGCCGAGACCGCAGCACTCACCGCCCGGTTCTTCTGGAGCCCCACCTTCTGCACTTCCGGATACGCCACCAACGTGTTCGATGCCCACATCGCACCGATGAGCGCGGCAGACAGCAGTCCCGCATCGAAAACGAGCATCCCGACGCCCACGGTCAACCCGAACGGGAGGATGAAGCCCAGCAGGCCGTAGGTGATCGCGCTGCGCTTGTTGACGGTGAACGCCTGAATGTCGAACGTGATCCCGGCCACGAACATCAGGTACAAGATGCCGATCGCGCCGAGTTCGGTGACGAGTGCGTCGGCTTCCAACCAGTCCAGCACGAACGGTCCGAACAGCACCCCACCGAAGATCAACCCGACGATGCCGGGGATCCGGAACCGCTCTGCGACGACCGGACCGAAGACGACCACCACCAGCAGGATGAGGAAGGTCGCCTCGACCGTCCCGATCAACATCGCGTCCTCCGCTCGCTCATCGGCACAGCCTGTCACAGGCGAGTCATGAGTCCCGAAGGAAGCGGCGAAGCGTGCGCAGGCGACCGACCGACCGACTCAGCGGCGGCTGACGGTCGTATTCGACACGCCACCGTACGACTCGATCGTCGCATGCAACTGCTCGGGCAGCGGCGTCGGCTCGATACCGAAGACCTCCGTGGTGTCGCTCGCGTCGATCACGAACGGCCGCTCGAACTGGTAGACCATCTCGGGCAGTTCGCGGACCATTGGGCTGAACACCCCGACGAGTCGCAGCAACGCCGTCGGCAGCGTCTTGACCTTCACCGGAGCGACGCCCGCGACAGCTGCGAACTCCACGACGAGCTGCTCGAGGGTGAGCGGAGCATGGGTGGGGACGTGCCAAGCCCGACCGAGCGCTTGGTCGTCACCCGCGACGGCCACGAGCGTCGTCACGACATCGTCGACATAGGTCCAGCTGTGTTCGACATCGGAGCGGCCGAGCACCGAGACGCTCTTCCCGGCGAGCAGCCGCGGGACGAAACGGTCGCCGACGTGGCCGTTGGCGCCGACGCCCGGCCCGATGAAGTCCGACGCCCGAACTTCGGTCGTCCGGATGCGACCGGCCGTATGGGCGGCGAGCGCCTCATGCCAGGTTGCGGCACGAATCGTTCCCTTGCGGGTGGGCGGATCGAGCTCGTCGGTCGCACGCATCGGGGACGCGTCGGCGGCGTAGCCGTAGAGGTTGCTCATCGTGACGAGTCGGGCACCGGATGACTCAGCCGCTCCGATCGTGCCCGCGGCGAGCGCCGGCCACTGCTCGGCCCACTTCGAGTACGGCGGATTGGCACAGTTGAAGATCGCGCCCGCACCTTTCGCGAGCTCGCCGAGCTGCGCAGCATCGGACGCGTCGGCCGCCACACACTCCACGCCCGGATGATCCGGCCCGCTGCCAGAGCGGGTCACGAGCCGGACGCTGGCCCCGCCGTCGGCCAGACGGCGGGCGACGCCGCTGCCGATCACGCCGGCACCGACGACGACGTACCGGTCCTGGTTGCTGAAGTTGTTGCTGGTGTCCATGACGGGTCTCCCTTGACGATCCAAAACGAGAGCACCGCTCTCGATTCTCAGTCTGCCCCGCCACGACGCACGATGCAAGAGCACTGCTCTCGTTTTGTGTCACACTGACGAGATGGACGCGGACACAGACGCGAACAAGCCGCTCGGCGTGCGGGCACGCGCCCGCGAAGCGTTGCTGGCCGATGTCGGGCGGGTCGCTCGCGCACACCTGGCCGAGTCGGGGGCCGCCGCGCTGTCGGTCAGGGCGATCGCCCGCGAGCTCGGTCTCGCGTCGAGCGCGCTGTACCGGTACTACCCGAGCCGCGATGCGCTGCTCACCCGCTTGATCATCGAGGCCTACGACGAACTGGGCGAACGAGTCGAGGCGTGCGAGGCCGACGTCACCCGCACCGACCTCGGTCGGCGCTATCGCGCCATCTGCACGGCAGTCCGCGACTGGGCTCGAACGCACCCTCATGAGTATGCGCTGATCTACGGCTCGCCCGTGCCCGGGTACGCGGCGCCGGACGACACGATCGACCCAGCCGTGCGTGTCGCACAGGTCTTTCTCCGTCTCGCCGCGGACATCGACCCGGCCGGGTTGGTGCTGCGCATCGACGGGCCGATCGACAGCGTGCTGCTCGACCAGTTCAACGCGTTGACCGCCGTGGTGGGCCTCGACATCGACGACCACGTTCTCGCGCTCGGGGTGACGCTGTGGGCGCAGCTGTTCGGCATCGTCAGCTTCGAGTTGTTCGGCACCTTCAACAACACGTTCGAGCCCGCCGACGCGATCTTCGAGCACCACATCCGGCTGGGCGCGGTCGCTCTGGGGCTCGGCTAGCGCACGCTACTGCAGCCCGCCGAACGTGCCACCGTCGACGTGCAGTTGCAGCCCCGTCACGTACTTGGCCTGTTCGCCGCAGAGAAACGTGACGATCGCTCCGAAGTCGTCGGCGTCGCCCATCCGGATCTGGGCCTTCTGTTCGTCGGAGTACAGGGCGCCGAGTCTCGGCGTGTCGTGCAACCCCGGTTGCACCGTGTTGACGGTGACGCCGTCACCGGCGACTTCGAGCGCGAGGGTCTTCAGAAACGCGGTCGCCCCCGCGCGAGCGGTGTTGGACAGAATGATGTTGGGGATCGGCTGACGCACCGAGACGGACGTGATCGCGACGACGCGACCCCACCCGCGCTCCTGCATTCCGGGGACCGCTGCTTTGCACATGCCGATGATCGACATGAGGTTCAGATCGAGCGCACCGGGATAGGCGTCGACGGGAGTGGAGGCGAACGTTCCCGGTGGTGGTCCGCCGGCGTTCGGGACGAGGATGTCGAGCGGTCCGCCGAGCGCCTCGACGGCCGCCCCGACGAACTCCGCTCCCCCGTCGGCCGAGCCGACATCGCAGACGATGCCGACCGCGTCGTGCCCGACCTGGGCGACGGCGCGATCGAGGCGGTCGCGATCGCGACCGCACAGCGCGACGTGCGCCCCTTCGGCTGCGAGTGCCTTCGCGGCGCCGAGGCCGAGCCCTGATGATCCGGCGGCCACCGCCGCTCGGCGTCGTTCGATTCCGAGGTCCATGCGCCGACGTTACGTCGTGGGTCAAGCGGTGAGCACCACGATCGCCCGCGGACCGACGGTGACCGACCCCGTCAGCGTTTCGTATCGATCGACGAATCCGTCCTCCGTCGTGGTGTCGATGGCCATCTGCCAGGGCCCTGCTGCCTGCACGGCGAACTCGAGCGGCTCCCACCACATGTTGGCCATGACGTACAACCCGGGCAGATGCCACACGATCGAACGCGAGTGCCCGGCCAGGTCGGGCCCACCGGTGGCACCGAACCACTCGACGTCGTCTGCCCACCACTCGGATTGGAAGAGCACGGGATGGTCGGATCGAAACGCGATGATGCGTCGGACGAATGCTTCGAGGCCCATCCACTCATGACGACGGTCCCAGTCGATCCACGACGTCTCGTTGTCCTGGTTGTAGGCGTTGTTGTTCCCGCCCTGTGTCCGAGCGAATTCGTCACCGGCGACGAACATCGGCACTCCATGGCTGAGCATCAGCAGCGTCCAGGCATTGCGCAGCTGTCGCCGACGCATCTCCATGACCTGCTCGGACACGCCGTCGTCACCTTCCCAGCCGCAGTTCCACGACCGGTTGTCGTCGGTCCCGTCGGTTCCGTGCCATCCGTTCGCGTCGTTGTGCTTGTGGTCGTAGGCGACGAGGTCGTAGAGCGTGAAGCCGTCGTGGGCGGTGAAGAAGTTGATCGACCGCATCGGGTCGTCGAACAGATCGGGGCTGCCCTGGAGCCGACTGATCACCGATCCGACCAGGTCGCCTTCGCCGCGCAGGAACCCGCGCATGTCATCGCGATAGCGCCCGTTCCACTGCATCCAGCGCTGATCGGGCCATGCGCGACCGACGTGATAGCGGACCATGTCCCACGCCTCGGCGACGAGGCGAACACCACGGTCGGCGGCCCAATCGCCGATCTCCAGCACGAAGCTCGGGTTGCGGGCGAGGATCGTCGCCAGATCGAAACGGAACCCGTCGACACCGAGGTCGGCGAATCGTCGCAGCGACCGCATGATGAGGTCCCGCGCCATCGGTGAGTCGGTGTCGACGATGTTGCCGCACCCGGCTTCGTCGACGTACCCGCCACGCTCGTCGCGGACGTAGTAGGAGGTGTCGGCCAGCCCGCGCAGGTTGTAGACGGGGCCGCCCTCGTCTTCCTCCGTGGTGTGGTTGAACACCACGTCGAGCCACACCTCGATGTCATGGTCATGGGCGGCTGCCACGAGGTCGGCGAGTTCCTGGTTGGCATCGTCACCCGACGCATACTGCTGATGCACTGCGCCGAAGACCAGCGCCATGTAGCCCCAGTAGTTGCCTTCATCGGGGTCGAACTGGTGCACCGGCAGCAGCTCGATCACCGAGACTCCTGTTGCGGCGAGCCGAGACAGTTCGGGGATCAAGCCGGCAAGCGTTCCTGCCTCCGGCCGGGGTCGACACTTCGTCGTTCCCCGCACGTGCATCTCAGCCACAACGAGCGGACGTTCGGTCGGTCGGCGCGGTTGGGGATCGGGCCAGGGCGTCGCCACGGCGAGCGGGGCGACCTCATGGTTGGCACCCCGTCCGGGTCGAGCGGCATCGCGGTCGTGTCCCGGAGCGAACCAGACGGCGGTTGCGTCGGGGTCGACGAGGGTGCGGTCTCCGTCGTCGACGATCAGCCCGTACCGGGCGCCGTCGGGGACGTCGCCCACCCAGCCACTCTCGGAGGGCAAGAGGTGACGATCCTGTTGGCCGGCGATGACGAGCCGGACCTCCCGCGCACCAGGAACTTCGACTCGGATCCGCATCACCCCATCGTGCCAGGTCAGATCCGCGTTGCGAAGTAGATGATCGCCGAGATCACGAGGATCGTGATCCGGACGCCACCGATGCCGTCGCCCATGGAATCTCCTCGCTGTCGATGCCGCTCCGGGTGAGTGGCGCTGACATCGAACATGTCTGGCCACGCGGTGAGGCACGCCGCCCGTCCGGGTGATCTCCACGGCCGGGCGCGTAGTGTCTGCTGACGTGACCAGCGATCGCTACGCCCGGTACGACCGACTCCGCTTCGACTGGCCCGACGGTCGCGCCAGTGGGGTCCTGCGGATCACGCTCGACGACCCCGACAAGATGAATGCGACCGACGCGGCGATGCATCTTCAGCTCTCCCGGGTGTTCCGCGACATCGGCGACGACGACGAGGTACGCGCCGTCGTGATCACCGGCGCAGGGCGGGCGTTCTCGGCCGGAGGCGACCTCGACTGGATCGCCGAACAGGTCGGTGACTACGCCCGGACGATGCGGGTGATGAAGGAAGCCGGCGACATCGTCCGCACGATGATCGACTGCGACACCCCCATCGTGTCGGCGATCAACGGCGTGGCAGTCGGTGCAGGGCTCGCAGTTGCGCTGATGGCCGACGTGAGCGTGATCGACGAAGCAGCCAAACTCACCGACGGCCACATTCGTCTCGGAGTCGCCGGCGGCGACCACGCCGTCGCCATCTGGCCGCTGCTGTGCGGTATGGCGAAGGCGAAGTACTACCTGTTGACCGCGGACTTCCTCGACGGGCGCGAGGCCGAGCGCATCGGGCTCGTCTCGAAGGCCGTCGCCGCCGAGGAGGTGATGCCGACAGCGCTCGGCGTCGCCCGCAAACTCGCGGCCGGCCCGGTCGACGCGACGCGCCTCACCAAACGAGCTCTCAACCACTGGCTCCGACAGGCGCTCCCCAACTTCGAGGCGTCGCTCGCCTACGAGATGCTCAACTTCCTCGGGCCCGACGCCGCCGAGGGACTCGCGGCGCTCCAAGAGAAGCGCGCACCGGACTTCGGCGCGACATCGTGACGCCGATCGACCTCCATCACGAACTCGAGCTCGGCTTGCGGGTGGCCGATGCCGTGGATCTGTTCACACTGCCCCACTTCCTCGATCGGGACTTCACCGTCGACTGGAAACTCAACCAGACCGAGGTGACCGAGATCGACCGGCACGCCGAAACGATGATCGTCGACGGTCTGATGCGTGCCCGCCCGCACCACGGCGTGTTCGGCGAGGAGCACGGCCTCGCCGGCGACCCCGACTCGGAGTGGCGTTGGATCGTCGACCCGATCGACGGGACCTCGGGCTACGTGCGCGGTATCCCGATCTGGGCATCGCTGATCGCGCTGACCCACGTCGAACGCGGCCCCGTGCTCGGCGTGGTGTCCGCCCCGGCACTCGGATTCCGGTGGTGGGGCGGCCCGCATCTCGGCGCCCGCATGTCGGCACACGGCGCCGAGCGCGATCTGGGCGTGTCGCGTGTCGATGCGCTGGCCGACGCTCAGGTGAGCATCACGCACAACGCCGGCTGGGATGCGCTCGCACTCACGCCGCAGCTGATCACGCTGCAGCAGCGCGCTCGACGGAGCCGGGGCATGGGCGACTTCTGGCAGCACATGCTCGTTGCCGAGGGAGCGATCGATGTCGCAGTCGACGCGGTCGGCGTCGCTCCCTACGACCTCGCCGCGATCAAGCCGATCGTCGAGGCCGCGGGCGGTCGCTTCACCGACCGGTTCGGCGAGCCGACCCACGAGCACGACACGGCGATCAGCAGCAACGGACTACTGCACGACGAGGTCATCAGCCTGCTCGGCTGAGTCGTCACGTACCGCAGTAGGTCCGGAATCCGCGTCCGAACTCGTCGGGCGCCGGCTGGGCGAAGCGCTCGAAGCCGGGTCGCTCGACGAACGGTGTCTGCAGGAGGCCGAACAGCGTCGTGAACTGCTCGAGATCGCCTCCGGTCGCTGCAGTGAGCGCCTCGTCGACGAGGTGGTTGCGGGGAATGTAGATCGGGTTGACGGCGTCCATGTCATCGGCATCGGCCGTGACTGCGGCCCGCCACCGCTCGAGCCAGGCATCGACGCCGTCAGCGCCGACGAGCAGTGCTCGCAACGGCCCGTCGTCGCCGCGCGCGACCACTGCCAGCGAACGGAACGACATCGTGAAGTCGGCGCCTGCTGCCTGCAGCAGAGCGAGGAAGTCGTCGGCCAGTTCGGGGTCGCCATCGGGCATCGACTCCACGCCCAGCTTGGCGGCCATGCCCTCGACCCAGCGGGTGCGGAACCGCTCGGGGAATTGCTGCAGCAGCTCGGTGGCCTGTTCGACGGCGCGGTCGGTGTCGGGGTCGATGAACGGAAGGAGCGGCTCGGCGAGGCGGGCGAGGTTCCACAGTGCCATCTGCGGTTGGTTGCCGAACGCATACCGACCGCCGTGATCGATCGAGCTGAACACGGTGGCCGGATCGTAGGCGTCCATGAACGCACAGGGCCCGTAATCGATCGTCTCGCCGGAGATCGTCATGTTGTCGGTGTTCATCACCCCGTGGATGAATCCGACGAGCATCCACTGCGCGACCAACGACGACTGGGCATCGACGACCTGGTCGAGGAGGGCGAGTGCCGGCACGTCGGCGCGGGCGGCTGCGGGCGCGTGTCGAGCGATCGCATGATCGACGAGCCGCGGCAGCACGGACGGGTCGTCGAGTGAGGCGGCGTACTGGAACGTGCCGACGCGCAGGTGACTCGATGCAACCCGCACGAACACCGCGCCGGGTTGGAGGGACTCCCGTACCACCTTGTCACCGGTGGCGACCACGGCGAGGCCGCGGGTCGTGGGGATCCCGAGCGCGTCCATCGCTTCGCACATCAAGAACTCGCGCAGCATCGGCCCCAGCACGGCCAGGCCGTCGCCGCCACGGGCGAACGGGGTGCGGCCCGACCCCTTGAGATGGAGATCGTGCCGGGTCCCGTCGATCCCGACCACTTCGCCGAGGAGTAGGGCCCGCCCGTCGCCGAGTCGTGGCGAGTACCCGCCGAACTGATGGCCCGCGTAGGCCTGCGCAACGGGTTCGGCGCCATCGGGCACGGCGTTGCCGACCAGGATGTCGACGCCAGCGGGCGACCGGAGCGCGTCGGGATCGGCGCCCAGTTCGACGGCGAGCTCCTCGTTCAACACGACCAACTCCGGCGCCGACGCACTCGTCGCCGACCATGGCTCGTAGAGCCCCGGGAGATCGCGCACGAACGAGTTGTCGAAAGCGAAGCCGACCGAGGTGCTCACCGCGACGACCGTACCCCCAGGTGTGACCGATATCCCCACCGACCACGGGTCTGGTTGGCATCATGGTCCATCATGTTCCTGAAGCGCTCTTCCCTCGCCGTCGGCATCGTCGCCGCCCTCGCCCTCACCGCATGCGGCGGGAGCAACGGCGAAGGTGAGGGGGACGATGTCGACGGCGCGGCAGCAGCGCCGATCTCGACCGAGGCCCCCGTCGAGACACCGCCGCCCACCGACGCACCGGTGATCGAGGTTCCCGCCGAGTGGCCCGAGAACATCCCGGTCCCCGAGCTGGCTGGGATGGTGCTCACCGGGGCCGTCGTGCGTGGCGAAGGAGTCGAGGCCCGCTACGACCTGCGCTACGACGGCGGACCGCTCGACGCCCAGGCGATCTACGACGAGTACGAAGCGCTCGTGCTTGCGGCAGGGTGGACCGTCACCGACGACGCTGTCCCGCTCTCCGGTTTCTACGCGCTGGACGGGCGCACGATGAACATCTCGCGACGCCGACGCCGACGCCGAGCAGAGCCAACTGACCGTCTCCGTCGTCCCCGGCTAGCCGATCGAACGGCGGGCGCGGCGCACCGCCCTGCTCAAGAGCCCGGTCGGCCGTTCACCGCGGGCCACGAGCGTGACCAGGCGTTCGAGTTCCAACTCGAGGCGGTCGGCGTGTCCGCGTCCCGTCCGGGCAACGACGTACCCACCGACGACCAGTGGGAGCGCCACGACCGGCGCCGCCACTGCCATACCGGTGGCGACGGCGCTGACGGTGCCGGCGCCGACTCCCGCCAACCCGACGGTGCCACCACCGGCCAGCCGCATCGTGCGGGCATCGTGACGATCCGCACGGACCCGCACCAGTGTGCGTGGGTGCAGGGGCGTCGAGCCGACGACCTGCGGGACCGCCTCGACGTCGAGCGCCCCCACCGCTCCGAGTCTGCCGTCGCCGCGCCAGCCCGAGACCGTGCGTCCGACCCGCGCCGATGCGTCGGTCCGCCGACGGGCGTGCAGGCGACCCGCGTCGAATCTGTTGCACACGAGACGGTGCACCGACGTGAGCCACGCCTCGATCCCGTCGAGTGCATCAACCACGGTGAGCGGCACCTCACGCTCGATCACGATCGACGCGGGGCCCGAGATCCGGTCGAAACGGCGCCGGTCCGGAGCAGCAACGGTGAACCGCTCGATCGCCAACGCGTCGCGGACCGCGTTCGGGTCGATGCCGACCTCGGTGGCCGCCTCGATCAGTGCCTCCGGTTCGATCCCGGACTGGTCGACCGGCTCGGCCGTCTCCAGTTCCTGTGCCCGCGCCAGGATCCGGGCCACGGCATCGCGATCGAGTCGGTCGGTCACGCCGACCACGATACGGTTGCTCGCCATGTCCGCGGAGTCCGTGCCACCCGAACCGTCGCCGACGACCCAGGCGATCACTGCCGGCCGCTCGGCAAGCGGGCGTTCGTTGGCCCCGGCGCTGTGGGCCTCGTCGACGTGGGAGTCCGCGTCGCTCGACGACGCGCACCGGCGCGCGACGTCAGTCCGCCACGGCGACTTCTACAGCCGCTACTGCAACCCCACCGTGCGTTCGTTCGAGGAGGCGATGGCCGAGCTCGAAGGCGCCGAGGAATCGCTGGCATTCGCCTCGGGGATGGGGGCGATCGCATCGACCGTGCTTGCGTTGTGCTCGGCCGGCAGTCACGTGGTCGCTCAACGCCAGCTGTACGCCGGGACCCTCGCCTTCCTCCAGGGTCCCTGTGCCCGCCTCGGCATCGAGACCACCTTCGTGGATGTGGCAACCCCCGGGGCCTTCACCACCGCGGTGCAACCGGGCCGCACGATGGTCGTGCTCGCCGAGACGCCGTCGAACCCGCGGCTCGAACTCGCCGACCTCGACGAGTTGGGGGCCATCACGGGGCCGTTCACCGTGGTCGACTCGACGTTTGCCACACCGCTCGGCCAACGCCCACTCGACCACGGTGTCGACATCTCGCTCCATTCCGCCACCAAAGGCATCGCCGGTCACAACGACGCCACGCTCGGCGTGATCTCGGGCGATGCCGATCTGCTCGCCGAGATCTGGGCGTATTCGGTGTTGCACGGAGCCACGCCATCGCCGTTCGACGCGCTCAACGCCCTACGCGGAATCCGTACGCTCGGCGTCCGCACACGACAGCAGAACGAGTCGGCACGATCCCTGACCGTCATGCTGGCCGACCATCCCGCTGTGCACGCCACGCACTACCCGGGGCTCAGCGAACACCCACAGTTCGCCATCGCTCAACGCCAGCTGCTGCAATACGGCACCGTGCTGGCCTTCGACCTCGGGACCACCGAACGCGCCAGGGACTTCCTCGATCGGGTCGCGCTGTGTCGAGTCGCGACCTCACTCGGCGGACCCGAGACCCTGGTGTGCCATCCCGCGACGTCGACCCACGCCAGCCTCACCCCCGACGAGCAGGCCGCAACGGGGGTGAGTGCCGGCCTCATCCGGATGTCGGTGGGCCTCGAGGAGACCGTCGACCTCCTCGCCGACGTGGAGCGAGCCCTCGAGCCCTCGGTCAACGGATGACCGGGGAGACCGTCACCACGGTCCGCGACCGAATGGACCTCGAATCTCGAAGGTGATGCCCGGGTCCTGCATGTTCACGAACATGCTTCGTCCGCCAGGTGCGAAACACGCTCCCGTGAACTCCGAATCGTTGATCAGGTTCTCCGCGAAGTCGAACAGGTCACCGTTCTTGGACAAGCCGCGCACGAAGTTGTGCGGGATCACGAACCCCCGACCAGGCTGGTTGATCGTGCCGTCTTCGCAGAGGACGAGCGCACCATTGGGAGAGATCGCGATGTTGTCGGGGAGGCTCAACGGAGGCAGGTTGCCCGGTTCGACGGGGCCGTCGACCGGCGGCGCCTCGAACACGAGCGACAGGCGCATGCGAGCGACGTCGAGCACCCAGATCTGGCCGAACCCAGGGCCGAACGTGCTCGAGGCTCCTTCGCGTCCCTGGCCACCCTGCGTCGAGGAGAAGTAGATCCGGTTCCCGCGTCGGCGGATGCCTTCGAGGCGGCTGAATCGTGCGGCTCCGCTCGCGAATCCTTGCGACGAGACCGTGCCGAGCGTCGAGATCCACGCGGTGCCCGGGGCGTAGCTGGGATCGGGGTCCGGGATCGGGACCCAATCGACGTCGTAGGTCGCCCCCGGTTCTTGGTGGCTGAACAACGCTGCGTTCGGGACGCCGACGACGCGCAGCATCTCGAGCGTCCCCCCGTCCTCGACCTTCCCGTCGCGCTGGCAGTCGTTCGGCGGGATGTAGCGATACAGACCGGACGGACCGAAGAAGTCGTCCTGGGTCATGTAGAGATAGCCGGTCCCGCTGTCCATCACGGCACCTTCGTGGGTGAAGCGCCCGGCCTGGGTGATCGGCACGGGTGTCGGGCTCTCCCCCGGCCCCCACCTCGAGTCGACCTCGTACACGTAACCGTGCTTCTTGGTGAGGTTGGCGGCGCCGTTGCCGAAGAAGTCGTGCCCACCCGGGAACGGTGAGGGGGCATCGGTGGGCCCGAGATCCGAACCGCTCGGCAGCTCCTCACACGAGAACCAGGTGCCATACGTCGACTCGCCACCGGAACAGTTGAAGTACGTGCCGTTCAGACTCGACCAGCTGGACACGTCACGCCAGCGATCGCCCCCACCGCGCAGATCGACTTCGATCGTGGTCGTCCCGCCATTGCAGACCGGGTCGTACGGGTTGGAGTTCGCGGGCGCCGACGCTCCGCCGGCTCCGCCCTGCGCGCGCGTCTCGTGGTTGCGCACCAGGCGAACCCTGCCGTTTCGGGCCTGGAAACACTCCATGCCGTCGAACGCACCCGGTGTCTCGTTCCCGTCGGCCATGATCGAGCCGGCGATCGCCAGGCTGCGATACTGGAATCCAGCGGGGAGGCTCAGGGTCTCCTCGCCGGTGGTGATGTCCCGGACGGGTCCGATCGGGCCGTAACCGGACGGTCGGGCACGGGCGGACACGAGCTGCGGGTTGGCGAGCAACCCCGCGAACGGGCCGGCCAGCGCCGCCCCCACCACGAATTGACGACGACTCATTGACATGGCCCCTCCTCGGGCGGCGTCGTCACACGGGACGACACCGATCACAAGGGTACGAAGTCGTCTCGGCGCCCAGCGAGGCGAAGCGCCGGGCGTCCACGATTCACTCGTCGATGAGAGTCTCGCTCGGACCGAACCTGAACCACCCGTCCACCACGGCGGCGATTGCAGCCGGATCGCCCGTCCAGTCGAGGCCGCGAACCTGGTGCGGGGTTCGGCGGCCGAGCACCGATCGGAAGACCTCGAACCGAGTGGTCGACAGTCGCACCGAAGCGGCCGCGTCGGGCCGGCCGGTGTGGACCGTCGTTCCGTCATCGAGTTCGACGGCAATCGCGACGGAGCAGCCGGCGAACCCGGCGAGCATCGCATGCGCCCCGTCGGTGATGATCGCCGAGTCGCGGTTGCCCGGTCGCCCGAGCGCGTGGCGGATGTCGTGCTCGTGGGAGTGACAGTCGAAGGGCGGGCGCGCTTCTCCGATCGCCTCGATCGCGGCGCCGAACATCTCGTACTGGCCCTCCCACCGCTCCAGCAATTCGTCGACGGTGAACCCGGAGTTGCGTTCGACCTGTGAGGCGGTCCACGGCTCGGTCGCCGTACCGTCGGTGCGTCCGGCGAGGCCGTCGTCGGGGATTCCCGACACGTGCGAGAGCACGTCCCGGACCGTCCAGAGCGGAGTGCACGGGACCGGCGTTGCCCAGTCGGCGTCGTTCAGCGTGCGCGCGAAGCCGATGAAGGACCGCGCCGCCTCGTCGTAGCGCATACGGATGCCACGTTGTGTCACGTCGCCAGGTTGTCAGACTCCGCGCAGTGGTGTTGGCACTCCACCTGCAGAGTCACGTGTTCGACGCCGAGCACGTCGTCGACCTGGCGCGCGAGGTCGTCGACGATCTCCTGCGAACGATGCACGGTGGTCGCCCCGTGGACGACCACATGGGCTGACGCGGTGTGTCGACCGCCGCCGAGCGACCGCACGTGGACATGATGGACCAGGTCGACCTCGGGGTGCCGGGTCATGAGCGCCACGACTTGTTCGGTCGACACCCCGGCCGGCGACCGGTCGAGCAGGACCTCGGTTGCCGAGCGGATCAGCCGGACCGTCGACCACAGGACGGCCGCGGACACGAGCAGGGAGGCAACCGGATCGATCCAGGCCAGATCGGTCGTGACCAGGAGCAACCCGGCCACGACGACCACGACCGAACCCGCGAGGTCGGTGAGCAGGTGGAGCCGAGCAGCGCGCATCGACATCGCTTCGTCACCGTGGCCGTGCCCGACCAACACGACGCCGAGGCCGTTGACCGCGATCGCCACGAGGCCGATCGCGATCACGCCACCGCCTTCGACCGGCTCGGGTTCGACGAGTCGGCTGATCGATTCGATGGTGATCCACACGACCGAGCCGATCAGCATCAGCGCCGACACGAACCCACCCAACGCGTCGGCCTTGCCGAGCCCGTACGACCAATGTTTCGACGGGGGACGACGAGCGACGTTGACCGCGATCAGCGCGGTGATCAGGCCGAGCGCATCAACGGCTTGGTGGGCCGCGTCGGCGAGCACGACGACCGAACCGATCGCGAATCCGACGACCACCTGGACCACGGCGAAGAGCGTGTTGGCACCAGCGGCGACACCGAGGCGCACACCGTCGTGCTGATGCTCGCGGCCGTCGTGGTTCTCACTCATTGAGAATGACCATAGCGCAGCGATACACTCACCGCATGCCAAGAGCCGACCTCTCCGTCGCCAACGACGTCACGGCGTCGAGGTTCACCCTGCACCTCGACGGCGAGCTCGTCAGCCGCGCGCACTACACCATCGACGGCACCGTCGTGACCGTGCCCCACGTCGAGACCGACCCGGCGCACCGTGGCCACGGGTTCGCTGCCGTGCTGATGGACGGTGTGATCGAGTCGCTCCGGGCCGACGGCCTGACGATCCGACCGATCTGTTCGTACGCGGCCAGCTACCTCGACGAACGACCCGAGACCCACGATCTGGTGGCCCGCTGATGTGTCGCAACATCACGACGTTGCGTGGGCTCGAGCCAGCGGCGACCGCCGAGGAGATCGAGGCCGGAGCACGTCAGTACGTACGCAAGATCACCGGCGTCCAGAAGACCTCCGAGGCCACTGCGGAGGCGTTCGAACGTGCCGTCGCCGAAATCACCGCCGTTTCGACCCGCGTGCTCGGCGAACTCCCACCCCGCAAGCAGCCCCCGAAGACCGAACCCCCGCTGAGAAGAATCCGTCGCTGAGGGCGCTCACGAGCGTCGGTCACCGATTTGCTCGGTCCTGGACCCAACAAATCACTGATTTGCTCGGTCCTGGACCCAACAAATCTGATTTGCTCGGTCCTGGACCCAACAAATCAAGACCCAACAAAAAATCAGCTCGCTGATTCGGGATCAGATCGTTCGAGCTCACGCAACGCAGAGATCGGGCGATCTGGCCCGAATCAGGAGTAGAAGGGGTTTGAGCCGGTGGTGTGATCGGTGAGGTCCTTGACCTTCTCGATCCCGTCGATCGCTTCGGACAGCATCGTCTGCACGCCATCGAGCATCGTCATCTTGCTCATCGAGCACCCATGACATCCGCCGCCCATCGTCATGTAAGCGGTGCCCTCGCCGTCGTGCCCGACATAGGTGACGAAACCTCCGTGGGCGGCGAGTGCCGGGTTCACCTCGGCGGCGACGAGCGCCTCGACCTCGGCCGACAGCGCGTCATCGCTGATCAGGCCCTCGACGTTGGGTGCCTCGGGCTTGTTCGGGTTGCGGATCACGAGCCCCTGCGTCGACGAGTAGTCGAGCGTGGCACCGGTGAGCAGTTCGACGTCGCCGCCGGGGATGATCACCTTCAACCCCTCGTGAGTGCGCACCTCGTCGGTGAATGCGGCCTTCAGGAACTCTTCGAACGACAGGTCGTAGCGGAAGTCCTCGCCAGGATCGGACGCGATCGCGAGACGCAGACCGAGTTGGTCGCCCTCGGGCTCGTCATCACGCATTTCGAGCAGGTTCTCGATCGCCTCGGGCGTGATCGTGATGATCGGCTCGCTGTCGGGTGCGCTGTCGGGCTCCCCGGCAAGTGCTTCGAGAGGACTCATGGGCGGAAGGCTACCGTCGGTCGGTGTGAACCTCGATCCGTATCTGACGTCGATCCGCTCCGATTCCGAACGGATGACGAGCGCTGCGATCGACGGGGAT
The DNA here is from genome assembly GCA_963752085.1 of Ilumatobacteraceae bacterium. GTDB lineage: Bacteria > Actinomycetota > Acidimicrobiia > Acidimicrobiales > Ilumatobacteraceae > Ilumatobacter_A. The sequence goes on from CAVVWT010000006.1 coordinate 398,326, forward strand.
CTCTCGGCTCCCGTCGCTGCGTGTCCGGGGTGGGACCTCCGCCAACTCGTCGCGCACACCGGCGCAGTCCACCGATGGGCAACGAAGGCGATCACCGGCGGCCGGGCTCCCGAGAGGGTCGAGTACGCGTTTCCCTCCCCCGACGCGTCCGGTGACGAACTCGGGACCTGGCTCGTCGACGGCGCCGCCGCGCTGGCCGCATCGCTTGCCGGCAGCGACCCCGAGGCACCGACATGGCATCCGTTCGGTCTCGAGCAGCGGGTCTGGGTGTGGGCACGCCGGCAGGCCCAGGAGACGATGATCCACCGGTGGGACGCCGAGGTGGCGGCCTTCGGTACCTCAGCGTTGGAGCCGGCGTCGGCTGCGGCGGGCATCGCCGAGTTCTTCGACCTCGCACTGCCCCGCATCTTCGTGCGTGAATCGGTGCCGGTCCCCTCGCCCAGCCTGCACGTGCACTGCACCGACCGCGATGGCGAGTGGATCGCGTGGAACGAGGACGGCGAGTACCGGTTCGCGCCCGAGCACCGCACGGGCGACGCCGCACTGCGCGGCACCGCAGCCGACCTCCTGCTCGTCCTGATGGGCCGCGCCCCCCGGTCGTCGATCGACCTGGTCGGCGACTCCGAGGCGGCCGACGCGTGGCTCGACCTTCCCGGGCTCTGACTCGTGACCGACGGCCGATCACGCGTCGGGCTGATCGCGATGGCTGCGGCGATCGTCAGCTTCTCGCTGTCGACGCCGATCGTGAAGTGGGCCGGGGTCACCGGCGTGGTGCTGGCGTTCTGGCGGATGTGGATGTCGGTCGGCACATGGTGGATCGTGCTGGTCGGTCAGCGCCGGCCGCTCCCCGACCGGCGCACCTGGAAACTCGTCGCTCCGGCGGGCCTCTTCTTCGGCATGAACATCTCACTGCTGTTCACCGCCGTGACGAAAACGAGCATCGCGCACGTCGAGTTCATCGCCACCATGACCCCACTCCTCGTCGTGCCGGCGGGGGCCATCTTGTTCGCTGAGCGACCGAACTGGTCGGCGTTGCGCTACGGCGTGATCTCGATCGTCGGTGTCGCACTGGTGTTGTTCTTCGGACCGTCGACCGGCACCGCCTCCCTCGCTGGCGACCTGATCATGCTGCTCGTCCTCTGCTCCTGGACGGGATATCTGCTCTTCACCAAACGGGCGCGTGCCGCCGGTGTCGACACGGTGTCGTTCATGGCATGCATGATGCCGCTCGGCCTGGTCACGACGGCGCCGATCGCGGTCGTGCTGGCGGGCGACGAGATCTTCTCGATGACACGACGCGGTTGGCTGGTCGCGGCTGCCCTCGCGATCCTCACCGGCATGATCGCGCACGGCTGCATCGCGTTCGCCCAACAGCACCTGCCGATCGCGACCATCACGGTGATGCAGACGTCGCAGCCGGCACTCGCCGTGTTCTTCGCGTTCGTGATCCTCGGTGAAACGGTCCGCGGCCTCCAGGTGGTCGGCATGGTGCTCGTGATCATCGGGATCGCCGCGTTCACGCTCGTCAGCCAGCGCTGGCCCGGAAGCCGATCCGCAGTTCCTTCAGCGCCCGGAGGAAGTAGTTCGGCGCGATCGTGAGATCGGTGTCGTCGAGGAACCACATCTCGTCGATCCGGTCGACCAGCGCAGTGAACCCGAGCAACAGCTCACGACGCGCCAGCGGAGCGCCGAGACAGTGGTGGGTGCCGAACCCGAACGAGATGTGCTTCTTGGCGTCGTCGCGGTCGAGGTCGAAGCGGGCCGGTGCATCGAACACCCGCTCGTCGCGGTTGGCCGCCGAGTAGCCGACGAGCACCATCGAGCCTGCCGGAATCGTGACGCCGTGGAGTTCGACATCGACGGCGGCCGACCGCATGAGTCGTTGTACGGGGGCCTCGAGCCGGAGCACCTCTTCGACGAGGACGGGCAGATACCGCTCGGGATCGGTCCTGAGCCGGTCCCACTGGTCGGGGTGCTCGATCAGCAGCCGCACACCACCCGACAGCGCGTTCGTGGTCGTCTCGGAGCCGCCCACGAAGGTGTCGGCCATCATCTCCGCGTGCAGCTCCTCGTCGGTGAGGCAGCGTCCCCACTCGGGGACCTCCGTGTTGACGAGGTCGGAAAGCAGCGTGTCGTCGGGGGTCGTGCGGAGCCGGTCGAAGATCGGCTGGAAGTAGTGCTGCGCCTCGATCTCCATCTCGGTCGACCAGATCACCTCGTCGGGGGTCTGCATCAAGCCGAGGCGCTGGACCCATGCATCGGTCCACGCCTTGATCCGCCAGATGTCGTCGGGATCGGCGCCCATCTGCATCCCGATGACGATCAGCGGCAACGGCACGGCGAACTGCCGCACCCAGTCGCACTCCCCTGCGTCGATGAAGTCGTCGATCAGCTCGTGTGCGAGTCGCTCGATCTGGGGCTCGAGAGCGCGCAGCTTCTTCGGTCGAAAGGCGTGGTCGAAGAGCTGACGCATCTCACGGTGATTCGGGTCGTCACGGCCCGCGAGCGTGCGCGCGGGCACCCACCCCTTCTCCTGGTAGAGCGCCTGGACCTCGGGACGCGACCCGCGCCGCTGGGCGTTGTTGAACCGCTCGGCGTCGCGCAGCACCGCCAGCACGTCCTCGTGGCGCGTGACCACGTAGGCCCTCAGTCGTTCGTCGAACCAGACCGGAGCGTCGTCACGCAGCGTTCGATAGGCGTGGTACGGACAGTCGTTGATCGCCGGATCGAAGAAGTTGACGTCGTCGAGCGGCATCGGGTCGTCGAGTGCAGGCTGATCGGCCATGTCAGGATCCTCGCGCGAGTGGCACACTGATCACTTCATGGCACTGCAGATCCGGTCCGCCACCGATGCCGACGTCGGTCGGATCACCGACATCTTCAACCAGGCGATCCCGGCCGGCGATGCCGAGTGGACCGAGCGGCTGCACACCGATGACGAACGGCTCGCTTGGCTGCGCGACCGCGCCGCGACGGGTCGACCCGTCATCGTGGCCGACCTCGACGGCGAGGTGATCGGTGTGGCGAGCTACGGCGACTTCCGCGACAGCGCCTTGCGCGAGGGCTTCCGGTTCGTGTGCGAGCACTCCGTGTATCTCGATGCCTCCGCCCGCGGCTCCGGCGCCGCCGATGCCCTGATGGACGAGCTCGAGTCGGTTGCCCGGGGCAACGGGCTGCGGCAGATGGTCGCGACGATCGATGCGTTCAACGCGCGGTCGATCGCCTTCCACGCCCGGCGCGGGTTCGTCGAGGTGGGGCGGATGCCCGACATCGGGTTCACGTTCGACACGTGGCGCACGATGGTGCTGATGCAGCTCGACCTCACCGCTGGGTGAACACGGATGGCAGGATGGGGCACATGCGCATCCTGGTGACGAACGACGACGGCATCGACTCCGAAGGCCTCCACGTCCTCGTCCGCTCGATGTGCACGCTCGACGGTGATCACGAGGTGGTGGTGGCCGCGCCCGACCGTGAGTTCTCCGGGGCGGGGGCTGCGCTCGGTGCGCTGCACCTGCTCGAACCCGAAATCGTGCACACCTCGATTCCCGACTGCGACGCCGAGGCGTGGACCGTCAACGGGCCGCCCGGCCTGTGCGTGATGTTCGCGCGGCTCGGCGCATTCGGCGACCCGTTCGACCTGATCGTGTCCGGCATCAATCCGGGGGCGAACGTCGGGCGCGCCGTGTACCACTCCGGCACCGTGGGTGCCTGCCTCACGGGCCGCAACGGCCACGTCTCGGGCGTCGCCGTCAGCCAGTCGGTGCACGGGATGGGTGTCGAGGGTCAGGCATGGGACGACGTGATCGCCGACCTGAGCTGGGACACCGCCGCCGAGGTGGCGAAGTCCGTGGTCCAGTCACTCGTCGACGACATGCCGACCGACACCGTCGTGGTGAACCTCAATGTCCCCGACCTGCCGCTCGACGAGCTGAAGGGCTGGAAGCACGCCAGGGTCGGCGTCCGTCCGCCACGGACGGTGTCGTCGGCGGATCTGACACCGATCGCGGGTCGCGACGGAGCGTTCAAGGTCACGATGCAGTGGGGTGACAAGACCGATCTCGATCCCGACACCGACGGTGGGATGGTCGACGAGGGGTACGTGGCCGTCAGCTACCTGACCCGACTCGAGCACGAGGACCGCCCCGACATGGCGCATGCCGACAAGGGCCTCGACGCGCTCCTGTCCTGACCCTCAGCGCTCCCAGAGCAACGTGTCGGGGTGGAACTGACTCCACGCGAACCAGAACGCCTCGTGGGCGGGGAGTTGCTCGCCGGTGGTCGCGTCGGACGCCACGAAGCCGTCTCCCGATTCGCCGAGTTCGACACCGCCGAGCACGACGGGATCGCCGGCGTTGAACGCCGCGCCGGCCTCTTCCGCCGGGAAGGCGAGCGGCGTACCGTCGTCGAGGATCACGCCGACGACGAACTCCTGCACGCCGAGCCGATCGTCGAAGTCGCCGATCGGGAAGATCGGCCCGTCGGCGTCGCGATCCCCCAATGGGTCGAGCTGATAGCTCCGGCCGATCCCGCCATCCTGCGCGATGATCTGCGTGTCGGGGTGCTCACGTTTCCATTCGCCCCATGTCGAGCGCACGACGGTGATCTCGTCGAGCACGACGCCGGCGTCCTGGAGCGGGCCCGACACGGCGTCGCCGGTGAACGTGTCGAACACCGAATTCGTGACCAGGTCGTACATCACCTTGTTCGACCGGCTGAGCAGGCCGGACGTGCGCATGACGAGGGCGTCGTCGGGCTGATCGGTGACGAATGCCTGCGCCGATCCGCAGAGCGTGCAGTACGGGATGGCAAGCCGTTCGCCGCCCAGCGTGAGGTTGAACATCTCGTGGATCTCGGCGATGTGCAACGGGATCGCGAGTGCGTCGTCGTCGACGACGATGCCGAACACGGTGCGATCGTCGGGGTACCAGGCGCCGCCGGCGGCGTCGGTCGTCTGCGGGTCGTCGAGGGCAGGGATGCAGCCGCCGGGACAGCTGTCGGGGTCGCCGAGCGGGCGATCGTCGATGAACACACCTCCCCAGCTGAGGTAGCGCCAGTCGATGTCGGCGCCGGCGTCGTCGAAGAACGGTGCCCACCCGGTTTCGAGCTGCGTGAAGATGCCACCCTTGTCGTCGCGGTAACCGAGGTAGTCCGGCGTGTCCCACGCGATGAGATGGTTGGTGACGCTGAGCCACGGGCTGAGCTGGAGGTCGGGGTCGCGGGCGATGTCGACGCCGACCAGCGTCTCGAACGACTCGATCAGCCGATCGCCGTCCTGGCCGCCGAAGAAGCGCAAGAGGTCCGACACGAACCACGCGTAGCGGGCGTCGCCCGATGCGGTGAGGTCGTCGATCGCACTCGGGTCGAGCGCACCGGCATTGATCCCGTCGACGATGCGGTCGATCGCGTCGTCCGCCGCGGCGTTCGGTGCGTCCGCCTCCGGCGACTCGGGCGGGGCCGGGTAGGTGTATCGGCCGGGGCAGCGCCTGATCGCCGCCGTCGGTGACGGGCTCGGCCGACGGCGTGGCGTCATCGGCTTCACGGTCGCGCTCACCGCCGCTCGACGACGCACACGCGCTCAGCGCGAGGGCGGCGACGACGGCGGTGCCGGCGAGGCGTCGCGTGGACATGGGGCGAGCGTAGGAATCGGTCGGCGACAGGACACGAACGGCCCGCACAACAACTCCGAAACACGGTCATCGTCGGAGACGCGGATGTGCAGAACCCGTCCGGATCGGGCACCATGGTGACATGGCCGACACCTCGATCCCCACCGACGCCGAGCTCCGCGAGCGGCTCACCAAGCTCCAGTACGACGTGACACAGAAGGCGGGCACCGAGCGCGCGCTTCACCGGCACGTACCACGACACCAAGGACCCCGGCGTGTACCACTGCATCGTCTGCGACGCCGCGCTGTTCTCGTCCGAGACGAAATTCGACTCCGGCTCGGGTTGGCCGTCGTTCTACGAGGCGATCGACCCCGCCAAGGTGACCCTCAAGCGAGGACCGTTCGCACGGCATGGTCCGCACCGAAGCCGTGTGCGCCACCTGCGGCGCCCACCTCGGCCACGTCTTCCCCGACGGCCCGAACCCCACCGGCGACCGCTTCTGCATGAACTCCGCCTCACTCAACCTCAAGCCCGAGTTCGAGGCGACCGAAGACGCCGACTGACCGAGCTCGATCGTCAGGTCGGCCTGCGCTCGGAGGTGACCGCCCGACGTCCGATGTCTAGCTCCCGTCGGCACCGGGACCGGCCGACACGGCAGCGGCCAGGTCGTCGTTCTGCTGTCGAGCGTTCGCCTCGTCGTCGATGAGCGTCGCCGCTTCTGCGAGCGAGGTCCTGCGGATCGCTTCGATGCCGACGACGACGAGGAGCACGACGATCAGGGCCGTCAGCCAGTTCCCGCCTGCGGAGAAGGGTGACCAGGCGAGCGCGACGAGGACCAGCACCGCCAAGCCGATCCATGTCGCAACTGCGGAGCGTCGGAAACCCTGTGCGGTGTAGTGACGGGCCCGCTCGGCGTACCGGGCCGGCCCGACGAGCGACGCCCCGAGTGCGATCAGCAACCCGATCAGGATCTCCGACCACGCGCTCCGTCGCAGCAGCGAGGTGCCGATCGCGAGGATCGAGTCCGCCGCCGCGCGGCCCCCCGGCGTGTCGGGTGCTTCGGCGATGACGGTGACCCCCAGCCGGAGCGCGACCAGCACGACGAAGCCACCCAACGCGGTGGCGAAGCCGACGTTGCGGACGGCCGCTCGCCGCCAGTTGCGGGCGAGATAGATCGCCGCACCGAAGAGCACGACGACCAGCAGGAAGAGCACGATGCTGAGGGTCTTGACCAGCTTGACGGCGCTCTGCGCGGCCTCCAGTGCATCGGAGTCGACCACGTCGAACACACCGGCGTCGGCAGGGATGGCATCGAGCACGCGCTCCGGGAGGCCGATCTGCTCGCCGAGCTGTCGCAGCACGGGGCCGAGGTCGATCACCACGTTGCCCCCCGAAGTCGAGATGTTGTCGCGGACGTCGTCTTCGAGGATCGCCAGGACGGCCGTATGCGTCTTTCGATTGGCTTCCTTCCAGACCACCCGAACCGGCTGGCTCTCGAGCAGCGAGTCGGCGGTGTCGATGAGCGGATCACGCAGCACCCCGGCGAGCGGGCCTCCGAGACCCTGCAGTTGTTCGGGAAGCCGCTCGTCGATCGCCTGCCCGACATCGACGTTCTCGTAGAGCGCGTTGACCAACCGGACCGACACTTCGTGGCGCACGTCGTCATCGTCGAGCAGCGCCGTACTGGCGTCGACCCAGGAGTCGGTGTCGAGCAACTGTCGCTCCGCCCAGGTGTTGAGCGTGCTCAACACCAGGACGAGCGTCCCGAGCGAGATCAACAACCACACCGCGGTTCGGTTCGAACGCTGCGCTTCGATCTCGGCGACGGCCGTGGCCACATCAGTCGGGGTCTCGTCGGTCATTGTTCACTCCTCGTCACGCTGTTGGTCGCGTTGGTACGTTCCACACGGCGGCGGACGCCTCGAACATAGACCAGCGCGCCCAAGCAACGCATCGACACCCGATTCCCGCCAGCGTGTCGAGCACGGCCGATGGAGAACCTCGTCATGACCTCTGTACGCGCCACCGAACTCCACGACCGCTTCCGCCTGCCGGGCACGCCGACGATCGCACAACTGGCCGAGTTGGGGGTCGCCAGGGTGTCGGTCGGCAGCCTGTTCGCCTGGGCTGCGTACGGGGCACTGGTCGACGCCGCACGCGAGATGTTCGACGCCGGGACCTCCGACTACTCTGCGCGGGTGCTCGACTCCCGACTCCGCGACCAGGCCTTCGGATGATCGCCGACTGGGGAACCGACGAACGACGCCTCAGCGACGCGGTGAGCGTGCTCGTCGGCGCGAACAACGGTGGCTATCCCTCGGGCAACTCGCTGCTCGTCCGCGGTGCGGGCGAGACGGTGATCATCGACCCGTCGGTCGACGTCGTGTCACGCGGTGGCGCACCGGCACCGATCGATGCGGTCATCAACAGCCACAGCCACGAAGACCACATCGCCGGCAACGGACTGTTCGTCGACGCTCGCGTCCACGTCCACGATGCCGATCTCCCGGGGGTCCGGTCGATGGACGGCCTGATGGCCGTGTACGGGCTCGAGGGTGAGTCCCGGAGGTCGTTCGAGCAGACCGTGCTCGACGAGTTCCACTTCTCGCCTCGGCCCGACGCCCAGGGTTTCGGAGACGGCCACGTCTTCGACCTCGGCGGCGTACAGGTCGAGGCGGTCCATCTACCGGGACACACCCGCGGCCACTCCGGCTTCCGGGTCGACAACACGTTCTTCCTGTCCGACATCGACCTCACCGGCTTCGGTCCGTACTACGGCGACGTGTGGAGCGACCTCGACGACTTCGAGGACAGCCTCGTCAAAGTGCGCGACGAGGAGGCCGACTACTACGTGACGTTCCATCACAAGGGCGTCATCGAGGGGCGAGCCGCGTTTCTCGAGTTGCTCGACGGGTTCCACGCCGTGATCGGCCGACGCCACCAGGCGATGCTCGACTACCTCGCCGAGCCCCATTCGATCGCCGAGATGGTCGACCACCGGTTCATCTACCGCCCGCACGTCGAGATGGCGTTCGTCACCTCCGTCGAACGACGCAGCGCCGAGATGCACGTCGCCCGAATGGTCCGCCAGGGCGACGCATCCGAGATCGAACCCGGCCGGTTTCGCGCGACATGACCCCGAGCCGCACCCAGCGCTGGGTCCTGCGGGTGATGCCCCGATCGCGACGCGCCGACATCGAGCGGGAGTCGCGTGCATGGACCATGACCTGCCCCGCTGGTCACGTCACCTCGATCTGGGAGATGGGCGGCGTTCGCTACCGGGCACGATCCGTCGGCAAGCTCAACCACGGTCGCTGCGCAACCTGCGGGATCGGCTTCACCGGGCCGGTCACCCGCATCCGCGATTGATCAGGACTCGGTGGCGCGCCGGATGTGGGCGACGTAGTCGGCGATCGCGTGGTCGGAGAAATGGTCGAAACGACGCTGCTTGAGCCCGGACCGGAACCCGGCCCAGCGGTCCTTGCCCCGCTGGGCGGGGCTGAGCGTCCTCACGTCGCCATTGCGATCGAGGTACATGTGGGTGCCGGTGTGCCGGTAGCGCAGCCACGTCGGTGGGACGCGGGTGACGATGTCGTTGTTGTTCACCCAGCGCAGATGACGCACCTTCGCGTGCTGGATGTAGCGCTTGGTCCCGACCCGCGGGCTGCCGAACGTCACGACCTCGGTCGGGACGGCCGCGATGTCGGACACCTGGCAGCGCCCGGCACAGATCTGCGCCATCGCCCCACCGAGCGAGTGCCCGCAGAACCACACGTAGCGCCCCTCGTCGCGCAGCAGCTGCTCGAGTTCGGGCCAGATGTCGTCGACCTCGCGCTTGAAACCGCGGTGGACACGACCGACCGTCTCGGCCAGATCGGTCAACGCGTTGGCGTCGGCCCTGATGTCGTTCCACTCGTTCGGCTCCGTGCCCCGGCACACGATGACGATGTCGCGCTCGGTCCCGAGCACGTACACCTGCGCGCCGTCACGCTCGAGGTAGCGGACCTCGGTGAAGCCGACCTCGTGGAACACCGGCTGGGCCTCGTCGTCGTGGAGGTACGACAGCATCGAGACCTCGGCGAACAACAACGAGCGCTGCAGCTGGGTGAGGCGCCCGATCGAGCCCCCGACCTTCGACGCGACGTCGAGTTCGACCGCCTGCTTCCCAGAGATCGGATCGATGTTCCGGCCACCGGTGCGCTTACCCATGAGCGCCGAGGCTAGTCAGGCGCTGTGCCACCTTCTTCGGGCTGACCGAACCCGCGGTACCGATCGGTTGGGCGAAGATCTGGATGCGCAGTTCCTCCAGCATCCAGCGGGCCGTCGCCGTGTCGGGCGGCAGATCCGCCGGGGGTGTCCGGTCGACGAACCTCGCGAATCGGGCTTCGAGCGGGAGGATCTCGGCCATCCGCGCCCGATCGCGGTCGACCGCACCGCCGAGGTGTTCCAACCGGTAACGGATGCCACGGACGTAGCGCTCGACGTCACCGAGCCGGTCGATGCCGTGTGCCGAGACCATGCCGGGTCGAACGAGCCGACCGAGATGCAGGTTTGCGTCCTGGACCGACTCGGCGAAGGCGGGTGCGCGGAGGCGTGCCAGCAGTTCGTTCACCCCTGCCGCAGCGGCGACGACGGCCACAGCAGCTCCGAGCGCGTTGCCGGCCCGGTTCGGACCCTTCGCACGAACCAGCCGTCGGAGCGACATGAACTCCGCTTCGGTGAACGGCACCGTGCCGTGCTCGGCCATCAGCTGATCGACCGCGGCGGCGATGCAGTCGTCGACGAGCGAGTCAGCGGCGATGTCGGCGTTCGCGATCGCGATGCGACCCGCGTTGGTGATGAGCTTCTCGATCGAACGACGCGTCGGTGCACCGTCGAGCAGCAGGAGTCGGCGGACTCCGCCGCGCATCGCACGCTGCTGGAGCGCGGGTGTGGTGACGACGCGGAGCGACACGGTGTCGCCGACGTCGAGCAGGGTCGGGTACGCACGGACGTCGAGGTCCCGGTCGGCGGATTCGACCAAGCGCGGGAGGTCGCCCACGTCCCAGGTGGTGATCCCCCGTCGCTCCTCGATCGGGGCAGCCGCGGCGATCGACTGGCGGGCCGAGCCGGCGAGGCGCGCCCTGATCGCCGCGAGGTCGGTGCCGACGTCGTGCACCTCGCCGCTGTCGTCCGACACGACGAAGTGCATCCTGAGGTGCGCGTCGAGGGCTCGGGGGTCGAACGCGTCGGCGGCAACGGGGACGCCCGCGACCTCGGTGAGCACGGCCGCGAGCCGATCGACCAGTCGCCCCGACGGCGGACCGAGACGATCGAGCACCGTGTCGACGGACTCGGCGAACGGGATCAGCTCGCGCCGGATGGTCTTGGGCAGCGAGCGCATCAGTTGTTCGACGAGTTCGTCTCGATGGCCCGGCACCTGCCAGTCGAAGCCGTCGTCGGTGATCTGGTTCAACCCGTTGAGCGGGAGGTGGACCGTGACGCCGTCGAGCGGCTCGCCCGGGGCGTCGCGGTACGTCAGCGGCAGCTCGATGTCTCCCTGGCGCCAGACGTCCGGGTACCCGTCGAGCCCGAGGTGGACGGGATCGGGGAGATCGAGCAGCGTGCCGGACTGGTCCTTCCACCACCGGTCGAAGTGCTGCGTGCTGGTCACGTCGTTGCCGATGCGTTCGTCGAAGAACGTGAACAGCGCATCGTCGTCGACGACCTCGACGCCACGGGTCCGGGCACTCATCGATGCGAGGCGTGCGAGCACCTGATCGTTGCGTGCGTTGAACACGTGCCGGTCACGCCAATGGTCAGGCACGTCGCGCTCGACGAAGACCTTCGTGATGAACCATGCCCGAGCCGCGTCAGGGTCGACGCGGTCGAGGCCGATCACGCGGTCCGACACGAGCGGCAGTCCGTACAACGTCACCTGTTCGACGACGACCGCCCGCCCGCCCTTCGGGTCCCACCGGGGCTCCCCGTAGGAGCGCTTGACGAGGTGGGCCCCGGCGCGCTCGGCCCACCGCGGGTCGATCTCCGCGACGCGGCGCGCGTAGATCTGGTTCGTCTCGACGAGCTCGGCGGCCATCACCCAGTCGGCGGGCTTGCGGGTGAGCACGGAACCGGGCGCGATCACGAACTCGGCCTGGCGAGCGCCCTTGTACACGCGGGTCTGGCGGTCGCGCATCCCGACCTGGGACAGCAGGCCGGCAAGCAGTGCCTGATGCACGTGATCCGGATGACCCTCCTCGGTGCCGGCCCGGATGCCCATGTCGGCGGCGACCCGCTTGAGCTGGCGGTGGAGATCGACCCACTCGCGGACCCGGAGGTAATGGATGAACTCTTCGCGACACATCCGCCGGAACCGGTTGCCGGACAACTCGCGCTGCTGCTCGCGGACGTAGTCCCACAGCGTGACGATCGAGAGCAGGTCGGACCCCTTCACCTTGAAGCGGTTGTGTGACTCGTTGGCCTGCTCACGCTTGTCGGTCGGCCGTTCACGGACGTCCTGGATCGACAACGCCGCGACGATCACGAGCACTTCGCGGACACAGTTGCGGCGATCGGCTTCGAGGAGCATCCGCCCGAGCCGCGGGTCGGCGGGCAGGCGCGCGAGCCGGCGACCCATCTTGGTCAACCGGACGCCGTCGCCCTTGCGGCCGACGGAGATCGCGTTCAGCTCCTCGAGGAGCAGCTCACCGTCGCGGATGCTGCGCGAGTCGGGCGCCTCGACGAACGGGAACCGCGCGAGGTCACCGAGGCCGATGTTGGCCATCTGCAGGATCACCGAGGCCAGGTTCGTCCGCAGGATCTCGGGTTCGGTGAAGTCGGGCCGCTCCTCGTAGTTCTCCTCGGAGTAGAGACGAATGCAGACGCCTGCGGCGACGCGCCCGCACCGACCAGCCCGCTGGTTGGCGGACGCCTTCGACACCTCCTCGATCGGGAGGCGCTGGACCTTCAGCCGCCGTGAGTACCGGGAGATACGGGCGGTGCCGGCGTCGACGACGTACCGCACGCCAGGCACGGTGATCGACGTCTCGGCGACATTCGTGGCCAGCACGATCCGGCGACCGCGGTGCGGCTGCCAGATCCGGTGTTGCTCCGCCGAGCCGAGCCGTGCGTACAGCGGCAGGACCTCGGTGTCGCGCAATTTGCGTTCGCGCAGCGCGTCGGCCGTGTCGTGGATTTCGCGCTCCCCCGAGAGGAACACCAGCACGTCGCCGTCGCCGTCGGCGGCAAGCTCCTCGCAGGCGTCGAGGATGGCGTCGACCTGATTCGTGCCGTCGCCCGGATCCCGGTACCGGATCTCGACGGGGTACGTCCGCCCGGACACGGTGACGACCGGTGCCGGCTCGCCCTCGGCATCGGCGAAGTGCGCGGCAAACCGTTCCGTGTCGATGGTCGCCGACGTGACGATCACCTTGAGGTCGGGGCGTTGCGGCAGGAGTTGCCTGAGGTAGCCGAGGATGAAGTCGATGTTCAGACTGCGTTCGTGCGCCTCGTCGATGATGAGGGTGTCGTAGCGGAGCAACATCCGGTCGCGCTGGATCTCGGCGAGCAGGATGCCGTCGGTCATCACCCGGACGAGCGTCCGCTCGGAGACGTTGTCGGTGAAGCGGACCGAGTAGCCCACCTCCTGTCCGAGCTCGGAGTCGAGTTCCTCGGCGATGCGTTCGGCGATCGTTCGTGCAGCGACGCGGCGCGGCTGGGTGTGGCCGATCACGCCATCGACACCGCGACCGGCCTCGAGGCACAGCTTGGGGATCTGGGTGCTCTTGCCCGAGCCGGTCTCGCCGGCCACGATCACGACCTGGTGGTCGCGGATCACCTGGAGCAGTTCGTCGCGGCGCGCCGTGATCGGGAGATCAGGCGGGTAGTTCAGCCGATCGCGAGCGAGGGTCACTCCGACAGGATGCCGACCTTTCGCTTAGGTTCGGCGACGTGCAGTACAAGTACCGCGTGATGGCGGTCTACGTCGTCGGGCTGTTCATGACCATCATCGACGGCACGATCGTGAACGTGGCGCTGCCGACGCTCGCCCGCGAGTTCGAGGTGTCGTCGACCGACATCGAGTGGGTGTCGGTCGCCTACCTGCTCGCGCTGGCCTCCGTCATTCCCGCCGCTGGATGGCTGGGTGACCGGTACGGCACGAAGCGGATGTTCGCGGTGGCTCTCGCCGTGTTCGTCATCGCATCGGGCCTCTGCGGGGCCGCGCCGAGCCTGACGATGCTCGTGCTCTTCCGTATCCTGCAGGGCTTCGGCGCCGGGCTGATCACACCGATCGGGAGCGCCATGCTGTTCCGTGCGTTTCCGCTCGAGGAGCGATCGACTGCCACGGTCGGCGTGCTCAGCGTCGCTGTCGTCGCTCCTGCGATCGGGCCGGTGCTCGGTGGTGTCCTCGTCGACAACACGTCGTGGCGGTGGATCTTCCTGGTCAACCTGCCGATCGGCGCAGTGGCGCTGACACTCGCTGCACTGTGGCTCCGCGAGGAGCGCCACGCTGCGGCGGGACGCCTCGACCTGCGCGGCCTGGTGCTGTCGGCGACGAGTGTCTCGCTGCTCATCTACACGCTGTCGACCGGACCGGAGAACGGATGGTTGACGCCCCAGACGATCGCCACCGGCGTCATCGGCGTCGCTGCGCTCATCGGCCTGATCGTTGTCGAACTCGGCCTCGAGCAGCCGATGCTGCAGCTTCGGCTGTTCACCAACCGACTCTTCCGGATCATCAACATCTCCGCGTCGATGGTCTACGCCGGGTTCTTCGGATGGATCTTCGTCCTGCCGCTCTACATCCAGACGCTGCGCGGGTTCAGTGCCACGCAATCCGGACTCGTCCAGGCGCCACAGGCGGTCGCGATCTTCGTCGTGTCGAATCTCCTCGGAAAACGTGTGTACCGGGTGGTCGGGCCGCGGCGACTGATGGTGGTCGGCTCTGCGGCGACGGCGCTGTTCACGGCCGGCTTCGGGCTCGCCGACCTCGACACGCCACTCTGGATGCTCGGGACCGGCGCAGCGCTGCGCGGCGCTGCCGTCGGGCTGGTCTTCGTGTCGATCCAGACCGCTGTGTATGCAACCGTGTCGAATGCCGACACCGGCAGGGCGACGTCACTGTTCAACACCCAGCGACAGATCGCGTTCGCATTCGGCGTCGCGCTGGCGGCATCGGTGATCGCAGCCAAGGTGTCGGCTGTGGGCGGTGACGACGCTCCGGCGATCGACCGGCTCCCTGCGTACCGGTGGGGGTTCCTCGCGATGGGCCTGATGATGCTGCCGGGCGCTGTGGCGAGCTGGTTCGTCCACGACGAGGACGTGGCCGCCACCCGCGGGATCGCGTGACGCGTTCCGCGAAGCTTGCACCCGCAAGTATGCTGGTGAACATGGCTTCCCCGGTGATCCAGACCGTCCCGCTCGGCTTCCAATGGCCGACCATCGACCCGTTCCTGTTCTGTGTTCACCACCTCGACACCTACCCGGCCGGGGACGGACGGCTCGGGCCCGATGCATCGCTGGTCGGCCGCTCGATCGGCAACGACTTCGAGCCCGTCGACGGGTGGCGGATGTACCACGGTTCGCACGTGCCGGGGTTCCCGCAGCATCCGCATCGCGGGTTCGAGACGATCACCTTCGTCCGCCAGGGTCTGGTCGACCATGCCGACTCGCTCGGAGCGGCAGCCCGCTACGGCCGCGGCGACGTGCAGTGGATGACCGCTGGCGGCGGGATCCAGCACGCCGAGATGTTTCCGCTGCTCGACGACGACGCGCCGAACACCCTCGAGTTGTTCCAGATCTGGATGAACCTGCCGGCCGCCGACAAGATGGTCGACGCCCATTTCACGATGTTGTGGGACCACGAGATCCCACGTCACGAGGCCGACGGGGTGACCGTGACAGTGATCGCCGGCTCGCTCGGCGACTCGGTGCCGCCTCCACCGCCGCCCGCCTCGTACGCATCGCGCGCCGACGCCGACGTGGCGCTCTGGCACGTCGTGTTCGAGCCGGGGGCGTCGTGGACGATGCCGGCGGCCGGCGACGATGTGGCTCGGGTGCTCTACGTGTTCCAGGGCGACGGCGTCACCGTCGAGGGCGAACCGGTCGGGGCATCGACCGGGGCCGTCGTCGACGCAGTGCGGGACCTCGAGATCACCAGCGCGGGTGCCACCGAGATGCTCGTGATGCAGGGGCGACCGATCGGTGAGCCCGTCGCGCAACAGGGGCCGTTCGTGATGAACACCGACGACGAGATCCGCCAGGCGTTCACGGACTACCGGGCGACCCAGTTCGGTGGCTGGCCGTGGGACGCACCCGATCCGACACACGGACACGACGACGCTCGGTTCGCCCGCCACGCGGACGGGCGCATCGAGTACGCCGAGCCGGCGACCACCGACGCCTAGATCAGCCCGGATCCCGCTCCGCGTTGTTGCCGCCCGCGGAGGCGTTCTTCGCGTTGTGCTCCTCGGCCTGTGCCGCTGCCTTGTTCATCATGTTGGTGAGGGCGTCGGCGGCGCCCTTCACCGCATTGGCGGCGCTCTCGGTCGCCTGGGCCTGACGGGCCTGCGCGTCCTCGGACACCATCGCTCGGCTGGTCTCGTCGTCGACGGGGATCTCGGTCCCGTACTTCGGCGCTGCACCCTGGGAATACTTCTTGGCCGCATCCGACGCCTTCGCCGTCACCGACGAGGTCTTGCCCTTGCTCACCTTGTCGAGGGTGCCACCCGCCTTCTCGACGACATCGCCGACCTTGTGGCGGTTCTTCTCGAGGAGGTCCTTCGCCTTGCGGAGATTGCGTGTGTTCAACAGTCCCATGGGGCGAGACTACCGAACTCTGAAGTACCCCCTTGCTTGGATGAAGACATGCGAGTACTCGTGGCAACCAACGAACTGCAAGGCACCCGGACCGGCGACTACGCCTGGACCGTCGAGGGCGAACTCGTCGTCGTCGAGATGACCGGGTGCGCCGACCCGCGGTGCGGGTGCACCCGCGGTTTCTCGGGCCTGGCGAGCAGCAGGGCGACGACCACCGCGATGGTGGTCGACCTGGCACACATCGGGCCCCACACCCTTCGCGAGGTGATCGGCGGCTACCTCGAGCGCGCCGGCTGGAACGACCTGCTCCCCGACGACGAGGTCGACGAGGGCGTCGACGGAATGATCGACGAACACATCGAGAACCTCGAGGCCATCTGCTCGGGGTACCCGATCGGCACCGTCATCGAGCGCGACGGCACCGAGGTGCGTCCACGCGGCCTGGCGGCGGCCGCCTGACCGATCAGGCGATCTCCGGGCGCCCCCGCCGACGGCGCACCGCATTGCGGGCGGGCGTGCGGATCGCCTCGAGTGCGAGGTAGAACGCGGGGAAGCTGAGCAACACCAGCACGGTCGAACTGACGAGGCCGCCCATGAGGGTGAAGCCGAGCGACTCCCAGAACGGATCGCTGATCGACAGCGGGTACAGGCCGACGACGGTCGTGATGGTGGTGGCGACCAACGGGCGGAAGCGTGACGTGACCGCCGAGCCGATGGCGTCGCCGGCGGTGGCACCGTTGCGCCGCTCCTGGTTGGCGGCGTCGACGAGCAGGATCGTGTTGTTCACCGCCACGCCGATGAGGGCGATGAACCCGACGACAGCCAGGAAGCTCAACGGATTGTCGGTCACCGACAGCGCGGTGAACACGCCGAAGAAGCTGAACGGCACGGCCAGGAAGATCAACAGCGACTGGGCCAGGGATCGGAACTGGATCGTGATCAGCAACAGCATCAGCACGAGCGCAACCAACCCGGCCACGCCGAGGGCTGCGAAGTCGTCCTGGTTGTCCGATTCGAGACCGAAGTCGAATGCCAGCGCATCGGGAGCCAGGCCGGCTGCAACGAGGGCATCGGCGTCGTACTCGGCTGCCACGTAGTCCTCGGTTGCATTGAGGATGCCCGTGAGCCCCTGGTCCTCGTCGTATTGCGCGCGCACCTCGATGACCCGCTGCCCGTCGATCCGGTACACCTCGCCGTCGGTGCCGACGACCGCATCGGTGATCGTGACCGCCGAGTTGCCCACGGTGAGCTGGCGGCCGATCAGGTCGCTGCGGAGTCGCTCGGCGAATGCCTGGCCCTCGGCGGACGTGTCGGGGCCGACGGTGATCTGCGCGGCGAACGGGAACTCGACCGCTGGCGGGCCGTTCTCCAGCTGGCCGACCGTGACTCGGACGCCCTCGATGTCGGCGACACCGGCCTCGATCCGCTCGACGAACTCGGGTGCGGTCGTCGACCGGGAGTCGATCGGCGTGAGGTCGATGAACGTCTCGATGAGGCGCTCGTTGCCCCGGACGTACTGGGACCGGTCGAGTTCGTCGCCGAGAACCGACACCACGACCGCATCGATCTCGGTGGCGATGTCCTGAGCTTCCTCGATCGTGGTGCCGGGCGGGAACTCGGCGCTGACCGACATGCCGACCGAGTCCTTCCCTGCCGGGAAGATGCTGAAGCCGAGCCCGCTCGCCGTGGCGAAACCGGCGCCGATCGCGAACACAGCGACCAGCGCCATCGCAACACCGACCAGCCGCCCGGACCAACCGTTGCCTGCCGGATACGCGGCGAGCCGGCCAACCGCTCGCGCGGTCGACTGTTCGGCGCGCACGATCGGATTGCGCTTGCCGGTGCCACGCAGGATGAAGACCCGCCCGATGGTCGGAATGAACACGATCGAGAAGAGAAACGACAGCAGCAGTGTGATGATCACGGTGGTCGGGATCGGACGGATGAACTCACCGAGGATGCCGCCGACGAAGAGCATCGGCGAGAAGACGACCACGGTGGTGAGGGTGCCGGCGAACGACGCGCTGCCGACCCGGTCGATCGCCCGCTTGATCACGCCGAGCGACCGATCGCCCTCGACGGCAGGGTCGGGGTTGTCGCGGTTGGCGTCGATCGACTCGGAGATGACGATTGCATCGTCGACGAGCAGGCCGAGCGTGAGGATCAGACCGAACAGCGTGATCGTGTTGAGCGTGAACCCGATCGCCCACAGACCGGTGAGCGACCCGAGCACCACGATGCCCATGAACCCCGCCGTGATGACCGCCACGCGCCAGCCGATCAGCAGCAGGCTCACGAGTGCGACCGCCAGCAGACCGGTGAGCAGATTGCCGGTGAGCGAGGAGAGTTGGCGGTCGACACCCGTGGCGAAATCGGCGGTGATCACGGCTGCGTACCCGTCGGCGAGCGGGTTCTCGGCGAGTTGGTCGTTGACGAAATCGCTGAACTCGAGCACGTCCTGTTCGGACGAGTCGGCCCGGGTCAGACCGATGGAGATGGCCTCCTGGTAGCCACCCGGTTCGAGGGCGACCCGGGTGTAGCGGGTGATGCGGGACTCGTCGCCGGACTCGGTGATCAGGTCGCGGACTTCGGCGACCTCGATCTGCGATGTGCTCTCGAGTGCTGTTGCGAGCCCGCTCGCTTCACGCTGGAGGTCTGCCGGTGTCGCATCGGCCGGACCGACGATGGAGACGAGCGCGTCGAACTGGTTGACGAATTTGGCGGCATTGATCGCTCGGTAGTCGATCGTCAGGTTGGCCGTGACGTCGTCACCGAGGTCGACACCTGCGTCGACGAGCCGTTGCGTCCCCTCCTCGGAGCCCAGGGAGTCCTCGAACTCGACGAACACGACGAACGAGCTCGGGCGCGCCTGCGCCTCGACGGAGATCACGCCCTCGACATCGGCGAACGCGTCGCTGAGCGGTTGGGTCACGTCGACGTCGACCTGATCGGCGTCGTCGACGAAGTAGGTGCCGGTGACGACCGAGACCGGCGTGTTGATCGGCGGAAAGCCCTCTCGGTCGAGGCCGGGTCCGAAGGCGTAGCCGCCGGCGAGGACGACCACCACGAAGAACGCCAATGTCAACTTCCAGCGACGACTCGCGATCGTGGCGATGCTCGTGATCGCCGATCGACGCTCCAGCTGCGGCGCCGGTGCGCTTCCGGAGTCGGACTCGACCACCGCGCGCGAATCCGGATCGTCGGTGGCGGGGGCTGGTGCGAATTTGGCGGTGGGGGAAACGTCGAGGTCCATGGGGCTCCGGTGGGTCAGGTCTTAGTGGTAAATCAACCCGGCGGTCTCGACCGCATTCCCCCACGTTCGTGCGACAGGTGTCACAGTGCTAGGAACGGGGACATGACGTCCTCCGTTGCGCAGTCCACCCGCTGGCTCGACGCCACTGCCCAGGCCGAGCTGGTCGCCACCGGTGAGGTGTCGGCGACCGATCTCGTCGACGCCGCGATCGAGCGCATCGAGGCATTCGACGCGCCGCTGAACTCGGTCGTCGTGCGCTGGTACGACGATGCCCGCGTCGCGGCGGCCGACGTCGACGGCCGCCTCGCGCGCGGCGAACACGTCCCGTTGTTCGCTGGCGTGCCGACGCTGCTCAAGGACCTGTGGGCGCACTCGATCGGCCACCCGATGACGAACGGCAATGCCGGCCTCAAGGCCGAGATGCCGATTTCGACCCACGACACCACCCTCGTCGCTCGCTTCCGGAACGCAGGATTGATCAGCCTGGGCCGCACGAACAGCCCCGAGCTCGGCTCGCTGCCGGTGACCGAGCCCCTGTCGTTCGGGCCGACGCGAAACCCGTGGTCGACCGATCACACCCCAGGCGGCTCATCGGGAGGCGCAGCAGCCGCCGTCGCCGCTGGCCTCGTGCCGATCGCCAATGCGTCCGACGGTGGCGGGTCGATCCGGATTCCGGCGTCGTGCTGCGGGTTGATCGGCCTCAAGCCGTCGCAGGGTCGGATCACGATGGGGCCCGAGCGGTACGAGTCGGGGCTCTCGGTGCACTTCGCCGTGACGCGATCGATGCGCGACACGGCGGCGCTGCTCGATGCCGTCGCCGGCCCGGGCATCGGCGACAACGTGATCGCCCCGGCGCCGATCCGGCCGTACACCGCCGAGGTGGGCGCCGATCCGGGGCGCCTGCGGATCGGCCTGCTCGCCCGCCATCCACTCGGCGGCAACCTCCATGCCGAGTGCGAGGAGGCCGCCCGGCACGGCGCGTCGGTGCTCGAACACCTCGGTCACGAGGTGACCGAGGCGCACCCGGCGGTGTTGGAGGACGCCTCGTTCTCGCACCGATTCATGGCGATCTGGGCGACGAACATGTCGCTCGGGATCCAGTCGATGGGAGAGATGATCGGCCGGGATCTCACCGAGGACGAGGTCGAGCCGGTCAACTGGGCGATGAGCGAGTTCGCCAAGCACATGACCGCGACCGACCATGCAGCAGCACTCGGCGCGATCAACGACTACCGCCGACAGATGCAGTCGTGGTGGGAGGACGGATGGGACCTGCTCGTCACGCCCACGCTCTCGGAGCCGCCTGTCCGGATCGGCGAGCACGACGCCACCGACGACGACCCGATGGCCGGCATGAAGCGTGCGGCCGAATTCGTGTCGTTCACACCGCCCTTCAACACGAGCGGTCAGCCGGCCATCAGCCTGCCGTTGCACGTCACCGCCGAGGGTCTGCCGGTCGGCGTGCAGTTGGTCGCCGCCTACGGCCGCGAGGACCTGCTGATCCGAGTGGCATCGCAGATCGAGGCCGAGGGCGCGTTCCTGCTCCCTCAGGCGTAGTCGTCAACAGCCCAATCGGGCTCGAAGGGCTGCTCGCCGGTGTCGATGTAGCGCGAGTGCGTGACGACGTCGCGACCGTCGATGCGGTGGATCTGGTAACCGACCGGATCGCGGACAAGTGCGACCTTCGCCGCCGGAGCGAGGTCGAGAGCGACATGCTGCACCGTCGACATCCCGACTTGGGCCGCCACACCGCCGACCGATGACCCGATCGGCCGGTGCAGGTGGCCGCAGATGATGCGGTCGACCGGGGAGTCACCGACGATCTCGGCGAACGTGTCGAGCCCGATGAAGCCCGCGCGATCCATCCAGTGGATCCCGGTGATGAACGGCGGGTGATGGAGGGCGAGCAGCGTGGCACCGTCATGCGGTGTGCCGAGTACGGCGTCGAGCCAGTCGGCGCGTTCGTTGTCGAACTCGGCCCCGTGATGACCGGGGCGGGTCGAGTCGAGCCCGACGATGCGGGCGCCATCCACGACACGCACCCAACTGAGGTGTTCGGTGTCGGACCAGTCGACGTCGGCGAACGTCCGGCGGAGGAGGGTGCGATCGTCGTGGTTGCCCGGCAACGGGAGCACCTCGATCCGGAGGGGTGCGAGGATCTCGAGGAGTGCGTCGTACTCGTCGGGCCGGGCGTCGTTGACCAGGTCGCCGGTCATCACCACCGCTGCGGGTGCCGGATGCTCGGTGTCGAGCATCGCCACTGCCATCGCCGCACGCTGATTGTTGTCGACGTACAGCCCGGCGTCGGTGTCCCACGCCACCACATGGGTGTCGGTGAGTTGCGCGATCAGGACGGGCTCGGCCACGTCGCAGAGTGTCGCACAGGCCCACCAACGGAGCATTCCCATCTGACGCGCAACAGGAGTTGACGTTGGCCTCTGGCGCCCAGGAGGCGTGGGTGGAGACGATCACCTCGAAAGCAGAGCCGTACCGAGCAGAGGAGCAGAGCCATGACCGAAATTCGTGAAGAACACGATCGAGATGTCGCGGATGACAACGAGACCGCATCCCGACGTGGGTTGTTGAAACTCGCTGCGGGGGCCGCTGCGGGTGGAGCGGTGGCCGCCGTGGCCGCGTCGAGCGGCGAGGTGTCGGCCAACGACGGTGGCAACGTCGTCGTCGGCCAAGTCGTCACGCAGGGCGACAGCGGGCGCACGTACACGACCATCAACTACACCAACGCAGATTCCCCATTCCAGGGATTCGGCTTCGGCAGTGGACCCGCGAACATCTTCTTGGCCCGCGACAACCCGAGCGGCATCTTCATCATCAACCCGGACACCTCCTTGTACCCCGCGGCGGTGGCGGGGTACGCCTACCGGGCCGTGAACAACGGCCTGTACGGGTATGGCGGCAAAGCCGACGGGTACGGCGTGGTGGCCCAGGGCGGCACCGGCGCCAAGGGACTGCTGGCCCGCGGCAAGAAGGCCAATGTCGAGATGTACAACGAGGGAAGCGTGCCGCAGACGCGGACCGATCCCCACGCACGGGGCGAGATGCTGTGCGACGGTGACGGCACCTTGTGGTACTGCACGGTCGCCGGGACGCCGGGCACCTGGCAGAAGATGGCCGGCTCGAACACGTCGGGGTCGTTCCATGCGATCACCCCGGCCCGGGTCTACGACTCCCGGCCGGGCGAGCCTCCGATCGCGGTGGCGAAGGGCCTGCTGGCGCCGGGCACGAACCGGGTGGTCGACTGCACGGTGAACTCCTCGGGTGTCCCCGCCGATGCGAAGGCCGTGGTGATCAACCTCACCGCCGCCGGCACCACGGGTCGGGGCTATCTCGGCGTGTACCCGGACGGAGCCAGTGCGCCGGCCACGAGCACGCTCAACTACAACGTCGGGCTCAACATCGCCAACAGCACGACGTCGGGATGCGGACCCGGCGCGAAGGTCCGTGTCCTGTGTGGCGGCGCCACCGGAGCACACTTCATCGTCGACGTCGTCGGGTACTACCTCTGACGTCGACGGTCCATACGGTGGGGGGATGACCCCCGCCGAGACCGTGACCGCCTTCATCGCCGCGTTGGAGGCCAAGGACTTCGACGCGGCGATCGCACTCGTCGGCGACGAGTGCGAGTACGACAACGTACCGATGGGCAAGGTCCACGGCCCCGACGAGATCCGCGGGTTGCTCGAGCCGATGCTGGGTGCTGCGAGCACGGTCGAATGGATCGTGTACCGCCAGGCCGCGGACGGGCCGATCGTGTTCAACGAACGGCTCGATCGCTTCGAGATGCCGTTCGGGTGGATCGACATGCCGGTCACCGGGGTGTGGGAGGTCCACGACGGCAAGATCACGCTGTGGCGCGACTACTTCGACCTCGCCACCTACCGGGATCAGATTCCCGCTTCCTGAAGGTCGTGCCCTCCGCGTTCATCGTGGACGTGGTCGGCTTCCACGTCTGAGTCGACACCGGCCTCCGCGTGACGGCGACGGCGGCGGTTCGCTCCCGTCAGCGGGCCGGATTGCGGCCCATCCGAATCGTCGCCAGGTCGAGCGGGCGTCCGGTCGCCTCGTCGACGACCAGCGGCTTGATGACCTCACCCGACTCGCGGTCCTCGAGTGCCAGCGGAGGTTCCTCGCCGTCCCACAGCCAGTCGCTCCCCCAGCGCCACATCGCGGCGAGCACGTTCCAGAAGTCGCGACCCTTGTCGGTGAGCCGGTACTCGGAGCGCACCGGGCGCTGCTGGTACTCGACCTTGTCGAGCATGCCCTCCTCCACCAGGCGGTTGAGCCGTGCGGTGAGGACCGCTTTGGGGATGTCGAGGGCCTCGACGAAGTCGCCGAAGCGGCGGGCGCCGCGAAAGGCCTCGCGCATCACCATCGGGGTCCACCAGTCGCCGATCAGGTCGGTCGTACGGGCAATCGGGCAGGGTGCGTCGTCGAATCGCGTCCGGCGCATCAGGCACCGCTCCCGACGCGCTCGATCCGGGCGCGGACGTGCTTGTGGAAGGGGGTGCCGGCGAACCAGTCGCGGTCCTCGGTCGAGGTGAGCTCGTTCGGGGCGACGCCGACCGAGTCGGACGCATCGCTGGGGTACCCCTCGAGGCCGAAGCCGTTGGGCAGCGACGCGTGGCCGTCGCGCAGGGTGTCGGTGATCTCGACCACGGCGACACCGTCACCGCGCTTGGTCGTGACCTTCGCCCGGTCGCCGTCGATCAGGCCGAGTCGGTCGGCGTCGGCGGGCGAGAGGCGCAGAGCGCCCTGCTGGTCGAGCTTGCGCCACGAGGGGTCGCGGTAGATGGTGTTGGCGGTCGACGACCGGCGCTCACCGGCAGCGAGCACGAACGGGTAGGCGTCGTCGGGTGAGACGGATGTGGGCTCGGCGGCGAGGGCGTCGAACTCGTCGAGGAGAGCGGGGATGACGAGGTTGACCTTGCCGTCAGGCGTGAGCAGGCGTTTCATCGTCTCGTCGTAGTCGTCGGTCGAGAAGATGATCCCCGACGGGTTGGCGAGGATGTGATCGAAGAGGGCATCGCCGAGCTGATCGCCGCCCTGGGGATCACCGATGCCCGCACGGCGGATCGAGGCATCCCAGAATCCGGCGGCCTGTTGCGCGAGGCCCCACACCGCTGCTGCTCCGGCAGCGTCGGTGCCGTCGGGTGTGGTGAGGGTCGGGCCGAGCGTCTCGTAGA
This sequence comes from Ilumatobacteraceae bacterium, assembly GCA_963752085.1. Lineage (GTDB taxonomy): Bacteria > Actinomycetota > Acidimicrobiia > Acidimicrobiales > Ilumatobacteraceae > Ilumatobacter_A. Next base: position 423,187 of record CAVVWT010000006.1, read on the forward strand.
GGATGATCGGGAGCAGCTTGCCGAGGTCGGGGTTGTCGACCATGAACTGGAACAGCGCCGAGGTGTACTCGGTGCGACCCGTTTCGGCCGCAGCCGCGAGCGGGGCCAGGCGCTGGTCGTCGTAGGCGCCGAGAGCGCGGCAGAGACGGGAGTGGATCTCGTACTCGGGGAGCGTGCCGTCGAGTGGTTCGAAGACCGGGCGGCGGAGGTGGAAGTAGTTGCTCGGGAACTCGAGGTTGAAGAACGTGCACTCCCACTTCTCGAACTGCGACGCCGCGGGGAGCACGTAGTCGGCCTCGCGGGCGGTCTCGGTCATGGCCACGTCGATCACACAGACGAAGTCGAGTTGGCGCAGCGCCTCGCGCATGGCCTGGCTGTCGGCGAGCGAGTGGACCGGGTTGCCCGACTCGACGAGCATCGCCCGGAAGCGGTCGGGGTGGTTGCCGATGATCTCCTCCGGGATCACGTTGCACGGCACGAGGCCGGTGACGAGGCGGTGGCCGGTGACCGGCGTGGACGGCTCGCCGCCACCCGGCTTGCGGGGGCCGCCGCCACTGCCGAGCGACGCGAAACGGGTATGGAGGTTCATGCCACCCTTGACGCCGAAGTTGCCGGTCAGGAGGACGACCAGCTTCTCGAGGTAGCTGTTGAGCGTCGAGTGGGGCGCCATCTGGATGCCGAGGTCCTCGAAGATCGACACGCCGCCGTTCGCGGTGCCGATCACGTCGGCGGCGTCGCGGACCTGCGCTTCGGGGACGCCGGCCTTGGCACACGACTCGGCGATGTCGACGGCGTCGAGGTGGGCGCGGAGTTCGTCGACGCCGTTGGCGTTGTCGGCGAGCCACGACGTGGCCGCGTACTCGGTGGCGAGGATCTTCAGGAGTGCGGCGAGGAGGTGCGCGTCGCCACCGGGGAGCGGGCGGAGGTGGATGTCGGCGAGGTCGGCCGACTCGGTGCGCCGGGGATCGACGACGATCATCGTGCGGTCGGGGTCGTTGGCGATCGCCTTGAGGACGCGGCGGGCCTGCGGGAAGCCGTGGGACTGCCACGGGTTCTTGCCCCAGAAGACCGAGACCTCGGCGTGGTGGTAGTCGCCGGTGGTGTGGCAGCTCGACTTGCCGAAGAGCTGGCCGTCGACCCAGAACTCGCCGGTCTTCTCCTGGGCGAGCGCGTTCGAGGTGTACGTGATGCCGAGCGCGGCGCGAGTGGCCGAGCCGTAGCCGCCGCCGAGGTGGTTGCCCTGGCCGCCGCCGCCGTAGAAGAGGATCTTCTCGCCGCCGTGCTCGTCGATCACGTCGCGGAAGCGAGCCGCGACCTCGGCGATTGCCGTGTCCCAGTCGACCGCTTCGAACGTGCCGTCGCGGCGGCGTCGCATCGGGCTCGTCAGGCGGTGCGGCCCGTTCTGATAGTGGTCGAGGCGCAGGGCCTTCTCACAGGTGTACCCCTCGCTCGCCGGGTGGGCTTTGTCGCCGCGGACCCGCGTGATCGTCGGGCCGTTGAGCTTGACCTCGACGCCACAGTTGATCGAGCAGAGGATGCACGCCGTCTGGTGCCACTCGTCGGTGTTCGACGTGCTGGTCGCGGTGTCGGTCATGGCGGGCCTCCGGTCTGTTTGTTGAACTCACTCAGTTCATCAAACGAACTCGCCGGTGTCAAGCTCCTGGCGAGCCAGGCGGGCGGCGCGGGCGCAGAGGGCGAGATAGAGATCGCGATCGTCGTCGGTGGGAAGGGCGGCGAGGTGGGTGCGGATGGTGTCCCAGTCGCCGCGGGCGGCCGGGCCCGTGAGGGCGGCGGCCGGGCCCACGTCGGCGATGTTGCCGAGCGTGGTCGACATCAGCGTCCAGTAGGCGGCGACGGGGACGCCGACCTCAGCCGCGAGTGACTCGACCTGGGCGCACAGCGCCGTGAGGTGGTTGGCGGCGATGGCGGCCGTGGCGTGATACAGCGCGCGTTTCGGTCCGGGGACCTCGATCGCGACGCCGCCGAGTGCGATCGCGAGTTCGGTCATCAGTGGGTCGCCGTCGACCGCGAAGGTGCAGTGGTCGAGCAGGCGGCGACTCCCGGTCTCGGGGTCGGGCAATGACATCAGCGGGTGGATCGAGCCGACCCGCTCGTGCGGGGCGAGCACGTCGAGGTCGCAGGCTCCCGACACGTGGGCCACGACGGCGTCGGTCGGTGGGATGGCGGCGGCGACGTCCGCGATCGCTCCGTCGGGAACCGTCAGCAGGACGAGATCGACGTCGGCGAGGTGCGGGTGCGTTGCGGCCCGACCCGGTACGAGTTCGGACATCCAGCCGACCTCGGTGAGCGCCGCGTGGAACGATCCGCCGGCCCGCCCGGCGCCGAGGATCAGGCACGTTCCCGGCATGCGCTCAGTCTTGCACGTCCTGCGCATACCTCCTGCTCAGACACGTCGGAGAACTCTGAAGCACCCCGCTGCGATGATGATCACATGGAGTTGGAGGAGGTGGTCGAGCGGGTCGGGCGGATCGCCCGGGTGCGTGCTGATGCGTCCTGCAGCCGTGATGTGATCGAGGCGGCTCTGGTCGACGAGGTTGCCGTGCGATCGTGGCTGGACGCGGCGAATGCATCACTCATCACCCAACTCCGAACCCACACACCGTTCGTCGAATCGTCCGTGGCGAGTGCAGGGCGAACGTCGCTGAACGCAGCGGCGAAGACGACCGAACGCGCTGACACCCTGGACCGTGCCACACCGTTCGCCACGGCGTTGGGCGATGCCCGGATCACGGCTGCGCATGTCGACGCGTTCACCCGGGCCGGCAGGCAACTCGACGATGCCGAGCAGCGCAGCGAGTTGTTCGACCGCGCCGACAGGCTGGTCGACGTGGCGACGGTGGCGACGGTCGAGGAGTTCCGACGCAAGCTGGCGGCCGAAGTCGCAGCCATCCGCCGCGACGACGGCGAGGACCGCCTCCGCCGCCAACAGGCGGCAGTACGGGTCTCGACATGGACTGACAGCGAGGGCATGCTGAATCTACGCGCCCGCTTCGACCCGGTGAGCGGCGTGAAGCTCGTTTCGAAGCTCGACACAGCTGTCGACACACTGTTCGCCGAGTCGGTGCCGGAGGGCTGCCCCGCCGACCCCGTCGAGAAGCAGCGCTTCCTCGCCGGCCACGCGCTCGTCCGCCTCGTCGCCGGCGGTGGAGGTGGCGTTCGATCCGGTCGACCCGAGTTCGTGGCCGTCATCGAGGCCGACGCCCCCGGTCGCGACGGCCCGGCCGTCGAGTGGGCCATCCCCGTCGAGATCCCGGCCCGGGTGCTCGCAGAGCTGGCCGGGACGGCCGACGCACATGCGGTCGTGGTGCGCAACGGCGTCGTGGTGTATGCGCCCGGGAACCTCGATCTGGGGCGGAGCTCACGGTTGGCACATCGGGACCAGCGCCGGGCACTGCGGGGGCTGTATCGAGGGTGTGCCATCCCCGGGTGTGCGGTCGGGTTCGATCGGTGCAAGCTGCACCACATCGTCTGGTGGCGACACGGCGGGTGCACCGACCTCGACAATCTGCTCCCGGTCTGCTCGAAGCATCACGCGAACATCCACAACGACGGATGGGTGATCGAGCTCGGGCCGAATCGGCAGCTGACGGTCACGATGCCCGACGGCACCGTTCGCACCACCGGCCCGCCGACGATCCGCGCCGGCTGAATCGGAGGTCGTAGGGTCAGCCAACGATGACCGGGACCGAGCTGACGATCGTGCTGATCGCCGTGGTCGTCGGTGCGATCGTCAAAGCCGTCACCGGCATGGGGTTGCCGCTCATTGCGATTCCGATCGCCGCGTTGTTCGTCGACCTCGACGACGCCGTGGTGACGATCGCATTCCCGAACCTCCTTGCCAACGGGGTGCTCGCGTACCGTGAGCGAAGCCACATCCGCGAGACGCGCGACCTCCCCGTGCTCGCCGGCGCCAGCGTGGTCGGTGCGGTGATCGGCGCGATCGCATTCGTGTCGCTGCCGGAGGAACCGCTCGTGATCCTGCTGATCGTGGCGATCATCGGCTACGTCATCACGTTCTTCGCCAAACCTGATCTCCGGGTCGGGCCAGAGCGATCACGCCGTCTCGCACCGGCCGTCGGCGGTGTCGCCGGGGCGTTCCAGGGAGCGATCGGCATCAGCGGGCCGATCGTCGGCTCCTGGATCCACAGCTACCGCCTCCCACGCGGCGCGCACATCTTCTCGGTCACGTCGCTGTTCCTCGTCTCGGGCACGACCCAGTTCGCGGTGCTCGCGGGGTCGGGCGAGCTGGCGGGTCGGGTCGGGGCGTCGCTGCTCGCCTGCATCCCCGTACTCGGATCGATCCCGGTCGGTGCGTGGTTGCGCAACCGGGTGTCGGCGCGCGGCTTCGACCGCGCGGTGATCGCCATGTTGATCGCCTCGATCGGTGCCCTGGCCGTCAAGACGGTAGGGTGATGTCAACAACCCGACGGGGAGTCTGCGGAACGGCAGGCTGAGAGGGTGACCAGCCGTCACCGACCCGAGAACCTGAACCGGATCATGCCGGCGTAGGAAGTCGACAATGAACGAACACATCGTCATCATCACCGGAGCCTCACCGCTCTACCCCCGCATCGTCGACACGATTCCTGCCTCTGCCATCGTGCTCGGTGTGGACAGCGGTCTCGACGCTGCTCTCGAGGCCGGACTCCACCCGTCCGGCCTGATCGGCGACCTCGACTCGGTCAGCGAGGCCGGACTCGCCTGGGCGGAGGCGCACGCCACGGTCGCGCGACATCCGACCGACAAGGCGCAGACCGACACCGAACTCGCCCTTGCATTCGCCGCCGACATGCAGCCACAACGGTTGACGATGATCGGTGGAGGCGACCGCCTCGACCACACGATTGCAGCGGTCGGCGCACTCGCCGCCGGCAATCTGACGAACATCTCGATCCTCGACGGGTGGTGGAACGGCCAGCACCTCGACGTGATCCACGGTCCCGGCCGACGCGAACTTCGCCTCGAGCCGGGGTCCCTGCTCTCGCTGATGGCGATCGGACCCAAATGCCATGGCGTCGGGGTGACCGGCGTGCGCTGGCCACTCGAGGATCACCGGCTCGAACCGGTCGTCGGGCTCGGCATGAGCAACGAGGTCACCGACACCGACGGCCTCGTACCGATCACCGTCTCGGCGGGCGTGCTCACGGTGTTCGACGTGCCACTGTCCGAGCCGGCCGCCGACAGCGCGACCGACACCGACGGGTCCTGACATGCGTGCCTCCAGCACGACCGGATTCGCGGCCCTCGCGGTTGCTGCCGTCGCCGTCGCCGCCTGCAGCGGCTCCGACGACACCACGACGACGGAGGCCCCGCAGACCGCGACGTCCGAACCCGTCGAGCAGACGATCACGCTCGTGGCCTACGAATCGTTTCCCGCCGAGGGCACTCGGGTCAACGAGTTGCTCGGCGAGTTCGCCGCTGAGACCGGCATCGACGTCGAGATCCTCATCGCCGGCGACACCGGGACGATGCTCTCCAAGGCCGAGCTCACCGCCGGCAACCCGGAGGGCGACGTGATGTGGGGCATCGACAGCACGTTCCTGTCGCGGGCGATCGAGTCGGAGATCTTCGAGCCGTACGTGGCGGCCGGGCTCGACGCGATTCCGACGACGCTGACCGACCTGGTACCGAACAACGAGGCGACGCCCGTCGACTTCGGCGACGTGTGCGTCAACTACGACGTCGCCGGCCTGGAGAGCATCGGCATCGATCCGCCGACCTCGCTCGACGATCTGATCGATCCGTTGTATCGGGAGTTCCTCGTCGTCCAGAACCCTGCCACGTCGTCCCCGGGCCTCGCCTTCCTCCTCGCCACGATCGACGAATACGGCGAGGACGGCTGGCAGGACTACTGGACCAGTCTCGTCGACAACGACGTGCAGGTGGTCGACGGGTGGACCGCTGCGTACTACGAGCAGTTCAGCTACGCCGGCGGCGACCGCCCGCTCGTCGTCAGCTACGGATCGAGCCCCCCGTTCGAAGTGCTCTTCGCCGAGGCCGAGCTCGACACCGCGCCGACCGGTGTGGTCGAGTCCACCTGCTACCGCCAGGTCGAGTTCGCAGGTGTCCTCGCCGGCACCGACCAACCCGACGAGGCCCGCCGGCTCGTCGACTTCATGATCACGCCCGGGTTCCAGGCGGCACTCCCGCTGGACGTGTTCGTCTTCCCGGCCAACGGCGAGGTCGAACTCGACCCCGTGTTCCAGGAGTATGCGGTGATCCCCGAGACCAGCCGCGAGCTCGACCCGACGACCATCGACGCGAACCGCGAGACGTGGATCGACGAATGGACCGACCTCGTCCTCGGCTGACATGAAACCGGCTGACATGAACCGGCTGCCGGGGTGGCTCGTTGCATCGCTGGTCGCGGGACCCGTGACGGGCCTCGCCGTGTTCTACGCCTGGCCGTTCGTGAACCTCGTCGTCGAAGCGATCGACGCCGACTCGGTGCGCACGGTGTTCGGCCGATCTCGAACCTGGTCGATCGTGTGGTTCACCACCTGGCAGGCGGTCGTGTCGACGGTGCTGACGATCATCGTCGGGCTCGCGCCCGCCTGGGTGATCGCGCGGTTCGAGTTCGCCGGCCGGCGGTTCCTGCTCAGCCTGCTCACCGCCGTCTTCGTGCTCCCGACCGTGGTGATGGGCGCGGCGTTCCTGGCGTTGCTCCCCGCGTCACTCGACCGGACGGTCTGGGCGGTCATCGGCGCACACGTCGTGTTCAACCTCGCGGTCGTCGTGCGCACGGTGGGAACGGTGTGGGAGCACCTGCCCGCCGACATGGAGGACGCCGCCGCCACGCTCGGCGCGTCACCGTTCGTCGTGTTCCGCGAGATCACCCTGCCGCTGATCCGACCGGCCGTCACCGCCGCCGCAGCGATCATCTTCCTGTTCACGTTCACATCGTTCGGGGTGATCCGGGTCCTCGGTGCGCCGGGCACCCGCACGATCGAAGTCGAGGTGTGGCGGCGCGCGACGCAGCTCGGCCAGGTCGATCAGGCCGCCGTGCTCGCCCTGATGCAGCTCGCCATCCTCGGCATCCTCGCCGTCTGGTCGTCCCAGTCGGCCCGCCGCCACTCGCGGGCACTCGAATTGCGCCCACTCACCCGGCCGCAGAAACCCCGCACCCGACGGGAGCGCACCATCGTGCCCGCCATCGCAGGGCTCACCACGCTCGTCGCCGTCACGCCGCTCGCCGCGCTCGTGGTCAAGTCGCTCTCCACGCCGACGGGATGGACGTTCACCGCGTGGACCGACCTCGGGTCGGCCGAGATCCGACCCGGGATCACGCTCGGCCTCGACCCGCTGGATGCGCTCGTCAACTCGTTGCAGACCGCCGCGTGGACGACGTTGTTCGCCACCGTCATCGGCGGCCTCGCCAGCCTGGGGATCACCGCGACAGGCAGAGCGGGGCGCGTCCTCGACGCAGGGCTCCTCCTCCCCATCGGCACCTCGGCCGTGACCATCGGCTTCGGCATGCTGATCACGTTCGACACCGCCCCGTACGACTGGCGGTCGACCTGGTGGATCGTCCCGGTCGGCCACGCGCTCGTCGCGGTGCCCTTCGTGGTCCGCTCCACACTCGGCGTGCTGCGTGCGGTCGATCCCGAGTTGTCGCTCGCCGCGGCCACGCTCGGAGCCGCGCCCACGCGAGCCTGGCGCGAGGTGGTCGTGCCGTATCTCTGGCGGCCGCTCGCCGTCGGAGCGGCGCTGGCAGCGGCGATCTCGCTGGGCGAGTTCGGGGCGACGAGTTTCCTCTCACGCAGTGGTGGGGAGACGTTGCCGATCGCGATCGAACAACTGCTCGGTCGGACCGGGTCACTCCTCCAGACGAAGGGGTATGCGCTCGCGGCCATCCTTGCGGCTGCGACGATCGGGCTCGTGATGCTGATCGATCGCAGCGGGGACGTGGATGCGCGGCGCTGAGGTCGCGCTCGACGGCATCGACGTGTCGTTCGACGCGACCCCCGTGATCCGCGGCGCCCACCTGACGGTGGACCCGAGCGAAGTCGTCGCACTACTCGGACCGTCGGGGAGCGGGAAGAGCACGCTCCTCCGGGTGATCGCCGGCATCGTGACCCCCGACCACGGGGCCGTGCGGATCGACGGCCTCGACGTGACCCACACCCCGACGCATCGTCGCGGCGTCGGCATGGTGTTCCAGGACAACCAGCTGTTCCCGCACCGTTCGACGCTCGACAACGTCGCGTTCGGCCTCAAGATGGCCGGTGTCGACCGCGCCGAGCGCCACGCCCGTGCCGCTGGATGGTTGACCCGGGTCGGACTCGACGGATTCGGGTCGCGTCTGGTGACCGAACTGTCCGGCGGTGAGGCCAAGCGGGTTGCCTTGGCTCGCACCCTGGTGACCGAACCATCGGTCGTCCTGCTCGACGAACCACTCACCGGGCTCGACCGCGAGCTGCACGATCAACTCGTCACCGAGCTCGCCGAACTGCTCCACGACTCGGACGCGACGGCGCTGCTCGTGACCCACGATCTCGACGAAGCGGCCGCCATCGCCGACCGAACCGTCGCCATCGCCGATGTGCAGGGTCCGATGTGACGCCGGTCGAGGTCGATGCGACCGACACCCATGACCTCCGACGTCGGGTCCTGCGCGACGGCGACGACGACGCACCCCTCGCGTGGGCCGGGGACGACGACCCCCGCACGTTCCACCTCGCGATCCGGGACGCTGCCGGAACGGTGGTGGCCGTCTCGACGTGGCTGGCCCAGCCTCCCGACACTCAGCTGCGGGGCATGGCGACCGATCCCGACCATGCGGGCCACGGGCTCGGGTCGCTCCTCCTCGCCGCGGGGATCGACCGCTGCCGAGCACGCGGGGATGCAGCCGTGTGGGCGAACGCACGGCTGACCGCGCTCGGTTTCTACGAGGGGGCCGGGTTCGCCATCGTCGGACCGGCGTTCGTCACCTCCGACACCGGACTCCCCCACCGGCGCGTGCGCCTGGAACTGACATCCGATTTCCCCTTCGGCGAATCCACGACCCCCTGAGGGGTGCACAACCGCATACAGGGGGACACGATGTCGCACTACCAGGCTGCCGTCTATCGACAGCGAGCCGCCCATCTCCGCACGCTCGCCACGAAGATCGAGAACACGCCGTCGATGTCACTCCACCTGCACGCGGGGGTCGACACGTGGTACGGCCCCCGGCCCGACGCATGCGCCACCGACCTGGCGATCGCGCAACACGCCGCGCGAGAGGCCGTCGACGACCTCCGAACCCAGGCGTTCACGTTCGACCGGCGGGCCGACGAGCTCGAAGCCGCTGCGATCCGCGCAGAACGTGAGGCCGAACTCGAAGCGGAACGCGACGCCGAAGCAGCCCGCACCTCACTCTGATCCGACGATCACTCTCGCCACGAGCGGTGGCCAGGTACATCACCGTGACAGAGGGAGCGAACATGATCGCCGGATACGACCCGCACCGCATCGCCCGACTCGAACAGCTGACCCGTGGCGCGCTCGGCAGCCTCGACGGACTCGTGAGCAGCGACATCGCGGCAACCGGGGCGATTGCCGCGGTGCGCCGGCTACGAGCTGTCCTCACCGCCGGCTTCGTCCCCGCCCTCGCGGGGATCCGGGCGACCGATCCGCTCGCCGGCCGATCCACCTGGTTCGACCACTGGCTGCGACTCCGGCTCGACCGTCAGGGGCGCACGCAGTTCTCCGACCTCGGCGACATCGACCTGGTCGTCCGGCTCCACATCGAGTTGACCCGACAGACGGAGGCCAACGGGGTCCCTGACCCGGACGACCTCTTCTGGACCGGCGAGTTCCACGAGTGGGTGGCCGAGTTCGAGCGTCGCGCCCGGACCGACCCCGGCTTCGACACCTTCATGGCCGATGAGGCGGCACAGAACCCGATGATCGGGTACATCGTCGCCGCCGGCGACTTCGGCGCCGACGCGCTGATCGCAGTGACCACGACCCTGATGAACAGCCCGCCGAACGGCACGGTGTACGACACGTACCGCGACGGCGCGATCCAGGCGCTCCTCCGAACGATCACCGAGCAGCCGTCGACCGCGCTCACATTGATCGATGCGACCGACATGACAGAACGGTTGCTGGCCTGGAACGAGCACGGGGGCGGAGCGTTCGGAGTGGACGGAAACGTCATCGGTGCCGTCTTCGAGTCGGCGCTCAGCCACCCGTTCGACGACCCCGACCGGATGGGCGAGGCACACGCGATCCTGCAGCAGCTGGTCGACCTCGCGCACGGTCCGCTCTTCGACCGGGGGTTCCCGATCGGCACTGCCCCCGGGATCACGACCGGACTGATCGGGTACCTCCCGTTCCTCATCGATTCGCTCGAACTCCACGACGACGTCTTCTTCGAGGATTCGAACGGTCGATTCGCCACCCGCCTCGGCTCGAGCGCAGCGGTCGTCGACCTGTTCGGTGCGCTGATGCGCGACCCGTCGTCCCGGGCGCTCCTGCTCGCGACCGTGCCGGCGTTGGCGTTCGGCAGCGAGAGCGGCATCTACGACCTCGATGCCGTCAACAACTACGTCACGACGCTCATCGAGGCTGCCGAGACCGAGCAGATCGAAGAGGAGATCCATGCCGAGCGGACACGGGCCGAGTGGAACGCCGCGATCGGCGTGGTGTCGACGCTCCTCGAGACCGCGTTCACGGTGGGCGGCGGGCAGTATGCGATCGCGCAGGGGGTCGTGCACGTCGTCGGAGCCGGCGCGCGCTGGCTCGTCGACCAGATCGCCGCCGACGACCTCGGGATGAACGACGTGCACACCACCGCCTTCCTGTTGCTCACGTTCGGTGTCTCGGTCGCGTTCCTCGACCGACGACGTAAGCGCGACGACGAGCAGGACGACGAGGACGAGGACGGCGAACGGACCGCCGAAGCCCGGGACCTGGCCGACGAGATCGGTCGACTGCTCGACGAAGGAGCATCACGCGAGGCCGTCGAACGGCAGATCCGCAACCTCCGCAGGTTGATCGAGGAGATCGGCGGCGACGACGCGTTGGCGACGCTGGACGATCCCCGGATCACACCGCCCACCTACGACGCGATGAGCGACGCCGTTCTCGCCGACTAGTTGCCGTGTCAGACACGCAACCGCAGAGCGCCTCGGGCGAGGGGCCATCACGGTCGCGCCGGTGACCGCGAACACTGCGAGCCGGTGCGAAGTTGTTCAACCTGCGAAGGTTCCCGAGGCCGGGGCGCCGTTGTTGGATGCAGGTCCAGAAGCCCCCGGCGACAGGACCTCCTGCCAGCTGGCGGCTCGGTTCCCGTCGTAGACGACCCTGATTTCGCTCGGGTTGACGTTCTGCGTTGGGAACGGAGTGCATTGACAGTCGGCTTGACAAGCGAACTCATCGCCAGCGGTGAGGCCTTCCAGGTCAACCGCCGGGCACGACACGTCATGCTGTTCATATTCACCCGACCATTGCTCATTGAGTCCAGCTTCGATGCTCGCCTCCAACGACGCTCGCCATGCGCTCGAGTCCGCCTCCCTGGCCTGTAGCTCCGCCTCGGCGGCTGCTTCCAGCGATTCGATGGTCGCCGCCTGGTCGGCGATCTCTTCGGTCTGTTCAGCGGCCCGCCGGTCGAGCTCTGCAATCTCCGCTTCCAGTGATTCGATGGTCGCGGCCTGGTCGGCCGACTCTGCAATCTTCTCCTCCAGTGATTCGATGGTCGCGGCCTGGTCGGCGATCTCTGCTTCGAAGGCCGCCTGCGAACCGTCCGATCCGCACGCCGCAAGTGGCAGCACCGCCATGGCCATGGCCAGCATCAACTTCTTCATGACCGTCCTCCTCGCTTCATGATCCCGCCCTCACAGACCAGAGTGACCCTCGTGGTCGCGCCGAGGTAGGGCCGATCGTCACCATGAATCGTCCCGGGAATGGTGCGTGCTCCGGCGTCGAGCGGATGGAGTCATGTCAAACGGGTCGAGGCGGTATCGGCCGGAACTGACAGAGCGCGCGGTGCGCATGGTGTTCGAGCACCAGAGCGAGAATCCGTCGCAGTGGAACGCAATCTCCTAGATCAGCTGCTTCGGCACGATCCCCGTCATTGCGAATGCGAAGTAGCAGTTCGTGCGCTGGACGTCGGTGAGACGATTCCAGTCGAAGGCATCGATGCCGTCCCTCGCGAATCGCACCACGGGTTCGATCTGGGTGTGCGGGATGTTCCCGACGCGAACGCTGAATCCGTTCTCGAATGTGAACAACGCGCTGTCGAGCATCGGTCCATTCCGGACGGTGACATCCCTGATCGCAGACAACGGGGTTTCGAGATGCGACGTCTCCTTGCTCCCGGTCACACTGCGCTTCGACATGATGATTCGGTCGGGCATGAACAGCAGGACGAACGGCTTCGCACCGCCTCCGATCTGTGACCAGAACGACGTTTTGATGCCCACGAGTCCGTACAGCGGTCGCTGCTCAGCTGGGAGCGTTGCGATGTAGTCGGTGACGACACTCATGTCGTCGGCCTTGAGTTCTTTCCAGACGTGCTTGACCATGGCGGCTCCTTCCTCTCCTTCGAGTCTCCGACCGCGCCGGTCACGGCACAAGGGGCGGATGCCTCTTCCGTCGAGGTGGATCGGGCCGGGATGATGGGAAGTGGACCTGAGGAGGTGGACGTCATGAAGAGTCAGACGAACGTGAAGGACCCGGCACTCGGTCCGACCGATGCGCCATCGGGCGAACCGGAGGTCCCACCCACGCTTCCGTCGATCCCGTCCGCGCTCGGAAGCCTGGTGCTCGGCCTCGCGGCATGGGGTTGGGTCGCGCTGTGGTTCGTCGATCGAGGTGAGTGCGAGCGCGAGGGTGTCATCTTGACGTGCGACAGTGGGCAACTGGAGACTGAGATCAATCTGGTGTGGTCGGGTGTCCTCGTCATCGTCGGGCTCCTGGCGATCGTGCGAGGCGTCGTCGGGCTTGTGCTGCGCATCAAGGATGCGATGGCGCCCGGTGGGCCCTCACCACGACCGACTGGTCCACCACCGGTCGGCCCACCTGCTGCGCCGGTCGGCCCGCCTGCTGCGCCGATCGCCCAGCCGCCACCGCCGACGGTGCCGCACGGACGAACGCCCTTGCCGCCCCCGACCGGGCAGGCACCTCCGACACCTTGACCCACCGTTGGCGCACGTCGTTCCACGGGCGCACCACTTCTGAGCACATCGTGTGGCGCGCGTTCTGGAATCGGGTGATGCGTTTGGGCTGCTCCCTCGGGGCTCGCAGGCTCTCGAATCATCCGTTGTCCTCTAGCCAACACGTGAAACCGGACGGGAGACTGCAGGCAGAGGTGAAGGCACATGAGAGGCCGATGGATCGTCGTTGTCGCATTGACGTTGTCCTTCATCGGCTGTGATCGTGGAAGCGACGAGCCGGCGGTTCGACCGGCACCATCGACGGTGTCCGACTCCGCCGGTGAGGAGCAGCCGCCGGCCGGCTCCAGCAATCCACGACCGCTTGACGTCCCGGGCTCGGACACGGTCGTTCCCGACACATCGGCTCCCGAACCGCTGGGCGAGGACGCGTGCTCTCGAGCGGCCATCGAGCGCGGGCTCCCGTATCCAGGCCTCGCTCGAAGCGACATGATCGTTCGAATCAGCTGCTCGGACGGTTGGGCCACCGTGCTCTCGCAGCCACCGACCGACGCGCCCGGATTCGTCCTCCTCCTTGCTCGCACAGACAACGGCTGGGTCCATGACCGGACATGCGACCACGACGTACCCGGCATCATCGAGTGCCTCGCCGACCTCCCCGACGACATCGTCGAGGACCTTGCGCTCGTCGGCGAGACGTACCCGCTCGGCGAGGACGGGGGCGAACCGGACAGTTGGGCCGCGGAGTGCTCCTCACCGCCACTTCGTCGCGGTGACAGTGGGTTGTGCGTCGCACGACTTCAAACGCTGCTCGTTGGCACATTCGGCGCCGCCATCGTCATCGATGGCCAGTTCGGACTCGCCACCGAGGACAGCGTGATCGCCTTCCAGACGAGCTGGGGGCTCGTCGCCGACGGCCAGGCAGGACCCGCAACCTGGGTCGCCCTCGCTGACGCAGCCTCGTGATCCAGACCGTGCGACACGTCCGGTGGTCTCACGCTTGACATGTCTAACACCCTTAGTTAATGTGACTAACATCATTAGGCACACCGAAGGAGTCGACATGCGTCACGAACTGCACACCGAAGTCGAGAGCGAGCAGTTCAACGGAGGACTGGTGCGGTTCATGCGCACGTCGCTCGACACGCAGACCGTCGCCGGGTTCGAGGCGATGAACGCTGCACTCAAGGCCCGCGTCGAAGCCACCGTCGGGCACCCGTCGTGACGCCCCCGACGATGGCCGGATGGAACCTGGCGCTGCGGTTCGTGCTCGAGCTCGCGGCCTTGGCGGGACTTGCCGCGGCCGCCTGGACACTCGGTTCGGGTCCGGGCCGTTGGATCGCCGTGGTGGCCGTGCCGCTCGCGGCCGCTGTCGTTTGGGGTGTGTTCAACGTGCTCGACGACCCGAGCCGCTCCGGCGCGGCCCCCGTCGAGGTCGACGGTGTGGTCCGGCTCGCTCTCGAACTCACCATCTTGGGTGGCGGCGCCGCCGCTGTTGCATTCGCGGCTCGCCCCGAGCTTGGCATCGTGTTCGCGCTGGCGATCGTCGGCCACTCGCTCGCCTCGTTGGACCGCATCGAATGGCTGATCCAGGCGTGACAGCGCACCGAAGTCAACCCCGGAGGCGGACGACCGTCTCGGCGACGCCGACCACGGTGCCCGGCTGATGGGACGCAAGCTCGGACTGACACTGGAGCAGGTCGTCCAAGCGGCCGCCGAGATTGCGGATCGCGACGGCTTCGACGCGCTCAGTCTCGCATCGGTCGCGTCGACGCTCGGAGTCCGGTCCCCCTCGCTCTACAACCACGTCGACGGCCTCGCCGGGATGCGTCGCCAACTGAGCATCCACGCCAGCAGCCTGCTCGCGGCCGAGCTCACCGACAGCGTCGAGGGCCTCGCGTCAACTCAGGCACTCAGAGCGATCGCCGAGCAGCTGAGATCGTTCGCCCATCGCCACCCCGGCCTGTACGACTCGTTCCTGCCCGCACCCACCCCGGAACAAGATCCCGAGGTGGCTGCCGCCCTCGCCCAGCCGATCGGTGTCGTCGGATCCGTGCTCGCCGACATGGGCATCGACCCCGCGACCGTGATCCCGCTCATCAGGGCGCTACGGGCCTCGGTCCACGGCTTCGTCCATCTCGAGCTCCGGGGCGGCTTCGGTCTCCCCGACGACATCGACGACTCGTTCACCGCCACCATCAACCTCGTCATCGAAGCCATCGCCACCCACTCGACGACCCCGACAACCAGGACCCCAGGTTGACCTGGACCGTGCAGCACTAGAAGATCCCGGCGGGTGCCAGCCCATCGACATCGAGGCGACCTGTCAGCCAGCCGAGGCGGTCGGTCGGCAGGAGGTCGAGGGCGGCACTCGGCAGCGGTGTGAGACCCATCGGTTGGCGGGCGGTCCAGAGCATCTCCATCCGCGACAGCTCGAGTCGGACGTACAGCGGGTCGAGGTCGGCGAGCTCGACCCCGATGTCGAGGTCGACGCTGTGCAGCGACACCTCACGAGCGCGGAGAAACGGGAGCCGGTCGATCGGCGAGTCGCCGCGCAGGGTGCGGCGACCCGAGCCCTGCCAGTCGGTGGTCGCCCACGCCGTTTCCAGCGCGTCAATCGCCGTGGCGAGATCGTCGACGACCTCGGCGGCCGAGCGGTTCGCCCCGGCCTCGATTCCGGCGTTCCGTCCCTCGACACCGCCCTCGTACTGCTCGAGCACCTGCCCACGCCCGGCCCCCTCGATCATCCTGCGGTGACCGTCGGCGTTGCGGGCGAGATGCGTGAGCACCTGGGCGCGGTTCCACCCGGGTAGGCGGGAGAGTCCCGATGCATCGAACGGGTGGCGGCTCAGCTGCTCCAACAGCGTCGCGTGAACCGTTCGGCCGAGGGTCACGTCACGTTCGATGTCGGTGGCGGGCGGCGGCACGCTTCGGACGCTGACATGGCAGGCTGTCGGGATGCAACTCGGAATGATCGGACTCGGGCGCATGGGCGCCAACATGGTGAGACGACTCCAGAGTGGCGGCCACGATTGCGTCGTCTACGACGTCGATGCCGATGCGGTGAGTGCGCTCGCCGACGAGGGATGTGCCGGCGCCACGTCACTCGAGGAGTTCGTCGGACAGCTCGACACACCACGATCGATCTGGGTGATGATTCCGGCCGCATTCGTGGCCGACACGCTCGACCGGCTCGTGCCCCTCCTCGACGAGGACGACACGGTGATCGACGGCGGCAACTCGTGGTACCACCTCGACGTCGACCGGGCGAAGGAGCTCGCGCCGAAGGGCCTCCACTACGTCGACGTCGGCACCAGCGGCGGTGTGGCCGGGCTCGAACGCGGGTACTGCCTGATGATCGGCGGCGACGACACAGCGATCAGCCGACTGGAGCCGATCTTCGACACGCTCGCACCCGGTGTCCACTCTGCCGCACGCACGCCCGGTCGCACCGGCGACATCGCACCCGAAGAGAAGGGGTGGCTGCACTGCGGCCCGAGCGGTGCCGGCCACTTCGTGAAGATGGTCCACAACGGGATCGAGTACGGCCTGATGGCTGCGCTCGGCGAGGGACTCAACGTGCTGGCCAAGGCGAACATCGGCAGCGAGACCCACGACAACGATGCCGAGACCGCTCCGCTCGACGCCGCCGAGTACTACCAGTTCGACATCGACCTGCCGAAGGTCACCGAGGTGTGGCGGCGCGGGTCGGTCATCACCTCCTGGTTGCTCGACCTGACGGCCGAGGCCTACCTCGATGACCCCGAGTTGAGCCAGTACAGCGGTCACGTGAGTGACTCCGGTGAGGGCCGGTGGACGATCAACGCGGCGATCGACGAAGGCGTGCCGGTGCCGGTGCTCTCGGCCGCGCTGTACCAACGGTTCTCGTCGAGAGGGCGCGACGATGTCGCCAACAAGGCGCTGTCTGCGATGCGCGCCGGGTTCGGCGGACACAAGGAGCGCACGGAGTCGACCCGATGACGGGCAACATCGGAGAGCAGCGCGCCGGCGCCTACCTCGACACGACCCAGATCCAGGCCCACCAGCCGGAAGCAGATGCGCTGGTGCTGTTCGGCGCCACGGGCGACCTGGCCAAGCGCAAGTTGTTCCCGTCGCTGTACGCGCTCGAACGCCACCGAACGCTGCAGGTGCCGGTGATCGGCGTGGCCCGTAGCGACTGGACCGACGACGACTTCCGACGCCATGCCCGCGAGTCGATCGAAGCACACGTCGACGATCCCGACCCTGCTGTGATCGACTCGCTGTGCGCACGCCTCGATCTGATCCAGGGCGACTACTCCAGTGAGGCGACGTGGACCGACCTACGTGACACGCTCGATCGGCACGACTCGTCGACCGCGGTGTTCTACATGGCGATCCCCCCGACGATGTTCCCGACCGTTGCCGAGAAGCTCGCGTCGGTCGGGTTGAACGAACGGGGGCGGATCGTCGTCGAGAAGCCGTTCGGACGCGACCTCGCGACGGCGGTCGAGCTGAACAAGACCCTGCACGCCGTGTTCCCCGAGGACCACATCTTCCGGATCGACCACTATCTCGGCAAGGAGGCGGTCGAGGATCTGCTCGTGTTCCGCTTCGCCAACACCCTGATCGAGCCGGTGTGGAACCGCCACTACGTGCGCAGCGTGCAGGTGACGATGTCGGAGAGCATCGGCATCGAAGGACGCGGCAACTTCTACGAGGGAGTCGGAGCGATCCGCGACGTACTCCAGAACCACCTGCTCCAGGTGGTGGCGCTCCTCGCGATGGAGCCGCCGGCCGGGCCCGACCCCGGGTTCCTGCAGGACGAGAAGGCGAAGGTCATCAATGCGATGCGCCCGATCGATTCCGACACGCTGGTGCGGGGGCAGTACGTCGGCTACCGGGACGAGGAAGGCGTGGCCGAGGACTCCGAGGTCGAGACCTACGTTGCGGCTCGGCTCGAGATCGACTCGTGGCGCTGGGCCGGAGTGCCGTGGTACGTACGCGTCGGCAAGGGGCTCGCCGAGTCGGCGACCGAGGCGGTGGTCGAGTTGCGGAGCCCGCCGAGGATGCTGTTCGACGAGGCCGGGAGCCCGCCGCCCGAACGCAACCTGATCCGACTGCGGCTCGGCAAGAACGACGGCGTGACCTTCGCGTTGCAGGCGAAGACTCCAGGACCCGACATGGACAGCCAGGAGGTCGATGTCGACGTCGACTTCGCCGCCGCACTCGGCGAGCGCCAGGACGCGTACGAGCGTCTGCTCGGCGATGCGCTGATCGGCTCGCTCCGACGCTTCGCCCGCCAGGACGTGGTGGAGGGAACGTGGCGGGTCGTCCAGCCGGCGCTCGACGAGCCGGGTCCGATCTACCCGTACTTCCGCAACTCGTGGGGGCCGTCGGAAGCGACGTCGATTCTCGTCAACGATGACGACGTCTGGTATCCCCCGTCCCCGGCTCGTTGACCCGGTGCTCTCACCTTTCGGTACGCACGTCCCGAATAGTGAAACCCCATGTGGATTCCGATCACACTCGCCGCAGCGACCTTCCAGATCCTGCGGACCGCTCGTCAGCACGAGCTGCGCCGCGTCCTGTCGGTCGTGCCGGCCGGATTCGTCCGCTACGCGTACGGTTTTCCGCTCGCGGTCCTTGCATCACTGATCACGTTCGGAGCGGTCGGATCGGAGCTGCCGTCGCCCCCGGTTCGGTTCTGGCCGATCATCGCCGCTGCGGGAGTTGCGCAGATCCTCGGCACGATCGCGTTGCTGCGATCGTTCCAACTCCGTGACTTCGCGATCGGGACGGTCTACGTCAAGACCGAGGTGATCCTCGTGGCGATCGTGTCGGCGGTGTTCCTCGGCGAAGCGATGCGGCCGCTCGGTTGGGTGGCCGCCGTGGTGTGCATGGCCGGCGTCGCCTGGCTGGCCGCTCCCGACAGGTTCACCGACATCCTCCGCCTGGCGGGCGATCCCGCCGCGCTGATGGGCGTCGCGGCCGGGCTCGGGTTCGCACTGGCTGCAGCCGGGATTCGCGCTGGCATCGAACTCACTGGGCGACGGCCCGACGTGGAACCGCGCGCTGCTGACCTTGACCGTGATGCTCGGAATCCAGACGCTGGTCAACGGCGCACAGCTCGCAGCGTCCGATCGGCCCGCGCTGCGCGACGTGTTCGTCAACTGGCGGGCGGCCATCCCGGTCGGTGTGCTCAGTGTCGCCGGGTCGGCGTGCTGGGCGGTGGCGGTCACCCTGACCACGGCGACCCGCGTCCGAACCCTCGGACAGGTCGAACTCGTCCTGGCGTTTGCGATCTCGGCCTTCTGGCTGCGCGAGCGGCACACCCGGGCCGAATACGCCGCGAGCGCATTGGTCCTCGTCGGTGTGCTCGGCGTCGTCGCTCTCGGCTGACTCAGTCGACGACGGTGAGGTCGGGCACCAGGTTGCGCTGCAACCAGTGGAACACGCGCCAGCCGGTCGGTTCCGGCGAGAGGGTGGCTGCCGCGATCCGGGCGGCCTCGTCGCTGATCGGCCTGCCTGCCGGGGCCTTGACGTGGACCTCGGCGACGCGTTCGGCCATCACGAACCACCCGACGGCTGCCTCGACGGACCGACCGATGGTGAGCAGGCCGTGGTTGCGCAGGATGCACAGCTTCGACTCGCCGATCGCCGCGGCGATCCGCTTGCCGCCGTCGATCGTGAGGACCTCGACCTCCTCGTCGTCGAACATCGACTGATCGAACACGAACGCGCACGACTCCTGACTGATCGCCCGGAACGGCTCGACGTTGGCCGACCACGGAGTGCCGAACTGAGTGTGGGTGTGCGCGGCCGACACAGCGTCGGGGCGGGCGGCCAGGATCGGCGCATGGATGTTGTAGCCGGCTGTGTTGACGGCACCCGTGAGGTTGCCGTCGGCGTCCTTCACCTGCCCGTTCGGTCCGACGAGCACGAGCCGGCCGACGGTCGCCTCGCCGAATGGGACGCCGTAGTCGAGCAGCCAGAAGTGATCCGTCAGCTCGGGATCGCGCGCCGACACGTGTCCATCGCCGAGCTGGCCCCAGCGCTGTGCCGCCAGGATGCGGTACCCGAGCGCGCACATCCGCTTGCGGTGTGCCCGCTCGTCCTCGATCGACCGCACGGTGTCGTACGCCTCGACGCCGTCGAATGCCGGGTACTCGTCCATGAACTGAGCGTAAACAATATTGTGCGTCCATGGCCCACGTCGTCGCAGTGCACCGTTCGCCCGATCACACGTTCTCGAAGCGTCCCACCGACTCGATCGAACTCCTCGCCGGACTCGGGGTCGGCGGCGATGCGCACATGGGCGCGCAGGTCAAACATCGCTCGCGGGTGAAGATGGACCCGACCCAGCCGAACCTCCGACAGGTCCACCTCATCGCATCCGAAACGCTGGCCGAAGCGAACGACGCCGGGTACGACGTCACTCCGGGCGACCTCGGAGAGAACATCACGACCGCGGGCCTGGACCTCATCAACCTCCCGGTCGGCACCACCCTGCGGATCGGCGACGCGCTGCTCGCCCTCACCGGCTTGCGGAACCCGTGTGTCCAGATCGACGCGTTCGCCGAGGGGCTGCAGGGGCAGATGCTCGGCCGGGACGAGACCGGCAAGCTCGTCCGCAAGACCGGCGTGATGTCGGTGGTGCTGCGCGGCGGCGCCGTGTCGACCGGCGACGAGATCCTCGTCGGGACTCCCGCCGGCGAGCCGATGCCGATGGAGAAGATCTGAGGGGTCCGTCCCTACGAGCTGGCCCGGTGGCGTCGGAGTCCCTCGACGGCGAGGAGCAGACCGACGGCTGGAAGGACGGCGGAGATCCAGAGGGCGGCCCGATAGCCGCCGGTGAGCGATTGCACGAGGGCGAAGAACGCCGGCCCGATCGCGCTGCCGATCACCATCGCGCTCATCTGCGCGCCGGAGATCGCACCGAGATGTCGCCGCCCGAACACCTTCGGGATCGAGGCCGACGTCAATGCCGAGAAGCACCCCTGCGACACACCCCAGGCCACGACGGCAACGACGGCGCCCCAGGTGGTGTCGAGCAGTCCGACCATCGGATACATCACCAATTGGGCGACGGCCATCGCGGCCGCGATCACGAGCGGCGTCACCCGGTCGATCAACCAACCGGTGCTCAGCGTGACCGGCACGCTGACGAATGCGATGGGGACGAAGATGCGGACGATCTCGTCGTCGGTCAAACCCAGCTCCGACCCGAGGTCGACGATGTGGAAGGTGATGGCAGTACTCGTCGACGCAAGTGCCGCCACCGGGATCGTCAGCGCCCAGAAACGGACGTCGCGGAGTGCCTCGGAGCGCGTGGCGTCCCGGTCGGTCCCGACGACCGGCACCGACCGCTTCTCTGGGTGATCCGCGGAGCCACCGGCGTCGGGGATCGCCGTGCGGCCGCGCCCGTCGATCTGGATACCGGCCGCCTCGGGGCTGACCCGATAGAACGCGACGATGACCGAGCCGACCACGACCACCAGCAGCACGGCCATGATCCGCCACGCCGTGCGGTAGCCGTCGATGTCGATCAGCGCGAGCAACAGCGCCGGAGCGGCGGCGAACGAAAAGCTGACGAACGCGCTCGACAGGGCGGTCACGAACCCGCGCCGACGATCGAACCACTGAGCGATCATCGTCCGCGATGCCAACGTGAGCAGCCCTTGCCCGCTGAAGCGAAGACAACCGAAGCCGATCGACATCACGACGACGCCGACCGCAGTGCTCATCGGCCCGATCACGCTCAGCCCGAGGATCGTCGTCGCCAGGCCGAGCGTCGCCCCGAACGCAACCACCCGTGACCCGTACCGGTCGATTGCTCGGCCGCCCGCGCCGAGGAGCACGCCACTCGTCCCGGTCCCGACGAGGTAGGCGATCGCGAGTTGCAGGCGGGTCAACCCGGTGGTCGAGATCAGATCATCGGTGAAGACACTCACGCCGGCGGTCTGGCCGGGCACCGACGCGATCGCGCCGATGGTCCCCGCCGCGACGACGACCCACCCGTAGTAGAACGGCACTCGCCTCGGGTCGAAGGGCCGCACCCCGGGGGCGACCCGCTTCGACGAGGTCGTCGGTTCCGGCACCGACGACGGCGAGGGACCGTCGGTTCGTGCGGTGCCCATCGCGGCCGAGGCTACGGGACGAATCCGTCTCGTCCCATCCGATCGACGCAAGGGCCGAATCCGAACGGGCGGCTGACACCATGCAGGAGTGGCATCCGAACGCAACGTGGAAGATCTCGAATCCACGCGTCCACCACGCGAGCGATGTCAAGCCTCCGATGCCGTTACACATCAGTGGCGGACGCGGCTGAACCTGGTTCTTCGAGCACTACAACAGCGAGCGCAGCCACGCGGTGTCGAGATGCTCCTCGACCGCGTCCGCGAGCCGCTCGTACGTGCGCTCGAGGACCGGCGTGACGTCGATGCCGAGCAATCGCTGCACGAAGTCGGGATGCTCGAACAGACCGTGCACGGTCGTGGTGGTGATGCGGCCGTCTGTCGTGAAGGAGTCGCCCGTGACCTCGCCGTAGCGGATCTCGTAACCGGTGTACCACCGACCCAGCGCGTCGACCTCGGTGAACGACGTGGTCTTGGTCTGGCTCATCACGGTCTCGTGGTCGAGCACGCCGAGGCCGGCCCGTCGAGTGGGCACGCCGCCCTCCACCCCGTGCGGATCGGCGATCGACCGACCGAGCATCATCGCCCCACCACATACCCCGACGCAACGGACCCCTCGATCGATGGCAGCAACGATCGCGTCGGCGATGCCGCATTCCCGCATCCAATCGAGGTCGGTGACCACGTGCTTCGAGCCGGGCAGCACGATCAGATCACGATCCGGATCCAGGTCGGCGAACGCTCCCCCGGACGTGGCCCACCGGATCGACGCACCTGTTGCGAGGAGGTGGAACTCGTCCAGATTCGAGCCGAACGGGAAGCGCGGGATCGTCACGCGGGGCGCCCCGACCGGTGCGCGCGACTGCTCGGACGCTCCCTCCTCACGCGGGAGGTCGTGATCGACCATCGGGATCACGCCGGTGAACGCCATCCCGGTCAGCTGCGTCAACTTCTCCGGGCCCGGCGCCAACAGTGACAGGTCGCCACGGAAGCGGTTGAGGACGAACCCATCGAGCCGGTCGCGGGTGGACTCGGGAACGAGCGCCCAGGTGCCGTAGAGATGGGCAAACGAGCCGCCTCGGTCGATGTCGGACACGAGCAGGCCGGCGGCGTCGGCATGTTCGATCATCCGGTTGTTGACCTGGTCGCGCAGGTTGATCTCGGCCGGACTCCCGGCGCCTTCGAGCACGACGAGGTCGTACTCGGATGCCAGGTCGTCGTACGACGACGACATCGCCGTCCAGAGCGCGTCGTGGCGCTCGGTCCACGGCGTGGCGCTCAGCTCGCGGTCGACCACACCGCGCACGATCACCTGGCTCTGCGTGTCGGCTTCGGGCTTGAGCAGCACGGGGTTCATCCGGACGTCGGGTTCGACCCGGGCCGCACGCGCCTGGAGCCACTGAGCCACACCGATCTCGCCGCCGCCGACCACGCGGGCGTTGTTCGACATGTTCTGCGCCTTGAACGGTGCGACGCGCACCCCCTGGCGCGCGTACCACCGGCACAGTGCCGTGACGAGCCAGGACTTGCCCGCATCGGAGGTGCAACCGAGCACCATCAGAGATGTCATGAGGCCGGGAACCCGCGCCGGGGCACGACGATCACCGCGCCGTCGTCGGGGTCGACGTCGACCGTTACGCACACGCGGTAGATCTCGCCCAACCGTTCGGCGGTGAGCACCTCGCGGGCCAGACCCGACGCGACGCGCCGGCCTTCGTGGAGCATCACGAGCCGGTCGGTGTAGGTGCCGGCAAGCGTGAGGTCGTGGAGCGCAGAGATCACCGTGAGACGGCGATCGCGGCGGAGCTCGGTCACCAACTCGAGCGCCTGCTGCTGATGACCGATGTCGAGCGCTGAGGTCGGTTCGTCGAGCAGCAGGACCGGTGCCTCCTGTGCGAGTGCCCGCGCCAGCACCGACCGCTGGCGTTCGCCGCCGCTCATCGACCCGAGCAATCGGTCGGCGAAACCGTCGAGGTGCAACAGCGTGAGCATCCGGTCGACGACGTCGCGGTCCTCGCTCGACTCGGTCGACCAGTAGCCGATGTAGGGCGTGCGGCCGAGCAGCACGTAGTCCGACACAGTCATGTCGTCGGGGATCAGCGGCTCCTGCGGGACGTAGGCAACCGACCGGGCCCGCTCGCGAGCCGACAGTCCGTCGAAACCCCGACCGTCCAGTGCAACCGAACCCGTGTGGTCGACGAGGCCTGCGACGGCGCGCAACAGCGACGACTTGCCGGCACCGTTGGGGCCGATCAGCCCGACCCACTCCCCCGGCTCCACCGTTTCGGTGAATGCCTGCAGCGCCTGACGCTTGCGGTAGGACACCGCGAGATCGCTCAACTGCAGCACGGTCACGCGCTGATCCTCCGCGTGCGGAGCAGATAGATGAAGAACGGCGCGCCGATGAACGCTGTCACCACACCGATCGGGGTCTCGGCCGGGTTGGACAGCATGCGGCCTGGCACATCGGCGAGGACGAGGAACCCAGCACCGCCCATCAGCGACAACGGCAACACCCGGCGGTTGCGGGCCCCGGCAACGAGACGTACGACGTGGGGCACGATCAGACCGACGAAGCCGATCAAGCCGCTCACCGACACGACGGCTGCGGTACCGAGCGTGGCGGCGATGACGATCACGAATCGGGTCCGGCCGACCGACACCCCGAGCGTGGCCGCTTCGTCGTCGCCGACTCGGAACACGTCGAGATGGCGCCGGTGCAGCAACAGCACGATCGAGCTGACGACCACGTACGGCGCCACGAGGCGGACATCACCCCACGAGGCCTGCGACAGGCTCCCGAGGATCCACCGGAACACCTCGCGTACTGCGTCCAGGTTGCGCTGCAGCACGAAGGTCTGGGCTGCGGAGGTGAACGACACGACAGCGACGCCGGCGAGCACCAACGTGACGCCGCTGCGCGACCCACCGAACGCTGCTCCGACGGAGTAGGTGACCATCACCGTCGCCACCGCAAACCCGAAGGCCACGACCGGCACGGGATCGACCGGCCACCCTGCGGTGGCCGAGCGCCCGACCGTGAGCGCAATCGTCGCGCCGAGGCCGGCGCCGGCCGCGGCACCCAGCAGGTAGGGGTCGACGAGTGGGTTGCGGAACACGCCCTGATAGCCAGCGCCGGCAATCGACAACATGCCGCCGACCAGGCAGCCGAGGACCACCCGGGGCATGCGCACCTTCCACACGATCGCCCAGTCGCTGTCGCTGACACCCGTGTCGAACGAGATCAGCGGGAGATGATCCACGAGCGCGAGCGGCACGCGCCACCAGTCCGGGCCGGCGGGGCCGATCGACGCGCCGACGACGATGGCAACGAGCACGAACACCGCGCCACCGACGAACCACACGCGATCGCGTGCGGCCACGTCGGCGGCGGCGGTCGTCGAGTTCACGTTCAGGCCGGGACAGCAGCCTGCTCGACGGCGGCAGCGACCGCTTCGAGATAGTCGACGATGCGCGGGCCCCAACGCGACGCGATGTCATCGTCCATCTCGATCACGTTGCCATTCTGCACGGCAGCGATTGCGTCCCAGCCGGGTCGAGCTGCGACGGTCTCCGCGGTCTCGGCGCAGCATTTCGTGTCGGCCAGGAAGATCAGATCGGGGTTGGAGTCGATGATGACTTCGGCATTGAGCTGCGGGAACCCGAAGCTCTCCGACTCGTCGGCATCGGCGATGTTGACCAGCCCGAGCAAGCTGTACACCTCGCCGATGAACGTCGAGGAGTCGGCGGAGAAGTACGTCGGGTCGAGCTCGTGGTAGTAGCTGAACGGCACCTCGGAGTTCGGGGTTGCAGCAACGATCTCGTCGATCCGGGCCTGCATCGACGACACGAGCTCAGCCGCCTCAGCAACCTGGCCCGTCGCGGCACCGAGCTGTTCGATCTGTGCGTACGTGTCGGAGATGGTGACCGCGGCGGGCCCGTCCCACGACGCGATGCCGAGTTCGGCGAGCTGATCGCCCAACCCCGTGAAGTCACCACCGATCAGGACGAGGTCCGGCTCGAAGGCGGCGATCGCCTCGATGTTGGGCTCGAATCCGGACAGCTCGTTCGGGAGCTCGAGCGCCTCTGCCGGATAGTACGAGAAGTCGTCGACCGCGACCAGCAGGTCGCCGGCACCGATCGCGAACATGATCTCCGTGTGGGTCGGGCTGAGCGAGACGACACGCTCCGGCGCCGTCGGGATGTCGTCGATCGTGGCCGATTCGGTGTCGGTCGGCTCCGTCGCGGCGGGTTCGGTGTCGACCGGTTCAGTGTCGACCGGTTCGGTCGAGACCGACTCCGTCGTCGGCGCAGCGGTACTCGTCGACTCGTCGCTGTCGCTACCGCACGCGGCGGCAACCAGGGACAGGCCGGCCACTACGGCGACCAGTGTGCGGGTGTTCATGGTGTTCCTCCAGGTGAAATGGAGGACAAGCTGGGCTACATCGCCGTGGACGACCACGGCGTGCGAACCTTCCCCTGCCTCGAGGGATGATCATTCGCGTCAACGCCAGAGGCGACCGGACTCGATCAGGAACCGTGGCACCCTGATCATCACCGTTGCGGGACAGCGCCGGAATCTCACCGGACTTCGCTCTGTCGACGACAGTTCGACACCGTAGCCGGTGGTGCGTAGCCTGCCCCATCTCATGACTGCACCGACCGATGACCCACGCCCCGACGGGCTTCGCCGCGCCGAGTCGCTCGTCGTCGTCAACACCGGCAACGGCAAGGGCAAGTCGTCGTCCGCGTTCGGGATGATGATCCGTGCGGTTGCGCGCGACTGGAACGTGGCCGTGGTGCAGTTCATCAAGTCGGGCAACTGGAACGTCGGCGAAGAGAAGGTCGGGCGGCAGCTGGGCGTCGACTGGCACGCGTTCGGTGACGGGTTCACCTGGAACTCCGACGACCTGTCGAACGACATTGCGCACGCCTCCGAGGGCTGGGCGATGGCGTGTTCGCTGATGGCAGCCGGCGACCATCAACTGCTGATCTTCGACGAGCTCACCTATCTCAGCGCGTTCGGATGGCTCCCGATCGAACAGATCGTCGAGCCGATCCGGAACCGGCCGGCGCACGTGAACGTGATCGTGACCGGTCGCGACGCCGCGCCCGAACTGATCGAACTCGCCGACACGGTCACCGAAATGACCGAGATCAAGCACGCCTACCAGCAGGGCATCCGGGCCATGCGCGGCATCGACTACTGAGACCGTCGTGGCGCTCACACTCCTGATCGGCGGCGCGCGCAGCGGCAAGAGTTCGCTGGCCGTCGACATCGGCCACCGCCATCACGCCGCAGGAATCCCGGTGACCTACATCGCCACCGCGCCCCGGGTGGACCCTCACGACGATGCGGACATGGCAGAGCGGATCGACCGGCACCGCGCCGAACGGCCTGCGGCGTGGACGACCATCGAGGAGGCCGTCGATCTGGTCGGCGCGCTCCAGTCGGTCGCCGAGGGGCTGGCGATCATCGACTGCCTCACCCTCTGGACGTCGAACCTGATGTGGCGTGAACTCGACGACGACACCATCCGGTCGCGTGCGACCGATGCAGCACGGGCCGCCGCCGACCGTCCGGAGCCGACGGTCGCGATCACGAACGAGGTCGGCCTCGGGATCCACCCCGAGACCGATCTCGGACGGCGCTACCGCGACGTGCTGGGCTGGGTGAACCAGGCGTGGGCGGAGGTCGCCGACCCAGCGCTGCTGATGGTCGCCGGCCGAGCGGTCCGACTCGACGACCCGTGGGACCATCTGACGTGAGCCTGCTCCGCGACCGACTCGTGGACCTCCCGGCACCCGACGAGGCCGCCCGCGCCACCACGAGGGAACGCGCCGACGGCGTCCTCCGGCCGGCCGGGGCGCTCGCCTGGCTCGACGACGTCGCCGTCTGGAAGGCGGGCTGGCAACGCAGCCCGACCCCCACGGTCGAACGTCCCGCCGTGCTCGTCTTCGCAGCCGACCACGGGGTGGCGGCGGCCGGGGTGAGCAGCTACCCGAGCGAGGTGACGGCCGCCATGCTCGACGCGACACGACAGGGTCGGGCGACGATCAACGCCTTCGCCGGCGCGGGCGGCGCAACGGTCACTGCGGTCGACGTCGGGGTGGGTCGTCCGACCGCCGACATGCGCTACGGACCCGCGCTCACCCCGGAGCGGTTCGACGAGATCACGGCCGCCGCGATCGCTGCAGTCGACGGCCTCGACACCGACCTACTGGTGCTCGGCGAACTCGGTATCGGCAACACCACCGCCGCCGCCGCGATCGCCGCAGCGTTCGCCGGCGGCGAAGCGACCGTCTGGGTCGGCCGCGGCACCGGCATCGACGACGCCGGGCTCGAACGCAAGCAAGCGGCCGTGCAGGAGGCCGTCCGACGAATCGCCGGTGTCGTCGATCCGCTCGAGATCCTGCGCGAGGTCGGAGGTTCCGAGCTCGTCGGAATGGCGGCCGCCGCCGTCGCAGCACGCCATCGGTCGATTCCGGTCGTACTCGACGGCTACATCTGCACCGCCTCGATGTTGCCGCTCCACGTTGCCGAGCCGACAGCCCTGGACCACTGCATCGTCGGCCACTGCTCGGCGGAGCCAGGCCACCGATTGTTGCTCGACCGGCTCGACAAGCGTCCACTCCTCGATCTCGACATGCGTCTCGGCGAGGGGTCGGGTGCGATGGCCGCCGTTCCCCTCGTGAAGATGGCCTGCGCTGGTGTCGTCGACGTCGCCACCTTCGACGAGTGGTTCGGACCACCCGGCTGATGGCGCCGTTCGGTGTCCTCGGCGCCCTGCAGTTCCTCACCCGAATCCCGGTGCGGCTGCGGGCGGCACCGGACCTCGCGGCCTCGGTGCCGTGGTTTCCGGTGATCGGCGCCGCGGTCGGGGCTGCCGTCGGCGGCGTGGCCGTCGCACTCGGGTACCTCGTCCCTGCGACGGTGGCCGCCGCCCTCGCCGTGATGGTCGGGATCATGGTGACCGGCGCCTTCCACGAGGACGGGCTCGCCGACACCGCCGATGCCATGGGTGGCTGGACGCCCGAGCGTCGGCGGGAGATCCTCGAGGACTCGCGTCACGGCAGCTACGGCGTCGCGGCGATGATCGGCTCGATTCTCATCCGGGTGCTGTGCGTCGCGGCGCTCGGCCCGGCGGCTGCGTTCGGAGGACTCGTCGCCGCGCACACGCTGGGCCGAGGCGCCGCGGTGGCGGTGATGGGCATGGCCCGGCCCGTGCCGGTGCACGGGCTCGGTGCAGATTTCATGCGGACCCTGTCGGTTCGCCGTGCGGCGCTCGGCGTCGCCGGTGCGATCGCCCTGAGTGCGATCGCGGTCGGATGGTGGGTCCTGCCGCTCGCACTGGCGGCGGGCGTCGGCGCCGCCGTCGTTGCGCTCCTCGCACATCGTGCGTTCGGCGGGGTGAGTGGTGACATCCTCGGCGCTGTCGAGCAAGTCGCTGAGTGTCTCGTCCTCGTCGTCGTGTCGGGGCTGGCACTCCGCCATTCGATCTGGTGGGCTCGGTAGCCTCACCAGCCGTGCCCGAGACCCGACGATCCGCCCTCGACCACCTCGCGCAGGTCGCACGGGGCTTCGCGATGGGCGCAGCCGACATCGTGCCGGGCGTGTCCGGTGGAACCGTTGCGCTCGTGCTGGGAATCTACGACCGGCTGATTCGCAACATCCGTGTCGGCGCACGAGGCCTGAAGCAGATCCTGACCGGGGATCTCGCCGGATTCAGACAGACGTTGCGCGACATCGAGTGGCTCTGGCTGATCGCGTTGCTGGTCGGCATCCTCGCCGCCGTCGCCGCACTGTCGTCGATCCTCGAACGGCTGCTGGAGGAGGAGACGATCGCCATGGCCGGGCTGTTCTTCGGTCTCGTGGTCGGCACGGTCTGGATCGCATGGCATCTCCTCGAACGTGTCGACGCGACCGCCGCTGCGATCATCGTCGGTGTCGCGGTCGTGCTGTTCCTCCTGCTCGGCCTCCGCGAGGACACCGAGGTCGCAGAGGGAACCGTGGAGATCGTGACCCAGCCGTTCTGGGTCTTCACCCTGGCGGGGGCGGTGGCGATCTGCGCGATGATCCTGCCGGGGATCTCCGGTTCGTTCATCCTCGTCATGCTCGGCATGTACACCGAAGTACTCGGCGCGGTCAACGACCGCGACTTCGCATCACTCGGTGCCTTCGTGGTCGGATGCGTCGTCGGGCTCGCCCTGTTCTCGACCCTCCTCAACTGGCTGCTCGAGAACTACCGCAACCAGGTGATTGCCGCGATGATCGGCCTGATGCTCGGCTCGATGCGCGTGCTCTGGCCCTGGCCGAACGGGACATTCACGACGAAGCTGGCAGCGCCGTCGGGCGACGTGGCCCTGCCGATCGTGCTCGCCGTGGTCGGTGCGGCCGGCGTGATCGCCGTCGAGCACTTCAGCTCGCGGGTCGGGAAGATGCCGGAGTCGCTCGACTGAACGTGGGCGGTCGGCGACCATCGACCAGTTGCTCGAAGGCGTACCCGAACGCCAGCATGGCCATGTCGCTCCCGGCCGGACCGAAGAACGACCATCCGACGGGCAAGCCCCCCACCACGCCCATCGGCACGGTGATGTGCGGGTACCCGGCCACTGCCGCTGGGGTCGAGCAGCTCCCCGTGTAGTTGTCGCCGTTGACGAGGTCGGTCATCCATGCCGGGCCGCCGGTGGGTGCGACGAGCGCGTCGAGGCGGTGCTCGGCCACCACTGCGTCGATGCCATCGGTCCGAGTTGCGCGCCGGCAGACCGCGAGCAACTCGAGGTATCCCGGGTCATCGAGTCCGGGCAGCTCGAGGGCAGCTTCGAAGAGGTCCTGTCCGAACCATTGAAGTTCGACGTCGGCGTGCTCACGGTTCCACTCGACGACGTCGGCGAGCGACGTGATCGGCGAGGTCGGTGCGAACTCGGCGAGCCAGTCGGACAGGCCGGCCTTCAGTTCGTGGAGGAGCACGGGGAACTCGGCGCGCTCGATCTCCTCGACGTGTCCCAGCTCGACCGGGTCGATGAGGATCGCGCCGGCACGCTCGATCGTCCGGAGGTGCCGCTCGAACAGGGCGTTCACGTCGGGGTGCGCAGCAGGGTGACTGCGGAGCACGCCCAGACGGGCGCCCGCCAGAGCGTGTGGGTCGAGCGCGCCCTGTGCGTCGAACGATGGTTCGGCG
Organism: Ilumatobacteraceae bacterium; assembly: GCA_963752085.1. Lineage (GTDB taxonomy): Bacteria > Actinomycetota > Acidimicrobiia > Acidimicrobiales > Ilumatobacteraceae > Ilumatobacter_A. The sequence goes on from CAVVWT010000006.1 coordinate 454,606, forward strand.
AGCGCCGCGAGCAGCACCGCTGCATCGGCGACCGTACGCGCCATCGGTCCGGCGGTGTCCTGCGTATGCGAGATCGGAATGATGCCGTCACCACTGACGAGGCCCACCGTCGGTTTGACACCGACCAATCCGTTGATCGACGCCGGCGAGACGATCGAGCCGTCGGTCTCGGTTCCGACCGCCACCGGGCACAGGCCGGCAGCGACCGCAACCGCTGACCCCGAGCTCGACCCACTGGTGTTCCGGTCGAGCGCGTACGGGTTCCGCGTGAGCCCGCCCCGCCCGCTCCATCCGCTGGTCGAACGCGCCGAGCGGATGTTGGCCCACTCGCTCAGATTGGTCTTGCCGAGGATCACCGCGCCGGCGGCGCGGAGGCGGGCGGCCACGGTTGCGTCACGCGCTGCGGGTGCCCCGACGAGTGCCAGCGAGCCGGCGGTCGTCTGCATCCGATCACCGGTGGCGATGTTGTCCTTGAGCAGGACCGGGATGCCGTGGAGCGGACTGCGCGGCCCGGTTGCCGCGCGTTCGCGATCGAGGTCCGCAGCGATCGCCTCCGCGTCGGGGTTCACCTCGATGACCGAATTGAGTTGCGGCCCGCCGCGGTCGACCTCCTCGATCCGCCGCAGACAGGAGGCGACGAGGCGCTGCGCGTCGAGCGCGCCCTCGGCCATCAGCGACTGAAGGTGTGCAATCGTCGAATCGGCGAACGCCTCGTCGACCACCGGCGGTCAGCCCACGAGCGCCGCGAAGCGGGCGATGCCGGTTTCGATGTCGGCGTCGCCGAGCGCGAAGCTGAACCGGCCGTAGCCGGGGGTGCCGAATGCCTCGCCGGGCACCCACGCGACCTTCGCCTGGTCGAGCACGATGTCGGCCAACTCCAGGGTGGTGTTGGCCATGACCCCGCCGTACTCACGGCCGAGGAGGGCCTGGAGGTCGGGGAAGGCGTAGAACGCACCCTGGGGTTCGGGGCACACGACCCCGTCGATGTCGTTGAGCATCCCGTGGATGAGGGTCGCGCGGCGGGAGAAGGCGTCACGCATCATCTCGACGTCGTCGAGCGGACCAGCCACCGCAGCGATGGCCGCTCGTTGGCAGACGTTGGCGACATTCGACGTGGCGTGCGACTGGAAGCTGGTCGACGGCTTGATGATGTCGTTGGGACCGATCATCCAGCCCACCCGCCATCCGGTCATCGCGTAGGTCTTCGCGACGCCATTGACGATCACGCACTGCTCGGCGAGGTCGGGCACCAGCGTCGGCATCGAGGAGAACTCGTTCGCACCGTAGGTGAGATGCTCGTAGATCTCGTCGGTGACCACCCAGATGCCGTTCGCGACGGCCCACTCGCCGATCGCCTTGACCTCGGCCGGCGTGTACACGGCGCCGGACGGATTGTCGGGGCTGACGAAGAGGAGGACTTTCGTACGGTCGGTCGTCGCGGCGTCGAGTTGTTCGATCGTGACCTTGAATCCCGACTCGACATCGGTGTCGACGACGACAGGAACCCCACCCGCGAGCGTGATGGCTTCGGGGTAGGTCGTCCAGTACGGCGCCGGACAGATCACCTCGTCGCCCGGGTCGCACAGCGCGGCGAACGCCGTGTACACGGCGTGCTTGCCGCCATTCGTCACGAGCACCTGGGACGGATCGCACTCGAAGCCCGAATCGCGCAGCGTCTTCGCGGCGATTGCCTCCTTGAGCTCGGGCAGACCGCCCGCCGGCGAGTACTTGTGGTTCTTCGGATCCGCACACGCGGCCTGCGCGGCTTCGACGATGTGGGCAGGTGTCGGGAAGTCGGGCTCACCCGCTCCGAACCCGATCACGTTCTCTCCCGCGGCCTTGAGGGCCTTGGCCTTGGCGTCGACGGCAAGGGTGGCCGAGGGTTGGATGGCGGAGAGACGTCGGGATGCACGGTTCACACTCGCCGACGATATCGGAGTGCTCCACGACGTCGATTCCGGGTTTCGACTGCCCCGTGACGGCGCCATGCTTGCCGGGTGAGCGCAACGCCCGACCAGATCACCATCCCGACCGACCTGCTTCCCGGCGACGGGCGCTTCTGCTGCGGTCCATCGAAGGTCCGACACGAGCAGGTCGACGCCATCGTCGCTGCCCGCGACACACTGCTCGGCACGTCTCACCGCAAGCCGCCGGTCAAGAACCTCGTGGGCGCGGTGCGGTCCAAGTTGACCGATCTGTTCGGGTTGCCCGACGGCTGGGAGATCGTGCTCGGCAACGGCGGATCGACAGTGTTCTGGGACGTTGCGACGTTCGGACTCATACGCGAACGCAGCCAGCACGCGGTGTTCGGCGAGTTCTCGTCGAAGTTCGCAGAGGCCTGCGCCGCCGCCCCGCACCTCGGCGAGCCGACCGTGGTGTCGAGCGATGTCGGCACACACCCGAGACTCGCCGCGGAGAACGGCGTCGACGTGTATGCGCTCACGCACAACGAAACCTCGACGGGCGTGGCAATGGACCTCCGACGGCCGACCGGCACGTCGGCCGACACGTCGTTGGTCGTCGTCGACGCCACCTCCGCGGCCGGGGGACTCACCTGGTCGCCGAGCGAGGTCGACGTGTACTACTTCGCACCGCAGAAGTGCTTCGCGTCGGACGGTGGGCTGTGGCTCGCTGCCTGCTCGCCTGCGGCCGTCCAGCGGATCGACGAGATCGGCGCCTCCGACCGGTGGCGCCCGGCGTCGCTCGACCTCAAGATCGCGCTCGACAACTCGACCCAGAACCAGACCTACAACACGCCGGCGGTGGCGACGCTGGTGATGCTCGATGCGCAGCTCGACTGGATGCTCGACAATGGCGGCCTCGGTTGGGCGGCGGGCCGTAGCGCCGAGTCGGCCGCGGCCCTGTACGGGTGGGCGGAATCGCGCGAGTGGGCCACACCGTTCGTGGCCAATCCGGCCGAACGGTCGAACGTCGTCGGCACGATCGACCTCGACGACTCGATCGACGCGAACGACGTGTGTACGGCCTTGCGCTCCAACGGGATCCTCGACACCGACGCGTACCGCAAGCTCGGACGCAACCAGCTGCGAGTCGGCATGTTCCCCGCCATCGATCCCGCCGATGTCGAGGCGCTGACCCGCTCGGTCGACCACGTCGTCAGCGCACTGGCAGACTGACCGACGTGGACGTCACCGAGGTGCTCGACTTCTCGACGGGCGACATCGGCACGCTCGATCGCCCCGTGATGCTGGTCGGCCTCGAGGGGTGGTTCGACGTGGCAAGTGCGGCGACCCATGCGGTCGAATCGTTCATCGATCACGAACAGGCGGTGATCGTCGGTGAGATCGATCCCGACCCGTTCTACGACTTCACGCAACAACGTCCACTCGTCTCGATCGACGATGGCATCCGTGAGATCCAATGGCCGTCGAACGAGATCGTCCTCCAGCGCAATCCAGGGCACCGCGACGTCGTGTCACTCGTCGGGGTCGAACCGCATCTGTACTGGTCCACCTACGTCGAGGCGATCGTGACCGTGGCCGAGGCGCTCGGGTGCGAAGCCGTGGTGACGGTGGGCTCAGCCGCCGAGGCGATCCCGCACACCCGACGTCCACCGGTCACCGGCAGCTCGGCCAACGCCGAGCTCGCCCGCCGGCTGGGGCTCGTCGCTCCGTCGTACGAGGGCGTCACCGGAATCGCCGGCGTGCTCCACGCCGCGCTCGACGCACGTGACGTTCCGTCGGTGTCGCTGCGCGTCGGGATCCCGCACTATCTGATGAACGCCGAGCACCCTCAAGCGACCGATGCGCTGTCGCGCCACCTCAGCCACGTGCTCGGCGTGCCTGCGGGTGTCGACTTCAGCGACCAGATCGATTCCTGGCGCGACGTCCACGACGAGATCATCGAGACCGACGAACAACTCCGGATGTACGTGCGCATGCTCGAAGCCGAATTCGACCGTCGAGCCGAAGCGGCGATCCCGAGCGCCGACGATCTCGCCGCACAGTTCGAGGACTTCCTCGACCACCTCCGCCCCGAGGACCCGCCCGACTGACGATGCACCGACCAGGCGGGCGGGTGAGCACGACTCAGCCGGCGGTCGCTGGGCCGATGACCGCGGCCACCTGTACCACCATGTCTGCAGGGAACCCGCCGAGGCGGGCGTGTTCACGGATCGTCTCCGCGTCGTCGGTCTCGTGGACGCAGTAGATCTTGTCGCCGGCGACGTAGCTCGTGACCCACGTGTACGGCACGCCCAGACCGGACACGACCTCGTTCGACTTGGTCGCGATGTCGGCGAGTTCGTCGGCACCCAGCGTGCTCGCTCCTTCGATGTTCCGTTCGATGATGAATTGCGGCATGTCATGCTCCTTGTTGTCAGCGATGCCGTCAGTGGCACCTGGGGCCACGATCGGCGCTGACCGTGTGCGGATGCGTACGACGGGGATCGATCGACGTGCTCGACGTCGCACACGGATCCGCACACGGGTCGGTGATCGACTGAGCTCCTGACGCCCGACAGGCGTTCGGACCTGTGGGAGGTGTGCGAGGCTTGGGAAAGATGCTCCAGATCAGCTTGATCGGCTCGCCACGTATCGAAGGTCCGGACGGCGACGTGCGCGAGGTGCGTGGCCGGAAGCCGTGGGCGGTGCTCGCCCGAGTGCTGCTGAGCGATCGTGCGGTGTCGCGCCGGGATCTGAGCATCGAGCTGTTCCCGGAGGCCGCCGATCCGCTCGGGTCCCTACGGTGGTGCCTCGCCAGTCTTCGCAAGACGATCGGGAGCGCCGACGTCCTCACCGGTGATCCGATCCGACCGGAACTGCCCGATTGGGTCAGCGTGGACGTGTACGACCTGCAGACCGGTGCGATCGACCCGGAACACGTTGGCGAGCTGCTCGAAGGGATCGATCCACCGTGTGGGCCGGAGTTCTCGACGTGGCTGCTCGTCGCTCGCCAGCACGTGTCAGCACGCATCGCAGCTCAACTGCGTGATGCGGTCATCACCGCGATCTCGCGCGGCGACCACGAGCTCGCGGTCGAGTTGGCCGAACTTGCGGCGCGCCGATCGCCGTACGACGAGGGCGCACAGGTGCTGCTTGTCAGAGCGCTCGTCGTGGCCGGCCATCCCACAGCAGCCCTCGAACACGTGACCGCGGTCGAGTCGCTGTTCCGCGACGAACTCGGGAGCGATCCGACACCTGCATTGCGCAGCGCCGCACGCGTCAACGTCGCTGCGGCACCACCGGGTGTGTCCGCTGGTGCACTCGCATCGAGCTTGCTTCGCTCGGGCCAGGCCGCGATGTCGGCAGGCGCGGTCGAAGCCGGTCTCGACTGTCTCCGTCGCGCCGGCGCCGAAGCCGAATCGGCGGGTGACTCGAGGCTCCACGGTCAATGCCTGTTGGAGCTCGGCAGCGCACTCGTCCACGCAGCGCGCGGGTTCGACGACGAGGGCAGCGTGCTGCTCGAGCAAGCGGTGCAACACGCACAGACCGCAGGAGATCTACCGACAGCTGTCGCAGCGCTGCGCGAACGGGCCTACGCGGACACGCTGGCCGGACGACGTCCCGAGGCACAGCGGCGGTTGGACCTCGCTCTCGAACTCGCTGATGGTGCACCGACCTTGTTGCCCGGTCTGCACTCGGTCGCGGGGATGAACCTCGCCGACTGGGGTCGCTACGACGATGCAATGGAGCGGTACGAGGCCGCCATCGACGACGCCCGAGCGGTCGGGGACCGCCGCTGGGAAGCGTGGGCGCTCGGGCTCGGCGGATGGGCGGCCCTCTCGGACGACCACCTCGGGCGGGCGCAGGACTGGCTCCAGCAGTGCCTCGACGTCGTCCGCGAGACGAACTGGATGTCGTTCGAGCCCTGGCCGTTGGCCGCGCTTGCCGAAGCACATCTCCCCGAACGGCTTCCGTCGCAGTCGCGAGACGACCTGGAACGGATCTTCGCTGCGAGTTGTCAGCTCGAGGACCCGTGCTGGGAGGGCGCCAGCGGACGCGTCCTCGCACTGCATCACGCTCGGGTCGGCGAGACCGAAACTGCACTCGGCTGGATCACCGACGCGCGCCAGCGTGCCCTGCGCAGATCGGACACGTGGGCAGGGATGATCGGCGCGATCTTGCTCACCGAAGCCGAGATCCGCCAGTCGATCGGTGACACGACCGGAGCCCACGCCACCGCCCGCGAGCTCGTTGCCTTTGCCGCGCGTACCCAGCTCGACCAACTCCTGGAACACGGCCTCGCGATCTCCCGTTCCACCACATGACCGTCGCTTCGCGCGATCGGTTGATCGAGGTCAGTTGCCCGACATGGTGATGTCGGAGATGACGAGCGACATGCCCGCCGCCCGCATCGGCAACCATTCGATGTCGCCACCGACCTCGACGATGTCGAGCAGCATCCGTTGCAGCGTCGAGGCGATCGTGAACTCGCGCACCGGGGCGCCGACCTCGCCGTTCGTGATCATCAACCCGGCAGCGCCAGTGGAGAAGTCACCGCTGATGGGGTTGACGCCCGAGTGCAGACCCTGCATCTGCTGCACGAACAGGCCGTCGTCGATCCCCGCGACGATCTCGGCCTGCGAGCGCGTTCCGGGCTGGAGCGAGAGCGCGAGACAGCCCACGCCGGGTGTACCGGCGAAACCACCGCGCGTCGCGTTGCCGGTCGACACCGTCTCGGCGCGGCGTGCGGAGTACGAGTTGTGGACGAACTGCTGCAGCACGCCGTCCGCAATCAGCACGTTGCGCCGGGCGGCGAGCCCCTCGCCGTCGACATCGGTCGAGGTGTAGGCCTTCGGGTTGGTCGGGTCGTCGACGAAGGTCACGCCCGACGCCGCCACATGATCGCCCAGGCGGTCGGCGAACAGCGAGCGGCCCTTCACCACGGCCTCGCCGTTGAGCGTGGACGAGATGACGCCGAGAAACTGTGCCGTCACGAACGGATCGAGCACCACGGTCACCCGCTTCGACGACGGCTTCGTGGCCCCCAGCAATCGTGTTGCCCGGTCGCTGGCCTCGCGCGCGGCGCGGTCGAGGTCGAACTCGTCGGGCGACTTGCCGACCGAGAACCCGAACCCGGTCTGGGTCTCGGCATCGTCGCCTTCGCCCTCGTCGGCCAGCGTCGAGACCGACACGTAGCACCCGTTCTCCCGACCCGACTGGCGGATCCCGGCAGTCGAGGCCACGGCCGCCTCGCCCCATGCATCGGCGTAGTTCGCGTCGTCGACCCGGACGCGCGGGTCGAGACCCGATGCGAGCTTCTCGAGTTCCTTCGCGATGTCGATCTTGCGGTCGGTCGCGAAATCGGCCAGCGCATCGTTCCACAGCGGTTGCTCGGTCGGCTCCACGCCGTCGGGCTCGGCGAGCCCGGCCCACTCGTCGACCGTGCCGAATTCGACGTTGTCACGCGCCTCGGCGAGCACCTCGCGTACCGCTACCTCGTCGAGGGTGCCCGCGTAGGCGAACCCGGTGCGCCCATCCTTGATCACGCGGATACCGATGCCCTCGGCCTGGGCTGACACGAAGTGTTCGACATCGCCCTGGTACACCCGGACCTCGGTCTCGCCGCCGCGCGACACGAACGCCTCGATCTGTTCCCCAGCGCGCGCCTGCTCGACGACGCGGTCGGCCACCGCCTGCAACTCGGCGGTCGTGTCGTTCACGCTCATGCTGCGGTGCCTCCGACCGTCAGCGCCTTCACCCGCAACGTCGGCTGACCGTCGCCGACCGGGACGCCCTGGCCGTCCTTGCCGCACGTGCCGGGGCTGCCCATCGAGAAGTCGTTCGCAAGCATGTCGATGTCCTGCAGGACCTTCGGGCCGTTCCCGATCAGGTTGCCGTCGCGCAACGGTTCGGTGATCGTGCCGTCCTCGATGAGGTAGGCCTCGGTCATGCCGAACACGAAGTCACCCGACGCCGTGTTGACGCTCCCGCCGCCGAGCTTCGCGACGTACACGCCGTTCGGGGTCGACGCCACGATGTCGTCGGGGTCGTCCGGACCGTTCATCACGAACGTGTTGGTCATCCGCACCATCGGCAGGTGCTGGTAGCTCTGGCGGCGGCCGTTGCCCGATTGCGGGCGGCCCTCCTTGCGCGACCGGAGGAAGTCCCACATGTAGTCGGTGAGGATGCCGTCCTCGATGAGCACGTTGCGCTGCGTCCGTTGACCCTCGTCGTCGATGCCGAGCGTGCCCCACTCACCGGGCATCGTGCCGTCGTCGACGAGCGTGACGAGCGGGTTGGCGACCTGCTTGCCGACCTTGCCCGCGTACACGCTCGCGCCCTTCTGGATGTGGTCGGCCTCGAGGCCGTGACCGCACGCCTCGTGGAACAGCACGCCGCCCGTACCGTGCTTGATCACGACCGGCATCTCACCCGACGGAGCCGGACGGGCCGACAGCTTGGTGATCGCCTGACGGGCGGCCTCACGGGCCATCTCCTCGACGTCGACCGTGTCGAAGATCTCGAAGCCGACGGTGTGGCCCATCGACTGGTAGCCGGTCTGCATGCCGCCGTCGCCGTTGGCCACCGCGTTGATCCGGAGCAGCGTCCTGACGATCTCGTCGTCGGCGAGGACGCCGTCGGTGTTCGCGACGAGCACCCGCTTGGTGCTGTCGCCGTAGCCCGCCGACACCTGGACGATCTCGGGTCCGTACGCCCGAGCCGCTTCGTTCATCCGGTTGAGCAGCTCGACCTTGCGCGCCTTGGCGATCGAATCGGGCTCGTGGACGATCGCGTTCGGACGATGCTGCTCCGCTCGGGTCAGGCCGACGGTCTTCACGCCGCCACCGCCCTGTCGGGCAGCTGCGGCAGCCGCAGTCGCGGCGGCCGCGAGACCGGCTTCGGACAGGTCGGACGTGTACGCGAAGCCGGTGGTCTCCCCGGCGATCACGCGGATCCCGGCGCCACGGTCGCGGCCGCTGGTCACCTGCTCGACACGTCCGTCGTCGAGACCCGCCGACGTCGACCGTTTGTCTTCGGCGTACACCTCGGCGAAGTCGGCGCCGGTGGTGGTCGCTCCGGCGAGTACTCGTTCCAGGACGTCTTGATCGATCACCCGGCCAGCCTACGAAAGGGATCGCTTTTCTTCTCGTTGTCCTCCCCGGATGCGCGAACATGTCGACGTGCGAGGAACGACGGCTCGGTGGACGGCGCTCCTGGTGAGTGCGACCCTGCTCGTTGCGGCATGCGGAACCGGCGACGACCTCGTGTTCGGCGGCACCAACCCGACTGCCGACGCACCCGCAGACGCGGCCCCAACCCCCGACGCGGCGACCGACACCGCGGTCGAGGTCGGCGATCCTGATCCGACGGCAGCAGCGACGCCACCAACGACCGGGCCCGTGCGCACCGTCACGATGTCGTTCACCGGCGACACGCTGCCGCACAGCCCACTGTGGCGACGGGCCAGCGATCTGACGGGAGGAACCGGCTACGACTTCTACCCGATGTTCGCCGACATCGCCCCGATCATCTCCCGGGCCGACGTCGCCACGTGCCATCTCGAGACTCCGATCGCACCGGCCGGCGAGGAGTTCACGACCGACCCGGTGTACGGCGTCCCGCCCCAGATCGTGAGCGCCATGGCGCGAGCGGGCTACGACCGCTGCTCGACGGCCAGCAACCATGTGCTCGATCGAGGCGTGGGAGGGATCGACCGCACCGTTGACGTGCTCCTCGAGAACGGGATGGGCCAAGCCGGGATGGCACGGAGCGAACTCGAGAGTCTCCCCGAGGTCTTCGAGGTCGCGGGCGTCCGGATCGGGCACCTCTCGTACACCTATGCGACCAACGGGATCCCGATCCCGAGTGCCGAACCGTGGCGGACCAACTTGATCGATCCGGTCCGCATCATCCGCGACGCCAACTCCGCTCGCGACCTGGGTGCCGACGTGGTCGTGGTGAGCATCCACTGGGGGACCGAGAAGGTCACCGAGCCGAACGACCAGCAACTCGTCGTCGCCGAACAGCTCACTGCAAGCGGTGCCATCGATCTGCTGATCGGCCACCACGCGCACGTCATACAGCCGATCCGACAGATCAACGGCGTGTGGGTGGCCTACGGGATCGGCAACATCTTGTCGAACCTCCCCGTGAACGACGCGTGGCCGGCGAGCAGTCAGGACGCCGTCATCGTCGAGTTCGAGCTCGAACTCGACAGCGTCGGCAACGTCACCGTCGACACTCCGACGGTCGTCCCGACATGGGTCGACAAGCGGAACGGCTGGGTGATCCGCGACGTGGGTGCCGAGTTGGCGCGCGCCGACCTCGACGAAACACGCCGCACCGAACTCCAAGCGTCCTTCGATCGCACCGCTGCGGTCGTCGGCGAGTACATCCCGTGATGGACCGTGCCGACGCCTTGGCGGCGCGTTAGCGTCGGTGGTCGTGACAGTCGAGACAGGAATGCGCGGGACGGCGAGCCTCGTGGTCAGCGATGTCGACACCGCGGCCGCGCTCGGCTCCGGCGACATCGACGTGCTGGGCACACCCCGGCTGATCGCGCTGTGCGAGGCGGCCACCATGTCGGCGCTCGCCGACGAACTCGACGATGCCGTCGCGTCGGTCGGCATGCGGATCCGTGTCGATCATCTCCAACCAACGCCCGTGGGGGCGGCGGTCACGGCCGAAGCCGTACTCGACCAGATCGACGGGCGACGCCTCACCTTCACCGTCTCGGTGTCGGACCGCGGCGGCCTCGTGGCAGCCGGCAAGATCACTCGCGTGCTGGTCGATCGAGCGTCGTTCCTCGAGAAGTGCTGCCCCGCCTGACGGCGACACGAATACAGTACCCCCGATGACGGAGGGGAGCCCCACAGTCGACGCTCCCGAACGCGTCCACCGCCTGTACTGGTGGAAAGAGGCCCTGATCGTCGCCGCGTTCTACGTCGTCTACTCGTGGATTCGCAACCGCTTCGGGTCGAACCAGATCGCGGCCGACGGCGTCCCCGCTGCGGCATTCCACAATGCGGAGCGCGTGATCGGCGTCGAACGCTTCCTCGGCCTGTTCCACGAGGAGTCGCTGCAAGAGGCGTTCCTCGGTCAGACATGGTTCATCCAGTTCTGGAACGTGTACTACGGCACCGCCCACTTCTTCGTCACGCTCGCGGTGTTCGCGCTCCTCTTCTTCAAACGCGCCGACGTGTTTCCGCAGTGGCGCAACACCCTGGCCGCCATGACCGCGCTCGCGATCCTCGGCTTTGCGTTCTTCCCGTTGATGCCACCGCGTCTGCTCGACCAACCCTGCCCGAGCCCCGACAGCTTCGAGTTCGGTGGCGCATGCGTCGAGAGCAATTTGCGTTCGGGTAAGGACAAGACCTTCACCGGCGACAACGGATTCGGCTTCGTCGACACCCTCAGCGTCTACGGCGGGCCATGGAGGTTCGACTCCGAGGAGGTCGCGTCGATCTCCAACCAGTATGCAGCCATGCCGAGCCTCCACATCGGCTGGTCGACCTGGTGCGCGTTGGCGATCTGGCCGCTGCTCAAACGACGCCGAACGAAGGTCGCGGTGCTGCTGTATCCGGCGGCCACGCTGTTCTGCATCCTCGTCACGGCCAACCACTTCTGGCTCGACGGCATCGGGGGCCTGGCCGTCTTCGCGATCGGGGCGCTGATCGGGTGGGGCATGCACCGGTGGAACCAGAACCGACTCGATCGTCGTGAAATGCTCGACGCGATGCTCAGCGAACGTTCGGGCAAGCCCGTGCCCGACATCCGCATCACCTCGTTGGCATCGGAGATCATCGACGACGTGTCCGGCGAACACGACGACGAGCCCCCCGCACAATGAGTTGTGCGCACATGTCACCGATGTGGTGTGTGCGGGTCGTATCCTTGGAGAACCATGAGTCAGATGCGGCTGAACCCTCTCAACGGGCGATGGGTGACGATCGTTCCCGATCGGGCTGAACGCCCGAACGACTTCGCGGCCCGGCAGCGCAGCGACGACCTCGAGCTCGATCGGCCCTGCCCGTTCTGTCCCGGCAACGAGGAGGAGACGCCACCCGCAGTCGAGACGACCGAGGGGGACGGCACCTGGTCGATGCGGGTCATTCCGAACCGTTACCCGGCCTTCGACGGCGACGATGCGTTCACGGTCCACAACCTCGGACCGGTCCACGTCAAGGCCGATGCCAGCGGGATCCACGAGGTGTTCGTGTATCAGCGCGATCACGACGGAGGCCTCCACCTGCTCGACGACGACCACGCAGCCGAGCTGATGTTCGTCCTGAAGCGGCGCCTCGCCGAACACGCTGCACTCCCCTTCGTCCGGTACACCCAGGTGATCGTCAACCACGGCCGTGAGGCGGGCGCATCGGTCGCCCACCCCCACGGCCAGATCCTCGGGCTGCCGTTCGTCCCCAGCGAGGTCCTCGACGAGGAGCGCGCGTTCGCTCGCTTCGCGGGCGGGTCGCTGCTCGCGACGACCGTCGAGGCCGAGCTCGCCGCCGACCATCGGATCGTCATCGCCAACGACGACGTCGTCGTGATGTGTCCGTTCGCCAGCGGCGTCCCGTACGAGATGATCATCGTGCCGCGCGAGCAGCACGCGCACTTCCCCAATGCATCCGACCAGTCCCTCCGTGCCGTCGGCATCGCACTGCGCGATGCCATCGGACACCTCAACAAGGCGCTCGGTGACGTGGCGTTCAACCTCGGCCTGCACACCGCCCCGCACCAGCACACCGGTGACTACCACTGGCATCTGCACATCTGGCCGCAGGTGACCACTCAGGCCGGCTTCGAGCGCGGCACGGGCGTGCTCATCAACATCGTCGCACCCGAGGAAGCCGCAGCGACGCTGCGCTCCGTGGGCGCCACGGCGTGACGCTGCCGCTGCGTCAGGGTCTGACAGGGCTCGCCAGCCAGAGCATCGACATCGGTCCGATGTCGAGCAACGCAGACGAGGGCTGACCCTGCCACGGCTCGTCGTCGGTGGCGACGACCGGGCCGACCGAGCGATGACCGCTCCCCCACCACGCGGCTGCGTCGGTGTCGAGGATCACTTCCCACTCACCGCTCCAGGGCAGCCCGACCCGAAAGCCGGGGCGTGGGACGGGGGTGAAGTTCGCGATGCAGGCCACCGCTGCCGCGCCGTGGTCGTCCCACCGCAGGAACGCGAACATCGAGTGGGCGGCGTCGTCGGCGTCGAGCCACTGGAACCCCGCCGGGTCGGTGTCGCGTCGCCAGAGCGCCGGGAACGCATCGGCTGACCTGCTCATCTCGGCGATCACGTCGTGGACGCCGTGGTGTGACGGGTGGTCGAGCAGATGCCACGGAAGCTCCGATGCGTCGTTCCACTCCTGCCACGGCGCAAGCTCGGCACCCATGAACAACAGCGGTGCACCGGGCACTGACCACTGCCAGGCCAACAGCGCCCGGAGCCCGGCGAACTTCTGCCAGTCGTCACCACCCATCTTCGCCAGCAGGCTTCCCTTCCCGTGGACGACCTCGTCGTGGCTGAGCGGAAGGACGAAGCGCTCGTTGTAGGCGTAGAGCTGTGCGAACGTCATCTCGTTGTGGTGGTGGGCTCGATGTACCGGGTCGAGCTCCATGTACCCCAGCGAGTCGTGCATCCAGCCCAGGTTCCATTTGTGGCTGAACCCGAGCCCTCCCTCGGAGACCGGGTGGGTGACGCCCGGCCACGCGGTCGACTCCTCGGCGATCATCAGCACGTCGGGAAACTCTTCGCCGACGACGGTGTTCGTCTCCTGGAGCAGACGGATCGCTTCGAGGTGCTCACGACCGCCGTGTTCGTTGGCGCTCCACTGGCCGGGGCCGCGCGAGTAGTCGAGGTAGAGCATTGACGCGACAGCGTCGACTCGGAGCCCGTCGATGTGGAACTCGTCGAGCCAGTACAGCGCGTTGGCGATCAGGAAGTTCCTGACCTCGTTGCGGCCGAAGTCGAAGACGTAGGTCCCCCAGTCGGGGTGCTCGCCACGTCTGGGATCCGGGTGTTCGTAGAGCGGGGTGCCGTCGAAGCGACCGAGGCTCCAATCGTCCTTGGGGAAGTGCGCGGGGACCCAGTCGACGATCACGCCGACACCGCGGCGGTGCAGCGCGTCGACGAACCGGCGGCAGCCGTCGGGATCACCGAAGCGCGCAGTCGGCGCGTAGTAGCCCGACACCTGATAGCCCCACGAACCGCCGAAGGGGTGTTCGGCGATCGGCAGCAGCTCGACGTGCGTGAAGCCCAGACGCTGCACGTGTCGACCAACCTCCTCGGCCAGTGCATCCCAGTCGTCGACCGAGCGCCGCCATGACCCGAGGTGGATCTCGTACACACGCATCGGTGCGGCTCCGGCGAGGGTCTCGCCGCGACGCTGCAGCCACTCGTCGTCCGACCATTCGAACTCGTCGAAGCTCGGCACCACGCTGGCGTCACTCGGTGGCTGCTCGGTCTGACGCGCCATCGGATCGGCCTTGCGGATGGTGCGTCCCTCGGACGTGGTGATCTCGAACTTGTAGCACTGACCGGGACGAGCTGCGTTCGACAGCACCGACCAGATACCCGTGGGCCCGTCCTGCTCGACACGCACGAGCGGTTCGGCGGTCCAGTCGTTCCAGTCGCCGACCACGGCGACCGCACGGGCATTCGGCGCCCACACCGAGAACCGCGTCGCCACGACGCCGTCGCGGGCCTGACCGACGGACTGGGGACCCAAGAGTTCCCACAACCGACGGTGCGTCCCCTCGGCAAAGAGGTGGAGGTCGAGTTCACCGATGAGCTGGTCGTGCGTCGGCATCACCGCCCACCGTAACGGTTACGGTGCCAGTCGTGCGCGTGCTCATGCTGACCTGGGAGTTCCCACCACGCGAGACCGGTGGCACAGCAGCGCAGGTGTACGGCCTGAGTCACGCGCTGGCCGAGGCCGGTCACGACGTCGTGGTGCTGACGATCGCCGATCGAGGCGCCGACCTGGCCGCCGAGCGATCGGGTCGCGTCCGGGTCCTGCGAGCCGACGTGGACCTCCCGCACATTCCCGCCGAGCGCTATCTCGCACTCACCGCGTCGGCCGACCACGCACTCGTCCAGCTGGCACTCGACGCCGACACGGCACTCGCCGGGTGGCGACCCGAGATCGTGCACGGTCACGACTGGAAGGTGGGGTGGGCGGCCGACACGCTCGCTCGCCACTACGGCGTGCCGTTCGTCCTCACGATGCACGGCACCGAACGCGTCCGTCACGGTGGCAACCTCCCGATCGGCGAGCCGACCGACGTCCACTCGATCGAGTGGTGGCTGGCGTTTCGGGCCGACCGGCTCATCGCGCCGACCCGGTTCATGGTGGATCAGTTGGTCACCGGGTTCGAGCTGGCACCCGAGCAGGTCGTTCGGATCCCGAACGGGATCGACCCGGAAGTGTGGGATGGCCACGATCACCCGACCCGCCGCGAGGCGCTGGTCGTTTCGTGGGGCCGGGTCCAGTACGAGAAGGGGTTCCAGGTGCTGGCCCGGGCGATGACCACGCTCCGGGCGCGGGTCCCGAACGTCTCGTGCGTGATCGCCGGCCGCGGGAGCTACCTACCGGAGCTCCAGACCCAGATCGACGTCGAAGGTGTCAGCGACCTGATCGCCCTCCCCGGCTTCGTCGGTGACGAAGACCTGCGAGCACTGGTCCACCGGGCGGGCTGCGTCGTGATCCCCTCGCTCTACGAACCGTTCGGGGTCGTCGCGCTCGAAGCGCTCGCTGCCGGCGCGCCGCTGATCGTGGCGCGGACCGGTGGCCTCGCGGAGCTGATCGTCGACACCGATGCCGGACTCACGTTCGAACCGGGCAACCCGGAGGATCTTGCGCATGCGGTGGAAACAGTCCTGCGCGATCCCGAACTCGCCCACCAGCTCACCACGAACGCGCGGCGCCTCATCGAAACGAAATACGCATGGAGTGCGGTGGCGGTCTCGGTGGTCCACGTGTACGAGGCGGCGATCACCTATCGCCGGGTGGCCACGTAGATCGTGCTGCTCGTCTCGGTCCCGGTGAGCACGTTGTCGAACGTGACGATCTCGGCGGCGACCGAGTCGAACGTCGCGTCGAGCACCGAGACGAAGGCGTCGTCGGGAGGATCGTTCGACCACAGCGAGAACACCCCACCCGGGCGGATGGATGTGGCGAGTTGCTCCATCCCGGCGCGCTCGTAGAAGGACGCGTTGCCCGGGTCGAGCAGGTGACGGGGCGAATGGTCGATGTCGACGAGCACGGCGTCGACATCGAACCCTGCCGCCGCGAGTTCGAAGAAGTTGCCGTGCACGAACTCGCAACGCGGATCGTCGGCCAGCGATGGTCGGAGCGGCACGAGGTGACGACGGTGCCAGTCGATGACCGGGGCGAGCGCGTCGATCACGCGGAGCGAACGGACCCGCGGGTCGTCGAGCGCGGCCCGGGCCGTGTAGCCCAGGCCAAGGCCACCGACCACCACGTCGAGCGGCGCGTTCGAGGTGGCTGCGAGCCCGAGCGTCGACACGGCCTCCTCACCGTCGGTGATGAGGCTCGACATCAGGCCGTCCTCGCCGATCTTCACCTCGAACACGTCGATCTGCAGCGTCGGCTCGAGTCGACGGCGCAGGCTGATCTCGCCGATCGGCGTCATCTGCCGGTCGAGTTCCTCGAAGCGCCGACTCACTCGCAGATCCCGAACACAAGGTGATCGTACGCCCCGTTACGCTCCGACGACGATGCGCCCCACCCACTACTTCACGGTCACCAGTGAGATCCCCGAATCATTGTCTGCGTTGCCGCGCCTTGCCGCCAACCTGCACTGGGCGTGGGATCGCGAGCTCGCTGCGGTCTTCGACCGCATCGACGGCCGGGACCACGACCAGACATGGCGACGAACGGGGCAGCACCCGACCGACCTGATTCGACGGACCGAACCGTCCCGCTGGGTCGAACTCGCCGACGATCCGCAGTTCGTCGATCAGGTGGCCTCTGCCGACCGCCGTCTGCACGACGTACTCGCCGGGTCCGCCTGGTTCCAGGATCGTGCGGATCAGCAGGGTTCGCCGCTGCGAAGCATCGCCTACTTCTCACCGGAGTTCGGAATCACCGAGGCGCTTCCCCAGTATTCGGGCGGACTCGGGATCCTGGCCGGTGACCACCTCAAGGCATCGTCCGACCTGGGCGTCCCACTCATCGGTGTCGGCCTGCTCTACGCCGAGGGGTACTTCCGCCAGCGGCTGAACGCCGACGGATGGCAGGAGGAGCGCAACGAGACGATCGACCCGCACGCGCTCGGCATCGTGAAGACCGATGTCATCGTCGAGGTCGATCTCGCGGGCGTGAACGCGCTGGTCCAGGTCTGGCGCGTCGACGTCGGTCGGATCCCGCTGTACCTGCTCGACACCAACGTCGAGGGCAACCCGCCCGAAGTCGTCGCTGTGACCAACCGCCTGTACGGCGGCGACGAGCAACATCGGCTCCGCCAGGAGATCGTCCTCGGCATCGGTGGGGTCCGTGCATTGCGGGCGCTCGACCTGGATCCGCAGGTGTTCCACATGAACGAGGGGCACGCCGGATTCCTCGGGCTCGAGCGGGTGCGCGAGTGGACCGATCGAGGTCTCACGTTCTCCGAGGCCATCGAGGCCGTACGCGCCGGCGGCGTGTTCACCACCCACACCCCCGTGCCCGCCGGGATCGACCGATTCCCGCGCGACCTCTTCGAGCGCTATTTCACCGATTTCGCTGATGCGCTCGGGGTGACGTTCGCCGAGCTGTACGCGCTGGGCGAACGAGCCGACGAACCCGACGGCAAGTTCAACATGGCCGTGATGGGCATGCGCCTCGCGTCGCGACGCAACGGCGTCGCCGCGCTCCACGGAGCGGTCGCGCGTGAGATGTTCAGTGGCATGTGGCCGGCGTTGCCCGTCGAGGAGACGCCGATCGGTCACATCACCAACGGCGTGCATGCGCGCACCTGGGTGAGCGATCGCGTCGACCAACTGCTGTCCGACGTGGTCGGCGACGACTGGCACCTGGCGAGCGAGGACGCCTTCGAGCGGGTGCGTCACGTCGACCATCAAGAGATCTGGCAGGTACGACGCCAGGGTCGACAAGAGCTCGTCGAGCTCGTCCGGGACCGGCTCGGCAGCGACCTGCTCGATCCCGACATCCTGACGATCGGGTTCGCACGCCGATTCGCGACCTACAAGCGCGCCAACCTGCTGCTCGGTCAGCTCGAGCGGCTCAAACACCTGGTCCTCGACGCCGATCGTCCCGTGCAGTTCGTCTTCGCCGGCAAGGCGCATCCCGCCGACCAACCCGGCAAGTCGATGATGCAGCAGATCAACCAGATCACGCACGACGCCGATGTCCGCCACCGCTTCGTGTTCATCCCCGACTACGACATCGGGGTCGCGCGGACGATGTACCACGGCTGCGACGTGTGGTTGAACACGCCGCGGCGACCCAACGAGGCGTGCGGCACGAGCGGGATGAAGGCCGCCCTCAACGGCGTGCTCAACTGCTCGATCCTCGATGGCTGGTGGGACGAGATGTCCGACGGCACCAACGGGTTCGACATCCCCTCCTACGACGACGACCACGACGACGGCCGCCGCGACCTGCGCGAGGCGACCGCCACGTTCGAGGTCCTCGAGCAGGACCTCGTGCCGCTGTACTACGACGTGGACGACGACGGGCTGCCGCACGGCTGGATCGATCGCATCAAGAACAACTGGGCGACCCTCGGTTGGAACGTCATCGCCGGCCGAATGGTGCGCGACTACACGACGCAGCTGTACGAGCCGGCCGCAGCCGCAGCCGATGCCGCGACCGGCGACGGCGCGTCGGGAGCCCGCGAGCTCGCCGCGTGGCGCACGGGCGTGGCCTCGGTGTGGGATTCGGTCACCGTGAGCGTCGATCCGTCATCCGAGATCGGCGACGGTGTCGCCGGCACGAGCCGACGGCTACGGGCCACGGTCGACTCCGGTGAGCTGCGATTGGACGAGCTCCTGGTCGAGATCGTCCACGGCCCGCTCGACGCCTCGGGCGCACTCGATGGCTCCCGGATGAGCCGCGTCCCGATGATCGGCGACGGCGACGGCGGGTACTCCGGTGAGTTCACGCCCTCGGGTGCCGGGCCATGGGGTGCAGCGGTGCGGGCGCTCCCCACCCACCCGGCGCTCAACTCGGTCCTCGAGCCGGGTCTCGTCGCGCTCGGCTGATCAGCGCGACTGGGCCCGCTCGCGGGCACCTTCGATGTCGGCGCCGGCACGGGTCAGCGCGCCGCGCAGGCTGCATTCGGCGATCTCGACCGGCGGGGCGACGTCGTCGACGATCACGTCGGCCAGGATGCGGTACACGGCCGCGGCCGGGCTGTCGGGCTGGTCGAGTGCAACCGGCAGGCCCGCGTCGCCACCGGCCGCGACGGCGGCATCGAGCGGGATCGACCCGAGCAGCGGGACCCCGATGCTGTCGGCGAGCAGCTGGCCGCCGCCGGAGCCGAACATCGCGGTGACGGTGCCATCGGGTGCCGTCGACGGGCCCATGTTCTCGATCACACCGGCCACGCGCAGGAAGCCCTTGCGCGCCATGTCGGCAGCCCGTGCGGCAACCTGCTGTGCGGCCGCGGCCGGCGTGGTGACGATCACGACATCGGTGCGCGGCAGCATCCGCGCCAGACCCATCTGGATGTCGGACGTACCGGGAGGCATGTCGATCAGCAGGTAGTCGAGGTCGCCCCACTGCACGTCTTCGAGGAAGTGCTGAACCGCCCGGTTCAACATCAGCCCGCGCCACATGATCGCCTCGTTCTCGTTGGCGCCGGAAATCGACCCCATCGACACGACATGCAGCACGCCATCGCCGATCTCGCGGACGACCGGCTTCATCACGGTCTTCCCCTCGCCGGCGCGTTCGGCTTCGATCTCGCCGTCGATGCCGAGCAACCGCGGCATCGAGAAGCCACCGACGTCGGCGTCGAGCACGCCGACGGTGTATCCCCGATCGGCGAGCAGCACGGCGAGATTGGCCGTGACCGACGACTTGCCGACCCCGCCCTTTCCGGACGAGATCGCAAGGATGCGCGCCGTTGGTGGGATGTCGGTGTCGAGTGCGTTGTCGCGCGCCTTCCAGCGGGCCCGCGACATCACGTTCTTGCGTTCGTCGGCGGTCATCTCACCGAAGTGGATCTTGACGGTGTCGATGTTCGGGAGCGAGCCCACGCGGGCTTTGGCATCACGCATCAGTTGGGCGCGCAGGGGACAACCCGCCGTGGTCAGCGCGATGGTGACGTGCATCGCGTCGTCGGCACTCCGCTCGAGCCGTTTGACCATGCCGAGGTCGACGACGTTGTCGCCGAGTTCGGGGTCGATCACACCGCGGAGCGCGTTGATGATCGCGTCCTGGTCGACATCGTGGCCGACGACGTCGGGCAGCACCACCTCGGGCCGGTCGGGTGCCGGCGCGTCGGTGTCGGTCACATCATCCCCAGTTCGAGTCGCGCGACGTCGGACAGGCGCGACACGTCCCACGGCGGATCGAAGACGAGCTTGACCTCGACCGTCTCCACGCCTCCGATGGCTGCCACTGCGTCGTACAGATCCTGACGCAGGATGTCACCCATCCCGCAGAACGGAGCGGTGACCGACATGTCGATGTCGACGTGCCACCCGCCGCTGGGCAACTCGTCGGCGTCGATGCGGTAGACGAGGCCGAGTTCGACGATGTCGACCGGGATCTCGGGGTCGTAGACCGTGGTGGCGGCCTCCCAGACCCGGTCGATGCTGAACGGTTCGTCGCTCGGAGCGGCCGTGCCGGTCGGCGCGTCGATGAAGCCGAAGTCGATCGAGTCGGCCGGCGTGAGGCGCGCCATCTCGCCGTCGCTCGTGGTGACCGTTGCGGTGCCGCCCAGCGCCTGGAGCAGCGTGACGCGGTCGCCCGCAGCGAGGTTGATGCGATGCCCGGCGGGCACGATCGTGACCTCGCAGTCGCGTGGGAGGGTGAAGCCCTTCGTGGGGCCGACGCTGACGGGTTGATCAGGCATGGTCGTGTCCGAGTCGGTGAGTGATCCAGGCCCGTACCGTCTCGATGCCGACGTCGTCGACCGCCTGGTCGGCGAAACCGTTGATCAGGAGGCGGCGCGCCTCGTCGACGGGAATCCCCCGCGAACGCATGTAGTACAGCGCCGTGTCGTCGAGCTGGCCGACCGTGGCGCCGTGTTTGCAGGCGACCTCGTCGGCGAGGATCTCGAGCCGGGGCTGGGTGTTGATCTCGGCACGATCCGAGAGCAGCAGGTTGTCGTTGGACTGCTCGGCATCGGTGCCATCGGCGCCGGGGCGCACCTCGATCCCGCCGCGGAACACACCCGTGCTCTCGTCGTCGAGCACGCCACGGTAGGTCTGTCGACTCGTGCAGTCCGGTGCACCGTGCACCACGTTGATCTGCTGGTCGAGCACCTGATCGCCGGAACCGAAGAACAGCCCGGAGAGATCGGCATGCGCACCGGCCCCGACGAGCTGGACCTCGTAGGCGACGCGGCCGTACGAGGCGCCGAGGTTGAACGATCGCGCGTTGAACGTGCTGCCTGCGTGCTGCGTGACCTCGATGCGACTGAGGTGGACCTGCGTCGACGGCACATCCTGCAGGAGGACGTGCTCGAGCGTGGCGTCCTCGGACAGCGTGACGGTCGTGCGGATGTTCGACCCACCGAACTCGGTACCGACGCCGAGTCGGGTCTCGACCACCGTGGCCGAACTGCCGGCACCGAGGTGGATCACCACACCCGTGCACGATGCGTTGTGGGTTGCGTCGGGAAGCTCGACATCGACGACGTGGATCGGCACATCGAGCGCGACCCCGTCGGCGACGTGGACGACGGCGCCGTCACCGCCGTACGCGATGTTGAGCGCGAGAAAGGCGTCGACGATCTCGTCGTCGGCCAACTCGAAGTGCCCGGCGACCCGTTCGGGCCGTTCGGCCAGGACATCGGCCAGGCTCGACACCCGGACACCGTCGGGGCATGTGAGATTCGATTTTTCGACGTCGACCGCGCCGTTGACCACGACGATACGCGGGCCGTCGAGCACGGGCAGCTGTTGGTCGAGATCGGCCGGAACGTCGGCGCCCGACTCGATCGAGCGGCCGAACGACAATTCGCCCAGGGACCGATGCGGGGCATGTCGCCACGCTTCGTCCCGCTTGGTCGGGTAGCCGATCGCACCGATCCGATCGAGCGCGTCGAGACGCGCCTCGGTCGACGGATCCGAGTGGATCGTCACGATGGCGCTCCGGTGAGCGGTCGCTCGGGCGCGTCGTCGAGATCGTGGTTGACGTAGTCGGCGTAGCCGTGATCCTCCAGGTGGAGGGCCAGTGTGTGGTCACCCGACTGGACGATCTTGCCGTTGACGAGGACGTGGACGAAATCGGGCTTGATGTAATCGAGCAGCCGTTGGTAGTGCGTGATCACGATCATCGACCGCTCGGGGCCGCGCAGCGCGTTGACACCGCCGGCGATGATCCGCAGTGCATCGATGTCGAGGCCGGAGTCGGTCTCGTCGAGGATCGCGAGACGTGGCTCCATGACCGCCATCTGGAGGATCTCGTTGCGCTTCTTCTCCCCACCGCTGAATCCGGCGTTGACGGCGCGGTCGAGGAAGTCCTGCTTCATCTCGACGAGCTCCATCGCCTCCTTGGCCACGGCGAGGAAATCACGAGCCCCGATCTCGGTCTCGCCGCGCGCTTTACGCACCGAATTGAGCGCCGTACGCAGGAAGTACATGTTGTTCACGCCCGGGATTTCGACGGGGTACTGGAAACCCAGGAAGATGCCGGCAGCGGCGCGCTGCTCGGGAGTCAGCTCGAGCAGGTCGGCACCATCGAAGGTCGCGACGCCACCGATCTCGTAGCCCTCACGTCCGGCGAGGGCGTGTGCGAAGGTGCTCTTGCCCGAGCCGTTCGGGCCCATGATGGCATGCACCTCGCCGGACCCGACGTCGAGGTCGATTCCCTTGAGGATCTGCTTGTCGCCGATTGCGGCGGTGAGGTTGTCGACGTGCAGCATCAGCCCACACTTCCTTCCAGGCTCACGCTCAGCAGACGCTGAGCTTCGACGGCGAATTCCATCGGGAGTTCGTTGAACACCTCACGGCAGAAGCCGTTGACGATCATCGACATCGCATCTTCTTCGGTCATGCCGCGCTGGCGGCAGTAATACAGCTGGTCCTCGCCGACGGTCGAGGTCGACGCCTCGTGCTCGACCTGCGCACTCGGGTTCTTGACCTCGATGTACGGGATCGTGTGGGCGCCACACTCCTTGCCGAGCAGCAGCGAGTCGCACTGGGTGTAGTTGCGGGCGTTCTCCGCGGAGCGCATCACCTTGACGAGACCGCGGTACGTGTTCTGGCCGTGGGCGGCGGAGATGCCCTTGGAGATGATCGAGCTCGTCGTGTCCTTGCCGATGTGGATCATCTTGGTGCCGGTGTCGGCCTGCTGGCGCTTGCTCGACAGCGCCACCGAGTAGAACTCCCCGACCGAGCGATCACCCTGCAGGATGACGCTCGGATACTTCCAGGTGATCGCCGAGCCGGTCTCGACCTGCGTCCACGAGATCTTCGCGTCGGTGTGGGCGCGCCCGCGCTTGGTGACGAAGTTGTAGATGCCGCCGACGCCGTTCTCGTCGCCGGGGTACCAGTTCTGGACGGTCGAGTACTTGATCTCGGCGCGGTCCTTGGCGACGAGTTCGACCACCGCGGCGTGCAGCTGGTTCTCGTCACGCTGGGGGGCGGTACACCCCTCCAGGTATGAGACGTGGGAGTCGTCCTCGGCGACGATCAGCGTCCGTTCGAACTGGCCCGTGTTCTGCGAGTTGATGCGGAAGTACGTCGACAGTTCCATCGGGCAGCGGACGCCCTTGGGGATGTAACAGAACGACCCGTCGGAGAAGACCGCCGAGTTGAGCGCTGCGAAGTAGTTGTCCCGCACCGGCACCACGGAGCCCAGATGCTCACGCACCAGCTCGGGATGGTCCTGCACGGCCTCGGAGAACGAGCAGAAGATGACGCCGGCCTCGGCCAGGGTCGCCTTGAACGTGGTGGTCACCGACACCGAGTCGACGATTGCGTCGATCGCGACGTTGCTGAGCATCTTCTGCTCGTGCAGCGGGATCCCGAGCTTGTCGAACATGTCGCGGATCTCGGGGTCGACGTCGTCCATGCTGTCGAGGACCGGCTTGCTCTTCGGCGCGGCCCAGTAGCTGATCGCCTGGTAGTCGATCGGGGCGATCTCGAGCTTCGCCCAGTCGGGCTCCTCCATCGTCAGCCACGCCTCGAATGCCTTCAGCCGCCACTCGAGCAACCATGCGGGTTCGTCCTTCTTCGACGAGATGAGCCGCACGACATCCTCGTTGAGGCCAGGGGGCGCCACGTCGGTGTCGAGATCGGTGTGGAAGCCGAACTCGTAGCTCGCCTCCGTCAGTTCTTCGATTTCTCGAGTCGATTCGCTCATCGAACGTCCTTTTGGATCGGCGGGGGTGGCATCGGCACGAACACGGGTCGGGGCCAGTCTGGCGTCAATGTGGGCCGTTGCTGCATGCCCTACATGCACTTTTATCAACGGATCGAGAGTTTCGCAAGTTTCGCCTTGCGAAACCTTGAGAACATGTCCGGGCACTGGTACGGTCGCATCGTGGACACCACCGACACCGCGCTCTCCGACACCCAGCGGCGCGTCCTCGTGGCGGTGAAACGACACGGCGAGGCCACCGCCGACGAACTCGCGGCGACCCTCGGGATCTCGTCCAGCGCAGTTCGTCAGCACCTCAGTGTCCTGCGCTCGGCCGGCCTCATCGCCTCCCGTCAGGAGCGCGGCCTGCCCGGTCGGCCGGCCGACCACTACCACGCCACCGAGCGCACCGAACCGCTCTTCGAGACCACCGACGGCGACTTCTCGATCGAGCTGCTCGGACACATCGAGGACGAAGACCCCGAACTGGTCGACCGGATCTTCGAACGACGACGGCGCCGTCTGGTCGAGGCGGCCACCGACCGGCTCGCCGGCAGGTCGATCGACGAGCAGGTCGGCATCGTGACCGAACTCCTCGATGCCCAGGGCTTCCTCGCCGACTTCGACAAGCTCGACGACGACCACTTCCGGATCAACCTCCACAACTGCCCCATCTGGACGGTCGCCAACCGCTTTCGACAGGCGTGCACCGCCGAGCTCGACTTCCTCCGCGAGCTGATCCCCGACGCGACCGTGCAACGGATCACGCACAAGACCGCCGGCGCGCACACGTGCGCGTACGAGATCACCGTCCGGCACTGACGTCACAACCCACTCGGCGCCGGATGCGGCCGATCGGTACGCTCAGGGGATGACGTTGCGTCCCGACAACGAGACGCAGGTCGAGGTGGCGCCCGTCCCGCCCCGGCCGTCGCCGTGGCTGATCCTGTTCGCGTTCGGCGGCCTCAACGGAACCCTCGCCGCCGGGTACGGCGTGCTGTTCACGATCGTCGACGACTACAAGACCGAGTACGGCATCGACGAGACGTCGATCGGACTCGTCATCGGCATCGGGTTCCTCGCCGGATTCGTCTCGCAGATCCTCTTCGCCCCGTATGCCGACCGGGGCCACGCGCGCAAGGTCGTCGTGATCGGCGTGTTCGTGAGCGTCGCCGGCCTGCTCCTGATGGCGATCGGCACGAGTCTGATGCCGATCCTGCTCGGGCGGATCATCAATGGTCTCGGGGTCGGCGCGGCCAGCCCGGCGGTTCGGCGCATCGTCATCCTTGCCGACCCCACGAACCTGGGGACGAACCTCGGTCGGTTGCTGTCGGCGGACGTGTTCGGCTTCGCCATGGGTCCGGCGGTCTCCGCGATCCTGGTCGGTCCGTTCGGCATTCCCGCTCCGTTCATCGTCGTGAGTGTCGTCGCACTCGTGCTGCTGCCGTTCGTCGCCCGCGTCCCGGTCGACGAGACCGCCGTCGAGAACCGGCCGCGCAAGCGGCTCGCGTTCGATCTCCTGGCGATCCGACCGTTTGCGGGGGCCACCGTGCTCGCCGGCGTGGCGTTCATCATGATCGGCGGGTTCGACGCGCTGTGGTCGCTGGTCCACGACGAGTTGGGCACCGCGGAGTGGATCGCGAACATCGGGATCACGCTGTTCGCGTTGCCACTCATCTTCCTCGGCCCCCGGGGCGGTCGACTCGCACAGACCTTCGGCCCGTTCAAGCTGGCGGCCATCGGATTGTTCGCGGGTGGCGGGTTCATGCTCGGCTACGGGCTGCTCCCCACCGGCGGGCTGATCTTCGCGCTGGCGATGTGTCACGCGGTGAGCGATGGCATCACCATCTCGGCGGCCGGTGTGGCGGCCGGCATGGTGGTCCCCGACGATCGTCAAGCCGGGGCGCAAGGCATGCTCGGCGCGTCGCAGGCCCTCATGGCCGGCGTGATGGCAGTGGTGACCGGCTACGTCTACGAGAACTACGGACGCACCGTCGCGTACGCAACGGTGGCGGCGGCGATCTTCGTCGTCACCGCGATCGGTCTCTGGCTCGCCAAGGACTCCTGGTCGCTCAATCGCCCGATCGCCGTCGACTGAGCCTCAGGCACCGGTGAACTCGGCTTTGCCGGGGCCGTGCTCGAGGAAGCTGGCGACACCGACCTGGGAGTCGTCGGTGCGGAACACCTCGACGAAGCCGTCACGCTCCAGCGCGAGACCAGCGTCGAGTGAGGTCGACAGGCCGGCGTCGATCAGTCGCTTCGTGATCGCCTGCGCCTGGAGCGCACCCTTGGCCACCTCGGCGGCCAGCGCGAGTGCACGGTCGTGGAGTTCGTCGGGGGCCACCACCTCGTCGGCGAGCCCGATGCGCAGCGCCTCGTCGGCCTTCACCTGACGACCCGTGAGGCACATCTCCTTCGCCTTCGACGGACCGACGAGTCGGGCGAGGCGCTGCGTGCCGCCGCCGCCGGGGATGATGCCGAGCAGGATCTCGGGCTGGCCGAACACCGCCTGCTCCGAGGCGATGCGATAGTCACAGCCGAGGGCCAGCTCGCACCCGCCGCCCAGTGCGTACCCGCTGACCGCGGCGATGACGAAGCGCGGAAGCGCGGCGAACGCGCCGATCGTGTCATGGAACAGCGGCCCGATCACCGCAGCCTCGTCGGGGCCACCGAACTGTGAGATGTCGGCACCCGCCGCGAAGATGCGCTCGCCACCCGTGAGCACGACGGCACCGGGAAGGTCGGCGGCCAGCTCGTCGGCGACCTGACGGAGTTCGCCCAGCAACTCGCGTGACAGTGGATTGACCTTGCCGTTCGCAAGCGTCACGACCGCCACCCCGTCGTCGCGTCGTTCCAAGGTCAGCAGTTCGTAGGCCATTGGCAGAGCTTCGCAGATCTGTGGGCCCCACTCGCCAACGAATCAATCGACGACGACCATGACGACCACCGGCATCGGGCTGGAGCAGGCAGGAGGTCGGGCCGTCTCGGACCGCAACCTCACGGAGCGAGTGGCAGCGCGGTCAGGATGGTCTGATCGACGTCGAAGACCGCTGCTGCGTCGTCGACTCGGTACCTCGCCTGGACGGTGTGCTGCCCTCCGGCGAGTGGAGCCGAAACGAATTGATGCGAGTGAGAGTTCGAGGCGTTCGCATCAGGATCTCCGGCGGCGAAGATGACCGGATCGGGTTGGATCGGCGTCCCATCGACCAGTACCTGCCCGAGGCACCACGGAAGGGCATCTCCCGGCGCGTTGTCCCGGCACCGGACCTCGGACGAGAGCGTGACGAGCAGTCGACCGTTGACCGGTGTGACCGCCGTGAGCGACGTCCCGGGCACGTTGACGTAGCTCATCGAGGCCGTGCTGTACAGCCCGCGTTGCAGGACCGTCTGGACCTCGCCGACCGGATACTCATGGGAATGGCTGTCGACTTGAGAACGCAACGCGGACATCACGTATCCCCTCAGTTGTCTGACTACCACTCTGCCGAGGGCGCACAGTCGCGCGACAGAGTCCTTCGACCTCGTACAGCAGCCGCAGTTCGGGCGCGAGCCGCTCGTGCGAGCAACGCCGACGGGCCCCAGTCGAACTCGCCCACCCACGCACGCGACACCGCAGCGGTGAGCCCCGGCCGCCAGATGACCTTCGGCCGTGGCCGCACGAGCCGTGGAGGCAGAAGCTGATTCCATGGCCGAGCATGCAATCGCACCGACGCTGACGTTCATCGGTGGTGCCCAGACCGTCACCGGCAGCAAGACCCTCCTCGACACCGCCGACGGGCGAGTGATGATCGACTGCGGGTTGTTCCAAGGCCGCAAGAAGCTCCGTCTCCAGAACTGGGCACCGTTTCCGGTCCCCCCGGACAGCATCGACGCGATCGTGCTCACCCACGCCCACATCGACCACTGCGGATACATCCCGAGGCTCGTCAATCAGGGATTTCGCGGCCCGATCTACTGCACCGAGGGCACCCGCAAGCTCGCCGAGATCGTGCTCCCCGACAGCGGCCATCTCCACGAGGAAGAAGCGGACTTCGCCAACCGGCACGGCTTCTCGAAGCACGACCCGGCGCTGCCCCTCTACACCCAGGCCGACGCGACGGCCTGCCTCGACCAGTTCGAGAGCGTCGCGTTCGACAACGCTCACCAACTCCTGCCGACCGTCGAGGCAACCTGGCGCCGCGCCGGCCACATCCTGGGCGCCGCCTCGATCGGCCTCCACCTCACCGACCACGACACTCGGGTGGCCTTCAGCGGTGATCTCGGTCGCTCCACACACCCGCTCCTGCTCCCACCCGCCCCGATCGGCCGCGCCGACGCCATCGTCACCGAATCGACGTACGGCGACGAGAACCACCCGGACGACGGCCCTGAGGAACGCATCGCCGACGTGGTCAACCGCGCCGCCCGGCACGGCGGGGTCGTGCTCATCCCGTCCTTCGCCGTCGATCGCACCGAGATCGTCCTCTGGCACCTCGACCAACTCGTCCAGGCCGGCCACGTGCCGAATCTGCCGATCTTCGTCGACAGCCCGATGGCGAGCCGAGCCCTCGACGTCTACCGATCCGAAGCCCGGAGCGGATCGCCGGAGATCCGCCCGGAGTTCCACGGCCAGGAGCTGTTCAGTTCGATCGAACTGACCGAGACGCGAACCGTCGACGAATCCAAACGCCTGAACGAACGACGCGGACCGATGATCATCATCTCGGCCTCAGGAATGGCCACCGGTGGGCGGATCATCCATCACCTCGCCGGCCGCATCGGCGACCACCGCAACGAGGTGCTGCTCGTCGGCTTCCAAGCTCCTGGCACTCGCGGCGATGCGCTGCGGTCCGGCAGCCGCCAGATCAAGTTGTTCGGCCACTACCACCCGGTTCGGGCCAAGGTCAGTTCGATCGCACTGTCAGCGCACGCCGACCAGTCCGATCTGGCCAACTGGGTCGACAGTGCCTCACCGCCACCGGACATGATCTATGTCAACCACGGAGAACCCGACGCCTCTGCTGCGCTGATCGACGTGCTGAGCAACCGGTTCGGCCTCAGCGCCGTCGCGCCGTATCCGGGCGAACGCGTCCGCCTCGACCCTCGGCCGTCCGCTGGGTAGGGACATGCGATGAGCCGGATCGTCGTCGTCGGGGGCATCAACATGGATCTCCACCTGTTCCACGTGACGCGGTCGCCGGGTCACACCCCGCTCCTGGCCGATCACTACATCGCGCAACCGGGCGGAAAGGGCGCAAACGTGGCCCGTGCTGCTGCCCGACTCGGCGCGGACGTGTCCCTCATCGGCCGCGTGGGCAACGACGAGTTCGGACGCGATTGCGTCGAAGCGATCGGCGCCGACGGTGTCGACACGAGCGATGTCGTGGTCACGGCCGACCACGCAACCGGGTTCGTCGCCATCGAACTCGCCGAGGGCCACCACCGCTCACTGATCTTCGCGGCCGGTGCGAACGATCGGGTGTGCTGGGACGACATCGAGCCCGGCCTCGATCGGTTGGGCGCTGCTGACATCATCATCGCCCAGGCGGAGATCCCACCCGCGGCGCTCGATCGCCTTGCGGGATTCGCCGCGCGCAGTCGGACCCCGTTGTTCCTCGACCCGACTCCACCGAACCGCGTCAGCCGACACCTGCTCGCCTCGACCGACGTGATCACTCCCGACCTCGTCGAAGCCGCCCAACTGACCGGACGCTCGAACACCTCGCTCCTGTGGCCCGAAGCTGCGGCGCGCGAACTGCTCGACACGGGTGCGACCCGTGTCATCGTCAAGACCAACGAAACCGGCGCACTGCTCGCCGACGCGCGTCGGTGTCGTCCAGATCCCGACCCTCACGGTCGACCCGGGCGACGAGACCGGAGCCGGCGATGTGTTCCTCGCAGCCCTCGCAGTCCGCAGGAGCGAAGGGGCCGATTGGGAAACGGCCACGCGATTCGCCAACGCCGCGAGCGCACTGTCGTTCACCGCCCCAGGACTCATGCTTCCGGAGCGCACGAAGGTTGATCGAGCTCTGGAACAGACGCCGGCCGGCTGATCTCGGCCACGACCGATCGTCGGATCGTGTGGCGGTGACCAGCATCGACGCCCACGCCGGTCAGCAGCCAGGACCGGAGGATGAGGTCAGGCGTCGATGGCAGCGAGCATCTCGTCGGCGGCGGTCCACGGATCGGTGGTCCGCTCGGCGACTTCGTCGGTCAACTCGTCCCAGCGATCGCCGGTGCAGATCGCGTGGGCCTTGCGGCCGAGCCGCTGGGCGATGATCTCGCGCAGTTCCTCGCGCAGGCGGAACGTTCGACGTTCCTGCAGCAAACCGGTGGTCTCGGCGAACTCGCGATGTTGCACCACGGTGTCCCACAGTTCGACGACACCGTCGCCCGTGGTTCCCGTCGTGTTGATGATCGGCGGGCGCCACGTGTCGTGCGGAAGGTCGGACAGGTCGAGCATCTGCATGAGGTCGCGACGGGTCTCGTCGGCGCCCTTGCGATCGGACTTGTTGATCACGAAGATGTCGGCGATCTCCATCAGACCCGCCTTGTTCGCCTGCACGCTGTCGCCCCAGCCGGGATTCACGACGACGATCGTCGTGTCGGCCTTGCCGGCCACCTCGACTTCGACCTGACCGACACCCACGGTCTCCACGAGGATCCAGCGTCGGCCGATCGCATCGAGCGCTCGCACCGCTTCGGGGGTGGCGAGCGACAGGCCGCCCAGGTGGCCGCGGGTGGCCATCGAGCGGATGAACACGCCGGGGTCGGTGGCGTGGTCCTGCATCCGCACTCGGTCACCGAGGATCGCCCCACCCGTGAACGGCGACGACGGGTCGATCGCCAGGACGGCGATCTCGAGGTCGAGTGACCGGAGGTGTTTGATGATCGCCGAGGTGAGCGTCGACTTGCCGGCGCCAGGCGCCCCCGTGAGCCCGACCGTGTAGCCAGCCCCGGAGCGGGGATAGGCGAGCCTTCCGATCTCACGCGCTTCGTCGTCGCCGCGCTCGATGAGCGAGAGGAGCCGTGCGAGCGCGCTGCGGTCACCGGCGAGCGCAGCCTCGAAGAGCTCGGGGGCGGGCAGTCGTTTGCGAGCCATCGGCGGAGAGTCTTTCGGATCGGCGCCGGGCCGACCCAATCAGGCGATCAGTGACACACGCCGTCAGGCGTGTAGTTGTCGGTGATGTTGACGACCGCCGTCACCCCGTCGACGCGGTCACGCATGATCCGCTCGACACCGAACTTGAGCGTCGTGTTCGACGACGGACAGCCGGCGCAGGCGCCCTTCAGCGCAACGGACACGACACCGGTCGCCTCGTCGACGTCGTGGAACTCGATGTCCCCGCCGTCGGCTTGGAGCGCCGGGCGGATCGCCTCGATCGTGGCAAGGATCTTGTCGCGCATCGTGAGCACCATTCAATCGGTGACCGCCGTACGATCCATCTCGTGAGCACCATCGCAACGGCACTGCTCGCCCACCAGGGCGGCTGGGACGAAGCGTTGCTGATCGGTGGCCCGATGGTGGTCATTGCGGGGCTGCTCGTCGTGGCGAAGCGACGCGTCGACGCTGCCGCAGGCGAACAGCACACCTCCGACTCCGAGTAGCCGGACCTACCCGGTGACGTCGACGAGAACGTGCGTTCGCGCCGAGGTGTACACACACACTCTGCCGCCGTCACCGATGCGGGCAACCACCGTGTTGGCGATCGTCTCCCCACGTCGATAGTTGAGATTCGAGGCGACCGGACGGGCCGCGCCACAGGGATACACGGTGAGAAAGCCGTTCGCTCCCGGCGAGACAGCCGTGACGTTGAGAATCACCGACTCCGCCGCGCTGGGCACACCGGCGCGACCGCCGACGAGCAACTCGGTGGTGGTACCGGCTTCGCGGGCACGGATGCCCTGGTAGAGCCCGTCGACCGTTCGATTCCCGGCACCGCCCCGAGTCTCGAGGACGCGCGCCGGAATGAGCGGGATGAACGTGGAACCAGCGGGGAAATAGCCACTGATGTCGGCGATCACGTGGGACTCGGCTTTGTTGTAGATGCACACCTCGCCGCCGTCACCGATCTGGACCACGACGTTGTTGGCGATCGTCTGTCCCGGCTGGTGGTTCAGGTTCGATGCAAGCGGGCGAATCGCTCCACAGGGGTACACCGTCAGGAACCCGGTGTCACGCGGGCGGATCGAGGCCACGGCGATCGTCACCGCCTTGGCATCGTTGGGGACACCCGCGCGACCGACGACTCGAAGCCTCGTCACCGTACCTGGAGGTCGGAGGCCGAGGCCCTGGGAAGCTCCGTCCACGGTTGTCTTGCCCGGACGCGTCTCGAGGAGCCGTTGTGGTTCGAGCGACACGTAGGTCGATGTCGCCGGGAAGAACCCGTTGATGTCCACGACGAGGTCCGTCGGCTGTTCGGAGTAGAGACAGACCTTGCCGTCGGTTCCGATCTTGGTCAACACGGCACCGGCGATCGTGCTCGTGCGGTAGTTCATGCTCGACGCCAATGGACGCGGTGCTCCGCACGGGAAGACGGTGATGAATCCGGGCGCTCCGGGACGCACCACGGTGACGTTGAGCGCGGCAGCGGAGGCGTCGGAGGGAACACCCGCACGCCCGGCAATCTGCACTTCGGTGACCGATGTCGCCGTCCGACGCCCCGCACCCTGGTCGACGCCGTCGAGCGTGGTCAGGCCCGCTCCGCTTCGCGACTCGAAGAGACGAGCCGGCTGGATCGGGATGAAATCGGACTCCGACGCAGGATCGATGTTCGTCGCACCCGGCTGGCAGTCTCGTGCGAGGTCGTCGACATTGTCGAAACGCAGGTTGTCGATGATCACCGCCGAATCGAAGATCCGGTCACCCTGATCGAAGATGGTCAAGTAGATCGAGTGACGACCCGGGGTGATCGGCGTCGCTGCACGGAGCAGCGGGGTCGCGCCGTCGTACACCGTCCCTGCCGCCTGGCCGGAGAACATCGAGGTCGCTCCCGCGGCGTTGACCGAAATCGGGTTTCCGACCGGATCGAACGCGAAGTTGCCGGGCGCGAAGATCTGGGACCCGGAAGTCGTCCACGTCAGCCCGTCGATCTCCGCGATGAACGCGTCGTTGAACTTGGTCCCGACAAACTCGGGGAACTCCTCGCTGTAGTAGCGGAAGTCCATCCCGACCAGACAGTTGGCTGTCGATGGCACATCGATGTCGAGCCGGAGCACCACCACGTCGAAGTCCGAGTTCCCTCGGAAGCTGGCACCAGCGTTGTCGTCGGAGGCAAGCGTGCTCTTCGGGTCGGTGAAACTCAGCACGTCACCCGTCGTGAGGATCGCTGCGGCCCCGCCGTCGGTCGGGAACCCCGACACCGAACCACCGGTGAGTACCCCACTTGCAAACGAGGGACGCCTGAGGAACTGGGCTCCCACGAGGATGCTCTGATCTGCGATCATGGCCCGTGCGGTTGCGAGCGCATCCGTTGTCGACGTGATCGTGGCGGCGGCACGGGCCGGCGCCGGCGCGGCCACGACCACCGTCGTCGCCATCAGTGCGATCCCCAGCAGTTGGCCCAGTCTGCGCGAGTGACTCGACGTCCGCTTGCCCTCGCGCACCTCGTCCGTGGATGCCGCAGCCAGCCCACTGATAGCTCTCATGTCCGCCCCTTCGCCCGATGGAGTTCCCGAGCTCGAACGTTA
Source organism: Ilumatobacteraceae bacterium (assembly GCA_963752085.1). Classification (GTDB taxonomy): domain Bacteria; phylum Actinomycetota; class Acidimicrobiia; order Acidimicrobiales; family Ilumatobacteraceae; genus Ilumatobacter_A. Next base: position 488,678 of record CAVVWT010000006.1, read on the forward strand.
GCCCCAGGCGGAGCGGGCGGTAAAAGCCCGACGCCGGGGGTTCAGCCGCGGACGCGTTCGATGTCGGCGCCCACGCCTCGAAGACGGCCGACGAGATCGTCGTAGCCGCGGTCGATGTGGTGGATGCCGGAGATTCGGGTCTCGCCCTCCGCGGCCAGCCCCGCGACGACCATCGCCGCACCGGCGCGGATGTCGTGGGCCTTGACCGGTGCACCCGACAGCCGGGGCACGCCGCGGATGACGGCGTGATGGCCACTCGTGCGAACGTCGGCGCCCAGCCGCTGCAGCTCCTCGACGTAGCGGAAACGGCCCGGATACAGGTTCTCGGTGACGATGCCCACCCCGTCGGCGACCGACAGCATCGTGATGATCAACGGCTTGTAGTCGGTGGCGATGCCCGGATACGGCAGCGTTGCGACATCGATCGACCGAGGCCGGTCGTCGGCGACGACGTGGATGCCATGCGCGGTCGGTTCGAGACGGAGCCCCATGTCGCCGAACCGCTCGAGCAACATGGTCATGTGGTCGGCGCGCGCACCGACCACGTCGAGCTCACCACCCGCGACGGAGCAGGCCGCCAGGTAGGTCGCAGCCTGGATCCGGTCGGGCACCGTCCGGTGGGCCACGGGTTTCAACTCGTGTTGCCGCACGCCCTCGATCGTGAGCGTCGATGACCCGACACCGTCGATGCGGGCTCCCATCGCAACGAGGAACTCGCAGAGGTCGGTGATCTCGGGCTCGCGCGCGGCGTTGTCGATCGTGGTGACACCCTCGGCCAGCACGGCGGCGGTCATCAGGTTCTCCGTGGCACCGACGCTCGGGAAGTCGAAGGTGATGTCGGCGCCGTGCAGGCGGTCGGCCCGCGCTTCGAGGTAGCCGTGACTGAACTTGAACTCCGCGCCCATCGCTTCGAGACCGGCGACGTGCATGTCGATCGGGCGCGCACCGAAGTCGTCGCCGCCGGGCATCGACAGCCGGACCTCACCGCACCGTGCGAGCAGTGGGCCGAGCACGTTGATCGAGGCCCGGATCCGTTCGACCAGTTCGTACGGCGCCACGGGGGTGATCCGCCCGGTGTTGAACAACAGGAGCTCGCCGGGCGTCGGCCGGGACATCTCGACGCCGATCGCGGCCAGCAGGTCCCCCATGATCGAGACGTCGACGATGTCGGGAACATTGCTCAGCTCGAACGGTCCATCGCAGAGGATCGTGGTCGCCATCAGCTTGAGCACAGAGTTCTTGGCTCCGGGGACGACGACGGTGCCGGCGAGCGGACCGCCACCGCGGACGACGATGCTTTCCGATTCTGCGCTCACGACTCACCAGTATGCTCCCACCGTGGAGCCAGGTGGTCGCATCATCACGCGACGCTGGCCCGACGACGACGAGCACCGCACACGCATCGCCCGCCCCCGTGCCGACCTGCTCCAGGAAGTGGAGGTGGCGCAGGGTCGCACCGACATCGGCGACGAGATCGTGTACACGCAGGCACACGGACCCTTCACGACGTACGAACGCATCGTCGACCGGGTCGAGGCGACCGACCAGAAGCCGGCGCAGATCGTCGAACGGACCCGATATCGCGTCCAGATCCCGTGGTTCGGCTGGCTGTTCGAACTTCCGATTCGTGGGGTCCTGGCGCGCCGCATCTCGGCACGGGGGTGGTGGTCGCCTCCCGACCAACTGGACGCGACGCAGCTCCTCGTCATCGGCCTCCTGGCCGCCGCCTCGATGTCGGCCGCGTTCGTCAACACCGTCTTCACCCAGACCGTCGGATTCGCCGCCGACGACTTCGGGATCAGCGAGACCGCCAAGGGCGACGCCGGCTCGATCGTTCGCGCCGGGATCGTGTTCGCGCTGCCGGCCGCCGTGATCGCGGATCGCATCGGTCGCCGCAAGGTGCTGGTGGTCGTGGCCTGGCTCGCCCCGCTCCTGACCGTGCTCGGCGCGCTCGCTCCCAGCTTTGCGCTGCTCGTCGCGAGCCAGACGGTCGGGCGCCCGATGGGCATCGCCCTCGCGTTCGTCGTCGGCGTGATCGCCGCCGAGGAGATGCCGCGCAACAGCCGGGCCTACGCCATCAGCGTCCTCGCGATGGCCGCGGGCCTCGGCGCCGGGATCGCGGTGATGTCACTCCGCCTGGCCGACATCGGACCGAGTGGCTGGCGGTACGTCTACCTGGTCTCGATCGTCTGGTGCATGGTGGCCTTCGACCTCACACGGCGCCTGCCGGAGACGCGCCGGTTCACCCACGAGGCACAGCGACCCGACCGCCCGCGCAAGGTCCCCCGCCTCGATCGCAAGCGGTTCGCCCTCCTCGCCACGGTCGCCTTCGCGGGGAACGTCTTCATCGCGCCGGCCAGCTTCTTCCAGAACACCTATCTGGAGGACGTTCGCGGCTTCAACGGCGGGATGATCGGACTGTTCTCGATCCTGATCGGTACCCCGGCCGGGATCGGGTTGATCCTTGGCGGCCGCTTCGCCGATCGTCGTGGCCGACGCCAGCTGATCATGGTCGCGCTCCCGCTGTCGACTCTGTCGATCATCGCCGCCTTCTCGGTCGGCGGGCTCGGTCTGTGGGCGTTCTCGCTCCTGGGCGGCATCCTCGGATCAGCCGTGTACCCGGCGATGACCGTGTACCGGACCGAGTTGTTCCCGACGGCGAACCGGACCCGAGCCACCGGGTTCGTGACCGCGTCCGCACTGATCGGCGGCATCGGCGGGCTGAGCATCACCGGCCGCCTCCTCGACGGAGGCTGGTCCTATGGCTCGACGATGGCGCTGCTGGCAGTCGGCCAACTGATCGTGACGGTGCTCGTCGTCGCGGCGTATCCCGAGACCGCCCACCGGGAACTCGAATCGTTGAACCCCGAGGACGATCCGCTCGAGTTCACGCTCTGACGGAACCCACGAACTCGGCGACGCGGTCGGCGATCTCGGCGTCGGCGCCTTTCAGGTCGTGGCGTCCGCCGTCGATCCAGTGGTGCTCGACACGGGCCGGAATGGTCGCGGTCCACCGCTCGAGTTCGTCCCGGGTCCCGAAGGCATCACGGGTTCCTGAGATGAAGAGGCACGGCACATCGATGTCCGGCAGATGTTCGACCCGCAGGTTGTCGGGCTTGCCCGGCGGGTGGAGCGGGTAGCAGATCAGGACGAGTCCGGCCAGACGAGCGACGGCGCCGGCCCCGTCGACATCGGCGGCGACCATCGTCGTCATTCGTCCACCCATCGATCGGCCCCCCATCACGACCGGACCGCGACGTCGGGAGAAGTCGGCGAGGTCCTGGCGGATGGCCGCCATCAGCTTGGGAGCACGGTCGGGGGCCGTGCGACCCTGACGGCGATACGGGAAGTCGCGCCGTTCGACGAAGGCCGACGAACCAACCCGCTGCTCGGTCGCCACGAGGCTCGAATGCTCGCAACCGGTCCCCGCGCCGGGATAGAGCAGCAGCGTCGGCTTCGCCATCAGGACAGGATCCGTCGAGCTTCGGCGAGGTCGGACATTGCCTTGGCGGCGTCGAGTTCCTCACCACCGTGGTCCGGATGCACGCTGCGCATCTTCACACGGAACGCCCTGGTGACTTCCCGCTTCGACGGTCGATCGCCACCCAACTCGAAGCCGAGCAGCTGCATCGCCCAGCCGCTGGGATCGGCGAGCGCTTCGAGCGTCGTCGTCTGCGAACCCGCGAGATAGGCGATCATCGACGGACCGATCGGCCCTCGCCACCGCGCCGCCTTCTGGAGGACCGGCGTGATCAATCGCCGATGTTCGACAGCGAGTCGCTCGACCGCGTAGATCGCACCGAGCACCTGGGCGAGGTCGGTGCCCGTCGTCGCGAAGTCGAACGACAGGTCGTCGCCGTCGCCGAGCAGCCGGTGCGCGCTGTGGGACAGGCCGTGTCGATCGAGCTGGAACCGGTGCCGAAGGCGGGGCTGTACGACGCGGTGACCGGACTCGATCTCGGTGATCAGGCGGTGGATGTCGGGCACGTAGTCGTCGGACACGCCCCCGAGATGCTGCGCGACGATCGCCCCCAGCAACAGACCGCCGAACCCGGGTGCCGGATCGACCGGGAGCACCATGTGCCCGAGCGAGATCCGGCGGGTCGGCTGCACGGGACGACTGTGGAAGATCTCCAGTTCGGCCAGCAGCACATGCCGAACGCTACCGACGGCCGCACGGGGTTGCGTGATCGTCAGACGTAGTCGCGCACGATCGAACGCAATGCCTGCGCGAGCCCGATCACGTCGGACGATTCCTGGAGGTGACCGTCGTCTCCGACCGGTTCGTCGACGACCTCACCGCCCTCGGCGTCGTCCTCGATCCGAGCCACGATGTCACCGACCGCAGCCACGGCTTGGGTCCAGACACGCGGGGCCAATGCGTACGGCGGGTGCTTCGGATCGATGACGTGATGGAGGTCGATGATCTTGAGCCGGGCCTTCGCGTCGAACGGGTCCTTGGCCAGCTTGTCGGCAGTCAGGAAGATGTCGCTGAGTGCGCCGTCGGGCGGCTCGTTGGCTCCGCCATCGTCGACGGGGCCGAGCTCGCCGGCCTCGATCGCATCGAGCAGGGTGTCGACGTCCTCCTCGGCGTCGGCCGCCACCAGCACGGTGGTGCCGTCCCACCGGTGCGGAATCTCGCCGTCGACGAGGGCGTCGGTCAACGTCGCTCGGTCGGTATCGCTCCACTCGTCCAAGCCGTACTCGACCGACTCCTCGTCGGCGCCCAACCCGACCGGGAACGGACCGAGTTCGGCCTCGAGCCGCTCGAACATCGCGTCGGCGGCCTCCTCGACGACTTCGGGGACCACGAGCTCGTCGTCGTCCCAGTAGTGCGCGATGCCGCCCTCGGCGAGCGCCTCGGCGAGCTCGGCCCGGTGGTCGAACGACCACGCCGACAGGTCGTAGTGGACCTTGACGATGCTGTCGTCGTTCGGGTCGAAATCGATGGGCTCTCCGGCGGCCGCCTTGTCCTGGTGCTGCTCGCCGCCCTGTTTGTTCACGAAAGCCACGACGGCACGTTACCCGTCGACTCCGAGTCACGCTCGGTTGACGCTGATCAGCCCGTCACCCGGTCGAGAAACGCTTCGGTTCGTTCGTATTCGTCGGTGACGGTGTCGGGCTGGCGGAAGCCGTGGCCCTCGCCCTCGTAGACGACGAGGTCGACGTCACCTCCCGACTCGCGGATGCGCTCGGCGAGGGCCTCGCTCTGTGCAAGCGGTACGACAGGGTCGTCGGTGCCGTGCATCAGCAGCACCGGCTGCGTGATGCGGTTCGCTCGGTGGATCGGCGACAGCGCCTCGAACGTCGCCTCCGACTCGGGCGAGCCGTCGTTCGGTGCCACGAGGGTGTCGGTGTAGTGCGCCTCGAACCGATGGGTCACCTCGGTCAGCGCCTTCAGGTCGCTGACCGGGTACGACGCGACGCCGCCGGCGACCAGATCCGGATGATCGGCGAGTACCGCGAGCACCGTCAGCCCGCCCGACGAGCCACCGAGCACGACGGTCGAACGCGGATCGGCCCAGCCCGACGCGTGCGCGTGCCGGATGAGGTCGGCGGTGTCGGCCACATCGAGACGGCCCCACCCGCCGTGCAGGGCCTGCTGGTAGGCGCGTCCGTGTCCTGTGGTCCCCCGAGGGTCGACGACGAGCACGTCCCACCCGCGGCTCCACCAATAGGTGATCCGCGGCCGCCAGTCGACCTGCCACTGATCCGTCGGTCCGCCGTGGATCCAGACGAGCAGTCGGCCACGACCGGCAACGAACCGCCGAGCGTGCAGCGTGGCTGCCCCATCGTGCGATGCGGTCTCGATCAGCTCGGGCTCGGGGAGGCGGTCGCGAGGCCACACGTCGGGCTGTGACAGGGCGAGCGTCCGTCGCTCCCAGTCGGGAGTGTCGTAGCGCACGATCTGGGTCGGCGTGCGCGCACCGGTACGCAACGCGACCAGGCAGTCGTCGACCCAGCTCAGATGACCGTGCACGCCGCGTCCGATCTGCTCGACGCCGCCCGTCCGCAGATCGACCACGCAGAGCGCTCCGTGACCCGCTTCGTTGCGGGTGAACGCCATCCGCTCCCCATGGTCGTCGAACGCGTAGCTCCGGTCCCCCATCCCCCACGTCGGGCCGGCATGCTCGATCGACTCGGACACCGCCGGGCGATCGCCGATGTGGACATTGCGCCAGCCCGATGCGTCGTGGACGTGGACGGGCTCGCCGTGCGGCGTGAACCGGGGCTGCTGGAGCGCGGCGTCGGTCAGCATCCACTCCGAGATCAGTCCCGTGTGCAGATCGCAGTCGACCCGCACCGCGCCATCCCACGGCATGGCGGGCGGGCTCCACCCCTGCCACGACACGATCCGCTCATCGGGGGAGATCGCCGGGTCGAAGCAGAAGGCGTGTCGGCCGTCGTCGAGGCGGCGCGAGTCGCCCGTGCGGAGGTCCTGGATCCAGATCTCTGCCTCGTCGACGGCGTACACGACCGCCCGTCCGACCACGGCGGGGGCGCGCACACTCCGCTCGTGTGCGGTGATCTGCTCGACACGCAGGTCGTGTTGCCACCACAGTTCGCCATCGACGGCGGCGTACACGATGGAAACGCCCCGCTCCAGGGGGCCGACCCAGGCGAAGCAGCCCCCGCCGAGACCGCGGCCCGGCGCGGGATCCGGACCGAACGTCACCTGCCGCTCGAGCGGGTCGCCCGCGACGGGGAGCGCATTGATCGACGATCCGCCTCGCCAGCGTTGGACGAATCCCACCCAGCCGCCGTCGGGCGTCAGGGTGGGCTCGGTCAGGTCTCGTCCGGCCCGGACCAGCGACAACGGAATCGGCTCCACGCTGCGACCATACAAACGCGCGCAGGCTGGGATGATCATCCCGCGGGAACTACGGTCGGGTACATGATCGAGTCGTCACGTGAACGTCCGGATCGCAACCTCGCGATGGAACTGGTTCGCGCCACCGAATCGGCGTGCCTGGCTGCTGCCCGCTGGGTCGGCCGCGGCGAGAAGGAGCGCGCCGACGGCGCTGCAGTCGAGGCGATGCGACTGTCGCTCTCGACGGTGCAGATGACCGGCACCGTGATCATCGGGGAAGGCGAGAAGGACGACGCCCCGATGCTGTTCAACGGCGAGGAGGTCGGCGACGGCTCCGAGCCCCACGTCGACGTCGCGGTCGACCCGATCGACGGGACGACGCTGACCGCGCACGGCAAGACCAACGCGCTGTCGGTGATCGCCGTGGCTGATCGTGGTTCGATGCTCGACCCCGGTCCATCGTTCTACATGGAGAAGATCGCCGTCGGTCCCGATTCGGTCGGCTCGATCGACATCACAGCCAGTCCGACGCAGAACCTGCGGTGGATCGCGAAATCGAAGGGCGAGGATGTCCAAGACCTCACGGCCGTGATCCTCGATCGACCGCGACACGAGGATCTGATCGCCGAGGTCCGGGCGGCGGGATGCCGAATCCGGCTGATCACCGACGGCGACGTCTATGGCTCAGTCGCAACGTGCTGGCCCGATGCCGGCGTCGACGTCCTGTTCGGAATCGGTGGCACGCCCGAAGGCGTGATCTCGGCGGCAGCACTCAAGGCGATGGACGGGGAGATGCAGGCCCGTTTCGCACCCCAGAGCGACGTCGAGCGGACCGCGATGATCGACGCCGGGTTCGATCTCGATCGCGTGATGACCCAGGACGATCTGATCACGAGCGACAACTGCTTCTTCGCCGCGACCGGACTCACCGACGGTGCACTCCTCCGGGGGGTGCGCTTCGACTCTCGCGGCGCGCGGACCCAGAGTCTGGTGATGCGCTCACGAAGCGGCACGGTGCGCTTCGTCGACGCATGGCACCGTGTCTCCAAGCTGCGTGAATTCTCTGCGATCGACTACTGATCACCGGCAGCGCCTGCCGGGACTTCGATGACTGCGTTCCATCTTGCCCAGCTCAATCTCGGACTGTTCCGGGCCCCGCTCGACAGCGACGAGATGGCCGAGTTCCGTCGGGCACTCGCCCCGATCAACGCGTTGGCCGAGGCGACGCCGGGATTCGTGTGGCGACTGACCGACGATGACGGCGGCTCGTCGAGCTTCGTCGAGGTTCCGGGCGTCGACGATCCCCTCTGGGCGCCGAACATGTCGGTGTGGGAGAGCATGGACGCGCTCAAGCACTTCATGTACAAGAGCGGACACGCCAGCTACCTACGACGGCGTGCCGAGTGGTTCCAGCGCGCCGATGGGCCGATCAACGTGCTCTGGTGGATCCCGGCGGGCGAGGTCCCGACATTGGGCGACGCCGTCCGACGACTCCGGCATCTGCAGACGCACGGACCGAGCACCGAGGGGTTCGGATTCCGCGACGAGATCACGCCTGACGGGTGAGGCTCAGCCGAAGCCGTTGACCAACACCGCGAAATGCTTCGACGTTGCGTCGTGGCGTTTGCCGATGACGGCCTGGTACTCGCCGGAGTTGTAGATCTCCCTGGCCTTCTCCATCGATTCGAACTTGAGCACGACGGTCTGCTTGCCGGCACCCTCACCTTCGACCTGCTCGGACGCGGGATCGAGGACCAGGACCTCGCACTCGGTACCGATGCGGAGTCCGCCCATCGCTCCCTGCTGGTACTCCCCGTAGAGGTCCGGATTGTCGACGTCATAGTTCACGATCAGGTATGCGCTCATGGCCCGAGAGCCTTGCACATCGCCCCGACCGCCGACGATGCGGCCGCGAGCGTCAGGCGGTGAAGCCGGTCCCGGTCACCGACAGGCGAACCTGCGCCCGAGCCACCGCAGCAACGGTGTCGGTCACATTGGCTTCGATGCTCTCGGTCTTCAGCAGCAGTTGATGTCGCTCGAGCGCTTCCTTGGCGCGAGCGACATCGATGTCGGCCGCCAATTCGGCCACGTCGGACAGGATCGCCACCCGTGACGGATTGCCACTGACCTCGATGAAGCCGCGATGAACAGCCACGTCCTGGATGGTGCCGTCGGTGAGGAAGATCCGGGTGTGATTCTCCACCAGGGCTCCGACGAACGGGGCGTGACCAGCCTGGAAGGCGATCTCACCACCGCCCAGCGTACGCGTGATGACCATGTTGGCCTCTCCCGAGAAGAGGACCTTCTCGGGGGAGACGAGGTCGACCTGCAGTGCCTCAGCCATCGTGGTCGTCAGCTCTCGGCGAGGGCCTTGGCCTTCGCCTGCACCTGGTCGATGTTGCCGACGTTGAGGAACGCCTGCTCGGGCAGATCGTCGAGCCCGCCGTCGATGATCGCTTCGAAGGACTCGACCGTTTCGGCCACCGGCACGTACTCACCGTCGAGGCCGGTGAAGACCTTGGCGACGAAGAACGGCTGGGACAGGAAACGCTCGACCTTGCGAGCGCGAGACACCGTGAGGCGGTCCTCCTCGGACAGCTCGTCGAGACCGAGGATGGCGATGATGTCCTGGAGCTCCTTGTAGCGCTGGAGCGTCTCCTGGACGCGGCGAGCCACGTTGTAGTGGTGCTCGCCGACGACCTCCGGGCTGAGGATGGTCGACGTCGACGCCAGCGGGTCGACCGCCGGGTAGATGCCGAGCGAGGCAACCGTACGGCTGAGCTCGGTGGTCGCATCGAGGTGCGTGAAGGTGGTGAACGGCGCCGGGTCGGTGTAGTCGTCGGCGGGCACGTACACGGCCTGCAGCGAGGTGATCGAGCGACCCTTCGTGGAGGTGATGCGCTCCTGGAGCTGGCCCATCTCGTCGGCGAGCGTGGGCTGGTAGCCGACGGCGGAGGGCATGCGACCGAGGAGGGTCGAGACCTCCGAGCCGGCCTGCACGAAGCGGAAGATGTTGTCGACGAACAGGAGCACGTCCTGGCCGGCGACGTCGCGGAAGTACTCGGCCATGGTGAGCGCCGACAGGGCGACCCGCAGGCGCACGCCCGGCGGCTCGTCCATCTGACCGAACACCAGCGCGGCCTTCTCGTACACGCCCGACTCCATCATCTCCAGACGGAGGTCGGTGCCTTCACGGGTGCGTTCGCCCACGCCGGCGAACACCGACACACCACCGTGCTGGGAGGCAACACGGTTGATCATCTCGGTGATGAGCACGGTCTTGCCCACGCCGGCACCGCCGAACAGGCCGATCTTGCCACCCGCGACGTACGGGGTGAGGAGGTCGACGACCTTGATGCCGGTCTCGAACATGCGCGCCGACGGCTCGAGCGCGTCGAAGCTCGGTGCGGGGCGGTGGATGTCCCACCGCTCCATCTCGTCGAGGCCCTCGGGCTGCGTGTCGAGCGCTTCGCCCCACACGTTCCAGACGTTGCCCAACACCTTGTCGCCCACGGGCACCTGGATGCCGTGACCGGTGTTGCGCACCGAAGCGCCACGCACGAGTCCGTCGGTCGGCTTCATGCAGATGGCCCGGACGCGGCCGTCGCCGAGCTGCTGTGCCACCTCGGCGAGCACGTTCGTGGATTCGCCCTCGAGTTCGACCGTGAACTCGATCGCCGAGTTCAGCTCGGGCAGCGCGCCGCGCGGGAACTCGACGTCGATCACGGGACCGGCGATTCCGACGACCCGGCCGTCTTGCAGTTCGTGCTGTGTCGATGATTCGGTCATGGTCATGACTCTGTTCTCCTGGTCTTCCTGGTGCGTTCTGTGTGGTGCGTCGATGCTGACTGATTCAGTGGTTGCTTCGTCACGACGACGGACCGCCGCCGGGCGATGCCGCGTGCAGCGCACCGAAGAAGTCGTCGCCCATGTCGTGGTACACGGTCTCGGTGTCACCGTCGTCGAGCGCTGCGGCACCGCCGACGATCTCCATGATCTCGGAGGTGATCGACGCCTGACGAGCACGGTTCATGACGATGCTGAGGCTCTTGATGAGCTCCTCGGCGTTGTCGGTGGCGGACTTCATCGCCCGCTGGCGGAATGCGTGCTCGGACGCCGCTGCGTTGAGCAGAGCTGCATAGATACGTGCCTCGACATAGCGCGGCAGCAGAGAGTCGAGGATCTCGCTCGGATCGGGCTCGAACTCGAAGTCGCCTCCGGACGCGGTCCTTCCCGTCGCCCCCCGCAACCGTGTCCTTGCTCAAGGGCACCAGCGGACGCAGGACGACTTCCTGGCTCCCGGCGGTGATGAAGCGGGTGTAGACGAGTTCGACTCTGTCGACGGCGCCCGACGTGAACAGCTCGACCACGTACTCGCCGATGCGACGGGCGTCGTCGTAGCTGGGCTGATCGCTGAAGCCCATGAAGCTCTGGCTGAGCTGGTAGTCACGGAAACGGAAGTACCCCTCGGCCTTCTTGCCGACGGGCACGATGGTGTAGTCCTTGCCGGCCAACACGTCGGCTTTGACCTCGCCTTCGGTGGCGCGCTGGACGCCTGCGTTGTAGCCGCCACACAGGCCCCGGTCGGCTGTGATGGCCACATAGCAGGTGGTCCTGATCTCGTCACGACCTGCCAACATCGGCGCGTCGGACGATGCGCCCGCCGCTGCGAGGTCCTTGACCACCTCGGTGATCAGCTCGGAGTACGGCACCGCCGCCTGCACGCGCTGCTGCGCCTTGACGATGCGCGACCCTGCGATCAGCTCCATGGCGCGCGTGATCTTCTTGGTGGACTGCATCGCTTTGATGCGTCCACGCAGAATGCGCTCCTGTCCACCTGCCATGAGGAATTACTCCGTTGCCAGCGTCTTGTTGGATTCGGCGTCGCCCAACTCGTCGGCATCGACCGACGCGGGATCGACGTGATGTCCATCCTCACCGGTGATGGTGAACTGGGCCTTGAAGGCATCGACGGCTGTTGCCAGCGAATCGGGGATCTTCTGGGTCTTGAGCTCGTCCATCAGGCCACCGTGGGTCGAGCGCATGAACTCGAGCAACTCGCGTTCGAAACGCTGCACGTCGCTGACCGGCAGATCGTCGAGGTAGCCCTTGGTACCGGCGAAGAGCGACACGACCTGATCCTGCACCGCCATCGGCGAGTTGAGGGGCTGCTTGAGCAGTTCGACCAGCCGGTAGCCACGCTCGAGCTGTGCCTTGGAGATCGCATCGAGTTCGGAACCGAACGTGGCGAACGCTTCGAGCTCACGGAACTGGGCGAGGTCGAGCTTCAAGGTGCCCGCGACGCCCTTCATGGCCTTGGTCTGCGCGGCGGAGCCGACACGGGACACCGAGATGCCCACGTCGACCGCCGGACGGACACCGGACTTGAAGAGGTTGTCCTGCAAGAAGACCTGACCGTCGGTGATCGAGATCACGTTGGTCGGGATGAACGCGGACACGTCGCCGGCCTTCGTCTCGATGATCGGCAGTGCCGTCAGCGATCCGGCGCCCTTCTCGTCGGAGAGTTTGGCGGCACGCTCGAGCAGGCGCGAGTGCAAGTAGAACACGTCGCCCGGGTACGCCTCACGGCCCGGCGGACGTCGGAGCAGCAATGAGATCTGGCGGTATGCGTCGGCCTGCTTGGAGAGGTCGTCGTACACGATGAGGGCGTGCTCGCCGTTGTCCATCCAGTGCTGCCCGATGGCGCAGCCGGCGTACGGTGCGAGGTACTTGAACGGTGCCGGGTCGCCCGCAGGTGCGGTGACGACGACCGTGTAGTCCATCGCTCCGGCCTGGCGGAGGGTGTCGACGGTCTGGGCAACGGTCGAACCCTTCTGACCGATGGCGACGTAGATGCACTTCACGCCGAGACCCTTTTGGTTGAGGATCGTGTCGATGGCGATGGCGGTCTTGCCGGTCTTGCGGTCACCGATGATCAGCTCACGCTGGCCACGACCGATCGGGGTCATGGCGTCGATCGACTTGATGCCGGTCTGCAGCGGCTCGTGCACCGGCTGACGACCGAGGATGCCCGGCGCCTGGATCTCCATCCGGCGCTGTTGCGTTCCGGAGAGGTCGCCGAGACCGTCGACCGGGTGGCCGAGTGCGTTGACGACTCGACCGAGCATGCCGTCGCCGACGGGCATCGACAAGATGCCGCCGGTGGCCCGCACGGTCTGGCCCTCTTCGATCTTGTCGACGTCGCCGAGCACGACGGCGCCGATCGAATGCTCGTCGAGGTTCAGGGCGAGGCCGACCGAGCCGTCTTCGAACTCGAGGAGTTCGTTCACGGCCGCATCGGGCAGGCCCGACACGCGGGCGATGCCGTCGCCGACTTCGGCGACGCGGCCCACGGTGCGGGCCTCGACCGACGGCTCGAAGCCGTCGAGGTTCTTCTTGAGCGCCGATGCGATGTCGGCGGCGGAGATGGTGAGTTCAGCCATGATGCTTGTCCCTTGCTCGGCTCTCAGAGCCGGCTCTTCAGCTGGTCGATACGGGTACGGACGGAGTCGTCGATGACGTCGTCGCCGATGGTGGCGACCACCCCGCCCACCACGGTGGGGTCGACGATCGTCTTGAGGTTGAGGCTCGTGCCGGTCGCGTTCTCCAGCGCCGCCTTGAGTCGGGCTTCCTGGTCGCCGGTGAGCGGCACAGCCGTGCGCACCTCGGCGACACCGAGCTGCTTCGCGTCGGAGGCACGCCGCACGAGCACGTCGACGATCGCCGGAAGGTCACGGGCCTTGCCCGAACCGACCACCATCGACACCAGCTGCGTCGTCGTCGACGTCGCCTTGCCGCCGAGGAGATCCTCGATGATCGCCTGACGCTTCTCGGCAGGGATCTGCTCGTCGGAGAGCGTGTTGCGCAGTTCTTCGCTCGACTCGTAGGAGCGGGCGAAGCGGAACAGCTCGTCTTCGACTTCGTCGAGCGTGCCGTCGGCACGGGCGATCTCGAACAGCGCCCGGGCGTAGCCCTGGATCTGTGCGTCACTCATGAGGATGCTCCTACTCGGGCGATGAAGCTCTCGATCAGTTCCTGCTGCGTTGCGTCGTCGAGCGATGCCTGCACGCTGGATTCGACGGCCTGGCTCGCGAACCGGGCGATGTCGGCGCGGAGGTCGTCGGCACCACGTCCGGCGGCAGCTGCGATGTCGGCGTCGGCCTTGGCCTCGAGCTCTTCGATCTCCTTGGTGAGCCGGAGCCGACCGTCTTCGAGGAGAGCGGCGGCCTGGGCGTCGGCCTCGGCGAAGAGGCGGGTGCGCTCACCGTCGACGTCGCCGAGCGAGGTCCGGATCTCGGCCGCATCGGCCTCGGCCTGGGTCCGGGCTGCAGCCGACGTGTCGAGGTCGGACTGGATGCGGGCCGTACGGTCGCTCATCCCCTTCGCGATCGCCGGCCATGCGAACTTGTAGAGCATCGCGAAGACGATCAGCGTGGCGAGGCCCCCGATGACCACTTCCTTCATCGGTGCGAAGTACGGGCTCAGCGAAGTCGAGCCGACGCCGTCGTTCGGAACCGACTCTGCGCCGAGCAGACCGCTCGCGATGTGGTTGAGCTGTGCGGCGATCATGACGGTGCTCCTGTGCTGGCGCCCATTGCCACGGCGACGGCGGATTGCACCGCCGACGCGTCGGGTGCTTTGCCGATGGCGATCTCGGTGGCCCGAGTCGCCACGTCGGTGACCGCGGACTCGACGTCGGACATCGCGGCCTGACGGGCGGCGTCGACCTCAGCGGTCGCAGCGGCTCGCTTCTCGGCGATCCGGGCGTTGACGGCGCCGACCTGCTCGGAGCGCTCGGCTTCGAGCGTCGCCCGAGCGGCGTCGATCTTGTGCTGGGCTTCGGCCCGCACCGAGGTGAGGCGAGCCTCGTACTCGGCGACGTCGGCGCGGGCGGCAGCGGTGAGCGTCTCGGCACTCTCCTTGTCGCTCTGGACCTTGTCGTAGCGGGCCTGCATGCCCTGGCGAACCTTGGGGAAGAGCCAGAAGTACAGGCAGATCGCAAGCACGACGAAGGCGCCGAATCCCCAGATCATCTCCTTGGCTTCGGGCGCGATCGGGTTCAGTTCGGGGCAGCCTTCGCTGCCGACCGTGAAGGCGTCTTCGCCTCCCTGGGCCTCGATCTCCGCCTCGGAGAGGTCGGTGCGTTCACACGTTTCAGCTTCGAGGATGTTCACCTGGAGCTGTCCGGTGGATGCAGTTGTGACGACGGCTGTCAGCACGTCAACTCCATTCCTGGATGGCAATACGGATGGGACTCATGGCCGAGCAGATCGGCCGCACGCCGATCAGGCGAACTTGAGAAGAATGAAGACGACGAAGCCGATGAGGGCGAGCGCCTCGGTGAAGGCAATGCCGAGGAACATGGTGGTCCGCACCATGCCGGCCGCTTCGGGCTGGCGGGCCATGGCCTCGACGGACTTGCCGACGAGGTAGCCGATGCCGATGCCGGGTCCGATGGCCGCGAGGCCGTAGGCGTAGCCGGCCGACGCGGCGGCGGCGGTGTTCTTTTCATCTGCGGGATCGACTACAGCATCTGCTGCGGCAACGAGGGCGCTGAAAGCTTCCATTGGGGTGCTTCTCCTAAGTGGTT
The DNA here is from genome assembly GCA_963752085.1 of Ilumatobacteraceae bacterium. Lineage (GTDB taxonomy): Bacteria > Actinomycetota > Acidimicrobiia > Acidimicrobiales > Ilumatobacteraceae > Ilumatobacter_A. Next base: position 504,079 of record CAVVWT010000006.1, read on the forward strand.
TCTGTGTAGTGGGAGATCGTTGAGAACGAATCGGTGTGACGGGATCAGTGCTCGTCGCCGTGACCGGCGGTCGAGTTGCTGATGTACACCGCCGCCAGGATGGCGAAGATGTAGGCCTGCAAGAAGGCGACGAGGATCTCGAACGCCGTCAGGAAGACGAGCATGCCGAACGGCAAGATGCTGGCCGGAACCAGCAGGATCTGGCTGGTTTCGGCGGTGGCGAGCGCATGCGTGAGCAGGGCGAAGGTGACGAGCAGGATGTGCCCGGCGAGCATGTTGGCCATGAGTCGGACCGTGAGGCTGAACGGCGTGACGATGATGGTCGAGATGAACTCGATCGCGCCCACCAACGGCTTCAGCGCCGTCGGGACGCCGGGAGGCCACAGCAGATGGCCGAAGTAGGCAGCGCCCTGGTGCTTGAGGCCGACGCCGATGTAGATGACCCACACGAGCAGCGACAGCGTGAGCGGAATCGCGATGCGCGCCGTCGCCGGCATCTGGAAGAACGGCAGGATCCCGGGGATGTTGCAGAGGAAGATGAAGATGAACAGGCTCAACAGGAACGGGGTCCACTTCAGCCCGTCCTTGCCGAGGGTCTGCATCACGATGCCCTCCTCGACGAACTCGATCGCCTGCTCGGCCAGGTTGCGGGGGCCGGTCGGAGCGACCATCGGGTCGGCGCGGCTGGCGAGCAGGAACAGACCGATGCCGAGCAGCGCGGCGAGACAGGCGATCAGCGCGATCTTGTTGAAAGACGGGAAGATGTCCTGCCAACGAAGCAGTTCGTTGATCGGTGGGAAGACGAGTCCTTTGGCAGCGAGCACGTTGATTCCGTTTCAGTCGAGGTGGTGAGTCGGGGCGGTGAGTCAGGCGGGCCGATGTGCGTGTTCACGCACGATCAGGTTTGAGTCCGGGGTGGGCGAGCGACAGGGCGACGAACTTCATCTCCCAGAACAGCAGCCCGAGGTGCGTCACGATGATGGTCGATCCGAGTGCCGGAAGTGAAATCCAACTCGCATCCTTCACCAACAGCACGGCAAGGAAGATCAACCCGAGGCGGATCAAGTAGCCGAACAGTGTGGCGCCCATCATCAAACCGACCGAGATCCGGGCGGCTCCGGCGATGAGTGCGGCGGCGAGCGCGAAGTTCGTGAGCACGATGGCGATGCCGTACATGCTCGACCAGGCGCCGTCGGCGCCCCAGATGACGGCGCACACGGCGATCAACAGCGGGGCGACGAGCAGACCGCGCTTGATCATGTCCTTCGAGACGCCGACTTCGGGTGCCGGTCCGTCGAACCGGGTCCCGATGATGTTGACGTCGGGCGCGGTCGCCATGGTCACGCCACCTGGCCGTTCGAGTCGGTCGATGTGGCGGGTCCGGCGAGCTTGGCCAGCCGCTGCTCGTCGTGCTCGTTCATCTTGGCTTCGTACTGGTAGAAGAAGCGGGCGAACAGGCCGACGGAGCCGACCACGGTCATCACGATCATGAACACCGGCATCGTGCCGAAGAGCCGATCGAGCCCGAACCCGGCGCCGAGGAAGATGGCCAGCATGATCACCGCGTCCATGCCGTGGCCCAACGAGTCCTCGGTGTTGACGCGGACGTTCTTGGGCGGGCGGGGGAGGAGCTTCATCGATCCGGGGATTCTCACGGCGGTCGTGGTCGACGTACCGCTTGTGAATGCACGCACAACCTAGTGGCGCCGCCCTGGTCCGGCAACCCCGAACGGCACCACGATCAACGGAATCAGGTTTGGGGTTCCGTGTCGAACAACGTCGGCTGGTCGAGGTGCCCGTCCTCGACCTCGTCGGGGCGCTCGATTCCTTCCGGCGGGGTGCTGTTGCGACGGCGTTGCTCGATCACGCTCGGGTGCAGCAGCGTGAACAGTGCGATCGCGAGCGCAGCCATGCCGAACGGCAGATACTCGGGATTCTGGTCGGTCAGCACCGGGTAGAGCACGAACGCCGACAGCAGCGCCGTCCACGTCCACAGGATCAGCACGCTGCGACGGTGCCCATGACCCAGATTCATCAGCCGGTGATGCAGATGACCCTTGTCGGCCGTGGCGAGCGACGACCGACTCGTGGCACGCCGGACGATCGCGAACGCAGTGTCGACGATCGGCACGCCGAGGATCAGCAACGGGATCGCGATCGGCGCGAGGAAGAAGTACGTCGTACCGATCGTCTCCGCACCGAAGGAGTCGGCACGCCCGCCGACCACACTGGTCGACACCGCCAGCAGCAACCCGAGGAGCAGCGCCCCACCGTCGCCCATCATGATCCGCGCCGGGTTGAAGTTGTGTGGGAGAAACCCGAGGCACACACCCACGGCGATGATCGCGAACAGCGGCCCGACGTTGCTCGGCAGGAGCAGGTCGCGCGCGGTCAGTTCCTGGCTGTAGAGGAAGAACGCGAACGCTCCGATCGCCACGACGCCCGCAGCGAGGCCGTCGAGGCCGTCGATCAGATTGATCGCTTGGCTCATCCCGAGCAGCCACAGCACGGTGACGAGCGGCTTGAGGTCGTCGGACAGGATCGTCTCGCCGAGATACGGCAGCCGGAACGAGTCCATGACCACGCCGAAGTAGACGAGTGCCACTCCGGCGAGGACCGTGCCGAACACCTTCGCGGGCGCACTCAGCTCCCGGACGTCGTCGATGAATCCGGTACCGAAGATGATGATCGCTGCGATGAGGATGCCGAGCGGTTCGGAGTTCGACGCGAACAGCGCATCGAACACGTCGAGCGCCCACGCCGTCACGAGCGCGACGACGAACCCGATGAACATCGCGAGGCCACCGACGTCGGGGAGTGGTTCGGTGTGCACCGTGCGCTCGTTCGGGAGGTACACCCAACCGAAGCGGCGAGCCAGGCGCCCGACGATGGGCGTGACCGCGAACGTGACCACGGCGGCGAGTGCACCGATCAGCAGATACGCGGCAACGCCTGGCACGAGGCCTCACCCTACGGCACGTCGCCACCGCAGTTCCGACGATTGGCCCTCATTCGCGAACGTCGAGCGACGAGAACCGTCGATCACCTACTCTGCGCTCCATGTCACACCCCGCAGACTGGTACCCCGACCCGGCCGGCGACCCCACGCTGTTGCGCTGGTGGGACGGCAGCCGATGGACCGAACACACACAGCCCACCGCCGGGGTGCAGCCCGCCGCACCAGCCGATCCGACACCCGCCGCGGTCGAACGGCAGCCGCAGATGAGCGGTGGCGACATGGTCGCGGGCATTCGGTCCGACCTGCTGACCGGCGGATATTCCAAAACGACCGACGCCCACACGGTCGTCCTCCAGAACAGCCGGATGCTCCGCGTCCGTCTCGGCGAGCCGTTCCTCGCTCGGCAGGGTGCGATGGTCGCGTTCCAGGGTCAGGTCGACTTCGACCACGAAGGTTCTGGCGGGATGGGCAAGTTCTTGAAGAAGGCGGCCACGGGCGAGGGCGTCCCGCTGATGCGCTGTGCCGGACAGGGCGACGTGTTCCTCGCCCGCCACGCCGACCAGGTGCACATCCTCCATCTCGAGGGCAGCGCCGTCTCGATCAACGGCCGCAACGTCCTCGCGTTCCAGCCCACGTTGGAATGGGACATCCAGCGCGTGCAGGGGGCCGGCGTGCTCGGAGGCGGGCTGTTCAACACCCGGCTGAGTGGCACCGGATGGATCGCGATCACCACGCACGGACAGCCGATGGTGCTCCACACCGATCAGCCGACCTTCGCCGACCCCCAGGCGGTCGTGATGTGGAGCGCCAATCTCCAGACCAGCCTGAACAAGACCGTCAAGGCGAAGTCGCTCGTCGGCATGGGCTCGGGCGAGGCATTCCAGGTGGCGTTCCAGGGTCACGGCATCGTCGTGACCCAACCGTCCGAGGGCGGCGTCGTCGCGGCCACCCAATGACCGGGCTGCTGCAGAGGGTGTTCGCCGTGAAGTTGTCACCGTCATCGTTCACGTGGGCCCGCGCGGGCATCCACGTCGTCGCAGCGTCAGCGATCGTGTTGACCGCATGCGGCCCGCTCGCCGGCTCCGACGACGGCGCATCAGCGCCCGACCCGGTCGCACCCACGGCCGACTCGCCCGACACCACGGCGACCGTCGAGCCGACCACGAGCACGGATGCAGCCACGACGACGACCGGTCAGGTCGACGTGATCGACCCTGCCCCGATCGGCATCTCGTTCGCCGACGACGTGCTCCCGGTGCTCGAGAGCAACTGCGCGTCGTGCCACACCGGCGAGGGGCCGGGCACCGCTCATCTCACGCTCGAAACGGCCGGCGACGCAACCGGCTTCGATGCCGAGTACATCGCTGCCGTGATCGACGTCGGGTACATGCCCCCGTGGCCCGCCGACGACGGCGACGTGGCATTCCAGGGCGACCGCCGGCTCGACGACGACACCCGCGCCACGATGGTGTCGTGGGTCGAGGAGGGCGGGATCCTCGACGTCGACCCGACCACGCCGATCGTCGCCCCGAACGGACCGGCCGCGCTCGAACAGATCGACGCCGCGCTCACCGGGGAGCCGTACAAGGGGTCTGTCGGCAACGATGCCGACGACTATCGCTGCCAGATCTACGACCCCGAACTCGCTGCCGACGGCTTCCTCGTCGGGTACGGCTTCGATCCCGACCAGACCGAGGTGGTCCACCACGCTCTGCTGTTCCACGTCGAGGCCTCGGCTCGGGAGGCAGCAGAGGCCACCGCTGCGGCCGACCCCGACATCGGGTGGGGCTGCACCGGACTCGCCGGATTCGGCGATGCGGGCGTGACCAAGCAGATCATGAGTTGGGCGCCGGGGCAGGACCCGACCGTGTTGCCCGACGGCGTCGGCATCGCCGTGGCGGCCGACGACTTCTTCGTCGTCCAGGTCCACTACCACTACGAGCCCGAGACCGCCGACGTGCCACCCGACGAGTCGACACTGCTGCTCGACTTCGCCGACGCGGTCGATCTGGCCGCAGCCGGAGGATCGCTCGATCCGATCGACCTGACCCTCTACCTCGGCCCGGCCGAGATCCCGTGCTCGACGAGCGAGACCGGCCCGCTCTGCGATCGCGACGCAGCGGTACGCAAACTCATCGAGGAGCAGGGGCCGTTCGCCGGCTTCGTCGGTAACGGGCTGATGGCGATGTGCGGAGCCACCGTCGCCGATTTCGCAGACATGACCGACGGCAGTGCATCGTCATCGTGCGATCACCCTGCGCAGCCGGGAGAGATCATCTCGATCTGGGGCCACGAGCACGAGATCGGCTCGTCGTTCACGATGACGCTGAATCCCGACACGGCCGACGAGCGGGTCCTCCTCGACATCCCGCGCTGGAACTTCGACTGGCAACTGAATTACGAGCCGATCGAGAAGATCGTGCTCGAGCCCGGCGACGTCATCCGCGTCGAGTGCGAGTGGGATCGCTCGAAGATCCCGGAAGACGCCGAGCCGCGGTACATCGTCTGGAGCGAAGGCACCAACGACGAGATGTGCTACTCCCAGATCATCACCAAACCTCGCTGAGTCGGTCCGCTAGCTGGACCGGCGGCCCGATCTGACTAATACGCCGGGAAGTTGGCGCAGAGGGCGGCGACTTCGCCCTTGATCGAGGCGAGCGCCTCGGCGTCGTCGACGTGACGCAGCGCGCGTGCGATGAGCCCGGCGATGATCGGCATCTCGACCTCGGTCATGCCCTGCGTCGTGACCGACGGGGTCCCGATGCGGACACCACTCGTGACGAACGGGCTGCGCGGGTCGTCGGGGATGGTGTTCTTGTTGAGCGTGATGCCCGCCTGATCGAGGGTCGCCTGCGCAACCTTGCCGGTCAGTTCGGCGTCGAACGGGGTGAGGTCGACAACCATCAGGTGGTTGTCGGTCCCGCCCGACACGAGCCGGAAGCCCTCCTGCACGAGCGCATCGGCCAGCGCCGACGCGTTCGTCACGACCTGATGCGCGTACTCGGTGAACGATGGGTCCATCGCCTCGCGGAACGCGATGGCCTTGCCGGCGATGGCGTGTTCGAGCGGACCACCCTGCCAGCCGGGGAAGACCGCCTTGTCGATCGCCTTGGCGTGCTCCTCCTTGCACAGGATGCAGCCACCACGCGGGCCCCGCAGCGTCTTGTGGGTCGTGAATGTGACCACGTCGGCGTACGGAACGGGGTTGGGGTGGGCGCCACCGGCGACGAGTCCGGCGAGGTGAGCGATGTCGAACATCAGCAGCGCGCCCACTTCGTCGGCGATCTTCTTGAATGGCTCCGGATCGAGGCGCCGCGGGTACGAGGTCGTCCCGGCGACGATCATCTTGGGACGGTGCTCGAGCGCGAGCGCACGCACGTCGTCCATGTCGATGCGATCATCGGCACCGGTGCCATAGGCGACGAAGTGGTACAGCATGCCGCTGGCGTTGACCGGTGAGCCATGGGTGAGGTGCCCACCGTGGTCGAGGCTGAGCCCCAGGACCGTGTCGCCCGGCTCGAGGAGCGCCTGATACACGCACATGTTCGCGTTGGCACCCGAGTGCGGCTGAACGTTCGCGTGATCGGCGCCGAACAACTCCTTGACGCGGTCGATCGCCAGCTGCTCGATCGAGTCGACGATCGCGTTCCCGCCGTAGTAGCGCTTGCCGGGGTAGCCCTCGGAATACTTGTTCGTCAGGACCGAGCCGGTTGCCGCCATGACAGCGGGCGAGGTGAAGTTCTCGCTGGCGATGAGCTGCAGGCCCGAGGTCTGACGCTCGACTTCGGCGTCGAGGAGCGCCTGCACTTCGGTGTCGGGATCGGTGGTCGTGGGAAAAGGCATCGGGATGTTCCTTGGGAGTGGATCAGAAGTCGGCTTCGAGGGCGGTGATCTGGTCGACGCGGCGCTGGTGGCGGCCGCCTTCGAACTCGGTGGTGGCGAATGTCGTGACGATCTCCTCGGCGAGTCCGAGCCCGACGACTCGGCCACCCATCGACAGCACGTTCGCATCGTTGTGCCCGCGCGCCATCCGCGCCGTGTAGAGGCAGTTGCAGAGTGCGGCACGCACGCCGCGTACCTTGTTGGCCGCGAGCTGTTCGCCCTGACCGCTGCCGCCGATGACGATGCCCCAGTCGGCGTCTCCTGCGACGACCGTGCGGCCCACCCCGGCGCAGATCTCGGGATAGTCGACCGACTCGGTCGAATACGTGCCCTGGTCGTCGACCTCGTGGCCCTGCACGGTGAGGAAGGTGACGAGGTGGGACTTGAGGTCGTATCCGGCGTGGTCGGATCCGATTGCGATTCGTGCCATCGCCGGTGGAGTGTACGTGTCGAATCGTGGTGGAGTGGCCCCGGTTCGTACAGTCTCGCCCGTGACGCTCGATCCCCGTACTCCCGTGATCGTCGGCGTCGGCCAGTACAACCACCGTGCCGATTCTCTCGCCGACGCCCTCGAACCCGCTGCGCTGATGGAACGGGCGGCACTGGCCGCCAGCGCGGACGCCGGTCTCGACGGACCGCCGGCGGCCGACGCCGTCCGGGTGGTGAGCATCATCGGTTGGCGGTACCGCAACGCCCCTCGGTTCCTCGCCGAACGGCTCGGCATCTCGGACGCCACCCTGGGCGAAACGACCAACGGTGGCAACAGCCCACAGGCCCTCGTCAATCGCACCGCCCTCGACATCCAGGCCGGCGCCGTCGACATCGCCGTCCTCGCCGGGGCCGAGTCGTTCCGGACCTACATGCGGGCGCGCAAGGAAGGCGTCACGCTCGACTGGCCCAAGGCCGACGACGACGACCGGCCAGTGCGCATCGGGACCGAACTCGACATGAACCATCCGGCCGAGCGCGAACTCGGGATCGTCATGCCGGTGCAGATCTACCCGATGTTCGAAACCGCGTTGCGTGCCGCAGCGGGCCGCACCGTCGAGGAGCATCAGGCGTACCTCGGCAGATTGTGGTCCGACCTCAGCCACGTGGCCGCCGACAACCCACACGCCTGGATCCGCGAGCCGAAGTCACCCGAGGAGATCACCACGGTCGGGCCGACGAACCGGATGGTCGGGTTCCCGTACCCGAAGCTGATGAACTCGAACAGCGATGTCGACATGGGCGCATCGGTGATCATGTGCTCGGTCGAGGCGGCGCGGAAGCTCGGCATCGCCGAGGACCGGTGGGTGTTCCCGCACGCGGGCACCGACTGCCACGAGCACAACTTCGTCTCCAATCGCGACACGTTCTCGCGGACCCCGGCGATCGAACTCGGTGGGCGGCGGGCCCTCGAGTTGGCCGGCACGTCGATCGACGATGTCGAGTTGATCGACCTGTACTCGTGTTTCCCCGCGGCGGTGCAACTCGGCGCGCAGTCGCTCGGCATCGATGTGACCGAACGGCAGTGGTCGCGCACCGGCGGGCTGCCATTCTGCGGTGGTCCGTGGAACAACTACCCGATGCATGCGATCGCCACGATCGTGTCCGAGTTGCGTGAACGGCCCACTGCTCGCGGGCTCGTGTGGGCAAACGGTGGATACGCCACGAAGCACACGTTCGGCGTGTACTCGGCCGCGCCGCCGGCCGACGGCTTCCGGCATCAGTCCCCGCAGGACGAGATCGACGCGCTTCCCAAGCGGGAACTCGCCATCGGCGCCGATGCGGCCGGACCCGCCGACATCGAGGCCTACTCGGTGATGTTCTCGCGCGACGGTGCTCCCGAGACGGCGTTCGCGGCATGCCTGCTCGTCGACGGCCGACGCGCCTGGGGACGCTCGGACGATCCGGCGATCACGAGCGCCATGTGCGACGGCGAGTGGGTCGGGGTCACCGTCCGCCTCGACGCCGACGGCACGCTCACCGTCTGACGCCCGACGCTGCGAGACTTCGGCCATGACCGCCGTGTTCTGGATCTTCTTCGGCGTTCCGGCGATGTGCGGCGTCACCTTCATCGGAGGCCGTCTGCTCGGCGCTCGCCGGAGCTGGTTCGCACTCGTCCTCGCCGGGGTGGTCGGCTGGGCGGGCGCCGTACTCCTCGCCGGCGAGATGACCGACTGGGGGTGGGACACCCTCGACATGGTCATCGTGGCCTTCGTGCTCGGCACGATCTTCACCATGGCGGTCGCGCTCGGGCTCGACATGATCGCCCCGGTCGGATCGCTGGCCCGAGGCGAGCAGGCCGGTCGGATCACGATCGGCAATCCGGTCACAGCGGTGCGCCGGCGCGTCGATCCGTTCCGGCGATACCGGCAGGTGCTCTCGATCGCCCGTCAGCAGGGCGTACTCTCCCTCGACATCACGTCCGAGCAGTTGCCGGTTCGCGTCCGACGGACGCTCGAAGCGTCGGGCGGCATCTTCGTGAAGCTCGGTCAGGTGGCGTCGACGCGATCCGACGTCCTGCCGCTTGCCTGGTGCGAGGAGCTCTCGCATCTCCGCAGCCGTGCCGAACCCCAGGCCGAGGACATCGTCAGGGAGCGGTTGACGAGCGAACTCGCGGCCGATCCCGACGACGTCTTCGCAACGTTCGACTGGGACCCGCTCGCCAGCGCATCGATCGCCCAGGTGTACCGGGCGACGGTCGGCTCGGGCGAGGACGTCGTGGTCAAGGTGCAGCGCACGGGCCTCGACAAGACCCTCGAGCGTGACAGCGCGGCGATCCGACAGATGGCCAATCTGATCCAACGTCGCACCTCGCTCGGTCTCGCCGTCCATCCCGCCGAACTCGCCGACGAATTCCTCGAGGGCGTCGCGGAGGAACTCGATTTCGGCATCGAGGCGAACAACGCTCGCGAACTCGCCGCGGGGCTGTCGATGATCGAGGGAATCCGCGTCCCGAAGATCCACGAGACACTGTCGACCAAGCGCGTCCTGACCGAGGAGTTCGTGGCCGCGCCCGACATCGGCGATGTCGCTGCGCTCGAATCGGCGGGACTCGTCCCCGCCGAGATCGCAGACCGACTCATCGAGGCGTTCCTCCACCAGATCTTCGATCAGGGCGTCTTCCACGCCGACCCACACCCCGGCAACATCCTCGTCGAATCGGACGGCACCATCGTGCTCATCGACCTCGGCTCGGTCGGGCGCATCGGACCCGGCCATCGCGCGGCAGTCCTCGAGATGCTCGCCGCCGCCTCACAGGGCGATGCTGTCTCACTGCGCCAGGCCCTGGCTCGGTTCACGATCTTCGACCACCGCCTCGACATGCGCCACCTCGACGCTGCGCTCGAGAGCTTCCTCGCTCGGCACATGCGCTCCGGCGGGGGAATCACCGCTGTGGCGTTCGAGGATCTCGCTGCGTTGATCGGCACCTTCGGGATCCGTCTCCCTCGCTGGTTCGGCACGTTGAGTCGCACGATGGTCTCGCTCGAAGGCACCCTCACGACGGTCGACCCCGAATTCTCGTTGGTCGACGCCGCGCGGCGCCACGCCGAACACACGGTTGGTCTTCCGACGCCCGAGACCGTCAAGTCCGTGGTCGAACACGAGTTGATGCAGCAACTCCCCCGGCTGCGTCGCGTCCCGCAGCGACTCGACGAACTCCTCGAACGCACGCTGTCCGGTCAGCTCTCCGCATCGGTCTCGTTCCTGTCCGACGAGCGGGACGCTCGGTTGCTCACCCGCTTGGTCGACCGCATCGTGCTCTCGCTGATCGCTGCCGCGACCGCCGTCGGCTCGGCCTTGATCCTCGGAATCGAGTCGGGGCCCACACTCGGCGGGTCGGTGACCCTGAACGAGGTCCTCGGTTACTTCGGGATCGCGTCGGCGTCGGTGCTCGCGTTGCGTGTCGTGGCCGGCGTCATCCGCGACGGCGAGACGTGAGGGGTCACGCACCGTCCTGGACGACATCGTTGCCGGCGAGCGTGCCGCGGTCGGGGCAGTTCTCGAAGATGTAGTCGAGCGACGGGGCGATGTCGAATTCGGTGGTGTCGAGCGTCGGGTCCTCGAGTATCGACGGCACGTCGTCGAGAAACGCTTCGACGGCGGTCGACAGCTTCGTGTCGACACCATCCGCGACGGCCACAGCGACATCATCCGCTTCCAGACCCGCGTTCGCAATCGCCTCGATCCACGCATCTCCCAACCGCTCGATCTCGGTGTCGGTGGCGCCCGCGTCGACCAGGGCCTGGCGCGCGCGCTCGGCGCGCCGGAGGAAGGGGCCTGGAACGTCGACCGTCAGCGCGCTGCGATTCGATTCGATCTCGGTGGGCAACTCGGCCGACATCGCGTCGACTGCGGCCGACACAGCATCGGACGCCGCGACCTCGAGCGTGGCCGCGGCAACGGCCGGCTGGACCGCCCACGCCAGCGAGAGCGCCTGCACCGACCCGGCGTACTCGCTCCAGGCTCGACAGAACGCGTCGTCGCTGTCGATGCCCGGCACCCCGGTCTCCTGGACCGGGGCGATCGATTCGACCACCGGCGCGGCCGTGTCCTGCGGCTCCGACCCGATGGGCGACTCCTCCGACCCGGTCTCGGTGAAGAGGTCACCATCGTCCGGCCCGGCGGCCGACGTCGGCGCATCGGCAGACGCCGGGACGCTCTCGTCGCCGGCCCCCGCACAGGCCACGAGCACCGAGCCCACGCACACGAGCGCGGCGGCCCGGCGAAGCGGAGCAGGTTCCATGCCGACAGTGTGCCCGACCGCCTGCCAAGCTCGGCGGCATGACCGCACGACCGAAGCTGATCCTCGACTGCGACCCCGGCCACGACGATGCCGTCGCCATCGTCACCGCCGCCCATGTCGCCGACATCGCGGGGATCGTGACCGTGGGCGGCAATGTCGACATCGACCTCACCACGCACAACGCCCTCGTGATGCGTGACCTCGTCGGCATCGACGCTCCCGTCCATCGCGGCTCCGGCCATCCGATCGTCGCCAAACCGCATCACGCGGCCGCGATCCACGGCACATCGGGCCTCGACGGCGCCGATCTCCCGGCGCCGATCACCCCGCTCGACGGCACCGACGGCGTCGAGTTCATCATCGACACCTGCCGGTCGGAGGAGGGCCTGTGGCTCGTGCCGATCGGGCCACTCACCAACATCGGCCTCGCGTTCCGCCTTGCGCCCGACCTTCCCCAACGGATCGCCGGGGTGTCGCTGATGGGTGGCGGCAGCTTCGGCAACCGGTCGGCCGTCGCGGAGTTCAACCTCTGGGCCGATCCGCATGCGGCTGCGATCGTCTTCGATGCATACGACCCGGGCACGCCCGGCTCGGCCGCCGGCAGGCTGATCATGGCGGGGCTCGACGTGACACACCGGTTCCAGCTCACGCCGGAGCGCATCGCACGCACGCGCGAGCTTCCGGGTCGCCTCGCCGAGGTCCTCGCAGGCCTGTTCGAGTTCTTCTCCGGGACCTACCTGTCCCGTCACAGTGACGGCGCGATGCGCGGTGCGGCGCTCCACGACCCGCTCGCCGTGCTGGCGGTGACGCACCCCGACCTGTTCGCCCGGAACGAGCGCCACGTCGTGGTCGAGACGATCGGCGAACACACCGCCGGGATGACGGTCATCGACGAACGATTGCTCCTCGAACGCTCTGCCCCGAACTGCGAGGTCCTCGTCGACGTCGACGCCGATGCCGCCTTCGATGTGATCGTGGAGGCGATCCGGGCGAGCACGCCCCGCGTCTGACCCGCCGTCCCGTCGTAAGGTGACGCGTCGTGAGCGATTCGTTCCCCCGCCAGTACGCCCGCACGCAACGTTTCACGTTGGGTGAACCGCGCAACGTGTCGGTGTCGCCCGACGGTGAACGCGTCGTGTTCCTCCGCAGCAGTGCCGGCGACGACCCGGTCAATGCGCTGTGGGTGCTCGACGTGGGCACCGGCGAAGAACGGCTGGTCGCCGATCCTCGGACGCTGCTGGGGCTCGACGACCCGGCCGATGGTGACCTCACCGACGAGGAGCGGGCCCGGCGCGAACGGACTCGCGACGGGTCGACCGGCATCACCTCGTATGCAACCGACACCGCGTGCCAGGTCACTGCCTTCGCGCTCAACGGCCAACTGTTCACGGCCGGTCTGCTCAGCGGCCAGGCGCGTCGGCTGGTCGTCGATGGCCCGGTCCACGATCCTCGACCCGACCCGACCGCCTCACGACTCGCCTATGTGAGTGGGGCGACCTTGCGTGTCGCCGAGCTCGACGGATCGTCACGGGTGCTCGCCGGCAACGACCCGAGGGACACCGCCGACGTGTCGTGGGGCAGCGCAGACTTCGTCGCTGCGGAGGAGATGCACCGCTTCCGCGGCTATTGGTGGAGCCCCGACGGACGATCGATCGCCGCCTGTCGCGTCGACGTCGGGCCGGTTGCCGAGTGGACCATCGCCGACCCCGCCGACCCGTCACGGCCGGCACGGACCGTTCGCTATCCGGCGGCCGGCACCGAGAACCCGATCGTCACGCTGCACGTGCTCGGGCTCGACGGATCACGCCTCGACGTCGACTGGGACCGCGAGTTCTTCCCCTACGTCGCCCACGTCGAATGGACCGACGACGGACTCCTCATGTCGGTCCAGTCGCGCGACCAGCGGGGATCGATGGCGATGAAGGTCGACATGGCCACCGGCGAGGCGATCGCACTCACCAGCGACTACGACGACGCGTGGATCGAGAACGTTCCCGGCGTGCCGCTGCTGTTGCCCGGGGGCGCGCTGCTCACGGCGTCGGATCGCGACGGGGTACGGCGGCTGTACGTCGACGACCGGCCGATCACTCCACTCGACCTGCAGGTCCGCTCGGTGGTGTGCATCGCCGACCCCGACGAGAACAGCGAGCCCGACATCGTGTTCCTCGCGAACGACCCCGACGAGCCGACCGAGCTGCACGTGTGGGCGACCACGGCGACGGCCTCCGACGTCGGCAGGCTCACCGAGGCGCCCGGGTTGCACGGCGTGTCGATCGGCGGCGCAACGGTCGTGGTGCGCTCGGTGTCGATGGACCGTCCCGGCGCCACCCACACGGTCCTGGTCGATGGCCTGTTCGACGGGCCGGTACTCACGTCGCATGCCGAGACGCCGTCGATCACGCCGAACGTCACCCTCCTGCGCAGCGGTGAACGGGAGCTCGCCACCGCGATGCTGCTGCCCAATGGGCGCCACCCGGACGACGACACGCCGTTGCCAGTGCTCCTCGACCCGTACGGAGGCCCGCACGCCCAGCGGGTCACGTCGTCGTACAACGCGTACTTGTCGTCGCAGTGGTTCGCCGACCAGGGCTTTGCCGTCATCGTCGCCGACGGGCGGGGCACGCCGGGCCGCGGGCCCGAATGGGAACGCGCCGTGCACCTCGACCTGGCCACCGCGCCGCTCGACGACCAGATCGACGCACTTCACGCCTGCGCCGAGCACTACCCGGCCCTCGACCTCGATCGCGTCGCGATCCGCGGGTGGAGCTTCGGTGGCTATCTCGCGGCGCTCGCCGTGCTCACCCGCCCCGACGTGTTCCGGGCGGCCATCGCCGGCGCGCCCGTCACCGAGTGGCGGCTGTACGACACCCACTACACCGAGCGCTACCTCGGCGATCCGAACATCGACGACGGCGCCGCCGTGTACGACGCCAACTCGCTGCTCCCGCTCGCCCCACACCTCGAGCGGCCACTGTTGCTGATCCACGGCCTCGCCGACGACAACGTGGTCGCTGCGCACACCCTGCGACTGTCATCGGCCCTGCTCGCCGCAGGGCGGCCGCACGAGGTCCTCCCACTCGTCGGCGTCACCCACATGACGCCCCAGGAGGTGGTGGCCGAGAACATTCTCCGGCACCAACTCGACTTCCTGTCACGCTCGCTCGGGCTGGATCTGGAATCATCGGAGACATGACTGATCGACTCGCCGCGCTGTACCGAGGCGTCGCCGTGCACGCAACTGCCGACGCCGAGCACCGCGCCGCCCTCGAACTGCTGACGTTGGTGATGCTCGCCGACGACCACATCGACGACTTGGAGGTCGATGTCGTGCGCGAGATCAGCGAGGAATGGCGAGGCGAAGACTTCGCGTTCGAGGACTACCTGCGGCCCGCCATCGAGGCGGCCCGTCGTGCGATCGAGACCGACCGCACGGATCAATTCCTCGACGAGATCGATGCCACGATCAGCAGTCGCGTGTTGCGCGCGGCATTGTTCTCTGCGGCTCGTGACGTGGCCGGGGCGAACGAATCATTGAGCCCGGAGGAGGGCACGATCCTCGCCGAAGTCGCGGTCCGATTCGGCTGACCTCCGGTCGACGATGCGCAATCAGCCTCAACTCATTGCATACGCGGACCGCCTCGCCGGCAACCTGGTCGGCCTCCGTTCCCTCCTGACCGGCAAGCTCGCAGGCGCGTTCGGCGGCGTGCACGTGCTGCCGTTCTACGTCCCGATCGACGGCAGCGACGCCGGTTTCGACCCGGTCGACCACACGTGCGTCGACCCCCGCCTTGGCACGTGGGCCGACGTGGCCGCACTCGGCGGCGACGTCGACGTGATGGCCGACCTGATCGTCAACCACGTGTCGATCGACTCGGCCCAGTTCACCGACTGGCGGCTGCACGGTGACGAGTCGGTGCACGCTCCGATGTTCCTCTCTCCGCGCCGCGTGTTCGGCGGGATGCCGACCGATGCGGAGCGGGCCGTCATCTATCGACCGCGCCCGACACCGCCGTTCCACGACGTCGAGTTCGCTGACGGATCGGTCCACACGGTGTGGTCGACCTTCACGCACGACCAGATCGACATCGACGTCGAGAGCGAGACCGGGTGGGCCTACCTGACCCAGATCCTCGACCGTTTCAGCGAGGGCAATGTCGGGCTGGTCCGTCTCGACGCAATCGGCTACGCGATCAAACGCGCCGGCACCTCGTGTTTCATGATCCCCGAGACCTACGAGTTCATCGAGCAGTTGGCGGGCGCTGCACGGGCGCGCGGCATGGCCGTGCTCGTCGAGGTCCACGGCTATCACCGAGATCAGATCGAGGTCGCCAGCCGAGTCGACCGGGTCTATGACTTCGCACTGCCACCGCTGGCGATTGACGCCTTGACGACCGGCGACGCGGAACCGTTGCGCACCTGGATCGGGATGCGACCGGACAACGCGATCAACGTGCTCGACACCCACGACGGGATCGGCGTGATCGACGTCGGGGTCGACCAGCGGGATCGAACGCGGCCGGGTCTGCTCCCTCCCGAGCGGATCCACGATCTGGTCGAGGGCATCCACGAACGGTCCGATGGCGAGAGCCGACTGGCCACCGGTGGGGCTGCGTCCAACCTCGACCTGTACCAGGTCAACTGCACGTTCTACGACGCGCTGGGTCGCGACGATGCGCGTTACCTGGCCGCACGGATGATCCAGTTGATGCTGCCCGGGATCCCGCAGATCTACTACGTGGGACTGCTGGCCGGGTCGAACGACATGGAGCTCCTCGCGCTCTCCGATGTCGGCCGCGACGTGAACCGACACCGCTACACCGAGGCCGAGATCGACGCGGCACTCGCACGACCCGTGGTGCGCGAACTGCTCGAGATGCTCCGCTGGCGAGCCACCGATCCGGCGTTCGACGGCGACTTCGAATTGGTCGACTCACCGGCCGGGACGCTCCGGATGCGCTGGACGAGCGGGGCCGCTGTGGCCGACCGGATGGTCGACCTCCGGACGGCCGAGATCACCCGACTCTGACGGGGGCGCCGACGCGGTGGAGTGCGAGCACGGTGCTGAGCGTTGCCGGCGCGCTCCCCCGGCGACAACGGTGGCGCTCGCGAACTCGCCGGTCGGTGGGTCGGAACGCCCCGTGGAGCGCCCGGGTGCACGCTCCGGGGACCCAACGACGTGCGTCACCAGAGCACGACATCACATGGTGCGCGACGGAGCACCCCGGGCCGCGACACCGATCACGGGGCGGTCGGCGATCTGACGGCGCGACGTGTCGATGTCGACGAGTCCGGCGGCTCGGAGCAGCTCACCCGTCGCCTCCGCGTCGACCATCGTGAAACCGTGGTGGTCGTGATCGGTGCCCCACCGATGATGGTCGGGGTGCGACGGATCGGTGAAGTCCTCGTCGACCAGAAGGACCCGGCCGGTCGGTCGCAGGACACGGGCGATCTCGGCCACACCGCGTTCGATGTCGACCCAGTGGTGCATGGTGTTCACCGCCCAGATCGCGTCGATGCTCCGATCATCGGCCGGAATCCGCTCCGCAGCTCCGTCGACCACCTCGATGTGGGTGCGGCGACGGCTCAACGCGCGGCGCGCCCTCAACACTCGACGCATGAATGGCGTCGGCTCCACCGCGATGACACGGGTTCCGGTCGCTGCCGCACGGAGTGCACCGGCACCCATTCCTGCCCCGACGTCGACCACTCGTTCCCCCGGCTGGGGGTCGATCATGTCGACGACGGCGTCGTTGATCGCCGACCGCCACATCTGCGGAAGCCAGCGGAGGTAGCGAAGCGCACCGCGGACTCCCTGATCGTTCGCGTGCCCGTGATGACGATGTTGTCGATCATCGTGCTGGTGCGTCTCCTCCGACATGTGGTCAGTGTCTCAGATTCGGCTCGTCAGCGGCGATAGTGCAAGCGAAGGGCGTCGCGCAGTGTGCCCTCGTGCATCTCGTGCTCGCGTACGACGTGATCGCCGTCGAACCCCGCAGCGCGGTACGCGGCGATCGCCCGAGCGTTCTCGACGTGCGGCACGATGACCACGTCGATGGCATCACGATCGACGACAAGATGTTCGGCCGCCGCTCGACACACCGCTCGCCCGATGCCGTGGCCGAACAGTTCGGGCCGGCCGAGGTACAGATCGAGCGACCAGACACCGCGCCCGTCGTCGAGGTCGAAGGACGCTGCATCATCGGGATCGTCGAGTTCGTGGAGCTGGACGTAGCCGACGGGGTCACCGTCGAGTTCGATGATCCCGGGGATGATGCCGGCTCGCTCGTGCTCGCCACCCGGGCCGTACTCCGCGAGGACGGCAGCGAGATCGTGAGTCGTGTCGCGGCCCGCGTACCACTCCAGCACCTCGGGCGTCGTCAGCCACTGCAGCAGGTGGGCGTAGTCGGAGATCGTGTTGTGGAGGTGGCGCACGACGACGTCGCCTGCGTCGCAGACCACTCCGAACAGATGGGATGGGCGACGTCCGATCGACAGTCGATCCAGGCCGGCGAGGTCGGGCCTCGTCTCGGTGTCGACCAGCCCCGCGGCCACCATCAGCTCACAGACGGCGGGCCCCTGGTCGTGGCCGTGTTCGAGCACGAGCCAGCCGTTGGGTCGAAGGCGAGCCGGTGCCTGGCCGATGATCGCGCGTAGGTCGTCGAGACCATCGGGTCCGGCGAACAGCGCGGCGGCGGGTTCCCAGTCCTCGACGATGTGCTCGATCTCGACCGACGCGTCGGCGACATACGGGGGATTCGAGACGATGAGGTCGAAGGCGATCCCGTCCGGCAGCGCACCGCACCAGGAGCCTTCGACCGCGATGACGTTGGTGGCCGCGCGCCCGAGGCCGGCGAGATTCCCCCGAGCGACGGCAAGCGCATCCGCTGACGCGTCGGTGATCCAGATACTGGTCCCGTCGTACGGCAGTTCGTCAGCCATCGCCAAGCCGATCGCACCCGACCCCGTGCCGAGATCGGCGACGTGGCGGATCGGCCCGGCGACCACCGCGAGGTGGATCGCGACCTCGGCGACGAGCTCGGTCTCCGGGCGCGGGATGAGCACACGGGGATCGATCGCCAGGTCGAGGCGCCGGAAACCCCAGCTGCCGAGCACGTACTGGATCGGCTCGCCGGCACGTGCGCGGGCCACCATCGCGTCGAGGTGGGCGACCGCACGCTCGGTCGCCGACTGGTCGAGCATCGCTCGGAACTCATCGGGACCGGTCGCCGTGGCGGTTTCGCACATCCACCGGGCGTGTGTGGGTTCGGCGAGGAGCGCGGTGGTCTCGGCGAGCAGCTCGCGCCACGTGACGGTGTGGTCGCCGTCGCCACCGCCCCGGTCGGCGTCAGCCCGCGTCGTCACCGTTCGAGCCCTCGGCCAGCAGGCGGGCCCGCTCCTCCGCAGCCAGCGCGTCGACCACGAGGCCGAGATCACCGCCGAGGATGTCGGCCAGTCGATAGACCGTGAACCCGATCCGGTGATCGGTGACCCGGTTCTCCTTGAAGTTGTAGGTGCGGATCTTCTCGCTCCGCCCTCCGCCACCGACCTGAGAGCGACGTTCGATCGACAGCTCCGCGGCCCGCTCCGCCTCGGCGCGTTCGAACAGGCGTGCCCGCAACACCTGCATCGCGCGGTTGCGGTTCTGCAACTGCGAGCGTTCGTCCTGCATCGTGACGACGACACCGGTCGGCACGTGGGTGATCCGCACCGCCGAGTCGGTGGTGTTGACGTGCTGACCGCCGGCACCGCTGGAGCGGTAGACGTCGATCTCGAGGTCACGGTCGTCGACGTCGACGTCGACGTCATCGACATCGGGGAGCACCGTGACGGTGGCCGAGGAGGTGTGGACCCTCCCCTGGCTCTCCGTCACGGGCACCCGCTGGACACGGTGTGGGCCACCCTCGTACTTGAGGTTTCGCCACGCCGTGTCACCACTGACCACGAACGTGATGTCGTTGTAGCCACCCATGTCGGAGACCGATGACGACAGCGTCTCGGTCTTCCATCTCTGCGAATTCGCGTAGGCGGCGTACATCTCGAACAGGTCGCGGGCGAACAGGTTCGCCTCCTCGCCACCCTCGGCACCGCGGATCTCGATGATCACGTCGCGCCCGTCGTGCGGATCCTTCGGGATCATCAGCTCACGCAGCTCGGCGTCGAGTGAGGCGAGCTCGATGGTCACGGCGTCGATCTCGTCGACAAGCATCTGGCGCTCGTCGCCCGATGACCCGTCGAGCATCTGACGCGCTGCCTCTCCGTCGCCGCGCCGACTGTCGTAGCGGCGGACCTTCTCGACGACCGGGCCGAGATCGTTGTACCGCTTCGAGACGGTGCGGAGTTGAACGGGGTCGGCGAGCACCTCGGGGTCGGCGAGTTGGTGTTCGAGGGTTTCGTACTCGTCGACGATCTGCGCCAGTCGGTCCATCATCGACATGTCACAACCCGACCAGTTCGACCGGGCGGGCGAGGAGCGATGCAAGATCGCGGGTGATCGCCACGAGATCGCGTTCGGGCACGGCGACGAGCAGGCGGTCGACGTCGTCGGCCACACTCGGGGCGACGTCGGCGACGAACGGGATGAGGTCGAGGTCGACGCCGGACGAGAAGACGACCGCAACGGCCCGACCGGCGTCATCGACGCCGTGGGCAACGCAGGGCTCGGGGTGCTTCATGCTCTGGCGCGGGACCGGCGGGTCGACCGGCACGAGGTGGGAGAGGCCGAGGATGCTCGGGTCGGCCTGCACCTGCCAGCGCAAGAACCGCTCGGGTGCCATCCGATTGAGCGGATGCTGGATCGTCTCGGTGGTGCGGTACGCGGTGACGGACGCAACGACGTCGGCGAGCGCGTCGACCGTCGGCCGATGCCCGTGGATGATCCGGAACGCCTCTCGGTCGTTGGCCCCCACCCCGACTTCGAGGATCACACCCTCGCCAGACGGCACGAGCAACTCGGCGGGGACATCGTTGAGTTCGGCGAACTGCCCGACGGTCGGCTCGTCGACCACCCGGCACACCTCGAGGCCGCGAACATCGCCGGTGACGATTCCCCGCTCGACGAGTGGTGTGGCACCGCCCGCCTCGATCAGCGGGATCAGGTCGAGGTGCTCGGCAGTGGCCTCGGGGACCGCGGTCTGTGCCTCGACGACGACGGGCAGCAGGTTTCGCCCTTCGGGAAACCAGACACCGATCGGGAAGTCGAAGCCGACGGCGCGGCGGGCGAGCTGGCCGCCGTCACGTTCGACCACGATGTCGAGCGACGACGCGTCTCGGCGGATCGCCCAGGCGAGGCAGGCGCCGAGCAT
This sequence comes from Ilumatobacteraceae bacterium, assembly GCA_963752085.1. Taxonomy (GTDB): domain Bacteria; phylum Actinomycetota; class Acidimicrobiia; order Acidimicrobiales; family Ilumatobacteraceae; genus Ilumatobacter_A. The sequence continues at coordinate 524,954 of CAVVWT010000006.1, forward strand.
GCGGCCGGCCGGCCCGTCGACGATCACCCAGGCGGCGCCGTCGACGACGAGGCCGGCGCCGGTGCCGAACTCGACCGGCTCGTCATCCACGACGATGCCGAGATGCTCGGACACGAGCGCGCGCAGCTTGATTCCCAACAACTTGCGGCGCCGCTCACTCGTGGCCGGTGCACCTCCGTCAGTCATCGGACCCGACGCTACCGAGATCTCGAAGAGGTGATCGGTGGGCGGCGGATACGGACACCCGCTGGTCGCGCCGTCGCGTCAGATGAAGTACGCAGTGAGGTCGGCGAGCAGGTCGACGTCGCCTCGATTGTTGTAGATGGTGACGTTGCCGTTGTCACCGACCTTCGCGATGACGAGGTTGGCCGACACGGCACCGGGGTCGGGGTTGAGGCTCGACGCTTCGGGCCGCGGCTCTCCCGTCGGATAGACCGTGAGGAACGTCTGCTGCGTCGGCCGCACCGCCGACACGTTGAGCGCTACCGCGCTCGCACCGGCCGGCACGCCGGCCAGGCCGGTGACCCTGAGCGTCAGCTCACCGCCGGCGCGGACCCGCGCCGTGGGCGCCCCGGTTCCGTTGCGGGTGTCGAGCAGACGCTTCGGCGCCACGGGCGACAGTTGGGCTCCACTCTCGGAGAAGCAGCCGACGACGTCGGCCACGAGATCGACCAGGCCGGCGTTGGCTTCGATGTTGATCTTGCCGTCGGGACCGACCTTGCACATCGTGAGGTTCGGGATGTTGCGACCCGCCCGATACGACAGGTTCGCCGTTTCGGGTCGACCGCCACCCGTGGGCCACGCCGTGACGAATCCGTTCGTCGACGGCTGCACCGACAGCAGGTTCAGCACCACTGCGTCGACACCGGACGAAGGAACTCCGCCCTGTCCGAGGACCTGCAGCGTGAACGTCTGCGTGCCACGTACCCGGGCCTTCGGTGCACCGATGCCGGTGCGGGTGTCGAGGATCCGGCTCGGGGTCAGCGGCAACATCTTGCCGAGCCCGCCCGGGGACGAGGAATTCGAGGACCGGAAGAAGCCCATCACGTCGACGGTGAGATGCACGTTCGACGTGTTGTTGTAGACCGAGAACGTGCCATCGGCGCCCAGGCCGACGATCGTCATGTTCGGAACAACGGAGCCTGCACGCGGGTTCAGCGTCGACGAATCGGGGCGACCCTGTCCGGTGGGGAACGCAGTGAGGTAGGTCTTGGTCCCGGGACGGATCGAGGTCAGGTTCACCGCGACTGCGGTCACGCCGCTCTCCGGCACCGTCCCGGCGCCGGCGACCCGCACCTTCACGGTCTCGCCCGGGCCGATCGCCGTACTTCGACCACCGATGCCCGAGCGGCTGTCGTACAGCCGCTCCGGTGCCATCGCGACGAATTCACCGAGTTGGCTCGTCGGAGGGAACACCGGGTCCGGGTTCGGGCCGCTGCTGAAGAGCCCGAGGTCGGTTCGGTTGCCCGGCAGCACGTCGGAGGCACCACCGCCGAGCCATCCGTCGATGACCGAGCCGTAGTAGTCGCGCAGATCCACGTGTGTGGGCATCCGGTCCCATCGGCGGAGCCCGGCGAGCGACGGCCGCTGACCGTAGAACCCGCCTTTGACCCCTGCGCCGAAGACGAAGTGGGGCGCCGACGATCCGTGGTCGGTGCCGCGTCCGTCATTCGAGAACGGGGTGCGCCCGAACTCGGAGAACGTCATCACCGTCACGCGGCCGACCCAGGCGGGGTGCAGTGTGGCGAAGAAGCGCTGGATGGCCGAGTTCAGCTCCTGCATCCGCACCGGATGCTGGTTGGGCTGGCCGGCGTGGCTGTCGAAGTCGCCGAAGCCGGCGGTGAGCACGCGGAAGCCGAGGTTCGCGTTGATGAGCCGAGCGGCGACCTCGAGCTTCGCGACGATCTCGGTGTCGGGCAGTTGGTTGTCGTCGGGGATGACGGGACTCAGCGTCGCAGCAAGGTCCAACTGGTCGACCTGCGCCTGGCCGACACGCCCGAGCCACGAACCGGCAGCACCGGCCCCAGCCAGCTGACGAACGGTTCCGAACAGGGCCCGGTCACCTTCGACACGCCAGTCGCGCGGCACACCGAAGCCCGGACGGCCCGTCGGCACCGTGGTGGCGATCGATCGCTCGCCGATCATGTGGAGCGGGATCGAGTGACCGATCTCGGCGGCCGCGAACAGGTCCTTGCTGCCGTTGAGGTAACCGTCGAGCCACCGCCCGAGCCAACCGCTGCTCGTGAGACCCGTCGGCCGACCGGACATCCACTTGGCCATCGAGTTGAAGTGGCTGAACTCCTCCTGCATGTGCCCGACGCCCTCGACGATCGCGAGCTGATCGGCGTCCCAGAAACGCTTGAGTTCGCCCAGGTCGGGGTGCAGCCCGCCGGTCGCGTTGAGAGGCAATGTCTGATTCGCGGGGACAGCGAGGGACCCGTGCTGGTCGTAGTAGAGGCCGTCGGTGATCGGCACGACGGTGTTCAGGCCGTCGTTGCCGCCGTACATGCCGATGACGACGAGCACGCCGTCGGTCGGGCCGATCGGTCCCAGAGCCCAGGCCGACGGGTCGTGTCCGGGGAGTGCTGCGTCGAGCAGTGACGTACCGGGACCGGCGACGAGGCCGGCACCGAGACCCATGCCGACCGCTTGCAGGAAGCGCCGCCGGTCGATCGAGAACGGGTCGTCGTTGGCGACAGCACGCGAGAGGTGTCTGAGGGCGTCGGTGGTGGAGATGTCGGGATCGAGCATGGGGTCCTCAGGCGATGTGCATCTCGGGGGTGGACAGGAGCAGGAGCAGTGCGTCCAGGCGCATCCACGTGGCGATGTCGGGGTGGGCGAGGTGGGCCAGGATTCGGTCGCGCGTGGTCGCCGGCGGTCGAAGCCCGGTGTAGAGGATCAGGCGGTCGACGAAGTCGGCGTCGGGGATCGGCTCGGTGCCGTCCTGCCAGCGGCCGTTGATCTCGATCTTCGTCAGGCGTTTGGCCGGATCGGTGCCGAACTGGATGTATCCGGCATCGCCGTCCCAGGTGTCACGCGTCAGTGCATACACGCATCCCTGCACGATCTGCTGACGGGCGCCCATGGCGCTCGCGTTGACCCAGTAGCCGTTCGGCTTCCAGCCGCTCACGTTCGGCGGGTACAGCGGGCGCTGTCCGGTCCGGTCGAGCAACCAGAGCTGCCCCGCCCGCGCGGCGTCGAGTCCCAGCGCGATCATGATCGCGACCACGTACTCGACGGGCTGACGGACGAGTCCGGTCTTCGTCGCGGTGGCGTAGAAGTCGTCGTGAACGAGCATCGCTCGCACCCACGGCCTGATCGCGAAGTCGTTGTCGAGCAGGGCCGAACGCATGGCTGCGGCGACACCGGCGGGCACCGTGCCACTGGCCGCCTCACCGAATTCCTGCCACAACTTGCGGCTCAAGAACTCGGCAGCGACCTCGTTCGACGGCCGTCCCCGGTTCTTCTCCGCCCCCTGGGGGATGGTGCCGACACCGGGAGTGCCCAGCCCGAGCATCACGTCGATCGTGTCGTTGCCACCCTCGTCCGGAGCGCCGGCGTTGATCTCGCGCCCGAGGAACTGCTGGGGCGTGGTGTCGTGGCGATCGGGCTGGAAGACGTACTCGTTGACATCCCAGCGTGGTCGCGTGTGGCCCGTCCATGCGGCGGTCGCTGCTTCGACGTCGGCTTCGGTGTAGTTGCCGACGCCGAGGAGGAACAGTTCCATCAGCTCACGGGCGAAGTTCTGGTTGGGGGACGTGGCGTAGTTCTGGTCGTTGTCGAGGTACCGGAGCATCGCAACCTGGACCGCCATCGTCTTCATGAGCTCGGCGACATCGCCACCGTCAGTCGCGGCGCCGAGGCCGCGCCGCCGGAACAGGTCGATCTGTTCACGCATCGCCGACGCCGACTCGACCTTGCCGAGCTCCGAGCAGATGTGGCCGTGCCAGAAGAACGCCATGCGCTCCCCGAACGAGCGCGAGACGGTGGCCATCTGATCCATCCAGTGCTCGGCGAGACGCTGGCCCTGCTGCCAGTTGGAATCGGCGGGAACCCCGGCGAACGAGGCGCTCGGCGGGTTGGCCGGCACGTTCATCACGTCATCGACCGCAGCGTCGATCGTCCCGAGCGTGAGGAGGTGGGCGACGCGATCCGGGCGATCGACGATCTCGGTGCGACGCAGCAGGTGTCGCACGTTCGCTTCGTTCAGTGTGGGCACTCTTCCTCCGGATGCTCGCCAGCGGCGTGAAGAACCTCGGACCCGCCACGCAGTCCCATGGTGCTCTATCGGTCGGCCACGCTCAGAGGTTGAGTAACCTCTCCCAGAAATTATCGTAACACAACTGACATGTTCGTGTGACGGGACGGCCGAAAACGCCAGATGCCGCCCCGTGGGGCGGCATCTGCAGATCGAACGAGCCCGGCCATGCCGGGAGCGGATCACTCCTCGAGGTTGGTGGGCTTGCCCTCGCGTCGCCCGTAGCGCTTGTTGAAGCGCTCCACGCGGCCGCCGGAGTCGACCAGCTTCTGCTTCCCCGTGAAGAACGGATGGCACTCGTTGCAGAGTTCGACGGTGAGATCACCCTCGACGGTGGACTTCGTGGTGAAGTTGTTGCCGCACGAGCACCGGACGTTCGTGTCGGTGTAGGCGGGGTGGATGTCGGTCTTCATGGTGATTCCTCTTTCGATCCTGGAGTGACGGCTGAGCGCCCGACCCCACGGGATTGTGGTGCCGGCGATCGTCGTCGAGATCAGCGCCGAGTGACGCTATCTGGAGACAACGCCGGTGCGGCCCATTTGTTCCGTTCACATACCGGGTTGCTTGGCGATCTCGTTGAGGAACTCGCTGTTCGACTTGAACGTCTTGAGGCGGTCCATCAGCAGCTCGAGACCCGGTGCGGCGTTGCCGTCGGCGGCGAGGCCGCTGAGCACGCGGCGCAGCTTCCACACCATCTGCAGCTCCTTGCGGTCGAAGAGCAGTTCTTCGTGCCGGGTCGACGAGGCATCGACATCGATCGCGGGGTAGATCCGACGCTCGGCGATCTTGCGGTCGAGGCGCAGTTCCATGTTGCCGGTCCCCTTGAACTCCTCGAAGATCGCTTCGTCCATCCGGCTGTTCGTGTCGACCAGCGCCGTGGCGAGGATCGTGAGCGAGCCACCCTCCTCGACGTTGCGGGCCGCGCCGAAGAACTTCTTCGGCGGGTACAACGCGCCGGCATCGATACCGCCCGACAGGATCCGGCCGCTTGCGGGTGCGGCGAGGTTGTACGCACGGCTCAACCGCGTGATGCCGTCGAGCATGATGACGACGTCCTTGCCCTCTTCGACCAGGCGCTTCGCCTTGGCGATCGTCATCTCGGCGACCGCAGTGTGCTCTTCGCTCGGACGGTCGAAGGTCGACGAGATGACCTCGCCCTTGACCGTGCGCCTGATGTCGGTGACCTCTTCGGGCCGCTCATCGATCAACAGCATGATCAACTTGACTTCGGGATTGTTCTTCTCGATCATCTTCGCGATCGTCTTCATGATCGTCGTCTTGCCGGCCTTGGGCGGCGACACGAGGATCCCGCGCTGCCCCTTCCCGATCGGCGAGATCAGATCGATGATGCGCGCAGTCATGTTCGTCGGATCGGACGGATCCTCGAGGTCCAGCTTCTCGTCCGGGAACAGCGCCGTGAGGTCTTCGAAGCGGGGCCGCTTCTTGGCCGCCTCGGGGTCGCCGCCGTTGACGGTGTACACCTCGAGCAACGCCGGGTTCTTCTCGTTGCGCTGGGCCGGGCGCATCTTGCCGGTGATCTCGTCACCCTTGCGCAGCCCGTACTGTCGGGCGAGCTTCACACCGATGTAGGCGTCGTGTTTGCTCGGCAGGTAGCCGTTGATCCGCAGGAACCCGTAGCCCTCGTCACGCATGTCGAGGTAGCCCGACACCTCGACGGGCTCGTTGGACTGTGGCTGGCCGTCGTCATCGAAGATCTCGAGATCCTCGCCCTGGGGGCCTTCCTGGCCGCGACCGCCGCCCTTGCGGCGACGTCGGCGGCGTTTGTTGCCGCCGCCTTCCTGATCGCTGTTGCCGCCCTGGCCACCACCCTGATTTCGATCCTGGTTGCGATTGCCGCCGCCCTGGTTGCGGTTCTGGCCGCCTTGACCGCCCTGACCACCCTGACCACCCTGACCGCCCTGACCGCCTTGACCGTTGCGGCCCCGGCTGTCGCCGTCGTTGCGTTGACCCTCCGAGCCACCCTTCGCGTCGTCGCTCGTCTGCGACCCGCTCGCCTCGGTGCGTTGGCGATCGTTGCTGCGCTGGCCGTCACGGTTGCTGCGGCGCCCGTTCTCGTCGCGACCGCCACTGTTGCGGCCGGCGTCGCTCGTGCCCGACGTCGCCGCCGCTGCGGACGTGTCGGTCGAGACGCCCTGTTGTGCGAGTTCGATCTCCCAGTCGGCGAGCGGTTCGCCGTCGGGACCGAGTACGACCTCGGCCGCCGAGTCGTCCGCCGATGCGGAGGTGCCGGTCGACGACGCAGCGCCGTTGTTTCCAGTGGCTGGACGTTCGTCGATCTCAAGCGTCGCGGGTGCCGTGTCGGCGGGTTCGGCGGCGGCGGGTTCGGCGGCACCGCCTGTCGCGTCGATGATCGCGCCGATCAGGTCGGCCTTCTTCAGCTTGGAGACGCCCTTGACGCCGAGCGCCTTGGCGATCTGGAGGAGTTGCTCCTTGTCCTTGCCTTCCAGCGCGGACTGTTCGAGTGCCTGTGCGGCCATCGGATGCCTCTCTTTCGCCGACCGGTGGGAGGTGACGGCGAGGTCTGTTTCAGGAGATGGGATCGAGACGCACCACGATGAGTGTGACGCGCCGGCGTCAGCTCCCCTGAGAGATTCGCACGCTTCGAGAGATCGAGGTGCGGTCCGGTGAGAACCGAACAACACTGACGTTAGTTGGTCGTGGCACTCGATTGCAACGTCAGCCCGAATCAGGTCGACCGCTCAGCGGGTCAACGACTCGACGAGCGCCTCGACGGCGGCAAGGTCGTTGGCAACGGTCTGTGTCCGCTCGTCGCGGTCGAACAGGTCGGCGAGGTGTGGCGGCAGTTCGGGCCGGATCCCCGTCGCCCGCTCGACGGCGTCGGGGAACTTCGCGGGGTGTGCCGTGGCGAGCGTGATCATCGGCCCGGCGGGGCCGGACGGTCCGCCGAGCATTCGTGCCGCGGCGGTCCCGGTGGCCGTGTGCGGATCGACCAACATCCCGGTCTCGTCGCACATGCGCGCGATCTCCAGGAGTGTTGCGTCGTCGTCGAACGCGGCGGCCCGGAAGGTTCCGTCGATGAACGCAGCACGCTGGTCCGGCTCGACGTCGAGCCGACCGATCCGGCGGAACCGGTCGAGTTGCTCAGTGGTCATCCCACCATCGCGCCCGTTCATCTCGAACAGCAGCCGCTCGAAGTTCGACGACACCTGGATGTCCATCGAGGGGCTCAACGTCGGGACAACCTCGCGTGCCGTCATGTCGTCGTCGTTGACGAAGCGGGTGAGGATGTCGTTGGTGTTCGAGGCGAGGACGAAGCTCTCGATCGGAGCGCCCATCTCGCGGGCGATCCACCCGGCCAGCACGTTGCCGAAGTTGCCGGTGGGCACGACGAACGTGGAGGGCTCGGCGAACGTCTCGGCCGCAACCGCGTAGTACACGGTCTGCGCCATGACCCGGGCCCAGTTGATCGAGTTGACCGCCGACAGGTTGTTGCGCTCCCGGAATGCAGCGTCGTTGAACATCGCCTTGACGAGGTCTTGGCAATCGTCGAACGTCCCCTCGACCGCAACGGCGTGGGCATTCGGCGCGTCGACCGTCGTCATCTGTCGGCGCTGGACGTCACTCGTCCGCCCGAGCGGGTAGAGGATCACGATGTCGACGTTGTCGCAACCGGACACGCCGTCGATCGCCGCCGAGCCGGTGTCGCCGCTCGTGGCGCCGACGATCGTGACCCGCTCGCCGCGCTGGGCGAGTACGTGGTCGAACATCCTGCCGACGAGCTGGAGCGCCACGTCCTTGAAGGCGAGCGTCGGGCCGTGGAAGAGCTCCTGCACCCACTGGTTGGAGCCGGTCTGGACGAGTGGGACGACAGCGGGGTGCCGGAACGTCCCGTACGCCTCGGTACACAGGTGAGTCAGGGTCACCTCGTCGATGTCGGGGGTGACGAACGGCAGCATCACCTCGACGGCTCGCTGGGCGTAGTTGCGGGTCCGCCCCGTCGGCGGGGCCAGCTTCGGCCACGACTCGGGCACGTAGAGGCCGCCATCGGTTGCCAGACCGGCGAGCAGGACGTCGGCGAAACCCAGGTGGGGAGCGCGACCGCGGGTGGAGACGTACTTCACGAAGGTGCGCCCTCAGCTTCCGATCACGCGGATCAGCCCGCCGACCTTGAGGACGACGTCGAGACCGTTGAGCTCACGAACCGTCGCCTGGACGTCCTTCTCGCATGCCTCGTGCGTGATGAACACGAGCCGGGCATCGGGGCCGTTGCCCTCCTGTTCGGCGACGCGGATGCTCACACCGTGCTCGGCGAACACGCCGGTGACCGCATGCAGGACCCCGGGTTGATCGGCGACGTCGAGGCCGAGGAGGTACTCGGCCGAGGTCTCGTCGATCGGCTTGATCGTCGCCTTTCCGAGCGTTCCGACCGAACCGTGGGTTCCGGCGCGGAGGTTGATCGCCGCGTCGATCACGTCGCCGAGCAGGGCGCTGGCAGTCGGCGCCCCGCCGGCACCGCGGCCGTAGAAGAGCGCTGAATCGACGTAGTCACCTTCGACGAAGATGGCGTTGAAACTGTCGCGCACCGTCGCGAGCGGATGGTGGTCCGGAACCATCGTCGGATGCACGCGCACGCTGACCTCGTCGGTGTCGACGTCACGCTCCACGATGCCGAGCAGCTTGACGACGTATCCGAGACGGCGGGCGATCGCGATCTCCGACGCCGTGATCTCGCTGATCCCCTGGTGGTAGACGTCTCCTGCGACGACCTTCTTGCCGAAGGCGATGGTTGCGATGATCGCGGCCTTGGCGCCGGCGTCGTACCCCTCGACGTCGGCGGTGGGGTCACGCTCGGCGTACCCGAGACTCTGCGCGTCTTTCAGCGCTGCGCCGTAGTCGGCATCGCCGCCCGCGTCGACGGCATCGGTCATCTTCGTGAGGATGTAGTTGGTGGTGCCGTTGATGATCCCGAGGATGCGGGTGATCGGCTCGCCGTACAGACTCTCGCGCAACACGCGGATGAACGGGATGCCCGCAGCGACCGCCGCTTCGAACAGCAGGTCACGCCCGGCCGCGTCAGCGGCGGCGTACAGCTCGGCACCGACGTTCGCCAGCAGCTCCTTGTTCGCGGTCACCACCGGTTTGCCCGCCGCGAGTGCGGTCAGGATCAACTCACGGGCCGGCTCGATCCCACCGATCGACTCGACGATCAGATCGATGTCGGGGTCGGTCACGACCCCCATTGCGTCACGGGTCAAGATGTCGTCGCCGACCTCGACGTCGCGTGGAGCGGACATGTTCCGCACGGCGACGCTCGCTATCTCGAGACGGATGCCGGTGCGCTGCTCGACGACGTCGGCGCGGGTGCGGACGATGTCGACGAGCGCGGCGCCCACGTTGCCGCAGCCGAGGACACCGATACGCACCGTTGGAGAACCGTTCGAGTCATTCACGCGTCCGAGGTTACGGGACCGCCTGCACGTCAGCGCGCGTCCGGGACGACGACTCGGGTCCGGTTGCGGCACGCCAACAACTCGTCGCGCACCCGCGCCGGGAGGTCGGGTGAGCGCAGCGACACGGCTGGAACCCGCACGGTGCGGTCCTGGAAGTCGTTGCAGATCGCGATCGAGCGGGTGAACGCCTCGAACCGACCATCGGGATGCTCCCGGAAATCGACGAACGCGAGCAGGCCGTCAGCGGTCCGGGGGTCTGCGTACCGGCCGACGGACGGCGGACCCATCTGGGACACGAAGTTGCCGAGACTCCACCACACCGGCGTCCCGTTCACGATCTCCAGCGGCTGGACCACGTGCGGGCCATGGATGAAAACGGCATCGACATCGGCAAGCGCCGTCAGCTGCTGCACCAGCGCCCGATCGGCCGCCGTCGGCGCCGCGCGCAGTTCGGCGCTCACATGAATGCTGACGACCACGATTTCGGCGCCTCGAGCGCGCGTCGCTGCTGCGCGCTGGGCCATCACGTGGGGTGATCGGACATGGTTCAGACGCCAGGGCTCTCGCGGCAGCACCGTGTTCGAATAGGTCGTGAAGGCAAGGTGCGCTGTCTTCACACCGTCGACCTCGAACACGTCGTCGGTCGACTCCGCGGCCGTCCGAGCCGTTCCGACGGTGGAGATGCCCCGCTCGTTCAGACCCTGGATGGTCCAGGCGATGCCGTCGATACCGAGGTCGAAACCGTGGTTGGACGCCGTCGAGCATCGATCGAACCCGGCGCGCCGCAGACCTGCGGCGACCTCGTAGGGCGCGAGCAGGAGGTTGCCGCCGAACGGTGACCGGCCCGCGATCCCGAACGCCTGTCCGGGACGACCGACGGGGATCTCCATGTTGCAGATCGCCAGATCGGCCGTTCGGAGGACCTCGCCTGCAGGCTCGAACATCGGGCCGAAATCGAATCGAACCCCGGCCGCTGCCGCTGCCTCGCGCACCCGCGATTCGATGAGCACATCGCCACCTGCGATCACTGAGAGCGATCGGAGTGGGACGGTGACGCGCGTCGCTCGATCACCGGGTGTTGCCCGCTCGTCGGCAGCGGACGCGGTGGCGGTCGCAGTGCCAAGCGTGATGGCGAGTGCCAGCGCGACCGCCAGTCGACGCGTCCTGTTCACCGGCGCACGAACTCGTGGTACCTGGCGGCGTTGCCGACCACGTCGTCGAAGCGATCGCGGGCGAGCACGGCTCCTTCTCGACGGACGTGGTCGTCGTCGAGCAGGAGCAGGCGGTCGACCTTCGCCCAGCTGTCGCGCCGCTTGGGGTCCCACGAACCGGCCCCGACCGGGACATGGTCGGCACGGCGCTTGTTCTTCGAGGTGAGCGCGACGCCGGCGAGTCGGGCCCCGCCGGCGGTGTTCGCCCGACCGATGACGACGACCGGCCGGTCCTTGCCGCGGTTGGGGTCCTCCTCGTAGGGGACCCACGCCCAGACGACCTCACCGGGGTCGGCGTCGCCGTCCATCTCGGGCGTGTACTCGACCCGGACGCCCCGCTCGACCCGTCGCGTCGGCGGGTCGGAACGACGGGTCGTCCTGCCGGCGATCCGATCGCGTTCCTGCTGTGCGGCCTGGAACTGCTTGATCAGATCCAGCAGCATGTTGATCCACTTCGACATCGAGCGGATCGTACGTTCTAGAAGACGTCGGTGATGAGCAGATCGTCGAGTGTCTCCCGGCGAACCACCACCCGGGCGTCTCCATCGGCGCAGAACACGACCGGCGGCCGCGTGATCTTGTTGTAGTTCGAGCCCATCGAGTGGCCGTAGGCACCGGTGACCGGCATCGCCAACAGGTCACCGACCCCGATGTCGAGTGGCAACTGTGCGTTGAACGACAGCACGTCGCCCGATTCACAGTGCTTGCCGACGAGACGGGCGGTGAGCTCACGCGGGTCGTCGACCGCCCGCGGGAGGAACGACTCGTACCCCGAGCCGTAGAGCACGGGCCGCGGATTGTCGCTCATGCCACCGTCGACCGAGACGTAGGTTCGCACGTCGGGGATGTGCTTGATCGTGCCCACCGTGTACACCGTCATCGCTGCGGCTGCGGCGATGGCCCTGCCGGGCTCGACGCTGACGCGGGACGTCACGCCGAGCGACTGGCACGCGTCGAGCACCACGTTGCCCCACTGGGTGATCGAGGGTGCCTCCTCGCCTTCGATGTAGGCGACACCGAGCCCACCTCCCAGCACGAGCTCGGGGAGATCGAGCGGCACCGCGAAGTCCGCCATCACCTCGGCGGCCTTCGCGAACGACGACGCCTCGAACACATTCGACCCGATGTGGCAGTGCACCCCGACGAGATTGACCGACGACGATCGGCGTGCCCGGTCGACCGCGCGGTGGGCGTCGCCGTTCTCCAGATTGAAGCCGAACTTCGAATCGTTCTGCCCGGTCGAGATGAACTCATGCGTGTGGGCGCTGACACCGGGAGTGATCCGCAACACCACGTCGGGCGCCGCACCGGCACCGGATGCGATCAGTGCGTCGATCCGGTCGAACTCGTCGAACGAGTCGACGATCACGTGCTTCACGCCGGCCTCGATCGCGTGGCGCAGTTCGGCGGACGACTTGTTGTTGCCGTGGAGTGTGCACGCCGATGCCGGAACCCCAGCGGCCAACGCAACATGCAACTCTCCACCCGACGCGACGTCGAGCAGCATCCCCTCGTCGTATGCGAGCTGTGCCATCGCCCGGCACAGGAACGCTTTCGTCGCGTAGACGACCCGGTCGCGACCGAACGCTGCAACGGCCTCCCGGCATCGATCACGCAGGTGCTGCTCGTCGTAGACGAACACCGGCGTGCCATATTCCGCGGCGATCTCGGCCACGGAACAGCCACCGACGCGCAGCATCCCGTCGGGCCCGACCTCCGTGTTGTCCGACAGCAGCCGACGATCAAGGCGCGTCACGTCGACACCGTCACATCTGCTCTGGCGCGTCGATGCCGAGCAGGCCGAGCGAACGCTCGAGCACCCGCGCCGTGAGGTCGGCGAGCGCCAGGCGACTCGAATACGTCGGCTCGGGCGAGCCCTTGATCCGACAGTGCTCGTAGAACGCGCTGAACGCCGTCGCCAGGTCGAACACGTAGGTGCACAACTTGTGGGGCTGATAGTTGTCGAGCACCGAGTCGACCGCCGTCGGAAACGCGAGGATCTGCATCGCGAGCACTCGCTCCTGCGGCTCGGCGACCTCGATCGGCGTGGAGCGGACCGAGGCGCGATCAACTCCCACCTGCCGGAAGATCGAGCAGATCCGCGCGTGCGCGTACTGCAGGTACGGCCCGGTGTTGCCTTCGAATGCGAGCATCCGGTCGAAGTCGAAGACGTAGTCCTTGACCCGGTCGGTCGACAGGTCGGCGTACTTGATGGCGCCGATGCCGACCATGTTCGCCACCCGCTCACGCACCGCAGGGTCGAGCTCGGGGTTCTTCTCCCCGATCGCCGCATCTGCTCGCTCGACGGCTTCGTCGAGCAGGTCGACGAGTTTGACCGCCGCACCGGCACGACTCCGCAGCATCTTGCGGTCGTCGCCGAGCACGCTGCCGAATCCGACGTGGATCGCCTGCCTCGGCGGCTGCAGCCAGCCGGCCATCTCGCAGACCGCATAGACCATCTGCAGGTGCTGCGCCTGCGGACTCCCGATCACGTAGAGCATCAGGTCGGCGTCGAGGCGTTCGACGCGGTCGACGACACACGCGAGGTCGCTCGTGGCGTACATGAATGCGCCCGTCCGCGACTTGGCGATGAGCGGCAACGGGTCGCCATCACGGTTGGTGAACCCGTCGACGTCGACGACCATCGCACCGTCGTCTTCTCGGAGGAGACCGGCGTCGTCCAGGCGGGCGTACACCCCCTCCATCAGTGGCTGGTACCGGCTCTCCCCGGCGAGGTCGTCGTCGGTCAGCAGGACGCCGAGCTTGGTGTAGACGCGATTGAAGTAGGCGGCCGACATGTCGACGAGACGACGCCACAGCACGAGTGTCTCCTCGTCGCCGCTCTGGAGCAGCACCACACGTTCTCGCGAGCGGTCGGCGAAGGGCTCGTCGTCGTTGAACTTGGCATTCGCCTGCTTGTAGAAGCCATCGAGATCGCCCTGGCTGAGTCCGTCGGCTGCGACGTCCTCGCCGAGGTCGAGCAGATGCTCGATCAACATGCCGAACGGGCGACCCCAGTCGCCGATGTGGTTCTCCCGGATCACGTCGTGGCCGAGGAAGTCCATGATCCGTACCAGGCAGTCGCCGATGACGGTGGAGCGAAGGTGCCCGACGTGCATCTCCTTGGCGACGTTCGGCGCCGAGTAGTCGACGACGACGGTCATCGCGTCGGTCGCCGCAACAACGCCGACGCGGTCGTCGCCGGCGACATCGGCCAGCTGGTCGGCAAGGAACGCCGGCGAGAACGTGACGTTGATGAACCCCGGCCCGGCGACCTCGACGCTCGCGGCGACGTCTGCCAGCGCGCCGCCGTCGACCACGCGTTGTGCCAGCTCACGCGGATTCGCACCGATCCGCTTCGCGAGCGGGAGGGCACCGTTGACCTGGGCATCGGCGTGGTCGGATGGCCGTACCGTGGGGTCGGGGTGGCCGTGCTCCGCTACGGCGTCCGGACCGGCCAACTCGTCGAACACGGGGCGGAGGACGTCGGTGAGGGCAGCAATCGGATCAGACATGCGACGGCAAGTCTGCCCGATCGCGTCGAACGCCGCACCGACGGATACATTGTCGTCGCCTTGCCTTCGTAGCTCAGGGGATAGAGCACTGGTTTCCGGAACCAGGTGTCGCAGGTTCGAATCCTGCCGAGGGCGCTCGACGCATCACCGTGTCAGTGACGTGATGTCGAAGCGAGCGCGCTCCGCGCCGCCTCACGCGCGTGGACCAAGACCTCTCCTCGGGTGAGCGTCGTCCCGCGCACGAACTGCGAGCGCGACTTGCGATGCCCCTCGATCAGCCGGTCGGCCGCAGCTCGACGCTCAGCGGACGACGCGATCCGCCGGGGGTCGGCGGCGAGATGGCCGAGCACGACCGCACCGTCGGCCACACGACCCTGCTCGATGAGGTTGATCGCGGTCGCCTCCAGCACGACGAACTCGTTGCCGAGATCGCTGTGGTCCTGCCAGTAGTCGAGTGCTTCGGCGGCGACCGCCAGGCCCGCGGCTCCCGGGGCGTACACCTGGGCCGTGAGTGCGTAGCCAACGAGATTGGGCACATCGTGCAGGCGGGCGAGCTCCATCGAGTGGGCGAACGCATCGTGGGCCGCGGCACCGCGCTGGGCGACGACGGCGACCATGCCCCGGTTGTAGGCGACATGACCGCGCGCCACCGGGTTGCCGGTCGCGGACGCCCACCGTTCGGCGCGATCGATCTCGATCATCGCCGCGTCGACGTCGACATGACCCGCGAGCAGCTTGAAGACAGCGTGTGCGGACAGTTGCATCGCCTTCTCGACCTGTCGGGGTGGCGGTTCGTCGATCATCTCGTCGGCCATCGCCGCCGCTTCGGCCGTTCGACCGAGGTAGAGCAGATCGATGGCTGCGTAGTGTCGCGCCCACGCCCGGTCCGATGGGGTCCCGAGACTCTCGATCGCCAGCAGATTCGCCCGCAGCGCGGCCTCGTGATCTCCGACGACGAAGTGACCGAATGCGGCGAGCAGGTGGGCGGGGGCACCAAGGGTCATCCCGGTTGCCGCCGATCGCTCGATGGCCCGGTCGGCCCACCGCGCCGGCTCGCTCTCGAGGGTCCATCGCGACATGAACATCACATCGCGCAGGATGCGGTCGACGTCACCGGAACGTTGCGTGCCCACGGCCCAATCGAGCGCAGCGCGCAGGTTGTCCCACTCGAGCCGGAATCTCCGGACCCCCTCGCTCCACTGTTCACCGCGACACACCGCTCCCGTGAGCGACGCCACCGACATCATGTGTTCGAGGTGGGCGTTGCGCGCCGATGAACGTTCCCCGCGCTCGCCGAGGTGTCGATCGCCGAACTCACGAATCGTCTCGAGCGTCGACCAGCGCGGTGCCCCGACGCTTCGCGATTTCGTCACCATCGACTTCGCTGCGAGCGCCTGGATGAGTGCGGCGACATCGGCCGACGGAGTCGGCCTCGACGACCTGGTGACGGCAACGGCGCCGTTCAGGTCGAAGCCGCCTTGGAAGACCGACAACCGGTCGAACAGGCGTCGCTCGGTTGCGTCGAGCAGGTCGTAGGACCATTCCACGGTCGAGGCGAGCGTGGCGTGCCGAGGGTCGCGCCCCTCACCCCGCAGCAGTCCGAAGCGACGCCCCAGACGATCCCCGACCTCATCGATCGTCATCGTCGACACCAGCGCTGCGGCCAATTCGATCGCCAAGGGAAGCCCGTCGAGTTCGCGACAGATCCGCCGGATCGTGTCGGCATCGAGATCGGGATCGATGTCGGGTCGCGCCTGTCGAGCGCGGGCCACGAACAGCTCGAACGCATCGGTGTCGGCGCGCAGTGGCTCGACCGTGCGCACCCGTTCGGCATCGATCTGCAACGCGTGCCGACTGGTGACCAGCACCGTGAGGTCGTCACAACCCGCCAGGAGCTGGGACACGAATTGACCGGCGGCGCCTGCAATCTGTTCGACGTTGTCGAGCACCAACAGCGCGCGCCGCCGGAGCAACGCGGACGCCACCGCTTGGACGGCCGGAGCTTCGTCGATACGGACCGCCCCGATCAGGTCGGCGACGGCATCGGCCAGTGCCGCCCCCTCCACGATGCCCGCGAGCTCACAGAACCAGACTCCACCGAATCGGTTGCGTTCCGATTCCGCAACCGCACGCGCGAGCTCGGTCTTGCCGACCCCGCCGACGCCGGTCAGCGTCACGAGCCGATGATCGAGGAGTTGCGCAGTGGCCGCCACGTCGGGCTGTCGACCGAACAGTTCGGTCGGTGTTCTTGATTCGGACATGGTGCGTTCGCGAGTGTAAGTGCCTACATCACTGGGGCTCAGGTGATGTGGTCGATGATGCCGACGATCACCGAGCGGACCGGACCTGTCGTGATGCCGAGAATTTGCCGGGCCGATGTGCCCTCGTCGCAGATGAGCACCCGCTCGCCGACGCCGGCGTTCACCACGTCCACGGCAATCAGATAACCGTTCGCCGACCCCTCAGGATCGACGAGATCGCACAGGAGCAGTCGTTCACCCTCGAACAGGGGATGGCTGACGGGCGAAACAACCGTGCCGGCAACCTTGGCGATCTTCACTGCTCGTCCCCGTCGAGCGTCACCCGGTCGACGAGCCCCACGATCGCGTGATCGACCGGGACAAAGCGTTCCTCCAGCGCCTCGGCCGCTTCGCGTGAGGCGACGTAGTACACGAGTTCGCCTGGGCCGGCCATCGCAACCGCATCGGCAGCAACGACCGGAGTGCCACTGTCGCGCCGGTGTTTGTCGAGCGGCTGAACGATGAGGAACTTCACACCGTCGAGGCCCACCGCCCTCGTCGTCGCAACGACGGTCCCCATGACCCGTCCGAGATGCATCAGGACACTCCGTCGTCCCGGCGCAGACGGCGATTGAAGCGCAACTCGGCGGCCAGGTTGGCGCGCATCTCGGGGTGCAGCTGGGCGATGACCCTCGTGCCGACCAGCCGCTCCCGGTGTCCGGTACGAAGGACCGCGGCCTCGACGGCGGCCTCGACGTTGGCCACGGTTCCGGCGAACAGGCAATACGCCTTGCCGCCGAGTTCGTCGGACAACCGGAGAGCGATCAGCGACACGTCGGCGCTCTTCACTCCGGCGTCGGCGGCAACGACGGCGGTGGCTGCGGTCGACGTCTCGACGATGCCGAGCGCATCGTCGTCGAGCAAGGCGCCAACATCGCTCGTGGTGATTGCGGAGGTGACAGCCGGATGCACACCGGCGAGGAACAGCGAATCCACGACCGTGTCGTCACCCCCGTTCTCGAGTGCGATCTCCACCGCCTCGGGACCACCACCCACGAGCACGAGGTAGCGGCCGGGGTGAACCGTCCCGGCGAACAACGACGAGACCGGTGACGACTTGGCCATCGCATCACCGGCGACGATGCCTGCGGCAATGGAGTCGAACTCGAGGAGGCCGATGGCGGGGTCGAGGGGACCAGCGGTGTCAGACAATGCGCAACGCTCCCACGACGGTCACACGCCGGATGCGCGAGAAGGTCCGAGGTCGGGTGAGACCTTCACCCGTGGGACTCGCAATGGAGAACGACGTGAACCCTTCACCGCCTTCACCGAGGCCCGAGAAGTTCGGACCGTTCGCCACCAGAATCGAGCAGTTCATGGCGCGGGCCATGGTGGTGATCGTGTCGACATTGGTGGAATGGATCGAGGCGGTGTGTCGGAAGCCGTGCTCCGAGCGAACTGCGAGGTCGATGGCGGCTTCGACGTCGTTGACCCGGACCACCGGCATCACCGGCATCATCTGTTCGGTCCACACCAGGCTGTGTTCCGACGACACCTCGGCGATCAGGAGCTTGATGTCACCGTCGACGGCAACGCCGATCTCGCCGAGGAGGTCGGTTGCGTTCTTGCCGATCCATGCCGGGTTGATCGCCCCCGGTTTGTTCGACGCACCCATCTCGTTGAAGATCACCCGCTCGAGGCGGCGGAGCTCGTGCTCCTTCAGCCGGTACGCCCCGGCACGCACCATCGCCCGCACCAGCGCGTCGGCGACGGTGTCGACCACGATGGTGGTCTTCTCGTCGACGCAGACGATGTTGTTGTCGAACGACGCGCCGCGAACGATGTCACGGGCAGCCTGGTCGATGTCGGCCGTCTGGTCGACCACCGCTGGCGGGTTGCCGGGACCGGCAGTGATCGCCTTCTTCGGTGTACGGAGTGCTTCGCCGACGACGGCTGGTCCGCCGGTGACCAACAACACTCGCACGTCGGGATGGGCCATCAGCGCTCGCGCCGAGTCGAGCGTCGGGTTGGGAACTGCCGTGATGAGGTCTGGCGGGCCCCCAGCGCCGACGATGGCGCGATTGAGGAGCTTGATGTTCTCGACCGACACGAGCTGAGCGCCGGGATGCACGTTGAACGTGACGGCGTTGCCGGCCGCGATCATCGCAATGCTGTTGTTGATGATCGTCGATGTCGGGTTCGTCGTCGGGGTGATCGACCCGATCACGCCATAGGGCGCATACTCGGTGACCATCATGCCGCCGTCCCCGGTGACGACCTGCGGTTCCAAGTCCTCGGGCCCCGGGGTCTTGGTGGTGACCATCAGGTTCTTCTGCACCTTGTCCTCTGCTCGGCCGAGCCCTGTCTCCGCGTGGGCCATGTATGCCAGCCGTTCACCCTCACGGAGCATGGCGCCCCGCATGGCCTCCACGATCACCCGTCGGGAATCGAGCCCCAGCTCGCGAGACGCCTCGAACGCTCGGCGGGCCGCTCCGACCGCCGCGTCGATGGAGGGATGGATGCCGTCACCGAGGTGGGCGCCGACCTGCGCCTCGGCCGCACTGAGATCGTCGGCTGCTCGCAGCGTCTTGCCCGCGCTGCCGTGACCCTCGGCGGCCGCAACCCGGCCTCGGACGCGGGTGATGATCGACCGGATCTCGTCGTCGTTCAGCACTGGTCACTCACTTCGAATAGACCGTTTCGCCGTCGATCTCCCAGGTGTCGACGATGGCCATGATCACGGCATCGCACGGGCGGTTCTGCGTCACGGCGGTCTGTCGAGCCGAGCTCCCTGATGCGTACATCACGACCTCGCCCACTCCGGCACCGACAGAGTCGACGGCGACGACGTAGGCGCCTGTCTCGGTGTTGTCGACACCGAGCTGACGCACGACGAGCATCGTCAGGCCATCCATGAGGGGTTCTTTCTGACTGGCGACAACGGTGCCGGTCACGCGGCCGAGAAGCATGGGTGTGTCACCTCTCTCGATGTCGTGGCCCTCTGTTCTGTGCGACCCCCTGTGGTACGCACGAGCTCAGCTCGACTCGGCAGCAGCCTCGTCGGCACGACCGAGGGGAAGCACGAGGTCGATATTGGTGTGCGGGCGGGCGATGACGTGACTCGAAATGACCTCGCCAACCTTCTCCGCCCCGCGGATACCAGAGTCGACAGCGGCCTTCACAGCGGCGACGTCACCCCGAACCACGGCGGTGACGTAACCGCCGCCGGTCGATTGGTACGAGACCAAGTCGACCTTGGCCGCCTTCACCATCGCATCGGCGGCCTCGACCATCGCTGCGAAACTCCTGCATTCGATCATGCCAAGTGCATCAGCCATCACTGGCTCCCTTCATCTTCTCTTGTTGGTTTGCGATCATGTGCGGGTCGGTGTCTGATCACTCGCGGCCGTCCAGTGCTTCGAGCGCCGCCACCGCGGCCCGCCAGCCGACATCGATGTCCTGTTCCTCGCCGCCGAGATAGACCCTGCCCATCGCTCCGGCAGCGCGCACCTCGAGCACGTTGATGTCGGCGGCCTTCTCGGCCTCGTTCGCGGCGAGCGCGGCGTAGGCGGCCGGTTCGCACTCGAGGACGTACAGCGTCTGTCCGGGCACGATCATCTGGCCGTGGCGCATCCGATTGATGAGCTGGGCATGGTGGTCGTCGATCCGGCGAATGATCTGACTCGACAGGACCTTCGGCTTGAGTCGGTCGGACTCGGTGAGCCCCACAGCATCGAGGATCGCGGCGCCGGCGGCCCGGGTCTCGGCCTGGTCGGGTGAGTGGATCTCGAGCAACCCGTAGAAGCGCTCGATGATCTGCATGCCCGGTTTCACGTTCGTGGCCTTCAGCGCGACGTCGGTCAGTCGATTGATCTCGATGCCTGGCGACACTTCGATGTACAACGAGGCATCACCGGCGAGGGGTAGGAAGCCCTGCGCGACGGTTCCCAGAAACGCTGCGTATTGCGGCTGAAGGCTGTCCAGGAACGCAAGCGTCCGGATCTCAATATTTGTCGACACCACTGTCTCCTTCTCCACTGACGATCTGCACGCCGGCCGACGCACCGATGCGGGTTGCACCGGCGGCGATCATGTCTTCGACGTCGGACTTGGTGCGGACGCCGCCAGAGGCCTTGACCCCCATGTTCGGGCCGACGGTTTCGCGCATGAGGGCGACGTCGTAGACCGTGGCGCCACCTCCACCGAATCCCGTGGAGGTCTTCACGAAGTCTGCTTTGGCCTGCTTGGCGAGGGTCGAGGCGATGACCTTCTCCTCGTCGGTCAGCAGCGAGGTCTCGAGAATGACCTTGACGATCGCGCCGGCCTCGTGTGCAGAGTCGACGACCTTCTCGATGTCGGCGAGCACGGTGGCATGATCGCCCGATTTGAGCGCTCCGACGTTGATCACCATGTCGACCTCACGCGCTCCGTCGCGTATCGCCCGGCGCGCTTCCATGGCCTTGATCTCTGCGGTCGATGCACCGAGCGGGAACCCGATGACCGAGCAGACCTTCACATCGGTTCCTCGAAGGTGGGTGGCGGCCCGCTTCACCCAGGCGGGGTTCACACACACCGAGGCGAACTGATACTGATCAGCCTCGTGACACAGTTGATCGATGTCGTCAGCCGTGGTTTCCGGCTTGAGCGCCGTGTGGTCGATGTACTTCGCCAAGTCGACAGGGACCAGCGAAGCGTCGCCGTGGAACGCCACCCGGTCCGCTCCGTTGACCACGACGTGGCGGACGCCCTCCGGTGTCTCGCAGCGGTCGAGTTGACCCGCGAGCGTGCTGAGCACCTCCTTCGTGATGAGGTCGATGAGCAGTTCGCGGTCCAACGGTTGATCAGTCATGCATCCGTCCTGATGTACATGTCCTCGACCTCGCGGATGAGTGCGACGCGCCGCGCATGACGATCGCCACCCCAGGGTGTGGCGAGCCACTCCTGCACGATCTGCCATGCCAGCGCTGGGCCGGTGAGACCAGCCCCGAGTGTGAGGACGTTGGCTCGGTTGTGTTCCCGGCTGTTCCTGGCCGTCGACAGGTCGTAACAGGCCGCCGCACGGACGCCCGGAATCTTGTTGGCAACCATCGCGGAGCCGATACCAGCGCCGTCGACCATGATCCCGACCGTGCATTTGCCTGTCCCCACGCGTCGGGCCACGGCATGGGCGAAATCGGGGTAGTCGCAGGCCTCGGTGCTGTGGGTGCCACGATCGTCGACCGCCCAGCCCGCCTCGACGAGTCTGGCCTTCAAGGCCTCCTTGAGATCGAACCCACCATGGTCGGCGCCGATCGCAATGCACTCGCCGTCGTGGATCTGTGCCGGGGTGTGAGGAGTCGAATCGATACCGGGCCCCGGTCCATCGAGCACGCCGACGAGGACGCGCTCGACGAGGGCTCGCACCTCGGCCTCCAACTCGAACCCTTCCAAACGCATGACTCCACCGATCTGCTCTGCGACGATCATACGTACTTTCCAGGACGCGGCTTTCGTGTCGCCTCATCGGCCCGGAAAACAACCGCATCGATGAGCGCCCTGAGCCCCGATGCACCAGAGACGCTCTCACGCACCATTGCCGAACCTTTCTTGCCATGACTGCGCCCGAGTTGCTGCGCGAAGACCAGGTTCTCGCAGAGTCGCCGCCGGCGAATAGAGAACAAGGACCTCAACCGGCACACCACGCGGCCACCGGGCAGCGACCGCCTCGATGAAAGCGCTTACACTCGGAGTGGGGACGACAGCAACGACATGCGCCATGACCACACCAACGGGGCCGACGGGGTCGCTCGCCGCCTGACGATCGAGGACGTCGCCGACGCGGCCGGGGTCTCGGTCGCCACCGTGAGTCGGGCGTTCCGCGGGCTGCCGAACGTGACCCCTTCGACACGCCAGCTGGTGCAGGACGTGGCCGAGCGGCTCGACTACCGGCCCGACCCCGCAGCGGCACGGCTCGCCGCCGGGCGCACCGGGACGATCACCATTGCCGTGCCGTCGCTCAACAGCTGGTACTTCTCGACCGTCGTCGCCGGGGCCGAAGCGGTGTGCGCGGACGCCGGCTTCGAGTTCCAGGTGGTCGCCGTGTCCAGACCGGCCCAACGCAATCGCCTGCTCGACGAGTCACGCCGGCTGGAGCGACGCACCGACGGATTGATCCTCGTCGACATCACCATCGAAGCGGACCAGGTCTCGTCACTCGAGCAACGTCGGATCGGACTCGCGACCATCGGATCGCACGTGACCGGACACCCGTCGGTCTGCATCGACGACGAACTGGTCGGCGAGATCGCCGCTCGGCACCTCCTGGGGCTCGGCCACGAGCGGATCGCCCTGATCGGTGGCCGGCCCGACGGTCCGCTGAGCTTCGACGTCACCGACGCTCGGTGCCGAGGTTTCAACCAGGCGCTCGGCGCTGCCGGACTCACCATCAGGTCGATCGAGGTCCGCAACGGCAACTTCGACATGACCGGCGGCTACGAGGCCATGGCCGATCTGCTCGACGGGCCGACACCACCGACGGCGGTGTTCGCCATGTCGGACGAGATGGCCTTCGGGGCGCTGATGGCCCTCGACGAGCGATCACTCGAACCGGGCGTCGACGTGTCGATCATGGGCGTCGACGACCACGAGTTCTCCCGCGTCGTCCGCCTGACGACCATCCACCAACCCGTCGCCGACCACGGCTCGGTTGCCTCGCGGATGCTGATCGGGGCGATGACCGAGATCGAACAGTCCCGTCAGCGCAGGCCGCAATCGCTCGGCGACGAACTGGGCGCTCACGTCCACGGTGCTGATCCGTATCGGCCCGCCGTCGCCTTGATCGAGCGGTCGACCACCGGCCCGCCTCCGACCTGAGGTGCACGAAACCCGCGTCTGGCCTTGACGCGACGGCATTCATATGAAAGCGTTTACATCCCGGACCCACTCCGGACACCAACAACTCCATAGGGGGAGAACCAAATGAAGAAGTCCAGCATCAAGCTGGCTGCCGTTCCCGTGGCTCTGGCGCTCGTCGCCGGTGCATGCGGAAGCGACAGCGACGAGTCGAGCAGCGACGACACCGCCACCACCGAGGCCGCGGCCGACGAAGGTGACGCGGCGACCGACGAAGGCGGCGAGGTCGATTTCGGCGGCGCCGAGGTCACGATCACCGGATCCGAGCGCGACGACCCGTCGGTTGCGGCCATCAACGACACACTGAACGAACACTTCAACCCGTTGGGCCTGACCGTGACCTTCGCGGGCGACGCCGACTGGGAAGCCAACATCAACACCCAGGTGCAGGGCGGCAACCCGCCGAACATCTCGTTCTTCCCGCAGCCCGGCAAGCTCGCCGACTTCGCTCGGCAGGGATTCCTGAAGCCGCTCGACGACGCAGCTATTGCATCCATCACGGCGAACTGGTCTCCTGACTTCGCGGCGTTCGGCGAGGTCGACGGCGTGCAGTACGGCACTCCGGCCAAGTCCGACCTGAAGGGCATCGTCTTCTACAAGCCGGCCCTCTTCGAGGCCGACGGTTACGAGATCCCGACCACGTTCGACGAGTTCACGGCACTGGTCGACGAGATGGCGGCAGCTGACGGCCCGAAGCCGCTCTGCGTCGGCATCGAGTCGGGCACCGCAACCGGATGGATGTTCACCGACTGGGTGGAGGACATGATGCTCCGCCTGTGGGGCGGCGACGTCTACGACGGTTGGGTCACCAACGAGGTGAAGTTCGACGATCCGATGGTGATCGAGGCGATGCAGACCGTGAAGGACCTGTGGACCGACGACAACGTGTACGCCGCCGGTGGCACGATCTCCGCGACCAACTTCGGTGCTCCGGTTGCCGAGGCACATCTTGCCGATGACTGCTACATGGTCCGTCACTCGAACTTCTTCGCCGGTCTCTACCCGGCGGGAACGGCATTCGCCGATCCCGAGAACCCGGACGCCATCGACGTCTTCTACTTCCCCGACATCAATGGTGACGGACCGGTCCTGACCGCTGGCACGATCGCCGGCGCGTTCGACGACGACCCCGCCACGATGGCCGTGATGGAGTACCTCGCGACACCGGAATACGCCCAGATCCGTCAGCAGAAGCAGACCGCCGAGCTCGACGGAAGCATCTCGGGTTACCTCTCGGGCGCGCAGGGTCAGGACCCCAGCGTGTACCAGCCGCTCGAACAGCGCTTCCTGGAGATCCTCCAGACGGCTGACTTCGTGCGGTTCGACGGTGGCGACCTGATGCCCGCCGACGTGGGTGCGGGCTCCTTCTGGTCCGAAGGCACGTCATTGGTCAACGGTGACATCACCGCTGAAGAAGCCGGCGCCAACATCCAGGCGACCTGGCCGACCTGACCGAGTCGTCCTGACCCGGACGTTCGGGTCGAATTCCATGCAGTCGGGGCACTGGCACTAAGGTGCCGGTGCCCCGACGCATTTCGGGGAACGACGTATTGGGGGTACGAAGTTGGAGACCATCGGAAAGAGCGCGTCGGATCCTCTGGACCCGCTCGAAGGTGAACACACCACGACGCCGACGACGGTTACCGCGCAGCGACGATCGTGGATCGCACAGCAATCGTGGGCGAGCCGCGCAGGGATCGTGGGTGCGCTCGTCGGCGCGCTGGTGCTGGCGGTGCTGTTCAGCAAGGTCCGCAGCACGATCGTCACGGTCGTCATCGCGGTCGCCGCGTGCGCCGGGATCTGGATCGGCGCCAACCTGCTGTTCGACCAGGCCAGAGACCGTTGGCAACGGTTCAACACGCTCTGGTTCGGCGTACTCGGTGCGCTGCTCGCGATCGTGCTGCACGGAAACGGGCTCACCCTCGGCTCCGGCGGCGGTGCGTGGACCTGGCTCCTCGGACCACTCGCCGGCGGCGCGGCGTTCGGCGCCGTCGGCTTCCTCCTGGCCCAAACGGAGGACCCCGGCCGACGCAGCATCATCTCGATCGGTGGCCTTGCGATCATCGGGGTGGCGATCGGCCTGCTGCTGCGTGAGCAGTACCAGCCCGGCGTCGACTGGCTGACCACCATCGTGTACACCGCAGTCGTTGGCGCGATCGGGGCCGGCGTGAGTGCGGCCGCCAAGAAACCCCTGCAGCACGGCGCGCTGATCGGAGCCGCCCTCGGCTGGATCCTCGGATACTGGGGTGGTGCAGACGTCGGTGGCGGCAACACCGCCACCGCAGTACTCGGCGCCGTCGTGCCGGCGCTACTCGTCGGGGTGCGGCTGAGCGAGACCTCCAACCCCGACCTCATCGGCCGCACGGCGATCGATCGGGGATCCCGGCCCTGGATCTTCCTCGGGCCCGCCCTGTTGTTCATCGCCGTGATGCTCGTGATTCCCGCGATCCGCACCGCGATCCTTTCGCTGTACGACCGGAACTCGGAGGAGTTCGTCGGTCTCGAGAACTACGGAGACACGTTCACGTCGAAGGCGAGTTTGGACCTCTCCAACTGGACCAACATCTTCGGGAGCGCGCCGTTCTACATCGGCCTCGTACTGCTCACCATCGCCCTGATCGTCGGGACCAGATCGAAGCGCCTCAGCGGACGCGCCGTCGAACTCGGCAACCCCACAGTCGCACCGCTCATCGTCGGTGCGCTGTTCGTCGCCTTCGCAGCATTCACCGCAGCACGGGGCACGATCATCAACAACCTCTGGTGGGTCGTCGCCGTGACGTTCTTCTCGACGACTCTTGGCCTCGCCGTGGCCGTGTTGGCTGACCAGCGCGGTGGCGAGAAGATCGCCAAATCGATCATCTTCATGCCGATGGCCCTGTCGCTCGTCGGCGCATCGATCATCTGGCGCTTCATGTACCAGACCCGAGAAGTCTCCAAGGACCAGACCGGCGTACTGAACGCCCTGTGGATCGGGCTCGGACGCCTCAGCACCGGATCCGGGCTGCCTACGCTCATCGGAGCGGCCGTGCTCGCGATCATTCTCGCCGTGGTCGTCACCTTCCTGGGCCGATCACTCACCCGTCGCGCATACGGACGAGCCGTGGTACCCGGTGTGCTGCTGATCTTCCTGGGGTGGATCTTCGTCCGCTACACCAAGATCATCGGTGGCGGCATCGGCGGATTCACCTACACCGACGACGGGGAGGTCCGGGGCAAGACCATCGTGTTCGTTCAGGAGATCCCGTACGACAACTGGTGGTTGATGGTGATCTTCATCTGGATCCAGGTGGGCTTCTCGATGGTCATCCTGTCGGCAGCCATCAAAGCCGTGCCGACCGAGCTGATCGAGGCGGCGAAGATCGACGGCGCATCCGACTCCCAAGTGTTCTGGCGGGTCACGTTGCCACAGATCGCCACGACCATCGGGGTCGTGGTCACCACGCTGATCGTCGGCGTGATGAAAGTGTTCGACATCGTGAAGGTGGTGACGAACGGGCAGTTCGGTACCCAGGTGCTTGCCAACGACATGTTCCAAGAAGCGTTCAGCAACATCAACATCGGGAAGGGCGCAGCGCTCGCGATGTTGATCTTCCTCTCGGTGCTTCCGGTGATGGTCTACAACATCCGCAGAATGCAGAAGGAGAACTGAGATGACCGAGCTCGCATCATCGACCGGCTCAGGTATCGCATCCGACGCCCCCGAAGCGGCAATCGGCGCCACCGGCCGCTGGTACGCCCTCATCCGCAGCATCCCGACCGGTGCGGTCTGGTTCCTGGTGATCATCTGGAGCATCCCGAGCCTCGGGCTGTTCATCAACTCCTGGCGTACCAGGGAGGCGCAGATCAGCACCGGCTGGTGGACAGTTCGACCCGACGAGTTCACCCTCGACAACTACGACCAGATCTTCGGCGCCCGGAACAGCATCTGGAATTCGCTGGCGAACTCGTTTGCCATCGCGCTCCCGGCGACGATCATTCCCATTGCCTTCGCGGCGTTCGCCGCGTACGGATTCGCGTGGATTCCCTTCAGGGGACGCAAGGGACTGTTCATCGCAACGGTCGCGCTGCTCGCGATCCCCCTGCAGGTCGCGCTGATCCCATTGCTGCAGCTGTATGTCGGCGGCGCAAAGTTCACGCTTCCCCTGCTCGACAAGACGGTCACGTTGATTCCCGACTTCGACCTCGCCGGCAACACCACGGCGGTGTGGCTGACGCACACCGGGTTCGCGATGCCGTTCGCGATCTTCCTGTTGCACAACTACATCAGCTCACTGCCCAAGGATCTGTTCGAGGCGGCCCGGATCGACGGGGCCAATCACTTCACGATCTTCTGGCGGCTGGTGCTGCCGTTGTCGGTACCGGTGCTTGCAGCGTTCGCAATTTTCCAGTTCCTCTGGACGTGGAACGACTACCTGATCGCCAACACGATGGTCGGCTCGAATCCTGATGCCCATCCGACGACGATCTTGATCGCCAACCTGGCTGGCGACTTCGGGCGCAACGAGCACATCTTGCCGGCCGCAGCGTTCGTGCAGTCGTTCGTCCCGCTGGTCGTGTTCTTCGCCCTTCAGCGGTACTTCGTACGCGGCATGCTCGCCGGCTCGGTCAAGGGCTGACACTCGCGGTCACCGGCCGCGGCCGAGGGACTCTGGTTCGGCTCTCGGACGAGCAGGTAAGTTCACGTCGTGAGTTCACTTGTTCAGTCCCACAAACGCAGCCTCGGCTCGCTCGCCCCGGTGGGGCCCATCGCGTACGGGCAGTGGCGCTTCACCGACGACGATCTCGACACTGGTCACCGCCTGCTCGAGACGGCGCTCGATGCGGGAATGAACCTCGTCGACACGGCCGACGTCTACGGCTTCGATTGGGGCGGTACCGGGTTCGGCCAGGTGGAGGAAATCCTCGGCCGGATCGTGGCGTCGTCGCCGGGCCTGCGCGAGCGGATGGTGCTGGCAACCAAAGGTGGGATCGCACCCCCGACGCCCTACGACTCGTCTCCGAAGTACCTGCGCTCGGCATGCGAGGCATCGTTGCGCCGGCTGCAGACCGAGGTGATCGATCTCTACCAGATCCATCGGCCCGACCTGTTCACCCACCCCGCAGATGTGGCCATCACACTCAACGCGCTGCGCGCCGAGGGCAAGATCCGTGAAATCGGCGTGTCCAATCACACGCCGGCGCAGGTCGCCGCGCTGCAGGCCCACCTCGAGTTCCCGATCGTGTCGAACCAACCGGAGTTCTCGGCCGTCATGCTCGATCCGATGCGCGATGGCACGCTCGATCAGTGCATGGAGTTGCGCATCGTCCCGCTGGCCTGGAGCCCGTTGGCCGGTGGCCGCCTCGCCACAGGCGACGGGATTCGGCCCGAGCTGCTCGCCGTGCTCGACGACCTCGCCGAACGCGAAGGCGTCGACCGCTCACAGCTCGCACTGGCGTTCGTGCTCGCCCATCCGGCGGCACCCATCGCCATCATCGGATCCCAGAACGCCGACCGCATCCGCGCGTCGACGGCTGCGCTCGGCGTGACCCTCGATCGCAGCGACGTGTACGCCATCGTCCAGGCATCAGAAGGAGTACCCCTGCCATGAGTTCGATCAGCCAACCCGATGTGCCCGAG
Source organism: Ilumatobacteraceae bacterium (assembly GCA_963752085.1). Taxonomy (GTDB): domain Bacteria; phylum Actinomycetota; class Acidimicrobiia; order Acidimicrobiales; family Ilumatobacteraceae; genus Ilumatobacter_A. Next base: position 554,118 of record CAVVWT010000006.1, read on the forward strand.
ATCTCGTGGTTCAGCGCACTGTGCGACGATGACTACGAGTTCCTCGGCGTGCCCGATCCGGCGCTCGTCTCGTCGTGGGAACACTGCCGTGACATCGTCCAGACCGCCGATCGCGGCGGATTCGACAACGTGCTGTTGCCATCGGGCTACGACCTCGGGATCGACTCCACGGCGTTCTCGGCCGCGATCGCCACCCACACCGAGCACATCCACCTGTTGCTCGCCGTGCGGATGGGCGAGATGTGGCTGCCTCAACTCGCCCGCCAGATCGCCTCGGTCGACCAGTTCGCCGGTGGCCGCCTCAACGTCAACATCATCAGCTCCGACATTCCCGGCGAGGCGCTCGACTCGGCGCCGCGCTACCAGCGCACTCGCGAGTGGATGCAGGTGCTGCGCACGCTGCTCGATCGTCAGCCGATCGACTTCCACGGCGAGTTCGTCGACCTCCAACTCGACCCACCGCGTGCGTCGACCGTCGGCGGCACCTGCCCACCCTTCTACTTCGGTGGGTTCTCCCCGGCGGCCAAGGATGTCGCCGCCGCCGAAGCCGACGTGTTCCTCACCTGGCCCGACACGGTCGCAGCGGTCGGCGACACCGTGACCGAGATGACCGCACTCGCTCGCGAGCGCTACGACCGCGAGCTGCTCTACGGGCTCCGGGCGCACGTCATCGTCCGGGAAACCGAGGCCGAGGCCCGCGCCGCTGCCGAACGACTCGTCTCGAAGCTCGATCCCGAGACGGGTGAGGCAATTCGGAACAAGTCACTCGATGCCGCATCGGTCGGGGTGTCACGCCAGGCCGACCTGCGCGCGTCGGCGTCCGACGACGGGTTCGTCGAGGAAGCGCTGTGGACCGGCGTCGGGCGAGCCCGGTCGGGGGCCGGAGCTGCGATCGTCGGCGACCCCGACCAGGTCGTCGCCAAACTCCGGGCCTATCAGGAGGCGGGCGTACAGGCGTTCATCCTGTCGGGGTACACCCATCAGGCCGAGTGTGATCTGGTGGCCGCCCACGTCCTGCCACAGCTCGAACACACGGCGATCAAACCGCGCTTCACGTCCGACCTCTGAGCGCGGCGTGCTTCATCCGGGATGAGGCTCACATTGTCGGCCAGACTGGGACCATGAGCGATCAGCACGAAGACTGGTGGAGCGGCTCGGCGACTCCGGCCCCACCACCTCCCGGCGGACGCATCCCGGCCACGGCTCCGCCGCCGGATGCAACGGTCGTGCTGCCCGCTGGACCCCCCTCTCAGGCACCGCCGCCCGGGCCTTCCTTCGGGAACCAGCCGTCGCCGCCACCACCGCTCGTTGCCCAGCCCTACGGGGTGCCGGCGTACGGGGTGCCCGCGTACGGCGTGCCGAGAGCCGGCGGACCGGTCAGAAAGCCACGTGCAACCGGTGGAGCAGTGACGATGCTGATCGGCGCCGTGCTCGCCGCCGTCGGAACCGTGCTCCCGTGGTTCGTTGTCGATGGCATCGACTTCGGCGACCTTCCGAACGGCTTCGACACCTACTTCTTCGGCGACGTCTTCGACCCGATCGAATGGTCCAACCCTGGCGCCTATGTGATTGCGACCATGGGTTTCGTGGCACTGATGGCCGTCATCGGGCTCGCCGCCGGCACGTCGACCACAACGTCGGTCTGCAGCATCCTGAGCACGCTGCTCGCGGGTCTCGTTGGACTGGCCTGCATCGCAGCTGTCGCGAACTTCATCGGTGATTTCGACGGCCTCAACGTCGGGCCCGGCATCGCGATGGTCGGGCTCGGGCTCGCTGGTCGCGTTCGTCGGGTCGATCCTCGTCGCTGCGAAGCGCTGACGACGATCCGGCACCTCAGTCCCAGATCGCGAGGTGGGTCTCCGGGTCGAAGAAGTGCATGTTCTCGGTCGCAACGGCGATCGTGACGTCTTCACGCATCCGAGCCTTCGAGCGCGGGTTGAAACGGCCGACGGCGTTCGAGCTCGAGTCGGACTCCTCGACGGCGTCGGGATCGCCCGAGTCGACGGTGCGGGCGTTGATGTCGAAGTGGACCATCAGCTCCGAACCGAGCGCCTCGATGAGTCGCACGTTGGAGGTGAGCTGCCTGCCGGTGGTGTCGTGCTCCACCATCGCAGCGTCCTCGAAGTCCTCGGGCCGGATCCCGAGGATGATCTGCTTGCCGTCGTAGCCGCGTAGTGCGGGACGGTCACCGAGCACCTCGCTCCCGATCGTCAGGTCCTGGTCGCCGAGGTGCACGACACCGATGTCGCCGGACAGATCGAGCGTCGCCTCGTAGAGGTTCATGGACGGCGAGCCGATGAACGCCGCGACGAACACGTTGTCGGGCTTGTCGTACAGCTTCTGCGGCGTGTCGACCTGCTGCAGGTAGCCATCCTTGAGCACCGCCACACGATCGCCCATCGTCATCGCTTCGATCTGGTCGTGCGTGACGTACACCGTCGTCACCGCCAGCTCACGCTGCAGCGCCGCGATCTCGGCGCGCATCTGCACGCGCAGCTTGGCGTCGAGGTTCGACAGCGGCTCGTCCATGAGGAACGCGGCCGGCTGACGCACGATCGCGCGGCCCATGGCAACACGCTGACGCTGACCACCGGAGAGCTGACCCGGCTTGCGATCGAGGTTGGCATCGAGCTCGAGGATCTTCGAGGCCTGACGAACCCGGCGGTCGATCTCCTCCTTCGGCACCTTCGCCAGCTTGAGCGCGAAGCCGATGTTGTCGTACACGGTCATGTGCGGGTACAGCGCGTAGTTCTGGAACACCATCGCGATGTCGCGATCCTTCGGTTCGACGTCGTTGACGACCTTCTCACCGATCCTCATCTCGCCACCCGTGACGGTCTCCAAGCCGGCGATCATCCTCAGCGCCGTGGACTTCCCGCAGCCCGACGGACCGACGAGAACGAGGAACTCCTGGTCGGCGATCTCGAGATCCAGATCGTGAATCGCGTGGAATCCGTTCTCGTAGACCTTGTTGATTTTGTCGAGCGTGACGGTTGCCATCTGTGTTCTCCCCCGGAAGTGACGTGTAAGCGTTTACACCGTAGCCCATACAGCGACTCCCGTCACATGCGTGGTGGGGCCATCCCGGGCCGACACACGCCGTCGCGTTGGTGGTGGTGCGACGGTAGCGTCGCACGCCATGGCCGTGAACCAGATGAAGAACCGCATGCAGGCGTTGGGGTTGCTCGATCGATCCTTCAAGGCCGCGTCCGACGAGGAGTTGTCAGCGGCGATCGATGCCCTCGGTGACGACCACCGCGAGGGGCTCGAGTCGTTCGTCGACAAGGTGTCCGTCGACGGCGTCCGTGCCGGAGTCAAAGCCGGTCGGATCGACGGCGGGATGGAGGCGATCGCTGCGATCGTCACCGACGCCGCGCTCGCCGACTGCATCGAGCAGCTCGGCGACCACGCCGACAACCCGTCGTCGGACCAGCTGCGTGAGGTGATGCCCGGCATCGTCGAGCGTCACAACCTGGGTATCAGCCGGATCATGCTCGCCGGCACGGTCGCCGGTGAAGCGCCTGCGTCGGCGATCATCCGCGACCTGCTGAAGAACGACGAGACGCTGAAGTTGCCAAAGGCCGACGAGGTCGAGATCGCGCCGTTGATCGACACGTCGAAGCGGTCGGCCGACGAGCAGGCCGAACTGCGTGAAAAGCGCAAGGCGGCCAAGAAGGCGAAGCAGGAAGCGGAACGCACCCGTCGGGCGCAGGCTGCCGCCGCCCGCGGTCGCTGACGCTCAGATCAGCGAGCGACCCGAGACCCGGCGTTCGTGGTCCAGCAGGAATTGCTTCGTCGTCACGCCGCCGGCGAAGCCGGTGAGTGAGCCGTTGCTGCCGACGACGCGGTGGCACGGCACGATGATCGAAATCGGGTTCCGTCCGTTGGCGGCACCGACCGCCCTCGCCTTGTTCCGGTCGCCCATCCGTTCCGCCTGCTCGCCGTAGCTGACCGTCTCGCCGTATGGGATCTCACTCAAGGCCCTCCACGCCTCCCGTTGGAAGTCGGTCCCGACCGGGTCGAGCGGAACATCGAACTCGGTGCGTGTCCCGGCGAAGTACTCCCCCAGCTGCTGTGACGCCGAGTCGATGATCGTGCGCACCGGTGTGGGGGCTGCGGATCGCGAGTCGACCCGGGCGACGTCGGGGACTCGCGCAGCATCGTCGTCGGGCCAGAGCACTGCACGCAGGCCGGCGGCCGACGCCACGATGGTGAGCCGCCCGACGGGGCTGTCGATCGTGTCGCCGTGGAGGGGTTCGGCGTCGACGTCGGGTGTGGAGGTCATGACGGATCCTGTCGGTCGGAGTGGAGGGTCTGCGCGGTGGGTGCCGGGTCGAGGCTCGCCCACAGGTGATGGACGGCGTACGAGCGCCACGGCGCCCACGTGGCTGAGGTCGGCTCGCCCCCGAGGGCTCGGAGTGCATGGACGACACCGAGATCCGTTCCCAACATGACATCGGGGTGGCCGAGGCCGCGCATCAACACGTAGTCGGCGGTCCAGGGGCCGATGCCGCGGAGTTCGAGCATCTGCGCGCGGGCTTCGAACGGATCGGCCCCGATGTCGAGCACGAGCGCACCACCGGTCACAGCTGCGGCCGCACGGCGGATCGTCTCGCGCCGGGCGGTCGGCATCGAGAACGCCGAATCGGGTGCCGCCGCGACCGCCTCCGGCCCGGGGAACGCCCGGTCGAGCCCGGGCCACCCCTCCACCAGCGCCGGGTCGACGTTCGCTCCGACAGCCCCGACGAGCTTCGCGGCCACGGTGCTGGCTCCGCCCACGGAGATCTGCTGCCCGATGATCGCCCGCACGAGTGTCTCGAAGGGGTCGACGCTGCCCGGCGAGCGACGCCCCGGAACGGAGCGGACGAGCTGACCAAGGACCGGGTCGGCGCTGAGATGCCCGTCGACGGCGACGGGGTCCGCGTCGAGGTCGAGCATCCGGCGCACGCGTTGCACCGCAGTCGTCAGGTCGGACCAGTCACCGACCCGTACGCTCGCGACGACGTGGTCGGCGTCCGGCCCGATCGAGAGCGAGACGACACCGTTTCCGTTCGGCAGGGTCAACACGCGGCGATACGTCGGGAGGCGGTCGACGAGGCTGAACGTCTCGACCCCCGGGATCGCTCGCCGACCGAGGAATTCGAGGACGTCGGCTCCGGCGAACGGTTGTCGGGTGGGGAGCCGCAGCGTCACCGTGACCGCCGCCGGCCCGGTCTCGGTCGCGACGCCGCGGCGAGATCTCGCCCCCCGCCGCAGCGCCGTCGGCGTCGCATCGAACACCTCACGGATCGTGTCGTTGAACTGGCGGACGCTGCCGAAGCCGGCGGCGAACGCCACGTCGGTCAGCGGCAGGTCGGTCGTCTCGATCAGCACACGCGAGGCTTGAGCACGTTGCGCCCGGGCGATCGCCAGCGGACCGGCGCCGACCTCGTCCGTCACGAGCCGGTTGAGGTGGCGCTCGCTGTAGCCGAGCCGAGTCGCGATCCCGCCGACGCCGTCACGTTCGACGACGCCGTCGGCGATCAGACGCATCGCTCGCGCAACGACATCGTGGCGAACGTTCCAGTCGGGCGAGCCGGGCGTGGCATCGGGGTGGCATCGCTTGCACGCTCGGAACCCGCTGTGTTGCGCCGAGGCCGCCGTGTGATGGAACTCGACGTTCGTCCGTTTCGGTGTGATCGCCGGGCAACTCGGGCGGCAGTAGATACCCGTCGTTCGCACCGCGACGATGAAGCGACCGTCGAAGCGGGCATCGCGACTCGATGCAGCGGCGTAACAGAAGTCGGGGTCGAGGGGTGCCACGCCCCCCATCATCGCCGAGGGCCGACGGTCGCACCAGCGGGAATCGGACAGTTGGATTCTCTGTCCGAAATCCGCTGGATGTGCTAGTCGCCCGAGGACGACGACAGCGCGTCGCTCTGCAGGCGCGTCGCGCGGTCGATGCGCGCGCCGACCGGGCCGGCGTCGGGCGAACCTGCCGGAACGACGTAGCGACGCAGGACGAAGAGGCCGGCCAGCACCATGGCCACGCCACCGTAGAACGCGGATTGCTTGCCGACGACTTCGCCGAGCAGCCCGATCGACAGGCCGCTGAACGCCGACCCGATCTCGAAGAACATCGTGAACGAGCTGATCGCGAGCGCTCGGTCACCGTCACTCACACGGTTGACGGTGAGGGCGTTGAGGGACGGATAGTTGAACGCCGCACCGATCCCGATCAGCGCGGCAGCGAACCAGAGGACCCACGTCGCATCGATGGCCGCCACCGCGACGAGACCGATCGCGAACGCGAGCAGCGCGACGGTGACCATCCGACGCGGTCCGAGCCGCTCGGGCAAGGTCGCCCCGAAGATCCGGATCACCAGCGACATCACGGCGTACAGCAGGAACAAGCCACCGGACGAACCCAACCCGAGTTCACGCGAGTACTCCGGGACGAACAGGAAGAACGTTGTCAGCCCACCCACCCCGAGGGCGAGCACGATGCCCGGAAGCACCGCTGCGGGATGGATGTAGCGGGCGAACCCACTGCGGTTCGCCGAGTCGGCCGGTCCCGACCCGTCACCGGTCTGCGAATCGGGCGACACGACGAACGCCGGCACACCGCACGCGATCGCCGCCGCCAGGAGGGCGAACCCACCGCCGACCATGAACGTCCGCTCGAACTCGGTGTCGTTGAGGAGCGCCTCACCGAGCACCGGCCCGAGCCCGAGACCGGTGAACACGGCGACCGAGAAGTAGCTCGCTCCTTCCGCACGCCGGCTGCGTGGGGACAGGTCCGCGATCAACGTGGCCGCGCCGACGAACATCGCCGCTTCACCGACACCGGTGAGCAGCCGGAAACCGAGCAACGTGGGAATCGAATCGACCTGGCTGATCCCGAACCCGCCGGTGGCAGCGATGAGTGCACCACAGATCATGACCATCCGACGCCCGTAGCGATTCGCAAGGCGTCCGATGAACGGGCGAGCGACGATCGCCGCTGCGGCGAACACCGCAACATTCAGTCCGACGCTGAACTCACCTCCGCCGAGCGGGCCTTCGATGAACAGCGGGATCAGCGGCAGCAGCGTCCCGATGTACATGAAGAACGCCAGCGCGCTGAGCGTGACCACCACGAACGGGCGCGTGATGAGACGGTCGGCGGGCGCGACATACGCGCGTCGAGTACCTCTCGTCTCGGACACCTCGTTCGGGGACACCACGGTGCCCATCCTGCCCCGCTGATCCGCGCGTCAATCGTCCCACGTCCGTCAGGCGCCGGAAGTCACACGACCGCTGTTCCGGCCACTTCACCCCACCTCCACTGTTCTCGTGAACTGATTCGGCGCAGTGCGCCCGAAGAGTTCACGAGAACGGTGACGACGGGTCGGCACCGTGCCCGACCGATATCGTTCTCGGCTCGGCACCGCCCCACATCGGACGCTCGTCCCCGACAACGTCACCGACGAAGGGATGATCTGATGCCCCGATTCTCCGCCGACCTCCTCGCGGTGGCCCGAGCCCAACACGGTGTGATGACACGGGCGCAACTGGTCGAGCACGGAGTGAGTCGTCACGCGATCGGCCACCTCACTCGCGAACGCGTCCTGCAGCGGCTGCACAACGGTGTCTACCTGATCGCCAGCGCACCGCTCACGTTCGAGGCACGCTGCGCCGCTGCATCTCTCGCCGATTCCGAAGCTGTCGTCACCGGACCGGCCGCGGCGAGGCTCTGGCAGTTCCGTCACGTGTTCCGCCCGACCGTGCCCGAAGTGCTCGTGCGCCACGACCGCACACCGATCACGTCGGGTGTCACCCTGCGCCGAACGAACGTGCTGTCGGCCGAAGACGTCGTCGAACGCGGCGACGGCATCCGGCTGGCGAGTCCACCGCGAACCTGGTTCGATTGCGCTGCGCGCCTCGACGATTCCCGGTTCGAGATGCTGACCGAGTGGGTACTCGACCAGCACGTCGGCATCTCGGCGCTGTTCCACACGGTGCGCCGGCTCGACGCCAGGGGGCGGCCTGGCCTCGCACGGGTCCACCGAGTCCTCTCCCAACGCCCGGCGTGGCAGAAGCCGGCCCAGTCAGGTTTGGAGACACGGGTCCTGGGAGCGCTCCGCCGAGGCGGCTTGACGCAGCTCGCGAACCAGCATCCGATCCGACTGCCCAACGGAGTCGTCATCCACGCCGACGTCGCGGATCCCTCGATCGGGTGGGCTGTCGAGATCGACCACGTCACCTGGCACGGCGGCCGTTTCGAGGCGCAGCGGGACAAGGCTCGAGATCGACAGGCCCGCAAGGCAGGGTGGCTGGTCGAGCGCGTCAGCGACCAGGCGTTGCGCGACGCGTTCCACGGTGAGATCGCCGACCTGATCGACAGTCATCGTCTGCGAGCGGCCGAACGAACCGTCTGAACCACCGTTCTCGTGATCTTCTCCAGCGCGCTGCGCCGCAGGAGATCACGAGAACGACGCGGACAGGTGTGGTGGCCGAGGCCGATCAGTCGCCGGCGGGCGGCTTGGGCTCCTTGGGCAACCCCAGCACACGCTCGCCAACGATGTTGCGCTGGATCTGGCTCGTGCCGCCCCAGATCGTTTCGGACCGCGAGAAGAAGAAGGCGGACATCATCGGGCTGACCGGATAGCCGTCGCGCCGCTTGTCGCGCGTGGCTCCGGGCCAACCGCCGGCAGCCGGGCCCGAGTCGATCAGCATGCCCTCGGCACCGTAGATGTCGAGCGCGAGCTCCATCGCCGCCTTGTGCATCTCGGACCAGAACATCTTGTTCGTGGCGCCGAGCGCGATCGTGCCCATGTCCTTCGACTTGTTGAGGGTCGACGTGAGGTTGCGCAGACCGTTGATCCGCAGGATCTGGATCTTCGTGTAGAACTCCATCAACCGCTGACGGATGCTCGGGTCATCGATCGCTCCGTTCGCCGTCGCCGCCTCGGTCATGAGTCGGTACTCCTCGGCGAAACGGCGCCATCCGGTCGTCGCCGAGAGGCCGCGCTCGAATGCAAGCGTCGAGTTGGCAACCTTCCAGCCGTTGTTGACGCCGCCGACAACCGCGTCCTTCGCGCAGCGAGCATTGTCGAAGAACACCTCACAGAACTCGGCGGTGCCATCGGGCTGGACGATGCCGCGCACTTCGACGCCGTCCTGCTTCATCGGGACGAGCATGTACGAGATGCCGGCGTGCTTCTTGACGTCCGGATCGGTCCGAGTGAGCAGGAAGCAGTAGTCGGCGTGATGCCCCTGGGTGGTCCAGACCTTCTGGCCGTTGATGACCCATTCGTCACCGTCGAGCACCGCCGTGGTCTTGAGCGATGCGAGGTCGGAGCCCGAGTTCGGCTCGGAGAAGCCCTGGCACCACCGGGTCTCGCCCTTCAAGATCCCCGGGAGGAACTCCTTCTTCTGTTCCTCGGTGCCCCACTGCAGAATCGTCGGACCGACCAGCGTGTCGCCGAAGAAGTCACCACGCATGGGCGCTTTCGCTCGTGCGAACTCCTCGGACAGTGCGACGCCCTGCATGGTGGTGAGGCCCTTGCCGCCGTACTCCTTGGGCCAAGTGGCACAGATCCAGCCGCCCTCGAACAGCTTCTGGGGCCACGCCGCGTTGAACGCCTTGCGCTCCTCGTCCGACATCTCGAAGTCGTCGTCGAACCACCCGTCGGGCAGGTTGGCCTCGAGCCACCCTCGGATCTCGGTGCGGAACTCCTCGGCTTCGTTCGGGTACGTCAGGTCCATTGGAACAGTGTTGCAGGTCACCCGAGCGCACGGCCAAGCCCATCGCAGCGTGGCCGTCGGGTCGCCCGTCACACGTCGATTCACGGGTCGTTCACATTGCGCACACGACCCTGAAAGAGATGCTCTCTAGGTTGCTCATCCAGCGGTCGGTTCGTTCCTGCATGCAAGACCCTTTCGGCGTTCAATCCCCCTCGAGCTTCGAAGATCCCCTCAGCAGGAGCGAACCGGCCGTTCAGGTTTTCGGCCCTGGTGTTCGATCGTTCGGCTGTCTGTCACGGCCGCCGCCAGTTCTGAGCAGGCACTTCACGCCCACGAAACACGGTCCACATGCTCCCGTGACGAGCGTTCACCAAGACGAAACGCGACGGCGACCGACGGGAAATGGGGTGCACCTAGCTTGCGCTCCGTTCCAGGGCGGCAGCGTGGCATCCCCGGTTCTTCCCGTATCACTTTCAATTGGAGGACAACTGTGCGCAAACGAGCGCTTCGAATCATCTCAGGCCTCGGAGGTGTGGTCGCCGTACTGGCCGTCACCCCGTCCGTCGGCTTCGCCCAGGAGTACGTCCCGACCACACAGGACTACTTGAACAACGTCTGGGTGTTCATCGCCGGCGTCCTGGTCTTCTTCATGCAGGCGGGCTTTGCGCTCGTCGAAGCCGGACTGACCCGAGCGAAGAACGTGGTCAACATCTTCGCCAAGAACCTGTCGGACGCCGTCGTCGGCATCCTCGCCTTCTTCGCCGTCGGCTACGCCTTCGCGTTCGGCTCGGGTGGCAGCAAGTTCATCGGCTCAGGGGAGTTCTTCCTGACCAACGTCGACCTCGCGGCGATCCCCGAGGGCGGGCTCAGCGTCGCCACGACGTTCTTCTTCCAGGCGGTGTTCGCCGCGACGGCCGTGACGATCGCCTCAGGCGCGATGGCCGAGCGGACGAAGTTCTCGTCGTACCTGATCTTCTCGACGATCATGTGTGCGTTCATCTACCCCGTTGTCGTCCACTGGACGTGGGGCGGCGGCTGGATCGCCCAGATGAACGTCGGCGACGCCGTCTTCTCCGACTTCGCTGGATCGGGCATCGTCCACATGACCGGCGGCATCGCCGCACTCATGGGCGCGTTCTTCCTCGGACCGCGCATCGGCAAGTACGACGAGAACGGCAAGGCTCGGGCGATCCCCGGTCACAACATCCCGTTCGTGATCCTCGGCGTGTTCATCCTGTGGGTCGGCTGGTTCGGCTTCAACCCCGGCTCCGAACTGCTCGCTGACGAGTTCGTGAGCACCGTCGCCGTCAACACCATGCTCGCCGCGGTCGCCGCAGCGCTCGTCACGACCATCACGATCTGGCTGGTCGCCGGCAAGCCGGACCTCGCGATGATCGGCAACGGCGTCCTCGCCGGCCTCGTCGCCATCACCGCCGGCTGTGGCGCCTTCACGCCGATCTTCTCGGCCCTGACCGGTGCGATCGCCGGCGCCCTCGTCGTGTTCTCCGTGATCGGCCTCGACAAGCTGAAGATCGACGACCCGGTCGGTGCCGTGAGCGTCCACGGTGTCTGCGGCTTCTGGGGCGTCTTCGCCATCGGCCTGTTCGCCAAGTACGACGATGCGTTCCTCGGGCGCGAGGAAGCCGGCCTGATCTACAGCGGCAACCTCGACCAGGTCATCATGCAGCTCCTCATGCTGCTGATCATCGGCGTCTGGGTCACGGTCACCACCGGCATCCTCTTCCTCGTGCTGAAGAGCACGATCGGTCTGCGGGTCACGGCCGAAGAGGAGATCGAAGGGCTCGACTTCCTCGAGCACGGCATGCAGGGCTACGCCCCCGACACAGCGCCCACCCACTGATCGCTTTGACTGAACGAAAAGAGACAACTCACATGAAACTCATCACTGCAGTCATCAAGCCGTTCAAGCTGGATGACGTCAAAGACGCTCTCAAGGAGGCCGGGATCACCGGCATCACCGTGAGCGAAGTCCGCGGCTTCGGCCGTCAGGGCGGCCACACCGAGACGTACCGAGGAGCGGAGTACAAGATCGACTTCGTTCCCAAGGTGAGCATCGAAGTGGTCGTCGACGACAGCGTCGTCGACGGCGCCGTCGACGCCATCAAAACAGGCGCGGCGACCGGCAAGATCGGCGACGGCAAGATCTGGGTGAGCGACGTCGATCGCATCATCCGGATTCGCACCGGCGAAGAAGGAGCCGACGCCGTCTGACAATCGCGTAGCAGGTGGGGTCCGAGGACGACCCTCCACACCTGCTGCGTCCCCCCGAGGTGCGCCCCCGCGCCTCTTCCACGTCCCCGGGTTCCGTCGACTGTCCTCAGACGGGGCCCGGGGATTCGGGCGTTTTCGGCCCAAGTGATGGCACGGTCTAGGTTCTCGCGCCATGGATTCCGGCAACACCGCATGGGTGCTCGTTTCGGCGGCACTCGTCCTGTTCATGACGCCTGGGCTCGCGTTCTTCTACGCCGGCATGGTCCGCTCGAAGAACGTCCTCGGCATGTTGATGCAGAACATCTTCGCGATGGGCATCATCTCGACGTTGTGGGCGATCATCGGGTTCTCGATCGCGTTCGGCGGCGACAACCCGATCGTCGGCAATCTCGACTTCGCGTTCATGAAGGACGTGACGACGCTCGACGACAACATCCCCGGCTTCGCGTTCTTCGCATTCCAGATGATGTTCGCCATCATCACGCCGGCGCTCATCACCGGCGCGACGGCCGACCGCTTGAAGTTCGGTTCGTATGCGCTGCTCATCGCGCTGTGGGGGCTGCTCGTGTACGCCCCGGCCGCCCGTTGGGTGTTCAACGCCAACGGCTGGATCTTCGAAATGGGGGCCCTCGACTTCGCCGGTGGCGCTGCGATCCACATCAACGCCGGCATGGCCGCCCTGGCCGTGATCCTCGTCATCGGCAACCGCAAGGGCCACGGCTCCGAGCCGATGCCACCGCACAACCTGCCGCTCACCGTGCTCGGTACCGGCATCTTGTGGTTCGGCTGGTTCGGGTTCAACGCCGGCTCGGCGCTGGCCGCCGACGGCGTCGCCGCCCAGGCACTCGTCAACACGCAACTCGGCGCCGCAACCGGCATGCTCGGTTGGTTGCTCGTCGAGCGGATCAAGACCGGCCACGCGACGGTGTTGGGTGCCTGTTCGGGCGCCGTGGCCGGGCTCGTCGCCATCACACCGTGCGCCGGCTTCGTCGGCGGTGCGGCACCGCTCGTCATCGGCACGATCGCCGGCGTCGCCTGCTACTTCGCCTTGTTCATCAAGGCGAAGATGAACTGGGATGACAGCCTCGACGTGATCGCCGTCCACCTCATCGGCGGCGTCGTCGGCACGCTGCTGCTCGGCTTCTTCGCCGACACCGCGGTCAACGGCGAGTTCGACGGGCTGTTCTTCGGTGGTGGCGTCGAGCTGCTCAAGGACCAGTTCGTGGCGGCGGTCGGCGTCGGGCTGTTCTCGTTCGTCGTCACCTACGCGATCGCATTCGGCATCCAGCGGACGATCGGACTCCGCGTCGACAGCGACGCGGAGCTGATAGGTCTCGATCAGTCCGAACACGCCGAGTCCGCCTACACCTCCTGAAGACCTGCAAGAGTGGCCACGCTGCACTGACCCGGAGACACATCACATGAAACTCATCACTGCCGTCATCAAGCCCTTCAAGCTCGACGAGGTCAAAGACGCACTGAAGTCGAACGGCGTCACCGGTATCACCGTCACCGAGGTCCGCGGATTCGGCCGGCAGGGCGGCCACACCGAGACCTACCGCGGCGCCGAATACAAGATCGACTTCGTCCCGAAAGTGAGCGTGTCGATCGTGATCGACGACGAGCAGGTCGATGCGATCGTCGACGTCATCGCCGCCGCCGCCCGGACCGACAAGATCGGTGACGGCAAGATCTGGGTGACCGGCGTCGATCGCGTCGTTCGCATCCGTACCGGCGAAGAAGGCAGCGACGCCGTCTGATTCACCATTGGGTGGCACGCAGCGCCGCCAAGGTGCGGCCCGCACCTGCGTCAACACCTTCCAGCGCGAGCAGGATCGCCACGAGGTTGCGATCACGTTCGGCGAGCAACTCCGGGATGGTCCGATCCCCGGACTGGTCGTCGGACTGACCGGCGATCGTCTCCACCAACTCGTCGGTCCACTCCGGCGTGTCGGTGAGCTTCGTCCACGGCCATTCGAGCGCCGGGCCGAACTGACCGAGGAAATGCCGCATCCCGCCCGCTCCCCCGGCGGTGCGATACGTCTCGAAGAGGCCCATCTGCGCCCAGCGCAGCCCGAATCCGTAGCGGATCGCATCATCGATCTCCGCGGTCGTGGCCACCCCGTCGTTCACGAGCCAGATCGCCTCACGCCACACCGCCTCGAGCAGCCGGTCGGCGACGAATGCGTCGATCTCGACCCGCACGTGGAGCGGCTTCATCCCGAGCGACGAGTACATCGCCATCGCTCGATCGATCGTGCCGAGCGACGTCTGCTCGCCGCCGACGACCTCGACCAGCGGCAGCAGGTATACGGGGTTGAACGGGTGTCCGACCACCAGGCGTTCGGGGTGCTCCATCGCCGACGCGAGGTCGGTCGGTTTGAACCCCGATGTCGACGAGGCGACCAGCGCATCGGTTGGCGCAGACCTGTCGATCGCTGCCAGCGTGTCGTGCTTCAGTTCGAGGCGCTCCGGCACACACTCCTGGACGAGATCGGCATTCGCCACCGCGTCCGCGATCGAATCGCACACGGTCAGTCCGCCCGGACGGCTGGTGGCGAGACCCAAGCCGTCCCACGCGACGACCGCCTGGTGCATGGCCTCGTCGAGCACGTCGGCGGCGTTCGGGGCAGGATCGAACACCCGCACGTCGACCCCGCGCAGTCGCATCCGCGCCACCCACGCCGCCCCGATCACGCCGCACCCGACGACTGCCGCCCGTTGCATCACCGTCCCGCCTCCCGGTCAGCCGTGTTTGGTGAGTTGGAGTTCGGCGCGGACGTCGGCGGCCGACTTGAGACCGATGTTCATGCCGCCGAGGATCTGTGCCGCCCGCTCGACGAGCGCGGCGTTCGTGGCCAGCTCGCCCCGGTCGAGGTAGAGATTGTCCTCCAACCCGACCCGGACGTTGCCGCCCGCGATCGCCGCGAGCGCGACGTACTGGAGCTGCATCCGGCCGATCGAGAACGCGCTGAACGTCCAGCTGTCCGGGATGTTGTTGACCATCGCCATGAACGTGTTGACGTCGGCCGGCGCACCCCAGGGGATCCCCATGCACAGCTGGATCATCACGGGGTCCTCGATACAGCCCTGCTCGACGAGCGACTTCGCCTGCCACAGATGTCCGGTGTCGAACGCCTCGATCTCGGGTCGCACGCCCATCGCAGTGATCTGGCGGGCCATCTCCTGCAACGTGGCGGGCGTGTTCGTCATCACGTAGTCGCCCTCGCCGAAGTTCATCGATCCGCAGTCGAGCGTCGTGATCTCCGGTCGCAGCTTCTGCACATGCTCGAGTCGTTCGGTCGCGCCGGCCATGTCGGTGCCCACCTCGGCGAGCGGCAACGGCGCCTCGACGGAGCCGAGGGTGAGATCGCCGCCCATGCCCGACGTGAGGTTGATGACGACGTCGACGTCGGACGACCGCACCCGATCGACGACCTCGGTGTAATACTCGAGGTTCCTCGATGGCGCACCGGTGATCGGGTCACGAACGTGGATGTGGGCCACGGCGGCTCCTGCCTTGGCCGCTGCGATGCAGTCGTTGGCGATCGCCTCAGGGGTGAACGGGACGCGGTCGGACTTGCCGACCGTGTCACCCGAGCCGGTGACGGCGCAGGTGATGAACACGGAACTCATGGGGTGGCCCTTTCGCGGGTGGTGAGATGCACGTCTGCGGGGCGGCGCAGCACGCGCAGGCGGGAGTACAGGTCGTCGTGATCGATGTAACACCCGCGGAGCCGACGACGGCCCATGCCGGGATCGAACGCATCGCGGCCATGCAGGATCCGTCGGTTGTCGAAGCCGACGAGATCACCCGGCTGGAATGCGGAGCTGATCATGAAGCGGGGATCGTGCGCCACCTGCGAGAAGACACGCATCGCGTCGTAGGCACCCTGCTGGCGATCGATGGGCATGTGGGGCGCCAGGCGGACGGGATAGAACGCCCGGATCGTGAGCGGTGACCGAGGGCCACCCTGGTCGATGATCGGCCCGATCCAGCGGTGATCACCGTCGACGGCGCGATTCGCGAAGACCCATTCGTCGGTCGTGAGTGACTCGTAGGCCTCGGGACGGCTCCGACGGAGTTCGGCGACCACCGCCATCCCGTCCGCCATCCGGGACAGTCCCCCGGTCACCGAGTTCTCGACACAGTGCAGGAACTGGAATCCGGGTGGGGTCTCGCGAGTCGGCAGGTCGGTGTGCTGACCGAGCGCCATGGCAGTGTTCGCCGTGGAGTCGGGGTCGACGATCGATTCGACGGTGAACACGCCGCCGAAGTTCGAGCCCCGGATCGGTCCGATCCGACCGGCGAGCTCGGCCATGAAATCATCGCTGGCCGGAGCGTTCCGGAGCCGGCCGACGCCGACGGTGCAGAGCGACGAGAGCCAGGCTTCGAAGACGCCGTCGTCGTCGAGCACGGCCCCGCCGTCGAAGGTCGGGAGGTCCGACAGCGTGGCGGTCGTCCACTCGATCGGCTCCCCGAGTGCAGCACGCGGGAGATGCCCGCCTTCGGCGATCGACCGCAACCAGCCGGGATGCGCCTGTGAGCGATTCCCGCCATGCCACGTCAACTCCAGCGCACCGTCGTTCGTGAGGTCGACCCCCGCGAGCGAGGATGGATCAGGCAACTCGCCGGGTTCGATCGAGCCCTCCCGGGTGAGCGGTTCGATACCGACGGTCTGCTCGAACAACCAGAGCGGGTGACACATGTGGACCAGGCCGTCCGGCCAGGTGAGATGAACGGTGCCATCGCACAGTGCAGCGTCGGCGAGCGGCCGCCATTCGTGATGCGCGAAGTCCGGCGTCAGGATCACCGCCGCGCACTCTAGTGCGACGTCGGAATCAGAGTTGACCGGCAAGGCAACGGGAGATGAAGCCGTCTTCATCGACTTTCCAGCGCATCGAGGTGGGGTGGTCGGGGAGGAAACCGTTCGACGCATGGAAGGCACCCGGGTACACGTGGAGTTCGCACGAGACCCCAGCCCGGTTGAGCGCAGTGGCGTAGGCGACGTCCTCGTCGTGGAACATGTCGAACGTCCCGACGCTGATGTACGCGGGCGGGAGCGCGGAGAGATCGTCAGCCAACGCGGGCGACGAATATGTGGTGGGCGCGGCGCCGCCGAGATAGGCCGCCCACGCGGCGAGGTTGGCGGACCGGTTCCAGACCCGCAGGTCCTGGATCGCGTGACTGCTCGGGGTCTCGTTGCGGTGGTCGATCATCGGGTACACGAGGAGTTGGCCGGCGAGCGACGGGCCGCCGGAGTCCCGGGCTCGGAGCGCGGTCCCGGCCGCGAGCCCAGCGCCTGCGCTCGCTCCACCGATCATGATGCGTTCGATTGACACGCCGAGCTCGCGTGCGTGCCCGGCGAGCCAGGTGAGCGCGGCGAAGCAATCGTCGACCGGGCCCGGGGCAGGTGTCTCGGGGGCCAACCGATAGTCGACCGAGACGATGACGCATCCGTGTTCGGCCGCCCGCGTGGCACTCTGGAAATCATCACCGTCAGCGTTGAGCATCACCATCCCGCCACCGTGGATCCAGAGGAGCGCGCCGGCCCCGGATTCGAGGCCGTCGGGCGTGTAGATCTTGAGGCGGACATCGGGCGCTCCGTCGAGTGACGGGGCCATCACCTCGGTGATCGTGACGTCAGCGGGCAGCTCCGGTGCCGGCATCATGGCCAGCAACCCCTCCAGCCGAGCCCGAGCGGTGGGGATGTCACTCAGATCCATCAGGTCCGGCGGGAGCATCGACAGCAGGGCTGCGTGCTGTTCGTCGAGAGCGGAATCGAGATCGATGGCTGTGGTCATCGTCGAATGCTGGCAGATCGCAACGGCCCGGCGCATCGTCGGACCGCCAACTCCTGGCGTCGTCTCAGCGCAGGAAATCGGTAGCGACCCGGTGCCAGAGACGGGTGGTGAGTGCGAGCGACTCGACGTCGATCCGCTCGTCGTGGCCGTGGAATCGGGAGCCGAAGTCGCCGGCATCGAGACCCGGACTGAAGAGCCCCGCGCCGTAGGCGACGGCACCCATCTCCCGGTAGATCCGGGCATCGGTGAATCCAACCGCGAGCTGCGGGGTGAGTCGAGCGGTCGGGAACGGCACGTTGACCGCACGGGCCAGCGCATCCCAGAGTGGCGTGTCGACCGGCGAGGTCGATGCAGGGTCGTTCATGATGATGTCGACCTCCACGTGGTCGGCGAGGTCACCGAGGGCCGCACGGAGGTGGGCGTCGACCTCGTCGGGGCCCTCACCGGGCAGCGTGCGGATGTCGACGTTGACGACGACGTGGTCGGGGATCACGTTGGTCTTCATCGCTCCACCGTCGACCAGGTTGGGTGAGAACGTCGTGTGGGTGCATGCGTGGAGGTGGGCAGCGGCGGGCACCGACGGGAGGTCGTCGAGGAACGCGTCGATGGCCTGTTCGTCGAGCAGCACGCCGCGCATCTCAGCGGGGAGCCCGAGCGTGTCGACTCGCGTGCGCCACAACTCGGTGAAGCGTGGCGCCGGCCGATAGTCGGCGAGCCGCTGGACAACGGCGGCGGCCTTCACCAACGCATTGTTCTGACGGAACGGCATCGAGCCGTGGCCCGGAGTACCTCGAACCGTCAACGTGCGCCACGCAACACCCTTCTCGGCGATGTTCACGCCCACGAACGGCGCTTCGGCCGATCCGGAGTGCAGGCCGCCGTTCTCGGTGAGCACGTAGTCGGCGCGCATCGCATCGGCGTGATGGTCGGCCATCCACCGGGCGCCGTGGACACTGCCCGATTCCTCGTCGGCCACCGCGAAGTAGATCAGGTCGCCGGTCGGGCGGAACCGTCCCGCCGCCGCCTCGTCGGCGAGCCGCCGAAAGGACACGGCCATCGAGGACGTGAGGTTGAGCATGTCGACAGCGCCTCTCCCCCACACCTCGCCATCGATGATGTCGCCGCCGAACGGGTCGTTCGTCCACCCCTCCGGATGCACGGGGACGACGTCGGTGTGGGCCATCAAGCACAGGGAGGGAGCCGCCGGGTCGGAACCAGCGATTCGTGCCACCATCGAGGCTCGGCCGGGCACGGGTTCGAAGCGGTCGATGTCGACGCTCGGGCCCGCGACCACCTGCTCGAGCTCGTCGACGTTGCGCGTCTCGTGACCCGAGTCGACCGTGCCGTCGTTGACGCACTCGTTGCGGATCAACGTCTGGAGCAGTTCGACCGTCTGATCGGTGAGAGCGTCGAGCGTTCGGTCGTCGAGCGTTGCCATGACCGAAACCTAGACGCACCGCCGCGACCCCGGCACTGGTTGAGCCCGACTGCGTCACCTCGCGTACAGTCACCGAGATGACGACGACCGAGTCCGACACACCGACCTCTCCCGCCGAAGCGGGCCGGTGGACCGCACAATGGAAAGAGCTCTACGCGGAGGTCATCACGAACGATCTGTGCACCGGCTGCGCGGGCTGCGTCGTCACCTGCCCGCACGACGTGATCGGTTACGAGCACGAGGAGGGCAAGTACATCCCGTTCCACCTCGAGGAGGAACTCGGCCTCGACAACTGTGTCCACGGATTCGGCGCAGGAGGCGGCTGCACCACCTGCACCCGAGCGTGCCCGCGCTTCCGGGCGTGGGAGCCGTCCGCTGACATGCACCTGTTCGGCCGGGTGCGCGAACCCGACGAGATGGCAGGGATCTGGCGCCAGCTGTACCTCACGCGCGCCACTGACACGACCGTGCACGAGAACGGCCAGGACGGCGGCCTCGTGTCCGCCTTGCTGATCTGGCTGCGGGAGAACGACTACATCGATGCGGCGCTCGTGTCGGGCGTCGAGGATGACGATCGCTGGAAGGCGAAGCCGGTCGTCGTCGAGACGAAAGAAGAGATCCTCGCCACCGCAGGGTCCCGGTACACGTACTGTGCGAACCCGCTGGCCCTGCCCGAAGCCCGCGAGCGCGGGTTCGAGCGTCTTGCGCTGGTCGGCATGGGCTGCCAGACGTCGTCACCGCCCGTCATGTGGGATCGCAAGGCCGGCAAGGTGTCGAAGCCGTTCCTGTTCAACATCGGGCTGCTCTGCTCGAAGACGTTCGACGACGCCATCTTCGAGGAGCTCTTCGAGGCCAAGTACGGCCTGAAGAAGCAGGACATGGTCAAGATGAACATCAAGGGCGTGTTCCAGATCTGGATGAAGGACGGCTCGTACCACGAGATCAACCTCAAGGAATGCCACGCGTGGACCCGCAAGGGCTGCACGAGTTGCCCCGACTTCGCGGCCGAGCACTCCGACATCGCCACGGGTGGCATCGGTGAGGACAACGACTGGACGCTCACCATCGCCCGCACCGAGCTGGGCGAGGAGGTCATCGAGCGGATGATCAAGGACGGCGTGATCGAAGCCAAACCGGCGCAGACCGACGAGACCGCCATGCGCCTGCTCCGGCTGCTGTCGATCGTCAGTCGCCGACGTTGGCCGAAGGGCGCCGATCCGGCGCCGGCCGTCGGCGTGCCACCGCCAAAGAAGAAGGCCGCCGCAGCGGCGGCCGAACCGAACGCCGCCGACGACAAGCCGGCGGGCTGAGACCCTGCGGGGTCAGGTGCAGGTTTCGAGGTCGGCCTGGAACTTGGCCAGCTCCACTTCGGCTGCCGCCTGGTCGGCCGAATTCTCCTTCAAGAGCCCGTCGGAGATCGCGACCAGCTCGTCGTCGTTGTAGTCGTCGAGCCGGGCGAGGAGGCATTCCTCGTCGAGTTCGGGGTTGGCGAGCGACTCGGCCTTGATGATGTCCTGCGCGACCCGTTTCGGCCCCGGATCGGACGTGCACGCGCCGAGCACGAGCAGCCCGACGACAGCTGCAACAAGACCGCGGCGCGAACGGCCGGCGGGACGCGCTTCCACGAGGGGAGGCACGGGTGCGGTCATCGCTTGATTCGCTTTCACAGGGCGCTGAGGCTACTGCGAGGATGAGTCGATGCCGCTGAACGTCGAGGCCCGCACCCTTCTCGATCTGATGGAGGCCGTCGGTGCGCCACCGCTCGACTCCCTCCCACCCGACGAGGCTCGTCGGGCGCGCGCCGAGTTGGCACCGCCCGTTCTCGAACGATGCCACGACACGGTCGACCTCGATGCCGGCGGGGTGCCCGCACGGTTGTACCGACCCGCACCGGGCGACGGCGTCTCGGGGTTGCTCCTGTGGTTCCACGGCGGCGGGTGGGTCCTGGGCGACCTTGCGAGCCACGACAACATCTGCCACTCACTCGCCTTGCGCTCAGGGCACGCCGTGCTGAGTGTCGCGTACCGGCTCGCCCCCGAAGCGCCGTTCCCGGCAGGACTCGGCGACTGCATCCAGGCCACCAGGTGGGCCCACGCCAATGCCGACGACCTCGGCATCGATGCCGATCGGATCGCGGTCGGCGGCGACTCGGCCGGCGCCAACCTCGCGGCCGTCGTCTGCCACGTCGCGCCCGCCCCGCTCGCATTCCAGCTGCTCGTCTACCCCGTCGTCGACGCACGAATGGACACCGACAGCTACACCGAGAACGGCGAAGGTCTGTTCCTCACCGCATCGTCGATGCGATGGTTCGTCGACCACTATCTCTCGGGAGGAGTGGGTTCGGTGACCGACCCCAGGGTCTCACCGCTCCTCGCCGCCGACGAGGCGTTGGAAGCGGGACCGCCCGCGCTCGTGATCACCGCCGGGTTCGATCCGCTCCGCGACGAGGGCGTGGCGTACGCGAAGCGCTTGACAGACGTGGGCGTGGCCACGAGCCATGTCCACTTCCCCGGCCAGATCCACGGCTTCTTCTCGATGTCGAACTACCTCGGCGAGGCCCGCTCCGCCCTCGCCCTCGCCGCCCAGGCCGTCTCCGACGCCCTCACCCCACCGCCGGCCTGATCCACGCCCGCGGCCCGCGGACAATGGGCTCACGGGGACGCGGCGCGGACACGGGCGCGAGTGAACACGGCGTCGAGCATCGGCTCGGTGAGGCGACCGGTGAACGTGTTCTGCTGGCTCACGTGGTAGCAGCCGAGCAGCGTCGGCCCGCCGTCGACCTCGACCTCCACACCATGCCCGAATCTCGGTTTCGGCCGGACCCCGAAGTGGCGCAGTGCCGCGTCGAACCCGAACGTCCCGAGGCACACGACCACCCGCATCGATTCGAGCGCCGACAACTCGCGACGGAGAAACCCGGCGCATGCATCCCGTTCGACCGGCGTCGGCTTGTTGTCGGGCGGAGCACATTTCACCGCGGAGGTCACCCACGCGTCATGGAGTTCCAGACCGTCGTCGACCGACACCGACTCGGCCTGGCTGGCAAGGCCGGCCCGATGCATCGCGCGGAACAGCCAGTCGCCGCTCCGGTCACCGGTGAACATCCGCCCCGTTCGATTGGCGCCGTGCGCGGCGGGGGCGAGCCCGAGTACGACGATCCGTGCCGCCGGGTCGCCGAACCCCGAGATCGGGCGACCCCAGTAGTCGTCGTCCCGAAATGCTGCTCGCTTCTCACGCGCCACCGTCTCCCGCCAGTCGACCAGTCTGGGGCACGCCCGACATCCGGTGATCTCGGCTCCGAGCCTGACGAGCGCGCTCACGGAAGTCGACAGTAGATTCGGTTGCGGCCATGACCAAGACGAACCCCGCTCCCACACACACCGCAACCACTCGGAAGAGTCGTGCCGCGACCACATCCGCAAGCCGCAAGGCGCCGAAGGGGCCCAAGCCGACCACGATCCTGCTCGTCCGCCACGGCCAGACCCCCACGACCGGCAAGGTCCTCCCAGGCCGGGCCAAGGGCCTGCACCTCGCCGACGAGGGTCGCCGGCAGGCCGAGATCGCAGCAGAGAGAATCGCCGCGCTCGGATCGGTCGACGCGGTGTACTCGTCACCGCTCGAACGTGCCAAGGAGACCGCCGCGCCGATCGCCAAGGCACTCGGACTGCGGACCAAGGTCGACCGAGGGCTGTTCGAGTGCGACTTCGGCGACTGGACCGGCAAGGAGTTGACGAAGCTCAACAAACTGCCAGAGTGGCGCACCGTTCAGAGCGCGCCGTCCACGTTCCGATTCCCGAACGGTGAGAGCTTCACCGAGATGCAGACCCGCATGGTCTCCACGCTCGACCGACTGCGCCTACAGCATCCGGGCGGCACGATCGTATGCGTGTCACACGCCGACACGATCAAGGCCGCCGTCGCACACGCACTCGGCACCCACATCGACCTGTTCCAACGCATCGTGATCAGTCCCGCCTCGGTCAGTGCACTCACCTGGCACGCCGGTGGGCCGATCGTGCTCGCCGTGAACTCGACCGGGCGCCCCCTCGCCGAACTGCGCCCCTCGTGAGGAGGCGGCGGTGACCGACACATGAGCGTCTTCCACGAATTCGACGACGTCGACAAGTTCACGGTCGGGACCGTGGGCCGCCCCGGCGAACGAACCTTCTTCCTCCAGATCCGCGCCGAGGGCATGCGGATCGCGGTCAAGTGCGAGAAGCAGCAGGCGGCAGCGATCTCGCAATACCTCACCAAGGTGCTGTCCGACCTCCCGCCGGCCGAGGATCGCCCGATCCCGGGCGCGATGGAACTGGGCGCACCCGTGGAGCCGGTCTTCGTGTTGGGGCCGATCGGGCTCGGCTACGACCGCTCGAACGACAAGGTGCTGCTCCAACTCGAGGAGGTGGGCGAGGTCGACGAGCATGGCGAACTCGTCGACGACGACCGCGGCCACGTGCGGATCTACATCACCCGCGGCCAAGCCGACGCCTTCGTCAAGCACGCCGCGCAGGTGATCGAGTCCGGGCGGGCGGAGTGCACGTGGTGCGGCAACCCGATGGACCCCGACGGTCACGCCTGCCCGAGGATGAACTGAGCGGCGTGAGCGACGAGTTCGACGACGCCGACGACTCAGAGCCCGACGAGCCCCAGGGGGTGGAGCTGCGTGTCGACGAGGTCGACGACCCGGTCGAGCACCTGCTCCGTGGCGTCGTCGAGATCGAGGGCCGGATGCCGTACAGCTCGAATGCGACCTTTCTCGTGCACGTCGTCCATCAGGGCCGGTCACACCCTGCGATCTACAAGCCGATGCGTGGCGAGCGGCCGCTCTGGGACTTCGAGCCGGGTCTGCACCGTCGCGAAGTGGCGGCATATCGCCTGAGCGAGGCGATGGGCGTCGGTGTCGTCCCGCCGACGGTCTTGCGTGACGGACCTGTCGGCGAGGGGTCGTTCCAGTGGTTCGCCGTCGCGGATCACAGTGAGCACTACTTCACGATCTACGAGACGATGCCCCAATTGCACGATCGATTGCGCGACATCGCAGCACTCGACATCCTGGCGAACAACACCGACCGCAAGAGCGGCCATTGCCTGCTCGTCCCCGAGCACGATGGCCGGCAAGCCGCCGTGTGGGGCATCGACCACGGCCTCTGTTTCGCGCCCGAGTACAAACTGCGCACCGTGATCTGGGAGTTCGGCGACGAACCTTTTCCCGACCACGTGCTCGACGCCGCGAACCGACTGATCGACGCGGTTCCCCTCGACATCGCGGCGCTGCTCGGCGACGACGAGGTCGAGGCGATCCAAGGCCGCGCGGCGTGGATGGTGAAGGAGCGTCGGTTCCCGACGGATCCGACCGGCCGCCGCTACCCCTGGCCGCTCGTGTGACGGTCGAGGAGCCTCGATGACAACACGCACGATCGTGGTCACGGTGCCGCCCGAACTCGCCGAGCTCGTCACCGATCGGATGTGGCAGTGGGGTGTCCAGGCGGTCAGCGAAACCTCGATCGCCACAGACCGGATCGAGATCGCCACCTCGGTCGGCAATGACCCGCAGGCCATCGCGCGAGCGGTCGCCACACTCGACCCGGAATGGCCGACAGATGTTCTCGACGTCGACGACTCGATCACCCAGGTCGCGCCGGAGTACCTGTCCCCCACCTGGTATGCCGACGGGATGGTCTCCGTGCCGGCATCGCTGCTGCCGTTCGACCCCGACGACGACGATGCCCTCGTGACGGTGATCGACCCCGGGAGTGCCTTCGGTCTCGGCGATCACCCGACGACACGGACGGCGATGGCGCTGCTCGCCGACCTCCTGCATCGTGAAGCAGCGCCGCGGTGTCACTCGCTGCTCGACGTCGGCTGCGGCACGGGCGTGCTCGCCGTCCTCGCGGCGCAACTCGGTGTGCCAACGATCCGGGCGATCGACATCGCCGACGCAGCAGTCGAGGCCACGCGCCGCAACATGGAACTCAACGATGTCGTCGGCACGATCGACGTCGACACCACACCCGTAGCCGACGTGGTCGGCTCCTACGACATCGTGGTGGCGAACATCCTGGCCCCCGTCCTCATCTCGATGGCCGACGACCTCCGTCGCCTGGTCCGACCTGGTGGGGCGCTCGTGATCAGCGGCATCCTCGCCGACCGACACGACCACGTCCTCGCTGCACTTGCACCGCTCGCGCCGGTTGCGTCGACGAAGCACGGCGGCTGGATCTCGATCGTCCTGCGCTGAGCGCTTCG
Source organism: Ilumatobacteraceae bacterium (assembly GCA_963752085.1). Taxonomy (GTDB): domain Bacteria; phylum Actinomycetota; class Acidimicrobiia; order Acidimicrobiales; family Ilumatobacteraceae; genus Ilumatobacter_A. The sequence goes on from CAVVWT010000006.1 coordinate 579,547, forward strand.
ACGCGACGCCAACGACCAGTCGGCGTGGCACACTTCGACGCATGCTCGACGATCACGATGCCGACGCCGATCTCGACGCACTGATCCACAGAGGAGACCTCGACGGGCTCGTCCGCATGATCGATGCGCGCTGCAGCGGGCACGACTGGGCAGGGCTGCTCAGGGTGCGCGATCGCTCGCGTCAGGCCGTCGAGACCGGCCGTCAGCTGTGGCCGGCCGCAACACTTGCCGAATACCGACTCGCGCTGCTCGCGGAGCCCGAATACGTCGCCGCCGTGCTCGACGAGCGCGACGGACTGTCGGGTCGGTTCACGATCGGTCCGTTGACCGAGGTGGCGGCGCAGCACCACTCGTGGGGCGACCTGGTCGAACATCTCGACCGCGGGCCTCGGGCGGCATTCGTCGCACACGAGCGAGCCATCCGCGGCGAGCCGATCGAATCCGGCGATCTCGCGCCCGTGCTCGACATCCCGACCGCGCTGCAGTCGTGGGAACCCGACTACGCACTGGCCACGTACTCCGACGGTGGCGCCGAGTTCCCGATGCCCGATCTTCCCGATGACTGGAGAGCGATCGCCACTGCGCCGGGTGCCGAAGTGCTCGACGACGATGTCGACCTCGCGTTCCGTCAACTCGTCGAACCCTGGTTGACCGAATCGAACGGTCGAGCCGAATCGATATGTGTCGTGGGCGACGTTGGCGACGCACTCGGCGCGCTGGGCGTGGGACGGGCACGGTGCTGCGTCGTCGAGCCGAGCGACGCCATCGCCTGGATCGCCTGGGCCGGCGCCAACGGAGGAGCGCACGGCCGACGCCGGGGAGCAGCGTCGGGCCGGTACGGCGCGTGGTGGCTGCTTGCGGCGTTCGGTGATCTGCTCGACGAATGGCCACCCGATCCCGACGAGCTGGGCGACCTGGCCGACGATCTCAGATGGTTCCGGTGGAACGCCTACGAGCCCGACATCGGCTGGTCACTGCAGCTCGGTGTCGAGGACCCCACCGAAGGGGTCGCCTGGGCGCTCGTCGCGTCCGACGCCGCGTCCTGACATCCACGGCACTCGGCCGGGTTGTCGTAGCGTGGACACGGTGGAAATCGTCATCGTGGACGACTCGGTGATCGTCCGGCTGGGTCCGCTCGCCGACGAGGCCGGCCGGGCGGGGATCGTGAACGTCGCCCGCCTGATCGCGAGCTGGATCGACGGAACCGAGACCTACGACCGACCAGGTGAGCAGCTCCTCGCAGTGACGAATCGCGACGACGTCATCGCGGTCGGCGGTCTGGCCCGGTGTCCCGATCTCGACGGCGCACTTCGCGTGCGACGGTTCTACGTGGCCGACGCCTGGCGCCGCCGAGGTGTCGCGTCCGGCCTCGCCGACCGCCTCGTGGAGCGCGCCCTTCGTCATACCGACACCCTGACGTGCAATGCACGGGCATCGGCGGCGGCACCCGTCTTCTGGGAGGCCATGGGGTTCTCACCGACCACCGTCCCCGGCATCACTCACACACTCACCCGCTGAGCCTGGCCCGGTGTCCCGAAAAAGAACGGAGCCGGGCCCGCGAGGCCCGGCTCCGTCGCAATCCTCGATCTATTGGAATCAGCCGCGGGCGGCCAACGCCTCCAAGAGCTGCGGGAGCACCTTGTGCACGTCACCGACGATACCGAGGTCGGCGACACCGAAGATCGGGGCCTCCTTGTCCTTGTTGATCGCGATGATGTTCTTCGAGCCCTTCATACCCACCATGTGTTGGGTGGCGCCCGAGATGCCGGCAGCGATGTAGACGGTCGGCTTGACGACTTTGCCGGTCTGGCCGACCTGATAGCTGTAGGGCACCCAGCCCGCGTCGACGATCGCACGCGACGCACCGGGTGCGCCCTTGAGCTGCTTGGCGAGTTGCTCGACCATCTCGAACTTGTCGGCTTCGCCGAGCCCGCGGCCACCGGAGACGACCACGGCCGCCTCGTCGAGCTTGGGACCCGAGGTCTCCTCGACGTGCACCGCCGTGACGGTCGCACCGCCGGTGGTGCCGAGATCCGGAACCGGAGCCGAAACGACTTCGCCGGCTGCGCCGACACCGCCGGCGGGCTCGAAGCTCTTCGGACGGAACGCTGCCAGGTACGGTGCCTCGCCGGTGAAGGTCGAGGTCACGATCTTGGCGCCGCCGAAGATCGGCGTCTGGACACTCACCGAGTCACCGTCGACCGAAATGTCGGTCGAGTTGGTGAGCACGGTGCGGTCGAGCTTGACCGAGAGCCGAGCGATCACGTCGCGGCCCTCGTAGCTCTGCGGGAACATGATGAGGTCGGGCGAATCGCCGCCGTCGATGACAGCCTTCATCGCGGCTGACACCGCAGCGCCCGGGAGGGCGCCGGCGAGGTCGCCGGTCTCGTAGATCTTCGCTGCGCCGTGATCGGACATCACAGCAGCGGCGTCACCGGCAGTGCCGACGACGAACGCCGTGACGGTCCCGCCGAGTGAGTTGGCCTTGGTCAGCAACTCGAGCGTTCCACTCGTTGCCGCTCCGTCGGTGGTCTGCGCGAACACCCAGATGTTGTCGATACCCATGATCAGACTGTCCCTTCTAGATGACCTTCAGATTGTCGAGGAACTCGACGATCTTGTTGAACGATTCGCCGTCGTCTTCGATGATCTCGCCGGCTTCGCGAGCAGGCGCATCTTCGACGTTGGTGATGGACTGGGCCCAGCTCGCAGCCTCGATGCCGAGGTCACCGGCGGTGACGTTCTGGACCGGCTTCGACTTGGCGGCCATGATGCCCTTGAAGCTCGGGTAGCGGGGCTCGACGACGCCGGCGGTCACCGAGACCACGGCGGGGAGCGAGCAGGTCACTTCGTCGTAACCGGACTCGGTCTGGCGCTCGACCTTGACCGTCGATCCGTCGACCTCGATCGACTTGGCGAAGGTGACCGACGGCAGTCCGAGGACCTCGGCGATCTGCTCGGGCACGGTCCCGGTGTAGCCATCGGACGACTCGGTGCCGGCGATGACGAGGTCGAAGTCACCCGACTTGCCGACCGCGCCGGCGAGGATTTTCGCCGTGGTCAACGCATCGGCGCCGGCCAGCGAGGGATCGGAGACGAGCACCGCCTTCTCGGCTCCCATCGCGAGCGCGGTGCGGAGGCCCGACACTTCCTCGTTCGGGGCCATCGAGACGAGGCTCACCGCGCCGCCGCCCGCAGCAGTGACGAGCTGCAGCGCCATTTCGACGCCATAGCTGTCGGACTCATCGAGGATGAGCTTGCCGTCGCGCTTCAGCGTGTTGTCGGCATCCAGCTCACCCGGCAGCGCCGGATCGGGGATCTGTTTCACACACACGATCACGTTCATAGGTGTTCCAAGTTACCGCTCGGTCAACTCCGTCCCCCAATTCGTCCCGGTGTGACGTGTGCATGCCGCCAGCGCCGCAGCGACCCCCCTCGGGAATCTGTGCGCCCACGACAATTAGGCTCTCCCACTTGCGGATCATGCTGATCGTCAACTCGTTCGCGTCGTCGGTGACGGCGCGCAACACCGTCGTCGTCCACCGACGGCTGAGCGAGGGCGTGCGCAGCCTGACCGGCGGATCCGTTCGGCGCCACGACGTCGAGATCGTCGAGACGAACCGGCGCGGCCACGCCACCCGGTTCGCGCACGACGCCGCCCGACGCGGCGTCGACGTCGTGATCGGCTACGGCGGTGACGGCACCCTCAACGAGGTTGCCACCGGCATCGCCGGCACCGACAGCGCCCTCGGCGTGCTCCCAGGCGGTTCGACCAACGTGTTCGCACGGACCCTCGGCATGCCCAACGATCCGGTCGCTGCGGTCGAGCACCTCGTTCGGGGTATCGACACCGAGACGATCCGCCCGATCGGCCTCGGACAGGTCAACGGCCGCTACTTCTGCTTCCACACCGGCATCGGATACGACGCGGCCGTCGTCCAGGAGGTCGAGCGCCACGGCTCACTGAAGCGCTGGCTCGGGCACCCGCTCTTCATCTACGCCGGGCTCTCCACCTGGGCCCGTGGATACGACCGCAAACACCCGCACTTCCGGGTGAGCGGCGATGGCGGTGACGACGTGGACAACGGCTACTTCACGATCGTGTTGAACACGAACCCGTACACCTACCTGGGCAACCGCCCACTCGACCTCTCGCCCCACGCCGACCTCGACCAACGACTCGTCGCGATCACGTTCACCACGATGAAGGCCCGCGACATCCTCACGTCACTCACCGGCGCCCTGCGTGGCGGTGGCGTGCAGCCGGCGGCGCACCTCGACATCCGCACCGACGTCGAACGCCTCCGAATCGAGCACGACACGCCCTTCCCCTACCAGCTCGACGGGGATGCGCTCGGAGAGTCGAGTCGACTCGACATCGTCCACGTCCCCGACGCGGTCAGGCTCGTCTTCCCCAGTTCGGGCTGAGCCGAGGCTCGGACGTCCGCCCGATCGATTCGAGCGCGATGTCGGGCACATCGGTGCAAACGCCGTCGACACCGAGGGCTGCGAGTTCCCGGAGTCGGTCCGGTCCGTTGCAGGTCCACGTGTTCACGACCAGTCCGACGGCGTGACACGCTGCGACCCGGTCGGCATCGAGCGCGTCCACCCAGGGATGGATCGCGGTGTGCCCATGACGCACGGTGGCCGCGATGGCTTCGTCGGTCGGCGCGTACAGCAAGAAACCGGTCGGGATCTCGGGCGCGATCCGCCGACAGTGATCGATCGTCGACATCGTGAACGACGAGATCAACCAGCGGTCTGCCCAACGCGGTCCGCGGGTGCGCATCGCATGAATGGTCGGCGCGACAACCGCCATCGTCGGGTCGTACCCCCCGTCGCCCTCGCTGTTCTTGATCTCGACGTTGACCAGCATCCGATCGCCGCAGGCGTCGAGGATCTCGTCGAAGCCCGGGATCGCGTCGAGGGCCGACTGATCAGTCGGGAGGGGGTCGTGGAACACGACCAGACGGGTGCCTCCGAAACCGTCTGCGGCGAGGCGAACGTCGAGCTCGACGCCGTCGGCTCCCATCCGGTCAGCCGTGGCGAATGCCGCAGGTGTGTTCTCGGGTTCGGCTCCCGACGCGCCTCGATGTCCGACGATGTTCATGGAGTGAGTATCGCCCGCACGATGCGTCAACGGTCACACGTCACACAAAGAGCCCCTTGCGACGCCGGTGGCTCGCGCCTACCTTTTCGCCCGGCGGGCGTCACCTCGACGGTTTCTCGCCCACACCGCACCGACGCCGTGCCCAACGGCGTCCTTCACTACCACGAGGGGAATCCGAACGTGTCGATTCTTGCGTCCAGCCTGGCTCTCGGAGCCGCCGACTACGACTGGCGCGACGACGCCCTGTGCCGTGACACCGATCCGGCGCTGTTCTTCCCGGTCGGAACCACAGGCAACGCACTCGTGCAGATCGATCACGCCAAGCAGACGTGTGACGAGTGCGGCGTCTCGAAGGAGTGCCTCGACTTCGCGCTCGACACCAACCAGGACTCCGGCATCTGGGGCGGCCTCACCGAAGAGGATCGCCGCGTGATCCGACGCAAGCGCGTTGCCGCGGCTCGCGCCGAGCGCCACGCCGCCGCGACCGCCTGACCGCTCGTCCTCGTCGGCTCAGTCGGCGGTGCTCACACGCAGCTCGACCACCGTGCCGCGGCCACGCGCCGTTCCGTCACCGAGACCGACGGCGTCGAGGTCTGCGGCCGTTGCCGGGCGCATGCCGATCGAGCCGTTCAACTCGGTCGTCACGAGCGTCCGGACGATCGACAGCCCGAGCCCGGTCTGGGCCTCGAGGTCGAAACCGGGCTCGACGCCCCGGCCATTGTCGATGACCCGCAGTGCGAGTTCGGCACCGTGGTGGTCGAGGACGACCGCCACGTCACCCCCTCCCGATCCCTCGGGGAAGCCGTGATCGACCGCGTTCTGGAGCAACTCCGTCATGACGACCGAGAGCGGCGACGCCGCGTGGGCGGGGATCCGACCGCCGGAGCCCGACACCGAGAACCGCACCGGGCGGTCCGGGGACTGCAGGCCCTCCTCCGCCAGACGCAGCAGCGGGCGGACGATCTCGATGAACGCGATGTCGTCGCCGGGCTCACGCGACAGCGACTCGTGGACGAGTGCGATCGTACGGATACGCCGCACCGACTCGGCCACGGCTGCCTTGGCCTCGTCGCTCTCGAGTCGACGCGCCTGCAACCGGAGGAGCGACGAGATCGTCTGCAGGTTGTTCTTGACCCGATGGTGGATCTCGCGGATCGTTGCGTCCTTCGACAACAACAGACGATCCCGCTTGCGGAGTTCGGTCACGTCACGGATCAACAGCAATCCCCCGACGACCTCCGCATCCTCGCCGGCGCCACGGAGCAGCGGCACGCAGCGGGCCAGCAGCGTGACCTCGGCGCCCTGGTCGAACTCCTCGACCACGGGCTCGCGCTGCTCGAATGCCTGACGTGCCGGCCCGTCATGGAATCCGAGCTCGGCGAGTCGCATGCCGACGGGGTTGGCCTGGATGCCGACGCGATGGAGCGCCGAGTTCGCGTTCGGCGACACGTAGGTGACCGCCGCGTCGGTGTCGAGCATCATCACACCGTCACCGACCCGTGGTGCGGCGCTCGAGTCGGCAACACGACCGGGGAACGGGAACGTGCCCATGCCGATCATGTGTGTGAACTGGTCGAAGATGAAGCCGTACCCACGCTCGAGTTCGCCGAGGCTGCGCCCCGCGCGGGACCCACTCCTTCGTGAGCACGGCGATCAGTCGTCCGTCGTGGCGCACGGGGATCGCAACCGCGCGGGCGACGGTTTCGTTGGTCCCGGCAACCGGCACGTTGAGGGTGATGTCACCCTCGACGATTTCGCCGGTGTCGGCGGCCTTGTTCATCAGATCGTCGGCCTGCGACGCCCAGATTCCGACGAAGTCGATCGGATACATCGTCTGGTTCGTGGCTGGACGAACCTGATCGATGATCATCCACCGGCCATCGTCGGACCGGACGTGCAGGAGGAGGTCCGAAAAGCACAGGTCGGCGAGAAAGGCCCATTCCGCCGTCAGGTGGTGGAGGTGGTCGATGTCGCTCCGTTCGAGCGACGAATGGGCGCGGCACAGGTCTACGAGCGACGTCATCACGATGAGTCTGCCTGATCCGGGACCCCGCGGAGGTGACACGCCAGACGACCGAGGCCGCGAAGGTCGTGAATGTCCCCCGACAGCCACGGAACCGCAACCGTCGTGGCGGCCAGCGCGGCCAGTTCGGCTCGGCGATCCGCCTCCCGTGCGGCCACCATCGCCAGGTCGTCGAACCGGGTCGCCATCTGGTGCAACACCCGCCCGACCACCACCGGGTCGTCCCCGATCAGGGTGGCGACGGCAGCTGCGATGTCATCGTCGGAGTCGGTGGCCGTGCGTGCGGCGAGCTCGTGTGCCGCTTCGGTGGCCGCAGCCGAGGCAAGGCTGGTCGGGAGCACACGATTGGCCACGATTGCTCCGACGCTCATCTTCCGCTCGCGCAGCGACTCGGCGAGGAATCGGGCCTCGTGCGCCGGCGCTGCCTCGAGGGTCGAGACGACCACGAATGCGGTGCGCGGGTCGACCAGCAGCGCCTCGACCTCGTTGGCTCGCCGCACGAATCCCGCCTCCATCTTCTGGAACAGCACGAAGAAGTCGGCAACGTCTCCGAGGAATCGCGAACCCAGAATGCGGTCGGCGACTTGATAGAACGGCTTGGACGCGAACGTGAACAGCCGGGAACGGTAAGGGACGGTCAGCCACCGCAACAGGCGACTCCCGAAGAAGTCGGCCATTCGTCCCGGGGCGTCGAGGATGGTGAGCGCGTTGCGCGACGGCGGCGTGTCGACGATCACCAGGTCGTACTCGCCGGTGGCATGGAGATCGTGGAGCTGTTCCATCGCCAGGTAGTCGTGGCTGTGCACGAACCGGCTGGTGATGTTCTCGTACAGCGGATTGGCCAAGACGGCCTCGCGGGTGGCTGCGTCGGGAGCATGGCGCCGGATCAACTCATCCCATCCGGCCTTGGTGTCGAGCATGGCCACGTGCAGCTCACCGCGTGGCTCGAGCCCAGCTGCTTCCAGTGCCTCGTTCGGGATCGGGTGTGGGGCGTTGCCGAACTCCTCGAGGCCGAGGGCGGTGGCGAGGCGTCGGGCCGGATCGACCGTGAGGACCAGGACCCGCCCGGGCTGACGCTGGACCGCCGCGAGCCCCAGTGCCGCGGCAACCGTCGTCTTGCCGACACCGCCCGACCCGGCCACGAGGATCATTTCGCGACTTGCGAGCAGCGGGTCCAACGTCGGCTGGTCGTCGGCGACGGTGGACCGTCTCGGCCGTTTCCGTTTCGCTGCCATCAGGCGATCTCCTGCTCGAGGCCATCGGCAACGAGGGTGACCACCCGCCGGCCGTGTGCACGAGAGAACAACTCCGGCACGATGATGATCGGAACGGCGCCTGACCGGCCGCGCGCAGCAATCGACGGGTCCAGTTCGGCAACGACGGCGCGCAGGCGGTCGAGGTGTTCGACGCCGATCGAGCGTCGCGCCTCGATGATCGACGACGCCTCGACGACTGCGGCCGCGCCGGGCCCGAGCGCGTCGACGAGGACCGGCAGTGCGGTCGCCATCTTGCGCGCGACCTTCTGCTCGGTGCGGTCGAACATGGAGGGGAGCACGCGATTCGCGACGACCGCAGCCGGGTGGGTTCCGGTTTCGGCGGTCAGTTTCCGCAGGAGCTCGATCGACTCGGTGACCGGCATCTCCTCGGGTGTTGTCGTGACCACAACACCCGTTCGCGTCGGGTCTTCGAGGATGTCGAGCATCCATCGCGTCTGGTCACGGACCAGCCCGACCTGGACGAGATCGGCAATCACCCGAGGTGCACCGATCTGGCTCACCACGTGACCGCTGGCCTCGGCATCGACGACCACGAGATCGTAGTTGCGTTCCTTGACCTCCCAGCAGAGCTTGCCGACCGCAAGGATCTCCTTGACCCCCGGTGCAGCGTCGGCCACGAAGTCGAACGTCGACGCCAGTACCCCGAGTCGACCGATCAGGGGGATCTTCACGAAGAGCCGGAGGTACTCACGGAGCGAGTCCTCGGTGCTCATCGACATCGCGAACAGGTTGGGCGCGACTTCGGTCGTTTCGAAGGCGAGCTCTGCGACCTCGAACGCCGTCGCCAGCGCCCCTTTGGCGTCCATCTCGCACACGAGCACGCGTTGCCCGCGCCGCGCAGCGACCTCGGCGAGCGCTGCAGCGATGGTGGTCTTGCCGACTCCACCTTTACCCGTGACGAACACGAGGTCGAGGTCGAGGAGATCGGTCATGGTGCGGTTCGGGTCGTCGGCTCCGGACGGAGCGACGACGAGCGGTCAGCCGCCGAAGCCGATCGAACGGCTGCCCTCCTGGGAGCCGAGCTCGACGTAGGCGATCTTCGCGGACGGAACGAAGGTTTCGTTGCCGCGCTTGTCGGTGATCGCCAACACGTCGGTCGCACCCGAGAGCGCAGCCTCGATGCGCTGCTTCAGATCGCCTCGATCCGCGTCGTCGGCGAGTTCGATGCCGATCTCGCGAGGGGCCTGCGTCACTCCGATGCGTACGTCCACACCTGAGACGCTACCGCCCGGTCGGCCGAGCTCTGCTCGGGGATGGGGTTCTCGCGCATCCACCGAGATGGCGGAAATCGTGGGAATGGCGTCATTGACGCCGCCAGCCCGCACCGACGACGATGGCCCCGTGCATCGAGTCGTGATCGTCGCCTTCGAGGGAGTCCAGTCGCTGGACGTGACCGGCCCCGCCGAGGTGTTCGCCGGTGCGAACAGCTACCTCGATCGTCACGACGTGGACGGGCTCCGATACGACGTCTCGATCGTGTCGCTCGACGGTGGCCCCGTGCAGACCGAGAGCGCGGTTCGCTTCGACACCGAGCCGGTCTCGCTCGTTCGCGGGTCGATCGACACGCTCATCGTCCCCGGCGGATTCGCGGTCTGGAAGCATCGCGACGATCGGCGGTTCATGAGCCACCTCCATGCGCTGGTCGACCGCACGTCCCGATTGGTCACCGTGTGTTCCGGCGCCGCGCTCGTCGCAGCGACCGGCGCTCTCGACGGGCACCGCGTCACCACGCACTGGGCCCGCGCCGACCGGCTGGCCGAAGCCCACCCGGACATCACGGTTGATCCCGATCCGATCTTCATCCGATCCTCAACGGCTGATCGACGTGACGTGTGGTCGTCGGCCGGCGTGACCGCAGGCATCGACCTGTGTCTTGCGATCGTGGAGCACGACCACTCGACCGACGCGGCGCAGGAGGTCGGTCGGTGGCTGGTGATGTACCTCCGCCGGCCGGGCGGGCAGTCGCAGTTCGCATCGCCGGCGTGGATACGCCAAGCACCGGTGGGACCGATCCAGCAGGCCCAGGACCTCGTGATCGGTGATCCCGGTGCCGACCATCGGATGGCCGCCCTGGCGCGTCGCGTTGCGTTGAGCGAACGCCACTTCGTCCGCCGATTTGCCGACGAGGTCGGGGTCTCACCGGCCAAGTTCGTGGCCGCAGTGCGCGTCGACGCCGCTCGGGCCGAGCTCGAACGATCCGACGACACCGTTGCGAGCATCGCCCGGCGGTGCGGATTCGGGACGGCCGAGACACTTCGCCGATCGCTGCATCGCCATCTCGGAGTCAGTCCCGAGGCCTACCGCCAACGCTTCTCCCACCGACCGCCCACCCCGACATCACAGAAATCAGCATGAGCATCCAAACCGTCATCCCACTCTTCTCGCAGTTCACCGCGCTGGACGGCATCGGGCCGTACGAGGTGCTGCAACGGATCCCCGACATCGACGTCACGTTCATCGGGCACGACCGCGGTGTCGTGCGCTCCGACAATGGGATGCTCGGCATCGAGATCGATGGAACATTCGAGGAACACCCACAGCCTGACGTGATCGTGTTCCCGGGCGGCCACGGCACCCGGGAACTGATGACCGACGCCCGGGTCCTCGACTGGCTTCGCGGCGCCCATCCGACGACTCGCTTCACCACGACCGTGTGCACCGGATCGCTCGTCCTGGCCGCCGCCGGGCTGCTCGACGGACTCACGGCCACGACGCACTGGAGCGCTCGCGACATCCTCGCCGAGCACGGCGCCACAGCGGTGCCCGATCGCGTGGTCGAACACCTCGACCACCGGATCATCACGGCGGCCGGCGTGTCGAGTGGCATCGACATGGCCCTCCGGCTCGTCGAACTGCTCGTCGACGAGACCGCCGCGAAGGCGTCACAACTGATGATCGAGTACGACCCCCAACCGCCGTTCGACTCCGGCGCACTGGAGCAGGCCGACGACACGGTTGTCACCCGCGCGATCGAATACGCCCAACACCGCGACTGACCGTTACGTGACGGGTCAGACCCGTCACGTAACGGTGGCAATCGAGCGCAGCGTCGCCACACTGTCGTGATGGCACCCACCCCCGTCACCGAGGACCAGGTCATCGACGCACTCCGCCCGGTCGAAGACCCGGAGCTGCATCGATCGATCGTCGACCTGGGCATGCTCAAAGCCGTCCAGATCCGCGACAACGGCATCGTGGGTGTGCTCGTCGCCCTCACCGTCCCCGGCTGCCCACTGAAGGGCGAGATCACCCGCCGGGTGTCCGAGGCGGCCACCGAACTCGACGGCGTCGAGTCGATCGATCTCGAGTTCACGGTGATGACCGACGAGGAACGCGAGAACGTCCGGATGATGGTGCACGGCGGCGGCGGATCGGCCACGGCCGGCTCCAACCAGGCCCACGGCCATGCCGAAGGACGCGAGATCCCGTTCGCCAAGAACTCCTCGAAGACCCGCCCGCTGCTCATCTCGTCGGGCAAGGGCGGCGTCGGCAAGTCGTCGGTCACCACCAACCTCGCCGTCGCCCTCGCCGAGCAGGGCTACTCGGTCGGCGTCGTCGACGCCGACATCTACGGCTACTCCATCCCTCGCATGCTGGGCACCGATCGCGACCCGATCGTGATCGACGAGATGCTCGTCCCCCCGGAGATGTGGGGCGTGCGCTGCATCTCGATCGGCTACTTCGTCCCGCAGGACCAGGCCGTCATCTGGCGCGGCCCGATGCTCCACAAGGCGCTCGAACAGTTCCTCACCGACGTCTTCTGGGACGAGCCCGACTTCCTGCTCATCGACATGCCCCCCGGCACCGGCGACATCGCCCTGTCGCTCGCCCAGTTCCTGCCGCGCGGTGAGGTCTTCGTCGTCACGACACCACAGCCCGCAGCCCAGAAGGTCGCGGCCATGTCGGCAGCGATGGCCGAGAAGGTCAACCTGCCGGTTCGCGGCATCATCGAGAACATGTCGTGGTTCACCGGCGACGACGGCAAGCGGTACGAGATCTTCGGATCCGGTGGCGGCCAGGAACTCGCCGACGAACTCGGCATCCCGCTCCTCGGCAAACTCCCGCTCACCAACGCGCTGCGCGAAGGCGGCGACGACGGCCGCCCGATCACCGCCGTCGACCCCGAGTCGGAGACGGCCAAGGCGTTCCACGAGATCGCCCGACAGATCGCGGTCGATCTGAAGCCGAAGAAGGTGTACTCCGACGCCTTGAAGGTGATCTAGGAGTCGGTGACCCGGTGGAGGTCGTTCCGAGGTATCGCTTCGAGCGGATGGTGCGGGAAGCGCTCGACGACCTGCCCGACGAATTGCACCACGTGCTCGACAACGTGGCCGTGCAAGTGGTCGATCGTCATCCGGACGAGCCCGACCTGCTCGGCTTGTACGAAGGTGTCCCACACACGGAGCGGACGGGTCAGGAGGGCCCTGACGTCGTGTCGATCTTCCGGCTGGCGCTCTGCGACATGTGCGACGACCTCGACGACCTCGCGGACGAGGTGTACGTCACGGTGATCCACGAGGTCGCCCACGCCGCCGGCATCGACGACGACCGTCTCCACGAACTCGGCTGGGGCTGACATCGAGCGCCGATGAGCGATGCCGTCGAACATCTCGCCGTCGAGTCGGGCGACCTCGTCGCACTTGCGATCGGACCCGACCCGGTCGCTGCCGTCGCGGCCGCGGGGCAGCCAGGCGTCATCGTGGACGCGTCCGAACTCGCCGCTGTCGAGGCCCGAGGCGCCCGATGGGTCTGGTGGTCCAAATCGACGGCTGCGGCACTGATCGAGCTCGGCATCCGACCGCAGCGCTGTTGGGACCTCTCCGCAGTGCACCGCCTGCTCTCGGGAGACTGGCGGGCCGATCCGGCGCGGGTGTGGGCGCGTGCGCTCGGGCTCGATCCCGACACGATCCCGACCGCGCAACCGGTCGACCTGTTCACCCACGCGGTCGACACCGGCAACCCTGACCACGCGGTCGGGCCCGACGGACACCTTCGCCCCGAATGGGCGAACGGAGCATGGGCCGACGCGGCGGACCGTGTCGTCACGTGGGCCTCGCTCGCGCTGGAGGTGCAGCAGCGCCAAGAGCTCGCGCTGGCCTCGATCGACAACGAGGCCCACCCCGGCGCCGAACGGGCCGCCGGGCGACCACGCGTGACGGCGATGTCGGAGTCGGCCGCCGAGCTCATCTGTGCTGAGCTCGAACACGACGGTCTCCCGTTCGATCGCGAGGTGGGCGAGCGAATCGTCGCTGGCTTCATCGGCGACCGACCCGTCACGGTCGAGGAGGAGCGAGCGCGGCTTGCGGCGCTCGATCGGCCGGTGCTCGCCCACCTCCCCCACGGAGTCGACTTCGACCTGCGCAGCCCGGATCAGGTGAAGTCACTCCTCCGTCGAGTCGGCATCGAGGTGCCCGACACACGGGCGTGGCGCCTCGAAGCCCTACGCGACGCCCACCCGATCGTCGAACCGCTCCTGTGGTGGCGCCGCGCCGAGCGGATCCGGACCACGTTCGGTTATCCGTGGATCGACGAGCACGTCGGACCCGACGATCGCCTGCGCGGCCGATGGACCGGATCGGACGGCGCCGCCGGCCGGATGACGGCAACCGCAGGGCTGCACAACATGCCGGCCGAGTTGCGTCCCGCCGTCGCCGCCGAACCAGGCCACGTCTTCGTCCGCGCCGACCTCGGACAGATCGAACCCCGCGTGCTCGCTGCAGTGTCGGGAGATCCGCACCTCACCCGCGCCACGCATGCCGACGACATGTACGCACCGGTCGCCGAACGGCTCCGTGTCGACCGGGACATCGCCAAGGTCGCCGTCCTGGGAGCGATGTACGGCCAGACGACCGGCAAGGGAGCCGAAGCTCTCCGCGGCCTCGAGCGCGAGTACCCCGTTGCGATGGGATACCTGCGGGCCGCAGACGAAGCCGCACAGGGCGGCCACGACCTGCGTACCTACGGCGGGCGCCGCGTCAGGATGTCGGGATCGATCGACGACGGCATGAGCGCCGGCGATGTCCGCTCGCGGGCTGCAGCACGCGGCCGGTACGGACGCAATGCGGTCATCCAGGGTGCCGCCGCGGAATTCTTCAAGACATGGGCAGCGCTGGTCCGGGCCCGCGGCGTCGCGCTCGACGCCCACATCGTGCTCTGCCTCCACGACGAACTCGTCGTGCACACGCCGACCGACCGCGCGGACGAGACAGTCGTGCTGCTGGACGACTGCCTCGACGAGACGGCGTTCCGATGGTCACCGCCTGCCCGGGGCCGTGTTCGTTTCGTCGCCGACACGAGCGTCGTCAAGCGTTGGTCCGAGGCGAAGTGAGACCGACGCCGTCACCCCTTCGTCCGACTCCTCACGCGCGGGTAGCGTCAGCGGTATGAGCGGAGACGACTTTCTTCCCCCGCCGCCACCACCGTCGTCGCCGGCCGCCGCGCCCGGGACTCCGGGCGGAGCGAGCACCGCCGCCGCCGCCACCGCCACCGCCACCAGGGCTCACGGCGCCCGCCGGATACGTTGCGTACAACACCGCGCCGACACGGGGCGGCCAGCTCAGTTCGATCCGCGGCACGGCGAAGTGGGCGATGATCCTCGCCGCCGTTGCGAGCCTGGCGTCGCTCGCCAGCGCGTTCCTGTCGGCGAACCTCGCCTCGAAGGCGCAGGACTACCTCGACGGCAGGATCTCGGAGGACGAGTTCCTCGATGCGAACGCGATCGCGCCGCTCGGTCAGCTGCTCGGCGCAGCGCCACTGATCGCCGCCGGCGTCTTCGGGGTGATCTGGATGTACCGGATCGCGACGAACGTCCGAGCGATCGGACGCTCGACGACCTTCGCCCCGGTGTTCGCGATCCTCGGCTGGATCCTCCCTCCGTTCCTGTTCATCCTCCCGCTGCTCGTTCTGCGCGAGTTGTGGAAGGCCAGCGATCCGAGCACCCCGCCCGGATCCGAGGGGTGGCGCTCCAGCGGTGAGAACCCGCTGTTGTACCTGTGGTTCGTCGTCTACGGCCTGATCCCCGCGATCCTCACGGCGATCAGCCTCGGAACGTTCTTCGATGCTGCGCTCAACCTCGACACCGACACCGACAGCATCGCCGAGGTCACCGCCTCGACGGGCGGAGGCCAATTGATCCTCGGTGGCGTGTTCACGGTCATCTCCGCCGTGGTGTGGATCATCTTCGTGAAGCAGTTGACCGCACGTCACGTCGAGCTCACAGGCGAACGCTGACCCGTGGGGCAGGCCGACACCATCTACCTCGTTCGCCATGCCAAGGCGGGCGAACGCCGCCTGTGGACCGGCGACGACATCGATCGACCACTGAGCAAACGCGGGCGGCGACAGTCGGACGCCGTCGCCACACGCCTTGCGAAGAAGGGCGCCACGACGCTCTACTCCAGCGCGTACATCCGCTGTGTCCAAACGCTCGAACCGCTCGGCCACCTCATCGGCGCCGACGTGACGATCGAGTCACGCCTGCTGGAGGGCGAGCCGTTCGAGCCGCTGCTCGAATTGCTCGGCGAGGTCGAGAACGGCGCGGTGCTGTGCAGCCACGGCGACCTCATCCCGCCGACGATCGAGGCGTTGCATCGACGCGGCATGGTCGTCGAGACGCCGGCCGATTGGGGAAAGTCGAGCGTCTGGGTCCTGCGCCGCCGAGGCACGAAGATCACGAAGGGCAAGGTCTGGCCTGCCCCGTGCTGACCGTCAGGGCGTGGCCGCTGCTCGGATCTCGGCTGCGAAGCTCTCGATCAGGCCGGTGATGTCAGCCGGCGGGTTGTTGGCCTCGCACTGTTCGACGTACGGCAACGCCGCGTCGGCGTCGTCGCGGAAGTTGAATTCGATGATCGCGACGAAGCAGTACGGATCCGCGTAGGTCGGGTCCATCTCGATCGACTGGTTCAACGCGAGGAGCGCCAGATCGAGTCGCTCGTCGATCGCCGCTGCTGGCTCGGACGACTGACGGGCCGCGAGCGCGAGGGTCCAGCCGAGATAGGCCCGGGCCTCGGCGTTCTCGTTGCCTCGCTCGAGTTCGGCCTGGTCGACCTGGAAGAACAACTGGCTCGCACGGTCCCACTCACCGCGGTTGAGCGCGGCCCGGGCTCCTGCGAGCTCCGTCCGGATGGAATCGCCCGGATTGATCCCGGTGATCTCATCGGTCGCACCGCGTTCGCCGAACGCATTGGCCAGCGCGAATCCGATGCCGGCGGAACACGCGAGCGCCGCCACCACGATCGCAACGGCACGTTTCCAGTCCCGCCGCCGTTTCGGGGCGAGTGCACGCCGCCCGTCCTCGATCTGGCGGAGCACCGACGCGGCTCGAACCGTGTAGCCGTCCTTGAGCGTGCGATAGTCGTCGTCGTCGACGTCGCCCGCCTCGCGTTCGCGTTCGAGGTCCTTCAACGAGCGCAAGAGATAGCGGCGCTCCTCCTCGAGCTCGGCGAGCCGATCGAGGCGATCGCCGGACTTGATCGTCGACGCCGTCACCGGTCGTCGACCTCGTCGCGCGAGGCGACGTCGATCGACTCGTCGGCAGCGAGTGCCGCTTCGACGATCGCACGGTCGGCATCGGTCGGTGCCTCGAGACCCGCTGCTTCGAGCCGCCATCGCCGGAACGCAAGCCCCAACCCGGTCACGCCAACCACGAAACCGACCCCCGGAAGGACCCACACGAGCGCGTCGAGCCCCGACGCCTTCGGCACCAGCAGGAGGTCACCCTCGTTCCTGCTGTCGATCAGCGTCAGGATCTGTTCGTCGGAGAGTTCGTTCTGACGGACGAGGTCCTCGACCTGGTTGCGAAGGCGGCGCGAGGCTGCATTCTGCGACACGAACACGCTCTCGCCGTCGCACACCGGACAGGCGATGCGCTGGGTCAGATCGTCGACACGGTCCTCCTGGGACTGCGGACCCGCCGTCCGGGTGGCCCCGACCACGAGGAACGTGACCGTGACGACGAGCATGAGGATCCAGCCCGGCCACGACTTGAGTCGCCTGTTGAGCGATCGTCGAGCCGCCGCCTGGTCGGAGGGTCGGTCGTCGGTCGAGGTCATCCCACCGCCTCACGCCACTGCTGAAGCAGCACGCTCAGCTCTTCGGCCGTGACCTTGCTGATCAACCGATCGCGCACCACACCTTGCGGATCGACGATCCACGTCTCCGGTACGAGCGAGACGCCGAACGCACTCGGGATCGAGTCGCCCTCGGAGTAGACCACCGGCCAGTCGCCGCCGCGTTCTTCGAAGAACTGCTCGACGCGCTGGCGGGTGTCACCGAACACGATCGAGTAGAACTCGGCGCCGTCGGAGCCGAGCGAGCGCTGCTGGTCGACGAAGTCGATCAGCTCGGGATGCTCTTGGATGCACGGCACACAGTCCGACTGGAAGAAGTTCAACACGACCCAGCTGCCCTTGCGTCGGGACAGGTCGAAGGGGGTCCCGTCGTCGAGCTCTCCGACCGCTTCGGGCGCCGGCTGGTTGAGCAACGGCGTATCGGCGCTCGGGGCTCCGTCGTCGGGGCTCGCGTTGACCAGCAGAACGATCAGGCCGATCATCACGAACGCGATGCCGAGCGCGACCCAGGGTGCCAGGCGACCGCGGCCGGCAACGCCGGATGACGCCTCGTCGGCGACGGGGCCCTCGACCGTCTCAGTCATCGTCGGCCCCTGCCGGCAGCGGCACGAGATCGGGCGTGGCGATCGGTGCCGACACCGGGTCGATGGCCCGTCGGCGGCGAGACCCGGGGAACGCGGACAACAGCGTGCCGATCGCCATCACCGCACCGCCGATCCACAGCCAGAGGATCATCGGCTTGACGAAGACACGGATCACCGCAACGGTGCCGCCCGGCTCCGCACCCGGCTCGAGCGTGAGATAGACGTCCTTCGTGAGCCCGGTCCGCACCGATGGGGTGCCGACCGTGGCTCCCTGGTTGAGATAGGTCGTGATGGCCGGTTTGTAGACCTTGTCGCCATCGAGCACCACGTTCGCCTTCAACGACCGCTTGCTCTCGGCGTCGTTGATGCCGACCGTGACCGACTCGAGTTCGAAGGTGTGACCGCCCCATTCGACGACCTCGCCCTGTTCGAGCTCGAGCGTTGCGGAGTGCGTGAAGCTGTTCGACGCCGCAAGGGCGACGGCGATCATGATCACGCCGAGGTGGACGACCATGCCACCGTTCGCCCTGCCGACGAGACCACGCCAGCCTTGACGCCGCGTGGCGAGCACGAGTTGGCGCACTGCCGCGCCCGACGCGAACCCCGCGAGCCCGAAAGCCACCAACGGCGCCCAGCCATCGGCGCCGACGAACACCGAGAACACGATGGCGGCCACACCACCCCAGGCCGGCCAGAACAGCCGCGTCGAGAGCAGTTCGGCACTCGCCTTGCGCCACGGCAGGACCGGGGCCACCGCCATGAGGAACAGCAGCACGATCCCGATCGGCATCGACAGCCGATCGAAGTACGGCGCTCCCACGACGGTGCGACGGTCCTGGAGCGCCTCGATGAGCAGCGGGAAGATCGTGCCGAGCAGGACCACGAATGCGAACACCGTGAACAACACATTGTTGGCGAGGAAGGCGCCCTCGCGGCTGAGTGGGGAGTCGATCGTTCCGGGCGAGCGGAGGCGATCACCCCGCCACGCGATGAGACCCAGCGACACGACGACCGTGACGACGAAGCCGGCGAGCAGCCACGTGCCGACCGGGCCGTTGCCGAACGCGTGCACCGACTGGATGACGCCCGAGCGGGTGAGGAACGTCCCGAGGATCGTGAGCGCGAAGGTCGAGATGAGCAGGCTCAAGTTCCAGACCCGGAGCATGCCGCGCCGCTCCTGGACGAGCACCGAGTGGATGTACGCGGTGCCGGTGAGCCACGGCAGGAGCGAAGCGTTCTCGACGGGGTCCCACGCCCACACACCCGACCAGCCCAGCACCTCATAGCTCCACCAGCCGCCGAGGAGGATGCCGATCGTGAGGAATGCCCAGGAGAACAGAGCCCAGCGGCGGGTCTCCTCGAGCCAGCCTTCACCCAACCGACCGGTGATGAGGGCCGCGATCGCGAAGGCGAACGGCACGGTGAAGCCGACGTAGCCGAGGTAGAGGATCGGCGGGTGGAACAGCACCAGGATGTGGTTCTGGAGGAGCGGGTTGGGCCCCGGTCCAGACGTGACGTTGGGGGCACCGGCGGCGAACGCATCGGCCGGTCCGAAGCTGAGCATCGCGAAGAACGCCGTCACCACGAACATCACGACGAGCGCCCACCCGACGAGTTCGTCGCTGCTCCGCTTGCGGAAGCGCCACGCCACCGCGCCGGTGAACGCGGCCAGGGTGAGCCCCCAGAGCAGGATCGAACCTTCGAGCGCTGACCACATGGCGGCGAAGTTGTAGAGCGGCGGCGTGTCGGCGGAGCCCACCTGCTGGACGTAGGCGAGCGAGAAGTCGCGGGTGATCAGGGCCCGCTGCATCATGATCGCAGCGAGGAGCGAACCGGCCAGTGCCAGCCACGCGTAGCGCGGCGCCTGGCGGAGCAGGCGCTTGTCACGCTGCCAGATGCCGACGACGATCGTGAGCGCGCCGATGACCGAGGCGGCGAGCATCAACAGGAGGCCTGCGCGTCCGAACGCCGAGTTGATCGAGGCGGCGATCATCGCGCCTCATCGGGGTCGGCGCCCGGCGCGGATCGGGACATCAGGTGCTGACCGGCCCGCATTCGCTCTCCACTTGGGCGTCGGCGGCGGCGAGGTTCTCGTCGTTCTCTGCCACGTACTCGTCGGAGTGCTTCACCTCGATCTCGTCACCTTCGAGCACGCCGTCACTGATCTCGCCCAAGACCACCACGGGGATGCACTCCTTGAAGATCCCTGCAGGCGTGCCGTCGTATCGAACTGCGATCGTTGCGTCTCCGTACGTCATCGTGAACGCCGTGACGCCGGGGACGCTCTTGTCGACGGATCCTGGGTCGACCGTCCCCTGCAGCCGAATTCGCCGATCCTCGTCGCACCCGTCGCGCACACCGACCTCGTCGACGTTGCAGAAGTAGTCGACCGCCGTGTTGAGGAACTGCGTGATGATCACGCCGCCGGCCACGAGGACGAGCGCGAGCAGCACCATCGGCGCCAGGTTGCGCTTCTTCTTCGCCGGCGCTGCGAGCTCGTCGGGGCCGCTCCGCGGGGTCAGGTCCATGTCGGCCATGATGCGTTCCCTCAGGTCCAGTACTTGTCGTCGTCCGGAACTTGTTTTCCGAGTCTTCTCCCGGAGTTGATGGCTCGCCAGACGAACCCGCCGATGATGGCGAACGTGGCCACGTAGCCGCCCAGGATGAACCCGGCGTCGTCGAACAGGGCGATCATCGCGGGCCTCCTTCGGCGCGTCGTTCCGCAAGCGCGAGGTCGAGCCCGCGGTCCTCGAGCAGGTCCTCCATCGCCATCGCCCGAGTGCGATGGAGCACCAGCCACAGATAGAGCAGCGAGAACGCGACGACGCCGACGAACAAGGTGAACAGCATCGTGCCGTCCATGTCGATGTCGCCATCGGTGTCGAGCACCGAGGCGGTCTGGTGCAGGCTCCGCCAGATCACGACCGACCAGTGCACGAGCGGGATCAGCAGCACCGACAGCAGCCCGACCACAGCCGAACGCCTGGCCCGCTGCTGGTGGGATCCGCCGAGTCGGCGCACCGCCAGATAGCCGATGTAGGTGACGAACAACAGCGCCGTCGTGGTCAGCCGGGCGTCCCACTGCCAGAACACACCCCACGTGAGGCGGCCCCACATGGCGCCCACCATCAACGTGAGACCGACGAACGCAACTCCGAACTCGGCGGACGCGCCCGCGAGCCGGTCCCAGCCGAGCGAGTGCTGCTTCGTGAAGAGGTACATGCCCGACGCACCCGCCGTGACCACGAACGACAGGTAGGCGATCCAGATGGTGGGGACGTGGATGTAGAGGAGACGGACCGACTCGCCCTGGTTGAGGTCGGCGGGCGAGAGGACGAGGCCGAACAACACGAGCCAGCCCATCGCGACCGTGGCGGCGATCCCGATCGCCCGAGTGGCCCTGGTCCCGGTCGAACGCGACGACGTCGATGCCTCGGCGGTGTCGGTCGTGTTCGGATCGAGCGTCGTCATGTGTCCTACTTTCGCCAGATTGTTACGTGACGGGTCAGACCCGTCACGTCACGCTATTCGTCGATCAGCGGGCCGAAGGCGAGCGAACCGCCGACACCGAATGCCACGGCGAAGACCGTCAGCAGGCTGACCCACTGCCAGCCGTCGGACAACTCCGCCACGCCGGTGCCGAGGGCGGATTCGACCGCTCTCGTCGCCCCGATGAGGACGGGCGCAACCGCTGGAAGTGTGAGCAGCGGGAGCAGTGTCTCGCGGCCCTTGGATCCGGCGGCCAAGCCTCCGTAGAGCGTACCGACCGCGGCGAGACCGCACGTCGCGGAGATCATGGTCGTGACGAGGAGCACAGCGCCGTCGAGGCGGATGGTCTCGCCGTACAACACGACGGCTGCGAGCAGCAGCACGATCTCAAGCACGAGGAGCTGCAACACCAGCCCGATCGCCTTCCCGAGGAAGATCGCTCGGGCGTCGACACCCGCAACACGCATCGCGTCGAGCGCTCCGTCGTCGTCCTCGACGGAGAACGTGCGTTGGACCAGCAGCAGCAGGCTGAACATCGTGGCCAACCACACCAGACCCGGGGCGACGAGTTCGAGCACATCGGTGTTGGCGTCGAGCGCGAACCCGAAGATCACCATGGTCACCCCGGCGAACGGCAACACCTGGTTGGTGATGACGCGGCTGCTCCACTCGATCCTGAGGTCCTTGCGGGCGATCAACCACGCGACCCGCGGCACGCTCACTCCGAGTCCTCGATCGCCGCGTGCCCGGCCACGATGTCGACGGTACGTGTCGCGAGCGATTCGGCGCGGTCGAGTTCGTGGCTCGCCACGAGCACGGTCGCGCCGGCTGCCGCGGCTTGCCGGAGGGTGTCGTCGAGCTCGTCGCGAGCGTGCTGGTCGAGGCCCGCGTGGGGTTCGTCGAGCAACCACAGCCGCGCCCGTCGCGCGACCAGGCCGGCCAGTGCCGTACGGCGCTTCTGACCCGCCGAGAGTTTGCGGACCGGCACCGACGCCAGGCGGTCGGCAACGCCCATTCGCTCCATCGCGGAGATCACTTCGGCGTCGGTCGCACCGACCGTCGCACCCCAGAACCGAACGTTGTCGAGCACGGTCAGATCGGCGTACAACCCGTTCTGGTGACCGAGGAGACCGACGTGCGGACGGACCCGATCCCGGTCGACGGACAAGTCGTGACCGAGCACCCAGGCGGTCCCGCGCACCACTGGCACCAGGCCGGCGCACAGTCGGAGCAACGTGGTCTTGCCCGCACCGTTCGGACCGCGCAACAACACGATCTCGCCCGATTCGACCCGCATCGTCGCCCCGGACAGCGCGGGGAACTGACCGAGGGTGGCCACGACGTCGTGGAGTTCGACCACCGCATCGGCTTTCGTGGGCACGAGAGCACGCTATTGGTCCGGTCGGAGTCTTTGCGGAAAACAGTCGACGACGCGGCCCCGATCGGACCGGACCGACCACTAGCGTCGGCTCCGATGTCGAAGGCCGACACATCACCCGGCGCCACCGAGGCGCCCGACCGTGCCGCACCCGTCGACGCGGACGCACCGCCGAAATCGACCGAGCGAACGCCGGTCAGCGAGGACGACGACGGGACGCTCCCACTCGGGCAGGATGCGGTTGCCACACCGCGGCTGACCCGCCGCGGGCAGGTGCGCAAGTGGGATCGTCCGCCTCCGCCCCACGATTGGCGCTGGTACGTGGGCAACCTCGGCAAGGTGTTGATCGCCGTCGGGCTGCTGATGTTCGGCTTCGTCGGCTACCAGCTGTATGGCACCGGCATCGAGACCGCCGCGGCCCAGAACACGCTCGAGGACGACTTCGACGAGCTCCTTGCGCAGTCGACCCCGATCGACGCTCCCGAGATCGCGGGCAGCGGAACGACCACAGAGTCCGCCGACACACTCGACGACGAGCCGCAACCATCCGAGGTCGACACCGAGCTCGTGCCGACAGCGCCGACCGAACCGTCTCCCCCGTCCCGAGCCGTGGTCCCCGTCGACGACCAGAACCTCCCGAGCCTCGAGCACGGCGAAGCCCTCGCCCGCATCGAGATCCCCCGCATCGGTGTCGACGACATCGTGGTCGCCGGCGTGGAGACGCGCGACCTCAAGAAGGGTCCCGGCCACTTCCCCGACACGCCGTTGCCCGGCCAGCTCGGCAACTCGGCGATCGCCGGACACCGCACCACCTACGGTCAGCCCTTCCGCAACGTCGACAGACTGGCGGTCGGCGACGAGATCCGGGTCACCACGCTGAGCGGGGTGTACGTGTACCGGGTGACGGGGCAGCAGATCGTCAGCCCGTCCGACTATCAGGTCGTCGCCACGACCGATCCGACCCGGGCCAACCTCACGCTGACCTCGTGCCATCCGGCGTTCACGGCCCGTGAACGCATCGTGATCTTCAGCGAACTCGCGTACAGCGAGTCGGCGCCGGTCGGTGAGCCGATCATCAACTACGGGCAGCCGTCCGAACCGGTCGACGGATCACCAGGACGACGCCGTCGATGATCCGACCATCGCGACGCGGTGACGTGTCCGCCATCGAAACGACACCAGGGTCGTCCGACGATGGCACCGGCGTCCTCACGGACGAGGAGCCGAACGCGATCGATCGAGCTCGGCACCGACGCGGTCAACGACGGCATCGCCGACGCGTTCTCCGACGGGTGGTTCAGCGATCCTGGCGGCGAACTGCGCAGGTCGGGCTCTGGGGCGCGGCGTTCGCAGCGGTTGCGCTCGCCGCGTACCTCATCAGCCGCCGTTTCCGTCGAGACCTGGTCGGGCTCGCCGTCGGCCTGCTCCCGTTCGTGGTCGTGCTCTACTTCTTCTTCCAGAACGTCAACCGGCTGCTCCCACCGAACCTCTGAGCGGCCCGACCCAACGGCTCACGCACCGCGGAAGTTCGGGTCGGCGCTTCTCGAGGAAGGCCGTCCGACCCTCTTCTGCATCGTCGCTGGCCCAGGCTGCCCGCCGGAGCGATTCGAACAGGTCGGCATCGTGTGGGCCGCCGTCTGCCTCGAGGCCGTGCTTGTGTGCCGCCATGGTGAGCGGCGCGAGCGCTGCGAGCCGTTCGGCCCACTCCATCGCCGCCTCTCGATCTCCGATCCGGTGGATCCCGCCCGTGCGGTGGAGGTCGGCAGCGGTGTAGGTCTCTGCGCCCGACCAGCATGCTCCGAGCGATCGGCGTCGTGAACTCACTGGCCACACGACGCACCGTCCAGTGGTCGACGACGAGGCCGAGCTTGGCCGCCGGGATGCCGAGCAGGCTGTCGGGCGTGGCGATACGGAGATCACAAGCCACGACGAGTTGGGTCCCGGCACCGAGCGCCGGACCGTCGATCGCCGCGACCACCGGTGCGGCGAGCGTGGTGAAGTTGCGCAGGACCGACCCGAGGTCGGTGGCGAACTGGCCCTCCTCGACGCCGGTCAGGTCGGCGCCGGCGCAGAACGCCGGCGGCGCGCCGGTCAGCACGATCACCCGGTCCGTGACGCCTCGATGTCGCGGCGCAGCCGATCCTGGATCTCGAGCAGTTCGAGCAGGGTCGCATGATCGAGGGCGTTGCGACGTTCGGGCCGATCGAGCGTGACGATCGTGACCTGACCCGATCTGTTCGGTCTTGACCATCTCGGTACTGTCTCCATCTCCACATCGGGGCGTCGTGATTGCGTCGTGCGGCCGTACGCTACGTCTCCGATGGCCACTGACGACGAAACGATCGACAGCATCCGACGTGGCAGCGGTCGACCCGGTCCGGGTGAAGCGGGCCAAGATCGCGAAGTGGACGCTGCTCGCCAACCGTGTCGGCTACCTCTTCGTCGCGCTGGCCATGGCGCTGTTCCTCATGGCGTTCGTGCTCGGATTCAACTCGACGATGGCGACCCTCGTCATCATCTCGTTCATCGTCGGATGCGTGCTGCTCGCTCCGTCGATCATCGTCGGCTACGCCGTCAAGGCCGCCGAACGGGAGGATCGCGAGAACGGTCTCTGACCGAACGACGCGATCCCGGTTACCATCCAGTAACAATGTCCCAGCGACTTCCGGCCACCGCTCGACGCGAACAGATCCTCGAGGTCGCGCTCGATGTGTTCGCGACGTCCGGATTCCACGGCGCGTCGATGAACGACGTCGCTGAGGCCGCTGGCGTGACGAAGCCGGTGCTGTACCAGCACTTCGACTCGAAGCGCGATCTGTACAAGGCGTTGCTCGACGAGGTCGGCAACCGACTCCTCGATTCGATCGCCAAGGCGACGGCCGAGGCCACCGACGGCAAGAGCCAGACCGAGCTCGGGTTCCGCGCGTACTTCCGCTGGGTGTCCGACGACCACGCCGGGTTCCGCCTGCTGTTCGGGAGCGGCACGTCGAACGACGACGAGTTCGCCGCCGCCGTCGCGAAGATCACGGCCGAGGCAGCCAGCGCCACTGCACCGCTGATCGCCGTCGACATCTCCGAGTCGACACGCCTCACGCTGGCGCATGCGTTGGTCGGAATGGCCGAGGGCGCGAGCCGTCGGCTGGTCGAGCTCGGCGACGACTTCGACCCGGATCAGATCGCCACCGAGGTCTCGACCCTCGCCTGGGCCGGCCTCCGGGCGCTCTGAGCCCTCACTCGAACGTGAGCGTGGCGTAGGTGGCGGGGCGGAAGCCCGCTGTGCGATCGCCGACACGGCGAGCGTCGACGCGGCCGCAACGAGCGGGATGCCCACGAGGAGTGCCCCGGCGACGATGAACGGGAACGGAGCCCGGGTGTCGCCCGCCTTGGTGATCACGAAGATCGTGATGTACCCGGCCGGCACCGCCACCACGGCCGCTCCGGTGGTCAGCACCCACGCCTTCGCGGCCGACACTCGACGCAGCGTCTTCGGCGACGCACCGACGGCGTGGAGCACGTCGCGTTCGTCCCGGCTCTCCGTGGCGGCGAGCGACAGTCCGATGGCGACGACGCTCAACACCAGCAGCAACGATGCGACGATCACCGCGAGCTGGATCAGCGCTTCGGGCGTCTGCTGATTGGGCCATTCGAACGAGGGGTACCACCAGCCACCGTCGACGACATCGATGCCGCTGAGGGTCTCGTAGCCCGGGGCCGTCGCCTCGGGGGCGAATGCGTCCTGGCCGCCGAAGCCTCCCTGCAGGTCGTTCAGCGCGTCGCGCTGGACATCGGTGAGGTCGGTCGGGTTGTCGATGACGTACACCTGGACCGCCGTGGCCAGATCGTTCTCGGCCGCGAATTCCGGCGTCACGACGATTTCGTCGTTCAGCGTCCGCCGGCGAGCCTCCACCACCTTGAAGGCGCGGTCGGACTCCTCGAGCGTCTGGGGCACACCGTCGAACCCGAGCGCCTCGATCGACGAGCGGAGCTCGACGATGACCGGCCCCGACGGCGACACGATGGCGATCTCGTCGAGGAACGGCGTGAGACCGAGCACCCCGGTGTCGTCGAGGATCTGCTGCTGCTCCGGACTCAGGTCGAGCAGACCCTCCACGACGGGATCGACGACCGTGACGCTTCCGACGAGCGGCAGGCCGGCCGCTCCGAATCCCTCGGGAAAGACGGTCTCCCCCGTCTCGAGCCGGAACGGCAGGGGGTCGTCGATCGTGCGGGTGATCGGGATCCATTCCGCATCGGGGAGCACCCGTTCGACGCCCTGGCGGATGTCGATCGGCAACTCGGTCGGGATCGCCGGAGGCGGATCGTAAACGGTGTCCCGCTCGGCCGTGATCGGCACCTCACTGGCGTACGCGCCCGCGTACACGTCGTTGCTGAAGCCGAGCGTCAGCTCCTTGAGGTCGGGGTCGTACCCGTCATCGGTCGCCGTCGGAGCCACGGTGGCGCCGGCGGTGGCGAGCGCACCGACCGTGGCGATGGCCGTCAGCACGGCGGCGGACCGTGTCCGCGACCGACCGAGGGAACGGGCGGCCAGACGGACGACTCCGCCGGCCCGGCTCCCGATGTTGCCCACGGCGGCGACGATCAACGGCGACGCACACACGATGCCCGCCAGGACGCTCAGCGCCCCGATGAGTGCGAGCATCGCCTCGAAGTCGCCGGGCTGATCGACGCTGGTCGAGCCGCCGAGCAGGAACAGCCCGATCACGAACGACGTGACACCGACCGGCGCCATCCACGATGGCGGGGTCGACACGGGTCGGCGTCCGGCGAGCGCCGACAGCACGGGGATCCGAGCAGCTGAGCGAGCCGGGACCAGCGCAGCGATCATCGCCGCCGCCGTTGCCGTGACCACGATCACCGCCATGTCGAGCGGCACGATCGTGAGCGAAGGGACGCGGTGGTCGAAGAAGCGGTCGCCGAGTCCGGTTCGATGCGCGAGCAGCAGCCCGGCCAGTGCGAGGAACACCCCGAGCAGCGCACCGAACAGCCCGGTCCAGAGCCCCTGCAGGCCCATGGTGCGGCGGACGAGCCGTTCGGGGGCACCGTTGGCCGAGAGTTGACCGATCGTCACGAGTTGACGCCGGGCCGACGTGGCGAACGCAGCCGCGATCACGATGCCCACTGCAACGAGGGCGACAACGCCGGCGACCCAGCCCCAGGCGAGGTCCCTCGTGGTTGCCCCGTCGTCGTAGTAGGCCCACTGCGCGGGGTCGACGGCAGATACGCCGGAACGCTCGAAGTCCCGCACGAGGCCATCGAACTGCTGATCGGTCACGCCATCGGGAAGGTCGACGAGGGTCTGGACGCCCACGAAGTCCGGCGAGCGGAACAGCTCGCGGTCGAATCCGGTCACCACCATGATGCTGCTGCCGTACGAGCTCGCCTGGCGCCCGATCCCCACGAGGACCAGGTCCAGATCGGGTCGGACGAATCGGATCTCGTCGCCGACCGATACGCCGAACCGATCGGCGACGTCCGAGCTGAGCAGGACCTCGCCCGCCTGCACGCGGGGCGCGACCGTCGCTGATCTCGACGGTCGGCGACGTGATCGGATCGTTCAGGTCGACGTCGCCGAAGCCGACCGCTCGCGTGACGACGGTTCCCTCGATGTCGGCGCTGACGTTCGTGTAGGTCGTGACGACGTCGGTCGTCCGCGAACCTGCTGGAAGGTCGGGGCTGCTCGGCCGTTCGACCAGTTCGGCCGGATCGAGGAACTCCGGCATCGGCAATGCCGATGACAGCACGAGATCAGCGGTTCCGTACTGGCGCGATGCGGACATCTCAGCGGAGTCCCGCCCGGTCCGGTACAGGACGCTGCCGGCCGCCATGCCGATGACCGGGACGACGACCAGGAGCATCACGAGGATCGTGCGGCCAGGGCGTCGGCGGACCTCGCGTCGGGCGAGTCGGGAGGCGAACCTCCACGACGAGGTCGGCGTGGTGAACACGCGGCCGGCGACACCGGAGACCCCGGCGGGGGCGGCGGTGTCCGGGCGTTCGTCGAGCAGCGTCATGACCGCACGCCGTCCAGTTCGACGCACGCGGCGGCGAACACCGGTGCCGACTCGTCGACGATGCGACCGTCGCGGATGAACACGACACGGTCGGTCCACGAGGCGAACCGCGGATCGTGGGTGACCATCACGACGGCGACACCACGGTCGCGGGCCAGCGTCGCGAGCAGCTCGACGACCTGATCGCCGTTGACCGTGTCGAGCGACCCGGTCGGCTCGTCGGCCAGCAGTAGCCGGCGACGGCCGATCACGGCCCGAGCGATGGCGATGCGCTGTCGCTGGCCGCCCGAGAAGTCGTCGGGATACCGATCGAGATGATGGTTCAACCCGACCTCCGCCAGTGCCTCGCGGGCGAGCAGTCGTGCCGCCCTGCTCGACGTGCCGTCGAGCTCGAGCGGCAGCATCACGTTCTCGAGGGCGGTGAGTGCCGGGATGAGGTTGAGCGACTGGAACACGTAGCCGACGTCGTTGCGACGCAGCTCGGCCTGTTCCGACGCGCTCATCTCCGCGAGGTCGCGGCCGCTCGACGAGCACGCGTCCGGCGCTCGGCTGTTCGAGTGCGCCGGCGAGGTGGAGCAGGGTGGACTTGCCGCAGCCCGACGGGCCCATGACGGCGACGAACTCGCCGGCATCGACGGCGAGCGTGACGTCGGTGACGGCGCGGACCTCGGTCGAACCGGAGCCGTAGCTCTTGACGACGTCGAGGTATTCGAGCATCGGCGTGGCGGTTGTGCGGGACTCGGTGGAAGCGTTCATTGCAGCGTTCCCTTTCTGGGAGGCGACGTTCGAGGAGTTCGAGGACGGGGAAGAGGGAGGACCGGACATGAGTGGCGAGTCGGTGGACATCACCGGGCGCCGGCTCGGGCCTTGGCGATACGGGCTTCGCACACATCGAGCCAGCGGAGGTCGGCTTCGGCCCTCACGATGAGCGCATCGGTCACCAGCTGCGTGGCGAGCGCCTCACCGGTCGGCGGCGACGCCGTCCGGGGGCGATTCGGCGGGCATTCGCTCCCGTCGACGAAGCTGGAGGAGCGACGTCAGTGCCGACCGCTGACGGGTGAGCACCTCCAGCGCATGGTCGGAACCGTGCTCGATCGCCATCAGCACTTTCAGCATCAGTTCGTCGCGTGGCGGTGGCTCGTCGGCCGGAACGGCCTCCCACCACGCACCCAGTTCGCCGAGGCCCTTCGTGGTGATCGTGTAGAGCTTCTGCTCGTCGTCACCGAATTCCATCGAGACGAACCCGTCCCGTTCGAGCCGGTCGAGGGTCGTGTAGACCTGGCCGACGTTGAGCGGCCAGACGCCACCGGTGGCGCTCTCGAACTCGGTCTTCAGCTGATATCCGTAGCGGGGCTCGTCCTGGAGCAGGGCCAGGAGTCCTTCTCGTACTGCCATGGATACCGAGTATGCCATACTCGATATGCAAGCGCAATACCCAGTATGCAGTCCGTCGACACCACCTTCGGGCGTTCTCATGAGTTCCGGCTGCGCTGAATCCCGCAGTAACCGACGAAGTCAGCGACCCGCCGTCGGCGGTCTCAGTTGACGGGTGTTCACTCATGGTGTTGGATGGTGCGCATGACCGACACGCTCGATCCCGCCACCAACCACCTGCGACTGCGCCTCGTCGCCCAACGACGACAACCCGATACCTCGCCGGCAACTTCGCACCGCGTGACCGAAGAGGTCACGGCGTTCGACCTGCCGACGACCGGACAGATCCCCGCCGAGCTCGAAGGGCGCTGGCTCCGCAACGGGCCCAACCCCGAGACCGTCGCCGATCCCGTCGAAGCATCACTGGTTCATGGGCGCCGGCATGGTCCATGGCGTCCGCCTCGCGCGGCGGCAACGCCGAGTGGTACCGCAACCGATGGGTGCTCCGCGCCGACGACCGGGCTGCCGGGATGTTCGGCGCGAACACGAACGTCGGCGGGTTCGCGGGCACGACCTGGGCGATGGTCGAAGGCGGCAATCCCCCGATCGAGCTGGGCTACGAGCTCGACTCGAAGGGGCCGAACCGCTTCAACGGCACCCTCGACGGTCCGTTCACCGCCCACCCGAAGTACGACCCGGCGACCGGTGAACTCCACTCGATGAACTACCAGTGGCCCGACCTGATCGACCACGTGAACTACACCGTCGTCGGCGGTGACGGGCGGGTCACGAAGAACCTCGCCATCCCGGTCGACGACATGCCGATGATGCACGACATGTCGCTGACGGAGAAGTACGCCGTGATCTACGACCTGTCGGTCACCGTCAACTTCGACGTACTCGGCGCCGGCTACGCCTTCCCGTTCAAGTGGGACGCCGATCGCCCCGGCCGCGTCGGGCTGCTCCCCCGCGACGGCACGGCCGAGGACGTGATCTGGTGCGACGTCGACCCGTGCTACGTGTTCCACCCGCTCAACGCGTACGACGCCGCCGACGGCACGGTCGTCGTCGATGTGTGCCGCTACGACGCGATCATGGTCGACGACCGCCACGGTCCATTCGGCGACCACCTGCCGACGTTCGACCGCTGGATCATCGATCCCGTCGCCAAGCGGGTCATCGAAACCCGCCTCGACGACCGACCACAGGAGTTCCCGCGACACAACCCGAAGGTCGGGCTCCAGCAGCATCGATACGGATACACATCCGAGGTGAAGCGCCCCGACGAGGTCAACATCCACGGCGCGATCATCAAGATCGACACCGACACCGGATCGACCGAGACGCATGAGTTCGGCCGCGGCCGCGGTGGCGCCGAGCCCGTATTCGTCCCGAAGGCCGACGGTGTCACCGAGGATGCCGGCTGGATCCTCACGGTCGTCTACGACGCCACCACCGACCAGAGCGAGTTGCACGTCCTCGACGCCGAAGACATCTCCGGGCCCGAAGTCGCAACGATCGGGTTGCCGCAGCGCGTCCCGTTCGGTTTCCATGGCAACTGGGTTCCCGACAGCAGCGTTGCTCCCGACTGACCCGACGCTCAAGGCGGGCGCCACTCGCACCGATGACCTGGGTGTGACACGCCGGACGACATCGGGCACACGCGCGGCAATCGCGCGCATCGCGGCGGTGGCTGGGATCGCGGCGTCCCTCTCGTTCGGCGCCGGAGGCGCAGCCGGAGCAGCA
Organism: Ilumatobacteraceae bacterium; assembly: GCA_963752085.1. Lineage (GTDB taxonomy): Bacteria > Actinomycetota > Acidimicrobiia > Acidimicrobiales > Ilumatobacteraceae > Ilumatobacter_A. The sequence continues at coordinate 611,628 of CAVVWT010000006.1, forward strand.
CTGGACCCGGCGGCCGATCTCGCGCTCGATCTCATGGAAGACGCGGCAGCGGCGCTGGGCGACGGCGACGACGCGGCATACGACGCTCTCGTCGACGACGCTGCCCGCGGCGACGTCTGGCTGCCCACCACCGCGTTGAACGCCCTGATCGATCGGGACGTCGAGAACATCGCATTCTGGATCGACATCCTCGACGCCGAGGACGATCTGCTGCTCGACGTCGCCCACGAAACCATCACGTGGGAGCGGGAGGCACTCGCTGCGCTGCTCCCCGGCACGTCCTCGACCCCCGACCAGACCGACGAGATCAACGACGCCGACGCCGACGGGGTCGGACTGCTCGAAGTCATCGACCAGCGTGGTCTCGAGATCCCCGCCTCGGCGCGACTGGTGCTGGAACCGCTCCTGATCACGGGCGAGCCGACCCCGTCGCCCGACGCCTACCTCACGGCCCTCGCAGATCTCGAACCACTGCTCGAAGGTGACGCCGCGGCAACCGACCCCGCCCCGACCGCCACCGTCGCCGCGGCCGGACCGACCGCGCCCTCACCGGCGACACCGACGGGAACGGCGACGGCCACCGCCGACGACGACGCCCTGCCGTCGGTCACCACAGTCGTCGCCGAGACGTCGGAGTCGAGCGGGAGCCCACTGCCGATGATCGGCATCGGACTCCTGGCGGCTGCCGCACTCGCGGTCGGATCGTTCGCCATGCTGCGCGGCCGGAAGAGCGACCAGCTCGCCGACATCGCGTTCACCGACGGTCTGACCGGACTCAAGAACCGACGGCGACTCGATGCCGACGTGAGCACGCAGCGCGAGCGTGGCGAGCGGGCAACCGCCAGCCTGATGATCGACGTCGACCACTTCAAGGCCTTCAACGACGCCCACGGCCACGCGATGGGCGACGAGGTCCTGCGGCTCGTGGGTGATGCACTGCGACAGGAGTTTCGCCGGAGCGACGTCCCGTACCGGTACGGCGGCGAAGAGTTCTGCGTGCTGCTCAACGACGTGACGCCGGGCGAGGCCGTTTCGGCCGGGGAACGCGCCCGCGCCGCGATCTCGGCGATCCAGCTCCCGATACGTGAGCGCATCACCGTGTCGATCGGGGTGTCGATCGGTGCTGCAGAACACATCGGCGACACGATCAAGCGGGCCGACGCCGCGCTGTACGACGCGAAGGCTGCAGGCCGCGACCGCGTGACGTTCGCACGCACCTGATCACCCCGGTGAGCGGCAACCGCTGACGACTCGCTGACGTTGCGGTGCGTACTGTCGAGCCATGGCCAGGTCGACCCAACGCGGTGCAGCCCCTCGGTCGTCCACGGTCCTGCGATCGGAGCTCATCGAGCGACTTGCCACACGTTTCGATGCACGCGTCACGACGGTTGTCGGTGGCGCTGGCGCCGGCAAGACCACACTGCTCGCGCAAGCGCTCCGCAGCGACGACGACGGCCTCGACGTCTGGTACCCGTGCAGCATTGCCGATCGGGACGACGACCGCCTCCTCGCAACCATCGTGGAGAGGTGCGCCGAGGCGCTCGATGAACGCCCTCCCGTGTCGGAGATCGAGCCGGCCAGCGCGCTCGACGAGCTCATCGTCGCCAGTTCGCCTCGGCAGATCTGTCTCGTCCTCGACGATGTCCATCTTCTCGAGTCGGGGACTCCGCTCGAAACGATCCTCGCGATCCTCCCTGCGAACGGACACCTCCTCCTCAGTGGGCGGCGACTCCCACCGCTCCGGATCGCACGCCTCGACGCGCGTGGCGAGGTGGCCGAGATCCGCCAGGACGACCTGATGATGACCAACGCCGAGATCGTCGCGTTCGCCCGCCAACGCGGCGTCGACGCATCCGTCCTCGAGTCGGCCGACGGCTGGCCCGCATTCGTCGAGCTGGCTGCACAAGGAGGGGGCCGGCGCCCGCATCGCTACCTGGAACAGGAAGCGCTCCAGGCGCTGGGCGACAGCCGCCGTCGAGCACTCGCCAAGTTCGCGTACGTCGGGGGTGGCGACGACGAGATCGCGCGAGCCGTCACCGGCATGCCGTTGGACGAGGTGATCGATGGGCTTCCGCTCGTGCGTTGGACCGACGACCATGCCCAACTCCACGATCTCTGGATCGACCTGCTCGACGACGCCCTCACCGATGACGACCGGCGAGCGGCCGCAGATGCGGTCACCAACATCCACTTCAGTCGAGGTGAGTACGACCGCGCGATCGCCATCAACACGGCAACCGCTCAATGGCCGCGCGTCGAGGACGCCTTGGCCGGCGCTGTGCGCCTCGGGATCGACGGCGGTATCACGGCCGGATTGCTCTCGCGCTGGATCGAACGGTTGCCGGACGACGTCGGGATCGGCCGGTCGGACGGCTCGTCCGCGGGGTAGTCGAACGCGAACGGGATCCGACCTCGGACGCGACGTGGAACCACTTGGAGCGTGCCGCCGACGGGTTCGCCGAGCTGGGCGATGCCGAGCTCGAACTGGTCGCGCTGCTCCAACTCGGCTACGTCGCCCGGATGAGCGGCGACGCGCAACGGCTCAGCCCGATCATCGAGCGCGCCGTGTCCCTCGCGGAGCACTACCCACCCGCTCGACCATTTCTCGCATTCGGGGACGCATGGACCGCGCTCGCCGAGGGCAGGCCCGACCGTCAGTTGGCAGCGATGGAGACGATCGTCGACGCCGATCTTCCACTCGTGTGGCAACGATCACGAGATCACCTGATCGCTCACGCGCTCTTCAATCTCGGGCGACCCGACGAAGGCCTCGAGCGTGCACCGAGGATGGACGAATCGATCAGCATCCCGATCCCGGGGGCGCTCGTCACGCACTCGCAGTGCCTCTGGTGGAGCGGGCGACCGGAAGCGGCGCTCGCCGCCCGCCCGCTCGGACTCGACGCCCGCCACGGCGCTCGCGACCGCTTCATCGCAGGGGGCTGGATCGCCATGATGGAGACATGGGCCGGACGCCTCGCCGAGGCTCAGGCCGCCCGCAGGATCGCGGCGACGCACGCAGGCGAGGTCCCCGCGGCGATCGTGTCGTTCCAGATGGCCGGCCTCGACATCCTCCACCTCCTCGTCAGTGGCGACGAAGCGGCAGCCGCCGAACAACTCGCCGCACTGTTGGAGCTCGTTCCGCTCGGCGACGGTGTCAGCGAGCAGGCGCTGCGCAACCTGATCTCGCTGCCGTATGTGCTCGTGCCGGCCTCACGGGACTATTGGGACACCGTCGAGCTCGGTCCGTCGATCGACCGATCGAGAGAGATCGCGCGGGGTCTCGTCGAGGCCGCGATCCGGCAACCTCGAGCGGGTTGCCACGTTCGGATGGAGCGATCCCGGAATGATGGCGGCGACGCTCCCTGTTCCGTGGGCCATCGAGCTCGCGCTGTACGGCGTCGAGTCCGGACGGGCAGAGGGTCGACGACTCGCCGGGTGGCTGTGCGAGCACTGGGGACAGTCAGCGCGTGACGAACTCCACCGGCGGCTCGACGATCCCCGACTCGGGCCGCATGCGGCCGATGTCTCGTCACGCACACCGATGCCGCCCCGAGAGCGCATCGCCCTGAAACTGCTCGGAAGCACTCGACTCGATGTCGACGGATATCCCACCGCCGACCCCGATTGGCGTCGCGAGCGGGCGCGGGCACTTCTCGTCTGGCTGGTCCTGCACCGTTCCGGAGTCCGTGACCAGATCGCCGGAACATTGTGGCCGGATCTCGACGCAGCGAAGGCCCATCGCAACCTCCGCACGACACTCAACTACCTCCATCGAGTACTCGAACCCAGCCGCGGCGCAGGTGAGGCGACCTGGTTCGTGCGCATCGACGGACCCAACGTCCACCTCGATCCGAGCATCGACGTCGACGTGTGGCAATTCGTCGAGATCCTCGACGCTGCGGACCTCGAAGAGCGGACCGGTCGGGTCAGTGCGGCACTCCCGATGCTGCTCCGAGCCGTCGCGTTGTACGGCGGCGACCTCACTCCCGACCTCGACCACGAATGGCTCGACCTGGAACGGATCCACCTGCGCAGTCGGTTCGTCCGAGCAACGTGTCGCGCGGCAGAACTCCTGGTCGCGAAGCGACGCGCCGACGAGGCGGTGGAGGTTGCCCAGGCCGGGCTGGCGGCCGACCCGTGGCACGGCCGCAGCTACGCCGCGCTCGCATCGGCATACGAGGAGCTGGGTGACCTCACCTCGGCACGGTCCATCCGTGCACGAGCCGAGTCACAACTCGGCGATTTCTGAGTACGGCCGGACTCGCTGACACATGGCTGACGACCTGTCGGTAAGCCAGTCCGCATGCAGTATCCCCGAATCACCCAACCGCTCGCAGCAACGATCGTGCTCACGATCTTGGCCGCGATCCTCCCCGGGTCAGCCCATCCGGTCGCCGCCGGTGACAACGCGCCGATCCAACTGTCGATGTACACCCTGCAGCAGCTGGCGGCGATGAGCGCCGCGAACGCCAGCGACGTCGTCGCCGGCGAGCCGTACAACGCGTTCGGGGGAAGCGAGGTCAATTCTGAGGCGGCCGTTCCGGTCGAGGCCATCGGGCGGGTCCGAATCGGCGCGACCTGGAGCGGCGAATGGAACGCCGATGCAGGCTGCTACTCGGTGGGTGGTGGAGCGTGCGTCGAGCTGCCGGAAAAGACGACCGTGATCGACGCCGGTGACAACGAGTACTTCTCGACGTCGCCGAGCTTCGACATGATCGTCGTTCGTCTCGGACTCGACCTCGCGCAGCTGGCCGCGGCGTTCTATGCCGAAGCGACACTTCTGTTCGTTGCCTCCGCATCGCCACTCGGCGTGTTCGCAGCGTCGCCCGAGTTCCCCGACTTCGTCGCCGGGAGGACCTCGCTCTTCGGGTTCTCCTATTCCGAGGGCAACACATCCACCACGTTCGCGCAGCCCGACAACGGTGCTGCCCAGAACTTCCGCAACCCGGCTCCCGCCATCTTGTGGCCCACCGCTGATGGGATCGCGACGTGGCTCGGCGTCATCTTCCCGACCGACGCCGACCTCTCCGTCGCTGCAACGCGCGCCGACCGGCCATCGCTCGATGCGGTCGTGTCGGTGGTCGCTCCTGCCCCCGAGGCGATCGTGCTCCAGACTGCAAACGAACTGGAGCTGGCCGTGAACGCACCGTCGACGCAGCAGACGCTCGCGGAGATCGAAGCCGCCTCTCCCGCGAACGACGAGACGGTTCCGGTGTCCGCGCCGGGCACGCCCGCCGAGGCAACCACGACCGCGGTGAGCACGACCGAAGCGGCGGACACAACGGAAGCGACCCCTGCGAGCGTCCTCGACGGTGAAGCAGCGACGGCGAGTGCGGACGAAGCATCATCGGGCTCGACCGCACCACCGGCAACGCTGTCCGCCGTGGAGAGCGGGACGGCCACGGGCGGCGACGGCGCGGGCAACGACGGACTCTTGCTGCTACTCGGGTTCATCGTGCTGCTCATTGCCCCGCTCGTGTGGTGGGGGCTGCGACGTTGGGGGCGGACCGACAGTGAGCTCTCACCCAGCGCTCTCGGACCTCGCCCACCACGGAAAGGTGAGCCGGAGTTCAACGAAGCGATGATGGCATCGACCGTCGATGACGTGAATCCGATCGTCGGACACAGGCCCCACGACGGTGCCGAGGCGACGGACGACGTCAACGAACCCGCGTTGGCAGGGAGCGTCGCGCTGCCACCACACCCTCCTGCGGGCGGTCCCGAGTGGACAACGGACGAACACCGACTCTGGGAGTTGACGGTCGCTGCGATCGTCGAGCAACAGCTCCGGACGGGCAACACGCCCGACGAGGATGGCAACATCTTCGTGCCGATCCATGACGTGCTCGCTGCCCTCCCGACGCGACCCCGCGACTTGCGGACATCAGGCCGACCCAACCGGATCGCCGACGCAATGTCACAGAACCGGCTGCCGATCCCCGGCTCGGCGGTCGAGATCACTGCAGACGATCGCGGGGCGATCATCCACGTCGACGAGCACACCGTCCATGTGGTGGCGGACCATCTCCGTGGGTCCGGCCGCCGGAGGTGACTCCGTCAGCCTGGAGTCACCCGCGATACGTCATCCCTCGGTAGCCGTCGGCGAAACCGGCCGCTCGCAGGATTTCGACGACACCCGCCAGAGCATCGGGCCCGGTCAGGGTGTCGCCGTTGACCTTGCGGACCTCGATCGACTTGGCACGCCCCTGCGGCACGAGCGACATCAGCGCCGCAGCCCACGACGTGTCGGCGAGCGTGTCGGGGAACGTGACGAGATGATGGCCGCGTCGGTCGAACCAGGCGAGCAGCTTGCCGGCGCGCAGCACGACGAGCGACGAAGCGTTCCGGGCGGGGCGTCCGCCGGTGTCGGGCCATGGCAGCGTGCCGCCGTACGGGTTGGCAGGGTCGGTCGATGCGAGCACGATCGGGTCGGGCACGTCCTCGGGATGCAGCAGCGGATCGGGGGTCTCGCGTGCCGAACGGAGGCGGTCGACCGCTCCCGGAACGGCGAACTGGGCGGCGCCGAGGCCGTCGACGAAGTACCCGCGCCGGACCTGGCCTCGCTCCTCGAGCACCTTGAGCACGCCGTACACATTGGTGAATCCGCCGATGATGCCCTCGGCGAGCACCGCCTCGCGGGTGACCACGCCGTACCGCTCGACCATCTGCAGCGCCTGGGCGTGTGACGCTTCGGTCGGGTGCGGTGCCGGCTCGAGCAGTGGGGCGACGAGGCTCCAACGACCCTGGCCGGCGGGCGGGCCGATCCGATTGAGGCGACCCGGACGCGGACGACCGCCGAGGCGCGACGAACGCGACGTGGCCTTGGTGGACTTCACCTTGGCTCCGGCGACGACAGCACGCAGCGGCGCCAACGAGTCGTTCGTGACCTCACCGGCCCACACCAGGTCCCACAGGGCCGCGAGGATCTCGTCGTCGTTCGACCCTGGCGCAGCGCTGCGCAGCTGGTTCCAGAAGCTCGCGCCGCGTTCGGCGAGCAGCACTCGGATCGCCTCGTGCAGCGCGCCGTCGGGGCGATCCCGCTCCTCCCAGCCCGGCGCGAGGAGCGGCAACTGGTCGGCGAACGTGAGCCGGATCCGCCCGTCACGGGCCCCGACCGCTCCGGCGCCGATCCAGATCACCTCGCCGGCCGTGCACAGCTCGTCGAGCATCGCGGGCCGGTAGCCGGCCACGCGGGTCGGCAGGATGTCGGCTTCGATCGTCGAGGCGACGAGTGCGGCGCCGGACAGCACGGTCAGCGATTCGACGAGCGCCTCCGCACCGCGACGCTGTGGCGGGGATCTCGTGCCACGCCGGGAGGAACCGTGCGAGGGCCTCCTGTTCGACCGGTTCGACCTCTCGACGCAGCGATGCCAGCGAGCGGCGTCGGAGCTGTCGGAGGACGTCGACGTCGACGAACTCGCGCGAGACGCCGTCGGGTCGGAACTCGCCGAGCACGACACGTTCTTCGCCTTCGAGCGCGGCCAGCGCACCGGCGATCCGCTCGGGGGGCGCACCGAACCGGGCGGACACGTCGGCGGTCACGAACGGGCCGTGGGTGCGGGCGTAGCGGCCGACGAGTTCTTCGAGCGGTCGAGCGACCGGGTCGGTGAACGCCATCGGGAGCCCCATCGGGATCGCACAGCCGAACGCGTCGCGATAGCGGGCGGCGTCCTCGGCCGCGGCGAAGCGCATCTCTCCACCGACGCCGATCTCGATCGCCCGCTTCTCCTCGACCAACTGCTGCACCCACCGCCGGCCCAGCCCCGTGCCGCCACCAGCGCCCGGGTCGTCCGCATCGGCGGCGGAACTGGCCCGCACCTGGTCGGGATCGTCGGTGCAGCGCAGGTCGATCTCGGCCGCGGTGAGGTCGCCGACCTTGCGGAGGATGTCGTGGAGTTCGTCGGCCGACCGGGCTCGGCGGTGCTCGGCGACGCACTGCAGTTCGAGCTCGACGTCGGCCAACACGTCGGGGTCGAGCAGGTCGCGCAGTTCCTCGGCGCCGAGCAGGTCGCGGAGCAGGTCACGGTCGAGGGCGAGCGCGGCAGCGCGACGTTCGGCCAGCGGGGCATCGCCCTCGTACATGTAGGCGGCGATCCAGTTGAACAGCAGGCTCGACGCCATCGGGCTCGCTTTGCCGGTGTCGACGGTGACGACGCGGATGGTGCGCGACCGGAGCAACCCGAGCACCTCGCGCAGCGCCGGCACGTCGAACACGTCCTGCAGGCACTCGCGGGATGCCTCGAGCAGGATCGGGAACGTGGGGAACTTCGAGGCCACGGCGAGCAGGTCGGCTGCCCGTTGACGCTGCTGCCAGAGCGGGGTGCGCCGGTCGGGTCGGCGACGCGGCAGCAGCAGCGCCCGCCCGGCGCACTCGCGGAACCGAGCCGAGAACAGCGCCGTCTGCGGCAGCGTCGACACGACGAGTTCGTCGATGTCCTCCGGGTCGATGAGCAGCGCCTCGATCGGCAGCTCGTCGGCCGACTCGGGCAGGCGGACGACGATGCCGTCGTCGCCCCACATCGTCTCGACCGGGATGTCGTAGCGGTCCATCAGCTGGCGTTCGATCGCCATCGCCCACGGCGCGTGGACCGGCGTGCCGAACGGCGTGAGGATGCACACCCGCCAGTCGCCGATCTCGTCGCGGAACCGCTCGACCACCACCGTGCGATCGTCGGGGACCGCGCCCGTCGCCTCGGCCTGCTCGTCGAGGTACTGGACGAGGTTGGTCGCTGCGAACGCGTCGAGCGAGTAGTGCTCCATCAACCGCTGCGTGGCGACCTTGCTCACCGGCCGTCGACGCGGCCTGATCAGCCTCCCGGATCGTCACTGCCAGCGCTGGTGCCGGGCACCCGTGGCGCATCGTCGGACGTGCGAGGTCGCGGATCTCGCGGACGAAGGCGCCGAGGGCGCGGCCCAACTCCAGCGGGCGGCCCGGGCGGTCGCCGTGCCAGAACGGCATCTTGCCGGGCTGGCCCGGGCGCCGGCGTGACGGTGACCCGCTCGAAGGTGATGTCCTCGATCCGCCACGTGGACGCGCCGAGCACGAACGTCTCGCCCGGCCGGGACTCGTAGACCATCTCCTCGTCGAGTTCGCCGACGCGGGTGCCGTCGGGCAGGAACACGCCGAACAGCCCGCGATCGGGGATCGTGCCGCCGGAGGTGACCGCGAGACGCTTCGACCCGTCACGGGCGCGGATCGTGTTGTTGACGCGGTCCCACACGATGCGCGGGCGCAGCTCGGAGAACTCCTCGCTCGGGTACCGACCCGACAGCAGGTCGAGCACGTTGTTCAGCAGGTCGTCGGAGATCTCGGCGAAGTTCGCGCAGCGGCGCACGATCGCGGTCATCTCGTCGACCGAGCACTCCTCGACCGCCGCGGTGTGCGCCACGATCTGCTGGGCGAGCACGTCGAGCGGGTTGCGCAGGAACCGGCTCGACTCGATCTCGCCGTCGAGCATCCGCCGGGCGACGACCGCTGTTTCGAGCAGGTCGCCGCGATGCTTCGGGAAGATCGACCCTCGCGACGGCTCCCCCACCTGGTGGCCGGCACGACCGATCCGCTGCATGCCACGGCTGACGGCGCCGGGCGACTCGACCTGGATGACGAGATCGACCGCACCCATGTCGATGCCGAGCTCCAACGACGACGTCGCGACGATCGCACGCAACTCGCCACGCTTGAGTTGATCCTCGATCACCACCCGCTGCTCACGCGCCAACGACCCGTGGTGCGCCTTGACCAGCTCGTCGACCATCGCGCCGGTCTCGGGGTCGACGACGCCGGGCACGCCCTCGTCGACGGCGAGCTCGTTCAGCTTGGCGGCGAGACGTTCGGCGGCGCGGCGGGCGTTGCAGAAGATGATCGTGGTGCGGTTGGCGAGGATCCGCTTGAGGATCTCGGGGTAGATGCTCGGCCAGATCGACGTGCGGGACTCGCCCATGCCCGACCCCGCCACGCGAGGTCCCGGATCGTGCACGGGTCGACCGAGCGTCGACATGTCCTCGATCGGGATGACGACCTCGATCTCCATGTCCTTGCGGATCCCGGCGTCGATGATCTGCACGGGCCGCTTCGTGCCGGCCTGCCCGTCGGTTCCGGGCGTGGAGTACCCACCGAGGAACTCGGCGATCTCCTCGAGCGGTCGCTGTGTGGCCGACAGGCCGATCCGCTGCGGCGGCGTCTCGGTGACCTCTTCGAGGCGTTCGAGGGTGAGCGCGAGATGCGCGCCGCGCTTGGTCGTCGCCATCGCATGGATCTCGTCGATGATCACCGTCTCGACGCCGACGAGCGTCTCGGCGGCCTTCGAGGTGAGCATCAGGTACAGCGACTCGGGCGTGGTGATCAGCAGGTCGGGCGGACGGCGGATCAGCTTCTGGCGGTCGTTCGACGGCGTGTCGCCGGTGCGCATCCCGACCTCGGGGGCGACGAACGCCTCACCCAGCCGCTCGGCGGCGAGTTCGATGCCCTTGAGCGGCGCGCGCAGGTTCTTCTCGATGTCGAACGCCAGCGCCCGCAGCGGCGAGATGTAGAGCACTCGCGTGCGGTGCGATCGCTCCTCGGGCCGCGGGGTCGTCGTGAGCCGATCGATCGACGCGAGGAACGACGGTGAGCGTCTTGCCCGAGCCGGTCGGCGCGCAGATCAGCGTGTGCTCGCCGCCGGCGATGTGCGGCCAGCCGTTGATCTGCGGCGGCGTCGGCTGGGGAAACGACGACGCGAACCACTCCCGAACGGCCGGCGAGAACGCATCGAGCACGGGGTGATGAGCGATGCGTCGAGGCTACCCAGCAACGCCGATCAGGGGAACACCCGTTCTGTCGCACCCTCCGAGTGACCCCTGCGTTCTGGGTCGTGATCGTCCCGGATTCCGGGATGGATCACGACCCAGAACGAAGGCGAGGTTCCGGATGCGGGTCAGACGCAGAGTTCGAGCGAGAAGTCCTGGTGGCCGCGGCCGGGCTGGCACTGGACGGCGTAGGTGCCCGACACGAATCGGAGCAGGCCGTCGGCGCCGCGTTCGGTCGTGATCCGTAGCCGGGATCCGGCGACCGAGTCGTCGAGGAAGCCGGTCGTGATGATGTCGATGACGGGCGCCGCCGACTCGTCGTAGTCGACGGTGACACGCTCGTTGGGGTCGATCCACGACGTGATCTGGTAGGCGAACAGCTCGGGATCGTCGGCCCAGAACGGTTGCTGCTCGGCGATGTACTCGTTCAGGCCCGCCGCAGTGACCGCTCCGGTCTCGACGTCGGTCGCCGCAGCGCCGGGCCAACCGGGCGTTCGCGATCTCGTCGAGTGAACGCCGGACGAACGCATCGCCGTCGGCGACGACGACGGTGCCGGACGGGTTCCAGCAGCGGGATCCCGACAGCGCGTCTCCGATCGGCTGGTAGTACACGTCGCCGTTGTCGATGCCGAACTCGGGCCAGTCGGTGTTGAAGTCGACCAGCACGGTCACGCCACCCGATCGGGTCTGGACGAAGTCGGTCGACAGCGCTCCACCGTCGTCGGTTGCGATCGTGGTCGGAAAGTCGCGTGGGTACTGGAACACCGTCGGCAGCGTGAAGCGGGTGAACGTCGCCGCGCCGTCGATCCGGGTGAGGCTGCTGCCGGCGTCGCCGAGGGTGAGGTCGAACGACGGCGCGGTCGACTCGATCACGGCGCCGTTGCGATCGACCCAGCGGTAGATCGGCGCATCGGGGGCCGGACGCGGCAGACGTTGACCGCAGCACGGCACCACCGTGAGGCCGGCCCGCCGCGGCACGAGCGTGCTGTCGCCGGTGCCGTCCAGACCGGTCCAACTCGACACGACCGAACCGGCCCGCGCTGGCCCATCGAGCGGAATGGCGAGCAGGTCGTTGCTCGGATCCTGCAACCCCGGGGTCGGGATGCTCAGGTACGCGACGTCGTCGGGGCCGACGTCGACGAACCAGGCCCGATCGAGCGGGGTGACTCGCCGATCGATCGGCACCTCGGCTTGCAGCTCCTGACCGGTCGAGTCGTACACGCGCAGGGTCTCGTCGGTGGGGTCGAAGGCCACGATCCGGCCGTCCTCGGTGCTCGCCAAGTTGCGTGCAGTCGAACTCGGACACGCAGTTGCGCGGAATCGCGAGTGCATCCGCACCGTCACCTGGCGCCGGGTCACCTCGGCGGGCGGCGGCGACGGCGCCGACGTAGCCCGGACGCGTCGAGGACGTCGTCGAGCAGTGCGAACTCGAGGTCGGTGGCGGTCCGACGCATCAGCACCGTGCCCCACACGTCACTGGCCACCACGTCCCAGTCCTCGGGCAGGCGCACCCACGATCCGGTGCCGTCGGGGTTCAGGATGGCGATCACGGGGAGCGCGTTGGTCCCGAAGTCCTGGTCGGGCGTCAGGTCGGCCCCGATCCGTTCGAAGTAGATGACCCGTTCTTCGGTCGTCGGGGCGAGCGGAGACGCCCCGACATAGGTTCCCGCGTACGCGGGATCCCGCCGGATGTCGAGCTGCCACGACAGATCCGAATCGAGCACCTCGACCAGCCCGGCGGCGTCGTCTCGGAAGCCGTCGCCGTCGACGTCGGCGAACGCGGGGATCGGGAACTCGTCGGTCGGGTCGAGCGGGGCGCCCGTCTCGTCGACGTACTCGATCACGGTTCGACCGACCTGGCGGCCGCGGTCGATCACGCCGCTCGGACCGTGACCGAAGAAGAACTGCGGAATCTCGAGGTAGTCGTTGAGCCCGACCTCGGCTCTCGGCGACGACGTCGCCGACTCGATCCCCGAGGAATGGGACGGCCACGAACCGGAAGCCGCGAGGGACGCGACCTGGTTGTCCGCGTCGAACACCGGTCCCCCGAGCCCGTAGATCACCGGACCCGGACCGGAGACGATCGAGTTGATCTCGGCGGGGACCGGCACCTGCTGCACGGTCACGTCCGGCGGTCCGATCAACGACACGAAGTCGACATTCGGCTGTTTGACGACGATGTTGTCGGGGCCGATCGCCACGCTGACGCCGTTGCCGTTCGGGTCGGGTTCGAGCGGCACGCTCGCCGAACACGACCGGCTCGATCAACGGCGGCGGATTCGCAGCGTCGACGGCAACGAGCTGCGGGGCGACGGTCGCCGGCGGGACCGCAACGGTCGTCGACGGTGACGCGTCCACGACGGCTCGGCAACCGTCGGGTCGGGCGTGGTCGGAGCAGCGGTGATCTCGGGTTGCGGCGCCTCGGTCGCAGGGACGATCGTGTCGTCGTCCGACCCGCCGAAGGCGACGACGAGACCTCCGGCGATGAGCGCCACCACGGCGGCGGCAGCTGCGAGCAAGGCCCACGACGGGCGCTCGCCCCGAGCCGGCTCGGTGGTGAACACGGGCGCCGTGGCCCCGCGTTCACCGGCAGCGATCCGGGAGCGAACAGCGAGGAGCGCCGACTCCGTCTCGGCGGCGGAGATCGACACCTCGTGCTCGTGCAGCGCAGCCATGCCGAGCCCTCGCAGTTCGTCGTCGGCAGCATGTTCCTGGTTCATGACCGTGCCTCCTCGTCGTCGCCCGCCGGTGACGGCGCGTCGAGAATCCGACGCAGGTTGGTGCGTGCTTTCGACAACGCAGACTTGACCGTGCCGGTGGCGATCTCCATCGTCTCGGCGATCGTCGCCACCGACTGGTCCTCGGCGTAGTACAGCGTCGCGGCGAGCCGCTGCTGCGGCGACAGCGATGCGACCAGGTCGCTCCACCGACGCGACGCAGCCAGATGTGCCGGATCGGTGACTCCCGTCCCCGGGACCGGCTCGGTCTCCGTGCGTACCTGCATCCGCTCGACCGCCGATCGCTCGGCCGTGCGCGAGCGATGCTGGTCGATCAGCAGGTTGCCCATCACCCGACGACACCATGCGATCGGCGAGTCGTAGGTCGACAACTCGTCCCGTCGCCGATATGCGCGCAGCAGAGTTTCCTGCGCGAGTTCCTGCACGACATGACGCTCGGTCGACATCGCGAGCCCCATCGCGACGAGACGTGGATAGGCCGCGCGGAAGAAGTCGTCGAAGTCGTCGTCGTTCACGCGGCAGTCCTTGCCTTCATACTGCCCTACACGGACAGCAGGCCGACGCGGTTGCCGGTCGGAGCAAGAAGATCCGCGGTCCGCTCGAACAGGTCAGTCGCTGGCGCCGAGGATGATCCGCGAGTCGTAGTCGGCGGTACCGAAGGCGAACCAGCCGTCGTCCTCCGACGAGTCGAGCACGGCGACCCGCACCTCGATCCACTGGCCGATCGTGATCGTCTCGCTGACGGCGTGGAAGTGGAACCGCTTTTCCTTCCACGATTCGGCGTTCTGGTACCGCCGCTCGTCGACATCGATGAGACTGCAGCCGCTCAGCACGCCGCACTTGTACAGGCCCACCTGTACGTCGATGTCCTTGCGACCGAAGTCCTTCGCTGCCCCGAAGAGCTGGACGTGCACGTCGCCGTTGATGTCGAGCGTCGACAGGGGACCACCTGCGAACCTGAGCAGCTTCGTCGGATCGGATCCGCTGACTCCGGCGGCGTCCCTGGCGACGACCACGCCGGGGAAGGCATCTCGGTCGGCGTCGAAGTTCGGCAGTGCGATGTTCGGCGGAGTCGATGTCGTAATGGTGTGGAACACCGGTGCGCTGGTCGAGTCCGTGACGTCACCACCGAGGTAGAGCACCGAGCCGCCCGGCCCGACCGGCACCGTCGTGGTGGTCGTCGTGGTGGTCGTGGTTGGGGCTGTCGTCGTGGTCGTGGTGGTCGGGGCCGTCGTCGTGGTCGTGGTGGTCGGGGCCGTCGTCGTGGTCGTGGTGGTCGGGGCTGTCGTCGTGGTGGTGGGTGCTTGCGTGGTGGCGGGCGCCTGCGTCGTCGCAGGAGCCTGCGTGGTGGCGGGTGCTTGCGTGGTGGCGGGTGCTTGCGTGGTGGCGGGTGCCTGCGTCGTCGCAGGAGCCTGCGTGGTGGCGGGAGCCTGCGTCGTCGCAGGAGCCTGCGTCGTCGCAGGAGCCTGCGTCGTGGCGGGAGCCTGCGTGGCGGCTGGAGCGGCGCCCTCATCGGCGACCGGCGCGGGGTCGTCAGCGACCTCGGGTGCGTCGACCGGCGCGGGCTCGTCGCCGGCATCGGACACGAACGAGTCGGTCTGCGCGGCGGGGACCGAGGTGGTCGACTCGAACTGTACGGACCCACTGTCGCTGTCGAGGACGACGATCGTCTCGGCAGGAGCGGCGAGATCATCGCGGTTGGTGCCGAAGGTCGACGTCTGCTCCACCGCGACGGTCTCCGGCGTGTTCATCATCGGCGGCCCTGCGGCGACGATGCCGACCGTGCTCACGACGACACTCGCAGCGGTGGCCACCACGGTCGACGCGACACCGGCCGAACCCGCCGACGCCGCACCACCGACGGTTGCGGCACCGGTCGAGCCACCCGTCCCGGCCGACGCGCCGGTGCCACCCGACGGGAGCGACGACGAGCCGGCGTGCACGACGCCGCTCGGCTCGAGGAGCGCGAGTTGGGCCAACCACGCCAACGGCCCGGTCATCAGTCGGAGCCGGCCGAGCGACACGTTCAGGAAGCTCCGCACCACGATCGGATCGAACTGCGACCCCGAGCAGGCCGCGAGCTCGGCCCGTGCCGCCTCAGCGGACATCGGCTTCTTGTACGAGCGCGCCGACGTCATCACGTCGTAGGAGTCGGCCACCGAGACCACGCGGGCGGCGAACGAGATGTCCGTACCCGACAGACCCCGGGGGTAGCCGTTGCCGTCGAAGCGCTCGTGGTGCTCCCACACAGCCTGGACGGATTCGCCGAGCCAACCGGCAAGCGGAGCGACCAGGGCCCGGCCCTCGTCCGGGTGCGACTTGATCGTCTCGTATTCCTCGGCGGTGAGCTTGCCGGGCTTGTTCAGGATCGCGGGGGAGATCGCCGTCTTGCCGACGTCGTGGAGCAGGCCGGCCCAGCGGAGCTTGTCCAGTTCGGACTCGGTGAGCCCCATCTCCTCACCGATGAGATGCGAGTACGCCCGCACCCGTTCGGAGTGTCCACGAGTGAGCCGATCGTGATGGCTCAGCAGCGCGACGAGTTCGAGCAGGCGTTCGGCAGCCTGCTGCGGCGTCTCGTCTGCCGGCACCTCGCGGGCGGCCTCGAGCCGGCGGCGCAACTGCGCCGTCGTGCCGGTCCGCATCGCCACAGCGAACCGCGACGGTGCCTGATCGGGGAACACGAGCGTGAGACGGAGGAGCACCGACAGCGGCAGGAAGCGACGCGCCACGCGGTCCACGCCCACCATGGAGACGGTCGACATCGCAACGATGCTCAACCAGCGCAGCACGCTGATCGAAAAGGACGATGACACCGGCAGGCGGGTCGAGAGCACGAACGCCACGCCCATTGCGGTCATGAACGGAACGATGAAGATCGCGACTCGGATCAGGCGCGCGATGACGGGATGCCCGTGCCACCGTTGCTTGCGCGCATCGCCGTTCTGCATCGTCCGCCTCACCTGTCGAGTAGCCCGCACCTGTATGTCGGATCTACCCGAGCGAAACTACGCCGATCCCGACCCCACGGATAGTGGGCTTCCGGACTCTTGAAGTGATCTTGTCGTCGACCTGACGTAATCGATCCCGCCGACGACCGTGCGTAGCCGACGACCGCGCTCGGCGACCACTACCCGTGCACCACATGCTCGGTCACGACGCCCGAATCGACGCCGAGTGTGCGGTCGACCCGGACCGACCGGAGCAGCTCCCGGTCGTGGCTGACCAGGAGCACGGTGCCCTCGAACCGTTCGAGTGCAACCTCCAACTGCTCGATGGCATCGAGGTCGAGGTGGTTCGTCGGCTCGTCGAGAACGAGCAGATTGGCGCCGTTCGCCATGAGCACTGCGAGCGCGACACGGGTGCGCTCCCCCGGCGAGAGCGTCACGACCGACCGGTCGACGTGGCTCGCGGTCAGCCCGAACTTCGCGAGGAGCGTCCGCGCCCCCTCGGGGCTCATCGCCGTGGCGACGCAGACCCGTTCGAGCAGAGCACCTGCGCCGGACACCGAGTCGCGAGCCTGGTCGATCTCACCCACGACCACGTTGGCACCGAGACCTGCTCGGCCGCGTGTCGGGTCGATCCGGCCGAGGAGCAGTTCGAGCAGCGTGGTCTTGCCACTGCCATTCGGTCCAACGATCGCGATTCGTTCGCCCCATGCGATGTCGAGGTCGACCGGCCCGAGCCGAAACGCTTCGCGTTCGACCACCGCTGCGTTGGCCGTCGCGACGATGTCACCACTGCGCACCACGGTCGGGATGTCGTACTGCAACTCCCATGGGGTCCGGGGCTCGGCCACCTCGCCGAGGCGCTCGAGTGCTCGGTCGGTCTGCGCGGATCGTCCCGCGAGTTGCTCGGTCTGATTCAGCTGATGGTGTCGGATGTGCTTGTCACGTTCGCCAGAGCGCCGGACCCGACCGGCCCCCTTCGCGGCCCACTCGCGCTCGCGCTGACGCCGGTCGAGAAGCGACTGGCGCTGGGTGTCGTACTGGTCGAACCGTTCCTGCGCGCGGTGACGCGCGAGTTCGCGCTCCGCCAGGAACGCGGTCCACCCACCGGCGAACCATGTTGCGCGATGCGAGTGGTGATCGATCTCGACGACGTCGGTGCACGTCCGCTCGAGGAATGCCCGATCGTGACTGACGAGCGCCACCGGAACGTCGAGTTCGACCAACCAGCGTTCGAGACGTTCCAGACCATCGAGATCCAGGTCGTTCGTCGGTTCGTCGAGCAGCATCACGTCGAAGCGCGCGAGGAGCAGCGACGCGAGCGAGACGCGGGCAGCTTCACCGCCCGACAGCGTCGCGGTGCGCTGAGCCCGCAGACGCTCGTCGATCGAGAGGTCGGCGAAGACCCGACCGGCGCGAGCCTCGAGGTCGGCGGCGCCGAGCGCGAGCCACTGATCGAGCGCCGCGCTGTATCGGTCGCCGCCATCGGCTGCACCGACCGAGAGCGCTTCGGTTGCGGCTTCGAGCGCCGACTGGGCACGAGCGACCCCGGTACGGCGGGCGAGGAACTCGTCGACCGTCTCGCGAGGCGAGCGCTCCGACTCCTGCGGGAGATACCCGACGGTGGCCGTCGGAGGCGCCGACTCGACGGAACCCTCGACGACGGCATCGTCGTCGATCCGGCCTGCGAGCGCTCGCAGCAGGGTCGACTTTCCGATCCCGTTCGGGCCGATGACCCCCACACGGTGGCGTGGAGCAAGGTGCAGATCGACATCGGCGATGATGGTTCGAGCTCCACGGGTGACGGTGAGTTGGCGGGCGATGAGTGCAGCGGGCATGCGGACCTCGGGGACGATCGAGACGGATCGGTGGGCGGGCGATGGACGTCACTGCTGCTTCATCACCCTCGACAGTAGTCTCAGCACTCCCCTGTCCACCCCGTGCGTTTCGGGACGTGACTCCGCTCTCGCATCACTCCTCCCAGCCTCCCGGCACATCTCCTCCCCCTCCCCGATCCGCCCGTGTCGACGATCATCCTCCGCCCATGGCAACGCGCCGCGTTCGACCTGTTCAGCGCCGGTGCGGCACCCAACCCGACCGACGGCTCGATCCAACACGACTTCCTCGCCGTCGCCACGCCTGGGGCCGGGAAGACGACGTTCGCGCTCACGTGTGCGCGGGCCACGCTCGCCGATGAGCCCCGACCACTGATCGTCGTGGCACCCACGAGCCACCTCAAGACCCAGTGGTCGCTCGCCGCGCATCGGCTCGGACTCCAGCTCGATCCGAACTGGTCGCCTGGGGACGGGCTGGCTCGCGACGTACACGGACTCGTCACGACATACCAGCAGGTGGCCACGGGAGCCGCAGCATCCAAGTTGGCGGGACTGTCGGCGGACGGGTTCGTGATCCTCGACGAGGTCCACCACGCGGGCCACGAGAAGGCCTGGGGTGACGGGATTCGCAAGGCCTTCGTCCACGCGCACCGACGGCTCTCCCTCTCGGGAACGCCGTTCCGCAGTGACGCGGTGCCGATTCCCTTCGTCCGGTACGACGCGACCGGCGAAGGCGAACTCGCGCACGCCGACTACACGTACGGGTACGCAGACGCACTCCGCGACGGTGGCGTCGTCCGGCCCGTGTACTTCCCACGCGTCGACGGTGAGATGGAGTGGACCACGGCCGCCGGAGACGTGCTGTCGGCGTCGTTCCAGGACGAGCTGACGCGAGATCAGGCCTCGATGCGCCTCCGCACCGCGCTCAGTCTCGAAGGTGAATGGATGCCGTCCGTGCTCGCGAAGGCGGTCGATCAACTCCGCACGATTCGCACGGCTCCGCCGGAGCAGGGCGGCCAGCCGGACGCGGGCGGCCTCGTGATCGCCATCGACCAGGAACATGCGCAGGGCATTGCCCGCCTGCTCCGCGACCGCTTCGGGGTCCCCGCAGACGTGGTGGTGAGCGACGACCCCGGGGCGTCGAAGACGATCGAGGAATTCTCGCGAAACGACCGACCGTGGATGGTGTCGGTGCGGATGGTGTCGGAGGGCGTCGACATCCCCCGTCTGCGGGTCGGTGTCTTCGCCACCACGACGTCGACCGAACTGTTCTTCCGCCAGGCGATCGGAAGGTTCGTGCGTTGGCAGGCAGAGCGCGCGAGCCAGAAGGCCTACGTCTACATCCCCGACGACCCTCGACTCCGGGCACACGCGTTCGCGATCGCCGAGGCACGCCGACACGTCCTACGGCCTCCCGACCCACAGGACGGCGACGAGTTCCAACCCGACGGCGGGCTCGACGATCAGCGCATCGCCGACGAGGCCGAGCAGCTCGCATTGTTCTCGGAGTTCTCCGTCGTCCGTGCCCATGCCACCGACATCTCGATCCACACCGTCGGCGCCGACGGCGGCGTGATCGCCGGCGAGCAGGAGTCGATGACGAGCGTGCGCTTCGAGCCGACCTATGACGTCGGACGACTCGCTGCGTTCGACGACGAACCGGACCCGCCGGTCCCGTTCTTCGCGTCCGACCCCACACTCGAGATCGAGCTCCCGGACATCCCGACCGCCGCCGGGCTCGTTCCGACCGGTGCGCTCAGCGTGGCCGAGGTGAAAGACGATCTACGGACCCGCAACGCGCACGTCGCCAAACGTCTCGTCGACGTCACGGGGTGGGGCCACTCCAAAGTGCAGGCGGAGATGAACCGGATGGCCGGTGTCACCCGCGTGGCAACTGCAACCAACGAACAGCTGTCCCGCCGCCTGCGGTACAGCGAATCCTGGCTGCGCAAGCTCCTCCGTTGACCGGTCCGGATCGTGGGCCCGTCGTGCGGAAACCTCCGGATCGGGGTACGTCGAGATCGTGGAAATCTCCAATGGGTAGGATGTCCGCATGCCCGCCGCCGGAGAGCACCACCCCGCCTTCGAGGAATACTGCGAGTGCATCTTCGAGCTGCGCGAGGACGACCTCGACGTGATCCAGGCGCGCATCGCCGAACGTCTGCAAGTCAGCCGCCCCGCAGTCAGCGAGATGATGAAGCGGCTCGAGTCGGAGGGATTGATCACGTCCGACACGGGCATCCAGCTGACCGCGTCGGGCCGCCGCCTGGCCGAGACCGTCGTGCGCCGGCACCGCTTGGCCGAACGATTCCTCACCGACATCCTGAAGCTGTCGTGGGCCGAGGCTCATCACGAGGCCGGCAAGTGGGAGCACGTGATCAGCGACTCGGTCGAGAAGGCGATGGTCGACCTGCTCGGCGACCCGACCACCTGCCCCCATGGCAACCCGATTCCCGGCACCGGCTACGTGGCTCCCGACTCCAATCCGCTGTCGACGATCGCGGTCGGTGACGGCTTCACCGTTCGCCGCATCACCGAGGAGCTCGAGTTCGAGCCTGGCCTGCTGGAGTTCCTCGAAGCGTCCTCCATCCAGCCCGGCAACGTCGGCGTCGTGACCGCGCTGTCACCCGACGGGACGCTCACGGTCGAGATCGAGGGGCGTCACGTCGGCGTCGGATCGTTCGCAAGTGACAGGATTCTCGTCTCGCCGTGACCGTGCCGACCGTGTTGCAGCGGGCATGATGACGAGATGTTCAGGTGGATCCGACTCAGTGCGGCGGCGATCGGCACGGTGGTGGTCCTCGCCGGGTGTGGCACCACGACGATCGACGACTCGAGCGGCAACGATCCAGCCGACCAGTTGAGCGAAGCGGAACTGACCGGTGGCGAGGGGCGTGAAATCGCCGAGGACGACACGAGCCCGCTCGACACGGGGGTGATCATCGATCCTGAGGCACCGGCCTCGACCGTTCCGATCGAGGGGTCGGCATCCGACCTGCTGCCCGAGATCGGCATCGACATGAGCCGCCTCAGCGCCGAGGTCGCCGGTGATGGCGACGAGGATGCGACCATCGCCCGCATCGAAGGCAGTTGGGCGGCGATCAAGGCCGAGGTCGAAGCGAGTCATCCCGAACTGGTCAACAGCATCCAGGCGACCGTCGACATGGCCCGCACCGCCGTCGACGCCAATCGTCCCGCCGACGCCGACAAGGCATTCGGGGTGCTGACCGACCTGATCGACAAGTTCACCGGCGATTCCTGAGTTCCCGCGACGTCAGCAGAAACCCTGCGCGCGACCTGCCTCGACGCGAAGGAGTGGCAATACTCGGACACGTGGTCGTCAGGGAGTGGACGCGATGGGGGTTGGCCCCGCTTCTGGCCGTGTTCCTCGCGGCGTCCGGCTTCGGCGTCTCGGCTGCCGACGACGCGGACGAACCGCTCACCGTCGGCCGCGAGTCGTACACGAAGGCCACCGAGACCTACATCGCGGACAGCTTCTGTCTCCCTGATCTCACCGTGCGGTCGCTCGGCACGATGTTCAACGGCGAACCGGGTGGGATCATCGGCGCCGACTACCCCCGGACGTTGAGGCTCGACAACGGCAACGTGCTGTGGACGTTCCAGGATGCACGAATTCGCACCGCGACCGGGGCGCGCTACGTGCACAACATCGGGATGCTCCAGGTGGGCCGCTGCTTCAACGTCCTCGTGGGCGGCAGCAGCCAGTACCCCAAGGCATGGCTCTTCCCCGACGACACCGCGCCTGAGTTCCGGTGGTTCTGGCCGCTCGACGCCGAGATCGGGAGCGACGGCCAGGTGTACGTCTTCGCCGCCGAGATGCACGAGCGGGGTGAGCGCTATCTCGAACGCGTCGAGCCGGGCGGCGTGTTCGTCGCCCGCGTCAACCCGACCAACTGGAACATCGAGTGGTACGGGCGGCCCTCCGATACGACCAACTCGCTCTACGGCTGGTCGATCGAGTCGGACGACGAGTGGACCTACCTGTTCGCCCACTGTCATCGCCAGTTCGGCTACGACCCCGTGTTCGGCGGAGCAGCGCACGACCGGTCGTGCACCCAGAAGGTCACCGTCGCCCGCGTTCCGGTGGGACGGATCTTCGACTCGCCGACCTATTGGACCGGCAACGGGTGGACCAGCGCCCCGAGCGGGGCCGTCTCGATGATCGCCCCCGATGGCGAATGGACCATGCCGACCCAGTTCCTGCTCAAGAACGGACGGTGGCTCGCGATCACCAAGATCGACGATTGGTTCGGCTGGGAGATCGTGATCGAATCCGCCGTTCATCCCGCAGGTCCGTACGTCGAGATCGAGCGCCGAACAGCCAGACCCAAGTGCGAACACACGGTCTGCAACACGTACTTCTCGTCGTGGATCGACGGGCAGAACCTGGGCGGCCCGAACGACGTTCTGATCGCGTCGCTCTCCCACAATCGCTGGGACGGCGAGCCGTCGTGGGTGTACCGACCGACCTTTCAGGTCGTGTTCCCGCCACCCGATGAACCGACCTCCGCCATGCGCTGCGGACTCGGCCACTGCCGGTGAGCACCTGCGGCGCCCAGCCCAACGATCGACCCGACTCGGTCAGCGCATCGGTGCGGGCAGCTCGTCGGCGTGGACCACGGTGAGCCGCTGCGTCGAACGCGTGAGCGCGACGTACAGCGCCCGCATCCCGTGCTCGACGTCGCTGACGATCCGCCGCGGCTCGACCACGATCACCCCGTCGAGCTCGAGACCCTTGACGACGCTCACCGGTACGAGCGTCACGCCCGCGTCGAGCCCGGTCCGGGTCGCCGTGCCGTGATTGATGCCTGCAGCGGTCAGAGCCTCGGACAGATCGGGCAGCATCGCGTCGGGAGCAACCACACCCAGCGACGCTCCAGGGATCGCCGCCTGCATGTTCACCACCTCGGCGGTGACCGTCCGACCGAGCTCACCGACCGCCGGCGCCCGCACGATCGAGGGACCGGCCTCGCCGACACGAACCGACACAGGCGCCCGGAGGCCGGGCGTGGCGACCTCGGCAACCCGGTTGGCGAGTTCCATGATCTGGCCGGGGATCCGGTAGCCGACCGACAGACCGATCACGCGAGGCGGCTTGCGATCGGGAAGGTGGGCGAGCACGTCGTCCCATGAGTCGGGAGCGAGCGGGCCGGTCGCCTGCGCGATGTCACCGACGATCGTCATCGATCCGTTCAGCGAGCGGCGCGTCGCCATCTTCAGCTGCATCGGTGTCAGGTCCTGCACCTCGTCGATCACGATGTGGCCGAACGTCCGGATCTCGTCGGATCCGTCGAGCTTGCCGCCCTTGCCCGGCTTCGGGCCGAGCACGTCGAAGGCGTCGTCGAGCAGCGCCACATCCGAGGTCGTCCAGCGCACGTCGTCGACGGTCTCGGAGCGGCCGCGGAACAGTGCCAACGCCTCCGACTCCTCCATGACGCCACGAGCGGCGAGCTTGAGCAGCGCCTTCGAGCCGAAGAGGTCGTGCAGCAGTTGGGCCGGGGTGAGCACCGGCCACATCGCATCGAGGATTCGGTGACCGTCCTCGCTTCCACGGAACGCGTCCTTGATCTGACGGGGCCCGACCTCGACGTCGCGCACGCTGGCAGCCATCGCCGACCAGACCTCGGTCTCGACGTAGCGACGGCCGGCGTTGTGCCGCTTGAATCGGCGTTTGGCCCGCTTGACGATCCGCGCCGTCTCCTCGGCGCGAAGCCGAACGTACCCGGCACCGAATGGGAGCACCAGGTCCTCGCGAAGCGGACGTTCACGATCGGACACGGCGTTGTCGATCAGGTCGGACATCTTGTCCTCGCCCTTGAGACGCGCTGCAGTCGGTGAATCGTCGCCGTCATCGCCCGGCCGCAGGAAGGTGACGCCACGCACGAGGTCGCCGAGTACGACCTGGTCGACGCCGGCCTCGCCGAGCGACGGGAGCACCCGTTCGATGTAGCGCAGGAACACCCGGTTGGGCCCGATGACGAGCACACCCTGGTCCTCGAGGGGGAACCGGTGGGTGTAGAGGAGGTACGCCGCCCGATGCAGCGCGACGACGGTCTTGCCCGTGCCGGGTCCGCCCTGCACCACGAGCACGCCGTGTTGAGGCGATCGGATGATCTCATCCTGTTCGCCCTGGATCGTCGCCACGATGTCGCCGAGCGTGCCAGTGCGCCCGCGTTCGATCGAGGCGAGCAGTGTCGAATACCCACGCAACCCGGTGTCGTTGGCAACGACGACGCCGGCATCGGTGTCGAGGCCCTCATCGTGTCCGAGTCCGAGGTGACCGTCGCCGAACAGTTCGTCCTCGATCCCGAGGAGCGAGTGGCCTTCGACGACGAAATGGCGCCGGCGGGCCAGGCCCATCGGCTCACGCCCGGTGGCGCGATAGAACGGCTCGGCCACAGGCGCACGCCAGTCGACGACCACCGGCTCGCGGTCCTCGTCGGCCACCGCCAGTCGCCCGATGTGGAACGCCTCGGTCTGGTCGGGAGCCTCGGTGAGCCGATCGATCCGCCCGAACACCAGCGACGCATCGCCGAGGTGCAGGTCTTCGAGCCGCTTGACGATCGCCTCGTCGAACGCGTTGCGCTCGTATCTGGCCTGGAACGTGCCACCGAGGTCGGCTTCGTTCAGGTTGCGGATACGCAGCGCCGCCTCGCGGCTCGCGGCGAGGCATTCGTAGGCGTGATCGATGTACGCCTGCTCGTCGGCGAGGTCGGGATGTTGCTGGGTCATAACGGGGCGCGGAAATGCTATCGGCGCTCGTGTCGTGCACCGCCCTGCGCCCACGATCACCCTCGGGCCCGTGCCAGCGGGGTGCCGATAGCGTCGAACGACGATGACCGACCATGCCGCGCCCTTTCTCGACGCCGCCCACGGACGGCCCACGACACACACTCCCGTGTGGTTCATGCGCCAGGCCGGCCGATCGTTGCCGGAATACAAAGGGGTTCGTGGTGAAGGTTCGATCCTCCACGCGATCAAGCAGCCGGATGTCGCCGCCGAGATCACGCTGCAGCCCGTCCGCCGATACGGCGTCGATGCGGCCGTGTTGTACAGCGACATCGTGGTGCCACCGCACGCCGTCGGGTTCGGCATCGACGTCGCGCCCGGCACGGGCCCGGTCGCCGAGACACCGCTGCGCAGCCGAGCCGACCTCGCCCGCCTCCGACCCCTGGAGGTCGACGACGTCGCCTACGTCGTCGACACCGTCGAGCTGCTCGCCCGGGAGCTCCCCGACTCGGTTCCGCTCCTGGCCTTTGCCGGTGCACCGTTCACGGTGGGCAGCTACCTGATCGAAGGTCGCCCGAGCAAGGACTACCGGTTCACGAAGTCGATGATGCACCGTGACCCTTCGCTGTTCCAGGACGTGATGGACCGGCTGGCCACATCGGCGATCACGTTCATCGATGCCCAACTCAGTGCGGGGGCGGCGGCGTTTCAACTGTTCGACTCGTGGGCGGGCTCACTCAGCCTGGATGACTACCGCCGCTTCGTGCTCCCGCACTCGACCCGCGTCTTCGCCGAACTCCGGACGCGGCATCCCAACGCACCGTGCGTGCACTTCGGTATCGGATGCGACCATCTCCTCGATGCCATGTACGGGGCGATGCCCGGAGTCGGCCCGCGGGTCCTCGGACTCGACTGGCGGACGTCGATCAGCGACGCCCGGCACCGTCTGGGCGCCGACCTCGTGGTCCAGGGCAACCTCGACCCGGCACTCGTCCTCGCCGGTGCCGACATCGCCGTCGCTGGAGCCGACCGGGTGCTCGCCGACAACACCGACGACAACGGTCGTCGCCATCCCGGGCACATCTTCAACCTGGGCCACGGCGTCAATCAGCACAGTGACCCCGACGTCCTGCAGGCCGTCGTCGACCACGTTCATTCGGCAACAGCCGCCTCCACGCCGGACGCGACCTCCGATGTGTGATTCTCCGTCCGTCACGCAAAGCTGTCGCCGATGACTGCAGACAACGCGGAACGGATCGGCGTGGTGCTCATGGCGTACGGCACCCCGCGCAGCCCCGACGAGATCGAGCCCTACTACACCGACATCCGACGGGGCCGTCCGCCCACACCCGAGGCACTGGCCGACCTGGTCGCCCGCTACGACGCGATCGGCGGCATCTCACCGCTCGCGGTGCTCACGGAGGTGCAACGCGATGCGCTGCAGGCCGCGCTCGACGAGCGCGAACCCGGGCGTTTCCACGTCACCCTCGGTCTGAAGCACGCCGATCCGAAGGTCGAAGCGGGTGCCGCCGAGCTGTCCGAGGCAGGTTTCGGAGCGGTCGTCGGACTGGTGCTCGCTCCGCACTACTCGTCGTACTCGATCGGCCAGTACCAGCAGCGGGCCCGCGACGGCGTCGAACAGGCCGGCCACAGCACGCCCGTCGTCGGCATCGACAGCTGGGCGACCGAGCCCGCGTTCGTCGAGTTCCTCGCCGACGACCTGCGCTCGCGCCACGAGGCGATGACCAACACGCTGGCCGAACTGGGAGACGGCCGGAGCGTCCGCGTCGTCTTCACCGCCCACTCACTGCCGATCCGCATCATCGAGGCCGGCGACCCGTATCCCGACGAGCTGCGCTCCACCGCCGAGGCGGTGGCCCGCGAGCTCCGACTCAGCGAGGGCGACGACTGGATGATCGGCTGGCAGTCGGCCGGCCGTACACCCGAGCCCTGGATCGGCCCGGACATCCTCGACGTGATCGACGAACTCGGCGCACACCCCGACGTCGGCGGCGTCATCGTGAGCGCCTGCGGCTTCGTGGCCGATCACCTCGAAGTGCTGTACGACCTCGACATCGAGGCCCGACATCGAGCCGACGACGTCGGCCTCCTGTTCGACAGAACAGCGTGCGTCAACGACGACGCCGAGGTGATGTCGGCACTCGCCGCCCGAGTCATCGAAGCGGTCGAGACATGACCGTCGGTCGCTGAATCCGACCATGAGCAACCGTCGCGTCGCCGTGATCGGGGCCGGGATCACCGGCGCCGCCGCTGCGCATCGGCTCGTCCAGTCCGATCTCCGATCCGACGTCGATCACGTCGTGCTGTTCGACCGAGCCGATCGAGTCGGTGGCCGGATCGACGGTACGTCATTCGCCGGGCTCGACTGCGTCGACGCGGGTGCCGATGCGTTCCTCGCCCGAGTCCCTGACGCGACCGACCTCGCCCGGTCGGTCGGCCTCGGTGACGACCTCGTCCATCCCGAGCGGGTCGGTGCGGCCGTCTGGTACGACGGTTTCCACGACATCCCCGACGGACTCGTGCTCGGCGTCCCCGGCAACCCGCTGTCGCTGGCACGCAGCGGGTTGATCTCCTGGCGGGGCAAAGCACGAGCCGCACTCGAGCCGTTGCTCCCGCGTTCGTCGACCGACCACGACAACATCGGCCGCTACGTCCGCGCGCGGTTCGGCAATGAGGTGCACGAACGTCTCGTCGATGCCCTGGTCGGCAGTATCTACGCAGCAGACACCGACGACTTCAGCCTGGCCGAGATCCCCCAGCTCGCGGCACTCACCGGTGATCGGAGCCTGCTGCTCGCAGCGCGCCGCGTCGCTCGGCGCAGCCTCGGCACCGGGTCCGCCGGAGCAGCGCCGATCTTCGCTGCTCCGCGCGCGCGGCATGGGCCGGTTGGTCTGCGCCACGGTCGACGCCTTCCAGGGCCTCGGCGGCGACCTCCGGCTCGGTCACGAGGTCACCGTCGAGCCGGCGTCGGTGGGCTGGCGGGTCGACGGCGAGGAGTTCGATGCGGTGATCTGCGCGGTGCCGGCCGATCGCGCGGCCCAGTTGGTCGACGGATTCCCCACGTCCACCAAGGAGGCCGATCGTTCCGACGTCGTGATGGTGACACTCCACGTACCCGACGACGAGTTCCCCGATCGGCTGCGCGGTCGGAGCGGCTACCTGGTGCCGAAACCGGTGCAGCGCGATGTCACGGCCGCCTCGTTCGGCAGCCAGAAGTGGGCGCATTGGAACCCTCCCGCCGGTGGCCAGATCCTGCGGGTCTCACTCGGACGCGACGGCGCACCGGTGCTCCATCTCGACGACGACGACATCGTGACGCGCGCGCTCGACGACCTGCGGCGTCACCTCGGGGTGACCTTCGGTCCGACCGAGGTACGGCTCACCCGGTGGCCGGGGGCCTTCGCCCAGTACCGGCCCCACCACCGGCGCTGGGTCGACACCGTCCGCGCCGGGTTGGCTCCGGGCATCTTCGTCGCCGGAAGCAGCTACGACGGAATCGGGATCCCGGCCTGCATTCGCAGTGGGAGAACAATCGCTGAACGCGCGGTCGCCCCCATGTCGGATCTGGCATCATGAACGCGATGGAACCGCCGGTCGACGCGCCACCAGATGCTGCGTCCGGTTCGCCTGACGAGGCCTCGATCTCGCGGCGCTCCATGATCACGGTCGGTGTCCCGGCCGTGCTTGCCGTCGTCGCGGTCGGTGCCGTTCCGTTCGTGTTCGGTACCGGCGACGAGCGGATCAGCACGAACGGCACCGAGACACCGCTGCCGACCGACCGAGCGACGACCACGGCTGTTCCTGACGACATCTTCACCTCCACCGGCGTGACCGTCGAGGACACCCCGATCCTGCCGGGCTCCACGAGCTCGACCACCACGAGCTCGACCACCACGACGTCGACCACGACGACGCTGCCTCCGACCACGCTTCCCGCCCAGCCGTCGCAACCGGCTCCGCCGCCACCCGACCCCCGCGGCTACGAAGAGCAGACCCAACTCGGCGGCATCGCAATCCCGAAGCTCGGCGTCGACGCTCCCCTGCTCGAGGGCATCAGGCTGACCACGCTCGACAACGGGCCCGGCCACTGGCCCGGCACCGCGATGCCCGGCCAGATCGGCAACGTGGTCGTGGCCGCCCATCGAACGAGCCACGGTGGCCCGTTCCGCAACATCGACCAGCTCGTCGCCGGCGACGCCGTGATGTTCACCACCGACGCAGGCGAGATTCCCGTATCGCGTCACCGGAACGCAGATCGTGAATCCGGATGCGATGTGGATCGTCGACCCGACCGAGACACCCACGGCCACGCTCTTCGCGTGCCATCCCCCTGGCTCGGTGGCGCAGCGGATCGTCGTGCACCTCGAACTCGGCGCCTGAACATCGTTGCGATCCGCGGGTAGAACAGTCACCCGTGAGCAGCGCCGGCCCCGACACCTCGACCAGCGACGCCACTGATCAGCTCGACGACGCCGGCGTCGATCCGGCATCCA
Source organism: Ilumatobacteraceae bacterium (assembly GCA_963752085.1). GTDB lineage: Bacteria > Actinomycetota > Acidimicrobiia > Acidimicrobiales > Ilumatobacteraceae > Ilumatobacter_A. Next base: position 641,195 of record CAVVWT010000006.1, read on the forward strand.
GCACGTCGGTCATCCATCGAATCTCCAGGCCGGCACTGGCGCTGGGCGCAGGTGTCCTCGTTGCGTTGTCACTCCCGCCCTGGGGATTCTGGCCGCTGGCGATCGTCGGTGTCGCGTGCTTCGAACTCTCGTTGGGTGCCGATCCGAGCCGGCGGCAACGGTTCCTGCTGGGCTGGCTCTTCGGCGCCGGGTGGATGTTCCTCGGCATGGGATGGATGATCCAGCTGACCGGGCCCGGATACGTCGCGGCCGGTGCAATCTTTGCCGGCTACCACTCGGTCGCTGCGGCGATCGCCCCGACGGGTCCGTGGCGCCTCATCGGCCGGCCCGTGATGCACACCCTCGCCGAGGCGCTCCGATTCTCGTTTCCCTTCGGTGGCGTGCCACTGGCATCGATGGGGATCGCCCAGGTCGGCGGTCCGCTCGGTCAGATCGCTGCGATCGGCGGCGTCATCCTCGTGACGTGGGTGGTGTTCCAGCTCGGCGTGCTGGCGGGCAGCGGCCTGTCGGGCATCGCGACGAGCGACGGCGAGGCATCGAACGACTCGCGTCGGCCTGAGGTGGTCGACGCTTGCCGTGGTCGCAATGGTGGTCCTGCTGTCGTTCGTCTGTCCCGATGGTCGGACCACCGGCCAGACGCTGCGTGTTGCCGCCGTGCAGGGCGGCGGCGAACAGGGGACCTCCGCGCTCGAGGTGCCGTCGATCCTCGTGACCGAGCGACACCTCGAGGCGACTGCGACGATCGACCCCGACCCGGATCTCGACCTCGTGCTGTGGCCCGAGAACACGATCGACGTCGTCACGTTCGAGTCATCCGAGATCGCCCAGCGAATCTCTGCTGAGGCGGCCCGGCTCGGCGTGCCGATCTCCGTCGGGCTGACCGAGGACGTCGAAGTCGATGGGCGCCGACGTTTCACGAACGCCCAGGTGATCGTCAGTCCCGAGGGCGAGATCGTGAGCCGGTACGACAAGGTCCGGCGAGTTCCGTTCGGTGAGTACGTCCCGCTGCGCAACGTGCTCGAACGGATCACGTCGGCGGTCGACCGGGTGGGCGACGCGGTGCCCGGGGAGACCCCGGCCGTGATCGAGCTGCCGACCGGGGAGAAACTGGCAACCGTCATCTCGTGGGAGGTGTTCTTCGGCGGCCGCGCCCGGGAGGGCGTCGAGTTGGGGGCCGAGGCCATCATCAACCCGACGAACGGTGCGAGCTACACCGGGACCATCGTGCAGACCCAACAGGTCGCGTCCAGTCGGCTCCGCGCCATCGAGACAGGCCGATGGGTCGTCCAGGTGGCGCCGACCGGGTTCACCGCATTCGTCGCCCCCGACGGCACCGTCGTCGAGCGCGGCTCGCAGCGCGAACAACGAGTGATCGTGCACGACATCGACCTGCGCACCGGGTCGACCTGGTACACGTCGCTCGGCGACGCACCGTTCATCGTGGCGCTCCTCGTGGCGGCCGCGGCGTCGCTGTGGTTCGGTGGCCGCCGACTCCGACGCCACTCCGTCACCGACCCCGACTGATCAGACGTCGATCACCAACGTGACCGGCCCGTCGTTCACCAACTCGACCGACATCTCGGTTCGGAAGCGCCCCGTGGACACTCCAGCGCCGGTCGCACGCAGTGTGGAGACCACATGATCGACCAACGGCTCGGCCTGCTCGGGTCGCGCCGCGTCGGTCCAGCTCGGACGGCGACCACGGCTGGTGTCTCCGTAGAGCGTGAACTGGCTGACGACGAGGAACTCAGCGCCCACATCGAGTGCGCCGAGGTTCATCACGCCCTCACCGTCGTCGAAGATCCGGAGGCCCGCGAGCTTGCCCGCCAGCTTCTCGGCGTCGGCCGGGGTGTCGGTGTGGGTCACCCCGACCAGCACGCACATGCCGGGCCCGATCCGACCCACCGTTTCGTAGCGTGCCGTCGGATCGGATCGGCTGCTGACCTCGGCCGATGTGACCCGTTGAACGACCGCTCGCATCGGTGCATGCTCCCACGGCGGTGAGCGGGCGACGAGCATCCGGCCGGACCGTGCCGACGTCCCACCCGTTTCGTAGGGTGCTGACGATGTCCGACCACACGATCCTCCTCGACGCACCGGCAGGAGACGGAGACCTCCGGGTGTCGGTCGAGATCGACCTCGCCGCGGGCGGTCGCATCCGTCAGATCACGGTCGCCGACGACACGGACGTGGTCGACCTGTTGGCGGCCGACGACGGGAGGGATCCGGCCTCGACCGGATGGGGCTCGTTCCCGATGGCGCCGTGGGTGGGGCGCATCCGCAACGGTCGCTTCCGGTTCCTCGACCAGGAGGTCCGGCTCGACCTGAACCACGCCGACGGCACAGGAGCGGGCGGCGGTCCGATCATCCCCCCACGACCTGCACCGTCGGGCCAGATCGGCGATGACGACCGGCACCACCACGCCATTCACGGGACGACGTTCGGGCGGCGCTGGGACGTCGTCGATGCCGAGCCCGGCCGGGTCGAGCTGACCTGTCGGCTGAACGGTGTGCTCGGATGGGAGTTCGGCGGCATCGCCCGCCAGAAGATCGGTGTGTCGTCGACGCACATCGAGCTGCACCTCGCGGTCGAACCCGACGTCGGCGCCGTGTTCCCCGCCGCCGTGGGCTGGCACCCGTGGTTCGCGAAACCCGACCGGCTCGATGTCCACCCGCTCGCCATGTATCGACGCGACGACCTCGGGTTGCCGACCGGCGAGCTCGTCGTGCCAACCGAACCGCCGTGGGACGACTGCTTCGTCAACCGGGCACCGGTGGAATTGCACTATGGGCGACGACTCGCGCCCGTGATCACCGTGGCGTCACCCGATTGCGACCATTGGGTGATCTACGACAAGCCGCCGCATGCGACATGCGTCGAACCCCAGTCGGGACCGCCCGACGCACCGAACCTTCGGCCCGAACTGGCGACATCGGACCACCCGCTTCGGCGTACGATGACGATCAGCTGGTGACCGTCCACGGCAGATCTGCCTGAAAAGGACGGACAAAACCGCGAGATCGCCTCCCCTCACCACTCTGGACAGGTGAGGAGGAGGCCGTATGGCCCATGACGACGAACACGAGCGACGCTGGATTGGTCGCCGGCCACCTGGCCGGGGACCCGAGCGCGCTCGCCGGGATGTACGACCGTTACGCCGATTCGCTGCACGACACCGCCGCGGCGATGCTGAACGACCGCACCGAAGCGGCCGACGTCTTGCACGACGTGATCCTCATCGCGGCCGAACGCATGGGCCAACTGCGCGACCCCGACCGCCTGAAGCCATGGCTGTTCGCGATCCTGCGCAACGAGGTCTACCGCCGGTCGAAGAAGCGTCGCCGGACGATCGCCACCGACTTCTCCGGCTCCGACGACGGGTTCGATCTCGTGGATGACCGGAGTGCCGAGGTTGGCGATGCCGTCGTGGACGACGCCGCCGGGGAGGACTTGGCCGAACTGGTCCGCGGTGCAGCGCGCGGCCTCGACGAACGCGACCAACTGGTCCTCGAGCTGTCGGTGCGCCAAGGGCTGGGCGGCCAAGATCTCGCCGATGCACTGGGCGTGAGCACGAATCAGAGCTACACGCTCGTGCATCGCATGCGCGAGCGCGTGGAGCGCAGTCTGGCGGCGTACGTGATCGCCAAGGCCGGCCGGAACGACTGTGGCGAGCTCGACAAGCTCCTGGGCAGATGGGACGGCGAGTTCACGGTCCTCATCCGCAAACGCGTGCTCGCGTCATGTCGACAACTGCGAGGTCTGCGAGACGCGCCGCCGCCGGGTCGCTCCGCTCGCACTGTTCGGTGCCGCCCCCGTCTACGCCGCACCGCCGGCGTTGCGTGACCAGATCCTCGGTGACGCCTCGCTCCAGGCGACGGCACCGTCGACGCCGTACCAGTTCACTGCCCGGGACGGATTTCCCCAGGTGGTCCGAGCGGCACGCCGCGTCGCCGCGTGGGTGGCCCCGACGGCAGCCGCATCGCTCATCCTGGTGGCGACGAGCATGGGCTTCTTCTGGCTCAACTCGACCGATGGCGACGACGATCTGATCCGGGATGCAGGCGGCGAACTGACCGTGACCGTGACCGAGACCAGCACGACGACGACCGAGCCGTCGACGACGCCTGCCACGGCCGCCTCGACCTCGACGATCGCAGTGGGGGTCGATGCGGCCACCATCACCGTGCCCGAACCGTCGACGACGGTGTCGGCCATCGACCCGATGAAGGTGGTGCCGAGCACCACAGCAGCACCCTCGGATCGTCCTCCGGTGTCGACGTCTCGATCCACACCGGTGACGACTCGCGCACCGAACGCACCGCCGACCACGAGAGCGCCGGCTGCCACGACCACGACCACCGACCGCCACCACCACCACCACCACCACCACGGCGCCACCACGACCCGGCCAGCTCAGCGTCAGCGGAAGCCGCATCGACCTCGGGACGAACGCTCCATCCGGATCGATCACCCTGACCAACACCGGCGGACTTCCGCTCGACTTCAGCGTGAACGGCAGCCCTGCTCCATTCAGCGTGTCAACAACAGGAGGAACCCTGGCGGGTGGAGCCTCGACAGCGGTCACGGCATCGATCGACCGGAGCCAGATGTCCGAGGGCGCAACGGCGAACGCCACCGTGCAGGTCTTCGGCGCCGGTTCGACGTTCAGTGTCGGTCTGTCGGCCCAGGGTCCGGAGAACCCGCCCACGTTCCGCGGCGCAACGGTCAACGGCTTCTGCTCGGCGACCGTCGATGTCTCCGCAACCGTCTCGATCATCGACGAGTCGGGTGTCGGCTCGGCGACGCTGTCGGTCTCGGGGCCTGGAGGCCAATCGGGACGCGCTGCACTGTCGTCGGGCGGCAACGGCTGGTTCGGACGCGTCTCCGTCAACTACGCCCTGAACAACCCGTCGAGTGCATCGGGATCATGGTCGTGGACCGTCACCGCCACGGACACTCGTGGCAACACCGCGTCCACGAGCGGCAGCACGTCGATCACCTGCTGAACGAGTCGATCATGCCCACCGACACGCGTTCGAACGTGTCCTGCCGGCCACGCCACCTCGAGCACCGCCACCCCAGTGGCGGTTCCGAACCGACCGTTCGCCGGGCAGGAATCGCAGCCCGATAGCCTCGCTCGGATGGTCGCGAACGGGTCGGGAAGCGTGTTGGATCCCGACGCGCCGTTGAAGATCGCGTATCTGACCTATCGCGGTAAGCCCCACGTCGGTGGGCAGGGCGTCTACACGCGGCACCTGACCAAGGCGCTCGCCGATCTCGGGCACACCGTCGAGGTGTTCGGCGGCCAGCCGTATCCCGTCCTCGACGAGCGGGTCGAACTTCATCAACTCCCCAGCCTCGACACCTTCAACGACCACTTCCCGGGTCGGCTCCCCGGCTATTGGGAGATCAGCGATCGCTACGACCTCATGGAGATGGCCCAGTTCCTCACCGGGACGTTCCCCGAGCCGCTGGCCTTCTCCGCGCGAGCGGCCCACGCGCTCGCGCAGCGCACCCGCGACTTCGATCTCGTCCACGACAACCAGTGTCTCGGCTACGGGATCCTGAAGATCGAGAAGAAGATCCCGACCATCGTCACCCTCCACCACCCCATCACCAAGGACCGCGAGCTCGAGATGAGCCACGCGAGGTCGCGCTACAAGCGCTGGTCGGTCGGCCGTTGGTACTCGTTCGTCAAGATGCAGGGCAACGTCGCCTCGAAGATGCCACGCATCGTCGTGGTCAGCCAGAACTCGATCGACGACATCCACAAGGACATGGGCGTCAGCCGCGACCGGATGCGCCTGGTGCCCGTCGGTGTCGACCCCGACCTGTTCAAGCCCGTACCGGGTGTCGTGCGCCGACCGGGTCGCCTGATCACCACGGCCTCGGCCGACGTCGCGCTCAAGGGCCTGTCGTACCTGCTCGAAGCGATGGCCAAACTCCGAACCGAACGCGACGTCACGTTGACCATCATCGGCAAGCCGAAGCCGGGTAAGTCGATGCGGCTCATCGACGAACTCGGGCTGAAGGAACACATCGAGTTCGTGTCGGGCGTCCCCGACGAGCGGATCGTCGAGCTGTACTCCGAAGCCGAACTCGCCGTTGTGCCCAGCCTCTACGAAGGATTCAGCCTCCCGGCCATCGAAGCGATGTGCTCGGGCACGCCGCTCGTCGCCACCGACGGCGGCGCGCTCCCCGAGGTCACCGGCACCGACGGTGAGACCGTGCTGCAGTGCCCGGCTGGCGACAGCGCCGCGCTCGCCGTGCAGATCGCCCGGGGCCTCGACGACCCCGAACTCCGGGCGCGGATCGGTGCCGCCGGCCGTCAACGCGTGATCGAGCGGTGGACCTGGCGCCGCTGCGCCGAGATGACCGTCGACCAGTACCGAGAAGTCCTGTCCATGCCGGCGAACGTGGCCAAGCTGCGCACCAACGGCCGCCTCTGACCCCCGATCGCTCGCTTCGACCATGCTGACCATTCGCTTCGACCGTCTCGACCTTCGTCCGGGCGATCGGGTTCTCGACGTGGGCGCCGGCTTCGGCCGACACGTCTTCGAGTGCGCCCGCAGAGGCGCCGACGTGGTGGCGCTCGACTACGCCGAGGACGAAGTCGTCGAGACGCGAGCCACCCTTGGTGGGATGGTCGCCGCCGGGGAGATCGACATCGCCCGATTCAAGGGCGTCCTCCGCGGTGATGCGACCCGACTGCCGTTTGCCGATGCGTCCTTCGACAAGGTGATCACCTCCGAGGTGCTCGAGCACATCCAGGACGACGTGACCGCGATCGCGGAGATGATCCGAGTCCTCAAGCCGGGCGGCATGTTCGCAGCGACCGTGCCCGCGTGGGGGCCCGAGAAGATCAACTGGATGCTCAGCGACGAGTACCACGCGCCGAAAAGCGTCGGGGGGCACGTCCGGATCTATTCGAAGACCGAACTCGCGGCCAAGCTCCGGACCGCCGGTCTCGAGCTGCGTGGCACCCATCGAGCCCACGCGCTCCACTCCCCGTACTGGTGGTTGAAGTGCGCTGTCGGACCACGCAACGACGATCATCCGATGGTCGCCACGTACCGCAGGTTCCTCGAGTGGGACATCGTCGAGCAGCCGGCCTCCACCCGCATCGCCGACCGAGTCCTCTCACCTGCACTCGGCAAGAGCATCGTGTTCTACGGCCACAAACCCTCCGTCGACACCCCTGAGGTCGCAGCATGAGCGCGCTGCCGAGTCTGGACGGCGTGATCACGGTCGACGAGCTGGAACTGACCGCGCAGCATCTCGCGTCGCTCCAGCTCGACAACGGCATGATCCCGTGGTTCGCCGGTGGCCATTGCGACCCGTGGAACCACGTCGAGACCGCCATGGCCCTCGATGTCGCAGGACTCCACAAGGAGGCAGAACGCGCATACGAGTGGCTCGCCGACATCCAGCGGTCCGACGGCAGCTGGCACGCGTACTACGCCAACGACGGTTCGATCGAGGACTCCAAGCTCGACACCAACGTGAGCGCCTACATCGCAACCGGCGTGTGGCATCACTGGCGCAGCACCTGGGATCGCGGCTTCGCCGACAACATGTGGCCGACGGTCGAGCGAGCACTCGAATTCGTGTTGTCGCTGCGCCGCGACGACGGTCTGGCCCTGTGGGCCATCGAGCCCGACGACCGCCCGTGGACCTACTCGCTCATGACCGGCACGGCGAGCATCCAGCATGCGCTTCGCTGCGGCTCGCACCTCGCCGAAGCACTCAACGATCCCAAGCCGCACTGGGCTCGTGCAGCCGACGAGATGATCGTGGCGATCCGTCACCGGCCGGAGGCGTTCGAACCGAAGAAGCGCTGGGCGATGGACTGGTACTACCCGGTGCTCACCGGCGCGATGACCGGCGACGAAGCCAAGGCGCGAATGGCCGAGGGGTGGGACACGTTCGTCATGGAGGGCCACGGCATCCGTTGCGTGAGCGACGAACCCTGGGTCACGGCGTCCGAAACCGCGGAGTGCGCCCTCTCCTACGCAGCGATCGGCGACCTGTCGACGGCGACCGACCTGCTCCGATGGACCCGCACCCACCGCCGCGACGACGGTTCGTACTGGACCGGAATCGTCTACCCGGGCGAAGTGCTGTTTCCGTTCGACGAACACACGAGTTACACGGCCGCTGCGGTGATCCTGGCGGTCGACGCGATCACCCGGACGACGCAGGCGAGCAACCTCTTCGTCGGTTGACCGTCCGACCAACGTCGCCTCCGCGGTTCGGTCAGCGGGGGACGGCGAGTCGACTCCGCTGGGAGCCGTCGCCGTGGAAGTTGCCCGGATCCAACCAGCGGCCGAACTCCGCCTCGATGGCCGGCCAGTCGCGATCGATCATCGAATACCACGCCGTGTCGCGGTTGCGGCCCTTGTAGATCGTTGCCTGACGGAAAATCCCTTCGAACCGGAATCCGAGTCGCTCGGCCGCCGACCACGATGGTGCGTTCAGCGCGTCGCATTTCCACTCGTAGCGCCGGTACCCCGCCGCGAACACACGGTGCATCATCGCCCACATCGCCTCGGTCGCTGCCGCGGTCCGCTGCAAACGTCGTGCGAAGTGGATGTGGCCGACCTCGACCGACGCCGACCACGGCTGGACGCGCAGGTAGCTGGCCATCCCACACGGCCCGGCTTCGTCCTCGACGGCGAAGAACACCGTGTCGTCGCTCCGTGCACAGGCGTCGAGCCAGTGCCGAAACGCCTCGGCATCCGGAAATGGCCCGTAGGGCAGATAGGTCCAGTCGGCTTCATCGTCAGCGGTGAACGCGTCGAAGAGCCCCGTTGCGTGGCGCTCCAGGTCGAGGGGGGTCACGGCACCGAACTGTCCGAACATGGGCGTGGTCGGCGGCGACGCGAGGGGGAGGTCGATGTCGATGTCGACGGCGACGCCGATCGGCTGACCCAGCGAGTTGTGTCGAGTGGTCATGACGTCGACGACACTACGACGATCGATGCCGTCGAGCGGCGGCTCGCCGCGCCGGTGGATACAGTCGCGGCGATGAACTCGAACGTGGTGCGCACGATCCTGTCGATCTGGGGGTGGTTCGTCCTCGGTCTGTCGGTGCTGATCTTCACACCCGTCGTGGCCGTCGTTCGGCTGGTCACGATGCCGTTCGACAGGGGCGCCTACGCCGCCGGCTACGTGTTCCGCAAAGTCGTCATCCCGCTGAGCAAGCTGAACCCGCTGTGGACCTTCCACACCTCCGGCGAGCTGCCCGATGACATGCGGCGGCCGTATGTCGTGGTGGCCAACCACGAGAGCTTCGTCGACATGATCCTGATCTCCCATCTGCCGACCGAGATGAAGTGGTTGTCGAAGATCGAGATCATGAAGATTCCGTTCCTCGGCTGGATGATGCGCTGTGCACGCGACATTCCGCTCGTCCGCGGTGACGCGAAGTCGGCGGTTGCTGCGCTCGCCGAGTGTCGCGAACGATTGGCGTGCAACGTGTCGGTGATGATCTTCCCCGAGGGCAGCCGATCCAAGACCGGGGATCTCAACCCGTTTCAGGCGGGAGCGTTCAAGCTGGCCATCGACGGTCAGTATCCGATCCTGCCGATGGCGGTGCACGGCACCCGTGACGCGCTCCGCAAACACGACTGGCGTCAGGGCCGCGCCATCGCCGAAGTCCGCGTCCTCGAGCCGGTGTCGACCGAAGGCCTGACGAAGGACGACCTCTCGGAGGTCCGCGATCGTGTGCGCTCGATGATCTCCGAGGCGCGCGACGAACTCCGCGAGAAGTACGGCTACGTCGCTGCCGCCGAAACCGAAGCGGGCTGACCCCTGCAGGTTCCGATCCGGCTCCAGCAGGCCACTGCGCTCTCGGTTCGCCCGGCCGTGCTGGCGGCGATCGCCTCCAGCACGGCGATCTTCACAGCGACACCGTTCCTGCTGCGGCCGATCGCCACCGAGTTCGGCGTGTCACTCGGCGCCGCCGGCTTGGTCTCGACCGCACAGTTGGCCGGGTTCGTCATCGGCTCGTGGACGGCCGGGCGGCACCTGCGACCTGTCCGAAAGGTGTTCGTGACCCTCGCCCTCCTCGGGTTCGCTGCAAACCTCTGCGCAGCGGCAGCCCCCAGTCTTGCGCTCCTCGGCCTCGCTCGCTTCGGAGGAGGAATCTCACTCGGTCTGGCGGCCTGGTTCGCCTGGCAGGATGCGTTCGGCGACGCGGAGAAGACGAGCGACGTTGCGGTCGTGGGCCCGCTCGTCGGGATCGTGCTCCCGCCTGCGCTGACGGTGCTCATCGATTCGCTCGGGGTGCGCGTCATGTTCGTCGTGCTCGCTGTGATCGCGCTGTCGCCGATCGTGTTCGCAGGACAGGTCGACGTCAAGGACCGACTCCGACCACACCGCACCCGCCACGCCGCCACCCGTGCCAGCATCGCCATGCTCGTCGCGTTGGGGTTGCTCACGCTGGGCGGTTCGTCGGTCTTCGTGTACGCCGCAGCGATCGGAACCGAATACGACGGCCTGTCACCGTTGGCCGTCTCACTGGCCTTCAGCGCCAACGCGCTGGTTGCCGTTCCCGCTGCGCGTTGGCGGGGGCGTCGTGGCCCCCCGGGAGCCTGGTATCTGGCAACGGCCGTCCTCGCGTTCCTGCTCCCCGCCGTCCATGTGGCGCCGATCTTCGTCTTCGCGCTCGTCGGCTGGGGCTTCGTGTTCTTCATGGGGATGCCGGCAGCGTTCGCGTTGCTGGCCTCGCGCTCCCGGTTCCCCGAAGAGCGAGCCGGTGATGCCCAGGCCGTCATGGCGCTCGGGCGGGTGTTCGGACCGCTGGTCGGTGGCGCCTTCATCGCAACCGGAGCAACCACGTTGATGGGGCTTGCCGCAGCGACGATCATGTGCAGTGCCGCAGGGTTGATGCTCTACATCGACCGCGATCGGTTCACCTTTCGCCGGGCCGCGGCGTGATCGATCAGCGTCGTCGCAGAATCCTCAGACTTCCGGTCACCGACGTTTCGACGAAGTCCCCCGATTCGATGGCCGGCAGGTAGATCTCCTCGAATGGCGGTCGCCCGCCGTCGGCAGGATCGGGGAACACGTCGTGAATGGCGAGCGTTCCGCCGCGGGCGACGTGCGGGGTCCACCCGGTGTAGTCCTGTCGGGCGGGCTCGCGCCCGTGACCACCGTCGATGAACAAGAACGCGAGTGGTGACGTCCACGCGGCGGCGACCAGTGGGGAGCGTCCGACCACGGCGATCACCGAGGCCTCGAGATCGGCGTCGTGCATGGCCGATCGGAAGAAGGGAAGCGTGTCCATCTTTCCGGTCCGCGGATCGACGACATCGGCATCGTGATGCTCCCACCCGGCCTGGTTCTCCTCCGAGCCGCGATGATGGTCGACGGCGAACACCACCCGGCCGGTCCGCTCAGCAGCGTCACCGAGCCACACCGTGGACCGGCCGCAGTACGAACCGACTTCGAGGAACGGCGCATCGGGCACGGCCTCGGCCGCCGCGACGGCTGCATCCCACAATGCGTCGCCCTCGTCGACGGGCATGAACCCCTTCGTCTGCAACGCCACCACGCGACGCGCCTCGGCGAGCCGCGCGTGGGTCACCAGGTGTCCCAGTGGATGATCGTGTCCGGGTCGGGCCGCATCGCCGGCTTGAAGTCGGTGCCCTTCGTGTGTGCCAGCGGGCTGAGACATGCCTGCTGCACCTCGTCGAAGGGGATCCCGACGACGTCGGCGATCTCCTGCTCCATCATCAAGCCGACCGTCGTCCACGCAGTACCGAGCCCGCGGGCGCGGGCGGCCAGCATGAAACTCCACATCGCGGGGAGCACGTTGCCCATCATCGAGGCGGCGATCATTCCCGATGCCCCGTCGGCGCGGCCCGCGGTGCACGCGATCACGAGTGCAGGGGCCTGACCCATCGTCTGACCGAGGTAGTCGGCAGAGTTCGTCACACGATCCTGCTGCGCCTGCTCGGCATCGGTGTCCTTCTTGATCGACCCTGCGTACACCCCGTCCATCGACTTGTAGATGTCGAAACACTGTCGATAGATCTCTCCGATCTTCGTGCGCTTCGCCTCGTCCTTCACGATGACGAACTGCATGGTCATGCTGTTCGACCCCGACGGGGACTGCATGGCGATCCGGACGCACTCACGAATGTCGGCGTCGTCGACCGGACGGTCGTAATCGAGTCGCTTGCGGACCGCCCGCGTCGTCGTGAGCAATTCGTCGTTCGTGAGATCCAGCAATGGCATGTGGGAGAGACTAGGTGGCACGTGTCACGTCACCCGTACCGACGTGGCGGGGGACCTGCATCGGCGGGTCGATGCGTGGCAACATGAAGACTTCATGACCGTGGACTCCGTCATCCCGACCGCACAGGACAACCAGCAGGCACTCGATGACCTCGTGACGTTGCTCGACCTCGAGACGATCGAGGTGAACATCTTCCGGGGCGCATCGACCGACGAGGACCGGGTGCGGGTGTTCGGCGGCCAGGTGGCCGGCCAGGCGTTGATCGCTGCCGGTCGTACGATCGACGAGCCCGATCGTCACGTGCACTCGCTCCACGCCTACTTCTTGCGCCCCGGCGATCCGCAGCGTCCGATCCTCTACGAGGTCGACCGCATCCGGGACGGTCGGAGCTTCTCCACACGACGGGTGGTCGCCGTCCAGCACGGCCGGGCGATCTTCAACCTGCAGGCCAGTTTTCACGATGACGAGACCGGCGGGCCCGATCACCAGATCGCGATGGACGAGGGGCTGGCAGCACCCGCCGACCTCCCCGATTTCCACACCCGAATGGCCCCCCACCGCGAACGCATCGGCGACTGGTACCACCGACCCCGCCCGATCGACCTGCGGTATGTCGACGGCGACCCGATGAATCGACAGGGCGAGCCCAACACGGTCCAACACGTGTGGTTGCGCGCCAACGGCTCACTGCCCGACGACTCGCTCCTGCATGCGTGCGTCCTCACCTACGCCAGCGACATGACGCTGCTCGACACCACGCTGCTCCCATTCGGGCTGCCGTTCGACCATCCCGGCTTGCAGATGGCGAGCCTCGATCACGCGATGTGGTTCCACCGCCCGTTCCGGGTCGACGACTGGCTGATGTACCAACAGCGGGCGGTCTCGACGGGTGCCTCACGCGGGCTCGCCGGCGGAGCGATCTTCACCGCCGACGGCGCGCTCGCCGTGAGCGTCGTCCAGGAGGGTCTCGCGAGGTTCACACAATGAGCACGCACCGCACGACACTGATCGTGGCGCTCGCTGCGCTCGCCACGGCGGCCATCGGCTGCAGTTCGAGCGACGGCGGCGACACCGGCGACACCGGCCCCGACATCACACTCGGCACCGTCCCCGACCCCGAAGCGGTGCCGACCGACCCGACGCCGACCGCACCCGTCGAGACCGAACCGGGCGAACCCGACCCGGCGCTCGCGACAACGACCACCGCGCTGGTGCCGTCGCCCGATGCCGACCTGCCCACCCAGGCGCCGGGCGATGTCGCAGTGGCGCCGGTCACCACACTGCCCGGCCCGCTTCCCGAGCCGTCGGTCCGTCTGCTCGAGCTGAGCACCTTCGACCGGCCGGTGGAGGTCGCCGCCGCCGAGGGGGATTCGCGCCTCTTCATCGTGCAACAGGGAGGGACCATCGTGGCGTCCGACGACGAGTCCGACGTCGTCGTGTTCGACATCAACACGGTGCCCGGCGTGACCTTCAACTCGGGCGGCGAACAGGGGCTGCTCGGACTGGCCTTCCACCCCGACGCGAACCTGGCGTACGTGAACTTCACGAATGGGAACGACGCCACCGTCGTCGCCGAATTCGTGATCGACCCGGTGACCTACGAATTCGATCCGGCGACGTACCGCGAGGTACTCACGGTCGACCAACCGTTCAGGAATCACAACGGCGGCGAGTTGGCCTTCGGCCCTGACGGGCATCTCTACATCGGGTTGGGCGACGGCGGCTCGGCGAACGACCCGAACCGCGCGGCGCTCGATCCGTCGACGCGGCTGGGCAAGATCCTGCGGATCGACCCCCTCCCGACTCCGACCGACCCGTTCACCGTCCCGGACGACAATCCCTTCGTGGGGATCGACGGCGCCGACCCGACGATCTGGGCACTGGGACTCCGGAACCCGTGGAAGTTCTCGTTCGACTCCCTGACCGGAGACCTCTGGATCGCCGATGTCGGCCAGGGCCGGTTCGAGGAGATCGACATGGCACCGGCGGTCGACGGGCGCGACGCGGGCCGGGGCGTCAGCTTCGGCTGGAGTGCCTTCGAGGCGAACGAGCGGTTCAACGACGACCAGTTCCCCGACGGGCACACGCTCCCGGTCACCGCATATCCCCACGAAGACGGCAACTGCTCGGTCAGCGGCGGCGTGGTGGCCCGCAACTCGTCGTTCGACGAACTGAACGGATGGTACGTGTACGGCGACTACTGCTCGGGCCGGGTCTGGGCCCTCGACACGACGTCGGTCACGTCCGGCCCGAACGGTCCGGTCGGCACACCGCGGATCATTCAGATCACCACCGTGCCGGCCCTCGCCGCCATCGCCGAGGGGCCGCTCGGCGACATCTACGCGGTGTCGAACGAGGGCCCGATGTACCGCCTCGCCCCGGCCTGACGAACCGGGTCAGCCCACCCGCTCGACCTCGATCGAGCGTGCGTCGATGTCGACAGCGGTCAGCTTGACCCGGATGTCGTCGCCGGGATCGACACCGCGCGCCACCGTCCGGGTCACGACGGCCGGATCACAGATCTGGACCCGGGCCCCGCGGTCGTCCTCGTCGGTGACCACGGCATCGAAGGTCTCGCCGACGCGCCCTCGGAGCAGGATCGCCTCGGCCAGGTCGATCGCCGCTCGGTCCACACGATTCGCCACGGTGCTCGCGCTGTTCATCGCTGCGGGCAACTCGGAGAACGCGGCGTCGATCTCATCGGGCACGTGGCGACCGTTGGCGATGGCGAGCGCCGCCTCGATCACGTAGCGGTCCGCAAGGCGACGCAGCGGGGCCGTGGCGTGGACGTACGTCGCCGCCAGCGCGGCGTGCCACGGTCTGCCGTCCTTCACGCCACCGTCGCTGGGGCCGCCGTCGTGATGGAACTCGGCGTACGGGGTGTACGAAGCCCCACCGCTTGCGCGGCGGATGGCGAGCTGGAACGCCGACGTGCGCGGGTCCTCGACCGGAAGCGACCGTTCGAACTCACCGAGCGTTGTCCCGTTGGACCAGTCGAGGCCGAACGCCCGGGCGGTGTGGCGGAGCCGCCCGATGTGGCGCTCGTCGAGGGGTGGCATCGTGCGAAAGAGTCCGGTACCTGCTGTCCAGAGGGCGTCGGCGATCGCCATGTTGCTCGCCAGTGACATCGCGGCGTTCTGCTGCTCGGCGTCGTTGCGCGGCCGGAAACGGATCGTGAACTCGCCCCGATCGTCGCGCACGACCTCCTGCTCCGGCCACTGGATCCGATCTGCGCCTCGCGCGCGCTCTGCGTGCTCGATCCGCCGGGACAGCTCCGGAAATGCCGCTGGCAGATCGCCTGGTCTCACGGTGGCGTACGCGAGCTTCGCCCGATTTCGGATCATTGCCCGCTCCGCTCCATCGAGCTGGACTCCTCCGTCGGGTGCGACGCGGACGGTGAAGACGATCGCAGGCTTGGGCGACCCCGGGAGCAGGCTGCCGGCGTCTTCGGCGATGCGCTCGGGGTGGAGACCAGCTCGACCGTCGGGGAGGTAGATGGTGACACCTCGTTTCCACGCCTCGCGGTCGATCGCGTCGCCGGGCCGAACGAACCATCCGACATCGGCGATCGCGTAGTGCAGGATGACGTCGTCATCGGCGGCTTCGACCGCAAACGCCTGATCGAGGTCGGTACTGCTCGCGGGATCGAGGGTCAGGAACGCTCTGTCGGTCCGGTCGACGTGCTGCCAGCGGTCGGGAGTGCGGGACCCGGGCTGGACCACGTCGAACGGGCGGGCGGCGGCGACCTCGGCGGCTCGGACCACGTCGGCCGGGTGGTCGCTCGGAATCTCGAAGTCTCGACGGAGCTTGGCGAAGCCGTCACGGAAGTCGGCAACGGTGTCGTCGGGCAGCACGATCGATCCGGTTCGGGCCATGCCGGCACGTTACGTGCCGAGTCGACTCCCCACCCGAGCCTGGCCGGTGTCCGGCGCCCATCGAACGACCAGGACAAGATCGCCGACTGCGTCGACACGGCGACGCCGCCCTCATGCAGCTTGCTGAGGGCGCTCCGAGGCGCCGCTCGCACGGCGCGTGGTTTCAGCGGCGAGCGCCCATGAACATGCCCTTGAGCGCCTCGTAGTGCTCGATGACATGTCCGGCGCCGAGCACGACCGCCTCGAGCGGCACGTTCGACATCCGCACCGGAACCTCGGTCTCGCGCTCGATGCGCTCGGCGAGGCCGCGCAGCAGTCCACCGCCGCCAACGAGGAACATCCCGCGTACGAGGAAGTCCTGCGACAACTCGGGCGGCGCCTTCGACAGACAGCGGATGACGGAGGCGACGATCGACGAGATCACGTCCTCGATGGCAAACCGGATCTCCTCGGGCGTGAGGAGCACCGTCTTCGGAAGCCCGGTCATCAGGTCGCGCCCACGGACCTCGGCCTGGTTCTCGTCCTGCGTGGGATCGGCCGAGCCGATCGCGACTTTGATCTCCTCCGCCGTGCGCTCACCGATGGCGATACCGTGCTCACGACGGACGTGGTTCTGGATGGCTGCGTCGATGTCGAACGACCCGACCCGCACGGCCTCGAGCGACACGATGCCGCCCAACGAGATCACGGCGGTCTCGGAGGTGCCACCGCCGATGTCGATCACCATGTTGCCGACCGGCTCGTCGATCGGCAGGTCGGCGCCGATCGCAGCAGCCATCGGCTGTTCGATCAGGTTGGCGTCGGCGGCGCCGGCCCGACGAGCGGCGTCGGTGACGGCGCGGCGCTCGACCTCGGTGATCGCGGACGGAACACAGATGACGACCTTGGGTCGCGTGAACCGGCTCACACCGACACGCTGGAGCAGCAGTCGGATCATCCGCTCGGTGATCTCGAAGTCGGTGATGGCACCGCCGCGCAGCGGCCGGACTGCGACGATGTAGCCGGGCGTGCGACCGATCATCTGCCACGCCTCGCGACCCGTGGCCAGCACCTCGCCCGTCTGCCGGTTGAGGGCGATCACCGACGGCTCGTTCAAGACGATGCCGCGGCCCTTCATGTAGACCAGCGTGTTCGCCGTCCCCAGGTCGATGGCGAGGTCACGAGCCATGGACGAACGCTCTCATGTCTCGGTGGCGCAGCATGTAGGGCTCATCATGTCGCGGGCTCGACGCAACCGCACCTGGTTCAGGATTCATCCTCACCAGTCTCGCCGGAATCCTCGGCGGCATCGCGGACCTGGTCGATGGTCGGGCGCCGGGCTTCGGGAGACAGGGCATCGATCTGCCGACGAAACGAGTCGACCGGGTCCTGCTTCGGTCGGATGATGCGGGCGAGCAGCACCACGATGGCGATGATCACGATGGCACCGATGATGTACGGGAGCATCTAGGAAGATCCCACTGTCCGGGGATCGGCCACATCGTACGCACCCGTTCCCCAGTCGGAGCCGTCGGCCCAGACCTCGTGCTTCCAGATCGGTGCCGCCTCCTTGAGCGCATCGATGGCGTACCTGGCAGCCTCGAACGCCTCGGGGCGATGGGGTGCTGACACGACGGCGATCACCGATGACTCCTCGAGTTCGAGACGGCCGGTGCGATGGAGCAGCACGACCCGTCCCGTCTGCGGCCAGCGATTGCGCAGCTCGTCGATGATCGACGAGAACACTGGTTGCACCTGCTCGTCGTATGCCTCGTAGGTGAGATGCTGGACGTCGTCGCGGCCCTCGGCGTGATCCCGGACCGTTCCGCTGAACAGCACGACCGCGCCACAACGCGACAGCAACGCCCACTCGTAGGCTCCGGCGATCGGGAGTTCCTGGTCGGTGAGCCCGAGCCAGTTGTCTCCATCGTTCGGCGGCGTCACGCCGGGAATGGTAGTACCCGCCCCGACACGGGCCGTCGCGTGGACGATGATCTCCCGTCGAATTTCGCCAGACCGCAACGCAATCGCCGGGTGCCGGTCATGCGGCGGCGACCGATGGACCAACTGGCGGAGCCTGATGGCCGCGCGACCACACCCGGCCCGGCAGGCTCGCTACGCTCTCTCCACCGTGGATCCTGCTCCCCTTCCTCCACATGAACGCCAGTGGCGTCACCCGTCCGAGCTCGCTCCGACCGCTGCCGTCATCGACACGCCGACCAACGGCCGCGCCCTCATCCTGGCAACCGGCACCAGTGCATTGCTCCTCGTTGCGGTGTTGGTGGTCGCGCTCGCGCCCCCCCGCTCATCGGCGCCCAGCGCCGTCAGCGCCACGACGCTGCCCTCGGCGACGATCGAACTCCGCACCGTCGGCCAGGTCGGCCAGTCACCGTCGACCGAACAGCAGATCGTCCGCACGCAGCGGAGCACGATGCTCGGCAAGAACGGGCTGGCACTGGTGGGCGCTCCGAACGCCGTGTCCGCCGCCCCGGTCGGCGACGCCGCCGATTTCGCCCTCGCCGTCGGAATTCCCGATGACAGCGAGCAGGTCATCGTCATCACCACGTCACATGCCTACGATCTGCCGTGGGGTGACATCGACGACATCGCCGCTCCGAACGGCTCGATCGTGATGACCCGGGACGGATCGCTGCTCGCGACGTTCGTGAGCGGCGAACTGCGGCTCCTGGTCGACTGACCTGGCGCTCTGCCGGCTCGGTTCCGAGATCAACCAGCGCCTTGCCGCGCCAGACGGCGACGGAGCCATCGGCGACCGACGACGACCGCAACGGCGGTGACGATCACCGAGCCCATGACGGCGATCCCGAGCGTCAGTTCTTGGCGACGCTTGGGCGACACCATCGTCCACCACGGCGCCTCGGTCGCCTCCACGTACGCCTGCTCGTTGGTGACCGTCGGCTCCCAGCCAGCGTCGCGCAGCCGTCCGTTCGAGACGATCCAAGGCTCACGGGTGTACGGCCGCAGACCGGGCGGGAGCGGGCCTCGCTGAAACCTCCATCTGAGCGAGGCCACGACCTCCGACAGCCGTTCGGGTATCGGAAGACGTGGGCGCTCGCCCGACAGCGCTCGGACGCGTTCGCCGGCCACCCATCCGTCCGGAGCGACGTTGAACACCCCGTCGAGCCGGCGGCGTACCGCGAGCACGACCGCCGCAGCGAGATCGTCGAGGTGCAGGAACTGGCTCGGCGGATCGACTTGCGCGACACGGTGGCCGAGCCCGGACACCAGCGCAGTGGCAAGCCGCGAGCTGTCACCTTCGGCCAGCGACAGCGCAGGGCGAAGCACCGTTGCCACCCGACCCGATCGGGCGCGACGCCACTCGTCGACGAGTTCCTCGGCGGAGGCCAACTGGCGAGCGAACACGAACTCGACGTCGGGGCGCAGCACAGCGTCCTCGGTCAACGGCTTCGGGTTGTTCGGCGCCGCGCCGTAGACGAGCGCGGACGACACGAACACGATCTGGTCGGCACTGAAGCGGTCGGCCGCAGCGAGCGACGACGTGACGAACTCCGACGCACTCTCGCGCCGTTCAGCGCGTCGGTCGTAGTCGCTGGTCCCGAGATCGACGACCACGTCGGCGGCAGCGGGGAGCGCCGGTGTCGGCGCATCGGATCCGTGCGAGGCGGGGTGCACGGTGTCGTCGAGCAGCACCACGGACGTGTCGTCATCAGCCAGCAGCCGAGCGACCCGCTTCCCCAGCGGGCTGCTCGCACCCGTCAGCACCGCGATCGTCATCGGGGCGACGCTACCGCGCCGGCCCGGATCGCTCGTAACATCGGACCATGGCCGACGAAGATGGCGACGACTCGAGCATCAACCCCTTCGATGGATTTCCGATGTTCGGCGACATTTCCCGGATGCTCGCGGGGCAGGGCCCACTCAACTGGGATGCGGCGAGACAGTTCGCGATCATGTCGGCAAGCGGGGCCGACGGTGTCGCCGGGCTCGGGGCGGCACCGGTGGCGTCACCCAACATCGACCCCGCCGTGCGCATCAAGTACGCCGAACTCGCGAACATCGCACGGCTCCACGTCGCCGACGTGATGGGCATCGACGTGCCCGAAGTCGAGCCGTCGGTCGCCACCCCCGAACAATGGGCCGCACAGACCCTCGAGGCGTACCGGCCCTTGTTCACCGAGCTCGCCACATCGCTCGGTCCCGGCGACGGCGATGATCCCGGCTCCGATCCGATGGCCCAGATGATGGCCGGCCTCTCGAAGATGATGGCGCCGGCGATGCTCGGCATGGCGGTGGGATCCATGGTCGGCAACCTCGCCCGACGCGCGTTCGGTGTCTACGACCTGCCGATCCCCCGTGCGACGCCGGCCCTCGTGCTGGTCCCGCCGACGATCGACACGTTCGCAGCCGAATGGGAGATCAGCCTCGACGAGATGCGCCTCTGGGTGCTCGCTCACGAACTCGCCGGGTTGGCGCTGTTCTCGGTCGGCCACTTCGCCGACCATCTGCGGGAACTGGTGCAACGCCACGTCGGGGCGTTCCGACCCGACCCCTCCGCGGTCACCGACAAGCTGTCGATGATGGAGACGGACCAGAGCGACCCGCTCGCCGCGATGCAGCAGGCATTCGGCGACCCCGAGGTGCTCTTGGGAGCCGTGCGCTCCGAGGAGCAACTCGAGATGGAGCCGCTCCTCGATGCGGCGGTCGCCACGGCGATCGGCGTGATCGACTGGGTCGTCGATGCCGTTGCGGTCCGCATCATCGGCGGGAACGCATTGCAGATCGCCGAGGCCGTTCGCCGCCGGCGTGCCGAGACCTCGCCGGACGACCTGTTCGTCGAGCGCCTGCTCGGGATCCGGCTCGGCGCCGAACAGACCGCTCGCGGCAAGGCGTTCGTCCAAGGCGTGGTCGACCGCGCCGGTGAGGACGGGCTGGCGCCCCTGTTCAGCGATCCCGCGGCCGTTCCGACTCCGAACGAGATCGAGGCGCCGGGTCTGTGGCTCGCACGCGTGGCAGGCGACGAGGCGTAGGGTCGTCATCGCTCGACGAGCGAGGAGCCGGCGGCGGACGCTTCCGGCTCGCCGAGCGCTTCCGCGACGACGATGGGCGTCGGCGGCGCTTCCGGTGCGACCGCCGCCTCGCTGCGATCGTCTCTCGAAACTGCAGCTGCACCATCGTGCCCGCAGCGACCACGCCGACGATCAGCAGCCCGATGGCCCCGGGCGCCTGAATCGCCACGGCGAGAAACGCCGCGGCGGCCCATGCGAATTGGAAACGCGTCTCGAACGAGGCGAAGGCGCGCCCCTGGTTCGCTTCTGGTGCATCACGTTGCACGATGCTCTCGAACGCGAGGCGTCCGATCGACCCCGAGAAGCCGACGACGCCAGCGAGCACGACACCGGCAGCAGGAGTGCCGAACGCGGCGAGTCCGATGCCGGCAGCCGCACTGAACGCGAGCGCAACCGTCAACATGGTCTCCTCGCGCATCGTGCGGCGCACCCGCGGCGCAATGGCGTTACCGATCATCGTCGACAGCGCCGACGAGGCGATCGCCAAGCCGAACAGCGCAGTGCCGTTGTCGAACGTCCGGAGCCAGAACGCGAGGTGGAAGAAGATGAACCCGACGTCGGCCCGCAACACGGTCATGGCGACCGACGCCACCCGCAGCGATGGCGAATGGAGCTCGGTCTCCTCGAGTTCGCCGGCGGCTGTGGCTGCCACCACCTCGGGGGCAAGGCGTCGCGCCGACACGAACGCTGCGGCAAACAGCAGCGCACCGTACACGAGCGCCGCGCCCGATCCGACGAGCTTGAGGAGCAGCCCGGCAGGAACGACCGCGACCACTCCGGTGAGCCCGGCGAGGAGCCCGAGCTTCGAGTTCGCTTCGACGAGCTCGGTCTCGGAGCGCACCGTCGACGGCACCAACGCCGACTTCGAGACGGCATAGGTCTTCTGCAGGACCAGTGAGGCGAACACGAGTGGGAACAATTCGAGGCCACCGACGTCTTGGGCCATGAGGAGCAGCAGCACCGTCCGAAGGACCGCGACGATCTGGATCACCAGACGACGACCGCCCGCCATCCGGTCGATCAACGGACCGATGAGCGGCGCAACGAAGAGAAACGGGGCGAAGCTGATCGCAAGGAACAGCAGCACCTGCGTCCGGGCAGCGTCGAGTTCGACGCTGAAGAAGAACGAATCGGCGAGGGCGACCACCATCGCCGCGTCGCCCGCCATCATCAGTGCGTGGGTGATGGCGAGACGAGTGAACTTCGACATCGGCGCCGACGGGGGCGCTGCTCGGGGTCGGCTCACTGACGCATTGTACGACGGCGCTGCTGTCGAGGAAGGTCGCCATCGCATCAGGTGAATACAGTCGGTCTCCATGACGCTCTCCGATCGCATCCTGATGGGTCCCGGCCCGTGCAATCCCTACCCCGAGGCCGTCGAGGCGCTCGGGCGTCCGATGCTCGGACATCTCGACCCCGAGTTCCTTGCGCTCCTCGACGAGACCAGCGATCGTCTACGGACCGTCTTCGAGACCTCGAACGCTCTGACCTTTCCCGTGTCGGCGACGGGGTCGGCGGGAATGGAAGCCGCCATCGTCAACTTCGTCGGCCCTGGCGACACGGTGGTCGTCGGTGTCAACGGCGTCTTCGGAGGGCGAATGGTCGATGTCGCCCAGCGCACCGGCGCCGACGTGATCGCGGTCGAGCACGAGTGGGGCCAGCCGGTCGACACGCAACGGATGCTCGATGCACACCCATCACCGGCGATGTATGCGATGGTCCACGCCGAGACCTCGACCGGGGTCCAGAGCGACATCGCCGCGATGGGCGCACACAAGGGCGACGCGCTGCTGCTCGCCGACTGTGTGACATCGCTCGGCGGCGTCGAGCTCCGAATCGACGACTGGCACGTCGACATCGCCTACAGCGGCACGCAGAAGTGCCTCGGCGTCGCACCGGGGCTGGCGCCGCTCACCGTGTCGCCACGCGCGGTCGAGCGGCTGATCCCCGTGCCGCAGTCCTGGTACCTCGACCTGAACATGATCGCGAAGTACGTCACCGGCGACGGCGCTCGGGCATACCACCACACCGCGCCCATCTCGATGATCATGTCGCTCCACGCCGGCCTCGGCGCCGTGCTCGACGAGGGCCTCGACGCCGTTCGCGACCGACACCAGGCCGCGGGCGACGCGGTGAAAGCCGGAATGCAGGACCTCGGCTTCGAGCTGTTCGCAGCGGAAGGACACCGCCTCGCGCCGCTCAGCTCGATCTCCATCCCGGAAGGACGCCTCGGCGCGCTCGACGAGGCGACGGTCAGGACGCGCCTGCTGCAGGAGTACGGCATCGAGATCGGCGGCGGTCTCGGGCCGGTGGCCGGGCGGGTCTGGCGGATCGGCACGATGGGCCACACCGCACGCCGACGCAACGTGACCACCCTGCTGGCGGCGCTCGCCGAGATCCTCGGCTGACACCGACCGGCGCAGCGGGCGGCGCCCGCTACTTGCAGTACTTGTAGCCGAGCCCGCGAATCGTCGTGATCCGCTCGGGCGCCGACGGGTCGACTTCGATCTTGCTGCGCAGCCGTTTGATGTGGACGTCGAGCGTCTTGGTGTCGCCGACGTAGTCGTGGCCCCACACCCGGTCGATGAGCGTGTCGCGGGGCAGCACCTGCCCGGCGTTGGCCAGTAGGATGTGCAGCAGCTCGAACTCCTTGAGCGGCAGTGACAGTGGCTCACCGTCGACCTCCACCAGGTGCTGGCCGGGGTCGAGCGACACGCCGTCGACCTCCAGTCGGTTGGCGTCGAGCAACGCCGACCCGTCACGGTCAGGCGCACGCCGGAGCACGGCGCGCATCCTGGCGACGAGTTCGCGGAGTCGATACGGCTTGGTGACGTAGTCGTCGGCGCCGACCTCGAGCCCGACGACCGTGTCGATCTCGGCACCTTTGGCCGTGACCATGATGATCGGAACCTGCGTACGTTTGCGGAGTTGACGGCACACGTCGATGCCGCTGACCTTCGGCAGCATCACGTCGAGCAGCACCAGATCCGGGTTGACGGCATCGAAACGGTCCAACGCCTCCCTGCCGTCGGACGCGAACTCGACGGTGAACCCCTCACGGGTCAGGCCGATCGTCAGGGCGTCGACGAAGCTCGGTTCGTCCTCGACGACGAAGATGGTCGCTTCACTCATCGATGCGACTCGTGGGTAAACGGTGTGGACGGGGTGGTGGGTTCATGAGCATCGGTGGAGCTGTCGACGGATGGCGCGGCGACGACGAGCGAGATCGGCAGGCGGAGCACGAACGTGGATCCCTCGCCCTCCTGCGACGACACCAGCACCTCGCCGCCGTGGTTCGACGCGACGTGACGGACGATCGACAGTCCGAGGCCGGTCCCTCCGGTCGTGCGGCTCCGAGCCCGGTCGACACGGTAGAACCGCTCGAAGATCCGTTCCAGGTCGCGGGCGGGGATGCCGATGCCGTGGTCGGCGACCATCACCTCGATCGCCCGTTCGTCGATGCGTGTGCGGACCTGGACGACACCGTCGGCGTCGCTGTACTTGACCGCGTTCTCGACCAGGTTGCCGAGCGCCGCGACCAACTGGCGGCTGTCGGCGCGCAGCTTCACGTTCGGGTGACCGTCGAACGACGTGACGGTCACGCCTTTCGACTCGTCGACGACACGGCCACGGGCGATCGCGGTGGCCACGACATCGTCGAGTTCCACGACCTCTTCGAGCAGCGGACCCGATTCGATCCGCGACAGCTCGAGGAGATCGTCGATCGCGTCGACCGCTCGCCGCGCCTCGCCGACCATCCGCCCGGCCACCCGCTCGATCACCGCAGGATCCGTCTCGCCGAAGAGCGCCTCGCCGAGCACCGCGATCGCACCGACGGGGGTCTTCAGCTCGTGGGAGATGTTGGCGACGAAGTCGGTGCGCATCATGTTGATCCGGGTCCGTTCGCTCACGTCCTCGACGGTGCCGACCGCATAGCCGCCGGGCATCGGTTCGGCAACGAGCTGCAACGCGACGCGCGGCGGTCCGTGCAGCTCGACGAGGTCGTCGATGCGCTCGCCATCGCGGGCCGCGGCCAGCGCGCGTCCGATGTGATCTTCGATGATCACGCCGACGTGGGTGCCGTTCATCGCCATCGCGGCGCGATTGCGATAGATGACCGAACCCGAGGAGTCGGCGACGACGACACCCAGGTCGAGCTGGTCGGCGGCCGTGCGCAGCACGGATCCGAGATCGTCGACCGCTTCGGCGCACGGTGGGGCCCCGGGTTGCACCGGCACCGTCGATCGATCGACGCGCCGGGCGACGACGAAACCGATCATCCCACCGATCGACAGCGAGACGACGATCGCGAGCCACATCAGGTCACGTCGGTGCGATCTCGGTGGCGTCGGGGAGGTCGTTCCCGCTCTCCGGGTACGGCTGCTCGGGGATCCATCCGTCGACGATGTAGCGGGTTCGTTCACCGACGTTCACCGCGTGGTCGCCGATGCGTTCGTAGAAGCGGGCCACCACGGCCAACTGCACCGCGACCTGCAGGTCGATGTTTCCGGCCGCGTGACTCTCGAAGATCACCTGGATGAACTGGCGGTGCAGGTCGTCGAGATAGGCGTCCATGTCGTGGAGCGCCGCCGCCCGCGGCCCGTCGGTGTTCAGGTAGGCCTCGGTGGCCTCCTTGAAGAGCAGCGCTGCCTGGGCCCCGCACTTCTGGATGATGCCGCGCAGGTGCCCGTCGAGATCGTGGCTGTAGATCCGGCGCGCCGCCTTGCAGACGTTCACGCACAGGTCGGCGGACCGTTCGACGTCGGAGATGATCTTGATCGCGGCGACGAGGGCGCGGAGATCGCCGGCAACCGGTGCCTGCAGCGCGATCTGGCTGAAGCATTTCTCCTCGAGTTCGAGCGACTTCGCGTCGTACTCGTCGTCGCCGAGGATGACGTACTCGGCGCCTTCGAGGTCGCCGTCGAGCAGGATCTCGGTGACCCGCGGGACGAGCTCGGTGACCCCGGCACCCAGCCGGGCGATGCCGGTGCGGATGTCGTCGAGCTGCTCGTGGAAGTTCGATCGGAGCTCGTTCATCCGAAGCGTCCCGTCACGTAGTCCTGCGTCTGCTGCTGCACGGGATTCGAGAACATCTTCTCGGTCGCGTCCATCTCGATGAGCCGGCCGGGCTTCCCGGTGCCCTCGATGTTGAAGAAGCCGGTCCGGTCGCTGACTCGGGCCGCCTGCTGCATGTTGTGGGTGACGATCACGATGTTGTACGTGTTCTTCAACTCGAGCATCAGCTCTTCGATGGCCAGCGTCGAGATCGGGTCGAGCGCCGAGCACGGCTCGTCCATCAGCAGCACGTCGGGCTCGACCGCGATCGCGCGGGCGATGCACAGCCGCTGCTGCTGACCGCCGGACAGACTCGAGCCCGGCAGATCGAGGCGGTCCTTGACCTCGTTCCAGAGGTTGGCGCCCTGCAACGACGCCTCGACCAGTTCGGCGGCCTCGGCCTTGTTCATCCGCTTCGAATTGAGCTTCTTGCCGGCGAGCACGTTGTCGGCGATCGACATCGTCGGGAACGGATTCGGACGCTGGAACACCATGCCGACCTTGCGCCGGACCGCGACCGGGTCGACGCCGGGGCCGTACAGGTTCTTGCCGTTGATGATCACCTCGCCGTCGACGTAGGCACCCTGGATCACCTCGTGCATCCGATTCAGCGACCGCAGGAACGTCGACTTGCCGCAGCCCGACGGACCGATCAGCGCCGTGACCGACTGCGGGTTGATCGTCATCGACACGCCCTCGACCGCCTTGAAGGTGCCGTAGTAGATGTCGAGGTCGCGCACGTCGATCCGATTCGGGAGGTCGACCGGCGCGTTCGCGTCGACCGGCTTGCGCGTTGCGGCGGCGGTGTCGGGGGCGCTGACGGAGTCGGGCATGGGAGTCGAGACCTCGTGGTTGGGGGTACGGAAAGCCGGACGGTTCATCGAAGCCCCTTGGGTTTCAGGATTGACGACAGAATACGTGCTGTGACGAACAAGACCATCACGATGAGCACGAGGGTGAGCGCTGCCGTCCACGCTCGGTCGATGCTCGCCTCGGGCGGCAGGGTCGGGAACTTGTAGGAGTTGTACGAGAACACCGGCAGCGTCGCCATGCGACCCGACAGCGGATTCTTGTTCAGATCGGCGGTGATCCCGACGGTGACGAGCAACGGCGCGGTCTCGCCGATCACCCGAGCGATGGCGAGCACGATGCCGGTGAGGATGCCGGCGATCGCGGTGGGCAGGACCACCTTGACGATCGTTCTCCACCGCGGCACGCCGAGCGCGTAGGACGCCTCACGCAGCTCGTTCGGGACGAGCCGGAGCATCTCCTCCGACGTGCGGACCACGACGGGGGTCATCAGCAGGGTGAGTGCGACGGCGCCGGCGAGCCCGGAGCGGTGACCCGGCCCGTCGATGAGGACGAACAGCGCATAGGCGAACAGGCCGGCGACGATCGACGGGATGCCGGTCATCACGTCGACCAGTGCGGTCACCGCCTTCGAGAACCGACCCCCGTCGGCGTACTCGACGAGGTAGATCGCCGTGAAGAGTCCGAACGGAATCGCGAAGACCGCGGTGAGCGACGTGACGATCAACGTGCCGACGATGGCGTGATAGCCCCCGCCGCCCTCGCCGATCACGCCGCGCATCGTCTGGCTGTAGAACGCCCAGTCGAAGCGGTTCGCGCCGCGCTCGACGACGGTCCAGACCACGGACACGAGCGGGAGCAGCACGAGCAGGAACGCGGAGCTCACGACCGCCGTTGCGAAGCGGTCGGTCGCCTGCCGCGGTGACTCGACGATGCGCGAGATGATCAAGGTGCCGACGATGTAGGCGAACAGGGTGACGATCACCCAGCGCGACCAGTTGACGGCCCCGAACGGCAGCCAGCTGAGGGCGCCGAGGACCACTGCGCCGGCGAAGATGCCGAACATCGGCGCACCGGCGAGGGTTCCGGAGGTGATCGCATCGTCGTGGTGCGTCACCTCGTCGGGTTCGAGGGGATGCGGCGGGACGTCGGTGAGGCTCATCCGTCGGCTCCCGAGAACCCTGCGTTCGCGATGCGCCGGGCGATCGCGTTGACCCCGAACGTGATCACGAACAGGACGAGGCCGGTCGCGATCAGCCGGTTCACTTCGAGCCCCGACGACTCGGGGAACTGCAGTGCGATGTTGGCGGCGATCGAGTTGGAGTTCTGCCCGGTGAGCACGTCCCAGAAGTAGCCCTTCGCGGGCGAGAGGATGATCGCGACCGCCATCGTCTCGCCGAGTGCCCTGCCGAGGCCGAGCATCACGCCGGAGATGACGCCGGAGCGTCCGTACGGAATGACGGCTTGGCGGATCATCTCCCAGCGGGTGGCGCCGAGCGCCAGCGATGCCTCCTCGTGCAGCCGCGGGGTCTGCACGAACACCTCGCGCGAGATCGCCGTGATGATCGGCAGGATCATCACGGCCAGCACCACGCCCACCGTGAGCGTCGAGCGACCGGATTGAGCGATCGCCACGTCGGAGCCGAAGAGCGGGATGAAGCCGAGGTTGTCGCGCAACCAGGGGAAGACGCTGCGGGCCATGATCGGCGCCAGCACGGTGATCCCCCAGAGCCCGTAGACGACGCTCGGGATCGCCGCGAGCAGGTCGATGAAGGAGCCGAGCGTCGCGGCCAGCTTCCGGGGGGCGTAGTGGCTGACGTACAGCGCGACCGCGATCGCGACCGGAGTGGCGAGCACGAGCGCGATCAACGAGATGTAGATCGTGCCGAAGACCAGGGGGCCGACGTACGACAGGAAGCTGCCGTCACCGTCGAGTTCGCCGGTGTCGCCGGTGAACGTCGGCAGACCCTCGGAGAACAGGAAGATCGCGACCGCGGCGAGGGTCACCAGGATCAGCGCAGCAGCACCGAACGAGAGGCCGAAGAAGATCCTGTCGCCCGCTTTGCCGATCGGCTCGTCGATCGACGAGCCCTCGGTGTCGCCGGGCGGCGGGCTGTCGAGGATGGTCACGTGGTCGTGCTCCGGGAACGATCGATGGGGACGATGGCGCCGCCCAGCCCGGCGGGGCGCATCGTAGACGCCGACGACGACGTGGCCGACGACGGACCTGTGGAGGGTTCCGTCGTCGACCACGCGCATCATCGGGGGGAACTTCGACGAGCGGTCAGATCAGCCGGCGACGGAGATCTGGTCGATCGAGGTCTGGATCTCGGCACTGACCTCCGGGGAGATCGGCGCCGAACCGGCGGACGCCTGCGATGCCGCCTGGCCCTCGGGGGAGCCGACGTAGGTCATGAACGCCTTGACAGGTCGACCTTCTCCTGGCTGTCGTACTGCGAGGCAGACGATGTGGTAGCTCACGAGGGCGATCGGGTAGACCGTCGCATCGTCGGGCGTCCGGTTGACCTCGATGGCGAAGTCGAACTCGTTGCGACCCTCGAGTCGTGTCGACGCATCGACGATGCGACCGGCGGCCTCGGGGCTGAACTCGACGAACTCGCCACCGACGCCGACCGCAGCGGCGGGCAGGTCACCGATCTGGGAGGCGTCGGCGTAGCCGATCGAACCCTCGCCGGCGCCGACGGCCGCCACGACACCCGAGGTGCCCTGGCCACCTTCGCCACCGCCGGGACCGTCGTCGTCCCACAACTCGATCGCACCGAACGTCCATGCCTCGGGCGCGGCCTGGCTCATGTAGTCGGTGAAGTTCTCGGTCGTGCCGGACTCGTCGGAGCGGTGGACCGGGTTGATCGCGAGGTCGGGCAGCGCCGCATCGGGGTTGAGCTCGGCGATCGCCGGGTCGCTCCAGTTGGTGATCGTGTTGGCGAAGATGCCGCCGATCACGTCAGGGGTCAGGTTGAGGCTGTCGACACCCGGCAGGTTGTACGGGATGGCGATCGGCGAGATGTAGTGCGGGAGGTTGATCGCTCCACCGTCTCCGGCACAGCGCTCCTTCGACGCCTCGAACTCGTCGTCTTTCAAGAACGCGTCGGAACCGGCGAAGTCGGAGCCGCCGGAGAGGAACTGCTCGCGCCCGCCGCCGGACCCGATCGGGTCGTACTCGACGGTGGCGTCGGGGTTCAGCTCCTGGAAGCCGACCTGCCAGCCCTGCATGCCCGCGGCCTGCGAGGAGGCACCGGCGCCGACGAGGGTGCCGGAAACGGTGGCGGCGGGAGTGTCCGGGGCCGAGTCGTCCATGGCCTCGGTGGTCCCGGTTGCGTCCTCTGTGGCCGCAGTGGTCTCGGTGGCTCCGCCGTCGTCGTCGCTGCCGCATGCTGCGGCCACGAGCGAGAGGGCGAGTGCCCCGGCGAAAATCCGACGTTTGCTGTTCACGCTGTCGTACTCCAAGTGTGTGAGTTGTGTGGGGGTGTTCTGGACCGTACGATCGGGCCGATCACGACACGAGCACGGTAGGGACGCAAGGTGAATGGGGCAGCCCGATCGGTGAACGGACGGTGAACGAACGGCGACGTTTGGGCGAACACGTCGCCGAACGGCTCACCTCGGCGGTCGCGAACGCCGATCCGCGCGCAACTGTGCGATCGTCAGTCGATGGTCCGCTTGCCCGACGTCGCCGTCTGGCGCTCGACGGTCCAGCGGTACATCCGCTCCTGCGGGTGCGGCTCGAACACCTCGGTCGGTCCGATCCGCATCCACGAGTCGTCTGGTTGCATCTCCCACGCCACCACGTCGTCGGCGAGCGCGAAATCGAGCGCCTGGTCGAGCCATTCGACGTGGCGCGGGTGCTCGATCGGGACCATCACCTCGACGCGACGGTTGAGGTTGCGCGGCATCAGGTCGGCCGATCCGATCAGGTGGACCGCATCGCTCTGTGCCCCGTCGACCCGCTCGCCGTCGACGACGTTGCCGTGGGCGAACCGATAGATCCGGCTGTGCTCGAGGTATCGACCGAGCACGCAGCGCACGCGGATGTTGTCGGAGAGGCCGGGCACCCCCGCACGCAGGCAGCAGATCCCGCGGACGACGAAGTCGATCCTCGTTCCGTTCGCGCTGGCGGCGTACAGCGCCTCGACCATGTCCTGGTCGGCGATCGAGTTGCACTTGAGCGTGATGTGACCCTCCGACCCGAACGATGATTCGTGCTCGATCAGGTCGAGCAGTTGCGGGCGCAGATCACGCGGAGCGACGAGCAGCGTCGAGTAGTCGACGGATCGGCTGTACCCGGTGAGGTGGTTGAACAGCTCGAGTGCATCGTCACCGATCGCATCGTCGCAGGTGAGCAATCCGAGGTCCTCGTAGATCCTGGCGGTCTTCGCGTTGTAGTTGCCGGTACCGATGTGGCAGTACCGGCGGAGCTTGTCGCCGTCGTCGCGTACGACGAGCACCACCTTGGAGTGGGTCTTCAGCCCGACCATCCCGTACACGACGTGGACACCGGCGCGCTCCAGTTGCTTGGCCCACTGGACGTTCGTCGCCTCGTCGAAGCGCGCCTTCAACTCGACCAGCACGGCGACCTGCTTACCGCTCTCGGCGGCCCGGATCAGACTGCGGATGATCGCGCTGTCGCCGCCGGCGCGGTAGAGCGTCATCTTGATCGACTTGACCTTCGAGTCCTTGGCCGCCTGGGCGATGAACTCCTCGATGCTCGACGAGAAGCTCTCGTACGGGTGGTGCAGCAGCACCGACCGGTGGCGCATGACGTCGAAGATCGGACGGTCGGCGTCCTCGGCGGCCACGAGACGCCCGGCCGTGACCGCAGGCCACGGCTCGTCCTTCAGGTCGGGCCGGTCGATCCCCATCAGGTCCCACAGGCAGCTCAGGTCGATCAGCGTGCGATGGTACGTGACGTCGTCGTGGGTGAGTTCGAGTTCACGCACCAGCAGATCGAGCAGCTCGGGACCGACGTCGTGGGCGACTTCGAGGCGCACGGCCTTGTTGAATCGACGACGCCGCAACTCGGTCTCGACCGCTTCGAGCAGGTCGTCGGCCTCATCCTCCTCGACGTTGATGTCAGCGTTGCGGCTCACCCGAAACGGCGTCCACTCCTCGACGATCATCCCGACGAAGAGCGTGTCGAGCTTGGCTGCGATGAGCTCCTCGACCGGCAGGAACCGGCCGACGGCGACTTCGACGAGCCGTGGAAAGACGTTGGGGACCTTGAGACGGGCGAAACGGCGGTCGCCGGTGTCGGGGTCGGCGACGTTGATGGCGAGCGACAGGGCGAGGTCGGAGATGTACGGGAACGGATGCCCGGGGTCGACGGCGAGCGGCGTGAGCACGGGGTAGACCCGCTCCTCGTACCACTGGTCGAGCGCCGCGACCTCCTCGTCGTTCAGATCGGCATAGTGGACGAGTCGCGACTCCTGCCGCCTCGAGCGCCGGAACGAGTTCGTCAGCGAATGCCGTGTCGAGGCCCTCGACGAAGTCGGGGACCCGAGCCATGATGTCCTCGATCTGCTGGGCCGGGGTGCGACCGTCGGGCGTCGGCCGGTCGAAACCGGCGGCGATCTGATCCTTCAGCGCTCCGACGCGCACCTGGAAGAACTCGTCGAGGTTGGTCGAGACGATCGCACAGAACTTGGCGCGCTCGAGGAGCGGGATGCCCGGCTCGCTGGCGAGTGCGAGAACGCGATCGTTGAAGGCGAGCCAGCTCAGCTCACGGTTGAGGAACCGTTGGTCGCGCGCCGTCACGTTCCGATCCGTCGGCACGCGGCAACGGAAGTTCGATCGGCGGTGCCGTGTCGGTGGCGCGGGAGTCGACCGGAGCGGGCCAGGACAGCGGCTCGTTCACGACCTCGCTGCCCCGCTCAGTCGTCGCTCGTCGTCTCGTTCGACTCGACGCTGGTCGTCTCGACCGGAGCGGCAGTCGACTCGGCGCTGTCGTCGGGCGCCACCGCCTCGCTCTCGGGTGTCGCGGCGGCTGCTGAAGCCGCGTGCCTGCTGCATCACCACGCCGAGGTCCCACTCGATCGAGATCATCTCTCGCTCGGCGTCGCGCACGATCCGCTCACGATTGCGGCGGAACTGCGGGTCCTCTCGGGGCAACAGCACCAGCCGGGCGAGCACTCGCGCCCGGAACTCGTCGAGCGTCTGGCGGTCGCCCCAGTCGCCGTAGACCTCCCAGTGCGGCGACACCGGTCCGAGATACACGATGCGCGCGATGCGCCTTCGGGCCGGTGGATTCCGCGAGGTCTGACATGGCGCGCACTCTATCGAGTCCGGCCGCCGAGCGGAGGTGCTTGCCGTTACATTACGAACGTGTTACGGTTACCCTTCGTTGCTGCAACGGATCCGGCCCACGCTGGGCCTCACCGTCGCCGCCGAGCACGCACGCGAAACGAACCAGAAACTGGGAACCACCGAGGCTCCTGGAACGTCAATACAGAAGACCGACACGTTCGGTTCTCCACAACCCGGACGCATCCCTCCCCGCAAAGGACCCCCACCATGATCAAGCGCACCAAGCGAGACCAACGACGAACCGGCGCCGGGCTCAGCCCGGAAGCGATCGCCGAGCTCAACGGTCGGCCGACCGAGTTGACGGTCGCACCGCCCGACCCCGACTCCGACTCCGCCTGGATGGCCGACGGCAACTGCCGCCTGCACCCCCCGGCGACCTTCTTTCCCAGCGACGGCGTCGGCGTCGACAAGGCCCGCAAGATCTGTCGCGACTGCCCGGTCATGGGCCGTTGCCTCGAGTACGCGCTCGAGGAGCGCATCGATCACGGCGTGTGGGGCGGGTGCTCCGAGCGCGAACGTCGCCGAATTCTCAAATCGCGTCGCCAGGAAGCCGACACCGTCACCGTCTGATTTGTCGGGTCCAGGACCCGGCAAATCGGTCAGACAAATCGTCAGCTCTCGAGGCCGATAGACGCGGCGAGCAGTGCCCGAGAACATCGCGTCCTGCTCGGCATCGCTGTACTGCGCGGCCAGCTTCTGCATCGCGTTCCAGTACACGGTGTACGACAACGACATCCGATCGACGGGGAAGTTGCTCTCGAACATGCAGCGTTCGGGACCGAAACACTCGATCGTGTACTCGTACCAACGCCGCTGCGCCTTGAGCAGTTCGTCAGATGTCGGCGGCGTGTCCGCGACGTGGAAACCGAAACCGTTGTCGGGCATCGCCAGCCCGCCCAGCTTCGCCACGGTGTTCTCGCATGCCGCGATCTCGGCGATGTCGAGCTTCCAGTGCTCGAAGATCTCGTCGTGCCGACCGGCGAACCGTCCGACGCCGACGGGGCGTCCCGAAGTGGTCGAACACCATCGTGGTGTCTGGACACCGCACGTGCGAGCGCCGCGAACTCGGGCGTTCTGGTGGTGGAAGAACCAGCAGTCGTAGCTGAGACCCCGCTCACCGAGACGGGCGAGTCCAGCGCGGAATGCCGGGTTCTCGAACTTGCCCTCACCGTAGCGGCCCGGGGATCAGGTGGCGCCTCGGGCTCGAGCGCATGAGCCAACGAATCGCGGATCCCGCGGAAGCGTCCACCGGCGGCCGCCTCATGGGCGTCGAGGATCGCGTCGAGGTTCGCGTGGGCGAGGTCGGCGTGGGCGACGATACCGTCGATCGGCGCAGCACCGGGGTGACGGACAGCCAAGTCGTCGGCGGCGGCGGCCACGAACTCGGTCTCCCCGACCGGCAGCAGGTGTTCGGGTCCGTCCGTGCGATAGCCGGCCCCACATTCGATGAAGACGGTCTGGACGATGTTGTGACCGGAGCCCGTGTCGACGACCAGATCGTCGACACCGTACGGCAACGCGCCACCGTGGCGGCCAGAGATGGTGATGCGGGTCGACGATCTCACGCTCGGAGTCGACCGGTGTCTCGTCCACCTGATCGAGCCAGTCCTGGGTACCGGGTTCCATGCTGCGAACGTACACAAGGTCGCCAGCGTCGGCGACGGAGCCGGATGGCCGATGTCCGTCGCCGGCCGAGAACGCGTTCAGCACCTCGCGGGTGACGACGACGCGATCGTCGAACCGATCAGGAATCGGCGGATGACTTCTCGCCGTCGGTCGAATCCTCGCCGTTCGCCTCCGCGAGACTGTCCTTGAACTCCTTCTGCGCCTTACCGAGGTTGCGGGCGAGCTTCGGCACCTGCGAACTCCCGAACAGGAGCAGGACCACGATCAGGACGATGATGACTTCGTTTCCTCCGAGCATGTCGCAAGGGTACCGCACGCACGAGGACCCACGTCATCACGACACCGGCCGAATCTGCGTCAGCCGCAACCGACCGGCGCGTGCACGTCAGGCACCGATCGTGCTGCGCGCGACCTGCGCCCGCTGGCGACGGATGCGACGACGCTCGCGCTCCGACAACCCTCCCCAGATCCCGAACTTCTCGCCGTTCTGCAACGCGAACTCGAGGCAATCGTGTCGCACCTCGCAGCCGCGGCAGACCTCTTTGGCTTCACGGGTGGACGCGCCACGCTCCGGGAAGAAGAGATCGGGATCGACGCCGAGGCAGTTGGCGCGATCGTGCCAATCCGCCTCGGGTTCGACCGGTGTCGCGCTGATCGTGATGCTCGATGTGGTGATGAATTGCATGAAGTGGACCTCCTGCCAAGGCGCCGGGTCCAGCGGCAAATGCGAGTGATGGGTGCGTCGTGCTTCGAAATGGTACGGCCGGATCGCCCTCGAGCCCCGAAATCCCCGGTTTCGGGCGAATGCTTGACGTGACAGTTCCGACGTTGTAACTACAGGAATGTCATTCTGCCAGAGACGGGACATGATTCGCAAGTGCGCGTCCAGAGAATTCGCGCGAAGCCGCGCGAATCGTGCCCACGGATCGCGCGCTCGACCAGTGCTGGATCTGTGATTTGGTCGGGTCCGGGACGCGCGGAAATCACTGCGGGCAACGATTTGTTGGTGCCGGGACCGGGAAAATCAGCCGGTGCGGCGGCCGGCGCGGGCCTGCTGGCGCTTGCCGTCGAGGAAGTCGACCAGCACGTAGTCGCCCAGGTTCTCCGGCGTCGTGAAGAACGCCCGCCCCTGATTGATCTGCGTCATCCGCTCGATGAACGCCCGCAGCGATCCGTCCGCACCGAGCCCGAACGTGTTGATCCGGATCTGACTCTTCGTGCACCGCACCACTTCACGCAGTGTGGCCTCGACCGTTTCACGTGCGGGTGGATAGTTGAAGAACGGATACCCGTCGGGCGTGATGTGCGCCGTGGGTTCGCCGTCGGTGATCATGATGATCTGTTTGTTGCCCGACTCCTTGGCCAGCAACTGCCGCGCCAACGTGAACCCGTGGTGCATGTTGGTGCCGTACACGAAGTCCCACGACACCTCGGGCAACTGCTCAGCGGTGAGGATCCGCGCGGTCTCGGAGAACCCGACGATCCCGAGATAGTCGCGCGGGAACTGGGTCGAGATCAGGTGATGGAGCGCCATCGCGACCTTCTTGGCCGGCAGGAAGTTGTCGCGCATCGGCATCGACAGCGACAGGTCGAGCATCAGCACCGTCGACGATCGGGTGAGGTGCTCGGTGCGTTCGATCTCGAAGTCGTCGGGTGAGAGCCGGACCGGTGTGCTCGCCTCGCCGTCGCCGGCCTGGCGCCGCAGCGCGTTGCGGATGGTGCGGTTCAGGTCGAGCTGGAACGGGTCGCCGTACTCGTAGGGCTTGCTGTCGTAGGTCCGCTCGTGGCCGACGCCGTGATGGCTCATCTCGTGCTGGCCGGCCATCTCCTTCGACAGCTTCGAGAACAGCTCACGGAGCGCGTTGGCACCGATCTTGCGCAGTCCCTTCGGGGTCAGCTCGAGCTTGCCCTCCTTCTGCTCGATCAGACCGGCCTGCTCCAACTGCTTCGTCAGCTCGTGCCAGCCGCTCGAGCGACTTGGCGGCATCGTCACCCATCAGATTCCGGACCTTGTCCATGTCGGCTTCGGCCAACGCGCTCGGGCTCGAGGCATTACGCAGCAGGTTCTCGAGCTGGTCGATGTCACCGAGCTCCTGCATCGCCTGCATCGCCTGGGAGAAGCCCATCGGGTCCTGACCCTCGAAGTCGTAGCTGCGGTCCCACTGCATCTGCGGGAACATCTGCTGAAGATTGCCCGACAGCTGCTGCATCTGCCACTGCAGATCCATGTCGCCCATCAGCTGATCGCTCAGCTCCTGGAGCTGCGCCCGCTGCTCGGGGGTCATCGAGTTCATCATCGCCTGCATGGCGGCCATCCGCTGCGCCATCTGCTCGAGCAGTTCCTCGACGTTTTCGGGGTTCTCCGGGAAGAAGTCGCCGAACTCCTCCATGAACGTCGACGAAGTCGTCGGTGGTGTCCTCACCGCGCTGATGCTTCTCGAGCATCTCGTTGAGCGCCGCCATCATGTCCTTCATGCGCGCCATGTCCTCGGGGCTCATGTTCTGCATGGCACCGGACATCTGATCGACCATCTGCTGCATGAGCTGCTCTTTGAGCTTCTCCATCAGTTGTTCGA
This sequence comes from Ilumatobacteraceae bacterium, assembly GCA_963752085.1. Taxonomy (GTDB): domain Bacteria; phylum Actinomycetota; class Acidimicrobiia; order Acidimicrobiales; family Ilumatobacteraceae; genus Ilumatobacter_A. The sequence continues at coordinate 678,730 of CAVVWT010000006.1, forward strand.
ACCGCTGCTTGGCCTCGGCGGATTCGAAGTTGTAGCTCTCGAGCTCGCGGACCTTGCCCGCGAGGTCGTCAGGCATCAGATCGAGGCGCATGTTGCGGTCCTGCGCCGCAGCTTCGGCGTTCTGGGCCCGGCGCTCGTCGCCGGAGTTCTGGGCGTCACGCAGTGCGTTCTCGATGGCGTGACGCTCCTCGTCGAGGATGTCGTTGATCTCGTCGTTGATCTCGTCGTAGACGCCACCGAGGTCACTGTTCGCGAGACGCTCCTCACGCTCCTGGCGGAGCTTGTCGAGCAACTCGCGCAACCCCTGCAGATGGTTGCCGTCCGGGTCCTGCATGCCCTCCTGCATCATTCGGCGCAGGGCGGCGTTCACGTCGCCGTGGTAGAGCAACTCGTCGGTCAGCTCGTCGAACGCGGCGTCGGCGTCGAACTCGAACCCCGTCTGCGTACCGTCCCAAGCCGAATAGGTGAACCGGGCGCTCATGGGTCGAACCTACATCAGTCCTTCCCGACCCGCCCCAGCGCGAAAGAACTCCGTGTGAACAGAAAACCCCTCAAGTGGAAGCCAACGGACACCGAATAACATCGATGACATGCGCGTTCCCCGAACCTTCGTGTTCGTGGACCTCTCCGGGTTCACGAACTACACGGCGGCTTTCGGCGACGACGCGGCCGGACGCATCCTGAGCGCGTTCCGCACGATCGTCCGCTCGGTCGCCTCCGAACGAGGCGTGCGCATCGCCAAGTGGCTCGGCGACGGGTGCATGTGTGTGGCGGTCGAGCAGGAGGACGCCATCTCGTTCGTCCTCGACCTCGAACAGCGCGCCACCGAGGTGTGTAATCCGTTGACGGTCCGTGCCGGAATCGCCACCGGCCACGCGCTCCTCTTCGAGGGTGACGACTACATCGGCTCGGCGGTCAACATGGCGGCGCGACTGTGCGACCGGGCCCGCAACGTCGAGGTCCTGATGCCTGCGATGCAGATCGAACGGCTCCCCGAAGGCGTCACCGCCGAGCCGTTCGGCGAGATCGAGCTGCGCGGATTCCCCGGTCCGATCAGCGTGGTCGAACTCCGCGGCGTGCCCTCACCGGTCAATTCCGACACCGGCGAACTCTGGACCCGCACACCGTTCATCTGACCCGGAGGCGGGCCGGCAATCACAGCGTTCGAGGGTAGTACCCGCCGACCGGCGTGGTGAGCACGTCCGACGTGAAGTCGGACGCGAACGGCCAGTCGGCCTCTTCGCCCTTGAGCGGCGCCTGGACGAACTGGCCGTACGTGCCGCCGACCCGCTCACGGCCGATCAGCGACCATGCCTGACGCTTGTAGGTCCAGTTGTCGGGTTGGAGCCGGTGACACTCGTTGAAGTGCGCGATCGCGGCGTCCCGCTCGCCGTCCCGCCACAGCTGGTTCGCCAGCTCGAAATGCGCTGCGGCGGCCGACACATCGGGCGAACGCGGCTGTGAACGGGCCACGACCTCGTCGGGCGAGAGCGCGTAGTCGCTGTCCGCGCCCTTCGCGACCCAGTCGCGGAGTGCGGCCTCGTAGGCCCCGCGGTCCTGCCCTGAGCCGAGGACATCCCACTGCCCGGGACCTCCTTCGGGCGGCAGTGGCGCCGTCGGCGCCACCCCGAGCTCCGGGATCGCCTCGAACATCTCGGTCGGCAACGCGAGCCGCTCCGACGGCCAACCCGGTTCGGGTGGGCGAACGATCGTGCCGGCCTCGTCGATCCAGATCACGTTCGGGATGTTGACCACACCGAACAGCGCGTCCATCCGATGGGTCGGGTCGAGCAGCGACGGATGCTCGGGCGACGCCGCGTCGATCAGTGCTCGTGACGCCTCGGGGCCACTCAACTCGAGCGACACCGTCACGACTTCGAGTCCGTCACCGTGCAGTTCGTTGCGCAGGACCTGCCACCCGGGCAGGTCGAAGGAACAGCCTCAATAGGGCGCCCACGACACGATCACGACCTTCTGGCCCCGCAACGACGACAGGCGGAATTCGTTGCCGTCGAGGTCGTCGAGCACCAGTTCGGGTGCCTCGGCGGTCGCAAGTGCGCGGTCACCGATGGACTCGGGTCCGATCGCCCAACGACCGTTCGCCTCGTCGGCGACGACCGCCATCCCGAGGCGCGACGCCGCCTCGGCTGCGCTGAACGCCCCAGCGGGAAGTGGCACACAGACCTCGCCCTGACACGCTCCTTCGGGCTTGATCTCCCAGCCGGTCGCTGCAGCGAACTCATCCGGACCGAGGTCGAGACGATCGACGATCATCAGACACGTCCCCGGTACGTCGCGGATGCACCGGATGCGTCCTTGTTGAGTCGTTTGCTCAAGTGGAGACCCTCGAGCACGAACTCGACCGCCGACGCCACGGCGCCGGGCGACTCGTCGCCGCCCGTGAGCGCGAGCACCGGGCCACGCAGGGCATCGACCTCGTCGACGAGTGCGGCCAGCTCGGCGCTCGTGATGTCTTCGCCGGTGTGGGCGACCGCTCCTCCCTCGAACGCGTCGACCACGGCCCTCGTCTGCGCCGGGTCGACGGCGTCTTTGAACACGGTGAGCACGGCGCCCTTGATCAAGGTGTCGAGGATCAGACCGTCGCGACCCTCCTCGAGCGACTCGATCTCGATCTTGCCCTGGGACGACGCCGGCAGGGCGCTGAGGTCGTCGACTCGGGCGACCACGTTGAACTCTCCCGCCTTGAGCCCGCGCCGCAGCGCATTGGCCCCGAGTGCCTCGTAGTTGCTGACGCTCAAACGGACGCTCACTCCGCTGCGCTGGTTGACCTGATGACTGGCCCGGGCCAGGTGACTGAACGTCGCGACCACCTCGCCCAGGTACTCGGGCACCGACACGGTCACGTCGCCGTCGGGTGTCGAGATGTCCAGCGGCACCGCCTCCTGCTTCATGATCGCCACCTCGGTGGCCACCTCGAGCGGGTAGTGCGTCCGGATCTGCGACCCGAAACGGTCCTTCAACGGGGTGATCATCCGGCCGCGGTTCGTGTAGTCCTCGGGGTTGGCCGACGCCATCAGGATCACGTCGAGCGGGAGGCGAATCTTGTAGCCGCGGATCTGCACATCGCGCTCTTCGAGCACGTTCAGCAGGCCCACCTGGATGCGTTCGGCGAGGTCGGGGAGCTCGTTCATCGCAAAGATGCCGCGGTTGGTCCTCGGTACCAACCCGTAGTGGAGCGTGAGCTCGTCGGACAGATACCTGCCCTCGGCCACCTTGATCGGGTCGACCTCGCCGATGAGGTCGGCGATCGACGTGTCGGGAGTCGCCAGCTTCTCGCCGTAGCGACGATCGCGGTGCACCCAGTCGATCGGCGTGTCGTCACCGAGTTCGGCGACGAGGTCGACGGCGTGCCGCGAGACCGGGTGGTACGGATCGTCGTTGATCTCGCTCCCTGCGACGATGGGCATCCACTCGTCGAGCAGACCCGTGAGCGAGCGGATCATGCGGGTCTTCGCCTGGCCACGCTCGCCGAGGAAGATCACGTCGTGGCCGGCGAGCAGTGCGTTCTCCAGCTGCGGCATCACGGTGTCTTCGTACCCGGACACCCCTTCGAACAGGGGCTCACCCGACGCGATCTTGTGGATCGCGTGCTCGCGGATCTCCTGCTTGACCGGCCGCGACACCCACCCCGAAGCACGGAGTTCTCCGATGGTCGAGGGCCGGTCGTGTGACGTGTCGTGGGAGTGGTCGTCTGCCATCCGGCGAACCTACCGCACCCTCTGGAGCGCCTCCCATCGGAGCCCCTGTCGGCGTATGGACCCGCCCCCGAGCTCGACATCGTTACGCTCGCTCGGATGGAGCTGGGAGGTCGATGGGTCGCAACGGAGGCGACTGACGACATCCGCAGGTTCGGCATCGGCGTCGACAGCGACGACAGCGCGTGGAGCGAGATCGAGGTCCCCGGTCATTGGCAGCACAACGCCGAGTTCGCCACCAGCGATGGTCCGCTAATGTATCGCCACCGCTTCACGGCTCCCCCTCCCGCCGCGGACCGACGCCGCTGGGTGACGCTCGACGGCATCCTCTACCAGGGCGACGCCTGGCTCGACGGCGCCTACCTCGGAGATGCGGAGGGTTACTTCTTCCCGCACACGTTCGACATCACCCAGCTCGCTCGAATCGGTGACGAGCACGTCCTCGCGGTCGAGATCGCATGCGCACCACAAACGGACGTGCGGACGAACATCACCGGCATCCTGCAGGGCTGGGACGGGCTCCCCCACGGATGGAACCCGGGCGGGCTCTGGCGGTCGGTGCGCATGTTCGACACCGGCCCGGTGCGCATCGATCGGCTCCGGGTGCTGTGTCGTGACGCCGACGAGCAACGCGCACATGTCGTGCTCTCGGCCACCTTCGACAGCGACGGTCACCACGACGTCGTCGTGGTCACCCGACGCGACGGCGACATCGTCGACGAGCAGCGATCCGTGGTGGCACTCGGTCGCAACGAACTCGAGTGGTCCATCGACATCCGGGACCCCGAGCTGTGGTGGCCCTTCGAGCTGGGCGACCAGCCACTGACCGAATTCGCGGTCGAGGTGTTCGCCGACGGATCCAGGAGTGACCGTCGAAAGCGACGCACCGGACTCCGACAGGTCGTCTGGAACGACTGGATCTTCTCGGTGAACGGCGAGCGTCTGTTCCTGCGTGGAACGAACCTGATGCCGATCACCGTGGGGTTGGGCGACACCGACGACGACGTCATCGAACGCGACCTCCAGCACGTGCTCGATCTCGGGCTGAACGCCGTACGCGTTCACGGGCACATCGGTCGGCGCTGTCTCTACGACCGTGCCGACGAGCTCGGGCTACTGATCCTCCAGGACTTCCCGCTCGAACGGACGCACGCCCGGAGCGTTCGCACCCGAGCCGTCGCTCAGGCCGAGATGGCGGTCGAACAACTCGGTCACCACCCATCGATCGCGCTCTGGTCGGCACACAACGAACCGGCCGACACGTCGATCGTGCCGGCGACCGACTGGCGCGCTCGCCTCCGCGATGTCGCAGCGCAACAACTGCCGACCTGGAACAAGACCGTGCTCGACCGCTGGGTCAAGCGGGCCTTCGAACGCAGCGACCCGAGCCGAACGACCATCGCCCACTCGGGTGTGCTGCCACACCTCCCACAGCTCGACGGGACCGACAGCCACCTCTGGTACGGATGGCGCCAGGGGGAGGCGCGGGACCTCGAGCGGCTGGCGCGGCGCCTGCCGCGTTCGGTCCGATTCGTCAGCGAGTTCGGAAGCGACAGTGTCCCCACCACCGCACCGTTCTTCGACGAACAGTTGGCACAGCACCGCTGGCCCAACCTCGACTGGGATCTGATCACCGAACGCTACGGCTATCGCCGCGAGCTGATCGAGAGCCAGTTCCCGCCGGCCGACTTCGCCACGTTCGACGACTGGAGATCGACGCTGCAGCTGTACCAGTCGTACGTGCTGCGCGTCCAGATCGAGACCTTGCGCCGTCTCAAGTACCGACCGACCGGTGGGTTCTGCTTCTCGAGCCTGGCCGATCCGGCGCCGAACGTGTCGGCCAGCGTGCTCGACCACGAACGCGTTCCCAAGGACGCCTATGCCACCGTGCAGGCTGCCTGCGCGCCGGTGATCGTGGTCGCGGACCTCCCCCCCGACTGGATCAATCCGGGCGACACACTGCGCCTCGACCTGCACATCGTGAACGACCGGCGAGAACCGATCGACGAGGCACGCGTCGAGGCCACTGCCCGATGGGCCAGCGGGTCGACGTCGTGGGCGTTCGGAGGTCCCGTCGACGCCGACGACGTGGTCAAGGTCGGCCGGCTGTCACTGACGGTTCCCGAGACGCTCGGCGAACTGGCGATCGAACTCGTCGCCACCGAGGCCGATGGCACGCCACTCGCCCGCAACCGTTACACCACCGCCGTCACGCTTCCGCCCGACTGACTCTCGTCGCCACCGTCGGGTGTGACTGCGGTTGCCGATTGCGGAGTCAGCTGAGATAGCCGACGACGTCGACGATCAGCTCCGTGCGCTGATTCGTGTAGAGACAGATCTTGCCGTCCGCATCGAGGCGGGCGATGAGCTCGTTCGCCCCGTTGACACCCGCGACATAGTTCAACGACGACGCATTCGGACGCGGATCCACGCATGGATGAACCGTCACGAACCCCCTCGTTTCCGGCGCTGCCGCGGTCACGTTGATCACCACGGCCGTCGCATCGGCCGGAACGCCGGGTCGACCAGCGATCTGGAGCTCGAACTGCGAATCAGCCGGACGCTTGCCGGTCCCCTCTGCGAGTCCATCGACCGTCTCACCCGTCGAACGAGTGTCCAGGAACCGTCTCGGCACCAGGGGGGTGAACGACGACCCGGTCGGGATGTAGCCGACGACGTCGACCACCAGGTCGACCGGCGACGAGGTGAACAGACACAGCTCACCGGCGGCATTCACGGGCGCGATCAGCTCGTTGGCGCGGTTCGCCCCGGCCACGAAGTTCAGCGACGACGCGTTCGGCACCGAGGGAGCGCACGGATGGACCGTGACGAAACCCCGTTCGGTCGGACCCACGGCGGCCACGTTTGCGATCACGGCCGCCACACCCGCCGGGATCTGACCACGATCGCCCACCTGCAGGGTCACCGACCCCCCGGCCGTCGTGCGTCCGCTGCGCTGCGCCACGGCGTCGAAGGTGACCCCGTTCGCTCGCGTGTCGAGGTAACGAGCCGGCGTCACGGGCACGGTCGGGGAATCGGCGGCGACATATCCGACGACATCGACGAGCAGGTGGGCCGCCCGAGAGGTGTACAGACACAACGCTCCATCCGCGTTCAGCGGCGCAACGATCTCGTTCGCCAGGTTGACACCCGCCGTGTAGTTCAGTGACGACGCGAGCGGCAGCGGTGACACACACGGATGCACCGTCACGAAGCCCCGCTGGTCGGCCGCCACAGCGGTCAGGTTGATCACCACCGCCTTGGCATCGGCCGGAACGCCGCCGCGACCGGCGATCTCGACCACGTACTCGGACGCGGCGGCCCGCTTGCCCTCGCCCTCGTACCGATCGTCGAACGTGTCGCCCGTGCTGCGCGTGTCGACGAACCTCGACGGCGAGAGTGACGTCAACGCTTCGGCGCTCTGCACCTCGACGGCACCGATGTCGATCACGTCGACCACTCGGCCAGCACCCCGCTGATCCGTCAGCGGAGCCGGTGGGGCGGTCAGTGCCGGACTGCCGGCATCGATGGCCGGCGACTCCGCCAGTGGCAGCATCGTGCTGGTCGACCCTCCGTTGTCTGCGAGCGGGGCGAGCAGTGGATCGTCCGCCTCGACGTTCGATGCGCCGGCGGCAGACCCGACCGGCAACAGCGACGACGCGAAGACGGCGGTTCCAACCCCCGATATCGCGGCTGCGGGCATCGGTCCGTTCCCCGTGACGATCGAGTGGTCGACGGTCACGGTGGCGTCCGTGATCTGGATTGCTGCACCCGTCGACCCGGCCAGACCGTTGCCGGAGATCGTCGAATGAGCGATGTCGACATCACCGGACTGTGCGTCGATCGGTGTCGCATCGGTGGTCGCGCCGTTCCCGGTGATCGTCGAGTTCCGGATCGCCGCGGCAGCCACCTGATTGCGGAAGACGACACCGTCGGTCGAGTTCCCTTCCACCGTGACCCGCTCCAAACGGACGGAGCCGAAGGTCACCTTGATGTCGAACCCGGCCTCCTGGTTGCCATCGGTCGTCGTGTCCTCGACGACGACCGATCCAACCACTCGGGTGATCTCGATTCCGTTGCTCTCGTTCCTGAGCATCTGCGACTCGGTGATGGTCACATCGCCTCCGACGTCATGGACGTAGAAACCCTCCTGACCGTTGTCGAGCAGTTCGGAGTTGCTGACGGTCACCGAGCCGCCGACCCCGTCGATGTACATCCCGTGGCTTCCGTTGTCGAGCGCCGACGAATCGGTGATCGTCACGCTGCCGCCCGTTCCGTTGACGTACAGCCCGACGTCGTTCCCGCTGAACGATGAATCCGCAACCGTGACGTCGCCGACGACCCCGCGCGTCCACGTGCCGGCCGAGGTGTTCCCGTCGAAGGTCGAGTCGATGATCGCCAGGTCCCCGCCGAGTTCGGTGTCGATGCTCAGCCCCCGGTCACCGTTGCCGTCGATCGTCGAGTCGGAGATGGTCAGGTCACCGCCGATCGACCAGAAGTAGAGACCCGTGTCGTCGTTGTCGACGATGGTCGACCGGGCGATCGTGACCGCCGCGAAGGCGCCATTGTCGGCGTAGAAGCCCTGGCGGTTGTCACTGAGCGACGAATCGGAGATGTCGACCGTGATGCCGTCACCATCATCGACGTCGACTCCGTCGTCGAGGTTCCCGCTGAGTGTCGACGACCGAACGGTGAGCCGCTGCGAGACACTGTCGAAGCGGATGGCGTTGCCCACCGATCCCGTGATCGTCACCCCGTCCAGAGTCAGATCGCCCGACGCATTCGTTGCGATTCCGTCGTCTCCCGCCCCGGACACGGTGAGCTCGGACAGCGCCAACGTCGCACCGTTGTACGAATACAGCACGTCACCGGTCGAATTCGTGAGCGTCAACGACGCTTCACCGGGTCCGACGATCACGAGGTCCTCGGAAATGCCCAGCCGGCCGCCGGTCAAACTGATCGTGCTCCCGCCGACGGACGGAGCGAAGGTGATCGTGTCGGAGGCCGGTGTTGCGTTGGCCTGCACGACGGCTTCGCGCAGCGTGGTTCCGCCTGATCCGTCGTCAGCGACGGAATCAACGACAATCGTCAGAGCGGCGGCGGGAGAACCGCCGAGCACGAGCGTTCCGCCGACGACCGTCACAGCCGCCGCAACACCTCCTGCGCGCCGGATGTCTCTGTCCTGCGATGACCTCGTACCCATACCTCGTCCCGCTCCCGCTCGATGTGCAAACAACGAGGGCAACCGTACGGAGCGGGCGCGAACGAGCTGTGAACCAGCCGTCTGGCCGGTCTCGTTCGCTCAGCGGCGGGAGAGGGCCTTGCGGTTCTTGATCTTCGACTTGCGGTAATCGGCGTTCATCATCGCGATCGCATCGATCGAGATCTCCTTCGGACACGCCGAGCTGCACTCGCCGTGGTTCGTGCACGAACCGAAGTACTCCTCCATCGTCTCGACCATCGCCTCGGCACGCTTGTAGCGCTCCGCCTGCCCTTGCGGCAGCAGGTTGAGGTGCGTCAACTTCGCCGCGGTGAACAGCGAGGCTGCGCCGTTGGGGCACGCCGCCACGCAGGCGCCACAGCCGATGCATGCGGCGTTGTCCATCGCCGCGTCGGAGACGGGCTTGGGGATCGGGATCAGATTGGCGTCCGGCGCGCCGCCGGTCGGGGCGGTGATGAACCCGCCCGATTCAACGATTCGATCGAACGGTGCGCGGTCGACCATCAGGTCCTTGATGATCGGGAACGCTGTTGCCCGCCACGGTTCGATCACGATCTCGTCGCCCGAATCGAAGGTCCGCATGTGGAGCTGGCAGGTCGCCGTCCCCTTCTGGGGGCCGTGGGCCTGGCCGTCGATCATCAACGAGCACGTGCCGCAGATGCCTTCGCGACAGTCGTGGTCGAAGACGATCGCCTCTTTGCCCTCCTCGATGAGGCGCTCGTTCAGGATGTCGAGCATCTCGAGGAACGATGCCTCGTCGCTGATCTGCGGGATCTGATGGGTTTCGAAGCGGCCCTGGCCGTCGGGGCCGTTCTGGCGCCAGATCTTGAGGGTGATGTTGGTGAGGGTCTGACTCATCGAACTTCCTTCTGCACTACGAACGAATGGTGTGACGCGGCCTGCGTGGCCGGGGAACGCTGCATGACGGTCACTTGTAGCTGCGGGTCGCGAACTTGACGACCTCGTACTCGAGGGGCTCGCGGTTCTCGATCGGATTCTGCGGATCGCCGCTCCACTCCCATGCTGTCACGTGAGCGAACTCCTCGTCGTTGCGCAGCGCCTCGCCCTCCTCGGTCTGGTGCTCGGACCGGAAGTGCCCGCCGCAGCTCTCCTCGCGGACGAGGGCGTCCTTGCACATCAGCATGCCGAGTTCGAAGAAGTCGTCGACGCGCGCCGCCTTCTCGAGCGTCTGGTTCATGCTGTTGCCGTCGCCGGTCACCCGCAGGTCCTTCTTGAACTCCTCGTGCAGCGCAGGGATCTCGGCGAGCGCCTTCTCGAGGCCGACCTGGTTGCGGTCCATGCCGCAGTAGTCCCAGACGATCTTGCCGAGCTCTCGATGGAAGTGGTCGGGGCCCTTCGTGCCGCCGATGTCGAGGTAGCCCTGGTAGCGGTCCCGAGCCTCCTGTTCGGCGACGCCGAACGCCGCGTGGGTCTCGTCGGGGATCGGTTTGTTGAGCAACTCGGACAGATACGGGGCGATCGTGTACGGCAGCACGAAGTAGCCGTCGGACAGACCCTGCATCAGGGCAGAGGCGCCGAGCCGGTTGGCGCCGTGATCGGAGAAGTTGGCTTCGCCCGCACAGAACAGCCCGGGGATCGTGGTCTGCAGTTCGTAGTCGACCCAGAGCCCGCCCATCGTGTAGTGGCTGGCCGGGATAGATGCGCATCGGCATCTCGTAGGGGTTCTCGCCCGTGATCCGCTCGTACATGTCGAACAGGTTTCCGTACCGCTCGCGGATGGTGTCCTCACCGAGTCGGCCGATCGACTCGGCGAAGTCGAGATAGACGCCGTTCTTCAACGGCCCGACACCCTGGCCGGCGTCGACCGCACGTTTGGCGGCACGTGATGACACGTCACGTGGGGCCAGGTTGCCGAAGCTCGGATAGATCCGCTCGAGGTAGTAGTCGCGGTCGTCTTCGGGGACGTCGGCTGCAGCGCGGGTCTCGTCGGGATTCTTCGGGACCCAGATCCGTCCATCGTTGCGCAGCGACTCCGACATGAGCGTGAGCTTCGACTGGAAGTCGTCGGCCTGCGGGATGCAGGTGGGGTGGATCTGCGTGTAGCACGGGTTCGCGAATCCGGCGCCACGGCGGTGTGCCCGCCACGCCGCGGTCACGTTGCAGGCCATCGCGTTCGTCGACAGATAGAAGGCGTTGCCGTAGCCGCCGGTGGCGAGCACGACGGCGTGCGCGGCGTGCGAGCGAACTTCACCGGTCATCAGGTCACGGGTGACGATGCCGGCGCAGCGGCCGTCGACGTTGACCACGTCGACCATCTCGATGCGGTTCCACAGCTTGACGTTGCCGAGACCGATCTGGCGCGACAACTGCTGGTACGCGCCGAGCAGGAGCTGCTGGCCGGTCTGGCCACGGGCGTAGAACGTGCGACTCACCTGGGCGCCACCGAACGAACGGTTGTCGAGGAGTCCGCCGTACTCGCGGGCGAAGGGCACACCCTGGGCGACCATCTGGTCGATGATGTTGACCGAGACCTCGGCGAGCCGGTGGACGTTGGCCTCCCGTGCCCGGAAGTCGCCGCCCTTGACGGTGTCGTAGAAGAGACGGTGGACCGAGTCGCCGTCGCCCTGGTAGTTCTTCGCTGCGTTGATGCCGCCCTGTGCGGCGATCGAGTGGGCGCGGCGCGGCGAGTCGTGGAACGTGAACGCCTCGACCTGGTAGCCGAGTTCGCCGAACGTGGCCGCAGCCGACGCTCCGGCCAGCCCGGTGCCGACGACGATGATCTTGAACTTGCGCTTGTTGGCCGGGTTGACCAGCTTCTGATCGGCGATGTAGTTCGACCACTTGTCGGCCATCGGGCCTTCGGGGATCTTGGAATCGAGATTCGAGGGTCATTCGCTTTCCTCTCCGACGGGATGGGTCACAGCGGACGGGTCGTAGTCGATGATTCCGGCCATGACGGCGACGGGGAACGACACGTTGCCGGCAACGATGATCGCGGCGGTTCCGATCGCGATGTTGCGGCGCCATGCGTTGAACCGGGGGTTGTTCCAGCCCATCGACTGGAACAGCGACCAGGTGCCGTGGAAGAGGTGGACACCGAGGGCGACGTTGGCGACGATGTAGAGGATCGCCACGGGGATGCGGGACAGCGAGGCGTCGATGTTGCGATAGGCCGCGCCGCGGACGAAGTCGGGGTTCAGCCACCCCCAGGTGAGATCGCGCGAGGTGCCACAGGATGAACAGCGACACGATGATGCCGGTGTACCGCATCGTGCGGCTGGCGAAGTTGGCCACCTGGTAGTCACGCGCCGACTGGTACTTCACGGAGCGGGCGTGACGGTTGATGATCGTCAGGCCGTACGCCGCGTGGATGTGCAGCAGCACGGCGCCGATCAGGACGAGTCGGAGCCCCCAGAGCACATAGGTGCGGGGCAGGATCGGCACGAGCAGCTCGCGGAGGAACTCGCCGTAGATGTCGATGTCGTAGACCCGCTCGTCACCCTCGCTCACCACCCCGAGGTACATCTTGAGGTTGCCGATCATGTGCGTGATCACGAACCCGATGCCGATCAGACCGGTGATCGCCATCACGTACTTCTTGCCGACGGCGGTCGAATACAGGTCGACGATGAATGGTTTCTTCTTCGCCGGTGCCTTGACGGCGGTGCCCGTCACCGGGCCGCGGCTCAACGTGTCTGCCATAGAAGCCTGAACATACTCTCCCGGTCGCGGGGCACGCCCAATCCGCCGCGTCGACCGCGGTGTGGGCTCCGTCACGTCCGCCCTGCCGCTGAACTCCTGTGGCCGACGACGGTGAGCGTGCGGTCCGCGCAATTTCTTCGTAGCCTGCCCGACCGACCATCATTGGTCCCGATCGTCGGGAGGAAGCCCGGCCGATCACACCATCGACGCGAACCACGCGTCGACCGATAACGCCCAGGAGGCACCACCCCGTGGACGTCGTTCCCTATCTCGCACTGATCTCCGCTGTCGCAGCGCTCGGACTTGCGGGCTATTTCTATGCGGACGTCAAGAAGGCATCGCCCGGCAACGAGCGCATGGTCTTCTTGATGACCGAGATCCAGAAGGGCGCCAAGGCGTTCCTCCAGGCCGAATACAAGTGGGTTGGCATCTTCGCCGTGGTGATGGCGATCGTCGTCGCTGTCGTGATCGCCCCGCTCGCGGCCGTGTCGTACCTGCTCGGCGCAGTCCTCTCCGGCGGTGCCGGGTACGCGGGCATGACGGTGGCCACGATGGCCAACGCCCGGACGACCGAGGCCGCCAAGGAGGGCCCGAGCAAGGCCCTGCCGATCGCGTTCCGCGGCGGTGCCGTGATGGGCTTCTCGGTCGCCGGCCTCGCCCTGCTCGGCCTGATGATCACCTACATCGTGTTCGTCACGATCCTCGAGGTCGACAGCGCGTTCGAGATCCTCACCGCCTACGGCCTCGGCGCATCGACCATCGCGTTGTTCTCCCGCGTGGGTGGTGGCATCTACACCAAGGCTGCCGACGTCGGCGCCGACCTCGTCGGCAAGGTCGAGGCCGGCATCCCCGAGGACGATCCCCGGAACCCGGCCACCATCGCGGACAACGTGGGCGACAACGTCGGCGACGTGGCCGGCATGGGCGCCGACCTCTTCGAGTCGTACGTCGGCTCGATCATCGCCCCGATCGCGCTGACTGCGTTCGTCCCGGCGGCGCTGCTCGGCAGCGCGACGCTGGTCGACGTCGCCGACAAGGAAGTCCTCACCCTCGCGCTGATGTTCTTCCCGATGATGATCGCCTTCGTCGGCATGATCGCATCGATCATCGGCTCGTTCTTCGTGAAGGGTGGCACGTCGACCGACTCCCATGCGCTGAGCAAGGCGTTGCACATGGGCACCAACGTGGCGATGGGCATCACCGTGCTCGGCACGATCGGCTCCGCGTACTGGCTCTTCGACGACAGCGCCATCTTCGCCAACCCGATCGGCCTCGCGCTGTCGGTCCTCGGCGGTCTCCTCGCCGGCTGGGCACTCGGCAAGACCGCCGAGTACTACACGTCCGACCAGTTCGGCCCCGTCAAGAAGATCGCCGAACAGGCCGAGACCGGCCCGGCGACGACCGTCCTCGCCGGCATCAGCGGCGGGATGGTCTCCGTGGCCGGATCCGTCGTGTTGATCCTCGTGGGCGTCGGCGTCGCCTACTACGGCGGCCAGCTCGCGTTCGTCGACGAGCTCGACGGATTCGGTGGCATCTACGGCATCGCCGTGGCCGCGATCGGCATGCTCGCCACGACCGGCGTGGTCGTGTCGGTCGACGCCTACGGCCCGATCGCCGACAATGCCGGCGGCATCGCCGAGATGGCCGAACTCGACCCATCGGTCCGCGAGGTCACCGACGCACTCGACAGCCTGGGCAACACGACCGCAGCCATCGCCAAGGGCTTCGCCGTCGGCTCGGCCGCGCTGACCGCACTCGCCCTCTTCAAGAGTTTCGAGTACGCGATCACCGATGCGCTCGTCGCCAACGGCGTCACGGGTGGCGACCTGATCGACCAGCAGCTGAATCTCGACATCGGCAACGTGGAGGTCTTCATCGGCCTCTTCATCGGCGCCGGTCTGCCGTTCCTGTTCGCCGCGCTCACGATCGATGCGGTGGGCCGTGCGGCCTACAAGATGATCGAAGAAGTCCGCCGACAGTTCCGTGAGATCCCCGGCCTGCGCGAGGGCAAGGAGGGTGTCGTTCCCGATTCCGCCCGATGTGTGGCGATCTCGACCGAGGCCTCACTCAAGGAAATGGTCGTTCCGGGCCTGCTCGCCGTCGTCGTGCCGCTCGTCGTCGGCTTCGTGAGCGTCGATGCACTGGGCGGCCTGCTCGCCGGTGCGCTCGTGACCGGCTTCGCCCTGGCCATCTTCATGGCCAACGCCGGTGGAGCATGGGACAACGCGAAGAAGTACATCGAGGCCGGCCACCACGGCGGCAAGGGATCCGACCCGCACAAGGCCGCCGTGGTCGGGGACACCGTCGGCGACCCGTTCAAGGACACGTCCGGACCGGCGATGAACATCCTGCTCAAGGTGATGACCATCGTCAGCCTGGTGTTCGCCAGCGCCTTCGTCTGATCGCCGGCTGACACCACCTGCGCTGCGAGGTGTGAGCTCTCGACCGTGATGTCGGTGCCGAGAGCTCACACTTGTGCCGTCTTCGGCGGCGTCAGCCTGGTTCGGCGACGAAGTCGATGAGCCGTTCGACCGCGCCGACGAGCTCGGGGCGAAGATCGGCGAACGTGTTCACGCGATTGCGAAGCTTCGGCCAGAAGCCGTCGAAGGGGACGCCGAGCGCGGCGCACATCCCTTCCTTCCACGGCACCCGCGGGTCGTGGGGGATGTCCGGCCACTCGTCGAGGCCGATGACCTTCGGCCGGATGCCGGCCCACACGTCGACGTACGGATGCCCGGTGATCAACACGTTCGGATCCGTGACGGTTGCGGCGATCCGCGACTCCTTCGAGCCCGCCACCAGGTGATCGAGCAGCACGCCGAGGCGTCGCTCGGGCGAGGGACCGAAGGCAGCCACTGCGGCCGCCAGGTCGTCGGCGCCGTGCAGCGGCTCGACGACGATGCCGAGCTCGCGCAGATCGTCACCCCACACGTGCTCGAGGAGTTCGGCATCGTGCTTGCCCTCGACCCAGATCCGGCTCGCACGCGCCACCTGGGCGCGGCCGGTGCCGGCGATCGAGCCCGACGCCGTGATCCGTTGCGTCGCCGACGCCGTCGCCGTCGGCCGCACGAGGGTCACGGGGCGTCCCTCGATGAGGAACCCGCCGGGCTTCCAGCCGAAGTGCCGAACGTAGTCGTGGCGATCCTGGAGTGTGACGCCCTCTGCGCTCCAGCGCACGACGTCACCGGTGAAGTGGCTCGACCGGTCCTCGACCAGCATCCCCATCTCGACGACCACGTCGGGGTAGGTCGGGGCCGCGTCGTTGCTGTTCGAAGTCGTCGAGGATGTCGCGCATGGTGCTGGCGGAACCGGTGGCGGGCAGCCACTGACAGGCGTCATCGAAGTGTGCCACGGGAACCATCCGCGGTCGCGGCACGTCGAAGCACCATGGGGAGATACATCACCACCGGCTCGGCCGGCACTGCCACATCCACCTCGACACACCGTCGGCGACCGCGCGATCGCGTCTGGCCGGACTCGGGCTGGTGGCACTCACGCTGACCGCGTGCGGCTCCGACTTCGGCAGCGACGAGAGCGGATCGGTCCCGGAGGAGGCGCCCGCCGACGTCGCGATCGCCGGGGGCGACGTCGAAGCGCCGGTCGAGACGGGCGACACCGCTGCACCTCAGACGGGTGGTGCGGCATCGACCGGTCTACCGATCGACGACTTCGGCCGCGACATCATCCGCTCGGTCGGGTTGACGATGTCGACGAGCAACGTCCGCCAGACGGTCGACAGCGTGCGCGACATCGCGGTGCGAAGCGGTGGCGCCGTGTTCAGTTCCGACGTCACCATCGACGACGAGACAGGAGGACGGCTCGGTGCCCGGCGGCGGACAGATCGTCGTGCGGATCCCTCCGCAAGATCTCGACCGCCTCGTGCGCGATCTCGACGGGGCCGGATTCGTGACCCGGCTGTCACAGGACTCCGAGGACGTGACCGATCAACTCGTCGACCTCGACATCCGCATTCGCCAGGCCGAGACCGGGATCGAACGGATCGAGACGCTCCTCGAACAAGCGACGGAGCTCACCGACGTGTTCACCATCGAGACCGAGTTGTCGAACCGCCAGGTCGAGCTCGAGCGACTCCGGGCCGCCGAGCGCAGCACCGAGGACCTCGTTGCGCTCGCCACCGTGACCGTCCAGGTCGAGTACCGCTTGCCCGAAGCGTTCGAGCGCTCCGAACCCGACGACGGCATCGCAGACGCCTTTGCGAGCGGCTGGAATGCGTTCGTCGGCGTGGTCTTCGCGCTGGGGTTCATCCTCGCCGTCTCGGCGCCGTTCCTGCTCACGGGTGGGTTCGTCCTGGCGGTCGCATGGTTGATGGGACGACGCTGGAGCCGACGTCAATCGGCGACACGCGAGCAGCACCGCCTCGACGCCGACCGTGCAGGCCCGACGGCCCGGCCCACACCGCCACCGCCCGTTGCGGCGCAGCGGCGCCCGGAGCCGGCCGAGGTCGAAGGGCACGCCGAGCCGGGCTCAGTGATCGTCCAGCCGGACGAGGTCGACGTCAACGACGACGACACCAGCCCGACGGCGTGATCACGAGGTCGATCTCCGTGTCGTTCGGGAACGCAAACGGGGCGCGCAACCCCGCGTGCGCCGAGGCCAACGGCACGGGGATCGGGCCCAGCCTGTCGGAGCCGCTCGCCGGCACCCACCGGTGCCACCGGTGTGCCGGCACCTCGCTGAACTCGATCGTCGGCTCACCGAGCACCTCGATCGCCCCGTGCACCACACCGGCCTGCTCGTAGCCGTTGACGATGTCGGTCGCCGCCGATGCGGCGTACCACTCGAGATCGAATGCGATCGGGGTCGGGGTGCCATAGGCCCGACCGAGTGCATCGTCGGCATCGTCGAGGGCCGACGCATACGTCTCGTTGCCGACCGACCACTGCTCCATCGGCGCATCGCGGAAGTGCTCGGCCCACATGGCCTCGCCCTTGACGATGAACGGATCGGCACGCACGGGGACGTCGAAGTCGGTGATGTGCAACAACGGCCGCCCCGTGCGGGCGAGCGCGGCCCAGTACCACGCGACCCTGCCGACGATCCGATGACCGGAGATGACGCCGATCCCGGCATCGGGCGTCCAGGCGGCGAAGACCCACTCTTCCACCGTGCCGTCGTGACGTGTGTCGCTCCACGTGTCGCGCTCGTCGGGCGCAACAGCATCGACGTCGTTCGGACTCACGATCAGGCAGACTACGGAGCGTGTCGAACAACGCATCGCAGGACGACGAGCACACCGCAGGCGGTCGGCTGCGCTACCTCAGCCTCGGATGGATCAACGCACTGTCGGCCGAGGTTGCAGCCAGCGATCACCTGCGCGAACTCGCCCAGCACCACACGGTCGGCGTCACGCAGGTCGTGAGCGGCGGTCCCGAAGGCGACGTCTCCTATCACCTTCGGGTCGCCGACGGTGACGCAACGTTCGGTGCCGGTCCGGCCGACCCCGAAGACGTGAAGATGGAGCAGGATTGGCAGACCGCCGTCGACGTCGCGACCGGTGAGCTCAACGCACAGGAAGCCTTCATCGGCGGCAAGATCCGCCTGTTCGGTGATCAGCAGCGACTGCTGGAGTCACAACCGGTCTTCGGTGCCCTCGATGCCGTCTTCGCCAGCGTCCGCGAGCGCACCGACTACGTCTGAGCTACGCCGTCAGCGTGACGTGATGGGTCTGACCCATCACGTCACGGCTACCTTCGAGTCATGCCCGAGATGCCCGAGATCGAGGCGCACGCCGAGCGGTTGCGTGATCAATTCGGCGGTCGGATCCTCTCCACGTTCCACCCGTTCAACTTCACGGCATTGAAGACTGCTGTTCCACCGCCCGATCTCGCGTACGGGCTTCCACTCCTCGGTGTCGGGCGGCGGGGCAAGTACCTGCTCCTCGAGTTCGAGCCGATCACGTTCGTCGTGCACCTGATGCAGGGCGGTCGGCTGCTGCCCGACACCAAGCGATCGGCCAAGCCACGGGGCGGCCAGGCCCGCTTCGTGTTCGAAACGGTCGAGCGTCCGGACGGCACCCTCGACGACACGGCGTTGCTGCTCACCGAACAGGGCAAGGAACGACGGGCCGGCGTCTGGTGCGTGACCGCCGGGAAGGTCGAGTCCACCCCGCCGGTCGACAAGCTCGGCCCGGAGGCCGCCGGCATCACCGCCGACGCACTCGCCGAGCGGTTCGGCGAGAAGTCGATGCGAATCCACGGGTTTCTCCGCGATCAGCGCATGGTTGCCGGCATCGGGCGGCGACTGGCCAACGAGGTGTGCTGGACCGCGCGGGTGTCACCGTTCGCCACGACCAGGTCGCTCGGCACAGCGGGCGCCTCCGAGATTGCCGCAGCCATCGCGACGTGCGTCGCCGACGGGTTGTCCGAGGAACGCTCCCGCGGCGACATGAGCTCGTCGAAGGAGCGCACGAGCGCTGTCCACAACCGGACCGGCGAGGTGTGCCTCCGTTCCGATGTGCACGGGCCCGACACCGTCCGGGCAGTCGAGTACTCCGGCTACACCGTCAACTACTGCCCGTCATGCCAGACGGGGGGCAAGATTCTCGCCGACAACACGACGTCCAAGTTCTTGAAGTAGCCCCTCATGGCCGCGAGGTTCGGGGAGTGCAACAACGATTCCGCAGGTTGCCTAGAGTCGGAGCATGCCGATTCACCTTCGCGCCGAGCCAGGCGACTACGCACCCAACGTCCTCTGCCCCGGCGACCCCGTTCGTGCCCAGTACATCGCCGAGACCTTCTTCGACCCCGGTTTCCGACAGGTGAACGAGGTGCGCGGCATGCTCGGCTTCACCGGTACGTTCGAAGGCAAGCCGATCAGCGTGCAGACCACGGGGATGGGCGCGCCGTCGTGTGGCATCGTGTTCGAGGAACTCGACCCAACTCGGTGCGACCCGCCTCGTGCGTGTCGGCACGTGCGGCGGACTCGCCGATGGGATGTGGATGGGCGACACGGTGATCGCGCTGTCGGCCGCCGCCGAGGACCACGCCCCTCGTCAGCTGAGCAGGATGGACTGCATCGCTCCCACGGCGACGTTCTCGCTCGCCGAGGAGGCTGCCCGCCTCACCCGGGAGGGGTCGATGGGCAAGGTGCACGTCGGGCCGATCGTGACGGCCGGGCTGTTCTACGAGCCCGATTGGGAGAAGTTCACGATGTGGAAGGCACTCGGTCACATCGCCGTCGAGATGGAAGCCGCGATGATGTACACGATCGCATCGATGAAGGGGCTCGAGGCGCTTGCGTTGATGACGGTCAGTGACATGATCGGGCAGGACGACGGCGACACCGTCAGGATCAGTGACGAGGAGATGAAGCGTGGCGTCGACCAGATGATGGAGATCGGCTGCCGCGTCGCCGTGAGCTGAAGCACAGCGGCTCCAGGCGCGCGGCCGTGACGGATGCCGGGCCATCCGACGGTTCCCGGGAGTTCACCGCTCGTTAGCCTCGCTTCGGTGCACGACTCGCAAGCCACTTCCGCCTCGCGCCCGCCGCGCGAGTACCGGATGGGTCGGCGAGAGCTCCTCACGTTCGTCTCGGCGGTCATGGCGCTGATGGCGCTCGGCATCGACTTGATGCTGCCGGCCTTCGACGACATCCGCGAAGCGTTCGATCTCGGCGCGAGCTCGCCCGAGACCGGCAAGGTGATCACGGTCTTCTTCATGGGGCTGGCGGTCGCCCAACTGGTGTACGGGCCGCTCGCCGACCGATTCGGACGCAAGTTCGTGTTGTACCTCGGCACTGCGATCTATCTCGTCGGCGCGATCGGGTCGGCCCTGGCCCCGACCTTCGAACTGCTGCTGCTCAGTCGATTCGTCTGGGGTGTCGGCGCGGCCGGTTCGCGCGTCGTTGCGACGGCGATCATTCGCGATCGCTTCGTCGGCGGGGCGATGGCGAGCGCGATGTCCCAGGTGATGGCCGTGTTCATGCTCGTACCCGTGCTCGCCCCGACGATCGGGACCGGCATCATCGCGGTGCTGCCGTGGAGGGCGGTCTTCTGGTTCTGCGTCGTGTTCGCCATCGTGATCATGGTGTGGAGCCTGCGGATGCGTGAGTCACTCGACCCGGCACATCGGCGCGACCTCGAGTGGCGATCGACGTGGACCGGGTACGTCGAGGTCGCACGAACCCGCGTGACAGCGGGGTACACGGTGTCGACGGTCTTCCTCCAGGGAGTGTTCACCTCGTACCTGGCCAGCAGCGAGCTGTTGATCGCCGACGTGTTCGATCGCGAGGCTCAGTTCCCGATCATCTTCGGACTCGTCGCCGTCCTGTTCGCGATCGGGGCCATCGTCAACGGCCGCGTGGTCGTGAACGTCGGGATCCACCGACTGATCAACCGCGTCTACACGATCCTGATCCCCTTGACCCTGCTCCAGGTCGTGCTGTCGTTGGCGACGGGTGGGCGGCCGAGTATCTGGCTGTTCATGCCGCTGCTCGCCGTCACGCTCGGATCGTTCATGTTCCTGATGCCCAACCTGAACACGGCGGCGCTCACGCCGATGGGCCATCTCGCCGGAACGGCGTCGGCCCTCTCAGGCGCGCTCCGGATGGCTGGCGGTGCGGTACTGGGCACCGTGGTGAGCGGCTACGTCACCGACTCGACCACACCGTTCTCCATCGGCGTTGCGGTGCTCTGCGTGGCGTCGTGGGTGTCGGTGATGGTGGTGCGCCGCCGCTCTCCTGCGTTGGCGACCGATCATGAAGCCCTGCAGTCCGCCCTCGTCACGACGTGACATCGCGCGGCGGTGAACCGCCGCACGATGAGCCGTTTCAGATCAGGCCGAGTTCCGCGACGGCACTGCGCTCCTCGACCAGTTCGGCCACTGTCGCGTCGATCTTGCCGCGGCTGAAATCGTCGATGTCGAGCCCCTGGACGATCTCGTAGTTGCCGTCCTTGCACACGCACGGGAACGAGCTGATGATGCCTTCGGGCACGCCGTAGCTGCCGTCTGACGGAACCGACATCGAAACCCAGTCACCGTCGGGCGTGCCGAGCGTCCAGTCACGGATGTGGTCGACGGCGGCCGAGGCCGCAGATGCGGCCGACGAGGCACCTCGTGCGTCGATGATGGCCGCGCCACGCTTGGCGACCGTCGGGATGTACTCGTTGGCGTACCACTCCTGATCCCCGACCGCGTCGTGAGCGTTCTTGCCGTTCACCTCGCAATGGAACAGGTCGGGATACTGCGTGGTCGAGTGATTGCCCCAGATCGTCATCTTCTTGATGTCGTTCACCGACACACCGAGCCGGGCTGCGAGCTGGCTGATCGCCCGGTTGTGGTCGAGCCGCGTCATCGCCGTGAAGCGGCCGTTGTCGAGGTCGGCCGCGTTGCTCATCGCGATGAGAGCGTTGGTGTTGGCTGGGTTGCCGACGACGAGGACCTTGACGTCCTTCTTCGCCGAGCGACTCAACGCTTCGCCCTGCGGCTTGAAGATGCCGCCGTTCGCCGACAGCAGGTCGGCGCGCTCCATGCCGGCCTTGCGCGGCATGGCTCCGACGAGCAGGGCGACGTCAACGTCGCCGAACGCCACGTCGGCGTCGTCGGTGCAGGTGATCGAGTCGAGCAGCGGGAACGCGCCGTCGTCGAGTTCCATCCGCACCCCCTCGAGCGCGCCGAGTGCGGGGGTGATCTCGAGCAGGTTGAGAGCGATCGGTGTGTCGGGACCGAGCATGGTGCCCGATGCGATACGGAAGAGGAGGCTGTAGCCGATGTGGCCTGCAGCACCGGTGACGGCAACACGAACTGGAGTGGTCATGTCCATGAGGCTAGATCCGCCGCCGCCACGCCCGAAATCCCACGTCCCGAAATCGATCGGGAGAACGATCAGATGCCGAGGACGCGAGCGACCAGGTCGGCGTAGTACCGCTGGCCGTTGCCGTTGAGGTGGATGTCGTCGTCGTAGAAGCAGTCACCCGCGCACTGCGGCCCGAGCACTTCCCAGTCGATCACCGTCACGTTCGGGTAGGCCGCCGGGAGCGCCCGGATCTTCTCGTTGTTGCCCGGAATCCAGACCCGATCGGCTTTGCCGGTGACGAACACGACGATCGGGACATCGGCGAGGATGGCCATCATCTGGTCGAGCGACGACTGCGGGAACGAACCGTTCGTCCCGAGGTGCACCACGACGGCCGAGCCGAGGAAGCCGTTGTCGCGGATCGTCTGCAGCTCGGGGAGCGCTGCGGAGAACTGTCGACTCTGCACCGCGTCGACGACGAATCCCCGGGCGGTGAGTTCGTTGGCCGAGCCGAGCATCACCGAGTCGCCGAAGCCGACCAGCCGGAGCGTTGGAGCCGGACCCTGTGGCGGGACGGTGAGCGGTGTGATCACTGCGGCGTCGGTGACCACTCCGAGCGATGTGACCGGCGGGGGCGGTGGGGGCGGTGGGGGCGTCGTCGTCGGTGGCACCGTCGTGGCGGGAACGGCCGGCGCGGCCGTGGTGGGGGCCGGCGCGACGGTGGTGCCGGGGTCCGCGACGTTGGTGGTCGGAGCGACCGAGGTCGGTGGTGTCGTCGTCGGCGGAGCCGTCGTGACGACCGTGGACGGTACGGCGGTGGGGGATGTCGCGATGTCGGGAATCGACGGGTCCGTCGCCCCGAGGTCGACCGTCGCCTCTTCGTTGTCGGCGAACTCGTCGGCGATCTCGTTCTGTTCCACATCGGCTGTGGCGAGCGCTGCACCGGCGAAGAGTGACATCCCGAGGGCGATCGAGACCCCCGAGATCAGTGCCCGGCGCGGGACCGGTTTCGGGTTCGCGCGGGCGCGGCGGACCATGGTCCCGAACGAGCCCGTCCGGATCGGTGTCTCGACGAAGCGGTACGACAGTTCGGTGATCACCGCGGTGATCACCATCGCCACGACGAACTCCGACACCGTGAGCTTGTTGCCGGCGAGCTTGCGGATCGCCTGGTAGATCGGCCAGTGATACAGGTACATCCCGTACGAGCGGAGGCCGATCCACTTGAGAATCGGATTGCCCAGCACGACGTTGGAACGGGCGCCCGGGTGGCTCACCGCGGCGATGAGCACCAGCGTCAGGACCGACGCTGCGAAGAGGCCACCGCGGAAGAGGCGCGCGTCGGCGGTGCCGTCGGGCGTGACGAGATAGATGCTCCAACACATCCATCCCAAACCGAGCAGTGCGACCAACGCTGCGAGGTCGAAGGCCGGACCCTTGGTCCGCAGCGGGCCCCGAGCGATGGCGAACGGCCGCCACACCATGGCGAACGCAGCCCCGAGGAATATGCCCGACAACCGGGAGAAGGTGCCGATGTAGAGGAAGTCGAGCTTGGAGATCGCCCGCTCACCGATGAACCAGTAGGCCTCCGGCGTCTGCTCGGGCTCGCCGATTGGCCCGGGATGGTAGAGCAGCGCCGTGATGATGGCGATCCCCACCGCCGCCACGAAGAGCCAACGGCTCACGTCGGCGACCTTGCGCGTCCCCTTGCGCCCGAGCAGTGCGATCATCACGACCGGCCACACGACATAGAACTGTTCCTCGACCGCGAGACTCCAGAGATGCCGCAACGGCGCGAAGTCGAATGCAGCGGTGTAGCCGAGGCCGACCCAGAGCTGATACCAGTTCGACACGTACAGCAGCCCGGCCACGACGTCGCCTCGAAGCTGCCCGAGCGCCGCCGGCTCGAAGACCGCGGTATAGACCGTGACGAGGAGGAGCATCACGTAGAGCGCCGGCAGGAGCCGGCGTGCGCGCCGCTTCCAGAAGGCCACGAGCGAGATGCGATAGGACCGTTCGCGCTCTGCGATCAGCAGCAGCGTGATCAGATAGCCCGAGATCACGAAGAACATCTCGACGCCGAGGAACCCACCGGAGAGCCAGGAGGAGTTCGCGTGGTACACCATCACGGCGATCACGGCGAGCGCCCGCATCCCGTCGAGGCCCGGGAGATACGGGACGCGGCTGATGCGCGCGTTGTGCTCCCTCACGTCGACGGGGGGAGACGTCGGCGGGGCGAACGTCGTCATCTGACCCAAGTATCGTCACGTTCAGGCCGCGAATTGAGTCACCCCACCGGACTTGCGTCGTGGGGTGGGTCAACTGCACAACGTCAGGCGGCGAGGGTCTCGCTGATCAGCTGCGCGTAGAAGTTCCGACCGTCGGGCTTGAGGTGGAATCCGTCCGCCTCGAAGCAGTCACCGGGGCAACTCGACGTCCATCCCTGCCAGTCGAGCAGATTCACGTTGGGGTTGGCGGCGGCCGCAGCGTAGATCAACTCGTTGTTGCCAGCCGTGTAGTCACGGTCGACGTCGTTGGTGACGAGCAACACCTCGGGAACCGCGGCCACCGCCGCCATCATCCGGTCCATGTTCGACTGGCCGATCGGCCCATTGGTACCGAGGTGGATGATCAGGGTGTCGGGGAGTCGGTCCTGACGTCCGAGCGTCTCGACGAAGTCGAGACCGTTGACCCAGGCGCGACTTTCGACCGCATCGACGGTGAAGCCGAGTTCGGACAGCTGAGCAGCGGCGCCGAGCATGACGGAGTCACCAACCGCGAGCTTGCTGATCGGGGCGGCGGCCGGCTCGGTCGTCGGAACTGCCGTCGAGTCAGGGACCAGCACCGCTCCGTCCCCGTTCGGATCGTCGACGAGTGCGGGATCCGCCGCCGGCTGGCCACCTTCGACCGGGGTGGAGCCACTCGCGTCGCCGTTCGGTTCGAAGGCGCCGCCGGACTCATCGGCCGTCGAGGTGTCGTCACTCGGCGCCGCGATCGGATTGCCGTCGGCGTCGAAGTCGTCGACACCGTCGCAGTCGACGTCGACGAGGACGTCGCAGGTCGAATCTCGGGCGTCGTCGAGCGCGAGTTGCAGGTCGTTCTGCTTGAGTTCTGCAGTCGCCATGCTCCCGACGGCGAACACCGACAGCAGCGCAGCGACGGCTCCGGCGGCAATCGCGCCCTTGCGTTGACCGTCGGTCAGCGACGTCCGGATCGGCACGCCGGCCCGCCGCCGTTTGAACGCCTCACCGAGCTTGCCCTTGCGGATCGGGGTTTCGATGTAGCGGTACGACACCTCGGTGACGATGCAGGTGGCAACCATCGCGAGGACGAACTCGTGGAAGTGGAGCTTGTTCGCGGCGATGTTGCGGATGATCTGATAGATCGGCCAGTGGTACAGATACAGGCCATAGGACCGGGTACCGATCCAGAGCAGCACCGGCAACGACAGGAGCCGACCGGTGAACGCCCGCTGATGGGTCACCGCGGCGATGATCGCGAGCGTGGCGAGTCCGGTGAGGAACAGACCGCCCTGGAACAGGAATCCGACGCCCTGGTCGGGTTGGAACACCACGAACCACGACAGCAGGCCGAGGACGACGAACCCCACGACGGCGAGCGCATCGAACAGCCCGTTCTTGTGACGCAGCGGACCGCGCATCACCGCCGCAGGACGCCAGATCATGGCGAACGCCGACCCGAGCAGCAGGCCACCGGCACGGGAGATGGTCGACAGGTAGAGCGCGTCGGGAATCGAGATCTGGCGACCGAAGATCGTCCAATAGGCGTCGGGCGTGAACTCGGGAGTTTGCTGCGGCCCGGTGTAGTTGAGGAACGCGACGACGATGGTGATGGCCACCGCCGCGAGGAAGAGCCAGCGGGCCACACCGGCGATCCGGCGGCTTCCGACCCGGACGAACGCCAACATCACGATCGGCCAGATCAGGTAGAACTGCTCTTCGACCGCGAGGCTCCAGAGATGTCGGAGTGGGGCGAAATCGGCACCTGCGCTGTACCCGGCGCCGGTCCAGATCTGATACCAGTTCGAGACGTAGGCCGTACCGGCGATCACATCGCCGCGCAGCTTGCCGAGCGCGTCGGACTTGAACAGCGCGACCCACACCGTGAGCAGCAGCATCATCACGAACAGGGCTGGGAGGAGTCGCCGGAATCGCCGGATCCAGAAATTCTTGAGGTCGATCGTGCCGGTGCGTTCGTGCTCGGCGATCAGGAGCAGCGTGATCAGGTACCCGGAGATCACGAAGAACACCTCGACGCCGAGGTAGCCACCCGCGAGCCACGTGCTGTTCGCGTGGTACACCATCACCGCGACGACGGCGATCGCCCGCAGTCCGTCGAGCCCCGGCAGATAGGGAAGCTGACTGATCTGAGAATTGCCGCGCCCGTCACGTGAGAGCGGACGCGTCGGGTTGTCGGCGCGGGAGGCGGCAGCGGCCGCGGCGGCGTCGACGGTTGCAGTCACGAGGGCCCCAGTATCGCTCACGCGGGGCGGCGATGGACGTTCATGACCGACACGCCTCGAGGATTCGGTGAACTGGTGACCGCGTACGGTGGCGAATCGTTCGGATCGGTTGACGCTCGTCACACCGCGAGCCGACAGCGCGAAGATCAGTGCCGGAAGTGACGTTGCCCGGTGAACACCATCGCGATGCCGTGTTCGTCGGCGGCCGCGATGACCTCGTCGTCACGGACCGATCCGCCGGGCTGGATGACCGCCGCGATCCCGGCTGCCGCGGCTGCGTCGAGACCGTCGCGGAACGGGAAGAACGCGTCGCTGGCGCAGGCGCCGCCGTTCGCCCGGCCAGCCGCCCGCTCGGCTGCGATCCGGGCCGAATCGAGACGATTCTGCTGGCCCGCACCGATCCCGAACGCCTGGCCGTCCTTCACGTAGACGATCGCGTTGCTGCTGACTGCCGCACACACGGTCCACGCGAACTCGAGGTCGCGCCACTGGTCGTCGGTCGGCTGTGTCACGGTCACGACCCTCCAGGCGTCGCTGCGGCCGGACACGTCGTCGGGCTGCTGCACGAGCAGACCTCCGTCGACGGGTCGGAGATCGAACGGCAGCGGTGACGGTGCCCCGGCGCTCATCACCCGCAGGTTCTTCTTCGCCGTGAGGAGCTCGAGCGCGTCGGGCTCGAAATCGGGAGCGATGACAACTTCGGTGAAGACCGCCGAGAGCGGTTCGGCCATGTCGACGGTGACGGTGCGGTTCGCCGCGACGATCCCACCGAACGCGCTGACCGGGTCACATGCATTGGCTGCGACGTAGGCCGCTCCGATGTCGTCGCTGACCGCGACACCGCACGGGTTGGCGTGTTTGACCACCACGACAGCTGGCGCGTCGAAGCGCTGGACGAGCCGCCACGCCGCTTCGGTGTCGAACACGTTCAGGTAACTGAGTTCCTTGCCCCCGTGCTGGGTCATCGAATCCCACCAACTGGTTGCTCCGACCTGGCGATATCGCGCACCCTGCTGGTGGCGATTTTCCCCGTATCGCAACGTCTGTGCACGCTCGAGCGACAGATGGATCGAGGCGGGGAGGATCTCGTCGTCGGCGACAGGAGGGTCGTCCGACTCGTCGAGCCAGGTGACGATCGCCGCGTCGTACTCCGCGGTGTGCGCGAACGCGTTGCGGGCGAGCCGGCGCCGGGTCGTGTCGCTCAGGGCGCCATCGGTGGTGAGTTCGGCGACCACACCGTCGTAGTCCGCGGGATCGACCAGTACGCCCACGAACGCGTGGTTCTTCGCCGCCGCGCGCACCATGGCGGGCCCGCCGATGTCGATCAGTTCGATTCCGGGGTGGGATGCGAACGGGTAGAGGTTGCCGACGACCAGGTCGATCGGGGTGATCCCGTACGCCTCCATGTCGGCGCGGTGTTCTGCATCGGTCGGGTCGGCGAGGATGCCGCCGTGCACCTTCGGATGCAGCGTGACCACGCGGTGGCCGAGGATCGCCGGCACCCCGGTCCACTCGACGACATCGGTCACCTCGACCCCGGCATCGGCGATCGCTTTGGCCGTCCCACCGGACGACACGAGCGACCAGCCGAGGCCGGTGAGGGAACGGGCGAGGTCCACGACCCCGGTCTTGTCGTACACGGACAGCAGAGCAGTGGGCACACGACGACCGTATCCGACCGCCCTCTCCCCCACCCACCCGTTACATGACGGGTCTGACCCGTCACGTCACGCGTTACATGACGGGTCTGACCCGTCGTGTAACGGTCAGAGGGCGGCGACGATGTCGGCCATGAGTTCGCCTGCCTCGGTCGGGTTGAGCCCGACCGCGACGCCGGCCGCGGTCAATGCGTCCATCTTGCCCTGCGCTGTGCCCTTGCCGCCGGAGACGATGGCGCCCGCGTGGCCCATCTTTTTGCCGGCAGGCGCAGTGACGCCGGCGATGTAGGAGCTCATCGGCTTGGTGACGTTGGCCTTGATGAAGTCGGCTGCTTCCTCCTCGGCAGAGCCACCGATCTCGCCGAGCATCATGATGGCGTGCGTCTCGGGATCGTTCTGGAATTCCGAGAGGCAGTCGATGAAGTTGGTGCCGGGCACAGGGTCGCCGCCGATGCCAACACAGGTGGACACGCCGATACCACGCTGCTTCAACTCGTAGAGCGCCTGATACGTGAGCGTGCCGGAACGGCTCACGATGCCGACGTTCGGGCCGTCGGCGGTCGGCTCCTGCGCGATCTCGCCGGCGGTGATGCCGATGTTGCACTTGCCGGGACTGATGATGCCGGGGCAGTTCGGGCCCAGCAGTCGGGTGTTCGGGAACTCGCGGACGAGGCGGTTGTAGGTGAGCGCCTCGTCCTGCGCCGGGATGCCCTCGGTGATGCAGACGACAAAACCGATACCGGCCTCGGCGGCCTCGAGGATCGCACCGGACGCGAACTTCGGCGGAACCGCGGCGAACGATGCGTTCGCCCCGGTGGCCTCCACCGCCTCGGCGACCGAGTTGAAGATCGGAATGCCGTCGACGTCCTGGCCGCCCTTGCCGGGGGTCACGCCGCCCACGATCTGGGTGCCGTAGTCACGGTTGCGGAGGCCGTGGTACTTGCCCTGGCCGCCGGTCAGACCCTGAACCAGGACCTTGGTGTTCTCGTTGACGAAAATTGCCATTGTTCATTTCTCATTTCGAGTCGTGGCGTTACGTGATGGGTCAGACCCGTCACGTAACGGTCAGCGGGTCAGTTGGCGAGGGCCACCGCCGCGCGGGCGGCGTCGATCATCGTCGGTTCGGAGCGGAGCTTGTCGCCCGGGATGCCGGCGTCGAGCAGGATCTGACGACCCTCTTCGGCGTTCGTGCCGTCGAGACGGATGACGATCGGGGCCTTGAGGTCGACCCGACCCATCGCCTCGACGATGCCCTTGGCGACCTCTTCGCCGCGGGTGATGCCGCCGAAGATGTTGATGAAGATCGCCTTCACCTTGTCGTCGGAGTTGATGACCTCGAGCGCCCCGGCCATCACGTCGGCGTTGGCGCCGCCGCCGATGTCGAGGAAGTTCGCCGCCGAGCCACCGACCTGGTTGACGACGTCGAGCGTCGACATCGCAAGGCCGGCGCCGTTGGCGATGATGCCGACGGTGCCATCGAGACCGATGTACTGGAGGTCCTTCTCGGCCGCCATCTTCTCGCGCTCGTCCATCTCGGTGAGGCCCTTGAAGTCCTCCCACTCGGGGTGGCGGAACTCGGCGCTGTCGTCGAGGGTGACCTTGGCGTCGAGTGCATGCACCTCGCCGGTCGGCTTGAGGATCAGCGGGTTGATCTCGGCGAGGTCACAGTCGCCCTCGGTGTAGCAGCGGTAGAGCTTGACGATGATGTCGGCCGCTCCGTCGAGCGCACGCTCGGGCAACTTCGCGTCGACACACGCCTGGCGGGCAGTCGCCTCGTCGAGTCCGTCAACGGGGTCGATGTGCAACTTGACGATCGCCTCGGGGTTCTCCTCGGCGACGGTCTCGATCTCGACGCCGCCCTCGGCGGACAGCATCATCAGGTGCTTCTTCTCGGCACGATCGAGGGTGAAGCTGACGTAGTACTCCTCGTCGATGTCGGACGCCCGTTCGACCCAGACGCGCTTGACGACGTGACCCTTGATGTCCATCCCCAAGATGTTGCCGGCGTGCGTTCGTACGGCCGCCTCGTCGTCGGCCAACTGGATGCCGCCGGCCTTGCCGCGGCCACCAACCTGCACCTGCGCCTTGACGACCACGGGATAGCCCGCGTTGTTCGCCTCGCGCACCGCCTCGTCGACGGTGTCGGCCGGGCCACCTGGGCTGACCGGGATGTCGTAACGGGCGAAGTACTGCTTGCCCTGGTATTCGAAGAGATCCACGTCAGATCACTGCTTTCTCTTGGGTGTCGAATGGGTTGGAGTCATCGGAGGACTGCGCGTGGAAGCCCCGCAGGACGGTCAGGCGTTCTCACGTTCGTCGAGGGCGGACTCGAGCCACTCACCGATGGCGCGTAGTGACGACCCGGGCCCGAAGATCTCGGCGACTCCCTGCTCCTTGAGAATTGCGACGTCGTTGTCGGGGATCACGCCGCCGCCGAAGATCATCACGTCGTCGAGGTCGCGCGCTGCGAGTTCGGAGATGACCCGCGGGAAGAGCGTGAGGTGGGCGCCCGACAGCAGCGACAGCCCGACCCCGTCGGCGTCTTCCTGGAGGACGGTCTCCGCGATCTGCTCGGGGGTCTGGTGCAAGCCGGTGTAGATGACCTCGAACCCGTGGTCGCGCAGAGCTCTCGTGATGGTCTTGGCGCCGCGGTCGTGGCCGTCAAGGCCGGGCTTCGCGACGACGATTCGGTAGGGGCGTTCCACGAACCTCAGACCTTACGCAACGGCCGGACGAATTCACCAACCGCTCCGACGTTGCCGGCAACGCAGGTGATGTCGGCGCGAGGCAACCCGGGCCGGCGTTGCCAGAATGGCGACGTGCCCCCTGCCCCTCGCATCTCCGAGCTCCGGTCCCCCGTCGCCCGAGCGGTGGTCCCGGTGCTCGGCGGCGTGCTGTTCTTCGTCGTGCTCGGTCTGGTCATGTGGGGAATTGCAGCGTTCCTGTCGAGTGGCGACACCGAGACCACCGACAACCTGGCACCGCCGCGTCTCGAACTCGGTTCAGCGGCAGGTCGGGCGAACGACGTTGCCGAAGCGGGCCCGTTGCTGTTCGCCGAACTCTCGACGATCACCGGCGCGCGCTCGATCGTCGTCGACCACGAGGGCGATGACCCTGCCAACGGCTGGCGTCTGTACTACGCGTTCCCGCCCGGGCGGCCGGACTGCCCGGTCGAGCAGGTGCGCGGAACCGCGACGTTCATCGACTGCGACGGCAACGAACTGGATGTGACCGAGTTGTCGCCACCGACCGAGGCGGTGCGTCCGGTGATCGAGAACGAACGCACGCTCTATCTCGACCTGCGTGCGTTCTCGCGCACGCCAGTCACCACCGAGACCGGACCATGAGCACCCGCGGCTGAACAACTCGGATCGACGTCGTCCGCTCGCGGACTACGGTTCGAAGATGTTCGGACAGAATCACCCACCCGATGCCGAGGCACGCCTCGCCTTCGAGGTCGCGAGACGGGAGGCGCTGCCGCTCGCCGACCTCAGTCATGAGGTGTTGCAGCTCGTGTGGGGTGGGCCGACTCCTGCTGCGGCGCGCTTCGTGTCGAACGAATTGATCGCACAGATCGGGCTCAACGCTCCCGTCAACTCGCGCACGGCACCCCTGGTGAAGCGCTACATCTCGACGATGGTCGAGGCCTTCTCCACGCTGCAGCGCGTCGGCTTGACGATGCTCACCAATCAGGCGACCGGCAGCGAGGCGCTCTACCACACGCCGACGCGCGCCGGGTGGGCCTCGCTCCGCGACGGAACCGCCGCAGAACTCATTCGCTCGCGGCTGGCACGCCTCGACGGCTGACGTCAGGCGTCGGCGAGCGCGTCGACCAGTCGGACCGCGAACTCTTCACTGTGCTGATCGAGCTTGCTGCGGCTCATGGCGAGACCACCGATGACGTAGGCGCCGGTGTCGCCGACGGCACGCGTGAGTCGATCGAGCGACTTGCCCGGTGACAGCGCGAACGTGCAGAACGCTGCAGCCTTCTTGCCGGACAGCGCAGGCAGATTCGAAATGGAGTTGACCGCCCACGGCGCCTGGCCGAACACGAACGCACCGTGGACCCACGTGCCGACGAGGATCAGGTCGGCCTCCTGGATGGACCTCAGGTCGGGCTGGCGGACCTTCGACAAGCCGGTGATGGTCCACCGCTCCTGCGACAACAGGTCGGCGGTCTTCTCCGCCGCCGTCCAGGTGTTGCCCGTCAAACTCTCGACCAGAATCGCTGCCTTCACCATCCCAGTCTGCCACGCCACCTGGCGCCGCGCCGTCTTCGTCGGCCGTCAGCCGACACGCCGCCGGATGCACACAGCGTTGCCGCTCATCGACGGCGCGTTGCGAACTGCACGGCGTTGGAGAAGATCAGCAGCGAGAACGCCGCCGCCGGCACCCAGAGCTGACGCACCAGGCACACCACGAGCAGCCCCGAGAGCACGACGATCAGCACGATGTTGACGCGAACGAGGCGTTGGGCGGGAGTGAGATCGCTCACGGAGCCGTCACCCGAGCTTCTTCAGCGGTGCCCACGCCAACGACAGGTGTTTGAGGCCGACACCACCCGAGAAGTTGATGACCGCCTCGGTCTTCTCACCTTCGCCATCGACGGCGATGATGGTTCCCGCGCCGAACGCCGGATGCTCGACCCGGTCCCCGACATGGAGCCCGAGTTCCTGACTGTTGGCCGGCTCGGTGACCTTCTGACCGGCGCGCATCGCGGCGTCGACGACCCGGTCCTTGTGCCGCTCCTGCTCCCTCTTGATGTCGGCGTTGATGTCGATGCCACCGGTCTCGTCGTCGGAGCGTGCGCGCCGATACGCCGGCGGGTCGTAGCGGTACGCGGAGCCGCGCTCCTCGCGATAGCTCTGGCGCCCGTACGAGGAGCGCCCGGACACGTTGCCCTTCGACTCGATCAGTTCGGCAGGGATCTCGTCGAAGAATCGGGACGGCGGGTTGTACTGGGTCGAACCGAACAGTTGCCGGCTCCATGCGTGGGACATGTAGAGGCGCTGCATGGCTCGGGTGATGCCGACGTACGCGAGCCGCCGTTCCTCCTCCATCTGTGCCGGCTCGGTCAGCGCGCGGTACGTGCGGAAACACCCCCTCCTCGACGCCGGCGAGGAAGACCGTCGGATACTCGAGCCCCTTCGCCGAGTGCAGCGTCATCAACACGACATGGTTGTCGTCGTCGAGCTGGTCGGTGTCGGCAACCAGCGCGACCTGCTCCATGAACTCGTCGATGACGGTGAACTCGCGGGCCGAGCCGACGAGCTCGCCGAGATTCTCGATGCGGGTGTGCGCCTCGACCGTGTCCTCGGCGTCGAGTTCGGCGAGATAGCCGGAGCCGTCGAGCGCGAGCTGCAGGACGTCACCCGGCCCGTAGGACGGGTCGGCCGCCGTCGCATTCAACCCGTCGAGCAACTCGACGAACTGACTGATGCCGCGCAGCGCTTTACCCGACACGCCGGCCTCTTCACAGCGGCGGAGCGCCTCGACGAACGGCACAGCTTCGGCGCGCGAGAACGCATCGAGCTTGTCGACGCTCGCGTCGCCGATCCCGCGCTTGGGGGTGTTGAGGATGCGCTTGAGCGACACCTCGTCGTTGGGATTGACGACGGTGCGCAGGTACGCCATCGCGTCCTTGACTTCACGACGGTCGTAGAAGCGCGTCCCGCCGACGACCTTGTACGGCACACCGACACGCATGAACGCTTCTTCGAGCACCCGGCTCTGCGCGTTGGTGCGATACAGGACGGCCATGTCACGCCAGTCGGCTCCCTCCGACTCATGCGCCTGGCGCGCGGTGGAGGCGATGAACGTGGCCTCGTCGCCCTCGTCTTCCGCGTGATAGCGGGTGATCGTGTCGCCGCTGCCGAGATCGGTCCACAGCGCTTTGGGCTTGCGCTCGGTGTTGTTGTCGATGACGGCGTTCGCCGCGTCGAGGATCGTTTGCGTGCTCCGATAGTTCTGATCGAGCACGACGGTGGTGACGTCGGGGAACGCCTCCTCGAAGTCCAAGATGTTGCGCAAGTCGGCACCGCGCCATCCGTAGACCCCCTGGTCGGAGTCGCCCACGACGGTGACGCCGCGATGACCGCCGGCGAGCATGAGGACGATCTCGTTCTGGGCCTGGTTCGTGTCCTGGTACTCGTCGACCAGGATGTGGCTGAACCGCTCGCGGTAGTGCTCGAGGATGTTGCCGTGCTCTCGAAACAACTTGACCACGTTGATCAGCAGGTCGTCGAAGTCCATCGCCCCGGCCTTGAGCAGGCGGGCCTGGTACTCGGCGTAGACCTCGGCGTGTTTGCGGTCGAAGATGTTCTCCGCCTGGTCGGACATCTCCTCCGGGGTGACGAGCTCGTTCTTCTTGAGTGAGATGATGCCCTGCACGCCGCGCGGCGTGAACCGCTTCGAGTCGAGGCCGAGGTCGCGGATGACGTACGACACGAGCCGGTTGGAGTCGGCCGAGTCGTAGATCGAGAACTGGCGGGGATAGCCGATCGCCTCGCCGTTGGCGCGCAGGATGCGCACGCACGCCGAGTGGAACGTCGACACCCACATCGTCTTGACGACCGGCCCGACGAGTTCGTGGACTCGCTCCCGCATCTCGGAGGCGGCCTTGTTGGTGAACGTGATGGCCAGGATCTTCGACGGGTGCACGCCCTCGTGGATCAGGTGGGCGATCCGGTGGGTGAGCACGCGTGTCTTGCCCGATCCGGCTCCGGCCACAACGAGGAGCGGGCCGTCGTCGTGTACGACCGCATCGAGTTGGTCGGCGTTGAGCCCGTGAACGAACGGCGACGGGCCCTTCGTCCGCGGCACGTCGGGCTCGACATCGTCGCTCGGCGGTGGTTCGGCCGCAGACTCGGCCGGATGCGGGACGTCGGCGAACAGCTGCTCATCGGTCATGACACGTTCCACTCTAGAGACGGGCTGTCACAGCCCATCAGGAACACGGACGACCGCGAAGTCGAAGTCCCACCCGTCGGCTCCCTCGACCGGCGTTTCGGGTCAGTGTTGGTGCGGGTGATCGAGCGATGCGGCGAGATCGCCGCGGTCGTCAGCTCCCGACCGCAGCGCAGCGATCGACGACAGATACGCACGCTCGATCAGCTGCTTCGCCTGGCCGAAGTCGGTCGGCGGCACCATCACGGGGCACAGTGGCGACAGGACGTGGAGATCACATCGATCCTGGAACAGCCGGATGTCTCGCTGGAGACGCCGGTTGATGAGGACACTCACCGCTTGGAGTGCGATCGCGAGCGCGCTCGTCGGCGCTGCCTCGAGCCCGCACGCCGTGCCGGCCGGGAGCACCCAGATCCGGTCGGCGCCGAGTTCGATCGCGTGCGAGATCGGGGTGTTGTTGACCACGCCACCGTCGATGAACGGGACGCCGCCGATCACCACCGGCGGGAAGACCGAGGGGATCGCCGAACTGGCCATGACGGCATCGACCGTCGGCCCTGTCGACAGGCGTCGGTCGAGACCGGTCAGCAGGTTCGTGGCGACGACGTGCAGCGGAATCGGTGCATCCTCCAGCCGACCGAACTCGGTGTGGCGACCGATCAGACGCTCGAGCCCGTCGGGCGGCACGAGGTGGTCGCGCTTGCCGATGAAGCCCAACAGCCCGCCCAACAGCCGCGTGGGGAAGACATCGGAGCGGGTCATGCCGACCCAGACTCGTTCCAGTCCGGCGACGCCTTCGGGCGTCCAACGACTCGACATGTAGGCGCCGTTGACGGCGCCGACGGACGTCCCCACGATCAGATCGGGGCGCACGTCAGCCTCGATCAGCGCTCGGATCATCCCCACGTGTACGGCGCCGAGGTTGGCGCCGCCCGACAGCACGATCGCCGTGGTCATCGACTCAACCTAGGCGGTCTCGCGTCCTCAGCACGCCCAGCTTCCGGGCCAGCCCGTGCTGTGCGATCCCGAGTACATCAGGCCGACGTGAGCGAGTTTCCGCAGGAGCGGACGACACCGGCCAGCCGAGGCAGGACGCAGGGTCGGCCCGAGCATGCATCCCATGTTCGGATGCCTCCGGCCATCAGCGGCTGGTCGGACAGGCGCTCGACCTGCTTCGCCACGTCGAGCGCGACTGCCAGCTGATCGGGGGTGTAGGCGGTCCACAGTTCGGCGTTGTCGGCCTCGACATCGGTGATTGGCGCACCATCGGTGCAGTTCCAACCGTCATCACCACTCGTTCGGCTCCGCACGATCCTGACGCGGCCGCGGGCGTTGACGAGAATGTGTCCGGATTCCAGCGTGCTCACGTTGAGTTCTTCGGCCGATCCGTGCGTCGAGTTGAGCGATTCCTCGACCACGACTCAAGGGTTGGCCACAGCCGGGACGGGCGTCCGCTGCTCAGGCGGCAACGCAACCGTCGGCAACCGACCCCACCACGAGCTCGGCGGCGGCGCTGTCGTTGACGGTCACCCGGACGTCGGGTTCGATCGGGCTCGCGTACTCGAGGATCGCAGCGCAGATCCGAAGTGCTTCATCGACATCGACATCGGCGTCGACTCCGATGTCGTTGGTGCCACCGGCACTCCAGCCGTTGATCGATCCGTCGAACCAGCCTTCGTCGGAGTAGTTGACGTCGAGGTGCTGCTCCAGGCCGGGGATGCTGACCTCACCGGGCTGGATCGGCCCCCAGAACTCCTCGTCGTACGGGTCTCCGGGGACGGTCGTGGTCTTGACCTCGCCCGCTCCACCGCTGTCGGGTGCGGTGTCGGCAGGCTCACTCAGCTCGGCGTCAGGGCCGTCGCCATCGATCTCGCCGTCACGTGGACGGCTCGAGGCCACACTCTTCGACACCGAACCGCTCGAGGTTCGCGGAGGCTTCGACGAACTCGGGGCGCTCAGCGATCTCGAAGAGCAGCGCAAACGAGTCGGGGTCGCCCTCGTCGAGCGCGTCGAGTTCGGCAAAGGCGTCGATGACGACACGCAGGTCGTCACGGAGCTCCTCGGGGGCCTCGTCGATCAAGGTGTCGAACTGGTCCGCTACCGCCCCGAGGTCGTCCTCGGCGACGCTGTCGTCGGCATCGAGGATCCGCACCTGCTCGCAGAATGCGTCGGAGCCGGCACCCCCGCCATCGCTGCTTCCACACGCGCCGAATGTGAGCACTGCGGCCGTCCCCATCGCCGTCCACCGCATCTTCGTCGTCAGCATCTCCACACCGTACGTCCCGACAGCACCGACGATCAGGGATGTCCGACGTCGCTCATTCGGCGAGTTCGGCGAGCTCGAGCCACTCGGCCTCGAGCGCATCGAGCTCGCCCTGCGCAGTGGCCAGCACCGTCCCGCGCTCGGCCAAGCGGGTGTGGTCCGTGATGGTTGCGAGTTCCTGGTGCAGCGCATCGACGCGCTTCTGTGCCTTCACCATCGCCTGTTCGGTCTCGCGCAGGCGACGCCCGATCGTCGACGGGCTCGGTCCCGTTCGCTCCGGCTTGGGCTTGCCGCGTCGAACGCCACCGCTGCGTTCGTTCGAACCTGATGTGGATGCCGGCCGCCCGATCGATGCCGCCCGCTCGGCGAGCCACCCGCCCACACCACCGGGTACGCGTCGCATGGTCCCACCCGGCTCGATCGCGAGCACATGGTCCGCCACCCGGTCGAGGAACGCCCGGTCGTGACTCGCGAGCACGAGGGCGCCGGGCCAGTCGTCGAGGAAGTCCTCCAGCGATCGGAGCGTGTCGAGGTCGAGGTCGTTGGTCGGCTCGTCGAGGATCAACAGGTTCGGCTGACGCGCGAGCACCATCACGAGCTGCAGACGTCGTTTCTCGCCGCCCGACAGCATCCGGACGGGTGCGTACTGCGCCGTCGAATCGAACCAGAACCTCTCGAGCAGCGCCTTGTCCTCGTGATCGGGCTCGCGGAGCGGACCAGCCACCATCTTGCGAACCGTGATGTCGGGATCGAGCGACGCCGAGTGCTGATCCGCGTACCCGACGACGACCGTCGCCCCGACCTGCACGGTGCCGAGGGCAGCTGTGCGCCGGCCGGCGATGATGTCGAGGAGTGTCGTCTTGCCCGACCCGTTGGGACCGACCACGGCGAGACGTGCACCCGGCTCGATCACGAGGTCGACGCCGTGGAACACAGTGGTCGGCTCGCCGCCGTCGGCACTCGGAAACTGCTGTCCGACGTCGACCAACTCGACGACCTGGTTGCCGAGTCGGGTGGTGCCGGCGCCGAGTTCGAGATCATTGGCACGAACGCCGAGGTCGCGCGGGCCCCCCGAGACGATTTCGCTGGCCGTGCGCAGGCGGGCCTTCGGCTTCGACGTCCGCGCCGGAGCGCCACGCCGCAGCCAGGCCAGCTCCTTGCGGGCCAGGATCTTGCGGGTCGACTCCTCCTGC
This sequence comes from Ilumatobacteraceae bacterium, assembly GCA_963752085.1. Classification (GTDB taxonomy): domain Bacteria; phylum Actinomycetota; class Acidimicrobiia; order Acidimicrobiales; family Ilumatobacteraceae; genus Ilumatobacter_A. The sequence continues at coordinate 717,586 of CAVVWT010000006.1, forward strand.
GCCTCGCGCTCGATCCGCTCGGCGCGGGCGTCGAGATAGGTCGCGTAGGCGCTCGAGCCCGCAGCGGCCTGGTGGATGAAACAACGGCCGTGGTCGAGTTCGACGACCTTGCTCGGGCCGACCTTCGTGGTGAGACGGTCGAGTGCATGGCGGTCGTGAGTGACCAGCACGAGTGCCGCCGACATCGAGACGAGTCGCGACTCCAGCCATTCGATCGCTTCGAGGTCGAGGTGGTTGGTCGGCTCGTCGAGCACGATCATGTCGTGCGCGTTCTCCGCTGCTCCCGTCCCGCCGCTGTTGTCGGCGAGCATCTTCGCGAGCGCCACACGCTTCGCCTGGCCGCCCGAGAGTTCGTCGTTGCGCCGGTCGAACAAGGGCAGCACACCGAGCGACGTGGCGACGGCCGCGACCTCCCAGCCCTCACCGAGGTACTCCGACACGGTCCCGGCGGGGAGCACCGGGTCCTGTTCGAGCATCGTGATCCGTGCGCCACGCCCGAAGCGGACGTCGCCGCGGTCGGGCTGCAGTGCACCGGTCAGGATGCGCAGCAGCGTCGTCTTGCCCGAACCGTTCACGCCGACGACGGCGACGCGGTCGCCGGTCGAGATCGTCACGTCGACGTCGTCGAACAGCACCTTGTCGGGTTGCTCGAGCCGTACTCCCGACGCGTCGACACAGATCACCCCTCCACGCTACGGAGATGTTGCGATGTCAGGACTCGTCGACATGGCCGGTCGATCGTGGTGGTGACCGTGTGGCCCTGACAGAGTGGCGACGTGTCCGAGCCGAGTGAGCTGCAGACGATCGGTGCCGTGGCGATCGGCGGGGTGGTCGGTGCCTCGGCTCGGTGGGCCGTCGGCACCCAGATCGCGCCGGAGGACATCGGTGGCTTCCCTTGGCACACGTTCGCCATCAACGTGGTCGGCTGCCTCCTGATCGGCGTCGTCGCGGCGCGGATCACTCGACCCTCGATCGCGTGGGCAGTCGTCGCAACGGGCGTGCTCGGCGGATTCACCACCATGTCGGGATTTGCCGTCGAGCTGAACAACCTGGCCGAAGCCGGCAAGACGACGACGATGGTCACGTACCTGGTCGCCACCGTGGCCGCCGGCTTCGCCGCGCTCGCCGCGGCGGAGCAGTTGAGCGGCCCCGTCGACGACAACCCGGAGGGCATCGAATGACCCCGCTGCTCTTCGTGCTCGCCGCGGCCGGTGGTGCGGTCGGGCGCCACGCGGTCGGGCGCCTGACGTGCTCGTGGCAGGCGTTGCTGATCGTGAACACGATCGGAGCAGCCCTGCTCGGCTGGCTCGTCGGCCGGAACGTCTCGGCGAGCACGGCCACGGTCGTCGGCGTGGGCCTGTGCGGCGCGTTCACGACCTACTCGTCGTTCGCGCTCGAAGCGCGAGCGCTCGGCTGGCGATGGGGTGGGGTGTACGTCGCCTCGACGCTGGCGTGCGTCACGGGAGCTGCAAGTCTCGCCGCCACGTTCTGATGCGGAGTCGAGTCAGCCGGCCGCTGGCGCCGGTATCCCCTCGCCTCGTCGCCGTGCGGCGCTGAACGCATCGCGGATCCGTTCGGCCGCGGCGACCACCTCGTCGGTCGCGTCGCGTCGGTGGGTCGCCGTCCACTCCACGGTGATGTCTCGCCCAGCGAGCGGGACGATCTCGACCGTTCGGTGTGGCCGATTCCACGTCAACACGAGCGACGGCTGAATGGTGACGCCATCGCCGTGACCGACGAGACGCAACATCATCTCGAGCGACTGGACCTGAACGACGGTCGTCGGCACCAGATCGGCAGCGAGGAAGAACTCGTGGAACTCGAAGCCGCGTGCCGCCCGGTAGTCGGAGGTGAGGAACGTCATTTCGTACAACTCAGCGGCGCGCACCGCGTCGCCGTCGGCCAACGTCGCTCCCGGCGGGGACCGCAGCGACGAGCACATCCGACGCGAGTGCGGTGTGATCCAGCCCGGTCGGCCGCTTCGGCCACGGCGCGATGGCGATGTCGGCAGCGCGGTTGCGGACGGCATCGAGCAGGTCGCCGTCACTGAATCGGAGCAGCTCGATCCGTGGCGAACCGGCTACCGGCGTGAACGTGTCGAGCAGCCAACCGGCAGTGTCGTAGAACCCGACGGCCACCCGGATCCTGCTCGGTTCGGCACTGCCGATCCACCGGGTCGTCAGCATCGCCCGTTCGATGTCGCGCTCGATCTCACCGGCGCGCGATGCGAGGTGCTCACCGGCCGGGGTGAGCCGCAGCGTGCGTCCGAACGACGCGGTCAGAGCGATCCCCGCCCGCCGCTCCGCCTCGGCGAGCCGATGGCTCGCGGCCGACGGGCTCAGATGCAGTGAGCGCGCAGCGTCGCCGAGACGCCCGAACTCCTGCAGCGCCGCAAGCAGTTGCAGGTGTGCTCGGTCCAGTGACACATGCACAGTCTGCATCATTACAGGCCTAAAGACGCGCTGGACCGAACGAACTGTTGGCCCGATACTGCTGATGTGCCCTCCGCGGTCCCCTCCCGAGCATCCACGACCGTTGTGCACGCTGCGCCGCAGGGCGGGCTCGACCTGCAGCACCTCGGGAAGGCTGCGGTCGCACTGTCGGCGGTGGGTTTCGGACTGAGCCCCCTGCTCGCGACTCGAGCGTTCGACAACGGCGTGGCACCCGTCTCGGCAGCGTTCGTGCGCGTGACCGCGATGATGCTGGTCCTCTCACCGTGGGCGCCCGGCGCGATGCGGTGGGGGCGGCAGGTAGTGGTCGTCGCCGGCGGCGGTGCGATCAGCATGCTCGGCTTCGCCGGCTTCTTCGTCGCACTCGACCGAGCCCCCGTGGCGGCGGCCACGGTCGTGTACTACACCTACCCCGTCGTGGTGCTCGTGCTGTCGGCCATCGTGTGGCGCCGCCGGATGCAGGGGTGGGAAGTCGCGGTGTGTGCGGCCGTGATCGTCGGGGTGGCACTCGCCGTGGGTCCGATCTCGATGTCGACCGCCCTCGTGGTCGCACTCGCACCGGCGTTCGCCGCACCGATCGGCTGGGGGATCTACCTCCTGGTCCTCAGTGGACCTGCGGCGCAGATGCCGACGATGCCCAAGGTGTTCGCCGGATCGTGCGGAGGAACAGCCGTCCTGGCACCGATCGTGCTCGCCACATCGGGGTGGCACATCATCCCCGTCACGTCCGGTGCGATCACGTCGCTCGCACTGTTGACGGCGTGCACGTTCGCGATCCCTGCGCTGCTCGTCACATGGGGCGCGGCCCGCTCCGGCGAACGTGCGACCGCGATGATCGGCAGTGCCGAGTTCGCAGTCGCTGTCGCAGTGGGTTGGGTGTTCCTGGGCGACGACCTGACCCGATTCCAGATCCTCGGAATCGCCGTGGTCCTCGTCGCCGCGGTCGCCGCCGGCCGACGTACGCCCGCGCCACGCTGACGGAACAGCGTTCCGAGCCGACCGGTTGTAGCGTGAAGTGGCCGGCTCCGTCCCGCCGACGCCGTCCCGATGCGACTGAAACTCCCGACTTCTCCCCGAGCGATCCTGATGGCCGTCGGGCTCACCGGCCTGATCGCGCTGCTCTGGCCCGCTGTGGGTCGCACAGCTGGCGATCTCGCGGCTCCGGACCGCCCGACGCGCACCGACTGCCGGTCGACATCCCGAGGGTCGACATCGCCGAGACCGACCTGCGGACGGTGATGCGAGCAGCCGGACCCCGGTGATCATCCGCGGTCTCGACCGAGTCGCTCGACCTCGACCTGGTCCCGGATCTCGACGGACTTCGACCGGCTCGCCGACGACGAACTCCGTCCCTTCCGGGTCAAGACACACCGGGACCACTCGCCCGTACTTCCTGTACCGCGGCGATTACGGCGCCGAGCTCGATCACACGAGCGACATGGACCTCGACGAGTTCATCCGGTTCATGTTCGACGCCGAGCAGGCCCCCGGCACGTGCACCTATCGGCTGTTCGGTGTCGCCGACCTCGACGGCCGCGTCGGCGACATCGTCGACGACATCTCCGACCGTCTCGCCGAGCACACCGATGCCACACCCGACCGGCAGGCGAGCGGGCTCTGGATCGGATCGCGTGGCGTGGTGACACCGCTGCACCACGATGCGTGGACCGGTCTGCTGTTCCAGTTCCACGGGTCGAAGCGGATCCGCATGTTCTCGCCGGTCGACCGCACGAACCTGTACTTCAGCTCGCCGCGCAAACCGAAGGCGGTCTGGAGCCGGCTGCCGGGCCGATCGGCCGACACCGACCTCGAGCGAGTTCCCGCGCTTCGCCCACGCGACACCCCACGAGGGACAGCTCGAAGCCGGCGAGGTGTTGTTCATCCCGCCGTACTGGTCGCACGAGATCGAGGCGCTCGAGGCGAACATCAGCATGCCGTTCCGGTTCACGACGAGCGTCCGCGAGTACCTCGATCCGGGGTTCCTCATGCCGGCGATGGAGATCTTCGACAGCAAGTTCGTCGCAGCCGCGCACGCTCGCAGAAGTGACCGTCGCCGTCACGACCGCCGACCCGCGACGTGGTCGCGGCGATCACCGGACAGCGGTTCGCCGACGTGGGCGGCATCGCACCGAATCCGACACGGCGTCGGCGGCCGCATCGACGTGCGCCACGATCGGCGAGCAGGTCGCCGCCGACGCAGCCGAGGTCGTGGCGTGGCTCGCCGAGCGCGGGCCACATCGTCACCGTCGACACCGACCGCAGCCGCGCCAGCGCCACGACGTCGCGAGTCGAGGTCGCGTCGTTCGACGACGGCCGAGGCCGTGGCGACGCTGCTCGCCGACCGGGGCTTCGAGCGGTGGGACCACTGGACCGGAGCGGCCGCACGCTCGTTTCGTGCCCACGCCGAGCAGATCACGGTGGCCCGGACCGACCGGCCACAGCTTCGTGCTCCGGCTCCGCTGGGGCGGCTGCTCGCGGCGGCGGACGTGTCCGCCGGCTGCTCCGATCCGTGTTCCGCCCGACGCAGGGCGACTGGACGATGGTGCAGCTCCCGCAACCACTGTGGCGCGGCCTACTCGCTCGTCCGCCCGGTGCGGCTCGTGCTCGAACGGATCGGACGGCGTGATCCGCATGCGGCCGGGCTCGGACCATTCCTGTCCACGCCGCAGTCGTTGATCGACTCCGCTGTTCGCTCTGGCGCAGCTCGGACCGGACGACACGCTGCTCGACATCGGATGCGGCGACGGACGGCTGGCGGTCGCGGCCGCGCGAGTCCGTCGGTTGTCGTGCGATCGGCATCGAGCACGACGCCGATCTCGTCGAACGGGCCCGCAGTGCCGCGGCGGCAGCCGGTGTCGACGACCGCGTGGCGATCCGACACGGCGACGCGCGCGACGCCGACCTGTCCGACGTGACCGTGGCGTTCATGTTCCTCCCGATGGACGTCGTCGGTCGACATCGTCGCCGACACGCTGGAACGGCTCCCGCCAGGCGCCCGGCTCATCGTCCACGAACAGACCCCGCTCCCCGACTCGATGGCACCCCGGCCCGACTCGTCGTACGCCGTGATCGCCCGCGATGCGGTGACCGTCGCTCACACCTGGACCCGACGCGACTGACCGAGAGCGCCCCACTGAGCGTCGGTGGCTCGCCGGGGCACTCCCCGAGCGCTGTGTCGCATGTGGTCGCGACGTCGTGGGCCTGGCAGCAGTCGTTCGATGAAGTTCGACACCGTCACCGGGTACTGCTGGCCTCAATCCGTCGCTTCCGGGAGCGCTGCTCGGACTCCACCTGTCGTCCGCCGGTGGACGACCGGTGTCGGTCGAGATCGCACGTGTCGGGGCGGAGCGGACCGTCGTGTGGACCGACACGGTCGAGGCCGACGAACACCCGACACCGCACGACGCCGACTCGAACGGCTGCGGTTGGCCCGCCGCCACCTCGATCACGGCAGGCGACGACTGGGCGCTCGGGCTACTACGAGGTACTGCTCACGATCGACGTCGACGGCACGACGCGTCGGAGCCATGCGTTCTTCGTCGTCCGCCCGACCGCCGACTCGACGAACACGATCCTGCTGCAGCTCGCCACCAACACGTGGCATGCATACAACGACTTCGCCGGACGCAACCTCTACACGGGCAACACGCACGTGTCGCTGCAACGGCCGATGTCGCGCGGCTACCTGTTCAAGCCGCCGGGGGCCGGCCGCCGCGTCACCACGACCAACCCGCCCGACCGCGACATGAACACCCACGTCGGCTACCTCCGGCTGAACCACCTGTCGCCGTGGGCCGGCTCGGCCGGTTGGCCGGACTGGGAGGAGCCCTTCCTCGCGTGGGCCGAACGCAACGGCTACGGCATCGACGTGATCACCAACGCCGATCTCGAGGAGCACCCGACGATCGTCGATCGGTACCGACTGCTGCTGTCGGTCGGCCACGACGAGTACTGGTCGGGACCGATGCGCGACACCGTCGAGGGCTTCATCGCACGCGGCGGCAACGTCGCGTTCTTCTCGGGCAACACCGTCGCTGTGGCAGGTCCGCCTGGAGGAGCCGGTCGACGGCGTCGCGTCGGTGATGGTCGGCTACAAGGGCCAGTTCAAGGACGATCCGGTCTACGACACCGACCGCATCGGCGAGCTCACGAGCATCTGGTCCGACCACCTGATCGGCCGACCCGGAGAACCACATGACCGGCGTGTCGTTCACCCGCGGCGGCTACCACCGCATCGGCAAGCGGGTCACCAACGGTGCCGGCGGCTACACCGTGTATCGACCCGACCACTGGATGTTCGACGGCACCGGGATCGACTACGGCGACGTGCTCGGCGCGAGCGCGACCACCGTCGGCTACGAGTGCGACGGCTGCGAGTACACCGTCGTCGACGGGCTCCCCGAGCCGACCGGCACCGACGGCACGCCCGGACTTCGAGATCCTCGCGATGTGTCCCACGGCCCACTTCACGCGCACGACGGCGGCGCGCCCGCCGAAGCCGGACGAGCCGTCGGAGATCGAGTTCCTCGCGCTCGCGCGTGTTCGACGACCGGAGCGAGGCCGCGGTCAAACGCATCAGCGCCGGCCAGGCGATGCTCGGCAGCTACACGTCACCGGGCGGGGGCACGGTGATCACGTCCGGCTCCACCGACTGGGCTCACGGACTCGCCGGCCGTGACGCTCAGATCGAGCAGATCACGACGAACATCCTCGACCGCCTCGGCTGAGGCTGCCGCCGCACGCCACGTCAGGTCCGGTGACGGCGTTCATCTCATTCGGATGTGTCAGGGGTTCGAGTGGTTCGCGAGCCTCGACGCGAGGTCGGACGCGATGCGGTGCACACGATCGGCGCCCATGATCGACTGGAACCCGCGGTGACGACCCTCGACTCGCACCACCTCGACGTCGGCGACCGTTCGCCATCCGTTGTATGTCCGATCAGGGTTCGTCGTCGATGCGGCGTACATCACGATCGGGGTCGCCGCTCGGCATCGGGCGGTACTCGAACGCCTGGAGCGGCACGCCTCCCGTCGAGGTCCGTTCGGGCGCATCCGGGATGGGGGTGCCGGCGAACCGCAGCAGGCGCGTTCCGCCGACCGGGCGTACTTCTTCGCGCGTCGCTTGACGGTCGTCGACACCTCGTTCGCGAATGCGGACGGGGTCAGGAGCGACTTGTACTTCCACCACCGGTTCGACCAGAGGTGCTGCTCAGCACCTGGGAAGAACGTGTCGACCATCGCGACGCGCTCGACGTCGAGGCCGCGCTCCCGCAACCGTCGGCCGAGGTCGTAGGCAACGACCCCACCCGTCGACCAGCCCAGCACCGTGATCGGGCGGTCGAGGTCGTCGGCTGCCTCGGCGAGCAGCAACCGCTCGAATGCCTCGCCCAACCCATCGATCGTGGTCAGGAGTTCCTCGGGCGCCGCATCGGCGGCCGAGAGTGCGAGCACGCGGACATCGTCGGGGAGTTCGTCGGTGAGCGCGCGATATCCGAACACGTCGTCCCACGCCGGTGTGAGGACGACGAGCGGACCCTCGGTGGCCCCGGTCTGCATGGTGACCAGGTGGGCTCCGCCTGTTTCCGAACCGGGGGCAGCAGGCGCGTCGGGAATCACCAACGAGGCAACGCCGGCGGGCGTACGGCCGTCGAGGAGCACGCCGATCGTCACGCGCCGCCCGAGCAGGTCTTCGGTTGCACTGACGATCTCGACGGCTGCGAGCGAGTCACCTCCCGCCTCGAAGTAGTCGGTCGTCGGACCGATGTCGGCGCGCCCGAGCACGCGTCGCCAGATCGCGACGAGTTCGTCGACTGTTCCATCGACCGTGACGGACGGTTCGTGAGGTGTTGGTGCGTCGACGGCGAGCTGAGCAGCCGCTGCCCGATCGAGCTTGCCGTGGCTGGTCCGCGGCAATGCCTCGTGCACGATGATCCGGCCCGGCACGTGGGTCGACGGGAGCCGGTCGGCGAGATGGCGACGCAGGGCTGCTTCGTCGGTGTCGCCGGCCTCGACGTGAGCAATCGAGCCGCCCCCTGGCACCTTGCGACGCCACCACCACGGCCTCGGCGACATCGGGCAGGGCCGTCAACGCCGCCTCGATCTCCCCGGGCTCGATCCGCACCCCACCGACGTTCAGCTGGTCGTCGACGCGTCCGATGAACTCGACCAGTCCGCGTCCGTCGATGCGGACCAGGTCCCCGGTCCTGTACCAGCGGCGCTCGTCGAGCTCGATGAATCGTCGGACGGTCGCGTCGGCGTCGTTGACGTACCCGGCCGTGACGGTCGGACCCGACACCAGCAGTTCGCCGGCGACGCCGGTGGGGCACGCCGATCCCGCCGAATCGGCGACACGCAGCGTCACGCCGGCGATCGGCTGACCGATCGGGATCGATGTTCGATCGTCGGTGGTGATGTGATGCACGCTCGACCACACGGTGGCCTCGGTCGGGCCGTACTCGTCGAACAGGGGTGTCGATCCGAGCGCTGCACGATGCAGCTCGGCGACATCAGGGGTGCACGCTTCGCCGGCGACGATCGCGGTCCGCAGCGATCCGAGGCGGTCGGCCCCGCGCACCAGCAGCGCTCGGTACAGACTGGGCACCATCAGGAGATGGGTCACGCCATGGCGTTCGATCACGGTCGCCAGACGGTCGACGTCGCGCACGTCGTCGTTTCCGGGCAACACGATCGTCCCGCCCGACACGAGGGGCCAGAACAGCCCGACGATCGAACTGTCGAACCCGATGCTCGATGTGAGGAGGAACCGGCCCGGCGCCTCGGTGTACGTGACCCGCCGAGCGGCGGTGCTCGCGGCAAGATTGGCATGGGTGACGGCAACGCCGCGTGGGCGACCGGTGGATCCCGACGTGAAGATCACGTAGGCGTCGTCGTGTGCCGTCAACCGGCGGAGTCGGGCACGCGCCATGGCGACCGTCTCGTCCGGACCGGTTGACGATCCCGTCGCGATCGGAATGGGCGACGCGAAACGGGAACGGTTGTCGTCGTCGGTCAACACACCCGACAACTCGACCGAATCGAGGATCGAATCGAGCCGGTCCGCGGGCGACGTCGGATCGAGCGGCACGTACGCGCCACCCGCCAGCTGGGCCGCGAGCATCGCGACGACGACGTCGATCGACCGGTCGACACACACGCCGACCAGAACGCCGGGGCCGGCCAATCCGTCGGCGGTGACGAGCGCTCGCGCCAGGAGGTCGTGGTACGACGCCGTCCGGCCGGTTGCGTCGACCACGGCGACCGCATCCGGTGCGCGCTCGCACCAGTCGACGATGTCGTGCAACACGGTGGCCCCGGATCGGGGCAGGGCCGGTCCGACGAGATCGCCTCCGGCGTCATCCCCCGGAAACAGCGCACCGATCGAAGCCGTGGGGGCCGAGACAGCACCTTCGAGCACCGCGGCGAACGTGTCGAGCAGCCGCCCTGCGTCGATCGCCGACATGACGGCGCCGGAGTACTCGACTCCAACAGCGAGATCGTCGCCGCGCTCCTGGACGAACAAGGTCACCTCGGCAACGGCCGTGCCCGACGCAAGGATCTCGTGCGACACGACGACACCGTCGAGATGCGCCGGAGCGAGCCGCTCGTAGGCCATCATCACCGACACGTCCGGTGGTCGCACTCCGGCCGCGCGGGCGTCGCGCACGATCGACGCGAACGGGTAGGTCCGATGCTCCACGGCGTCGGCGACGGCGTCCCCGATCCGCCCGCAGAGCTCGGTGAACGTCGCCTCGGCGAATGCGTCGACACGTATCGGCAGCGTGTTGAGGTGGTACCCCACGAGCGGCGTTGCCGCCGGATGATCCTTCACCGATGCGGTGATCCCGATCTCGACATGGGGATCGCCGGCATAGCGGGCGATGGTGGCCGACGCCGCTGCGAGCGACGCAACGAACGGTGTCCGGCCCGGACCGCGACGGAGTTCGCTGGCCGTCACCGCGAGCGGCTTCGAGAGGTAGCCATCGGGTTCGGGCGGAACCGGGCCGGCCAGTCCGATTCGGGCAGGGTCGGGCAACGCATCGGCGACGACCCGCTCCGCCGCCCAGAACTCGGTGTGCATCGGGTGCACCTCGCGCGCGCTGCCAGTCGGCGTGCGCGGCGTACGACACGCTCGGCTCGACGAGTGGACGGCCGGCATACGCGTTCGCCACCTGATCCCAGAAGACATCGAACGCGCCGGCGTCGACCGAGATGTGGTGCATCCCGATGAGGACCGACGGTGACCGGTGGACCCGACGTCTCGGCGGTCACCGCGGCGTGCACTCGTACGAGCGGACCGGCGTCGAGGTCGAACGGAACCGTGCGCTGCTGTTCGGCGAACGAACGGAATGCGTCGTCGGTCGAGGCATCGACCCGCCCGAACGACACCGCCGCCTCCCGTCCGAGATCGTGACGATCAGCAGCGAACGACAGATGCAGCGGCCCGTGCAGCATCGCGACATCCCGGATCGATCGTTCGAGCCGGTCGAGGTCGGTGTCGGCAGGGAGCCGGTACCACCGGGTGACGTTGTACCGGGTGTCGCCGGTATCACGACGATGTTCGAAGAGCATCGCCTCCTCGCCCGCCGACAACGGCGCACCCTGGACCTCGGCGATCCCCACATCCGCACCTGCCCGCCCGCCGAGCGGGTCGATCGGTCCGTCGATCAACGCTGCCAGCTCACGGATCGTCCGGGCGTGGAACACCGCGGCGTCCTCGAGTGCTGCTCCCATCGTGTCGGCGACGGTGGCGACCACTTCGAGCGCGGCCAGCGAGTCACCGCCCAGGTCGAAGAAGTCGTCGGTGACACCGACCTGCTCGATGCGCAACACCTCCGCCCAGATCTCGCACAACGAGCGCTCGATCTCCGAGGACGGTTCGACCAGTGCGAGGCCCTGACGATGGACCCGGGTGGGCGCGGGCAGCGCCGAGGCATCGGCTTTCGCACTGGCGGCGAGCGGCATCTCGTCGATCCGCACGAACGCCGACGGCACCGCGGAGGAAGCAACACGTTCACGGACATGACGGCGTAGCTCGTCGGGATCGAGGTCGACGCCGTCGACGGTCTGGTACCAGGCGGTGAGGATCTCCACCTGCTTCGGCCGGTAACCGACCGTGTCGAGCAACCGTCGGACCTCGGGATCATCGACGCCACCGGCGACCTGGTCGTCGAGTTCGTCCAAGGCCTCGTCGCGGGTCTTGTGACCCAACCTCACGTCCCAGCTGTAGGGCTCGGCGTAGTTGTGGTACCCGCGCTCGGTCTGGTGGACCTGGATCCCTGCGACGTTGATCAGACAGTTGGTCGATCGCCCGGTGTCGGTCGGCCGGACCCAGGGAGCGTTCTCCTCGAGGTATCGGTACAGCTCGGTGAGGTCGACGTCGACGTAGCGGTAGAAGTCGACGAACTCGATCCGGTCGAACACCGAGTCGTCGTCGAACACCCGTTGCTCGGGGAGCAGCTCGGTCACCGCGTCGGGCACGCGGTGGTACACCTTGCGCGCCTCGAGCACGGTGGCATCGATCGCGTCGGGATCGAATCGGCCCGACTCGAACTGGGCGGGGATGAGCCGCGTCTCGAAGAACTGGCCGCGGGACAAGCCCGTGACGACGACCGGGATCCCGAGCTGGTCGGCGCGGGCGACGGCCATGGTGTAGATCGTCTTGTAGCACCCCTGGCACACGTTGGAGTACCGATCGAGGCTGTCGCGGAAGATCTCGTTCATCGCGTCGGTCGTGGCGAACTCGTGGGTGATCCCGAGCGCGTCGATGCTGCGGCGGATGTTTTCCTTCGCACCCTCGGAGATGAAGCCGTTGTCGAGCGTGAGCGCGTGGACGCGCCAGCCCCGCTCGACGAGTTGGTAGAGCGCGTACGACGAGTCCTTGCCACCCGACAGGAGGTGCAGACAGTCGTAGTCGCCGGTGCTGCGGGCGCGGGCCGCTGCGAGCCGCTCGTCGAGGTCGGCCTCGGTCTTGAACCAGGCCTGTGTCTGCGGGGCGACCTCGTCGAACGAATGACAGACGGAACAGACACCCTCATCGTCGATCTCGAGCCCTGGCACGTCGGTGCCGAGACCACACCGGACGCACCGCTGGTCGGACGCACGGTCGGCCGGTGTCCACAGCCGGACGAGCGCGCTCACGATCCGGGGATGCTCGACGAGCGCCGCTTCGACTTCGGCGGGTTCGAGCCGGACCCCGTTGACCTTCATCTGGTCGTCGAGTCGACCGCCGTAGACCGTGACCCCCGGGCGTACGATCCGCACCCGGTCTCCGGTGCGATACCACGGCCCGCGCTCATCGCCGCCGAGCCGACCCGGAACCTCGGACAATCGGACGAAGCGTTCTGCGCTCAGCTCCGGGCGATCGAGGTATGCGGTCGCCATCCCCCGGCGGCGGACGTACAGCTCACCCCACGCGCCGCTCGCTGCGGGATGACCGAACTGGTCGAGCAGCGTGACCTCGCACCCGGGGGCCGCGTGACCGATCGGCACATCCGGCGCCAGATCGACGGCCGGATCCCACTCGTGGATCATGCAGCCGACGACCGCTTCGGTCGGCCCGTACTCGTTGAAGATCCGCACGCCGGGGAGGCACGCGTGCGCGGTGGCGACGGCGACCGGTCGACGGAACGCCTCCCCGCCGACGACGACCGTGCGGATCGGACGCGGAGTGTCGACCATCCGGGCGAAGATCTCGAGCTGCGACGGGCGTGGCCTTGAGCAACGTGATGCGATCGTCGGCGGCGATTCGGCCGAGCGCGACGACCGGATCGCCGTCGAACACGACCACCGTCCCGCCGGTCACGAACGACAGGAACAAGCTGGTGATGGTGAGGTCGAAGATCAGTGCCGAATGCAGCGCGACGACCGGCGGTTCGCCGTCGCCGCGGTACGCCTCGACGGCGAAGTCGAGGTAGTCGGTGAGTCCCCGGTGCGAGATCGGCACGCCCTTCGGAAGGCCGGTCGAACCCGACGTGTAGAGGATGTACGCAATGTCGTCCGGGTCGACGGCCGTGGCCTCGAGGCGCGAATCGGCCTCGTCGACGCGTCCGTCGATGACGGCGAGGTCGTCGACGATCATTCGTAGGCCGGCGTCGGTGGCGATCGCCTCGTGGCGAGCCTCGGGATCGGACGGGTCGAGCATCACGAACGCTGCACCCGACCGCAGCACCGCCTGGATCGCCACGAGGACGTCGACGCTGCGCGACATCCGGAGTCCGACACGGTCACCCGCCACGACTCCCTCGTCCCGGAGCCACGACCGGCAGCGCTCGACACGACGATCGAAGTCGGCGGCGCTCGCCGCTCCGTGTCGATCCTCGGCCACGACTCGGTCGGGTTCGGACCTCAACCGTTCGGCGATGCGCTCATGGACCGGACGGATGTCGACACGTTCGGGGACTGCCGGAACGAGTGCGGCGAGGTGGTCGAGGTCCTCGTCGGTCGCGATCGAGAACGAGCCGATCGGGGTGGTCGGATCGTCCAGCATCTGGTCGATGACTCGGGCGACGTAGCGGTCGAGCCGAGCCGGCGTTCCGTCGCCGACGAGTGCGTCGTTCACGTCGAGTTCGATCTCGAGGTCGTTGCCCCAGTCGAACGCGTGCAGGCGGACCGAGTGCGCCGGGTCGACGTGGGGGGCGCGCACCCACGACACCGAGACCGGATGAGATGCGAACGTTCCGTACTCGCCGCGGAACACGTTGACCACCATCTCGAAGTCGCCCCGATCGCCGTCCGGGTCCCGACGCGTCGCACGCAGCATCCCGATGACCGAAGCGAGCGTCCGCTCGACGAGTGAGGCGAACGTGTCGCCGGGCTCGATGACCACGCGCACCGGGTGCAACTCCATCAGCGGCCCGACGAGGTCCCGACGACGGCGATCCGTCCGGTTGCCAACCGGGAACCCGATGGAGAACTCCGAGCGGCCGTCGAGTCGCTGCATCGTGCAGGCGAGTGCGGCGGCGAACACCGCGGCGAGGCTGAGATCGGGTGAGATCGACGGATACGCGGCAGCGACCTGCGCAGGGACGTCGGCGAGGTCGACGCCATCAACGGCCACGGGGCGCCGGACGCTCACGGTGGTCGTCGCACCGCGGGCACCGAACGGTCGGAGTGGGGGTGGGGGTGGGGGTGCGTCGGTCGTCGATGGGGTGGCCGCATCGTCGGCGTCGGCCGCCTGGGCGGACGCGAAGTCGGCGTACGATGCAGCGCTCACCTCTGCGCCGTCGTAGGCGAGAGACGTCAAGTGGTGGACCAGCGTCTGGCTCGTCGCATCGGTGACGAGGTGATGGAGATCGAGCCACCAGGTCCAGTCGTCATCTGCATGGCGCAGCAGCACTGAGTCGTAGCAGCACGTCGTCACGTCGATCGGCCGGGCGACCCGCTGTGCGCACCACGAATCGACCTCCATCGGGTCGAGATCGATGACCTCGGTTCGCAGCGGCGGCGCCGCGAGCACGGCAGCCTCGGCCGCGTTCGCTCGATGTGCACCGTCTCCCACCACCGTTCGCAGAACGTCGCAAGCACGCACGACGAGGTCGAAGGCCTCGACGAACCGGTCGGGATCGACCGGACCGGTGATTCGATGTGCCGTCGCCATGTTGGCGACGGCGGCGTTCGGGTAGAGGCGCTGACTCGACCACACCTCGGCCTGCAGCCGCGTGAGGTCGTAGCGCCGCTCGACGCGTGCGGAGACGGCGACCGGCTGTGTGGTCACGGAGCGGCGACGGCGCCGCGCGACTCGACGTAGGCAACCATGGCATCGACGGTCTGGAAGTTCTCGAGCACGATGTCGACGGGGTCGATCTCGATGACGAGTTGCTCCTGGATCCAGTCGGACACCATCACCACGCCGAGCGAATCGACGAGGCCCGAGAGCAACAGGTCGGTGTGCCCGTCGATGGTCTCGTCGGCCGTTGCGACCTCGTCGACGATGAAGGCAGTCAGGCCTGCCCGGAACTGGTCGATCGTTTGTTGCGTCTGCATGTCGTTGCCCTCGGGTCGCCGTTGCTCCAACGGTCGAAAGCTATCGCCGACCCCGTCCGAGGGCCTGCTCGAGCGCACTGTTTCGATCGACTTTCCCGGTCCCGGTGCGGGCGAGCGCGTCGACGGCGACCAGGTCGACCGGGACCGCCACTCGAGGATGCCGGGCCGCAACATGGCGCTGCATCTCGCGCAACGACACCGAACTCCCGGGCCCCGCTTCGATCACCGCCACGATGCCACGCTCACCGGAGGCATCGGTGCACACGACCGACGCCACCTCGGAGACCCCGTCGAGCTGACGGATCGTCGTGTCGATCGCTTCGAGTTCGACACGCTGCCCACGGATCTTCACCTGATTGTCGACTCGACCGAGGAAGACCAGGTCACCTGCTGCGTCGGCCTCAACCAGATCACCGGTGCGATACCAGCGTGTCGCTGACGCGCCGGGATAGGTGCGCTCGACGATCCCCGCTGCGGTGAGATCGGGGCGGTTCCAGTAGCGATCCATCATCGTGCTGGTGGCAACGAGCAACTCGCCGGGGCCGGCGGTCAGCGGTCTGTCGCCGTTGTCGACGACCACCAGTTCGGTGTCGTCCCACGCCTGCCCGATCGGTACGTCGACCCCCGGGACCGGCGGTTCGGTCAGATCGTGCCGCATGCACTGGTTGACCTCCGCCGGTCCGTACACGTTGGACACCGTCGCCGCCGGGAGTGCCCGCATCAAGTCGCCGAGTTCGTCGGGGGGATAGGCCTCGCCCCCGTAGAGAATCCATCGAATCGACGTGAGATCGCGGGAGTCGAGCGCTCCGCGTGTCACGAGTTGCCGCAGTACGTACGGCACCGAGTACCACACGGTCACCCGCTCGCGTTCGACGAGTTCACTCACCGACGCCGGAAAGCGGAGGACCGCATCGGGGACGACGGTCACGGCGGCGCCGACGAACGGAGCGACGTACAACTCGAACGTCGATTGGTCGAAGTGCAGTCCGGCGATGTTCGCGAATCGGTCGGACGATGCCAGCTCGTACGCCGCTGCAGCGAGACGCACGTAGGCGAGCGCGCTGCGGTGCGTGTGCACGATGCCCTTGGGACGACCGGTGGATCCCGATGTGTAGATGATGTACGCATCGTCGCCGGGGGCGACCTCGGGCATCGATGCCACCTCGAACGTCGCGAGCGACGACCACGGCACGACCGAGCAGCCGTTCGACTCGACCGGGCCCGTCGTGGTGCTCCCCGAGCGGACGACCGCTCCCGTCAACGGCACCTCGACAGCGACAGCGTCGAACGTTGCAGCGCGGGCATCGGTCACCAGGACCTCGACGCCGGCGTCCCGGAGCACCGCGCACACGTGGTCGACCGGAGCCAACGGATCGAGCGGCACCATCACGGCCCCTGCGCGCAGCACGCCGTGGACCGCCACGAACGACCACACCGATTTTCGCAGGTGGACACCGACCCGGTCGCCGGGCTCCACACCCAGCTGCTGGAGCGCCGATGCGAGCCGTCCGGCCTCCGCTGCGAGCCCTGCGTAGTCGAGCGTGTCGGTGCCATCGCTCAGGGCGGGCGCCGCCGAGGGGAACGCCCGAGTCGTCCAGCGCCAGCAGCTCGGGCAGGATCCGGACATCACGCAGCATGAGAAAATCGTACGCTCTCGAATCCACATCCGGCCCCGGCCCCGAATACCTTCTGGGGGCACGTCCTCTCTTCTTCGCCATGCAGCTCACCACCAACGGACATCCCCTCGACACGTCACCCGATCGGTTCGGGGAACTCGTCGACGCCACCACACTCCTCGGCGACGCTGCTGCGTTGCGTGAGGCCCTCGCCGAGCGGGGCTACCTCTTCTTCCGTGGCCTGCTCGACCCGGACCGTGATCGCCGCGGCGCGCCACGAGATCCTCACCAAGTACGCGATTCTCGGTGAGATCGACGATCGACACCCGATCGACGAAGCCATCGCCGCCGAGGGGCACGGGGTCCCGCACGCCAACCTGCGGGCGTTCTCCGAGAGCGTGCGCTCCGGCCACCACTACGTGTCGGTGACCGACGCCGACGACCTGCTCGCGGTCCACGAGGCGCTGCTCGGCGGCCCGGTCAGGAGTTTCGACTTCCGCTGGCCGCGTTTCGTCCGACCGACAGAGGGGTGCGGATTCCACTGCGATGGCCCGTACATGAACCGCGGCACCAGCCGCATCGTGTCGAGTTGGATCCCGCTGGGACGGGTTCGCCGCGAGGAGGGCGCACTCGTTCTGCTGGAGAACAGCCACCGCTCCGAGCGGTTGCAGCATGGCTACCTCGACGCCGACGCCGACATCGACGGCCTCGAATGGCTCGACGCCGACCCGGTTGCGACACAGCAGAAGTACGGCGATCGCTGGCTGACCACCGACTTCGAGCCGGGTGACGTGTTGTGCTTCGGGATGCACACGCTCCACGGAGCGATCGACAATGCGTCCCCGACCGGTCGCTGCCGTCTGTCCTCCGACAGCAGATACCAGCGCATCGACGAGCCGGCCGATCCACGGTGGAACGGTGCGCGGATCGAGGGACACGGTGGTTCACGGGTGTTCTACCCAGGCCTCGGTCACTGGAACAATCGTGACTTCCAGGACGAATGGAAGGACGTTGACGAACGCGGTCGCCTCGTCCTCCACGAGGAACCGGCAGCACCTGCGCGTCCGGGGTCCGACACGTGAGCGAGCGCATCGACGCAGAACTGCTCGGGCTCGCGCGACGCGATCGCCGACCCGAACCATCCGGTGAAGACCGAGACCGCAACGTGGGCGGCAGCCGAGCTCGCCCAGCACGATCGGGTCGAGGCCGACCACCAGAGCACGTTCGCCCTCGCCGACTGGCGGCGTCTCGCCGATCGCGGGCTGATGAAGCTGCTCGTCGCGCAGGAGTACGGCGGCTCCGGTGTCGACCTCGCCACCGCGCTGCTCACCCTCGAGGGCCTGGGATACGGGTGCCGCGACAACGGCCTCAACTACGCACTCGGGAGCCAGATCCTGAGCACGCAGATCGCGCTCGAACGATTCGGCTCCGACGAACAGCGCGCCCGCTGGCTGACGCCGTTGATCAACGGCGACGACATTCGTTGCGTTCGGCATGACCGAACCCGAGACGGGCTCCGACGCCTACGCACTCACGGCAACCGCCGAGCAGCTCGACGACGGCTCGTACCGGATCAACGGCCACAAGGCGTACATCACCTTCGCGTCGCGATTCGACATGGCGATCGTGTTCGCATCGACCAACCCCGGAGCGGGCCAGTGGGGCATCACCGCGTTCGTCGTGCCGGCCGATCTTCCGGGCGTCGTCCGTGTCGGCAACCGGGACAAGATGGGGATGCGCACCACCCCGTTCGGCGACATGACCTTCACCGACGTGGTGGTCCCGCCCGACGCCGTGCTCGGGCGTCCCGGCTCCGGGGCGAGCATCTTCAACGCGGTGCTCGAGGTCGAACGCAGCTACGTGTTCATCACGCAGGTCGGGGCGATGGAGCGCCAGATCGACGACACGGTCGCATTCGCGACGTCCCGGGTGCAGGGCGGTCGCCCGATCGGCCGCCACCAGGTCATCGCCCACCGCATCGTCGACATGAAGCAGCGCCACGAGACCGCCCGGCTGTTCGTCTACAAGGCCGCAATCGCCGCCGTCAGTGGCAACCAGCCATCTCTCGCGTCTGCGCTCGCCAAGATCGCGGCGTGTGACGCCGGCATTGCGTCCGCCCTCGATGCCGCCTCGATCCACGGTGCCCGCGGCTACGTTTCGGAGTACGAAGTCGAGCGAGACCTGCGCGATGCGGTCGGCGGGCTGGTCTACTCGGGTACTTCGGACATCCAACGCAACATCATCGCCCGACTACTCGGGCTCGGCTGAAGGATCTCATCGTGACCTCCTCCCCCTCCGCCCCCTCCCTCACACCCCGCCTCACCGTCGGTGCGCTGCTGACGCTGCTCGTCATGATCATCGGGCTCCCGTTCGTCGGGCGCCTCGACGGCGCATGCACACTCCGGGACGCAGAGCTACGTGTACCTCGAGATCTTCGACGACGCGATGCTCGGACGCGTCGAGTACCCGATCGGCGATTTGAACCGGCTGCTCGGATACGACATCGCCGAGGACGATGTCGACCAGTCGCTGCTCGACCTCGAGGCCGAGCGCTCATCGCTGCAGGCATACACCGCCGAGCACCTCGCCCTGTACCCCGTCGACGGACAGCGCGGCGACTGGACCTTCACCTTTGGCGAGATCTCGACGCTCGCCGCGTCGAACGGTGGCTACGCGGTCCTCGACTTCGAGATCGATCAGCGCTTCAGTCCCACACCGCGCACGTTCCAAATGGACTATGACGGGATCATCGAGGCCGATTCCGAGCGCGATGCGTTCCTCATCATCCAGACCGATTTCGGCAGCGGGACGTTCAACAACGAGGCCGGGACCTTCCTGCGCTTCACGTCCGACTCCACGGTGCAGACGGTCGACCTCGACGAATCGTCGTTCTGGAAGGGCGTCCAAGGCACGATCGGTCTCGGTGCCGAACACATCCGCATCGGCACCGACCACATCCTGTTCATCCTCGCCCTCGTGCTACCGGCGGCGATGGTGTTCGTGCGTCGCGGTGACGAGCGCGGCACCTGGGAACCGTCGCCGAGCTTCACGAGCTCGCTGTGGCGGATCCTCAAGATCGCCACGATGTTCACGGTCGCTCACTCGATCACGCTGGCGATCGGCGGGTTCGAGATCCTCGATCTCTCGCCGCGTCTGGTCGAGTCGATCATCGCGATCTCGATCGCCATCGCAGCGCTCCACAACATCCGCCCGATCTGGGCGAACAAGGAGTGGGTGATGGCCTTCGGGTTCGGGTTGTTCCACGGCTTCGGATTCGCCGGGCTGCTCTCCGAGTTGGGCCTCACGCGATCGAACCGCTTCGTCTCGCTGCTCGGGTTCAACATCGGCGTCGAGCTCGGTCAGGCAGCGATCATCTTGATGGTGTTCCCGATCCTGTTCCTGCTGCGCCGGACTCGGGCCTTCGTTCCGATGATGTACGTCGCGTCGGTCGGGCTCGCCGTGATCGCCCTCGCGTGGGCAACCGAGCGGATCTTCGACTACGACACCGACGTCAATGCGCTGGTCGATCCGGTGCTGCGCTGGCCGCGGTCGGGGCTGTTGATCATCGCCGGACTGATCGGCGCAGCGGCGCTGTACGGCTTCGATCGGTCTCGCAATGCACTCCGTCCCGTTGCCGACACGACCCACTCCGTTCCCGCCGAACTCGGCCATCACGACGAAACCGAAGACGAACTCGTCGACGCCTGACCATCGAGCGCGTGACTACCACGATGCGGTGACGCAGATCGCTGACCGAACGGTCTGCTACATCGAACGTTCTTGGGTGCAGTAGAGACGCGAGTCGGCGAGCGCCGCAGCGCGAATGTCAGACGGGTAATCCGGATGGCCCGTCATATCCAGGAACGCCCGGAGACTCGGATACTCGACGAGGATGATCTCGTCCCACTCGTCCGAACCGATCACCGTCGCAGCCATGTCACCCAGATAACGGATCGTGGCACCGGACGTCTGGAGAAACGGAGCGGCGGCCGCGCCATATCGGGCGTATTCTTCCGCACCCCCGTCGGGCGCGAAACGCAGCAGGTTCAACATCACCAATGGGCCGTCGAGATCCATCTCGCTCAGCGCGGTGATCTGTTCAGGCGACGGGTGGACATGGTTCTCGCTCATGGCGGACCTCCTCGGTGGACTCGCAGAGGAGTCTTGCAGGCGAGTCAACGGGTCCTTCGTCCCTGGCCAGGCTCGGCGATTCGGATCTCGCGACGCCGTTGTCGGTCTCGACCTCGAGATCGACCGCGGCGAGCTGTTCTCGCTGTTGGGGCCGAACGGGGCCGGGAAGACCACGACGAGCAAGATGCTGGAGTGTTCGTCACGGTTGGCGATCTCCTGCCGTTCGAGCACGCGCTCGACGCGACTCGGGCGGTCATGGCCGACGGCGCAGGATTCGCCGACATCGCCACCGACGTCTACAGGGTGGGTGGCTACACGGTTGACGCGGTGGCACTCGCCGTCGTCGCGTTCCAGCGTCGCATGCTCGAATGATCCGGAGGGGTGTCCTCGGTCGTCAGACGCGCCGCGGCACCTTGTGCGTCCAGGTCAGGACGGGGCGCATCAGCTTGTGGAACCGATCAGCGACCGGATCAAACATCAGCGGACACCCTCCGTCGATCACCGTGATGCCGTGCTCACGGCCGTACCCGGTCGCTTCCGCCGACACACTTCCCGACCCGACGGACCGATGCATCCACACCTGCTCGATCCCCAACGCCGCGCACTCGCGCATCGTGGTGATCGCATGTTCCGGACGGGTCGCGATCACAACGGCGTCGACACCGTCGGGGATCGAGCCGAGGTGTGGGTAGGTGGGGTCACCCTCGACCTGATTCGCGTTCGGATTGACGGCGAAGACCTCGTAGCCCCGGTCGCGGAAGCGTGTGTACACGACGTTGCTGCCGTGATTGCCTGCCTCTCGGGAGACGCCGGTCACGGCGATGCGACCGCAGGCGAGAAAATCGGCGGCGGCCTGTTTGGTGGTCGTCATGTCTGCAGTCCTTCCTCTCGCGCGTGGCAACGACGACCTCACGCTCTGTGCCTCCATCAGAACGCGGCCGGCTGCTCCAGGCCAGAGGAGAACGTCAGGTTGCGTCCCCCGGCCAGCGGAACACCGAGTGCTCGGTCGCCCAGTCCGGCGGGTGCAGCGCGAGGAACCCCTCGACCTCGTCGGCACGGTCCTCGCCGAGGCAGAGCCGTCGCAGGGTGCCGGGCACGAGAGTGGTCGGGTCGGAGGCGTGCCTCGCCAGCGGAGGGCGGGGCATCTCCCAGCGCTCGGCCACGATCCCCATCTCGGCGAGGACGGTGGCGAGGTCGTCGGACGTCGGCCCGTCAGGCCGGTCGATGTTCCAGAAACGGCGCCAGGCATCGTTCCACGCCGTCATCGGATGCCGGGTCGGGATCACGAGCACGACGGCCAGGCGGGCACGTCCCGTGAGTGCGCCGAGGAACGGTTCGATGTCGGCCACGTTGTAGGCGACGTGGTGGCACGTCGCGACGTCGGCTGTCGGCGTGTCGACGGCGACGTCGGGCCAATTGCCCTGAATCGTCATCGAACGCGCGCCCAACGCAGCTGCCGCCTGCGTGAACGCAGCCAGCATGGCGGGGTCCTGATCGACACCGATCACCCGCTCGGCGGGCGGCACGAGCGACATCGCAGCGCGCCCGCCACCACAGCCGACATCCAGCACGGAGCCTCCCGTCTTCGGCAACACACTGCGGGCGACCTCCGCCGACAGCACCGACCGATCGAGCGTCTCGTCGACGGCGAACGTGGCCGGATCGTGCGCGTACGGTGAGCGCGGCGCCTGATCCAGGATGTGTTGTGGGATCGCCCAGTCGGCGAGCTGGTCAGCCCACGACTCGATCGCCGACATCAGTCGGCGAGGATCCTCACCGGCAGCTCGCGGGGTCCGCGAATCTGACCGACCGACCAGCGGGTGTCGCCCGCCAGCTCGAAGCTCGGGAACCGGGCGACGAACTCCTCGATGGCGACGCGCGAGCTCCAGACGAGCCAGGTTCGATCCGAGACAGCGGTGGATACCGAGCCCGAACGCCGCGTGGCGGTTCTCCTCACGGTCGATGATGAACTTGTCGGCGTCCTCGAACTGCTTCGGATCGCGGTTTGCCGCCGGGAACGGCAGCAGCACCCAGTCGTCCTTCTTCATCGGGCAACCGTGGAAGTCGTTGTCCTTCGCGACCATTCGCGCCATCGTGACCGGGGCGTACGCACGGAGGAACTCCTCGACCGCGAACTGCATCACCTCGGGGTCGTCACGGAGTCGCTGGCGGTCGCCCGGTGTCTGGGCCAGGTGCCACAGCGACGAGCCGATCGCCGACCAGGTCGTGTCGATGCCTGCGATCAGCAACAAGATGATCGACCCGCCGACGTGATCGTCGGACAGCTTGTTGCCGTCGAGTTCGACGTTCATCAGATAGCTCGTGAGGTCGTCACGCGGGTTCTCGCGGTGGTCCGCGATCTGCGCCGCAATGTACTTGCCGAGGTCGTCGAGGCCGTCGCGCGTCCCCGGCTCCTCGTTGATCCGTTCCAGCGCATCGTGCACGAACTTGCGGAACAGATCCTCGTCGGCCTCCGGGAACCCGAGCATCCGCCCGATCACGTTCACCGGGATGTGCTGCGCGTACTGCACCGCTGCGTCGACGACGGTCTCGCCGGGAACGATCTCGCCCATGTCGTCCAGCAGACGACGGCACAGGTCACGGACCTCGTCCTCCCACGGCTCGATCTGCTTGGGCGCGAACGGCGGGAGCAGCAGTCGGCGTGCCATCCCGTGGAACGGCGGATCACTCGAGATCGGCGGGACCCCACCGATGGGTGCCGGGATCGCAAGATCGCCTGGGCGGCCGACCGACACCACGACCGCGCGGCTCGTGAAGTGATCGGTGTCGTACGCGATCTCGTGCACGGTGTCGTGCGTGATCGGGACCCACATGCCGCCGTAGCGGTCGGAGTGGGCGACGGGGCAGCCCGACTCGCGCAGCTCCTTCCACACCTCGGGAGCGTCGGGATTGTAGGCCGGGTCGGCGTGGTCGAAGTCGGTGGCGAAGTCCTCGACGGGGCCGTAGTCGGCGGGGTCGTACGGCACCCGCTGCCAGACGTCGGTGCCCTCCGGTGAATCACCGAAGATCGGATCGCGGTCGGCGAAACCCCGACTCGACGGTCCGGCTTCCACTGCATCGTCGTTGACGGTGTCGGTCATGTCAGGACTCCTGGGTGATCGTGATCGCGTACTCGGGGCAGTTCGACGCAGCAAGGCGTGCCTTGTCGTGCAGTTCGGCGGGCACCTCGCCGTCGACGAGCAACACGGCCTGGCCGTAGTCGTCGACGTCGAACAGCTCCGGCGCCAACGCATAACAACGGTTGTGCCCCTGGCACTTCTCGGCGTCGAGGTGGATCTGCATCTGTGCTCCGTTGGTGGTCGGTGACGAGCTCGCCAGACTCGGGGTGTGTCCGGTCTCGCTCGACAATATTCGAACAGTGTTCCAATCTTGCTACTTCCACCGTCGGAAGGCAAGGCAGCAGGCGGCGCGTCACGGCGGTGGGAGGCCGAATCGGGCACGTTCGCATCCCTGGCAGACCATCGCATTCGACTCGCCGACACGCTCGCAGCAGTGCGCGGAGGCTCCGAGAAGCTGTTGGGCGTCAAGGGCGAGCATCTCGATCGCGGCGCAGTCTGCGAACGCCTCGCTGATCGGCGCGTCGTCGCTGCCTGCGTGGCGCCGCTACACCGGCGTCGTGTGGGATCACCTCGATCCGGCGACCCTCGCGGCCACCGATCGAAAACGGATCGTGGTGGTCTCCGGGCTGCTCGGGCTGGTCAGAGGCGATGACCCGGTGCCCGACTACCGGTTGAAGATGGGCGCCAACCTCGCACCGTTCGGCAAGCTCTCCACCTGGTGGCGCAACGACCTGTCCGACACGTTGAACCGCTACGCCACGGGAAGGACGGCCCGGCAGCCGCGCGTGTTCGTCGACCTGCTCCCGAAGGAACACCGTGCCGCCTGGACCCCCGACGAGCGGGTGACCGGCGTGTCGATCGAGTTCGTCGACCCGAGCGGCAAGCCCGGCGGCCACTTCGCGAAGGCTGCCAAAGGCGAACTCGCGCGTGCGATCCTCACCGACGGACTCGGTGCGGTCGACCGGTGGCGGAGCGACCGTTTCGAACTCGTCGTCACTCCCATCTGACTCGGCATCCGGTGTCAGACACCCGCAACAGGTGCGATCCGGTGGATCCGGTGTCTGACACCCGTATGACACCCGTATCAGGTCTGGGCGATGCGGCGTGAGGCGAGTACGAAGATCCCCGCTGCGGGCAACGTGACGAGCGCCGTGGCTGCGCCAACGGAGAGGCCGGTGCCGGCCAGCGAACCGACCACCGCAGGCGTGATGAGCAGGGCGAGCCGCGAACCGCCCGTCAACGCGCCAAGCCCGGCCCCTGGGCGACCCGGGAACTTCGCGGCGTCGTCGTAGAGCTTCGGGAATTGTGTCGCGATGCCGAGCCCGGCGACCACGTAGGCCCCGAGCACGACCCATCGGTTGGGCGCGAACGAGACCGCCGACAACGCGATCACGGTCGTCGAGATCGCGCCG
This sequence comes from Ilumatobacteraceae bacterium, assembly GCA_963752085.1. Classification (GTDB taxonomy): domain Bacteria; phylum Actinomycetota; class Acidimicrobiia; order Acidimicrobiales; family Ilumatobacteraceae; genus Ilumatobacter_A. The sequence goes on from CAVVWT010000006.1 coordinate 743,255, forward strand.
TTGAACACTCGTTGCGGGCCGAATCGGGCGATCAGCCAATCGCCACCGAACCGACCCGATGTCATACCGACGGTGAACGCGACGTAAGCCAGCCCGGCCACGCCGGCTGCGGCGCCGAAGTCGTCGCTGAGCCTGAACGCAGCCCAGTCGCTCGACGTCATCTCCATCGCGATCGAGCAGCCGCTGGCCAGTCCGAGCAGCACGAGCGGAAGTCGCCGGCGCGCGCGGCCTGATGGGCCGGTCACAACGATGTTCTCCGCGTGTTCGGTGACGAATTCGTCAGTGGCCAGGAGGCCGCGGCCGACGAAGACCACAACGGCAAGGAACACCGCGGAAGCAACGAGCAGATGAGTTCGCAGCGACACACCGGATGCCGCAGCTTGCGCTGCGACCAGGCCGCCGACGACGGTGCCGAGACTCCAGAGTCCATGGAGTCGGTTCATCACCGGAACCACTCGGCGCCCGCTGATCCACGAGCCCTGACTGTTCATCGCCGAGTCGACCAGGACGTCCATCGACGACAGACCCATCAGTGCGAGCAGCAGGAGGAGGGGCGTCGTCGCGAGTCCGACCAAGGCGAGCGAGGCGACCAGTACGAGCGCACCACCGATCAGCACACGTCGTGTGCCGAACCGCTCGATGTAGCGACCGACGGCCAGGCTTCCCAGCAGCCCCGCGGCGCTCCCGATCGCCAAGAGTGCGCCCAACGTTCCGGTCGAGATGTCGATGCGGTCGCGGATCTCGGGCAACCGCGGGACGAACGATGCGACGACGAGTCCGTTGACGAAGAACTGGACGGCGACGGACAGGAGCGCCCGGTTGTCCCCGGGTTGCGGCCCGACCGGATTCGGCCGGTCGGTCATCACGCCCCGTCGTGCAGCGCACCGATGGCGGCGCTCAGACGCTCGACGGCGTCGTCGAGCGTCATGTCGATCACGGCGGCGATCGGCTTGCCCTCACCGGTCACCGTCGACAGCGGCCCACCTCGCACCGTGCCGGACGTCAGCACGATCAACGATTCGTCACCGTCCGACTCGCGCAGGATCGACGCCTTCGCCACGGTCTTCCAGACCGTTTCGATCCGACTCATCCCCGGGCGGGCGGGCGTGTGTACGCCGCCGAATTCGAACAGCTGTGTGACGCCATCCGGGCGGGTGCCGCGGACGCTCACCGTGACACCCGGAGCGATCCGAGCGTTGTCGTCGAGTGTCTCGAACCCGCACTCGGCGAGCAGCGAGCGAGCCATGTCCTTGACCGTACGGCGGTCGGGCAGCTCGACGGGTGCGAGCGACTCGATCCGCTCACGGGCCTGACGGACATAGGCCGGCTCGGTGTCGTAGCCGACGAAGCGCCGACCGGTCCGCTTCGCCGCGACGCCGGTGGTGCCCGATCCCATGAACGGGTCGAGCACGACGTCACCGTCGTAGGTGAACAGGTGGAGACACCGCTCGACGAGCGCGACGGGGAACGGGGCCGGGTGCCCGACGCGCGTCGCCGACTCGGCTGGGATCTCCCACACGTCGAGGGTGGCCTCCATGAACTCGTCGCCGGGGACGGTCGGCTGCCCGTCACCATCGCTCCCGAGGCCACCGCGGCCGACGCGGTCGAAGCGGCCCTTGCTCGCGATGATCAATCGTTCGGTCGTGTCGCGCAGGACGGGATTCGCCGGCGACTGGTACGACCCCCACGCGCACGATCCACTGGCTCCCCGCTGCTTCTGCCACACCACTTCACCGCGGAGCAGGAGCCGGAGATCATCCTGCAGGATTGCCGTCACGTCAGCCGCGAGGTTCCGGTACGGCTTGCGGCCGAGGTTGGCGACGTTGACTGCGATCCGACCGCCGGGCTCGAGCGTGCGGACGCACTCGTGGAACACGTCGCGCAGCATCTCGAGGTACTCGATGTAGTCGGCGGGCACGTGCCCTTCGCCGAGCGCCGTCTCGTACTCCTTGCCGGCGAAGTACGGCGGTGACGTGACAACCAGGGCGACCGACGCATCGGGCACGTGGGTCATGTTGCGGGCGTCGCCGAGGTGGATCACGTCGACGTCACCGGGGGTGCCGAGGGTGTCGTCGTCGCTGATCTGCGGCGGCGCGAACCGCGCGTAGAAGTCGGTCGCGTCGTGCGACTCGCGTTTGCCGGCGCCGAACGCCGACGTGGACGTGCCCATCAGTCGGCTCCGATCATCGGCGGGTTGGTCTGGCTCGCCGCTCGTTGCATCCGCTCGACCGGACGCTCACGCATGTCCTCGTGGGTCAGGATCCAGAACTGCCCGCTGTCGACCGCGGCCACGAACTGGTCGGCCACGTCGGCGGCGGGCATCCCGTCCTCGACCCCCGACGTCAGCATGGCGCCGACGAGCTCGCCGATCGGGGATTCGACAGTGTCGGGTTCGTTCACCATCAGGTCGGTCTTGACGAAGCCGGGGCACAGGACGCTGACGCCGATCGGGGATTCGAGCGCTCCGAGTTCGAGGAACAGCCCCTCGCTGATCGCGACGACCGCGTGCTTCGTGGCGTTGTAGGGCGCCGCTCCGGGAAGACCCATCAGGCCGGCCATCGAGGCGGTGTTGACGATGTGGCCACTGCCCTGCTCGGTCATGATCGGGAGAAACGCACGGATGCCGTGGACGACGCCGTACAGGTTGATGCCGATCACACGGTCCCAGAGATCGAGCGGCCCGCTCCACGCATCACCGACACCGGCGATTCCGGCGTTGTTGAACAGCAGATGGGCGCCACCGAACCGTTCGAGCGTCGCTTCGGCGAGCGCGGTGACCGATTCGGCCGACGCGGTGTCACAGATGACGCCCGCCACGTCGGCGCCTGCCTCGGTGAGCCGCGACTCGACGTCGCGGAGCTTCGGCTCGTCGATGTCGGCCAGCACCAGCTGCATCCCACGCTCGAGCAACCGCTCGGCGACGGCCAGGCCGATGCCACTCGCACCGCCGGTGATGACGGCCACATTGCCGCGCGCGAGCACGGTGTCGGTCGAAGACATGAGTCGTCATCTTGGCAAAGATCGCGCGGCGAGTGGTTGATGTCGCGCGAGCCGCGCGGCCACCTCGGTCGATCGCTTCCAAGACCGGGCGGCAGAGGACCCAGCGATCCTGGGGCGACATGGCATCATCTCGGGGTGATCGACATCGATGCCGCGCTCTCCTCTCTGGCTCTCGCCGACAAATGTCGGCTCGTGGCCGGCCAGACCAATTGGCGGACCAAGGCCTACCCCGACGCGGGGATCCCACAGCTGAAGATGTCGGACGGGCCCACGGGCATCCGCGGGGAGGGCCACGGCAGTTCGGGGACACCGGGCGTCGCTGTGCCCGCCGGCATCGCACTCGGTGCGAGTTGGGATCCCGACCTACTGGCCGAGATCGGCAGCCTGCTCGGCGTCGAGGCCCGTCGCAAACGAGCGCACGTCCTGCTCGGGCCGACGGTGAACCTGCATCGCACGCCGATCGGCGGACGCACCTTCGAGTGCTACAGCGAGGACCCCGAGCTCTCCGGTGCCCTGGCGGCGGCCTACGTCCGAGCGGTCCAGGCGCACGGCGTCGCCGTGACGGTCAAGCACTTCGTGTGCAACGACACCGAGATCGACCGGATGACGGTGAATGTCGAGGTCGAGGAGCGACCATTGCGCGAGCTCTACCTGCGACCGTTCGAGCGAGCGGTCAAGGAGGGCGGCGCCTGGGGGATCATGAGCTCGTACAACCGACTCGCCGGCGAACACGCCGCGGAGAACCGTCGACTGCTCACCGACATCCTGCGCACCGAGTGGGGATTCGACGGCTTCGTCGTGTCCGACTGGTTCGGCGTCCACGAGCCGATCGGTGCAGCCAACGCCGGGCTGACGCTCGAAATGCCGGCGCCGGTACGCGTCTATGGCCACCGTCTCGTCGACGCGGTCGAGCGCGGTGACGTCACCGAGGACACCGTCGACGGTCTCGTCCGCGACCTGCTCACGGTCATGAACCGCACTGTGGCGGATGAACGCAGCTGTGACGACCCGGAGGAGTCGGTCGACGACCCCACGGAGCGGGCGCTCACGCGACGTGCTGCGATCGCCGGGACGGTACTGCTCCGGAATGCGCCAGTTGCTCCGTTGGGTCGTCCGGCGCTCCCACTCCGACTCGATGGCCTCGGTTCGGTGGCGGTCGTCGGCCCCAATGCAGTGATCGACCGATCGATGGGTGGCGGCTCGGCCAGCCTCACACCATTCGGACATCGCACGCTCCTCGACGCACTCACCGATCGGCTGGCGGCACGGAGTCCGACGACGACGGTGAGTTACGACCCGGGCGTTCGCATCGACCGACTCACCCCGATCGTGCGTCGCGGTCAACTTCGTACCCCGACCGGCGAGCCCGGCCTCCGCCTCGAGTACATCAACGGACTCGACTGGGATGCTCCGGCCGCGGTTGACACGACATCGGCCTCGTCGATGATCCGATTCTTCGGCACGACACCCGACGAGGTCGATGCATCGAGGTTCGGCGCTCGCATCACCGGTTCGTTCGTTCCCGACATCGACGGACCCCACACGATCGGCGTGGTGTCGACCGGTCCGGTGACGATGACCGCCGCCACCGACGGCGGCGAGCCAATGGTGGTGGTCAACGATCCGGACATGTTGCTGCCGCGCACTCGGGAGTTCTTCGGCTACGGCAGCGAGGAATGCACTGCGGTGGTCGATGCCGTTGCCGGCGAGCCGATCGAGTTCGCCGTCAAGTGGACGACGGCAGCCGGCAACGGCTTCGAAGCACTGCGAATCGGTGTGCGTCCGCCCGACCCCGCTGACCTGTTCGAGCAGGCCGTCGCCGCTGCGGCCGCAGCCGACGTGGCGGTCGTCCTGGTCGGCACGAACGACGAGTGGGAGACCGAGGGATTCGATCGCGAGACGATGGACCTCCCGGGTCGCCAGGATGAGCTCGTCGAAGCGGTCGCTGCGGCCAACCCGAACACCGTTGTCGTCGTCAACGCCGGATCGCCGGTCACGATGGATTGGGCGTCCAACGGCCACGCCGCGCCGGCACCCGCCGTGGTCACCTCGTTTTTCGCCGGCCAGGAGCAGGCCGAGGCGATGGTCGACGTGCTGCTCGGCGATGCGGACCCGGGCGGACGACTGCCGATCACGTATCCCGTTCGGCTCGACGATCACCCGGCGGTCGACAACCACATCCCGGATCCGTCGGGCGATGGTCCTCCGCGGCAGCGTTACGAGGAGGGCCTCTTCATCGGGCACCGCCACTACGAGCGCGCCGGGATCGCGCCGCGCTTCTGGTTCGGTCACGGCCTCAGCTACGGCACGGCCACCTGGGGCACGGTTGATGTCTCGACCCGGGAGCATGCGACATCGGCGCTCAGCGACCACCCGATCATCGTCACCGTGCCGTTGGAGACCGACGGCGCACGAGCCGCGACGGTGGTCGTGCAGGGGTACGTGGCACCGATCAGTCCGCCGGTCGAGCGACCGATTCGCGAGTTGAAGGCGTGGGCGAAGACGGTCGTCACCGCAGCATCGGCAACGGTGGTGCAACTCACCTTCGGACCCGACGCGTTCCACCACTGGGACGAGGCGGACAACGACTGGACGGTGGCTCCGGGCGACTACGACATCGTGATCGCCCACTCCTCTGCCCCCGACGCCGAACACGCCCGCATCCGCATCACCCTCACCTGATTTGCCGGGTCCCGGCCCCAAAAAATCATTCAACGATTTGCCGGGTCCCGGCCCCAATAAATCATTCAACGATTTGCCGTATCCCGGGACCGACACATCGGGGACCGACACATCGTGACGGCGCTTACATTGGCGTGATGGAATCGCAGCACTGGTGGCAGGACGCCGTCGTCTATCAGGTCTACGTCCGCTCGTTCGCCGACGCGAACGGCGACGGTGTCGGCGATCTCGCAGGTGTCCGCACCCGTCTGGGACACCTGTCGGCGCTCGGCGTCGATGCGATCTGGCTCAATCCGTGCTATCCCTCGCCTCAGTTCGATCACGGCTACGACGTTGCGGACTATCGCTCCATCCACCACGAGTACGGCGACATCGCCGAGTTCGACGCGCTGCTCGCCGAAGCGCGCGAACTCGGCATCAAGATGCTCATGGACCTCGTGCCGAACCACTGCTCGAGCGAGCACGCGTGGTTCGTCCAGGCGCTCGCCGCGGCGCCCGGGAGCCCCGAACGCTCCCGCTTCTACTTCCGTGACGGTGAGCCCGACGGTGGCGACCCGCACGGTGCCCCGCCGAACAACTGGGCGGCCGCGTTCGGCGGTTCCGCATGGACCCGCGCGTCCGCCGACGACTCGCAGTGGTACCTCGGCACCTTCACGTCCCATCAGCCCGACTTCGACCACACGAATGCCGAGGTCCAAGCGATGTTCGCCGACGTGCTCGAGTTCTGGTTCGATCGCGGCGTCGAGGGCTTCCGGGTCGATGCGATCTCACCCGTCGGCAAGCACCCCGACCTGCCGGACGCGCCGCCCGTACCCGAGGGCACCGGCATGCTGCAGGTCACGTGGGAGAACCCGTTCACCGTGTTCCGTCCCGAGGGCCACGACGTGTGGCGCCGATTCCGCATCACGATCGACGACTACATGGATCGCCACCCCGGTCGCGACCTGATGATGGTGGCCGAGGCGTACATGAACGGCCGCCCCGATCTGACGGCTGCGTTCGTCGACGACGAGCAGTTCCACCAGGCGTTTGCGTTCGACCTGCTGCTGTCACCCTGGGTGAAGCCGGAGATGGAACGGGCGATCAGCGACACCCTCGACGTCATCCGCATCGGGTCGTCGCCGACATGGACGCTCAACAACCACGACGTACAGCGCGTGGTCACCCGCCTGGGTCGGGACAACGCCACCGATCCGAACACCGTCACCAACAATGCGCTGGAGTCGACAGCGGGGAGCGTCGACACGGCGGTCGGACTCCGACGGTCACGGGCGATGATCACGCTGGCGATGGCCATGCCCGGCTCGCTCTACCTCTACATGGGCGAGGAACTCGGACTTCCCGAACATCTCGACATCCCCGATGATCGTCGGGAGGACCCCGTGTTCATCCAGACCGGGGGGCGGCGCATCGGACGCGACGGGTGTCGGGTGCCGATCCCGTGGACCGACGATCCAGCAACATCGTTCGGCTTCTCCAGCACCGACAACGAAGAGCCGGCACCCGAGCCGTGGCTTCCGCAACCTGACTGGTGGGGAACGATGGCCGTCGACGAGCTCGACGGCGAGAACGGATCGATCCTCGAGTTGTACCGCGAGGTCATCGATGCCCGCCGCGAGTTCGCCACGCCACAGGGTCTCGTTGCGGCGGTGATCGAGCTGGGGGACGGCCTCGTGGCCGTCCGGCGCGGCGACCTCGTGACGGTCACGAACGTCACGACGGCGCCAATCGCCCTCGACCTGCACGACGATCACCTCGAGATCGCCACTCCCGTCTTCGCATCCGAGCCTGCGGAGATGCACACTCCAGGGGTGATCCCGCCGGACTCGACGATCTGGTTCCTGAGTTGATCCTCGCAAGCATCGTCAGCGACATCACCGACAAGCTCGAGGAGTTCTCGGCGAACTGGTGGTTCCTGCTGGTGATCTTCGTGATTGCACTGCTCGATTCGGTCCTCCCGATCGTTCCGGGCGAAACGCTGGTCATCGTCGGTGGGGTGGCCGCTGGTCAGGGCACGCAGGAGCTGTGGCTCGTGATCCTCGCTGGCGCCGTCGGGGCCTTTCTGGGCGACAACCTGGCCTACCTGCTCGGCCGCCGCTTCTCGGACCGCGTGAATGTGTGGGCCGACCGGACCCTCAAGCGGCGAGCGCGGCTCGACGCCGCCGGTCGCCAGATCAAGATCCGAGGTGGCATGTTGCTGATCACCGCCCGCTTCGTCCCCGGCGGCCGAACGATCCTGACCGTGTCGTCGGGGCTCACGGGACAGCCGTGGCGTTGGTTCGCGCTGTGGGTCGTGACCGCTACGACGATCTGGGCCAGCTACGCCGCGTCACTCGGGTTCTTCTTCGGGCAGGCGTTCGAGGACAACCACACGCTCGCGTTCTGGCTCGCCTTCGGAACCGCACTCACGATCACCGCGGTGGTCGAGCTGGTCCGATGGCTCCGACATCGAGGAGCGAAGCAAGAATCGGTGGCGTGACCGACTCGCTGCTCGACAATCGGATCGAACCGATCACCGCAACCGACGACGAGATCCGCGCTGCGGTCGCCGACGCACACCTGTCGAGCTTCCTCCCGGCGTTGCTTCCTGCGCTCGCGCACGCCACAGGCGACGACTCGATCCTCGTCGAGACGGTCCGTCCCGACGGCACGATGATCCGCGACGAGAGTGCTGGGCTCACACCCGACCAGGAGTCGGAGATCCGACGCGTCGCCGTCGACACCTTGATCGCAGTCCGTGACGGCGCACGGTCCTTCGACGACGAAGCGACCAAGTCCGGTATCGGCGCCGACCGACTGCGGCGCCTGATGTCGTTTGCGATCGGCGAGGAGATCGATGCCGACTACGTGCCGTTGATGCGCGAAGAGCTGTCGGTCACCGGCGACGACCTGCGCGCGCCACAGTGGCGCGCCGACCAGCTGGCTCCCGACCGATCGTTCCCGGTGGCGATCATCGGTGCGGGCATGTCGGGCATCCTCGCCGGGCACCGACTGAAGCAGGCCGGTGTCGAGGTCGTGATCTACGAGAAGAACGACGACGTCGGCGGAACCTGGCTCGAGAACACCTACCCCGGCTGCCGGGTCGACGTGTCGAACCACGTCTACAGCTACTCGTTCGCCCAGCGCAACGACTGGCCCGACTACTTCTCACCCCAGCCGGAGCTGCTCGACTACTTCCGCACGTGTGCCGACGAGTTCGGTGTCCGCGAGCACATCCGCTTCGGCCACGAGGTGACGGCGATGACGTGGTCGGACGACGATCACGTGTGGACCCTCGGGATCGACGGACCCGATGGCGAGACGACCCACGGCGCATGCGCGGTCATCAGCGCCGTCGGCCAGCTGAACCGACCGAACATGCCCAGCATCGCGGGGATGGACGACTTCGCCGGGCCGTCGTTCCATTCGGCGCGCTGGGATCACGACGTCGACCTCGACGACCGGAACGTGGTGGTGATCGGCGCCGGTGCGAGCGCGGTCCAGTTCGTGCCGTACGTCGCCGAGCGAGCCGCCCACCTGTCGGTGCTCCAGCGCACTCCGAACTGGTTCGTCCCGGTGCCGACGTATCACGAGCCGGTCGCCGACGGCCTGCAGTGGCTGTTCCGTCACGTGCCGGGCTATGCGCAGTGGTATCGGTTCTGGCTGTTCTGGCGATCGTCGGAGGGCCTGCTCCCCGCGTGCGAAGTCGATGACGGCTGGGAGGACCTCTCACTGGCGACAGGCATCGGCAACGCCGAGCTCCGCGTCCTGCTCGAGCAGTGGCTGTACCTCTGCTACGCCGATCGCCCTGACCTCCACGACATCGTGCGTCCGATGTATCCGCCGGCCTCGAAACGGATCGTGCTCGACAACGGATCGTGGTCGACGACGATGAAGCGCGATGACGTGACCCTCGACGGCTCGCCGATCGCCCGAATCGAAGCCGACGCCGTCATCACGACCGACGCCGAGGGTCGGGAGACACGCCACGCCGCCGACGTGATCATCTACGCGACCGGCTTCCAGGCGTCGAAGTTCCTCACGCCGATGAAGGTCGTCGGCAGTGGTGGGCGAGATCTCCACGACGTGTGGGACGGTGACGCTCGGGCCTACCTCGGCGTGGTCCACCCCGGATTTCCGAACTTCTTCCTGTGCTACGGCCCGAACACGAACATCGTCGTCAACGGATCGATCATCTACTTCTCGGAGTGCGAGGTCCACTACGTACTCGGCGTGATCGAGATGCTGCTGCGCACCGGCTCGGCCTCAGCCGACTGTCGCCAGGACGTGCACGATGCGTACAACGAACGGATCGATGCGGGCAACCTGAAGATGGCCTGGGGCGTCTCGACGGTGAACAGTTGGTACAAGGCCGAATCAGGACGCGTCGCACAGAACTGGCCCTTCAGCCTCCTCGAGTACTGGCAGCAGACCCGCACCCCGGACCCCGCCGACTATCACCTCTCCTGATCGTGCCGGTCGGCAACCGCCCGGCCACAGCTGGGCGCCCGGTGACCGGGACCCGTACGCTGGCACGGTGCAGAATCCTTGGTTCAACCCGTGGTTCGAGTCGGTCGCCGTCGCCCAGAAGCGGGCGAAGCGTCGGCTGCCGAAATCGGTGTACGGCGCGCTGATTGCCGGCGCCGAGCGGGGTGTGACCCGCGACGACAACTGCGCTGCATTCGACGAGATCGGTTTGCGCCCACTCACGGCTGGGCAGCCGCCCTCACGCGAGATGGCGACCGAGGTCATGGGCCAGCCGATGTCGATGCCGGTGATGATCAGCCCGACCGGCGTGCAGGCCGTCCACCCCGACGGCGAGGTCGCCGTGGCGCGAGCCTCGGCGGCCCGTGGTGTGGTGATGGGGCTGAGCTCGTTCTCCTCGAAGCCGATGGACGAGGTGATCGCCGCCAACCCGCAGACGTTGTTCCAGATCTACTGGGCCGGTGACCGCGACTCGATGATCGGACGCATGGAGCGCGCGAAGGCGGCCGGCGCCGTCGGCATGATCCTCACGCTCGACTGGTCGTTCGTGCACTCGCGTGACTGGGGCAGTCCGTCGATCCCGGAGTCGATGAACCTCCAGACGATGATCAAGCACGCCCCCGAGGGCCTGCTCCGACCGCGCTGGCTCTACGACTGGCTCAGGTCCGGCTCGATCCCGCAGCTCGGCGTCCCGAACTTCCCGGTGTCGAAGGACGACCCCGTCCCCGGGTTCTTCGAGGCGTACGGGGTGTGGATGGGCACCCCGCCGCCCACGTGGGACGACGTCGCGTGGCTGCGTTCGCAGTGGGACGGACCATTCATGGTCAAGGGCATCAACCGCGCCGACGAGGCGCGGCGTGCCGTCGACGCCGGCGCCACCGCCGTCTCGGTGTCGACGCACGCCGGCAACAACATCGACGGCACGCCGGCACCGATCCGGGTGCTCCCCGAAGTGGTCGCCGCGGTCGGCGAGCAGATCGAAGTGGTCATGGACTCGGGCATCCGCCGAGGCAGCGACGTCGTCAAGGCGCTCGCCCTCGGCGCGAAGGCCGTGATGATCGGTCGGGCCTACCTGTGGGGCCTCGCGGCAAATGGCCAGGCCGGTGTCGAGAACGTCCTCGACGTGTTGCGGATGGGCATCGACTCGAACATGCTCGGCCTGGGTAAGGCGTCGATCGCCGAACTGTCGCCCGATGACCTCGTGATCCCCGATGGCTTCTCCCCGCCGCCCCGCGACTGACCCGAGCATGTTGCGATGAGACATGAGCGCGACTGGCACTCACATCTCTGATCGCAGCGGGCTGGAACGGACTGCGGTGACAGATGCGAGACTGACCGGCGATGCGACTGGGTGAGGCGACGTGGAACGAGGTCGACGCGGCCACCCGGCTGATGGCCGACGACGACGGGACGCTGTCACCGATCATCCTGATCCCGGTCGGTTCGACCGAGCAGCACGGCCCGCATCTCCCGCTCAACACCGACACGCTCGTCGCCGAGGAGGTCGCCGGTCGCGCGCTCCAGCGAACGACCGGCCTGATCATCGGCCCCACCATCTCGGTCACCGCATCAGGCGAGCACGCCGGATTCGCGGGCACCCTCTCGATCGGGACCGACGTGATGGCGCAGGTGGCGATCGAGTTGGGCCGAAGCGCCGATTGGGCAGCGGGCGTCGTCTTCGTCAACGGGCACGGCGGAAACCACGAAGCGCTCACCCGGGCAGTGGGCCTCCTGACCGACGAAGGTCGAAGCGTGATGTCGTGGTGGCCGAAGTGGCGCCGGCGCACCGACGGCGGGCCGCCCGACCTCCACGCCGGGCGGATCGAGACCTCGTTGATGCTCGCGATCGACCCCGGCCTCGTTCGGTTCGAGCTCGCCACCGACGGCCCCGACCTGTCATTGGACGAACTCCTGCCGCGCCTGCGCACCGACGGTGTCCGCGGTGTCAGCCCGAGCGGCGTGCTCGGCGACCCCGAGGGCGCCTCGGGAGCCGAGGGCGAACGGTTCATCAACGACTTCGTCGACGATCTGGTGCTGACCATCGAACAGTGGCGTCCGATCGACCCGACGCCGCACGCAGCCGACCAGCCCGGTGGCGACCACCTCGACGCATCGTCGCCCGTCGACGCCGCCGCGCCCGGCGTCGACTGACGATGCGGTTCCGCACCGACGGCACCTGGAACCGGACCGGAGCGGCCGGACGGGTCGTGCTCGCCGGCTCTCCGCTGCGGGTGTTCCGGCTGACCGCAGCGGGTGCCGCCGTCTGCGCATCGATCGAATCCGGGTGCGACATCGCCGACTCCCCACTGGTCATCCGTCTCCTCGACGCGGGCGCGATCCATCCGCAGCCGACCGCCGACGAACGCACAGCCGCGCGCCACGACGTCACGGTGATCACGCCGCAGCTCGGTGGCACCGTCCGTGTCGACCGTGACGTCACGGTGGACGACGGTTCCGTTCCACCGATCGACGGCGCCACGATCCGCCTGGATCACAACCGTGGCCCGGGGGCAGCACGCAACGCTGGTCGCACCCACGCATCGACCCCGCTGCTTGCCTTCGTCGACGCCGACGTCTCGACACCCGATCCCCATTGGCTCGACCGACTCCTCCCCCACTTCGACGACCCACGGGTCGGGCTCGTCGCACCACGCGTGCTCGGCGACCCCACCGCGTCGCTCGATCTCGGCGACGAACCGGCCCGGATCCGCTCCGGGAGCCGGGTGAGCTACGTGCCCGCGGCTGCGATCGTCGTCCGCACGTCGGCCTTCGATGACGTCGGCGGCTTCGACGAAGCGCTTCGTTTCGGAGAGGACGTCGACCTGGTGTGGCGACTCGACCAGGCAGGATGGCGGTGTCGCTACGAGCCGGCGGTGAGTGTCCGGCACGCGCCGCGATCCGGATGGGCAGCTCGGCTACGACAGCAGGTCGGCTATGGCTCTTCCGCGGCGGCGCTCGCCCAGCGGCATCCCCGATCGCTCGCTCCGATACGCCTCAATCGGTGGATGGCAGCCGCGTGGACCGCACTCGGCACGGGACACCCTGCGGTGGCGTCGACGATGGCGACCCTCAACGCGACGACCGTCGCCCGCAGCCTGCCCGACGTCCCGACGACCGACGTCGTGCGCCTCACGGCCGCCAGCTACGCGGCAAGCGCCCGACAGGTGGCGGCAACGATCCGCCGGGTCTGGTGGCCGCTGGCGCTCGCAGCGTGTTGCGTGTCGAAGCGCGCACGATGGGTCGTGATCGCATCGATCGCCGCGGCCCCCCGGTCCACACCGACCGACCTGGCCTACGGGTGGGGCGTGTGGCGTGAGGTGCTTCGCCGGCGGACGTGGGGGCCAGTCGTGCCGGAGCTCAGCTCGTGGCCGCCGGCGCATCGGCCTCGACGGGCTGTCGCGCCCGGGCGACCGCCTGCTGCAACCGTTCGCTGATGTCGTCGCAGTCGTCGCATCCGACCATGGCCGAGTAGGCGATGCACCCGAGGCAGACCGCAGCAAACGCTTCGAGCGATGCTGCAACCACGAGCCCGGCCAGCAGCGCGTCGGTGAGTGCCGGTGCGCCGAACGCCCACCCGAAGGCAGCACCGGCGGTGACGGCCAGCCCGACCGCCTGCGCGAATCGCTTGGGTGGTCCAGGAACGAGACGCGAGTGGACGTCGAAGCGACGCTCGACGAACGGCGTCGCAACCCGCACCGAGAACTGTCCGAGTGGCGATGCCGTCGGCCCGGTCAGAACGCGAGCAGCGAACCCGTAGACGAGCGGCACGAGAAGCCAGCCCTCGCGGATCAGCAGGAACGCAACTGCCTGCACCACGACGCCGAGCGCGACCAGGCGCGCCGAGGTCTCGTTGGCCGGGTCGGGAAATCGGAAGAACTGGTGCATGTCCATGACAACCCGAATCGTAATCCTGATCTTCCTGATCTACATAGTCGGGATTCACCCCGCGATGCGACGGCGCGTCGCGGAACGCACACGCCCGACCCGCCGGCGAGTGGGTGGCCAACGGACCCCTCCGCATGGTGCAGAATGCGATCGTGATCGTTGACTGCGCGTTGTATTCGAAAGGTCACAGGCTGGACACTCCGCCGACCATCGAGTCGCTCGCGCTGCTCCCAGCGCACGATGGCGCGTTCGCATGGCTCGGCCTCAGCATGCCGGACGCCGAGGAGCTCGGTCGTGCCGTCGAAGTGCTCGGTTGCGTCGGGCAGATCGAGGTCGACGAGATACTCGCGCCTCACAAGCGACCGGTGCTCAGCCTCGACGGACCCGCGCTCGAGCTCGTGCTGCGGACGGCCCGCTACGTGGACCGCGACGAGACGATCTCGCTGGGTGAGCTCACCGTGCTCGTGTGGACGAACGCGATCATCGCGGTGAGGTACGGACCTGCCAGCCCACTCGCCCACCTGCGTTCCGAGCTCGAGGCCGACCCCGAGCGCCTCAGCGACGGCCCACTCGGGGTGATGGCAGCCATCGTCGCGCAGGTGGTCGCCGACTTCAGCCCGGCCCTCGACGGGTTCGAGCAGGACGTCATCGAGGTCGAGCAGGATGTCTTCTCCGAGGGCGGTGCACAGCCGGTGCAACGCCTGTACCGACTCAAGCGCGAGGTGCGCAGCTTCCAGAGTCCACTCGAGGCGCTCGACGAACCACTCGAACTCGCCTGATCCGGCACATCCGTCGTCATGCCGACACCGAGACGCTGGAGACGTTGACCGAGGCGAACGATCAGTTGGACCGCACGATCGGCCGCACGCGGTCGCTGTCGAACCTGCTCGACGCAGCACTCACCGCGAGTCTCGCCCAGACCGGCATCCAGCAGAACGAGGACATGCGCAAGATCAGCGCCTGGGTTGCGATGGCGGCGGTCCCCACACTCATCGCCGGCGTGTACGGCATGAACTTCGACCGCATGCCAGAACTCGACTCAGCGTTCGGGTACCCACTGACGCTTGCGGCGATGGGTTGCATCGTGCTCGTCTTGCACCGATTCTTCAAGCGCAACGACTGGTTGTGAACCGTCGACGCCGGTACCCCTTGGGCGCACCCCTCCTGGCTGCCGTTTCGTCTCAACCGCCGAACGCTCGGTAGATCCGCTCGGCGGGACCCCGTCCGTATCGCTGATGCCACAGCGCACCCAGAGCGATCGCAACCGCCCAGAAAAGCAGCGCGAACGTGAGCGCGGTGCCGAGGCCCCCCGGCTCCACCCAGCCCAGCCAGTCGACCATCAGATTGAAGATCAGGATGTGCGCGATGTAGAGCGTGAGCGTCATCTGCCCGGCCTCGCGCAGCACCTCGACCGCTGCCGCAGCGGGCCCTGTCGCCCGGTCGGCGACCCACGAGATGACGGCGAACGCGAGCAGCGACGTGCCCAGTGCGCTCGCGACGTACACCAGGCCACGATCGAAGGGATGGCGGGACAGGGCGAGGTCGGTGAACGGCGTGTCGGCCATCGTCGAGACGATCATGGCAACGCCGAAGAGGAGGAATCCGATCCCACCACACCAGAGTCGCCAGTCGGGCACGTCGAACATCCGACCGAGCACGATGCCCGCACACAGGAACACGAGCCAGGGCAGCAGCGGGTGCGTTCCGTTCACGGCGAGGTCGAACACGTAGCGACGAATCGAGTCGTCGCCCGGCGACAGCAGCCACGACACGCTGCCGCCATCCTCCACCCGCCAGAACGACCACACCGCGATCCACCAGCCGGCCAACGCCGCAGCCAGTCCGATCGCAACGATCCATCGCGTCGCGAGGGTGAACAACAGCGAGGCGATCACGAACATCGCTCCGTAGTACACGATGATCGTTCCGGGCCAGATCACGTCGAGCAACTGGCCGAGGACGTACAGAGCGAAGCCGCGCCGCACCAGCCGCCACCGCATCTCGCCGACCGCGCCCGACGCGCCCTCGACGCCGGCGGCGCGATCGGCCACGACCCGACGCGTGAGCAGCGTGACGCCGACCCCGGCCGTCAGGACGAACGTCGACGCGAACCGTGTCGACAGAGGACCCTCGAACGGATCGAAGAAGCGATCCAGCGCGCCGTCGTCGACTGCGAAGGTCTGGCCGCGGAACATGAGGTACCCGTGGTAGTTCATGACCACCACCCCGATCAGTGCCACCGCCCGCACGACGTCGGGCCCGGGCAGTCGATCGTTCGACTCCGACGGCGGACGCACCTCGTCGGTGTCGGCCCGGTCGGCCACGCTCACGTCATTCCCATCGGTACTCGTCGACAGCGGTCATGTGGAGCGGCCGTTGGACGTCGACCTCCTCGCCGACCAGCGGAAGTGGGTCGCCGCTCGGAACGAACGCCATCGACGTGTGCATGTGGGGGCCTTCGTGCAGCGCGAGACGGGTTCGAGCGAAGTGGAACGGGCTGCGACCATCAGCACGGGGCACCACACCGTGCGCCGTTCCTGCTCCGATCATCACGAGGTGCCCGTCACCGGCGACGAGGCCCTGGTGGTAGCCCGCCGTCATTCCTGCGTCGACCGTACGCACGTCGAGCACGTCGGCCGTCAGATGCAACGCCGACTTGTCGCCGTGCCACAGAGCGGTCCCCACTCGGAGCCGGAACGAACGATCGGCGGGCAGCAACCGGTACGCATCGAGCCCGAGGTGACTCACCCAGACCGGTATCGCCGGGTCGACGTCGGCAATCGCTGCGATGATCTGCCGGCGCCGGTCCGCATCGCCGCCCGCGATCGGCGGATGCACCGCGACGCCGACCACCTCGAGTCCGCGAGTCCGTGCGACATCGATCAGCGAGCTCGGCCCGCCGTAGCGACGCAGGTCGGATGCGAGTTTGACCATCACCCGCCCCGACCAGCCGTCGAGGGCATCGAGATGTTCGACCCGGCCGACGGTCAGAACAGGATCCGTGGTCGCCGGAGCGCGCAGCGTCGGCGTCAACACGACCGCCGTCAGCGCATCGGGAAGTCCCTCCAGTTCGTGGATGGTGCCGACCGCGACCGTGTCGCAGAACTCGGCGGCGATCTCAGCGAGCCGCAACCGGCCGAACCCGTACCCGTTGCCCTTGACGACCGGCACCAACCCGCTCGTGGCGTTCGCGAACTGCGCGATCTGGCTTCGCCACACGGCGGTTCGCACGGTCAAGCGGACGGTCACCTGAGCGACGGTAGCGCCGCTGTGAGATCACCCCGGCGCACCATCTCCACCGCTCCCTCGCCCGACGTCCCGCGGATCAGAGGTCGTTCAGGTTCCCGAAGGTGTCGCAACGGTTCGGATCGCCGGTGGCGAAGCCGACGTTGAACCACCTGACGCGCTGCTCCGACGATCCGTGGGTCCAGCTCTCGGGGTCGACACGTCCTTGCGTCTGCTGCTGGATGGCATCGTCGCCAACGGCGGCCGCTGCACCCAGCGCCTCCTCGATCTCACTCGCGGAGTCGAACTGGTCACGAGCATTCGCGTTGTTCGCCCATGCACCGGCGAAGCAGTCGGCCTGCAGCTCGAGCGCAACCGAGTAGGCGTTCGCGTTGCGCGGATCCTGCTGTTGGAGGCGGTGCATCTCGGCGTTGATCCCGAGCACGTTCTGAATGTGGTGTCCGTACTCGTGCGCCACGATGTACTGCGCAGCGAGGTCCCCCTCTGCACCGAAGTCGGACTGGAGTTGCGCGAGGAAGTCGAGATCGAAGTACACGTAGTTGTCGGCCGGACAGTAGAACGGGCCGGTCTGAGCCGAGGCCTGGCCACATCCGGTGTTGGTGAAGCCCGAGAAGAAGACGGTCTGGGTCTGCGGGTAGGCGAGCCCGTCGAAGGACGCGGGGAACTGCTCGCTCCAGTACCCCTGGACGTCGATCGTCGCGCCGCAGAGGATCTGCTCGGCCTCGCTGCTGCACGTGTCGGAATCGCCACCGGTCGTCTCGACCGACGGAGCGGATGCACCCCCGAGCCCGAACGTCTGGCCGGCCCCGCCACCCAACAACTGAGGCAGGAAGATCGTCGCCAGCACCACGAGGATGCCGATGATGCCCCCGCCCTTGAGCAGACCACCTCCACCGCCGCCCGTCGATGCTCCGCCGCCGCGCCGCCCAACGCACCGCCGAGAACGTCGCCCAGACCACCTCCACCGCCGCCGCCACGACCGCCGAGCGCTCCACCCAGGATGTCGCCGAGGCCGCCGCCTGATGCACGCCCACTGCCACCGCCACGTCGGTCCTGGATCATCGACGAATCGCGTGAACGGATCTTGGTCATCTCGACATCTTTCCAAATCCCGGTGTGCGAGCGGGTGCTCGCCTCACCGAACGCTGCGATCAGGTATCACCGACCGCCGGGGTGGGCGGTGCTGGACGCGGCATCTCACCCAACGCTCCACGCCGGGCCCGGCGCAGGCCGCGCCAGCCGACGGCACCGGCGCCGATCAAGGGTCCCGAGTCGGCAAGGCGTGACGGCGTGATCCGAGCACCTCGGCTGTACGGCAGCTTGGCGTGGTCGTCGAGCGCCACCTGAGCCGAGTTGAAGAACGTCGCGGCGAACCCGAGTGCGACACTTCCACCCACCACCACGAGCGAGAGGTCGAGCGCATTGCAGACCGACGCCGCCGCCACACCGACGAGACGTCCCGTGCGCTGCATGATCTCGTAGGTCGGCTCGGTCGGGGGACGTCCGGTGATCGCCTCGATCGCCAGCCCCGAGGCCTCCGCCTCGAGGCAGCCCTGAGCGCCACAACCACACCGACGACCGCCGGGCTCGACGATGACGTGGCCGATGTGACCGGCGTTCCCGGTGGCCCCGTCGAGCAACTCGCCGTCGAGAACCACCCCGCCCCCCACTCCCGTCGACACCGTGAGCGCACAGAAGTTGGGATGCCCCTGCGCAGCGCCCAGCCACCCTTCGGCCAGTGCGAGCGCCTTGGCATCGAGGTCGCCGTAGACCGGCAGTCGGGTGGTGTCCTGGAGTCGGGCGCGCAGCGGGAATTCGCGCCACGCGGGGATGTTGACCGGCGACACCGTCTCCAGGTTGCGAGCGACGGGCCCAGCCGCGCCGACTCCCACGGCACGGATTCGTGCGTGGTGCTGGTCACGGGCGCGCTCCATGAGCCCGGTGACCATCCCGGCGAGCGAGGTGTAGTGGGCCTCGGGGACGACATCGCGCTCGACCTCGACCCGTGCACGGTCGATGAGTTCTCCCTTGGCAGTCACCAGACCGGCCGCGAACTTCGTGCCTCCGATGTCGACGGCGAGGATCACGTCGCGTGGCGGGGTCCGCACCGGCACGGTCGCGTCGTCGTCCACCTCGTCCACCGGCGCTTGTTCTCCCGGCTGGGGGTCCGACTCGCTCATCGCCGTCCGACGGTACTCGTGTCAGGGCGCCGGCCTTGCGCTCCTCCGTGATCACCTTATGTCAACCTCCGGACACTGCGTCGAAACTCCTCCCGATTCGTGCTCTACTCTCATCACATCGGTGCCGATACACCAGTGAACGCCCATGTCGACACCCGCCCGCCGCACTTCCTCCGTCCCACACCGACGGCCGGCTCTGCGTTCGCGTCGCGCCGTCGGCGCCGCAGTCGCCGCCGGTCTGACCGCCGCGCTGACCATGGCGTTGTCTCCCGTGGCCAGCGCCCAACCGCCGATTGACCCGACCGCCACCTCGACGACCACGGTGCCGACGACCAGCACGACCACGACCACCACAACGACCACGACCACACTGCCCGTCACCACGACATCGACCACGATCGTGGCACCGCCGCCGCGCACGCCGACCACGGTGCCGACACCCAGCACGACCACGACCACGACGGTGTCGCCGACGACGACTCCCGGGCCGGCCGCCCCACCGGCACGCAACATCACCGTCTACCCCAGCCAGATCCAGCACATCCTGGCCACGATCCGGTATCTCGAATCACGCGGCATCTACACGCTTCCCCCGAACAAGGGCGGTGCCTCGGGTGCCTACCAGTTCGTCCCGTCGACGTGGAACGGCTACGGCGGCTACGCGCACGCGTACCTGGCGCCCCCCGACATCCAGGACGAACGCGCGGCCAAGGACGTCAACATGTTCCTGGCGCAGTTCAACAACGACGTGTCGATGGTGCCGGTCATGTGGTACTTCCCGATCGCGGCGCGTCAGCCCGAGTGGATGGACCGGGTACCGAAACCCGAACACGGCAACCGCCTCACCATTCGCGAGTACCAGACCCGCTGGCTCGGCGTGTTCGCCTCGATCTCCGGCCAGCCGATCCCACCGCGAGCAGGCGTGGCAATCGACCTGTCGGCGATCGCAGGCAAGGCTCCCGAACTCCCCGTCCCTCACGAGGGGGTCCCATCGCTCTCGTTCCCGGTCCTCGGTCCGTCACGGATCGCGGTGCCCCAGTGCGACGACGCCACCGAGGTCGAGGTCGCCGACGGCGCCGACGGACAGGCGGCAACCGACGGCCCGAGCCGCGCCGACATCGCAGCCGCAGGGCTCTGCACCGAACAGGCGCCGGGCATCGTGTTCGGCGTGAAGCTGCAACCCGTGCTGGCGGTCGCCGACGGCGTGGTGACCGACGTGAACGACGACCCGGGGTCCGGCGAACCGATCGCTGTCACGGTCACCGACGCCGACGGGACGAGCTACGTCTACGCCGGCTTCAACGACGACAACCCTGGCACCGCCGACGGGGCCGCCCCCGCCCACCTCCGCCTTTCGGGCCTCGCCGTGGTCGGTCAGACGGTTCGTGCCGGCCAGGTCCTCGGGTTCATGGGCGACACCGACCCGATCCCGCTCGGCGTGCGTGCCGACGTCCCCACCGACGACACCATCGAGATCGCCGCCGACGCGATCGCCCCCCACATCCGCGTGAGCATGGTCGACATCGACGGCCGACCGGTTGATGCGTTCGGGCCGATCATCGACGCGCTCTTCCGTCAGACCTGCCATGTGGTGATCGGCCAGTGGTCGATGCCGCCGAACGGGTTGGGCCATGATCCGGTCACGATCGAGACGACCGACGACGACAGCAGCATCGATTCGGAGTGGGTCATCACCTCGACGGGTCAGGTCACCGCAAGCGGCTGGGGAGCGTTGGTCAACCCCAGCGTGGGGTGTCAGTACACACCCGGGCAGGCGTTCGGGCCGGGCGCCGGCGGCGCTCCCGTCGGCTCGCTGCGCTGGGTGAACGAGATGAAGTTGCCGACCGACGTGTGGATCGCACTCGCCCTCCAGGACGACACGAACGCTCCCGGCCTCTGGCACCGGTGAGCTCGACACCGTCGACAGGTGCTCGACACCGAGCCGTCGCTCAGTCGAAACGACGGGCGCCTTCGACCAGGTTGATCTCGTAGAGCACCTCGGCCAGCGCGTCGGCTGCGCTGATCGCGCTGAACCGTTGCGGCGTCTCGGGCGTGCAGCACGAGGGCACCGGTGACAACACCGTCCACGGCCGCGGGTGACAGAACTGCACGACGCTGTACCGCTCCCCCTCGAAACCCGGCGCAGCCACGACGCGGTGCCAACCGATCGGGATGCGTCCGTTCGTCAACCGCTCGAGCATGATCCCGGTGTTCACGATCACACCGTCATCCGGCGCGACCGCATCGATCCACTCGTCGTTGACCTTGACCTGGAGGCCCGGAGCGGTCGCTCGTGGCAGCGCGGTGATGAGGTTGATGTCACCGTGCTCGGCGGCCCACACATGTCCCGGCTCGCCGTGCGGACCGAGCGCCGTGTCGAGCTCGGACATCGCCGGATAGCGAATCGCCCTGGTCAGCGTCGGGCCGTCCCGCACCATGTCGTCGAAGAACGTCTCATGGCAGCCGATGCCCTCTGCGACCACGCGGAGGAATCGCCGCTGCAGATCGGCAACCGTGTCGTGGAACCGGTAGAGCACCTCGGTGATGCCGGGGACGATCTGCTCGGGCAACAGTTGGTCGGGATACGCGGTCGGAAAGGTCCGCTTCAACGGGTGACCCGACGGGATCGGCGTCGACCAGTTGAGCATCTCCTTCCAGTCCGGTTTGTCGCTCGCCGCGGCCGTCTCCACGAGGAGTCCGGTGTAGCCCGTCTGCCCGTTGGCGCCAGGCGCCGCTGCGGACTGCTTCTCCTCCGGCGACTTCTCGAAGAACTCACGCAGCATCGCGTACGCCGTGTCGAGCAAGTCGTCAGACACGTCGTGGCTCGTGTAGACGAAGCCGGTCGCCAGGCTGCGGGTGACGCCGTCGACCACGGCTCGACGCTGCTGCGAGGTTCCGGTCTCGAACGCCAACAGATCGACATCGAGGATCTCGTCATTCATCGGGCCAGCCTAGGACCGGGGCACCGGTGGTCGATGACGCAGAATGCCCATTCGGTGTCAGGCGAACAGCGCGGGCCACCCACCCGTGTGGACGAACACCACGTGGTCTCCGGCATCCCACCGACCCTCGTCGAGCAACCCGAGGAAGCCCGAACATCCCTTACCCGAATAGGTGGGATCCATGATCCAGCCACCTCGGCGGGCCGCCCAGTCGATGGCCGCCGTCCCGGCAGACGTCGGGACGGCGTAGTCGTCGCCGATCCACCGTGGATCGACCTCGACATCGGCCGGGTCGACCGAGGTGTCGACGCGCATCAATCCGAGCGCCGCGTCCGCAAGGTCTGCGACATCGGGGAGACCGAGATTGACGCCCTTCGCCACACCGATGGCAACGACATCGGGCGACTCTTCGGACGTGAGCTCGCCACGATGGATGAGTGCAGCACGACCGGCGAGCAGACCGGCATGGGTCCCGCCACTCGACGACGTGAACACGACCGCGCTCGGCACGAACCCCCGCTCGCGGCACTGCGCGATCAATTCGACGAACGCGACGGCATATCCGAGCGCGCCGACCGCCGTACTGCCACCGATCGGGATCGAGCACGGCGAGAGTCCCTGCGCAGCCAACTCGTCGGTGAGCAACTCGCGCTCGATCTCGAGTTCGCCCCAGTGGCTCTCCTCGGCACCGGTGTGGTGCATCTGCGCGCCGAACATCTCGGCAAGCAGCTGGTTTCCCGTCCTGCGTTCGCCGTCCCGAGGAGCGTCGCCGGACAGCACGAGGTGGACGTCGAGCCCGAGTCGACTGCCGGCCGCAGCGGTCATACGACAGTGGTTCGACTGCGCCGCACCGACCGTGACGAGCGCCTGCGCACCCTCGGCGAGCGCCTGTCCGCACAGGAACTCCAACTTCCGCGCCTTGTTGCCGCCGCCGCCGAGCCCGGTGAGATCGTCACGTTTGATCCACAGCTGCGGACCTGATCCGTCACGGCGACCGGCGTCCTCGAGGGCGGTTGGAAGCGTGGCGAGCGGCGCTCGTGGGAGATGATCGAACACGATCGCATGGTAGGACGCCGCAGACGCCGTTCGTCAATGACGGCATGGCGCACGCCTGGCAGGCTGGTCCGGATGGCGACCACGGACTGGAACCCGCTGCTCCGATCGGAGTTCGACGAGCCCTATTGGGAGCAGCTGCAGACATTCGTCGCCGAGGAGCGCACCCGGCACACGGTGTACCCACCACACGATGAGGTGTTCGCCGCGCTCCACCTCACGCCGTACTCCGATCTCAAGGTCGTGATCCTCGGCCAGGACCCGTACCACGGACCGAGACAGGCCCACGGTCTCGCCTTCTCCGTTCGCCCCGGCATCCGGATCCCGCCGTCGCTGCGCAACATCCACAAGGAGCTCCACGACGATCTCGGTCTGGAGATCCCCGATCACGGCAGCCTCGAACCATGGGCGCGCCAGGGCGTCCTCCTGCTCAACACCTCGCTGACGGTGCGCGCCGGGCAGGCAGGCTCGCACTCGGGGAAGGGCTGGGAAACCTTCACCGATCGTGTGATCGAGGTCGCCGCGGCGCGGCCCGAGCCGCTGGTGTTCATCCTGTGGGGCAACCACGCCCGCCGCAAACGGGATCGGATCGACCCGGATCGTCATGTCGTCATCGAGTCGCCACACCCGTCACCGTTTTCGGCACACAACGGGTTCTTCGGAAGCCGACCGTTCAGCGCCACGAACGAGGCCCTGATCGAACTCGGGCGCGAGCCGGTCGATTGGAACCTGGTTGGTGTGGACGACGGCACAACGGGTACACACTGAGACATGGCCTGGACGACCAGCGACAAGGTGATGGACCTCCGTGAACGCTCGCACCCGTTCGATCTGTTCGCGGAGATGATGGACGGCTGGCGTCGGCATCTCGCCGGCCGCAACGCGTCGCTGCTCGCCTTCTTCTCGTTCCTCTCGATCTTTCCATTGATGCTCGCGGCGGTGACGATCCTCGGATTCGTCCTCCAGGACGAGAAGCGGCAGCAGCAGATCATCAACAGCGCCGCGTCGGAGATCCCCGTCCTCGGGACGACGCTCGCCGAGAACCCGGGGTCGATCGACGGCAGCGTGCTCGGTCTGCTCATCGGGCTCGGCGGCGCCCTGTGGGCCTCGACGAAGGCGTTCGTCGGCCTCCAGAGCGCACTCGACGACGCGTGGGAGGTCGACGTCGACGATCGCGACGGTCTCCCCGTTCAGCGGGGTAGGGCGCTGCTCGGCGTCGCGATCATCGCGTTCTCCCAGGTCGGCACGTTCGTCATCGCCGGGATCGTGAGCGCGGCGCGCCTGCCGGCGTTCAGCAACGCGGCGCTCATCGGCGCCACGGTCATCGTCAACATCGCCGTGATCATTGCGATGTACCGGGTACTGACGTCGTATCCGGCGACCTGGGGCGACGTGTGGCTGGGCGGGGTGTTCGCCGGCGTGGTGTTCACGTTGCTCCAGCACTTCGGCACGCTGATCGTCACCCGGTTCGCGAAGAGCGACAACGAGGCACTCGGCACGATCAACACGATCCTCGGGCTGCTCGCGTGGCTCAGCCTCATCGGGATCACCGTGATCATGTGCGCCGAACTGAACGCGGCCCGCAAACGCCTCCAGGAGGAACCGAACCTGGGCTCGGGCCCGAACCTCGACATCGCGATTCGCTCCTGACGAACCCGCCGCACTCAGGCGAGTCGGGTCGCGATGGCGCTGGCCGATTCGAGGGTGCGGTGAACGGGGCACTTGTCGGCGATGACGAGCAATCGGCGCCGGTCATCGTCGGTGAGATCGTCGCCCTCGATGGTGATCACCCGCTCGAACCGGTCGATCATTCCGGCCCGCCCGGTCAGGTGCTCGTTGTCGGCGCACTCGGCGCAGTCGTCCGCGTGGACCTTCCCGTGCGACACCTCGACCGTGACCCGGTCGAGTGGCAACTGCTTGCGATCGGCGTACATCCGCAGTGTCATCGACGTACAGGCGCCCAGCGCCGCCCCGAGGAAGTCGTACGGGCCGGGGCCCGCGTCGAAGCCACCGATCGATTCGGGTTCGTCGGCCAGGAACCGGTGGCGTCCCACGACCACGTGGTTGAGGAACGGGCCCTGGGTCGTCTCGGCGACGACGACCGCGTCGCTCGGAGCAGGCGCAGCGAGGGCCCCGCTCTCGTCGTGGACGTAGCGCGAGGCGAACACGGCGATCACGCCCGCTGCGAAATCGGCATCGGCCGGATCGGACAGCAGGTGGTCGGCGCCGTCGAGCGACACGAAGCTCTTCGGATGCCGGGCGGCCTCGAAGATCCGCGCCGCGTTGTCGACACCCACCGTGTTGTCGACCGGCGAATGCAACACGAGCAGCGGCTTCTTCATGGCGGCGACCCGTTCGACGATGCGGTGCCGACTCAGATCATCGAGGAACTGCTGCGTGATCGTGAACGGGCGGCCGGCGAGGCGAACACAGGCTTCGCCGCTGGCCGCGATCTCCGCGGTCGATTCCTCGAACAGACTGCCGACGTGCTCGGTGTCGGCGGGAGCACCAACGGTCACGACGGCTCGCGCCTCGGGCACGCCACCGGCAACCGAGAGCACTGCAGCACCGCCCAACGAATGGCCGACCAGCAACTGCGGAGCGGAATACTCAGCCCGCAGCCAGTCGATCGCAGCGAGGAGATCGGCGGTGTTCGACGAGAAATTGGTGTTGGCGAATTCGCCCTCGCTCGACCCCAGCCCCGTGAAATCGAAACGCATCACGCCGAAGCCGGAATCGGTCAGCGCCGACGCCAGTCGACCCGCCGAGCGCAGGTCTTTCCCGCACGTGAAACAGTGCGCAAACAGGGCAAACGCACGCGGCGGACCCGCCGGAAGGTCGAGTCTGGCGGCCAACGGGTGACCTTGGCTCCCCGGGAACGTCACACGTTCGACGCGGGCCGGTTTCGTCGGAGTCATGCGGTGACCGTACCGAACCCTGGACTACCCTGTCCCCGGATGGCGAGGGCTTTCTCATGAACGCAGTCATCTTCGCCGCCGGCGAGTCCCCGATCGGGCCGACGCTCGCCATGATCGTCGGCGCCGGGCATGATCGCACAGTGGATTGCGTGGCGAACGCAGCTCCCGTCCATCATCGCACTGCTCATCGCGGGCCTCACGCTGGGCCCGGTGACCGGCGTGCTCGAGCCGGACGAACTGCTCGGCAGCACGCTGTTTCCGCTGGTCTCGCTGTCCGTCGCCCTGATCCTGTTCGAGGGCGGGCTCGACCTCCCACCGCGTGAGCTGCGCAACACCGGCGTCGTCGTCCGCCGCCTGATCACGATCGGAGCCATCGTCACCGGGATCGTCGGTTGGTACTCGGCCCGCGAGATCTTCGGCATCTCGAACGAGGTGGCGATCGTCCTCGCGACCGTGCTCGTCGTCACCGGTCCGACGGTCGTCGGTCCGCTGCTGCGGTTCGTCCGACCGGCCGGAACCACGGGCCCGATCCTGCGCGCCGAAGGGGTGCTCATCGACCCAATCGGTGCCACCGCCGCGCTCGTCGCGTTCGAACTCGTCCTCGCCGACGAGACCGACGAAGCCGTGCTCAGCCTGTTCGGCATCGTCGGACTCACGTTCGCTCGCCGGCGTGGGCCTCGGCCTCGGCACCGCGTTCCTCCTCGACACCGCACTGCGCCGGTTCATGATCCCCGACCAGCTGGCCGTTCCGATGACCTTCGCCTTCGTCGTCGTCAGCTACGTCGCCTCGAACGAGATCCAAGAGGAGTCGGGGCTGCTCGCCGTGACGGTCGTGGGGATCTATCTCGCCCGACGGGACACCTCGACGATTCGGCAGGTTCTCGAGTTCAACGAGAGTCTCCGGACCCTGTTGATCTCGGTGCTGTTCATCCTGCTTGCCGCACGCATCGAAGCCGACGCCCTCCGCGACGTCGCGCTCCCGGCTCTCGGCTTCCTCGCCGTGCTCGTCTTCGTGGCCCGCCCGCTCGCCGTGCTCGTGTCGACGATTCGCACGTCGCTGACGTGGCGGGAACGCATCTTCCTCACGACGATGGCTCCCCGCGGCATCGTGGCCGCCGCCGTGTCGGCGATCTTCGCACTCCGACTCGAGGAGGAGAACGTCGCCGACGCCGACAAGATCGTTCCGATCGTGTTCCTGATCATCATCGGCACGATCGTCGTCTACGGATTCCTCGCCGGTCCGGCCGCTCGGCTCCTCGGTCTCGCCGAAGCCCAGGCCAACGGCGTCCTGATCGTCGGGTCCCACGCCAGCGCCCGCGGCCTCGCGGCCCAGTTGAAGCAACGCTCGATCAAGACCTTGTTGATCGACACCGACCCGTACAACGTGACCCGGGCGATCTCGCTCGGCTTGACCGCCCGCCGGATGAGCGCGCTCGCCGAGGACGCCACCGAGAGCCTCGACCTCCGCGGGATCGGACGCCTCGTCGCACTCACGTCGAACGACGAGGTCAACGCGTTGGCCACCGGGCGATTTGCACGGACGTTCGGCCGCCGGGAGGTCTTCCAGCTCGCGCCCGGCAAACGTCGCAGCGGGCAAAGCGCCGTCCCCGACGAATATCTCGGTCGGATCATCGGCGTCGACGGGCTGACGTACGCCACCCTCGACGAACGATCGCGGCAGGGGTGGAAAGTCGTCGGTGCGTCGGCCGGAGCCCTGATCGTCGACGCGTTCGAGGAGCAGCAGTTCATCCCGCTGGTCAGGATCGAAGACGACGAGATGGCGTTCATCTGCCGGAACGACCCGATGCCCGTGACCGGTGACGTGATCGGTCTTGCGTCGCCCCAGGTGCAGCGATCGGTCGAGGCCCACGAGGCGGCTGCGGCCGACGGGACCAACGAGTCGGCCAACGCCGTCTGACCCTGTCATCCGGCCACAACGCTGGCGGGGTGGAAGGCGATCCACGCGAACCAGAACGTGTCGATGTGCACGAGTTGCTCGAGCCGGCTGCCCGTCAGCTCTTCGTCGACCGCCTCGCCGAAGATGTTCCATGTCGATCCGGTGTCATCGTCCACGATCGTCGGCGAACCGTCCTCACCCGATACTGCGAAGAAGCTGAGTTCACGTCCGTCGAGGACCGGCGAGAACACTCCGGTCGCACCGACATCGACACCCTCCCCGACCGACGCTGTGTCGAGTGCAGATGTCGACCCGGGCGCTCGACACCGCCATGTCCATTCGCGAACCGTTCTCGAAACCGGTACCTCCGCGACATCCATCCCCGTGACATCCATCTGGGATGAATGACATGGGTAGGTTCAGCAGGGTGACCAGCGAGGTGCGCCATCTGTTCGTCTACGGCACATTGCGACCGGGCGACGTGCGATGGCGCTTTCTGCAACCATTCGTGGTCGACGAAGGGTGGCCCGACACGATCGAGGGTCGGCTGTTCGATACGGGCCTCGACTACCCGGCCGCGATTCTCGACGAGCGCGCCGAACCGGGCGGAACGATCATCGGCCAGACCTACGCGCTGCTCACCGCATCGATCGACCGCTGCCTCGACGTGCTCGACGCCGAGGAGGACACCGTCGGAGGGCAGTACCGACGCGTGGTGGTCACGACGGGTCGCCGTGTGACCGCGTTCGCATACGCATACGGCGACGGCCTCGACCTCATCCCGATCGACAGCGGCGATTGGCTCGACTCCACCAGCCGTCGTTGACCGGGTGCGGCTGGAGTGGCGGACGAGCCGCAACCTACGCTCGGACGATGACAGGACACGAGCAACTGGCCACGCCGGGAATCTGGTATTTCACCGACGGCATGAGTGCCGGCGAGGCGGCTGACTTCGCGGGGAGCATCGAAGCACTCGGCTACTCCGCCCTCTGGCTGCCGGACACGATCGGCCGCGACCCGTTCGCGCACATCGCCTGGCTTGCCTCGCAAACGGCCACGCTCACCTTTGCCACCGGCATCGCCAACATCTTCCACCGCCATCCCGGACCGATGAAGCAGGTCGCCAACACGATCGGCGAGCAGTCGGACGGACGGTTCATCCTCGGGCTCGGCGTCAGCCACGGGCCGATGGTGGCGGGCCTTCGGGGCCTCGACTACTCCAAACCGCTCACACAGATGCGCGAGTACCTCGCTGCGATGGCGGCGCAACCGTTCCGGGGCCCGTTGCCGACCGCACCGGTACCGATCGTGCTCGCCGCGCTCGGGCCGAAGATGCTCGAACTCGCGGCAACGGCGAGCGACGGGGCACATCCCTACTGGACCACGCCCGAACACACCGCCCAGGCTCGCGAGATCATGGGGCCCGACGCGCTGCTGTGCGTCGAGCAGAAGATCTGCCTGAGCACCGACGCCTCGGCGGCCCGCGAGGCCGCGCGTGCCGCGATCTCGATCTACGCCGACCTCCCGAACTACCGGAACAACTGGAAACGGCTCGGATTCACCGACGACGAAATCGAGCATCGCGACGATCGGTTCATCGACGCTGTCGTCGTGTGGGGCGACGAGGATCGGGTTCGCAGCGGCATCCAGGCCCACTACGACGCCGGCGCGACGCATGTCTGCATCCAACCGCTGTCGACGGAAGGGCCGACCACGCTGGACCGACGGGCGCTCGAGGTCTTGGCTCCTCGTCCCTGACCCGGAGCGGCGCCATCAGCCTCCGGCCGAGGTGTCGGCTGCCGACGCGTTGCACGTCGCGGCCACGACATCAGCTGCGGCTGCGCGTACCGCCGCCGCCACCTCGAACGGAGGCGTGCCGGCCGGGAGCGAAATCAGATTCTGGACCGACGGCGTCGCCGCGATCTGGGCGAGCGCCCGGGTGACGATCTCGGCGTCGGCGCCTTCGGCGACGAGCATGTCGGCGACGACCGTCTCGGTGGCACGCCACCCGATCAACTCCCGCCCCACACCGAAGCGAGCGTTGGATGTGAAGACGCCTGCGGGATCACACGACCGGAGTTGCACGGTCGCGTCGGGCAAGGTGTTGACCGATGCACCCAGTTCGGGCGCCACGTTCGCGGTCCACGTCGTCAACGACACGCCGAGCCGCTCGTTCTCGGCACCGTTCGCCGTTGCGAATGTCGCAACGGCGCACGTGCGACCATCGGCCGACTGCACGGTCTGCAGGCTGGCACGCTCGAGCATGTTCGACATGTCGTAGGCCGTCGTGGCATCGAGATGGCCGGCGAAGACGAGGTACCAGAAGCCGCGGTCCATCGGCACCGTCTCACCGACCGGGACATCACCGACCACGGTCGAGGTGGCCGACATCACTCCGAGGCTGCTGTTGCGGGCGGCGGCGGGTCCGGCATCTCCGATCCCCTCGAGCGGGTTCGGGGCAAGATCGTTGACGGGAGGCAATACGGCGCTGAGTACGAGCGGGGCCGTGAGGCGGTAGTCGAGCACGGGCGGCAGGAAGGCGAGCGCGGCAACATCGGGCTCGGGCACGGGAACGGACGTCGTGGAGGCGAGCGCGCCGATCTGCGCAACCTGCTGGAGCACATGTGCATCGGTGAGCGCATTGGCATCGAGCCCGCGCTGCTCGGCATCGAACGAAAACGACACGTCCTGGTCGAGCGCCGCAGTCGCCATGGCCTGCGTGATCAGTCGATCTCGATGGGCCTGGTTGAACGACTGGTCGTAGTACACCTGGCCATCGGACGTGGCGTACAGCACCGGCGATTGGACGGAGGTGAGATCCCGGAGCGATGCATCGTCCGTGGCATCGGGCCCGGCCAGTCCGAGCGCGCGCCAGATCGGCATGCGCTGCTGAGCGTCACCGAGCAGCTGCTGCGAGACGAGGTCGCGATGCGCAGCGTTGCTCTGTGCGATGACGCGGACGGGCTCGACGAACTCGGCGCCGCGCGCCTCCTCGACCGCCTCGGCGTAGGGAAGCGCGTTGGCCTCCCATTCGGGTGGGAAGAGATACGGCCGGCCGAAGATGATGCCGGCGGACACGACGGCTGCGATGAACAGGAGGAAGAACCCGAACCGGGCGATTGCGGTGGACCGATCCTTCTTGGGACGCGACGCTCCCGGCGCGTGTCGCACTTCGGGTGGCGTGACACGAATGGCTGGCGCCACTGTCGCTCGGGGCAGCGAGAACGCTGCCTGGCTGGGCTGTGTCGGCGCGGCCGCCACCGGCTCCGGTTGACTCACCGGTGCAGGCTGAGCTATCCGGGTCGGCTCAGCGACCGGGGCAGGCTGAGCGACAGGCGCCGGTGCGACCGGCGGAATCGGCGGGGCCTGCACGGCCTCGGCGGTCGGCTCGACGTGCAACGCCGCGACGGCCTGCGTGACCGACTCCGGTGGCGTCGCCTCGACGATCGGCGGCAGTTCGACCGGCTCGAGTTCGACGGTTGCCAGAGGCTCATGATTCGACGGGGTGCTCGGTGCTGCGCTGACGGACGGGATCGACAGCGACACGGGTGCGGGGTCGATCACCGAAGTGTTCGGTCGAACCACCGGAACGGTCGCATCGGTGTCGTGGACGACGTCCGCAGCAGGTGGCACCGTCGACATCGACTCGTCTGCCTCCGCTGGTACGCCCATCGTGAACGAGATCGGTGGCGGAGGCGGTGTCGGCGTCGAGACGGGTGCGGGTTCGGCGGCCGGTTCGTCGACGAGTGGCGTCATCTGAAAGGACACCGATGCATCCGTCGTGTCGCTCATGGAGTCCGGCTCGGTGGTGGCATCGGTTGCCGATTCGCCTGCCACCTGATCGGTGTCGTCAGCCACCACGGAACTCCACGACATGCTGGGGATCGTGACGCGTTCCTCTCCTTCGACCAGACTCATGTCATGTCATCGGCACCGCCTCGACGTGACTTGAGTCATCTTCGACGGTGTTCGAGCAGTCGAATCGACAGCCGAAACGGCTGGGATCAGTCGTCGGACGATTCGTTCGCCCTCGCCTGCAATTCGTCGACGATCGACGCATCGGCGAGCGTGGTGGTGTCGCCGATGTTGCGGCCTTCGGCGACGTCGCGGAGCAGTCGACGCATGATCTTGCCGGACCGGGTCTTCGGGAGGTCGGGCGTGATGAACACCCGTTTCGGACGTGCGATCGCACCGATCTCGCTCGCAACGTGCGCCCGGAGTTCGGCCTCGTCGGATTCGGCGCCGCCGCGGAGGATGACATAGGCGAACACGGCCTGGCCGGTCGTCGCGTCGTTCGCTCCGACCACTGCCGCCTCCGCCACCGAGGGGTGCGAGACCAGCGCTGACTCGACCTCGGTGGTCGAGATGCGGTGCCCGGACACGTTCATCACGTCGTCGACTCGCCCGAGCAGCCAGAGGTAGCCGTCGTCGTCGAGCTTGGCGCCGTCGCCGGCGAAGTAGCGGTCGGGGAAACGTGACCAGTACGTCTCCTGGTAGCGCTCCGGGTCGCCCCAGATCCCGCGCAGCATGCCCGGCCATGGGCGGGTCAGCGTGAGATACCCGCCACCGACCGCAACGGGGTTGGCGTCGTCGTCGACGAGTTCGGCCGACACGCCGGGCAGTGGAAAGGTCGCCGAGCCGGGTTTCGTCGTCGTCGCGCCGGGGAGCGGGCTGATCATGATCCCACCCGTTTCGGTCTGCCACCAGGTGTCGACGATCGGGCAGCGACCGCCGCCGATGTGCTCGTGGTACCACATCCAGGCTTCTGGGTTGATCGGTTCACCGACCGTGCCCAGAACGCGGAGCGACGACAGATCGTGCTTCGCGGGCTCTTCGGCACCCCACTTCATGAACGTGCGGATCGCCGTCGGCGCGGTGTAGAAGATCGTCACGCCGTACTTCTCGACGATCTCCCAGAAGCGGTCGTTGCCCGGATGGTTCGGCACACCCTCGTACATCACCTGGGTGCAGCCGTTGGACAGCGGTCCGTAGACGATGTAGCTGTGCCCGGTGATCCAGCCGACATCGGCGGTGCACCAGTAGACGTCGGTGTCGGGCTGCAGGTCGAACACGTACTTGTGGGTGAACGTCGTGTGCGTGAGATAACCACCGGTCGTGTGCATGATGCCCTTGGGCTTGCCGGTCGTGCCCGAGGTGTAGAGCAGGAAGAGCAGGTGCTCGGACTCCATCGGCTCGGCCGGGCAGTCGGCTGACGCACCGTCCATCAGTTCGTGGTACCACCGGTCCCGACCCTCGACCATGGTGACGTCGTTGCCGCCGCGCTTGACCACCACGACGTGTTCGATGCTCGGCGTGGTCGCGCACGCCTCGTCGGCGGCGGGCTTGAGCGGAAAGACCTCGCCGCGCCGATAGCCGCCATCGGCGGTGATCAGCACCTTCGCCTCGGCGTCGTTGATGCGGTCGCTGAGCGACTGGCTGGAGAACCCGCCGAACACCACGCTGTGGGCAGCACCGATCCGCGCACACGCGAGCATCGCCACGGCTGCCTCGGGGATCATCGGCAGATAGATGTTGACGCGGTCACCCTTCTGCACGCCCAATCCCTTCAGGACGTTCGAGAAGCGACACACCTCGTCGAGCAGGTCCTGGTAGGTGATCGTCCGGGTGTCGCCGGGCTCCCCTTCCCAGTGGAACGCGACCTTGTCGCCTCGACCGGCCAGCACGTGCCGGTCGAGGCAGTTGTACGACACGTTGAGCGTGCCGCCCTCGAACCATTTGGCGTACGGCAGTTGCCAGTCGAGGATCGTGTCCCACTCGGTGTCCCAGTGGACGAGCTCGGACGCTTGGCGCGCCCAGAATCCCTCGTCGTCGCGAGCAGCCTCGTCGTACAGGTCGGTTCCCGTGACGAGGGCGTCGGCCTTGAACGTCTCGGACGGCGGGAAGGTGCGATTCTCGCTGGCGAACGCCTCGATGGCGTCGTGGTTACCGGTCGACTGATCGTCACTCATGTCGACGATCGTAGAACACCCGATCGGACGACCCAGGCGGCGGACGACGGATCCGGCAGGAGCCCGCCATCCGCTCACGGACGACCGGTGCTGAGGTTGAGCGTCTGGTCGGTCGGTGGGATGTCGAAGTTCTCGGCCACGACGTTGCCGTCGCAGTCGCGCGCCTGGATGTCGTTCTCGATGAGCGGCGCGACGATCGTGAACGCGGCATCCGGATCGAGCGCCGAATCGAAGTCGGCCGACTCGGCGAACTCGAAGAACGTGTACCAGTTCGTGAGGTTCGGACTGAAGCCGACTTCGCAGATCGCGACACCGGTGTCGTTGCGGAACGCCAACTGCGTCTGGACGCGGCCCACCGTGAAGGTCTCGACCGCGGAGACGAAGTCGCCCCGCTGGAGGTACACCTGATACGCCCCTTCGTCGAACTGGGCGCCGCCGGGCGGAATGCAGTACCCGATGCCTCCGTCGATCGTCGTGACCGGGAAGCGGGCGATCTCGGCACGGTTGAACTCCCAGACGACGTCGGCCTCCAGCGGCCCGGGAACGTTCCAGGCCGCACAGAGCGTGACCGTCGGGTCGGTCGTGGCGATCGGCAGCGGCTCGTCGAGGTCCGCAGCAGATCGAACACGATGGCCTCGTCGGTCGAACCCGGCATGATCCTGGTGTCCGAGCGAGCCGATCTCACCGTCGATCTCGGCGACCTCGGCGTCGGTGATCTGCGGCGGCGGAACCGTTGTCGGCGGGATCGATCGCGCCCGTCGAGAGGCTCACCGGGTCGTCGGACGGGATGAAGGTGACCGGGTCGAACTCGACACCGTCGCAGTCCGACCGCTCGCGCCTCGTGCTCGACGTCGGCGATGTCGATGATGATCAGTTCGCCATCGAGGAGCGCCACGCCGCCGGGAAGCAGATACGACTGATAGAAGCCTGCGGTGATCGGCGCCGACATCGACCGTGCAGATGTCGCCGCCGGTGTCGTTGATGAAGTCCTGCGAACGCATCGCGGCGCCGACCGTGAACAGCGCAACACCCGAGACCCCGCCGGCATCGTCGGTGAACGACACCTCGTAGGAGCCGGTGGCGAGTTCGGCGCCACCGTTGTTGATGCAGTTGCCGTCGGCGGGCACGGAGAACGCCCGCGCGGCGCCTTCGGAGATCGCTCGATTGGTCGAGCTGCCATTCGACGGATGCGATGACGGGTTCGGGGACCGGCGAGTGCTGCACACAGATTGAGCACCGGGTCGGCCGTGGCGATCGGATCGGTCCCCTCCGCGAGGCCGAGGCGCTCGAACGTCGCCTGGAGGTCCGCATCGGCGACGACGTCGCCGCGAGCCTCGAGGTGAACGACCACGCCGTCGACCGAACCGGTCGCCGCCACTTCGGTCGACGGTGGTGTCTCGACGGGTTCGGTCACGGCGGGTTCGGTCACGTCGGGCTCGGTGTCGTCGGGCTCGGTGTCCTCCGGCTCGACGGTCGTGACGGGCCCGGCGTCGTCACCGGTCTGCGTCACCACGAAACCGATGCGCCGACGAGGAGCACGAGGAGCGCGACCAGGCCGCCGACCAGCGAGCCCGCTCTTCTTCTTCTTTCCGCCGTCGGTCGGCTCGCCCGGTCCGCCACCGAACGGCGGACCACCCGGCGGCGGTCCTGTCGGCCCACCGTACTGTGGGCCCGGAGCCTGACCGGGAGGGAATCCTGCAGCGGCCCCGGATGCACCGGGGAGTGGACTCCCGGGCCGCGGCTGTGTCGGCGGGTACGGCGTCGGCGGCTGCTGGCCCGGACCGCCCGGGCCCGGTCCGCCGACCGCCCGGGACGAAGGCCACGGTCGGATCGGCGGGCGGCGCGATGGGTCCGGCGAGCTGGATCGACGGGTCGTTCGACCGTCGAGCGGTCGTCGCGTCGATCCGTCGGACGCTCCGCTCGCTGAGGGGTGTCGTCCGCGCCCGCATCGATGCCGTAGTCCGCCCGACGATTGCTCGGGAATGCGCGGCGGTTCGACAGGCTGGTGACCATCGGGCGGGGTGGGCTCGCTCATGATCCGCACATTACGCGGGACCCGTGGACCCGAGGCCAACATTCACGGGGCATGTCCCCGTGCACCTCATCCGGCGCGCCATTCGGCGACGAGAAAGCCGCCGAGACCACCCGGGTCGAGCAGTGCCTCCGCTTCGCTGATCCGGCTGCGCATGCGCATCGCATCGAGACCCGGCCGAGCCGCGTGCTCGCTCCCAGTATCTCCGACCTTCGTCGACGAGATCCTCGATACCGAGCAACTGGAGGAATTGCGCCTGCGTCCGCACGGTGTCCGGCTCCGGGAGCTGGTCGAACGGGACGTCGATGGTGATGTCCTGCGACCCGGGGGCCTGCAGATAGTGCTCGGCAGCGCGCGTTGCGCGCGAAAGGTCCGCAACCACTCCCTCCATGGCCGGGCGGCCAACTCGGCGGTGCGCGCGACGCCGTAGTCGACGACGACGAGCGACCCGCGTGCGAGGAGACCCTGCGCGTCGTCGACCCAGCGAGCCGCCCGGTCGACGAGCGGAGCCCGGGCGCCATGTCCGGCGTTCGTCGGCAGGACCGACGGCCGCGGATCGAACGGCGCGCGAGAGTCGTTCGGTCGCGTTGCCCGAACGATCGACCTCGACGAACGCCTCGCGCCAGGCGTTGTCGAAGACGGCCAGGCGAAACGGCAGGTTGTCGAGCAGTTCGTTGGCCACGATCACGCCCTCGAACGGGCCGTCGGGCATCCTCGGCCTCGACTCGACGCGGTCGGGGTGGCGGGCGCGTTGTGCGGCCGAGATCTCGACCGCCACGTATCGCATCGCCGGTGCGCAGGCCGGTTCAGCGGCCAACACCGACCGTGCGAGGGTGCCGGGCCCGGCGCCGGCGTCGACGACGGTGAACGCATCGGGCCGCCCGAGGCGCTCCCATTCGCGGTCGAGGTACCGGGCGAGGACCGCGCCGAACAGTGGCCCCACCTCGGGTGACGTCAAGAAGTCCCCTCGCCGTCCTGCGCTGCCTCCGTCGGTCCGCATGTAGAAGCCCTCGGGGCCGTACAGCGCATCGTCCATGAACTGCTCGAACGGAACGGGTCCACCTGTCGTCACCCTCCCAGGTTCGCACCAACCCGGGGCTTCACCCCAGTCTCCGCTCCGAGCCATCCGCGCCGATCCAGCGTTTGTGCTGCTTTTCCGGCGGTCGGAACGACCGAAAGGACAACACAAGCGTGGAGGAGGACAGGGAGGCGGTGGCCTCGGGCACGAGCCTCGCAACGTGACCACAGAGTGCACATACTGTCGCCATGAGTGACGCCGTCAGCACCGCAGGGAACGACGCTGTGTTCACGACCGCCGAACGCATCGCGAACGAGGAACTGTTCCCAGCCGCTCAAGACATCGACCGCGCCGACATCGTCCCACGCTCGCGGTTCGACGTACTCGCCGAGGCCGGGCTGTTCGGGATCGCTGGGCCTGCGGAACACGGATTCCTCGACCTGGACCCGCGGTCGGCACGGCGGGTGATCGCGACGATCGGCGGAGGCTGCGGTGCGACGTTCTTCTCCTGGGTGCAGCATCACGGCGTCGTCCGCACCATTCGGTCATCGACCCGACGATGCGCTTCGCGACACGCTCCTGCCGGACCTGTGTTCCGGCACGACGATCGCCGGTGTCGCGTTCGCCCATCTTCGACGCCTCGACCGACGGGCCATCACCGCGAGGGCGGTCGAAGGCGGGTGGCGATTCGACGGCCATGCCCCGTGGGCGACCTCGTGGGGCATCGCCGACGTCTTCGCGATCGCGGCCGAGAGCGACGGCGGTGATGTCGTCTGGGGGTTGATCCCGGGTGTCGATTCGTCGGGCGTTCGCGCAACGCCACTCCCGCTGCCGGTGTTCGCATCGACCGGCACCGTCGCACTCGACTTCGATGGTTGCATCGTTCCTGACGATCGGATCATCGCCGTCGAGCGGCTCGACGCCTGGCGGGCGGCCGACCGGCGACGAGCATCGATCGGCCAACCGGCGGTGCTCGGGGTGGCCGACCGGGCAATCCGACTACTGCGGTCGGCAGGACGCGACGCGTACGACACGGCCGGGCCCACCGCCGACGCGTTGTCCGACGAGCTCGACTCGAGTTGGGAGCGCGACGACGACGTGTTGGCCGCCCTGTCCGACCCGTCGTCGACCGCTGATGTGCTCGCCGCCGCGAGCGAGCATCGCGCGGCCTGTCTCGGGCTCGCCCATCGCTCCACCACCGCGCTCCTCGCGGCGGTCGGTGGCGGCGGAATGGACCTGTCGCACCCCGCCCAACGTCTCGCTCGCGAGGCGATGTTCTACGTGATCCAGGCGCAGACGACCGACGGTCGACACGCCGTTCTGCGAGCGTCGGCACACGTCGAGCGAGACGCGTCGACGCTCCGACGGAACCCGGTGGACCGGTGACCGTTACGGTCGAGGGGGGTCCGAGATCCCGAGGGGTGACATGTGACGAATCCGTTCAGCGCCGTGCTCGACACGGTGATCGATCTCGAATCGGCGGGAGCTCGACGCAGGTTCGCACCAATGCCCATCGGACAGGCCGTCGACATGGGCCACGCCCCCGACGGCACCCCGCTGATCGATCCGCGCATCTTCGACAGCGGCGAGTTCGCCCGCAACCCGTACCCCTACTACCGGATCATGCGGGACCACTATCCGGTGTTCCACGACCAGTTGCACAACTGCTACTACGTCACCCGCTACGACGACATCACGGCCTGCTACTTCGACGAGATCGGGTTCAACACGATTCCGAAGGGCTCGTCGTCGGGCGTGCTCGGCAACACCCAGCTCGAGCTGAGCGGCATCGAGCACCGCCGCCGACGCAACATCTACGGCCGCCACCTCGTCGGTGCGGCGCTGACCAAGCGGCTGCACGCGCTGCGCGAGATCGCCGACGAGCTGATCGCCGAGTGGTGGGACCCCGACAACCCGAAGAACCGGGCGACGGCCGATCGGCCGGCCGTATCGAGATCGACCGCACGTCGGGCACCGCCCTGATCGAGCTCGGCGCGTGCTTCGCCAACGAGTTCCCGATCAGTGTCGTCGCCCAGGTGCTCGGCATCCCCCAGGACGCCCGCCAGCAGTTCACGTGGTGGTACGACGCCATGATGTCGGGTCTCGGCGGCAGCGACACCCACCACGACGGCCTGGTGGCCCGGCAGGACCTGGAGGAGTACGTCGAGTCGCTCGTCGAGGAACGGCGGGCGACGCCGACGTACCTCCACGACGAAGCCGGCAACGAGATCTGTCTCGACATCATCTCCGAGCTGTGCACGTCCGAGATCGACGGTGACGTCATGTCGACCGAGGAGATCACGTCGTTCGTCGCACTGATCGTGGGCGGCGGCGGCGAGACGACTCGCGGCGCGATCATGAACCTCTGGTACCTGCTGCTGCAGCACCCCGACCAGTTCGCGGCGGTCCAGGCCGACCCGTCCCTGTGGACCACGGCGTTCCACGAGATGCTGCGCCACTCGACGTCGATCGGGGGCCAGCCCCGCCACAACACGTTCGACATCGAGCTGCACGGCGTGACGATCCCCGCGGGTTCGCTGATCCACATGGTCGACGTGTCGGCCAACCACGACGACCGGGTCTTCGCCGATCCCGAACGCTTCGACATCTTCCGCGACGATCTCTACACCGGCAAGATCCTGCGATCCGGCCACGACGGATCCGGGCCCGACGGCGACGGACGGTACAGCCACATGGCGTTCGGCGTCGGCCCGCACCTCTGCCCCGGCGCGTGGATCTCGCATCAGGAGGCGGCGATCGGTTCAGAGCTGCTCGCGCCGGTGCTGCGCAACGCCCGGATCGAGATCGACCGGATGCCGAAGAACCCGACGGCCGACATCGACGGCATCGAGCTGGCACCGATCGGGCTCGGTGCGATCCGACAGCTCTGGCTCGTTCGACCTCGACGGGTGAGCTCCCGACCGTCGGCGAAACCACTGCAGCCTGCCGTCGACGTACGAGGTCGACGACGCCGACGAGCCGCTGCCGGCGTCGGGCTATCGCACCTACGAGGTGTACCAACGCGAGCGAGTGGGCGAGACCACCAACCTGCTGTCGCCACGCGAGCTGATCGGCGACGAGATGCTCACCGATCCGTACCGGCTCCTCAGCATCCTCCGCGAGCAGTACCCCTGCTACCGGGACTGGAAGGGCAACCGCTTCTGGATCACCCGCTACGACGACGTGACCTCGGTGTTCGCCGACGACGCGAACTTCGAGACCCGGCCCAAGCGATGCCGGCTCGGCGACGACTCCATCGGGCGCGACCTGTGGGATCACATCCCGGTCCTGACCGCACACGCCGAACGCATCGACGCCGCCCTCCCCGGGATCGTCGAGCGGGCCATCGCCGACCTCGTCGCCGACGACGACCGCGCCGACCTCGCCGTCGGGTTCGCGGCCCGGCTGCCGCTCGAGCTGTGGGGCGCGGTCCTCGAGCTCCCCGCCGACGACCTCCCGGCGTTCGCCCAGCGGTACTGGCGGATGCAGCGCGGCACCGGCTGGGACATGCGGGACCGTCTCGACGGGCTGGCGGCCTTCGACGAACTCGACGCCGACATCGATCCGCTGCTCGAGCGACGTCGCGCCGATCCCGGCGACGACCTGATCAGCGCCATCGCCCACGCTCGACCTCGGCGACGAGCCGGCAACCGCTGCCGACGTGGTGGCCACGCTGCTCGAAGCAGACCACGAGACGCTGCACGGCGGACTGGCCAACCTGTGGTGCAACCTGCTCACGCACCCCGACCAGTTCGACGTCGTGCGGTCCGAGCCGCGCCAGATGAAGTTCGCCTGGCTCGAGACGCTGCGCCACAGCCCACCGGTCCACTCCGCCCAACGCGTTCGCACGACACGAGGTCGAGCGCTTCGGCCGCCTGCTTCCCGACGGCGCGCTGCTCGAACTCTCGGCCGCGGCCGCCAACCGCGACCCGCGGGTCTTCGACGACCCCGACGTCGTTCGTCGTCGGACGCAAGGACCTGTGCCAACGCGAACCACGCGGCCAGTACCGAGCCGACGGCTTGCCGTCGGGCATCGCCTTCGGGTTCGGCAGGCCGTCGATCCACCCGGCGGTCCCGAAGGAACGTCCTCGGTCGATCTACGCGATCACGCGGGACGTCGCGGTCACCGCCTCGACGATGCTGCTCGATGCGGTCCCGCACGTCCGCCTCGCCGACGGCGCCGGCCGACGATCCGCAGCCTGCGCCTCGGCGAGATGCACACCTGCTGGCACCTCCCTGTCCTCGCCTGACCAACCCCTTCACGTGGGACGGGGCTCCTCGGGTTCGGGCATGACACACGGGTAGCCGGCATAGAGCCCGATGCTGTTCGCCGTACGACCGTCGGGGCCCTCGTCGATCAACTCCACGATCACCTGTGCGATCTGGGCTGGCGTCATCCATGTGGCGAGGTACTCGGGATCGGGGTCCCGACCGAGGAAACCGCGGAGCATCTCGGTGTCGGTCGCACCCATGCAGATGTTGTTCACCCGGATGTGATGCTTCGCCAACGACTTCGCCCAGTCGAAGGTCAAGCCGTTGAGCGCCCACTTCGACGCGTTGTACAGGTCCATGACCCCGTGGC
Source organism: Ilumatobacteraceae bacterium (assembly GCA_963752085.1). GTDB lineage: Bacteria > Actinomycetota > Acidimicrobiia > Acidimicrobiales > Ilumatobacteraceae > Ilumatobacter_A. Next base: position 785,123 of record CAVVWT010000006.1, read on the forward strand.
CGTGGTGCCGGTCGCAGTCGGGGCACGGCTTGACGTGATCGGTCGAGACGTTGACGATGTTGCCGCCGCCCCGCTCGATCATGATCGGCGCCACCGCTCGTCCGAAGAGGAACGCCCCCTTCGTGTTGGAGCCGAAGAAGCGGTCGAAATCGGCGGCAGCCTGGTCCCACGGGTCGTTGGGACCGGTCGGGGCGACCTCACCGGCGTTGTTGACGAGCACGTCGATCGCCTCCGTGCGCCGCAACGGTGCTGTCGACCACGAATCGCACGTGCTGAGCGTCGGCGACGTTGCCGACATGGCCGGTGGCGCCGATCTCGGCCGCGACGTCGAGGACCGACGGACGCCGATCGGTGACGACCACCGCGTGGCCGTCGGCGACGAACCGCTCGGCGATGCCGCGGCCGATGCCCTGCGCCGCACCGGTGACGATCGCAACGCTCACGACTGCTCACCCCAGGCGATGGGAAGGGTACGACGCCCCCACAGGAGGAACGTCGGGATCCGACTGGTCGGTCCGTCGAGACGGAGATCGGGAACACGGTCGAGTACGTGGCGCAGCATGATGCGAGCTTCCAGTCGAGAGAGATGGGCACCGGGGCAGAAGTGTCGCCCGAGGCCGAATGCGAGATGGTTGCGTCGAAGGTCGTCGAGGTCGCGGTCGAGCCGAAACGTGTCGGGGTCATCGAAGACCTCGGGGTCACGGTTGGCCGCGCCATAGGTCGCCATCACCTTGGTCCTCTCGGCGATCGTGACCCCGTGGAGTTCGAGCTCCCGGGTGTTCGTCCGATACAGACCGAGGACCGGCGCATCGAAACGCAGGCTCTCCTCGACGGCGACCGCGTCGAGGCCGGGAGCGTCGCGGAGCTGCTCGTACAGGTCCGGTCGTTCGAGGATCCGCCAGAAGAGGTTCGTGATGAGCGACGTGGTCGTTTCGTTCCCACCGACCAGGAGCTGCTGGAGGATGTTCAGCAGCTCGGGGTCGGCGAGGCGACGACCGTCGGCCGAGGCGACGAGGAGGCCGGACATCACGTCGTCGGAGATCACGTCGCCGAGGACCTGCTCGGACCAGTCGTCGGGGGCGAGACCCGCTGCGAGCGAGCGCGGCTCGACGGATGTCGAGCTGATCGAGGAAGAACGCATCGATCTGCGCCCGGTTGTCGGCGGCAGCCTCGGGATCCTGACTGCCCATCGCTTCGACCTGGCGATCCGACCACTCCTTGAACTGGGCGATCTGGTCGGTCGGGACACCGAGAACGTTGGCGATCACGAGCACGGGGAGCGGGCAGGCCAGATCGTCGTGCAGATCGGAGCGGCGTTCGGGTCGTGCCAGCATGGCGTCGATCAGTTCGTCGGCGAGGCGGCCGATGTCGGCCTCCATCCGCTCGACGACGCGGGGCGTGAAACCCTGCTGGACGAGACGGCGGTACATCGTATGGTCGGGCGGGTCGCTGAAGAGACACCCGCTGACGCTGAAGCGCGGCGACTGCCCGTAGTGACTGGACCAGGTCGTCCAGTCGCGCAGCATCGTCGCAACGTCGCCGTGGCGGGTCATCGTCAGGAACGGCGGGTCGAAGTCATCGAACCGGTGCACCGGGCACTCCGAACGCATCGCCGCGTACGCAGGGAACGGATCCGCCAGCACATCAGCCCCGAACGGGTTGTAGTCGACCTGTCCCACGCTGCGAACGTACCGAACGGCAGTGCCTACGATCGATGCGTGGACCTCGCAGCGTGTCTGGCCGACACCGACGCCCTGATCGCGCTCGATGCCGCACACGCTGCGGCATGGATCGCAACCGACGCGACGCTGCTTGCGATCTGTCGGGATCGGGTCGGAATGTTGTTGCGGCACGGTCCGACCCTCGATGCCATGTCCGCTGAGGATCGAAATGCGCTCGGCACGTGGACGACATCCGATCGGTTCTCCGCTCGCGAGCGCTGTGCCCTCGCGTTCACCGAGCAGTACGTCATCGATGTGGCCTCGCTGACCGACATCCAGGCCACCGAGCTCCGGGGGCATCTCGGCGATGACGGGCTGGTGAGCTTCGTCAACGCACTGCTGGTGATCGAACAGCGGATGACACTCGAGCTCGCGTTCGACGGGGTGCTCTGAGATGTCGCCCGGGCGCACGACACGGGTCGCCTCGGGCACCAAGGGCAATCGAGAGCTCGCCAACGCGCTGATGCAGTTCGCCGCCGCCGCGGTGCGCAACGACCGAGTGGACCCCGTCACCACCGAACTCGTCCGGCTCACGTGCGCGTCGTACCACGATTGCCACACTTGACTGTCGTTGCGCTCGGCAGTTGCCAAGCAGCACGGATTGGACGAACAATTGGTGGGTCAGCTCGGTGCGACCGACCCCGATCTCACCGAGGCGCAGATCGTGGCCGTCGATTTCGCGACCGCCCTGATGGCCGATCCGGCGGGCATCTCGGCCGAACTGCGCACCCGCCTCTACGGTCACTATTCGCGGGAGCAGCTCATCGAGCTCGCGCTCGACGTCATGAAGTGGAGCTACCAGAAGATTCCGGTCGCCCTCGGCGTCGACCGAGAGGTGACTCCAGGCCAGCTCACGGACCTCGTCTTCGACGACGACGGCGACTGGGTTCGACCCGCCTGACACCTCGATGTGCTCCTGCACGGAGTCGTCGTTACGCAACGGGTCAGACCCATCATGTAACGCTCGGAGTGCAGTCCGTCACACCGCGAGGTGGCCAGTCTCGTCAACGCGTTACGCAACGGGTCAGACCCGTCATGTAACGCTCGATGCAGTCGGTCACGCAACGAAGGGCCGCGCTCGCGTCACACGGCGTCGGGCGAACGTCGACGCTCGCCGGCACAACGGTCAGAACGGAAGTGCGCCGGTGAGATCCTGGATGTTGCCGAAGCCGGCCACGAGGCGGGGGTACACACCAACGGCGATGGTACCGATGACCGTGATGGCGAGCGCAGCGATGATCGGCGACGGCGGGTTGATCGGGGCGGTGTTGCCATCCGGAACGTCGTCGACCCAGACGGTACGCAACACCTTGAAGTAGTACGCCGCCGAGATGACGGTGTTGACCGCAGCGATACAGGCGAGCACGTACGCCGACGACGTCTCGGCGTCGAGCACGGACTTGAACGCGTTGAACTTGGCGAACCAGCCGCCGAGCGGCGGGACGCCGGCAAGCGATGCCATGAATACGGTGAGGGCCACCGCCATGCCCGGCGCGTAGCTGAACAGACCACCGAACGAGGAGATTTCACCCGAGTTGGTCTTACGGGACACGGCGATCACCACGGCGAACGCCCCGAGGTTCATGAACGCGTACACGAGCAGGTAGACGACGACGGCGTTGAGCGCGGAACCACCCGCATCGGCGTCGCCTGCAAACGCGAGCGGCATGAGGATGAATCCACCCTGGCTCACCGACGAATAGGCGAGCATGCGGACGATGTTGGTCTGGCGCAGCGCGAGCACGTTGCCAACCGTCATCGTCAGTGCGGCCATCACCCAGATCAGCGGCCCGTAGACGTCGCTGGCGTTCGGGAACGCCACGAAGATCAGCGTCATCAGGGCCACGAACCCGGCGGCCTTCGAGGCGACCGACAGGAACGCGGTGACGGGCGTGGGCGCACCCTCGTAGGTGTCGGGCGCCCAACTGTGGAACGGCACGGCCGACACCTTGAACGCAAAGCCGACGATCACGAACACGACACCGACGACTTCGAGGCCGAGCAGGTCGCCATCGGTCAGCGATGCACCGATCTCGGTCAGCTTCGTGCTCGATGTACTGCCGTACAGGTACGACATGCCGAACAGCATGATTGCCGATGCGAACACACCGAGCAGGTAGTACTTCACGCCTGCCTCGTTCGACACCGACGAACGTTTGCGCCACGCCGCCATCATGTAGGCGGGGATCGACAGCAACTCGAGGGCCACGAAGATCGAGATGAGGTCACGAGCGGAGGTCATCATGACCATGCCGAGGATCGAGCACAGCATCAGGACGTAGAACTCACCCTGGTAGTACCCGCCCTCTTCGAGCTCGTTCTGACTCATCAGGACGATCACGTACCCGACGAGGAGGAACAGTGCCTTGAGCACCAGGGCGTACTCGTCGATCACGTAGCGGCCGTCGAACATCTCCCGTGGAACACCGTCGAGCTCCAGGCCCAGGGTGACGACGGGGATGAACGCCGCGAGCAGGATCACGCCGGTGAGCGTCGCGATCATCCACTTCTTCGACTCGGCGATGTTCAGGTCGATGAACAGCACGACGTTGATGCCGATCACGAGGATCAGCTCGGGTGCGATCGCATGCCAGTCGATGGCCGGCGCAGTCCAATCGGCCTGCGCGACGAGGGACGAGACGACGCCGATCATTGCGGGATGCCGGCGGAGATGGTCTTGACGAGTTCGGTGACGGCAGGATCGAGCACCTTGAACATCAACTGCGGGTAGACGCCGAACACCACGATCGCGATGAGGAACGGGGTCCAGGCGATCCACTCGGTGGGCTGCACGTCGTGGATGTCGTCGTGATCGTCGTGAGCCACGTCGGCGTTCGCCGCCGAGCTGAGCGAGTGCGCAACACCGTGGCTGTCGTGATCGGCTGCGGCGTGCTCGGCATCGGAGTGCCCGGCGAACTCCTCGGTGGGCTCACCGAAAGCGGTGCGCTGGTACAGCCACAGCAGGTAGGCGGCGGCGAGGACCGTGCCGACGGCGGCGATCACCATCAGCGTGCGGAACAGTGCCTCGTTGAGCGACGGGTGCGGGCTGTACGCGGACAGGATGGCCGGGAACTCGCCCCAGAACCCGGCGAGACCGGGCAGACCGAGCGAGGCCATCGCCGCGAACCCGAGGATCCAGCCCATCTTGGGCATCTGCAGCAACATGCCGCTCAAGCGCTTGATCTCGAGGGTGTGGTAGCGGTGCTTGATCGAGCCGGCGACGAAGAAGAGCATGCCGGTGATCAGGCCGTGAGCGACCATGCCGAACAGCGCGGCGTTGATGCCGAACTCGGTCAGCGTCGAGATGCCGAGCATCACGAAGCCCATGTGGGCGACCGACGAGAACGCGATCAGGCGTTTCATGTCGGTCTGGGCCAGGCAACCCAGCGCGCCGTAGATGATGCCGATGACCGCGAGGATGCCGATGACCGGCGCCCAGGCTTGCGCACCCTGCGGCAGCATCGGGAGTGCGATCCGCACGAACCCGTAGGTGCCGAGCTTGAGCAGGATCGCGGCCAGGATGACCGAACCCTGCGTGGGCGCCTGGGTGTGGGCGTCGGGCAGCCAGGTGTGGAACGGGAACATCGGCACCTTGACCGCGAACCCCAGGAACATGCCGGCGAAGATCCAGATCTGCACGTCACGATCGATGCCCGCGCCCATCTCGTACAGCCAGGCGAAGCTGAAGCTCTCGGCTCCGGTCTGGAAGAACAGGGCGAGGAACGCGACCAGCATGAACGCCGAGCCGAACATCGTGTACAGGAAGAACTTGAGCGAGGCGTACTTGCGGTCTTCGCCGCCCCACACGCCGATCATGAAGTACATCGGCAGCAGCACGACCTCGAAGAACACGAAGAAGAGGATCAGGTCCTGTGCGATGAACGTGCCCGCCATGCCGGTCTGCAGGATCAGCATCAGCGCGTAGAACGCCTTCGGGTTGCCCGCATCGGGCATGTTGTCCCAGGAGTAGATCATCACGAGGAACGTGACGGCCATCGACAGGAAGTAGAGCGGGAGGCTGATGCCGTCGAGGCCGATCGTGTAGCCCGACGAGATCACTTCGATCCACTCGGCGTCAACGAAGAACTGCAGGTTCTGCGACTGGTCGTAGTCGAACAGCACCAGCGTCGCGATGCCGATCGCCAGCGTGGCGCCCGCAGTGACGATGCCGATGATCTTCGGCGTCCGCTCGTCGTCCTTGGCGGTGCCGAACATGATGACGAGCGCACCGAGGAGCGGCAGGAACGTGCCGACCGTCAGGATCCATGTGTTGTCCGTGAGGTTGTTCATGATCTCAGTTCTTCAGTTGATCTCGATGATGTCGTGCTGGCTCAGCCGACGTTGATGATGACGAGGACGATGGCGCCAACTGCTGCGGCACCGAAGATCAGGGCGCCGTACTGGTTGACCTTGCCGGACTGGGTGCTCTGCAGGCCGTGGCCGGTTTCGGAGGCGACGGTGCCCGACCCGTTGACTGCTCCGTCGACGATCTTCTGGTCGACATTGTCGTAGATCCACTGACCGGTGCGCTTGCCACCCTCGCCGACCGCGTTGACGGTGCCATCGAGCACGTTCTGGTTGATCCAGTACGCAGCCGCCGCGATCGGGTGAGCGACCGCCCGGACGATGATGTTCTCGTAGAGGTAGTCGAGGTAGTACTTCTTGACCAGGAACGTGTAGCCCGCGTGAGCGAGTTTGCTCCGCTCGGTCAGACCGACGAGACGCTTGTCTCGACGCGTGTAGAAGGCGATGCAGAACCCGATGGCCAGCGTGTAGCCCACGGCGACGACCGCGAGCGACAGGATGATCTTGCTCAGCTCGGGCACGGCGTGTTTGACCTTCGGGAAGAAGCACACGGCACCCTCTGGCGGCGTCGTGCGGCCACACCCGGATGCATATGCGTCCTCGCCGCCTTCACCCTCCTCCGCGAATCGCGGGTCGACCACCGACACCGACTCACCGGGTCCGCCTGGTGCGACCGCGTCGATCGCCACCGGTTCGTGGCGTGGCTCGACGTACTTCTTGATCACCTCGACGCCTTCGCCGAGGTTGAAGCCGAGCGCGTCACCGGCGAGCGGCGTGGGGTTCGCAAAACCCGCAGTGAGCGCGAAGAACGCCAAGATGGCGATCGGGATGGTGATCAGCTTGCCCGACTCGTGCGGTCCGTGATCATCGTGATGGTCGTCGTGGGCGTTGGCCGCGGCACCCAACGACCTGGGAGTGCCGGCATCGGAGTCGTCTGCTCCGGCGTGCGCACCGACGCCCGCCAGTTCGAGCTCGTGCTCCTCGAGCGTGAGGTCGTGGGCGTCGTCGTGGTCGCCGTGGTGGCCGGCAGCGGCACCCCGCGGCTCTCCGAAGAACGTGAGGTACGTGGCACGCGTCATGTACATCGCGGTGAGCGCCGCACCACCCAGGCCGACCCAGAACAGGAACGTGTAGCCGTTGTTGCCGACGTTGTCGATGATCTCGTCCTTCGACCAGAACCCGGCGAACGGGATCACACCGGTGAGGGCGAGGGTCGACACGCACCAAGCGGTGAACGTGATCGGCATGTGCTTGCGCAACCCGCCCATGTCCTTCTTCATGTCGAAGGAGTGGTGCGAACCCGAGTGACTGATCGAGCCGGCACAGAGGAACAGGCAGCACTTGAAGAACGCGTGCGTGAAGATGTGGAACACCGCCGGCAACCAGGCGCCGGTGCCGAGGCCGAGCATCATGTAGCCGAGCTGGCTCACCGTCGAGTAGGCGAGCACCTTCTTGATGTCGTCCTGCACGAATGCGAGCAACGCGGCGATCACGATGGTGATCGCACCGATGATCGCGATGAAGCTCAACCCGCCGTTGGCGATGTTGAAGCCCTCCCAGAAGACCGGGTAGATCCGGGCGACGAGGAACACACCGGCGACGACCATCGTCGACGAGTGGAGCAGCGACGACACCGGGGTCGGGCCGGCCATGGCGTCGGGCAACCACGTGTGCAGCGGGAACTGACCCGACTTGCCGATGCACGCGATGAACAGTGCGGTGGCACCGACGAGGATCGCCGCACCGCTGGCCGAAGAGTCACCGGACAGCGCCCAGGCCTGGATCGCGTCGAGGTCGAAACCGGACTTGCCGGGCAGGTTCGTCGCGATCCAGTCGGACGAGGCGAAGTAGATCACCGCGGTACCGACGAGCAGCCCGACGTCACCGACACGGACGGTGAAGAATGCTTTGAGCGCCGCCTTCGAATTGGCAGCGTCCTCCCACCAGTGACCGATGAGCATGAACGACGTCAGACCCATGATCTCCCAGCCCAAGATGAGCTGGACCATGTTGCCGGCCATGACCATGATGAGCATGCCGGCCGAGAACAGCGTCAGCGCACCGAAGAACTGCGTGTACCGCCGGTCGTTGCGCACGTAGTCGAGGCTGAAGATCTGGACGAGCAGCGAGATGAACGCCACGAGCCAGAGCAGCAGGATCGACAGGCCGTCACCGAACGATCCGATGCCGAATTCGAGACCCGAGTTCTGCCACCAGACCCAGGACTTGACCACCGGTTCGATGAACGGTTGGATCTCGGCGCCTTCTGCCGCACGCGGCACCGAGCGACCAAAGGTCTGGAGCAGACCGATGCCCTCTTCGCCGCCATGTCCGACGGTTGCGGAGTCGACGCGTGACATCCACTGGAGGGCGGCACCGGATGCCAGCACCAACGAGGCCGCCATCGAGGCGAGACCGAACTCGGATCCGCCGTTGGGCATCTTCTTGCCGAATGCCATGATCAGCGCGAACGCCGATCGCCGGGATCAGGCCGACGAGCCACAGGTTCTCGAGGAACCAGCCCGAACTGAGGTCGAGCGCTTCTTGGATTTCTTCTGCCGCGAGCACCGGGTCAGCCCTTCAGTTCCGAGAGTTCGTCGAGCGAGATCGACCGGCGGTTGCGATAGATGAGCAGCACCATCGCGAGACCGACGCCGACCTCGGCGGCGGCGATCGCGATGACGAACAACGCGAACACCTGACCGTCGACATCTTGGTTCATCAGCGCGAACGCGATCAGGTTGAGGTTCACCGAGTTGAGCACCAGCTCGATCGACATCAGCACCATCACCGCGTTGCGGCGGGCGATGACCCCGAACACGCCGATGCAGAACAGCACTGCGGCGAGGAGGAGGAAATTGGCTGCGAGCATCGGTCAGTCCTTTCGAGCCAGGACGATGGCGCCGATGGCGGCGGCGAGGAGCACGAAGGTCATCCCGAAGAACGGGGCCAGGTAGGGCGACAGGACACGGTCGGCGATGTCGAGCGTCGCCTCGTTGTTGGCGCCGGTCAACTGGGCCTCGGCGATCGTGTTGTCCTCCGTGAAATCCAACACGACGTAGGCGAGCAGGCCGAACAGCACCACGGCGACCGGGATGCCGATCCCCCAGGACTTGTTGTTCAGCCCGTCCTCCGACCCGATCTGGGCACGGGTGAGCATGATGCCGAAGAGGAACAGCACCATCACGGCGCCGATGTAGACCATCACCTGCGAGACGGCGACGAACTCGGCAGCCGCGAGGATGTACTGGGCGGCGATGCCGGCGAGCACGATGGCGAGCCACAGCGCAGCGTGGACGACGTTCTTGGTGGTGACGACGGACAGCGCGGCGAAGATCATCACGGCGGCGATGATGCCGAAGCCGATGTTCTGCGCGACGTTCACGCCGTCGGCGGCAAGGATCAGAGTGTTCATCGCGCCGCTCCAGACCATCGAGGATCCAGGGTGACTGTGGGGCTCACGTCAGTCACTTACCGGCTCCAGCTTCGAGCTCGGGTGCCTCGGGCACGGTCTCCATCCACTCGCCGAGCTTCTCCTTGTCGTGCAGGAGATCGGCGATCTTCGGCTCGGAGTACTCGTACTCCGGGCTCCAGAACAGCGCGTCGAACGGGCACACCTCGACACAGATGCCGCAGTACATGCAGAGCGCGTAGTCGATGTCGAACCGGTCGAGGTGGTTGACCTGACGCGGTTTGCCGCCGGCACGTCGTGGCGGAGCGAGCTGCTTGTGACCCTCGATGTAGATGCACCAGTCGGGGCAGCTGCGCGAGCACAGCATGCATGCCGTGCAGTTGTCCTCGTGCAGCGCGATCACGCCGCGAGCGCGAATCGGCGGGGACTCCTTCTCGTGCGGGTACTGCACGGTGTTCGCGCCGTCCTTGATGGTGCGGCCGAGCGTGCGGGCCGTGACACCGAGACCCTTGATCAGGCCGGGAACCTTGGGCTTGGGCATCAGATCGCAACTTTCAGGATCGCCGTGACGGCGATGTTGGCGAGCGAGACAGGGATGAGGAACTTCCAGGCGAAGGTCTGGAGCTGATCCTCACGGAAGCGGGGGTAGCTGAAGCGGACCCACATGATGACACCGACGAGGGCGAACATCTTCGTGGCCAGGATCACCGGGCCGACGATGTTCATCCACCAGTCGACGTCGTCGAGGTTGCTCCACCCGAACCAATCGAACGGAACACCCCAACCACCGAGGAACAGGACCGAGGCGATGAACGCGAACACGCCGGCGGTGGCGAACTCGGCGATGAAGAAGATCAGGAACCGGAAGCCGGTGTACTCGGTCATGTAACCGGACACGAGCTCGGATTCGGCGATCGGCATGTCGAACGGCGCCTGGGTGAGCTCGGCCTGGACGGCGATCATGAAGATCAGGAAGCCGACGAACTGGGTGAGGATGAACGGGTTGCCGAGACCGCCGAAGCCGAAGATCTCGCCGGTGTTCTGGACCTCGATGATGCGGTTGAGGTTCATCGACTCGGCCTGGATGACGACGCCGAGCGTGGCGAGCACCATCGGGAGCTCGTAGGCGATGAGCTGGCCGGCGGCGCGGAGGCCGCCGAGCAGCGAGTACTTGTTCGCACTCGACCAACCGGCGATGAGGATGCCGAGCACGCTGATCGAGCCGACGGCGAGGAAGTAGAAGACGCCGGTGTCGAAGTCGGCGAAGACCGCGTCGGGCCCGAACGGCACGACGACGATCAGCAGGAACGTCGACAGGAGGACGACGAGCGGCGCGATCTTGAAGATCGGCTTGTCGGCGTTGTCGGGAGCGATGTCCTCCTTCTGCATCCACTTGCCGACTTCGGCGAGCAGCTGCATCGAGCCGTACGGGCCCGCTTCCATCGGGCCGAGCCGGCTCTGCATGAACGACATCATCTTGAACAGGAAGAGATAGACGATGCCACCCGCAGGGAGCAGCACCGCGACCAGTCCACCGACGACGCGGAAGATCGACTGACCCCAGTACGGGATCTCGACAGCGAGGGCACTGATCATCGGTCGATGTCTCCGAGGATGAAGTAGAGCGAGGCGAGGATGGTGATGATGTCGGGAACGTAGACGCCCTTCAGCACCCACGGGGTGATGCTGATGTTGTTGAAGCTCGCCGAGCGGATCTTGACGCGGAACGGCCCGAGGTCGCCCTTCGAGACGACGTAGTAGCCCATCTCACCGAGCGGGTTCTCGGTCGAGACGTAGGCCTCGCCCTCGGGCACCTTGATGATGCGCGGCACCTTCGTCATGATCGGCCCGGCCGGGATCTGGTCGACGAGCTGCTGCACGATCTTGCAGGACTCACGGGTCTCCTGCAGACGGATCCAGCACCGCGCCCAGGAGTCGCCGTCGGGGTGCGTCCAGACCTTGAAGTCGGCCTTGTCGTAGGCGAGCGCGATGTCCTGGTCGCGGCGGAGGTCGTAGTCGACCCCCGAGGCACGCAGGTTGGCACCCGACAGGCCGTACTCCTTGGCGACCTCGGCCGGGATCACGCCGATGCCGCGCATCCGGCTCTGGAAGATCTCGTTGCCGAACAGCAGGTCTTCGATCTCGTCGCAGAAGCCGATCAGCTTCTTCATGACCTGCTTGGTCTCGTCGATCCAGCCCTTCGGCAGGTCGTCCTTGAGACCACCGATGCGGTCGAAGTTCGGGTGGAACCGACCGCCGGTCGCGCCCTCGATCAGGTTCAGCACGTACTCGCGGTCACGGAAGGCGAGGAACACCGGGGTGATCGCGCCCATCTGGACGCCGAGGTCGCCGAGGAACAGCGAGACGTTGGCGATGCGCGACAGCTCGAACAGGATCGTGCGGATCACCTGGGCGCGCGGCGGCGCCTCGATGTCCATCAGCTTCTCGGCGGCGAGGATGAACGGCACCTCGTTGGCGAAGCTGCCGAGCCAGTCGATGCGGTTGATCAGCGTCGTGACCTGCGGGAAGGTGCGGACCTCGGTGAGCTTCTCGTAGCCGCGGTGCATGTAGCCGGCCGACGGCTCGGCCCAGATGACCTGCTCGCCATCGAGGCGGGCGATGATCCGCAGCGTGCCGTGGGTCGCCGGGTGCTGAGGCCCGATGTTGAGGGTCATCCCCTCGGTCTCGAGCTCGACGTTGAGCCGGGCGTCGGCCGCCTGCGAGGCGATGTAGCTCAACTGCTGACGGTCGGACATCGTCGTCATGACCCACCCCCCGTTACGTCACGGGTCAGACCCGTCGTGTAACGCGTGACGTCACGGGTCAGACCCGTCGTGTAACGCGTCATGACTCGCCGCCGTTCTGCTCGTCGGCGTCGTCGTCCTGGATCGGCATCGGTTCGACGTCGACGATGCCCGGCCACGGCTTGACCATCCTGGCCAACAGCGGGAAGTCCTTCTTCAACGGGTGTCCTTCGAAGTCGCCGGGCAGGTACATGTTGCGGAGATCTGGATGACCGTTGAAGCCGATCCCGAACATCTCGTGACACTCGCGCTCGTGCCAGTTGGCACCGGCGAACGATCCGGTCCACGAGTCGACGACGGGCACCGCATCGCCTTCCGGGTCGGGCACATCGGCCTTGATCGTGATGCCGACGTGCCGGTTCAGGTCGGTGAGCCGGGCGAACACCTGCATGCGGGTCTCCCCGCCGCAGACACCCTGCTTGATCGTCATGTCGATCGGTTCCTTCTCGACCGTCGGATCCTCTTCACCCTTGCCGTACGGCGACGGCATCCAGTCGATCGCTGACAGGAACGAGAACCAGGAGAAGCCGGCCGATTTCAACGCCGCACCCGTCTCGGCCCATGCGTCGGTCGCGACGCGGACGAACAGGTCGTCGTTCGGGACGATGTGGAACTCGATCAGTGCGTCGCCGATGCGGTTGCGCAGGTCGTCGACGATGCCCTCGCGGAGGCCGTCGCCGGGAAGCGCCTGGGGCGCCTCGCTCGCGTCGCTGCTCGAGGTCGTGTCGGTGTCACTCAATGGGGCCACCGCCCACCACGATCGGTTGGGGCCGGTCACGCTCGGGGATCGGCTGCGGGTCGGTCGAGATGTCGTGCGTGGTCTGACCGGTCGGCTCGCCGGCGCTCAACTCGCCACGCTGCGCAGCGCGGGTGGCCTGCAGCGTCGTGAACTCGTCGCCCTTCCACTTGGCCTGCATGTCTTCGTTCTTGATGCGCTGCTGGAGCAGAACGATGCCCTCGAGCAGGGCCTCGGGCCGCGGCGGACATCCGGGCACGTACACATCGATCGGGATGATCTGGTCGACGCCCTTGGTGACCGAGTAGCTGTCCCAGTACGGGCCGCCACAGTTGGCGCAGGAGCCCATCGAGATGGCGTACTTCGGTTCGGGCATCTGTTCCCAGAGACGCTTCACGGCAGGGGCCATCTTGTCGGTCACCGTGCCGGAGACGCAGACGAAGTCGGCCTGACGCGGGCTGGCGGGAAGCGGAATCACACCGAGACGCATCACGTCGTAGCGAGGCGAACCGAACGCCGCACCCATCTCGATCGCACAGCACGCGAGGCCCCACTGGTACACCCAGAGGCTGTACGAGCGACTCATGTTGAACAGCTTGGTGAGCGGTGCCGGCATCCGGCCCTTGTCGACGAGACCCATGTCAGTGCACTCCTTGTCGATTCGTTTCGTTCATCATCGCTGCGATCTCGCTCGGCGTCACCTTCTGGGTCACACCCAACGGAGCAACCCGCGCTTCCAGGCGTAGAACAGACCGTCGAGGAGCAACACGATGAACACGAGCATCACGACGAGGCCGAAGGTGCCGTACCGCTCGATGTTGGCCGCCCAGGGGAACAGGAACACCGCTTCGACGTCGAAGATGACGAAGAGCAGGGCGAACACGTAGTACCGGATCTGGCTCTGGGACCAACCCATGCCGACCGGGTCGACGCCCGACTCGTACGCGATGTACTTCTCGGCGGACGGAAACGTTGGGCGAACGGCCGCGGCAAGCCCGAGCAGCAGCCCGCCGATGGCGAGGGCAGCGGCTCCGAACCAGACGACGTTCAGATAGTCGCGAAGGAAATCCGACATACGGGCCCCGAAGATACCAGGGCTCGTGAATTCCTTCCCAAACTCTGTCGCCCCGATCGGTCGCCGTGTGTCACGTTGGAATCGGACCTCCAGCGACCCGATGCCGTCCAACCGCCTGCAGATCGCCCATGCCGCTGAGCGATCGGTGTCAGAGTGGGAGGTCGGCGAGCTCGTGGCGGCCAGCGAGTCCGAGTTGTCGGTACACCGCAGCGAGATGGTTGTCGACCGTCCGCACCGACACCACCAACTCGGCAGCCACGTCCTTGCTCGACTTGCCCTCGGCGACGAGACGAGCGATCTCGAGCTGGCGGTCACTCGGCATGTCGACCTGATCCGAGACCCACGCGAGCCGGGCCGCGACGCCCGGCGGAACGTGTGGTGTCATGCCCACGGCGATCGAACGCGCCGCGAGGACGTGCCGGCGGACCGACACGGCCTCGACCCCGATCTCCACCGCGAGGTCGATCTCGGACACGAGCGCGTCGAGCGCAGGTGCGTTGGCGCCGCACTCCAGAAACCCCTCAGCGGCACGCGCCAGTTCGCCGAGATCACGCTCGAACCCACCTCGGGCGTGCGCGGCGACGGCGTCTGCGAGGCGGCCGTCGAGGCGCCCGGCCACCTCGATCACACGCGGTGCCGAGATCGGAGCCGGACCCCGACGAACGGCTTCCATACCCAGCCACGGCGCCCACAGCACATAGCCCGACTCGACCGCCTGCATCGTCAGGTCGGCGGCACGCGCATCGACGCGGTCGTCCTCCAGGAGCCGCAACTCGGCACGGGCGCGTCCCAACGGCGATTCCCCGGGATGCGGCTCGGCGTCGAGACCCAGCTCGACGAGTACCGCCCGCAACTCGCCCCTCACGAAGCCTCCGGCTCCGAGGTCGTCGACGTGATCCGCCGCACGGACCGCTTCTCGGCCACGCAGGACCGCTCGCTCGTACTGACCCTCGAACGATGCGAGTGGGCCGCGAAACCGAGCCACACGGCGTGCGCCGGTCGGACCATCGAGACGTCGGCGAGACGGAGCCAACGGTCGACTACTTCGCGCGACCGCACGAGATCGCCGACGAAGAAGTGCCGCAATGCATCGACGATCCCGAGACGGACCGTGTCGTGGGGTGTGGACAGTCGCTCGGCGAGTTCGTAGCCCTCGAGGATCGCTGCGCCGGCGGCGTCGAACGCTCCGTTGAACACCTTGCCGTACGCGTCGGCGAGCACGACCGAGAGGCGCGCGGCATCGGAGGTGACATCGGTTGCCGTCGCCGCCACGGTCGAGACCAGCGCCAGCGACCCCTTGCCGGTCATCCGCATGTAGAGCGCCGTCGCGCCGTCGACACGAGCGATCTGATCGGGCTGCGTGAGCGTGTCGCGCAGCGCCCCCAACTGGACGTACCCCTCGTCGCTGCGACCGAGCTGCAAACACCACAGCTCGGCTCGCGCCAACCCGGCGTCGACGCGCTCGCCCTCGGTCTCGGCGGCGTCGATGGCACGGTCCGCCACCGCTTGTGCCGCGTCGAGCTCGCCGTCGTTCGCATGGGCCCAGATCAATTGGACGAGATCTGCCGCTGTCGGCGCTTCGAGCCCCGCGATCAACCGCCGCGCCAGTCCGTTCTCCCAGCGTCCGACCGCCACGGCCGCACCGAGTCGGGCCGTGCGATCATCGATCCCACTCTCGGAGTCGAGCATCCATTCGGCAAGACGCGCCGGGTCGACACCGTCGTCGGGGCCGACCGCCGCGGCCAGCTTCGAGTAGAGACGTCGGGACTCCTGCCCGACCAGCTGGCCGCGGATCACCTCCGCGTAGAGCGGGTGCTCGACGACACACGGATCCCCGGCGACGAGTTGTGCCCGTTCCAGTCGCTCGACAGCCTCGATGTCGAGCCGCGTCAGTACGGTACGGGGCACACTCCCTGCGATTGCGATGGTGCGGAGCAGATCCCATTCGGGTTGCGACAGACGTCGCAAGTGCGACGCGACGAGTTGCTCGAGCGACCGCCCGCCCGGAACGAAATCACCGAGATACCACAGACCGGCGCGCTCGGAGATCGACGACGACGCTCGGGCTGACGCGAGGAGTTCGCGCAGCGCGAGTGGGTTCCCTTCGCTCATCGCGGCCAGACGTCGGAGCGAACCGACTTCGCCCGATCCGGCCCATTCGACGAGGAGCGCCGTGAGGTCGTCGACCTCGAGGGGCCCGACGATGATCGACTCGGCGTGATCACGCACCACGCCGGTCAGGTGGTGGTCCTCGTCGCGGTCACCGTCGGGCGCAGTCCGTTCGGTGACGAGGACGGTGATGTCCCCGGCACGCACCAGGCCTTCGACGATGGCCGCCGACTTGCGGTCGAGCAGCGCCCACCTCGTCGATGCTCACCACCGTCGGCATGGCCTGCTCGACCAGACCGCGACGCAGCCGCTGGACCAGTTCGAACTCCGCGGTGACCGGCGGTGCATCCAGCGGGAGCAGGTGGAGCAACGCCCCGAAGTCCAAGGACTGCTGAGCCTCACCCGCGAACACGCGACGAAGCGCGACACCCGACGAGCGCGTCGCCGAGCACGTCGAGGACGCGTTCGGCGACGTGCGACTTCCCGATCCCGGCCGGACCACGCAGGACGACCGATCGACGGGGTGTCCCGGTCAGGAGCGCGGTGACACGCGCAACGAGCGCGTCGCGGTCGGCCGTCATCGTGCGCTTGGGCGCACCTCCACCGTGGTCCGAATCCATCCCCACATCATCTTGTCACGGCGTTCGGACCGAGGGATCAGCGACCGATGAGCCGGTCGGACAGCTGCATCGCCGCCTCGCTCACCAGTTTCACCACGCGGCGTTCGTCACCGTCGTCGGGGAACCGGAACGACGGACCCTGCACATAGAGCGCTCCGTCCCACGTGCCTCCGGGACCACGGAACGCGGCGGCAAACGCGTTGACCCCAGGATCGAGCTCTTCGCGAGACAGCATCACGCCGTCGGCACGGACCTTGATGAGTCGTTGGCGCACCGATTCGGCATCGTCGACGGCTCCGCCGCCGTGCTCGACCGTCGAGCTGGCGAAGTAGTCGTCGAGGTCCTCATCGGAGAACTTCGCGAGCATCGCCAGTCCGGTCGGGACGGCGTGCAGTGGGAACGACTGCCCCGTCTGGTCGGCGAGCGTGACCATCTCGTCGGTGTCGTCCACGTTGTCGACCCAGTAGGCACGCCCACGCTCGCGCACCGTGAACCCTGCGCTGCCTCCGGTGAGCAGCGCGAGTTCCTCGATGAAGGGTCGCACGATCGAACGCAGACTGCCGGTGGGGCTGCCCGCCTGGCCGAGCGTTGCCAAGGTCGAACCGATCGCGTACCCGCCCCCGACCTCGCTCTGGACGACGGCTCCCTCGTGCTCGAGCGTCGTGAGCAACCGTGAGACCGTCGACTTCGGCAAGGTCAGTGCGCTCCGCGATGTCGGTGACACCGAGTGGGCCGCGGGCCAGAACACGCAGGATCGAGAACGCTCGCTCGATCGATTGCACTCCAGACATGCGTCGTGCTCCTGGTCGCCTGTATCGTTGTCCCACGCCGCTCAGAGGAGTCGGCCCAGAGGGGCCTGGCGTGCTGTTTCACTATACGGTACAGTTCCGCGATACGGAACAGCCGCGTTGTTCCGCTCGGGGCAGCGAGCCAACTCCACCTCTGGGGGTCATGACATGACGGACGTCGACAACGACGCAACCAACGGCGACGACGAGGAGATCGATCTCGCCACGCTGAGCGATGAAGATCTCACGCTGCAGATGCACGACGACCTGTACGACGGTCTCAAAGACGAGATCGCCGAAGGCACCACGATCCTGCTCGACCGCGGGTGGAGCGCCGAGCGGGTGCTCAACGACGCACTGGTCGAAGGGATGCGGATCGTCGGCATCGACTTCCGCGACGGCATCCTCTTCGTGCCCGAAGTGCTGCTGTCGGCGAACGCGATGAAGGCCGGCATGGAGATCCTGCGGCCGTTGCTCGCCGAGACCGGCGTCGAGTCGGTCGGCAAGGTCGTGATCGGCACCGTCAAGGGCGACATCCACGACATCGGCAAGAACCTCGTCGCGATGATGTTGGAAGGCGCCGGGTTCGAGGTCATCGACCTCGGCATCAACACCGACGTCGACGAGTTCATCGCTGCGCTCGACGAACACCGGCCCGACATCCTGGGCATGTCTGCGCTGCTGACCACGACCATGCCGTACATGAAGGTGGTCATCGACACCCTGATCGCGCGCGGCCGCCGCGACGATCAGATCATCCTCGTCGGCGGGGCGCCACTCAACCAGGAGTTCGGCGACGCGATCGGTGCCGACGGCTACTGCCGCGACGCTGCCGTGGCGTCGGAGATGGCCAAGCAACTCGTCACGGCCCGGCGCGGCAACCCGGAACCGGCGGGGCCATCGGTTCGCACCTGACCATGGAGGGGCCACGCACGCTCGTGATCGCGTGTGGCGCGCTCGCTCACGAGTTGAAGGCGATCACCGAGATGAACCAGCTCGGCAACGTCACCGTCGAATGCCTCCCGGCGGCGCTTCACAACCGCCCCGCGGAAATTCCCGAAGCGGTGCGTGCTCGCATCCGGCGCGCCCGCGGGGGCGACGATGATCATGGCTGCGCCGACGATCTGGCCGCCGCCGATCTCGTCGACGACGAGGTGCGAGTCACCGACGCCGCAGACCCGATCGACCGCTCGCATTTCGATCAGATCTTCATCGGGTACGCCGACTGCGGCACGGGGGGCCGACTCGCTCAGGTGTGTGCCGAGGAAGGCGTCGAGATGCTGTCCGGTGCGCACTGCTACCAGTTCTTCGCGACCGCCCCCCGCTTCGCCGAGATCCAGGACCACGAGATCGGTTCCTTCTACCTCACGGACTTCCTGGTGAAGCACTTCGACCGACTCGTCTGGCAGGGACTCGGCATCGAGCAACATCCGGAGCTGTTGCCGATGTACTTCGGCAACTACACCCGCCTCGTCTATCTCGCCCAGACCGACGACCCCGACCTCGTCGAGCGTGCAGAGGCGGCTGCAGCACGACTCGGGCTCTCGATGATCGTGGAACGCACCGGGTACGGAGAACTGGAGACCACGCTGGTCGAGATCGCGGGAGGATCCTCATGAACGACGACATCACGGAACCAGGGCCCGATCTCGGGCCCGACCAGGGCGAGTTGCGCGAGCGCCAGGCGACACGGCGCGGCGGTCGACGTCGGAGCGGACCCACGCTGTCGACGATCTCGTGGCGCGACATCCCGGCCCAACTCACCGGGCGGGCCGGTGACGATCAGCACAAGGTCCTGCTCCATGCTCGGTTCCAGCACGCGATCGATCGTGCCGCGGCGGTGGCCGGGTTGACGTCCACACAGGACTACGTTCAGCAATGGCGGACCTCGTCGAGCCCGCTCACCGACGACGACGTCGAGGCGCAGCTCGATCAGCGATGCGCCGACATCGAGAACGAGTATCCACCCGATCGACTCGAGGCACTCGTTGTCAACGGCGGGCTCGAGCCCGCGTCGGGTGACGGCCGAGCACGACCCGGCACCGACGCTCCCCACACTGCGACCATCGACCCTTCCGAAAGCGACCAGCCATGACCGAGACCATCATCAGTTCCGCCACCAAAGAAGTCGTGATCGGCTTCGACCGCCCGTTCGTCATGATCGGCGAGCGCATCAACCCGACGGGCCGCAAGCTGCTCGCCGCGGAGATGAAAGCGGGCAACTTCGACCGAGTCTCGGCCGACGCCATCGCCCAGGTCGCGGGTGGCGCACAGATGCTCGACGTGAACGCCGGCATCCCGCTGGCCGACGAACCCGCGCTGCTGGCCAAGGCGATCCAGCTGGTGCAGTCCGTCACCGACGTCCCGCTGTCGATCGATTCGTCCATCGTCGAGGCGCTCGAAGCCGGCTGCGCCGTCTACCAGGGCAAGCCGCTGATCAACTCGGTGACCGGTGAGGACGAGCAGATGGAACGGGTGCTGCCGCTCGTGAAGAAGTACGGAGCGGCGGTGGTTGCGATCTCGAACGACGAGACCGGGATTTCCGAGGACCCCGATGTGCGCTTCGAAGTCGCCCGCAAGATCGTCAACCGTGCGGCCGACCACGGGATCCCGTCGTATGACATCGTGGTCGACCCACTGGTCATGCCGATCGGCGCGGTCGGCCAGGCCGGCCAGCAGGTGTTCCGCCTCCTCCGACGCCTGCAGTCGGAACTGAAGGTGAACACGACGTGCGGGGCATCGAACGTGAGCTTCGGGCTCCCCGAGCGCAACTGGATCACCGGCACGTTCCTGGCGATGGCGATCAGCAACGGGATGACCTCGGCCATCATGAACCCGTTGCACGACGAAGTGAAGCGGATCGTCAAGGCAGCCGACGTGCTCGCCGGCCACGACCAGGACTGCGGCGCGTGGATTGCTGCGCAGCGCGAAGGCGGCGACCCGACCGGCGCCGGCGAGTCGGGCGGGGCGCCTCGTCGCCGCGGCGGACGCCGCGCCCGCGTCGAAGGCTCATGACGCCGCGCTCGGCACCCGACCTCGCGCCGCACGCCCCTGAGCCACGATTCCGTCGGGAGGACCGTCACGTGAGCGGGAATCAGACACGGCACCGCGTCGTGTTCGCACCCTCGGGGCTGACGGCACGCGTCGAAACGGCACGACGGTGCTCGACGCTGCGCGCTCGGTCGGCGCCGACCTCGATTCGACGTGCGGCGGGCGCGGGCTGTGCGGGCGCTGCCAGGTCGTGCCGACGGAGGGTTCGTTCTCGAAATGGCAGATCGAGTCGAACGGCCGATGCGCTCACCGGTTGGACCACGACCGAGGCGGACTACACCGGACGGCGCCCGATCGACGACGGGCAACGCCTCGGCTGCGCGGCACAGGTGTGTGGCGACATCGTCGTCGAGATCCCTGCCGCGAGCCAGGTGCACAAACAGGTGGTCCGCAAGTCGGTCGACCTCGGCGACCTGGAGATCGACCCGCTCGTCCGCCTCCACTATCTCGAGCTGCCGAAGGCCGAGCTCGGTTCGGAGGTCGGTGGCCTGAGCGAACAGATCGCGACACTGCTCGCCGACGACTACGACGTGACCATGTCACGAGTGGCCGCGCACGTGCTGCCGCTGATCGCGCCGGCGGCGAAGGCGGGCGGGAACACGATCACGGTCGCCGTTCGCCACGGCTGCGAAGTCTGCGCGGTGTACCCGGGCTACGTCGATCGCGCCCTCGGAGTGGCGGTCGACGTCGGCTCGACCACGGTGGCCGGCCACCTCGTCGATCTGTCGACCGGGGAGATCCTCGCGACGCACGGCGTGATGAACCCCCAGATCCGTTTCGGCGACGATCTGATGTCGCGGGTCTCCTACGTCATGATGAACCCCGGCGGCGAGATCGAACTCACCGCCGTCATCCGCCGGGCACTCGACCAGATGGTGGGCGAACTCGTCGGTTCGGCCCATGCCGACCGTGACGAGGTGCTCGACATGACGATCGTCGGCAACCCGATCATGCACCACGTCATCCTCGGGATCGATCCGACCCCCCTCGGTCAGGCACCGTTCCTCCTCGCCACCGACAGTGCGGTGATGGTGCGGGCCGTCGACCTGCAGATCGACGCCCGTTTCTCCGAGGTGTACCTGCTCCCCTGCATCGCCGGCCACGTCGGCGCCGACACTGCTGGCGCGATCCTGGCCGAGGGCCCCCACCGCAGCGACGACCTGCAACTCCTCGTCGATGTCGGGACCAACGCCGAGATCGTGTTCGGCAACGCGAGCCACCTGCTGGCGGCCTCGTCCCCCACCGGGCCGGCATTCGAGGGAGCACAGATCTCCGCCGGGATGCGCGCGACAGCAGGTGCGATCGAACGCGTACGGATCGACCGCGACACGTTCGAGCCGAGGGTCAGGGTGATCGGCGCGGAGGTGTGGTCGGACGACTCGCTGTTCGAGACACAGACGGCCAAACTCGACATCTCGGGGATCTGCGGGTCGGGGATCATCGAGGTGATCGGCGAGCTGTACCTGGCCGGTCTGATCGACGTGGACGGCACGATCCGCTCGGACGGACCGACCAAGACGGACCGCGTGTTCGCTGCCGGTCGAACGTTCTCGTACCGGCTCTTCGGCGATTCGGGTGACCCGACCGAGAACATCAACGTCACCCAGGACGACGTCCGGGCGATCCAATTGGCGAAGGCTGCGCTGCGCGCCGGCATCGACCTGTTGTGCGAGCACGCGGGCATCAGCGATCCGAACACGATCGCTTCGGTGCGTCTCGCAGGTGCGTTCGGCGCCCACATCGATCCGCTCTACGCGAAGGTGCTCGGGCTCGTTCCCGACGTGCCGGTCGCACAGGTCGCCTCGGTCGGCAACGCAGCAGGGGCAGGGGCTGTCCGAGCCCTGCTCTCGGCGGGTCAGCGGGCCGAGATCGAGAATGCTGTCCGACGCGTCGACAAGATCGAGACCGCGACCGAACCCCGGTTCCAGGAATTGTTCGTCAACGCGATGGGCTTCCCCCACACGTCCGAGCCCACACCGAACCTCGCTGCCGAGACGGTGCTCCCGGCCGCTCAGGAACGTGCGGTCGGGGCGGGCGCACGCCAGCGCACCGGCCGCCGCCGCGCCCGTCCGTAGCGTCGATTCGCTCGACGGGTATCTCCCGGTCGACATCGTCGGACTCATCGTCCGATCGTGTCGACGCCCCACATCCGGTGTTCTGTAATATGGAACAGTTCCGGATGATGGAACACACGTGATTCGACGGTCGCCACGACTCGTCGTCACACCACCACGCGAAACGAGGGGTCGACATGAGCGAGGATCGACGCGGCGGACGCCGCTCGGGGGGACGCGCCGGTCGCGCCGCGACGCGGGCGTCGTCCGCGCCCCCGGTGCCGGCCTACCTCGAACGCCAGATCAAGCCCTACGAACTGGTCAAAGACGAACACCTCGAACTGATCGAGCACAATGCCGACACCATTCTCGAGCAGGTCGGCGTCGAGTTCCGCGACTACCCCACCGCGCTCGAGCGCTGGAAGGACGCCGGCGCCGATGTCGACGGCATCCGAGTCCGGTTTCCCCGCGGTCTGTGCCGCACCATCGTGCAGGCGTCGCGCCCCGCGGCAGTACACGCAGCACGCCCGGAACCCCGCTCGCAACGTCGAGATCGGCGGCGACAACACCGTGTTCGCCCCGAACTACGGGTCGCCGTTCGTGTACGACCAGGACAACGGCCGCCGCTACGCGACGATGACGGACTTCGAGAACGTCGTGAAGCTCGCCTACATGTCACCCCACCTGCACCACTCGGGCGGAACCGTGTGCGAGCCGGTCGACATCCCGGTCAACAAGCGCCACCTCGACATGGTGTATGCCCACCTGAAGTACAGCGACAAGCCGTTCATGGGTTCGGTCACCGCCGGCGAGCGGGCTGCGGATTCGATCGAGATGGCACGCATCGGCTTCGGTGGCGACCTCCGTGACGAGTCCGGCGTCGAACGCACCGTGATGTCGTCGTTGATCAACGCCTCGTCGCCACTCGTGTGGGACGACACCATGCTCGCCGCTGCCGAGACCTACGCCGCTGCGAACCAGGCGTGCATCATCTCACCGTTCATCCTGTCCGGCGCCATGGCCCCCACCACCGCGGCAGCGGTCGCCGCGCAAACGCTTGCCGAGGCGTTGGCCGGGATGGCGTTCTGCCAACTCGTGCGTCCGGGCGCTCCGGTGATCTTCGGGTCGTTCGCGTCGTCGATGTCGATGGCGACGGGAGCACCCACGTTCGGCACACCAGAACCCGCCGTCGTGCTGTACACCGTGGCCGCACTCGCTCGTCGCCTCGGCGTGCCGTTCCGTTCCGGCGGATCGATGACCGCGTCGAAGATCCCCGATGCTCAAGCCGCATACGAGTCGGCGTCGACGATCATCCCCACCGTGATGGCGGGCGTGAACTTCGTACTCCACGCAGCGGGGTGGATGGAAGGTGGCCTCGCATTCGGCTACGAGAAGTTCATGATGGACGCCGACCAACTCGGCATGATGATGAAGTTCGGCCAGGGGCTCGACATGAGCGAGAACGGGCAGGGCGTCGATGCATTCCTCGCCCACACGCCAGGCGAACACTTCCTCGGCACCGCCCACACGCTCGCCAACTTCGAAACCGCGTTCTACCGGTCGGCGATTGCCGACAACGCGAGCTTCGAACAGTGGACCGAAGACGGCGCCACCTCGGCCGCCGATCGAGCCAACATCGCGTGGAAGCACGCGCTCGCCACCTACGAGGCACCCGCACTCGACGACGCCGTCGATGCCGAACTGCTCGACTTCGTGACGCGTCGCAAGGCCGAGATGCCCGACGAGATCGGTTGACCCAACCGGTCGTGCCGACCACGTGAGTCGCCGTTCGGTCGCGCCGATCACCTGCGCACCATCCAACGGTGTCCACGAGTGACCGCCACCGGCGCCCATGGGTTACCGTCCGCTGATGACCGAAGCGCCGATTGCACTGTTGGAAACGGGTCCGCTCGTCGATGCGGGAACGCTGCAGGACCTCATCGGGTGGGAGCTCAAGCCCGAGGGCCTCTGCCGTGACGAGCGGTGCGTGATCGTTGCCGACCGCGATGCCCTGGAGCGCGACGGGCACGTGGATCTCCGGGTGGTCGCCTCGCTCCTCGACCGCCCCGTCGCCGTCGACGATGACGCCGGACTCGTTGCGATCGGTGCCGAGCGGGCCGGACGGCGGGCCGCGTTCGAACGACCTCCGAGCGCCCGACTTCACGCTCCCCGACCTCGATGGCACCTTCCATTCCCTGGCCGATCACCGCTCGAAGAAGAAGCTGCTCGTCGCGTTCTCGAGTTGGTGAGGTTGCCTCTTCGACCTGCCAGGTTGGCAGGTACTCCACGACGAACTGGCCGAGCACGACTTCCAGGTGATCGCCGTTGCCATCGACGAGGCGGTCGACACGATCCGTGACTTCATCCGTGACCACACCGACGGGATCACCTACCCGGTGTTGATCGACGCCGACCATCTCCTCACCGAGCTGTACGCGATCTCCAACGTCCCGACGGTGGTGCTGATCGACGAGCACGACGTCATCGCCCAGCCGAACTGGAATGCGTATTCGACCGACACGTTCAAGGACTTCACCGGAATCGACTCCCAGACCCAACTCGATGCGATCCGTCGCTGGGTGATCGACGGTGAGACGTTGATGACCGCCGACGACGCCCGCGGCGCCGTCGAGGATCTCAGCCCCGACGAGGAACTGGCTCGCCTCCACTTCCGCATCGCGGTCCACCTGCGCAACGCCGGCGACACGGTCGGCGCCGAGCGCAACTTCGACCTGGCCTGCCAGCTCGCACCGCACGACTGGACCATCCGCCGCGCCGTGCTCCCCCTTCGAGGCGGCGACCCCTTCGGTCCCGAGTTCTTCGAACTCCTCGCCGAGTTCACCGAAGCGGGGAGTCCCTATCACGGCGTCAATCACTCCGGTCGCCCCACCGCTCCCTGACGTCGACTCCAGTCCAGCCCACGACATTGTTGCTACGGTCGATGGCATGGCCGATGTCTTTCATCTCGGGTTGACCAGGGCCGACGTCGATGGCGCAACGTTGGCAATCGTTCCGGGCGATCCGGGGCGAGTCGCGCACATCGCCGGCCTGCTCGACGACGCGGTTCCGCTCGCATCGACGCGCGAGTTCACGTCGGTTCGTGGCACCGTCGGTGGGGCCGGTGTGATCGTGTGCTCGACGGGGATCGGGGGACCGTCGACATCGATCGCCGTCGAAGAACTCGCACAACTCGGCGTCGACACGTTCCTGCGCGTCGGGACGACTGGGTGCGATCCAGCCCCACATCGAACCCGGCGATGTCATCGTCACCACCGGAGCGGTCCGCCTCGACGGAGCCAGCCACCACTTTGCGCCGCCCGAGTTCCCGGCGGTTCCCGACTTCGAGTGCACCACGGCGCTGGTCGAGGCAGGACGCGCCGCCGGCGTCAACCTGCACATCGGAATCACCGCATCGTCCGACACCTTCTATCCGGGCCAGGAGCGCTACGACACCGTGTCCGGAAAGGTCACGCGCCGCTTTCGTGGGAGCCTCTCGGAGTGGCAGGACCTCGGCGTCCTCAACTACGAGATGGAGGCGTCGACGCTGTTCACGATGAGTGCCGCACTCGGGCTCCGCTCCGGCTGTGTCGCCGGCGTGCTCGTCAATCGGACCCGCGACGAGATTCCCGCCGCCGACGCCGCAGGGCGGGTCGAAGCGGTCACCGTCGATGTGGTGGTCGATGCCGCGCGCCGCCTCCTCACCTCCGGCTGACCCATGACATTCATCCGGGATGGACGTCATCGGTGACGGTCAGCAAGCGACGGTGTGGTCCTGCGGGTCGGTGGTGCTGATCCGGCGGACGTAGGCGTCGGGCGGACCGAACGACACTGCGTCGCACGCCTCCTGCTGTGTGGCGTACGGACCGTAGACGACGCCGTAGATGTCATTCCCGTCGCGGAACTCCTGGCGCAGCGACGGGCACGCCTTGGTCCAGATGTAGTTCGACCCCGGATACTGCGCGAGTAGCGAGGACACCTCGTCGGCGTACGGTGTCGCACCGACGGCAGAACCGACGAACGTGATGAAGCGCCCATCGCAGGCCTCGTCGAGGATCGGCTGAACGAGTCCGAGGTCACCCAACCCGCGGGTGGGGGCCGGTGCCGGGGTCGGCGGAGATGATGGCGGTGGGGTGGTCGGCGCCTCGCTCGGCACGACGGTTGCGGTCGCGACCGGCTCGACCTCGACCGTGGCCGGGGGCGGAGGCGCAGCGTCGGGCGCACCGGTCGTCGGTGCGACCGTCGCCGGCGGAGAGTCGCGGACACCGTCGACCGTGCTCGCCGTGCCGTCGTTGCCGGAGCTGGTGGCCAACAGGACGAGCACCCCACCGACGATGACCACGATCGCGATGGCGAGCGCTGCGACCATCACGCTGGTCGAGCGGGACTCGGACGCAGGACCGACATACGGGCCCGGTGGGCCACCGTTCGATGCGGGGGGCACGACGGCCGTCACTGCATGTGGCGGAGCGGCACCGACCGGGAACGCCGTGGTCGCCATACCTGCGGCAGCGGGATCGGACGGCGGCAGGTCACCGACCGGCGCGGCCGGGGGCATCACGGGCGGAGCGGTCTCACCGAACCTCGGGGCACCCACGTACTCCGAGGTCGGCGCCGGCTCATCATCGAGGTGGTCGTGCGCGACGAGTGTCGCCACGCCGTCGGGATCCGCGAGCGGCATTCCGCACGTCGCACAGAAGGATGCATCGTGCGGGTTGGTGTCGCCGCATCGCTCACACCGCTGCAGGCTGCTCACTGCTTCCCGACGAACCGGTAGTCGAAGATCTGCAGCAACCCGTCTGGACGCACGTTGACATCCACGTCGATCACCTCGAACGAGGTGGGATCACCGTCGGCCTGGCCGTACGCCATCGTCGGCACGCATCGACTGGAAGCTCGGCCCCCCGCCCAGTGAATCGACCCGCTGGACATCGGCGAACGACACGCTCTGCCAGAACCCGACGAACTGGTCGAAACCACGCTCGTAGTCGCGCTGATCGCGCTCGGACAGCATGTTCCACGCCGTGACGTAGTCGCCGTTGAGCGCGGTCGCGATGTAGGACGAGAAGAATGCAACGGCTTGGTCGAATGTGACGGTCCCGACGCCGGGGGCGACGGTCGGGACCGGTGCCGCGGTGGTCGGCGGTGGGCTCGGGGGAGGCGGTGCAGCAGTCGTTGGTGGGACCGTCGACGGCAGCGCGGTCGCAGGTGGCACCGTGGTCGGCGGCAGCGTGATCGCAGGTGCCAGCGTGGTCGGTGCCAGCGTGGTCGGTGGCAGCGTGGCCTGTGAGGGGGCCGCCGAGGTCACGTCCGCGGTCGCTTCACGAACGGCGTCCTCAGGCTCGCGGTCGTCGCCCTCAGCCAGGAAGAACAGGGTGCCCCCGACAATCAGGACGACCGCGACCGTGACCGCACCGATCATGTAGGCGCCCATCTTCGACGAGCCGCCGGTCGCAGTCGTCGTGAAGGTCCCCGCCGGTGCGGCCGCCGCATGCGCCCCCATCGGGCGTCCGCAGTGCTGGCAGAACGTCGCATGGGGCGGGTTCGCCGTGTCGCACGACGGACAGCGTGCGTTGTCGTTCACCGTTCTCCTTCAGCCGTTCGACGGTACGACGTCGTAGGTCGTCGCTTCGTCCCCGCTCGTGTTGTAGACGACGAACTCGTAGCGACCGGCAGGCAACTCGTAGGTGTCGTCGTCGACACGGTAGAGGAATCCGTCGATCAGCTCCGAACCGATGAAGTCCCCCTGCACGTCGATCCGGACCGTTTGCTCGGTCTCGACCTCGAGTTCGAAGATCCGAGCGTCTCCGGGCCCGAAGTCACCGGTGATCCGCTGCGGGAACGGCACCGACTGGCGGCCCGCCTGCCGAATGCGGATCGTCGCCTCGCCGCGCCCGGTCGGGAAACATCCGGCGATGCCGCAGTTCTCCTCGTCGTCGGCTTCGTCGAAGTCGGAATACGTGACCACACGGGCGACGCCGTCCTCGGCTGCGACGAAGTCATGGGAGAACCTCTGCTCGAGACCGAACCCGTCGTCGACGTGCAGATCGAACTGCGTGCCCTCGCTGCCGGTGACGTTGTACGCCTCACCAGCCACGATCTCGAACTCGTTGACCGAGTAGAGCTGTCCGTCGAAGTCGATGTCGATGTCGCTGCCCGGCTCGACGGTGTTGGCCTCGTCGAGTTGCGGGCTGTCGGTGGCGAGGAGCAGGCTCTGGCGGTCGTCGAAGACCCGGAGGAACCGGCCGAGCACGTCGGTGAGCGTCGGAACGATTCGGACGCGGCGCCCACCGTCCTCGTCGACCGTGTCGAGGAACAGCGTCGTGTCGAGCTCGTCGGCACCGTCGAGTGCGAGCGCATCGAGGAGACACTCCCGTTCGGGCCGTTCGCCGTCCTCACGCAGGGTGACGCAGTCCTCGTCGATCGTCACGGTCCCGCTGCTGTAGTCGTCGCGAACCGACAGTTCGAGTTCGGTGAGTTCCACCCGGCCATCGCCGAGGTCCTTCGTCGTGACCGACAGCTCGTAGCGGACGTCGCCGGTGTCGATCTCGCGGAAGCCGTCGTCGATCGCGTCCCGGAAGGCGACGGCGACGCGGCCTTCACCACCGCCCAGGGCAGCCGCCAGGTCGTCGGCATCGGGGTTGTTCACGACATCGACCAGCGCCTCGACCGCCTCGACCGCACTGTCGGCACCCGGGTCACGGTCCTCGCCGATCCGGTCGTACTCGCCAGGTGGAAGGTCCGAGTTCTCGACGATGTAGTGACCGGCGGTGAGCATCGGGCTGGCGTACCACCGTCCGTCGAGCTTGACGGCGATCAGTTCCACCTCGTCGCTCCCGTTGGGCAACGCACCCTCGAGATCCCGGCTCGAGAAGTCGAATCGGTTGTCCTCGAGGAACCCGGAGTCCTCGGCACCGTCGATCTCGACGCGCCCGTCGAGCTCGAACGACACGATCGCCGCCTGATCGCCCTCCATCCGGACGTCGATCCGATCGGCTTCGAGCTCGATCGTCACGTCGATGTCGTCAGATCCGCCGACCTCGTCGACCAGCGCTTCGAGACCGAGATCGCGGTAGTAGTCGATCGTGTCCTCGACGAGGGTGTCGAACCCGTCGAGCTCGTCGGGCGCCACCAGACTCACCACGGCCAGTGGATCCTGCGCGTTGATGGCAGCGACCATTTCCTCGACCACGGCTTCGGGTGACGACGCTCCCCCGGTCTCGGACCCCCCGAGCAGGAACCGCAACGCGAGGAAACCGATCGCCAGGAACCCGACGACGCCGAGACCGATCCCGATGACCGTGCCGGCGCCTCGGCGGCCAGCGGGCGTCGATTCGACCGACACGAACTGGGGCTGACCGACGGGTCCGCCGGGTGGGGCGTACCACACCGGGCCTGCAGGCGGCGGCCCGGCAGGTGGAGAGGGCGGCTGCCCTGGACCGGAAACCGGGGTGGGCTGCCACGTGGGCGCCGGCTCGGGAGCCGACGGTGCGGTCGCCGCGCCACCACCCGCCGGCAGTCCGATGTTGTCGGGCCCAGCGGTCGCAGGACCTGCCGACACGGGAGTTCCGCAGTTCGGACAGAACCGGGAGTCGGCGTGGAGTTCGTGTCGGCAGGCGTGGCAGGCGTGAGACATGTCAGTGTTCCCTGGTGATGACCAACTGGACGGCGGACAGGCCGCATGAGAGGAGAAACGCCCCAACCGCAATGGTAGGTCCTGCCGCCCAGTTGGAGGTCGGTATTGCCAGAACGGCGAGCAGTGCGAACGTCACGAGTCCGCTCGCGCCGATCACGAGTCGGGCGGCGACCACGCCTCGGTGACGGATCGTTGCGGTTGCTATGTAGATCCCGCCGACGCCCACGATCGAGTACACCGCGAGCGCCACCCAGATCCCCCAACTCGGCGACAGCACCCCGCTGCGGATGTTGTCGGCGAGGTCGAGCCCGCGGAACCGGGAGCCGGGTCCGCTCCGGAACCACCGCACGAACGCCGTCGCCAGCAGCATCACCCCGGTCACGGCCCACCCCGTCGGCAGGATCGCCCGTTCGACGACGGTGCGGAGTTCGGCGGTGGGCATGCGCAGGTCAGCCGTAGACGACGATGTCGCCATCCTCGGTGATCTCGACGACGAGCCCGTCGAAGACGATGGGGAAGCCGTTGAAGCGCTCAGACCACACCTCGTCACCGGTCTGCCAATCGAACGCCGAGAGCTCGGTCGGATCATCGAAGCCGTCGAATTCGTGGACGATGAGGAGGTTTCGAGTGGAGATGGTGAATCCTCGCTCGGGTTGATCGAGCTCGCGTTCGAAGCGTTGTTCGCCGGAGTCGGCGTCGATCACCTGCAACCGGCCACCATCGTCGACCAGCACGACGGCTCCGCCGTCGACGTCGGCGACGCTGGACACCTCTCCTCGCTCCGACCAGCGTTCGTCGGCCACACCGTCGCGGGGATCGATGGAGACCACGCCATCCTCCGAACCGAGCACGATGTTGTCGTCGGTCACGGGTTGGATCCGGTCGATCACCCCGACGTCGACCGACGATTCCTTGGCGACGGTGCCGTCCGCGTCGACGAAGCGCAACTCGTCGCCTTCGGCAATGATCAGCCGGGCGCCGTCGAAGGAGAAGGCATCGGCCTGATCGACGGGTTCGGGTCCGAGCACGCTGGTGAGGTCGAAGTCGAACACTTCGACGTCGTCACCGTCGGACACGAGGATGTGCTCGTTCGTGAACGACACGTCGTCTCCCCGCACCCGATCGATCCAGTCTCCGGTGAGTGGATCGAAGACCTCGACCGAGTCGGTGCCGGCGATGATCACGTGGCGGTCGGTCACCCGCGGGAGACCGTCACCGATCTGCTCCGACCACCGTTCGTCACCGGTGCTCAGATCGAGCCCGACGACGGAGCACCCGTCGTCGCACACCGTCACGACCAGGACCCCCTGGGCTGCACCACTGATGTCAACGAATCCGCCGTTGCCGTCCAGCTCGGTGTCCCAGAGCTCGTCGCCGTGCTGACGATCGAACGCCACGACATCGAGACGACCCGAGTCGAAATCGAACGTCGCCACGTACACCCCGGCATCGTCGACGAAGGCACCAGACGATTCACCGCGCACCGACGTCGACCAGAGTTCATCGACCGCCTCGGGCGCCAGCATGCTGCTGGGCTCACTCCGGGCACGATCATCGCCCCCGAGGACACGGCTGAGCACCACGGCGATCACGGCGAGCACGACCATGACTCCAACGATCCCGAGGATGATCTTCGCCGGGCCGCCCGACGACCGGGACGCCGACGAGAGGTCGACGAAGGCCGGGACACCTGGTTGATTCGGGTCGAAGAACGCTGGTGCGCCGGGTGGGATCGACGTCGCCGCCGGTGATCCGATCGGTGCGGGGATCGCACCGGCCGGAACGACGACGGTCGCACCCGGACCGGGAGCGACCGATGGTGCGGCCGGGAGTGGGGCGGCGGCCGTCGGTGTGCCACATCCGTCGCAGAATTTCGATCCGACAGGGAGTCCACGGTGGCAGCGGGTGCACGCGATCGACGGTTCGACATCGGCAACCCCTGCGGCTCCCCAGGGATCGGGGGCGCGATCGACGGCACCGGCGCGACGATGCCGTGTCGGGGCGTGGCCTCCGGGTCCGTCGCCGACGGACCGGACACGGCGGGCACTTCGATCGTCATCCGCTGGTCACCGAATTCGATCTCCGAACCGGGCGGAACCGGGATCCACGCATTGGTCGGCACCGTTGTCTCGCCACCTGCGTGATGCAGGAACGTGCCGTTCGACGATCCGAGGTCGGTGATCACGAACCCGTCGGCATCGACGTCGAGCGCAAGGTGGGATTTCGAGACGAGCGGATCGTGATCGACCACCACGACGGCACCGCGGCCGGAACGCGGATCACGGCCGATCGTGACCGGACCGACCATGTCGATCGGCAGGCGCCCGGTGATCGACAGCGTGGCGAGCGGTTGACCGTCGGCCTCGTCTGCGATCATGGCTCCCCCAATCGGTCGACCGGCGACCCGGCCATCGCTGCGGGTCGGTGTCCCGCTCCCTGTAGTTCTACCTTCCCGCACCGGGCCGACACGGCGTCTCTCCTTCCACCGGAGGATCCCCGAGGGCCGAGCGACCGATCACGATCTCGTGCGGGCTCGTCACAGCCGACCGGATCGAAAACGAGCGTCCGTTCCCCGAGACGACATCGGACGGCGATCAGGAGGTGGGATGTCAGCCGGCGAGCTCGAGGATCGCAACGGTGAGGTCGTCGTTCACGATGCGACCGTCGGTACGTTCACCGATCAGACGGGTGGCAATCGCTTCGGGCTCCTGCACCATCGAAGCAGCGCGAAACGTTTCGGGTCACCCAGCAGCCACTCGGACACCGCGTCGCTCGCCAGGACCACGACATCACCGGGTCCTGCCGGGACGGTGGTCCACGACGGCTCGTCGTGCACCCGATCGACCATCGATCCGAGGAGGGCGGGATGGGAACCGAACTGCGACGCGTCCTCGTACGGCAGCGCACGACGCAACACTCGTTCTCCCGACGGGCCGGTCAGCACGAACGCACACGAGTCACCGAGACACATCATCGGTCGCGACCCGTGCATCACCGTCGGTCATGATCGCCGCTCCGACGATGGTCGAGTACGCACCCTGACGTGCCCCCTGCTCGCTCCACCATCCGTTCGGGTCGTCGGGTCTCGGCACCCGCGGGAGCCCCACTCGGTGTCGGCGAGGCGGCTCGTGCCTCGGCGAGCCATGTGGAGAACGAGCCGACGGAGAGCGGCTTGGGAGGTTGCTCGAACGAAGTGCTTGGTCAGCGTGTCCGCCCACAGGTTCGCTCCGAAGGACGAGGACGCGCCGTCGGCGACGGCGAGGACCGCTCGTCGCGGATCGAGCGTGACCGCGTCCTCGCACTCCTGGATCGAGTTGCCGTGCTTGGCGACGCGGATCGAAAAGGCGCGACCCGACGCCGGTCGAACTCACCTTGATCTCGACGCTCTTCGGGTCGAACAGGCTCGGGTCGAGCCGAGCGTTGTGCTGTTCCTCGATGGCATCGGGTTCACGCTCGTCGGGTTCCGAGATCGTCGGGCGACGTCCGACTGCCGCGCGGCGGTGGCAGCGACTCGGCAGACGTGGCGGGCAGCGCGCCACCGCCCTGCGCGACAACGACTGTCGAGTCGGGTGTGGGCGACGAGGTAGCAGGCGTCGAGGAGCCAGAAGGCGGCCACGGCCCCAACGATCGCGATGACGACGAGCGGGATCCCGACGCCGCTGAACGGCTGCGACTCCGCCGACGATCACCGCAGCAACGACGCCACCGACGATCAGTTTCGACGCCAGGTCGCCGGAGTCGTCGGCCGCGTTCATCGCAGTAGGTGCCCGACTGATGTTCCGACGTTGAGAAAGGACACGACCGCTCTGAAGTCCGCGTTCATCGACATGCCGCGAGCACCCGGCTCGGCCTGGTAGCCCTGACGCACTGCGGCGGTCCGCATGAACTCGGGGAGTTCGCTCGACATCGTGAACAGCTGTCGGGCGAAGCGGTCGCTCAGTTGATTCGGATCGTTCGGGAACATCGCCGGTGACAGCACGTTCACCGGTTGCGAGCATGATGTTGAAGAGCAGCAGCGGCCCATCCTCCGACGTCAGTTGTTTCAGCCGTTCTGCCCAGGTCGCTGCGTCGCCGTCGGTCGACTCGCCGTCGGTGAGGTTGATCACGATCGGAGGGAAGCTCTGTGGGTACGCCTGGATCCACGAGTGGGCGATGCGGCCGGCTCGGTCCATGGCGGCACACATCGGGGTGCCGCCCTCGTTGAGCGGCTCGACCCAGATCGGCATGCGATACGACAACGGCCCATCGCTCGTCTGACGTGTGCGTTCCTCGACGCGGAGCGGGTGCAGCGCCAGGTCGGTGGTCCACGCGAGGTCGCCCTGCTGGCCGGGGACCGTGATGCACGAGTCGACGATCGCGTTCGCGTCCTGGTCGGTCCGGTAGCCGATCACCGAGACGGCGAAATACGGCCGTGGCGGTTCGGTGTGCGACTTGGAGCACCGTTGGATGAGTTCCATCACGGTGGAGTTCAGCTGCTCGGCGACCACCACGGACTTCGGGGTGTCGGTCCCGGCCATCGGGTCGTACATCGACGCCGACTGGTCGACCAGAAAGATCAGGCAGCTCGGGGTCGCACGGTCCACTCGTTGCGTGTACATCAGTTCACTCCTTCTTTCTGGACATAGGAACACTCGGTCATCCGGTCGGGCACGACCGCGTCGAAGAACTCGAACAGCCGAGCGTCGGTCGACACGTTCGCCGAGGCACAGAAGAACCCGTTGCCCGCATCGTCGTCGAACGCCTGGTCGATCTCGTCGAAGCACTCCTCGATGTCGACGAAGCCATCGAACCGTTGTCCGATGTCGATCTCCCACTGCGTCACGGATGTGCCACCGAGACGTGCGAGGCGCTTGGCGAGGGCGCGGACGAACACGTCGGCGTCGGGGATCAGCTCGGTCGCCTCGAGACCGTCGAGCTCATCGAGGAAGACGTCGAATGCCTCGTCCGAGCACGGGAACAGGTCGTTCGCTCGCCGGTCGCCCGGCTCAGCGCTCACGTCGCCAGGTGTCGCCTCGCCTGCGTCGGGTTCGATTCCGTCGAGATCGAGCGCGATCGTGGCGTCGAGGAGTTGCCCCGTTTCACAGTCCTCGACCGACCGGCTGCCGAAGCGGTCGTCGATGACCCCCGAGATCACGGCGATGTCACGGGCCTGGAATTGATCGCTGATCGACTCGTTGGATCCAGGGAGGAAGAACCTGCCGCCCGACTCGCTGAATTCGCCGAGTTCGCCACTCAGGATCAGCAGCTGACCGGAGCCTGTTCGAACGACCAGGACCTCCTCGCACTCCAAATCCGACGTCGGGTCGTCGACCGCGGTGTCGACACCCCCGTCGCGTGGTGTCGTTTCGCCGTTCGAGGTGGCGACCGGGACGTCGCCTTCGTCGATGACGTCAGCGGCGGGCGGCGGCTCGGCCGCAGCCTGGTCCTGCCCGGCTTCGTCCTCGGCAGCGGATCCGTTCGTCCACCGTCGACGACCCCCGGCTCGAGGGTGGCGATCGTCTCGCCATCGTCGTCGGCGAGGGCAACGCCCACCAGCGTGACACCGAATCCGATGGCGAGCGCAGCGAGCCCGGCGACGATGCGTTGCGGGGTCATGAATGACCTCCATGCCCGGAATCGGACTTGATGTCGAGACGGACGAACACACCGGCGAACGCCATGATCTGACCGGAAGCGAGGACGAAGCGTTGCGGCTGGGGGATCCCATCGACCACCACAGGAAGGTTCGTGGTCGACCTCGGCATGGTGCTCGCCGACGAGCATTTCGATCGCCCGTGGGCGCGGAGGCCCCGACCGCTGATCACCAAGGTGTCGCTGTTGCCGCCACCGAGGCTGACCCGGTTGGAGTGGAAGTCGATCACGGTGCCCTGACCAGGCCCCTCGACGACGGTGAGCGATCCGTGGCGAGCAGTGCGGATCGCCAACGGCGACGAGCACCCCGATGAGCATCGCCACGAAGCTGGCGATCAGCAGGACCTGACCGTCGAACCCGTTGACCTGCAGCGCTCGCGCCTCGAATCGGGCACTGGTCAGCCCGTGGACCAGGCCGCCGACGAACCCGGCGATGGCGCCGCCCGAGAAGGCATAGGCGCCCGCCTTGGGAGAGCGCAGAAGCCCGGCTGCCAATCCCACGAGCGCAGCGGTGAGCGCCCAGATGTAGGCAACCAACACCGCGTTCTCGGTGTCACCCACGTCGAGCGTGGAGCGGGTCATGAAGTCGGCGACGAACACGGCGACGATCCCCGCCAGCAGACCGACCGCCGCACCGATCAAGAACCGGCGGGCCGCGAGCCCGTAGTTCGAGAGGTTCAGCGCGGACCACGAGTGGACCATGCCGCCGAGCATCCCGGCGATCATCCCGACGAACAGCCCACCGTCGACCTTGGGATCGGTCGCAACCGCTTGCAGCAGACCGGCAAGCATCGAACCGAGAAGACCGGCAATCGCTCCGCTGATCAGACCGGCGAGCACGGGCTGCCCCGTGATCCTGGCCAGGCCACGGGCGTGTGGGACGGGGCGGGCGGGGGCCAGGGCAGGCGGCGTGTACGGCCCGCTGACGTGGCCGACGGTGGGCGGCACCGCAGCAGTCGCAGCGACGGCACCGTGTCCGGGCGCTCCGGGAGCGGCGGGCTGCGACGCGGCGATGTCGGTGTTCGTTCCGCCGCGCCAGTAGCTGTCGGGATTCGGTGCCTGGGCGGGCGCCGCTCCGGTCCACCAGTCCGCGGCGCCGACCGAGGAGGTGACGGGGAGCCCACCGATCGCGGGGGTGGAGTCGACCGGGGTGCCCAGTTCGGACGGATCGAACGACGCGTCGAGGACTTCTCTCACCGACATCGCAGGTTGGCGACCGGCCCGAGCGAATGCATGAAGTCGTGCGGTCAGATCGACCACCTCGGGGTCGCTCGACGACGCGAGGACCTTCCAGATCTCGGCACGTTCGGGGGCGTCGAAGTCGGGCTTGGCGAAGAGCAGGTTCTCCCCGGTCATGAACCGGGACAGGCCCGGATCGGACGCGAGCGCCAGCATCGACAGTGCGATGACGAGCGCCGAGAACGTGTCGACGTGCGGGACCCCAGTCGGTGTCGGAACGGTTGACGTGCTGGTAGTTCGGGTGGCCGTACTCGTTGGG
The DNA here is from genome assembly GCA_963752085.1 of Ilumatobacteraceae bacterium. Classification (GTDB taxonomy): domain Bacteria; phylum Actinomycetota; class Acidimicrobiia; order Acidimicrobiales; family Ilumatobacteraceae; genus Ilumatobacter_A. The sequence continues at coordinate 822,560 of CAVVWT010000006.1, forward strand.
CGGACCGACCCCCATGCCGGGCACCCAGATGCCGTCGAGATCGACGAGCTGGAACTCGTCGTCGTCGGTGAGGAGCACGTTGCCGTGCTGATAGTCACCGTGGGCGAACTCCTTGTCCTGGAGGAGCTCGACGAGATCGAGCCAGCGATCGGCGAGGCGGGAGAGTCGGCGTGAGTCGTCGAGGCGATCCTCGACGGCGATGTGCAGCGGATCGCCCGACACCCATGGCATGACGACCACCGGCCACCACTGTCCGTGGACGCGCACGCCCTCGTCGAGCCACGTGGCAGCGACCACGGAGGGTACGTCGAAGGCTTCGACGTGTTCTTGCAGCGCACGGTAGCGGAGCCGGCCGTCGTCATGGGCACTCAAGAGGCAGCGAACGGCCACCGGACGTTCTGCGGCCTCCATGTGGAATGCGATCGCGTTCTGCCCGCTCGCCGACGCCGGGATGCCGAGCGGCGTCAACGTGAGTCGACCCTGCTGCAACTCGGCATCGGCGAACGAGGTGGTCGGCTGCTGCACGGCTGCGGCGTACTCGGTTCCTGTCGGCCAGCGACTGGACGTACGTGGCGCACTCGGTTGATTCATTGCCACCATCGCTCGTTCGAGGTCGCCGGGAGCACCGGAGGCGCCGACACCTGGTCGTCGTGGCGGAGGGGTGGACCCGACGGGCGGCGCCGACGGCGGACCTGACGGCTGCGCACCTTCCGGCCGACGCTTGCGCTCGGGTCGTTCGGCGGTGATGTCGTCGAGATCCGCCTGGTGACGACGGCGTCGTGCGGCGATCGGCGACTCCCGTCGCGGCGACGCCGACCCCGTCGACGTCTCCGACAGCATCTCGAAGCAGTCGTTCGCCGTGGGCCGTTGACGCGGATCCTCGGCGAGACAGCGCTCGATGATCGAGCTCACCCGGTCGCGAGCGGCGTCGGCCCCGCGCCCGGTCCGGGTGATCGACGGGTCGGCGCCTCGGCCACCCCGAAACGAGGGCGGTTCGCCGTAGAGCAGATGGAACATGGACGCACCGAGCGAATACACGTCAGTGGGCGCGCCGATGTTCGGATCGCCGTCGAGCTCCTCGGGGCTCGCGTACCGAACGGACAGCGCGGTCGTGCGGGTCTGGAACTCGGCGGACTTCTGGATCGCCGCGATTCCGAAGTCGCAGAGCTTCACGGTCCCGAAGTTGTTGACGAGGATGTTCTGCGGTTTGACGTCGCGATGCACGATGCCGACGTCGTGCGCGGCCTGCAGGCCCGACGCCGTTGCCGCCCCGATGAAGGCGACGCGCTCGGCCCGGATGTCCCCCGGTACGTCGACATCGAGGACCGACCCTCGACTCATGAACTCCATCACGATGGCCGGGCCACTCGTGGTGGAGACGACCTGTTCGACCTGCACGACGTTGGGATGTCCCTTGAGTGCGACCAGCGCCGCGATCTCCCGACGGAGTCGACGCTCGAGCAGTTCGTCGTCGCCACCTTGCGCCCGGTCGAGGACCTTGAGCGCGACGACACCACCCGTCGAGGCGCGAATGGCCCGATACACCGAGCCGAAGCCGCCGCCGGCGAGCGGGGTCACCTCGGTGAAGCCCTCGATGCGCAGTGTCACTGACCGCGCGCCCACCAGGCGCGTCGAGCCAACCCTCGACACGCCCTTCGGATCGACCGAAGGGCGACGACATGCACCGGCCGCTCCCACGACTGTGCAAACTAGAAGATCAGGCATCTCCATGTCATCCTCCCCCGTTCAGATCGCCGATGTGTCGACTTTCCGTTCGACGTCGGTCTATCAACTCCGGCTCTCCTGCGCCCATGGGGAGGTCTCCCCTCGACGCAGCCGCCGATACGTTTGCCGCGCGTCGATCAGCCCAATGGGTCGCCACCGCCGCGCGGCGGCGCGATCGATCGACCATCAGGGTTCGGCACATCGTTCTGGGTGCGTGTCGGTGGTGTCGGTGGTGTCGTGACGTCCACGCATCCCGACGTAGACCGCTCCAGCGCCGACGAGCACCGTTGCGCCCGCCGCCACCGCCAGGGCCGCTTGATTGGACGAGTCCCGACCCTCCTCCGCCCGCGTCGGCGCTGGACGCCTCGTCGACCGCTGGTGGCGGAGGCGGCTCCACGCTGCCATTGGCCACCGTTGCCGCCACGGTCGCGGGTGGGACGGTCGTTGCAGGATCCTGCGTGGTGGCGGGCGTGGTCGATGTGGTCGTCGTCGTGGTCGATTCGGGAAACGGTGCAGTGGTGGACGTCGCGGGCGCTCCGGTCGTCGTGACGGGCGGAACGCCGCCGGCGGCTGCACGTAGTTCGTGGACCTCGCGCTGGACGTTGTCGACGAGGTACGGATAGAAGGTGTCACCCGGACACGCGGTCTGACTCATGTCACGGTGCCCGGAGATCGTCGACGCCGTGACGACCGTGCCCTCCGGCCAGCGGTTCGAACCGCGAGAGGTGAACGTCGTCTGCGCGCCGGGAGTCGTGTCGAGTGAGTAACGGTCGGAGAGCCATGCCAGTGTCGAGTTCAGCGAGGCAAGCGCGGCGTCGGTCGGGTTCTGTGACGTGAAGTCACCGAGCAGACAGACGAGTTGCGCAAATCCCTGGTTGCCACCGGTGGCCGACGCCTCGATCGGGCCGGCGAGGCTGCCGGTCCGGGCTTCGTAGACGACACCGTCCTGGTCGATGAAGAAGTTGTACGCGACGTCCGGCCACCCCTTCTCCGAGGACGTGTGGAAGTTGTAGACGCCGCGCATCGTGCCGATCGGATCGGCACCGTTGGCCGACGCCGTGTGATGCACCAGGAGGAAGCGGACGTCCTCGCTCCGGAGGTCAGCCAGCGGCGGCCGACCGTCGCCCGCCCAGACCGCATCGCGGCTGAATCGAGATCGCCGTAGTCGGTCGGTTCGGCGAGCGCACGAGACACGCGGACGGACCGACCGAAGGCGGCGACGGCGACGGTGCCGCCTGCAAGCGGCGAGCGCCTGACGGCGCGACAGCCGTGGACCGCAGGCCTCACACACGCTTCACCAGCCGTCGTCGGTCACGTCGGTGGCGCATCGCACCATCATGGTCGACGCCATCGCGGTGAACAGACCACGATCACGCATCGGCTGCGGTCGGATCGTCGGCGGCCGCTGCACAGGCGCCGGGCTGTCTCGGCAACGAAGGCCGCTACCTCGTCGGCGGGACTCGCCTGTCCACCGCTGCGCCAGTCGTCGAGATATCGATACGGCCAGACGACGCCACGCCGGACCGACCACTCCCGGTCGGGACACGGGGGGGAGATCCCGAAGTGCACGTGACAGGCCGACGACCGACCGGTGGTCCCGATCGTGCCGAGGTACGTCGCCCGGCTCCGATCCGTCGCGCCCGGCTCGAGCGACTCGTCGATCGACGTCGAAGTGGGCGAGGTAGTAGCGCACGCCGTCGTCGCCGAGGATCGAGACCGACCGACCACCACGCGTCGCGGGATTGTCGACGGCGGGGTCGTAGGCGTTGACCCGCCGCACGTCGAGCAGCACGCCGTTCACGGGTGACACGATCGCTCCGCCGCAGCCGTTGTTGAAGATGTCGGTGGCGGGGTAGGTCGAGTGGGTGTCCGCCCAGGCTCGCACCCGCCGCATCGGCGACCGGGAATCACGTACGGCGTGCTGGTCGGGATGGTCGTGCTGCTCGTTGTCGTCGCAATGGTCGTCGTGCGTCGACGGGCCCGCACTGTTCGCCGAGGTCGTGCTGACGGCGGCGGTGGTCGATGGGCTCGTGGGGCGACGTGATCGACCGACGGCGGCGTGATCGACGGCCGGAGTGGGTCGGCGCGGTGTCGCGACGGGCGGTGTGTCACCGCACGACGCCAGCGCGGCGACGATGACGACGACGACGGGGATGGCTCGTCTCATCGAGGCTCGTGGCTGGCGGCAGCCAGCAGTTCGAGGTCGTCACGTGTGACGAGGCGGACGGCAAGCGCGTACTCGACGAGGCGCGCTCGACGATTGGACGCGAGCGACCCGAGATCGCCCTGCAGCCCTCGGACGCCGAGCTTGGACAGCTTGTCGCAGACGTTGTCGAGCTTGCGGTTGAACTTGGTCGTGGTCCATCCGAGCCGCTTCGCCGCCTGGGACGATGTCGGCAGCACCGCCGACTCGTCCGCCCGCTGAGCGCAGCCCCGACTCCGCCAGCGCGAGGATCAGCAAGCCGCTGATCGTTGGTCAGGACGACGCGACCGATCGTCGTGTTCGTGCCGGACGACGCTGCCCCGCCATCGCCGACGCTCGTCAGCACCGGGCTCGACCGCGAACGACGGGCGCATCGTTGTGCAGCGTGAACTCGTACGCGGTCGGCCCCGCCGTGAACCGCACGGTGGTTTCCTCGAAGACGATCGGCAGGACCGCGCCCGGGACCGAGAAACGCCTCGAGACGTCCTTCGGTGTCGGAGACCGTGGCGGCGAGTTGGTCGCCGACGTTCGCGAGGACCCAGACGCCCGACGCATCCGATGAGCGTGAGGAACTGGCGATGGAGGAACGGGTTGTCGTCGACCACCAGGTCGCCCTCGCGGCCGATGACGAACGTCTCGCCCGTCACCAGTTCGATCGTCGTCGCCGACGAACTCGATGCGGAGGCCCACGACACGTACCGGCCGTCAGCCGGCGGTCTCGACGGTGCAGTGGAGTTCGTCGCCGAAGTCGATCAGCGTCCCCGGGACCACGACCACCGGCTCGCCGCCGCGCAGCCGCCGACGCTGCTGGCCGGGCAGTTGCACCTCGGTGCCGTTGGTCGACTGCAGGTCTTCGAGCAGCATCTCGCCGTGCTCGACACGTACCTCGGCGTGGGTTCTCGACAGACCCTGACCGGGCCCGTCGAACTTCATGATGTGGGGGAGACCGCCCTCGACCGCTCCGGCGACTTTCGGGTTCCTCCCGATGAGCACGCTGCGGTCGACGTTGATCCGCTCGCCGTTGGAGAACGCGAGAACGCCGTGGATCGTCGGCGCGGCGGGCGCCGCCGTGTCGCCGTGGTCGGCCGCCGTCTCCGCTGCAAAGCCGGCGGTCTGCCCATCGGGTGGCAGCGTCGGAACAACCGGATCCGAGACCACGTCGTCGTCGAAGATCGTACTCACCGGGCCACGGACGGGGCCATCGTCGGAGCCGACGACGATCGTCGGCTCGGGCGGCGGACCACCGACGCCCGGACCGGCAGGGGGAGGCCCGGGCGGCGCAACGTCGCCCGACGCTTCGATCGGGTCGGCGGTGGGGCCCACACCGGGCGGTGGACCGGTCGGCTGCGGACTCGCCGGCTGCGGACTCGCCGGCTGCGGACTCGCCGGCTGCGGACTCGGCGGCTGCGGACTCGCCGGCTGCGCATCCGCCGGACCGGCCGGCTGCGATGGAATCGCCGCCACGGGTTCGTCGCCGGCATTGTCGTCGAACCAAGAATCACCCTCGCCAGCGTCGTCGGCCGGTTCGACCATCTCCAGCTCGATCTCGTCGGCGTCGTCGCGCTCGGGCTCGGGCTCGGCTCGGCTCGGGCTCGGACGAGGAATCGGCGGCAACGACCGAATCGTCATCGGTCGTGCGCTGGGCGGGCATCGACCTCCAGCCTGCGATTGCGTCATCGGCGTGCGTGTCCGCGACGTCGAAGCGGCGCGTGACCGATCGCGCCGGCACCGACCCGGCGAGCACTGCGAACGCCTCCGACGACAGCGGCGACGCAGGATCGTCATCGAGTGGCGACAGCGCGATGGTCAGGCCGACCACGTCGGACACCACCTCCTCGATCCACGTTCGCACGCCGGACGGGTCGATCTCGTGAACATCGCCCGAGGCGAGTTCGGCGCTGATCGTCGTCCGACCGCGGGCCACGACGCGCACGGAGTCACCTTCGACCTGTGCGATCCCGAAGTCGGGAAGCGCCTTGAGACCCGTCGACGAGAGCTCGTCGAGGATGTCGTCGATCGGAGCATCATCGGCAACGAGACGCCAGAGTCGATCGCGCGTCGATGGGTTGTCCCGTTCGATCAACCCGACCGTGTACCGCGACACGAGGCCGACATCGACTGCCGGGCTCGAACGAGGAGGTTCCCCAGACGAGGGACGACTCGGATGAGCCGCTGTCGTTCGCGTCGGTGTCACTGGTCGTGTTGGCGGGCATGGCCTTGTCTCCTACTACGGGGTCGGATCGGTGGAGGATGGGTTCGGTGCGTCCCATGCTGCCGCATCGGGAGCCGTTGGTGGGCGACCACCGTCAGCGGTCTGACGCGCGTGTCGGGACCGGCGGCGCCCAGGCGACGTCGATCATTGCGGTGTCGCCCGATTCGGGCACGACGTTTATCGGGTCGGCGGTCACATCGGCGTCGGCGGTCACATCGGCGTCGGACACGACGTGCAGGTCGGTCCGGCGGAGCTCGTCGGTCGGGTCGGCCGGGGGAAAACGGACGTCGAGCACGATGGCGGTGACGTTGTCACGCGCCGGACCACCGAGGACGGCCTCGACCAACGCGACTGCGGCCTTCGACGGATCGAGATGCGTCGCGAGCAGTTCCCAGATCCGGTCGTCGTCGATCTCGCCGGAGAGCCCGTCGGAGCAGAGCAGGAGTCGGCAGTCCGCTTCGGGGAGCACGTGGAAGTCCGCCTCGACGATCACGTCGGCACCGAGCGCCCGGGTGATCACGTTGCGCAGCGGGTGGGTCAACGCCTCGGCCGGGGTGATCCGACCGTCGCGCGACCAGGTCCTGGACATGCGAGTGGTCGGTCGTGAGCTGGGTCATGACCCCGCCTGCGAGGCGGTAACAGCGCGAGTCGCCGACGTGGAACACCACGGCCGACGGGGAGTCGCCATTGTCGGCCACCGCCACGCCGACGAGTGTCGTGCCCATTCCTCTGGTGTTGTTCTCCGCGCCCTTGCGGAGCACCGCCGCGTTCAGCGCCGACACGAAACGGGGGAGCTCGGAGACGTCGAGTCGGTGCGCGCCGAACACCTCCGAGACGAGCTGCGTGACGAGCTGGCTCGCCACTTCGCCGGCCTCGTGGCCGCCCATCCCGTCGGCAACGACACACACGTCGTCGCTCACGTAGAACGCATCCTCGTTGTGATTGCGTACACCTCCGACGTGCGTGGTCGCACCCCAGGCGAAGGTCGGGCGCGGGACCGACGCGCTGGCGTCGATGGGGGATCCCACCGCGCGCTCCGACATCAGAAGAATCGGGGGATCGACCCGTCGACCAGACGCGCGATCCAGATCCCGATGATCAGCACGACGTTGACGATGCCGAGCACGACGAGCACCCGGTTCCAGTTGACGGTCGCACCGATCCGTCGAAGGATGCCGTACACCGCGGCGGCGACGACGGCTTGGGCAGCCGCCAGCACGAGGAACGGATGATCCTGCCACGCTGCACCGACCTGGCCGCGAGTCAGGTGGCGCGCCGAACGCGTCATCCCGCAGCCGGGGCAGTATCCACCGGTGCAGCGCCGGAAGACGCACACCCCGGGACCGTCGTCGGTGCCGCCGGCGTCGACCGCGAGCACGGCGGCAACCACGAGCAGCACCACGCGCACGGGTGATGCGATGAACCATCGGAACCCGGTCGCTGTCGCCTGTGTCGAGACCTGGTGGTCGTGTCGGGAGTCGGGGTCGATGATCGTCATGAAGGTCCACCGAAGGGCGGCGCCCCGGGCGGCGGGGGCGGTTGCTGCGGAGCATAGAACACGCCCGGCGAGGACTGCGGCGCGAACGCCACGGACGGTCCCCCAGGAGATCTCGTCGGCCAGAGCAACAGCCCGGCCCCGATGAGGGGGACCACGAAATTCGGCAGAACGAACTCGAGCGACTCCGCGCCGACAGCCACGAAGAAGTCGACGGCGAAGCCTGCGATCAGGAACAACTCGAGCCCGACCGTCGCGATGGCCAGGAATCGCACCGTTCGACTCGGCACGATCACGGCCAGGAAGGCCGTCACCACCACTGCAGCGGCGAAGACGTACACGATCGGCGACAGCCAGTTGGGCGTCGGAACGAACGAGAACAGCTCGATGAACTCGAATTCGTCGCGGGACACGAGCGCGAAGAACCGCGCCGGCCAGCCGCTGAGGTTCTCGAGCAGGACATCAGGACCGATCTCGAGAAGACGCCAGCCTCCCACCAGGCCCCACCCGAGCAGGACGAGCGCACCGACGATGTGAGCTGGCGAGCGACGACTGGTCGGGGCGCCGGACACCTGCGGAGGAACGGCCATCCCGAACTGGCCGGGCTGCGCAGCCGGCATCACCGCCGCGACCTGCGCGGTGGGGGGAGACGACGGGGAGAACGCCGGCGCGGATGGCGCCACCGGGCTGCCGGGAGATGGCGGCTGAGGAGATGGCGGCTGAGGAGATGGTGGCTGAGGTGGCGGACGGTGCGTCCCCGGACCGGGCTGGCGGGCCGACGATGGCATCGGTGCCCCTCGAGCGGGCTCCATCACGACCGACCAGTCGACTGCGGCGGACGCCGCCGGGAGTGGCCGGCCGTCGGTCCCCGGCTGTGGGGGGACGATCGTTGCGACCGGTGCCGGCGCACGGACGACGGTCGTGTCGTCGACCCCTGCGACCGGCCGATCGACGGTGACGACGACGTCGGTTCCCAGGCGGAGGTGGGAACCGGGTGGGATGGTCGACGTGACACCGGGCACGACCGTCGTCGCTGTACCTGACCCGTCGACGATCTCGGACCCGTTCGACGAGTGCAGGTCGACCAGCCACACCACCCCTGCGGTGCGTCCGATCAGCGCGTGTGTCTTGGAGACGGTGGGGGCGACGAGCGACACGGATCGAGCAGCCGGCGAATTGTCGGGCGCAACGGGTGCGCGCCCGATCACGACATCGTCATCGAGTTGGATGCGGCGACCGTCGGGAAGGACCAGGGACACCGTGTCGGACGGTGGTTCCATCACGTCGACCCCGACACGTCAGGTTTCGCCGACGACCACGCCGACGAGCCAGAGGACCAACAGCGCGGCGAAGAGGGACATACCGACGATTCCGACGACGAACGCCGCCTTGGCGGTACCACGCGAGGCCGGGTCGCGCTCACCACGGTCGACGGCCTTCATCTGGGTCCAGCCCATGATCGTTCCGGGGATGGACAGCAGTATCCCGCCGCAACAACTCAACACCAGGCCGGCGATCGACAGCCCGAGCGCCCAGCCGGCAACGGCGCTCCGCGGATACACGGTCCCGGCAGCACCGTACGGCTGATAGCCCATCGGCGAGCCGTAGGCGGGGACGCCGTAGGTCGGCGGCACCGCGCCGGGCAGGGGATACCCGGGACGTGACACCCTGCTGCGGATATCCGGGTTCGGGAAATCCGGTGGCGTGCCCACCGAAGTGACCGGTGGCGTGTCGCCGAAGCCCAGAGGCGCGTCGCCGCCGCGTCGGTGTTCGGTCCAGGCGGAGCCGTCCCAGTACCGCTCGCCGCCCGGTCGTTCGACGTCCGGGTACCACCCCGGCGGCGTCACTGCCGCTCCCATTGCACCCGCCTCCTCAGGCGCCGCTGCTCGCGAGCGCCACGAAGAACACGACGTAGAACAGGATCAGCACCACGTTGAGCGCGATCACGATCCCGCCCACGATGTAGGCCGCCAAGGCGAGGCCGCGTTGGCCGGGATCGGCCTGGCCGGCGTCGATCGCCTTCACCTCACTGCGACCCATGATCAGCCCGGGGATCGCGATCAGGCCGCAGCACACCAAGCCGGCGATGGAGAGTCCGAGCGCGACGCCGGCATTGCTGCTGCGGGGATAGCTGGTGTAGGCGCCCGGCGCCCCGTACGGTTGATACCCCTGCGGCGCCCCATACGCCTGCGGTGCGCCATAGGCCTGTGGCGCGCCGCCGTACGGCTGCTGGGGCTGAGCTCCGGGCCGTCGGTCCTCGGTCCAGCTCGAGCCGTTCCAGTACCGTTCTCCTCCGGGTCGCTCTGCATCCGGGTACCACCCCGCCGGTGTCGCGCCTGCGCCCATGTTCCAGTCCCCTTCAGCCCCGGGGGCACGTTGCCTCCCAGGCGGATTCTGCTCGGTTGACCCGTCGCGCGCAAGCATCGACGCTGCAGCCGGTGGCGTGGAACCGCTTCATCGTGCAGACTGACACGGCGGAGCTCCGACGGTTGGCCGTCGCAGCATGGGGAGGAGACGTTCGATGCAATGCAGCCGGTGCCGACACGAACTCCCGCCGACGGCGCAGTTCTGTCCGACGTGCGGTACGACGACCGCAGCCGCGCCGATGCCACCGTTCGACCCGCACGCCCCGGCGCCGACCGAGCCGCCCGACGGCTACGGGACCGTCGACGTCGGCGACCGAAGGCGCCGCTCCGTCGCCCCGTTCCTCATGACCGCCGTCGTCCTGGCCGCGTTGGTGGCCGGCGGGATCGCCGTCATCGGCACACGCGACGCCGACGATGCGCCGGCCGGCGGGGGCAGCGCCGGAGGTTCCACGCCCACCAGCCCGGCGTCAACGATCGCGACCACCACGATCACGACCACCACGACCATCGACGACACCACGACCATCGACGACACCACCACGCCGACCACGCCGACGACAACGACGGCCACCACGACGATCCTCCCGCCCGACCCGAGCGCGGTGGCGCTCACCGGGCTCGCCGAGACGATCGAGGCCGATCGCCCGAGGGTCGACACCCATCTCGGACGGTGGGTGCCGCAGATCAGCGCGAAGCGTGACGGCACCGCATGGCAAGGCGTCCTCTACGGTTTCCCCGAGATCCTCGATCTGCACCGTGAGCTGGACACCCGATACGGCGCACTGCTCGTCAGCGGGGCCGAGTACAACTTCAAGATCGACGACAACCCGATGGCCGGCTGGTTCATCACGATCGTCGACCAATCCCACCCATCCCCCGAGGGGGCCCTCGAGTGGTGCCGACTGAACAACATCGATCGAGACAACTGTGCCGCCAAGTTGATCACCAACGATCCGGACCCCGGCCGGACCCTCGTGCTGCAGTGACACTGGCCGCGTCCGATCACCAGCGATGACCGGCTCACGACATCGGTCACGTGCGATGGTGGGCCGGTGAGAACGACGACGCGGGTGCCCATGGTGTGGCTGCTGCTCGCAGCAATCGCTGCGGCCTGCTCGTCGACCGCCGAATCCAACGGTGGCGCCGCGGGCACACCGGCCTCGACCGATGGCGGTCTCGCCCGGCGTGACGGAGACGCTCGCGGCCACCGCACCCCCCACCGAGAGCAACGAAGCGCCCGTCGTGACCGCCACGGCACCAGTGGGAACGGACAACGGTCACACCACCACCACCCACCGCCGCCGAGCCGACCGCGCCACCCGTCGTACCCGGGGGGTGCGCCGACGACCTGGACGTACGAGAGCGCATCGCGTTACTGGTGTGGCCGGCCGTCTACGCGGACAACTGGGCGGCGGCCGTCGACACGGTGCGGTCGAACGATGTTGGTGGTGTCCTCCTGATGAGCCAAGCCGGACTCGACGCGGACGACGTGCGCGCCCGCCTGTCGGAGCTGGAGGCGGCGAGTCGTCACGGCCTGATCGTGTCGACCGACGAGGAAGGGGGCGACGTCCAGCGGCTGCGCAGCCTCGGCGAGTTGCCCTCACAGCGACAGGTGAGTCAGGACTACTCCCCGGACGGTGCTGCCGACCTGATCGCCGACCACGGTGCGATCGTCCGCGCCGTCGGCATCGACATGATCCTCGGGCCCGTCGTCGACGTCGAGCCGAACGTCGGCGAGGTGCCGCTCCAGCCGTCGCGGTTCTTCGACGGGGGCCCCGACCTGGTGGCCGACTATGCGTCGGCGTACGTACGCGGCTGGGAACGAGCCGGGTTGCTCGCCACCCTCAAGCACTACCCCGGCCACGGTGCAGCGTCGGGCGACACGCACATCACCGCTGGCGTCACGCCGTCGCTCGACGATCTGCGAGACTTCGATCTGAAGCCGTATCGCGATCTCGTCGCCCAGGCCACGGCCGCCGACGCCGCGGTCATGGTCGGTCACCTCACCGTTCCGGGCCTCACCGACGGTGTCCCGGCGACACGGAGCCCTGCCGCCGTCGATTACCTCCGCACCGAGCTGGGCTACGGCGATGCGCTGTTGATCACCGACGCACTCGGCATGGCAGCGGTCGGGATCCCGGAACCCGAGGCGGCGGTGCTCGCCCTCGCGGCGGGCATCGACGTCGTCCTGTTCACGTTGACCTCGCAGACGGACGAAGTGATCGACGCGCTCGAACACGCCGTTGCCGACGGTCGAATCGATACCGAGCATGTCGACCGGGCGGCACGAAAAGTCATGGCGCTGCTCGGCCGCGACGGACACACCTGCAACGCGAACCGATGACGACCGGAGCACGATGAACTGCCATTCCTGTGCAGCCCGAAATCCCGCCGACGCCCACTTCTGTTCGAACTGCGGTGTCCGCATCGCCGATGACACGACGGGATCGCACGCCGCGATCGCCGGCCTCGTCGCGTCGGTCGAGGACGCGACCACGGCACCGCGGCCTCCGACGACGCCAGAGCCCTACGAGCCCGACCGGCGCTACCCGACGGTTGCGCCGCCGACCATCGGTGAGCCCGCTGCACCCGTTGCCGCGACGCCGCCGGGTTCGACGGCGCAGACGACGACCTCTCCTCCCGGCACGCCATTTTCGGGGGGTCCTGCACCCACTGGTCCGCAGGTCCCGCCACCACCGCAGTCCCCCACGAGGCGTCCGTCGGCGCTGCCGATCATCGCATCGGTCGCGGCCGTCCTCGCGCTGGTCGGCGCCGGCGCAATCATCCTGTTCGCGATGGGTGACGACGACTCCGATTCGATCGTGACCCCGACCGCCGCGACCGTTCCGAGCACGGCCGCACCGGGCCCGACCGTCGTCGAGACCACCGTGGCGACCACGGTCGCCCCCGCCGAGACCACCCCCGGCTCGACGGCGACCGCTGCACCATCCGCTCCGGCCACCACCGCGACCACCCTTCCCGGCGATCCCGCCGCCGTGCCGCCCCCGCCTCCCGAGCCCGGCCCGGTCGACGCACCGGGAAGTCCGCAGGTGTTGTCGAACGCGCTGCCGTCCGGCCCGGACTACGCCGACGTGGAGGCGTCCTTCGAGGTCGCGCAGCGGTTCGGTGATGCACTTGCGCTCGCGGACTGGCCGCTCGCCCGCCAACTGTCACCGGAACTGGCCGGCTTCTCCGACGCCGATTTCGTCCGGGGCTACGGAAACACGAACCGCGTGTCGTTGATGTTGCGTGACGCCCGACCCGATGGGCCCGCGTACGAACTCCTGGTCGTGTCCGTCGCCGTCGCGAACGGCGGCACCCAGACCAGCCTCTTCTGTCTCACCTGGGCGGTCGATCCCGTCGCCAGGACGGTCGACCAACGTGACGGCAACAAGCTCGCCACGTGGGACGGCAATGCCCAACCCGAGGCGATCCGCAACGATCCGGCTGCCATGGAGGTGGTCAACTCGTGCACGTATCCGTGAGGCGCCACGTCGCAGGTGTGGTCCTGGTCCTGGCGATCGCCGCCTGTGGCGGGACGGACGACGAACCGATCATCGTCGCTGACTCCGTCCCAGCGCCGACATCGCCCGTGGCGGGTCCGACCTCTTCGGCAGCCATCGATGTATCGGCGCCGGCTCCTCCGTCGACGGCCAGCTCGTCGACGACCGTGCCGACCGTGACCGACACCTCGAGCCCGACGACCACGGCGCCGACGCCCGTCGCATCGACCACGGTGCCCATCCCGTGCGACGGCACCGAAGGAACGCTCACCACGATGTCCGGGCGGTCGGTCACCCTGCGGACGAACGGGATCACCAGCCCTGCGCCCACGATCCTGGTGATCCACGGTTTCACCGGCACGCCGAAGGGGATCGAGCGTGTCGCCGACCTCACCGAGTTGGCCAACGCCGCCGGCATCGCCGTCGCATACCCGCAGGGGACCGAGGTGAGCCCCGGCGGGTTCGGCTGGAACACCGGTGCTGCCGTGTTCGCGACATCGGGCGTCGACGATGCGGCGGCCATCTCCGAGATGATCGACACGATCGTGGCCACCGGATGCGTCGCCCGACGTGCGATCACGATCACGGGCGAATCCAACGGTGCCGGGATGACCCTGGCTGCGCTCTGCTCACCCGAACTCGACGGCGCCTTCCGCTCGGCGGTCATGGTCACCCCAGCGATCGACGCAGGCGTGCTCGAACGCTGCGCCGGCAACGGCGCGCGCCGACACACCCCTCGCAGTAGCCATCGGTTTGATCGACACCACGGCACCGATCGACGGGGGCAACGGCCTGCTTCCCCAGCGGGCGTGGTTCGACGAGCTCGCCGCGTGGCGCGGATGTTCAGGTGTCGACGAACGCGGTGCGTTGACATCGCTGGTGGACCACGCTGCGGGAGCGAGCTGTCGCAGTTGCACCGAGATCTTCACCGTCGCTGACGGACCACACACCTGGCCCGGAACACGCGTCGGGAACGGCGGCTCGACGCCGGGCACGTTCGACCTCAACCGACGAATCGTTGCCGACGTCATCGCTCCCGTACCGGGCTGCCTCAGCGTGCGCTGAGCGACCGACCGACGCCACCCCGAACGCGACGGTTCAGAGCGTGACGACCACCTTGCCGTGGGTCTTGCGGTCGGCGAGATCTTGCAGCGCGGTCGCCGCGTCCTCGAACGCGTACGGCGGAAACAGTGGTGGATCGACGGTGCCCTCGGCGGCCATCGAGAGCAGCGTCGTCATCTGCTGACCGAGCGACGCCGGGAACTTGGCGAGCGACGCACCCCAGTGGACGCCGACGATCGAGTAGCTCTTGAGCAGCGCGTGGTTGGTCTTCACCTCGGGAATCCCGGCCACGAATCCGATCACCAGCAACCGGCCGTCCCAACCCATGCATCGACGGACCTGATGGAACGTGTCGCCGCCGACGGGGTCGTAGGCGACGTCGACGCCACCACCCGAGGCTTCGCGCACGGCGTCGACCCAGTCGGGCGTTTCGCGGTGGTCGATCACCACGTCGGCCCCGAGCGCTCGGACCACGTCGACTTTCGTCTGTCCGCCGGCAATCGGCGATCGTGCGGGCACCCGCAGCTTTGGCGAGTTGGATCGCTGCGGTTCCGGTGCCACCCGCCGCGCCGGTGATCAGCACCGTCTCGCCCGCCTGCAGGTGGGCGCGATCGTGCAGCGCGTACAGCGTGGTGCAGTAGTTGATCGGAATCGCGGCCGCCGTCTCGGCGGACACACCCTCGGGCACGGCGAACACGCCCGCCGCGGGATGGGTGACCTGTTCGGCCAGACCCCCGCTGCCGAGGAACGCGACGCGTTGGCCGAGGTCCACTCCGCTGACGCCGTCGCCGAGGGCGGCGATACGCCCGCACGATTCGCCGCCCGGTGTGTGGCCGGGTCCGGTCTTGACCTGGTACTGGCCACGGCATTGCAGCACATCGGGGAACGCGAGCCCGACCGCTTCGACGTCGATCAGCACCTCACCAGGGCCCGGCACGGGCGCGGCCTCCTCGACCAGCCGGAGCTGCTCTGCGGGATCGCCGAGTTCGTGGAGTCGCCAGATGCGCATCGCACCAACGTATTCGGGGCGACCTCAGCGGACGAAGCGCGCCCTACAGTCGAGCGGGTGACCATCGTGGCGATCGACGGACCGACCGGCGTCGGCAAGAGCACCACCGCCCGTTCCGTCGCCGAGCGGCTCGGCGCCGACCTCCTCCTCGATCCCGTCTCGGTCAGCCCCCTGCTCGACGACTACTACACCGGCGAGGCAACACCCTCGGCGGCGCTCGACGCCGAACTGGCCTTCCTCCGTGGTCGCGCCGACCTGATGGCCTCCGCCGACCCCGGTCGCCTGGTCGTGGCCGACTTCACCGTGTTGCGGACCGCTCCCTTCGCCGAGTTCCTCGCACGCCCGGACGATCGTCGCTGCGTGCTCGACGAGATGCGCCGACTGATGACACTGGGCCCACGCATCGACCTCCTGGTCCTCCTCCATGCCGAACCCGACGCGCTCCTCCGACGGGTACGTACCCGCGACCGTCGAGCCGAGGTCGATCTCACGATCGAGCACCTCGCCGAACTTCGGCGTCACTTCGCCGCCTGGCGACCCGAACTGCTCCGTCAGGCCGACGCTGCGATCGAGATCGACACGGCAACCTGGGACCCACGGCGCAGCGACGATCTCGATCGCCTGGTCGACCGGATCACGGAACAGCTCCCCTGATCGGCCAGACTTCGGAAGGAACGAGAGGGGTACAGATGAGGCGATTCGCAATGGCAGCCGTCGCCGCGATCATCGTGGCGGCATGCAGCGGTGCGTCCGACGACTCGACGTCGGTCGAGACGGCACCGGCGCCGGCCGCAAGCGAGACGCCGAGTTCGGAGCCGGCACCCGTGGACCTCCCGGAGGCCGATGCGCCTGCGACCGACGCTCCGCCTGCGACCAACCCGCCCGCCGACGAGTTCGAGGGGACGATCGAACTCGACGTGGTCGACGCGGATCGCTGCGAACTCGTCGGCGAATCCTGTCTGCTCCCGTTCCCGTCCGACGCGCTCACCGTGGCGGATTTCGGCACCGCGACGGGCCGGCGGGTGAATCTGTCGTCGGCGTCGATGCCGGCAAATGCCGAGGGGGTCAACGTGAACGTCGACCGTCAGAACCGCAACGACGGATTCTCCCCAGGCAGCGCGGCGCTCGTGCTGATCCCTGGCGTCGATCCGGAGGCGTCTGGCCTCCCGCCGGTCACCGACATCGCCCGGTCACTCGACGCCGACGCAGGCAGCGTGATCATCGACGCCACCACCGGCGACGTGTGGCCACACTGGGCCGAGCTCGACGGCAACACCAGCGACGACGCTCGCCGCGGCCTGTTCCTCCGCCCGGCCGTCAACTACACCGAGGGCCACCGCATCGTGATCGGTCTGCGCAATCTCGTCGATTCGGCGGGCACGCCGATCGAGCCGACCGACACATTCCGCGCCTTCCGCGATCGGCTCGAGTCCGACGTGCCAGAGGTCGAGGCACGGCGGCCCGCCATGGAGCAGGTCTTCGCGGATCTCGAAGTCGCGGGTGTCGACCGTGACGAGTTGGTGATGGCATGGGACTTCACCGTGATCTCCACCGAGAGCCTCACCGGTCCACTCGTCCACATGCGGGACGACGCCTTCGAGCAACTCGGCGACGCCGCCCCGACGTTCACGGTCACGTCAGCCGTCGAAGACTTCGAGGAGGTCCGCGGTCGGATCGTCATCGACGGCACCTACGACGTCCCCCTCTACCTCGAGGGTGACGGATCCCCCGGCACGGGGCTGAACCTGCCCGACGACCCCGACCTGCCGACCGCGAACGGAACCTTCACCGCACGATTCCGCTGCCAGATCACGCCGGCGACGTCCGGCGCCGAACCCGGGGCCGGACTGCTGTACGGCCACGGCCTGCTCGGCACCGAACGCCAGGTCACCTCCGCCGGACCGACACTCGTCGCCGAGAACCACAACTTCGTCGTGTGCGGGACGGCGCTGATCGGGATGGCCGAAGAGGACACCGGCAATGCGGCCTCGATCCTCATGGACCCGAGCAACTTCTCGACGCTCGCCGACCGTCTCCTCCAGGGCCACCTGAACACGCTGTTCCTCGGCCGCTTGATGCGGCACCCCGACGGTCTCGTGTCCGACCCCGCGTTCCGCACGTTCGAGGATCAACCGCTGCTCGACGTGAACGAATTGTCGTATTACGGCATCTCGCAGGGCGGGATCATGGGCCCGGTGTCGACAGCGGTGTCGACCGACTGGGATCGCGGAGTGTTCGGCGTGCCGGGCGTGAACTACTCGACCCTGCTCAACCGCAGCGTCGACTTCGACACGTTTCAACAGATTCTCGACCCTGCGTTCCCCGACAAGCTCGACCAGGCGCTCGTTCTGCTGACGATCCAGATGCTGTGGGACCGGGGCGAGGGCAACGGGTACGTCAACCACTTCCGCGAGCCGCTGCCCGGACTCGACCAGAAGTACGGCCTGCTCCAGGGCGCGCTCGGTGACTTCCAGGTGGCGAACGTCGCGATGGACGTGATGGCCCGGTCGATGGGCGCCGCCGTCGGGTCCGAGGCTGCCGAGGTCCGGTCGACGGATGTCGAGCCGTTCTGGGGTATCGATCGGATCGAGTCCTATCCGTTCGACGGCTCGGCGGTGTTCCTCTTCGACAGCGGCACCCCGCTGCCGCCGATCACCAACACCCCACCTCGCGAGGGAGTCGACCCCCACGAGGACGTCCGCCGAGCGACAGCTGCGTACGACCAGGTCGCCGCGTTCCTCCGCGCCGACGGAGCGGTCGTCGACACGTGCGGAGCCGGACCGTGCATCATCCCTCCACGCGAATGATCGCTCGGATGGCCCGTCAGGGTGACGCCACACCACACTGGCTCCCATGGTCAACGTGAACCTCGTCGGGATCATCGGCAGCCTGCGCGTGGGGTCGGTCAACGGCGCACTCGCACGAGCGGCAATCGACGTGCTGCCGGCCGACGCTTCATTGTCGTTGCACGGTGTCAGCCGACTCCCGCTCTACAACGGCGACGAAGAGGCGGCCGGGCCGCCTCCCGAGGTCCTCGCGCTGCGCGCCGCGGTACGCGACGCCGACGGCATCGTGGTGTTCTCACCCGAGTACAACAGCTCGCTTCCCGCTGTGACGAAGAACGTGATCGACTGGATGTCGCGTGATTCGTCCGCGTGGGAGGCCAGGGGGATCACGATGATCGCGATGTCGCCCGGTGGTCGCGCCGGGCTCGGCGCACGCGAGCACTTCAGCGCGATCATGTCGCGCCAGGCCCCGCTCCTGTTCGACACCATCGGTTTCGGCAACGCCGCCGACCGCCTCGATGACGGCGGCGAGGTGACCGATCCGGCCACCCTCGCCGAGCTCGCCGATCACCTCGCGCGCTTCGTCGACCACTGCCGTCGCTGACCTGCAGCCGGCCGGAGTCGGACACGAGGGTTCGAGGACTCGGTCGTGACGGACGGTGTCACGGTCACCGCGACGTCGCGCCCGGGTCCGACCGGCAACGGGCCGGCCCGCGAGACTCCACGGATGGATCTCGGACTGAACGGAACCCGCGCCATCGTCACCGGAGGGTCACGGGGCATCGGACGGACGATCGCGGAGACGCTGATCGCCGAGGGGCGCGCGTCGCGATCTGCGGGCGCACCGCGGAGACACTCGATGCGGCGGTCGCTGCGCTGGGGGAACGAGCCACCGGCACCGTGGTCGACGTCTCGGATCATGCGGCGCTCGCCGCCTGGGTCGATGCCTCCGCCGACGCGATGGGCGGGCTCGACATCGTCATCGCCAACGCGTCGGCACTCGGCGGGCCGCCCGACACGCCCGACAAGTGGCGAAAGGTGTTCGAGACCGACGTGCTTTCGACCGTGGCACTCGTCGATGCGGCAACCCCGCACCTCGAGGCGAGCGGGATCGGCAGCATCGTGCAACTCGGAACGATCACGGCGGTCGAGTACCACGGATACCCCGGCGGGACCCGGAGCTACGGGGCGCTCAAGGCGGCGCTGCTCAACTACACGAGCCAGTTGGCGTTCGAGCTCGGCCCGAAGCAGATCCGTGCCAACTCGGTGTCCCCAGGGCCGATCTACATCGCCGACGGGTCGTGGGGGTTCATCGAGAACGCGGCACCCGACTACTTCGCGGAGAACGTCGAGCACCACCCGCAGAAGCGCCTCGGGATGCCGGAAGAGGTCGCCCGGGTGGTGGCATTCCTGGCGAGCCCCGCGGCGTCGTGGGTCACGGGCGACAACGTTGTCGTCGACGGCGGCTTCACCCGTCGCCACGCTTTCTGAACCCACCTCGACTCCGGTCCCTTGATTTGTCGTGTCCTGATTTGTCGTGTCCCGGCACCAACAAATCGCGATGGGTTGGTGCCGGGACACGACACATCACGTCAGCCGGCGGCGGAAATCGTGAGATTGCGGAGTTGCCGCAGCGCGACCGACAGCGTCGTGAGATCGAAGCTCTCGGCCCGCCGGATCTCCTGGTGCATCGAGATGGTGCGACCGACGGCTCGCTCGTCCGCGGCGATCCACTCGTCGGGTGACCCATGGGCCGAGCGCATCACGCTGCGCGTCAGTTCGGCCATCACGTTCATCAAGTCGTCGCGCATCGACGAGCGGGCCTGGGTCTGCCAGCGGTCCGAACGCGGGAGCGCCCCGATGCCGTCCCACAGCCACCCGATGTCGAACGCCTCGAAGACCGCGCCGTAGGTGACCGCGGCGGACGCCACGTCACAGTTCTCGCTGAACGCGAGGTGCACCATGTCGAATCCGACATGCATCCAGGGCCACCGTGCTGCCCGCTCTGCGAGTTCGTCGGGAACACCTTCACTGATGCGTTGTCGGCGAAGCCGTTCGATGTCGTCGGCGACTCTCCCACCCATGAGCATTTCGAGCGAGCCGGCGAGCAGATCGATTCCGTCGCCGAATGTTGCGATCGCCGTGTCGATGTGCATCGGGGGCTGGAAGTGTCGGAGCAACCAGGTCGTCCCCCGCTCGGACATGCGGCGTACTTCGAGCAACAGGTCGATCTGGGTGTCGAGCGAAATCGTGCTTCCGAGGGCGTCGATCTCGCGCCAGTGGTCAGTGAACCGGAAGACGTTGCGCGAGGCGATGAACGCTCGGGCGACGTCCGACACGGCGGCGCCCGAATCCTCGGTCATGCGATGATCGAAGGAGATGCCGCCCAGATTGACCATGTTGTTGACGAGGCCGGTGGCGATGATCTCCCGCCGCAGACGATGTCTCCGCACCGCATCGGGGAACCGCTCCCGGAGGGCCCGCGGGAAGTAGGCGAGAAGGTCAGGCTCGAGCACGATCGAATCGGGGAGATCGGTCGCGAGGATCTCGTGCACGTCGATGTTCTTCGTGTACGCGATCATCACGGCGAACTCGGGGGCGCGCGAGCCCGCTTCCCGCCGCTTGGCGTTCGGCGATCTGCTTGTCGGTCGGAAGGAACTCGAGGGTTCGATCGATGACGCCGTCGTTCTCCAACGCCTCGAGGTACCGCGCATGCACGTTCACCATGGGGAGCGATTGGCGTCGGGCGATCATCAGTGCGAGTGTCTGGGCTCGGTTGTCGTCGAGCACGAGTTCGGCGACCTCGTCGGTCATCTCGACGAGCAGATCATTCCGCTGCTTCGTCGTGAGGTCACCGTCACGCACGAGCTGGTCGAGCACGATCTTGATGTTGACTTCGTGGTCGCTGCAGTCGACGCCGGCCGAGTTGTCGATCGCGTCGGCGTAGATCAGACCGCCTTGGACGGCGTATTCGACACGTGCGAGTTGCGTGAGTCCGAGATTTCCACCCTCACCCACGATCCGACAGCGCAGATCGACAGCGTTGACGCGTAGCGAGTCGTTGGCTCGGTCACCGGCCACCTCGTGTGATTCGGTGCTCGCCTTCACGTAGGTGCCGATGCCGCCGTTCCACAGCAGATCGACCGGTGCACACAGGATCGCCGAGATGAGCTCGTCGGGGCGCAGCCAGACGACGTCGGCCTGGATGTCGAGCGCCGCACGAACCTCGTCGGTGATCTCGATCGACTTGGCCGTCCGCGGAAACACCCCGCCGCCCGGCGAGACCAAGCTGGCGTCGTAGTCGGCCCAACTCGACCGCGGCAGCGTGAACAACCGCGCCCGTTCGGCGTGCGACGCCGCAGGGTCGGGGTTCGGGTCGAGAAAGATGTGCCGGTGGTCGAAGGCCGCGAGCAACCGGAGGTGCGGTGACAACAACATGCCATTGCCGAACACATCACCCGACATGTCGCCGATGCCGACCACGGTGAGCTCGTCGACGTCGATGTCCTTTCCCATGACGCGGGCATGTCGGCGCACGCTCTCCCACGCTCCCCGCGCCGTGATGCCCATGGCCTTGTGGTCATACCCGTGGCTTCCGCCCGACGCGAACGCGTCGCCGAGCCAGAAGCCGGCCTCGACCGCCAGTTCGTTCGCGATGTCGCTGAAGGTGGCGGTGCCCTTGTCGGCAGCGACGACCAGGTACGGATCGTCGTCGTCGTAGATCACGCAGTCCGGCGGATGGATGATGGTCTTGCCGTCGAGGTTGTCGGTGAGGTCGAGGAGCGCCCCCACGAATCGGCGATAGCGGTCGACACCTTCGGCGCGGACGGCGTCGCGGTCGGCCGGCGATGCGGCGCCCTGTTTGATCACGAATCCGCCCTTCGCCCCGACGGGGACGATCACGGCGTTCTTGACCATCTGCGCCTTGACGAGACCGAGGATTTCGGTACGGAAGTCCTCCGGTCGATCGCTCCAGCGCAACCCGCCGCGGGCCACGCGCCCGGCGCGAAGGTGCACCCCCTCGACGAGCGGTGAGCACACGAAGATCTCGAACATCGGGCGTGGCTCGGGGAGGAACGGAATCATCTGGGGATTCAGCTTCACCGCGATCTCGTCGGGGAGCGCGCCGTCGTCTCGTCGCTGGAAGGCATTCGTCCGGAGGGTTGCGTCGATCAGCGTGAGGACGGCGCGACAAATGCGATCGTCGTCGAGTGACGGGATCTCGTCGAGCATCGCGAGCGCCTCGGCGCGCAACTGATCCACCCGGTGACGACGCGTGGACGGATCGGTGAACGCCGTGGGGTCGAACCGTGCGTCGAAGAGCCGGGCGAGGACACCGACCAGGTTGGCATGGCGCACGACGGCGTGTTGTACGTAGAGCCGGCTGTAGGACGTGCCGGCCTGATGCATGTACCGGACGTAGGTCCGCAGCACGGCGACCTGACGCTGATCGAGGTTTGCCGCGATGATCAACTGATTCAGACTGTCGGCTTCGACGGTGCCGTGGAACAACCCCGCGAACGCGTTGCGGACCTCGTTCTGCTGGTGCTCGTCACGGTGGTGCTCGAACGCCGTGTCTGCGTCGACGCGGACACCGATGTCGTAGAGGTGCACCGCGCCATCCGGGCACTCGAACACATAGGGCCGCTCGTCGATTGCATGCAGGCCGAGGTGATCGAGCAACGGCACGAGTTCGGCGATCGTCGACGCGGCACCACGCCGGAACACGCGGAAACGCCAGTGGCCGGCCGGAGCGTCGACAGTCCGTCCGAGTGACGTCACCAACGACCCGGTGGAACCGGGCTCGACCTCGAGAAGCCCGGCGACACTGATGAGGTCGGGTGCCGACTCCTCGGCGACCACCCGAGCGCGGTAGTCACTCGGGATCGATTGCCGCACGGTGGCGAAGACCGAGCGTCCGGCGACATCGCCGATGCTCTCGCAGATGACCGCCTCAGCCCGCTCGTCCCAGGTCGTCGAGATGTCGTCGACCGCGGCGGCAAGTCGTTCGAGGTCGACGTGGTCGCTCGCGCGAACCGTCATCGTGATCCGCGCCAACGAACTCGCGCCGAGCAAGGTCTGCAGGTCACGCGACTCGCTGTCGAAGTGACGTTCGACGAGACGGCACACCCGCTCGGGGAGCTCGGAATCGAACCGCACCCGAGGGACATACACGAACACGGTCGTCCACGGCCCCACCGGCTCGGCGACGTCGAAGACCCGAACGATGCGCCGCTCCTGCAGGCCGACGATGTCGATCACGAGCTCTGCGAGAGCCTGCGAGTCGAGCTCGAAAACGAGGTCGCGCGGAAGGGTCTCGACCACGTTCTTCACCGCTCGGCCGGTGTGGCTCACCTCGGTGACCCCGGCGAGTGCCAGCACCTCGTTCGCCCGATCGGCGACGGTCGGGATCGAGAAGACGCTCTCGCGGTACGCGCCGCTTCCGAGCAGGCCGATGAAACGGTGCTCGACCGTGCCGTTGTCGGCCCGGGGCCGCACCGAGATGCACGTCATGCGCGCCGGACGGTGCACGGTGGCCACCGCATCGGTGCGCGCGATGACGATCTCCTCGTCGCCGACTTTCGACGGCGGGTACGGCCTGGTCGGGTCGAGTCGCGCGTTCGGTCGATACTCACCGAGTTCGGTCCCCGGCTGCAGCTGCAGCCGGGGCTCACCGTCGTCGCCGATCGTGCGGTCGTACGAGGCGGCGCCGAGCAGCACGAAATGTTGGTCGCCGAGCCACGCGAGCAACGGGTCCCCGTTGGCGACCGATCCGATTCGGCGGCGCATCTCGTCGAAATCGCCGACGACACGAACCACTTCACCGATCGCCGTGGCAACGTCGGCCTCCAACTGCTGCTCGACCTCGGGCGTGCACCGATCGAGCTCGACCAGGGTCCAGGCTTCGACCATCGGCATCGACCCATCCGTGCCGCCATCGTCGGCCTGACGCTGTGCGTCGACGTCGAAGAAGCCGATCACCTCGTTTGCCTCGTTGCGTGCAATCGGCAGCATCGGGTGCACCATGAGGTGGATGCCGAGGTCGTACCGGTCGAGGACCATCCTCACCGTGTCGACGAGGAACGGGATGTCGTCGGTGACGAACATCAGAATCGACCGTTCGGTCCGCCACCCGTCACGGTCGGCCTTCGGGGACAGGACGCGGACGAGCACCTCGCCGGGAGCGCGCACCCGACCGAGGAGCAGGTGCGTCACCGCTGCGGCATATGCCTCGTCGAGGCGGCGATCGTCGGCGTCCTCCTCGGGCAACTCGCGGTAGTACCGCACGAGGAAGTCGGGCAGGACGTGGTCGTCCGGTCGCCGCTGGTGGGCCATTTCGGCCAGAGCGGCGAGCGTCTCGGCGACCTCGGTGTGTGTACTCACGTTTCCTCCAACCGGACGCAACATCGGGCCCGGTCAATCGATGGGAGAGTACCGCGCTCCGCGAGGGAGCCGGGACGTTTGGCGATACGCCTAGGCACCTCGGAAGTCGGGCGGGCGTTTCTCGAGGTAGCTCGCCAGCCCCTCGCGGAAGTCCTGGGTCGCGAAGAGCGGCAGCAGCGCGAGGTACTGGCGCTGCACGTGGTCCTCGAAGTCCTCGGTCATCCCGTGGCGCATGAGCCGCTTGGCGGCACGGACCGCCAACGGCGCATTCGTCGCGATCTCGCCGGCGAGACCCATCGCGACGTCCATCAGTTCGTCGGCCGCCACGACGTTGCTGACGAGGCCGAGCTCCAACGACTCGGAAGCGGTGAGTGTGCGCGCCGTGAAAAGGAGCTCGGCGGCCTTCGACCAGCCGACGATGCGCGGCAACAACCACGTGCCACCCGATTCGGGGACGAGCCCGCGAGCCGTGTACGCCGCCGACAGCTTGGCGTTGTCGGCAGCGATGCGGATGTCGCAGCCGAGTGCGAGGTCCATGCCGTAACCGGCTGCTCCACCGTTGAGCGCGGCGATCGTCGGCGTGTCGATCTTGTTCAGCACGACCGGGGGCGCGTCGCGCAGGTTGAACTCCCCGCCGCCCATGTTGCTCGTGTCGCCGCCGATCCCCTCGCCCGACGCCGCGGCCCCGACGTCGAGCCCGGCGCACCACGCCCTGCCGTTGCCCGTCAGGACGATCACGCGAACCGTCCGGTCGGCATCGGCCTCGATCAATCGCTCGGAGAGCGCGCCGAGCATCGCGGGGGTGATCGTGTTCATCCGGTCGGGGCGGTTGAAGCGGATCACCCCGACGTGTCCGGTCACCTCGTACAGCAGCTCGTCGGTCATCGAGACGACGTTACGCGCCGGCGCCGACGAGGCTCCGGCCGGAGCGCCGTTCACCCGACCATGAATTGATCGGACGATCAATTCATGGGACCTTTGGCCCTGCTGGCCGACCGCACCGCTCTGTCAGGTTGAACGGAACACTCGAGCCAGAGGGGGCAACTGTGCGACAACGACGACATGCACTGACCGGGGCGATGTACGACGTACGCGACGACGGGAACGTCGACGTCACGTCCCGACATGGAGAGACCGGGACGTTCACACCCGACGGGGAGTGGATCAGTGGCGACCTCCGCCACGCCGACCCGCATCTGTGCGGGTGGCTCGCCGGGCCGCAACTGCCGCCACGGCTGGCAGTCCTCCCCCGATTCCGATCCACGGCGGCGACGAGCGTCGACGCGACCGACATGGAAGGCGCCCGATGAGCATCGACTACACGCAACGACCGTCGCTGACCTACCAGGAGTTGCTCGACACCGACAGCCACGAGGTACCCGAGGTCCTGCGCTGGTTCTCGCCGATGCCGCCGAGCGAAGCCGACGTCCCGGTCGAGCGGTACACGAGCGCCGAATTCCACAGGCTCGAAGTCGAGAAGGTGTGGATGAGGGCGTGGCAGATGGCCTGCCGCGAGGAGGACATCCCCGAGCCGGGCGATCACCTGTCGTACGACATCGTCGGGCGATCGATCCTGGTGGCACGTACGGAGTCAGGCGAGATCAAGGCCTTCCACAACGTGTGTCCGCACCGCGGCCGGAAGCTGAAGGAGTCGAGGGGCCGCGACACCGAGCTGCGCTGTGCCTTCCACGGGTTCGCGTGGGAACTTGACGGCTGCCTCAAACAGGTGCCCTGTCAATGGGACTTCCCGCGGCTCGAGCCCGACGAGTGGGCGCTCACCGACGTACGCGTCGGCACCTGGGGCGGCTTCGTGTTCATCAACATGGATCCCGACTGCGAACCGCTGGAGGACTTCCTCGGCGACCTCGACGCCCACTTCGATCGGTGGCCGCTGGAGGACCGCTACAAGGAGGCGCACGTCGCCAAGATCATGGACTGCAACTGGAAGGTGGCCCAGGAAGCGTTCATGGAGGCGTTCCACGTGGTGGCCACCCACCCGCAGTTGTTGCCGAGCCTCGGCGACGCGATCAGCCAGTACGACGTGTTCGGCAACTTCTGCCGGGCGATCTCACCCAACGGCGTCCCGAGTCCGCACGTCACGTGGGAACCGTCGCAGCAAGACATCTTCGATGCGATGAGCGACCGCAACCTCGACGAGGAACCAAAAGCGGTGGTTCCGGACGGCGAGACGGCCCGTCATCTCGCTGCCGAGTCGGCCAGGACATCGCTTCGCCCGGCGATCGGCGACCGGGCCGACGAGCTCTGCGACGCCGAATTGACGGAGAGCATCTACTACACCGTCTTCCCGAATTTTCATCCGTGGGGTGCGTACAACCGGATCGTCTATCGCTTCCGACCGTACGGCAACGACCATCGGCGGTCCATTATGGAGTGCATGTTCCTCTCACCCTTCGTCGGCGAACGTCCACCCGCCGCTCCGATCCACTGGCTGAACGACGACGACGACTGGACCGTCGCGACCGAACTCGGGATGCTCGGGCGTGTCTTCAACCAAGACGTCTACAACCTGCCCGAGGTCCAGGCGGGGCTCGAGGCGATGATCAAGCCAGGCGTCACGTTCGCGGACTACCAGGAGACCAAGCCGCGCCACTTCCACGCGATCCTCGACGAGTGGATCGCACGATGACCGCCGCCGAGGCCGGGCCCGTCACGTTCGACGCCACCGATGACGATGTCGTGCAGTGCCCCTACCCGCACTATCGGACCATGCGCGACGAAGCACCCGTGCTGGAGATGGACGGCGCCACGGTCGGCCGCACCGGCGAGCGGGTGTTCGCCGTGTCGCGCCACGAGGATGTGAAGCGGATCCTCCACGACCACAAGACGTTTTCGTCACAGTTCGGGGGCTCCGGGGCCAAGGCATCCCCCGAGCTGCGGGCCCGCCTGAAGGAGGTCTACGCCGACGGGTGGCCGAACGTGTCGACGATGCTCACCGAGGATCCACCGTCGCACACGCGGTACCGCCGACTCGTGTCGATGGCGTTCACCCCCAAGCGGGTCTCGCTGCTCGAGCCGGTGATCCGGCGGATCTGCGAGGAACTGGTCGATGGATTCGAGCGCGCGCCGCGAGTCGACTTCCTCAACAAGTTCGCCGTGCCACTGCCCGTTGCGGCGGTGGCAACGATCCTGGAGGTCCCCGACACGCGCCGGGCCGAGTTCAAGAAGTGGGCCGATTCGTCGGTGGCCTCGATCGGTCGGGTCATCAGTGACGACGAGCGCGTCGCCGCCGAGCGAGACATCATCGAGCAGCAGCACTACTTCGTCAGCGAGCTCGAAGCACGCCGCGCCGAGCCACGCGACGACTTCCTCACCGACCTCGTCAACGCGGAACTGCCACCCGACGACGAGGTCGAGGGTGGGCCACTCGACATCCCCGAGATGCTCTCGATCATCCGCCAGATCCAGGTCGCGGGGAGTGAGACGACCGCCAGTCTGCTCGCCGATCTGATGGTGCAGCTGGCCGAGCATCCTGACGAATGGGAGAAGCTCAAGGCCGACCCGTCACGTGCCGCGAAGGTCGTCGAGGAGGGTCTGCGGTGGGCGAGCCCGAACCAGGGGCTGTTCCGCATCGTGCTGGAAGACACCGAGGTCGCGGGCACGCCGATTCCCAAAGGATCAACGATCTGGGTGATGTACGGATCAGCCGACCACGACGATCGGGTCTTCGACGATCCCGAAGGGTTCAACCCCGATCGCGAGAGCCTCAACAGTCACATCGCGTTCGGCCACGGCATCCACTTCTGCCTCGGCGCCGCACTCGCGCGACTCGAGGCGGTCACCGCGCTGAAGGTGATGGCCAACCGCCTCGACACGATCAAGGTCGTCGAGCCGGAATCACTCCGCTACGGCAGCAGCTTCATCCTGCGCGGCCTGCAGGGCCTCGAACTCGACATCACGTACCAGTAGCGGCAAGCATCAGCCGCTCACTTCAGCGCTCGCCTGCTCGGCGGCGATCTCGGCGCGGACCTGATCCATGTCGAGTGCCTTCACCTGGCCGATCAGATCCTCGAGGGCATGCCCCGGAAGCGCGCCGGCTTGGGAGAAGAGCTGCACGCCGTCGCGGAAGACCATCAGCGTCGGGATCGATCGGATCTGAAGCGCTCCGGCGATCTGCTGCTCGGCTTGGGTGTCGATCTTGGTGAACGAGATGTCGGGGTGCTCCTCCGATGCCGCTTCGAAGACGGGCGCGAACGACTTGCACGGCCCACACCACTCGGCCCAGAAGTCGACGAGGACGATGCCGTCGCCGAGCACGGTCTCCTCGAATGCATCGGATGTCAGATCAATCGTTGCCATGCTCTATCGAACCGATCTCGACCGGTGACTATTCCGTCGCTCCGCCGCAGCGCCGACCCGCGTGCGTTCTGGGTCGGATTCGGCCCGCCTTCCGGGACACATCCGACCCAGCAGACAGGGTTGCGCGACAGGCCCGATCTCAGGCGGGGCGGATCGGGTGCTTGTAGAAGTCGAGATAGGTGATCTTCGCCACGTCGTCGCGCTTGGCGGGCTGGAAGTCGGTGCCCTTCGTGTAGGCGACGGGGATCAACCCGGCCTGGGTCATGTGGTCGGGGATTCCGAGGAGATCGGCAGCCTCCTGCTCCTTGGCGAGGTGAAGCGTGGTCAAGCAGCTGCCGAGCCCACGGCTGCGCAGTGCGAGCTGGAAGCTCCACATCGCCGGGATGATCGAACCCATCAGCCCCGCCGCGGCATTCGCCGAGTTGTCGGGAAGGCGCCCGATGATGAGCGGGATCACGAGCACCGGCACCTTGCCGAGGTACTCCGCGAGATAATTCGCCGAATCGATCACGCGACCCTGCTGGCTTTCGTGATCGGCCTGCGCTGCTGCAGACGCCAGGTACTCACCGCCCGCCTCGTTGTAGAGGTCGGCCAGCGCCTGCTTCTTCTCGGCGTCGCGGATCACCATCCACCGCCAGCCCTGCTGGTTCGACCCCGTCGGGGCCTGCACGGCGAGCTGCAGGCATTCCAGCACGACGTCGTCGGGCACCTCGCGGTCGAGATCGAGACGCTTGCGCACCGCCCGCGTGGTCGAGAGCAACGCGTCGGTCTGTTCGAGGTCGAAGTCCATCCGGCCATCGTGGCCGCTCGGCGCCCGCGGAACGAATCCCGCGGATGGTCGGCGACGTCAGCGGCTGGCGCTCAGGCGCTGTGGCCCCGTTCGTGGACCGCTTCGGCGATCCGGTCGAGCATGTCATCGAGGATCTCTGCTGACGTCGAGAAGTTGAGACGTGCACAGCCCGCGCCGCCGCTGCCGAACTGCAGTCCGTTCGAGAGTGCGACACCGGCGTGTGCGAGCAGGTCCTTCGCAGGCTCGTCGCCGAAACCGACGTTGGAGAAGTCGAGCCAGCCGAGGTAGGTGGCCTGCGGCGGATCGAATCCGACCTGCGGGAGGTCGGCGGCGAGCCGAGCGGCGAGTTGGTCACGGCGTGCGGTGATCGTGCGCTGCACGGCAGCGAGCCAGTCGTCGCACTGGGTCCACGACACGATCGTCGCCGC
The DNA here is from genome assembly GCA_963752085.1 of Ilumatobacteraceae bacterium. Classification (GTDB taxonomy): domain Bacteria; phylum Actinomycetota; class Acidimicrobiia; order Acidimicrobiales; family Ilumatobacteraceae; genus Ilumatobacter_A. Next base: position 852,840 of record CAVVWT010000006.1, read on the forward strand.
GATCCCGAGCGTGCTGGGCGAGCCCTGCATGTGCGAGGGCATCGAATCGAGCGCTCGTTCCAGGGGTGGGTGATCGACGTGTGCGACAGCGGTTCGCAGACCGGCGGTGTTGAAGGTCTTGCTTGCCGAGCCGAGCGTGACGAGGCGATTGGCGAAACGATCATCGCAGATCGCAAGCGGACGATGCGCCACGCCGTGGGTCAGTTCGCCCCAGATCTCGTCGGTGATCACCACGAGGTCGTGTCGCTCGGCGACATCTGCGACAGCCCTGATCTCCCGCTCGTCGAAGACGCGGCCGGTTGGATTGTGAGGGTGACAGAACAGGATGACTCTGGTCGTGTCGTCGATCGCAGCTTCGAGACGTTCGGGGTCGAGCCGCCAGCCGCTCGGATCGAGCGGCACCTCGACGCGGCGGCGCCCGCTGTCGGCGATCGCATCGAGGAACGGGTAGTAGATCGGCGTGCACACAACCACGCCGTCACCTGGTTCGGTCAGGTGCCACAGCGCAACTTCGAGCGCATGAAGGGCGCTGGTGAAGGCCCGCACCTTGCCGACGTCAGGCGTCCACCCGTGCTGACGCGCCTGCCACTCGACGTACACGGGTGCGAGGTCTCGGGAAGATGGGCCGTAACCAAGGTCGCCACGATCGATGTGTCCGCGGATCGCATCGAGCAACGGCCGTGGCGGGTCGAAGTCCATGTCGGCAACCCACCCTGCGAGCACGTTTCCGCCGTGCCTCGACCACTTGACCCCGACCCGGCTCCGGACACGCTCATACGACGTGGAGAGCAGGTCGACCTGGTCGCGGTCCATGTCCGGACGGTACAACGCATGCCGCAGGCCCCGATCAGCGCACCGACGGGTCCCTCGTACGCGCCGGTCTGAGGATGACAACTCCAGGTGCTGACGGAGCGACAGCAGCGACGAGGTGCGTTCCGGCTCAGCTGTCGGTGATCGCCGGGAGCACCTCGAAGAGGTCGCCGATGACGGCGTAGTCGGCCTTGACGACCATGTTCGCGGCGGGGTCGGTGTTGATGGCGAGGATCTTCTTCGCTGCCTTCGCGCCGACCCAGTGCTGGATCGCGCCGCTGATCCCGCACGCGATGTAGAGCTGTGGTGCGATGCGGGTGCCGGTCTGGCCCACCTGATCGGAGTGTGGACGCCACCCGTTGTTGGTGACCGCGCGGCTGCACCCGACGACGCCGCCGAGCTTCGCAGCAAGTGCTTCGAGCACGGCGAAACCTTCGGCCGAACCGACACCGCGGCCGCCGCCGACGACGACCGGCGCGGTTGCCAACGTGACTCCTTCGGAGAGCACGATCCGGTCCTGGACCATGGTCGCCGTGACCGAACTCGGGAACGCAACGTCGAGCGGCTGCACCGTGGCCGTTGCCCCCGCAACCGGCTCGCCGACCTCGACCGCGTGCGGCGCCACCGACAGGATCGGCATCGACGAGGTCAGTCGCGCCTCCTCGTTCAACGATCCGCCCCACTGCACACGGGTCATCTCCCAGTCGTCGGCCGTCGTGACCTCGAGGCAGTTCGCCACGAACGCCAGATCGAGTTCGGCAGCGGCGTACGCGAGCAACTCGTTGCCACGGTCGGACCCGGACGCCACGATCGCCGACGGCGACAAGGCACCCGCTGCGGCAGCCACGGCCGACCCGTATGCGTCGGGGCCGTAGTCGGTCAGCGACGCGTCAGCGACATGATGCACCGTCGACGCTCCGTGTGCCGCACACTCGTCGGCGAGCGATGCGGCGTCGGCACCGATCAACAGCGCCTCGACCGAGACGCCGATCTGCGACGCGATGCCGCCGGCGAAGGCGAGGGCCTCCAACGACGCGTCGGCCATCTGGCCGCGGTCGTGTTCGATCACCACGAGCACGCTCATCGCATCCCCCCATCGATCGTTCTCGTGAACAGTTCGCGCACGGAGCGCCGCAGAAGATCACGAGAACGCAGGTGGGCGGTCACGACATCAACCCCAGTTCCTTCAGGAGTTCGACGACCTTCGGCGCCGCCTCGGGGCCGTGACCGAGGATGATCGTCTCGGACACCTTCTCCTCTGGCCGGTTGAGGCGGATCTTCGTCTGCCCACCGGGTGCCGCGTCGGACGACACGGAATCGACGGCGAGCTTCTTCGAGGCCAGCCGCCCGCGCATCGTCGGATAGCGGGGCCAGGTGATGCCCTCCTTCACGCCGATCGCACACGGCATCGGGAGCTGATAGACCTCGAAGCCGTTGTCGGTCTCACGTCGAGCCTCCAAGGTCGCGTCCGTCGTCCGAGATCTCCACACCCTTGATCGCATTGACCATCGGACGTCCGAGCGCACGAGCAACGCGGATGCCGACCTGGAACCCGCCGGTGTCGGCCGATTCGTTGCCGAAGACGATGACGTCGAACGTCCCGTCGGCCTCCTCGATCGAACGGATCGAGTCGATCAGCGCCCGAGCCGTTCGCTGCGGATCCCAGTCCATCACTCCAACGTCGACGAGCGTCGCCTTGGTGATGCCGATCGACGCTGCCCACCGACACTGCTCGTCGGCCTCGGCCGTACCGAGCGTCAGCACGTGCGACTCGCCGCCGTGCCCCTCGACCAACTGGACGGCCAACTCGAGGGCGCACTCCTCGTGCGGCGACATCGTGTGGCCGAGGTTGGTCGCGTCGACCGACTGACCATCGTCGGTGATGTTGATCTTCGCGCCGGGCGCTGGCACCCGCTTCACGCAGACGAGAACGCGCATCGGGTCAGCCCTTCAGCCGCGTGTCGTCGGGATCGAAGGGGCCGTCCGTGCCGACGACGGTGACGGGGAAGAACTCGTTCATGTACATCACCTGCAGCTTGGTGCCGGCGGTCGCCATCTCCCGTGGGAGGTACCCCATCAGGATGACCTTGCCGACCGACGGGCCATAGCCGGCCGTGGTCACGCGGGACACCCGGCCGTGCGAGTCGAAGATCGTGTTGCCGTCGAGGTCGCACAACGGCTCGTTGCCGCCCTGCATCCAGCGGACACGACCCTGCGAGTCGGTCTGGTCGTCGACCGTCATCGTCACCATCAGCACCTCGGGATCACCGGCGTCACGAGCGGCGAGGTACGCCTCCTTGCCGATGAAGTCGGCCGACTTCACCTTCGGACGGGCGAGGCCGGCCTCCAGCGGGTTGTACTCGCTCTCGAGCTCGGCGCCCTGGAGCCGATACCCCTTCTCGATGCGACCGGACGTGCCGTACACGCCGCCACCGGTCGCACGGATGCCGAGGTCGGCGCCGGCCTCCATGAGTGCGTCCCACAGCTTCGGTGCGTCATCCCAGTCGACGTAGATCTCCCAACCCGAATCGCCGACGTAGGAGATGCGGAACAGGGTGGCTGCGATCGCAGTACCACCACAGTTCAAGGTCACCTCCACCAGCGAGCCGTACGGCGAGCCGTCGTGCGAGAGGTCGGCGTCGGTCAGCTGTGAGAGCACCGCAGGAGCGTTCGGGCCCCACAGGCCGAGCGTCGACACCTCGAGCGTTCGGTCGGTCACCGTGACCGAGCCGTCCTTCGGCATGTACTTCTTCATCCACGCCAGGTCGCGCCCACCGTCGAACACGCCGGTCACGACCGTGACGACGTCCTCGGCGACGCGATGCATCGTGAGGTCGGAGTGGAAGCCACCGTCGGGAGTGAGCCACGGCGTGTACGTCGCACGTCCGACCGGGCCGATCTTGTTGACGCACAGGTAGTCGGCGAACTCGACGGCACCACGCCCGGAGATCTCGAACTCCTGGAACGCCGACAGGTCGACAAGGCCACAGTTCTCACGCATGTTGAGGTGCTCGCCGACCGTGATCGGGCTCCACCAGCGGTTGTCCCATTCGACCTCGCGCTCGGCAATGCCATAGCGCTCGACGAGGTCGGCGTTGCTGCCGTACCACTGTGGGCGCTCCCACGTGCGGGCCTGGAAGAAGAAGGCATCGAGCGCCTCTTGACGGCTGAACAGCGGCGACACCTGCAGGTTGCGACGGTGCTCCCACTGCTCGGCGGGATGCACGATGCCGTACGTCTTGTTGAAGTGCTCCTCGGCACGACTCCAGATGTGCTCGTCGTTGCGCTCGTGACTGTAGAAACGAGCGATGTCCGCGCCGTGTGCGTCGATCACGCGCGGGTAGCCGTAGGTCATCCACTCGGCGACGACCTGGGCCATGCCCGGGCCCTCCTTCACCCACACCGCAGCGGCGGACCAGAGGTTGCGGACCTCGGTGGTCTCACCGAGACACGGCATCGCGTCGGGGGTGAGCGACAGCAGACCGTTGATCGCGTACTTGATCTCGGCGTCGCCGAGCATGTCCATCAACTCGATGGCTTCTTCCATCTGCTGGTCGAAGTCGTCGGCAGTGAACGGCATCTCGGTCGGGCTGAGCGCGGCCTCCTCGTTCGACGGGATCTCGTCGGGGTGGTGCAGGATCGGGCGGTGGGCGTAGGAGCCCACCTCCATCGAGCCCGACGATTGGCGCTCGTAACAGAACGTGTCCATGTCGCGCACGATCGGGTAGCTGATCTCGCTCTGTGTCTCCGCGAGCACGTCGATCGGGCCGACATCGGCCATCTGGTGCACGGCAGGCACGAGCGGAATGGTGGCGCCGGCCATGTTGGCGATGCGGTTCGACCACACGCCACAGGCGATCACGACGTACTCGGCTTCGATGCGTCCTTTGTCGGTCACGACCGCCGTGACCTTCTGGAGGCCGGTCGCCGGCTCGTCTTCGGTCTCGACATCGAGCACCTCGGTGTTCGCGAACACCTTGAGGCCGGTCTTCTCGATCGCCTCGTTGCGGAACAGCGTGCCGGTGTCGAGCGAGTCGACCACACTGACCGTCGGGCAGTGGAAGCCGCCGAGGATGACGTCGTCGTTGATGAACGGCACGAGCGCCTTCACGCCCTCCGGCGTGAGCAGCTCGGCCTCGACGCCCCAGGCCTTGGCCGAGGTCATGCGGCGCTGGAACTCGTCCATCCGCTCCTGGGTGCGGGCCACCTCGATACCGCCGGAATCGACGCTGCGCTCGACGTCGCGGTATTGATTGGCGCTCTGCACCCCGAGCAGCGCCATCTCCTTGTTGTGGTCGACCGGGAAGATGAAGTTCGACGCGTGGCCCGTCGAGCCGCCGGGGTTCGGGAGCGGACCCTTGTCGAGCAACACCATGTCGGTCCACCCGAGGCGGGCCAGATGACCCACCAGGCAGTTGCCGACGATGCCGGCGCCGATCACGACGACCTTGGCGTGGGACGGGACTTCTTGCTCGCTCATCGGCTGCTCACTTTGCGATTCGTGGCGGACGTGTTGCGCGTGGTGTCAGACACCGAGCGCACCACTTGACAGTGGTGATATATCAACAGAGTATGACAGGCGTGTCAACCGCGGAACCGCAGACCGCAGGGCAACCGCTCTCGCTCGCCGAGCGCGCGTACGACGAAATCCGCCGAATGATCATCCGGCTCGACCTCGCACCCGGCGACGTCGTCCGCGAAGCGGAACTGCAGACCTGGCTCGACATGAGTCGGACGCCCATCCGGGAGGCATTGCAGCGACTGGCCCGCGACCACTTCGTCACCGTGATCCCACGGCGCGGCATGTTCGTCAGCGCGATCGACGTCGACGAACTGTCGATGCTGTACGAGACCCGAGCCATCCTGGAGCCCTACGCGGCGCGCCTTGCGACCAAGCGCGGCACCTCCGGCGACTGGGAGGAGATGGCCGCCGTCCTCGCGGAAACAGCCGAGCCCGGCAAGCAGCCTGACGAATTGATCGAGCTCGACCGGCGCTGCCACGAAATCATCTGGCGCGCCGCGGGCAACCGCTTCCTCACCGCAACCCTCGACGCGCTCTACGCGCAGTCGGACCGACTCTGGCACATGTATCTCGCCGACGTCGCCGACATGGGCGAAGCTGTCGACGAGCACGCCGCGATCCACCACGCGCTCGTCGCCGGCGACGCCGATCGGGTCGCGGAACTGATCGAGGCCCACGTCAATTCGTTCGATGCCCAGGTCCGCAACGCGGTGATGGGGCGGCTCGGAGCACCGCTCTCAGCGAGCTGAGGTCACAGGCCTCACGCCGGGAGCCGCTTGCGGCCGGCGGCGGAGGGGGCGAAGAGGAACGCCGCCGAGGCCATCACCACGAACATCACGATCACGGTCATGTTGCGGCTGGCCGGGGAGGACTCCTCCTGCTCGAAGACGACGGCGCGCACCGAGGTGATCTGCTCGCCGTCACACACCACGCTGATGACGTGGTCGCCCAGACCGAGCGATGCCGGCTCGATCTGATCCACTCGCTCCTGCGGCACCCCGTTGACGGTGATGACGAGCTCTCCGGCGCAGTCGACATCGACCGGGATCGGGTCGCCGATGTCGACGAAGATCTCGTCGGGCGTGTCGACCTCGGTGATGATCGCCGGCGGCTCGTCGCTCGGCGGCTCGTCGCTCGGCGGCGTCGTCGGCGTCGTCGGCGGTCGTCGGGGTGGCGGTCGGAACGCCGGGGACCGTGGTCGGCGGCGGCGTGGTCACCGGAGGTGCGGTCGAGAACGCCGGGGACCGTCGTCGGGGTGGCGGTCGGGATGAACGGAAGCGTTGGCCGGGGCGGAACAGCTGCGGGCACCCTGGTGGTCGGGACGGTCGTGGTCGCAGTCGTGGTCGGCGGAACGGTCGTGGCCGTGGTCGGCGGAACGCGGGTCGTGGTCGTGGTCGTGGTCGTGGTCGGCGGGATGATCGTCGGGTAGCCGTTGACGAACGTGCACGTCTGGGCATCCCCGCCCGCGACGTTCACGACTCGGGTCGAGAAGAGCATCGCCGCCACGCGGTTCGCCGGCGTGAACCGATCGGCGCCCGCCACGAACGGGCTGATCAGCCCGGACCGGCAACTGCTCGTCACGGTCGTGGCGCCCCGGGCGTCGGTCTGGGTGATCGTGACGTCGACCCCCGCCGCAACCGCCACCGTGACCGCACCGCCGGCTGCGATCGGAGCGGACGTCGGGCCTGCCAGCACGTCGGTGATGGTGAACGGCCAGTCGGTGGCGGTGGTCGGACCGGTGACCCGATTGATCACGCGCAACCTCCCCGCAGCGCTGGTCATCGAACACGTGACCGGACCGGCGATGCCGCTCAGCGACACCGATCCGTCGGGAGCCGTCGTCCCACCGGGACACGTGATCGTGTTCGCGAATCGACCCGATCCGGCGCCGGCGGCGATGTCGAGCGAGCCGCCGTCGTCGACGAGGATCGACACCGATCCGTTCGGGTCGACGAAGCGCGAGTCGGTGAACGCCGACGAGCCGGGGACGAAGGCGCGCAGGTTGAGGCCATGACCGCCGGGCCCACCGGCTGCGCCGACGATCGCCGGCTCGTCGAAGTACGCGAGGTCGCCGTCGAAGTCGACGAAGAACCCGGGCAGGTCGGGTGGGACGTCGAGGCCACCGAGGTCGATCTCGCTGTCGACGGTCACCTCGTGGACGATCGGTCCCAACTGGAGTGTGCACGACGTGGCAGAGCCCCCGACGATGTCGGCGCTGAACGACGTGATGCGGTCGAGACCGCCGGCCGAGTACTCGACCGTCGTGCCGCCGAGTCTGCAGCTCGCATCACCGACGATCCCGGTGACGATCTCGTCGTACCGGTACCGAGCGGTGCCGTCGTAGGTGGCGTCGGGGAGCGCGCCGGCCGTGATGCTCCCGTCGCCGGTGATCGACGACGCACTCATCGTGACCTCGAACGGCCCGACGCCCACGTAGAGCTCGGTGATCGCCGTCGGGACGTCGGGATCGTGGTCGATACCGATGGTGAGCGAGCCGGTGCCGCTCGGCAGCGTCTCGGTCGACCTGAACGCACAGGCGTACAGGGTGCCGGGTGTCGTCGTCGTGAAGCTGATCGAGCTGCCGGGTCCGCCGGTAGTGCCGCCGCAGCCGATCCAGTCGATCGCCAGGCCCTGGTCGTCGACGACGGTCAGCGTGTAGCCGGTGGCGGCCTCGAGATCGAGCGGCAGGGCGACATCGTTCAGCGGCACCGCCAGCCGGGCGACCTCGCCGGTCGGACCGGTGACCAGCACCTCGAAGTCGTCGAACGCCGTCGGATCGAGCACGTCGGCGATGTTGCGGACACGAAGCTCGGGCGCGGGGCTCTGCGTCGACGGGAACGAGCACGTGATCGCATCGCCGTAGTCCGGCGTCACCATGACGAAATCCTCGGCGCTGATCATGGGCACGTACCCGACGACGCCGCCGGCCGGCAAGGTGAGCACACAACTCACCGGACCGGTTGCGCTGAGTCCCGCCGGACCGTCCCGGCTCACACTCGAGTTGGTCCCCGGTTGGAGGAGCAACGTCTCCTGCTGGTCGTCGGCAAGCGCGAAGACCGTCGGGCCGAACACAACGGCGCCGGCCGGACCGGCAGTGAACGTTGCCGCCGGGAGACCGAGACCATCCGGAATGACCGATTCGATGATCGTGAGCGACGGCAGCCGACGGTGGGTGAAGGTGCAGCGCACCGTCGACCCGTCGGCCGGGGTGTAGGTGATCGTCGACGTCCCCGTCGAGATGGTGGTGGGACCATCGACGCAGGCGGTCGTCGTCTCGTAGCCGAACGGCGCGGCGTGGGTGATCGTGATCGCGGATCCCGCGGTCGTGGTGAGGGTCGCGGTGTCCCCGTCCGTCTGGTCGACGGTGGTCGGCGACGGCGCCACGACCTCGGTGGCCGGGGTGAGGTCGTACGAGAAGGTGATGCCGGTGTCGGGCTCGACCTCGGTGACCAGTTCGAGCGTTGCGGTCGGCACCGCGATCGCGGTGTTGACGAAGCGGCACGTGTAGTCCGCCCCCGGTTCGGCGAACACGTACCCCTCGAGGCCCGGCTCCGGGTTGGCGATGCCACCATCGGTGTAGAAGCAGTCGACGGTGGTGGCGTAGGCCGGGTCGGGGGCCTGGCTGATCGTGAAGAACTCACCGGAGCTGACGCCGCGCGCGGCGATCGCTCCGTCGGCCTGGGCGAACGTCGGGCTCCCCGTCGTCACCGATCCGGCCGGATCGAATGCATAGTCGAAGGTCGCGGCCGCACCCGTCGCCACCGTCTCGACCCGGATGATGGCGGGGTCCGTGCTCGGCGTGTTGGTGAGCACACAGGCCACGTCTGCCGCGCCCGGGTCCCGTGTGTCGAGCGTGAACTCACCACGACGGATGACCGACGTGTCCTGACTGGGCGGTGGGATCACCGTCCTCGTCACCGATGACGGCGTGGCGTCGATGCAGTCGACCGCGGAGAGTTCGAAGTCGGTGAAGCGTCCGATCTCGGTGACGGTGTAGACCCCGTCGGCAACATCGGAGATCAGGAGTCCGGGACCACCTTCGAAGATCAGCGTGGTCCCGAGCACGAAGTCGCCGAGTCTCACCGTGACCTCGTAGTAGTCACCGCTGTCGGGGTCTTCGTCCTTGGTCAGCAGGATGGACCCGGTCCCAGCCGGGAACGGCTCCGACAGGTTCAACCGACAACCCGTCGTCTCACCGAGGATCGTGGAGAATCCGATCGTGTCGGCGGTCGACGTGTCGGCCCCACAAACCCACTCGACCGACAACCCCTGGTCGTCGAGCAGCGTGAGCGAGAACGCCGTGTCGCCGGAGTCGAGCAGCAGGTTCTGCGTTCCGGCACCCGGTGCGATGGTGAGGGTGTCGATCAAGGTGCCGGCAGCAGTGCGGACCTCGACGTCCACGTCGCCGTACGCCGACAGGTCGACAACGTTCACGTTCACGTCGAGGTCGAGAGATGGCGGGCCGGCGGGCTCGGCGATGAACCGGCAGATCAGATCGGTGCCCGGCGGTGGCAGCGGGAAGCTCGCCGAACCCTGCGTCGTGCCGAAGCTCGTCGTGAAGTCGGTGTAGGCGGCGGTGGCACCGCCGCCGAGGTCCTCGAGGCACTCGACCGCGGTGAGATCCCACCCCGGAACCTCGAATCGGGTGAAGCGGGCGGACCCGAACAACGACGACGGAAAGACGAAGGTCTCCGACGCGCCGTCGACCAGTGTCCAGGTGCTGGGCCCCGACACACTGCCGAAGCTCCTGGAGTACGCCGCCGCGGGCGCGGCCGGATCGTCGGGCACCACGTCTTCGACGATCGTGAGCGTCGCCGGGACCGTGTGCGTCGCCGTACACGTGATGGCAGCACCTCTCGATGGGCTGAAGCTCACCGGTCGTGGACGACGAGGCGATGAATCCGCCGCCCGCATCCCGACACACGATCTCGGTCTGGACGGTGGCCGGGGTCGACCCGGCCGGCGGTCGCCGTGATCTCGGTGCGGAATCTCGGCCATGCCGTCGAACGAACGGGTCGTCCCGTCGGTCCCCGTGTAGGAGTCGATCGGCCAGTCTCCGAAGAAGTTGTAGGCGACGGCGTAGTCGAAGCTGACGTCACCAGCGGCGTCGCCCTCGACAATGGTCACCACGTCGATCGTTGGCGGGTTGGTGTTGTCGATGATGAAGACGCAGTCCATCGTGGCGTCGAGGTCGCTGACCGCCGGGGTGAACTGCTCGGTGGTCGCCGTCTGCACTCCCGAGTCGCTGCCGGTGCACTCCCAACTGAACGGGAACGCCGGGTCGTAGCTCGAGCCCATCTCGACGCGGACGTAGTAGTCGACGCCCACGCCGCGAGACAGCGGGCCGGACACTTCGCCGTCGCGCAATCCGACCGTGGACCCCCCGAACCGTGACCGCAGATAGAGCTGGAACGGCCCGGTGTAGGTGGTCCCACCGATGTAGCGGAGCCCGAGTGTCCAGATCGTTTCGGTCGGGTTTGCGGCGAGCACCACCGGGGCGGGCGGGGCCGGCGAGGTGGTCGTCGAATCGGGGACCGCGGTCGTCGAGCCCGGATCGAGCGACGTGGTGGTCTCGGCAGTGGGGTCCGTCACCGCTGCCGGGTCGGTCGTCGTGGTCGACGCTGTCGCCCCCGGCTCCGTCGTGACGCTGGTCGGCAACGGCGCGGCCGTCGTACCGGTCGACGGATCGTCGCCCGTCGTGGGAGCGGTCGTCGTGGGAGCGGCCGTCGTACCGGTGGACGGAGAGTCGCCCGTCGTGGGAGCGGTCGTTGCGGGAGCGGTCGTTGCGGGAGCGGTCGTCGTGGGAGCGGTCGTCGTGGGAGCCTGCGTGATCGGCGGCGCGCTCGTGCTGCTGCTGGTCGTCGTCGTGCTGCTCGTGGTGGCGTCGGTCTCGGTGCCGACCTGAGCGAACGCGATCATCGACGGACCGAGGCCGATCGGGACCACCGCTGCACACGCGAGGACACGAGCCACCACGCGTCGTGTGCGGACCCCCGCACGCTTCGTTGCCATGGGCACCAGCGTAGAGATGCACCGTGAGCGGAGCGTCAACCTGACGATTCGGTACTCCTGAGCAGGGGAGATACCGATTTCAGGCGGCCGCGCCACCCGCGTTGACGGCAGGATCACGCCACGTCATTACGTTGGAGTCGTGACATCGTCCGGGCCCGATCTCTCCAGCCTGCTGCCTGGCTACACGTTCGAACGCGAACTCGGCCGAGGGGCCATGGGTGTGGTGTTCCTCGCTCACCACGAAGCGCTCGGTCGCCGCGTCGCCGTGAAGGAACTCCAGGGCGCGCTCGCGGCCGATCCGGCGACGCGCTCGCGGTTCGTCGTCGAGGCGAAGGTGATGGCGTCGCTCGACCATCCGCACGTCGTCCCCGTCTACGACTTCGTCGAACGTGACGATCGATGTGTGCTGGTGATGGAGCAACTGCCGGGCGGCACGGTGTGGGACCAGTTCGTCTCCGACGGCATGACGATGCCGCGGGCGACGGCGATCACGCTCGCCACCTGCTCGGCGATGCAACACGCCCACGAGCAGGGCGTCCTGCACCGCGACATCAAGCCCGAGAACCTCATGTTCGACGGGGCCGGGTCGATGAAGGTCACCGACTTCGGCATCGCCCGGGTGGTCAACGGCGCGAGCACCCGGGCGACTGCCGCCGGGTCGGTGCTCGGCACGCCGGCCTACATGGCGCCCGAGCAGGCCGAGGGTGGCGACATCGGCCCCGCCGTCGACGTGTACGCAGCGGCCACGATGCTCTACGAGATGCTGTCGGGCCGGCTTGCCGTTCGAGCAGACCGACTCGCTCACCGCGATGCTCACCCAGCGCATCCTGCACGATCCGACCCCACTCCGCACGGTCGCGCCGCACGTGCCCGATGCGATCGCGGCGGCGACGATGCGTGCGCCTCGACCGGTCGCCGACGACGCGGACCGCGTCGGCCGAACAATTCGGCGTCGACCTCGCCCGCGCTGCCGGCGACGACCTGGGGACCGTCGTGGCTCGATGCCGCCGGGCATCACGGTCGCGGGATCGGAGGCGATCGAGCACGGCGGCACGCATCGCCGGCGCCGTCGGCCGCAGCCGCCGGTGGCGCCCGCGCCACCGTGCTGCCCGGCGACGTGCCGGCACCGACCGACCGCATCACGTCGGACACGGTGGTCGGCGCGTCGGCCCCGTCGACGGCCGACGACGACGCCCCGACCGAGACCCTCGACCGAGACCGGCCACCGAGCCACCCGACCGACACCCGCCGGCCACTCCGCGCGAGCCCACGGCGCCGTCCATCGACGACGTCACGGTGAAGCCGAAGGCGAGCGACCGCGACGTCGGCCGGGCCAAGGCCGACGAGATCGATCAGCTGATCGACATCTCCGAGATCCTGAAGTCGCCACCGCGGCCGGTCGCCCAGTACGCGATCGCCGCGGCGCTGTTCGTCGCCGGGCTGGCCTGGGCGGTGATCGGCGGGGGGACGACCGACACGCTGAACCCGCCCTCACCGATCGACGCCGCCGGCATCACCGTCAACGGGGTCGCCGTCACGGCAGCCGACGAGCCGATCGAAATCGACCTGAACGAACCGATCCAGGTCGAGGGCTTGGACGGACGCACGGTCACGGGCATCGAGTTCGAGCAGTTCGGGCTCCCGATCGGCGACGCTCCGAGCGAGTTGGTGACGCTCGGACCTCCCGGGCTGCTGCGCGTCGACTCGACCCCGGGTTCATCGGGCGGATCACGAGTGGCGCCGTCGAGGCGACCCTCGTGCTCGAAGACCCGACGACTGGATCACCCACGCCGGTCGCGACGTTCGACGTCACCGGCACCAACCCGTGGTACCTGACCGCGGCCGGCATCATCTCGGTGATCCTCGTGTTGTTCGGTGCCGCATCGATCGAGTCGTACCTCCGAGCGTTCCGGCGCGGCCGCGGCGCGAGTCGACGACCTTCGTCGGGCTCGTCGTCGGTGGTGCGATCTTCGGGGCCGCGGCCGCCGTCGCCGTGCACGATCATCTTCGGCACGGCACGCGGGCCCATCGCGATCGTGGGTCCGGCCGCCCTGTGCGCGTGCGGCGCCCTCGCACTCGGCCTCGCCACCCGCGCGAACCGCAATCGTCGACGCGCCGCTCGCCAGGAGCTGCGCCACACCGCGATCAGAGGCATTGGCGAGTTCAGGGCGATGAGTACCCGCGGCGGCGCGACGTCGACCTCGTGCCGACACGGCACGGGTCAGGCGCGGGCCCAGTCCATCGGGTACACGATCGCATCGCCGATCCCCTTGAGGTGGACCTGGCGCGGCGGGTCGAACTGGATGTCACCCCGGGACGCGACGATCTCCTTGGTCAGCGACGACACGAGGATCTCGCCGCCGTCGGCGAGGTTGGCAACCCGGGCCGCCACGACGACGTGCTGACCGAACAGGTCGCCGTCGGCATCGGCGAGCACCTCGCCGGTGTGCATGCCGATACGGATCCGCACCGCACGTTCCGGCTGTGCATTCGAGTGCGCGGTCAGGTCGCGTTGCACCGCCATCATGCAGTCGAGCGCCTTGCGTGCGCCGGGGAACGACAGCATGAATCCGTCTCCCTGGTTCTTGATGATCGTGCCGCCGAATTCGGCGACACGCTCGGACACGATGCGGTTGTGGATGCCCAACACGTCGAACCACGCCTGGTCACCCAGCTCGACGTTGCGTTCGGTCGACGACTCGATGTCGCTGAACACGATCGTCACCGTGCCCTGGTCGACGGGCAGCGAGCGCACGTCGACGCCGTCGTTCTGCGCCTTGGCAGCCACGATGTCGATGGAGGTACGGCGTCCGATGCCGTCGGAGGACACCGGCCGCTGCGCGGCGAAGTCCGGCGGCGACGTCGGTGCGGTTGGCGCCGCGGTCGGGGGCACCAACGTGCGCGCCGGATCGTGACCCCCGGCGACGATGGTGTCGCGCGTTCCCTCGGGCACCCGCCCGGTCAGATCCACGGGAACGTCGAGTCGAATCGTGGTCTCGCCGCAGCGCACCACCGCCCCGGGATCCAGCGTCGCCGGCGACGTGAGTCGTCGGCCGTCGAGCGACGAGCCGTTCGTACTGCCGAGATCGGTGACCACGACGCGACCGTCGGCGACATCGAGCACCAGGTGACGCCGCGACACCTGCGGATCGGCCAGCAGCAGCCCGTCGCATTCGCGCCCGAGCACGAGCGGTCCACGTATCGACACGAACAGCGTCGTCTGATTCGGTTGCTGGATCTCGACGACGGGATGCACAGCCCCAGCGTAGAAGACCACTCGGCGCCACACGTCAACCGTTCAGCCGTGACCTCCCGCAGTACGGTACCGATCACTTCACGACCCCGGAGACGACCATGAACTCCAGCACGCCCAGGAAACGCACCCGCCACCTCGTCGCAGCGGTACTCGGCGCGAGCTTCCTCCTCGGCGCGTGCGGCGCCGACGACAGCGCGGTGATCGAGATCGACGCATCGATCGACGGGGTCGCCCTCGACGACGCCGACGCGTCGAGCCCCCTCCCGCTCTCGACCGAGGAGTCCGAGCTGGTCATGGTGATGACCAACACCAGCGACGAGCCACAGGCCGTGCGCTACCTCCGGCTCGAAGGCGAGATGGTCGGCCTCACGTTTCTGACCTACACGACCCGCGTGGCGGTCGAACTCGAGCCCGGCGAGCAGCGATCGGTCACCGTGCCCCTCGACTTCTTCGACATCGACTCCCAGGCCCACGGGTACCTCCGAGCAAAGCTCGCGCTGTACGCGCCCGGAACCGACCGAGAGCTGCTGGGCACCGATGACTTCGCCGTCGACGTGCGCGGGAGCGTGACCTCGACGATGGCGCTGTTCGCGCTCCTCCTGCTGGTCGTCACCGCGATGTCCCTGTTCGTGAACCTGACGGGGCTGGCTCGACGCACGCTTCCGCCGAACCGCTTCCGACGCGCATTGCGCTTCGCCGCCTCGGGCCTCGGAATCGGGTTGCTGTTGACCGTCGCGTTCTCGGTACTCCGCGTGTTCCCGCTGCCGTCGGTCGCCTGGTGGCCCCTCGTCGTCCTGCCGACCGCAGCCGGCTTCGTCGCCGGGTACCTCGCGCCCGGCGCCGTGGACGACATCGACGAAGAGGAACTCGAGGACCTCCGCGAGCTCGACGAGACGTTGGCGGCGGTCGCAGCGGTCGCCGCCGACACGGACGACGAACGCAACGACGACTGACGGTTCGGCTACGACTCGGCGCCGAACAGGGCGTCGCTCGCATCAGGGCAGTTGTCCGAGGCGAAGGCCTCCAGCGCGACGACCGCCTCGTTGAACGCGTCCTCCGACGCCGTCAGCCGGTCGATCGACTCGTCCTGCTCACCGGCGTCGAGCGTGCCCAGTTCGACGATCGACTCGAAGCGCGTCCGAATCTCGCCCGTTGAACCCGAGATCGCGTCCGGCGCCGCGTCGTCGAGTGCCGCCATGCCATCGAGGAACGCCTGGTCGTCGTCGATTCCCACCGCATCGAGATCGAGCAGCGCTGCGCAGAACGCCTCGGTGCTCCGCCCACTCTCATCGGCATCACTCCCACCGCAGGACGGGAGCACCGCGACGGCGATCCCGACGGCAACCACGAATCTGCGCATGATGTGTCCTCCACCGGCATCGCACCGCGATCAGGGCGGCGTCGTCCGCCAGTGAACCACATCGGCCCGACTCGTGCGGAGCGGCGTGCCGTTCGACACACGGTGTCGCGTTCTGTATGATGGAACCGTTCCGCATCGTGGAACGCAGCAGCCGGTCGGGGATGATCTGCGTCGGCTCGACCACAAGGGAGAACGAACATGGGGTTCCCATCCGACCTGGAGATCGCGTCGCAGGCAACGCTCCGACCACTCACCGAGGTCGCTGCGTCCGGCGGCATCCCGCTCGAACACCTGGAACCGTACGGTTCCGGTGCGGCAAAGATCCAGCTCGAAGCAATCGAGAAGATGCAGGATCGCCCCCGCGCGAAGTACGTGGTGGTGTCGGCGATCACGCCGACACCACTCGGGGAGGGCAAGACCACCACCACGGTCGGGCTCGGCATGGGGTTCAGCCACATCGGCAAACTCGGCGTGATCGCTGTCCGTCAACCCTCGATGGGGCCGACCTTCGGGATCAAGGGCGGCGCTGCCGGCGGTGGCTACAGCCAGATCGTCCCGATGGAACTGCTCAACCTGCATCTCACCGGTGACATGCACGCGGTCACCGCGGCACACAACATGTGCTCGGCTGCGCTCGATGCGCATCTGTATCACGGCAACGAAACCGAGCTCGATCTCCACAACATCACGTGGCGGCGGGTGCTTGACGTCAACGACCGAGCATTGCGCAACGGCGTGATCGGTCTCGGAGGCCGCCTCGACGGCATCCCGCGTGAGACCGGCTTCGACATCACGGCAGCCTCGGAGGTGATGGCGACACTCGCACTGTGCACGTCGCTCCAGGACCTGCGCGAACGGCTCGGTCGGATCGTGGTCGGCTACACCAAGTCCGGCACCCCCGTGACCGCCGAGGACCTGAAGGTCGCCGGCGCGATGGCGGTCATCCTCCGCGAGGCGATCAAGCCGAACCTGATGCAGACCTTGGAGAACACACCGGCGCTCGTCCACACCGGGCCGTTCGGCAACATCGCCACCGGCAACTCGTCGATCGTGGCCGACCGCGTCGGGATCCACATGGGCGACTACCTCATCACCGAAGCGGGCTTCGGGGCCGACATGGGCGCCGAGCGCTTCTTCAACATCAAGTGCCGGGCCTCGGGACTCGCCCCCGACGCCGCCGTGCTCGTCGCCACTGTGCGCGGTCTCAAGGCCCACTCGGGGAACCACCACATCGTCGCCGGCAAGCCGCTCCCCGAGGACCTCCTGAAGGAGAATCCCGACGAGGTCCACCAGGGCGGCGACAACTTGCGCAAGCAGCTCGAGAACATGCGCATCCACGGGTGCACACCGGTCGTCGCGATCAACGTGTTCCCCGGCGATCACGACGCCGACATCGAGGCGATCAAGGAGATCGCCGCCGAGTACGACGCACGAGCCGCCGTGTCGACGCACTTCACCGACGGCGGAAAAGGTGCGATCCAACTCGCCGAGGCCGTCGCCGACGCCGCCGCGGAGGAGAGCAACTTCGAGGTGCTCTACCCCGACGACATGTCGCTGCGCGACAAGATCACCACCGTTGCACAGCGGGTGTACGGCGCTGACGGCGCCTCGTTCAGCCCGCAGGCCAGCACGCAACTCGACAACTACGAGGCGAACGGGTTCGGCAACCTGCCCGTGTGCATCGCCAAGTCGCACCTGTCGCTCAGCCACGACCCGAAGCTGAAGGGCGCACCGACCGGGTGGACACTGCCGGTGCGCGAAGTGCGGGCATCGGTCGGGCGCCGGGTTCGTCTATCCGATCTGCGGCGACATGCGGACGATGCCCGGCCTCGGCAAGACCCCCGCTCTGCAATCCATCGACATCGACGCGAACGGCGACATCGTCGGCCTCAGCTGACGGGACACTCAACGATGGCCATCAAGCCCGCCACCTTCCCGTCGGCGCCCGGTGGGCGTCGCCGCCTGCGTCGACCGCTCGTCCGGACCGACATGCCGCGCCTCCGGCAGATGATCGCCGATGCGAAGGTCGAACTGGTCCCGATGAAGTCCCTCGAGCATGCGATCACCGAACTTCGACCGGGGTCGTCGATTTCGATGACCTGCTCACCGGCGAAGTCGATCGAGGCCACGCTCGACGAGTCCGAACGGCTGCTCGCCGCCGGCCACCGCGTCACACCACACATCTCGGCGCGGATGGTCCGCACCCCGGAACACCTCGTCGAGATCCACCGTCGACTCCGGGAGCTCGGGATCCGCGAGATCTTCGTCGTCGGAGGCGACGCCGACCCTCCGGGTTGCTTCTTCGACGCCGTCGAGTTCCTCGACGCGTTCATCGCGCTCGACGATGCCGACGGCCCCGAACACCGACAGGTCGACCACATCGGCTTCCCGTCGTACCCCGACACCCACCCACTGATCACGAACGAGCAACTGCACACGGCACTCCACCGCAAGCAGGCGATGATCCTCGACTCGGGTCGCACGGCGCATGTGTCGACCCAGATGTGCTTCTCGGCCGACCAGATCCGTGACTGGTTGACGAACGAACGCTCGAGCGGGCTGACGGTGCCGGTCCACCTGGGCGTCCCCGGTGTGATCGACAAGACCAAGCTGATGACGATGGGCATGCGGCTCGGCGTCGGCACGTCGTTGCGCTACCTCTCGAAGAACAAGAAGGCGCTCGGCAAGCTGATGACCCAACGGGCCTTCGAGCCCGACACGCTGCTCCGCCCGCTCGCAGCCGATCTCGAGCCGCTCGGGATCAACGGCATCCACCTGTACACGTTCAACCAGGTCGACGCGACCGAGACCTGGCGCGAGCGAACCCTCGTCTGACCCGCGCGTCAGACGTCGATCTCGCGGTGCCGGTCGTCGCGGTGCGACGTCACGTTCCACTCGCCGAACCGGTCATCGCCGGCGCGCTGGACATGCCGACGCGTCGCGACGTGCTTGCTCACTCGCTTCGGCGCCGTCACGAGCTTGAACGCCACGCTCGTCGCACGAGCCGGGAACGGCACGTACGGCGTCTCACGCTCCTTGGGGAGCGCCTCACGGAAGAGGATCCGATACGAGATGAAGGCGACGATCAAGCTGAAGTAGGCGCCCATCGTCCAGTAGAACAGCGTCGGTCCGATCCACGACATCAGCGGTGCGGTCAAGAGCGGCCCGGCCAGCGCGCCGGTCCCGTTGACCCGCACGAGCGTGCCCGAGGCGCCGACGGTGCGTTCCACGGCGACCCAGTCGAGGGTGTACGACACGACCAGCGAGTACAGCGGATACATCGAGCCACCGATCGCGAACATGATCGGGAACACGAACGGGCTGTCGCTCGGAACGACGATCGCGAGCGCACACATCGCCGCCGCGACCACCGCGACACCGAAGATCACGGTGCGCCGCAGGAGCCGGTCGGACAGCTTGCCGACCGGCCACTGCATCAGCACGCCGCCCAGCGTGGGCACGAGCAGGAACAGTGCCGTACGGTGGACCGAGAAGCCGACCCCGGTTGCGTACACCGCCGACAGACCGAGGAGCGTGCCGGCCGCTGCACCGCTGCTGAACGACCCGATCACGCCGCTCGGCACGACGCGCACGAGTTCGCGGATCGACACGGGATCCGGCAGCCGGATCACCGGTGCATGGGTGCCGGCCAGCGTGACCGGCACGAGCGCCATCGACACCAGCACCGACGAGAGTACGAACAGCCGGAACGTACTCGGGTCGGCGAGCGCGATCAGGTACTGACCGATGCCCAGGCCGGCCATTGACACGATCATGTAGACGGCCAGCGTGCGCCCGCGGTTGGTGGCGTCGGACAGCTCGCTGAGCCACGATTCGATCACGATGTAGAGCCCGGCGAAGCAGAAGCCGAAGACGAACCGCATCAGCGCCCAGGTCGGCGGGTTCACCGAGACCGAGTGAACGAGCACGGCGGTGGACGCCATCGATGCGAGACCGGCGAACACGCGGATGTGCCCGACCGAGGCGATCATCCGCACCACCAGAGTCGGGGCGAGCAGGAATCCGGCGAAGTAGCCCGCCATGATCACGCCCGTGACGATGATGCCGAAGCCCTCGGTACCGGATCGCACGCCGATCACCGCGCCGTTGAGACCGTTGCCGATCATCAACAACCCGAGGCCGAGGAACAGCGCCCACATGCCCCGCAGGCTCGGTCGACCGGGACGCGCCGAACCGTCGATGTCGACGTCGCTCGGGACGGCCGGGGCCGCGGCGGAAGCGTCCGATTCGGTGGCAGCCAGAGGCCCGGACGCTACCGGATCCGGCGTGTGGCGCGCGACCATTCCGGGCCGAGAACCGGGTGATGTCAGCGCCCGCGCAGGCGGTCGATACGGCGCCGGTCCCGCTTGGTCGGCCGGCCCGCGCCCCGGTCGCGCACTCCGAACGCGATTTCCGGTTGCCGCTCGGGCGGGGGTGGCGAGTGATCGACGAAGCACTCGACCGCAAACGACGCCCCGACCCGCTTGACGATGACGCGTGCGACTTCGACGATGCGCTGGCGCTGCGCCAGGCGAGCCTCGACCAAGTCGCCGACGACGATCGCCGACGACGGTTTGGCCGGCTTGCCGTTGATCGCGACATGTCCGGCTCGGCAGGCACCGGCGGCGTCGGCGCGGGTCTTGGTCAGACGTACCGACCACAGCCACTGATCGATGCGCGCGCTCGGGCGTTCCGAGCCGGAGGATGTGTCAGCGGTCGTGCGTGCGATCCGGGAAGTCTGGCAGACGCGCCCGCCGACCGGATGCGAACTATTTGTCGCAACCAGGTTGACTTTCATGCAGTGCGTGGTATAGTACGCATCAAGAACAAGGACCAAGCGCATCAGGCGCAGGGTCATCAAGCACTCAGGAGCACATCATGAACGTCCCCACCCAGATCACCGAGAACATCGACAACGCCGCCAAGACCGTCGTCGACACCAACGAGCGCATCCTCGACACCGTCGTCAGCGTCAACCGTCGCGTCGTCGACGGCGTCGTGCGCACCGCCGACCGCATGCCGAGCGTCGAGCTGCCGCTCGCCGACAAGCTGCTCACGGCTGAAGAAGCCGGCGCCCGCTACATCGACTTCGTCGAGCAGGCCGTCTCGGTCAACCGCGACTTCACCAAGCGGGTCGTGGGCATGCTGCCCACCGGCGTCGCCACCACCGCCAAGACCAAGGCGACGAAGGCCACCAAGACCACCAAGACCACCAAGTGAGTCCTGCCGCTCCCGAGCGGCAACTCCGAACACGGCCGAGCCCGAACCGTCCCCCCACGGTTCGGGCTCGTCCGCGTCCACGCCAACGCCACGCCACGATCGCGCCGCATCTAGGATTGTCCTCACCATGACCGAGTCCAACTCGACAGGCAGCGACGCCTTCGGTGAGTTCATCCGAAGCCAACGCAAGTTGGCGGAGATGTCACAGCGCGAGCTGGCCAAGCTCGCCGACCTGTCCGATGCATACCTGAGCCAACTCGAACGCGGGCTGCACGAGCCATCGGTCCGGGTACTCCACGGCTTGTCCGATGCCCTCAACGTGCCGACCGAACGTCTCCTGCGGTTTCTCGGTCGCAACGCCGGCGAGGAATCGGTCGATGAGGTGACCGCCGAGTCGGCGATCCTGCTCGACGAGGCGTTGACCGAGGTCCAGAAGCAGTCGCTCCTCGACATCTACCGATCGTTCGTCGCCGCCAACGAGCTCTGAGAACCGCACCGTCGGTGTCGGTGTGGTCGACGAGCAGATCTTCGACGCCGCGCCGGCCCGCTCGACCGGCGCCTATTCAACTGCGCATGCGAGAGCCGTTCGGATCGAAGAGCGGCTCGCGCAGCTGGGTCGCCCGCCGACGGGTCCCGAGGATCTCGATCTCGATGTCGCCCTCGCGATCGACGTGTTCCCGACGCACGTAGCCCACCGCCACCGATGCTTGACTGTGATGCGCGTAGCCGCCGCTCGTGACCCATCCGATCACCTGCTCCGACCCGTCGGAGGCGACGAGCCAAATGGGCTCGTCGCCGATCACGTCGGCCGCGTCATCACCGCTGCCGACATCGACGGCGAAGAACGAGAGCTGGTGCGGAGACGGTTCGACACCCGCGGCGACGACTGCTTCTCGTCCGACGAAGTCACCTTTGTCGACCTTGACGCACCAGCCCAACCCTGCGCTGTGTGGGGTGTAGATCGGCCGGTACTCACTCGCCCAGGCAGCGAAGTTCTTCTCCAGTCGGAGCGCGTCGAGCGCGCGGGCACCGAAGAGTCGGAGACCGAACGGCTCCCCGACCTCCATCAGCCGATCGAAGACGTAGGGCTGGAGTTCCGCGTCCATCCAGATCTCGTAGCCGAGGTCGCCTGTGTAGCTGACCCGGCCGATGATCGCCGGCGCCATACCCACCCACGCCTCGCGGATGTCGAGGAATCGGAACGCCTCGTTCGACACGTCGTCGTCGACGACCTCGGCGAGCACCTCACGCGCCCGCGGCCCGGCGATCGACAACCCACACATCGACCTCCCCAGCACGTCCACCCGAACGTTACGTGACGGGTCTGACCCGTCACGTAACGCGTGACGTGATGGGTCAGACCCGTCACGTAACGCGTGCCAGTGGTCGAGCTGCTCGAGGAACCAACGCTCGTGATAGTGCTCGGCGACGCCCGAACCGAACAGCAGGAACCGCTCCGAGCCGAGCGGCATCCCGGACGAACGGCCGGTCGCGGCACGTCCGTGATACGCCTCGACATCTCCGGTCGGTGTGAGGTTGGCGAGGGTGAAGTCGCCGATCAGCCGACCCTGGTGGTTGAGCATCGGGGTCAGCACCATCCGCCCGGGCCGCGGCACCGTGTTGGTCAGCAGCCGGTCGAGGAAGGAGCGCGCGCCCGGGCCCGTGAATTCGTACTTGGCGAAGTTCGTCGTCTCGATCAGGCCCACCCGGTTGCGGACGGCGTCGCACTCTTCGGCAACCATGTCCCACGCATCGGAGCGACGCAGCGTCACGGTTTCCTCCGCGGGGAGACCCGGCTGTTGGAACCACAGCGCGTGCTCCAGCCCGTACGACACGCCCCAGACGGCGTGCTTGGCGTCGAGTCGGTCGTAGATCGGCGAGGTGCGGATCGTACGGGCGGCGGGGAGTTCCTCGTTCGGATAGGCGATCCGGAACCGCCGGGAATAGTTCTCGCGGACCTTCGCGTTGGTGTAGGCCGGCGTTGCGAAATCGCCGAAGCGGGCGCAGTCCATCCCCCATACATCCGCGCCCGGATCGCCGTCGGTGATCCAATTGGCGAGCGTCTTGCCGACGCCACCGCCCTGGCTCAGCCCCGCCATGATCCCCACGGCGAGCCAGTGGCCACGCTGGCCCTTCACTGGGCCGATGACCGGATTGCCATCCGGAGCGAAGGTGAACGGACCGTTGATGATCTGCTTGATCCCGACCTCATTGAAGATCGGGAAGTGGGCGAACCCGACGTCGAGCGACTCCGCGATCCGATCGGGGTCGGGTGCAAGGAGCTGCGCACCGAACTCCCACGACGTCTGCTTCTCCGACCACGGGACGCCATGTCGTTCATAGGTGCCGAGCAGCAGCCCGTTGCCCTCCTGACGCATGTAGATCTCGCCGCCGAAGTCCATGCAGTGGAGCCCCTCCCGGCCCGACTCCCGGTTCCAGTCGAGGAGCCCGGGCACCTCCTCGGTCAGCAGGTACATGTGCTCCATCGCGAGGATCGGCAGCTCGATGCCACACATCCGACCGACCTCGCGCGCCCACAATCCTCCGCAGTTGACGATGTGTTCGGCGTTGATCGTGCCCTGTTCGCACACGACGTCCCACGTGCCGTCCTGGCGCTGCACGATGTCCATCGCCCAGTTGTTGCGGTAGACCTCGGCACCCGCCATCCGTGCGGCTTTGGCATACGCGTGGGTGACGCCGGATGGGTCGACATGGCCTTCCATCGGGTCGTACATCGCACCGACGAAGTACTGCTCGTCGAGATACGGCAGGATCTGCTTCGCCTCGGCCACGGAGATGATCTCGGTGTCGAGCCCGAGGTAGCGGTTGCGGGAGTGCGCGAGCTTGAGCCAGTCGAGGCGTTCTTCGGTGTCGGCGAGCATCAGGCCTCCGGTCAGATGGAGCCCGCAGTCCTGACCCGAAATGTCCTGGATCTCCTGGTACAGCTCGATCGTGTACTTCTGCAGTGCGGCCACGTTCGGATCGCCGTTGAGGGTGTGCATCCCGCCGGCCGAGTGCCACGTCGATCCAGCGGTGAGCTCCTTGCGCTCGACGAGGACCACGTCGTGCCAGCCGTTCTTCGTCAAGTGGTACAGGATCGACGCGCCGATCACCCCGCCGCCGATCACCACGACCTGTGCCGATGTCTTCATCTTCTTCCCGTTACGCCACGGGTCAGACCCGTCACGTAACACTCCTTTCGATCAGGCGTTACACCCCGGGTCAGACCCGTTGCGTAACGGTCAGTAGTCGGTGGGGACGCCACCTTCGGCGACGCGTCGCTCGACGAACTCCCGAAGTGCGGCGCGTCGGTCCTCCGGCATCGGTGGTTCGACGTGACCGGCAATGAACATCTGGGCGATGCGTTCGGCGCGCTCCCACGCATCAGGCTGGCCCGCGTCGGTCCAGTTCTCCCAGTTCCGCCAGTCCGACACGAGCGGGCTGTAGAACTCGGAGGTGTAGCGATCCTGCGTGTGCTGCGTGGCGAAGAAGTGGCCTGCGGGACCGACTTCGGCAATCGCTTCGACGGCGAGATCGAGTGCCTCGACCGATGCGTCGACCGGCTGGAGGAACGTCGACACCATGTTCAGCAAGTCGGCGTCGATCACCATCTTCTCGGGGCTCGCGTGCAGTCCACCCTCCATCCAGCCGGCCGCATGCAGGATCATGTTCGCCCCGCCGAGCACGGCGCCCATCAACGCCCACATCGTCTCGTAGCCGGCCTGCGCGTCGACGGCGTTGGATGCCGAGACACCCGACGAGCGGTACGGGATCGAGTAGCGCCGCGCCAACTGCCCGCCGAGGAGGGCGGCTTTGGCGTACTCAGGGGTTCCGAACGCCGGAGAACCCGAGCGCATGTCGACGTTCGAGGTGAATCCGCCGTACATGACGGGGGCACCTGGGTTGACGACCTGGGCGAATGCGATCCCGGCGAGTGCTTCGGCGTTCTGTTGCACGATCGCGCCCGGAATCGTGATCGGGGCCATCGCGCCGGCCAGCGTGAACGGCGTGATGATCAACACCTGGTTGCGGGTGGCCATCTCGATGATCCCCTCGAGCATCGGCAGGTCGTAGCGCAGCGGCGAACTCGCGTTGATCACCGACATCAGCGACGGCTGGTCGTCGAGCTCGATGTCGGTCACCCCGCGAGCGATGCGCACCATCTCGATGACGTCGCGATTGCGTTGGGCGCCGAGCGAGTAGACGTGGTTCGGCTTGTCCGACAGCGTGAGACCGTCCCACGCGGCTTCGAGGTGTCGGATCGACGGGTGCACGTCGATGGGCTCGACCGGATAGCCGCCGGGGAAGCAGTGGACCGGGTTGAGCACGTGCGCCAGCTTGGTGAGATCCTGAAATCCTTTTCGGTCGCCGGAGCGCCGCCCGGTCGCCCGCTCCCCGATGTTGGGCGCCGAGGCCACGCACCCGAACGTGATCCAATCGCCCCCGATGTGGAGATCGCGCGCCGGCGCGCCGCCATGCAGCGTGAACTCGGAGGGGGCGGTGGAGACCAACGAGTCGATCAACTCCGGCTCGAAACGGACTCGCTCCGAGTCGGGGTCGACGGACGCCCCCGCCGCGGCGAGCAGGCGACGGGCCTCGGGGAGCAGGAAGTCGATGCCGATCTCGTCGAGCACGCGCTGCGACGCTCGATGGATGTTCTCGAGTTCGTCGTCGGACACCACCCGCAACGGCTCGCGGATCAGACGCGGCTGACGTGCCACGGGCTGCTCGGCGGCCAGGTTGCGAACCCGAGGCCCTCGGCGGCCGGCGCGACTCATCGCCGACAGTGTTGCACAGACGTTCCGACATGCGGAACCGTTCCACAGTGCAGAACGCAGGACGCCGCCAGCCCTGCGACCAGCCGTTGATCAGGCCGGTTGGAGGGACTGTGCCGTGTCGCGCTTCTCCGCGTAGCGCTTGGCGACCCGCTCACTGGTCGCCATCCGCTTCATCAGCTTCTCCTGGGCGGCAGCCCCCTCGCCCGACAGGCCGCCGATGCTGCCGGCGTCCCATTGGCGCAGGACGACCGGGGCGAGGATCTGCTCGTGGTGGATCTGGAGGTCGTAGATGCCCGCCTTCGCGATGCGCCGCGAGTGCGCCTCGAAGTCCGGGATGCCGGTCCCGGGCATGGCGAAATTGCGCACCTGACGCTCCATGGCGATCATCATCTCGTTCGGGTCGACCTCGACCGCCGCGGCGGCGAGGTCACGATAGAAGAGCTGGTGCAGGTTCTCGTCGCTGCCCACCCGCTTCATGATGTCGTAGCCGACCGGGTCGCCCATCTGGAGCCCGGTGTTGCGATGCGAGATCCGCGTCGCGAGCTCCTGCAGCGCGAGGTACACGAAGCCGTCGTGCAGAGTCTCAGGGTTCGGTGTCTCACCGCGTGAGACCTGCGCCATCCGGCCGCGTTCGAGGTGCACGAGGTCGACGGCGCGAGTGGCAGCGAGATAGCCGTAGATCACCATCGAGTGGCGGCCCTCCTCGGCCGTCCACCGACGGACCCAGGTCCCCCACGGCCCATCGGCACCGAACAGGCTCTCGACCGTACGGAAGTAGTACGGCAGATTGTCCTCGGTGAGGAGATTGACGTAGAGCGCACTGCGAACCTCAGGGCTGAGTTCGTGACCGGCCAGATCGGCGTCGGCCTCGGTCCACTCGTGACCCGGCTCGACGTCGCGGCCGCGACCGTGCGGAACCAACTCGTGCGGGAACCACTCCTTCGACGCTTCGAGGTGCCGTTCGAGGAGCCGTTCGACGACGGGCGTCAGCTCGCTGAGGATTTGCTGGCCGTTCACGGGGACCAGCCTACCTTCCGGTAGGTAGGGCGTCGAGTCGCGCATCCATTCTCCCGAAAATCGGCTCCGGCAGACGAGCATGTGCCCTGGTGCCGGTGTCTGACACCCTGTTGCGCATCCTGTTGCGGGTGTCTGACACCCTGTTGCGCTCTGTGGCGCGCCGAGATCAGTCGCGAGGCGTGCCGGCGAGCGCTGCGGTCGGGACGACGAACGACTTGTTGTGGATCTCGTTCTCCCGCTCGAGCAGGTGCACGTGACGCCCCGCCGACCCGTCCGGCCCGCTGGCGGCACCGACGATCACCTGGAGATCGAACACCTCCTGGACGAGGCCGTCGAAACGGACGAAGCCGACGATCTTGCCGGTTTCGATGTCCACGACCCACACGCCCGAATGGCGGGGTTCGTTCGTCTGGGTCAGCGGAATGCCGGCGAACACCGACTCGCGGACCTGCGACAGCCCGATGATGGCGTAGCGCCCGATGAACGCGAGCCCGCGTGTGAACCCCGGAAGCACGGCGACCGTCTCCGTCTCACCCGACTCGAGATCGACACGGCTGAGCGTGCCCTTGCCCGACTCGAGGACGAACAACTGATCTCGGTACCACCGCGGGGAGTGCGGCATGCACAGCCCGTTCGTGACGACCTCGTTCGTGTCGATGTCCATGACGAGGCCACCGAACGCCTTGGTGTCCCGCCAACCCTGGGGCTGGTCGGATTCGCTGAACATCGTCACGTACTTCGGTGCACCGTCACGCATCGCCATCCCGTTGAGGTGGCACCGATCCTCCGGTCCGAGCCCGGTGATGAACGGCGGCGACCACCGTGGCACGAAGCTGTGGTCGTCGTCGATCGTGGTCAGACACGAGAACCGCGTGTTGACCACCCAGAGTTCGCCGCTCGAGTCGTACGCCATCTCGTGGATCGAGATGTCGCCGGTGACGTGGCGGCTGCGCATGACGAAGCACGACCCGTAGGTGCCGACCGGCTCCATCTTGCGGGCGACGGCCGGCTGGTCCCGATAGGTCCAGATCTCGTCGCGCGTCCCGATCGACAGGGCCCCGGCGCCGTTCGGACCTCCGGGTCGCCAGGCGATCCCCATCGGCCGCGGCACCGGCGTGAAATGCGTGTTGAGCAGTCCGTCCATCTCGCGCAGCGTCACCATCTTGCCGCTCTGATAGGTGGACATCAGCAGGCTCAGGCCCGTCTTGCCGAGCAGTTCGGGCAGCGAGGACGTGTGGACGCTGCGCATCGGATGTTGCCCTGCGTCGACCGCGGCGGGCTCGGAGGAGGCGGATCCGGTTCGTGCAGCACGCGTACCCGCCGGCACGGCGCTCGATCGACGGCCGGCTGCGGACGGGCCACCCGACACCCGGTTCGCCCGCTCGGCGGTGTCGACAACGGTTCGCAACACCTCGCGCAACTCGGTCGCGTTCTGTCGCCACTTGTCGGGCGCCGGTGGCGTGAGCGTGTGACGGGACAGCGGCAACGGCCCGTCGAGCGGATCGTCCCACGGGAGTTCGGCGAACCGGCACAACCGGGCCACCTCGGCATTCGGATCCGCCGTCAGCCGGTGGTAGTTGGCGACCGTCCAACGGCCGGGAGCGACCCGGTCGAGATCGTCGAGGATCTTGTTCGTGGTGTACTGCCACTGCGCGGCGCAGATCTCCTGGACCGATTTGCCGATGAGATCCCGCCAGCCCGGGATGAGGAGCAGCGACCACGGGATCCCCTCCCAGCCCGGCAGGTCGGGGTAGGTGGCGAAGCCGCCGGACCTCCAGGCGTCGATCATCGAACTGATCTCGGCACGCGGTGGCCGCGAGAGGTAGATGAAGCGTGCGTCGGGGAACACCCGGTCGAGGAACTCGATCCGGAGGGCGTTCTTCGGCGTCTTCTCGAGGAACCGCAGGCCCGTGGCGTTCATCGGGGGCGGCTGCTCGTTGCGGTCACGGAGATCGTCGAAGAACGCCTGCCGGAGCGCCTCGACCACCTGCGGTGTTGCGTGCTCGCCCGTGAGCTCGTTCGAATGCCAGTCGTTGTCGACCGGACGCAGACCGCGGATCGACTCGATGAGCATGTGGCTCTCGCGTCCGATCGTGAACAGATCGGGAGCCTTCGCGAGGGTCTCGAACAGCAAGGTGCTGCCGGCGCGGGGCGGCGAGACGATGATCACGGGGCGGTCGAAACGGGGATCACCGGCGACATCGGCGTTGCGATCCGGAACGGGGGTCTCACTGATCGAGAGCACGGGTGCCGGAGCAGCGGATTCGGATTCGGATTCGGATTCGGGGGTTGCCGTACCCGCCAGCGCGCTCGCGGCGAGCAGCGTGCGAACCGTCGACTTCACGGATGAGCCGTTGTAGGCGATCGGCGTGTCGGTGAGATCTTTCAACGCCGCGACGAAGCGATCGACCTCGGCGCGGTAGCCGGCAGCGTCGGGGGTGGAACCGTGGAGCGCCCAGAGCGTGGTCCACGTTTCGATGAACTGACGGACCTCGGAGCGGATCGATGCTCCGGTCTCGTTCGACGGGACGTGCGGTTCGAGTCGCTGCCAGATGGACTGCATCTGCGCAGGCGGCATCACGGGTGGGATGTTGAACGCCTCGGGCAGGATGAGCGCGACCCGGCCCGGCTCGTACTCGACGTTCGTCGCCTCGAACGGTGCATCATCGGCACCATCGCGGATCATGTCCCACAGGGCAGGTGTCCCGACCGTGTCGATCACGAGATGGACCCGATGGTGGGCGCCAGGGTTGAGCACGTTGTGGCGATGGAACGTGTCGAAGACCCAGCTCTCACCGGGCGCCATGTGAACCGCCTCGTCGCCGCACTGGAACTCGACGTCGTCGCTCGTCACGATCGGCACGTGGATCCGAACGCGGTCGAACCAGTACAGGTGGACGTCGAAGTGCGGGGTGGCCTCACCGCCCGGGTCGATCCGCATCAGCCGGGTGCGGCCGACCGGCACACCGAACGATGCGATCGTCTGGGCGAGGTACGAGTCCGGTGTCAGCCATGAGGTCGTCGCCTGCGGGCCGCCGATCGAGTCGTCGGTGAAGTCGCCGTCGACCGAGACGAGGCTGACAGCGGTGTTGCCCTTGTGGCCGGTCGGATGACGACGCCAGGCGTCGTCCGGCAGTGCGTCGACCTCGCGTGCGAGCTGGTCCGCGTCGAAGACGAACGGAAGACGGATGAACGGCTGAGGAAGCTGCATGTGAAGCCGAAGCTACCGGTCAGGGACTCGTCAGGTGGGTGGCGTCGCCGCCACCCACCTCGACGACGAGCATCAGTCGGTCGTGTAGCCGACGACGTCGACCGCGATGTGGATGCTGCGCAGGGTGTACACGCAGAACTCACCGTCGGCGTTGAGACCGGCGATCACTTCGTTGGGGCTGTTGACCCCGGCGACGTAGTTGAGCGACGAAGCGGTCGGCCGCGTGCCCTCACAGTCGTAGACCGTGATGTAGCCGTTCTGGGTCGCACCGATCGCGGTGACGTTCACGACCACGCCGGTTGCGTCGGCAGGCACCGCAGCACGATCGGCCACCTTGACGACCAGCTCGCTGTCGGCCGGACGGATGCCGTCGCCTTCCTGCAACCCGTCGATGGTTTCACCGGTGGCACGGGTGTCGACGAGACGAGCCGGCGAGACCGGGTTGTAGCCCGATCCTTCCGGCAGCCAACCGACAACGTCGACGAGCAGATGCGTCGACTTGTTGTTGTACACGCACAGCTTGCCGTCGCCATCGAGTTGAGCGATGACCTCGTTGGCCCGGTTGGTGCCTGCGGTGAAGTTCAGCGACGACACCACCGGCAGCGTGGGCAGACACGGATGCACCGTCACGAACCCACGCTCGCCGGCCGCAACCGAGGTCACGTTGACGATCACGGCCCGAGCATCAGCGGGGACCCCGCCGCGCCCGGCGACCTGCAGTTCGATCTGGTTGCCCGGGCCCGGCTTGGTACCACCCTCGAACTGGCCATCGATCGTCTCGCCGGTCGAACGCGTGTCGAGCAGACGCGCCGGGGTGAGCCCGCCGTATCCCGATCCTGCCGGGACGAAGCCGACCACGTCGGCAAGCAGGTGCGTCTCGGTGTTCGTGTACAGGCACACCTCGCCCGACGCAGGGAGGGCCACGATCAACTCGTTGGCCATGTTCACGCCCGCTTCGTAGTTCAACGAGGATGCGAGCGGTTGGTCGACACCACACGGGTACGCCGTCACGTAGCCCTTGCCCGAGGCACGGACCGCCGTGACGTTGACCACGACTGCCTCGGCATCGGCCGGTACGCCGCCGCGGCCGCCGACGTCGAGCGTCAGCGTGGCCTTCGACGGGCGGATCCCGCCCTTCTGGAACAGGCCGTCGAACGTCGTTCCGGTCTCGCGGGTGTCGAGGAACCGAGCCGGCGTGAGCGACGTCACGAACACCGGTGCGACCTCGACTGCACCGGCGTCGATCGCTGCGCCCTGCACGCGATCGGCACCGCGCTGATCGGTCGCCGGCGGCGCCACGACAGCGGGATCACCGGCATCGATGGCCGGCGAACCAGCCAGCGGCAACATCGTCGCCGTCGAGCCGCCGTTGTCGGCGAGCGCGCCGAGCAGCGGGGCGTCGGTTTCGGTGTTGGATGCCGCCAGCGACGATCCCACCGGAACGAGCGAGAAGGTCGTGACGACCGAGCCGGTTCCGAGTGCGTCGACAGCTGACACGTCGGCGCCGCCGTTGTCGGTCACGATGCTGTTGTCGATCCCGACCACGGCATTGGTCGTGGTCACCGCAGCGACACTCGGCGTGTTGCCACTGATCGTCGTGTTGTTGATCGCCAATTGGCCGGCGTATGTCTCGATGACGGCGTCGCCGGTGTTTCCGAAGAACGTCGAGTTCACGATCTCGGCGTCGTTGAGCCAGACCTGCGATCACCACGGGTGCGGCGTTGGCCGAGAAGGTCGATCCGAAATCGTCACGGCCCCGTCGGCCGATGTCACGTAGACGGCGAAGTCATCGGACTGGACACCGTTGCTCTCGAACGTCGAATCGGTGACGGTGATGTCACCGATGACGTTGTCGTCGAACACGACGGCGTCTTCGAACGAGTCGATGACGGTCAGACCCGAGATCGTCGCAGAACCGTCGACGACACCGTCGACCCAGATCGGCGTACCCGTTGTCGTCGAACGTCGAGTCGGAGATCGACACGTCACCCGTGACCGGACCGACATACAGCGCAACGTCCAGGTTGTTGGTGAACGTCGACCCGGTGACGGTCACGTTGCCATCGGTGGTGTTGGCGATGTAGATCCCGCTCTCCGTGTTCGAATCGAAGGTCGAGTCGGTGATCGTCACGTCGCCGTAGACGGCGTTGACGTAGACACCGTTGTCGTCGTTCCCCGAGAACGTCGAATCGGTGATCGTGAGCACGCCGTCGATGTAGTCGTCGATGTAGATCCCGTTGTCGGTGTTGTTCGAGAACGTCGATCCCGTGATCGTGACGTCGCCGGCGACGTAGTCGTCGACGTAGACGCCGTTGTCGCTGTTGCCCGACAGCGTCGAGTCGGTGATGGTCAACGATCCCTGGATCGCGTCGTCGAGGTAGAGGCCACTGTTGCCGTTGCCCGACAGGGAGGAACCGTCGATCACGACGTCGCCGAGGTAGTCGGAGTCGATTCCTCCCCAATTGTTGTCGTCGACGTCGGAGTCGATGACCGTGAGCTCGACGTCGTCGCCGTCGTCGGTCCGGAGGTAGACGCCATGTCGATCGTTGTCGCTGATCGACGATCCGGTCACGTCGAGTGACGTCACGGTCGCGTCGACACCGGATTCACCGTTCACATCGAGCGTCGAGTCGACGATCGACAGCGCACCGGCAGGGCCGAGGTTGATCCCGTCGTCGCCGACGTCGGTGACGGTCACCGCGGGTCACCACGAGGTCACCGATGGTAGCTGCCCTCGATCCCGTTGTCGCCGGCACCGTCGATGACGACGTCGGTGAGGGCCGTCGGAAGTCCGCTGCCGTCGTGGTACAGATCGATGCCGTCGTCGGTTCCACCCGTGATCGTCAGGCCCGAGACGGTTTGGCCACCGTCGTACAGGTACAGCACGTCGCCGGTCGGATTCGTCAGCGTCAACACCGCACTGCCGGGGCCGGTGATCGTGACCGCGTCGCTGTTCCGAGAACGTGCCGTACAGCGCGAGCGCCGTGATCGTGCCCGGTCCACCGGTGAAGAGTGCCGGAGTCGAACGTGATCGTGTCGCCGTCGACCGAGGCGTCGAGGGCCTCGCGGAAGGTCAGACCGTCTGCCGGGTTGTCCGACAGCGTGTCCACCACGAGCGTCGCCGCGGAGGCCGGCTGACCGCCGACCATCAAGACGCCACCGACGAGGGTGACGGTCGCAGTGACCGCCGATGCCCCCACGATTCGCTCGGCTACCGTCTTGTCGTCCTTGCGGCGATCACCCATGTGTTGTCTCCCAAACCCTTGCGGGACAGCGCGAACGGTGCGGCGCCCCCTGACGTACTGCGCTGAAAGTAGCACGGGGGGTGTGCGGCGCCGCGAGTTCTTGCCGCGACCTTGACGATTCGGGCCCTACGGGTGCCGAGCGAGCCGCGCGGTCGCCTCGACGAGGACATCGTTCGGTGGCCGACCGGTCCGGCGCGCGGCTGCGACGACGTCGTCCCACTCGACACTGCGATGCAGGATCTCACCGTTGCGCGACGCCGTCTTGACCCGGATGTCGTCGCCGTCGAGATCGATCGTGGACTCGACCCGCTCGAGCACCTCACGGTCCACCGGGTACTCGCGCACGCCGATCGTCGTCGTTTCCCGAAAGATCGTCGAGCGGACCGCATCGGTCACCGAACGTGAACACAGCGCGCTGAAGGTGTGGGCAGGTCGGCCCTTCTTCATCACGATCGGGGTGATCCAGGCGTCGAGCGCGCCCGCGGCCAGCACGGCGGCGATCACCTCCGGCCACACCCGTGGATCCATGTCGTCCACGTTGGTGTCGATCTGGACGATCGTTTCAGGTCCCGCGAGCGGCTCGCCGAGCACGATCCGGCACACGTTCGCGACCGCATCGGTGTCCTTCGTCCCGGCACCCATGCCGACGGCGCGCGAGTTCATCTCCGGCAGGACACCCCACACATCCACCCACTCGGCCAGAATCGCCGCACCCGTGGGTGTGGTCGACTCGTACGGCGCCGGGCCCGCTGCGACGTGGCCGATCCCGGTGAGCACCGCGAGCACCGCCGGAGCAGGGACGGGGATCGGGCCGTGGGCACCACGGGTCGTCCCGCTCCCCAAACTCAACGTCGAACAGTGCAACGCGTCGAGACCGAGCGCGACGAAGCCGGCACAGACACCGACGACATCGGCGATCGAGTCGAGCGCTCCCACCTCGTGGAAGTGCACCGCGTCGAGCGACGTGCGATGAACCGCCGCCTCGGCCCGGGCCAACCGCTCGAACACGGCGACCGACCGCCGGCGTGTGGGCTCGTCGAGCCGCTGCAACAGCGCGACGATCTCCGGGAGATGTCGAGCCGCGTCGCTCGCGGGAACGTCGACATGCACCTTGGTGGCGCCGAGCCCACCCCGCACCACCGACTCGGTACGGAGCGTGATGTCGAGTCCGAGCCGGTCGATCTGGGCCTGCATCTCGTCGAACGGCACGCCGGCATCGACCAGGGCGCCGAGCAGCATGTCGCCGCTCGCGCCGGCGGTTCCGTCGATCCAACCGATGGTCACGCGGCCGACCCATCGAGCAGCGAGAGCATCCGCACCGCGGCGCACGCCGCGCCGAAACCGTTGTCGATGTTGACCACCGTCACGCCCTGCGCACAGCTGGCGAGCGAACTGTGGAGCGCTGCGGTGCCCCCCGTTGCGACGCCGTAGCCGACCGACGTCGGGACGGCGATCACCGGGGCCGCGAACCAGCCCGCCCAGCACCGACACCAGTGCCGCATCCATGCCGGCCACGGCGATCACGATGTCTGCCTCACGGATTTCGTCGAGCCGCGCCTCGAGCCGCCACAGACCGGCCACCCCGACATCGACGATCGTCTGACATTGCACACCGCTGAACGTCAACGTGCGAGCCGCTTCGCTCGCGACCGATGCGTCGGAGGTGCCCGCTGCCACCACGACGACCCGACCGGGGCGTCGTGGCAGCGTGCCGTTCAACATCGCGGTGCGCGAGAGTCGGTCGTCGTCGAGCCGTTCGACGACGGTTGGGGCGAGGGCCGTCAGTTGATCGTCGGTGAGACGGGTCAGCAATCGCGGCTCGGTCGCCGCGGCGAGTTCGTCGACGATTGCGACCACCTGGGCCACCGTCTTCGTGCCGCACAACACGGCCTCGGGCATGCCGATCCGGCGCAGGCGGTCGTGATCGTGCTGGTGGGTCACAGCACTGCTGAATCGGTTGCGCCGACGAAGGCCCGGCCGGGCGAGTAGGCACGGTCATCGAGCACGACCGACCGGATCGACGGCTCGACCGTCGACATCAGGGCGACCAGCCCGTCGAGGATCGCCTGAGAAACGAGGTCACGGTCGACGTCGGCGACCTCGACGAGGACGGCGGTGTCGCTGACCCGGCAGCGCACGACCGCAATCCCGGTGCGATCTCGAACCAGCGCTTCGCCTGCTTCGATCGCACGCAGCCTCGACGGCGTGACCCGGGTGCCGGTGTAGAGCCGGCTCGCCAGACACGGCGACGCAGGCAGCTCGGCGTCGACAAGGCCGAGGTGCCGTGCGACGGCCCGGATCTCGGCCTTGGTGATCCCGGCGTCGACGTAGGGGTGCCGCACCTCTCGCTCGGCCGCTGCGGAGAGGCCGGGCCGGTACTCCCCGAGGTCGTCGACATTGGCACCGCTCAGCACCACGGCCCCATCGAGTGACGCCACGACGAGTTCGCCGATCGCGTCGTACAGATTGCTCTTGCAGTGGTAGCAGCGATCGACCGGGTTCGACAGGTACGCCTCGTCGTCGAACTCTCCCGACCGAACGATGCGCAGGTCCCAACCCTCCCGCTCGGCATAGCCGGCAACGCGCGCTGTGCCATCGCCGGGAACGGCGGGGGTGACCGTGTGGGCGATCACGGTCGACGCCGGAGCAGACGCGGTGCGCCACCACCGAGAGCACCAGCGAGTCGATGCCACCGCTGCACGCAACGATCCGGGTGTCGACCTCGGCGAGCACGGCCGCGAGCCGGGCGAGCGCCGGGGCGGCGTCGGGCCGGGCGCTGATCGAGACCTGCATCTCGACCAGTGTTGCAAATCGCGTCCCGCTTCCTCACGCCGACCGCCACGGACACACCCGGGGTTGGGGGCGCACGGGGCCGAACGCGGCAGGATGGGCGACGATGCATCGGCTCTTCGTCTGCCTGTGGCCACCCGATCACGTGGGTGAGGCGCTCGCGGGGCTGCACCGCAAGGATCAGGTCGGCGCTCGCTTCGTTCGACCGGAGAACTGGCACGTGACGCTGCGCTTCGTCGGCGCCGCCGATCCCCACGCCGTTGCCGCTGCGCTGGACACCGCGCGGTTCGCCCCGACCGCCGTGCGGCTCGCTCCGTCCATCGACGTCGGCGGTCAGCGCACGCTGTTCGTCCCGGCCGCCGGCGCCGACGAGTTGGCGGCCGAGGTCGTCCGGGCGACTCGCGGCCTCGGCGATCAACCGATCAGACCGCGGTTTCTCGGGCACCTCACGATCGCACGCCTGAAGAAGGGTGCGAACATGCCGAGGGTGCTCGGCGAACTCATCGATGTCTCGTGGGTCCCCGACGAGGTCGCCCTCGTCGAGAGCACGCTGAAGGCGGACGGCGCCCGCTACCGGACGCTGCACACGTGGCCGATCGGCTGAGTGCGAGGTCGAGCCACCGACTCGTCGTCAGCCGGCGCACTCCACGCAGTGGACATCGGCGGGCACACCGCCACCGACCAGATCGGCGATCCAGTCGATCAATCGGACGCCGTCGACCTCCATGTCGTACACCTCGTCGCCACCGATGATCGTGTGCTCGGTTCCGGGTGCGACGTACACGGCCAGTGGGACGCCACCTGCCTCGACCTGGGCCTCGGTTGCGTCGATCTGCTCGACCACCTGGTCGGCGCCGACGCCTGCGAGTGCCGCAAAGGTGGCCTGCACGTCGTCGAACGCGAAGTCGAACCGGGCGAAGGTGATGTCGGGATCATGCTGTCCGGCCTGCACGTAGAGGCCCGGGAAGCTCCAGTCGGCGAGCGCGATGCCGTCATTCACCGACCAATCCGGAATCGCGTTGTCGGTGCCCCACAACGACCCGATCAGCTCGTTGACCGCCGGCACGTCGGGGTACGCGCCCGAGCTGTCGCCGAGCGTGATGATCTGGGCGTCGGGCAACGCGTCGGATGCGAGGCCGGCGACGAGTGGTGTCGGCACCGATCCCGCGCTCGCCCCGGTCACGAGGACCTGCTCGGCGTCGGGGTACTGCTCGACCAGGTAGGCGAGCGCAGCGTTCGCGTTCGCTGCGCCACGGTGCTCGACGATCACGTCCGGCGAGTACTCGGTGGTCGTGTTGCCGAGGTGGACGTCACCGGTGCAGTACGGCACGTAGACGATCGAGTGGTCGGCCACGGGGTTCTCCGGATTGTCGGCATCGAACACACCGCTGCGCCCTGCCATCGTGTCGACGGTCTGCGAGATGTCGGTCGTGTACGTCGGCTGACCGCTCGGGTCGCAGGTTTCGAGATTGAAGCACGCACCGCCGCCCTCGAAGTAGAACATCACCTTGGTGGGGTCGCCCGGACGCTCGAAGAAGCGGAACTCGCTGCCGTCACTGCACGCGCAGTCGGGGGCGTCGGGGACGATCTCGATCCACGGTGAGATCGCGGCGGGCTCGGTGTCGGCGGGTTCGGTCGCCGACGGGTCCGGATCGGTGGCCGCCGGGGCATCGGTCGTCTCGACAGCATCGGTCGCCGGTGCCGACGCGGGCGATACAGCGCCTCCGTCCGAGCCGCTGCATGCGGCGATCAGCACGAGCGAGAACACGAGTACGAAACGTCGCGGCATCCGACGATGATCACCGGTTGGTGACCGTCGCAACGAATCGATGTCGTTCACACCGCTCGGTACACCGCGTCGAGACGGGCCTGGTCGGGCGCTCCCGCCGCGTCGTCGACGATGACGAGTCGGTCGGACACGAGCTTCACGAGGTGACCGAGCACGCTGGCTCCCGCCGGCCGGTGGAGTTCGATTCGCACGTCGGCGTAGAGCTCGGTGACCATCTCGGGAATCGTCGACCGACCGCGCCGAACGGCATCGAGCACCTGCCGTTCGCGTTCGAGCCGATGGTCGACCAACTGGCCGACGTAGCGGCCCGGATTCGGGATCGGTGAGCCGTGGGTGGGCACCGCGACGTCGTCGCGCCGACCGGCCACCATCCGGAGCGAGTTCATGTAGTCGGCCATGTCGCCGTCGGGCGGTGACACGACCGTCGTGCTCCACCCCATCACGTGGTCACCGGTGAACAACACTCGTCCGACCGAGTCGCTCTTCATCGCGAAGCAGGTGTGGTTCGACGTGTGACCCGGCGTGTGAATCGCCGTGACGCCGATCGGGCCGGCGGTGAAGACAGGGTCTCCCGACCGCACCTCGACGTCCGGGGTGAAGTCGACATCGGTCGACTCCTCGACCTTCGGTTCGGTCGCCTCGGTCGGCTGCTCGTCACCGGCGTCGTCGTCCGGGTCCGGTCGACCGAAGTCGTCGGGCAGCGCACCGATGTCCCAGT
The DNA here is from genome assembly GCA_963752085.1 of Ilumatobacteraceae bacterium. Lineage (GTDB taxonomy): Bacteria > Actinomycetota > Acidimicrobiia > Acidimicrobiales > Ilumatobacteraceae > Ilumatobacter_A. The sequence goes on from CAVVWT010000006.1 coordinate 891,568, forward strand.
GCGAGGTGGCAGCGCCGTGTGGTCCGAACGCAAACGTCGGGGCACCGGACTCGGCATGGAGCCACGCCGCAAGCGGTGAGTGGTCCGCGTGGCAGTGCGTGACCAGGATCGCCCGCACCGTTCGCCCGGTGAGCGCAGCTGCGAGTGCGTCGCGATGGGCGTCGAGTGCCGGACCCGGGTCGATGACGGCGACGTCGGCGTCACCGATGATGTAGGTGCCGGTTCCCCGGTACGTGAACTTGGACGGGTTCTCGGCGACGACGCGGGTCACCCCGGGCAGGACCTCGGCCGCGACGCCGTAGGTGAACTCCTCGGGCTCGAGCGTCACGAAGTCCATGTCATCCACATCGATCGATCGCTCAGGCCCATGGCAGGGCGGTGAGCACCCCGACCTCGACGCCATGACCGAACACGGGCACCGCCACCCTGTCGCGAACCGTTGCCAGCCTGCCGTCGACGTCGACGCCGATCCGGCGGAGCATCTCGACCGTCACGGCCTGTCGGGCCAGGTCGGAGCCATCGGCGACCTTGGCCGCAGCGGCGCGACCGTCCGGCAGCGCGAGCACCATCACGCCGTCGGAGCCCCACTTGGCCACGAGCCCCGGCACGTTCTCCATCCAGATGGTGACGTCCTGGTCCGTCCCACCGACGAGGAACGGCTCGGCAGCCATCGATGCCGTGGCGTCGGAGCCGTCGCGCATGAGCACGCCGAGCGCCCGGGCGACATCGACGAGTGGCATCACGTGGGTTGGGGCTCCGCACCCGTCGACGCCGACGTCGGCGACCGACCCGCCCGGCCGACCGGCAAGACGATCGATCGTGTCGGTGATTGCTTCCTGGAGCGGATGGCCTGGGTCGAGATAGGAGTCGATCGACCACCCGTTGATGCGGCACGTGGCCAGCATTCCGGCGTGCTTACCCGAGCAGCTCTGCTGCAGCGTCGACGGTTCGACCCCGGCCACCCGCGCTGCCGACCGGGCCGCCCGGCCGTACGGACGCGCCGGCGTGTTGCCCAGGTCGGCCACCGTCAAGCCGTACCGCTCGAGGATCTCGAGCACGGCCGCGAGATGACGCTGTTCACCCGAATGACTGGCGGTGACGACTGCGAGGAGTCGGTGCGGCAGGTTGAGCCCTGCGTCGACCATCGCCGCCGCCTGAAACGGTTTCAGCGCCGACCGCGGGTGGACGAGCAGCTCTGGATCGCCGACCGCCCTCACGATCGACCCGTCCGATCCGACGACGACCCCCACGCCGTGGTGCAACGACTCGTCGACATCGTTGCGTGTCGCAACGGCGATCGGCGCGAACGAGTCGGCGGCGAACCGCGTGCCGGGGATCGGAACGCTCACGGGTTGGGCCTGCGCGGCATGATCTTCGACTGCCCCGGCCTGACCATCTCGGTGAGATGGTTGTCGACCACGTCGTAGCGCTGACCCCACCCCCCGACGAGGGCCTGCACCATGGCGGCAGCCGGGAGCGCCAGGATCGCACCGACCGGACCCAACAGCGCCGCGCCGCCGAGGGCTGCCCCGAACGCGACCGCCGGGTGCAGCTCCATCGTCCGAGCAGTGATGCGCGGCGCGAACAGGTAGTTCTCGATCTGCTGGTACACCACGATGAAGACGAGGACGATGACCGCGTCGACCGGTGATCCGATGAGCGTGATGAGCAGCGGGAGGAGTCCGGCGAGATAGGTGCCGACCACCGGCAGGAACTGGCTCATCAAACCGACCCACAGGCCGAGTGCGACCGGCGCGGGGGTACCGATCGCCTGGAACAGGATCCAGTGCGAGATCGCCGAGAGCAGGGCGAGCAGCGCGCGTGAGTAGAGATACCCGCCGGTCTTCGTGATCGCGACGTCCCAGGCGTTGAGCACCTGTTCTTGACGGCTGGGGCGCATCCGGGAGCAGACGGCGCGGCGCAACTTCGGGCCGTCGGCCACGAGGTAGTACGTGAACAGCAGGACGGACAACCCCTGGAAGATCACGCCGACGGCGGTCAGCGACAGACGGACCGCCTCGTCGCCCTGCGATTGGACGAACTGCTGGACCCGCCCGTTGGGATCGTTGAACTCGTCGATGACGGCCTGCGGATCGACCTGCGTGCCGAAGGTGGAGTTGACCCAGTCGACCGAATCGGTGATGTAGGTGTCGGACTCGGCCAGCAGGTCGGCCACCTGACCGCCGACCAGGGTGCCGATGGCGACGAGGAACGCCAGGAAGATCGTGAAGACGCCGAGCAGGATCGACAACGTCGCGGTTCCTCGCCGCCATCCCCGTCGAGCGAGCCAGTTGACGCCGGGCTCGATGGCGAGCGTGATGAAGATCGAGACGAGCAGGAGGATGAGCAGGGTGGACAGGCGGTGGAAGACGTGGCGGACCACGAACGTGAGCAGGAACCCGAGCCAGAAGATCGCGATCGTCGGGATGGCCCAGCGCGGGATCGTGCGGTCGGTGGAGCGCCTCTCGAACGGTCGGCCCGTGTCGGGGTCGAGGCGCCGCCCCCACCCGTCGCGCCGTGGGATCGGGCCGGTGGCGTCGTCGTCACGACGACGACGCTGGTCGCTGACGTCGTCGCCGACGCGCTCCGACTCGCCTCCGCCGTCGGGTGCGGCCGCTGCGAGTTCTGCGTCCATGTCGCCGGCGCGATCATCAGTCGTCACATTCGGAACGTACCGCGTCGGGGCGCCAGGGCCGAGACATCTCGGCCACCCTCACGAGCACGCCCCGCGGTGCACCCGGGCGACGGCCGTGTCACGATGACCAGATGGGCACTGAGCGAGCAGTGGGCGACGGGGTGAGAACCTGGCTCGGCGCGCAGGTACGCAGCCGCGTCGTCGGGCCTGATGCCGCGACGCGACACGCCGAGCTGTTCGACACGTCCGAGCCGGGGTGGTTCGCCGACGATGCGCCGATCCGACGCGTGCATGCCGATGCGTCGATGTTCGTCGGCGGGCTCCGTGCGCTGCTCTTCCAGTCGCTGCACCCCCGCGCGATGGCAGGCGTTGCGCAACACTCCGACTATCGGGCCGACCCGTGGGGTCGGCTGCAACGCACTGCCGACTTCCTCGCCGCCACCACCTTCGGGCCGGCCACACAGGCAGAACGTGCGGTGCACATCGTGCACCGCGTGCACGAGCGGGTCGTCGGCATCACCAGCGACGGCGACGACTACGCAGCGAACGATCCACACCTGCTGGGGTGGGTGCACATCGCCGAACTCGACAGTTTCCTGGCAGCCCACGATCGTTTCGGTGAGCAACCGCTGCGCGGCGACGAGCGCGACGAGTTCGTCGAGAACTCCGCAGTCATCGCCAGGGCCCTCGGCGTCCTCGAACCGCCCACCACCGAGCAGGAACTCCGCGACCAGTTGGACGCCTACCGACCCGAGCTCCGCGGCACCCGCGAGGCTCGCGAGGCGGCTCGCTACCTGCTCGTGCAGCCTCCGCTTCCGGTTGCCGGTCGCGCGGTCTACGGGCTGATCGCCGCGGCGTCGGTGTCACTCATGCCCGTCTGGACCCGCTGGCCGTTACGACTGCCGTGGCTCCCGGTCAGCGAAGCCACGCTGGGGCGCGCCGTCGGCGATGCCGTCACGAAGACGCTGCGCTGGGCGATCGTGCCCGCCGATGCGCAGGTCACCGACACCATCGCCAACTGACCGGCATCCCGGCGGATTCTCGCACGGGTCCTCAGTTCAGGTGACGGCGGCGGCAGTGCGATCGAGCCACTTGGTGACGCGCTTCTCGTTCACCCCGAGGTCGCCCTTGCCGTACCGCGACCTCGAGAACACGGCGAGCGTGGAACCACCACCGTCGGCCTCGATGAAGCGCACCGACACGTAGTCGGGGAATGCGAAGAACGCGCTGCGCTGCACGTAGGTGACGAAGCCGTCCGCCGCCGAGCCGGCGAGGACCTCGACGCGAGCATCGCCGAGCGCAACGGCGTCGAAGGCAGCAGCGAGTTCGGCAACCGGCACCGTGAAGGTCGGCGCATCGGCGTTGCGGTCGATGGCCTCGCCCGCGGGCGCAACCCGGTACGAGTTGGGCGTCGACGGTGTCGGCGCGGTCAGCGGGTCGAGATGCCAGGCAACGGGGTCGTCAGACTGACGGCGGATCCCGATCGCTCCTCCGACAGCGAGCGCCGCGATGATCGACGGAACGAGGACGAGCACGATGGCCATCCGCCGAAGGTACCGCCTGTCCCTCCAGCGTGACCGAGATCCCGGCGGATCGGGACGGTCAGCGTCACGATCCCCCGGGATGTCGGGGATCTCCGGGATGTCGGAGGGATCGGAGGGCGTGGTCATGTCGCACGCAGGGCTGGTGCGAGATCACCGTTGGCGACGACGTCGACTCCGGCGTCGAGACCCAGCCAGGCCGCCATCTCGTCGAGTTCGGCGCGGAGCTCGTCGGCGACCTCGTGATCGGCGATGCCGGGCTCGCCGAAGGTACCCAACACCAGCAGCCGCCGCGTGTCTCGGTCGGCCTTGAGGTCGACCCGGGCGACGATCTCGTCGCCGAGCAGGAACGGCAACACGTAGTAGCCGTACACCCGCTTCGGCCGCGGCACGTAGATCTCGATCCGATATCGGAATCCGAAGAGTCGCTCGGCCCGATCCCGGTTCCACACGACCGGATCGAACGGGCTGAGCAGTGCCCGAGCGCGCACCCAGCGCGGCAGGTGGGCATCGGGATGCATGAACGCCCGCTCGGTCCAACCGCCGACCGAGGTCTCGACGATCCGGCCGTCCTCGACGAGTTCGGCGATCAGCGGCCGCGTCGCCGGTCGGTTGAGCCGGTGATAGTCCATCAGATCGTTGGCCGTCCCGATCCCGTGGTACTTCGCGGCCAACACGATCAGCTCTTTGCGGGCATCGGTCTCGCTGGGTGTCGGCAGGTCGAGGACCGCCGCAGGGATGACGCGTTCGGTCAGGTCGTACACGCGAGCGAAGTCGTTGGGTCGCCGGGTGGCCGTGACGGCACCGGTGTGGAACAGGTACTCCAGCGCCGTCTTGCCGTCGTCCCAGTCCCACCACTGCCCCTTCGGGCCCACGCGCTGCTTCAGGTCGCCGGCGACGATCGCCCCCTCGTCGCGAATCCGACGCAGCACATCGGCGATGAAGTCGGGGCGTCGCTCGCGCAGCCCGCGAACTCCCTTCCACCGGTGCATCTTCTCCATCTGCCAGCGGTACAGCGGATGCTGGACAACGGGCACGTGACACGCCTCGTGCACCCAGTACTCGAACAGCTCACCGGCAGCGGTTGCGGCGGGGATCAACGACCGCGGGTGCGTACCGAGGCGGGCGAACAGGGGAAGCTCCTGGCTCCGCACCAGCACGTTGACCGAGTCGATCTGGATCAGCCCGGTGTGATCGAGGACCGTACGGAGGTGACGTCGGTCGACGCGTCCGCACGGACGGCTCCGCCCGAAACCTTGCGCGTGCAGCGCGAGCCGCCGCGCCTGGGATGCCGAGAACTCCGCCACTGAGGTGGTGTTCGACCGGGTGTCGGACACCCGGTCGCAGGTCAGTCGGCGACGGTGATGGCGACGCTGTTGATCACGACGTCGTCGTGGGGACGGTCGCCACGGGCGGTCGGGACGTTCTGCATCGTGTCCAGCACGTCGAGACCCTTGACGATCTGACCGAACAGGCTGTACTGCGGCGGCAGGCCGACCCCGGAGGCACCCGACACGAGGAAGAACTGGCTGCCGTTCGTGTTCGGGCCGGCGTTGGCCATGGCGACCGAGCCGACCTGGTACTCACGCGGCTTGGGGAGTTCGTCTTCGAACCGGTAGCCGGGGCCGCCGGTACCGGTGCCGGTCGGGTCACCGCCCTGGCACATGAACCCGTTGATGATCCGATGGAAGATCACGCCGTCGTAGTAGTGGTGAAGTGCCAGGAACACGAAGTTGTTGACCGTCTTCGGCGCCTTGATCGCGTCGAGGGCGATGACGATGTCACCGAGGGTCGTGTCGAGCGTGGCCGTGTATCGCTTCGACGTGTCGATGCCCATCTCCGGTGGCTCGGAGAACTTCTGGGACTTGGGGGCGGATCCGTCGAGGGGCGGGAAAGCTGTAGCCATGGCGTGGCAGGGTAGCGGTCAAGTCCCGATCGACGGCCTGCCGACCGTCAGACCGAAACGCGCCGGACCTGCTGGTACTCCCGGGTCGCCACCTCGAAATGCTGCATCGCACGCCATGCCGCGACGCTCGACGCAACGAAGATCGCCGCGTCGATGAGGGAGATCACGACCACGACGCCGGCGTAGACGCCGTCGCTCTCCAGGCGCTCCAGCGGCCGGAACACGAAGATCAGCACCCAGTGCAACGACACCGTCACGCCCCACCGAGCGATCAGATCGCTCGACCGACCGAGCACGTCGAGCGTCTGCGCGAGCACGCTGAACGACAGCGCCCAGCACGCCAGGTTCAGCAACAGCGCGATCCCGGCGAGGGTGAGCTGAGCCCCCGAGTCGTCCGTGACGAACATGCCGTAGGCCAGCATCGCCGGGCCGGCCAGGAACAACGAGAGCATCCCGATGACGCTCGGCGCCGAGATGGTGCACCGTCGTGCGTTCCACGCTGCGACCATGCTCCAGACCCCCTGCGTGGCCTGAACGACGAAGAGCGCGACCACGAACGCAACCGCCGAGGTGCCGATCCGCTCGAGTGCTGCATCGACATCGGTGGCGAGCGACAGTTGATCACGCGACGCCCACACGTTGAGCCCGTTCCACAGCGCGATGCCTCCGATCACGAGGTACGACGCGAAGACGGCGAGTCGGAACGGACCGGTCGGGAGGAGTCGACGCCCGATGTAGGCGTCCGGTGCCTGGCCGCCATGCTGGATGGTGAGCAGCACCGCGAGCACCTCCTCGTCGCTGAGGCCGTATCGGTGATCCCACCATTCGAGCACCCACCGTTCGGCCCGCTTCATGTACGAGAGGACGAACAGCGTGTGCATCACGAGCAGCGGCAACAACCATGCGACGAGATCGTCGAGCCGACCGGGTTCGACGCGGGTGTCGAACACGCCCGTGACGGCGATGTCGGCGATCACGACATCCACGACTCCGGTCACGACACCCCACACCAGGAGCCAGCGCTTGGCGCCCCGGACGACTCTCGACATGTTCGTGCCCAGGGCTTGCAGCAGCATCATCCGGACGGCAACGAGCCCGGTGCCGAGCGCGACGAGCCAGAGGCGGTTCGGCGTTGCGAACGACACACCGACCGCGAGCGCCACGGCGACGACCGGCGTTGCGCTCCACCCCACGGCCCAGCGCCACGTGCGGGTCGGACGCCGGAACGAACGCCACCGCAGCGCGTCGATCGTCAGTCGCTGGCCATGACTCCACCAGGCGAAGCTGACGATGGACACGAGGTAGCCGAGCACCAGGAGCGCCGACAGCGAACGCGTCGTGTCATCGGAGAAGCCGTCGGTTTCGCCGAGGGCAGGGAACAGCAGCGTGAGCGCGAGCACTGCGACGGCTGCCGCAACGGTGACCAAACGCCGTTCCGTCGATGCGGACGGTCGCTCGATCGGAGGCGCTTCCTCGTCGAGCCGGCGATCAGCATGTTCCCGCGCCGGTGGGACGGTCGTCGCCGACCAGACGTCGGCGTCGGCGCGGACCGATCGATCGGTGGAAGGCGGCAACGTGGGAACCATCTCCGCGATGATGCGCCACGATTCGTACGACCGTGAAGTGTGCCGTGCGGATCATGACGATCTCTTGAGGCGACATGAACACTGACTTGAAACCCACCGGCGAGCCACGTCTCCATCGCCGAGCCCCGGTTTCACCGGCGGCGAGGCATCCGCCGCGCCGAACACCGCCGACGAGAACGCCACGCACCGTGGCCAATCGGTCACCTCCCAGCGCATCGCCCACAGCGCGTGTGCGTCGCCCCGACGATCGACTCAGTTGCGCGCGTTGTACGTCTCGATGAGTGCGTTCGAGGCAGCCGCGGCGTCAGCCAAGATCTGGGCCACGTCGGCGCCGCCATACGTTGCAGCCACCGCGTTCGCCGTCTGGGCACGGATCTCGCGGAGCGGGCCCAGCGCCGGCACCACCGACGACAGATCGTCAGCTCCGGCCAGCATCTGGTCGTAGGCCACGCGGTACCGAGGGTCGGCCTCGTACAACGAGGCGATCGGGTCGAGGTCGACGGCGTCGCTGCGCACCGGCACATACCCGGTCGCCGCCGCCCACGTCGACTGGGCCTGTGCGTCGACCAGGTACTGCGTGAAGTCCCACGCGGCCGCGGTCACCTCGTCACTCTTGCCTGCGGGAATCCACACCGAGGCCCCACCGGGTTGCACGGCGGGCGTGTCGCTCGGCCCCGGCATCGGGCCCACGCCGATGTCGTCGGGGGTCAGTCCGGGAGCGATACCCGACCCGAGGACGGCGATCACGCTGGAGAGGGCGGCCGACGTCGCGATCGTCGAGGCACCCGGTGCCTCGGCGTCGATCATCTTGAAGAACGAGTCCTGGCCGCCGGCATTGTCACCGACCGACACGGCCAGGCCGGACTCGATCATCTCCTGGAGGTACGTGAGCAGTTCGAACCCGAGGTCGTTGTCGAACAGCACCTGGGTGGCCGGGGCGATCCGCCCGTTGCCGTTGTCGGCGAACGGCTCGCCCGCCCGCCCGAACCACTGCTCGAAGAACCAGCCACCGCCCGAATCCCGGCCCGAGTCGAGCACGATCCCGTGCGCTGCGGCGCCCGAGTTGACGAGTTGTTGGGACACCGCGCGGAGTTCCTCGAGCGACACGGGCGGATCCTCGGGATCGAGGCCGGCGGCTTCGAACATCAGCTTGTTGTAGTACAGGACAGGGCTCGACACGTTGAACGGCATCGCCCACTGGATGCCTTCGAACACGTAGGTGTTGGCGACGCGGGGAAGGATCGGCGACATGTCGTAGCCCGCGGCGTCGATACACGCCTGCATCGGGACGAACGTGTCGGACTGGGCGAACGACTGGACGATGTATTCGGGGAGTTGGACGATGTCGGGGCGACTGTCGACGCCACCCGCGATGTACTTGTCGATGGTCGACTCATAGGCCGTCTGGTTCTGGAGGACGACCTTGACGCGGTCCTGACCTGCGTTGTACCCGTCGACCAGGTCGATCAGTGCCGTCTCGAGTTCGTTTGCCATGCCGTGCCAGAACGTGATCTCGACGGGGCCGTCGGCAGCGTCGAGCGCATCGACCGGGCACGGGGGGAGGTCGGCGAGCGGCGCGATGGTGGTGGTGGGACCCGCTGTCGACGCCGGCGCTGCTGCCTCGGTCGTCTCGGGGTCGGAGGTGTCGACGCCGTCGCCGGTCGCAGGCTCGGTCGACGCCGCTGCGGTGTCGGGCACATCGTCGTTGCCGGCATCGAGCGCCGACTGACCGCCGCTGCACGCGGCGGCGACCAGTGCACCGGCAATCGCCACGGCCATCACACGGCGAGCGGTACGGGAGGTGGATGGATGCATGAGGTCAGCCTTTCACGGCACCGGCCGTCAGGCCGCGGACGAGTTGCTTCTGGAAGATCACCAGCACGATCAGGATCGGGATGGCAGCGATGACCGTGCCGGCCATCACGAGGTTCGGTGCGTCGATGTTCGACTTGCTCAGCAAGCGCAGACCGCTCTGCACCGTGTTGCGGTCGGCTTCGTTGATGATCAGGCTCGGCCAGAGGTACTGGTTCCACGACGAGAGGAAGCTGAACAGCGCCAGCGCGGCGAGCGTCGGACGAACCAGCGGAACACCGACGTGACGGATGAACCCGAGGTGGCCGATCCCGTCGATGCGCGCGGCGTCGCGCAGGTCGACCGGAAGATCGAGCAATGCCTGTCGCATCAGGAACGTGCCGAACGCCGTCGCGAGGAACGGCACGGTCAGCGCCTGGAAACTGTTGAGCCCGCCGAAGCCGATCGTGATGTCGGTGAAGGGGATCGGGAGACCCTGCTCGACGGTTTCGAAGTTGACGAACACGGTCGCCTCGAGCGGCACGAGCAGCGTCGCGAGGAATGCGAGGAACACGATGCGCCGCCCAGGGAACCGAAGGTATGCGAAGGCGTAACCCGAGAGCAGGGACGTCACGACCTGTGCCGCGGTGATGATGACGGCAACGATCGTCGAATTGACGAGATACCGCCCGAGCCGGCCCGAGGTCCAGGCCTCCCGGAACACGTCGAGCGTGAACGCGTCGGGCACCAGCGGGTTGATCAGGAACTTGTCGCTGGGCTTGAAGGCCGACACCACGGTTGTGTACACCGGGAAGAGCACGGCGAACACGATGACCGAGAGCAACAGGTATCGGCCGACGAGGCGCAGCCCCCTCGGATGGTCCCAGACGCGGCGAGCGCTTCAGGCTCGGCGACCGATCGGCCTCGACGGCGACCGATGTCGGTGTCGGCACCCGCACGTCAGCCACCGAGATCGACCTTTCGACCGAGCCCGCGGAGTTGGAGCGCAGACAGCAGCAGCAGGATCACGAACAGCAACACGGCACCCCCCGCCTGCAGACCGGGATCGCTCGCGATGACCGACGACTCGCCGTACACGAAGTAGGTGATGGTCGTCGTCGAGTTGTCGGGACGTGGCCCGCCGTTGGTGAGCAGGTCGATTTCACCGAACGTCTGGAACGCCCGCGTGGTCAGCACGATGATCACGAACAGCAACGTCGGCGCCAGCAAGGGCACCGTGATCCTCCAGAAGCGAACCGTGCCGCTCGCGCCGTCGACCGCTGCGGCCTCGTGGAGCTCCCGCGGCACCGACTGCAGCGAGGCGGTCACGAGGATGAAGGTGAAGCCGAGGCCGGCCCACACACTCGACATCGCCACTGCGGGAAGCGCGGTGGTCGAGTCCTGCAGCAACCCGGGGTCCTTGACCGCCGGGAAGATCGCGTTGAACCAGTCGATGTTGGCAAGCGCTCCCACCGACGGCTGCAGCAGGAACAGCCACATCAGGCTCGCCACCGCGACCGACGTGGCGATCGTCGACGAAAACGCCGTGCGGAAGAAGCCGATGCCGCGGAGGTGTTTGTCGGCGAGCACGGCCAGCCCGACCCCCAGGATCAGGCCGAACGGGACCGTGATCAGCGCCAGGATCGCGGTCGCCTTGAGTGCGCCCTGGAACTCGGACGAGAGGAAGAGGTCGACGTACTGGTCGACGCCGTTCGATTCGCACTGCGTGCCGAACGAGTTGCAGCGCTGCTGGCCCAGCACCGCCGCGCGCGCCAGGGGATAGACGATGAACACGCCGAGGATCGCCGCGGACGGCGCGAGCATGCCGATCGCGAGCCAGAGGTCCTTCCAGGTCCACGACCGCTGTCCGACTGACGCCACGACGACGACTGTATGTCGGCACAGGTGGACGGCGAGCAACTCCTGAGGAAACGCCGCCGCTCCGACGCGCCACACGGAAAGCGAGCGGGCACGACGCCGGAGTCGCCTACGGTCGCCCAGGTCGGCGTCGCCGGCCGCGAACCCAGGAGGAAGATCATGATCACACCCATTCGTGCACTCGTTGCGACGCTCGCCATCACAACCGCCGGAGTCGTCGTCGGCCCCCACCTCGGAGCGCTCGCGCAGGCGGACATCGCCAGCGACACGGTGATCTCCACCGGCCCGCGCACCGTCTTCGTGCCGATCAGCGCGTATCGCGCCTACGACTCGCGCACCGACCCGCAGGGCAAGATCGACTCGGCCCAGGCGGGCGATCCGGGCCGCAACCAGCGGCCGATCTTCGCGGGGTTCGAGAACCAGACAGGACCCGACCTGTTCGACTCGGTACCCGGCAACGTCGTCGCCGTCGCCTACAACGTGCAGGCGATCCAGACCGAAGGACGGGGGTTCATGCACGTGGACGGTTTCGGTGCCGCCGACGGATCCGCGTCCACGCTGGTGTGGGACACGACCGGCCAACGTGTGTCGAACAGCGGCGTCGCGCTCCTGACCTCGGCGTTCGACTTCACCGGAGCGCTCGGTGTGTACGTCGGCGGGCTCGGCGGCAAGACCCACGTGATCATCGACATCACCGGCTTCTACATCGACGCCGCCACCTGATCGACGAGAATCTCGGGCACCGCCGCCGCGGACGTGCTTCAATCTGTCGATGGGAATCACAGCAACCGCTCGGCCGAAACGCGTCACGGCGATCGGCATCGGCGCCATGGTCTCGGTCGGCGCGGTGTTGGCGATCGCGGCCGGTTCGTCGCCCCTCGAGGCGATGCCAGTGGCGTTCCCGTCGTCGGTGGTCACCGTCGAACCCACACGCATCCTCGACACCAGGACGGGCACCGGCCTCCCGGGAGTGATCAACGCCAACGCGAGCCACAAACTCACGGTCACCGGCGCGGTCCCAACCCGAGTGTCGGGCGCTGACGTGACCCAGACGGTCGTGCCGACGGGTGCGACCGGTGTCCTCCTGAACGTCACGGCGCTGCGCCCGACCGGCCAGGGTTTCATCAGCATCCGACCCGGGACCTCCACCGGTGAACCGCCGTCGTCGAACCTCAATGCCGCGCCGGGCCAGGTCATCCCGAATGCCGTCACGGTTGCGCTCCCGGTCGGCGGCGCGGACGACGGTCGGATCGACATCTGGTACGGAGCCGCGTCGTCCACCCAGACGACCGGCATCCTCATCGACGTCGTCGGATACACCGTCGAAGCGGCCTCCGCCGGAACGCCCGGACCGGCAGGGCCCCCGGGCGCAGACGGCGCAGATCTCTACACCCGGACCATCGTCGTCAACGGAGACGGCACCAACGCCGCGAACGGTGCGGCGTTCCTGGCGGCGCTGACGACGGCATCGGCCAACAACCCCACGCAGGCAGACCGCTGGCTGGTCGTGCTCGAACCGGGGACGTACGACGTCGGCACGACGCAGGCCGTCGTCGACGACTACGTGAGCGTCCGCGGCGCCGGACAGGAATCGACACTCGTCGTCGGCGACGTGAGAGCGGGCAGCACCACGGCGGCCGCGCTGATCCGAATCGGCAACGGGAGCGAAGTGGCCGAGCTCTCAATCGACAATGCCGGAACCACCGGATCGGGCAGCTTCGCCGTCGGGATCTCCGTCGACCTCAGCGACGATGCATACGTTCGCCGCGTGCGCATCAACATCGACGCCTCGTCCGGCGCTCCCAGCCCAAAGGGAGTGAGCGGCAACCAGAACGCCTCGATCACCGTCGAGGACTCGACGATCACTGTCATCGGCACCTTGTTCCCAGCCGGAGTCAGTTCGTCCCCCGCAACCGGATCGAACAGCGAACTCGTGGTTCGTCGCTCCACCGTCACCGCAAGCGGTGGATCGGGAGAAGCCGTGACGGTCTCCCGCGGGTCGGCAATCATCGAGCACAGCCGACTCGACGGCCCGGCGTCGATCCAGACGGACTCGGTCAGCGTCATGCAGGTCTCCCATTCGGTGTTGCTCGGCCCGACGTCGACTTCAGTGGGTGCTGTCGAGACGTGCCTGGCGACCACCACGGCGACCGCGTTCCTTCCCGACGTCTGTCCGTGAGCCGCGCGTTGCACCCCGTATTCCCGGTTTCTTGACGAAAGCTGTCACGTGGCACGACCCGCCGATGACACGGTGCACCGGTAGGGTGATTTCCACAGTTTCCATCATCACCCTTGGGGCACGAGGGAAAGGGACGCCACATGTTCGAACGCTTTACCGACAGGGCGCGACGAGTCGTCGTGCTCGCCCAAGAGGAAGCACGTCTCCTCAACCACAGCTACATCGGCACCGAGCACATCCTCCTCGGGCTGATCCACGAGGGTGAGGGCGTGGCCGCGAAAGCGCTCGAGTCGCTCGGCATCAGCCTCGAGGCCGTGCGCAGCCAGGTCGAGGAGATCATCGGCCAGGGCGGCTCATCGCCGTCGGGCCACATCCCGTTCACCCCGCGCGCCAAGAAGGTCCTCGAGCTCTCACTGCGTGAGGCGCTCCAGCTCGGCCACAACTACATCGGCACCGAGCACATCCTGCTCGGCCTCATCCGTGAGGGTGAAGGCGTTGCCGCCCAGGTGCTCGTCAAGCTCGGCGCCGATCTGTCCCGCGTGCGCCAGCAGGTCATCCAACTCCTGTCCGGCTACCAGGGCCCGTCCGGCTCGTCCGGCGGCGGCTCCGGTTCGGGTGGCGGCAGCAGCCGCGAAGGCGCGACCGCAGGCGTCGGCCCCGGCTCCAAGGAAGGCGACGAGAAGGGTGGCAACTCCCAGATCCTCGACCAGTTCGGACGCAACCTCACCCAGGCCGCACGCGAGGGTCAGCTCGACCCCGTGATCGGTCGCAGCCGCGAGCTCGAGCGCACGATGCAGATCCTCTCGCGCCGCACCAAGAACAACCCGGTGCTGATCGGTGAGCCAGGCGTCGGCAAGACGGCGATCGTCGAAGGGCTCGCGCAGAAGATCGTCAACAACGACGTCCCCGACACGCTCACCAACAAGCAGCTGTACACGCTCGACCTCGGCTCGCTCGTCGCCGGCTCGCGCTACCGCGGCGACTTCGAGGAGCGGTTGAAGAAGGTCCTCAAGGAGATCAAGTCGCGCGGCGACATCCTCCTGTTCATCGACGAGATCCACACCCTCGTCGGTGCCGGTGCGGCCGAAGGCGCGATCGATGCTGCGTCGATCCTCAAGCCGATGCTCGCCCGTGGCGAACTCCAGACGATCGGCGCGACCACGCTCGACGAGTACCGCAAGCACGTCGAGAAGGACGCGGCCCTCGAGCGTCGCTTCCAGCCGGTCAAGGTCGAGGAGCCGTCGCTCGCCCACACGATCGAGATCCTCAAGGGCATCCGCGATCAGTACGAGCAGCACCACCGGGTCACGATCACCGACCAGGCACTCGTGGCGGCGGCCAACCTCGCCGACCGCTACATCTCCGACCGTTTCCTGCCCGACAAGGCGATCGACCTGATCGACGAGGCCGGCTCACGCCTGCGGATCAAGCGCATGGCAACACCTCCCGACCTGCGCGAGATCGAGACCAAGCTCGCCGACGTCCAGGAGGCCAAGAAGACCGCTGTCGAAGAGCAGCAGTTCGAAGAGGCCGGACGTCTCCGCGACGAGGAGAAGAAGCTCCTCGAGGAGAAGGCCGCCAAGGAGGTCGAGGTCAAGGAATCCGGCGTCGATCTGTTCGACGAAGTCGACGAAGAGGCCGTCGCCGAGGTGCTGTCGCTGTGGACCGGCATCCCCGTCTACAAGCTGACCGAGGAGGAGACCGAGCGGCTCCTCAAGATGGAAGACGAGCTGCACAAGCGGATCATCGGCCAGGAGAACGCGATCAAGGCCGTGAGCCAGTCGATCCGCCGTACCCGGGCCGGGCTGAAGGACCCGAAGCGGCCGTCGGGGTCGTTCATCTTCCTCGGCCCCACCGGCGTCGGCAAGACCGAGCTCGCCAAGACCCTCACCGAGTACCTGTTCGGCGACGAGAAGTCGATGATCACGCTCGACATGTCGGAGTACATGGAGCCGCACGCGGTCAGCCGTCTCGTCGGTTCGCCTCCCGGCTACGTCGGCTACGAAGAGGGCGGCCAGCTCACCGAAGCGGTGCGCCGCAAGCCATTCTCGGTCGTCCTGTTCGACGAGATCGAGAAGGCGCACCCCGACGTGTTCAACACCCTGCTCCAGATCCTGGAGGAGGGCCGCCTCACCGACAGCCAGGGCCGTTCGGTCGACTTCCGCAACACCGTGTTGATCATGACGTCGAACCTGGGCACCCAGGATCTGCGCAAGGCCAACGTCGGCTTCACGCAGGACGACACGGCGATGAGCTACGAGCGGATGAAGGAGAAGGTCAACGAGTCGCTGAAAGGCCACTTCCGACCCGAGTTCCTCAACCGCATCGACGAGACCATCGTCTTCCACGAGCTCGCCCGCGACGAGGTGCTGCAGATGGTCGACATGCAGATGGAGCGCCTCATCAAGCAGCTCGAAGGCCAGGGGCTCGGGATCGAGCTCAAGCAGGAGGCCAAGGAGCTGCTGGCCGATCGGGGCTACGACCCGACCCTCGGCGGCCGTCCGCTGCGTCGTGCGATCCAGCGCCACATCGAGGACTCGCTGTCGGAGAAGATCCTGTACAAGGAGTTCTCCGCCGGCGAGATCATCGTCGTCGACGTCGAGGACGATCCGGAGAAGGACGGCGAGAAGCGGTTCACGTTCACCGCCGTCGAGGGCTTCGTGCCACCGGCATCGGTCGAATTGGAGCTCACTGCGACCGAGGCGCCGGCTCCCGCACCCGAAGCCGGCAGCGAGCTGCCGCCACCCGAAGCCCAGGACTGACGGCCCGCTCCGTCACGCCGATCACTTCTCGGCCCCGTTTCGTTTCACCCGGTGAGACGGAACGGGGCCGAGCTCGTTCTCGGTCGGGGCCGACGAAGTTCGTGGCGGAGGCTCCAACCGTTGCGCGGTCATGCACGTCATACTTGGCGGGTGATGTCGGCGGCCTGTGAACGTGTGACCCTGCGGCGCCTCGCCTTCCTCCTGGCCGGGCTGTTCGCGCTTGCCGGGTGCCAGCTCGACGTGGTCGCCGAGGTGGTGGTCGATCCCGACGGAACCGGCAGCATCACGGTGACCGCAACGGCCGACGCCGAACTGGTGAATGAAGTGCCGACGATCGCCGAGGAGCTCGTCCTCGACGACATCGCCGCGGCGGGGTGGACGATCGACGGACCCAACGCCACACCCGAGGGCGGCCTGCTGCTCACCCTCACCCACGACTTCGAGGGCAAGGACGAGGCAACCAACCTGCTGCGCAGTCTCGGTCCACCGTTCAACGATCCGGTCATCGGTCGCGGCCAGGACGGCGACAGCGCCACCAACACCGCCCGCGCAAATCTCGGCTTGCCCGACGGGTTCGCGACCTTCGCCGACGCCGATCTCGTGAGTGCGGTCGGCGACATCCCATTCGCCTCGCGCTTCGAGGGTGCCGGCGCAGATCCGGTCAACTCGATGAGCGCCACACTCAACCTCACGCTGCCCGGCGAACTCGTCGCCGCCGAAACGAACGCCGAGGTGCTCGACGACGGTCGCCTCCAGTGGATCATTCCGATGGACGGCACCATCCTCGAAGCCTCTCCGCGGAGCGAACAAGCCCCCTCGGCCGGCGGGGTGTGGGCTCGCCCGGTCGCGACGGTCGCCCTGATCGTGCTGGTCGCGTGGGTCGCGTTCATGACCGTCTTCATCGGCTACGTGACCGTGGCGCGCTGGCGGCGCGCCCGCCGATACCGGCGGCGTGCGCTGCCGTAGACCATCCGACGGCGGCGCGCTCCTTCGTTGTTCGCCGCTGAGGGTGAATGTGGCATCGTTGCGGCATGACCGCATCGGCCACACCGGCCACACCGACCGTCGTCGACTTCCACTTCGACGTCATGTGTCCGTTCGCGTATCAGACGTCGAGGTGGATCCGTCACGTTCGGGACCAGAC
The DNA here is from genome assembly GCA_963752085.1 of Ilumatobacteraceae bacterium. Classification (GTDB taxonomy): domain Bacteria; phylum Actinomycetota; class Acidimicrobiia; order Acidimicrobiales; family Ilumatobacteraceae; genus Ilumatobacter_A. The sequence continues at coordinate 908,990 of CAVVWT010000006.1, forward strand.
CGACCTGGCCGTCAACTGGAAATTCTTCAGCCTCGAGGAGGTCAACCGGCAGGACGGCAAGAAGCACCCGTGGGAACGTGACTGGTCGTATGGCTGGTCGATGATGCGCATCGGTGCGATGCTCCGGCGAACGTCGATGGACGATCTCGACCGGTGGTACGAGCGTGCTGGTCGGGCCCTGCACGAAGACGGCCACAAGCCCCACGACCCTGCGGTCGCCCGCCACCTGCTCGAGGAGTTGGGTCTCGACCCAGCGATCGTCGACGACGCGACCGCCGACGAGTCGACACACGACGAAGTGCGCGCCGAGCACGACCGCGTCGTGGCCGCCGGCGGCTACGGCGTCCCCACGCTGTTCTTCCCCGAGTTCACGAACGACGAAGGCAACCCCGAATGCTTCTTCGGGCCGGTCGTGCTCGACCCGCCGAGCGGTGCGGCGGCACTGCGACTGTGGGACGCCACGGTCGCCTGGCTCGAACACCCCTACCTCTTCGAATTGCAGCGCCCGAAGAACCGGGCGCACGGTGGGATCATCGCGGACCGGTTCCGCCCGTACCTCGAAGCACGTGACTGGATCTCGATCGACCGGGGCGAGGTCGTCCCGTTCGACTGACCGGGAAGATCGACACACACATGGGGACCCCAGCTCTGGACACACAACATCACGATGACCCGGTCGACGCGCTGATCGACGCGCTCGTTCGGGTCGGCCGCCAGCACACGTACCCGGCCGGTGAGGTGCTGTGCCGTGAACACGACGAGAGCGACGAGGCCTACGTGGTCGTCGCCGGCACGATCGCCGCTCAGGTGGTCGGTCACGGTGGGACGATGACCGTTGCGACTCACGGCCCGCGCTCGATCGTCGGCGAAGTCACCACGCTCATCGGCGGTCGACGCACCGCCACCCTGGCCGCCGTCGAATCGACCACCGTCGCAGTCGTGTCGCGGGGCGATCTCGAGCGCGTCTTCGACGAACACCCCGACGCCGCGTCGGCGATCTTGCGAAGCGCGCGCGAACGTACCGATCGCTCACGCGTCGCGGCACTCCTCTCCGAGGAGCTGCAGGCACCCGACGGCGCCGTTGTCGCCGCCATCGCCGACCGAGTGACGTGGACGTCGATCGTCGCCGGCGACACCTTGTTCGAGCGAGGCGATCCCGCGGACGCCGCCTACCTGGTGGTCAGTGGCCGACTCGGCGTCACCGACCTCGGACCGTCGCCATCCAAGACACCGGCCGATCCGATCGAGGTCGGGCGCGGCGGCATCGTCGGCGAGTTCGGACTCCTCGAGGACCGCGTCCGGAGCGCGACGGTGATCGCGTTGAGAGACACCACGCTGGCTCGACTGTCGGCGACCGATTTTGCCGCGCTGACCCACGACCACACCGCACTCGCGATGGGATTGGTCCGCCGCATCCTCGACCGATCCGGCAACGAGACGGTGGCATCGGCGACACAGCGATCGTTCGTGCTCGCGGTCACCGCGAGCGTCAGCGAGCGCGAGCGATCCGAGCTCATTCAGGAGATGATCGACGCACTCGAGGTGTGCGGACCGACGAGCCACCTGACGCACACGTCGGTCGATCGGATGCTTCGACAGGACGGCATTGCGGACACGCCCCACGGCGGCTTCGGAGAGGTGCGACTCGCCGAGCTGCTCCATCAGGCCGAGACCGAGTCCGATCATCTCGTCCTCGACACGGGCCCAGGACTGAGTCGCGGCGCGGCGCCGCACTGGGTCGACCGTGCCCTGCATCATGCCGATCAAGTGGTGGTGATCTGCTCGCCGGATCCCGACGACGAGGAAGCGGCGGTGATCCGCTCGGTCCTCGATGCCACACCTCGTGGTATCCCCCGGTGGCTCGCGTTGCTCCACCCGGCATCCACGGCCCGACCGTCGCGCGGGATGCCGATGCGCACGGGTTTCGGGGTCGACGAAGTGCACCATCTGCGCACAGGATCCCGGCGCGACCTCGGTCGACTCGCCAGGCTCGCAGCAGGCCGCGGTGTCGGGCTGGTCCTGAGCGGTGGCGGCGCCAGGGGACACGCTCACCTCGGCGTGTACGCGGTCCTCTGCGAGCTCGGCATCCCCGTCGATCGAGTCGTCGGCGCGTCGATGGGGTCGATCGTCGCGGGAGGGATCGGACAGCAGCTGAATCCCGACGAGGCGCTCAGCGCCATGCAGGAAAGCGCCGACAAACTCCTCGACTACACGATTCCGCTCGTGTCGCTCATCAAGGGGGAGCGAATCGTCGAGGTACTCGATCGGCAGTTCGATGGCTGGAGCCTCGACGACATGTGGGTGCCGTTCACGTGCGTCAGCACCGACCTCACCACCGCTGAAGTCGTGGTGCATCGCGACGGACCCGTGGCGCGGGCGATCCGCACCTCCGTGGCGATTCCGGGAGTCCTTCCGCCGGTTGCGATGAACGGTCACCTCCTCGCCGACGGCGGTGTCCTCGACAACCTCCCCGCCGGCGAGTTCGGCCGCGACTCGTCCATCGGCGTGATCATCGCCAGCGACGTCGCCCCGCCGCTCGGCCCCACGGCAAAAGGTGACCACGGGCTGTCGGTGTCGGGATGGAAGGTCGCACGTCAGCGGCTCGTACCCACCGCCGTCCGGCGCGCGGTGCACAAGATCCGACCCGGGTCCGACGAGACCGCGTCCACCGCGGTCTATCCGAGCCTCGGCACCACGCTCCTGCGGTCGCTCCTGATCGGGGCGTCGCGCAGTCGCGACGAACACCTCGCCGCGGGGATCATCGACCTCTACCTCGAACTCGACCTGCGCAACATCCCGCTCCTGGACTTCAGCCTCGTCGAACCCGCCGCGACAGCAGGCCGGGAGCAGGCACTGGCGCCGATCGCCGCATGGCTCGCCGACCGAGATGGATCGCCATGGGGCCGGCGCCACGCCGCAGAGGCGACCGGCACAACCTCCAACGATCACGGGAAAGAAGGCTGACGTGTTCCTGATGACGCTGCGCGATCTGCAATTCCGCGCGCGACGGGTGGCGTTGGTGACGGTGCTCGTCGCGCTCGTCCTCACGCTGCTCTATCTGATGACCGGGCTGGTGAATCACCTCCAGAACGAACCGGGCAACACCGTGGACGGCATCGGCGCGGACCAGTGGGTGGTCGCCAACGGCGTGTCGGGTCCGTTCACGTCGGTGTCGGTGTTGCCCCTGTCACTCGGGGACTCACTCGACGCGGTCGACGCTGCCCCGATCGTCGTGAGTCGGGGCTCGCTGGGACTCGAGAACGGCACAACGACCGAGATCGTGCTCATCGGGCATCTCCCCGGCTCGCTCGGCCAGCCGGTGATCACCAACGGTGGCCCGATCAGCGGTCCGGAGCAGATCGTCATCGACGAATCCCTCGAACTCGACGTCGGCGACATCGTGACGGTCGGTCCGACCGAGTTCCAGGTCGTCGGCGAGACCTCCGACAGCACCGTGCTCGCAGGCCTTCCGCTGGTGTTCGTCGATCTCGCTCCGGCTCAGCAACTCGCGTTCCAGAACCCCGATGTCGTCACCGGATTCGTTGTCGATGGCGATCCGATCGACGCCACCGGTGCAACCTGGCTGAGCGCGGACGCGGTCGCCGACGACGCGCTCGGCCCGATCGAAGCGGCGGTGTCCTCGATCGACTTGATCCGAGTGCTGCTGTGGTTCGTCGCAGCGATCGTGATGGGTGCCGTGATCTACCTCACCGCACTCGAACGCGAACGTGACTTCGCGGTGCTCAAGGCGGTCGGCGCGAGCGGCGCCTCACTCGGCGCCGGGCTCGCCTTTCAGGCGGTGATCGTGGCGCTCATCGCGGCAGCGGTCGGCGCAGTGGCCGCGAAGTCGATCGAGCCGGTGTTCCCGCTCCCCGTGACCATCCCGGCCTCGGCGCTGATCACGGTCCCGGTGGTCGCCGTCCTGGTCGGACTCTGCTCGGCGGTGCTCGGCGTCCGAAAGGTCAATCGAACCGACCCGGCGGAGGCATTCGGATGAGCGAGCAGACGACAACGGGACTCCTGGTCGATGGCCTCGTGAAGGAGTACGCGGGCGACGGCTACGTCGTGCGGGTGCTCGACGAACTGTCGTTCCATGCCGAACCAGGCGAGCTCGTCGTCCTCCTCGGGCCGTCGGGGTCGGGGAAGTCGACGTTGCTGTCCTGCCTCGGTGGGATGCTGTCGCCCACGTCCGGCTCGATCCGTCTGAACGACGTCGACGTCACCGCCGCGTCGGGCAAGGCGCTCGACGACTACCGCAAACGCCACGTGGGGTTCGTCTTCCAGGGGTTCAACCTGATCCCGTCGTTGACGGCCCGCGAGAACGTCGCGGTCCCCCTCATCGTCTCGAAGACCGTGTCGCGCAGCCAGGCGCTCACGAAGGCCGACGACATGCTCGATCGGGTGGGCTTGGGGGATCGAACACGACACAAGCCGTCGCAGCTGTCAGGCGGTCAGCAGCAGCGTGTTGCAGTGGCGCGCGGGCTCGTCACCGACCCCGATCTGCTCATCGCCGACGAGCCGACGGCGAACCTCGACCACATCCAGGCCGAGGCCGTCGTCGGGCTGTTCCGCGAGCTGCGCTCCCAGGGTCGTGTGATCGTCGTCTCCACCCACGACGCCCGGTTGATCCCGGTGGCCGACCGCGTGGTGCGGATGACGCCCGACGGCATCGAGCCGGAACAGGGTGCACACGAGGTCCGAGTTGCCGCAGGGTCGACGGTGTTCCGCCAGGAGGACCCGCCCGACTACGTGTACGTCATCGAGTCCGGTGAGGTCGAGATCCTCCGCGAGTTGATCGACGGCGGGACCGAGCGGTTGGCGCTGCTCGGTCCGGGCCAGTACTTCGGCGAGCTCGGAGCGATGCTCGGGTTCCCCCGATCGGCCACCGCCCGCGCCCACAGCGACGCGGTGTTCACCGCGATGCCGCCGCACGAGTTCCGCCAGCAGGTCGAACACAGCTGACCCGCGCAACAGCCGGTGTCAGACACCCGCAACAGGTGAGCGGGTCGCGAAGTCTGGAGTACCCCTGTGCGCATGATGGGGTGATGGCCTCGAAGTCGTCGAAGATCAAGACCCTGTTCGCCTGCTCCGAGTGCGGCGCGCAGACCCCGAAGTGGGCTGGCCGGTGCACCGAGTGCGGCGACTGGAACACCCTGGTCGAAGAACTGGTCGGCGGCCCGGCCGACCTCTCGCTCGTGCCACTGGCGCCGACCAACCGATCCGGTCCGAGCCGGATCGGCGAGATCCGGACCGACACCGCTCGGCCGATCTCCACCGGCATCGACGAATTCGACACCGTCCTCGGGGGCGGACTCGTCGCCGGATCGGTCACGCTGCTCGGAGGTGAGCCGGGGATCGGCAAGAGCACACTGCTGCTCCAACTCCTCGCCGCCCGTTCCGACACCACGCTGTACGTGAGCGCCGAGGAGAGCGCCACCCAGGTCCGGCTCCGCGTGGAGCGGCTCGATGCGATCCGTCCCGACCTGTGGCTCCACGCCGAGACCTCGCTCCCCCACGTGCTCCGGGCGATCGACGAGACCCAGCCGCAGTTGGTCGTCATCGACTCGATCCAGACCATGGTCGATCCCGACCTGTCATCGGCGCCGGGCTCCGTCGGGCAGGTGCGCGGCTGCGCGCACCGCCTGGTCAACGAGGCAAAGGAGCGCAACATCGCCATCGTTCTCGTGGGTCACGTCACCAAAGACGGCAACCTCGCCGGTCCGCGGGTCCTCGAACACGTCGTCGACACGGTGCTGCAGTTCGAAGGCGACCGTCACCATGCCCTCCGCCTGCTCCGTGCGGTCAAGCACCGCTTCGGCCCCACGAACGAACTCGGACTGTTCGAGATGGTCGGCGCAGGGCTCGTCGCCGTTCCCGACCCCTCCACGATGTTCCTCGCCGACCGGCGCACGGGCGTCCCGGGATCAGCGGTCGTCCCGACCATGGAAGGACGACGACCGATCGTGGTCGAATTGCAGGCCCTCACCTCCCCCGGCCTCGAGAACGTGCCGAAACGACGGAGCGCGCAGGGCATCGACGGGGGCCGGCTGTCGATGCTGATGGCCGTGCTCGGCCAACGCGGTCGGATCAAGGTCGCCGAACAGGACGTCTACGCGTCCGCGGCGGGAGGCGCGAAGATCACCGAACCCGGCCTCGACCTCGGCGTCTGCCTCGCGGTGGCCAGCGCGATGCACGACATCCCGCTCCCCGCCGACATGGCGGTGTTCGGCGAAGTCGGACTCGGCGGCGAGGTGCGACAGGTCGGCCACGCACCGCGACGCGTCACCGAAGCCGCCCGGCTCGGCTTCCGCCGCATCATCGTCCCCGCCAAGTCGCCCGAACCCGACGACGACCTGCACGGCGTTCGACTGCTGCGGGTCTCGACGCTGGTCGACGCATTGCGTGAGGCCGGGCTCAATCGCTGACGTCGCCCCGTCGCATCCGGCGCCCCATCGACGGTGTGCTCCCGAGGGAAACCGACGACGAGCCGGGAGGTACGTTCGTCGCCATGACCGCTGAACCCTCCGACGCGCCGATCAGACCGACCGAACCCCGCATCGCACCGATCACCGAGTTCGACGGCGAACTCGCTGAGATCATGTCGACGGCGCTCACCCACGACGGCCGACCACTCAACATCTTCGGCACACTCGGCAAGCATCCGAAGCTGCTCAAACGTTTCAACCTGCTCGGCGGGTTCCTGCTCAACAAAGGGATGCTCCCGCCGCGCGAACGCGAACTGGTGATCCTCCGCGTCGGAGCCAACGCCCATGCCGAATACGAGTTCGGTCAGCACACGGTCATCGGGCGGGCCTGCGGACTCTCCGACGACGAGATCGCCGCGCTCACCCGGTCACCCGACAGCCACGGGTGGTCAGACGACGACCTGGCCCTCATCGCGCTCGCCGACGAATTGCACGCCGATGACTGCGTCACCGACACCACCTGGTCGAACCTCGCCCACCGGTGGGACGATGCACAGCTCGTCGAGCTGCTGATCGTTGCCGGGTTCTACCGGCTGGTGTCCGGCTTCTTGAACAGCACGGGCGTGCAGCTCGACGACGGAATCCCTGGATTCCCCTCACCGCGCTGACCCGAGGGCTCGACCAGCGACCCGCCACCGCACCCACTGATCCGGTTTCGCAGGCAGCAACTAGACTCCCGTCATGGAACTGCGATACGGGAGCGCGAACGAGCAGATGCGCCAAGCTCTCGCCCGCATCTCCCCGGGCACCCCGCTGCGTGACGGCCTCGACCGGGTCGTCCGCGCGAAGGCCGGCGCGCTCCTGGTGCTCGACGACGGGCCCGATGTCCTCTCGATCTGCTCGGGCGGGTTCCTCGTCGACGCCCCGTACAGCCCGCAGCGGCTCTCCGAGCTCGCCAAGATGGACGGTGCGATCATCATTTCGGGCGACGGCGGCCGGATCGCACGGGCCAACGTGCACCTCGTCCCCGACCCGACCGTCCCGACGAGCGAAACCGGCACCCGGCACCGCACCGCCGAACGCGTCGCCCGATCACTCGCTGTTCCCGTCGTGTCGGCCAGCGAGGAGATGGGCGTGATCAACGTCTACGCCGGCGGCGGCAAGCGCCAACTGCAGGAGATCGGACGGCTCCTCGAACGGGCCAATCAGGCGCTGCAGACCCTCGAGCGCTACAAGATCCGCCTCGACGACGCCATGGCGAGTCTCACGGCGGTCGAGGTCGAAGACGTCGCAACACTGCGCGACGTCGCCGCAGTGGTCCAACGCGGCGAGATGGTGCACCGCATCGCCGACGAGATGGAGACCATGATCGTCGAACTCGGTGTCGACGCCCGATTGCTGCGCCTCCAACTCGACGAGCTGTACGGCGAGATCGACGACGAGCTGGAGTTGGTCGTGCAGGACTATGTCGCCGACGACCGCACCGCGGCCGAGACCCTCTCGCGGATGTCGCGCCTCACCGACGATGAGATCCACGATCTCCGGTTGGCAGCCGAGGCACTCCATCGCCTCAACGACACCGATGACCTCGCCACCTCGGTGACCCCGCGTGGACTGCGACTCCTGCATCGGACGAAGCGCCTGTCGGCCGAGTCGGCCGAGGCGATCGCAGGGCACTTCAACGGTCTGAGAAAGCTCCAGCGGGCCACGATCGACGACCTGTCGCAGGTGGCCGGAATCGACGCGACGACCGCAGCCGAAGTGCGTGAAACCCTCGCACGGGTGACCGAGTCAGCAATCCTCGACCAGTACAACTGAGGCCGGTGTCGCGTGGCGTCTGCGGCGGGCTTCGACGAGATCCCACTGGTCGATCTCAGCGACATCGAGGGCACGCCTGCTGCGCGAGCGGTACTGGCCGATCGGATGTGCACGATCTGTCACGAGGTGGGCTTCATGGTCGTCGACAACCACGGCGTCGACAGTGGAGTCGTCGACGACGTCTTCGACCTGATGCGCCGGTTCTTCGCGCTCGACGACGACACGAAGGCGCTGATCGACAAACGCGCCTCCCCTCACTTTCGAGGGTGGGAATCGGTCGGCTCGGAGTTCACCAACAATCGGGTCGACGTGCGTGAGCAGATCGACATCTGGTCGGCCTGGCCGCCGGCCGTGGAGCCGTACGGACCGGTGTCCGCACGACTCCACGGCCCGAACCAGTGGATGCCGGAGGAGGTCGTTCCCGGGCAGCGCGCCATCACCGAGCGGTGGATGGCCGAACTCGGCGCGCTTGCGGATCGCATCCTCCAGCTGCTCGCCGTCGGGCTCGGGCTCGCTCCCGAGTTCTTCACCGACCTCTTCGGTGACCGCCCGATGTCGCTGACGAAGCTCATCCGCTATCCGCCGACACCGCCCGGGGAAGCCGGCGTCAACGCCCATCACGACACGGGCTTCTTGACCCTGCTCGCCCCCGGTCCCGTCGCCGGCCTGCAGGTGATCAACCCGGCGGGTGAGTGGATTCCGGCGCCGTCGATCCCGGGAACGTTCATCGTGAACCTCGGTGAGATGCTCCAGTCGATGACCGGGAACTACTTCGTGGCGACCGCGCACCGCGTCATCACGGCCGAGCCGCGCATGTCCGCAGCGTATTTCCACGGTCCATCACTCGACACTCCCCTCGATCCGATCGATCTCGACCCACGCTTCGCCGAGGCTGTGGCGGCCAGCGCACGCCACAGCTCGGCCGGCTACATGGCGAGTGCCGACGAGACCGCCGCCGGCGTCAGCGACATGGCGAGCGATCACCACGCCGCCACGTACGGCGAGCAACTCTGGAGGTACTTCGTGCGCAGCTATCCCGACAACGTGGCTCGACACCACCCCGACACGCTCGACTGAGCCTCATGTCAGGCCAGGTCGGCGAGACGTACCCCGGCGAGGCTCAGGAGCACGGTCAGCCCCTCTCGTGGCTCGACCGCGACCACATGCGGGACGGCGATCGTGCGGCAACCGGCCGCCATCGCCGACGCCACGCCGGTCGGAGAGTCCTCGATCGCGAGACAGTCGGCCGGGTCGGCACCGACGAGCGCCGCGGCAGTGAGGTACGGGTCGGGCGCGGGTTTGCCGTTGGCGACCTCATCGCCGGTCACCGAGCCCACGAAGACCCCCTCGGGTGCCTCGTCGAGCACGGCGTCGGCCAGACGGCGCCACGACATCGTCACGAGTACGCACGGGACACCGGCATCACGTGCTTCGATCAGCAGCTCCCGAGCACCGGGGCGCCATGGCAGCTCCTCAGCGCACTTCGCAATGACGTTGTCGAGGAGCCGGTCGACGATCGCCGGCGGCTCGAGAGCAACCCCACCTCGGTCGCGTAGCTCGACGGCAGCGTCGAGCAGATCGAACCCGACGATCGAGTGAGCATCTGCCGGGCCCCACGTTCCACCGAACTCGGCGACCAGCGCGTGCTCGCTCGCAATCCAGTACGGCTCGGTGTCGACGATCGTCCCGTCCATGTCGATCAGAAGAGCAGCGATGTCGGTCACCGCAGGAGTCTGCCAGCAGAACCCCGAGCTCGGTCCACGAGCGCGCCGCAGGCGCAACGAACCATGGCGCGCCGGTGGGTCAGGAACGGAACATGGTGATCACGTCTTCGCCGATGCGTTCGCGCTTCTCCGGGTCGTCGATGCCCATCTGCTCTCCGGGAGCGAGGCACAGCACGCCGAGCTTGCCCTCGGCCTCGTTGTGATGGACCGACAGCGCTGCTTCGCCGACGTGCTCGAGGTCGTAGGTCTTGGTGAGCAACGGCTGGATCCGACCCTGGTCGAGCAACTTGTTGCTCGCGTACGCCTCGGCGTAGTTGGCGAAGTGCGACGACAGCAGCTTCTTCAGCTTCATCCAGAAATGGCGGTTGTCGAACTCGACCATGTAGCCCGAGGTCGCCGCGCAGGTGACGATCGTGCCACCGCGCTTGGCAGCGAAGACCGACGCTCCCATGGTCGATCGCCCCGGGTGTTCGAACACGATGTCGACGTCTTCGCCGCCGTTGAGCTCGCGGATCTTCTTGCCGAAGCGACGCCACTCCGACTCGTCCTGCGTGTGCTCGTCGGACCAGAACTGGTAGTTCTCGGCGCGCCGGTCGATGACTGCCTCGCAGCCCATCTTGTTCAGCAGTCGGGCACGCTCCGGTGACGACACGACGCCGATCGGCGTGCCACCACCGTTGAGGACGTACTGCACGGCGTAGCCGCCGATGCCACCGGTCGCGCCCCAGATGAGCACGCTGTCGCCCTGCTTCATCCGTGCACCGTGGTCACCGACCAACATCCGGTAGGACGTCGCGCTGCACAGCGCGTTGACCGCCGCCTCCTCCCAGGAGAGATGGGCGGGCTTGGGCATCAGCTGATTCGCTTTCACCACGGCGAGGTCGGCGAGACCACCGAAGTTCGTCTCGAAGCCCCAGATCAACTGGTTCGAGGCGAGCATCGAGTCGTTGTGCGCACTCGGATCCTGGTCGTCGACGTAATTGCAGTGCACGGTGACCTTGTCGCCGGGCTTCCAGTTGCGAACCGACGAGCCGACCTTGACGACCACACCCGACGCATCGGAGCCGACGACGTGGTACGGCAGCGCGTGCCGCTTACCCCACTCGTTCTGACGACCCATCTTGTCGAGGAATCCGAACGTCGGCAGCGGCTCGAAGATCGACGTCCAGACCGTGTTGAAGTTGATGCTCGACGCCATGACGGCGAGGTACACCTCGTCGGGCGCGAGCTCGGGCGTGGCGACATCGTCGACGTGGAGGGACGTGCGCGGGTCCTTGTCCCACGAGTCGACACCTTCGAACATCGCGGTCTCGTCGCGCTGGACGAACGCTGCCCGATAGCTCTCGGGAATCGCGAGATTCGCGAACTCCTCGCTGCTGGCACCTGCCTGGATGGCCTCGAGAATCTGCTGCATGCGGAGACGTTACCGAGCGGTAACCGGAGCGAGCAAGGCGACCGGCCGTCCGAAATGTTACCGGCGGGTAACGCGCGGCTACCGTGGGGGCATGGCTACCAACGGTTCGTACATCATCGCCGGCGCACGGACGCCGATCGGCAAGATGAGCGGTGCACTCGCATCGTTCTCCGCCGCCGACCTCGGCGGGTTCGCGATCGCGGAAGCACTCAGTCGTGCCGGCGTCGCACCCGAGGAAGTCGATCACGTGATCATGGGCCAGGTGCTCATGGCGGGTCAGGGTCAGGTCCCCAGCCGGCAGGCTGCCGTGAAGGCCGGGATCCCGATGAGCGTGCCGGCGGTGAACGTCAACAAGGTCTGCCTGTCCGGCCTCAACTCGATCTACCTCGCACACCAGATGGTCGCGATGGGCGACGCCGACATCGTGGTTGCAGGCGGCATGGAGTCGATGACGAACGCCCCCTACCTCGCCGACGGCGCGCGCGGCGGCTTCCGCTACGGAAACACCGAACTCCGTGACGCGATCATCGCCGACGGCCTCTGGTGCTCCTTCGACGCATGCCTGATGGGCCTCGGCACCGAGCGCTACACGGCGGGCACCGCGATCACCCGCGAGCAGCAGGACGAGATCGCCGCCGCATCGAACCAACGGGCCGCAGCGGCGATCGAGGCGGGTCGGTTCGCCGACGAGATCGTCACCGTGTCGGTGCCGCAGCGCAAGGGCGACCCGGTCCTGGTCGAGCACGACGAGGGCGTCCGCGCCGACACCACGATGGAGACCCTCGCCGGGATGCGCCCCGCCTTCGACAAGGAGGGCACCATCACCGCCGCGAACGCGTCGCAGTTGTCCGACGGCGCCTCCGCCGTCATCGTCATGTCGAAGGAGGCCGCCGACAAGCGCGGCGTGACGCCGCTCGGCGAGTTCGTGTCGTACGGGATGGTGGCCGGCCCCGACAGTGCGTCGCTGCTCACGCAGCCCAGCCGAGCCATCATGCAGGCCGCCGAGAAGGCAGGTGTGGCGATCGGTGACCTCGACCTGTTCGAGATCAACGAAGCCTTCGCCGCCGTCGGTCGTGCATCGATCGACGAACTCGGTATCTCCGACGACATCGTCAACGTCAACGGCGGTGCGATCGCTCTCGGCCATCCGATCGGCATGAGCGGCAACCGTCTCGCGCTCACCCTGCTCCACGAACTCAAGCGTCGCGGTGGCGGCATCGGGGCCGCCGGACTCTGCGGTGGGGGCGGCCAGGGCGACGCCATCGTCCTCAAGACCGTCTGACGACGGACCCGCGGCCCCATCGACCGAACGCGGCCGGCGCGGCGAATCTCACGCAACGAGCACGCCGACGACGCAACGTCGATCGCCTGTCACTCTCCGTACAGCATCGGACGCTGAACGCGACGCTTCTTGACAGGAACCATCAACTCTGGCGCTGAGACTGACTAATGTTGTGAAACGTTGACATACCGAGGTGTGTTTCGTAACATAAGTGCAACAACTTGATCGAGTGATCACACCGACCGGGCCGGCAACAACGGCACCGAATCTTCGTGATCACCCTCTTCTGAGGCACCGTCAATCCGAACCGGCCCGTCCGCCCGCTACCGGTTCGAGGAGATGGTGCCTCAGTTTATTTTCCGACTCAGTCGGCGACGCTGCGGCGACCTTCCAGCGCACGGCCGAGGGTCAGCTCGTCGGCGTACTCCAGGTCCCCACCTACCGGGAGCCCGCTCGCGATCCGGGTCACGTTCAGCCCGATCGGCTTGAGCAGGCGGGCGAGATACATCGCCGTCACCTCGCCTTCGGTGTTCGGGTTCGTGCAGAGAATGATCTCCTCGATGCCCTCCGGTTCGATGCGCGCAACGAGTTCGCGGATCTTGAGCTGTTCGGGGCCAATGCCCTCCAGCGGGCTCATCGCACCGAGCAGCACGTGGTACCGACCCCGGAACTCGCCTGTCTTCTCGAGCGCGACGATGTCGCGCGACTCCTCGACCACGCAGACCACGGTTCGATCGCGGCCGTCGTCCTTGCAGATCGGACACAACGTGTCGTCGGCGACATTGAAGCATCGTTCGCAGAACCGGACCCGTGCCTTCGCATCGGTGATCGCCTCGGCCAGTCGTGCAACGTCGTCGGCCGGGATCTTGAGCAGATGGAAGGCGATGCGCTGCGCTGACTTCGGACCGATGCCGGGCAGACGGCCGAGTTCGTCGATCAGCAGTTGGACGGGTTGGGTGTAGGTGCTTGCCATGTCAGTACGGATCGTCGATCAGTTCGGAGCCCGGAAACGCCTCGGCGAGACGATCGACAGGGGTCTTGACCGTCTCCGGGGGCGCATCGACGAGGTCGTCGAGATCGACCTCGTCGTCGTCGGGCAGCGTCTCGTCGAGCGTCTGCATGCCGTCGTCCGGATCGGGCTCCGGACCCTGGCTGCGCGCCTGCTCCGCGATCGCACGGCCGTTGATGACCGCACCCGGCTCGGGCGTGGGGACGACGCTGAGATGTGCGGCGTCGACCTCTGGATCGACGGCCGCTCGAGACACGGTGTCGTGCGCCAACGCCCCAGAGCTCATCGACACCGCTGCATCGTCGCGCACCGGCGAGCGTCTGGGCGGCGGAGTTTCGGACGGTGTCGCCGGGGTGACACTCGAGGTGCCGCCTCCCCCACCGCCGGAGCTCGGCCCGGTCGCATCCACTCCGCCACCCTCGACGACGAGCTCGACGGTGACCGCGCTGCCGGCGTGCGCAGCCAGCGCCTGCTCGACGACGGGCCGGTGCTGTTCACATTTGGTGCGGTGGGCGTCGTTGGGCAATGCGAGGGTGACGCTGCCGACTCGTGACGCAACGAGTGTGGCCGGGGAGAACAGCGCCCGTGCCATGCCGCCCAAGGTGGGCCGGACGGCTTCCCAGTCATCGGCCGAGATCGGCTCGCCCCCCGACGCGACGGAGGTGGCGGGTTCGGAGGTGGCGGGTTCGGAGGTGGCGGGTTCGGAGGTGGCGGGTTCGGAGGTGGCGGGTTCGGAGGCGGCCGGTGCCGCTGCGACAGGCGTCGGAGCGGGTGGGGGCGCCGTCGCCGGCTCGCTCGCGACAGCCGCTGCGGGCTCCCCAGCGGCGGGAGCGGGGTCGGAGGAATCCGGTACGGCTGCCCCGGCACGCGAGCCGAGCTTGGTCCGCCCGGTGGACGGATCGACGGGAGCAGCTGCGGCGGGGGGCGGCTCAGCGGCGGGAGCGGACGCCGACGCAGCCGTCGAAGCGGTGACCGCCGGGACGCCGTCGGCGAGCTGACGTTCGAGCCGCTGGATCCGGGTGACGAGCGCACCGACGTCGTCGCCGACCTGCTCGGAGGTCAACTGCACGGTCGCCACGTCGAGCAGCACTCGCGGATCAGGGGCGTGGCGCATCTCGGTGAGGGCCTCCCCGAGCAACTCGATCCCGCGCACGAGGCCCGCCGCACCGGCCCGTCGGGCGACGTCGGTGAGGGCGTCGAGACGCTGCGACGGCAGCTGCACCAGGTCGGGCGCCATGAGTGCGAGGAAGCCGTTGCGCAGAAAGCCGATGAGCTCTTCGGTGATCGTGCGCGGGTCACGTCCACGGCTGACCGCATGGGCCACCATCGTGAGCCCTCGACCCGGGTCGTGGTCGATCATCGCCTCGACGAAATCGTCGAGCGCGATCACCTCGGCTGCGGCGCCGCCTGCGTTCGACACCAGCTCGAGTGCCGACAGGGTGTCGCGCGGCGACCCGGCACCCTGGGCCACGACTTGCTCGATCGCGTCGTCGGTGACGGTGAGCCCTGCATCGGCCGCGACCCAGCGAACGTGCTCCTGCAGCGTGTCGGCGCCGAGGAGGTGGAACTGCAGGTGCTGGGTCCGGCTCCGGATGGTGTCGGACATCTTCTGCGGATCGGTCGTGGCCAACACGAACACCACGTGCGGTGGGGGCTCCTCGAGTGTCTTCAGCAGCGCAGCCTCAGCCCCCTTGGACAGCATGTGGACCTCGTCGAGGATGTACACCTTGTGGCGTCCGGGCGTGCCGAGCGACGCCTTTTCGATGAGGTCGCGCATTGCGTCGACGCCGTTGTTGCTCGCGGCGTCGAGTTCGTGCACGTCGTAGCTCGTGCCCTGCTCCACCGACAGACACGACGCGGACTCGCAACACGGCTCGCCGCCCTGGGGGTTCTCGCAATTGAGCACCTTGGCCATGATCCGCGCCGTGGTCGTCTTGCCGGTGCCACGCGGCCCCGAGAAGAGGTAGGCCTGTCCCTCACGGCCTTCGGCGACCGAGGTCCGCAGGGCGCGCACGATGTGGTCCTGCCCCTTGAGCTCGGAGAAGCGACGAGGTCGATAACGGCGATACAGCGACTGGGTGGCCATCGCCGGTCACACTACCGACCCGATCCGCGCCGGTCCCCGGGCGTGCCCTCGAAAGCGGTCGCCGGAGCTCTAGATTCACAACGTGGCAATGTCGCATGAGACCCGGCGAAGGGTCATTCTCATCGGCGTCGCGCTGATCGTTGTCGCCCTGGTCCTCGGGAGCGTGGGCTGTTCGAGCACGAGCGGCAACGGCGACGATGCCGACGCACTCAGCCCTGCCCTCTACACCCAGGCCATGGGCGACATCTGCGACGCGACCACCCAGCGCCTGGATGTGCTCCCGGTACCACCCGACGAGATCAGCCGTACCGACTGGGCAGGCGAAGTCGCGCGCGCCCTGCGTGACGAAGCGGCGGCGTTCGACGAGATCGACGTGGGCGACGCCCGCCGAACCGACCACGCGTCGTTCGTCGAGAACACCGAGGGTCAGGCTGCGAGCTGGATGGCGCTCGGCGAGGCACTCGCTGCCGCCGAGCCCGACGGGCCGACGATCAGCGACCTCACAACCGAGATCAGCGAGCTGACGCTCGGTCGCAACGACCTCGCCGACGAGATGGGCCTCGCAGGATGCCGGGCGCGCGAGCTGTCGTGAGCGTTCACGGTCGCACCTGCCTGCCCCGTCCCACCACTAACCTCGGCGCATCGTGATCGCACCTCTGTCATTCTCTCGGCCCCGGCGCACCGGTAGCGCGCCGGACACCGCGGGCCGTCAGCGCACCGTGCGCCGATTCACACTCGGCATCCTCGTGGCGCTCGCGACGATCATCGGCCTCACCCCCGCATCCGCATCGGCGGAGAACACCGTGGTCAACTCGTCGCCGTCGAACGGCGCCGTGCTCAACGTGTCGCCCGACGAGATCGTCATCGGTTTCGCCGACGAACTCGGAGAGGCCAACACGATCTCGGTCGACTGCGAAGCCGAGCCCGTCACGCTGCCACGACCCGAAGTGCTCGACGACGGCACCACGCTGTCGGTCGAGATCCCCGATCCCCTCCCGAGCGGCACGTGTACAGCTCGCTGGCAGGTGAGCAACACCGACGGCGAACCCGACGGTCGCGGGGTGATCACCTTCGTAGTCGAGAACTCCGCCCCCGAGGGGGGCGTCGACCCCGGTGCCGTTCCCGACGCTGCCCCCGACGATGCGAACGCCACCACCGTTGCCGCAACCCCGACGCCCTCGGGGGCGCCGATCGGCGGCGACGCCACCGACAGCGGCGCGACCGACGATCCCGTGGTCATCGACTTCTCGACCGCAGGTCGAGGCAACGCCGCCGTGTGGTTGACGCGGCTCCTGTCGACGCTCGCCATCGCCGTCCTGTTCGGTTCGCTGGTCGTCATCACGGCTGCGTGGCCCGAGGGCGTCGAGTACCTCGTGACGATCAAGTTCCTCCGGACCGTTTGGATCGTTGCGCTCATCGGCACCCTCCTGTTCACCGGATTCGCCGCGGCGTCGGTCACGCCCGATGGCGGAGGCGGCCCGTTCAGTCCGAGCACGTGGCTCGATCTCGTCGATGCCGGATGGGCCGGCCGCGCGGTGCTGTTGCGGCTGGTGTTCCTGCTCGCGTCGGCGTGGGCGGCGTTCCGCCCCGAGCGCGTCATCGACCCCACCACGCAGCTCGCGGCACTCGGCATCCCCGGTCTCTGTGCGGCGATGATCGGGATCTCGCGCACGGTCGGCCCGCTGGCGGGTCTCGGCGTCGCCATGGGGATCCTCCACGCCCTGGCGATGGCGGTGTGGGTGGGCGGCGTGGTCCTGCTCGCCCGTGTCGTCCTGTCCGGCCCGGGTGACGAGGATCTGGTCCACGCGGTCCGCGGGTTCAGTCGAGTCTCGACACCAGCGATCGTCGTCACGATCGTCACCGGCCTGGTGCAGATGTTCCGCCTCGACGGTGGTGAGTTGTTCCAGAGCGGCCACGGTCGTGTCGTCGTCCTCAAGACCGTTGTCGTCGCCGTGATGATCTTCGTCGCGTTCTCCGCTCGACAGTTCGTGTCACAACGACTCAACCGTGCCCAGCAGATGAGCGTCCCGCTCGCCGACCGCCTGCGGAGGGCCTTCGGGGCCGAGGCGGCGATCGGCATCGTCGTCCTCGCGTTGAGCGCCTGGCTCCTCGCCTTCGTGCCGCCGAACATCAACGACGCCCCCACGATCGATTACGCGGTCACCCAGACCCACACCGACGAAGCAGGCATCCTCGACGTGCGGATCAGGCTGACCGACGACCGGATCGGTCTCGTCGGGCTCGAGGTCGAGGTACGGCAACCGGAGGAGAACCTTGCGGGGCTGGTCGTGGTGTTCACCGCGCCGCCGAACAACCAGAACTTCGGCTCGATCCGTCAGCCGGTGCCGCTCACCGAGGCAGGCTTCGCCGTGCGTGACGAGGCGATCGGCCTGCCGATCAGCGTGCCCGGCGACTGGACGATCCAGGTCGAGGCGAACACTGCGAGCGGCGCGGTCAGCAGCACGCCGCAGGTCTACAAAGTCTTCAACCTCGACGGCACGTCGCCGACCACCGCCGTCACGCTGCCACCGACGAGCCTCGTCGAAGTCGTGCCCACCGAGGCGCCGACGTCGGACGTGCCGACCACCGAGGCCTGACCTCTCACACGGTCCGGCGGATCGTGACGGCCGGCGTCACGGTCCGCCGCGATGCCGGCGTTCCGGGGCGGCCGTCGACGCACCCACGTGGGTCAGAAGATGGCCGAGAAGCGCACGGGCGTGGCCACGTCGAGTTGGTCGAATCGGCACGATTCGGGCGTGCGGTCGGGCCGCCATCGGACGAAGCCCACGCCGTGACGGAACCGACCTCCCTCGAGTTGCCCGAAGGTGACCTCGGCGACGAGCCCCATCCGGATCGGGACGAACGACAGGTCCTTGCCCGCATTCCAGCGGCTGCCCGCCGATGGTGGGGTCGGCTTGCCGGCAGCCTCGTTCGCCGCGCGCGCTGCGAGCTGCTCCTCCTGCCACGTCGCCCAGTCGATCCATGGATGGTCGACGAGCGCGTCGGGTCCGGTGCGCGGCTCGAGCTCCTCCAGCAACTCCGCCCGACGATTCACGCTGAACGACGCGGCCACTCCGACCGAGCGCATCTCGCCGTCGGCGGTGTAGAGCCCGAGCAACAGCGAACCGACACCATTGCCGTCCTTGTGGATCCGATATCCCGGTACGGCGCAGTCTGCGGTGCGGGCGTGCTTGACCTTGATCAACGCCCGCTTGCCGGGCTCGTAGGTCCCGTCGACCGGTTTGGCGATGACGCCGTCCAGCCCGGCGCCCTCGAACGCGTCGAACCACTCCTCGGCGCGGGCGCGATCGGTCGATGCCGGCGTGAGTCGGACCCGCTCGTTCTGGCTGATCGTGTCGACGAGCAGCTCGCGGCGGCCGATCATCGAGTCGCCGACCACCGACCGGTCGCCGACCGCGAGCACGTCGAACGCGACGAATTCGGCAGGCGTCTCGGCGGCCAGGCGGTTGATGCGCGACTCGGCGGGGTGGATCCGCTGCAACAGGGCATCGAAATCGAGCCCGTGGTCGCCGCGGTCGGGGACGACGATCTCGCCGTCGACGATGCAGCGACTCGGGAGCGCCCGCCGGAGTGGGTCGAGCAGCTCGGGGAAGTACCGGGCGAGGGGCTTCAGCTTTCGGGAGTACAGCTCGATCCGGTCGTCGTCGCGGAACACGATGCAGCGGAACCCGTCCCACTTCGGTTCGAACAGCCACTCGTCGTCACCTTCCGGGATCTTCCGTGCCAGCTTCGCCAGCATCGGCTCGATCGGTGGCTGCAGCGGCAGGTTCCACGGTACGTCGGGTTCGGCCATGGCCCGAGTTTGGCGCGTGCAGCCGCGCGTCCCGTCCATTCTCGACCCGGGTCCGTCCCGACAGCGGGTACCGGGACGGGTCGAGAAGCTGGTGAGCCGTCACGAAGCGGGGAGCGTCGGGGGGACGGGGTAACTTCGTGGCCGTGACGATGGACGAGAAGATCGCCGACCTCGCCGAACGACGGGAACAGGCGCTGCACGCCGGTTCGCAGCGTTCGGTCGATCGCCAGCACGAAAAGGGCAAGATGCTCGCCCGCGAGCGCCTCGACTACTTTCTCGACGACGGCTCGTTCCACGAGCTCGACCTGCTGGCGCGCCACCGCGCCCACACTTCCGGGCTCGAGGAGCGGCCCTACACCGACGGGGTGATCACCGGGTGGGGCACGGTCGACGGCCGCAAGGTCTTCGTGTTCTCGCAGGACTTCACCGTGTTCGGCGGAGCGCTCGGCGAGGTGTTCGCCGAGAAGATCCACAAGCTGATGGACCTCGCCGCCAAAGTCGGTGCACCCGTGATCGGCCTCAACGACGGTGCTGGTGCGCGTATCCAGGAGGGCGTGGTCAGCCTCGCGTCCTACGGCGGCATCTTCCTGCGCAACGTGCAGGCCTCGGGTGTCGTTCCGCAGATCTCCGTGATCCTCGGCCCATGCGCCGGTGGCGCCGTCTACTCGCCCGCGATGACCGACTTCATCTTCATGGTCCGCGAGACGAGCCACATGTTCATCACCGGGCCCGACGTCGTGAAGACCGTCACCGGTGAGGACGTGACCCTCGAGGAGCTCGGCGGCGCGATGAGCCACGCATCGAAATCCGGCGTCGCAACGTTCGTGTCGGCCGATGAGAAGGCCTGCCTCGACGATGTGCGGTTCCTGCTCGGATTCCTCCCCTCGAACAACCTCGAGGAACCACCGGTCGAGGACCTGGGCGACGACCCGGATCGTCTCTGTCCCGAACTGAACACGATCCTCCCCGACTCACCGAACCTCCCGTACGACATGACCGAGGTGATTCGCCACGTGGTCGACGGCGGCGAATTCTTCGAGTACTTCCCGCACTGGGCGAAGTCGATCGTGTGTGGGTTCTCGCGGATCGACGGCAAACCCGTTGGCATCGTCGGCAACCAGCCCAAGATCCTGGCCGGCGTGCTCGACATCGAATCGTCGGAGAAGGCGGCCCGCTTCGTGCGGACCTGCGACTCGTTCAACATCCCGTTGATCACGTTCGTCGACGTGCCGGGGTTCCTACCCGGTGTCGACCAGGAGTACGGCGGGATCATCCGCCACGGCGCGAAGCTGCTCTACGCCTACTGCGAGGCGACGGTGCCGCGCATCCAGGTGATCACACGGAAGGCCTACGGCGGTGCGTACGTGGTCATGAACTCCAAGTCGATCGGCGCCGATCTCGCGTTCGCCTGGCCGAGTGCCGAGCTCGCGGTGATGGGTCCGCAGGGCGCGGTCGAGATCGTCTACCGCCGCGAGTTGCAGCAGGCGGCCGACCCGGTCGCGCGGCGCGCCGAGCTGGTCGACGAATACACCGAGAAGTACGCCAACCCGTACGCGGCCGCCGAACGCGGCTACATCGACGACGTCATCGAGCCGTCGGAGACACGACGCAAGCTCGTGGCCGGACTGCGGATGCTCGCCACCAAACGCGAAGAGCTTCCCCGGCGCAAACACGGCAACGTGCCGCTCTGACCGGTTCCGCATCCCGCCGGATGGCCCCGGCTGCGTGAGAGAATGCGGGCATGACGTCCGACTTCGACGCTCCGGGTGGTCCTGCCTCGTCGATGCCGCCTCCTCCACCGGGGTCCGGTCAGGTCCCGCCTCCGCCGCCGGCGACAACGCCGCCACCACCACCTCCCCCGGCCACGGCGCCGCCGGTACCACCTGCACCGCCACCTGCACCACCTGCACCGCCTGCACCAGCGGCTCCGCCGCGCCCACCGGCCGACTCGGTGCCACCACCCCCGCCTGCCGCTCCTCCCTCGGCGCCCGCTGATCGGGGCGACGACGATCTCAGCGACATCCTGGCGCTACTCGCCGACGAGCCCGCCTCGGCGCTCGACGAGGCCGAGACGGCCGCGTCGCAGATCGCCGCCCGCTCCGACTCGGTCACCCGACCGGCACCCGACGTCGGTGCCCGGCTGACCGACCCACGCGACCTTGAGCGCCCGTCGACGGCGTCGACGATCGTGGTCGAGTCCGAGGGCGGGATCAATTTCGATCCGAGCTTCGCCTCGTTCGGCAAGCGTGCCCTCGAACTCGTCGTCGACACGATCGTCCTCGGTCTCGCGATGCTTCCCGGGCTGGTCATCGCCGCGATCGCCGGCTCACTGTGGTTCGTCGGGCTGTTCGTGGCGCTGATCGGCTTCGTGCTGTTCGTCGTCCTCGCCGCACGTTCGATCGCAGCGAATGGTCAGTGGCTCGGCAACCGTGTGGCCGGAACGCGCGTCGTCGACGGCATCACCGGGGCCAACATCGATGTCGGGCGGGCGGGACTCCGGGTTGCCGTACGACACCTGATCTCGTCGATCCTGTTCCTCGGATTCCTGATCGCCTTCACCGATGGTCAGCGCCGCACGTTCCACGACCGCCTCGCGCGCACCGTCGTGATCGGCCGCCCGCGTGAAGTCTGGACCGTCGACGACGGCCGCTGAGTGACGGCTTCGGTCTCCGACCTGTGGTCGGATACCCTCGCTGGCGTGTCGTTGAACGAATTCCCGCCTCCGTCGGGCATGGTGATGTCGCCGGCGCCGTCCGACGAGGAGGCGGTGGCGATCATGGCCGCCACCGAGGCACTGTGGCCCAGGCCCATCGTGCTCGCCGTCGACGAGCACCCACCGCGTTCTCGCGCCTGGCGGTTCTCCGGGCGCTGGTGGAGCACCCCCGTGCCTGCGCGACGCGACCGCCCCTACCGCTGAACCGAGCACGACGTTTCATCTCGGCGTGCCTGATTTGTCCGGTCCGGGACCGGGCAAATCAGGGACCGGGCAAAATCACCGGGGTTCGTGTTCGCGTGCCAGGATCTGTGAATGTCCGACCCCGGCACCGCTTCGATCGTCGATGTCACCACGGTCACCGACACCGCGGTCGTCGTCCACGTGACACGATCCGGCACGTTCGAGGTCGGCGTCCACCGCTTCGACGGCCTCACGCCGGATTCCGACATCCGCCTCGAAGTGCCCGACCCACACGACCCGAACTCCACCCACTCGGTCGCGGCGCGCACGCTCGCGCAACCGTCCGGACCCGTCCGCAGCGTCGTAGCCACTGTCAACGACGTGCACTTCGGTGAGTTGGCGGCAGGCCAGATCGACGACTTCACGACCGGTCCGATCCGTCGCTCCGAACCCGGGGCCGAGCCCTACCCCGAGGTGATGAACCGGGCGGCCGCCGACGAAATCGCAGCGATCGATCCGGATGCCGTGGTCGTCAAGGGGGATCTGTCGCTCGACGGCGCGGCCGAGGAGTGGGAGGCGTTCGAGCGGTGCTACCGCGACCCGTTCGGTGATCGCCTGCACGTGGTGCGCGGCAACCACGACGGGTATCGCTTCCAGACGGAGTACGCCGGCGACCAGCGCATCGACCTCGCAGGCGTCACCATCGCCCTGCTCGACACGGTCATCCCCGGCGCCACCACCGGCAACGTCACCGCCGAGCAGGCCGACTGGCTCGACGCGATCGCAGCCGACACGACGCAACCAGTCCTCGTGATGGGCCACCATCAGCAGTGGATCGCCGGCCCCGACGCCGATCCCGGCGAGGAGCGACGCAGCGACGACTACTTCGGGCTCCACCCCGACGGCAGTGACCGCCTCGACGAGGTCTGCGCCCGACGCCCGTCGATCGTGGCGTACACGGCCGGGCACACCCACCGCCACCGGGTCCGCACGATGACCCGGTCACGAGTACCCAGCATCGAGATCGGCTGCACGAAGGACTTTCCCGGCACGTGGGCCGAATACCGGGTGTACGACGACGGGATCATGCAGGTGGTGCATCGGATGTCGTCACCCGCTGCATTGGCGTGGAGCGAGTCGTGCCGCGGCCTCTACGCGGACTTCGACATCGACTACGAGTCGTATGCGCTCGGCACGCTTGCAGATCGCTGCCTCGTCATCCCGATCGCGCGTTGACGGCAGGCGGACCGCTACACCGCGAGCAGGCCCACTGCTCCCGCAGCGAGCACCAGTCCGATGACCTGTCGACGGGCGATGCGTTCCTGCGAGATGAACCTGGCGAGCACGATCGTGACCGCCGGGTACATCGAGGCGAGCACCGCGCCGACGCTGAGCAGACCGGACCTCGTCGACAGCACGAAGCACAGCGCCGCCGCGGCGTCGAGTGCACCGGCGAGCACGACGGCACGCCGGGAGCCGCGTTCGGGGAGAACGGCCCCCGCGGTCACGAACGCGATGCCGACGAACATGATCACCGAGATCAGCCGGGCACTGACGAGCGGCCAGTGTCCCGCCTCCTCCGACGTCCGGGCGATGAATACGAAGAAGAGCCCGAACCCGAGGCCCGAGAACAAGGCGTCGACGATGCCAGGACGACGGATGATCGAACGAAGGCGGTCCCCGACGCCGGGCCCGGGTCCCTGATCCGACGGGGGAGACGGAGCACGACGGCGCACGGCTGGTGTGCCGTCGAGGATCGACGAGACGTCATCGGGCACCACGGGCACATCGAGCAACGCAACCGACGAGCCGATCGAGGCCGGCGTGGCCACCGAAGCCGATACCGGCGGTGAGAGGGCGGGCGCGGGCGGCGGATGCGGCACGGCCCGCACCGCCGGCGGACCGAAGACCTGCTCGTAGCGCAGACCAGCCGGAATCGGTGGTGGCGGTGGTGGCAGCGGCGTCGAGACGAACATCGGACGCGGCGGGGCAGTCGACACGGGGCCACCACGAGGCGCGGCCCAGCGATCACGACGGAGCCTGTCGTCCGTCGCCCACTCGGGGTCGGCGCCGTCGATGTGATCGGCATCGGTTCCCCCACCGTCGGCGGACAGCGACACCATCACGATGGCCGCCAGCGCGAGGGCCACACCGATCGCGCCGAGCATGCTGATCGACTCACCCTGGAGCAGCCCGGCGAACACCGGGATCATCGCCGCGCCGGTCGCGGTGATCGGAGCGACGACCGCCATCGATCCCTTGCCGAGACCGCGGAAGAGCAGCATTGCTCCGACGCCTCCGCCGAGCCCGGCCGCGAGACCCCACGCGATGTCAGCAGGGGTGGGTGACCCGCCCTGACCCGGCACCGCGGTGACGAGGAGGAGGGCGATGACCGCGGAGAAGTGGGTCAGGATGACGACGGACACGGCCGACGAACGTCGGCTCGCGTGACCCGCGGCAAAGTCCGACGATCCCCACCCGACGGCGGCGGCGAGAGCGAAGAGGACGGACACGGCGGATCAGTGCGAGGACTCGAGTCGGTCAGACCGACTCGAAGAGCTCGTCGCTGGCAACCTTCTTGCGACTGCGCTTGCTCTGGCCGGCGGGGACACCTTCGGCGCCGGCCTGTTGGACGGTCATGTCGGGCTTGTCTCCGTTGACGGCGTGTGCCGGGATCGGCTTGGGATCGGGCTTGCGAGTGGCCTTCGACGACGCCACCAGTTGCATCCGCCCCTCATTGTGGTTCGAGGTGAGGATCTTCTCCGCTGCGACTCCGGCCATCCAGTCGAGCCCCTCGAAACGGGCATCGACCATCGCGCGTTCCAGAACAGCCGACTCGATGAGGCGGCCCGGCGAATACCGATGGAACGTGCTGTTGAAGTGGCCGTCGAACACCCGGTAGGCGTCATCGTCGATGATGCCGATCACGAAGCCGGCGATCTCCCCGTCGATGATCATCGACGAGATCTCGATCTGTCCGGTCGCAGCGTGCGAGAGCACGAGTCGTCGCCAGAGCTCGTTGACCTTCGGGTCGTCGAGGTCCGACTCGCGACCCGTGGCGTGGTCGCGTTCGACGTGGATCGCCTCGAGCCGCGGGAGGAGCTCCATGATCTCGTACTCCGAACGGGCGACGTTCAGTTCGACCGTGCGACCGTCGGTGTCGAGTCGATTCCAGGCCTTCTTGATCTGGCGGCGCATGTTGCGGGAAAGGAACTCACCGATCTTCGGGTCGTCACCGAACACGACCTGGGGCACCCACAGATCCGGTGCCATCTCGACGTTCGACAGCTGCTGCGCGAGCAGCTTCGCGACGGCGTCACCTTCGGGCAACTGCTGGAATTGGAGCGTCCAACGGCCGAGCTTGGCGAGTTCGTCCTTGATGCCCTTGGTGAGCAGCTTCGATGCCCGCTCGCTGCGCGAGGGGAACCGGGTGCAGGCAACCGTGCCGTGCCCCATGGCGACGACCTCGTATCCGTCGTCGGTGTGTCGGCTGGCGAGCAGTGCTGCTGCTTCGACCTGGCCGGTCGCACGCTCGCGGACGAGCACGGTCATCGGCGTCCACTCGTCGTACACGTCGGCCCAGGTCTCCATCCACCGGGTCCTGGCCATCACGGGGATGCCGAGGTCGGTGTGGAGCTGGCCGATCTGGTGCACGACCTTGCCGAGGTCGGACACCGTCCCGCGCACTTCGACGTCGAGCGGGGCATGGCGGCGGGCCTTCGCCGACTGGCGAGCTGCGTCGAGTTTGTCCTCGATCTGCCCGGCGGTCATCGGGCGGGCGAACAGATACCCCTGCCCGTAGGTGCACCCGAGTTCCTGGATGCGCGCCTTCTGGTCGGTGTTCTCGATGCCTTCGGCGACGGTGACGACACCCAGGTTGTGGGCGAGGTCGACGACGGCTTTGACGAGCGCCGCCGACGTGGCCGACGTCTCCATCTCGGCGACGAACGACTTGTCGATCTTGATCGTGTCGACGGGGAACCGCTTGAGGTACGACAGCGATGAGTAGCCGGTGCCGAAATCGTCGATGGCGATCTTGACCTTCATCGCCTTCAGCTGGTCGAGGGCGCGCGACCCGCGGTCCGTCTCTTCGATCAGCATCGACTCGGTGATCTCGAGCGTCAACGCTTCGGGTTCGAGCCCCGATGCGTAGAGGGCGTCGGCAACGTCTTCGAGCAGCTTCGGGTCGTGGAGCTGGCGCACGGAGAGGTTGACCGCAATGGCGCGCGGCGCCGTCTCCGGGTGTTCCTTGCGCCACCGCATCACCTGGTTGCAGGCTTCGTTGAGGACCCAGCGGCCGATCGGGACGATCTGTCCCGTCTGTTCGGCGAGCTGGATGAACCGGTCGGGCATCACGTAGCCGCGGGTCGGGTGGTTCCAGCGGATGAGCGCCTCGACACCGCTGACCTTCTCGTCCGACATGGCGACGATCGGCTGGTAGTTCAACTCGAATTGGCCGCGCTCGAGAGCGACCTGGAGGTCGGTCTTGAGGTCGAGACGTTCGATGGCCTCGAGGTGCATGCCCTGTTCGAAGAACTCGAAACGACCCTTGCCCTTGTGCTTGGCCCGGTACATCGCGGTGTCGGCGGCACGCAGGATGGTCTCGGCGCGCTCGATGTTGGAGCGACGCTCGACGGCGATGCCGACACTGGCCGAGATCGTGATCTCGCGATCATCGATGATCACCGGCGATTCCAGGCTGTCCTGGACGCGCTGTGCCACGGCGACGGCGTCCTGTCGGTCGACGGCGCTCTCGAGCAGCACGGCGAACTCGTCGCCGGAGAGCCGGGCGACCAGGTCGTTGGTGCGAACACAGCTCTGCAGGCGCCCGGCGACAGCAACGAGGAGCTCGTCACCGACCTGGTGGCCGAGGCTGTCGTTGATGAACTTGAAGTCGTCGAGGTCGACGAAGAGCACCGAGACGACCCCGTCCTTGCGTTGTGCGACGAACGCCTCGACGCGCTGTCCGAACAGGGCGCGGTTGGCGAGGCCGGTGAGCGAGTCGTGCATCGCGTCGTGACGCGCCTGCTGCTCCTTGTGCTGGACGACGGTCATCAGGCCCATCAGGCGGACGAGCACGAGGGTGAACATGATCATCGACGAGATGTTGATGAACACCTTGTCGAACGGTTCACCCCAGACGAGGTTGATCAGCGGGACGGTCACGACGACGAGGAACAGCACGGCGAGCCGCGGCATGGTGATGGTGCCGTGGGGGTTGGAGCGTGCTTCGATTCGCTCCGCCATCGACGGGTGCAGTGCGCTCGCCCCGATCAGGCCGTAGAAGCCGAGCCAGAAGGCGTCGGCGAACCCGCCGGTCTGGAACGTCTCCGCTGCGGCGAGGATGCCGTAGATCACGTCCGCGATGATCAGGCTGATCAGCCCGGCACCCATGAGGATGAACGTGGCCTGTCGCAACTTGGCCGCCGCGACGAGTCGCGCGGCGACCGTCAGGAGGCAGACATCCATCACCGGGTAGCCGATCGAGATCAGGCGCCCGAGGAAGTGTCCGTTGGTCTGGAGGTAGCTGTCCATGTACAGCACGCCGAGCGCCGAGAACGTCGCGACGCCAACGAGACCGGCGTCGAGGATGCTCGCGATGTCGCGGCCGGGCGACACGGAGCGGAGCAGTTTCACCAACCCGACGATCATCAGGGGGTACATCGACAGGTAGAAACCGTCGGCGAGCGACGGGAAGGGTGCCTCGCCGATCGGCGAGGTCAGTTCGAGCACGTAGTAGACGATGTCAGCCGCGAGGAACGACGCCATCGCCCCCGCGATGAAGTACCAGGCGGTCTTGTTCGCCGGCTGATTCCGGTAGATGCCGTAGAGGACGGCCACCACCGCTGACAGCGCAATGCCGTTGTACAGCACGAGCTTGGAGACCCCCGGGGAGCCGTAGACGAAGTAGGACACCGCGACGGCGACCACGCCGGCCAGATAGATCTTCCACAGGTTCGCTTTCACGTAGGGGCTTTCGGGCAGTGCTCGTGTCAGCTTGACCGAGGCTCTCGGATCTTGACGAAAACCCGCGGGTTGGCCACATCGGGTGAGAGCCGCCGTCGGCATTGGCACATGGTGTGGCGAATGAGTCGTCCGGCCGTTGTCGGGCACAACGGACGAGCGCAGCCGCTCCACTAGGTTCGACCCGCATGCTCCGGATCGCCAGCGCCCTTGCCTCGGCCGTCGTGGTCTCGCTGGCTGCGACGGGCTGTTCTGCCGATGACGGCACCGGACCGCTCCTCGTGCTCGCCGCCTCCTCCCTCACCGACTCGTTCGCGACGATCGCGGCGGAGTTCGAGGCCGCCAATCCCGATGTCGATGTCGAGGTCAGCTTCGCCGGAAGCAGCACCTTGAGCGTCCAGATCGAGCAGGGTGCCCCGGCCGACGTCGTGGCACTCGCCGACACGACACCGATGGACGCGCTGGCCGACGCTGGCCTGGTCGACGAACCGGTCCGATTCGCCACCAACTCGATGGTGCTCGCCGTCCCCACCGACAACCCGGGTGACGTGCAGGGCATCGACGCGTTGACGGACGCGTCGCTGTTGGTCGGGGTGTGCGCGCCGCAGGTGCCGTGCGGTCGCTACGCCCGCGAGGTGCTCGCCCTCGCGGGCGTCGATGCCGTGCTCGACACCGAGGAACCGGACGTGCGCTCACTCGTCGGAAAGATCGCCTCAGGCGAACTCGACGTCGGACTCGTCTATGCCACCGATGTCCGCTCCATGCCCGATCGGTTGGTGGAGGTCCCGCTTCCGGATGGTGTCGACGTCCGGTCCGAGTATCCGATCGCGGTCGTGAACACCACCGACGATCGGGATGGCGCCCGCCGGTTCGTGGAGTTCGTGGCATCGCCCGCAGGCCAGGCGATCCTCGCCGATGACGGATTCGGAGCGAGCTGACCCGATGCGGCGCCCACCTCTCGTGTTGGTCGTGTTGGCGATCCTCGGAGCCTCCCTGTTCGTGCTCCCGCTGATCGGCTTGCTCGGTGTCACCCCGTGGTCCGACCTGGGGCCGCTCTTGACCGACGACGTCGTGCTCGATGCGCTCAGGTTGTCGCTGATCACCTCCGTCGCTGCAGCGGTGTGCGCGACCGTGGTCGGCGTCCCCCTCGCCTGGGTGCTGAGCCGCGTCGCATTCCGAGGGCGCGCGCTGCTCCGCGCGATCGTGACCCTGCCCATGGTGCTCCCACCCGTCGTGGGTGGAGCGGCGCTGCTCTTCGCACTCGGCCGACGTGGGGTCGTGGGCGAGCCGCTCGCCGACGCCACCGGCTTCGTCCTGCCGTTCTCGACCTGGGGCGTGATCCTGGCGAACACGTTCGTCGCCATGCCGTTCCTGGTGATCACCGTCGAAGGGGCACTCTCGTCGATGGACCGACGTCACGAGGCTGCGGCAGCGAGCCTCGGAGCGTCGCCACTCGCGGTGTTCCGGCGGGTGACGCTCCCGATGATCGCTCCGTCGTTGCGCGCCGGGATCGTCCTCGCGTGGGCGCGGGCGCTCGGTGAGTTCGGAGCCACGGTCACATTTGCCGGCAACCTCCAGGGGCGAACCCAGACGCTTCCCCTGGCGGTGTTCGTCTCGCTCGACGCCGACCGCGATGCCGCGATCGCGATCAGTCTGCTGATGGTCGTGGTCTCGGTCGTCGTCCTCGTCGCGCTCCGCGGTCGCTGGTGGACGGGGACGGCCTCATGAATTCGTCGACAGGACCGTCGAGCGGGTTGACCGCACAGGTGCGCATCGCTCGGCCCGGGTTCTCGATCGATGCCGAGATCGAGGTCGCAGCGGGCACCACCGCCGCGTTGCTCGGACCGAACGGCGCCGGGAAATCATCGATTCTCGCCACGATCGCCGGGCTGGCCGACCTTCCGGTCGGTTCGGACGCGTCGATCACGCTGGGCGGGCGGCTCATGGAACAGACGGCGTCGGGGACCTGGATGCCGCCCGAGGCGCGCCGGGTCGGGGTCGTGTTCCAGGAGCACCGACTGTTCGACCACCTGAGCGTGCTCGACAACGTTGCGTTCGGGCCGCGCAGCGCCGGTGCACGAACACGCGACGCTCGCCACACGGCCAACCGATGGATCGACCTGCTCGGCCTCACCGCGTTGTCCGATCGACGACCGGCTGAGCTGTCCGGTGGCGAGGCACAGAAGGTGGCGATCGCCCGCACCCTCGCCGCTGAGCCCGACGCCCTGCTCCTCGACGAACCGCTCGCCGCACTCGATGTGACCACGCGCTCCGAGGTCCGGCGGATGCTCCGGGAGCAACTCGACTCGTTCGGCGGCCCGCGGCTGCTCGTCACCCACGATCCCTCCGACGCGTTCTTGTTGGCCGACCGCCTGTTCGTCATCGAGGACGGCCGGATCACCCAGTCCGGCACACCCGACGACATCCGGCACGCACCAGCGACGCCCTACGTCGCAGCGTTGGCCGGCACGAACCTGTACGCCGGCGCGGCCTCGAACGGGTCGGTGCTCCTGGCCGATCACGATCATGCCTTCACGATCACCGACACCTCGATGACAGGCGACGTGCTGCTGACGCTGCATCCAACGGCGGTGTCACTGCACCCGGAACGCCCGAGCGGGAGCCAGCGCAACACGTGGAACACGACGGTCGAATTGGTCGAACCGCTCGGCGACATCGTCCGGATCACGCTCGGGGGGCCGGTGCCGATGGCGGTCGACGTGACGCCGGGCGCCGTGACGTCACTCGGATTGCGCGCCTCGACCCCGATTTGGGCAGCGGTCAAGGCCACCGAGATCGCCGTGTCGCCCGCATAGGCCCTCCACAGTCACGAACCACCAGCTCAGCACGCACTGGGCCGAGGGTCCGCGAACTCTGGAGTACCCCCACGTCATGATGGACCACATGTTGATCCTCGGGATGACCGTCGCCGTCATGTTGGCCCTCGTGGCAGCCGGTGCCGCGTTCGTGTTCGCCACCCGGCGCGCCGAGCAGGCAGGCGCATCACGCGACGCCGATCGGGCCGACACCGCCGTCTCCGTCGAAGCCGCGGTCGATGCGGCAGTGGCCCGGGCGGTGGCCGACACCCGCCAGCAGGCATCCGCCGAGCGCGACGCCGCCGTCCAGGCCGCCCTCGAACAGGCAGCACTGCTGCAGCGCGAGCAGTTCCAGGCCTCGATGGAGCGCCAGGCCGCGCAGCTCGTGTCCACCACCACCCAGGTGAAGGAGCACCTCGACGCGGCGAGCACGAAGATGAAGGAGCAGACCACCGCTGACCTCGGGGCGAAGAAAGACGTGATCGACGCCCGACTCGACCAGGTCCACGCAGAGATGCGCGGCGAACTGGCCAAGGTCACCGAGATGCTCACCACCCTCGGCCAGACCAGCGCCCAGAAGTTCGGCGAGGTCGAGTCGTCGCTCAAGGCACACATGGAGGTCGCCAACACACTCTCCGAGTCGACACAGGCATTGCGGTCGGCGCTCGCCAACCCGCAGGCTCGCGGCCAGTGGGGCGAGCGGATGGCCGAAGACGTGCTGCGGCTCGCCGGCTTCGTCGAGAACGTCAACTACGTCAAGCAGACCCAGATCGACGGCGGCTCGGGTCGACCCGACTACACGTTCCGCATGCCCAAGGGCCAGACGCTCTTCATGGACGTCAAGTTTCCGATGGCCGCGTATCTGCGCTACCTCGAGGCCCACACCGACGCCGAACGCGAGGCGCACCTCAAGCGCTTCCTCACCGACGTCCGAGCCCGGGTCAAAGAGCTCTCCAAGCGCGAGTACGCGATCGAAGGTGGCGGCTCGGCGCTCGACAACGTGCTGCTCTTCATCCCCAACGAGCAGATCACCGGGTTCATCCACGAACACGATCCCGCGCTGATCGAAGACGCGATGGGTCAGCAGATCGTCATGTGCTCACCTCTCACGCTGTTCGCCTTCCTCGGAGTGATCCGCCAGGCGCACGACAACTTCATGATCGAGCAGACCAGCGACGAGATCCTCCAGCTGATCGGCAAGTTCGGCACCCAGTGGACCAAGTACGCCGACCAGATCGACAAGATCAAGCGCCGTTTCGAAGGTGTCGAGAAGGACTTCGAAGCGCTGGCCGGGACCCGTCGCCGAGCGCTCGAACGCCCGTTGCGTGACCTCGAAGCCATCCGCCAGCAACGCGGCCTCCCGGTCGACGGCGAGTTGTTCTCGCTCGAAGCCGACACTGATGTCGACGACGACGAAACGCCGCCCGGCGGCAACGTCCGACATCTCGGCGCCTGACACTCCGGCTGCGGTGCCCTGGACCGAGATGCGACACTGATGACCGTGTCCGACCGGCTCGACCCGTCGTATCCCACCGCGCTCGAGGCGCTCCGCCCGCTGGCCAGCAGCGAGGTGGCGATCACCGACGCCCTCACGCATCGGGAGGTGTACACCGCACGAGGGTTGCTCACCGCGCTCGTCCACGAGCCGAGTGCTGCGGCCACAGTCCCTGCGGCGATCGTGATGTGTGGCGGTGCGATGGGCGGCCTCCTCGGTCCCGGGCACGGCCTGTACCACGCACTCGGCGAGCGCTGGTCGGCGCGAGGTGTGAGGTCCGTCCGAATCGGGTATCGGACGCCGAACGATCTCGATCGATGCGCCCACGACCTCGCATGCGGCGTCGAATGGGCGCGCGATGCGGGTGCAGAGCGCGTCGTCGTGATGGGTCACAGCTTCGGCGGCGCCGTCGCCATCCGGACCGCGGTCGTGATGCCGGCATCGGTGGTCGGCGTCGTCACCTTCGCAACGCAGTCGGCCGGCTGCGAGGTGGCGGGCGCCCTCGACGGGCGTCCGCTGCTCCTCTTCCACGGCGACCGTGACGAGCTGCTGCCGCCCGAGTCGAGCCGGACGGTGCAGCTCATCGCCGGCTCGGGCGAGGTCGTGGTGTTGCCGGGCGACGGGCACGTCCTGTCCAAGAGCGATGCGGTGATCACGGAGCGGCTCGACGACTGGCTGCCGGACGTGCTCGGTGTCTGACCGATCCGGTGCAACCGCAGCGCCCGATCTCGTGGCAGGCTGACGCTGTGTCCCAGCCGGCTTTCGACTTCGACGACGCCGAACTCGACGACGGCGGCGACCCGACCTACTCGGTGTGCGAACTCGCCGAGGCGATCAACGACCAGTTCCGCCGCGGATTTCGTGACGGCATCTGGGTCCGTGGCGAGATCAACGGGCTCGTGCGGCGCGGGCCGCACGTCTATTTCGCACTCATCGAGAACGGCGACGACGGCAAGGGGAAGATCGACATCAAGTTGTTCGCTCCGCAGCTGAACCGGCTCACCCCGCTCCTCAAGCGGCATCGCCTGGATCTTCGCGACGGCATGAAGGTCCGCATCCACGGCTGGCTCGACTTCTGGGCGCAAGGCGGCAGTGTCGGGCTGAAGATGGACCAGCTGGACCCGCGCTACACGCTCGGCGAGATCGCCCAGTCCCGCGACGAGGTGATGCGGCGACTGGCCGCAAGCGGACTCATGGACGTGAACCGGAAACACCGTCTGTCGGAGATCCCGCTGCGGGTGGGTGTGGCCACCAGTCTCGACTCGGCCGGGTTCGCCGACTTCCGCCACGAACTGGAATCGAGCGGGTTCGGCTTCGACATCGTGGTGTCAGACACCCGCGTGCAGGGCGACGGAGCGGATCGGATGATCGCCGGGGCGATCGGCACGCTCGCGCGCGGCGCCCGCAAGGGCATGCTCGACGTGGTCGTGGTGATTCGCGGGGGTGGTGCCCGCAACGAACTCGCGGTGTTCGACAGCGAACGAATCGCCCACACGATCGCCGCCGTCCCGGTGCCGGTCCTCACCGGTATCGGACACGAGATCGACCGCACCATCGCCGACGAGGTCGCCCACTCGGCACTCAAGACCCCGACCGCCGTCGCCGGCGCGTTGATCGAGCGGGTCGCGGCGTATGTCGGCAACACCGAGATGGCGTTCGAGGCAATCGTGCGACATGCGCTCACCACGACCGAGTCCGCCGAACGTCGCGTCCACGATCTCGCCCGCCGGATCGCCGGTCGGACCGGCGCCGCGGTCGAACGCGCCGACGAACGACTGACGATGCGACAGGTTCGCCTGGCTGCGCTCGCGCCCGCAGCACTCGACCGGGCGGCGGTGCGGCTCGACACCGCAGCAACGCGGCTGGTCGAGCGTTCGTCCGGCGTCACCGAGCGCGAGCGGAGTCGCCTCGACGTGTTCGAGGCGCGCGTCGGCGCCGTCGACCCCGCGGTGCAGCTGGCCCGCGGATGGACCATCACCCGCAACGCCCACGGCGGCATCATCCGGTCGGCGGCCGACGTCGCTCCGGGCGATGCCATCACGACCGACTTCCTCGACGGCCGCACTGCGAGCACGATCGACACCGTCGACCTCCACCCCACCCCAGAACCGGCGCCGGCACCACCCGACGACACCGAAAGCGATCCGACCCGATGACCGACACCCCCGACGACACCGACACCCCCGGCTACGCCCACGCCCTCGCCGAGCTCGACACGATCCTGCGCGAGCTCGAAGGGTCCGACGTCGACGTCGACCAGCTGGCAGCGCGCGTCGCCCGCGCCTCGGAGCTGATCACCATCTGTCGAGACAAGATCACCACCGCCGATCTGCAGATCCGACAGGTGACCGCCGACCTCGATGCCGCGGCCGACGTCGATCACCCGGGCTGACCCACCGCAGCACCTCCCGCCCCACGGCCCGGCACCGTCCGACCGAGGGCTGAGTAGCCTGCGAGGCATCATGCCCGGCAGCGCACCCGCCTCCCTGCTCCAACTCGCCGACCGCGTCACGGCACGGCTCGACGAGTTCCTCGCCGCCGAACGCGACCGCTGGTCCTCATTCACACCGGAGCTTGCGCAACCGATCGACGAGATCCGCCGACTCGTTCTGTCGGGCGGCAAGCGCCTACGACCGGCGTTCTGCCATTGGGGCTACGTGGGTGCCGGAGGGGCCCACGACGACCAGATCGACATCGACGCCGGAGCCGCATTCGAGCTGATGCATGCGTTCGCCTTGTTCCACGACGACGTGATGGACGATGCCGACTCGCGACGCAACCAGCCGACCACGCACGTCGTCGCAGCAGCCGAGCACCGCGAGAAGGGGTGGGCCGGCGAGTCCCGACGGTACGGAGAAGGCGTCGCGATCCTCGTCGGCGACCTCGCGTTCGTGTACGCCGACCAGCTCCTCGAAGAGGCCACCCCCGAGGCAGCCCGGGTGTGGAACGAGCTGCGAATCGAGCTGAACATCGGCCAGTACCTCGACATCCTCGGCGGCGTCAGTCGCACCCGCGACATCGTCGCCTCCGAGCGGATCTGCCGCTACAAGTCGGGCAAGTACACGATCGAGCGCCCGCTGCATCTCGGCGCCGTGCTCGCGGCACCGGATCGCGCCGACGAATTGCTGCCGCACCTCAGCAACTACGGCCTGCCGCTCGGCGACGCGTTCCAGATGCGCGACGACGTGATGGGTGCGTTCGGCGACGAGGCCGTCACCGGCAAACCGGTCGGCGGCGACCTCATCGAGGGCAAGCCGACGCCGCTGCTCGCACGAGCGACGCGGCGGGCCACACCCGAGCAGCTCGCCGTGCTCGAACTCGTCGGTGATCCCGACATGTCGGCCCAGACCGTCGCCAGCATCCAGCAGGCGATCGTCGACACCGGGGCGCTCGACGAACTCGAAGCCCACATCGCAGCGTTGACCGAGTCGGCTGTCACATCGCTCGAAAATGCACCGATCACCGAGGTCGCCAAGACTGAACTCGTGGAACTCGCCGACTACGTCAGCCAACGGAGCGTCTGATGGGAACATCGTTGCGCGTCGTCGTCATCGGTGCCGGACTGGGCGGCTTGTCGGCAGCTGCGCACCTCAGCAAAGCCGGGCACGATGTCACGATCGTCGAACGTGAAGCGATCCCCGGCGGCCGCGCCGGCATGATCCGCTCACACGGCTTCAGCCTCGACAACGGCCCGACCGTGCTCACGATGCCTGACCTGCTCGAAGAGGCGTTCATCGCCGCCGGGGCGAACATGGCCGACCACGTCACGATCAAGCCGGTCGACCCGATGTATCGCGCCTGCTACGCCGACGGCTCCACGCTCTTCGTCCGCCACGGGCGCGAGGCGATGACCGAGGAGATCCGCCGCTTCGCCAACGACAAGGAGGCTGCGGCATTCGGTCGCTTCTCCGACTGGTTGGAGCGGCTCTACACCGCGGAGATGCGGTCGTACATCGACACGAACATCAACTCACCGCTCGACCTGATCAAGCCGTGGCGTGACGGCCTGGCCATTCTGAAGATGGGTGGCTTCGGCAAGCTCGACAAGAAGGTCGCCTCGTTCTTCGACGATCCGCGACTCCAACAGATCTTCAGCTTCCAGTCGATGTACGCCGGGCTGGCACCGTACGAAGCCCTGGCCATCTACGCGGTCATCACCTACATGGACTCGGTGCAGGGCGTGTTCGTGCCCGAGGGCGGGATGCACCAGATGGCTGCCGGCCTCGCCGAGGCCGTCGAGAGGGCCGGCGTCACGATCCGCTACTCCTCGCCGGTGTCGCACATCGTGCGCCATTCGAACGGTTCGATCCGCGGCGTCCGGCTGGGTACGGGCGAGGGATCCGAACTCGTCGAGGCCGACGCGGTCGTGTGCAACCCAGATCTCCCGGTCGCCTACCGCGAACTGCTCGGCGATGTCGAGGCGCCGAAGAAGGCGCGCACCGGCAAGTACTCGCCCTCGTGCCTGCTGTGGGTCGCCGGGGTCAACGGGCTGCCGCCGGCCGACGCATCGCACCACAACATCCACTTCGGCCAGGACTGGGACGGCTCGTTCAAGGCCCTGATCGAAGACGGCGTGCGGATGCCCGACCCGTCGATCCTGGTCACGCTCCACAGCCTCGACGATCCGTCGCTGGCCCCCGAGGGCTCGTCGAGCATCTACGTGCTGGAGCCGACACCGAACCTCAGCGGCACCATCGACTGGTCGCGCGAACGCGACCGGATCATGGGGTCGCTGCGCGACAAGGTCGCGTCGCTCGGATACCCCACCGACGTCGTGGTCGAGGAGATCTACGATCCGCAGGACTGGGAACGGATGGGCATGGAGCAGGGGACCCCGTTCGCACTGGCCCACACCTTCTTCCAGACCGGCCCGTTCCGACCGAACAACGTCGACAAACGCGTCCCGGGGCTCGTGTTCGTGGGATCCTCGACGCTCCCGGGTGTCGGCGTCCCGATGGTGCTCGTCTCGGGCAAGCTCGCCGCCCAACGCGTCGACGAGTTCGCCCTGCGATGAGAGCCGTACGATGGGGACGATGCGTCTTGCTCAGCTGATCCGTCGTCGGCCGCCCGTGCCGACCACGCACCTGCTCCCCGAGGGACCCGTGACGCTCGATGAGAGCTACGCGCTCTGCAAGGAGTTCAACAAGCGTCACGGCACGACCTACTACTGGTCGACGAAGGTGCTCCCGAAGGTGAAGCAGCACCATGTTCATGCGCTGTATGCGTTCGCCCGCTACGCCGACGACATCGTCGACGAGATCCCGTCGCAGGGTGGTCGGGACGTGCCGACAGCGGTCCGGGCGGAGGCGCTCGCCGATTTCGGCGATCGGTTCTTCGCCGATCTCGAGACGGGCCGCTCCGACGATCCCGTGCTCAAAGCGGTGGTGCACACCGTGCGGGCGTTCGACATCGACACCGATGCGTTCCACCGGTTCCTGCGGTCGATGACGATGGACCTCACCGTCGAGTCGTACGAGACGTGGGACGACCTCCTCGTCTACATGGACGGCTCCGCCGCCGTGATCGGCGAGATGATGCTGCCGATTCTCGAGCCGTCCGACTACGACGTCGCCCTCCCCCATGCCCGCGATCTGGGCAACGCGTTCCAGCTCACCAACTTCCTGCGCGACATCGACGAAGACCTCGATCGCGGGCGTCAGTACGTGCCGCTGGAGGACTCCCGCCGGTTCGGAGCCGATCTCACCGAACGTCGCGTGTCACCGGAGTTCGTCGAGCTGATGCAGTTCGAGATCACACGCTGCCGGGAGTTGTACCGATCGGCCGAGATCGGGATCTCCATGCTGCCCGACCGGTCGGCGAAGTGTGTCGGCGCGGCACACACGCTCTACGGACGGATCCTCGACAAGATCGAGGCACAGGAGTACGACGTCTTCACGTCACGAGCGTCGGTCTCGACCACCGAGAAGGCCCGCCTCGTCGTCTCACTCCTCCGATGAACGTGCGCGTCGCTGATCGGGTCGCGGCCGTGGCCGGCGTTGCCACGATCGCCGGGATGATCGCGACCCCACTGCTCCCGCAAGGTGGTCGGGGTCGCAAGATCCTGTCGTCGGTCGTCGTGAGTGGCATGTGGGCGACCACGACCGCCAACGCGGTTCGACGATGGGGTGCCGCTCGCGCAGGTGCGGCGAGTGCCACGACCGCGGTCGCAACCGGTGTCGTCGAGCGCGTCGGCACGCAGACCGGTCTGCCGTTCGGCCGCTACGCCTACACGGGTGCCCTGCAACCGCAGGTCGCCCACGTGCCGGTGATCGTGCCGCTCGCGTGGTTCGGGATGGGGTTGCCCGCGCGCGAAGCGGCCCACGCCGCGCTCGGCCGCCACTCGAGCCCGGCCACGCGCATTGCCCTCGGCTCGGCGGCGATGACGGCCTGGGACCTGTTCCTCGATCCGCAGATGGTCGGCGAGGGGTACTGGGCGTGGGCGCGCCGTGGGCTCTATCGCGGCATCCCGCTGTCGAACTTCGCCGGGTGGTTCCTGACCGGGCTCGGCATCATGACGCTGTTCGAGGCCCTGCTCCCGGTGAGCCGCACGGGTCCCGACCGGCACGATGTTCGACTCGTCGGGCAGTACGGGTACATGTCGGTCATGCAGACCCTCGGCTTTGCCCGCTACTTCCGTGATCCGCTCGTCGCCGTCGTGGGTGGCCTCGGCATGCTCCCGATCGCTGCGACCGCGACGACACAGCTCGTGAGACGGTCGGCATGACTCGGGCCGTGGTGATCGGTGGCGGGGTCGGTGGCCTCACGGCAGCCATCCGCCTCAGGGTCGCAGGTCACGACGTGACCGTGGTGGAACGCAATCACGCGGTCGGCGGCAAGCTCGCCGTGTTCGAGCGTGACGGGTTCATCTTCGATGTCGGCCCGTCGCTGGTCACCCTGCCCCACGTCTTCGACGAGGTCTTCCGTCTGGCGGGGACGTCGCTCGACGAGCAGGTCTCGATGGTCCGGCTCGATCCGCAGTTCCGATACTCGTGGCGCGATGGTTCGCAACTCGTCGTGCGCGACGATCCGGACGCAACAGCACGTTCGTTCGAAACGTTCGCCCCGGGCGCCGGCGAGCAGTGGCGTACCTTCGATGCGAATGGACGGACGATCTGGGACGTCTCGGATCGGACCTTCTTCGCGGGTCCGATGTCGAGCCCCGTGTCGTTGCTCGAGCGAATGGAGTCGCCTCGCGACCTGCTCGACATCGACGCGCTGCGGACACTTCGCCGGGCAGCACGCGACACGTTCGACGACGACCATCTCCGTCAGTGGGCTGGCCGCTACGCCACCTACTCCGGTTCGTCGCCTGCACAGGCTCCTGCAACGCTCGCCTGCATCCCGCACATCGAGTCGCGCTTCGGTTGCTGGTATCCGATGGGCGGGCTCGGGGCGATCCGTGCCGCATTCGAGAAGGTGGCGATCGACGTGGGCGTGGAGATCACGACGTCGACCGAGGTGACCGCGATCACCTCCACGCCCGAGCGGGTGACCGGCGTCGCGCTCGACGACGGACGTCATCTCGACGCGCCGATCGTCGTGGCGAACGTCGACGCCCGGCACCTGTACGACGACCTGCTCCCCGACCGTGCCGCAGCCAAGCGGGTTCGCAAGGCCCGCCCTTCCACCAGTGGTTTCGTGCTGTGCATCGGCGTACGCGGCCGCACCGAGGGGATCGGCCACCACAACGTCTGGTTCTCGGACGACGCGTACCAGGAATTCCGGGCGATCGATGCCGGCCAACTCGCCGACGATCCGACGATCTACGGCTGCGTCTCGTCGACAACCGATCCGACACAGGCACCGGCGGGTGACGAGAACTGGTTTCTGCTCGTCAACACGCCACCGGGGATCGACGTCGACGCCGAGCGCTACCGCGACCTCGTCCTGGAGCGGCTGGCGACCCACGGTGTCGACCTCCGTCGCCGCATGCGCTTCTGCGCGCACATGACCCCGAGCGACATCGAACACAATTACCGCTCACCCGGCGGCTCGATCTACGGGACGTCGTCGAACGGCAAGCGGGCAGCCTTCGCACGGCCGGCAAACCGCGGGGCCAAGCCGGGGTTGTACCTCGTCGGTGGCTCGAGCCACCCCGGCGGCGGATTGCCACTCGTCGCCACGAGCGGCCGCATCGTCGCCGACATGATCGCCGACGACCTGGCATGAGCGGGCGCGCGGCGCTGCGCTGGGCGTCCGTGGTGATTCGGACCGGTGCGGGCGCCGTGGCGATCAGCCGACTCGCCCGTGCCGCCCGAGCGGCCTCGCCGGTATCGCCCGTCGATTCGGTCGACGCCTCGATCAGCGTGGTGATCCCAGCTCGGGACGAGGCCGAACGGATCGGTCCGCTGCTCGACCGGATCGTTGGCGCGCCGGGTGTCGCCGAAGTGATCGTGGTCGACGATCAATCGAGCGATGCGACCGCATCGATCGCGATGACAGCGGGAGCCACCGTGGTCACCGGGCGGCCGCTCCCCGACGGCTGGGCAGGGAAGGCATGGGCACTCCAGCAGGGCATCGACGCTGCATCGCGCGAGTGGGTGGTCACCATCGATGCCGACGCTCGGCCCGACCCGCGACTCCCGACCGCCACCGTGTCTCGTGCGATCGCAGACGGAACCGACTTCCTCACGGTCGGGGGACGTTTCGAGTGCCCGACACCGAGTAGTCGGTGGCTCCATGCCTCGATGCTCACGTCGCTCGTGTACCGCTTCGGGCCGCCGGGAGTGACGATGCAACCCAGCCGAGCGATGGCCAACGGCCAGTGCATGACGCTGCGCCGCGATCCCTTCCTCGCGGCCGGGGGGATGTCGCTCGTGTCGGGCGAGGTGGTGGAAGACATCGCCCTTGCCCGTCGGCTCGCGACCGACGGCTGGCCGGTCGGCTTCCTCGACGCCGCCGACCTGCTCACCGTGCGGATGTTCGAATCGCTGGGCGACGCCTGGACTGGCTGGGGCCGGTCACTCGCACTTCCCGGTGTCGAACCGCCCGCCCGTCAGGCGTTCGATCTCGCCGTGGTACTGCTCACCCAGGCGTTGCCACTCCCGAGGCTGTTGCTCGGCCGTGGGGACGTCATCGACCTGGTGTTGCTGGCCAACCGCCTCGGAACGCTCGTCGGGACGCGGACGGCCTACGACCGCGTCGACGCCGCCTACTGGCTCAGCCCACTCGCCGACATCGGCGCGGTGGCCGCGATCGCTCGCGGCATCTCGCGCCGGGGTCGTCACACCTGGCGCGGCCGGACCTACACCTGATCAGGAGCCGGCCCGGAGCCGCAGGTGGCGTCGATCTGCGAGCGCCGCCTGGGCGAAGCGGGCGCCGATGAACGTCATCAGGACACCGGTCGCGGCGGTGCGGTAGGGACCTTCGACAGCGATCTGGACGAATGGCAACGCGACCATCCCGATTCGTGCTCCCCACGCGAAGGAGCGGGTCGCGGCGAACACGACCAGCAGGATCCCGATCGAGATCGCCGTCGTCACCGGCGTCGCGACGATGACCGTGCCGACAAAGGTCAAGATGCTGCGGCCACCCATGAAACGGGCGAACACCGGGAAGGCATGGCCGATCATCGCCGCCCCGCCGGCGACGTAGGGGAGCCCCCAGACACCGTCGTCGGCGAGGAGCGCCCCGACACCGGCAGCGGCGACGCCTTTGGCCACGTCGCCGATGAACACCGGCACCGCCGCCCGCCGACCCAGCGTCTCGCGAGCGTTCCAGAACCCCGGGTTCCGATCCCCGACGTCACGCAGATCGATTGCCGCACGACGCTTCGCCACCAGGTTCGCGACCGGAATCGAGCCGAGCAGATACCCCACCACCATCACGATGACGACATCGACCGGTGTCGAGGAGAAGTCGCTGATCGAGTCCATTGGTGACAGCATGTCGGATACATGGCTCGCATCGCGTCCTTCCATCTGATCTCGGAGCCGACCTGGAAGGCGCCGCTCGCCCTCGTCCGACTGGGCCTCGACCGACCGCGCCTGGCCCGCGTCGACGGGCTCCACTTCTGGCGGTTGATGGGCACGGGCCGCAGCAGCGACACCGGCCCGGGGGCAGACCTCCGACGAACAGCGCTCTTCGCCCTCTGGGACGACGAGGCGGCGCTCGACCAATTCCTCGCCGACCATCCGATCCCCCGCCGATGGGACGGCGCCGGCGAGGCCTGGCATGTTCGGCTCCGAGCGCTCGGCGGACACGGCCGCTGGCGAGGTGTCGACCCACTCGACGGGATGGAGCGCGGCCAGCGCGACAGGGCCGTCGCGGTCATCACCCGCGCCGACGTTCGGCTCAGGTCCTCACGCGCCTTCGGCCGCGCCGGGCGGGAGGTCGACACCGAACTCCATGCCGCCGGCGGGCTGATCGACGTCGTCGGCATCGGTGAGGCCCCCATCGGCCGA
Source organism: Ilumatobacteraceae bacterium (assembly GCA_963752085.1). GTDB lineage: Bacteria > Actinomycetota > Acidimicrobiia > Acidimicrobiales > Ilumatobacteraceae > Ilumatobacter_A. Next base: position 952,136 of record CAVVWT010000006.1, read on the forward strand.
CTCGCCACGTTCAGTCTCTGGGAATCGATGGCCGACCTCCGCGAGTTCGCGTACCGGATGCCCCGGCATCAGCAGGTGATCCAGGAAACCCGTGACGGCGACTGGTACGCCGAGGAGCTGTTCGCACGGTTCGAACCGTACGGGTCGGCCGGAACGTGGAACGGCCGCGACCCGCTCGCTGACCCATCCGCCGCCTCCGGCGATACACAGGCGCCATGAGCAACCCGGTCACCTGTCCGATCTGCACGATGCCCGACCCGCTCGTCGCCGATGACGGTTTCGAATGCGCCACGTGCGGCCACGAGTGGCTGGGCGACGCCGACGACGGTCTCGGCGACATCCGCGATGCCAATGGCAACGTGCTCGCCGATGGTGACGCGGTCACCGTGATCAAGGACCTCAAACTCGACGGCAAGGCGGGCGGCGTCAAGTCGGGCACGAAGATCAAGTCGATCCGCCTCGTGTCCGGTGACCACGAGATCGATGCCAAGGTCGACGGGCGACAGCTGCTCGTCAAGGCCGAGTTCGTCAAGAAGGCCTGACGAGACACCGAAGAATCAGGGGCTGCCACTTACGTGGACGGCCGATAACCTCTCAGTCGCTCCACCCTCCGGGTGGCGCCGGTTGCCCAGATAGCTCAGTTGGTAGAGCAACGCACTCGTAATGCGTAGGTCCCGAGTTCGACTCTCGGTTTGGGCTCTGAGAAACACCAGTTAGATCGGTGTTTTCCGCAAGTTGACGAAGCGGCTACGAAGGTCAACCAAGATCTCAACCAGGATTCTTGGTCGACGGTTTCGGCGTTCAGCGCCGGCAGCGACCCGCACAGTTCCGAGCAGGTTGCCACTCGCGTACGAGCGGGTCGAGCGGCCACAGTGCCCATGGCGTTAGCAGGGTGCTGAAATTCGGCTGAGGTGCTCGCGTTGGGCGCTGGGATCGAAAAGAATGGTGGGATGCGTGGTGCACCTGATCCCCAGTTGGCGATGTTGACGACGTTGAGCACCGAGGAGTTGATCCCGGTCGATCATCCGATCCGTCGGATCCGTGTCATCGTCGACGCGGTGCTCGCCGAGCTCGACGACACCTTCGATGCGATGTACGCGTCGTCGGGCCGGTCGAGTGTGCCGCCCGAGGCGTTGTTGAAAGCAACGGTGTTGATGGCGATGTATTCGATCCGTTCCGAGCGGGCGTTCTGCGAACGACTCAACTACGACTTGTTGTTCAAGTGGTTCCTCGATCTGCGCATCGACGACCGAGCGTTCGATGCGTCAACGTTCTCCAAGAACCGCCAACGCCTCTTGGACGCTGATGTCGCGGATGAGTTCTTCGCGGCAGTCGTGCGCCAAGCGAAGCTGCGCCGCTACATCTCGTCTGATCACTTCTCCGTCGACGGGACGTTGTTGGAGGCGTGGGCATCGCACAAGAGTTTCAAACCCAAGAACGAGCCGCCGTCGGAACCGCCGGCCGGCCGCAACGCCGAGGTGCAGTGGCACGGTGAGAAACGGTCCAACGACACCCACGCTTCGACCACCGACCCGCAGGCTCGTCTGGCGCGCAAGTCGAACGCGACCGCCGCCAAGCTCTGCTACGCCGGGCATCTGTTGATGGAGAACCGCTCAGCGTTGATCGTCGACGCCGAGGTCACCGCGGCCACCGGCTACGCCGAACGCGACTGTGCAGTTGAGATGTTGGCCCGGCTCCCGAAACGGCAGCGGCGACGAACCGTTGCTGGCGACAAGGGCTACGACACCAAAGACTTCGTGGCTCGCACTCGTGGCCTCAGAGGCCGAAACCCGAAGATCACTGCCCACCTGGTCACGGCACATCTTGCCTGGTCAGACGAGGTTTTCTCCTCCCCGCTGTTCCCCTCTACTCCCCTTCATCTACCGGGGTGCTGGTACATGGTTGGTACATGGAGCACCACCGTTCGAATCTCACCCAGAGTGGTCTCGTTCGGCTGGGGTCGCTCCGACGAAGTGGACCTGACCATCGTCGTCGGCCTGGTCGATACGCACCAGAGCCCGAGTCCGACCGTCTCCGGCGATGACGCCGGGGACGATCTTGCTGGGATCGGTGCCCCAGTCCAGCACCGACCACCATCGGCCTTCGTCGTCCTCGCAGTTCAGATCGGCTTCGAGATCGATCGGGCGCGTCGTCATCAGGCGGCTGAATCGCGACCGAGATGGACCGGTACACGCCGATCCTCGTCGTCGAACACCGCAACGAGTTCCAGCCGTGCCCCGAGCGCTTCGAGATACTGACGCAGCGTCGACACGCGGACGTCGTCGGAGTGTTCGAGCTTGGAGATCGCCCCCTGGGTCACATCGAGTCGACCTGCGAGTTCGGCCTGGCTGATGGCTTCGCCGTGACGAAGTTCGTAGAGCCGGATCTCTTCGAGCGTGTCGACTCGCAGCGCCGCGAGCCGCTCGGCCGCACCGGGGCGGGCGACAACGTCGGTCGCGGAGTTCGGAGAACTTGGTTCGTGCCATCAGATCAATCCTTCTTCCTCGATCTCTCGTAGGTATTCGTCGTACAGGTCATCAGCCATGGGCACCGCCCACTCGTACCAGTCGTTCCACGCACCGGACTTGTCACCACCAAGCAACAGGATCGCCTGGCGACGCGGATCGAACGAGAACAGCACCCGTAACGCTCCACCCTTGGCGGCGCGCAGTTCTTTCATCGACTGATGCCGCGACGAGTGAATCCGGTCCACGATCGGCCGACCGAGATCCGGACCCCGCTCGGCAAGAATGTCGACGCGCTCCGTCACGGCTTCTCGCTGGTCGTTCGAGAGCGTCGACCACCACTGCGTGAACTGGTCGGTGACCTCGACTTCCCACACCATCCCAGTATGAGCCATTACTCATCATGAGTCAAGTCTCATAACGTGCAGCGACGCCAACGCCGGGGCTCCCAGCGAGTTCGACCGTGCTCACCACTGGCTCGGGTCACTCCCGAGGCCAGCCGGCGTCAGCGTCAGCGTCAGCGTCAGCGTCAGCGTCAAGTGTGGCGGCGACCAGCCTCTGCAACGCACCGAGCGGTGTATACCCGTCGTCCTTGCTGATCGGGCCGACGATGGTGTCAGCGAGCCACACCGACAAACCGATCAAGTCGTCGGCGTCGCAACGTCCCGCGTCGATGGCGTGCTCGGCCATGAACACGAACTCGTTCATCACACCCAGGACCTGACGACTGGCCGTCTTCGCCAGCACCGCCGACTGCATCGCGCTCGTCTCCGATGCGACGAAACGTGGGTCGATCCCAAGCGTCGCGAACACCTCGGCCATCGCAGCCGGGAACCGGTCGAGCACACTCGTCGATGGTGCCAGCGGCATCAGCACCGGAACGAACGTGGACGCATTGACGAACACGGCGACCTGCGGCCGCCAGAACAACACATTCCCATACCAGTCACCCAGCACCGTCGACGACGGCGGCAACGGATCCGCAACAGGTCGACCGACACGATCCAAGAACTTCTTCGTCCCCCGAACCGTGAACACCATCACCGCTGCCCAAGCGCCGCCTCGAGCACCGTGCACGCTTCATCGAGCAGCCGCACCCGACGCCGGTCGGACTCGACGTTCGACTCCGCCGCCACGTAGCCGACGAGTTCCTCGAACGCCCCGACCCGACCCGCCAACAACACCCCTGCCGACGTTCCTTGCGCACGAGCAACGACCAACTCACACGCCGCGTCGAGCAACAACACGCCGCGAACCGCGTCGAACACCTCACGCGACACCACCGCGGTGATCTCATCGCCGTCGACATAGCCGTCATCAAGCCCGGAAACGTCGGTCGGTGAGCCGTGCCAGCCCGTGATCACGCCCTCGTCACCACAGACATCGCAACTCCACGCGATCTCCCCGTTGACGCGACGGAACACCATCACGAACCCGTCACACGGTCGCCGGTTCGGACGCTTCGTGCACCGCACCGCCGTCGTCACACCACTCCCGACCCGATGCGCGCTCGCCGACCGCACGATCGCCGCCAACTGCACCCCAAGGCGTCTCGCAGGCCCCGGGGCATCATCGGGCATGTCCAAGAAATGGCGAAGATCGCACACCAGCACATCGCAAAGTTAGCTACCCGATCGCCTCGCCGCCCCGTGCGAGGCGCCCCGGATTCTAGGGTGAGGCCATGAGCACGCTGCTCAACTCGCTGACCATTGCCGGCCAAACAATGCTGCTCACCCGGACCAACAGCGGTACCTCGATTCACCTCACGACCACAGACGCTTCTGCCGACGCCCGAGCAGCGATACGCGACAGACCAGATGGGTCCCGCGGAGCTGTCCGCGACGAACTGCTCGACAATCGTTGGTCACCGAGATCGCTGTGCGGCCGAACCTGGGCAGCGATGGCCGACGGATACGACGATCACACAGGTCGACGAGTTGATCGCCCCGAGGCGCCGAACTGTCGGAGGTGCCTGGCAGCGATCGACAAGTCGTTCCCGACACCGACCCGAGACGCCCGGATCCCTGTACTGGCCGACCTCGCTGCGACCGCTGTCAACGAGTACGGAACAGCTGAGGTCGTCGGCGTGCCCGGCGATCAGATGAACGCGCTCCGACGCGCGGTCCGCACCGAGCTACGACAACGTTTCGGGTTCTCCACGCGCACGTTCACCCAAGACGGGTTGCTTGTCGTCAGCAGCCCCGAGACCCGCCACCTCATCGAACAAACCGCGGCACAGGCCATGGCCGACTTCGATCTCGGAACCACCGCCAAAGTCGACGACACCGGCTGGCGATTCCACTGGCCAACATGGTCCGTGTCCTAGCGACACCACAGAAAGAGGCCCTCCGACGTCGGCATTATCGGACGGTCAGGCATGATCAGAATGCCGGATCCCGGACGGGTATCGAGCCGTCGCGTCGCCGCGCATATCGAGCACGCACCGGGGCCGGTCCGTTGCGCGTTCGGGCGAGATTCCATCGAAGTGCGCAAGAGGCAAGGTTCATCGTGGATGATCGCGAGAATCTCGTCGAGCACGGATGCACAACGACTGGACCGCTACACGGGGCTCACCCGGCTCACCTCAATGGCCTCGACGATGGCCGTCATTACCAACAGTGGCATCCATGGACCATTGCCACGGACGATCTGTCTGATCTGCCTGACCCTGATGTGGCTGGAGGCGGTGCTCGGACTCGGCCTCGGATGTGAGATCTACGGCCTCATGGTCAGGCGAGGGTGGCGAGCCACCGACACGGCGTACGAGACCTGCGTCAATGCTGCCTGCGATCTCGAAGGTCTCGGGGACCGGTCGCGGAGGGCCTCGCCGCAGGAATGAGCTAGTCCCAGAGGTCGGACAGAGTCAACGCTGCCTGCAATACGAGGATCGCAGCGATCACGGCGTACTTCGGCGGCGAGATCGGGACTCCGTTCAGTCGGTCGAGAACCACAACACCGACTTGGAGCAAGACGACCCACCCGATGGTCACGGTGCTCAGCTCTGCGTAGTCGAGGCTGCGGGCGTACACGACGAAGAGGACAGCGAAGGTGACGATGCCGCCGGCCATCGTGATCGCCGATCGGTGATCGGCCCAATGCCGAGCGAGCATGGCGCCAACCAGGTCCAATCCTGCGAGCATCACGACAGCGAGCACGACCGGACCAGCCGGGCGGCGTCCGACGAGCGTCGTCGCAGCTACGTCCGGGAGCCTCAACATCTGGTGACATCAGATCTGGCGTGAATGGTCGAAGCGGTGCGCTGTTCGGGAACCGTCGTCGTCCTCATGTGCATCGGTCGCACCTCGCCGCCCCAGGGAGAAGTGCCGTATGCGCAGATCACGAGTGCACAGGTCGGCATGCCGGCACACATCGCGCCGACGATCGACGTCTTCACCGTCTCGAGTCGAATACCTCGAACTCGCTGGAGATCGCGCAGGCTCGCATCGAGTTGGCCACGCACCTCGTCCTCGTCGTGACCTTCGTGTTCGACGAAGAGCCCGTGACCGGATGAAGGATCCTGCGCCCATCCGACTCCCGCCCACACCTGCTCCCCAGGGACACTCGTCCGCTGTTCGGCGTAGACGGCATAAAGACGATCACCCCACGCCGCACAGCCCGCGAACGGTGGCTGCTCCACCTGCTCGACGGTCGACGATGGTGGAATCACCGAGCTCAGTCGGATCAGGTTGAAATTCGCGACGCCGGCCTTGACGAGTGCGGCGTCGAAAGCGGACAACTCCGTGCTGCCCCGTCCGATTGCCGTGCTGACGTACAACCTCATGACGCCGTGCTCTCTGTTGACAGTCTCATGAGTGTGAGTGTGAACAGCAGGCGTTTCCGGAACGCAACCGGGCCGCCCGCGAACAAGAGTGCCGATAATCCGCCGAAGAACGACCGCGACCCAGGCGTAGTGTGATCCGTGGTGCCCCCGGAACAGAGTCCCTGGGCGGGCCGCCGTGCGCCGTCGCCGCCCCTACCGCTGTCGCACGAACTCACGCGGCGGAACGTCGTCGATCTGCTCGGACGACGGTTCGACGTTCCGGTCGTGTCGATGATCGCTGGTGCCGGCTTCGGCAAGACCACAGCGCTCGCCCAAGCCATCAGGGCGAACGATGCGGCGCCTCGTGGCTTCGACGTGTGGGTCTCCTGTGAGGCGGGTGACGAGGATGACGAGCGACTCGCCACGACCATCGCCGGAGCGACACCGCGCACCGACGCTCTGGAGGAACCAGTGGCGCGTGTACTGACGGCCCTGAACCGGTTCGCTCCGATGGATGTCTGTCTGGTGCTCGACGACGTCCATGAGCTACCGCCCGGTTCGCCTGGTGAGCGTTTGCTGGCCGTACTGCTGAGGAGTCTGCCCGCACACGCCCACGTCGTATTGTCGAGCCGGGCGTCGCCGTCGGTTCCGCTCGCTCGCCTGCGTGCTGCGCAAGGAGTCGTCGACATCGGCGAATCCGACCTGAGCTTTCGCTCCGAGGAGGTCGAAACGCTCGCCCGGCGTCACGATGTCCGGTCATCTTCGCTGAGCGAGTTCGCCGGGTGGCCCTCGCTCGTACAACTCGCGTTGTCCGCCCGCGCTGGAGCGGCGCCGCAGTTCCTGTGGGAAGAGATCGTCGCGAACCTGTCGCCTTCCGAGCGCGCCGGACTGCTCGCGCTGTCGACGCTCGGGTGGGGTTCGCCGCGCGACATCGAACGCGTCGCCGGCTGTCCGGTCGATCTCGACCGCCTGGTCCATGTCGTGCCGCTCCTCCGCCAGCAAGCGGACGATCGATACGAAGTACACCAACTCTGGGAGACCGAAGCTGCGCGGATCTTCGCGCCGACCGAGCTCCTCGAGGTTCGAGATCGAGCGCTCGCACTACTTAACGCCCGCGGCGAAACCCTGCGACTGGGCGCGGCCGCCCTGCGTTGGTCCGACGTCGAAGCGCTCTGCACGGCGGCGCTCTCGCTGGTGCGCGACTCCTTTGGAGCGCTGCCGGTCGCGACCGCTGAACGTTGGCTGGAGTCAGCACCACTGCTCGCCGTCAATCGATCGGAACTCACGCTGTTGTCGATCGCGCTCAGGCAGGCGCGCGGTCAGGACACGGCCGACATCGATGACGAGATCGACGCCGTGATCCGCCTGTTTGCAGAGGCTGGCGAGGATCTCGCTCAGGCCGTCGCGGTTGCCCTTGCCGCAGTCATTGCGTTCTACCGCGGAGACTACGGGCGGCTGTTCGCCCTCGTCCGAGCGGTCGCTCCGGCACCCGCCACCAAGACCCCTGGACTGGTGCTGTTCTTGACCGGAGCAATCGACGCGGCGCTCGCGTCTCTCCGAGGAGACCCCGAGGCAGCGCTGCGATCGATCGATGCCTTGAGCTTCGAAGAGGTTCCTGTTCGCATCAGCGAGCTGGTCGTCCGTCTCCGTTCGACGATGCTCGTGCTGGTCGGTCGAGCCGACGAGGCGGCCCGTCATGCCGAGCAGCTCCTGGCCTCCCATGACCCATTCGTTCGGTGGTGGCCGAGATTCATCCAATGGCAGACGGGCGAGCCGGCCGTCGCCACCGGCGGCTTCCCGGAAGCCGAAACGGTCACCGAGATCAACGAACGTGATCGTTTGATCCTCTGCTCCCACATGGCCATCGTGGCAGCCGGGACCGGCGATCTGTCCGGCGTCTCATCGCTTCGCGACGAACTGGAAACGATGGCGAGTCGAGACGACGTTCGAGACGCGACCATCGGCATACTCGCCGTCGCCAGCTGCCAGATCGCGGAGTGCGATGAAGAAGCCGCTACAGCGACGATCAGCGCGCATGTGGCGAAGCACACACTGGACAACGCACTCCTCACGCTCCACCTACGGCGGCACATTTCGATCAGCTACGTCGTGCACGACCAGGCGCGGGACATGTGGGAACGAGCAGACCTCGGGCCAACACTCGTTCGTGTTCGTCACGTTGCTCGCCTGTTGGTGGCCGCACGCGCCGGGGTGCTCGACCAGGACGACGTGCTGTCCTCGGCGAAGAACCTGATCACGTCGCTCCCGCTTGTCTGGAGTGTCGAGCTGGTCGTGCGTGCCCACGGTGACGGCAACATCAACGCACGAGCACTCATGCGCGCACTCGCCGACATCGTCCCGACCGCGGTTCGCATTGAACTGGAACGGTTGGTCGGCATCGCCGAGTGGCCGCTGCGGGAGGCAGCGGCCGAACTGTTGGATGAGGTCGGCGATTCGTCCCGACCCGTGATTCAACTCGACGTCCTCGGCCCGTTTCGGTTGAGCATCGCTACGACCGTGCTCAACCCGCCCGATCTGCGCCGTGGCCGTGTGCGGACCGTGCTAGCGCTGTTGACCCTACGAGATTCGATCGACCGGGATCAGCTCATCGAACTGATGTGGCCGGACGCAGACCCTGTCGCAGCACGGCGAAACCTGCGCGTCACCCTCAGTCGCGTCCGACGCGTGCTCAGTGCTTGTGGCCAACCGAACACCGCAACGTCGCTCCTGCGGGCCGACGGCGAACGCATCTCACTCGCAGGGCCGCCGCTCGTCGACACCGATCTCTGGCAGCTCCGACGGCTGGCCGATGAGTCCGAACGGCATCGACGGTCGGGCGATACCGATGCTCTCGACGACTGCCTGCGACGAGCATTCTCGCTCTGGCGAGCAGCGCCACTCACCGACCTGGACGCGGTCGTCGGCGTGGAGATCGACCTGGCAATCATCCGCCGCGAACTCATCGACGTCGGTCTGACACTGGGAGAACTGTCATTGATGGCGGGACGATTCGAACGTGCACTGCACTGCGCCGAGAAGTGCCGAGCGCAGTCACCGTTCGAGGAACGCGCCCACCGATTGGCGATCGCAGCCCAACTCCATCGACGTGATCACGATGGTCTCAGATCGGCAGTCGATGCCCTGCGCGCCGCGCTCGATGACCTCGGCGTCAAACCCGATGTGTCCACCGAGATGCTGCTCCGTCGGGCGCAGGAACAACTGACGGGCGAATCCGCGCTCTCGTCAGGACGTCGGCCGCGGTAGCCACCCCAAGGGACGGCTTTCGACCCGCCCAGCAACGCCTCTTCCCCAAAAGCTTCGATCCTTAATCGCGTTCTACCAAATGGATGCCACCATCAACGAACTCGCTTCCGTCGAGCATGACCCGAGGACGGCTGCTACTTCCACGATGAGTGGGCGCAGAGAGACTCAAATCCGCAACATCTGCCTTCTGAGTACCTCGCAAGAAGCGACACCTGAGTGCACTTCTCGGCTGATCGACAGGCAAGGACAACACCCGCGACTCGGCCCGAGATCCAGCAATCATCGACGCTCGAGTTGAGCACGAACCGAACACCGACGAGGTCGGTCCCGTCGATCAGAGCAGGCTCAGATCCGTCCGGGTTGTGCAACCTGTGGACGAAGTTCCTCTTCCGATCGGTCTATCGTTCGTCCACGCCCAACGCGGTAATCCCGGGCCGCAACGCTCGTCCTCGTGCCGCACCGCCGGCGCACTGTTGGAGGTCAACCGACTGGCGCGACGGCGCATAATCGCTCCTCGGGAGAACGTCGGAAGCCGTCCGATAGCGGCACGTATCGGCGTGGCTACCCGCTCCTGACCGGACTTCGGCGGGTAGAGGGGTGTTCGGCGGGTGGCGCGAGCCTGTGACGTGGGGTTTTGTGTCGTTGAGGGCGGTTTCGGGCGCGTTGTGTAGGGGCAACACGTGGTTGACGTGATGGTTCGGAAAGTGTCATCTTGGTGATGGATGTATGTGAAGACGAACCGGGTGCGTCGTGACAACCGGGTATACGAGTATCTGACGTTGGTGGAAGCCGTCCGCGAGGGCGGCCGGGTCCGTCATCGCACGATCGCCCGTCTCGGCGAAGCTTCGCGGTTGCGCGAATCGGGCGAGCTGGAACGGATCATCGCCGCCCTGCAGGCCCACGCCGACAACGCCGGTGTGGTGCGCTCCAGTGACCTCACGGCCGAGTCGGCGCCGGGATTCGGTGCGATCGCGGCGGTGTGGGCGGTGTTCTGCCGACTGGGCCTGCGCGAGCACTTCGGTGGGTTGCGCGGGCATCGCACGGCGGCGTCGTTGGCCGACACGGTGTTCGTGATGATCGCCAACCGGCTGCTGGCGCCGTCGTCGAAACGGCACTCGATCATCGACTGGATCGATCGTGACGTCGAGTTGCCGGCCGGGGTGATCGCTCCGTCGTTGGATCAGTGCTACCGGGCGTTGGACACGATCGCCGACACGACCGCGTCGACCGAGGATCATCTGTTCGCCCGGTTGACGTCGTTGTTGAACCTCGAGCTGCGCTGGTGCTGCTACGACCTCACCTCGACCTACTTCGAGACCGACCAGGTCGACCCCGACGGGAAGTTCGCGTCGAAGCGTTACGGCTACTCGCGCGACAAGCGACGTGATCGTCCGCAGGTGATGATCGGACTACTGGTCACCGGTGACGGGATCCCGATCGCGGATCGCATGTTCCCCGGCAACACCCAAGACGCCACGACGATGCCGACGATCCTCGACGACTTGCAGTCCCGGTTCGGGGTCGCCCGCATCGCGGTCGTCGCGGACGGAGTCGATCGGCATCGCCGATCGGCGCGCCGGGTTGCGATCACGTGATCGCCACACGACCGCGCCCCGACGTCGCCGACCGTGCTGGACGCCGCACGTGCCACACGGCGCGCCGACCGCGATCGCTGCGGATGACGAGGCGCCGCCAGCCCGTGCGTGCAGACCGCCCTCGAGCATCGACGCCGGAAAGCGCGACCCGCGCTACGACGTCCGCACGGCTCCTGCTGCTCGAGCGCCGGAACGCATCGCACGAGCGGTGCCGGGAACGTTCACCGACACCGACCTGGCCGCCGTCGACTACGAAGACGACGGCCGGCCGCTACCTGGGCTGCGGAACGAACTCGACCGCCGACGTCTACGTCGCTCAACAGCCTCGGCGAACGCCGCCGCTGCCGCGTCGACGCAGCCGTTGCCTGGTGCACCGGTGCCGACGCCACCGTCGAGCGACGAAGCCTCGCCAAACCCACCGACGGCGGCGGTCGGAGACCCTCGACCGCCACACGCACCGGCCGCATCACGACGGCGCACGTCGGCGCTCGTTCATATGCTCGGAAATGTCCACCGGCGAGACCGTCGCAGGAGCTCGCCTACCTCGAAAGCAGTGAAGCCAAAGTGGTGCCCACGACCACGGTGGCGTGCAGGTCTACGCTCGACGGTATGGGGATCCAGGTGATGGTTGTCTATCGGCCCAAGACCGGGCGCGAAGCAGAACTCGACGAGGAGGTCCGCCAGCACGTCGCCATCCTGCGACGACTCGATCTCGCCACCGAATCATCGTCGCTTGTCGTGCGTGCAGCCGATGGCACCATTGTCGAGTGTTTCGAGTGGGCGAGTCGCGATGCCATCGAAGCGGCGCATTCTCACCCCCAAGTGCAGTCAATGTGGGAACGGTTCGGCGCATGTTGCGATTACGGCACCCTTGCCGAACTCCCGAACGCCTCTGACATGTTCGCCGAGTTCGAACACGTCGGCTTCTACTGAATCAGCGCCAGAGGAGACAACGTCCGCCACCATCAAGCGAGGCCGACCATCTCGATCCTCTGGCGATCAGAACACCGGGCACGAGGAGCAGCCTTGACCGCTCGCGATCGGCACATCCCGGAGCGATCACCTGTCCGAGAGTGTTCGCTCGATGCAGAACGCCAAATCAGTCGATTGGCGCGTTGTTGGGGTGGCGGTCTGAGCGCTTGAGCATCGATTGCCACGGGGATCGTCGCGCAGCGATCGGAACGAGGAGCGCGGTGAGGCGCCCCCGGACTCCGCCTTCGGCTTCGGCCACTGCCGCACCTGCGACGCGAAACAACGCAGCGGGATCCTCGGGCGAGTGTGGTTCGGGATCGGTCGAGGTGAGATCCCAGGCGTGGAGATGCCACTCAGCCGCGGCGACACCCACATGAAGTCCGACCGTGACGGTGCCGAGCGGGAACCCGTATGCGCGGTTCCAGTTCGGCTTCGCGCGATCCAGATAGGACAACGCCTCACGCTGGAACTCGGCGACCGCTCGAGGGCCGGTCAGGCCGTGCCGGTCGTCGACTCCGGTCTGATTCCTCGTCACGAACTCGTCCGGGTGGAAGGGAGGAGATGCGTCGCCGGCGAGCGCGCGGTCGAGCCATGAGTGGTACCAAGCGGTCACGGCGCAGAGGTGACGGACGGTGTCGGCTCGATCCCAGTCGCCGCAGGCGAAATGCGTCCAGTCGTCGGTCGTCCACGATTGCGCCCGCTGAACCACAGCGGCCACGCCGGACTCGTAGAGCCTGCAGACCTCGGCCTGAGACGGATCGTCGGTCGATCGCTGCGAAGCACGCATATCGACATCATCACACGACAGTCCGGACCGCTCAGGAACGGCACGTCCGCGTTCGGTACGGTGCGCGAGAACATGCGGCGGCCGGGGCCGCTTGAACGGCGATCCGAAGCGGCCTTCGGTTCCGGCCGCGCAATCGTCAGGACGCGTCGACGACTTTGGTGACGACCCACCGGTGTTTGCCGATCTTGCGATCGCGGGTGAATCCCAACGTTTCGTAGGTCGACAGCGCTCCGTTGTAGAGGAATCCGGCCGACACAGCGCCGGCGGGTTCGGGGTAGCCCTCGACGGTGCCGCCGCCGTGGCCCGCGATCAGATCGAGCGCACCGGACAGCGCGGCGGTGGCAGCTCCGTGGCGTCGGTGGCCTTTGCCGACGTAACAGCAGGCGATTCGCCAGTCCGGAAACGTCGTTCGTCCCTTTTCATATGCAGCGCGGTTCTTGATGCGCGGAAGCTCGTCGGGGGACCCGAACTGACACCAGCCGACGCAGTCGTCGCCGACAAAGACGAGCGCAGCGTGCGCGGTTCCGTCGCAGACACGCGTCAGTTTTCGTTCGCGATTGAGGGCGGGGGTGGAGTTGTTGCCGACGCCTTCAGGGTGGAACCCCATGCACCAGCAGCCGCCGAAAATGCCGTTGTTCGCTTCAACGAGCGCCGCAAACGCAGGCCAGGTCGACTCGTCGAGGGCAGCCACGGAGTATGCGGGTTGCTCCATGATCCGAAGTGTTGCACGACACGATTCGTTCTGGCCACCGACCGCATCGATGTGCCGGCGCACGCTTCACGGATTGGTAGAGCCACCAGTGCCACAGGTTCTCCATCAACGCCAAGTTGCCGCTCGCAACAACACGACCGGTACAGCTCGCCGGGCGCCCGGGAACGGCACATCCTCGGGTGGCACACCGCTCCAGAATGTGCGGTCTTGCATCGGTTGGCTACTCGCTCAGGTGGCACACCGCTTCGACGTTGTTGCCGTCGGGATCTCGTACGAAACCGCCGTAGTAGTTGGGGTGGTACTCGGGCCACAGTCGCGGCGGGTGTAGCACCTCGGCGCCTGCTTCTTTGGCTGCCTCAAAGAATGCGTCTACGCCGGCTCGGTCGGGTGAGCTGAACGCGATGTGGGACTCGCGGAAGCCTTGTCCGGTTGTCTGCGGGCCGAGCCAGAAGTCGGGCATCGGTGGGACGCCGTATCCGATGGTGTCGCCGAAGTCCATGATTCTCTGACCGCCGATCGTGGCGAGTGTCTTGTCGTAGAAGGCTGCACTCGCGGCGATGTCAGCGCACTGGATGGAGAGATGATCAAGCACGCCACGAATTCTCGCGCAGCGGCAAGCCGACCGCTCGATGATGTCTGCCGCTCGGCCGTGAACACCTGCGCGAGTACGGCACGTCAAGCGCTCGGCAACCCGCCCAGAAGATGTGCGAGCCACCTAACGGACGCTTCGATCGAGCGGCGGGCGCTCTCCACCGCCAGTTCCCGCCCGGGTCGTCCGGTGTTGCGGCATCGCGGGTATTGGGCGAGTGGAACGCGTCGGACTCGGGGTGCCCGCCCGCTTCAACGCCCTGCTTCAGCAGCTGCGACGATGTCGTCGAGGTCCTTCGCAAGGGCTTTGCGGGTTGCTCCCATGAAGAGCCGGCCGACGGTGGCATCCATGACTCTGGTCAGTGCCGTCTGCGGCTCACCGCGAAAGCTCATCGTGATCCGACTTCCGGCGCCGGCGGCGTCGACCCGAATCTCGGAAAAGTACTTCGAGCCGTGCGACTCGGCCGCCGTCGCGTACCGGACTCCCTCCTCGTAGTCGGTGACCTCCATGTCCTCGGTTGCCTTCTTGCCGAACATCGTGCGGGTCTCCCGCCATGTCGTGCCGAGACCGAAACCGTCCCTGTCATCGAGTCGTTCGACGACCTCGATCGCCCCGACCACGTCGACCCAATCATCCATGCCGACCACAACCCTCCACAGCGCTTCCGGTGCGGCTGTCGTATCCTTTGAGACGCTGATCGACGACACGCCGCGACACTACCTTCGGCGCTCGACCGACGCGTCTCGACGAAGCGAGCGGCGCGATCAGGGCGGCGTCCCCCGCGGCACCCATATCGCCAGCTGATTTGGCGCAGACGACCCGTCCGAGATCGCACGGCCGCGAGCGCTCGGGCGCGCGATGACAGCGTGGTCCGGTGCGGGTGGATGGGTCTAGATTCGAACTTGAGCGAAATGGGGCCGCGTGTTCAGACCAGCGACAGCAAGCGATCGAGATCTCCTCGACGAGATGACCTTGGCGGGGGCGAGGCATTGGGGTCATCACAACGAACATCCCGAGGCCTATGCGGGTTTGGCCGCGCAATTGAAGGCTGAAGACGGCCCGGAACATCATCCCGTGTTCGTTTTGGAGGAAGACGGCGAGGTCATCGCGTTCTACGAGTTGCGCGACCGGGGCGATCACGTCGAGTTGCTGCGAATGTTCATGCGGAACGATCTGATCGGTCAGGGATATGGGCGCGTGCTGTGGAGCCATGCGGTCGATCAAGGCGCGCAGACGCATGACCTGATGCTGATCATGTCGGACCCGGGAGCCGTCGGCTTCTATGCGGCGGTTGGCGCCACGTTCGAACGGACCCAAGAGGTCGCTCCCGGATTCTCCCTCGGCATCTTCTGGCATGACCTTGGATGACTCGCCAAACGCGCGGAAGCGATCGGGTTGGCGAGGTCGCATCCAGGGGCGCTCGGTAATCGCGGTCTGAGAAGCCACCGGTCGCCGTCGCACCGGCGAAGTATGGGACGTCTGACTGCTGATCGGGCGGCGCATAATCCCACCCCGTCGAGCGAGCACCATCCGTCCGAGAACGGCATACCTGTGGAGCGTTGAACCCGTCAAGAGGTGTTCGGTGCTGGTGGCCTGGTGGTCCGGGCCGGTGGCCCGGAGGGGTTGGGCGCGCACCGTCGAGGTCCGCCGACAGTCTGACGACATCGACATCGTCATCGTCGGGAACCTGGTGTCGTTGCCCTCCCTGTTGCATAGGCCGGGCGGTCCCGGGGGGCACTGTGTTGGACAAGCTTCGGGTCCTCGATGGTGAGGAAGCAGCAGCCCGATCCTGTTCGGGTGCCTGGGGCATACCTTCGTCACGCCCCACTCGGGGGTGACATGAAGCTGTCCGGTGACGACCGGGCGAGCTCATTCACATGAGCCGACCGCGCTGTTGCGGGTCATGCCGTACTGCGAGCTGCGCCCGGTCGTGCCCGACTCACGCCGCGTCGGAGGCGAGACAGCGGATCTCGCCGTCGCGCATTCCGTAGTAGACGAGGGTGAGGAGTTGACGCGCCGCAGCAACGCGTCCGATGTTGACGCCACGACGGGCCGCGATGCGGATCTTCACCGCGGCGAGGCGTTGTTCGCAGTAGCGGTTCGACACGGCCTCGACCGCTGCCCAGCGCACCAGTCGTGATCCTTGTTTGGTGATGTGTCCGGAGTGGCTGTGGGCGTCGGACTCGCGCAGCTTCGGGGTGAGCCCGGCCCAGGAACACAACCGGGCAGGGTTCGGGAATCGGTGGATGTCTCCGATCTCGGTGACGAACACTGCGGCCAGCACGTTGCCGACACCGCCGATGTGTTGGATCGCTCGATATCCCGGATCGTCGCGCAGGTGGCGGTGGATGCGGGCGTCGGCCTGGTCGATCTCACGGTCATACATCTCGATCAGGTCGCGCAGCGACTCGATCCGGTTCGTGTAGGCATCAGCGAGGTCGAGTTCGTCGAGCCAGCGTTGACCGAGCGGACCCCAGATCACCCCCATCTCGGGGATCACACCTTCTTTGCCGAGCACCTGATGCACCTGGGACTTCAACCCGGCCCGCAGCCGCGACAGCTTGTGCCGGTAGCGCACCTCTTCGCGTAGCTCACGAATCTTCGGTGGTGCGATCCACGCTTCGGGGAGCCGACCCATCCGCAACAGATCGGCCAACAACGTCGCATCCGCGATGTCGTTCTTCACTCGCCGGTTCTCATAGGCCGCGATCCCCAACGGGTGTGCGAGATGCAGCCGATACCCGCACTCGGCGATCACATCAGCAGCCCAATACCAGCCCCACGTGGCCTCCATCGCCACCTCCGCATCCGGCCCCGCAGCAGTCAGCTCACGGGCCAACTCAGCAGGCGAGTTGTCGACCCTCGACCACGACACCCGATCGCCGGCGGCGTTGAGAACCACCACCACCGAGCGTCGCCGGTGCAGGTCAATCCCTACGTATGATCCCATCAGAGTCTCCTTCGCTCGAACGGTTTGATTCAGCAACCTCGAGTCTTCACCCGACCCGAGGCCCAAACCAGAGCGAAGCGAGGCTCGAACACGCCACGCCAGCTCCACATGGCATCACATCAGATCGGAGGCACCCGCTCAGACCATGTTGGCGCTGTGCCCGACTCACAGAGGCGCTCCGCTGGCGCGTCGGCGCGGCGTCGTAGGACTTGGAATGGGTGCTGCCATCACCTCGGTTGCCGTCGGCGTTCCCGGGTCGTCGGTGCGGCGACGAATTCGAGCCGCCGGGAATCAGTCAGACTCGGTCTGAGTGCTGTGCTGGGTTCGAGTGGCTCGGATGATTGCTCCGTGGAGACCGGGGCCTGTGTCGTGGGTGTATTCGATGGTCGTGTCGGCAAACCCGGCCCGGTCGAGGGTGTCGAGGTAGGCGTCGTGTTGAAGTGCGCCCGCACCGCACTCAGCCCACGCCGTTCCATCGGCAGGTACGGCGGTTCCGTTGTCGGCGACGACGTCGGACACTGCGACTCGTCCGCCGGGGCGCAGCACGCGGGCCATCTCGGCAAAGACGGGTCCTTTGTCGGGCGCGAGGTTAATGACGCAGTTCGAGATGACGACATCAATCGAGGCGTCTGGGAGCGGTAGGTCTTCGATCATTCCTTCGAGGAACTCAACGTTGGAGACGCCGGCATCGGCGGCGTTGGCTCGCGCCAGGTCGAGCATCTCGGGCAGGAAATCCACGCCGTATGCCTTCCCGGTGGGCCCGACGCGTTTGGCGGAGAGGATCACATCGAGTCCGCCGCCTGATCCGAGGTCGAGCACGATCTCGCCCGGCTCGAGGTCGGCGATCGCAAACGGGTTGCCGCAGCCCATCGACAGTTTCGCTGCGGTCTCGGTTCCGACGGCGAGGGTCTCGGCGTCGTATTGGGAGGCGCCCCATCGATCGTCGTCGTTGCCGCAGGCGCCTCGGGTTTGCGCGGCGTCGCGGTAGTAGGTGCGCACTTCGTCGTGGGTCTTGTCGTTGTTCATTCGGTGATCTCCAATGCGTCGGTGAACTCGGTCGGGATCCTGCCCATGATCATTTCGGCAGCGGATGGGAACGCTGCGAGACACGCAGTGTTGACGCGCCAGAGGCTCGAGTTGGCCACGTATTCCACGAGCACAAAGCCGACATCGGCCAACTTGGCGAGATGGTGCGAGATGGTGGATTGGCCGACATCAAGCGCGTCGGTGATCTCGCCGACCGTCATCGCGCGGTCCTCGGTCGAGAGCAGGTGCAGAATGAGCACTCTGGTCGGATCTCCGATCGCACGGAACCAACCGGCCCACTCGGATGCTCGGGAACGGTCGAGACGCTGGATCGTCGTCATGGTCTTCATTGATCATCGACGATAGTCGATCATCAAGATCCAGCCAAATGGGACTTGCGCCGGAGGACCCAATGCCGCCCAGAACAACAGCGTGGCTCGCGTTTCCGAGCTACTCGCTATCGGCACCTCGGTGCTCGGCCAGGTCGGTGCGCCATATCGTTCTGATCACGATCAAGTTGTCGGCTCAGTCCGCATCGATCGCGTCGTCGTAGTTGTTGACGATGGCAATTTCGCCGTACTGGTTGTCTACGCAGTTGGCTGCGCGTTGTGCTGCTTCGTCACCAGCAAGGCGCTCGACATCGTCGACGGAGAAGTAGCCGCCGCCTCCGTAGACGGATTCACCAATTCCAACCGACGCCCCGGTAGCGAGCACCACCTTCTCGTTGTCTTCGTCCCACGTCGTCGAGGCGGGCCACACGAGCGGATAGCGCTCATCGATCTCGTCGAGGTACACGTAGAGACAGTCCGCTTCGAGTTGGAGGACGCCGCGCACCTCTGCGGCCAGCCCTTCCTTGCTGTCCGATTGATTCGGGTGACGGATCAACGGACCATCCACCGCATTCGATGCCACACCTTCAGCGCGAACGGGTCCGGCCGCGTCGGCCCTGACCAATTCGGCGAGTTCGCTCAGCGAAAGATCGTCTGCGTTCGGTGGAGGTTCGGCCAGCGAACGAACTGGGATGGTGTCACTTTCGCATCCGAGGACAAGCCCCTCGACATATGGTGCGTATCCGCCTGGCGCTGCGGGAAACTGGTCGAGCATCGCCACGAAGCGGAGCTGTTCGAAATTCACGTTGTCGAGCAACGGGTCGGGACCCTGCCCGGACGCCCAGAACGCCATCGATCCGAACTCCGAGACATCGCCAGCACCGGCAAGTACCTCCACGTCCGACACGGTCAAGGCCAGGTACGAACTGTCGCCGCCGCCTCTTCGGACGGCCGAATCGATCGAGCCAGTGACGGAGAGGTCGGCCCAACCAACGAGCTCTGCGAGATCCGCGGCGGGCTGATAGTCGTAGGTCGGCTGACCAGAACGAAGCAGAGCAACGATCTCGTCGAGGTCATCGGCACTTGCGCAGTCCATCAAGTCTGAATCGGTGGCCGGCAGTGCCGCTTCGGACGGAGCCGTCGAGGGCGATCCCCCGCCGGAGGACGCTTCCTCTGATCCGCACGCTGAGACAACGAGTAACAGTGCTGCGAGCCACGACGCTGATTTCACCATGCGTCTTGGACGCTACGAGATCCCGGAAAGTTCCCAAGACCACCCGTCAGAAGCTGAAGCGCCGAGCACGAGCAAGCCACCAACACTCGACGGGTGGCGCCCCCGTGAGAAGTGTTCAACGCGCCTGCAAACGACTGCGCCGACGGGCGGCACAGCTCATAACAACGGTGGAGTGAACCGCCCTTGACCGCCCAGTACGGCATACCTGTGGAGCGTTGAACCCGTCAAGAGGTGTTCGGTGCTGGTGGCCTGGTGGTCCGGGCCGGTGGCCCGGAGGGGTTGGGCGCGCACCGTCGAGGTCCGCCGACAGTCTGACGACATCGACATCGTCATCGTCGGGAACCTGGTGTCGTTGCCCTCCCTGTTGCATAGGCCGGGCGGTCCCGGGGGGCACTGTGTTGGACAAGCTTCGGGTCCTCGATGGTGAGGAAGCAGCAGCCCGATCCTGTTCGGGTGCCTGGGGCATACCTTCGTCACGCCCCACTCGGGGGTGACATGAAGCTGTCCGGTGACGACCGGGCGAGCTCATTCACATGAGCCGACCGCGCTGTTGCGGGTCATGCCGTACTGCGAGCTGCGCCCGGTCGTGCCCGACTCACGCCGCGTCGGAGGCGAGACAGCGGATCTCGCCGTCGCGCATTCCGTAGTAGACGAGGGTGAGGAGTTGACGCGCCGCAGCAACGCGTCCGATGTTGACGCCACGACGGGCCGCGATGCGGATCTTCACCGCGGCGAGGCGTTGTTCGCAGTAGCGGTTCGACACGGCCTCGACCGCTGCCCAGCGCACCAGTCGTGATCCTTGTTTGGTGATGTGTCCGGAGTGGCTGTGGGCGTCGGACTCGCGCAGCTTCGGGGTGAGCCCGGCCCAGGAACACAACCGGGCAGGGTTCGGGAATCGGTGGATGTCTCCGATCTCGGTGACGAACACTGCGGCCAGCACGTTGCCGACACCGCCGATGTGTTGGATCGCTCGATATCCCGGATCGTCGCGCAGGTGGCGGTGGATGCGGGCGTCGGCCTGGTCGATCTCACGGTCATACATCTCGATCAGGTCGCGCAGCGACTCGATCCGGTTCGTGTAGGCATCAGCGAGGTCGAGTTCGTCGAGCCAGCGTTGACCGAGCGGACCCCAGATCACCCCCATCTCGGGGATCACACCTTCTTTGCCGAGCACCTGATGCACCTGGGACTTCAACCCGGCCCGCAGCCGCGACAGCTTGTGCCGGTAGCGCACCTCTTCGCGTAGCTCACGAATCTTCGGTGGTGCGATCCACGCTTCGGGGAGCCGACCCATCCGCAACAGATCGGCCAACAACGTCGCATCCGCGATGTCGTTCTTCACTCGCCGGTTCTCATAGGCCGCGATCCCCAACGGGTGTGCGAGATGCAGCCGATACCCGCACTCGGCGATCACATCAGCAGCCCAATACCAGCCCCACGTGGCCTCCATCGCCACCTCCGCATCCGGCCCCGCAGCAGTCAGCTCACGGGCCAACTCAGCAGGCGAGTTGTCGACCCTCGACCACGACACCCGATCGCCGGCGGCGTTGAGAACCACCACCACCGAGCGTCGCCGGTGCAGGTCAATCCCTACGTATGATCCCATCAGAGTCTCCTTCGCTCGAACGGTTTGATTCAGCAACCTCGAGTCTTCACCCGACCCGAGGCCCAAACCAGAGCGAAGCGAGGCTCGAACACGCCACGCCAGCTCCACATGGCATCACGTCGGGGCTCGATCTGGTGCTCGAGAATGTTCGGGGGCGGCGGCCTCTGGTGTCAGAGCGCTCCGTGATCGGGTGCTATGTCGCAGCGTCCTTGACGAAGGCCCGCACGAGGACCAAGCCGACGATCGCTGACGCAGCCCACACGATGAGCGTGGCGAGCATCCAGGTGCCGATGCCGTCGATCGACAGTCCGTCGGACAAGAGACCGGTCAGAATCAACGCCAGGCCGGTAGCGATCAACGCGCTCGCCCCACCCAGGAAGTCGGCCCACCGCTCGGCCGCCCTCGTCACGAGCGGCTCCAGGATCGCCACGAAGACGGTGAAGATCGCAACAGCGAGAACGAATGCGAGCCCACTTAACCGCATGTCGTCATTGAGGATCAGCGAAGCGATCCACAGTCCAATTGCATTGCCGACCAGCAGCAGGCCGAGACGGATCATCCGCAACTTCATCGTTCCCCTCCCAGGTTCAGAACCGACCGGAAGACTAGTCGTGACCGCGGAGCCACCCAACAGCTCCGAGAACCCGACGAGACCATTCGCCCTCGCTCCACATCGCTACGAATTCGGCGGCGCTCGACGTGGTCGCGAACCGTCGTACACCGCGCTGGACGCGAGGGGTTTGGGGGCGGTCGGGATCGAGGTTAAACGAATCGGGCACCGAACGGCTGGGGGCACCCATAAATCCCGACGCCGCGATCAGCAGCAGGCCGCTCGTACCGGCACTTATCGCGATCGGCCAAGCTCAAGAATGTGCGTGGCGTGGGATGACTCGTTCGGTTGTCGGCTGTGACGGTTGGCGCGTGACACTGTTGTCGAATGAATGACGTTTCGAGTCTGGTGGTTCGATTGCGTGACTCGGTGGGCGAGGCGATTGTCGAGGACTCGGTGGAGGGTGTGGCGATTGCGGAGCCGAGAACGTCGTGGGTCGAGTTGCAGCATGAGGTCGTCGCTGCGGCAGGCATCGGTGATGAATCGGAGCGGCGCATGCTTGCTGATGCGTTGCTTGATGCAGTCTTGGAACAGCCATCGTTCGGGCCATCGAATCGTTTGAGTGATGCTGCGTTCGAGTTGTTGCTGTCGGCGCTCGGAGACGATCTCGCCTCGGCGCTGGACCGTGGACGAAGCACTCAATACGGGGGCCAGCGGTACTTGTGTCAACACATCTGGTCGATGTCGGGCGAGGTCGGCGCCAGATGGTTTGGCCACCTCGCACGAGCCGACGACGGCGCGCTGAACTCGCTCTACCAGCGTGGGGTGCCGCCGTGGAGCGCGGAGGACTGGCTCATGCGGTTGGACGTTCTCGCTGATCTTCCTGCCACGCCTCGGCCGTCGATTCTGGGTTTGTTGTCCATCCACACGATGCCGAGGTTCGCGGCACCGGGGCTCGTCCGCGTTGCGCTCGCGCACGGCACCGATGAACGCGATCCGCTCGTTCGTTTCGTCGGCGAACGTCTTCGGGCCCTCAGCTCGTCGAGCCTGAGCGCCGACGTCGACATGTTCTGTTGGGACGAAATGGCCCGGAAGCCAGATCTCGCCCGTTGGGTCCTTGAGTTTTCGGGCCCCCCTGGGGATCGCAGTCGGATCGTCGAGGAAGCAGTGCGGGCCCAACGAATCAGCTCATCGGTCGGCGCTCTCCTGAACGAGTCGCTCGAGCGACCGGCGTGGGCCGACGGCGAAGTGCCCTGGACGGTCGAATCAACCGCCAAGGTCGGTTCGATCGAGCTGCCCTCGCGTCGCCTGACCGGTGGCGATCCGTGGTGGACCGGCGGACTCGAAGGGCTGCCCTGGGTCATCGACGTGGACAGCGAGTCGATCGATGTGATGGTCGTGGTGGCTGACCACCCGCTCTACGGGCGCCAGTGCGCCGCATTGGTTGCGACGGTCGGCCCGGAGCCGGTCGAGAAGTGGCATCTCGTGGAGGGCGGCGTCGAAGGGCTGGGCTACCACGTCGAGGTCGGTGTCGCCGGAATCGGATCGGTCGAGTTCTATGACAGTGGCAAGGTGTTCGACCTTGTCGGCGACGACATAATCGACAGCCCACCGATCTGGAGGGTCGCCTCCACGCCGGCAGACGGAGGAATCGCGATGTGCAGCGTCGGGCCTCAGCACCAGCTCTGTCGAACCTGGTCGGGCGTAGCCGCCCACGGCAGAGTGGTGCAGCTCGTCACCGACCTCGGCCTGCTCGAACTCGACCCCACAACCGGACTCGAGTCGCCCTGGTAAACCGCTCGAGAATGCACACACCGACAAACGACTCGATGTGCCCTCTATCGGCACGTACGCTATCGGCTACCTGCGCGAGAACGTGCGCCGGTGATCGGACCTCGGGCGGTGAGCGAATCGATCGTCGTGCCGGTAACTGAGCGGCTTGAAGCGAGCCGTAGGTCGTGGCTGTGGGGCCTCCTGTCCGGCGTTGTGGGGCGCGTCGTCATCACCAAATCGCCGACATCGAGCGCACCGCGCACGTGACCCAGCGCGGGTGAGCATGGGCAAGCGACTCGTCGGCGACCCGGCTGACTGATCAGATCGCCGCAACCCCGCGCGCGCGACTTCTCCTACTGGCGGACGGCGGTCTAGGTTCGACCGCTTCGCAGCTGTTGCGTCGATCGAACCGCTCGCGCTGAGAGGCCCACCCCCAAGAACGGAATCGATCGATGGAACCCAGCAACATCATCTGGCGCATGACGAGGAGCGAGCAATGAGCGACGAGACCCCGACTGATGTGGCCGCGGCGGTCGCCGAGATCGAAGAGCAGCGTTCGCACCGGACCGCGGTGTGGTTGTTGATCGTCCTCGGCACGATCGTGATGGTGTTGAGCACGCTCAACACGTGGGTGGAGCGCCAGTTGCTCGACACCGATTCCTGGGTGGACGCCAGCACGGCGCTGCTCGACGACGACGATGTGCGCCACGAGTTGTCGGTCCGGTTGGTCAACGCGCTCTATGAGAATGTCGATGTCGGGCCGACCATCGACGAGCAGCTTCCCGAGCAACTACAGGGTCTCGGTGGCCCGCTGGCCGGGGTGCTGCGTGATCCGCTGATCGACACCGCCGACACGCTGCTCCAGACCGAGCCGGTGCGGGTGGCCTGGAAGGAAGCCAATCGAACCGCGCACGAGGCCGTCCTGGCGATCCTCGAAGACGACGTTGGTGACAACATCTCGACCTCCAATGGCAAAGTGGTCATCGATCTCGGCGCCGTGCTGGTTCAAGTCGGCGAGCAGATCGGACTCCCGCAGGGCGCGCTCGACGCGATCCCCGACGACGCCGGCCTGTTCGAGGTCGTCGACTCCGGTGACTTGGAGGCAGCCCAAACCGCTGTCAAGCTGATCAAGATCTTGAGCGTCGTGTTCTTCCTTCTGGTGATCGCCCTCTACTGCGCGGCGGTCTACCTCGCCCGCAACTGGCGACGAGCGGCCATGCGCAACGTCGGCGCCGCGACCGCGCTGGGCGGCTTCATCGTGCTGGTCACGCTCCGTTTGGGGGCCAACGTCATCGCCGGGACACCTGACACACCAGGAAGCCGCGCCGCCGCCAAATCCATCCTCGCGATCGCCATCGAGCTGCTGCGGCGGAGCGCTTGGTCAGAGATCGTGATCGGGCTGCTGATCGTACTCGGGGCGTCGCTCATCGGGCCGGCCCGCTACGCCAAGCGGGCCCGGCACTACACCGCACAAGGCTTCCGACGCTCCGCGGTGGCGACATGGATCGGCTTCGCAGTGTTGGTCCTCGTCGCCCTCGCCTGGTCACCCTTCTCCGCAGGCGGTGCCTGGCTGACGGTCCTGATCGTCCTGGCCCTCGTGGTCGTCGGCATCGAAGCAATCCGCAGAACATCGCTCGCAGAAGAGGCAACACTCATCGAAGACGAGGCCGACGCTCAACAGGCGAACGTCGAGCCGGCCGACGCCACGTCGGCCGACGCCGACGCCAGCGTGAGCTAGCAGCACGCTGACGCCGGAATCTGGGCAGTCGCGTCCGAGAGAACGCCACCCCCTGGTCGAACACACGATGCAGAGTCTCACCGACCGGCATCGCCGACGCCATGAGCACACCGCGGCGCACCACCAGACCCGATCAGCCACTAGCGATCGGTGGATCGCAACCACACGAAATCGCGGGCCGTGGACGCCGACGCCCGCGCTCGGCTTCCGGCGAGGTCCACGCCTTCGGCAGAAGTCGACGCCACTCGATAATCACGGCCACCACTCGTCCGCCGACCCGTCCGGGATCGGCACCTCGGCGCTCGCTGCAGTGCGCGAGATTGCGCGTCCTCGATCCGGCAGCGTTTGGGGCATGTGGTCCAGGGCCGAACCGTGGTCGGTGGCTCTCGATCATGGCCGGGCGCCAGTTCGCTCGGCGTGACGAGCGGCCCGCTGACCAAATCCTCTGCTGCGGTCGTCATTCGGCGTAGAGACATTCGACGCCGACCACTTCGAGATCCGCATTCAGTGTGACGAGCGCGGATCGTGACGGCACCTCGACGGGTGTGGAGGACAGGTCACCGGGCTCGGAGCAGTTCAGAGTTGCGTCCGGCGGAACCGGTACAGCGAGCCAGGTACCGCCGACGAGCACGATCGCGTCTCGCCCATCGAACCGGTCGACCGTGAGATAGAACGAGCCGTCGGCGAGCTTGTCCAGGGGCTGGATGGAGAACCACTCCGCGGCCCCTGCGTCGTCGAGTTCACCCGCCACGAGACACGTCGCCGTCCGAGGCTGGTCCCGGTAGCCGAGCAGGCTGCACATGTTCCCTCCGGGGGTCTCGGCTGGTACATCGATCGTCGACCCGTCTGCGAGATGGAACGTCGCCGGGCCGACTCGCAGACCGCTGTCCATCCCGCCGGTCGAGAATGCGATGGGCCGATCGTCGTCACTTCTGATCCGCCAGTCTGCGGCATCTGCGGACACGACCTCGCCCATGAAGTCGACGCGTGCTGCACTGGGTGAGCCAGGCGAAACTGGCTCGGTCGTTGAAGGCTTTGGATCGTCGGTGCTCGGGACGGCGGGATCCGCAGCGGGAAGGTCGGTTGCCGATGGAGACGTGTCGACGTTGCCCGGGACCGTCGTCTCGGCGGCCGGAGTGGTGGTGGCAGTGTCGATCGAACCGTCAACGGGGCTGAACTCGGTATCGCCTGAGCTTCCGCACGACACCGCGACGATCAACAGAACGGCTACCGAGGATGGACCGATTCGCGTTCGCCTGGCGAACCCCCGACCTCCAACCAACGAGCACAGCATCAGATTCGGTCCAGCATCCCACAACACGGGCGGTCGTCCACTGGCGACTGTCACTGATGTGCCTGCTCGGTCGGGGCACGCATATCGCTCACGCCGTCGGCACCCGCCGACCCGTCCGGGATCGGCACGTATTCGCTCCGCCACCCGCTCCTGAATGTGCAGGCGACGGCAGCCTCGCATGAAATGCCGCCAGTGAGGCGTTTTGGGTGATGTCCGACGAAACAGACCGCTTTAGGCCGACCATGCGCGGCTGCTGGCGGAAGTGGGCGTCGAGTGAGGCCACCGAGTTCGCTTTCTCTGGCGGACGCTGCTGGAATGGAGCGCATGCAGACGGTTCGTATCGGTCGCCACGACATCGCGTTCTTCGATGACGGATCTGGGCAACCGCTCGTGCTGCTCCCCGGATTCCAGAGCAACGCAGGACGATGGCGAGGATTCGGCTACCACGACGCACTCCCGGGCCGGCGCATCATCGCGATCGATCCGCTCGGGCACGGCAACAGCAGCCGGTCGACGGAGGCCTCCGAATACAGCACCGACAAGGTGGTCGCACACGTTGTCGGTGTCCTCGACGAACTCCACATCGAACGTGCGGCAATCATGGGATTCAGTCGTGGTGGAGCAATCGCTGCGCTGTGCTGCGAACTCGCACCCGAACGATGCTCGGCAGTCGTGATCGGAGCGAGCCCGCTCGGATCGGCGCAAGACCTCACACATCCACTGCTGCTCAAAGGCGTTGCCGCGCTCCAAGCGGACGACTGGGATGCGTACTGGTCTGGCTACCCGATCCCTCTGCCCGACCCCATCAAGGACTACTTGCAGTCCACGAACGACGGTCCATCGAACGCAGCAGCGATCGAAGCGATGGTCGGCTGGCGAAAGGAGCGCCCCGGCTTCGGTCTCGAGCCCACTGCCGTCCCCCGTCTCGCCTATTTCGGTACCGGCGAAATATTCGCCGACGCACTTCGCGCCGAACTCGAAGCCCATCGTGTCGAGTACGTCGAAGCCGACTGGGCCGGTCACGCAGACACCATGGCCGACGCACACGGAGTCGCGCAGATCGTGCTCCCATTCCTCGAGCGCCATAGCGCCTGACTCTCACTTGCGTACAACCTGATCGCTGGCGCTCAGAACATCCGACTCATCAGGGAGTTCGAGCCACTCCTGA
>CAVVWT010000007.1:0-161647 GCA_963752085.1 Ilumatobacteraceae bacterium
CGGCCCTTCTCGGGTCTCTTGCCAAGGTCCGGAGCAAGCGTCAGCGGCCGGCGACCGCTACATCACGTTACCCACACACGGCGTGGCTGACAAGGCGTCACCAGTTGACCAACGCGACGGAGGCGTCGGCAACACAGCCGACCCAACAGTGAGCTCGCGGAGTGAATGGCCGGGACACCACTGGGCTGGCTGTCGCTCGCAGGCACGCATCAAGCGTGTCGCGCCTTACGTGCCATCGCTTGATCTCAGCCTCGGCACCCACGATCACGTTCCGCGACATGCGTCTTCGGAGTTGAGTGCAAACTGCGCGATCAAATCCGGCACACGCGATCGCTGACCGGTGTCCACGAAGCAATGCACATTCTGGGGTGGCCGTGCGCCGATGTGCCGATCTCGTAGTGGTCGCGACGCCACGAAGCAGTGTTGATACTGAGCGGTCGTGCCGCGGGTTGAGACCGCCGCCACACCGCCGATGGTGAGAGATCCCTCGGCGTCCTCTACCGCCGTCCCCGATTGCGAGGGTGCCTCTGCGAGTCGCGCTCGTTGCCTTGTTTGTAGTTGCCGGTGAGTCGGGCCATCAGTTCTTGCTCGTCCGCGTCGACGACGTCCTCGACGAACTGATCGGCGACGACCGCCACGCAGAGTCGTGGCCACGCGACCGGTGATGGGAGATCACCACGTCACCGTTCTTGCGCCTCGACCAGTCGAAGCCCTCGGCTTGCCCCACGTCGACAGTTCGCTCCGCTCACTCCGTCGTTGGCCCTTCGGCCCGCTGATATCGTCGCGCCTGACCGCTCGCCGAGGTGATGCCATGTGGAGCTGGCGTGGCGTGTTCGAGCCTCGCTTCGCTCTGGTTTGGGCCTCGGGTCGGGTGAAGACTCGAGGTTGCTGAATCAAACCGTTCGAGCGAAGGAGGACTCTGATGGGATCATACGTAGGGATTGACCTGCACCGGCGACGCTCGGTGGTGGTGGTGCTCAACGCCGCCGGCGATCGGGTGTCGTGGTCGAGGATCGACAACTCGCCTGCTGAGTTGGCCCGTGAGCTGACTGCTGCGGGGCCGGATGCGGAGGTGGCGATGGAGGCCACGTGGGGCTGGTATTGGGCTGCTGATGTGATCGCCGAGTGCGGGTATCGGCTGCATCTCGCACACCCGTTGGGGATCGCGGCCTATGAGAACCGGCGAGTGAAGAACGACATCGCGGATGCGACGTTGTTGGCCGATCTGTTGCGGATGGGTCGGCTCCCCGAAGCGTGGATCGCACCACCGAAGATTCGTGAGCTACGCGAAGAGGTGCGCTACCGGCACAAGCTGTCGCGGCTGCGGGCCGGGTTGAAGTCCCAGGTGCATCAGGTGCTCGGCAAAGAAGGTGTGATCCCCGAGATGGGGGTGATCTGGGGTCCGCTCGGTCAACGCTGGCTCGACGAACTCGACCTCGCTGATGCCTACACGAACCGGATCGAGTCGCTGCGCGACCTCATCGAGATGTATGACCGTGAGATCGACCAGGCCGACGCCCGCATCCACCGCCACCTGACGCGACAATCCGGGATATCGAGCGATCCAACACATCGGCGGTGTCGGCAACGTGCTGGCCGCAGTGTTCGTCACCGAGATCGGAGACATCCACCGATTCCCGAACCCTGCCCGGTTGTGTTCCTGGGCCGGGCTCACCCCGAAGCTACGCGAGTCCGACGCCCACAGCCACTCCGGACACATCACCAAACAAGGATCACGACTGGTGCGCTGGGCAGCGGTCGAGGCCGTGTCGAACCGCTACTGCGAACAACGCCTCGCCGCGGTGAAGATCCGCATCGCGGCCCGTCGTGGCGTCAACATCGGACGCGTTGCTGCGGGCGTCAACTCCTCACCCTCGTCTACTACGGAATGCGCGACGGCGAGATCCGCTGTCTCGCCTCCGACGCGGCGTGAGTCGGGCACGACCGGGCGCAGCTCGCAGTACGGCATGACCCGCAACGACGCGGTCGGCTCATGTGAATGAGCTCGCCCGGTCGTCACCGGACAGCTTCATGTCACCCCCGAGTGGGGCGTGACGAAGGTATGCCCCAGGCACCCGAACAGGATCGGGCTGCTGCTTCCTCACCATCGAGGACACGAAGCTTGTCCAACCCAGTGCCCCCCGGGACCGCCCGGCCTCTGCAACAGGGAGGGCAACGACACCAGGTTCCCGACGATGACGATGTCGATGTCGTCAGACTGTCGGCGGACCTCGACGGTGCGCGCCCAACCCCTCCGGGCCACCGGCCCGGACCACCAGGCCACCAGCACCGAACACCTCTTGACGGGTTCAACGCTCCACAGGTATGCCGTACTGCGCTCTTTGCGGGCCCGCTGTGCGGGTGGTGATATGACGCTCTTCTGCTGGATCTGTGGGTCAGGTTCGGCCTGGGAGGGCGGGTGGTTGGCTTCCGAGTGCGAGGAGTGCGAGGGCGATGAGGGGTTCGGGTCCGTGGAAGCCGAACGCGATGCGGGTGAGGAGTCGGATCTTGGTGTTGGTCGACTCGATGAGGGCGTTGGAGAGCCCGGAGTCGAGGGCGTGATCGATCGCCACTCGGTGCTTCACGATCTTGCGGGCGAGCTCGACGAAGGCAGGCATGCGGGAGCGTCGTGCCCAAGACAGCCACCTGTCGAGGGCGTGCTTGCCGGCGTCGCCCTTGACGGCGAACACGAATCGCAGTCCTTCCTTGAGGAGGTAGGCGCGATGGAGCCGGGGGTCGGTCTTGGCGATCCAGTCGAGCTGGGCGCGTTGGTTGTCGGTGAGATCACCAGGGTTCTTCCAGAGTGCGTAGCGGGCGCGTGCGATGCCGAGCGAGGTGCCTCGGGCTCGTCCTCGCTGGGACGTGACGGTCGTGATCGCGTTTCGTCCCGATGCTTGGTTCCAGGCTCGGCGGCGTTCGACGTCGAGTGCTTCGATGGCCCACGCGACGACGTGGAACGCATCGGCGCAGCGCTGCGCGTTGGGGGCTCGCTTGGCGACGACGCGGGCGATCCAGCCCGCCATGTCCGCAGAGATGTGGGTCAACTCAGCGGCGCGTTCGTCGCCGAGTTCGTCGAAGAACACCTCGAGCGCGGCGTCGGTGCGGCCCGGGCCGGCCCACACGAGGTGTCCGGTGTCGTGGTCGACCACGACGATCAGGTAGCGGTGCCCGCGCTTGTAGGAGATCTCGTCGATCCCGATCCGGCGCAGCCCGTCGAGACGATCGATACGTGACTCAACGTCGGCGTTGACGCGGGTCACGATCGCACCGATGGTTCGCCACGCCACACGCAGCAACTCGCAGGTCGCGGACTTCGAGGTGCGCACCGTCAGCCACGCCGCCAAGTCGTCGAAGTCGCGGGTGTGGCCGACCCCGTGACGAGCCCACGGCACTGCCACCACGGTGGGTCCATGCGTGCGACACCGCACCCGTGGTGCGTCGGCTTCGATGAACACCTTCGTCGTGCCGGCGTCCAACGCCCGCCACCGCCGACGACCATCACCACGGTCGTAGCGAGGCGAACGCCGATGGCAGTGTCCGCAGCGGCCACGAGCCTTCGCGTTGGGCCGCACGGACACGACGATCGAGCCGTCGGTGTCGTCGACACCGACGCCTTCCACGACCGTGCGCGCCAACCCGCACGCCTTCTCCCATACCTTGGTGTTCAGCACCCCGTCTGCCGTCCTTTCAGTTTCGAGCCTTCGACAGCGCGAAACCTAGGAATCAGGCGGGGTGCACCCGCGGATAGGCCCTCAACTCACCCACGGATAGAGCAGAAGAGCGAAATATATGCGATCCGGGCAGACAACAACGGTGCCCGTCACACACATGGAGAAGCTCATGGCGTCAGGATCAGGTCAGCGTCGCGGGTTGTGGAGGTCACGATGGGCTGCGGTAGGTGCCGCGGTCGCGGTCACGCTCGGCGGGGCCGGGATCTTCGTCACCAACGCAGCGGGGGCACCCTCGTCGTTCGTGCCGATCAACCCGGTGCGTGTGCTCGACACCCGCATCAACATCGGACTCACCGGCCCACTCGTCAACGGCACCGCCCGCACCCTCGACGTCACCGGCACCATCCCGATCGTCCTGCCCGGCGACCAGCCCGGCACCGGCAGCCCCGTGCCCGACGGCGCCACCGGCATCGTCGCCAACGTCACCGTGTTCCGCCCCACCGGCGGCGGCTTCGTCGCCGTACGACCCGGCACCGAAACCGGCCCGACCACCACCTCCAACCTCAACTTCGCCCCCAACGACGTCGTACCGAACTCGGTCACCGTCGCCCTGCCCACCACCGGCACCGCGACCGGCCAGATCAGCCTGCTGTTCGGCGGCCCGACCGCCGGCGCCACCACCAACCTGATCATCGACATCGTCGGCTACTACATCCCCAGCGGAACAGGAACACCAGGCCCGGCCGGGCCAGCAGGGCCGACAGGCGCGACCGGCGCGACGGGCCCCGCCGGGCCGGTGAACCGGATCAGCGACCGACAGATCGCACTCTTGCAGTGGCATCAGGACCCCGGCCGAGCCGCCACCATCGGCGTCGGCACGAATCCGGGCGGGCTGGCCTTCGACGGCGCCAACATCTGGGTCGCCAACTCAACTCGAACACGTGTCCAAGATCAACCCCACCACCAACACCGTCACCGCCACCATCCCCGTCGGAACCAACCCGGAGGGTGTGGCCTACGACGGCACCAACATCTGGGTCGCCAACGTCAACTCGAACAACGTGTCCAAGATCAACCCCACCACCAACACCGTCACCGCCACCATCCCCGTCGGCACCAGCCCGCGGGGTATCGCCTACGACGGCACCAACATCTGGGTCACCAACGTCAACTCGCACAACGTGTTCAAGATCAACCCCACCACCAACACCGTCACCGCCACCATCCCCGTCGGCCTCAGCCCGCGGGGTATCGCCTACGACGGCACCAACATCTGGGTCATCAGCCAAACATCGAACAACATGTCCAAGATCAACCCCAGCGCCACCATCCCCGTCGGCACCAGCCCTCGGGGTATCGCCTACGACGGCACCAACATCTGGGTCACCAGAAATTCTTCGAACACCGTGTCCAAGATCAACCCCACCACCAACACCGTCACCACCACCATCCCCGTCGGAACCAGCCCGGAGGGTGTGGCCTACGACGGCACCAACATCTGGGTCGCCAACTACTCCTCGAACACCGTGTCCAAGATCAACCCCACCACCAACACCGTCACCACCACCATCCCCGTCGGAACCAACCCGTTCGGGGTGGTCTTCGACGGCACCAACATCTGGGTCACCAACCCCAGCTCGAGCACCGTCTCGAAGATCATCCCGTTCTGACAGCCACCATCCACATGACGATCTGCGCCAAAGCGGATTGACGGGTCACCTGGGCCTTCCGACACGCAGCGCCAACACGCACGTGCCGTCCCACCGCGCAGGATGACACACTCGACAATCTCGCACCACTGGCGTCGCCCCAGATCCAAGAGGCAATCGCCGGCCCCGTTGACGCGCCCCGATCCCGTCGCCTCTGCTACAACCGAACCCAGCTCAACCACCCGATATCGGCAACCCATATTCACGACCTTCAGCCCGACTCCGCGGCGCACTTCGAAGAAGTCGACGATGAGGCATCCGTCGTAGAGGTCACAGGCGATCCAACCTGCAGCTGCGAGGGCGACGTGCGCGTCGAACAGCTCGGAGATGATTGGGACGTGACGCTCGGCGGGCAACGCCGCGAAGCGCCGGTAGGGCGAGTCGGGGTCGGCGCGGCGTACGCGGGGTGTTGCGATGAGCTCGCCGGGTGCACGTTCGTAGACGAGTACCGGACCGTCGCTTGTCTCCACGACGTTGCGCAAGCGGGCCAACGAGCGGTGGTCACATGAGCCAGCGACCTCGACCGCATTGCGCAGGAGCCGCACCCGTCCAGCGTGGTCGAAGTACGGGACCGGGCTCCCCGCCGCAACCGGCGCTGTCGTGCCTGCGGACTTCGCGAAGAACTCGCCCGTCTCGGTCGCAACGATCCATGACACGTTGCCCGAGTCCTGCGAGCGGTCGAACGTGGCGACGATCGTCCCGCATGACGCCACGAACTCCGCGGCTCCGATCGGAGTCTCGGTCACCGAGAGCAGTTGGTTCACATACCAAACCCTAAGAGCCGATCTCGTGGCTGTTTGATGCGAAAACGTCTCAGGCCTCCATGGGCCGAACGCACATGAGGTCGTCCGGCGGCAGCACCCCCGCCCGCACACTTCGCCACGCAGAATGTCCCTTCTCGAACCGGAAGACGCGCCGCATCGCGGCCCATATCGTGCGCCCGGGAATCACGGAGCCACCCGGTATTCGGGGCTTTCCGCGGTAGCGCAGAGCGGTGCGGGTTGTCACCCGGCTCGATTCAACGAAGTCGTTGAGCGACCACGGCCGCGAGTCGACTGCAACGTCGACCGGTCCCTCGCCGACAAAGGACGCCGAGAGAGCGACCAGGAACGAGTCCAGTGTTGTCAGCCACCTCCCGATGGGACCGTCCCAACGGTGCCCGATCGGCGCGGCGGTCACGCCGCCAGGAATGCGCGAGTGCGATCGGCGCACAAGTCGAGCTCGTCGATCCAGGGGGCGTGACCAGCCCGCGGGATGACCTCGAGCTGCGCGTTGGGCAGGCGTGCCACGAACGTTCTGGCGACCAGCTCACCCCCGTTGGGATCTTCATCGCCCCACAGGAACAGCGCCGGCATCGTCACCCTGGCGAGGAGCTCGTCGGTGTGCAGCATGCGCTCGTTGAGGCCGCGCACCGGCGTGACGATCTTCGGCGAGGAGCGCAGGTCGTTGGCCATCGTGTCGGTGTCGCGCTGCACGGACAGGAACCAGTCGATCATCTCGTCGGTGAAGGTCCCTGTTTCGATCGCCCGTTTGAGACCGATCTGGCGCAGCAGCGCCTTCACCATCGGCCGGGTGACGGGCATCTTCGCGGTCATGGCCCGCATCCCCGGTCGCGCCGACAGCCGCATCGACATCGCCAGCTTGTCCATCGGTGCACCCAGCAACCAGCTGTACTCAACGATGCTGTCGACCCGGGTCGGGTTCGCCGCCGCGCCGCGCACCGCGAAGTAGCCGCCATACGACGTGGCCAGCACCGCGGCGCTGGGTAGCTCGAGCGCGTCGAGCACGTCGGTGAGCAGCCCGTCAGCGTACGACTCGATCGCGTCGATGTTCCGCAGCGGACCGCCAACGATCGGGTCGCTGAGCCCGCAACCGGGACGATCCAGGGCGATGCACCTGAACTCCTGGAGCTTGGCCATCAGCGACATCCAGCTCGTGCCGGCGTTCGCCGCACCGTGGATGAGCAGCGCCGGCGGACCGTCGCCTGTTTCCTGTACCCGGACCATCTCCCCTGTTCGGAGTCGCACTCGTCGCTCAGATGGTTGCAGGCCCACTGATTCCCACAGCCGCTGTTCAGCCCGTCGGTACCGTTCGATCTGCTTCCCCATCCGATCGGTCTAGCCGATTTCACGCTCGCCAATGTGCAGTGACTCGGGAGCGCCCACGGTGAGCACCGACGCTCGCAAGACCGACGACCCCAACCTGCAGCACAGATCGCCCGGCAAGTGCGCTCGACGCAAGAGCCGCAGATGTTCGAGGACGGGCGGGAACCACTCGATCGTGCCGCGCATAATCCCCACCGACATCCTTCGGGGCGCGTGCGACTTCGCCCTTATGCCGGTGATGTTGTCAAGTGGGTGGTGTAGAGCTGGTCGACTTCGTCGGCGGCGGCGAAGTATTCGTCTGCGACGGTGCGGTCTGCGATGCGGGCGTAGACGAGGGTCATGCGCATCGATCGATGCCCCAACACTTGGGAGATGGCTTCGAGCCTCATGCCGTTGTTGATCGACTGCGTCGCCAACGTGTGACGCAACTGATGAGGGTGAACGTGGCCGATCCCGGCGATCCGTGCGCAGGCTTTCACGAGGCCCCATCGACAGCGGGATCGGACAGAGGCAGACTGTCGGGGCACGAGGCGGTCGACCGGGAAGGATTCACGAGTGAGATGAAGACCGCCTTCTCGGTCACCACCAAAATCCAGGCAACTCCCGCTCGGGTCTTTTGGTTTCTCGCGGATCCGTCGACGGCATCGGTCATCGATCCCGCTGTTGTGAGCTACGAACCTGAGGGTGGAACCATGGGGCTGGGGGTCAGGAACCACATCCGCGTGAAGATGCTGGGCATCCCGGTGAAGTTGACGAGCGAGACGATCGAGTGGGAACCGGTCAGCCGAATGGGGTTTCGGTCGATCACACCTGGACGCCCCGTGATCGGTGTGGCGACACACGTGTTCGAGCCATGCCCGGAGGGAACCTTGTATACGTGGTCGATGGACTTCCTCCCGACGGGTATTGGCGGGCGGGTCACGGCGGCGTTGAGCGCTGCTCTCCTCGGTCGCAATGCGATCGCTCAAGGAGAACGAGTGCGAAGGGTGCTCGAGGCTGCCGCCGGGCCGATCCCGCCACAGACGTAGCCCCGCGCCTCCAACCAGACGCGGCTGCTCGACGCAAGACCTGCAGAGGCGCGACCACCGCGGAACTGCACGATAAACCCACTCGTCATGCCGGCCGCCGCGTCGGTGCACGCGCCGCATCGCGGCCCCGGCTGTGGTGCCCGATATTCGCGGCGCTGGGAAGGCCCCGAGACCCGTCCGAGATCCGGCAGGGATGATGGTTGTGGGTGCACCGGATGCACGTGCGGCTCGATCACCGTTGAGCTTGTTGCGTAGGTTCGGCGTCGTTCCCGACCTGGTCTGACTCGAGAACCGGCTGACGCCTTCGGGTTGTCTTTCGAATGACTGGTCGGCCGTGTTCGGGAACGGCACCCACCGGTCGGGCAACGACTGAACTCGAGAACTGCTGGAACAGTTCTCGCAGCGATGTCACC
The DNA here is from genome assembly GCA_963752085.1 of Ilumatobacteraceae bacterium. GTDB lineage: Bacteria > Actinomycetota > Acidimicrobiia > Acidimicrobiales > Ilumatobacteraceae > Ilumatobacter_A. Next base: position 8,927 of record CAVVWT010000007.1, read on the forward strand.
GTCCCGGCAGGTGCGTGCCAACCCATTCACAGCTACTGAAAGGGATGGCAATGACCATCGTAGAGAACAGAACAATCACCGTCACGGGCGGCATCGACACTCACCTCGACTTCCACGTCGCAGCCGCCGTCGACTCGAACGGAGGTGTGCTCGGTGTCGAAACCTTCGACACCACGACCGGCGGCTACCGGCAACTCGTTGCATGGTTCGCCGGGTTCGGCACGATCAGCTTGGTGGGGGTCGAGGGAACCGGCTCCTACGGCGCCGGCGTCGCTCGGCACCTGACCGGCAAAGGCATCCGGGTGGTCGAGGTCGACCGACCCAATCGACAGGCCCGACATCGGGCCGGCAAGACCGACGCCATCGACGCGATCGCTGCGGCACGAGCTGCGTTGACGGGCACCGCGACCGGTGTCCCGAAGTCGCGGACCGGCAACATCGAAGCCATCCGGGTCCTCACCGTTGCGCGCCGCTCGGCAGCGAATGAGTGGATTGCGGTGGTCTCCCAGATCCGTCACGTGACTTTCACCGCACCTGATGAGATCCGCGCCCGGTTCGTCGGAACGTCGCCAATCACCCTGGTCAGGACCACCGCAGCGCTCAAACCGCGGCGTTCTGATCCTGATGTCGTGCGCTACACAACGCTGTCCACGCTGCGCGAACTCGGTCGTCGAGCACTGTTTCTACGGGAGCAGAAGATGCGCCTCAACGCCGAGATGCGTCCGCTGATCCGCGAGGTCGCACCGTCGCTGCTCGAGGTCCACGGCGTCGGGTTCGATGTCGCTGCGAAGCTGTTGATCGCAGCTGGTGACAACCCGCACCGGATCCGTTCCGAAGCCGCGTGGGCGCACCTCTGCGGAGTCGCGCCGATCCCCGCGTCGTCAGGCAAGATCCAACGCCATCGCCTCAACCGCGGCGGGAACCGACAGGCGAACTCGGCGCTCTACCGAATCGTGATTGTTCGCATGGCCAGCGATGAACGCACCAAAACATACGTCGCGAAACGCACCGCCGAGGGCAAGACCATCGGCGAGATCGCACGCATCTTGAAGCGCTACGTCGCACGCGAAATCTACCCGCACCTGCCCTCGACGATGACCTGACCTGCGACCTCGACGGGTCGGAGTTGGCTCGCCCGAACCGGCTCACATCTTCGAGGTTGTGCATCAATTGATCTGCCACCCGACCAGCGGGCGGACCCTGCGGTGATCGTGGCTTCCTACGAGCGTGACCCCGGCAACGCCGGGTGTCTCTTCCCTGTCGTGCCCAGAAATCACCTCATCACCAACACCCGCCACCGCTACATCGACGCGCCCCGACACCCCACCAGACCCACGAATCCCCTGGCCACGAACGCAACCCGAACGCACCCTTGACATCCCTACGAGCTTCAATCGCGCAAGTGAAGGACCGTGGCGAGGCGTACAGAACGCGCGCTCTGTTATCCGGTCGCCAGCCGTCACCACATCGGGGCACAAGTTGCGCGTCACGGAATAGCATTCAGGTCGACAACACCGGCTGTCCTGTCCCCGAGAAGGCGAGTTGCTATGAAGTCACTCCTGCCGATTTCGCGCTTCGTCGTGTCGTCGAGTCTGATTGTCGTCGCGTTGTTGTCGGCATGTGGTTCGAACGCCACGACCTCGGATCCGGCGGGATCGTCCGCCGCGGTGGTGTCGTCGGCCGACGTGCCGGTGCCCGTGTCCGGACCTGAGACCGACGCCGAGCCCGACGGCTCGATCGTCGACGACCCGATGACCGAGGCTGGCGACGCGTGCGCGTTGTTCGCGCTCGACGAGGTTGCTGCTGCTGCGGGTAAACCTGTGACTATCACGGAGGGCAACGATGACCTCGGGCAATGCGACTACCAGGACGACGACGGCTTGCCTGCAGCGACCGTGCTTGTTCAACCCGATGACGGCGAGCAACTCCAGATCGGTCGGATCGTCCTCGACTCGCTCGCAACATCGGTGGACGAGATCAGTGTTGTCGGCTTTGCTGGCGTCCACGGCCACGACCTCGATGCCGGTTTCGCGATGTACGACACCGCAACTGTCAGTACCGGCGCGATCATCGTGTCGGTGTCCTTGTACGGCGGTGAAGCATCCACCCGATCGGCCAGCGTTCTCGCGCTCCTCGAACTCGGCGTTCCCCGCCTTTGACGCAATTCACCTTTGAGATCCACCCGCGATTGCGATCATCTTGATGGCTATCGCGGGGTCAGCCCAACCGACTGCGGCAACGATGCGCCGTCGCATAGCCGGCCGCTGGTGGACAGCATCAGGCTGCAGCGACTCGGCTCCGCTCTCGAGGACGGCAGCGACACATCATCCGCTGAGACAATGTGCCGCGGGACGATCCGCGACCGTGTCATGATCTCGGGTCATGGCACACCAGTTTCGACGGCGCATCCTTCTCGTTGGCGCGGTGCTCGTGTTCGTCACTGCTTGTGCGTCAGCGTCCGACTCCACGCCGGCTCCCCCGGTCGACGCTGCGGGCGATCCCGGGCGAGCGTCGTCTCCGACGCAGCCACCGCTGACCGAACCACCGCTGACCGAACCACCGCTGACCGAACCACCGCTGACCGAACCACCGCTGACCGAACCACCGGAAACCGAACCACCGGAGACCGAACCACCGGAGACCGAACCACCGGTGACGACGACGCCTGGGCGCGACTGCCCGGTCGGGACCTGGCGGATCAGCACCGACGCGTTGCAGGCGTTCTACGACACCGTCAACTCGGTGGCGGGGACCGACCTCACGTTCGCGGGACGGGTGATCTTCACGCTGGGCGCTGACCGGAGCTTCACGTACTCGATGCCCGACTTCGTCGTCACCCAATCGATCGACGAGGTTCCGACGTCGGTGACGCTGCTCGGCGACATCACCGGTACCTACCGCGTCGTCGATGGCAAGTTCGTCACGACGATCGTGTCCTCCGATGTCGAAGCGATCGGCAGCGGCGCCGACGCGAGTTATTCGGCGTCGTTCCTCCAGTCGTTCCTCAGCGACTTTCCGGTGAACAACGCCACGTTCACCTGCGACGGCGAAGACCTCGTCGTCGATTTTCCCGTCGTCGGCACGACCGCGTCGGTGCGGATGGTCCCCGCCTGACCGCGCCGGAATCCCACCCTCCGTTGTTGTGACTGAACATCGCGGCATCCGACCTTTCCGTTACACGATTGACTGGCCGGCCGCTCGCTGTCGGCCACCACGGCCTCGATGTCGAGGCCGGCTGGCGCGTCGAGTGATCTGCGCTGCCCGGTCCGCCTCCGAGCCGACGGGCATTCTGGAGTGGGCACCCACCGCGATACGTGCCTGATTGATGATTGGGGTGTGCGTTGCGGCGGTTGTCGTAGCGTCGGAGGTGCCGGTCGGTGGGCTCTCTATGTGCCTGTCGCCCTGCTGGGTTGGCTTTCTATCGAATTGCTTGCCGGCCGGTTCCTTCGCCGTGGTGTGGCTCGAAAGAGGCGAGAGCACGATCAACCCGAATCAGGAGTGCCCACCTCGGTTTCCATCACCGAGAAAGGCATCCGCCATGACCATCACCATCGGGATCGACCCTCACAAGGGCTCCCACACCGCTGTCGCTGTCGACAGCAACGAACACGTCCTCGACGAGATCCGTGTCCGATCTTGTTCGACCCAGACCGTGCGTCTACGCGAGTGGGCGGACCGGTTCGAGGAGCGGACGTGGGCGGTCGAGTCCGCCCACGGCCTCGGCTATCTCCTCGCCCAGCAGCTCGTCGCGGCGGGCGAGGACGTGGTCGACGTGCCACCAGTTCGCGCGTCTCGAGTGCGCGTGTTGGGTTCGGGGAAGTCGCAGAAGAACGACCCCAATGACGCCCGCTCGATCGCGATCGCAGCACTCCGAGCCGACGATCTCGCCACGGTGTGCGCCGATGATCATGCCCGGGTGTTGAAGCTGTTGTCGAAGCGACACCGCGACCTCGGCCGCCTCAAGAACAAAGCCAGCTGCCGCCTCCACGCGCTGCTCCTCGAGATGATCCCGGGTGGTGCGGGGTTCCGGATCACCACCGTGACCAGGATCAACGCGGTCATCGACGAGTTCGAACCCACCGATGCGATGGGCCGCCAACGCCAAGACATCGCCCGCGATCTCGCTGGCGACATCGACCGCTACAACGACCTGCTCGACTCGTCCAAGCAGCGCATCCAAACAGCGGTCGCAGCGTCAGGCACCTCGCTGACGACGATTTCAGGGGTCGGGCCGATCACCGCTGCGATGATCATCGGCCAGGCCGGCAACATCGACCGGTTCAAGTCGAAGCATCACTTCGCGAGCTACAACGCCACCGCCCCGGTCGAGGCATCGTCGGGATCCAAAGTCCGGCACCGGCTCAACCAGCGCGGCAACCGCCAACTGAACTGGGCGCTCCACGTCATCGCGATCTCACAGCTCCGCCACGACACGGCCGGCCGCGAGTTCTTCGACCGCAAAGTCGCCGAGGGCAAGACCACCAAAGAAGCAATCCGCTCGCTCAAGCGACGGATCTCCGACGTCGTCTACCGCCACCTCGCAGCCGACGCCCGACAGCAGAGCTGACGTCCAAGTGGGCCCGGGAGGACAATCAGGAACGACCTCGAATCCAGCGTGACCGGCTCTACATCCTGAACAGCCGGCTCTTCGGATAGGTCACTCCCGGGACCCGACAACCAACGCTACGACCCTCAGGACCGCCAATCAAGAGGGTCCCCCTCGACGCGCCCGAACAGCCCCAGAAATTGCCCCTTGACACAAAGAGGCTTCGTTCTCGGACGGGTTGCATCCCTCCGGCGAGGTGGGATTATGCGCTACGCAGTTGGCAGTCGAAACTCGCACACTTCGCCGGTACTGCCACGCGGACCTGGGCGTTCCGTGACGCGATTATGCATCGGCCTTTCGGGTGGCCTCGTCCAGGGGCGTCGTGGTTGACCGGTTGACCTCCGACGCTGTGAGCCGGTTGTAGGACACGGTTTGAAGAGTCATCGCATAGAGACCGTCACGAGAGCGATCAGCCAACGGCTGTGAGCGGCTCGTGTGTTCGGCACTCCGCGGTGGTCATGCGACCGACACGGTGCCGGAGTCGCCGTCGACGTGGAGGATCGTGCCGTCGCTCACGGCGGTGACGCCCTGGGCACTCATCACTGCCGGGATGCCGAGTTCACGTGCGACGATGGCGGCGTGGCTGAGCACCGCGCCGCTGTCGCACACCACCGCAACGGCGCCGAGGAAGAGCGGCGTCCACGACGGGTCGGTGATCGAGCACACCAGGACGTCGCCAGGTTCGAGCCCCCGCGGGTCGGCCGGATCGTCGATGACGCGGGCTGGGCCAGATGCCGTTCCGCCGCTCACGGCGATGCCGGAGATGACCGTGCCGGCAGCGGGCCGCCCGGTCGTGACCTCTTCGCGGTTTGACCATGTCGACGGATCGGGAATCCGGCCGTCGAACCACGGTGGCGGGACGCGCTGGTTGAGGTATTCCGCCCGAGCGGCTCGTTCCGCGATCACATCGCTGAAGGCGGCGGGCCGGGCGAGGTAGTCGGCGAGTTCATCGATGGTGACGCAGAAGCCGAGTCGAGGATCGCTTGGCCCGCCCCGCTCGGCTGCTCGGCGAACCAGCTCGTGCAGAACCTGCCGGGCACCGAGGTTCTCGAGCACCATGATGTCCTTGGCCCGCTCCCGGGCGATCGCACCCTGCCGGGCAACCATCGCGCTTCGCCGGAGCAGCCATCGCATCGGGCGCCGCACGAGCCGGAGTGCGTCCGCCAACGCCCGGTCGGCGTCAGCAGCGAGGCGCCGCGTGGTGGCCACGGGATCGCGATCCTCCGGAGCGTTGCGAAGCCGCTCGATGGCGGCGTAGACGGGCGCGGGATCCATGACCCAGGCGGGTGTGGCCAGCTCGTACTCGTCGTTGCCTCGGTGTCCGTGATCGGCGAGAAATGCGGCGATCGCCGGCTGGAGGTCTGTTTCGGCGGTGCGTTCCGCGATCCGATCGAGCCCTTCACCGAATGCGGCTCCCAGGCGTTCGTCGGCGGCCACGATGCGGCCGAGTACCCACATGCGCTGGGCGAGTTGCGCGGAGTCGACGTCGCCGGTGCCGCTCACGATCCGGTTGGCCAATCCCGGGGGTGCCTGCCGCTGTTCGAGCAGCTGATCGAGGATCCCGCGTGGGGCACCAGCAAACATGGCCGCCTGCAGGAGGCGCTTCATGCTCGCTGCCTGCCGAGCCGGGAAGTCGTCGAGCCATCGCAGGAGATGCTGGTCGGGCGCCTCGGTGAGATCGGGCATCGTGGCCAACCACCGCTGGGCGTCGGTTCGAGCGGTGGCGAGGAACTCGAGGTCGGGTCGGCGCAGCAGTTTCGTCGAGTAGCGCACGGTCGCCAGCGACGCGGTGAGGTTGCGGTCGCCCTTCGCCGGTTCGTAGGGCGGGACTCCTTCGACGGCGCCCATGACCTGCTCGTCGGCGTCGCGCCAGGTCATCCCTGGCATGCGGACTCCGAAGAGCCGCATCGCGGATCCGTTCATGTACAGGTAGCCGCCGAAGACGCCGGTCGTGGCCGAAGGGCCCGCGACCTCACCGCGATGCAGCACCCCCATCTCGACCAAGACATCGGACTGGGCCTGGCGAATGGCATCGCCGATCAACGTGCCGGTGAGCGGCGTGATGACGTGGGGGAACACCTCGCCGACATTGCCGCGGGTGTACAGGGTGAAGCGCTCGTTCGGCTCGCTGTCGGTTACCCAGGTGACTGTCATCGATCGTCTCCGTTCGTCAGTTCCGGAACTCGCCCCGAGAAGAGCCCGACACAACCGACGACGCTGACCTCGGTGTCGGTGAGGTGCTGCGACAGGGCCCACTCCAGTCCCACGAGGTCGTCGTCGGCGTTGGAGAAGATCCCGTGGCGGTTGTTGCGAGCCATGACCTGTCTCGCCATCCAATTGCGCCGAACACCGTCGTGGAGAAGCGTCGCACCGAACACCGTGGCGCCGGGGTTGGCGAGCGCTTTCAGGTTCTCGAACACGACGGCCTTCGCCCGTATGGTGCCGGGGACACAATGCAGGAGGTAGTTCATACCGATCGAGTCGAACTGCTCGGCATCGATCGTCACGGGTTCGAGGACGTTCGCCTCATAGATCTCGGGCCGGTATCGAGCGACCCGCTGGGCGGCAACCTCCAAACACACGCGGTTGAGGTCCATGAGGGCGAGGCGCGGCGGGGTGGATGGGTAGGTGGAGCGGTCGAGGAAGTAGCCGGTGCCGACACCGACGTCGAGGTGGTTCCTCGACATGTGGGTGTTGTAGTGATCGAGAACTCGTTGCGCCGGGCATCTCCAGGCGACTCGCGAGAAGTACCCCAGAATGGCCAGGTCGTACACGGCGAGCGAGCGTTTCGTGTAGAACGCGTGCCCCGCCGCGACCTGCTCAGACGATGGCTGCGTCACGGGGAACCTCTTCTCGTGGAGCGATGCGGACGTGCATGGGGGCACCGCCGGTGGGCCGGTTGACGACCATGCCGTAGGGACGGGGAACGGTGCTGGTGCTCGGCGTGATGTCGCGGCATGGTCGATTCCTCTGCTGTCACTCAGCCTGATTGGGAGAACGCGATCACGACGAAGACCGCCATCCAGGCCAGCAGCAGGACAACCGCGATCGCCAAAACCGGTCGCAGCATCCTCGGAGCGGATCCGTCATCGCCGCCGGCCGCCTGGCCAGACGCGTCGACACCGGCTTCGTACCCGTCCACCGGCGCTTCGACAGATCCCTGTGCGAACGGGCCGCACGGGTCACTGCTCAAGCGCCGCCACGCCTCGGTCACCGCGGCCATCTCGCCGTGCGCCACCACATCGTCCGCGCCGCCCCGGTCGGGATGCAGAGCTCGCATCCGATGCCGGTATGCCATACGGATCTCATCGATCGACGCATCCGGCGACACACCCAACACGCCGTAGGGGTCCGGCCAGGTCGTCATCACGCGAGCTCCCCCACATCGAGCACCAACGCAACCATGCCGGCAACCGCAATCGCCAACCACACACCCCGAATGGCCACGCGCAGCCCGAATGACACTCCGCCGCTGTGCGAGTCCAGTGAGTGACGCACTGGGACCCACACAACCAGAACGAGGAAGGCCGGCACCGCGATGACCAGCACGGCCGGGAAGCAGGCGATGAGCACCAGTGGCACAGCCCAGCGCCGACGGCCGACCCTCGTCCACGAGTCTGCCGAGGCAACGCGATCCACCCCGATACCGATCGCCACGGCGAACAACGCGGGCAACGCCACGAACAGCCCGACGGCCAACCACAGCGGCTTCAACAACCGGAAGTCGACCCCGTCGGAATGCACCAACATGGAGCCGACAACGGCTCCCGAGGCCGCAGCGGTCGTCAAACGACGGAACCAGGCCGGGCCCAACAACCAGGGAGCGACCGCCCGATACGCAGCCGCACCGAAGACTCCGACCATTGCACCCAGCAACAACAGGTTGTAGGTCCCGCCCAAGGTGAAGCGACCGATCGTGAACCCATCGTCGCTGGTGACACCAATTACTCGATCAGGCGACGTCAGCCGCAATAGCAACATCGCCAACCGGCTCCCGACCCCCACCACCAGCACCCCCACCGTGACACCAGCGACCACCAGCACCCGAAACCGCTCGAACACTTCGGCACGCAGCACGCCGAGGTCCGTCGAACTCGATCCAAGACTTCTGGTCATGCCGTGGCGTTCAGACATCTCGCCCGTCTTCATGCGTCTCCTCCGTAGCTGTCGAAGCACCGCGAGCAATCCAAGTCCTCGATGCGTTCCCTTCCCTCATACAGACGTCTGGTCCACCAATGCCGGGTGACATTCCCAGGGATCAATCCCCTTTCTGGTCGTCGCGGTCACCAGACCAGGTCCAGCGACGTCGGAAGCGGGATGTCCGGCGTGCCTGATCACGCAATGCCCATGCCAAGGCGGCGACACCCGCTATGGCGAGCAGGCCGAGTCGACCGTTCGCGTCCCGGCCTCCGCCCACGAGCGACCAGCGGTCTGGCACCAGAAGTGCCGAGAAGGCGACAAACGCCACGGCCGCTGAGCCCGCTGCTGGCCCCCATGTCGCGGCGGCGCCCACGGCCACGGCGAGCAGTGCGCCGGCTTGGAGGGTCAGCTCGGCCACCGGGGTGCTGCCTGGTGCGGTGGCGATCAACGCCAACGCCAGGGCCCACGTCGAGGCCCAGACCGCCACAGCGGTGCTGAGTCGCAGCGCGCCCCGCCAGGCGGCCGTCGTCGGCGACGTCGCGACCAGGGCGGCGGCCGGGTCCTCCAGTGTGGTAGCTGCAGCCGCAGCAGCCGCAGCGGCAACCAGTTGCGCTCGAAGCATGAACGAGCCCGCGTCGGCCGATTGGTGGGTGACGCGGTGCTGCGCAATGACCACCACGACCAGAGCCGCGGCACCGAGCGGCGCACGCCACGGAATCGACCTTGCCGTGGGCGGCCACGCGTGGGTGAACGTGGCGATCCTCACGTCGGACAACGATGCCCCCTTCATGGTCGTTCGCGAGCGGGGCAGGTATCGAGCGGTGCGTCGATCGTCGTTGGGCCCGGCAGGTCGAAGAGTTCGAGCAGGTGAGCGGTGGAAGTGGCCGGGTCGATCAACTCGTCCCAGTGTTCGGACACCACGTGCTCGACTCGCGGCGAGGGCAGACCGGCGGTGGTGGCAGCGGCGTCGAGGTCGCTGGGGTGCCAGTCGACTCCCCATGTCGGCTGGTCGTCCCAGTCCGAGAGGTCGGCTCGCCCATCAGCACCAACGACGACGTCGTCGATGTAGCTACTCAAGTTGCCCCCTCCGGCTGCGCCGAGCCACAGCGCAACGACTGAGCGGGCTTGTCCATCGGCGCGGCAGGTCTCACCCTGTCCCCATTGCGCTGGCGGTAGACCGACCGACCAGGCCCCCACTTGTACTGCGGTGAAGAGGCCGTCGTAGTTCGTTCCCCCGCACGGGCCGTGTTCGTCTGCGAGACCAGGGTGGACAGCGCCGTCGGCGGGCCAGGCGTCGCGCACCGAGACGCGACCGCCGATGGTCGCATCGATCATGTCGAGCGTTTCGGATGGGCCGCAGTTGGTGTTCCCGGTCACCCACGGCACCCGCTGGGAGACGACCAGGTTATGGTGATCGAGCGACTCCGGAACATGGCCCAGGACCGCGGCGACGTTCTCTTGCCACAGGCCCATGTTCTCGTTGGTGTCGGGATAGGCGCAGTAGGTGACGCCGTCGACGGTCTCGCACTCTTGATGCACCTCCGGGCTGTTCAACAGATCGGCCCTCTCCGCGGCCGTCGCGTCAGAGATGTCCAGGACTTGACCGACCCCGGCTGCGCTCGCGACGACGACAAGCAGGGCGGCGGCACCCCAAACTCGAGGGCCCCGAGTGTGCCGAGCCAGCGCGGCGATGGCGACGATCCCGATCCACGCCAGGAGCCAGACCAGGTGCAGCACGCGGGGCCGGACGTCGAGGCCGGGTAGCTGCGATGATGGGTTGGCGACGAAACCCAGGAACCGCGCGCGGCCTGAACTTCTCCCGACTCCTAATACCCCCGCGAGCGGTACCGTCGCGACGATCGCGGCGACGCTGAACAGGGCCCATGGCAGCCAGCGTCCGACGGCGACGCCGACCGCAGCGGCTCCGGCCACGATCAACACCCCGACGGCGAGCTCGAGCAGATCGGGAGAACCGTTGACGTCGGCGCGCATCTCCTTGATGACGGCGAACACAACCAACAACACCGCGCTGACTGGTACGCCGACGAGGCCACCGAGCAGGTACCCGGCGGTGCGGGCGGCGTCGGTGGATGGCATCGTGTCGGTCATCGTGTCGACGTGATGGCGCCGGTCGCGCAACGTTGCCAGGTTGGTGAGTGCAAGCAGGCACCAACCGAGGGGCACCAGTCCGAGGGCAAGCCCGATTGACATGCTCCACCACTGTGTCTGCCCTTCGCTGGCGGCCAGCAGGGCCAGGATCCACAGTGGTAGGAGCAACAGGAAGGCGACGGACCGGACGATCCGTTTGGCTTCGCCGGGCGCGAGCGCGAGCGCGACCCGGCGGTCGGTTCGGTGGCTGGTCATGCTGCTTCTTCCCCGCCGAGTGCACGTTCGCCGACCAGGAGGAGGTAGGCGTCCTCGATGGTCGGTTCGGTCGCTTCGGCGTCGTCGACGTGATCCGCGATGACCCGGTAGCGGGCGGTGGCGGTTCTCCAGCTCATCCGGGCGTCTGGAACGGGCCGTGGCGATGACCAGACCCTTCCTCGTGCGGTCTCGGCGAGACCTGCCGGGGTCCCCTCGAACAAGATGCTGCCCTGGTCGATGACCGCGACCCGGTCGCAGATCGCGGCGACGTCCTCGGTCTGGTGGGTGGCCAGCACGACGGTGTGGGCCTCGGCGATGGCGCCGATGATCTCGCGGAAACGCAACCGTTGCGCCGGGTCCAGCCCTGCGGTCGGCTCATCGAGCACCAGGAGTTGCGGGTCGCCGAGCAAAGCCTGGGCCAGAGCGACCCGGCGACGCATGCCGCCCGACAGTGTCTTGATGCGACGATGCATCACGTCGTCGAGGCCGACCTGGGTCAGCACGCGGCGGACGTCGTCGTGACGAGCTCGGCGGTCGGTCATCTCCTTCAAGATTGCGAGGTAGTCGACGAACTCGAAGGTGGTGAAACGCTGATGGAACCCGGGTTCTTGGGGCACGAACCCCAGCACCCGGCGCACCGCCAGCCGACCCTCGACGGATTGGGGATCGTGGCCGAGGACCCGGACCTCCCCCGAGTCAGGTCCGATCGCCGTGGCGAGAATACGTAGCAGCGTGGTCTTGCCGGCGCCGTTCGGGCCCAGCAGGCCGGTCACGCCGGTACCCAGCTCGAGGTCGATGCCGTCGAGCGCGACGGTGCTCCCGTAGCTGCGTCGCAGCTTCGAGACGGTGACGGTCATATTCATGTGGCACTCCTGAGGTCGAGGACGTCGCGCCGGGACAACAGCACGAACACTGAGATACAGATGACTGCGAGCGCCACGAGCTGGCCCGACGGAGCGAAGACCGCCGAATGCTCGACCAGCGCGCTGGCATCGATGGTGTGGAGTCGGCGGGCAACCGGCCCACTGGTGACCACCAAAGCCGCCACCCAAGCTGCCGCGAGGCCAGCGGCAGCGGTCACAGGCTGGACCCAGGTACTGAGCGCAGCCGCAGCGGTGGCCAGCGCGAGCGCCGGGAGGACCCATGCGGCGTTCTCCCAGCCGTGACTCGGTAGCGCAACTGCCGCTACCCCGCAGAGCAGCAACGTTGTGACCAGAACCGAGACACTTCGAAGCAACAGCAACCATGACGTGCGAACCGGTGCCGTGACCGTCAACTCGGCGGTGGTGTCGTCCGGCAACGCGAACGCGGCGGCGACCGCCGCCAGCGGAACCAGTGGGGCGCCCACCAGGAACACGCCGAAATCCAGACCGCCAGAGCGCGTCGCCAGCACCGTGAACCCGAGGGTGGTGGCGACCGCCACCAGCCACGAGAACTGCATCGCCGGGGTCGCTACCAACATCCGAGCCACATGATCGGCAACCCCCAGCCGACACAGCAACCGTTCGAGCGCCGATGGCGAGGGTCGATCGACCGAATCGAGGACCTCGTCCAGCACCCGGTTCAGCCGAACGTCGCCCGGTCGTGTGTTCGGTGGGCTCATCACAGCCAAGCTGCCCCGGCACTGGGGGCAACTCTCGAGATGAGGCTCGACCGAAGCGGCTAGCGACGGTGTCGCTGCACCGAGCGCATAGCGTTCGAGGTCGGTTCGCGGCACATGCCAGCGGCTCGCTTCGGGCGGTGACGTGGGGTTGGTCATGGAACCACTCCGATGAGCTCGACGCGCAGCTGACTGCGGGCCCGGGCGATCCGGGTCTTGACGGTGCCCTGCGGCAGGCCGAGGAGGCGGGCAGCTTCTCGGCTCGTGAGCCCATCGAGGAACATCGCCTGGACCACCGCGTACAGCTCCGGCGACAGCGATTCAACGGCCGCTGCCAAGTCACCGTGCTCGATGCCAACGAGCGCCTCGTCCTCCGCCGCGACAACCTCTACCTCCAACACCGCTGGCATCGGCACGTGCTTGGCCCGGCGAAGCTGGTCGATGAGCCGGCGAATCGCGATCCCCCACATCCACGCCCCGACATCGCCCTTGCCCTTGTAGGAACCCGGCTTGCGCCACACCGCGACGAACGTGTCATGTAACGCAGCGTCGACAACGGCCTCGTCGCGACAGCGGTACTGCAACCGCCTCGACAACCAAGGAGCGTGACGGTGATACAACACCGTCAACGCATCGCGGTCGCCGCTCTCCAACGCCACCAGCAACGCTGCATCACTGCGAGCATCACCTCGAACGTTGGTCACACCACTACTGTCGCACCACCGACCGGCCAGGGATTTTCGGGCGGCAAACAACACGCCTCAACCGAGCCGCTTGAGACCGAGCGCGGCACACGCGTGGATCCGTTTCCGCACGGCCGTCATGACCTCGCTCCCAATGACTGCAGTTGCGGCGCTCGGATGATGTTTGGTCGGCGATCGATTGAGGAGGGAGCGTTCGGCCCACGCAGGGCATCACGACATCTTGCGCGAGCTCACCGACTCCACCGTCGGTCGCTAGTGCCGCGTCAGGCAACGTTTGCGCGCTTGACGAGTTCGCGGAGTGCTCGGTCGTGTGCGTTGCGGTTGCGCCAGATGATGTAGCGGCGGATCATCGATGCCTGTTCACGATGCGAGGCGTGGTCGGTGCCGTCGAGGGTGAAGTAGCGCAGCGCCTGGAACTGGGCTTCGATCCGGTTCAGCCATGACGAGTAGGTCGGTGTGTATGCGAGCTCGACGTTGTTCGCGGCGGCCCACTCGCCGACCCGGCGGTCCTTCTTCGTGGACAGGTGTGGGGAGAAGTTGTCGAGCACGATCCCGATCCGGACCTCGGGTGGATGCAGGCTGCGGATGTAACGCAGGAACCGCAAGAACGCGGTCGCGGTCCTTGGTGGTCACGATGTGGCCGTAGAGCCGGTCGCGGCGACAAGTCGTAGGCGCCCATCATGTGGCGCACACCGTGCGGCCGGTTGTAGGTCGCCCGCCGGCGCCGACGCCGAGGTTGATCGACATCGCCAGTGCCCGGCTGCGATCGGTGCCCACTGGCGGCCGGGATGCGGTTGCAGGTTCAGTGGTCCGAACTCGTCGACGCAGATGATCACCGTTGGATCATCATCGCCAGGCTCGACATGGCCGTCGGCGATCGCGTAGAGCTCGAGGATCCGGTTCTTCTTCGCTTCGAAGTCCGGATCGTTGGATTGTTTGAACGTCTTGATCACTTGAAACGACACGCCCTCCTCACGGAGCAGAACCCGAAGGCCCTCATGGCTGATGTCGTCGACCACCCCCTCAGCGACCAGGAACTCAGCCAGCTTGCTGAGTGACCAGGTCGAGAACGGCAACCCGTGATCTTGGGGTCGCGACAACGCGGTCTTCTTGATCTGTTGGCGCTCGGGCAGCGTGAACGTCGGCGGCCGACCACCGGCATACTTCGGGGCCAACGAGTCGAACCCGTCAGCGTTGAAGTTGTGGATCACCTCACGCACCCGATCCGGCGACGTGAACGCGATCTCGGCGATCTGCTGGACCGACATGTGCTGCGCGGACCACAACACGATCTGGGCTCTTCGCCACCTGACGACAGAGCCGGTGCCCCGCCGGATGATCTGCAACAGCTTCTGCCCCTCCTGCGGGGCCAGGTCTCTCACGACGACACGATCGGCCATCCCCCAAGGAAAACAGATCCAGACCCTCAGTGGTGGACGCGCAACCCCCGAACGTTGCCGGTCACGGCACTAGTTTCGAACAGCGACATCAGAGCCCGCGCGACGGCTGCGATCACGACGTCCAGGGCACCGTCCCGAACGTGCCGATCGGTGTCGATGCTGAAGGGACTCCGTGGCGCGCGTCGCGCTCGGCGACTCCTACATTGCGATGCTCTCAGATGTACTTTGGTGATGCTCGCCTGGAGCGGCGTGCCATCTCCAGCAGCCGATTATCGAGCACTCCCGCCGCACACTTCGCCGGGACTGTGCGCCGATCTGAGCGTCCGCGTCCCGCGATTACGAGCGGGGTTCCAGTGTGCGGTCACCGATCGGAGGTGCCGCTATGAGCGGGTCTTGTGCGCCGCATTGGCTTGGCGATATGGGCGTCCTGGAGCGGAGTCTGCGACCAGGTTCGGGTGTGGATCGGGAGTGCTCTGACCTCGGGGCGGTGCGATCGGCGACGCGCCATCGTCGCCCGAGTCGAGACGTGCTCTTGCGGTCGATCGGTGGTGGGTCAGTGCTCGGGCCAGCCGTAGGCGGAGAAGAGTCGGCGGGTCGACTCGGGTGCGCCGCCCCAGTCGAGAGCGTCGTCGGCCTCGACGCGAGTTCGGCGGCCGGCGATGGTGCGGAGCAGCTCGTATGCGGTGCCGGCGATTTCGGGTTGGCCTGGTGCCGCACCAACCCGAACGCCGGTATCCACGCATCGGAGTGTGACGGCGTCGCCGGTCACGGCGATCCGGTCGGCCAGGGTCATGTCGTAGTACTTCCGCAGCGAGTCCTCGACGAGAGCGGTGTCGAAACCTCGACGCTCACCGAGCGCTTCGAGCACGTCGCCGAGGTGGACGACCACGTCAACGGTCGGGTGCACGTGAGGTGGCATCGTCGCGATGCGTTCGTCCCATTCGTCCGATGAGCTCGTCGAGGGTGCGACCGCGACGTGCGTCGACGCCTGCCTCGGTCCACTCGTCGCGCGCGTTGCCGGCCGCCGATCTTGCTGCCTCGTCGGTGTCGGTGATGGCGCGGAATACTTCACTGGGCACGTCGTTGTCGATCACCGCGCCGAGGAAGTGGATGTGGTGGGCGATCACGTCCTGGTTCGACCAGGCCGGGCACGATGGGCACGTCTGCCGAAGTTGCTCGTCGTCGAGCCGGTTGGCGACGCGCTCCATGTGTCGTTTGGCGACGATGTACATCGTCGCTTCGTCCATGGCTCAGACCAGCCTGAGCAGTGTGTCGCGGATGCCGAATTGGTACTCGGCGGCCATCTCGATCGACCGACGGCATGTTCCGATGTGACCCTGCAGGGCCAGCACGTCACGGCTGCAGCGCGACAGCGGATGGTTCGGGTCGACGGTGGCGGTTCCGGTCAGGCGCGTGATCACCTGGATGACTTCGACGGCGGTCCGGTTGGCATTGGTTGCCGCTTGGTTGATCCGGACTCGTTGCGTTCCCGGCAGCTCGCCGTCGTGTTCGGCGTGATCCCACATGCTGGCGAGTTCTCGCTCCATCAATGCGTGCGCGGCGTGCCATCGGGCTTGGACCTCCATGAAGTCGACCTGGATGCCGGAGTTGTGGGTCAGCGGCCCCGCCGGCTCGATCTTCTGTGCGAGGACCAGTTGCGCCTCGTCGAGCGCTCGCCGTGCCGCGCCGAGTTGGACAGCAGCGACGGAAAACGCGATCGGCCAGTTGCCGTTGCCGACCATGGTCCGGTAGGGACCGCGATCGTTGTCGGTCGGGTCGAAGGTGGAGACCGTCCACGTGAGGGGGATGGTCTGCTCCGGGATCACGATGCTGTTGCTCCCGGTTCCGCGCAAGCCTGTCGGGTTCCAGTCATCGAGGATTTCCGCCCGATCAGCAGGTACCCAACTGAACCGGTACGCGGGTTCTTCGCCGTCGGCAACCGGCAGGACCGCCGCTTGGCCGCCGATCCAGGTCGCTCCGTGGCAACCGGTGTCGAACGCCCAGCGACCCTCGAGGACGCCGGTGTCACCGTCGATCGTCAGTGTTCCGTGCCCGGCGATGGTGGAGGCCGACGCTGCCAGTGGGTCGGCGAGCACCTCGGCAGCCCAGGCCGGGTCGCCGCCGTTCGCGATCCAGCCGAATTCTGCCGCACCCTGGGTGACGACCCACCCAACCGAGGCGTCGCGCGATGCGAGCTCGACACCGTTGGCGAACCATTCGGCCGGAGTCGCACCCACGCCTCCCATCTCCCGTGGCACCAGTTGTCGGAACAGCCCGCTGCGAGCAATCGTCTCGTACAGGTCGTCGGGCACCCGGCGACTCACGCCGAGTTCGTCCGAACGCCGTTCGATGTCGTCGCCGATCGACCGGACCGACACCCGGAGCTCATCGACCGTCGGAGGTGTCGAGCTGCTGGTGACATCGCTGATGTCGTGGATTGCGGTCATGACGTTCCCCAATGTCTCGTCCGTCGCTGTACCGCATTCTGCAGTACTACTCGCATCGTACTGCACAGTGCAGTATTGTCAAGGTGTGAGTCCTCAGCCGACCGTCTCGTCGTACGCAATTCTCGGGCTGCTCGCGCTCCGGCCGTGGACGGGCTACGACCTGACCCGCCAGGCGACCCGCAGCCTCCGGTTCGCCTGGCCGAAGTCGGAGCGGCTGCTCTACTCCGAACCCAAGAAGCTCGTCGAACTCGGGTGGGCAACAACGCACCGCGAGACCGTGGACGGACGATCTCGCAACGTCTACGAGATCACCTCCGACGGGCGGCGACGCGCTCGAGGAATGGATGACGACCCGTCCCGGCGCCGCCGCAGCTCGAAGCCGAGGCGCTGCTCCGGGTGCTGTTCGCCGAGCACGGCACCAGCGACGACGCCAAGGCGAGCCTCGAGGCGCTCCGTGCCGATGCGCGGGAGATGGAGGACAGCGTGGTGGCGATCAACTCGACCTATCTCGAGGGCGTGCATCCGTTTCCTGACCGCACGCACTTGTCCGTGCTGTTCGCGACGTTCCAGGTCGAGGTGTTCCGTCTCATGCAGCGCTGGGCCGACTTCGCTGCCGACGAGATCGACAACTGGCCCGACATCAAGGGGGTCGGCCGGACCGACCGGGTCGACGAGCTGATCGTGGCGATGCGCGATCGCCGTTCCCTGCTCGCCGACGAAACGCCACGCGACCCCGAAGATCCGACATCGCCGTGACGATGGCCGACGGCGATGACGACCGCTGGGTTACGGAGGGCATCGCAGCTGCCCGCGGGTTGCTCGACCTGCACGGCCCGGAGAACTGGCAGACGTCCACGCTGTCCGGAACCGGCGGCGGCACGTTCGGCGGTTCGGTGATCGTTCGGTTCGAGTCGCCATCGCGAACTGCAATCGCGAAGCTCGTGAAGCGCAACGACCTCTCCTCGGATCATCCATCGTCGTGGCGGCGCGAGCTCGACGTCTACCGTTCGGATTGGCTGCGGGATCGAATGCCCGCCGGATTGAGCCTCCCAGATTGTCTGGGTTCGATGACCACCGACGATGCAGCGGTCATCGTGCAGTCCGAACTGTCCTTCGACCGTGCGGGCAGGACGCTCGATTGGTACAGCGATCTTGCGAACCTTCTCGGCCAGATGAACGGGCCTTGTGCGGATCCCGCTGACGCACCGCCGTGGGCCACCCGCCGATTTGTGGCCCACGAGACCGAAACGGCCGTCGCGCTCATTCCGGACGCCGTGGCGAACCGGTCGCTCCTCATCGCCGATGTGATCGACCTCTGGGCACCGTTGTTGGAACGGATCGCGATCGCCGGGACACAGTTAGTCGACGCGCTCACTTCGTTTCCCGTCGGAATCCATCATCTCGATGGATTCAGTCGGAACGCAACCAGGGTCGGGGAACGCTTCGTGCTGATCGATTGGGCCTACACGGGCCTCGCACCGCTCGGGTGTGACGCTGCGTCGGTGATCGTCGTCACCGGCCTGCACGGCGATGTCCCGGGTGCTCTGATCGGTGAGTTCCACGACGCCGTGATCGACGGCTACGCCACTGGCCTTCGCTCCGTCGGGGTGGAGTTGCCCGCTGATGATCTGCGGTTCGCGATCGATGTGGCACTCACGTTGAGATTCGCCCGTTCCTTGACGCAGATGCACAGCGCCGGCGACAGCGTCGTGTCGATCATCGCGGGCGCGATCGGACGTCCGTTCACCGAGTTGATGACGTCATGGATGTCGCTGGCGCATCAACTCGAACCCTCCGCCGAGCGTGCTCTCTCGGGCGTTGGTGGGTGAACGAGCGGTCTACGTGATGCTCCGTGGAGCGCCCGCGACGCCATCGGTTCGTCCGGTTGGGTGGATCGGCGAACCGGATGGAGGCCGCCCGGAAACGTCACCCCGAGAGCCCCGAGCAACCGCCCTCAACCGGCATTCTGTGGGTAATCGGGCGCTCGATATTCGCGGTCGACGGAGCGATGCTGTCGGCGACCACCGTTGAGCGAAACGGAAGCCATCAGACGGCGGTTAGTCTCACGGTTACTCTCAAACGGACGAATTTCTGGCTCTGCAAGCCGTCTGCCAGGGAAGATGCAGAACCGAGCGGAGTCCCGTCCACCTCCGCTGCCGACCTCGAGAATCGATACGCCCTCGGCGAGATCGGTGATGCCAACGAGGTCGGCGAACAGCTCCGGCAGATTCCGAGGGAGGTCATGGTCGTTCCGCATGGCATCGGCCGGGTGATTTGGACTGCAGAAAATCGCGGTCGCGACCGCTCCGAACGTGGGAAGATTCACCGATGTCGACGTCATCATCGCGCTGGTTGCTCCTCGTTGTGGCCCTGTCGGTCGTCGGCGCCTGCGGGAGCGACGACTCGTCCGGGTCGGCGGACGGAACGGTGGCCGCTACAACGACCGTTGCGATCGACGTCCCACCGACCGAACCACCGGTGACCGAACCACCGGTGACTGATCCGCCGGTGACTGATCCGCCGGCGACTGATCCAGCTGCCACCGATCCCGCACCCGCCGAGACAACAACGGTTCCCGACGTGGGCGGCTGTCCGGTCGGGGCGTGGCTGGTCACGACCGAGGCGCTGCAGGAGTTCTACGACGTCGTCAACGAAGCGGCAGGTACGAACTTCAGCTTCGTCGGCCAAGTGCTCTTCACTCTCGGATCAGACCTGTCGTTTACCTACGACATGACCGACTTCACGTTGACCAACACGATCGGGGACGTCGCGACGGCGGTGACCCTCGTCGGCGCGGTCTCCGGGACGTACGAGATCGTCGACGGGACGTTCGCCACGACGATCGTCGATCCCAACGTCACTGCGACCGTGGTCTCCGCCGGCGCGACCGTCGATGGCACCACCTACCTCCAGCAGTTCCTCGACGAATTCCCGGTGAACAACGCTTCGTTCACCTGCGACGGCGCCGACCTCGTTGTCGATTTTCCAGCTCTCAACACCTCCGCCTCGGTGCGAATGGTTCCGGCGTGACCTGACGGTCACCGCGCGGGCCACTCTGAACGACTCAATCCGGAAAATGGAGCGGCCGGCTGTCGTCGAGCGACTCATACTCTGACACCGCGCCAGTATTCGCTTCCTGGAAGATGTGGTTGAGGCCGTCGAGAACCACAACCGTTGCGTCGGAGGTATCGGCCAGCGCCTGCTCGGTCGCTGGAATATTGACATCGGCCACCGCCTGCACGTCGAGGCTTCCCTGGACTGCCAACACAGGCACGGAGAGGTCGCGCAGTGCTGGCGCTGGGTCGTAGCCGATGAAGTACCGCATCCAGGGCAGGGCGAACACCAAGACGTTCTGGTCGATCTGATCGCTCAGCTCGCTCGAATCCGTTGGAAACACTCCGGGAGGTGGTGCTGTGAATGCCGCCTCGGTGATCGCTCGGACCTCGGATTCGTAGTCCGGTTGGTCGAGGTCGGACAATGCCGCATCAATGAGATCCTCTCTCGCCGCGACGGCCCAGTCCACGGTCTCCTCTGACGCTCCTTCGGATCTCAGCCCAGCGGCGGTTTGGGTGACGATGACCTCCGCTCCGCAGCGCGAGAAATTCGGCCGCCGCCTGTGCGTCGTCGGCAAGGTCGAGAGTGGTGGCATCCCACAGTTCGACCGGTTCTCCCTCCGACTGTCCCGCACCGCGGTCATCGAAGCGCAGCACCGCAATGCCGTGCCGGGCGAGACCGTCGGCGAGGACGAGAAAGGGCTGTTTGGTCCCGATGGTCTCGTCGCGGTCCTGTGAAAGCGACCCCGACACCAGCACCACACCGGGGAAAGGTCCCTCCCCGGCGGGCACCGTCAGTGTTCCCGCCAGACTGAACTCCCCGCTCAGAGAGTCAAAGCTGACATCTCGCTCTGAAGCGGCGGATTCGCCCCTTGGTTCTGAAGCCCGGGAGTCAACCGATGGTGTCGACGCATCCGGCAGAGTTGTGTCAGACGGCTCGTCGACGGCAACTGACGGTTCGCGGGATGCTGTGATGTCAGTGGATCCGCATCCCGCCCAGAACAGTGCAGCAGCGACGGCGGCGACCAGAGGCGGCCACCGCCGCGTCATGGTTGTGGTGTCGGGTGTGGGGTTCTGGTGACAAGATCGACCGTGGAGCCGAGAGGACCGCGACGAGGGCGACGGGCCACGCGTCGAGCCAGAAGAACATCGCTGCCACCGCGGCCATCGCGATGGTGGTGGCGTTGACGATGATGGGTGAGACCGGTCGAGCGAGGCCGGCGGCGAGTAGCACGACGCCGAGGCTTGCGATGACCAGCGCCGCGATCACGCTGGCGACGGGCCTGCCGACTTCGTCTGCGTAGTTCTCGAGCCCGCCGAGAAATCGCTGCTCAGCGAGCGAGGTGTTGCCCAGCATGTAGGCCGCGAACACGAAGTGGAACATCGCCCGTCACGGCAGCCAGCGATGTCACCGACAGTACCGACACCCTGCCAAGCCTGGGGTCTGGCAGTCTCCGGTCACGAGTTCGTGACGCCAGCTCAGGTCGGCGGCCATGCCACCGACGAGGCGACGGAGACGCTCTTGCGTGATCTGCTCAGGGGTCCAGCCGTCAAGTTGACGGTAGTGGGCGTGTTCGGTCAGGTCGCTGTCGGCTCGACGCGACACGCTCTCCTGGTCGGGCAGGCCGGCGGTGTAGCGCTGAACCCACCACCGGGCGAACCGCATCGAACGGTCATCGCCTCGGCCAAGGCCTTGGCCAACGCGGTAGCTCCCGCGTCGGTGATGCGGTAGCTACGCCGGCGCGGTCGGCCCGCGTCGGCAGCGTCGTTGGGGTCCTCCCACCAACTCTCAACCAGGCCGGCCGCGTCGAGGCGATGCAGAGCCCGATACATCGTGCCGGTTGCGGTCAACTCACGCGAGTAGGTGCCCGTTGATCTGAGCCGTGTTGACAACTGTTGTTAGCACCAGCAGACTGGGTGTATGAGTCGCAACACGATGAGTTTCGCACTTCCTGAGAACATGCGGGACTACATCGATGCACGTGTCAGCGAAGGCAGCTACGGAAACACGAGTGAGTACCTGCGCGAACTCATTCGTCGAGACCAGCATGAGCAGGCTGCCCAACGCCTTCGCGATCTCATTGCCGACGGGCTTGCGTCGGGCGAGGGGCGCGAAGCAACCGATGACGTGATTGCCGAGCTGCGCGAGCGGGCACTCGACACCGAAGCGTGACGCGTCCGATTCTTCGCCCGCAGGCCGAAGTCGATCTCGTCGAACGAGCCCGTTACTACCGAGATGAGGGTGGCTTCGACCTCGGCGAACGATTCTTCGATGCAGCAATCACGGCGCTGGATGCGATCGGACGGATGCCCGGGGCCGGGTCGCCCCGTGTGGGTGAGGTGTGTGGAATCGACGAGCTGCGTGTCCGTCGCATCGCGGCCTTCCCGTGCGGCTGGCTCTACCTCGCCAGCGGTGATCGCGTCGATGCCGTCCGTCTGCTCGCTGATGCCCAGGACATCGCAGCCGTCCTGGCTGATATCGACCGGGAGTAGCGATCGAACGTGCCGATCTCGATCACCGTTCGAGCCGTGATTCCATGCCGATATGGACTCTCGACGCTGCTCGGCTGACTGCGATGCGCTCCCCGAAACGGATGCCTCGCAGGTGTGTCGAGATTGCC
This sequence comes from Ilumatobacteraceae bacterium, assembly GCA_963752085.1. Lineage (GTDB taxonomy): Bacteria > Actinomycetota > Acidimicrobiia > Acidimicrobiales > Ilumatobacteraceae > Ilumatobacter_A. Next base: position 31,862 of record CAVVWT010000007.1, read on the forward strand.
GTCGCGGATGGCGGGGGCAGGACGCGACTACTCGGCGGACAAGGCGTCAAGCGGTGCGAGCGGCACGATGCCCTCGGCCTTCACGGCGAGTTCCCGATCGATCGTGATCAGTGCGTCAGCCTGCAGCGTGCAGACGGCGAGGTACTCAGCGTCGAAGATCGTCTCCCATCCGTGCGCTGTTGATCCAGGCCAGCGCACCGTTGAGGAACGGAGAGCGGGTTGCGTCCATAGAACGAGTGTCGCGCACAGCACGACCCGAGCCGCACAGTGCGTGATCCCGACGACGCACCGAGGCGGCGACTGTCGATGATCGAGCGGACCTGACTTCGCGACGGCCGATCGAGTGTGCCGATCGGGTCGCCTCGGACGAACTCCGACGGAGCGGGCATGCGTGCCTCCGTTTTTCGACGACAGGGCTTCGTCGGGTTCGCTCTCGATCTGGCAGGTGACATTGGGCCCTGAGGTCGAGCGTGGAAGCGGCGCAGGATCGAAGTGGACACCTACTCGTCGAGTGATGTCAGGATCATGGAGGTGCATGATGAAGGCACGTGTGGCATTTCTCGTCATCGGTGGCGTGGTGGTCGCGCTCACCGGTGGCGGCTGCGGTGGTGGTGACGACACCGAGTCCGTCCCGACGCCCGATGAACTGGCTGCGGATCTACTGGCACCGGGCGACCTCGACAGCGCGTGGTCGGTCACCGTTCCGGACGAAGACGTCGCCGATCTGTCCGGTGTCGTGACCGACGAGATGCAGGACCTGCTTCCAGGTTTTGCACTCTGTCCAGACGCGAGCGAGAAGGCACGGACGACCGCGACCGCGTTGGAATGGGATGCCTTCATGCAGCTCGAACTCGAGACCGACGATCCGATCCAGCCGCCGGATGACCGAAGCGGGCACATGATCTTCCTGCAGCAGTACCTCGCCGCGACAGACCCAGCCGACACGACCACGACGTTCGACCTTCTCCGCCAGGGTTCCGAAGCGTGCCTGGGCGATTTCGAAGCCGACGAGGAAGGGCCGGGATACGTCGAGATGATGAACGTTCCCGATCTCGGTGATGACAGCTACGGCGTTCTGATGACCGTCGAGGAGGCTGGTGGTTGGGCCGAATGGCGGCTGCACCATGTCATCGTTCGGGACGGACCGGTGCTGATGATCCTCGTCGTGACCGACATCCGCGCCGGTGACAGCGTCGAGCCATACTTCGCGATCGACGACATCGGAGCCATCGCTCAAGTCGCCGTCGACAAGCTCTGATCGACTCACCCGAAAACGCCGATCCGTCGACGCCTGTCGGACGCTCTCGGTCGTCGCGTTACGAGCCGCCTCATGGACGCTCCGACCCACTGCATCACGTCGGTTCTCCGTGCTTGACCATCGTGTGCGCGAGGTCCCGCACGATTCTTGCCCGTCCTTGGATTCGCAGGGTGTTCTTCGTTCCAGGGATGAGAAAAATCAATCTGGGGTTGACTCGGCGGGCAGTTGTGCGGTTCTCGTCAGCCCGACGTGATCTCTGGCGTGGTCGGATCAGGCGATGATGAGTTGCGCCCGGCCGGCCCGCTTGCTGGCGAGCATCGCCAGGTCGGCCCGTTCGACGGCGTCGTCATCGCATGCCGCCATGGCGAGGCCGCCGCTGGCCTCGATGCATTCTGGCCCGAGGCCCTCGGGAAGTGGTTCGCAGATGCGTGCCAGGACTCGGTGAGCCATTCGTTCGGCTTTGGTCGGGTCGACGCTGGTGAACAGCACGGCGAACTCGTCGCTGCCGATGCGGGCGATCAGATCGTCGGGTCCACACATCAACCTGAGTCGGCGGCCGATCTCGATGAGGATTGCGTCACCTGCTGCGTGTCCGAACGAGTCGTTGATCGCTTTGAAGTGATCGACGTCGATGTAGAGCACCGCAGATGTCGTGTCGCCGCGGTCGATCAACGCTCTGCTGAACGTCATGCGATTGGCGAGCCCGGTCAGCGGGTCTTGCTCGGCGGCACGCCGCAGTTTGTCGTCGGCACCCTCTCGTTGGAGGGCCATCTCGAGGGTGGCGACCGACTCGGTCATGATCATCTCGAAGTTGCCCTGAAACGCGTGCTCGTGGACGCCGAACGACACGATGCCGAGTTGCGGTTCGCCGTCGAGGCGCCCGACAGCGATGCACGCGACGACGAACCCGGCGGCGCGCGCGACGCTTGCGATCGCTGCCGGGAGGGCCTCTACGGGAACCGTGACGTGCGGAGCGGTGAAGTCGCGATTCCATGGCGCGTCGTGATGCGCAACGTGGCCCGCGAGCTCGTGGAGGAGGCTGTCGGACTGGTGCGTGGCACCTGGCTCGGTGGCGGTCGTGAACGCGCCGCCCACCGTGTCGGCGAGCAAGAACGACCGGATCTCGGAGCGGGCTTCCCAGCTCCACGACAGGCGCTCGGCGATGGTGGCACCAACTTCATGCGCCGATGCGCCACGGCCGAATGCGGTCAACGCGTGGAACGCAGCCGACTGCAACGAGTGCGGCATCATCGTCACGACCCACAGCACCTCCCCGTCACGGTGGACGCGCTCCGCAGCGCAATCGACCAACGTCGGCTCGCCGTCGGTCCCGATGAGTTCCAGCGGAAACGGTTCGTGGACGTTGCGCACGACGTGGTCGCCGGGACCGTTGAACACGAACGTGATGGTCTCGACATGGCGGGGCGAGACGTAGCTGAGGGCGTTGTCGCCGACCAAGGCATCGGGGTCGTAGCCGAGCGTGGCGAGCGACGAGCCTGCGACCTGCAGAATCGTCCCCACCTCATCGAGAACCATCACCATCGGGCGAACGTGCCGCAGCATCTCGGCATCGGTCAACACGTTCGGCACAAAAACGTATCGGCCTGACGTCGCTGAATCATGAGGAATTCTTGATCCTTTCAGTTGCCACGAGGTGATCAAACCTAGTCTGCCCCTCCTCTCCAGACGGATAGACGGACAGAGGTTGCCAGCCGGGCGCGTGCACTACGCGACGCTCCGTCATCCGCGAGGGTTGCGGTCGGATGTCATGATGCCCGTCATGGAACAGCGCCCCGCCGGTACCTGGCCGTCTCCCGTCACGGCTGCCTCGTTGGTTGGCGGGGCCGTCGGCATCGGGGAGGTCGTTGCGGACGGCGATGACGTCTGGTGGTCGGAGCAGCGCCCGGAGGAGCAGGGCCGGACGGTGCTCGTCCGCTGGCGCGACGGCGATCGCCTCGACGTGACGCCGCCGGGTTCGAACGTGCGCACGTCCGTCCACGAGTACGGGGGTGGCGCGTGGTGGGTGCACGACGGAGTGGCGTTCTACGTCGACTTCGACGATCAGCGGCTCCGCCGGATCGAAGCAGGCGGCGACCCTGTCCTGCTGTCGCCCGAGCCGGACGAGGCCCGAGCCCTTCGCTTCGCCGACGGTCGGGTGAATCCCGACGGCCGCTGGTTCGTCTGTGTGCACGAACAGCACGGGGCCAACCGCACGGAGGCGGCCAACAGCCTGATCGCCGTCGCGACAGACGGTTCGATGGAGATGCTCCCCGTGGCGAGTGGTGCAGATTTCTATGCGTCGCCACGCATCTCGCCCGATGGTCGGCAGGTCGCCTGGATCCAGTGGATGCACCCGAACATGCCGTGGGACTCGACCGAACTCTGGTTGGCCGAGCTCGTGGACGGTCGCGCCTCGAACGGCCGCCGACTTGCCGGTGACGGTGACGAGGCGCTGCAGCAGCCCGAGTGGCATGCCGATGGCACGCTCACCGTCGTCACCGACCGCACCAACTGGTGGAACCTGTATGACGTCGATCTGGCAACGGGCGACCTGTCACACCGGGCGGGTGCCGACTACGACATCGTCGAACCGCACTGGGTGTTCGGTGGCTCGCGTTACACCCATGGTGATCACGTCGTCGGCGGGCCGAACGGTGATCGGCTGGCCTCCGAGGTCGACCTCCCGTACACGTCGATCAGGTCGCTGCGCGAGCAGGGCGACGATCTGCTCTTCGTCGGTGCATCGTTCGGTCGGGAGGGCGAGGTCGTGCGCCTGCGAGGGCGAGACGTGGAGGTGCTGCGCCCGGCCCGCGACCTCGGTCTGGACGCGGCGTTCCTCCCGACTCCGGAGTTCATCACCTTCCCGACGACCGACGTCGACCATGCGCACGGCCTCTATTACGCACCGGCCCATCCACACGTCGAACTCCCGTCGGGCGAACGCCCGCCGCTCGTCGTGTTCATCCACGGAGGCCCGACGGGGGCTGCGGTGCGGGAGTACGTCGCGCGCCTCGGGCACCGGTACTGGACGAGTCGAGGATTCGCCGTCGTGGACGTCGACTACCGCGGGAGTACCGGGTACGGGCGGGGTTACCGGAACCTGCTGCGCGGGAACTGGTGCCGTTCCGATGTCGACGACGCCGTGGCCGCTGCGCGGTACCTCGCCCGACGCGGCGACGTGGACGGCGACCGTCTCCTGATCCGCGGCGGGAGCGCGGGCGGCACGACGACGCTCCTGGCGCTCGCCTTGCACGACGTGTTCGCGGCCGGCACGAACCTGTTCGGCGTCGCCGACCTCGTCGCGTTGATGTCCGACGACCACAAGTTCGAATCCCAGTACTCGGTGTCGCTGGTGGCACCGTGGCCGGCGGGCGCCGACGTCTATGCCGAGCGTTCACCGATCAATCACGTGGACACGATCTCGTCACCGCTGCTCGTTCTGCAGGGTTCGATCGACACGGTCGTGCCGCCTGCGCACTCCGAGACGATCGTCGAGGCGATGCGGGCCAACGGGCTCCCGGTCGGGTACATCGAATTCGAGGGTGAGGGCCACGGCTTTCGTCGCGCCGAGAACATCGTGCGAGCGGTCGAGGCCGAGCTCTGGTTCTACGGATCCGTGCTCGGATTCGAGCCCGCCGACGAGATCGAGCCGGTCGAGATCAGCTGAGCGGCTGGTCGCACCGGCCAGAGATCTCGGTCCCCGTCAGTCCGGCGCCGGACGGGCGGTCCCGGCCAGACGGTTCCGGAGCTCATCCGACAGACCGGTCAGCACGGGATCGTCGTCGGTGACGAGCCTGCCGTCGCCGGGATCGGCGAAGGAGAACCAGACCGCGAGCCGTGCTTCGACACCCTGGGCTCCATCTGGGTCCGAGTGGTCCAGCCTTCGGAGTCGGCGTACGAGGTCGTCAGCTCCGGCGTGCTCGGCCCACTGCGAAAGGAGTGCGTGCCGGAGGGTGTCGGCGTCTCGGTTCGTGGCATCGATGCACCCAGCGAGAAGCCGGAAGGTCGAACGCGATGTCGGAGCTGTCGCGTCGATGGCTCCGCGCGGGATCGGTGAGGTCATGCGGTGAGTCTCCCGCTCGCGCCTCGGTCGCGCCGAATTCGAAACGGCCCGGCGGCGACGCGCCACCTGTTGTCAGTGCCTGGCGTGGCAACGGGTGACTCGAGCACGAATCGTCTGGTCGGATCGCACGGCGCGGGGCTCATTCGGTGCGCGACTGATGCGGGCGCACGGTGTTGATCGCCGGGATGTCCCACGCTTCGCTGATGCGCCCGTCGACGATCCGCCACACGACGATCGCGTCGACGTCGAGCGCGGTGCCCCCGAAGCTCACCGTGTTCGTCGCGTACGCCACCACGAGTTCGTCGCCGTAGGGAGTGAGCGAATGGGGTTCGTTGTGGAAGCCGGTGTCGCTTTCTTCGTGCAGTCGCTCGAACAAGCTGCGGAAGCCGTCGTACCCGTCGTGGTCGCCGTGGAGTTCGGCGAGGTTCGGGTTGACGAAGTGGAACACGAAATCGTGTGCGAACACTTCCTCCTCGGAGTTGGCGAAACCAGTGCGGATCAGGTTTCCGACCCGCATCACGAGGTCGAGATTCGCTTGCTGGGCTGATGGAAACGGTGTCACGGGATGCTCGGTGTCTGCGGCGTCAGATGGCGTCGACGATGTCGGTTCAGGAGGAGGTGCGGTTGGGCGGATTCTCGGGGCGATGCATCTCTTCGATGATGTCGGCTTCGGAGATGGGCTTCTGTCCGTAGATCCGCCAGGCGTGAGCGGCGAGACCGATGCCCCATCCGGCGATGACCCAGATCGGCCAGAAGTAGCCGGCACCGGACGCAGCCCAGATGACGACGAGCAGTGCATTGACGGCGCAGTAGATGAACGCGTGGTTCCGGAATTCGCGCTTGTCGGTGATGCGGGCGATGGCGGCAGATCTGCGCTCGTCGTGGTGATCCATCGTCTGGCCTCCTCGCGCGGGTTGAGTCGGCACCCATCGTTCCAGAGGTCAGATGCGTAGCGTAGAGAACAACGTCACAACGATCGAGGTTGTTGAGCGGGAGCTACCAATCCCGTCACTCCCGTCCATCTTCGCCGTGTCATCGAGCCGGGTCGGACGCGAGCCCGGTCGACGGAAACCGTGCGACGAACCGTGTCGAGCCGCGATGGTCTTCGACGTCGACCGAACCACCGGCGGACGTCATGATCGTTTGCACAATGGCAAGGCCGAGTCCCGATCCGCCCGCCTCCAGGGAGCGAGCCTCGTCGAGACGAAGAAACGGCTGGAAGACCCGCTCGCGGTCGTCGGCCGCGATCGGGGATCCGTCGTTCGCGACGCTCAACTGGATCGTGTCGGCCATGCGCTCGATGCTCACGGTCACCGAGGACGTGGCGTGGCGCTCGGCGTTGTCGAGCAGGTTCCTGACGACTTGCACGACGCTGTCCTCCTCGACCGGAACCCGAGCTTCCATCTCATCGCACACCAGCTTCACAACGTCCGCTGATCGACGACGCACTTCGCCGCGCACGACGTCGACGAGATCACACGATGAGGTGCTGGCACCACCACGTCCCAGGGTGTTGAAGGCGCGCAACCCGCGTGCCAGTCGCTCGAGACGGTCGATCTCGATGAGCGCGTCGCTTGCCGTTCGCTGCCAATCCGTCCGCTCCGGGTAGGCCAGACCGACCTCGAGATCCGTGCGCATGGCAGACAGCGGACTGCGCAGTTCGTGCGACACGTTCGCGGCGAAGAGTTGCTGCTGCTCGGCGGCCTGTGCGAGTCGATCGAGCAGGCCGTTGAGGGTGCCTCCCAGGCGCGACAGCTCGTCCTCGTTGTCCGACGGAGTGACGCGGGCCCGGAGGTCGTCGGCGGAGATGCGTTCGACCTGCTGACGCATTTCCTCGACCGGCCGAAGTGACCTGCCGACAACCCAGAACACCACTGCAGCCGTCAGGAGACCCAACAGTGGAAGCGTGATCAGCAGGCGCGATTGCAGATACGTCTGTGCGTCGTCCGAGGGATCGAGCGAGGTGACCGCGTAGACCGTCACGGGTCCTGTCGGGGTCGACGTGGTGAGCGCGACCAATCGGTACTGCTCGCTGGAATCGTTGTCGATCTCGGTCCCGTCGACCGTCGTCACCGCCCACTGACCCACCGGCGGCGCATCGATGACGTCGAACCGAGTGGTGCCGGCCAGACCCGAGGTTCGAGACACGATCTCCCCGGCGGCGTCGACCACCTGCACCTGGCCCACCTCTCGACCGGTCGACTCGAGTACGTCATCGAGTGGCCCGGCCACCGCCATCCCGGACACCGCCGACACCCGTGACCTCAACAGCTGCTCGGTGTTCGCGTCGATCGATCGGCCGAGCAGTCCGGAGACGGCGAGTGCCGTCACCAGGAATGCGAACACCACGATGGAGGTGGCCCCCGCCGTGATCCGCCACCGCAACGAACCGTGCCGTCGATCAGCCACGGGACCGGATCCGGTACCCGCCGCCGCGAACCGTCTCGATCACGTCCGCTCCGAGCTTGCGACGCAACGCCGACACGTGGACCTCGACGACGTTGTCGTCGCCGTCGAACGCCGAATCCCAGACATGATCCACGATGTCGCGCTTGGCGACCACCTCTCCGGCGCGGCCGAGCACGTACTCGACGATCGCGAACTCACGCGGCGTCAGCGCCACCGCGTCACCCGCCAGGGTGCACGATCGCGCCGCCACGTCCACGGCGAGGTCACCGGCCACCAGCACCGGAGGTCGATCACTTCCACCGCGCCGGATCAATGCACGAAGGCGCGCGACCAGAACGACGTACGAGAACGGCTTGGACAGGAAGTCGTCGGCACCGGTGTCGAGTGCTTCGGCCTCGTCGAACTCGCCATCCTTCGCCGTCAGCATCAGGATCGGTGTGGCCACCGACCGCTCCCGCAGCTCGGCGCACACCCGATATCCGTTCAGACCCGGCAGCATCACGTCGAGCACGATCACGTCGTAGCTCTGCTCCGTTGCCATCCACAGACCGTCGATGCCGTTCGCAGCGACGTCGACCGCGAACCCCTCGGCTTCCAAGCCGCGCTTGACTGCGGCGGCTTGGCGCACCTCGTCCTCCACGACCAGCACTCGCATCAGCACATCCTCGCAGCCCCTCGCTGAAGACACCTTCAGCCACCTTCAGCGAACCCACAGCCATCGGGTCGCACACTGACGACATCACACGAATCCCCCTTCCGCCCGACAGCGCGGACCCACCCAAGGAGCCCCCCATGAACAGCACCACCACACTGCGACCGAACTCGACCGAAGGAGCGTCGTCCACTTCGGAGACGAACCCGCTCGCACGTTATGAGCGCACGCCCGGCGTCGTCGCCGCCGAGGTCGGAGCCGTCGCCGGCTTGGCCGCTACCGCCTACATCCACCTCGCCGAACTGCCCGACAAGTTCGCCGAAGTGCCCTACCTCGGCATCGGCTACGCGCTGCTCTCCGCTGCCTGCGTCGCCGCGATCGTGATGATCGTCGCCCGCATGAAAGCCGGCTGGTACCTCGGCGGTGCAACAGCTGCGGCAACGTTCATCGGCTTCGTCCTCACCCGCACCGTCGGGCTTCCGGGATCCGCGGACGACATCGGCAACTGGAGCGAATCGATCGGCACCTGGTCACTGATCGCCGAAGGGATCGTCGTCGCCATCAGCGCGCTGATGATCGCCGTGCACGTCGGACGGCGACCCTCCCCGGTTCGCTGACGCCAGGCGATCGAGCCCCCGACCCCACCTCGGTACGGCCCCACCTCCGCACGGAGGTGGGGCCGGTTCGCGTTGACGGGCCGGTTCGCAGGCCTCCGACTCCCTTGACGGACTCTTGACGATCCGTCCCTTTCGCCGTCGTCACGCCCTGCGGTACCTTCGCACGGTGCGTCGATCGGCGGCGCTGGGAAAGCCGAGGGGAATGAAGACATGTTCAAGGGTCTGTTCACGACGAAGAAGGTCGCCACCGGCGCGATCATCGCGATCGCCGCGTCGAGCGTCGGCGTCGTCGCCGGCGCCACGTACAACTACGTCTGGACGTCGGGCAGTGGCTGGTGGAGCCGCCGTCGTGTCCGTGCCCCGGCGGGATGACCCGACTCGGTCATCCGTTCGACGAGAACTCCTCGGTGTTCCCGTTCGACCCGGCGATCCAGATCACCGACGTCTACACGGTCGCCGACGACTTCTTCCTCGTCGAGGACATCGACACCGGTGCGCACGCCGGCACGCACATCGATGCCCCCGCTCACTTCATCGAAGGCGGCCGCACGATCGACCAGCTCGCCGCCGACGAGTTCGTGTGGCCGGCCTACAAGATCGATGTGCGCGGGATGTCGTTCGAGGACAACTTGCGTGAGGTCGCCGACATCCGCGCGCTACGAGCGGCAGCACGGCCGGATCAGAGCCGGGCTCGCTGGTGATCATCCAGACCGGCGCCGAGGAGTTCTTCGGCCTCGACGGAGCCGGGCGACGAGCGCATCGTCGACGCGACGACGGGCTGGCCGACAATGTCGACGATCTCTTCGACTTCGACAACCCGGGATTCTCGGGCGAAGCGGTGCAGTGGTTGTTCGACAATCGCAACATCGACGGTGTCGGCTCCGACGCCTACGGACCCGATGCAGCGAACGACGAGAACTTCGACGCCACGTTCACGGCGCTCGACAACGACGGCATCGCGCTCGTCGCGCTCGCCAACCTCGACTCGGTGAGCGTGCGCAGCGACGTGATCATGGCGTCGGCGGTGCCGCTCATCGACGGATCGGGGTTCTCGACCGACCCGATCGCCTGTCACGGACGCCCGCGTCGCTGAGGGGTCCGGAGGGTCGACCTCCGGGCCGACATCACTCGCCTCGCAGCCGCTCGGGCGACAGCGTCAGCTCGTCGTCCAACGACTCGACGAGGTCGACGATCTGCGGGAGCTGCACGAACACGTCGGCCGCGACCGGCGTGCCGTTCTCCCGAGCCTCGACGAGCGCACGTCTGATTCGCTCGATCTCGGCGTCGGAGAGCTCGTGGCCGCCCCGTGCGATCGTTCGCGTCCCCGCCCAGCAGCGTGGCCGTGCGCTCCCAGTCGCCGAGCGCCTGCTCGACCACCTCGGCGTTGATCGCCGGATCGGCGTAGAGCGCGGTCACGGTGTTCGCGATCAGCGCCTCCTGCGCGGCCGGCGACCTCGGACTCGGTGGCCGTCGGGGCCGGTGACCACGCCGTCGATGATCACCCGGACGCCGCGCTTGATCGCGAACTTCGCGATCGACGACCCCGGCAGCGGGATCAGCCCGAACGCGTCGTTCAGCGCGGCGCGCCAGAAGGCCGCCTGCTGCTCCTTGTCGCCCACCACGTCGTCGAGTGCGCCGACGGCCGGGCCGAACAGCCAGTCGAGCAGATCGCCGACGGCGATGCCGGCCGGCTCGGTGCCGTCGAAGTCGGCCGACGTGATCGTCACCGGCACCTGGGCGATTGCGGACGACACGATGATCGCGAGCGCCGCCTCGGTCTCGTGCCGACGACAGGTCCTGGAACAGGTCCTTCAGGACCGCACGGACCTGCTGCGGGGTGTACGGCGTCGCGGAGCCGGGGATCGCACCGATGATCTCGGGCAGGAACGGGCCGAGCGCTTCGAGCACGTGGAGGCCCGACACCTTCAGGTCCTGTTCGAGCAGGATGTCGACGAGATCGAACAGCACCCCCGTGCCGGCCGGCCCACCGTCGCGTGCGCCGTTCGACGAGGTCGGCGGCCGGGGTGAACTCGATGATGTGCGTGAAGATCGTTACCGAGCGCCGCGGCGATGTCGACCTCGGTCCGCCAGTAGTACCCCTTCGACTCGATGAGGTCGCGGAGCAGTTCCTCGCCGCCGTCGACGAATCCGTGGTGGTCGTGGATCACGTCGTGTACGAGGATCGGGTTGTTCGCGATGGACGAACAGCGGCAGGTCCGGGTAGTCCCATTCGAGCTCCGGATACATCGAGTTGTCCGGTCCATGAAGGACGTCACGAACACGTCGTGGTCGAGGTCAGGATCACGACGTCGTACAGCTGGCGGGCCAGACCCGCCGGGAGGCTCCCTCACCCGCGCGAGGCCGCCGAGTCCGGCCGCCTCCCACGCGTTGTCCGCGTCCGCGAGCCTCGGCGATCGCCGCCGGCACGACTCGGCGACCCGCCCGGTTGACGTGTGCCCGGCGGCCACCACGCAGGTTGAACGAGTCGCCGATCGTGCCGCTCGAGGTTGGTGCCGATCGACGCGTCTGGTCCCACGGGTCGTTCGTGAATCGGGCATGCGGGTACTCCAATCCCAGCATGAACAGTTCGGTGTAGAGCTCCTGCAGTCCGTCGGCGTCCGATCGCGACGAGGAACTCGGCGGAGAGGTCCGGGTCGTCGGCGATCTCGGCGAGCGCCCGCCCGAGGATCGGCCGAGCTCGACGAACTGTCGCCCGATGACGGTCGCCTGCGCGAGGATCTCGTCGATCTTCGCGGCGATCTCCTCGCCGGTGATGTCGTCGTCGCCGGGGAACAGGATGGACATCGGATCGAACGAGCGGGAAGGTCGGGATCCGAAACCAGCTGTGGTCGGTGCGTCGTCGCCGCCACCGAGCGTCTGGACCGCGACGCCACCGGTGAGCGCGGTGCTGCCGCGAATCGCTCGGATCGCCGGCAGCCAGCCGGTCTCGAGTGTCGACAGCAGTCGACTGGACGTCCGCGATCGCGCGCTGCGCGCTCGGGTCCGACGACGAGATCGAACGCAGGGCGGCGACGGCCGCCCCGGTGTTCGTTTCGAGTGCGGTCATGCGAATCGGGTCGTAGCCGAAGTCAGTGCGCGCCATCTCGGGCCTCGTGGTGTCGTGGAAGGGATCCGGATGGATCGATGCATGGGTGCTCCTGCGTCGTCGGTGGTCGCCACACCTTCACTGGGTCGTCACGATCGAGAAACGGGAAATCGACATTCCACCGTGGCGAGCGTCGAGCCGGTCCTCGATGGGACTCGCACCGTCGTGCCGTCACTAGGTTCTGGGGCATGCCTGCTCTCGAATCCACCGTTGACATGTACGACCTGCGGATGTCCGAAGGTGTCCGCCCGCTCTACGAAGCCGTCAAGACCTTCATCCGCGAAGAGGTCCAGCCGATGTCGGAGGAGTTCTTCAAGCTCGGGGAGAACCGCACCGACCGCTGGTCGTATGCGCCCGGCCAGCTCGAACTGCTCGAAGGCGTGAAGGACAAGGCCAAGGCGAACGGCCTGTGGAACTTCTTCCTGCCCGACGCCGAGACCGGCGAGGGGCTCTCGAACCTCGACTACGCCTACATCGCGATCGAGCTCGGCAAGAACCCGCTCGCCTCGGAGTCGATGAACTGCGCGGCGCCCGACACCGGCAACATGGAAGTGCTCGAACGCGTCGGCACCGAGGCGCAGAAGCGCGAGTGGCTCGACCCGTTGCTGCGCGGCGAGATCCGCTCGGCCTACGCGATGACCGAGCCCGACGTCGCCTCGTCCGATGCGAAGAACGTGGCGTGCCAGGCGGTCCGTGACGGCGACGAGTGGGTGATCAACGGCGAGAAGTACTACATCTCGGGCGCCGGTGACCCGCGCTGCAAGATCATGATCACGATGGTGCAGACGAGCCCCGACGGCCCGCCGCACCAGCGTCAGAGCCAGATCCTCGTCCCGATCGACACGCCCGGCGTCGCAGATCCTCGGCCCGATGCACGTGTTCGGCAAGGACGACGCACCGCACGGCCACATGCACATCAAGTTCGACAACGTGCGGGTGCCCTACGACAACGTGCTGCTCGGCGAGGGCAAGGGCTTCGAGATCAGCCAGGTGCGCCTCGGCCCGGGCCGCATCCATCACTGCATGCGCTCGATCGGTCAGGCCGAGAAGGCGCTCGAGATGATGGTGTCGCGCGGGCTCACCCGCGAGGGCTTCGGCAAGCCGCTCGCCAAGCTCGGCGGCAACACCGAGATGATCGCCAAGGCCCGGATCGAGATCGAGTCGATGCGCCGGATGGTGCTCACCGCCGCCAAGGCGATGGACGAACTCGGCAACGCCGAGGCGCGCGTGTGGGTCAGCGCCGTCAAGGCGATGGTGCCGATCCGGGTGTGCGAGATCATCGACCAGGCGATCCAGATGCACGGTGCCACCGGCGTGTCACAGTGGACACCGCTCGCCGACATGTATGCGAGCCAGCGCACGCTGCGTCTGGCCGACGGCCCCGACGAGGTCCACTGGATGGTCGTCGGTCGCTCCGAGGTGACCAAGGGCGAGGAGGCGGCTGCCTCCTACAACCCGAAGGAGAAGTACCTCTCCTCGCTCGGCGAGGGCGGCGTCCCCGACCTCAACTTCACCGGCCCGGCCTGATCCGGACCACCCGCTCACCGGTGAGGCCGTGAGCGTCTTCGGGTCGGCGAGCGTGGTGGAACTCGACGGCGTCGACGTCGAGATCGGAACGACCACGGTCACGATCTCGGCCACGCGCGATCTGCATGGTCTCGCGAGCGGGCGCTTCTCGTCGCCGCGCTGCGGCGTGACGTGGTCGCAACGCGGCCTGCCGGCCGACGTCGAGTTCGTCGGCTTCGCATTCACGCAGTTCGCGCTGCCCGTCACCGCGGGCGCCGACCTCGCGTTCGACTTCCGGCCGGCGCCCGGACTTCGCTCGCCACGTGCGGTGTCGCCGTTGATCGCCCGGGCGGGCGGCCGCGTGGCCATGATCGCCCCGATCGACCACGTCCACGAGCAGATCGTTGCGATCACCGACGAGGGGATCGTCGGCGGATGGCACGGTGACCTCGACGAGGTGCCGGCGGGCTTCACCACCCGGCTCGGGATCTACGACGGCGACTCGGTCGGCGACGTCCTCGACGCCTGGCGGGTCGACCTCGCGATCGAACCCGATCTCTGCCGACCGATCGACAACCCGCTGTCGACGCACCTGTCGTACTGGACCGACAACGGCGCGGCCTACTGGTATCGGACCGAGCCGGGCCGGACGATCGCCGACTCGGTGGTCGACGTGGTCGCGGCGCTGCGCGCCGACCACGTACCGGTGCGGTCCGTCGAACTCGACTCGTGGTTCTACCCGCACACCACGCCTCGGCCGATCGCGGAGATCGGCTACCCCCACGAGGTGCCGCCGACGGGGATGTCGACCTGGTCCGCACGTGCCGATGCGTATCCTGTCGCCCCGGACCGGGTGGACCCGATCGAGCGGTTCGCCGAGCGGCTCGGCGGGCCTCCGCTGACGCTGCACGCCCGACACATCGCACCGACGTCGCCGTACGTCACCGAATCCCGACGAGTGGTGGGTCGACGAGTTCGCAGCACACCCGATCGACCCGGCCTTCTTCCGACGGTGGTTCGACGACGCGGTGCGTTGGGGTGCCACCGTGATCGAGCAGGACTGGATGCTCATGTACTGGTTCGGCGTGCGCCAGCTGCGCGCCGTGCCCGGTCGCGCGGCCGGGTGGCAGCGGGCGCTCAACCACCACGCGCAGGAAACCGGTGTCGATCTGCTCTGGTGCATGGCCACCCCGGCGGACATGATGCTCGCCGCGTCACTCGACCGGGTGATCGCCGTGCGCACCTGCGACGACTATCGCTTCGCCGACGACCCGGCACTGCTCTGGACGTGGTTCCTGACCGTCAACCGACTCGCGAACACCCTCGGCCTCCCCGCGTTCAAGGACTGCTTCTTCTCGCTGGCCGACCGTGAGCGACGCCGACGATCCGATCGACGGTGACCGGCACGCGGAGATCGAGGCGCTGTTGGCGGCGTTGTCGGGCGGGCCGATCGGCATCGGCGATCGGATCGGCCGCACCGACCACGACATCGTGATGCGCACGTGCGGCGACGACGGACGGATCCGGCGGGTCGACCATGCGGTGGCTGCGATCGACGCGTGCCTGTTCGGTGCGCCGCGGCGCGGTGAGCGCCTGATGTGGGCGACGACCACGGCGGCGACCGCCGACGACGGTGTGTGGACCTACGTCGTGGCGGCCAACACGGCCACCCGGCGCCGCTCGATCATGGATCGGTTCGACCTCGATCGAGAGGCGACCGTGTACGACTGGCGGTCAGGGGCGACCTCGACGGCGACGCACATCGAGGTGCAGCTCGCGCCCCGCGACTGGGCGCTGTACGTGATCAGCCCGCCTGATCAGCCCCCGGCTTCTGCCGTCGGGGATGTGACCAGGTACGTCGTCGTCGAGTCAGCCCCCTGAACGACGTTGTTGCCACGACCCGTGGTCGGGCAGCTGGCCCCGGAGGGTGCTCAGACGGCGAGGAGGTCGCGAGCGCCGGTGTCGGAGCTCGGGTGACGCAGCTTGCTCATCGCGCGCGCTTCGATCTGGCGAATGCGCTCACGGGTGAGGCTGAAGTGGTCGCCGACCTCTTCGAGTGTCCGCGGCTCGCCACGATCGAGGCCGAAGCGGAGCTTGAGGATCTCGCGCTCGCGTTCGTCGAGCGGAGCGAGGAGCCGGGAGATCTCCTCGGGCAGCAACGCCGTGGCAGCGACTTCGAACGGCGATTCTGCCGAGCGGTCCTCGACCACATCGCCGAGCTCGGCGTCGCCGTCTTCTCGGAGTGGCTCCGAAAGTGACAGTGGCTCCGCAGCAAAGCGCAGGGCCTCGGTGACCTTGTCTTCGGGCATCTCGACTTCCTTCGCCAGCTCGGAGAGCGTGGCGGGGCGGCCGTACTTGAGCTCGAGGCGCGAACGCGCCTTCTGCAGCCGTGCGAGCGTGTCGCCGGCGTGCACCGGCAGGCGGATGGTGCGCCCGGTGTTTGCGATGCCGCGGGTGATCGCCTGGCGGATCCACCACGTGGCGTAGGTGGAGAACTTGAAGCCCTTGCGCCAGTCGAATTTCTCGACGGCGTGCATCAGCCCGAGGTTGCCCTCCTGGATGAGGTCGAGCAGTGGCAGGCCCGAGGCCTGGTACTTCTTGGCGATCGACACGACGAGACGCAGGTTCGACTGTACGAACTGGCGCTCGGCTTCTTCGCCCTTGCGGGCGGTTCGGCGCAGTTCGCGCTTCTTCGCCGGGGTGAGTTCCTTGCCGCCCGAGTCGAGTTGCTCGATCGCCTCGTTGCCCGCCTCGATGGCTTTCGCGAGTCGCACCTCGTCGTCCTTCGTGAGCAGTGTGTACTGCCCGATGTCGGTGAGGTAGAGACGGACGAGGTCCTCGTCGTCTCTTTCGACTCGATCTTTCGCCACCAGCGACCTTCTTTCGACTTGTCGAGTGTGTCGGCGCCGAGATGAAGTGCCACGACGCCGGATCTCCCGATGGCCTCCCAATCCACACACGCCGCCGGCATTTGTGGTAGGAGCTGCGAGACGCCCGTCACGATACCGACGCGCGGGTTCGGCTCAACTCGAATTGACGGACACCGGGTCACGTATCGCTCCTTCAGATGAAGAGATCGTGAGTATCTCCATGACAGATGACCCCGACGCCGTCGCCGGCGACGGCATCGAACTGGCCATCGTGACGATGCGCTTCGATGCCATCGATCCCGACGCGCTGTACGGCGTGCTGTCGAAGTACGTCGTGCTGACCCGGATGGTTCCCGGCTGTCGCAACATCGAC
The DNA here is from genome assembly GCA_963752085.1 of Ilumatobacteraceae bacterium. Taxonomy (GTDB): domain Bacteria; phylum Actinomycetota; class Acidimicrobiia; order Acidimicrobiales; family Ilumatobacteraceae; genus Ilumatobacter_A. Next base: position 48,716 of record CAVVWT010000007.1, read on the forward strand.
CTGTGCGCGAGCGTCACCGCGCCGGGCCGCCTGCTGATCGTCCAGAAGTGGGACGACCGCAACGCGCAGCGCGCCCACTTCGACTCGGCGCTGATGGTGGAGATGGCCGAATCGTGCGCCGGTCTGCTCAGCCGGCCGCCCGACATCGACCTCTGGGACGGCGTCAGCGCGCACGATCTGCGCTGACCCGCCCACGGGATCGCGGTGGGGCAGAACGCCGCCGCCGGTAGAATCGAATGATGGCGAATCCGATCTTCAACGACCAGACGATGCAGCGCGACGCGTCGGGCTGGGCCGCCCCGGTGCGTGGTGCACAGTCCGGCACGCCCATCGACGACGGCCCGGTCTCGAGCTGGAACAAGAAGGTGATGACCGTCAACGGCACGATCAGCGCCACGGCGGTGCTGTTCATCCTGCTGCTGATGTCCGCCTCGTTCGGCTGGTCGCAGGCCTCGGGCCCCGCCGGACCGGCCGGCCAGGAGACCTACCAGATGCCGCCGATCGCATTCGTCGGCATCATCGTCGGATTCATCGCCGTCATCGTTGCGAGCTTCAAGCCGATGTTGGCGAAGTACCTCGGGCCGGTGTACTCGATCGGCTACGGCTTCGCCGTCGGCGCGATCTCCCGGATGTACGAGTCGTTCCAGGACGGCATCGTCGTGCAGGCGATCGGCGCGACACTGTCGGTGTTCCTGGTGATGCTCGTGCTCTATCGCACTCGGATCATCAAGGTCACCGACAAGTTCCGGCGCGCGGTCATCTTCGCCACACTCGGCATCATGGTGCTCTACGGGGTGTCGTTCCTGATGAGCCTGTTCGGTGCCTCGATCTCGTTCATCAACAGCCCGAGCCTGTTCGGCATCGGCTTCTCGGTGCTCGTGTGCGGAATCGCCGCGATGAACCTCGCCCTCGACTTCGACCGCATCGAGCGCGGCGTGAACGCACAGATGCCCAAGGACTACGAGTGGGTGTCGGCGCTGGGCCTGCTCGTCACGCTCGTGTGGCTGTACCTCGAGATGCTCCGCCTCCTGTCGAAGCTCCGCAACTGATCACCACGTCGTGAGCATCGGCCGGCGCGTGCTCGAAACCGCCGCGACCACGATCACGGCGGCCGTGTTCGGCGGCGCCGTCGGCTCGCTCGTCGGTGTCCCGGCCGTCGCCGCTGCACTCGCCGGCGCAAACGGTGCCATCTCCGGTTGGCGCCGAACCTACGACTGGTCCTGCTCCGCCGGACTCGTCGCGTTCACGCTCGACTCGACCTGGTCGTTGCCGATGACCTCAGCCGGGCTGCTGGCGAACACCGTCGGCATCGTCCAGCGCGACGCCGGCTACGTCCCCGAGCTGTCGACTCGGCAGAACCGCCACGTCTATCGCCGGGGTTTCATGCCTCGACGCGGCTTCGCCACCACGCTCGGCAACGTGATCGGGGGTGCCGGCGACGTCGATGTTCCCCGTCGCCGCCGGCTCGTGACCGACCATGAGGACGTCCACTGCTGGCAGGCCCGTTGGCTCGGTCCGCTCTACCCGATGGTGTACGTCGGTTGGACCGTCGCGGCCGGCGCGGTCGGCATGGTCATCTGGGTTGCCCGTCGACGGGACGAGCGATTCACGAAGGTGGTCGAGTCGACGGCGTACTACCTGAACCCGCTGGAGTGGTGGGCGTACAGCCGCGACGATCACTGGCCGCCGTCTGGCAAGGTCGCCGACCTCGGGTGGAAGCGGCCCTGCTGCCGACCGCTCGCTGCCGTGCGCGCCGAGCGCTGACCGCGGCGGGCCCGATCAGCGCAGCGCGTCGCGAGCGACTCGAGCAGCGCGGTGTTGAACGCTGCCGGACGCTCCTGCTGGGTCCAGTGGCCGACGCCGTCGATGATCGTCGCACCCCGGAAGTCGGGGAGCAGGTCGTGCATCGACTCGACGTACTCCATCCGGTGAGCGATCACCAGGTCGAGGCTGCCACCGATGAACGCACACGGCATCTGCGGCGCCGCGAGGTCGTGGGTGAGTGCCCAGTTGGCGTCCATGTTGCGGTACCAACTGATCGGCCCGAAGAACCCACTTGCGGTGAATTGATCGACGTACCGCGCGTGATCGTCGGGCTGTAACCAGCCCGGCAGACCGTCGGGAACGGGTACCGAGCCGGCCCACGAGTCGAGCAACCCGGTGCCCTCGAGCGGCGGCAGCTCCGACGGGTCGATCGGTGCTCGCGACATCTCTCCGGAGGCACCCCACAGAATCGTTCGCAGCGATCGATCCACGTCGATCTCGAGTTCGGTCTCGGCCGGGCCGACCTCCTGGAAGTACAGGATGTAGAAGAACCGGTCGCCGTAGACGGCGCGAAACATGTCGGTCGGACGCATCGGCCACGGGGTGTACGGCACGCTGCAGTTGATGACGGCCGCCACGCGGTCCGGATGCAGTCGAGCGAGGTCCCACACCAGGAGTGACCCCCAGTCGTGGCCCACGAACGTGCCGGTCGCGGCGCCGACGTCGTCGAGCAGCGCGATGAGATCGGTCGCGAGGTGGTCGATGCGGTACGCATCGACGTCACGCGGTGCCGACGACGAGCCGTAGCCGCGTTGGTCGGGGACGAGCACCCGCCAGCCCGCAGCGACGAGCGGCTCGATCTGGTGCCGCCACGTGTGCGAACTCTCCGGCCAGCCGTGGGCGAGCACGATCACCGGATCCCCCGGGACCCCTGCGTCGATCACGTCGAGTTCGATTCCGGGCTCGGTTTCGACCCGGCGGGTGCGGTGCTCCATCGGTCAGGTGACGGTCGGGAGGTCGTGCCAGCCGAGGTCGTCGGCGGCCCACAGCGCATCGAAGGTGCGGTCGACCTCGTCGCTGAAACCGAACCGGTTCCGGAAGTCGTACCGGAAACGTTGCACTGGGACCTCGATCCCGAGTCGCTCCAGGCGTCCGCCGCAGTACACGTCCCACGCCGAGTTCTGCGGGTTCGTCAGCTCGAGATCGGGAGGAGCGTCTGCGAAGTCGGGACGGAGACGATCTCGCGCCCGCAGCATCACCCGCCCGAGCCGTTGGCGGGCGCGTTCGGTGCTGAAGTTCGTGAGGTGACGGGTGTCCTCGAGGGCGCCGCTCTCGAGGCGCAGGATGATCGGCGCATCCGACGACGTGCCGTCGAGCTCGGCCGACATCTTCGCCAGCGGCGTGGTCTCGTCGACGAACACCGAAATCGGGTTGGACAGTCCGATCAGTTCGGCGAGTTCGACGACGACCGCGGCGATCTCGTCGGCGTCGTACTTGACCAATGAGAACCGCTCGGGCGCAACCTGCACCCGAGGCGTCGCTTCGCCCGCCACGGAGGACACCGGCTCAGACGCCGGCGGCTTCCTGGGCCCGACGAACGGCCGCTTTGCGCTCTTCGAGCGCTTCGTGGTCCATGGTGGCGATCGTGTCGACCTCGTCGTCGGTGAAGCCCGCGAGTTCGCGGAACCGCCGTGCGAGTCCGATCGGGCTCTCCTCGCTGTCGCCACGAGCGCCACCGAAGCTGAACAGCTTGTCGACGACCTGCTGGAACTCGAGCGCCTTGGCGCGGCGGTCGGGGTCGTTCTCCGTCACTCGCCGCAGCCAGTCGGAGCCCATCTTCACGTGGGTGACCTCGTCGGCCAGCATCCAGTCCTCGCAGAACTCGAGGAACGGGTCGTCGGCCAGTTGACCGAACTCCTTCATCTGGGTGAACACGTCGATCGCCAGCCCCTCGAGCGCACGGTTCACGCCTGCGAGCCGGAGCACCGGGTCGTTCGAGCAGGCCGCTTCGAACAGCACCGTGTTCTCCTGGAACTGGCCGATCTCGGTGCCCATCCAGTCGGACAGCTTGGCGCTGATCTCGACATGACGTGCCTCGTCCCAGGCCTGACGGGCCATGTCGAGCTTGAGCTCGAACGGGATCGTCCCCTCCGACCCGTCGCCGGCGTCGAAGTCGTGCGCTGTGCGGCCGGCGCCCTCGAGCGCCTGGATCTCACCGACCATGATCCCGTGCATCAATGATCGAGCGGCATCGGAGGCATCGTGACGATCGGGGGTGAGACGGTTCGATGCGCCACGGCTCTTGGCCGTCTTCTTCACGTCGACGGCGGTGCGCGAGTCGGCCATCCGCTCGGCCATGTTGGTCTGCACGAATCGATCGTCTCGGGCGAGATCCTCGACCGGAAAGAACTGGCGCATGTGATTCCCCTTGTGTGTCCGCTGGGTTGTCCCCGGCGATGAATGTTAGCCGACCGGTCCGATGCTGCCCGGGCCGGTGATGCCCCCTGCCTCGACCATGATGGTTTCCAGCGCCGCCTGATGCTCGGTCGCACGGCGAACCTCGCCGGGGGTGGTGATCAGTGACTGCAGCATCAACTCGCCGTCGCGCCAGTCGTCGAACTCGTCCTGGAGCGCGAACTTCAACGAGCGGATGGTCGGCGCGTCGGTGATCTCGCTCGTGTTGTTCATGTGGTACGTGTACGCCGCAATGAATCGCGGGATCAGCACGCGGTACACGCCGACCAGCTTCTCGATCGTCGACTCCGGCGCCTCGGGCTCGGTCATCGCTGCGATGAAGCGCTCCATGGCCTCGTTGGCGGGCGCCGTCAAACGTTCGGGCTTCATCTCCCGCAACTCGGGCAGCCGCTTGTGCCACAGCTCGGCGTGCCAGGCGTGGTGGTAGCAGTGGGTGCCCAAGCGCATCTTGATGTCGAGCTCGGGCACTGTTGCGACCCAGCCGCCGAGTGCCTCGAACAGCTTCATCTCGGTCCACTTGTAGTTGCCCACTCGGCGTGCGGTCTCGGCGACGTCGAACGAGCCGGGCAGGTCGCGCCGGTCCCACGGGGCGAACGGAGCCCTCACGTTGGACGAGGTCGCATGGTCAGTTGTGTCGGTCGTGGTGTCGGCGCCCATGTGGTGATGGTAGGTCGCCCCGGGGACACCCGCAGGGGTCGAGACGTCAGCGTGTCCGCATGAACACCCGTTGGGTCGCCGGTTCGAGTGCGATCCCGTTGGTGTCGAACAGCGTCTCGAGTTCGCGCGCTGCGGCTGCCGAGGCAGAGCGGTCACCTGCGGCAAGCAACGAGCCGACGAAGATGCGCGCGGCCCGCTCGCTGAGAGCGTCGATGTGTCGGGCCCGTTCGGCCCAGCGGGCTGCGTCCTCGGGTTCGCCACGCGCTGCGGTCAACTCTGCGATGCGACAGGTGGCGTCGACGGCGACCGCGCGGAGCCGGAGCCGGGTGAGGACCGGCCAACCGGCTCGGACGCCGAGGAGATAGTCACCGCGATACAGACTGATGGCGTCGATGTATCCCTCGAGTGCGCGTGCGGGTGCGCCGGCCAGGTCGTTGCGCCGCGCCGTTTCGATGCGTTCTTCGAACTCTGCGACATCGGTGGTCACGTCCTCGTGGAGGACGAGCATGTCGCCGTCGGAGCGGAGGAAGTAGGTCTCGGAGCCACTGGTTCGGTCGGTTTCGAGGATGTGCTGGAGCTTCGACAAATGGGCGCGGAAGTTGCTGTCGGCCTTGCCGTCGTCGGTGTGGTCGGGCCAGAGGATGTCGACCAGATCGTGGCGATCGATGCGTCGGCGTTCGGTGAGGAGCGCGAGCAACTCTCGAACGCGAGTGCGTCGGGCCCAGTCGTCGTCGGTGACGTCGCGGTCGTCGCGGAGGAGCCGGACTTCACCCAGTAGTTCGAGGCGCAGCGTGTGTGGCCGATGGCGCGGACGGTCCCCGAGCAGCGCTGCGGCTCGGGTCGCCGCGCCGGACCGTCGTTCGTCCGCGACCCGTGCGAGGTGACGGTCGACGTGGGGGATCGCGGTGAGCGCTTCGTGGGCTCCGGGTGTGTCGCTGAGCAACGCAGCGCAGGCGAGTTCGGTCAGATGGTGCGGCAGGACGTGGACGCGCAAGACGTCGAGCAGCGACCAGGGCAGCTCTGCGGCGGGACCCGAGTCGTCTCGATCGCGCAGGGCGACGAGCGCCCGACCAGCGGCGACCGCCACGGTGAGTGCCGGACCGAATTCGACCGAGTCGAGCACAGATCGCGACTCGGGCCGCACGACGTAGATGAGCGGGAGCGCGAGCAGGTGTGCCGCGGAGCGGCCACGTATCGATCGGTAGCCCGGTCTCGGCCGGGTCGAGCACCGCAGCTGCCGTATCGTCGGAGCGCTGGTCGGCGTCGAGTGACGCGCGTGCGACCGTGGCGAACAGCGCGATCGTGCGCGGCGCATCGCGAAGGACGAGGTCGCGTGCCTGGTCGCAGCGCCGGCGTGCGTTCACCGTGTCGCCGGCGGCGAGCGCGATTGCGGTGGCGGTCCCGAGTGTCGAGATCATCGTGTGATCGACACCACGTCGGGAGACGTCGTCGAGCATCGCACCGACGAACTCGTTCGCGAACTCGGGCGACGCTTCGCCACGCAGCCACATCCCGAACGCGATGAACACCTCCGATCCGGGAGGCAACCGGGCGAGGTCGTCGGTGGTCAGCCCGACGGCCACATCCTCGGGTCGGCCGAGATCGCACAGGCGTTGGTTGCGGATCACGAGTTCGCCGAGATCGCCGAGGTAGCTGACGTCGTCGAGCGCGGCCAACGCAGCTGTTGCGTCGCCGTGGGCCTGCGCCAGCTGGGAGCGGGCGTGGGCGACGGCACCCCGTGCGAACGGCAACGTGGCACTCAGCTCGACCAGTCGATCGAGGTGGCGGAGGTGATCACCGACCATGTTGATGTCGAGGAAGTTCGCCTGGAGACAGCGGTGCAGCGCCAGCACCTCCAACACGTCGTCGCCGACGTCGCGGGCCGCCTCGGCGGCTCGTTCGAACCGGTCGGCGATGTCTCGCTCGCGCCCGTCGAAGTGCAGTGACGCGTCGAGGAGCGACCGCAGCGGCCCACCGTCGTCGAACGTGGCGAGCAGCCGCCGGATCTCCGCGATCTCGGGGATCGACTGGTTCAGCGTCGGCCCGAGGACGAACTGGCGCGCCGCGTCCCGCGCCGAGATCTCGTCGCCGGCGAGGAGGTGCAGGCGCATCGCTGCTGCATGACGCGACCGTTCCAGCAACAGGTCCGCACCGATCGACGCCGCCTTGCGTTGCTCACCCGGCGGTTGTCGAGCGAGCAACGTCTCGCGCAGCAACCCGTGGAGTCGATGGGTTCCGTCGTCTCCCCACTCGACGAGTGGCAGGTCGACGAGCAGCGACGCTGCATCGATCGCCCCGTCCGACATTCCGGCGATCAGGTCGTCGTCGAACTCGTCGAAGACCGCCATGCACCGGAGGTGTCGGAGTCGGTCCGGCTCGAGTGACGCCAGCACCTCCTCGCGGAGGAAGTCGGCCCCCGCCGCGGCCCCGGCAGCGAGTTGGAGGTCGGCCGTGGCGGGATGCCGCGGCAGCGTCTGGTCCGTCGGCGCCTGGCGGGCGGAACGCAGCTCGTCGAGTTCGGCGTCGTCGAAGTCGAGCGTGTCGCCGGTGATCTCGACCAACGTTCCGTGTGCGCGCAGCCGGGCCACCGGGATCGGCACATCACGACGTGACACGAGGACGAGGTGCCCGTTGTGCGGCATGTCGTCGAGCAACGCGCGAAGCTCGCCGATCCCGTCGGGGCCGAGGAGCCCGTCGTCCTCGTGTGGGTGGAGATGGTGCACGTCGTCGACGATCAGCGCAACCTCGTCGGGGGCATGTGACCACACCCCTTCGACGATGCGTTCACGGATCGCACTCGTCGAGTTGCGGCCGTCGTCGGCCACGCCGATCGCCGCAGCGATCCTGGAGAGCAGCCGGAGCGGATCGGCCCCGTTGCGCGGGGCGGTGACGAGGAAGTCGGTACCGCGGGGGTCCAACAGGTTGCTCCGGATCGCCTGGTTGATCGCGGAGGTCTTGCCGGATCCGGCGGGCGCGGTGACCACCATGAGCGGATGATCGAACCGTTGGAGGAGGAGTGATGTGATCCGAGGTCGGTCGACCAGCCGATCGACGGGTGACGAAGGTGGTGCCGGGCGCATGGTCAGGTGAGTCGGTCGACGAGATGTCCGTTGGCAAGCCTGCGCCGGAGGGGTCGGGTGCGTCGCGACCGCCGGGCGACGCGCTCGTGGCGCACCGTTGTCGGCTCGAATCGGTATCCCTGCGACATCGCCCCACCAAGCTGCTGCAGGTGCTGAGGTACACCGGCAGGTATTTGTCACTTTAGGCGCTGAACACCGTCGCCGCTCGATCCAGCCCGGGGGCACCGCTCGTGATGATCGCACGGTGATGCTGGTCGGCGAGCCGTCGCGGCTTGCACGGCGCGGTGGTGTCAGAATGACGGTCGACCGTCCGTTCGGTCAGATCGACGAGGGGTCATGAAGGTCACGGTGTTGGGTGCAGGTTCGTGGGGAACGACCGTGGCGTCACTCGCTTCTGGTCGCAACGACACGCTGCTGTGGGCGCGCGACGCCGCAGTCGCGGAGACGATCCGTTCGAGTCACGAGAATGACCGGTATCTGGCCGGGTATCCGCTGCCGGAGCAGCTCGATGCGACCGACGATCTCGAGCGAGCATCTCGCCACGCACACGTTCTCGTCGTGGGCGTTCCGTCGCATGCGTTTCGGCCGACGCTCGAAGCGGTACGCGAGTACCTCCATCCTTGGGTGCCGATCGTCAGCCTCACCAAGGGTCTCGAACAGGGCTCGATGCTGCGGATGACCGAGGTGATCAAGGAGGTGCTGCCGGGCCACCCGGCGGCGGTCTTGACCGGGCCGAACCTCGCGAAGGAAATCATGGCGGGCCAGGCCGCGGCGAGCGTCATCGCCACCGAGGATCTCGCCGTCGCCGAGGCGCTCCAGCGGGTCTTCACCCGTGGGCTGTTCCGGGTGTACACGAACCACGACGTCGTCGGTTGCGAAATGGGCGGTGCACTCAAGAACGTCATCGCGATCTCCGCGGGGATGGCGCAGGGCCTCGGGGTGGGCGACAACACGCGTTCAGCGGTGATCACGCGCGGGCTGTCCGAGCTGTCCCGGCTCGGCGTCGCCATGGGAGGTGAGGCGTCCACGTTCGCCGGTCTCACCGGCCTCGGCGACCTCGTTGCGACGTGCGTCAGCCAACACAGCCGCAACCGCTACGTCGGCGAGCAACTGGGAACGGGGCGCTCGCTCGACGACATCCTCGAGGAGATGAACATGGTTGCGGAAGGTGTCAAGACTGCAGGCAGCGTGATGACGCTCGCAGAACGGCACGGCGTCGACCTGCCCATCTGTCGCGAGGTGCATCGAGTGGTGCAGGGCGAGATCTCCGGCTCCGAGGCCTACCGGGGGTTGCACCTGCCCGCCGGCCACGAAGCCGAACCCGGCTGACCATCGCTCATCCGATGGCGTCGACCAACTTCCCGACTGGCGCCGGACTCAGGACGAATGGTGGGATGCGTTCCACGCCGCTTCGGCCGCGCCGAGATCGGTGGCCGGTGGCCCGTCGGCGACGTACTCGAGCAGCATCGCGCGCCACGGACCGTGCGCGTTGAGCTTGCCGAGGATGGCGCTCACGCCCCACACCACACGGTCGAGGATGACGAAGCTCGGCGGCATGTTCAGCTGTTCGATGACCGGGCCGTGCGGGCCCTGCACGTCGAAGATCTTTGCGATCGTGTCGCGCATCCACTCGCGGGTGAACGTGAACTCGTCGGTGAGGTACGGCACGTACGGGCTCGACACGTAGTCGTACACGAGGGCCGGGTCGAGCCCGTGCGAGGCGGGCAGGAAATTCGAGCGGACCATCTCGGCGACGAGCTTGTCCGGATCGCGATCGACGATGATCGCGTCGATCGTCGGGCTGAGCGTCTCCCACTCACCGGGCGACCAACGCTTCACCAGGCCGTAGTCGAGGAACGTGACGCTGCCGTCGTGGTGGAACTTGTAGTTGCCGGGGTGTGGGTCGCCGTTGAAGATGCCGTACCGGGTGATCGCGTTCTCGCGCGAACCGCCAGACGACTTCACCAGCGCGCTGTTGCGTCTCCACCGACTCGTTGGCCCGGAACTGGTCGAACGTCATGCCGTCGACCCACTCGGTGGTGAGCACGCGGCCGCTGCACAGTTCGGGCACGAGCTTGGGAATCCGCACCCACGGGTGGCCCTGGAAGCGTGCCTCGAACTCGGCGAGGTTGCCGGCCTCGATCGAGTAGTCGAGCTCTTCACGCATCCGGGCACGGAGTTCGTCGACGAGGCCCTTCGCATCGAGGCCCTTCAGCATCATCGACGAGAACATGGCATACATCACTTCGGCGGCGTCGAGGTCGCTCTCGATGGCCTCGTGGACGCCGGGGTACTGCACCTTCACCGCGACGTCGCGGCCGTCGTGCGTGATCGCCTTGTGGACCTGACCGATCGATGCCGCGGCGACGGGCATGTCGGACCAGTCGAGGAAGACCTTTTCGGGCGGCCTGCCGAAGTCGTCCTTCACCACGCCGGCGGCCAGCGTCGGTGACATCGGTGCCGCATCGGCCTGCAGCGTGGCCAGCGCGTCCTGCGCCTCGTCGGGCAAGGCTTCGAAGATGAAGCTGATGAGCTGGCCGGCCTTCATCAGGACGCCCTTCATCTCGCCGAGTTCCTTCGCGACGTCTTCGGCCGTGCGGATCGCGAACTGCTCGTCGAGCTGCGCACGTCGCTCGTCGGCGCTGCCGATCCCGCGGACTCGCGACACCGCGAATCGTGCCGAGTTCCGCGCTGACAGCTTCCAGACCCGTGCGGATCGCGCGAAATCGGTTGGTGATCGGTGATGCGGCAGCCTGCTTGCCGGCCCGCTGTGCCGCCGCGGTGAGGCCGGCGGCGAGCGCGATGATCGACGCCATCGAGGCAACGGCCTTCTTCTGCATCAGGCCCGCCGGACGAGTGGGTCGGCGTCGAGTACCTCGACGGGGATCGGTGCGCCGGTCACTTCATCGGTCCAGTAGCTGCCGTCGGCGAGTCGGCCGAGCGCCAATTGGACCCCGTCGAGATCCGCCTCGATCGCGTCCAGGTCGAGATCGTCCTCGTGAGCGGTCGACGACGGGGTCGGTTCGGAGGACGGAGGAGTCGGCTCGTGGGAGTCGGTCACGACGACGACGCTACCGCTTCGGGTCGTGCAGATTCCGTGCCCGCTCCGTACAGGGAGCGTGATGCCCTTGTTCGGTTCGCGGCCTAGCCTGTGCCCGTGCCCATGGAGAACGTCACGTCGAACGCGCAGACGTCGCCGTTGCTCGCCCTGTCGACGAGCGATGCCGATCGCAGTCGCGTCGAGACCGCCATGCACGCTGCGGTCATCACGCCCGATCAGTACCTGACCGAGATCGCCTCCCATCTCATCGTCGCCGGCGGGAAGCGACTGCGTCCGGTGCTGTCGACCGTGGCCGCCCAGATCGGTGGCGACATCGCGTCCGACGATGTGGTCCGTGGCGGTGTGTCGTGCGAATTGGTGCACCTCGGGTCGCTGTATCACGACGACGTCATGGACGAGGCCGACACCCGGCGCGGCGTCGAGACCGTCAACGCCAAGTGGGGCAATCTGCAGGCGATCCTGGCCGGCGACTTCCTCCTGTCACGGGCGTCGGAGATCGCGGCGTCGCTCGGCACCGAGGTGGCGGGGCTGCTCGCCCGCACCATCGGGTGGTTGTGCGAGGGGCAGATCGAAGAACTCCGGTTCACCTACGACGTCGGTCGAACCGAAGACAGCTACTACACCTCGATCCACGGCAAGACCGCGTCGCTGTACGGCACGGCGGCACGCATCGGGGGCATCGTGGCCGGTCACGATGAGCAGACGGTCGATGCGTTGACCGACTTCGGTAACGCGTTCGGCATGGTGTTCCAGATCGTCGACGACATCCTCGACGCCACAGCCACCGACGAACAGCTCGGCAAGCCTGCCGGTCACGACATGGTCGAAGGCGTGTACACGCTGCCCGTGCTGCGCACGATGGCACTCGGCTCGCCTGCCGGCGACGAGCTCGCAGCGCTGCTCGGGGCCCCGCTCGATGCCGAGCAGCAGCGTCGAGCCCTGGCCATCGTCCGGTCCAACGTGGGCGTTGCCTCGGCCATCGAGACCGCAGGCGATTTCGTCGACCGGGCGATCTCGGCGTGCGACCGCTTTCCCGACACGGAGGCGACCGCGGCACTCAGGTCGGCCCCGGCGGCGCTCCTGGCGAACGTCTCCATTCCTGTCTGATCGACCCGCCGCGTCGGCGCATCGGGCACACTTGCGACAATGCATGTGATCATCGTTGGCGCCGGCGAAGTCGGTCGCTACCTCGCTCAACGTCTCGGGGCCGAAGGCAACGACATCGTCATCGTCGAACAGAACGAGGCGGTCGCCGCGTCGATCGGTGAGGAACTCGATGTCCAGGTCGTCGTCGGGAGCGCCACCACGCCGTCGACGCTCGAAGCGGCGGGAGTCGCGCACGCCGACCTGCTGGCGGGCGTCACCCAGAACGACGAGGTCAACTTCATCGCGTCGCTGCTCGCCAAGGACTACGGCGTGCCGCAGACCGTCGCCCGGATCCAGACCGAGGAACTCCGGGGCCCGGCGGGCAAGGCGCTGCGTGAGGCGATGAAGGCCGACCTCATCATCGATCCCGATGCCGACACCGCCGACGAGATCATGGAACTCGCCCGGGTGTCCGGCGCGGACGAGGTGTACCGGATGTCCGACGGTGACCTCGTCGTGATCGGTGCCGTCATCAGCGAGTCGTCGCCGCTCGCCGGGAGCACGCTCGCCGAGATCGGCCGGAGCTACGAGCCGAACTGGCGGTTCCTGTTCGGCGCACTGACGCGTGACGGCGAGACCGTGATCCCGCGTGGCGACCAGCGCCTCGAGGTCGGCGACCACGTCCGCGTGCTCGCCACGCGGTCGGCGCGCCACGAGATCCTCGAGTTGCTCGGTGCGAAGCATCGCCGGGCGAAGCGCGTGATGGTGCTGGGCGGCGGAGCGGTCGGCTCGCGCGTCGCCGAGCGGCTCACCGAGGAGGGTGCCGAGGTCGTGCTCGTCGAGCAGGACATCGCTCGGGCCAAGCATCTGAGCGAACAGCTGCCCTACGTCACGATCGTCAACGGCGACATCGAGGACGTCGACCTGCTCAACGAGGAGTCGATCACCCGGATGGACCTGGTGATCGCTGCGACGGGTGACGACGCGGCCAACGTGCTCGCGTGCGCCTTCGCCGCCACCGAGAAGCGCACGTTCACGGTCGCCGTGCTGCACCGGCTGGCGCTGCTGCCGCTGGTGCGTCAGTTCGGAATCGACGCGGCCCTCAGCCCGCGCACGGCCTCGGCCAACGCGGTCCTGCGCCACGTGCGTGGCGGGACGGCCTCGGTCGCCACCTTTCTCGAGAGCGACATCGAGGTCGACGAGTTCGAGATCGAAGCGGGCTCGTCCGCCGACGGGATCCGCGTCGCCGATCTGCATCTCCCGCACTCGATCGTGCTCGGTGCCGTCACGCGCGAGGGTCAGGCCGGCGAGATCGTCCGGGGCAACACGACGCTGCACGCCGGCGACAACGTCGTCGTGTTCGCTCGACCCGATTCGATCCCGGCCCTGCTGAAGGCGTTCACGGCGTGAGCCTGCGTCTGGGTCGCTCGCGCCATGACCTCGACCCGCGAGCGCTTCTCGACCCGCGGACGTCGGTCGTCGGCCGTGGCGAACGGTTGGTACGGGCCGACCGTCGACCGACCCTCGTCGGACACATCGTCGGGCTCACGATCATGGTGGTCGGGCTCGGAGTGTTCGCTTCCGGATCGGTCGACCTGATCGACGGCGGTGCGAACACGCTCGTGCTCCTCGCCACCGGGTCGGTGATGACCGTCGTCGGTGGGGTGATGTGGAGGTCGACGATCACACCCAAGCAGATCCGCGTGCTCGACGTGTTCACCGCGGTGACGGTCACGTGGATCGTGATCGCCGTCGCGGGCGCCGTGCCGTATGTGCTCACGGGTCACTTCGACCGATGGGACGACGCGTTGTTCGAGTCGATCTCGGGGTTCACGACGACCGGCGCGACCGTGACGCCCGACATCGAGGCGACGTCGCACGGCCTGCTGTTCTGGCGATCGCTGACCCAGTGGATGGGCGGGATGGGTGTCATCGTGCTCGTCGTCGCGGTGCTCCCGACCGTCGGGTCCGGCGGCATGAGCCTGATGCAGGCCGAGGCTCCCGGTCCGACCGGCGAGCGGCTGACGCCGCGAGTCCGCGAGACCGGCGCGTCGGTTGTGGGGCGTCTACATCGGGCTGACCATCGTGCTCGGCGCGGCGTACGCCGCCGCCGGAATGAGCCTCTACGACGCGGTGAGCCACAGTTTCACGACGGTGTCGACCGGAGGATTCTCGCCCTATCAGGGGTCGCTCGGGCACTACGAGTCGGCCGCGATCGAGTGGATCGCAATCGTCGGGATGTTCCTCGCCGGCGGCAGCTTCACGCTGTACTACCGGGCCCTGCGCAGGGACGTGAAGCCGCTGTTGGTGTCGACCGAGTTCCGGGTCTACGCACTGATCGTCGTGGGTGCGTCGCTGTGGGCGTATGCGACGTCCGGATCGGGCGACAGCACCGGCGCGGGATTCCGCGACGCGATGTTCACCATGACGTCGTCGATCACCACCACCGGATTCGTCACGAACGACTACGGGCTCTGGAGCCAGGCCGCTCAGGCGCTGATCCTGATCACGCTGCCGATCGGTGCCATGGCAGGATCGACGGCGGGCGGCGTGAAGGTCTTGCGCGTCATGGCGGTGTCGAGCTTCGCCCACCGTGAGGCGCTCAAGCACCTGCACCCGCGGCTCGTGCGCCCCGTGCGCGTGGGTCGGGGCATCCTGTCCGACGATGTCGCCGGCAAGGTCGTCGGCTTCATGCTGCTGGCGCTGGTCATCTTCGGAGGCGGTTCGTTCTTCATCGCGGCGACCGGACCGGACATGATCACGTCGTTCTCGGCGTCGGCCACGGCGTTCGGCAACGTCGGCCCGGGCCTCGGCGACCTCGATCACACCGGTGACTTCCTCGCGATTCCGCGGCCGGGTCGGGCGATCGCGATGCTCCAGATGCTGCTCGGACGCCTCGAGATCTACCCGGTGATCCTCGCCTTGTCGGTGGTCACCCTGCGGATTCCGCGCCCCGGCAAGCACCGCCGGACGCCCCACCACTGACGTTCACCAGCTGGGGGCGAACCGGGCGATGACGGTGGCCAGGCGATAGGCGCGTTCGGCGCCGCCGGCCTCTCCGTCGCGCAGTTCGTTGGTGGCGATGCGCAGCGCGGCGCCCATCGCCGCGTCGCTGCGGATGCCGGCCGACAACGCAGTCCGCAACAACCACGGGCGTCCGAGGAAGCGGGCGGTGAGTCGGCCGACCTTGTGGTACTGGCCGAGCGCGTCGTCGAGCAGGGCGGGGTAGCGCTGCAGCGTGGTCGAGTTGCCGACGGTGAGCGCCTCGTCGAGCACGTCGGCCGCGGTGCGACCGGTGGCGAGTGCGGCGCGAACCCCGTGGCCGTTGAACGGGTTGGCCATCCCGGCCGCGTCGCCGGCGACGAGGAACGTCGGTCCCATCGTCGGCGAGACCGACCCGCCGACGGGCGTGCGTCGGCGCATCGGCTCGACCAGCCGCTCGGTCGGATCGAATCGCCACCGCGGCGCGACCGACTCGGCGAACGAGTCGAGCAGCTTGACGATGTTGACGCCGCGCACGTCGCGGTAGCTCGACAGCATCGTCGACGCCGATGTTGAGGGTGCCGTCCCCGACGGGATGGACCCATCCGTGGCCGGTGATCGGATGTCCGTTCGCATCCGGCGGCCCCAGCGAGGTCTCGATCCACGAGTCGGTGGACCGGTCGCTCGTCACGTACGTACTGGCCGAGATCGCGTACGGCCACCGACGGTCGCGATGCGTGCCGAGCCCGCGTCCGAACCGGCTGTTCGCGCCGTCGGCGACGAGGAGGAAGCGACATCCGATCTCGCTCGTCGAGCCGTCCTTGTACTCGATCGACGCGCCGCGCACGAAGCCGCGTTCGACGGTGGGGGTCGTGGCCCGTGCGCCGAGTCGGACGTCGGCACCGACCGCTGCGGCGCGGTCGCGCAGTGCTGCATTGAGGTCGAAGCGTCGAACGACGGCGCCGTCGGACGTACTCGTTCGGGTGTCGGGCCAGCGCACGGGAACGGACCTCCCGGCGTGCCAGAGCCGCGTTCCGGTGATCGGGTTGCCCCCGAGTGCGACGACGTCGAGACCGAGGTCGTCGAGTTCGTCGACCGCTGCCGGGACGAGCAGGTCACCGCGCGCCACGGGTGACAGCCCGCCACTGCGTTCGAGGACGGTCACCTGGTGACCCACGGCTGCCAAGCGGATCGCGGCCGCACAACCGGCGGGTCCGCCGCCGACGACGAGGACGTCGGTCGACGAACGTTCGGTCACGGCGCGCAGACTACTGCCACCACTCGATCGGATCGATCGAGCCGGTCAGGATTCGGCGGAGGTGCCTTCCTTCGGCGCGCCGACCGGAAGGATCTCGAACTCGCCCGTTGCGCCGGTGAACGGTCCGACCTCTTCGTCGGTGAGCGAGAACTCGCCGGCTTCGAGCGCGGCGAACACGGGCGACTCGGCGGAGCAGAACTCCTCGAACTCCTCGGCCCACTCCTCGCTGGTCGGGTCGGCCCCGCCGAGCGTGTAGCGCTCGTGACAGACGACGCCGAGGATCTCGTAGTCGGTGAGGCCACCGCCTGCGGCCGATCCCTGCTGCGGCATGACCCCGAGGGCACCCGTCTGGTGCGGGCCACCGTCACGGTCGGGGTTGCCGTAGATGCCGATCCCGGCGATGTTGTATTCGCCGGTGCCCCAGTAGACGTAGCGGAGCTGGTCCTCGATGTTCGGGAAGGTCTTGAGGACCTCGCCACCGGAGAACTGATAGCCCACGCCACCGCCGCCAGCGGCGCCGTGGCAGGCCGCGCAGCTGCCGTACTGTTCGGAGCCGATGGCGAGCGGACCTTCGACCACTTCCGGTGGCTCGGTCAGCGCACGCACGTACATGAAGCCCCACACCGGCATCAGCCCGAGGGTGGCCATCGCCCACCACGGGACCTTCCGACGCTGCTTGGCGGCGGCGACGTAGATGGGGTCGGGCTTGGGCGGAGTGACCGCTTCGGGCGCCGGCGGACCGGACCGTGTGGGCGGGCCACTCGAGGCGGCTGCGGGCGCAGCGGCCTGCTGCGTGGTGGCCGGTGTTGTTGCGGGTGCGGCGGCTGCGCCATCGGAGGCGCCGGCGTCGCCGCCCTGGCCGATCGCGGCGCGACGCTCGCGCGACCGCTTCAGCAGGTGCTCGGGGATCTCAGTCACTTGGCAGAGGATAGATGCCGGGTACCGGCGGGAGAAACTTTCGACCGACATTCGCGCGGCATGGCGACATTTCGATGTCACGCGAGAACTTGCGCACAACCTGGCGCGCACCGAGAACCTGTCTGCCAGACTTCGTCCGTCACCCTCCCGTGAGTAGGCTCGCGAAGATCACTGTTCCCGATTCAGGAGTTCACCCCCACCGATGATCGCTGTCGACATCTTGAAATGGCCTGGCTTCAACCAGGCGTTCATCGTTGCGTTCATCGCGTCGCTCGCCATGATCGGTGGTGTCGTGTGGTACGGCAAGCGCCGTCCCGTCGGCAAGCCCGTCTCCTGGGGTGAGGCGATGATCGGTGCCGTCTACATCTTCGGGATGCTGTTCCTCACGTACGGCATCCTCCCGCACCAGTTCATCGACCATGCCGACAAGAACCTCGGCTGGTCGCGTGACAAGTTGATCTTCGGCCCCGGCGGCATCCTCAAGCCCGAGTCGGCCGGCGGCTGGAACCCGATCACGCTGCAGTACGAGGCCGTCCGCGACACGCTCGTCGTGCTGCTGCACGCCGTGTTCTTCGGGCTCCACATGTGGCTCGCGATCTGGTGGCAGAAGCGCGGCGACACCGTTCAGAAGGAACTCCCGACATCCAGCTACGGCCGCCCCCTGGTGAAGAAGGCCTGATGAAGCCGTCGCTGTCCGACACCGTCCTCCCGACGCCAACTCGTGGCGCGCGGCCAGACTCGTTCTGGTGTGCGAACGAGGGAGCGCCAGCGAGTGAGTGGTCAGACGCGGCCTGCGTGGCCGGGGAACGCTGAAGATGGCGAAGACCGACGCGAATCCGCCGTTGATGCCGTACACCGACGACTACACGTTGGTGGAAGTCGACGCGGACTACCTGTCCAAAGCCGTCAAGCCGAAGCAGTTCATCCACATCGACCAGTCGGAGTGCATCAGCTGCGAAGGCTGTGTCGACATCTGCCCGTGGAAGTGCATCCACATGGTCAGCCTCGACGCGGTCGAGGCTGCGATCGGCACCGAACAGCCCGGCACCGATCCCTCCGATGCGTTCATGTTCACCATCGACGACGACATCTGCACCCGCTGTGCGCTGTGCGTCGACCGCTGCCCGACCGGCGTCATCATTCTCGGCAAGGCCGGCACCGCAACCGCGGTCGGCGACTACCACACCCGAACCAACAACCATGGCTACGGCTATGGCATGAGGCTCTGAGGAACTGACATCCATGTCCAAGATCATCGACGACAAACCGAAGCCCACGATCGGCGACCGCGCCAAGGATGCGGTCGACAGCGTGCAGGGCAGCCAGGCGTGGAGTTCGATCTTCCGTCCGGGCTCGATCTTCCGCAAGGGCTACACCGACAGCCCGCGTAACCGCAGCTACGTGATCATGAACTCGGTGCTGTACCACTTGCACCCGGTCAAGGTGAAGCGTCACGCGGTGAAGGTGAGCTACACGTTGTGTCTGGGCGGGTTGAGCTTCTTCCTGTTCATCCTGCTCACGGTGACGGGCATCTTCTTGATGTTCTTCTACCGTCCCGAGACCACGGCTGCGTGGAACGACATCAACAACCTGCAGACCTCGGTGACCTTCGGGTTGCTCGTGCGCAACATGCATCGATGGGGTGCGCACCTGATGGTGCTCGCGGTGTTCTTGCACATGGCCCGCGTCTTCTACCACGGCGCCTACAAGCCGCCGCGTGAGTTCAACTGGGTGATCGGAGTGATCCTGCTGATGCTCACCCTGCTGCTCTCGTTCACCGGCTACCTGCTGCCGTGGGATCAATTGGCGCTGTGGGCGGTGACCGTCGGCACCAACATGATGGGGTACACCCCGGTCTTCGGGCAGGAGGTCAGATTCGTCTTGCTCGGCGGTGCCGAGATCGGCGCGGAGACACTGTTGAGGTGGTACGTGCTGCACGTGTTGTTCCTGCCGTTCGTGATCGTCATCTTCATGGCGATCCACTTCTGGCGGGTGCGCAAAGACGGCGGCATTTCGGGTCCGTTGTGATCCGCTCGGTTGACTGGCTACGAACAAGGATGAAGAGGTCGACACATGACTGAAATCCCAGAACACCTGCTGAAGCGAGCAGCAGCGGCACGCGACAAGGCGAAAGCCGAGCCGGTCGCAGAGCCGGCAGCGTCGGCCGAACCGGCCGCCGAGGCGGCTGGTGACTCGCGCATCCCCGCGCATCTGCTCCAACGCAGCAAGGCCGCCAAGTCCGCCAAGGATGCACCGGCTGCCGAGTCCGGCGGAGCTGTCGCCGTGGCCGAGAAGGTCGGCGCCGTCGTCGCCGCAGCCCCCGCCGGTGGTGGTGTGCCGATCGGTGCAGGTCCTGGTGGCCACACCCAGCGTCTGTTGACCGTCGTCAAGTCGGGCACGATCCAAGACGTCAAGGCCACGCCGGTCGACAAGGTGCACACCTGGCCGCACCTGCTCGCCGCCGAGTTCGTGGCCGCCCTCGCCTGCACCGCGCTCGTCTTCGTGTTCTCGATCTTCGTGCACGCGCCGCTCCTGGAGCTGGCCAACACGAACCAGACGCCGAACCCGTCGAAGGCGCCCTGGTACTTCCTCGGTCTGCAGGAGATGCTGACCATGTTCCACCCGATGGTCGCCGGCGTGACCCTCCCGGGTGTCGGCATGATCGCGTTGATCCTCGCGCCCTACCTGGACCGCAATCCGTCGAACAAGCCCGAGGATCGCAAGTTCGCCACGTCCATCCACACCGTCCACCTGATGTTCTGGGCCGTGCTCGTCATCATCGGGTCGTTCTTCCGGGGCCCCGGCTTCAACTTCGTCCTGCCGTGGGTCGACGGCCTGTTCTTCGAGCTCTAGGACCAAAGGAGTACCTCTCATGAGTACCGCAGCTGTCATCGCCATCGCCATCGGGGTCGTACTCGTCCTCGCCGCGGTGAGCTTCTTCACCCTCGCGCGTCGCAGCGACGTGCGCGGGGCCGGTGCCCTCTCGGGCGAAACCCTGAGCCGGGACAAGTCGAGCCGCAAGGACTCGCGCGCCTTCGAGGCGGCCGCAACGGCATCGGGCGCACGCACCGCGGCGGTCGCCGAGGCCGAAGGTACCGCCGCACGCGGTGCGGGCACTGCCCTTGCTGTCGTCGACGACGAGCCCGCACTGGTCCCCTGGGTCGCTCCCGATCCCGAGGCCATCGGCGTGTCGCGCCGCCAGTTCTTCAACCGGGCCACCGTCACGCTGATGGGCGCCGGTCTCGGTGCCTTTGCTGCGGCGGCGTTCGTCGGCTTCCTGTGGCCGAGCGGTACCGGCGGCTTCGGCGGGTCGGTCCCGGTCGGCAAGCTCGCCACGATCAAGGACGGCATCAAGCAGGGCGGTGGGTTCTTCTACGCTCCCGAAGCACGCTCCTGGATCACCGCCTACCCGTCCGAGGCCCTGCCGGTCGCCCGCACCGTCTATCCCGACAGCCTGCTCACCGCGATGGAGCAGGGCATCGTCGTGCTCAGTCAGAAGTGCCCGCACCTCGGCTGCCGCGTCCCCGATTGTCCGACCAGCCAGTGGTTCGAGTGCCAGTGTCACGGTTCGCAGTACAACCGCGTCGGCGAGAAGAAGGCCGGCCCCGCCCCGCGCGGCATGGACCGGCATCCCGCCGACATCTCGCCGAGCGGTGACGTGATCATCGACACCGGGATCGTCGTGCCCGGGCCGGCGATCGGTACCAACACCACCGGTCAAGAAGCCGAAGGCCCACACTGCACCGGTGGCGGCGACCACTGATGGTCGGCCTCACCACCACGTCGATCGCGGGCTTCGCGTTCTTCGTCATCCTCGTTGGCTTCGTCGTCTACGCATGGTTCAACGTCCGTGCCGGACGCTCCGAGGTCGGCTCCGAGATCGAGCTGGCCGCCAACCGCAAGGAGTACTACGACGACGAGACCCTCGAGGGTCCACGCCTCGAACGCCTGCAACTCCTCGGCGTCATTCTGCTGCTCGTCAGCGTGATCGGCCTGCCCGTGTACTGGGTGCTCGAGCCCGGCCGTCAGGCCGGAGCCCAAGAGGGCTGGGACAAGCGGTTCGCGTCGTGGGGTGCCGAGTTGTTCGCGCCGACCGCCGAAGGCGGGTTCAACTGCGCGGGTTGCCACGGCGGCATGAATGCCGTCGGCGGTGAGGCACCGTTCACGGTGACCGACCCCGAGACCGGTGCGGTCAGCGCCGTCAACTGGAAGGCACCCGCCCTCAACACGGTGTTGTACCGATTCGACGAGTCCGAGGTCGAGTTCATCCTCAACTACGGACGTCCGTTCTCGCCGATGTCGCCGTGGGGCACGATCGGTGGCGGTCCGATGACCACGCAGCAGATCGAGACGCTCATCGAGTACATGAAGAGCATCCAGATCCCGCGCGAGGGCTGTCTCGAAGACGAGCTCGGTGGTGACGAGTACTACGACGTCCAGCTCTGCGCCTCGGGTGTCCTGCCCGCCGACGAGCGCGACAACATCGAAGCCGCCGCACGCAACGCGATGGAAGCCGACGGCATCAGCTACGGCGAAGCGCTCTTCAACCTCGAGCTGGGCAGCGGCGCCTACAGCTGCGCCCGGTGCCACACACTCGGCTGGAGCTACGGGGATCCTGGTGTTTCCGGTCAGGGCGCCTATGGTTGGAACCTGACCGCAGGGTCGACCAACAGTCACTTCGCCAGCGAAGATGACATGGTGAACTTCATCAGGAACGGCTCCGAGTTCGGCAAGCTGTACGGAATCAACGGCCAGGGAAGCGGACGCATGCCTGGCTTCGGTGCCGTGCTGACCGACGAACAGATTCGCGCCGTCGTCGAATACGTCCGGAGTTTGTGAGCGACATGAATCTGTTGGCAATCGGCTGGGAGCCGGAACTTCGCGGGCTGCTCACGGTCGTCATCGCCGTGGTGATCCTGATGGGCAGCGTGTATCTGATCATGTTGACGAACATGGGGTCGCGCCTCGCGTTCCTCGTGGCGATCGCCGGGCTCTCCGGCTGGATGATGCTGATGGGGCTCACCTGGTGGATCTACGGCATCGGTCTCCGTGGCCCCGACCCCACGTGGCAGCCGGTGCCCGGGGCTGCCGTGCTCCAGGACACCGACGCGCTGCGCAGCGGCGGGGTGCTCGAGGTCCTGCCGACGATTCCCGACGGGGTCACACCGGCCGAAGAGGCTGCACTCGTCGGCGCCGAACTCACCGCGGAAGGCTTCATCGTCCTCGACCCGGCATCGCCTGCCTTCGGCCAGGCGTCTGCCGAAGCCAGCGTGCTGCTCGAAGAAGAGGAAGCGTTCGCCGCCGGCCAGTACACGATCACCGACATCTACGACATCGGCGGTGACCGCTACCCGCGGATCGAGGCGGGTGCCATCCCGGGGCTGACCAACGATTCGCTCGACTTCTTCGCGTTCTTCCACGAGCCCCACTACGTCCTCGTCGAGGCGGCACCGTTCGTCCAGGTTCGTACCGAGCCGGGCCGGGCCCCGGTCACCCCGACGATCGACGAGACGCGTCAACGCCAGTACGTGTACATGGTCCGTGACCTCGGTGCTCGTCGCCAGCCGGCTGTGGTCCTCACCCTCGGTGGCGGCGCGATCTTCTTCGCGCTGTGCTACCTGCTGCATCGTCGTGACCGGCAGCTCGCCGAGAACCTCGCGAACAGCAAGGCAGTGGCCACCGCCTGATGGGCCAGTACCTGCCGATCGTCATCCTGATGCTCCTGGGCATCGTGTTCGGCATGCTCAGCCTGTTCGCCTCCAAGCTGCTGGGGCCGAGCCGGCCGTCTGCTGCCAAGGAAGCGCCGTACGAGTGTGGCATCGTCCCCTCGCGTGAGCCCCCGGAGCGTTTCCCGGTGAGCTTCTACGTCGTGGCGATGCTGTTCATCATGTTCGACATCGAGATCATCTTCGTCTACCCCTACGCGGTGTCGCGCGGTGAGCTCGGCGTGTACGGGTTCTGGGCTGTGCTGATGTTCTCGGTCGTGTTCTTCCTGACCTTCGTCTACGAGGTCGCCCGCGGGGGCCTCGACTGGGGTCCGCTCCAGACGTACCGCAGCCTGCAGGCCGAGGCCGACATGGTGTCGCCGACGCGCTCGCTCGACTCGACCATCCGTCGCGTCGGGACCGAAGGTCGTCTGGTCGAATCCGGCGACACCACGAATCAACCCGCCGCATAAGGAGACCGCAACATGGGCATCGTCAACGATGTGCTCGACGACGGACTGGGCGGCCTGACGCACAACGTCATCACCGGCAAACTCGAAGATCTCGTCAACTGGTCGCGTGCGCGGTCGTCGTGGCCGGCGTCGTTCGGACTCGCGTGCTGCGCGATCGAGATGATGGCGACCGGTGGCGCGCACTACGACATCTCCCGCTTCGGGATGGAGGTCTTCCGCGCCAGCCCGCGCCAGGCCGACATCATGATCGTGGCCGGCCGCGTCAGCCAGAAGATGGCACCCGTGTTGCGTCAGGTGTACGACCAGATGATGGAGCCCAAGTGGGTCATCTCGATGGGCGTGTGCGCGAGCTCCGGCGGCATGTTCAACAACTATGCGATCGTGCAGGGCGTCGATCAGGTCGTGCCCGTCGATGTGTACGCCCCCGGGTGTCCGCCGACTCCCGAGACGCTGATCCACGCGATCGAGCAGCTGCACGGCCTGATCGAGAACGAGCAGATCCTCAAGCGCCGCAAGGAGACCGGTGCCGGGGCGAACATCCACGTCCAGCACATCGACACCGGCTCGACCCCGGTCCTCATGGGGAGCAAGACGTGACCGACGACGACCAGATCCCCGAGATCCACGGCTGCCCGGTGACCTCCTCGCACGGCCAGGAGGTCATCCACCCGTCGCGCGAGCAGTATCTCGACGTCGCCAAGGCGTTGGCCGACGAGGGCTACACGATGGCGCTCGACCTGTGCGGTGTCGACTACCTGCAGCACATGCATCGTCCGCTGCCCGACGGCGTCGCGCCCGAGCGGTTCGAAGTCGTCGTGCAATTGCTCGACATCGGCAACCGTCGACGGACGCGCCTGCGCGTCCAGGTGCCCGAGAGCGATCCGGTCGTGGCGTCGCTGTTCGACCTGCATCCCGGCACCGAAGCCCCTGAGCGTGAGACCTACGACATGTTCGGCATCGAATTCGACGGCCACCCCGATCTCACCCGGATCCTGATGCCCGAAGACTGGGACGGCCATCCGTTGCGCAAGGACTATGCGATCGGCTCCATCCCGGTGCAGTTCAAGGAGGCACACGCATGATGGGCAGTGACCTGCCACGGCAGTGGTCCGGCGGAAGAGAGGCACACGCATAATGGCCACCACCGAGGACGAGCTCACCGCGGCGGCAGCGGCATCGGCGCCAGCGGCCGAGCCCTCCAGTTATGCGGTGTTCATCCCGAACACCGACGAGGGCGCGCAGTTGCTCAAGCCGCGCAGTCAGACCACCGCCCGTGAACTGATGCGCGAGATCGGCTCCGTGCTCCGGATGTCCGAGGCCGAGGCCGCGCAGCTCGGCGACCTGCCCGACGACCCCGAAGAAGATCAGACGATGATCATCAACATGGGGCCCCAGCATCCGTCGACGCACGGCGTGTTGCGCCTGATGCTCGAGATGCGTGGCGAAGAGGTCCTGCGCTGCAAGCCGATCATCGGGTACCTCCACACGGGCATGGAGAAGACCGCCGAGTCGCTCACCTACATGCAGGGCGGCACCAATGTCACCCGCATGGACTACTTGAGCCCGCTCAACAACGAGCTCGTCTTCTCGATGGCGACCGAGGCGTTGCTGGGCATCACCGACGAGATTCCCGAGCGGGCCGTGTGGATCCGCATGCTGATGTCCGAGCTCAACCGGATGTCGAGCCACCTGTTGTTCATGGCCACCAACGGCATGGACCTCGGTGCCGTCTCGATGATGATCTACGGGTGGCGTGAGCGCGAAGAGGTGCTGCGGTTCTTCCAGGAGGTCACCGGCCTGCGCATGAACCACAACTACATCCGCCCGGGTGGTGTGGCGGCCGACCTCCCGCCCGGTTGGCGTGACGGCGTGATGCGCCTGCTCGACATGATCCCGCCGCGGCTCGACGAGTACGACATCTTGATGACCGGCCAGCCGATCTGGCGAGAGCGCCTGCAGGGTGTTGGCGTCATCACCCCGAACGAAGCGCTGGCCCTCGGTGCCACCGGACCGATCGTCCGCTCGACGGGTGTGCCGTGGGACCTCCGTCGGGACATGCCCTACATGCACTACGAGCAGATGGAGTTCGACGTGATCGTCGGCTCGTACGGCGACGCCTTCGACCGGTACGCGATCCGTCTCGCCGAGATCCGTGAGTCGATCAAGATCGTCCACCAGATTCTCGACGCGATGCCCGAGGGCGACTACCGCATCCAGGACAAGAAGGTCACCCCGCCCCCGCGTGCTCGCATCGACGAGTCGATGGAGGCGCTGATCCACCACTTCAAGATCTTCACCGAGGGCTTCAAGGTGCCCGAGGGTGAGGTGTACGTCGGTATCGAGAGCCCCCGCGGCGAGGTCGGCTGCTACATCGCCTCCGACGGCTCACCCACCCCGTATCGGATGCACATGCGCGACGCCTCGTTCACCAACATCCAGTGCCTGCCGCACATGATGCGCGGTGGCCTGGTCGCCGATGCCGTCGCCGTCATCTCGTCGGTCGACCCCGTTCTTGGAGGCGTTGATCGCTGATGAGCCGCCTCACCGATGCCAACGTCGTGCTCGCGCACGAGATCATCTCGCGGTATCCGCGGAAGAAGTCCGCGCTGATCCCCCTCTTGCACCTGAGCCAGGAGCAGAACGGCTACGTGACGCAGGACGCGATGCGCCATCTCGCCGAGCTGCTCGACATCACGCCCGCCGAGGTGATCGGTACGGCCACGTTCTACGAGATGTTCAAGTTCGAGCCGGTCGGCACGTACGTCATCAACATCTGCCAGACCATGAGTTGTGCACTGCTCGGGTCGGACGCGCTCATGCATCACGCGGAGGAGCAGCTCGGGATCCGAGCCGGCTCGACCACCCCCGACGGCATGTTCACACTCGAGGCCGCAGAGTGTCAGGCGGCCTGCACCGAGGCCCCGACGCTCCAGGTCAACTACCGGCACAGGTACCGCGTGACGACGCAGGATTTCGACCAGCTGATCGACGACCTGCGCGCCGGCAGGTTGAGCGGCGAGATCCCGCCGCACGGCACCCTCGGTCGCAACCGCCAGCACATCCCCGCCGACAAGTTCGTCGGCGCCCCGGACCCCGACGACGTGAGCGAGGGCCCTGTGTGGATCCCGGTCCCATCGCCTGCGAGCGCAGCTGGAGACGACGCATGAGCACCGCGATCACCCGCGACTACACCCCCGGCTTCTACGAGGGGGATCGACCCAAGGTCGTGACCTCGCGATTCGAGTACGAGGACAGTCACACCCTCGACCGCTACCTGTCGACCGGTGGCTACGACGGCTTGAAGAAGGCGATCGAGATGGGCCCCGAGGCGATGTCGGGCGAGGTCAAGGCCTCGACGCTGCTCGGTCGCGGCGGCGCCGGCTTCCCGGCCGGCGTCAAGTGGGGCTTCACACCACAGGGTGTGTGGCCGCGCTACCTCGTCGTCAACGGCGACGAGTCCGAGCCGGGCACCTACAAGGACCGACTCCTCATGGAGCGCGATCCGCATCAGCTGATCGAGGGCTGCCTGATCGCGAGCTACGCCGCCGGATTGTCGCAATGCTTCCTCTACGTCCGTGGCGAGATGCCGCTGGCGCACGAGCGTCTTGCCCAGGCGCTCGACGACGCATACGCCGCCGGCTACATCGGCAAGAACATCATGGGCACCGACTTCAGCGTCGACATCATCCTGCACTGGGGTGCCGGGGCGTATGTGGTCGGCGAGGAGACCGCCCTGATCGAGTCGCTCGAAGGTGAGCGTGGGATGCCCCGCCTCAAGCCGCCGTACTTTCCGGCGGCCGTCGGCCTCTACGGCCAGCCGACCATCGTCAACAACGTCGAGACGTTGGCCAACCTGCCGTTCATCGCGTCCAACGGGTCCGCCGCCTACACCGCGATCGGTACCGAGACATCGCCCGGTACCCGCATGGTCGCCATCTCCGGCCACGTCAAGCGGCCCGGCGTCTACGAGATCGTCAACGGCAGCACGACGTTCCGCGACATCATCTACGGCGACGAGTTCTGCCAGGGCATCCGTGACGACAACGAGCTCAAGGCGTTCGTGCCCGGTGGCGGTTCGGCCCCCTGGTTCCTCCCCGACCAGCTCGACATCCCGTTCGAGGGACGCGAGGCCGGCGCGGCCGGATCGATGCTCGGTTCGGGCGCCGTGATGGTCATGGACTCCACGACCGACATCCCCGCGGCGGCGCTGACGCTCACCCGGTTCTACGCCCACGAGTCGTGTGGCAAGTGCGTGCCGTGCCGTGAGGGCGGTACCTGGCTGCTGCGGATCCTCGAGCGGATCTGTTCGGGTCACGGCACCGACGCCGATCTCGACCAGATCCTCGAAGTCGGACAGTCGATCTGCCCCGGCGACATGCCGCACGCGGCGTCCGAGCGTCTCGGTTTGGAGGCGACGCCGTTCCCGTACAAGATGACGACGATCTGCTTCGTCGGTCCCTCCGCGTATGCTCCCCTCCACTCTGCACTGACGCTGTTCCGTGACGAGTTCGAGGCGAAGGTGGTCCCGGCACCGAAGCGCATCTCCATCCCCGTTGCAGTGGCAGGCTCATGAGCGAAGACACCACCGAAGCACTCGACGCGGTCGACGTCGACACGGTCGAACCCGAGCCCGAACCCGACCCCAACGTCGTGCTGGTCACCCTCAACGGTCGCGAGATCGAGGCGCGCAAGGGCGAACTCGTCATCGCCGCCGCCGAACGCCACGACGCCTACATCCCGCACTTCTGCTACCACCCGCGGATGAAGTCGGTCGGCATGTGCCGGCAGTGCCTCGTCGAGATCGACACGGGTCGGGGCATGCAGCTCCAGCCCTCGTGCATGATCACCGTCTCGCCCGAGATGAAGATCGAGACCGAGTCGCCGACGGCCAAGCGGGCGCAGGAGGGCATGATCGAGCTGCTCCTCGCCAACCACCCGCTCGACTGCCCGGTGTGCGACAAGGGCGGCGAATGCCCGCTCCAGGACCAGGCGTTCAGCCACGGGCCCGGCGAGTCGCGCTACGTCGAGGAGAAGCGCCACTACGAGAAGCCGATCCCGATCTCCGACCTGGTGCTGCTCGACCGGGAGCGGTGCATCCTGTGCGATCGGTGTACCCGCTTCGCCGACGAGGTCGCCGGCGACAAGCTGATCCACTTCACCCAGCGCGGCAACCAGACCCAGGTGATGACCTTCCCCGACGAGCCGTTCGCCTCGTACTTCTCGGGCAACACCGTCCAGATCTGTCCGGTCGGTGCGCTCACCGCCGAGCCGTACCGGTTCAAGGCGCGTCCGTGGGACCTCAGCGCCGAGGAGTCGACCTGCACCTCGTGCTCGGTCGGTTGCCGAGTCGTCGTCCAGTCGAGCCGTGACGAGATCCTCCGCTATCAAGGCGTCGATTCCGATCCCGTCAACCACGGCTGGCTGTGCGATCGCGGTCGATTCGATTTCGAAGCCGTCAACTCGGACCATCGGCTCGACGATCCGATGGTCAAGACCGACGCCGGCCTCACCACCACATCGTGGAATGCCGCGCTGTCGGCAGCGGAGCGTCTCGTCCGTGAGGCGCTCGCCGCCGGTGGCCCCGGGTCGATCGGTCTGCTCGGCGGTGCCCGCGGCACCAACGAAGACGCCTTCGCCTGGGCGCAGCTGGCCGACGCGCTCGGCATCACGTACCGCGACGCGCAGATGGGTGACGGTCTGCCGGCCTCGATCCTCGGACAGCCCCGCGCCACCATCGACGAGGCCGCCACCGCCTCCACGATCGTGTTGCTCGGCCCCGACCTCAAGGAGGAGTTGCCGGTCCTGTACCTGCGTCTGCGGGAGGCGGTGACCGACGGAGGCTCGACGCTCGTCGAGTTCTCGACCGTCGACACCGGGCTCACCCGCTACGCCACGCACAGCATCCGGCACCAGCCCGGGCTGCAGGCCGACGCCGTCGCCGAGCGTTCGGACCTGCTGCGCGGTGGCCCCGACGGTGATGAGAGTGTCGTCGTGGTCGTCGGGCGCGCCAACCTCGCCGAATCGCCCGACGAGACGATGGCGGCGCTCGCTGCCGTGCTCGCCGCCAACCCGAACGCGAAGGTGTTGCCGGCGCTGCGACGCGGCAACGTCGTCGGCGCACTGTCGGTCGGCATGGCGCCGGCTGACGCCGACCACGACGGGCTCGCCATGCTGCGTGCGGCCGCCGACGGCAAGCTCGACCTGCTGATCCTGCTCGGTGCCGATCCGCTCAACGACTGCCCCGATGTCCACCTCGCGCGCCGAGCGTTGGCGGGGGCCCGTCGGATCATCTCGATCGACACCCATCCGAGCGAGAGCACCAAGCTCGCCGACGTCGTGCTCGCCGCTGCCGCGTACGGCGAGAAGCGCGGCACGACCACGAACATCGAAGGGCGCGTGTCGACGCTCGCCGACAAGGTCACGACGACCGGGACGGCGCGTCCCGACTGGATGATCGCCGCCGAACTGTCGCTGATGCTCGATTTCGACGGTGGCCTCGCCGAAGTGGCGACGGTCGACGAGATCACCGCAGCGATCGCCGCCGACGTGCCCGGCTTCGCCGGTGTCACGCTCGATGCCCTGGCCGCCGATCGCAACGGCGTGCTCGCCGAGGTCGTTCCCGCACCGCTGGCGCCCGTCGTACAGCGGGCCCGTCAGCGCAACAGCTACGACCATCGCCTCGTCGTGAGCCGCAAGCTCTACGATCGGGCCGTCGGTACGGCCATGTCACATTCGATCGCGAAGCTCGGCCCGGGTTCGGGTGCGCATCTCCACCCGCTCGATGTCGACGCGCTCGGCGTCGCCACCGGCGACGATGTCCAGCTGATCGGCGAGAAGGCCACCGCCATCCTGTCGGTCGTGGCCAACCCCGCCGTGCCGCGTGGCATCGTGTGGGCGCCGTTCAACCAGGGCGGAGCGGTCGAGGACCTGATCGACGGCGAGGCCGCCGTCATCGACGTGAAGATCGAGGTCGTGTGATGCTCGCCATCGACCCGCTCGGCACCGGCGGTCTGCTGTGGACGTCGTTGATCATCATGGTCGTCAAGGTGCTGATCATCTTCGTCGTGAGCCTCGTCGCCACGATGCTGATGATCTGGGGCGAACGCAAGATCGTCTCGGGCATGCACAACCGCATCGGCCCGAACAAGGCCGGCCCGTTCGGCATCCTGCAGTCGCTCGCCGACGGCATCAAGGCGTTCTTCAAGGAGACGTTCCGTCCGAGCAAGTCCGACCCGTTCATCTACCGGTTGGCGCCGTACCTGATGTTCGTCCCGGCGTTCCTCATCTGGTCGGTCCTCCCGCTGGGCGGCGACTTCACGAACGGCAACGACGGCACGGTCACCATCTTCGGCCAGGTCACCCGGGTGCAGCTCGCCGACCCGCCGATCGGCATCCTGCTGGTGCTCGCGATGTCGTCGATCGCGGTCTACGGCGTGATGCTCGCCGGCTGGGCGTCGGGCTCGAAGTATCCGCTGCTCGGCGCCGTGCGCGGGTCGGCACAGATGATCTCCTACGAGGCGGCGCTCGGCCTGAGCCTCGCCGCGGTGCTGCTGTCGAGCGGCACGCTCAGCACGGCCGGCATCGTCCAGACCCAGGACAGCTTCGCCGACTGGAACATCGTGGCCACCGGCATCGTCCCGTTCGTGATCTTCCTGATCGCCGTGACCGCCGAGCTCAACCGGCCGCCGTTCGACCTCGTCGAAGCCGAACAGGAACTCGTGTCCGGCTTCAACACCGAATACGGCGGCATCACCTTCGCGCTGTTCTTCCTCGCCGAGTTCATGAACGTGATCACGATGTCGGGAGTGATCGTCACCTTGTTCCTCGGCGGCCCGCAGCCGATCGCCGGGATCGACATCCCGCTCATCCCGGGCGCGATCGAGGGCACCGTCTGGTTCGTCCTCAAGCTGTTGGTGTTCCTCTACATGTACATCTGGCTGCGGGCGACGCTGCCCCGCCTGCGCTACGACCAACTGATGGACCTCGGCTGGAAGGTGCTGATCCCGGTCGCGCTCGGCTGGTTCCTGCTGCTCGCCGCACTGCGCCAGTTCTCACCTGACGGCACCGCGGCCGACTCGATCCGGGTGACGGCGATCTGCGTCGTCGTCGGCGCTGCGGCGATCGGGTTGTTCATGGCGGCGCTCCGGGTGAGCCAGAAGAACCGCGCAGCAGTGGCCCGAGCCACTGCAGGAAGGGAGTCCCGTCTGATGGGCTACTTCGAAGGATTCGCCGTCACCATGCGCCAGCATCGCCTGTTCGGCGGCAAGCGTGTGACCACCGAGTACTCCGGTGGCCGCAAGGCCAAGAAGCGCGGCGAGACGAACAACGACGTCAAGGGCGACGAGAAGATCCCCAAGCCCGAGCGGTTGCACGGTCGCCACGTCCTCAACCGCTACGAGGACGGCATGGAGAAGTGCATCGGCTGCGAGCTGTGTGCCGGCGTCTGCCCTGCCAACTGCATCCACGTGCGCGGCGCCGACAACGATCCCGTCAACCCGACCTCGCCCGGCGAGCGATTCGGCTACGTCTACGAGATCAACTACCTCCGCTGCATCCACTGCGATCTGTGCGTCGAGGCGTGCCCGACCGAGGCGATCACCGAGTCGAAGCTGTTCGAGTTCTCCTTCACCAACCGCAAGGACGCGATCTACACGAAGGCCGAACTCGTCGTCGACGACGAGGGCAAGCCGAAGCAGCTGCCGTGGGAGGACTGGCGCGACGGCGACGACGAGCACACCTCGGGCTGGATGCGCGCCACGTCACCGTCGGGTGACGCCACGTTCGAGGGCGAAGTCGGCTGGAGCAACGAGCTCGGTCACGGAACCCGCGCCCCCGAGCCGTCGCAGGCCGACCGGGACGTTTCTGTCAGAATCGTCGAGCGATGAACACCACCGCTCTCGAATACGTCGTCTTCTTCGCCGCGTCGCTGATGATGCTGGGCGGAGCCGTCGGCGTGATCCTGTTCCGCAACCCCGTCCACGCGGCGCTCGGCCTGGTGCTCACGCTGTTCGGCGTGGCCGTGCAGTTCGTCGCCCAGGAGGCGCACTTCCTCGCTGCGGTCCAGGTGATCGTCTATGCGGGTGCCATCGTCGTGCTGTTCCTGTTCGTGATCATGCTGCTCGGCGTCGACCGTGCGGTCGACCTGTCGATCGAACCGATCCCGATCCAGCGGCCGCTCGCCGCGGTGATGACCGTCGGCCTCGTCGGGTTGGTCACGTGCTGCGGTCTCAAGGCCGGTGATGCGATCGGCACGCTCAACCCGGGTCTCGGGCTCGACGTCGCCGGCGAACTGACCGTGGACGGTCAGGACCTCGTGTCGGCACCGACGGCAACATCCAGCAGCTCGCGCGGAACCTCTACAACGACCACGTGCTCGCCTTCCAGCTCACGTCGGTCCTGCTGATCGTCGCCGTCGTCGGCACCGTGCTGCTCACGCGCAAGTGGCCCAAGCAGGGAGCCGCCGCGTGATCGCCGCGATCGAACCCACCTGGTACCTGATCGTCGCGTCGCTGCTGTTCGGCATCGGCGCGTTCGGACTGCTGGTGCGTCGCAACCCGCTCGTGATGTTCATGTGCATCGAGCTGATGCTCAACGCCGCCAACCTGACCTTCGTCGCGCTGGCCACGGCGCTCGGCGACATCAACGGTCAGACCGCCGTGTTCTTCGTGATGGTCGTCGCGGCCGCCGAAGTGGTGGTCGGGCTCGGCATCCTCGTGTCGATCCTGCGGCGTCGCCCCGGGTGCGACCGCCGACGATCTCGCAGAGTTGAAGGGCTGACCATGGCTGATCTCGTCTGGCTGATCCCGGCGTTCCCACTGCTCGGCTTCCTCACATCCTGGTGGCTTCGGGCGCCGGCTCGGCGAGCCGCTCGCCGGCTACTTCGCCACCGCGATGGTCGTTCGCGTCGTGGATCGTCGCCGTCGTGATCTACTTCGATCTCGTCGGGATGCCGGAGGACGAACGCTCCGAGATCGTCACGTTGTTCTCGTGGGTGCCGGTCGGCGATCTGCAGATCGACATGGCGTTCCTCGCCGATCCGCTGTCGATCACGATGTGTCTGTTCGTGCTCGGGATCGGCGGTCTCATCCACCTGTTCTCCGTCGGCTACATGCACGGCGACCCGAAGTTCTCGAAGTTCTTCCTGTACCTCAACCTGTTCATCTTCTCGATGACGCTGCTGGTGCTCGGCGAGAACCTGCTGGTCACCTTCCTCGGCTGGGAAGGCGTCGGCACCTGTTCGTATCTGCTGATCTCGTTCTGGCACACGCGGGAGTCGGCGGCCACGGCCGGCAAGAAGGCGTTCATCACGAACCGCGTCGGCGACTTCGGCGTGATGCTCGCGATGTTCCTCGCCTTCGAGTCGCGTCGGGTCGCATCAGCTACTCGGCACTCAACGGCTCGGCGATCGCCGGCACGCTCACGCGCCACGACAGCATCCGCCATCGCGATGCTGCTCCTCCTCGGTGCGACCGGCAAGAGCGCGCAGCTCCCGCTGTACATCTGGCTGCCCGACGCGATGGAAGGCCCGACGCCGGTCTCCGCGCTGATCCACGCTGCAACGATGGTGACCGGCGGCGTGTTCCTGCTCGTGCGGATCAACCCGGTGCATCACCGTCGCCGCCGACTGGGTGCCGATGTCGATCGCGTGGGTCGGTGCGCATCACGGCACTGTTCGCCGCCACGATCGCGATCGCCCAGAACGACATCAAGAAGGTCTTGGCCTACTCGACGATCTCCCAGATCGGCTACATGATGCTGGCGGTCGGCACCGGCGCCTACGTCGCCGCGATCTTCCACATGATCACCCACGCCATGTTCAAGGCGCTGCTGTTCCTCGGTTCCGGCTCGGTCATCCACGGGATGCACGAGGAGCAGGACATGCGCAAGATGGGCGCGCTCCGCAAGTTCATGCCGATCACGGCCGCGACGTTCATCGTCGGTTGGCTCGCGATCGCCGGTGTGCCACCGTTCTCGGGCTTCTTCTCGAAGGACGAGATCCTGCTGTTCACGTTGGCCGAGAGCGTCCCGCTGTACGTCGTCGGGATCATCACGGCGTTGCTCACGGCGTTCTACATGACCCGCCAGGTCATGATGGTCTTCTTCGGCGACGCCCGCTGGAAGGACGCCGGCGATGATCACGAAGCGCACGGCGACTTCAAGCCGCACGAGTCACCGGCGATCATGTGGTTCCCGCTCGTGGTGCTCGCGGGGCTTGCGGCGCTCGGCGGCATCATCAACCTGCCCGGCCTGTTCGGCATCCCGAAGGGCGGCACCCATCGCCTCGAGGAGTGGCTGCACCCGGTGATCGCGTTCGGTGAAGCCGAGATCGAGGGCACCTTCGCGTACGACAACAAGTACATCCTCGTCGCGATCGCGGTCGCCTGTGCCGTCGGCGGTATCGCCCTCGGCTGGCTGGTCTACCTCAAGAAGCGGCTCGAGCCGATCGAGCCGGTCGTCCTCGCCCGCGGCTGGTACTACGACGCCGCGATCAGCTGGTTCATGGGCAACCCGGGGCGCGACGTTGCTCAGGGCGTCGCCGACTTCGACGCGAAGGTCGTCGACGGAGCGGTCAACGGTGTCGCGACTGCGGTCCGTGCGACCGCAACCGAGACGCGCAAGGCGCAGACCGGATACGTGCGTCAGTACGCAGCGATCATCGGTGTCGGTGTCGTGTTGCTGCTGACCTGGTTCGTGGCGATTCGAGGGATTCTGTGATGTTGGCGGCAGGTGGCGCCGCGGGCGCCTTTCCGATTCTCTCGGCGCTGGTCTTCGTGCCGATCGTCGGCGCGTTCTGTGTCCTGCTCACCAAGCGGTCGCGTCCCGAGTTCGCGAAGTTGATCGCGCTGCTCACCTCGGTGGTGACCGCGGCGATGAGCATCTGGTTGCTCGCGTCATTCGAGACCGGCGACGACGGCTTCCAGTTCGTGTCGCAGCACACGTGGATCGAGCAGTGGGGCATCGGTTGGCACCTCGGTGTCGACGGCATCTCGCTGTTCCTGGTGGTCCTGACCGGGTTGCTGTTCCCGATCGTGATCGTCGGCATCGATCCACATCACGACGAGAAGCCGTATCTCGCCTGGATGCTGATGCTGCAGGCCGGCGTGATGGGTTCGTTCCTCAGCCTCGATCTGTTTCTCTTCTTCATCTTCTTCGAGATCGTGCTCGTGCCGATGTACTTCCTCATCGGCGGGTGGGGCTACGAGGGCCGCGAGTACGCGGCCACGAAGTTCTTCCTCTACACGATGCTCGGTTCGGCGTTCATGCTGGTCGGCCTCATCACGACGGCGTGGATCGCCAGCGACGATCTCGGTCGGGTCACATTCGATCTCGTCGAGATCGCCGAGGGCGCCGACTTCGCCACCTCGACCGGGCGCTGGCTGTTCTTCGCGTTCGCCGTCGCGTTCGCGGTCAAGGTCCCGCTCTTCCCGCTGCACACGTGGCTGCCCGACGCACACACGCAGGCGCCGACCGCCGGCTCGGTCGTGTTGGCCGGCGTCATGCTGAAGCTCGGCACGTACGGTTTCCTCCGGTTCGGGTTGTACCTCTTCCCCGAAGCCGCGGTGTGGAGTCGTGAGCTGTTCCTCACCCTCGCGGTCATCGGGATCATCTACGGCGCGCTCGCGGCGACGATGCAGAAGGATCTCAAGCGGCTGGTGGCCTACTCGTCGGTGGCCCACCTCGGCTTCATCGTGCTGGGAACGTTCGCGTTCACGACTCAGGCGATCAGCGGCAGCGTGTTGCAGATGGTCAACCACGGCGTGTCGACCGGTGCGCTGTTCCTGTTCGTCGGCTGGATCTACGAGCGTCGCAAGACCCGTCAGATCGCCGAACTCAACGGCCTCCAGACGGTCGCGCCGATCTTCGCGGCCGGATTCATGGTCGTGATGCTCAGCTCGATCGGCGTCCCGGGTCTCAACGGCTTCGTCGGCGAATACCTGATCCTGCTCGGGTCGTTCACGACCGCACGGTGGTGGACCGTCGTCGCAACGGCAGGCGTGATTCTCGCTGCGCTGTATCTGCTGTGGGCCTACCAGCGGGTGTTCCACGGTGAACCCGACGAGGACAACCAGACGTTCCCCGAGCTGCGGTTCAAGGAGGCGCTCGTGCTGATCCCGTTCCTCGTGGCGATCGTGTTCACCGGCGTGTACCCGAAGCCGCTCCTCGATCGGATCGAGCCCAGCGTCGATCGGCTCGTCGCCCACGTGGCGGCCAACAGCGATGTCGACGCCGATCCCGACTACACGACGCAGTTCGGTGTGCCAGGCGCCGAGCACGGTGGCGACGAGGAGGGTGAGGGCTGATGAACGTCCTGGCTCAAATCGATCCGATCCTGAATCCGAACCTCGACCCCGAGGTCTGGTGGTTCGCGCTCTCGCCGCTGCTCCTGCTCGTGGGCGGCGCACTGTTCCTGATGCTTGTCGGTGCATTGACGCCGAAGTGGCCGACGGGTCTCTACGCCTTCGTGTCGGCCACGGTCGCCGGTGCCGCCGGGACCCTCGCCATCGTCAACTGGGACGACATCGCCGACAACGGCCCCACGACACTGGTCGCCGGGGCGCTGGCGTTCGACACGTTTGCGATGTGGTCGACGATCACCATCGCCGTCGTCGTGATCCTCGTGTCGATGTTGACCGACGAGTTCATCCGCGACACGCCCAACGACGGGCCCGAGGTCTACGCGCTCTATCTCGTGGCGGCCACCGGCGGCATCGTGATGGCGTCGGCGAACGACCTGATCGTGCTGTTCCTCGGTCTCGAGACGCTGTCGCTGGCGCTGTACGTGCTGGCGGCGTCCAACCGGCGCAGCGACGCGTCGGCCGAGTCGGGCCTCAAGTACTTCGTTCTCGGTGGGTTCGCGTCGGCGTTCTTCCTCTACGGCATCGCGCTCGTGTACGGCGCCACCGGGTCCACCAACATCGGCGAGATGGTCGCAGCGGTCGCCACCCGCGTCGACAGCGACAACGATGCGCTGGCGTTGGCCGGCATCGCATTGCTCATCGTCGGTCTCGGTTTCAAGGTCGCTGCGGCACCGTTCCACATCTGGGCGCCCGACGTCTACCAGGGTGCGCCATCGCCGGTCACCGCGTTCATGGCATCGGCGGGCAAGGTGGCGGCCTTCGGTGCGGTCATCCGTGTGCTCGTCTCGGGCCTGCCCGCCTATCGCGACGACTGGCAGCCGATCATCTGGGTGCTCGCACTGCTGTCACTCGTCGTCGGCTCGTTCCTCGCCGTCGTGCAGACCAACGTCAAGCGGATGCTCGCGTACTCGTCGGTGAGCCATGCGGGCTTCCTGCTCGTCGGCGTCGAAGCCGCGGCGCACACCGCCGGCGAGATCGACCCGGGGATGGGCATCTCGTCGGTGCAGCTGTACCTGCTGCTCTACTCGGTGCTCGTGATCGGGTCGTTCGGTGTGGTCACCGTCGTCGCCGGCGACGAGGACGCCTCGCTCGACACGTTCAAGGGGCTCGCCAAGCGCAAGCCGTTCGTCGCGATCGCCTTCACGATCTTCCTGCTCGCGCAGGCGGGCGTGCCGTTCACGTCGGGCTTCGTCGCGAAGTTCGGTGTGATCCAGGCCGCCGTCAGTGAGGACAGCTACGCGATCGCGATCATCGCGATGGTCGCGGCGGTCGTTGCAGCCTTCTTGTACCTGCGGATCATGGTGAGCATGTGGCTCCACGACGCCGACGACGCCGCACCCGCGGTCAGCGTGCCGTTCTCGGCCGGCGTGGCGATCGGGGCGGCGGCGCTGTTCACGATCGCCGTGGGTGTCTACCCCAGTTGGCTCATCGACTGGTCCGACGCGATCACCCTCGTCCGCTGATCGGCATCGCCATCCCCGTCCCGGTCAGGCCTGCTCGGCGGCGGCCTCGGCCGCACGGCGGACCTTGTCGACGAGGTTGGCGGGCAGGGTCTGGTAGCCGTGGTGTGCGATCTCGAACGACCCGCTGCCGCCGCTGAGCGAACGGAGGTCGATCGCATAGCGGACGATCTCGGCGGTGGGCACCAGTGCCTGCACGGTCGTCACCTCGTCGGCGGTCTCGGTGCCGAGCACCTGGGCACGGCGCGAGTTGAGGTCACCGAGCACCTCGCCGTGGTACGCAACGGGCACATGGACGTCGACCTGGCTGACGGGTTCGAGCACCTCGACGCCGACCTGGTCGACGGCCTCGCGCAACGCGAGCGAGCCGGCCATCTTGAAGCTCATCTCCGAGGAATCGACGGAATGGTGCTTGCCGCCGGTGCAGACGGCGCGGACGTCGACGATCGGAAAACCGCCGTTGCGACCGCCGCGTTCCATTGCCTCCTTGATGCCGGCACCGACCGCCGGGACCAGGTTCTTGGGGATCACACCACCGGTGATCTCGCTCTCGAACTCGAAGCCCGCGCCCTGGGGGAGCGGCTCGAAGCGGACGGTGGCGACACCGAACTGGCCGTGGCCGCCGCTCTGCTTCTTGTACCTGCCTTCGACCTCGACCGCACCGGCGAGCGTCTCGCGGTAGGCGACGCGAACGTCGGTGACATCGAGCGCGACACCGGCACGCTCGATGCGTGACAGTGCGACGCGTACGTGCGTCTCGCCGCCGCCGCTGAGGACCGTCTGGCCGGTGGATTCCTCGTGGTGCACCGCGAGCGTGGGATCCTCGATGACGAGTCGGTGCAACGCGGTGGCGAGCCGGTCCTCGTTGGACTGCTTGACCGCGGCGATCGCCACCCCGTACACCCCCCGCGGCAGTGCGGGAACCGCGATGCTGACCGGCGTGCCGTCGGGAGCGAGCGTGTCGCCGGTTCGGGTGTCGGCGAGCTTGGTCACCGCCGCGATGTCGCCGGCGGCGACGCTGTCGATGTGGGTTTGCGATGTCCCGGCGAGCGAGATCAGGTTGTGCAGTCTCTCCTTCGCCCCCGTCCGCGAGTTGACGAGGACGTCGTCGGCGCGCACGGTCCCGGAGATCACCTTGAGCGAGCGAGATCTGGCCGAGGAATTCGTCGATCGTCGTCTTGAACACGAAGACCAGCGGCGGGCCGTCGGGGTCGGGTGCGATGTCGACGTTCCCGCCGGCGGCCTCGACCACGATCGGGTCGCGGTCGCTCGGCGCCGGTCCGATACGGCAGATGAAGTCGGCGAGCTGGTCGGTGCCGATCGGGCCGGTGGCCGATCCGCACAGCACCGGGAATGCGAGCGCTCGCTCGACCGCTTCGTGGAGCAACCGCTCGAGCTGCTCGGGCGACGGCTCGGCGCCGGAGAGATAGTCGGCGAGGAGGTCGTCGTCGAGCTCGATCACGTCCTCGACGAGGTGCTCGTGTTCCACGCGTTCGGTTTCGACGAGCTCGTCGGGCACCTCGACCGGCTCGGCGTGGCCGGAGTCGTACACGAACGCGTGGTGTGTCAACAGGTCGGTGATGCCGTGGAAGCTCGACTCCGCGCCGATTGGCAACTCGGCCGGATCGGCGTGCGAACCGAACACCTCGCGGACCTGGGCGAGCGTCCGGTCGAACGACGACCGCTCGCGGTCGAGTTTGTTGACGAACACCAGGCGCGGGATGCCGAGTTCGGATGCGCGGCGCCACAACACGATGTCCTGCGACTGCACGCCGGCCACTCCGTCGATCACGAACACGGCCAGATCGGCGACGCTGAGGCCGAGGATCGCCTCGCCGCGGAAGTCCGCGTAGCCGGGCGTGTCGATCAGGTTGATGCGATGGCCGTTCCAATCGAACGAGGCGACCGCCAGCGAGATCGACTGTTGCCGCGCCCGTTCCTCGGGATCGTGATCCATCACGGTCGCTCCTCGCTCGACCGTGCCCGGCCGGGCGATCACCCCTGCCCGGAAGAGCAACGCCTCGGCAAGGGTCGTCTTGCCACTCCCGTTGTGCCCGACGAGCACGACGTTTCTGATCTGGTCCGTCGAGCGCATGTGCTCCCCTTTCGTCGATGCACAGTCTTCACCGGGGTGGCGTCGACCCGCAACGGACCTAGGACCCGAGTTTGTGTCCATCAACGCGACCTGCGGCGCCTGCGATGCTCCGCCATCAACCGAGCGTGCGCAGGATCGTTGCCCAGTCGGTGTCGGTGATCTGGATCGGTGCGAACGTCTGGGTCGGGGCGAGGTGAAAGATGTTGCTCGAGTTCGTCGATGTCGAGGTGGTGCTCACGTCGAGGAGCCGACGTGCCTGGTCGAGACCCATCTCGCGTTGCGGTGATCCGAGCGGCTCGAATTCGAACGCGAACGAACGCGCGTCGGGCCAGAGGTCGGTGATCGTCGTGTCGGGGTCGGGGACCGTGGTGAACGTGAACGGCGTCGTCAGGCTCTTCGACGCCGAGCAGTAGAAGATCCCGTGCGCACCGATCGGGATCTCCTTCGACCTGGTCGTGAGGCTGGCGAGCATCTTGGCGCTCGCCTGGATGCCCCAGCGACCGGCGTCGTGCGCCGCTTGGATCTCGCGCACGGACTTCGCGGGGAAGGTGTAGAGATCCACCGCGGAAGTCTCGCAGGTTCGCCCGGCTGCCGTTGCGGGTACGGTCGATCGGATGGCAGCGATCGACGAGGTGTTGGCGGCGAACGACGCGTTCTACGCGGCTCACGAGGAGCGCGACCTCGATGCGATGCGAGCGGTGTGGGACCACGCCGAGCGGGTGGTCTGTGTGCACCCCGGGTGGCCGATCCTGCGGGGCTGGCCCGCGGTGGAGGAGTCGTGGAGGCGGATCTTCTCCGGCGCCGGCCGCAACCAGTTCATCCTCACCAACCAGTCGGTCGACGTCGGCGACGACCTGGCCTGGGTCACGCTCGAGGAGAACCTCGTGGATCGCGGTGAGACCCATGCCATGGCCGCCACCAATGTCTTCGCCCTCACGTCGGACGGCTGGCGGCTCGTCGCCCACCACGGATCACCCGTGATGGCCGTCCTCGGCTGAACGGCGTAGCGTTCGAGCCATGGCCGATGACGCACTGGGGGAGGCCGGCGAGGGGCTCGCCGCTCGGTTCGATGCCGCGCCGGCTGATGTCGCCGCCCTCTACGACGACTGGGCTCCCACACGGTACGACGCCGACCTCGCAGCGTGGGGCTACGACGCTCCCGCCCGGTGCGCCGAGATGATCTCGACGCTGGTGTCGGAGGGGCCGGTGCTCGACGCCGGATGCGGGTCCGGTCTCGTCGGTGCCGAGCTGCACCTGCTCGGGCGTCGGACCGATCGTCGGCGGCGACTTCTCGGTGGCATCCGTCGAGACGGCACGATCGCGAGGGGTGTACGACGATGTCGTCGAGCTCGACCTGAACCAGCCGCTCGACTTCGCCGACGCCCAGTTCCGTGCCGTGGTCAGCGTCGGGGTGTTCTCGTATCTCGCCGACTCGGAGGCGACGATCCGCGAGCTGCTCCGGGTCGTCCGGGTCGGCGGGCCCGTCGTGTTCACGCAACGCACCGATCTGTGGGAGGAGCGCGAGTTCGCGTCGTTGCTCCGCAGCCTCGCCGACGCGGGGGTCTGCGACGTGAGCGTGTCGCCGCCCGAGCCGTATCTGCCGCAGCATCCGGAGTTCGGTGGCGAGATCGGCATCCGCTACGCGACACTGACCCGGTGCTGAACAGTTTCGATCTCTCCCCGTTCGCCACCGGGGAGCCACTTCCGTCCGCCGCGGCCCGGCACACGGCGGCCGCCATCGACGACACCCTGTGCGAGACCGGCTTCCTCCTCGTGACCGGTCACGGTGTCGACGACGACGTCCGCAGCGCGTACTTCGAGGCGATGCGCGACTTCTTCGCACTGCCGATCGAGCGGAAGGAGGCGATCGCGATCGGGAACTCCGACTGCCATCGCGGCTACGTCGGCTTCGAGACCGAGTCGCTCGACGGCGCCCTCGCCGGTGGGTCCGCCGATGAGCCGGTGGCCGGCGACCTGAAGGAGACGCTCGACACCGGGATCGACCACGGGCCCGATCATCCGGAGGTGATCGCGGGCACGCCGC
This sequence comes from Ilumatobacteraceae bacterium, assembly GCA_963752085.1. Taxonomy (GTDB): domain Bacteria; phylum Actinomycetota; class Acidimicrobiia; order Acidimicrobiales; family Ilumatobacteraceae; genus Ilumatobacter_A. The sequence continues at coordinate 91,132 of CAVVWT010000007.1, forward strand.
TCCACGGACCCAACCAGTGGCCGGACCTCCCCGGGTTCCGGGAGCGGGTGGAGCCGTACCGCGACGCGATGATCGAGGCGACGTTGCGGATGCAGCGCGCGATGTCGATGGCGCTCGGGCTCGATCCGATGTTCATCGAGGACCAGCCGGGGGAGCCGATGTACCACCTCCGGCTCATCCACTACCCGCCGATGGAGACGCTCACACCGGAGCCGGGGCAGCTCGGTTGCGGTGCACACACCGACTACGGCACTCTCACGTTGCTCGCCGACGACGGCAACGGCGGCCTCCAGGTGTGTCAGCGATCGGGCGAGTGGATCGATGTGCTCGTCCCACCGGGCCACCTGGTGGTCAACCTCGGTGATCTCATGGCGATCTGGACCAACGATCGGTGGGTGTCGAACCCGCATCGTGTCGTCAACCCGCCCGGGCGTCGACCGCTACTCGTCACCGTTCTTCGTCGAGCCGTCGTTCCACCTGCGGATCGAGGCGATCCCGACCTGTCTCGCCGAGGGCGAGACGCCGACGCACGAACCGATGGTCACCGGCCCGTATCTGCTGTCACGCTTCGACGGCACCCACAGCTATCGAAACGAGTTGCTCACATGAAGTCGTTCGGCATCCCAGAGCTCATCCACGAGTACGCCATCGTGCACTCCGACGGTGACCCGATCGCGGAGCGGCTGGCAACGACCACGCAGGAGCGGTTCGCCGACCGAGCCGGGATGAACATCGGCCACGACCAGGGTCGGTTCATGCAGATGTTGGTCGAGATGACCGGCGCACGAACCGTTGTGGAGGTCGGCACGTTCACCGGCATGTCGGCGCTCTGGCTCGCCCGCGGTCTGCCCCCCGGCGGACGGCTGATCTGTTTCGACCTCGTCGACACCTACCTCCAGACGGCGACCGAGGCGTGGACCGAGGCAGGCGTCGCCGATCGGATCGACATGCGGATCGGGCCTGCGGCCGATGGCCTCGCGGCACTGCCCGACGGGCCCCACATCGATCTCGCGTTCATCGATGCCGACAAGACCGGCTACCGCACCTACCTCGACCTGCTGCTCCCGCGTCTGAGCGACCGCGGCGCGATCCTCGTCGACAACGTGCTGTGGAGTGGTGCCGTCGTCGACCCCGACGACACGTCACGCGACACGGTCGCCCTGCGCGAGTTCAACGACCACGTCGCTCAGCGCGACGACTGCGACGCGGTGATCCTCACCGTCGGCGACGGCATCACGCTCATCCGGCCCAGAACGGTGCCCGCAACTCCCGCTTGAGGATCTTGCCGGAGCCGGTCTTCGGGAGCTCGTCCATCCAGTCGATCGATCGCGGGATCTTGTAGTTGGCCAGGTGCGCACGGGCGTGGCTGTCGACGGCCGCATCGTCGAGGTCGCTGCCGGGTCGACGCACGATGACCGCGTGGACCGACTCACCCCACTCCTCGTTGGGGATCCCGAACACCGCAGCTTCGTAGATGTCGGGATGCGCTTCGAGCGCGGCCTCGATCTCGGCGGGGTAGATGTTCATACCGCCCGAGATGATCATGTCCTTCTTGCGGTCGCAGATGTAGATGAAGCCCTCGTCGTCCCGGTACGCGATGTCACCCACCGTCTGGAATCCGTCCCGATGGTCCTCTTCGAACTTGTCGTGCTGCTTGTAGTAGTCGTTGAACACCGAGCCGGAACGCACGTACAACTCGCCGGTCGCCTCGGGCCCCGTGCCGGTCACGATGCTGCCGTCGAGGTCGTAGAGACGGATCTCGACCATCGGCGCCTCCTTGCCGCACGAGCCGGGCTTGCGCATCTGGTCCTCGGGCCGCATCACGGTGTTCACGCCGAGCTCGGTCGAGCCGTAGATCTCGAACAGCGACTCCGGCGGGAAGTCGGCGACGTACATCTGCTTGAGCGCGAAGCTCCACGGCGCCGCGTTGGCGATCATCACCCGCATCGAGGACCGGTCGTAACGGGCCTTCACGTCGTCGGCGACGTTGCAGATCATGCGGATCGGTGTGGGCGCCGAGAACGTCGTGGTGGCCTGGTAGGTGTCGACGAGTCGCAGCCAGTCGACGGGGTCGAACTTGCGCTGCAGGACGATCGTCTGGCCCATCGCGAGGCCGATCCCCATGAACCCGCCGGGACCCGAGTGGTAGAGCGGGCCCGTGGTGATGTAGGTGTCGTCGGGGGAGTAGCCGATGAACTGGAGCAGTGCCGTCGACTGCGCCGCGTTGCCGGCGGTGCGCCGGAACGCGCCTTTCGGCTTGCCGGTCGTCCCCGACGTGTAGATCATCGTGGCCGCAGCCTCGGTTGCCTCCGGTACGTCGGGTGGGGTGTCGGGCGCGGCGTCGATCAGCGGGTCGACGGCCAGCATTCCTGCCGGAGCGTCGCCGTCGAACACGAACGTGGTCGTCACCTTCGGGATGTCGGCCCGGATGCGGTCGAACATCGGCGCGAACTCGGCGTCGACGTAGACCGTGGTGGCATCGCTGTGGTCGACGACGTACGCAGCTTCCTCGTCGGACAGGCGATAGTTGAGCGGGACCGCCGTGGCGCCGATCTTGCGGGCGGCGTTGACCATCATCACGATGCCGGTCGAGTTCTGTCCGCACCAGACCACCTTGTCGCCGCGGGACACGCCGTGCTCGAGCAGCACGTGGGCGAGCCCGTTCGATTGTTGCTCGAGTTCGGCGTACGTGAGCGTGCGGACGTTGCCGCTGCCACGGTCGTCGACGATCGCGAGCTTGTCGCCCTGGTTCGCCGCGTGAGCGGTGAGGAGATCTGGTGCGTCGGCCATTGCCGTGTCCTTTCAGACCCCGAACGCCGCGTCGGCGAATTCGTCGGGCTTGGGCGCGAGCGTGCCACAGTCGAGAGATGACGTCCGAGGCGAAGCTTCCCGATGGCCTCATCCTCGTCATCGACGGTCCCGTTCGCTTCGCCGTGGAGTTCCACCGCTGACGTCGGCCTGCTGAGGCCTGCGTAGGGTGTCGCGATGACCGAGACCAACCGCCGTATCACCCTCGCCAAGCGACCTGTCGGCGAGGTCACCGCCGATTGCTTCGCCACCGACGAGGTCGACATCCCGACGCCGGGCCCCGGCGAGGTGCTCGCCGAGGTCGGCTGGCTGTCGATCGACCCGACGATCCGCGGGTGGATGGCGATGGACACCTACCTTCCGGCGATCGAGATCGGCGCCGAGATCCGCAGTGGCGGTCTCGCCACGGTGATCGAATCCAACAACGACGACATCCCCGTCGGATCGACATTGTTCGGGATGACCGGCTGGCAGCAGTACGTCATCATGGACGGCTCCAACCAGGCCGTGCCCGACGAGATCGACCCGACCGCGGCCCTGAGCGTGTTCGGCGTGACCGGGATGACGGCGTACTTCGGCCTGCTCGAGGTCGGGCGTCCGGTCGAAGGTGAGACCGTGCTCGTGTCGGGCGCCGCGGGTGCCACCGGCTCCGTCGTCGGGCAGATCGCGAAGATCAAGGGGTGTCGAGTGGTCGGGATCGCCGGCTCCGACGAGAAGTGTGCGTGGCTGACCGACGAACTCGGCTTCGATGCGGCGATCAACTACAAGACCGATGACGTCGGGGCGGCCATCCGTGCCGCGTGCCCGAACGGCGTCGACGTGTTCTTCGACAACGTCGGCGGCGAGATCCTCGAAGCGGCGATCGCCAACATCGCGCTGCGCGGACGGATCGTGCTGTGCGGTGCGATCGCCCAGTACAACGACGAGGTGCCACGGCCGGGCCCGGCCAACCTGTCGCTGCTGATCTCGATGCGCGGCCGGATGGAGGGCTTCATCATCCTCGACTTCCTCGACCGGGCCGATCAGGCGATCGGCGATCTCGTGACGTGGGTGATGAACGGCGACCTCAAGTACTCGGTCGATGTCGTCGACGGACTCGACAATGCACCGATGGCCCTCGACCGCCTGTTCACCGGCGCCAACACCGGCAAGGTGATGGTCAAGCTCTGAAGCTACGTGGGCCTCGTGACCGTCCAGCCCCGTCGACGGACCTCGAGCACGAGTGACTTCGTCGATGCGGTGCGCAGTGCCCGCTCCGCCTCGGTCATCGGAGTCGCCGGTGAGGCCACCTCGGCCGTTGGTTGCGCGGTCGTCGCCTGATCGGCCTCGTACTGCGCTGTCTGGAGCTGGTCGATGAGTTCGGCAGCCTCGTCGGCGGTGAACTTCCCGCCGGCCTGGCGTTGGGTGAAGCCCATCGGACCCCGCGCATCTCGAAAGTCGCCGTGGCCGGCGTCTCGGAGCAGGTCGAGGAGCTCCTGAACCTGACGAGCGGTCGCCGATGGGCCTGCGCTCTGACCGAATGCCATGCCCCAGTGTGGCCTCGTCGCGTCGGACGCGCGGCCACCACCCCGGTCGGCGATGCTCGTCAGCGACGCGGACCGAGCCACCGCAGGGCGATGATCGAGCCGATCAGGCCGCCGGTGGAGGAGAGCAGGAGGTCGCCGATGGTGTCTTCGTACGTGAGGGCGAGCCCGCCTGCCCCGCCGAAGCCGTCCTCCGAGACCGCCCATTCCATGATCTCCCACCAGACGATCGTGATGGCACCGAAGCCGTATCCGAGCAGGACGGCATCGCGGCGGTCGGTCACGTTGCGGAATCGGAAGGCGTGGAACGCACCGACGAGGAGGATCCAGTTGAGGGCGTGGAGGACGTCGTCGGTCTGCGGGAAGTCGTCGTAGATCCCGAACAGGTTGCCGAGCGTGTCGACGAGGAACGGCGCCGCGAGCAATGCATCGGCGGTGTGCGGGTACGGCGACCAGTGTCGAGCACGGGCGATGATCGGCACCAGCACGGCCGACGCGAGGAAGAGCGGCGCCCGGAACCCCATCGCCTTCCCGTCGACGGTGTCGGGCGCGAGCCCGATGGCGACGGCGAACGACGCGAAGAGCGCAGCTTTGACCCCGTAGTTGATCCAGCGCGTCGCGGGATGCCGATCGACGTCGAGGACGCGTGCACGGCCGACGCCGGCCTCGTCAACTCCTCCCGCGCCCACGCCGCCAGCCCCCATGCCGACACCGTACGTCGATGGGGTACCGTGCGTCGGGAGGTCACACATGAGCAAGCTCGGTGGCGGTCTGGCGGCGATCGGCAACACACCGCTCGTCCAGCTGGGTCCTGTGGTTCCCGACGGTGCCGCCGAGGTCTGGGTCAAGCTCGAAGGCGCCAACCCGACCGGGTCGTACAAGGACCGGATGGCGATCGCGCTGGTCGCGAACGGGTTGGAACGAGGAGACATCCGCCCCGGCGACACGCTGGTCGAGTTCACGGGCGGCAGTACCGGCACCGCGCTCGCGTTCGTCGCCGCGGTGTACGGCCTCGAGTTCACGGCTGTCTTCTCCGACGCGTTCTCCGCGAGCAAGCAGCAGGCGATGGAGGCGTTCGGGGCGACAGTGCTCGTCGAACCATCGGTCGACGGCATGATCACGAACGAGTTGGCCGAGCGGATGCGAACGCGCGCCCTCACCCTCGCTGCCGAACCCGGCCACGTCTACGCCGACCAGTTCGGATCACCCGACGTCCGTCGTGGCTACCGACCCATGGGTGAGGAGATCGGCGCCACGCTCGACCACATCGATGTGTTCTGTGCGGCAGTCGGGAGCGGCGGTGCGCTGATGGGTGGGCTCGACGGCCTGAGAGCGACAGGACACACCCCGGACGTCGTCGCGCTCGAACCCACCGAGTCGCCGTTGCTGTCGACCGGCGTCGGCGGTGCGCACACGGTCGAGGGCATCGCAGTGTTCCCCGACCCGCCGTTCCTCGATCGGTCGGCACTCACCGACGTGCGGGGCGTGGACCAGGAGCGGGCATTCGAGATGTGTCGACGACTGGCGCGGGAAGAAGGGGTGTTCGGTGGCGGTTCGACCGGGCTCAACGTGTGCGCTGCCATCGATCTCGCGGTCGAGCTCGGCGAGGGCCACCGTGTGGTCACGCTCGGTTGTGACAACGGCGTCAAGTACCTCGGGGGCGCAATCTATTCCTGATCGCGTGCGCGTCAGGAAACCGGGTCGCTGTCGGCCATCACGAACGGTGGGATGTCGGTGACCGCGATCTCGGGGCCGAGGGTGGCGCCGTTGAGTTCGAGCCGGTTGCCGCTCCAGAACTTGCCGGGGTCGTACCAGTTCGGCGGCCGCTCGGTGCCGAGCAGCCCCATCCGCTCGTAGGTGATGGCGACGACTTCGGCGCAGAACAGCTGCTCGAGCTTCGTGCGGCGATGGACTCGACCCTTGACCCAACCAGTCGCGAGCGAGCGTGTTGCCGGGAACGTGCGCCCGTCGAGTTCGGCCACCGTTTCGATGACCGCGTCCTCCATCTCGGTCGTGACGTCGATGTCGATCTGTCGCATCCACGCGTCCTGCCCGTACCGGTGGTGCCACTGGCCGGCCGCGTCGGCGAGGCGATGGAGTTGGGTGCCGCGGTGGGTCAGCCCGGCCCACACGTCGGGGATGGTGCGGCCGAGCTCGGCGTGCCACATCAGTGGCGGGAGGTCGTCGAGCGCGATCACCATGCCGACGTGGTTGACCGGGCTGTTGGTGAAGGCACGGATCGCCCGATCAGCGGTCGAACTGCCGCGGAACAGCCAGACGTCCCCGGTGCGGGTGAGCCCCGCCGCCTCGTCGAAGGTCAGCGTCGCATGCTCGGTGGTGGACATCGTGCGCCCTACGGTAGTGATCCATGCGCATCTGGAAGTGGGTTGGTCTCGCCGGTGTCGTCGGGGTGGCCGCCGTCGGCATCGCTGCGGGCACGGCGACCGTGCGGCGCAATCGGCGTGAGTTCGTCGACGCCCACCCCGACGAACTTCGGACCCGTCTCCACGAACGCTTGCGTGAAGCCGAGGCTCGCCAGGCCGGCTGATCGCCGTCTCCCATCGCCTCGCCGTATCGTGATGTCATGGCAGCAGATGTCGTGACCTGTTCATCATGCGGAGCGAAGAACCGGGTGCAGCGCGCATCGTCGGGCAAGCCGACGTGCGCGAAGTGCCATGTCGATCTCCCGTGGCTCGTCGAGGCGACCGATGCCGACTTCGCTCAGGTGACCGACACGTCGCGTCTCGTGCTCGTCGACCTGTGGGCGCCGTGGTGCGGGCCGTGTCGCATGGTGGCCCCGATCCTCGAGAAGCTGTCGCGTGACTTCGCCGGCTCGCTCAAGGTCGTGAAGGTCAACGTCGACGGCTCACCGGCAACGTCGCAGCGGTTCGCGGCGTCCAGCATCCCGATGCTCGTGTTCCTCCGTGACGGTGATGTCGTCGACACGGTGATCGGCGCGCAGCCCGAGCACGTGTTGCGCGGCGCCGTCGAGCAGCTCGTCTAACCCTGGACGCGGGCGAGGAATCGTCCGAGGCCGTCGGGATCGAAACGTGCGATGAGATGATCGTCGGCGTCGCGCGTGAGATCGAGTGCCGGGCAGAAGAAGTTGTCGTCGCCGACGAAGAAGTGCGGTGAGCCGGTGACCGCTCGCTTCCGGCCGTCCTCGAAGTCGGCCCGAACAGCGCTGTCGTCGTCGGGGTCGAACTCGACGCCGTGGGCATCGGCGATCTCGACGAGCGTGTCGCGGTCGCTGATGTCGGCTCCGCCTTCGAAGAGTGCCGTGCGCAGGGCCATGCTGACGGCGAGCCCTGTTGTCGGGTCGACGTCGTAGGCCGCCGCCGCCAGTGCGAGCGCCGGGATCGTGGTGCTGGGCCAGTGGTCCGGTCGGAGGCCGGCGAAGCGATCGACGTCGAGTTGCTCACACAACGCGGCCGCCTTGATCTGCACGCCGGCAACGTCGAGGCCCGTTCCGTTGACCCATTCGAGCGGCCAGGCCCGCACGACGACGTCGACCGGCTCATCCAGCTCGGCGACGTGTTCGACCACGTGCTGCAGCCCGACGTAGGCGAACGGGCAGGTGATCTCGGCGAAGACCTCGACGGTGGTGGTCACGACAGGCCCGCCCAGAACTCGTTGATGGCAGCGGCTGCGCCCGCCGGGTCGTCGAGCATCCACCAGTGTCCGCAGCCCGTGAGCGTGGCGGTGCCGGCGCCGGTCCGTGCGGCCAATGCCGCCGAGCTGCCGGGCACCCGGAACGGGTCGTCGGCGGCGTTGATCAGCAAGCCCGGGCCCGTGATCCGATCGATACCCGGACCCCACTCGGAGCCGATGTTCACCGCCGAGCGGTACAACGCGAGGATCGCCGCGCCCATCGTCGCGTCGATGCCCGCAGCCATGTCGCGTGCGCCGGACTCGGGGACGCCGGAGCCGCTGAGCATCGCGGTCCGGTCGTCGACCGACGCACCGACCATCCCGTCCATGAACTCCTCGCCTGCGCCCGGTGTCTGCCAGAGCTGCGCCATGTCGTGCCAGGCGAAGTCGTCGTCGAGGTTGCCCATGTCGAGCACCCACGACGCCACGTTCGCCGGCCGATCGGCGAGCACCCGCAGCGCAAGCAGCGCCCCCCAGTCGTGGGCGACGAGATGCACCGGGCCCGGCATCGCCTCGAGCTCGTTGCGGAGCCACGCCGCGTAGACCTCCATCGTGGGCTCGAAGCCATCGGGGAGCGGTGTGCCGAATCCGGGGAGTCCGAGGGTGACGATGTGGTCACCGGACAGGTGGTCGGCCAGTGGCCCCCACAGTGCGCTGGTCTCTGGGACCCCGTGGACGAGTACTGCGGTCATGGCTGTGACGGTAGCCCCGAGGACGGCGCGGCTGGCCGTTCGGCACCCTCGAACGAGTGCATCGCGACCGTGCGCCGATCCACCTGCCACGATCTGCCCATGACCGGACCGTTCCCGTCCCGCTCGTTCGGGGTGCTGCTGCATCCGTCGTCGTTGCCGGGGCGCGACGACATCGGCACGTTGGGCGCCGACGCGCTCGCCTTCGTCGATTGGCTGTCCAGCACGGGTGCGACGCTGTGGCAGATCCTCCCGCTCAACGTCAACGGGCAGGGCGACTCGCCCTACTTCAGCCCGTCGGCGTTCGCCGGGAACCCGTGGCTGGTCGACCTCGACGTCCTCGCCGAACACGGTCTCGTCGACGAGACGGGTCTGCCCGACCGGGTCACCGACGCCCGCATCCCGTACGACGCGATGCGCGAGCGGAAGCGACCCGTGCTGTGGTCGGCCGCCGACCGGTTCCTCGCCGACCCCCGGCACCCGTGGCGCGCCGACTTCGCCGCGTACGTCGAGTCGTCGGAGTGGCTCGCACCGACCTGTCACTTCTTCGCCCTGCAGGATCTCCACGGGGGTACCGCCTGGTGGGAGTGGCCCGACTCGATTCGTCGCCGCGAGCCCGAGGTGATCCGCCGCTCCGAGATCCAGCTCGCCGACGAGATCGCACGTTGGGAGGCGGTGCTCTTCTTCTTCGAGGTGCAGTGGCGCCGGATGCGGTCCGCGGCCGACGAACACGGGGTCCGGATCCTCGGCGATCTGCCGATCTACGTCGCGCCCGACTCGGCCGACGTCTGGCTGCATCAGGATCAGTTCCAGCTCGACGAACACGGCGGCATGATCGTGCAGTCGGGGGTGCCGCCCGACTACTTCAGCGCCACCGGTCAGCTCTGGCGGAACCCGCTGTACCGGTGGGATGTGATGGCGGCCGACGGGTACTCGTGGTGGATCTCGCGGCTGCGTCGGGCGCTCGAGCTCTGCGACATCGTGCGGATCGACCACTTCCGGGCCATGAGTGCGTACTGGGAGGTGCCGGGTGATGCCGACGACGCGCTCGGGGGGCGATGGGTCGACGGGCCCGGCCAGCCCTTCCTCGATGCGGTGCGGGCGGCGTTCCCCTCGATGCCGTTCGTCGCCGAGGATCTCGGCTCGCTCGACGACGACGTGTACGCGCTCCGCGACGGCAACGGTCTCCCGGGCATGCGGGTGATCCAACTGGGTTTCGACGGCACACCCGACAACCCGCACCTCCCGGACGCGCTGGTCGAGGCGTGCGTCGTCTACACCGGCACCCACGACAACGACACGATCGCGGGCTGGTGGAACACGCTCGACGACCGCATGCGAGCGGACGTGGCACGCGTGTACCAGATCGCGCCGGACGCCGACGTCGGTCGGGCGGTGTGGTCGTTCATCGAGGCGGCGATCGGATCGCGGGCCGTCGCGGCGGTGATCCCGATGCAGGACCTGTTGGTGCTCGATGAGCATGCGCGCATGAACATCCCGTCGACCACGTCCGGCAACTGGAGTTGGCGGATGCCGTCGGGCGCCCTCGGCCCCGAGCTCGCCGACTCGATGCGTCGACTCGGCGAACGTTACGGCCGCATCTGAGCGTGGGATCGAGGTCGACCTGAATCCCTGCGACACTGGGGTGATGTCGTTCCGCAGTCTCCGCTCTGCCGCCTCCGCTCTCTCGATCGATTCGTTGTCGTCGGTCGGTTCGATCATGTCGATCGGATCGGCGGGCTCGATCGCGTCGATCGGATCGGCGGGCTCGATCCTGTCGATCGGGTCGGCGGGCTCGATCCTGTCCGTCGGCTCGGTCGGATCACTGCTCTCGATCGGTTCTGCCGGCTCGATGCTCAGCCAGAACTCGCGAAGCCGGGACTTCCATCGCAACAACGAACCGATGACCAACGGCCAGCGGGCGGTTCACATCGTGGCGGTCATCGCCATCGGAATCGTCGCCGGCACGGTCACCGGCGGCGTCGCCCGACTGCTCCGTCGTTGACGCGCAGCCAGGTCCCGAGGGGTCCGGACCTCGATCCCCGGCGGTGCCCACTCCTCGAAGCGGGACTGGAAGCCGGCGATCTGCAGGTCGGCGTTGACGACCGACACGAACGACGGGCCCTCGCCCGATCCGCCCTTGGCGCGCGTCATCGACACGTAGGCGAGGCGGAGTGAATCCTTCGAGGTGCCGATCCCCATGACGAGGGTCGGTGTCTCCCAGCCCTTGAAGCTGTGGATGGTGCAGCCCTTGACGCCGTCGGCGTCGGGCCAGAAGCGACGCTTGCGGACCTGCTGGCTCTGTGTCGTGGCGCTGAACACGTGATGGACCGCGTAGCCGGCCTGCTCGATCTCGGCGACCGCTGCAATGCCGTCGGCGTGGCGCTCGAGGAGGAACGCGACGTCGTTCGGTGCGAGTTCGGGGTGCTCGGTGAGGAGGCGGACGACCTCTCGGCCGACCTCGCGTCCGAGCTCGTTGGGATGGTTGACCTGACGCCAGCGTCGCACCGACCGTGATGCAGCGACGTGGGTGATGTCGGCCTCGGGGCATGCTCGGGGAACGCGACCGGTGAGCTGCTCGCCGTGGACGTAGCGCTCGGCGAACTCGTTGGCGATGGCCACGAGGTCGCCGGGCATGCGATAGGAGTTGGTGAGTTCGGTCCACCTGCCGCTGAATCCGGCGCCGAGCATCTGGTCCTCGTCGGTCCAGGAGCGTTTGCCGTACACGTCCTGGGTGGGGTCGGCGACGAGGAGCATCTCGCCGTCGGGGACCACGACGTGACGGCGGAGGAGGTTCCACCAGTCGAGGGTGAAGTCCTGGCCTTCGTCGATCAGCACGGCGTCGTAACGCGCCTCGTAGCCGGCTTCGCATGCTTCGCGGGCGCGTCGAATCGACAGGTCGTATGAGGGGCCGGACGAGGTCGTCGACGTCGTGATGCCGGTGCGTTCGGCATCGTCGACGAGGCGCGAACAGAACTGGTGGAAGCTGGAGCAGGTGACGAGGCTCGGGTTGGCGGCGTACTCGACGCAGCGGGCGTTGACGAGTGTGCGGAGATAGTTGGCGAGCGTGGTGTTGAAGGAGAGGACGAGGACGCGCTTGCCGTTCGATGCGAGGCGGGCGGCGCGGGCGGCGAGTCCGAACGACTTGCCGCAGCCGGCGGGCCCACGGACGCGGCGGATGCGGGCGCCGTGCGGGTTGCGTTCGATGTTGAGCGCGTCGGGGGAGAGGCGGGCCGGCTCACGGAGTTCGAGGGTGATCGACGATTCGGCGAGTTGTCGTTGCAGGCGGATGATCGACTCGGGGGGTGGGGGGTCCCACTCCCGTCCGCGCCAGTCGCCGCGCACGATCTGATCGAGCGACTGCCTGAGGCCGTCGCCGCCCCAGACGGCGATGCCGTACTCCTGGTTGGTCACGCTGGCGTAGTCGAGGAGTTGGTGGGCCTTCTCGTTCGACATCTGGGGGAAGACGACGGCGGCCCGGACGGCCGGCGTCGGTTGCTGGGCGTCGTCGGGCATCGCGAAGAACTGGTCGAAGATCGTGGTCCGGTACCGGTACGCCTGGTAGCGGGGCTGCTCGTTCGACCGTTCCCAGCCGCCGTCGCTGCAGGATCGGTACTCGATGACGCCGTCATCGCGTTGGCGGTAGATGCCGGGGCGCCAGTCCTTCACTTCGATGGCACAGACGCCGTAGCGATCGTGGACGGCGACGAAGTCGGGCACGTCCTGGCCGATGCGGGGCTGGATGTAGACGGTCCACTCGTCGTCGAGGCCGGCGAGTGCGTGGGCGACATCGAGTTCGCCGTCGTTGAGCGGTGTGACCAGTTGGCTGAGTTCGTCGAGTGCGGGGCGCATCTGAGCCACGTACTGACATCGACATCGCCGTGCCAGATCTTGAGCCCACCGCGCCGAGACATCTGGGCAGCGCGCCCTGTGTCAGAGTGAGCCGATGAGCAACCAACGAATCGAAGTGGAACGGGCGATCGGCGCCGAGCCTGGTGCGATCTTCGAGATCCTGCGCAGCCCGGAGGGGCATGTCCAGATCGATGCGTCGGGAATGCTGATGTCGTCGAGCGGTGAGGCGGCGACTGCGGTCGGCGACACGTTCGTCGTCCACATGGACCGTGACGCGCTGCGCGACTTCGATCTCGGCGAGTACGACGTGACCGTGGTGATCAGCGAGTTCGAGCAGGACCGCCTGATTGCGTGGACGATCGATGGAACGATCCAGCCGCCGATCGGCCACGTCTACGGCTACCGCCTGGAGCCGATCGACGGCGGGACGAACGTGACGTCGTTCTACGACTGGTCGGACCTCCACGAGAACTACCGCGAGCTCGCCGCCGAGCACTTCCCGATCATCTCCGAGACCAACCTCCGAGCGACGCTCGGCATCCTGGCCCGGACCGTGGCCCCCGGCGCCCCTCGACCCGGCGCCTGAGCCTGTTGCGCACGCTGCCGTCGGGGAGGGTGATGGTCAGCTCACGGTTGTGTCCGAGGGTGATTTCCAACCGGTGTCAGGCGTCGATCCGGTCGAGGATCGCGCTGAGTTCGTCGGCGTGCGCCTGGAGTGTGAGGAAGACCGACAGCGCCGCGTCCTGATCGCCGTCGGCCGAGTAGGCGATCGCCGTCGAGATGCCGGTGGCGAAGCCGTGCAGCGTGAGGAGTGCGTCGTCCGTAGCGCCATCTCCCACCGCCGCGATCATCTGATCGGACAGTTCGGCGGCCGACGCGGCGGCGGGTGCCGTCGATACGTCGTCGAGGTGTTCGAGGGCTTCGTCGCCGAACGCGTTGAGCTGGGTCGACCACTCGCCGACCAGGTCGCCGTGCGCCTCGGTGAACGCTGCCAGCTCCGGGGTGAGCTCGATGAAGATCGGAGGATCGGTGGCAACCGGTTCGTCCGTGGCCACCGGTGCTGCGCCACGGTGACGGGCACGGTGTCGGTCCGGGTGTCGTCGGCGGCTGCGGGCGTCGAGTCGACCCCGCCTCCGCAGGCCGACATGGCGACCAGCAACGCCGCGGCGATCAGTGTCGTCCGGGTCGGACCGGACGAGGGAGCGGTGTCGATGTGCGCGCCGCGAATGGCAGCAACGGAGTGGTCGAAGCGTGAGGTGAAGATGCAGGTCATCCGGAAGTCCGATCAGCGGGCCTCCCGGCTCATCGGCGGGAACAGCCGCCGACTCAAGCACGTCCGCCCCGACTGGTCCGAGAGCCGCCGGTCGAGCGATCAGCCGCCGAGCTTCGATCGATACAGCGCGTGGTTCGCCTCGTCGAAGCAGACGAAGATCACCCGCTCGACGGACGTGGGCGTGGTGCGGACCGTGTCGACCGCGACGTCGACCGCGAGGTCCTTCGGGTAGCCGTAGACGCCACACGAGATCGCGGGAAAGGCGATCGATGTCGCCCCGATCTCGTCCGCGACGGCGAGCGATCGGCGATAACACGAGGCCAGTAGGTCGGGTTCGCCCTCGGTCCCGCCGTGCCACACCGGCCCGACCGTGTGGATCACCCACCGCGCCGGCAACCGGTAGCCGTCGGTGACCTTGGCATCGCCGGTCTCGCACCCGCCGAGCGTGCGACACGCCGCCAGCAGCTCGGGCCCGGCCGCTCGATGGATCGCCCCGTCGACCCCGCCGCCACCGAGCAGCGACGAGTTGGCCGCGTTCACGATCGCGTCGACGTCGATGGTGGTGATGTCGGCGACGATGGCCTCGAGTGTCGGCGCGGCGCTCATGTCCCAAGCGTAGGGAGCCGGGACAAAACGGCCGTGAGCGGTGCTGTCGGCCCGCCCCTTTCGCGGTCGGTGGCGAGGGGCGGGCCGGTCTCTGGAGTTCGGGGTGTCGACTAGACGGGTACCGGGGCCCCGCTGGGTGAGCAGGAGATGTTGACGTACAGCGTCTGACTCGGATCGACGAACTCGACTTCCCAGAGATCGATGTGGTCGGGGAGGAGGAAGAAGTCGACGCCGGGGTCGGACACGTTGACCTGGCAGCTCGTGTGATCGACGACGTCGACGAGATGAATCTGGCAGAGGATGCCGTCGCAGATGCCGTAGCTGGTGTCGACGTTCGGGCTGTAGGCGGTGAATATCTCGCTGATGCCGAAGCCGGGCGGTGTGAACGGGTTCCTCGTGAGGCTGGCGGTGATCGGGGCGCTGCGGCACTCCCACGCTTCGCCGTTCCAGCCGATCGTCTGATTGGTGGTGCAGTCGAGCGAGGCCAAGGTGTCGGTGTTGGCGACCGGGTTGGCGCACATCCACGACCCTTCAGCGTCGTCCCAGCTGATGGTTTGATCGGTGCTGCAGCCCAGGTCTCCGACACCTGTCTCGCCTTGGATTCCTTGCTCGCCTTGGATTCCTCGGTCGCCCTTGGGGCCTGTCTCGCCTTGGATTCCTTGGTCGCCCTTGGGGCCTGCTGCACCCGATCCGGGGACGTAGTAGCCGGTGATGTCGATCACGATGTCGGTCGTCGCACCCGGTGTGGCGCCGTGGTAGAAGATGTCGATCGCACCGGCGCCGGTTCCGGTCGTCGGCAAGGTGACAGTGCCACCGTTCGCGATCCTGACGCCGGGATCGAAGTTGATCGACGACGTCGATGGTGTCCCGGTTGCGTCACCGGACCGCATCGCGACGTAGCCGGCTGCGGTCGGTTCGACGACGGTCACGTTGTAGACCGCAGCGGTCGCACCGGCGGGAATGACCTGTTGGTCGCCCGTGCCGGTGGCGATGATGCCGGTCAGTGTCAGCTTTCGGGGCGTTTCGCTCACCAACGGACCGTTCAGCCCGATGTTGGCGGCTGGCCGCGTGTCGAGCACCCGCGTCTCGATGACGGGTACGTATACCGACTCGGATGGGGTCGCCGCTCGAGCGGTTGACAAGCCGCCCGCTCCCAGTGTGATGGCGACGGCGGCTCCGACGGCCGCCCAACGTGATCGAACATGGCTCATCTGATCTCCTTGCGATGGACAGATCAGCGAGTTGCTGTCCTGTGATGTGTGTTGCCCATCTCCATCGGACGTCAACGCGAACATCTTGAGGACGGAGATGCTCGGCGAGCGTGCAGGTCGTGCACGGCCCGGTCACGTCAGCGGCGACATCGACTCCAGCTGGAGCTCGTAGGCCTCGCGGTACACGACCGCACCCACCATCGACGACGAACGCGACGACGTCTCGACGCTGACGGACACGGGGAGTCCCGAGTCGGCGAGATACCAGTCCGCGGTCGTGTGCTCCCAGTACTCGTCGTCGTCCTCGACCGTCATCCGCGCATGGGTCACGGCCACGTCGCGGCCGTCGACCTGGAGGGTGCTGCGTCCGAGGATCTCCCACACCTGAATCCACGGCTCGTCGGCCAGCGTGCAGGTCCGAGTCGCCGCCGTTTCCACCGACGATTCGGTCATGGTCACCGCAACGACCCCGTCGCAGCTGATCTCGTCGAGCTGGGACTGACCGAAGAACTCGTGGAACTGGGCGCCTCCGGGCTGGAGCTCGACAGCGGGGCCGGGCGCGCAGAGCTCCCACTCGTCGCGGCGCTCTTCCAGCGGGTCCCAGCTCAGGTGGACGCCACACCCTCGCGGGGTGACCGTGATGGCGCTCTCGGCGGGATACTCGCGTGTCACGCCGCCCATCGCGTCGATCGATTCGCCCCCGGTCGTGCGGTACGGGTACACGCCGGCTGCGGGCAGGCTGATCGGCGGTGTCTCGGGTGTCGATGTCTCGGGTGGTGGTGTGGCTGGTGTCGACGTGTCGGGTGTCGACTCCTCGGTCGGGACCTCGCTGGGCTCGGTCGTCTCGTCCCGGAACCGATCGACCGCCTCCTCGACCGGGACCACGGTGCTCGAATCCGTGAGCCACACGTTGCGGACGACGACGACCACGAGCCCGACGAGCAGGATGCCGAGCGCGACGACGATCACGTTCTTCTTGCCGCTGCGGTGGACAGGCATCGCACCACCATCATCTCACCGTCCGCCCCGCCACGACGCGCGCCGTCTGCTCGGCGATCGCGTGTTCTTCGTCGGTGGGGACGACGAGCACGGTGGTCGATGCGTCGTCGCGCGAGATCACCAGCTCGGAGCGTTCGTTGCGGTCGTCGTCGAGCACCATGCCGAACACGCCGAGCCCGGCGCACACCCGGGTGCGCACGAGCGCGCTGTGTTCGCCGATGCCGGCGGTGAACACGAGCGCATCACAGCCTCCGAGCACGGCGACGTAGGCGCCGACGTACTTGCGGATCCGGTGGCAGAACACGTCGAGCGCCAGGTCGGCGGCAGCTGCGTCGGCGGAGGGGCCGGCGGCGATGCGGGCCGTGATCTCGCGCATGTCCGAGTCGCCGCACAGCCCGAGCAGGCCGCTCGATCGGTTGAGTTCGGCGAGCACGTCGGCTTCGGACCGGCCGCTGGCGGCGGCGACGTGGCCGATCACGGCGGGGTCGATGTCGCCCGAACGCGTGCCCATCACGAGGCCTTCGAGTGGCGACATCCCCATCGACGTCTCGACGCTGCGGCCGTGCTCGACCGCGGTGATCGAGGCGCCGTTGCCGAGGTGGGCGACGATCAGATCGAGTTCGTCCCGCGGGCGCCCGAGCACGGCGGCGGCACGCGTCGACACGTAGTCGTGTGAGGTTCCGTGGAAGCCGTAGCGGCGCACACCGTGCTGTTCGTACCACGACGCCGGCACCGCGTACCGGTAGGCCGCCGGCGGCAACGTGCGGTGGAACGCCGTGTCGAACACCGCGACCTGGGTGAGCGTCGGCCAGGTCGCCCGCGCGGCTTCGATGCCCGCGAGGTTCGCCGGGTTGTGCAGCGGGGCGAGCGGGGCGAGTTCGCGGATCACCTCGACCACGTCGTCGTCGATGCGCGCCGGCTCGGAGAACACGGCGCCGCCGTGCACCACCCGATGCCCGATCGCTTCGATCGGTCGGCCGAGTCGTTCCACCGCCGCGACCACGTCGCGGAGGGCCGCTGCGTGGTCGACGACCTCTTCGACGATGCCACCCGCCAGGCGTTCGCCGGTGTCGGAGTCGACGAGTTGGTACTTGACCGACGAGCTGCCGGCGTTGAGCACGAGCACCAGCATCGTGGTGTTCAGCCCCGGTCGGCGCGGTCGGCGCCGACCTGGATGGCGGTGATCGCGATCGTGTTGACGATGTCGGTGACGGTGGCACCGCGCGACAGGTCGTTGACGGGCATGTTGAGACCCTGCAGCACCGGGCCGACAGCGACGGCACCGGCCGAGCGCTGCACCGCCTTGTAGGTGTTGTTGCCGGTGTTGAGGTCGGGGAAGATGAAGACGGTGGCGGAGCCGGCGACGGTGCTGTCGGGCAGTTTGCTGCGGGCGACGTCGAGGTCGACGGCGGCGTCGTACTGGATCGGCCCGTCCACCTTCAGGTCGGGCCGCAGCTCGTGCACCCGCTCGGTCGCCGTGCGTACCTTGTCGACATCGGCGCCGGTGCCCGAGGCGCCCGTCGAGTAACTCAGCATCGCGATCCGGGGTTCGATGCCGAACATGGCAGCGGTGTCGGCGGACGAGATCGCGATGTCGGCGAGCTGTTCGGCGTCGGGGTCGGTGTTGACGGCACAGTCGCCGTAGACGAGCACCCGGTCGGACAGCAACATCAGGAACACGCTCGACACGATCGACGTGCCGGGCTTGGTCTTGATGAACTCGAGGGAGGGGCGGATCGTGTGGGCGGTGGTGTGCGCGGCGCCGGACACCATGGCGTCGACGAGGCCCTCGTGCACCATCATCGTGCCGAAGTAGCTGACGTCGGTCATGATGTCGTGGGCGAGTTTGAGCGTGATGCCCTTGTGGCCGCGCAGCTCGAAGTACCGCTGCGCGAATCGGTCCTGCCATTCGTGGTCGAGCGGGTCGATCACGGGCACGTCGTCGAGGAGGAGTCCGAGTTCGGTGGCCCGCTCGTGGACGGCGTCGCTGTTGCCGAGCAGCGTGAGATCGCACACCTGGCGCCGCCTGATCCGGTCGGCGGCGCGCAGGATCCGATCGTCGCCGCCTTCGGGCAGGACGATGTGGGCACGGGCGGCCCGAGCGCGTTCGATGAGCTCGTACTGGAACATGACGGGCGTCATCACGTCGGAGCGCCCGATCTCGATGCGGCGTTCGAGCGCGTGGAGGTCGACGTGCGCTTCGATGCGGCCGAGGGCGATGTCGATCTTGCGTTGGTCGCCGGCGGTGATCGCCCCCTCGACGGCGTTGGCGGCGATCGCGGTGTCGTAGGTGTCGGTGTCGACGGCCAGCAGCGGGATCGTCGGGCCGCCGGACATCGCGTCGATCAGCGCAACGACCCTCGGGTCGGGTCGCAGGCCACCACTGACGATCACGCCGGTGACGCCGGGGTAGGCCGACGACGACCGCGTCATCGCGGCGGCGATGATCACGTCGGCCCGGTCGCCGGGGGTGATGAAGACGGTGTCGTCCTGCACGTGGTCGAGCATGTTCGGCACGGACATGGCGGCGACCTTGATGGCGCCCACCGGTCGGGTGAGGTCGTCGGGTTCGCCGGCGACGAGCTCGGCGCCGAGCGCCCTGCGCAGCTGGTCGAGCGACGGCTGGCGCAGCGTCGGTTCCTCGGCGATCACCCAGACGGGGTCGGGGAGATCGATGCGGGCCAGTGCGTCGTCGAGCGGTTCGAGCGTCGTCGGTTCGACCCGGTTGACGATGATCGCCGCGATGGCGTCTTCGCCGAACGAGTCGCCACCGATCACGATCCGCTCGACGATTTCGGCGGCGCTGCAGCGATGCCCGTCGACGACCGCCACGATCGGCAACCCGAGGTGCTCGGCGATTCGGGCGTTGACCTCCAACTCGATCGGCGACGACGCCCCGGTGAAGTCGGTCCCCTCGACCACGACGAAGTCGCTGGCCGATTCGATCTGCTTGAACCGCTCGACGATCCGTTCCATGCCGGCACGGTTCGCCGGGCCCACGTCGGTGCGTTGCGCCGCGGTGAAGGCGTAGCCGATGCGCTCGTCGGGCACCCGGTACTGCGCGCGGATCAGCTCGAGGTCGTTGTCGGGGAGCGCCTGGACGATCGGACGGTAGAAGCCCACGCGCGACACCCGCCGCGACAGCAGCTCGACCAGCCCGAGCGCCACGATCGACTTGCCGCTCGCCGGCCCCATCGCGGTGAGGTACACGCCGGCTGCCACGGGTTCGAGCGTAGCCGTGCCGGGTTCAGCGGGTCGGGTGTGCGGTCTGGCCCACCGCCGTGACCAGCGATACGGTCCGGTCGATGACCGAGCGGTTCCGATACGAGTCCGACGAGCGACTTCCCGTCGAGGTGCTGGTGTTCGACGTCGCACCGGAACACGTCGAGGAGTTCATCCGGGTCGATCATGACGTGTGGACGCTCGGTGAGGCGTTGATGCACGGATTCGACACCATCCCCTTTCTCTCGAAGGAGGTGTGGCTCGACGACGCCAACCCCGGCCGGATCTCGCTGGTGTTCGTCTGGGAGTCGATGGCCTCGTGGCGTCGCGTCGGCACCGAGGAGAACATGGAGCGTCTGCAGGCGGAGTTCGACGCACGGTTCCCGCATCCGGTCACCCTCGTGCGGGCGTATCACGAAGAGTCAGATCACGGCATCCACCGGGTGAGCCGGTTCGAGCGACTGGCCTGACGCCGGGACCGCGCGGGGGTCACCGCAGGTCGGGCAATTCGGGCTGTGTCGGCGGGTCGGTCGGGAGGGCGAGGCCGACCAGTGGCGGGCGCAACAGCTGTGCGCCGCCATGCGGATCATTCAAGTTGAAGTGTCCGCCCCCGAGGGGCTCGATACTCCAGTGCTGCTCGTGGAGCAGGTGGTGGTGGAACCAGCACAGGAGCACGAGGTTGTCGGGTTCGGTGTGGCCGCCGTCGAGCCAGTGGGTTGCGTGGTGGGCGTCGCAGCCGCCGGCGGGGATGCCGCAGCCGGGCCAACGGCATCCGTGATCTCGGATGAGCAGGGTGTCGAACAGCGAGTCGGAGACGACTCGTTGCGCTCGGCCGTAGTCGACGACGGTGCCGAGTGGGTTGGTGATGTAGCGGTGGATGTTGCAGTCGCAGGCCATTCGACGGACCGCTTCGGCTGAGACGATCGTGCGATCCGTGTCGGTGTCGAGTGCTCCGCCGTGCGGTCGTGGAGTCGCTTCGTCCGGTCGGGTGTTTTCGGCGTCGGTCGGGCCCTGTTCGGCGTGCCACGTGGAGGCGAGGTCGTCGTAGCTGGTGGTGGCGACGACCTTGGGCTTGCGGCGCTTCTTGCCGGGGCACGGCGACGTGGCTGCTCGATGGCCATCCGAGCAATGGTGATCAAGGCGTCTGCGCGGCGTTGGGCTGCGGAGCGGGTCTCGCCTTCGGCCGGCTGGGAGTACAGACGGATGGCTTCTCTCAGCAGGGCGAGGCCCTCGGGGTCGAGGGTGCCGTCGATGACGCCGATGCCGTCCATCAGCGTCGACAGGTGCACGGCACGCGAGTCGAACTGCTCCTGTGCGGTCGTGGCTTCACGATCGGGGTCGGCGTGCATCCGCCACGTGTCGAGCACCATCTTGAAGTCGGCGTGGGGCATCGATGTCGCCCAACTGCACAGCATCTGTTCATCGCGTGCGAACACCTCGGCGACCGACTCGGCCCAGGCTCCCGCCAGCAGTCGCAGCGATGATTCGGCGAGGTCGCCGCCGGCGAAGGCGGCTTTGACGATCGGCATGCGTTGGATCCGGTCGGCCAGGTGGAGGGTGAGCTTGCAGAATCCGACACCCTCCCGCGTGGTGACCATCAGCCAGTCGGTCGGCGAGCGGAACCCGTTGGCGTAGAACGATCCGCCGTTGACCACGGCGTTGACCTCGTCGAGTTGCTCGGAGCGGTGGCGTCGCATGGCCCGGGTGGCGGCGTCGACGGCGGGCGTCGGGTCAGCGTGTTCGGACATCTCCTCCGCACACTCGGCGAACGCCTGTCGGGTCATAGTGTCCATTGAAGCACAGGGGTACTTCAGAGTTGTGCGAGCGGCAATGCTGGGGACGGACGTAGCGAACTCCGGTGCGAACGAGTTCACTTCCAACGGACTCAGAACCACATCGCTCCCCTGGAGGCAGCAGATGACAGCGACCCACACCAACGCCCCGATCTGGGCGCCGCACGACCCGGCGACGCGCCGGCACCTGCCGACGAGCTTCCGCCCCGTCGATCACGACCGGGCGGCGACACTGGCGGCGGCGGAGTGGGAGCGGTTCACGCAGTCCACTGCGGGTTCGGGTGAGCACAACGTGCGCGCCCGTCGGACCCTGCCACTCGGGGTCACCTCGTCGTTCCAGTACTGGGACCCGTACCCGATCTCGATCCAGTCCGCCAAGGGCGCCTGGCTCACCGATGTCGACGGTCGGCGCCTGCTCGATCTGTCGATGGGCTTCGGCGCGATGCTGGTCGGCCACCTCAACCCGGTGGTCGTCGAGCACGTCAGCCGGGCGTTGGAGGAGGTCGGCACGCTGTTCGTCACACCGAGCCCGCAGGCGACCGACATGAGCGAACGCTTCTGCGCACGCTTCGGGTTGGACATGTTGCGCTTCACGAACTCGGGCACCGAGTCGTTGATGTACGCCATCCGCGCCGCCCGGGCGTACACCGAGCGCAAGGCGATCGTGAAGATCGAGGGCGGCTATCACGGCGGGTACGACCCGCTGCAGGTGTCGGTGAAGCCCGCGCTGGCCGACATCGGCCCCGCCGACGCTCCGGTGGGCGACGTCCCCTTCGACGTGGAGGCGGGCACGGTGCACGTCGTGGCGTACAACGACCTGCCCATGCTCGAGCGAATCCTGGCCGAGCACGGTCGCGATGTCGCCGCGATGGTGGTCGAGCCGGTGATCGAGAACCTCGCGATCGTGCTCCCCGACGAGGGCTACCTGGCCGGCGTCCGCGCCCTGTGTGACCAATACGGCGTGGTGCTGATCTTCGACGAGGTGAAGACCGGTCTCACCGCCGGTTACGCGGGCGCCGCGCAGCGGCTCGGTGTCCAGCCGGACCTGATCACGCTCGCCAAGAGCATCGGCGGCGGCCTGCCGCTGGCTGCGTTCGGCGGCAAGCGCGAGGTGATGGAGGTCGTGGTCGACGGGCGGATGGCCCACTTCGGCACCTACAACGGCAATCCGCTGGTGATGGCCGCCGCCGCCGCGGTCGACGAGATCTGCACACCCGGAGGCGCTCGCGGCCGCCGAGGAGATCAACGGCCGAGCGCTGGACGCGATCGATGCCGTCATCGCGGAGTACGAATTGCCTGCCCACACCGTCGGGGTCGGCGTGAAGGGCTGTGTCACCTGGTCGCCGACGCCGGTGCGCAACTACCGCGACTACAAGGCCACCGACTTCGCGATGGCCGAGCTGTCCTGGCTGTGGGGCCTCAATCGCAACGTCCTCACCCCACCCGGACTCGACGAGCAATGGCTGGTCTCGTTCGCCCACACCGACGCGGACATGGAGCTGCTCGTGCACGACTTCACCGAACTGGTCACGACCCTGCGCGGCTGAGCCGGCTCGTCATCCTTCGACGGCTCGGATCGACACCGATGTCGTACGGTGACGACCATGGAGATGCAGCCCGACGAGCAACCGACCACGCACGACACGGACTCGATCGAGACGCGTGCGGTGTGGGCCGGCGAGGAGCGCTATCTGCTCGATCGGGCCACCCAGGTTCCGGTCGTGCACAGCGTCGGCTTCGGCTACGAGAACGTCGACGAGTGGCTCGACGTCGCCACCGGTGCGGCGCCGGGCCACATCTACGGCCGCAACACCAATCCGACCGTGGCCGTGTTCGAGGAGAAGCTGCGGGTGCTCGAAGGCGGAGAGGCGGCGACCTCGGCCTCCACCGGCATGGCCGCGATCTCGAACATGCTCTACGCCCTGCTCGAGCCGGGCCGGCGGGTGGTGTCGGTGAAGGACACCTACGGCGGCACGAGCATGCTGTTCACCAAGTACCTGCCGCGGGTCGGGATCGAGGTCGAGCTGGTCGAGACGACCGACGCCGACGGGGTCGAGCAGGCGATGGATCGGGGCTGCGACCTGCTCTACCTCGAGACCCCCACCAACCCCACGTTGAAGATCATCGACCTCCCGCGCCTCCTCGCCGCCGGCCGTGACCGTGGGGCCATCACCGTGGTCGACAACACGTTCGCCACGCCGGTCCTCCAACAGCCGCTCGCGCTGGGCGCCGACCTCGTCGTGCACAGCGCCACCAAGTTCCTCGGGGGTCATGCCGATGCGCTCGGCGGTGCGGTCGTCGGGCGGGGTGATCTGGTCGAGGAGGTCTTCCGCTACCGGGAGATCAACGGCGCCACCCTCCATCCGGAGGCCGCCTATCTCCTCCTGCGGGGGATGAAGACGCTCCATCTCCGCGTCGAGCGCCAGTCGGCCAACGCGATGGCGGTCGCCCGGTTCCTCGAGGCGCACCCGCGGGTGACGACGGTGAACTATCCGGGCCTGGAGAGCCACCCCCAACACGAGATCGCGAAGCGGCAGATGTCGGGTTGGGGAGGGATGCTGAGCTTCGCGCTCGACGGAGATCTCGATGCGGTGAAGAAGTTCCTGCCCCATCTGCGTCTCGCCCACCGTGCGGCGAACCTGGGCGCGGTCGAGACGACCGTCGGGCCGCCGGCCACGACCAGTCACGTCGAGTGCACGCCCGAGGAGCGTGCCGCCCTCGGCATCCCCGAGGGGCTCGTGCGGTACTCGGCGGGGATCGAGTCGGCCGACGACCTGATCGCCGACCTCGACCAGGCACTCGCCGCGATCTGATGAACGACCTCGCACAACGGGCGCTCGCGCTGGTGGCCGCACCGTCGGAGACGGGACACGAGCACCCGGCGATCGATCTGATCGCGTCGTGGTTGGAGCCCGTGGCCGACGAGGTCGACCGGTGGGTGACGCCGATGGCGGACCTCGAAGCCGATCCGGCGTATCCGGGTCGTGAGGTCGAGCGTGACGAGGTGCCGGTGGTGGCGGCCCGCGTCGCCGGCAACCGACCCGGACCCGTCGTGGTGCTCACCGGTCACGCCGACGTCGTGCCGATCGGTGACCGGGCGAAGTGGAGCCGCGATCCCGCCGGCGAGCTCGACGGTGACGTGCTGTACGGGCGGGGCAGCGCCGACATGAAGGGAGGCATCGTCGCTGCGATCGAGGCGTTCACCCGGGTGGCGAACGGTGATCGTGACTTCGCCGGCGAGCTCCGGTTCGTCGCTGTGCCGGGGGAGGAGGACGGCGGGACCGGCACGCTCGCGGCGATCCGGCGAGGCTGGACCGGCGATTTCGTGATCGTGCCCGAGCCCACGTCGGGTCCCGACGGTCCGCAGGTCGTGGTCGCCCACGGTGGTGCGCTGACCTACACGATCGAGGTCGACGGACGCTCTGCCCACGCGGCGACCCGGCTCCTCGGCGAGTCGGCGCTCGACCACTTCCTGACGGTGTACGCGGCGGTCGAACGGCTCGAACGCGAGCTGAACGATGCTGAGCGCAACCCGGCGATGACGGCCACCGGCCTGCCGTACCCGACCACGGTCGGGGTCGTGCACGGTGGCGTGTGGGCGTCGAACGTGATGGAGCAGATCACCGCCGAGCTGCGGGTCGGCGTCACGATCGACGAGTCGATCCAGGAGGCCGAAGCCCGCTTCGAACGAACGCTGCGCGAGGCGATCGCCGGCGACCCGTGGCTCGACGCCCACCCGCCGCGGATCGAGCGGACCGGTGCCGCGTTCGGCTCGTCGTCGATCGAGGTCGACCACCCGCTGGTGGCGGCCCTGCGCGACGCCGCCGAGTCGGAGACCGGGTCCCGGCCCGGCACGATCGGTGTGCCCTACGGATGCGACATGGCCCTGTGGCGACGTGAGGCCGGCGCTGCGTGTGCGGTGTACGGCCCGGGCGACATCGTCCACGCCCACGCCGTCGACGAATGCGTCTCACTCGACGAGGTGGCGACCATCGCGCGCGTGCTCGAAGCCGCGGTCCGGACCCTGCTCCGGTAGCGGCATCATCTTCTGCGAGTGGTCGGTCAGACAGCGACGAAGTGGTCCGGCTTCAACGTCGGTTCGCCGTCCCACCGGTACGCAACGAGGTTCCCTCCCTTGACGGCGCTGAAGTCGAGGCAGGCCGTGGTCGGTGTGCTCGGCTTCGGGTCGTCGTCGGTGAACCAGTAGTGACCGAACAGGACTGGTGGAGCGTCGGCGGGATAGGTCGGCACCGAGCTTGCGATGTCGATCAGCGGTGTCTCGGGAAGCTGTTCGGCGGGGTTGCCATGGCTGTCGGTGAGCGTCCATGACGGGTCGATCCGAACGGCGTCACGCAACGTCGTGGCGCCGGTGTTCCACCACTCGACGCGACCCGTGCTGCGCTGGTGGCCGTCCTTGTCGGTGTACGTGTACCCGTCCATCTCGACCTCGGGTCCCTTGAGCACGATCTCGATCGCGTCGTAGGCGGCCGTCCCCTTCGTCGTCCCGTCGCGAACGAGGTCGTCGGTGAGTCCGCCGTGGGGACCGACTCGTGTGCGGAGGTGGTCGATCGAGTCGTCGTGCCAGCAGGCGTGAACCACTCGGACGGCGCCGAGGTCGAGCCAGAGTGGGAGTGACATGAACCAACCGAGGATGCTGCGGTGGGTCGCCGATCCGAACTCGACCGCGTCGAGGAACGCCTGGTGCTGGTGACGGTTCTTGGGGGTGTGGGGCCGGCACCAGTCCGTGTCGTCGGCGTTTCGGGTGGCGAACGCAACGGCGTTGAACTCGTGATTGCCGATGACCATCCGGGCAGTGCCGTGCTCGACCATCGCTCGCGGAATCGCGACCGACTCGAGCTGGAACGGTCCTCGGTCGATCAGGTCGCCGACGAAGACGACTTGACGCTGGTCAGCGTGCCGGTGGGCGCCATCACGCTCGGCATACCCGAGCTCCTTCAACAAGGTGATCAACTTGTCGGCACAACCGTGCACGTCGCCGATGATGTCGTATCCCGTCACCGGCGAAGTATCGCAAACCGGCGTGTCGGTGTCGCTTGCCGACACGATTTCGCTGGCACTCTGAGGCACTCAGGTCACCCGAAGGTCACCAAGGGGCAAGCGTGGTTCGGTCGGGAGGGCGAGGCCGACCAGTGGCGGGCGCAACAGCTGTGCGCCGCCATGCGGATCATTCAAGTTGAAGTGACCGCCCCCGAGGGGCTCGATACTCCAGTGCTGTTCGTGGAGCAGGTGGTGGTGGAACCAGCACAGGAGCACGAGGTTGTCGGGTTCGGTTTCGCCGTGGTCGAGCCAGTGTGTGGCGTGGTGGGCGTCGCAGCCGCCGGCGGGGATGCCGCAGCCGGGCCACCGGCATCCGTGGTCTCGGATGAGCAGGGTGTCGAACAGCGAGTCGGAGACGACACGCGTGGAGCGGCCGTAGTCCATGACCGTGCCGAGTGGGTTGGCGATGTAGCGGTGGATGTTGCAGTCGCAGGCCATGCGCCGAACCGCCTCGGCTGAGACGACGCTTCGATCGAGGTCGGTGTCGAGCGCTCCCCCGAGCGGGCGCGGCGTCGGCTCGGCTGCCTCCGAACCAGCGTCGGCGTCGGCCGGGGACAGAGCACCGGCATCTGCATCGGCATCGTTCAGTGGATTGCTGCCAGCGGCGTCGGTGCTGGACTTGGCGTCTTGCTCCTGGTGCCATTTGGAGGTGAGGTCGTCGTAGCTGATGGTGGCGACGACTTTGGGCTTGCGGCGCTTCTTGCCGGGCACGGTGACGTGGTGCTCGATGGACATCCGAGCGATCGTGATCAAGGCGTCTGCGCGGCGTTGGGCTGCGGAGCGGGTCTCGCCTTCGGCCGGCTGGGAGTACAGACGGATGGCTTCTTTCAGCAGGGCGAGGCCTTCGGGATCGAGGGTGCCGTCGATGACGCCGATGCCGTCCATCAGCGTCGACAAGTGCACCGCACGCGAATCGAACTGCTCCTGTGCGGTCGTGGCTTCACGATCGGGGTCGGCGTGCATCCGCCACGTGTCGAGCACCATCTTGAAGTCGGCGTGGGGCATCGATGTTGCCCACCTGCACAGCATCTGTTCATCGCGTTCGAACACGTCGGCGACCGACTCGGCCCAGGCTCCCGCCAGCAGTCGCAACGATGATTCGGCGAGGTCGCCGCCGGCGAAGGCGGCTTTGACGATCGGCATGCGTTGGATCCGGTCGGCCAGGTGGAGGGTGAGCTTGCAGAATCCGACACCCTCCCGCGTGGTGACCATCAGCCAGTCGGTCGGGGAGCGGAACCCGTTGGCGTAGAACGATCCGCCGTTGACGACTGCGTTGACCTCGTCGAGTTGTTCGGAGCGGTGGCGTCGCATGGCCCGGGTGGCGGCGTCGACGGCGGGCGTGGGGTCAGCCCGTTCGGACATCTCCTCCACACACTCGACGAACGCCTGTCGGGTCATAGTGTCCATTGAAGCACGGGGGTGCTACAGAGTTGGTCGCCAGCAGGATCCGCCGCGACATCATCTGGCGCAACCGCAACGCACCCGACCGAGCCCTGCGCGAACTCGTCAAAACGCCCAACGTTTCCTGACGCGGCACTACACAACGGCGGCGGCGAACTCCTGATACAGGTCGCCGGGCAGTGAGTGGTGGAGCTGCCAGGTGATGGCCATCGGTCGTTCGCCTTCGTGGCGGACGTACGTAGCGGGTCCGAGGAACCAGAACGACCGGTCGTCGGCTCGCAAACGAGCAAACAGCAGGATCGTGCGGCCCATCGATTCGTGGTGCTGATAGCGGAGGCCCGTCTCGCTGTCGGCCCGTGTCATCGACTGGCTCTCCCAGTGAATGAGGTCACGGCTGATCGCGTAGTCCCGGTACCGTGTGGTGGGTGAGAAGCCGCCGCTGCTCTTGTCCAGCGTGAACGCGAACAGGTCGGCGTCGACATCGGCAGCGTCGTACACGCCGCTCTGCCACGCCGGGATCTTGGCTCGCTCGCCGCCTCCGCTCCCGAGTCCGAGTGACGCCAGGATCTCGAGGCGCGTGTATCGAGCGTGAACCTGCAGCGGGCTGTCGGGGTAAGTGTCGAGCGGTCGGTGGACGTGGTCGACCTGCTCCGCGAGAAGCCCGAAAACTTCGAGCAGCTCGCTTCGCACTTGTGGGTGCTCCCACACGGCATCGGTAGCGACTTGCAGGTCGGTGTCCTTGGCCAGTCGCCTTGTTCTTGCCGACCATCTGGTCGACGAGCGGAGCGACGAGCATGTGCAGCGTTCGGCGCGTGCGCACATCGAGCCGATCGACTCGCGGAGCGACCGGGTCACCAAGCAGCCGGGTGAACGTCGACAGTCGCTGCTGATCGTCGACATGGAGGAGGCGTCCCACCGCTCGGCGGAGCTTCTCCTCGTGCGGGCCAGTCGGAAGCACCGGTGCGCCGGCGGCTTCGCGAAGATCGGACCATCCGCGATTGCCGTCGTACACGTCGTCGAGTTCGAGGCCGGACTCGTGGAGAAATGCGGCGAGGTCGATGTCGGGCTTCTCTCGGCGCAGCGACCGGAGTTCGTCGACCTTGGCCGGGCCAACGCGTTGGTATCGCATCGCGCAGGCTGCGCAGCACGATGCCTTCGGCGACCTGGTCCAGGTGCATGTGGCATCCGGTCGGGAGGAACGGGAAGCGCTGGTCGATCGAGCGTTCGAGGTCCCGTCGGCTGCCGCCGAGCAGTGCCCGGTACTTGCGGTCGAAGCGGAACTCGCTGCGATGGGTGCCGACGAAGTCGATGACCGTGCAGAACGCCTTGTTGTTCGCCTTGCGCAGCCCGCGTCCGAGTTGTTGGAGGAAGAGCGTCGGGCTCTCTGTGGGACGAAGCATCAACACGGTGTCCACGTCGGGCACGTCGACGCCTTCGTTGAAAAGGTCCACCGAGAACACCATGCTCACGTCGCCGCTGCGGAGCCGAGCGAGCGCGTCGTGACGCTCCTGGCGTGGCGTCTCGCCCGACACGGCGACAGCCGGGATGCCGCTGCGCACGAAGTGAGCGGCCATGAACTCGGCATGGGCGACGCTCACGCAGAAACCCAGGCCGCGCATCGTCGACGCATCGACATGGTCGTCGACCTCCTTCACGACGAGCCGAGCCCATGCGTCGTTGCTCGTGTACAGGTTGCTCAGCGAGGTGATGTCGTAGCCGTGGCCGCGCTTCCACGGGATATCGGTGAGGTCGGTGTCGTCGTGCACGCCGAAGTACATGAACGGTGCGAGGTGCTGTTGGTCGATCGCGTCCCACAGCCGCAGCTCGGCGGCGATGCGATCGTCGAACCAGTGGAGGATC
The DNA here is from genome assembly GCA_963752085.1 of Ilumatobacteraceae bacterium. Taxonomy (GTDB): domain Bacteria; phylum Actinomycetota; class Acidimicrobiia; order Acidimicrobiales; family Ilumatobacteraceae; genus Ilumatobacter_A. The sequence continues at coordinate 121,078 of CAVVWT010000007.1, forward strand.
GGCAGGCCGTCACTGCGTTCGGGTGTGGCGGTCAGTCCGAGCAACTCCACCGGCTGGAGGTGATCGAGCACCTTCGAATACGACGCTGCTGCGGCGTGGTGGAACTCGTCGACGACGACGACATCGAAGTGGTTGGGGTCGAGCAGGTCGAGGTCGGCGGCGTTCAGGCTCTGGATCGACGCGAACACGTGCTCGTAACGCTCCGGCCGTGCACCGCCGACCCACTTTTCGCCGAAGGTGGCGTCACGCAGCGCGTACCGGAAGGTGGCGATGCTCTGGTCGAGGATCTCCTCCCGGTGTGCGATGAACAGCAAACGCGCCCGGGGTATGACCTGTTGCAGTCGCCCGTAGTCGACGGCCGCCATCACGGTCTTGCCCGTGCCTGTGGCCGAGACGAGCAGGTTGCGGTGGCGACCCTTCGACCGGGCGACGGTGAGCAGGTCGAGCAGTCGTTCCTGGAACGGGTGCGGTCGCAGCTCGATCGGGCTGAGGATGACGTGCGGGCCGCCGTCGACTCGTCCTTGCTGGTCGGCGTGGTCGTCGAACTGCGACGGGTCGTAGTCGAGGAAGTCGCCGTTGGACCAGTAGCTGTCGAACACCGCATCGAACTTCGACACCACGTCGGGATTGCGTGCTGCCGACGCCCGCACGTTCCACTCGATGCCGGTTACCTGTGCGGACATTGTGAGGTTCGACGAGCCGATGTACGCGGTGGAGAAGCCGGTGCGGCGGTGGAACACCCAGGCCTTCGCGTGGAGGCGGGTGGTGGAGACGTCGTAGGAGATGCGTACGTCGGCGCCGAGCGCGATGAGCTTGTCGAGCGCGGCTCGTTCGGTGGAGCCGGTGTAGGTGGTGGTGAGGATGCGCAGCGGCTTGCCGGCGGCGCAGTGGTCGGTGAGTGCGTCGATGAGTGGGCGGATGCCGCTGAGTCGGATGAACGCCATGACGACGTCGATCCGGTCCGACGATCTGATCTCGGAGATCAGCTGGTTCCACAGGCTCGGCTCGCCTTTGGCGTTGGTGAGCAGCGTGGTGTCGAGCAACGGGATGAGCGGCGAGGGGATCGGCGCGGGCGTGCCGTCGGGTCGGGTGCCGAGGATGGCGTGGAGGACGGTCGCCGGGTCGACCGGGAGGTCCTGCGGTGCCTGCTGCGTGAGGTCGGCCAGGCGTGTGAGGAGGTCACGTGCGACGGCAGTGCCGACTTCGAGCCGGTCGGCGTCCTTGACATCGCGGAGTGCACGTTCGATCCGTCGTGAGATGTGCGAGGCGATCCGGTCCGGGGCCTCGGCAGCGTCGAGCTCACGTCTCTTGGGCATGAGGCGGTCAAGCGCTCCGAGCTGCTCGGCAAGTTCGTCGGTGAGGAGCGATTCGTACAGCCCGGGTTGCAGTTCGCCCACGGACCGCAATGTAGGTCAGCAGCAACTGCTGTGGACTGAGTGTGGGCCAATCGACGTGATCCGTGCTGGCTTGATGCGCGGGTTGTCACTTCGTCAAGGACTGAAACGCCGTGTTCAGGTGACCGGCGAGCCGAAACGGCCACCTGATACTAAAGCGGATCGAGGTTGATCAAACTTGCGCTCGTCAACGACGCCTACCCGTTCGAGACCTGGGACTCGACCCAGGCAGCAAGTCTGCGAAGACCTCGAATCTGTTCGATTGCGTGCTCCTCGTCGCTGCCGGCCGCTACTTCGCCCCACCACGATTGGTCGTCCTCGGGGAGAAACACCTGGCCATTCCGCCGAGGCAGGTCGAGCTCCGTTGCGAAATCCCAGTACTCCAGGCTCTGGAGACCGTCGACGAACAGTGCAGCATCACGTCGACGCACCCGGAGCACGATCATCTCGGATTCGTTTCGTTCGAGGGCCGAGTCGTCCACCGGAGCAGCGTCTCGAGGAATCCCGCTGCTGTCAAGCCGTGGTCCAAGCTCGGGCTTCAGGGCGACTGACCGGGTACTGGGCTTCAGAACGCGGCACGGCTCCCGAAGCCCGTTCGGCCGCTCAAGTGCTGACCGTTCGGTGCCGAGTTACCTGCATGGCGACGAAGTTGATGGCACTCCGGCGTCCGGACACGTGTGCATCGTGCGACGCCTCGCTGTCGGCCACGACCAAGGCGTGGTGGGACAGCGCCGCCCGAACGGTCACCTGCACGACCTGCCGGCCCGCCGAGACCTCCGGGTCAGTTCGCACCTCGGAACCGGCGATGGCGTCCGCGTCGACCGCCCCCGTCCTGCCTTCCGCTCCGGCGGTACCGCTTCCGCCGCCTGTCCCGATCGACCGTGGCACCGGCGGAATCTCCGCGCAGAAGGAATATCAGCGTCGAGCCGCCAAGCACGAGAAGAAGATCGAGGAGAAATGGGGGACGGGGCGCATCGGCAAGGTCGCCAAGTTCTTCGCGGAGGAGCCGCAGTCGACCACCGCGTGGGCGAAAGGGGCCAGCGGCGAGATCCGACTTGCCAAACGCCTCGATCGTGACTTGGACGGCATCGCCACCGTCCTCCACGACCGCAAGGTCCCCAAGACCCGCGGCAACCTCGATCACCTCGTCGTCGCACCGACGGGGATCTGGATCGTCGACGCGAAGAACTACTCCGGCGAGGTCGAGTGTCGGGACGTCGGGAACTGGAAGACCATCGACAACCGGCTGTACGTCGGCAACCGTGATCGGACGAAGCTCGTCACCGGAATGGGTTGGCAGGCTGACGCCGTCAGGCTCGCGATCGACTCGATCGGTTTCGGTGCAGTACCGATCCATCGATACATCTGCTTCACCGACGCTGAGTGGGCGCTGTTCGCCAAGCCGTTCGTCATCGACGATGTGCGGATCGGGTGGGCGAAGGCGCTCATCGACAGCATCCAGACGGGCCTCGTCCTGGACACTGCGGTGGTCACCACACTCGCTCACCATCTCAGCTCTTGGTTCCCCGCTTCGACCTGATCGATCCGGGCTCCATCCTCAGCCCCGCCGACGGTTTCGGCAACTCTGAAGTACCCCTTCTGTATGGTGAATGACGTACCCATCCAGATGACTTGAGAGACCCGGCTCGCTGAGAGTCAGGCAACCGGCCCGCATGGGCACGGTGCCAACGCCGGGACCGATGAGGAGAATGCCATGACCCACTTCTGGGAGCCACTGTCCGACGACGCCGGACTCGAACTGTTCGGCCCGCTCTGGCCACTCGACGGCGAACGCCTTCGACTGAGCCGCTTCCTGCGCCGCGTCGAGGAGCTCGGCGAAGGATCGACATGGCCCGCCGCCCTCGGGGCGCTCGCCACCGCCATCGAGCGGACCGGCTCCGACACGGTCATCCGTCGGTGCTCCCTCGAAGCGGCACGCCTCGCCGTCATCTGGGAGGAGCCGAAGGTTGCGCAGATCGCCGCCGGAATCGCTCTGGAACTGGGCGACGAGGACAACCCGGGCGGCAACGTCGACGCGATGCTGCAACTCGGCTACGCGTTCAGCGATCTCGGCCAGAGCGACATGGCGTTCGAGCTGTACGCCGCGTGCCGTGACCACATGGAGCGCATCGGCGATCGCGACGGTGTCGCGCACGTCGACATGAACGTGGCCATCGTCCACGACGGTCTCGGCGCACACGAGTTGGCGGCGGACATGTATGCCGACGCCGCTGCGACGTTCGACGATCTGGGCGCCACCGATTCGCTCCTCGCCTGCTGGGGCAACTGGGCGAGCGCACTGCTTGGTGCCGGGCGGCCGCAGGAAGCGCTCCTGCTCGCGCACCGAGTCGTCGAGCTGCGCCGCGAAGGCACCGACGAACTGTTGGTCGCCCATGCCGTGTTCAACCGGGCCCGGATCTTCGCCGACCTCGAGGACTGGGAGCCGGCTCGCGAGGGGTGGGTCGAAGCCCTGGAGACATATCGCAGGTTGGGCCTGCCCACCGAGCAGGCCGACAGCCTCGACGCGCTCGGCGTGGTCGCCCGCCACGACGGCCTGTACGCCTTCGCCGAGCAGATGCACCTCGAGGCCCTCCGGCTGTACGCCGGCCGACATCACCCGATCGACGAGGCGGAGGCTCGCTTCAACCTGGCGATCACCTACCTGCACATGGGTCGGTTCGCCGAGGCGATACCGCTCTGCGACCTCGCCACCGGAGTCGGCGGGACCGACCTCGATCCGGGCATGGTCAAGGCCGCGGCACTCGACGGCCTCGGTGAGTCCGCGGAGGCGGACCGGCTCCGTGCCGAGTGGCTCGAACGGCACGGCGCCGAGCACTACGCGGACGCCCTGAGCATGCTGCCGTGACGGCGTCCGACGACCTGCTCGACGCGGTGTTCGGCCGACACGCTCGGATCGTGGTGCCGTGGCCGACCCCCGGACGACGCACACACGAACCGCTCTACGACCGCGATGTCGTCGGCCGCTTCGTGTCCGAACAGCCACGGCTCACCGAGGTCGCCCCCACCGACCTCCACGCCACACAGACCTGGGTGTTGCGCTCGCTCGTCGACTACTACCTCAGCGGCGAGTGGGAGCGCGCGGGGCGAACGTCGGCCGACATGCATCAGCGCGGAAACCGCTATCCGTTGATCCACCCCGACGAGCGCGGCCGCCTGCTCATCCTCGCCCACGCTGCAGGATGCAAGCGTTGCTGCTAAAATGCAAGCATGCCGGCAATGACCATCCGGGAAGTGCCCGAGGAGACTCGCAACGAGCTGGCAGCGCGGGCCGCTCGCAGCGGGCGTTCGCTGCAGGAGTATCTGCGCCAGACGCTCATCGATCTGGCGTCGAAGCCCGACATGCAGGACCTGCTCGACGACATCCGGCGCCGTAAGGAATCGACCGGGTCTCGACTCAGCGCGGAGGAGATCATCGAGCTCCGTGACGAAGGTCGGCGGTGACGATCGTCGTCGACGCGTCAACCGTCGTTGCCGCACTCATCGACAGTGGGCCGGACGGGCAGTGGGCGGAAGAGCAGCTTCGGTCTGCCCCGATCGTCGCCCCCGACCTTCTGCCGGTCGAGGTGGCTCAGGTGTTGCGGAGGGCTGAGTCGATCGACACCGTCGGACCGGACTCGGCTGCCCTGGCCTTCGATGCCCTGCGTCGGCTCCCGATCGAACTCTCACCGTTCGAGCCGCTCGCCGACCGCGTCTGGGAGCTCCGTTCGAATCTGACCATCTACGACGCGTTCTACGTTGCTCTCGCCGAGGCGCTCGACGCCCCCCTCGCCACACTCGACCGCCGTCTGAGCCGAGCGCCCGGCCCGGTGTGTCGGTTCGTCACACCCTGAACGTCTCGCGCGCTGAGATGACAGGTCCGCTCGCATTCCCGAAGTCGCATACGATTCGTTCATGGCGACGGTGAAGCAGGTCGAACGTCGGATCGAGAAGATCGAGGGATTCAGAGTCCAGATCCTGCACGGACGGGACCGACGCGACGTGCGCGGCGACAAAGGCGGCGTGACCCAGTACCCGTATGAGCGTGCGCTCAAGGGATCGAACCATGTCAAGGCGTGGCGCGACCATCGATTCGCCAAGCACTACCCGGGGTTCGAGGTGCAGGTGCTCGACGCATCCGGTCATGTCGCACATGGCGGCACGCTGCTGACGACGGTCCGCGACACGTACCTCGACAGCTGACCCTCCCATCTCGCGACTGGGTCCTCGACGGCTCGGGACGCTCAGGTCGGAGCCGAGTGGACGCGGCAATCACGAGTTACTGACCGAGTGACGCCCACGGACGTGCGACCTTCGCCCCTGTTCTTGGACAACAGAACGGGCGGACGATGGCCGAATGAGCGAACGACAGCCGATGGGCGTCCAGGATGCGCTGTGGTTGGAGATGGATCGACCCTCCAACCTGATGGTCGTCGACGCCCTGATGTGGACCGCCGAACCGATCGACTGGGACCGCTTCACGGAGACTGCCAAGGAGCGCCTGTGGGACCGATACCGCGTGTTCCGCAGTCGGGCCGTGCACGACGATGGCACCTGGCACTGGGAGGAGTGCACCGCGGACTCGTTCGACGCACACTTCGAGCGCGTCGACCTGCCGGCGCCGGGCGGTGACGTCGAACTCCAAGAGTTCGTGGCCACGCAACGGACCGAACCGCTCGACCGGAACCGCCCGCTGTGGACGATGTTCTTCATCGACGGCTTCAAGGGCGGCAGCGCCGTCCTCACGCGCACCCACCATGCGATCGCCGACGGCATCCGGATGGTCCAGCTGGCCATGAGCCTGTTCGACGCTGCCCCGGACGGCGGGCCGATCCTGGCGCCACCCGCACCGAGCGGTTCACGTCCGACGGAGCCCGATCGGTCGTTCCCCGATCGTGTCCGCGACGGGGTCGGGGCGGTCGCGAGTGAGCTGGTCGATCTGACGAACGAGTTGGGGCACACGGTCGGCCACGCGCTCACCGATCCGGTCGGCACCGCACGGGCCGGGCTCGAAGCCGTCGGGGACACGGTCGGCGACGTCACCGGTGCAGCCGGCCGTTCGATCGGGCGGGCCACCGCCTCGCTCACCAACCCGGTCGGCGCCGCCCACGGCGCAGCCCAGGAGGCCATTGCAGCGGCCGAGGCGACCGCGGCGCGATTGCAGCGTGCGCTCCGCCCGCACCTGCCGGGCGAGGGTCCGATCGTCGACCTGCTCTCGTCGAGCCCGGGTGACATCGACTTCGCCCGGAAGTTGCTGCTCGGCACCCGCAACGACCCGACGATCTGGACTGGACCCGTCGGGACGCGCAAGGTGGTGGCCTGGTCGGAACCGCTCCCACTGGCGGCGGTGAAGGACGTCGCCCATGCCCACGGGGCCACCGTGAACGACGTCCTCGTCACCTGCGTGGCCGGCACGCTCCACACGTACCTCGACGCGCACGACAGCAGTTGCGCCTCGGCGAACTGGATGATCCCGGTCAACCTCGCGCCGCTCGACGTCACCCTGCCCGAAGAGCTCGGCAACAACTTCGCGATCGTCCAGCTCGAGCTGCCCACCGGCACAGCCGACCCGCTCGCCGTCCTCGACATCGTCAAGCACCGGATGGGCCGGATCAAGAGCGGCCACGAAGCGGGACTGGCCTTCCGCCTCCAGGAACTGATCTCGGGGTTCAGCGACGTCCTCTATCGGGCGAGCGTCGATCTGCTCGCGAACCGGGCCGTCGGTGTGCTCACCAACGTCCCCGGCCCGCCGATCCCGGTCTACGTGGCCGGACGTCGGGTCGAGGGAATGGTCGGCTGGGCCCCGCTCTCGGGCAACCAGTCGATGTCGTTCACGATCTACAGCTACGACGGCAAGGTGTTCGTCGGAATCGCCTGCGACGCCGATCTGGTGCCCGACCACGAGCAGATCGTCGACGGCTTCGCGGCGGCCTTCCACCGTCTGTCGGTCGCCGTTCGCTGACGACCCGACGAACCGAACGCGGTGCGGCGTGCGGGCTCGGCGTGCGAAGATGGCGACGTGTCCACGCTCGAGTACTGCGAGGTCCGGATCACGTGCGGCTCGTCGGACGAGGCTGCTGCGATCGCCGATGCGTTGGTCGCCGAGCGACTGGTCGCCTGCGCGCACGTCGCTCCGATCGCGAGCGTGTACGAGTGGCAGGGCGTCGTGGAACACGACGACGAGGTGCTCCTGACGGCGATCACCCGGCTCGAGCGGTGCGACGGGGTGGTCGACCGGGTCGCCTCGTTGCACTCCTACGACCTGCCGTCGATCACGTGGGTGGCGATCGACGGATCGCCGGCGTATCTCGCCTGGGTCGACGAGCAGACGTCCTGACCCGACCCGGGGCTCGGCCTTTCGCCCCTGGTGACGGGCTGCAGGCGCGGGGCACCGTGGTGGCATGACCCCGAGACTCGAATGGGCCGGCATCAGCCTCTTCCTGATGTGCTCCATCGGGGCGGTGGTCCTGACGGCATGGCAGGAGCAGGTCGATCGGTCGGTGTTCGAACGCTTCTTCGGCGCGGTGAACCCGACCGTGGTCATGATGCTGGCCGCGTTGGCCGGTGGCATCGCCGTGGCATATCTCCAGGGCAACTCGGACTTTGCGATGCTCGGCCCCGGCGCATCGAGGGACGCGGTGTCGGTCATCGCCTGGGCGGTGCCCGTGCTCGCAGCGGTTGCGATCGGAGCAGACCTCCTGCTCCGCTTCCCGGAGGACACGAACGTGGCCGTGCCCGATGCGTTGCGGTTCTACCCGGCGATCGCCGTGTTCGTCGAGAGCGCACTGCACGTCGTCCCCATCGCCGCACTCGTCGCCGTGCTCGGGGCACCGACCGGGCTCGACGTCACCTTCTGGCGGATCGCGATCCCGGTCGCCCTCATCGAGGCCGTCCTCCAGGCGGCGTACGCCACGTCGATCGGGACATCGATCTTCAGTGCCGTCCATCTCACGGTGTTCGGGGTGGTCCAGGTCTGGATGTTCTGGCGATTCGGTTTCGCCTGGATGCTCGGCTTCCGGCTCGCCTACTACGCCCTGTGGCACGTTGCGTGGGGCGCGGTCCGGCTCGAGCTGCTGTTCTGAACCCCTGCGGCCTGACCGACACGTCGCCGCCGACCGCGCCCGGCCGTGGACGATTCGTCAGGAGGGCGCGACCTCGACGGCGAGCAGTTCGGCCATGCCGGCTTCGATGCCCTCGGCGAGCACGTCGATGTCGGGCATCGAGTCCCAGTCGCCCGTGACGCCGAAGCGCACCTTGCGGTTGTACGACAGGATCGCCACGCCGGTGCGCACCCCGTGGCTCACCGGCACGAACGGGTAGTACTCGAGCATCTCCCGACCGCACGCGTAGAGCGGCTGCTGCGGGCCAGGCACATTGGTCGTCACCGTGTTCACCGATCGCTGCGGCGCCCGGCGCAACATCGCCGTCGCCGTTCGCAGCCCCAGGCCGAGCAGGACCGGCGGGGCGAAGTCCGCCAGGCCGTTCAACGCGGTGGCCGCCACCGCCTGGTGCGACTCCTTGAGGTCCTGCATCTGTTCGCGGATGGAGTGCAGCCGCGCAACCGGGTCCTCGATGCCGACGGGCAACTCGGCGATCATCGCCGACACCTGGTTGTTCAACGAGTGGTCATCGCGCGACCGCAGCGACACCGGCACCAACGTCCGCACGACCACGCCATCGAGCTCCTCGCCCCGACCGAGCAGCAGGTCTCGGAACCCGCGGGTGATGGCCGTCAGCACGACGTCGTTGACCGTGCCGCCGAGCACCGATCGCACCTGCTTGATCTCGTCGAGGGTCGTGCCGGCCCACGCCCATCGGCGGTGCGGCCCGATCGAGCCTTCGATCGACAGCTCCACGTTCGGCCGGAGCCGGTCGCCGAGCGAGCGGGCGCCGGCGAGGAGCTCGCCGGCCTCGACGGCGAGACGCCGCGGGTGCCGGCCCATCGCCCGCACCCACCGAGCGAGCTCCGCGGGCGTCGACACGGTGTCGACCAGCGACTGTGCGAGCAGCTCGCCGTCGGTCGGTTCGGGCTGCGGGGTCCACTCCACGATCGGCACCGGCTCGGCGTCCGGCTCGGTGTCGAGCACGACCGCCATCAGGTCGGTCCCGGAGATTCCGTCGACCATGCAATGGTGCACCTTCGACACCAGCGCCCACGTGTCGTCCTCCAGCCCCTCGACCAGCCAGGTCTCCCACAGCGGCCGGTTGCGGTCGAGTTCCTGTGACATCAGCCGGCCCATGAGGTGCCGGAGGTCGTCGGCCGAACCGGGCGGCGGCAGGGCGGTGTGGCGGACGTGGTAGTCGAGACGGAAGTGCGGATCATCGGCCCACACCGGCCGGCCCAGCCCACCCGGTACGAAGCGGACGCGTTGGCGGTAGCGGGGGATCCGGGGCAACTTGCTGCGCACCAACTCGACGAAGTCGTCGTAGGCGGGTGGCGGCCCGTCCATGATGGCGCACGACGCGATGTGCATGTGGCTGACGCCGTCCTCGACGTGGAGGAACATGGCGTCGAGTGGACTCATTCGTTCCATCGCACCCTCGATTGCGTCGGCCCGCCGGGGCCGCTCGTCTGCTTCGACCTTACCGTGGCGTCGTGCCGCGTCGTGCCGCATGATCGAGCCGATCGATCTCCGGTCGAACACGGTCGAGCAACACGAGGTGACTTCGGCCCCTGGTGCCCACGAAGCGACCGAGCTAGGACGTTCAGTAACGTCATTGCGCGGTCAAGCAGTCAGCGAGGTCTGATGCCGGGGCTTGGGTGTGGTGAGCCGGAGGACGACATGAACGCTGAGTTCGATCCGGGACCAGGCACCGACGGAGAGGACGCGTTCTTCCAGATCGCCGCACTCGAGCCGCGGACCGAACGATGGAGGCAATTCCTCGTGCTCGTCGTCGGGGTCGGAACCCTCTGGCTCGGGCACGAGGTGGCCCGCCGCGCCGTCGATCCGTGGACGACCCGAATTCGCCTCTTTACCGGAGGTGTGGTGGTCGTGGGGTTGTTCCTGGTGGGCCGAGCCGTGTCGAGATTCATGAACTCGTTGACGACCAGTCAGGCACGTGTCTTCCGCTGGCGGCACCAGGCAGTGTGTGGTGTCGTCGTGCTCGCCGTCGCGGTCCTGCTGTGTGGGGCTGCGCTCACTCGAGACCCGTTCTCGCCACTGTTCTCCCGCGGACAGATCAGCGCGACCGACATCGCCGATGCCGGCTTCTTCGTTGCTGCCGGGCTCTGTCTCGTGGGCGCCATCGCAGCGTTCATCGCCGCGGGGGTGGAGCGTCGGGCGGAGCACGACTGGAGTTCGCCACCGTCACCCTGACAACGCACCGGCCCAGTGTCGTGCACGCCCCGGCTGAATGGTCGATCCCCGCCCGCACCTGGCAACCTGTCGGCATGACGAAATTCGGATGGTTGTCGCCGGTTGCCGGACACGCGGGGAGTGACTTCCAGCCGATCGTGATGTACCAGGAGGAGCACATCTTCCCGGACGCGTTGCCGCACTTCGACTCGCTGTGGATCGCCGACCACTTCTACGGCTTCGACGCCGACAAGAAGGAGGGCTTCCTCGAAGCGTGGGTCACCCTCACCTGGCTCGCCGCCCGGTTCCCCGACATCATGCTGTGCCACCACGTGCTCGGCCACGGCTACCGCAACCCGGCCCTCACCGCGAAGATGGCGTCCACCCTCCAGGTGCTGTCCGGCAACCGGTTCGTCCTCGGGATCGGCGGCGGCTGGCGCGAGGACGAATACGACTCGTACGGCTACGACTTCCCGTCCGCCGCCACCCGCCTCCGCCAGCTCGAAGAGGTCGTCCAGATCTGCCGGCTGATGTGGACCGAGGAGCACCCGACCTTCGACGGCACCTACTTCCAGATCGCCGACGCGGCCGCCACGCCGCGCCCCGAGGTCGTCCCACCGATCTGCATCGGCAGCTCCGGCGAGCAGATCGGCCTCCCGATCGTCGGTCGCCAGGCCGACATCTGGAACGGCTTCCACCGCAGCGACGACGCCTGGCTCCGGATGCGCGACATCGTCCACTCCGCGGCGAGCGACGCCGGACGCGACCCGGCCGACGTCGAGTGCAGCCTCACCGTCGCCGGCGACCTGCCCGACTCCGACGCCGCATCCGCGGAGTGGGTCGAACGACTCACCCACCTGCGCGGCCTCGGCGTCGAACACTTCATCATGGACTTCGGCCACCCGCTCCACGTCGAGCCCGCCCTCCGCTTCGCCGAACAGGTCATCGCACCGATGAAGGCCGGCTGACGACCACGCCGCTTCGGCCGCTGCGTCGGCGCTCGACTCCGCCGTTCTCGCGACGGGTCGTGACCACCGTTCGGGTGGCGCACTGTCGAGTTGCATCGCCGCCCTCGGCCTTGCCCGACCGAGCGACTCAGAGCGGGAGGATCTCGATGTCGGTCTGTGCGAAATCGTGGCCGACACAGAGCAGTGCCGCGTTGAGGCTGCGCGCCAGCCCATAGGTGTAGCAGTCGCCCAGGTTGAGCCCCGCCGGGTGACGGCCCTTGCCGAAACGGCGCCAGCCGTCGATGGCTTCGCGTGCGGCGCCTTCGGTGAACTCGACGACGTCCATCTCGGCGTAGCGGACGACACGGTCGACGCCTTGCCCACCTTCGGGCCCGAGACGTGACTCTGCAACGAGCATCGCTTCGACCAATGTTGCAGCGCTGATCACCACCGGCTGCGATTCGGCGAGCGCGAACTCGATCGCCGCGGCCTCCGGCTCGTCGAGCAGCAACGCGATGATCGCCGAGCTGTCGACGACCAGCGTCACGACGGCAGCCCGTGCTCGTCGTAGCCGAGGATGTCGCCCTCATCACGTTCGTCGAGCAGCGGAAGCTTGCGCATGTCGTCTCTGACGCCGCGCAGCCGGCCGGCAATGTCACGAGCGGCGCGGCGTTCCCGGCCCAGGCGATCCTCGATCGCGATGGTGACGGCATCGGTGAGCGACTCACCTGTCGTCGCAGCGAGCTCGCGTGCCAACCGATCCGCCTTGTCACTCTTGATGCTCAGCGCCATGGAACTATTCTACCTGAACATCGAGAAAGGTAGAACAGCAGGCACTGTTGTCGGCGAGCGCCAACACGAACCGTCAGTCGGCGTGCGATGCGGCGCGCGTCAGTGGTGGTGTTCGCCGTCGATGCCGAGGCGGTCGAGCGTGTCGTTCGCATAGTCGAACTGGATCAGCACGACCGGCTCGTCGCCGACCACCCACGTGTCGTGGCCGGGCTCGATGTACACGGCTTGCGGCGCCGTGAAGTCGAACGTGCACCCATCGGGGTATTCGCCGGCCAGGCGGCCCTGCGCGATGAATCCGACGTGCGCGTGCATGCACTGATCGGTGCCGACGAGTGGCTTGACGTGCTCGCTCCATCGACCGCCCACGCCGTACACGAGCCGCTTGATCCGCGTCTCGCCGGCGGTCATCACGTCGATGTCCATACCGGCGAAGTTCTGGTGATGAGAACCTTCGATCGGCTGCAGAATCGTGTCGTCGCTCATGACGCGACGGTACTGCAGACGCCGCGACCGTCGGTCCGCTGCTCCACCGTGCTCACCAGCCGCCTGATTCACACGTCGAACGTGATGTCGCGCGGTGACTCGAGTCGCCCGTTGGTGAGCGAGCTCGCGACCGCTTCGCCGGACGCGGAGTGCCGTGCCACAGTTGGAGGATGAGCGCGGAGCGAGCGGTGCGATGACGAGGACGACAGCGCAGGAGGACCTCGACGCGCGACGTCTCGAGATCCGGGCGTGGCTCGACGAGCACCCCGAACCGACCGGCCGCCAACTCGCCGAGGCCGGACTCGTCGCCCCGCACTGGCCCGAGCCGTGGGGGCTCGCCGCCGACGCTGCACTCCAACTCGCGGTCGCCGAAGAACTCGCAGCCGCGGGCGTCACCCCGCCCGACAACGCGATCGCGATCGGCTGGGCCGGCCCCACGATCGTCGCCGGCGGCACCCCCGAGCAGCAGCAGCGCTGGCTGCCCAGCATCCTCGACGGCTCGGACAGAGTGGACGCAGCTCTTCTCCGAACCCGACGCCGGCAGCGACCTCGCCTCCCTCCGCACGCAGGCCGTGCTCGACGGCGACGAGTACGTCGTCAACGGCCAGAAGATCTGGTCCACCTGGGCCAACCATTCCCAGTGGGGCATCCTCCTCGCCCGCACCGACCCCGACGCACCCAAGCACCGCGGCATCTCCTACTTCGTGCTCGACATGGCCACGCCCGGCATCGACATCCGACCGATCACCGAGATGACCGGCGGCAACCACTTCAACGAAGTGTTCTTCGACAACGTCCGCATCCCCGTCGACTGCCGCATCGGCGCCGAGGGCGACGGCTGGAAGCTCGCCAACGTCACCCTGGGCAACGAGCGCGTCTCGCTCAGCGAAGGCGGCGTGCTGTGGGGGATGGGCCCCACCGCCGCGGAGTGCCTCGACGAGATCCGCCGCCTCGGCGCCGGCAACGACCCGGTGATGCGTCAGCGTGCGGCTCGCGCGTTCACGGAGAGCTTCATCATCGACAGGCTGGGCGACAAGATCGTCGACGCCCAGGTCAACGGACGTGACCCCGGACCCGTCGCATCGATCCGCAAGGCGAAGGCCGACGTCAACGACCAGCAGCTCGTGTCGCTCGTCAAGGACCTCACCGGCCCCAACGGCATGATCGGCATCCAGAACGCCGATGCCGAAGAGCTCGACGTGTGGCACTGGTCGTACCTCTTCAGCCGAGCGCTCACCATCGGCGGCGGCACCAGCGAGATCCAGCGCAACATCATCGGCGAGCACCTCCTCGGCCTCCCGCGCGAACCCCGTCCCGACAAGTAGGTGCCCCACAACGCACACGGCCGAGCCGACGAGCACGTGCTCGCCGACCCGGCCGTCGGAGTCATCTGGACACGATCAGCCGACCGTGTCGAGACGGATCACGGCTTGCGGCAGTAGAGGCCGGTGTCGGCACCGTCGGCGTCGAGCACCTGTGACTCGCAGTCGAAGGTGAAGATCCACAGACCGGTGTTGCGGTCCGAACCGAGGATGATCTGCTCACCGTCGCGCTCGTCGACGTGGACACCCCAGAAGTTGGAGCCGTCCTCGGCGATGAACTGGCCGACCTCGTGGACGTTCCAGCTCGCCACGCCGCCGTTGCCGGTGTGGTAGTGACCCGGCCGGTATTCGACCGCACGCATGCCTGCCGAGTACCACGAGATGAACGAACGAGGGCCCGAGTCGAACGTCGGCGTGTCACCGGCGGTCAATGGGTCGCCTTCGACGTTGTGCATCGTGAGGTCGCCGGCGCCCGTTGCGAGCGCCGGATCGGTCGCCTGGATCGGTGCGTAGTAACCCATGTGGCCGAGGTACGGAATGTCGAGGACCTCGCGGTCGACCGGCGACTCGCCCGGCACGCTCGGCGGCGCCAACGTGGTGGTTCCGGCCTGGAGGTTGTTCAACACGTGGTAGTAGCCCCACCCGTCGAAGATCTGGTCGAGACCTTCGACCGTGCCGCCGCTGGCCTTCAGCGTCGCGCCGTCGGCCTGGCTGACCATCACGCCCGGGATCCCGACCGGAGCGCCGTCGCGGGCACCCATCGAGAAGATCGGGTCGGCGACGTTGTTCGCCACGATGTAGCCGGCGTACCCCTGGGCCTCGGCGTTGTCCGCCTTGTCCTGGAAGAAGCACCCACCGCGATCGATCAACGCGATCTGGTCGGGGCCCGTTGCCGGAGCGATCGCACCGGCGGTGCAGCCTTCGCCGCCCGTGTTCACGATGGTGCCGGCGATGGTCGATGCATCCGGTCCGAAGCCGGCCACCGCGGTGGCGTACTGCACACCGTCGACGGTCAACACGGAGTCGTAGACGTCGAAGTCCTCGTCGCCGCCCCAGATGTACTGACCCTGGTCGCCACCGAAGACGGCGGCGTGGCCATTGCCCTCACCCGGGCTCGTCTGGAACACCGGATCGGGATCCGGGTAGGTCGAGTCACCGATCACGACGGGGTTCTTGGGATCGTCGACGTCGAGCGTGACGAATCCGGCGTCCCAGTAGGAGAGCACCGCTTGCCACTGGCCGTCGATCTTGTCGACCCACACGTCGTGCAGCAGCGGTGCGGCGAAGTTGCCGGTGAACAGCTGCTCGTCGTCGGCGATCTGCGGGTAGAGGCCATCGAGCCAATCCCCGATGCCGGTGACGGCGACCGTCTTCGGTGCCTGCGGCTTGGTGATGTCGACGATGATCACGTCGTTCACGTTCAGATCGTCAACAGCGATCAGGTAGCTGCGCCCGTTGTCGGCCGTCCACGCGTAGGTGTTGTGGATCTCCGTGTCGAGGAAGTGCTGCTTCAACGCATGCGGGTTGCTCGGGTCGGAGACGTCCCACAGTGAGATGCCGCCCTTGCCCTGCTGACCGTTCGGTGTGGCCTTGCCGCACTTCTCCTCGGTCATGATCAGCACGTCGCGCACCTTGTTCTGGAACGTGATCTGGTGCACCTTGACATCGTTGGCACGCGTGCCCGGCGCCGACGGGATCTCGGCGACCACGGCGCCCGAGATGTCACCGTCCGCGTATTGATCGACGGCGGCGTCGATGTCGACGATGAACACGCCCGCACGTGTGCAGTCGGGCTCCTGGTACGTGCCGACGTAGGCGTAGCCATCGTGCGACCACACGTCGGTGTACAGACCGTCGGTGATGCCGCCGAGCGTGTCGCGCCCGATCACGTTGAATCCGTAGTTGACGTCTTGGTTCAGGTGACCGTCGGGGTTCGGCACATCGTGCGCCGTTGCGACGGTCGAGAACAACAGCCCGGACGCCGCCAGGAGTGCAAAGGTTGCTCTGGTCTGAATTTCATGAGGAGCCTCCCGGCGATCAAAACAGTCTGATGTGACCCTGGACACGTCGCACTGTGCCAGATTCCGACATGTGGAGCAAACGGCGCCCCGTTCGCCGACGAGGGAGCGGGTCGCACGTCGCTGATGGCGAACGACGGATCGTGACCGCGATATCGCCAACTGACCGACCGTTGACTCGTAGGGTCAGACCCGATGGGGGACAGGAACGGCGACACCTTCGGCTACGCCGAGTTCGGCGCGTGGTACGACGCGTACGAGGCCGACACACTCGAGCCGGCGCTCGATCGGGCGATGGACGCCCTCCAGCGCGAGCTCGACGACGCACTGTCCGAGCGTGACCTCGCGCGCATCCGCAGCATCTCCGGGCGGGTCAAGTCGAAGCGGCGTACCTGGCGCAAGGTCAACCAGCCCCGCTACCGCCAGGCGATCCCCACCGTCGATGACATCCCGGCCGTCATCGACGACCTCGTCGGCCTGCGCCTCACCTGCACCAACCTGCGCGACATCGAGATGGTGCAGGTCGCTCTCGAGAACCTCCCACGCGAGCCGGGCAAACGGCAACCGCTCGGCCTCGACCCGGCGTCCGAACGCGACTACGTGGAGCGCCCCAAGCAGTCGGGCTACCGCGGCTGGCACGTCAACCTCGCCGTCCAGCACGACGGCGCGCCCGTCACGTGCGAACTCCAGGTGCGTACCCTCCTGCAGGACAGCTGGGGCGAACTCACCCACGAAGACACCTACAGCAAGGCCGGCGAGTCGCCGCCGCTCGTCGAAGTGCTCAGTACCCGGATGGCCGACCTGCTCGCCACGCTCGACGACATCGCCGAAGACCTGCGCAACGAACTCGACCGCATCGACGAGGCGATCGTCGCCGAGACCGCCGGTCAGGTCGACGAACCCGCTCCCGACGAACTCGCCGCCGGACCCGCAGCCGACGCTGCCGACCTCCTCCTCGAACGTTGGCGTGCCCTCGAACGCCCGCTCGAACTCTCCTCGCTCGCCTGGGCGCTCCAACACGAGTTCGGCGCCGAGGTCAGCGACGACTGGTTCGGCTTCCGCACCTTCAAACGCTTCCTCCGTGCCGCCATCCCCGACGCCGAGATCAGCAGCGGCCGCCAGGCGTATCTCCTCCCGCCCGGCGGTGCACCGAGCGCCGACGACGCGGAGGTCCCCGATGACCCGCCCGCAGGTGATACGGCCGGCCGGCCGGCAGACGACGCGGACGACGACGAACCCACCAACGAGTCATCCACGATCCCCGACGAAGCTCGCCAACTCCGCCGCATCGACCGCGGCTTTCCGCTCGTCGAGACCGAGCAGTGGCGCCGGATCTACGAACAGCTCGCCGAAGCGTGGCGCCGAGTCGGTGCCGACACCCCGTCGACCAAGATGGTCAACCAGCTCACCCGATCAGCCCGCGATCGCGCCCGCGCCACGGGCGACCCGCTGTCGCGTCGTCATCTCGATCACGTCGCCAAGGCCGTTCTCGCGGCGAGCGACTCCGGCGAACCGCTCGACGCCGACCAGATCGGCGACGCCTTCGCCACCTCGGTGCTCGACCGGATGGCCGACCTCCGCATCGTCCAGGCCGACAACGCCGCCCGCCGCGCCCACGTCGGTCGCTGGCTCCTCGGCTGACCGTCGGTCCGCGAGAACGCCCCAGCCGCGGAACTGCCGGACGTCGGAGGCGAGGCCGACATCGGTCGGCAACCGCTGTCAGCGCCCGACGTGCACGCTGGGTGGTGAGGCGGAGCAACACGGGGCGCGGCGAACCGCGTCAAGATTCGCACAACGGAGATCCAGTACCGGCCGAAGCGTGCCGAAGGATGGTGTATGGCAGGGAAGTTGATGGTCATCCAACGACCGGACACCTGCGTCTCGTGTGCCCAGACACTCCCGCCGAAGACGTGTGCCTGGTGGGACAGCACCGAGCGGACCGTCACCTGTACCGCTTGTCGACCGACAGGTATGGTCCTCCCGCGCCCGGGCCCGACCACGCTCCCGCGCCCGGCGCTCGCCATTCCACGCCCGGCCCGGACCACCTTCCCACCCCCCGCTCCGATCGACCACGGGACCGGCAGCGTCGCGGTGCAGCCGGAGCACGACCGTCGCGTCACCACGCTGCGACGTCAGCCGGGGGTCATCTTCGGTGAGCAGGTCCTCGGCGACATCGGCGTCCAGCTCCCGGACGACCCGGTGCCGTCCACCTCCTGGGCCGAGGGGCCCGAGGTGGTCGACGGCGAACGCGGCCTGGCCGCTTTCCTCGACCGTGAAGTCGGCCACGCCGCAATCGTGCTCCACGATCGTCGTGTGTCCACGTCCAAGGGCAACATCGAGCACCTCGTCGTCGCCTCGACCGGCGTCTGGCTGATCGATTCCAAGGACTACGCCGGCAAGGTCGAGGGCCGCAACGTGGGCGAACGGCACGAGCCCGAGCTCCGGCTGTTCGTGGCTCATCGCAACCAGACGAAGCTCGTCGAAGCCATGACGGAGCGGGTCAAGGCCGTCGAGCGGGCGCTCGACACCACCCGCATTGCGAGCGTTCCGATCCAGGGCTGCCTCTGTTTCACCGGCGCCGACTGGCGGTTCCGCTCCAAGCCCTTCTTGATCGACGGGATCTGGATCGGCTGGCCGCAGGTGCTCATCAAGACACTCCGCGCCACCCCGGTGCTCGAGCGGTCGACCGTGGCCACGCTGGCTGACCATCTGGGCACGCGGTTCCCGGCGGCGAATTGAACGGACCGTCGCTGAACGGTCGGCGACATGTCGCTCGCCGGTCGGCGTCACGGAAACCCTGAAGTACCCCTTCGGTATGGTGATCCGTACCGACTCCCCCCGATCTGTGAACACCGAAGATCGGAGACAATCCCATGAGTGCCAAGAGCACGGAAGCAGCATTTGCTGCGGTGCGTGCGGCCGAACCGGCAGCGCTGTCTCGTGACGAGACCGAGCGATTGCTGGGCGATGTCCGCCGGCTCAGATCGTGGCTCGACACCGTCGAGATGGCCACGGCGCGGCGCCTGCGTGAGCTGAGCACCGCCGGGCGGGCCGAGGCCCCGGAGTCGTTGATCGCCGCGGCGAGCGGGCGAACCGGACGCGAGGCGAAGGCGGTCGCCGACCGCAGCGATCTGGTCGACGAGGCCCCACCGCTCGGCCACGCGCTCGCCCACGGTGACGTGACCGCCGCGCATCTCGACGCGGTCAACGCCGCTGCCGCTCGCCTCCCCGAGGAGGTGCGCCGGGACTTCCTCGGCCACGGCGACCAGCTGATGGCCCGGGCACGGGTGGTCGGCCTGGAGTCGTTCACGCGCGAGTGTCGCCAGCTGGCCAAGCACCTGCTGGCGGCGTCCCGCACGGGATCCGACGCCGACGAACTCGACGCGCAACGAGCTGCGTCGCAGCTCACCCGTTGGGTCGATCACCAGACCGGCATGCACCACACCCACCTGGAGCTCGATCCGATTCGCGATGGTCAGCTGAGCGCGGCGTTCAACGCCGAACTCGCCCGGCTCCGGGGCACCGACACCACCGGCGGTACACCGTGGCAGCAGCTGCAGGTCACGGCGTTCGTCAACGCCGTCGCGGGCATTCGGACGCCGAGCACGCGCGGTGGCGAGACCGACGGCGATCGCGGGGTCGGCACGCCCGCGACGTGTCGTTGCCGCCGTGACGGTGGCGCCGATCGCGGACGGCGCGTCGATCGGGTTCCGCAGGCCACGTTGCTCATCAGCTACGACTGGCTCGTCGGCGTCGCCGACGGCGGTGTCTGCGAAACCGAGAACGGCGTGCCACTGCCGATCTCGACGGCCCGCCGTCTGTGCTGCGATGCCGAGATCATCCCGGCGTTGCTCGGCACCGCCGGCGAGGTCCTCGATCAGGGACGATCGGTCCGGACGGCGACCGAGCCCCAACGTCGGGCACTGCGGGCGATGCACCGCGGCTGTGCGTATCCCGGCTGCGGCGTCGGCTTCGACGCCTGCCGCATCCACCACGTTCGCTGGTGGTGG
This sequence comes from Ilumatobacteraceae bacterium, assembly GCA_963752085.1. Lineage (GTDB taxonomy): Bacteria > Actinomycetota > Acidimicrobiia > Acidimicrobiales > Ilumatobacteraceae > Ilumatobacter_A. Next base: position 141,337 of record CAVVWT010000007.1, read on the forward strand.
CGACACACCGGCCCGACCGACATCGACAATCTCGTCCCGGTCTGCGAGCACCACCACCATCTCGTTCACGAGGGCGGGTGGACCCTTGCCCTCGCACCGGGTCGCATCGCAACGTGGACCCGCCCCGACGGGCACGTCCACCACGTCGGGCCGACCATCGACCGGATCCCCGGGCCGACCGGGCCGACTGAGACCGGGCCGACCGGGCCGACTGCGACTCGGACTACGACGACGTGTGGGCCTGCGAGTAGGCCTGCGCCGGCGGCGAGTCCGGCCGACGCCGAACCAGCACGGGAGGTCGCGGACGCGCTGTTCTGACCTCTGATCCGCCGGTCCGGGCCGTAGCGCCCGGCTGCCGGTCAGGAACGCTGCGCTCAGCGGTTGCCGGTTGCCGGTTGGCGAGGCGGAGCCGGCTGGCGGTCTCGAAGCGGGAGCCGCGCCTGGCTTGCGCTGCAGCAGGGTGACATCGAACCGAGCCCGCGTGCTGTACCGCCGCGGGCGGGCAGCGGCGCGCACCGATGCACGCGGTCGCACCCGGATCGCGCCGATCGTCGGCGGCGTCGCGCTCCGCGTGCCGGGAGACCGGGTGTCGTGCGAAGCTGCGTCCTCCCGCCACCTCGAAGGAAGCATCATGAGCGACTGGACCACCGACGACATCCCCGATCAGACCGGCAAGGTCATCCTGATCACCGGGGCCAACTCCGGCATCGGGTACGAGGCCGCCAAGGCGCTCGTCGACAAGGGCGCCCATGTCGTGCTCGCCTGCCGGTCACGCGCCAAGGCCGAGGAGGCCGTCGCCCGGATCGAGGCCGGCGATCCACCCACCAGCACAGCCAGCAGCACAACCACCAGCACGGCCGCCAGCGCAGCCGGCAGCACCGAGATCCTCGAGATGGACCTCGCCGACCTCGACTCGGTCAGGGCTGCCGCCGACACCTTCCTCGCTGCGCACGACCGCCTCGATGTGCTCGTCAACAACGCCGGGCTGATGGCCATCCCCAAGAAGCTCACCGAGCAGGGCGTCGAGATGCAGTTCGGGGTCAACCACCTCGGCCATTTCGCGCTCACCGGCCACCTCCTCGATGTGCTCGCAGCAAGCGGCACCGATGACGAGCCGGCCCGAGTCGTGTCGATCAGCAGCCAGGCGCACCGCACCGGCAAGATCGACATCGACAACCTCGATGCCGGCACGTCGTACAACCCGTGGCGGGCCTATGGCCAGAGCAAGCTGGCCAACCTCCTGTTCATGCGCGAACTCGACGAGCGCTGCGACGATGCCGACCTCCCGATCATGTCGGTCGCCGCCCACCCCGGCGGGTCCGACACCAACCTCGGCAACGAATCGGCCGGAGACCTCGTCACGCGTGCGCTCGATCTGGTCCGCCCGCTGTTCATCAAGCTCGCCACCCAGAGCGCCGCGATGGGAGCACTCCCGACCCTGCGCGCAGCGACCGACCCTGATGTCGACGGCGGCGACTACTTCGGCCCCGACGGCTTCAACGAACTCAAGGGCCACCCCGAGAAGGTCGGCATGTCGAAGCGGGCCAAGGACGACGACCTCGCCGATCAGCTGTGGAGCGTCAGCATCGAACTCAGCGGCGTCGATTATCTCACCTGACGACGATCTCACCCGACGACGGAGACGTTGTTTCCCCTCGGCGCGGGTCGCGCTGCTCGGTTGGAATCCATGTGGACATCTCACCCTGCGCGCCGCCATCACCCCGCTACGTGATTTGCACCTCCGCGGAAGGCACTATGGTCGCGTTCGGCGGGCGGTTAACTACCATCCGGGGTCATAGCGGGCTCAACGTGAGGGACACCACATGTCACGCCACCACCGAGTCCGCCGCCTGGCAGCGGCGACCGCCACCATGTTGGTCGCTGCTGCGCTTCCCAGCGCAGCAGCCGCCGCACCATCGAACAGCGGCTGCAACAACCGCAACATGAATCAGATCAACAAGTTGCTCGATTGCGTCGATGCCGAGGACGTGTTCGTCCACCTCGACGCGCTGCAGGACATCGCCGACGCGAACGGCGGCACCCGAGCGTCGGGCACGCCGGGCTACGACCAGTCGGCCGACTACGTCGCCGGCCTGCTCGAGGACGCCGGCTTCATCGTCGAGCGCCAGGTGTTCGACTTCAGCCTGTACACCGAGAACTCGACCTCGCTCGACATCGGCGGCACGCCGATCTCGACGCAGTCGATGTCGTTCTCCGGATCGGGCACGGTCGTCGACGGCAACGTGGTCCCGGTCGACCTCCAACTGGGGCTGGGCAACACGTCGACGTCGGGATGCGAGGCAGCCGATTTCGACCCGAACGACTTCCTCGGTTCGAACGACATCGCGCTGATCCAGCGTGGCGCATGCGCATTCGGGTTGAAGGCCGTGAATGCTCAGGCCGCCGGCGCCGAAGGCGTCATCATCTTCAACCAGGGCAACGCTGCGGGGCGGTTCGGCATCATCAACGGCACGCTCGGCGAAGGCGTGGTCGGCACGTTGACCATCCCCGTGCTCGACACCGGGTACGACGACGGCCTGCTGGTCCTCGCCGCCGCGCCGAACACGGTCAGCATGTCGGTCGACGCCGAAACGGTGACCAACACGACCGAGAACGTGATCGCCGACCTGCCGGGCGTCAACCCCGACAACGTCGCGATGTTCGGCGCCCACCTCGACTCCGTCGGGGCCGGCCCCGGCGTGCAGGACAACGGCACCGGGTCGGCAACGATCCTCACCGTCGCACTGCAGCTCGCCAACAACACCAAGTACGTGCCGCAGAACACGCTGCGCTTCGCGTGGTGGGGCGCCGAGGAGTCGGGCCTGATCGGGTCGAACGAATACGTCTTCAACCCGGACTTCGGCCTGACGGACGAGGAGTACTTCGCTCTCGCGCTGTATCTCAACTTCGACATGGTCGGCTCGCCGAACTTCATCTACGGCGTCTACGACGCGGACGAGTCGACGTTCCCCGCGTCCGCTCCGATCCCGCCGGGCTCGGACGCACTGGAGGACCTGTTCGAGGCGTACTACTCCATCGAGGGCATCCCGTACGAGGACACCGAGTTCTCGGGTCGTTCCGACTACCAGGCGTTCATCAACGTCGGGATCCCGGCCAGTGGTCTGTTCACCGGTGCCGAGGGTGTCAAGACGCCCGAGCAGGAGGCGATCTGGGGTGGGACTGCCGGCGACCAGTACGACGAGTGCTACCACCTCGCGTGCGACACGGTCGACAACGTGAGCGAGGAGGCGATCGAAGTCAACATCGACGCCATCGCCTACGCGATCTACAACGTCGCCGCCACGACCGAAGCGGTCAACGGCGTCGTCGGCAAGACCCCGAAGGGCATCACGCCCGACGAGGTCACCTTCGACGGCCCTCAGGGCACGTTCCTCGGCGGGGGTGGCTTCGAGCGCGGGCGATTACATCGCGAGTTGATCACCTGAACACCACGACCTGATCCGTGAACCGGCGAGGGGGCATCCGCGAGGGTGCCCCCTCGCCGCGTTCGCCGACGGGCGGTGACCTTGGGCTCTGCCGAACTCGGCGTCGGGGCGAGACGATGGTGACGAACCGAGAACCGACCGAGCGTACGAGGTGATCGTCATGCGTGTCCTTCGAGTCGTCGCCATCGTGGGGCTGCTCGCAGCTGCAACCGCCTGTGGCTCGAGTGACGGTGCGTCGTCGACGGTCGACACCGAACCGACGCCGGCCGTCACCACCGATGCGCCCGCCGTCACCACCGAGCCGACACCACCGCCCCCCACGACGCCCGACGTGACCGAACCCGCGGCAACCACGACCACGACATCGACCACCACCACGACCACGACCACCACCACGACATCGACGACGGCGGCACCCGCCGTCGTCGACGTGAAGCTCTACCTGCTGCGCGACGAACACCTTGCGATCGCCCACCGTGACGCCCCCGGGCCCGCCGTGCTCCAGGAGGCACTCGCCGAGCTGCTCGCGGGACCGACTGCTGACGAACTCGCAGCCGGGCTCACGTCCGAGGTCCCACCCGGCACCGAACTCCTCGATGTGGCGCTCGGCGACGGCGTCGCGACCGTCGACCTCAGCACGGACTTCGAGAGCGGCGGCGGGTCGCTCTCGATGACCGCCCGCGTCGCCCAGGTCGTGTTCACCGCGACGCAGTTCGACAACATCGACCAGGTGCGCTTCCTGATGGACGGCGCGCCGATCGAGTTCCTCGGGGGCGAGGGCCTCGTGCTCACCGACCCGCAGACGCGATCGGCGGTCGACCGGTCGCTGACCGGCGGGGTCATCGTCGACACGCCCGCTCCCGGTGACACCGTGTCGAGCCCGTTCACCGTCACCGGCGAGGGCGACGTCTTCGAAGCCGACTTCCCGATCGAGGTCTGGGCGAATGGCGTGCAGATCGCTCGCACGATGGCGTTCGCCGGGGCCTGGGGCGACTGGGCCGAGTTCGAGGCCACCGTCACCGTCGAGGCAGCCGCCGGGCCGATCGAACTGATCGCCTATGACGCCGGTGGGTGCGGCGACGGGCCCGAGTGCCCGCCGATCGTGCGGACCGTGATCCCACTGACGCTCGCCGTGTGAGGAGCGTCGCGCCCGAGCCCCCGGCATCGGCCGCCCGCGTGACCTGGTGTTACGGTTGTCACATGGGTGGGGATTTCGAACAGCAGGTCGCGGAGATGTTGGCGCGGTTGCATCCCGACGCCGATCACGTGGAGATCCATGAGTTCGGGCCGATTCCGGGTGGTTTCTCCCGGGAGACGTTCCGCTTCGATGCCGTCATCCACGTGTCCGGGGTACAGGAACGGCATCCGTTGATCCTCCGCAAGGACCCGCCTGAGTCGGTCGCGATCCTCCAGACGAGCCGTGCGATCGAGCACGATCTGATCGAGGCGATCCGTCTCAACACGCAGGTGCCCGTCACCGAGAGCCTCGGCCACCACATGGACCGCGCCCTCTTCGGTGAGGCGGTGATGATCCTGCGTCGAGCGCACGGCAACCCGACCACGAGCGACCTCTTCCACGACGGCCCCGACACGCACCAGGTCGACGACGTCGTCCGCCACCTCTGCGAATCACTCGTCGAGCTGCACCAGACCGACATCGCCACGCTCAACCCCAGCGGCGACCTCGACGATCCACGCGGGGTCGGCATCGACGCCAGCAGCTGGGACCGTTACATGGACACGACGTTCGAGTACTACCTCGACAACTACACGAAGATCAATCGCGACCCGATGCTGTGCCTCCTCCTCGACGCGTTCCTCACGCTGCGCCGCAACAAGCCCCGCCCGCTGCCGCTCTCACTGATCCACGGCGACTTCAACCCCGCCAACTTCCTCTACGCCGATGGGAAGGTCTCCGCGCTCATCGACTGGGAGAACTCCCGAGTCGGCGACCCTCGAGAAGACCTCGGGTGGATGATGATGATGGACGAGCTGTCGAACACGCAGATCATGTCCCACCCCGCCGACGAAGGCGGGTTCCTCGCGTACTACAACAAGCTCACCGGCTACGAGATCACCGAGCAGGAGCTCGGGTACTTCATCCTCTTCGGCACGGCCAACATCGCCGTGCCCATCAACGATGCGATCAAACGCCGCGTCGACGGCGAGAACCGGGAACTCCTCCACCTCTATCTCGTTCAATCGAGCGCGCCGGCGCTTCCCGGAATGTGTCAACTGCTCCAGTACCCGGGGGTCCCCGCGTGAACTCATCACCCACCATCGACCAGCTGCTCGAAGGCGTCCTCATCGCGATCGACGACGAGATCTTCCCGGCGTTGAACAACCCCAAGGCATACGCCACCGCACAGATGATGCAGTCGCTGATCCAGGGGGTTCGCCAGATGCTGCCGGTGATGGACGAGCAGCTCGTCGACGAGCACAACGACATGATCCGCACACTCGCCGACACCGCCTCGGCGCTCGGCGACGCCACGGGGGCCGAGGCCGACCGCATCCGCGAGCGTGCTGCGACGCTCGGCCGGTGGGAGCCCCTTCCCGCGCCCCCCGACCGAGACGCGATCATTGCCGCGCACCTCGAGCTCGGTCGCGCGATCGAAGCGACCTTCTTCGACCTCGACGAGCTCCAACGTGCGGGCGTCGCCGCCGCGGAGGAGGCCGTCCAGGTCGTTCGAGCTCACCTCGGTCCGCGCTACGTCCGCGACGCCGAGACCATCGTGGTCGGCGAAGGGTTCGTCGGACGCGGTTGACGCTGTCGTTCGCTGCGTCGGCCGTCGACGGCGCACGCCCCGAGTGCTCGGAATTCGCGTCCCGCGGATCGGTGTACTGTCGATGGCCCGCACTCGTGGGGAGTTCTGCTCCACGACGAAGCAACGTTCGGAGCGAGCAATCCCTCCGAGCCAGAGGAGGAAACATGTCTATTCATCGAATGGGGTTGATCGCCGCCGCCGGCGCACTGACGGTTGCGATGCTGCCCACGACGTCCGCGGCACGCGGCAATGGATTCATCACCAGTGATCCGGCGCTCATCACCGTCAACGTGCGCGGCGGCAAGGTCACCCCGCTCCTCAGCGTCGGCGACACGGTCGACGGCGTGATGTTCGAGGGACTGCCCGACGGTCTCGGCCTGGTCCCCGACACCGACGGACACCCCGGGTCCAAGGGTCGAAACGGTCGGCGTCCCGCCACCGTCGACCTGTACGTCGCCCACGAACAGACGACGGTTCCGTTCTTCGGTTCACGCGACTTCACCGACGCGTCGGTGACCCAGTGGACGCTCGACACACGTTCGGGCCGCGTGCTCAGCTCCGACATCGCGATCGACGCCAGTGAGGGATTCCTCCGCTTCTGTTCCGCGGCGGTTGCCACCCCCGCCGACGGCTTCGACACGCATGTGTTCTTCGCGAACGAGGAGACCAACGACGTCGTCGATGTCGCACCGGGCGCAACGACGTATGGCGCGGACCCGGCCATCGCACCGCAGCGTCAAGGCGGCTACGCCGTTGCTCTCGACACGGCAACGGGCGACTACACCGCGATCGCCGGCATGGGCCGACACAACCACGAGAACACCGTGGCCGTTCCCGGCTACGACGATCTCGTGCTGTGGTCGGGCGACGACACGTTCAGTGCCACGACGTCGCAGCTGTACATGTACCGCGCCGACGACCAGGCCGCGCTGTTCGCCGACGACGGCGTGCTCTACGCGTTCCGGGTCACCCACAAGAACGGTGCGGCGCTGCCCGATCCGACCGACCCGTTCAACGACTCGAACGACTACCTCGACATCGGGTTGGACGACGAGATGAGCGGCGAGTTCATCCCCGTGCCGGAGGACGTGGCGAAGGGGACCACGGGTGAGGCCCCACAGGACGCACTCGAGAACTGGTCGATCGCCAACAACGTGTTCACGTTCATCAGGCTCGAAGACATCGCCGTCGACAAGAACGACTCGACCATCGTCTACGTCGCCGACACCGGCGCCAGCCGCGTCCAGCCCAACCCTGCAACGGGCCGCCTCCACCGTCCGTCGGGACAGGGGCAGGCGGACAACGGACGGGTGTTCAAGTTCGTGTTGGATGGGAACGACCCGTTGGCCGTCGACAGCTTCACCGTCCTCGCCGACGGCGACGCCGACCCCACGCACTCGAAGTTCGTCGGCTTCACCTCCCCTGACAACCTCGAAACCAGCACGAAGAGCCTGATGGTGCAGGAGGACGCCGATTTCGGCCAGGTCTGGCAGCACAAGTTCAGCAACGGCAACTGGCGTGCGGTGGCCGACGTCGTCGACACCGGTGGCGAGTCCTCCGGCATCGTCGACGCCTCGACCTACTTCGGCCCGGGCTCCTGGTTGCTGACCGTGCAGGCCCACGACCTCCCTGCTGTCGACACCGACACGACGACGATTCCGGGGACCACGATCAAGCGCGAAGAGGGTCAGCTGTTGCTGATGCGCATCCCCGGTTCCTGAGCGCCGGCACGGGCACCGACATCAGCGGTGGGTGTGACCGATTGTGACGTACATCGCCACAATCGGTCACACGACCCACAGGTGACCGTTCATCCACGCGACACAGACGGCGAGTATCGTCAACCATCACAACGGGTAGAAGCAGTCAGCGTGCCGGACGGGGCGCAGGTCATTGCCCCTCGCAGCAACGAGGAGACCACCATGACCCAGCCCGCCGCCGGTTCCGTCGAGACCGAGCTCGCCAAGGAGCGCACGTTCGGCGGTGACGGTGTCGACGTCGACCGCGAGATCCGGATCATCGATCTCGCCGACCCGACGATGACCCAGGCCGACATCGACGATGCGATCTGGGCCGCCGCCGCCGACACCGGGTTCTTCCAGGTGACCGGCCACGGGATCCCCCACGCCGACATCGACGCCGCCTTCGCGGTGAGCGAACGGTTCTTCGCCCTCCCGACCGACGTGAAGGAGCGACGGTCGATGCCGTCCGGCACGAACTCCGGCTGGGAGTTCAAATCACAGAAGCGACCGTCGACGGGGACCTACGACCACAAGGAGACGTTCCAGGTCACCATCTCGCGGATGGAGCAGCACGATCTCTGGCCGACCGATGACGAGCTCGCCGACTTCCGGCGCACCCTCGAGTCGTTCGAGGCCGCCAACCACACGCTCGCGATGCGGATCCTCGGATCGTTCGCCCGCACGCTCGGCTTCGATGACGGCTTCTTCACCGAGCGCCACGACCCCACGTCACCCGAGTACCAGTCGACCCTGCGCATCCTCCACTACCTCCCGATGGACGCCGGCGACCTCGCGCCGGGGGAGTGGCGCGCCGGTGCGCACACCGACTTCGACTGCCTCACCCTGCTGCACCAGCGCGAGGGCCAACGTGGGCTCCAGGTGTGCCCCGGCGCCGAGGCGGCCGGCCGCGGTTCGGACGAGCCGCTCGGCTGGACCGACGTCGAACCGGTGGCCGGCACGGTGACCTGCAACATCGGCGACATGCTGATGCGCTGGAGTGACGATCAACTCCCGTCGACCTTGCACCGGGTTCGGATGCCGCGTCCCGACGAGTTCGACGGCGACCGGCTGGGCCCCCGCTATTCGATCGCCTACTTCGCCCAGGCCGACCGCGATGCCGTCATCGAGAGCCCGAGCGGAACCCACGCTCCGATCACCGCCGCCGAGTACCTGCAGCAGCGGATCGCCGCCAACTTCGCCGGCTGACGGCACCCGCCCGCCGCGGGTGCCGCACCGCCGCCCCGCCGCACCCGCCCGCCGCGGGTGCCGCCCCGCCGCCCCGCCGCACCCGCCCGCCGCGGGTGCCGCCCCGCCGCCCCGCCGCACCCGCCCGCCGCGGGTGCCGCCCCGCCGCCCCGCCGCATCCGCCCGCCGCAGCCGCCCGCCGCATCCGCCCGCCGCCCCGCCGCCCCGCCGCATCCGCCCGTCGCGGACGCCGCACCGGGATGCGGCAGCAGCATGACTCAGTCGAGCCGCTCGACGAGCCCGTTCTGGCCCGATGCCGTGACGAACAGCTGACCGCCGGCGTCGACGCGCTTGACGTACTCGGCATCGCTCGCCTGCCACGCCGCCATTTCGTCGACCTGCTCGATCGAATCGTGTGCGATCAGCCAGGCCACGTCGGAGAATCCGCCGTACGACGACGAGAAGAACCCGCCGGACCGCCCGACGCCGTTGAGCACGTAGTCGGTGATCTCCGCACCCCACTGCATCGCCTCGCCCAGTTTCCCCTGGTTGATCGTCGCCCGGGTCGTTGTGTAGAACTTCGCGGGCGTGTCCGACGGGACGCCGGCGATCAACTGCAACAGGGCATCGCCCTCGCCCTCGACGACGAGGTCGCTCATCGCCTGCTGCATCTCGACATATCCCGAGTCGGCGATCATCTTCGCGCTGCCCTCGGCGAACTCGGCGTGGGACTCGACTCGACACGTCCAGCTGATCGACCCGATCGGCTGTCCGAAGTGGTGTTGCCACGTCTGCACGTCGAGTCCGCTCGCGGCGCTCGCCTTCTTGCCGATCTCGACGGCTGCCGCCATCGCCTCGAAGACCTTGCCGGGCGCGGCTTTGGCGTTCCTGCTGAAGAGATACATGGTGTTGCTCCTGTTCGTGAGACCACCGCCGGGTTGCCGTGGTCGTGTCATCGATGTCGTGCAACCGACACGGTCAAGTGTCTGCGCGTCCGTCACCGGCGTCTGTGATGCGCATCACACTCGGCGCGTGACAATTCACACGGGTGTCACCACGACCTGGGCGCGCCTATGCGGGGTCGTCGGCGGGAAGCGCCCCGAGCCTGCTGCTCGGCGCGACGTCGGGGACGTCGCGCGACACGAGCATCAGCCAGACCACGGCGCCGAGGATCACCGCGCCACCAGCCAACGTCGCCCCACTCGGCACTTGTCCCGGCCAGATCCACACCCAGAGCGGCGCGAGCACGACCTCGGTCATCAGCAACAGCGGCACCTTCGCCGCGGCAACCGATCGGTGCCCGAGATTGAACATCGGGAGCCCCAGGCCGAGCGCGAGACCGCCCGACACACAGGCCAACGCCGCGTCACACGCGCTGATCGACAACCCGCCCTGTGTGAGCGCGATCGACGCCGAAGCGATGCCGAGCATCGAGCCGGCGATCAAGGTCGGGATCACCGGATCGACACCCGAGGCCGATCGCATCAGCACGCTGTAGAACCCGACCGTCACCGGGATCAAGCCCACGAACACGAGCCCGGTTGCGGACCCCACGTCCAGCCCGGCTCCGACCGTGATCGCCACGCCGACGGCGGTGATGGCGATGGCGATGGTCGTGGTTCTGGCGACGGGCTCGCGGAGGATCACCCATCCGATGATCGCCGCGAAGATCGGCGTGGCTGCGAGGAGGAACAGCGTCGTGGCGGCGGACGTCCGTGAGAGCGCGAGGATGTAGAGCATCGACGTGCACCCGAGCACGAAGCCGGCCAGCCAGACCGTCGGGGTGAGACCGGCGAAGTCGACCGGACGCGCGTTGCGTCTCGCGGCGATCAGGAGGATCATCGCGAGGGCGGTCGACCCGCCCCGGTAGGTCAGGAACTGGAAGTCGGTCGCGTTCTCGACGGCGGCCACCGCGATTGCGGTGAGGCTGAACAGCACACCCGATCCGGCAACGAGCGCCGCGCCCTGCCGCTCGGTCAGCACACCCTCACCCGCGAACGCATCGCGTAACGCTGTCAGCACGATGCGACAGTACGCCCCCGCAGCCCGGTGGCCAGGTGTCAGACACCCGCAACAGGTGGTGTCAGACACCCGCAACAGGTGTCAGGGGTCGAGGAGCGTGAGCACCGTCTTCGGGGCCACGTGGCGGAACGCCTCGTCGATGATGCCGGCCACCTCGTCCCAGTCGGCGTCGATGCCGAGGTTCACGCCGAGCCAGCCGCGTCCACCGACGTATGGAGGCCGATAGAACCGCTCCGGCTCGTTCTCCACCATCTGTTCTTGTACGCCGGGAGGCGCCGGGCACCAGATGCCCATGCGGCCGTCGCCATGGTGATCATCGTGGAACGTCGTGAACGTCGTCTTGTCACGGATGAAGAACGTCGGCGCTCCGTGGCTCAACCGTTCGTTCGTCTCGGGGAGCGCCAGGCAGATCCGGCGGACTTCGCTCAGGGCATCGCTCGCAGCCGTCGCCATTCGGTCCACTGTAGGAGAGCGAACACATCGACGACGGCGGCCATGGCGAGCACGGCGATGATGCCGCCGTCCGAGTACCAACCGAGCAGCACCGTCACGACGCTCGCCACCACCCAGCCGACGTCGCCGATCACGATCTGCGGTGTGATCCGGCGCACCATGGAGAGCGACGCCGTCGACAGCCAGGCGCACAGTGCGCCGAACGGGAGCAGGCCGAGTCCGACCAGGCGGATCCACCCCGGGTGGCCGGTGTCGAGGAGGTCGTCGACCGTGGTGGGAAGCGCAGCGAGGAGTGCACCGAACACGAAGGAGTTGGTCGCGTTCAGGCGCAACACGATCCGTAGCTTGCGTGCGCAGCCGCTGCGCTCGAGTGCATGGTTGGTGGGGCGGCGGGCGGATGTACGAGGGATGGTCGTGTTGGTCATGGGGCCATCGTGCGGCGAGCCGTGTTCGGAGTCGATGACCTCTCAGGTCATCGAACGCATCCACGGTGCTCGGTACGGTTGCCGACATGTCCGGCCACGCAGCGACCTCCATCGTCAACGGTCGGGGTCGGCACGTCGCAGCGCAGTCGGCCGACGCCTCACCTGAGCATGGCGTCGGCCCGCTCCTGCGAACGTGGCGTACTCGCCGGCGGATGAGTCAGCTCGACCTCGCGTCGGTCGCCGAGGTGTCGACGCGGCACCTCTCCTACGTCGAGACGGGTCGTTCCCGTCCGAGCCGTGAGCTGGTCCTCCACCTGGCCCGGCACCTCGACGTGCCGCACCGCGAGCAGAACGACCTTCTGCTCGCCGCCGGCCACGCTCCCGCCTACCGCGAGTTCGACCTCGCCGATCCCGAGATGGCGCCGGTCGTGATCGCGCTCCAGTCGATCCTCGAGGGCAGCGAACCGAACCCGACCCTCGTCATGGACCGCCGGTGGAACCTCGTCCTGGCGAATCCCTCTGCCCTGGCCTTCACCGACGGCGTTGCCGATCACCTCCTCGGTCCGCCGCTCAACGTGCTGCGTCTCACGCTCCACCCCGACGGCCTCGCGCCGTTCATCGACGACCTCGATCGCGTCGCCGCCCATCTGCTGCAGCGCGTGCGGCGACAGGTGTCGATCACCGGCGACCCGGAGCTGATGGCGCTGCTGGACGAGTGCGATGCATACGTCCCGGGCGCCCAGGCGGTGAACGAACCCCCGGTGCTCCCGGCGATCCCCGTGACGATTCGACGAGGTTCGACGACGACCACCTACCTCTCGGTCATCTCGACATTCGGTGGCGCCCTCGACGTCACGACCTCGGAACTGACGATCGAAACGTTCTACGACGTCGGTGGCTGACCGGGGAGCGTCGGCCGTCACGGGCCGGTCACGAGCTTGGCAAGACTGGACGCATGGCAGATGGATGGAAGCTCGCCGCGCGAGCTGGTCGGCGACGGTGTGGAGACGCTCGTGTCACGTGCGTCGGGTTGACCCGGACCACCGGTGTCAGACACCTGTGTCAGACACCGCGTCTGACACCGGATGATTCAGATGCCGTCAGCCGCTGCGGCTCCGGCCTCGTCCTCGGTCATCTCCGCGCCCGCTGCCGCACGGCGTCGCAACTCGGCGAAGATCGGCGGCGGCTCTCTCCACGGGTCGCCCAGCGTGCCGGCTTCGGCGTCACGGATCGTCGACCACACGCGCTCGGGCGTGCACGGCAGGTCGATGTGGCGGACGCCGAGATGTGAGACGGCGTCGATGATCGCGTTCTGCACGGCCGGCGTCGAACCGATCGTCGCCGCCTCCCCGATGCCCTTCGCCCCGAGTGGGTTCAGCGGTGTCGGCGTCTCGGTCGAGACGACCTCGAACATCGGGAGTTCGGCTGCCGTCGGGATGCCGTAGTCGGCCATGTTCGACGTGATCGGGTTGCCGTCCTCGTCGTAGGCGACGCACTCCCACAGCGCCTGACCGATGCCGGCTGCCACACCTCCGTGCTGCTGGCCCTGGACCAGCAGCGGGTTGATCACGGTGCCGCAGTCGTCGACGGCGACGTGGCGCAACACCGTGACGTACCCGGTGTCGCGGTCGACCTCGACGACGGCGATGTGGGCGCCGAACGGAAAGGTCGCGCCGTCCTGTTCGAAGTCGAACTCACCGTGCAGCTGCTCGCCGTCGGCGTCGGCCGCCGCGGCCACGTCGGCCCATGTCAGTGCCTGGGCAGGTACACCCGCGACACCGATGGTGCCCGCCGCGACGTCGACCACGATGTCGGCCTCGTCGGCTTCGAGCATCCGTGCCGCAATCGACGTCGCCTGTTCGACCATCAATTCGGTCGCACCGCGGACGGCCGACCCACCGAGCTGGAGCGAACGTGATCCGCCGGTGCCACCGCCGGTCCTGACCGCATCGGTGTCGCCGTCGACCAGCCGGATCCGGTCGACCGGGATCCCGGTCTGATCCGACACGAGCATGGCGTACACGGTCTGGTGACCCTGGCCGTGGGACTGTGTGCCGGCGAACACCGTGGCCGATCCGTCGGCGTGCACGTCGACCGCTCCGAACTCGGTCGGCCCTCCGCCTGCGGTGATCTCGACGTACGACGCGACGCCGATGCCGAGCAGCATGCGGTCGTCGGCCTCGCGCCGCGTCGCCTGTTCCGATCGCAACCGGTCATAGCCGACGACGTCGGCAGCTCGGTCGAGGGGGAGCGCATAGCGACCCGAGTCGTAGGTGTTGCCGGCGAACGACGTGTACGGGAAGGCATCGTCGGCGAGCAGGTTTCGCTTGCGGAGCTCGATCGGGTCGATGCCGAGTTCGAGGGCCACCTGGTCGACCGCCCGCTCCAGCATCGCCGTGGCCTCGGGCCGACCGGCGCCACGGTAGGCACCCATCGAGGTCGTGTTGGTCGCGGCGACCGCGATGTCGCATTCGATGGCATCGAAGCGATACGTGCCCTGCGCCATGCGGCGGGTTCCGCCCGGGAGGTATGCGCCGATCGTCGGGTACGCACCAGCGTCGCCGAGGAGGCGGATCCGCATGCTCGTGAACGTCCCGTCGTCGCGGTACCCCAACTCGACGTGCTGGACCTGTCCCCGGCTGTGCGGGAGGCTCACCATGTCTTCCGACCGTGTGGGCACCCACTGCACGGGCCGCCCGGTGCGCAGCGCGCAGGCGCCGACCACCACGTACTCGGAGTGCAGCCCCGCCTTGCCGCCGAACCCGCCACCGACCTGCGGCGTGACGACCCGCACGTTCGCCTTGTCGAGGCTGAGCGCCGAGCAGAACTGATCGTGGACGAGGTGGGGCATCTGGTTGGACACCCACAGCGTCACCCGTCCCGTCTCGCCGTCGACCTCGGCGGCGGCGCAGTCGGGCTCCATCGGAACCACGGCCATGCGCTGGTTGACATAGGTGCCGCGCATCACGTGCTCGTCGCCGAACTCGACCGGCGCATCGTCGACGAAGACCTGCGCCTCGTTCGACTCGTGCGCGTCGAACACGAGCTGAGCGCCGTCCCGAAATGCCTGCTCGGCCGTGATGACTGCGTCGAGGGGCTCGATGTCGGCCCAGACCGCCTGTGCCGCGTCGACACCGGCCGCGAACGATTCGGCGAGCACCACCGCGATCGGCTCGCCGACGAAGCGCACTCGGTCGACAGCCAGCGGCGGCCGTTTGAAGTCGCCGTGCACCGGTGCGAACCCGTGGTGTGCCGGAACGTCGAGGTCGGCGGCGGTCAACACGGCAACCACGCCGGGCATGTCGACAGCGTCGTCGACGTGGATCGCGCCGAGCACGCCGTGGGCGATCTCGGAGCGCACGAACACGGCGTGGAGACGCTCGTGCAGCGGGAGGTCGGCAAGGTATCTGGCGGTGCCGGTGAGCAGATCGGGGTCTTCGGTTCGTGTGACCCGGGTGCCGAGGATCGAGCCGGGGCGGGGGGCGGATTCGGTGGTCGTCATCGGCTGCGACCCTACGTCGAGCGCGAGACGAGCTGGACCACGAGCGACTCGGCCACACCCTCGAAACCGAGCCGCCGATACATCCGGTTCGTCGCCGCGTTCGACGCAGGCTGGTCGAGGACGATCTCGTCGACCTTCTGTCGAGCGATCTGCTGTGCGGCGACGGCGGCCGTGATCGCGCCCGAGTGACCGTCCTTGCGGAGCGCCGGCGGGGTGTACACGCCGTTGATCCGGACCACTCCGAACCGCGCGGGCGACACCATCAGTTGGCTGACCACGTCGTCACCGACGCACCATTCCATCAAGCGACCCTCGTTGACGGCGTCGGCGATCCGAGTGGTTGCCACGTCGTGGGCGATCGGGAGGCCGACGTCGTCGGAGAACGCCATCATCCAGTCGACGGCACGCTCGAGGCTGTCACGTGAGGCGACGCCGAGGCGGCCCTTGCGCCGTCGTCCGTCGTCGAGGTCGCGCAGGCGGTACCACCGGAACAGCTGGCCGGTGTCGATCGCCCCGTCGCAGCGGTCCGACCACCGGGCGGCAACTGCCGCCACGTCGCTCGGTCGACCTGCGAGCCGGACCCGGCGGTCGACCGGGAGCGCGTCGGCGAGGACCGAGACAGCACCCGGCTCGAGCGGCGTGAGGGTGTAGGCCGCGGCGTCGGTGCCGGTGGCTTCGGACACGGCTGCGCCGATCGTGCGTCCCTCGTCATGGACCCGGAGCAGTTCGCTCGACCGGCCCGGATAGAGCGTGATCGTGACCGGGCTCGACCCGATCGGATCGGCCCGGAACAGATCGCCGCATGCCTCGAGCGCTCGGGACGCGTCGTCGATCGCTTCGACTCGTGCCGTGGACACGGCCGTGGCCGGGGCGTCGCCGGGCTCGTGGTCGGAGGTGTCGGTCAAGCGATCAGCCGAAGTCGTCGACGGGCTTGTACACCTCGACCTCGGACCAGTCGATCCGGTCGAACTGGCTGAACTGCTCGCGGTCGCCGCTCAGTGTGCCGCTGGCGGTGCACGGACGGTTGCCGTACAGCTCGAAGAGGCCGCGTTGGTCGCCGTCGTCGAACACGTCGAAGTCGCCGATCTGAACGAGGGCCGGGAACATCAGTTGATCCCGGATGACCGTGGACGAGAAACTCCCGCCGAGGCCGCCGCCGCCCGGCGATGTGTCGACGTGGCCGAGGCCCATCATGTGGCCGAGTTCGTGCGTGGTGGTCGCCTTGATGCTGCGCAACGTCACACTGCCCGCAGGCCCGTCGGCGTAGAGGTCGGGGAGGTCGATCACGGCGAAGCCACGCAGCGACTCGGCGCGGCCGCTCGGATCGGCACCCCGACGCAGCGAGCCGCCGATGCCGATCACGCCACCGGCCAAGTCGGGTGTATCGGCTGCGTTGGAGAACCCGATCACGAAGTCGACGTCGCCACCACCGGTCCGTGGCGGCAGGTACTTGAAGGGAGGCCGGGGGTCGAACGACTCGGGAAGGAGGATCGGGTCGTCGATGTTCATGCCCGCCGAGGTGACGCCGCCGTACCGGAAGTCGATCCCGGTGTAGAGCTCCATCTCCTCGATCGAGTCGATGAGCATCTGGATCTGTTGGTCGTTCTCGGCGAGGTCGACGTTGATCGCGTAGTCCATCGGTTGGCAGGGGTCCCAGGCGGCCTTGACCGTCGGGTTCGGGCGGATGCCGGTCTCGAAGAACGTGCCGCGGTCGAACAAGAAGTCGTAGGGACCCGTTGTCGGCGCCGCACCGGGGAGCGGCGGCGGTACGAAGTTGCCCGGCGCGATGGTCTTGTCGACCGCTTCGCCGCCGGCCGGCGGGGTTGCGCCCGCCGCAAGGAAGTAGCCGCTGGCATCGACGACCACATGGGTCTGGCGCAGCGACAGCAGCGTGATCTGCCCGTTGGCCGGGTTGATCGACGTGATCGCATGGTTGGGGACGACCTGGTCGGCGGTGGTGTAGTTGAGCGACGATGTCTCGGGCTCGGGAGCACCTTGCGCGTAGGCCTTGACGTAGCCGCGGGCCGAGGCGCGGACACCGGTGAGGTTCAAGGCGACGGCCTTGGCACCCATGGCCGGAATGTCGAGGCGACCGCCGACCTGGAGCGTGAACTGCTCACCGGCGTTCACCTTGGCGCCGCCGTTGAGTCCGACCGACCCACCGTTCTCGCGAGTGTCGAGCAGACGCCCGGGGGTGAACGGGACGAACAGCCCCTCGCTGGTCGGGTCGCCACTCGGGCCGGTGAAGTAGCCGGTGACGTCGATGGTCATCCCGCCCCCCTGGGTCGAATAGACCTGGATCTCACCGTCGGTGACGCCGGAGATGACTTGGTTGCCGGCGTTGTAGTTGGCCGACAGCACGTTGACGTTGGAGTGCTCGGGGCGGGGTTCACCGGCCGCCCAGACGCGGAAGTTGCCGCGAGCGCGCGAGCGGATCGCGGTGACGTTCAGGACGACACCGGTGGCATCGGCCGGCACGCCGGCTGGCTTCAAGTCGATGGTCTGGGTGGTCCCGGCGTCGAACTCGGCGTCGCCGGGTTCGCGGCTGTCGAAGGCGCGGACGGGACCGAGGGCTTCGAATCGCCCGGCCGTCGTCGGCCCGCTCCTGACGAACACGCCGAGCACGTCGAGCACCACGTCGGCGGTGGTCGAGCCGTAGACCGAGATCTTGTTGTCGAGCCCGAGCGGAGCGATGACCAGGTTGGGGACGGTGTGTCCTTCGAATTCGGCGTTGTTGGTCGATGTGAGCTGGCGGGTGCCACCGGTGGGCCAGACCGTGCCGAAGCCGCGTGAACCGGCATTGACGATGGTGGTGTTGACGATCACGGCGGTGATGTCGTCGGGGTCGACGCCTGCGGCCGTTGCGACGCCCGTGTCCGTGACAGGGTCGATCGAGAACGCCGACCCGGTCCAGAGCCGCGTGATGCCCGGGTCGGTGCGAGTGTCGAGGACGCGGATCGGGTTGATCGCCCGGTACGCCGATGCAGAGCCGGCGAGCCCCGCGGAGTCGGCGTCGAGCGCGCTGTCGGCCTGAGCGACGACGGGGCTCGAGATCGCCTGCGGAACCACCAGCGTGCCGACGGCGAGGGCCGCAGCCAGGGCCACGCGGCGGATGCCGCTGGTTCGAGCGGAGATCGATGACACCCGGTGCATCCGCCACACCCTACGGGCAAGTGCGACGCTCTGTCCGGCAGTTGTCGGTTCTGCCGGGACGTCGCCGATGTCGGGTGCCTCCCCTGGGGCTCGAACCCAGAACCAATGGATTAAAAGTCCACTGCTCTACCATTGAGCTAGAGAGGCGGGACCGGCGCGATTCGCGGGAGAAGACCCCGTTGAACCGGTTGCGCCGGGTTGCGAGGCGACATCGTAGGGCCTGCAAGCGGGCGTGCCGACCTCGAATCGAGGCCCCGGTGACCGGCACCGGTGATTTCCTTGATCCTGGACGCGTGCGTCTGGCGTGTTGTCCGTCTGGTTGGCGATGAGGTCGAGCAGCTGCCATCGCCGACGAGCACCGATTCGTGGACAGGTAGCCGGCCCTGACCAGGTGCGACGCGCTGTGATCCGATTGTGATGCGTGGCGGTGATCCTCGGCAGCATTCACCACCGGACAGAGGAGCACCGAACCATGATCAACCACTTCCACCCCTACCGCCGAGTCGTCGTCGCGTCGGTCGAGGAGTGGTCGATGGACGCCGTCGGACCGGGCACGTTCGAGACGGCTGTGATGGAGCCGGGATTCACCCTGTCCTACGGGGAGGGCTGGGTCCCGCTCATGCCCGAGTCGAAGAACCAGCTCAACATCGAGATCCCCGAGTCGTCAGAACTCGGATGCGCGCCGTGCGCCCTCCTGGGCGTGAGCGCGGCGCAAGCCGACGAGGCCGAGGATGTCGTCGCTTTCGCAACGGCAGAGGGCCTCGAGCTCTCCGACCCGGAGGAGGTCGAGGTCGACGGAATCATCGGGCAGCGCTACGAGGTGATCCGGGGTGAGGGGTACATCTTCGAGAGCGAGTTCGCCGCGTTCGGTGTGGATTCGGCCGATGGTCCGGCCCGATTCACGGTTCTCGAGGCCGGTGGGCGTGTGATCGTGATCCATGAGCTCGCCATGCCCGACGGAGGTGCTGTGGTCGTCGATCCGGTCGCCGCGACCTTCGAGACCGTCGAGGAATCGGGCCCGGTGGCCTCGCTCGGATTCGCGCGGAACGGCGCCCTCCTCGTCCTGGTCGGGATCGACGGAACCGTCGGTGTGTGGGAGACCGTGCGGTCGGAGCTGGTCGGCACGTTGTGGAGCGGTGACGGCACGGCGCCCTCGTCGTTGCCGTGGTACGAGGCAATCACGGACTCGGTGTGGGTCGCCACCTCAGGCACGATCCTCCAGTTCTCCCTCGACCCTGACCGTTGGGTCGATCGGGTGTGCGACCTCGTCGGACGAGAACTCACGCCCCAGGAGTGGGACCGTTACGTCCCCGGCGGTGCGCCACACCGAGACGTGTGCGACTGAGCCCCGACGGGGGTTCGTCGGGTCGCACTCGCTTCCAAGTAGACGATCGACGTTCCCGATCTCACAGAATCCGTTCCCGGCCGGGTGTATTCAGACACGCGACCAGGCCCGACGTGGTCTCCTACCGTCCCCAGAGAAGCGAGAGACGGGACCAGCGCGATTCGCGGGACAACCCCGCCGCAACGCACCTCCAGTCTCAATCAGGCCCACGTGCAGCCCCGATAACCCCGTCGGCGGCTCCCCAGGCGAGCACGGTGGGTGATCGCGTGA
>CAVVWT010000008.1:0-679886 GCA_963752085.1 Ilumatobacteraceae bacterium
ATCCACAACTCACCACTCAGGATCGGCACCGATGGGGCACCACCCAGGCGCTCAAAAATTCGCGGCGGTTGCCGAACATCGACCGCGTCCCGCCGCGCGGTCAACGGCTTACATGGCGGCCAATCGAAACGTCGCGGGTCTCGCCGACCTTCGATTGCAAATACTGCTCCGATGGCAGCCATGCCGGACACCATCGAAGCAGACCCGCTGATCCTCTCCAGGTGGCGAGCCGACGACGTCGACGACGTACTCGAAGCCGTGCAGGCGAGCTTCCACGAACTCCGGCAATGGATGGACTGGGCGGGGTCATGCCCTCCCGCAACGACCAGCTTGAGGTCCTGGCCGCTGGCCATGCCGCATTTGAAGCTGCCACCGACTTCGGATACGTGTTCCGCGGCATCGACTGGCGTGCTCGTCGGTGGCGGCGGAGCGCACCGGCGAGTCAGTCCGGGCGCAGTCGAGATCGGCTACGGATCCGCAGCGATCGACACAATCGTGGTGACGCGACGTCCGCCGTGACTGCACTCACCGATGCCGTGTTCGACTGCCTGGCTGACGCTGAGCGGATCGAGATCCACATGGACTGCGCGAACGTCGCAAGCGCTCGAATCCCGGAAAAGCTCGGATACCAGCTCCTGCACAACGAGCAGCGTGGTAAACCGGGCGGTCGCCCACACCGGTCAGGCGTTCGTGTGGCAGACAACTCGCACGGCCTGGACGACTCCGCCAACAACCTGAGATCAGGTTGCCAAGCCACGCATATCACTCCCTGTCTCAACATCCGCCGACCGCCCATAGCGGCACTTCAGATCGGTCAGGCCCGCTCAGATCGGGCGGCAGGAAGTTACCCGGACGGCTCACCGGGCGCCGCACGTCTGACGACGGCGATCGGTGATCCCAAGATGTTCACAGGATTTCCCGGCACAGGCCGGATTCACCGGAATCGGGCGGACTGACCGGACGGGAAGCCCGTACAGAACGTGAACATTCGGACATAACCGCAGCACACGGACCCAGAACCGAGGGCTTAAACCTCCCTGTACGAACGTACGTACGGGTTCGAATCCCGTCCCGGGCACCGACAACTAACAGGTAGAACGTCCGCTCTTGACCGGTTGGCGTGCGTCTCGTCGTGGCGGCTTGTGCACGAAAAGATCACAGAACTACGCTGGGAGCGTGCGCAAGGGCTCGGTGTATCGACGCAGCGGCGGGTGGGCGTTCCGTATCGATGTCGCTCCCGACCCCGAATCGGGCCGCCGCCGGCAAGTTTCTCAACAGGGATTTCGGACCAAGGGCCAGGCGGTTGCGGCGATGAGCGCTGTGCTGGCCGAGTCCGAACCGCCACGCATTCGACCGGCCCATCCGTTGAGCGTTCGCCAGGTTGCCCGGTTCTGGTTGGAACGCAAGTCCGGTGACTGTGCGGCGTCGACGGTGGTTGCGTATCGGCGTTCGGTCGACAAGATCTGCGACGGCCTGGGTGACACCTTGGTGAGTGACCTCACGGTTGCAGCAGTCGATGATTTCGAACGCGATCTGCTCGAACACGGCTCATCTACTGGCGAGCCGCTCTCAGCCAAGTCGGTAGGTGGCGTGCATGCCGTGTTGCATCAGATCCTCGACGACGCCGTCCGACGTGGGATCGCGACTGCGAACGTTGCGGCTTCGGCCGCGCCGCCACGTCACGTACCTGCGGTGGTGAAGGTGTGGTCGCCAGACGAAGTACGAAGCTTTCTCGCGACCGCCCGCAGCCATCGCCTGTTCCCGGCATTCGCCGTGCTGCTGGCAACCGGGCTCACCCGAGGCGAGCTGGTCGGACTCCGGTGGGGCGACATCGACCTCGACGCCGGCACCATCAGCGTTCACCGCATCGTGACGATGATCAACGGAGCCCGCACAGAATCAGAGCCGAAGGCGGCGGCGCGCCGGACGGTGGCGATTGCAGAGCGCACGACCGAGCTGTTGCGAGCCCACAATGCCGAGTCGGGCCATCCGGGTGACGATGTCCCCGTGTTCGAGCGGAGCGGCAGTGGCGAACTGAATCCCGAATCGCTGTCGCTCACGTTCGCCCGCCTGGTTGAACATGCTGGTGTATCGGAGTTGACGATCGGCGGACTGCGTCACACGCACGCAGCGTTGGCGTTCAGGGCCGGGGTCAATCCGCTCGTCGTGTCGAAACGTCTCGGGCACTCGACATCGGCAACCACGTACGACATGTACGGTCACCTGATCCCACCGCTCCACGACGACAAGCTCGAGGCTTTCGAGACCGAACTTTTCGAGGCGATGAGATGATCGGCATCATCGACGAGAGCACACCGTGGAGCACTGACAATCGCAATGAGGTGCTGTACGCACTCGCGTTGGTCGTCATCGCAGCCGATGTCGAGGATGCGGTCGGTGTTCATCTCCGTTCGAACCTGAATCGCAAGCGGCCATTTCATTGGGAATCCGACGTCGGCCCCAACGTCCGAGCGACGTTGATCGACGAACTGACGGCGAGTGCATCAGTCATCGTCGTGGCTGCCGCTGGGTGTGCGCGGAAGGACCAGACCGAGACGCGTCGCAGCCTTCTGGATCGGTTGCTGCTCCCTGCAGCGTTCGAGAGCGGTGCGACGCGTCTCGTGATCGAGCGTCAGTCGCGAGCTGAGAACGAAACCGATGTCCGCACCGTGCGCGACTGGTCGCGAGCGAACGGCCGTGGCTGGCGGCCCACCATCGACCACGTCGACAAGAACGTGCCGCTTACCTGGCTGGCCGACGCAGCGTCAGGACTCTGGTCGGACGCCTTGCTCGATCGAGATCGAGGAGTGCTCGCCCCGCTGGTTGGCGCTCGGCTGATCCGGTCAGCGACGTGGACGCCACGCGGCACCAGATAGTCGCCGAAAGTGCGTCGGCCCCGCACCACGGCCCTAGTCGGCTTTCGCCCTCGGGCCGAAGAAACGGAGCCTTCGACTTCTGCCGGGATCAGCCCGGTCAGCTACCGATCACGATACCGATCTCGCACCGGATGGTCAACCAGCCGGCCCTTGCTCAGCCCCCTTGGCTGTCGTCCAAGTACTCGGTAGGTTCCTGTCTCAACCGAATGGTTGGTTGACGACTGGGCGGTCTGCAGCCAACGAGGCCCGACGGTGCATGGCTGTTGATGAAGATCGATGTTCCGTTTGTCCGAGCGACCCGACTCTGCGGTCGCAGCTGTCCGAACGAGTGGAGCGATTGCGCCTCGATCTGTCCACAGAAGGGATGACATGAGGGAACACGCTGTCCACCGAGGAGCTGCCGCTCACCGCTCCAGCCGAGTTCATCGGGCACCCAGCGATGTCCGAGAAGATCGGCACCCGGCAGATGACACATTCAGCGTGCTTCGGTGCGGGCGGTCGGATGATCGACACAGGACCGCGGTCATGATCGTTCGGAGCTCCCTGGTTCAGGCATGACGGGTGGCAGGTACTGCGCCACTGCGTCGGGTGAGGCGATCATCGACGCTGTGGGGAGGTACACCCGGTAGTTCAACCGGAACAACTCACCGGGCTTGGTGGCGACCCAGTTCGAGCGATGCTCGTGAGGCTCGGGTCCGGTGTACAACGTGAAGCCTCCGTCGTCGTCGCGCACCAGGCCGGGGTCACTCGACTGGACCGAGTACCGCACGTGATCGTTCTCGACGAGCATGAAACCCGGGTTGTAGGCGGTGATCGACCAGAAGCCGAACGGTTCGGGCTCGGCGACCTGATCGGGAGCGAACCGCAACACGTATTCGCGTGTCCCCGTCGAGCGGCTCGGCGTGGCCGTCGTGGTACGTGTGGAAGTACGTGCACTCCTCGGCGTCGTGGACGAACAGGCCTTGGATCGCTCCTTCGGCGCGTGCGAGATAATCGGTGCCGTAGGTGCCACCGCGGAGGTCGACGTTCCACATACTCTCGGACTTCTTCCCGCGGTACTTCACCTTCCAGCCGATTACCTTCGGACCCGCCTCATCGGCTCGGACCAATCCGCGCCGAATGGCCGGGTCGATCGCATCCTCGAGGTGCGGGTCCGAGGCGACGGCAAGAACCATCGAGTGTTCTGCGTGCTCGAACGGGACGCCGCCGATCTCGGTGGCTCGTCGATCGTGGTGATCGATGGCTTGTCCAAGCCGAAGCGATCAGCGGCGAAACCGAAGGACTACCGGCGAGCGCTCGCGATGCGAGCTGAGTGGGAACGTCGACGCACGGTCCTCGAGTGAGCGGTCAGCTGGCGTGCTGTTCCTGCGGCACCAGTTCGAGGCCGAGTGAGTCGGCGAGCGCCGTAAGGGTTCCGATCGTAGGATTCGGCGAGTCCGCGCTGAACAGTCGACGAACGACTTCGGGTGTGAGGTCGGCTCGCCGAGCGAGTTCTGCCTTCGTCATGCCGAGCGTCTCGCGGCGTGAGTCGAGCGCGCGAACCAACCGATCGATCTGGTCGATCTTGCGGCGGGCTGCGTCGTATGCCTCGGCATAGCCCGGCTCGGTGGATCGACGTTCGAAGTACTTGTCGGCTCCTGTTGCCATGCGGCAAGCGTAACGCAAAAGTTACGCCCCTGCTCGTCTATCTCGACGGCGAAGCGAGGAGGCGTTCGAGTTCGTGGCGAAGTACGACGACGCGTCGACCGAATCGACGCGCTGGAATTCCGCCGCGTCGCACCGACTCGTACGCGGTGGTTCTCGAGATGCCGAGGATGGTGGCGGTCTCGTCGACGGTGAGGGTGGCTCGGTTCGGTTCGTTCAGCTTGCTCATGTTCGTACCGTCGGCCTGGCCGCTCACTCGACCACACGCACACTCGGTCCAACCACTCACACCGAAGGAGTGTGTGTGGATGCCTGGGGGTCGACGTGCGGTGTCGCCGCTTACGCTGCGGCAGTGGTGGTGCGGACGCTGAACCTCGCAAATCGGGCCGGCCAGTGGGTGGCTCTCGATGTGAACGACCAGGTCGCCCGAGCCGAGCGGACACTCTCGGGTCTGCTCGCCGC
The DNA here is from genome assembly GCA_963752085.1 of Ilumatobacteraceae bacterium. Classification (GTDB taxonomy): domain Bacteria; phylum Actinomycetota; class Acidimicrobiia; order Acidimicrobiales; family Ilumatobacteraceae; genus Ilumatobacter_A. Next base: position 4,983 of record CAVVWT010000008.1, read on the forward strand.
CATCGACGCTGAGGGGCTCGAAGGACTCACAGTTTGTCGAGCGCCATGGCCGGACACTCCGATCGACTGCGGCTCCTTCTTCAGCTTCGGCTTCTCTGGCGAGGACTGGCGAGGTTCACCTCATTCCTTGCCGCGCCGGCGTCGGTCCGCAGCGCGGCGTTGTGCCCGATTCGGTCGAACGTTCATCGTGCGGCCTCCTGGAAGGTGGGGGTGGGTTCTGATGACGGGTCGACGGCAGTCGTCTGCGCAGCGCGACCCGCCTGTGTCTTGGCGGCTTCGAGGACGGTAAGGAGCAGCACGCCGAGCCCCACGCAGACGGCGAGGTCGACCACTCCGAGCGGGTCGAGGTCGAGGAACCCGTTGAGAGGGCTGTAGAGCGCAGCGAGCTGCAATACCACGACGACTCCGGCGATGGCCAACATCAGCGGGTTGGTGTTCCAACCGATGGTGCGGATCGACGCAGTGTGTGAGCGGGTGGCAAATGCTTGGAAGACCTGCATGAACGCGAGCGTCGTGAAGATCATCGTCTGCCACTCGTCCTGGCCGGTCTCGCGGTAGGCGAAGCCGATGCCGAGCGACGCGACGCCGATGAGTGCGCCGATGGCGACGGTCTGTCGCCCGAGCCCGTCTGCCCACAGGCTGGCACCGGGCTTGTGAGGGCCGCGTTGCATCACGCTCGGCTCGGCGGGTTCGACGCCCATCGACAGCCCGAGCAGCCCATCGGTCATCAGGTTGAGCCACAGCAACTGCAGCGGGAGCAAGGCGACGGCGGCGTCGAGTTCGCCTCCGGCAAGCAGGTATGGGATGGGCCAGCCGAGCATCACGATGATCTTGCCGAGGTTGCCGGCGACCGCGAAGCTGACGAAGCGGCGCAGGTTGTCGTAGATGACGCGACCCTCTTCGACGGCCGACACGATGGTTGCGAAGTTGTCGTCGCGCAGCACCATGTCGGAGGCTTCCTTGGTCACGTCAGTTCCGGTGATGCCCATCGCCACGCCGATGTCTGCCTGCTTCAAGGCGGGTGCGTCGTTGACACCGTCACCGGTCATCGCGACGACCTGTGTCTGAGTCTGCAGCGACTTGACGATGCGCAGCTTGTGCTCCGGGGACACTCGTGCGAACACCGACACGTCTCTGGCAGCGGTGTCGAAGTCGCTGTCGCTGAGTTCGTCGAGGTCGCTGCCGGTCAGGACTCGGTCGTCGGTGGCGATACCGAGTTGTCGGGCAATGGCTGTTGCGGTCAGGGGGTGGTCACCGGTGATCATCACCGGTCGGATCCCGGCTGCACGGCACACGCTTACCGCATCGCGTACTTCGCTGCGTGGTGGGTCGATGATTCCGACGAGTCCGATGATGGTGAGCGACGATTCCGCAGCGGTGGCCATGTCGGCGAGATCTGTGCGGCCGGGCTCGAAGGTGCGGTAGCCGACGCCGAGCACGCGGAGTCCGGCTCCGGCCATCTCGTCGTTCGCGGCCAGCAATTGCACTCGGTGTCCTTCGTCAAGGGCGACGGCGCCGGCTTCGGTGTGGACCGAGTCGGCGATCTTGATCAGGCCGTCGATGGCGCCCTTGGTGAATGCGACGTGGCGGTCGGCTTTGATGCCTGCGTAGAGGTCGCCGATTGGACCGCTGGCCGTGATCGGTCCGTGGATGGTGCTCATCCGTTTGCGCACGGCATCGAACGGGTTCTCTGCGAGACGCGGCACCGCAGCGCGTATGTCGTCCACGCCGAGGCCACCGTCGATCACAAGTTGCAGGAGTGCGGTTTCGGTCGGGTCGCCGAGCATCGTCGACTCGCCGTCGGCCCCGATCTGGACGACGCCGTCATTGCACAAGACGACGGCACCTGCGAGCAGGCGCTGGCCGGTCGTCCACGCTGACAGATCAATCGCTTCGCGCGGCGCGACGTCGACACGTTCGTCTGCGACGTGGACTGCGGTGACCGTCATCTTGTTCTCGGTGAGGGTTCCGGTCTTGTCCGAACAGATCACCGTCACCGAGCCGAGCGTCTCGACAGCAGGCAGCTTTCGGATCAGCGCATTGCGCCGAAGCATGCGCTGCGACCCGATCGCCAACGTGAACGTCACGACCGCGGGCAGCCCCTCCGGGATGACCGCAACTGCGACACTGATCGCGGTCAGGACGAGATCCGACGCGGACTCACCGCCGATCGCTCCCATCAACACCACGAGCGCTGCGACGGCAACACCGACGAGCGCGAGCTGTTTACCGACACGGTCGAGGCGGACCTGCAATGGCGTGTCGTCGACCTGAACGTTCTGCAGCAGCGTCGCGATCCGACCCAACTGGGTACTCATCCCGGTGGCCACGACGACACCGACACCGCGACCGGCAGCGACCTGGGTGCCGCTGAACGCCAGGCATCGACGGTCACCGAGCGCCACGTTGTCTCCGCTGATGGCGTCGGTGTGTTTGTCGACCGGCTCGGACTCGCCGGTCAACGCTGCTTCCTCGATCCGCAGGTTGGCGACCTCGATCAGGCGCAGGTCGGCGGGAACGACAGTGCCGGCCTCGAGGCCGACGACGTCGCCGGGCACCAAATCGCCGGCAGCGACCTCGATGAGTCTGCCGTCGCGGCGCACCTTGACGACCGGTACCGACATCTTGCGCAGGGCAGCAATCGCTTGCTCGGCGCGGTACTCCTGGAAGAAGCCGAGCAGCGTGAACAAGACGACGATCGCACCGATCGCACCCGCTTCCAGGTACTTACCCAACAGCAGCGACAGCACGGCGGCACCGATGAGGATCAGCACCATCACCGCCGAGATCTGATCCCACACGATCCGCAGCGGATGGGTCGAGCCGTTGTCGACGAGTTCGTTGCGCCCGACCGTCTCCAACCGCTCACCGGCGGCCTCGGTCGACAAGCCATTCGCCGACGTGCCGTGTGCGCTCAGAACTTCATTGACAGCCAGCTGGTACGACTCGCCGACGACCGACGCCTCGGCTCCGGTCCGAGAACTCGTAGCGGTGCTCATTGCGCGAAACGCGACATGGCGATGGTCGGCGAGCAGACGCTGCACCCGGGTATCTGTGGGCGGGTGCGTCAGGAACAGGTTCGAGAACTTCGCCTCGCGTCCGGTCAACGGGTTGACGATGTAGGCCGTCGCCTGCGATGGCGACACGTCCATCGCCACCCGGTGCGCCGAACGGTCCAGCTTGAGCAGCGCCGAGGCCAACGGGCGCGGGTCGCCGAGCAACTCTGCGCCCAATCGATCCGCTTCGAACTCGCGCGAGCGAGACAACGCCATCTGCATGACCCCGGCGGCCATCGGAGCGACGAGCGCCACCGCCATCAGCACCAACGGGTTCGGTGACTCATCGTCATCGGAGCCGCCGCCGAACATCGTGGCGAACATCGCCAAATTGGCGAGCATCGAGATCCCCGTCGCCACCGCCGCCGCGATCGACCCGATCAAGATGTCGCGATGCTTGACGTGTGCCACTTCGTGGGCGACGACCCCGCGCACTTCCTCGCGATCCAATGCGCTGAGCAGGCCGGCGGTCACGCACACGATTGCGGTGCGCTCGTTGCGACCCGTCGCGAACGCGTTCGGCTGGTCGTCGGGCGAGATGAACAGACGCGGTGAGACGATTCCGGCTCGATCGGCCAGGACGGCCAGATCTGACTGCAGCCATTCGAGTTCACCGGGCCGCACCTCTTGTGCGCGCGCCGACTTCACGGCGAGCCGATCCGAGAACCAGTACGAACTGCCGACGAGACCGAAGCCGAACAGGCCACCGATCACCAGGCCGGTCACACCGCCGAGCAGCGTCCCGACGAGCACGAAGAACCCGGCCAGACCGGCGAGCAGGGTGAAGGTCTTAAGAGTGTTCTTGAACACGAGGGATTCCCTTTCAGCACACGACGAATAGACGTTGCTGAAAGTCTTCCCGCCCGATTTCTCGGACTGGCCACGCCGACTCCGAAGAGTGTGTTGACGACTGGCCTCGTGGGGTACTCCCCTTCAGTTGATCGAGAGCATAGGTCCCCATGTGACGGCTTGCACCTGAAACCTACGATTCGTCGTAGGTTTCGTGAGATGTTCTTCGGAACGAGTGGTCGGCTACGGGCTCTCCTGGACTCGGCTGGACGCATCGGACGGTTTCGAACCGGCTTGAACCCGCTCGAGGGAAACCTCGTGCGGGTTCGAACCCCGCCCCGGGCACCATCACTGAGCAGGGGAGATGCCCCGAATCTAGGCCCCCTCGAACGCTGATGAAGTCGCTCGCGATCACGAACTTGCTTTGTAAGGGACGCTTGTCGTCTCTAACACGATTCATGGTTCGTCACGGGTGGGCGTGCGTCGAGCGCTGCGTCGGGGTCTATTGCGCTAGCATTGCTGTCAGCGCATGCAACATGGAGGTGGCAATATGGCAACACTGACGATCCGAGGGATCGATGACGAACTCCGCGATCGACTCAAGATTCGCGCCGCGCAGCATTCCCGGTCCATGGAAGCCGAAGTGAGAGAGATATTGGCCGGTGCCTTGGCGGGAGGCTCGAACGACGTCGGTCTCGGGAGTCGAATCCATCAGCGGTTCGAGGCGATCGGTGGCATCGAACTCGATGCGACCGACCGGGCGGAACGGCCCCGGTCCGGGCTCGCATGATCGTGTGGGACACGAATGTCGTGTCCGAGCTCATGCGCCCGGAACCGCACGAGCAGGTCGTGATGTGGACCGACCGGCAGCCCGTCGATGAGGTGTTCATCACGGCGATCACGTTGGCCGAGTTGTGGTACGGCATCGGTCGACTTCCGATCGGCCGACGACGCAACGAGCTCGCCGAGGTGTTCGACGAAATGCTCACAGAGGACTTCGAGCACCGCGTCCTGGACTTCGATCGTGTCGCTGCTGCTCACTACGCCGACATCGTCGTGGAGCGGGAGCGGATCGGACGACCGATCAGCATGGCCGACGCACAGATCGCAGCGATCTGTCGGAGTCACGGTGCGGCGGTCGCGACCAGAAATGTCGACGAATTCTCCGACGTCGGAGTCGACGTCGTGAACCCGTGGACCGCCTCCTGACGTTCCCGGTCACGGAGTGCCGAGTTCGGCTGAGATGCTCGCGAGCAGACTCGGGCCGGGCCGGAAGATCACAAAGAGATCACAGGATCCGCCGAACTTTCGCCGACCTGAATGGATGGTGAGGACCGACCTGGACGATCTGGACTGAGAGTCCGTACAAAACGATGAGTCCGAAGCGGGCGATGGACATGCACGGCTTGCCTGAATGACCAGCCAACCGACGCGGAAGCTCGAATCTGGCGGCGCGATTGGGACTTCGAGAACCTCGTGGGAGACCTGCCGACGGTGGATTCAGCGTGGATCCTTCAGCAGCTCTCCGACGGGGTCGGGGACGATGAGGTGGTCCAGCGAGCCAAGGATCACATGCAAGCCGACGTCGAACACCGGCTATCTCGCACTGTCGCGGCGATGACGGCTTCGACTACCCGGCATCTCCGCGCGACGAGGCCCGCAATCATGCGAGGAGTGCGTCGCAGCCGGCGCCAGTTCGAGGCACGCCTCGAGCCGTTGTGGGGTGACGGCTTCGAGAACCTCGATGCTCTGGTCCACGTGTGCCAGGAACTCTCGCTCGGTCACCTGAGCGCGCACGCTCAGCAGCGCGAGGACGACAACGACTTTCGTACGTCGACTTCACGCTCGATCCGGACGGCTTCACCAACGTGCAGGAAGCCCCTCACCCGCACGAGCAGACCGCACGCGAGCTTGCGATCTACCGGTTCAGCGGGGACGTGTTGGAGGTCTGCAAGGCGAGCGAGCACGGGGGTCGTCCAACGGGCTTCGTATCGCTCTCGCGGGAGCGGGTGGACCCACGTTGCGATCCGCTGGATCAGCGACGACGACCCAGGTGTCCGCGCCCAGCGCTGAGGCTCGCTCGGGCGATCGGCATCGACAGCTGCATCGTCCTCGTCGGGAAGCGCGAGATCCGGCACGACGATCGGTGGATGACCAGTTCGCGGTCGGCCACGGCGATGCGGTGTCTCGAGCGCTCGGCTGCTCGCGTCCGTGCCGATCTCGTGCAGGCCTGGGGCGGTGTTGGCGCTGATGATCTGAGCGGGTTGGCGGAAGAACTGTACGTATCGATCCAGTCCCAGATGTACACTGCGTCTCATGGATGTTGCCGTCACAGAACTCAGAGCTCACCTCGGTCAATGGATCGACGCTGCGCGTGACGGCAACGACGTCGTCATCACCGATCGAGGGAGGCCGGTCGCCCGAATCGTCGCGCTCGACTCCACCCCGGTTCTCGACCGTCTGACAGCCGAAGGCGTGATCAGTCGTCCCGCCCGATCATCGCGCCCGATCGCCGGCGGTCGATCCCGGCCGAAGCCGAAGCGACCAGTGGCTGACATCGTCAGCGACCAGCGTGGCTGAAGGTGGCCATCGTCTATTTCGATTCGAGCGCGCTCGTCAAACTCGTGCTCGACGAGACGGGGTCCGACGTGGCAGCAGCGCTGTGGAACGTGTGCGACGCTGCATTGTCGAGCCGGCTCGCCTATCCCGAAGTCTGCGCAGCTCTCGCAGCGGCGGGCCGCAATCACGACCTCACTGAATCCGAGGTCTCTGCTGCCGCAGCTGAATGGGAGGTCTTCTGGTCCTCGATGCGTCCGATCGAACTCTCGGCCGACGTCGAGAGAGTGGCCGGCGAGATGGCTGTCCTGCACCGACTGCGTGGAGCCGACGCAGTTCATCTTGCAAGTGCTCTGGCTCTGGGTTCGGCCGAGGTCACCGTTGTCGTGTGGGACAAGCGTCTGCACGCTGGCGCCGCTGCGGTTGGATTTCCCGTGGCGCCCGCAACGCTCGACTGATCGTCGGGTGAAGCCGAACGGGGAACGAAAACCAGCTTCGCAACGTCGTCGCGTCGACGCACACCATGCAGCACCTGGCCGAGCGCGTAGGTGGCGATCTCGGACGGTCGCAGCCGCTTCACACAGCGTGAATACGCGCAACCCATCCGACAGTCGGAGCTCCCACACTTCGCCGGCGGTGCAGCGCTTGCTGGCGCGTCTCGGCCAGCGATTGCCGAGCGGGTTGGTGTCAGGGCAGGACGACGAGTTTGCCGGTGGCGCGTCCGGCTTCCATGTCGGCGTGGGCCGTTGCGATGTCGTCGAGGCGGTAGGTGCGATGGATCGGCACGATGGCGTCGCCGGCGGCGACAGAATCGAGGAAGCCCTGGAGGACCTGGGTGGGGAGGTCGGTGGCGTCTCCGCCGTAAGCGGTGAGGCGGACGCCGCGTGGGAGGTAGTCGATCGGGTAGAAGTCGCGCACGGTCCATTGGTTGGAGAGCATCCCGGTGAAGCACACGACTCCGTGGACGCGGGTGGCTCGCAGCGTGTCGGGGAGGGTCGGGGTGCCGACGAGTTCGAGTGCGGTGTCGACGCCGTCAGGGAAGATGATGCGGGCTTGGTCGGCGATGTTGCCGTCGTCGACGAGGACGTGGTCGACACCGATGTGGTCGAGGGCGTCGGCCCGGTCGGGGTTGCGGGTGGTGGACAGCACGGTCATGCCGAGTCGTTTGGCGAGCACTGCGGTGGCCATCCCGATTGACGATGTGCCGCCACGGATGAGGATCGACTGGCCGGGTCGGGCGTCGAGTCCGATCGTGAGTGAGCCGTGTGAGGTCTGGAGCATCTCGGGCACCGCTCCGAGCGTTGCCCAGTCGAGGCTGCTCGTGAACGGCACGACCTGCTGGACGGGGACGCAGGTGTATTCGGCGTACCCGCCGTTGTAGGTGCGTCCCATGCCACCCATCAACGCAGCGACCCGCTGGCCGACCGTGTACTCGCCTCCGGGGCATGCGGCGACGGTGCCGGTCGCTTCGATGCCGAGGACGCGAGGAAACGTGACGCCGTCGGCGAGACCGAGGCGGGTGTGGAGTTCGGAGCGGTTCAGGCCGAACGCCTCGATCTTGATCAACACCTCACCGGCTCGCGGCGTCGGAACGGGCAGTTCGCGGACCCGGAGCGCGTCGGGTGGGCCGGGGGCGTCGAGTACGACGGCTCGCATCGTGGCCGGGATCGTTGCCATCGTCAGGCGCTCCTTCGTTGCTCGTGAACGTGGGTCCGTAGCTTGTGGATGGTTGCGGCGAAACGTTGCAGCTCGCTCGTCGACAACTGTCCGCCGACGCGGGTGCCGACCTCGTCGGTGAACGTGCGCCCCGCCGCAGTGAGCAGTCGTCGCCCTGCACGGGTCAGCTCGATCGTCGATGATCGGCCGTCGTCGGGGTTCGGTGAGCGTTCGCACCAGCCGGCGTTCTGGATCCGGTCGACGAGTTTGCTGGTTCCCCCGATCGTGATCGACAACGCGTCGGCGATGTCGATCACGCGACAGCCCGCGGTGGAGTCGATCACTTGCATCGGCTCGAACCACGACAACGCGAGATCGTGGTCGCGGCGCAGTCGCGCCTCGACCAGATCCCACAGTTCGGTTTCGAGGCGGATCAGATCACTGAACAACGCCCCCAGATCCAGATCTCGCTGGGGGCTCTCGAGAGATGTCCGTTCCACGGAATGCATCTTAACCCGAACTCATTGCATTCCATGGAAGCTATCCCACTCGATGAAACGGACCGAACATGACCAACCACGACGATCAGATCAGAGCACTCCTCGCTACCTACCAGCAGTCGCTGAACACCAGCGACGCCGCGCTCGCCGCGTCCTGCTACGCCCCAGATGGGATCTTCATGCCAACCACGCTCCCCACCGCCAAGGGCGCAGACATGCAAGGCGCCTACCGACAGATCTTCGACGCGATCCGCCTCGACGTCACTTTCACGATCGACGAACTGCGCCGCAGAGTCCAGTGCGTATCGGCAGCGTCTGGATAGCGCATGACGGGGCTGCGACGGTTCTTCGATTGGTCGCCGGTTCAGTCGGTGGTGTGGCTGGAGAAGTGGATCGCTCGGACGCGGCACCGGCGACGAGCGGGTTGGCGTCGAGGACGGCGACCGTGTTGTCGTCGAGCACTGCGAGGACTCTTGATTCGCCTTCGAGATTGTGGCGCTCGTACTCGAACGTCTCGGCGAGGGGCTGTCCCGGGTGCCACCTGACCAGCAGATTCGTCACCTCGCTGGTCGAGAAATTGACCGACTCGAGCCCGAACCACATGATGCCGCTGTCGGTGACCTGCAGACCGGTCGCTGCGCGCAGGTCGACACGCGCCGACCCGAACCGCCCGTCGTCAGAGGGTCCGCGGGGGACGGGGCACGAACGAGCTGGTCCGAGCGACGTACTCCTCGTAGCCGGGTTTACGTTTGCGCAACGAGCGCTCGAGCAGAGCGGCGCCGGAGACCCGCACGAGCAGGATCGTCATCACCGCCGAACCGATGAGGCCCCATCGCCCGACGCCGGTCTCGGCTGCGATCAGGCCGAGGCCCCACCAGACGCATGCGTCGCCGAAGTAGTTGGGGTGGCGGGTGTAGCGCCACAGGCCGCGGTCCATCACCGTTCCCGCGCTCGCCGGGTCGGACTTGAAGCGCGCGAGCTGGTAGTCGCCCACTGCCTCGAAGAAGATGCCGATCCCCCACACGATGACGCCGAGGATCCCGAGCAGACCGACGTTCGGGGTGTCCCTGACCTGACCGAGTTGCACGGGCAGTGAGACGACCCACATCATCAGTCCCTGGAACGCGAAGACCGTCGCGAGGCTGATGATCGGAAAGCGCGCTCCGTGGCGCCGTCGCATCGCCTGGTATCGATAGTCCTCGGGCTGGCCGTGATTTCGCCAGAACAGGTACACCGTCAGCCGCAGACCCCAGATCGTCGTCAGCGCGACCAACAGCCACTGGCGCGTCGTGTTTGTGTCGCCCTGCAGCCGCACGACCCAGGCCACCAGGACGAACCCGAAGCCCCACGTGATGTCGACGATCGAGGCGTTCCGGAGCGCAACGCTGACGAGCCACGTGCCGATCATCAAGATGACGATCGCGACGGCGGCGCTGAGGAGTGCGGTGCCGACGCTCATTCCATCCTCGCTAGCTCAGCGTCGACCTCGGCGTCCATCTGGAGCCACTGGTCGTCGAGCCAGCGGTCGAAGCGTGCGCCGTCTGGGACGTCTCGACGGGGGAAGCGGCGGGCGACGAGCTTGGCCGGACGAGGGGCCCGGCCGAGCCGATCGAGGATTCCGCCGAAGGTGTCGAGACCGTCGAACCCGGTGTGCCAGACGAGGACCACGTCGGCGTCGCTTGCGCCTTTCAGGAGCGCTCGGGAACCGGCCGGTCGAGGTGGGAGTAGATGCTGCAGGGCGTTCATGCGCGTGGCACGCTCCGGATCCCGTTCGGCGATCTTCTCGATCGCGCGGGTTCGTTTGGCATCCGACGCCCGCGTGCCCTCGGGGAAGATCACCGCGACCGACGACGGACCGAGGCCCGCCGACAGTTCGCTGAGGGCATCGAGCTCGGCGTCACCGTCGACGGCCTCGCGGTCGATGAAGTGGTTCGGGACGCGGAGCCCGACGATGTCGAGACACGGGTCGGCGAGCAACTCACGCTTCAGCACGTATCTGGGTTGGAGATCGCAGAGGCAGCAGAGGACCCACGCCGACACGAGCGAGTCGCCGTAGCTCGCGTGGCGGGACAACACGATGGCCGGCCCGGGCACGAAGGTGTCGACACCCTTGACGTCGACGCGCAACCCCGTTGTGGCGCGGAGCCCGTTCATCAACGTTCCGGTCCACCAAGCCATCAGCGCATAGTGGCGGTCCTGATCCTTGGCGTTACCCCGGACCCACTCACCGAAGGCGCGAGCGATCCCCGCGCACTCGGCCCACGACCACACCACGCCGAAGGCGAGAACTCGCGCCAGCGGGAGCCGCCACCTCCGGCGCAAGACATCGGCGATCGCCGCCGCCGGCGCCCAGAGGGGCGCGGTGATCGTGAGCAGCGGAGCGCCAGCGAGGACCGCTGGAACCGAGACGACCCGGCGCTGGAGACGTAGCGGGCCGCTCCGGCAGTCACGCGCGGCGGTCATCATTCCCGCCGACCGAGGCGCCCTGGGGGGTCCCACAATTGCTGATCCCAGGCAACGCCTCCGTGGATCAACACGACCGCCGGACCATCACCATCGCGCTCGCAGTCGATCCGCCCTCCGTTGACTTCCCCGAAACCGCTGCTGCTCATCCGACGGACCTCCACGAGTCACCCCTCCGCTCTCAGTCTCCCATGCTCCGATGGGAACCGATCCGCTCGATCTGATTCCCGTAGCTGAGATGCTCGTTGATATGGGTGCCTGTTGGCCGCTGCGGTGCGACGTCCCGGCTCGAGACAGACTGAACCTGTGTCGGTCCGAGGATTCGTCAGTCATCTCGATCTCAACGTGACGGATCCATCGGTGTCGATCGAGTTCTACGACCAGTTGCTCGTCGGACTCTGGGTCGAGCGCACCGAGTTGAATTGACCGGACCGCGCATCCTGGCGACTCGACGCAAAGATCGGTCCCCATTTCGAAATTGAATTGCGGGCCCCCGAGGCACGCAGACGTCGACACGGCACGTTCGAAATGATCCGGGAATCGACCACCTGGGTTCCATGCAGAGTCCGAGGCAGAGGTGAACGCAGTCTTTGAATTGTTGACCGAGCATGGGCACCCGATCGACGAACCACCTCGGACGTACGACTACTCACCCGGCTACTACGCAATCGGATTCGACGATCCCGATGGAATCAGACTCGAGGTCGTCTTCGACCCAACGACAAATCCGAAGGGCGCGGTGGTGGGGGCACGGCCGCCAGGTGAGCATTGTCGTGCAGGGGCCGAGCACCGAGGTCCCGTACCTGAGCAATTGGGGAGGCCGTGCCGCGCCGCCGATATGGGTGTCCTCCAACGGCACTTCGGGGAACGGCGACGTCCCGCCCGCCGAAACAGCGGGTCTGGCGCAGGGCAGCGCAGTGAACAGGGGTGACCCTCGGGCAGCGTTGGGGACGCTATGTGCGCACGCTGCCGTCTTGGGCGGTTTCGGCGATCCGGTTCCAGAGTCGCTCGCGCCGTTCGGGCGTGTCTGTCCGCGTGGTCGTCGGGAGCTTGTGGATCGGACGGGATCGGCGATCGAGCCAGAACAGTCCGTTCGACTCGAGCGCTGTGTCGTCGGCGGCGAGCCAAACGAGCGTGTCGGCGCCCTGCGCCGGGGTCCGCAGGAATGGACCCATCACCTTGGCGAAGGTGGGAAGTCCTGCGTCGACGCCGGGTGTGTCGGCCCAGCCAGGGTGCAGCGCATGGAAGGTGATGCCGCGATCGCCGAATCGTTCGACCCACATCTCGTTGAGGGTGACCTGGGCACGCTTGGCTCGTGCGTACTGCTCGGTGCCGTTGTAGTCCTCGGGGGTCATCTCGAGCCCGGACACCGTCAGCCCGGTCGCGTACATCCCACCCGACGACATCGTGAGAACCCGCGCCGGGGCAGACTCGGCGAGACGATCGAGCAGCAGGCTCGTCAGGAGGAACGGGCCGACGACCTGGCTGGCGACCGTGGCCTCGGTACCGTCGGGAGCGACGCTGCGTTCTGGGTCGAGCGTTCCGGCGTTGTGGATCAGGACGTCGAGACGGTCGTGATCGGCGAGCACCCGGTCCGCAAGGTGGCGGACCTGATCGAGGTCGCCCATGTCGGCGGCGACGTGGGTGATCGACGGGTTGCCGGTGGCCGCGGCCAGTTCGGCGACAGCGCGCTCGTTCCGCTCGGCCGTGCGGCCGACGAGTACCAGCGTGGCATTGCACCGGGCGAACTGCTCGGCGGCTGCGTAGCCGAGACCCGACGTGGCACCGGTGATGACGATGACCCGACCGGTCAGGTCGTAGTCGTCGAGCGACGTCCAGCCGGCCAGCCGGCGGCGAGCCTCGTAGCCCAGCCGGGTGAAGCTCGTGACGATCGGCGCCTCGATGACCGCGTCGGCGATCTCGCGACCGTTCATGCGGCGGATGGGGCCGATGAGGCGACGCGTTCGCCGGCGAGCGCCTTGACGAGCCCTCCCGCGGCGCGGTCGCCGATCTGATTGAACGTCAGCCCGAGCAGCGGATCGGACAGAGCAAGGAAACCCTTCAGCTTCAGCTCGGCGTCATACGTGACGATCGAGCCCTCGCCGTCGGCCTCCACGGTGATCGTGTCCTCCGAGCTCAGCAACGCGTTCTCGGCAAAGGCCGTCATCGTGGCCGTGGCGTCGTCGAAGGCAATCGTGTCGTAGCGCAACGTCATCGTCCGGCCGGGCACCTTCACGGCCACGTCGAACGCAGCGCCCGGGCCGGGGCCGTCGCCCTCGACCTGGTCCACCCGGTCGACGCCAGGATCCCAGTCGGCGAAGTTCGTGAGGTCGGCCATGTAGGCGAACGCCTCGGTGGGCGACATTGGGGTGCGGACGTGAACGACGTAGCAGGCCATGATGAATTGAGCACTCATCCGACCCGAAGTATTCCGGTCCTCGTACGTCGTGGGTCACACCCAACGGCCACGCTCGTCCCGACCGCTGACCGGACCACCTGTACGACTTCTTGTTGGACGATGGAACACGAGCGAGGTCAAGTCGATCAACATCCGACCCGACGGCGCGATCGTCGTTGCCTCCCTCGGCCAGATCGAAGTGGTCGACCGGCGTACCGGACCGGTTCGCGCGCCGGTCGAACTCCGCGACGCGAGGAACGCTTGGGCTCGTCCGGACGGCACGGTGCTGACGGTACGCGGCGACGATCGATTGGAGGACGTCGACGTGAGCTCCCGCTCGTTGATCGAGCGTGAGTGGTCCATTCCCGACCAAGCTCAGGTGTCGATCAATGCCGGACAGGCCGGGGTGGTCACCCCGTGGCACGACCCGGAGACCGACTCCGTGTGGGTCGCTACGTCCGGCCTCCTGATGGAGGTGCCCCTCGATCGGAATCGCTGGGTCCAACAGGCCTGCGACCTCGTCGGCCGTGACCTGACCGAGGACGAGTGGGAACGATGGATCCCCGGCGACGACCGTGTGCCTTGATTTCGGCGGCCGGTGTGTTGGGCTCAACGGCGGCCAACGGCGCCGGTCGCTGTTGGGTGGCAGCCCTTACCGGTGTGGTTGCGCGGAACGTTTCCGCGCACGTCCGGCTGGCTGCTCATCTGAGGATGAAGTACGCAATCACTGCGCCGGAACCAGCCCAAGCCACCCATCGCCAGTTTCGATCCAGGTCTGCTCGTTGAATCGCCAAGAAGCTCGCCAGCGCGAGGACAATCGCTATGACGGCCATCAGCAAGAGAGCCCTGAGCGCAACCCCGTCCCCGACAGTCCAGCCCTCTCCCAATGAAGTCAAGAGCGCCAGGGCAGCCACGATCGAGACGACGAGCAACCCGATTGGCAGTGCCAAGGGAAGCCACCGGACGACGCCAGAACGCTTCTCGACTGGTCCGTCCTCAATAGCGAACGCGGCACCAACAGTCTCGGGCGGCCCGAGTTCTTCAAGAGCGAGCGCTGCGGCTTCGACGCGAGGAACGCCTCGGCGCATGTGCTCGTCGGTCGCATCGATGAGATGGTTCTCGATCTCCTCGAGGGCGCGCGCTCGTTGCGCCCTGTTGTTGCCAAGCGAAGAGGTGACCCGCTTCAAGTACGTGTCGAACTCGCCGCGGTTCGTCACGGGGTCTGATCGAGTACCTGGTCGATACATGTCTGAAACTCCTTCCACGAGTTCTTCTCTTCTTCGAGAACGTCTTTGCCATCAGCAGTGATCTGGTACACACGTCGCCGCCGGCCCTCGGCGACTTCGGACGTGCTTGCAACGAGGCCAGCGGCTTCGAGCCGATGCAGAGCCGGATAGAGCGTCCCCTCGACAATCCGCAAGGTTTCTCTGCTGCGCCGGCGAAGTTCTGCGCTCAAGGCGTAGCCGTGCGCCGGACCCGACGCGAGGACGGCGAGGAGCAACAGGTTCATGTACCCGTGAAGCTGTTCCCTCGCCATACCTAGACAGTCTATACATAGTTAGACGGTGTATCGCTCGGCATGTTCTCAACGGGTGCGAACCACGCATATCGCCGCAATCCCCGGCGCGAACGCTCAGCGAAAGAACCGGCGGGGATGATGGTTGCAAGTGCGCGATATCGCGCAACGGTGCTCGGCCGACGTCAGCCCCCTTCTCCTCAGGGAGAGTGCGAGTCCAAGTCCCGCCCCGGGCACTCAGGAGTTTCCGGAACACGGGCGAGCGTGAATCAGTGCCAACGAGTCGACTGGTCTGCAGGACGACATCCACGGTCGCCATCAAGACCTCCCTCCGACGCCGAGACGATGTTGCGTTCCAGCCCCTCGATGGCGATCGACACCGTCAGCGCGCCGGCGGCGCCCAACCACGTTTCGGCGATGCGGTCGACAGCGGTGTCGGTGCGGGTCGGCGAGTGGTGGAACAGCGCCAGCTCCCGTGCGCCGGCTCCGGTCGCCAACTCGACGGCCGCCCCGATCGTGGCGTGCGCGTAGTCGGCGGCGCTCTGCTCCTCCCCGGCGACGAACTGCGCATCGTGGATGAGCAGATCGACATCTCGCGCGAGTTCGAGCGCGGCGTCGCGGGCTCGACCCCCTTCGGCAGGGTGGTGATCAGGGAGATAGGCCACCACGGCATCTCGGCCCTGGATGCGGTAGCCGAACGTCCGCCCGCCCTTGTGAGGTATCTCGCGGGCCATCACCGTGCACCCTTCGATCTCGTGGGTGCCTTCACCGATCGTGCCGAACGTCCACCGTCCGCGGAGACCGGCCGTGCCGATCGGAAAGTGCGGTGGCGACATCGCGCGGTCGAGCAGCGCGGCGGCCGGTACGCCCTGCTCGGGCAGGAGCAGCCGCACCTCGGCATCGTCGCGATCGCCGCCAGCGAAGAAGGGCAGACCCTGAACGTGATCCCAGTGCAGATGCGTGAGCAGGATCGTCCCGCGGAACGGTGCACTTCCGAGCCGGGAGGTCACCGTTCGTATCCCGGTGCCAGCATCGAGGATGAGGCTCGGCGCCGCTCCGTCGGTCGTCCAGAGCAGCGACGCACGACGTGTGCCCGCCGGTCCGCACGTACTCCGGGCCGGGAGCGGGCGTCGAGCCTCTGACTCCGCAGAACTGCAGTCTCACCCCTGCATCTCGCGGCGGTGTCCATCGCTGATCTCGGCGAGCACATCGTGGTCGACCTGCTCGCTCCGGACAACGGCCACCTTCACCTTGCTCACTGCGCGCAACGTCGCGGTCCGTCGGCCGCCCTCGAGCAACGCCCGTTCGCCGAGGATCGCTCCGGGTCCGACCTGGGCGAGCGGCTCACCGTCGACCTCGACCGACAGCACGCCGTTGAGGAGGAGGAACATCTCGTCTCCCTCGTCGCCCTGTTCGATGAGGAGCGCGCCCGGCTTGACGGTCCGAGTCTTGACCTTGTGGTCACCGCGCATGACGGCGGTTGCAGCCTGGCGTTCGAGCGCTGTCTCGACTTCGGTCACCAGGGCTGCGGAATCCTGGTCGCCCCACGGCGTATTGCGGCCGAAGGAGTGACGCCACCACTCCTTGAAGTCCGCGAGGCCGGCCTTGGCAACCAGTGCGCCGTCGTTGCCGTAGACCCAGTGACGCGGGAACTGGCTGGCGCCGACGAGTTCGTGCACCGAGCTTCCGTCGGCGTGGATCGTGAGGGCGAGCGTCGTCCAGACGGTCGGCGCTTCGAACTGTACGAACGGTGGCTTGTTCACGCGGCGGGGTGCTGGCAACGCAGTACGGCCGCCGACGGTCTGCACGAAGCGAGCGGACCCGTCGACGATTTCGACAGCAGGCCGGATGTCCGGAAAGGCGACTGCAGCGAAGGTCGCGCGCGCCCCGCCGATCGCGACCGTGGTCGCGCCCATCACGCATCCGCCCGTGTAGCCGGCATCGACGATCGCACCCGCGTCGTCGACATCGATCCAGGCAGCCAGATGGTTGGCGAACCGGAACCGATCCTCGCCACACATCTCCTGGAGGTCGTCGATCGCGTCGGGTGGCGGGTCGTCGTAGTGCACGAATCCCGTTCCGAACATGGCCTTGTTGAGCCCGCCGACGGCCTCGGACGGGATCCAGCTGATGCTGGTGACGGTGGCTTGGTGTCGCATTGCGGGCTCCTCGTGGCTGGATTGCGGGCGCCGACGGCGCAGTCGCGACGGTACGGACGCGGTCGACCCATGGCCAGGGCGACAGCCGGTCAATCCGCCCGGGTGCTGGCACCCCCTCGTCGTCGGGCGCCTGCGCCATTGCGCCGACGGCGCCGGCGGAGTCTGATGGACACGATGATGGACAGCCCGCAGATCACGGTTCTTCTCGCCGACGACAACGCGCTCGTCCGTGAAGGGGTTCGGGCGCTGCTCTCGGTCGAATCCGACTTCGAGGTGGTCGGGGTCGCCGTCGATTACGACAGCTTGATCGCCGCCGCCGACGAGCACGTGCCGCAGGTCGTCGTCACCGACATTCGAATGCCTCCGGACTTCCAGAACGAGGGCATCGAGGCGGCCAAGGAGATCCGCAAGCGGCAGCCGGGAACCGGAGTCGTGATCCTCTCGCAGTATCCCGACCCGGAGTACGCGATCGCGCTGCTCGACGAGGGCGCGGCCGGCTACGCCTACCTGCTCAAGGATCGGGTGTCGGACGGCAACCGTCTGGCACGTGCGATCCGGGAGGTCGCGACCGGTGGATCGATGCTCGACCCGGAGATCGTCGAGGCGTTGGTGTCACCGGCCCGCAACGAATCGGATCTCACGTCGAGCGAGCAGGCGTTGCTACAACAGGTCGCCGAAGGGCGGCCGGTCAAGGCGATCGCCGCGTCGCTCGGATCGACCCCGGAGTCGGTCAACGACGCAATCGAGTCACTGTTCCTGACCCTCGCCCGTGGCGCGAGCGCAGGCCAGGAAAGTGCGCTGCGCCGGCTGCGCTTGCTCCAGAAGGCCATCGTCGATCGCGAGGAGCAGGGTGAGACGTTGAGCCGCCTGCTTCCCGGTGGCCTGGCCGAACGACTGCTCCACGATCGCGAGGCGATCGAGCAGACCGAGCTGTTGACGGTAACGGTCCTGATGTCCGACATCCGCGGCTACTCGGGAATCGCCGAACGGACCGACGCGCGAACCCTGGCGGGCCAGCTCAACGAACATCGCCGGGAGATGAACGGTGCGATCCTCGAAGAAGAGGGCACGGTCATGCAGTACGTCGGCGATGCAGTGATGGCCGTGTTCGGTGCGCCGTTCCCGCAATCCGACCACGCCGATCGTGCACTTCGGGCAGCCGAACAGATGCATCTTCGCCAGGAGGGCGTGAATGAACGGTGGGCCACCGCCGGTCTGGCATCGTTCGGTATGGGAATCGGGCTGTCCACCGGTGAGGTTGCCGCCGCGCTGCTCGGCAGCGACGAGCGCATCGAGTACACCGTCGTCGGCGACGTCGTGAATCTGTCGCAACGACTCCAGGATCTCGCCCGGCCTGCCGGTACGACCGTCCTTGCCGACGCCACGTTGCTCGCACTGTCGGAACGGCCGAACTGTGAGCAATTGCCAAGTCAATCCGTGAAGGGCCGAGATGCCCCCGTCATCGCACATCGCATCAGCCATCTTGTCCCGTCAGTCGCGGAGGCCCTTGATGAACGTTGAACCAGTCCTCCGCGTCCGCGGTGTCCGCCGGACGTTCCAAGCCGAACTCGCCCCTGTTCGAGCGCTGCGCGGTGTCGATCTCGAGGTCGCACCCGCGGAGTTCGTGGCGATCATGGGACCGTCCGGCTGCGGCAAGACCACGTTGCTCAACCTCGTGGCCGGCCTCGACGTCGTCGACGACGGCGAGATCGGCATCGACGGCGACACGATCACCGGCTCGACCGAGGATGCGCTCGCGCTGATGCGGCGCCGGCACATCGGCATCGTGTTCCAGTTCTTCAACCTGCTCGACGGGATGACGGCACTGGAGAACGTCGCGCTCGCGGCGATGATCGCCGGCGCCAGACGCAAGCCCGCCGAGACGCGCGCCCGCGACCTGCTCGACCTGCTCGGCCTCGGCGACAAGGCAAGCGAACAACCCGCCGTCCTCTCCGGCGGGCAGCGCCAGCGGCTGGCGATCGCCAGGGCACTGGCCAACGAGCCGACCCTCCTCCTCGCCGACGAACCGACCGGCGCGCTCGACAGCGACGGCGGACTGGAGATCCTCGAGCTGTTCCGTCGACTGCACGACGACGGTCAGACGATCCTGATGGTCACCCACAGCGACGACGTTGCCAAGGGCGCCGACCGGATCGTGTACATGCGCGACGGACGGGTCGAGTGATCGGGCCCGTCCTCTTCGTCGCCCGCATCAGGTGCCGGCGGCGCTGGGCCGGACTCGCCGGGATCGCCGTCTTCGTCGCTGTCTTCGGAGCCGCGGTGCTCCTCGCACTCGTCGGGGCCCAGCGCACCGCGACCTCGCTCGACCGGTATCGGGACTGGTCGCGTTCGAGCGATGTCGAGTTCCAGGGCGACTCGGTCGAGCGGGCGCAGGCGATGAAGCGTGCGCTGGACGACGACCCGGCGATTCGCCAGACGACGCTGCGCTATCTCGCCAACGCCTTCCCGATCAGCGACGACGGAACGCTCCCCGACATCGCGATCATGTCCGATCCGGCCGGCGCATTCGGCGTGACGATCGATCGGGTACGGGTGCTCGAGGGCCGGATGCCGAGTTCGGACGCGCCCGACGAAGTGATCGTCAACGAGGTTGCAGCGACGCTGCTCGGCGTCGGCCCGGGCGACGTTCTGCCGGTGATGACCTGGAGCGCCGCAGATCTCGAAGCGCTCTTCCAGGAAGACGGCTTTCCGGGCTTCAACGGCCCGCAGGTCGATCTCGAGATCGTCGGGATCGGCCGCACCCCACGCGACCTACCCGGTGAACTGCGACGCACCGACCTCATCGCACTGGCAAGCCCTGGATTCCTGGACGCCCACTCGGTCGGCGCATGGCCGCCCGCCGTGGTGACTCGGCTCGACGACGTCGACCGCGACCTCGAAACAGCGACGCAGCTCGTGGCAAACGACGGGAGGGTGGTCCCGGATGGCCTCTACTACCCCGGCGGCGACGACTGCTGCGGACGAATACATCGACACGACCCGAGGATCGATCGACGGGCTGGTGGCCGGCCTGTTGATCTTTGCGCTCGTTGCCGCAGCGGCGGGCGTCCTCGCCACTGCCCAGGCCGCAGAGCGCGAGGCTCGTGCATCGGCCCACGCCGACGACACGCTCGCCGCTCTCGGAATGAGCCGTCGAGCGCGGACACTCGCGGTCGCGCTGCCGATCTTCGGCGCCGGCCTGCTCGGCATCGGGATCGGCGCCGGCGTCGCTGTTGCAGCATCCCCCATCCTCCCGCGCGGTCGGGCCCGGCTCGCCGAGATCGAGCCCGGCATCTGGGTCGACCCAGTCGTGCTCGCGGCCGGAATCTGGCTGCTCCTGGCACTCGTGGCCTCCGTCGCCCTGCTCGCCGCCGGGCGGACGACTCGGCGCACGCCACCGATTGCCGCGACCGGGCGGACGACGCTGACCAGCCGGGTGATCACCACCCTCGGCCTCGGGGTCGTCAGCGCCACCGGTCTCCGGCGCTCGAGCCCCGCCCGGGGGCAAGCCGGATCCGCTCCCGCCCGGTCGGCGATGATCGGCATGGCGATCGCGGTCGCCGGGATCCTCGCTGCCGGGGTCGTCGTGCAGAGCATCGACTCGCTCCAGTCCGACCCTGCCAACTGGGGGTGGGTGTGGACGACGAAACCGGACGCCTTCGGCGACGGCGATCCGATGGTTGCCGCCGCAGCCGACCCTGATGTCGCCAGCGCCGGCCTGCTCTCGACCAGCACCGTCATCGTCGATGGACGGGAAATGCAGGGAATGTCGCTCGTCTCGCACAAGGGCGACCTGGCGTTCACCCTCGTGCGGGGCCGCCTTCCGTCGAGCGCCGCCGAAGTCGCGCTCGGATCGCAGACCCTCCAGGATCTCGGGTTGAGGATCGGCGATTCGCTCGACGCGCTGGCATCCGACGGTGCGACCGGCCTCTCGCTGCAGGTCGTCGGCACCGCAGTCCTACCGCAGACCGAATTGGCCACGCTCGACGAGGGGGCGGTGTTCACTCCGGACGGTCTCGACCGGCTGAGCCAGGGCCCACCGTCGCCCGACGTCGTGATCGGCTACCGCGACGGCGCCGACGTCCCCGCGCTGGAGCGACGCCTGGCCGAGTCGGCCGGCCTCTCGTTCCCCATCTTTGCCCGCGCTCGCGTGCCCGGCTCGATCACCAACGTTGCGCAATCCAGCGGCATCGCGTGGGCGTTGGCGACGTTCTTCCTGGTCATCGGCGTCGTCGGCCTGGTCAACGCGCTGACGACCTCGATCCGGCGCGACGGTCACGACTTCGCCATCCTCCGCGCGCTCGGCTTCCGCGGGCGGCAGGTCCGCCAGGCCACGCTGGTCCAGGCGCTCGCATTGAGCGCGGTCGGGCTCGTCGTCGGTGTGCCACTCGGGCTGATCGCCGGGAGAGCGGTCTGGCGTGCGCTGTCCAGCGGTCTGGGGATTGGCGCCGACCCGCAGGTGCCGTGGTTGCTCATCTGGGCCGTGATCCCGGCGACGGCAGCGGCCACCGCCCTGCTGTGTTGGTGGCCGGGGCGGTTCGCTGCCCGGTCGCGACCGGCCGTGCAGTTGCGGGTCGAGTGATGACCGACGACCGCCGCGCTGCTCGCCCTCGGCGTGATCGGTGTCTGGCTCGCTGCGATCCTCAGGTGGTCGGGTCAGGTCGCGCCGGGGGAGCGTCGATGCCCGGAGTCGGCTCAACTGGGCGTACGTCGGGGGTCTGGTCGCGCTGCTCGTCGCCAGTACCGGCGCAATGCTCGAGGTGCTGGTCGCCTGGCCGCCTGACTCGTCGGCCACGATTGCCGCTGCGGCGGCCATGCTCCCGATCGGACTGCTCCTCGGAGCGAGCACCCGACTCCGCCCGTGGGCCGACCGCGTGCTCGCCCACACGATCGTGATCGTCGGACTGATGCTGATGGTCGGGGCGGTCTACGTGGTGACCGTGATCGGTCTGGGCCGCGTCCCCGAGGGGCAGGAGCGGACGGTGCTCCTGCTGTCGATGGCCGCGGCGGGTGTCGCAGCGGTCCTCGCCGTCCCTACTCGCAGACGGCTCGAGGAGTTCGCCGAACGCCACGTCGACGGTCTCGGCCGAACGCCCGGACGACGCGCTGAAGACGTTCTCCGGCCGGATGACGCGTGCGGTGCCGATGGACGAACTGCTCCTTCAGCTGGCCGAGTCGCTGCAGTCGGCGATGGCGCTCACGTCGGCGGAGATCTGGACCGGCACAGCAGGGACCTTGACCAGGGCAGCCTCGGTACCGGCTCGTCCTGCCAACCGGATCGAGCTGACCGACGAGGAGCTGGTGGTGGTCGCCCGGTCGCGCGTCCAGGGCAACAGTTGGATCGACGTGTGGTTGCCGACGCTGCTCGGCGATCGCGCGTCGATCGCCCGAGTTGCGGCAGCCGCCCACCTCGGTGATCTCCTCGGTGTGATCGTCGTCGAGCGACCGACGGAGAGCGACCAGTTCGACGAGGAGGAGGAACGGGTCCTGCACGAGCTGGCCCGCCAGCTCGGGTTGGCGCTGCACAACGTCCGGCTCGACTCCGCACTGCAGGCGAGCCTCGAGGAGCTCGAGCTCCGCAATGTCGAGCTCCAGGCGTCCAGGCTCCGGATCGTCACCGCAGCCGACGAGTCGCGCCGCCAGATCGAACGCAACCTCCACGATGGCGCACAGCAACATCTCGTGGCACTGGCCGTCAAGGTCGGCCTCGTGAAGACCCTGCTCGGATCCGACCCCGACACCGCGACGCGCATGATCGACGAGTTGCGCGGCGACGTGCAGGCCGCGCTCGACGAGTTGCGCGAACTCGCCCACGGCATCTATCCGCCGCTGCTCCGCGATCGCGGTCTCGGTGAGGCGCTCCTCAACGCGGCCAACCGATCGCCGCTCCCCACGATGGTGTCAGCGGATGGTGTCCAACGCCACGACACCGACATCGAGGCTGCGGTCTACTTCTGCTGCCTGGAGGCGATGCAGAATGCCGGGAAGTACGCGGGGGCGGAGGCGAAACGTCTGCGTGGCGGTCGGAACCGACGACAACGGAGTGCTGTGGTTCGAGGTACGCGACGACGGAGCCGGGTTCGATCCAGCGACGGCCGACCACGGCGACGGTTTCGTCAACATGCGTGACCGGCTCGGTGCGTTCGGCGGCGCGCTCGAGGTCACGTCGGCACCGGGGTGCGGAACCACGGTCTGCGGAACGGTGCCGATCGCGGTCGGCAACGAAGCGACAGACGATTCGGGCGATGTCGTCACCGACGCCTGAGGTCGACGCGGTGATCGTCGGAGCCGGCCCGAACGGGCTCGTTGCAGCGATCACGTTGGCCTCCGCCGGGTGGAGGGTGGTCGTCTTCGAGGCGGGCTCGCGTCCCGGTGGCGGCACCCGCTCGATGGAGCTGACCCTGCCGGGCGTCGTCCACGACGTCTGCTCCGCGATCCATCCGCTCGGGCTCGCCTCACCGGCGCTCCGCACGCTCCCGCTGGCCGACCACGGCCTGGAGTGGGTGCATCCGGACGTCCCGCTCGCCCATCCGCTCGACCATGGGCGCGCAGCGTTGCTCCACCGGTCGGTGGCGGCGACCGCCGATGGCCTCTGCGCCGACGGCGCTGCGTACCGACAAAGTGATCGATCCGTTCGTCCGATCGGGGTTCGACCTCACCGACGGTCTGCTGTCGCCGCTCACCGCTGCCCCCGACGCATCCGATCGACACTGGCGCGATACGGCATCACCGGGATCCAGTCCGCAGCGCGCGTCGCCCGGCGGCGCTTCACCACCGACGAGGCGAACGGGCTGTTCGCCGGCCTCGCTGCGCACTCGATGCTGTCGCTCGGTTCGCTCAGTACCGCCGGCTACGCCATGATGCTCGGCGGCCTCGGCCACCTGGTCGGCTGGCCGATGGCACGCGGTGGCTCACAGTCGATCGCCGACGCACTCGTCGGCGTCCTGGAGAGCCTCGGCGGCTCGGTGGTCTGCGACACCCGGGTCGCCTCGCTCGACGAGCTGCCGCCGTCTCGCGCCGTGCTGCTCGACCTCACACCCCGCCAGGTACTCGCGATCGCCGGTGATCGCCTGCCGGCTCGGTACTCGAGGCGTCTCGGCAGGTACCGGTACGGACCTGGCGTGTTCAAGCTCGATCTGGCGCTCGACGGGCCGATCCCGTGGACCAACCCCGAGGTCGGCAGAGCGGCGACGGTCCACGTCGGCGCCACGATGGCCGAGATCGCGGCGGCCGAGGACGACGTGCTGCATGGTCGACACCCCGAGCGTCCCTTCGTCCTGTTGGCGCAGCACACACTCTTCGACGCCAGCCGTGCACCGAGCGGCGTGCACACCGTCTGGGCGTACTGCCACGTCCCGAACGGCTCGACGGTCGACATGACCGATCGCATCGAGACGCAGATCGAGCGGTTCGCTCCGGGATTTCGCGACCTCATCGTCGCCCGTCACACGATGGGACCGGTTGCGATGGAGGCACACAACGCGAACTACGTCGGCGGCGACATCAACGGTGGCGCGGCCGACCTGCGTCAGTTCGTCGCCCGACCGACATTGGGGCTCCACCCGTGGGCCACGCCGCTCGACGGCGTGTACATCTGCTCGTCGTCAACGCCGCCCGGTGGCGGCGTCCACGGCATGTGCGGCCGGCACGCCGCCGACGAGGTCCTGCGGCGGCAACCGCTCGCCTGACTGAGACTGCCCCGGTTCGGGCCGCTACCGCCCGACCTCGTCCCAGATCTCGCGCAGCACGGCCGGACCGAAGTCCTCCTTGTGGACGTAACGCGCCGCTCCGCAGGTGGCGGTGTCGGCGGGCAGCGACCGCTCGTCGTACGTGGAGAGCAGGATGACGACGGTGTCGGGCTGTTCGTCGAGGATCCGGCGGGTGGCCTCGATGCCGCTCATGCCCGGGAAGGTTGATGTCCATCAGCACGACCGACGGATGCATTTCGGCCGCCGCACGGACGGCAGCTTCTCCCGACTCCGCCTCGCCGATCACCTCGAAGCCGTGCGATACGGCAACGACGGTCTGTGCCACGGCGCGAAACGGAGGTTGATCGTCGACGACCAGCACGGACACGACGCCGGGCGGCTCGGCGACGTGATCAGTGGTCGGACACCCTCGTATCCTCGCACCGCTCGAACGATCACACCAGGATGCACGCACCGCGCCGATCGGGGGTGCTAGCCACCCCCGCTGGCGCCGAGGAAGAGCAGGACCGCCTTCACGCGGCGGTGGACATCGGGTTCCTCGGACAGATCCGAGCTTCGAGAACAGCGAGTTGATGTGCTTCTCCACGGCTCGTTCGGACAGCCCGAGGGCACGTGCGACCGCAGCGTTGTTCCGCCCCTGTGCGATCCCCTCCAGCACCTCCTTCTCGCGAGGAGTGAGATGCTCGAGGGGTGACTCGAGCTTGCTCGATTGGGCGACGAGTGCCTCGACAACCTTCGGATCGACCATCGAGCCGCCACGCGCGACCTCCCTGATCGCAAGGAGCAGTTGGTCGGCGTCTGCAATGCGTTCCTTCAGCAGGTACGCCCGACCCTCCGAACCCTGATCGAACAGCGCGAGCGCGTAACTGTGCTCGGCGAATTGGGACAGCACGACCACCCCGATCGAGGGGTGCTGCTCGCGGAAATCAGCCGCGGCACGGATGCCTTCGTCGGTGCCGGTCGGCGGCATCCGGATGTCGGTCAGCACGACATCGGGGGAGTGGGTGTCGACGGCCTCGAGCAGCGACGGCAGGTCGCCGACCGACGCGACGAGTTCGATGTCGTCATACGTTGCCAGCAGCGTTCCGATGCCCTCGCGCACGATGAGCGAATCCTCCGCGACGACCACCCGAATCGGCATGCCCGCGAACGCTACTGCCTGCCACTCTGGGGACACAGGCCCGGTCGGAAGGGAACCTCCCCGCTCGTCACCTCGCGGGACCCGCGTCTGTGGCGCGTACTCGTCCGGAGAACAGCGCGACACAACCGACGACCTCGATCACTGCATCGACAAGGTGCGTCCCCAGGACGAGCTGGAGTCCGTCGACGTCATCGCCGGCGTTCGAGAAGATGCCCCTGGCGTTGCACCACTTCATGACGTGGCGGGCCAAGCGGTTCCTGTGCACGCCGCCGTGCAGCAGCGTGGCCCCGAAGACAACACCTCCCGGATTGACCAACGGCGCGAGGTTCTCGAACACGGCGCCCTTGGTTTCGAGTGTGCCAGGAAGACAGTGGAGGAGATAGTTCAACGCGAGCGACTCGAACGGTCGGGCGCCGAACGTGATCGGCGCCAACACGTTCGCTCGGTAAACCTCGGGCCGATATCGCGAAACCCGACACGTCGTCGTTTCCAGACAGGGTTCGTTGACGTCCATCAGTCCGAGCCGCGGACGTTCGTCGGGGAAGCGGCAATGATCGAGGAAGTAGCCAGTGCCCACGCCGACGTCGAGGTGGTTCGCCGTCACATGTCGGTCGTAGTGCTCGAGAACCCGGCTGGCCGGGCACTTCCATGCAGCGCGTGAGAGGAACCCGAGGATCACAGGGTCGTACATCGTGAGTGATCGCCAGGTGGAGACGGCGTGCCCCGCCTCGACGTGTTCAGCAGTCGCGTCCATCTCTTCCCCTCGCACGCTGTCGGAACGTCTCACGACCGCTGAACGAACTCGGCGGTCGGTTGCCATCCTGAACTGCCGAGCGGCGGAGCACGAGGGCGATAGCCAGCCGGTGCTGGGGTGTACAGGCACCCCCGGACAGGCGACTCCGACCGACGCACGCCGACCGAGAACGGTGTGGTGCGGTCGTCGTCGTCGCTTCGGGACGGGATCAGTCCGCCGTCTCCGCGCCGCCGGGATCTTTCATGATGGTGGCGGTCTGCACGGCGGCACCGTTCGCACTGACTTCGACGGTGACGTCTTGGGCGTTGGCGGAGGTCTTGTAGAGGCTGAACTCGTTGACAGGAAAGTGGTCGGGTTCGCCGGTGTTGTCGAAGTGAGCGACTCGGGTGCCGCCGGCGGGGATGGTGAACGTGCCGGGGAGTTCGGTGTAGTAGCTCTCGCTGATGCCGTCGGTGGTGTCGGTGAACGTGGAGTAGATCTCGAAGCCGCCGAGTTCGGTGGCGCCGGTGTTGGTCAGGGTGATCTCGAGGTGGTCGTCGGCCGCCTTGCCGGCGGCGTCGACGTTGTTCTCGACGAGGACCGAATCGATGGTCAGCGTTTGCTCGGTGGCGGTGTTGCTGATCGGGTCGGACGCGACGGGCAGGATCTGCCCGCCGGCAGCCGGTGTGGATCCGGACGGTTGAGCGGACTCGCCCGTTGATGCCGATGTGTCTGCCACGGTGGCGGCGGCAGCATTGTCGGCCGTCGGTGTCGCCGTGCCCGAACTTCCGCCGCATGCCGCAAGCGAGAGGCCGCCCACCGCGGTCAGGGCAGCGAGCGTTGCCCGTCGCCGACGTCCGGCTCGGCTCGGAGGACGGCTGGTTGTGTGGGTGTGGTTGTCGGTGGTGTTCATCGTGGGCTCCTCGAGGAGGTTGGGGGGATGGTGGGTTGGCGACGGAAGCTGCGGCGGAGGGCGAGCACGAGGGCGGTCGGGTAGATCAGCAGCCAGCCGATGTCGTTGCGCTTCTCGTTGAGGAGTCGGCCGAGGCTGAACCCGCGGTACTTGTCCTGGACTTCGGTCATCGCGAACGAGAAGCGTTCGAAGTGTTTGGCGAACGACAGCTCCTCGATGCCGATCCGTGTCTTCTCGTACAGGGCGAAATGGTCGAGGATCGTCGTTTCGCCGGCGCGGTCGAGACCGAGGGCGGAGAACAACCCACCTGGGATCTGGTTGTCGGCATCGAGGGTGTCGCCGAGCTGGGGGAGGATCAGTACGACGAGCAGCCAGATGCCGAGCGCGATCATCAACCCGTTCGCCGCCACGTGGGTGTTGGCGGTGGCGATCGCACCGACGCAGTAGAAGACGGCCATGTAGACGATGGCCGCGACGTAGGCGAGGAGCAGCTTGAAGGCCTGGGCCGCGTTGATCCAGTCATTGCCGATCACGCCGACGCAGACGACGCCCACGATGGCGGTCACAGCAACGAGTGTTGCGATGACGGCCACTGCGCCGAGCAAGCTTCCGGCAGCCTGCTCGCCGGAGGTCACTGGTCGGGAGCGGACGAGGGCGAGTGTCCGGTTGGAGCGTTCTCGAGACACCGTGAGGTATCCGAGGGCAATGGCGATGATCGCTCCGATGATCTCGAGATATTCGAGCGAACCGCGCAGCAAGGACAGCGGGGCCAGGAGCGATGGTGCGATGCGCTCGATCCCGCCCGCCTTGGCGGCTGCCTTGTAGGCCTCGTAATCCGCGAGTTGGCTGCGATAGTCGATCGACGCGATGTACACCGAGACCGCGGTGACCGTCATGAGAATTGCGAGCAGGGCGAGCAGGATCCGACTCCGGACCGCAGCGCGGTACTCGTGGTGGGCCAGCGTCATCACACGCGACCAGGAACTGTCGGCGATGTCGACTCGCCGGTCCGTCGCGGCGATCGCCGGAGCGGCTGGCAGCGCGCTCGATGTGGTGATGTCAGTCATTGGACGTTCCTGTCGAATAGTCGTGCTGCTGCACGAGCACGACGGTGGCGATGACGAGCAGCGCGACGAGCGCAGCGATCGGGATCACCCCGGCAACTGCGTGGCCGAGCGGAGGTGAGGTCTGCAGGATCTGTCCGCTGATCTTCTTGTACTGCTCGACGATCGAGAACGACCGAGCCTTGGAGGTGGCTCGAAAGAAGGCCTGGGAGGTGCTCACCGGGTCGGTGATCGGGTTCAGTGATTGAGTCGGGCGGAGGCCGGAGGTGATCTGGGGGATCGCGAACGTGATCACGAGCCAGACGCCCATTGCCGACAGCAGCGCCAACGATCGCCGGCGGGTGATGAGCACCGTGGCCATGCCGACGAGTGCGAACACCATCAGGTACAGCCACGACAACCCATAGAAGGTGGCGAGGCGGCCGATCTCGGCCATGTTGGGCGAGGAGCGATTGACGATGACCAACGACAGCGCCGACACGACGAGGCTGACGGCGAGGATCGCGACGAGCACGGCGGCCGCGCTGACGATCTTGCCGATCACGTAGGTCGTGCGGGTGACCTGGCGTGAGAACACCAGTCGACCGACGCCGTTCGTCTCGTCGTCGGCAAGACTCACGTGACCCAGCACCACGGCGAGCAGGGCGCCGATCAGTGGGATGTAGATCACCATGTTCGACAGCAACGAGAGCGTCGGCTTCAGCCGGAACGGGTTCTGAGGAGCTGGTTTTCCCGCCGTGGCGAGGAGCTTGACCGACTCGTCGTAGACCCCCACGATCGTGCGATGGCTCGACCAGCCCAGCACCCCGGCGAGCGCGGTCATGACGAGCAACGTGGCGAGCAGACCGAGGAATGTACGTTGTCGGCGCAGCGACAGGATCTGGTGCCGCGCGATCGTGCCGACCATGGTGCTCATGACGGGACCGCCTCCATGCGGACGTAGATGTCCTCGAGGGATGTCTCGTCGGGGAAGCGGGCGGTGGTCGCCTCGATCGTGTCCTTGTAGATCAACTCGCCGTGGTTGAGCACACCGATCGTGGTGCACACCTTGGCGACTTCACTCAACAGGTGGGTGTTCATGAACACGGTCATCCCGAGATCGGAGTTGAGACTCAAGATCGTTTCGCGGAGCCGGCGGACGCCGACCGGATCGAGTCCGGCTGTCGGCTCGTCGAGGAAGAGCACCTGCGGTCGGTGGACGATCGCCTGGGCGATACCGATGCGTTGGCGCATCCCGGTGGAGAACGTCCCGACGCGCTTGTCGCCGAGGTCGACGCAGTCGAGGTAATCGAGCGTTTCGGTGACGGCACGACGGGCATCGACGACTCCGGACAGCTTGGCGAAGAACTCCAGGTTCTCCCGGGCGGTCAGATGGGGGTACATCCGTACCTCCGCAGGGAGGTATCCGATGACCGACGTGACCTCGTGGCGTTGTTCGACGACGTCGAACCCGTGGACTCGGGCGGTTCCCGACGTCGGGGAGATCAGCGTCGTGAGGATGTTCACCGCGGTCGTCTTGCCGGCGCCGTTGTGGCCGAGGAACCCGAACACCTCGCCCTGCTCGATCACGAGGTCCACCTCGCGCAGCACCGGTTCGGTGTCGTAGCGGTGACTCAGGCCGACCAGTTCGATGGCGGGACCCGCCGGGTTCGACGGAAGGGGTGCTGTCATGCGGCCAGCGTGCGCTCACACAGCTGAACGTCAGCTGAAGGGCGGAGAGCGCGGCGCCGTGGCGCAGCGCGTTGTCGAGCATGACATCGACCGCCTGATCGAGTGAGGTCGATCGCACCCGTGCGAAGGGAAGGTCCTCGGCGATCGTCGAGCCCAGGTCTCGGTCGGCTCGGCGGTGTGCGGGTCGCCAACGTTCGGTGGTCGCGGCCACCAACGGGCCGATCTCGAATCTGCTTGGGACGATGCCCAACCCACGCTCGAATCGCTCGACGAGACTGCGTGGACGTTCCTCGACAGTGAGATCGACGACGTGCTCTCCGCCGTCCGCGAGTCCACGCCCGACCTGGCCACACAGCAACAGGCACTCGACTCCCTGATCGCGTCACTCACGCCATGAGCCGGTCCACCTCGGTCGGGCCGGTCGCCGCCGGCCGAGCGGCACGTTCAGCGCTGCTTCAGCTGTCGCAGCCCATGATGCACGGATGACCACGATCAACCATGCGTCGAGACGTCCGTGATGATCGACGTCGAGCGATGGCTGATGTCCGGCGGGATCGGCTTGTTGGCAGCGATTGTGTTCGCCGAGAGTGGCTTGCTCATCGGGTTCTTCCTGCCTGGTGACAGTCTGCTCTTCATCGCCGGGTTCCTCTCGTCGTCAGCGGGCGGCCATGTGCTGCCTGCTCTGCCGGTCACCGCAGCCGCGGTGTTCGTTGCTGCAGCTGCAGGAGATCAGGTCGGCTACCTGATCGGACGACGGCTCGGGCCGACGCTGTTCGCACGGCCCCGGAGCAGGATGTTCAACCCGGCGAACGCGCAACGAGCCGCTGACTTCTTCGATCGCCGGGGACCGCGGGCTGTCGTGCTGGCCCGGTTCGTTCCGATCGTGCGGACGTTCGTGCCGGTCGTGGCGGGGGTCGGTGCGATGCGATACCGCACGTTCGTCGCGTACAACCTTGTCGGCGCCGCCGTCTGGGGTGTCGGGGTGACCACGCTCGGGTCACTGCTCGGGGAGGTCGCGGTCGTCAAGAACAACCTCGAGTACGCCGCGATCGTCGTCGTCGCCATATCGCTCGTGCCGGTCGGCCTGGAGTATCGACGGAGCCGGAACCCGCTGGATCCCACGCTCGACGATTGATGTGCGTGGTCGACTCGGTGATCGGGGTCGGCCGACGGCTCGCCCGACGTCGTGGTGGGCGAGTCGGGTCAGCCCGCGCCGACAGGTTCTCGGTCCGCGGCCTTGGAAGGGTGGTGCGACGATGGTTGGGGGTCGCGGAAGAAGAGCCAGGTGACAGGGAGCAGGTATGCGAAGTACCCGGCGACACGGAGGCGCTCGGGGTTCGGGCTCCAGCCGAACAGCCCCTTGAGGAAGTCGTGGATCGCCGAGCCCTCGGCCAGCGGGCCTGACGTGATCGTCCAGACGCTCGCCGAGACCGTCGACCACTCGACACCGAACAGTTCGCGGAACTCGTGGAGACCCTTGGCGAAGAGTCCGGCTGCGAAGAGAATGAGCAACATGCCGGTGTACTGGAAGAACCGGCGAAGGTCGATCTTGGCACTGCCGGCGTAGAACGCAATGCCGATCGCTGCCGACACGACGAGCCCGACGAGCCCGCCGATGACGACATCGGCCCCCGAATTGGCGGCCGTCTCGGCGCCGATGAGGAACAGGACGGTCTCGAATCCTTCGCGGGCCACCGCGACGAATGCGATGACCGACAGGGCCGCCGGTGAGCGATCGAGCGCTGACGCGATCTTGACGTGGAGGTCACCGGAGATGTTTCGCGAATTGCGTCGCATCCAGAAGATCATCCAGGTGAGCACTGCGACGGCAACGAACGCCAGCGTCCCCTCGATGGCCTGCTCCCATGTGCCTTCGAACTGACCGACGACGGCATCGAATGCGACGCCCGTGGCCACACAGACCACGGCAGCCACAGCAACGCCGACCCACATCGCCCCGAGGCGCTCTCGGTGTCCGGTCTTGACGAGATACGCCGCAATGATGGCGATGACGAGCGAAATCTCCAGCCCCTCGCGAAGCGTGATGAGAAAGGCAGATCCCATCCGCTCACGATATCCACGCCGAATGCCCCGTGTTCAGGGTTCTTGACGACTGCTGTCAGCACCCGCTTGATTGAGCAGCCCACCGATGTGCCCGACCTCCGCCACCCGGACTCGGCTACAGATTCGCCGCCAGAGGGATGAGGACGAACGTGATGACGAGGAGCACGATCGTCACGGAGAAGTCGATGCCCCCGGTCCGCGGGAGCAGCCGTCGGACCGGGGCGACGATGGGCTCGGTGACCGTGTGCACGACATCGGCGACGGGTCGTACCGGTGATGTCGCCGACGGACGCACCCAACTGAAGATCACGCGGGCGAGGAACAGCACCCACACGGCCTGGAGGAGGAGGACCAGGATCGATGCCATCAGCGGCGCGCCCTGGAAGCGATCGATCGAACGGCACCGATGACGACTCCGGTAGCGATCAGGAGGAGCAGGACGATCGCGGCACCAACGGCGATGACACCGGCGACGAGCACCGTGGTGATGGTGGCGAGGACGAGGATCGCACGGTCGAGCCACCGAGTCTGGGGCACGCTGTTGCGGTCGGCTGGGCGTCGTGTGGTGTGACGCCGCCCGTCGGCATCGAACACGGCGTCGGGGACGATCACCTCCGTGGTTGGGCGATGGCGGGCGTCGGTGGTCATGCGTGCCATCGACAGATCTTCTGCGGAGCGCGACAACAGCGCCGGCGGTGTGCACCGGTCATGAGGTGCTGCTCACTGCCGCGGCGCGCAGTGCTGGTCCGTGGACGAGGGGTCGCGGTACCGCTCGAAGCCGTCCGTCCAGTGCATCGTCTCGTCGCGGGTGATCACGAAGGCGTCGTAGTCGGGGTGGGTGCCGATCCAGTCGAGTCCATCGAGGCCCATCACGAACACGATCGTGGCGTAGGCGTCGGCGATCGTCAGATCGGGGCCGACGACGGTCGCGCTGGCCATGGCAGTGGTGGGTTCGCCGGTCCGCGGGTCGATGATGTGTGCGCCACGTTCGTAGGTCGCCGAAGTGGCGACCGCAAGGCGGCCACGGCCCAGTACCACGGTGGCAACGGCGTCCGCGATGTCGGGGTGGCGGATGCCGATACGCCACGGTGCGCCGGGGGTCGGGTTGCCACGGACGGCGATGTCACCTCCGGCGTTGATGCAGAAGTTCGAGCAACCGTGCTGTTCGAGGATCTCTGCCGCGTGTTCGATCGACCAGCCCTTCACCAGGCCCGACGGATCGAGGGTGGTGCCGTTCGGGGCCGGGACCGCAAAGACGTCGAAGACGCCGTCGGAGTCGACGCGCAATGCTTCACACTGCTGCAGCACGCTCCGAACCTCGGGGCCGGCCTCATCGAGGGTGATGTCGCCGCGCCCGAGCGCCGTGAGCGGACTGTTCTCGTCGTAGGTGCTGAACGTCGCGTCGACATGATGCAACCACGTCACGACGTCCCCGACAGCGCTGTCGGGGACGTCGTGATCGCGGATGTCGACACTGACGGCCATGCCCATCACGAACTCGACGTGATGACGCCCGGGACGCGTTGCCGTTGCGTGGTCGGAGCGGTCGGTCATGCCGCTCCCTGACCGGCGGCGACGCCGTTGGCGAGGGCGATGTCGATCGCGGATTGCAGTGACCGGTTGTACCCGTCGCTGGTGTATGTGGCGCCGGAGACCGTGTCGACGTCGGCGTGCTGGGCGGTGAGCGCCTCGGCGTTGAGACGTGGGACCGCGTAGTCGTTGATGCGGACGCTCTTGCCGTCTGAGAACGGCGTCTGCAGCGCGTCGACCGACGTCAGTGTGCCGTTGGCTGCAAAGGTCGCCTGGACCTGGACCGGGCCCCACCGGTTGGTGAACGTCTCACCGTTGACGATTATCGGTGCCGCGATCGGGTCGGTCGAGGTCGGGGCAGGTGTCTCCGGCTGCGTCGCAACCGTCGGGGCCGTGTCCTGTGGGTTGGTCGCCGGTGCCGTCGAGGCAGCGGGGGCCGTCGGCTCGGTCGCGGCCGGCGTGACGACGCCGGCTGGTGCGGGCGGGGCCGCCGACACGCCCGGATCGGTGGCGGCGAGCAGGTAGCCGAGGCCGCCGGTGCTGACGAAACTCAACGCCAGTGCTGCGGTGCGTGAGTGCCTCGCCGGGTGGCGCCGACGAGTCGAGGTGCGCCGCGGTCGGCGGCACCGGTGGCGGCGTCGACGCCGATGTTGTCGGTCCGTTCGCCCTCGCCGGCGCCGGCGTGCGCTTCGACGCAAGCGCAGCGAGCCTGGCCTGCAACGCGTCATTCAGGAGTGGGTCGCCACTTGCGGTCGGGCCGTGCGGCGGGGTGGTCTCGATGGTCATGGTGCCATCAAACGCCGTCGAGGTGGGATCGGAATGAGTCCCAGCTGAGTGTCAGCTGTGAATCGATGACGTCGGCGACGCACTCACCGGCGAGCCGGCCGCAGCGTCGACAGGCGAATGCCCAGGCCGTAGGTTCCGACTGCGGCGGCCGCGAGCATGCCGATCTGGAAGACCAGTCGGCCGGCGTCGCTGCCGCTCTGATAACCGTGGACGAAGGCGAGCACGGTGGCCGGGACGGACACGAGGTGGATGATGCGCCACCAGCGACGGTTCTTCATGCGCTTCGGCCACGTGGTGAAGACGACTGCGGCGAGTGCATACATCGAGATCACACCCCACGTGATCGCCCACCGTCCGCCGCCGTTCGCGCCGGGCACCAACGCGCGCACGACCGTGATCCCCGAGTTGGCATCGACCAGCGAGAACAGGACGTGGACGACCGTGAAGATCAGCGCGATGCCGCCGAGCCAGTTGTGCAGGTCGAGCCACCAGTTCGGGCGCAGGCGCGAGCCCGTTGCCCGGGACGAGAAGAGAAAACCCCAGAGCACGGCGGCGACGAGCAGGATCGCGGCGACGATGCCGCTCGATCGAGTGAGGTAGAACGCAACATCGCTCATCCGGGCACCTTTGCAGTTGTGGTCGACGACGCGATGTCGTCGAGTTCGTCGTGGTCGAGATCGTCGTGGTCGGGTGCGGTCGATGGCAGGGTGTGAGGGATCGTCACGGTGACGACGAGACCGTGCGGATCGTTGGCCTGAGCGTGGATCGCGCCGCCGTGAGCGCTCACGATCGCCTCGACGATCGCGAGGCCGAGTCCGCTGCCGCCGCTCGAGCGGGTTCGTGCCTCGTCGTAGCGGTAGAAACGGTCGAAGAGGTGTGGCAATGCGTCGGGCGGCACACCGGGACCGGTGTCGGCCACGGTCAACACGGCCCGATCGTCGTCGCCGTCGAGTGTGACATCGCAGGCGGTGTCGGGCGGTGTGTGCGCCCTGACGTTCGCGAGGAGGTTGTCGACCACCTGGCGGAGTCGAGGTCGGTCGCCGACGACGGTGACGACGTCACGGATGTGCGGCTGGACCGTACGTTCGGGTTCGAGTGTGCGAGCGGCGTCGATCGATGCCATCACCATCTCGACGAGGTCGACCTGCTCCTGGCCGAGCGGCCGGTTCTCGTCCAGTCGGGCGAGCAGGAGCAGGTCGTCGACGAGCTCGCCCATCCGTTGCGTCTCGTTGCGGATCCCCTTCATCGCCCGTTCCAGGTCGGCGGGCCGGTCGCGTGCTCCGTGTTCGAACAGTTCGGCATACGCAGCGGTCGCCGCGACCGGTGTTCGGAGTTCGTGCGAAGCGTCGGCGACGAAGCGACGCATGCGCGCTTCGGACTGCTGGAGCTCCTCCATCGATCGCTCGCGATCGCGTCGTGAATGATCGAGGCGATCGAGCATGGCGTTGAGCGACGTTGCGAGGCGTCCGACCTCGGTCCTGTCGTTCGCGCCGGGTACGCGTTCGTCGCCGAGGTCGTCGTGGTTGATGGCGGCTGCACTCGACTCGACCTTTCGGAGCGGGGCGAGCCCTGCTCGCACCAACAGCCACGCCAGGCCGATCGCGATCGCGATCGCTGCCAAGCTCGCGCCGATCAGCACCGACAGCAACGTCGACCTGGTCTCGTTCACCTCGTGGAGCGACTGACCGACGAGGAGCACGTTGCCGTTGTCCAGCGGGTCGACCCGCACCCGGATGTCGTCACCGGAGATCGAGTTCGCCGACTGGAGGCGCACGTCCAGATCGACGGTTGCGAGATCGATCGTGTCGGGTTGGCGACCAGCGCGCGCGGTGTCGGCGACGAACAACGGATTTCCGTCAGCGTCGACGATCGTGACCAGCAGCCCCGGCGCGACAGCAGGAATGACCTGCCAGTCGCGTGGCGACACCGCCACGAGTTCGACGGGCGGATGGGCCCGCTCGAGGGTGCTGTCGACCTGCTGCAGTTGCCCCCGGGTGACGGTGATGTAGGTCGCGACATCGACGACGGTCAACGCCACGAGCATCGTGGCTGCCGTCGCGAGCAGGAGTCGAACGCGCAGTGACATGGCTATCCGTCGAGAGGCTCTCTGAAGACGTAGCCGACGAGGCGCACGGTGTGGATGAGATCGGGACCGTGCTGCTTCAGCTTCTTGCGCAGGTAGCTGACATAGGTCTCACAGATGTTCGAATCGCCACCGAAGTCGTAGTGCCACACGCGATCGAGCAACTGGGCTTTCGACAGCACACGATCGGGGTTGCGCATGAAGAACTCGAGCAGACTGAACTCGGTGGCGGTCAACTCGATCTCGGCGCCGCCCCGGGTGCAACGGTGGGCATCGACATCGAGCTCGACGTCGGCGAACCTCAACACGTCGGCCGATGGTGGGCCGAGGTTCGATCGGCGCATGATCGCCTTGACGCGCATCACGAGCTCGGCCAGGGAGAACGGTTTCGTGAGGTAGTCGTCGGCACCGGAGGCGAACCCTTCGGCCTTGTCGTCGAGACTGTCCCGGGCGGTCAGGAACAGGACCGGTGTGGTGATGCCGTCCTCGCGGAGACGTTTCGACACGGCGAAGCCGTCGAGGTCGGGAAGCATCACGTCGAGCACGATCAGGTCGGGCGAGTCATCCTGTGCTGCGGCGAGCCCAGCGCGTCCGGTGCTGGCCTCGGTCACGTCGAACCCCTCGTACCGCAGGGCCGTTGCGACGGCATCGACGAGGGAGGGCTCGTCGTCGACGACCAGGACACGGCCGCTCGGTTGCGCGGGGGTTCCCATCACCCCATCATCACATCATCGGTGCGTGGAGCAGGACCGACGCGTCGAGCCCGCGTCGTCGCCCAGATGCCGTTCATGTCGACGACGCTACGAGCCCAGCGACGGCGTCGGACGCGATCGCACCCCTTCTACGGCCGCCCTCAGCGTGTTCACAGGTGGCGTTGAAGTTTGGGCAGCAGCGTCGGCTCATGACCACCTCTACGACGATGGCGCCGCCGAGCCGAGCAACTCGATTCGCTCGAGGATCGCCTTCACGTCGGCGTGCAGGTCGCCGATCTCCACAGCGGCTGCCTGGTTGACGTCGTAGTCGTGGTGTGCGAGTTCGGCCGTGATCTGGTCGGAACGACGCGCCGCGATCAGCAGGATCGCCCCCTGCATCGCCGCCAGGCACGACAACACCAGGTTCAGCAGGATGAACGGGTAGGGATCGAACCCAGCACTGCGATTGCCGGCCATCCACCCCGCGAGAAACACGAGCGCGCTGGCGAGTACCAACCACCGCACCAGGAGTCTGGTCGATCATGGAACCACCACAACCGAAGCACCGCTCCGACGGGCAACGACGCGACCGTCGAAGGCGTCGGACAACGCTGACCGTCATCGTCGCGGCCCTGCTCGGGTCGGTCGTGCTCGTGGTGACGCTCGCACGCTCCGACGTGCGTGACGCGTTCATGTACGAGCTGAAGCAGAAGGAGCCGGTGCCGACCGTGCTGGGGCCTGCGGCAGTCCCGGCGGACGCGAGCGCCGAGGATGTGGCGATCGTCTCCGACCGGGCTCAGCCGTCGGCGGGTTCGGCTCCGGGGCCGTCGACGACTGCTTCGCCGATTCGACTGGCTGCTGCCGGCGACGTCGGCACGGGCGGAGACGAGGAGTTCGCCACGGCTGTGGCGATGGACGACCTCGAAGGCCAGGCCGAGTACGCAGCGCTGCTGCTGCTCGGTGACAACGTGTACGAGGATGGTGATCCGGCACGGGCCAGCCACGCGGTGTTCGCGCCGTTTGCCGATGTCCTCGACAACGGTACGAGGCTCCTGCCGGTGCTCGGGAATCACGACAACGACAGCGGCTTCGGAGACGCGCAATCCGAGGCGCTCGGAATGCCGGCCCGCTGGTATTCGACGCTGATCGGCAATGTGCTGGTGGTGTCCCTCGACTCGACCCAACCCGAAAATCCCGAGCAGCTCGCCTGGCTGACGGCTGAGCTCGCACGGTCTCCCGCCACGTGGACGATCGTCGAGTTGCATCACCCGCCGTACTCCGGCGGGTATCACGGCTCCTCGGTGGCGGTTCGCGAGGCGTTCGGACCGCTGTTCCAGCAGTACGGCGTGCAGTTGGTGCTCGCCGGACACGATCACGACTACCAACGCAGCGAGGTGATCGACGGCGTCACGTACATCGTCTCCGGTGCCGCCGCGAGGTTGCGCGATGCCCATCGGGCGGACTTCACGGCTGTGGCGTTCTCGACGTACCACTTCCTCGACATCACCGTGTGGCCGGATCGCATCGACGTCCAGGCGGTCGATCAGCGTGGCGATGTGCTCGACGCCGTGTCGATCACGGGAGCCCACCAGCCTGACGGTGGGGATCCGGTCTAGGTTCGGAGCGGTGAATGTCACGCTGTTGTACTTCGACGACTGTCCGAACTGGTTGGTCGCCGATGCACACCTCAGGGAGCTCACATCGGAGTTCCCTGAGATGGTGATCGAGCGGCGCATCGTCGACACGGTCGAAGATGCCGAATCGTGTCGCTTCCGAGGGTCGCCGAGCATCATCGTCGACGGCGTCGACCTGTTCGCCGAACCCGACGATCCGGTCGGGTTGTCGTGTCGGATGTACCAGACCCCGGACGGTCCGGCGGGGTCACCGACACTCGAACAACTCCGCTCGGTGCTGCGTCGCTGACCGAGGTACTACGACCTTCGTACGATTGTCTCGTCTCGTCGCCGTCCCGATACTGGACTCCGTGGAGCCATCGAGTAGTCCGTGGGGAAAGCCCAGTACGCAGGCCAGTCAGGACTGGGTCCGGGATGGGCACAGGTATTCAGGCGAAAATCTCACCAGTATCTATCGAGCGGCACCCGTTCCCGCACCGGCGCTGATGTCGCCCCAGCGCCGTTTCTCGCGAAGGACACGGCGTCGAGCGGGCACGTTGCTGTCGGTCGTCGTGGTGATCGCCACGTCGGGATCCGCACTGGCGTTGCGGGACGTGCTCTTCCCGGAGGTGGGCGACACCACCACGCGGTCGGTCTGGCAGAACCCCGGCAACGTCGAGCCGGCAGCGCAGGCTCCGGCTCCGTCGGACGTTCCCGTCGCGACCGACGCCATCACGACATCGATCAGCTCGGACTCCTCGACCACCACGCCTCCGACCACGACATCGACGACGGATGTACCCAACTCGCCCTCGAACGGGGTGAGCCGGTCGGCCGGTGCCACACCATCCAACGGAACGACACCATCGACGCCGCGCACCACGGGCGATGGCGATGGCGATGGCGATGGCGATGGCGATGGCGACGCCGATGTGGGCGCCTCGGGCTCGGGAGGCACGGTTCCCGGCGTCACGACCGGATCATCCACGCCGCCCACGACCGATGATGACGCTTCGTCGGGTTCCCGTGCTGGTTCGAGTTCGGGATCATCTGCGCCGCCGACCACTGACGATGGTGACGATTCGTCGGGCTCGGGCAACAGCGGCTCAGGCTCCGGAAACAGCGGCTCGGGCAACAGCGGCTCGGGTTCCGGACGCGGCGGTTTCGTTGACGACGATGACGACTGACGAGGTGTCCGTCGTCGTGGCGCAGTTCACCGATCGCCGAGGTGGTCGGTCGCCCAGAGCGCGGCTTGCGTCCGGTCGGTGACGCCGAGGCTGTTGAAGACGCTCGTGAGGTGAGCCTTGACGGTTCGCTCGCTGATGCCGAGCTGCCGGGCGATCTGCTTGTTGGCGAGTCCTTGACGGACCAGGTCGAGCACCTCGCGCTCGCGAGCGGTGAGGGTCGGCTGATCGATCGTGGACCGCCGTGCCTCGAGCAGCGCCCGAGCGGCCTTCGGATCGAGCGGTGACTCTCCGAGGTGCACGCTTCGCACGGCTGCTGCGATCGCTTCGGGTTCGGAGTGCTTGAGCATGTAGCCGTCGGCGCCGGCTGACAGGGCGTCCATGATGCGGGTCTGGTCGGAGAACGACGTGAGGACCAGCACCCTGCTCGCGGGATGCTCCGCTGCGATACGGCGGGTGGCTTCGACGCCGTCCATGTTCGGCATCGAGAGATCCATGATGACGACATCGGGTTGTTCCTGGCCGACCA
Source organism: Ilumatobacteraceae bacterium (assembly GCA_963752085.1). Classification (GTDB taxonomy): domain Bacteria; phylum Actinomycetota; class Acidimicrobiia; order Acidimicrobiales; family Ilumatobacteraceae; genus Ilumatobacter_A. The sequence goes on from CAVVWT010000008.1 coordinate 45,788, forward strand.
CATCGAGCGCCTCCAGTCCGTCGGAGGCGATGCCGACCACGTCGAGGTCGTCGGTGGTTGCCAGATACTGCGTCAGGCCCGAACGCACCACGGCGTGGTCATCGACGACGACGATTCGAATCATGACAGCACCTCGATCTGTGACGGAACGGTCGCCGTGACACGCGTTCCTGTGGCTGGGGCGGACAGGACCTCGAAGGTACCTCCAGCGTCCGCAAGCAGGCCGCCGAGTGCTCGGAGACCGACGTGGCCGTCCTTGTTCCGTCGCATCGCGCTGTCGAGATCGAACCCGTGCCCGTTGTCGTCGACGGTCACCGACACGCCGCCGTCGACGCGGCCGAGTGCCACCTTGACCGCGGTGGCTCCCGAATGGCTGACGATGTTGCGAAGCGCCTCCTGGACGACCCGATAGGCGAGATTCGAGGCCTCGTCGCTCATCTGATGCTCGTCGAGCTCGACGACCAGATCGGTCGCGATGCCGCGGCTCGACAAGCCGCTGAGCAGATCACCGATCGCCGACTCGAGACCCTCCTCGGCGAGGTTCGGCGGATAGATCTCGACGAGCAGCGAGCGCAACGACTTCACGCTGTTGCGAATCGACGCCGAGGCGTGTTGCGCATCGGCGGGGTCGACCGTGTCGCTGCGCCCGAGCGCGGCCAGGCCGAGCGACACCCCGGTGAGATCCTGCACGACGCCATCGTGCAGATCGCTGGCGATGCGTCGACGCTCGGCATCGGATGCGTCGATCGCTCGCCGCAACAGCAACTCTCGTTCTGCTTGCCCTGAGCGCAACCGCCGCGCCATCCGCCAGGCGAACGGAAACTGGACCAGTTGCAGCGCGACGAGCGCCCCGATCGCAATCGGTGCGAACTGACCCCACAGGCGCCGACCCACGTCGGACACCCCGGAATACCGGAAATACGTTTCGAAGAGCAGCGGTGTGCCCTCGACGGTGCTGATCGGCTGGTACACCTCGAGCAGCTTCGTCTCGACCTCGAACCGGTTCTCCGGCCCACTCAGGTCCGACACCTCGGCGTGGGCCTCGCCGGTGAGGAACACGTCCATCTTGTCGGCGCCGAGATCGAACTGTTCGCCGATCAGGCGAGGTTCGTCGGCGTAGACGATCGTGCCGTCGTCCGTCCAGATCTTCACCCGCACCAACGAGCCACGCAACACGTACTGGCGGACCGAATCGTCCACCGCGTCGAGTGCGGCGGCGTCGTTGTCGATCACGGCGTCGGTCAGCGTCGGCGCGACGATGCCCTGCGCGCTGACCCACGCCACACGTTTGGCGTCCTCGATGGCCTGCTCGGTGCCGACGCGTCGGCTGACCCACGCTGTCACGAGGGCCACGATGACGAGTGCGACGAAGCCGGTGAGCGCAAACCGCAACATCACGGCGCGGACCGACACCCGCTCGACAGGATCGTCCGCGCGGCGTCGAGTTCCGTTGGGCACGGCACGAGTGTGCCACGGCTCGACGACGCCCGATACTGCACCTTGGTCGTAGTACCTGCTGGTCGAGACCGGGCACACGACGAGTTCGCGGTCCTAGGACCAAGGTCCAATGGTGTCGCGTCCATCCCACGTGCCGAAATGGAGACATCCCAGCGAGACACCCACCACCAAGGAGTTCTGTCATGAAGAAACCACTCACCCTGATCGTGGCCGGAGTGGCAACACTCGGCCTCGCCGTGCCCGTGTTCGCGGCCAACCGTTCCGGAGGATCGTTCGATGACGTCGTGCCCGGCGACGTGTCGGGCAACTGCGACGAAGCCGAACACCGCAACGACCCGGAATGCGCAACGACCCCGGCACCGGCGCCTTCCGCCCCGACCTCGCCGGCCGCGTCCACTCCGGCCGACACGTCGCCAGCGTCCTCGATGCCGGACACGAGCACTCCGAGCAGCTCGTCACCGAGCAACAGTGCGCCGTCGAACTCGACGCCGTCGGACAGTGTGCCGAGCAACAGTGTCCCGTCGAACTCGACGCCGTCGGACAGTGTGCCGAGCAACAGTGTCCCGTCGAACTCGACGCCGTCGAACAGTGTTCCGTCGAACTCGGTGCCGTCGAACAGTGTGCCGGACAGCAGTGTCCCGTCGAACTCGACGCCGTCGAACAGTGTGCCGGGCAACAGCGTTCCCGATGACGACGACGATCTTTCCGGACATGGCGGCGGTCACGATGACGATGACGACGACGATCGCTCCGGTCGCGGTGGCGACGACGACCGGTCCGGCCACGGTGGCGGTCGCGACGACGGTGATCGTTCGGGCCGTGGGGGTGGCGACGACGACTGAACTGCCGCTCTGACGACCTCAGCCTCGAAATCTGGGGGTGCTTCGCTTCGAAGCACCCCCAGATGCCGTTTTCGGAACAAGGTCGGACGTCGAGTTGCTCATCGAAATCCGTCGATGAGCAAGCCCACGCCGAAGATCACGAACAGCGTTGCAGCGCCGATCCTCACCGTCCGTTCCGGAAGCCGCCTGCCGAGGTGTTGGCCGGCGACGATCGCGAGTCCGTCGGCCGCCACCATGCCAACGGTCGAACCCAACCATGTCCCGAGGAGTCCGTTGTCCGAGGCCAACGCGATCGTTGCCAACATCGTCTTGTCGCCGAGTTCGGCAAGGAAGAACGCCGTGCCGACGGTCGCAAGCACCGATCGTTGTGAGCTGGATGCGGCTCGTTCGAGGTCGCTCTCGTCGAGTTCATCGCCGCGCAGCGTCCAGGCAGCGAAGCCCAGGAACGCCACGCCGCCTGCAATCGCGATCGCTTTCGTCGGGAGCGCAGCACCGGCGGCGGCGCCGATCAGCACGCTGACGAGGTGGACGGCGGCGGTTGCGAGGGTGATCGCCAGCAGGATCGTTCGGGCGCGAAATCGCGTCGCGAACGTCATGGCCATCAGCTGGCTCTTGTCGCCCAGTTCAGCGACGAAGATGATGCCGCAGCTCAACAGGAATGCCCGCATGGTCCGTTTCCGGTCGAAGTGGAATGCGACGCTGACGCCCCGCCGTGCCGAGGAGTCTTAGCACGAAGGTCCACTGTCGCGTGTGACCGACGATTTCGCATCATGAGCAGATGACGTACACCACTGACACCGCCCGATGCGGCGCAGACCAGACGCCGACCACCGCTCGCGGGAGCGCTCCACACAGTCGACTCGGCGAGGCACTCGATCGGATGGGCGCCGTCGACCTCGAGCAGCTCGATCGTGCGCAATTGCACGACCGTGTGGAGAGCAAGGTGGTGCTGCACTCCGATGGTGTGCCACGAGCGCTCGACGTCTTGGCAGTGGAATACCTGGTGCTCGAACATGCCGGTGAACGGGTCCAGGCGTACCGCAACGAGTACTTCGACGACGTCGACCTCAGGAACTATCACGAGCACCACAACCAGTTGGGCAGACGGCTCAAGCTCCGGTACCGGACGTATGTGCATTCCGATCTCACCTTCTTCGAGGTCAAGCGCAACGTCAATGGCCGCACGATCAAGGAGCGGCGGGTTTCGCGACCACCTCGCGGTCGGTTGTGGGACGACGATGCGGAGTTCTTCGCCGATGCGACCGGCTGGGACCCTTCGACGCTGCGACCGTCGCTGACGGTCGACTACGGACGAATTCTGCTCGTCAAGCGGGACTTCTCCGAGCGGGTCACGATCGATCTCGACCTCACATTCGCGAGTCGGGGCCGACGCACGACGGCAGCGGCGTGGTCCATCTGCGAATTCAAGCAACCCCGGCTGGATCGCAGGTCGCCCGCGATGGTCGCGATGAACCGACGGTCGCAGACCTTCTCCAAGTACTGCATGGGTCTTGCGTCGTGCGACCCTGCGCTCCGGCAGAACCGTTTCAAGAAGGTGTTCCGCACGCTCGAGGCCCTCGATGCCTCGCCGACCCCGACTGTCTCCGACCGGAGTATCTCGGGGTTCGTCGGGCGGGTGGCCGGATGAACACGGTGGCTGCCATCGACATCGTCGACACCGCTCGGCTTCCCGAGTTCGCAGTCGGCCTCGCCTTCAACACGATCGCGGATCGCGGCCCTCGCGACGCTGACCTACCGTCGCGCACGATCGCGCGCGACCTACGTCTTCACGCTGGTCGTCGTCAACATCGTGGTGTTCTTCGTGACGTACCTCATGTCGGCCGCCGCCGTCAGTGTGAACGTCGGGTTCGGTCTGTTCGCCCTGTTCGGCATCCTGCGCTTCCGCACGGGCACGCTGCCGGTGCTGGAGATGACGTACCTGTTCGCCGGAATTGCGCTCGCTTCGTTCAACGCACTCGCACTCACCTCGCTCACGCTCGTCGAAGCGGTCGTCGCGAACATCGTCATCATCGGCGTGCTCGAAATCCTGGGAGGGATGTGGCTCTCGCGCCAAGCGGTGGTCCATTCGGTCATCTACGAACGCATCGAACTGGTGCACCCACATCGCCGTGCGGAACTGCTTGCCGACCTCGAAGCTCGAACCGGGTTGACGATCACCGGTGTCGTCGTCGATCAGATCAACTTCCTCAACGACACTGCCAAGGTGTCCATCCAGGCCCGCCCAGCCGCACGAGGCGCGACCTTCGTCCACGGCAGCGACGAGGTCTATTCCGAGTGATCCCGCGGATCGCGCAGACTCGGATGGAGAGTGCCAAGATCGCCGTGACCTGCTCGACTCAGTACAGGGCCCGCAATCGGTCGAGCCGAAGGAGGATGTCTCATGTCTGATGCGACCGATGTTGCGTTGCTGCTCGTCCGAGTCGTGCTCGGCCTGACCATGGCAGCTCACGGCGTCAACAAGGCCAAGAGCCTCGACGGGACGGCCGGTTGGTTCGATTCGATCGGCATGCGCCCCGGGCGCCTCCACGCCCGATTTGCGGCGGGCGGAGAGATCCTCGCCGGAGGCTTTCTCGCGGTCGGCTTGCTCACGTCGTTTGCCGCGCTGGGCTTCGTCGGCCTGATGACGGTCGCCTGGTACACGTCGCACCGCTCCTCCGGGTTCTTCATCATCAAGGAGGGCTGGGAGTACGTGATGGTCCTCGCCGTTGTCGCAACGACGATCGCGATGCTCGGGCCTGGCCAGTTCTCGGTCGACGATGCGCTGGGCATCGCCGATGATCTCGACGGGTACGTCGGCCTCGCGATCGCTGCGGGCGGAGGCGTCGCCGCCGCGGCAGTGCTGTTGGCCGTCTTCTTTCGGCCGCCGCCGAAGTGACCCGCTGTCAGGGGCGGCCGTACGGGACCGGCTCTGCTCCCGCCCGGATCGCCTGGACGCAGATGAAGTCATGTGCGATCGTCGCTGCCGCCAGCGCGGTGACCTCTCCGACGTCGTAGGACGGTGAGACCTCGACGACGTCCATGCCGACGATGTCGAACGCTGCGAGCCCGCGGATCGCTTCGAGCGCCTGCGCCGTCGTCAGCCCCCCGGCAACGGGTGTGCCGGTGCCGGGCGCAAACGCCGGGTCGAGGCAGTCGATGTCGAACGTGAGGTATGCCTTGGCGTCGCCGACCACGTCTCGGATCACGTCCAGGACCGCGGGAATGCCCTCACGGTGAACCCACGACGCCTCGAGGATCGTGAATCCATGGGTCTCGGTGTTCGGGGTCCGCAATCCGATCTGGACCGAACGGGTCGGGTCGATGAGCCCTTCCCGCGCCGCGCGGAGGAACATCGAGCCGTGGTCGAGACGGGTGCCGTCGTCGTCCCAGGTGTCGCAATGCGCATCGAAATGGATGAGTGAGAGCGGGCCGAACAGCTTGGCATGGGCGCGGAGGAGGGGGTAGGTGACGAAGTGGTCACCGCCCAGGCTGACCATCATCGGTCCGGCCGTGAGGATCTCGTCGGCGTGCGCTTCGATGGCCGCGACCGCTTCGGTGGGATAGCCCCAGTCGAGGTAGCAGTCGCCGTAGTCGGCAACCCGCAGCGTGTCGAACGGGTCGATGCCGAACGGATAGCCCGGCAGTTCGGCCAGCCCTGTCGACGCGGCGCGAATCGCCCACGGTCCGAATCGGGCGCCCGGCCGGTTCGACGTCGCCATGTCGAACGGAATCCCCGAGATGACGATGTCGGCCTCGCCGATCTCGCGCGTGTAGGGGCGACGGAGGAACGACAACGCTCCGCCCCACGTCATCTCGGTGCTGCGGCCGGAGAGGTCGTGATTGCGGAAGGCGCCATCGCCGACGATCGGATCGGTCATGTCGTGGATCTTGTCACGTCCGACGCGGCGCGGGCTGATGTCGACCGGCTGCTCGACGCCGCTGTCGCGGTACGCCGACGCTGCGGTCATGGACCCCAACGTGGATGCCTACATCGGTCGGTCCGAGACGTGGCCGGCGGAGATGAACCGACTGCGGCCGATCCTGCTGAGCTGCGGGCTCACCGAGGCGATCAAGTGGGGCAAGCCCTGTTACAGCCACGAGGGCCGGAACATCGTGATTCTCCAAGAGATGAAGCACTTCCTCGCGCTGATGTTCTTCAAGGTTGCGTTGTTGGACGATCCGGCCGGTGTGCTCGAGGATCAGGGGCCGAACTCGCGATCGGCTCGTCGTATGCGGTTCACCTCGGTGACCGATGTCGATGAACTGGCCGACACCGTCCGGGCCTATGTCGGCACGGCGATCGAGGTCGAGGACGCGGGTCTGGAAGTCGGGCCCGCACCCGAACTCGTGTTGGTCGAGGAGCTGCAGCACCGCCTCGACGGGGATGCGGAGTTCCGTGCGGCGTTCGAGGCGCTGACGCCCGGTCGCCAACGCGAGTATCACCTCCACATCTCCTCGGCCGAGCAAGCCACCACGCGGGAGGCGCGAGTCGAGAAGTACGTACCCAGGATCCTCGCCGGCAAGGGAATGCGTGACCGGTAGCGGTTCGGGCGGAAGTGCTCTACCAACTGTGGTGACCGGATGGGTATCGTCGGCACCCCAGTGACCGCGATCGGAGAACGACTCATGCAGACCCAGCTCTTCATCGATGGTGAGTGGCGACCGGGATCGACCGGTGCCACGATCGCCGTCACCAACCCCGCCTCTGGTGAGCACCTCGCCGACGTCGCAGCCGGAACTGCTGACGACGCGCGCGCCGCCTGCGCCGCGGCCCACCTCGCTCAACGCGAATGGGCATCGACTGCGCCGCGGCATCGGGCCGAAGTGCTGCGGCGCTGTTGGGAGCTGATGATGGCGCACCAGGACGAGCTCGCCGAGCTGATCGTGCGGGAAGAGGGTAAGCCCCTCGGCGATGCCCGCGGTGAGGTGGCCTACGCCGCCGAGTTCTTCCGCTGGAACTCCGAGGAGGCGGTCCGGATCCACGGATCGATCAGCACCGCACCGTCGGGTGCGAATCGGATCATCGTCCACCACGTCCCGGTGGGAGTCGTCGTGATCGTCACACCCTGGAACTTCCCCGCCGCCATGATCACGCGCAAACTCGCGCCCGCACTCGCAGCCGGCAACGGTGTGGTCATCAAGCCACCGGCCGAAACGCCGCTGACTGCGCTGCGGGTGGCCGAACTGCTCACCGAAGCCGGCGTGCCGGGCGGCCTCGTGAATGTGGTGGTCGCCGAGGACCCGAGCGCATGGTTCGATGCCGCGGTCGATCATCCGGCGACGCGCATGGTGTCGTTCACCGGTTCGACCGCAACCGGTCGGAAACTGTTGAAGCGCAGCGCCGACCGGGTGCTCAAGACGGTGATGGAACTGGGTGGCAACGCACCGTTCATCGTGTTCGACGACGCCGACATCCCGGCGGCGGTCGAAGGTGCCATGGTCGCCAAGATGCGGCACTCCGCGGAGACCTGCACTGCGGCGAACCGGTTCTTCGTCCACGCGGACGTCGCCGAGGAGTTCACGGCCCGCTTCAGTGCGGCGATGGCAGAAGTTCGCATCGGCGACGGATTCGAGGAGGGCGTCACGTGCGGGCCCCTCATCCACGACGGAGCGGTCGACAAGGTCACCCGGCTCGTCGACCAGGCGGTTGCCGACGGAGCCAAGGTCGAGCTCGGTGGGTCCGCCCCTGACCGCCCCGGCAGCTTCTACTCGCCGACCGTCCTCAGCAACGTTGCGCCGGGATCGGCGATCACCCGCGAGGAGGTCTTCGGGCCGGTGGCACCGATCATCACGTTCACCGACACCGAGGCCGTGATCGAGATGGCGAACGACACCGAGATGGGTCTGATCGCGTACGTGTACACGCAGGACCTCGCCCGGGGACTCGCCGTCAGCGAGCGCCTCCAGTCCGGCATGGTGGGACTCAACCGCGGAGCGGTCTCGGACCCCGCTGCACCGTTCGGTGGCATGAAGCAGTCGGGCCTCGGGCGGGAAGGTGCGAGCGACGGCATCTACGAGTTCTGCGAGACGCAGTACATCGCCACCGACTACTAGCGGAGACGACGTCCATCGAGGCGATGGTCGTGTCGGCGCTCGTGAACCGGGGTCAGAACGCGTCTGGAGTGAGATCGAGGCGGCGGAGGAGTTGGGCGTTGGCGGCCACCACGATGGTGGAGAGGCTCATCAGCGCCGCGCCGACCGCCGGTGGGAGGACGAAGCCGATGGGGGCGAGGACGCCGGCGGCCAGGGGGATGGCGGCGATGTTGTACCCGGCCGCCCAGACGAGGTTCTGGATCATCTTGCGGTAGCTGGCGTGGGAGAGCGCGATGACGCCCAACACGCTGCGCGGATCCGACGACGCGAGGACGACCCCTGCGGATTCGATGGCCACGTCGGTGCCTGCACCGATCGCAAGGCCCACGTCGGCCCGGGCGAGTGCGGGTGCGTCGTTGACGCCGTCACCGACCATTGCAACGATTCGACCCTGGCTCTGGAGGTCCTTCACAGCGGCGTCCTTCTCGTCCGGGAGGACTTCGGCGTAGACGTCGTCGATGCCCAACTCGGCCGCGACGCTGTCGGCGACAGCTTGGGAGTCACCGGTGATCATCACGACGCGGATGCCGCGGTCGTGGAGCGCATCGACCGCTCGCCGTGACTCGGGCCGGATGTCGTCCTCCAGCGCGAAGCTCCCGACGATGTCGTCGTCGACCACGAGGTGCAGCACGGCCGCACCACGTGCCTCCCATCGGTGGATCTTCTCGTCGAGTTCGGCCGGTGGTGTGAGGTCGAGCTCGCGGAGCAGCGAGGGCCCCCCGATCGCCACGCGCACTCCGTCGATGGTTGCCGACACGCCTCGCCCGGTCATCGAGCTGAAATCTGTCGCCTCGGCTGCTTCGATGCCCTCGTCGTCGGCCCTGCGGACGATCGCGCGTGCGAGCGGATGTTCGGAGTCGCCTTCGACTCCGGCCGCGAGGGCCAGCATCCGGTCGGTGTCGCCGTCGATCGCTGCGAGGTCGGCCACGACGTGTTCCCCCGCAGTGAGCGTGCCCGTCTTGTCGAACAGGACGGTGTCGATCGTGCGCATCCGTTCGAGCGCAAGCCGGTCCTTCACGAGGATCCCACTCTCTGCCGCTTTGGCCGTCGAGAGGGAGATCACGAGTGGGATGGCCAGACCGAGAGCGTGCGGGCAGGCGATGATCAGCACGGTGACCGTGCGGATCAGCGCATCGTCGGTGTGCCCGAGGGCAAGCCACACGACGGCGGTGATCACGGCTGCGGTGATGGCGACGTAGAACAGGACGGCAGCGGCTCGATCGGCCAACGCCTGTGCCCGCGAGTTGGAGCTCTGTGCGTCTGCGACCAGGCGCTGAATCCCCCCGAGCGCGGTGTCGTCGCCGATCGCGGTGACCTCGATGCGGATCGAGTTGTCGGTCGCCACCGAACCGGCCACGACCCCGTCACCTTCCGTCTTCGCGACGGGATTGGACTCTCCCGTGAGCATCGACTCGTCGATCTCGACGTCGCCGTCGACGATCGTGCCGTCGGCCGGGATGCGGCTGCCCGAACGGACGAGCAGCAGGTCTCCGACACGAAGGTCACCGATCGACACGGTCTCGATCTCGTCGGACGCGGTGATTCGCTCGGCCTCGTCGGGGAGGAGCTCCGCCAACGCCGCCAATGCTCCCTGCGCTTGGCCGATGGCCTTCATCTCCTGCCAGTGGCCGAGCAGCATGATCACGATCAGCGAGGCGAGTTCCCACCAGAACTCGAGATCGAGAGCGTCGGTGAGCGAAACGACCGATGACACGAACGCGACCGTGATCGCGAGCGCGATCAACAGCATCATGCCGGGCTGGCGGTTGCGAGCCTCGTCGATGCCGCCCGTCAGGAACGGTCGGCCGCCGTCGACGAAGATGACGGTGCCGAGCACAGGTGCGATCCACTGCGAACCAGGGAACGTCCAGTCGTAGTTGAACCAGTCCTGGATCTGGGCGGAGAACACGAGCACCGGAATCGCGAGGGCGAGGTTGCGCCAGAACGCGATCCGGAACATGTCGGCGTGGCCCGCATGACCGCCGCCACCGTGACCGGTGTGTTCGTCGTTGCCGTGATCATCGTGTCCCGTGTTGTCGACACGGTCGCGGGCAATGGTGTGGTCGGCGTGAGAGGTTGCTGTCGCGGTCGACTCGGAGGAGTGGTGGCCGTGTTCGGTGCTCATGTTGGTCCCTTCTCGCACGCTTCGGGCTCGCATCGCCTCACGGGAGGAGTACCCCGTTCGGATCTGCTCAAACGACATTGTGTCGTAGTGCGCCGAGTGGCGTCCGAGTACCACCCTAAAGATTCCATCCGAGGGGAAGGTCAAGTGACCGGTGTCTCGATACTCTGACCGGATGAAGATCGGAGAGCTTGCCGACTCGATGGACGTCACCACCAAGGCGATTCGCTACTACGAGTCGATCGGCGTGCTCGACGAGCCGGCGCGCACCGAGTCCGGCTATCGGTCGTATGGGCCCGAAGCCATCGAGCGGCTCCAGTTCGTGAAGCAGGCGCAGTCGTCGGGATTGGCGCTGACCGAGATCAAGTCGATCCTCGAGATCAAGGACCGGGGCGGGCAGTCGTGCGAGCACACTCGCGAGCCTCCTCGAAATCCCACCTCGACGAACTCGACCGCAAGATCGTCGAGCTGCAAGCAGGCGCGAGTCGAGCTGGGCCGGATGTACGCGCGAGCCGAGACATTGGATCCTGCCGAGTGCACCGACGCCCATCGCTGTCAGGTCATCACCGACGCCGTCGAACCCGACTGACGCACCGGCGGTACCCGATGTGTCGAACGTCGCTTGACCTTCCCCTCGGCTGGAAGGCGTAGCGTGAGGGTATGACATCTGAAACCGTCCTCGAAACCGATCGAACGCTCGACGTCGGCATCGACGGGATGACCTGCGGTTCGTGTGCGGCGCGCGTCCAGAAGATCGCTCGGCAAGCAGCCGGGCGTGTCGGCCGCCGAGGTCAACTTCGCGACGGGTCGCGCCCGACATCGACATCGACGACACGGTCGACATCGCCGACACTCCAGTCGGCGGTCGATCGAGCCGGCTACACCCTCGTCGTGCCCGAACCCGCCGACGTCGACCGGCTGCGAGTTCGATGTCGGCGGCATGACGTGCGGCTCGTGTGCCGCCCGGATCCAGAAGGTGCTGCAGCGCCAGGACGGCGTCGACGGTCGCCGAGGTCAACTTCGCGACCGGTCGCGCCATCGTCGTCGCTCGGTCCCGGGCGCGACGCTCGACACCGCAGCTGCTCGGCGACGCAGTTCGCAGGGCCGGCTACGACCTCACCGAGATCGAACGCCACGATCGTCGATGGCGGTCCGACCGCCGCGGAACGTGCCGACCAGGCCGATGCCGACGAGGCACAAGCAGCGCTCGACTGTGGCTGCGGCGTGCCGCTGATCGCCGCACCGATCGCCGCGTTCATGGTGTCGACGATGCTGTACCACGACCTCGCGATGGAGAACGACGTGGCTGCGGTGGCTGCAGTTCGCGCCTCGCCATCCCGGTCCAGTTCTACGTCGGCTGGCCGATCCTCGTCGGCGCCGCCCGACGGGCCCGGCACCTCACGGCGAACATGGACACGCTGATCACGATGGGCACGCTGTCGGCGTTCACGTTCAGCGACGTACCAACTGTTCACCGGTGGGCATGGAGCTGTACTTCGAGGCTGCCGTGGTCATCATGTTCTTCATCACGCCTCGGCCGCTACCTCGAAGCCCGTGCGAAGGGTCGAGCCGGCAAGGCGCTGCGGGCGCTCGTCGAGCTCGGCGCCAAGGAGGCGCGCCTGGTCCGCGACGGCGTCGAGACGATGGTGCCGGTCGAGTCGGTGCAGGTCGGCGACGTGGTCAAGATCCGGCCGGGCGAGAAGGTGCCCGTCGACGGCGAGGTCGTCGACGGATCGAGCGCCGTCGACGAATCGATGCTCACCGGCGAGTCGCTGCCGGTCGACAAGCAGGTCGGCGACAACGTCGCCGGTGCCACGGTCAACACCTCGGGCGTGCTCACGATCCGGGCCACGGCGATCGGCTCCGAGACGGCGCTGGCGCAGATCGTCAAGCTCGTCGAGGACGCCCAGACCGGCAAGTCCGCTGCCCAGCGGCTGGCCGATCGGATCTCGGCGGTCTTCGTGCCCGTCGTGATCGTCGATCGCCGTGCTCACGTTCCTCGGCTGGACGGTCATCGGCGGGAGCGTGAGCGACGGTGTCTACGCCGCCGTGGCCGTGCTGATCATCGCCTGCCCGTGTGCGCTCGGCCTGGCGACGCCGATGGCGATCATGGTCGGCACCGGTCGAGGTGCGCAGCTCGGCATCCTCATCAAGTCCGTCGAGGTGCTCGAACGCACGCGTCGGATCACCACGGTCGTGTTCGACAAGACCGGCACGCTCACCGAAGGTGCGATGTCGGTCACCGACGTCGATCACCGCCGGCGGCGACGAGCGAGGCCGAGCTGCTCGCCAAGGCCGGCGCCGTCGAGGCCGACAGCGAGCATCCGATCGGCCAGGCCATCGCCGACGCCGCTCGCGAACGCACACGGCGCGCTCGACGCCGTCACCGGCATTCGACACGATCGTCGGCCACGGCATCCGCGCCGACGTCGACGGCACGACCGTCTGGGTCGGTCGGCGCGAGCTCGCCGCCCGACGCGAGCCTCGAACTGCCCGACTGGCTCGACGCCGAAGCGGTGAGCTCGAGACACCAGGGCCGCACCGCCGTCTTCGCCGGCTGGGACGGCGAGGTCCGCGGCGTGGTCGCCGTCGCCGACACACTCAAGGCGTCGGCGGTCGAGACCGTGCGGCGACTGCACGACCTCGACCTGACCGTCGCGATGATCACCGGCGACAACGCCCGAACCGCGCAGTCGATCGCCGACGCCGTCGGCATCGACCGGGTCATCGCCGAGGTGCTGCCCGAGGACAAGCAGCACGAGGTGCAGCGCCTGCAAGACGCCGGCGAGGTCGTGGCCATGGTCGGTGACGGCGTCAACGACGCGCCGGCGCTCGTCCAGGCCGACCTCGGGCATCGCGATCGGCACCGGCACCGACGTCGCGATCGAGTCGAGCGACCTCACGCTGATGCGCGGCGATGTCGCCGGCGTCGTCACGGCCATCGAACTGTCGCGCCGCACCTACCGCACGATCGTGCAGAACCTGTTCTGGGCGTTCGGATACAACACCATCGCGATCCCGCTCGCCGTCGTCCGGGCTGCTCAGCCCGCTGATCGCCGGTGCCGCCATGGCGTTCTCGTCGATCAGCGTGGTCGCCAACAGCCTCCGACTCCGCCGGTTCGCGCCGACCGACTCGCACGGCGCTCACCGGCGAGCAACCGACCCCGTCACACGGCGACACCGTCGCGGCGTGACACTCACCGACCCAACCGTTCCGAGGAGGACGACATGACCACCACCGATTCGATCACCACCTACTCCGTGCCCGAGATCTCCTGCGGGCACTGCAAGTCAACGATCGAGGCCGCCGTGAGCGGCCTCGGTGACGTCCGCCACGTCGAGGTCGACATCGACGCCAAGACCGTCACCGTCGACGGTGGACAACGCGAAGCGATCGTCACGGCGATCGAGGACGCCGGCTACGACGTCGCCGGCTGAAGGCCTCGTCTGCGTGTCGCGAGTCGATGTCCCGATCTCCTGCGCGGCAGCGTGCCGTGGTGCGATCAGCCGATGAGGTCGGCGGCGAACATGGCGCTGTGGTGCAACTGATACGCCGCGAGCGCAACGGTCGCCGCGATGACCAACGCACTCTGGACGCGGGTGGTGGCGGCGGGTGCCTCGATCGGGGCAAGCAGTGCGCTTGCCCGCGCAGCGACGCCGTGATCGGCGATCCCGAGCGCCGGTGATCGGGCTGACACCGGCCAGTGCCACCTTGGCGATCGTGCGCGCCGCGAGTCGACGATCGGCACCGGTCTCTTCGAGCGCTTCTTCGTCGGCCCAACGCTCGAGGTAGTAGTGGAGACGCGCAGTGACGGACTGCGTCGGTGGGACGAAGGCCAATGCGAGCAGTGCCAGCAACTTGTAGCGGTCGTGGCGATGACGGGCATGTGCCTGCTCGTGGGCCATGACGACGTCGTACTCGCTCGTGTCCAGAACATCGCGTAGGTCCGCTGGAAATCGCGATGGTTGCCAGCCGGCCCCGGCAGGGTGTACGCGTAGATCTCGTCGGTGTCGATGATCTGGAGCGGGCAGGTGTCGGTGCATCGCAGCCGACGATGATGCAACAGCACTCGCACTGCTCGGACGGAGCCGGCGAGCGCTGCGATCAGCGACCCGATCCCGATGATCGCTCCCGCCGGCCGATGCTCGGGAACAGGTGCATCGCACCAGTCGATGAGCGGGTTGTGGAAGCCGAGATGTGCGAAGCCGCTCGATCCCGATCACCCACAACGTCGGTACTGCGGCGATGGACACCGATGCGAGCAGGATCGCGCTGCAGCGCGCGGCCGCGCGGGCGAAGCCGGTCGAGGAGCCGGCTGCCGAGCACCGTCACCGCCAAGATGATGACGAGCGGCAGCGCAACGAAGTCGATCATTGCGCGTCGTTCAGCAGCGCTGCGAGTTGCGCTGCTTCGGCCGGGTCGAGGGATTGGGCGAAACCGGCGAGTGCGGACTGTCGATCAGACGCTGCGTCGAGCACCGAACGGATGCGCTGTGCCGTGAGGTCCGCTTCGCTGCTCGCTGCGGCATAGACGTAGGCGCGTCCGGCGCGCGATCGGGTGGCGAGCCCCTTGTCGCACAGCCGCGTCAGGATCGTCGCGATGCTCGTGTAGGCGAGATCGGTTTGCATCTCGTCGATCACCTCGGCGGGTGATGCGGGCCGGTCGAGGTGCCAGAGGGCTCGCAGCACGTCGGTTTCGAGTTCTCCGTCAGCTCGTCGTGTCATGGTGTCCGTGCAGTCTCTCGTGATGCCGTCCGTCAGGCTGTGTGCTTGTCGGTGATTCCGGGCCGTGACCGTCGCGGTGATGTGGGCGATGCCGTCCGACGTTCGGTCATCGACAACGTGTCGTAGTTTAGTTTGTGTCCGAGCGATTCGCCCACGCAGCGGCCAATGTCGGATCACGAACCGTCCACCTCGACCACCGAAAGCACATGACGCACTTCGACGACAACACCCCAGTCACACCCATCTGGAGACGGCCCGTCTCCATGGTCGCGGCGGTCCTCGTCACGATCGCGGTGGCCGTGGCATCGTGCGGAACCTCGAACGACGACTCCACCGCAGCGGCGCCCGCCGGCTCGGGTGACGGGGCAGCGCTGTATCAGGCGAATTGTGCGTCGTGCCACGGAGCCGACCTGCGTGGCACCGACAAGGGCCCGTCGCACCTGTCGATCGTGTACGAGCCAAACCATCACGGCGACGATTCGTTCCGTTCGGCAATCCTCAACGGGGCCCAGCAGCATCACTGGAACTTCGGAGACATGGCGGCGATTCCCGGCCTCGTCGATGACGAGATCGACGCGATCATCTCCTACGTCCGCGCCGAACAGGAACGCCAGGGTTTCGACGACTGAGCGGCAGCGGTCTCACCGTCGGCCGTCGCGCATGACGCGGGTCACAGGTTGCCGCGACGTTGGCGGCGAGTTCACCTCTTACAGTTTGTCGTAGTCGCATCTCCGCGACGGTCAGTGTTCGAGAAAGAGAACCACCACATGCACACGTCCATCCGCCCCGTTGTGATCGTCGTGATCGCCGGCACGCTCCTGGTTGGCGCCTGCGGTGGGGGCACCGATACCGGGTCGTCGGCTCCGGTGTCGATCGACGCAACCGCGTCGGATTCCAACGCCGTGTTCAACGACGCCGACCTGTTGTTCGCCCAGGGCATGATTCCGCACCACGCTCAGGCAGTCGAGATGGCCGAACTCGCGCTCGCCCCGGAGGCTGGAGCGAGCGCTGAAGTCATCGCGCTGGCAACGGCGATCCAGGGTGCCCAGGAGCCTGAGATCGAGATGATGACGATGTGGCTCCAGCAGTGGGGCCAGCCGATGGAGATGCCCGGCATGGAGGGCATGGACGACATGACTGGCATGGAAGGTATGGACGGGATGATGACGGCGGACCAGATGGCCTCACTGATGACGCTGTCCGGGCCGGACTTCGACACGGCGTGGGCGACGATGATGATCGCACACCACCAGGGCGCCATCGTCCAGGCCGAGGCCGTGAAGGCGAGCGGCGCCGATTCCGACGTTCGTGCACTCGCCGACCAGATCGTCGCCGCGCAGCAGGCCGAGATCGAGCAGATGCAAGCGATGTTGGCCGGCTGATCCTCCTGTTCGAGATGGCAAGGGCAGCGGCGAACTGTGGCTCCATGAAGTGCGGCATACGACATGACGTCGTACAGTGCTGATCATGTCTGCGAGTACCACCAGCCTGGCCCCGGCGCGGCCCCGGCGCGATCGTGGGGTCTCCGTTGTGCTGTCGATCCTCGTCGCTGTCGCCGTCACACTGATCGGCTCCGGCACGGCAAGCGCACACACCGGATTCGAATCGTCGACACCTTCGGACACCGCAACGGTCGACGAACCCGTCAGCCTCGTCACGATTTCGTTCACCGGCGAGGCGACCCCGGTCGGCGATGAGTTCGTTGCGCTCACCCCCGACGGTGTCGTCCAGGTGCCGGTGAGCGTGGAGACGCTCGACAACAAGCTCTTCTCCATCCGGTTCGACCCGCCCCTCGCCGGCGGACAGGTCGGGATCCGATGGAATGTGAAGGCCGCGGACGCCCATCCGATCGAGGGAGCGTTCTCGTTCACCGTGAACGCACCGGTACCCGCCACCGCAGCGCCCTCCACCGTCCCCGCCACGACCGCTGCGCCGGTCTCCGCCGGCGCTGACGAGGTTGCCGACCCTCCGGTCTCGGTCGACGACGCCGGCGGTGCCGTGCTCGATGATCAACAGGCTGTTCCGCCATCGGTCGTCGACCCTGCCGAGACGGCGATCGAGACCACCGCTGCGTCCACGCAGTCGCTCGACGAGTTCCTCGCCGTCGACAACTCCATCCCCGGAACGACCACCGCCACCGTCGGACGGCTGGTCGGCTACCTCGGCGTTGCGCTCGGCCTCGGCGCATTCGCGTTCATCGCCACCGCGCTTCGAGGTCGGCGCGCCGAAGTCCGCCACGCCCTCACCGCCGTCCGCATCCTCGGGGTGGTGATCGCGCTCGGCGCAGCAATCGAATACGTCGGTGTCGCACGTATCGGGAGCGAGTCGCTCGGCTCGGGCTGGTCGACCGCACCGGGCTTCGCAACGGTGCTGCGGATCGTCGGAGGCATCGGTCTCGCGGTCGGCGTCGCCGGGACCATCTCGAGGGGCCGCGTCCAGCAGGTCATCCGCCGGCCATCGGTTGCGCGTTCGCTCTCTGCCGCCGTCGTCGCAGACCTCGATGCACCGCCGAGCCGCGGCGTTGCGGACGAGACGCGGATCGTCCGGTGGACACCCGACGCCCGCTCGTGGCCCGCCCTCGCAGGCGCTGGGTTGATCCTCGCCTCCTTCTGGTTCGACGGCCACACGGTCAGCAAGGGGTTCCGCCCTCTGCACGCGCTCGTCAACAGCGTGCACGTCGCTGCCGGCTCGGTCTGGGTCGGTGGAGTCGTCACGATGGCGGTGATCATCTGGGCCCGGTACCGATCCGGTCAGCCGATGCGCGTGGTCGAACTGGTCGTCCGGTTCTCCAAGATCGCGACGATCGCGCTGGCTTCGGTCGTCGTCGCCGGCGGGATCATGGCGTTCCTCGTACTCGATTCGTTCGGCGAGCTGACCGGCACACCGTGGGGCAAGCTCCTGTTGCTCAAGACCGCAGCTGTCGGCCTGGCGATGATCGGTGGGGCCTACAACCACTTCCGGCTGCTGCCCGAGCTCGAAGCCGATCCCGAGTCACCCGAGCTGCTCGCCGAGTTGCGCTCGACGGTCACCGCCGAGGCCATCATGCTGGTCTTCGTGGTCACCGTGACCGCCTGGCTCGTCGCGGCCGCGTCGTAGCCGGTCGACTCCTGCGCTGTCGACCATGTTGATCGTGACCGTGGTGGTCATCGCCGCCGTGGTCGCCGCATGGCAGGTCGCGCATCGATCATCGCCGCTCGTGCGGCGTTGGGCCCCGTCGTCGTTCCCGCGCCAGGCAGCCGGACCGCTCAGTCTGCTCGACAGCGGCCCGACGGGTCGTCCGGACGAGGAAGTGCTCGTGCTGCTCCACGGCCTCGGCGCGACCGGCAACTATTTCGGAGCCTTCTACGACGGCCTCAGTCGGAAGCGTCGGGTGCTGATCGTCGATCTCCTCGGATTCGGCCACTCCCTCGACGAAGAGCGAACGGCTTTCGAGATCGATGATCATGTCGGCGCGCTCGACCAGGCCGTCGAATCGCTCGGCCTCGGCTCGTCCGAGCTGATCGTGGCGGCGCACTCGATGTCGGCAGCAATCGCACTCACCTGGGCGGACCGGCATCCCGACCGAGTCACGAGCGTGTACCTCTGGGGTGCGCCGGTCTACGACAGCGAGTCCGCCGCGCGTTCCATCGGCAAGGCGTACGGCCTGATGGGTCGCCTGTTCGTACTCGATACGAAGTGGGCCGAACGGGCGTGCCGCATCAACTGCCTCCACCGTGACGTCAGCGGGCGGCTCGCCGCGTTCATGGCCCCGCGCTGGCCGACGGAGCTGAGCAGCGACACCGTTCGTCACACCTGGGAGGCGTACCACCTGTCGCTGCACTCCCTCATCCTCGATTTCGACTGGTCGACGGTGCTGCCGCCGAACGTGTCGGTCACGTTCTTCCACGGCACCGACGACGAGATCGGCGACCAGCACCTCATCGCCGAACTCGCCGGGGGAGCGACGCTCGTCGACGTCCCGGGGGCCGACCACCACGTCGCCCTCCAACACTCCGAGCTGCTGTTCGACGCGATCGATCGGTTGTAGACGACACGCAGCGTTCCGTGTCGTGGGTCGTGGATGCGAAGATGACCGGATGACCGAACCGCTCGTACTCCGACACGACAGCGTCGGTGTCGCGACGCTCACCCTCAACCGCCCCGACAAGCTCAACGCACTCACGCCGTCGGTGTTCGTCGAGTTGCGATGGCACCTCGATGCGCTGGCGGACGACTCGAGCGTCCGATGCGTGGTGCTGGCGGGCGCCGGTCGATCGTTCTGCGCCGGTCACGATCTCCAGGCAATCGCCGAGCACGAACCTGCACCGAGCCGACATTTCGAGCCCGAAACGGTCGACGCGCTCGAAGCACTCCCGATCCCGACGATCGCCCGCATCCACGGCCACTGCTACACGGGTGGTCTCGAGCTCGCACTCGGCTGCGACATCCTCGTGGCGGGGGAGAGCGCGAGGCTCGGCGACACCCACGGTCAGTGGGGGCTCGTGCCGGTCTGGGGGATGTCGGTTCGGTTACCCGAGCGTGTGGGTCGCTCGACGGCGAAGGAGCTGATGTTCACGAGCCGCCGCATCGATGCAGCGACGGCAGCCGAGATCGGCCTCGTCGACCACGTCGTCGCCGACGCAGAACTCGACGATGCCATCGACATGCTCGCTGCGGAGATCGTGGCCAACTCTGCGGGCACCAACCGGATCGTCAAGGCGTTGATCGCCGATCACGGTGACCGGTCACGCACGGTCGCTCTGGAACACGAGCGGGTGATGCCGCACGGCCGTCCACCCGACATGGCCGAACGCATGCGATCCGGCGGACGCTGACGCCCGTCCCGAGCCCCCTGATTGGTCGCCGGCGCACGTGGTGCGGCATCGTTGGGGCCGTGACGGGTCGGAACTGGGTGGCGTTCAACCGAGAGATCGTCGAGGAGTTCCGCGCGAACGGCGGCAGAGTCGCACGATTCGGCGATCTGCCGGTGATCGTGCTGCACACGATCGGCGCACGTTCGGGCGAGGTGCGGCTGACCCCGCTGATCCCCGTGTTCGACGGCGATGACATGTTCGTCTTTGCCACCGCGGCGGGCGCGCCGACCGACCCGGCCTGGTGCCTCAACCTGCTGGCCCATCCCCGGATCACGGTCGAGTCTGCCGACGGCGAATTCGTCGCCGATGTGGTTCCCGTGGCGCCCGATGACGCCCAACGGATGATCGACGAGCGGGCGGCAACCACCCCGCAGCTCGCCGAGTACGTGGTGTCGGCCGCTCCACGCCGGATCCCCGTCTTCTCCTTCACCCCCGTCGACTGACCGACGTCAGCGGGCGACGTCGCGATACGGAACCCCACGGTCGGCGGCAGGCTCGCGGGGGAGGCCCAGGACGTTCTCGCCGATGATGTTGCGCTGGATCTCGTCGGTCCCACCCGCGATCGACTGGGCCGGGGTCGAGACCAGAACCTCGGCGATGATCGCCGCAGTCGGATCGTCGGCGTGGTGCGTGAGCATCGCATCTGCGCCGGCGACCGATGCATGGACCCGAGCGCTTCGTCGAGCGACCTCGCTCGCGGCCAGCTTGCCGAGTGATCCCTCGGGGCCCGGTGGCCGTCCGAGTGCACGTGCCGCCCGCGCTCGCGACGCCGTCCACTCGCTGGCCCGCTGGAACGACACGAGGTCCGCAATCGCCTGACGGATGACGGGGTCCGAAGTCCGCTCGTGGTGGCGGGCCCGCTCGGCCACCAGGTCGGCGCGGCCGGCGCGCTGCGGATACCACGCGTACGTCGCGAAGTGTTCGGCGCTCTCCACCTCCGCCTCATCGATCGCACGACCGCGAGCACCCGAGAACGTCTGTCGGCGCAGCGTCGAATAGGTCCGCTCGTGCATCAGCGTGGTGCGGGCGACCCGCCACCCGTCGCCAGCGGCGCCCACCAGATTCGCGGCCGGAATGCGGGCGTCGGTGAGGAACACCTCGTTGAACGACGAGTGCCGGTTCATCTGCAGAATCGGCCGCACCTCCACGCCGGGTTGCTTCATCGGGAGCACGAAATAGCTGATGCCCTCGTGCTTGGGGGCATCCCAGTCGGTGCGGGCCAACAACATGGCGAAGTCCGCGTGGTGCGCGCTCGTGTTCCATACCTTCTGACCGTTGAGCACCCACTCGTTCCCGTCGAGCACCGCAGTGGTACGCAGGCCGGCGAGGTCGGAGCCGGCACCCGGCTCGCTGAACAGCTGGGTCCAGGTGATCGCGCCCGTGATCGTGGCTCGCAGCATCCGCTCGTTCAGGTCGTCGGAGCCATGGGTGACGAGGGTCGGTGCCGCGAGGTTCATGCCGGCGCCGAGTGGGGGGCCGACTGCACCGGCGGACCGGATCTCGTCGGCGACCAGCTTGTCGGCCCAACTGGGAAGCCCGCGGCCGTGCCACCTGGTCGGCCAGGACGGCACGGCCCATCCCGACCCGGCCAACCGATCGCGCCAGTCGACGAGTGGCCGCTCGCGGTTCCAGTTCGCGTCGAGCCACGCCCGGAACGAGTCGCGTACCTCCGCTTCTGAGGGCTCGCCCATACGTGGACGGTATCGATCACAGCTCGTTCGCATCGAAGCCGGAAGTCGCCGCGACCTAGCGTGCTCGACATGGTCGAATCCGATGTTGTGATCGAGACCGGTGAAGGGGACATGGGGACCTTCGTCGTACACCCGGACGGTGTCCGGTCGGCACCGGTGGTCGTCTTCTTGATGGACGCCCCCGGCAAACGTGCGTTGCTGCACGACATGGCCCGGCGGATTGCATCGGGTGGCTACTACGTGATGCTGCCGAACCTGTACTACCGCTCCACACCGGCGTTCGAGCTCGACTTCTCGAGCAAGGAGTCGTTCCAGGTGATGGTCGAGTTGATGAGCAATATCGGCAACAGGGCCGTGACCCGTGATGTCGGCTCGCTGCTCGGTCACGCTCGGCGCGACGATGCCGCCGACGAGACGACGGTGGGCTGCGTCGGCTACTGCATGAGTGGCCCGTTCTCGATCTGGGCCGCCGCCGAGTACGCCGATGTCGTACGTGCCGCTGCGTCCTTCTACGGCGTCCGGCTCCACGTCGATGCCGACGACTCACCGCACCGTCGACTCGCCGAGATCAGGGGCGAGGTCTACATCGGAGCCGCCGAGCACGACGACTACGTGCCGCTCGACATGGTCGACAGATTCGAAGCGGCGATGCAGGACAGCGGCGTCGCCGGTCGGGTCGAGCGGTACTGGGGGACCCACCACGGCTTCGCCTTCGACGACCGGCCTGCCTACGACCGGCGTGCCGACGACCGCCACTGGGCCGCGTTGCTCGACCTGTTCGAACGGAATCTGCGGCGGTGAGCACGGAGTACGTCACAACCTCGATCGGCGCCGACCACGTCGCCGAAGTACGGCTCTGTCGACCCCCGAACAACTTCTTCTCGGTCGAGATGATCGAGGCACTGGCCGATGCGTTGGAGCGGTTCGACGCCGACCGGTCGTGTCGGGTGGTGGTGCTCGCCGCCGACGGTAGACACTTCTGTGCCGGTGCCGACTTCTCGTCGGGAACATCCTCCTCGACCGCCGATCTGTACGCGGCTGCGGTCCGGCTGTTCCGGACCCGCAAGCCGGTCGTCGCAGCCGTTCAGGGTGCAGCAATCGGTGGCGGTCTCGGTCTGGCGTTGTCGGCAGATTTCCGGCTTGCCGCTCCCGAGGCGAGGTTCAGCGCGAACTTCGCGCGGCTCGGTTTCCACCACGGGTTCGGGTTGACCGTCACGCTGCCCGACCTCGTCGGACGACAACACGCCACCGAACTGCTGTACACGGGGCGTCGGATCGGTGGAGACGATGCCGCGCGGATCGGCCTCGTCGATCGGATGGTGCCGCTGGACCGGCTCGAGCGTGCGGCTCGCGAGTTCGCACACGAGATCGCCTCGTCGGCGCCGCTCGCCGTCGAGAGCATTCGCGCGACGCTGCGCGGCGACCTCGCCGATCGAATCGCCGCAGCGACCGATCACGAACGCCGCGAGCAGGCCCGACTGCGGTCGACCGCCGACTTCCAGGAGGGAACACGCGCGATGGCAGAGCGACGAACGCCGAACTTCACGGGGGAGGGCTGATGAGGCCGAGCGGGGTGAGCGGCGTCATCGTCGCTGCCGACACGATGTCGCCGACCGCACTGGTCGAGTACGTGCGGCGACTCGAAGCGCTCGGCTACGAATCGGTGTGGATCCCCGACATGTTCGGACGCGAGATCTACGTGACCGCGGGTCACCTGCTGGCCCACACGAGCACGATCAGGGTCGCGTCGGGCATCGCCCACGTGTACGGCCGTGACGCGATCGCGTCGGCGCAGGCGGCGCGGACGCTCTCGGAGTTGTCGGGAGGGCGGTTCATCCACGGCCTGGGGATCTCGCATCCTCCGGCGGCCGAGCTCCGCGGCCTCACCTGGGAACCGCCCATCGAGAAGATGCGGACCTACCTCACCGAGTTGCGTGCGGCGATGGCCGGCGGCTTGTTGCACACGCCGGCCGATCCGCCGCCGACGCCGATCTACGTTGCGGCGCACGGTCCGAAGATGATGCAGGTCGCAGCCGATCTCGCCGATGGTGCCAACACCTACATGCAGCCACCCGAACACACTGCGACGTCTCGGGTCACCCTCGGACCCGACAAGGCGCTGAGCGTGGTGCTGCCCTGCGTACTCACCACCGATGCCGACGCAGCGAGGTCGGCCGGTCGGCGGGCGCTGCACATCTATCTGCCGCTGCCGGCGTACCACCGGCAGTGGGCGGCGTTCGGCTTCGACGAATCCGACTGGACCGATCGTGCGAGTGACCGCCTCGTCGATGCCCACGTCGCCTGGGGAGACGCGGCGGCGATCCAGCGCCGGGTCGACGAGCACATCGACGCCGGCGCGACGCAGGTGCAACTCTCGGTCAATCAGGCCGAGCGCGGCGCGTCGGGTCCTCCGTGGGAGCTGCTGGAGGCGATGGCGCCGCGCTGATCGGCTTCACGACCGGATGATCGAGCGGGTGACCTGTGGAACGCCGCGGCCGAGGAAGAAGATTCCCGGGTAGCCCGGCGTGCCGAACCGGTCGCCGTTGTTGCCGCGCAGAACCGAATCGATGATGCGCAGCTCGCCCGTGCGGTTGTTGGACACGAAGAACACGGCGCTGCCGCCCTCGTTGGCCGTGTTGTCCTCGATCACCGTGTTGACCAGGTCGAGGGTGAATCGGTTGCCATCGAGGTAGATCGCTCCGCCGCTGCCGCCGCCCGGGGTTCCGGACCGCGCCGGATTGGCGCCATTGCCGATCGCCCGGTTGTGGCTGAACACGCTGTTGTAGATCTCCCACGACACGCCGATGCTGGAGATCCCGGCACCGTTCGAGCACACATTGCCCGTCGCCTCCGAGCCCCCGAACGTGCTGTTGGCAACGATCACGGGTCGGCCGTCGAACTGGCTCAGGACGCGAAGCGCAGCCCCACCGACGTCGGGACCGGTCGAATCACACCGGTTGGACGTGAACGTGCTGTCGAGCACCCGAACCAGGCCGCCGCGAACGTAGACCGCTCCGCCGCTGCTGCCACCGCCGCCCCCGTCGGACGTCGTCTGGCCCGTGCTGTTGCCCGCCGTGAACGACATGTTCTGGATCGTCAGCTGCGGGTGATCTTGGTTCTGGCAGTGAGAGGTCGTCCAGACCTGCGCCCGATCGCACGTGTTCATGTAGAGGATCCGACGTTGGTTCTTGCCGCTGAGGGTCACCCGGCCGCCACCATCGAGCACGACCAGACGTGAGGTGTTGACGACCTTCGCGGTCTCGTTCATCTCGATCGTGGCCCGGCCCGGACCACAGTCGAATGTGATCACACCACCGGCCGCAACGGCCTCGACCACCGCCTCGGATGTGCAACTGGACAGAGTTCCGTCGCCGACCACCCGATCGGGTTCGGATGTGTCGACCGGCTTCGCCCGGAGCGGGACTGGCCCCTGCGTGCGGGCGTCGGGTGGATCGAGACGCTGCGCCGACCGCGATGCGGCGGCGGCCGTCTCGACCGTCGTCGGTGCAGCGGATGCAGATGTCGCTGCACCCAACGCCGCGGCGAGCAGTGCGCCGGCGGCGATCACGCGGACATGTCTCACGCTGTCAGTATCGGCCGTGCGCACCGCCGACGGGAGTCACGGTCGGGTCAAGTTCGAGCCGTGCTCACGAGCGGTTCGACGATCGACACGAGGCCGAGCGTTCGCGGGTCAGGCGAAGCAGCGTTGATGCCAGCGCCACGCCGTTTCGACGATGGCATCGAGTGACGGGTACGCGGGCGTCCAACCGAGTTGCTGCCGGATCTTCGAAGCGTCACCGACGAGCGCCGCCGGGTCGCCCGGGCGGCGCTCACGGACGACAGCGGGTACCGGACGTTCAGTCACGCGCGCCACCGTGTCGACCACCTGGCGGACGGAGAATCCTTCGCCATTGCCCAGATTGAAGCGGTCGGATGCGCCCCCGGCGAGGAGGTGATCGAGCGACAGCGTGTGCGCTCGTGCCAGGTCGGTGACGTGGATGTAGTCGCGCACGCACGTCCCGTCGGGCGTGTCGTAGTCGTCTCCGAAGATCGACAGCTCGTCACGCCGCCCGAGCGCGACATCGAGGGCGAGCGGGATCAGATGGGTCTCGGGGTCGTGGTGCTCGCCGAGATCGCCGGTCGGCGAGGCCCCCGCCGCATTGAAGTAGCGCAACGCCACCGATCGGAGGTCGTGGGCTGCGTCGAAGTCCCGGAGCATCTTCTCGACGATCAGTTTCGTTTCGCCGTACGGGTTGATCGGTCGCTGGGGGTGCTGTTCGTCGATCGGCGTCCGGTCGGGGATGCCGTAGGTGGCGCAGGTGGACGAGAAGATGATGGCGGGCACCTCGTGCGCCACCATGGACTCGAGCAGCGTCAGCGTGCCCGCGACGTTGTTGCGGTAGTACCGGCCGGGGTCGCTCACGCTCTCACCCACGTAGGCGTACGCTGCGAAGTGCACCACCGCATCGATATCGTGCTCCGCGAAGAGGGCGTCGAGC
The DNA here is from genome assembly GCA_963752085.1 of Ilumatobacteraceae bacterium. Taxonomy (GTDB): domain Bacteria; phylum Actinomycetota; class Acidimicrobiia; order Acidimicrobiales; family Ilumatobacteraceae; genus Ilumatobacter_A. The sequence continues at coordinate 72,071 of CAVVWT010000008.1, forward strand.
AGCGCTCGATCCGCGATGTCGCCCACGATCAGTTCGGTGCCCAGCACCTCCTCGACGATCGCTCGATGTCCGTAGACGAGGTTGTCGAGGACGACGACGTCGCGGCCCGCCTGCTGCAGGTCGAGAACTGCGTGGCTCCCGATGTAGCCGGCCCCGCCGGTGACCAGGATCACAGGTTTCGCTCGAGCACCACGTCGGAGCACCGCGTCCTCACGCTGCGCCCCGACCCAGGAGAACGACGGCCACCGTTCTGCTGCAGATCTTGATGTCGTGCAGGAGGGACCAGTTGTCGACGTAGCGCAGGTCGAGACGTCGATACTGCTCGAATGAACTGTCCGAGCGACCCGACACCTGCCACAGTCCGGTCAGCCCCGGGTTGACACGCAGGCGCTCACGGGTGAGGTCGTCCCATTCGGCTGCCTCGTCCGGAAGCGCCGGCCGAGGTCCGACCATGCTCATCGTGCCCCGGAGCACGCAGACGAGCTGGGGCAGTTCGTCGATGGACAGCTTGCGCAGCACACGCCCGACACGGGTGACACGTGGATCCTCCGCCATCTTGAACAGTGGTCCGTCTGCTTCGTTCAACTCCCGGAGCGAGTCCTTCTGCTCCTCCGCATCGACGACCATCGAGCGCAGCTTGATCAATTCGAACTGACGACCGTTTCGTCCGACGCGTTCCTGGCGGAAGAACACGGGTCCACGCGAGTCGAGCTTGAGGGCGATGATCGACACGAGCAGTACCGGCGCGGTGAGTGCGAGGATCGTCGAAGCCAATGCGATGTCGAATGCCCGCTTCGCGGCAACCCGCCATCCGCCCCGAATGACGGGCTCGACGTAGACCATCGTCCGTCCGTCGAAGGTCTGTGGCCGCAGCCGCGTCACGTCGATGTCGTGGAGCAGCGACGAGAGTGCGACGTGGTAGCCAGCGTCGGTGAGCCGCCGTGTCATCACGTTGACCGTGTCGGCGGACACCGACCCCAACGACATCACGACGCCGTTTGCCCCTGTCCGGTGGAGAATCCCGTCGAGTTCGTCGAAGGTGCCGAGCACGCCGATCGTGCCCCGCGCCGCGTTCTCGTCGGGCCCGACCATGCCGATCACTCGGTACCCGAGATGTGGGTTGCGTTCGTACGCGTTCATCAATCCGATCGCGTGTGAGTCGGTGCCGACGATGACGATGCGGCGGACCGAACGGCCCGTCGCCCGGAGGCGCGTGAAGACATGGCGGGCAATACGGCGCTCGATCAGCAGTGTGAGCAACATCGACACGGCGAGCAGCCCGACCCAGAGCCGGGACAGTTCCTTGAACTGCGTGGCGAACCCGACGACGAGCACGGTGGCGATCGCCGTCGTCACGGCGTTGGCGACGTGTCGCGCCTCCTCGCCCGACCGTTCGTTGGCGCGCGCTGGTAGAGCCGGTTGTACGCAGCGCCCATGGCAAAGCCGGGGATCACCGCGAACGCCAGCATCATGTGCTGTGCGACAAGAAAATTGGGAACGGGCTTGACGATCGCTTGAATGGCGAAGGTCATCGCCATGCCGACTGCGATCGCGACCGAGTCAGCGATGATCAGCCCGACCTTGCGTCGCGTCGGTGACGTCGCGCTCTGTCACCTCGGCCTCGACCCGTACCGCCGGTACGTCGTCAGGCCATGCGAACCTCGTGTCGATCTTCCGCCTGTTGTTGCATGTCCGCCTGTTGCTTCACTGGTGGTCTCCGTATCCACCCGGTTGAGGCCCGCCGCCCGATGGCGACCATCCCCGATTCCGGGTGTCCGCAAGATCCACCTTCGCGCCTTCTGCGACGTGTTGCAACATGCGGAGTGTTAACAGCGAGTGACGGAGGCACACTCTACGCGGTCGACCTGCGCCATCGTCGTGACAAATGCCTGGTGACGGGTTGACAGAACGTGTCAGAACACGGCGAGGTGTGACAAAGAATTTTCCGTATCGTGTCGTAACAACGGCGAGCCTGCCTGCGTGGGGTAATTCACGGGTGAGGCGGCGAGACGTACGGACCTCGTCGGACACTCGCGGATGAGGAATCAGTGACCGGCGGAGCCTTCCACTCGGACTTGGACTCGGCGAGGACCGGTGGCCGGGCGCCTGTTCAGGGTGCGGGGATCTCGAGGATGCTGATCGACCATGGTGGGATCTCGATGGTGATCGTCTCGTCGACCACCGTCGGATTCTCGAGGCGGGTACCGGCCCACGCGGTTGCCGTCAGGTTGTCCGACCAGACCGATGCCCAGGTGGCGTCGTCGTCGGGCGCGCCGTCGATCACGATCGTCTGTTCCTGGGCGTCGCTGCTGAGGCCGAGCAACATGATGGTCAGACGGCCGTCGGCGTGACGCGTGGGATAGACGCGAACGAGTTCGTCGACGTCCCCGAAGGTGTCGAGGAGGTCGTCTCCGGTGCGCGCCCACAACGCAAGCGCATCAAAGGCCGGGAACGTCTCGCCGTCATCGATGTCTACGAGCCCGTAGTCGGTGCCGCTGGAGGTCCTCCCGTTGGCCAGGTTCCACTGGTTCGCGATCGGGATGCCGGCCTCGATCAGCTGCCCGAGTGTGTCGGCGAAGAACAGCGCGTTCATGGTCTGCGTCATCGTGTGTTCTGCATCGTTCACCTCGTTCGAGACGAGGTTGTATTCGGTGACAGCGATCGGGATCTCTGTCGCGAGTTCTTCCCGGACTGCATCGATCACGGTCGGCCACAGTTCGACCGCACGCTCGACGGTGACCTGACCCTCGGCCGCCCGGTCGAATCCGTAGAAGTGCACGACGTAGAAGTCGAGTGCGGCGCCGGACCCCTCGATCACCTCGTTGCCGAAGTTGCTCCAGTTGGAGGGCACACCGGTACCCACCATGCCGACTTCGATGGTCGGGTCGACCGCGAGCATCGCTTGCCGGATCGCCAGGGCTCCGTCGTGGTTGTCGGTGCCTTGGATGTACTCCGTGCCGTCGCAGGTCCAGACCTCCTCCCATCCGAACTCGGCGCATTCGGCGCCGCCATCGGATGGCTTGCCGCCGAAGACCTCGTTGCCGACCTCCCACAGGTCGAGCCCCACGGGCGCAGGATGGCCGTTCTGTGTTCGGAGCTCCGCCCATTGCCCCACGGTTCCCCAGTCGACTCCGTTTCGATCGACGCCGATGATCGTCTCGTCGTCGACCTCGCCGTTGAAGAAGCTGACGGCAGCAGCCGCGTTCTGGGCGGTCTCGTTGATCGAGACGGTCCACATGCCCTCGAGGCCCGTGTCGCGGAGGAAACCGATGAAATCCGAGGGCCGGGCCGCCCACGTCCAGTAGCAGCCGTCGGCGTCGCGTCGTTCGCAGGCGAGCCAGTCGTAGAGATTGCTCCAGCTGCCACCCGGCATCCGGATCAGCGTCGTTCCGGATTCTTTGGCCAGCTGGTGGAACGCTGGGTCGGCGAGGAGCTCCGGGCCGGCCCATGCGGGAAGGTTGGTGCCGAACACGCGTCGGTCGATCGGTGTCCGGATGCTGTCGGGCGAAATGAGCACGGCACCGGCGGGGACCTCGCGCGGTGGGGTCGGTGTGTGCGTTTCGACGCCCTCGTCGGGGGTTCCGGGCTCGTCGTCGACGAAGTCTGACGTGCCGCCGACGACGAGCTCGGTGTCGGATCTCGGCTGGGCCACGGGGAGTTCGGGCCCACCGCCGCATGCGGCGGCGATGATCGCCACGGACGTGACGATCCCGACCCGTCGGATCAAGCTGCCGCCGCGACTGCCACTCCCCGTCACGCGTCAGACGCTATCGACGGGGGCCGGTCCGGCCCATGACGGGTCGGTCACTTGATGACGATGTTGTCCCAGTGCCACGTAAAACCGATGGGGTTGCCGACGCCGTTGTCGCTCTTGGTCGGGGTGTAGTTGTGGTCCTGGAAGACCACCTTCTTCGGTCCCGACGGGAACGAACCGCTGGACGTGAACGACTCGGTCGACACGGCGCCGCCGTCCTTCGGACCCGTCATCGTGAAGGTGAGCGTGCCGTTGCCGTTGTCGCGGAAACACGCCGGGTAGCGGGTCGCCTTGTCGTTGTCGGCGAGCAGGTCGTAGTAGTCCATCCGCTGATTGCCGATGCGTTGCTTGCCTGGTGCTCCACCGACACCGCCCCACGATGCAACGGCCCGGTCGGAGCCTTCGATGCCGGACAGTTCGGATGCAGCGACCTCGGACATGATGTCCGGACCGTTCGCCGACACGACAGCGACCTTCCACCATTGGCGGTTTCCGAGGTTCGTCAAGTTCACGTCCCAGCACACTTCGCTGACGTTGTCGAACGTCTGGTTCGGTGAGAACCAGGCGACCGAGTAGCCGGACGTGTCGCCGACGGAGGTCATCAAGTGGTCTTTGCAGAGGTAGAGAGATTCGGACGGGTTGTTGCGATGAATCGTCCGAGTCGTGGTCGGGGGGCCGCACGACAGGTCGTGATCGCCCTGCCACGTCGACTGGGTCACGAGCACGTTGTCACGATGGTAGACCCCGGTCCGGAACCGTTGCAGGCCGCTGTTGTTGGCGAAGGTCTCGACGAACTGCGCGTTGGCGGGGATCGGCGTCGGTGGGACCGTGCCACCACCGTTCGGTGGTGTCGACGGGAGCGGCGTGGTGCGGGTGTCGAGGAGGCGGCTGGGGGTGAAGGTCTGGAGTGCAGGGGTGGGGCGGAAGGCGGCGTTGACGTCGATCACGAGGTCGGTGGCGCTGGAGGCGCTGAAGCAGACCTTGCCGTTGTTGCCGATGCCGACGATGGTGGCGTTGGAGATGTTTTCTCCTGCGCGGTAGTTGAGGGTGCTGGTGCCGGGCTTGGTGGTGCCGCATGGCCAGACGGTGATGTAGCCGTTGCTGGTGGGGCGTGCGGCGGTGATGTTGAGCACGGCGGCTTCGGCGTCACCGGCGACGCCACCGCGTCCTGCGACCTGCAGCTCGAACGAGCCGGTGTTGGTGCCGGTGGTGCGGGTGTCGAGGAGGCGGCTGGGGGTGAAGGTCTGGAGCTGCAGGCGGTGGGGCGGAAGGCGGCGTTGACGTCGATCACGAGGTCGGTGGCGCTGGAGGCGCTGAAGCAGACCTTGCCGTTGTTGCCGATGCCGACGATGGTGGCGTTGGAGATGTTTTCTCCTGCGCGGTAGTTGAGGGTGCTGGTGCCGGGCTTGGTGGTGCCGCATGGCCAGACGGTGATGTAGCCGTTGCTGGTGGGGCGTGCGGCGGTGATGTTGAGCACGGCGGCTTCGGCGTCACCGGCGACGCCACCGCGTCCTGCGACCTGCAGCTCGAACGAGCCGGTGTTGGTGCCGGTGGTGCGGGTGTCGAGGAGGCGGCTGGGGGCGAAGGTCTGGAGCTCGGCGGTGGGGCGGAAGGCAGTGTTGACGTCGATCACGAGGTCGGTGGCGCTGGAGGCGCTGAAGCAGACCTTGCCGTTGTTGCCGATGCCGACGATGGTGGCGTTGGAGATGTTTTCTCCTGCGCGGTAGTTGAGGGTGCTGGTGCCGGGGAGCACGGCGGGCGTCACCGCGGACGGCCATGCCGGCTGCTGGCGCTCCACCCCGACGGTGCCCTTTCGCGTCAGAACCCGTCGGGCGTCTCCGCCATTTCGGCGATGACGGAGACGAGTGACGCATCGAGTCCGAGTCGAGCCAGGTCGTCGGGTTCGATGAGCCGGTGCGCTCGTTCCACGACGGCGAGGAGATCATCCGGTTCGGACACCACCACCACGAGGTGGACCCTGTTCGCATCGACCGCTTGCACCGTCACCGACCGAGCACCGAGCCGCTCACACAGGTCGGCCAACGCGGGTGCCTGACACGCAGGTAGGCCCCAGCCGCGGGGTGTGGCCACCGTGGTGCCATCGACGAGGTCGGGGTTGGCCCGCACGAGGACGAGCTGCGCAACTCTCGACACGGTCAGGCCGAGCCCGGTCGCGGCTGCGACGAACGCCAGCCAGACCGGGACGCCCCACGCCATCATCGGTGACAGCTCTCGCGTCGACGAGTGGCCGAGTCGCAGCGATGCGCCCGCGACGGACGCATGGCGTCGGCGCGCCTCGGGGAGCAGGCTCCGTTCATTCTGGCGAAATCTAGGGACATGGGAAACGGCCCCGCCAATCGGGCGTCGGATTTGCCCGACCGGCGATCGATCGGGTGCCCGCCGTGTAGACGAAGTTCCGATCCGCTGTCGCGTACCCTTCCCGGTATCGAACGGCTCAGCTCATTTCTGTCGTCGGTGCGCTCCGTCGTCGTCGACACGTACACGTCGTGGAGGTCGCATCGGACCATCCGGCTCGGAGCGAGCCTGGCGTACTACGGACTCTTCGCGATCGTGCCGTTGCTCGCGATCAGCCTCGCGGTCGCGGGCCTCGTGATCAACGAGGCGGATGTGGAGGAGTTGTTGGCGTCGGTACTCGGCAACGTCGTCGACGGTGACGGACAGCAGTTCGCAGCACAGCTCACCGAGAGCATGAACTCCTCGTCGACCGCGGGCAGCCTCGGTCTGTTCGGTCTCGGGTCGCTCCTGCTCACCGCCTCGCTCGTCTTCGTCGCCCTCCAGGATGCGTTCGACACGATCTGGGAGGTGCCGGTGTCCAGCGGGACCTGGGCGAGCGTGCGGCGCCGGTTCGTCGCGTTCGCGGTCGTGCTGCTCGCGGGCGCGTTTCTCGTGGCGTCGTTCGCCGTCGTCAGCATCTCGAACCTCCTTCGCACGGTCTTCCCCGGAAGCGGCACCCTGGTGGACGTCGGTGCCGATCTGCTGGCGAGCGTCGGCTCGGGAGCCCTGCTGGCGGCGGTCATCGCCGCTCTGTTCCACTTCCTGACGCTCGATGGGCTGTCGTGGAGGGTGACCGCGATCGGCGGAGTCGCCACTGCGGTCACCCTCACGCTCGGCAATCGTCTGTTCATCGAGTACATGCGCCGGTTCGGTGCGAGTTCGTTGGTCGGTGCGACCGGGTCGATCCTCGTCGGCATCGTCTGGCTCTACACCATCGCGCAGATCGTGTTGGTGGGCGCCGAGCTGACCCGCACGTTGCAGCGCCACTACGCCGCGGGGTCGGCTGTCGGAGACGGCGAGAACAGACCTGACAGTCCGAGCGCTCACGGGGGTTGAGCCGGTAGTCTCGGCCGCCATGTTGATTCTCGCCCTGATCGTCGCCGGCATGGCCGTCGGCTGGATTGCCCAGCTGATCCTGGGCCGCAACTCGACTCAGATCGACTGGACGATGGCGCTGGTGGCCGGTCTGCTCGGGTCGTTCGTCGGCGGGTTGTTGTTCAGCCTGCTCGCCGGGGACGGGATCGACATCGCCCCGAGCGGGTTGATCGGGTCGCTGATCGGTGCATTGATCGTGACCGCCGTGTGGCAGGCGATCGCGAAGAAGCAGCGCGCCGACGCCCGCGCGGTCGACAAGAAGCCCTGGGAGTGACCGGGTCGTCAATCTGATCAGCGCCGCCGACGACCTCGCATCGTTCGATGACCACCGATCAACTGATCTTCCTGGCCGTGGTCGGCCTCCGGTTCGGCATCCCACTGCTGATCCCGCGGTTCCCGCTGCCGGCGATCATCGCGTGCCTGGTGCTCGACGCGGCCGACCAGACGATCTTCCAGCAGTACACCGATCTCAACCTCGACGGGTACCAGGGGTACGACAAAGCCCTCGACATCTTCTACCTGGCGATCGCGGATCTGTCGACGATCCGCAACTGGTTCGACCCGATCGCCTTCGGCGCCGCCCGATTCCTCTGGTATTACCGGCTCATCGGTGTCGTCCTGTTCGAATTGCTCGACAAGCGAGCGATCCTGCTGATCTTCCCGAATACGTTCGAGTACTTCTTCATCGCCTACGAAGCGGTCCGCTGCATGTGGGACCCGACCCGGCTCCGCACACGGCAGGTGTATCTCACGATCGCCTTCATCTGGATCTTCATCAAGTTGCCCCAGGAATGGTGGCTCCACGTCGCCCAACTCGACTTCACCGACTTCATGAAGCGTGACGTCCTGGGGACGACGCCCGACACATCGTGGGGCACGGCGCTCAGCCAGAACTGGTGGTTCGTGATCCTCATGGTCGTCGTCGCAGGCCTGGTGGTCTACGGGCTCAAGCGTCTGTGGGCCGTGCTTCCGACGCCGGACTGGCCGTTCACCTTCGATGTCGATCGGCATCTCGACCGGACCGCGGCCGAGCCAACCGACGAACGATCGGCCCTCCAGGTCCCGCTGCTCGTCGAGAAGCTGGTGCTCACGTCGCTGATCACCGTGATCTTCGCCCAACTGGTTCCCGACAATGACGCGTCCCCGCCGCAGATCGCGATCGCCGTCGGCGTCCTCGTGGTGAGCAGCTCCGCAGTCAGCCACTGGTTGTCGAGGCGGGGTGTGTCGTGGTCGTCCACAGCACGTGAATTCGGGGCGATGACCGTGATCAACGTGCTGATCGCCATCGCCTACGTCGTGCTCCTGCGACGGTCCGACACCCCCGTCAACGAAGCGGCGCTGGTCTTCTTCGTCGTGCTGCTCACGCTGCTCGTGACGCTCTTCGATCGTTTTCACGACGAGCGCAGCTCGGCACTGCGTGGCTGAAGCCGGCCCCACACTCGGCCGCGAGATCGGCCGCGAGGTACCATCGTCGCCCGTGGCGAAGAACGGCGAACGTGCTCGGCTCCAGGGTGCGAGAACCTCGACTGCGACTCGCCTCGCTGCCTCCGTGGTCGCGATCAGTCTGGTGTCGCTCGTCATCGCGACGTTGGTCGGCGTCACGACCGGCGAGAATCTCTCCGACGACCTCAACCGGGATCGACTCCGCGCAACGGTCGAGGCCGCAGCATGGGACGTCGGCGCCGAGCTCCGGGGTTACGAGCGGTCCACGGCCAGCCTGTCGTCGAGCCTCGGGGCCGCGGTGACCATCGAAGCGTTCGGCGAGGCGTTCGACCGGCTGACCACGACCGTCGACGAGGAACGGTACGTCGAGGAGTTCGACGAACTCATCGCCGACTACCGGGAGAACTATCTCGATCCGCTCCAGGCGGTCGGGCGTGACGTCCAGCTCCGCGACCTCACGTCGTCGTCGCCGGCGGCGACATACCTGCAATACGAGTACGCGATCGACATCGGTGCCGCGACCCGGGCCGCAACGGTCGACGATGCCGGCGATGGCAGCGCATGGACCGAGATCCACCGTGGTGTCCACCCCGTGTATCGGGACGTCGTGAATCGGCTCGACCTGTTGGATCTGTACCTCGTCGACATCGATGGCACCGTGCTCTACACGGTCAACAAACGTCCGGATCTCGGGAGCAACCTGCGCACGGGTCCCTACAGCGGGTCCGTCGTCGCCAACACGTTTCGCCGTGCCGTCGCCGAGTCCGGATGTGTCGTCGGTCGCCAGCGATCTCCGCTTCTACGACGCGATCCCCGGAGCCCCGATCGGCGTTGCGGGCAGTCCGATCATCGACGACGGGCGTGTGGTCGGCGCGTTGATGATGAGCTACGACGCCGGATCCATCACCGACCTCGTCACCGCCGACGAGACCTGGGAGAAGGCGGGACTGCCCGAGACCGGCGACGTGTACGTGATCGGTGCCGACGGCCTCACCCGGAGCGATCCGCGGGCGTTTCTCGAGGATCCGACGTCGTATCTCGATGCCACCGAGGCGGCCAGGGGGTTGAGCGCCGAGGAGCGCGTCGCCATCGAGGCGACCGGGACCACCGTGCTCACCCAGCAGGTGGTCGACGAGACACGAGACGCCGGACTCGAAGGTGATCGCGAGATGCGCGAGTCGTCGAGCATCACCGGCGTGCCGGTCCTCGGTGTGATCGTGCCGGTGGAGAGCGAATCGGTGGAGTGGTATCGTCGTGGCCGAGGTCGAGCGCGGACGTCGCCGGTCGGGGACTCGACGACTTCCAGGAGCTCCTGATCGTGGGTGCGGCGATCTTCGTCGTCCTGCTCGCCTTCTTCGGCGTCGCGTGGGCCAACAGCATCATCAGGCCGGTGCGCCACATCAGCGAGCGCATCAGCCGTGGCGGTCGGAGCGACGCCCCGATCGAGGTGCCGCCCGCAGACGCCGGTCGAGATCCAGCAGCTCGCCGCTCGACTCGGCGTGATGAAGGACAACCTGGCGTCACAACAGGACCAGATCGCGGCGGCCGCGCGACGACCGGCTGGCGCTGTTGCACTCGCTGCTGCCGCCGAGCGTCGCGCAGCGAATCGCCAGCGGTGACGTCCGCTCGCTCGAGCAGGCGCCCGCGGCCTCGGTCGTGGTGGTCGTCGTCCTCGGTCTCGCCGATCTCGTCCGACCGGCCAACGGCACCGACAACCGTGAGCTGGTCGATCACCTGCTCGCCGAACTCGACGACATCGCCGCTCGACCACGGGCTCGACCGGATCAAGGTGGTCGGCGACGCGTACTACGCGGCCTGCGGTCACGATCGGCAGTACATCGACCATGCGCCCCGCACCGTCGGCTTCGCCATCGACGCGATGCATGCCCTCGACACGCTCGACACCGACATGCCGCTGGCGCTGGCGGTCGGCGTCCACAGCGGTCCGGTCACCACCGGCATGGCCGGCGGTGCAAGCCTCGTCTACGACGTGTGGGGCGCGACGGTCTCACGGGCACACCGCCTCGCTCGGCAGGCTCGCCGCGGTCAGATCCTCGTGAGTGCGCACGAGTCGCGAGCTGCTTCCCGAGTCGATCGGGACCACGCCGACGGGCGACGAGGAGTCGTACGCCGTCACGTCGTCGGCCGAAGGAGTCGGATCTCGTGAACACCGTGGCCGGGACCAATCCGTGGTGGGCGACGGTCGTGATCGTCCTCGTGCCGATCGTCATCATCGCCGCCGCCGAGCTCGACGAGCGGCTGCGTCAGCGCGAGTCGCCGCTGCGACGGGCGGTCACGATCCTGCGCAACTGGGCGCTTCCTGCGTTCGCCGTGTGGGCGATCGCGGTACCCGTGCTCGGCCTGCAAGCCGACGGCGTGCTGCCGACGACCGCCGCCTCCTTCCTCGTGCTGTCGGTGACGGCCGCCGCCCTCGTGGTGCTGCGAGTGGTGGTCGACGGCGTCGCCGAGCGGCGCCGTGCCGCCGACCAACCGGTGCCTCAGCTGCTGCTGGCCACCCCGCGGCTCGTGTCGATCCTGGTGGCCGCGTGGATCCTCGTCGGCACGTCTGGGGCGTCGACCTGTCGGCTGCGCTGGCGGCGCTCGGCGTGACGTCGCTCGTCATCTCGTTCGCGCTGCAGGACACCCTGAGCGGGCTCGCGTCGGGCATGCTGCTGCTCAGCGACCCGCCGTTCCAGCCGGGCGACTGGATCAACTCGGGCGACCTCGAGGGCAAGGTGCTCGACGTCAACTGGCGGACCACCCGGATCCAGAACCGGGACGGCGACACGATCGTCGTGCCGAACAGCCAGCTCGCCGGTGCGAGCATCGTCAACTACGCGAGCGCCGCCGGGATCCACAAGGTCCGCGTCGACCTCCAGGTGGCCTACCTCAACCCGCCGACGCTCGCCAAGGCGATGCTGCTCGATGCCGCCCGCGGCACGCCGGGGGTGCTCGACGAGCCCGCACCGTACGTCGCGGTCACCCAGATCGACGACCCGTTGATGGGCTACCAGGTGCACATGTGGATCGAGGACTACGCCATCGAGCCGCGGGTGAAGACGGACTTCGGCTCGCTGGTCTGGTACCAGTCACATCGTCACGGGGTGCCGCTCCCGAGCCCGGCCCAGGATCTCTACCTGTACGACGGCGTCGCCGCCGGCGAAGCGAGCGTGCCGACGCCGGCGGAGCTGCGCCGGCTGCTCTCGAAGTCCCAGCTGCTGGTGTCGTTGGGCGACGACGACCTCGATCGCCTTGCCCGGGTGAGCCGTCTCGAGCGATTCTCGGTCGGCGAGGTGATGGTCGACTCGCGGACCGCCGGACAGGACCTGTTGCTCATCGCCGAGGGCCGAGCCGAACTCGCGCTCATCGAGGCCAACGGAACCGAGACGACGGTCGCCGAGCTCGGCCCGGGTGAAACCGTCGGGTTGCTCGGCGATGCCCCCGGCGACGGGAGCCGATTGATCAGCCGGGCGCTCGATGACTGCGTCGTGATCATCGTCGACGCCGCCACCTCGGCCGAGGTCGGGAGTCGCAACGTCGACGTCGCGGCGGCGTTCAACCGCCTCGTGACACTGCGCCGCCGTCGCGTCGAGCGGATGTTCGAGCGACGGCAGTCCGATCGGTCGGCGGCGCTCGACGAGAGCGTGGCGGTCATGACGGCCGCCGCACCCGACTCGTACAGGGGTGCGCACGGGGCCGAGGTCGTCGACCGTCGAACCCGACGACGTCGGCCGCCATCCGGGCCCGTGCCCGCTCGCTGCCGTGGTGGCGTCGTCCGCGTGAGCTCCGACGTCAGCTCGCCTGGACCCTCGTGGCGACGGCGTTGGCGTCGGTGCTGCTCGTCGGCGGGCTCAACTTCGTCGCCGCCGACAGGCTGCTCAACGACGGCACCGAGGATCAGCTCGCGGCGATCGGGGCGTCGCGGGCGCGGACCATCGAGACCGGCGTCGAACGGCTGCTCGGCGAAGTGTCGGCCGTGTCGGGAGACCTCGGTCTCGTCCGAGCGCTCGAAGATCTCGCCGACGGTTTCGCCGACCTCGACGGAACGACGCTCACCGACGAGCAGGAGGCGACACTCGAGGCGTTCTACCAGTCGGTCGTCGTCGAACGCTTCGTCGAGCTCGGGCTCGACACGGTCACCGTCGACGACTTCCTTCCCACGAGCGACGCCGGTCGGTACCTCCAGTACCACTACGTGGCCGTGCCGGCCCGGAGCGGATGTCGAACCGGGATCGGTCGACGATGCGGGCGATGGGTCCAGCGTACAGCGCTGCGCACGAAGTCCATCACGCAAGCCTCGTCAGGATGCTCACCCGGGGACTCGGCGGAGGTGACGCGATTCTCGTCACGACGGCCGGCGACGTCGTGTACTCGGCCGACAAGCGTGTCGATTTCGGTACCAATCTGCTCGACGGCCCGTACGTCGATTCCCCGCTCGCAGCCGTGCTCCGTGACCAGCTGCCGCGAGTCCGGTCCGGAAGCGCGCTGATGGCCGACCTCGACCTGTACGTGCCTGCCGATGGTGGGCCGGTCTTCTTCGCCGCCGCTGCCGTGAAGAACGACACCGAGACGATCGGCGCCGTGGCCATCGAGATCCCGGTCTCGGCGTTGAGTGCGATCACGACGACGAATCAGCAGTGGGAGCAGTACGGCCTCCAGTCAGGCGAGAGCTACGTCGTCGGCTCGGACGGCATCCTCCGGAGCGAGAGTCGCCTGTGGATCGAGGACCGCGAGGCCTACCTCGACAAGGTGGACGGGGACCTCCTGGCCGGGCTCATCGAGGGCCTCGGCTCACCGATCGGGATCCAGCTCGTCGACACCCGACCCGTCGAGACGGCATTCGACGGCGAGGAGTTCCGCGGCACGTCGACGAACTACCTCGGAACCCGCAACTTCTCGTACGCCCAATCGATCGACGTGCCGGGCGTCGAGTGGGCCGTCGTGGTCGATGTCCCGCTCAGCGATGCCCGATCGCCGCTGTACGACTACGCCCGGCGGCTCGGCGTGGTGTTGCTGGTCATCCTGCCCACGGCGGCACTCGCGCGGGTTGTGGCTGGCGCGCCGCTTGACGCGCCCGATCGGTCCGGTGCTCGCCGCCGCGACGGCGATCGTCGACGGCGAGCGCGACCCCGACATCCCGAACCTGGGCCGCGACGAGTTCGGCGACCTCGCCCGGCGGCTGGGTGCGATGGCCGAGGACCTCGGGGCGCGCGAAGCTGCGCTGGCCGCCGAGTACGACGAACGTCGGGAGTTGTTGCTCGCCGTGTTGCCGCCGCGCTTGATCGACGAGTCGGGCGAGGTGTCCGAGACCGGGCGATCTCGCCGACGTCGCAACCGTCGTTGCCATCACCGTCGACGTGACCGCTGACGAATTCCGTGAGGACGAGGACCGGGTCGCCGAGCTGCTCGACCAGGTGGCAGCCCTCGCCAAGGAGGCGACCGTCGATCGCGGCATCGAGCGCGTCCGTGGTGCGGCCGACAGCTATCTCTACCTCGCCGGTGTCGGTGTCGACGACGACGGTGCAGTCCGCAGCGCTTGATTTCGTCGATGACCATCTCCGACGCTTCGCAGAACTCCGCGAGCGTGAAGACGTCGACATCGCGTTGCGGATCGGCGTCGCGACGGGCCCGATCGCGACGGGGGTGCTCGACAGCGGCAGCCTGACATTCGGCGCGTGGGGTCTCCCGGTCCGGCAGGCCTCCGCGCTGTCGGCGATGTCCGAACACGGACGAGGTGCTGATCGACGCCAGCACGGCCGCGGCAGTCGGCGATGCTTTCGATCTCACACCCACCGACGAAATCGTTGCACTGGACGGCGAGTCGATGGACCTGTACGTGCCCGCTGTTCGCTGATCTCGTTGGCCGCAAAGCGGCCCGCCCGAGTGCGAGCGCCGGCATCTGCCTGATCGTCAGCGCATACGCAGCCCGATCTGTTCGCCGCCCAGGAAGCTGCTCGTGTAGCTCGCGATGTTGCCGATGTAGTTGGCCCGCTCGTAGGCCGACGGGTCGGCGACCGCCGCCCGTGAGACGGCACCGCGCATCTGGTCGACCGACTCGTAGTCGTGCTCGCGCATCCAATCCCTCAGTTGCTCTTCGATGGTGGCCAGGTGCGCGATACCGTTGCGCAGCAACGACGACGTCGTCATCGTCACATCGGCACCGGCGAGGATCAGCTTGGCCACGTCATACCCGGAGTGGACACCGCTCGAGGCGGCGATCGACATCGAGAGGTGTTCGTGCAGGATCCCGGTCCACCGCAGCGGCAGCCGGAGCTCCTCAGGCGTGCTCAGCGCCACGCGGGGAGTGACGTCGAGCGTCTCGAGGTCGAGATCGGGAAGGTAGAAGCGGTTGAACATGACCACCCCGGCTGCACCCGCCTCCTCGAGGCCGACGACGAACGATGCGAGCGAGGAGTAGTTCGGCGAGATCTTCACCGCGAGCGGGATCGTGATCTCGTCGGCGAGCAGCGCCACCAACCCGAAGTGCTCCGATTCGATCGCCGCACCGGACACGATCGGATCGGCCGCCACGGCGTACAGGTTCAGCTCGATGGCATCGGCGCCCGCGTCTTGGAGGAGTTCGGCGTAGCGGAGCCATCCTCCGATGTTGGTCCCGTTGAGACTGGCGATCACCGGCACGTCGACGGCGTTCTTCGCCGCCTCGACGAGGTCGAGGTACCGGTCGACGCCGCTGTTGTAGCCGTCGACTTCGGGAAAGACCGACGTCGCTTCGCCGAAACTGTCGCGGTACAGCGAGAACAGCCGGTCGATCTCACTGGTCTCGTGTTCGATCTGTTCCTCGAACAACGAGGGCAGCACGATGGCGGCGGCACCGTGTGTTTCGAGCTGGCGCATCCGGTCGACGTCGCCGGTGAGCGGGCCGGCCGACGCGACGATCGGCGAATGCAGCGACAGGCCGAGGTACTTGGTGTGGAGGTCAGTCATCGTCGTGTGATCCTTCTGCTGTCGAGGGCTGCGGATTCGGCGGCTGCCTGGTCGGCAGCTCGTTCTGCATTCGGGGAGATCTCGACGCGCACCATTTCGTCGGGGTGCGGAATGGCGGGCAGCGCACGTTCCATCGACGCCAACTGCTCGTAGTAGTGCCAACGTTCGTCGATTCCGATCTGGGCCAGATCGAGGAGGGCGTTGGAGCGCTCCGGGTCGGTCCGGGCGAGCATGGCGTATCGCGCCTCCTGCAGTGCGAACTCGCGCAGTGGGATGCTCGGCGCAGCCGAATCGAGCTGGAACGGGTGCTCGTGCTCCTCGACGGTCGGGCGATAGCGGTACAGCGGCCAGTACCCGGACTTCACCGCCTGCTTCTGATGCGACATCGACGTGGTCATGTCGATGCCGTGCGCGATGCAGGTCGAGTAGGCGATCACGAGCGACGGCCCGTCCCACGCGTCGGCCTCCTGCAGCGCCTTGACGGTCTGGACCTCGCTGCCACCGAGTGCCACCTGTGCGACGTACACGTCGCCGTACCGACGGGCAACGGCACCGAGGTCCTTCTTGGCGGTTCCCTTGCCGCGCCGATGCGAACTTCGCGACAGCGCCCATCGGCGTGGCCTTCGACGCCTGCCCGCCGGTGTTGGAGTAGACCTCGGTGTCGAGCACCAACAGGTTGACGTTGCGACCGCTCGCGAGCACGTGGTCGACACCGCCGAAACCGATGTCGTAGGCCCAGCCGTCGCCGCCGACGATCCAGGTACTGGATCGCACGAGCTCGTCGGCGATCGCATCGAGCGTGCGGGCGCGCGAGTCGTCGATGTCGGTGAGCCGGGCTCGGAGTTGCTCGACGCGCCCGCGTTGCGCGTCGATGTCGGCCTCGGTCGGCTGCGTGTTCGCCAGGAGGCCGAGTGCCAGTTCGGCGCCGATGTCGTGGGACAGCTCGTCGACGAGCCGACGGGCGTCGCGCTCGATGGTGCTCCACGCCGAGACGCATGCCGAGGCCGAACTCGGCGTTGTCCTCGAACAGCGAGTTCGACCACGCCGGGCCGCGACCGTCGCCGTTCGCCGAGTACGGGGTGGTCGGCAGGTTGCCGCCGTAGATCGACGAACAGCCGGTCGCGTTCGCGATGACGAGTCGATCGCCGAACAGCTGGGTGAGCAGCTTGATGTACGGGGTCTCACCGCATCCCGAGCACGCTCCCGAGAACTCGAAGAGCGGTTCGAGGAGCTGCGAGTTCTTCACCGAATCGTGCGAGACGGCGGTGCGGTCGAGCTCGGGGATCGTGCCGAAGAAGTCCCAGCGCTCGCGTTCCGCGTCCCGATGCTCCGATGCCGACTGCATGTTGATCGACTTGCGCTTGACCTCGGTCTTGTCCTTGGCCGGGCAGACGTCGACGCACACGCCGCACCCGGTGCAGTCGTCGGGCGCCACCTGCACGGTGAGCTGGTGCCCGACGATTTCACGTGACCGGAACGATTTCGTCTTGAAGTCTGCGGGGGCTGCGTCGAGCGCAGCGGGTTCGTAGGCCTTCATCCGGATCGCCGCGTGCGGGCAGACGATCGCGCACTTGCCGCAGTCGATGCACAGGTCGGGTTCCCACACCGGGATCTCGGTCGCAAGCTTGCGCTTCTCGAAGCGGGTGGTTCCGCTCGGGAACGTTCCGTCGACCGGCATCGCGGACACGGGGAGCAGATCGCCCTTGCCGGCCATCATCTGCATGGTCACGCGTTCGACGAATTCCGATGCGCCGACCAACGTGGCCGCGGCGAGTTGGTCGGCCGACGATGCAGCGACTGTCGACGTGGTCGGCACGTGCACCTCGACGAGCTCGTCGAGTGAGCGGTCGATCGCGGCGTGATTCTTCTCGACGATCAGGCGTCCACGTCGGCCGTAGGTCTTCGTGATCGAGTCCTTCATCGCCGCGAGGGCTGCTTCACGGGGCATCACGTTCGAGAGCGCGAAGTAGCAGGGCTGCATCACGGTGTTGATCCGCCCGGCCATGCCCACTTCCGAGGCCGACGCGGGCGGCGTCGATCGTGAAGAAGCTGAGCTCGCGCTCGATGATCTCGCGTTGGATGATCTCGGGGAGGTGCTCCCAGACCTCGTCGGCCGGGAACGGAGCATTGAGGAGGAAGGTCCCGCCGTGGCGGGCGTTCTCGAGCACGTCGAAGCGATCGAGCAAACCGAACTGGTGGCATGCCACGAGGTCGGCCTCCTGGACGAGATACGTCGAGCGGATCGGCGACTCACCGAACCGGAGGTGCGACACGGTCATCGAGCCCGACTTCTTCGAGTCGTAGACGAAGTACCCCTGGGCGTAGAGATCGGGTTGCGAACCGATGATCTTCACGGTGGCCTTGTTGGCGCCGACCGTGCCGTCGGAGCCGAGCGCGTAGAACACCGCCGAGCGGACGTCGGCATCGATGCGGAACGAGTCGTCGACATCGAGGCTGAGGCCGGTCAGGTCGTCGACGATGCCGACCGTGAAGCGGCGCTTCGGCGACTCGGCGCTCAATTCGTCGAACACGGCCTTGGCCATCGCCGGCGTGAACTCCTTGGAACCGAGCCCGTAGCGTCCCCCGATCACGCGGATCGGGTTGCGGTCGGATTCGCTGAGCGTGGTCAGGACGTCCTGGAACAGCGGCTCGCCGACCGAGCCCGGCTCCTTCGTTCGGTCGAGCACGGCGATCGAACGCACCGTCTCCGGCAGTGCCGCCAGGAGTGCGTCGACCGGGAACGGACGGAACAGCCGGACGGTGGCCACGCCGACGCGTTCGCCACTGGTCACCAGCTTGTCGACCGCCTCGCCGACCGCCCCCGCACCGGACCCCATCACGACGACGACTCGCTCCGCATCGGGAGCACCCTCGTAGTCGACGAGCCCGTAGCGGCGCCCGGTCAGCTCGGCGAGTCGGTCGAACCCGTCGGCGACCGCATCGGGAACGGCGTCGTGGAAGCGGTTCGCCGCTTCCCGGGCCTGGAAGAACACGTCCGGGTTCTGGGCCGTGCCCCGGATGCTCGGGGCGGTCGGCCGCAGGCGGCGCAGCTTGTGGGCGATGACGTCGTCGTCGCTCACGAGCTCGCGCAGGGTGTCGTCATCGAGCAGCTCGATGCGGTTGATCTCGTGAGATGTCCGGAAGCCGTCGAAGAAGTGGAGGAACGGCACGCGGGTCCGCAGGGTCGCGGCATGCGACACCGCCGCGAAGTCGTGCGCCTCCTGGACGGAGCTGGCGCAGAGCATCGCGAAGCCCGTCGACCGAGCGGCCATGACGTCGCTGTGGTCGCCGAAGATCGACAGGGCGTGGGTGGCGATCGAGCGCGCGGCAACGTGGATGACGGCCGGCGTCAGCTCGCCGGCGATCTTGAACATGTTCGGCAGCATCAGCAGCAGGCCCTGCGACGCGGTGAACGTGGTGGCGAGGGCGCCGGTCTGCAGGGCGCCGTGCAGCGTGCCGGCGGCTCCACCCTCGGACTGCATCTCGACGATGTCGGGCACCGCCCCCCACAGATTCACCTCGCCGGCTGCAGCCCACGCGTCCGCGTGCTCGCCCATCGGGGATGCCGGCGTGATCGGATAGATGGCCACCGCCTCCGAGAGTGCGTAGGCGACGCGGGCGGCCGCCTCGTTCCCGTCCAGGCAGTCAGAGCTCATGTGTCGATCTTGCTGGACGTGGAGCGGTCCGACGACGGCACAAAGTCCCGACTTCGCACATCTCGCCCCTCGTCCCCACAACGACATTCCGGCGGATCGTGACGGTCAGCATCCCGATCCGCCGGAATGTCGGGGTGAGCGGGTGTGGCGTCGAGAACGTTCGTCCCTGGTGGTGGCTCGTGGCGTCAACGAGATTCGAGGCATGTCAAACGACGCGGCCCCCTCCCCGAACTGCAGATGAACGCCGTGATCACGGCACAATTCAGCTATCACGTCCGAATGGCCGCCATGTCCGCGATTGCCGGCAACAGCGAGGAGAGTGCCTCCGAAGCAGTGCTGGCGTGGGCCATCCTGTCGTCGTGTTGTGCGGGCACGGCGGCTGTGGGCGCCGAGCTGATCGACCCCGAGCGCGTGGCCGCCACCGAGGACCGGCGGCGCCGAGTCCAGACCCGGGCTCACGACCTGGCGCTCTCGCTCGAGGCGCACCACGTCAGTGTCGGTCAGCACGAGCACGCCACGCTGTATGAAACGGTCGCCGACGAACTCGACGAGTCGATCGCCCAGCTCGCCCACTGACCCCTCAGCGATGTGCTGGGTCCCGATTTGTTGGGGCCGGGACGCGGCAAATCGGGACGCGGCACATCGCCACGGATTTGTTGGGGCCGGGACGCGGCAAATCGCCGCGATGTGTCGGGTCTGTGTCGGGTCCGGGACCGGGCACATCGCGCTGACGAAGGTCGGTCCTCGGCAATAGCGTCCGTGTCGTGACGAATTCGAACGCAGCGACGGCCACTGAGATGGCGTGGTGGAGGACCGCCACCGTGTATCAGATCTACCCCCGGAGCTTCTGTGACACGACGGGCAACGGCGTCGGCGACCTCGCGGGGATCATCGCCCACCTCGATCATCTCGAATGGCTCGGCGTCGATGCCATCTGGTTGTCACCGGTGTTCACCTCGCCGATGGTCGACCACGGCTACGACGTCGCCGACTACTGCGACATCGATCCGGTGTTCGGTGACCTCGAGCAGTTCGACCGCCTCGTGGCCGAGGCACACCGGCGCAACATCCGTGTCGTGCTGGACTGGGTGCCGAACCACACGAGCGACCAGCACCCGTGGTTCGTCGAGTCGCGTTCGTCCGTCGACTCGCCGTATCGCGACTGGTACGTCTGGCGCGAGGGCGATGCCGACACGCCGCCCAACAACTGGCAGGCGGCGCTGTCGGAGGGCCCCGCCTGGACGTGGGACGAGCGCACCGGATCGTGGTACCTCCACCTGTTCACCCCCAACCAGCCGGATCTCGACTGGTCCAACGACGACGTGCGCAGTGCGATGCTCGACACGCTGCGGTTCTGGCTCGATCGAGGCATCGACGGCTTCCGGATGGACGTCGTGCACCTCATCGCCAAGCCGGCTGGACTGCCCGACCGACCCACCGGGCCGGGCCAGGTGATCGTCGACATCGACGAGCCGGCCGTCCACGGCTACCTCCGGGCGATTCGCGCCGTGCTCGACGACTATGCACAGGAGCCGATGTCGGTCGGCGAGGTGTACCTGCTCGATCCGACGCGGGTCGCCGACTACTACGGCGACGGCGACGAACTGCACCTGAGTTTCAACTTCATCGCGCTGCACGGACCCTGGGATGCCGAGCACTGGAACCGGGAGATCCGTGCCGCGCAGGCCGCCTTCGAACCTGTCGACGCGTGGCCGACGTGGGTCCTGTCCAACCACGACCAGACCCGACATCGCCAACGCTACGGCGGCAGCGAACGGGTCGCGCGAGCGGCTGCGGTCCTCCTCCTGACCCTCCGTGGCACCCCGTTCCTGTACGCGGGAGAGGAGTTCGGTCTGGTCGACGCCGAGGTTCCCCGTGAGCAGCAGCAGGACCCCCAGGGCAGACGCGATGGGTGTCGAGCGCCGATCCCATGGGATGCCACGCCGGCCCATGGATGGCGACGCACGGACAACTGGCTCCCGTTCCCGCCCGACTCGTCGACACGCAACGCGGCGACGCTGCGCAGCGACCCGGCGTCGATCCTGCACCTCTACCGACGGGTCGTGGGGTTCCGGCGATCATCACAGGCGTTGCGCGTCGGCGACATGGTGGTGCTCGACGCCCCGCCCGGAGTTGTCGCCTGGGAGCGCACCACCGACGACGAGCGGGTCGTCATCGTGATCAACATGTCGGACACGTCGACGTCGTTCGAACTGAGCGGTGCCTGGACGGTTGCGATCGACTCGTCGACCGGAGCGGCGGAGGATTCGCAGCCGTACGGCGGGGCCGTGCCGGCGCAGGCCGGCGTCGTGCTCGTGACCGCGACCTGACGGGCGGGCTCGCGCCGGTCAGGCGAGGAACGGCACGATCACCACGTAGGCGAGGGCGAGGAGGGCTCCCTCGAATCGGGAGACGCGAAAGCCCGTTCGCATCGTGAGCGTGGCCGCGACAGCGACCATGACGGCGGCGGTCGCAGCGATCGTCGTGAGCGACGTGTCGTCGAAGCGTGGCGCACCGATCAGTCCGACGACGCCACCGGCGGCAAGTGCATTGAAGAGGTTCGATCCGAGCAGGTTGCCCACGATCAGATCGGTCTCGGAGCGCCGCGCCGACTGGATGACGGTCACCAGCTCGGGCAGCGACGTGCCGATCGAGATGAGGGTGGCGCCGACGAAACCGGCGGACAGTCCAGCCCGGTCGGCGAGGTCGAGTGCTCCCCAGAGCAGCAGCCGACCCGCGGCGACCGTGAGGACGAGGCCGACGACGGTCCGACCCACCTCTTGGCCGAACCGGTGATGCGTCGCGTCGGCGAACTCCTCGGCCTCGGGTCCGAGTGGGTCACCGGTCTGCGTTCGGGTGATCAGGAACAGCGCGACAGCCATGGCGATCAGCAGGATGACGCCTTCGAGACGGTTGACGCCGCCACCCTGCACGAACACCCCGTACAGGGCGACCGATCCGACGACCATCAGCGCCTCGCGGCGCACCGTTCGCGAGTCGACGGCGAGTGGGACGATCAGCGCGCCGATGCCGAGCAGAAGGGACAAGTTGGCAATGTTCGAGCCGATGATGTTTCCGACTGCGACGTCGGGCTGGTCGTCGAGTGCCGCCAATGTCGAGACGAGGATCTCGGGAGCGCTCGTGCCGAAGCCGATGATGACGACACCGACGACGAGCGATGGCACGTTCTTGATGAGCGCCACGCGGGCGGCGCCGATCACGAATTGATCGGCCGCGACTGCGAGGACGGCGACGCCGAGGATCACGGCGAGCAGGGCAACGAGCAACGGGTCCGCTTTCGACTGAGGGGGAGGTGGAGCTGGGAGAAAGCGAGGAGTGTAGGGCGGGATCCGGATGGGTCGTCAGCCGAGCCCGTTGATGCCGACGTCCGTCGGACGGCCATGACGACAGCATGACGACGGCGATGCCGAACACAAGCGGCCATGATGGCGTGCATGGCGTCGTCGGAAAAGAGCAAGCAGATCGATGTCGAGACCCTCCGCGAGATCGAGCAGCGGGTGCTGTGGCTCGCGACTCGGATGATCGACCACGCCAACCGTCGGGCCGACACCCCCAAAGATCAGAGCGTGAAGGTCGGCGGTCACCAGGCATCGTCGGCGTCGATGGTGACGGTCATGACCGCGCTGTGGTTCGCCCACATCGGTGGCGATGACAAGGTCGCCGTCAAACCGCACGCCTCGCCGGTGTACCACGCCATCAAGTACCTGACGGGCGAGCTCGACCGCGCGTACCTCACGACGCTGCGCCAGCAGGGCGGCCTGCAGGCGTATCCCTCACGGACGAAGGATCCCGACGTCGCCGACTTCTCGACGGGGTCGGTCGGGCTCGGTGCTGTGGCACCACTCTTCTCGGCGTTGACCCGCCGGTACACCGACTCCCACTTCGGCCCGCAGGACCCCGCTCGCTTCATCGCGTTGGTCGGCGACGCCGAACTCGACGAGGGGAACGTCTGGGAGGCGATCGCCGACCCGGCCACGCAGGGCCTCGGCAACTTCACGATGGTGATCGACCTCAATCGCCAGTCGCTCGACCGGGTGATTCCCGACATCGCCGCCATTCGCCTCAAGCGCTTCTTCGCCGACGCCGGATGGCACGTCGCCGAGGCGAAGTACGGCCGGCGGCTCACCGAGGCGTTCGTTCAGCCCGGTGGCGAAGCGCTCGAGGCCCACATCGACGCGATGCCGAACGAGGCCTACCAGGAGTTGTTCGGGCTGTCCGGGGCAGATGTGCGGCGGAAGTTCCTCATCGGTGCCGATCCGGCTGTCCGAGAACTGGCCGACCGCCTCGAGGATCACGCGCTGAAGGAGCTCGTGACCGATCTCGGTGGCCACGACCTCGGTCTGCTCGTCGACACGTTCCGGTCGTGCGATGCCGAGTCTGATCGACCGTCGGTGGTGTTCGCGTACACGATCAAGGGACACGGCCTGCCGATGGCGGGCGACCCGATGAATCACGCAGCGCTGCTGAGCCCCGAGCAGATCGACGCCTTCCGCATGTCACTCGGTCTGTCCACCGACACCGAGTGGGATCGATTCGACCCCGAGTCCGACGCCGGTCGGCTGTGTCGCGCCGTCGGCGGCGACATCAACAACGCGCCCCCGACCCCCCGACCCCACGTGCCGGTACCGCCGGCGGCACGCAGTGCCGTCACGAACGGCTCGGTGTCCACCCAGGAGGCGTTCGGCCGGGTACTCGCCAGCCTCGCCGACGTCGAGGGGGTGGGTGAGCGGATCGTCACCACCGCGCCGGACGTGTCGATCTCGACGAACCTCGGCGGGTTCATCAACAAGCGGGGCGTGTACTCCCACGTCGAGCGTGACGACCACGGAGGCGCCGAGCGCCTGCTGAAGTGGGCCCCGGGCCCGACCGGGCAGCACATCGAACTCGGGATCAGCGAGATGAACCTGTTCATGCTGCTCGGCCAGCTCGGGCTCAGCCACGACCACCACGGCCACCACCTCCTCCCGATCGGCACGGTCTACGACCCGTTCGTGCTGCGCGGCCTCGACGCCCTCATCTACGGCCTCTACAACGACGCCAAGTTCGTCGTCGCCGGCACGCCGGCGGGGGTGACCCTCGCGCCCGAAGGCGGCGCCCACCAGTCGACGATCACCGCGTCGGTCGGTGCGGAATTGCCGAACCTGACCTATGTCGAACCCGCCTACGCGACCGAGGTCGACTGGTTGTTGTGCGACGCGCTCGACCAACTGGGCCGGCCCGATGGCACGAGCAGCTACCTCCGGCTGTCGACCCGGCCGATCGACCAGGCCCCCTTCGCAGCGGTGCTCGACGTGGAGGGGGAGGATCGCCTGCGCCAGCACGTGCTGGCGGGCGGCTATCGGCTCCGTGACGCTCCCGACGACGGTCGCCCCGGCGTCACGATCGTCACGACGGGAGTGATGGCTCCCGAGGCGCTCGCGGCCGCCGAGGAACTCGACGGCGAAGGGGTGCAGGCGAGCGTGGTCCACCTCACGAGCCCCGATCGGGTGTACCGGAGTTGGCGTGACGGATTCGCACGATCGACAGCGACGGCGCGGGTGGTGCGCGCACCGAGTCGGCTGCATCGCCTCGTCCCGAGCACCGAGCGTCGGCGACCGGTCGTGAGCGTCCACGATGCAGCGAGCCACAGCCTCGCCTGGATCGGATCGGCGCTCGGCACGCGGCAATACACCCTCGGGGTGGACCGGTTCGGCGAATCGGGCACGATCGCCGACCTCCATCGGCTCACCGGGATCGACGCCGGCAGCATCGTCAATGCCGCGCTGATCGCTGTGAGCGAGGTCGAGCCGTACGAGGACTGAACCGGTACGTGCGATGCCGAGGTGCACTGCGCTCCGAGGCGCAGTTGGGTCCGTGGGCCGACGGTCGTGACGCGGAGCGGGACGGGAACTAGCGTGCGGCCGGTGGCTCGCTTCGTGCCGCTCATGACACCCTTGGAGCATTTCCCATGACCGAAGAAAACAAACTCTGGTTGCCACCGACGTTCGGGCGTCGACGGCTGATCCTCGGCGCCGGTGCAGCGGCCCTCCTCGCTGCCTGCGGCTCGAGCGACGGTGACGGTGGGGCGCCGACGGCAACCGACGGTACGTCGGGCACCAACGCTCCGGCGGACACAACGGGCTCGACCGGCCCGGTCGACACGACAATGCAGGTGCCGGAGACCACGGCACCGGCCGACACGGTCGCATCGGGGACACCCCAGACGGGTGGCACGTTGCGCGTCGGCGTCGTCGGCAGCACGAACGACATCATGGACGGCCAGTACATCGTGTCGCGGGCCGACCAGGCTCGGCTCGTCAGCACCTGGGAGCCGGTCGCGAACTACGACGACAACTTCAACATCTCGTACGAGCACGGTCTCGCCGAGGAGATCGAAGTGGTCGCCCCGGACAAGTACGTCGTCCGGCTCAAGGACGGCATCGAATTCCACAACGGCAAGACCGTGGGCGCTGACGACCTGATCTATTCGTTCCAGCGGCTGATCGACCCCGAACTCGGTCTCGCGCCGAACCTGCTCACGTTCATCAACGGCGACAGCATGACCAAACTCGATGAACGCACCGTCGAGTTCAACCTGCTCACGCCGAGCGTCGCGTTCCAGTACGGACTCGCCGATTACGCCGCGACGATCGTGCCGGTCGACTATGCGCGCTTCGATGGCGATCCGACCAACCAGATCGGCACCGGCGCCTTCAAGTTGCAGAGCTTCACGCCCGGTTCCGAGAGCGTGCACGTCCGCAACGAGAACTACTGGGGAGAGTCCTACCTCGACGAGATCCAGCTCATCGACTTCGCCGACCAGTCGGCGCTCGTCAATGCACTGTCGTCGGGCGACATCGATGTCGCGCTCGACGTGCCGTTCGCTCAGGCAGGCACGATCGATGCCGCTCCCGAACTCGTCCTGCTCGAGTCGGCGGCAGGCAACTGGCAGACGATCACGATGCGGATCGATGTCCCGCCGTTCGACGACGTCCGTGTCCGCCAGGCGATGCGGTTGATCGTCGACCGCGAAGAGCTCGTGCAGCGGGTGCTGTCGGGTCACGGTCGCGTCGGGAACGACATGTACGGCGTGCTCGATGCTTCGTACCCCTCAGACTTCCCGCAGCGTGAACAGGACATCGAAGCGGCGAAGGCGCTGCTGGCCGAGGCCGGTCAGTCCGATCTCAGCGTCGAACTGTTCGCACCCGACGACACCGCGGGTCTTCCCGAATACGCCACAGCATTTGCGGCACAGGCACGGGACGCCGGCATCAACGTCACCGCGACGGTGCTCGACGGTGGCACCTACTGGGGTGCGGAATACACCGAACGGGCATTTGCGACCAGCTACTGGAGCACCAGGCCCTACCTGAATCAGGTCGGCGCCGGCTCGTTGCCGACGGCGACCTACACGGAAACCAAGTGGCCGCCGGCCGACTCGAACTTCGTGGAGCTGTATGAGCAGGCGCTCGCCGAGGTCGACGACGAGAAGCGCAACGCGATCATCCGCGAGATGCAGCAGCAGGAGTACGACGGGGGCGGCAACATCATCGCCTACTTCCAGAACCTGATCGACGGTCACGCGGACTACGTCAAGGGTGCGGTCGCTCGGCCCAACCTGCTCAACTTCGACCACTTCGGCCGCGGCTGGAAGAACATCTGGATCGAACAGTGATCCGAGTGGGCGTACGACGACCGGTCGTACGCCCACTCACTCACGAAGTTCCTCGCACCCATGGGCATCTTCAAAATGATCGTCAAGCGCGTCCTGCTCGGCATCGCCACGCTCGTGATCGTTTCGATCGCGGTGTTCTTGCTGACAAACGTGCTCGGCGACCCCGTCAAGCGCCAACTCGGCCGCGGCGCACTGCCCGATGTGGTGGTTGCCCGACGCGCCGAGCTCGGCCTCGATCGGCCGGTCATCACGCGCTACGTCGAATGGGTGAAGGGTCTCGTCACGGGTGATCCGGGTGAGTCGTTCGCGAATGGCACGCCGGTGTGGGAGTTGGTGAAGGACCGCATCGGCAATTCGCTGTTCTTGATGGCGATGGCCGCAGCGATCTCGATCCCGCTGTCGCTCTTCCTCGGAGCATTCGCCGCGCTGCGACGAGACGGTCTGTTCGACCGGATCATGTCGAACCAACTCCTCGTGCTCGCGGCGATGCCCGAGTTCGTCGTCGGTGCGTTGCTCACCGTCTTGTTCGCCACGAACGTCTGGCAGATCGTTCCCGCGGTCAGCCGCATCCGTCCCGGAGAGGCGCCCTGGTCGGATGTCGACGGATTGATCCTGCCGGTGCTCACTCTGGCCATCGCGGTGACGCCGCACGTCGGGCGCACCATGCGCGCCGCCATGATCGAGGTCCTCGAGAGCGATTACATCGAGATGGCGCGGTTGAAGGGACTGTCCGAACGCGCAGTGTTGTGGCGACATGCATTCCCGAATTCGCTCGGCCCGACCATGCAGGTGATCGCGCTGAACATCGCGTACCTGGCGAGCGGCGTCGTCATCGTCGAGATCCTGTTCAACTTCCGTGGGATCGGCATCGTGCTCATCGACGCGATACCCGACGCCAATGCGCCTGTGGTGCAGTTCGTCGCGATGTTCATCGCGACCATCTACGTCATCACGAACCTGGTTGCCGATGTGGTCACCATCCTCGTCACCCCTCGACTGCGAACGCGGCTGACATGAGCGGTCGCGAGGACGATCTGGGCGGTCCGATGGCCGTTGGGGTGACGCCATTGGCCATCGTCGATTTCGACGCGCCCGTCGTGAGTGGCCAACAGGGGGTCATCCGGGGAGCGTTCGGTCTCTGGCGCACCAGGATCGGAGCGGCGCTGGTGCTGCTCCTGATTGCGACGGCCATCGCCGGTCCGTGGGTCGCCCCGTACGGAGCCGACGAGTTCGTCGGTACGGCCAACCTTCGTCACCTCGACGGGTCGTGGCTGGGCACCGACTACTTCGGCCAGGACGTCTGGTCGAGGTTTCTCCACGGCGGACGATCGATCCTGTTTCTGGCGTCGGTGTCCACGTTGATCGGTTTCGTGTTCGGTGCTGCGATCGGTATGACCGCCGCCTACAACCGCGGACGTCTCGATGACACGCTCATGCGGGCGATGGACATCATGCTCGCGTTCCACAGCTCCTCCTCGTTCTGGTCGCCATCACCACGGTCGGGCCCCAGGCGTGGCTGATCATCGCAATCGTCGGCTTCACCACCATCCCGCGTATCGCTCGCATCACTCGTGGGGCAGCGGTGCCGGTTGTCGAGCGTGACTTCATCGGAGCCGCCGAGGCCCTTGGCGAATCGAAGTTCCGGATCATCACGCGGCGAGGTGTTGCCCAACATCATCGGCCCGCTGCTGGTCGAGGCGAACCTGCGGCTGACCTACTCGATCGCCATCATCGCCGGTCTTGGCTTCCTCGGATTCGCGACCGTACGAAACGCTGCTGACTGGGGACTCATGGTGCAGGAGAACCGGTCGCGCTCTCGGTCAATCCTTGGGGTACCGCCTTGCCGGCCATTGCGATCGCCCTGCTCACGATCGGCACCGGGCTGATCGCTGACGGGCTGTCCCGAACCGTTGCCGGTATCGACCGCGGACGGCCGGACGCATGACCGATCGTCCCGTTGCTCTCGCCGTTCGAGACCTGCGCCTCGACGTTGCGGTGAGTGGCGCCGACATCGTCGACGAGGTCACGCTCACCATCGGTCAAGGCGAGGTGCTCGGGCTCGTCGGCGAATCAGGTTCGGGAAAGACCACGGTCGGCCTCGCCGTCTTGGGACATGCCCGTCAGGGAGTGGCGATCAACGCAGGCAGTGTCACGATCGAGGGCACGAGTGTTCTCGAGCTCAAGGAGGGGGCCCTCCGCAACGCTCGGGGTCGCCTCGTCAGCTACGTCCCGCAGGATCCCGGTACCGCACTGAACCCTGCGTTGCGCATCGGCCCACAGGTGATGGAGGTGCTGAAGAACCACGGATTCGGCTCGGGCAAGTCGGACCGAACAGCGCGTGTCACCGAGGTGTTCGAGGAAGTCAAGCTGCCGTCCGACCGCGAGTTCCTCCGCCGCTACCCGCACCAGCTGTCGGGTGGACAGCAGCAGCGCGTGGGCCTGGCGATGGCCTTCGCCGCTCGGCCCGCCGTGATCGTGCTCGACGAGCCCACGACCGGTCTCGACGTCACGACGCAGGCACACGTGCTCGAAACGATCCGTTCGCTGGCCACGCTCCACGGAGTTGCGGCGCTCTATGTCACGCATGATCTCGCGGTGGTCGCAACCCTCGCCGACAGAGTCGCGGTGATGTACGCCGGCCGCATCGTGGAGCAGGCCGCGACCTCGGAGATCTTCACCGACCCGGCCCACCCGTACACGCGCTACCTCGTGGCAGCAGCGCCCGAGATGGGCAGTGACCGCCAACTCGTCGGGCTCGGTGGCCGTGCCCCGTCACCCGGGCAGCGGCCGGTCGGTTGTTCCTTCGCGCTGCGCTGCGAGCTTGCCACCAACGAGTGCCACGAGTCGTTTCCGGCGGTCGAACTGGTCGGTTCGACCGAAGCCCACGAGGTTCGCTGCTTTCGCGCGTACGGGATACCCGAACGCACTGCCGAACCTCCGCGGGCGACAGCTCGGACTGCACTCCACGAACGTGCTGCGCTGAGCGTGCGGAACGTGTCGGCCGGCTACGCAGGAACGCAGGTGGTTCATGACGTGTCGTTCGACATCGCCCAAGGTGAGTGCGTGGCGCTGGTCGGCGAATCCGGTTCAGGCAAGAGCACGCTGTCACGTTCGATCGGCGGGTTGCACCACGAATGGGTCGGAGAGATCGATCTTTCCGGTTCGCCGCTTGCACGGTCGTCGAGAGACCGGCCGATCGAACAACGACTCTCCATCCAGTATGTCTTCCAGAATCCGTACAGCTCGCTCCATCCGCGTCGATCGATCGCCGAGAGCATCGGACGGCCGTTGGCGATTGCCGGTGTCGACCGGAACGAGACACGGCGCGAGGTCGACCGGATGCTCGAGCGGGTGTCGCTCAGCGCGTCCTATGGCAGCCGCTACCCCGATCAGTTGTCGGGTGGAGAGCGTCAGCGTGTCGCGATCGCGCGGGCGTTGGTCAGCAAGCCGGAGGTGCTCATCTGCGATGAGGTGACCAGCGCGCTCGACGTGCTCGTGCAGGCCGCGACCATCGAGCTGCTGGCCGATCTCCAGAGCGAACTCGGCCTGGCAATGCTCTTCGTCACCCACAATCTGCCGCTCGTGCGTTCGATCGCGCAGCGCGTTGCCGTCATGTCCGAAGGGCGCATCGTCGAGCTGGGAACCTCGGCCGACACCCTCACGAAGCCTCAGGAGGAGTACACGAAACGACTCCTGCACGACACGCCGCGGATCCCCGCCTTCACGGACGGCATGGAATGAGCAATCGGCGATGAGTGGGTCGATTCGTCTCGTCACGTACAACATTCAGTACTCCCGCGGAAAAGATGGCGAGTACGACCTCGGACGGATCGCCGACACGGTGCGTGGTGCCGACGTGATCGGTCTCCAGGAGGTCACGCGGTACCTGCGCCCGAACACCGAACAGGACCAGCCAGCCGAACTGGCGTCGCTGCTCGCCGACTACTACTGGGTGTATGGCGCGCCTGCCGACGTCGACGCGTCGATCCGCAACGATGACGGCACCATCACCAACCGTCGCGCCCAGTTCGGCAACATGCTGCTCAGCCGCTGGCCGATCACGTCGGTGCGGGTCGAGCTGTTTCCTCGGTTGCGGACCTACGACACGGTGGCACTGCAACGCGGTGCTCTCGAAGGGATCGTCGATCATCCGAATGGTCCGCTTCGCGTGTACGTCGTGCACCTCGACCATCTCCTCGAGCGGCATCGAATCGACGAAATCGACCACCTGATGGACTTTGCGGAGAACGCGGCCCGCCACGGAACGTCTGCGACCGGGCCGTCGAAGTTGCTCGGGCTGGCCAGCGATGTCCCCGACGATTTCGTCGTGATGGGCGACTGCAACATGCTTCCGAATTCGCCGGCGTATCTGCGGATGACCGGTGAGCCCGATTACTACTACGGCTCGGTGATGACCTCTGATCGACTGGTCGATGCATGGCAGGCCGTGGGCCGCGATCTCACCGATGGTGCCACGTGGTGGGATGAGGCGACGGGCTTCACGGAGGGCACACGGCTGGACTATGTGTTCGTGAGTCCGGGTCTGGCAGCGAGTGTGACTGCAGCCGGTATCGACGAAGACGCAACCGGCTCCGATCATCAGCCGGTCTGGATCGACCTCGACACGGCATCACGCGACGGTGGTGTCCATGACGAAGTTCCTGATCCGAATGCGCCGATTCGACCGGGCTGATGAGGGACTCACCGGCTCGATTGGCTGCGATCATGGCGTCGGCCAGCAGCATCGTCTTCGACAAGGACGGCACGCTGGTCGATCTCGATGCCCGGTGGGCGCCGTACTTCTCCCACTACGTCGAGCACGTCGCACGACAACTCGGCGATGCAACGCTCGTGGCCATGGTGAATGAGCTCATCGGCATCGACGCTCGTGGCCTCGTTCCCGAGGGACCGGCGGCGGTCGAGACGGCCGGTCAGATCGTCGACCGGGTGGCCGGCGCACTCGTCGCCCGTGGTCATGATCGTGAGGCGGCGATGGCCGCGTCGATCGAGGCGGCCGCGCACGCAGAGTACGGGCCTCTCGAACCCTTGGGTGATGTGGCTCGTGCGCTGCGCGATCTTCGCGCGGACGGACTGTTCCTCGGCATCGCAACGTCCGACGACCGGGCCAACACGCTCGTCGAACTCGATCAGCTCGGCATCAGCGAGTTGATCGACTCCATCCGCTGCGGGGACGATGCGTGCGCGGTCAAGCCGGACCCAGCGGTGCTGACCGGCATTGCGGCCGAGTGCGGTTGTTCACCCGGCGAGGTGGTCTTCGTCGGCGACAGCCGACAAGACCTCGCCGCAGCAGTCGCGGCCGGTACGCAGTTCGTGGCGCGATGTGACCCGGGACGCGTGCCGAGTTGGGTGACGGACAACGCAGTCACCGCCATTCTCGGTGTCGAGGAGCTGGTTCTCGATGGGCGATGAGCAGGCCAGCTGGGCCCACAACGGCGACGTGGGGCTCTGGTGGCGGCGCTTCGAGGGGCGACCCGACTCGATTCGCCTGCTCCTGATCAATGGGCTCGGATCTCCGTCGGTGTCGTTCGAGGCAGGGTTCGTCGATCGGCTCGTCGACGCTGGGTTCGAAATCGTGTGCTTCGACAACCGTGACGTCGGACGGTCCTCGCGCACGGCTGTGCCATACGACGCGAGCGACATGGCCAACGATGCGGTTGCGGTTCTCGACGCAGCCGGTTGGGAATCGGCTGCGGTGTTCGGCCAGTCGATGGGGGGAATGGTTGCCCAACAGCTCGCGATCGACCACCCAGACCGCGTCACACACCTGATCTCGCTGATGTCGTCGACGGGGAATCGGACCGTCGGTGGGAGCCGCCAGTCGGTCCGCGATGCTCTGATGCAGGTCGCCCCGGACGATCGGAACGGGTGGCTCGACCATCGAGTCGAAACGGAGCGCTTCTGGGCCTCGCCCGACCTGTGGGACCCCGAGTGGGTACGAGCAAAAGGTGCCGCGATGTTCGACCACGGGGTCGACCCGGCAGGGACGCAGCGTCAGTACGCGGCGGTGCTGTCGAGCCCGATCCGCGACGAGCGGCTCGGCTCGGTGGATGTTCCGTGCCTGGTGATGCACGGCTCGGCCGACACGCTGATCGACCCGAGCGCAGGCCGCCACACCGCCGCCTGCATTCCGGGTGCGCACTACGTCGAGATCGACGGCCTCGGCCATGACCTGCCACCCGCCATGTGGGACCGTCTGGTGGCCGAAATCGCCGACCTCGTGTTCTGAGCGTGTCCGGACGGCGACCTCAGGCGAGGACGGTCGCGGCGGCGATCACCATGGCGAATCCGGAGAACACCATGGTCGTGATGCCGACGAACTGCACGGCGAACGGATGGACCGGGCTCTCTCCACGACGTAACGGTGCGTGGAGTTGTTCGTAACGGAGGCCGGTCCAGATCAGCAGCGCAGCCCCGAGCACGACCTGTAGCACGCCCATCGCCGCGAACCAGACGTTCAGCTCCGCTGCTCTCCGGGCGAGCAGCGTGCCGGAGACCATCGTCGCGATCGCCGTCCGCTCCCAGGCGAGCGCGGTGCGCTCGTGCTGCAGCATCGGATCGAAGACGGTGTCGGGTCGCATGACTCAGCTCAGTGCGGCGATCACGGCAGCCACGAGTGCGACGATGGCGACGCCGATGGCCATGAGGAGCGGCAGTCTCGATGGCGGGAGTGGAGCGTTCAGCCGCATCGCGCGCTCGTTGAGCGCCCACCGTCGATACGCCGTCGCGGCGGTCAGGAAGCTGATCGCCAGGAGGCCGATCCCGAGGAACTCCTCGCCACGGACGTCGTCGAGGACCGTCAGCGCTGCCAGGCCGCCAGCGGAGAGGGCCAGTGCGGTGCGTACCCACGCCAGGAACGTGCGCTCGTTGGCCAATGTGAATCGGTAGTCGGGGTCCTCGCCGACCTGTGTCGGGTTACGCGGGAACCATCGCTGGAGTGGCGGCTCGCCCGGTGTCCGCGAAGGTCTGCTGTCGTTCGTTGCCACAACGGCCAGGGTAAGGAATCCCGGAGCCCGATCCGCGAATCGGTGGGCTCGGGTCGTCAGCTGCCGAGCATGCCGCCGTCGACGGCGAGGGCATGGCCGGTCGTGAACGACGACGCGTCGGAGCAGAGCCACATCGCTGCAGCGGCGATCTCGTCGGGTCGCCCGAAGCGTCCCAGCGGACTCAGCCGCCCTGCGACGTCGTCGGCCGACCTGCCACGGCGCTCCATCGCGGCATGCAGCATCGGTGTGTCGATCGCCCCGGGACAGATCGCATTGACCCGGATGCCGTGGCGGGCGTAGTCCAGCGCTGCGCTGCGCGTCAGTCCGAGCACGGCGTGTTTGCTCGCGGTGTAGGCCGGCTGACCATGCTGTGGGCGGAAGGAGTTGGTGGAGGCGATGTTGACGATCGATCCGCCGTTGCCGTGATCGAGGATCGCCCGGAGCTCGTGCTTCATGCACGTGAACAGGCCGGTGGTGTTGACGTTCATCATCCGGTCGAAGTCGTCATCGGCGCAGTCGGCGAGGGGAACGGTCTCGAACTCGATCGCCGCCGCGTTGACCGCGCAGTCGATGCGACCGAAGCGCTCGGTGGCCACTGCGACCATCTGCTCGACGGCCGCTGCATCGGAGACGTCAGTGGGCGAGAACACGATCGAGCCGCCGCCATCGAGATCGTCGACCAGTGCGGCGCCGGCATCGGAATCGAGGTCCGCGACGACGAGTCGGGCGCCGGCACCGGCCATCGCGCGTGAGATCGCCTGTCCCATCCCGCCGGTCGCGCCGGTCACGAGGACGACGCGGTCGGAGAAGTCGTGGGTGGTGCTGCTCATGTTCGTTCACCTTTCGCTGTGCGCGTGCGCCGGACTCGTTCGAGTACTCGCCGCATGCCGGCCGCGGCGCCTGCAACGTGTGCGTCGGGCGCCCGGCCCCAGACGTCGTCGTTGCACACCTCGAGGTCCCATGGCCCCGAGTAGCCCAGATCGAGCACCGCGGACACGAACCCGTCGACGTCGAACTCGCCGTCTCCCGGCGGCACGCGGTGTCGGAGGCAGTCGTCCTTGTAGTCGTCGAGCGTCGGTGCGGTCGTGCCGTCGCTCATCTGCACCCGCACGAGCAGTTCGGGAGGGATCCGTCGGATCAGGGCGAGATCGTCGGCACCCCGGGCGTGATGCCAGATGTCGGCGCACACGCCGCCGTTGGGTCGGTCCGCTGCTTCGACGATGGCGACGGCGTCGGTTGCGTCGACGATGTTCGTGAATGGAAGGAACTCCAGGCCGACCGTGGCGCCGTGTGCGGCAGCGCGATCGCACAGCTCACCGAAGCACCGGCCGGCGTCCGCGGTCGAGCCGTCGACCGGGCCGATCGCCTGGACGTAGGGCACGTCGAACTCGTCGACCAGTGTCCACACCAGGCGTTCGAAGTCGAGGTAGCGATCGGTCGGCGGTGTAGCGCCCCATCCCGACAGTGCCTCGACCTCGGCCATGACGACGTCGTGTCGGTCGAGGAGTTCGTGGATGCGGGCAGCACTCCAACCGTCGCCCAGTGTCGGGTACTGCCCGGCGAAGAAGCCGATCCCGTCGAATCCGGCAGCGGCAGCGGCACGCACCCGATCCTCGAGTGGGTGGTCACGCGCCAGGCTGAAGTGGGACAGCACGAGTTGATCCGACCCGGTGACACTCATGGTCGCTCCAGTCCGACATCGAGCGCTGCGACCTGCCGCGACTCGGTCCACAGCACCGGGTCGAACAGTGACTGGAGCGCGATGCCGTTCGCCACGGCGATCAGGCGTTCGGCCTCGTGATCCGGTTCGACGTCGCGGCGACACACCTCGACGAGTTCGATGACCGCGGCGCGGAAGTCGAGGTAGGCCTCGCGTTGGATCATCGCGAGTTCGGGGTCGGAGCTTGCCTGCCCGGCAAAGGCCAGGGTGACGATCCAGTGCAGCGTGGTTTCGGGCGTCGTCGGGAGCGCATCGACGAGCATCGCGCGCAGGGCCTGCTCGGGTCCGAGTGCTGCTCGGTCGGAGTGGCGCGCTCGACGACGGTCGAGCGACGCCTGGAGCGTGAACGCGAGCAGCTCGCGCTTGTTGGCGAAGTAGTGCACGAGGGCGCCGGTGGTCCATCCGGCCTCGGCGGCCACTTCGCGGAGCGAGGCACCGTCGATGCCGGAACGGGCGATCACCCGGGCGGCAGCCTCAGCGAGCTCACCGCGGCGTTGATCGGCGTCGACGAGCTTCGGCATTGACGCAGAATATCACAACTGTTATACATAACGCTTGTGATGTCACACGGAGCGTGGTTCGCAGCGTCTCCTCCACGAACAGGAGTCATCGATGGTCTACGTACCCACACGAGGTGAGGTTCCGGTGCGCCTGGGTAGCGGGGTCCCGCTGCTTCCCGACTACGGGCCGAGCACGATGGATGCCGACGTGTACCGCGATCCGGTGCGCTTCGAACTCGAACGCGAACGCGTGCTGGGGGCGCACTGGCTGCTCGCCGGGCGATCTCAGCAGGTGGCCGAACCCGGCGACTGGTTGACGTACGAGGGTCACGGCGAGACCGTCGTGGTCACCCGGCAGCCCGACGGATCTCTGGCGGCATTTCACAACGTGTGTCAACACCGCGGGCCGGCGATCGTGGGTGAGGCGGTCGGGTGCGGAGCCCGTCGCTTCACGTGCCCGTACCACGGCTGGGTGTACGACACGACCGGCCTGGTGGTCGGCGTCCCGGACCGGGACGACTTCGACCCTGCGCACCTCGACGGCCTGCGCGCTCCCGCCGTCGCTGCCGACGAATGGGGAGGCTGGGTGTGGATCAACCTCGCCGGCCCGGACGCCGCGCCGGCGCTCATCGACAGCATCGGCCCCGAGATCGCCGCGGACCTCGGCCGCTTCCGCATGGACGACATGATCCTGCACGAGGTCGTCGAGTGGGACGTCCCGGTCAGCTACAAGGCAATCGTCGACGGATTCAACGAGATCTACCACACCAAGGAGTTGCACGGCGTGAGTGCCGAATGGGTGAAGGCGGCCCGCAACACAGCGTTCCACATCGTCGGCGACAACTACATGTGCTTCGTGCCGCGGGCTGAGAAGCTCGACGAACTCGCCGCCGACCCCGACCACCATCGGTTCGCCATCTGCCACTACGTCGTGTTCCCGAACACCGTGTTCAACTGCAATCCCGAGCACGTCCAGGTGTTCCAGCCGATCCCGATCGATGTCGACCGCACCCGGTTCCTCTGCTGGGAGCTGATCTACCCCGGTGACCTCGACGATCCCGAGTACGCGACGTACCACGAACGGACGATGAAGCACTGGGCCGGGCTCAAGCACGTCGTCGGCGAGGACATCGCGATCTACGAACAGCTCGAACGGACCAAACGGTCGAGCGCCTACACGCGGCACGTGCTGAACGACCGGGAGTGCAAGATCGCGCACTATCACGAGAACATGGACGCCAAGATCCAGCAGCGCTGAGCACATCCACCGCAGCTTGCGCGGCGCGACCGCATGAAACGGTCGCCACCGGGGAACACTGCCGCGATGACGGTTCGGGCACTCACGCCGTCGGGTCGGCCCGCCGACGGCATCGTCCAGATGGTCGACATCGTGATCCAGCAGATGATCGCCGCCGTCGAAGCGACCGGGCTCTCCGACGACGACAAGGCGCAGGTGACGTCGCTCGTCACGTCCTCGGCGTGAGATGTGTGGGCCGACGACCTGCCCGAGGCATCGCGGCCTCGGTCAGCTCGTCAATTTCGAACGCAGCTCGTCGTATGCCTGGCCGAGGACCTCGCCGACCGTGGGAAACGGCTGGATCGTCCGGGCGAGACGCGTGACGGGTACCTCGCCATCGATCGCCGTGACGAGTGCATGCACGATCTCGTCGAAGCGGGCGCCGATGCCGTTCGCCGCCACGAGGCAGCCCGTCGATCGGCGAGCGGCGACCGCGAGGAAGCCGGCGCCGTGTTCGTCCGTGGCGCTGCGCGGTGTGGCTAGTTCGATCTCTGCCCACACGATGTCGTCGTCGCCCTGGAGGTCGGCCCACGGTGCGCCGACGATCATCACCGGCGGGTCGACGAAGATGCACGCAGGAACCACGACGTCGTCGTAGCGGCGCGTCCCGGTGCCGGCGAGGTGGTCGGCCACGACCGCGGCGTGGTGATTCGCGACGTGCGTGTACTGGTGCTCGCCCGCTGCGTCACCGACCAACCAGAGTTCGTGGTCGGCATCCGACGAGACGCGGCCACGATGGTCGATTTCCACGGAGGCGGGGTCGATGCCGAGTCGTTCGAGTCCGATGCCATCCAGTCGAGGCGACCGCCCCACAGCGACGATCAGTCGTTCTGCGGTGTGTGCCGATCCGTCGGCGAGGTGGACGGTTGCGTCGGTGTCGGTGAGCTCGACGCGTTCGATCCGGATGCCGTTGACCACATCGACGCCCGACGCGCGAAGCGTCTGCTCGATCAACTCGGACACGCGTGGGTGCATGTCGTCGGCGGGCCGAGCGCGTGCGTCGAGCGTCGTCGACGCGATGTCGTAGCCGGAGAACATGAATGCGAGCTCGCTGCCGATGACGCCGCCGCCGATGATCACGACCGAACCGGGCCGCTCCGAGGCTGTCAGCGCATCATCGCTCGTCCAGACGAGCGGATGGTCCATGTCGAGCCCGTCGATGTCGGGCACGTTGTGGCGCGCCCCGGTGGCGACGACGACATGGTCCACCGCATACGCCGTGCCGCCGGCGCGCACCGAGCCCGGAGCGGCGATCTCGGCGCGCGCCCGTACGACGTCGACGCCGAGGTCGCGTGCCTGCTGGAGATGCTCGTCGTCGTCCAGGTGAGACACGATGTCGTCGCGGCGCTCGACTGCCTGCCGCCAGGTTCGTCCGGTCGAACGGTCGTGGAGCATCGCTTTCGACGGCATGCAGGCGAAGAAGGGACATTCACCGCCGAGCAGATTCGGCTCGAACACGACAACTCGATGTGCGCTTCCGTGGAGTTGGCGCATGAGTGTCTCGGCGGCCGAACCGCCACCGATGATCGCCACCGTGTAGTCGTGGTTGGTCTGGTTCATGCGGGATGGTACCCGATCGTCCGGGTCTGGAACCATGCCTGATCGACCGGGGGTGTGACGTCCCGATGGGGAGCGGTGTCGACGCAAAACTAACGTGCACGCGATGGACTCCACGGACGGCCCGGCCCCCACCCAACTCTACGACCTCGTGATCGTCGGCGGGTCGGCGGGTGGGCTCTCGACGGCGATCTCGTCGTTGCGGTCCGGACTCCAGCGGGTGCGGATCATCGAGTCGTCGTCACGCGTGGCGCTACCCGACCTGATCGGCCCGAACCAGCTCGATGTCGGGTTCGGCGAGACCGCCGAATCGATCGACGTGGCCGGCGATGACATCGTGGTCACCACCAATCGGCTCGCCTACCGCACCCGTGCGGTGCTGGTTGCCGACCGGCGTGCCGACGCCTCCTGGACGCCGCCGATCCCGGTGCCCGACAGCCCTCGTGTCCACGTCGACGACGTCGCCTCCGGTACAGATCAGGATGTTCTCGTCGTGGGGCTGTCCGACCACGCCGTCGAGCTGACCGCGCAGTACGTCGACGGCGGAAACCGTGTCGTCCTCGCAGCCGCTGGCATGGATCCGACATTGCTCTCGCCTGCCGCAGCCAGCGTGTTGCGGGGGCTCGAACGGGGGCGTCAAGCGACGCTGCTGTACCGCTCGACACCGCAGGTCATCACGTTCGCGGGGGAGTATCCGATGGTCGAATTCGGCGACCGGCGCACGCCTGATCTGCAGTTCGACCACGTCGTGTTCGCATCGGCGCGTCACGTGTTCGCGCCCGATGAGGTCGGTGTCACGCCAGCGGCGCTCGACTCCGGCAAGGTGTGGTTCCTCGGTGATCCGGGAGCGGGCAGGCCCGCAACGACCGCCCCCGGCTGGCAGGTCGGTGTGGCGATGGCCGAGGCGTGCTTCCCCGAGGTCGAGGTCGCGCCGCCACCGTCCTCGCTCGAGCGACGAGCGAAACACGTCGGCGCGATCGAGGAACTGCGAGAGGAGCACTACAACGCGACGATCACGCACTTCGAACCCACGCATTCCGACCTGTGGGTCCTGCGGGTCAAGCCCGACCAGGGTGACACCTCGTACCTGCCCGGGCAGTACGCCTCGCTCGGTCTCGGCTATTGGGAGGAGCGGATCGACGACGCACCGGACCCGGAGGCCGACACGCGCTGGGACAAGCTGATCCGCCGGTCGTACTCGATCTCGTCACGGATGTTCGACGATCACGGCTACCTGACCGACGAGAACGGTTTGGACGAGCTGGAGTTCTACATCGTGCTGGTTCCGCCGACGCCCGACAACACGCCGGCACTCACCCCCCGGTTGGCGCTCAAGCGTGAGGGCGACCGGATCTACCTCGGGCCGAAGGTGGCCGGCCGCTACACGCTCAACTCGGTGATCGACCCGCGTGCCGAGATCGTGTTCTTCTCCACCGGTACGGGTGAGGCGCCGCACAACGGCATGGTCATCGACCTGCTCCGCAAGGGGCACACGGGTCCGATCGTCTCTGCTGTGACCGTCCGGCAATCAGCCGACCTCGGCTACATGGACAAACATCGCGAGCTCGAGTCGCGCTACGCCAACTACCACTATGTGCCCATGCCCACCCGTGAGCCGGGTGTGCCGAAGCGCTACCTCCAGGATCTGATCCGCGACGACGACTTCGGGCAGAAGCTGGGTGTCGAGCTCTCATCCGAGACGAGTCACGTCTTCCTCTGTGGCAACCCGGCGATGATCGGCCTGCCCGAGGAGCAAGACGGCACCTTGGTCTTCCCCGAGCCCACCGGTGTGGTGGAACTGCTCGTCGAACGGGGTTTCACCCTCGACCGCCGCAACTCGCCCGGCAACATCCACTACGAGGAGTACTGGTGACGCCACCCCGACCTCCGCACCGCTGACATTCATCCGAGATCGACCTCGTGGGTTCAGCGGGGGTCGACGTCGATCGCAGTGAGGGCGATCGGGAAATCGGTGAAGAACGCATGGGCGTGCTCGCTCACGATGGCGACCGTCCGACTGTTGATCCCGTAGCCGAGAGCAGCGCCGATACCGAACGGCACCGCCCTGCCGACGGCGGCCACGCCGGCGCGGGTGCCGTACCGACGCACGACCACCCGCGCCACCGACGCGTTGATCCTCTGCACCGACCGTTCGGACAGGCGGCGAACGCTGCTGCGACCGGACGCTTCGGCGAACTCGGCCGCCAGCTTCGCCAACACTCCCGCCGCGCCGTCTCGGTACGCGAGGATCGACAGCACCCACATCCGCCGCTCCTCGAACGACGCACGGTCGTGGCCGTGAATGACCGCGATCGTCATGATCAGATCGGTCAGGCGCACCGTCGACCATCCGAGTTCGGCGGCGAATGCTGCGGTCGCCGTCATCAGGCCGACGCCGGGGACCGCAGCGGTGCCACCCGACGCGGCACCCGCCAGACCGAGCTCACGCCGGACCCGAGCGGTGACGACGGCGACTTGCTCGTCGCGCGGGCCCTGGAGTTCGCCGGCCCGTGCCCGCGTGGCGTCCCAGCGGGTGGAGGCCGCCCGGTCGACGCCGGAGATCAGTTGCTGACCGACCGAGGTGCGTACGACCGTGGCGCTGCCGGCACGTCGCGGCGTGCGCCCGGTGGCGATCGGTCGGCGTCCCACTGCCGTCGACCGTAGTCGGTCTTGACGGGCGGTCGAATAACGAGTTAGTTATAGAGGTATGCAAATGGCTGCGATCTCCGAATCCCCGGCGACCGACCCGGTTGTCGAGCGCGCGTTGAAGGCGCTCGCGAGCATGCGTCGTCTGCAGATCCTCGACTGGCTCAAGGATCCGGCAGCGAACTTCCCGCCGCAGGAACACGGCGATCCGGTCGAACACGGCGCCTGCAACATGTACATCACCGACAAGCTCGGCGTGAGCCAGCCGGCCGCGTCACGGCACATGAAAGTGCTGGTCGACGCCGGGCTCGTGATCGCCACGCCGCGCTCGGGCTACGTCTACTACCGCCGCGACGAAGCGGCGATCGACCAACTCAAGGCCGACCTCGTCGGTATCTGAAACGAGACACGATGCACGAATCACTTCAGGACAAGGTGGTCCTCGTCACCGGCGCCGCCGGCGGCATCGGTCGAGCGATTGCCGAGCGTTTCGCCGGTGCAGGGGCCGTCGTCGTCGTCAACGACATCGACGCCGATGCAGCCGGAGCGGTCGCTGAGTCGATCGTGGCATCGGGCGGCCGCGCGAGCGTGTCGATCGCCGACGTGTCGAACGGCGATCAGGTCGCCGCGATGTTCGATGCGGTGATGGCCGACCACGGCACCGTTGACGTGCTCGTCAACAACGCCGGCCTCGTGTCGCCGATGCTCCACTTCTTCGAGGCCGACGAGGCGTGGTGGCGCAAGATCGTCGACGTCAACCTCACCGGCCACTTCCTGTGCTCGCACAAGGCTGCCCGCATCATGGCCAAAGCCGGCGGTGGTTGCATCATCAACATGAGCTCGGGCGGGGCAACTCGCGCGCACCGGGCCTTCACGGCGTACGACGCGACCAAGGGCGGGATCGAGGCGCTCACCCGGGCGATGGCGCTCGATCTCGGCCCGTACAACATCAGGGTGAATGCGCTGATGCCCGGTTCGATCGACACGTCGGGGCTCGACGTCGACCAGCGGACACTGCGCGGCGAGAACGTGCCGCTCGGGCGGATCGGTGAGCCCCAGGACATGACCGGCGCGGCACTGTTCCTCGCGTCCGATGACGCGTCCTACATCACCGGCGACGTCATTCGAATCGACGGCGGCATGCTCGCCCAACAACGATCCGCGACGGTCGACATCATGCCGCCGAGTGGCTTCCCGAAGGTCGAGGATCTCTGATGGGCGTCCGCATCGGCGCCGATGTCGGCGGCACCTTCACCGATGTCGTCGTCGAGCGCAGCGACGGGACCTACGCCTCGACGAAGGTGCTCACCAGCCACGATGCGCCCGAACGGGCGATCCTCGACGGACTCGAGCGTCTCGCGCTGGCCGAATCGATCGCGCTTGCGGAGGTCGACCAGTTCATCCACGGCACGACCCTGGCAACCAACGCGTTGATCGAACGACGCGGTGCGCGCACGGCCTTCGTCACCACCGACGGTTTTCGCGACGTGATCGAGACTCGGACCGAAAGTCGATTCGAGCAGTACGACCTCGACATCGTCCTCCCGAAGCCGTTGATCGAACGACGCGACCGTTACGCGCTGCGCGAGCGACGCGACGCTCGTGGTGGCGTGCTCGTCCCGTTCGACGAGCCCGGAGCCCGAGACCTGGTCGAACTGATCGGTGCCCACGGGTACGAGTCGGTGGCCGTCGGCTTCCTCCACAGCTATGTCGACGGCACCAACGAACGGCGGTTCCGCGATCTGCTCCACGCTCGTTTTCCCGACGTCTCGGTGTCGATCAGCTGTGAGGTCTCGCCGCAGATGCGCGAGTACGAACGTTTCAACACCGTGTGTGCGAATGCCTACGTGCAGCCGTTGATGGCCTCGTACCTCGTTCGACTGCGGGACCAGCTCCGCGATCGCGGCGTCGACGCACCGCTCTACCTCGTCCACTCCGGCGGTGGGCTGATGAGCGTCGAGAGCGCCGCTGCGTTTCCCGTTCGTCTCGTCGAGTCCGGCCCCGCCGGTGGCGCGATCTTCGCCGCCGACCTCGCCGCCCGATACGGGCGTGACCGCGTGCTGTCGTTCGACATGGGCGGGACCACCGCGAAGATCAGCCTCATCGACGACTCGCGACCCGCGACGGCGAAGACGTTCGAGGTCGACCGCACCGCACGATTCAAGAAGGGCAGCGGCATGCCCATCTCGATCCCGGTGATCGACATGATCGAGATCGGCGCCGGCGGTGGATCGATCGCCAGCGTCGATTCCCTCGACCAGATCCGCATCGGCCCGCACAGCGCCGGTTCGGAACCGGGCCCGGCTGCGTATTCGCTCGGCGGTCTCGATGCCACGGTCACCGACGCCAACCTCCAGCTCGGGCGGCTGCACCCCGACACCTTCGGAGCCGCCGACATCGATCTCTCACCCCGACTCGCCACCGAGGCACTCGTGCGTTCGGTGGGGGAGCGGCTGGGTCTCGACGCCGACACGTCGGCCGTGGGTGTTGCCGAG
The DNA here is from genome assembly GCA_963752085.1 of Ilumatobacteraceae bacterium. Lineage (GTDB taxonomy): Bacteria > Actinomycetota > Acidimicrobiia > Acidimicrobiales > Ilumatobacteraceae > Ilumatobacter_A. The sequence goes on from CAVVWT010000008.1 coordinate 116,153, forward strand.
GTGGTTGACGAGAACATGGCCAACGCCGCCCGGGCGCACGCCGTCGAGAACGGCAAGGACATGGGCGGCTACACGATGATCGCGTTCGGCGGAGGAGCGCCGCTGCACGCAGCGCGCCTCATGGACAAGCTCGGGCTCGACGAGCTGATCGTCCCTCCAGGTGCCGGGGTCGGGTCGGCCATCGGATTCCTCGTGGCACCGTTCAGCTACGAGGCGGTGCGGAGCTTCTACACCTCGACGACCGATTTCGACGTCGCCGGCTCGAATACGGTGCTCGCCGAACTGACCGACGAGGCGATGTCGTTCGTCCGTCAGGGCACCGACGCAGATGTCGTGATCGAACGTCAGGTGTCGATGCGCTACGCCGGGCAGGGCTGGGAGATCCCCGTGATGCTCGACGAGCACTCGACGTTCGACGAGTTCGCCGCCGAGCTGCTCTCGTCGAAGTTCACCAAGGCCTACGAGGAGTTCTTCGGTCGAGCGATCGACGACTTGGCGATCGAGACCGTCAGCTGGTCGGTCCGCGTGTCGTCGGTGATGCCGCCGCGCGAGCGGGTCGAACTGTCGTCGGCCCGGGGTCCCTCGCCCCGGTCCGAAGCCGAGCGCGACGCCTACGACGCTGCGTCCGGCCGCACGGTTGCGACTGCGCTGTTCGATCGGGCGTCGCTCCAACCGGGTGCGACGATCGATGGTCCGGCGATCATCGCCGAACAGCAGACGACGACCGTCATCGCATCGCACCATCGGTGCACGGTGCAACCCGACCGAACCCTGCTGGTCACCCGACGTTCGGAGCTGTCGTCATGAGCCAATCGATGAGCCGATCGGACGACGCGGCCCGAACCCTGCACAACCAGGTGATGTGGAACCGGCTGATCTCGGTGGTCGAGGAGCAGGCGCTCGCGCTCGTCCGCACGGCGTTCAGTACGTCGGTCCGCGAGGCCGGCGATCTCTCGGCAGGGGTGTTCGATCCGCGCGGCCGCATGATCGCTCAGGCGGTCACCGGCACGCCCGGCCACGTCAACACGATGGCGGCCGCCGTGCCGCACTTCATCAACGACATCGGCCCCGAGCGGATCTTCCCCGGCGACGTCTACATCACGAACGATCCGTGGAAGGGCACGGGTCATCTCCACGACATCACGGTCTGCACGCCCGTCTTCCGCCCGGTCGACGACGAGCGTGGCGCGCCGGTCGACACGCTGATCGGCTTCTTCGCCTCGACGGCCCACGTCGTCGACATCGGAGGGCGGGGGTACGGGCCCGACGCGAAGGAGGTGTACGAGGAGGGCATCAACATCCCGATCATGAAGTGGGCCGATCGGGGCACCCTGAACCGGGATCTCGTGAACATCGTCCGGATCAACGTCCGCGAGTCCGATCAGGTGATCGGCGACATCCATGGTCTCGCCGCGTCGAACGAGACCGGCCGCCGCCGGCTCCTCGACATGCTCGACGAGTTCTCGCTCGACGATCTCGCTGACCTCGCGTCGTTCGTCTTCGAGCGGACCGACGCGGCCACCCAGCAGGCGATCGCCAAGGTCGAGCCCGGCATCTATCGCAACGAGATGGTCGTCGACGGATACGGCGAGCCGGTCACGCTCGCAGTGGCCATCACCGTGACCGAGGACGGGATGCACGCCGATTTCGCCGGCACCTCGCCGGTGTGCCCGCTCGGTATCAACGTGCCGCTCGGCTACGCCCACGCCTATTTCACCTACGGCATGCTCGTCGCGCTGGCGCCTGAGCTGCCCAACAACTTCGCGTCGTTGTCGACGTTCACCGTGAGCGCGCCGGACGGTGTGATCCTCAATGCGACGCATCCCGATCCGGTGTCGGTCCGTCATGTGCTCGGCCACTTCGTCACCGACCTCTGCCTCGGCGCGATCGCGCAGGCCATCCCCGACCGCGTGCCCGCCGAGGGGTCGGGTGCGCTCTGGAACTTCCAGGCGAGCGCGCGATCCGCCGACGCAGCCGATCCGCGACCGCCCGTGGAGATCCTGATGTTCAACAGCGGAGGCACCGGAGCGCGCCCGCGCCTCGACGGGCTCACCTCGACGGCCTTTCCGTCCGGGGTGCGCACGATGTCGGTCGAGGCGACCGAGCAGGTCGGCCCGATCGTGATCTGGCGTAAGGAGATCCGGCCCGACAGCGGCGGCGCCGGGGCCCAGCGTGGTGGTCTCGGTCAGGTGATCGAACTCGGCCCGACCGAGGGCTACCAGTTCGACTTCTCGGCGATGTTCGACCGCATCGACCACCCTGCACGAGGCCGCGCTGGCGGCGGTGATGGTGCGCCCGGCAAGGTGTATCTCGACGACGGCACGCCGTTCGCCGGCAAGGGGCGACAAGTCGTCGCCAGCGATCGTCGTCTCGTGCTCGAATTGCCGGGTGGGGGTGGCTACGGCGACCCGGCCGAACGAGATCCGGCGGCGGTCGAGAACGATCGGGTGCAGGGATACGTGACGTGATCGATCCTCCCCGATGAGCGAACTCGCCGAACGGTACGACGTCGTCTGCATCGGTGGGGCGATGATGGGCAGCGCCACGGCGTACTTTCTCACCGAGAACCCCGACTTCGACGGTTCGGTGCTCGTCGTCGAGCCCGACTGGACCTACGAGAGCGCCCAGACCACTCGTGCCCAGAACAGCATCCGCGAACAGTTCACCAACGAGCTCAACATCAGGCTGAGCAGCTTCGGCGTCGATTTCATCGCCGGTTTCCACGAGAACGTGCAGGTCGATGGCGAGTCGCCCGAGATCAATTTCCGAGGCACCGGCTACCTCTTCCTGGCCGACACGGACGAGCTCTACGCCCGACTCGAACACGAGTCGCACGCGCAGCTCGCCGCCGGCGCCCAGGTCGAGATGCTACGCCCGACCGATGTCGCCACACGGTTTCCGTACATGGACCCGGACCAGCTCGTCGGCGCCCGGCTCGGCGGCATCCGCGAAGGCTCGTTCGACGGGTGGGCGCTGTTCCGGGGGCTTCGTCAGCGGGCGATCCACAACGGTGCGAACTACATCAGGGACCGGGTGATCGGTCTCGACGTCGTTCACGGTCGGGTCTCGCGGGTCCGCCTCGAATCCGGGCGGTCGGTTTCGTGCGGCCACGCCGTCAACACCGCAGGGTGTCGGGCGAGGCAGGTCGCGGCGATGGCGGGCATCGACCTTCCGGTCGAGCCCAGGGCCCGGACGAGTTTCGTGTTCGACTGTCGAACGCCGATCGAGCACGCGGTGCCGCTCACCATCACGCCGGTCGGCGTCCACTTCCGTCGGGAGCAACAGCACTACATGTGTGGTGCGGTGCCGGCAGTCGACGTTGCGGTCGACTGCGATGATCTCGAGGCCCGCCACGCCGAGTTCGAGGAGCAGATCTGGCCGACCGTTGCGAAGTACGTCCCGCAGTTCGACCAGATCGGCCTCGTCGCGTCGTGGGGTGGCCAGTACGACTTCAACACCCTCGACCACAACCTGATCATCGGGCCGAGCAGCCTCGTCGAGAACCTGCACTTCGCCAATGGGTTCTCGGGCCACGGACTCCAACAGGGGCCGGCAGTTGGTCGCGGGATCAGCGAACTCATCACGTATGGCCGTTTTCGTTCACTCGACCTGTCACCGTTCGGCTACGGGCGGATCGAACGTAACGAGCCGATCCACGAACACGCGGTGATCTGACGCGACACCCGGTGTGAGGCGGCTCCGTCAGGTGGCGAGGCGGGCGAAGCGGGGTCCGGCGCGCAACATGTGGCTGGGCAGCTCGGCTCCGAGCTGCTGTTCGACGGTCGACGCGACGGCGATCAGTTCGTCGAGGTCGACACCGGTCGACAGACCGAGCGCATGGAACAGGTGCACGAGGTCCTCGGTGCAGACGTTGCCGGTGGCGCCGGGCGAGAACGGGCAGCCGCCGAGGCCGCCGACGCTCGCATCGAAGCGACGGATGCCGGCATCGAGTCCCGCCGTGGCATTGGCCAGGGCGAGTCCGCGGGTGTCGTGGAGGTGCAGGCCGAGTCGTACGTCGTCACCGACCCGCATCCGGACGGCGGCCACCACCGCAGCGATGTCGTTGGGGGCGGCGCTCCCGATCGTGTCCGCCAACACGATCTCGAACGCGCCTGCTGTTGCGATCTGCTCGGCGACGTCGGCCACCGACTCGACCGGTACGGCGCCCTCGAACGCACACCCGAACGCGGCCGACAGGTCGACGCTCACGGGGCGGTTTTCCGAGCGGGCGATCGCCACGATCGCGACGAGCTCGTCGATCGCAGCCGTCGTCGACATCCGCACGTTGCGGTGGCTGAACGTATCACTCGCCGAGATCACGCCGACCAGCACGTCGACGCCCGCCTCGATCGCGGCGCGGGCGCCACGCTCGTTCACGACGAGTGCCTCGTGTGACACTCCGGTCCTCGGCAGTGCATCGAACACCTGGCGCGAGTCGGCCATCTGCGGGACGGCCGTCGGGCTGACGAACGATCCGGCCTCGATTCGCTGGACTCCCGCGGCGACGAGACCATTGGTCATCGTGATCTTCGTCTCGAGCGAGACCGGCTGGCTGATGGCCTGCAGCCCGTCACGCGGGCCCACGTCGCGCAGCAGCACGGCATCGGCACCGACAGGTCGGGTGGCGTCGAACGAGGTGGCATCCACGCTCAGAGCGTATGCGTCGGGCCACGGTTCGTCGTCGGCCGAGCACACCGTGGCACGTCACCGGGAGCGGGCGTAGCATGGTTACCGATGAGTAACTACACGCCGCCGACCGACGACATCCGCTTCGTGATGACCCACGTGGCCGACATCGAGGGCATCCTCGCCTCCGAACGCTTCGGGCACGTCGACATGGACAGCATCGCGGCCGTGCTCGACGAAGTCGGGCGCTTCATGGCCGACGAGGTCGCACCGACCAACGTCGACGGCGATCGCGTCGGCTCCACCTGGCAGCCCGACGGCACCGTCGTCACGCCCGCGAGCTTCGCTCCGGCGTACGAGAAGTGGGTGGCGTCCGGGTTCGGAGCGATGCCGTTCGAAGCCGAGTTCGGCGGTGCCGATTTCCCCTGGATCTCGGCCATCGCCGTACAGGAGATGTTCACGTCGTCGAACATGTCGCTGTCCCTCTGTCCACTGCTCACCCAGGGCGCGATCGATGCGATCCTCGCCCACGGCTCGGACGAGCAGAAGGCGACGTACCTGCCGAAGATGATGACCGGCGAGTGGACCGGCACGATGAACCTCACCGAGCCGCAGGCGGGCTCCGATGTCGGCGCCGTCACCACGAAGGCAGTACCGAACGGTGACGGCTCGTGGAGCATCACCGGTCAGAAGATCTACATCACGTACGGCGAACACGATCTCGCTGAGCAGATCCTCCACCTCGTGCTGGCGCGCACGCCAGGGTCCCCTCCCGGTACCAAGGGCATCTCGATGTTCCTCGTGCCGAAGTTCGTGCTGAACGATGATGGTTCCCTCGGCGAGCGGAACCCTGCGACATGTGTCTCGATCGAGCACAAGCTCGGGATCCACGGCTCGCCGACGTGCGTCATGGCGTTCGAGGGAGCGACCGGCTGGCTGGTCGGCAACGAGCACGACGGCATGCGCAACATGTTCACGATGATGAACAACGCCCGCCTGTCGGTCGGACTCCAAGGTCTCAGCCTCTCGGAGCGTGCCTTCCAGCAGTCGCTGCAGTACGCGCAGGATCGTGAGCAGGGGACGGCGATCGGCGCTCCGAAGGGGACGAGCAGCCCGATCATCGAACACCCGGACGTGCGGCGCATGCTGATGACACAGCGCTCGTGGATCGATGCGATGCGTGCGCTCGTGTACACGAACGCTGCTGCGCTCGACCGTGCCGACGCGGCCGACGATGCCGACGACGCCCGCGGCTGGCGTGAGCTCGCCGACCTGCTCATTCCATTGTCGAAGAGCCTGTGCACCGACGTCGTGAACGAGACGACGTCGCTCGCCGTACAGATCCACGGCGGGATGGGGTACGTCGAGGAGACCGGCATCGCGCAGCACTACCGCGACGCGCGGATCGCTGCGATCTACGAAGGGACGAACGGCATCCAGGCGGCCGACCTCGTCGGCCGCAAGCTCGCGATGCGCGGTGGCGGGGTCATCTCCGACCTGCTCGACGAGTTCGAACTCCGGGTGAAGGAACTGAGCGACATCGAGGGGTTGGAGGTGTTCGGCACGCGGCTGCACGAAGCGATCGCCACCGCCCGCACTGCGACGGCGCACCTGATCGAGACCGGCCCGTCCGACGTTCGATCGCTGCTCGGGGCCTCGGGGCCGTACCTGCGACTGCTCGGGACCACCGTGTGTGCCGGTCTGCTCGCCAAGGCCGCGGTCGCAGCATCGGACAGCGCCACCGACGACTTCGACAGCGACTTCCTGGCGGCGAAGGTGACCAGTGCGAAGTTCTTCGGCGAGCAGATCCTCCCCACTGCGGCCGGGTTGCTTGCGGCGATCACCTCACCGGCCGACGACCTCTACGCACTCACCGCCGACCAACTGCTCTGATCCCGTGGGACGGAGCACGATCGTCTGGATGGTGGCTGCGGTCCTCGTGGGGGTCGGCGTCGCCGCGGTGCTGAAGGCCCGAGACGACGAGGACGATTCGACCGACTCCGCGGCGCGGATCGTGATGCTCGGGGACAGCCTCACCGAGGAGGGCAACTGGAGCGAACGTTTTGCGGACCGTGATGTCGTCAACGCGGGATTCTCGGGATACACGACCGATCAGCTGGTGCCGATCGCACGCGACGCGGTCCGGTCGCAACCGTTGGCCGTGTTCGTGCTGACCGGCACCAACGACGTCTACCAAGGCCAGGCGCCGTCGTGGACCACCGATCGGCTGGGCGAACTCGTCACCGCGTTCGAAACGACGTCGCCCCGAACCCGCATCGTGATCCAGACCGTGTTGCCGAGCGCCGAACTCGGCGACGGGGTCATCGCCACCAACGACGCCATTCGGCGCTTTGCTGCTGATCGCGGCCTCGACCTGCTCGACCTGTACCCCGAGTTCGACGACGGGTCCGGCGCGCTTCGTGACGCCGAGACCTACGACGGCGTTCACCTCACTGCACTCGGCTACGACCGGTGGGCGTCGTTGCTGCGACCCGAATTCGAGCGGCTTGACGTCGGATCCAGCAGCGTCACCCGCTGACCGGAGTGATCACCGTTCGCCGTCGAGGAAGCGTCTCAGGCCGGCCTCGGCGACGGCCGCGAGCTTCGGGAACATCGAGTCCAGTTGGGTTGGTGTGAGTGGAGGGTCGTCGCCGAGGAGTTCGAGTGTCCCGTCGTACGACAGCTCACATCCCGTCTCGTTCGACGTGAGGACGAGCGTGTCGGCTGCGCGGAACTGCTCGTTCTCGCCGATCATGACGAAGCGGGTCGGCTCGTCGACCTCGGTGAGCTCGTAGACGACCGTGGTGGGCGTGCCGTCGAAGCCGGTCACCGTGACCTCGAATCGACTGCCCAGCACGGAGTCGGGCGTCGGACCGATGCGAACGGAACCCCGAACACCCTCGTCCCACTCCGGTACCCGCTCCAGGTCGATGAGCCGGGCGAAGGCGTCCTGCACCGTGAGTGGCGAGGCGATCGTGAAGCTGTGGCGGGCCATCAGGCGATCATGTCACGGGGGCCGGGTCGCGCTCGGAGCCGGGAGGGCGGAGCTCCTCGAACGTGTCGATCTTGCGCAACGACGGAAACACGAGCGCGAAGCTCGCAGCGATCGCCACCGTGATGAACCCGCCGCCGGCGATGGCCCAGGGGAGCCCGAACGCACGGGCGGCCACCCCACTCTCGAAGGCCCCGAGTTCGTTGGATGCCCCGATGAACACGCCTTCGACGGCGTTGACCCGACCGAGCTGTTCGTCGGGTGTCACGAGCGGGACGATCGCGCCACGAATGAACATCGACACCATGTCGGCCGCGGCAACGACCACCAGCGCGATGAACGCAACCGCATAGCTGCGGGTCAGGCCGAACACGATGTGTCCGGCGCCGAAGATCGCAACGACGACCAACAGGGTCGGACCCACCCGGCGGGTCAGCGGTCGTCGAGCAAGCCACAGCGCCATTGCCGCCGCCCCGATGCCAGGAGCGGCTCGCAGCCATCCGTATCCGATGTCGCCGACTCCGAGTCGATTCTCGGCCACCGCCGGAATGAGGGCGATCGCGCCGCCGAACAGGACGGCGAACAAGTCGAGCGAGATCGTGGCGAGCACGACGGGCGTGCGGCGCACGAAGTGCAAACCCTCCACGGCGCTCGCCCACGTCGGGCGATCGGTGATCCGCTCGGGCGTGCGGTGGTACCGGAGGAGCAGCATCGGGACGACCGCTGCGAACTGCAGTGCGGCCGCAACGCCGTACGCCCACGAGGCCCCGACGCTGTAGACGAAGCCGCCCAGGATCGGGCCGATGATCGCTGACGCCGTGAAGGTCGCCGTCCAGAGCGCGATGACGGACGGGAACAGACGCGTCGGAGCAACGAACGGGGCGACCGAACGGCGAGCGGGCGCGAGCATCGCATCGGCGGTCCCGAGTACGAACGCGATGAGGAACAACTGCCAGACGGCCTCCGACCCACGGACGCTGAATGCGATCAGCGCCAGCGCACACACTGCGCGGCCGCCGAGAAAGAGCCCGGCAACGCGACGCCGGTCGAATCGGTCTGCCACCCAACCGCTGACGAGGACCAGCAGGAGCGCCGGAACGAACTGGGCGAGGCCGATGAAGGCGATGTCGAGAACGTTCCCCGTGAGGTCGAAGACCTGCTTGAACAGCACGGTCAGCAGCACGTTCTGGCCGACCGCTGCTGCCGCCGTCGAGACGAGGAGGAGCCGCACGGACGTGAACTGCAGTACCTCGTTCGTCGTCGAGGGCGTGCTCATCGTGCGAGCAACTCTCGCGCGACGTCCGCGGCGATCGCCCGGAACCGATCGGCTGCAGGCGGCAGCGTCCGCCCACTTCTGCGGATCAACTGGATGATGCGCGGTGGGATCGGCGGATCGAGCTCGAGGAACGCCACGCCCGGGTCATCGCGGTCGACGGCGAGCGACGGCATCACGGCCCACCCCATGCCGGTGCGGACCATGCTCTGGACGGCGGCGTTGTTGTGAAATCGAAACGCGTAGTCGGGACGGATCCCGGCGGCAATGAGGCGATGGTCGATCAGGCGTTGTGCGGCTGCGGTGTCCGGTTGGCCGATCAGCGGCCGCCGGTTCAGTTCGTCAGCAGTGACCGTGCGGCTCGTGGAGTGGCGACCGGAGCGGATGATCGCATCGTCGGTCGGTGCGAGGACCACCCACGGGTCGTAGCCGAGCACGTCGATCGTGATGCGCGGATCATCCTCGTTGTCGACGGAGAACGCGAGATCGACGTGGTCGGTGAGCACGTCGTGCAGCAGCGCGTCGACGTCGTCGGTCTCGTCGAGTCGAACTTCCACGCCGGGCAGCGTGCGCCGCATGCGCCCGATGATGTTGGGCAGCAGTTCGGCCGACGCCGACTGGAACGTTGCGACAGCGAGCCTGCCGGCCAGGCCGCGCCGAAGCAGATCGAGGCGGTCGTTCATCTGGTCGACGCGAGCCAGGGTGCTGCGGGCATATTCGAGCAGGAGTCGGCCCGCCGGGGTGAGTTCGGCTGGTCGGGGGCCTTTCGGACGATCGAACAGTTTGGTGCCGGAGGCCTTCTCCAGCTGAGCGATTTGTTGGCTGACCGCGGACTGCGTGAATCCCAACGCGTCGGCGGCGTTGGCGAAGGTGCCGTGGTCGGCCACCGCGACGAGCGCAGCGAGGTGGCGATTGTCGGCGTCGCGCAGCGTCGGCATGATCATCAGTATAGCTGATGATATTCACCAGAAAGAATTGGTTTTGGTGATGACCATTCGCTCGTACCCTCACAGTATGGCTCCCATCACCGCTCTCGAACTCGCTGAACATGTCGTCACGGACGGCTTCGTCGCACAGAAGGACGCGCTCACCGCGCTGTACCGCGCGGCCCGTCAGCACGACGTCAGCGACGTGCTCGTCGCGGTTGCCTCGGACGACGCCGAGCCGCGCGCCGTGCGGGAGCGTGCACTCGGCCGCATCGTCGTGCAACTCGCGCGCACCGCTGCCTGACAGCGTGTCCTTCCTGCTGCCCGGCCCGACGGCGGGGTGACACCGTGCGCCTCGGCGGGCGCGGCGTGGGCGCAGCGCCCGCGCTCAACTGCTCGTTGCCGCGAGGTGATCGAGCAAGGCGGCTGCGAGCCGCGACGGTTCGTGCCGCTTCGCCCACACGGCGAGCAGACGGCGCCGAATCGTGAACCCGTCGACGTCGATCTCGACGAGTGATCCGGCGGCGAGATCGTCGCTGACGGCGAGCCGGCTGATGACCGTCGGCGCCGACCCGTTGATCACGGCGATCCGAACGGCTGAGAGTGACCCGAGATCGAGCGCCGACGTGGGCGCATCGAGTCCGTGCCGGAGGAGCTCGTCCTGCAACGCGTCGCGAGTACCCGACCCCCGCTCGCGAAGCACGAGGGGCGTCGTGGCCAGCATCTCGACCGTGATCGAGCGAACCGTTGCCCAGGGGTGACGCGGCGACACGACGACGATCAGGTCGTCCGAACCCACGGCGCGTTGATGGACGTGTGCCGGTGCTGTCGGCGACTCGATGAACCCGAGGTCGACCGCGCCCGATTCGAGACGCCCCAGTACCGCCCGGCTGTTCGTGACCTCCAGGGTCACCGAGTCGTCAGGGCGATCGACGAGAAACCGGCCGAGCCACGGCGGCAACAGGTACTCGGCGATGGTGTAGCTCGCAGCGATGCGCAGCAGCCCGGTGTGCCTGGCGCGTAGTGCCTCCACGCCCGTGCCGAGCGTCGTCGCGGCGTCGAGCACGGTGTTCGCCCAGCCGACGACGAGTTGTCCGTCAGGTGTGGGTCGTGAACCGGTGGGCGACCGATCGAGCACCGTGATGCCCAGCTGGCGTTCGAGGGTGCGGATCCTGCTGCTGGCTGACGGCTGGGTGATCCCGTGCGCCTCCGCGGCACGGGACAGGCTGCCGAGCTCGACGACCGACCGGAGCAGGTCGAGCGCGGCGAGCTCGGGAAAGCTCGGCGGCAACGGCATGGTCGCATGGTATCGGTCACAGAGAACTCGTCTATGACCGCCCATAGATTGGTTCTATGTCCTGAGAGACGGAGAGGGTCTACCGGTCACGCTGCCAGGTGGGCGAGAATGGTCCGATGACGTCTGATCGACTTCGAACCCGGTGGATGCGATGACCCGGCTCGGCTTCCTGCTCGACAGTGATTCCTGTATCGGCTGTCACGCCTGCACGATCGCGTGCAAGAGCGAACACGACGTGCCGCTCGGCGTGAACCGGACGTGGGTGAAGTACATCGAGACAGGCTCCTTCCCGAACGCGAGTCGTCACTTCTCGGTGATGCGCTGCAATCAATGCGAAGACGCACCGTGTATGACGATCTGCCCGACGAGCGCACTGTTCCGGGCCGACAACGGCGTGGTCGACTTCCAGGACGACAACTGCATCGGCTGCAAGTCGTGCATGAACGCGTGTCCGTACGACGCACTGTTCATCAACCCCGAGACCAACACGGCGCAGAAGTGCAACTTCTGCAATCACCGCGTCGAGATGGATCTCGCTCCGTCCTGTGTCGTCGTGTGTCCGACCGAGGCGATCAAGGTCGTCGACTTCGACGACCCGGCCGACCCGGTCGCCAAGCTCATCGGGCGGGAAGACGTCGCCGTCCGAGCTCCCGAGCAGAACACGAAACCCAAAGTGTTCTACAAGGGTGCCGACCAGGCGTCGCTCGATCCGACCCGGACCAAGATCAGCGCCGACGGCATGATCTGGGCCGACACGACCGCCAACCACCGCCAACTGCCGGTGCTCGACGAGCACGGTCACGGTGACCCCGGAGTCGTGGCTCGCACCGCCTACACGACGGCACACAAGACCACGTGGGATCGCATGGTGTCGGGGTACCTCGTGACCAAGGCGATCGCGGGCGGGATCATGCTGATGGCCGCGCTGATGATCGTGCTCGGCCACGCTGACGAGCAGGCAGCGGTCGGCGTCGTGCCGCCGATGGTCGCCGGCGTGTTCCTCGCGATCACCGGCGCGTTGTTGATCGGCGACCTCAAGCAGCCCGGTCGGTTCTACTACTTGCTCACGAAGTCGAATTTCTCGTCGTGGTTGGTGAAGGGCGCATACGTGCTCGGTGCGTTCGCGGCGGTCTGCGGTCTCTGGTGGATCCTCGGCGTCGCCGATGCCGGCGATGCACTGAAGGTCGTGGCGATCCCGGCGGCCATCCTGGGCGCGGCGACCGCCGGATACACCGCCTTCCTGTTCGCCCAGTGCGAGGGTCGCGACCTGTGGCAGACCCCCCTCCTGTTGCCGCTGCTCCTTGCCCGAGCGGTCGTCGCCGGCGCCTCCGCCTATGCGGTCCTCGATCTTTTCATGGAGATCCCGTCGCAACGGGCCGTGTGGTGGACCCTCCTCGCCGGTGTGGCTGCCGTCGGGTTCCTCACATGGGTCGAGCTGACGTCCCACGGGAGCCGGCATGTCGAACTCGCCATCGCCTCGATGACGACCGGCGACCAGGCCGGCTGGTTCAACTGGGGCCTGTCGTTCGGCGTGTTGGCGCCCGCCGGACTGACCATCGTCGCCCTGTCGGTCGACGGGGTGTCCGTCCTCATCCCCGCCCTCGCAGGCGTGCTCGCACTCGTCGGGATGTGGCTGTCCGAAACAGCCTTCATCCGCGCCGGCCAATCCGTCCCACTGTCCTGACCGTTACACGACGGGTCTGACCCGTCACGTAACACTTGGAGAATCTGATGACACTCAACAAGTACCCGCCGCAGTCGAAGTGGCATGACTGGACCGAGCTCGACGCGAAAGCGTGGCCCGACAAGGTCGAACGCAACTACACGATGGTGCCGACCACGTGCTTCAACTGCGAGGCGGCCTGCGGTCTGCTCGCGTACTTCGACAACGAAACGGGCGACATCGCGAAGATCGAAGGCAACCCCGAGCACCCGGCGTCGCGGGGTCGCAACTGCGCGAAGGGTCCCGCCACCCTCAACCAGATCTACGACCAGGAGCGCGTGCTGTACCCGCTCAAGCAGATGGGGGAGCGGGGCTCGGGCCAGTGGGAGCGGATCAGCTGGGACCAGGCGCTCAGTGAGATCGGCGAACGTATCCGCACGGCCTTCGTGGAGGACCGTCACAACGAGGTGATGTACCACGTCGGTCGTCCGGGCGAGGACGGCTACGCCGACCGGGTGCTGAAGGCGTGGGGGACCGACGGGCACAACAGCCACACCAACATCTGCTCGTCGAACGCTCGGATCGGTTACCAGAGCTGGATGGGCCACGACCGCCCATCGTCCGACTTCGCAAACGCCGAGGTGATCTTCCTCATCTCGTCGCACCTCGAGGCCGGCCACTACTTCAACCCGCACGCCCAGCGGATCATCGAGGCACAGGGCAAGGGAGCGACGGTCATCTGCGTCGACCCGCGCCTGAGCAACACCGGCTCGAAGGCCGACCACTGGCTCCCGACCTGGCCCGGCACAGAAGCATTCCTGTGCCTGTCGATCGCGCACCTCCTGCTCGAGAACGGCACGTGGGAGCGCGACTTCGTGCGCCGTTGGGTGAACTGGGAGACATTCCTCGCCGAGCTGTACCCCGAGATGCCGCAGACCTTCGACTCGGTCGAGGCTGCGCTCAAGGATCACTACAGCGAATACACACCCGAAGAGGCCGAGCGGATCACCGGCGTGTCGGCGGAGCAGATCCGCGAAATCGCCACGATCATCGGCAAGCACCCGACCAAGTTCGCCAGCCACAACTGGCGCGCCGCCGGCGCCGGCAACTACGGCGGCTGGCAGGTCGCCCGCTCGCTGTTCTTCCTCAACGTGCTCACCGGCTCGGTCGCCACCGTCGGCGGCACGAGCGGCAATGGCTGGAACAAGTTCGCCCCACACCAGCCGAAGGGCGCCCCGCCGCTGGAGAAGTGGAACGAGCTCAACTGGCCCAAGGAGTTCCCGCTCGCGTATCACGAGATGTCGATCCTGCTGCCGCACTTCCTCAACGAAGGCCGTGGCAAGCTCGACACGTACTTCTCCCGGGTCTACAATCCGATCTGGACCAATCCGGATGGCTTCACATGGCTCGAGGCCCTGAAGGACCGTGACAAGGTGAACTGTCATGTCGCGTTGACCCCGACCTGGTCCGAGACGTCGTGGTTTGCCGACTACGTGCTGCCGATGGGTGTCGGCGCCGAGCGCCACGACCTCGCGTCGTTCGAGACTCACGCCGGCCGATGGGTCGGATTCCGCCAGTCGGTGTTTCGTCGATACGCGGAGATCAAGAGCGGCGAGCCGGTCGGCCCCGATGCCCGCAGCCACGAGTACAACCCGGGTGAGGTGTGGGAGGAGAACGAGTTCTGGATCGATCTCTCGTGGAAGATCGACCCCGACGGGTCGCTCGGGATCCGCAAGTGGTTCGAGTCCGACGAGCGTCCTGGCAACCCGATCTCGGTCGACGAGTACTACGGCCACATCTTCGCCGAGGAAGTGCCCGGTCTCGCCGAGGCCGCCGAGGCCGCTGGTCAGAAGCCGCTCGAATACATGCGCGACCGCGGGTCGTTCGCCGTCCCGACCGATCCGTACACGCCCTACGAGAAGGTCGTGTCGGCCGACGCCGTCGCCGACTGCACGAAGGACGAACACGGCGTGTTCCGCAAGCCGGGCACGATCGGCACCTTCGACGGCTCCGAGGAGTCGTTCGCCATCACCGAGCTCGCGAAGCTGGGTGACGGTTCGCCGGCGGTCGAGATCGACGGCGAGATCAAGGAGGGCTTTCCGACCCCGTCGAAGAAGCTCGAACTGTTCTCCACCACGCTCAAGGAGTGGGGCTGGCCCGAGTACTCGACCCCGAAGTGGATCCCGAGTCACGTGCACTGGGAGGACATGGACATCGCCGGCAACGAGCGGATCCTGCTGCCCACGTTCCGCATCCCGACGCTGATCCACACGCGCTCCTCGAACTCGAAGTGGCTCAACGAGATCAGCCATCGCCACCCACTCTGGATCCACCCGGAAGATGCCGAGAAGCTCGACATCGAGGAGAGCGGACTGGTTCGGATCACCACGCGTATCGGGCACTTCGTGATCCAGGCGTGGCGGACCGAAGGCATCCGCCCGGGTGTCGTCGCAGCGTCGCATCACATGGGGCGTTGGCGTCTCGACGAAGAGGGTCGGTCATGGGCCGCCGGCAAGGCGAACATCACCAACACGCCGAACGCCGATGGTGGTTCGGTGTGGAAGCTGAAGCGGGAGCACGGCAACGAGCCGTACGAGTCGACCGATCCCGACACCGGCCGCATCTGGTGGCACGACACCGGCGTGCACCAGAACGCAACGTTCTGCGTCCAACCCGACCCGATCTCGGGCATGCAGTGCTGGCACCAGCGAGTGCGGGTCACACCGGCCGAGGCGGGTGACGAGTACGGCGACGTCGTCGTCGACACCGCGAAGTCACGCGAGGCGTACCTGGAGTGGATGGAGAAGACTCGCCCGGCGGGCACGACCAACGACAGCGGCCTGCGCCGCCCCCTCTGGTATGCCCGACCGCTCAAGCCGACGCTCGACGCCTACCGTCTCCCCGACGCCTGATCGCATCATCGAGGGCGTCGCACAGCCTCAGCTCACATGCGTGATCGTCGACGCTGACGTGTTCAACCTGTCGACGGCTGCTGCTGAGACGGTGTTGTAGTCGGCCGTGAACATCGCGAGTTCGTCGCGCGACATGGTTCCGAGGTGCCCGAAGTCCTCCCCGAGGTCCGTATCGACGATGCCCAGGATCGAGCCGGGCCCGAGTCGGCGGTTGCTCGCCACGAGCGCGGACCGGCTGGCGAGCAGCCGCGCTTCGTACGCGCGGAGTGCCCCACGGCCCACACCGTGCTCGACGAACATTGCACCGATCACCCGGGCGTCGACGATCGCCTGACTCGCGCCGTTCGAACCGACGGGGTACATGGCGTGGGCCGCGTCACCGAGGAGTGCCACCGATCCGTGCACCCAGTGGTCGACCGGATCCCGGTCGACCATCGGATATTCGAACACCTGATCCGCATGCCGGATCAGGTCGGGCACGTCGAGCCAGTCGAACGTCCAGCCCTCGAAGGAGCCGACGAATTCGTCGATGGAGACACGCGTGTTCCAGTCGCCGCGTCGCCAGCCGCGGTTCGCGTCGAACGCGAGCTCGGCGATCCAGTTCTGCACCTGCAAGCCCGTCGACGGATCGGGTTGTGAGATCGGGAACACCACGAAGCGTTGGGTCGGATCGCCGGCCACCACGAACGAGGCACCCGTTCGAACCGGCGGACTCGACGACGTGCCACGCCAGAGAACGGAGCCACCCCAACGTGGGCCACCGTCTCCAGGGAACATCTGTGCTCGAACAGCCGAGTGCAGCCCGTCGGCGCCGAGCAGCACCGAACCGTCGATGCCCTCGGTCGTTCCGTCGCTCGCAGTCAACTCGACGTGGACGGCATCGAGTCCGTGCTCGTATGCAGTGACGCGGCGTCCCGTCGTGATGGCATCTGATCCGAGTCGGTCGACAGCGGTCCGGTAGAGCAGCATCTCGAGTTCGCCCCGGTGCACCGAGTACTGCGGCCAGCGGTAGCCGGCAGCGAGGCCGCGTGGTGCCGACCACACGTCTGAGCCATCGGGTCCGACCCGTGCGAGCTCCCGCGTTTCGACGGCGATGCTCGCGAGTTCGCTGCCGAGGCCGAGGTCGACCAACTCGCGCACGGCGTCGGGCTGCAGGTTGATGCCCAATCCGAGCGGGCGGAGTTCCCGGGCGGCCTCGAACACCTTGACCGGCACACCGACCTCGTGGCACGTGAGCGCCATCGTCAGGCCGGCGATACCACCACCAGCGACGAGCACATCCATCGGGCTGACAGTAGCTGGGGCTGCAACATCCTCGGTGCGGGCGTCGCGCTCGGAGGCCGGGCTGGTCAGGTGAGACGACCGGCGCTCTGGACTTTCGCCACCGATGCACGGACGACCGGGATGTCGGCGTCGGCGAGCGGTTGCATCCAGTGCTTGCGTGCGAGCGCTGCCTGGACGAACGGGGCCAGTTCTTCGTCCTTGCGTCGCTGACGGGCAGCTTCTTCGGCCTTGAACTCGGGGAGGACCTGATCGGCGAACATCTGGAGCGAGGAGCAGATGTCGTCGTGCCGGTTGCGTCCACACTGTTGGATGAAGATCAGCTGATCGACACCGACGTCGGCGAGATCGCGCACGTAGCGGCGCGAGTCGGCGGGCGTCCCGATACAGCTCGAATACGAGTCGCCTGCTGCCTCGGCCGTTGCGATGCGCTTCGCCTCGACCGACGGGTCACGACGTTCCTGGAACTCGCCCCACAGATTCGTCCTGCCGGGCACCTGGTCCTTCGTGACGAGCGAGCTCATCGCATAGCCGAAGAATTCGAAGCCCTCCTGGCCGTTGCGGATGGCCGTGGCCCGGTCCTCGTGCATGGAGAACCCGGTCACGAGGGCGAGGTTGGCGTTGACCGTGTGGCCGATCGGGACGCACTCGTCGCTCTTGATGATGTCGTAGTAGATGTCGGCCCACGCCCTGGCCTCGTCGGGGTCGATGAACGTGAACGCCAGGGCGCCCAGACCGTTGCGCGCAGCGACCTTGATCGTGTCCCGGTTGGTGCAAGCGATCCACATCGGCGGATGCGGCTTCTGTCGCGGCTTGGGCAACACGTTGCGGCAGGGCATCGAGAAGTGCTCCGACTCGAAGCCCGGATACGGGTCGAGCACCATCATGTTGGCGATCTGTTCGGCGGCCTCGAGTGACATCGCTCGCTTCTGCTTGGCGGGAATACCGAACCCGTGGAGTTCGAGGCGGGTCGCGCCCTCGCCGATCCCGAAATCGACGCGGCCGTTCGAGATCAGGTCGAGCGTGGCCAGTCCCTCGGCGGTCCGAGCCGGATGGTTGTAGTTGGGAATCACCTGGCGGATGCCGTGTCCGAGCCGGATGTTCGACGTCCTTGCGGCTGCGGCGGCGAGAAACACCTCGGGTGCGGACGAATGCGAGTACTCGTCGAGGAAGTGGTGTTCGACCTCCCAGGCATGGTCGAAGCCGAGCCGGTCGGCGAGTTCGACCTGATCGAGGGCTTCGTTGAGCAGGCGGTACTCGTCGTCCTCGCTCCACGGCTTGGGAAGCTGGTGTTCGTAGAAGATCCCGAACTTCATCGCAACAGCAGACCACACCGTGGCCCGCCGGTCGAAGCCGGACGGTCGGCGGCTCTCATCGCTCGAGTCGTCTGGTTGCTTCGGCCTCGGCTCGGGCGCGGCTGCGCGGCACCCGGTTCACCGCATCGAGAAACGAGTCGGCGTCCATCCAGTAGGCCGTCGCGCCACCGTCACGAGCCGTCACTGTCGCTGTGCGCGGCACGTCGCGCAGCAGCGCGATCTCACCGAGCACGACGCCTGGACCGTGACGGACCACGGTCCCGTTGCCGGTGTCGACCTCGACGACGCCGTCGGTGAGCAAACACATCCGGTCGCCGA
The DNA here is from genome assembly GCA_963752085.1 of Ilumatobacteraceae bacterium. GTDB lineage: Bacteria > Actinomycetota > Acidimicrobiia > Acidimicrobiales > Ilumatobacteraceae > Ilumatobacter_A. The sequence continues at coordinate 134,757 of CAVVWT010000008.1, forward strand.
CGTCGCCCTTCGTCATGAGCGCCTCGCCGGGGTCGAAGTGCTCGGGGACCATGCCGTTCATCACCTGCTCGATGGCGTAGGGCGGGAGCGGGCTGAAGACGGCGGTCGAGCGGGCCACGCGGAGCAACTCGGGGTCGACCGCTCGCCGGGCGCGATCGATCGAGGCCAGCCGGCGCCACATCACGGCGAGACCCACGATGCCGGCGCCGCCGACCACGGCGAAGGCCGTGGTGATGCTCGTCTGGACGGCCAACACCGAGAGTGCAACTCCGCCAACGGCGAGCCCGATCGATTCCAACGCCTCGAGCACGCCGAACAGCCGCGCCAACGTGTCGTCGGGTGTGAGTCCCTGCAGCATCGTGCGCCCGACGACCGAGGTGAGCGTCACGCCGGCACCGACCAGGACGAGCAGCAAGGTGGCGGAGACGAGGTGCTCGGTCCACCCCATGACACCGAATGCTGCACACATGACGATCACGCCAGCCGCGAGTGCACGGGCGAGTCGGCGCCGGCCGACGAGGGCAAAACTGGCGGCGGATCCGAGGAGGGAACCCGCTCCGAACCCGGTGAGCAGCACGCTCACCGCAGCATCGTCGCGACGGAGCACGTCGATCGCGATCGTGGCGGCTCCGACGTCGAGCGCTCCGGCGATCCACGACGTCGTCGCGATGGCCCCCGTCAGCGTGCGCACCTGCGGGTCGCGGGCGAGCAGCCGGAGTCCGGCCGTCAATTCAACGAGCGCTGAGAGTCGGTCGGGATCGTCCGCGTGGCGGCCGTAGAAGCCTGACGACGCGGGGGCAGGCCCGGCCGTGCTCAGCGCGCCGACGCCCATCAGCGCGCCGATCCAGACGAGGACGGCCCCGGGTGTCGCGTTGGAGAGGATCGCTCCAGCGAGCAACGGCCCGACGAGCCGGCCGGCCGTGTCGACGGCACCTGTCGCCGTGTTGGCCGCAGTGAGTTCGTCGGCGGTCGTTGCGGCCGTCGGGATGATCGCAGCCATCGTCGGCCCGCCGAATGTCAGCAGGATCGAGAACACCACGGCGAATCCGTAGATGACCTGGATGGGTGCGTGGGTGAGCATGGCGACCCCCGTTCCGATGCTGGTTGCGGCGATGAGCGCATAGCCGAGTGTGAGCACGAGGTGGCGGGGGAACGCATCGCTGGCCACCGCGACGAGCGGTGCGAGGAGCGCAGCGGGGACGAGCAGGAGCACCGCGACCCATCCGACCTCGCCGACGCCTCCCCGGTTGAACGCGAACAGGAGGATTGCGAGCCAACATCCCTGCTCGGTGATGGCGAACGTGAACAGGCCGCGCATCGACCGGGCGAGCAACCGATTGCGAGAGACGGTTCGGATCGATGCCCAACGACCGAGCGTCGATGTGCTGTCGGTCCCCATCGGGCAAGGACAGTAGGTCACGGAGCGGTGGTCGCGCCGATCGATGCTCAGTTGCGGATCGGCGTGGTCGCCAGAGCCAGCGGCATCACCGGGCCGCTGCCCGCACGACGGAGCACACGGCCGACCTCGGTCAAGGTCCAACCGGAGTCGATGAGATCGTCGACGACGAGGACGGCGCCCGTCGGAATCTCGCCTGCCGCAGCGAAGGCGCCCTCGACGTTGGTGCGCTGGTGGGCGCTGTTGGCCTGCGCCTCCTGAGGCGGCCGGTCGGCCACTCGGGAGATCGCCGGGACGAAGTCGACACCGAGCCGGTCGGCCAGACGACGCGCCACGTCGGGCACCAGGTCGCCCGACCGGTCTGAGGGAACCGCGGTCACCCACTCGATCGGCGTCGGTGGTGACCAGGCCGCTGTGAGGGCAGCGAGCGCGCCGACGACGTCGTCACCGAAGTGCCGGTCGGCGTACTTGCCGCGCTCGACGGCTCGCCCCCAGCCGTCGTCGCCCCACACGGCAAGGGCCTGGCCGGCCTCGCTGCGTTCGCCGGCCGGGATGCCCTGCTGCTTCGGGGGCAGCACGATCGGCCGGTTGCGAAGGAAGTCGGCCGCACGGTGCAGGTCGCTCGGATCTGGATCGAAGGGCGCGAACACGCCCGTGTCGGCGAGCGCAGCGATGGCCGAGACCCCGTCGACGACCCGCCCCGTTCGCCGGCAGTTGTCACAGATCCCGCACGGATCGTCGGCCGGGTCGTCGAGGAGTGCGGTGAGGAACTGCATGCGGCACCCCGACGTCTCGGCGTAGTCCCGCATCAACTGCTGCTCGAATCTCCGCGCCTGGGTGACGTTCTCGACGCGCTCGGTCGGATAGTCCCAGGGTCGATCGGTCCGCTCGTACGACTGACCCTTGATCCGGCGCACGGTGCCCTCGACATCGAGTTGTTTCAGTATCGACTCGATGTCGCCCCACGTGAGGTTGACCTCGGCGGCGATGTCGCGGATCCCGACCGGCCCGCCCGCCGCATCGAGCACGGCGAGTACCTCGTCGACCTTGGCCGGCGCGGGGAACGCACGGTCGATGAAGTGATTCTGGATGCGCAGGTCCTCCTGGCCGACGAGGAGAATGGCCGCCGACTCGTCGAGCGCGCGGCCTGCACGACCGACCTGTTGGTAGTAGGCGATCGGCGAACCCGGCATCTGGAAGTGGATGACGAAGCCGAGGTCGGGTTTGTCGTAGCCCATGCCGAGTGCGCTGGTGGCGACGAGTGCCTTCAGTTCGTTCGCCTGGAGCCGTCGCTCCAGCTCCTCACGCTCGTCGGAATCGGTCGCGCCCGAATAGGCGGCGACGTCGAAGCCGCGGGATTGGAGGAAGTCGGAGACCGCCAGCGTGTCACGGATGGTGAGGCAGTAGATGATGCCCGAACCCGGGATCGATTCGAGCCGCTCGGCGAGCCAGACGAGGCGCTCGGGCTGAGCGGGCAGATCGACCACTCCGAGGCCGAGGCCCGATCTGCCCAGTGCGCCGCGGAACGTGGTGAGCTCGGCGCCGAGCTGCTCGGCGACGTCGTCGACGACGCGAAGATTCGCCGTCGCCGTGCAACCGAGGATCGGGACACGGACACCAGCCGACCGCCCGAACTCGTCGAGCATCCGGCCGATGCGGCGGTAATCGGGGCGGAAGTCGTGGCCCCAGTCGGAGATGCAGTGGACCTCGTCGATCACCATCATCCCCGGACGTTCCTCGAGCATCGGCATCACCTTCGCGGCGAACTCGGGGTTGGCGAGCCGCTCGGGTGAGACGAGGATCAGGTCGAGCGAGTCGGTGTTGAGGGCGTCGGCCAACTCGTCGACCGTGGTCTTTGCCGAGGAGTTGACCGTCATGCACCGCAGACCGAGCCGGGTGGCAGCATCGATTTGGTTGCGCATCAGTGCGAGCAGCGGCGAGATCAGGAGCGTCGGGCCGAAACCTTGCCCGCGGAGCAGGTGCGTGGCGAGGAAGTAGACGGCGCTCTTGCCCCAGCCGGTGCGCTGCACGACGAGGACGCGGTGGTGTTCGACCAGCGCGTCGACCGCGTCACGCTGGTGTTCGCGAAACGTGGCGTCGTCGCGCCCGGTGAGCGTGCGAAGTGCGCCGAGGAGAGGGTCGTCGGCCAAGGTCTCTGCGCTCATGGGACGAGTGTGCCACTGGGGTACTCCAGAGTCGCGTGAAGGAGTTGCGTCGGGAGTCGTCGCGACGACGATGACCCACCGAGACGGCTGGGCTGGGTGCCGTTCCGCCAGAGCGATACCGTCGCCGTCATGTACGCATGGAACGAAGAGCAGTTGATGATTCGCGATGCAGTGCGGGACTTCATCGAGCGCGAGATCGCTCCGCGACGAGAAGAGCTCGAGTTCGGTGACACGCCGCCGTATGACCTCCTTCGCCAGCTGTTCTCGACCTTCGGCATGGATCAGATGGCCCGGGACCGGTTCGCGAGGACGATCGCATTCGAGAAGTCGGTCGAGGCAGCGATTGCCGCGGGCGAGACCCCGCCTGAGAAGGCCGCATCCGGGGATGGGCACGACCCGTCGACGACGATGATTCCGATCATCGAACTGTGTCGCTACTCGCCCGGGATGGTCACGGCGATGGGCGTGTCGGTGGGGCTTGCCTCGGGGGCGATCATGAGCAAGGGCACGATTGCCCAGAAGGAGCGGTGGGCACTCGACCTGCTCACGCTGGACAAGGTCGGTGCATGGGCGATCACCGAACCGAACTCAGGCTCCGACGCATTCGGGTCGATGAAGGCGACCGCTCGTCGCGACGGCGGCGAGTACGTCCTCAACGGCTCCAAGACATTCATCACCAATGGCCCGTATGCCGAGACGATCATCTTCATCTGCAAGCTCGACGAGGGGAATCCCCCCGAGGAACGCAAGATCCTGTCGTTCGTGCTCGACACGGGCATGGAAGGTCTCGAGCAGTCGAAACCGCTGCGCAAGATGGGGATGCATTCGTCGCCGACCGGCGAGCTGTTCCTCGACGACGTCCGCGTCGGGATCGACCGCTTGATCGGCGGAACCGAAGACACGCCGTCGGGTGGCCGCGACGGCGCCAAGGCGACATTCGCGATCGAGCGGTCGGGTGTTGCCGCGATGGCGCTCGGGATGATCGGCAAGGCGCTCGAACTGAGCATCGAGTACGCGAAGGAGCGGGTCCAGTTCGGGCAGCCGATCGGCGAGTTCCAGCTGATCCAGGACAAGTTGGCCCGGATGGAGGTGGCCCGGCTCAACGTCGAGAACATGGTGTTCCGCTACATCGAGATGTCACGCGATGGCGTGGAGTTGTCGCTCGCCGAAGCGTCCGCGATGAAGCTGTACTCCGCTCGGGCCGCGACCGAGGTGGCGCTCGAAGCCGTCCAGATCTTCGGCGGCAACGGCTACATGAGCGAGTTCCAGGTCGAGCAGATCGCCCGCGACGCCAAGGTCCTCCAGATCTACGCCGGCACCGACGAACTCCAGATCACCCACATCGCAAAAGACCTGCTTCGTCGCTGAGCGTGCCTCACTCGCCGGAGTCGTCGACGATGTCGACGAGGCGCAGCACGGCGCGGCCCTGTTCGATCGACGCCTCGGGGTCGACGACCGCTTCGATGCGCCACTCGTTCGTTGCGTCGGGGTCGAGCAGGACCTGGGCGACGCGGCCGATCCGCGGTTCGTACACGAACCGCTCGGGGCTGCGCGCGTCGGGTCCGAGGTCGATCGAGTCGAAGCGCTCCCAATAGGGTGCCATCGTTGCGACAACGTCCTCGATCGAGCTGAACTTCTCGGGGTCGACCGGATCGGCGATGAGTGCGTCGTAGCCCTGATGGCGGGCGAGGCGCTGGGTCCATTCGAAGATCTGGTTGCGGACCATGACCCGGAAGGCGCGCTCGTCGTCCATGACCGTCGCGGGGGTCGTCGGACGGACGGGTGCCTGCTCATCGCCGTCGTCGGGAGCGATCAAACGCTCCCACTCGTCGATGAGGCTGGAGTCGACCTGCCGCACGAGCGCACCCAGCCACGCGGTCAGGTCGTCGATCTCGTCGGTGCGGTACTCGTCGGCGACGTTCTGGATGAGGCCCTTGTAGACGTCGGACAGGTAGCGCAACACCACCCCTTCCGACCGCTTCAGCTTGTAGTGCGAGACGTACTCGCCGAACGTCATCGACCGCTCGTACAGGTCGCGCACGACCGACTTCGGCTTCACCGTGTCGCCCCCGACCCACGGGTGATGGGTGCGGAAGCGATTGAAGCTCGAGTAGATCCAGTCCTTGTTCGGCTTCGGCGCTTCCACCTGGGCGAGGCGCTCCATCCGCTCCTCGTACTCGACGCCGGATGATTTCATGTCGGCCATCAGCGTGTTCTTGGCCTGTTCGAGTTGTGCGGCGATCACCACACCAGGGTTTTCCGCCACGGCTTCGATGACGGTCAACACGTCGAGCGCATGGCTGATCTCGTTCGACCGCACCGGGGCCGCAACTCCCTCGTCCTCCTCGTCCAGTTCGTCACGCGTGACATGACGGGTCTGACCCGTCGTGTCACGCGTGACGTGATGGGTCTGACCCGTTACGTCACGGTCGAGGTCGGAGATCGCCTGGACCGCCCACAGCGACAGCGGCTGGTGGAGGGCGAACTCGTCCTGGAGGTCGACGGTGACGCGCACGAGGCGGCCCTCGTCGTCGGGTTCGTCGAGGAACTCGAGGATCCCCGCATCGACCAGCGATCGGTAGATCGAGATCGTCCGGCGGATGTGGCCCCGCTGTCGTTTGCGCGTCTCGTGGTTGTCGGTGAGCACGCGCCGGATGTCGGCGCAGCCGTCGCCTGGGCGGTCGAGCATCGACATCACCATCTGGTGGTTCACGTGGAAATGCGAGCGCAATTCTTCCGGCTGGCCGTTGACGAGCTTGTCGAACACGTTCTGGTCCCAGGCCGCGTAGTTGCGGTCGGGCGCCTTCTTCTTGACGATCTTCTTGCGACCACCGGCGTCGACTTTTTCCTGCAGGCGCAGGTTCTCCACCACGTGTTCGGGAGCCTGCACCCACACGTCCCCACGGTCGTCGAATCCCTTGCGCCCGGCTCGTCCGGCGATCTGTGCGAACTCCCGGTTCGACAGGATCCGCACCGAGGTGCCGTCGTACTTGCAGAGCTGGGTGAAGAGCACGGATCGGATCGGGACGTTCACGCCCACGCCGAGCGTGTCGGTGCCGCAGATGATCTTCAGCAACCCGTCTTGCGCCAGCTTCTCGACGAGCAGCCGGTACTTCGGCAGCAGACCAGCGTGGTGCACACCCACGCCTGCGGTCACGAACCGCTTGAGGTCCTTGCCGATGGGGGAATCGAACCTGAAGTCGCCGATCGCCTCACGGACCAGCCCCTTCTCTGCCTTCGTCAGCGGATCGAGCGCGAGGTAGCCCTGCGCAGCGTCGGTTGCGTCCTTCTGCGTGAAGTGCACGATGTAGATCGGTGCCCGATCGTTCTCCAGCAGCTGCTCCACGCTGTGGTGCAGTGTCGAGGTGCGGTACTCGAAGTGGAGCGGTACCGGACGCTGCGCGGACCTCACCACCGAGACAGGGCGACCCGACCGGGATTCGAGATCGCGCTGGAAGAACCCGACATCGCCGAGCGTGGCCGACATCAGTACGAACTGGACGTCGGGCAACTCGAGCAGCGGCACCTGCCACGCCCACCCGCGCTGGGGGTCGCCGTAGTAGTGGAACTCGTCGACGACGACGAGGTCGACGTCGGTGCGGCGGCCGTTGCGCAGCGCCTGGTTCGCGAGGATTTCGGCCGTGCAACAGATGATCGGGGCATCCGCGTTGACCGCGGCATCGCCGGTGATCATGCCGACGTTGTCCGACCCGAAATCGCGACAGAGCGCGAAGAACTTCTCGCTCACGAGCGCCTTGATCGGCGCCGTGTAGTAGCTGCGTCGACCCGACGCGAGCGCGGCGAAGTGGGCGGCCGTCGCAACGAGCGACTTGCCCGACCCGGTCGGGGTGTTCACGATGACGTGATTGCCGAGCAGCAGCTCGAAGACCGCCTCCTCCTGCGCCGGGTACATCTCGATCCCGACCTCGTCGGTGTAGGCGGTGAACGCATCGAACACCGCGTCGTCGTCGGCTCGACCATCGGCGCCGGCGTCGGGCAGGTGTCGCACGAGCGGCGGCTCGTTCACGATGCCTTCCCGGCGGTGGCGGTCACGGCATCGCCGATGTCGTCGACGGCGGGGCGGTCGGCGGGCCCCACGCACCAGTGACCCCATGCAAGGGTGCCGTCCGGTGCGATCACGAAGTCGCCACCCAGTTGGCGCGTGTCCTCGGTGGCAGCGGTCAGGTCGCCGAGCGTGCCTGCCCCCGACGGTTTCAGGATGTCGACGTAACGTCGCATCGTCGCCAACCCCCAGATCCGGCTGAAGCTGCCGCGTTCCAGTCCGTAGCGATGGTAGACGTCACGTTCCGCGTCGATCAGGATCGGCACGTCGAGCGCACGCCGGTGCTGATAGTCGTCGAGCAGATCAGCAGTGGTGAATGTCAAGAGCACGAGCGTGGCGTTGTCGGTGAGACGCTCGCTCACGGCGGCGATGTGTTCGGCACAGGGCAGTCAATGGATGTGGCGGTGGAACACCAGCACCACCGGTCGTCGGTGACCGGGCCCGACGTGGTCGTCGAGCGACCAGGTGCCGCCGCCGTGTACCGGCAGCGTGAAGCGTGGTGCTGGCTCGGCGATGACGGGTCGGTCGGGCACGCTGTGACCGTATCGGGCATGGGAACATGGATGACCATGAGCGACACGACGTCTGCACGGACCATCGACTTCACCGGCATCAACCATCTCGCACTGGTGAGCAGCGACATGGCGCGCACGGTCGACTTCTACAGCGGGGTGCTCGGCATGCCGTTGACCAAGACGATCGAGATGCCGGGTGGCGGGCAACACTTCTTCTTCGATTGTGGGCACGGCGACTCGCTCGCGTTCTTCTGGTTTCCCCACGCCCCCGACGCGGTTCCGGGTGTGTCGGCGCCCGCCAATCGACCGGACCAGGGTGACATCGTGAGCGCGCACGGCTCGATGAACCACGTGGCGTTCAACGTCGCCGCCGCCCAGATCGATGCCTGTGTCGATGCGCTGCGGGATGCCGGCGTGGACTGCACCGAGGTGTGGAATCACGACAACAGCGAGTGGGGCGTGTCGCGCGAGCAGCACGATGATGTCTTCGTCCGCTCGATCTACTTCACCGACCCCGACGGCATCTCGCTCGAGATCGCCGCCTGGACCAAGGAGCTCGGGCCGCACGACGTGTCACACGAGCCGCGTTCGGCGTCCGACGCCTGACTGGCGAATCAGGAGGGGTCCCGCCACGGCCCCGGACGCTCGATACCGAACCAGTCGTCGAGCACCGCATCCCACTCGTCTCGGTCGACGGGTCGCTCACTCCCCGGCCCGTCGGGGTGCGCGACCTTGAGCCGGTCGTGGGTGAGCGTGATCCGATCGAACGATTCGACGTCGACGAGGCGGGTCGCGAATGGCTTCGACGACCAGTGCTTGGCGGAGTCGATCTGCATCGATGCCGCCGCGGGAGCGAAGTCGTCGAAGGCGTGTGCGACGCGTTTGAACCGGAGCCTGGCCTCGGGGACCCCGTCCACGTGCCCGGTGAGGGTCGTCCCCTGCGGGCTCGCGAAGAACTCGAATGTGGCGTTCCCGCCGTCCTGTGGTCCGGCTCGGTTGAGCGCGAGCGGCCGCACGGTGCTGTCACCGAAGCCGACATCGACGAAGTGCGGTTCGATTCTCCCTGCGCCACCGGACACCTCGAGGGCGAGGTGCTCGATGATTGCGCTCGGCCCGTCGAGGAGGACGGCGGCACCGAGCAGCGACACGGAGAACCCGAGCGACTCGAGCAGCAGGCCGAATGCCCCGTTCAGCTCGAAGCACCAGCCGCCGCGTCCTGCGCCGACGATCTTCTGGAGCGCGGCGCCGCGGTCGTGTGGCACGCCACCCGCGAACACGATGTCGAGGTTCTCGAACGGCACGTTCGCAAGATGCGCATGCTGGAGCAGGATCAGCCCGTCGAGGTCGGAGCGAACCGAGCCCGACTGCAGGCCGAGACGGGCGAGGTACCGGTCGACATCGAGGTCGACGTCGACCGCGCTGCCTGGGGGGTGCATGCCGGTCAGACTAGGCGTGGCGATCGACCGCGCTGCGTAGCCTCATCCGTGTGTTGATCGATCTTGCCGTCAACCCGTTCGAGGCCCATGTCGGTGACATGGTGGCGATGGCGGTGGCGGCCGAGCAGGCCGGGTACTCGGGGGTGTGGGTGGCAGATCACTTCAGCGGAGCCGTCGTCGACCGACGATGGTCGCGCGATCCGTTCGTGTGCCTCGGAGCGATGGCGGCGTCCACGACGTCGATCGATGTCGGGATTCTCGTTGCCAACATGCGCAATCGGCATGTGGTGCAGCTGGCGTCGGGGGTGAATTCGCTCCAGTCGCTCGCCCCGGGTCGGGTGCGCCTCGGGATCGGGTCGGGTGCCGTACCGGACTCCCGCTTCGCCGTCGAGCACGACGCCATCGGGACCGATCTCGGCATCGCGACCGATCGTCGAACGGCGTTGGGCGACTCGATCCGTGCACTCCGTGCGATCTGGGCGGGCCAACGCCACTTCGACACGTCGTCACACGTCGGCTTCGCCGGGTTGGACGGAGTGGTCGACGGGGCCGTGTGTCCACCGATCGTCGTCGGGGCCTCGGCATGGCCGACCATCGAACTCGCATTGGAGGAAGCCGACGGCGTCAACGTGCGCAGGTCTGCCCGATTGCCGGAGGTGCTCGAGCGGATCAACGCAGTCCGGCCCAGTACCTTCGAAGTCAGCGTGCTCGACTCGTACGACGAGGTGGCAGACGACCCGTCTCGGCTGGCGGCGTTGGTCGACGCGGGGGTCGATCGCGTGGTGCTCGGCATCTCTGCGCCCCACGATCCGGTCCGGCTGGGAGCCTTCGACCCACGCTCGAGAAAGATGTCAACTTGTGCACGCAAACACCTCGACGGCTGAACTACCTTCGCCTCTCATGACGATCACCCGCCGCATCCTGCTCGCCGGTACAGCGCTTGCGCTCGTCCTCACCGCCTGTGGAGGTTCCGACTCGACCGACGACACGACCGTTTCGGTCGACACGGTCGAGGTCGCCGAGACCGAACCCGAGGTGTTCACGGAGAACACCGAGACCGCGACGACCGACGAATCGTCGGCCGAGACGACGCCCGCGGAGACGACAGGTGTCGAAACGACGCCGGCCGAGACAACCCCCGCCGAGCTGCCAGCGGACAGCGTCGACTCCGTCCCGACCGGCGATGGTGACATCGGAGCCCCGGCCGGAGGCGTCGCCGTCTCACTGGTCGAGTGGGCGGTCGAGGCGCCGACGGAGTACGCAGCGGGTGACGTCACGTTCTCGGCGACGAACAACGGCAACTTCCCACACGAGTTGGTGGTCATCCAGGGCGAGGGGTACGAGTCGCTGCCGCTCGCCGAAGGTGGCGCCGTGAACGAGGACGAGCTGCCGACAGGCGCGTTGCTCGGGCGCACCCAGCGGATCGGCGGCGGGTCGACCGCCGAGCTGACCGTCTCCCTCGCACCGGGAAACTATGTCCTGCTGTGCAACCTGGGCGGCGGCGCCAACAGCCACGTCGGCCGAGGGCAGCGCCTCGACATCACGGTCTCGTGACCGGTCCGCGTCAGAATCCAGCCACCCGCTAGTTTCGGCGCATGTTCGCTGGAGTGTTCGACGAGTTCTTCGGGGTGCCGACGCATCCCCTTGCGGTGCACGCCCCCGTTGTGCTGGTGCCGATTGCTGCCGTCGTCGCTGTCGTCCTCGCCGTCCGCAGCGACTGGCGGAGCCGCATCGGATGGCTGATGCCGGCAGCGGTGTTCATCCTCGTGGTGATGCTGTTCGCGGCGAAGGAGTCCGGTGAGGCGGCGAAAGAGGCCGAGAACATCTTCGGCGACATCGATCGACACGAGGAACTGGCGAACACGACGTTCGTACTCGCCCTCGTGTGGTTCGCGCTCACGTTGGCGGTGGCCGTCCGTGATTGGATGAATCGGCGTGATCAACGGGTGCAGGCACTGTCGGCCGACGCTGCCGTGCGGCCACGAGACATGATTGCGCTGGTGCTCGCGATCCTTGCTGCGGTCGCCGCGGTGATCACCACGATCTGGTTGATCCGGACCGGCCATGCGGGTGCTGAGTCCCGCTGGAAACTCGAGTGACGAGTGACGAGCGACGGGGCCTGACACCGATCGCGCTCAGGCTGATCCGGGCACAGGATCGCATTCGGTCCGCAGCTGGCCGTCAGGTGACGATGACGGGTGTTCCGACCGGAGCGAACCCCCAGAGGAACGATGCGTCGAGGTTGTGTTGACGCTGGCAACCGCCGGAGAGTCGGGTGCCGAGCTCGTCGCTGGTCTGGTACACCTCGCCGGTCGACACCTTCGTCGGGATTCCGTGGAAGCCGATGGCGCCGCGCTCGGTCTTGAGCCAGCGAATCATGTTGGGGAGGTAGGCCTTGCCATTCCATGCCGTCGACATCTCCGAGCGGCTGTACACCTCGTGCGTGCCGGGCACCTCGTTGCTGTAGGTGCTGCCCGACACGAGCCACGATCGGATGATCCGTTCGTTCTCGTCGACGGCCCAGACTCGCTGGCCCGCGCGGTCGTACACGACCCGATAGCCCGATCCGGAGTTCTCCGGCAGCGGGGGAGCGTCGTCGCCCGCGGAGCCGACGGGTGAGAGCTCGACGCCCCACAGGTCGGTGGCACCCGGGGCAGGCCTCGGGGTGCGGGTGACGAGCGACTCCTCGTCGGGCCAGATGCTGAGTCCGAGCGCCGTCTCGCGCCCGACGACCCCGTCCACGAAGAAGTGCTCGGCGTCCTGGTACTTCATCACGGCGTCGAACGTCGACTGTCCGAATTCGCCGTTCGCCGTACCGTCGAAGTAGCCGACCTCGGCGAGGGCCTCCTGCAGGCACGCAACGCCGTCACCGCTCGCACCGATCCGCAAGGAGAGTGCACCGATGGTGCATCCGCCGTCGGATCGGCCTTGCACTGCGGGCTCGCCGAGGCTGGCGGGGTCAGGGTCGGCGAGGCCGGCGAGTTCGACGTCGACGAGTTCGACGAAGGGTTCGTCAGATGCGGCGGCAGCTTCGGCGTCTTCGGAGGCATCGATCGCGGAGTTGATGTCGTCGAGGACATCGGCAGGAGCGTCGGCCGTGGCGACCACCTCGTCGGAGCCACCTGCCGTGGCGAACGCGACGACGGCGGCAACGCCGAGCACTCCGACCACTGCGAGCCCGAGGAAGGCCTCGCGTCGTCGCTGGTCGACCGGCTTGGAGAACTGCGAAGTCGACGACGGCAGCCTTGGCGCCGGTCCGTCGAACTGTCCATCCCACTGGTCACGCATGGGCTCTCAGCCTAGCGAGGCCTCGTCGGCCGAAGCGGCACCTTCCCGTTCTGTTTCGCAGATGACCGGATGTTGGTTCCGCATCGTGGAACAACGCCGTGTCATCCCGCCCGTGTCATCCCGTCGTGTGATCCGGACGTGTTGTTCGGCCGGAACGAACGAGGCAGGATGCGTTCCGCATGGTGGAACTGTGCCGGATTGTGGGCCGCCGAGCCATCCGTGGGGCGACGACGCGAGGTAGTTTGCACGAATGGGGAAGCGATCGGATCGCCCGCGACACGAACGGATGGCTGCGCCCAAGCTGCCCCGACTCACGACGCCCATGGTGCGCGACACGAAAGCGGCCCCACTTCGGCCTGCAACGTGGGACGAGGCGCTCGACCGTGCTGCTGCAGGGCTCGGCGCCGCCCGACGCTCGATCGCCGACGGATCCCAACCGCACGCGTTCGGAATGTTCTCGTGTTCCAAAGCGACGAACGAGGTGAACTACCTCGCTCAGAAGTTCGCCCGAATGGTGATGGGGTCGAACAACATCGACTCCTGCAACCGAACTTGACACGCTCCCTCCGTCGTCGGTCTGGCGACAGTGTTCGGTGCGGGCGGCGGAACGGTCTCGTACGCGGAGATCGAAGAAGCCGATGTGGTCCTTCTCTGGGGCTCGAACGCCCGCGAGGCGCACCCGATCTTCTTCCATCACTTGATGCACGGCCTCGACCACGGGGCGAAGATGTATTGCGTCGACCCGCGGCGGACCTCGTCGTCGAAGTTCGCCGACGTCTGGTTGGGCATCGACGTCGGCACCGACATCGCGCTGGCGAACGCCATTGCGCGAGAGATCATCCACGCCGGTCTGACCAACACGGAGTTCATCGCCCACTCGACACAGGGCTATGACGAATTCGCCGCCTCCGTGGAGGCGTACACGCTCGACGTCGCGGCCGAGATCACCGGCGTACCGGCCGCGGCGATCCGTGAGGTGGCGCACGCCTATGCCACCGGCCAGAAGTGCCAGATCCTGTGGACGCTCGGGATCACCGAGCACCACAACGCCGTCGACAACGTGCTCTCGCTCTGCAATCTCGCCCTGCTCACGGGTCATGTCGGTCGCTGGGGCTCCGGGCTCGTCCCACTCCGCGGGCAGAACAACGTGCAGGGCGGCGGCGACATGGGTGCGCTGCCCAACAAGTTGCCGGGCTTCCAGAACATCGACGACGACGCCGACCGGGGCAAGTTCGAAGCGGTGTACGGCATGGACCTCAACCCGACACCGGGCATCCACCTGACGTTGATGTTCGAGGCGATGGAACGCGGCGAACTGACGGCCGCCTACGTGGTGGGGGAGAACCCTGCCGACTCCGAGGCGGACATCGATCACGCTCGCGAGCTGCTCGGTGGCCTCGACTGCCTCGTCGTGCAGGACATCTTCCTGACCCGCACCGCCGAGATGGCCGACGTCGTCTTTCCGGCGTCGGTCGCCTGGGCCGAGTCCGATGGCACCGTGACGTCGTCGGAACGTCGTGTGCAACGGGTGCGGGCGGCGGTCACTCCTCCCGGCGAGGCGCGCCACGACATCGACATCATGGTCGCGCTCGCGGATCGCATGGGTGTCGACGTGGGCACGAACGTGCCCGAGCAGCTGTGGGACGAGCTTCGTTCGCTGTCGCCGTTGCATGCCGGTATGTCGTACGAGCGGCTCGATGACGGCGGGCTCCAGTGGCCGTGTCCGAGCCTCGATCATCCGGGCTCTCCGTTCCTCCACGGATGGCTGTGGGCCGACGACCTCGAGGGCCGCGACCCCGCACCGTTCTCGGTGGTCGAGCACGAGGGGCCGAAGGAGCAACTCACCGAGGAGTTCCCACTGCGCCTCACGACGGGCCGCTCGCTCGACTCGTACAACACCGGTGTCCAGTCCAACGGGTACACCTCGCCGATCCGGTACGGCGAGGCGCTCGACATCAACCCGGCCGATGCAGCATCGCTCGGCCTGGTCGACGGTGAACGCGTTCGAGTGTCGTCGCCGCGCGGTTCGGTCGAGATGGCGGTGCGATTCCAACCCGACATCCCGATCGGCCTGACGTTCACGACGTATCACTTCCCCGATCTCGTCGACATCAACAAGCTGACGAACGACGCGTGGGACAAGCGGTCGGGCACGTCGGAGTTCAAAGCAGCCGCAATCAGGGTCGACAAACTCGGCACCCCGACCGCCGTGGCCGGCTCCTGATGAACGTTCGCCTCGCGTTACGTCACGGGTCAGACCCGTTACGTCACGCGTTACGTCACGGGTCAGACCCGTCGTGTCACGGTCGAAGGGACGCTCGTGGCTGACCTGAAGCTGGCGATCGACACGTCCACCGAGGCCGAACGTGCTGCCGTCGATGCAGTGATCGCACCGGAGGACCAGGCCGTCATCCACGAGACCGAACGCCTGGTCCGCGGCGGGACGCATCGTCGACGCGAACGGCGCCACCTCTTGCTCCCTGGACTCCACGCCCTGCAGGCCGAGGCCGGTTGGATCAGCCCGGGCGGACTCAACTACCTCTGTGCGGCACTCCAGGTCCCGCCGGCGGAGGGGTTCGGGGTCGCCACCTTCTACGAGCTGTTCCGGACGACCGACCCGGGTCACGATCAATCGGTGCACCACGTGTGCATGGACACGTCGTGTCACATCGCAGGCGCCGAGGCGTTCGCCCGATCGCTCGAAGCCGAGGGCAAGCAGGTCCATCGGGGTCCGTGCCTCGGCCAGTGCGAGCGTGCTCCCGCTCGATTCGTGCAGGGCCGCGGCGAACCAGATCATGTGCCGGCCGATACCGCGACCATCGACGAGCCGACCTCGTACCGGCTGCCGCAACATGGATCCTCCGAGCTTCGTCTGCTCCACCGGGTCGGCATCGTCGACCCGACCTCGCTGCAGTCGTACCGCGACCACGTGGGATACGCGATGCTGCGGCACGCGATCGAGGTCGGCGCCGATGCCGTGATCGCCGAGATCGGGTCAGCCGAGCTGTCCGGGCGCGGTGGCGCTGCGTTCCCGACGGCGGTCAAGTGGCGCGCCGTCGCCGACGAGTCCGGTCGTCCGAAGCACGTGATCGCCAACGCGGACGAGTCCGAACCCGGCACGTTCAAGGACCGGATCGTGATGGAGAACGACCCGTTCGCGCTCATCGAATCGCTCACGATCGCCGGCCTCGCAACCGGAGCGGAGAGCGGCTGGATCTACATCCGTGGCGAATACCCGCTCGCGACCGCACGGTTGCTCAACGCGATCGAGCAGTGCCGGACCGCAGGGCTGCTCGGCGCGGACGTGATGGGCTCGGGGGTGCGCTTCGACATCGAACTCCGACGAGGAGCCGGCGCCTACATCTGCGGTGAGGAGACCGCGTTGATGGAGTCGATCGAAGGATTCCGCGGCGAACCGCGCAACAAGCCGCCGTTCCCCACGACACACGGGTTGTTCGGCGAGCCGACCGCGGTGAACAACCCCGAGACCCTGCTCAACGTGCTCGACATCCTCGAGGTCGGTGCCGCCCACTACCGCACACTCGGCTCCGACGGCTCGAACGGTCACCGGCTGTTCTGCCTGTCGGGTCACGTCGACACGCCCGGTCTGTACGAGGTCCCGTTCGGCATCACGCTCGGCGACCTCATCGATCTCGCCGGAGGCCCGACCGGAACCACCAGGGCCGTGCTGCTCGGCGGTGCCGCCGGCGTGTTCGTCGGACCCGACCAGCTGGATCTGGAGCTCTCGCTGGAGGCCACCCGTGCCGCCGGGGCCACGCTCGGCTCCGGGGTGGTCACGCTGTTCGACGACACCGTCGACTTCTCGTCGCTGGTGTTGCGGATCGCCGAATTCTTCAAGAACGAATCATGCGGTCAATGCGTGCCGTGTCGTGTCGGCGTGGTCCGACAGCACGAGGTGCTCGTCGAGATGATCGCGCAGGGCTCGCTGTCGGACCATCGCAACACGCTCATCGACGACATGGCGATGGCGATGCGCGACGCCTCGATCTGCGGGCTCGGCCACACCGCATCGGGCGCGGTCCAGTCCGCCATTCGCCTCGGACTGATCGGAGATCGCACATGACCGTCGCCGATTCCACGACCGATTCGACGACCGGCTCGACCGCTGGGTCGACGACGCAGGTGACGGTTCGGATCGATGGGGCGGAGGTGTCGGTGCCGGACGGAGCGACGATCCTCGACGCCTGCAACGCGGGCGGCGTCGACACCCCGACGATCTGTTTCGCCGAGAACCTCACACCGGTCAACGTGTGCCGCGTCTGTGTGGTCGAGGTCGAGGGCAACCGCACGCTCGTTCCGTCGTGCTCGCGGCCAGCCGAGGATGGCATGGAGATCCAGACCGACTCCGCACGCGTCCGCCACAGCCGCAAGATGGTGCTGGAGTTCCTCGGGTCGGGTGTCGACCTCAGCCAGGCTCCCGAGATCAACGAGTACTCCGCACGCTACGAGGCCGACGTCTCCCGGTATCTCGATGACCGCGAGGTGATCGACGAGCCGATCCGCATCCAGGACGAGCTGTACATCCGTGACTATGACAAGTGCGTGCTCTGCTACAAGTGCGTCGAGGCGTGCGGCGACGACGCACAGCACACGTTCGCCATCGCTGTCGCCGGGCGCGGATTCGACAACCGCATCTCGACCGAGTTCGACGCCGCCCTGCCTGACTCCGCGTGTGTGTACTGCGGCAACTGCGTCGCCGTGTGCCCGACCAACGCACTCCAGTTCAAGAGCGAGTTCGACCTGCGCCGGGCCGACGACTGGCGCGAAGAGGACCAGACGGTCACGACGACGGTCTGTTCGTACTGTGGTGTGGGCTGCAACCTCGAACTCCACGTCCAGGACAACGAGATCGTCAAAGTCACGTCGCCCGTCGATCATTCCGTCACCCACGGCAACCTCTGCATCAAGGGCCGTTTCGGCTATCGATACGTCGGCAACTGAGGGGTTGGCCGGCAAACCGGGATCCGTGGCGCGCGTCAGCGATCTCGAACGAACTCGAGGAACGTCACGCCGGTGTCGAGCGGGATCGGCGCACCGGTCGTCGCGTCGTGGAAGGTGAACGGGTCGTACGGCCGCTCACGTGACCAGGTGGCCGGGATCGCACGACCGTCGCGGTGCACGCTGGCGTTGCCGCTACCGAGCGTGACCACGTTCGGCGATCTGGCGTCGACCGGCGACGGGACATGGACGCTCGCCAACTCGACGACGGTGGCCGCAGCGATGCGCGTTCCGTCGTCGGTGACGTGCGGCGCGCCGTCCTGCGAGCGCAGATAGGTCCGTGAGGTCGGATCCCAGCTCCACGCCACGCGCACCCCGTCCATCAACACCTCGAACGTCGTGTCCCGAGTCGATGCGACGCTCGCCGGGATGGTCCACGGCGCATCGATGCTCCACAGTGGACGGGCCGGCCCTGCCGTGCCCACGGCGGCGAGCACACAGGCCGGGTCCAGCTCGAGGTTGTGCGGCCCGACGCGATCGGGGTTGCGCGAGTAGCAGCCGGTGTACTGAGCGTTGCGGTCGACGAGCAGACCCGATCTCGCGGCCGACTGGATCCAGCTGGACACGCCGGGGTTGGCGCCCGAGTACGCGAAGATCGGTCGGTTCATGGCTGCCAGGAGGTCGAGGTCGGTCGTTCGGGCCGACCGCACAGGTCCGATGGCGGGTGGCGTCTGCGAATGGAACAGTGCGATGAATCGCGAGACACCTTCGACGTTCACCTCGAGCACGGCGTCGGCACGGTCGAGTCCGATGTGCGGGCGGGCGAGGCGGTAGTTGTCGACCTTCACCGCGATGATCGGGCGGGCGGTGACCGCGGCAGCGGCGGGAAGTCCGGTCAGCGCCGCGACGCCATCGAGTGCCGGGAGCGGGTCGTACGGAGGCCAGACGGGGACGCCGTTCGCGTCGACCGGAACCCCGCGTGACCCGGGGTTGGTGCCGTAGCGGGTGTCGGTTCGACGATTTGCGAAGGACGTGATCCCCGTGTCGGACACGCCGTTCACGTCGATCACCAGCTCGACGCGACGCAGCGTGTGGAAGCACACGTCGCCGTCGGCGTCGGCCTGCACGATCAGGCGGTTCGAGCGGGAACTCGCCACCCGGGGGTCGTAGTTGAGGTCGGAACGATCGACCGCGCCAGCGGCGTCGCGCGGTATCCCGTCGTCGCATCCGAACGCGGTCACATAGCCGCGGTCGCCCACGCGGGCAGCGGTGAGCTGGCCGATCACGGTCCGTGCGCCGACCGCCTCGGGGACGTGCACGCGGAACTCGCCACCCGCCGGGACCGGGCCGAGCGCTGTCCGCGTGTCGGTTCGACGATTCGCGAACGAGGTGATGCCCGTGTCGGACACGCCGTTCACGTCGACGATCAGGTCCACGCGGCCGAGGGTGTAGAGACAGATGTCCCCGTCGGCGTCCGCTTCGACGATCAATCGGTTCGATCGCTGAGGCGTGATCCGGCCGTCGTAGTTCAGGTCGGATCGGTCGATCTCCCCAGCCTCATTTCGCGGCAGCCCGCCGTCGCACGCGTAGGCGGTGACGAAGCCCGGCCCGGTGGCACGCGCCGACGTGAGCTGCCCGATGACGGTCTTGGCTCCCGCAGCCTCGGGCACGTTGACGCGCATCGTCCCGCCGGCGTCGACGGGTCGGCCGGCGATGCGGGTGTCGGTACGGCGGTTCGGAAACGACGTGATGCCCGTGTCGAACGAGACGGCGTTCACGTCGACGATCATCTCGAGCGTACGAAGGGTGTAGAAGCACACGTCGCCGTCGTCGTCGGCTTCGACGATCAGCCGGTTCGACCAGGTCGGCGACACTCGCCCGTGGTAGTTCAGGTCGGATCGGTCGACCCGTCCCGCCCCGTCGAGTGGCAGTCCGTCGTCGCATCCGTACGCCGTGACGTATCCCGGCTCGGTCGCTCGGGCGACGGTCAGTTGGCCGATGACGGTCTTGCCGCCCTCCGCGCCGGGCACGTGGACCCGGAGCGCATCACCTGCCGACAGCGGAGCGATCGCGACGGTGGGCTCGATCGGCGAGGCGGCGACCCGAGCGAGGTTGTGCCCCGCTGCGGCGGGGCCGACGAGGACGCTCGCCGACAGGACGGCACCGAGCACGACTCGCGACAACGGGCTCCGAAGACGCGGCTTCGCTGCGCAATGGTCGGAACCGACAACGCAGCGTCCGGTCACGATCGCGACACTACGTGTTGGTGCCTCGCCGTGGAGTTCGGTCGACGTGGTTGTGTCGACAGGAGTATCCGCGGTCAGTGGACGGTGAAGCCGGCGTACCCGGAGGTCGCGACCTCGTTGCACCGCGCCACGTACTGCGGCCACCCGAGTACGGGCATGAACACCCGGGGCTTGCCCGGTACGTTCGCACCGAGGTACCAGGAGTTGCAGGTGGGATAGAGCGTGCCGTCGGCGAGGTCGTTGACATGGGCGACCCAGTCGTCGGCCGCAGTGTCGTCTGCCTCGATCGTCGCGGACCCGCGTGCGCGCATCCACCTTGCGCAGTCGGCGATCCAATCGACGTGCTGCTCGACGGCGGTGATCATGTTCGCCAGCACGGACGGACTCCCCGGCCCGGTCACGGTGAAGAGGTTGGGGAAGCCGGGGACACCGAGCCCGAGCAGCGTGCGTGGCCCGGCCGCCCAAGCGTCGACCAGCCGTACCCCGTTCCTGCCTCGGATGTCGATCCTCAGCAGGCTGCCGGTCATCGCGTCGTACCCGGTGGCGAACACGATCGTGTCGAACTCGAATGATGACCCGTCGGCGAGTTCGAGCCCGGTCGGCGTCAGCCGCTCGATCGGGTTGTCGCGCACGCTGACGAGCGACACGTCGTCGCGGTTGAACGTCTCGTAGTACCCGGAGTCGACGCAGGGCCGTTTGCAGGCGAACGTCTGGTCAGGGCACAGCAGTTCGGCGGTGTGGGGATCGACCACGATCGAGCGGATCTTGCCGCGGACGAAATCGGCGACCACCTCGTTCGAGTCGGGATCGAGCAGCGTGTCGCTGAACGCGCTCGACAGTGCAAAACCGCCCAATCCCCAACGCTCCTCGAGGATTCTCGACTGCTCGGACGGGGTGTGGTCGAGCGCGCTGCCGGCCGGACGTGGATAGCTGGCGCCGAAGGCCGTCGCTCGGCGCCGGAGCCTCGCTCTGAAATGTGCGTAGTCGGCTTTGACCTCGGCTTCGATCTCGGGATCGAGCGGCGCGTTGCGGGCCGGTGCCGCATAGGTCGGCGTCCGCTGGAACACCGTCAGGTGGTCGGCGTCTTCGGCCAGCAGCGGGATCGCCTGGACCCCTGACGAACCCGTCCCGATGACCGCGACCCTGCAGCCGCCGACATCGACGCCGTCGTGCGGCCATCGACCGGTGTGCAGGAGCTGTCCGCCGGCCTCCTCGAACGCATCGATCCCGTCGAAGTCGGGGATGTTGGTGCTCGACAGGCAACCGGTTGCCATCACCACGAACTGAGCGTCGTAGACGGTGACATCCGAGCCGAGTTCGTCGCCGCGGACCGTGCGGCCGATGACCGGGCTGGTCGTCACCGTCCAGCGCGACGTCGCGTCGTCGAACTCCGCGCTGACGACACGTGTGTCGAAATCGATGTGGGGACGGAGGTCGAAACGCTCGGCAACGTGCTCGGCGTAGCGCAGGATCTCGGGTTGCGGTGCGTACCGCTCGGTCCAGTTCCATTCCTGCTGGAGGCCGGCATCGAACGAATACGAGTACTCGAGGCTCTCGACGTCGCAGCGGGCTCCTGGATACCGATTCCAGTACCAGGTGCCGCCGACGTCGCCGCCGGCTTCGATCGCCCTCACCGAGCATCCGTCGTTCCGCAGACGGTGCACGGCGTACATCCCGCCGAACCCGGCGCCGACGACGACCACGTCGAGGCGTGTCGGATCCGTGTCGGGATCGGTCGTCGCTGCCGGGCCGGTCACGGTCCGAGCCTGCCACCACGAATCGCACATGTCCGAATCGCACCGGTTCTTCGGGAGTTGCCGGGCGCGGCCACAATCGAGGGCAATGGACTTCGACCTGCCATCCGAGGATCACCCGACCCGTCAACGGGTCCGCGACTGGATCGCCGCCAACCCGAACCCGTCCGGCAAGCAGCTCGCGGAGGCCGGATACGTGGTGCCGCACTGGCCCGCGCCCTGGGGGCTCGACGCCGACCCGATCGACCAATTGGTGATCGACGACGAGCTGTCCCGCGCCCGGATCCGCCGACCGAACAATCAGATCGGGATCGGCTGGGCGGCCCCGACGATTCTGCTCGCCGGTACCCCCGAGCAGCATGAGCGCTACCTGCCGAAGATCTTCTCGGGTGAGGAGTTCTGGTGTCAGTTGTTCTCCGAGACCGAAGCGGGGTCCGACCTTGCGAACCTCGCCACCCGTGCTGAACGCGACGGCGACGAGTACGTCATCAACGGGTCGAAGATCTGGTCGAGCGGCGCGCACCATTCCAAGTTCGGCATCCTGATCGCGCGCACCGACCCGGACCAGCCGAAGCACAAGGGCATCTCGTACTTCATCATGCCGATGGACTCCGAGGGGCTCTCGATGTCGCCGATCGTCGACATGACCACTGCGCACTCGTTCAATCAGGTGTTCTTCGACAACGTCAGACTCCCCGTCGCCAATCGCATCGGCGACGAAGGCGATGGCTGGCGACTCGCCAAGGTGACGCTCTCCAACGAGCGGGTGTCGCTGTCGTCGGCGGGCTCGATGTGGGGCGTCGGGCCGTCGGCCGAGCTGTTGATCGACCTGTGCCGCAAGCAGGGCGGCATCGCCGACCCGGTGTTGCGACAGCGTGCGGTCGACGTCCACATCGAAGCCGAGCTGCTCCGGCTCAACCGGTTCCGGAGCCTGAGTGCGACGCTGCAGGGGAAGACCCCGGGCGCCGAGGCCTCGATTCAGAAGATCATGGCCGACGATCACGGGCAGCACGTGCTCTCGCTCGCCAAGGACCTCGCCGGAGCGAACGGCATGCTCAACGGCTCGGGGCCGGCCGGCGAGGTGCCGTCTGCGATGCGGGGTGGCCCGACCGAGAACAACTTCGTCGACGATCAATTCCCCGACGTCGACCCGATCTGGCACTTCGGGTACCTGTTCCATCCGGCACTGACCCTCGGCGGCGGCACGTTCGCCGTGCAACGCAACATCGTCGCCGAGCACGTGCTCGGGCTCCCACGAGAACCGAACGTCGAGCGCGGCATGACCTGGTCGGAGGCGCGCAAGCTCGCGGTCTGATCGCCCGAGGTAGATTGCTGCGATGGGACGGGATCGGCGGGTCGCTTCGCTGCCGGTTCGCGCCGTCCGAGCGATTGGATTCGGTGCTGCCGCGTCACTGATCACTGCGTCGGGGGTGTCGTTGGTGTCCGACGTTGACGTTGCAGTCGCCGCTGGGATCTTCACGGTCGACTCCGTCGCCGACGGTGCCGACGTCGATCCGGGCGATGGCATCTGTGACGCCACGGCCGGATCCGGGAGGTCGTGCACGCTGCGCGCGGCGATCGACGAAGCGAATGCATCGAGCGGACACGACACGATCGAGTTCAACATTCCCGGTGGTCCGGATTCGGGCCCGCACACGATCCGGCCCGGCGGTGACGGTCTCGAGTGGATCACCGACATCGCCGGCGTGACCATCGATGGATACAGCCAGCCGGGCGCCAGGGAGAACACGGCGGCCCACGGGACCAACGCGGTCATCAAGATCCAGATCGAGGGCCGGAGCACCGGTGACACCGCCCCCGACGGGCTCGAACTGCGGTCGCCGGACAACATCGTGAAGGGTGTGGCGATCTACAACTTCCGGTTGCAGGTGCGGCTCGTCGGTGGGTCGTCGACCGACAACGTCGTCGTCGGCAACTTCCTCGGCACCAATGCATCGGCCACGTTCGTGAACAACTCGTCGAACTCGTCCAACGGCGTGGAAATGTCGAGTGGCGCCTCGCGCAACGTCATCGGGACCCCGGCGCTCGCCGACCGCAACCTGATTTCGGGCAACGCCGGCAAGGGCGTGGCGATCTACAACTCCGGGACGAACGACAACGTCGTGCGCAACAACGTGATCGGTCTCGCACCCGACGGCGTGAACCGGCTGGCCAATCGGAGCCACGGCGTCGACATCAACGTTGGTGCGAGCCGGAACATCATTGGTGGGCACGGCGCCCGCGAGGGCAACGTCATCTCCGGCAACGGCCATCCGGTGAGCGGCGGCTCGGGCATCGAGATCTCCCACGACGCAAGCTCGACGAACCGAACCACCGGCAACCAGTTCATCGGCAACCTGATCGGCACGACCGCCGACGGCAGTGCCGGCACGTTCGCCACCCAGAATGACGAGTTCGGCATCAACTTCGAGGGCAACGAGGGGTGCCGACCCGTCGATGCCACGTGCCCGGACGACATCGCGTTCAACTCGGCGATCGACAACGTGATCGTCGGGTCGGAGACGAACGTGATCCTGTGGAAGGGCGCAAACCAGAACCTGCTCCGGGGGAACCGAATCGGCGTCCTCGCCAGTGGAGCCCGCCCGGCGTCGGCCGGCTCGACGCGCTACGGCGTGCTGATCGAAGTTGCGGCCAACCGGAACGTGATCGAGCGCAACACGATCGCCCACATGCCGCGGGGCGTGCACATGCGCGCGGGGAATCCCGATGATTCCTTCAACGGCTCGTTCCCGGTGTACGGCAACCGGCTCTCGCGCAACTCGATCTACGCCATCGACGGCGGCCTCGGGATCGACCTGATCGAGCCCGGCAACGTGACCGGGCCGAGCTCGGCACCTGGCATGACCGTGCAGGGCGGCATCGGGTACCCGGTGATCGAGGCGGTGTCGTCCGATCGTCTCGTCGGACGCACCTGCGCGAACTGCGACGTCGAGGTGTTCGTCACGCCGACCGTCACGTGTTCGCAGTGCGACGCGGCGTTCGGACGTGGCAAGACGTGGGTGGCCGACGGTCGTGCCGACGGAGCAGGCCGGGTCTCGATCGTGTTCCGCTCGTCCCGTGTCGACCCGTTCGTCGTCAGGCCGGGGCAGCGCGTCACGATGCACGCCACCGATGCCGCGGGGAACACCTCCGAGCATTCGCGCAGCCTCGTCGCAACGGCGGGCCGACTCGAGTCGCCGTACGAGTCCGCCGTGCGATGCGACTTTTCGTCGGCATGCTGACCTGCTGAGGCCCCGGTGGCCGCGAACCGCTGGGACGGATCGTCGCGACCGCTACGTTGACGCCCGTGACGACTTCGAGCAGCGGCCGGGCCTTCGGCATCGACATCGGTGGCAGCGGGATGAAGGCCGCAGTCGTCGATCTCGCGACCGGTGAGCTGGTCACGGCGCGGTACCGGATCGACACGCCGCAGCCGGCGACGCCCGAGGCGATGGCCGATGTCGTCGTCGAGCTCGTCCGCCATCACGAATGGGACGGCAGCGTGGGCTGTGCGTTTCCGGCGGTTGTTCGTGGCGGCACGGTCGGATCGGCGGCGAACATCGACGCCTCATGGCTCGACGTCGATGCCGACAAGATCTTCACCGACGCTCTCGGAGTCGGCGTCCACATGATCAACGACGCCGACGCAGCCGGCCTCGCCGAGGTCCGTTACGGCGTCGCCGCGGGTCGTCGGGGCGTCGTGATGATGCTCACGTTCGGGACCGGTATCGGTTCGGGTTTGTTCATCGACGGCGTGCTGGTCCCGAACACCGAACTCGGTCACCTCGAACTCGACGGCGAGGACGCGGAGAAGCGGGCCGCTGCGAGCGCTCGCAAGCGCTACGACCTCTCGTGGTCGGAGTGGGCCGAGCGTGTCGAGCGCTATCTCCGCCATGTCGAAGCCCTGTTCAGCCCCGACCTCTTCGTCGTCGGCGGTGGCGCGAGCAAGTCGCCGAAGAAGTGGCTCGACCTGATCTCGATCAACACCGAGATCGCCGTGGCCTCGATGGCGAACAACGCCGGCATCGTCGGCGCCGCGCTCGTGGCCCCCTGAGTCGGATCACACCTGCAGTGCGGCGATGCGTTCCTCGAGCGGCGGATGTGACGAGAACAGCTTGCGAACACCGGATGCCTTGCTCGAACGGATGCCGAATGCAGCCACCTCGTCGGGGAGCACGTCCTCGGTGTGCTGCCGCTGGAGCGCTTGGAGTGCCGACACCATCTGCGCCCGACTGGTCAACGCGCCCGAGCCGGCGTCGGCGCGGAACTCGCGGCCGCGGCTGAACCACATCACGATCATGGTCGCGAAGAACCCGAGCACGATCTGGAGCACCATCACCACGACGAAGTAGATGGCGGCGCCACCCCGGTCTCGCGTGATCACGCTCACGATCACGTTTGCGAGGATCCGCGAGATGAGGATGACGAAGGTGTTGACCACGCCTTGGATCAACGTGAGCGTCACCATGTCGCCGTTGGCGACGTGTGCGACCTCGTGGGCGAGCACCGCCTCGACCTCGGCCGGCTGCATCTGCTGGAGCAGCCCGACGCTGACCGCGACCAACGCGTCATTCCGTTTCGCCCCGGTGGCGAAGGCATTCGGGACGGGCGAGTTGAACACCGCCACCTCGGGCATGTCGATTCCCGCATCGCGGGCGAGCCTCGCCACGGTGTCGACGAGCCATTGCTCGGAGGCGTTCCTCGGGGTCTCGATGACCACCGCGCCGGTCGAGCGTTTGGCGATCGTCTTCGACAGGGCGAGCGAGACGAACGAGCCGCCGAAGCCGAACAACGCCGAGAAGACCGTCAGTCCGATCAGGCTCTGTTGATCGACACCGAAGACCGATGCGACGATCGTGAAGAGGGCGATCACGGCGATGTTCGTGCCGATGAGGAGCCCCATCCGGGTCGCGAATCCGCCGATCTTCTTGGGTTGACCGGTGCTCAGTTCGTTGGTGTCCATCGGTTCCTCCGGGGCTGCTGTGCGATCACCTCGTCGAAGGAAAACCTATCCGAGGGGTAATCGATCCGAGGGTCGTGTCGTTGTTGTGGTTGAGACCGGTGATCGGCACCGGTTGGCGAGGAGCACAGACATGATCGAGCACGATTCATCCGGATCCCACCCTCCACCGCCACACGTCGGACGTCGTCACCGACCAGGGCGGTTGCTCGGCTCGGCGGTCGTCGCAGCCGCCGCTTTCGGAACCCTCGCTGCGACACCGGTCGCGGCCGACGACATCGGATCCACCGCGGACATCGCCGTGGAGCGGTCGGAGCACCGTGTCGAGGCGATGCGACTGAACTGTTCGGCCCGGGATGGTGATGTCGCAGCGATCGGCTGTCGCTGGTCGGTCCCCGACGGCGCAGCCGGCATCCGCCTGATCCGAGTCGCACTCGGCTCCGGCATGGGTCGGGTGACCGTGTACCGCACCGACGACCCGACCGACAACACCCATGTCGACACCCCGGTGCGTCGTGGCGTGCGCTACCTGTACGCCGTACGCGCGGTCGACTCGGCGGGCCGTCTCGTCGGCGCGAGCCGGCCGGTGATCGCTGGGGTGCCGAAGGGCGACACCCCAGCCGTCGAGGTGCTGCGGTTGAGATGCGAGGCGACAGGGACCGTGACCGCCCGTTGCGAGTGGAGCCTTCCCGACGGTCCAGCACGTGTCGTGACGCTGTGGCGTTCGGTCGACGGAGCCGCTCGTGAGCAGGTCGCTTCGTTCCGCGTTCCGTTCCCGACCTCCTACGGTGACCAGGTGCCTTCGTCGTCCTCCCGTGCGGTCTATGCAGTGATCGCCACCGATGGTGCTGGTGAGATCGTGGCCCGGTCGCGTGCCGACGGCGTCGCCTTCCCCGACGCCGATCCGGCCGCTGTCGATGTGGATCCCGTCGACACCCGTCCCGTCGAGACCCGTCCGGTGGATACCCGTCCGGTGGATTCCCGTCCGGTGGATTCCCGTCCGGTGGATTCCCGTCCGGTGGATTCCCGTCCGGTGGATTCCCGTCCGGTCGACACCCGTCCGGTGGATTCCCGTCCGGTGGATTCCCGTCCGGTCGATTCCCGACCCGTCGACACCCGTCCGGATGTTCCCGTCCACGAACGGCCCGACTCGGTCTCGACCCGGGACGGAGATCGGACGAACTGACACGTGCGTCGGCGGAGCAGGAACGGAGGGAGCGGTGGCGACCAGGACGACGACAGCCTGGTCGCCGCCGCATGCGCCGGGGATCACGACGCGTTCGCCCAACTCTTCCGGCGACATGGACCCGACATCGTCAGATCCGTTCAGCGCCGAACCGGCTCGCCCGCCCTTGCGGACGACGTCACCGCTGCCGCGTTCGAGCGAGCATGGCGGTCACTCGGTGATGTGGCCGAGCGCGGTGTCGGATTTCGTCCCTGGATCTTTCGGATCGCCATGAACGAACTGATCGATGTCCAGCGCGCGTCGAGTCGTCGTTCGCGGCGCGAAGAACGCCATGGCCGCGGCGCTGAGGCGTCCAGCACCGTCGACCACCCCGAATCGTCGGTCGAGGCCGAAGTCGATGGCATCCCGGTCGACGACCTCCGGGCGGCGGTGACGACGCTCGCCGCGGGTCACCAGGAGGTCATCACCCTGCGCTGGTTCGCCGAGTTCGAACCCGCCGAGATCGCCGCAGCGCTCGGGATCTCGACAGGCGCCGTTGCGGTCCGAACTCACCGGGCGATGACCGCGCTGCGCGCTGCGCTCGGTGTGGACGCCGAAGAAGGAGCGGAGCGATGAACGACCAACGGCCACACGACCAGCCTGTCGGATCGAGCGCAGGGCACGACCCGGTGGAGCAGGTACTCGCCGCCGCCGCTGCGACGCCGGTGGTCATCGCGGCCGATCGGTTCGCGGCCATCGAGGCCCGCGTCATGGCGGCGGTGGAGGCTGACGATCACGGTGTTGCTCCGTTCGCGGTCGGACCGGTTGCGACCGAGGCAGCGATCCGGCGACGCACCCGTGCGATGTCCTTCCTCTCGGTGGCAGCGGTCGTGATCGTCGTCGCGCTCGGCGCGTTGGCGGTCATCCTCGTGGTGGGCCAGGACGACGCACTCGCGATCGCTGCAGCAGATCGCGTGGTGGTGGAGCTCCCCGACGGCGATTCGATCGTCGGCGAGGCAGGGGTCGAACTGCCCGACGGCACCCGGCTCGACGTGATCGGATTCGTGGAGATCGACGGCACGCGCTTCGGCCCCGGGTCGTACACCATCGTCGACGGAGCAGTCGTCGCCGACGACAGCTCGGACACGTCGGTTGACCTCGACGAAACGGGTGCGACCGGCTCGAGCGGTTCGGTCGACGGTGGCGACGGCCCGACTCGAACGACGGTGATCGCTCGTCCGGGCGCCACCGACGACGTCGCTACCGATGACGTCGCCACCGACGACGTCGGGGCGGACGCGGGGGCGAGCGACCCGGCGACCGACACAGGCGGCGATGCCCGACCCGGCGGTGCCGTCGACGGTGAGATCGCGCCGCGACCGACAGATCCATTGCGCATGACCGTGCCGCAGCGGACGACGCCCGACGTGACCCGGCCGCCCGACTCGACGCGGGCCCCGACGCGGCCTGCGACCACGGCACCGGTTCGACCGACCACGACCGCCCCGCCGAGCCGGCCGACGAGCACGACCACTGCGACCAGCACGACGACGACCAGCACGACGGCGGTGCCTGCCCGAACCACGGTTCCTGACGCGGATGGCAGGTCGCGCGACGGCAGACCCTGACATCGGTCATGTCGCGTGCTACGAATCACGGCGTGATCGTTGTCGTCGGTGAAGCGCTCGTGGATCTCTTGATCGCGCCCAGCGGTGCCGTCGAGGCGGTGCTCGGCGGGGCGCCGTACAACACCGCACGAGCGGCGGCGAGGCTCGGCGCCGACGTGGAGTTCGTCGGCGGGCTGTCGGTCGACCGCTTCGGGGGTCTGCTGCGCGCCCAACTCGACGCGGACGGCGTCCGGACGCACTACGCGGTGTCGACATCAGCGCCCACCACGCTGGCAGCCGCCGAGATCGACGACGACGGGGCAGCCTCGTACCGCTTCTACTTCGACGGCACTGCAGCACCGCAGGTCCCGTCGCAGGCGGTCGGAGCGGCTGCGTCGACGCTCGGACCGAACGACATCTTCTTCACCGGCGGCCTTGGCCTCGTGCTCCAGCCGATGGCGGATTCGGTGATGACGGCACTCGACACACTCGACGACCGGACAGTGGTCGTGGTCGACGTCAACTGCAGGGAGGCGGTGATCCCCGACCGACAGGCCTACGTCGAACGAGTCGGCCGCGTCGCGGCTCGAGCCGACGTCGTGAAGGTCTCCGACGAAGACCTCGAGTACCTGACGCCGGCGCTCGACGTCGAAGCCGCCGCGTCGGCGCTGCTCGACCAGGGACCGAGCGCGGTCATCGTGACCGCTGGCTCGTCGCACACGACCATCCTCACGGCCGACGGGCGTGCGGTGGTCGAGGTGCCGCCGGCACCTGGGTCGATCGTCGACACCATCGGCGCCGGCGACACGTTCGGCGCCGGCCTGATCGCGTGGTTGCATGCAGCCGGGGTCGCACGTGACGGTCTGACAGCGGAGCAATTGGTCTCGGCGGTGCGTGTCGGCCACGCGGCTGCCGGTGTCGTCGTCACCCGGCGAGGCGCGGATCCGCCGCAGCGGGCCGAGCTCGACATCGCGTGGCCCTGACGGATCAGACGAGGTAGTGGCGCACGGCGAGCCGTTCCGCCGAGTCGTCGCCGGGAACGCCGAGTTGGGCCACGACGCGCAGCGAGGGCCATTCGGCCGGTGTCAACTGCTGATACTCGAACGTCAGCTCACCTGCCGACGGGTGCGCGAAACGGCGCAGCCGCGTCTCGAAGCCCGACACGTCGTGCTCCGGCCACCATGCCGCGAAGGCCTCGCTCTCGTCGGTGAGGAGATCGACGAGCTCGACCATCGACGCATCGTGTCGAAGCGTCGACGTTGCCGAGCGGAACTCGGCCAGGGCCTGGCGCGCGTGGATGTCCCAGTCGATGATCAGGTCGCGGGTCGACGGGTCGGCGAAGAGCACCCAGAGCAGGTTGCGCCGTGGTGCCTGGAGCTCCGCGAGCCGGGGATACAGCCGCTCCTGGGCGTCGTTCCAGGCGACGAACTCCCAGTGCGGTCCCAGCACGTATGCCGGGGCGGGCATCAGCGCGTCGAGCAGACGCACCAGTGCGCTCGGGGCCTCGGTTGGTGCCTCGACCGACGTCGTGCCCGGGTCGGTCAGCGCGAGGAGGTGGGCCTGACCGGCCTCGTCGAGTCGCAACGCGCGGCCGATCGACAGCAGCACGTCGTCGGACGCGTTGATGCGCCGACCCTGCTCCAGCCACGTGTACCACGTGACCGACACACCGGCGAGCAGCGCCACCTCCTCTCGGCGCAGGCCGGGCGTTCGTCGTCCACGGCCGGCGGGCAACCCGACCTGCTCGGGCCGGATCGACTCGCGCCGCGCGCGGAGGAACTCCGCCATTTCGCGCCGGTGATCCCCCGAGTTCATGGCATGAGTCAACCAGATGCGTCCATGCCGTGGGTGGTGCTCGCACTTCCCCGTCAACGCGTTACATCACGGGTCTGACCCGTTACGTCACGCGTGACGTGATGGGTCAGACCCGTTACGTAACCCGTTACGTAACGGGGCGGCAGGGCTGGCCGCGCAGGGAGCCGCACGCGGGGGACTGGGCGGGTGGCTCGATCCCCGGGATCACCGGGAGCACGATCTGCGACGGCCACGACGGACCGAACCCGATCTGGACCTGCTCACCGTCCGAGATCGTGTCGAACTCCCACACCGCACGGTTCCCGCCCGGCGCGTCGATCATGAGTCGGATCTGCGAGCCGGCACGGAAAACGTGCGCGAACGGGAAGATCTCCACCCGTGCCAACTCGAAGAGCGGGCCCGTGTCGTCGCCGCTACCGGTCGTGAGCGGCGCAGCGTCGGCTTCGAGGTGGGTGTGGACCGGTCGCAGGACGGTCGAGGCCACCTCGTCGAGCGCACGGTGGCTGGCGCGCAACCAGCCCGACTGGACGAGGACCTCGGTGCCGTCGGGACGGAGTTCGGAGAGCGTGACCTCCAGATCGGTGTCGCCGGTGTTGCTCGCAACCCAGAGGTCGGCCGACCCCGAACCCGCCATCGTGACGGTCTCGGTCAGCGGTGCGGAGCGGAAGTCGGCGAAGGATCCGGCGGCCGGCTCCTGCCAGTCCCACACGACGTCGGTCCGCCACAGATCGGACGAGTTGCCAGTCCAGTAGGTGGCGGGTGCGTTGTCGGGCGACGCCCGGTACTCGACCGAGGAATCGTCGGCCACCGGCTCCGGCGTCAGCGTGTCGGTGTCGAGGTGCCAGACCGTCGGTTCGGTCGAGGGGATCGGCCAGGCGTCGAAGCGTTCGCTGAACCGCGCGAGCGGGGCGAGCGGCGTGGTGCCGTCGGCTGCACCCTGTTCGAACAGGATCTCGATCGGCGGCTCGGCTTCGAACGCGGCGAGGGCGTCGGCGTACTCCATGCCGGCGAAACGGTCGGGGATCTCGCCGACCTCGTCGGTGCCCCAGATGCCCGCTGCGAGGATCGGTGCGACCGCACGTGCCGGGGCGAGGTCGGGTGTTCGCTTGGCCACGTACAGGTCGAGGAACTCGAGCATCCGCGGGAGCACCGCGGGGCTGATCGACTCGGTGTGCAAGCCGTTGACCATCGTGGCGTAGAAGTGGTCGGTCCCGGTGAACCGATCCAGCATCGTCGGGAAGCGGCCGCCCGTCTGCTCGTCCTGCCACGCTCCGGCGAGGAACGTCGGGACCTCGATCTTGTCGACGAACAGGCGCGGTGAGATGTCGTCACCGACCGAGGGGACGTAGAACTCGTTGGTCCTGATCTCGTCGCTCGTGTCCGGATTCTGGAGCCGCACGCCCTGATTGGCGGCGCACTCCTCGTCGCCCGTTGCGATCTGGTCGACAGTCCAGCCCTGACCGGCGTCGGTCGGGTCGCCGTCGGGGTCGATCGACGGCTTCGCCGAGTCGAAGCGCTCCGCTCCCCAGTTGGCCGCGAAGCCGGTGTTCAGGATGCCGCCGGGGTACAGCGTGCCCTGATAGGTGTCGTCGTTCACCGACAGCGGGGTGATCGCGTCGAGGCTCGGCGGTTGGGTCTGCGCCACGAAGAGCTGGCTGATCCCCGGATAGGAGATGCCGACCATGCCGACGGCGTTGCCGGCCACCCACGGTTGAGCGGCGACGGCTTCGACCACGTCGTAGCCGTCGGTCGACTGCGTGTACTCGAAGAACCGGAACGAACCACCGCTGCAACCGGTGCCGCGGATGTTGACGCCGACGTAGGCGTAGCCGAGTGACTGGAACAGCGTGGCGAAGCCGGCGCCCTGCTCGGGGTTGCTCGGCGAATAGCCGGAGTACTCGACGACGGTGGGGTACGGCCCGTCCTCGACCGGGCCGGGCAGCACGATGTAGGCGCCGAGGGTGGTGCCATCGCGGGTCTCGATGTAGTCGAAGCCCGTGTTGCCCTCCCGGTTCAGCTCGAGCCGTTGCTCGGCGAAGAACGCCGCGTCGGGATGTTCGTCCCGACCGAGCACGTCGATCGAGACGCCCACGACGGAACCGTCGCCGACCCGATAGTCGACGTCGGCGTCGAGGCCCCGGACGACGAGTGAGCCGTAGTCGTCGACGACTCCGGCCGCGAACGTCGCGTCGAAGTCGTCGTCGGGGACGAGCACGAACTCAGCGCCCGGCGTTGCGTCGAGGATCATGATCTGTTCGACGCCGGCCCGGACCTCGGCGTCGATCGGTTCGTCGATCGCGACCACGCTGCCCTCGGAATCGTCCGGCGGTGCTTCGTCGGTCGGCGGTGCCGAGTCGTCCGACTCCTGGGCGGCGCTGTCGATCGGGTCGGTCACCGACGGCGGTGTCGTGGATGCTGTCTCGTCCGTCGACGAGTCGTCGCTCCCCGAACATGACGCGGCGACGAGCGCAACGGTGATGATTCCGGCCCACAGACGTTGTTGCATGGTGCGAGCATCGCATGCGCTCGTCGCACA
Source organism: Ilumatobacteraceae bacterium (assembly GCA_963752085.1). Lineage (GTDB taxonomy): Bacteria > Actinomycetota > Acidimicrobiia > Acidimicrobiales > Ilumatobacteraceae > Ilumatobacter_A. The sequence goes on from CAVVWT010000008.1 coordinate 168,662, forward strand.
GACGTAGCCTGAGCCGGTGCCCGAGCTGATCTCTTCTGACGTGTTCGACCTCGATGCGATGCTCGCTGACCTCGCAACGCTCGTCGAGATCGAGTCGCCGTCGCTCGACCTCGACTCGCTGCACGAGTCGGCAGCTGCGCTCGCGGCGATGATCGAGCGGCACCTCGGCGGGTCGTGCGAGTTGGTCCCGAGTGCCGCAGGTCCCCACGTCCACTGGAAGGGTGGGGGCACCCCGCAGGTGTTGATCCTCGGGCATCACGACACCGTCTTTCCGCTCGGCACACTCGAGCGACGACCGTTCGATGTCACCGACGGCATCGCCACCGGCCCCGGCGTGTTCGACATGCTCGGCGGCATCGTCCAGGCCCTCCACGGGCTGAGCCGCCTCGCCGACCACTCCGGTGTCGAGTTGCTGTTCAGCGCCGACGAGGAGGTCGGTTCGATCCACTCGCGCGAACTGATCGAAGAGCGGGCGCTCGCCTGCGGCAACGTGCTGGTGCTCGAGCCGTCGGCCGATGGTGGTGCCCTGAAAACGGGGCGGAAGGGCTGCGGCACCTTCGAGGTCGTGGTCGGTGGTCGCGCCGCCCACGCCGGGCTCGAGCCGGAGAACGGTGTGAACGCGCTCGTCGAAACGGCACATCAGGTACTCGCGATCAACCAGATGGGCCGGCCCGAGGTCGGCACGACGGTCACGCCGACGGTCGCCACGGCTGGCACCGCTGACAACGTCGTCCCCGCCGAAGCGAGGATCAGGGTCGACGTGCGCGTCGAGTCGGCCGACGAGAAGGACCGGGTGGAGGCGGAGATGAGAGGCCTCACAGCGTTCGACGCCGCGGCCACGATCACCGTGCTCGGCAGCATCAATCGGCCACCGATGGCCGAGTCGGCGTCCGCGACGCTGTTCCCGCTCGCCGAACAGGTGGCCCCGGGCATCGCCGGCTTCGCCGTCGGCGGAGGGAGCGACGGCAACTTCACCGCGGCGATCGGCGTCCCGACCCTCGACGGCCTCGGCGCCGTCGGCGGGGGAGCGCACGCCGACACCGAACACGTCGTCGTGGCGACCATGCCGGAGCGAGCGGCGCTGGTTGCGAACATCGTGGCGGCCATCGCCGATCGAGGCTGATGTGGTGTCGCTCCGTGTCGTGATCACCGCCGGTGGCGCAGGTATCGGACGGGCGACGGCGGAGCACTTCGCGGCGGCAGGCGCTCGAGTCGCGGTCTGCGATGTCGACGCATCCGCGGTCGACGACGTGGGTCGAGTAGCTGGGATCGCAGCGGCGGTTGCCGACGTGGCCGACACCGCGTCCGTCGACCGGTTCATGTCCGAGTCGATCGAGACGCTCGGGGGCATCGACGTGTTGGTCAACAACGCCGGCATCGCCGGTCCCGGTGGCGTGCTCGAGGATCTCGACCCCGATGAGGTCACCCGGACGCTCGATGTCGACGTCACCTCGATGTTCCGCACGTCACGTCACGCGATTCCCGTGATGAAGCGGCAGGGGGACGGCGTCATCGTCAACATCGCGTCGACGGCCGGCCTGTTCGGCTTCCCGTACCGGTCGCCGTACGCCGCCGCGAAGTGGGCGGTGATCGGGCTGACCAAGACGATGGCCATGGAGCTCGGCGAGTTCGGCATCCGTGTGAACGCCGTGTGCCCCGGCTCGGTGGCGGGCCCGCGGATGGATCACGTGATCGACCTCGAAGCGGAGGCGACCGGTCGGTCGGTCGGCGAGATCCGCGATGGCTTCGAACGTCAGGTGTCGTTGCGGACCTTCGTCGATGCCACCGACATCGCTCAGACGATCGCCTTCCTCGCCTCGCCTGCAGCCTCCAAGATCACCGGTCAGGCCATCCCCGTCGACGGTCACACCGAGTCCATGCGGACCTGACTCGGCCTGAGCTGATCGTTCGATCGCTGAGGGAGATCGGAGGAGTGGTGTCCATCTCCATTTGTCATCGCCTCCATGTTGACGCAGAAGGCGAACATGTGTACGGTATCCGTATGTCATCAGATGAAGGGGGTGTATCGCCGAACGGTCCGGTCGAAGTGATCAACGGTGACTCGTTCGAGTCGCTGCTCGACGACGTAGCCGGACACCTGAATGCCCAGCACGGCCGCCTGATCGACCTGACCATCTGGCTCCTGGCGCACCCGGAGGCGTGGCAGGGCGACGGTGTCTGGACCGCCAATCAGTACCTCGCCTGGCGGTGTGGAATCGGGCCGTCGTTGGCGTCCAACGTGATCGCTGCGGCCGAACGGGCCGACGAACTCCCTGCGGCGATCGAGACGGTCCGCTGCGGCGAGATGTCGCTCGACCAGCTGATGCCGATCGTGCGGAAGGTGCCGGCATGGGCCGACGAGCAGGCGGTCTCGCTGGCCAAACGGCTCACGGTCTCGCAGACCCGGCGGATGGTCGCCGAGACCCACTGGGCCTGGCACCCGATCCAAGCCGCTGCCCCTGCGTCGGATCAGCCGAGTGAATCGAGTGATCACGGCGCCGTCGTCGCGGCGCCGTCAGAGGACCCGTCCGCAGCGGGACCCGAGGCGGCTGCACCACCGGCCGACGACAACCGCGTCACGTACGGGTTCGGTCCCGGCGGACGCTGGTTCCTGCACGCCGACCTCGACGCCGACCTCGGCGAGCTGTTCACGACGGCGCTCGACGAAGTACGTGACGCCCTCTTCGCCCGTCGCCGCAACGAGGCGGTCGACGGCAACTCCTTCCCTGTGGTCACCGACGTCGACGGGTTCATCGAGCTCGCCGAGCGCTCGCTCGGCACGATCACGTCGCCGGCCCGCCGCAGTCGCCACCGGGTCAACCTGTACCTCGAGCGCGACGGGCGCCTCGCCACCGATCGCGGCGTCGAGATCCCCGAACCGATCGCTCGATTCCTCACGTGCGACGGCTGGATCGATCCGGTGGTGGTCGAGCAGGGTCGTCCCGTGTCGGTGGGGCGGTCGCAACGCACGATCCCCGACCGGACCCGCCGCACGGTGCTGCATCGCGACGGCCATTGCTGCCAGATCCCGGGTTGCACCGCCACCCGTGGGCTCGATCTGCATCACATCGTGCACTGGTCGCTGCTCGGCCCGACCGACACGTGGAATCTGATCACGTTGTGTTCACGGCACCACCGAATGCACCACACGCACAAACTCGAGATCTCCGGCAACGCGGACGATCCCGACAGCATGGTGTTCACCGATTCCCGCGGACGACCGATCCGAGCGTCCGGGGCTCGTCCGATTCCACCGGGCGGCCCCCCTCCGCCGATCGCCGGCATCTACGAGCATCCGCTGGGGGAGCGGCTCGACCCCCGCTGGGTCACCTTCGTCGACCCGAACATCCCTCACCGCGCAGCCCACGACCGCGCCGACCGCGACATCGCCTGACCCCGAACGGCGCGCACCAGCAAGATGCGTACCGGTTTCGTTCGTCAGCGCGCCGATCAAGTGTCGGCAGCGATGACCTCTCGGCCGTCGAGACCTACGTCGAGCGCGATCGAGACGGTCTGTTCGAAGTCGTCACCCGCCAGGCAGGAGCGACTCAGGGCATCCTCGGTGATCCCGACCTCGAGTGTGACGATCACGGTCGAACCGGTGGCGGTCGCCGTCGCATCTGCCGCCGTGCAGTTCGGGTCGCCGTTCGTGAAGCGCACCATCAGCTGCTCCGGGTACGACTCGGCGATGGCGATGTCGTCGATCGGATGCGGCTTCGGAGCGACCACCGGGCCGCCGACGTTCCCGGTGCCGAGGGGAGGTGGAAGTTGTGTCCCCGGCTCGTCCGAACCGCAGGCAGCGAGACCACATGGGCCGGCGATCATCACGGCGCAGAGGGATCGCGGGCAGCGTCGCATGATGCTCATGGGTGTCTGACGCTTTCGGCTGGGTTGTGCCGTCGACGAGCACGTTCGTCATCGAGCGCGGTGCCCGGGCCACGGAGCGGGCCGACCGCGTCAGTCGGCGCGGTCGAGCGCCGGGGTGATGTCGCCCGCCCCGAGCGTGCCCACGCGCTTGTACACGTCGAGCTTGGCGCGAGTGTCGGTGATGTCGAGGTTGCGCATCGTGAGCTGACCGATCCGGTCGAGCGGTCCGAACGCCGCGTCCTCGACGCGCTCCATCGACAGACGATCCGGTTCGTAGGTGAAGTTGTCACCGGTCGTGTTCAGGATCGAGTAGTCGTCGCCGCGGCGGAGACGGACGGTGACGTCGCCGGTGACCGCGGCGCCGACCCACCGCAGTAGCGGCTCGCGGAGCATCAGGCACTGGGGGTCGAACCAGCGACCCTCGTAGAGGAGGCGGCCGAGTCGGCGGCCCATCGTCGTGTAGTTCTCGAGCGTGTTCTCGTTGTGGATCGCCGTCAGCAGGCGCTCGTAGGCAATCTGCAGCAGCGCCATGCCCGGCCCCTCGTAGATGCCACGCGACTTGGCCTCGATGATCCGATTCTCGATCTGGTCGCTCATGCCGAGGCCGTGGCGACCGCCGATCGAGTTCGCCTCCATCACGAGGTCGACCGCCGATGCGAAGGTCGACCCGTTGATCGTCGTGGGCCACCCCTCCTCGAAGCCGATCGTGATGTCCTCGGCGGCGATCTCGACGGAGTCGTCCCAGTGCGCAACACCCATGATCGGCGTGACGATCTCCATCGACGCATCGAGCTCCTCCAGCGCCTTCGCCTCGTGGGTTGCTCCCCAGATGTTGGCGTCGGTCGAGTAGGCCTTCTCGGTCGGGTCGCGGTACGGGAGGTTGCGCTCCACCAGGAATTCGCTCATGCCCTGGCGGCCGCCGAGTTCGTCGACGAAGTCGGGGTCGAGCCACGGCTTGTAGATCCGCAGCGCCGGGTTGACGAGCAGCCCATAGCGGTAGAAGCGCTCGATGTCGTTGCCCTTGTAGGTCGAGCCGTCGCCCCAGATGTCGACGCCGTCGTCCTGCATCGCCCGCACCAGCAGCGTGCCGGTGACCGCGCGCCCCAACGGCGTGGTGTTGAAGTAGGTGCGACCTGCCGTTCGGATGTGAAACGCCCCGCACTGCAGTGCGATGAGGCCCTCGTGGACGAGTTCGTCGCGACAGTCGACCAGTCGTGCCTCCTCGGCGCCGTAGACCTTGGCGCGATCGGGGACCGTGTCCAGCTCAGGCTCGTCGTACTGGCCGATGTCGGCGGTGTACGTGTACGGAATCGCGCCGCGCTCGCGCATCCATGCCACGGCGGCAGACGTGTCGAGGCCGCCGGAGAATGCGATGCCGACGCGCTCGCCTTTCGGGAGCTGCATCAGGACCTTCGCATTGGATGCGGTGGTGCGATTGGGTCCGCCGGCCGCCGACGCGCTGGCCGTTGTCGGGTTGTCAGGATCGTTCGAGGCGTCGGACACGGCTGCGACGATAACGGACCGATCGCTGCACCCTCACGGATCGTCGGTGCGAGGCGACGAGCGCGCAACGTCGGCCGCCTCGCTCGAGGCGTCGTCGAACTCCGTGTTCCCATCAGGCCCGGCGATGCCGGCGGGGTGGGCGGGTGTCAGCCGGTAGCGACCCGTCCGGGCGGCCAGCGTGACGATGCCGAGCAGGCCGGCGATGATCAGTTCGGTCACGGCGAGGCCGGTCGAACGCGAGAAGTCGGGGATGGCTCCGATCACGGCCAACCCGACACCGAGTGCGCTCAACCGGACGACGCGGGGCACGTTGTAGATCACGCACATCGCGAGCGAGATGCACAGGAGCGACGGGAGCACTCTGATGAGCGTGTGGGTCGGCTGGGCGCGCGGGCCGACCCACCAGGTCCCGATCCCGATCTGCACGCTGGCCTGCCAGACGGCGGCGTACCCGAAGAAGGCGGCGATCCAGGCTGCTGCGAGCACGAACCGCCACCTGGCGGTGAGGTCGCCCGGCCGCGCCCTGATCGGCTGAGTGACCTCGTCGCCGTCGCCGTCGCCGTCGCCGTCGCCAGAATCGCCGTCGCCAGAGTCGCGGTCGTGGTCGCGGTCAGGGTCGTGGTCGCGGTCAGGGTCGTCATCGAACTCGAACCGGGTGGCAGGGTCGGACGCGACGGCGGCGGGGGAGGGACGGCTCGGCGGTGGGAGCGGTTGGCCCTCGGCCAGGGTGTCGGCGGAATCGTGGGAACTCGTCGACATCGCTCGGCACGATACTGCTGCCGAGGCGCCACCCGGGCGCACGACTACCCTGCACCAGCGATGACAGCGACGGAGCACACCAACGGACTCGACGTCGCCCCGGAGCGGTTCGAGAAATTGTCGATCTTCTATCCGATGTGGAACGAGGAGATGTACATCGAGCGTGCGCTCGATGCCGGACATCGAGCAGCGCGCGGGCTCCTGGCTCGCGGCGACATCGCTGACTACGAGCTGATCGTCATCGACGATGCATCAACCGATCGGACCGGTGAGATCGCCGACCGGATCGCGGCGGAGGATCCACACGTTCGCGTGGTCCACCACGAGAAGAACCGAAAGCTGGGAGGAGCGATCAAGACCGGCTTCGCGTCAGCCACCGGTGACCTGATCCTCTACACCGACGCCGACCTGCCCTTCGACATGGCCGAGCTGCCACGCGCTGTTCGCCTGCTCAGCGACTACGACGTCGATCTGGTCAGCGCCTACCGCTTCGACCGCACTGGCGAGGGATACCTGCGGCTCGTCTACACGTTCGTCTACAACCTGCTCATTCGGTCGATGTTCGGGGTCAAGGCGCGCGACATCAACTTCGCGTTCAAGCTGTGTCGGGCGCGGCTGTTCGATCACGTCGAGTTGCGCAGTGAGGGGTCGTTCATCGACGCCGAACTCGTGATCCGCTCGACGCGGCTCGGCTTCGAGATGCTGCAGTTCGGCGTCGACTACTTCCCCCGCACGCGCGGAGAGTCGACGCTCAGTTCACCGGGAGTGATCTGGACGATTCTGCGCGAAATGCGCGAGTTGCGCAGCGATCTGGACGGGATCGAACCCGTCCGACGCGACTGACGAACCGGCGCGTCGGGGCGAGTCGGAAAATCCCCGCGAAACAGCGGTTTCGCGCGCTGACAGCGCCGCGACACGCGGATAACTTGGCCGCCGTACGGCAGCGCCCATCGCGGGGTGTGTGCATCGACCGTGCATCGACATCGTGAACGAGCAACCTCCACCTTCTTCGAAGCGCCCGGTTTCGCAGTGGCTCCCGGCCGGTGCAGCCGTGGCCGTGCTGGCGACCGTGATCGTCGCCGGCGTGGCGCTCGGCAATGGTGGTGGCGACGCCGGGTCCGCCGATGACAGCGTGGTTGCCACTTTCGAGGTCCCGCAGCTGACCGTTCCCGACTCGATTCCCGACGTGATCGGCACGGTCGAGACGACCGCGCCGATCACCAAATCGGTACTCGAGCGGACGCTCTCGAAGGGAGTTGCGGGCTCCGACGTGCAGGAGGTCCAGCAACGATTGACCGACCTCGGATTCGTACCCGGCCCGACCGACGGGATCTATGGCGACGAGACCATCAAGGCTGTGTGGGCGTATGAGAAGCTGGTCCTCGGAGTCGAGAGCAATCGCCCGTCCGGTCAGGTCACTCCTGAGATGTGGAATGCGATGCAGGATCCGTTCGTGATCCAGCCTCGCCGACCGAACGCCACCACCAACCACACCGAGGTGTACCTCCCCGAGCAGGTTCTGGCCGTCTTCCACGACGACGTTCCCGTGATGATCACCCACATGTCGAGCGGCACGAACGAGGAGTGGTGTGAGGAGGTGACGATCAGCCCCGGTGAGTACGGCAACCGCGAGGGTGAAGAACCGATCGTGCGCGGTGAGTGTGGCCGATCGACGACACCGGGCGGGGTGTTCGAGTACTACCGGCAGGTCGAGGGCATCCGCGACAGCGCACTCGGGAGCATGTGGAACCCCGTCTACTTCAACTACGGGATCGCCATCCACGGCGCACTGAACGTGCCGCTCCAGCCGGCGTCGCACGGCTGCATCCGGATTCCACTGAGCATCTCGGAGGACCTGCAGGGGCTGCTCTCGATGGGCGACCAGGTCTTCGTCTGGGACGGCGTCAAGGAGCCGGAGGAGAACGGCTCGCCACCGCCGACGTTCAACTGGCTCGACCCGGAGTACGAGACGACGACGACGGTGCCCGAATCGACCACGACGGTGCCCGAATCGACCACGACGGCCCCCGACACGACCATCGCCCCGAACACGACGTCCGCTCCGACGACAGCGGCTCCCACGACAGCGGCTCCCACGACCACCACCTCCACGACCACCACCTCCACGACGACATCGACGACATCGACGACATCGACGACCACCACGATCTTCGCGCCCTGACGTCTGCTGTGCGGCGCCCGCTTCGTGACGTCGAGCGCCGATCCGTACGATCGCCTGATGGACGCCGCTGATCCTGGGCCGATCGACTACGACGAGTTCGGTCTCTTCCACGAGAACATCGACGAGTTCGAACTCGACGTCGACGCGCTCCCGCCGGTCGAACGTGTCTCGGTCGATCTCGCGTCGGATCCGGGGCGAGAGGTCAGTGCGCTGCGTTGGGGGGACGAGCCGGCCGAGGTCGTGTTCGTCCATGGCGGCGCCCAGAACGCACACACCTGGGACACGGTGGTGTTGGCGCTCGGGCGCCCTGCGCTTGCGGTCGATCTTCCCGGGCACGGACATTCGGGGTGGCGCGACGACGGCGCGTACACCCCGAACAACCTCGCTGATGACATCGCCGTGATGGTGTCGCACCACGCCCCCGAGGCGCGGGTGGTGGTCGGCATGTCACTCGGAGGGTTGACCTCGATGGAGTTGGCGGTGCGCCACCCGCAGCTCGTCCGCCGGCTCGTGATGGTCGACATCACCCCCGGCGTGAACCAGCAGAAGGCGAAGGCGGTGCTGGACTTCGTCGACGGCCCCCAGCAGTTCGCCAGCTTCGAGCAGCTCCTCGAGCGCACGATCCAGTTCAACCCGACGCGCTCGGAAGCGTCGCTGCGCCGGGGGATCCTCCACAACGCTGCGCAGCGCGCGGACGGTTCGTGGCACTGGCGCTACGACCGGTCCAGCCACGTGCGGTCACGGGACGAACCGGTCGATCCCGTTTCCGCCGATCGAGTGCCGGCCGACGACCAGACGGCCACGACGATGTCGCCGCTCTGGGACGACTTCGAGGCGGTCACCGTGCCGATGACGTTGATCCGGGGCTCGACGTCGCCCGTCGTGGACGACGACGATGTCACCGAGGCGCGTTCACGTCAGCCCGGCATCGACGTACGGGTCGTCGAAGGCGCCGGGCACAGCGTGCAGGGCGATCGGCCGGTCGAGCTTGCTGCGGTACTCGCGGAATTGCTGGCTGCCCGGACCTGACCTCGAACGGCGGCCCAGCGTGGAACCCGGTGTGGAGATCAGCGTGGATGCCTGCCGCTCAGCCGCAGGCGTCGATGCCGCCGAGTGCGCCTCGGCGGAACGATTCGATCTTCTCGAACGGTGAACCGAGCACGTCGGTGGAGCGTGTCGGGTCGCCGATGACGATGGCGGTCTGGATCGCTTCGGTCAGGTCGTTCGGCGAGATCGATGCAGCACGATTCGGGTCACGCGGTTCGGGGAGTGCCCCTGTCGACGGATCGGGGGTGACGGTTCGGATCCATGCGCCGACGAGGCAGTCGTTCTGGAGTTGGCGCGCTTCGCCCCGGAGCTCGGAATTGCTGGTGATCTGGGCATGTTCGGCCCAGACGACGCCGAGGAGGTAGCCGGGAGCGAGGTCGCCGAGATCCTCGTAGAGCTGCCTGGCCACGGGCTCGTTCAGGTACACGGTGTTCGTGGCCGAACACAGCTCGACACCGAGTTCGAACAGGCCGAACGGTGAGTCGCAGTTGACCTCGCTCGCAGACTGCACCGACTCGAGCGTGAGCGGCGTGAAGTCCGGGAACCGGCCCTGGCGATCGTTGTCGTACAGCAGGTTCAGATCGGGAACGAGGAAGCCGAACAGTTCGTCCTCCGCGAACCCGAATGGAGCGTTCCCCTCGTTGAGGATGTCGTCCTGGCTGAGGAACTGGAGCGGCGTCAGCGGGAGCGGGTCGTCGATGAGGCGCGCGCAGCGTGCGAGCCCCTCCTGGAAGCCGACCTGGAACGCACCGACGCGGTCGAACCCGGATCCGTGTCCGCCGGGTTCGTTCGGGTCGATGCCGACCGGATCCTGGACGCGGATCATGGCGATCATTCCCGCCCGGATGTCGTCGTCGTCGAACGGGACCCCGGGAGCGTTCCCTGCGGCCGCACGCCCCGCCCACGCGCCGGCGATGCAGTCGGCTTGCTGCTCGGTGGCCACGGTCGGCAAGTTGAGCTGGAGCGCTCCGGTGCGGGACTGGATCGCATGGCCGTATTCGTGGGCGAGGACGATACCGATGGTGGCGGCCCCGAATTCGTTGGCCAACTGGGCGAGCAACCCGGCCTCGCCGTCGTCGTAGACGATGAAGTCGCCCAGCGGACAGTAGAAGGCGACGAACTGCTGGAGTTCGTCGTAGCTCGTGGCGGGCTCGCCGCAGCCGGGGAGGTCGTCGGCGCGTTCGGGGTATCCGGCGAACACCTGGCCCTCCAGCGGTGCGTACGGTGCGCCGAACGCCGGCTCGTATTCGGAGCGCAGCCAGGCGTCGATGTCGCCGAGCGAGGCGAGCAGGAAGTCGTCGTACGCCCGGGCGGGCTTGTTCTCGCCGAAGTTGATCGCGTCACGGTCGATCGTGGCCGGGTCGATCACCGGATCGTCGGGGTCTCCCATCGGGTCGGCCGGATCGATCGGGTCGAGCGGCGTGTTCCGGCTCGGCTCGGTCGTGACCGTCGGGTCGGTGGGGTCGCTCGTCGGCGGATCGACAGGAGCGGACGGATCGGCCGAGCGGATCTGGTCGGCGCGTTGGGTGGTGACGAGCACGTCGGAGGAGCCACATGAGGCGAACAGGACCGAGGCCGTCACCGCGAGCGCGAGCAGCGGTGCCCGTCGCGGCCGCCGGGCGTGTCGAGGGTGCCGCAGAGTGGGTCGGGAGCTGGCCACGTCCTCGACTCTAGATGTCGAAGGTCAACGGAGCGTCGCGGGCGGGCGGGGACCTCCCCCGCTGTGCCGCGAGTCGGGGCGCGGACCATCGATTGCAGTGCTATCGGTCACACGCTGCTACCGTCCGAGGTCATTCGTTGACCGGGGTAATCGAGGGGGAGCGCAACAACGTGGCACTACTGGAAGCGGAGTCGATCACCGTGCAGTTCGGCGGCATCGTGGCGCTGGACGAGTTGTCATTCGAGATGAACGAGGGCGAGATCCTCGGCCTCATCGGTCCCAACGGTGCGGGCAAGACGACCATGTTCAACGTGTTGAGCAGGATTTATCGGCCGACCAGCGGCCGACTGACGTTCGATGGCGAGGACCTGCTGCACGTTCCGGCGCACGGCATCGCCGATCGTGGCATCGCACGGTCGTTCCAGAACCTCGCGCTGTTTCCGACGATGACGTTGTTGCAGAACACGATGACCGGAGCAACGAGCCACGGCAAGATCGGGTTCGTGCGTGCGGCGCTGCGGCTCGGCGCCGGTGCGGAGGAGCAGCGGTTGGCGGCTGAGGCCTTCGACATCCTCGAGTCACTCGATCTCGCGCAGTTTGCGTTCCGGCCTGCTGTCGGCCTGCCGTTCGGCACGCTCAAGCGGCTGGAATTGGCCCGTGCGCTCGCGTCCCATCCCCGCCTGATCCTGCTCGACGAGCCGGCCGCGGGTCTCACCCACGCCGAGGTCGACGAACTCGGCGAGACCATCATGCGGGTGCGTGACGAGTACGGCGTCACCGTGCTCCTGGTCGAGCACCACATGGGCATGGTCATGTCGATCTCGGATCGGGTGGTCGCGATGGAGTTCGGTCGCAAGATCGCCGAGGGACTCCCACGTGAGGTGCAGAGCGATCCACGCGTCATCGAGGCCTACCTGGGGACGAGCGTATGAGTGAGCATCTCTTGGAGGTCACCGGCCTGTCGGCCGGATACGGCCAGATCGAAGTCCTGCACGGGCTCGACTTCCACGTCGCCGACGGTGAGATCGTCGTGATCCTGGGTGCCAACGGCGCCGGCAAGACCACGACCATGCGTTCCGTCTCGGGGATGATCCAGCGCACGGGTCATGTCGTCTTCGCCGGGAACCAGATCGGATCGGCCCGCCCGGACGCCGTGCTGCGTGCCGGGATCTCACAGGTGCCGCAGGGTCGCGGCACGTTCACCGATCTGTCGGTCGAGGACAACCTGCGCGCGGGCGCCTACACCGTGAAGGGTTCGATCGCCGGCGACGTCGATCGGTGGTACGAGGTCTTTCCGCGACTCGCCGAGCGCAAGGATCAGCGCGCCGGGTCGTTGTCGGGCGGTGAGCAGCAGATGCTCGCGATCGCCCGTGCGATGATGAACCGCCCGAAGCTGCTGTTGTGCGACGAGCCGAGCCTGGGTCTCGCGCCGATCATCACGCAGAACCTGTTCAAGATCCTCGGCGAACTCCGTGACGAGATGGGGATGGCCCTGCTCGTGGTCGAACAGAACGCCGGGCTGTCGCTGCAGCTGTGTGACCGGGCCTACGTGCTCGAGACGGGTCGCATCGTGGCGACCGGAACCGGCGACGAACTCCTCAACGACGACACCGTCAAGCAGGCCTATCTCGGAGGTGTCGGCTGATGTCACTCTTCATCCAGCGAATGTTCGACGGCCTGGCCGAGGGGTCGATCTACGCGCTCCTCGCGCTGGCGCTCGTCGTGATCTTCCGCTCCACGGGACAGCTCAACTTCGCGCAGGGCGAGATCGGCACGTTGTGTGCGTTCTTCGCCTCGACGATGACGCTGGCGGGCTGGCCCGTGTGGCTCGCGATCCTGGTTGCGATGGCCATCGGGTTCGTGATCGCCGCGCTCGTCGAACGAGTCGTGGTCCGACCGATCGAGGATCGCAACCCAGGGGCGGTGATCGTCGCACTGATCGGCGTGTTCCTTGCCGTCAACCAGTTGAGCGCCATGTTCTGGGGCGTCGACGCCCGCAGCCTGCCGAGCCTGTTCCCGACGGATGCCGATTCGTTCTTCCGAATCGGGGATGCAGCGATCCGTTGGGAGCGCGTCGGCATCATCGGTGTGCTCGTCGTGGTGGTGGTGCTGTTGTTCCTGCTGTTCAACTACACCAAGATCGGCTTGGCGATGCGTGCCGTGGCCAACAACCAGGAGTCCTCGAACCTCGTCGGCATCCGGGTCGGCAACATCTTGATCCTCGGATGGGGCCTCGCCGGTGCCATCGGAGCGCTCGCCGCCGTCATGCTCGCACCGTCGGCCGGCCTCACCGGCACCCTCATGCTCGGTCCGTTCCTCTTCGCGTCGGTGGCGGCGGTGCTCGGTGGGCTCGACTCACCGGTCGGTGCCGTCGTCGGCGGCCTGCTGATCGGGCTGCTCAAGGCATTCCTGATCGGCTACGTCGAATTCCTGTCCGACATGTTGTTCCCCGTGATGTTGGTGGTCTTGTTGAGTGTGCTGCTGTTCCGACCGGCCGGCCTGTTCGGCACCGAGAAAGTGGAGCGAGTCTGATGAGCGATGGGCACCACGAGGGCGACAGCGTGACGCTCGACGAGGGAGAGGTCGAGATGGCGACCGGCGTCGTGACTGGCGGCGGGCCGAACGGCTTACCGCGCCGTACACCACAGTTCGGCGGCCTGCACTGGCTCGGACGCACGCTCGTCTTCGCCATTCCTCTGGCGTACCTCCTTGTGCGGGTCCTCGGTGTCACCGGGATCTTCGGCGACGGTTGGTCGAATTCGGGTCTCGGTCTACTCGCCGACGCCTTCATCATCGCCATCGCCGTGATGGGCGTGAACCTGATCACGGGGTACACGGGGCAACTCTCCATCGGCCACTCGGCATTCTTTGCCATCGGCGCGTACACCGGGTTGGCTCTCACCGATGGCCGGGTCTCGACGCCGTTCTTCGGCGAGGACAACATCTGGGATCCGGGCTGGACCATTCCGGTCGCGGCGGCGCTGTGTTTCGTCGTCGGCTGCGTCGTCGGGTTGCCTGCGCTGCGGCTCAAGGGCATCTACCTGGCCTTGACCACGCTGGTCTTCGTCGAGGCCGTGCGCTCGACGCTCAAGTACGAGAAGTTTGCAGACGTCACGGGCGGATCGACCGGGATCAAGGGTGACAAGTACACACCGCCGGAATATGTCTTCGATGTCTTCGGGATCAAGCTGCCGACCGGCCTGGATGGCCGTGGCGATCTCAACCAGTGGATGATCTACCTGTCGCTCGCGCTCCTGCTGGTCATCATGCTGATGGTGTCCGGACTGATGCACAGCCGTATCGGGCGAGCGATGGTTGCAACGCGGGACAACGAACTCGCGGCAGAGGTGATGGGTGTGAACCTCTCGGTCATCAAGACTGTCACGTTCGGCCTCTCCGGTGCGATCACCGGAATCGGCGGGACGCTGTTCGGGCTGAAGCTCGGGCTCGTCGATGCCGACGTGCCGTTGTTCGGTCTGTTCGGTGCGATCACCTTCCTCGTCGCGATGGTCGTCGGTGGCGCTGCTCAGAACTGGGGCCCGATGGTGGGCGCCGTGTTCTACGTATTCGTCAACGAGATCGCCCGCAGCATCGGCGAGGCGCCGGCAGACTACGAGTCGGTCTTCACGGTCTCGCTCGTTGTGCTCGTGGTCGTGGTCGTGATAGCGGTCGCCCGTTACGTCATGCAACATGCCGATGACATCCGGGACAACGTGTCCAACGGCGCCGTCAAGGCGGCGCTGGTCGTCGTGGGTTCGATCGTCGCCCTGGTTGCCGCCGGAGTCGTGCTGCTCGGCATCAGCGATGGTGGCAAGCTCGACGGACTCGGTGGCGTCATCTTCGGCGTCCTGCTCATCCTGTTCGCCCGTTTCGCACCGTTCGGCGCGGTGGGCACGTTCCGGATCGTCCGGAGCCGAATCGTCCAGGTCATTCCGAAGCCGCCGGTCGGGTCGCGTGCGGCCAAGGCGACGGCCGACGCCGGCGACCACGTCGGATGATCGTCGGCTGATCGAACGGTCGGCCTCCCGAGCCGACCTGCATTTTCCCGTCCGCAGCGGGTACGGTCACGTTGCTGTGTCCGTTCCGACGCGGGGCGGGCAGCAACACAGCGTGACCGAACACCATCCACAAGGGGGATACCTGATCATGGTTCGAAGCAAGAAACTGGTTGTCTTCGCGGCGACGGGCGCACTCGTGCTCGCCGCATGCGGCAGCGACAGCGATTCCGGCGATTCCGGAACCGCAACCACCGAGGCGACGACGGACGAGACCGACACGACCGAGGCGACGACGGACGAGACCGACACGACCGAGGCGATGGCGGACGAGACCGACACGACCGAGGCGATGGCGGACGAGACCGACACGACCGAGGCGACGACGGACGAGAGCAGCGGTGCCGTGTTCGCCGTCGACACCAGCGTGTGTGACGACCCCGACGCCGCAACGGCGATCATCGAGGACACGATCAAGATCGGCACGTCGATCCCGCTCTCGGGTGGCCCGGCCGTGTTGTTCGCACCCTTCGCCGATGGCCAGAAGGCCTACATCGACTACTACAACGCCGAGTTCGGTGGGGTCAACGGTCAGCAGCTCGAGCTGATCGTCAAGGACGACCAGTACACCGCTGACCTCACCGTGGCCAACGTCGACGAGCTCGTCTTCGACGAGGAAGTCGACGTCATCGCCGGCGTCATCGGTTCGGCGAACAACCTGGCCATCCAGGCCGACCTGAACGCCCAGTGCATTCCGCAGATGACCGCATCCACGGGCGCACCCGACTGGGGCAACGTCGAGGAGTACCCGTGGACCACGGGTCTGTTGGTGCCGTACGCGATCGAATCGAAGCTGTGGGCCGAGCAGGCTGCAGCCGACGGGGCCACAACGGCCGGACTGTTCTACGTGAACAACGAGTTCGGGCAGGCGTACGCCGAAGCCTTCGAGGCCGCGGCCGCGGAGAACGGCATCGAGCTCGTGGCGAGCGAGACCATCGAGGCGACCGACTCCGGTGCTCCGTCCGGCCAGATCACGAACCTCGTCGCAGCGAACCCCGACACGATTCTCGCGGTGCCGCTCGGCGCTCAGTGCATCGCGTTCATGACCGAGATCGGTAACCAGCAGGCTGCCAATCCCGACTTCGCCGCGACGATCTACCAGACCGCAACGTGCGCCAACCCGGTGTTCTTCGGGGCGGTCAGCAATGGTGGCTCCGATGGCGTGTTCACGTCGCAGAACCTGAAGGACGTCAACGATCCCGATGTCGCTGCCAACGACGCGGGCGCCATTGCCTACCTGGAAGCGTTCGCGGCCACGGGCTCCGATGCGGACCCGGGTGGCATCGCGGGCGCCGGCTGGGAATCGATGGAAGTTGCCGTCAAGGCGATTCAGGAAGCGGCTGATGCCGGGAACCTGAGCCGTGAAGGCATCATCAACGCCGCACGCAACGTCAACTACTCGTCGTTGCTGCTGCTCGATGGCCTGACCTACGTCATGAACGCCGAAGACGGCTTCCTCGCCGAAGGCACGCAGCTGCGTGTCTGGTCGGACGAGAAGGGCGGCTTCGAGGTCCAGGGTGAGGCAATCGACTTCAACGGAACGCTCGGCACCTACTCGGGCTGATCCGGACACCGAATACCGAACATCCGAACACCCGGCGGGCCCGCCACTCCGACATGGAGTGGCGGGCCCGCCCGCGTCCCGGGTCGCCGTCGCCGAGGTGCGGTGGGTACGGTCCGGGCGATGACCGACGACGCTGTGGTGCTGATCGACGACCCTGCCGAACACGTGCGGCGATTGACGCTCAACCGGCCGTCCAAGCGCAATGCGTTGTCGCATGCGCTCCGATCGGCGCTGTTCGATGCGCTGCGCGCCGCCGATCGCGATCCAGCGGTGCGCGTCGTCGTCATCCGCGGGGCCGGGTCGTGCTTCTCGGCCGGCTACGACCTCGCCCAGGATCCCAGCGAGCGGCCACCGTGGACGATCAGCCCGGCCGACGGCGGATGGGCCCGCCACGTGCTGCAGGGCTGGTTCGAGATGATGGACCTGAGCATCCCGATCATCGCCCAGGTCCACGGCTACTGCCTCGCCGGGGGTACGGAGCTGGCCACGGCCTGTGACCTCGTGTACGTCGCCGACGACGCCGAGATCGGCTATCCGCCGGTGCGGTCGATGAGCAGCCCCGACATGGGCTGGCACGTGTGGATGATGGGCATGCGCCGCGCGATGGAGGCGATGCTGACCGGTGATTCGATGTCCGGCGTCGAGGCGGTCGAGGCCGGGTTTGCGAACCGCTCGTTTCCGGCCGATGAGCTCGACGGCGCGGTGTTGGCCGTCGCCCAGAGGGTCGCGAAGGTGCCCGCGGATCTGCAGGCGTTGAACAAGCGAGTCGTGCATCGGGCGATGGAGGCGATGGGCATGCGCAACGGCATGCGCGCGACCGCCGACATCAACGCGATCGGGTTCCATCAATCGAGTTCGATCGAGTACCACCGTCGTCTTGCCGAGGGTGTCACCACGGCGCTCACCAGCCGCGACGAGACCTTCGGCGACTACCGCACGGCAGACGAGCCGCGTTCCTGACGAGACGCGTTCGGTGTTCGGTCATGTCGTCGAACTCGCGGTCGACGACGGGGCCGCCGACGTGCCCCGGGAGGCCGACGGCGGCGCGAGCCTCAGAGGTTGAAGTCGGTGACGAGGAACGAATCCTCGTCGTTGATCCGCACGTCGAATGTGGCCGTGCCGAGGCCTTCGACCTCAGCGGTGCACTGGTACTCGGTCCCGACATCGGTGCTGTCGGGCTCGTCGCACTCGGCTCCGCTCACGTCACCGCCGACTGCCGTCGACACCTGTGAGTCGTCGTTGAGGAAGTCCTCGGTCTGGTCCTTGTAGCTGCCGGTTCCGGTGCAGGCGACGGCGACCAGTGCGAGCAGGGGCGTGGCGATGAGAATTCGGCGCATGGGGGCCGAGGCTAACCGAGCGTGCCCGCAGCAGGCCGGATATTTCCGGCCGATGATGCCCGGGACGCACGCGCCGACCGGATGCGGTCGACCATCACCACGATCAGCGCGATCCACACGAATGCGAAGCCGATCACCCGATCCGCAGGCATCTCCTCGTCGTACAGCAGCCAGCCCAGCCCGAAGTTGATGACGGGGACGATCAGGTTGAGGGGGCCCAGCAACGTGAACGGAATCGACTTCGCCGCCGAGGCGAACAGCATCAGCGGGATCGCGGTGATCGCGCCGGTACCGATGACGAAGAGCCAGTCACGCCCGTCGGCGGACGACACGACGCTGCCGTCACGACCGCTGATCGCAAGGAGGAGTGCGACCGCGGGGGCGACGAGGACGAACGTCTCGCCGGCGAGGCTGTCGATCGCATCCAGGCTGATCTGGCGTTTGGACAGCCCGTAGAGGCTCCAGGTCGCAGCAAGGACCAGCGCGATCCACGGCGGCTGTCCGTTCGCCACGGTCAGGATCACCACGGCGATCGATGCCAGGCCGAACGCGACCCGCTGCGCCCTCGACGGTTGCTCGCGCAGCACGAACACACCGATCGCCATGGTGGCGAGTGGAGCCATGAAGTAGCCCAGTGCAGTTTCGATCACCCGGTCGTTCACCACCGCCCACACGTAGCTGCCCCAGTTGGCGGTGAGGAGCGCCGCAGCCACGATGAGCCGGACGAGCGTCACGCGGTCCGAGAACGCCGCGCGGATCCGGGGCCACGAACCTCGGGCGGTGACGATGGCGGCCATCACGACGCCGGCGCAGACCATGCGCCACCCGATGAGTTCGAGTGCGGCGAACGCACTGAGCTGTTTCCAGTAGATGGTGAGCAGCCCCCAGATGACGTAGGCCGCGAGCCCGACCCGTACCCCGCGTGTGATGTCGGCTGCGGTGCGGTCGGCGGTGGCCCGGCGCGGGGCACCGCGCTGGGTCTCGGCAGCGGTCGGGGAGCTGCTCGCGGGGGTGGAGCGCCGGATCACGAGCGGAACCCTACGCCCGGGTCGAGCTCACGAGCGCACGCGCTGGGCACTCGGCGACCCGCATGCGTCTTCGAGTGCAAGTACGTTGCGACGATGGACGTCCGAGTCTCGACCAGCCCGGCAACCGCCGCGGCGCACCACATCGCGACCCGACTGCGGGTTGCGATCGCAGAGCGCCACTCGGCGTCGCTCGCCGTGAGCGGCGGGGGCACCGCTCCAGCACTCTTCGCAGCGCTCGCCGCCGAAGCCGATTTCGGCTGGGGAGCGGTGTCGGTCTGGCAGGTGGACGAGCGCATTGCACCCGATGGTCACGCCGATCGCAACGCGACGCAACTCGCTGTGCTGCCCGCCGACCGTCGCCCGATGCCGGTGACCGCTCCTGATCTCGACGTCGCGTCACTCGAATACGCGGCGACGTTGCCCGAGCGCTTCGACGTGGTGCACCTCGGGCTCGGCGACGATGGCCATACGGCCTCGTGGGCGCCGGCACCCCACCCCGACGCCAGGCGAGCTCTCACGTCGTCGACGCCGGTGTTCACGATCGGCGACTTCAACGGTCGGAGCCGCATGACCCTCGGTGTCGATGTCGTCAATCGCGCAGGAGCGCGCATCGTGCTGGTGACGGGAGCCGCAAAAGCCGATGTCGTCGCACGTTGGGTGCGCGGTGCCCGTCGCCGTGGGTCGGCGTGGATCGACGAGTCGTTGCCGATCGCTGCGATCGCGCTCGATCACACCATCGTGTACCTCGATCCCGCTGCCGCAGCCGGACTCGAATCGTCCGAGTTCACCGAAGTCGACGCTCGTGGGTACCCGCTCGACCCGGAACCGGTCGACCGGTCCGGCCAGCTTGGCTACCGTCCGATGGTCATGGACCCATCCTCGACGACTCCCGACGCCCTCGACTCGCTGTCGGCCCTCCCGCACCCCGCTCACCTCCGAGAGCTGTTCGCCGCCGATCCCGACCGCGCCGAGCGGTACGTCACGACGGCGGGCAGCCTGCGGGTCGATTGGTCGAAAGCGCTCGTCGACGACACGGTGCTCGCCGCGCTGATGGAGCTGGCGCGGTCGTCGGGTGTCGAGCAACGTCGCGACGCGATGTTCGCCGGCGAGCACATCAACGTCACCGAAGACCGGGCGGTCGGCCACGTCGCGCTGCGGATGCCGAAGGGTTCCACGTTCGAGATCGACGGAGACGACGTCGTCGCCGACGTTCACGAGGTCATCGAGGCGATGGGCCGCTTCGCCGACCGGGTGCGCAGCGGTGGCTCGATCCGCCATGTCGTCAACATCGGCATCGGCGGCTCGGACCTGGGCCCGGCGATGGCATATCAGGCACTCCGCGCCCACCGCCACGAGAACATCCGCTGCTCGTTCGTCTCCAATGTCGATGGGGCCGACATCGCGTCGGTACTCGCCGACTCGGACCCCACGTCGACTCTGTTCGTCGTGGCATCGAAGACCTTCGGCACGATCGAGACGCTGACGAACGCACGCACCGCGCGGGCATGGCTCGTCGACGCGCTCGGAGAATCGGCCGTCGCCGACCACTTCGTCGCGGTGTCCACCAACGCCGAGCGGGTGGCCGACTTCGGGATCGACACGGCGAACATGTTCGGCTTCTGGGACTGGGTCGGCGGCCGCTACTCGGTCGACTCCGCGATCGGACTGTCGTTGATGATCGCGATCGGCCCCGACGCCTTCGGTGAGTTCCTCGGCGGGTTTCACACCATCGACGAACACTTCCGTACGGCCCCCCTCGCCCAGAACGCCCCGGTCATCATGGCGCTGCTCGGGGTCTGGTACGCCAACGGCCTGGGGTACGACACGAAGGCTGTGCTGCCCTATGCGAACGACCTCGCCCGGTTCGCGGCCTATCTTCAGCAACTCGACATGGAGTCGAACGGCAAGTCGGTCGATCTCGAGGGCAACCGGGTGGGCCACGACACCGGGCCGATCATCTGGGGTGAGCCGGGCACGAACGGGCAGCACGCGTTCTATCAACTGATTCACCAGGGCACCAGGATCATCCCGTGCGACTTCATCGGATTCGCCCGCGGCAACCATCCGTATCAGGAGCATCACGATCTGCTGATGGCGAACCTGCTGGCGCAGTCCGAGGCGCTGGCGTTCGGACGATCGAACGAGGCCGAGCCGTACCGGAACTTCGAGGGCAATCGACCCAACACCGTGATCCTCGCCGAGCAGCTCACGCCGTCGGTCCTCGGTCAGCTGATCGCCCTGTACGAGCACGTGGTGCACGTGCAGGGCACGATCTTCGGCGTCAACAGCTACGACCAGTGGGGTGTGGAACTCGGCAAGGAACTGGCCAACCAGATCACGCCCGAACTGACCGGTGCGCCGACGCCCGACGCACACGACAGCGCCACCAACGCGCTCATCGCCTGGTACCGCGACCATCGCACCTGACAGGATCGGTCGATGGTCGAGGGGTCTGACGGAGCGGATGATGAGATGGACGGCGCAGCGGATGTCGTGGGTTTCGACGTCCCGGTCGTCGAGGAGTGGCTCCGGGAGCACACGTGTGTCGAGTCGCCGTGCAGATGGAGGCGGCTGGAGGGTGGTCACTCGAATCTGACCTACGAGCTGTCCGACGCAACGGGCGCACAGTACGTCATCCGCCGTCCGCCGCAGGGGGAGTTGCTCCCGAAAGCGCACGACATGCACCGCGAGTTCCGCATCATCGACGCGCTCCACCCAGTCGGCGTGCCGGTCGCGGAGCCGATCGGGTTCTGCGACGACCGAGCCGTGTGCGATCGCCACTTCTACGTGATGGGCAAGGTCGGCGGCGAAGCGCTCTACACCGCCGAGCAGACTGCCCCCCGCCTGGACGAAGCGGCGCGGAGCCGGGTGGGGGAGTCGTTCGTCTCGGTGCTCGCACATCTCCACTCGATCGAGCCGGACGAGGTGGGTCTTGGCGACCTCGGCCGCCACGAGGGATACGTCGCCCGGCAACTCCGGACCTGGTACGGGTCGTGGACGGCGTCGGCCCAGGCTGCGGAGTACGACGACGACCGGGTGCATGCACTGCACGAACGGCTGATGGCGGCGATTCCCGACCAAGGGCCGGCACGTGTGGTGCACGGCGACTACGGCGTCCACAACGTGATGGTCGACGAGTCGGGCCACGTGGTCGCCGTCCTCGACTGGGAGATCGGCACCCTCGGCGACCCGCTCGCCGACTTCGCGTACGCGCTCAACGCATGGGCCGAGTCGACCGACGGCCCGACCGCAGCGACGGTCTCGCCGACGGCGCTGCCTGGATTCGCGTCGCGTGACGACCTGATCGGGTATTACGCCGACCGCACCGGGGCCGACTTGACCCAGCTCGGCTACTACCGCAGCTTCAATTCGTTCAAGACGGCGTGCATCATCCACGGCGTGTACGCCCGGTACAAGCTCGGGATGAAGTCCACCGACGGCATCGACATGCCCGGTCTGTTCGACCGCATCCTCACGAGCATCGACCTGGCAGAACAACATCTCGCCGGCTGAACGACGCCCGCCGAGGCGGTCGGGCACGGGGAGTGGCCCCCGTCGAGAGTGCACCGTGCGTTCAGGCTGATCGCGTAGGTTCTGGGTCACTCACCACCGAACAAGGAGACACCGATGACCAATCTGCCGCCGCCGTACAACCCGCCTGGGAGCCCGATGGGCGGAGCTGCAGGTCCGAAGCCGAACAACTATCTCGTCTGGGCGATCTTGTCGACGCTCTTCTGCTGTTTGCCGCTCGGCATCGCGAGCATCGTGTTCGCCGCCCAGGTCGACGGCAAGTACAACTCCGGCGACTATGTCGGAGCCCGCGATGCCTCGGAGAAGGCCAAGAAGTTCGCCATGTGGGGGGCCATAGCAGGCTTGGTCGTCCTCGTGCTCTACGTGATCCTCATCGCGGCTGCTGCCAGCAGCTCGTGACAGTGCGGCCATGACCATGCAGGCCCAGTCCTCGACGATCGGCACGCCCGACGATGTCGTGGCGCCCGCATGGTCATGGCGCGCCGCCGCCGCCCCGCTGGCGGTGGCGGGCGCCGCCCTCGCCGCCGTGGTGACCGTCGGCGTGCGCGACCCGCATGCTGCGGGGAACTACCCGACCTGCCCGTCGATTGCGCTGTTCGGTGTCCACTGTCCGGGGTGCGGTTCGATGCGTGCCATGCACGAGTTCGCCCACGCTGACATCGCTGGCGTGTTGTCGCGCAACGTGCTCGTCCCCATCGGGCTCGTCCTGCTCGCGTGGTCGTGGGTGGCGTGGTTCGACCGACGCCTCGGCTACTCCCGCGTTCCGGCGCTGCGACCGCCGGTCCCCGTGTTGTACGGATCGGTGGTGGTGCTGGTGCTGTTCACGATTCTGCGCAACTTGCCGATCTCCCCGTTCTCCGGCCTCGCGCCCTGATCCGGATCGCGACGAGGCGTCGGCGGAGGCGGCGCGTCGGGTTCGGCCGGTCGGCGTCTCGTCTGCGAGGCTGACGAGATGCGCGACTACAGCAACATTTACATCGACGGCGCCTGGGTGCCCTCCGACGGCACCGGCTCGATCGAGGTCATCAACGCCGGAACCGAGCAGGTCATGGGCTCGATCCCCGAGGGGACGGCGAGCGACGTCGACAAGGCGGTCGCGGCCGCCAAGGCGGCGTTCGACACCTGGTCGGCCACTCCGGTCGAGGAGCGCCAGAAGTACCTCGTCCGACTGAACGAGGCGCTCCAGGCTCGATCGGCGGACATCGCGTCCACCATTGCCGGTGAAGTCGGCATGCCGATCACGTGGTCGACGATGATCCAGGCTGGGCTCCCCGCGGGCAACATGCAGACGTTCGCGACGCTGCTCGATTCGTTCGAGTTCGAGGAGAAGATCGGCAACAGCCTCGTCGTGAAGGAACCGGTTGGTGTCGTCGGCGCGATCACCCCCTGGAACTACCCGCTCCACCAGATCATCTGCAAGGTCGGCGGCGCGCTCGCAGCCGGCTGCACGATCGTGCTCAAGCCCTCCGAGGTCGCTCCGCTCAATGCCTTCATCCTCGCCGAGATCGTCCACGAGGTCGGCTTGCCCGCTGGCGTGTTCAACCTCGTCACCGGCACCGGACCCGTCGTGGGTGAAGCGATCGCGGCACACCCCGATGTCGACATGGTGAGCTTCACCGGGTCGACGCGTGCCGGAAAGCGCGTCGCCGAGGTCGCATCCCAGTCGGTCAAGCGGGTGTCGCTCGAGCTCGGCGGCAAGTCGGCGAACATCATCCTCGACGACGCCGACTTCGCAACGGTGATCCCGAAGGGCTTGTTCGCCTGCTACCTCAACTCGGGCCAGACCTGCACGGCGCACACCCGGATGCTCGTGCCGAACAGCCGGTACGACGAAGCCGTCGAGATCGCTGCCGCAGCCGCTTCGCAGACGCAGGTCGGCGACCCGACCGAAGAGGGCATGCACCTCGGCCCGCTGATCAGTCAGGCCCAGTGGGATCGCGTGCAGGGCTACATCCAGACCGGCATCGACGAAGGTGCCGTGGTGGCTGCCGGCGGTCTCGGCAAGCCGGAGGGCAAGGAGACCGGATACTTCGTCAAGCCGACCGTGCTCGCCAACGTCACCAACGACATGACCGTCGCGCAGGAAGAGATCTTCGGTCCCGTGCTGTCGATCATCGGTTACGAGGACGACGACGACGCCGTGCGGATCGCGAACGACAGCCTCTACGGCCTGTCGGGCGGTGTGTGGTCAGCCGATCAGGACCGGGCGATGGCCGTGGCCCGCCGCATGCGGACCGGTGCGGTCGACGTCAATGGCGGCAGCTTCAACATCGCTGCACCGTTCGGTGGCTACAAGCAGTCGGGCTACGGCCGCGAGAACGGTGTCTACGGCATCGAGGAGTTCCTCCAGACCAAGTCCCTCCAACTCTGACCCGTGAGCTGTCGCATCTGATTTGTCGCGTCCCGGCACCAGCAAATCGTTCGTGATTTGCCGGGGCCTGATTTGCCGGGGCCGGGACCGGGCAAATCAGACGGCGGTGACGGCGGGGGTGCCGGCGTCGACGCGGAAGGACTTCCAGGTGGTGACCTCGGAGTCGGCGTCGGCGATGTCGACGACTTGCCGGTAGTCGGCGGTCCACGCGTTGGCCGTGACGGTGTGTCGCGTGTAGCCGCGTGACACGAGGTCGGCGTCGACGATCGATGGGATCGACAGCACCACATCGGCAAGCGCCGGGTCGACGTTGGCAACCGATGAGATGGCCGTGGTGACGAACTCGATCCCCACCGGGTCACCGATCGGGCCGAGTTCTCCCACGCCGGCGAGGTGGATGTCGCCGGTGAGCGTGATGAGGTTCTCCGGTGGGTCGGCGAGGAGTCGTTCGCGAGCCGGGTGGTAGCCGTCCCACTGGTCGTAGTTCAGAATCGCGCCACCGGGCAGGCGCGTGTCGCTGAGGATGGTCTGTTGGGCGAGGCAGTTCCAGGTTGCGGTCGACGACTCGAAGCGGTCGGCGATCCAGGCCTCCTGCTCGGCGCCGAGCATGGTGCGGTCGGGATCGTCCCATCCGTCTGCCGGGGGACCCGACTGGAGGGTCTCTCGGCTGACGACGGGGTCGCGGAACTGACGGCCGTCGAGGGCTGAGATCCTGACGAGTTCGCCGACGTCGAGGCCACGATGGATCACGTAGGGCTGGTCGGGGCCGGCTTGCGCCGCCGGCGGGTCGAGGCGGGTCGGGGTGTTCTCCCACCACACCTGGTAGGCCTGCGCCCGCCGCCGAGTGAAGACGTCGGGGTCGTCGTCGTTCTCCGAGATCACGCCGGCATAGTTGTTCTCGACTTCGTGGTCGTCCCAGATCGCGAGCCATGGTGCCGCGGCTCTGCTTGCCTGGAGCTGGGGATCGGAGAGGTAGGTGGCGTAGCGGGCGCGGTATCCGTCGAGGTCGGTCGGTTCGGGCCCTTCGTGTTGGCGGACGACCTGCCCGCCGAGCTCGCGGGCATCCCCCTCGTACATGAAGTCGCCGAGCCACACCACGAGGTCGGGCCTCCAGTCGGCGATGTCACCGTGAGCGGCGTAGAACCCTGTCTCGTAGTGCTGGCACGACGCAGCGGCGATGCGGAACTCGGTCGTCGACGGGTCGATCGGCGCGGTCCGCCCCGTGGGTGAGGTGTATCCGCCGACGGCGAACGAGTAGGTGCCCGGCTCGGTGGTAGGGGCGATGACGTGGAGTGTGTAGCCGACCGCCGCGCCGGTGGTGGACGTGCCACCGAACTCGACGCCGCTGTCGCCGACGAAGGTCCAGTCGACGGGGATCTCACCGTCGGGTGTGTCGACATCGGCCAGATCACCGCTGAGACGCGTCCAGAGCACGACCGACTCGGTGTCGGGATCGCCGGAGGCCACGCCGAACACGAACGGATCCGACGACAACTCGACGGTCGGCGACTCAGGCTCGGCAATCGTCGTCGTTGCGGGTTGGGTGGTCGTGGTGCTGGTCGATGCAGCAGTGGGCGGTGGCTCCGACGACGTCGAGGTGGAATCGTCCGGCTCGCTCCCAGGCGTGGCGAGGTCGGTGCCGTCGCTCGAACAGGCGGCGACGGTGAACGTGGCGGACAGAGCGAGGAAGCGGCGGCGGGAGATCGTCACGCCCCGAGTGTCACACATGCTTCGTCGGCGGTCCTCGGCGGGCGGTACGTTCCCTGCATGGCCACGGAGACGACCTCGATCCCCATCGAACGAGTTGGCGTGGTCGGGTGCGGGCAGATGGGTGCCGGCATCGCCGAGGTGTGCGCCCGCGCCGGCATGCACGTGATCGTGCAGGAGGTCGACGCCGCGGCGGCTGAGCGTGGCCGAACCCGGCTCCTCGGCTCGTTCGACAAGGCCGTGGCGCGGGACAAGATGACCGAGCAGGAGCGGCAGGACACCGTCGCCCGACTCGACTTCACCACCGATCTGGGCGACATGGCCGATCGTCAACTCGTGATCGAAGCGGTGATCGAGGAGGAGACGCTCAAGACCGACGTCTTCCGGACACTCGATCAGGTGGTCGAGTCGCCCGATGCGATCCTCGCCAGCAACACGAGCTCCATTCCGATCATGAAGCTCGGCATCGCGACCCAGCGACCGGAGAACGTCGTCGGGATCCACTTCTTCAACCCCGTGCCCGTCCTCAAACTGGTGGAGCTCGTGTCGAGTCTGATGACGTCGAACGAGACGATTGCCCGTGCCGAGTCGTTTGCCGAGGACGCGCTGACGAAGATCGTCATCAGGAGCCAGGATCGGGCGGGCTTCGTCGTGAACGCGCTGCTGATTCCCTACATCCTCTCGGCCATCAGGATGATGGAGTCGGGCTTTGCGACCGCCGAGGACATCGACCACGGCATGGTCGAGGGCTGCAACCATCCGATGGGTCCGCTGGCACTCGCCGACCTGATCGGTCTCGACACGACCCAGGCGGTCGCCGAGTCGATGTACTCCGAGTTCAAGGAGCCGCTCTACGCGTCGCCGGCGATGCTGTCGCGGATGGTCGAGGCCGGTCTGCTTGGACGCAAGACCGGTCGCGGGTTCTACGATTACTCGGCTCGATGAGCCACCTGATGAACTCGATGACGATGAGCACGACGACGATGGAGAGCACCTGACGATGGCCGGAGAACGCGTACTCGTTGCAAAGGTCGGCCTCGACGGCCACGACCGTGGAGTCAAGGTGGTGGCGCGAATCCTGCGCGATGCGGGTTTCGAGGTGATCTACACGGGGCTGTTCCAGACGCCCGACACGGTGGCCGCGGCCGCTGTCGACGAGGACGTCGACGCGATCGGGTTGTCGATGCTCTCAGGAGCGCACATGACCCTCGCGCCGCTGGTGGTGCAGAAGGTCCGTGAACGCGGCGTCGACATACCGGTGATCGTCGGCGGCATCGTGCCCGAGATCGACGTCGAACCTCTGATGGCCGCCGGCGTGGCGAAGATCCTCACTCCCGGCGCAACCGCCGACCAGGTCGCCGCCGCGGTGCGCGCCGCCATCGACGAGAACTGACCGGTCGTCAGTCGGTCAACCGGCGCCGGGACGCCGTCAACGCACCGGCACGGCGTGCGCCCGGAGGTCGGCGAGATCGACGTACTCCAACGTCGAGAGATGCGTGGCTTCGAGCACGACGTCGCACGCGTGGCCGGCATCGAACGCTTCCTTCCAGCGGGATGCGCAGACGCACCACTGGTCGCCCGCATGCAGCCCGGCGAAGCCGTACTGAGGCATCGGGGTGGTCAGGTCGTTTCCCTGAGATCTGGAGAACTCCAGAAACGAGTCGGTCAGCCGGCAGCACACGGTGTGCATCCCCGGGTCGTCCCCGCGGTTCTCGCAACAACCGGTTCGGTAGTACCCGGTCATCGGGTCGGAGGAGCACGACAGGAGTTCGCTGCCGAGCACGTTGAGCTGCGTCATGTTCCCAGTGTCACGCGGCGGTGCAGGGATGCCAACGCCGACGCGGGTTCCCGGCGCGGCCGGAGCATCGCCGGTGTCGTTGGTGTCCCGATCTCGCTGGTGTCCGCTCAGATCCACCAGCCGGCGAGGTCGACGACGAGGTGTCCGCCCGCGGAGTGGAAGAGGCACGACCGACCGTTTGGCGACAGCGGCACGAGCGCCCCATTGGCTGTCGACACGTTCGCCGCCGGGTTGAGTGCCGATGTCTTCGGGCGGGGCCCGCAGTCCCACGCCGTGACGAATCCACCGCGGGCGGGTCGCGCCGCGGTCAGGTTGACACTGGCCGCCGCAGGGGTTGCGGAGAGCCCGTCGTCGACAGCGGCATCGGGGACGTCGAATGCGGTGCTGGACCCGGCGGCCAACGGCTGTCGCAGGCGCGTGTCGAGGACGCGCTCCGGTGCAGCGGCCACGAAACGCAGCCCCGAGCCGGTCCCGAACTGGCCCGTGATGTCGATCGTGAGATCGGTGGTGGTGGTCGTCGAGATGCAGAGTCGTTGACCGCTGCCGAGAGCAAACACGCCGTTGTTCCCCCGAACCTCACCTGCCTGCACGTTGAGTGACGAGGTGGTCGTCCTCGCTCGTGTGCAGTCGTCGATCGTGAGGTAGCCACGTGCCGACGGGCGGACCGCGGTCAGGTTGAGGGCGACGGCGCCGATGTCGTCGCCGGACACGGTTGCACTCAGGTCGATTTCGGCGGTCGTGCCGGCCATCAGCCGACCCGGGATGCCGAGTCGGTCGCGGGTGTCGACCGCGTGGACCGATCCGATCTCGTCGAGCGTGAGGGTGCCGGACACCCCGATCCACCCGGTCACGTCGGCGACGACATGGGTGGCGGACGATGCGTAGAGGCAGATCTCGCCGGCGGCCGTCATCGGCGCGATGATCGAGTTCGCGACGTTGGCCCCGGGCGCGAAGTTGAGCGAGGAGGTGCGTTCGCTGCTGGAGACGCTCGTGCACGGTGTCACGCTCAGCCACCCGGAGCCGGTGGCATCGACGGCGACGATGTTGACCACGGCGGCAGCCGTTCCGGCCGGTGCCGCCGTGAGATCCACGCGGAGATTCTGACCGGCCCGGAGCCGCCCGTCGGTGGGGGAGGAGGCGGCCCGGGTGTCGAGGACCCGGAGCGGACTGATCGGCCGCAACCGGTCGCCATCGGGCTCGGGGGCCGGAGGCGGCGTGGTGGTCGGCGGGGTGGGCGAGGTGGTGGTCGTGGTCGGCAGGCTGGTCGTGGTCGGCAGGCTCGTCGTGGTCGTGGTCGTGGTCGTGGTCGTCGTCGACGTCGGCATCGCGATGGCGACTCGGTAGGCGCCGATCGACCCGTATGGGCTGAAGCCCGGATCGTTCGACCCGTTGCCCGGCCACCCGATGCTGCGCACCTCGACGGTGTAGTCCCCGGGGTCCGGGTTGGCTGGGAGTTCGGCGGCAAGCGACCACGATGCAGGGTGGATCGGTGAGGCGGTCGCGACGACCTGGTTGGATGGATCGCGGATCGTCAGGCCGGCGAGCAGATTGCCGGAAGCGTCCAGCTTGTCGACCGTGATCGTGACCGGGCCCTCGGTGACCTGAAGTGAGTGGATGACCGTTGCACCGCTCCGGTCGAGGACGTGTCCGGTCGTGGATGGGCCGCCACTCGGCAGCGTCGAGCCGCCTGCCACCGAGCCGTTCGATCGGCGGTCGATGAACCCATCGATGATCGAGAGGTCGTCCTCGGTGTTGGTGGCACCCGGGTATCCGCCGTCCGACCACTGCGTGATGGTCTTGTAGTAGCCGACGCCCATGATCGGCGCCCAGTTGCCGTGGCCTGCGTAGTATGCCGACGACGTCGACCCGTCGTCGAATCCATCGTGGCGGAGCCCGAGCGTGTGGCCGACTTCGTGCGACACGGCTTCGGCCACCGATTTCGGGTTGCCGGTACCGAGGTTCGACGAGAACACCCAGGCCGGGAGATCGGAGTTCCGTGAGAACGACCGCAGGTAGGCGACGCCACCGAGCCGGACAGTGTCGTACCACTCGTAGTCCGTCGTGATGATGGTCCGGATGCCGTACTCGACGTCGCCGGTCGACGTCTTCATGAGTGCGTCGACGCCGGGATCGTCGGTGGTGACGTCGACGTCCCAGGCCGCGAAGTCCTCCGCCACGCGCTCCCAGATCTGCACGATGCCATCGAGCTCGTTCTGGGTGAACCCGACGTCAGGGTTGCCCGCGGATTCGCGTCGGTAGCGCCCGGCCTCGATCGTTGTGACCGAGCTGTTCCACGAGGTCCCGGTGACGGTGTGTCCGTCGAAGTCGAGGAAGATCGTGCGGGTCGCGTCGGGTCGCGAGTGGAGCGAGAAGGCGTCGCCGAGTCCGACCGTCGCGAGCGGACCGTCCGCGCCGGTGGTGGCTGCGTCGGCGCCCGGCGGTCCGTTGTCACCGTCGGCCTCGCCGACGGACGGTCCGAGCGGGGCCGGGTCCTCGACGAGGATGTTGCGCCCGTCGAAGGAGAAGCCGTCGTCGGCGAGTGTCTCGACCACCTCGGACAGCGTGAGTTCGTCGAGGATCGACGGCTCGTCGATCGTAGGCGTGGTGGTTGGCGCGGAGATTGGCGTGGTCTCGTCGGGCGATCCCTCGGCCACCGACGGGACGAGCACCGCTCCGAGCATCAAGGCCGCGGCCAGCACGCGGCCCGGCCGCCGCGAGGTCCCGACGTGCGCGGTGAAGCGACTCGGTCGTGCGGTTCCGGAGCAGGGGCGGTCGAGGGTGCTCATGGTTCTCTCCCGTTCTGAATCGGCATCACGGCGCATGACGTGAGTGACCTGACGGGTTCTTGACACCACCTGCGCCAGGGCTTGTCCCGCCGGTACGCGGGATTGTCGTTCCGGTGTGGGCCCCGCTCGGTAGCGTGCGGAGCGAGATGAACTCAGGACCCCGCTTTCGATTCGCACCCTCCCCGACGGGTTCGTTCCACGTCGGAGGCGCTCGCACGGCGCTGCACAACTGGGCGCTCGCCCGCCGACTCGGGGGCACGTTCGTGCTGCGGATCGAAGACACCGACGAGGCGCGCAACCGTCCCGAGTGGACGCAGGGCATCATCGACGCACTTGCGTGGATCGGGATTTCGGCCGACGACGCGGACTTCGAGGGCCCCCACTTCCAGAGCGAGTTCGCCGAGGCCCACCAGGCGGCGGCCGAGCGGTTGTTCGAGTCGGGTGCCGCGTACTACTGCGATCTGACCGGACAGGATGTGCAGGACAGGGCCAAGGAACTCGGCATCACCGGATACGACGGGTATTCGCGTGACCGCGGGCTCGAGCCTGCCCCCGGTCGGGTGCTGCGGTTTCGAGTCCCCGACGGCACCACGGTGGTGAACGACCTCGTCCGGGGTGACGTCAGCTTCGACAACTCGACCATCGAAGACTTCGTGCTGCTGCGTGGCAACGGCACGCCGATGTTCCTCCTCGCGAACGTGGTCGACGACATCGAGATGGGGATCACCGACGTGGTGCGCGCCGAGGAGCATCTTCCGAACACCCCGAAGCAGCAGATGCTGTGGGCGGCACTCGGCGCCGAACCGCCGCGGTGGGCCCATGTGCCCGTGCTGGTGAACGAGCAGCGCAAGAAGCTCTCGAAACGGCGTGACAAGGTCGCGCTCGAGTCGTATCGCGAGGACGGCATTCTCGCCGATGCGATGGTCAACTACCTGATGACCCTGGGGTGGACTCCCCCCGGCGCCGAGGAAGCGGGCAGCGAGATCTTCCCGTGGAGCGAGATGGAAGCGGCGTTCCGACTCGAGGACGTCACGCTCTCTCCGGCGTTCTTCGACCTCAAGAAGCTGATCGCATTCAACAAGCAGTACATCAAGAACATGCCGCTCGCCGACTTCCTGGCGGCTGTCGACGGCGAACTGCCCGACGATTGGGATCGGAAGCGGTTCGCAGCGATCGCACCGCACATCATGGAACGGTTGGAGCGACTCGGCGACGCTCCCGGGCTCGTCGACTTCCTGTTCCTTCCCGATCGTGTCGACCCTGACCTCGACGCCGATGCCTGGGCGAAAGCGGCCAAGCCGGAATGGGCCGCACCGTTGCTCTCAGACATCACCGAGGCGTACGCATCGTTCGGTCCCGACGAGTGGCGGACCGACACGCTCAAGGCGACCATGGAGGCCTTGATGCTCCCGTACGAGATCAAGTTGGGCAAGGCGCAGGCGCTGCCCCGGGTCGCCGTCACCGGTCGCTCGGTCGGGCCGCCCCTGTTCGAAGCGCTCGAAGTTCTCGGGCAGAACGAGACGGTTCGGCGTCTCCGAGCAGCGATGACCAGGCTGGCGTCACGGACTGGGCCAGACTGAGATCATGCCGCCCGCCCGCCGACCCGAGTTCGAGCCGTCGTTCGGATCCCGCTCGACGGACGCGTCGCTCAGCCCGCGGGGTCACAGCGAACAGGCCGAAGGCGACGGTGTCACCCCGCAACACGGTGTCGACCATCAGGACGCGGTCGCCGCTCCGGACGCCGAACGAGGAGTCGCCGGCGAACCGATGCTCGCCGGCACGCCGGACATGGGCCACGGTGCCGATGAGAGCGATGGCCCGGCGGCGCCGACGCTACCGGAGCGACCGCCGATCGATCCGACGCCGGCCGCGGCGCCCGAGCCGGCACAGCCGACGCCCGATTCCACTCCGGCGGCGGCCTCCCGTGTGCATCCCGGACGGGTCGGCAACCGCTGGTTCAGGGTCCGCCGTCGACTCCTCGCCGCCTGCGCGATCGCGTTCGTCCTCGTGCTGGCCTATTACCTCGTGTCGCTGGCACAGGTGTGGACGACGGGTCGGGCCCATGATGACGGTCCTGTCGACGCGATCGTCGTGATGGGCGCCGCACAGTACGACGGTCGACCGTCGCCACAGTTGGCAGCCCGCCTCGATCACGTTGTCGAGATTTGGCCCGAGGGAATCGCGCCGCTGGTGGTCGTGACGGGAGGCAACATTCCCGGCGACCGTTTCACCGAGGCCGAGGCATCGGCCGCGTACCTCGTCGAGCGCGGAGTTCCCCAGGAGGCGCTGCTGCTCGAGAACGAAGGCGCCACGACCTATGCGTCGTTGCAGGCGGTGGCCGATCTGCTTGCGGCACGCGGATTCGACGAGGTGTTGATCGTGACGGATCCGTACCACGCGCTGCGGAGCCGCCTCATCGCGGACGAGGTCGGCATGAATGCATCGGTGTCGTCAACGGAGTCGTCGGTGGTCACCGGCGGTGATTCGCTGCGGCGACATCTCCAGGAGGCGGCCGGCGTGGCGGTCGGGCGGATCATCGGCTTCGATCGACTCACGCGGCTCGTCGACTGAGCCCGAAAAACGTCGACGACCGACCCGTGGGGGCCGGTCGTCGGATGGCTGGGGTGAAGGGAATCGAACCCCTAATAACAGAACCAGAAACTGTCGTGTTGCCAATTACACCACACCCCAGAGTGCGGTGACTCCGGACCGCTGAGCGGCTCGGAACCCGTGCGGGCACGAGGTTATCGCCCGCGGCCGACATCGACTCCGTCGAATTGCATCCGCCGTGTGGGGCGTGCGAAACCCCGGCCGATCCCGCTATCGTCATGGTCCGCATCGATCTCGGTCGGTGCTGCAGCTTGGCCCGTTCGTCTAGAGGCCTAGGACACCACCCTCTCAAGGTGGCGGCACGGGTTCGAATCCCGTACGGGCTGCGAATGAAATCCCAGCTCAGCGGCAATCGAAAGATTGCCGCTTTTGCTGTTTTCGGTCCCGTTGCTACTGGCGTGCTACTGGATTCCGCAACGGAGAACCGAAATGAGAGGACATCTACGCCGGCGAGGAGACTCGTGGGAAGCCCGCGTGTACGTCGGCAAAGACGTGCTGAGCGGCAAGGAACGCTACGCCACCCGAACGATCCGCGGGTCGAAGAAGGCGGCCGAGCGGGTGCTCAACCAGCTCCTCGTCGATGCCGAACAGGGGACGGCCGCGAGGACGAGCGCAACGTGTCGGCGAGTTGTTGATGGCCTGGTTCGAGTTCGCCCGCCACGACTTCTCACCGAAGACGGTTCGCGAGACCCGTGGCTTCATCGAGCGTGACCTCGTGCCGGTACTGGGAGACGTGCCACTCACGGCTCGCTGCTGGAGCGCACGGCGCAAGAGCACGGTCATCTGCTGTGTGAGGCCGAGGTCGACTCGACCTTCGAACTCCGACGTTGTCGCAGGTGCATCCGGGCGCGAGGTGGCGACGGTGATTGTTTCGGAGGATCGAGACAGCAACGGGCTTCGGGAGCTCGCAACAGCGAATCGCGGTGTGGGGCTCATCGTTGCGGGGTCGACGTCGACGAGTGGTGCTCACATTGTCGTGGAGAGCGACGGCTCAGCCGAGCTTCGTCCGATGAGTGTCGAGCTCACGGCTGCGTCCCTCCCGGGAGCTGCGATCGCTCCCTTGGTCGAACTCCTGGAAGTCGAAGTCGACCTCGAACCGATGACGGCCGAGAATGTGGACCCAGCCGTCGACCTTGAATGGTTCACTGAGGACACGGCGCTCGAAGACGCCGTTCAGCCAGCGCCCGTAGGCGAGGGGGCCTCGATCGGAGATGCCGAGGACCACACCGTCGACGAGCCACCGGTTGCTCCTGAGATCCTCGTATCCGTGTTCGGCCGCCCGGCGGTTGCCGACTTTCCCAAGCTGGGACGAATGGACACCAACGTCGTCGTGTTCCTGGCGACGAATGGTGGCGAGGCAACGGACGGCCAGTTGATCGATGCGGTGTGGAACGGTCGGATGGTCGAGCAGGGCACAGTGTGGAACCGGATCTCGAAGGTCCGCTCAATCGTCGGACCGCTTCTCCCAGCGTGTGCGTCGGGTGACGACACGATCAGACTCGCGCCGTCCGTTCGCACCGACCTCGACTACGTCACGGCGCCGGTCGACTCTGCCGACGACGGTTCGTCAGATGAGGCGATTGGTCTGTTGAGCAAGGCTCTCGAACTCGTGACAGGACGCCCGTTTGATGCGCCCGGTTACGAGTGGGCGCATCAGCATCAGCACCACGGTCGAGCGTGTGATCTCGTCGAGAGCACGGCAATTCGGCTCGTGGACCTTGCTCTCGATGCTGGCGCGCTCGGGGCTGCTCGGCGTGGAGTCGCCCAAGCACTCAAGGCGCTTCCGGCGCACGAACCGCTCTATCGAGCGAGGATGAGGCTCGAATCGGCAGCAGAGCCGAGTTCGCTTGGCGGTTCCCGCCCTGGTTGAGACGGTGTCGTTGGACCTTGCCCGACGACGCCGGGATCGGCGCGACGCCGCAGAGGTGTGCCCACGCGGCTTCGGATCGGATCCGGTGCGGGTTGTCGCCCGCTGCGATCAACAGCGTGGCGGCGACGTGGTAGCCGACACCGAACACTGCGATGAGGCCCGGAGCGATGTCGTCGATCAAGGGTTTCATATCGGCGTCGAGGCGCTTCTTCTGCTCACGCAGAAATAGTGCGCGCCGGCCGAGTTCGCGCAGCGTGGACAGCGTGGTGAAGCGGACGATGTCATCATCGGAACGGCGAGGTTTCAACGCAGCGCACGTTCTGACCAGGGTGATCGGGGTCAGGTCTTGGAACCGCTGGCGCAGCTCATCAGGCGCGGTGAAGCAGATGTGACGCATCTGGTTCAAGATCGCCGTCCACTCGCCAGCAGCTGAGCGGCGGGCGACGGTCAGCACCCGGATTGCTTCGATCGGCCCGGTCCTCGTCTTGGGAACACCGGTCGCTGTGCCGGACAGTGCGGCTCGGGCGGCGGCGATCGCGTCGACGGCGTCGGTCTTGCCGGCCCGATGCCGCGCCTGGCGGTTCGGTCGGTCGACCTCGACGACTCGGATGCCTTTGCCGCCGAGGTGTCGGGCGATGCCGGCGCCGTAGGAGCCGGTGCCCTCGACGCCGATCAGATCGATGTCACCGAACGCGGCGAGCCACGCGACCAGGCGCCGGTAGCCGCCGGTGGTGGTGTCGAACGTTTCGACTCCGAGGAGTCCTCCGTTCGGGTCGACGGCGGCGGCGACGTGGAAGTCGCGGTGGGTATCGATCCCGCCCGTGACGGTCAACAAATGGTTCTCTACGATGGTCATGGCCATCCCTTTCTCTCTTCAACGTGGGTAGGGGTGGCACGCATCTGCCGGGACGGCGACATCGCTGCGAGAACTGTTGGCGCAGTTTCTCGAGTCCAGTCGTCGCCCGACCGGTGGGTGCCGTTCCCGAACACGGCCGACCAGTCATTACGAAGACAGCCAAAGCGTCAGCCGGTTAGCGAGTCAGACCAGGTCGGGAACAGCTACCGAACCTACGCACCACACCCGACGGTGATCGAGTGGAACGCAGGCTCAGCGCACCCATGACGACTCTCCCTGCCGGCTATGGGCGGTCCGATGTAGCTGTACTTTGAACATTACGAGCGGCTTGCACTCGCGGCGGTGATTCGGTCGTGGATCGTCGTGCTTGCTTGGGCCGTGTCAGCGTTGTTGGAGGGCGCTGCAGGAGTCCGATGCGGAGGTCGCGCCGTTTTGTAGGACCCATCCAGCGAGGTCGAGGGGGACGGCGAGGCTGGCGAAGACTACCCAGAGTCCGAAACGGACGTTCGTGAATGCATGAGGTTCGACAACAGCGCGCTGTTCCTAGATCGTGACGAGGTCGCTGGGGACGGGTGTGTCGTCGTATGCGGGGACGCCCATTTCGGCGATGTCGAGTCCGTTGTGCTCGTCTTCTTCGGTCGGCCTGATGCCACCCTTGGTCAGCTTGTCCTGCATGCGGAAGAACGCGTACGCGATCCCGAACATGACGGTGCAGATCGTGAGTGCACCGATCGATTGGGCGCCGAGTTGGCGGATGCCGAGGCCGAAGTCGTAGAGGATGCCGGTGACGCCTTTGCCGTCGGTCGCGCTCGATGTCGTGAGGTTCCAGCCGGCTCCGTACGAACCGTCGGGGAAGATGCCGACGCAGAGCACACCGAGGATGCCGCACACACCGTGGACTGCAATGGCGCCGACCGGGTCGTCGATCTTCAAGCGACGCTCGATGAACCAGACCACTTCGATCACGACGACGCCGGCGATCACGCCGATCACGGCCGCGGCCCATGGCTGGACGAAGGCGCATGGTGCGGTGATCGCGACGAGCCCGGCGAGCATGCCGTTCACCATCATCGACGGATCTGGTTTGCCACCACGTCTCGTGATCCATCCCAACGCGGCGACGGAACCGAATGCGGCGGCCAGCGCAGTGTTCAACGCAACGGTGGCGAACTGAACGTCGGTGGCAGCAAATGTCGAGGCCGCGTTGAAGCCGAACCAGCCGAACAGCAGGATGAATGTGCCGAACATGGCCATTGGCACGTTGTGGCCGAGCAGTGCACGCGGGGTGCCGTCTTTCGCGAACTTGCCGACTCGCGGGCCGAGCACCAGTGCCCCGGCCAGGCCCGCCACCCCTCCGACGGCGTGGACGACTCCCGAGCCGGCGAAGTCGACGTAGCCGAATCCGAGGCCGATGTTGTTGCCGAGCTGGTTGAGCCATCCGCCGCCCCAGGTCCAGGCCCCGAAGAGCGGGTAGTAGACCGCTCCGCAGAAGAGGCCCCACATGACGAACGACTTCCACTTCCATCGCTCGGCCATCGCACCGGTCGGGATGGTCGCGGTCGTGTCCATGAACGCGACCATGTACAAGAAGAACGCGCCGATCGATGCCGTCGCCGCCGGGTCTCCGAGACTGCTGAGCGCGAACGGGCCCTTCCAGAGGAACACCCAGTTGCCGAACTGGATGAGCGGCGATCCGATCGCCGTGTCGAATCCGAAGTAGCCGGGGTACGAGAACCCGCCGAACATGAAGGCGTAGCCAGTGAAGAAGAAGCCGACGAATCCGAGCCCGAAGATCATGAAGTTCGTGGACACGACGTGGACGGCGTGCTTCGACCTGCAGAAGCCGGTTTCGACCATGGCGAAACCGGCCTGCATGAAGATGACCAGGGCTGCCCCGATCACGATCCAGAGCAAGTTGAGCGACGCAGCCGCGGTGGGCGCGTCGACGTCGGGACCCGAGAGGGCAAGGTACATATTCGGTTGTCTCCTGCTTGTGGAACCGGTGAGAACCGGTCTGCCGCACACGCGGTTGCGTGTGCCCTCCATGCGGTTCCAGCCCCGCTTCATGGAGTGCGAGCATCAAGCGCACGACTCGGTGACACCGGTATCTCGCATGCGTTTCGATCTCGTGAACTCGCCCGGGGTCGCCTGCTGCGTAGATTTCGGCGATGACGAACGACCTCGAGACCGAACCGACGCCGGAGTGGGTGGAGGTGATCGTGGAGATTCCGAAGGGATCACGCAACAAGTACGAGATCGACCATCACTCGGGAGAGTTGTGGCTCGACCGCCATCTCTTCACCGCTACGTCATATCCAGCGGACTACGGCTTCGTCCCGAACACCCTGGCCGAGGACGAGGACCCGCTCGACGTGCTGGTGTTGCTCGACGAACCGACTGTTCCTGGCTGCCACATCCGCGCCCGACCGGTCGGAGTGTTCTGGATGGTCGACGAGAAGGGGCCCGATGCGAAGATCCTCGCCGTTCCCGCCGGCGACCCGCGCTGGGATCACATCAGCGACCTCACCGATGTGCCCACACATCTGCTTGCCGAGATCCAACACTTCTTCGAGGTGTACAAGGCGCTCGAACCGGCCAAGAGCACCGAGGTCGGCCGATGGGCCGGCCGGCCCGAAGCGCTGCAGGAAATTGCCGACGCTGTCGAGCGGTACAGCAGGACGTGAGCCAACTGACCACTTCCTCCCGACTTGTGACGACATCTCTGCGCCGGGCGTTAGCGTCATCGGTGCGCACGTAGCGGGGCTGGATCCGCGGGCGTCATGAGGCAACTCATGGAGAGACGCTGCGATGCTCGCTGCGCCCGAAAGCAGGAGGTGTCCGTGCAGGTCAAAGACGTGGGGAGTGGCGGTGATGCCGTTCGCGGATCTGGTCATGCCTGATCGATGACTGCGGTGTCGTTGTCGCCTGAGTGGCTGATCGCCACCTTCGGAACCATTGGAATTCTTGCGATCATTTTCGTCGAGTCGGGATTATTGGTCGGCTTCTTCCTGCCCGGCGATTCGCTGCTCTTCACGGCCGGTCTTCTGGCGTCGCAAGGGCGCTTGAACATCGCAGTCATCGTCGTCGGGAGCATGATCGCAGCGATTGCAGGAGATCAACTCGGCTTCGCAATCGGGCAACGTTTCGGGCCGAGGTTGCTTGCTCGCGAACGCTGGTTCACACGTCGCCACCACGTCGAGCGTGCGGAGCGCTTCTTCGCACAACGCGGCGGCCGCTCGATTCTCCTCGCCCGGTTTGTTCCGATCGTTCGCACGTTCGTTCCGGTGATTGCCGGCGTCGTGCGCATGCCGTACCGATCGTTCGTCGCATGGAACGTCGCCGGTGGGATGTGTTGGGCGGCAGGGATCGCGATGGCCGGGTACGTACTCGGAGAGACCGTGCCGGGCATCGACCGGTACCTCCTGCCGGTGATCCTGGTGATTGTCGTGGTGTCGATCGTGCCGGTCATCCGCGAGCTGAGAAAGCCGGTCGACGCGACCGCCTTGCCGACGAAGGTGAGCTGACGTGTCGGTCTTCAAGCGGTTGGTCGTCGGACAGCCGATCGCAACCTCGGAGGAACACCATCAGCGTCTCGGGCGACCGACGGCACTGGCCGTGTTCGCGTCCGATGCGATCTCGTCCACGGCGTATGCGACCGAAGAGATCTTGTTGGTGCTGGTGCCGGTGGCCGGTCTTGCCGCATTGAGCGACCTCATCCCCCTGTCGATCATCGTCATGGTCCTGTTGGTGATCGTCATCACGAGCTACCGCCAGACGATCTACGCATACCCCAGCGGCGGTGGTTCGTACGTCGTCTCGCGTGAGAACCTCGGTCAGGGACCTGCGCTCGTCGCTGGAGCGTCGCTGCTCGTCGATTACATCTTGACCGTTGCGGTCTCGGTGTCCGCGGGAGTCGCGGCCATCACCTCGGCGTTCCCCGCTCTGTTTCCGGAACGCGTGTTGCTGTGCCTGTTCTTCGTCGGGGTGATGACGTTGGCGAACCTGCGTGGGCTCAAGGAGTCGGGCAGGCTGTTCGCGGGACCGACGTACATCTACATCTTGAGCATCCTTGCGCTGATCGTCGTTGGCTTGGTCCGCTACTACACGGGTCACCTCGAGGTCCTGCCGCCGAACACGGAGTCGCTGGACCAACTCACGAATAACGGAACGATGCTCACCGGTGTCACGGTGCTGCTCTTCCTGCGGGCCTTCTCATCTGGTGCGGTCGCGCTGACCGGGATCGAGGCCATCTCGAACGGCGTTCCGGCATTCCGTAAACCAGAGAGTCACAATGCGGCGACCACCCTGATGGTCATGGGTGGCATTCTCGGCGGATTCTTCTTCGGGCTGTCGTTGCTCGCGAAGTTGATCAAGCCAACCGTGAGCGAGGACGAGACGCTGTTGTCGATCATGGGGCGTGCCGTCCTCGGCGACGGGTCGCCCATGTACTACGTGCTGCAATTCGCAACGTTCGCAATTCTCATCCTCGCTGCCAACACCGCCTTCGCCGACTTCCCGAGAGTCAGTTCGATCATCGCGAGCGACGGCTTCCTGCCTCGACAACTGGCCAATCGCGGCGACCGACTCGTCTTCTCGAACGGCGTACTCGCTCTCGCTGCAGTGGCGGCCGTTCTGATCGTGATCTTCGGTGGTGACACCAGCAAGCTCATCCCGCTCTACGCAGTCGGGGTGTTCTGCGGGTTCACGTTGTCGCAGCTCGGCATGGTCGTCCACCACCGTCGACTCAGAGAACCCGGCTGGAAACGCAACCAGATCATCAACGTGATCGGGGCGATCGCTACATTCATCGTGCTCCTCGTGGTGATCTACTCCAAGTTCAGCAAGGGCGCTTGGGTGCCGGTCCTGCTCATTCCGCTGATCGTGGTCGCGTTCCGACGAGTGCACCGCCATTACGACAAGGTCAGCTCCTCGCTCGCAGTGACGCCCGCAGACCGTGTGACACGTCACTCCCACACGGTGGTGGTGCTCATCGGCTCCGTCAACCGGGGCGTGTTGGCAGCGGTGGCCTACGCACGGTCGATGCGGCCCGACCGGCTCGTCGCGATCAGTGTCGTGACATCACCCGAAGAAGAGCAACGGATCGTCGACGCATGGGAGGAGTTCGCGCTGCCCGTCGAACTCCGCACCGTGTTCTCGCCCTTCCGTGACCTCACCCAGCCCATCCTCGACGTGATCGACGAACTCGACGCCGAACGACCCGACGATGTGGTCACCGTGGTGATCCCTGAGTTCGTCGTGGAGCACTGGTGGGACGCCGCGCTCCACAATCAGAGCGCGGTCATGTTGCGCTCCAAGCTGCGCCAACGACCGAACACTGCGATCACGTTGATTCCCGTTCAGGTGAGCGAACACCGCTCGGCGTGGGAGGAGCAACAGAAGATGGAGAAGAAATGACCACCACTACCAACGGCACCGGGATCGGTACTCACGACGAAGCCCGACAACATGCCGTCGTCGTCGGCTGTGGCCGCGTCGGCTCCGGCCTCGCTGAACGATTCACCGCTGCCGGATACACCGTTGCTGTGATCGACACCGATCGCTCGGCGTTCCATCGCCTCGCCGACCTCGACGTCGAACGCCACCTCGGCGTCGGCTTCGACAGGTCAACGATGATCAATGCCGGCATCGAGCGAGCAACTGCCGTCGCCGCCGTGACCAACGGCGACAACACGAACATCGTCGTCGCCCGGACGGCGGCCGAGCACTTCCATGTGCCGCGCGTGATCGCCAGGATCTACGACGCTCGCCGGGCAGCGATCTACGAGCGTGTCGGTATCACAACGGTCGCGTCGGCACAGCTCACCACCGAGATGGCAATCCGCCGACTGCTTCCCGACGATGGATCAATCCAGTGGATCGAGCCCAGCGCCCGAGTGTGCCTCGTCGAGCACGAAGTCCCCGACCACCTCATCGGTCGCACGGTCGGTGAAGCCGAATCCGATCGCCACCTTCGCATCAGCATCATCCGGCGGTTGGGTGCAGGCATCGTGCCATCGCACGACCTCGTCCTTCAGGCAGCTGACATCATGTATGTCTCGATCACGCGTGAACGACTCGACGATCCATCGGACGTGTTCGCTCCCGTTTCGAAAGGTGGTCACTGATGCGCGTCATCGTCGTCGGAGCCGGAAAGGTCGGGACGTTCATCGCAGCCGATCTGCTCGCCAACGGAAACGAGGTCACCATCATCGAGCAAAGCACCGACCGGTACGACCGTCTGAAGAGTCGACCCGACCTTGTTGCGGCACAGTGGGTCGTGGGCGATGCCTGCGAAGTGTCGCAGCTCGCCGGCGCAGCCCCCGAGCACGCCGACGCGTTCGTTGCGGTCACGGGTGACGACGAGGACAACCTCGTGGCGTCGCTTCTGGCCAAGCAGGAGTTTGCTGTTCCGAAGGTGCTCGCACGAGTGAATCATCCGGCGAACGAATGGCTGTTCAACGAAGAGTGGGGAATCGACATCGCTGTGTCGGCCCCGCATCTGCTGTCCGGGCTCATCGAGGAGGCGGTGTCGATCGGCTCGGTCGTCCGACTTCTTCAGCTATCGAGTTCGGCTCGGCTGGTCGAGGTCACCCTCAGCGACAACGCGCCGGTCGTCGGCGTAGAAATTGCGAACGCTGCCTTTCCGCGCGACTCCTCGGTTGTGGCGCTGCTTCGAGGCGGTTCGGTGGTCGTCCCCCGTGGTGACACGACGTTTCTCGCTGGGGACGAGGTGCTCGTGCTCGTCACGGACGAATCAGAGCCTGAGGTTCGTCAATTGCTCGTTGCGGCGTCGAGCAACGTGTAAGCCGGGTTCTGCACCACGAACCGTCCTCGCTCGTGAAAGCCCACTCCTTCGAACACGATCGCCCGCCCGAGATCGAAACCTCGGATCCGGGTCCGACCGGTGAAGACCGCCACTGCTGTTCCCGTCCCGTCCGAAACCTCCACCCTGAGAAATGGTCGACCCTCGGGTGAAGCCCGGTGTTTGCTGCGGACCTCTCCACCAAAACGCACAGGCACCCGATCGAGCACCTCGTCGATCGGGACCACGTCGACATTCTCAAACCGTGCCTGGAGCCGCCGACCATCCAACTCCGCCGATGTCGACCGAAGCCGCTCGGCAAGCGACACGCCGTTCTGTCTCACGAGATCAACGTAGCGGCATGCGGGCCGCTCGATACCTCCTCGATCTCGTCCTGATCGAGTGATCTTCGAGTCGCTACCTGGTGGGAACTGGGGGGAGCCGATCCTCGATCAGGCCGTTGATCTCGTCGGTCAGCACGCTGATGTCCCGAGCTATCGCATCGACCTCGGGACTCCCAGCGCAATCCTCTCCGACCGCCTCGACGAGGTCAGCCCACTCAGCAACCCGCCTGTCCAGTTCCTCGGACGGCGCCGGAAGAAGTTCGGACCGTACCTGCATGCCG
Source organism: Ilumatobacteraceae bacterium (assembly GCA_963752085.1). Lineage (GTDB taxonomy): Bacteria > Actinomycetota > Acidimicrobiia > Acidimicrobiales > Ilumatobacteraceae > Ilumatobacter_A. Next base: position 212,620 of record CAVVWT010000008.1, read on the forward strand.
CTCCTGACGATCGTCCTGCGATCCTCACCTGCCAGCGCGACCGCGTCGCCCGAAGGGACCTCGATCACATCGACAACCGAGGTGGCGATCGTGTCCCACGAACCTTTCCAAGCAGTCGGATCTGGTCGGTCCGAGCCGCACCCGGTCAACACCCACCCCGAGACGACAACACCGATCACGATAAGTCCGCGCGTCGATCGATGAATACTGTGTCGCCCGAGGCGATTCCGTGGCACGAAGTCCATCGTGCGCTCGCCTGGTCTCGAAGTCCAGTGAGGACACGTCACGACGCAAAGGTCACACGGGGGCTCCTCTACCACGCCGCTCAAGTCATTCTCCGGCGATTCCGGAGTCGTTGTCCTCCCACCAGCGATCACGCCTTGCGGCCGACGGCAAAGTGAGGACGGACGCCACGGTCGGGCTCGAGAGGCAACTGCTGCGCCCAAGTCGAAAGAGCACGAGCTCGGACGCTCACCCGCAGCGGCCAGCATCTCAGCGCGCTGCCACCGAGGAGCGATCGCAACGCATATCGACAGAGTTCAACCTGCTTCGAGTCCACTCCAGATCGGCACGTATCCGCTCGGCCACGCGACGCTTCTATGTTTGTCAAGTGGCGAGTTCGCGGGGTGGGGCGTGTTCAAGGAGTCGCCAGACGCGGCGTGCGATGTAGCGCTTGAGGCATCGGATGACTTCTCGTTTCGTCTTCCCCTCGGCGAGCCGACGCTCCATGTAGGCGCGGGTTGCTGGGTCCTGTCGTAGTCGCGTCACGGCGACCATGTAGAGCGCCCTGTTGATCCGGCGATCGCCTCCGTAGTTGAGCCGGTGACGATTCTGGTTCTGACCAGACGTGGCGGGCAGCGGAGCTGCTCCAGCGAGGCGAGCGAAGGCTGCTTCGTTGCGACAACGGCCGTGATGAGACCAGCCCAGCACGAACGTCGTCGCGGTCACCGGGCCGATGCCAATCTCGCTGAGCAACTGGGGCGCGACCTCTTCGAGCAGCTCAACCATGACCTGGTCATGCTCGGCGATCTCGTCGTTGAGATGCGAAATGCGCTGCGCGAGAGCACGCATAGTCAGCTGCGTGCATTGCCGGCTGACGGTCCGCGATCGCGAGCTGCGGAACCCGGCGCACGTGGCGACGAGTTGGCGGGTGGTGAGGTTGCGGAGATCGCAGCGGAGTTCGTCGGGTGCGGTGACCACGAGTGCCTTGAGTTCGTTGATCGCAGCCGTGCGAGCGCGGACCGCTCCGGCCCTGGCGACGTGGTGCACTCGCAGGGCTTCTCGATGACCGTCGTGTGCTCGAGGCACGTTCAACTTGGCGCGGCCCAGTACTTCTCGGGCAGCTCGGATGGCGTCGAGTTCGTCGGACTTCGCTCCGTCCTTGGACGCCTTCTGGCGGGCCCAGTCGAACTCGACCACCCACTCATCGGCACGCGCCAGCGCAGCGGTGAGCCCGCGTCCGTAGCTCGCTGCGCCCTCGATTGCCCACACCCGTTCACCAGCTGTGGTGTGTTGCTCGGCCCAGCTGACGGCCTGCGCGTATCCGTTGCGGTCTGCCCTGAAGCGTGCGGTCTCGACTAGCCGGGTGGTCTTGGCTTCGACGATCCCAGCAGTGATCCAATCTCTGTCGGGGTCGACGCCGATGACGTGATCGACAAGTTCTGCAAGCATGTTGTTGTGCCTCCCATGGCGCTCGTGGTTGTTGGTGCCGGTCTGGGAAGGAACTGCGACGACAGAACTGTGATGGGCCACACCGCCAAGCGGTGGGCAAGCTTCTGATCAGGTCAGCGGCAGCAGGCCAGACCGGTATCGGCGACCCGACGGACAGGTCGGGTGGAAAGCACCATCTCGCGACGGGCTACTCATGAATTGGGTCACGTCAGATCACCAATACCGATTCTGGCACCGGAAGCCTTCAACCGGCCAGACCCAGACTCACAGCTCCTGAATGTGCAACCGACCGCAGCCTCGGCGTGGGTGATCGCGTGTGCCGGATCCCGAGTGGGGTTGAAGCGTGTGCCGAGCGAAACATTTTCGAGCACCAAGTGCCGACGAGCGTGATCACGAAACTCACTGCCGTGCCGGAGAGCGGACGGCTCGGTGGTCGCGTGGTAGCGATCCGGTCTACCCGTCATGGGAGAGTGGTCGGGTGAAAGGCATCGTTGATCTCGACCTCGCGGTGATAGAGATCGAGCGACGCATCGAGGTCTGGCGCCAGGCGGGAATCACGGTCGGTGAAGTCACATGGCGCGACCAGGGCAGCGGCTGGCCGCCGGTCTTGAAGACTGATCGTCGTGAAGTTATCGATGCAGACTCGATCGGCGTGCGCTTGACTCAGGGAGCGGAGGAAGGCGAGGTCGTCCTCTTCACAGGCGGCTGGTGCGACTTCATCTACTGGGGTGGTGGCATGGACGAGCCGACTCAGGATGTTCCAGGCTGGCCCGACCAAATGAGCGTCGAGGCCTTTGGCGAAGTACTCGATCGTCTGACGGCTCACTTCTCGTGAGGCGACGAGTTCTCGATGGCGACCAACGCCAACGCGCTAGGCACGCCGGCCCTGCACCCAGACGCTCTCGAAGGCAGTTGCCGAGATCTCGAAGTCTGGCCCGTTCTCAGACTCACGGAACACCGGACCAACGCCGATACCACCAAAATCGTCTTCAGGGTGTGAAGCGTCGTAGAGGAGCCGTGGTCCTGCGTCGTAGACCTCAACCTGTCGCGTCGGTACGAGATCGTCGTCGGTCGCGAAGAAATAGTCGGCACCACCCCACGAGTCGTAGTCATCTCCACGCGATTCATTCCATCGCCTATGGAAGTATCGGCCCACGCTCGGAGTCTACGAAGCGGGTCCATGCCGGACGCTGAGACCCGCTGCTCCTAGCTCAGAACAAGATCGCCACCCACCGCGACGAGCCGCTCTGTATCGGCACCTCGGCGCTCGGTTGGGTGCTCAAGAACGTGCGCAGCGACACCGAACGTCCTTGACCTCCGGTCGGGCAGCGCACAATCCCCGCTCGACGAGGGCCACAGGCTACGTAAGATCGGCACACCGGAGCTTGGGCAGGTGCTCGAGAAGGTGCGCAGCCGGCAGCGCTCGGCTCTGATCTCCGGTGGGGTGATCGGTGTGACTGTGCGATCTGGGCGCGAACGTCAGCAGGACAGTCTCCAGAGTTCAGGTCAGCGGAGGGGAAAGCGGTCGAAGCCGGGCACCTCGCCGACGATGACGGTTGCTCAGCCTCATCATGCGGTGTGCGACCAGATGATGAGCACCTCGCCGGTGGGGGTGAACTTGAACGTCTGTGAGTAGCTGCCGCCGTAGTCGCCGAGACGGACGACCACGTCGTCTGCTACGAGGACAGGCGGATAGAGCGAAGCCGAGCGGTCTGAGCCTCGCTCGAAGAAATCCGACAGCGTTCCGTCGTCCACCCGGTACTCCAAGCCGGCACCGATCGTATAGATGCCTTGCGGCACGAAGAGACGATCGACGAGGGCGGCGTCGGCGGTGCCCGCCTGCATCGCAGCATCGAGTTCTTCGACACTCCGCAGCATCTCCTGCTGACGCTCGGTGAGTTCACCGGTGATCACCTCAGTCACTTCGGCCGTGTCCTCGGTGCTGTCGTCAGTTCCTATGAACCAGCCTGCCAGCCCGCCGAAGACCATCGCCACCACAGCGACGACGACGACGAAGAGGGGGCCACCCTTTCGCCCCGATTCCGGTGCTGTTGTTGCGGCGCGTTCCATTGTTTCCATCGCTCTCTCCTCTCTCACTCGCCACCCACCATGATCGCTTCGGGTCTCTCAGGTGCCCAGAGGACTTCGATAGGAATCCGCACGGAGAGAGGCGTTCTCGGGCCCCACCGAAGAAGACGCGACTGAGCGCTCGATTCTCTGCTCGGCCGGTTTGGCAGCGGCTGGCGATGATCCTCGTCCCCGTGGCCGTTGTCCTGAGCCTGATCGCGCTTCCGGGAGGGTCAGATGACGAACCAGAGACGAAGAGAAGGGGCTTCGCTGTTTCGGGATCCCGAATCCACGCATATCAGACGTCGTCACAGGCGCAACGACCCGAGCGAGATCGGCACGGATGCGCTCGGCCAGGTGCGCGAGAACGCCCGGTCGTGTGCTCGGCCGCCTCTACGGCCCTCGGTGATTGTCGCTGCCGGTTTCTGATCGCAAAGCGGGACTTTGAGTCGATGTCGACGTCGATGTCGTGAGCCTCGGGCCCGGCCGGTTCGGTATGGGTCACAGCATCAAGGAGACGGTCGGCACCGGTTCAGCAAATCCCTTCAGCTGCCGCCGACCGGCTGGCTCGAAGTGCCAGTCACCGTGGAGGGCATCGACGAACTCGGGGGTGGCGAGAAGCTCGCCGGGCACGGCGAGATCCCCTAGGCGGGCCGCCAAGTTCACGACCGGTCCGTAGTAGTCCCCGCCCCGGGCCAGGACGTCGCCGTAGGTCAGGCCCCCTCGTGCCTCCACCTGGGTGGCGACACCGAACTCGACTAACAGTGCCGACGCCGCCCGGGCCACCCGATCGGGCTCGACGGCCGCGATCATCACCGCATCGCCGATGATCTTCACGACCCGGGCGCCGCAGTCCGAGACGACGTCGCGGGCCCGCGCCTCGAATTCGCGCACCAGATCACTGAGCTCGGCAATCGACACCGATGCCGACAGAGTTGTGAACCCGACAAGATCCACGAACCCAACGGCCTGGCGGATCCCATGGGCACCGGCCGACTTCGCCGCCGCATCGCGGTTGCGCAGCATCGCCTGAGCCATGTGGAGTCGGAACAACGGATCGAGGGCATCGATCACAACCTGCAGGTTGGCGGTGGCCTCCTTGGACCTGATGGCCACCTCGGTACGACTCAAGTCCTCCCCCAGCGACGGGAGCTCGATGTCCACCATGAAGAGCGAGACCGCAGCATCGGCGATGCGCGCGAGCGCAGATCCGGCGACCTGGGCGAAATAGAGCGTCTCGACGCCGCTGAACATCGCCGCCCCAGCATCGGCCGCGTGAAGGATTCGTACCTCGGCAGGCGTGTAGGCGCCAGCGGCGATGAACTCGCGATCGAAACCGAAGGCGCGTGCGAGTTCGGAAAAACGTTGAGGATCGAGGGTGACCCCGTCATGATCCGCAAGCGGCTTGGCTCCGGGACGCATCGCGGCTGCGGAAGTGACCGCACCGAGATGCTCGAGCTGCGAGACGCGCAATAGCTGGAGCACATCATGGCCGTCGGCAGCAAGCCATTCGAGGTACTCGATGATGTCGGCGGCCGCTGGGTCGTCAGAATCGAACAGACCCAGTCGAACGATCTCATCGATCTGGAGACCATCACCCATTGGACCAGTATCGCGCGTCAACGGGAGATCGATGCCGTCTCGCACGCCGCCTGTAGGTGTCGGGAGTCGCGGCTGGCCAAGTTCGACACCTACGGCTCGCAAACTCATTCACCGCACATGCCCGGGGCGTCGACGCAGCCGATGCCCCGGCTTTCCAGTCAGCGCCTGAAGTGCCCGTCGTGGCACGCATATTGCTCATGCGGTGGCACCAGCGACCCGTCCGGGAACGGCACGACTGTGAGCGATCACCCGCACGAGAACGTCGGCGGTGTCCATGCCGATGGACCGCTGGGTTACGTCGTCAGCGGGTCCGCGATGTGCAGGCCCTGCCGTTCGGCTGCCTCGCACAGCGCTCGGTCCGCGCTCGTGAGTACTGCGGCACCGACGAAGAGCGCGGCCGCGAGGTGGACGGCGTCGTAGCCCCTCAACGACTCGGTCTCCGCGAGCTGCGCAGCGCTCTCGATGAGTTCCTCGGTCACCTCGACAAGATGGAGATCGTCGACGAACGCAACCAACTCGTTCTTGGCAACGCGCAACTGGGCCGCCGAGAGCCGCTCACCCCGAGCGGCTGCAGCGAGCGCAGCGCGCGCTTCGACCACGACCAAGCTCACCGACGCAACCGAATCGGCGGACTGCCAGATCAGCTCTGCTCGGTCCGACCCCTCCTCCTCAACGATGAGTTTGATCAGGGTCGAGGTGTCGACGTAGGTGATCACCGACGCTGCTCAGCAACGAGACTGCTCACATTTCCCTTCGGCTTGATCCGGGAACGAGCGCGATGACGAGTGCCGCTCGCGGGTGGTCGAACCACGCCAGCGGCGACGAGGTCAGCGAGGCGATCGTCTGGTGCGTCGAGTGGCGAGAGTTTGGCGACCGGTCGACCCCGATCTGTGACGATCACCTCTTCACCCGCCTCGACGCGACCGATGTACTTGCTGAGACCATTCTTGAGGTCGCGGATGCCGACCTCCGATCTCGAAGTAGCTACTTTCACACCAACAGTGTAGCCATCCTCGCAGGACTGTCAATGGACCACTTCGGGAAACCCACTGCCGCAACCACCCGCTCGAACCCACGCATATCAACCTGGCCATTCGGACACTCGAACAGCGCATAGCGACTGTGAGTATCTCCTTGCCGGTCGGCTGAGGGTCGGCCAGTGTTGGCGGCGGTGATCCAGCGTGACCCAGATAGCGGCTTGCCCGATCGTGTCGATCGGTGCGTTCGACGTGAATTGTCCGCTGGATTGCCGGTGCCGGCCTGGCCCGCTGTTGCTGTCCTGATCAGAAGCCTGTCCACCGCGAGCGGTGTGACTCATCACAGTCCTGTCGTAGCAGTTCTCTCCCAGGCCGGCACTGACCATTCAGTACCTACCAGGAGGCACACCAACCATGCTTGCAGAACTTGTCGATCACGTCATCGGCGTCGACCCCGACCGAGATTGGATTACGGCCGCAGTCGTCGACGCCCGCACCACCGGCGTTGTTGCGACCGAACGATTCGCCGCCGACTCGGTCGGCTACGACGAAGCCATCAGTTGGGCTGAAGAGTTCACCGTTGCGGGTGAACGAGCATGGTCCGTCGAGGGCACAGCGAGCTACGGCCGCGGTCTCACCGCTGCTCTCGCACGAGTCGACGAGTGGGTGATCGAGTTCGATCGGCCACGCGAGAAGGCGAGCAAGGACGGAGCGAAGTCCGACGAACTCGATGCTGTTCGCGCCGCCCGCGAAGCGCTCGGCCGCGATCGGCTCCACGTCCCTCGCGCCCACGATGGGCATCGAGAAGCCCTGCGTGTGCACACCGTGACACGCGCTGGCGTCGTGCGGGCGCGCACGGCTGCGACCAACGAACTCAAAGCCCTTGTGCTGACCGCACCCGACGATCTTCGACAGGACCGGCGTCGCCTCAGCACGAAGGAGTTGGTGAAGCGTTGCGCAGCGTTCCGTGACACGCCGCAACGGCCCGTTGCGGAGCGTTGCGCCCGCAACACCATGCGCTCCATCGCCCGGCGGATCAGTTACCTCACCGATGAGATCGTCGTTCACGACGCTGCGATGAAACAGCTCATCGGCGAAGCCGCACCACGACTGGTTGCCGAGCCGGGCATCGGCCACGTCACCGCAGCAATGCTCTACGTCGCGTGGTCACACCCAGGGCGCTGTCGCAGCGACGCCGCCTTCGCCCGACTCGCTGGCGTCGCACCGCTGCCCGCGACATCAGGTCAGAGTCAGGACCGTCACCGCCTCAACCGCAGCGGCGACCGTCAGCTCAACTACGCCCTCTACATCGTCGCACTCTCGCGCTCTCTCAATCACCGACCCACCCGCGACTACCGAGACCGACGACGCGCCGAAGGCAAGACCGACCGCGAGATCCGACGCTGCGTCAAGCGCTACATCGCGCACCGAGTCTGGCGACTCCTCGAGCACTCACCAGCGCTCGAGATCGCCACTTGACAGACATAGACGACTCACGTAGGTGCGCGCCGATCCGCTCGGAAACGCGCGTCGACCGGGCGGTCGGCGGTCTCCGGGGTAGATCTGCGCCAATCTTCCAGTGGCTAGGAGATTGGTGATTCGGCTCGCGTTTTCTCCGCGAGCGAGCGCGACACGCAGAACTCGTTTCCCTCCGGGTCCGCCATCACCACCCACGTGACGCCGGCTTGCCCGATGTCGACTCGCGTCGCTCCGAGCGCCTCCAGTCGTCGCACTTCGGCGTGCTGGTCGTCAGGACGAAGATCAAAATGGACTCGGTTCTTGCCGAGCTTCTTGTCGTGCGATGGCATCAGACCCAAACGGTGTCCGGACCCATCGGCGGCAGCAAGCAGATGTCCCCCAGATGGTCCCGTCCACACATGCTCGAAGTCGAGCGCTCGACACCAGAAATCGGTCATTGCATCGAGGTCGTCGCAGTCGATGAGCACGCAGTCGATTGTGAGCGGCATGGCGTCATTGTTGCAGCCGAGCGTTCTGGTCGCGATCCCATTTCGCCGGCGCCCTGTATCGGCACGACCCGCTCCGCAAGCCGGTCACGGCTGTCGGCATACAACCCGCTCGTCGTGGCACGTCCGAGCTCGGTCTCCACTCCAGATCGTGCAGTCGAAGAGTGACCTCGTGGCCGCGATCTCCCCAGCCGAAGTCCGCACGGTTGCTGTCGGTCTGCCTGTGTTGCTCCCTGCGCGGGAGGGTGGCACAGTGACGCGTGTGTCTGCTGAGGTCTGCGACTCCTACGACGCGATTGCCGAACTGTACGCGTCGCTCAATCTCGACGCGCTCGACCACGACGCCAACGCTCGGGACTGGCTCACAGTGTTCGCCAAGCTGGCCGCTCCACGACATGGGGTCGTTGCTGACCTTGGATGCGGTCCCGGCCACATCGTTCGGCATCTGTCCGATCTCGATTTGAACGTCATCGGCTACGACCTCTCTGAAGGTCAGATCGCCCAGGCCAGAACAGCATTTCCAGGCTCGGACTTCCACGTCGGCGACCTCGCAGCCCTCGACGTCGCCGACTCCACGATCGGAGGAATCGTCTCGCGGTACTCCATTATTCACATCGCTCCTTCTCTCCTCAGCGACGTGTTCAACGAGTGGATCCGCATCCTCGAGCCGGAAGCCCCGGTCCTCATTTCGTTCTTCGGCTCACTGTCTCTCGAAACACACGGAACGCCGTTCGATCACAAGGTCGCCACTGCCTACGAGCTGTTCCCTGGAACAATCGCGCGACAGCTGCGAGATGTCGGGTTCGTAGACATCGAGATAGGTATCCGCCCAACGCCCGACGGTGTACGACCGTTCGATCAGGCAACCGTTCTCGCCACCAAACCCAGAATCTGACTCTTCAGCAGCCCCGTGATTCGCCCATGTCAGCAGCCTCGCACAGCACCTCTGAGGTGCGTGAGAACGGCACGACTGTGCTTGATCACCTGCGCGAGATCGCGTGCCGGGACGCGGACATCAGTCGTCGTCGAGGCAGCTCGTGTTGCCTTCTGGTGGCGGTCCATGGGCCGCCCGAGCAGGGAATTCACGAGTGCCCCACGGGCTGGCGTACAGGGCGAACCGCGTCCACCAGACCGGAGGAGCATCACCCTGTCCGCCATGCTGGGGCAACATCAGAGGAGGGTGGAAATGGTTCAGGTCACCCCTCCGTCAGCGATCCGGTGCTGACCGTCAACGTGCTGGACATCAGCTCGGACCGCCTGGGTACTGCGGGGCCTACCGCGTAGGAGCAGCCACAGGCCGGCTCCGAGCTCGAAGGGCAGGTTCGGGAGGAACAGGATGAGTGGTACATCCACTCCAACGGCGACGAGCGCCTGACAGACCAACGCCAACGGGGCCGCGACGCGCGCGAACGTTGCTCGACAAGTCCAGCAACGTCGAAGACCTCGCGATGGGGTTTCCAGCTGTGCGGTCGAAGAACTGACGTCCGAGGGTGTCGTGTCGCAGCTGTGAGATCGCGACGACACGGAGCGCTCGGTTCAGTTTGGGGCTGCCGCTGGTTTTCTACCGGGTCGTCGAGCGAACGAATCGAGGTGAGTACAGTTCCTCGCCGTGAGTAGGACGTCCGGGTTGCGTCGGCAGATCACCGACGAGGAGGTGGCGACCTATCACCGCGACGGCGTCGTGCTGCTCCGCGGCATGTTCGACGACGAGTGGATCGACCTGTTGGACGAAGGTCTCGACACGCAGCTGGCGGCTCCGACCGCACGAGCCCGAGCGTGGGATCGAGATGCCGGTGGACTGACCATGTTCTGGGACAGCCAAGCGTGGATGGGTGTCGAGCAGTATCAGCAATTCGTGTTCGAATCACCCGCCGCCGAGATCGTCGGCCGGATCATGCGCGCTTCGGAGGTCAACTTCTTCTTCGACGCCGTGTTCGTTCGTTCACCGGGCACCCAGTTCTCGACGCCGTGGCATCAAGACGAGCCGTACTGGTCGATCGAGGGGTACGACAGTTGCACGATCTGGATGCCCCTGGTGCCCGTGGCGGCGAAGAGCGCGTTGGCGTTCGTGCCCGGATCGCACGTCGGCACTCCGGCCTGGAAGCAGTTCAACTTCGGGGTCCTCAACCCCGATCATCGTGCCGGAGTCGACCAGGTCGACTTTTCCGCCACGTCAGAGCGGGAGGTGCCGGACATCGACGCTGACCCTGAGGCGTTCGGTGTGATCAGCTGGGCGATGGAGCCCGGCGATTGTGTGGTGTTCAACGGCCGCACCATGCACGGCGGCTCGGGCAAGCTGGACACGGACGTCGACCTGCGGGTGTTCACCTCGAAATGGCTCGGCGACGACGCGCGGGTCGTCGTCCGTGAATGCGGGATGGATCCCGATCACAGCGCGATCATGGCCGAGTACGGCCTCAGGCCGGGCGATCGCCCCGGCACGGATCTCTATCCCCGAGTTTGGGAACACACCGCTTCAGCGACAGATCGAACCCGATGATCGGTTGTCCAAGCGACTTGGCAATCGGGATCGCAACACGACCATCACCGATCGCAAGCTCAACGATGGGGCCGGCGACGCGTTGAGCCAACTGGCGGTAGAAGTCGATGTCGGCAGTCATCGACGATGACCATTCGTCGTACCGTTCGGAGAATCGTTCGTCCCACGTCATGACTGGAACGTACGTCCAGAGTCGAGTCCGAACGGGCGAGGTTTCAGAGTTGTTGCCGCCACCGCTCGTCAGGTCCGAACTCCTGCTCGTATCGACAATCTGTTCGTGTCCTCGGTTTCGGTGGTCGAACAGCTCTTGGTTCGCGATCTCACAACATGACCTCGCCGAGGTCACCCACCCCGACTGACGGGAACACCGGCCTGCGCCAGACGTGCGAGCAGCGGCTCGACGACGTGCGCCTCGGGGAGTGCGATCCAGTTGTCGAACCCGCCCGGTCCGGCGCGCAAGCCAACGTCGAGTTTCACGAAACCCTTGCGGTCGGGCGCGTGCAGTCGAGCTGTGATCATCGAACGGTGATAGCGGATGCTCTGTGCGTCGGGCTTCAGACAGAAGCGCTCGAGCACGGCGCCGTCGAACGTGATCACCGTCGGCCCGAACACACCGCACGTGAAACCGATCTCGGGGTAGCCGGTCGTGCCGTGGTCGGCGAGTTCCACCACGACCTCAGACGATCGCCACGGCCGACGGTTCGGCCGGGTCGTAGCGAACCGTGACCGCGACGCCTGGACGCAACACGGCCAGGTTGGCGTGGCCGACGTTGACCGCGGTGGCGGGCCAGGGGACGCCGTCGGTCGGCATCACGAGCACGTCGATGTCGACCACCGGCATGTAGTCGAGCACGGTGCCGGTGTCACGAAGGGCCACGACCGTTGCCCGCGCAGCCGTCCCCGACGCGAGCAGCCGTGATTGCGCTGCTGCCTGCTGCATCCGGGAAGTTGCCGCGCGCATCTGCTCAGCGGGGTCCCAGCCCTCGCTCGCCTGTTTCCCCAACTGCGACAGGTCGCGGATGTCCTTCATGATCCCCATTACCCGACTCCTCGCCACAACGCGTTGAAGCGCACCGCAGCAGGCGTGTCGTGTGCGAATCGCGAGTTCCACCCTGTGACGGCGCCGTCCCAGTCGTCCCTGCTGATGCCGAATTCCTCGGCGACCTCGGCGATGCCGGCCAGGTCGGTGATACCCCGGGTCGACCCGGCCCGACAGATGTCGGCATATCGCGCGAGCGAGACGTTGCTCACGATCTCATCGTCGAACGTACCCGAGGACTGCTGAATCGGCGGTGAACCGGGAGGTGGCGCGCCGGCACCCGGTGTCTGGCTGCGGCTTGCATCGAGTGCTGCCTGCTGCATCTCCATGGCACTTCGAACCATGTCCGGCGCCTCACTCACCGCTTCCTTCATCTGCTTCACCTGCTTGAACAAACCCATGGTCCGACTGTGCACCAGTGACGTGGTCGAAGTCATGAGTAGCGGTACTCACAGACCGAAACGCTGTGTGGATCGTGGTGAAGAATTCGCCGGAGACGTCGATTCGGCGGGCGTAGTATTCGCTCCATGCTGCTGCCGCCGTGGCCCTTCGTCGGTCGCGACGAGGTGATCGACGAGTGCACCTCCGCGCTCGAACGCAGGCGCAGCGTGCTCGTCGCCGGGCCCGCTGGTGTCGGCAAGACCCAGGTGGTGCGTGAGATCGCCGACGCGTTCGACTCGACCCGACGAGTCGTCCGGATGGTCGCGTCGTTGTCGGGCGGTGGGCCGATTCTCGGTCTCGCCGATGTCGACGAACCGGAGGTGGTCGTGATCGACGACATCCAGCTGCTCGACGACGACACGGCGGGAGTCGTTGCGTCAGGCGTCGTGGCAGGCGAGATCGTTCTCCTCGCGACGATGCGCACAGAAGCCGTCGGCGTCGACTCCCCGGCTGCATCGGCGATCACGTTGCTGTGGAAGGACGACCATGTCCTGCGTCTCGATCTCGATCCGTTCAGCCGTGTGCAACTGGACGCGCTCCTCGATGCAGCACTGCCCGGGGTGATCGACGTGACGACCCGTCGCCGCCTCTGGGACCTCACCCGAGGGTCGCCGCTGTTTGTCCGCGAGCTGATCCGGGCGTCGTCAGCCGACGGGTCGCTGGCATGTGTTGACGGCATGTGGCGGCTGGTCGGTGACCCATACTCGAACCGCCTCGACGAGTTGATCGGGGCGCGCTTGGATTCGCTGTCGACGGAGGAGCGCGAGGTCGTCGAACTCGTCGCGCTCGGCGAGCCGGTCCCGTTCGCTGCCCTGGTCGCCGACGTCGGACCCGCTGCACTCGACGGCGCCGAGCGCAGCGGGCTCGTGGAGGTCATCGTCGACGAGCTTCGACACGACGTCCGCATGGTCCACCCGGTGTTCGGCGATGTCGCTCGGCGGCACCTCACCGCCGTGCGGGCCGCCGTCGGCCACGCGCGGCTGGTCGAGCTGATCGAGTCGACCCCGATGCGGCGTCGTGACGACATCGTGCGTGCCGCAACGTGGCAGATGCGTGCCGGCGGGACACCCGTCACCGACGACATGGTCCTGGCAGCGCGTCGCGCCCTGTACGACCGAAACGAATGGCTCGCGATCGAGCTCGCGTCGCAAGCGGCCAACTCGCGCCGAGTCGATGCGCTGATCATCATGAGCCAGGCATTCGTCGACCTCGGCCAGCCCGAACGAGCCGAACGGTTGCTCCGCGAATTCGGCGGCGACGTGTCCGACGCGGATCGTGCACTCCTTGCGATCCAACGTGCGGTCACGTCGTACTGGGGTCTTGGTGATGCGCGCACGGCCGAAGCACTGTTGGTCGACGCCGAGGCCGATCTCGGCCCGGGATCGTGGTCGGATGAGCTCCGGTCCGAGCGGGCGGTGTTTGCAGCCACGCAGGGTGATCTGAGACGGGCGCTGGACATCGCCGGAGACCTGCTCGACGAGTCCAAGCCGCCACGTGTCTTCGTCACAGCGGCAATCGCCGGAACCATCGCCGACGCGCTCGGCGGACGCAGCGTGGACGCCACGAACATGGCCGCTCGGGCATTCGAGATCGGATCGCAGCTGACGCCCGAACTGGGGATGTCGGATCCGTCGATACATCTCGTTGCGCAGGCGCTCGGGTTGAGCGAGGCCGGAGACCTGTCCGCAGCCGAGGAGTTGGCCCGGTTCGCCCGCGCGGCCAGTGTCGCCGACGGGCATCGAACGGGCCAGGCCTGGTTCTCGCTCATCCTCGGACGCACGATGTTGCTGCGCGGTCGGCCGACCGAGGCCGCCGCGCTGTTCGCAGAGTCGGCGGCGACCTTCGGCTGGATGCACTCGCCCGGCCCACAGCGCTGGGCCATTGCGGGCATCGTGCAGGCGACGGTGCTGTGCGGCGATTGCGACGCGGCCGAGCAGGCGTGGGTCGATCTCGGCATGGTGTCCGATCATCCCGCCCGCATGATGGGCATCGAGGTCGACCGCGCCGATGCCTGGCTCCTGGTCGCACGCGGCGACACCGACGGAGCGAGAGCGCGCCTGGCCTCGATTGCCGACACGGCGTTCGCCGATGGCGCCGTGTCGCTCGGGGGCGCGGTTCTCCACGACGTGGTCCGTCTCGGTGGCCGTATCGATCATCCGAACCTCGACTGCCTCGCCGCGTCGCAAGGGGCGCTCGGGCCGGCGCGGGCAACGGCCGTGCAGGCGTCGTGCGGGAGCGACCCAGCGGCGTACGAGGCGGCGGGCGAGCAGTTCGCGGTCATCGGTGCCGATCTCTTCGCCGCTGAGATGTTCGATCGCGCGGCAGGTCTGCACGACGCCCAGCGTCGTCTCCGCGATGCCGTTCGATGCCGTGGCCGTGCCGGAGCGCTGCACCGCTCGACGGGCGAGGACTGGCTCGTCACGCTTGCGCTGGCGCCCGACACCGACCGGGCGGGGGAACGGAGTCGTCAACTCACCGAACGCGAACGTGAGATCGCCGCGCTCGCCGGTGCCGGTCGGGCGAACCGTGAGATCGCAGACCAGTTGTTCGTCTCGGTCCGAACGGTCGAGAATCACCTTCAGCACGTGTACGACAAGCTCGGGGTATCGGGTCGGCGGGACCTGCCGGGCGCCCTCGTTGGGTTGTGACTGCCGTGGTTCGGACGCGAATGAGTAGTCGCTACTCATGCGGTCGGTCACCGTCAGCGGCTTCAATCTGAGGATGCGTTGCGGTGGGACGACTCGCTGGCGAGCGGGGGCCGGAGCGGTCGCGGCGTCGCGAACCGACGGTGGCGATCACGGCGGAGGCGGGGGTGCGAACCGGAACCGACGACGGCGGGTCGGCGGTTCCGGTTCGCCACCACCTGTGCGCCCGGACGTGATCCCGTGAGTGTGGCGCGGGCTTCGGCCCCCCCGGGGTCGCAGCGGGCCTCTCGATCGTGGACCGTGGTGACACTGCTCGGGATCGCAGTGTGGATCACCGCGATCGCGATCGCCGGCAGCCGCTACTCGACGCCGTCCGACTCGTCGGCGATGACGGCCACTGCGGCCGTCGGCGGGGCCATTTTCTTCGGGTGCATGTTCGTGGCGGCCGGCATCGGGATCGCCCGCTCGAAGCACCGCAGGGCGTCGGAGCTGTTCGACCGGCTCGCTCTCTCACCCGTTCCTCGTGGTGCGTTGCGGGCACTCGGCCGACGCGCCCGACTGATCGGGTACACGTACGTCGTGCTCGGAGCGATCCTCACCGGATTGATGCTGGGCGTGATCGCGATCGGCGACGCGGACCGCGCCCGTCCGCTCGTCGTCGCGTCGATGGGTGTGCTCGGTGTGTGGCTGGCGGTGATGGTCGTCGCACTGAAGCAGGTCGTCGCGATGTCGTCGGAAGCTTTTGCACCGCTCGGTCTCACGATGACCGGTCTCCCCCGGATCCACGTGTCGGCGATCGCTCATCGGACATGGTTGAGCGGCGCCGTCACGTACGGCGGCACCCGCCGTGGCCGAGGCGTGACGATCCTCCAGAACGCGAAGGGTGCCGCAACTCTGATCACGGTTGGCGGCCTCGCTGGTTCGGTGCCGGCCACGCCGGCTGCCATGGCGCAGCTGACCGGGGAGCCGGTGACGAGTTGGCGCAGCGTGGAGGTCGGTGTCGAGGACGGCACGTTGCTCGTCCTGCGCACCGGCGGTGCTGCCGGATCCTGGATGTTGCACGACCTGTTGCTGGCCGAATTGGTCGTCGATTCGCTGGGGTCGATTGCGACCTGACCGGGGCTGAATGAGGGTGGTCGCGGCGGGCGGCTCGGACCGCTGGTCAATCGTCGTCGACGAGTCGTGCCGGGAACCCGCCTTTCGCGATCGGACTCCAGCGTTCGACCGAGAGCCGGATCAGACACTTGCCCTGTGCGGTCATCGCGGCGCGGTACTCGTCCCAGTCGGGATGCTCACCGGAGATGACCCGGAAGTAGTCACACAGTCCGTCGAGCGCGTCCGGCAGATCGATGATGTCGGCGTGTCCGTCGAGTTGCACCCACTCACCGTTGAACTCGTCGGACATGACGACGATCGAGGCCCGCGGGTCGCGGCGCAGATTCGAGACCTTGGCTCGTTCCGGATAACTCGACACGACGATCCGGCCGGCATCATCGAGACCCATCGTGACGAGCGACGACTGGGGCCACCCGTCGGTTCGTCGCGTCAGCAGCACGCCGTGATGGCGGGGGCGGACGAAGTCGTCCAATTCGCTTCGATCGACGATGCGGTTGGCTGCGACGTACTTGCGGTTCACCATGTGTTCAGTGTCGCGAACGCGAAGCGGCCCACGGCGACCGAAAGGTCACCGTGGGCCGCAGCCTGTTCAGGTCGACCGGGTCAGACCGGCGTCATGACCGGGGCGACCGGCGTCACGGGTGCGACGAACCCTGTCACGTCGGCGATCAGATCGGTCTCCCGCAGGGCGTAGATGCACACCTTGCCGTCGTCACCGATCTGGGCCAGGACCGAATTGGAGATCACGTCACCGCCGAGATAGTTGATGCTCGACGCCAGGGGACGGTCCGCACCACACGGGTAGACGGTGATGAACCCCTGATCCGATGGACGCACCGCACCGATGTTGATCGTGACGGCACTTGCATTCGTCGGCACCCCACCGCGTCCGGTGACCTGGAGTTCGACTTCGGCGTCGGGACCGACGCGTCCTTCGCCCTCGAACAGGCCGTCGATGGTCTTGTCGACCGCGCCGGAGCGGGTCTCCAACAGTCGGGCCGGGATGAGCGGACGGGGTGACCCGCCTTGCGGGATGGTGCCGTTGACGTCGACGATGACGTTGACCGTCTTCGACGCGTAGATGCACACCTTGCCGTCCTCACCGATCAACGCGTTCGCCGCATTCGACACGGTCGTGTCGACGCCATAGTTCACGCTGGAGGCCAACGGGCGGTCCTCGCCACACGGGTAGATGGTCAGGTATCCGAAGTCGGCAGGACGAACGGCCCCGACGTTGAGTGCGACGGCGCTCGCGTCGGCGGGTACGCCGCCGCGGCCCGTCACCTGCAGCTCGACTTCGGTGCGGGCCTGGATCGGACCGTCACCTTCGAACAGACCGTCGACCGTCTTGTCGTTCGGACCGGTGCGGGTCTCGAGGAGACGAGCCGGAACCAGCGGTGTCGGCGAGCCGCCGGCGGGCACGAAGCCGTTCAGGTCGGCGTACAGGTCGGCACCGGCGCTGGTGTAGATGCACACCTTGCCGTCTTCGCCGATCTGCGCGAACACCGGGTTCGACACGACGCCGCCGGGTGGGAAGTTGACGTTCGACGCCAACGGTCGATCGACGCCGCACGGATACACCGTGAGGAATCCCCGCGTGAGCGGACGGATCACGCCGATGTTCATCATGACAGCACTGGCGTCCGCATCGACGCCGCCACGGCCGGCGACGACGAGTTCGATCTCACTGCCGGCGCCGGCTGCGCCGTCGCCTTCGAACAGGCCGTCGATGGTCTTGAAGTCGTCACCGATGCGAGTGTCGAGCAGGCGGACCGGTACCACGGACTTGATCGCCGGGGGGACTTCGTTGACCCGGTCGGTGCCGGGAGGTGCGACGGGGCTGTTCGCTGCGAGGTAGTCGATCAGGGCGTCGATGTCCTGCGCTCCGGGCACCCGGTCGTTCGGGTCGACTTCGGCGAACGTCTCGAAGTTGTCGCCGCCGTCGGCGAGGAAGTTGTTGACCGCGACGTTGTAGGTCGTCGTGGGATCGATCAGCGTGCCGTTGAGTCGGACGTCGGTCACGTCGATCGCAACGCAGTCGCCTGCTTCGATGACGGTTGCCAAGTTGTAGGTGAAGCCTTCCGACACGCCGAGGTGGAGGATCGGGCGGCTCGAGCCGAGGGGCTGGCACTGTTCCTTCAACACGTTGATGATCTGCTGGCCGGTCATGGGCAGCACGAACATCGTGTTGTTGAACGGCTGGAAGGTGAATGCCTCGCCGAACGTGACGACGCCGTCGCCTTCGGTACCACTCTGTTCGAACACGAGGTCGGAACGGAGACCGCCCGGATTCATGAACGCGACATCGGCTGCGGCTGCGAGGTCCTGGGTGGATGCCAACTGAGCGTCGGCAACCAGGTTGCCCGCGTCCGATTCGACGCCACGATCGCTCCCGGTCGGAACGCCGCCGCGGGTGATCGTTTCGGTGATCTCACCGACGGGCACGAGGCCCTGAGCGTCGGCGAGGGGCTGCCACTTGTCGATCACCGCGGTGACCGCGGGATCGGGCGCGAGTTCGCCCGGCTGGACGTTGTCGCGGTCGGCGGGCTGCAGCACCTCGTGGTTCACCATCGTGAAGGTGGTGCGGTCGACCTCGCCGGTCGGGTCGAGGTCGAGGTTGATCTCGGTCACGACGCGGCCGAAGGAGAAGGCACTCGTCACCGGACGTGGGTTGTCGGCGGGATCGTCGATCGAGCACGTGTAGGGCTGATGCGTGTGCCCGCTGATGATCGCGTCGATCTCTGCGTCGAGTCCCTCTGCGATGGCGAGGATCGGCCCGGAGATGCCGGAGCATCCGTTGATGGCGAACGGATTCGGGATGCCGCCTTCGTGCAACATCACCACGATCGCCTCGACCGTCGGGTCAGCGAGCTTGATCTCGGCAACAGCGGCGTTGCCGGCGGTGATCTCGTCTTCGAACGTGAAGCCGGCGATCCCCGCGGCGGCGACCAACTCGTCGGTGCCCTCGAGGGTCATGCCGATGAAGGCGATCTTCTTGCCGCCGTTGGTGGTTTCGATGCTCCAGTCGGGGATCGAGTCCTCGAGGTCGTCGGTTCCGTCCGGCGCAGTTTCGGTCACGTTCGCGGCGAGCCACTGGAAGCTCGCGCCGGCGTACGGGTCGCCCGGGAAGTAGCATCCATCGACCGGGTGGCACCCGCCGTCCTGCATGCGGATCAGTTCGGCGACACCTTCGTCGAATTCGTGGTTTCCGACCCCGGAGTAGTCGAGGCCCATCTCGTTGAGCGACTCGACGGACGGTTCGTCGTGGAACAGCCCCGAGAAGTACGGCGACCCGCCGATGAGGTCACCGGCAGCCACCGTGAACGAGTCGTCCGCCGCCGAGGCGTCGCGCAGCTCGGTGAGCTTCGCCGAGAGGAACTCGCCACCGCCAGCGGCCGGATCGCCGAAGTTGCCGGTGATCGAACCCGGCGTGTTGTCCTGCACGTGGCCGTGGTAGTCGTTGAACGAGAGCAGCTGAATCGTCTCCGGACCCGGTGCTCCGGCTTGAACCGGTGGCGGGGTCGCGGCAACTGCTGCCGCGACACCGATCGCAGCGGCCGTGCCAATGGCCGCTCGACGGATACCGCGACGTTTGGTCGCAGGCTGTGGAACTGACATGTGATTCCTCCAGAAGGTGTGATCGTGCATCCGCCGTAGACGGGTTTATCACAGGTCGGAGGATCACCAAAACCGCGCGGACCAGCGCCTGGAGAACAGTCGGTTGCTCGGGAACGGGAGTCTCGCTCAGGGTGTTGGGGTCACCGCGTCGAGCGTCCGACCGCAGCGCGTCAGATCGTGGGGACTTCGACGTGGCGACCGAAGACGCGCGCCATCGTGGCCATGATCTCGCCGAGGGTCGCGTACGCGTGCGATGCCTCGATCAGTGTGGGCATCAGGTTGACCTCGGGGTCGGCGGCCTCGGCGGCCAGTTTCGCCAGCACCTTCTCGACCGCTTCGGCGTCGCGATCCTGCTTGACCGTGTCGAGCCGCTTGCGCTGTTTCTGCTCGTCCTCGTTGGTGATCTGGAGGATGTCGAGCGTGTCGTCGTTGCCGTCGAGGAAGTCGCTGACGCCGACGATGATCCGCTCGCCGGTGTTGAACTTGCGCTCGAGCTCGTAGGCCGAGTCGGCGATGCGACCCTGGAACCAGTTCTCGTCGATGCCCTTGATGACGCCCTCGAGGATCGACCCGTCGCCGAACTCGTCGAGCTTGGCGAAGATCTCCTCGGCCTGGCGTTCCATCTCGTCGGTCAGTTCCTCGACGAAGTACGAGCCGCCGAGCGGGTCGGCCACGTGGGTCACGTTGGTCTCGTGGGCGATGATCTGCTGCGTGCGGAGCGCGATCCGGGCAGCCTTCTCGGTCGGCAGCGCCAGGGCTTCGTCCATCGAGTTGGTGTGGAGCGACTGGGTGCCACCGAGTACGCCGGCGAGAGCCTCGATCGCTGTCCGCACGATGTTGATCTCGGGCTGCTGTGCCGTCAACGACACGCCCGCGGTCTGGGTGTGGAATCGAAGCTGCATCGACTTCGCCATCTCGGCTCCGTACCGGTCCTTCATCCACCGGGCCCAGATTCGCCGAGCCGCGCGGAGCTTCGCGATCTCCTCGAAGAAGTCGATGTGGGCGTTGAAGAAGAAGCTGAGGCGAGGCGCGAACGCGTCGATCGGGAGACCGGCCTGCAGCGCGAGCTCGACGTAGGCGAACCCGTTGGCGAGTGTGAACGCCAGCTCCTCCGCAGCTGTCGAGCCGGCCTCACGGATGTGGTAGCCGGAAATCGAGATCGAGTTCCAGCGCGGCATCTCCGCGGCGGTGAACTGAATCGTGTCGCGCACCAGTCGCATCGACTGGCGCGGCGGGAAGACGAACTCCTTCTGGGCCTGGTACTCCTTCAAGATGTCGTTCTGGAGGGTGCCGCCCAGCGCGGCTCGCGGCACGCCGGCGTTCTCGGCCTGCGCAACGAACATCGCGAAGATCGGTGCGGCGGGCGAATTGATCGTCATCGATGTCGTGATGTCGCCGAGATTGATCCCCGAGTAGAGGTCCTCCATGTCGGCGAGCGAGTCGACCGCAACGCCGCACCGACCGACCTCACCGAGCGACATCGGATCGTCGGAGTCGAGCCCCAGCAGCGTCGGCATGTCGAACGCCGTCGACAGACCGGTGCCACCCGCCTTGAGGATCTCCTTGAAGCGCCAGTTCGTGTCCTCGGCGGTGCCGAAGCCGGCGAACATCCGCATCGTCCACAACTTCGAGCGGTACATCGAGGCGTGTGGTCCACGGGTGTAGGGGTATTGACCGGGGAACTCTCCATCGTCGGGGCCGTACACCGGCTCCAGCGGGACGCCCGACATCGTGGCGTAGTCGTCCTCGCGGATGCGGGAGGCGCCGAACGCATCTTCCCAGATCTGTCGATTCGACGGGGTCTGCTCGGTCGTCATCTGTCGAAAACTACCGAACCGGGGGCCGTGGCGCCCGACCGGGCCGACCGAACGCGGGCCGATCGCGGCGGGCCGCTCGGCAGACTGTGGCATGAGCACCTTCACTGCCGCCGATGTCCCCGACCAGTCCGGCCGGACGTTTCTCGTCACGGGCGCCAACACCGGGATCGGGTTCGAAGCCGCCAAGGTGCTCGCCGAGCGCGGCGGCCGAGTCCTGTTGGGCTGTCGATCGGAGGAGCGCGCCGCCGATGCCATCGAGCGGATCGACGCCGCCGTCGACGGTGCCGACCTGCGATTCATCCCACTCGACCAGGGTGATCTCGCCAGCGTCGCGGCCGCTGCCGAACTGGTCGCCGAGGAGGAGCGGCTCGACGTGCTCGTGAACAACGCGGGGATCATGATGCCACCGCGTGAATTGACGACCGACGGGTTCGAGTCGCAGTTCGGTGTCAATCACCTCGGCACGTTCGCGCTGACGTGCCGGCTGCTCGACAAATTGGCCGAGTCCGAGCACCCGCGGGTCGTCGTGACGAGCAGCATCGCCCACCGCGGCGGCAGCATCCACTTCGACGACATCGACGGGTCGGAGAAGTACGGGGCCCAGGACCGTTATCAGCAGAGCAAGCTCGCCAACCTGCTCTTCATGTACGAGCTCGACCGCCGGCTGCGCGCCACGGACTCGTCGACGATCGCCGTCGGCTGTCATCCCGGGATCGCCGACACCGAGCTGGCACGGCACCTGCCCAAGATCGTGATGCTCGCCGCACCGTTGTTCAAGGTCTTCTTCAACTCCCCGGCCGCAGGCGCATGGCCGACACTGATGGCTGCCACGTCGGCGGAGATCGAGGGCGGCGACTACGTCGGACCGTCGAAGCGCGGGGAGACCGCGGGCCCGGCGCGCAAGGTCGCATCGACCGGGCGCTCCCACGACGAGCAACTCGCGGGGCGGCTCTGGGATCTCTCGATCGAGATGACGGGCGTCGACCCGGGGCTCTGAACAGCGCGCCACCCGGCTCCGGGTCGATCAGCGGTGCCGACGTCGGCAAGGCTGCCCGGCGTGAGTGACGCTGCGATCGACATCGAAACCGTCCGCTGGGAGGGCGCCGACGGCGTCATGCTCGCGGCCGACATCGCGGGAGACCCGGCGGCACAGACGGTTCTGCTGTTCCATGGCGGCGGACAGACCAGACACTCGTGGGGCGGCACGCTGCGCGCGCTCGTCGGCCGCGGGTATCACGTGGCATCGGTCGATCTCCGCGGTCACGGTGACAGCGACTGGTCGCCTGGTGGCAACTACGACGGCTCGGTCTTTCCCGACGACGTCGAGTTGGTCGCCCGACGGTTCGAACAGCCCGTCCTCGTGGGTGCCTCGCTCGGCGGCACGTCGGCACTCATGGCGGTCCATCAGGGTCGTGAGCGCGACGGCCAGGACATCGCTGGTGCGCTCGTCCTCGTCGACGTCGCACCCAACATCGAGCCGGCTGGCGTCGACCGCATCCGATCGTTCATGCACGAACACATCGAGACCGGGTTCGGGTCGCTCGACGAGGTGGCCGACGCGATTCAGACGTACAACCCGCATCGGCCGCGCCCGACCAACCTCGCCGGGCTGGAGAAGAACGTCCGGTTCCGAGACGGGCGGTGGTACTGGCACTGGGATCCGGCCTTCATGTGGGGCAAGCACGCCGACAGCGACGAGACCCGCATCGTCGACTTCGAACAGCGCAGTCGAGCACTCGAGGATGCGGCGCGCGGGTTGACGATCCCGACGTTGCTCGTCCGCGGACGCCAGAGCGACCTGCTGTCGGAGGAGGGCGCCCGAAAGTTCCTCGGGTTCGTACCCCACGCGCAGTACGCCGATGTCGCCGGTGCCGGTCACATGGTCGCCGGCGACCGCAACGACGTGTTCACCGATGCGGTGGTCGACTTCCTCGAAGCGCACGACTGACCGAACTCCAGGCGAGCATGCAGAGGGCGGCCGCGCTGATGCCGACGCCGACCCCGACGCCATTCGCGAGGAGGTCGCTGACCTCCACGGCGCGGCTCGTCGAGTACCGGCCTTGGCCGAGCTCGACCATCACGCTCGCGGCGAACACCGCGACGGCCACCGGGATCAGGGTGGACCAACGCCAGAGGGTCAGGGCGACGAGCGTGGTGGCGACTGCCCACACCCCGATGTGCACGATCGCGTCATTGCCGGGAAGGCCGCCGGCTTCGATCGTCGACGTCGCGTCGAGGCGATCTGCGAGACGTTGGGCGAAGCCGCCGAACATTCGGCGCGTGATCGCTGGCGCCCGATCCGAAATCATCAACACCACGTTGAACAGCAGTGCACCGACACCGATCACGCCGATGAAGATCCGGAGCGCCAACGGAGCGCGATGCTCCAGCCGAGTGGGTGGGGTCACCGGCGGGTGGCGTCGGTCAACATCGGCCACGGCACGAAGCCCAATCGCGGGATTCGCCCCTGATGCAGCACCTCGAACCCGGCTGCTTCGAGCAGCCGCCGCAACTGTCGCTTCGGAATGGCGCGGACCGGCCGGCCCGCGAGCGCAGTCGCCCGCTGGATGGCATCGTCGGCGAAGCCGGTGACCGCGGCGATCGAGGCGATGACGACGCGGCCGCCCGGGCGGACGAGGCGGGCGAGTTCTGTCGCGGCCGCCGCCTGATCCGCATACCAGTGGAACGATTCGGTGCAGGTGACGATGTCGAGTGATCCGTCGGCGAACGGGAGATGTTGTGCATCGGCGCGGACGAACGTCGTGGCGCGCTCGTCGGCCACCCGGTCGGCAGCACGTTGGAGCATGCCATCGGACAGGTCGGCTCCGACCACCATGGCGTCAGGAAACGCTGCACCCAACCGTTCGGTGAGTTGGCCCGTGCCGCAGCCGAGGTCGAGTACCCGGTCCGGTTCGAGCCCGTCGAGTCGAGCGAGCACGGCATCGTGGATCGGTCGGTAGGTGGTCTGCTGGAGGCCGGGTCGGTCGTAGGTGGCCGACCAGAGGTCGAAGAAGATCGATTCGGCCGGGACGGACATGTCACCACTCTCGCAGAAATCCCGATCCTCGGTGGCCGCGGGCGCGGACGAAACCGGTGGGTCGAAGATTGCGTCACATGGCCTGTGTGGATTTGCGACACTGTGGACCTCACCACCGAGGAGGCATGCTGTGTCCGACCCCACCGAATTGGATCTCGTCCGCGCCGAACTCGCCGCGCTGCGTGCCGAACTCACCGAGCTGCGCGACCGGCCGGTTGCGGAGAGGGCGTGTGACGACGCTCCGCCGGGCGACCTGACCGAAGCAGCCGTCAGCCGTCGTCGATGGATGAAGGGGGCGGCGGCAGCCGCTGTCGGCGGAACCGCCATCGCACTCGGATCGAGCCAACCGGCCGCGGCGGCGTCGAACTTCCAGATCGGTTCGTCCGCGAATCAGGATCCGGTTCGCACGTCTGCCACGCACACCGGGGCGGGTTCGGACATGGGGTTTCTCTTCACGGCGCGGGCGACCCACGATCCGTCATTCGGCTCGAGTGGTACATACCCTGCCGCGCTTGCCGGCTGGTCCTACAGCCCCGGCAAGCCGACCGGTGTGTACGGATACTCGAGCGCAACCACCGGCAATGCGCACGGAGTCGCCGGGATCGGCAACTCGCCGCAGGGCGCAGGCGTGCTCGCGCAGAATCAGAACGTCGCCGGCGTCGGGTTGCGAGCGCGAGCCGGCTCCAGCGGCTGGGGCGTGGATGCGTCTGGCAATGTCGGCGTCAACGCGACGGGCAGCGAGTACGGGGTGCAGGCATCCGGTGACGGTGCGGCGATCTACATCCCACCGGTGAACACGGTGGCGCCACCGGACCGGGGCGTGACGCAGAGTCCCGGAGCGATCGACACGCACACGACGAGCCTGATCCTGGGGACGTCACATCTGTGGTTCTGTGTCGATGGTGGCGTGAGCGGCGGCGACTGGCGCAAGGTGGCCGGGCCGGACACCGCCGGAGCGTTCCATGCCGTGGAACCGTTTCGGGCGTACGACTCGCGTCGAGCGCAGCCCTCACCGGGGCGGTTGGCCTCGGGAGCGAGCCGGGTGGTGTCGATCGCGTCGAGCCGCGACGGCGCGACGGGTGCTGTCATCGCCGCCAACGTCGTTCCCAACCGGGCACGAGCGGTGACCTACAACGTCACGGTCGCAGCGTCCGCCGGACGCGGATTCCTGTCGGTGGCACCGGGCGACGTCGCGTCGAGTTCGACGTCGGCGGTGAACTGGACGGCTGCTGGTCAAAATCTGGCGAACGCTGGCGTGGTCAAGCTGGACGGCAGTCGACAGATCAAGGTGTTCTGTGGTGGTGCCGGTTCGACGGACTTCATCGTCGACATCACCGGCTACTACCTCTGACCCGTCCCTTCGACCACGGCCTCTTGACCCGTCCCTTCGACACGCCCTCCTGACCGGGGTCGATCCGCAAGATCGCGAGAGGGAGCCGACGGTCGCGAATGCGCTGCATACTGGGGCCGATGAGCGCTCCCGACGACCGACCGGCCGCAGCCAACTTCGTTCGCGATCTCGTGATCGCCGACAACGAGCGGGGAACGTTCGGCGGGAGAGTGCAGACCCGGTTCCCGCCGGAGCCGAACGGCTACCTGCACATCGGTCATGCCAAGGCGATCACCGTCGACTTCGATCTCGCCGTCGAGTTCGACGGCGTCTGCAACCTGCGCTTCGACGACACGAACCCGGACACGGAGGACACCAGCTACGTCGACGCGATCATCGACGATCTCGCCTGGCTCGGGTACGCGGTCGACGCGCCGCTGTACGCCAGTGACTACTTTGCACAGTTGGCCGACTGGGCCGAACTGCTCATCGCGCAGGGCACTGCCTACGTCGACGAACAGGACGGCGAGACGATCTCGGCGCAGCGCGGCGGCTACGGCAGCCCCGGCGTCGAGAGCCCTCACCGGGATCGACCGGTCGAGGAGAACCTCGAGCTGTTCGGTCGGATGCGGGCCGGCGAGATCGACGACGGCGCGGCCGTGCTCCGCGCCAAGATCGACATGCAACACGAGAACATGCAGATGCGTGACCCGGTGATGTACCGCATCCGGCGGGGCCATCACCATCGCACCGGCGACAGCTGGACGATCTATCCCACCTACGACTGGGCGCACGGTCAGAGCGATGCCATCGAAGGGGTGACCCATTCGTTGTGCACGCTCGAGTTCGACAGCCACCGTCCGCTCTACGACTGGTATCTCGACCAGCTCGCCGCTGCCGGTGTCCTCCCGTTCGAGCAGCCGCGCCAGAGCGAGTTCGCCCGGCTCGAACTCACCCACACCGTCACGTCGAAGCGCAAACTGTTGAAGCTCGTCGACGACGGCGTGGTCGACGGATGGGACGACCCGCGGATGCCGACGCTGCGCGGTCTGCGCCGGCGCGGCTATCCGGCCGAGTCGATCCGCGAGTTCTGCCGGTTCATCGGCGTCTCGCGGACCAACAGCCGCAACGAGATCGAGTTGCTCGAGTCGTTCGTCCGGACCCACCTGAACCGGGTGGCGCAGCGGCGGATGGCAGTGCTGCGCCCACTCGAGGTCGTGATCGACAACTGGCCGACCGACGACGCGGGGAGCCCGGTCGTCGAAGAGGTCGAGCTCGTCAACAATCCGGAGGATCCTGACGACGGCACCCGCACCGCACCGTTCTCGGGTCGGTTCTGGATCGAGCAGGACGACTTCATGGCCGATCCGCCCCCGAAGTACTACCGCTTGACGCCGGGCCGCGAGGTCCGCCTTCGTGGCGCATTCTTCGTCACGTGCGTCGGCTTCGACACCGGCGCTGACGGCCATGTCGAACGTGTCCACGTCACGTACGACCCCGAGACACGTGGCGGAAACGCGCCCGACGGTCGGAAGGTCAAGTCGACCATGCACTGGGTGTCGGCCGACCACGCGGTCGACGTGCGAGTCGCTCTCTACGAGCGTTTGTTCACGGCGGAGATTCCCGGCGAGGCGACCGGCGACGTGTTCGACGACCTCGACCCCAACTCGCGCGAGGTGCTCGACGGGTGCAAAGCCGAGCCGGCGCTGGGCGACACGCCGCTCGGATCGGTGGTGCAGTTCGAACGGCTCGGCTACTTCGCGCACGACCCTCGCGAGTCGTTGCTGTTCCACCGCACCGTCGGACTCCGCGACGAATGGGCGAACATCCAGAAGCGCAAGAGTTGACCCACATCTGGCCCCACCGGTGAAACCGATCCCACTCAGGGTCGCCGGGTCGCTACGTTGAGCAGATGATCCGCATCAGGTTGATCGTCGGCGCACTCCTGGCCGCGACCGCATGCCTCAACGTCGGCGTCGGCGCCGCTCCAGCGGCGGCCGCCGGGCCGGCGACCGTCACGTGCGACCCCGTCGTCGCGACCGAGGCCGCGCCCGACGTCGACCTCGTGTCCTACGATCCGATGCTCCCCGAGCGGATCGTCGACACGCGCGACGGCACGGGCGGCGTCGGAGCGGCGTTGGGCGCCGGCTGCACCCTCATCCTCGACACCGCTGCGATCGGGCCCGCCGACGCGACGGCCTTCGCGCTGTCGGTCACGGTGATCTCGCCGGTGAAGGGGTTCTTCACGGCCTTTCCCTGTGCCTCCGGTCTTCCCGGAACGTCGAGCGTCAACGCCCGAGCCGGCTTCCCCACGCCGAACCTGGTCGTTGCGACGCCCGACTCGGCCGATCGGGTCTGTCTGTACTCCAAGCGCGGTGGCCACGTCGTCATCGACGTGGCGGGTTGGTGGGCCGACGGCACGAACCGATTCACTCCGATCGACCCCGTGCGGGCCTACGACACCCGCGAGCTCGCCCAGCCGGTCAAGCTGCCCGGCGGGGCGATCCGGGCTGTGGACGTCGGTGGCGTGTTCGTGCCGGATGACGCGGTTGCCGTCACCGTGAATCTCGCTGCGGTCGCACCCGCGACACGCGGCTACCTCGTCGTGTATCCGTGCGGCCTGGCCGCTCCGCTCGCGTCGAACCTCAACTTCAAGGCCGGAGAGAAGCGCGCCGTCTCCGCGGTCGTGGAGATCGGCAGCGTCGACGCCGCGGCATCGGGGAAGATCTGCGTGACCGGTAACGCCACGACCCACTTCCTGCTCGACGTGACGGGCTACATCGCACCGTCGTCGCCGACCAGTCCCGATCTGGTGCTCACGCCGGTACCCGACACCCGAGTCGTCGACAGTCGTGACACGGGTGTCCCCGGCGTGCGCTTCCAGCCGGGAGTCGTCCAACGGTTCGACCTCGGCACGTCGGTCGCACGTCCGGACGACATGGTGGCCGCTGCGTTGAACGTGGTGGCGGTGCAGGCCGATCGCAGCGCATACGCCAGCGTGTTCCCGTGCCAGTCGCCTCCACCGACGACGTCATCGCTCAACTACGACCTCGCACAGACGTCGAATCTGGTGGTGAGCGCGGTCACCGACGACGGTGAGATCTGCGTGGTCACCAACTCATCCGTCGAGATCGTGATCGACCTCGTCGGCGTCTTCGCCGGGCCGGCGGGGTCGCTCGTGAACCAACTGTCGCTCACCGATGCCGCCGGCGCGTTGGTGCCGCTCGACCAGGACTTCGACATCGACGGGCAGAACTCGACGCTGCGATGTGACGGTTCGGTCGAACTCGGGGTTCGATTGGGTCTGGCTCCCGGAGTGACCGCCGAGATCAACGGTGCCGCCGTACCGGCACGCGATCCGGTCACACCCGACGTGGACGTACTCTTCCCGGCCGAGGGTCTGGTGACCGTCACGCTCGAACGCGGCACCGAGACGGCGACGTATCACGTGCGCTGCCTCCCGCTCGATTTCTCGCCCCTGACGGTGACTCGCACCGGGGAGGTGACTCCCGGTTGGTACCTGACCGAAGTCGGGTGGAACCAACCGACGACCGGCCGATTCATCGTGATCATGGACGAGCGCGGCGTGCCCGTCTGGTTCAAGCGCACCGGTACCGCGGAGCGTGTGATCAACGCGCAACGTCTCGGCACCGGTGAGATCGCAGTGGCGCCGATCACCGGGCTCGGCTTCGGTGTCAACCCCGACGTCGGCCATCGGATCTACGACCTGGACGGATCGTTGGTCGCAGAACGCTTCACCGACGACCCGGTCGATTTCCCGATCGATCACCACGACTACGCCGAGATCCCCGGGGTCGGGTACGGCGTGTTGAGCTACCCGCTCGTGGTCGGTGTCGACCTGAACGGGCCCGACCCGGCCGAGACGCTCACGCTGCCGGCGCCCGCCGGACTGGCGGCCGACTGCGCACCGAGCGCCGTCAACGATTCGAGCGCGATCGTCGACAACGTGATCCACGAGGTCGACTTTGCCGGCAATCTCATCTGGTCCTGGACGATGAGCGACCACTTCGACGTCGCCGAGTCGACGTTCGCCCAGTGCTTCGGCAACTACCTCCCGGATGACGAGATCGACCTCTTCCACATCAACTCGCTGCAGCGCGTGGCCGACGGATCGGGCGACTACCTGGCGTCGGCACGGCACCTCGATGCGGTGTTCCGTGTCGAACGATCGACCGGCGACGTCGCATGGATTCTGTCGAGTCGCACACCGGATGGAGGCAGCCCGTTGCCGAACGATGCGAAGCTGTTGGAGATCGTGGGTGATCCGCTCGACGGCCCGCTGCGGATGCACGATGCCCGCATCGACGGTGATCTCGTCACGATGTACGACAACCGGAGCGCCGATCCCGGCGGGGCGCCGAGCCGTGCGGTGGCCTACCGCATCGACACCGCCGCCGGGACGGCGACGCTCGAATGGCAGATCTCGCATCCCGACGGGCTCACGAGCAATCAGATCGGGAGCACCCGGGTCACACCCGACGGGTCGATCCTCGTCGATTGGGGCTCGACGCAGCCGATGTTCGTCGAGTACGCCGCACCCGCCGATGGACTGGGTGAGTTGATGCGCATCGAGATCACCCCCAACGAGGCGGCCTATCGCATCGTGAAGTACGCACCGAATGCGTTCGACGCCGCCGAGCTCCGCGCCACGGCCGGGGGGACGCTCGAGCTCCCCGCACCCTGACCGGCCTGCCCGAACCGGCGAGGCCAGTGCGCGCTCAACGGAGCTCGACGAACAGGCTCTGGACGCTGCGGCCGACGCGGCCCCGTTCGTCGTGGAGCGAAGATTCGGCGAATCCGGCGCCGCTCGACTCGTGCGCGGTGCCGTACACGCTGTGCGATGACATGCCGACCCATTCGCCCTCGGGCTCACGTGCGAGGTGGACCGTGAGGTCGGGGTTGATGTACAGGTACTGCTCGTAGTCGATGCCGCTGCTGACCCCGTTGCCGAAGTCGGCGGCCGCCGCCACGCGTTGGACACCGGTCGGTGTCTCGCCCGCCACCAGCGGCACGCACAACCGGATCCACAGCTGGACCGGCCCGGGGTCGTTCCAGCTTCCCACCACGATGCGGTGCTCGGCGCTGTGGCTGTGGAACGCGATCGTGGCACCGTCGGCCGCCCACGACAGCCGTTCGTCGCGTCCCTCGCCGGGCGTGCCGTCCATCTCCGGGGCGGCCAGCGGATGCTCCGGGAGCGCGAAGTGCGCGCGACGGACCCGCAACGCGCGGACCTTGGCCACTTCGGTGCCGTCGCTCGACAGCGATGCGGCGACGACCGAGACCTTTCGCCCTGGTCGTTCGACCACGGTCGAGAGCGCGAGCGGTGACCCGACCGGGACCGGCCGGGTGAGTTCGATCGTCAGTCGCGTGATCAACCAGTCGACGTCGCCCGTGGGGGCGTGCTCGCAGGCGCGAGCGAGCAGCGCGGAGACCGGTCCACCGTGGCAGTGGCGTTCGTCCCACGGCCCGCGTGCGTACTCGGTCGCCACCCACGCCTCGGTGGCGTCGGCGGGAGCGTCGGGCGGGATCGGGCCCGAGTCGAACAGCTGCTGCCCGGCGATTGCCGCGGTGAGAGTTCCGGACATCATCCGACCTCGAGCGGCTTGAGCGCGCCGGCTGCTTCGTCGAGGTGTGCGATCCACGAGTCGGCGTCGCCGGGCTCGTCGAGGGGGAGCACGACGAACTTGGTGGTGCCGACGTCGATGAAGCGTCGGATCATGTCCTGGAGGGCGGTCCAGGAGTCGGGCACCAGCTCGGTGACGTCGGCGAGGTCGGGGCGTCGCTTGGCGAGGACCCGTTGCAGCACCTCGGGCACCGGTCCGAACGAATACGGGATGAGGACGCCGTAGTGGTCGTCGTCGATCGACCGCTCGTGTTCGGCGCAGACCCGTTCGATCTCGACCCGCCCGGCCTCGGCATCGGCCGGCAGCACGAACGACGGCAGCCAACCGTCGGCGAGGCGGCCGACGCGGCGCAGTTCGCTCGGCGCGATGCCACCGAGCCACACGTCCATCCGTTTCGGCGCCGGTCGGACGACGACGCCGTCGTAGTGGAACCGTGGCCCGCCATGGCTGAACGGTTCGCCCGTCCAGCACTTGCGCATGACCTCGAGCGTTTCATCGAAGATCGCCGCACGCTCGCTCCGCTCGACCCCGAACGCCTGCTGTTCGATCGGGTCGACCGCTCCGAGCCCGAACGCGGGCAGCAGACGCCCACCCGACATCGTGCCGAGCGTGGCGAGCTCCTTGGCCAACACGACCGGGTTGCGGCCTGGTAGCACCATCACGGACATGCCGAACTTCAGCTTGGTGGTGCGCCCGGCGCCGTACGCCATCGCCACGAGCGGGTCGGGTGCCTCACCGCTGATCTTCTCCGACAGCCAGAGCGAGTCGAAGCCGAGCGATTCGAGCGAGTCGACGACCGCTCCGTACGTCTCGTCGTGGAGCCGGGTTCGCGTCCCGAGGCCGTAGCCGATCCGGACCTTCATCGGCCCGGCCGTGTCGGAGTTCTCGATGTCGGTCATGACGCCGTTGCGATCCGCTCGATGATGTCGGCGGTCGGACCGACGGCGCTCAGGAAAGGGGAGTGGTCGGTGTCGAGTACGTGGCGCTGCGAGCACCGTTCGGCCATCGTGTGCTGGTGGGCGGGATGAACGGAGCGATCCTGGCTGCAGACGACGTACGTCGACGGGATCGAGTCGCGTGGCACTCCCGCCACCTCCTCGGTCATCGAGGCCATCGATTGCGGGCTGAGACGTGCGAGGGCCGCACGGACCGCATCCGGCGGGCACGACCCGTAGAGCGCCGGGATGGCCTTGGCGGGGTCGAGCGTGGTGGATGACCCGTCGAGTGACGGGACCATCGCTGCGGCCAGGTCGACGTCGTGGCGCTCGAGCGAACCGAGACAGCCGAGGACCGACTCGCCGTTGTCGAGGGCGAACGCCGCGAGATAGGCGAGGTGAGCGATGTCGTCGCGCCCTGCGGCGACCTCGGTGATGACGGCACCGCCGTAGCTGTGACCGACGAGGACCACCGGTCCGGTGTTGCGAGTGGCGAGCTGGTCGAGGAGCGCGGAGACGGCCGCCGCATCGTCGTGGAGCCCTCCGAGTGGTGCGGTCGAAGCACCGTGACCGGGGAGATCGATCGCCAGCGACGGGACGCCACGCCGGTCGAGTTCGGCCTGCAGCGTGGCCCAACACCATGCGCCGTGCCAGGCGCCGTGGACCAGGACCACCAGCGACGCCTCGTCAGCCGGGAGTTCAGGAGCGTCTTGAGCAGGACCGTCGACCGTCACGGGATCGATCGTGGCACAGTGCGCTCACCGTGAGACAGACGGGCCGGACCATGCGGGTCAGAGGAGCGCGATGATCACGAAGACCGGATAGCCGGCGACGAGTACGAATGCGTCGCGGTGGCCGAGACTGCCGCGACGAGTGCCGAGCATGATCGCAACCGCGAGGAGCGTCAACATGACGATCAACGGCGCGTGCAGCAGGCCGGCGTCGGCGATGGAGATCGGGGCGACGAGTGCGCCCACGCCGAGACTCATGGTCATGTTGTAGGCGTACGAGCCGATCACGCCCGCGATCACCGCCTCGGTCACCCCGTGTCGAGAGGCGGAGAAGGCGAGAACAACCAGTTCGAACGCGGTGGCGAAGCCGACAACGGTCAACCCGACGCGCGTCTGCGTCGCTTCGATGTCGGTGATCTGACGGACGCCTTCGACCAGCACCATCGAACCCGAGGTGAGCGCCACCAGACCGGCGAGTACCCACGCCAGATCGGTTCCGATGCGACCCTCCGCGTCCACCGCTTCGTCGAGTTCGCCTGCCTCACCCAGTGAAGGCGGTGCTCGTTCGCTCAGCCAGATCACGGCCACGAAGACCACATACGCGAGCACGAGAAGTGCTCCCTCGCCACGTGTGAGCTCACCGTTCCACATCATCGTCGCAGCGAGGATCCCGCTGATCAGCCCACCGATTGCGTAGCGCTGGATACTCCGGCCGAATGGGATCGCCACGATCCACGCGCCGGTGCCCAGCGCAACGGTCACGATGGCGGCATTCGCTCCGATCACATCACCGAATGCCACACCGCCGACATCGCGAGCCGACGCGGTGACGACGGTTGCCAACTCCTCGGGCTCTGCGCCCGCGAGCAGCACGGCGAGTGCGAATGCGGTGACACCGAGCCGCTTCGACGCGTCGGCGAGATGTTCAGCGAATCGTTCGGCGCCCCACACGATCGCCGCCGTGCCCGCAACCATTGCGATCAGCCAGACGACACTCGACACCGACCAATGTGTAGCTCACGGGGCTCCGGGACGAGGACCGTTCCGGGCGGTCAGACGGATCAGATCGTTCGGCGTGTGGGGATGATCACCAGTTCGGCGATCGCCCGTCGACGGATCCGCTCGGTCTGGACCCAGCTGGCGACGAAGGCGACGACCATGACCGGGACCACGATCGCGGCTTGGGGGACCTCGCCGACACGCGAGACTCCGAAGGCGAGACCAGCGGCCAGTACCGACAGGACGACGGCGAGCTTGACGGCGGCGGTCCACGTGCGGCGGCTGATTTCCATGTGATCGATCATGGATGACGTGAGTGAACGGAATGTCAACTCCTGCAGCTTGTGCGCGAACTGTCACAAGATCGCGACAATCGTCGCGTGATCGCGAGGTGCAAGATGTCGGTCGCGTGACAGATCTCGCGCCGACTCGTGACCGTGTGATTCGACCATCGGGTGACGTCCAAACCCGTCGTTCGTCTTCGCCGGTCGCGGCTTCGTAGTGTCGTCGAGCATGACCGACCTCGATCCACTCGCTCCGTTTCGACTCGACGGGCAGATCGCCATCGTCACCGGCGCGTCGTCGGGTCTGGGCGACCGTTTCGCGCGAGTTCTGCATGCCGTCGGAGCCCAGGTCGTGGTCGCCGCGCGCCGTGTCGAGCGCCTCGAGACGTTGGCCACCGACCTGCCCGGCGCGGTGGCGATCGGCGTCGATCTCTCGCTCGAGGCCGACCGCGAGCGTCTCGTGGCGGACACGCTCGAACGATTCGGACGCGTGGACGTCCTCGTGAACAATGCGGGGATCGGCCACGCCGTCTCGGTCGAGAACGAGACGCTCGACGACTTCCGCGACGCGATGGAACTCAACGTGACGGCGATCTGGCATCTGTCGAAGCTGTGTGGCGAGGCGATGGTCGCCGCAGGGTCGGGGTCGATCGTGAACGTGGCATCGATGCTCGGCCACGTGGCCTCGACGCCGATCAAGCAGGCCCACTACTGCGCGAGCAAGGGTGCGGTCGTCAATCTCACCCGCGAGCTGGCGGCGCAATGGGGCCGCAAGGGGGTGCGGGTCAACACGCTCAGCCCCGGCTGGTTCAAGTCGGAGATGACGGGAGACATGGACACCGACGAGTCGAGCCAGCGGTTCGTCCAGGCGAACGCGATGATTCCGCGAATGGGCCATGAGAACGAACTCGACGGAGCGCTGCTGCTCCTGGCGAGCCGGGCCGGCGGGTACATGACGGGCCACAGCCTGCTCGTCGACGGTGGCTGGACCGCCCGGTGACGCTCGCGTGCGACGCATCGCGTTCCACCTCGCGAGATGACAGGATGAGCCCGTGGCCGACCTCGACCTGATCGATCCGCTCACGCAGCGGCGACTCCGGCGCGTTGCCCGTGCCCTCGGGATGCTGCTGGGAGTGTGTGTGCTCGGGGCGTTCGCCGGCTGTGGTGAGGAGGAGCAGGGTGGGCTGCAGGCGGCGAGCCCGGGTCCCGATGCGATCGTCGGCGGTGAGATCGACCAGATCGAGTTGCTCTACGACGACATCATCACCGCCGTCGGTGGAACGGTGACGGGTCCGGACGGCGAGGTGCTCGATGCCGGGTTCGTGATCGACAGCCAGATCCGTGCGCTCGTCCAGCTGGCCGAACCGCTGAGCGAGCCCGGCGAGTACACCGTGCGCAGCGCGGTGGTGTCGGTCGTCGGCGACGAGGTGGACGAGTCGTATGCGTTCACGTACGAGCCGGACGCCGCGCCGCCACAACTCGTGTTCCCGCCGGAGGAGGACTCCGGATCGCCATGGTTGTTCTGGTCCCTGGTCGCGGCAGGCGTCGTGGTGATCGCCGTGCTGATCGGACGCCTGCTCGTTTCGATGCGCCGCCTGCGAGGTGCGCAGGGATCGTGATTCGGCGGTCCTGACGCCGTCGATCGAGATCCATCAACTCGAACTTGTGTTCGTAGCACGTATGTTCGATGATGTGAGGGATGGGATTCAACAACCCGTCCTGGTCATGGAGCGAACTCGAGTCTGCGCTGTCCGACCGGGGTCGGACTCCGCAGGCACCACGCACCGGGCGTGACGGGCGCGCTCCGGGATCGCCGTCGTGGAACTCGGGCGGAGATGCGCCCGGCTGGAGTCGGAAACGCCAGCCGTTCGAGGCGCCAGCCGACATCGAACGCGCCCCGGCCGGTATCACCGTCCCGTACGCCGAACTTCACTGTCATTCGAACTTCTCGTTCCTCGACGGGGCGTCGCATCCCGAGGAGCTCGCCACCGAGGCCGCTCGCCTCGGTCTCGACGCCCTGGCGGTCACCGACCACAACGGCTTCTACGGCGTGGTCCGCTTCGCCGAGGCTGCCAAGGCAGTGGGCCTGCCGACGGTGTTCGGGAGCGAGATCACGGTGCTCGATGGCCGCATGGACACCACGAGTTTGCCGCTCGGTCGCCTCGCCCGCACCGAGCGTGAGACCCTCGCCCAGGTCGACACCGGCCTGGTCCCCGACTCGCACGCACCCGATCCGGGCGGGACGCACGTCCTCGCGCTCGCCGACGGGCCCGATGGATACGCCCGGCTCGCCCGGGTGATCAGCCAGGGCCACCTCGCCGGCGAGAAGGGTGCACCCAGGTTCGCGTTCGACGACCTTGCCGACGGACTGGCCGGGCACGCGTGGATCCTGACCGGTTGTCGGAAGGGTGCGGTCCCGGCGGCGTTGGCCGCCGAAGGGCCTGCTGCCGCCCGTCGCGAACTCGAACGTCTCGTCGAGGCATTCGGCCGGGACCGTGTCCTCGTCGAACTGTGGGACCACGGTGAGCCCGCCGACACCGTCCGCAACGATGCGCTCTACGAGCTGGCCTGTGCCGTCGACGTCGGCTGTGTGGCGACCAACAACGTGCACTATGCGACCCCTCCACAACGCCGTCTCGCGACGGCCCTCGCCGCGGTCAGGTCCCGGCGCAGCCTCGACGACGTCGACGCCTGGTTGCCGTCAGCGGCCGGTGCACACCTGCGTTCGGGTGCCGAACAGGCGCATCGATTCCGCCGCTATCCGGGTGCGGTCGAGATGACGGTCGAGATCGGCAGGGCGGCCGCGTTCGACCTGTCATTGGTCGCTCCGAACCTGCCGCCGTTTCCGTGTCCCAGCGGACCGGATCGGAAGCCGGTCTCAGAAATGGAGTATCTCCGACGCCTCGTCGACGAGGGAGCAGGTCGCCGCTACGGGGAGCGGCCCGGCCCGGCCTCCGTGGCGAACGGAATGGTGGGCGAGGACCTGTCGCTCCGGGCGCGGGCATGGAAGACGATCGACCACGAGCTGGCTCTGATCGATCAGCTCGACTTCGCCGGGTATTTCCTGATCGTGTGGGACCTCGTCGAGTTCTGCCGTCGCTCGAACATCTACTGCCAAGGGCGGGGGAGCGCCGCCAACTCAGCGGTCTGCTACGCCCTCGGGGTCACCGCCGCCGATGCGGTGTCGCTCGGACTGCTGTTCGAACGGTTCCTGTCGCCGGAGCGTGACGGTCCGCCCGACATCGACATCGACATCGAGAGTGACCGTCGCGAAGAGGTCATCCAGTACGTCTATGCGACCTACGGCCGCCACCACACTGCGCAGGTCGCGAACGTGATCACGTATCGGTCGCGGTCGTCGATCCGCGACATGGCCAAGGCGCTCGGCTACGAGCCGGGTCAACAGGACGCGTGGTCGAAGCAGGTCGATGCGTGGGGCAACGTTGCGGCGACCGCCGACCAGGCCGACTGCACGATCCCACCGGCGGTGCTCGAGTTGGCCGCACAGGTCGAGGACGCGCCGTGCCATCTCGGGATCCACTCGGGTGGGATGGTGATCTGCGACCGTCCGGTGGTCGAGGTGTGCCCGGTCGAGTGGGGGCGGATGGACAAGCGGTCGGTGCTCCAGTGGGACAAGGACGACTGTGCGGCCACCGGGTTGGTGAAGTTCGATCTGCTCGGGCTCGGGATGCTCTCGGCGCTCCACTACGCCGTCGATCTCGTGCGCGAGCACCGCGGCTACGAGATCGACCTCGCCACGATCCCGCAGGACGACGAGGTCTACTCGATGCTCTGCCGGGCCGACACGGTCGGTGTGTTCCAGATCGAGTCGAGGGCTCAGATGGCGACCCTCCCGCGGCTCAAACCGCGCAAGTTCTACGACCTCGTGGTCGAGGTCGCCCTGATCCGGCCAGGCCCGATCCAGGGTGGTTCGGTGCATCCCTACATCCGTCGCCGCAACGGGCAGGAGCCGATCACGTATCTGCATCCGCTGCTCGAGAACTCGCTCGCCAAGACGCTCGGCGTGCCGCTGTTCCAGGAGCAGATGATGCAGATGGCGATCGACGTTGCGAGTTTCACCCCGGCCGAAGCCGACGAGTTGCGCCAGGCGATGGGGTCGAAGCGGTCGGCGCGCCGGATGGAGGCGCTCAAGCAGCGGCTGTACGCCGGGATGGAGGGCAACGGCATCACCGGGGAGGTGGCCGACGAGTTGTACGTGAAGTTGAAGGCGTTCGCGAACTACGGGTTCCCCGAGTCGCACTCGGTGTCGTTCGCCTACCTGGTCTATGCGTCGAGTTGGATCAAGTACTACGAGCCGGCGGCGTTCTGTGCAGCGTTGATCAATGCACAGCCGATGGGGTTCTGGTCGCCCCACACGCTGGTGCAGGATGCTCGTCGTCACGGCGTGACCGTGCACACCCCCGACCTCAACGCATCGGGTGCGGGAGCGACGCTCGAGCCGTGCGAGGGGTCGTTGGGATCGACGGCGCGGCCGGTGTCGCACGGTTTCGCCACCGCACCGTCGGTCGAGCGGAGCCTCGATGCATCACTGCAGCGTGGGTTGGCCGTACGGCTCGGGCTGGGGTCGGTTCGCTCCGTCGGGTCGGAGTTGGCCGAGGAGATCGAAGCCGAACGGAAGCGGGGCGGGCGGTACTCCGACACCGAGGACCTCGTTCGTCGCGTGTCGTCGCTCACGCTCGGCAACCTCGAGGCGATGGCGACGGCCGGGGTGTTCGAGGAGTGTTTCGGGCTCGATCGTCGTGAGTCGTTGTGGACCGTCGGTGCAACTGCACAGTCACGGCCGGGTCGACTGGAGGGCATGGTGACCGGAGCCGACTCGCCGCGTTTGCCGGGGATGACACCGGTCGAGGTGGCGGTTGCCGATCTGTGGGCGACCGGGGTGTCGCCGCAGGGGCATCCGACGATCTTCGTTCGCCAGGAGATGAATCGGCTGGGGGTGCTCACGTCGAAGGATCTGTGGGACGCCGAGCCGACCACGACCGTCCGGGTCGCCGGGGTGGTCACGCACCGCCAGCGGCCGATGACCGCGCAGGGCACCACCTTCCTCAACCTCGAGGACGAGTTCGGGTTGATCAACGTCGTGGTGTCGAAGGGCTGCTGGGCGCGTTTCCGCAAGGTGGCGCGTGCGGCACCGGCCATGCTGATCCGTGGGCGGCTCGAACGCTCCGAGGGTGTGATCAACATCGTCGCCGACCACCTCGCACCCCTTCCCATGCCTGGCAAGACGACAAGCCGCGACTTCCGCTGACGATTTGCCGGTGCCGGGACGCAGCAAATCACCAACGATTTGCCGGTGCCGGGACGCAGCAAATCAGGGACGCAGCAAATCAGGGGATGGAGATGACGACGAGGTCGGTGGGATCTTGGAATTCGTGGGGCAGGAGCGGTGTGATCTCCCGGCGGTGGCCGACGACCTGGACGAGGAGCAGGCCGTCGGGGGATTCGATCACTCCCTTTGCCCGGGCGATGTGGCCGCCGACGTGGCGGGGGAGCGAGTCGAGCAGCGTGTGGATGCCGACGCGATCGAGCGGCCCCTCGACGGGAATCGTGTTGACCTCGTGGAGGTCGAAGAGCGTCGGACCGGGGACCCGAGCGGCATCGCCGGCACGATGCCCGCCGAGTGCGAGGAAACGACCGAGTGCTCCCGACTCACGGATGCCCGCGTCCACGATCGGGATGCCGGGCGCCAGTTCGTCGAGGCGGGCCCTGGCGGCACCGATGGCGGACGCCTCGGCGAGGTCGGTCTTGGTCAGCACCAACAGGTCGGCTTCGGCGGCCTGACGATCGACGTGCGCACGGATCCAGTCCGGCATCGAGTCGTCGACGAGTTGGTCGACGGCGGCGATCACCACCACGCCGTCCAGGAGGAACCCCGCCGACGACCCCCATGGGATCACGTTGGCCGGCTCGGCGACACCGCTCAGTTCGACGATCACGTGCTCGGGTGGCTCGGGGCGTTCCCGGATCTGGTCGAAGGCGGCACCGAACCCGTCGATCGAAGAGCAGCACACGCAGCCATCGGTCAGCTCGATCGTGTCGCCCGAACGTTTGCGAATCAGTGCCGCATCGATGTTGATCGCACCGACGTCGTTGACGATCACGGCGATCGGACGATCCGCCTCGGCGAGTACCTCGTTGATCGCCGTGGTCTTCCCCGCACCGAGGTAGCCGCCGACGAACGTGATCGGCACCCGGCGTCCGTCCCACGGCAGGAACTCGGGCTCCTGATACGGCACGACTCCGAGCGTACGCGGGCCCGGAGCCGGTCAGTCGGGGGACGCCGAATGGAACGTCGAGGTCACCGTGCCGTCGGGTCCGCGCACGTCGTCGGCCGCGTCGATCCGGTACTTGGCCACGGAGCCACCGACGCGCGTCACCACACGGAGCGCTGCACCGGTGGCCCGGAAATTGGGATGCTCGAAGTGAGCATCGAGCGCCTCGGCGGACTCCCAGAGCTCGGTGATCCGGATGCGGCCGGGATTCGCCGGATCAGCACAGATCGTGTACGCCGCGCAACCCGGCTCGTCGCGCTCCGTCGCACGCTGCACATCGGCGGTGGACGCGACGAGTTCGTCGCGCACCTCCGGGTCGACGTCGATGTATCCGATGATCGCGATCATGAAACGGTTCTCCTTCGATGTGGCTGACCATCCTCGCCTGTCACGTACCCGGTCGGGGAGTTGCACGGCAGACGACCAACCCCCACGACCAGGCAGACAGAGAGGCCTGGACGACGAGGTCAGCGGACGGGATCGGGCACCATCGAGAGGTGGAGGGGTCCGCCCGGATCGTCGGGCCACGGGTTGGCGAGCGCGACCGCTTCGTTCAACTCGACGCCGAGGCCGGGCTCCCTCGACGGAATCACGTGGCCGTCCTCCCACACGATCGGCGTGTTGAGGATCTCGGCATGGAAGCCGCCCCACTCACGGATGCCCTCGATGATCAAGAGGTTGGGCAGCGTTGCCGCGAGCTGGATGTTCGCAGCGCCGAGGATCGGCCCCGAGTAGAGGTGTGGCGCGATCTGGCAGCCGTTCGCCTCGGCGATCGCCGCGATCTTCTTGCCGGCGAGGATGCCGCCACAGCGTCCGAGGTTCGGTTGCCAGATCGACGCGGCCTGGTAGCGACCCAGGGCAGCGAACTCCGAGATCGTCGTCAGGCGTTCACCCGTCGCGATGGGGATCGATGTGTGCGCGGCGACGCGGGCCATCTCGTGGGGCAGGTCGGGCGCGCACGGTTCCTCGAACCACAAGGGATCGAACGGCTCGAGTTCGTGCGCGAGCCGGATCGCCCCGGCGGCGGTGAACTGGCCGTGGGTTCCGAACAGCAGGTCGGCCCTGGGGCCGACCGCGCTCCGGATCGTGGCGATCATCTGCGCCGACGCAACGATGTCGTCCTGGCTCGGCATGTGCCCGTCGAACGCGGTGTACGGCCCGGCCGGGTCGAACTTCAGGGCGGTGAAGCCCGCGTTCGATCTCGTTGACCGCGCGGGCCGCCGCGTGCTCGGGGTTGGTGTAGACCTCGCGGTAGCCGGCGCTCGGGTAGAGGTAGGTGTACGTCCGGAGCTTCTCGTGCACCCGGCCGCCGAGCAGATCGTAGATCGGCTTGCCGGCGTCTTTGCCGACGATGTCCCAGCACGCCATTTCGAGCCCGCTCATGATCCCGACGAGTGTCGGGTCGGGCCGCAGGGAATACCCGC
Organism: Ilumatobacteraceae bacterium; assembly: GCA_963752085.1. GTDB lineage: Bacteria > Actinomycetota > Acidimicrobiia > Acidimicrobiales > Ilumatobacteraceae > Ilumatobacter_A. The sequence goes on from CAVVWT010000008.1 coordinate 254,755, forward strand.
TCGAGTAGATTCGTCGCCACATCAGCTCGATCCGGTTCGGGTCCTGATCGATCACCCAGCGGGCCGCGACGTCGTCGACCATCGAGGCGATGACGTGAGGCCCGAACGTGGCGGCGTAGATCTCGCCGTAGCCGACCACGCCGGTGTCGGTCGTCAGCTTGACCACGATGAAGTACTTCCCGCCGAACGCGGGCGGTGGGTTCTTGATGACGAAAGTGGTGACGTCGGTGATCTTCACGGCGCCGAGCCTGTCACAGGTTGCAGGATTTCCGGTGGAACGCTGCGGCTGGCACGCTGGCGCCGTGACCGACCATGACCTCGATCGTTTCGCCCTGCTGCAGCTGGAATCCACCGACGAGCCCACTCGGTTCACGCTCCCGGTCCGTCCGGAACTGTGCACGCCGTTCGCCTTCCTGTACGGAGGTTCGGGCATCGCTGCGAGCGTCGAAGCATCGGAGCGGGCGACGGGTCGACCGCTCCAGTGGATCACCACGCAGTTCCTCGGGTCGCCGACACCCGGGATGGTCGTCGAGATCGACGTCACCGTCGCCGTGACCGGGCGGGCGACCACCCAGACCCAGGTCAGCGGCAGCGTCGACGGCAATGTGGTGTTCACGTCGCTGTGCGCCCACAACGTGCGTCCCGATGGCGACGCCGAGGCGTTCGCCACGATGCCCGAGGTGCCGGGACCGCTGGAGAGCGGGCACTTCGCCGAGTTCTTCGACACGGGTCACCCGTCCTTCTTCGACCACTTCGAACGGCGGATCGCCGCCGGCCGATTCGCCATGGACGCCGACGGTGACCCGCAGCCGGGGTTGCTGGCGATCTGGTGTCGCGTGGCGGGGACACCGATTGCGGGCGCTGCCACCCAGGGGTTCGTCGCTGACCTCGGACCGCTCGCACTGTGCGCTCGACTCGGGATCGCACCCGGTGGTACGAGCCTCGACAACACGGTGCGCGTCGTCGACCCGGCACCGACCGACTGGGTGCTGATCGAACTCGAGGCCGACGGCTATTCCCGCTCGGTCGGGCACTCGACCGCCCGACTCTGGAGCGAGGACGGACGGCTGATGGGCGTCGCCTCCCAATCGGCCATCATCCGCCGGAGCCATCACCAACGTTGACCGGCGCAGGCGGCACGACCGGCGCACGTACTGTCGGTATGTGTCTCGCGTGGTGGTCATCGCCGGAGCAGCGGCGAGTCTCGTTTTCGTCGGCTGCGGTGGCAGCTCGGCGACGATCGACCGTGATGACTTCGAGCGCCCTGGGGTGGCGCTGTCCGAGATCACGTTGGGTCCGACGGTTGCCCTGGCGCCCATCGATCACGACCGCGAGGTCGAACTCGTCGTCGGTCAGCCCGTGTGGGTGCAACCAGACGGCGACGGATGGCGATTCGTCGACAGCCGGCTCGTCGAGATCTGTGACCCGATCATCGAACGCACGACGTTGTACGAGATGGCCGCCGATGGTCAGTTCGAGGAGGTTCGATTCGTCGATGAATCCGAGGACGGCGTCTGTATCTGAGGTGGTGCCGGTCCGGAGAGGCGGTCCGGAGAGGGTGGCACAGAAGGGTGGCTCAGATCCCTGTGTCGATCGGCGACGTCGGGACACCGTCGGTGGCGAGACGGCGGGTGAGCTTGCCGAGCCGACCCGGGGCGAAACGCACGCCCGCCGACGTCGCTTCGTCGATCTCGTCGAGCGTCCACCATCGGATCTCATGCAGGTGCTCCTCGCGGAGCTGGTCCCACGACATCGCCGGCGTCGGGTCGAACCGCCCCGGTACGGGTACATGGTGATACCGGTCGCGTTGTCCGTCCCAGTCGCCGTCGATGAACTCGATGATCTGCTCGCGAGTCCACACGTGGGGGCCGATGTCCATGTCGACGAGCCCCACTTCCTCGTGCAGCTCACGGTGCAGGGCGGTCAGATGGTCCTCGCCCGGATCGAGGCCGCCGCCGGGCAGCGCCCAGACGGTCGCGGTCGGGAACTCGAAGCGGACGAGCAGGATCGAATGGTCGGGAGTGGTGAGCACCGCTCGAACGGCCTGGCGAATTCGCAACGAGGACATGTTCGAGTGTCGACCTAGTCGACGGGGACGTCGCGGTTGACGTTGCCGCTGAACGACTTGTACATCTCGTAGATGTCCTTGCACTTCTGGCAGACCGGCAGCTGCTTCGGGTCCTTCGACGGGACCCAGACGAAACCACACAGCGCCTCGACCGGCGTCCCCATGACCCGTGCCTCGAGGACGAGTGCGGCGCCGTTCTCACCCGGGCCCGCCTTGACGATGTGCGCCGAGGTCGGCTCGCTGGTTTGCGTCTCCTCGTCGGTGATCGTGTCGAGGTCGACCTGCGGCATCGTCTGGAGATCGCTCATCGGCACAGTCTGCCAGCCGTTCGGGTCCGGTCGAAACGGCAGTGAACACACCGAGAACAATGCCGCCGAGATCGTCGCCCAACTGTCGAAAGCCCTTCCGATGCGGTACGGTCGACATCGTGCTGATCGAAATCATCGTCGCCGTCGGAGCCGCTGCAGCGGTGGTCGGTGGCATCGTGGCGGGTCAGCGGAGGCCCGAGCCGGCGCTGATCCCGATCCCGGTCAAGCGTCCTCGTCGCCTGAGCGACGATTGAGTTCGGCGTCCGTTGACGGACGCCCCAACTCGGGCGGTGGGGCCTTCTCGTCGCTCGCCGTGGTCGGCTACCGGCGCCTGTGGTTCGCCGGGACGTTCGCCTTCCTCTCGGTGCAGATGCAGTTCCTGTTGCGCGGCGTCCTGGCGTGGGACCTCACCGAGCGCGAAGGCGCGCTCGGACTCGTCTACCTCTGCTTCGGCGTGACGATGCTCGTGGCCACCCCACTCGGAGGGGTCGCATCCGATCGCCTCCCGAACCGCCGCGTGCTCCTGGTCAGCCAGTCTGTGCTGTTGCTCGGTGCCCTCGGCATGGGCATCGTGGTCGTCGCCGACGTGGTCGAGTTCTGGATGTTGCTGGTCGCATCGGTCGCGCAGGGACTGGCCTTCGGGTTCTACGGACCGGCGCGCGTTGCGTTCGCCGCCAAGCTCGTCGGTCCGACCCAGCTCGGCAACGCCATCACGCTGTCGATGCTCAGCCTCAACGGCACCCGGGTGTTCGCTCCCGCGTTCGCCGGGATGCTCGCCGGCATCGCCTTCTTCGGGATCGGTGGCGCCTACCTCGTCAGCGCGGTGTTCTCCGCCTGCGCCTTCGTGCAACTCCTGCGCTGCCCCGACGGTGCGGTCACCCAGCAGGCGACGGGGCGGAATCCGTTCACCGACATCGCCGACGGGGTCGGGTACGTCAATGCCCACCCGGCGTTGCGGCGCCTCCTGGTGAGCTCGTTCTTCGTGATCATGTTCGGCTTCAACTATGTGGCCTTCATCCCGGCGCTCGTGAAGGACACGTTCGACCTCACCGACGGATACGTCGGGGTCCTGATGTCCGCGAGCGCGATCGGCGCGGTGATCGTTGCACTCTCGATCGCCCGCCACGCCGATGGCCCGCGGGCGATGCCACTGATGCTCGTGTCGGGTGCGGTCTTCGGTGGCGCAGTGGTCGCACTCGGGGCCGCTCCCACGTTCTGGACCGCATTCGTCGTGGTCGGGTTCATCGGCGCCGGCGCGACCGGGTACCAATCGCTCTCCAACACGTTGGCGTTGTCGCTGTCGGACGAGGGGCACCGCGGGCGGGTGCAGTCCCTGCTGATGCTCAGCTTCGCCGGGTTCGGGATCGCAGCGCTGCCGCTCGGGCTGCTCGCGGAGGTGATCGGTCTCCGCCCGGCGATCGTGCTGATGGGGGTGGTCGCCGCGTTCGCAGGCGCGGCGTTTGCCGTGCTGGAGCGGACGGCCACCGACGAATCCACTGCCGTCGATGTGGCGATCAGTCGCTGAGCGTCTCGAGTTCCTCGGCCAGGTTGGTGCGCGCGGAGTGCTCCCATCGGCGTCTTCCGGTGCGCGTCGCATAGATCGCTTCACGTTCGAGGAAGGCCTCGAGCACGCCGCGGCGACCGGTCCGCCATACATCGTCGTCGACGTGTCGGTACTCGGCCCGAACGGCGTCGACGTAGGCGGCGTAGTCGTCGGGCGCGGCACCGAGGACCGCCAGGTCGGCGTCGAACAGCAGCGCATGCTCGCGGTCCGGGGGATCCTGGTGGCGGGATGTTGCTTCGATCATGCGGCCCACGCGGTCGGCCCGGCCATCTTCCCATCCGAGGGTGGTGAGGTCGCGTCGGGCCAGACGGGCGCTCGCCCGTTCGTTCGCGGGCGAGGCCGGTTCGTAGACCGCGTCGTGGTAGAACGCGCCGGCGACCACCGCCCCGAGGTCATCGACGGGGTCGACGGCATCGAGCTCGATGACCGCGCTGACCACCGCCTCGACGTGCGTCACCGTGTGATAGCGCCGGTGCTTCTCACGATGGCGACCGATCAGTCGCACGAGCAGTGACCGATCGCCGGAGATGTGCTGCTGCCAGGCCTCGGCGAGGGTCGACGGCGTCGCACCGTCGACGGTATCGAGCGAGGGGGACACGCCACGAGTGTGGCACGGCGTGGCAAGCTCCATCCGATGGCGATCCTCATGGACGAAGCCCGCTGGTGGTACCGCGGCCGCAAATGGTGCCACCTGATCAGCGATGTGTCGTACGAGGAACTCATCGAGTTCGCCGACGGCGTCGGCATCCCGCGGCGCGGATTCCAGGGGGATCACTACGACATCCCGGAGGAGTACCGCGACGACATGATCGCTGCCGGCGCCGAGGTGGTCGAGAGCCGCGACCTCGTTCGTCGACTGCGTGCCGCCGGACTTCGCCTCAGTCCGGCGGAGCGTCGAGCGCGCACGGGCTGACCCACCATCCGGTCGGTTGGTGACCCGGCCGCCCGATCGAGTTCGTTGCTCAAGCCACCCATCGCTCGGGTTCGCCGAACAACGCTCGCGGTCGTGACACCGCCCGGCCGTAGACGTACCACTCGACCAACTCGAGCCCAGCGATGGCGAACTGTTCGTCGAGGTCGAGCCAGCGTTCGACGTCGTCGAGGCCGTCGCCGCCCGCCGGACGGACCGAGGCGATCAGCACCCCGCCGATCGTGGGTGAGCGGTTGGCCAGTGCGATCGCGAGTTCGGCGACGTCGAGCACGGCGTCGGGGTGGTCGGTGCCGTCGACGTTGAGGATCGCTCGCCCGCGCCGATCGTGGTCGAGCAGAACGACGACCGTCTCGGCACGCCGCGGGACAGCGAGTGCTGATTCGAACAGCAGGCGGGCCGACGCATCGTCGATCGGGCTGCCATCGGCATGCGGAAAGCGATGCGAGCTGCAGAAATGGGTCATGGATCCCCCAGAAGGGTCGGGGCGTGTTGCCGCAGTGTGGTGGGGGAGGGAGTCGGTTTGTTGCACACTACGCGCGGGGTGTCACACTGTGGCCGTGGGTGCAGCCGAACCGTCTCCCGACGCCGAATTCCGTCCGACCGCCAACGAGCTGGTGTCCGGCAACCGCCGATTCGCCGAGACGTTCGACAACCACCTCCTGGAGGTCCGACCGACCCGCCACATGGCGATCGTGACCTGCATGGACTCGCGGATGGACATCTTCGCGCTGCTCGGTCTCGGCAACGGCGAGGCGCACATCATCCGCAACGCCGGTGGTGTGATCACCGACGACGTCATCCGCTCACTGTGCCTGTCGCAGCGCTATCTCGGAACCCGCGAGGTGGTGCTCGTCCACCACACCGACTGCGGGCTCCAACTGGTGACCGAGGACGGTCTCAAGGCCGAACTCGAAGCAGAGCTCGGCGTCAAGCCGTGGTGGGCCGTCGAGTCGTTCGAGGACCCCTACGTCGACGTCCGCCAGTCGATGAAGCGGCTGGAGATGACGCCGTTCGTGCCCTTCAAGGGGCACGTGCGTGGGTTCGTCTACGACGTGCAGACCGGTCTGCTCGAGGAGGTGTTCGTCGACGACGACGACGCCGCCGCCGGCGAGCCCAGCGGCACGAGCTGAACGGAGAACCGATCGGTCGATTCGCCGACGGGTCGCATAGTGTCGCCGACATGTCGGACGTCACGATCTACCACAACCAGCATTGAAACTCCTCCGTCAATGCCGTGCGCATTGCCGAAGAACTCGGCGTCGACCACGACGTCGTGCTGTACATCAAGGAGCCGCCGGACGCCGCGACCCTGCGCGAGATCATCGCCAAGCTCGAGGACCCGCCGACCGACCTCGTCCGCCGGGACAGCAAGTTCAAGAAGCTCGAGTTGACCGATGACGACGTCGCAACCGTCGACCAGATCGTCGACATCCTCGTCAAGCACAAGCAGCTCCTCCAGCGACCCCTCGTGGTCACGCCCGATACGGCGATCATCGGACGCCCGAAGGGCCGCGTCGCCGAACTCCTCGGCTGACCCCGGATGCCCGCTCCCGACGCTCACCACGCACCGGTCTCCACGTGGCCGTTGCTGTGGGAGACGTTGCGGGCCCAACGGCGCAATCTGCTGATCGGCACGTTGATCGGCCTGGCGTGGTCCGTGGGAAAAGTGGCGTCGCCGGTCCTCATCCGGTTCGGCATCGACCGCGGTATCCACGACGAGGACATGCTGTGGATGTGGGCCGGCCTCATCGCCGTTGCCGGTGTGTTCGCCGGGTTCTTCACGGCGTTTCGCCGCTTCTTCGCGTTCCGCGAAGCCCGTTGGACCGAGACCCGGCTCCGCGAGCGGCTCTTCGGGCACATCATGTCGCTGCACATCGGCTATCACGACCGCGCCCAGACAGGTCAGCTGATGAGCCGTTCCTCGAGCGACCTCAACCAGATCCAGATGTTCGTCGTCATGATCCCGATCACGCTGTCGAACCTCGCGATGATCACTGCGGTCACGGTCATCCTCCTCGTGACCGACTGGCAGTTGGCGTTGCTCGCTCTGGCGTCGCTCCCGCTCATCCAGGTGGCCGGAAGTCGATTCTCACGAGCGATCCACCCGGCGGTGCTCGCCGTTCAGGCCGAACAGGCCGAGCTCGCGACCGTCGTGGAGGAAACCGTCGGTGGGGTACGCGTCGTGAAGGGCTTCGGCGCCGAACGGGTGCAGGCCGAGAAGCTGCGGATCGAGGCCGACGACATCCGCCGTGAGTCGATCAAGGCCGCGCGCATCCGGGCCAAGTACCTCCCGGCGATGGAACTGCTCCCGCAGATCGGCCTGATCGCCGTTCTGTGGTTCGGTGGAAACCGGGTGATCGACGGCGACCTCACGCTCGGCGCCCTGGTCCAGTTCAACGTCTACGTCGCACTGCTCGTCTGGCCGCTGCGGATGATCGGGATGACGATCGCGTTCGCGCAGCGGGCGGCCGCCGCCCTCGGCCGGGTCAACGAGGTCCTCGACATCTCATCCCAGGTACGCGATCCGGAGCACCCGGTCACACTCCCGTCGACCTCCGGTCCGGAGCCGGCGGCCGGGTTCGGCGATGTCGCGTTCCGCGGCGTCACGTTCACCTATCCGACGACGGTGGACGAAACCGAGACCTCCGGTCCGGTGCTCGACGGATTCGACCTCGACATGGCAGCCGGTCAATCGGTCGCCATCGTCGGAGCGACCGGTTCGGGCAAGTCGACGGTGGTCCGTCTGCTCATCAGGTTCTACGACGTCGACGATGGATCGATCTCGATCGACGGCGTCGACATTCGAAAGCTCAGCCTGCACGAGCTGCGACGGGCCGTCGGCATCGTGTTCGAGGACACGCTCCTGTTCCACGACACCGTGCGGGCGAACATCGCATTCGCCGACCCGACCGCCGGTGGCGAGCGGGTCGAGCGGGCTGCCCGACTCGCCGGCGCCCACGACTTCATCATGGGTCTCCCCGATGCCTACGACACGATGCTCGGCGAGCGGGGCTTCTCGTTGTCCGGCGGCCAGCGGCAACGCATCGCGATCGCCCGTGCGATCCTGGCCGACCCCCGGATCCTCGTGCTCGACGACGCGACGTCGGCGGTCGACCCGTCGAAGGAGCACGAGATCCGCGACGCGATGGCCACGGTGATGACGGGGCGGACGACGATCGTCATCGCCCACCGCCCGGGCACCATCGCACTCGCCGACACCGTGGTCCTGCTCGACCAGGGTCGGGTCATCGCGAGCGGCCCGCACGCGGAATTGCTGGCCACCGAACCCCGGTATCGCGATGTGCTCGCGGCGATGGAGCAATCCGCCGACGCCACCCGTACCGATCCGTCGGACCCGGCGCCGACCGATCGTGAGGCCGACGTCACCACGCCGGTGGGCGGCGACTGATGTTCCGGATGGGCGGCCTCACCGACGAGGACAAGCTCGACAAGGAGGCGACCAAGCAGGTCCTGCGGCGGGCGATCCGGATGGCCCGGCCATTCCGCAGGACGATCGTCGGTGCGCTCGGCTTCGTGCTGCTGTCGACGCTCGGCCTGCTCCTGGGGCCGGTGATCGTTCGATACGGCATCGACAACGGGATCGACATGGGCGACACGACGACGCTGCGCAACGCCGTGTTCGCCTACATCGGCGGTGGTGGCGATGGCGTATTTCGCCGCTCGCCAGCAGTACATCTTCATCAACCGCGCCGGCGAGGGTTTCCTCCGTGCGCTCCGCGTCCGTACGTTCGACCACATCCAGCGACAGTCGCTCGGCTTCTTCGACCGTTACCAGTCGGGCGTGCTGATCTCGCGCATGACTGCCGACATCGAGTCGATGGCCGAACTCGTCCAGTGGGGGCTGCTGCAGTTCGTGGCAGCGGTGTTCCTGATCGTGCTCGCGCTGATCCTGATGCTGAGCCTGTCGTGGCAGCTCACGATCGCCGCGTTGCTCGTGATGCCGATCATCATCATCGCCTCGCGCAAGTTCCAACGCGACTCGAACGCCGCCTACCTCGAAGTGCGCGAGCGGGTCGGACAGAACCTGTCGGAACTCCAGGAGGGCATCGCGGGCGTGCGCGTCGTGCAGGCCTACGCGCAGGAGCAGGAGCAGACCCGGCAGTTCGTCGCGTCGAACCGGTCGCTGTACAAGTCACACGTGCACAGCATCCGGGTGTCGACCTGGTACTTCGGTCTGGTCGAGGCGCTCGGGCATCTTCTCGACCGGCTTGGCGATCGGCATCGGCGGCTGGCTCGTCGGGCGCGGCGATGTCACCATCGGCACCGTTGTCGCCTTCGTGTTGCTCCTGGCCCAACTGTTCGAGCCGGTCCAGCAGCTGTCGCAGCTGTACAACACCGTGCAGTCGTCGGCCGCGGCACTCGACAAGCTCTTCACCATCCTCGACACGCGAGCCCGACATCGAGGGCGGCGACGACGAGTTCCCCGAGCGTGGCGACCTCGTCGTCGACGGTGTCGGGTTCACGTATCCGAGCACCGACACGCCCGTGCTGCGTGACGTGTCGATCTCCGTCGCCGACGGTGAACGACTGGCACTGGTCGGGCCGACCGGAGCGGGCAAGTCGACGGTGGCCAAGCTGATGGCCCGTCTCTACGACCCGAGCGAGGGCACGATCTCGTTCGGCGGCATCGATCTGCGCGATGCCACGCTCGACTCGCTGCGCCGAGCGCGTCGTGGTCGTGCCGCAGGAGGGCTTCCTGTTCGGCGGGTCGATCGCCGACAACGTTCGTATTGCCCGGGCCGACGCCACCGACGACGAACTGCGGGCGGCGCTCGACGCAATCGGCGCGCTCGAACGGTTCGACTCGTTCGAGGACGGAATCGACACTGAGGTCCGTGAGCGCGGCTCGCGTCTTTCTGCCGGCGAGCGCCAACTGGTGTCGCTCGCCCGTGCTGCGCTCGTCGATCCGGCGGTGCTCGTGCTCGACGAGGCCACGAGCAGCCTCGACCCGGGGACGGAGGCCATCGTCGAGCAGGCTCTCGACCGACTCATGACCGGACGCACCACCATCGTCGTCGCCCACCGCCTGTCGACGATTCGGCATGCCGATCGCATCGCCGTGATCGACTGCGGCCGGCTCGCCGAGCTCGGCACCCACGACGAACTCGTCGACCTCGGCGGCCGCTACGCCGCGTCTGGCCGACGCCTGGGCCCAGTCGCTCCCCACGTGAGACTCGGATGCCCCAGTCCGACCTGGGGGATTCACCGGATGGTGCGACCCGGCCGGTTCTGGCTGAGTGGTCCGCATGGATACATGCACCGCTCCCGCGCTCGACGAACTCGCCGACGCGACACCCGCCGGACGGAACCGGGCCATCGATTTCTACCGGGTCGTGGCCATGGTCTTCGTCGCCGTCGGTCACTGGTTCGTGATCGCCATCGGCACCGACGCGGACGGCGAATTGTTCGCCCGCAACGCGCTCGAAGTCGCGCCCACGATTCGGCCCGGTCACCTGGCTGTTCCAGGTGATGCCGTTGTTCTTCGCGGTCGGAGGGTTCGCCTCGGCGATGTCGCTCGACGCCCACCGCCGACGCAACGGTGGTGATGGCGACTGGATCATCCAGCGGCTTCGCCGTCTGGTGGCGCCGACGGCCGTGCTCGCCGGCGATCGTGGTTGACACTGCTCGCCATCGGTGGTGTCGCGGGTGTCGGTGGCCTCGTCGCGGTCGGGTGCGGTCGGTGCGGCGATTCCGCTCTGGTTTCTCGCCAACTACACGATCGACACGGCGCTCGCTCCCCTGATGTTCACGGCCCTGCGTCGCAACCGCGTGGCGACGATGAGTGCGTTGTTCGGATCGTTCCTCGTGGTCGAGTTCCTCCACGTGGTGCTGCACGTGCCGTTCGTCGAACACCTCAACTGGGTGCTCGGATGGCTGATGTTCCAGCTCATCGGGTTCCTGTGGCGCGATGGTGCACTGCCGACGGGTCGACGATTGCTCGCCGGCGCCGGTCGGCTGTGGGCGTTGGCGGTCGCCATGGTGGCGTTCGGACCGTGGTCGTCATCGATGATCCACGTGAGCGGACAGCCGCTGTCGCCGACCCACCCGCCGTCGATCGCGCTCGTGGTGTTCGGTCTCGCCGCAGACGGCGACCGCGATCGCGGCGGCACCTGCGATCACCCGCTGGCTCGAGCGCTCACGACGCACCTGGTCGCTCGTGATCGCCGGCAACGCGGTCTCGATGTCGGTGTACCTGTGGCACTTCACCGCAGCGGTGGTCGCCTCGGCGCTGCTCCACGCCGGCGGGCCTGCTCCCGTCGGCGGCGATCGGATCGTCGGCGTGGTGGGTACAGAAGCTGCCGGTGCTCGTGCTCTCCTTCGTGCTCCTCGTCGCCGATCGTCGCCGCGGTCGCATCCGGTCGAGCGCCGGGCCCTGCTCGCCGAGCGAGTCGCCTGGCACGGTCGGACGTCGACCGCGGTGCTGCTCGCGCTGCTGTTGTCGACCTCGATCAAGCTGTGGTCTGCGGGGAGCGTCGGCGGCGGTGGTGGCCGGTGCGCTCGGCGTGCTCGTCGTCGGGTCGATACCGTGCGTCGGCCGGCTCGCCGCGTCGCCGTTAGGTTGGATCCGTGACCGAGCTGACGCGAGCGCACGAACGGCTGCGTGAGGAACTGGCCGACGCGGAGATCACCCTGCCCGGCAGCCCCGACGAGGTCGATCTGCTCCTGACCGAGCTCGAACACGCCTGGCGCCCGCCCGTGTTCGAGAACCGGTCACTGACCTACGGGTCGTTCGTGCTGCCGGGTGAACGATCGCTGATCAAGATCGACAACCTCGTCGAGCTGCTCGACCTCGACATGCCGATCGACCAGGCCCGGCGGTTCTCCGACGGCCGATCGTCGTTCGTCGTGCGTCGTGCCGACGGGACTCGACGCAGCTCGCCTGCTTCCGACGGACGATCCAGTACGAAGCCGACCTCGTCGAGATCGAACAGGCGACCGGCGCGGCGATCGTGCAGCGCACGGTGATGGGCGTGAGCCGGGTCTTCACGCCGACCGGTGTGGTGGAGTGGAACGGCCACCGATGGCGCCACCGACCGTCGGCGCGGGTCTACCTCCCGTCGGTTCGCACGGCGGTCCCCGAGGCGCCGCGTGCGTTGCTCCAGGGGCTGCTCGACCTCGCCGTCCACTGGCTCAGCCCGGCACGGATCGGCGCAACGTTCCTGCTCGACCTCGACCCGCGCGAGCACGACGACCACGGCCTCGACCTGAGCGCGGCGCTGCCGTCACCGAACCTGTCGGTGCTCGCGCGGCACCACTACCCGGCGCTGTTCGCCGTCCTCGGGCAGACCGATCTCGCGACGCTCGTGTCGGCGAACGGCGACGTCGGGATGCTCGGCGTCGGACTCCGGAGTTCGGTCGCGTCCGAGGCGGCGATCCACCTCGAGGCCGGGATGCGCCACCGTTCGGCGGCGCGCTACACGTGGGACCACGACCACACGGTGGCGTTCGTGGTGAGCGAGGACGGGCCGGTCACGCTGTTCCGGCACGGCACGCCGATCGCCGTCTGCCTCGGCGTCCCGGACTAAGAGATTCGAGCGACGAGCTCGTGAGCCCGCGGGCCGCGGCGTCCCTGGGCCGGTGACTGCGGCGACGAGATCGACCGGGATGATCGCCTCGCGAGAGAACGCGTCTGATGTCTTCGCGTTGTCCGCCGTGTCACTGCGTCAGCGCTCATCGGGGGTCGGGATGCTCCAAATGGTCGACTACCACGAACAGGGCACCGCTGACCAGCCACGGAAGCATGGTGAACACCCCGACGCCCACGTTGTGCGGATCGGATGCCAGAAAACTCAAGACTCCGACGACGACCGCCAACCCGACCAGGAGCAGACCGCCGAGTCGTTCGCGAAACCAGGCAATAGCGGCCACCAACGTCATCACCATCAGGCCCACGACGAGGATGATGCCCTCGAAGTCTGCCGAGAAATCGTTGACGGCGTACCCGATGGCGACGAACCAGGCGACGATCAGCGGCACGATCACGACGAGCCGTGCGACCCATCGAAGGCGACCGACCCTCCGATCACTGCGAATCGTGTCATGGCGAATGGTCTTCATCACGACCCTCCCTTCTCTGACTCCAGCGTCGCCCCGATGTGTTCGCTCTGACAGTGCTGAAAGCCCTCTTCGATCACACGTTGTCGAGCGTCAACGACCGTCGCGACCGAGTGGTGCCCGGAAACCGCATGGACGCTGCCGACGCGGTCGACGAACTACAGGATCTGCGAGAGGAAGAGCTTGGTGCGCTCCTCCTGGGGGTTCTCGAAGAAGTGTTCGGGCGTGCCGACCTCGACGACTTGACCGTCGGCCATGAACACGACGCGGTCGGCCACCTCGCGGGCGAATCCCATCTCGTGGGTGACGCAGATCATCGTCATGCCCTCGGTGGCGAGGTCCTTCATCGTGTCGAGGACCTCCTTGATCATCTCGGGGTCGAGCGCCGATGTCGGCTCGTCGAACAGCATCACCTTCGGCCGCATCGCGAGCGATCGGGCGATCGCCACGCGTTGCTGCTGACCGCCGGACAACTGGCCGGGGAACTTGCGGGCCTGATCGGGGATCTTGACCCGCTCGAGCAGTTCCATCGCGGTCGCCTCGGCCTCGGCCTTGGGGACCTTGCGCACCTGACGAGGTGCGAGCGTGATGTTGTCGAGCACGGTGAGGTGCGGGAAGAGGTTGAAGCTCTGGAACACCATCCCGGTCTCCCGGCGGATCTCCTGGATGTTGCGGATGTCGTCGCCGAGTTCGACGCCGTCGACGACGATCTGGCCGCGGTCGTGCTTCTCCAGGCGGTTGATGCAGCGGATCAGCGTCGACTTGCCGGAGCCCGACGGGCCGATCACGACGACGACCTCCTGCTTGCCGACGCGCATGTTGATGTTGGTCAACGCCTGGAACGCGCCGAAGAACTTGTCGACGCCGGACGACCTCGATCATCACCTCGCCCGATGCCCCCATCATCTGGGTGGCGTCGGCGAAGACCTGTGCCGCCGCGTCGTCCGTGGCCTGATCTGTTGCGTGCTGATCGCTCATCGAGATTCCTTCCGGTGGTGCTGGTCGTTCGACGGGTGGGCCATCATCGGTTGCCCGTGTCGAGACGACGTTCGAGCCGCTGGCTCTCACGGGACATGGTGAACGAGAACGCCCAGAAGCCGAACGCGACGAACACGAGGGTCTCGGCGATCCCGACGCCGCGGAAGTCCTCCTGGGCGTGCACGATGTCGCGCACGCCCAGGAACTCGAAGATGCCGATGAACGAGAGCAGGCTGGTGTCCTTGAACAGTGAGATGAACTGGCCGACCATCGCGGGGATGACGGCCTTCAGGGCCTGTGGCAGCACGAGCAGGCGGGTGATGCCGGCGGGCGACATGCCCATCGCCTGGCCGGCCTCGGTCTGGCCCTTCGGGACCGCTTGGAGGCCACCGCGCACGATCTCGGCGATGTACGCCGACGAGAACATCGTGAACACGATGATCGACTTGGTGACGAGCGGCAGGTTCTGCCCGTTGAGGAAGAATCCGATGAACAGTTGCGCCATGAACAGCAGCGTGATCAGCGGAACACCGCGGAAGATCTCGATGTAGGCGGTGCACAGCACGCGCAGCACGGGCAGCGACGAACGACGGCCGAGTGCCAGCAGCAGTCCGATCGGGAAGGCGAGCAGGGTGGTTGCGGCGGCGGCGATGAGGTTGAGCTGGAGGCCACCCCAGTCGTCCCAGTCGATGCCGGGCAGGTCGATGAGCCGCCCGATCTGCCATGCGACGACGCCGATCACGGTGAACACACCGAGCCGGATCCCCGGGGCGGTGTCGCGACGCAGTGCGGCGGCGAATCCCGAGGCGGCGATGCCGAAGACGATGATCGACTCGAGCCCGAAGCCAGCGAGCGAGATCAGCAACAACCCGCCGCCGACACAGACCATCGATCCGATCCAGCCCGCAGCGGCAGGCAGCCGCTCGGACACGGATCCGAGCACGTGGAGCACGTACGGGGCGAGCGCCGCGGTGACGAACATCCACGTGAGCCCCTTCGTCCCGCTCAGGGTGACGAATCCGGCCGTCCCCAGCAGGAGACCGGCCGACAGTGTGAACGCGGGGGTGCGGGAGTACTGGACGAGCGCCAGCAGCACGGTGCACGCCACGGCGATCAGGTATGCGCTCGTGTTGTCGAGGTCCTGGATGAAGCTGAGGACGGCGCCGGCGATGGCCAAGGGCGCCAGCGGCACGAGCGCGAGCAGAATGCCCGTCGATGCCGCGTCGGGTGCGGAGGGTCACTGCGAACCCAACCAGCGCGGCGATCACCACACCGACCAGCAGCAGCCACGGTCGAACGGTGCGCACGCCGACGATCATGCAGAACAGGACGAAGACGCCGACTCCCCAGTAGTTCGACAGCATCTCGCGCGTCGTTGTCGTCTCCCGCTCGAGCCCGGCCTGCTCGGCGGTGGCGATCGATCGTTGGCGCAGCCAGCCGAGCAGGAGCCCGGCCGCGCCCGCGGTCATCAGGGCCTGCACGACGAGCCGGGTCCGCTCGGTGCGCGGGAACAGGCCGATCATGAACAGCTCGAGGTTCGCCCGCACGGGTTCCCAGTTGGCCGTGCCGAGGACGAACGCGGCGGCGCGGTAGCCGAGATAGATCGACAGCGCCCCGAACAGCACGGTGAAGATCGTGCTGAACACCGATCCGAACAGGTTGGCCTTCATCCACTCCGCGGCGTTCTGATCACCGTGTCGCGGCGCGCTGTCTTCGGCCAGCGCGTGCATGATGTCGCCACCGCCGTCTTCGGGGGCGACGGTGTATCCCCATTCGCCGGCTGATCCTCCGCTCATCGCGTCACCTCCCCGCCAGTTGGAATCGTCGGTTGATGATGTTGAGCACGAGCGAGATCGTCAACGAGAACGACAGGTAGATCCCCATGAGGATGAGGATCATCTGCGGCGACGGTTGGTCGTTGCCGATCGCGGTGCGGGTGAGCTGTGTGACGTCGGGGTAGGCGACGGCGACTGCCAGTGACGTGTTCTTCGTGAGGTTGAGGAACTGGTTGATCACCGGTGGGACGGCGATGCGGGCGGCCTGCGGGAGCACGACGAATCGGTAGCGCTGGAAACCCGACAGTGCCAGCGCGTTCGACGCTTCGTTCTGACCCTTCGGCACGGCGAGGATCGATCCGCGCACGATCTCGGCGATGTGACTGGCGGTGTAGAGGGCCAAGGCGATCGTGAGCGAGACGTACCCGTCGTTGGTGGCGATGCCGCCTTCGATCAGGCGCCCGCTGTCGGAGACGGAGGGGAACGATCCGGTGACCGGCTGGCCGAGCACGATCCATGCGATGAAGCCGAGGCCGACGAAGGCCAGCAGCGAGTACAGGACGCGGTGGTGAGGCTGGCCGGTGTCGATGTTGACCTTGGTCCTCCAGCGCCAGACCACGATCGCCACGATCAAGGCGAGGAGCACCAGGATCCAGTACAGCCCGCTGCTGTCGCCGTTCTCGAACGAGGGGATGCCGAGGCGCGTCTTGCTGTAGATCAGGAGGTTGGAGTCGGTCCCCGGGAACTTGATCTCACCGGGCGGGTTGCCCGGGCTGAAGAGGGGGAAGCGGCCGAACGTGAAGACGGCGAATCCGAAGAAGATGATGATGACGAGTGGTGGGATGTTGCGCAGCGTCTCGACGTAGAGCTGGGCGAGCTTGCGGACGATCCAGTTGCTCGACAGGCGGGCGATGCCGATGAGCGTGCCGAGGATGATGGCGATGGTGATGCCGACGATGGCCGCGGCGAAGGTGTTCTTGATGCCGTTCAGCAGGAGGACGCGGATCGAGGAATCGGGGTCGAAGCTCGAGTCACGGATCTGAAAGCGGGCAGGGGAGTCGAGGAAGTCGAAGCTGGTGTCGATCCCGACCGCGGTGAGGTTCCGGGTGAGGTTGCCGAACAGCCAGCGGATGGCGACGAAGACGGCCAGGACGGCGACGATCTGCGCGACGATGCGCAAGACGTTGACGTTGCGCCAGAACGGCGGTTTCGTCGGCGTTGTCGGCGACGAGATGGTGTGCGCCACGCATTCCCCCCAGGAAGTCGGTGCAGCGGATCAGGACGGGATCGGGTGCCCGGGCCGACTCACGCGAGTGAGCCGGCCCGGAACGGTCCGATGTTCAGGTGGTGATCAGCGGAACGGCGGGACGTACATCAGCCCACCTTCGGTCCACAGGTTGTTCGGTGATCCCTCGAGGCTGAGCCCGATCGGCGTGATGTGCGCGTTGTAGATCTCCTCGTAGTTGCCCACCTGCTCGACGATCTGCACGGCGTAGTCGGTCGGAAGACCGAGCGTGCTGGCGACATCGTCGCCCTGGCCGAGGAAGGTCAGGATGCTCGGGTCGTCGCCGGCGTAGCTGCCGATGCTGCCCGAGTCGAGGCCGAATTCCCACGCCTGTACGGTCGCCATGACCGCCCAGTTGACGGCCTGCGCCCACTCGGTGTCGCCGTCGACGACGACCGGTCCGAGCGGCTCCTTGGAGATGACCTCGGGGATGATGAACTGGGCTGCCCCACCTGCACCCTCGATGTCGGCCTTGCCGGAGGCGAGTGCCGAGGCGTCGGCGGTCCAGGCTTCACACTGGCCTTCGTCGTAGGCCGGGCGCAGCGCCGTGTTGTCGTCGAAGACGACTGGCGTGAAATTGATGCCGCGGGCGGTGAACACGGAGCTGAGGTTCAGCTCGGTCGTGGTGCCGGACAACACGCAGATGCTGGCATCGGCGAGTTCCTCGAGTGTGGTGATGCCCGATGCCTCGGGGACCATGAGGCCCTGGCCGTCGTAG
Source organism: Ilumatobacteraceae bacterium (assembly GCA_963752085.1). Lineage (GTDB taxonomy): Bacteria > Actinomycetota > Acidimicrobiia > Acidimicrobiales > Ilumatobacteraceae > Ilumatobacter_A. The sequence continues at coordinate 272,458 of CAVVWT010000008.1, forward strand.
AACGTGGTGAACAAGAAGTTGCCGCCCTGGTCGCCGTCGCGTGAGGCGGTCCACGTGGTGTTGCGGATCAGCACGTCGACTTCGCCGGACTGCAGCGCCGGGAAACGGGCATCGGCATTGAGCGAGACGTACTCGACGGCAGTCGCATCGCCGAGGATGCCGGCCGCCACGACCTTGCAGAAGTCGATGTCGAAGCCTGAGTACTCGCCGGCCGAGTCGACCACGCCGAAGCCCGGCAGCGATTCGTTCGCACCACACTTCACGACGCCGGCGTCCTTGACAGCGGCCAGGCGACCACCTTCGGCCTGCACGACTTCGACGGTGTCGTCGGTGCCCGACGAGTCGTCGGGTGCATCGGTGGTGCCGGCTTCGGTGTCGGTTGCTTCGTCGACACCTTCGATCGAATCTTCGGTCCCGGCACCATCGTCACCGCTGCTGCTCGAGCAGGCGCCGGCGACGAGGCCGAGTGCCATCACGGCCGCAGCCGTACGCTTCCACGTGGAAGTCTTGATCATCGGATCTCCTCCTAGAAAATCATTGCATGTGTGTCCGGACGCCGAACGACGACCGAACGTGCGGTGAAGCTAACACGTTCTGAGTGACCCTCGGCACAGAGACCCCCGGCCGTGACGCGGTGTTCATCGGCCGGGCACGTGCTGCCGGGGGCGGAGGAGCGGCTGCGATCAGGCCTCGGGCCAGACTCGCTTTCGACGAACTTGGCCGTGCACACTGTGGCCATGACCGATGCCAGTGCCGCCATGAAGTCCGTCACCGTGTCGACCACACGGTCCGTTCCGTCAGGGGTGGTCGCGATCGGATACGCGGTCGCGACGAAGGGTTCGGTGCCGCGTCAGCTCGGGATGAACCGCACGGCGCTCAGCGCCAACGGCTTCGAGGGCAAGGCCGGACAGACCCTGAAGGTTCCCAACGGTGAGGGGCTGCTCGTGGCGATCGGGATCGGCGACGCCGGTGAGATCGATGCGAGCGGTCTGCGGTCGGCAGCCGCCGGGTTCGCACGCGCTGCGTCGAAGTTCGAGCACGTGGCGACCAACCTGGCAGACGTCGACGGCGTGGACGCCGAGGACGCCGGTCGGGCGGTGGTCGAAGGGATCCTGCTGGCGTCGTACCGCTATGTCGGGCTGAAGAACGCCGAGGATGCCGGGTCGAAGCTGACCAGCGTCACCCTCGTTGCCGGATCGAAGCGGGCCAAGGGTGTCGAGCGGGGCGCCGAGGCCGGGCGGGTCATCGCCGGCGCGGCATCGTTCGCCCGAGAACTCGCCAACACGCCGCCGACCTACCTCAATGCCAAGGACATCGCGGCGAAGGCGGTCGCACTCGGTCCTGATGCCGGACTGCAGGTCGAGGTGTTCAACAAGGACGACCTCGCAGCGATGGGCTGCGGCGGCATCATCGGCGTCAACCGTGGGTCGACCGAACCGCCGCGGATGGTCAAGCTCACGTATTCGCCGCGGAATCCGAAGGGGCATCTCGCGATGGTCGGCAAGGGGATCATGTACGACTCGGGCGGGATCAGCCTGAAGCCGAGCGACGCGTTCCACCAGGTGATGAAGATGGACATGTCCGGTGCGGCAGCGGTGCTGTCCGCGATGTCTGCGCTGAAGGCCCTCGGGTGCCGCTCGAAGGTCACGGCCTGGTTGATGTGTACCGACAACATGCCGTCGGGTTCGGCGCTCAAGCTCGGCGACGTGCTCACGATGCGCAACGGCAAGACGGTCGAGATCCACAACACCGATGCCGAAGGGCGACTGGTGCTCGCCGACGGACTGTCGCTCGCCGTGGAGGAGGAGCCCGACGCGATCGTCGACATCGCCACGCTCACCGGAGCGGTACTCGGGGCATTGGGCCCCGAGATCGCCGGGCTGCTGGGAACGAACCAGGAGTGGGTCGACGCGGTCAAGGCATCGAGCGAGCGGATCGATGAGCCGACCTGGCAACTGCCGCTGGAGACGAAGCGCTACCGCAAGCTGCTCGACTCGGTCGTTGCCGACATGCGCAACATCGGCGGCCCCTACGCAGGCACGATCACGGCGACGATCTTCCTCTCGGAGTTCACCGGCGACGTCCCGTACGCCCACCTCGACATCGCCGGGCCGATGAAGGTCGACGCCGATCAGGGCATCTACTCGAAGGGTGCGACCGGTTTCGGCACCCGCCTCCTGATCGACCTCGCCTGCAACTTCTCGCCGCCGGCCACCGCGTAGCGCCGTTCGGCGCCGCTCAGAGCCGCAAGGCGTTGTCGGCGACCTCGGCAGCGACGGCGTCGGTGATGCCAATGGCGACGAGTTGGTGCTCGATGGCGGTCGTGTCGTCACCGGCGTCGAGCATGGCAAGAGCGAGGCGGTGGGCACGACTGAACTCGTCGACGTCGATCGTCGCCCGGGCCCACTCGTCGTGGGCCCGCTGCACCGCGTCCGGCATCCGTCGGAGGTGACGATGGGCGACGGCCGGAATCCGTCGACGGACGGCAATGCCGTCGCTCGTCTGGTGGGCGAGGCCGAACATCGCGCACCGCTGCAGCGCTTTCGAGAAGGGTGACGAGCGGCCCGCCCGATACGACATGCCCATCGCTCGCGCCGTCACATCGAGATCGATCTCGTAGCCGTCTGGCTGTTGCTCGAGTCCGGCGACGAGACGCCGGAGCAACCAGGTCGCCGTCGGACCGAGCACTCCGAGCCAGAACTGCTCGACGTAGCGCGACCGGGGGTCGTGGCCGACCTCGTCGACGACGGGGTCGGCCCAGGCCCGGATCATCAGCGTGATGTGCTCCTGCCCACTGTCATTGCCGCTACCGGTCGCGGGTGGCGCACCGACGTGGTTGTTCGTCGGAGGAGGCGGGATCGGTCGCCGTTGCGGGAGCCCCGGACCGGACTGCTCGATGCGGGTGTTGTCGTCAAAGCTGGTCACGGGGACCTCCGTCGTTGGGAGACACGGCGGGAGAAGTCGGCATCCGATCACTGGGTCGCCAGACACCTGAACGGGAAATGGAATTCCTGTGTCGAGCGCGGGTCCGCCGGCGAGTCTGCGCGTTACCGTCGCCATCTGTGAACGAGCCTGTCGACCCCAGTGTGTACCGCCGGCGACGGCTTGCCGTGGGTGCCGGTGTCGGCGCCGCGTTGATCGTGCTCGGCGGTGTGGTGGTTGCGATGACATCGGGTGACGTCGGCGCCGACCGGCTCGGTGCGGTCGATATCACCACCACGACCACGAGCACGGTTCCGCCCACCACGACCACGACCACGGTTCCGCCCACCACCACCACGACCACCACCACGACCACGACGACGACGAGCACCTTGCCGCCGCCGACGACGATCCTGGTGGACGGCGTTCCCGTCTGGCCGCCCTACGAGACGTTGCCGCCGCTCGACGGCATCGCCGCGCTCACCGGGCTCCCTGCCGACGAGGCGCTCACCCGTCGGCCGATCCTCGCTGTCAAGATCGACAACTACAGCCGGGCCCGCCCGCAGTGGGGGCTCGATGCAGCCGACGCGATCATCGAGGAGAACGTCGAGGGGGTGACCCGATTCGTCGGGTTGTTCCACACGAACCTGCCCGACCGGGTGGGTCCCGTCCGGTCTGCGCGCACGGGTGATCTCGATCTGTTCGCCGGGATGAATCGTCCGATCGTCGCCTGGTCGGGCGGCAATGCCGGCGTGACCCGCTGGATCCGGTCGGCAGCCGACTCCCGGGTACTCGTCGACTTCACCGCCCAGCGCAACCCGTGCTACCAGCGCAACTCCAGCCGGCGAGCCCCGCACAACCTGCTCCTCGACCCGCTCTGCGCGGTCAACACCGCCTTCGAGCCGGGTCCGGCCAAGCAACTCTGGCCGATCGACGGCGACTGGTCGCCGGCTGCGGCGGTGGGTGCCGTGCCCGACTCGTCCTTCGACGTGAACATGGACGGCGTCCGGGTCACGTGGACCTGGAATCCCGAGTTCGGGGTCTACGTGCGGTCGCAGAACGGCAACCCGCATCTCGCGGTGTCCGGCAACCAGATCGTGATGAACAACGTCGTCGAGCTCTACACCGCGCATCCGCCGTCACCCGTCGACGCCGGATCGCCCAACCCGATCACGCTCGGTGGCGGCAGGGCGGTCATCCATCGTGACGGGATGGCGATCGAGGCGGTCTGGGGTCGAACGCTTCCGTACGACGCGTTCGGCTTCGCCGACGCCGCGACGGGCGAGCCGGTGTGGCTCGACACCGGCAAGACGTTCATCGAGCTCGTTCGACAGTGAGCGACGACGGAGGCTGGGACGGGTTCGAGGTCGAGTCCACCAGACTGTCCGGATGCTGAATCGAGTATCGGGCGTTCGCCACGCCGTGGTCGCCGTCGGAGTCCTCGGGACGTCGGCGCTCGGGGCGTTCGGTGTGATCGGCGCGGGTGATCAGGCTCGCTTCCGTGCCGAGCACTTCGACGCCAAGCAGGTCATCGTGATGCCCGCGGGTGCCGACAGGTCCGACGGTGTCGCTGTCCGAGAAGTCGTCGACATCGACTTCGGTGTCAACGAACGCCGGGGGTACCAGCGGATCATCCCGAACGACTTCGGTGTGCCCGTCGATGTGGCGGCGTCGTCGCCGGACGCGAACGATCTCCTCGATGTCGTACAGATCGGCGGCGACACCCGCATCCGGATCGGCGACCCGAACGTCACCTTCACCGGCCAGCGACGGTACGAACTCGACTACACCTTGCCCGACGCGCGAATCCGGAGCGGGTTCCTCGCGCTCGACATCATCGGCAACGACGAGACGTTCACGACCGACCGATTCACCGTGGAGGTGATCGGCTTCGATCTGTCGAATCCGATGTGCGACGTCGGACGTCGCGGTGACTTCGGTGGATGCGAGCTCGAGTCCGTCGGGCCCGACCACTACGTCGCAGTGATCGAACCCCTCGAACCGGGCGAAGGCATCACGATCAGCGGTACGGTCGAGAGCGTGTCGGCGCAGCCGCTCGACGTCGTCGATGCTGCGCTTCCCGAACGGAACCCGACCGGCCTCCAACCGCTCGGGCTCGTCCAGCTCGTCCTCGGCGCCCTGACGGCGGTTGCGGTGTTCTTCGCGTTTCGCACGCGGGGGAGCAACGAGGTGTTCGGCGGGGGAGGAGCAGCGGAGGCGGCGTTCGGACCTGGCATGGCCGAACTCCCCGTGCCCGCTGCCGGGGACCCACCCGCCGACGTGCCGACCCATCGCGTGCCCGACAGCAGGCTCGCGGAGCTGGCCACCATCGAGTTCTCGCCACCGCGTGGCATCGAGCCGTGGCAGGGCAACGTGCTCCTGAGAGAGAAGGTGGACGACGACACGGTGTCCGCATGGTTCTCCGAGATGGTGGCACGGGAGGCCATCCAGATCACCGGGTCGGGCAAGCAGTTGGTGCTTCGGCCCGGCCAGACCACGGCGCGGCTCCACGCGGTCGACCGAGGGCACCTGGTCCGGTTGTTCGCATCGGCGCCGGCCGTCGAACTCGGCACGTACGACAAAGCGTTCGCCGGTGTGTGGAACGGGATCGCCGCCGAACAGAAGCGTCTGATCGACGACTCCGGATGGTGGAGCCGGCCACTCGGCTTCGTCGGCTCCGTCAGCGCGGCGGCGGTCGTGCTCGCGGTGTTCGGCGGGTTCCTGGCGTTCGGCCTGTTCGGCTCCGCACTCCTGGCACTCGTCACGAGCTCGTGGGGTGGTCCCGCAGCGGTCGCCGTGGTGACCGTGCTCGTGATCGGCGTCCTCTCCGGGTTGATGTATCAGTCGATGTTGGCGTCTCGAACGGCAACCGGGTCGGCGTTGACCCTGCGGACCGAGTCGTTCCGCCGCTTCCTCGAGGCCTCCGAGGGCCGCCACGTCGAGTGGGCGTGGGAGCAGGGTCTGATCCGCGAGTACTCGGCCTGGGCCGTCGCGCTGGGCGCCGCCGACGCCTGGTCGGACGCGATCGAGTCGAGCAACATCGACCAACCCGAGCGGTTCACCACACCGATGCTGATCTATGCCAACGCCTCGGTGTTCCGCTCGGCGCACACCGCGCCCTCCAGCTCCGGCAGCAGCGGTGGGTTCGGCGGCGGAGGAGGCGTCGGCGGTGGTGGTGGCGGCGGCAGCTCCGGCAGCTGGTGACGATGTCCCGGGTCGCGATTTGCGGGGTCCAGGACCCGGCAAATCGCGGTCCGATTTGCGGGGTCCTGGACCCGGCAAATCGCGGTCAGGCGACGATGTGGGCCAGCGTGAGTTCGGGTTCGTTCTGTTCGATGCGTTGGAGCGCGTACTTGTTCTCGAACAGGGCGACCAGAGCGCCGTCGGTGCGTTGCAGGATGCGGACCCCAGGCTTCTCACGCAGCACCGCGGCCGACTCGGCGTCGGTGAGCCGGATCGCCTGAAACGGTGAGCCCGACAACTCGATTGGCGCGTTGAACTCGATGTCGAGTCGGTTCGCGAAGACGTCGAACTGGAGCTGGCCGACAGCGGCGAGCACCGGCGATGCCTCGCCCCACTCGGGATCGCGCAGCACCTGGACCACGCCTTCCTCGCCGAGCTGATCGAGACCCTTGCGGAACTGCTTGACCTTGCCCGAATCCTGCGGGCGCGCCGTGGCGAACACTTCTGGAGCGAACTGCGGCAGCTTGGGGAACTCGACCGACGGGCCGGTTTCGTCGTAGAGCGTGTCACCGATGTTCAACCCCGTGGCGTTCACGAGCCCGACGACGTCGCCGGGGAACGCCTCGTCGATCGTCGTGCGCTCGGCACCGAACACGGTGGAGGCGTACTTCGTGGCGAACGGCTTGCCGGTCCGCTCACACGTCATCACCATGCCGCGTTCGAACGTGCCCGAACAGATGCGGGCGAACGCGATGCGGTCGCGGTGGTTGCGGTCCATGTTGGCCTGCACCTTGAACACGAACGCCGAGCACGGCTCGTCGAGGTGACGCGGCTTGCCGTCGATGTCGGGCCGGGCCATCGGCGCCGGCGCGAGGTCGACGATGGCATCGAGCAGGTGCCGAACTCCGAAGTTGGTGAGCGCCGAGCCGGCGAAGACCGGGGTGGACTCCCCGGCGAGGAAGGACGGGAGGTCGACGTCGGCGCCCATCGCATCAAGCAACTCGGACTCCTCCGCGCACTTCTCCCAGGCGGCACCCTCTTCGGCGGCGGCGCGCTCGGCGGGGACGTCCTCCTCGGGGGCGATCTGGCTGCCGCGGGCCGTGCGGGTGAACCGCGTGAACACGTCAGTGCGACGGTCGAGCACGCCGCGCAGGTCGCCGTACGAGCCGACGGGCCATGTGGCGGGAGTGGGGCGCAGACCGATCTGCTCCTCGATCTGGTCGAGCAGTTCGAGCGGCTCCAGACCGGGCCGGTCGAGCTTGTTGAGGAAGGTCAGGACCGGAAGCTCGCGCGACCGACAGACCTCGAACAGCTTGAGTGTCTGGGGCTCGATGCCTTTGGCCGCGTCCAGCACCATCACGACGGCATCGACGGCGGACAGCACGCGGTAGGTGTCTTCGGAGAAATCGCGGTGGCCGGGAGTGTCGAGGAGGTTGAACTCGTGCTCGCGGTACGGGAAGTTGAGCGCGGTCGACGAGATCGAGATCCCCCGCTTCTGTTCCATGTCCATCCAGTCGGACGTGGCCGACCGTCGACCCTCGTGGGCCTTGACAGCGCCACCGGATTGGATGGCGCCGGCATACAGCAGGAATTTCTCGGTCAGGGTCGTCTTGCCCGCGTCGGGGTGCGAGATGATCGCGAACGTCCGTCGACGCTCGGCTTCGGCCATCACCTGAGCAGACACGGCATCCCACGCTATCGACGACCCGCGCGGTCGACTGGCGCGTGGCCGGGCGGATCGGACAGGGTGGGGGCATGGTCGAGGTGGTGGGGGTCGAACGGGCGCGACAGGCTGTGGCCCAGGCGACGCGGATCGTCGTGTTCACCGGGGCCGGGATCTCGACCGACTCCGGCATCCCCGACTTCCGTGGTCCGAACGGGTTGTGGACCAAGAACCCGGCGGCCGAGAAGGCCTCCACGCTGCAGCACTACCTCGCCGATCCCGACATCCGCCGGGTGGCCTGGCAGAACCGGCTCACCACACCGGCCTGGACCGCCGAACCGAATCGCGGACACCAGGCGATCGTCCGCCTCGAGCAACAGGGCCGCCTCCACGCAGTGGTCACCCAGAACATCGACGGGCTCCACCAGAAGGCCGGGAACGATCCGGACAAGGTCGTCGAGGTCCACGGGACCGTCTGGTTCACGCGGTGCTGGGAGTGCGACGATCGCCGCCCGATGGAGCAGGCGCTCGAACGCGTTCGGGCGGGAGACCCTGATCCGAGTTGCCTCGAGTGCGGCGGGATCATGAAGAGCGACACGATCAGCTTCGGGCAGGCGCTCGTCCCCGCGGTGATCGACCGGGCGCTCGACGTCAGTGACGAGTGCGATCTGTTGCTCGCCGTCGGCTCGACGCTCTCGGTGTTCCCGGCGGCCAACTGCGTCCCGCGGGCCAAGGCCGGAGGCGCCCGGGTCGTCATCGTCAACGGCGCCGAGACGGCGATGGATCGCTACGGCGATGATCTGCTGGTCGGCAGCATCGGCGACATCCTCCCCGCGCTCGTCCCGTAATCCGCGCCAGGATGCCGGAGTGGGTGGGGGTCAGCGGCGGGCGCGGCTGGCGAGCAGCGCGCCGCCGATCACGAGGGCGATACCGACGATCGCGACCGGTGCGACGGTGTCATCGCGGAACGTCACGCCCAGCGCCAGGGAGACGACGGGGATCAGGTACGTGATGAACGACGCACGGGTCGAACCGACGCGGCCGACCAGTGAGCCCATGATGGCGAACGCGATGCCAGTGCCGAACACGCCGAGGACGAGCACGGCGACGAGCGGGCCGAGGCTCCACTCGGCGTCGCCGATGTCCCAGAGGCCGAACGGCAACGTCCAGACCGTGGCCAGCGCGAGCATCCGGCTCATCAATGGAAGCGAGCCGTATCGCTGCTGGAGCGGCGCGGCGAGGTTGATCGCGAACCCGTAGCAGACCGTTGCGCCGAGGACGAGAAAGACGCCGCGTGCCTCGCTGGCCCCGTCGCCGATCGACGGCAGGCTGATCAGGACGATGCCGGCGAACCCGACGACGATGCCGATCAGCAGCGGACCCCGCGCACGCTGGCGGAGCAGCACCGCCGCGACGGTGGCGGCGAAGATCGGTGTGGCGCCGTTGAGCAGTCCGGTCACCGACGAGTTGATGTGCTGCTCCGCGATCGGGAAGAGCGTGAAGGGAATCGCGACCCAGATCACCGACAGCAGGACGAGGCGGGAGCGATCGGACGCGTCGATCGTGACGCTCGGCTTCGGCAGCACGAACAGCGCAAGTGCGCCGGACCCGACGCGGATCAGCGTGATCAGCCCGGGAGGGAACGCATCGAGGCCGATGTCGATGAACAGGAACGACGAGCCCCAGATCGCGGCCACCGCGACGAACAGCCCCCAGTCCTGAGATGTGAACGAGCCGTCGTTCGCCGCCGTCGCCTGCTCGAACAGCTTGCGCTGAGCAGGGGAGGAGGCGGGTTCGGTCGATGTCACGAGGCGACGCTAACCCGGAACCGTTCGCCCTGGCTGGCCGGATTCGGACAGGGCACTCGGGATTGCTGCCAGGTATCGCAGCAAGGGGAATGGAACTGTCGTGTCCTGGTTGTACGATTCCCGACCTATTCGCTCGACATTCCACCTGCGAGGCTCTTTCCATGGCAACTTTTCGTGACCTGCTCTCCGCCGCCAAGGCATCGATCGCCGAGATCGGCACCGACACCGCGTCGGACAGGATCGCCGACGGCGCGCTGATCCTCGACGTACGCGAACCCGACGAGTACGCAGAGGGCGCGATTCCGGGTGCGGTGCACATCCCGCGAGGCCACCTCGAGGCGCAGATCGAAGGGCGGATCATCGACAAGGCGGCGCCCGTCGTCGTGTATTGCGCCGGCGGGGTGCGGTCCGCCTTCGCCGTCCAGACGATGCAGGAGCTCGGCTACACGGATGCGATGTCGATGGAAGGCGGCTTCGGGCGCTGGAAGGACGAGGGGCGCGACTGGAAGCAGCCGGCGTCGCTCACCCCTGAGCAGAACAACCGCTACAAGCGCCATCTGCTCCTGCCCGAAGTCGGGACCGAGGGGCAGCTCAAGTTGCTCGACGCGAAGGTGCTGATGCTCGGCGCCGGTGGCCTCGGATCACCCGCCGCGCTGTACCTCGCAGCCGCCGGGGTCGGCACGATCGGCATCGTCGACATGGACGACGTCGACGCGTCGAACCTGCAGCGCCAGATCCTGCACAACATCGACCGCATCGGCGACCGCAAGGTCGACTCCGCCAAGAAGACGCTCGTCGGCCTCAACCCCGACGTCAATGTCGTCACCTACGACACGCGGCTCGACGCATCGAACATCATGGACATCATCGCCGGCTACGACGTGATCGTCGATGGCGCCGACAACTTCCCGAGCCGCTACCTGCTCAACGACGCGAGCGTGAAGCTCGGCATCCCCGTCGTGCACGGGTCGATCTTCCGCTTCGAGGGCATGGTCAGCGTGTTCCACCCGCTCGAGGGCCCGACGTATCGCGACATGGTCCCGGAGCCGCCTCCCGCCGAGCTCGCGCCCTCGTGCGCCGAAGCCGGAGTGCTCGGTGTGCTGCCCGGCATCATCGGGTCGATCCAGGCGCTCGAGACGATCAAGGTGATCCTCGGTCTCGGCGAGCCGCTGATCGGTCGCATCCTCACGGTCGACACGAACGACATGGAATTCCGGGTGTTCAACCTGAAGCCGAACCCGGACAACCAGGTCGTTCACGCGAACGCGGATCGCATCGAGATCAAGGAACTCGACGGCCTCTGCGCTCCCGGTCTCACCGGCTGAGGCCGCAACCCGGCCGATTCCGCGAGGCGCTCGTGCACAACGATCATGACGGCGTCGGCGACGACGAGCACGTGCTCACGAAGACGCTGGAGTCGTGAGTCGGCGCATCATCCTGATCTCGTGCTTGCACGGGTCGGATGGCAGCGCCTGGTGGTCGCCGGTGACCGCGAAACCGAGCGACACGTACAGCAGTTGTGCTGCGTTGTTGCCTCTCATCACCCACAATTCGACACGCTCAGCGCCGCCGCTCTCGGACCATTCGATGGTGGCGTCGACCAGCCGGCGGCCGAGACCCTGTCGACGCGCGTTCGGCGCCGTCCACATCGACATCAGCTCGACGACAGACTGTTCTCTGATGCCGGTGACGATGCCGACGGGCATGTCATCGAGCCACCCGAGGTACGTCGCCGCTCGGTCGCCCACCGAGCTCTGTGAGGCTCTCGACGTCCACACCTCATCGGTGAACGCCTGCTCGCGTTCGAGTGTCGAGCCGAACGCATCCGGCCGGTCGGACAGCGCCGCGAGGCGCACTCCACGCAGGATCTCGGGACTGGTCCGACCGGATGCGCGCGACCTTGATCGACATCGTGCCATCTGATCCGCTGCAGTCGATCGACTGCAAGCGCGTTCTCTGATCCTGCGACCGACACCGTCCGGGAAGTGTCAGCTGTCGAACGCGAGATCGCTGAGTCCGGTTCACACTTCGGCTCGCGCGCGGCTCGAATCAGTCGAGGAATTCGGGCTCGCGGGCGACGAGCTCTTCCCAGAACGGCTGGAACTGGAACCAGCCGGCGATGTCGCTGCCCTGCGCCTTGTGGCCGTCGATGCAGTACGCCTCGGGGATCTCGATCGGCGTGCCCGGCGGCTTCGGCGATGAGCTGGCTCTGGCACGCACGCTCGAGGGCGATGAACCACCAGACCGCGGCATCGACAGAGCCACCGGCTGTGATCAGGCCGTGGTTCTGGTGGATGAGCGCCTTCTTGTCGCCGAGCGCCGCGGCCATCTTGCGGCCGACCTCCTGGTCGAGCACCACGGCGCCGCTGCCGTCGCTGCACAGCGCGACGTCGTTGTAGAACATCGTCGCGTCCTGCGTGATCATCTTCAGCGGCTTGCCGAGCGTGGAGAACGTCTTGCCGTACATCGAGTGCGAGTGCGCCGCAGCGATGACGTCGGGTCGTGCCTGGTGGATCTGGCCGTGGATGGCGAACGCCGCGGCGTTCAGCGCGCCGTCGCCTTCGACGATGTTGCCCTCGTGGTCGACGCAGATCAGGTCGCTGACCTTCATCAGCTTGAAGTTCTTGCCGAACGGGTTGACCCAGAAGCGATCGGGGAACTCGGGGTCGCGGACGGTGACGTGGCCCGGCACACCCTCGGCGAGATGCAACCGGCCCATCGTCCGCAGGCCGCAGGCAAGGCGCTGCTTGCGGTGGAGGCGCTCGGCCTCGAAGTCGGTGGCATCGGTGCCGGCCTGCTCCTCGAGCTTGGCCAGGGTCTCTTCGACGGTGTCGGTCATCAGTCCTCCAGAAGTGTGCGCACGGGAATGCGAGTGATGGAGACGATGGTAGCCGCGGCGGGTCAGGCCGGGTCGGTGCGGACCACGGCTTCGACACGCTCGATCTGGTCGCGCTCCTGCACGGCCACGCCGACGAGCACGAGGGCGATGCCGGCGAGATCGATCGGGGAGGGTTGCTGGCCGAGCCCGATCCAGCCGATCAGCGTGCCCGTGACCGGGAGGAGCGCCAGGAGCAGTGAGAATCGGCGGATCGGGATCCGTCGCATCGTGAACTGGTCGATGCCGTACCCGATCGCGTTCGAGAAGACGCCGACAGCGAGACACAGCAGCAGCAGCGTCGGGCTCGTCCAGACCTCAAGGCTGCCGGGTGCGCCGATCGGCGTGAGAACCAGTGCGCCGATCGCCAGTCCGATGCCGAGGCCGGCGACGCCCCGGTCGACCTGCGCCACCCGTGATCCGATCACGATGTAGCCCGCCCACAGCGCCGAAGCGATGAGGATGAACACGACGCCGAGCAGGTTGTCGTCGACTTCGACGCCGCCGAGCACTGCGACGCCGGCCACGGCGAACAGCAGTGCGATCGCGTTCCGACGGCTCCGAGTCGTCGCGGCCGCCACGGCGATCGGACCGATGAACTCGATCGTGATGCCCTTTCCGAGGTCGATGCGCTCGATGGCGAGGTAGAAGAAGACGTTCATCAGCACGGTCGTGATGCCGAAGAACGCGACGCCGATCAGTTGCTCGCGGGTCCAGCCCCGATCGCCAGCCGCGTGACACGGTGAGCAGTGCGATCGCGGCGCCGATGGCGCGGAACCAGGCCACGGTCTGGGGCTCGACGCCGTCGGTGCCGCCGATCGATCCGTCGAACAGGAGGACCGCGAGGACGGCGCCGACGTACTGGGCGATCGCCGAGAGTACGAACAGCGCTTCGGGCTGCGTCGTGGACAGCCACCTCGTGACCGGACCGCCGGCCACCGCCTGAGAATCGCGGTCCATGGCCCGGATGCTACGGCCGCGGCGGATCGACGGCGGGCAGGGTCGTTCGAACGGGAACTGCAACGATGGTGCGGTGAACCGCGAGATCAACCCGTCGTCGATCGCTCCACCCGCTGCCAACTACGCCCATGCGATGTTGAGCGAACAGCCGACACGATGGTTGCACACATCCGGGGTGGTGCCGACGGCTCCCGACGGCACCACGCCGTCCGACGTCGGCGACCAGGCGACGGTGGTGTGGCAGAACATCGCCGCGATGCTCGACCGACGCCGGACATGGTGCCGTCCGACATCGTGTCGGTGACGACGTACGTGGTGGTCGGGCGAGGCGCTCGGGCCCGTGATGGCGGCCCGCGATGCGTTCCTCGATGGCCACCGAACGGCGTCGACGCTCGTCACGGTGCCCGAGCTCGCCCAACCCCAGTGGCGGATGGAGGTCGCGATCGTCGCCGCCAACTGACGGCGTCCGTCGGTGCCTGGCACCGACGAGCACGTCTGATCTGGTGAGATCAGGGTGGCCCACCTACGCTCGTCGGCATGGCTGACGCTGCTGAACTGCCGACGACCGATTCGGGCATCCCGATCGCACAAGATCTACACCGGTGAGGCCCTCGCCGACTGGAACGAGGAACAACGTCTCGGGCTGCCGGGCCAGCCGCCCTACACGCGCGGCGTGTATCCGTCGATGTACACCGGACGACTCTGGACGATGCGCCAGTACTCGGGTTTCGGGTCGGCCGAGCAGACGAACCAGCGGTTCAAGTTCCTGCTCGATGCCGGCCAGACCGGCCTGAGCTGTGCGTTCGACCTGCCCACACAGATGGGGTACGACTCGGACGCCGGCCGCGCCGAGGGCGAGGTCGGCAAGGTCGGCGTCGCCATCGACACGATGGCCGACATGCGGCTGTTGCTCGCCGACCTGCCGCTCGACAAGGTGTCGACGTCGATGACCATCAACTCGACCGCGGCGATCCTGCTGCTGATGTACGAGTTGGTGGCCGAGGAGCAGGGCGTGCTCGGCCGACCAGATCAACGGCACGATCCAGAACGACCTGCTCAAGGAGTACATCGCACGCGGCACCTACATCTACCCGCCGCGCCCGTCGATGCGCCTGATCACCGACATCTTCGAGTACTGCTCGAAGCACGTGCCGTCGTGGAACACGATCTCGATCTCGGGCTATCACATCCGCGAAGCGGGCTCGACGGCGGTCCAGGAGATCGCGTTCACGCTGGCGAACGCGATCGCCTACGTCCAGGCGGCCGTCGATGCCGGGCTCGACGTCGACGACTTCGCGCCGCGGCTGAGCTTCTTCTGGAACGGTCACAACAACTTCTTCGAGGAGGCGGCCAAGTTCCGCGCGAGCCGCCGCATGTGGCACACGATCATGACGGAGCGGTTCGGTGCGAAGGATCCGAAGTCGTCGATGCTGCGGTTCCACACGCAGACCGGCGGCTCGACGCTGACCGCGCAACAGCCGATCAACAACGTCGTGCGCGTCGCGATCCAGTCGTTGGCCGCGGTGCTCGGCGGAACGCAGTCGCTGCACACCAACGGCTACGACGAGGCACTCAGCCTCCCGACCGAGACCGCGGCCCGGATCGCGCTCCGCACCCAGCAGATCATCGGCTACGAGTCGGGCGTGACCGACACGGTCGACCCGCTGGCCGGGTCGTACTTCGTCGAGTCGCTGACCGACGAGGTCGAGCGGCTCGCCTGGGAGTACATCGAGAGGATCGACGAGAAGGGCGGTGCGGTCGCCGCGATCGAAGTCGGCTTCCAGATGGACGAGATCGAGAACGCCGCGTACGAGTACACGAAGTCGATCGACGACGACGAGCGGGTCATCGTCGGCGTCAACAAGTTCACCGTCGACGACGACCCCGATCCCGAGCCGTTCCCGATCGACCCGCAGCTCGAGGCCACCCAGATCGCCCGCACGAAGGCCTACAAGGCCGATCGGGACATCGGGCGCCGTCGAGTCGTCGCTCGCTGCTGTCAAGGCGGCTGCCGGGTCGAGCGACAACCTGCTGTACGTGATGAAGGACGCACTCCGGGCCGACTGCACGCTCGGCGAGATCAGCGACAGCCTCCGCGAGGTCTTCGGCGTCTACACCCCGTGACCGCGAGCGTTACGTAACGGGTCTGACCCGTAACGTGACGGGATGGCGTGGGAGTTGTTTCGGCGGGAGGGTGCCGACGGGTTCGAGATGATGGGTGTCGACGGCGACCTGCTCGTGGAGGCGCCGGACTCGCCGACCTTCCGCTGGCCGTCGAGATCACGATCGAGGCGCCGTCGACGCGGCCCGAGTTCATCGCCGCAACAGAGACAGCGGTCGAGCAGATCACCGACGAGCTCGGTGGACGCATCGCCGGCACCAGTCGAGCGGCGACGAGGCTCTGGGCACTCGTGCATCTTCCGAGCGACGAGCACGCCGCTCGCTTCACGCAGGTCCCGCTCCCGGCGAAGGCTTCGGTCACGGTCGCTCCCAGCAACGACCCCGACTGGACGATCTTCGAGCGCGTCCGTCCCGTCGGCATGGAGGAGCAGTCGATGCGCGACCTCCGACGGATGGCCGAGTTGCACGCGGCCGGTGACGTCGGCGGTGTCCGCATGATCGAACATGTCGTCACCGGCCTCACCGACGACACGGTGGAACGCTTCGCCACGGCGGTCTCGGGCGTGTTCCCGGCGCTCGATCCGGCCCGCGAGGGCGTCGAGGATCGGTGGGTGCTTGCGCACCGAGGCGACCCGGCCGACATCACGTCCGACAGTTGGACGATCCGTCAGATCGCCGAGCGGTTCGGCGCGAGCTACGACGGCTGGCGTTGTCAGGTCGCGGTGCCGTCGACTCGCAGCTGGTCGTGGCGTCGTCGGCGTCCGTCGTGAGCGTCGCCGGCGAAGCGCGTGCATCCGTCGCTCGAGTGGTGTGATGAGTGCGCGGGCGAGGTTGTCGGCGTAGATCCGCTCGCCCAGGCCGTTCGGATGCACGCCGTCGTCCGGTGACCCGCTCTCGGGCAGGTCGTGCCCGGCGAAGCAGCGCTCGTCCGTGTCGCCATCGTGGTCGCTGTCGAGTCCGGCGAAGCGCCGAAACAGCAGGGGCAGGTCGCTGGCCGCGAGCAGTTCGTTGAACGAGTCGATGCGGTGATTGATCGGGTAGGGGGGCACCGCCGTGCCGGAGAGGCTCCGGTACCTCTCGTACATCGTTTCGCTGGCGCCGAAGGCGGGGAGGAACGCCACCTGTACGCCGTGTGCTTCGACGAGATCCCTCACGCCGTCGAGTTCGGCCAGCAGCGGCGGCCAGAGGGTTGCGACCGGGATGTCGGGAAACAGGTTGAGATCGATCGCGCTGACGGCGATGAGGATCAGATCGGGCGGGTCGGTCGTGTCGTCCAGCAGTGTGCTGAGGTACGGACGCAGGGTGGGCGACGCGGGGTTGATGGCGTGCAGGGTCGACAGGCCGCGCGCCGCCCGGTTGTCGATCGTCACCTCGGGGAAACGACGATGCACGACGTCGTTCACCAGTGGCACGATCGAATTGGAGCGGCCACCGGCGAGCCCATGGTCGAAGACGACCGAGTCACCGATGAGCATGATGTGTCGAACGGGTCGGTGCAGCGTGATGCCCGTGGTCCGGGCCGGACCCCGAACGACGGGGTCACGCATCAGCGGTGCGACCAGCGGCGGCGGTTCCGGTCTCGGGCACGGCGGCCGCGCCGAAGCCGATCGTCAACGCCACGCACACAGCCCTCGTCCGTACCAGCACTGGGTCTCCCCTCGACCGGGGGAGAACGTAGCCGAGGACGGCGACCTCGAGCGACAGCGAGCAGACCGTCCCGGTCAGCCGCGCTCCAGGGCGGCCACGAGCCCGTTCGCGAGGTTGTCACCGAACACCCGCTCGCCGAGCGCGTTCGGATGGATGCCGTCGTCGGGCCACTCGCCGCGGGGATCGTTACCGACGAAGTACCGACGGTCGGCGTTGCCGTCGCCATCCTGATCGAGGCGTGCGAAACGGTCGAACAGCATCGGTAGCCCACTCGCGCGAAGCAGCTCGTTGTACTTGTTGACGCGCTCGTCGAAGCGGTAGTCGCGGAACGGTGCGAATCGACTCCTGAGTTCGTTGTACATGTCACCGTTGATGCCGAACGCCGGCACGAAGACGGTGTCGATGCCGCGCACCGCCAGCATGCGCTCGACCGCCCGCAGCTCCTTCACGAGCGCCGGTGCCAGCGACGTGACGGCGGTGTCGGGAAAGAGGTTGATGTCGATCGAGCTCACCGCGACGACCACCACGTCGGGCCGCGGTCCGCCACCATCGAGCATCCTCGAGGTACGGGCGCAGCGTCGTCGCCCGCGGGTCGATCATGTGGAGGGTGGAGAGTCCGGGAAACGACAGGTTGCTCACGCTCATCGCGGGGTAGCGGCTGCGCAGCGCGGTGAGCGCAAGCGGAACGATCTGGTTCGTTCGGGCACCCGCTGCGAGACGGGAGAACAGGATCGAGTCGCCGACGACGACGATCCGCCGTGTCCCAGGATCGAGCACGACGGTGGAGGTGGACGTCCGGACCGGTCGGACGATGCCCGACGTGTCGGCCGTTCGGTCGATCGCTCGGGCGGGCGAGACCATGGCGAACGCGCTCGCCACGACGATGACCCATACCGACACTGCGGTCGTGACCCTCGTTGTCCCTCGCATGTCGCCTCCCCTCCGCCCGTGCGAGCGAGACGGTAGCCGCTCCGACGAGGCAGACTGAACGCTCCATGGTGTCGACGATCGTGGCCGCGACGAAATGGCCGACCTGGCAGCAGGCGTGGATCGCCAGCGTGATGTGCCTCGTGCTGTTCTTCGCCGTTCGGCGCATGCGGCCGTCCCGCTTCACCGAGGTCACGTTGCCGACGCTGTACGAACTCGTCGTGCTCACCGGGCTGTACGGCCTGTGGCGCACGGCGAAGAAGCTGCCGCTCACCCAGTCGGAGGGAGCGATCGAGCGTGCCCGGCGGATCGTCGAGTTCCAGGAGGCGATCGGGTTGCCGACCGAGCTCAGCCTCCAGGAGTTCGTCGTGCGCTACGACTGGCTCGGATGGTTCAGCGCTGCGTACTACATCGGCATGCACGTACCCGGACTGTTTGCGTTCCTGATCTGGATGTTCTGGCGACATCGCGATCAGTACACCCGCTGGCGCAACGTGCTCGCGCTGACCACCGGGGGCTGCCTGTTCATCCGGTTCTGGCATGTCGCGCCGCCACGTTTCCTCACCGACCTCGGCTACGAGGATCTCTCCGAGGTGTACGACATGTCGGTGTACGGCCCGGTGGGCACCGGCGTGTCGGGTCAGTTCGTCGCCATGCCGTCGATCCACGTCGCCTGGGCGGCGGTCATCGGGTTCGGCATCATCGCGGCGAGCCCGAGTCGATGGAAGTGGCTGTTCGCCGCGCATCTGCCGATCACCATCTTCGTCGTGTCGGCGACGGGACACCACTGGTGGCTCGATGGGATCGTCGCGATCGGACTGGTCGTGCTGTCGCTGGCAATCGACGAAGGGGTCCGTCGGCCGTGGCGGGCGCGTCGCTGACGCCCAGCCCGACTCAGAGCTCGGCGGTGATGGCGGCGAGCAGGTCGTCGTAGGCGGTGAACGCACGGAACTGGGGGAACTCGGCGATCACGTTGTCGGGTGACCGGAAGAGGAAGCCGGTCGACGCGGCGCCGAGCATCGTCGTGTCGTTGTACGAGTCGCCGGCCGCGATGATTCGGAAGTTCAAGGACTGGAACGCCTCGACCGCCCTGCGCTTCTGGTCCTGCTGGCGGAGCCGATAGCCGACGATGGAGTCGTCGTCGACGAGCAGCTGGTGGCACATGATCGTCGGCCACCCGAGCTGCCGCATGAAGGGTGTCGCGAACTGCTCGAACGTGTCCGACAGGATGATCACCTGGGTCTGCGCGCGGAGCTCGTCGAGGAAGTCGCGTGCGCCCGGCATCGGCTCGAGCGTCGAGATGACCTCCTGGATCCTGGCGAGCCCGAGACCGTGTTCGGCCAGCAGATCGAGCCGGTAGCGCATCAGGACGTCGTAGTCGGGTTCGTCGCGCGTCGTGCGGAGCAGACCGTCGATGCCCGTGGTCTCGGCCACGGCGACCCACACCTCGGGGATCAGCACCCCTTCGAGGTCGAGGGTGACGATCGTCTGTGTCGGTTCGGCGTCGGCGGTCACGTCGCCATTGTGGCGTGGCCGTCGGCCGCGACGAAAACGTCAGCTGTCGATGACCGATGAGCTCGATCGGCGGGCGCTCGGGCGCATCGCACATCCGTTCGGCCCATCCGAGATAGATGATGCCGACGATCCGGTCGTCGGGCTCGAAGCCGCACAGGTCCAGCACCCGTGGCGGTTGGGTCAGCGCCGGTGTCGACCAGAACGTCGCCAGGCCCATCGACGTCGCGGCGAGGAGCAGGTTCTGGATGCCGGCCGCGACCGCGTCGCGGTTCTCCACGTGCAGCATCTCGTTGTGGTGTGCACCGCAGCCGACCACGAGCGTCGCCGGCGTCCGCAGGTACTTGCCGGCGGTCTTGACGCGTTTGAACTCGTCGCCGAAGTCGGCGTCGACCATGTCGACGACCATCGTCTCACCGAGACGGCGTCGACCGTCACCCGTGAAGAGCGCGAAACGCCACGGCCAGGTCTTCTTGTGGTTGGGGGCCCACGAGGCGAGCTCGCAGAGTTGCTCGACGAAGGTCGACCGGCACCTCGCACTCCTGGTCGACCAGCATCGAGGTCCGCCGGCCACGGATGACGGCGGCCAGTTGATCGAACGTCGCCGGCTCGGTCGATGTCCCAGGCGTCATGGCTCCAGCCTGTCAGGCCGTCGCCCAGATCAACACCTCGGCGCCGTGATCGCCGGCGACGAGCTGCGGATCGCCTGCCTCGGTGAGACGGGCGGCGTCGCCGGCTTCGAGCACGTCGGCGCCGCCGAGCTCGGCTGATCCAACCGGTACGAAGACGTGGACGTGGCGATCATCGGGCACGTGCACGGCCTCACCCGGCTGCAGGCGACCGCCCCACAGGACGGCGCCGGCCTGACGAATCGAGATCGCTGCGTCGTGACCCTTGCCCGACGCGATCGGGACCAGTCCGCCACGGTCGAGCTCGGCATTGATGTCGAGCTGTTCGTAGCCGGGGTCGACCGACTCGGCGTCGGGGCTCACCCACATCTGGACGAAGTGGACGTCGTCGGTGCCCGAGTTGTTCATCTCCGAGTGCCAGATCCCGCGTCCGGCCGACATCCGCTGAGCGAGGCCCGGGTAGATGATCCCACGGTTCTTCTCCGAGTCCTTGTGTTCGAGTTCGCCCGAGAGCACCCACGTGACGATCTCCATGTCGCGGTGCGGGTGGGTGTCGAATCCCGTTCCGCCGCGCACGATGTCGTCGTTGTTGACGAGGAGGAGTCCGTGGTGGGTGTTCGAGAAATCGCGGTGGTGTCCGAACGAGAACGAATGCTGGGACTCGAGCCAGCCCGCGCTGGTCTGGAAGCGGTCTCGGGAGCGGCGAATGTCGACGACGGGAGCGGATGCGGCCATACCTCGATCAACAGTTGTGACCGCAATGATATTCCGTCCGCGGTTCGGTCGACGCGTCTCTGCAAGAGTCGGGGAATGCGCCAGCTCGTCGCCATCGTGTTCGCCTCGCTCCTCGTCGCCGCGTGCACCGGTTCCGACGACGCCGGTACCTCGGCGCCCGACACCGCTGCGGTCCCTGCGTCCACCGACGCGCCAGCAACCGACCCGACCGACGCCGAGTCGTCCGACTCCAACCCGCCGAGTACGGAAGCATCCGCGGCGCCGACCGATGCGCCGACGCCGACCGAACCGATCGAACTCGAGCTGCCGGCCGAGGGCCTGCTGGAGGACTCGTTCTCCCTGGTCGAGGAACTGGCCGCCGACGAGCTCGCCGGCCGGAACAACCTCACCGTCGGTTCTGCCGCTGCCCGCGAGCTCCTGCTGTCGAAGCTCGTCGGTGTCGTCGAGCCCGCCCGGCCCGAAGTCGTCGGCGACGAGGGGTTTCTCCAGCCGTACGCGGACGGCACCAACATCGTGGGGATCCTGCCGGGACGCGGCGCGCTCGCCGACGAGTATGTGCTCGTCGGTGCGCACTACGACCATCTCGGTCCCGGTGAGTGCGACGTGCGGGGCGCAACCGACGACGACATCTGCAACGGCGCCGCCGACAACGCCGGCGGTGTCGGAGCTGTGATCTCGATCGTCACCTCCATCCGCTACGGGGATCTCCAACAGCCTGCCCAGGACGCCACAGGTGATGCCGACGGCGCTGATCCTGCGGACGAGATCGGGCGTCGGTCGATGATCGTTGGTCTCTGGGACGGCGAGGAGGACGGATTGATCGGCTCGCAGGTGTACGTCGACGATCCGCTCGTTCCTCTGGAGCAGACCGTTGCGTACGTGAACTTCGACATCCAGGGAGCCCAGCTCTCGCCCGAGCTCGCCGACACCACGATCCTCGTCGGGCCCGAGACAGGTGGGGAGGTGTTGGTCGACGCCGCTCGTCGAGCGACCGAGGCCTCGAGCCTGGACTACGCCACGTTCAGCCTCGTGTTCGGCCAGGGTCGAAGCGACCATGCCAACCTCGCCGCGGCGGGGATTCCGTCCGTCTTCTTCACCGATGCCAACAACGGCTGCTACCACACCGTGCTCGACGACGTCGCCCATGTCGATCGCGACAAGTTCTACCTGCAGGTGGGCGCTGCGCAAGCGCTCGTCGACGACTTGCTGACGATGGAGTCACCCCCGACCTTCGTGGCCGACGCACCGCTCAGCACGTATGCCGACGCTGCGGAGCTGGCGGAGCTCGTGGAGCGTGCCGAACCCGACTTCGAGCTGCTTCCCGGCGACGGACCCGCCACCACCGCGCAGTTCCTGGTCGACCTGCAGGCGATCGTCGCCGCCGGTCCCGACGCCTACGACGACGTCGCCGGCGGTGTCGTCCTGGGCGGCGCCGCGGCGCTCGTCAACGGCCTCGCCGAGAGTGAGTGCACGCTGCCGATCTGACCTCGGAGCGCCGGTGCGCGTCAGTCGGGACCACGGGCGCGGCTCGGCTGCACCCGCGGCGCCTCGTTCGGCATCTTCGGGTACACCGGCGGCCACGGGGCGTCGGGGACGCCGTCGGCGAGATCGGAGGCGAATCGCTCGACGAGCGGCGTGATCGTGCACGGCGCCTCGTCCATCAGTTCCCATGGGTCGCCGAACGCCGCGAGTCGGGCTGGAACGGTGTCGATCGTGCAGGTCTCGGGATCGATCGAGTCGAGTTCGTCCCAGCGGAACGGCGTCGACACCTGGGCCCCGACCCGAGGGCGGACGCCCCACGCACCGAACATGTTCTTGTGCGGCGCGTTCTGGTTGAAGTCGACGAACACCCGCTCACCGCGCTCTTCCTTCCACCACTTGTCGGTGATCAGGTCGGGGTGTCGCTCGGCGAGGATCCGACCGAGCGCGACCACAGCGCCGCGGACGGCGAACGAATCCCAACCGGGCTCGACACGGACGTAGATGTGGATCCCCTTGCTGCCCGTCGTCTTCGGAAACCCGAGCATGCCGAGTTCGGCGAGCAGGTCGCGAGTGTGGGCTGCCGCCTCGCGGGTCATGTCGAACGTGACACCCGGTGACGGGTCGAGGTCGATCCGCATTTCGTCGGCGTCCTCCGGGGTCGATGCCCGGAACGGCCACACGTGCAGCCCGAGGACGCCCTGATTCGCCGCCCACAGCACGTGTGCGAGGTCGGAGATGACCAACGCCCTCGACGGTGTGCCGTTGATCGTCTCCACCGTCGTCGTCGTGAGCCAGTCCGGTGCCGACGCAGGGATTCGCTTCTGGAAGAACGATGTGCCCCGAACGCCGTTGGGATATCGCTCCAACAGCACCGCCCGATCGTCGAGCGTGCGCATGATCGGCGCACCGACGGCGACGTAGTAGTTGGCGAGGTCGAGCTTGGTGCGCTCCTGCTTGTCGGGGCCCACGGCCGGGAACATCGTCTTGTTCGGGTTGGTGATCGACATGACCCGCCGGCCACCGTCGGGAAGCTCGACGGCGAACTCGACCGGGGCTCCGAACTCGTCCGACGTCGCCATGCCCCGACGCTACTCCGACACCTGGGAGGGGTGCGTCCGGACGAGCACGCCGGCCGCGACGCCGAAAGATCTCGCCCTCTGTGGCCTCGTCTGTGGCGACATGGGCTATGACTAGAGCCCGTGGACGAACTGCTGACTCCTGACCGCACTCCCCGACCCGCGGCTGCGGGTCTCTGGTCGCTCCTCGACGAGTTGGGTCCCGACGAACTGGCGGCCCGACAGCACGCGACCGAGCTCGACATCCTGACGATGGGGATCACCTTCACCGTCTACTCCGATGGCGAGAACATCGACCGTGCGTGGCCGTTCGACGTCGTGCCGCGCATCATTCCCGGAGACGAGTGGAGCCAGGTCGAACGCGGACTGGCGCAGCGGCTGCGCGCCATCAACATGTTCATCGACGACCTCTACAACGAGCAGCGGATCATTTCCGATGGTGTGTTTCCGGCCGAGCTGCTCGAGGACTCGGCCAATTTCCGGCCCGAGTGCGTCGGTGCGCACCCGAAGTTCGGCGTCTGGGCGCACATCTCGGGCTCCGATCTGGTCCGCGACGACGACGGCACGTTCTACGTCCTCGAGGACAACCTGCGCGTCCCGTCCGGTGTGAGCTACGTGATCGAGAACCGAGGCGTCACCAAACGGGCCTTCCCCGAGCTGTTCGGCAACAACCGGATCCGTCCGGTCGACACCTACACCGATGCGCTGAACAAGCTGTTGTCGTCACTCGCTCCCGATGGAGTGATCGACCCGACACTCGCCGTTCTGACCCCGGGGATCTTCAACTCGGCCTACTTCGAGCACTCGTTCCTCGCGCAGCGGATGGGGGCCGAGCTCGTCGAAGGTGGCGACCTCGTCGTCGGCGACGACGACTGCGTCTACATGCACACGACCGAGGGGCGCCAACGTGTCCACGTCATCTACCGACGGATCGACGACCTGTTCATCGACCCCGAGGTGTTCCGCTCCGACTCGATGTTGGGCGTTGCCGGGCTGATGCGAGCGTGGAAGGCCGGCAACGTCGGCATCGCGAACGCTCCCGGAGCCGGCGTCGCGGACGACAAGTGCGTGTACGCATGGGTGCCCGACATCATCCGCTACTACCTCGGCGAAGAGCCACAGATCGCCAACGTGCCGACCTATCGCTGCATGTACGACGACGAGCGCGAGTACGTCCTCGATCATCTCGACGAGTTGGTGATGAAGCCGGCGAACGAGAGCGGCGGCTACGGCATCACGATCGGAAGCCGGGCCAGCGAGGACGAGCTGAAGGCGTGTGCGGAGGCGATCCTCGACGACCCGCGCAACTGGGTGGCGCAGCCGATCATCAACCTGTCGACGGTCCCGACGCTGATCGACGGCACGCTGCAACCGCGTCACGTCGACCTCCGTCCGTTCATCCTCACCGGGGAGTCGAGCTACGTCACCGCCGGGGGTCTCACTCGTGTTGCGCTCGAAGAGGGCTCGCTGATCGTCAACTCGTCCCAGGGCGGCGGGAGCAAGGACACGTGGATCGTCGACGCACCCAACGGATCGTCGACGCCGGTGGATCAGCAGGGCCAGCAACAGTCGTCGACCGGAGGGGTGGTCTGACATGGCACTCCTGTCACGAAACGCCGATCGGATCTTCTGGGCAGCGCGATACCTCGAGCGAAGTGAAGACCTGTCTCGCCTCGTCCAGTCGTACGGCGAGCTGATCGACGACCTGCCGAGCGATGACGACTCGGGCTCGCCGTGGGGAGCGCTGCTGGCCGTCTTCGGTGATTCGGACAGCGAGACCCCGATGCTCGAAACCGGTGAACGCGAGGTTGTTCGGCGACTCGTTTCCGACACCGAACAGTCGGGAAGCGTCGCCTTCGGCGTTGCGGCCGCGAGGGAGAATCTGCGCACCACCCGAGAGGTGCTTCCGCGCGAGGCCTGGCGAGCGGTGAACGACCTGTCGCTGTTCATCCGAGACGAAGCCGTGCGCGCCGAGGATCGCCGCTTTCGCGACCGCGTGCTGACCCGGGTCATCGACGACAGCCGGCGTCTCGACGGGATCCTCACGTCGTCGATGACCCGCGACGACGCGTGGCAGATCTGGCGGCTGGGCCGCTACCTGGAGCGCGCCGACATGACGACCCGGGTGGTCGGGGTGCGTGCCGCAGAGCTGATGGCCCAACGAGAATCATCGCGCGCCTACGACGAGGTCCACTGGATGGGCGTGCTGCGGTCGCTGTCGGCATTGCAGATGTACCAGCGGGCCACGCGCGGTCCGATCGAAGCGACGAGCCGTTGTCCAGTTCCTGCTGTTCGACAGCCGGTTCCCGCGCTCGGTGCTGTTCTGCCTCAACGAAATCGATCGCTGCCTCGACCGGTTGACACGCCCCGAGACCGTTCGTCATGCGGTGAACGAGGCGCGAGACGCATTGATGTCGGTGATGGCCACCACGACCGACGGCGCCGACCTCGATCGGGCGATGGAGTGGGTACAGTCCCTGCTCGGCAAGATCAACGGCGCGATCACGGAGCGCTATCTCAGTATCGACGGTGGTTGATGAGCACGACGTTCGACGCGATCGACCCAACTGATCTCGGCGAACTCGTCCGGCGCCAGTCGGTGATCGACCGACTGTTGATGGCAGAAGGCGCCGGCCACATCGTCCACGACCTGCCGGTCCGTTCGGACGGTCGGTCGGTCGGCCTCGCCAGCCGTCCGTGGCGACTCGATCCGATGCCGTACGTGCTCGATGCCGACGAGTTCGCGTGGATCGAAGGGGCGGTGTCGCGTCGGATGCAGATGCTCGAAGCACTGCTCGACGACCTGTACGGGTCGCGATCACTCGTTGCCGATGGGGTGATCGACCCGGCCATCCTGTGGGGGAGTGCCGGGTACCGGCTGTCGGCAGTCGGAGCGGTGTCCCGTCGGCATCAGCGACGCTGGCTCTCCACCTACGCCGTCGACGTCGTGCGCACCGCGGACGGCGTCTGGTTTGCGATCGCCGACCACACCGACACGCCCGCCGGCCTCGGGTACACCGTCCTCGACCGTGGTGTGATGACCCAGGTCGCCGACGTGGGGGACGACCTCCCGCGGACCATCGATGCGTCGCTCGCGCTGATGCGCCGGGCGCTCGTCGACACCACCACGGTCGACGGGCCCCGTGTGGTGGTGCTCACGAGCGGCATCGATCATCCCGCCTACGTCGACCACTCCTACCTGGCGACGCAGCTCGGGTTCAACGTGGTCGAGGGCCCCGACCTGGTCGTGCGTGACAGCCAGCTGTGGCTCCAGACGTTGGGCGGGCTCGAACGGGTCGACGTGCTGCACCGCCGCATCGTGGATCGTCAACTCGACCCGCTCGAGACGAACACCTACGGAGCGGCGGGTATCCCGGGCGTGTTGCTGGCGGATGACGCCGGCACGGTCACGATGGCCAACGCTCACGGGACCGGCGTGATCGAGGACCCGTCGCTCGTCGGGCTGTGGGACCGAGCGGGCGAGGCGCTCACCGGCGACGCACCGTGGCTGCAGATGCGTTCGCCCCGCCTCGCAACCGGGGCCACTCGGATCGACGACGTACTCGGTCGCCCCGCTGAGCGCGTGCCGTGCCTCGTCGACGGGCGAGTCGCAGACCAGCCGATCGTCCTGCGGTTCCACGCCGTCGCCACCGACGATGGCATCGTGGTCATCCCGGGCGGCAACGGCCGGGTGATCGAACCGCACGACGATCCCACCCTCCCGACACCGTCTCGGGCGAAGGACATCTGGGTCCTCGGCGACGAGTTCACCCCAGCCCCCGTCGCCGAAGCCCGCTCGGCACCGCAGGTCGACTTCATCACGTCGGTGCCGACCCGGGCGGCGCATTCGTTGTACTGGCTCGGTCGGGCGTCCGAACGCGCCGAGGCGGTGGCCCGGTCGATGCGGGTGATCGCCTCGGCGCCTCCGGTCGCACGGTGGGACGGGCGACCGACTCCGGCAATGCAGTTGCTCGCTGCGCTCACGGGCAGCGACGCGCCCACCACGGCGGTCGCGGTGGGTGGCCAGTCGCTCGCGCTGACCGGGGCGCGCCGCCTCGCCGTCGAGGCCGCCGCGGAATCACTCGAGTTCCACATCGGCTCGATGTTGGCCGAATCGGCGTCCGTCCGGGAGTTCCTCTCGACCACGACGGGTCGGGTGCTCGGTGAGATGGTCGACAGCCGCGAACGATTGGCCGAACGGCCCGACGACGTCGATGCGCTCGACGCCATCCTGTTCCAGCTCTCCGCATTCGCGGGTCTCTGGAGCGAGAGCGTCGTACGCGGCCCAGCGTGGTACTACGGCGATTTCGCCAAGCGGTACGAACGCACGCTCGTCGCCATCTCGAGCGCGTCGATCGCCGTGCGGATCGACGCCGACGGAACGCTCGGCGATCTCGCTCGCCGTAGGGGTCTCGAGGCGGTGCTGGGCGCCAACGACAGCCTCGTCGCCTATCGACGTCGACACCGCAGCGATGTCGAGCTCGATGCGGTGCTCGCGCTGCTGCTGCACGATCAGCGCAACCCGCGCTCGGGTGCAGCGTCGGTCGCGGGGATGGCGCGCAACGCCGAGGCGATCGGATGGGCCGCGGGTGTCGGTCGGCTCGACGACGTCGGCGAGACGCTGGCGGCGTTCGGGGTCGGTGATTCGCCGGAGCTTCTGGAGCAGGCGGCCGAGGCGTTGCACGAGCTCGCAGTCGAACTGACCTCGACGCGACT
The DNA here is from genome assembly GCA_963752085.1 of Ilumatobacteraceae bacterium. Taxonomy (GTDB): domain Bacteria; phylum Actinomycetota; class Acidimicrobiia; order Acidimicrobiales; family Ilumatobacteraceae; genus Ilumatobacter_A. The sequence goes on from CAVVWT010000008.1 coordinate 300,714, forward strand.
CGTGGCGCCGCCGCATCCCACCCTCGTGCGTTCCCGGCTCGTGGATCCAGGTGCGGTGGCATGACCAGATACCGGGTCAGTCACCGGACGTCGTACACGTACGGGCTCGCGGTCAACGATGCCTACACGGTCGCCTGCCTCCTCCCGCGTGAACGCGAGTTCCAGGAGGTCCTCCACGCCGAAGTCATCACGACGCCGGAGCCCGACGAATACGTCGAGACGCGTGACGTCTTCGGAAATCGGATCGTGCAGCTCGGGGTCCACCACCGTCACGATGCGTTCGAGATCGAGGCGGTGAGCATCGTCGAGACACGGGTGCCGTCGGTGCCGTCGACGCGCCGGTCGTGGGAGGAGGTCGCCGAGATCGCACGCAACCTGCGCAACGGGTCGGCGATCAAGGTCGGGCCGTATCGGGCGGCGACGAAGCACTCGACCCCGATGCAGCGGTCCGATCTGCTCGGCGAACTCGCGGGACGGATCTTCACTCCCGGTCGGCCCCTGATCGAGGCCGTCACCGACCTGTCTCGGGAGATCTTCGAGGTGTACGGATTCGATCCGACCGCCACCGACTGGGCGACTCCGCTCGACACGGTGCTCGAGCACCGCAGCGGTGTGTGCCAGGACTTCGCCCACCTCGCCACTGCGGTCCTCCGGTGGGTCGGCCTGCCGGCGTCGTACGTGAGCGGCTACATCGAGACCGACCCTCCCCCGGGTGAGGTGAAGTCGATCGGCGCCGACGCATCGCACGCGTGGTGTTCGGTGTGGACCGGACCCGCGGAGGACGAGGAGCCATCGAGCTGGGACACGAGTTCGTGGCTCGACGTCGACCCGACCAACCACCAGATCCCTCCGACCCGCCACGTGACGGTGGGCTGGGGCCGCGACTACGCCGACGTGGCGCCCGTCCGCGGCGTCGTGCTCGGGCCGGGGTCGAATCAGCTCTTGGAGGTTGCGGTCGATGTGACCCGCCTCGACGCCGCACCCTGACACTCCTCGCTCGCCTCCGCCACCCACAACAGCGCACACACACCGTGCGAAAGGAACCCAGATGGGCATCCACATCGCCATCGAACACCGCACCAGCTACGTGTTCGATCGAACCACGACCATCCACCCGCACATCTTCAGGTTGCGGCCGGCTCCGCACTCGCGCACGCCGATTCTGGCGTACAGCTTGAACGTCTCGCCGAAGGATCACTTCCTCAACTGGCAGCAGGATCCGTTCGGGAACTATCTCGCGCGTCTCGTGTTCAACGAACCGGCCGAGCGCCTCGACATCACGGTCGATCTCGTGGCAGACATGACCGTGATCAACCCGTTCGACTTCTTCGTCGAGGAGTCGGCCGAGAAGTACCCGTTCCTCTACGAGCCTCAGACGGCTCGCGACCTCGACCCCTATCTGCGCCCCACAACCCAGGCGGGGGAGCGGATGAAGCGCTGGTTGGACGGCTTCGACCGCTCGTCGCGGGTACGGATCGAGGATTTCCTCGTGGCCGTCAACCACCGGTTGTACGAGGACATCGCCTATTCGGTTCGGATGGAGCCGGGCGTCCAGACACCGGAGCAGACCTTCGAACGCGGCGTCGGATCGTGTCGTGACACCGGGTGGCTCCTCGTCGAAGCGCTCCGCCACCTCGGATTGGCGGCGCGATTCGTGTCGGGCTACCTCGTCCAGCTCACGACCGACCAGCCGGCGCTCGATGGTCCCGGTGGACCGGAGGCCGACTTCACCGACCTGCATGCATGGGCCGAGGTCTACGTCCCCGGTGCCGGATGGATCGGGCTGGACCCGACGTCGGGGCTCTTCGCCGGCGAGGGTCACATCCCGCTCGCGTGCACGCCGCACCCGGTGTCGGCGGCGCCGATCACCGGTGCCACCAGCCAGACCGAGGTCGAGTTCGAGTTCGTCAACGTCGTGCGGCGAGTACCGCGAGGACCCGCGCGTCACACTGCCGTACACGCCCGAGCAGTGGTCGGCCATCGATGCGTTGGGATACGACGTCGACGAACGCCTCGAGGCGGGCGACGTGCGGTTGACGATGGGCGGCGAGCCGACGTTCGTGTCGATCGACGACATGGACGGCGACGAATGGAACATCTCGGCCGACAGTGCGGCCAAGCGACGGCTCGCCCACGACCTCACCGAGCGGCTTCGTGATCGGTTCGCGGTGGGCGGACTCGTGCAGTACGGCCAGGGCAAGTGGTACCCGGGTGAGCCGTTGCCGAGGTGGCAGATCGGCATCGTCTGGCGTCGCGACGGTCAGCCGCTCTGGACCGAGCCGAAGCTGCTCGCCGACCCGTCGATGCCCGGGACGAGCAGCACGGCGGATGCCGACGCCTTCGCCCGGGGGATCGCCGATCGATTCGGCATCGACGCCCGATGCGTCCTCCCGGCCTACGAGGACCCGATCGAGACCGTGTGGAACGAGGCGCGTCTGCCAGCCGGGGATCCGCCGCCCCTCGACGCCACCACCGACGAGGCGGACGCGATCGACCGAGCCCGCCGCTCGTCGCCGCCTGATCGAACGGCTGAGCGGCCCGCTCGCAGCACCCGCCGGCTTCGTCCTGCCGCTGCGACCATCCGACGAGGGAGACGGCTGGCTGAGTACCGAGTGGACCCTGCGGCGCGGTCGGCTCTATCTCGTCGGCGGCGACTCGCCCATCGGCTTGCGTCTGCCGATCAGCTCGCTCACTTGGAGCGCGCTTCCGTCGCCGTTCGAGCGCTCGGCGTTCGAACCGCGGGGCCCGCTCCCGGTGCCCGGTGCGATGCCGGACCCGGTCCGCTCCGACCGACACGACTTCACCGACCTGACGACCGTCGATCCGACCTCGCCGACGGCGCTCGCCGTCGAAGCGCGAGACGGACACGTCCATGTGTTCCTGCCGCCGGTCGAGGATGCCGAGCGCGCCGTCGAGTTGGTCCATGTCATCGAGGAGGTCGCCGCCGACCTCGCAACCCCGGTGGTGATCGAGGGGTATCCGATTCCACGTGACCCTCGTTTCGACATGTTGATGGTCACCCCCGACCCCGGCGTGATCGAGGTCAATGTCCAACCGAGCAGCACGTGGCCGGCGATGCGCAATGTGATCGAGACGATCTACGCCGAAGCCCGTGAGGCGCGACTCGGCACCGAGAAGTTCGGGCTCGATGGTGGGCACACCGGCACCGGAGGCGGAAACCACGTCACGCTCGGCGGTGCCACCCCTGCCGACAGCCCGCTGCTCCGTCGGCCTGATCTGCTGCGCAGCATGGTCACGTACTGGCAGCACCACCCGTCGTTGTCGTTCCTGTTCTCGGGCCAGTTCATCGGACCGACGAGCCAGGCCCCACGCGTCGACGAGGGTCGTGCCGACACGCTGTACGAGCTCGAGGTCGCGTTCAACGAACTCGAGCGAGCCGATGGCGGCGAGCACGGAGCGCCGCCGTGGATCGTCGATCGCCTCCTTCGACACCTGCTCGTCGACCTCACAGGGAACACGCACCGATCCGAGTTCTGCATCGACAAGTTGTTCAGTCCGGACTCGGAGCGCGGGCGCCTGGGCATCCTCGAATTGCGTGCGTTCGAGATGCCGCCACACGCCCAGATGGCGCTCGTCCAAGCACTGCTCGTGCGATCGCTGGTCGCACGGTTCTGGGAACACCCGTACCGTGGTCCGCTCGTGCGGTGGGGAACCGAGCTGACCGACCGGTTCATGCTTCCGCATTTCGTCCGAGCGGACATCCACGACGTGGTCCGGGACCTGAACGACCACGGAATCGACTTCGAAGCGTCGTGGCTGGAGCCGTTCCTCGAGTTTCGATTCCCCTTGATCGGGGAGGCGGTGATCGACGACGTCCGGCTCGAGATCCGTCGAGCGATCGAACCATGGCATGTCCTGGGCGAAGAGGCATCGGGCAATGGGACCGCGCGTTACGTCGACTCGTCGGTCGAGCGACTTCAGGTCCAGGTCGATGGCCTCAACCCGGAGCGCCACATCGTCACGTGCAACGGGGTGCCACTGCCGCTCCGGACCACATCGACCGCCGGGACCGGCGTTGCGGGCGTGCGGTTCAAGGCATGGGCGCCGTGGTCTGCACTGCATCCGACGATCGACAAGAGCGGACCGCTCACCTTCGATGTCGTCGACCGCTGGAGTCGTCGCTCGTTCGGCGGTGCGACGTACCACGTCGTCCACCCGGGCGGCCTGGGGTACGAGTCGTTCCCGATCAATGCAACCGAAGCCGAGACCCGGCGCGGCAGTCGGTTCGAGGTCCGCGGTCACACCGCGGGCAGCATCGACATCTCGCGTCTCGACGAACTCGCCGCTCGGATTCCCTCCGAGCATCCACGCACGCTCGACCTGCGAAGGTTTGCCGGACTGCTCGACGGGTAGCGTCGCTCGATGCAGCCTTTCTCGTGCGATGTCTGCGAGCAGATCGTCTTCTTCGACAACTCGACGTGTTTGCGCTGCAACTCGCAGCTGGGGTACATCCCCGCCGATCGCCGTCTGGTCGCACTCGTACCGGGCGACCAACGCCGGCAGTGCCTCAACCGGGTCGCGGCGCGATGCAACTGGCTGATATCGCCCGACGACTCTGGCGAACTCTGCACCAGTTGCCGACTGACCACCGTGCGGCCGCACGATGACGAGATCGACGCCATCGCCGCGTTCGCCGACGCAGAGGCGGCGAAACGCCGACTGCTCCACCAGCTGGCGATCATCGGTCTCCCGATCATCGGACAGGTCGACGACGAGGAGCACGGGGTCGCCTTCGAGTTCTTGTCCTCACGCGATCGTCAGGTGACGACCGGGCACGACGGAGGCGTCATCACCCTCGATCTGTCGGAGTCGGACGATGCTCACCGCGAGTTCGTTCGTCAACAGCTGGGTGAGCCGTATCGGACGGTGCTCGGTCACCTCCGACACGAGATCGGCCACTACTACTGGCCCCGGCTGGTGGTCGACGCGGGGCGGACCGACGCGTTCCGTGAGTTGTTCGGCGACGAGCGGATCTCGTACCAGGATGCCCTCGGTCAGCATTATGACGCCGACGGCGACGACACGGCGTGGGTCGACACCCACGTCAGCCAGTACGCGACGATGCACCCGTGGGAGGACTGGGCGGAGACCTTCGCCCACTATCTCCACATTCGGGCTGGGCTCCACACTGCACAGGCGTACGGGATCACGATCGGGGAGCCGGCGGTCAGTGCCGCCCGCAAGACCTATGCGCCGGACGACGGCGTGATGATCGGACCGACCGTGCAGGCCTGGCTCGGTTTGACGCTCGGGCTCAATGCGATGTCACGTTCGATCGGTGACGGAGACATGTATCCGTTCGTGCTGTCGAACGACGTGATCGCCAAGCTCGACTTCGTCCATCGGTGCGTGACCGCTACTGACCCGAGTGGAGCTCCGCGTTCAGTTCTCCCCAACTCCTCGAGCGGGGTCTGGCGATCACCTGACCGGTCTGACCGTCGCGGATGAACAGCAGCCCGCCCATGCCCGAGATCTCGCGACCCTTCTTCACGCCGTCCGGCGTCATGACCGGCGTCGACGCCGTGACATAGAGCCCGGCCTCGACCGCACAGTCGTCACCGAGGCTGATGCCGATGCCTGAGTTCGCGCCGAGGAGACACCGCTCCCCGATCGAGATGATCTCGGTCCCGCCGCCTGACAGTGAGCCCATGATCGAGGCACCGCCGCCGATGTCGGACCCGTCACCGACGATCACTCCCGCCGAGATGCGGCCCTCGACCATCGACGTGCCGAGGGTGCCGGCGTTGAAGTTGCAGAAACCTTCGTGCATCACGGTCGTGCCCTCGGCGAGGTGGGCGCCGAGGCGAACGCGGTCGGCGTCCGCGATGCGGACGCCGGTCGGCACGACGTAGTCGGTCATCCGCGGGAACTTGTCGAGACCGTGGACCGACACCACGCCGCCGGCCTTCTTCAGGGCCAAGCGCACATCGTCGAGGTCCTGGATGGCGACCGGGCCGAGGCTGGTCCAGGCCACGTTGTTGAGGGCGCCGAAGGTGCCGTCCATCACGATCGAGCGCGGTGCTGCCAGGCGGTGGGAGAGCAAGTGGAGCCGGAGGTAGGCGTCCTCCGGTGAGCCGGGAGCTTCGTCGACGTCGATCGAGATCCGCACGGGACGAATCGTGACCTTGCGGATCGCGTCGACGACGTCGCGCCGCCCGAGGCCGGCCTCGATCTCGTCGGAGCGTCCGTCGGCGACCATCTCGTCGTCACCGAACTCGCCCCAGCCGAGCCAGCGATACCACGTGTCGAGTGTCGACCCGTTCGAGTCGACCGTTGCGAGGCCGGCGCCCCATGCCATACGAGCCATGTCAGATGTGCCTTTCGGGGTTCATGCCTCTGGGCGAAGCGTGGGAAACAGGATGACTTCCTTGATCGAGTCGACACCGGCGAGGAGCATCGCCAAGCGGTCGATGCCGATCCCGAGACCCCCCGTTGGCGGCATGCCGTATTCGAGCGCGCGCAGGTAGTCCTCGTCGACGCTGCCGGCCTCGGCATCGCCGGCGTCCTTGGCTGCCTGCTCGTCCTCGAACCGCATCCGCTGTTCGACCGGATCGTTGAGTTCCGAGTACCCGTTGGCCAACTCTCGGCCATCGACGAACAGCTCGAACCGTTCGGTGAGGAACGGGTCGTTCCGGTCGACTCGTGCGAGCGGTGAGATCTCGACCGGATGGCCGGTGACGAAGGTGGGGCGCACGATGTCGTTCTCGGATGTCTTCTCGAAGATCTCCTCGATGATCTTGCCCGAGCCCCATCGGTCCTCGACGAAGACGTCGTGGTCGGCGGCGACTCTGCGGGCTGCGTCGAGCGGCATCGAGGGATGCAGTTCGACACCGCTGCCTTCGGACGCGTAGTCGACCATCCGCTTCCGTGGCCACGGTTCGGCGAGGTCGACCTGTTCACCGCGGATCGAGACCACCGTCGTACCGAGCGCGTCGCGCGCGGCGGTGGTGATCAGCTCCTCGGTGATGTCCATGACGTCGTTCCAATCGCCGAACGCCTGGTACAGCTCCATCATCGTGAACTCGGGGTTGTGTCGGGTCGAAACCCCTTCGTTGCGGAACGTGCGGGCGATCTCGTACACCCGCTCCATCCCGCCGACGATGAGTCGCTTCAGGTACAGCTCGACGGCCACCCGCAGGTAGAGCTGCATGTCGAGCGTGTTGTGGTGCGTCGTGAACGGGCGGGCGTGAGCGCCGCCGACTTCGGGGTGGAGCACCGGGGTCTCGACTTCGATGAACCCGTGCGCCGCGAGGGTCCTGCGAAAGCTGGCGACGGTTTCGTGGCGGATCTCGAAATTGCGGCGTGCGTCATCGTTCACGATCAGGTCGGCGTAGCGCTGACGGAACCGGGTGTCGACGTCGCTCAGACCGTGCCACTTGTCGGGCATCGGCCGGATGGCCTTGGAGAGCAGGGTCACGCGGTCGGGTTTGACCGACAGCTCGCCTTTGCGGGTCGTCATCACGGTGCCGTCGACGCCCACCCAGTCGCCGAGGTCGAGATCCTTGACGGCTGCGAATTCCTCGTCGCCGACCACGGCTTTGGAGATGAACAACTGCACGTCGTCGGATCGGTCGCGAATCGTCGCGAAGACGAGCTTGCCCGAATCGCGCTTGAGCATGATCCGGCCGGCGACGGACACCGGGTCGTCGGTCTCGACTCCCGGCTCCAGAGCGCCCCACGAGTCGCGGACTTCGGCCAAGGTGTGTGTCCGGTCGAACCGGTAGGGGTAGGGATTCCGGCCCTGCGCGCGCATCTCGTCCAGGAGGGCGAGTCGGCGAGACTTCTCCGCGGCGAGTCCACTTCCGGACAGCTCGCTGTGGTCGGCGTCGGTGTGTTGGTTCACGGTGGACTGACCGTAGCGATCCAGGACGGTGCGCCCCACACCGGTTCGCGATTCCGAGCGAATCTGCCGGGATGCCACACGGAACCTGTCATCATTTCGTAACATCGCCCGGGTGAATCGACGTTTCCTCCCCGTGGTCCTCATCGCGGCGATCGCGCTGCCGTTCGTGGCTCACGCCATGCCGCTCGACGGCGACGGTGCCACGGTGAGCGAACCAGCGCTGCGGCTGTCGCCGCCGGTCGAGGACCTGGTGAACGTCTACGACAGCGGCTCGCTCGACGCGAGCACCGAAACGCTGGCCTTCGCCGCTGCGCGCCAGGCGCGCGCCGACGTGACAGTGGTGGATTCGGCCTCGATCGCCATGCAGCGGATCCGACGCGGCCCGACCACCGTGCAGGAGGCGCCGGCGTTCATGTCGATCCCGATGGGAACCACCGTGATCGACGCCGACGTCGTCGGCATCCTCATGGGCGGGGGCGTGTCCGCCGTGCTCTCAGCGACGTCGATCGTGATGAGCCAGCGTACGGCGTCGCTGCGCGGCGCGCAGGCCGGCGATGTCGTGACGCTCCGGTCGAGCTACGGCTCCGAGGTCGACTTCACGATCGGTGACGTCGTCGCCGACGAGGTCACCGGCGGTACTGAGCTGCTGATCACTCCCGAGGCGGCACAGCGGATCGGCCTCGACCGCAAGAGCAGCGTCTTGATGTGGGGGTTCGAATCGCGCAGCGACGTCGATCAGGCGCTCGCCGATCAGGGCCTGGTGTCGACCAGGATCCGGATTCGTCGAAGCTGGGACCCGTTCGACCCCGACTCGACGATCGGTATGGCCCGAACGAAGGAGCTGCTGGGTGAGTTCGGGTACCGGGTCGAGAGCAGCGGTTCGGTCACGCAGGAGACCGCATGGCAGGCCGCGAACCTTCCGTCGGGCCGGCGACTGCTGAACTCGTCGATTCCGATCATCGCGAGGTGCCACCTCGTGGTCGAGCCGGCGCTCAAGGCGGCGCTGGCGGAGGCGGCTGCGGCCGGCGTCGGTGGGGTCTTCGACATCGGCGATGCCAACACCGCCGGCGGCTGCCACAACCCGCGCTTCAACCGGCTGTCGCAGAGCAGCACGATCGGGTTCCTGTCCCGCCACTCGTGGGCCATGGCGATCGACACCAACACGCGGGGATCCTGTCAGGGTTGTGCTCCGCCCGATTTCGCCACGGACGCCGGCGGGTGCACGGCTGTGCGGATCTTCCGCAAGCACGGCTTCGCGTGGGGCGGCAACTTCCTCACCCCTGACGGCATGCACTTCGAGTACGTCGGGGAGCGTCGTGACACCTTTCCGTATCCGTCGCGGTACTGCCCGAACATCGTCGACAACACGCTGCTCGACAGCGACACCGAGCTGCCGATCGAGATGACGCAGCGCGCCACGGTCTTCTCGGATGCCGGCCTCATCGCGGAGTAGCCGCGGGCAGCATGGCGTCGACGCTCTAGCCTGGCGGCGTGCCTGAACGTTTCGTGATTCTCGGAGGTGGGCCGGCTGGAAACGTCGCCGCCACCTATGCCGCCCGCCTCGGAGCCGAGGTGACCGTCGTCGAGCGCGACGTCATCGGGGGAGCGGCACATCTGTGGGACTGCATTCCGTCGAAGTCGATGATCGCCACCGGTGGGGCGATGAGCTTCATGCGCCGTTCCGAGGGCATGGGCCTGGAGAACGAAACTCCGACCATCGACACGGCGGCGCTCACGTCGCGTATCGGGCGGATCAAGGACAAGATGAGCGACAACACGACCGAGTTGCTCCGGAGTCAGAACGTGCGCATGATTCGCGGCTCGGGCCGATTCACCGGCCCGCATACGGTGGAAGTGGTCGGCGAGGCGGGGACCGAGGAGATCGCATTCGACTCGGCACTGGTCTCGACCGGGTCGCGTCCCCGCGTGCCCGACTGGTGTCACCCCGACGGTGAGCGGATCCTGACGACCCGTGACTGCTACCCGCCGCGCGTCTTTCCGGAGAGCGTGACGGTGGTGGGGTCGGGTGTCACCGGTGTCGAGTTCGTCCACATGTTCTCCTCGTTCGGCTCGAAGGTCACGCTGGTCGTCAGCCGACAGCAGGTGCTTCCCGGCAAGGACCCCGAGGTCGCTGCGGTGCTCGAGCAGGAGTTCATGGACCGAGGTGTGAAGCTGCTGATGGGCGCTCGGGCGCAGTCGATCGAGCGCGTCGACACCGACGGCAACCCTGATCCCGACGGTGACCGTGTGGTGGTCAGCTGCGACGACGGCCGATCGGTGACGTCGTCACACGCCGTCCTGGCCATCGGCTCCATCCCCAACACCGCCGACATCGGCCTGGACGCAGCGGGCGTCGACGTGAACGACTGGGGATACGTCGACATCAATCATCACTGCGTCACGAACGTGGAACACATCTACGCCGCCGGCGACATCAGCGGCAAGCTCCCGCTGTCCTCGGTGGCCTCGGTCCAAGGGCGCAAGGTCGCCGAGCACGTGATGGGGCTGCACACCCGCAGCCACCGCCATCTCGACTACGACAAGGCGGCCTCGGCGATCTTCACCGAGCCGGAGATCGCTGACGTCGGGCTCGCCGAGGCCGAGGCCTTCTCGTCGGGACGCAAGATCCGCGTGACGAAGGTGCCGTTCTCCGCCACCGCCAAGGCGATGATCAACAACGACACCCGCGGTTTCGTCAAGATCATCTCCGACCCCGCGACCGGCGTGATCCTCGGCGGCTCGATCGTCGGACGCCACGCCGCGGAGCTGATCTCGGTGATCGCGGTGGCGGTCACCGCCGGGCTGACCGTGACCGACCTGGTCGAGAGCATCCTCGTGCACCCCGCCCTCAGCGAAGCCCTGGCCGAAGCCGCGGAATAGCACCTGGCTCACACTCGTCGCGGGTGATCGGCTCGCACGTGATCGTCGCCGCCCGAGGGAACGATCTACTCGATGACGGCGAGGATGTCGCCGCCGCCGACCGTGTCGCCGGCGGCGACCTTGATCTCCTTGACCGTCCCGGCCTTCTCGGCGTTGATCTGGTTCTCCATCTTCATGGCCTCGAGCACCAGTACACCGGTGCCGGCTTCGACGGCCTGGCCGACCTCGACGAGCACCTTGACGATGGTTCCCTGCATGGGCGCTTCGATGCTCCCGGATGCCGCGGCTGCGCCCCCGCCCGATGACGAGCGCTTCTCGCGCTTCTTCGCGGGGGCGGCTCCGGCTGCGACGACGGGTTGATCGGGCACCCACATCGACACGTCGAAGCGCTTGCCGTTGACCTCGACGGTCGTGTTGCGGCGCACGAGCGGCGCCGCGTCCTCGTCGTCGGCCGCCGGGGGGGCCCCGGTCGTGGTCGCCGAGATGTCCGACAGGTCGAGTGTCTCCTCGACCCATTTGGTCGAATGGGTCACGGCGGCGAAGTCAGGGTGCTTGAGGATCGCCAGATCGGCCGGGATCGTCGTCGCGACACCTTCGACGACGAGCTCGTCGAGTGCGCGGATCGTGCGGGCGATCGCGACGTCGCGATCGCGGCCCCACACCACGAGCTTGCCGACCAGGTTGTCGTAGTACTGGCTGACCGTGTCACCGGACATGTACCCGGTGTCGAAGCGCACGCCGAATCCGTCCGGTGGGATGAGTGACGTGATCGGTCCGGGCGATGGGAGGAACTTGCCGCCCGCCGGGTCCTCGGCGTTGATGCGGATCTCGATCGAGTGCCCGCGACGGGATTTGTCGACCTGTTTCTGGCTCATCGGGAGTTCTTCGCCCGAGGCCACGCGGATCTGCCACTCGACGAGGTCGATGTCGGTGATCATCTCGCTGACCGGATGCTCGACCTGCAGGCGGGTGTTCATCTCGAGGAAGAAGAACTCCCCGTCCTGGTAGATGAACTCGACGGTGCCGGCACCGTAGTAACCGACGGCCTTGGCGGCCTTGACGGCAGCCTCGCCCATCGCCTGTTCGACACCATCGGGCAGGGCGGGGGCCGGGGCCTCCTCGACCAGCTTCTGGTGACGTCGCTGGGCCGAGCAGTCACGGCTCGAGATCCAGACACAGTTGCCCTGCTTGTCACCGACGAGCTGGATCTCGACGTGGCGCGGCCAGGTCAGGTACCGCTCGACGTAGACCTCGTCGCGACCGAAGAAGGCCTTCGCTTCGCGTTGCGCGCTGGCGAACGCGTCGTCGACCTCGTCGGCCGAATGGACGAGCTTCATGCCGCGTCCGCCGCCGCCGAACGCCGCCTTGATCACGGCTGGAAAGCCGTACTCGTCGCCGAAAGCCCGAACGTCGTCGGGGCCGGTGGCGAACTCGGTCATGCCGGGGACGATCGGCGCCCCGCCACGCACCGCGGCTTGGCGGCTGGACACCTTGTCGGACATCTCGTCCATCGCCTCGGGTGGCGGGCCGATGAACTCGACGCCCAACGCCGCAACGGCGCGTGCGAAGTCGGCGTTCTCGCTGAAGAACCCGTAACCGGGGTGCACCGAGTCGGCGCCGCTCGTACGGATTGCGTCCAGCAGCTTGTCGGAGTCGATGTAGCTCTCCGCTGCGGTGGTGCCGCCGAGCGCGTAGGCCTCGTCGGCCAGTCGGACGTGGAGGGCGTCACGATCGAGCTCGGAATAGACGGCGACCGTCTGGATGCCCATCTCCCGGGCGGCTCGGATGACGCGGACAGCGATTTCGCCTCGATTGGCGATCAGGATCTTCTTGAGCACGAGTGCAAATGTAGGGGGAGTGACCGACCCGACTGGCATTGCGCGCCGCGAATGCGACTCCGCGTCGTCCTGGACGGTGTGGGAAGTCTCCGAGACCGGGAGCACCAACACGGACCTGTTGGCGTGGGCCGAGCACGCAACGGTCACCGACCGCAGCGTGCTGCGGGCGGATCATCAGACGGCGGGGCGGGGCCGCCTCGACCGCAGGTGGGATGCCCCGAGCGGAGCGAACCTGCTCGCGTCGATGCTGTTCGCCGACCCGCCGGTCGTACCGTCGCGCCTGACACAGGCCGTCGGCCGAGCCTCCCTCGACGCGATCGAGACGCTCGCCGGTTGCGATCTCAGCGATCGACTCGCCTTGAAATGGCCGAACGACCTCCTGCTCGACGACCGCAAGCTGTCGGGTGTGCTCGCGCAGCGCTCGGTGCGCACCGGGGCGGTGGTCGTCGGACTGGGGCTCAACGTTGCCTGGGCCCCGGAGGCCGCAGCCTCATTGGGCGGCGACCTCGGGCTCGAGGTCACGCCGCACGCGGTGCTGGAGCAGCTCCTGCTCGAACTCGACCGGCTCCTCGCAGCACCGGACCTCGTCGAGCGGTATCGGGACCGGTTGTCGACGCTGGGTGCACACGTCCGCGTCGAGCTGCCTGCAGGGCGAACACTTGTCGGCACCGCGATCGACCTCGATGCGGACGGCCGTCTCGTCGTCGACGACGGGACGACCGACATCGTGCTCGACGTCGGTGACATCGTTCACCTTCGTCCAGGCTGATGTCCGTGTGCCGCCGCATGCGGTGAACGGCGGTCTAGCGTCGTCCGGATGTACACCCTGCCCGAGGAACCCACGCGCGATCGGCCGCGCCGGCGCACATCGGCACCGCTCGGCGTTCTTTTCGCAGTCGTCGTTGCCGTCGCCGGCGCGACCGGTGTGATCACGGCTGCGGACCGCCAGGTCGGCAAGGTCGATCGAATCGAGAACCTCGAGGACATCCTCGTCGCCGTCGACGGCCCGGCCGTCAACTACCTGATCATCGGCTCCGACTCACGTGAGGGCGCCGAGCCGGGGTCGGCCGATGCCGACAGCATCGGCAGCGCGACCGATGTGACCGGCCGCCGGAGCGACACCATCATCATCCTTCGCCAGGAGGCCGACGGGAACGGCGCTGCCCTGCTGAGCCTGAACCGCGACCTGTGGGTGACCCACGCCGACACCGAACGCCAGCAGCGGATCAATGCGGCCTACAACCGCGGCGCCGACGTGCTCGCAGCGACGATCACTCGCGAATACGGGATCCCCATCAACCACGTGGTCGATGTCGATTTCTTCGGCTTCAAGGACATCATCGACACCATCGGCGGGACGACGATCTGCTTCGACTTCCCGGCGCGTGACCTCAACAGCGGCCTGAACCAGGAAGCCGGCTGCAACCTGTTGACGGGGGAGCAGGCGTTGGCGTATGCGCGCAGCCGAAACTACGAGGAATTCCGCGACGGTGACTGGCGCAAGGACGGCACCGCCGACATCGGGAGGGTCCAACGCCAGCAGCAGTTCATCTCGGCCACGGTGAACGAAACGCTCAACGAGCTGCAATCCGATCCCTTCCTGGCGTCGGAGCTGATCAGTGCGGCGTCCGGCACGCTCCGGCTCGACCCCAACCTCGATCCGCTGTCCGCCGCGGGCACCCTTCGGAAGGCCTTCAGCACCGGCCTCGGCACGTACACGTTGCCGAGCGACGGTGCGAACATCGACGGGAACTCGGTGTTGATCCTGCGCGAGGGGCCCGAGGCGCAGACGATCCTCGACTACTTCCGTGGGATCGGGCCGCTGCCCGTGCCGCCGACGACCATTCCGGGGGAGTGACGGTACGGCGGCCTAGCCTTCCGGGCGTGATCGAGATGGGGCCGAGATGAAGGGCATCGTGCTCGCCGGTGGGACCGGTTCGCGCCTGCACCCCGTGACCCGCGGAACGTCCAAGCAGCTCCTCCCCGTGTACGACAAGCCGATGGTCTACTACCCGTTGTCGGTGCAGATGCTGGCCGGCATCCGCGAGGTGCTGATCATCACGACGCCCGACGACTCCGCAGCGTTCCAACGCTTGCTCGGCGACGGCTCGCAATGGGGCATCGACCTCTCCTATGCCGTGCAGGAACGTCCCGAAGGCCTGGCACAGGCGTTCATGATCGGAGCCGACTTCCTCGACGGAGGTGGAGCCTCCCTGGTACTCGGCGACAACCTGTTCTACGGAGCCGGCCTGTCCGAGATGGTCGCTCGGGCCGCGACGGAGCGCACGGGTGCCACGATCTTCGGCTACCAGGTGAACGATCCCCAGCGCTACGGCATCGTCGAACTCGACGTCGACGGTCGCCCGCTCTCGATCGAGGAGAAGCCCGAGATCGCACGGAGCAACTGGGCCGTCACCGGCCTGTACTTCTTCGACGACCGCGTCGTCGACGCTGCTCGCGCGGTGACGCCGTCGGCACGCAACGAACTCGAGATCACGTCGGTCATCGATCAGTACCTGGACCGCGGAGAACTGCGCGTCGAGCGGCTGAACCGGGGCCACGCCTGGCTCGACACCGGGACGTTCGACTCGATGATCGAGGCGTCGGAGTTCGTGCGTGTCATCCAGCATCGTCAGCATCGCCAGATCGCCTGCCTCGAGGAGATTGCCTGGGAGATGGGTTGGATCAACGACGAGCAGTTGCGCTCGGCCGGCACGGCGATGGCCAACAACAGTTACGGGCAGTATCTGCTGTCGCTCCTCGACGGATTCCCTCGATGAGCGGTGTGTCGTGAAGCTCGTCCCGACACGGCTCGCCGAGGTGCTCGAGGTCCAGCCGGTGCGGCACGGGGACGATCGCGGCTGGTTCAGCGAGGTGTTTCGTCGTGACGCGCTCGTCGCTCACGGCCTCGATGTCGACTTCGTGCAGGACAACGAGTCGTTCTCGGCGGCGAGCGGCACGTTGCGCGGCATTCACTATCAGCTCGAGCCGTACGCGCAGGCGAAACTGGTACGCGTCGTCAGTGGTTCCGTGCTCGACGTGGCCGTCGACCTCCGTCGGGGATCGCGGACCTTCGGCGAGCACGTGAGTGTGACACTCACCGCAGACGCAGGCAATCAGCTGTTCGTGCCGGCAGGGTTCGGGCACGCGCTGTGCACGCTCGAGCCCGACACTCGGATCGGGTACAAGGTGACCGCCGCGTACTCGCCCGAGATGGAACGTTCCGTTCGCTGGGACGATCCCACGCTCGCGATTTCGTGGCCGCTCGACGGAACCGACCCGATTCTGTCGGACCGGGACGCCGCAGCGCCGTTGCTGTCCGATCAGCACGATCTGTTCGACTGAGACCTGAGGGAGGACCTCCACCATGAAGCTCTTCGTGACCGGCGCGGCCGGATTCATCGGCTCGAACTACGTGCGCCACGTGCTGGCGACGACCGACCACGAGGTGACCATCTACGACGCGCTCACCTATGCGGGCAACCTCGCGTCGATCCGAGACGTGCTCGACGACACCCGCTGCGAGTTCGTCCACGCCGACATCTGTGATGCCGACGACGTCGCACGGGCCATGGATGGCCACGACGCCGTCGTCCACTTCGCCGCCGAAACCCACGTCGACCGCTCGATCGCCGACGGATCGGCGTTCGTGCGCACCAACTGCGTCGGCACCAACGTGTTGTGCGACGTTGCCAACCAGGTGGGCGTCGGCAAGTTCCTGCACATCTCGACCGACGAGGTCTACGGTTCGGTCGAGGAAGGCTCGTCGACCGAGGCCGATCGGTTGGAACCGCGTTCGCCGTACTCCGCGGCGAAGGCCGGGTCGGATCTGATCGCGCTGAGCTATCACGTCACCTACGGCCTCCCCGTGGTGGTCACCCGCTGCTCGAACAACTACGGGCCGTATCAGTTTCCCGAGAAGATGATCCCGCTGTTCACCACGAACCTCATCGACGGGCTCCAGGTTCCGCTCTACGGCGATGGGATGAACATTCGCGACTGGATCCACGTCGAGGACCACAACATCGCGGCACACCTCGTCCTCGAACAGGGCGTTGCCGGTGAGATCTACAACATCGGTGCCGGCAACGAGTTGACCAACGTCGAGCTCACGCATCGGTTGCTCGAGCTGTGTGGTCGTGACGAGTCGTTCATCCGGCCCGTCGAGGACCGCAAGGGTCACGATCGGCGCTACTCGGTCGACATCTCCAAGATCACGGACCTGGGCTGGACGCTGTCGCGCAGCTTCGACGAGAACCTCGCCGCAACCGTCGAGTGGTATCGGACCCATCGAGACTGGTGGGAACCGCTGAAGGAGCGCGCTGCGCTGTGAGGGTCCTCGTCACGGGCGCCGCGGGTCAACTCGGCACCGACGTCGTCGCCCACTACCGCGCCGCCGGTGACGACGTGGTGGGTGTCGATCGCTCGCAGCTCGACATCGTCGACACGGAGGACGTCGACCGTCTCGTCGCCGACGTACGTCCCGACGCAGTCGTCAACTGTGCCGCATTCACGGCGGTGGATCGATGCGAGACCGAGGTCGAGACAGCCCACGACGTCAACGAACACGGCGTGCGGTTTCTCGCAGCGGCGTGCCGCCGAGCGGGCGCACACCTCGTCCACGTCTCGACCGACTACGTCTTCGACGGCACGTTGGATCGTCCGTATCGCGAGGACGATCCGACCAACCCGCAATCGGTGTACGGCCGGTCGAAACTCGCCGGGGAGTTGGCCGCCGTCGAGGTGCTCGGTGACGCCGTCACGATCGCACGCACATCGTGGGTGTGCGGTGAGCACGGCAACAACATGGTGAAGCTCGTGCGACGACTCGCTGCCGAAGACGCAGCCATGTCGTTCGTCGACGATCAACGTGGGTGTCCGTCGTTCGCCGCCGATCTGGCCCCCGCATTGCGATGGTTGGGCGCCGAGCGACCGGGTGGGATCGTCCACCTCACCAACGCCGGTCCGGTGACGTGGTTCGAGTTCGTGCGCGAGATCCTGGTGGCCTCGGGCCACGACCCCGACCGCGTCCGACCGATTTCCACCGCTGAACTCGATCCTCCGCGACCGGCTCCGCGTCCGGTCAACAGTGTGCTCGACAACGTTCGTTGGCGAGCGCTGGGACGGGCCCCGCTGCGCGACTTCCGCGAGCCGCTCGCCGAACTCGTCGCCCGGCTCTGACTCGAGAGCGAGGCCACCGAATGGCTCAGAGCCCGAGAAACGAGCGGACGGCGTCGAGTCCGGTGAACTCGATCTCCGGCGGCCGGATCGCCGCGAACGTCTCGGGCTCCATGTCGAAGGCCAGCAGTTCGGTCGCGATGCCCTCGCGGGATTCGCGACGACGGCCCTGGGGCGAGTAGCCCAACGATCGGGTGACGCCGAGCGACGGCCCGTTGTCGTGCCAGGCGGTCGTCGTCGCGAGCTCGCCTCCGAACCCGTCGAAGCCGAGCGCGAGCGTCGCGCACCGCATCCGCTTGCCGATCCCACGTCCCTGGTGCTCGCGCCCGAGCCAGGAGCCGGTCTCGAAGCGACGGAGGGTTGCGAAATCGGTGGCACCGACTTCACTCGCACCGATCACCGCGCCGTCGACGATGACTGCAAGTGGGACCCGGAACGCGCCGGGTCGCGTGTCCGCCCGGTTCTGCCAGTGGAACCGCAACGCCTCACGCTCCAACTCGGGCGACGGGTGCCGCGTCCACGGCACCGAAAAGGGCATGAACTCGGGATCGTGCACGCCTGCGGCAGCCACCGCGAGCATCTCGGCAAGGAGCTCGTCGTCGGGGTATCGAAGGGTCAGGTCCGGAGTGCGGACCTCGAGATCGAACAGCGGCCAGTGAAGGTGTGCCATCACGTCAGTGTTGTCGGCGCGCTGGCGGGCGCGCGCCTGGGTTTGCCGAGGAGCCGGTGGTCGCTCGATTAGCTTCGACGCGATGGGGGATGGGATGACGCCGCGAGATCCGTGGCGGCCGATCGGGGGCGGTCGCTGGGTCGGTACCGACATGAGCGAGAAGTTTCCGGTCTACACCCGCGCCAATGCCGGCGAGGTGTATCCGTTCGTCTACCGGCCGCTGAGCTTCTCCATCGCGCAGGCGTCCGGTGAACGCGCGATGCGGCGGGCGGTCCTGGCGACCGGACTGATCCGTCCGGAGGAGTTCGAGGACGTCCCATTGTCGACCGCGCTCATGACCGGCGTGCTCGGTGGATACGCGTATCTCAACATGAGCACCAGCCGTCTCGCGTCGGCTCGAGTTCCCGGCGGTTCGGCCACCGACGCCGAGGCGACCTCGCTCGGCGTTGCCGATGCCCCAGCACATGTTCCCGTCGACGACGAGCGGAATCTCCGCGCTTCGCTGGCCGGAGTCTGGTACGCGATCAAACTGATCCGGCGGACCGAGATCCGTGAACTCGATCGTGATGAACGCGAGATCGAGGCGTTCCTCGCCTCGCTGCCGGATCCGGCCACGGCGACCGACCGCGAGTTGCTCGCCTCGACCACGGACGACCTGATCGAGCGGTTCTCCTCGTGGTTCGAGACACACATCGTGGTCTCGCTCGGCGCGGGCGCGCTGTTGTCGTTGTTGTCGCAGATGCTCGAGCAGCGGCTCGGCGATCCGACGATCGCGACGCGACTCATGTCGGGGATCGGCGACGTGGATTCGGCGGCGCCGGCGCGAGCGATGTGGGCCCTCGGACGCTCGATCGCGGCGAGCCCGGCCCTCACAGCCGAATTCGACAGCGGCGTGCCGGGGATCATGTCGCGCCTGCACGACGCGGCCGAGCCCGGTGACGCACCCGAGCGGCCCGTCGCCGCGTTCCTCGACGACATCGCAGCGTTCACCGCCGAGTTCGGCTCCCGTGGGCCCAACGAATGGGACACTGCCTTCGACACCTGGGAGACCGACCCCGAGTTGGCGTTGGCCCTGATCGACCGCATGCGCCACACCGACGTCGCGCATGCGCCGAACACACAGCACGATCGCCTCGCACGGGAGAGCGCCACACTCGAAGCAGAGGTCCTCGCCGGGCTGAAGTGGCCCATCCGTCGCCTCACCGCGCGGGTGCTGAGAGGGGCCCGCTTCCACATGCAGAGTCGGGAGCGGGCGAAAACGACGATCGTCAGGGCGATCCACGGGGCCCGTCTGCGCGGTCAGGAATTGGATCGGCGCCTGGTCGAGCGTTCCGGTGGTCAGCGCGGCGACCTGTGGTTCCTGCTCGAGGAGGAACTCGACGGCTACATCGCCGACCCCGTCGCGTTCCTGCCGACGATCGCCGAACGGCGCGAGCTCCACGATCGGCTGTCGGAGCGGATTCCGCCGTTCTACGTGCAGGGGCAGATGCCGCCGCTCGACGAATGGGAGTTGCGGTCGGCGACGCTGCGCCAACTGGGTGTCGGCGACCGGATCACCGGTCTGTCGGGCTGTGTCGGCATCGCTCGCGGCCGAGCTCGGATCGTGACCGACCCAGGCGACCCGCGCGGGCTCGAGCCGGGTGACGTGCTCGTCGCACCCCACACCGATCCGAGTTGGACGCCACTGTTCGTTCCCGCCGAGGCGGTCGTCGTCGACGTCGGGGCACCGATGAGCCACGCGGTGATCGTGAGCCGCGAACTCGGGATTCCCTGTGCCATCTCGGTGCCCGACGCGACCCGACGCATCCCCGACGGCGCACTGATCGAGGTCGACGGGGGCACGGGCGTGGTCACGGTGCTCGAGCTCGCCGGAGAGTGATCCGATGGGCTTCACGCGTGCCGAACTCGAGCGTTTCGTCGGCGCAACCGTCGACGATCTCGTCGGTCCGGATCTGCGGCTGCTGTTCGTGGGGATCAACCCCGGCTTGTGGACCGCGGCAACGCAGACGCACTTCGCCTACCCGGGCAATCGGTTCTACCCGGCGCTGCTCCGGGCGGGGATCATCGAACGCGAGATCGATCGCGGTGTCGGCATGTCCGACGACGACCGACATCACCTCCTCGACCGTGGTATCGGGATCACCAACGTCGCCCACCGGGCGACGGCCAAGGCGTCGGAGCTGACCAAGCAGGAGCTCGTCGCAGGTGGCGAGACACTGCGCGCCTTCGTGCGCCGGCATCGGCCGACGGTCGTCGCGGTCGCCGGGGTCACCGCGTATCGCACGGCATTCGCCGAACCGAAGGCCGTGACGGGTGAACATCCCGACGGGTTCGAGGGAAGCCGATTGTGGATCGTCCCGAATCCGAGTGGCCTCAACGCGCACGAGACGGTGGAGACACTTGCGCAGGCGTACTCGGCGCCCGCGCAGGCGGCCGGCGTGCTCTGACCCGGAATGTCGGATCAGGCGCGGAGCTGCGAGACTCGACGCGGTGGGAGCATCGGCGATTCGCGTGGCGTACACGGTCGAGCAGTGCTGGCACGACGCGCCCGGCGGAACCGCCATTGCCGCATTGAGAATCGCACGCGAGTTGCGGCACGACCCCGATCTCGCCGGCGAGGTCGATCTGCGGTTCGTCGCTGGGAAGCATCCGGCGCCGCCCGCATCGATCTTTCGACCGGAAGGATCGGTGGCGATGCTGCCACTCTCACGTCCATTGCTCTACGAGTCGTGGACGCGCCTGAACTGGCCCAAGGTCGAGTCGGTGACCGGCGCCGTCGATGTGGCGCATGCAACCGGCCTCATTCCGTGCGCCACCTCCGCGCCGCTCGTGGTGACCGTGCACGATCTCGCATTCCTCCACACTCCCGAGAAGTTCTCGAAGCACGGAGCAAAGCTGATGACCCGCAGCCTCGACCTGGCCCGTGAGCGCGCGGTCCGAGTGCTCTGCCCGAGTGAGGCGACGATGGACGATTGTCGCGCTCACGGTTTCGGCGACGCACAACTCCGGCTGGTGCCGCTCGGCGTCGACGCTGCTCCTGCCACCGCCCGCGAGGTCGACGATGCCCGGCACCGACACGACCTGCCCGACGACTTCGTGCTGTTCGTCGGCACGCTCGAGCCGCGGAAGAATCTCCGCCGCCTCGTGTCGGCGATGGCGGCACTGGCGGCGAACGGTACCGACGTCCCGCTCGTGGTCGCCGGCGCAGGCGGGTGGGGTGAGGTGCGCGCCGAGATCGACCACGACCGACGTCTGTCGGAGGTCGACGTTCGATTCCTCGGGCCGGTGTCCGATGCCGACCTGCGCGGTCTCTACGCGTCGGCGCAGGTGTTCGCCTATCCGAGCGAGCGTGAAGGCTTCGGGCTGCCCGTCGCCGAGGCGATGGCCCAGGGCACGGCCGTCGTGACGAGTCGGGGCACGTCCACCGAGGAGGTCGCAGGCGGCGCTGCCGTCCTCGTCGACCCGTTCGACGTCGACGACATCGCCCGCGGGATCGCCGAGGCGATCGACGGTCGCGCCGAGTTGGCCGGTCCGTCTCGACGCCGTGCGGGGGAGATGTCGTGGAAACGCGCCGCGATCGCCACCCTCGCCGTCTACCGTGAACTGTGCTCATGAGCGCAGGTCCTGTCCCCGATGTCGGCGTCACGTTCGACGCCGACAACGTGTCAGCGATCGACGTCGCCGTGAACCTGCTCTGGTGCGTCCCGAACAAGGTCGGCGGATCCGAGCAGTACCTGGTGCGACAGCTGCTCGGACTGGCGTCGCAGCCGGCCGGTTTCGTCCCCACGATCTACTGTCTGCCGGCGTTCGTCGACGCCCACCCCGAGCTCGCGGAGCTGTTCCCGATGGTGACGGCGAGCATCACCGGTGACGATCGCAAACGCCGGGTCCTCACCGAACACACGTGGCTCGCGCGTCGAACGAAGTCGGCCGACCTGGTGCATCACGGTGGCGGAACCGCCCCCCGACTCGGTGGCGGACCCGTCGTCCTGACGATCCACGACCTCCAATACGAGACCTTCCCCGACTACATCAGCCCGGCCAAGCTCCGCTACCTCCGCACGATGATGCCGCGCTCGGTGGCCCGAGCAGACGTGATCACCGTCCCCACCGACTACGTGCGCGGCACGGTCGTCGATCGGTTCGGCGTCGACCCGGGGTGTGTGGTGGTCGTACCGCACGGGGTCGAGCCGGACATCGGCGTGCGGGCTCGTTCCGAATTCGAACTTCGTCGCGACTACGGGCTCGGCGCGGGGCGCGTCCTGGTGCTGCCGGCGATCACGCATCCCCACAAGGGGCACGGCTTCCTGCTCGATGTGATGGCCGAGCACTGGGACGATCCCGACCTGCGACTCGTGCTGATGGGCGGGCCGGGTGCGGCGGACGGCGACGTCGGCCGACAGATCGAGCGGCTCGGACTGACGCAGCGTGTGGTGCGTACCGGGCGCGTCGACGACGACGACCGTGACGGGCTGATCCGCCTCGCCGATGCGTTGGTCTTCCCGAGTGAGTACGAAGGCTTCGGGGCGCCGGTGGTCGAGGCGATGGCCTTGGGGACCCCGGTCGTGTGCTCCGACCAGCCGGCGCTGAAGGAAGTGGTGGCCGAAGCCGGCCTCGTGCTGCCACTCGATGGTGACGCCTGGGCCGATGCGCTCGACCGCGTCGCATCCGATCGCGACGAGATGCGGCGCGCCGGACGGCGTCGGGCCCGCCAGTTCACCGCCGCCAAGTCCGGCGAAGGACTCGCCGCCGCGTATCGACTCGCGCTCGCCTCGTCATGAGCCGTCGACGTTCGGCGGGGATCGTCGTGCTGTGCCCACACTTCGTCCCCGACAATGCGCCGACCGGCACGGTGATGACGCGCATCGTCGACGAGTTGTCGACCCTCGGACACCGGGTGCACGTCGTGACGGCGTTGCCCTGGTATCGGGCCCACGCACTCGAACCGGGATGGACCGGGCGGTGGGTTCGGCGCGAGACCACTCCCTGGGGGTCGATCACCCGGGTGCATCCGTTTCCGGGCGACGACAAGACCAACTTGGCCCGTCGGGCGGTCGGCTTCATCGGGTATTCGCTGCTGGCCGGAATCCAGGGGTTGCGGACCGCGGGATGGTGTCGGCGTGCCGACGCCGTGATCGCGATGTCGCCGCCGCTGACGCTCGGTCTCACCGGGTGGGTCGTGGCCACGGTGCGGCGCGCTCCGCTGGTCTTCAACATCCAGGACGTCTTCCCGGATGCCGCAATCGAGACCGGCGCGATCACCGACCGTCGCATCATCGCCGCAGCGCGCTGGCTCGAACGGATCAGCTACCGCAGCGCCGACGCGGTCACCGTCCTGTCGAGCGATCTCGCCGACAACGTCCGGTCGAAACTGCCGCCGGGTCGGCGTGACCGGGTGCACGAGATCCCCAATTTCGTCGACACCGAGGTGATCGTGCCGGCCGATCGGCTGACCGCGTATCGCGACGAATGTGGGCTGGACGAGGGGCCGGTCGTGCTGTACGGCGGCAACGTCGGCTTCTCCCAGTCGCTCGACCTCGTGCTCGGCGCGGCCCGAGCGCTGCCGCACGTCCGGTTCCTGGTGAACGGCGACGGCGCCGCCCGAGCGTCACTGGAGGCAGCGGCAGCCGACCTGCCCAACGTGGTGTTCCGCGGGTACATCGAGCCGGAGCGGCTCCCGGAGCTGCTTGCGACGGGCGACATCCACGTCGTGCCGCTGAAGGCCGGTCTCGCGCGAGTTTCGGTGCCGTCGAAGACCTACTCGATCATGGCGGCGGGTCGTCCCGTCCTCGCCGCGATCGACCCGGACACGGCCGTGCCCCGCATTCTCGAGGAGTCGGGTGGCGGCCTGGCGGTGCCGCCTGATGATCTCGACGCCTTCGTGGCAGGGCTGCGCGAGCTGCTCGCCGACCCCGACCGGGCCGCGGCCATGGGCGCCAGCGGTCGTCGGTGGGCGGTCGCTCACGCGTCGCCCGCGGCCGTTGGCGTGTCGTACGATCGCCTGATCACGTCGTTGCGCGACCGCCGTGCCGCGTCGCGGGCGCGGCCCCAAGTCGGCACCTGACCGCTAGCCTGCCACGTCGTGGCAACCTCCTCGTCATCCACCAAGAAGGCCGCACGGCTCGCTCAGAAGGGCAAGGGACAGAAGGTCCGTTTCCAGGGCGGAACGCTGTTCCCCCTGATCGTGGCCCTCGTCGTCGTGCTGGGCTCCGCCCTCGTGATCTATGCCCGTCAGTCGCGTCCGGCCGCGGATGCATCCGCTCCGACGATCGACGACCACTGGCACCACACGTACGGGTTCTTCCTCTGCGACTCGTGGGTGCAGCTCGACGGCGACGGCGAGGCGCAGGATGCCACTGGGCGCCCGACCAATGTCGAGTACGCCCGCACCGGTATCCACAGCCACGACGACGGCCTGATCCACTGGCACCCGTTCTCGTCGGCATCGGTGGGCAGCCGCGCCCAGCTCGGCGTGTTCCTCGGCGTCTACGGTGTCGAGCTCTCCAAGGACGTCCTGCAGTTCCCCGAGGACCAGCGGGCCCAGCTTCCCGCCGACTTCCAGGAGGATGGTCGCTTCGAGTCGGGTGAGACCGAGTGCACCATCGACGGTGAGACCAAGACCGGGCAGTTGCAGGTCGTGCGCTGGGACAACGTGTCCGACACCGGCGACGGGACGACCTTCATCGCCGGCTTCGAGCAGATCCGGCTCGATCGTGATGCGATGGTCGTCGTGATCGCCTTCGTGCCCGACGGCACCGATGTGGGCAAGCCGCCGTGGGTCGACAGCTTCGAAGAGGACGCGCTCAACGACAGCGGCCAGCTCGGAACCGAACAGTTGTTCCCGGGCGTCGAGGTCGACGAGAACGGTGACGTCACCGTCGGGACCGGCGAGACCGGGACCAGCGAGCCTGCCTCCACCGAGGCGGCGCCGAGTGGCGAACCGTCGACCACCGAGGCCCCCGCACCCGAAACCGAGAGCTGATGCACGCCGTCGTGCTGGTCGGCGGCTTCGGCACGCGGCTGCGTCCGCTCACCGAGCACGTGCCCAAGCCGATGCTCCCGATCGGGCACGTCCCGATGATCGAGCGACTGATCCGACGGCTGGCCCGCGGCGGCGTCACCGACGTCGTGCTCGCCCTCGGCTTCAAGCCCGAGCCGTTCGTCGACGCGTTTCCCGACGGACGCTGCGGCGACGTCAGGCTCACCTACGCGGTGGAGCCCGAGCCGCTCGACACGGGCGGAGCGATCCGCTTCGCCGCGCTCGCCGCCGGGATCGATTCGACCTTCGTCGTCGCCAACGGCGACGTGATGACGGACCTCGATGTCGCAGCACTCGTCGCCGCTCACCGCACTGCCGGCGCCGAGGCGACGATCCACCTCATCGGTGTCGACGACCCGTCGGCCTTCGGCGTCGTCGAGCTCGTCGACGTGCACGACGGGGCAGGGCGCATCTCCCAGTTCGTCGAGAAGCCGGCTCCCGGAGCGGAGCCGAGCAATCTGATCAACGCCGGAACCTATGTGTTCGAGCCGACGGTGCTCGACAGGATCCCGGCCGACCAACGCGTCTCGATCGAACGGGACACGTTCCCACAGTTGGTGGTCGCCGAATCGATGCACGGGCTGGCGACCGACGACTACTGGATCGATGCCGGGGTTCCCGACCTGTACCGGGCCGCGAATCTCGATCTGCTGGGCGGTGGCCGGCTCCACGATTCGTGTGAGGCGGTCGCTCCTGACGCCATTGTCCATCCGGGCGCCACCTTGATGAACACGATCGTCGGATCCGGTGCCGTGATCGAGGCGGGCACCACCGTCGTCGACACCGTGGTGTTGCCCGGCGCGTTCATCGGCGAACGTGCCCAGATCGAGTCGTCGCTGGTGATGGGTCGGGTCGAAGCCGACGCCACCGTGATCGAAGCGATCATCGGCGCCGACGGTGTGGTCGCCGCCGGTGACCATGTCGCGTTCGACACGGTGCCGGCCACCGGGTGATCCCGCAACCGTGCGGTCCTCCTAGCCTGGAAACATGAGAATCGCGGTCATCGGCGGAGCGGGGTTCATCGGGTCCCACCTCGTCGATCGGTTGCTCGCCGAGGAGCACGACGTCGACGTGATCGACGATCTGTCGACGGGCTCCCTCGCGAACCTCGCCGATGCTCGTGCGGCGGGAGCGGCGGCGACCGGCGGCTCGCTGAAGATCCATCATGTCGACTCGTCGTCCTCCGAGGCCGATTCGCTGTTCGGCATGCGTCGTCCGGAGCTCGTGTACCAGCTGGCATTGCTCCCGCGGGCGGATCGATCTCCGCGGGCACAGGGGCGTGGCTTCGACGCCGCACTTGCCACCATGGAGGCAGCGCGTCGCCACGGTGTCGCCAAGGTGGTCACCGCGGTGCCGGCCTCATCGCTCCACGGCCAACCCGCGGCCGCCGCCCTTCCGGTCAAGGAGGGCGAGATCGCACCTCGAGGGGTTCGCGGCGTCGTCGCCCGGGCCGTGATCGATCTGATGTCGACGTACCGCGAACGGGACATGATCGAGTTCACTGCGCTGGCGTTGGCATCGGTCTACGGTCCACGCCAGTCTGCGGTCGGCGGCGTGGTCGCGGCGTTCCTCGCCGCTCAACGGGGGGCGGTCCCGCCGTGTTTCGAGGGTGACGGACGCCAGACCCGCGACTTCGTGTTCATCGACGATGTCGTCGACGCGCTCGTCCGTTCGGGTGAGCGGGGGAGCGGGCTCGTGATCAACGTCGGTACGGGGGTGCAGACGACGCTTCGCGACCTGTGGGTGGAGATCAGCGGTGGCGCCGGAGCGAAGCCGGCGGTCGCGCCCGCCCGGTCCGATGACGTGCCACGGTTCGCCGTGTCGCCGGTCCGTGCCCGGATCCACCTCGGGTGGTCGCCGTGGACGTCACTCGCCGACGGACTGGCGCGGACCCGCAACTGATTCGAGCGATCGCTCGGCGAGGTGTCGGGCGATCGCCGGCGTCGACATCACCGATGGTGTCACCACACAGCGCATGCCGGTGCGTTCGACCGCCTCGACGAGGTGGGCGTCGACCGGGTCGATCACGAGGACGGAGGCGATCGGGGCGTAGATCCGTGCGACGCCGACGACGCTTGGCTCGTGGCCGAGTTCGGCGAGCATCCGGTCCGCCGGGCCCTTCAGGGCCGCTCCACCGACGATCGGGGAGACGGCGACCACATCGTCACGGCGCTCACCGAGGACGTCGTCGACACCGGCGAGCGACCGGATGGGGCCGATCGACACGAGTGGATTCGACGGGGCGATCACGATCGTTTCAGCCGACGCCAACGCCGTGGCGGCGGTCGTCGACAGCGTGGCGTCTCCGTCGAAGCGCACGGCGGTCACCGGAACCGAGTGGCGGAGGCGGACGAAGTAGTCCTGGAAGGAGACGTCTCGAGCGGCGCCCCCTGCGTCGGGGTCCTCGGCGACGGACACGATCGTCGAGCAGCGCTCGTCGGACATGGGCACGATGCGGATCGGAACGTCCCAGGCGCGACGGATCTCGTCGGTGACCCGAGTCAGCGTCGCCCCTTCGGCGAGGCGTGCGGTGCGATAGAAGTGTGTGGCCAGGTCCTGGTCACCCAGGTTGAACCATCGGGGTGCTGCGGAGGATCCGTCCGGCCGAACGGCTGCGTATCGTGCGAGCGCCCCCATCGCGCGCCACGTCTCGTCGACCAGTCCCCAACCGCGTTCGGGATCGATTGCGTCGGCGAGAGTGTAGGTGATGGTGTCGAGGTCGGGCGAGATCGACAGTCCGTGCAGGACCGTGTCGTCCCCTGTGTTGACGACCGCCGTGATTCGATCCGGCGTGACGGCGTCGATCAACCCGCTCAGAAACCGGGCGGCACCCACGCCACCGGAGATCACGGCGATGGCTCCGGGGCGCTCGGCTGAATCGGAATGGGTCGTCATGTCAGCCCTCCCGAGCCAGGCGGAGATAGAGAGCGGTCAGCGCAGCCGCAGTGTGCTGCCACGAGAACCGCTCGACATTGGCGTGGCCGCGTTCGATCAGCTCGGCTCGCTTGGTCGGGCTGTCGATGGCCCAGAACAAGTGGGCGGCGAGAGCCGCCTCGTCGGTGGGCAGACTCAGTAACGCTCCCGATCCGGCGACCTCGGGGATCGAACCGGCTGAACTCGCCACGACCGGCGTGCCGGCCTGCTGGGCCTCGAGGATCGGGAACCCGAACCCCTCGTCGAGCGATGGGTAGGCCAGTACCGATGCCCGGTCGAGCAGCCACCGCTTGACGGGTTCGTCGACCGTCACATGGCGCACGACCCACGAGCGGATCTCGGGTCGCAGGCGATCGAGCGCTGCAGCGAGCCCGGCCGAATCGTCGCCGTCCCGTCCTGCGATCCGGAGCTGCGCGGTCGGGTGCTCGGCGGCGAGAAGGGCGAACGCACCGACGAGGGTCGGCAGGTTCTTCCGCCGTTCGACGGTGCCGAGCGCGAGCACGAACGGAGCGTCGGGGTCCCCCAGCGCGGGAGCCGTGCGTCGAGCGTTCTGGTCACGGGGCGGTGGGCCGAGATGGACGGTGCTGATCTCGGGTGCGTCGAACAGCTCGCGGACCCGGTCGGTCGTCGCGGCCGATGACGTCACCACGTGGGCGCCGCCGTCGATCGAATGCCGGAGGACCTGCCCCGCCCGGGCGACGTCGGGGTGTGCGTCGTCGGGGTGGTCGAGGAACCAGCAGTCGTAGACGCTGACGAGGCGCGGTGCCCGTGCCGGAGGGACGACGTAGTTGGTGCCGTGGACCACGTCGGGATGGCCGAGCCACCGGTCCATGCGCGGGTGGGAGTTGCGCGCCCACACTCGGTGCGCGATGACTGCCGGAAGTGGGAGCCGTCGTTCGCCGGGACGGAGTCGGGCACGTACCGACGTCACATACGGCATCAGTTCGACCCTGTCGCTGCGGTTCGGAGCAGGGGGGACCCGGCGCAACGCGTCGATGGTCCAGGCGACGGCGTTGCCGATCCCGGTGCGGGGGCCGTGCAGCGGTCCGGCGTCGATCGCCACCTGCACCCCCAGCTGTGACATTGCCCGTAGCGTAGCGATGGGGCCCGCGGAGCAAGGGGTTGGCGTGCGGGGTACGTGGGTTGTTCGATCGCGCTCCTAGGCTCTCTCGTCATGCCACGTGCCTTCATCACAGGGATCACCGGTCAGGACGGGTTCCATCTCGCGCAGTTCCTGCATGACAAGGGCTATGACGTGTACGGGATGGTGAAGGGTCAGAACAACCCGCGTGCCACCAAGCTGCAAGAGGAGTTGCCGTTCCTCGAACTCGTTCCCGGCGACCTTGCGGATCTGCCGTCGCTCGTGGCGGCGCTGCAGTTGGCGCAGCCCGACGAGGTGTACAACCTGGGAGCGATCAGTTTTGTGGCGTTGTCGTTCTCGCAGGCCGAGTTGACCGCGAACATCACCGGTCTCGGCGTGTTGCGGATGCTCGAGGCGATTCGGATGGTCGGCGGCGCCCAGAACAACCCGATCCGCTTCTACCAGGCGTCGTCGTCGGAGATGTTCGGCAAGGTGCGTGAGACCCCTCAGACCGAGTTGACACCGTTCCATCCGCGGTCGCCGTACGGGTGTGCGAAGGTGTTCGGGCACGACATCGTGGTCAACTACCGCGAGTCGTACGACCTGTACGCCTGTTCGGGCATCTTGTTCAACCATGAGGGTCCGCGCCGTGGCATCGAGTTCGTGACCCGCAAGGTCACCAACGCCGCGGCCAGGATCAAGCTCGGGTTGCAGCACGAACTGGTGATGGGCACCCTCGACGCGAAGCGTGACTGGGGCTATGCCGGTGACTACGTCAAGGGCATGTGGATGATGCTGCAGCAGGACGAGCCCGACGACTACGTGCTCGCGACCGGCACGACCCACTCGGTCGAAGATCTCGTGCAGTTGTCGTTCGCCGCCGTGGGCATCGACGACTGGCAACAGTACGTCCGCCAGGACCCCAAGTTCTACCGCCCCGCCGAGGTCGACCTGTTGATCGGCGACCCCACCAAAGCAATGAACAAACTCGGCTGGAAGCCCGAAGTCGACTTCGCCACACTGATCCACATGATGGTCGACAACGACCTCGCCATCGAAGCCGCCAAGGCACGCTGAACCGCCTACTCGAGCGGCGTGGTCGCTTCGATGATCGAGGCCTGATCGGGCGCCACGCCCGACGCGAGCCGCTGCCGAAGGGCGACCGCGAACGCCACGAGTGCAGCGATCGACGAGACGAGCAGGCCGAGTTCGATGCGGCGGAACAGGTCGTTGCTCGACAGCCAGGTCACCGCGACGAAGGTGACGACACCCAATCCCCATCCGAGCGCCACCAGCGCATGGCCCTTGAGGGCGATGACCGCCTGAGCGAGCGCCATGGCGAGCATGTAGACGCTGCTCGCGAGGGCGAGCATGGCCAGGGTCCGGCCACTCAGGTCGACCTCGTAGACGACATCGGCAGCGAACGGCCCGAGGATGAACGCGCCGGCCGTGCCGACCAGGCCGACCGCGATGACCAGGTAGGCGAGCCGGAGCAGCCCGGCCCGGAACTCGACGAGTTCGCCTCGGGCGGCGAGCCGGCTGAGACCGGGAAGCAGCGCCGCCTGAACGGCCTGGAACAGGAACAGCGGAATCCGTGCGAGGAGGACGCCGAACGAGAATCGGGTGACGAAGTCGCCCTCGTTGGCATCGGCCAGCAGCGTCGCGGTGATCGGGCCCGCGTTGAGCAGGGCCGCAGCGAACACCGATCCGAGGAGCAGCCAGCCGAGATTCGGCGTGACCTCGTTCCACTCCGCGGGTGAGCCTTCGTCGACGGGCTCGTCGACGTCGAACGGCACGTTCCCGTCCGGAGCGGCGTGACCCGGCTCCGTGCGGAACCGCGGGAACGGGCGGAGTGCACCGCGTCGCCACACGTACCCGACGGCGAAGAGCGGTGAGACCGCGATGGCGAGTCCGTAGATGCCGGCCGTCTTGATACCGACGATCGCCAGGAGCACCGTCAGGACGATCCGGATCACGCCGTCGGACCCCATGATCAGCGCGTAGTCGCGGAATCGTCCGCTTCCCGAACAGATGCCGCGCGCCAGGTGCGCCGGGGCGAACGCGACGAACGTGGCGATCAATGCGACGACCATGAGCCAATCGCCGTCGAAGTACGAACTGGCGATGAGTGGGCTCGCCGCCAGGATCACGATGACGATCACTGCCACGAGAACGGCGCTGAGGCCGACCACCTTGCGGACGACCGGCGCCGAGCCGTCGCCGATCGCACGCCGGTGGGCGAGCGCTCGGCCGAGTTCCTGCTCGAGTGGCAGGAAGAACCCCGGCGCCAGCGCGAAGGTGGCGAACCACAGCGAGACGATCGGCTTGAACTCTTCTTCGCCTCCGACCGCCACCGTGCCGATCCGGAAGAACGCAAACGTCGCGACACCGGCGATCAACAGTGCGATGGCGACGGGGATGGTGCCGTCCGGAACCGGCATCCGCCGTTGACCGGCGGGCATGTCAGGGGAGGCGGGCTCGGACACGGGAATCAGGATCCTCGGGGTCTGCCGATCAACGGCGGAGTTCCCGCTCGATTTCGCGCCGCCGTACCTGGATTCGTTGGTACGTCAGCACTCCCAGCCCCACTGCGGTGTAGGTGGCCTCCGCGGCGAGGGTCGCCGCGGTCGACGCTGCTGCGCCACCGGCCGCGCGTACGGTCCGTGCAGCAGGGGCCAGGTCGAAATTGGTGAGATCCACCGAGGGGAACGTGGCCATCGATCGAGGATACCAATCCGGACCGTCCACTTCGTGGGCACCTCGGCGCGTCGGGGGTGTCGACGGGGTGACCGAGGCGACGTCGATCGGTTCGATGAGTGACCCGATCGGAGCCGGACGCACCGCTAGCCTCGGCACGTCGTGGAATCGGAGAATCACAGTGCACCGCCGGTCGTCGCCGTCGTTGTCGTTCACGAACCGGGAGACTGGTTCGAGGAGACGCTCGATGCGCTTGCGGCGCAGGACTACCCGAACCTGCGGTTCTTGTTCCTCGTCGGTGACGGAACACCCGATGTTCCGCACGACACGATCGAGGCGGCGATCAAGGTCCGGATGTCGAACGCGTTCGTTCGGTCCCTCGGCGCGAACCCCGGATTTGCAGGTGCCGCGAACGAGGTGAGTCGACTCGTCGAGGGTCAGAACGGATTCTTCCTGTTCTGTCACGATGACGTCGCGCCGGATCCGACTGCTGTACGACTGATGGTCGAGGAGCTGTACCGCTCGAATGCCGGGGTCGTTGGACCAAAGATCGTCGAATGGGACGATCCCCGCGTGCTCCGCAGCGTTGGGCTCGGACTCGACCGCTTCGGCGTGATCGACCAGCCGATCGAGGAGGGTGAAGTCGATCAGGAGCAGCACGACGGCGTGCGCGATGTCTTCGTCCTGCCCACGGCATGCCTGCTGGTGCGCGCCGACCTGTTCCGCGAGCTCGGCGGGTTCGACGACTCGATCGACCTGTACGGCGAGGACGCCGAGTTCTGCTGGCGCGTCCACCACAGCGGGGCGCGAGTGGTGGTGGCGCCGAGTGCCCGCGTCCGGCATCGCGGCCGGCTCGCCGAACGTCGGCCAGATCTGAACGGCGTCCGGCTGGCTGCCCGCCACCGGCTGCGCACCGTCGCCACGATGACCGGTGCGGCCCGGCTACCGGGTCGGATCCTCGAGCTCGTTGTCCTGACGTTCGCCGAGCTCGTCGTCGGGATGTTCACCGGTCGGTTCAAGCAGGGATTCGCATCGCTCAGCGCGCTCGTCGGTTTGGTTCCGCGTCTGCCGTCGATCGTGGCCCGACGGCGAGCGATCGCGCCGGTTCGCCGCGTGCCCGAACGCGAAGTACTCGGCCTGCAAGAGCGCGGGAGCGCACGGCTGAGCTCCTACCTCCGGACGCGTGACACCACGACGTACGTCGATTCCGGTGCAAACGTGCGACGGTGGAAGGAGAACACGACCGCTCCAGCGATCGCCTGGATCACCGTGCTGGTGTTCGTTGCGATCGGGAGCCGGAGCTTCTTCGCCGGCGGCGTGCCGGCGGTGGGTGAGTTCTTCTCGTTCCCCGACAGCCCAGGCGACCTGCTCCAGCGATACGCGAGCGGATGGAATCCAACCGGAACGGGTGCGACATCGTCGAATCCGACCGGGATGGCGACGATCTCGTTGCTCTCGGTCACGACGCTGTTCCGGATGGGGCTGTTGCACACGCTGTTCATCGTCGGCCTGGTCGTGGTCGGCCTGATCGGGCTGTGGAAGCTCGCCACCGTGTTTCCCTCCACCCGTGCCCGCATCGGTGCGCTGGCCGTCTACGCCGCGTCACCGCTGGTCAGCGGGGCCTTTGGCACCGGGTCGCTCGACGTGTTGATCGCCTACGCCGCCGTTCCCTGGGTGGTCCACACGCTGCGCCGCGCCGTCGGTGTCGAAACGGCGGATCCGCGTTCGGTCCAGACGGACCTCGTCGACGGATTGGTGACGCTGTCGTGGCCGGAGCGACTCCGCCGAACGATGCAGTTCGGCATCGTGGTCGCCCTCGCCACAGCCTTCGAGCCGGTGGTGATGGTGATCAGCGTGCTGGTCGGCGTCTTGATGGCGGTCGGCACCGTGCTTGCTCTAGCACCGTGGCGCACGGCGGCCCGGTACCTCGGGGTGACCGTCGTCGGCACGGTGATCGCCGCCCTGCTGAACCTGCCCTGGCTGACATCGTGGAGCTGGGATGCGCTCGTCGGTCCGCCTCCGATCGGAGATCCCGGTCGTGGCCTTCGGGCGTTGGCCTCGTTCGAGATCGGCTCGACCGATTTCGTGGCGCTCTCCCTCGCGCTGTATCTCCCCGTGGTGGCGGCGCTGTTGCTCGCCCGCGCATGGCGGCTGACCTGGGCGGTCCGGGCGGGCGTGCTGGTGGTGGGCTTCGGCGCCCTGGCCGTGTTCGGTGATCAGGGCCGCCTTCCGTTCCCCGTACCCGAGGCTGGTCTGTTGCTGGTTCCGGTCGCCGTCGGGCTCGCCATCTCGTCAGCCGCCGCGTTGGCGGCGTTCGATCTCGACGTACGCGATGGTTCGTTCGGCTGGCGTCAACCGCTCGGGTTGGCCGCAAGCCTTGCCGTGGTGGTCGGAGTCGTGCCGGGGGTATTGGCGGTCGCGCCCGGCGACTGGAATACACCGTCGAGTCCGCTTGCGGGGCTCGTCGAGGCGCAACTCCCGTCGGTTCCGGAGGACGGACCGGGCGACTACAACGTGCTGCTGATCGGTGACGCCAGGCTGCTCCCGATTCCGGCCACCGAGTATCGAGACGGACTCTCGTTCGCGGTGATGAGTGACGACGATCTCGACATCGCGAATCAATGGGTTCCGACCGATCGCAGCGATGCGACGATCATCGGCGCCCTCGACCAGATTGCGAGCGGGTCGACCCAACGTGCGGGGCGTCTGCTCGCTCCTCTCGCCATCCGATACATCGTGGTGCCGGAGTTCGACGGTGTGAACTCGACGACCACCGACCCGATGGAACTGCCCACCGGGCTCGTCCCTGCCCTCGACGAGCAGCTCGACATCGCCTCGACCGTCTCGATCCCCACGTTCTACTTCTTCGAGAACACCTCGTGGCTACCGACCTATTCGCTGCTGACCGGGGCGACCGCCGAGGCCAGCCGCACCGCCGGGGATGCTGCGCTGGTGCGATCCGATCTGACCCAGGTGACCCCGATCTTCTCCGGGACCGATGCCGTTACCGAGTCGAGTTCCCAGGTCACAGCGGGTGTCGTACACCTGGCGGTGCCGTATGACGAGAACTGGCGGCTCGAGGTCGACGGGGTCGGCATCGAGCCGCGTCGGGCGTTCGGTGTGACGACGGCCTTCGACGTCGAGACCGATGGGGTGGCGACGCTCTCGTATTCGACGCCGGGCACGCGCACGTTCGCCCTCGTGCTCCAGGTACTCCTGTGGGTGGTGGCGCTGTTCGCAGCGACCAGGGTGAGCGTTCCGCTCGCCCGGCGGCGCGGCTCGCTCGTCTCCGATGGGGCCCTGATCACCTTCGACGACGCGTCGATCGAGGAGGGCGTCGCATCGATGGGGCTCGACCCCGGTCTCGACCTGACTGGCCAGGTCGCACGCGTGCACTCGGCCGAGAATGCCCAGCTCGACGAATTCGCCGAGGTGGACGAGTCGGCCGGCTCGCCCGATGCATCGTTGAGCGATCCGATCGACGAGCACCCGTGGGTCGACGATCTGATTCCCGACGATGTCGACAACCCGATCGCGGTGGCCGATGGTCCCGCCGACGCCTCCGACCCGGAGGACGATCGATGAGCCGCCGCAGTGTGCCGGCTCTCGTGCTCGTGCTGCTTGGTCTCATTGGGCTCGTGGTCGTGGGTCGTGACGTGCCCGAACGTCAGGTGCCGTTCTTCGCGGCGACCGGTGGGACCTGGATGCCGGCCGTTGGCGCCTCGGGGAGTCTGACGGGGAGTTGGTACTGCCCTGGCGTCCCGACCGACGGCGGCGAGGGCGTCGGCGGCGAGGTCGTGGTCTCGAACGGCGAGGCCGCCCAGGTCGTGGGTCGGTACCAGATCCTCACCGAGGAGGGTGTCATCGCCGACGAGCAGTTCACGGTCGGATCGTGGTCGCAGACCCGGATCGATGTCGACGCAGTCTCGGATGCCTCGTTCGCGAGTGTGATCGTCGAAGTCGAGGGCGGGACCGGCTTCGTCGAACAGGTTGCACGTCACCCGCTGGGTGACTCGGTCGCCGCCTGCTCGAACGACACCTCGCCGACCTGGTACGTGGCCGACGGCTACACCCTCGAGAACAGCATCGAGACGCTCGTCCTCACCAACCCGTTCGACGAGTCGGTCGTCGCCGATCTCCGCTTCTCGACGCAGAACCGGCAGTCGGAGCCCGACCGCTTCCGCGGGTTCATCGTCCCCCCGCGGTCGGTCCAGACGATTCCGATCGCCGAACTCGGCGCGCGGGACGAACCGATCATCGCCGTCACGGTCGAGGCGACCGCCGGGCGTCTGATCGTCGGCCGTGCGCAGGAATACCGCGGCGGTGGTCGCTTCGGGTACGACGTGTCACTGGGTGCACCGGAGTTGCGTGACCAGTGGTGGTTCGCCGACGGCGAAGTCGGCGAGGGCATCGACGAGACGTACTCGATCTACAATCCGACCGACGAGGACGTCGAGGTCACCGTGTTCTTCGGCGGGCTGCCGTTGTCGGCGTCGGCGGTCAACGAGGGTGATCCGATCATCGTCCCCCCGCTCCGCGTGGTGGTCTTCGATCCGACCGGTCAGCGTGCGACCGCGAGCGGCGGCGACTCCGGGACCGGCGGCGACGAGGTGGCCGACACGACGCCGGCAGACGACGGCTTCGTCGACCTCGCAGAGCCGACGCGCGATCTCCCCGACGGCCGTCACGCCACCGTGTTCTCGACACTGGCGCAGCCATCGATCGTCGTCGACCGCGTGTTGACCCGACCAGCCGACGGGTCGATCGCCACATCGGTCGTCATGGGTGCCCCGCCCCGCCCCGACGGCTTCGTGGCCAACACGTGGCGGATGGGCGTGGGGCCGACCGAGGCGACCGAGCAGGCGCTGGTCGTGTACAACATCGACCAGGTCGAGGCGACGGTCACCGTGTCGGTGGTCGGGCCCGATGGTCCCTCGGTGGTGCCGTCGCTGAGCGACGTGGCGCTTCCCAGCGGCTCGATCATCACGATCGACCTCGTCGACCCCGACGTGTTCGGGCGGGAACTGATCATCACCTCGACGAGTCGGGTGTTCATCGAACGACTGCTTCCACGAAACAACGATCTCCCCGGCCGATCCGGGTCGTGGCTCCTCCCTGTCTCGGGCTGAGGCGGCGACGCCGGTCGTTAGCCTCGGTGCCGTGTCCAGGGTTCTGATCGCGCTCGCCATCGTTGTCGTTGCCGTCGTGGTCGCCTCCGTGATCCAGCGGCGTCGGGTTCCCGATGCGCCGACGCAGCGCCGATACAACGTCCCCGAGCAACTCGACCGTGCCGACTTCGTGCGCCCGGAAGCGCCCTGGCTCGTCGCGGTCTTCACGTCCACCACGTGCGACAAGTGCACCGAGGTCGCCACCAAGGCAGTGGTACTCGAGAGCGACGACGTCGCGGTTGCGAACATCGAGTTCTCGTCGGACCGCGAGCTCCACGCCCGCTACCGAATCGATGCCGTACCGACGCTCGTGATCGCCGACGCCGACGGCGTCACCCGTCGCAGCTTTCTCGGGCCGATGACGGCGACCGATCTCTGGGCGGCGATGGCCGAGGTCCGCGACCCCGGTTCGGCTCCTGGTGATTGCGACCACCACGGAGCCTGAGCCCGGCCGACCTTCGCCCACCGTGACGGCGGCCGGGTCAGCGCAGGACGATGTCGTCGAGGGTCGGGGCGCTCTCGCCCGACTCGATCATGCCCTGCTGAATGAGCCGGGCGACGGAGGGTCCGTCGATCGTTTCTTGCTCGAGCAACGCCTCGGCGATCAGTTCGAGGCCCCGACGATGCCGTGTGAGGACGTCCTTCGCCCGCTGCTCCTGAGCAGTCAGCAGCTTGGAGATCTCTTCGTCGAGGAGCCGTGCCGTGTCTTCGGAGTACTCCCGTCCGGTGCTCATCAGGTCGTCGCCGAGGAACGTGGCCTGCTGGCCGCTCCATGCTTGCGGTCCGACACGGTCGGACATGCCCCATTCTCGGACCATGCGCCGGGCGATGCCGGTGGCCTGCTCGAGGTCGTTGGCGGCACCCGAGTTGAGATGTCCGAACACGACGATCTCGGCCACGCGGCCGCCCATCGCCTTGCAGATCGTGTCCTCGAAGTACTCCTTCGAGTAGGTGTGCCGTTCCTGCGGGAGTGACCACGTGACGCCGAGGGCCATGCCACGGGGGAGGATCGTCACCTTGTGCAACGGGTCGCCGTTCGGCAACACCGTCGCCAGCAGGGCATGGCCACCCTCGTGGTACGCCGTGGCCTTCTTCTCCTCCGCGGTCATGATGACCGACTCGCGTTGGGCGCCGAGCACCACTCGGTCGCGGGCGTTCTCGAAGTCGATCCGCTCGATCTCCTTCGACCCGCGACGAACGGCGACCAGCGCTGCCTCGTTGACGAGGTTGGCGAGGTCGGCGCCGGCCATGCCGACGGTCGCCTTGGCCATGGTGTCCATGTCGACGTCGGCGCCGATGCGCTTGTCGCGGCTGTGGACTTCGAGGATTGCCTTGCGTTCGGTGGCTTCGGGGAGGGGTACGACGATCTGGCGGTCGAAGCGACCGGGGCGAAGCAGCGCGGGGTCGAGGATGTCGGGACGGTTGGTCGCCGCCATGATGACGATGCCCTCGGAGGTCTCGAAGCCGTCCATCTCGGCGAGCATCTGGTTGAGGGTCTGCTCACGCTCGTCGTGGCCGCCACCGAGGCCGGCGCCACGCTTACGGCCGATCGAGTCGATCTCGTCGATGAAGATGATCGCTCGGCCCATCCGGCGGGCCTGCTGGAACAGGTCACGGACGCGGCTCGCGCCGACGCCGACGAACATCTCCATGAAGTCCGAGCCGGTCACGGACAAGAAGCCGACCCCGGCCTCGCCGGCCACGGCGCGGGCGAACAGGGTCTTGCCGGTGCCGGGAGGACCGACGAGCAGCATTCCCTTCGGGACCCGGGCGCCGATCTCGCGGAACCGCTCGGGGTAGCGGAGGAAGTCGACGACTTCGGCGATCTCCTGCTTGACGCCTTCGTAGCCGGCGATGTCGTCGAACGTGGTCGATGGCTTGTCGGTCGTGTAGGCCTTCGCCTTGCTCTTCCCGATCGACATCACGCCGCCCATCTGGCCAGCTGCTCTGCGCTGCATCCAGACGAGGAACCCGATGATCAAGAAGATCGGCAGCATGAAGCCGAGCAGATTGAGCATGAAGTTGTTGCTCGGTGGCTTGAACTCGAGATCGACACCCTGGTCACGCAGCAGCGCCTCGTCGGCTTCGGAGAGGCCGCGCTCGCCGCCTCCGGATGTGTTGTACCGCTCACCGTCGGTGTACTCGCCGGAGATCTTGCCGGACCCGGTGTTGATCAGGGCGGTCTCGATGTTGCCGTCTTCGACTTCGGCGATGAACTCGGTGTAGGTGAGATCGGTGCCGTCGTTGCTCGGCCACAGGCTGGGGACCAGGAGTGCCCCGAGTGCTACGAGACCGATGATCCACCAGCCCCACCGCGGAAAGCCGGGCTTCGCGTCACCGGCGTCACCCGGTCCGGAACTCTCGTGCTCGAACTTGTTCTTCGGAGTGGGGCGCTCGGGCTTCGGCGCCCGGCGCTGACCCCGACCCGCGCCCGGAGGCGGGGGTGGCGGGGGAGGAGGAAGGTTGGACATGAAGCCATGATACGACTCGTGGCAAGCCCTGCTGGGTCGATCGCGCACGAACGAGTGTGGAAATTGACACTGTCTCGCCGGGAATACGCAGGCTGCCACCGGTGCGGCACCTGCTTTTCAGGGCGCGATCGCACCGTCGCCGCAGCGTGCGTTGCCACCATCCACCACGGCGCGCGTGCGTTCGTTTACGGTTTTCCCGATGGGAGTTGGGCCTGAGCACACACCGGACCAGCGTGGCGAGACAGCGCAGAACACGCTGTTCGATCGCATCGCGCGCGAAATCGCCAACACGGCGGCGGCGTTCCCCGGTGACGAGACCGCCGAACTGGCTCGTCCCTCGACCGACGAGTCAGAGCCTGGAGGCATCGTGATCCACCGCAGCACCAACTGGCCTGCGCCCGACATCTCGACGCAGATGGAGCGTCCGAGCATTGCCGAACGACAGTGTTCGCGCACCGGCTGCTCAGATGCCGCAGCGATCACCCTCAGCTACCACTACGGGCAATCCCACGTGTGGATCGACCACCTCTCGCCTGAGCGTGAGCCGCACATGTACGACATGTGCGACCGTCACGCCGAACGGCTGTCCGTTCCACGCGGTTGGCACCTCGACGATCGTCGTGGCGCCCGGCGCGGCTCCCTGATCGCCGTCTGAGTCGGCCGGGTCCCGTTCGGGTCCGCCGATAGCGTCGGTCGCCGTGTCCATGCGTACCGGTGGAGCCGGCACCCCCGCGGGACGATTCTCGGACCCGACCAGCACGATCGCCGCCTTCGTCGGAACCTGGGTCGCAGCGGCGCTCGCGTCCTCGCTCGTCCTCGCCGTCGGAGGCAATCCCGACGAGGACACGTCGATCCCGTTGCTCGCCGTCTCGCTGCTCGTGGGGTGGTCGGTCTTCCTCGGCGGCACCTGGGTCACGTCGCAGCGACTCGGTACCGGCGACGTCCGGTCCGATTTTGCGCTCACGGCACGGCCGATCGATGCGCTCGGTGTTCCGATCGGTATTGCCACGCAACTGCTGATCGTGCCCGCGCTGTACTTCCCGCTGCGCGCGCTGTGGCCTGACGTGTTCGACGACGACGCGCTCACCGAGACGGCGAACGACCTGATCGATCGAGCCGACGGTGGCTTGATCGTCGCGCTGTTCGTCCTGGTGGTGGTCGGTGCCCCGGTCGTCGAGGAGATCGTCTACCGGGGCCTCCTGCAGCGGCCGTTGCTCGATCGGCTCCCCGCACTGCCGGTCGTCATCGGCGTCGCAGCGCTGTTCTCGCTCGTCCACTTCCGTCCGGTGGAGTATCCGGGCTTGTTCGTCGCCGGGCTCGTGTTCGGGGTCTGCGCGTGGCGTACCGGTCGGATCGGGATGGCAGTGGTCGCGCACGTCGCGTTCAACGCGGCGGGATTGGTCATGGCACTGTGAGTGTCACGGTGACGTGGCACGGTCATTTTCGAGTGTTGACCGGGATCGTGGCGACGGATTTGTCAGAATGGCCGAACTGTGATGGGAGCCGACCGTGAGTGACGACCGCCGCGCTTCCGGCGGCTCGACCGACGAACCACAGGGAGAGCCCGATGACTTCGTGGCGTGGTTCGACGAGCGCTTCGGCCAGGCCGACTCCGACTCGCCCCGTGGCGAGGCCGCACCAGTCGTCGGCGACACGTTGATCGACGTCGAGACCGACGGCGTCGACGAGGCATCGGAGCCGACGGGCGATCTCGACGTCGACGAATCGGATCGCACGACACTGCAGGCGCCACTCGGCGACCGCGTCGTCGGGCGAGTCTTTCGGCGGCCGATCGCATGGTGGAACGCACCCTGGTCCAATGCGCGGATCGTGCGACTCCTGGTCACGAGCACGGCGTTGACCGTCACGACGGTCATCGTGATGCGAATCGTCCACTTCACCCCGCTCCCCGGGTTCGGCGCCCAGGACCTGATCTTCGACCAGACCACGCCGACCGGTGGTGACATGGGTGCCCATGTGTGGGCGCCGGCGTTCCTGCGTGACCACCTGCTCCCCAACGGACAAATCCAGGGGTGGACGATGGACTGGTACGGCGGACTCCCGCTGTACCGCTTCTACATGGTGATCCCGGCGCTCGCGATCGTGGCGCTCGACGTGGTCCTCCCGTACGGCGTGGCGTTCAAGATCGTCGCACTCTCGGGCCTCGTCACGTTTCCGGCCGCCTGCTGGGCGTTCGGGCGACTCGCTGCATTCCGCCACCCGATCCCGGAGCTGTTCGCGTTCGCCGGGCTGTGCTTCCTGCTCGACGAGAGTTTCGAGATCTACGGCGGCAACGTGAAGTCGACGATGGCGGGTGAGTACTCGTTCTCCATTGCGCTCACGCTCGCCGTGCTCGGGCTGGGTCTGCTGGCCAACGGACTGCGCACCGGGAAGTACCGCGTGTGGACAGCCGTGGTGCTCTCCCTCGCGTGTGTCTCGCACGGCATCGTCCTGATCTTCGTCGCGGTGG
Organism: Ilumatobacteraceae bacterium; assembly: GCA_963752085.1. GTDB lineage: Bacteria > Actinomycetota > Acidimicrobiia > Acidimicrobiales > Ilumatobacteraceae > Ilumatobacter_A. The sequence continues at coordinate 343,004 of CAVVWT010000008.1, forward strand.
CCGCGGCGATCATCTGTCTCGTGTGGATCGACAAGACACGCATCGTCTACGCCGTCACGGCGGGGATCACGACGATTCTGTTGTCGGCCTGGTGGGTCGGGCCGTTCCTGTTCGGCCACGAGTTCATGACCGACATGAAGTACGGGTTCCGGCCGAACAGTTCGACCGACTCCTTCTGGGACATGTACTTCCCGTTGACACCTGCGCTCGACATCGTGGTGACCGCGCTCGCCGTCATCGGATTCGTCGCGTTCGTCATGCGTCGGCATCTGACCGGCACCGCGTTGGGGCTGATCGGCATCGTCTTCGCGGTGCTCGTCTGGAACACCCGCGAGAGCCTGCCGGTGATCGGGCTGCTCTGGAACCCGCGGCTGCTGCCGTTCTTCTACCTCGCCCGCTATCTGTTGATGGTGGTCGGAGCACTCGAGGTGATCACGTGGGCGATCAACGCCGCTCGGCAGCGCCGGGCCGACCGCACACTCGATGCCTACGAGGGCGCCGGTGCGTTCGCCGTGGTCGGCCTGTCGATCCTGCTGGTGTTCGGCTGGATGTACGAGGTGCTCCCGTTCGACGGTCGCGTGACCGAAGGCGAGACCTCGGTCTACGCATGGGGTCCGCTCCGCAAGGGAGCGGAGAGTGGCCGCGCCGTTGCCGACGGATGGACCCGCTACAACTGGCTCGGCTACGAGGGCCGACCGGCCTACCCCGCCTATCACGACCTCATCACCACGATGGACGGCCTCGGCCAGGAGCGTGGCTGCGGACGTGCCCTGTGGGAGAACAACTCGGCCAACAGCGAGTACGGCACCACGATGTCGCTGATGCTGCTCCCGCACTGGACCGACGGATGCATCGGCTCGATGGAGGGCCTGTTCTTCGAAGCGACGGCCTCGACGAATTATCACTTCATCACCGCCGCGGCGGTGTCCGAGAGCGCCTCGAATCCGGTTCGTCAGCTCCGCTACACGAACAACGACGCCGAACTCGGGACGCGGCACATGCGCGACCTCGGAGTCCGCTACCTGATGGTGCGCACCGACGCGGCGAAGGCCGAGGCGGCGACGACGGAGGGCCTCGAATTCGTCGGGCTCTCGGGTACGTGGGAGATCTACGAAGTGCAGGGGTCGAACATCGTCGAGCCGCTCACCGTCGAGCCCGTCGTAGTCGACCAGGCCGTCGACGATTGGTACAAACCCGGCGATGACCGGGAACGCAATCTCGAACTCGGCACGAGCTGGTTCCAGAACCGTGACACGTGGCCGGCGATCCCGGTCGACGAGGGTCCCGCCGAGTGGCAGCGCGTGACGGCCTCGATCGTCGACGACCAGCGCATCGAGCCGTTCGACGACCAGCTTCGCAAGGTCGACTACGTCGCGCCCGACGGTGGTCTGACGCCCACGCCACTTCCCGCGGTGACGGTCAGTGATGTCGAGATTCGTCAGCAGTCGGTCGAGTTCAGCGTCGACCAGGTCGGCGTGCCGGTCATCGTCAAGGTGAGCTACTTCCCGAACTGGAAGGTCGAAGGCGCCGACGGGCCGTATCGGGCCGGTGCCAACCACATGATCGTCGTCCCGACCAGCAACGACGTGACGCTCTCCTACGACTCCCGCTCGACGCTCGACTGGTTCTTCTACCTGCTCACCGCCGTCGGCATCGCCCTGTGTTTCCTGTGGCGGCGCCTCGGTGACGTCGAACACGCCGACGTCCGGCCGGCGTTCGGCATCGCCCGCAGCCGCGGTCGCCGCGGTGATGACGAACGCCTCGGCGACTCGGTGTCGGGCGACCCTGACCCCGACGGCGGGCTGATCCGCCCACCGGATCCCGGCGTCGTCGATCACGGCGAGGTGACGGCCGAGGCGGCTGGCGGGCAGCGACCCGCGGCGCGCGTCTACGGCGAGGTCATCGATCCAACCCCCGCTCAGGGGTCGATGCTGCTCGATGACAGCGTCGCCGACGAGACGTTGCCTGACGCCTTCGCGGCCGACGAGTCGGACGATTCGGACGATTCTGACCGTCGTCAGAACGGGTGACAGTCCGAGTGACGTCATTTTGTCGTCACCGGGCTGTCGCGAGTCGCCGGTAGCGTTGCGCATCGTCATGTCAGTCCTCGACCAGATCGTCAAGGCGTACGACATCCGCGGAACCGTGCACGACGAGCTCAATGCTGACGTCGCGCACGCCCTCGGTGTCGGCTTCGCCACCTTCGTCCGCTCGCAGAATGTGGATCGGGTCGTGCTGGCACGCGACATGCGCCCTTCGGGTCCCGGCCTGGTCGAGGCCTTCACGGGCGGCCTGCTCCAGTACGGCGTCGACGTGGTCGACATCGGGCTCGCATCGACCGACTTGATGTACTTCGCGTCGGGTCGGCTCGACATCCCCGGAGCGATGTTCACCGCATCGCACAATCCCGCCGGGTACAACGGCGTCAAGCTCTGCATGTCGGGAGCCCGTCCGGTCGGGGCCGATTCCGGCCTCGCCGACATCAAGGCGACGGCCCAACTCGTGCTCGACGGCACACCGCCTGCGGTGCCGGAGTCCGTGACCGGCACCGGAACACGCACCGAGATGTCGCTGCTCGACGAGTTCGTCGAGCATGTGCTCACCTTCGTCGACGTCGCCGACATCGGCCCGATGAAGGTCGTTGCCGACACTGCGAACGGGATGGGCGGCCTCGTGGTCCCCGCCGTGCTGGAACGGCTCGAGCACGTCGAGTTCGAGATCATGTACCCCGAACTGGACGGCACGTTCCCGAACCACCCTGCCGACCCGCTCCAGCCGGCGAACCAACGTGATCTGCGAGCGCGGGTCATCTCCGGCGGGTTCGACCTCGGTCTCGCATTCGACGGCGATGCCGACCGCGTGTTCGTGGTCGACGAGAAGGGTGTCGGCCTGAGCGGCTCGACCACCACCGCCCTGCTCGCCGTGGCGATGCTGCGCCAGCATCCGGGAGCAACCGTGCTGCACAATCTGATCTGTTCGCGCACGGTGCCCGAAGTGGTCACCGAACACGGCGGCACGCCGGTCCGCACCCGGGTCGGGCACTCGTACATCAAGCAGGTGATGGCCGACACGGGCGCAGTGTTCGGCGGTGAGCATTCTGCTCACTACTACTTCGCCCGCAACTTCAACGCCGACAGTGGGCTGATCGCATCGCTGATGGTGATGGCCGAGATCGGTCGATCGGGCCAGCCGTTGTCCACGCTGCGCGAGCCCTACGAGCGGTATTCCTCGAGCGGCGAGATCAACACCAAGGTCGACGACGCGGCCGCCGTGATCGACAGGATCAGCGGCGAGTTCGCCGACCACCCGCAGGACCACCTCGACGGGCTCACCGTCGACTGCGGCGACTGGTGGTTCAACCTGCGTCCATCGAACACCGAACCCCTGTTGCGCCTCAACCTCGAGGCGGCCGACCGCGACGCATGCGATGATCGTGTTGCCGAGTTGCTCGCGCTGATCACCATCTGACTCCATCCCGCCCGACCCCATTCCCATCGTTCGAAGGATCCCTGATGTCTCTCTCTGCAGATCTGCTCGCCATCCTCGCCTGCCCGGAGGACAAGGGGCCGCTGTACTACCTCGAGTCGGAAGACACGCTCTACAACCCGCGTCTCACCCGCGCGTACGCAGTGCGTGACGGCATTCCGGTGATGCTCGTCGATGAGGCGACCACCGTCGATGCCGGCGAGCACGAGCGGATCATGGGGCGTATCGAGGCGGAGGGTATCGAGGCGACATTCACCGAATCCTGACGATTCGGGTCTCAAGTCGTCGTATGGGGCGGCCGATACAGACCAGGGAGACCGGATGTGGGTCACGCGTCGCGGAGAACTTTTTCGACGTCCGACCACTTCCTCTATTACGAACGAGTTACGATTGGACACGATGATCTCGACAACGATGTTCCGACGAGGCGCCGTCCTGCTCCTGGGCGTGACGGCCCTCGGAGTCGTCCCGACCGCGCCGACCGCGTCGGCGCAGGTTGCTGCTTCCCTCGGCGCAGGCGGCGAGTACTTCCCGGTCGCCCCCGCCCGCATCTACGACAGCACCGATGCCGCCCCCGGCGGTCGGATCGATGCCAGCGGGTCGGTCGACGTCCCCGTCGTGGGACTCGCCGGTGTGCCCGACGAGAATGTGCTCGCGGTGGCGGTGAACGTCACGATCGCCGACGCCCCGGGCCGTGGATTCGCCTCGGTCAGCCCGTCCGACTACGTGCCCGGCACGACGTCGCCGACCTCGTTGATCAACTACCAGTATGCCGGCCACACGGTGCCGAACTTCGGGATCATCGGCGTCGGGACCGAGGGTGCGATCACGATCGACCTCGACTCGAGGGTCGCCGGATCGGCACGCGTCATCGTCGATGTGTTCGGCTTCGTCGCCACCTCGTCGTTCGTCGGTACCGACGACGCACTGGTGGAAGACGGTGCCCGGATGGTGACCGTCACCCCTGGTCGCCTGGTCGACACCCGCGACGCGGGCGGCCCGACGAGCGGAGCCACGCTGGGTGCCGGCCAATCGATCGAAGTGCCCGTGCTCGGTGCCGGCCCCGTTCCCGACAACGCCAACGTGTCGGCCGTGGTCGTCAACATGACCGGCATCAACAACCGTGCGGGCAACACCCGGACCTACCTCGCAGCGACGCCGCAGAAGGTGACGAGCGGTTCGCAGACCTCCAACGGCAACTACCAGCCCGGGATCACCAAGGCGAACCTCGCCATCGTCCCGCTGAACGACGACGGCAGCATCTTCATCTACAACAACAGCGGGAAGATCCACGTCGCGGTCGACGTCGTTGCCTACCTCGAAGAGGGTGGCGCCGACGACTCCCGAACCGGGCGAATCGTTCCGCTCGAGGCGCCGTTCCGCTCGTTCGACACGCGTGAGTCCGAGTTCGGCGGAGCCCGCCTCGGATTCTCCTCCTGGGAGGACTGGAGCTTCGATGCGTTCGCCAACTCGGTCCGGCTCAACGACGTCGCCGTCGGTGCCCAGTCGGGCCTGTTCGGCAACCTGACCGCCGTTGGATTGGAGCGGTTGTACGCCTCCGAGCCGGTCAAGAGCTTCATGACGATGAACCCGGCGACCGACGGCGCCTTCCCGACGGAGCCCGGCAACTCGAACCTCAACTTCGACGAGGGCGGGTCCGTGGCGAACGCGGCGGTCGTCACGTACGGCTCGAAGGACGGCGACGACAACATGGTCTCGGCGTACAACTCGAACGGACGCACGCACTACATCCTCGACGTCTACGCCGTCATCCTCGACTGAGCGGGTCTCGACCCGTCCGCCGTCGGTCCCTCCGGCGTCCGCGCTTGCGCGGCCCGCGCCGGTAGCATGATCCATTGCTGGGCTGTTCTGCTCGGATCTGATGATCCCGGCCCGGTTCGCTTTCCGCAATCACTCGCGAACCACCGGAGGTTTCACCATGTCCGAATCCACGACCACGTCTGCCACAGGGTCGACATTCGCCGCCCGTAAGGACTGGCGCGTCGCCGACCTGTCGATGGCCTCGTTCGGCCGCAAGGAGATGCTCCTCGCCGAACACGAGATGCCCGGCCTGATGGCGCTGCGCAAGGAGTACGGCGACTCGAAGCCGCTCTCGGGCGCGCGTATCTCCGGGTCGCTGCACATGACGATTCAGACCGCCGTGCTGATCGAGACGCTCACCACGCTCGGCGCCGAGGTGCGCTGGGCGAGCTGCAACATCTTCTCCACGCAGGACCACGCGGCGGCTGCCGTCGTCGTCGGCCCGAACGGAACCGTCGAGGAGCCCGACGGCGTCCCGGTGTTCGCCTGGAAGGGTGAGACCCTCGAGGAGTACTGGTGGTGCACCGACCAGATGATGACGTGGCCCGACGCCCCCGACGGCACGAGCTACGACGGCCCCAACATGATCCTCGACGACGGCGGCGACGCCACGATGTTGCTGCACAAGGGTGTGGAGTTCGAAAAGGCGGGCGAGGTGCCCGACCCGACGGAAGCGTCGAGCGCGGAGTTCGCGATCGTCCTCGGGCTGCTGCAGCGGACCCTCAAGTCCGACCCCGGCAAGTGGACGCGTATGGCGAGCCACATCAAGGGCGTCACCGAAGAGACCACGACGGGTGTGCATCGCCTCTACAAGATGATGGAGGACGGCGAGCTGATGTTCCCCGCCATCAACGTCAACGACTCGGTCACGAAGTCGAAGTTCGACAACCTGTACGGCTGTCGCCACAGCCTCGTCGACTCGATCTCGCGTGCGACCGACGTGATGATCGGTGGCAAGACCGCGCTGGTCCTCGGCTACGGCGATGTCGGCAAGGGCTGCGTGCAGTCGTTGCAGGGCCAGGGCGCCCGTGTGATCGTCACCGAGATCGACCCGATCAACGCACTGCAGGCTGCCATGGAGGGCCTCCAGGTGATGCCGCTCGAGGACTGCATCGAGGACATCGACATCTTCGTCACCGCGTCGGGAAACTTCAACCTGATCACGATCGACCACATGACGCAGATGAAGCACAATGCGATCGTCTGCAACATCGGCCACTTCGACAACGAGATCGACATGGCGGGCCTCGCCCGCTCGGGCGCGACGCGTGACGAGCTGAAGCCCGGCACCGACGTCTGGCGCTTCGAGGGCGGCAAGCAGATCATCATCCTCGCCGAGGGGCGTCTCGTGAACCTCGGGTGCGCCACCGGCCACCCGAGCTTCGTGATGTCGTGCTCGTTCACCAACCAGGTGCTCGCCCAGATCGAGCTCTGGCAGAACACCGAGCAGTACCCGCTCGGGGTGTACGTGCTCCCGAAGCACCTCGACGAGAAGGTCGCCCGGCTGCACCTCGATGCGCTCGGCGTGAAGCTCACGCAGCTCACCGACGAGCAGGCCGAGTACCTCGACATCAACCCGTCGGGCCCCTTCAAGCCCGAGAACTACCGCTACTGACCCGTCATTGGGAGACCGGGGTGTTCCCCGTCGACGCAGAAGTGTGAGCCCTCGACCGAGGTTTCGGGGCGCCGGGCTCACACTTCGCCCCGTCGGGTGCCGATGATCGATGCGACGATGTCGGCCACGGCGCTCGGCGTCTTCGTGGTGTGCCACCCGAGGTAGACCACCTTCCAACCGGCGGCGGCACGCAGATCGCAGTCGGCGTCGGCGGCCTCTGCGGTCGGACCGAAGTGGTGCCGCTTGCTGTGGGCCTTGTCGGAGCAGTCCGGGTGATGACGCGGTGCGAGCAGGCCGCGAGCTGCGCAACAGCGGCGATTGCGCTGTCGGGCATGTCCGGGAGTGGGTCAGGCCGCGATCGCACCGAGGACGATGCCGGCTTGACCGAGCTGGTAGAGCACGTGGACCCAGACCCGTCGGTCGCGTGTCGGCTGCAGGAATCGGTCGGCACCGAGCAGCGCGTCGGAAGCGGCAAACGCCAGGGTTCCGAGCACGATCAGCACCCGCCCGGTCGAGGAGCCGGTCACCACCACCACGCCACTCACCGCGATGTAGGCCAGCACCGGCAGGTGGAGCGTGCTGGCCCGGAGTGACCGTTCGATCGGGCGCCCGACTCCGACCATCAGCAACGCGAGCCCGAGCGCGCCGACCACCAGCCATGCCGAGGGTGACCACAGCAGTACGAACGCCACGACGTAGGCGAGATGACCGATCAGGAACGCGGTGAGGCCGGTGACGAAGCGATCGAGCCGGGGGAGGAGCGCGATGTCGCCGAGCAGTCCGAAGGCGAGCCCGCCGATGATCCACGGTCGTACCGCGGCGGGATCCACGTCGCCGAGCGCCGCGACCACGATCAGGGCAATCATCACCGCCGGTTTCGCAGCGCTCTCGACCGTCGACCGTCGTGTCGCGACCGACCACCAGTCGAGCAGCATGCAGCCGATCGCGAGGACGAGGAAGAACATGGCCGACGCCGTCACAGCGCCAACCTACGTGAGCGCGACGCGTCGCCTCCGGATCACGCTTGGACGACGACGGTGAACTGGCCGGAGGGGTGCACCGTGCACTCGTCCTCGAACACTCCTGGCGTCGTGAACCGTTGCCGCAGTGTCTCGCCGGGACCGACGAACCAGGGGCCGAGCAGGTGCGCCTGATCGTCCTCGTTGACGATGATGATCGTCTCGTCGAGCTGCGCGACCAGCTCGCGGGGCAGGATGTCGAGCGGTTCGCCCTGGTCGATGCGGTCGCCCGTGCCCGCCGGGATGACGTAGGAGTAGGTCGGCTGCTCGGGACCGGCAGCCTCACTGCCACCGCACCCGGCGGCGGCCAGTCCGACGAGGCCGAGCAGGAGCATCGACACGACCAACCGGATGGGCGCGCGGCGGGCCGCCACGGTTGCGGAGCGCGACGGGGTCGGGGTCATGTGGTGAGCTCCTGGGAGTCGGCGTCAGAGGCGAGGAGTTCGTCGATCTCGCGGTTCAGCGTGTCTGCATCGAGCACGCCGGTCGAGTCGACGATGGCGCCGTCGGACGCGATGAAGTACGTGGCGGGAAACTGCGCCACCCGCAGTTCCGCTTGGAGTTCGGCGAGTTCGTCGCGGAACAGGTCGTAGGTGACGCCGCGCTCGCCAGCGAACGCCACCATCGCTTCGGGGGTGTCGATCGGGTTGACGCCGATGAAGCGGACCTCGTCACCCCGGGCTTCGTCGACCTCGGCGAAGTCGACGAGTTCGGTCGCACACGGGAGGCAGGTGCTGAACCAGAAGTTGATCACCAATGGCTCACCGACGAACGAACTCGTGGTGACCGTCGTCTCGCCGACGCCGATGAGTTCGACGTCGGGGAGCATCTCGGTTTCGCCGGAGCCGTCGCTGCCTCCACAGGCACTCAATGCGAGCAGTGCTGCGCTCACGTTGATCACGACGGCCCGACGAGCGGCCGTCACGGTTTCGGGTTGACGATCACCGCCATGACCATGCCGAACATGCCCTCGGCGCGCTCGACGTGGGTGAGGATGTGGCAGTGGTACACCCATGCGCCGGCGTCGCTGGCGTTGAAGATCACCGAGTAGCGCTCACCGGGGGCGACGTTGATCGTGTCGGCCCAGTACGGGCTGTCGAGCGGAATGCCGTCCTTCGCGTACACCAGCTGCGGGAACTGGTGGAGGTGCATCGGGTGCGCCGTCAGGCCCTCGTTGTAGTAGGTGATGTGGCCCCAATCGCCCTCGTCCATCACGAGCTTCTCGGTCGCCGGGAAGCTCTTGCCATTGAGGGTCAGGCCGATCACGCCGGCATCGTTGAGCACCATCGGCTGGTCAACGGCGAAGTCGATCTCGTCGGGGATCGTCACCCCGCTGATCGTCTCGCCGTACGGGACAGGGGCCTCACCGATGGTGAAGGCGGCGAACATGCCGTTGATCACCGACGTCTGGCTGTGCAGGTGGGCGTGGTACATGCCGATCGCCGGCTCGTCGGCGACGAACTCGTAGGTGTAGGTCTCACCGTTCAGAATCGGCTCCTGGGTGAACGGCGACACGCCGTCCTGGTCGTTCGGGGTGTGGATGCCGTGCCAGTGGATGTCGGTACCGAGCGGGGTGTTGTTGGTGAGTTGGACCTGCACCTTGTCGCCCACGTCGACCTTGATCTGCGGGCCGGGCACGACGCCGTTGTAGGTCCAGGCATCGACGAACTCACCCGGCGACACTTCCCACTTCGTGATCGCCGCGGTCAGCTCGAAGAGCTTCGTGCCGTCGTCGAGGATCGTCGGCTCGAGGATCGGGTTGCCGATGCCCTCGGTCGCCGACAGTTCGGGGTCGAGGTAGGCGTTCATCGAGTCGATCATCATCTGATCCATCTGTTCCGGTGACATTTCGGCGTGGTCGCCGCCGAGGTCGGCGGGCTGGAACGAATCGGCCTCGCCGATGACCAACTCGGCCTTCATGCCCGACTCGGCGTGCCCGGAGATGGTGCAGTAGAGCTCGTACGTGCCCGGCTCGAGCTCGCCCAGTGCCAGCGTGTCGACGGCGCGTGACATCAGGTTGTTGCTCTGGATGCCGAGCTCGCGGACCGCCAGGTTGTGCTCGATCGCTCCACCGTTGACGATGTTCAGCGTCACGTTGCCGGCCGGCGCGCTGAGCTCGCCATCGATCGCGAACTCGCTGAGCGAGATGTCGAGCGCACTCGATGCGGTACCGGCTCCGTCGCCGCCGCACCACCACCACCATTGTCGTCACGGACGAGGGCGACGAACGCGAGGGCGATGAGCCCGGCGATCAGCCCGAGGATGCCGAGGACGCCGACGGCGAACAATGCGGTGCCGAAGGGACCGCCTGAGTTGTTGTCGGGGTGGGGTGTCGGTTGCCCGGCGGTGGGCGCCGACTGATCGATGACGGACATGCAGGAGGTCTCCTCTGAGGGCGCGGAAATGCGACGGGCGCCATCATTCCGGCGCAGGGTCGGGTCACCTTAGGGCCGAAGGTCCCAAATCTCGAAAATTCCGCCGCTGCCGTCGTCCTCAGGGCGTCCCGTCGGCAGCCGTGCTCGCAGGCGTACCGCGGGAGGTCGCGGCAGCCGTCATCGTGAGCCGGGGGAGGAACACCTGCACGAGCGGTCCGATCCCGAGCGCGAAGACCGCCGTCCCGACGCCGACCGCACCGCCGAGTGCGATGCCGACGGCCAGCACGACCAGTTCAACGAACGTCCGTGCTGCACGGATCGAGATCGATCGGCCGAGCGTCGTGTGCTTCGCAAGGCCGGTCATCAGACCGTCACGCGGGCCAGGGCCCAGGCCGGCACCGATGTAGAAGCCGGACCCGATCGCGATGAGGACCACCCCGCCGAGCATCATCGCAACGCGCACGAGGAGCAGGTGGTCGTCTCCGACCAGCGGAGTCGTCAGATCGACCACGACGCCGATCACGATGGCGTTGAGGACCGTCCCGAGGCCGGGCTGTTCGTGGAGGGGGATCCACAACAGCATCAACAGCACCCCGGTGATGATGATCACGATGCCCGTCGAGATGCCGGTGAGTTCGGTGATGCCCGTGTGGAAGACGTCCCACGGTGCTGCGCCGAGCTCCGCGTCGATGAGCAAGGTGATGCCGACGCCGAACAGTCCGAGGCCGAACAGGCATCGGGCGATCCGTTCGGTCGGGCGATCGGCGGGGACGAATCGCTCGGCGAGAGTGGTCGACATCGAGGACAGCGTACGCGTCATCCCAGCTCAGGGCACACAGAGAACTCTGAAGTACCCCTTTGCTTCACTGGACTCCATGATCTTCGAAACACGTTGTGCCGGGTGCGACAAGCCGGGGGCCCCGATCTGCACGACCTGTCGGTTCGCGCTGCTCGGTCCGGCGCCGCGTGATGCGTGTCACGGGGTCATCGCCGCCGTCCCGTTCACCGGGCGGGCGCGTCGCGTCGTGCTCGGATGGAAGTACCGCAACCGGCGTTCGGTGAGCCGTCACCTCGCAGGTCTCATCGTGAATCGGCTGCTGGCGGTCAGGGCGCAGCACGACATCGACATCGTCACGTGGGCTCCGACCAGCACCAAGCGGCGGCGCGAGCGGGGCTTCGACCAAGGCGAGTTCCTGGCGAGGGCCGTCGCCCGTCAGCTCGGGGTCCCGTGCCGCCGCCTGCTCGACCGCGACGGCTCGCCGTCGCAGACCGGCCGCTCGCGGATGGAACGGCTGACCGGGCCGACGTTCGTGGCGCGGCCGGGGCTCGACGGCGTGCGGGTCCTCGTGGTCGATGACGTCGTCACGACCGGCTCGACGCTGGTTGCCGCCGCCGCAGCGCTCCACGACCGTGGTGCCGTCGCTCGTCTCGCCGCCGTGGCGGCCACGCCGGATCGCCGGAGTGCGACCGTGCTGCCGTTGCGCCGGCATGCCGCAGCAACGGCAGCGTGATGCCCTGGTGAACCCGCTTCTCCTCCCGGTCCCGTTGCCGTCGCGCCGGTAGCATTGTCGGTTGCATGGGAATCCTCGATCGCATCCTCCGCGCCGGTGAAGGCAAGAAACTCAAAGCGTTGCAGGGCATCGTCCCTGAGATCAACGCCTTCGAGAGCGAGATGAAGGCGTTGAGCGACGATGAGCTGAAAGGCAAGACCGCCGACTTCCGCCAGCGGATCGAGAACGGCGCCGACATCGACGACCTCCTCGTCGAGTCGTTCGCCGTCGTCCGCGAAGCAGCCGACCGCGTCCTCGGCCAGCGTCATTTCGACGTCCAACTGATGGGTGGCGCCGCGCTGCACTTCGGGTGGGTCGCCGAGATGAAGACCGGTGAGGGCAAGACCCTCACCTCGACCGCCGCGGTGTACCTCAACGCGCTCGAGGAGAATGGCGTTCACCTCGTCACGGTCAACGACTACCTCGCCCAGTACCAGTCGGAGCTGATGGGCCGGATCTACCGGTTCATGGGCATGGACGTCGGGCTGATCCTTCCGGGCCGAGGTGCCTCGCCCGCCGAGAAGCGTGCGGCCTACGCCGCCGATGTCACCTACGGCACCAACAACGAACTCGGCTTCGACTACTTGCGCGACAACATGGCGGCGAGCAAGGAAGCAAAGGTCCAGCAGCGCGGCCACAACTTCTGCATCGTCGACGAAGTCGACTCGATTCTCATCGACGAGGCGCGGACGCCGCTGATCATCTCCGGCCGGGTCGCCGACGCCGCCAAGCTCTACTACCGGTTCGCGTCGATCGCCCGCTCGCTGAAGCGCGACGTCGACTACGAGTTCGAAGAGGACAAGCGCATCGTGGTGCCCACCGAGGAGGGCATCGAGAAGGTCGAAGCCGCGCTCGGTGTCGAGAACCTCTACGACAACGTGCAGGCGAACCTCGTGCACCAGTTCACCGTGGCGCTCAAGGCCAAGGAGATCTACCAGCGCGACAAGGACTACATCGTCCAGGGTGGCGAGGTCAAGATCGTCGACGAGTTCACCGGCCGCATCCTCGAGGGCCGCCGCTGGTCGGAGGGCATTCACCAGGCCGTCGAGGCGAAGGAAGGCGTGAAGATCAAGGAGGAGAACCAGACCCTCGCCACGATCACGCTGCAGAACTACTACCGGCTCTACACCAAGCTCGCCGGGATGACCGGAACGGCGGCGACCGAGGCCGCCGAGTTGATGAACACCTACGGGCTCGGCGTGGTCCCGATCCCCACGAACATGCCGGTGATCCGCGACGACGAAGCCGACCTCATCTACAAGTCCGAAGAGGCCAAGTTCAACGCGATCATCGACGACATCGAGGAGCGTCACGCCAAGGGGCAGCCGATCCTCGTCGGTACGGCGAGCGTCGGGCGGTCCGAGAAGCTCGGTCGATTGCTCGATCAGCGGGGGATCCCGTGCGAGGTGCTCAACGCGAAGCAGCACACCCGCGAGGCCGAGATCGTCACGCAGGCCGGTCGGCTCGGCGCGGTGACGGTCGCCACGAACATGGCCGGTCGAGGCGTCGACATCCTGCTCGGGGGCAACCCGGAGGGTCTGGCCCGCACCGATGTCCTCAAGGAGGGCTACGACGAAGGGCTGCTGGCTCACGAGTTCGAGCTGCCGGTTCCGCTCGAGCAGATGCCCGAAGACTTCCAGGTCGAACGCAAGAAGGCACGAGCGCTCTACGCCGAGCGCCTCGAGTACCACGGGACGGCGTGCCGTGCCGAGGGCGACAAGATCCGCGCGCTCGGTGGCCTCTACGTCATCGGGTCGGAGCGACACGACAGTCGTCGCATCGACAACCAGCTCCGCGGTCGCTCCGGCCGTCAGGGCGACCCGGGTGCATCGAGGTTCTTCCTGAGCCTCGAAGATGATCTCATGCGCCTGTTCGCCACCGGCGCGCTCAACTTCGTGATGGGCCGGGCGCTGCCCGATGACGAGGCCATCGAAGCGAAGATGGTCACCAAGGCCATCGAGCGCGCGCAGACCACCGTCGAGACGAAGAACGCCGAGATCCGCAAGAACGTTCTCAAGTACGACGAGGTGATGAACGAGCAGCGCAAGATCATCTACCGGCGCCGTGACCAGATCCTCGACGGGGAGGATCTCCGCGCCGCCGGGATGGAATACCTGGCTGAAGCGGTCGACTCGTTGATCTCGACGCACTGTGCGTCGGTCGCCGACGACGAATGGGACATCGACGGTCTGGCCAAGGAGTTGACGCAGTACTGGCCGAACTCGATCACCGAGGAGCAGCTCGAGGACTGCGCCGACACCGACGAGATCTACAACCTCGTGATGGAGAATGCGACGGCGCACTACGAGCAGCGCGAGGCCGAGCTCGGCGAGGATGTGCTGCGTCAGGTCGAGCGGCAGGTCATGTTGCGGATCATCGACCAGCGGTGGCGCGAGCACCTGGAGGAGATGGATTACCTCCAGACCGGCGTCAACCTTCGCGCGATGGGCCAGATGGACCCACTGACCGAATGGCAGCGTGAAGGCTTCGAGATGTTCGGTTCGATGATGACCGGCATCGCCCAGGACTTCGTCAAGTACGTCATGCATGTGCAGGTCGTCCAGAACCAGGCCGGTGCGCCCAGGTCGTCCGATGGTCGTCCGGCGATCGCCGATCCTGCCGACACGAATCGGGACGGCGTGATCGACGCCGCCGAGTCGGGGGTCAGCAACCTCACGACGAGTTCGTCCGACGACGTCGAGACCGACGGGTTCCGGGCTGCGGCTGCTGGCGGAGGCCAGGGAGCGATGCCGGCAGCGGTGAAGCCGAACGAGACCGCCAAGCAGCAGACGGTTGTCAAGGATGATTTCTCCAAGACGCCACGCAACGCTCCGTGCCCGTGCGGCAGTGGCAAGAAGTTCAAGAACTGCCACGGCGAGAGCTGAATCTGGCCGGCCCGGATCACCCTGATGCGCGATTTCTCCTCCGACATTGCCGACGTGCAACGACGCCTCGACGAGGCCGAGAGCTACCTGTCGATCGCCGAGAACCGAGAACGGTTCGCGGTCCTCGAGGCCGAGGTGGCCGACCCTGCGTTGTGGGACGACCAGGACAACGCGCGCAAGCTCAACACCGAGTACGCCAACCTGAAAGACGACCTCGATACGTTCGATGCGCTGTCCGAGCAGGTCGGCGACATCGAGGCGCTCCACGAACTCGCCCGTGAGGATGACGACGAGAGCCAGGAGCCCGAGATCGAGTCCGAGATCGCGGCGGTGGCCGCACAGCTCGGCAAGCTCGAGCTCCGCAGCTTGTTCACGGGTGAGCACGACGATGCCGACTGCATCGTCCAGATCAACGCGAAGGACGGCGGTGTCGACGCCCAGGACTTCTCCGAGATGCTGCTGCGGATGTACGAGAAGTGGTGCGAGCGCCGCGGGTTCACGATCACCCTCAACGGCGTGTCCGAAGGGCAGGAAGCCGGGATCATGTCGGCCGAGGTGACCATCTCGGGCCGCTACGCCTATGGCCTGATGAGCGCAGAGCGCGGGACGCACCGGCTCGTGCGGATCAGCCCGTTCGACAATCAGGGCCGCCGGCAGACATCGTTTGCGGCAGTCCAGGTGTGGCCGCTGCTGGAAGATGTCGATGTCGAGATCGACGACTCGGACATCGAGATGCAGGTGTTCCGTGCGTCGGGTGCTGGTGGTCAGCACATCAACAAGACGTCATCGGCGGTGCGTCTCATCCACCACCCGACCGGGTTGGTCGCGAGTTCGCAGGAGGAGCGGAGCCAACTCCAGAACCGTGAGCGGGCGATGAACCGGCTGTCTGCGATGATCGCCGCCAAGGCGGAGGAGGATCGTCAGGCCGAGCTCGATTCGATCGCGGGCAAGCAGGCGCAGGTGGGTTGGGGCAGTCAGATCCGGAGCTACGTGATGCAGCCGTACCAGATGGTCAAGGACTTGCGTACCGAGGTGGAGACCGCCAACGTGCAAGGGGTTCTCGACGGCGACATCGACTTCCTCATCGAGGGCTATCTCCAGCAACGACGCGCCAACAACGACGAATGACGTGACACGACGGGTCAGACCCGTCGTGTCACGCGTGACGGGATGGGTCAGACCCGTCACGTAACGGTTCGGAGGTGGCGTTCGTCATGGTCGGGTGCCACGATCCCGGCGTCGAGCGGCGGTACGGTGTTCCAGCCCTCCAACAAGGGCGAACGTCCTCATGATCAGACTCGAAAACGTCACCAAGAGCTATTCCACCGAAGTCGTCGCCGTGAAGGACGCCAGCTTCGACGTCGCCAAAGGCGAGTTCGTCTTCCTCGTGGGCCCGTCCGGCTCCGGCAAGAGCACGCTCTTGCGGATGCTGAACCGCCAGGATCGCCCGGAGCGCGGCGCCGTGTGGGTGGCCGGGCGCAACATCGTCGACCTGCCCAGCGGCCGGATCCCGATGCTGCGCCGCAACATCGGCAACATCTTCCAGGACTACAAGCTGCTGCTCGAGAAGAACGTGTTCGAGAACGTGGCCTTCGCCCAAGAGGTGATCGGTCGCCCACAACACGTGATCCGCCAGCAGGTGCCGGCAGTGCTCGACCTCGTCGGTCTGGCCGGCAAGGAAGAGCGGTTGCCGAATCAGCTCTCCGGTGGCGAGCAGCAACGTGTGTCGATCGCACGGGCCTTCGTCAACCGGCCGCTGATCCTGCTGGCCGACGAGCCGACCGGCAACCTCGACCCCGCCACCGGCGAGGGCATCATGCGTCTGCTCGACCGGATCAACAAGACAGGGACGACGATCGTCATGGCCACGCACGACCAACGGATCGTGAACACGATGCGTAAGCGTGTCATCCAACTCGACCGGGGCATCATCGTCCGTGACCAAGCCCGCGGCGTCTACGAGTGAGGTGACCTGATGTTTTCTCGTATTCGCTACGTCTTCCGTGAGACCTTCGACAGTTTCCGTCGCAATGCGACGTTGACCGTCGCCTCGATCATCACCGCTGCGATCTCGCTGCTCGGTGTCGGCCTGACGCTGCTCAGCCAGGAGGGCTTCGACAACCTGCTCTCCAAGTGGGAGGGCGGCGTCGAAATGATCATCTTCATGCGCCCTGACGTCACCGACGACCAGCGTGCCCTGATCGAGAGCAGCCTCGACCAGAACAACCAGTTCATCGAATCGTGGACGTACTGCGACGTCGAGTGCTCGATCGCCGAGCGCGACCGCGTGCTCGCCGCGGAGCCGGGCGTGCGCGACCTGCTCAACGAATCGAACATCCCGACCCAGTACAAGGCCGTGCCGACGGAAGCGACCGACGTGCAGTTGCTCCGGCAGGTGTCGGAAGCCTTTTCGGAGGGGCCCGGCGTGTTCGAGGTGGTGTTCGCCGAAGATCAGATCTCGCTGATCGAACAACTCCAGTCGTTCTTCGGATTCCGGCTGTTCCTGCTGTCCGGCTTCTTGCTGCTCGCCGCCGTTCTCCTGATCTGGAACACGATCCGAACGGCGATCTTCGCGCGTCGTCGAGAGATCGAGGTGATGAAACTCGTTGGCGCGACCGACTGGTTCATCCGGATCCCGTTCATGCTCGAAGGGTTGTTGCACGGCGTGATCGGCGGTGCGCTCGCAAGCCTGGGGCTCGGCGTCTGGAACTCGCAGTGGACGCGCGGGGTGCAGGGTTTCCCTCCGAACAGCGGGTTTGCCTCGCTCGTGATCACCAACGGCTACGACAAGACCGTCATGTTGTACATGCTGATCATCGGTGCTGTCGCGGGCGCGATCGGTTCCGGGATCGCTGCCTCCCGCTTCCTCGACGTGTAGCTCAGTCCAGCTGATTCGGGCCAGATCGCCCGATCTCTGCGTCAGCCCTCCGCTCACGGCCGGGAGGCCGTTCGGGTTCATGCTTCCTTGACCTCGAACGATCTGATTCCGAATCAGTCAGTTGATCTCCGCAGTGGCGATGCCGAAAACGGAACGGCGGAGTCGACTCTTGCGGAACCCCAGCGTCCGCATCTCGGCGCGGTGGTGGAGTTCTCTACGGTGCTCGGATGGAGTACTCGCAGATCCTGTTCGACGTCGACGATCACGTGGCGACGATCACGCTGAACCGGCCCGATCGCCTGAACGCGTTCACCGGAACGATGATGCACGAGCTGATCGATGCGTTCGATCGCACCGATGCCGACGACGACGTGCGTGCGGTGATCGTGACCGGAGCGGGCCGCGGCTTCTGCGCCGGCGCCGACCTGGGCGGTGGCGGCGACACGTTCGCCAAGGGGGGCAGCGACGTCCAGACCGACGTCGGCGTGCCGCGCGACGGTGGGGGATTGGTCAGCCTGCGGATCTACGAGTCGAAGAAGCCGGTGATCGGGGCGATCAATGGTGCCGCCGTCGGGGTGGGCGTGACGATGACGCTCCCGATGGACATCCGGCTCGCGAGCGATCAGGCCAAGTTCGGATTCGTCTTCGCGCGTCGTGGGATCGTGCCCGAAGCGTGTTCGTCGTGGTTTCTTCCCCGCCTCGTCGGCATCAGTCAGGCGGCCGAGTGGTGCTACTCCGGGAGGGTCTTCCCTGCTCGGGAGGCGCTCGAGGGAGGTCTCGTGCGCAGCGTGCACGCGGTCGATGAGCTGGTGTCGGCAGCGCGTGCGATCGCCGCCGACATCGCCGAGAACTCGGCGCCGGTGTCGGTCGCGTTGACGCGCCAGATGCTGTGGCGGATGCTCGGCGCCGCCCACCCGATGGAGGCACACCGTGCCGACTCGCGAGGTATCGCGCTCCGCGGTCCGAGTGCCGACGCACGCGAAGGGGTCGAGAGTTTTCTCGAGAAGCGCCCTGCGGCGTACACGAATCGGGTGAGCGATGAGCTCCCGGATGTGTTCCCGACGTGGGTCGACCCGCAGTTCGAATGACATTTGCCCGAATCGAGGGCGGCGACCGGCCAAAGTGTGACAACCTGGTGTCAGCGGGGGACATGTCACCGTCACATTCAGCGATCCAGCGGGCGAGATTCGGAGCATCAGATGAATTCGCACCACGACGACGAGCACCTCACCCCAACGACCGGCTACCGAGGCCACGATGTCGTCGACCCGTCACACCGGCTCATCGGGACGATCAGTGACGTCGTGTACGACACTGGCGGCGACCCCCAGTGGGCGGTCGTCGACCTCGGGCTGCTGCGGTCGTCGCACTTCTTGCCGATCTCGGCCGGTTACATGTCCGAAGCCGGCGAGTTCGTCGTTCCGTACGACAAACGCGTCGTGAAGAGCGCGCCGAAGGCCGACCGGAGCCATCTCGTCGATTCGATCACGAGCCGGCAGCTGCACCGCCATTACGAATTGATCTGAGGATCGGGGTCGCGGCCCGGTCCCGACGCGGGTCGTCTGGATTTGTTCATCTTCTGCAGGAACAAGCTCAAGCTTCTTGAGGTTGTAGCCGAAGAATGATCGAGGATGCACCGAGCTCCCGACGACCGAGACGAAGAGGAACACCATGACCACAGTGCTGATGGAGAAGCTGATCGCCGGCGACGTGATCGAAGTGCGCACGACCGACGACGTGATGACGGTGTTGGTGCTGCTCGCGACCGATGACTTCGTGATCCTCGACCCGTGCGACGACTCGACCCCGTTCGTCATGCAGCGTGAGGAACTCGTCGAGTACCGCAAGTTCGTCGCCAGCTGATCTCCCGATTCCCCCAATGTGCCGATTCCCCTCCCGGCACTAACGTGGACGCCGTGTCTGACACGGCGTCTTCGTTGTTTTCACGGGCCGGTGGCATGCCGTTCTTCGAGCGCCTCGTTGACGCGTTCTACGACGGCGTGCAGACCGACGCGGTGCTGCTCCCGCTCTATCCCGAGCAGCCCGATCTCACGGGCGCCCGACACCGACTGACGCTGTTTCTGGCCCAGTACTGGGGCGGGCCGACGACCTACATGGAAGAGCGGGGCCACCCGCGACTGCGGATGCGGCACCTCCCTTTCCACGTCGGTCCGCTCGAACGGGACCGATGGCTCGTCCACATGTCCGCAGCGGTCGAGACCGTGTGTGCGGATCCGGATGTTCCCGACGACGTCGCCCGGGAGTTGATGGCCTATTTCGTCCCGGCCGCCGAGCACCTCCGCAACGACACCGGCCTGCCGATCTCGTCGGCGCGCCCGGGTGGCGGCTGACCGGAGTACGGTCGGACGATGGCTGCGATCGAGGTCCGCGACCTGCACAAGCACTACGGCGACAACCATGCCGTGAACGGGGTGTCGTTCCATGTCGAAGCGGGCGAGGTGTACGCCCTGCTCGGTCCCAACGGTGCCGGAAAGTCGACGGTCGTCGAGATCCTCGAGGGACACCGCGCGGCGACGTCGGGGGACGTCTCCGTCCTCGGCTTCGACCCGGCGAAGGCGGACCGTGACTTCCGCGACCGGATCGGCGTCGTGCTCCAGAGTTCGGGGGTCGAGAACGAGTTCACCGTCCGCGAGGTGATCGACCTCTACTCCAGCGCCTACCGGTCACGGCGTTCGATGGACGAGGTGCTCAGCCTGACGGGACTCGACGCCAAAGCCGACGAGCGCGTCGGGTCGCTCTCCGGTGGCCAGCGTCGTCGCGTCGACCTGGCCCTCGGCATCGTCGGTACCCCCGACCTCTTGTTCCTCGACGAACCGACGACCGGGTTCGACCCCTCGGCACGACGCCTGTCGTGGGATCTGATCGAGGAGATGAGTGCCGGTGGCACCACGGTGTTGCTCACGACGCACTACCTCGACGAGGCCGAGCAACTCGCAGACCGCGTCGGCGTGCTCGGCGACGGCCGGATGCTCGCCGAGGACACACCCGCCGCCCTGATCGAGGGGATCAGCGGCACGCTCGTGGGGTTCCAGTTGCCCGACGGGATTGATCCGTCGGATGCGATCGCCACGTTCGGCGACGTGATGGGCGCGGACATCCGGGTGTCGGGTCGGCTGGTGGAGGCGACCGTCGAGCACTCGACGCGCGTCGTACATCGTCTCACCGGCTGGGCGGTCGAACACGATGTCGAACTGCTGGGCTTGAGCGTGACCCGGGCATCGCTCGAAGACGTCTACCTGCAGCTCACATCTCCGCCTGCCGCAGCGGAGGAATCCGCATGAACGCCTACCCGTCCAATCTCGTGCTGGTGATCCGCCAGATCAGGTACCAGGTCACGTACTTCTTCCGGGTGCCGGTGGCGCTGTTCTTCACGCTCATCCTGCCGATCGTGATGCTCGTGCTGTTCAACGCGTTGTTCG
Source organism: Ilumatobacteraceae bacterium (assembly GCA_963752085.1). Classification (GTDB taxonomy): domain Bacteria; phylum Actinomycetota; class Acidimicrobiia; order Acidimicrobiales; family Ilumatobacteraceae; genus Ilumatobacter_A. The sequence continues at coordinate 364,073 of CAVVWT010000008.1, forward strand.
GCGACAACACGGTCACGATCGACGGCGGCGAGTGGCCGATCCGCCAGTTCTACACCGGCGGCCTCGCCGCCTACACCGCCGTCTCGGCCACCTACAGCAACATCGGCAACATGGTGCCGATCCGCCGCGACGAGGGCATCCTCAAGCGGTGGCGGAGCACGCCACTGCCCACCTGGACCTACATGGCCGGGCTGATCGGCGCCTCGGTGCTGATCGCGTTCGCCGGCACCATGCTGATGTTGGCGATGGGGTACGTGTTCTACGACCTGTCGATCGAATGGGCGAAGATGCCGGCGGCGTTCGTGACGCTCCTCGTCGGCGTTTCGGCGTTCGCCGCGCTCGGAATGGCGCTGGTGTCGATGATCAGATCTGCATCGTCGTCCGCTGCCGTCGTCAACGCCACGATTCTGCCGTTGGCGTTCATCTCCGACGTCTTCGTCGCGACCGACGACGAGGGGTACCTCGCCACGATCGCGAACCTGTTCCCGCTGAAGCCGTTCGTCAATGCCTTTCAGGACTGCTTCAACCCGTTCGTCGATGCGCCCGCCTTCGCGCCCGGCAAGCTCGCCTTCGTGGCCGCATGGGGAGTCGTCGGTGCGGTGATCGCCGTCAAACGCTTCACGTGGGAGCCGTCCGGGGCCGTTCCGCGACGGGGACGCCGGGCCCGTCAGGCAGCGGTCGATGCCTCGGCCTGAGATGTCGGTGGCGGCTCAGTTGTAGACGATCGTGCGGTGGCCGTGGACGGCCACCCGGTGCTCCAGGTGTGCGGCCACCGCCCGCGCGAGCACCACGGTCTCGAGATCGCGGCCGCGCGTGGTCAACTGCGCCACGGTCTCGCGGTGGCTCACGTGGGCGGTGTCCTGGGCGATGATCGGGCCCTCGTCGAGATCGGCGGTGGCGTAGTGCGCCGTGGCGCCGATCAGCTTGACGCCTCGTTCGTGCGCCTGGCGGTAGGGATTCGCGCCGATGAACGCCGGGAGGAACGAGTGGTGGATGTTGATGATCCGCATCGGATGTCGTGACACGAAGTCGTTGCTGAGGATCTGCATGTAGCGGGCCATCACCACCAACTCGACACCGTGGTGGTCGAGTGTGTCGAGCACCTGGCGCTCCTGCTGGGGCTTCGTGTCCTTCGTGACCGGAAGGTGGACGTAGGGAACACCCATGTGGGTGCAGATCCCTTCGTGGTCGGGGTGGTTCGAGATGACCACCCGGAGGTCCATCTGCAACTCGCGGCTGCGCCACCTCGTCAACAGGTCGTAGAGGCAGTGCGGCTGCTTCGAGGCCATGATCGCCGTCGGAACGGCGACGTTGTCGTCGCGCAGATCGACCGTCATCTCGAAGCGCGCGGCCGTCGGCGAGAAGGCGCTGCGGAACGAATCGGTGGTGCGGTCGTCGGCGAGGTCGAAGACGACGCGCTGGAAGAATGCGGCATCGGAGCCGCCCTCGTCGCCCTTGACGTACTGCTCGGCGTGCACGATGTTTCCGCCGTGATCGGCAATCGCTTGCGCTGTTGCGGCCACGATGCCGGGTTGGTCCGGACACGACAGCAGCAGCACGCACGACATGAGCTTCGTTCTATCCCCGGATCCGGAGCTCCCAGCACGCGATCGCCGTTGCTGCTGCGGCGTTGAGCGAGTCGACGCCGACATGCATCGGGATCCGCACCGGCGTGGCGACCTCGAGCAGTTCGTCGGACAACCCGGACCGCTCGGAACCGATGAGCACGGCGGCGCGGTCGCCGGGGTCGACGGCGTCGAGCGGGGCCGCGTCGGGGTCGGGGGTCATCGCGAACAGGTTGACGCCCTCCAGTCGCTTCACGTCGTCGACGATCGTGGTCGTACGGGCGTGCGGGAGGGCGAATGCCGTCCCCATCGCAACGCGGAGGGATCTCCGCGCCAGCGGGTCGGCACTCGAGTGATCGAGGATCAACCCGTCCCAGCCGAGCCCTGCCGCATTGCGGATGATCGCACCGACGTTGGCCGGGTTGTCGACGGCTTCGAGGACGACGAGCCGTCGGCAGCGGAGGGCGAGCTCGGCCACGCCGGGGCGTGCGGGTCGATGGAAGAGCGCGATGATCGACTGCGGCATGCCGAGCCCGGACACGACGCTGCGGACGTCGCCGCCGCCCGCATAGACCGCAGCGCCGGCCGCAGCGACGCGCCCCGCAGCGTCGGGCACCCGCTGCGAATCGACGAGCGCAGCCACCGGTACGCAGCCGGCGGCGAGCGCCCGGTCGACGACGAGGTCGCCTTCGGCGAGAAACAATCCGGCCCCGGCATCGTTGCGCTTGTCGGCTCGGCTGGCGAGCCCGCGTTCGTTCAGTCGGAACTGGGCGAAGCGTTCGTCCTCGGGGTCGTCGACGAACGTGATGTCGGTGGTCGTCACCGAATCAGAAGTGGTACGGGTAGGGAGACCAGTCGGCATCGCGCTTCTCGAGGAAACTGTCGCGCCCCTCGGCAGCCTCGTCGGTGCCGTATGCGAGTCGCGTCGCCTCGCCGGCGAACACCTGTTGTCCGACCAGCCCGTCGTCGATGAGGTTGAACGAGTACTTCAGCATCCGCTGCGCGGTCGGGCTCTTGGCACAGATCTTTCGACCCCACTCGAGTGCCGTGGCTTCGAGCTCCGCATGGGGGACCGACTTGTTGACCGCGCCCATTGCGACCATGTCATCGGCCGTGTAGGTGTCGCCGAGGAAGAAGATCTCGCGGGCGAACTTTTGACCCACCTGACGCGCCAGATAGGCCGAGCCGAAGCCGCCGTCGAAGCTCGCGACGTCGGCGTCGGTCTGCTTGAAGCGGGCGTGCTCGGTCGAGGCGAGCGTGAGGTCGGACACGACGTGCAACGAGTGGCCGCCACCCGCAGCCCAGCCTGGCACGACGCAGATGACCACTTTCGGCATGAAGCGGATCAGGCGTTGCACCTCGAGGATGTGAAGTCGACCTGCCCGACCGGGCTCGATCGAGTCGGCATGCTCGCCCTCGGCGTACTTGTAGCCGTCCTTCCCTCGGATCCGCTGATCGCCACCCGAGCAGAACGCCCACCCACCGTCACGAGGTGACGGTCCGTTGCCGGTGAGCAGCACGCAGCCGACGTCGGTCGACATCCGCGCGTGGTCGAGCGCCCGGAACAGCTCGTCGACGGTGTGTGGTCGGAACGCGTTGCGGATCTCGGGCCGGTCGAAGGCGACCCGCACGACGGCGGCACCGACGGCGCGGTGGTACGTGATGTCCGTGAAGTCGAAGCCCGGAACCTCGTCCCAGGCGGACGGGTCGAAGATCTCCGACACCTGACGCTTGCGGTCGTCTGTCATGGCTGCAGTCTGCCCGAGCCTCCGGGCCGAGTGGTAGACCGTGGGCATGAGTCGACTGACCCGGGCCCTCACCGTGAGTGCAGTCGTGATCGCCGCAGCGGGGTGCGGTTCGGACGACGACGGTGTCGGGTGGGTGATGACGGACGGGTCCGGCGTTCCCCCGACGCTCGGCGAACTCGACGACGTCGTGATCACCGTTGCGCCGGAGGATCTCGACGGTGACGTGATCGTCATCGGCGAGTCGTCGCCGACAGCGCCGTCGATCGCGCCGGAACTCGCGGAGGCCGGCGTCGAACCGGAGACGGTCGACCCCGAGCTGAATCTGCTCGGCGGAGACGATCCCGAGGATCGGTTGATGCCCGACGTGGTCTGTCTGGACCTCCAGGCTGCACAGGACGAGATCCAGGATCACGGGGTCTTCCTCTCCAGGAGTGAGGACGCGACCGGTCAGGGTCGTCGACAGCTCTGGGATCGGAACTGGGTGGTCGTGGCCCAGTCACCGGCCGCCGGCGAGCCGATCGGCGAGGGCGAAGCCGTGCTGTCCGTCGTCAAGGATGACGAACCGTCGCCGTGTTGAGCGTTCTGACAGCCCTGTCGAACTAGTTTCGGCCCCATGCCCTTCGCAGACGTCAACGGCCAACGGCTCTACTTCGAGGACACGGGCGGCGACGGCCGTCCGGTGGTGTTGTCGCACGGCTTCCTGATGGATCACGAGATGTTCGTTTCCCAGGTCGAGGCGTTGCGTGACACGTACCGGGTGATCACCTGGGACGAGCGTGGATTCGGGTCGACCGAGTACGACGGTGCACCGTTCACCTACTGGGACTCTGCTGCCGATTGTCTCGGCTTGCTCGACCACCTCGGCATTGCGTCCGCAGTGCTCGGTGGGATGAGCCAGGGCGGATTCCTCTCGTTGCGTGCTGCGCTGACCTCGCCTGAGCGGGTGCAGGCGCTGATCTTGCTCGACTCCCAAGCCGGGGTCGACGACCCGGACACCGCGGCTGCGAACGATGCCATGAACCACGTGTGGCTCGACCAGGGTCCCACCGACGACTTGGCGGACATCGTGGCCGGCATCATCATCGACGACCCGGCGCACAGCCCGAGCTGGATCGCCAAGTGGAAGGCGCGGGACAAGCAGGCGTTTCGCGAGCCGTACCAGTGCCTCCGGACGCGGGACGACATCACCGACCGTCTGGGTGAGATCACGTGCCCGGCGCTCGTGGTGCACGGAACGGAGGACACGGCGATCACGATGGATCGCGCCGAGATCATGGCCGCCGGGTTGCCCGGCGCCGGCGAGGTGGTTGCCGTAGCCGGCGCGCACGCGGCGAACATGACCAACCCTGAGCCCGTCAACGCTGCGATTACGACGTTCCTCGCCGGGCTCGTCGCATGAACGGAGCGTGCTGATGGCCCGGCTCGAGGTGTTCGGTGTCGAGGGGCTCCCCGAGGTCACCGAAGGAATGGATCTCGCGGCGATGATCCACGAGGCCGCCGCCGCGCAGGGAGACCCGCTGGGTGACGACGACGTCGTGCTGATCACGTCGAAGATCGTTTCGAAGGCGGAGGGGTGCATCGTCGAGCTCGACGACATCGAGCCGTCCGACTTCGCCATCCGCTGGTCGGAGAAGTGGGACAAGGACCCGCGCGTGACCGAAGTCGTGTTGCGGGAGTCCAAGCGGGTCATCCGTCAGATCGGTCCGGTGCTGATCACCGAGACCCACCACGGGTTCTGCTGCGCGAACTCCGGTGTCGACCAGTCGTCGAGCGGCGCCCACGGTCGCATCCTCACGCTGCCGGTCGACCCCGACGCAACGTGCCGGACGCACCGGACTCGATTCGCCGAGCTGGGTGTCGACGTCGCGGTGATCATGACCGACACGTTCGGTCGACCGTGGCGTGAGGGCCAGACCGACATCGCGATCGGGATCGCGGGCATGCACCCGCTGTTCAGCTACATCGGCCAGCACGACCCGCACGGGCACGAGTTCCGGGTCCAGGAGATCTGCACCGCCGACGAACTCGCGGCTGCCGCCGAACTCGTCAAGGGCAACACCAGTCGAGTTCCCGTCGCCGTGGTGCGCGGGTTCGAATGGGCACGTGATGACGAGGCCTCGATGGCGCCGGTCCTGAGGGACTCCGAGCGGGATCTGTTCCGCTGAGGCGAGGTCGCTGAAGATGCCACGCCACACCGAGTGGCCGCCCGTGACCTTCGAGCGGCTCACCTGGCTGATCGAACAGGGGGGAGATGCCCGCCGGTCGGGTCGGGGTCGCCGCTACGACTCCGCGGTCGTCCCCGAGATCGGCAACGCGGAGATGATGCTGCCGTCGGAGTGTGCGTTGGTGTCCGAAGACGTCCGGACCGCGATCGCCGCGTTCGATCTGCGCGTCGGCAACACGTTGGCGCCGTTGGAGTCGTTGCTCGTTCGGATCGAGTCGTCGGCATCGTCGCGAATCGAGAACGTGGCGGCACCCGTCCCCGACCTGTTCATCGCCGAATCGGGAGAGCATCAGGCCCGGTCCGTCGCCGATGTGATGGGAAACGTCGAAGCGACGACTGCGGCGATCGTGCTGGCCGACGACATCTCGCCGGAGACGATCCTCGACGTGCATCGCGCTCTCCTGGGCTCGACTCACCCGGTACTCGCCGGCCGGTGGCGCAACGAAGCCGTCTGGATCGGCAGCTACTCCGGCGGGCCGCCGGAGGCGGAGTACGTTCCACCCTCGGTCGAGCGAATTCCGGACGCGATCGAGGATCTGTGCGACTTCATGGCGCGCAGCGACATGCCCGTGTTCATCCAGGCAATGGTGATGCATGCACAGTTCGAGACGATCCATCCGTTTCCCGACGGCAACGGCCGGGTCGGCCGGGCACTCATCCATGCGCTCCTTCGACGTGACGGCCTGACCAAATCGGCGACGCTTCCGATCTCGGCGGGCATCGTGTCGCAGAAGCACCGGTACATCGAGGCCCTGACCGAGTATCGGATGGGTGACTTCGTGCCGATCGTCGAACTGGGCGCCGATGCCACGTTCGCGGCGCTGCGCAACGCGACTCACCTCTTCGACGACGTCGTCGCGATGCAGCGGCAGTGGCGCGACCGCACGTCGTCGCTGCGATCGGACGCGCTGGCGCACCCGATCATCGACAGCCTGCTCAGCCACCCGGTGGTCGACACCGAGATCCTCGAACCGATCCTCGACGCCAGCCCGGCCTCGATCCGTCGAGCGTTGAACGACCTGGTCGAGCGCAAGGTGATCGCGCCCATCTCGCGACCCTCGCCGGGAACGCAACGCTTCGTGTGCAACGACATCGTCCATGCGCTCAACTCGTTCACCGAACGGTCGATCAACCCGTTCGGCCGCCACTGACGGGCACGCGACACGGCGAGTTGGATGCTCAGGAGAGCAGGTCGACGGCGATGCCGCGGAAGTATTCGGCGGAGAGGCCGAGCGACTCGACGTCGATCCGTTCGTTGTGCCCATGGAAGCGCGATCCGAAGGTGGCGAAATCCATGCCCGTGGAGAAGAGCCCCGCGCCGTAGGCGGTGCGGCCCCGCTCGCGATAGAAGCGTGCATCGGTCCCACCGACGATCAACCCCGGCACCAGCGTCGCGCCCGGATAGGCGATCTGGGTGTGCTTCTCCACCGATCTCCAGAGCGCATTGTCGGCACCGTACGGCGACGAGGTCGCCGGTGAGTTCTGGATGTCGCTCACTTCGACGTGCTCGTACAGGTCGCCGAGCGCCGCACGGAGGTGGCCCTCGGCGCTCTCTCGGTCACCGGGGACGGTCCGGATGTCGACCTCGAGGTCGATCACGTCCGGAATGATGTTCGTCTTCTGGCCACCGTGGACCACATTGGGTGAGAACGTGGTGTGGGTGTGCGCATGACACGTGCGGGCCAGCGGCGTCGGCAGCGTGGCGATCGTGTCCCAGATCGCCGCGGGGTCGAGCAACCCCGAGCGGACGTCGTCGGTCAGCGCCATCGAGGCGACTTGGGCGCGCCAGATTTCGTCCAGGTCCGGTGCGGGCCGGTATTCCGTGAGACGCCGAACGATCTCCGCGGTCTTGACCAGAGCGTTGTCGGCACCGAACGGCATCGACCCGTGGCCCGGTGTCCCGCGGACTCGGAGGCGACGCCAGGCCATTCCCTTCTCGTTGACGTTGACCGTCACCTGTCGGCTGCCGTCGGCTGCCTCGTGGGACCATCCGCCGAGCTCGGTGAGCACGTAGTCGGCGTCGATGTCGTCCCAGTGATGTTCGGCCATCCACTCGGCACCCCAGACGCCGCCGGCTTCTTCGTCGGCCACCCCGAACAGGATCAGGTCACCGCGCGGCCGCCAGCCCGAGTCGGCGAGATGGCGGAATGCGACCGCCATCGCCGACGTCAGGTTGAGCATGTCGATCGCGCCGCGTCCCCAGATCTCTCCGTCGATCAGTTCGCCGCCGAACGGATCGTTGGTCCACCCGGAGGCGTTGACGGGGACCACGTCCGTGTGGCCCATGAGGCACAGTGACGGTGCGTCGGGGTCGGAGCCCTCGATGCGGGCGACGATCGAGTCGCGGCCGTGCCGGGGTGTGTAGGTCTGGAGGTCGAGGCCGGAGCCCTCCAGGTACTGCCGCAGCGTGTCGGAGCTCCGCGTCTCGAACCCCGAATCGGGGGTCCCGTCGTTCACGCACTCGTTGCGGATCAGCGTCTGCAACAGTTCGGTGGTCGGGCCCTCGAACTCCCGCGCGGACGGCATACGGGGCAACCTAGCGGTGGCAACGGGTGTCGTGCACGCGTCGGCGCGACGTCAGACCAGCGGGTCGGGGCGGCCGACTCCGGTGGTGACCGCTTGCCACACCTGGTCGACCTGGGTGGCTGACAGCGGTCCCGGCGGGAGCCCGATGAGCCAATCGACCAGCCGGTGACCGTCGATCGCGACGAGTCCGTTGGTCACCTCGATGGCAGCGGGACGATCGGGTTGTGTGGTGCCCCAGTAGACCTTGGCGAGCACGTGGCACGGCACGCCGACGGCACGCGTGATGTCGTCGACATCGCCGCGTTCGATGGCGGCCGTTGCGATCAGTTGTGGATCACCGCTGTCTTCGGCGATCTCCGGCCGGTCGAGCATCAGCGTCTCGATCGCGACCACACCGGTCGGGCCGACGACGACATGGTCGACAGCGCCGAGGTGGCGGTCGTTGATCTCGTACACCACGCGCCACGGCGGGCTTGCGAGCTGACGGAGTCGTTCGGCGGTGAGTCGTGCCCCGGGGAGCGAGCGGGCGTCGGCGTCGGGCTTCATGTCGGCGAGCTTGCGCCGATACCAGACGTAGAACAGCACCAACGCCAACGTCGCGACGACGAGAGGAATGAGGACACTCAACTTCACAGCGCCTCCATTTGAGCAGTTCCTGCCGCTCAGCTGGCGGATGTCGGCGGATCGGTCCGGACGTCGGTCAGCCGAGTCGGCGCAGCGGACCGTCGTCGTCGGGTCGATCCACGAGACGGACGGTGGCATCGGTGACGAGTGCCCGGCCGTCTGCCACGATGACAGGGTTGAGGTCGAGGTCGTCGACGTCGTGCTGGTCGGCACACAGCTGGGCAGCGAGCACGATGACGTCGACCAGCGGTGACGAGTCGAGGCCGGCGGCGACGAGGGCGTCCCCCACTTTCGTCTCGCCGAGCATCGCCGCCGCGCCGGCCGGCGACAACGGCGCCAAACGGCTCGTCCGGTCGCCGATCAGGTCGGCATCGACACCGCCGTAGCCGACGTTCACGATGACGCCGAGCCGCTCGTCGCGGTGACAGTGGATCCGGACGTCGACCCCGGGCGGGATCATCTCCTGGACCACGAGCCTGTCGGCGCCGTCGCCGAGCGAGTCGACCATCGTGGCGACCGCCTCGTCGACCTCGTCGGCGGAACCGAGGTCGAGCGCGACGCCGGCACGTGCGGAGCGACCTGCGGAGCGCTTCGTCGACTTCACCGCAACCGGGAACCCGATCTCCTCGGCGACGCGTGCAGCGGTCTGTGGTGTCGCATCGCGGGCCGCTGCGACGGTGACGCTGTACGCGGCCAGCAGGTCGGTCGCGGCCTCGATGCCGAGATGCACTCCGGCCTCGGGGTCGTCGTGGGCGCGTTCGAGCCATGATCGGACGAGTGTGTGGGCGCGCTCCGGATCGACGGCACGTGGTTCGACGGTCGCCTCCGCCGCCTCGGTGGCGAGCCATCGGCTGTAGACGTGCGAGGACGCCAGCGTCGCGACGGCCTGTTCGGGAAACGCGAAACTGGGCACGCTCGCTTCTTCGGCGACCCACCCGTCTCCCGACCCGATCATCACCGCCACAACGGGCTTCGACGAACCGGCGGCGGCCTCGGCGATCGCCGGCCCCATTGCCGCCTCGAACGCCGGCACAGGAGGAGCGAAGATCACCAGCAGCCCATCGATGTCATCGTCGGAGAGCGCCGCGTCGATGGCCGCGCGGTAGTCGTCGGGCCCGGACCGCCAGTCGAGGGGCGGTCCGGTGTCGCACGGGGAGAGACCGGCGGTCGTCATGGCTGCCCGTGCGAGTGTGCCCGGACTTGCCGAGTTGGTGATGACCGCGACGCAGGGCCCGCGCAGGATGGGCTGGGACTCGAGGACGCGGCAGGTGTCGAGGAGCGCGTGGACGGTCGGCACCTCGATCAGGCCGGCCTGCTGGTACAGCGCGCCACCGAGTTGCCCGTCGGCGGCGGCTCCGGTGCGCACTGCGACGATCGGCTTGGTTCGCCCGACCCGACGCGCGATACGGGCGAACTTGCGCGGGTTGCCGAACGACTCGGTGTACAACCCGATCACCCGGGTGAACTGGTCGTTCTCCCAGAACTGGAGGAGGTCGTTTGCCGACACATCGGACTTGTCGCCCAGCGACACGAACCAACTCAGCCCGAGGTCGAGATCGCGAGCGCGTCGCAGGAGCGATGCGCCGAGCGAACCCGACTGCATCGAGATCGCCACGCCACCTGCCGGAAGCGCCACATCGACCAGCGCAGCCTGGAGTTGCGAATCGGGGTGCAGCGACGCCACGCCCATGCTGGACGGGCCGATCAAGCGGAGACCGTTGCGGCGCGCTCGTCCGACGACCGCCGCGATGTCGAACGGGGCCGCCCCGGGAACCGGTTCGGGCATCGTGATGACCACCGCGCCGCGCATCCGCTTGTCGATGCACGCGTCGATGGTGGATTCCAACGCCCGCGACGGAACGGCGACGATGGCGAGCGAGACCTCGTCAGGCAGGTCGGGGACCGAACCGAAGCAGCGCACCCCGTCGAGATCCTCCAGCCGCGGGTTGACCGGGTAGACGGGAACGCTCACGCTCGCTCGGACGTGCTTCCAGAGCAGATTGCCGGCTGATCCCTCACGATCCGACGCCCCGATGATCGCAATCGCCCGCGGCAACAGGATGCGCGCCACGGCGCGCGAGTCGGCGCGCTGCTCCCTGCGCTCGACGGTGTCGATGAACTCCTCGGTGGTCGCGAGCTCCCAGTCCAGGTCGACCACACCGGAGTCGAAGCGACGTTGGAGTGGCCAGCCGGCCTTCGCGAAGACGGCGAGCATGCCCCGGTTGTCGCTGAGCACCTCCGCGGTGAACCGCGTGATGCCGTTGCTGCGCGCGATGGCCGCCAGGTGTTCGAGCATCAGGGTGGCGATACCCAGGCCGTGGAATCGATCGTCGACCATGAAGGCTGCCTCGGCCTCGTTGCGACCCGGCCACCGCTCGTAGCTACACCAGCCGGCGAACTCGTCGTGTACTTCGACGGCAAGCGCCACACGGTCGACCATGTCGACCGTGGTGAAGTGATCGAGTTCGCTGACGCTGAGCGACGGCTTGGGGGAGAAGTACCGCTTGTAGATGCTCTCCTTCGACTGTGACGTGTGGAACGCAAGGAGGGCAGCCTGGTCGGCGGGAACGAGCGGGCGGATGAATGCGGTCGAACCGTCGCCCAGCACGACGGTTGTCGCCCATCTCGATTCGGGCGGATCTGACGGGGTCACGTCAACAGCATGGCAGCACGGGCCGCTGAGCGTACGCTGGGGGCGTGGATCAGCCGATCGCCGTGTTCTCCGCCGCCGAACTCGACGAGCACCATGCGCCGGAGGGCCACCCCGAACGCCACGGTCGTCTCGACGCGTCGCTCGCCGGAATTCCCGCTGCGGGCCTCGACGACGCAGTGCGGATGGTGCAGCCACGCCTGGCCAGCGTCGAGGAGCTCGAACGCGCGCACGACGCACGACTCGTCGCCCTCGTGCGGGACTTCTGCGAGGCGGGCGGCGGAAACATCGACGCCGACACCTACGCGACTCCGGGTTCGTGGGACACGGCTCGTCGAGCGGCGGGCGCGCTCTTGCACGCGATCGACGAGCTCGAGTCGGGATCGTGCGACGTCGCGTTCGCCGCGAGCCGGCCGCCCGGCCACCATGCCGAGTTCGACCAGTCGATGGGCTTCTGCCTGTTCAACAACGTCGCCGTCGCTGCTCGCGAGCTGACCCAGCGCGGCGAGCGAGTGGCGATCGTCGACTGGGACGTCCATCACGGCAACGGTACCCAGGACATCTTCTACGACGACCCATCCGTTCTGTACGTGTCGACGCACCAATCACCGCTCTACCCGGGTACCGGCCGATTGAACGAGACCGGCGGCGAGGGAGCACCGTTCACCAACCTGAACCTGCCGTTTCCTCCTGGTACGCGTGGCGACGTGTTCCGCCAGGCGTTCGACGAGGTGGTCGCTCCGGTGATCGAACGGTTCGGCCCGACCTGGCTCATCATCTCGGCCGGGTACGACGCGCATCGCAACGACCCGCTCGCCGGGTTGCAGCTCACCTCGGCCGACTACGCCGACCTGGCGCATCGTTTGAGCCGGCTCGTGCCGGCGCGCCGGCTCATCGTGGCGCTCGAAGGCGGGTACGACTTCGACGCGCTCAGCATGTCGACGGGTGCCACGCTCAGCGCGCTGGTCGGCGAGGAGTATCGCCCGGAGCCGGCGTCGACCGGCGAGATCGGGGTTCCTGTGGTCACCGCCGCTCGACAACTCTGGGACCTCTGAGCTCGTTTCGCCGTCCGCGTCTGCTGGCAGACGGCCGACGGCGGCGTCAGGGTGTTCGGTCCGGCTTGGCGGATCCGAATCCGAGATCGGAGGCGACCGCGGGGACGACGATGTCGCACACGCCGCCGCCGGCGCTCACCGAGTCGCCGGCGATCGTCGCCGAGACGACCGTGGCGCCGTCTTCGAGGACCCAGATACATGCTTTGGCGCCGTCGACCGTGCCGGTGTGGCCGAATCCGTACTGGTCGGTGAACACCCCGGGCGGTTGCAGGATGGCCCGATCGTCGAGGGTCATCCGCCCGAGCATCATGGCGGTGTCGTCGGTCGACACGATGAGGGTGCCGGCGCCGCCGAGACGTGACAGGCGCTCGATCCCGTCGGGGTGCGGCTGGTCGCCGGGCTGCAGGCCGTCGTACGTGAGGTGGACGCCGGCCGCGCCCACCGGGTCGAACACGAGCTGTTGCAGCGCAACATCGAGCGGTTGACCCGTCCGCTGCTCCACCAACAGTCCGAGCAGGCAGTAGTTGCCGTTGGAGTAGACCCATCGGCCGCGATCAGCGTTCGGTGGTGAGACGAGGAGATAGGGGATGTAGTCGCGACACGTTCCCTCGCCGGTGAACCAGGAGTACCGGGCCGTGGCCAGACCGCTCTCGTGATCGAGGAGCTCGCGGATCGTCACGTCGTTCCACGCGTCGTTCGGGTCGAGACCGAGATCCCCCCATGGGACGGGGCCGTCCACGTCGATCAGGCCGCGCTCGTGCAAGCGAGCGATCCCCAGCGCGACGACGATCTTGCTCACGCTGGCGATCACCATCGGGGTGTCACCTGTGGCTGGTCGGCCATCGATGGTCGTACCAGCGCCCCGGCTGAACACGACCTCACCACCGCGCACCACGGTGAGCGAGGCGCCGAGATTGGCCCGCGCGAGTCGATCGAACGTGGACGCGGTTCCCCCGAACGACGGGTCGGCGAGTGAGCGTTCGGGTAGAGCGGGCGGTGGCAGCGTGGTCGGGGGGACGATGGTCGTCGGTGGGGGAGCGGTCGTTGTCGCGATCGCAGTCGTGGGGGCGGCAATGGTGGACGGTGGCGCCGTCGACGCCGGGACGACGACATCGAGGGCGCCGGGCTGGTCGGCATCGTCATCGCCGCCGAGGTCGCCGGACGCGTCGGTATCGGCCGATGTGGTTCGGGCCGGCTGGTCGGCCGCAGCCAGCAGCGAGTCGCCGGGGGCGGTGGGGGAGGACGGAAGTGTGCCGGTCGAGGGCCGAGCGATCGGCACGGCGACCTCGGTCCGGGAGGTCCCGCACGCCGAGACGAGGAGTGCGGCAACGACCGCGGTGAGCACGCCAGCACGGCCACCGAACTGCGGCGTCGCCCGTCTGCTCCTCACGGCTGCGAGGGTACTGCCGTGCCGGTGACAGGCGGCCGCGGCCGCCGTGCGCGGTCGACCGTCGGGCAGACTGGCCTGATGGCAGCCATCGTCGTCGAATGCTCCGACCTGCAGGGAGAGGTCGACTTCTTCACCCGCTCGGCGGGGTTTCGGGTCGATCTCGTCACGCCGGCCGACGATCCACGCTGCGTCGTGCTCGAACGCGACGGAACGGCGCTCGAATTGCGCCGAGCCGGTCGTGACACGCCGGTGCGGGTACGGGTCGACGGTGACGACGAAGACGAACTGCGGTCGCCGGGGGGCTCGGTTGTCGAGTTCGGGTCGCGGTCGACGTCGGTCGACGTCCCTGCGAACGTGCCGCGGCTGACCGTGGTGAACGCCGCGACCGGAGGGTTCGGCGTCGGACGGGCCGGGATGGAGTACCGCGATCTGTTGCCGGATCGGTGGGGTGGCCGATTCATCGCCAGCCACATCCGGATCGACAGTGGCGGTGATGTCGCCGACTGGGTGCACTTCCATCGAATCCGGTTCCAGATGATCTTCGTCGCGGCCGGCTGGGTCGAGGTCGTGTACGAGGACCAGGGCGAGCCGTTTCGGATGGTGGCTGGCGACTGCGTGCTGCAGCCGCCGGAGATCCGGCACCGCGTGCTGCGGAGTTCGCCGGGTCTCGAGGTGATCGAGATCGGCTGTCCGGCCGAGCACGACACGCTCGCTGATCATGACCTCGATCTGCCGACCGCGGCGGTTCGTCCGGACCGGGACTTCGGAGGCCAGCGATTTGTTCGTCACATCGCTCAGGACGTTCCGACCTCACCGTGGGTGGACGGGTCGTTGGCCGTCCGTGACACCGGGATCGGCGTTGCGACCGACGGACTGGCGGGCGCCGTCGTGGTGACCGGGGGAGCCGACCCGTCCGCGACCACACTCGTCCACGACGGCGAGTTCGTGCTCCTCGTGGGGCTCGCGGGAGACGCGATGCTCGACGTCGACGGGCGATTGATCGAATTCACCCCGCGGACGTCGGTGGCGATCCCGGCCGGCACGAGATGGCGATGGTCAGGACACGGTCCCGATCACCAGGCGCTCGTGGTCAGCCTGCCTGCCGACACAGTGCGGGTCAGCTGACCTCGCGGCGCAGGTGTGGAGCGCTCACATCGCCCAGGCGCGGGCGTCGACGTCATCCCAGCGCTTCGTTGGGTGCGGGAGCCGGACGATCATCACCGGACAGGTGGCGTGGCGGACGAAGCCCGATGTCACGCTGCCGACGGCGAGGCGGGACAGCCCACTGCGTCCGTGCGACGACGCCACGATGAGCGAAGCACCCATCCGCTCGGCGAATTCGGGTACCGACACGGCGGGATGTCCATCGTGCAGTTCCTCGAATTCGACCCGGTGGCCGGACTGCGCCGACAACTCGTGTGCGAGGCGAGACGTGTACATGCTGTCGATCACGTCGGATCCGGAGTTGGTGCCCACGCTGGGTCCGATCACGTTCACGATCCAGGGCTCCACTCCGAGCTCGATACCCCACGCAGCAGCGAGGGGCAGCGCGGCGTGCGACTCGTCCGAGCCGTCGACCGTCACGACGATCGGCCCCGAGAAGTCGTCGACGACGACGTGGGGGCCCACCACGATGATCGGCCCGAACGTGCGGTGCACGATGTCTTCGGCGATGCTGCCGACCAACGCTGCTGATCGGCCGCGACCGTGTGACGACATCACGACCGTCGAGCCGGGCGACGCGGTCACCGCAGCGTCGATCGCCGAGGCGACGGTTTCTTCGCTCACGAGGACCTCGACGTCGATTTCGAGATCGGATGCGCCGATCTGGGCGACGCCCTCTTCGAGTCGGGTGTGGGCGTTCGAGGTGTCGGTGGGAGCGAAGACCACTTCGACGATGTGGACGCTGGACGTCGTCGCCCGTGCGAGTGAGAGCGCGACGTCCACGGCGCGCCACGACGTGTCGGACCCGTCGACCGGGACGATGAGACGTTGGACCATGTTGTGCTCCTCTCGGTATCGATGCCGCTGTGGCATCGATGTTTTCGAATGTGTTCGTGCGGGTCGGCGAGGCCGGAGGTCCGCGGTTGGTCAGTCGTGCGGGAGTTCTCGCGGCTCGATTCCGGCCACCGAGGCCGCGTGGTCGGGGTGATCGTGCCGCACATGGTCGATGACTTCGTTGTGATACTTGAAGACGAGCTCGCAGTACGGGCAGGTGTGGGTGTCAGTCATGTCGAAACCTCCTGTCGGTCGATGGATGTCAGTACGCCCGGCGTAGCAGCGCGCCGATGCCGTCGTTGAGTTCGGGAGCGGAGCCGAGGCACACCCCGGCGCCATCCACGTCTGCTGCGCGGATCGTCTCGTCGATGTGGCTTCGACGGGCCCATGTGTCGCTGTCGATGACCAACGTCGACACCCGATGATCGGCGATCGCCTGGAGGGTGTGCACCTCGCCGTCCACGGCAAGATCCTGTTGGCCGAGCTCCTCTCGGAGGCGGTCGTGGTCGGCCCTCCATGCAGCCGCCTGCGTGTCTTCGGCGGCCGAGATCGCGGCGGCGAGCAATCGCAGGCCGGTGTCGGGCTCGCGGCGTCCACCGGCCTGGGCAGCGCGCACGGTCACGTTGGGCCCCGTGACCCGCTCGGCGACGAGGTCGACCGCTCGGCGATCGCCGGACAGCACGACGAGGGGCGCCGAATGTGCGTCGACCAGTTTCGTGATCTGCGTGGCGACGTCGGACGCGTTCCGCTCCCAGATCACCTCGCTGTGCCGTTGGTTGCGCGCCTGATCGGCACCATCGCCGGACGACTTGTGGATGCCCTCCGTCTCACCGTCGACAGCGCCCCCCGACTCGATGTGGGCGTGATCGACGACGGCGAGATCGGCGCCGACGCGGTCGACGGCCGCCGTGACGACTCGGGGCCGTCGATCGACTTCGATCAAGGCGGGAACGAGTGAGGGGAGGTCGGCGACCCGCATCATCGATCCACTCGTCGGCGTGATCAGCCAGCAGTACGCGGCACTGGAGGCGTTGGCGGTCACGAGGGCCTGGTACCCGCAGGGAGGGAGGGCCGACACCGTTCGTTCGAGCTGCCGCAACACGTCCTCGTCCGCTCCGAGGTGACGAAGGTCGGCACGCGTGGCGCTCCAGCGCTTCTCCATGTTGTTCCCCGGGCGACCGGGTGTCGCGATCGGCATGACGACGGTGACGTGGGGGCCCGGTAAGCGATAACGGTTGAGCACGGCCCTGGAATCGGTGAGACGGGTGAGCCCATCGGGTTCGACAGCCACATGGGCGGTACGGAACGGTGTCTGGTCGGTCTCGATGGCAGAACGCTTGCTCATGCTTCGATCATCGCCGCCCAGGTTGGGGAAGCGAAGGGTCCAACGTCCCCTCGCACCGATCGCGGTCGAAAGGCCCTGCCGATTGCCGTGTGCAGTGGCGACAATGACGGACATGACCCCGAGTGATCCCGTGTCGAGCGCTGCAACGTCCCATCGCATGCGCGCAGGGGCGCCCATCGTGGTCGGGGCCGACGGCTCGGCCGAGTCAGAGCGCGGCCTGTTGTTCGCCGCCGACCTCTCGATCACCCTCGGCGCCGAATTGATCGTTGTCCACGCCTTGGGCATGTACAGCCAGTTGGCCGGGTGGCGCGCCCCGATCGAGGGGCACGAAATGGAAGCCGCCACGCTGCTGCAGACGGCGTGGTGCGCGCCGCTCGACGAGATCGAGGGACTCCGATGGACCTGGCAGGTGGCCCAGGGGTCGGCGACGGAGGCGATTCTCCGAGTGGCCGACGACGTCGACGCGGGATTCATCGTGCTCGGCTCCCACGGTGCCGGCAAGAGCGATCAACCGCTGCTCGGATCGACCAGTCACTGGATCGTCCGCAACAGTCATCGTCCGGTGGTCATCGTGCCGCCGGGCGACAATCACCCGCACCGCCGACCGGGTGTCGGCGCGGCGGCCCCCGAACCGAAGGAGACGAGGACCGATGACGATTCATGATTTCCGCGAGCGCCGCACCGAACTGCGCCAGGGCTATCGCGACCTGAACGAGGTGATCCCCGAGCAGATGAAGGGATTCGGCGCCCTCCATCGCGCTGCAGTCGCCGATGGTGCGCTGCCCGCCGCCGTCAAGGAGCTGATGGCGGTCGCGATCGCGATCGCCTCTCGCTGCGACGGATGCATCACCTTGCACATGCACGACGCGTTGCGCGCTGGGGCCACACGCGAACAGGTCGCCGAGACCATCGGTGTCGCCCTCCTCATGGGTGGCGGCCCGGCGTCGACGTACGCGACCGACGCGTGGCGGGCGTTCGAACAGTTCGACGCCTGACCCGACGTCAGCGGTCGTCGTCGTGACCGTGTTCGACGATGAGCACGTCGCAGTGCGCGTGGTGTGCAACCCTCGTGGATACGGACCCACGCATGAAACGCGCAGCTGCACCGAGCCCCCTCGCTCCGACCACGATCACGTCGGCCCCGACCTGTGTTGCGACATCGAGGATGCCGGTGGCGGGGTCACCGCCAACGGGATGCTCGACGATCTGCACGCCCGTCGCCAGGATCTCCGCTCGGGCACTCGCGAACCGCTGGTCGGATTCGAAGTCGGCGCTCATGAGGTCGTGGAACTCCCGAGGGAGCTCCGCATCGATGCTGCCGATTTCGTGGCTCGTGAAGAGATGAGACGAGGTGACGACGTGGATGTCGTGACGCCCGCACAGTGTTGCCAGATCGGCGGCTCGCCGCACGGCGTCGAGTGCCTGAGGTGATCCGTCGGTTCCGACGACGATGGTGGTGTACATCCTGACTCCTGTCTGTTCATCCTTCAGGCTGGGCGCACGGACGATCCGACGGCAGAGTCCAAGGTCCTCGCCCCGATTCACACGGCAACGTCTGCTGAATCGGGCACGACCACCATCGGTCGATCCACGTGGTGGAGAAGCCACGACGACACCGATCCGAGCAGCATCGAACCGATCGCACCCTGGCCGCGGGCGCCCATCACGAACAGATCGCTGTCTTGCGCCGACCGGAGGAGCACACTGCGCGGCAGACCTTCCTCGAAGTGCTGGTTGATCGTGAGGTCGCGGCGACCCGTCGATCGCCGGAGTTCGTTCATCGACTCGGCGAATTGTCGTCGGGCGCGTTCGGTGACCTCCGGCAGCGCGAAGGACTCACCGCTCGTGACCAACGGTGTGACGTCCCACACCATCACGCAGTCGATGATCGTGCCGGCGGCGGCGAAGTCGACGGCCCATCGGGCGGCGGCGACGGAGTTCGGCGAGCCGTCGATCGCCACGACGATGCGTCGAATCGAGCCGATCGGAGCTGAACGTGGAATCACCGCTGTCGCGACGCTGGCGTGGGTAGCACACTGGGTACTGGTGGAGCCGAGGATCAGCCGTGCGAATCCGCCCCGACCACGCGAGCCGACGACCAGGAGGGAGGCGTGCCCGGCGGCGTCGAGGAGGATCGTGGCCGCCCCACCACGACACACGATCGACTCGACCGTGACCTCCGCCGACGATGACCGGATCTCGATCGCCATGCGCTCGATCTGATCGAGACTGTGCTTCTCGAACGCCTCCGACGTCGCCGCCGGATGACCGCCCCATGCTGCGGTTGGAGCGAGCAAGGGTGCGTGCCAGGCGGTGACCAGGTGGAGTTCGGTGCCGCGACCGGTGATCTGGCTGGCAGCCCAGAGTGCTGCATGACGGGACGACGGCGAACCATCGATGCCCACCACCCAGACCCCCGGGACCGAGCGTTTGCGAATGACGGCGTTTTCCGACACTGACGGCGTGGTCTCCATATTCCTCAGCCAACTCCTCTCGGGCGCTGTCCACCAGAGTCGAATTCCCCGGCCACGGCCCGGTGGGCACGCCGATTGCGAGGTGACCTTCGCCCCTGTCGTGGGACGCGAAGTCCCTCGACACTGGGTCCCAACGACGAGCGAGGAGTACTGATGACCGACGCGGTGACGACCGTCGCCGAGCTGGCTGAGGACCTCGCGACCGACCCGGAACACGGCCTCTCGTCGGTTGAGGCGGCGCGCCGGCTGGAACGCGACGGTCCCAACGAACTCGTTGAGTCGCCGCCGCCGGGACTCGGTCGTCGGTTCGCTGCCCAGTTCGACGACCCGCTCGTGCTGCTCCTGCTCGGAGCGATCGTCATCTCAGCGCTGGCGTGGTGGTTCGACGGTGCCGACACGACGCCGGTCGAGGTCATCGTCATCGTCGTGATCGTGCTCGCCAATGCGATCGTGGGCGTCTGGCAGGAAGGACGTGCGATCGACGCCGTTGCAGCGCTGCGCGCACTCAGCGCGTCCCACTGCGTGGTCCGCCGAGATGGTATCGACGTGCATGTGACGACGCGGGCGTTGGTGGTCGGCGACGTCGTGATCCTGGCGGAGGGGGATGCGATCGGGGCCGACGCCCGACTGGTCGAGGCCTGGTCGCTGGAGGTGTCCGAGGCGCCACTGACGGGTGAGAGCGTCCCGGTCGCCAAGGCCCCCGGCGCGGTGTCCGCCGAGGCCCCGGTGGCAGACCGGACCGACTCGGTGTTCAGCGGGACCGCGGTGACACGGGGTCGCGGGCGAGTGCTCGTGACCGCAACCGGAGCACGCACCGAGATCGGACGGATCGCGGCGTTGCTCGCCGACGGGGACTCCGAGGCCACCCCACTGCGGCGCCAGATCGACCGGTTGAGTCGTCTTCTCGGTGTGGTGGTGGTGGTGCTCGGTGCCGTCATGGTCGCTGCGATTCTCGCCACCTCGGAGATCGATGGCTTTGCCGGCGTGTTGGACGCGCTCCTGGTCGCAGTGTCGCTCGCTGTCGCTGCGGTTCCGGAGGGTCTGCCGGCGATCCTGACCGTCGTGCTCGCACTCGGCGTGCAACGCATGGCCGGCCACGATGCGATCGTGAAGCGACTGTTGTCGGTCGAGACCCTCGGATCGGCGTCGGTGGTGTGCACCGACAAGACGGGCACCTTGACCCGCAACGAGATGACGGTGGTCCGGGCCGTCACCGCCTCGGGTTCGGGGCGCCTCAGCGGCGTCGGGTTCGAGGCGACCGGGGCGTTGGCGATCGATCCTGGTGGGGTGCCGACCGAGATCGTCGAGGACGAGGTGACCGCGTTGTTGTGGGCGGCGGCGGCGGTCAACGACGCGACGTTCGAGGGCGATGCGGAGGGTCAGCAGGAGGTTCGCGGTGACCCGACGGAGGTGGCGCTTCTCGTGGCTGCCGAGAAGGTCGGGGTCCGGCATGCGGCGTCTCGGCTCGAGCGGCTGGGGGAGGTGCCGTTCGAGTCGACTCGGAAGCTGATGTCGTCCGTCCACCCGGTTGCAGGGTCGGTGCCGGCGTTCGGTGGTCGGCACACCTCGGCAACGTCGGTGATCCAGTTCACCAAGGGAGCCCCCGACGTGCTGCTGGCCCGGTGCCTCCACGTGTATCGAGCTGGGGAGGTCGAGGTGCTCCACGACGGGGAGCGCGCCAGGTTCGATCGGACCATCGACGCCTTCGCCCGGGAGGGCCTCCGAACGTTGGGCGTTGCGATGCTCGTGCATGCGTACCTGCCGGAGCCGCTCGATGTCTCGATCGAGGAAGACCTCGTGCTGTTGGGAGTCGTCGGCATCGTCGATCCGGCGAAGCCTGAGGCCATGGCGGTGATCGCCGAAGCCGCCGGCGCCGGCATTCGCACGGTCATGTTGACCGGTGACCACCCGCAGACCGCCGCGGCGATCGCCGTGTCGCTCGGGATGTCGGTGACCGACGAGTCGGTGATGTCGGGCCCGGAACTCGACGCCGCGCAACGTCGCGGCGACGGCGTGGTGGAACAGCTGCTCGACGAGCGGATCGAGTCGACCACAGCGTTCGCCCGGGTCAGCCCGGAGCACAAGTTGCTCATCGTGGATGCCTTCCAACGCGCCGGCCACATCGTGGCGATGACTGGAGACGGCGTCAACGATGCCCCGGCCCTGCGGAGGGCGGACATCGGCGTCGCGATGGGTCGCAACGGCACCGAGGTCGCCCGTGAGGCCGCCGACATGATCCTCGCGGACGACGATGTCGGCACGATCGTCCACGCCGTGCGGGAAGGGCGGGAGATCTTCGCTGACATCCGCAAGTTTCTCCGCTACCTGCTCGCGTCGAACGCCGGTGAGGTCCTCGTGATGATCATCGGGGTGCTCGCAGCCGTTCCCCTCGGGTTGGTCGTCGCCGACGGCGAGCTGGCCGTGCCGCTCCTGGCGACCCAGATCCTCTGGATCAATCTGTTGACCGACAGCGCATTGGCGCTCGCGCTCGGCGTCGATCCGAGTGTCGACGACGTGATGGCACACCCACCGCGCAAGCTCGACGACCCCATCGTCGATCGAGCGATGGGGGTCACGATCGTCGTCGTCGGGGTGACCACGGCCCTCGCCGGCCTCCTCGCCCTCGACATCGAACTGGCCGGTGGTCTGTTGGGTGGATCCGGCGATCTGGTGACCGCACGGACGATGACGTTCACGACGGTCGTGCTCGCCCAGATCTTCAACGTGTTCAACTCCCGATCGGACTCGACGAGTGCCTTCGTTCGGATGTTCGACAACCGGTTGTTGTGGGGTGCAGCCGTGGCGACCGTGGCCCTGCAGGTTGCCGTGGTGCACTTCCCGCCGCTCAACCGTGCGTTCGAGACCACGCCGCTCGACGCTCGCCGCTGGGCGATCTGCGTGGCACTGGCGACGTTGGTGCTCGTCGTCGAAGAGGTTCGCAAGCTGGTGGCTCGCCTGTGGCGCGCTCGATGATCACTCGGCGTCGAGCGACACGGCCGGGAGCACCCACCCGCGTGCGGCGTCGACCGTGACGTATCGCCCGTCGTCGAGCATCGTGGTCGCCGTGCCCGTGCCGACGATCGCCGGGATGCCGAGTTCGCGCGCGACCCGCGCGGCATGGCAGGTGCCGTCGCCGTCGTCGGTGATGACCGCCCCGGCGCGTTCGAGATGCGGGGTCCACTCAGGGGTCGTTGCGGACGTCACGAGGATGTCACCGGCCCGCAACTCTGCGAGATCGACCGGTCGGTGCACGACCCGGACCCGCCCGGTCGCGAATCCGAGTCCGATCCCGATGCCGCTGATCGTGCGCTCGATCGAGGGGGTGGCGACCGGGCGGTGAGGCGTGAACGGGCGGATCTGGAGCACCTTCAGGGCGTCGTCCCGGAGTGCCCATTCGATCTCGTGCGGGGCGCCGAAGTGGTCGTCGACCGACGAACTGAGCAGCCCCACCCGCGCCAGCTCGCCGTCGTCGAGCACGCGTTCCCGTTGGCGACTCGACGGCATGAACGCGTGCCCGGCGTCGCCCTCGAGCACGACCCGCTTGTGACCGATCGTGACCGATGTCGGGACCGACGTCGCCCGGTCGATCACGTACTGGTCCGGTTCGACCGCTCCCGAGATGATCGGTTCGCCGAGGCCGAACGTGGCTTCGACGAGCAGGTCGGTCGAACCGTCGAGTGGCACCGCGAGGCCCGACTTGTCGGCGTGCACCATTCGCTGGATCACGACCGCCATCGTCGGCTCGTCGGCGCCGAGACCGCGAGCGCGCATCGAGAGTGCCCGTTCGCCGAACAACGAGGCCCAACAGCCGTGGATCCGACTGACGACCTGGGCCAGGCCGAACACGTCGGTGAACGATGTGTGCACGCCCGCGCATTCCGGGCCGGACACGGCCCCCGGTGCGGTCGAGGAACGAACGGCCACCGGTACAGGATCGTCGGCCGACTCCCCGGCGGCCGTTCCGAGGGCCGAGAGGGCGGTTTCGATGGCGCCCGTGAGTGCTGCATCGAACTGGATCTGGGCGATCAGATGCCGCGCCTTGCGTGCCAGCATTGCGATGTCGTCGCCGGACGCGTTCCGTGCTGCCGCCCAGATCGCATGCAGACGGTGGTCGATGTGGGCATCGCGGGTCGCGGCCTCGTACACCGCCGTCGTGACCACGAACCCGGCCGGCGTGTCGAAGCCGAGGCCGCGGAGCCGACTGAGGTACCACCCCTTGAGGCCGACGGCGTCAATGCTGTCGTCGGCCGCGTCATCGAGTGAGACGACGAGCTGATTCGAAGCCGCAACGGTCTTCATGGGTCGAGTTTCCGTTTGGTGAGTGATGCCAGACCAGAGGACTTCGTCACGTGGGGTGCGTCCGGGAGAGGCGCCGGTGCAGGGTTGGCCTCGTCACACCGCCACGTCGCGGAAGCTGAGCCGAACGGCCGCCGCGTCGACGACCGACCCGTCTTCCGGGCTGGTCGATGTCATCACGAGGGTGGCCCCCGTCGACGTGGCTGCGGTCCATTCGAAGATCTCGGCGAACGGCCCTGGCTCGGGACCACCGCTCCCGGTCACGAATCCCTCGACGATCGGATCCTCTGACCCGTCGGAGTAGAGCCGGACGTCGACGGTGCCCTCGAACGCCGTTGCACTGCCGATCAGCGTCATCGGGCTCGCGATCTCCGAGAGGGCGGTGGGCTGGGTGACCGTGATGTTCGCGTTCGACGCCCCGATGACGGCCCAGTCGTCGCCGTCGACCTGTCGGACATGGACCACGGTCGGCGTTCCGTTGGGCCGGGACAGGATTTCGACGTCACCCGAGCGCCTGTCGCCGGCGAGGAAGTCGCCGACGATGACCGGGTCGAACCCGACGAAATCGACGGCGAACGCCCGAGCTGCCACCACGGGGTCGGAGTAGCGAATGCCCGATCCCGGGCGCGGCCAGATCGACTGGTCGATGGTGTCGGAGACGGTCGTCGGCGGCAGCATCGTCGTCGGGGTCGTGGTCGTCGTGCTCGCGGGCGTCGTCGGCGTGGTGGCCGGGGTCGTCGTGGGTTGGTCGGTGGCCTCCGGGGAGGTCGGCGGCGGTGTCGTCGCGATGCTCGTGGCCGCCGGATCCGTCACGAGCGGCGTCGTCGTCGAAACCGGATCGCTGTCGACGGGTGCAGCTTCATCATCCGAGCCGATCGCGACGAGGAGGGCCACCAACCCGATGAGGAGGGCGGCGACGGCCAGGGCGAAGGCCCACCAGGCAACGCGCGGCGTGTCCGACGTTGCGCCGTCGGGCGACGTGTTGTCGTTCATGCGGCCTCCGACCTCGTCGTGTACCGCGAGCGTCCGCCCGATCGTTGGCCCGGGGTAGGGAACTTGGTCCCAAGGTGTGGGACACGAGTCGTCGCAGCCTTGATGACCTTGGCCCCTGGCGAATCGGCCGGTGCTTGCGTACCGTCGGGCATGTCCGCCGTCACCGAGGAGGAGTCCTATGTTCACGCATCGTCGAGATGCCGGTCGGCAACTGGCGGCGTGCCTGGAGCACTACCGCGGGGATCCCGACGTCGTGGTCGTCGGTCTGCCACGCGGCGGAGTGCCCGTCGCACACGAGGTCGCAACGGCGCTCGGAGCGCCGCTGGATGTGATCGTGGTCCGCAAACTCGGCGTCCCGTTCCAGCCCGAGCTCGCGATGGGCGCCATCGGTGAGCACGGGGCGCGCTACGTCGACAGCGATCTCGTCGAACGGGCGGGAGTGTCCCCAGAGCAGTTCGCCGAGGTGGAACGCCGCGAACGCGAAGAACTGGAGTGGCGATCCCACCGGTTCCGAGCGGGCCGACCGTCGGAGTCGCTCGCGGAGCGGGTGGTGATCATCGTCGATGACGGTGTTGCGACCGGGTCGACGGCGCGTGCCGCATGCCATGTGGCCCGCGCCGCAGGCGCCTCGCGCGTCGTGCTGGCGGTCCCCGTGGCGCCGTCCGATTGGGCGGAGCGGCTGCACGACGCAGCCGACGAGTACGTCGCGGTGGAGACCCACTGGCGGTTCGGCTCGGTGGGCCTCTTCTACCAGGACTTCGCGCAGACGACCGACGCCGAGGTGATCGAGTGTCTGCGCTGGGCTCCGGCCGAAGCCGACGCCGATGGTCCTGGCGGGTCCCTCCCGCCGCCGGCTCCGGAGCGCCATGCCGACGTTGTCCTCGATGCCGACGGCGTCGGGCTCGCCGGTCACTTGAACGTTCCGGAGCACGCCTCGGGGCTCGTGGTCTTCGCGCACGGCAGTGGCAGCAGTCGACACAGCTCGCGCAACCGCTTCGTGGCCAAGACGCTGAACGACGCACGGATCGCCACACTGCTGTTCGATCTGCTCACGGTCGAGGAGGAATCGTCGCCTGAGCACGTCTTCGATGTCGCGTTGCTCGGTGACCGGCTGGCCGCCACGCTCGAGTGGGTACGACAGGACGACACGCTCCGCGGGTTGCCGCTCGGCCTGTTCGGCGCGAGCACCGGTGCCGCGGCCGCGCTCTGGGCGGCAGCCACGCCGGGATCCGATGTCGCTGCCGTCGTGTCGCGTGGGGGACGGCCCGATCTGGCCGGCTTGCGACTCGGCGCGGTGCGCGCGCCCACGCTGTTGATCGTCGGGAGTCAGGACTCGAGAGTGCTGGAACTGAATCGCGAGGCGCTCGCCCATCTCCCGAACGACGCCGCACTCGTGCAGGTGCCGGGTGCCACGCACCTGTTCGAGGAGCCGGGCGCGCTCGGCGTCGTCGCCGAACTCGCCCGCGACTTCTTCGTCGAGCACCTCGTGCGCTGATCGGACTCGTCGCCAGGGGCTAGGCGTGTTGGAGATCCTCGAACTCGTCGAGGATCGTCTCCGTGACGACGTGGAGGTCGGGACTCCGCTCCGGGTCGGCGTGCAGGCCGATGGTGAGCGAGCCGTCGTAGGAGAACAGTGCGATCCCGAGCGTGGTGTTCGCCGCCAGTGGGACGACCGGAACGACTGATTCGACGCGTGCGCCGGAGAACCAGAGCGGCTGTCGCGGACCGGGGATGTTGGTCACCACGAGGTTGACGAAGGGTTGATGCGTGAGCAGCTGCCGGAGCGCCGAAGCCGGCACCCAGGGAAGGTGGTCGAACGCATCGAGGGCCCAGGCCACGCCGTCGCCGTCGTGACGTCGCTTCGCCCGCCCGGTGCGCTCGCGGATGATGGCCAACCGGCGCACGGGATCGGCCTCCCCGAGCGGGAGGGCGATCAGCATGGCACCGACGTGGTTGCCGCCATGGCCGGAGCGGGTGGCACTGGACTCGGAGTCGCGCTGCGACACGGGGCAGAGCGCGTGGAGGTCGGGGAGGGCTTCGCCCCGCTGAATCAGCCACGACCGCAGGCCGCCCGTGATGAGGGCGAGCGCAACGTCGTTTGCCGATCCTCCGTGTGCGTTGCGGATGACGTCGATGCCGCTGAGGTCGAGTCCGACCCGCAGGATCGTCCGGTACGCCCCGACCGGTTGGTTGAGCACCGACGGCGGTGCGACGGCGCCGGGCCCGAGCAGGTCACGTACTCCGGTCGACATCGTCGTTGCCCGACGCACCGCGGCGGTTGGCGTTCGCATCGCCATGTCGGCGGTCGAACGGGCGAGCTCGACGGGATCGCGGAGGTGATCGATCGTCGCGTCGACGATCGTGCGGAACGCCGACGGGGGAGCGGCGGCACGTCGGCCGGGACGAGTGGGTTGTTCGTCGGGTTCGTCTGGGTGTTCATCGAGGTCGAACAGCGCCGAGATCAACTCCACGGCGCCGACCCCGTCGGTGAGCGCGTGGTGGACCTTGAGCAAGGCGACCACGCGCCCGTCGTCGAGGCCGTCGACGAGCCACATCTCCCAGAGCGGCCGCGAACGGTCGAGGCACTCGGCGTTGAGGTCGGCGCAGAGCGTGAACGCGTGGTCGACGTCGCCGCCGATGCCTTGATGCGTCATGCAGTCGTCGAGCGACATGGTGCGGATGTGGTTGTCGATGTCGAAGTCGGGATCAGGGATCCACACCGGTCGGTGCAGTCCCAGTGGCACCGACTCGAGTCGCCGGAGGTACTCCGGCACACGATCGAGCCGGGACGCGACGTGCCGGCGAATCTCGTCGAGACGCAGGTGGCCGTTGTCGTCGCGAAGTGGCGGCCCATCGAGCACGAACACCCCACCGAGGTGCATCGGCACGTCGTCGGTTTCGAGCTGCAGGAATCCGACGTCGAGCGCGGACAGCCGCGGCGGGGCCCCGTCGGATGGTTCCGCCGCTGTGAGGCTCGACGTCGGAACCGGGCGGGGTCCCGGAGTGGTCGCCTCGGCGACGTCGATTGTCTCGTCGATCGCATCGGCGATCGCCGCGTGCAGGGCTGCGGGGTCCTCGACGGCGTCGGTGTCGGACATCATGCCGAAGCAGGCAGTCGAGCCGTGGGAGAGCAGTGCGACGTTGAACGCCGCCCCGCCGGTCGGGGCGAACGCGAACATCCGCTCGATCTTCGCTCCTGCCAGATAGCGCGTCTCGCTGAGGCCGGGCACGTTCGTCACCACGAGGTCGACGCCGCCCATCATCTCCGCGACCACGGCGCTCGACAGGGCGCTGGGCAACATCTGCACCGCGCCGGCCAGGGTGTGGCTGAACTTCATGGCCGGCTCGGCACGGGGCCTCGTCGTGAGGTCGTGGACGACCTCCATCCGCCTGATCGGATCGTCGATGTCGGCGGGGACGCGGAACCGGACGGGGACCCACTGGTTGCCTCCGGTCGGTGAGCTTCCCGCCCGGATGTTCACGGGCATGGTCACCCGGAGTGCCTCGAGCGCGGCTGCGTGGTCACGGTGGTAGCGGGCGGCTCCCTCGACGACCGCCGCCACGAACAGGTCATTGACCGTGTGGCCGTGCCGCGCCGCTGCGTCGTGGAGTTCGTCGAAGTCGACCTCGTGGATGTCGAGACGTCGCCCCGGTCCGCGCTCGGTGAAGAGCGGTGACAGCATGGCGCCGCTCGGCGCGAGGAGGCGCACCGCCGACGTGCCGGCTCTGCTGATCGATGTGGCCGTGCGAACCGGGTGGCCGGCCGCCTCGAGGAGGGCCTTGCCGGCCGTGAAGGGGGCGGTGGCCAAGGCGGCCGGGTCGACGGGGAGGCGTGGAACGTGCGGCCCGTCGTCCGAGGGCGCCCGGCGATAGTCGGGCAGGGTGCTGAGATCGCGCGGCGGTGTCGTTCGTCTGGCGTCGAAGAGGGCGTCGAGCAGCGCCACGCCGCCGACACCGTCGACGAGCGAGTGATGGACCTTGAGGACCACTGCGGGGTGTTCGCCGTCGATCGGTTCGACGTAGACGCATTCCCACAGGGGTCGAGCCCGGTCGAACGGCGCGGTCGCGAGGTCGTTGGCGACACCGAGCACCGTGTCGAAACCGGTGGCGTCGGGCGAGACGATGCGCACGTGGTGGCCGATGTCGAAGTCGTCGGTGAGCACCCAATGCGGGACACCCATTCCCAGGAGGGGGCTCTCGATGTGCTGTCGGAGACGAGGGACCGAACGCGAGGCGGCGTCGAGCGCGGCGATCAGCCGCTCGGGGTCGATGGCGCGGTCCAGCGTCAGCAGCGAGACGATCGTGGTGCGCAGCGTCGGGTTGCGCTCGATGTCCCACAGCGCGGCGTCGGTGCCGTTCAACGGTTCGGGCGCCAGGTACTGGATGGTCATCGGCGTGCCTCCTTCGACCTACCGGAGGGGTCGATGATGGTACGGGTCGGTTCGGACGGCGTGGTGAACCGAACGAGCGTCGTGCCGGTGATGACGCCAACGGTGGCACCCATGGCGACCGCTGCTGCCACGGCGACCACGACGTGAACCGGTGGGGGCCATCCGTTCGGGACTGCCGAGAGCGCGACCACCGGGATGGCGACGCCGATCAGCCACGCGACCGTGGTGATCGGGATCCACCGTCGCGCGTCGGCGACGACGGGGCGCAGGCATCGCGACTGGAGCACACCCATCGAGAGCAACCCGACGATCCACCCGGGCGCGACGACGATGAGCGCCCATGGACCAACCGCCTGGATCAGGGAGCTCCCGCCCATGCCCGCCAGCCAGGCGAGCCCGGCGGCGAGGGTCGTGGCACGGACCCAACCCGAGACCGATGGAAGCACGTCGTGGACCACGTGGGACTGCGCGGTGCCGAGAACGAGGCCCTCGGCAAGACCCGCGACGACCAGACCGAGGACGAGCACCGCCTCGGGGGCGTCGAGGACGACGAGCACCGCGCCGGTCATCGCTGGCGGCACGAACCCGATGAGTTCACCGACGATGCACGCCCGGATCCAGCGGTGCCGCAGCGTGCCACCTGTCGGTCCGTACTCCACTCTCCGATGCTCGCGTGACCACATCGGTGCAACCAGGGGAGAAGGTCCTCGTCGACCGCTCAGCCGACCGCCCAGCGCCACCAACGTTCGAGGCGCGCGCGGTGGTGCCCGGCAACGAGGACGACGTGGTTGCCCAGCGGGTCGTCCAGGAGCTCACCGACTCGACGGTCCGC
The DNA here is from genome assembly GCA_963752085.1 of Ilumatobacteraceae bacterium. Lineage (GTDB taxonomy): Bacteria > Actinomycetota > Acidimicrobiia > Acidimicrobiales > Ilumatobacteraceae > Ilumatobacter_A. Next base: position 394,184 of record CAVVWT010000008.1, read on the forward strand.
AACCGCAACCGTGGCCTGCGTCCGGCACAGATCGGTCTCGTGTCCGGACGCGATGACGGTCCCTTCGGCGATCCAACAACGCTCGAGATCAGGTCCGCCGATCCGGATCATCGTGACCTCGCCCGGGTGCAGCTCACCGTGCACGCCGACGCCGATCCCCGATTCGAAGTGGTTGGACAGCTCGACGCGGCCGACCATCGACGGGGCGATCGTGCAGTGGGCGAGGACCATCTCGTTCGCTTCCGTGTCGATCGACGCAGGGTTCGCGATCCAGCCGGGTTGGTCGAGCAGATGCCGCGCCCAGAGCAACGCGAGCGTGGCCGGGACATCGCCCTCGCACCCGGCGACGATGCCGTCGTCGTTGAGCTGGGCCAGTGCGAGGCATCCCGAGGTCTCGATCGTGCCGAGGAAGTCGAAGCACCTCACCGTGACGGCATCGAGGTCGTCACGGTCGATCATCGTGCGGAGCGCCGGCTCCAGGCGCGCGGCTCGCTCGACGTGATGCGGAGCCGGCAGCGACTCGGCAGGGGTGCCGCCGAAGCGTGCTGCCACCGCTCGGCCGATCTCGACGGGAACCGCCTCGAAGGCGCGGATCGTGTCTGGTATCGACACATCGACCAACTCAGGGCCCCAGCGTCGACGCACCGCCTCGGCGGTCGGTGTGCTGGCCACGAGCCACTCGGACGGCGTGCCGACCAGGCCGAGTCGGGTCTCGTGGAAGCGGTGCCACACCGCGAGGTCGGCGATGGCCGCGTCGAGATCAGCGTCGGCAGCGACGTCGCCGACGAACACGATCCGCCCTCGATGACCGAGTTGGCGGAGGCGTGCGAGTGCCTCCAGGGCGGCCGGGAGCGAATTGTGCCGTGGGTGGGCGATCAGCAGCGCTGGACAACCGGGCACAGCGGCCGTTCGGTCGACGACCTGTTGCAGGATGGCTGCTTCGGTGCCACCGGTTCCCACCACGATCAGGTGCGGCGTGGACGGTTCCGGCGGCCGACGAGCTCCACCGAGTCGCCGGATCGTTTCGTTCAGTGGTTCGAGGAGATGGTCGAGTACTGCCGGGTCGTGAAGCGCCGAGGCGACGGCTTCGAAGGTGCAACGGGTCATGTGGTTGATCCAACCCGTCGGGCACACGTTCGCACAGAGTCGTTCGTCTCGAACATCGGGGGCATGTCGACCAAGCCGGCATCTCGGCCGTCGAGGGCCGTGCGGCTACCATCGCCCAGGTGCGCGAACGGGCTCTGGTGTGGTTGATCGTTGTTGCATGCGTCGCGTCGGGGTTCGGCGGCGGGCCGGTGCGTGCCCAGGACGATGCGACGGCCGATGCTGCTCGCGAACTGGCGGAGCGGTTTGCGCCCGTGGTCGTGCTCAAGGAGCAGTCGGGACCGTGCGACCGCGAGGGTGAGGCATTCGCACCGATGTCGGTCGATGTCGTGCTGGACAACGACGACGTGTTGCTGCGCCAAGCCGGAACCGGCGATCCGGTGGTGCGTCGAGCGCCGACCGCCGCGGACCTGTACGGGCGCGGCGACGGGTTCTTCCTCGACTTCAACGGTTTGGCGCTCGATCCGGGTTGCGTCTACGAGCAGGACTTCGACGCGTCCACCTCGGGGACGGATCCGGTCGTGTACGCCCACGTGGTTCAGCAGCCCGACGAACCCGACTTCGTCGCGGTCCAGTACTGGCTGTACTGGTACTACAACGACTGGAACAACACCCACGAGAGCGACTGGGAGTTCGTCCAGGTCCTCTTCGAGGCGTCGTCGGTGGAGGACGCGCTCGCGTCGGATCCCGTGGAGGTCGGCTACGCCCAGCACGAGGGTGGCGAGCGCGCCGATTGGGACAGCGACAAGCTGGAGCGTGAGGGCTCGCGTCCCGTCGTCTACTCGTCGGCGGGTTCACACGCCAGCTACTTCGACTCGTCGACGTTCCTCGGACGCAGCGGTACCGAGGGCTTCGGTTGTGACACGACGATCGGCCCCTCGGTTCGGACACAACCCGGCGTGATCCTGTTGCCGTCATCGGTCGACGACATCGATGACGAGTTCGCATGGTTGGCGTTCACCGGTCGGTGGGGTGAGCGGCAACGCGGACCGTTCAACGGTCCGACCGGCCCCTCGACCAAACCGCAGTGGGAGGCCCCCGTCGACTGGCACCAGGAGCTGCGGTCGGCGAGCGTGGAGATCCCTGGGAGTACCGACGGCAACAGCACGATCCTCGACACGTTCTGCAACGTCGTCGACTTCGGCTCCGACCGGTTCCGCGAGGCCCAGGAGTCGCCGGCGACGACGATCGCCGTCATCGTGCTCGCCGTACTCGCGCTTCGTTCGTTCGCCCGACGCACCGAGTGGTCGGCGGTCCCGGCGGTTCCGCTTCGGCGCCGCCGCCGGACCGGTCAGATGATCCGGGGCGCGTTCGCCTCCTACTGGACATCGCGCGGGGCGATCGGTGGGATTGCCATCCTGTACGTCCCGGCGGCGATCGTCGTCGGGATCGTCGCCGCGACGGCCTCGTTCAACACGGGCCAAGCCGTCGGCGGTGCACTGACGGCGCTCATGCTGGTGCTCGCTGTGGCCACGATCTCCGCGTTCTGGCATCTCGCCGACAGCGCCCGCGATCAGCCGTTCATCGATGCGGTGCACCTCGTGCGCCGACGCCTGCCGGCGGTTGTGAGCACGATGCTGCGCGCCACCGTGATCGTGGTCGGGCTCGCCCTGACGGTCGTCGGCCTGCCCTGGTCGATCCGTCAGGCCGTCCGTTACCAGTTCGCTGTGCCGGTCGCGGTCACCGAAGAGCTCAGCGGTGCCGAAGCGCTGGCACGCAGTACCGAGTTGGTGCGCGGTCGCTGGTGGGGGACGGCCTTCACGGTGGCGCTGTTCGGTACGCTGGCGTTCCTCGTGAACAGTCTGGAGCAGCTCGGGCTGCTGGTCGTGCTCGGGAGCAGCGTGCCACTGTGGCTCTACCTCGCGATCTCGTTCGTGGCCACGGGTCTGGTCGTGCCGCTCGTGGCGACGCCGGCGATCCTGTTGTACGGCGACGCAGCGGCCGAGTATCGCGACCGAGTCGCCGATCGGCCCGAGGCCGACGACAACGCCGACGTGCCCGCACTCGCCTGACCGAACTGGGCACACGAAGCCCCGAGTTCTCGATCCAGCGGCGAATACCAGTCGAGGGTTCGTCGGCACTCCCGGATGTGCGAGCCTTGATGGGTGGAAACGCTCGAACGTCTCGGATTCGCGGTCGGAAGCACCGTCGCAGTGGTGCACGCCGATGACATCGGGATGAGCCATGCCGCGAACATCGGCGCCTTCGCAGCGCTCGACGCCGGGCCGGCGACGTGTGGAAGCGTGATGATGCCGTGCCCGTGGTCGAGCGAGGCGGCTGAGATGGCGCAGGCCAGACCGAACGTCGATCTCGGTGTTCATCTCACCCTCAACGCCGAGTTCGACGGCTATCGCTGGGGACCAGTGGCAGGTCGTACGGCGGTGCCCAGCCTGGTGGACGGCGCCGGGCATCTCTACCGCACCAGCCGCCAGACCGTGAAGTTCGGCAGCGTCGACGACGTGCGAGCCGAGTTGCGGGCCCAAGTCGATGCGGCCCTGGCCGCCGGCATCGACGTGACCCATCTCGACTCGCACATGGGCACGGTGTTCCACCCCAAGTTCTTCGACGTCTACCTCGAACTCGGCCGCGAGTATCGCCTGCCGCTCTTCTTGCCGCGGGCCGATGATCGCCGACCCGATCCCGACGGGTTCATCGTGTTCGACGGCTACGACGCCGACTCGCTGGGATTCGAGCCGGGTGACGGTGGGGTGCACAATGTTCGTCGCGTCAGCGAACTCGGAGCCGGTCTCAACTATCTGATCTGCCATCCCGCCCAAGGCGGTGACGAGTTGTCGGCGATCACCGATACCGCCCATCAACGCGACTTCGACCGCCTGTTCTACGGCGGTGGAGCGGGTCGGGCGGCGCTGTCCGACGCCGGCGTCGAAACGGTCGGCATGCGCCCGCTGCGGGGCCTGCTGCGGGCCAGCTGACCTGCCATCCGGTGGCGAGCAGGGACCTGAGACACCGGTCCCGTCAACCTGCCGGGATCGGAAACAATTCGATCAGTTCAGGACTTTCGTCCCTGACTGATTGCCTGCGCAATCAACATACTGGGATCCAGAGGTTGTGATCCAGATCACAAGCGACTCGATATTCCCAAAACGAAAGAGGTTGTCATGTTCAGGAAGCCACTCGGACTACTCGGAGTGTTCATGATCGTTGTTGGTCTTGGATACTTCGTCGGAGCCGGGGTCGCCTACAGCAAGACCCAAGGCGGCTACGACTCACTCCAAGCGTTCAGCGAAGCGCAAAACGTCGAGCTGAGCTACAACGAAGACGGTCAGCTGATCGACCGTGGAACGGTCGAAGGTGCCCAAGGCATCATGGCTCTGCTCGAGGAGGATTGGAACTTCCCAGTCGTCCAGGGCGATCTCGACCCGAACGATCCGCTGGTGAACAGCGCCACTGAGTACATGTACCAGATGGCCACGATCGCCTATCACACGCTCAACGGCGAGCAGGCCGTCACGCTGACCGCTGACGACATCAGCGCAGCCATCGAGGCCGAGACGCTCGCCGCTGACGGCACGTACAACGGCGTCGTCGTGGAGTACCAGGGCGACGTGCTCGAACCCGGCACCTACATGGTCCCGGTGGACGGACGCTACTGGACCGGTTTCGACCGTCTCGACCTGCTGGACGGCCCCGCTCGTGAGGGCGCATGGAGCGGTACCGCTCACGCACTCGTCGCCGAGCTCGGCGTCGGCGCTGCCACCCACAGCACGTTGCAGCTCGCCCTCGGCATCGCTGCCCTCCTGGCCGGCCTCGGCCTGGTCTCCACCGTGATGGGCGTTGCCTTCCTGTGGCACACCCGTCGGTCGATGGTCGAGAAGGCTCCGGACACCATCCCCGAAGCACTCCTCCAGGACAAGCCGGAGACGGCGAAGGCCTGATGGTCACCAAGCACGTCGATCAGACGTGATGCGACAACCCGGGTGGGCTCCTCGTTGACGGGGAGCCCACCCGGGGTTTTCGCGTCAGGGCCGGTGTCGGGGGACACGTTCCATGCCGCGGACGATTCCTTCGCCGACTGAGAACACAATGACCATGTGCTCTGGCGAGCACGGTCAGCGGGCGCCGAGGCTGGAGGGGTGAGCGGTGGCCTCGTTTCGACTCTTCGCCGTGTGTTGTTGCCCTTCGTGGCCGCCGCGTTGATGGTGGGCGCGGTTGCGTCGGCCGTCGACGCACGAGGACTCACCGTCGCGGTGTGGTCCGTGGCATCCGCGGTCGTCGCGGTGGACCTGGTCGTCGTCACGGTCGCACGGCTGCGTGAGGGACGGGTAGCGGTTGACGTCGTGGCGTTGGTCGCCCTGCTGGGATCGATGGTGATGGGCGAGGCGCTCGCCGGGATGATCCTGGCGTTGATGGTGGCGTCGGGGGACGCACTCGAGCAGTACGCGCACCGTCGTGCCGACCGGTCGCTGTCGGAGTTGCTGTCGCTGGCGCCGAAGGTCGCCCACCGGTTGGTGGATGGTTCGTTCGAAACCGTTCCGGTCGATGCGGTCGCGCCGGGTGAGGTGCTGCTCGTCAAACCGGGCGAGGTCGTGCCGGTTGACGGGAGCGTGCTCGAGTCGGCGGTGCTCGACGAGTCGGTGCTCACCGGGGAGGCGCAGTCGGTGGAGCGCACGGTCGGAGAGTGGGCGCGTAGCGGGTCGTTGAACGCCGGCGGGGCGTTCCGGATGTCGGCGTCGGCCACTGCCGCCGGGAGTTCCTATGCGGGGATCGTCAGGCTCGTGCAATCCGCGGGCGTCGGCCGGGCACCGTTCGTGCGGTTGGCGGACCGGTACGCCGTCATGTTCGTGCCGGCAGTGTTCTTGATCGCGGGTGGCACATGGCTGGTGACGGGAGACGCAACGCGGATGCTCGCGGTGCTGGTGGTGGCCACGCCGTGTCCGCTCGTGCTGGCGGCTCCGGTCGCGGTGGTGTCCGGGATCGCCTGCGCGGCGCGCAACGGTGTGGTGGTCAAGGACGGAGCGGCATTGGAGGCGATGGGGCAAACGCGCACGGTGCTGTTGGACAAGACGGGCACGTTGACCGCCGGGCGAGCCCATGTCGTCGCGGTGGTGACCGCACCGGACAGCGAGGTAGCCGACGTGCTGGCCCTGGCAGCGTCGGTGGAACAGGCGTCGCCACACGTGCTGGCCGCGATGCTGGTGCGCGAGGCTCGCGACCGAGGAGTGGTGCTGGTCGAGCCCACTGCAGTCGTCGAGCAGCCGGGCAGTGGTGTGGGCGGCACCGTCGGGGGACACCACGTGTGGGTTGGTGCGCTCACCTCGGTCGATGCCGGGGGCCGGGACCCGTGGCTTGCTGCGGCTGAGCGTCGGGCTCGGCGGGAAGGCTGCAGTGCCACGGTCGTGGTCGTCGACGGTGCGCCCGTCGGGATGATCCTCTTCACCGACGAGTTGCGACGTGACACGTCGGCGGCACTGCGAGCACTGCGGCGCTCCGGTGTGGATCGGGTGGTGATGGTGACCGGTGACCGGCTCGAGGTGGCCGAACCGATCGGGATGTCGTTGGGGATCGATCAGGTGTACGCGGATCGTACGCCCGCTGAGAAGCTCGACGTGGTGCGTGCCGAATCGTCGGCGCGGTCGGGGATCACGGTGATGGTCGGCGACGGCGTGAACGATGCGCCTGCGCTGGCCGCCGCCGATCTCGGCGTGGCGATGGGCGCGCGAGGTGCGACAGCGTCGTCGGAGGCGGCCGACGTCGTGCTGATCGTCGATCGACTCGATCGGATGGCGGCTGGTGTGGTCATCGCGAAGCGGGCGCGGGCGATCGCGCGCCAGAGTGTGCTGCTCGGGATGGGTCTGTCGGTCGTCGGGATGGGCGCCGCCGCGTTCGGACTCCTCGCTCCGGTGGGTGGGGCGGTCGCACAGGAGGTGATCGACGTGCTGGCGATCGGCACGGCACTTCGCGCGCTCCGTCCGCCGCGGTCGTTGCGACCCACCGGCGGGGTGCCTGACTCGTGGAGCCATCAACTCGCGGAGGGTCACGGACCGCTCAGGCTGGTCCTCGAAGACCTGCGGTCGGTCGCGCTCGGCCTGGACGTCCCCGACGACGCGGCCGCCCTGGCGTCGCTGCGCGCGGTGACCGCGCGGATCTCCGAGGAGGTCGTCCCGCACGAGCGCGAGGACGAATCGCAGATCTATCCGGGAGTCGCCGAGCGCCTCGGTGGGAACGACCCGTTGGCTCCCATGAGTCGCACCCACCAGGAGATCTTCCATCTCGCCTCGCTGCTCGATCGACTCGTCGACGATGCAACCACCCATGGCTTCGGTGACGAGGATCGCAGCGAGGCACGTCGGATTCTCTACGCCCTCGACGCGATTCTTCGCCTGCACTTCGCACAGGAAGAAGAGCTGCTGACGAGTATCACCTTCAACGGTCGGCGCGAGATCTGAGCGCGGTGACCCGCGTCCTCACGACCACGATCCGGATGCTCTCCACAGACATGCCGACGGCGATCACGGGATCGGGGCCGGCGGGACCATCGACTCTGGACCGACGGCGTGTTCCGGCTGAAACTCAGGGTAATCCACCTCGACGCAGTTCTCGGGTGGCGCGGATGTCGACACGTTCCCGTCGGCGACCGGTGCTCGCTGGGAGTCTGACGGACCTGCGCTGAAGATGGCCGGTATGTCGAGAGAGGAGACGCTCATGATGGCTGCGAGGAAGATGTGGTCGTTGGGAACTGCTCTGGCCGTCGGGGCCGCCCTGGTTCTCGGCAGCTGTGGGGGCACAGCGAGCGATGACGTCACCGACGATGCCGTCGAGGAGGAGACCATCTACCTGTTCGAGGGATCGGCGGCGGGTATCGCCCAATTCGGAGGCGATGGCAACCACGACGGCTTGACCAACGCCAAGGCATGCAACGAGACCGAAGACGTCTCGGACTACTACAAGGTCACGACGTACACCAGCTTCGACGGGAGTGCCGTCCCGCTCGGACCGGTGCACATCGAGATGGTGCACTGCAACACGGAGACCGGACCGGTCTCCGGGCAGGCTGCGTTCGTGACGGTGAGCGGAGGTGTCGTCTACGCCGAGTACACGGGCCGATACGTCGGCGACACGACCGTCGTCGACCTCACCTTCATGCCCGCGAACTCGCAGACGGAGTGCTACCTGCTCGGTGAGATTGCGTGCGAGAGCACGGGCCGCTTCGCTGCTGCGAGCGGCGCCGCCAACCTGTCGGTCACCGTGACCCAAGAAGACTCTGATCCGTTCGTCCCGTGGCCCGCCGAGGTGGAGTGGACGGACGGAATTCTCGGCTACTGACGAGTACTGCGCACCTGCGCCAGGGTCGCGGGCTGTGCCCGTGACGGCGGACTGGGCATTCACCGACACCCCCGACGAAACACGCGCGCTCGTTCAGAAATGGCCTGTCAGCTCATCGAGCAGCAATGGCTGACCCGGCGTGGAAGCCGTTCGTCCATGCGTTCTGGAAGTTGAAGCCGCCCGTGATGCCGTCGACGTCGATGACCTCACCCGCGAAGTAGAGGCCGTGCACGAGCTTGCTCTCCATCGTTCGGAAGTCGATCTCGTTGAGAGCAACGCCGCCGCACGTGACGAACTCATCCTTGTTCGTACTCTTGCCGCTGACCGTGAATGTCGAGGTGGTGAGCTGGCTGAGAAGTCGGGTCGCTTGTGTCTTGCTGAGCTGCGACCACGTCGTCGTATCGGAGACTTCGGCGGCTGCGAGCAGACGCAGCCAGAGTCGCTTCGGGAGAACAGCAAATGGACTTCGGCTGGACAGTTGACGCTTCGCCTCGCTGAGCCGCTTCTCGGCGACAACTGCTGCCGGGTCGACGTCTGGCAGCCAGTTCACGGAGATGTCGAACCGATAGTCACGCTCAGCCAACTCGCGAGCACCCCATGCAGAGATTCTCAAGATTCCTGGCCCACTCAAACCCCAATGGGTGATGAGGACGGGTCCGCTGCTCGAGAGTTTGCTCTGCTGGATGCTGACGTCCGCAGGACTCACCGACAGGCCGGCCAATCCGTCAATGCGTGGATCTTTGATCTTGAAGGTGAAGAGTGACGGTGTCGGCGGCTGAAGTTCGTGACCAAGACTCGCAGCGAGTTTGGCCCCTGCGGTGAGCCGAGTTCCGCCGGTAGCGATGAGGACACTTGCCGCCGTGTAGGAATTTCCGGCATCTGTCACGAGGTCGAAGTTGTCCTCGTTCCTGACCACGGAGGTCACTCCTTCCGAGGTGCGGATGCTGACCCCGGCCGCCTCAGCGGCACCGAGCAGGGTGTCGACAATCGTCTGCGAGCTGTCGGTCTCTGGGAACATCCGGCCATCGGCCTCAGTTTTCAGCGCGACGCCGCGGCCGTCGAACCACTCAACGGTGTCAGCGGCACCGAATCGATGGAACGGACCAATCAGAGATTTCTCACCGCGCGGATAACTCCGACTCAGCTCGCGCGGCTCGAAACAATTGTGCGTGACATTGCAGCGCCCGCCACCAGAGATCTTCACCTTCTGCAGCAGGTGCGATGTCTTCTCGAGGATCAGCACCGATTTCCCGGAGTTCTCTGCGCAGGTGATCGCAGCGAAGAATCCCGCGGCACCTCCGCCGACAACGATGAGGTCCACAAACATGCGCGATCACTGTAGAGACGATCTGGGCCGGGTGGGGTTCGGAAAATCGTCACCGGTTCCCGGTGTCGGTCGCGCCGAGAGCTCTCAGTGCGGCGGCGCCCCTCGCTGCGGTAGCTCCGCCGGCGAGTGACAGCGTGCGAGCTGCCTGGTACGCGCATCCCAGGCTGTCGAGATCGGCAGCGATGCTCTCGAGCGCCTCGTTCGTGCCGCGTCGCAGCGTTCGCGCCCGTCGAGTGAGCGCGGTCGCGATCGGGTTGTGTTCCGTGGCGGCGAATGCGTCGGCGATCTTCGCGTCTGCGTCGGTGTGGCCGGCGAGAACTGCTGCTTCGGCGGTGAGCGCTGCGTGCCACTGTCGGAACAACGCCCCGAAGAAGTGGTCGTGCCGGTACTCGGCGAGGTGGTGCAGTGCATCGTGGCTGCGACCGTGGTGGAGTGCGACGATCGCAGTGAAGACTTCGTCGTAACCAGTTGCGCGGTGTGTGTGATCGTCACCCCGAATCAGCTGCCCCTCTCGAGCCATGCGGCGCGCTCGTCGTCGTCGCCCCGAAGGCCATGAACCATGGCGAGTGCTGCCGGCGCGATTCCACGTCCAAGCGCCGCGGGTCGACCGGCCCGCTCCCACCCGGTCAAGAATGCTTGCCCCGCCGCGATGGCGGCGTCCCAGTTTCCTGCGAGCGCGTCCGGCGCGATTCCTTCTTCGAGTGCAAGATCGGGCTCGTCCCGCAAGAAGGGAAGACGGGCGTGACGTGCCGTCAGTTGGGCTGCTTCTCTGAGCCGACCTGCACCGGTCGAGGTGAAGATCGCTGTGTGGAGCGCGTCTTTCTGCTCCGCTCCAAGCTGCGGCTCTGATGTCACTGCGCCGACGATGTCGAGCCGCCGGCGACATGCTTCGAGGGCGTCGACCAGATGGTGGTCCTCGATGTGTCGGGCCGCGATCGCGTCGAGCAGACCGCTCGCTTGCAGGAGCTCTCCGGACTGCAGAGCTCGGTCGACGAAGTCCTCGAGCTCGTCGAGGTCCCGCTGTGGATCGAGTGCGGCTTGGGTGGCGGAGAGTGTGAACTCCGCTATCGGGCGGTGAGTGGCATACGCCTGGGCGTCGTCGAGCAACTGTTGAGCGCGTTCGAGGGGCCCGACAAGAACAATGGCTTGAGCACCGAGTCAGCAGCGTAATGTCAGCATCCTCGAGCGGTGTCGCCGCAGAGGATCGTGGCGACGCGAGGCAACATTGGGCCACTGAATCCATCACAGATTCGAGAAACGCTTGCCGTCATCCTCGACATCGCGTGACGTTCGCTCGATCAGCCGCACCCGACTGGTCAGTCGTCATTGCAGGCCGACGGCGGCGTTCGGACGTTCGCCTCTGTTGTGGCACCAGTTGGAGTGACCTGATGGTCATCGGGGGATGCGGTCGAACCGGAGGGGTGACATGAGGACAGAAGCAGAGGGACCGATGTTCGAGGGCGTCGCGGCAGACGCGAATCTGTTGCGACCGTTGCAACGGCTGTTCGAACGCGACCCCGACCGGGTGGTCGCCGTGACGCGGCATGGCGACGACGTGGTCGACTGGACCGCCAAGCAAACCGCAGCGCAGGTTCGCGCTGTAGCGAAGGGGCTGGTCGCATGTGGCGTCGAACCTGGGGAGCGCGTCGTCCTGATGAGCCACACCCGGCTCGAGTGGATGGTTGCCGACCTGGCGATCATCTCGGCCGGCGCCGTCACCGTTCCCGTGTACGAGACGTCCTCAGCCGATCAGGTGGGTTGGATCCTGGAGGACAGCGGCGCGGTCGTCGCGATCGTGGAGAGCGAGGAGCTGCGGGCACTCCACGCCACCGTCGCCGATCGGGCGCCGGCCTGCCGCCACGTCGTCACGATCGAGCCCGCGGACGGTCTGCCGGGTCTCGACTGGCTCGCTGAACTCGGGGTACAGGTCGAGGACGACGAGATCGACCGGCGGACCGCTGCACTCGGCCCCGACGATCTGGCGACGGTCATCTACACCTCCGGTACGACCGGCCGTCCCAAGGGGTGCATGCTCACGCACCGCAACCTGTGTGCCAACGTCGCGCAGAACGTCGCGGCCATCGGTTCGGAGGTCCGGCCCGACGATCGTGCGTTGATCTTCCTGCCGCTGGCGCACTCCCTCACGAAGGGGACCTTGCTGTTCTGCCTCGAAACTGGGGTGCAGATCGAATTCACCGCTGACGTCGCCCGCCTCCCTGAGGAACTTGCAGCGGTGCGTCCCTCGGTCATCGCCGCAGTCCCGCGGATCTTCGAGAAGGTGCACAATTCGGCTCATCGTGCGGCTCACTCGACGCGCAAGGGCCTGATCTTCGATCGGGCCGAATCGGTCGCAGTGCGCTGGTCGAAGGAGCGCCACAGCGCAAGGGTGCGGCCCTGGACCGAGCTCGAGCACCGGCTGTACAAGGTGCTCGTCTACGGCAAGCTGCGCCAGGCGCTGGGCGGCGAGATGCGCCTCGCATTCAGTGGCGGCGGCCCGCTCGGTGAGCGTCTCACCCACTTCTTCGACGGGGCAGGAGTGGCAATCTACGAGGGCTACGGCCTGACCGAGACCAGCCCCACCCTGACCATCAATCGTCCTGGAGCCTGGCGACCCGGCTCGGTCGGCCAGCCCGTTGCGGGGACCACGATCCGCATCGCCGACGACGGTGAGATCCTGGCGAAGGGACCCCAGGTGTTCGCCGGCTACTGGCGCAACCCGACGGCCACCGCGGAGGTGTTCGACGTCGACGGTTGGTTCCGCACCGGCGACATCGGCGAACTCGACGACGACGGCTTCTTGAAGATCACCGGCCGGAAGAAGGAGATTCTCGTCACCGCCGCTGGCAAGAACATCGCACCCGCACCATTGGAAGAACGGCTTCGCGCCCATCCGCTCGTGAGTCAGGCAGTTGTCGTGGGCGATCAGCGGCCCTTCGTCGCCGCGCTCATCACGATCGACGAGGAGGCGTTTGCCGTCTGGGCTCAGGAGGCGGGAACCGCTGGGGCAACCGTCGCCGACGCGGCCGCGAGTGCTGAACTTCGCGCCGTCATCGGTGGCGCCGTCGACACTGCGAATTCCTCAGTGTCGCGCGCCGAGTCGATCCGCGAGTTCGTGATCCTCCCCCAGGATCTGACCATCGAAGCCGATGAACTCACCCCGACGCTGAAGGTGCGACGCACTGTCGTCGTCACCCGTTACGAGGCCGCCATCGACTCGATCTACGGTCGCTGACTAGGGTCGCCGCCAGCATGGCCGACACCACCGAAGCGCCCGGATCCGACGCGGAGGTCATGACTCTCGCCGACGGGGGACGGATTCTGGTGCGCCAACTGCTGCCCGCAGACCGTGAGGAGCTGGCGCAGCGGTACCTCGAGCTGTCGCCGGTGGCGCGTCGGCTGCGATTCTTCAATGCTCCCGGTCATCTCTCCGACCGGCTGCTCGACTACCTGTTGGACGTCGACGGACCCGACCGTTGCGCGCTGGTGGCGATTGCCATCGACGACGAAGACAGCCCGGGGGTCGGGTTGGCTCGCTACGTGCGAAGTCGAGAAGATCCCGCTTGTGCCGAAGCCGCTGTTACGGTCGTCGACACCTACCAGCAGCGCGGGATCGCGACCACGCTGCTGCAACGACTCGCAGGTGAGGCGCGTCGTCACGGGATCTCGACGTTCACAGCGAGCGTCATGTGGGAGAACCGTGAACTGCTCGACGGGCTCCGGGTCTTCGGCGCAGAGGTGACGCCGAGCGAACCGGGCGTCGCATCGGTTCGGATCGCCGTGCCCGACGCTGATGTCGCCGCGCCAGAGTCTCAGTTGCGCCGTGCATTGCGCATCTTCGCCGCACGGGTCGATGAGATGATCGGCCTACGTTTCGACCGTTGAACCCGCTGTCGGGGCGACCGCTCAGGTTTCGGCTCTGGCCAGATCGTCGAAACAGGCGGTCAACCTGGCGACGGTCTCGCCATAGAGCAAGGGCTGCGTACCTGTATAGGACGACAATCTCCGCTCGTCCGCGAACTCTGTGACACGCATGAGGCAGTGTTGGGGCATGTCGTGGCCGGCCAACCTCACGGACACCCCGGAGACGTCTCTTGCGGAGTTCTTTGCGGACGTCGTCGTTGACTCGTCGTTGCTCGCTGGAACGCTCGTCGACGTCCACGGTGGAATCGGCCGCCGCTACCGAGAACGGCTCACTGAGCTCGTCGTCAAGGTCGACGGGGCAATCTCGCTATCGGATGACGGCAACGAGGGGCGACGCTTCGCGGCGCTGATCGGCGGCCGCTACATGGGGGCAGACCGGGCCGAAGAGTACGGCGAACGCAACGGTGTACCCGGCGAACTCCTCGTGCGACTCCACCCAACCAAGATCACCGCCGGGTTTGACATCGCCGACTGATTCGCGAACGTCGTGGCCAGCCACCCAGGCGCTGCCGACTGAGGCGGGTTTGGGCCGCGATTGTCGCTCGACTGCAAGACGGATCGACCGCTCGGAGATGTGCCGATCCTGAGCGGTCTACAACGGCCCGACGAGTTGGAGTTATGCGCTATCGGGCGAGCACGCAGATGACAAGGTTTGCCAAAGAGGTTAGTGTGTCGTACATGACCACGATGAACGTGTCGCTGCCCGACGAACTGAAGATCTTCGTTGATGAACGGGTCACTCACGACGGCTACGGGTCAACGAGTGAGTACGTCCGCGATCTGATCCGACGCGATCGCGAACGAGGCCACCTCCGCAACCTTGTCCTCGACGGCGCGAACTCCGGTCCAGGTGTGGTTGCCGACACCGCCTACTTCGACGCACTGCGTCAGCGCATCTCGACGGAAGCCTGAACTCTTGGCGGCGAAGCCGGTTCAATTTCGAGAACTTGCAGCTTTCGATCTCGAATCAGCCAGTGGCTACTACGTCGCCGAAGCCGACGTCGCAACAGCCATCCGCTTCGTTGACGCCGTCCAAGCCACAGCGCGGCGTATCGGTCGAAACCCGCGGCTCGGGTCGCTCCGGTTCGCGTACGAACTCGCCGTTCCGGACCTCCGGGTCGTGGCAGTCGGCAGGTTCCCGTACCTGTTGTTCTACTTGGAGCGCGAAACTTCTGTGGACGTCTGGCGACTCCTTCACACCAGCCGAGACATCCCAGCCAGCCTGCGAGAGCCAGACGCCTGACCCGGATGCGTGCCGCACGATCTCGAGCGGTCACCCACTCGGAGATGTGCCGATGCGAGCGGTTATGACCGTCCTCGATCCGCGTGATTATCGAGTGCCTTCGTCGATCGGAAGGCGTGTGACTTTCGGCCTGAACGCGGGTCGGCCCCGAAACCGTTCGGCGATTGCCACCGGCATCTCGATAGCTCGCTCGCCTGTAGCCGGGTCTGACCTTGCCGTCCTTCGACGTCCGCTCCGGCTCGAAGGACACCGATCCGTCGCCATTGGAGTTCTTCGACACCACCTCGATGTCGCCGTCCGCGGTGGTCGTTCGCTTCCCTCGCGGCTGTCTCGGCATGGCCCCGCTCACTGCTGGAGAGCTCCGCGACTGCTGATGTGCGGAGCAACCGACGGAGCAACGCTCCAGCAACGACTACGAACGTCGGCGCATCTCAGCGCATAAGACCCCTGTTCACAGGCTTGTGGTTTGGATTTCGGCGCAAGCGAGCGCACGACCAAGAACCTGATGGTGGAGCTGGGGGGAATCGAACCCCCGTCCATCAGCCGGTGAACGAACCCGCTACGACCATTCCCGGCATTGCCTCTGACGCTGAGACACCGACGGGTCGGCTGTCCGCTCGAGGCGGACCACGCTCAGTCTTTCCTGAAAGTCAGCGGTCTTTCCTGCCGTCAGCGATCTTTCCCGCTGTCATCCCTCACTTCTGTTGCCGGGCTGTGATGGATTGGCCCCGTGCGGCATTTCTGCTCACGATGACTCTTCACTCATCTGATCGAAATCAGGCGGCGAGAGCGAACTGCTCATCGGCAATTCTGTGGTTTCCCCGTTTAACGAGTCTGAGAAACTCGGGTCGCAAACTCGAACAGCGTTACTGACGTCGAAACCAGTCAGCCCCGTGTATTCGATATGTAGATGTTCACCGTAGCGGTTCACGGTCGGTTCGCGGTCGGGAGGCAGGATGGTGGACATGACACGACCGCACCGTTCTGCTGCGTGGGCCACTGCGCTCACCGTGCTGCTGGTGGCCTGCGGCGGAGGGTCCGACTCGACATCGGTCGACACCCGATCCGAAGCGACCGGCGTCGCCGAGACCGATCCGGTCGAGCCCCAGCCCGCCGACACCGAGGTGCCGACCACCGACGGCAACGACACGGTCGATGCGGGACGCTGCGGTGTGATCGTCGGCGATGGTGAGTACGACCCGATCGACTGTGCCGAACCGCACGACGCCGAATTCGCCGGGTTGACAGCAGCCCGTGCCGGTACCGACTCGGTGTCGCTGATGACCGCGTGCGGTGTGGCGGTCGGAGGTCTCACCGGTCGCCCGGTGGTCGAGTTCGGGATCGACGTCGGCGCAGCGGTCATCGACGGTGGCGACGAGATCGAGTGCTGGGCCGAGGCATCGGCCGAGGGCACACTCTCGGCGTCGATCCTCGACGACGGCCTCGACGCAGCGCTCGGTGACTTCGTGTTCATCACCGACCTGCCCGACGGCTCGTGCTACCGACTGGCCGACCCGGAGGAGGACTCGTTCGACATCGCAACGGACGCCGACTGCGACGACCCGTCGGCCGAGATGATCTACGGCCAGTTCGAAGCCGATGACGGCCCGGTGCCCGACGACGACACGACCAATGGATTCTTCGCCCGGTGCGACGAACTCGCGGCGGAGGCCGCATTCGACCTCATCGGCAACTCGACGTACATCATCTCGCCGTTGGACGACAACTGGGAAGCGCTCGATCGGCGCACGGTCCTCTGCATCACGTGGACCGACCCGGACCTCGAGCCTGCTGAGGAGTTCGTCGACTTCGATCCCGCGGCGGCCGTGGGCCCGGTCTGCGCGAACTACGACGATGATCTCGCCGACTATCCGCCGGTGCCGTGCGATGAGCCCCACACCTCGGAGTACGCCGGATCGGTGACGCCGCCGCCAGGGAACCTTCCCGCCGACGAAGCCGAGGCGACCATCGTGCTCCGGACGCTTTGCCGTGACGCCGTCGAGACGCTCACGGGTCGCTCGCTCTCGGTACACGGATCCGGCGTCGGATTCGTCTCCCTCGGTGGTCTCGGCGAGCCGATGGTCCAAGACATCCGGTGCTATCTGTCGATCGACGTCGATGGGATCATGACCGGGGCGGTGAGCGAAATCGGCTACGAGAACGCGCTGAACCACGAGATCATCGGCGACCTCGAACCGGGAACGTGCTTCACGTTTGCGGGGGAGGAGGCGTTCGACTACGGCGACGTCGTGCCCTGCGACGCAGCCGACGCACTGATGGCGCTCGGATCGTTCGTCGTCGAAGATCCGCCAGGAACACCGCACCCGGGCGACGACGCCCTCCGAGCGTTGCGGACCGAACGCTGCGGCGAGATCCTCGCCTCGTCCGACCTGGCGGCCGACCCGTCGACCGTGTCGGGAACGTTCCCCGGCGACCAGAACTGGGTTGCGTTCGATCGCCGCCAGGTGACGTGCGACGCCATGCCGCTCCGAAGTGTGGGCTGACGCCATGCGAACACCGTGATCCCAGAAACCTCGACATGCGGACTCAGAAATGCTGATATCACCTGTATCATGATCGCATGTTGTTGGTTGATCTCATCGGGATCCAGATGGATCCGGCCACGGGCGCCGCGGCCCTCGTGCTGCGGGAACACGAGTCACCCAACCGTGTGCTGCCGATCATCGTCGGCAGCGCGGAGGCATCCTCGATCGCCATGGCCGCCAGCGGACGTCATGTCGCGCGTCCGATGACGCACGACCTCATGGCGGCGCTGGTCGACAGCCTGGATGCCCGTGTCGAAGCGGCAGAGGTGACCGAGCTCCGCGACGGAGCGTTCTTCGCCAATCTCACGTTGAGCGGACCATTGGGCGAACGTCGCCTCGACTCGCGTCCATCCGACGCCATTGCGCTGGCGATGAGGCTGAACGCGCCGCTCTACGTCAGCGAGGACGTGCTCGATACGGCCGGCACTCTCCCGATCGTCGTCCTCGACGATGACTCGATCGATGCGAAGGTCGACGAGTTCCGTGAGTTGCTCGCCGGACTCGACCCGGCCGACTTCATCTCCGACTTCCCGCCCCCGACCGGTCCGCGCATCGAGCGCCCGGTCGGCATCGGCGACGGCGACGGGGAGCACCCGGAGGACTGACCCGCCGATGGATCGTTTCACCGTTCCCACCTCGTACTGGCATCAACTCGACGATGGGCGGGTGCAGTGCGATGTCTGCCCTCGTGCGTGCAAGCTGCGCGACGGTCAGCGTGGAGTGTGTTTCGTGCGGGCTCGTGAGGGCGACGGGGTGGTGCTGACCACCTACGGTCGATCGAGCGGGTTCTGTGTCGACCCGATCGAGAAGAAGCCCCTCAACCACTTCCTCCCCGGGTCGGCCGTGTTCTCGTTCGGGACGGCCGGCTGCAACCTGGCGTGTCGCTTCTGCCAGAACTGGGACATCTCGAAGTCCAAGCAGATCGACACCCTCTCCGACGAGGCGTCGCCCGAGACCATCGCTCGCACGGCAGTCGAGCTCGGGTGCCGCAGTGTTGCGTTCACGTACAACGATCCGACGATCTTCATGGAGTATGCGATCGACGTCGCCGATGCATGCCGCGACGTCGGCGTCGCGACCGTGGCGGTGACGGCCGGCTACATGTGCCCGGAGCCGCGAGCCGAGTTCTACCGGCATCTCGACGCAGCCAACGTCGACCTCAAGGGGTTCACCGAGGACTTCTACAAGCATACCTGCGGAGCCGAACTCGGCGCGGTGCTCGAGACCCTCGAGTACCTCGCGACGACCGACGTCTGGTTCGAACTCACGACCCTGCTGATCCCGGGGATGAACGACAGCAGCGACGAACTCGATCGGATGACCACGTGGGTCGTCGACCACCTCGGCCCCGACGTGCCGATGCACTTCACGGCGTTCCACCCCGACTACCGGATGCTCGATCGGGAGGCGACGCCGCCGTCGACGCTCACCCGTGCACGAACGATCGCGATGGCGAACGGCGTGCGCTACGCCTACACCGGCAACGTCCGGGACCCTCTCGGGGGCAGCACGCACTGCCACGGCTGCGGTGAGCGGGTCATCGAGCGGGACGGCTACCTGATCGGTGAGTACCGGCTCGACGACACCGGCCACTGCGGAGCGTGTGGCGAGGCGATTCCGGGTGTGTTCGAGGGGTCGCCCGGCGGATGGGGTCCCCGTCGTCAGCCGGTCGTGCTGAGCCGTCGTGGTTCAGGAACGGACCCGTCATGACCGCCGAACCCCTCACCGTTCGACCGCCTGCTGTGGCGGGGACGTTCTATCCGTCCGACCCCGACGACGTGCGCCGGTCGGTACGCGATGCCTTGGCCGGCGCGGTGTCTCGCCCATCGGACGCACCTGTCCCCGAGGCGATCATCGTTCCTCACGCGGGCTATGTGTACAGCGGCGCGATCGCAGCGAGTGCCTACGAGCGCATCGCGCCTGCGCGCGCCACGATCCGGCGGGTCGTGTTGCTCGGGCCCAGTCACCGTGTGCCGGTCCGGGGGCTTGCCGTGCCGAGCGTCGACGCGTTCGAAACGCCGCTCGGACTCGTCGCGATCGATGACCTTGCCCGCTCGGTGGTCCTGCAGCATCCGGCCGTGCACGTCGACGACGGCGCACACGCTCTCGAACACAGCCTCGAGGTCCAGCTGCCGTTCCTGCAGTCGGTGCTGGACGATTTCATGCTGTTGCCGTTGTCGGTCGGGGACGCGACGATCGAGGACGTCGCCTCGGTGCTCGACAGCGTCCTGGGGTGGCTCGGAAACGCTCGTGGTGATCAGTACCGATCTGTCGCACTTCCACCGATACGAGGACGCCGTCGGCCTCGATGCGCGTACCGCGGCGGCGATCGTCGCGCGCCGACCCGACGCCGTGAGCGATGACGACGCCTGCGGCGCGCGACCCCTCCGCGGACTGCTGCGGTGTGCGGTCGAGCGGGGCCTCACGGTCGAACAACTCGACCTTCGCAACTCCGGCGACACCGCCGGAGACCACCACCGAGTCGTCGGATACGGAGCGTTCGCCGTTGGGTGATGCAGCGACCATCCGAGCGGTCAGCGCAACCGCGGGCGAGCAGCTGCTCGACCTGGCCGATGGAGTGATCGTCGCGGGACTCGACCACCGCCGTCCGCTCGTCCCCGACCCCTCCGACATGCACTCCGAGCTCCACCAGCGACTCGGCGCGTTCGTCACGCTCACCGTGCGAGGAGAGCTGAACGGGTGCATCGGTTCGATCGAGGGTGACGAGCCACTCGGGGTCGCCGTTGCCCGGCATGCATGGTCGGCCGCATTCGCCGATCCGCGGCTGCCGCCGCTTGTCCGGTCGGACCACGCGTATCTCGAGATCGAGGTGTCGGTCCTGTCGTCGCTGTCCACGCTCCCGGCCGACTCGCGGACCGACCTGCTCGAAGCGTTGCGCCCGGGCATCGATGGGCTCCTGATCGGCGCCGGTTCGAGGCGGGCGGTGTTCCTGCCGTCGGTGTGGGACCAGCTGCCGTCGTCGGACGTCTTCGTGGAGCATCTGTTCCGCAAGGCCGGTCTCGCTTCCGAGGTCTGGCCGGACGATCTTCGAGCGCATTGTTTCACCGCGCAGAAGATCAGACGCGTCGAGCGGGATGCCGACGGGAGCTGAGGCTCGATGCTCTCGTGATCGGCGTCAATCGTTGGCGTACTTCTGCGCCCGGTTGAACGCGGTCTCGATCTCGCGGTCGGCATCGCGTTCGGCCATGTTCTGACGCTTGTCGCCTTTGGTACGGCCCTTCGCCAGCCCGAGTTCCATCTTCGCTCGGCCGTTCTTCCAGTAGAGCCGCAGGGGGACGATGGTCAGCCCGCCCTGGGCGGTGCGCGCGTCGAGCTTGTCGATCTCGGCGCGATTGAGCAGCAACTTGCGCTCGCGGTCGGGTTCGTGGGCGCCGAAGCCGATCGCGTTCGTGTACGGGGGGATGTGGATGCCGTCGATCCACATCTCGCCACGCCGCACCCTCGCGTAGCCCTCGGCGATCTGGGCGTTGCCCTCGCGCAGGCTCTTCACCTCGCTGCCGGTGAGCACCATTCCGGCCTCGTACGTGTCGAGGATGTCGTAGTCCCGGTAGGCGCGCTTGTAGCTGGCGATCAACTGCGTGCCGTCGTTCGGCTTCGCCTTCTTGGTCTTCTTGCCCTTCTTCGCCATCAGACCTGCGAGGGTACCGACGATCGCTACGCTCGCCGTCGTGCTCCAGGTGACCCGAGACGTGTACGCCCGCCTCGTCGGTCTCGCGCTCGACGAGTACCCCTTGGAGGCCTGTGGCCTGCTCGCCGGGCCCCTGTCGGCGATGGGCGGGCCCGGAGATTCGGCGCAGGTGTTCTATCCGTGCGGCAACGACGCCGCTTCGGCACGGATCTACACCGTCAACCCCAAGGATTTCATGCATGCCGAGATGGACGCCGACGATCGCGAACTGGGAGATCAACGGTGTCGTCCACTCCCACACGCACTCCGAGCCGTATCCGAGCCCGACCGACGTGGCCGCCGCGGTGTCGCCGGACTGGCACTACGTGATCGTCAGTCTCAAACGGGAGGCGCCCGAGGCGCGCAGCTACCGCATCGTCGAGGGCGAGATCGTCGCCGAATCGCTCGTCGTCGTCTGACCCGTCCTACCCCGCTCGCCCGGCGAGACGTGTGACTGGTGGGCCGAGGTTTCGGGCTCGACCGCTCACAGATCGTGGTCCCCGGGTAGAATCCTGACCAATCAGATCGGATTCATCGGAATGCCACCGGTGAGAGCGAGGTTGGAGCAAGAGATGACGATGATGACGCACACACCCACGCAGATCCCGATGCCGGTCACGAGGCACGCCAGCGTGCTCGACATGATCGGCAACACCCCGTTGGTCGACGTGTCGAATCTGTCGCCGAACCCTGATGTGCGGATCCTCGCCAAGATGGAGATGCAGAACCCGTTCGGCTCGGTCAAGGATCGCATCGCCAAGAACATGATCGAAACGGCCGAAGCCGACGGTCGGTTGGTGCCAGGTCAGACCATCCTCGAGCCGTCGTCGGGCAACACGGGCATTGCGCTCGCGGCGATCGCCCAGCTCAAGGGGTATCCGATCAAGATCATGATGCCCACGTCGGTGTCGATCGAACGCCGCCAGATGCTCGAGATCTTCGGTGCGGAGATCATCCTCACGCCGGGGGAGGAGGGGTCGAACGGCGCCGTCGCCCGGGCGAAGGTGCTGGCCGGGGAGCATCCGGAATGGTTCTTCCCGTACCAGTACGCCAACGACGCGAACCCTCGGGCGCACTACGAGGGCACCGGCCCCGAGATCGTCCGTGACGCTCCCGAGATCACTCACTTCGTCGCCGGACTCGGGACGAGCGGCACCTTGATGGGCACCGGAACATTCCTCAAGGAGTACGACCCGACGATCCAGATCATCGCCGTCGAGCCACCGCTCGGTGAGCGTGTGGAGGGCCTGCGCAACATCGGGGAGGGGTACATCCCGCCCGTGTTCGAGCACTGGAACGGGTACGACATCCTCGACCGCAAGCGTGTCGTGCGGCCCCGCGAGTCGATCGAGTGGACGCGCCGACTCGTCCAGGAGTGCGGCATCTTCGCCGGCATCTCCGCCGGAGCTGCACTCGCGGGCGCCGCCAAGGTCGCCAGCCAGATCACGTCGGGGACGATCGTGTTCATCGTGTGCGACGGTGGCTGGAAGTACCTGTCCACCGGCGCGTACACCGACGACCTCGACGTGGCCGAGGCCAACGCCGAACAGATCATCTACTTCTGATCCGTCCGGGGCCCGCGTGCTCGGCGATGTCTCGGGGACCTCAAGGTCCGGCGTGGACCGACCGATGGACCCGGTGTGTCCGACGACGTGTTGACATCCGAGTCGCCGTGGCCCGAACTCGCCGCGCTGGACGACTTCTGGGATGCGGACGAGACGCCGCCACGGGGCGTGCCGCGCCCCGACGTCGACGACGACGCGGATGACGATGACGACGACCCGACACCGGTGAACGCCCGGCGTCCGGTACTGGTCCCCACGCTGCCGCCACCGACGACCCCGGCGGTCGCGGGCCCCGCTCCCTCGGCCGAGCCGACCGGAGTGCGCGCCGGCGCCCGGCCCGCCGAACCACCTTCGACCTCGGCCCCGAGGCGACAACGCGGTCGGTGGCCTCGCCGGGTCGGTGCTGCCGTGATCGGTGCGGCCGTGATCGCCGCCGGCGTGGTCGGCTGGCAGTGGAACGAGGGTCGCCACGACGCGGCCAGCGCTGCGCGCATCCTGCCGTCCGAACCCGTCGACGCCCCCGACGTGAGCCTCGTCCAGTTCGAACTGGACCGCGCGATCGACATCGTCGTGCACGCCGAACTCGGCTCCGGTGACGCCCTGGCCGAGATCTCCGGCGGCTTCTCGCTCGCCCGCTCAGACGGGGAGTTCTGGACTCGCGAAGTCGCCGCGGGAGCATGGACTCCCGCGTCGCCTGTCTTCCTCCAGCGCAATTCGGGTGTCGTCGAGCTGATCGAGCATGCCTCGGTCGTGACCGTGACCGATGTGTTCCCCGCCGAGGTCTACCCATATCTGAACGTCGTCGACGACAGGTCGGCACCTGATCCGGGCATCACGCTGAGCGGTCCGACGGTGGTCGATGTCGATGGTGAGCGAACTGTACGCAAACTCACGTTGCGGGTCGACCGCCCCAGGTTGGGCGCGGACGAGCCGTCCCTCGCACGGCGTCTCCAGCTGACGGGCGACGATCCGGTGGACGTCGAGGTGTGGCTCGACCGCACCGGTGTGGTCGTCCGGCTCTCGGCGCCCGCGGGCGTGACGACCGTGGGCGGTGCCTACCGTCTGGTCGCTGCGACGACCTCGGGCGCCGGACCGTTCGACGACTTCTCTCCCGGCGTCTTCGACGCGCCGTCGCGGATCGGCGAGTGAGCGTCGCCGATCCTCAAGATCGTGTCTCGACGCGCCGATGAATCCTCGTGTCTGAGAATCCGCCCCCAGGCTTCGATGAGATCCACGGGTCGTTGACGGCACCGTTGTTGCCGTCGCTCGAGGGCAGTGAAGTCCTCGCAGCGCCAGCACAGCCCGACGTCCCGCTGAACCCCACGCTTCCCACGCTCAGTTGGGATCCGACCACGGCCTCGGTGGCTGCGTCGAGCCCGACCGACACGTCGGCGGTCGATCCGACGTCGCCCGCCCCAGCCGTCCTGGCCCCCGCACCGATCGTCGCCGAGACGCCTGCCAACCCCGCATCCGCCGCACCCCCTGAGGGCTTGCCCGTGGCCGTCGCGCCTGTCGCAGCTCCCGGCACCTCGACGCCTGTCGTTGCGCCGGTCGCTGCTGCATCGATGGCTCCGGCGCTGCCGACCGTGACGCCGCCGACACCCACCCCGCCACCGGCGACGGGGTTTCCACCGGCGTTGGCCGGCCAGTTCGAGTCGCCGCAGGCCCAGTCGCTCGAGTCGCACCGAGTACGTGACGCCGTGGGTTCGATCGTACGCACCCTGGCGATCGCGGCGCTGGTCGCCGCTGCGGTGTTCGCCGGCCGATATGGATGGCAGTGGAACGAGGATCGTCACAGCGATGCCGTGGCAGCCGAGGTGCTGCCGGCGACACCGGTTGCGGCGGTCGACGCCCGATTCGTCGCGTTCCGCAGCGTGGACGGCAACCCGACCACCGCCCACGTCGACCTCGCGACCGGCGACTTCGTCGCGAACGTCTCCGCCACGACCGAGCTCGCACGCCGCGGGGACGAGTACTGGATGCGCGACGCCGCCGATGGTCTGTGGGTTCCTGCGTCGCCCGAGCTGCTGAACAGCGCCGCTGAGGCACTCGAGACGATCGAGGGGGCCTCGCTCGTCATGATCTCCGACGTGCTCCCCGTCGACGCGTACCCATACGTCACCGTGACCGCCGACGAGATGGTCGTCCTGTCGGGTCGGACACTGCGGGGGCCGGAGGTCATCGAGGTCACCGAGTCGGAATCGTCCGACGACGAGCCGTCCGACGATCGCATCGCGACGGCCGGCAACTCCGACCCGCTGCTCGATGATGTCGTCGACAACATCGCCAATCCCGCGGTCGATGACCAGGCGACGGCACCCATTCCCACCGGTGGGCGGGTGTTCGTCCGGCACCTGACCGTGACGATCGACCGTCTGGCGCTCCGGACCGGCGACCCGTATCTCGCCGAGTCGTCCCGTCTGGATGGTGCGACTCCGCTCGTGATCGACATCTGGGTGGACCGCACCGGCGTCGTCCGACAGCTGTCGACGGCTGCCGGAGCGGGTGGACTGCCCGCCGAGTACGAACTGATCTCGGCCACGTCGGACGGACTCGGTCCGCTCGCTGACCTCGGGCTACCGACGCCGGTCCCCGTTGCCCCGACCGAGGAGGTGGCGCAATGAGCGCATCCCTGCGCCTTCTCCGGCTCGCCGTCGTGATCGCGGCGGGCGTCGGTGCCTGGTTCGGCTACGAGCAGTATGCGGCTGCCGCTGATCCGGACGCTCCGATCGCGGTGTCAGACACCGTCGACGGGTCCCCGGCGTCCCGTGCCCCGTGGGCCGACCTGGGCATCGTCGTCGCCGACACGAGCTGGGACGGACCGACCTCCACATCGGTCCAGCCCCCCGGCGACGTCGTCCGCCAATCGATGGCGTTCGATCCGGTGACGGGGCGCTTCCAGATGTCGCTCCTCGACCCGGAGGGCGACGCATCGGGAGTGGTCGAGATCGATCCGAACGAGGTGTTCATCAAGGTGCCGGGTGGCACGTGGGAGACGCCGACCCAGGATGCGGTCCTGTCCGCATCGGTGTTGCGATCGGGAGCTTCGACGGGTCGACCGCCAACGCTCGTCGATCTCGTCCCCGAGGTCGTGTGGCCCTACACCGAGATCCTGAGCGATGTTGCCGGGGGCGACGCTGTGACGCCGACGCGCATCCTGACGATCCGGATGCGGGGCGGTGCGTTCCGTGCCGCCGAACCCGCCCGCGCGGCTCAGTGGCGGAGCAACGTGTACTACCGGGGTCAGCTGGGCCGCATCGAGCTCGAGGTCGAGATCGACGGCGACGGGCACGTCGTCGGGGTGCGCAACCTCGCGCCGGACGACAACGTCCAGATCCGCTTCATGCCGATCCCTCTGCCGCCGACCTTCCAGGCGCCGTTCGTCGACTGATCGGCAAGTACCCTCGCGGCCGATGAGCGGTCCGATCGGGATGTTCGACTCCGGCTTCGGAGGGCTGACCGTTGCCCGTGCTGTGATCGACCTGCTGCCGAGCGAGGACCTGGTCTACATCGGCGACACCGGTCGCTACCCGTACGGATCGAAGCCGCTCGAGGACGTGCGCCGCTATGCCACCGAACTCGCGTGGAGTCTCATCGACGACTTCGGTGCCAAGGCGATCGTCGTCGCATGCAACACGGCGACCGCTGCAGGGCTCGACGACCTCCGGGCCGAACTCGACGTTCCCGTGATCGACGTGATCCGACCGGGAGCGAAATCGCTCGTGGCCACGACCACGACCGGTCGTGTCGGGGTGATCGGGACCGTCGGCACGATCTCGTCGGGAGCGTATGTGCGAAGCATCGCCGAGACCGGTGTGCCGGTCAGCCTCACGAGCGCCGCGTGCCCCGGATTCGTGGAGTTCGTCGAGCGCGGGCAGACCACCGGTGACGAGGTCACCGTCCTCGCCGAACGCCTGCTCGCGCCGGTCGTCGCGGCCGACGTCGACGCGCTCCTGCTCGGCTGCACCCACTATCCCTTCCTCGCACGGACGATCAGCGATGTGATGGGACCGGCAGTCACGCTCGTCAGCTCCGCCGACGAGACGGCGTTCGCCGTCCGCCGACGGCTGGGCGAGGCCGGCCTCCTCCGTGCGGAAGGCGGGCGCGGCGTACACCACTTCGCATCGAGTGGTGACATCGAAGTGTTTCGCGAGCTCGGTGCTCGGCTGCTCGGGCCCGAACTCGACCACACCGAGCCGTGGCCGCCGGCACGTCGAAACGAACGGGGGAGCGGTCGGGGATAGGTTCTCCGTCCATGACGAGACCTGACGGCCGCAGCGCCGACGAACTCCGCCCGATCAGCTTCGACCGCGATTTCACCGAGATGGCTGACGGGTCGGTGCTGGTGAGCTTCGGACAGACCCGGGTGCTGTGCACCGCCAGCGTCGACGACGACGTACCGCGCTGGATGCGCAACTCCGGTAAGGGCTGGGTGACCGCCGAGTACTCGATGCTGCCGGGTGCCTCGCCCGAACGGATCAATCGTGAAGCCGCCAAGGGCAAACAGAGCGGACGCACGATCGAGATCCAACGGTTGATCGGCCGGTCGCTACGTGCGGCCTGCGACATGACCCTGCTCGGCGAGCGCCAGGTGACCGTCGACTGCGACGTGTTGCAGGCCGACGGAGGGACGCGGACAGCGAGCATCTGTGGCGGGTTCATGGCGTTGCACGATGCGCTGCAGCGGATCGTCGATCGCGGTGAGCTGAGTCAGAACCCGCTCCATTCGTTCTGCACCGCAATCAGCGTCGGGATCGTCGACGGAACGCCGATCCTCGATCTGCCGTACGTCGAGGACTCGGCGGCCGAGGTCGACATGAACGTCGTGATGCTCCAGGCCAACACCGACGGCCGCCCCACCGGCGAGGCTCGATTCGTGGAGGTGCAGGGCACGGCGGAGGGGATGGCCTTCTCGCGGTCGGAACTCGACGCGCTCCTCGGTCTCGCCGAGGGCGGCCTGACGACCATCGCCGCCATGCAGGCGAAACTGCTGGCGACGCCGCCACCGGCTCGTCCCGCCACTCGATGAGCACACGTCCGCAGCTGGTGTGTGCGTCGGCGAACCCCGACAAGGTGGCCGAGATCAGCGATCTCCTCGCCGGCGTGGTCGAACTGTTGCCGCGTCCGATCGACGTGCCCGACGTCGTCGAAGACGCCGACACGCTCGTCGGCAATGCCCGACTCAAGGCGGTGGCGATCGTCGAGGCGACGGGCCTGCCAGCCGTGGCCGACGACACCGGGCTCGAGGTCTCGGCGCTCGGTGGCGCGCCGGGTGTGCACACCGCCCGCTACGCAGGCGACGGCTGTTCGTACGCGGACAACCGGCGCAAGATGCTGGACGAACTCGAGGGGGCGAGCGACCGTCGGGCTGCGTTCAAGACCGTCGCACTCGTGCGCTGGCCGGACGGTCGCGAGATCGCCGTCGAAGGCGAGTGCGCCGGCGTCATCGCACGTGAGGAGCGCGGCGACGGCGGGTTCGGCTACGACTCGATCTTCGTTCCCGACGAGGCAGCAGGTGCGACGTTCTCCGAGATGGACGCAGCGTCCAAGCACGCCATCTCGCATCGTGGCCGCGCATTTCGACTGCTGCTCGACACACTCAGCTCGATGCAGGTTTGACCGTCACGACGAACGCAGTGTGATCGCTGCCTTCGAGTCGGACGTCGTCGACGCCGGTCGACACGAGCCCGTTTCCGGTGAGCGTGTGGTCGAGTCGGACGAACGGTGGGACGACCTGATCCGTCGGCCACGACGTGGACCACCCTCGACCGTTCGCCATGTGTGCGTCGATGAACCCGCGTCGGAGCAGGTCGCGGAACGTGGGATGCCAGTAGGAGGCGTTGAAGTCGCCGATCACCAGCGTCGGGTCACGAGCGTCATCCGCCGACTCTCCGATGAGGACGAGGTCGCGGGCCCATCCGTCGTGGTCGGAGATCGGTGTGGGCGGATGTACCGCGAAGATGCGAATCGGCCCATCAGGGCCCTCGAGCGAGGCGTCGACCATGTAATTGGTGGTGTCGATGCGGTCGTTCTCGCTCACCGGATACTTCGACCACACGGCCACGCCGCCGGCGTACAGCCCATCACGGTTGATCTGATGTCGGTAGCTGGTTGCGAGCGGCTGCGCGAGCAGGGTCGCCTGGTGTTCGATCGTGAACTCGCTGAACACGATCACGTCGGGGTCGAGCTCGGAGAGTTGATCGGCGAGTTCGGCGATGCGGGGGTTGCTGTAGAGCAGGTTCACCGATGCCGCACTGATCCCGACGGCGTCGGGGCCGACGTCGGGCTGGCCGGGCGGGAAGACGATGGGTGTCGCGAGCAGCAGTGCCCCGAGTCCGACAGCGGCCGCTGCGGACGCGAGCACATGGCGCCCGCACCACACGGATCCGGCAGCGACGCAGACCACGAGCGGGATCCCGTACGGCGTGAGCGACTGCAGTGTCGTAACGAGGCGGAAGCCGTCCCAGCCGAACGCCTGGGTGATCATCACCATGCCGACGCCGCCAACGGCGCCCCATCCGATCAGCTCGGCCGCGCGCCGACCGCGGAGTCCAGCTTCCATCAACTCCGATGCTAGGAGCGGAGGGGTGTGTGTCGGACGCGCCCGGTCGGGGTGTTCATGGACCACGGATGCGTACGCTGGCGTCTTCGCCGACGTAGCCCAATTGGCAGAGGCACGGCCTTTAGGTGGCCGTCAGTGTGGGTTCGAGTCCCACCGTCGGCACCACACGCTGCAGATCTGTGCTCAAGCTCCCTCGGGTGCGTGCCGATGACGACCCTGTATGCGTGGACAACGTCGACATGGGGGCCTCCCACTCGCGGTGTACGTCGTCGCGCTGCTCGTGGTCCCCTTGACCGCCGTCGGTTGGTTCAGTATTCGCGAGGTCGGGCGGAACGATCTGGCTGCCGAACGATCGGTCGAGGTCGCGGCCGCCGTCGCCGAGAGTTCGTCCGCGAACGCGTCACTGATTCCGCTCGAGATCGAACAGCTTGCGTCGCTCGGTCTGGTCGTGACCGCAGATGACGTTGAGGACCAAGCCGATGGCGACGTCTACCGCCAGCTCGTTGCCGACACGCGACCGCAGGTCGATCACGCACTCGCCGAACTCGATCGGGCGCTCCGACGCGCCCCCGAGTCCAACACGGCCTCGATCGAAGCGATGCGCCAGGCCGTCTTGCTGCTCGACGACGAGCGTGCACGCATCGACGACGGCGTGGCAACGTTGAGCGGTGTCGAATCGGCATTCGAGGTCGTCTTCGACCAGGCCGCTGACGCCATCGCGGGATCGGATGCCCAGCTCGCAACCATCGATGTGGGTTCGACGAACGCCTCCGATCTCGCTCGGAACCTCACCCTGACCAACGCCATCGTGCAGACCGCGCAGGCCCAGCTACACAGCTCTGGTATGGCGACTCTCGGGCTCGAACGAATGACCGCCGTCGAACGGGTGGCGGGCCCGGTCCGTCACGACGATGCCCTGGACGACGCCTTCGTCGTCGATCCGACAGCCGTCCAACAGCTGATCGCGGCGCACAACGGTCTCGGCTCGTCGGCCGGCCTCAGCCCGGCAGGGGTGCTGCTCGATCACATCGACTACGCCCGCGACGTCGTCGAGTTCGCCACAGCCGAACGCGCCGGTGCTGTCGATGCCATCGACGCATGGGCGCTCGAAGCCAGGAGCCGCAACGAGAACACGTTGCTGTTGTTGATCGGTATCGGCATCGGCTCGCTGCTGTTCGGCTTCGTCGTGCTGCGGTCGTTCGCGAGCCCACTGACCCGGTTGCGTCTCCAGGCCGAGCGGATCAGTCGTGGCGAGCTGAACGCCGAACCGCTTCCGGTCGCCGGCCCGAGCGACGTGCGCAAGGTGACGGGCGCCATCAACGACATGGCGAGCACGCTCTCGCTGGTCGAGGATCACATGGATGCGCTCGCCCTCGCCGAGCTCAACGAACTGCCCCAACTCGATGCGCTTCCAGGCCATGTCGGATCGACGATGAAGGCGTCGATGGAACGCGTCGTGGCGCTCACCGCACGCTTGCAGATGAGCGAGTCCCGGCTGGCCGAAGAGGCCCGCATCGACAACCTGACGGGGTTGCCCAACCGATTCGCCGTGCTCGAGTACCTCGAGCGGATGCTGAAGGCGCTCGCGGCGACATCCGACGGATCGGGTCGAGCAACGACCGCGGCGGGCGTGATGTTCCTCGACGTCGACGGCTTCAAGAGTGTCAACGACACGCACGGGCACGCCGTCGGTGACGTGGTCCTGCGTGACATCGCCCAGCGCCTGCGCGGGTCGATTCGCGACGTCGACTTCGTCGCCCGACTCGGCGGTGACGAATTCCTCGTGGTCGTTGCGGATGTCAGCGACCCGGGCCGCCTCGTGGGTTTCGGCGAGCGGATGATCGGCGAGATCGAGCAGCCGTACACGATCGGCGACCAGTTGTTTGCGGTGTCTGCGAGCGTCGGAGCGACCATGGTCGAGCCCGGCGACGAACCGCTGTCGGTGATCGAGCGAGCCGACGCAGCCGTCTATCAGGCCAAGCGCCGCGGTCGACGACGCGTGGAGATGTTCGACAAGGAACTGCAGCGGTCCATCGAGCACCAGGCCGAGCTCGAGCTCGCGCTGCGCCAGGCGATTCAGCACGGCGAACTGAGGATGTACCTCCAGCCGCTCGCCGACCTCACCACCGGGCTCCCCTCCGGCGCCGAGGCGCTGGTGCGCTGGGAGCGTCCGGGCGTGGGGCTCGTGTCGCCGAACGACTTCATCCCGATCGCCGAGCGATCCGGCCTCATCTTCGAGCTCGAACGTTGGATGCTCGAAGCTGCGTGTCGTCACATCGCTGAGTGGCGCCTCATGGGCCGGGGCGAGGGGATGCGCCTCGCCGTGAACATCTCCGGGCGCCACTTGATCGAAGGAAACCTGATCGCCGACCTCGATGACGCGATCGCAGCAACCGGTGCGGACCCCAACCTGTTGGAGATCGAACTCACCGAGTCGCAGCTGCTCGACGACGTGGGACGCGCCAGCATGGTGCTCGCCGGTGTCCGCGACCGGGGCGTGAAAGTGGCCATCGACGACTTCGGTACCGGGTACTCCTCGATGACGTACCTCCAGAAGCTCCCGGTCGACATCGTCAAGATCGATCGCAGCTTCATCAGCAGTGCCACGACCAACGATTTCGATTCGACGATCGTCGACACCGTCGTCACACTCGCCCGGTCACTCGATCTCGACGTCGTGGCGGAGGGGATCGAAACCGTCGAACAGCTCGCCTACGTGATCGAGGCAGGCGTCACGCTCGGGCAGGGATATCTCCTGGCCCGTCCGGTGCCCGCCCATGAGGCCGAGGCAGTGATCTTCAACGGACCGCTGTTCGACCGGGATCGGGTGCTCACGCAAGCTCGTGACCTCGGCCCGTGGACGAACCAGCTTCCCGTCGGCGCTCGCGTCGACATCGGCTGACTCGCCGCCCTTCGATCAGGCGACGGGGATCCAGGTCAGCGACATCTGCACGACCTTCACGTCGGCCGATTCCAGCCCGACCTGGATCGTCGTCGACTCCTTGGCGAGGTCCATCCACTTCGCGTCGATCTCGACGACCTCCTCGACCAGTTCGGCTTCGAGTTCTTCGAGGTCGAGCCTGAGCCGTTCGAGCTTGTTCTCTGCGGCGTCGACTCGCTCGCCCGCGGCGTTGGTCTGTCCTCGGCGCCGTGCCGCAGTGCCGGCCTTTCCGAATATTCCCCCGAGCATTCCGCCCTTCGACTTGCTTCCGCCGAGCAGACCGCCGAGCACCGAGCCCGCGGTGGACAGGAGCTCCGAGTTGCGCGTGCTCTTCGATTGCTCTTCGAGCAGATCGATCTTGTCCTCGAGCCCGTCGATCTGGTCGCGGAGTCGTTTGGCCTTCGACTCGTACTTGTCACGGAGTGTGGCGATCTCGGCGTCGGCCTGATCGTCGGCCAACTTCAGGCAGCGAGCCTCGAACTCGTCGGCGTCCTCGCCGGGCCGCCCGTAGAGCTTGAGTCCCGTGTTCGACTGGATCTCGACCGTCGAGGTTCGGACCAATTCGTCACGGATCGCCTTGTCGAGCGATGACCAGAACGTCTTGTTCGCGAGCTTCGCCTTGGTCAGCCGGTACACCGGTGCCTCTTGCGGGGTGGTTCGCAGGTCGCGGTCGTCGTAGTCGACCTTGACCATCTGTGACGCGTCGATCTGCTCACCGAGCGGGAACAGCACACACTCGAACTCGTCGTCGTGGACGAGGTCGGCCTTCGTCTCGTCGTAGCGGAGGCTGACGCGGGCGACGGCAGCCGCAGCCAGCTTCGGGCCTCGGGAGTCGCCGCCCACCTCTGCGAGCCACGGCGATGCGACGTCGGCCCACCGCACGGCTGTGCCGTCGGCGACGTCGGGCATGACGGCGCTCTCGTCGTCCGCAAGCACTGGCTCGACGGGTGCTGCGCCGGGAACGGGCGTGGGTTGCCCGGTCACGCCGCTGCTCGGCGCGGGAGCTG
Organism: Ilumatobacteraceae bacterium; assembly: GCA_963752085.1. Taxonomy (GTDB): domain Bacteria; phylum Actinomycetota; class Acidimicrobiia; order Acidimicrobiales; family Ilumatobacteraceae; genus Ilumatobacter_A. The sequence goes on from CAVVWT010000008.1 coordinate 427,372, forward strand.
CCGCGACTTCGGTCTCGACACGCTCCGCGTCCATCAGTTGATCGATCTGGTCGCGAGTCATCGGACCGCGCAGATACGACATCGCCCAACGGGTGGTGAACACCTCGGGCTGGTCCTTGCCCGCGCGGCGCAGCATGAACTCGCGTGTGCCGAGCCCGGAGATCGTGTCGCCGATCGCGCCGACGTCGACACCACCGGCAGCCGACGCCATCCCGTCGAGCAGGCGCGCCTTGTCCCGGTCGGTCTGGAGTCGACCGATCATCCACGTGCCGGCGTTCGAGATGGCCTTGTAGTCGATGTCGACCGGGTTCTGGGTGGACAGCACCACACCGACGCCGAACGCCCGAGCCTGCTTCATCAGCAACATGATCGGCTTCTTGGTGGGCGGGTTGGCGGTCGGCGGGAGGTAGCCGGCGACCTCGTCCATGTAGAGCATCGCCCGCAGGTCGGTCGTGCCCGACTGGCGGCGCATCCAGGTGACGAGCTTCGAGAGCACGAGTGAGGTGACGAACTGGCGCTCCTCGTCGGAGAGATGGGCCGTGGTGATGATTGCGCAGCGTGGCGCGCCCTCTGGGGTGAACAGCATCGAGTCGATGTCGAGCGGTGGTCCGGCCGCCCACGCAGCGAACGACGGTGACGCGAGCAGGCCGTTGAGTCGCATGGCCAGTTTCATCCGGTCGGCCTCCGGGAAGAACTGATCGAGCTCGAAGACGCCGAGCTTGCGGATCGGCGGCGTGGCGATCAGGCCGACCAAGGTGATCAGATCGAGCGGTCGGCCTTCGGTCCAGGAATGGTTGATCAGGTTCGAGAGCAGAATGTGTTCACGGCTGGAGAGCGGGTCGGCGTCGACACCGACGAGTCCGAGCAGGCCCGTGACGTACCCCTCGATCTCGTCGCTGATCACTTCGGCGTCGGTCATGTCGGCTGGCACCTGAAGCGAGCCGACGATGTTGACCGGGATCCCGGCTTCGGAACCCGGGGTGTAGATCGTGAAGTCGGTCTGTCCGCGGAGCTCGCCGATGTCGCTCCCGCTCAACCCCCAGCCGGCGAGTCCCTTCGTCCACAGCGCGGCCTGGTCGGCGGCGAACTGGTCGGGTGTCTTGTCGGCGTTCTTGGCTTGCGCATCGTCGATCCATGGGCGGAAGTCGCTCGCGGCGAGGTCGGGGAAGGTGAGGCAGAGGTTGGTGAGATCGCCCTTGGGATCGATGGCGATGACGGGCAGGCCCGACTTCAAGGCCTCCTCGATGACGATCACGCCGAGACCGGTCTTGCCCGACCCCGTCATCCCGACGATCACACCGTGGGTCGTGAGCTCGTCGGTCGCCACGTTGACGTGGCTCGATGCATCGTCGGTCGTGCGCTCGTGGGTCGCGGGGTCGATCGCCCCGCCCAGGAAGAGGTCAGCCATGGCGACGCAGAGTACCGGGACCCGGTGTGCGCCTCCGCGTCCGGGACGCCAACACCCGACACGAACGGTGTTGGTACTGTCGATGGATGGCGTTCAGCGGATTCCCGGTCGAGGCGATCGAGTTCTACGAGCAGCTCGAAGCCGACAACTCCAAGGCCTTCTGGCTCGAGAACAAGCACCGCTTCGTCGAACACGTCAAGACCCCGATGACCGAGTTGACCGAGACGCTCGACGACTTCGGGCCGTTCCACATGTTCCGGCCGAACAACGACCTCCGGTTCTCGAAGAACAAGCCGCCCTACAAGACCGCCCAGGGAGCGTTCGGCGAGTCGGAGGGCGGCGCCGGTCACTACGTGCAGTTCTCGGCGCGCGGACTGATGGCCGGCGCCGGGTACTACGCGATGGCCAAGGACCAACTGCGACGATTCCGCGACGCCGTCGTCGCGGATGCGACGGGGGAGGAGATCGCCGGCCTGGTCGCCGCTGCGACGCACCGCGGCTATGAGATCGGGTCGATCGGCGAACTGAAGACGGCGCCGCGCGGATACGACCGTGACCACCCTCGAATCGAGTTGATCCGGCGGAAGGGTCTGATGTTGTCGATGGACTTCGGCGCGCCCAAGTGGATTCACTCGAAGCAGGCTGCACGCCGCATTCGTGAGTGTTGGGACGGCGCCGGCGCCGTCTGTGCGTGGCTCGATGCGCACGTCGGGCCGAGCACCGAACCGCCCGGTGACCGTCCGTTCTGACACCGGGTCAGCTGGGTCCGGCCTCCGCTCCGATCGCGTGACGGTCTCGTGGCTGCAGCGCCGGGTCGTCTTCATCGACGTCGGCAAATCCTTTCGCGATCATCCACACGGCCATCACCATTTCCTGGACGGCGAGCGGCACGACCAGCAGGTTCAGTGTCGATGCGTTCGAGTTCAGTGACTCGAACATGACCAGGAGCCCGGATGCGAACATGAGTGGCACACCGAGCAGGCCCCACACCGCGAGCGACCGGGGAATGAGACCGTTCCGGAGAAACGCGTAGTTCAACACCAGTGCCGAGATGCTGAAGATCATCTGGGCGCCCAGGTAGCCCGTCCAATCACTCGCGGCCTTGAGTGAGTCGGCCAGCACCACAGCACCGGCCACGTCGCCGTCACCACCCGTGACGTTCCAACTCAGTGGTATCAGCAGGAGCCCGGCGACCATCCCGATGGTGATCATCACCACTTCGAGCGTTCTGGCCAACACATAGCTGAGTGCGAGCGTCTCGCTGTGACGCTCGAGAGCAGCACGGCCGTCCCGACCATCGCCGTCAGCATCACGAAGATGAGCATCTCGCCGAGAATCAGCGTGCCCTGATGCGAACTCACGGCTCCGAGCAGGTCGTCATCGCTCAGCGTCGATGACATCTAGAGGACACTCGACACGCCGGCGACCGTCGCCGTGACGAACAACCAGCCGATTCGTTGTGCCGTTCCTCTGAAGTACTTCATCTCACTCCTCCGACCTCGCCGGTTGGTGGTGAGGCCTGAGTCGACAATGGCTCCGCATCGGCGATCAGCCGCGCGGATCGCCCCAGCAGTCGCTTCGGCCTCCTCGGTTCCTTCGTACCACCGGGGGCGGCACCAGGCCAGAGTCCATGGTCATTGTCGGAACCGTGCGCAGCAGTCGCTTCCGTGAGGTTGCGGGTTGCCGAACGAACATACGTTCGATAGACTGACACCATGATGAGGGAGCGCATCGCCGACCTGGTGGACGCTCCCTCCGCCGTGCTCGACCAGCGGATTCGAGATCTCGAGCTCCAACGCCGACGGCTCGAGGCCGAACTGGCCGAAACGATCGCCGTGGGTGAGGCGCGCCAGATCCATCTCGTCGACGGTCATCGGTCGATGAAGGGCTACCTCCGCGCGACGTGCAACTGGTCGAACGGCGAGGTCGCACGGCTGCGCTCGTCCGCCCGTGTCATCGATGCACATGATTCGATCGGCGAGGCCTGGCACTCCGGTCGCGTCGGCGGGGTCCAGGTCGCCGAGCTCGCGAAGGTCCACGGAAACCGGCGGGTGGCGGATCGTTTCGCAGCATTCGCGCCGATGCTCGTCGAGCAGGCGGAGACACTGCGGTTCGACGACTTCAAGGTGGTTGTCCAGCACTTCGTGAACCTCGCCGACGCAGACGGCGCACATGACGATCGCGATGCGATCGATCAGCGCACGGCTCGAGCCGTCCATGTCGACGGTCGACTCGACCTTCGCGTGTCGGGTGGCGATCGCCTGACGACGGCGGAGTTCCTCGAGATCCTCGATCGGTTCACCGAGCGCGAATACCAGAAGGACCTCGCCGTTCGTCGGAACGCGCTCGCCAACGATCCCGACGCGCCGATCCCCGAACCGCGGAACAGGTGTCAGGCCCGGTTCGACGCGGTGGTCGCAATGGCGCGATCGGCGGCTGCGCACGACGGAGTGGCGTCCCGCGCCGAGCCGCTGGTCTCGGTCGTGGTCGACCAGCGGACGATGTCCTGGGTGATCGCTCACTCCGGGCTCGGCTCGGCGACGTCGTTGGAGGGCGACTCGATCGATCCGTTCACCGGCCTGCCGCAACCCGACGATCTGCTCGACGATCTGCTGGGCGACCCCGCGTCGTTCGTCGACCGTCGCTGCCAGACCGACAACGGTGTGCCGCTCCGCCCGGTCGACGTGTTGCGGGCCGCGCTCTCCGGTCACATCCGGCGGGTGGTGCTCGGGGCGCGGCGTGTGCCGGTCGACATGGGCCGTTCGGTGCGCGTCTTCACGGGCGCGGCTCGTGACGCAGCCACGCTGCTGGTCGACACGTGCGAACATCCCGGATGCGACATGCCGACGGCGTGGTGCCAGGTCGATCACTCGACCGAGTGGGCTGACCTGGGCGAGACCAACCAGGTGAACGCAGGCATCGAATGTGGGTTTCACAACCGGGACAAACACCGACGGCGACGACGAACTCGGCGGTCGGTCGACGGCCGCATGCACACCTTCCGCGCCGACGGCACGATCATGCTTCCCGTCGGCTGTCGTCCCCCGCGGTTCGACGACGCCGACGAGGACGACCAACGTCTCGATCTTGATGACCTGACCCCCGAACAGGAACAGACGCTCACCGCAGCCGCCCGCGCTCGCGTGGCGCTGCTCAAAACCGATTCACTCGCCTGATGGGCCCGCGTCTGCTGAGGGTCCACCCACGCAGCGCATTGCGGTTCTGATTGCCGTCAACCACCGGTGAGCCGGACTCCGGAGTCGCCGAACGCCGTGGGTCCAATCGGGCCGCGCGAACGGGCCGATACCAGGTGCGAGCATCGCGACAAGATCTCACGGTGAGGTATCGCCAGCCCAGACCTCAGCGATCACGGCCGGGTCGAACAGCAGTTCACAGGGAATGCCGTTTCCGTCGATGTCCATCCGATCCGGCTCGCCTTCGAGGAGCCAGTACGCGAGGGCCCACTGGTAGGCGAGCACGTCGTCGCTCCACGGGGCCGGGCGACCCATCCACTCCATCGCCTGGCCGAAGTTCTCAGTCGCCATGTACTCGCGGCAGAGCAGCCCCTCGGACGCGACCGGCACGTGACCGATCTCGTCGCTTCCGACCCGCCACCACGTGGTGGCACCGAAGTCGTCGAGCACGATGAGGTCCAAGCTGCCGACGTCTGCCGGCGGGTCGGGTCGCGCCCCGCAGGACAGCACCGCTCCTCGCCCCACAATTTGGTCACGGTCGATCTCTCGGAGTTCCCAACCCTGCCAATCTGGTCCCCGCTCGCCGGTGTACTGCCGACAGTCGAATCGATAGCTCGTGAAGTCGGTACTCTCGAGCGCGTCGGTTTCGTATGGCTCGAGGATGTGAGCGAGAGGGACCCCACTGGTGTCGGTGCTCTCCACCGTCGTTGACGAATGCGCCGTGACGGGCGGCAGGGTCGACTGCGCTTCCGTCGGCATCGATGACGCCGGTGCCGAGACCGCGGGCGCAGACGGTGCCGTCGTCTCCCCAGCGGAGACCGCAATTGTCGAAGAGCTGGTTGCGGAGCCGACGTCCGGTGCAGTGGCTTCCTCGGAGCCGCAGGCACCCGTCGCAAGAGCGACTGCACAGAACAACCCGATCGATTCCGCCAATCGGCCACGCATGTTCACTCACCTCCCCTCTCAGGATTCGCTCAGTCGTTGGCGCGAGCAAGAGGCCGACGTCCCGAATCGCTGGGCTCGACAATGAGTAGGGCGAAGTGGGCACGCCATCGTTGTTGCGCGTCGATGAGTGCGTCGACCACGTTGATGCGATGGTCGAGGGGTGGGGGGTGCACCCTCGGGCCGCGCCGCCGGAAGGACTGCACGCCGTGCAGACCGATCGCGCGGCCACGCGTCACCGCACATCTGCGGTGCCGGGCCACCGGAGATCCCGTGGTCATCGCCCGATCAGAGTGGCCGATCGCGCCGCACCTTGACAGAATGTCAAGGTGACAGCCATCGACTCGTCCACCGACGTCAACGCGACAGCGCTCGAGAACCAGTTCGGCCTCGCCGACCGGATCGTCGACGAGGGGGCACTCGCGAACAGCGTCCGACGATTTCGCGAGCAGGGCATCACGCTTCCGACGTTCGGGCAGCTCGCCGACCCCGCCACGTTCGATCACCAGGAGAAGGTCGGCGATGCCGACCCGCAGGGGCCCGACGCCCGCAACCTCTGGCGGGTCCACTGGTACAACGACCTGTCGGGCAACCGCGTGCAGGTTCCCGACCATCTGGTGCTGCCGCCCGAACTCACCGGGGTCGCATCGCCGATCATCGTCGTGTTCGGCGACCGCTTCCCCATGATCACGGCGCACAAGGTGTTGGCGGCGTACTCGTGCCTGGCGCCGCGCATCGTGACCGGTCAGTTCGACCCGACGGTGCACCGCGCCGTGTGGCCGTCGACCGGCAACTATGCGCGAGGCGGCATCGCCATCTCGAAGATCATGGCCAGTCGTGGTGTGGCGATCCTGCCGGAAGGCATGAGCCAGGAGCGCTTCGACTGGCTCGACGCCTGGTGTGCCAACCCCGAGGAGGACGTGATCAAGACGTTCGGCACCGAGTCGAACGTCAAGGAGATCTACGACGCCTGCAACGAGCTGGCCAAGGACCCGGGCAACTTCATCCTCAACCAGTTCTCCGAGTTCGGGAACCACCTCGGGCACTTCAACGTGACCGGTCGGGCGCTCGGTCACGTGTTCGAGCAGGTTCGCGCCGACTCCGGTCGAGACCTTCGGTTGGCGGCGTTCACCAGTGCCACGGGGTCGGCGGGAACGATCGCCGCCGGCGACCGGCTGAAGGAGGAGTACGGCACCCAGATCGTTGCCGTCGAAGCGCTGGAGTGCCCGACGATGCTCGAGAACGGCTTCGGCGAGCACAACATCCAGGGCATCGGTGACAAGCACATTCCGCTGATCCACAACGTCACCAACACCGATGTGGTCGTGGCGATCTCCGACAAGGCGACCGACGAACTCGACCTGATGTTCAACTCGGAATCCGGGCGTGCGCACCTCGCGAAGAAGGGGGTGCCGGAGGGCGTCGTCGCTCAGCTCGAGCACTTCGGCTTCTCGGCGATCTGCAACACCCTCGCGGCGATCAAAACGGCCAAATTGCTCGACCTCGGCCCGGATGATGCGATCGTCACGGTCGCCACCGACGGTGCAGCGCTGTATCCGAGCGAGCGTGCCAAGCTGCTCGCCACCCGGTTCGGCGGCGAGTTCACGCCCGCCGATGCGGCCGAAGCGTTCGGCGAACACCTCGCGCACGTCGACACCGACAACATGATCGAGTGCACCGAGGCCGACCGGCGGCGGATCTTCAACCTCGGCTATTACACCTGGGTCGAGCAGCAGGGCACCCCGTTCGAGCTGTTCGAAGCCCGGCGCCATCAGGAGTTCTGGAAGGGCCTGCGACGCTACGTCGGTGTGTGGGACGAAATGATCGACGACTTCAACGGCCGCGTCGCCGCCGGGAGCTGAGCCGTGCGGCCGGACGATGCATGACGTGGTGGGTTGGCGGTGCGCCGTGTGCGGCGCGCGGGTCGACCTGATCGAGCCGGCGCCGTGGCGATGTCCGAACTCGACGCTGCGTGATCGACACCACCTGCTGCAGGCGATCTCGGCATCCACCCCGGACACGGGCGGAGTGGCCGCGTCTCCCAATCCGTTTCTTCGGCACGAGCATCGCCTGGCCTGGGCCGCAGCGGCTGCCGCACGAGGCATGACCGCTGCAGCTCGTTCCGCACTGGTGGTCGAACTCGACGTGGCCGTCGAAGAGGTCGACGGTGTCGGCTTCGTGACCACCCCGTTCGAGCGGTCCGGGGTGCTGTCCGACGAGCTCGGGTTCGGCGCCGCCGGCGGAGTCTGGGTCAAGGACGAGACCGGGGGAGTGGGCGGTAGTCAGAAGGCGCGCCACCTGTTCACGATTCTGCTCCACCTTCGTGCGCTCGAAGCGCTCGGCGAACTGCCCGAGCGGCCTCCGCTTGCAATCGCGTCCTGCGGCAACGCGGCCTTGGCAGCTGCCACCCTCGCCCGGGCGGCCAACTGGCCGATCGACGTGTATGTCCCGACCTGGATGAGCGACGGGTTCGGTGACCGCCTCGATCGCCTCGGGGCGACCGTGCACCGCTGTGCCCGGCGCAGCGACGACCCGGCGGGTGATCCGGCCATGCTGCGTTTCCGCGAGGCGGTGCAGCGCGGCGCCGTGCCCTTCACCGTACAGGGGCCGGAGAACGCGCTCTGCCTCGACGGAGGGCGCACGATCGGCTGGGAGATCGCCGAACAGATCGGTGCCGCACACGGACCGCAGGCGCTCGACGCGATGTTCGTCCAGGTCGGCGGAGGTGCGTTCGCCGCATGCCTGGGCGCGGGCCTCGTGGAGCTGGGTCACCAGCCGAGGCTGATGGCTGTCCAGGCCGCGGGTTGCGCGCCGCTCGACCGTGCGTGGCAGCTCGGGGCGACGGCGTCGGACGAATGGGCCACGGTGATGACGCCGTGGTCCGATCCGACGTCACTCGCGGACGGCATTCTCGACGACGAGACATACGACTGGATCGGCGTGTTCGACGCCATGCGTGCCACCGGCGGCGACACCGTCGTCGCGAGCGAAACCAACATCGAGCGGGCGCATGTGCTCGCGCATCGGGCCGGGTTCGACGTGAGCCCGACCGGTGCGGCGGGCCTTGCGGGTCTCCTGCAGGTGGTCGACGCCGGTGCGCTTCCCGCCGAGCCCGGCCAGCGTGTGGGAATCGTGATGAGCGGCGTCACCCGGTGACCACGACGCCGCGCCCGCCTTGACGGTTCCTTGACGTGGCCGATGGGCTGCCCACCCGGCAGCGGAGTAACGTTGTCCACATGTTGACCCGCTGGACTCGGCTGGGAGCCGCGGGAGCGCTCGTGCTCGGTGGCTTCCTCGTGGCCGACCCCTTCGGCGCGTCCAGTGGTGCCCAGACCGCCCCGCCGGTCACGATCTCGTTCCCGGGGGTCGACGCCTCACCGGATCTGTCCGACGACGGCACCATCGTTGTTTTCGCCTCGACCGACCTCGCCGGAGTCTCCCGCATCATCGTCCACGACCGGGTCGCAGGCACCACCGAGCCGATCGCGGCGTCGACCGGCGGCCTCGCACCGACGGTGAGCGGCGACGGATGCACGATCGGGTGGTCGGTTCCTGCCGAGCTCGACATCCAACAGGGCGTCCCCGACTCCGGGCCGGGCGCGGGCACGACGACCACGACCACCACGGTCGCTGCGGGTCCAGATGTTGTCGAATCGACTCCCCTCCAGGCTGCCGGAACCGACCCTGCGCTCTTCGTCGTCGATCGCTGCGGACCCGTCCCGACCGTGACCGAACTCCTCACCGTCACGCCCCCCGCGAACATCGGGCCCCCGGCGATCTCCGTCGACGGAGCGGTGGTCGTGGTGAGCGTGGGGACCGGGATCCTGCGATTCGATCGAACCGCCACCGGCTACCAGCAGACTGCGACGTTCGCGCTGCCCGCCCAGAATCCGCCCGTGCGGATTGCGCCGAACGTCGACGTGTCGGACGACGGCTCCGTGGTCGTCTTCGCTGCGGGCCGGGACCTCGATACACCGAGCAGTCTCACGGTCCGCCGGGTCGACCTCGTCGAATCGGTCGCCGAGATCTCGGTCGTTGCGTCATCGGCGCACGAGCCGACGGTGTCGGGCGATGGTTCGATCGTCGCGTACGCCACTGTCGTCGCCGATCCGCCCTCGTCGACGGTCGCGATCCGTGACCGCGACAGCGCGCCGGTCGTCCTCGGTCCCGGACGTCATCCCGTCATCACCGGCGACGGCAACCACGTCGTCCACGAGACGAACCGCGCCGTGCAGCTCACCTCGTGGATCGGCGCCGGCACGATCGCGTTCTCGACCACCGACACGCTCACGGTGACCGGTCCGATCGCTCCGACGCTGTCGGGCCCCGCGGTCGATCGTCACGCGACCACGGTGGCGTCCGACGTTGTGGCGGCGCCCGACGCCGACACCGACATCACCCTCCACCCGATCGCGGCCGACGCCGGCTTCGGGGCCAACACCTATCGACTCGGAACGGGCGACGTCGGTGCCGACCTGAGCACCACGCTCACGTTCACCAACGACGGTCCTGCCAGCGTCGGTGTGGCGGCGATTGCCGTCGGCGGCACGTTCTCCGTGCTCTCCGAAACGTGCAGCCCGGTCGTCCGACCGGGCTTGACCTGCACGATCGAGATCGGATTCACCGTCCGATTCCTCGAGGATGCGATCGCCACCGTCAGCCTGCTGCCGATCTCGGCAGTCGCCGACCCCGTCCCGTTCACGACCGTGGTGCGCGCCATCGGGCAGGCGCCACCCGCCGACACGTCGACCACGACCACCACGACCGGCTCCACGACCGGTGGGACGACCGGCGGTCGTACCACCACCGGGGGTCGCACCACCACCGGGGGTCGCACCACCACCGGGGGTCGCACCACCACCGGGGGTCGCACCACCACCGGGGGTCGCACCACGTCGACCACCGGAGGACGCGGGACCACGACCACCGTTGCGCCGGGGGTCGTCGAGTTCAGCCCGGCGTCGTTCGACTTCGCACCCACGATCGTCGACGCCGGCCGCCGGACCGGGCTGGTCGAGATCGTCAACACAACCAGCTCCCCGGCGACCGTGGTGGGCGTGCGGCTCGAACCCGCCGACGGAGCCGCCTTCGACATCGTCGAAACCGACTGCGCCGGACAAGCAGTGCCCGCCAACGGTCGATGCAGCGTCACGATCGGATTCGCTCCCGATGAGATCGGTGACCTGTCGGCCCAGCTGATCGCGTCGCTCGACGCCGGTACCGAGCTCTCGGCGATCGTGACGGGCGTCGGCGCTGCTCCGCCGACGCTCACCGTGCAACCCGGCGTTGCGACGACCGGACAGGTCGTGACGCTGCGCGGCGCCGGCTTCCCGACCGGGTTGACCGTCGAGCTCACCTGGGCCGACACCACCCGTGACGTCGTGGTCGACGAGACAGGGGGCTTCGCTCTCCCGGTCCTGGTGCTGCCGAACACCCGTCGCGGTCCTGCGACTGCGTCGGTTGCCGGTCAGACCGACCAGTTCGGCGACGTCACGGCGACCATGCTGGTGACCGCGACCAGCGATCGATCGCAGCCGGGCGTCCTCGACGGCGTGGGCCCCAACATCAGCCGCTGAACAGGCTCACCATCGGGTCCCGCGTGACGCACCAGGGTCAGGGTTGGTCGACGAAGCCGACGATGGTTGCCGCCGCCTCGCACGAATCGGTGCCGGGGCCGGGAGTCTGGCAGGTGACCCGCAGCGTGATGGTGCTCTGACTGTCGACGTGGAACGGGGCGACCAGATGGAAGTCGAGATCACGGAAGTTCGCCATCTCCTGGTCGAGCAGGACCTGATCGTCACGGAGGAGTTCGACACGGCCGACGGCACCCGTGGGGTTCTGGAAGATCACGTCGCTGATCGACAGCACGCGTCCGGTGCCACTCTGATCGAAGTCGAACGCCTCGGTTGCCGTGGTCGATGCTCCAGCCGAGACCGAGAGTCGCAGATCGGTCGGTTGTCCGAGTGGGAGTCGTGCGGCCTCTTCGGCAGCGGCCTCGATCGCGGCGACCCGCTCGTCGAGTTCCGCCTCCTGGATGGTGTCGAGTTGGTCGGCCTCGTCCTGGGCGATGTTTCGCACCGTCGGCATCAGCAGCAGGAACCACGCCAGCGTGCCGAGGAGCAGGGCTCCGAGCATGCCGGCGAGCGCCGGACCGAACCACGGTCGGACACGGGGTCCCTGCGCGTAGGTTCCCTCGAGCGTCACCTGCTCGTTGTCGCTGCCGTTCATCCTCACGGTGAAGGGATGTTCGACCACCGGCCCGCTCCAGAAGCGGGAGTGGGGTGAGACTCGCACCTCGACGTTCGCCGACTTGCCTCCGTCGATGTTCACGACAGGTGCAGCCACGTCGGCGACGACCTCCGGCTCGGTCGACGTGGCGATCTCGACGGTGATCGGGACGTTGCCGAGGTTGTCGACGGCGATCTTGTGGCGCCCGGCGGTCGGCGAGGTCGACCGGTCCGGCTCGAGGCGAGCGGTCCACGACTCGGTCGCGTTGATCTCGACGGTTGCAGCGGCGCTCGTCGTCTCCTTGTCGTCGACGACCTCGATCACGCAGCTGTGGTTTCCGGCCACGAGGCTGGAGTTCGCATCGACGATGACGGGCACCTCGAAGTGCTCGTTCGGGTCGAGGTAGATCGTCTCGGTCTGCAGCACCGTCTGCGCCGCCAATCCGCCGCCGGCGCGGAGGGTGACCACACGTTCGACCGCAGTGTTGTTCTGGAGGTGCAGAGAGAGCGCTGCAGTCTGACCCGGTGACGCGGCGACCCGGTCTGGTTGGAACGACGCGGTCACCGACATGGCGGGAACCGTAGTCCGAAACAGCGACCGATAGCATGTCGCCATGTCAGAGACGCTTTCAGATCACGGCACCGACACCCGGCCCGTCCCGTACGGACTCGAGGCCGGTTTCGACCCTCGCACGGCGGTGTTCGATCGGTTGCTGAAGAACCGCGTCATCATGCTCGGGTCCGATGTCAACGACGACATCGCCAATCAGATCTGCGCCCAGCTGCTGTACCTCGAGGGTGAGGACCCGAACGCCGACATCTGGCTCTACGTCAACAGCCCAGGCGGCTCGGTCACCGCCGGCATGGCCATCTACGACACGATGCAGTTCGTGGGCTGCGACGTGGCCACCGTGTGTCTCGGCCTCGCGGCGTCGATGGGCCAGTTCCTGCTCACCGCCGGCGCGGCGGGCAAGCGCTACGTGCTGCCCAACGCGCGTGTGATGATGCACCAGCCGCTCGCCGGCTTGCGCGGCCAGGCCTCCGACATCCAGATCCAGGCCGAGCAGCTCCGCTACACCAAGAAGCGGATGGCCGAGCTGATCGCGTTCCACTCCGGCAAGGACCTCGAGCAGATCACGGCCGACTCCGAACGCGACCGGTGGTTCACCGCCGAGGAGGCCAGGGACTACGGCCTGTGCGACGCGGTGATCCTGAAGCGCGGCGAGATCCTCTGACGCCTGCGGCCGGCGCCGCTTCCGTCGTCAGCCTCCCTGCACGACGATCGTGGCCACGGGCCCGATGTCGAGCGCACAGTTGTCGACGAGCCACTGCTTGACCGCGGCGGCCGCCTGCTCGGATTGATAGGCCTGCGCTGCGGCCGCTTGGATCGATGCATCGTCGCCGGGTACGACGGTGCTCGCAGTTTCGTAGTTGAGCACGAGCTGTCGCCACTCGGCCTCGACGGCGAGTGGCGCGAACTTCCCGATCGAGCGATAGAGCTCGAGGAGTGGGGCGATGTCGGCGGCCGAGGACAGGTCAGGAGTGAACAGCGCGGACTGGTTGACCTCGATCTCACCGCAGAACCGCTCGGCGTCGCCGCCGGACTCGTCGTCGTTGCACCCCACGAGGGTCATCGCACCGAGCGCGACGAGCACGGCGATCGCTGTGGCGTGCACGCCCGACCGGCGTTGGTGGGAGCGGTTCGGCACCCGCAGAGCATGCCAGCTCGACCTGGCGATCCGGCGTCACCGTCGAACTCTGGAGCACCCCCGGCGTAGTATCGCCAGCGAAGCGTCGTGAGGCCGTTGCCGTCTCCCCAGATCCAACGAATTCGATCCTGTTGATCTCGGAGGCTTCATGTTCGCGTCCATTCCATCCGCCGTCCTGTTCGGCGCCCGCGGCCACCGCGTCACCGTCGAGGTGCACGTGGCCAAGGGGCTCCCCGGCTTCCACGTCGTGGGGCTGCCCGACGAGTCGATCCGAGAGTCGCGCGACCGTGTTCGCGCAGCGGTGATGTCGTCGGGGGCCTCGTGGCCGGACACCAAAGTGACCGTCAACCTCGCGCCGTCCCAGCAGCGAAAGTCGGGTTCGGGGCTCGACCTGGCCATCGCCGTCGGTGTCCTCGCGGCGTCGGGGCAGTTGGCGGTCGAGGCGATCGCGGGGCTGGCGTTCGTCGGCGAACTCGGTCTCGACGGATCGATCCGTTCGATTCCGGGCGTCGCTCCCATGGCCGGTGTCCTCGCCGATATCGACCTCGTCGTCCCGGTCGCGAATGCGCACGAGGCGTGCGTGGTCTCCGACTCGCGGGTGCGGCCCGTGGCCCACCTGTGTGAATTGATGTCGGTTCTCGACGGCCGGGCGCCGTGGCCCGATCACGAGGTCGACATCGTCGGGCTCGATCGACCACCCCACCCCGACCTGGCCGACGTGGTCGGTCAGCCGATGGCCAGGCGAGCCCTCGAAATCGCCGCGGCGGGCGGTCATCACTGTCTGTTCGTCGGGCCGCCCGGGTCAGGCAAGACCATGTTGGCCGCCCGGCTTCCCGGGCTCCTCCCGGCGTTGGAGCGCGACGACGCGCTGGAGGTCACGATGATCCACTCGGCCGCTGGCGTGGCACTCCCGCCGGAGGGCCTCGTCACGAGGCCGCCGTATCGGGCGCCGCATCACACGAGCTCCGAAGTGTCGATCGTCGGAGGCGGCTCACACTGCCTGCGACCTGGAGAGATCTCGATCGCTCACTGTGGTGTGTTGTTCATGGACGAGCTGCCCGAGTTCAACCGGAAGGTGATGGACACCATCCGCCAGCCCCTCGAGGACGGCGAGGTGCGCGTCGGCCGCGCGATGCAGCACACGACGATTCCGTCCCGATTCCAGCTCGTCGCAGCGATGAATCCCTGTCCGTGCGGCGAAGGGGGCCGCCCGGGCGGATGCGAGTGCGGCGATGCCCAGGTCGCCAAGTACTCGGGCCGGGTGTCGGGTCCGTTGCTCGACCGTTTCGATCTCCGAGTCCGTGTCGAGCGGCCAGTCGTCGACGACCTGCTGAGCGGCGAACGCGGTGAGTCGAGCGCCGTCGTGGCCGAACGTGTGGCCACGGCCCGCTCGCGTGCGCTTGCGCGGCAAGGGGTGATGAACGCTGGGCTGTCGGCGGCGGATCTCGACGCGATGGCGCCGCTGTCGCCAGCGGCGTTGTCGGTGTTGCGCGACCAGATGGAACGTGGCCGGTTGAGCGGGCGCGGCTACCACCGCATCCGTCGAGTCGCACGTACCATCGCCGACCTCGGGACCGATCCGATGCCGCTCATCGACGAGCCGACCGTCACGCTCGCGCTCGAGCTGCGCACCGGCGTTCGCCCGATCGGGGCTGCGAGGAGGGCAGCATGATGTCGGCGGTCGACCGTGCCCACCTGGCCGCGCTGTCCGGGTTCGATCTCATGACCACTCAGCGCCTGGTTGCGTTGTGTTCCGGTCGGTCGCCCGTCGAGGGGTACGCCATGGCCTCCGGCGACCTGCGGCCGTCACCGGCGATCATCGGCGCGTTCCGACGCTCGCCCGAGCTCCTCGACCGATGGAAGGCATCAGCGGCGCGCAGCACACCCGAGTCGATCGTCGATCGGTGCGCCGAGCTCGGTGTCCGCATCCTCGTGCCCGGCGATCACGACTGGCCGGCCCAACTGCTCGACGATCCGCGTCGGCCGGCCGTGCTCTTCGCCCAGGGCGACCCCGGGGTGCTGGCCCTTCGCCGGGTCGGGATCGTCGGCACCCGCAATCCCACGCGCCGCGGTGCCCAGACCGCAGCTCGCTTCGGCCACGAACTCGCGGCTGCCGGCGTGTGTGTCGTGTCGGGTCTGGCGCTCGGTGTCGACGGTGCCGCCCACCGGGGTGCGCTCGCCGCGGCCGTCGCAGCTCCGGCGGCCGTCGTCGCCAACGGACACGGAGACCCCTATCCGCGGCGGCATCGTGCGCTGTGGGACCAGGTCGCCGAGTCGGGTGTGATCCTCTCCGAATGGCCCCCCGGAACCGCCCCTGATCCATTCCGGTTCCCGCAGCGGAATCGGATCCTCGCGGCACTGTCCGAACTCGTGGTCGTGGTCGAGAGTCGCGAGCGGGGTGGCAGTTTGATCACGGCACGAGAAGCCGCCGAGCGCGGCATCGATGTGTTCGCCGTCCCGGGGCCGATCGATCAACGCGCGTGTGCAGGCACCAACGCCCTGCTCGAGGTCGGAGCAGCTCCGGCTGCATCGACCGACACGCTCTTGGCGGCGCTCGGGCTCGACACGCGGCGTTCGGGTCGGCGCAGGTTCGACGCCCGACCTCGACCGGCCGCCGACGAGGCGGTCGTGCTCGGCCTCTGTCGTGGCCGGCCGCAGAGCGTCGAGTCCGTCGCACGGAATGAGGGGTGGGACCTTGCGCGTTGTGCGATGGCGCTTGCACGGCTCGAACGAGCGGGTTGGGTCGCAGAGTCGGGCGGGTGGTTCGAGGAGGTCGACGACTACGCCGATCTGGTGTGAGCTGCACATCATCCGTGCGTGGTGGCAATCAGGGTTCTACGATCGCTCGGGTGGACACGTGGCACATCGACGACTTCAGCGACTCGCTGACAGCGTTGTCGCCCAACACGGTCATCGCGTACAGCTCCGACCTGCGCGCGTTCGCCGAGTGGTGTGAGCGCTCCGAGATCGTCGATCCCGAGGCGGTGACCCGGGCGACCATCCGCCGCTACCTCGCGTTCCTCACGACCCGTCGGTTCGCGCGGCGCACGATCGCCCGCAAGACTGCGTCGGTTCGCCGGTACTACCGCTGGCGGGTCGCCGGTGGGATCGGATCGGTCGACCCGACCGTCGGCGTGTCGGTTCCGGCGGGCGACGGCCGCCTGCCTCGCGTCCTCGATCGTGCGGAGCTGAGCGGTCTGCTCGACCAGTCGCCGGCCAGCCGCGCCGACGAACCCGAGTGGCGACGACGACGCGACGACGCCGTCCTCGAGGTGCTCTACGGCTCGGGGCTCCGAGTGAGCGAGCTGTGCACGCTGACCGTGGGGTCGCTCGCGCTGGGGCAGCACGCCGCCACCGTCTGGGGAAAGGGCTCGAAGGAGCGCCGCGTGCCACTCAGCGAGCCGGCCGTTGCCGCGCTCCGCGCGTGGCTCGCGATCCGCGCCGACGTGGTCGTCGCCGGACCTGACGGTCCCGGCGACATCCTGTTCGGCAACGAACGTGGCAAACCGCTGACCCCGCGCGATGTTCGGCGCATCGTCGACCGCCGTTCGCCCGTGCCGACCCATCCGCACGCGCTCCGGCACAGCTTCGCCACGCACCTGCTCGACGGTGGTGCCGATCTGCGCGCAGTCCAAGAGTTGCTGGGCCACTCGGATGTGGCGACGACGCAGCGTTACACTCACGTCAGCCGAGAGCGACTCTCGGCCGCCTATCGCGAGGCACACCCCAGAGCATGAGCATCGTTCCCGAAGACGCCGACCTCCAGATGCAGTGGAACCGCTGGCTCAAGCGCCAGAACAGCGCGGCTCGCGACCACCTCATCGTTCACTACTCACCGCTGGTGAAGTTCGTTGCCGGTCGTATCGGTGCCGGCCTCCCGTCCAACGTCGACTCCGGTGATCTCATCGGGTCGGGTGTGTTCGGGCTGATCGATGCGATCGAACGTTTCGACCCCGAGCGTGGCGTGAAGTTCGAGACGTTCGCCGTCCCGCGTATCCGTGGCGCGATCTACGACGGGCTGCGTCAGCTCGACTGGGTACCCAGGTCGGTGCGCAGCAGGGCCCGGCAGGTCGAGAAGGCGTTCGCCGAACTCGAACACCGCGAGGGGCGCGCTCCCACCGACGACGAGCTCGCCGAGCACCTCCAGATCACCGAGAAGGAACTGACGAAGTGGTTGTCCGCCATCGCCAGCACCACCATCGGACCGCTCGACCGGGCGATCGCTGCTGGCGCCGAGCCGTCCGCGCCCGACACGGCGATGTCGGGCTCGCCGTCCGCAGTCATCGAGGACAAGGAGCTCAGTGCGATCATGCGTGCCGAGATCCGCAAGCTTCCCGACCGCGAGAAGCTCGTGCTCTCGCTGTACTACGACGAGGGCCTGACGCTCTCCGAGATCGGTGACGTCATCGGCGTGACCGAGAGTCGCGTGTCGCAGATCCACACCAAGTCCGTGCTGCACCTCCGCTCGCGTATGAGCGCCGCCGGCGTCACCTGACGCCTCCTTCGACGCAACTGCGTCCGACCTGCATCCGTGTCGTCAGGAGGACCCATGTCCCGTCGCGTCTCGTCCGTGTCCGCTCTCGTGCTGGTGCTCGCGCTCAGCGTTCCCGCTCGGGTCGCAGCGGCTCCCTGTTGGCGACCTCCGGTCAGCGGGGTGGTCACCGACCCGTTCCGTGAACCACCCTGCCCGTACTGCGCAGGCAACCGGGGGCTCGAGTACCGGGTCGGCTCCTTTGCCGTGGTGCCGCGGTCGCATCCGGCACCGTGTCGTGGGCCGGGTCGATCGCCGGCACACGGTTCGTCGTCATCCGCCACGCCAACGGGTGGCGTGCGACCTACGGACGGCTCGTGTCGGCGTCGCTGCATACCGGTGACCCCGTCGTGGCCGGGGCGGCGGTCGGTACCGCCAGCGTGCGGTTCTACTTCGGGCTTCGCCAGGGCGAACGGTACGTCGACCCGGCGCCGCTCATCGGCGAACTCCGAGGGCGACCCCGACTCGTACCGGTCGACGGGCGGGCGCCTCGTCCCGCACCGCCCGCCCGACTCCGGTGTGGCGCCTGAGTCGTCCCGATAGCGTGATTCGCCGGTGCGCCGTCCGGTGCACCGAACCAACTCATTGCCTCACCGGTCACAAGCGGTCGCCTCCGGGCGCCGATCGGTGCGGTCAACCGCAACAAGGAGCACCAACATGGCTGTGATCAGCATGCGTCAGATGCTGGAGGCCGGAGCACACTTCGGTCACCAGACCCGCCGGTGGAACCCGAAGATGAAGCGTTTCATCTTCGGTGAGCGCAACGGGATCTACATCATCGATCTGCAGCAGACGCTGCCCCGCGTCGAGGCTGCCTACGGCTACGTCCGTGACCTGGTCGCCGGCGGCGGCACGATTCTCTTCGTCGGCACGAAGAAGCAGGCGCAGGATCCGGTCAAGAGCTACGCCGACAAGTGCGGCATGCCCTACGTGAACGAGCGTTGGCTCGGCGGCATGCTCACCAACTTCGAGACGATCTCGAAGCGTGTGTCCAAGATGCTCGAATACGAGCGCATGGTCGCCTCGGGCGAGACCGAGGTCATGATCAAGAAGGAAGCGCTGCTCCTCAACCGTGAACTCACGAAGCTCCAGAAGAACCTCGGCGGCCTGCGCGATCTGAAGAAGGCGCCGGACGCGATCTTCGTGCTCGACACGAACAAGGAGCACATCGCGGTGACCGAGGCGCGCAAGCTCGGCATCCCTGTCGTGGCTGTGGTCGACACGAACGTCAACCCCGAGGTCGTCGACTACCCGATCCCGGGCAACGACGATGCGATCCGCGCCAACAGCCTGTTCGCTCGAGTCATCGCCGATGCCGTGGCCGAAGGCCGCTTCATCGCCCAGAAGCGCAACCCCGCGCCGGAGCCGGCGGTCGAGAAGTCGCCCGAGGAAGCCGCCGAGTTCGAGGCCGCCCAGAAGGCCGCCCGTGACGCTGCGGCCCAGGCCCAGGCGGACCGTGACGCCCGCCTCAACGCATCGAAGGACCAGTCGTCGGCCGCATCGGACGCTGATCGCACGCCGTCATCGGTCGCATCGGAGTCCACCGGCCCCGCCGCCAACACCGAGCAGCCGGCCGAGGCCCCCCTTCCCGAGACGCCGGCCGTCACCGACGAGAACCTCGAGTCGGCCACGTCCGACTCGATCCCCGACACCCCCAGCGAAACGAAAGACTGAGTCCGATGTCATTCACCGCACAGGACGTGAAGGCGCTCCGTGACTCGTCCGGCGCCGGGATGATGGACTGCAAGAAGGCACTCCAGGAGACCGACGGCGACATGGAAGCAGCCAAGACCTGGCTCCGCGAGAAGGGGCTGGCGGCGAGCGCCAAGCGTGAAGACCGCGACGCCTCACAGGGCGTCGTGGCGCTGCACCTCGACGGCAACGTCGGGGCGATCGTCGAACTCAAGAGCGAGACCGACTTCGTCGCCGGATCCGATCAGTTCAAGGCCGAGGCCCAGGCCCTGGCCGAGCTCGTTGCGGCCAAGGGTGTCGACGCCGTCGCCGACCGCGCGGCCGAGCTCGAGGAGCTCAAGGTCACGCTGAAGGAGAACATCGGGCTCGGGGGCGTCAAGCGCGTCGAGGCCGCCGACGGCAACGACCTCGGGCACTACCAGCACATCCAGGGCGGCCGCGGCGTCAATGCCGTGCTCGTCGAGATCGAGGGCGGATCGGCTGAACTCGCACACGACATCGCCGTCCACATCGCCTTCGCCCGCCCGGCGTACCTCGCACGCGAGGACGTCCCCGACGACGTCGTCGCTGCCGAACGCTCGACCCTCGAGACCATCACGCGCAACGAGGGCAAGCCCGAACAAGCGATCGAGAAGATCGTCGAAGGTCGGATCCAGGGCTTCTTCAAGGACGTTGCCCTGCTCGACCAGCCCTATGCGAAGGACGACAAGCAGTCGGTGAGCCAGTTCATCGGCAGCGCGAACATCGTCTCCTTCGCCCAAGTCGAAATCGGTTGACCGAGGCGCCGTGCATTGAACGGCCCCGTGGAAGCTCATGTAGTTTCCACGGGGCTGTTTCGCGCCTGGACCCAACACGACGGAGAGCAACGCAATGACAGACAAGCCTCGGCCGAGTTTCAAACGGATCGTCTTCAAGCCGTCAGGTGAGGCGTTGGCGGGAGATTCCGGCTCCGGTCTCGACGGCGCCACGCTCGACGCCACGGCATCAGAGATCATCCATCTCCGCCAGGACCTCGGGGTGGACGTCGCTGTCGTGGTCGGCGGGGGCAACTTCTGGCGCGGGCGAGAAGGCTCGCTCACCGGCATGGACGCCACGCAGTCCGACCACATCGGCATGCTCGGTACCGTGATGAACGCGCTCGCGCTGCAGGATGCCCTCGAACGGCAGGGGCAGGAGACCCGCGTGCAGTCGGCGATCGAGATGCCGCGCATTGCCGAGGCGTACATCCGGCGTCGAGCGGTTCGACACCTCGAGAAGGGCAGAGTCGTGATCTTCGCTGCGGGCACCGGGAACCCCTTCTTCACGACCGACACGGCGGCCGCGCTGCGCGCTGCAGAGATCGAAGCCGACGCGTTGATCAAGGGGACCCACTCAGGGGTCGACGGGATCTACAGCGCCGACCCGCGCACCGAATCCGACGCCACCAAATACGACGAAGTGTCATACATGGAAGTCATGACCAAGGATCTGCGGGTGATGGACTCCACGGCCATCGCGTTCTGCCGTGAGAACGACATCCCGATCATCGTGTTCGACATGTCGCGGAAGGGTTCGCTGGCGAGCATCGTGCAGGGTGGCCCCGAGGGCACCCTCGTACGCGAGTAGATAGACGCTACTCTGGCCGCCGTGATCGAAGACACACTGCTCGAGACCATGGAGAAGATGGAGAAGGCGGTCGACCACACACGTTCACAGTTCGCGACGGTCCGCACCGGTCGGGCCTCGCCGTCACTCGTCGATCGGATCACCATCGAGTACTACGGCACGCAGGTCCCGTTGCAGCAACTGGCATCGATCTCGGTTCCCGAGGCCCGGCAACTCCTGATCAAGCCCCACGACCGGAGTTCGCTCGAAGCCATCGAGAAGGCGATTCGGGAGAGTGACCTCGGCGTCAACCCGAACAACGACGGCATCTCGATCCGAATCTCGCTGCCCCAGCTGACCGAGGACCGTCGCAAGGAGTACGTGAAGGTGGCCAAGGCCATGGCCGAAGACGGCCGGATCGCGCTGCGCAACCTTCGACGCGATGCGCGCAAAGCCATGGAGGCAGAAGAGAAGGACGGCGAGGTCTCCGAGGACGAACTCGAGCACGCCGAGAAGGAACTCGACAAGGTCACCAGCGAGCACGTTGATCTCGTCGACGAGGCCCTCAGCCGCAAAGAGCAGGAACTGCTCGAGGTCTGACGCGTGTCGACGGAACCGAGAGGAACAGAACCATGACCGATGACATCTGGCGCAATGATGATGCTGCCGACCCGAGTGCCGGCGGTCGCCGCCCGGGCAGGTTCGAGTCGTCGATGGACGAATTCGACGACGAGGAATTCGGCGGGCCCCTTTTCGGTGACGATTCCGGCGGAGCCCGGCGGGCTCCAGCCGTCGAGAACAACGCCGGCTTGAGCTTCGGTGACGACGCGACGGGCCCGCTGCCGCACTGGACCGAACCGCCGACGGGTGAGATGCCCAAGATCGAGGCGGCCCCGGCGGCGGCGGCCGGAGCCTCCGACGACCTCGATGTGTGGTCGACCTTCACCTCCGAATCCCCCGTGTGGAAGGAGGGCGACAGCGTCGACGAACCGTCTGGCACGCTGCCCGGCGCGGCCTCGGCGCAGGCCTCTCCTGCCGAGATCCCGTCCGATCCGACGGGTGAGTTGAGCTGGGAGGACGATCCGTTGACGGCCGACGAATCGGTCGTCAGCGATCCTGCCGGTCCAGACAGCGCCTTCGGTGCGACCACGGCAACCGAGACGGTGATCGCCGACGTCCCGCCGCGGGAGCCGCCGCGGATCACGATCGGAACCGACCCATCGGGCATGCCGCGTCGGCCCGATCCGGCCCGCCGTGGTTCGACGCCTCAACGACCGCCGTCATCAGGTCCGTCCGTTGGCGGAGGCGACAAGCGCAACCTCCCGGTGGCGATCGGCACGGGGGTCGGCCTCGCGGTCGCCTTCCTCGCAGTGATCCGTTTCATCGGGCCCCTCGGCGCGCTCATCTTCGTGACGGTCCTGCTCGCGCTCGCAGGGATCGAGTATTTCGGCAAAGTCACCGAGAAGGGCTACCGCCCGGCAGTCGCTCCGGGCGTCACGGCGATCGCCGCCGCACCGTTGGCCGGCTACTGGGTGGGCGATCAGGGTGTCGTGCTCGTGATCGCGTTCGCCTTCCTGGCCGGTTCGTTGGGGTTCATCGGAGCCTCGTCGATCGAGTCCGGGCCGATGCCCAACATGGCGATCACCATGCTCGGCGTCGTGTGGATCGGCGTCCTCGGCGCATATGCCGGCATGCTGCTCGACTACTCGAACATCTCCACGACGCTGTACAGCGACGGCACGCCCTGGGGCACCGACACGTTGGTCCTCCTTGCGATCGCCGTCGTCGCCAACGACGTGGGGGCCTATTTCCTCGGCTCGGCGTTCGGCCGGACGCCACTGCGCGGCTGGATCAGCCCCGCCAAGTCGGTCGAGGGCTTTCTCGGCGGCACGATCCTCACGATGCTCGTGATGGTGATCATCTCGATCCAGACGCCGTTCGACACGTGGACGCAGACCAGCGACCTGCTGTTCTTCGGCCTGGTCGTGTCGATCCTCGCCCCGCTCGGCGACCTCACGGAGTCGATGTTCAAGCGCAACCTCGACGTGAAGGACTTCGGCACGATCATCAGAGGCCACGGTGGGGTACTCGATCGTTTCGATGGGTTCCTGTTCACGTTGCCCGGCATCTACTACCTGTTCCTGGTGCTGACCCCGTTCGCCGATTTCGTCCCGAGCTGACGGTACTTCGCCGATGACGGTCCGGGTCGCGATCGCCGGGTCGACCGGGTCGATCGGTACGCAGACGATCGAGGTCATCCGAGCGGAGAATGCTCGTGAGCCCGACTCGTACACGGTGACGGCGCTGAGCGCCGGCGGCTCCGACGTCGACGCCATCGTCGCCCAGATCGAGGAACTCCGCCCCGAGGTGGTGGCGATCGCCGATGGTGAGGCCGAACACGAGGTCGCCGCACGTGCACCTGGGGTGCACGTGACGACCGATGCCGCGGACATTGTTGCCGTCGCCGATGTCGTGGTCAACGGTGTCGTCGGTTTCGCCGGGCTGACGGTCACGGTCGAGACGCTCCAGGCTGGCAAGCGCCTTGCGCTGGCCAACAAGGAGAGCCTGATCGCTGCCGGACCGGTGGTGCAGCCCCTGCGGTCGATCCCCGGCGCCGAGATCGTTCCCGTCGACAGCGAACACTGCGCGTTGCACCAATGTCTGCGCTCGTCGTTCGCCCCCGACCGAGAAGTCAGCCGACTGCTGCTGACGGCGAGCGGTGGCCCCTTCCGCGGCAAGACCGCCGACGAACTGGCCGAGGTCACCGTCGAATCTGCGCTGGCTCACCCCACATGGGCGATGGGGCCGAAGATCACCGTCGACTCCAGCACGCTGATGAACAAGGGCCTCGAGGTGATCGAAGCCCACGAGCTCTACGGCACTCCGTACGACCGGATCGACGTGGTCGTGCACCCGCAGTCGGTCGTGCACTCGATGGTCGAGTTCTCCGACGGATCCACCATCGCCCAGTTGTCGATGCCCACCATGCATCTGCCGATCGGGTACGCACTCGGCTATCCCGATCGCATCGCGACGCCGTTCGGCACGATCGATTGGACGACGTTGTCGCGCCTCGACTTCGAACCACCCGATCGGGCGACGTTCCGGTGCCTCGACCTCGCCTACGAGGCTGGACGCGCAGGTGGTACCGCCCCGGCGTGGCTGAGCGCTGCCAACGAGGTGGCAGTGTCAGCGTTTCTGTCAGGACGGGTTCGATGGAATGCCATTGCTGACGTCTGTGTTGGGGTATTGGAGCGCCATGATGGTGCCACCCCCACATGCGTCGCCGACGTGATCGACGCCGATCAAGTCGCACGCCGAATTGCCGAAGAGATCGTTGAGCAGCAATGACCGACCAACTCGAAGAACTCCCACCACCGACTCCCAGCGCACCGATGTCGCGGAGCGCGAAGATCAAGAGCGAAATCGTCGCGGGCGGCTCTGCCGAAGAGATCTCCGACGACGAGCTGGCAGGCGGCTGGAAGGGCGCGCTGGCGATGGCCGCCATCGGCGGGCTGTTCGTGTGGCTCTACACGCTCAACGTGTGGTGGTTCATTTTCGTCGTCGGCATCGTCATCTCGATCTTCCTGCACGAGGCCGGGCACTTCATGACCGCCAAGTGGACCGGGATGAAGGTCACCCAGTTCTTCATGTTCATGGGGCCACGCCTCTGGAGCTTCCGGAAGGGTGAGACCGAGTACGGCGTGCGCTTGGTCCCGGTCGGCGCATTCGTGCGGATCATCGGCATGCACCGGATCGACGCCGACGTCGCACCCGCGGACGAGGGACGGACGTACCGTCAGAAGAGCTTCCCGCGCCGGCTGCTGGTCATCTCGGCCGGCTCGATCATGCACATGATCATCGCCGTCATGCTGCTCTTCGTCGTCTACGTCGGCCAGGGCGAGCGCACCGACGAACTCGTGCCCGAAGTGGTCGTCGCCGAAGCTATCGAGGGGCTGCCCGCCCAGCAGGCCGGAATCATGGCAGATGATCAGATCCTGTCGATCGGTGGCGTACCGCTCGACGACCCGTCCGACCTGGGTCCCGCGGTGCGTCAATTCGAGCCGGGCGAGACCGTCGATTTCGTCATCGTGCGTGATGGTGTCGAGCAGGTGGTCCCGGTCGGTCTGGGCGCCCGCACCGACGTCCCCGAGAGCAGCGAGTTCTTCGGCACCGCCTACATCGGCGTCAGCCCGTACAACCCGTTCGTCTACGAGGAACACAGCGTCGTCGCCGCTGCCGGCAACGCGGTCACCGACATCTTCCCCGTGGCCTGGGAATCGACGAAGGGTGTGCTCAAGGCGCTCAACCCGGTCAACGTCGTCAACCACCTCAGCGGTGCCAACGAGGATCTCGCAACCCGTCCCGTCACGCTCGTGGGTGTCACCGGGCTGTCGGACGACGTCGGCGACTCCGAAGGCGTCTTCGGGGTGCTGTGGCTGCTCGCTGTCCTCAACGTGTTCGTCGGCGTGTTCAACATGTTCCCGTTGCTGCCCCTCGACGGCGGGCATGCGGCGGTGGCCGTCTATGAGCGGGTCCGCGAGGCGATCCGCGGCGGGAAGCAGCGCTATTTCGCCGACGTCGAACGGCTGATGCCGCTCGCGATGGGCGTGATCATCTTCCTCTTCGCGTTCATGTTCGCCGGGCTGTATCTCGACATCACCGATCCCCTGTAACCGCGTTACGTAACGGGTCTGACCCGTGGTGTAACGCACGGTGTGGGACTCGATGGTGATTGACTGATCTTCATGGAAGTCGTCTCAGCAGCGGTTCGGAAACAGACCAACCAGATCACCGTGGGGGATGTTCCGGTCGGTGGCGACGCGCCGATCACGGTGCAGTCGATGACGATCACCAAGACGGCCGACGTCGAAGGCACGTTGCAGCAGATCTACGCGCTCGCCGCGGCCGGTGCCGACATCGTGCGCTGCACCTGCAACGAGATCGAGGCGGCCGAGGGACTCGCGCAGATCGTGCCGCGGTCGCCGGTGCCGATCATCGCCGACATCCACCATCAGTACAAGATGGCGATGGCCGCGATGGAAGCCGGCGTGCACGGGCTGAGGCTCAACCCGGGCAACATCCGCAAGCCCGAGCACATCAAGGCCGTCGCGCGGGAGGCGAAGGACCGCAACCTGCCGATCCGTATCGGGGTCAACGCCGGCTCGCTCGATCCGAAGCTGTACGAGAAGTACGGCAGTGCCACGCCCGAGGCGATGGTCGAATCAGCCCAGACCGAGATGCGGTACTTCGACGAGGTCGGCTTCGACCTCATCAAGATCTCGGTGAAGGCGTCGTCGGTGCCGTTGATGGTCGAGTCGTATCGGGCCCTCAGCGAGGTCACACGGCATCCGCTGCATCTCGGCGTCACCGAGGCCGGCCCGCCGCCCGCTGGGCTGATCAAAGCCACCGCCGGCATCGCGACATTGCTGATGGAGGGCATCGGCGACACGATCCGCTACTCGCTCACGGCGGACCCCGTCCAGGAGGCCAAGGCCGGGCGCCAGTTGCTCGAAGCGCTCGGTCTCCGCGAGCGCAAGAACGTCGACCTGATCGCGTGCCCGTCGTGCGGTCGCGCCGAGGTCGACGTGATCAAGGTCGCCAACGACGCGATGGAGGCCTTCGGTGAGCGTGAGCTCCCGCTCCAGGTCGCAGTGATGGGGTGTGTGGTCAACGGGCCTGGCGAGGCTCGTGACGCCGACATCGGGATCGCTGCCGGCAACAAGCGTGGACACCTGTTCATCAAGGGACAGAACGTTGCGGTCGTTCCCGAGGACGAGATGGTCGGGCAGTTGGTGGAGTGGGCCGAGTTCATCAACGAGCACGGCATCGACGCTGCGCTCGAACGCGCCGACTTGGACAAGGCGAAGCGCGAGGCCGAGAAGGATCGCGCACAGCTGCTGGAAGAGCAAGGTGACGACGCCAACAACGCCCAGGAGAAGATCGTCCAGATCCGCAAGACGTGATGGTCAGCTTGCGTCGACGTCGAACCGCGTCGTCAGCTCGGCCCGGATCTCGAGATGACGGAGCAGGAACGTGCGCTCGTCGAGGCGTTTGCGCCGCAACCATGCGGTGACCTCGTCGTTGGACTTGCTCGCGTTGCACGAGGCGCACGCAGGAACGATGTTGTCGAGCGTGTAGCGTCCGCCGCGTGAGAGCGCCTGCACGCAGTCGCGCTGCAGTGGTCGGTCGGATGCCGTGCAGTAGGCGCAACCGCCCCACTTGTCACGGAGTGCCGCCCACTGCTCGGTGGTGAGGTCGTGGTCGACACGATCCATCCGGCGTTTGCGTCGGCGAGCGGCTCGCGCCCTGCGCGTCCGATTGGCGGTCACCCGGACAACGTTAGGCGTCAGCCGGGAGCAACGGGGTGACCACGTAGGTCTGGCTGTCCGCATAGATGGGACTGCCGGGCGAGAGGTAGAGCGTCGTGCCGTCCATCGCGACCGCCAGTTCGTGACCCACTGCGGTGTGGCTGTCGCCCGGCTCGAGCCGGACGAGCACGACACAGGCCTCGGGCAGTGGGTACCGCCCGTCGTCGACGTGCATGATCGGATCGGCGAGCGGCGTCGGATCGAGTGTGTCGAGGAGCAGCTCGATGTCGACGGGTTTCGTCGTGAGCCCTCCGCGCACGACGTTGTCGCTCGCTCCCATCAGTTCGATCCCGGACCCGCTCAGGTAGGCGTGGAGGTTTCCGGCAGTGAGGTGCAGCGCCTCGCCGGGTTGCAGAACGACGTGATTGAGCAGCAGCACGGCTGCAACCGACGGATCTTCGAATCCGTAGCGCTCGCTCAATCGCCGCACCCAGTTCGCCTCCACTCCGCCGGCACGCTCACACGCCGCGATCACGCCGCCCGCGCTGATCTCACCGTGGTACAGGGACTGCATCGCGATGGCAAGCCCGTGGTCGCGGACCACGTTGTGGAGCTCCCACGCCCGAAGGCCCTCGAGCAGGGCGAGCGTCCGCGCGGGTGGCCGAAATCCGCAGAACGCCTCGAACTCGGTGAGGGCGACGAGCAGCTCCGGCTTGGCATTGGGATCGGCGAAGACGCCGCGTTCGAAGCCGGCAGCGGCCTGTTCGGCCGTTGGATGCACCTGCAGGGAGAGGGGCTCGGCGGCGGACAGCACCTTGAGCAGGTACGGGAGAGCGCCGGTCAGATCGGACAGCGGCGTGCCGTCGTCGAGCACGGTCGGACCGTTCGGATGGGTTCCCAACCACAGTTCCGCCCACGGCTTGCCCCTCCCGGCGACGCCCAGCAGGTGCGGAATGAAGTCGCGGTCACCCCACTCGTAGTGCTGGACCACCCCCTCGACCACCCGAACCGGCATCACCACACGCTACGGCCTCACCACCGTCCTGCGATGAGATGTGAGAGTGGGGGTTTGCCCTGATCTCTCATCGCACGCCTGCTGGTGGCGTTGCGGAGGAGGGCGGCTCAGAGACCGAGTTCGGCGGCTCGGGCGACGACGCCGTCGCGCTCGGCGCCGATGGTGGTCGTGTCGCCGTGTCCCGTGTGCACGACCGTGTGATCGGGGAGTGCGAGCAGCACGTCGCGAATCGAGGCGAGGATCGTGGGCTCGTCGGAGTAGGACCGTCCGGTCGCGCCGGGTCCGCCGCAGAAGAGCGTGTCGCCGCTCATCACCGCGCCGGTTGCCACATCGTGGAAGCAGCAGCAGCCAGGGGAGTGGCCCGGCGTGTGGAGGACTCCGAGTTCGTGCCCGCCGGCCTGCACCGTGGTGCCCGGCTGGATGGCCCGATCGGGGGTGTCGTTCGGGTACACGACGTCCCACAGCATGCGGTCGGCGTCGTGGAGCAGAATCGGTGCGTCGACCGCGTCCCGCAACGCAACCGCGGCGTTGATGTGGTCGTTGTGTCCGTGGGTGAGGACGATGCCCGCGACCTTGCGGCCGTTGACGGCGTCGACGATGGGTCGATGGTCGTGGGCGGCATCGAAGATCAGGACCTCGCGGTCGTCGCCGACGATCCAGATGTTGTTCGTGACGTCCCACTCGCCACCGTCGAGGGCGAAGATGCCGTCGGTCGTGACCAGTTCGATCGTCACAGCACCACCACACTGCGCAGGACCTCGCCCTGCTCCATCTTGTGGAAGGCCTGCTCCACGTCACCCAGCCCGATCGTCTCCGACACGAACCCGCCGAGGTCGAGCCGACCCTGCAGATACAGGTCGATCAACATCGGAAAATCCCGCTCGGGCAGGCAGTCGCCGTACCACGACGACTTGAGTGCTCCGCCTCGACCGAAGATCTCGATGAAGGGCAGTTCGACGGTCATCTCGGGGTTCGGCACGCCGACGAGCACGACGGTGCCCGCCAGGTCACGGGCTTCGAAGCACTGCTTGTAGACCTCGGGGTGGCCGATCGCCTCGATGCACACGTCGGCGCCGTTCCCGTCGGTGACCGATCGGATGAACTCGACGGGATCGGTGGTGGTGGAGTTGCAGATGTGCGTTGCGCCGAACTCCTGCGCCCACTCGAGCTTGCGATCGTCGATGTCGACGGCGATGATCGTCGAGGCGCCCGCAAGCTTCGAACCCGCAATTGCGGCATCGCCGACGCCGCCGCAGCCGAACACGGCGACCGACTGGCCGTGACCCACCTCGCCGGTGTTGATGGCCGCACCGATGCCGGCCATCACGCCGCAGCCGAGCAGGCCGGCAACCGACGCCGGTGCGGCGGGGTCGACCTTGGTGCACTGTCCCTGGTGGACGAGCGTCTTCTCACAGAACGCGCCGATCCCGAGTGCCGGCGACAGCTCGGTTCCGTCGGTGAGGGTCATCTTCTGTGAGGCGTTGTGGGTGTCGAAGCAATACTGCGGCTCGCCGCGGCGGCACGCGCGACATTCGCCGCACACCGCCCGCCAGTTGAGGATGACGAAGTCACCGACTGCAACATGGGTGACGCCCTCGCCGATGGTTTCGACGAGTCCGGCGGCCTCGTGCCCGAGGAGGAAAGGGAATTCGTCGTTGATGCCGCCCTCCCGATAGTGCAGGTCGGTGTGGCAGACACCGCAGGCCTGGATCTTCACGACCACGTCGCCGGGTCCGGGATCGGGGATGACGATCGTCTCCATGGAGACGGGTGCCCCCTTCGACCTGGCGATGATTCCACGTACCTCTTGGCTCATGACCCGGCACCGTAATCGAAGTGGCTTCAACGCCAGGGTGTCGTTCACCGCTGGGGGAAGAAGAACAGCAGATGGTCCGCGATGAATGCGGCCATCGCTCCCGATCCATCGGCGTTCGGATGGATCCCGTCCGAGACGTACCACGGCTGCGGACTCGCCACCCTGTCCCAGTCGGCGAAGACGGTCGAGTCAGCGCTGTCGAGGAGGTTGGTCACCTGGTTGTTCCATGACTGGATGCTCGGGCGCGCCCAGAAACCGCTGCCGGCCACGGAGGTCGCGCCGACCCAGATCGTCGGCTGGCCGCCGATGGCAGTGAGCATCCGGCCGACCCGCGTGGCGGCGTCGGCGTTGGACCCTGCAGCGATGTTGGCGGCGTCGTTGGCGCCGACGACGACCACCCAGCAGCCCACGTAACCGCTGGCAGCAACGCGCTGCGCGACCTCGACGGCGTTCTCCTGGCCAGCGAGTCGCTCGACGATCGAGCGGCCCCCGCTGATCTCGAGGCGAACATCGGTGGCGCCCACTCGCGCCAGTTGGCCGAGGACATCGGCTCGCTCCAACCCGACCGCCGTCGAATCGCCGATGACGACCACCGAGCGACACGCCGTGGTGGTCGGCGGCGGAAGCGTGGTGGTCGTGGTGGTCGTCGTGGTGGTCGTCGTGGTGGTCGCGTGGTGTCGTGGTGGTGGTGGTCGGCGGCGGAAGCGTGGTGGTCGTCGTGGTGGTCGGCGGCGGCGGCGGAACCGTCGTGGTGGTGGTCGTGGTCGGGGGCGACGTCGTGGTCGCAGCCATCGTGGTGGAGAGCGTGGTGGGGGTGTCCGTGGTCGAGACGATCGGAACCGGCATCCCGCCGGTACCGTCGCTCGAGCCGCACCCAGCCACCACGACGGCTGCCACCACACACAAGGTCAGCCCGAACCGCATCGAGTCAGAACAGCTTGAGTTCGTCGGAGCGCAGCCCGCGCAGCTGGTCGTAGTCGACCTCGACCCAGGTGAACCCGCGGGACTCGGCGAGGACCTTCGCCTGCGGTTTGATCGACTGTGCCACGTACACCCCGCGTACGTCTCCGAGCGACGAGTCGAGCTGGAGCCGTTCGATGTACCTGGCGAGCTGTTCGACACCGTCGATCTCGCCGCGGCGCTTCACTTCGATCGCCACGACCTGGTCGTCGCCGTCTCGGCACAGGAGGTCGATCGGGCCGATGGCGGTGGGATACTCGCGGCGCACGAGCGTCAGGCCGTTCTCGATCGCTTCCGGGCTGGCTGCCAGCAGCTCCTGCAGGTGGGCCTCGACCCCGTCCTTCTGGAGCCCTGGGTCCTCCCCGAGTTCTGCCGATACGTCGCTGATCACCTCGTGCAGCGTGATCGTGAGCGTTTCCTTCTTCGGGTTCGTGATCACCCAGTGGTGGCCGCGTTCGTCGTCGTGCTGCTCGACGAGCGTGTTCGGAGCGTTCATCCAGTTCAGGGGCTTGTAGGCGCCGCCGTCGGCGTGGATGGCGACGCAGCCGTCCGCCTTGACCATGATCAACCGGTTGGCCTCGGGGAGGTGGGCGTCGAGTCGGCCCGCGTAGTCGACCGAGCAGCGTGCGACGACCAGGCGCATCAGTCGCGACCTTCGACGTGGTCGGCCATCCGCTTCTGGATCAGTGCCCGGCGGGCCTGGAGCTCGCGGTAGGTGAGACGGTTGACGCTCGAGTCGAGACCCATGCTGGCCTTCACCCCGTCCATGTCGAACTCGACGTCGTTGGGGTTGACACCGAGCTCGCGGCCCAGTCGTTCGCCGTGCTTCATGGCGAACATCATCGAGATGTTCTGCACCTCGCCGATCAGATCGAGGTCGGGAGCGAGCCGGGCGATTGCCCCGTCGAGGAACACGAGGTTCTTGACGTAGAGCATCAGCTCCTTGGGGAGCTTCGCCCCGTAGCCGAGCATGGCCTTGACCACGCGCTGCACCTCCTGCACCATCTCCTCTCCGGTGAGCGTGGTGGGGTCGATCACCTCCTGGTCGAGACGGAGATCCGTGACGACCGCGTCGATGTCGGTGTCCATCGGAAGGGCGCCGAGATCGCGGAGCGCTGTGACCTGACCTCTCGGATCGTTGGTCGTGGCGCCGAGCATCAGCCGGAGGAAGGCGTTGCGGCGGGGACCGTCGAGGCGGCCGACGATGCCGTAGTCGAGCAACGCGGTGCGTCCGTCGTCCATGACGAGCAGATTGCCGCCGTGCAGATCTCCGTGGAACACGCCCTCGACGACGGCGCCCTCCATGAACGCGATCATCGCCGTGCGCACCACGTCTTCGGTGTCGATTCCCGCACCCTGCATCCCGGCGACGTCGTCGAAGTTGAACCCGTGGACCCGCTCCATGACGAGGGCCCGACGGGTGACCAGCGTCGGGTGCGGGCGTGGGGTCACGTAGCGATCCTGTCCGAGATCGTGCAGCATGCCGGCGACGTCGAGCATGTTGGCAGCCTCCATCCGGAAGTCGAGTTCCTCGACGATCGTCTCGGCGAACAGCTCGACCAGCGCTGGAGGGTTGGCGAGCGCGGCGACCGGAATCCGCCCGACGAGGTACGGCGCGAGCCAGGCCATCACCTTGAGGTCCTTGCGGACGAGCGTGGCCACCTGTGGCCGCTGGACCTTGACGACGACGTCCTCACCCGTGCGGAGTCGCGCGACGTGCACCTGGGCGATCGATGCCGCAGCGAGCGCTGTTTCGTCGAAGAACTCGAACACGTCGTCGAGGCGGGCGCCGAGATCCTGTTCGACGGTTCGCTTGACGACCTCGAACGGCTCGGCCGGCACCTGATCGCGGCACTTCTTGAACTCCTCGACGAGCTCGGACGGGAACAGACCTTCACCGGAGGAGATGATCTGCCCCAGCTTGATGTAGGTGGGTCCGAGGGCCTCGGCGGCCCGCCTCAGTCGCAGCGAGATGTCGGTACGGCTCGCTTCGGGGCTGGCATGGCGCTTCAGCTTCTTGCGAACCAGCCAGGGCACCACGGCCGCGCCGAGATGACCGACCACGGTGAGGACGCGGTGTCCGGGTGGCACCCGGCGTGGCGCCGTGAGCGTCGGAACCTCTTCTTCCGCGCGCTGGCGCAGCGTGCGGGCCAGGTCGAGCCAGCGCGCCTCGTCCCGCTCGATGGTCCACGGACCCGATTCGGTGAAGGCGGCCCAACTGCGGTCGGTGGCGAGATCGGCCGTGTCGGTCATGAGCACCCATGATGTCGTGACTGCGCGGAGAAACCTGAGCGAAGCGTGGTGAATCGTGTCGAAACGTGACGAAATCGTGAATCAAGACATCGATCCGCAATGACGATGAACCGGTATGACCCTCATGATCACCACCACGGTCGAAGTGGCCGTGCTGTTGGCGATGCTCGGTGGGCTGATCGTGAAGCGGCAACGCGCCGAGCATCGGTCGCTTCGTCCACTGCGCATTCGCTCCTGACGCATTCACTATCGTCGGCCCATGAGCGCCGACCGTTGGATCACCGACTACGCCGTCTCGGCCCGCTACCCGCTGTACACGCGGGCGAACGCCGGGGAGGTGCTGCCTGATCCGGCGTGCCCGCTGGGTGTGACGACGGTGTGGACTGCGACCAACGAAGGGTGGCGTGACGCCCAGATCAGCGTCGGCACCTGTGAGCCACACGAGGTCGAGCCGGAGGAGGTCACCGGCATGTTCGGGGGCTACCTCTACATCAACGCGTCGCTCGCCCGGATGTTCGGGATCCGTGGCCCCGATCTGACCGCGGAGATCATCGACTTCACCTACTTCGGGGATCACCCGGACGTACCGCCCTACGTGCCCGAGGACTGGCACGAGAGCCCGGCGAACACCGCCAAGATGGGTGCCTGGATGCACGAGGTGCTCACAGGTGACCTCGACGTGTTGCTCGACGATCAGGCTGCGGCGAACCGGCTGCGAGCCGATCGTCCCGATCTGACCCGGCTCACCGACTACGAGTTGGTCGAGCGGGCTCGCGGCCTGTTGCCGGAGGTGCGCAGGCTCTTCGAACGGCACCTCACCGTCACCGCCG
Organism: Ilumatobacteraceae bacterium; assembly: GCA_963752085.1. Lineage (GTDB taxonomy): Bacteria > Actinomycetota > Acidimicrobiia > Acidimicrobiales > Ilumatobacteraceae > Ilumatobacter_A. The sequence goes on from CAVVWT010000008.1 coordinate 461,844, forward strand.
GTGCGTCGATCGGGCCCGGCATCCTCGCTGCGATCGCGGAGGCCATGGGCGACCCGTCGATCGCCTTACGGCTCATCACCGGTGTGGGCGACGTCGACTCGGCGCTCCCCAGCCGAGCGATGTGGAACCTGTCACGCCTCGATCCCGAGTCCGACGAATTCCGTTCGCAGTTCGACGCGTTTCTTCTCGAGTACGGCAGTCGGGGTCCGAACGAGTGGGACATCATCAGCGACGTGTGGGAGACCAAGCCCGCGCTCGCCGTCAGCCTGATCAACGTGATGCGCAAGCAGGACGACGACGGAGACCCTGCGGCCCGCTCTGCCGCCGGCGTCGCGGAGCGAGAGGCGCTGACCACTCGGATCCGTGAGGCGTTGGCCGGTGACGCGGAGACCCTGGCGCAGTTCGAAGCGGGCCTGGCGTCGTCGCATACGTACCTGGCTGGTCGCGAACGTGCCAAGACCAACATCATCAAGGTGATCAACGAGATCCGAGTGTCGTTCCGCGAAGTCGCTCGACGCCATGACGTCGGCGTGACCGAGTTCCACATGCTGCTCGCCGATGAGCTGGACGCCTTCCTCAACAGCCCCGACGACTTCCACTCCCGGCTGACGCAGCGGGCGCTCGAGTACGAGGCGCTGTTCGACCTCGAGCCGCCCTTCATCGTCAACGGCACGGTGCCTCCGTTGTCGACGTGGGCACACAAGGGTGGAACCGGCGTGGCCGTCAGCGAGGCCGGCGATGTGCTGCACGGCGTCCCCGGCTGTGCTGGCGTCGTCACCGGCACCGCACGGGTGATCCTCGATCCGAGTGATCCGATGGCGCTCGAACCCGGTGACATCCTGGTGGCGCCGTTCACCGACCCGGCGTGGACGCCGCTGTTCGTCCCGGCGGCTGGTGTCGTCGTCAACGTCGGCGCTCAGGTGAGCCATGCGATCATCGTGAGCCGTGAGCTCGGCATCCCGTGCGTCGTGAGCGTGACCGGGGCAACCGAGTCGATTCCCGACGGTGCGACCGTCACCGTCGATGGCGGTGCCGGGACGGTTACCGTCCACTGACATGAGTGACACTTCAGCGCAGGTCGATCGTCCGTTTCGGGTCCTCGGGATCCAGCAGGTCGCGATCGGTGGTCTCGACAAGGCAGCGCTCTCCGGACTCTGGACCGGGTTGCTCGGTGTCGAGAAGGTCGGCGACTACGTGGCGGAGTCGGAGAACGTCGACGAGGACATCCTCCGGCTCGGCAGTGGCCCGCACGCCGTCGAGATCGACCTGATGCAGCCGCTCGATCCCGAGGTCGCGCCGAAGGTCCACGTCCCGACGTTGAATCACATCGGGCTGTGGATCGACGATCTCGCTGCCGCCGTCGAGTGGTTGACGGAGCAGGGCATGCGGTTCACGCCGGGTGGGATCCGCCGTGGTGCGTCGGGCCACGACGTGTGCTTCCTGCACCCGAAGGGCAACGACGTCGCGCCACGCTCGGGCGAGGGTGTGCTGATCGAACTCGTGCAGGCGCCGGCCGACGTGATCGACGCGCTCGGCTGATCGACGCCGACGCCGACGCCCCGCACGCAAGGAGGTCGGTCAGGTGCCGTCGACCGCGGCCATCACGTCGAGGCCGGCGAAGTTGCCGCTCGGATCGGCGACCTCGACCACGCGATCGTCGACGTCGTCGTACTCGAGACGCAGCGCCCGGCTCATCGTGGCGTGCATCGCGTAGGTACACGTGATGTACGTGAACTCGAGGATCTCGACCTCGGAGAAGTGCTCGTGCAACGTCGTCCACAATGCCTCGGGTACCCGACCGTGTTCGAGCACGAGGCAGTCGGCGTAGGCGAGCAGCGCTCGCTCCTCGGGCGAGAAGCACCCGGCGGTCGACCAGCTCGGGATCGCTGCGACCTGCTCGTCGCTGAACCCGACGTCGCGCATCGCCTTGCAGTGCTGGCTGAACACGAACTGGCTGCCGACTGCGTATCCCGCCCGGGTCTGGCCGAGTTCGCGATGCCGGGCCGAGAGCTCGCGATCGGGAGAGCGGTAGAACTGGAAGCCCGCGGTCGTGTGGTCGAACGCGTCGGGCACGAGTGCGAAGACGGTCCACCAATCGCCGGGCGTGCCGGACGTCGTGCCGGGCTCGGCGACCGGGTCACGGTCACCGAAGATCGCGGCGTAGACCGCCTGGGCGAATGGATGGGCGTCGTCGCGAGCGACCTGTCCGAGTCGTGGCATCCGTCGAGCTTCCCGCGATCATCCGTCGTGAGCAGAGTCAGAACGGACCGTCGATCCGTCGATCGAAGCAGGCGAGCCAGCGGTCGCGATCTCGGAACTCGCCGACACGGTGGTGATCTACGCTGAATGCCGACTCACACCGGGAACAGCGCAAAGGACAGGTAGATGGCCGCGACGACACATGACGAACTCGAAGCGTTCATGCACGGCCTCGAGCGTCGGAATCCGGGCGAACCGGAGTTCCAGCAGTCCGTACGCGAGGTCGCCGAGACCGTGATCCCCTTCACCCTCGACCACACCAAGTACCGCGATGCACAGATCCTCGAGCGGATGACCGAACCCGATCGGGTCATCATCTTCCGTGTCACCTGGCAGGACGACAGCGGTCAGATCCGAGCGAATCGCGCGTGGCGGGTGCAGTTCAACAACTCGATCGGGCCCTACAAGGGCGGCATGCGTTTCCATCCCACGGTGACGATCAGCGTGCTCAAGTTCCTCGGGTTCGAACAGATCTTCAAGAACAGTCTGACCGGACTGCCGATGGGCGGAGCGAAGGGCGGGTCGAACTTCAATCCGAAGGGGAAGTCCGACAGCGAGGTGATGCGATTCTGCCACTCGTTGATGATCGGGCTCCACCGGTACATCGGCGATGACGTCGACGTGCCGGCGGGCGACATCGGCGTCGGTGCACGCGAGATCAGCTATCTGTTCGGGCAGTACAAGCGGCTGGAGAACCGCTTCAACGGCGTCCTCACCGGCAAGGGGCTGGAGTTCGGTGGCAGCCTCGTACGGACCGAGGCAACGGGCTACGGCGCCGTCTACTTCATGGAGAACATGCTCAACTACGCCGGTGACTCGGTGGAGGGTAAGACCGCCACGGTGTCGGGCTCGGGCAATGTCGCGCTGTACGCGATCGAGAAGCTGAATCACTTCGGGGCGAAGGTCGTCACCGCATCCGATTCTGGTGGGTTCGTGCACGACCCGGACGGCATCGACGCCGAGAAGCTCGCGTGGCTCAAGGATCTCAAGGAGAACCGCCGTGGCCGCATCAGCGACTACGCCGAGCACTTCGGGTGTGACTACCACGACGGGCGAGCGGCCGTGGAAGGTGCCATGTCAGCTTGCGATCCCGTGCGCAACGCAGAACGAACTGTCCGGCAGTGAGGCGCGCACGTTGATCGACCAGGGGGTGATCTCGGTGTCGGAGGGAGCCAACATGCCGACCGAACTCGACGGCGTGCGGGCGTTCACCGAGGCCGGGGTGCTGTTCGGTCCGGCCAAGGCGGCCAACGCCGGCGGCGTTGCGGTCTCGGGCCTCGAGCAGAGTCAGAATGCGCAGCGGATCTCATGGTCCCACGATGAGGTCGACGAGCGACTGCGCACCATCATGAGCGACATCCACGGCAAGTGTGTGCAGTACGGAACCGAGTACGGCTCGCGGGTCGGGACCGTCGACTACGTGGCGGGCGCCAACATCGGCGGATTCGTCAAGGTCGCCGACGCGATGCTCGCCTACGGAGCGGTCTGACGGCTCGTCGCGTTCAGAAACGCGGTGGACGACGCTCGGTGAACGCAGCGATGCCTTCCGCGTACTCGGCGGAACCCATCGCCTCGTCCATCAGTCGCAGTGATGCGTGGACGCTCGCGTCGGGCGAGTTGTGGAACAGGTCGGCTGCGATCTGACGTTTGGTGGTGGCCACAGCGGTAGGGCCGGTGCCCGCAGCGAGCGACCGGGCCCAGTCGGTCGCGGCGGCGACGGGGTCGTCCGTCACCCCGTTCCACAGGCCCCACTCGGCGGTCTCGGCGCCGGTGAAGACCCGGCCCGAGAGCAGCAGGTCGACCGCCCGTGTCGTGCCGACGAGGCGCGGGAGGGTCCAGCTCATCCCGTACTCGGCGGGCAGCCCGAGCTTGGGTGCGGCGGTCGTCATCCGCGCCTCGGGCGTCACGAAGCGGAGGTCGCAGAACAACACCAGCGCGAGCCCGACCCCGGCGCACGCACCGTTGACCGCGGCCACGATCGGATGTCGGTATCCGAGCTGCCACGCGAAGTCGGCATCGAGGCCGTCGCCACCGCCGGGCTGTGCGGGCGCGGGTGGCAGCCCGGTGTCGTAGCCGCCACGGGCGACGTGGTCGCGGAGCGCGTCGCTGTCGCCGCCCACGCAGAACCGTTCACCGGCACCGGTCACGATCACCGCGCGCACGTCGTCGCGGTCTTCCAGCTGCTCGAAGATCCAGCGATACTCCGCATGCATCCGACCGGTCCAGGCATTCGATCGCTGCGGACGGTCGAGCCACACCGTTGCGATGCGGTCGACGACGTCGAAGCGGGTGGCCTTCAGTTCCATCTCAGCCCCAGATGGCCTGCAACACCGGCTCGGCGAGTTCGGGGCGGCACACGATGAAATCCGGCAGCCACGGGTCGCGTTCGTTGTAGACGAGCGGGCTGCCGTCGAGGCGGCTCGCGTGGAAGCCCGCGGCCATCGCGACGGCCGCCGGCGCGGCCGAATCCCACTGGAACATCCCCCCGTCGTGGACGTAGATGTCGGCGTGGCCCATCACGAGGGCCATCGCCTTCGCGCCCGCAGAGCCGAGGCGCACGGCATCGGCATCGAGCCCTTCGGCGACGAGGACTGCGGAGTACGGAGCCCTTGACCGCGACGTGATCAGGCGGGGTCGGTCACGATCGACCGTCGGGATCGGTGGGGCGGGGTCGGTGGCGAAGACCGCGTTGATCGCGGGCAGGCTCACTGCAGCCGCACCGAACGCGCCGTTCTCCCAGAGTGCGACGTGCACGGCCCAGTCGTCGCGGCCCGGCTCGCTGAACTCGCGGGTTCCGTCGAGGGGGTCGATGATCCAGACCCGATCGGCGTTGAAGCGTCGCTGGTCGGTCTTGCCCTCCTCTTCCGACAGCACGGCGTCGTCGGGGCGGTGCGTGTGCAGCTCGTGTGCGAGGAAGGCCTGGGCGGCGGCGTCGCCCGCATCCTTCACGTCCCACTGACTCGCACCGTCGGCGAACATCTGCTTGCGCAGCTCGACCAGGATCTGACCGGTCTCGATCGCCAAGCGGCTGGCGAACTCGGCGTCGGTCTCCGGGTGGCTGGGAGCGGGCATCGAGCCATCATGCCAGGACGCGACCCGACTAGCGTCGCTCCTCGTGTCGACCGACCCGATCAGCGATCACGCCGCCGCGCCGCCCGACTTCCGCGGGTCGCGGCGCCTGGTTGGCCTGGAGGAGTGGTTCTGGTACCTGGTCGCAGCGGTCAGCTACATCCTGTTCGGGATCTGGCACAAGTGGCTCCTGAACTGGTTCGTCGGCCCGGCCTGGTTGGTTGCGATCGTCGTGGTCGGACCGTGGTTCACCGACCGGATCGGCCTCACGGGCCGTCGGACCGGGGGAGAGCGATGAGTTGGGCGGCGCACCAGTTCGAGGTCTACGCCGTCCAGGCCCACCTCCCGAAGAAGATGAAGGGCAAGGTCAGCTTCTGGGCGATCTTCCTCGGCGACTTCACGCCTGACTTCCTCTCGAAGTTCTGGGTGTACGGGTTCACGATCAACGGCACCCGCTACGGGTCCGACGTCCCGCATCAGTGGCACCGCGGGTTCCCGGGCATGGGCTTCACGCACACGCTGTTCTTCGGTGCGATCGTGACACTGCTGATCTGGTCGTGGAAGAAGAACCGTGCGTTCACGGTCGGCTACCTCCTGGGGTATGCCGCGCACGCGCTGACCGACATCAACGACTCGGTCGGCGTGATGCTGCTGTTCCCGCTCTTGACGTTGAACTTCACGTCGGAGACCTGGGCGTATGCCGCGACGATCGACGGTGGGAAGTATCTCGACGCGGCGGCCTACTACTCGTCGCTCGGGCTGGCGATGGACGTGTTCTGGTTGTTCGTCGTGCTGTTCTCGTGGCGGGTGCTGACCCGTGAGCACTGGCGGACCGAGATCGTGCCGCCCGACGCACGGATCTGGGCATGGTTCGGGAGGTGGTTGCCCGAGCGAGGCTTGCTTGCGCTGTATCGGGCGACGTTCTTCTACGGGCTGTGTCGGATGATCTCGTGGAGCGCCTGGGCTCGCCTGTTCGCCGATCCGGAGCAAGTACGGCCGAGTTCGACGTCACGTCACGTGGCTTCCCGATGGACCTGTCGTGGACGGGCCCGTACTGGCTCGACGCCCGGTCGCTCGGTCACGTCAACCCCTGGATCGCGTACCCGGCGGCGTTGACGCTCCTGGCCGTGGTCTACGTCGTCATCAGCCGGCTCTGGGAGCCGATGGGACGCAAGGAGATCGAACGCCGCGCCGAGCGTGCCGCCGAGCCTGTCGACGCCTGAAACTCGCGGGGGCGGTGTGGCTCAGGCGAAGGTCGGGAGCGAGGCGCGGGCGAGCGGCGCGGAGGCGATCGCGGAACGGCACCCAGGTGGTGTCGGGGGTCCAGGCGGCGGCTGCCGCGACGGCGTCGGCGCCGAGGGCCGTCGACCGGGTCGAGGTCGAGCGCTTCGAGGAACGCCACCGTGCGCACGTCGTGGGCGACCGGGTCGGGGTCGGGCGCGAGGTCGATCTTCGCCAGCAGCTTGTGGATCGGCGGCTTGAGGAAGTACGTCGCTGCGATCGCAGCGACCCCGGCGGCCTCGGCGTTGCTCATGCAGTTCACACACATGACGCGAGCGTAGACCACCGTGGAGCGACGGTGCGGCGGTGGCGGAACAGCCTCAGGCGAGCTTCTTGTACTTGATGCGATGCGGGGTGGCAGCTGCAGCGCCGAGTTCCTGCTTGCGGCGCTCCTCGTACTCGCTGAAGTTGCCCTCGAACCAGCGCACCTGGCTGTCGCCTTCGAATGCCAGCACGTGGGTGGCGACGCGGTCGAGGAACCAACGATCGTGGGAGATCACGACGGCGCAGCCGGGGAACGATTCGAGTCCGGCTTCGAGCGCGCGCAACGTGTCGACGTCGAGGTCGTTGGTCGGCTCGTCGAGCAGCAGCACGTTGCCGCCCGACTTCAACAGCTTGGCGAGGTGCACGCGGTTGCGTTCACCACCCGAGAGGTCGCCGACCCGCTTGCCGTGGTCGGTGCCCTTGAAGTTGAAGCTCGACACGTAGGCCCGGCCGTGGATCTCGCGACCGCCGACATCGAGCACTTCGCCGCCGCCGGTGATCTCGTCGTACACGGTCGCGTCGGGGTCGAGATCGTCGCGGTCCTGGTCGACGTAGCTCAGGTCGACCGTCTCGCCGATCTTGATCTCTCCCGAGTCGGGCGTTTCGCGACCGGCGAGCATCTTGAACAACGTCGACTTGCCGGCGCCGTTCGGCCCGATGATGCCGACGATGCCGGCCGGCGGGAGCGTGAACGACAGGTCGTCGATCAGCAGCCGGTCGCCGAACCCCTTCGAGAGGTTCGTCACTTCGATCACCTGGTCGCCGAGCCGGCGGCCGGCCGGAATCGTGATCTGGAGCGTCGACTCCTGCTGCTCGGCGGCCTTGGCCTCGGCGTGCAGCTTCTCGTAGGCGTTGAGACGCGCCTTGCCCTTGGCCTGGCGCGCCTTGGTGCCCATCCGCACCCACTCGAGCTCGCGGGCGAGCGACCGCTTGCGGGCGTCGTTGCCGCGTTCCTCGCGCTCGAGGCGTTCCTGCTTCTGCTCGAGCCACGACGAGTAGTTGCCCTCGAACGGCAGACCCTTTCCCCGCTCGAGTTCGAGGATCCATTTCGCCACGTTGTCGAGGAAGTAGCGGTCGTGGGTGATGGCGACGACGGTGCCGGCGTAGTCGCCGAGAAATCGTTCGAGCCAGTCGACCGACTCGGCATCGAGATGGTTGGTCGGCTCGTCGAGAAGCAGCAGATCGGGACGGCTGAGCAGCAGCCGGCAGAGCGCGACGCGGCGACGTTCACCACCGGACAGCACGGTCACGTCGGCGTCGTCGGGTGGGCAACGCAGCGCATCCATGGCGATGTCGACGTTGCGCTCGAGCGACCACGCGTCGGTGGCCGCGATCTTGTCTTCGAGTGCTGCCTGCTGCTTGCCGATCTTGTCGTAGTCGGCATCGGGGTCGGCCCACTTGGCCATCACCTCGTTGTACTCGTCGATGATCGACTGCACCTCGGCCACGCCGTCCATGACGTTGCCCTTGACGTCCTTCTCCGGATCGAGCTGCGGCTCCTGCGCAAGGTAGCCGACGGTGAATCCCGGCGTGAGTCGCGCATCGCCCTGGAAGCCGTCGTCGAGACCGGCCATGATCTTCAGGAGCGACGACTTGCCGGCACCGTTGGATCCCAACACGCCGATCTTCGCGCCCGGGTAGAACGACAGCGAGATGTTCTCGAGCACCGTCTTGTCCGGCGGGTAGACCCGCTTGAGCTTGTGGGCCTGGTAGATGAATTCGTGCGCCATGGGTTCCTCGCAGTGGTCGTCGGCCCGAGGCTAACGGCACCGGGCGGCGGCACTCCGGTGACCGCCGGCGATCACCGCGAGGTGGGTCGGCGCTTGCATCGGGACGCCGTTTGCAGGAAGGTGGACGCGTCGAATCGAGCAACAGGAGGTTTCGACATGGCCACCGTCAGCCGCTACCGCAACGGCGTCCCCAGTTGGGCCGACGTCGCCGTGACCGACCCGTCCGCCGGGGCGGCCTTCTACACCGCTCTCTTCGGGTGGGACGCAGAGGACCAGGGTGAGGAGGCGGGCGGCTACCACATGTTCCGCGCCGACGGCCGGTCCGTCGCCGGCCTGGGCCCCAAGCAGACCGACGAGGCGATGCCGATCTGGTCGGCGTACATCTCCGTCGACGACCTCGACGCCACGCTCGCCGCCGCCGAGGCTGCGGGTGGCAAGGTCGTGATGCCCCGGATGGACGTCTTCACGTCCGGGTCGATGGCCGTCGTCATCGATCCGACCGGAGCGGCGGTCTCGTTCTGGCAACCCGGCGACCACATCGGCGCCGAACTCGTCAACGTTCCCGACACGCTCGCCTGGCACGAGTTGACCACACGCGACGCCGAGGCGGCGATGGCCTTCTACTCCGCAGTGCTCGGCTGGGAGTTCGAGGAGGTGCCCGAGGGTGCCGGTGCGCCCGGGTACCAGATGGTCAAGGTCGGCGACCGCGTCGTCGGCGGGATCATGCCGATGGTCGGCGACGATTGGGGTGACCTCCCGTCGCACTGGATGATCTACTTCGCGGTGGCCGACACCGACGCGGCCGCAGCCAAGATCGTCGAGCTCGGCGGGTCGGTCAGCGTCGAACCGTTCGACATGGGCGTCGGTCGGATGGCCGTGTGCAACGATCCCGACGGCAACGCCTTCTCGGTCATCGCGTTCGGTGGTCCGGTCGACGAGATCGAGGGCGGCATCGCCTGACCGACCGGTGTCGCTCGCCCATGTTGTGGCGACTCCGATCACACGGTTCGCCGCTCGCCGGTACCGTTGCAGCATGACGCGACCGATCCGGTTCGGGCACCAGCCGCTGCTCGCTGACGGGGCCGATCCGGTCGACGTCGCCCGGCGGGCGGAGGTGGCCGGCTTCGATGTCTTCCTGCTGGCGGATCACGTCGGGGGTGGTCCGGCGCCGATACCCGCGCTGGCTGCCGCAGCGTCCGTGACCTCCACGATTCGGCTCGGCACGTTCGTGCTCAACGCCGACATGCGCAACCCGGTGCAGCTCGCTTGGGAGGCGACGACGGTCGATCGGTTGTCGGCGGGCCGATTCGAACTCGGTCTCGGAGCCGGGCACACACCGCACGAGTACGAGGCAACCGGCATCGAACTGATGCGCCCGCGCGAGCGGAAAGCGGCCTTGGCCGAGCGGGTCGAGATCATTCGGCGACTCCTCGACGGCGAGACAGTCACGCATCCCGGCGTGCATCATCGGTTGCTCGAGGCGTCTGTGCCGCGCTCACTCCAGGACCGACTTCCGATCCTCGTCGGCGGCAACGGTGAGGCGCTGCTCGGCCATGCCGGGGCTCACGCCGACATCATCGGGCTCCAGGGCCTCGGCCGAACCCACCCCGACGGGCACCAGCATTCCGTCCGATGGGACATCGCTCATCTCGATCGCCAGATCGCGCAGGTCTGTGCAGGCGCCGGCGAACGAGTCGACGAGATCGAGTTGAACGCCCTGGTGCAGATGGTCGACGTCACCGGCGATGCCGAACGGTCGCTCACGAGCGCGGCCGAACTGATCGGCGACGGGATGACCGCGACCGAACTGGCGGCGATCCCGTACGTGCTGATCGGCACCGTCGACGAGATCGCCGACGAGATCCTGCGCGCCCGTGACCGCTGGGGCATCACGTACTTCTCGGTGCGGGCGCTGGACGACTTCGCGCCGGTCATCGCCCGCGTGCGCGAGCTGGAATCGGCCGCATGACGGGGCCGACATCCGATCCGTTGACCGCTCACCTGCAGTCGTGGGTGGGGGAGTGGCCGCCGCCCGCACCGGGCATCACCGTCGTGGGCGACCCCGCTCGCCTGCTGCCGACCTGGGACGGCGTGGTCCGCCCACTCCAAGGGGTCGGCGACGGTGTCGGCACGGTCATCGCCGTTCCGCCCGACGCCGTCGAGGCGGTGTCGGAGGCGTTCGCCGACGGGTTGGGTGCCCGTGGCCTCGGCAACCGACTCGGTGAGATCCTGGGTGTCGGCCCGGCCGCGTTCGGCACCGGGGTGTTCCGAACGACCGACCGCGTCGCCGACATCGCCGACGTCGGTGAATGGCACGACGACCAGACCGCCGAGCTTCCCCAGTGGTTGGCGCCGTTCAACGGCCCGCGCCTCGTTGCGCGTGACGACGACGGCCGGCCCATCGCGGGCGTTGGCATCAAGGTCCACGACCCCAAGGGATACGAGCTCGCCGTCGTGACCGCCGAGGCCGCGCGTGGACGAGGGCTGGCCCGCGGCCTCGTTGCGACGGCCACTCGCTGGGTGCTGGAACAGGGTGCGGCGCCGACCTATCTCCACGAGCCGGGCAACGAGGCGAGCGCACGCGTCGCCGCCGCCGTCGGATTCGTCGACCGTGGCTGGACGGTGCACGGGCTCTGGACCCGGGGTTGACCCGGCGTTCGCTGTCAGCGGAGCGAGACGAGCGGGAACGCGGAGACGGCGAACTTGCGGGTGATCGACTCGGTCACGACGTCGGCGCGGCCGGTCGTCACCATCGGACGGCCCCTCCCGGTTCGAGCGCGACGGGCTGCCGGTCCCCAGCGACGATGTCGAGCGCGGCATCGTTGTCGGGTCGGGCGGTGACCACGTGACCATCATGGCCGATGGTGACGTCGAGTCGCTGGCCGCGCACGATCAGCGAGAACGAGAGCGCCGTCCACGACGCTGGTAGCGCGGGCGCAAGTCGGACGCACCCGCCGTCGACGGTGACACCCCCGAAGCCGAAGACCGCGGTCTGGTACGCACCTGCGGTGGCGGCGGTGTGCATCCCGCCGATGAACGTGCCGCCCACGCTGGCGTGTTGTGTTGCGTCGAGGTCGAGTGACGTCGTGCCCATGAAGTAGTCGAGCGCCTGGTCGAGGAGACCGGGCCGCTCGGCCAGGCGGCACGCCACGGTGGCGTGCACCGAGTGGCTCAACGACGAGCCGTGCGCGCAACGAGGCTCGTAGAACTCGTAGTTCGCCAACTGGACATCGACGGGGAAGCTCGGATCGACGGCGAAGAGTTGCACGACCGCCGGTTGCTTTGACACCTGGGTGTGCACTGCGACGCCGTTGGGCCATCCCCAGTATTCGTTCGGGTGGATCAGGCGACCGCGGAGCACATCGGGTCGGGTGTCCTCGAGCGCGGAGAACCCGTCGAACTGTTCGATCAGACCGGTGTCGGGATCGGCCCCTGGCACGTAGAGCTTGTCGTGCACGTCCTGCCAGCGCGCGCCAGCCGCTCCGGACCGGCGTCCAGTTCGGCAAGCCGCGCGGGATGATGTTCGCTCATCCAGGCGCGCATCCGGAGCGCGGCAGCGAGGGCGAGTTCGGACACGCGGTTCGTGTAGGCGTCGTTGTCGACGTTCTCGTGCCATTCGTCGGGTCCGAGCAGGCGGATCAACTCGTAACGGTCCCGGTGGGCCACGAACTTGGCGAACGACGCGAGGAACGTGGCGACCTCGAACACGATCTCGGCGCCGTGCCGGACCACGAACTCGTCGTCTCCCGTCGCGTCCCAGTACCGATCGACCGTGATGGCGACGTCGGGGCTCACGTGCATCTGCCACACGTTGAAGTGGTTGCGGATCGGACGGCCGGTGATCACGTCGTCGAAGAAGAAGTCGGGGCACAGCTCGTCGCCGGTGGTTCCGCTGATCCAGGCGTAGTACGCCCCTTCGTACCCCAGTCGTCGGGCCTTGCGGCGCGCTCCGTCGAGGGTTCGCCAGCGGTAGACGAGGATGTTGCGGGCGATCTCGGGGGCAGTGTGCAGGTATGCCGGGAGGTTGAACATCTCCTGGTCCCAGAATGCGGCGCCCTGATACGCCTGGCACGAGAGGCCGCGGGCTCCGATCGGGAGCCGATCGGTGTGCGCTGGTGTGGCGATGCGGTTGTGCCAGATGGAGAAGCGGAGCGCGGCCTGCGCGGCCCCGTCGCCCTCGATCACCACGTCGGCGGTGTCCCAGAATGCGGCCCAGCGCGTCGCCGAGGCCTCCAGCGACGCTCGGTAGCCCGCCTCGATCGCCGACTCCGAGCTGTCGAACGCTCGCTCCAACGGACCGAAGGGGATGTCGTCGTCGTTCGACGAAGCGACTGCCATCGACGACGTGATCGTCACCGAGTCACCGGACCCCAATCCCACCGGATCGCCGTCGATTCGCCACGACGTGGCGACGGTGATGTCGACGCCCGACTCCCTGGTCGAACAGCGCGCCGTGGCGAGCTCGTCCTCGCGAGTGGTGCTGATCGGTCCGAGATGGTCCCCGTTCAAGCTCCACACCTCGGTGTCGATGCCGACGTGGACGGCCAGATCCATCGGCTGATGGGCGACGACGTGCACCTCCTGCATGACCACGTGGAGGTCGTCGAGACTCGCGAACCGTCGGACCGACACGGTTGCGTCCAGGGTGCCGGTGGTCCACGTCGAGCGGTTCGTGAATTCGCCTGTCTGCAGTGTGAGTTCGACCTCTGCGTCACGAGCCGGGTCGAAGGTGAGCGGCACGCCGTCGACCGCGAGCGCGACGTGCAGACCGTTGGGGACGGTGCAGAGTTCGCGCCGCACGCCGTCGGCCATGTCGTACGTGTCGGACACGACGCACCCCACGAATCCGTCCGCCCGCTGGTCGGGACGCGTCCCCCGGTAGCCGAGGTATCCGTTGCCGACCATGAAGTTCGACCCGATCGTGATGCCGCGGTCGTCGGTCGGCGCGTCGTCGACCACCTCCCAACCGGTGTCGGTCCGCACGTGTTTGCCGATTCGCATCCGCGCAGTCTCGCACCGCCGAGTCGACGACCGCCGGAATCGCGACCGCGGAGCGATGGCACCTCGTCGTCGGACGATTTCGGAGCCCGAAGGGTCCCCGCGGTTCGTCTCACGTTCGCCGACGTGGAAAAGTGGTCGCATGCTTCCTCGTGCACGCTTCGGCCACACCGGCCACGAATCGACCCGGGTGATCTTCGGCGCTGCTGCGCTCGGCGGCATGAGCCAGGAACGCGCCGACACCACGCTGGCGGCCGTCGAGCAGTGGGGGATCAACCACATCGACACGGCCGCGTCGTACGGCGCCGCCGAGGATCGACTCCAACCATGGCTCGCGACGCATCGTGACCGCGTGTTCCTCGCCACGAAGACCGGCGAGCGCAACGGAACGGCCGCTCGCGCCGAGCTGGAACGATCGCTCGAGCGGATGGGTGTCGACTCCGTCGACCTGATCCAACTCCACAATCTGGTCGAACCCGACGGCTGGGACACAGCATTCGCCCGAGGTGGAGCGGTCGAGGCGCTCGCACGCGCCCGCGACGAGGGCCTCGCCCGCGACATCGGTGTCACGGGTCATGGGGTCCCGATCGCGGGCATGCACCTTCGCAGCCTCGAGCGGTTCGACTTCGCGTCGGTGCTGCTCCCGATCAACTTCGTGATGATGGACAATCCGGGGTATCGCCGCGATGTCGAGCGGTTGCTCGACGTCTGTGCCGACCGCTCGGTCGCCGTTCAGACGATCAAGTCGATCGCCCGCGGCGCGTGGGCCGACGGCAACACCGCGCGATTCAGTTGGTACGACCCCCTCACCGATCCCGAGCCGATCGCCCGCGCCGTGCGCTACGTGCTCTCGCATCCGCAGATGTTCCTCAACACGACGAGTGACGCCCGCTTGCTCCCGATGGTGATCGAGGCGGCCGCGGGCGACCTGTCGGCGCCGACGGTCGACGAGATGCGCGCCGACCTCGAGGCCGAGGGGATCACCCCGCTGTTCGTGGACGACGAGCCGGCAGCAGTCTGAGCCGACGCCGCGACTCGCCGGGTCCACACGGAGCGATCGAGCGGACGTCATGAGCGATCTCCCGCCGCCCGCCGGCCGGCCGACGACCATGTTCCCGCGCCCCGATCCGTGGGTCGAACAGGCACGCCGCGACGCGGAGCACCGCTCGCTGCGGCGCCGGCGGCGGCAGCGCTGGTTGATCCCGCTGGCGACCGTGCTCGCCCTGACGGCGCTCGCAGCTGTTGCCGGATCGGTGGTCGTGCTCCTCGGCGGCGATGCCGACGAGGATGTCGTCGAACCGGCGCCGGTTGCGACCACCGTCGACACGACGGTGGTCCCGACGCCCACGGTCGGACCGGAAGATCTGGTGGCCGTCGACGAGGTCTGGCTCGTCGACCGTGGTGATGACGTCTTCGACTGGGGTGTGGCTGTGCGGACGCAGGAAGGGGCTCCGCCCCGGAGTGGTGTCGAGGTGACCGTTCGATTGATCGCTGCCGATGGTGACATCGTCGACTCGGTCACCGACATCCTCGGCGTGATCGACGACGACTCGGCGGCCGCGGTCGCCGGTCGCCTCGTGGAGCCGGACGATGATCCGGTCCGCATCGAGTTCGACATCTCCGTGGGGCAGGAGTCGGAGAGCGCAGCGCTCGCCGACCTGTTCGACGTCCGGGCACTCGAACGTGATGGTGACGAGATGACCGGTCGCATCCGCTCGAGCGCGGCGTCCGACATCGCCGACCTGCGGTTGCTCTTCGTGTGGCACGACGAGGAGGAGGCGGTGGTCGCGACCGCCCCGCTCGGGATCGACGTGCTCCGGGCAGGAGTCGACGCCCGATTCGTTCTCGACCTGGGCGAGGAGGTGGTGCCCGAGGGTCGCCCCGACACGGTGTTCTGGATTCGATGACCATCGCTCGGCGACCGGCGTCGGATCCTCCATCGAATTCGAGGGTGTGGATCAGCGGACTCGGTGGCAGAATGTCGCCCCTCGCCTCACATATCGGGCGGGACATGGTGGTCATAGCTCAACAGGTAGAGCACCAGGTTGTGATCCTGGCGGTTGGGGGTTCAAGTCCCCTTGGCCACCCTGCGCAGTGATGCGTGAATCGACAGCGGCGGGGCTAACCTGCGCCGCTGTTTGCTTCTCTAGCTCAATTGGCAGAGCAGTGGACTCTTAATCCATTGGTTCTGGGTTCGAGTCCCAGGGGAAGCACAACGGGCCACTCGCGTGGCTCTTCATCCATGTGGTGCCCTGGGCGTGAGTCCCAGGGGAAGCACAACGGGCCACTCGCGTGGCTCTTCATCGCAGCAGAACCCGCTCCTCGGAGCGGGTTCTGTCGTTTTCTAGTTGCTCCAGCGCTGCTGCTCGCGGTATCGGGTCGCTGCGAGTGGGGTCGATCGTTGGCGGCGCTGACGGCCTCCGCCCGTGAACAACACCGACGCGGCGCCGATCCCGACGAACACGACGGACGCCACGAGCGTCAACGTCCGTCGGTGCGTTGCGAGGCTCGGAAAGACCCCGACCCAGGTGTCGTCGGAGATCGTCGGGAACAGGAACGCGGGAACGAGGTAACCGAACAACAGGAGCAGGACGCCCGTGGCTGCGCAGCCGGCCCCGAGCGCAAAGGAGAACTCGCCTCGTTCGGGCCGGAGGACCAGGCCGAACAGCAGTGTGAGAGCGCCGAGTCCGAACGTGATCATCCAGGTCCACGACGTGATCGAGGCCATCAGGTCGAACGCACCCACCCGCTCCACGGGCAGCGTGATCGATGGGAGCACGGCGGCCCGTTCCGTCCGCGTGATCTGCACCTGCTCGGCAGGTGTGATGACGACGGGATCGTCGTGATCGCCGATCAGGCGACCATGCGCCGACGCGGTGAACACGCGCATCTCGGTGGCGCCGTCGCGGATGCGGGCGATCTGGGTGACGAGCACCTTGAGGTCGGAGGGTGACACGCCGAGTTCGGCGGCATCGGCACCGGCGATGACCGACGCCACCTGGAGGCGGATGTCCTCGTCGCCCATGATCGCGTAGGTGGCACTCGTGTCGACTTCGGGGGTGAAGGCCACGCGATCCAGCCAGAACGTGCTGATCGCGAGCGCGAAGAATCCCCCCGAGACGAGCAGGATCAGACCACCGAGCGAACGACGCACCGGGAGAGTCTGCCAAATCCGGCCCGGGCCCCGCGAACGTGCTGCCGGACAAGGTTTTTCAGCCGTTCGGTCGAACAATGCTTGGACGAACGACTGTTCGTCTTGTACGCTCTCGAATCACAGCGGTGGAGTTTGCCGACATGCTGACGGGGGAGCCTTCGGCAACTCTGAAGTACCCCTTCGTCATGATGGTGATCCATCCCCTTCAGATCCGCAAGTGAACGCAACGAAAGAGAGACACGACATGGCAAAAGACGACCGCTCCAAGGCCCTCGAGATCGCACTGCAGCAGATCGACAAGCAGTTCGGTACCGGGGCCATCATGAAGATGGGCGACCGCACCAACATGGACATCAAGGTGATCCCCACCGGTGCGCTCGCACTCGACCTGGCGCTCGGTGTCGGTGGCCTGCCCCGCGGTCGCGTCACCGAGATCTACGGTCCGGAGTCGTCCGGCAAGTCCACGCTCGCCATGCACGTGGTCGCCGAGGCACAACGCAACGGCGGCGTGTGTGCCTACATCGACGCCGAGCACGCGATGGACCCGGTGTACGCCGCAGCGATCGGTGTCGACGTCGATCAGCTGCTGATCTCCCAGCCCGACACCGGGGAGCAGGCGCTCGAGATCTGCGACATGCTCACCCGCTCCGGCGCGATCGACGTCGTGGTCGTCGACTCGGTGGCCGCACTCACGCCTCGCGCCGAGATCGAAGGCGAGATGGGCGACACCCACGTGGGACTCCAGGCTCGGCTGATGAGTCAGGCGCTGCGCAAGCTCACCGGCAACCTGAGCAAGACCGACACGATCTGCATCTTCATCAACCAGCTGCGTGAGAAGATCGGCGTGATGTTCGGTTCGCCCGAGACCACGCCGGGCGGCCGGGCGTTGAAGTTCTACTCGTCGGTCCGACTCGACATCCGCCGCATCGAGACGCTGAAGGACGGTGCCGACGCCGTCGGCAACCGCACCCGCGTGAAGGTCGTGAAGAACAAGGTGTCGCCGCCGTTCAAGCAGGCCGAGTTCGACATCATGTACGGCAAGGGCATCAGTCGTGAAGGGTCGTTGATCGATCTCTCGGTCGACTTGGGCATCGTCAAGAAGTCGGGCGCCTGGTTCACCTACGAGGGCGAACAGCTCGGCCAGGGTCGCGAGAAGGCCAAGGAGTACCTCCGTACCAACCCCGAGGTGATGATGGAGATCAGCGACAAGGTCCTGATCCAGTCCGGCCTCAAGGAGGACCCGAACGCGCCGGCCGTCGAGGTCGAGGCCGAGGCCGAGGCCGACGTGTTCACCGAAGTCGACGAGCAGCCGATCGCACTCGACTGATCAGCGTCTCCACCGACGTCTGACGGCCCGTTCACTCGCCCATGCGGGGGAGTGACCGGGCCGTGTCGCGTCTCGAACCGATCGGCGGATTCCGCCTGTCCCATCGTCGCGACGGGCTCGGCGCGAGCGGTGCGTCAGGAGTTGAAGACGTACGTACCGTCGACGAACGGCTTGAAGATCATCAGCCAGAGGCTCACGACGAATACGAGATGGGTGATCCCGATGCCCATCGACATCTTCTTCACGGCGTCGTCGGACTCGTCGGAGATGGCCGGGCGGATCAGGAACCAGCTCACGGCGAGCGCAACGAGCCAGAGGGCGATCGTGATCGTGATCCAGTGCATCTCACCGAGTGAGAACTTGCCGATACCGGCCATTCCCATCCCCGCAACCCAGAGCAGCACCAGCGCCGGGAAGACCAGCTTCATGTGGAGTGCGGCGATGGCCGAGACCTCACCCGCCCGCTTCATCCGGGGGTAGAGGAACAGCGGCCCGAAGGCGGCCACGATCGAGATGAGGTGGACCATGTACAAGATCTCGTACAGGGTCTGGTTGTCGGCGGCGTCCCAGATGGCAATCACGTGGGTGACGCTATCCCGGCCCGTCGCCGCCGCGCAGTACGGTTGCGCCATGAGCGACGCTCCCCAGCCTCCGCCTCCGTCGGCGGCGACGCCTCCGCCGGGTTGGTACCACGACGGTGTCACCATGCGGTGGTGGGACGGGACGACCTGGGGTCCGGTCGCACCCGGCGGCGGTGGACGCAACTCCGACGACCGGACGCTGTCGATCCTGACGCACGGTGGTGTCCTCGTCGGAGGCTTCATTCTCCCGCTCGTCTTCTACCTGATCGCCGACGACGAGACGCGGCCCGAGACCCGCTGGCATGCACGCGAAGCACTCAATTTCCAGCTCAGCTTCCTCGTCGCCTACCTCGGCTCGTTCATCGTGTTCTTCGTCGGCCTCGCCGCGAGCGGGGCGTTCGGGGCGTCGGGCAGCGAGGCCGGGGCCGGCATCGGGTTCGGCCTCTCGCTCGGCGTGTTCTTCGTGGTGATCTTCGGCGCGGTCATCTTGAACATCGTCTTCAGCATCATCGGTGCGATGCGGGCCAACGCCGGTATCCGCTGGAGCTACCCGCTCAGGATCCCCTTCGTCCGAGGCTAGGTAGCCTGCCCCGCATGTCGGAACAGGACCAGCGCCGCTACGTGGTGCACACCTACGGGTGTCAGATGAACGAGCACGACTCCGAGCGCATCGCCGGCCTGCTCGAAGCCGACGGACTGGTTCGCGCCGAGTCGGACGCCGACGCCGACGTCGTCGTGCTGAACACGTGCTGCATCCGGGAGAACGCCGACAACAAGCTGTACGGCAACCTCGGACACCTCAAGACGTGGAAGGCCAAGAAGGACGGCCGCCAGATCGTCGTCTCGGGCTGCCTCGCCCAGAAGGACCAGGACCTCGTCGCGCGGAAGGCCGGTCATGTCGACGTCGTGATGGGCACGCACAACGTCCACCGCGCCGCCGAGTTGCTCGAGGCGTCGAAATCGTCCGACGTTCCGATCACCGAGATCCTCGAGGCGGCGGTCGTCGACGACCACGCGATGTTCCCGTCGGCGCTGCCGGTGCGACGGGAGAAGAGCTACAACAGCTGGGTCACCATCCAGATCGGCTGCGACAACAACTGCGCGTTCTGCATCGTGCCCGCCGTCCGCGGTGAGGAGATGAGTCGGCCCGCTGCCGACATCGTGGCCGAGGTCGCACAGCTCGCCGCCGACGGCGTCACCGAGGTCACGCTGCTCGGGCAGAACGTCAACAGCTATGGCCGCGACCTCCAACTCATCGCCCGACAGGCCGGCGACGACAGTGCCAAGCTCCGCCCGCTGTTCGCCGATCTCCTCCGTGACGTCGGCGCGGTCGAGGGCATCGAGCGGGTCCGCTACACCAGCCCCCATCCGAAGGACATGCGGCCCGAGACCTTCGCCGCGATGGCCGACACGCCCGCGGTCTGCGAGCACCTCCACTACCCGTTGCAGTCGGGGAGCGACCGGGTGCTCGCGCTGATGCATCGCGGTTACACCGCCGAGCGCTACCTCGACCGCCTGGCCGAGGCCCGTCGCACGATCCCCGACCTCGCCGTGTCGACCGACATCATCGTCGGGTTCCCCGGCGAGACCGACGACGACTTCGAACGCACGCTCGAGGTGGCGGCGGCGGCGGAGTACGACTACGCGTACACCTTTCTCTTCTCACCGCGGCCGGGGACCGAGGCGGCCGACATGGAGGCCGACTTCGTCGACCCGGCGGTCGCGAGTGAGCGTTTCGAGCGGCTGCGTGTCGTGGTCGAACGATCGGCGATCGCGAAGCACCAGGCCAGGGTCGGTCGCATCGAGGAGGTCCTGGTCGAGGGCCCGTCCAAGAAGGATCCCGGTGTCACATCCGGTCGGACGCGGCAGAACAAGCTCGTGCACTTCGTCGCCCCGCGCCCGCTGCGCGCCGGGAGCTACGCCTTGGTCGAGGTCACCCGTGCCGCCCCGCACCACCTCATCGGCGACTACGTCTCCCACGTGGCGGACGCCCGCCACATCGTGCGGATTCCCGTAGCATCGCTGTGAGCATGGCCGAGCAACAGCACGACGACCAACTGGCCGATTACCGGTCGAGTATCGACAACATCGACGCCGCGCTGGTTCACCTGCTCGCCGAGCGCTTCAAGATCACCAAAGCGGTCGGTCGGTACAAGAAGGAAGCCCAGCTCGCACCGGCCGATCCGGGCCGTGAAGAGATCCAGCTCGCACGGTTGCGCGGGCTGGCGGAGGAGTCGGGCCTCGATCCGGTGTTCACCGAGAAGTTCCTGCGGTTCATCGTCGCCGAGGTCATCCACCATCACCAGCGCATCGCCGAGGGTGAGCATCTCTGACCCGCGACCGGCGCGGGTGGCCATCGTCGGCTCGACCGCGTCCGGGAAGTCCGCCGTTGCGCTCGCGGTCGCTCGACAGCTCGGCGACGTCGAACTGGTCTCCGTCGACAGCATGCAGGTCTACCAGGGCATGGACATCGGTACGGCCAAGCCCACCGTCGCCGAGCAGGCCGACGTCCGCCACCACTGCATCGATCTGGTCGAACCGACCGACGAATTCACGGTCGGCGATTTCCAGCCGGCGTATCGACGCGCGGTCGAGACGATCCGGCAACGCGGCCATCGTGCGCTGCTCGTCGGGGGCACCGGGCTGTACCACCGCGTCGTGATCGACGACTTCGACCTCCCGGGTGAGTTCCCGACGGTCCGGTCCGACCTCGAAGGTGAGCTCGATACGGCGTCACTCCATGCCCGACTCGCCGACCTCGACCCGGCTGCCGCCGCCAAGATGGAACCGGAGAACCGCCGCCGGGTCATCCGTGCGCTCGAGGTCACACTCGGATCCGGGCGCCCGTTCAGCAGCTTCGGTCCCGGGGTCGACAACTACCCGCCGTCGCCGGTTGTGCAGATCGGGCTCCGCCGTCCGCGCCCGGTCGTTGCCGAGCGGATCGAATGCCGTGTCCACACGATGATCGAGGCCGGCCTGCTCGACGAAGTCGACCGTCTCCGCGCTGTCGGATTCTCGCGGTCTGCGGGCCAAGCGCTGGGGTACAAGGAAATCGTCGACCACCTCGAAGGGCGCATCGGCAAGGATGAGGCGATCGAGATGATCGTCACCCGTACCCGCCAGTTCGCCGTTCGCCAGGAGCGATGGTTCCGCCGTGATCCCCGCGTACAGTGGATCGATGTCGAACATGATCCCGTCACCGAGGTCACCCCGACCGTGATCGGCGCCCTGCAGGCATGACCCGTCGATCGCTCACCAAGCATCACGGTTTGGGCAATGACTTCCTCGTGCTCTTCGACGAGGAGGCGACATCGGCCGCCGAGCTCGCCGAATTCGCCGTGACGCTGTGCGACCGCCGGACCGGCATCGGAGCCGACGGTCTGCTCGTCGCCACCGGAGCCGACGGCTATGCCGCCAAGATGACCCTCTTCAACGCCGACGGATCGATCGCCGAGATGAGCGGGAACGGTATTCGCTGCTTCGCGCAGGCGGTGGCGATGCGGCGCGATGATCTCGGCCCACAGCGCATCCTGACCGACGCCGGCGATCGGGTGGTCACGCTGACCGCCACCGGTGACCCCGCGGTCATCATGGCGCAGGTCGAGATGGGGGAGGTCACGACCCTCGCCGAGCCCACGGGCTGGGCGTCGCTGGGCTGCCATCCCGATCGACCGGTCGCACACCTCTCGATGGGCAACCCGCACTCGGTCGTCGGTGTCGATGAGGTGGCCGTCGTCGACCTGGTCGAGCTCGGAGCCAAGGTTCCCCAGATCAACCTCGAGATCATCGAGCCGGGTCCACAGCCGAATGCCGTGACGATGCGCGTGCACGAACGGGGTGCAGGCATCACCGCTGCGTGCGGCACGGGAGCGTGTGCGGCAGCGTTCGCGGCGCGTTCGTGGGGGCTCGTGTCGGCGGTCGAGCCCGAAGTCGTGGTGCACATGGACGGCGGGACCGCGACCGTTGCCTTGACCGACGACGCTCCGTCCCGAGCGATTCTGACCGGCCCGGCGGCGTTCGTCGCCACGATCGAGATCGAGCATCAGTGAGCGAGCCGAACAATCCGTACAACGAAGCACTCGGCGGGACCCTCATCGACCGCACGATCCGGGAGAAGATCGTGTTGGTGGCGGTCGCTCTGCCGGGCGACGACGACGAGGCCGTCGACGCGAGCCTCGACGAGTTGGCGCTACTCGTCGACACCGCGGGCGCCGACGAGGTCGCGCGGCTCGTGCAGCGACGTGACGCACCTGATCACACGTGGTACGTGGGCAAGGGGAAGGCCGAGGAGCTGAAGGAGCTGTGCCTCGCGGTCGACGCCGACACGGTGGTGTTCGACAACGAACTCGCGCCGGCCCAGCAGTTCAACCTGGAGAAGTTGCTCGGGCGGACGGCGATCGACCGGACCGCGGTGATCCTCGACATCTTCGGACAGAACGCCCACACCATGGAGGGCAAGGCGCAGGTCGAACTCGCGCTGCTCCGCTATCGACTGCCGCGATTGCGTCGCGGTGCGAAGGCGAAGCTCTCCCAGCAGCGCGGCGGTGTCGGCGGCCGGTTCGGTTCGGGCGAGACGAAGATCGAGACCGATCGCCGGCGGATCATGCGGCGGATCACGAAGCTCGAGCGGGAGCTGGACTCGTTGGCCGAGACCCGGACACTGCAGCGCCAGGGCCGCCAGCGGAGCGGGCTCGCCTCGGTGGCCATCGTCGGGTACACCAACGCCGGAAAGTCGACCTTGCTCAACCGCCTCACCGACTCGGGTGTGCTCACCGAGGACCGGCTCTTCGCAACCCTTGACCCGACGACGCGGCGCCTCGCGCTGCCGGGCGGTGAACCCGTGCTCCTGACCGACACGGTCGGATTCATCAGCCGCCTGCCGCACGGCCTGGTCGAGTCGTTCAAGGGGACCCTCGAGGTGGCGGCGCAGGCCGACTACCTCGTGCACGTGGTCGATGCGAGCGCGCCCGACCCCGAGGGACAGATCGCGGCCGTGCACGAGGTGCTGCGGGAAATCGCAGCCGCAGATGTGCCAGAGCTGCTGGTGATCAACAAGGCCGACCTCGCACCGGGCGCGGCGAAGGAGCTGCTGGCCGACCACCCCGGTTCGGTGGTCGTCAGCGCCGTGACCGGCGAGGGCATCGACGGGTTCCTCCGGGTGATCGGCGATCGTCTCCGGGCGCTCGCCGTGGTGTACGAGCTGGTCATCCCGTACGACCGCGGTGACGTCCTCGCAATGGTCCACCGCGAAGGCGAGGTGGTCTCGACGGCCGACGGCGACACAGAGTGGACGGTCCGTGCTCGGTTGTCGGATCCATCGGCAGGACGGCTGTCCGAGTTCATCACCGACGGCAGCGCGGAGGTCCCCGCATGACCGCGCAGCCGTTCGTTCCGCCGCCGTATCCCTACGATCGGCTGAACGAGTTGAAGTCCGAGATCCTGGAGCGGCACGATTCCGTTGTCGACCTGTCGATCGGGACCCCGTTCGACCCGCCGCCCGCCGCCGTGGTCGCGGCGTTGTCGACGAGCGGCGCCGAGCGGTCGTATCCGCCGAGTGTGGGGTCCCCTGAGTTCCACGCAGCCGTGCAGCGGTGGCTCGCCCGCCGTTTCGACGTCAACGCTGAACCCGCACAGATCGGGGCCACCGTCGGTTCGAAGGAATTCGTCGCGCTCCTCCCGCAGTTCATGGGGCTGCGGTCGCCTGGCCGCGACACCGTGCTGTACCCGGAGATCTCGTATCCGAGCTACGCGATGGGTGCGACCCTGGCGGGACTTCGAGCGGTTCCGGTCGCAACGCACGCTGATGGCCGCCTCGACCTCGATTCGATCGCGCTGGGGGACGCCGAACGGGCGCTCCTGCTGTGGATCAACAGCCCGGGCAACCCGACCGGACATCTCGACGACCTCGGTGCGGCAGCCGGATGGGGTCGGGAGCACGACGTGCCGGTCTTCTCCGACGAGTGCTACATCGAGTTCACCTGGGCGGGTCCGGGGCGGACGATCCTGGAGCACGGCCACCACGGTGTCGTCGCCGTCCATTCGCTGTCGAAGCGGTCGAACTTCGCCGGAGGCCGCGCCGGGTTCTACGTCGGTGACCCCGATCTCGTCGACTACCTACGCGAGGTTCGCAAGCACGCCGGACTCATGGTGCCGGGGCCGGTACAGGCGGCCAGCGTCGTCGCGCTCGACGACGATGGGCACGTCGACGACCAACGCGCCCGGTACCGCAGTCGGCTCGAGCGGATGGCGGCCGTGCTCACCGACTGGTCGGGTACCACGGTGACCGTTCCCGACGGCGCCTTCTACCTGTGGATCCCAGCCGTCGACGGCTGGGAGTTCACGCGCCGGCTGGCGCACGACGGAGGAGCGCTGGTCAGTCCCGGCGAGTTCTACGGGCCCGCGGGCTCCGGTCACGTACGCGTGGCCGTGGTACAACCTGATGATCGGATCGACGTCGTCGTCGACCGACTGCAACGAACTGCGAGGACCTGACATGGCGCAATCTTCTTCTCGTCGCAGCATCCTGATCGGGCTCGGGGCGCTGGCGATGGCGGTGGGGGTGGTTGGCGCTGTCGCACTGTGGACCATCGGTGGGGAACGGCGCAGTGACGCAGTCGCCGGGTTTGCTCGGGCACCCGTGGGTTGTGACACGACGCTCGATTTCGTCGAGACCGGCGAGTACTTCGTGTTCATCGAGCGTGCGGGTCGCCTCGACGGCATCCGTGGTGACTGCGACGTGGAGGGCGCCTACGACGTGGGTGCGGTGACCCCCGATGCCGACATCGCGATCGTCGATCCGGAGGGTCAGCCCATCGCTCTCGACCGCACCGTCACCGATCTCGAGTACAGCCAAGGCGGGTTCGTCGGCGCCGCCGCGTTCACGATCGACATCACCGAGACCGACGACCACGTCGTACGCGTCGAATCCCCCGCCGACGAGGTGTTCGTGGTCGCCGTCGGGCGCGACCCGAACGAGGGCGTCGCCGCGCTGCGCGGCGGAGCGGCTGCCGTCGGGATCCTCGGACTGCTGCTCGGTGCCGGACTGATCCTGCTCGGGGCGCGTCGCGCTCGGGTCGAGGTGGCTGCGCCCCAGTGGGCGCCCGGCGCAGCCGCACAGCCGTCGCCGTTCGTGCCGGGCCAGGCACCGCAGGGTCCTCCTGTGTACGGCCAGCCAGCGGGTCCGCCATCGTTCGGTCAGCCGCCGCAGTACGGCCAGCAGGCACCTCCGCAGTACGGCCAGGCACGGCACCGCCTCAGTACGGCCAGCAGGCACCGCCTCAGTACGGCCAGCAGGCACCGCCTCAGTACGGCCAGCAGGCACCGCCTCAGTACAGCCCGCCGGCTCCTTCGCCCACTCCTCCGTCGGCACCAGCCCAACCACAGGTGCCAGGCCAACCAGGCTGGGCGCCGGCTGCTCGGCCGTCAGCGCCCACGCCCACGCCACCGGCTGCGCCGCAGCATCTTGCCGGAAGCGCTCAGCCCATCGACTGGGCACCTCAGGCGCCGCAGCACACGTCGGTATCGGCCGATACCGCGCCGCCGGACGACGACGTGCTGGCACGGCAGCGAGACGAACGCGACTCCGATGCCCGTCGCACCCAGGAGCGTCCGCCGCCGGCACCGCCGAGCTGACGCTGCTGTCGAACGGATCCGGTGAAACCGACCGCCTCGAACGGGCTGCTCAGTAGCGACGCATGACGGTGACGACCTTGCCGTACAACTCGACTTCGTCGGCGCGGAAGTTCATCGGCTCCATCGACGGGTTGGCCGGCACGAGGGTCACGGTGGCGCCCGAGCGCTCGTAGGTCTTCACCGTCGCCTCACCACCTGGGATACCGACGACCACGATGTCCCCGTTGTTCGGGTGCTCCACCTGGGTGGCGACGACGTAGTCGCCGTGCAGGATGCCGACGCCGATCATCGATTCGCCGCGAACCCGCAGCATGAACAACTCGCCCTCACCGGCGAAGTCGATCGGGACCGGCAGCAGCTCCTCGACGTTCTCCTCGGCGAGCACGTCGGTACCGGCTGCGACATCACCGACCAGCGGGACGTAGCGCACCGGCCGACGGTCCATCACGGCGCCGCTGTTCGGGTCGAAGCGCACCTCGATCGCTCGGGGCTTGTCGGGGTCGCGCCGCAGGTAGCCGAGCCGTTGCAGCGTGTTCAGGTGGCTGTGGACCGTCGACGGGGACGTCAGCCCGACGGCGTCGCCGATCTCGCGGACCGACGGGGGGAAGCCGCGGTCGCGCATCTGCTCTTCGATGAAGTCGAGAATCGCCCGCTGGCGCTTGCTGATCTTGGGAGCCATACGAACACGATACGGCCAACAGTGCCCGGAGTCAAACACCTGTACTGCCAACACGTGTTCGAGAAACTTCGATCCAGGGGTTGACGAAGGTGTTCGATCGGGTGTTGACTATCGAACACATGTTGCATTCCGGCGATTCCGTCGAACGAGCAACGAACAGCTCTGTTGGGGAGACGCCATGACCATCACCACGACCGCAGCCACCACGATCATCAGCTCGCGGACCTTCGATCACCGGACGTCGTCGACACAGTGGGGCGGGCCTGCCAGCCGTTACCACCGTGTCGAGCGGCGTCGGGTGGCCGAGCCCGTCGACCGGCCGAACTACACGGCCCGTCGGCTGGGGGCGATCCTCGTGGGCGTCGGTGCGGTTGTCCTGATGGCGGCGTTGCTCAACAGCGTGCTGGTGGGCTTCGGCGGTAGTCCTGCCTCCGCCGCCGAAGCCGCACCGGCGAACCCCACCGCCATCGTGGTCGACGCGGTCGGTGTGCCGGCGGTGCACGTTGCAGAGCCGGGCGACTCGCTGTGGTCGATCGCCGACGACCACCGGGGCACCGTCGATCGTGATCGCTACGTCGGGGCGCTGATCGACCTCAACGGATCGACGTCCATCGTCGTCGGGCAGGCCGTGCATCTGCCCTGATCTCCGTCACCAGGGGCGTTACACTGGACGCGTGCAGTGCCCCTCGTGTCGAGCAGACGACAGCAAGGTCGTCGATTCGCGCGTGGCCGAGGAGGGAGCCGCCATCAGGCGTCGGCGCCAATGCCTCACCTGTTCGCATCGGTTCACCACGTTCGAGCGGGTCGACCACGCCCCGTTGACGGTGGTCAAGTCGTCAGGCGACGTGGTGCCGTTCCAACGATCGAAGGTGGTCGCCGGCTTGGCCGCCGCCACCAAGGGGCGTGACGTGTCCGATGACGTGCTCGAGCAGATGGCAACGCGCGTCGAAGACGTTGTCCGCCTCAACGGCAGTGAGGTCTCGACCGCCGTCGTCGGTCTGACCGTGCTCGACGAACTGCGACTGGTCGACGACGTCAGCTACCTGCGCTTCGCGAGCGTCTACAAGCACTTCGACGCCGCGGCCGACTTCCACCGTGAGCTCGAACTCATGGAGAAGTCGGCGCCCCGCGCCGGCGCCAACGGCTGAACACGAACGACTCGTCGTCCACGACGAGTTGCTCCAAGTCGTAGCGGTGTGAGTGGTCGCCACCGCCGGACAACAGGCGTGGGCCGCCACCACCGACGGTTGCGGGTGACGTCGTCACGTTCAATTCGTCGAGCAGATCGGCGGCGCCGAGGGCGGCGTTGAGCGTGGCTCCGCCTTCGGCCTGGATGAACTCGACGCCCGGACACAGCTCGGGGATCCGTTCGACCGCGGCGCGCAAGTCGACCTCGTCCACGCCGGCGCGGAGGATGTCGATCTGGCGTCCGTCGATCTCGGTCTGCTCGGTGGTGATGACGAAGCCGGCGCCCGACCGGAACAGCTCACTCGTCGTGTCGACGGATCCACTGCGGGTGACCACACCGATACGTTGGCCGTCCTGCTTCGGCTTGCCGTATCCCTCACCCCGAACCGTGCCGGCGCCGACGATGATCACCTGGGCGATCGAACGAAGCTGGAGCAGCACCGAGGAGTCGTTGTCGCTCGACAGGCCTGCGGAGACGCCGTCGACGACCGTCGACCCGTCGATCGACGCCACCATCGACAACCCGACCCAGGGGCGATCGGACCGGCGCCCCAACGGCGCGGCGTAGGCGTCGGCGACCGTGATCGAGCCGTCGGCGACGGGGAGGACTCTGCGGAGTGGAACCTGCATCGCAGTCGATCGTGGCAGATCTGCTTACATCGGACCATGACCGAAACAACTTCAGGGACCAGAACCGCGATGCGGACCTGTCCGCTCTGCGAGGCCGGATGCGGTCTCGAGATCACCGTGGCTCGTGGCGAGGACGGGACCGAACGGGTGCAGCGGATCCGAGGCGACATGGACGACGTGTTCTCGCACGGCTTCATCTGCCCGAAGGGGTCGACGCTCAAGCAGCTCCACGACGATCCGGATCGGCTGCGCCTGCCGATGGTCAAGCGCGACGGCGAGCACGTCGAGGTGTCGTGGGCCGAGGCGTGGGACGAGATCGCGGCACGATTGCCCGACGTGATCGAGCGGCACGGTCGCGAAGGGCTGGGTGTGTACGTCGGCAATCCGACCGCTCACAGCCTGTCGGCGATGACGTTTTCCCGCGCGCTGCTCACGGGGTTGGGCACACGGACCCGGTTCAGCGCGTCGACCGTCGACCAGATGCCGCGCCACGTCGCCGCCGGCCACGTCTTCGGTTCGCCGGTCGCCATTCCGGTCCCCGACCTCGACCGCACCGACCATCTCGTGATCCTCGGCGCCAATCCCTACGCCTCGAACGGCTCGGTGTGCACTGCTCCTGACTTCCCGGGTCGTCTCGAAGCGATTCAGGAGCGGGGCGGCAAGGTGATCGTGGTCGATCCGCGCCGCTCCCGCACGGCCGAGCAGGCCGACGAGTGGGTGAGTATCCGACCCGGCACCGACGCGCTGCTGCTCGCCGCCATCGCCCATGTCCTCATCGACGAGGGTCTCGCCGACGTCGGTGATCACGTCCGGGCACATGTCGCCGGTGTCGAGCGACTCGGCGCGGCACTCGCTGCGTTCACCCCCGAGGTCGTGGCCGTCCCGACCGGCGTCGCAGCGGAGACGATTCGGACGATGGCCCGCGAGCTCGCCGCGGCGCCGACCGCCGCGGTGTATGGCCGGATCGGGACCACGACCACCGAGTTCGGTTCGACCGCGTCGTGGTTGATCGACGTGGTCAACACCCTGTCGGGGAACCTGGATCGACCCGGCGGCTCGATGTTTGCCACGCCGGTCGCCGGAGGTGCCACGACGCGTGGCCGCCCGGGAACAGGCAAGGGCTTCAAGGTCGGGCGCGGGCACACCCGGGTGAGCGGCCATCCCGAGGTGATGGGCGAGTATCCGGTCGGTGCGCTCGCCGAGGAGATCACGACGCCGGGGGAGGGGCGGCTGCGGGCGCTCGTCACGCTCGCCGGCAACCCGGTCCTCTCGACGCCCAACAGCAATCAGCTCGCAGATGCACTCGACGATCTCGAGTTCATGGTGTCGATCGACTTGTATCTCAACGAGACCACGCGCCACGCCGACGTGATCCTGCCCGTGCCATCGCAGCTCGAACGCGGTCACTACGACCTCCTGTTGCTGCAGTTCGCCGTGCGCAACGTCGCGAACTACTCCGAGCCCGTGCTTCCTCTCGCCGAGGGTCAACCCGACGAGTGGGAAGTGATCTCGAAGCTCTCACTCATCGCTCAGGGGATGGGCCCCGACGCCGATCCGGCCATCGTCGACGACCTCGCGATCGACGGGATGATCGCCAGCGCGGTGAAGGACGAGTCCTCGAACGTGTTCGGACGCGATCCCGACGAACTCCGTGCGGGTCTCGACGCCTCCGGACGTCGTGGCCCAGAGCGCGTGATCGACTTCATGTTGCGGACCGGCCCGTTCGGCGACGGCTTCGGAGCGGACCCTGACGGCACCTCGATGGACGACCTGCTCGCACATCCTCACGGACGCGACTTCGGTGCGCTGGTGCCGCGCATCCCGGAGATCTTGCGGACGCCGACCGGACGCGTCGAACTCGCCCCCGACGTCTTCGTCGACGACCTCGATCGGCTCGCCGACGCGATTCCCGAACTGACCGAACGGGACGTGGTGCTCGTCGGTCGGCGTCACCTGCGCAGCAACAATTCGTGGATGCACAACATCAACGTGTTGGTGAAGGGTGCGCCCCGCTGCACGCTGCAGGTGCATCCCGACGATGCCGACGCGCTCGGGTTGACCGACGGAGGGGCGGTCCGGATCACCTCGCGCGTGGGGGAGGTCGTGGCGCCGGTCGAGGTGACCGACGCGATCCGTCCCGGCGTCGTCAGCCTGCCGCACGGGTGGGGGCATGACCTCCCGGGAGCGAAGATGCGTGTCGCGGCCGAACACGCCGGGGTGAATTCCAACGTGTTGGCCGACGATCGTGCGCTCGATCCGCTCTCCGGGACATCGGTGCTCAACGGGATCCCCGTCGAGCTGCAACCGGCGTGAGCTGGGATGTCCCACGGCAATCCACAGCAATCCACAGGCATCGGCACTGATCCACAGCCCAGACGGCTCAATCCACACGGCAATTCACAGGGTTGTCCCTCTTACTTCCCACAGCCGTTCACCTCTAGTTTGGTCTCTCGTTGCCGACCTGCGGCGTGCACGCGGATGCTTGGGGTGCCCGCTTCGGGAACCGCCCTGGACCTGCGATGCTCGCCGCGGTCGGCACTGTTCGCCTGTCGGGTCTACGCTCCACACGATGGAGGCGACCTTCACCGACGAGGAGTTGGCCGAGCTCGCATTGGCCGCCGATCCGGACGATGTCGAGATCGATGACGATGCGGTGCCGTTCGGCGTCGAGCCCATCGGCGCCGGACTCCTCCCGAGTTGGTACATGCCGGCTCCGATGGCGGCCGTGGGGACCCACCGACGCCGTCGTGCATTGATCGTCGGCGGCATCGTCGCTGCGCTGGTGATCGTCAACGGGTTCGGCTTGTGTGTCACCTACGGGATCCCCGAAGTGGGCGACCGCGTCGTCCCGTTCTGGTGATCGAACAGGTGTGCGATTTCGTGGCCGGTTGGCTACGTTGTCGGGATGGCGATTTCGTGCGCGTACTGCGGGGGTGAACACGAGCGGCCGGGCGATGTACGGGACTGCTGGACGAAGCACGGCGAGCAGGACATCGCCGTCGACGATGGGGTTCCGCCACCCAGCGACGCCGCGTCGATGCCCTCGATCGAGCCGGAGGGCTCGTCACCGGTCCCCGACGTGACCTCGTCGCGTACCGGTGGTCGGCGGGCCGCTGTGCGCACCGCGCCGCCCCCGATCGACGTCGAACGCGGCGTCGCATCTGCGGCCGCCGGCCCCGACCGGCTCGCTCGCCATGCGCTCGTCCGTGCCGCGGCGCCAACGCCCGAACCGTGGGCCGGCGCCGAACGGCTGATCCTCGGCGCCGACGCTCTGGCCGATCCTGCCGACGCCCTGCGGGTCCTGCGGGCCGCGGCCACGGCCGGGACCCGGTTGCTGATCGAGGTCGACCCCGACCTGGCCGACGAGCTCGACGGTCGCTTCGGTGCTGCGCGCACGCCGATGTTGATGACCGCAGCGACACCGTTCGAGGTCGGCGCCACGTTCGAGTTCGCCGGCGACGAGTTCCACCACCTGTTGTGGTCGAACACGATCGACCTGCGTGATGGCGCGACCTGGGATGCACTCGACCGGGCGGTGGCGGCCGGACTGGTACCCATCCGAGACGGGGAGCCCGGCGATGTGCGACTGGCCGACGGCACCGCGATCTGGCTCGACGCCGGCCCCCTGCGCTTCGTCGCACCGATCGACGGTGTCCCCGTCGTTCACGTCGTCACGATCGAACACGGAGCCCCGGCCATTCCCGCCACCAATCATTCCACCGCCGAGCTGGCGCCCGACCAGCTCGCGGCGGTGACCCACCCCGGTGGTGCCGCACGGATCATCGCCCCGGCCGGTTCTGGCAAGACCCGGGTGCTCACCGAGCGAGCCCGACATCTGCTCACCAACTGGCGTCTCCCGTCGAGCGCCGTCAGCCTCGTCGCGTTCAACAAGCGCGCCCAGGAGGAGATGCGCGAACGCACACCCGATCTCGCCGGGCTGCACGTCCGTACCCTCAACGCCATCGCGCTGGCGATCGTCAACGGCACCGCGCCGTTCGCGCCGCAACCGTCGTCGTGGCGCACGATCAACGAGGTCGACGTCCGGCGCATCATCGGCGACCTCGTGTCGTTTCCGAAGCGGCGCAACAGCGACCCGGTGGCGCCGTGGATCGAGGCGCTGAGCCTCGTCCGTCTCGGTCTCGTGGCTCCCGACGAGGTCGAGGCCCGCTACGAGGGCGACGTGGACGGGTTCGCTGCGTTCTGGCCGAGCTATCGGGCGCTGCTCGAACGCAAACATCTCGTCGATTTCGACGACCAGATCTACCGGGCGTTGATGATTCTGTTGTCAGATCCGGCGGCTCGCCGGACCGCCCAGCGCGCGTGTCGCACGATGTTGGTCGACGAGTTCCAGGATCTCACCCCGGCGCACCTGTTGCTGATCAGACTGCTGGCGGCGCCGGGCGGGGCCGTCTTCGGGGTGGGCGACGATGACCAGACCATCTACGGCTACAACGGCGCCGACCCCGGCTGGCTGATCGACTTCGGCGAACTGTTCCCCAGCGCCGGAGCGCACCCGCTCGAGGTCAACTATCGCTGCCCCGCGGGGATCGTCGAGATCGCCGACCGGCTGCTGCGCCACAACCAGCGACGAGTGGCCAAGATCATCCGTGCCAACTCCTCCGACACCGGCGGCTGGAGCATCGATGCCTCGGTCGATCCGGTCGCCGCCACGACGTCGGCGGTGCGCGCGGCGCTCGCAGCGGGCGCCGAGCCGCAGCAGGTGGCCGTGCTCGCCCGTGTGAATGCGGTGCTCGCCCCGGTGCAGGTGGCGCTCGTCGGCGAGGGGATCCCGATTTCGGGCGGCGTCGGGCTCGAGTTCGTCGAGCGCACCGCCGTTCGCAGCGTGCTGTCGTGGCTTCGGCTCGCATCGACCGACGAACGCGGGCGGTTTCTCCCGGCCGACCTGGGCGAAGCGCTGCGGCGACCCTCCCGCTCGTTCCATCCCCGCATCAACTCGTGGATCGCCGAGCAGGGGACGATGGTCGACCTGTTCAAGCTCGCGGGCCGGCTGAACAACGAACGCGACGCCGATCGGTTGATGGAGTTCGCCGCCGACATCCAGACACTCCAGAAGGTGGTCCAGTCGGGCGCCCCGACCTCTGACGTCGTGCTCACGCTGATCGACGAGATCGGGCTGGCCGGCTCGGTGTCCGGGCTCGATACCACCCGTCGAGGGATGAACCGGTCGGCGCAGGGCGACGACCTGACGGCGATCCGCCACCTCGCCGCCCTCCACGACGACGTCACCACGTTCGACTCGTGGCTGCGGGACCGCCTCGGCGTCATGCGGTCGTCCGACGGCGTCGTGCTGTCGACGGTGCACCGCGTCAAGGGGCAGGAGTGGCCCCACGTGGTCGTCCACCACGTCGACGCCGAACAGTACCCACATCGGCTCGCCGACGACGTCGAAGAGGAGCGGCGACTGTTCCACGTCGCGGTCACCCGGGCGAGTACGCATGCCACGGTGGTGACCGGCCCCGATCCCAGCCCCTTCGTGGAAGAACTGACGACCGAACCGTCACCACGACGCGTGGTGTCGTCGCACCGTCCCGACCCGGCTCCGGCGCGCACAGGTGCGCCCAAGAAGGCCGATCCGACCACCGGCCTCGATGCCGCGGCCGCGGCACGATTCGACCGTCTGAAGGTCCTGCGGACCGAACTCGCAGCCGGCAAGCCGGCCTACGTGGTGTTCGACAACAAGACCCTCGCGGCGATCGCCCGGGTGGCACCGACCACCAAGCAGGAACTGTCGCGGATCTCGGGTGTGGGGCCGGCCAAGCTCGACAAGTACGGCGACGCGTTCGTCGAGTTGATCGTCACCCTTCTGTGATGTTCGACCGCGTCGTCGTGGTCGATTGGAGCGCGAGCGCCCGCCCCACGCGGGGGAGGGATTCGATCTGGATCGCGGTGGCCGACGCGGCGTCGGGTCGGATCACGACGACGAACCCCGCCACCCGCTCGGCGGCGTGCGCCGAACTCGACGAACTCTGTCGACGACCGGGACCGATGCTGCTCGGCGTCGACTTCTCACTCGGGTATCCGGCGGGGACGGCCGAGGCACTGGGCCTGCCGGGCCCACCCTGGAGGGCCGTCTGGGATCTGCTCACTGCGCTCGTCGTCGATCTCGACGACAACACCAACAACCGTTTCGAGGTGGCCGCAGAGCTGAACCGGCGGATCGGGCCGGGGCCGGGACCGTTCTGGGGATGCCCGGCGGCCCGACGTGGGCCGACGCTCACGTCGACCAAGGTCGCATGCGACCCGCTCGCGGAATGGCGAGCCGTCGAGCTCTCGCTCCGCGGGGCCGGTCATCGCCCGTTCTCGGGTTGGCAGTTGCTCGGCGCCGGCAGCGTCGGGAGTCAGAGCCTCGTCGGGATTCCGCGCCTCGCGCACCTCGAGCGCACGCTCGTCGATGACGGGTTCACCGTCGAGGTCTGGCCATTCGGAGGGTGGGATGGGGTCGCAACGGCGCCCGACGTGGTGATCGCCGAGGTCTGGCCGGCACTCCATGCGCTTCCACAACTGGATGGCCGGGTTCGCGACGAGGTCCAGGTCGTCGAGGTCGCTCGCCACCTCGTCGATCGTGCTGCGTGGCGGACCGGCGATCAGCTGAGCGATGAATCCGAACGAAACGTCCGGAACGAGGAAGGATGGGTCCTGGGAGCGTGAGAAACTGACCCAGGCATGGCCTCCGTCTCGCTTCTCGAGCTCTCGGTCGAACTGGAGCGGCGGTCGATTCTCGACCGCGTCTCGCTCGACATCGACGACGGGAGCTTCGCGGCCGTGGTTGGTCCGTCGGGGACGGGCAAGTCGACACTGCTCCGTGCGATCGCCGGGCTCGTCACGCCGGTGAGCGGGTCGGTCTACTTCGATGGCCTCGACATGACCAGGGTGAAGCCGGCCGAACGAGACGTCGGGATGGTCTTCCAGACGCCCGCACTGCTCCCGAACCGCAACGTGCGGCGCAATGTCGAGTTCCCGCTCGAGTTGCGGCACCAGACCGCCGATGCGATCCGCGACCGGGTCACCGCCGAGGCCAGGGCCATGCACATCGAGCACCTGCTCCGTCGCAGCCCGGCCAATCTGTCGCGCGGTGAGCAGCAGTTGGTGCAGATCGCTCGGACGATGGTGCGCACGCCGCGGGTCCTGTTGCTCGACGAGCCGTTCGCCCCGCTCGACGAGCACCTCCGCAGCCAGATGCGTACCGAGATCCGAATGCTCCAACGCGGATACGGGGTCACCACCGTGATGGCGGCCACCGACCCGTCGGATGCGATGTCAATGGCGTCGCTGATCATCGTGCTCGATGGATCGCCGGCCCGGGTGGTGCAGTTCGGGACCCCGCGTGATCTGCACGACGAGCCGGCCACTGTCGATGTTGCATCAGCGACCGGGTCACTCTGCACCCTGCCGGTTCGCGTCGAGTCGGACGGCGACGGCTTCTGGCTCATCCACGACGACGCCGTCCGCATCCGGAGTTGGGCACCGGCCCTGCGGAGCCATCTCGGCCGGAACGTCACGCTCGGCGTGCGGACGCCTCAGTTCGTACGTGACGACGCGGGGAGAGGCGACGGCGGTGCTGCGCCGGGTGATCCCCGGCTCGGCTGCCGCACTGCTGTGCTCCTGGGGCGGTCGAATGGTGATGGCAACCGGCTCCGCCAGATATGACGAGATCGGAAGCCGGATCCGACTTCGTGTCGATCGACCCGTCATCTTCGACGCCGACGATGGCACGCGGATCGCCTGACCTGTAGCGCCCGACGCGGGCCCTGATCGGTCAGTCGACCGTCCAGGTCCCGTTCGACGCCAGGAGGGTGGCGAGATCGCCAGGGCCCCGCGCGCTCGCTCGCCGGCAACGACCTGATCGCTGACCATCTGGGTGTACTCGGCGCGTTCGATGTTGCGGAACACACCGAACGGGGTCGGTGACCTGTCGTCGGAGTTGAGTCGGGCCAACGCGAACGCGAGCGACGGATGCTCGTTCTTCTCGTCGTGTACCAGGATCCGGTCGAGTCCGACGTCGGCCACCTCGACGATGTGGAGGAACCCATCGGTTCCCTGCATCACCCCGCGTTGACTGCTCGGCGCCGAACAGGATCGGCTCGCCGTGGACGAGGTCGATCATCATCTCGTCGCGGTTCGCCTTCTTGGTGACGCCGTCGAACTGACCGTCGTTGAACACGTTGCAGTTCTGGTAGATCTCGACGAACGACGCACCCCGGTGGGCATGCGCGGCCCGGAAGGTCTCCTGCATGTGCTTGCGGTCGAGATCGTGCGTGCGGGCGACGAAGCTCGCCTCGGCACCGAGCGCGACCGACAGCGGATTGAACGGCGCGTCGACCGAGCCCATCGGCGTCGACTTGGTGACCTTGCCGACCTCGGAGGTGGGGGAGTACTGGCCCTTGGTCAGCCCGTAGATCCGGTTGTTGAACAGCAGGATGTTGAGGTTCACGTTGCGGCGCAGCGCATGGATCAGGTGGTTGCCGCCGATCGACAGTCCGTCGCCGTCGCCGGTGATCACCCACACGTCGAGGTCGGGGCGCGCCGTCGCGACGCCGGTCGCGATCGCAGGCGCTCGACCGTGGATCGAGTGCATGCCGTACGTGTTCATGTAGTACGGGAAGCGGCTCGAGCAGCCGATGCCGGAGATGAACACGGTGTTCTCGGGAGCGACGCCCAGCTCGGGCATCAGCTGCTGGACGGCGAGCAGGATGCCGTAGTCCCCGCAGCCGGGACACCACCGGACCTCCTGGTCGCTGGTCCAGTCCTTCTTGGTGGTGACGGCGACCTGTGCGGTGCTCACGACGTCGGCTCCCTTCCGCTCGTCGCCGAGACTGGCGACGGCAGCGTCGATGGCGTCTTCGATCTCCCGTGACTTGAACGGCAGACCCTTGAACCTTCGAGACCGACGTGATGTCGATCAGGTAGGTGCCGCGGAGGTGATGGGCGAGCTGGCCGCGGTTCAGTTCGGGCAGGATGACGCGTTCGTAGCGTCGCCAGCAGGTCGCCGAGGTCGGGCGGGAGTGGGCTGAGGTGCGTGATGTGCGCCTTGGCCACCTTCACGCCGGCGCGACGACGGCGCTGGACCGCGGCGTCGATCGCCGCCCAGGTGGAGCCCCAGCCGAGGACGAGGACGTCGGCGTCGACGTCGCCATCGACCTCGGTCGGCGGGATGTCGGCGGCCACCGCAGCGACCTTCGCAGCGCGGAGCTCGGTCATCTTCTCGTGGTTCTCGGGGGTGTAGTCGATGTTGCCGGTGCCGTCGGCCTTCTCGAGGCCACCGACGCGGTGCATCAGACCGGGCGTGCCGGGGATCGCC
This sequence comes from Ilumatobacteraceae bacterium, assembly GCA_963752085.1. Lineage (GTDB taxonomy): Bacteria > Actinomycetota > Acidimicrobiia > Acidimicrobiales > Ilumatobacteraceae > Ilumatobacter_A. The sequence goes on from CAVVWT010000008.1 coordinate 499,955, forward strand.
CAGGGTCGAGCGAGCGTCTCGGGGTCGCGGAGGTACGGCCAGAACTCGTCGGTGCCGTCGGCGGCGACGTGGTTCGGTTCGGTGGTGAACGGCACCGAGATGTCGGGGAGCGACGCGATGTCGGGCAGCTTCCACGGTTCGGAGCCGTTCGCGAGGTAGCCGTCGCTCAGCAGGATCACCGGCGTCCGGTACTTGAGTGCGATGCGGGCCGCCTCGATCGCCGCATGGAAGCAGTGCGCGGGGCTGTACGACGCCACGACCGGGCAGCGGCGACTCGCCGTGGCGACCGTAGAGCGCAATGTTCAGATCGCTCGCTTCGGTCTTGGTCGGCAGCCCGGTCGACGGGCCGCCGCGCTGGATGTCGATGATCAGCATCGGCAGTTCGATCGCAACCGCCAGCGAGATCGTCTCGCTCTTGAGCGCGACGCCCGGGCCGCTGGTGGTGGTGATGCCGAGGTGCCCGGCGAACGCTGCGCCGAGCGCGACGCCGACCGCCGCGATCTCGTCTTCGGCCTGCACCGTGCGGATGCCGAAGTGCTTGTGCTTCGACAGTTCGTGCAGGATGTCGCTGGCCGGCGTGATCGGGTAGGACCCGAGCGTGATCGGCAGCTTCGACAGTTGTCCGGCGGCGATGAGGCCCCACGACAGCGCGGTGTTGCCGGTGATCGACGTGTACGTACCGGCGGGCAGCGTGGCCGGACGGACCTCGTAGCGGTGCCCGACCGCCTCGGTGGTCTCGCCGAAGTTGAAGCCGGCGCGGAACGCCGCCTTGTTCGCCGCCGCGACCTGCTCGTTCTTCGCGAACTTCTCGTCGATCCACTCCTCGGTCGGCTCGATCGGGCGGGTGTACATCCACGAGACGAGTCCGAGGGCGAAGAAGTTCTTCGACCGTTCGGCGTCGCGCGGCTTGATGCCCGAGCGGCTCGCAGACCTGCTTGGTCAGGCTGGTCATCGGAACCTTGAGCACTCGGTAGCCGTTGAGCGAATCGTCCTCGAGCGGATTGATGCGTCTCGCTGTTCGGGCCGTCGTCGGTGACGTAGCCGGCCTTTTCGAGGTCGCGTTCGCCGAAGGAATCCTCGTTGACGATGAGCGTGCCGCCGGGCTGGAGTCGGTGCAGGTCGGCCTTGAGCGCAGCGGCGTTCATCGCCACCAGCACGTTGGGCTCGTCGCCGGGCGTGGTGATGTCGTGGTCGGCGATGTTCACCTGGAACGCCGACACGCCGTTGACGGTGCCGGCAGGAGCGCGGATCTCGGCGGGGAAGTCGGGCAGCGTCGAGAGGTCGTTGCCGAACGATGCGCTCACCGAGGTGAAGCGGTCGCCCGTCAGCTGCATCCCGTCGCCGGAGTCGCCGGCGAAGCGGACCACGAGGTGATCGAGGACCCGGTCGTCGTCCGCCGTGTCCGACCGGTCGATCGTGTCGGTCATGTGTGATTCCCCCAAAGAAATCAGTTGTTGATGTGGCTCGCCGTTCCCGAACGGCGATACGGCTCACCGTAGTCACTCGGATCCGGCCGAGAACGAGACAGGGACGCCCGACGGCATCGAAGTCACAGGTGCGAGACTCGGCGTCGTGCTGTTCGACGAACTCGCTCGGGTGTCGGTTGCGGTCGCGGCGACGTCGAAGCGCAACGAGAAGGTCGCGCTCCTCGCCGACACGCTGCGCACGCTCGCCCCCGACGAGGTCGAGCCGCGATGCCGCCTTCCTCGTCGGAACCACACCGATGGGCGGATCGGTGTCGGCTGGGCGACGCTGTCGAGCGTCACGCGCGTCGCCGGCCGAGCGTCGCAACGCTGAACGGTGCTCGACGTCGATCGGTCGCTTGCGATCGATCGAGGCGATGGGCGGCGACGGGGTCACTGGCAGCGCGTCGTGGCGAGCTCGCACGGTTGCTCGGTGACGTGCGACCGCCGACGAGCAGCGCCTGTTGCGCGGCATCCTCTCCGGCGAACTGCGCCAGGGTGCGCTGGCCGGTGTGTTCACCACCGCGGTTGCCAAGGCCGCCGACGTCCCGGTCGCGGCGGTACGGCGGGCGGCGATGATGGCCGGCGACCTCGGCGTTGCAGCCGTTGCGGCCTTGACCGGCGGCCGGTCTGCGCTCGACGCGATCGACCTCGAACCGTTGCGTCCAGTCCAGCCGATGCTCGCGAGCCCGGCTGCCGACGTGGCCGAGGCGATGACCGCGATCGCTCGACGGGCGGGACCGAGTTCGCCCAGGTCGACTGGAAACTCGACGGCGCACGGGTCCAGGCTCATCGGCTCGGCGGGGAGGTCCGGCTGTTCACCCGCAACCTCAACGACGTCACCGCTCGGCTGCCCGAGGTGGCCGACGTGCCGTTCGGGCCATGCCCGGCGGCGACCTCGTGCTCGACGGCGAGGCGATGGGCATCATGGACGACGGTTCGCCCAAGGCGTTCCAGGACTCGATGCGCGTCGCAACCCCACTCGATGCGTTCTTCTTCGATGTGCTGCTCGCCGACGGGGTGCCGGTCCACGACGAACCGCTGTCGGTGCGTCGCGAGGTCCTCGCCGCCACGGTGCCCGAGGTGTCGCGGCTCCCCTCGATCGTGACCGCGGACGTGACCGAGGCCGAGCGGTTTCTCGAGCGTGCGATCGCCTCTGGTCACGAAGGGGTCATGGTCAAGGACCTCACCCGAGCCGTACGAGGCGGGCCGTCGCGGCAAGGGATGGCGCAAGGTGAAGCCCGTCTACACGTTCGACCTGGTGGTGCTCGCCGTCGAGTGGGGGTACGGACGCCGCACCGGCTACCTGTCGAACATCCATCTCGGGGCCCGCGACCCCGACACCGGTGGGTTCGTGATGGTCGGCAAGACGTTCAAGGGGATGACCGATGAGATGCTGCGCTGGCAGACCGATCGGTTCACGGAACTGACGATCGGTGAAGGTCCGATCGGTGGCCGCCATGCGGTGCACCTGGCGCCCGAACAGGTCGTCGAGATCGCCGTCGACGGGGTCCAGGCGTCGACGACCTATCCCGGCGGGGTTGCACTGCGCTTCGCCCGGGTCAAGCGATACCGCCACGACAAGACAGCCGACCAGGCCGACTCGATCGACGCGGTCCGATCGCTGCTGCGCCGCCCGTGATCCTGGTGGGGGTCGGCCGGCTGATGCCGCGATCGGCCCCCGCGCGACCGGTAGGTTCGCGCGCATGCTGCCGACCAGAGCCTTCGTGTTGTGTGTCGGCATCGGCGTGTGTGCGGTCGGGTCGATGTCGGGTTGTTCCGGTGGCGACGAGCCCGAACGACGAGATCACTCGCATCGACGGTCCGGCGGTGGTCGACGAAGATCGCGATGGTCAGCTCGATGGCTGATCGCCGATAGGTTCCGATTCGATCATGTCGACGCTTCGATTCAACTTCGGGACGATGGGCTCCGGGAAGAGCACCTTCGCGCTGCAGATCCACCACAACCTGGCGAACCGACAGCTCTTCGGCCTGCTGCTCACCACACTCGACCGGGAAGGGCGTCAGGTCACCAGCCGACTCGGCGTGGCGGCGCCTGCCATCGAGGTCAGCCCGGACATCGATCTCTACAAGTTGGCGGCCGACAACTGGCCGCTGCACTACATCGTGTGCGACGAGGTGCAGTTCTACACGCCGGCGCAGTGCGAGCAGCTCGCCCGGGTGGTCGACGATCTCGAGGTCGACGTGTTCGCGTTCGGGCTGCTGACCGACTTCCGTGGTGAGCTGTTCGACGGGACGAAGCGGATGCTCGAGCTCGCCGACGAGCACATCCCGCTCCAGGTCGAGGCGCGTTGCTGGTGCGGAGCCCGGGCGACCCACAACGCCCGCGTGGTCAACGGGGGAGTGGTGTACGAAGGCGACACCGTCATGGTCGGCGACACCGACGACCACGATCAGCCGCTGTTCGGCGACTCGGTGCGCTACGAACTGCTCTGCCGGAATCATTTCCGCGCCGGCGATCTCGGCGCCTGAGGACGCCCCGAGGCAGGTCGACCCGAACGTGCTGTCAGCCGCCGGGAGCGGTGCGACCGACCGTCAAGCACAGGTACGACACCGCTGCCGCGCACATGGCTCCGCCGACCCGAAACGCAATGGTGCCCGATCGCTCCGGCCCCTCGGCCTCCCCGATGATGACGGTGATCACCGAGAGTACGGCGATCACCGTGACCGCGTTGGCCGACCAGCGGATCACCCGGAGGAGGATCGCGAGGAGGATGTCCTGTGTCGGTCCGGCCAGCCACGTTGCGAGCGCGGCCGCCGCTGCAGCGATCGCCAGCACCGGGATGTTGGGAGGGAAGCTGATGAAGCTGAGTGCTTCGATCTTCTGCTCCCATGCCGACGCGAATCGTGATGCGCCGATGCGGCTCGCCCGCTGGACGACCTGGAAGAACCAGAGCACCCAGCCGCCGTAGGTGAGCATGCCGACTGCGGTCAGCGCACGAATCAGGTCGCCGGTGCCCTTGTCGAGGGGTGGCTGGGCGGTGTCGTTCAACCGATCAGTCCCAGCTGCAGTCGAGACGTTTGATCCCGTTGATGAAGTTCGACTGGAGATAGTCGGGCTCACCGGTGATCCGCAGCGACGGCATCCGCCGCCGGATCTCGTCGAACATCACGGTCATCTCGCGGCGCGCCAGATTGGCGCCCAGGCAGAAGTGCGGCCCACCCGCCCCGAAGCCGATCTGAACGGGTTGAAGTGGCCGGGTCACGTCGAAGGTGAACGGGTCGTCGTACACCCGCTCGTCGCGGTTGCCCGAGTTGTAGAACATCACGACCTTCTCGCCCTGCTTGATCGGGGAAGCCGTTGATGTCGGTGTCCTCGGTCGCGGTTCGACGGAAGTGGATCACCGGCGTCGCCCAGCGCACGATCTCCTCCATCGCCGTTCGCGAGTGCGTCTCGTAGTCGCCGTACAGCAGGTCGAGCTGGTCGGGATGATCGGTGAGCGCCTTCATTCCGTGGCTGATGGCGTTGCGTGTCGTCTCGTTGCCGGCGACGACGAGCAGGATGAAGAACGACCCGAACTCCTGGGCGGTGAGTTGTTCGCCGTCGACCTCCGCGGCCATCATCACCGACGTGATGTCGTCCTGCGGGTTGGCCCGGCGGTCCTCGCCGAGCGCCTGCGCGTAGGTGAACATCTCGAGCGAGTGGGTCATCAGGTCTTCGTAGCTCGTGACGAAGTCCGGGTCGCCGACTCCGAGGATCGTGTTCGTCCACTGGAAGATCTTCGAGTAGTCCGTCGGCCGGGATGCCCATCATGTCGCAGATGATCTCGAGCGGGAGCGCCGCGGCGACGTGCTCGACGAAGTCGCAGTGCTTGTCGGGGAAGTCGGCTTCGAGTCGGTCGAGGATGATCTTCGCCTTCTCGACGACGAGCTCCTCGACGCGGGTGACCTCCTTGGGGGTGAATCCCTTCGACACGATCGAGCGGAGCCGGAAGTGCTTCGGGTCGTCCATGCTGATCATCGAGCCGAAGAATTCGTTCATCTCCTGTGGAAGATCACTGATGTTCGAACCCTGACCGGAGCAGAACAGCTTCGGGTTGCGGCTGACGTGCCAGATGTCGTCGTGCCGTGCGAGCGCGTAGTAGCCGGGTCCGGGAGGGAAGGGGGACGCTTCGATCACCCGCTCCGCGTAGTGCCGCAGCTCCGGGGTGTCACGCAGCTTGTGCGAACGTCGCCTCGCGGACCGCGCGCGGTCCGGCCCAGAACTCCATGTCGGACAGGTCGATGTCGTCGAGCGCGATGTCGTCCGGCGAGATGCGCGCAGGGTTCGTCGTCATGCACCGCACTGTAGATACCTTCGGCGTTCGATGGCCGAATTCACGTTCTTCGTCGAGCCGAGCCGTACATGATGTCGGGCGCCGAGTTGGCGGCGTCCGAGCAGGACCTCGTCGACCACGGGGTCGTTTCGATCGACATCCCCACCGCCTTCGGTACCGACCTCGGCGATCGGATTCCCGTTCGCGTCGTGGGAAGCGGCTCGGGTCTGCGGTTCTACGCCAAGCTGCTCCGGATCAGCGACGAGATGCAGCTGGGTGACCTCGAACGTGCGATTGCGGCGGCAGACTGACACGATGCTGCAGCCCCACGAGATCGAGCGGGTCCTCGCGGTGATGGCCCACCCCGACGACGTCGACTTCGGAGCGGCCGGGACGGTCGCCAACCTCACCGATGCCGGGGTCGAGGTCGTCTACTGCCTCGTGACCGATGGTCAGGCCGGCGGATTCGATCACACGATCCCGCGGAACGAGATGGCGCGCATCCGGCGCCGCGAGCAGACCGACGCTGCGGCCAAGGTCGGGGTCAGCGACCTACGGTTTCTCGGGCACATGGACGGGTCGGTCGTCGCCGACCTCGACCTTCGACACGACATCAGCGTGGTGATCCGACAGGTGCGACCGCAGGTGGTGATCACGCAGCTGCCGATGCGCAACCTCGACTCGACCTACGGATCACATCCCGACCACATCGCGACCGGTGAGGCGACGATGGCGGCGGTGTATCCCGATCGCACGCAATCCGTTTGCCTTTCCCGGGCGGCCGATCGTCGATCTCGACGACTGGGCCGTCGACGAGGTCTGGATCCCGTTCGGAAACGGCGCGCAGGGGGTTGTCGACATCACGCACCAGCTGGATCGCAAGATCGAGGCGCTGATGTGTCACCGGAGTCAGCATCGTGACCCCGCTGCGATGGAGGAGCGGGTCCGCACCTGGTGGCAGGGTATCGCCGCCGACCATGGTCTCCCCGAGGGCTCGAGCGCCGAGGCGTTTCGCGTCGTCGACACCCGCTGAGGCCGGTGCCCGGAGCGACCCGGGCGCTGCCAGATTCAAGCAGACGTCGGCATCTGCCGATACTCGATCATGGCACTTCTCCGACGAACGAAGAAGCAGGACGACCTGATCGTCGACCGTGTCACCGGCGCGTTCAATCGACGTCAGCTCGACGCGGACATTGCCGCCGGACTCGACACCTCCGATCAGCCGACTGCGTCGCTGCTCATCAGCGTCGACGACTTCCCCACCTACACCGGCAAGCAAGGTGTGGCCTCGGGCGACCAGGTGCTCGAGCGGGTCTCATGGGTCATCATGGCCACCGTCCGCACCACCGATGTCGTCTATCGGCACGCCCGTGATGCGTTCTGCGTGCTCCTGCCGGCGACGACCGATGCCGATGCGGTTGCTGTTGCCGGCCGTATCCGGTCGAACGTGGAACGAATGCCACTCCTCGCCGAGTCTCGCGTGACCGTGTCGGTCGGCGTGGCGACCGGCTCGGGCACCGACCTCGCTTCGACGATCCAGCGCGCCGATGATGCGCTGGCGTCCGGCGCTCCGACCGGTGTCAACCAGGTGTTCACCGAGCGGCGGGCCGACCGTGCTGCCATGCCGGCCCCGGCTCCCGCTCCGGTCGACGTGACACCACCGGACCCCGCCGACTCGACAGCCGCTGCGCCGCCGGCGCGCGTCGGCGCCGCCGGCGTCCGCTCCGCTCTCCCCGCCGTCCATCTGAACCGGCGACACCCACGGGTGGCGGTCGACCGGCAGCGAACGATTGGGAGTGTCACCCGACCTCGTCGACATCAACGAGGCGTTCGCCGAGCAGTGGATTCCGTCCGCGAAGCACCTCGGGTTCAGCCTGGACCAGGTCAACATCATCGAACGCCTCGAAGTCGCCATCACCCTTCGTGGTCATTACAATTCGTAGCGTCAATCTTTTTCGTGAGTTCTGTAACGCAGAGTGGGGTAACGAACGTTCATAGTGGGTGACCGTCCACGCAATTCCGTCCGCGCAACAACGGGACGCCGGCTATTCCCTCACCGAGGTGCTCGTCGCGATCAGCCTCATGGGGACGATCGTCATCGCGCTGCTCGGCGGGATCCGGACGGTCGTCACGGCCACGCGGGTCGACCGGGACCATGCCCAGTCGTTCGAATGGCTCCAAGCCGCGTCCGATTCGGTGTTCCTCGCACCACGAGTTCCCTGCACGAGCGATGGCACCGGACGGCTGGCGGCCATTGCCGCGTACGACGCGGCTGCGAAGTCGGCGACTGTCCCGCCCGTCTGGGACGGCACGAGCGCGTCGATCGAGGTGACCGACGTCGAATATCTGGGTCGGGTGGGGGTCGACGACGACTTCGAATGGGGTGAGACCTTCTGTTTCGAGGGGACCGGCTTCGTCGACAGCCCGTTGTACACGCAGCGAGTCACCATCGAGGTGACCGCGCCGGGATCGACGACATCGCAGCGCCTCGAGATGGTGAAGAGCGAGCGATGAGCACCTGGCGCCGCGCTGCCCTCGGGCCCACCCGGAAGAACGACTCGTCCGCGGAGGTCGCGGTCCGCTCCGATGCCGGATTCACGCTCGTCGAGATGATCATCGTCCTGCTCGTGTCGGGGGTGCTCGTGGCAGCGCTGGCCACCGCGTTCTCGGCGATCATCCGCACGAGCCCGTCGACCGAAGACCGTCTGGACGATGCGCGGTCGACCAGGTCGTTGTCGACATGGTTGTCGCACGACACCACCTCGACCCCGCCGTTCGCTCCAGAAGGGTCGACAGGCGGTTTCGACGTCGCCGGCACCCCGTCGGCGACCAACAACGACTGCTCCGGGGCCGGGTCGAACATCGTGCACATGCAGTGGACCGAGGCAATCCCCACGCACGTGTCGTACGTGGCCAACTACCGGTTCGTGATCGAAGGTGCAACCGCACGCGTCTACAGGTATGCGTGTTCTTCGGCCAACGGAGACCCGTACGTTCGCGAATCGGCGCGCGCCATCACCCCCGATCTCGATCCGTCGGCCGTGCCGGTCGCAGATCTTGTGACCGACGCCGCAGGGCGAGTCACCGTCGTCGCCTTTCGCCTGACCGGCTTGTCGGGCGAGAGCGTGTTGGTCGAGACCAGCTCCCGCAACCCATCGGATTTCTTCTCATGACTCATTCAACGACTGCGCCAACGAGCGACCGGGGCTCGATTCTCCCGTTCACGCTCATCTTCTTGACGGTCGCCGCATTCACGGTGATCGGGCTGTCCTCCTACGTCATGGCCAACCTGCGCTACAGCGAGGTCACGGAGAACCGGAGCGACCGGCTGTCTGCTGCCGACGCCGGGATGCGATACGCCATCGACCAGCTCAGGCTCCGCAATGCCGGCTGCATTCTCGACACCCAGGAGGCGGTGCTGCCAGGTGTCGAAGCGGACTTCAACGGTGCGTCGGCTGCGGTCACGTGTGAGCGCATCACCTCCGGCTTCGACGGGATCCAGGCGTACGCAGCGGTGATGACGGGTGAGGGGCTCGCGCCGACCCAGTCACTGCTCTCCTCGCAGTCCGGGAGCAACTCGAAGGTACTCGGTGGACCCGTGTTCATGTCGCGGGTCAACGCCGCCGCCTTCTCCCTGGGCCCGCCCGTGAAGATCGAGGACGGTCCGCTGCTCTACCACGATCCCAGCGGGAGTGTGCCGTGCAACTCGGTGAAGGCATCGACGCTGCCGGGCGCGCTCGTGTTCGAACCCGAGCTGATCTTCGGCCCCGTGTGTGTGTCGGTGTCGTGGCAGGAGCTGTTCGACAGCCCCGAGGTTCCGAATCTGACATTGCTGCCGCCCCGCAATGGGACGGCGAGCCTCGCAACCGCCCCCATCTTGGGTTCGTACACCGACGTCACCTCCGGCGGCGGATGCCGGGTCTTCGAGCCGGGCCGCTACACCTCGCCGCCGGCGACCACCGGGGTCAACGCGTACTTCAAGACCGGCAACTACGTCATGGACTTCGCCGGCCAGTGGACGATCCGTCAAGGCGTCGTGACGGCCGGTCGACCCAACCCGCTCACCACGACCGGCAACGAGATTCCGTCGACGAACGCATGCACAGCGGCGCAGGCCGCGGATCCGGCACCTGCTGATCAGACCGGTGCGACCTTCTACCTCGCCCGGGGGGCACGGGTCAACGTTGCCACCCAGGGGTCGATCGAGATCCATGCCGCGGCAGCAAGGCACCGCCGACTACGTGAGCCTGCAGGCGCTGTGTGCGCCGAACGGAACGTGGTGCAACGCGTCCGGTGATGGCGGTCTCGGCGCCGCGGCCGCCAGCACGTTGATCGCGCCGGCCGCATCGCAAGCGGACAACATCCTCTTCACCGACAGCGGCAACAACAAGGAGTTCGTCGCTCACGCCCTCGTCTATGCGCCTCGTGCGCAGATCGAGTTCGGCAACGTCTCCAACACGGCAACGCAGCGAATGAAGGGCGGCCTCATCGTGAGCCGTCTCGTGCTGCAGTCGTCGACCTCGGCGACCAACTTCGAGATCTCGGTTCCCACGAGCCCGATCACCGCGGAGATCGGCCTCACATCGACGGCGGTCAAGGCGGGGACGACCTCGGTGCGCGCGATCGTCGAGTACCGCCCGTACGAGGGCTCGATCGAAGATCGTGTCCGCGTGAACTCGTGGCGTGTGTGTGCCCGTCCCGACTGCGACGAGAATTCGTCGACGCCACCGACGTGCACGGGAGGGGATGCCGCGTGGAGCAACAACTTCTGGTCGAACCCCAACCTGACCGGTTCTCCCGCCTTCACCAATACGTCGTCGGATGTCAACTTCAACTGGGGGACGGGGTCACCGGACGCGTCGATCCCTGTGAACAACTTCTCCGCTCGGTTCTCACGAACGGTCGACCTTCCGGCGTCGGGCACCTATCGGTTCACCGTCGGCAGTGACGACGGCCAGCGCCTCTACGTCAACGGAGTGCTGGTCCTCGACGACTGGCAGGAGCAGACCTACTCCGTCGGGACCAACACCGTCGACGTGGTCATCACCGACCGCTGCTCCGTCGACCTCGCACTCGAGTACAACGAGATCACAGGGCAATCGCGGGTGTCGCTGGGCTGGGTGAAACTCTAGCGCTCCCCGCCGCTAGAAGATCCAGCGGTTGGGGCGACCGGCCTGGAGCAGAATCGCGTCCTCGGTGGGGCAGCGGGTGGCACGCAGCATGTACAGATCGCCGGCGGCGGTGAGTTCTGCCAGGGCGTAACCCTCGCTGCTGTCGCGCAGTCCGACGCCCGTGTCGAGCGGATGGATCGCCGCGATCTGGAGCCCGGCGTCCTCGGCTTCGGCCTGCCACAGGCTCACCAACCCGGAGCGGAGCGCAGGATCGTCGAGCAGATCGCTGCCGTCGAGTTTGAGCGTGACGTTGCAGATGCTCACCGGTTCGATCGAGTCGAGCTCGACCACGTCACCACCGAGCTCGCCGTCGAGCATCACCACCACCGGACCGCCGTCGTCGGTCACGCCACCGACGAACCCGTACCGCACGAGGGGGAAGCCGTCGTCATCGGTCGTGGCGTACCGGATGCGGTCGCCGTGGCGGAAGCGGTGGGTGTCGGTCATCAGCTGGCCCCGGCGAACTCCTCGATGGCTGCGTCCGACACCGCCGGCCACAACCGGAGCGCATCGGACGCCCATTCGTCGAAAGGACGGTCGGTCAGCGTGACCAAGCCGAGTGTGTGGCCGGGGCTCACCGCCGGATCCAGCCACATCATCGTGCCGGCACCACCGAAGTGGCCGAATGTCGCCGTGGAGTTCTGTGTTCCGGTCCAATGAGGAGACTTGTCCCCTCGGATCTCGAACCCCAGTCCCCACGGGCACGTGTCGAAACGTCCCACGCCCGGAACGATACCTCCCAACGCGGGGAAGTGCGGACGAACGGCGTCGCGGGTGGTTTCGGTCGACACCAGCGTGGGATGCGTGACCTCCTTCATGAACCGGACGACATCGTCGACGGTCGACCACATCGCGTGCGCCGGTGAGCCCCGAAGCTCCGTCGATTCCATCCCGAGCGGTTCGAGCACACCGAGTCGCAGGTACTCCTCGAACGGCATCCCCGCGCTCGCCGCGACGTGCTCGGCAGCGACCTCGATGCCCGTGTTGGAGTAGATCCGGTTGCGTTCGGGGCTGACGATCGGTTCGGGCCCGTCGAACCCGTAGCCGCCGGCATGGGCCAGGAGGTGGCGCAGGGTTCGCACGCCGGTGGTCGGCGGCGGACCGACTTCGTCGTCGAGCGACACGGTGCCCTCTTCGACGGCGATGAGGACCGCCAAGCTCGTGATCGTCTTGGTGATCGAGGCCAGGCGGAAGTGATGGTCGAGTGGGCCCTCGCTGTCGACCACCTCGCCGTCGACCAGGACGGCACCGGCCGCGGTCGGTACGGGAAACTCACCGAGGAGGTCGAGTGCCCGTGTCATCTCTGCGTCGGTTCAGGTGAAGTCGCGGATGAGTTCGGCGACCCGGAACGCGAGATCGACGCTCTGGCGACCGTTGAGTCGGGGATCGCACATCGTCTCGTAACGGTCGTCCAACTGGCTGTCGCTCAGCTCCTCGGCGCCACCGAGACACTCGGTGACGTCGTCGCCGGTGAGTTCGATGTGGATGCCGCCCGGCCAGGTGCCTTCGGCGCGGTGGGCTCGGACGAACCCGCCGATCTCGGCGACGATGTCGTCGAAGGCCCGCGTCTTGCGGCCGCCGTCGGAGGTGAACGTGTTGCCGTGCATCGGATCGCACGCCCACACGACGGGATGACCGGAGTCGGTGACTGCTCGCAGGAGTGGCCGGAGGCCGTCCTCGATCTTGCTGGCGCCCATCCGGGTGATCAGCGTGAGCCGTCCGGCGATCCGCGACGGGTTGAGCACCTCGCACAGTTCGATCAGGTAGTCCGCCGTGGTGGTCGGCCCGACCTTGCAGCCGATGGGGTTGCCGACGCCGCGGAGGAATTCGACGTGGGCGCCGTCGAGGTCGCGGGTGCGCTCACCGATCCACAGCATGTGGGCCGAGCAGTCGTACCAGGAGTCGGTGAGCGAATCCTTGCGGGTGAGTGCTTCCTCGTAACCGAGGATGAGCGCCTCGTGGGACGTGTACACGTCGACTTCGGACAGGCTCGCGTTCTGTTCGGTTTCGATGCCGCACGCGCGCATGAACGACAGCGCCCGGTCGATTTCGGAGGCGAGCTGTTCGTAACGCTGGCCGGCGGGGCTGGCCGACACGAACTCCTGGGTCCAGGCGTGGACGCGGGAGAGGTCGGCGAACCCGCCCTTGGTGAACGCACGCAGCAGGTTGAGGGTCGAGGCCGACTGGTGGTAGGCCTGCACCAACCGTTCGGGATTCGGCATACGTGCCGCTTCGGTGGTCGTCGGGTCGTTGACGATGTGTCCGCGAAACGACGGCAGTTGGACATCGCCGACGGTCTCGAAGTCAGATGATCGGGGCTTGGCGAACTGGCCGGCGATCCGACCCACCTTCACGGTCGGCACGCCGACGGAGTACGTGAGGATGATGGCCATCTGCAGGATGACGCGCAGCTTCTCGCGGATGTTGTCGGCGGAGAACTCCTCGAAGCTCTCGGCGCAGTCACCGGCCTGGAGGAGAAAGGCATTGCCGGCGGCGACCTGGCCCAGGTGGGCCTGCAGCGAACGTGCTTCCTCGGCGAAGATCAGCGGCGGGAGGCCCGAGACGGTCTTGAGCGATTGCTCGAGCGCGCCGTGATCTGGCCACTGCGGCTGCTGGCCAACCCGGTGTTCTTTCCACGACGACGGTGACCACTGCGCAGGCATGGGGACACGCTATCTGGCTCGAAAACGACAAGAGCGGCCCGTTTCCGGGCCGCTCTCGATCGATTCGAGTGGCGAGACTCAGACCGCCAGGATGCGCTCGGCGTCGTCGCGGAGGCCGGCCACGGCACGGCTGACGAGGCGACGGGCGGCTTCGGCGGTCACGCCGAGCTGCTCACCGACTTCACGGAAGCTCTTGCGCTCTCCGTCGACGAGACCGAAGCGGGCCTCGACGGCGAAGCGTGCACGGGCATCGAGTGTGTCGAGCAGTTCGTCGAGCAGATCGCTCTCGACGAGGGCCATCACGGCGTCTTCGGGCGTGGTGTCGCCGTTCGCCATCAGGTCGCCCAGCGTTGCGTCGCCATCGTCGCCGACGGTCTTGTCGAGGCTGACCGGCGTGGTGAGGCGATGCAATTCGGCGTTGGCCTGGTCGAGGGTCTCGCCGTCACCGCTGGCCTGACGCAGCGCTGCACGGAGGCTGGCGGAGCGGTCGCCCGGGATACGAATGAGGCTGGCCTTCTGGTCGAGGGCCCGGCCGATGGCCTGGCGGATCCAGAAGGTGGCGTAGGTCGAGAACTTGAAACCACGGCGCCAGTCGAACTTGTCGACAGCGTGCTCCAGGCCGAGGTTGCCCTCCTGGATGAGATCGAGCAGGTCCATGCCCTGGGGAAGCGGGTAGCGGCGGGCGATCGACACGACCAGGCGGAGGTTGGAGCGGATGAACCGATCCTTGGCCTTGGCGGCTTCACGGACCTGACGCTTGAGCGCCACGCCACGCTTGCCGGCGTCGAGCTGCTCTTGTGCTTCGCGGCCGGTCTCGATGACGCGGGAGAGCTCACGCTCGTCTTCCGCCGTCAAAAGCGGAACCTTGCCGATATCGTTGAGGTAGAGGCCAATGGAGTCATTCATGATGCTTCGTACAACCATTCGTGGTGTTGGGGATTCCGGTTTCCGGTTGTGCCATTCGGCACACGACCGGCGAGCGGCTGGATCGTGGACTCGCCGCTGTGTGGGCGGCATGTGATGAGTGATCTGAGCGACGCGCGCTGATGGCGGAAGGCTTCCCGTGGGAAACCGAGGTGAAACCGTAGGGGGTGATTTGGGGGACATTTCACAGTAACAGACGTGTCAAGCCCCCTCCCCGCGGGAATCGAGATTCGTCTTGCGGACGACGTGATCGCCGGTTCCGTCTCTGTTCTCGTAGTGTTGGCGCTCGTGTCCGGCACCGACGCCCCCCAGCTCACCGATGGTGCACCGACCCGCATCGGACTGTTCGGTGGCACCTTCGACCCCCCGCACGTGGGGCATCTCGTCACGGCGATCAACGTGCATCACGCCCTCGACCTCGACCTCGTCATCCTGATGGTCGCGAACGTGCCGTGGCAGAAGGACGGGACCCGCGCCATCACGCCGGCCGAGGATCGTCTGGCCATGGTGGCGGCAGCCGTCGAGGCGGTCCCCGGGCTGGTGCCCGGGCGCCACGAGATCGACCTGGGCGGAAACAGCTTCACCGCCGACACGCTCGCGCGTGCTCGGTGACGAGTATCCCGGCGCCGAGCTGTTCACGATCGTCGGCGACGATGCCGCAGCGATGCTCCACACCTGGGAGCGGAGCGACGAGGTGATCCAACGGTCCCGACTGGTCGTCGTCGATCGGCCCGGCACGCCCGTGGCCCTCGACGCGGAGGTCGACTGGATCCGAGTCGAGGTGCCGCGTCTCGAGGTGTCGAGCACCGATCTGCGCTCTCGATTCTGTGATGGGCGACCGCTCGACTACCTGCTCACCGATGCGGTGCTCGAGGTCATCGAGGAGCGTGCGCTGTACGCGCCGACCGATCGGAACTGCGCGTGACCGCCAACGCCGAACGGCGCCGGCGGTTCACCATCGTCGGCGCGATCCTGGCGGTCATCGGGGTGATCGCGGTGATCTCCGTGTCGGTCGTCGCAGTGGCCACGCTGCGCACCTCGCAGGAAGGCCGAGCGCCCGAGACCGAGCAGCGCGACGTCGTGTCGTTTCCGGAGACACCCAACGCGGTGATCGGCGTGGTCGACGACCTCGACCGACTCAGTTCGCTCGCCATCCTGACCCTCGACCCGTCGGGGGTCGGTGGCAGCATCGTGGTCGTCCCGGTCAATGTCGATCAGACGAATGGTTTCGGTCCGCTGCGGCTCCCGGTGAGTCGTCAGCCCTACACGCCGGGAGACGTCGACCAGGCAGCCGAGCTGATCACCGAGCTCGAACCGCTCCTGACGCTCACGATCGAACGGAGCAACATCGTCGGGCCCGACCAGCTCGCAGACCTCCTCGCCCCCTTCGGTGAGTTCGACGTCGATCTGCCCGAGCGCGTGGTCGACTCCGACACGCCGGGCTCGGGGATGGTCGTCCGTTCGGGCACGAGCACTCTCGACATCGACACGATGACCGAGGCGTTCACTGCCATCAACGCCACGGGCGAGTCCTACGACCACCACCCGATCGACGTGGCGCTCTGGTCGGCGGTGGCCGAGGCCGCATCGGTCACGGCGGCGGAGCCACCGCTCGACGGGTTCGATCGGCCGATCGCTCCGGCGTCGTTCGACGAGCTGTGGGATCGGCTGTTCGCCGGTGAGGTCGGTGTACACGACCTGGCCATCGACGAGTTCGGTGCACGCAGCGTCGACAACGAGTCCGACGCGGACTTCGTGTTGGCGTCGCGACCCGACTCGCTGCTGGTGTTCGGCTCGATCTCGCCGGGACTCGTCTCGACTCCCAACGAGTCGGTCTCGTTGATGATCGTCGTCGGTTTCGACGAGGACGACGTCGCAGCACTCGGGGAGACCGCCGACGGCACGCCCATCAGCAAGGCATCGATGACCCGACGGTTCATCGGCGAACTGATCTTCAAGCAGGCGAACATCGTCGCCGTCGACCTCGCCGAAACGCCCGGTGCAGTGCCCGAGACGACCCAGCTGTTCGTGTCGAGCGAGCGGATCGAGGAGCAGGTCCGGGCGGTGTCGGAACGCTTCTTCGGTGACGCCGAGGTGATCGTCGCCGAACGGCTGACCGACGGTGTCGATGTCGTCGTGGTGCTGGGCGAGAACTTCCTGGTGCAGCGCGCCGAGCTGCTCGACGTCGAGCGGGCGGCCGCCGACGACGCCGAAACTCGCCCGGCGACGAGGACGAGGCCGACTTCGACGTGTCCGGCGACGGCACCACTCCCGACACCGAACCCGACATCGATGGTGACGATGAGCCGGTCGACACCCCGGTTCCGGACACATCCAGCGATACCGTCGTCGATGATGGCTGACACGGGGACCCAGATGGCGAGCGACGCACCGATCGACGACGACGGCGAATCGCTCGCGCTGGTGATCGCCCGCGCCGCCGACGACAAGAAGGGCGACGACATCATCATCCTCGATGTCGGCGACGTGCTCGCCATCGCCGGATGGTTCGTCATCGTGAGCGCCTCGAACAGTCGCCTCGTCGAGTCGTTGGCCAACGACGTCGAGGCAGCGGCCAAGGCCGAACTCGGTCGGAGCCCGGTGCGGATGGAAGGTCACCGCGAGAAGCAGTGGGTCCTCATCGACTACGGCGATGTCGTCGTCCACGTGTTCCACAAGGAGATGCGGGATTTCTACGAGATCGAACGCCTCTACGGCGACGTGCCTCGTTTGAAGTGGAATTGACGGCGATATCATCCGCCGTCGCACAATTCGGGGCTATAGCTCAGTTGGTAGAGCGCTTCCATGGCATGGAAGAGGTCAGGAGTTCGATTCTCCTTAGCTCCACGCTCCCCGAAACCCCAGGTCGCAAGCCTGGGGTTTGGCGTTGTTGGGGTGGAAGTTTGGCTGGGAGGATCCCTGGGAGCGGTGAGCACAGCGACGCGCCTCCGCCGTACGCCGGCCGAGGTTGGAGATCGCTTGTCTTGGCGGCCCCACCCGAACGTGGCCGGATCGCACTTCTTGGTGCGACGTCAACTGCCGGATGTCAGCGCCCCCATGGCCCGAGCCCCCGACTCAGGCATCTCCTACGCAGCTCACTGAGCGCAGCATCAATCGGCCTGATCGCGATCTTGACAGGCAAGCACCCACAGGACGAGGATCGATTTCGACGGTAATCCCCCGTGCCGCTCTGACAGCATCTGCACCGCACGATCGATCCGACCGCGGTACGAGAGATCGGGAATTGCCATGAGATTCACTCGAAGCTCAGTCTTGCTCGCGAGCGTTGCCGGACTCCTGTTGTCCGCCGGTGTGGCGTCGGCAGGGGGAGGCAACCAATGGACGTCTGCCGGGGGTGACCGGCAGAACACGCGGTCGCAGCCGTCGGAGCACAAGATCAGCGTCGATTCGGTCCGCGGGTTGACCCAGAAGTGGGTGTTCGCCACGGCTGGTGACGTGTCGGCGACGCCTGCGGTCGACGGCGACACCGTCTACGTTCCCGATTGGGGTGGCCAGCTGTACGCGGTCGACAAGCGGACGGGACAGCTGAAATGGCAGGCCAGCATCGCCGAGGCGACCGGCGTTGATTTCGACAAGGCGCGTGCGACGCCGGCTGTCACCGAAGACGCAGTGATCGTCGGCACCCAGGGTTCGATCTTCACAGGCGGGCAGGGGGCCCGGGTGCTCGCGTTCGACAAGCACACCGGCGATCTCCTGTGGAGCACGCAGGCAGACTCTCATCCAGCCGCCATCATCACGCAGTCCGCCACCGTGTTCGACGGCAAGGTGTATGTGGGCGTGGCATCGCTCGAGGAGGCGCTCGCCGGGAGTCCCTTCTACCCGTGTTGCAGCTTCCGAGGCAGCATGCTGGCCCTCGACGCGAAGACCGGGGCCATCCTGTGGCAGACGTACATGGCGCCAGAGGGCTACAGCGGCAACGCTGTGTGGGGTAGCTCACCGGCGATCGACACCAAGCGCAAGCAGGTGTACATCGCGACGGGGAACAACTACTCGGTCCCGCAATCCGTCTCCGACTGCGTGAACGATGCGGCAGGTGATCCGGCTGCGACCGCCGCATGTCCTGCTCCCGACGACTACTTCGATGCGATCGTTGCGCTCGACATGAGGACCGGTGCCGTGAAGTGGGTGACCAAGGCGATTCCATTCGACGCGTGGACGACGAGCTGCCTGCCGCCGCCCTTCGGCGGCGCTGGCACATGCCCGGACCCTGAGGGGCCGGACTACGACTTCGGACAGGCACCGGCGCTGTTCACAGCGAGGAGCCAGAGCGGCAAGAAGGTCGACCTGGTCGGCGCCGGGCAGAAGAGCGGCCAGTACTGGGCACTCAATCCGGACACCGGCGCGGTGGTGTGGGTGACACAGGCTGGCCCTGGAGGCACTGCGGGCGGTCTGCAGTGGGGATCGTCGGTCGATGGCACCAGGGTGTACACGGCAAACTCGAACAGCAACTACAAAGATTGGGTGCTGCCTGACGGTTCCACCACGAACCTCGGTGTTTGGTCCGGGCTGGATGCCGCCACCGGTGAGGTGCTGTGGCAAACGCCGGCACCGATCGCTCCGCCCAACCCGTTCACCGCCATCTGGGGCACGACGTCCGGCCCGACGACGACCGCAAACGGCGTCGTGTTCGCATGCTCTGTCGAGCCCGACGGGCACATGTACGCACTCGACGGCGCCACCGGCGAGATTCTCTGGAGTTTCGCCAGCGGGGGATCTTGCCTGTCCGGCGCGGCCATCTCGCAGGGGATGGTCTATTGGGGTTCCGGATACAGCAACTTCGGAGGAGGCTCGCCAAACAACCAGTTGTACGCCTTCGGTCTGTAGATCGAGCCGGCTGGCCGGGAGTGCCTCGCGACGAACATCGTCGCGAGGCACGCAAGCGCTCATCTTCTACGAATACCTCGAGGGCACAGCGGACGGCTACTTCGGACCGGCACCGAGCGTGCAGTCCGGGAGTTGCAGCGCGACTACGAAGTCCCTGAGGACGGCATCGTCACGGGCAGGTAGGCACCGAGGAATGCCCGGGTGCGTTCCGCGCAGAGGTCGAGCTCGTCGATCCAGGGGGCATGACCAGCCTGCGGGATGATCTCGAGCTGCGCGTCGGGCAGGCGGGCCACGAACCGCTTGGCGACAAGCTCACCCCCGTTGGGGTCTTCGTCGCCCCACAGGAACAGCGTCGGCATCGTCACCCTGGCGAGGAGCTCGTCGGTGTGCAGCATGCGCTCGTTCAGGCCGCGCACCGGAGTGATGATCTTCGGGGATGAGCGAAGGTCATTGGCCATCGTGTCGGTGTCGCGCTGCACGGACAGGAACCAGTCGATCATCTCGTCGGTGAAGGTCCCCGTCTCGATCGCCCGTTTGAGACCGATCTGGCGGAGGAGTCCCTTCACCATCGTTCGAGTGACCGGCATCTTCGTGGTCATGGCATGCATGCCCGGTAGCGCCGACAGACGCATCGACACAGCCACCTTGTCCATCGGCGCGCCCATCAACCAGCTGTACTCAACGATGCTGTCTACACGGGCCGGGTTCGCCGCAGCGCCGCGCACGGCGAAGTAGCCGCCGTACGACGTGGCAACCACAGCGGCGCTGGGCAACTCGAGCGCGTCAAGCGTGTCGGTGAGCAGCCGGTCCGCATAGGACTCGATGGCGTCGATGTCGCGCAGCGGACCGCCAACGATCGGGTCGCTGAGCCCGCAACCGGGACGATCGAGAGCGATGCACCTGAAATCCGGGAGCTTGGCCATGAGCGACATCCAGCTCGTGCCAGCGTTCGCTGCGCCGTGGATGAGCAGCACCGGTGGACCGTCACCCGTCTCCTGCACGCGGACCATCTCGCCCGTGCGGAGTCGCGCCCGTCGCTCCGATGGTTTGACACCCACCGATTCCCACAGCCGCTGCTCAGATCGCCGATACCGTTCGATCTGCTTTCCCATTCCGAACGGTCTAGTCGACTTCGGGCTGGTCGGGGTGTGCGCACGCACATGCGCAGCGATTGGCTCGCGGCGACCGGGGAGGCGCCGCGACACGTGGCTGGATTCGTGGCGTTGGCGAGGTGTCGCCGAGCGGCCTAGAGCTAGACCGCGTCGGCTACTGCCTTCGCGAGCTGTTCGAGTTCGGCGCGGCCGAGACCGTCGGCGAGCAGCGCGATTGCCACGTCGGCGGCGCCGTCCTCGAAGGCCAGAAGCGGCCAGTCCGTGACCGCGTCGCCTTCGTAGGTCGTGTCCTGGTCCCAGTACAGGGCACGGTCGCCGATGCCGTCGATCTGCTCCATACCGTCGTAGACGTCGAGGAAGCCGATGAGGTTCTCGACCCCACCGGCGGAGTTGCGCGGTGCGACCGACACGGTGAAGAGGTAGGGGATCAGTTCTCCCTCGGCCGTCACGCCACAGACGGTCCCGCCGCCCGGAATCAGCTCGGTGTCCTGCTCGGGCACGGCGAGGTCAAGGCCGGTGATCGCCTCCCAGTCGTCGAGGACGATCACCTCGCACGCGTCGGGGAGCACACCCTCGCCGACCTCCTCGTCGCCCGAGGTGTTCGTGGCCGAGGCGTCAGTAGTGTGAGGCGTCAGTGGTCAACGAACCGCCCGTAGTGGTCGGGTCGGCGGTCGGCGTGGGGTCGGAGCTCGGCCCGTCGTCATCGCCGCCACACGACGTCGCCGAGGTCAGTGTGGCGAGCGCCGCGACGGCCAGAGTGAGTTGCTGTGTGCGGCCGATCGGCTGCCGGTGGGCCGCGGCGTGGGTCGGCGCCGAGCGACCGTGCGTGATGAGAGTCATGAGTCGGTTCCTTTCGACCGGGTGCACTGGTCGGTCTGCGGATCAGCAGGGCATTCGTGCACTCGCGCGTCCATCCTCTCACCGAACCAGGTCTGCCTCGGGAAGGCCGCCGGCCCAGGGACCAGCTGTGCGCGCCCGATAGCTCCACCTCTGTTCACGCAAGCCGTCGCATGGATCCGCCACAATTCGGCCCAACTCGCCGGCAGCGAGGTGTCAGCCGTCGGGCGGCCGGCTGCTGAGGATGTTGATCTCGCGCCAGGCCACCCACGACGGGCTTGCGGTCGTCACGATGCGTACGACATCGACCTGCTGCAAAGTTTCGTCCGGCGAGTAGACGAGGACGTCGTGCTCGGCTGTTGAACCGGTGAAGGTGTGTACCAAGACGAGCGGACTGCGGGATTGTCCGACCCAGATTTCGTGGCGGGTCGGTCCGGCGGGGAACTGCGCCACGGTGAGCCGGATCTCGTCGACCGTCTGTGGCGACTCGAGTGCGATCTCGATGTACTGCGGCGCGTCGGCGCCTGATCCCCACTGCGGACTCCCACCGTCGATCGCTGCTTCGGGCGGCTGATCGGGCAGTGACCGCGACGCCGTTGCCGTGGCCCGTTCGGTGAGTGAGTACTCGAAGAACTCGAAGACACCAGCTTCACAGGGGTCGGGTCTGGCGTCGGGCGACAACACCTCGCCGACGAGGCCTTGACCAGCAGCGGCGTGCCAGATGTCTGGTTGAGCCGGGATGTCCCAACTCCAGGTGAGCCACCCGTCGAAGCCCGCATCGCACGACTCGACCTGGAGGTCGTGGAGTGCCTTGGCTCCCGCCGCTTCAGAGTCGTACCAGGTGAAGGCGGCCATCTCGCCCATCACGATCGGGATGTCGTCGCGGCCTTCCATCTGGAAGTTCTCGACATGCTGGGCGAGCAACGCGTCCGGTGGGGTCGGGTAGACGTGGAAGTCGACGAAGTCCAGATCCGAGTCGAGCGCCGCAGGCGCCCTGACCAGGCGCGTGTCACCAGTGTTGAACACGTTCGGTTCGTTGGGAGCGAAGAACCCGACCGACACCAGCGCGGTCGGATCCAGCTCGCGGATCACATCGCGAGTTCGGGTGATCCAGTGGCGCAGACCTTCGTCGACCATGCGCATCCGGTCGTCGGGGTTGCCCATGTCGTACGCGAGACCGTTGGCGGTGACCACCGTGCCGGTCGCCAGCGAGAGAGGCGGCGCGGCCGAATCGAAGCTGTGCTCTTGTCGCAAGCTGTAGCTGAAGATGTAGTCGAACGGAGCATCCCGGTCGATCAGCGCCGCGATCATGTCGCTGAAGTAGCTCTCGTACGCAGCGAGACCGGCCGACGTCAAGAACTCAGAGTTGGCACTGGAGAACTCTGCGTTGTCGGATCCGTGCGCCATGGCGATGTACCGGCCGACGTCAGGAAGGGTGTTGCTCGCGATCCATGTGTAGATGCCGTGCGATTTCGCCCGACGAATGAAATCCACCAGGTTGTCGATGTAGTCCCCGCGGACTCCACCACTGAGGCCGGTGATGCAGCCCGTGGCACCGCACGTCTCCGGCATGATGCGCACGACGTTGTAGCCCAACTCCTCCATCCTGGACAGGTCCCGCTCGCTGCGGTCGGTGTCGTACAAACCCGTCGACAATGTGGTGTCGAGAGCCAATCGACCCAGCAGGGCATCATCGACCTCGCGGAGAATGTTGTAGTTGTTGCCCCTCGGAATGAATCGGTCGCCGGTGACCGTGTCGTAGAACTCTGCGACCTCGCCCACGGTTCGGACCGCGATCCGGTGAGCCGTCGCTGCGCGACGCGCTGGCGAGCCCGGCGCCGCGACCGTCGTCGGCTCACCGATCGCTGCCGTTGGAGCCGTCGTGGCTTGGATCGTCGCGGTGGTGGTCGTCGTCGCTGGATCCGAGACCATGGGCGCCGACGTGCACGAAGCCATGACGATGACGACCGTCACGGAGACCATCGATGAGCGAGTGGTCGCTCTGCCCGACATACCGCCAATTCAACCATCCGACGCCTGAACCGCAGAAGCACCACCGGTTCGACGCCGGGCGCCGTCCAGATCTCGGCGCCTGTCGGTCTTCTACCTCGTGATGGAGTTCGTGTTGATCATGGCCGTCGCCGAGGGCGCGATCGGCTCGACTCGACCGTGGCCGACCCGACGTGTCGCGACCGGCGCGGCCGGCCTGTTCGTGTTGGCCCTCGTCTTGCTGCCGTTCGTGCGCACGCTCGAGCCGTCGAACGTCATTGCCGACCCCGCCCTCGTCCTCGTCACCCTGTTCATCAAAGCACCTAGTCACCCACGAGGTCGGTGTGCGTCGGCGTTCCAGTTCGACGAAGGAATCAGCGGTGGCCCGTACGGCGCATGGTTGTGTTGTTTCGAGGGCGTCACCGTTGATCGCGACCCTGCGCTGCGTGCCATAGTGACGCATGATCGAACTGGTGTTGACCATCATCGGGCGCGACCGGGCGGGTGTCGTTGCGTCACTGGCTGACGTGGTTCGCTTTCACGAGGGCAACTGGAAGCGCAGCGAGTTGGCCGAGATCGCTGGAACGTTCGCCGGCGTCGTAGTGGTGGAGGTCGGCGACGACCAGGTCGACGAACTCCTCACCAACCTGCTGGTACTGCGTGAGCAGGGTCTGCACGTCACGGCCCAGCAGGTCGAGGAACCCATCGTTGCACCCGACGCCGATGAGGTGCGCCTGCGACTCACCGGTGATGACCGACCGGGCGTCGTCCATGAGATCTCCACAGCGATCAGCGAAGCCGGAATCAGCATCTCGCGTCTGGGCACGGTCACCGACTTGCCGGGCAAGGATGGTGGCAGGCGGTTCGAGATCACCACCCGGTTGACCGTGCCGGTCGGGGCCGACCTCGACGCGGTGCTCGATTCGATCGGAGAGGTCGCCGTCCGCTTGGGCATCGCCCTGAACGTGGAAGACCTGACGGGCGACGACGCGGACGAATAGTCAACACCGGCGACTGCGCCCCGGCCCGGCGATCGGTGTCACCGCAGTGGTCTGAGCGTGCGGTGCTCGGGACGAATGGCACTTGTCGCGACCCGGTCGCCGGGCGCACAGTCAAGTCCGACGAGAGGTGCGTGATGGTGATGTTGACTGCTCCGGCCGTGCACGAGCCCACCGGTCAGGGTGGTGTGCGACCAGCGCCCCGGTCGCGCCGGGCGACAGCCTGGAAGTGCCTGGACGGTGCTCGTGCGGGCCCGGAGGGATCATCGAATGGGACGATGGGTACGCGGCGAGTCCTCAGCAGCCTGGCCGCGGCTGTGGCGTGCGGTTTGGTCGTCGTGCTCGCCGCCTGCACCGACAGCACCGAGGACGCGGCGAGCGAGCGGGGGTACAACCCTGCGTTGTCCGGCGCAGAGCGAGTGGTTCTTGTTTCGGAGTGGGCACAGGAGCGGAATCTGCTCACCGGTGAGGAAATGGTGGCGGCGCTCGGCGAGTCCACCGCGGAGGTGGTGGATGCCGCGAGCCCGGACGTGTGGATGAACGAATGGGCGTTCCACGGTCCCGTCCCCGACGACGAAGTGGTGATGGATGCGGAAGCCGTGTACGTCCTTCATCGGGAGGGCGACTCCCGGGCCGTGATCACGTACGTGTCCGAATCGCTGACCCGAGGGCCGGCCGTCGGGGAGGCGTACGCGAACGTGGAGGAGGGTGAGCGTCGGAGGAACACCTCGAGCGAGCTGTACGACCCGGCTGCGATCGGTGTCGACGCCTTCGCATACGAGACGAACGGGGGATCGGGCGCGCTCGATCGCATGGTCGTGGTCAACACCGGCAACGCACTGGTCGTCGTGGTGGCGAGCCCCGCCAGCCCCGACGCACCCGAGGCCGACCTCACCGAGAGCGAGAACCTGACCCGAGAGCAGGTCGACAGCCTCGTCAGGGCAGCTGTCGAGAAGTTGCGCTGACGAGAATGCCCAGCTCGAGCGGGTGGTCAGCGCTCGAGTTGGCGACCGATCTCGTTCACGGCGTCGGCCTCGCGTCGCGTCGAGCCGATCGACAGGTTGGTCGTTTGCCCCACCGACACGTCGACGCCTTCGAGCGCATCGACCAGCTCACTCAGGAGGAGCCCTCGAAACCAGGGTTCTTTCGTTCGGTCCTCGATCCATGCGTAGGCGTTGAAGAACATCGCTTCGCCGCCGACGCGATCGAAGGCGATGAATGCCGTCTTGCCGGGGCAGTTCCAGGTCAGCGATGTCATCACCTCGTCCATCACCTCCTGCGCCTTGGCGCGATCCGAGGCGCAGTCCAGCGGCACCTGCACGCAGATGCGCCAGCCGCCCATACGGCTGTGATTGAGCACCTGGTTCTCCTGGAAGGTCGAGTTCGGAACCCAGGCCTTGGATCCATCAGGAAGTTCCAGCTCGGTCCGCAGGAGCGATCGATACACCACGGTGCCGTGCAGGTCGCCGACGGTGACCGCATCGCCCACCACGTAGATGTCGTCGATGCGGATCATCGCTCCGGCGACGAAGTTCTGGCCGACCGGGGTGAAGATCACAGCGCCCGTGAACCCCACCGTCGCCATCACCGCGGCGAACCCGGACACGTCGATGCCGACGGCGGCGAGCGCGAGGATGACGACCACCACGAGCGCGAGCTTCGGGACGAAGAACATCAGTTGCTCGCGGAAGCGCAGATCGTCCACGCGTCGAAGCAGCATCCGGACGATTCGCAGCGTCACGGCGGTGACGACGACGACGATCAGGATGCGTCCGACGGCGACACCGACCGGAATCCAGTAGTGCCCCACGTCGACGTCTGCTGCCAGAAGCTGCATGTAGGTGTTCCTCTCGTTCGACCCGCGCCGGCAGTGTAACGTAATCGTAATATATGTCAAGGGATCGTCCGACCCAGCGTGAGCAGCAGTCCTGGAGCGCGAAGGATCGAACGCGCGGGACGTCGGCGGACGCATCGACATGAAACCGTCATATTTAATCCCCCGCTTGGGCATCCGAATGACCTCCGACCCTGTCTCCACCCCTGCGCATCGGGGCAGACTCTCGGGATGGACAGTCCGCGCCCGCACGAACTCGAAGAACGCGGACTCCAGGCGACCGGTCGGCTCGTGTCGATGATTCGCAACTCGATCATCGGCGGCGACGAGATCATCGACGGCCCGTTCGGGCCGCGTCCGGTGGTCTATGCCGACTACACGGCCTCGGGCCGGTCGCTGAGTTTCATCGAGGACTATCTGCGTGCCGTCGTGCTGCCGCTGTACGCGAACACCCACACCGAGGCGTCGGGCACCGGGCTGCAGACCACCCGCTTCAGGGAGGAGGCCCGAGCGATCATCGCGTCGTGTGTCGGAGCGACCGAGGAACATGCCGTGCTCTTCTGCGGGAGCGGCGCGACCGGAGCCATCGACAAGTTGGTCGGTGTCCTGGGGCTCCGGGTGCCGTCGGCTCTCGACGACCGGTACGACATCACGGCCGGTATCGCCGCAGCGGACCGACCGGTGGTGTTCATCGGGCCGTACGAGCACCATTCGAACGAACTTCCCTGGCGTGAGTCGATCGCCGATGTGGTCATCATCGACGAGGACGCCGACGGTCATGTGAGCCTCGAGCACCTCGAGCGCGAACTCGTCCGTCACGCCGACCGGCCGCTGAGGATCGGGTCGTTCTCGGCGGCCTCGAACGTGACCGGCATCATCACCGACGCCGACGCCGTGTCGACGATGCTGCACCGTCACGGAGCGCTCGCATTCTGGGACTTCGCCGCCGCAGCACCATACGTGGCGATCGACATGGGAACGTCGGACTCCGCCGATGACGTCACGGGTGCCGCTCGGTCACCTGCCTACAAGGACGCGGTGTTCATCTCGCCGCACAAGATGATCGGTGGGCCAGGAACTCCGGGCGTGCTCGTGGCGCGTCGAGACCTGTTCACCAATCGGGTGCCCGACGTGACTGGCGGCGGCTCGGTCACCTACGTCAACACGACCGAGCACGACTACCACCCGGCGATCGAACACCGGGAGGAGGCGGGCACGCCCGCCATCGTCGAGTCGATTCGGGCCGGTCTCGTGTTCCAGTTGAAGCACGCGGTCGGCGTCGACACGATCGGTCGGCGCGAGCACGACTTCGTCACCAGGGCGATCGATTCGTGGGACTCCGATCCGAACATCGTGGTGCTCGGCAACCACGACGCCGAGCGGCTGTCGATCGTCTCGTTCGTCGTGCGGTACGGCGACGACGGCCGCTATCTGCACCACAACTTCGTGGTCGCCCTGTTGAACGACCTGTTCGGAATCCAGTCACGTGGCGGCTGTTCCTGCGCCGGACCGTACGGACACCGGCTGCTCGGCATCGACATCGACCGGTCGCACGAGTTCCAGCGCGAGATCAACCGAGGCTGCGAAGGGATCAAACCCGGATGGGTGCGCGTGAACTTCAACTACTTCATCGACGAGGCGACGTTCCGCTACATCGTCGATGCGGTGCACATCATCGCCGAGCACGGAGCAGCGCTCTTGTCCGAGTACCGGTTCGAACCCGACACCGGCCTCTGGCACCATCGCGACGCCCTCACCGACCCGGCGATGTCGCTGTCGGGCATCTCGTACTCGACGGGCGAGATGCGGTACGAGAACCGTCGCACACGTGGTCCGAGCGACCTCGACGCCCATCTCGCCGAAGCGCGTCGACGCTGCGCCAAGGCAACGTCGGAACCCGCGGGGGAGTGTGTGGCTCCGTCCACGACCGACGACTTCGAACACCTGCGGTGGTTTCCGTACCCTGGCGAACTGCCCGACACCGCCGCTCGGGTCGAGTGACGTGGCCTCACCGGCCGTCGGTGAAGAGCCGGTCGGCGAGCATCAGTGTTTCGGGTGAGAGGCGAACGCCGATCTCGTCGCGGAAGATGCGCTCGCACCGGCTGAAGGCGCGCACCGCCGCCCCACTGTCACCACGATCCCGCTCGATTTCGATCAGGAGGCGGTGCCCCAGTTCACGGTACGGGTCGACCTGGATCGCCGCCTCGGCGGTGATCGACGCAAGCTGATGATCGCCGATGATCTTCCAGGCGGTGGCGAGCGTGACGTAGCAGCGGTACAGCGCATCGGATTGTCGGCGCCGCGCTGCTTCGACCCAGAAGCCGGCCTCGCCCGGAAGGAGTGGTCGGCGCAGGATCGCCGACGCGACGGTCGCCTCCCGCGCTGCGTCGGTCGGATCGTCGTGTCGCAGCGACCCCTCGGCGCGGTCCAGCCTGCGGTCGGCCTGTTCGAGATCGATCCACATCTCGGAGGACGGGGAGAAGCTGTACGACCCTCCGGTGGAGACCAGCACGGCGGACCCGTCGAGCCCGGTCTGAGAGATCAGGGAGCGGGTTTTCGAGATCACCGCTGAGAGGGCGCTCTTCCACTGCGCGGGCGGATCATCGTCCCAGACGATGCTCGCCAGACGATCATGCGACAGCGGACGGCGGTCGACTGCCAGTGCCGCGAGCGCGAGACGTCCCTGATGGCCCGGCAGGTCGGACCCATCGAAACTTCCGTCGGGTCCTTCCAATCGAAGCCCACCGGTGAGGTACAGACGTGCCAAGCTTTCTCCAACGATCCACCAAGGTCAGATTCCTAGGTTGCCACGTGGGAGGTCAGAACATGAGCGGACACAGCATTGAATGTCCTTGCGGAACGGTGCTCCGGGGAGCGGACGAGGATCAAGTCGTCGCCGAGGCCCAGGCGCATGCCAAGTCGATTCACGACATGGAACTCACCGACGAGCAAGCGCGTTCGATGGTGTCTCCGACCTGACCCTCGCCAGTACCGGTGGCCCGATCGGGGCCCGAGAACGAGGAGTTGACCATGAAGAAGTTTGCGTGCGGTGATGTCGTAGCCGGCTGCGACGGCGTCGTGACCGGTGAGACCGAGGACGAGGTCCTTGCGGCCGCGGCTGCGCACGCCGCGTCCGCCCACGGCATGACCGAGGTGCCCGACGAGGTGGTCACGGCGATTCGCGCCGGTATCACCGACGCCTGACCAACAGATTCCGGAGTCGCCACTGTCAGAGGCGGTCGAGGACGGGTGCCCACTCGTCGAGTTGTCGGAGCACGTCGTCCCGATCGTGGGACGGCAGCGTGAGGACCGCTCGATCCACGCCTTCGTCGAACAGGTTGGCCAGCCCACCCGGATCGGTCGTCGCGCCGAACACGCTGACCTCGATCTCCGATCGGTCGCGAGCGACGCGTTCGCACGCCTCGTCGAGCAGCACCAATCGACTCGCGAGTGACGGCCTGGCGCTGATCGGCAGCCAACCGTCGGCCCATTCGGCAACCTGGCCGAGCAGCCGCGGCCCGGCACCCCCGCCGACATGCACCCTCGGTCCGTCCGGCGCGGACGGCTTCGGCCACGCCCACGACGGCGTGAACACGATGTGCTCGCCGCGGAACTCCGCGACGTCGTCGCGCCAGATCGCGCGCATCGCGTCGACCGACTCGCGAGTGTGCTTCCATCGCGCAGCGAAGTCGACGCCGTGGTTGGCGAGTTCCTCGCGGTTCCAGCCGAACCCGACGCCCAGCTCCACCCGGCCGCCGCTCAACGCGTCGAGCGTGGCGTACTCCTTCGCGGTCCAGAGCGGGTCGCGCGCCGCCAGCAGGAGGACGCTCGTGCCGAGTCGGAGCCGCGTCGTGACCGCTGCTGCCATCGCGAGCGAGACGGTGACGTCGAGCAGACGCGAATAGACGTCGGGCAATGGTTCGCCCGACAGCGATCCGGGCCACGGCGTGTCGCGCGAGGTCGGGATGTGGCTGTGCTCGGGAAGCCACAGCGACTCGAAACCGCGTTCCTCGACCGCACGAGCCAGTTCGACCGGGGTGATGCCGGTGTCGCCCGACATCAGGGAGATGCCGATCCGAGCCGTCGCTGCCATGCTCTGAAACGTAACGTCGTGCGTGCCGCCGGACGAGGCGGAGCATCGCGCAGTCCAGCCGCGCAACCCAGCAAGGGAGACGACATGCATCTCGCCGACATCGGCCGCTACTGGTCGGCCAATCGCCCGAACGACATCGGTCTGCGCTTCGAGGGTCGCGACTTCAACTGGCGTGACATCGATCGACGCACGGATGAACTGGCCGCCGGGCTTGCCGCGCTCGGTGTCGGCCCGGGGGAGCGCGTCGGGCTGCTGATGGGCAACCGGCCCGAGTGGTGTGAGGTGGCGATGGCAACGCTCAAGCTCGACGCCATCGTGGTGCCGATGAATGTGCGGTTCACCGCATCCGAGGTCGCCTACGTCGCCGACGACGCGGAGTGTCGTGTCGTGGTCAGTGAGGAGGGATTCGAAGCGGCACTGGCGCAGCTCGGGCATCGGTCGGTCGTGCTCGCCGACGATCTCGACACCCATCGTGTCGCGGGCGGGACGATCGCAGCGACGCCGGGTGCGGGAGGCGACGCGCCCGCGTTCATCTGCTACACGTCCGGGACGACCGGCGACCCGAAGGGTGCAGTCCTCACCCACACGTCGTGGAACGCCGGGTCGCAGGGCTGGGCGCAGGCGATGGCGCTCGGCCCGACCGATCGGGTGCTGCTCCCGTTTCCGCTCGCCTTCACCGGCGGCCTCGCCGTGTGGCTGTTCACCTACTGGGCGGGCGGCTGCGTCGTACTCGAGCGGGCGTTCGATCCGGCGCGCGGCCTCGAACTGATCGAGAGTGAGCGGATCACCGGGCTGTTCGCCGTCCCCGTCATCTACCAGTCGATGATCGACCACCCGCGCTGGGCCGACACCGACCTGTCGGCGTGGCGCGTGGCCTCGTCGGGTGGCGCCGCCGTACCCGAGTCGCTGATCCGGTCGGTGCAGGACCGCGGTGTGCCGATGGCGCAGGGATACAGCCTCACCGAGGTGTCTGCTGCGGGCACGGTGCTGCTCCCGCACGACGCGCTGCGCAAGCTCGGATCGGCGGGCCTGCCGGTGATGCACGGTCGGATCATGATCGGTGATGCCGACGACCGGCCGGTTCCCACCGGTGAGATCGGCGAGATCCTCGTGGGTGGTCCGCAGAACATGGTCGGCTACTGGAATCGTCCCGAGGAGAGCGCTGCGGCGCTGCGCAACGGGTGGCTGCACACCGGCGACCTCGGGCGAGTCGACGACGAGGGCTACCTCTACGTGGTCGACCGGGCCAAGGACATGTTGATCTCGGGTGGACTCAACGTCTATCCGGCCGAGATCGAGCGGCTCCTCACTGCGCTGCCCGGGGTTGCCGAGGTCGCAGTGATCGGCGTGCCGGATGATCGTTGGGGCGAAACCCCCGCCGTGATCGCCGTCGGTGACGCTGGCCTGATCACGGCGTCGGCCGTCCTCGATGCCTGCGCGACCGATCTCGCCGACTACAAGATGCCTCGCTATCTCGTGGTGCGCGACGAGCCGCTGCCGAGGAACATGTCGGGCAAGGTGCTCAAGCGCAGTCTGCAGGACGAGTACGGCGACCTCGCGACCACGGGGTCGCCGATGCGTTGACCCGGTCGCTGCTCAGTTGCCGTACGGCGTGAACGTCAGATCGAACGTCGCTTCGTTGTTCCCGGCGATCGCCGCGATCGTGCCTGCCACCGGGTCGACGGTTGCGGTCCACGCGCCTCCGCCGCTCCCACTCACGCCGCCTCCGCTCGTCGTCCCGAATCCGGTCCCGGTGATCACCCCCGACGCCGGGTCGTAGGTGCCGGTCAGGTCTCCCGCCGACTCCAGGGTGAAGCCCTCCACGGTGAACGTGTACCGGAATGTCCCGGTCACGTCGCCGCCCTCCGGTCGGAAGATGATCTCGACCACGTTGTTGCCGATCGAGCCCTGATCGAGACCCGTGAAGGACGTGAACGATCCGGTCGCGAGGACCTCACCCGGGAGCAACGGACGGTCGGTGGCTCCTGACGACCCGACCGGGCGGATGAAATCGGGACCACCGTCGACTGCGGTGAGCACGAACTCGTCCACCGGCGTGGGGGCCGGGATCACCGTAACGGTGTTGTCGGGGGTGAACGTGTCCCACGCCACCCCGATGTAGCTGGTGGTGTCCTCGATCGGCTCGGGAGGCGCCAACGGACTGCCGCTCGCGCACCGGACCTGGAGTTCGCCGAACTCGTCGACCATCACCGCGGTCCCGATCTGGAGCACAGCCTGGCGTGGCTGAGCCGCGCCGTCGACCAGTCGGTGATCGGTGACCCGCGTGTCGGCGGTGAGCACCGTGGACGTGAGCGAGGTGATGAAGGCGGCGACCGCGTCGACCTCGATGCCCTGAACCTCTGCCCAGGGAGCGGTTTCGGGAGCATCGGGCGTCAACGCGGCGACGAGTTCGTCAGGTGCGCACGGCGCAACTCCCTCGGAGCCGGCGAAGACTCCCTCGTCGGTCCCGGCCACTCCGGTGACCGCGGTCGAGCCACCATCGGCCACGGCTCCGGGCTCGGTGTTGGCTGGTTCGGCGTCTGAGCTCTGCGGCCCGCCTGCTTCCACGAATGCCTTGAGCGGTTCGTCGGGCGCCAGTGCGAACGAGATCGTGAATGCGTCGTCGCCCTGTTCGTCGAAGGGGAGCAGGAAGACCTCGCCCCCTTCGACCACGATCACCGCCGCGGTGTTCGCCGTGACCGTCGTCGAAGCGGCATCCGCCGTTTCGCGGTCGGCGACTCCGGCGCCTTCGGCCTCGGACTCGGCGGCGACCGTGCTGTTCGGCGCAACGGCGTCTCCGTCGTCGGAGTCTCCGCTCAACACCACGACGCCGACTGCAGCGAGCACGGCGACGACCACCGCGGCCGCCAAGAGGATCGGACCGCGGCGCCTCGATGGTGTGTCGGGCGTGACCCGGGCGGGCGCGAGCACGGTGTCGTCGGCTTGCGCCGCCAGGGCCGAACGGGTCGCCGTGTCGAGCGCGTCGGCGAAGTCGGTGACCGACGCGTACCGGTCTTCGGCGCGCTTGGCCATCGAACGTTCGAGCACCGCCTGGATCCCCGGTGGCGCGCTCGGTCCCATGTCGGGGACGGGGTCGTCGACGATGCTGTGCATCAGCGCCATGAGGGTGGGCGGTTGGGCATCGCCGCAGTACGGCGGATGTCCCATGATCAGGGCGTACAGCGTGGCGCCGAGCGAGTACACGTCGCCGGTCGGCTGCGCGACCGTCGTGCTGAGTGCCTCCGGCGGGCTGTAGGCCGGCGTGAGCGCCAGCGTGGTCGCCTCGAGGTTGGTGTTGGTGTCGACGATCCGGGCGATACCGAAATCGGCCACGAGGGGACGGCCGCTGGTCGACATCATGATGTTGCCCGGCTTCAGGTCGCGGTGCACGATCTCCTGATCGTGGGCGAAGCCGACCGTCCGGCACACGTCGGCGATGATGGCTGCGGCCCGATCCCAGCGCATCGGCTCGACTCGGATCTCGTCGTCCAGCGAGCCACCGAGCAGCGGCATCATGATGTACGGCTCCCCGCGTGAGTTGAAGCCGGTCTCGTAGACCGTGACCATGCCCTCGTGCTGCGACAGGCGGCCCATCAGGCGTCGCTCACGATCGAAGCGCCGCCGAGTGTCGTCGTCGGCCGAGACGCTCAACAGCTTGACGGCGACGTCACGGTCGAGCTCGTCCTGGCGCGCTCGGAAGACGACCGCGCTGCCACCCTCGCCGATGCGCGTTCCGGGTCCGATGCCGTCGATCCCGAGGTCGTAGTCGTGGTCCGCCACTGGGTTCGAACTTACATCGTCCGGCGATGCTGCGACGGTGCCTGCACGGTCGGCGGGCGCCCGAGGTCGGCCGATCCGGAGTTGGTCGGGCTTCGCCGGGCAGCATGCCCGGGCCTAGGGTCGGGCGCCATGCGCCGCGTCATCGATGTCGAACTTGCCGGGTTGCTGCTCTCGGCGGCGCCGGACGCCATGTTGCTCGTCGACGCCGAGGGCGTGATCCACGTGGCCAACGACGCCGCGAGCGTGATGTTCGGAGCGTCGGACGAGGCGCTCGTCGGGTCGTCGGTCGAACTGCTGGTTCCCGACGACGTGCGCGATGACCATGCTGCGGTTCGGGCGGGCTACGACGTGGAGCCGACGCGTCGACCGATGGGCACCGGGCTGCAGTTGCAGGGGCAGCGTCGAGACGGGTCGCGGTTTCCCGTCGAGATCAGCCTGAATCCGGTCGACCTCGGTGGGGAGGTGATGACGATCGCTGCGGTGCGCGATGTCACCGAACGCCAGGAGACCATGGCCCGCCTCGCCATGCTGCGTGACCGTGAGCGCATCGGGCGCGACCTCCACGACATGGTCATCCAGCGCATCTTCGCCGCGGGCATGTCGATTCAGGCGATCGTCGGGCTCGTCGACGCGTACAACGTCCGCGATCGATTGGTCGAGGTGACCGACAATCTCGACGAGACGATCCGCCAACTGCGCCAGGCGATCTTCGAGATCGGTCATGCAGACGAACGCCAGACGCTGTCGAGCCAACTCGCATCGATCATCGACGAACGGTCTCGCCACCTCGGCTTCACCCCCGAACTGCGGATCGTTGGTCCGCTCGACGATCTGCCCGAGTTCGTCGCGGACCAACTGATTGCCACGTTGACGGAGTCGCTGTCGAACGTGGCCCGCCACGCCGACGCGACCGAAGCGCGTGCGACGATCACCCGCGCCGGCGGTGAGGTGTCGCTGGTCGTCGAGGACAACGGCGTGGGGATCGCCCAGCGTCCGAAGACCCAGGGCGGGCTGTCGAACATGATGTGGCGTGCCGCCGAACTCGGAGGATCGTGCTCGATCGAGGCCAATGCGCCGAGCGGGACCCGGCTCACGTGGGCGGTGCCGTTGAGCGCCGGCGCCAAGCGCTGAGCCCTGTCAGGACTCAGTCGTCGTGATGGCTGCGCTCTTCGAGTCGAGCCGCGAGCGCCGCAGCCTCGGTGCGTCGTGACATCCCGAGTTTCGACAGCAGATTCGAGACGTAGTTCTTCACCGTCTTCTCCGCGAGGTACATCGCCTCGGCGATCTGACGGTTGGTGAGTCCCTCGCCGATGTAGTCGAAGATCCGCAACTCCTGGGGCGTGAGTTCGTCGAGCCGGCCCTCCTCGCTGTTGCGGAGGCGCCGCATGGCGATCCGCACCGCAGCGTCGTCGAGGAGCTGGCGACCGTCGTGGACCTGACGGATCGCCTCGATCAGGTCGGTGCTGCGGATCTGCTTCAGGACGAACCCCGCCGCGCCGGCGAGGCCCGCGTCGACCAGCGCCCGATCGCTCTCGAAGGACGTGAGGATGAGACACTTCACGTCGTCGAACTCGGAGCGGATCTCCCGGCAGACGTCGATGCCGCTGCCGTCGCCGAGCCGTACGTCGAGGACTGCAACATCGGGTCGACATTCGCGGACGACCTCGAGCGCGGACTCGGCGGTTCCGGCCTCACCGACGACGGTCATGTCGTCTTGTGCGTCGAGCGCCGCGGTCACACCGTGGCGGACGACTTCGTGGTCGTCGAGGAGAAAGACCCGGATCATTCCGACAGTGTTGCCGGTCAGGAGCGCTCCTGCACAACATCTGCTTCGATCGGGTGCGGCACGACCACCATCGGGCGCTGCACTTGGTGGAGCAACCAGGTCGACACCGACCCGAGGATCGCAGAGCCGATCGCACCGTGACCGCGGGCGCCCATCACGAGGAGGTCGGCATCGTCGGCCACGCGTTGGAGTTCGGTACGAGGCCGTCCTTCGATGAAGTGTCGCTCGACGCTCGGGAGATCGAGGCCCGGCTGCTCTTCGGCCATCGAGGCGACCACCTGGTCGACGAGGTGTTCGAATCGTTCGCGAGCGAGATCGCTCGCCTCGGGGAAGAAGAACTGGTCGGCGCCGACGACGATCGGCGTGACGTCCCACACCATGACGCAGTCGATCACGGCCTCGGGGTCGGCGAACCGGATCGCCCAGCGCAAGGCGGTCATCGAATTGTCGGAGCCATCGAACGCGACCACCAGCCGTCGCGCCAGCCGCACGGGTGCCTCGAGCGGCACGATCGCCGTCGGAACGGGAGCATGGGTGGCGCACTGCGTGCTCGTCGAGCCGAGGACGAGCCGACTGAACCCACCGAGTCCACGTGAGCCCAGGACGAGCAACGAGGCCTCGTGAGCGGCGTCGATCAACACCGACGACGTGGGTCCTTCGCGCACGTCGGTCTCGACGAGGATCGGCGCCTGTTCAGCGGCGCCGTCGCCGCCGTGGTCGGGCCGGAGCCCGGAGCGGACGTAGCCGGCGGTGGCCTCGGCTTCCGCGCTCGCAGCGTGCTCGACTGCACGGATGTCCCAGGTGGGAGTCGACGGGCCCATCGGGGCCAGCGACGGCACCGTGGGGATGTTCCAGACGGTGGCAATCTTGATCTTTTCGGCACGACCGGGCGCGTGCTCGACGGCCCACAACGCGGCGTGGCGCGCACAGTCGGAACCGTCGGATCCGAGCACCCAGATGCCGGACGGGTGTCCGGCCACGGCACTGCCGGCCGAGGTCGAAGACGGTGTCACGTCACTCATGGTGCTACTTGGCGTCGCATGGGTCACATTCTTGTAGGGCCGAAAGTCATGCTCTCGAATCCCGGCGAGGCGGAACGGCTGCCGAACGGGACCTTCGACGGTGTCCGAGGTCGGGGAGTGATCAGTAAGTTGCGAGGCATGAGCGACACGACCGAGACGGCTGGCGAGATGTCCGAGTCGACACCCGCATCGCGGTGGCTGGTCGGCGTCGACGGATCTCACGACGCAGCGGCGGCGCTGCGTTGGGCGCTCTCGATGGCGGGTGACACGGGCGACGATGTCGTCCCGGTGTGTGCATGGCACGTTCCGCTTCCGATCTTCGCGCTCGCGGGTCGCCGAGTCGCCGACGTCGACCGGATGGGCCTCCGGGCCACGGCGGAAGTCGCTGCCGCCGAGACGATCGACCTCGTCGGTGCACGCGAAGCGGTCGCCGACCTGCTCGTCGTCGAAGGACACCCGTCCGACGCGCTGCTCGCGCTCACCGGTCCTGATCAGGTCGTGGTCGTGGGCCGTCGTGGGATCAGCGAGTTCCGGCACCGCGTGGTCGGGTCGGTGAGCCGCGATCTCGCCACGCACGCGAACGGCCCCGTCGTGATCGTGCCCGAGGGATGGGAACACCGCCCGTGTCGCAGGATCGTTGTGGGCTTCGACGGCAGTGATCACGCGCAGGCTGCGCTGCGCTGGGCGATCCGATGTGCGCCTGCCTCGGCGTCCGTGTCGGCGTTGATCGCGATCGACGTGATCCCGTGGTTGGCGCCCGAACTCGTGGTCGAGCGCCATCCCGAGTACGTGGAGTCGGCCGAAACCCGGATTCGAGCGGCCGTCGACGAGGTGGACCCCGGTGGTCGTGCCGACCGAGACGTCGTGTTGCACGGACCGCGGCAGGCGTTGAGCGAAGCGATGTCCGAGGCCGATCTGGTCGTCCTCGGACCGCGGGGTCTGGGTGGTGTGGGACGAGCCGTGCTGGGATCGGTGACGACGTGGATGCTCCACGAGTGCCCGTGCCCCGTCGCCATCGTCCCGAGCTGACGCCGGCGAGACGGCCCGATCAGCCCGGCCGCATGTACGGCTGACCCGGGTGGTACTCGACGCCGGGCGCAGGTGCGGCGGCGTCGGGTGCCGCTTCGACCGGATCCCACCCGATCGACGAATCGGGCGCGACGTCATCGACCACGTGGAACCTGCGTCCGGTGATCTCGTGCGGGGTGATCTTGACGAAGTTCGGCTTCGGATGAGCCGCCCACGGGTACAGCGGGAGTTCCTCGGCGTCGAACACGTCGTCCATCCGCTCGACCTGATCGGCCCAGCCCTTGATGACGACGCTCCATGCGGTCCGGTCGGTCGGGTGGTAACCGTCGATCTCGAATGCCACGTGGTGCATGAGTGCCGCAGCGGCAAGTTTCGTGCCCGCACCGGTCCGGAACACGATGGTGCCTTCGTCGATGACGAAGTTGATCGGGTAGATGTCGGGGCGACCACCGACGTCGACGGCGAGGCGCCCGACCGTGGCCGCTCGCAGGAGCTCCCAGCACTCGTCGACGGTCAGGATGTCCATGCCGAATTCGTTTGTCATGGTCCCATCAGAGTCGGTCCGGGCGTCGTTCGCAAGGGTCGAACGTCCCGCCAGGTCTCCACGGGGGTCGAGTTGCGGTTGCGGTGAGCGTCGACGATGGGGGACGATCACCGGATGACGCGTCTCGTGATGTTCTCGACGAAGCCATACGACCGCCGTGGTTTCGAGGCGGCAGGAGCGGGGCGAGCCGTCGACATCGAGTTCCTCGACACCCGGCTCGACATCCACACGGTGAGCCTTGCCAAGGGTGCGGCGGCCGTGTGTGCCTTCGTCAACGACGATCTCTCCGAATCCGTGCTCGAGGCGCTCGCTGCCGGCGGGACGAAGATCGTCGCCCTGCGATGCGCTGGATTCAACAACGTCGACATCAAGGCGGCCCATCGGCTCCACATGACGGTCGTGCGGGTGCCGTCATACTCGCCCAATGCGGTTGCCGAGCACACGCTCGCGCTCATGCTCACGCTCAATCGGCAGATCCATCGGGCCCACAATCGTGTCCGTGACGGGAACTTCGCGCTCGACGGCCTCGTCGGGTTCGACATGGCGGGCAAGACCGCGGCGGTGATCGGGACCGGCAGGATCGGCGTGATCGTGGCGCGGCTGCTCTGGCACCTGCGCTGTGACGTGATCGCCGTCGACCCGTTCGAGGACGATCACCTCCTCGAACTCGGAGTGCGTTACGTCGGACTCGACGAGGCCCTGTCCCGAGCGCACATCGTCACGCTCAACTGCCCGCTGACCGAGGAGTCCCATCACCTCATCGACGCCGCGGCCGTCGAGCGGATGCGGAAGGGGGCGATGCTGGTCAATACCGGACGCGGCGCGTTGATCGACACCGCGGCCGTGCTGGCCGGATTGAAGTCGGGGAGGGTCGGATCGCTCGCCCTCGACGTGTACGAGGAGGAGGGCGACCTGTTCTTCGAGGACCGCAGTGACGAGATCATCGACGATGACGTGTTCGCGCGACTGCTCACGTTTCCCAACGTGCTGATCACCGCGCATCAGGCGTTCCTCACCCGCGAGGCGTTGTGGGCCATTGCCGAGACGACGCTCGACAACGTCCTGGCCGTCGTCGAGGGTGCATCGTCGCCGAACGAGGTGCCGCGCCAGGCGTAGTTGGAAGGGTGTTGCGTCGGCTCAGTCGCAGGCGGCCAGCAGGTCGGCGAATGATGCTTCGACGTCGTTGCGGAACGATTCCGGGTCGGTGATGGCCGCGGGGTCGGCGAAGATGCCGATGTCGAACTCGCCGTTCATGGACAGCGCGGTGATGTTTGCGCCGGTCCCTGCCACGGGACCCATCGGAATCGTGGCCAGCACCTCGGACCCCGACACGAAGATCGGGAACGGTGCACCGCGCAGGTTCGAGGTGGCGAAGTCGATGCGACTCGCCGCAGCCCGCGCCGTCGACGTCACGACCGAGGTCGGGAGCAGGTTCGCCACTCCGGACAGTCCGGTCATCCCGCCCGTGCGCTGCGCGTCGTGCTTGGCGTCCTCGACGGCGGCGACCACTGCGACGACACGTTCGGCAGGTGTCATCGGCCCGGCGGGCAGCTTGACGGGAACGGGCGTGAACGCGTTGCCGCCCGCCTTGCCGTCGGTGCGGGTGCTCAGCACGAAGCTCGAGTTCAACGTGGTCAGGTGGATCCCTCGCTCGAGGTGGTAACGATGTCCTGCCTCAGCCAGGCCGGTGAGGAATGCGTCGTTGACGGTGCCGCCTCCGAGTCGGCCGATCCGCTTGAGGTCGTCGACGTGCAGCCGGACCCACTCGAACTGTCGGTGCCGGGAGCGCCCGGACCACAGCGGGGAGCCGGAGGACGCCTCTTCGTCGCTCGGTCGAAGCTGCGTCGCTGCGCCGCGCACGGTCTCGACGGCGGTGCCGACCGTGTTGCCGATGCGGCTCGGATCGGCGGGCCACATCGCCACTTCACCGAGCATGCGTCGACCGATGCCGAACTGGCGGCGTGCCAGATGGGAGGCCGATGCCCGGATGCTCGACACCGCATTGGTGGCGAGGTCGCCTCCGACCTCCTTGGCGCCGCCAGCGGCGACGGCCGCGGCCACCACCGCGTCGAGGTCGACGTCGGCGGGAGGCTCCTCGTCTCGGCTGATCTGCTGGTACAGCTCCGCCATCCGGAGCTGACCGATCCCGTCGCTCACCGAATGGTGGATGATCGTCCAGATCGCGGCGCGCCCGCCCTCGAGGCCACCGATCACCACGAAACGCCACAGCGGTCGCGTTCGATCGAGCGGCTCTGCATAGAGCTGTGTCGCGAGATCGAGGAGCTGGCGCATCGATCCGGGAGCGGGCAGCATGATCTCGCGGACGTGGGCGTCGAGATCGAACTCCGCGTCGGGGACCCATGCCGGCGTGGACAACCGGGCGAACCCGGGCACCACGCGCTGGTAGAGACGCGGGGTGCGGGCGATGCCGGCACGCAGCGTCTGACGGAACTGCTCCATGTCGAGCGGGCGGTCGAGGAGCACGACGGACGCGCCGCTCGGGTTGAGCCACGGGTCCTTTTCGATGTTCCACATGAGCGCTTCGTGCTCGCTCATTCGTGCTGCGGAT
Source organism: Ilumatobacteraceae bacterium (assembly GCA_963752085.1). Taxonomy (GTDB): domain Bacteria; phylum Actinomycetota; class Acidimicrobiia; order Acidimicrobiales; family Ilumatobacteraceae; genus Ilumatobacter_A. The sequence goes on from CAVVWT010000008.1 coordinate 540,891, forward strand.
TCGTTGATGCGTGGTCCGGCCATGATGTCTCCGTCAGCGGTCGTCGTGTTGTGGGTCGTCGGGTTGGGGATCGTCGTCGCGCACGGTCGTCAGGTGTCGGTGCCGGGTCGACGGGTCGCCTCGGCTCGCGGGTCGCCGGAGTAACCGGGCGGGAACGTGCGCAGCAGCTCCTCGTCGGTCGGGGCGCGACGGGTGCGGGCCTCGGCGGGGAGCAGCGCGGAGAGGGCCGCCATGATGCGCTTGGTGTCGGCATCCGGGCTGCGGTACTTCAGCGCAACGGGATCGCCGACCACGGCCGTGACGACCGGCCGGGCGAGTGGGTTCATGTTCGGGAGCCGTTGGTTTCGGGGCCAGACCTGCTCGGTTCCCCACAATCCGACGGGGATGACGGGAACGCGGGTGTCGGCCGCGAGCTTTGCGGCGCCCCAGCGACCCTTGAGTTCGGGCTCGAAGAACGCAGGACCGCGCGGGATGGTTCCCTCCGGCGCGAGCATCACGAGTTCGCCGCCCTGCAACGCACGTGCGGCAGCGATCAGCGGCTCGTCCGAGCCCGAAGCCCGTTCCACGCGAACCCCGCCGAGACCCTCGAGCAGGCGCCCGACGATGGGAACGTCGAAGACTTCCTTCTTGCCGAGACCCCGGATGTTGCGTCCGGCTCGGGCGATCAGGAGCCCCATCACCGTCGGGTCGAAGTACGAGCGGTGATTGAACACCACGAGAGCGGGTCCCTCGGCAGGGATCTTGTCGTCGTCGATGAACACGATGTCGGCGTAGGGCGCGACGAGTTCGGGGCGCATCAATGGGCGCGCCCACTCCTGGATCTCCCGGCCGGCGACCTTGATCACTCCCTCGCTCTTGTCGAAGTGGCGGACCGGCCACCCCTTGATCGTCGCCAACGCGGCGAGTCGCACATCGGGGTTGACAGCCACCGGATGGCCGACGAGGTCGAGGAGCGGTGCGTCGTAGTAGCTGTCGCTGTACGCCGTGCTCCTGTCGAGGCGCACACCGTGCTCGTTCGCCCACTCCTCGACGGCGTGCGCCTTGTCGGGGCCCCAGACGAATGCTCCGTCGATCTCACCCGTGTAGGCATCGCCGTCGTCTTTCCAGGCGGTGCCGATCACGCCGTCGAAGCCCAGCCTGCGGGCGAGCGGAGCGGTGAACGCCAGCGGCGAGGTCGATGCGAGCACCAGGAGGTCACCTGCAGCCCGGTGGTCGGCGATCAGCAACTTCGCGAACGGCAGGATCTTGTCGGCGATCTCCGCGGCGGCAGCCTCCGACGCTGCCTCGACGTCGGTCAACGACCAGCCCGCTGCGGCCCGCACGGCGAGCTTGGCCGGCTGCATCAGCAGGCGGGACTCGCCGACCACGTCGAACACGGTCTTGAGCGCCCGGCTTGCTGCGCCGACGAGTGGGTCGACGAAGGGCAGCGACGAATCGGTGGAGATGCCCTCGTCGGCCAGGTGCCGCATGAAGATCGGTGTCGTGGATGCGGCGATCAGCGTGCGATCGAGATCGAAGATGGCTGCTGTTGTCACGGGGGCTCCTTCGATGACCGGAATGAGCATGGTACCCACCCTCCTCGACCCGGCGACACTGCGCCGTGTCATACTGGGGCCAGCCGGGTCGACGTTCGATCCGGGGGAATCGAGGGGGACAGATGAATCTCGCAGGGGTGATCGGTGATCACGCCGACGATCAGATCGCACTGATCGACGGCGACGACCGGATCGACTTCGGGACGTTGAGGGGCCGGGTCGCAGCAATGCAGGTCGACCTCGCTGAACGCGGCGTCGGCGTCGATTCGCCCGTCGCGCTGGCGACCGGCAACGACAGCGCATTCGTCGTGTCGACGCTGGCGATCCTGGGTCTGGGTGGCATCGTGATGCCGCTCAACCCTGGCAGCCCGACCAGTGAGCTCGCGCGGAAGCTCGCCGTCGCCGACCCGACGATGCTGCTGGTCGGCCACGCCGGCCGACTTCATCTCGGTGACCCGGCGGTGGGCACACCGACCGTCGACCTCATCGAGATGTCGGCGCACGCCGCCGCCGCACAGGCGTCGGGCGAGGCGCCATCGGCACCGGTGATCATCGACCGCCCCGATGATGCGCCAGCGTTCTACATGGCGACGAGCGGGGTGTCGGGAGCAGCCAAGGTGGCGGTGCTCAGCCACCACAACCTGAGCTGGATCCACGAAGCGCTGCACCGGGTCGAGCCGCCGCTCACGCCCGACAACGTCACGCTCGGCGTGCTGCCGTTCACGCACATCTTCGGCCTCAACGTCGTGTTGTTGGCATCGCTCGAAGCCGGAGCGGCGATCGTGCTCCAGCAGCGTTTCGATGCCGAGGAGAGTCTGCGACTCGTGCGCGAGCACGGGGTGACGATGCTGACCGGCGCGCCGCCGATGTGGCAGCGGTGGCTCGATGCCGACGTCCCCGACGACGCACTGGCCAGCGTGCAGTTCGCCGCGTCCGGAGCGGCCGCGCTGCCGATCGGGTTGTTCGAGGGCGTCAAGCGCCGCTTCGGGGTCGAGATCGCCCAGGGCTACGGGCTCACCGAGACATCGCCCGTGGTCACCCTCGGCCGCGGCGTGCCGGTCCGCCCGACGTCGGTGGGCCGCGTGCTTCCCGGTGTCGATGTCGCGCTGGTCGACGACTCGGGCACGCCGGTCGATGTCGGCGACGAGGGGGAGATCGTGGTGCGGAGCCCCGGCGTGTTCCTCGGCTACCTCGACGATCAGGAGACGACCGATTCGGTGTTGTCCGAGGACGGCTGGTTGTGGACCGGTGACGTCGGCATCTTCGACGACGACGGCTACCTCTACCTCGTCGATCGGATCAAGGACATCGTCATCGTGTCCGGGTTCAACGTCTATCCGGCCGAGGTCGAGAACGTCCTGATGCAACATCCCGGTGTGAGCGGTGCGATCGTCACCGGAACCGCCGACGAGGTGACGGGCGAAACCGTTGTGGCACACATTGCGGGCACCGCGACGCGTGAGGAGTTGGAGCGTCATTGCGACGAGCAGCTCAGTCGGTACAAACGACCCACCGACTACCATTTCCTCGACGAACTGCCGATCGCACCGAACGGCAAAGCGATCCGACGGGAGCTGCGTTGATGGGAGCGCCCGGCGACTTCACGTTCGAGGCGGCTCCCGACCTTCCCGGTGCGGACCGTTTGAGCAAGTACCTGTTCGGAGGGATCCGCTCGATCGCCCCGCGGCTGTGGGACTTCGTCGTCGAGGGTCGTGACCACGTTCCGACCGACGGTCCCGCGATCATCACGCCGAACCATCTGTCGTTCTGTGACTCGATCTTCGTGCCAGCAGCGCTGCCTCGCCGCGTGTGGGCCATCGGCAAGGGCGAATACATGGACAGCTGGAAGACCAAGCATCTGTTCCCGGCGATGGGGATGATCCCGGTCGACCGGTCCGGTGGCGACGCCGCCCAGGCGGCGCTCGATGCGGCCGCCGAGGTCCTCGAACAGGGGCGACTGTTCATGATCTACCCAGAGGGCACACGCTCTCGGAGTGGCAACCTCCACAAGGGCCGCACCGGTGCGGCCCGGCTCGCACTGCGCTGCAATGCGCCGATCATCCCGACGGGTCACGAGGGAACCGTCGAGGTGCAACCGCCCGACACGTTCCTGATGAAGCCACGCAAGCAAGTCGTCGTTCGCTTCGGCGCCCCGATGTGGGCACACGAGTACGGTGACCCGGAGGATCCGCGCACGTTGCGGCGTTTCACCGACGCGGTGATGTTCGAGATCGCGCAGCTGTCCGGCCAGCGTTACGCCGACACCTATGCCGGCAAGGACGACAAGCCGGCCGATGCCACCAAGCCGTCGGCTCCCGCCGCTGCCGAGGAGCACCAGTCGGTCACGCCCCGGCGGCCGAGTGTGGTCGGCTCCGCAGCGCCGTCGCGCCCGGTCGCTCCGGTCGGCTCACCGGGGAGCGTCCACCCGAACGTGCCCGTCGCTGACGGCCCCCCGCTCATCCGGCCGCCGTCGGAGCGTGCGTCGGTCCCGTCGCGCCACATCGCTGCGTCCACTGGCGACCACGACGAGGTGGCTCGGATCGGTGTTCCGCCGGGACGACGTGACAAGGCCTCGGTCGGCAAGGTGCGCACCGAACACTGAGCATCGGATCATCCGACCGCACGGAGTGAGCCGAGCATGGTTCAATAACGGGCAATGGCCGAGGACGCTCTGATCGCCGGCGCTGCCGCGCCCGCCGGAACACGGTTGATCCGTTCCGCGTCCGTGTTGGACGCGGCGTGGGCGGTCGTGGTGGCGGGGGTGCTCGTCGCGTCGTCGTTCGTGCCGCTGATCGACCTCCCGAACGCGTTCCTCCGCACCCGAGATGCTCCACTGCGGGTGTACGTGCTCGTCGGTCCCCTCGTGGCCGTTGTCGTCGCCGTGCTGGCGCTGGTCCGGCGGTCGACGCTGCTCGCTGCGGTCGCCACGGGAATCCTCGTGCCGGCAGTTGCGCTGTCCGGCTCGCTGGCGGGTGCGTTGTTCTTCGATGCGGCCTCGCCCTTCACCGATGCCGGCGTTCCGGTCGGGTTGGGGGCCGCGTTCCTCGGCGTCGTCATGATCGTGCGTTGGTTCGTCTATCTCGCGTCGCCGCTCCCCGGGGTCGAGTCACGACCGACGTCGATGTGGGCTCGTGGCCTGGCGGGTGTCGGGCTCGTGCTCGTGGTGAACGTGGTGGTCGGCGCACTGCGCGACGATCCGACGTGGTCGGCGTCGTTCGTCGCAGCGACCGGGTTCATGTTGCTCGCTCCACTCGTCGTGGTCGCTGCTGCCGTGACGCGCGCTGTGGCGGCGAGCGCGGTCGCTGCGGCGGCATGCCTCGCCCAGTTCGTGTCGGTGGTGGTCGCCATCGTCGACGACGGCGATGTCGAGGTCGCCTCCACGTTGGCGTTGCGAACGGGCGTGGTCGGCCTGATCGCGCTTCCGGTCGGGGCCGTCGTTGCGATCGTCGGTGCACGCGTCTCCGAGATCGAGGCCGAGCTTCCGGGCGACGAACTCGTTGCCGACGATGCCGACTGGCGTTGGACCGTCGACGACGACCTCTGAGCAACGCGTGGAGCTCCGCCCGAGACGCGGCAGCGGTCAGAGGACGACGTTCACCATCCGTCCGGGCACGACGATGACCTTCTTCGGTGATCCGCCGTCGAGTGCCGCAACGATCTTGTCGTCGGCGAGCGCGGCAGCTTCGAGATCGTCCTTGCCGGTATCAGCGGCAACCGTGATGCGACTCCGCACCCTGCCGTTGACCTGGATCGGCACCTCGATGGTGTCGTCGACGAGGAGCTCCGGATCGGCCGCGGGAAATTCGACGTAGGTGATCGTCCCGCCGGTCGAGTCGGAACGTCCGAGCTTGGTCCACAACTCCTCGGCGATGTGCGGCACGAGCGGAGCGAGCATCACGACCATTGGCTCCGCGATCTCGCGCGGCATCGCGTCGAGCTTCGTCACGTGGTTGTTGAGTTCGATCAACTTGGCGATTGCGGTGTTGAACCGCAGCGCATCCATCTCGGTGCGGACCGTGTCGATCGTCTTGTGGAGCAGCCGGCGGGTCTCGTCGTCGGCCGGAGCATCGACGACCGTGCACGCGCCCGTGTCCTCGTCGACCATGTTGCGCCAGAGCCGCTGGAGGAACCGGTACTGGCCGACCACGTCGCGGGTCGCCCATGGGCGTGACGCATCGAGCGGGCCCATCGCCATCTCGTAGAGGCGGAGCGTGTCGGCGCCGTACTGCTCGTACATCTCGTCGGGGGAGACGGCGTTCTTCAGGCTCTTGCCCATCTTGCCCCACTCGCGGGTGACGGGCTCGCCGTGGAAGGTGAAGCCGGTCTGCTCGTCCCCGTCGACCTCTGTTGCCTCGACGTAGATCTCGCGTTCGTCCTTGAACGCAGCGGCCTGGATGTAACCCTGGTTGTACAGACGGGCGTACGGCTCGACCGAGCTCAAGTGACCCAGGTCGAAGAGCACCTTGTGCCAGAAGCGGGCGTACAGCAGGTGCAGCACGGCGTGCTCGACACCGCCGACGTACAGGTCGATGCCACCTGGGTGGTCGGGGCGGATGTCGGTGCGCGGACCCATCCAGTAGTGCTCGTTGTCGGGGTGGACGAACGCCTCGTCGTAGGTCGGGTCGATGTAGCGGAGCTGGTACCAGCACGACCCGGCCCATTGCGGCATGACGTTGGTGTCGCGGCGGTACGTCCGGACGCCGCGGCCGTCGCCGAGGTCGAGTTCGACGTTCACCCAGTCCTGCAATCGATCCAACGGGCTCTCGGGATTCGAGAATTCGTCGTCGGGGTCGAACGTGCGCGGCGAGAACTGGTCGGTCTCGGGCAGTTCGACGGGCAGCAGCGAATCGGGGACCGTGTGCGGGCGACCCTCGTCGTCGTACACGATCGGGAACGGCTCGCCCCAGTAGCGCTGGCGGCTGAACAGCCAGTCGCGCAGCTTGTAGTTGATCGTTGCCTCGCCGGCGCCGTGGGCCTCGAGCCAGGCGTTGGTCATCGCGATGCCGTCCACTTTGTTGTCGACGCCGTTCAGATCGAGTGGCTGCGTGCCGTCCACGGTGCCCGACGACTGCACGTACGGTGCGTCACCGATGTAGGCCGTCGGCCACGTCGACGTGTCGAGGCTCGGCTCGATGCCGTGCTCCTCGAACCAGCTGTCCGGCGGTTGTTGGATCGCTGGGATCGGCAGCCCGAACTTGCGCGCGAACTCGAAGTCGCGTTCGTCGCCACACGGGACGGCCATGATCGCGCCGGTGCCGTAACCCATCAGGACGTAGTCGGCGATCCAGATCGGCAGTTGTTCGCCGTTGATCGGGTTGATCGCGTACGCGCCCGTGAACACGCCGGTCTTCTCGCGGGTGTCGTCCTGGAGTTCGAAGTCCTTCTTGCCGGCGGCCTGCTCGCGGTACGCGGCGATCTCGTCGGCCTTGGCCGGGTCGGCCAGCTCGTCGACGAAGGGGTGCTCGGGGGAGAGCACCATGAACGAGGCGCCGAAAAGGGTGTCGGGTCGCGTGGTGAAGACCGTGATCGGACCCGCATCGGATGCGAAGTCGACCTTCGCGCCGTGGCTGCGGCCGATCCAGTTGCGCTGCATCGCCTTGATCGCGTCGGTCCAGTCGAGCAGGTCGAGGTCGTCGATCAGGCGGTCGGCATACGCGGTGATCCGCATCATCCACTGGCGCATGTTGCGCTTGAAGACCGGGAAATTGCCGCGGTCGGAGCGACCGTCGGCGGTGACCTCCTCGTTCGCCACGACGGTCCCGAGACCCGGACACCAGTTGACCGGTGCCTCGCTCACGTACGCCAGTCGATGTCCGTCGATCACCGCGCAGCGCTCGTCGGTCTCCAACTCCGACCACGCTCGGCCGTCGTCGGTGAGGCGTGCGCCCGACTCGAACTCGGCAGTCAGCTCGTCGATCGGTCGCGCCTTCTGCAGCTCGTCGTCGTACCAGGCGTTGAAGATCTGGCTGAAGATCCACTGGGTCCAGCGGTAGTAGTCGGGGTCGGTCGTCGAGATCGATCGACGGATGTCGTGGCTCAGCCCCAGCCGTCGCAGCTGACGGCGCATGTTGGCGATGTTGGCGTCGGTCGTGACGGCCGGGTGGGTGCCGGTTTGGACCGCGTACTGCTCGGCAGGCAGACCGAACGCGTCGAATCCCATCGTGTACAAGACGTTGTGGCCCGTCATCCGCTTGTAGCGGGAGAACACGTCGGTGCCGATGTATCCGAGCGGGTGACCGACGTGCAGGCCGACGCCGGACGGGTACGGGAACATGTCCTGGACGAACAACTTCTCGCCGCGTTGCGCGACGAGGTCGGGATCGCCCAATGGTCCGGCCGGGTTCGGGGTCTCGAACACGCCGTGCTGTTCCCAGCGGTCCTGCCAGCCCACCTCGATGCCTTGCGCGAGCTCGGACGTGTAGCGATGTGCCGGAGTATCCGGAGTGCTCTGGGTGGTCGGTTCGTCGTCGCTCATAGCAGCGCCCCAGCCTATGACCCTGCGCCCGGCCCGAACGAGAGTGATTTGCTCGGTCCCGGCCCCGGCAAATCGGAGGCGCTCGATAGCTTCGATGCGTGGTGAAGATCAACGGGGCGGTCGCACAGGGATTCGAGAGCGTGGCGGACGCGTTCCGCAGCAACTTCGACGAGTTCCCAGAACTCGGCGCAGGATTTGCGCTCTACGCCGACGGTGTGGTGCAGGTCGACGTGTGGGGCGGCATCGCCGACAAGGCCACCGGTCGCACCTGGGACGACACCACGCTGCAGCTCGTCTTCTCGACCACCAAGGGCGCCGCGGCAATCTGCGTGGCGCGACTCGCCGATGCGGGCGCGTTGTCGTACGACGACACCGTTGCGTCGCATTGGCCCGAGTTCGCGGCGGCTGGCAAGGAGCATGTGACCGTCCGCCAGCTGATGAGCCATCAGGCAGGGCTCCCGTATGTCGACCGGGCCCTGTCGCTCGACGACCTGGTCGCCGGCGGCCCGGTCGTGGAGGCGCTCGCTGCGCAGGCTCCGGTGTGGGATCCGGGAGCGATGCATGGATACCACACGCTCACCTACGGCTGGCTCGCCGGTGAACTCGTCCGACGGATCGACGGGCGCACGATCGGGACCTACCTCGCCGATGAGGTCGCCGCTCCGCTCGGGCTCGATTTCTGGATCGGGCTCCCCGAGTCGGAGGAGACGCGTGTCAGCACGCTCGCCTCGGCACCGCCACCGTCCGATCCGGCCCAGTTGGTCAGGTTGATGCGGATGATGGGACCCGGCACGATCGGGTTCAAGGCATTGACGATGAACGGGTCGCTGATGGCGCTCGGGGCTGGTCAGAACCCCTTCAACACCCGGGCGATCCACGCCGCCGAGATGCCGGCGGTGAACGGGATCACCAACGCATCCAGCCTGGCGAAGATGTACGCCGCGACCGTGAGCGACGTCCACGGGGTCCGACTCCTGTCCTCGGAGGTGATGCGCGCCGCGTCGGCCGAGGCGGTCCGCGGGCCGGATGCTGCGCTGGTCGCCGAAACCCGCTTCGGGATGGGGTTCATGCTCGACAACGACACGGTCCCGCTGCTCGGCCCGAACGCTTTCGGGCACGCCGGCGCCGGCGGGTCGCTCGGCCAGGCCGACCCTGACACCGGCATCGGCTACGGGTACGTCATGAACCAGATGCTCGGGGGGATCGCCGGCGACCCACGGACGATCCGGCTCAACGATGCGGTGCGTACCTGCCTGTGATCAGACGCTGAAGTCGCACGGCATCCGTTTGATGCCGTTGATGAACCCCGACACGAGGCGGTCGGGTTCGCCGGTGATCTCGAGATCGGGGAGCTCACGGAAGATCTCGTCGTACATCACCTGGATCTCGCGGCGAGCGAGGTTCGCCCCGAGGCAGAAGTGGGGGCCGCCCGCCCCGTAGCCCTGCATGTCCTTCGTGTTCGGGCGGGTGATGTCGAAGCGGTGACCGTCGGGGTAGTAGTCCTCGTCACGGTTGCCCGACCAGTACCACATCACGACCTTCTCGCCGGCGGCGATCTTCGTGTTGCCGATCTCGACATCTTCGTTGGCGGTTCGCCGCATGTGGATCACCGGCGACGACCATCGGACGATCTCGTCGGCAGCGGTGAGGGCCTTGTCGTCGAAATTGTTGCGGAGCAGCTCGCGTTGGTCGGGGTGGTGGGTGAGCTGGTGCATCCCCCACGAGATCGCGTTGCGCGTCGTCTCGTTGCCGGCGACGGCGAGCAGGATGAAGAACGAACCGAACTCGGCCGACGTGAGGCGTTGCCCGTCGACCTCCGCGTGCATGAGGATCGAGGCGATGTCGTCGGTCGGGGTCGAGAGTCGGCTCTCGCCGAGTTGCTGGGCGTAGTCGAACATGCCCGCGGCACCCATGATGAGGCCGTCGAGATCCATCGCGAAGTCGGGGTCGCCGGCGCCGAGGATGATGTTCGTCCAGTCGAAGATCTGCTGCTCGTCCGCCTCGGGGACACCGAGCATGTCGCAGATGATCTGCAGCGGCAGGGGAGCGGCGAACGACTCGACGAAGTCGATCGCGCCACCGGCAGCCTTCTTCTCCTTCGCGGCAGCAACCAACTGCTTGGCCCGTACCCGCACCGAGTCCTCGATCGCGGCGACGGTCTTGGGGGTGAAGCCCTTCTGGACGAGCATCCGGAACTTCGCATGGCGCGGGTTGTCCATGACGATCATCGACCCGAAGAACTCGAGTGTCTCGGGCGGCTGTTCGCCGAGCGTGATCCCCGCTGCAGAGGAGAACAGCTCGGCTTTCCGGTTGACCTCCTTGATGTCGTCGTACGTCACCGCCGACCAGAAGCCGGGGCCGCGGATGCCTCCCTCGATCACCGAGATCTCCTCGTGGAAGCACATGCCCGCGCCGTGCTTCGATTCGTGGCGCATCGCGGCGAAGGCCTCGTCGCGTTCGTCGAGCGACTTCAGCCAGAAATCGTTCGATCCGAGATGGGCGTCGGCGACGGTGCGGTACGCGGGCATGGGGGCCATCGTGGCAGCCGTAGTGTGGCGAGCGTGGCACTGGAGATCATCTGCCCGCGATGCGAGTCGGACGAGTCGTTGCGTGGGCGTCCGCTCGACGACGGGCGGATCGAGTTGACCTGCGCGGCATGCACGATCACCTGGGAGCACGACCCGCGGCCGACGTGTCCGAAGTGTGGTGGCGACGACCTGTACCACATACCGCAGGTGATCCTCGAGAAGTCACGTGGCACGCAGATGTCGGTGCAGGGGATCCACGTCGAGTACGGATGCTGGGTCTGCGACCCGCCGGAGGTGAAGGTTCGCGGTGGTCGCACCCACCACCTCCCGGATCGACTCGACGGGAGCCAGTGATCGATCCGGTGGCGTCGACCGCAGAAGTCAGAACTGGATGACCGAGATGGCGTCAGGGGTGCGGATGGCGAGCACGCCGCCGTCGGTCGTGGACCTGGCTTCGATCGGGAATCCGGCGCCGACCGAACCGATGATCGTGCCGTCGCTGCCGTTCATCACGACGAACTCACCGCCCTGGTCGCCGAGGAGGTAGGGGCCGACCGCCCCGACGACTTTCGCAGGCAGCGCAGTCCCTGTGTCGAGGAGTTGGTCGGAGAAGTTGTCGACGGGCACCACGAGTCCGCCGGTGGACACGGCGAACGCGGAGCCGGAGAGCCCGAGGGTGTCGACCTGGTCGAGGGTGGTCGAGTCGAGCACGAAGACGGTGGCCGGTTGGGTGGTCAGCGCACCGCCGTCGTTGACGAACAACTGGTTCCCGTCGGCTGAGAGCAGCAGTCCGGCGATCGGCCCGGTGGTCGGCACGATCGTGGTGCGGACCTCGTTCGTCGCCAGGTCGAGCCGGCACACCATCGAGCCGCCGTCGGTGCCTTGGATCGCAAAGGCAGCGTTCTGGCCGGCGTCGAACGGGAAACCGCTCAGCGCGCCGCAGTTGGCCTCGCCGGTCGGGTAGGTCGGCGTGATCGGGGGCTGCACCTCGAGCGTCGTTGCGTCGACGACGAAGATGGCGGGAGCGGTGTCGCTCAACGGACCCGGGTCCCAGCTGACGAGTTGGTCGTCGGCGGTGAACAGCAGCCCTAGACCCTGGCCAGAGGTGTTGCCCGTCGCGACCACGTCGCCGGTTGCGGTGTCGTAGACGGTGATCGGCGCCTCGAGGCCGCCCTCGAAGTGAGCGAGCCGCGAGCCGTCGGGGGAGAGGGCGATGGTCTCGCCGAGGCCACCGGCCACAGGAATCGTCGCGGTCACCGACAACGAGGAGGAGCCGGACCCTCCGTCCGGATCCGACTCGGTCTCGTCGGGTTCGGGTGCGGGGTCGTCGTCGTCGCCGGTCGGCTCTCCGCTGTCGCTCGGCTCGTTTCCCGTTTCCTCGGGTGCGGCCGGGTCATCGGACGAGCCGTCGTCCGATCCACCGCAGGAGGCGAGTCCGAGCGAGGCGACGAGAGCGATGGCGATGGCGATGCTGGGACGGCGAATGAGCATGGCCGGAACAGTAGGCGTGAGCGCCGGCCGCGTTCTCGGAATTGCGCAGAGTGTCCAGCGCGTCTGTGACTCAGTGCGACGAACCGAGCAGTGAAGCGAGGTGTTCGAGGGCCGCCGGGAAGTGGTGCTCGGAAGGACGGCTGAACCCGATCGCGAAGCCGGGCGGGACCGCAGCGGTGCGGTGATCGGTCCTGAGTCCGGCGAGCCCGACGGAGGCTCGTGATGCAGCTGCGAGGATCGTCCCCTCATCGAGATCCGAGTCGGTGATCGTCGCCATCAAGTGGAGGCCTGCCGAGGTGCTGGGCACCTCCAGCCACGGCGCCTCGTTCGACAGCATGTCGACGAGGCGGTCGCGGCGACGTCGGTAGCGCCGGCGCATGAGCCGGACCTGACGGTCGAGTTCGCCACGACTGATGAACTCGGCGAGTGCCAATTGGTCGATCGCGGACACGCCGGCGCGCAGATGCGTGACGCGCAGCAGGTGGTCGCGCAGCGGCTCGGGTACGACCAACCACGACATGCGCAGCGCCGGGCCGAGCGACTTGCTCGCCGTGCCGGCGTAGATGACGCAGCCGGGGTCGAGCCCCTGGAGTGCGCCGATCGGCCGCCGGTCGTAGCGGAATTCCCCGTCGTAGTCGTCTTCGATGATCCAACCGTCCACGTCGCGCGCCCAGGCGACGAGGTCGGCCCGTCGCGCGGGTGACATGGTGATGCCGGTCGGGTACTGATGTGCCGGAGTGACGAGGACGGCCCGAGCGCCCGTGGCGCGGAGTTCAGCGATGTCGATCCCGTCGGCATCGACAGCGACGGGTGTGGTGCCCATCCCGACCAAGCGGAGGAGGTGGGGGTGGAACGGGAGACACGGGTCCTCGGTGGCGACGAGATCGACGCCACAGCGCAGCAGGGCCTCCCCGATGAATCCGAGTGCCGAGCCGAACCCGCCATAGATCCGGACCGCCGCGGTCGCGGCGTCGACGGTTCGGGTACGGGCGAGATATCCCGCGAGGACCGCACGGAGTGGTTCGACGCCGCGCGGGTCGGGATACCCGAAGTCGGCGTCGTGTGCGTGGGCGAGGACGTGGCGCATCGACCGCTGCCACGCCGCACGCGGGAACGCGCTCGGATCCGGCTCGCCCGGACGGAAGTCGTGATCGAACCCGGGCCCGAGCAGATTCGGTTCATCCTCGGGCGGCTGTTCGGGGCGAACATCGGCGACAGCGGTTGCGCTCCCGCGTCGCGCGACCAGATACCCCTCGGCCGACAACTGCTCGAACGCCGCGACGACGGTCGAGCGTGAGATGCCCAGGTCGGTGGCGAGCGCCCGCGATGACGGCAACACGGCGTGGGCGCTCAGCCGTCCGGAACGAATCGCCGTTCGGAGCGCGTGCTCGAGCGCCTCGCGACGGCCGCGGGCTGCGTCGAGGTCGAGCTGCAGTTCGAGCATCGAACTGACCGTACCTCGAAGTGGTCTGCACAAGTGGTCCCGAAGTGGTCTGTTCCGTCAGACCACCCTTCGCTACGTTGCGAGGCATGACTCTCGAACGTTGGGTGCGTGTGGCGCTCGGCTACACCATCGTGGTGTCGGGGCAGATCGGTGTCTGGGCATCGTTTGCGCCGAGCTCGTTCTATGACGACTTCCCGGGGCTCGGACGGGCCTGGGTGTCGGTCGACGGCCCGTACAACGAGCACCTGATCCGTGATGTCGGCGCGCTCAATCTGGCGTTGTGCGTGGTGCTGATCGCAGCGTTCGTCCTGATGACGCGCACCCTCGTGGCGGCGGCCGGCCTCGCGGTGCTCGCGTGGGGCGTTCCTCATGCCGTGTACCACCTCGCCAACACCGAGGGGCTCGACGGGGGTGATCGTGCGGTCAGCCTCGGTGGTCTCCTGCTGTTCGCGCTCATCGGTGGGGGCCTCGTGGGTGTCGCAGGTCGACTGGACGCGGAGGCGGCGTGAGCACTCGTGTGTTCGTCGCTGGTGCGACGGGTGTGCTCGGTCGGCGAGTTGTCCCGGCGTTGGTCGCCGCTGGGTACATGGTCACCGCGAATGTCCGCACCGGCGCCGCGAGGCGTGTGGCCGAGGCCGCAGGCGCGCGCACGGCGACGGTCGATCTGTTCGACCCGACGGCGGTCGCCGAGGTCGTCGCCGATCTCGATGTCGTCGTCAACCTCGCCACCGCCATTCCGACCGGAGCGCGGGCAGTGCGACCGAGTGCCTGGCACATGAACGATCGACTTCGCACCGAGGCGGCCGCCAACCTCGCCGCAGCGGTGTCGGGGTGTGGTCGTCGCTACATCGGTGAGTCGATCACGTTCCCGTACCTCGACTGCGGCGACGAATGGATCGACGAGCGCGTCGAACGCACCTACTTCTCGGGGAACGTGTCGACCGTCGGCGCCGAGACCTCGGCGCAGGCCGTCACCCGTTCGGGAGGCAGCGGGGTGGTGCTGCGGTTCGCGATGTTCTTCGCGGACGACAGCGCCCACATCGGCACCTACCGCTCGATGGCGAGACGCGGTGTCTTCGGACTCACCGGTCGCTCAGCTGCGCGGATCTCGTTCGTGCACGTCGATGATGCCGCTGCAGCAGTCGTGGCGGCGCTCGACGCGCCGCCGGGGATCTACAACGTCGCCGAGCCCGATCCGGCCCGTCGGGACGCACATTCCCGTGCACTGGCGGCGTCGGTGGGGCGCCGCCGGCTCCGAGGCGTGCCGGCGCCGGCTGTCCGGCTGGGCGGTGCAGCGCTCGAGAGCGTGTCGCGGTCGCAGCGCATCTCGAGCGCGTCGCTGTCGGCGGTGACGACGTGGGAACCACGGATCTGCGTCGTCGATGCCTGGGGCTGACCGATCGCCGAGACGGGACGGTCGCCACGGCTAACGTGAATCGCCATGTTCGACTCGACCATCGCACGACTCGAAGCAGCCGCGGGCTCGGGTGCTGGAGTCCGATTCGTCGGCCACTCGGTGATGCCCGACGGCGAGCCGGTGTACGTTGGCTGGGATCAGATCCACGACGAGGCTCGTGCCGTTGCCGCAGCGCTCCAGGCGAAAGGGCTCGTGCCGGGTGACCACATCGCCGTGCTGGGCCCGACCAGCCGCGACCTGATGACGATCGTCCGCGGCTGCTGGCTCGCCGGGCTCGCGTCGATGGTGCTGCCGCTCCCGATGCGGATGGGTTCGCTCGATGTGTTCATCGAGTCGACCCGAGCCCGCATTCGTCACGGCGACGCCAAGCTCGTGCTGATCGACGACCAGCTGGCCGCCTTCTACACCGCGGTCGAAGGCGACCCTCCCATCGAGCCGATGCAGTCGGTGATGCCCGGCTCGCCCAACGTGCCGAGCGGTGATGCGCTCGAACTCCCACCGCATGATCCCGACCGGCTCGTGATCCTGCAGTACACGAGCGGGTCGACGAGCGAACCGAAGGGTGTGATGATCCCCGATCGCGTCTTGTCGGCCAACCTCGACGCGGCGTGCGAGGCGGCGCAGCTCGGCCCGGGTGAGGTGATGGTCTCCTGGCTTCCGCTCTACCACGACATGGGACTCGTCGGTTTTCTCGCGTTGCCGATGACCAAGGGGGTCGACCTCGTCCAGGCCGCACCGCAGGATTTCCTCGCTCACCCGGGCAACTGGATGGAGTGGATCTCCGACCATCGCGGCACGGCGACCGCCGGCCCCAACTTCTCGTGGGTGCTCGCCACCCGTGCGCTCAAACGCAAGACCGACCTCGACCTGTCGTCACTCACGCTCGCGCTGTCGGGTGCCGAGCCGGTCGATCCGAAGGCGGTCGACGCGTTCGTCGCCGAGGCCGAGCGGTTCGGGTTCGATGCTGGTGGCATCTTCCCGGCCTTCGGCATGGCAGAAGTCGCGATCGCCGGAGCCTTCCCGCCACGCGGTCGCGGGCTCGTGACCGACACGGTCGACCGGCAGGTGCTGGAGACCCAGCGCGTCGCCAAGCCGATCGAGATCGACGATCCCGACGACCTGGCGGTACGCGCACGGCGACTCCCGCTGCTCGGCACGGCGGTCCCGGGTCTCGAGATGAAGGTGGTCGATCCCGAGCACGCGCGAGGAGGTGCCCGAGCGTCATGTCGGCGAACTCCTGCTCCGCGGTACGTCGGTCACGCCCGGGTACTACAAGCGGCCCGATGCGACGGCGGCGCTCTTCTCCGACGGGTGGCTGTGCACCGGCGACCTCGCCTATCTGCTCGACGGCGAGCTGGTGATGTGCGGCCGCATCAAGGACGTGATCATCGTCGGTGGGCGCAACGTGTTCCCAGAGGACATCGAGCGTGCGATCGGACCGCTCGACGGGGTCCGTGCCGGCAACGTGATCGCCCTCGGCGTGGAGGGCTACAAGGGCAAGGAATCGGTCGTGGTCGTGGCCGAGGTGCGTTTGACCGACACCTCCGGCGGTCTCGACGACGTGCGGGCGCACATCCACGAACGGACGCTCGACGTGTGCGGACTTCCGCCGCGCGACGTCATGCTCGTGCAGCCGGGCACGCTGCCGAAGACGAGCAGTGGCAAGCTGCAGCGCGCCAAGTGTCGCGCTGAGTATCTCAACGAGGAACTGCAGCTCGTCGAATGACGGTGACCTCACGGCGTTGGGCCGCCGCGCTGGTGTCAGCCGGTGCCCTCACGATGTCGGCGTGTGCCGGTTCCGACAGCGACGCGGCCGATCCGGTGGCGGCCGAGCCGGCCACGTCTGCGCCGCCGGACACCACCGCTGCCGCCCCCGCCACGTCGTCCTCCACCAGCACCACGACCTCGACGACCTCCACCGTGCCGCTGGTTGCCGACGTCAGGCTCAACCACCTGCAGATGATCGGGTCGCACAACAGCTTCCACCTCCTGCCCGAGCCCACCCTGTTCGCCGGAATCGAAGCCGTCTCGGCCGAGCTCGCCCGCGACATCGAGTACTCACATCGCACGCTCACCGAGCAGCTGGACGACTTCGGCATTCGCCAGTTCGAACTCGACGTGTTCGCCGACCCCGACGGAGGGTTGTATGCGAGCCGTGCCGCCAACGCAGTCGTCGGCCTGCCTCCCGAATCGGGCGACCCGGCGTTGGACGCGCCGGGCTTCAAGGTCTTGCACACCCAGGACTTCGACTATGAGTCGACATGCGTGACGCTCGTGACCTGCCTCGGCGAGATCGATGCGTGGTCGGCGGCGCATCCCGACCACCTCCCGATCATGATCCTCGTCGAACTCAAGGACCTGTCGGTTCCGGAGGCGGCCGCCGAGGAGGGCATCGAGTTGACGATCGACCTCCCGTGGGCGCAGCCGGTCGAGACCACTGCCGAGGTGCTTGCCGCGCTCGATGCCGAGGTTCGCTCCGTGTTCGGTCCCGATCGATTGTTCGAACCCGACGAACTGCGTGGCGATGCGGCGACGCTCGACGAGGCGGTGCGCACGACGGGCTGGCCGTTGATCGATGACGTTCGCGGTCAGGTGCTCGTTGCCCTGAACGATGCCGGAGCCCAGCGTGATCTCTACGTCGCCGACACGCCGGTGCTCGAAGGACGCCCGATGTTCACCAGTGCGACGCCCGGCGCACCCGACGCCGCGTTCGTCCGCTTCGACGATCCCTTCGACCCTGGTCTCGACGCGGCGGCGTCGGCGGGCTATCTCGTCCGGACTCGGACGGACTCGCCGACCGTCGACGCCCGTGCGAACGACACAGCGGCGCGGGATGCGGCGCTCGCCGGTGGCGCCCACTTCCTGAGCACCGACTACTACGAGCCGTCGCCGTACTTCGACAGCCCGTACGTCGTCGCCTTGCCCGACGGCCGTGTCGCCCGGTGCAACCCGGTCACCGCACCATCGGCGTGCAGCGACGCCCTCCTCACCGAACCCTGATTTCGTGCGTTTGCGTTGCGATTTCGGCTGTTCGGACAGCCGAAATCGCAACACAAACGCCAAGGGAGGGGCGGGGTGGTGGGGGCGACGCGAGCAGGGGATCAGGAGAAGAGGGGAGCGAGGGTCTGGCCGAGGAGTTCGACGCGGCCCTCGACGAAGCCGTTCGGGATCATGTTGATCGTGAACCCGTCGAGGCCGTTGTGAGCAGCCAACAGCGACGAGAAGTGCTCGCCGATCTCGTCCGGGTCGCCCCACGTGACCAGGTCGAGCCACGGGGCGAGGTCGTCGTCGGACATCGACGCCGTGTCGAAACCACGACGATCGAGGAACGCGAGCATGTCCGATCGGGCTTCGTCGTGGGTGGGGGCGATGCAGCAGTTCTTCTGCTTCGACACGGTGATCTCGGACCGGTCACGGCCGACCGCCTGGCAGTGGGCATCGAGCGCCTCCAGCTTGCGGGCGATCTCGTCGTCACCGCAGATGAGATTCGACTCGTCGGCGTACTGCGCCACCATTCGCAGCGTCTTCTTCTCGCCCCCGCCGCCGATCATGATCGGCACCGTGCCCACCGGGTTGGGCTCGTTCATTGCGTTCTTCGCCGTGTACCACTTGCCGTCGAGGTTCGCCTTCTCGCCGCGCAACATCGGGCCGACGATCTGCAGTGACTCCTCGAGTTTCTCGAAGCGGTCGGTGAACGTGCCGAACTCGATGCCGAACGCATCGTGCTCCAACTCGAACCAGCCGGCGCCGATGCCGAGCATCGCTCGACCCTGCGAGACGATGTCGAGCGTGGTGACCGTCTTCGCGAGCACGGCGGGGTTGCGATACGTGTTGCCGGTGACCAGCGACGAGAGCTTGACGTGTTGCGTCTCCCGGGCGAGCGCCGAGAGCAGGCTGTAGCACTCGAGCATGAAGTTCTCGGGCTCGCCGATCATCGGCAACTGGTAGAAGTGATCCATCACCAGCACGGTGTCGAATCCCGAGCGGTCGGCCTCTCGGGCCTGGCGGCTGACGGCGTCGAACAGGTCGGCCGGTCCGATACCGGGGTAGGTGAAGTTGGGGATCTGATAGCCGAGGCGGGTCATGCATTGATTGGAACATTGTTCCAATCGCATGTCAAGTGAAACCGACCTCCAACCGGCATTCTATGCTCGCGCCACCATGAGTGACGGCTGGGAGCGACGACAGGAGCGGACGCGGCGCGATGTGCTCGACGCCACCGGCGCCCTGATCGCCGAGACGGGCGTCGACGGGCTCACGATGCGCAAGCTCGCCGAGCGAGCGGGCGTCGCCGTCGCCACGCTCTACAACCAGTTCGGCGACCGCGACGGTGTGCTCGTCGCCTTCGTCAGCGCCGGCCTCGACCAACTCGAGATCGAGCTGGATGCACAACCCGATGCCGGGCCGATCGACACGACCCGCGCGCTGTTCGACGCACTCGACGAGAACTTCGCGGCCGAACCCGAGGTGTGGCGGCCGATCTTCGCATCGCTCAAGTCGGGAATGGGCGCGCACGGCATGGGCGCGGTCGGTGATCGCGTCGTCGCGTACATCGAAGCCGACTTCGCCAAGGCGTCCGCCGACGGGTTGTTCGTCGTCGACTGCGACGTCGAGGCGCTCGCCCGTCATGTCTTCACGACGCGGATGAACCGGCTCGAGAAGTGGGCGCACGTTGCGATCGATTGGGATCTCTACCGGTCGTCGTCGACCCTCGGGCTCGAGTTGATTCTCGCATCGATGCTCGTCGAACCGCACCGGAGCCACGCGCTCACCCGGTCCGGTGTGGCCCGCTGAGGACGCCGCCACGACCGGTCCGGAACGGCAACGGTCATTCCGCATCGTGGAACCCTGGTACGTTCGACAACAGCCGTTGCTGGGGTGGTGCGCAAATTCACGTAGCCGTGAGTCGAGGCGCCGCCTCCACGCGGGGATGGTTCAGGTGGTGCCGCGATCGAATGGTGCCGCCTTTCAACACTCCTAAGGGGGAGCACAATGGATTGGAAGCGATTGGACGGAGCACGCCGCTCGGCAGGTGGACCCATCGAGGTCGACCTCATCGAGGCGTACGCCCACGGCAAGATCAAGCGTCGCGATTTCGTGAAGCGCGGCACGATCATCGGCTTGTCGGTGCCATTCATGGGCGGCATCATCGCCGCCTGTGGGGGCAGCGATGACGACGGGGGCTCGGGCGGCACTGCCGCGCCCGGCACCGACGGCACAGGCGGCGGCTCGGGTGCAGCGGGTGGTGACCTGATCGCCGGCATCCAGACCGGCGACGCCAACTCCGGCCTCGACCCGCTCAACATGCTCGACCTCGGCACCTACTCGGTGTTGTCGCAGAGCTTCGAGTACCTCGTCGGGCTCGGCGACAACGGTGAGATCGGCCCCACCGCGCTGGCCACCGAGTGGTCTCCCAACGACGACGGCAGCGTCTGGACGTTCAAGCTCCGTGAAGGCGTCACCTGGCAGGACGGTACGCCGTTCACCTCCGCCGACGTCGCGGCCACCATCGACCGGATGGTCGTCGCAGGTGCCGGGCTCTCCGGTGTCGTCGGCGAAGGGGGCGTCTGCCTCACCGGAGGCGAAGAATGCGACCTCCCCGACGATCTCACCGTCGTGGTGAACCTGGAATCGCCGAACGGCAACTTCCCGGTGCTCGTGTCGATCTACAACCCGCAGTCGCTGATCACTCCGGCCGACTACTCGAGCGGCACGACGCTCGACGAGCGCACGACGGGAACCGGCGCCTGGATCCTCGACGACTTCGACCCGTCGTCGTTCCGGGCGAAGTTCGTCCCGAACCCGAACTGGTGGGGCGGCTCGGTCAATCTCGACAGTGTCACGTTGCAGGGATTCGACAGCGGCGGAACCCAGGTGGCGGCGATGGCTGCCGGCGAGATCGACATGATCCAGCAGTTCTCGGTGTCAGATGGCGCCAACCTGCTCGAGGACTCGTCGTTCACGCTGCTCAAGCCGCCGTCGGCGAACCACCGCCAGATGTGGTTCAACACGCAGTTGCCCGGCGGTGGCCCGTTCACGGATGTCCGCGTCCGTCAGGCTGCATGTTTCGCCGTGAATCGCCAGCAGCTCGTCGACACGATCTACGAGGGTCAGGCGCAGATCGCCAACGACCACCCGGTGTACCCGACCCTTGCGTTCTTCGACGAGACCCAGGAGCAGCGTCCGTACGACCCCGAGATGGCCAAGCAGTTGCTGTCCGATGCGGGCTACGCCGACGGTGTCTCCGACACGCTCCAGGTTGGCGACCTGCAGGAGATCCCGCGCATCGCGGCGATCATCGAGCAGAACCTCGCCGAGGCCGGATTCACCACGCCGGTCGGCGTCACGCCGAACTCGGACTTCTACGGCGAGTACTGGTGCACGGGTGCGAGCTACGGCACGCAGCCGGAGTCCAGCGGACCCGGCATCCCGTGTGGCGCCTCGGCGTCAATCGGCATCGTCGACTACGGCCACCGGCCCACGCCCGACATCTTCTTCGGGCGGGCGCTGGCGACCGACGGTGACTGGAACTCCTCGAACTACTCGTCGGCTCAGTTCGACGAGCTGTTCACGGCCTACCAATCGTCGGTCGACGTGGCCGGTCAGAAGGACGCAGTGGGCCAGATCCAGCGCCTGCTGCACGAGGACGCTCCGGCGTGCTATCCGTTCTTCTTCGACTACCTGTCGGGTCACAACGAGTCGGTCAGCGGTGTCGAAGTGACAGCGCTGGGTCACATGCAGTTCCAGAAGGCCACCAAGAGCTGATCGGCTGCACACGGCACTGACGATGTATGGGGTGAGTGGGGCCCGGGTTCCGGCCCGGTCCCCACTCCACATCGTGTGCCTTGACGAAACTGGGGAGTTCACATGTTGAAATTCATTGCTCGGCGACTACTGCTGGCACTCATCACGTTGGGGATCCTGCTGGTCATCGTGACCCTGATCCCGAACATCGCGCCCGGTGACCCGGCTCGCAAGATCGCCGGCGGCACGGCCTCGCCCGAGCGGTTGATCGAGGTGACGGAGTCGCTCGGTCTCCGTGATTCGGTCGCCACGCAGCTCACGGACCTCGCCACCTCGGTCGTCACGCTCGACTTCGGGGAGTCGTTCTCGGTCGCCAATGGCGAGCCGGTGATGAGCCTGGTGTACACCGCGCTGTGGAACTCGGCGAAGCTGGTGATGCTCTCGCTGATCATCATGGTGCCGCTCGCGATCCTCGGCGGCCTGGTGGCCGCCTACAAGAAGGACACGTGGATCGACCGGACGATCGTCAACACCGGTCTCGCCTTCTCGGCGATTCCGGATTTCGTGGCCGGCGTGTTCCTCCTCGCGTTCCTCGCCGTCCCGTTCGAGTTCTTCAAAGTGCAGGCGAATCCGCCGACCGGTGCCGGGTTCTTCACCCAGATCCAACACCTGCTCCTCCCGGCGATTGCGGTGTTGATGGTGTACTTCGGCTACATCGCCCGCATCACCCGAGCGGGCACGATCGTTGCGCTCGATGCCGACTACACCCGTACCGCGTTCATGCGCGGCCTCTCGACCCGTGATGTCTTCCGTAAACACGTCGCACGCAATGCGCTGCAGCCCACCGTGGCCGTGCTCGGTACCCAGCTCGGGTACCTCTTCGGCGGCATGGTGGCGCTCGAGATCGTGTTCGGCTACTCGGGGATGGGCAACCTCATCATTCGTGCCGTCGACCGCGCCGACTATCCGGTGCTGCGCGGCAGGTGTGCTGACCGTCGCGATCATCTACATGATTGCGACGCTGGCTGCAGATCTGCTCATCGCCTGGATGAATCCGCGAGCCCGCATCTCGATGGGAGACAAGTGATGACCGAACGCGACCCCGATCAGATCGAACTCGACGCTCATCACATCAGTCACGTCACGACGGAGATCCCCGGGACCCCCGAGTTCGACGCCCTGGCCAACGCGCACCCTGAAGACAAGCGGGAAGGCCCGCAGGCGGCCACGCGCAGCCAGGTCCGCCGTGAGCAGCGCATGGTGCTGTTCAAGAGCCCCGGGTTCGTCATCGGTCTCGTGATCGTCGGGTTCTGGGTCATCGCAGCGGTGTTCCCCAGTCTCCTGACCGGGGTCGGCCCCGCAGACTTCGTCGAGGCCGGTCCGCGAGCGAACCCGGGTGACGGCGCGTGGCTCGGTACCGACGGCGTCGGCCGTGACGTGTACAGCCGGATCATCTACGGGGCCCGTCCGATCCTGATCGTCGCACCGCTGGCGACGGCCATCGCCATTGTGATCGGAACGATGCTCGGGCTCGTGATGGGGTATTACCGGGGGTGGGTCGACGAGGTGTTCAGTCGCATCATCGAGGCGATCCTGTCGATCCCGGTGATCCTGATGGCCATCCTGGTCGTGTTCACCTTCGGGCGTTCCACGCCGGTGATCATCTTCACGATCGCCATCCTCTTCGTGCCGGCGATCACGAGGACGATCCGCTCGGCCGCCGTCGCCGAGTCCGAACTCGACTACGTCACCTCGGCCAAGATGCGGGGCGAGTCGGGAATGTTCATCGTGTCGCGAGAGGTGCTGCCCAACGTGACCGGGCTCGTGGTGGTCGAACTCACCGTGCGATTGGGCTATGCGGTGTTCACGTACGCCACTCTGGCATTCCTCGGCTTCGTCCCGGGCAACCTGACCGACGCGGACTGGGGTATCGACGTGTCCGGCAACTACGAACAGATCGTCCGCGACGTGTGGTGGCCGTCGATCTTTCCTGCGATGGCCATTGCCAGCCTGGTGATCGGCGTCAACCTGATCACCGACTCGATCGACAAGGCGCTCAAGTCATGACCTCAACCGATCACGCTCCCGACGACGACCTCGTCGTGCATCCCGACACCGCGGCCCTGGCAGTCGAGAACCTCCAATTGTCCTATGTCGTGCGCGGAACACCCCGCGCCGTGCTGCGCGGCGTCACGTTCGAGGTACGTCCCGGCGAGGCATACGGCCTCGTCGGCGAGTCCGGGTGTGGCAAGTCGACCACCGCGTACGCCGCGTTGCGCTACCTCCCGGCCAACGGCCAGATCGACGGTGGCCGCGTCACGTCGAGCGGTCAGGAACTCACCGCCATGAGTGCACGTGAGCTCCGCGAGTTCCGTGCCCGACAGGCGTCGATGGTGTTCCAGGACCCGGTCCAGGCGGTCAACCCCGTGCTGAAGATCGGCAAGCAGGTCGCCGAGTCGTTCGAGGTGATGGGTCAGTCGAGGGACGAGGCCAAGAAGTCTGCGCTCGAAGCGCTTCGTCGCGTGCGCATCGCATCCCCCGAGAGCGTCATGGATCGCTACCCGTACCAGCTGTCCGGTGGCATGCTCCAGCGCGTCGTGATCGCGATGGGCCTCGCCTGCGACCCGAAGCTGCTGGTCCTCGACGAGCCGACGACCGGCCTCGACGCCACCGTCGAAGCCGAGGTGCTCGACCTCGTCCGCGATCTGCGCTCCGAGCTCAACTCGGCCATCCTGCTCATCGCCCACAACCTCGGGGTGATCCGCACGATGTGCGACCGGGTCGGCGTGATGTACGCCGGACGCATCGTCGAGGAGGGCACGGTCGAGGATGTCTTCGACAATCCGAGCCACCCGTACACCGTCGGCCTGCTCAACTCGATCCCGCGCCAGGGGCTGCGCAAGACCGACCGCGCGCTGTTCACCATTCCCGGCAACCTCCCCCAGATCGGTGAGCCGCTGCCGACGTGTGTGTACGTCGACCGCTGCCCGATCGCGGCCGACACGTGCCGCACCGAGGTACCGCCGATCGTCGACCGTGGCGACGGACACTGGACCCGCTGTCACTTCCCCGATCGCATCTCCGAAATCCCCGAGCCGGAACACATCACCGACGTGGTTGCAGCCGGCGACGAGGAAGTGATCGGCGTGCACGGCGTGTCGAAGACGTTCCGTCAGCGCGGCCAGGAGGTGCCGGCGCTGGTCAGCGTGGATCTCGGCTTCGCTGAGGGCGAGACCCTCGGGCTCGTCGGCGAGTCCGGCTCGGGCAAGTCGACGCTCGCCAAGACGATGCTCGGGGTCCACGAGGCCGACGAGGGCGGCGCGATCACGCTGCGCGGCCGACCGATGGCCGGCAAGGCGACCAAGCGGGTCGAGGAGTCGATCCGTTCGATCCAGATGGTGTTCCAGAACCCCGACTCGGCGCTCAACCGGTCGTGGACGGTGCGCCGCATCCTGACCCGTTCGATCACGCGGCTCACCGGGCTCAAGGGCAAAGAGGCCGACGAGCGGGCGATGGAGGTCGCCGAGGCGATGCGCCTGTCGCCGCGCCATCTCGACATGCGTCCGCGCCAGCTCTCCGGTGGCCTGAAGCAACGTGTCGCGATCGCCCGAGCGTTCGCCGGCGACCCGAATGTCGTCGTGTGCGACGAACCGACGTCGGCACTCGACGTGTCGGTGCAGGCCGCGATTCTCAATCTGCTGGCGACGCTGCAGCGCGACGAGCGGACCAGCTATCTGTTCATCAGCCACGACATCAGCGTCGTGCGCTACCTCGCCGACCGCATCGCCGTCATGTACGTCGGTCGGATCATGGAGCTCGGGTCGACCGAGCAGATCTTCGAGGGGCCGAACCATCCCTACACCGAGGCGCTGTTGTCGGCGGTGCCCAGCGTCGACGGTGCAGCTGAGAACCGGATCCCGCTCACCGGCGAGATCCCGTCACCGGCCAACCCGCCGTCGGGCTGTGTGTTCCACACCCGGTGTCATCGGGTGGTCGAGGGGCTGTGCGAGGTGACCGAACCCGAGATGCGCGAGCTCGCACCGGGCCACCGCATCAAGTGTCACCTGACGGTCGAGCAACTGACCACACCGGTCGAGGTCTCACCGTCGGCAACCGTTCCCGAACTCGCTGACTGAGCGCCCCGCGAGGGTGTGAACGTCAGGAGCGGATGACCCACTCGACACCGTCGGCGGTGTCGCGGACTTCGATACCGGCCGCGTCGAGACCGTCTCGGACGGCATCGGACACGGCGTAGGCCTTCTCCTCACGTGCGACTCGACGCGCGTCGAGCGCAGCCTCGACGACCGGGCCGAGGACGGTGCGCGGGTCGCGCAGTCCATCGGTGGCCGCCGATCCGAGCTTGACGATCATCGAGCGCAGCGACCGGCGGGCCTGATCCATCTCGTCGGACTGCAGCGTGTCGGCCGACCACTCGACGATCGCGGCGTCGAGGTCGAGGACCGCAGCGACCGCTGCCGCCGCATCCCCCGTCATGAGTGCGTCGTTGAACCTCGACTCCATCTCCCGGGCGGTGGCGGCCAGGCTGAGGGCGGTGTCGCCCGGAGCGCCGGAGTCGTCCGGCTCGGGTGGGGCAGTATCGGCCGCTGCAGTCCTCGACACGGTGTCGGTCGGCGCGCTCGTCACCACCCGAGCGGATCACGTCGAGCGGGATGGTGGATCCGGCCTCGTGGCGCAGCGACGTGCCGTCGCGGCGGAGGGTGAGCCCACCCTTGCCGACGATCTCGGCGGTGTCGGCGTCGAGGTCGATGATCACACCCGTGTGCTCGTCGAGTCCGAGCACGAACGCACCCTCGGGCAGTTCGGGTTCGAGCATGGTCAGGCGCCGCTCGCCGAGGTAGCAGAAGCGCGTGTCGTGGTTGCCGCCCTCCTGGTTGTCGTAGTGCGGGATGACCGCCGCGTTGACGCCGATCTCCGACAGCAGGTCGAGCCCTGGCTCCCACCACGGATCCATGCCGACCTTGTAGATCTCGTACACCGGCACGGTGGCGACGCCGAGGGTGAGTGCCGCGGCCGACGAGAACACGAGGGCACCGCCACCGCCCTGGTCGCTCGTGGCGAGCTTCTCGGCGAGGACGTCGCGGAGACCGGTGCGGTGCCACTGCCGGAGCGCGAACGTCGGGCTCCCGGGGCCGGCGAAGACCCAGTTGGCATCGCGGATCTTGGTCATCGCCGACTCGATCGCCGCCGAGTCGCCGGTGTCGGTGCGCGCCAGTCCGGCGACTGCGACGTCCTGGCTGACCGAGTCGCTGAAGTACTTGGTGGTCGATGCGGCGAGGATCGGGGCGTTCTCCTGGAACCCGAACGGTGTGTCGAGCATCACCGGATCGACTGTGTGGCCGCTGGCGATGATCTGTTCGAACACGCGACGGTGCGGCACCTTCATCGTCGGCGCGGTCTCGCCCGATCCCATGATCACGAGCAGGCGGGGGAGGGTCATGCGGATGACTCCGTTGTGTTCGGGCCCGGGAAGAACGCCGGGTCGGTGGTGGACTGGTGGAGGAGCGCTGCGACCGCGTCGGGCTGTTGGGCGTGGACGTCGTGGTGGGCCGGACTGAACCAGTGGGCGCGACCGCGCTGCAGTGTTGCGATGGCGTGATCGACGGCGTGACGCTTGGACGAGCTCCACGCAACGTCGCCGGTGTCTGCCGGGATGAGCAGGGTCGGGACGTGCATGTGGGGGTAGACCGCAGACGGTGTGTGTTCCCAGAGCCCGCGCAACACGCTCAGGTGGCGCTCGAAGGTGAGCCAGGGTGCGATGGTGCCGTCGTCGCGTACCTCGAAGTTGGCCATGGTTCCGGCGCGGCCCTCTTCGGGCCAATCGGCTGCAGACCGCTCGAGCCAACCGCGCATGGTGTCGAGCGGAGTGCCGGCGAGGCGCGGCGGAGCGAGGGCGTCGGCACAGTCCTCCCACACCGGGAACTTCGAGCGGAGGTCGATGAACCCACCGTCGACGCAGGCGACCTGATCGACCAGGTCGGGATGACGATGTCCGAGTTCGAGCACGACGTTGCCGCCCCACGACTGTCCGGCGACTGCGGGTCGATCGATCTCGAGTGTGTCGATCAGCAGCGCGAGGTCGTCGGCGCAGTTCGGCACGTCGTAGCCGTCGTCGGGCTTCGACGACCGGCCGTGGCCGCGCTGGTCGACGGTGACCACCCGATGGCCGGCGGTCGCGAGACGGCGGGCGACGCCGTCCCAGAGGCGTGCGTTCGACGCGAGCCCGTGCGTGAGGAGCCAGGTTCGATGTGTGGCGTCGATGTCGGCCGGCGGCTCCCAGCGCAGCACGTGGAGGTCGACGCCTGAGGCAATCGAGTGCATCTCGTGCGTCGGTTGGATCTGGTCAGTCATGGGTGGTGTCTCCGAACTGCCCGATGCGTTCGAGCAGTTCGAGCAACTCGATGGAACGCCCGACGGGTCGTGGCCATTCCGCCACGCCGCGGACGGCGTCGGCAAACGCCTCGATCATGCCCTGGTACGGGTTGCCTGGTTCGACCGAGAACTGCTCGACGAGTCGTGGCTCGCCGTCGGGGTCGTCGGGCGCCGGAGCGAGCTGTGACGGCGGGAGATGTCGATCGAGGTCGAGATCGGGGAGTGCCCGAGGATCACCGCTGCGCACGATCACATGGTCGAGTTCGTCGCCGCTCGTGAACGCGGCTCGCTCGAGCAGCAGCATCGTGTCGGCACCGTGGAACGACGCCTGTTGGTGCTCGTCCTCGACGAACGAGCACAGGATCTGTGCATGTCGATCACCCGGCCACACGAGATGTGCCGCGGTGGTCGCATCGACACCGCTCGGAGCCAACGTGCGGCGAACGGACTCGATCTCACAGTCGGTGCCCCAGAGTTCGACTGCGGTGCCGACGCAGTAGATGCCGACGTCGAGCAGCGCACCTCCACCCTGCTCCGGATCCCAGCGGTAGTTCTCGGCCGCATCGGGTCCGATGGTGAACGTGAATCGGTGGTACTGCGCATCGATGTTGCCGATCGCGCCACTCCGAGCGAGTTCGATCGTGGTCGCCCAGCGGTGGTCGAACGGGGTCATCCAGGCCTCGGCCAACAGCACTCCTGCGGCACGGCATGCATCGGCCATCGCCGTCGCCGTGGCCAGGTCGGATGCGAGTGGCTTCTCGCAGAGCACGTGCTTGCCGGCCGCTGCCGCCCGCTCGGTCCACTCCCGGTGCATCCCGTTGGGCAGTGGGACGTAGACGGCATCGACCCCGGGATGGTGCAACACCTCGTCGTAGTCGTCGAGTTGGGTCGACGCCCAGCGTGGGGCGATGGCGCCGCTGCGCGATGCGGTGGCGATCAGCGTCGCGTTCGATGCGGCGTCGATGGCGGGCATCACCGCCGCGTTCGCAACGAACGAGTTCGCACCGATGACGCCGAAGCCGACCGGGTTGGTCACTGGACCGTCCGACGCCGGTTCACGGGAGTTCGATGAGTTCGCCACCGTTGGCGCCGGAGCGATGCGCTGCTTCGAGGACCGACACGACGTCTCGCGACTGCTCGGGGCGGACGGCGAGCGGTTCACCGAGGAGCAGGTGGTCGGCGAGGTTGCGGTGGAAACCCCAGCCCGGGTGCGGAGCCGGCGCGATGCGCGACTCGATGAGCCCGTGGTCGCCGTCGTAGCGCGCGAGCGTCAGGTCGACCGGGCGCTCCGCGTGATGGGACTCGTCCGCTTGGAAGCCTCGACCCGCGACGACTGCGTCCTGGCGAACCAGTTCGTAATGGCCTTCGAGTGTCCCGAGCGTTCCCTCGACGTGGAACTTGGGGCGTCGGATCGCACACACGTCACTCTGACGGAAGGTGGCCTCGCGGCCGTCGGGCCACTGCATCCACACCGACAGCTGATCGACGTTCGTGGTGTCGTGCCACACCCGCGTGTGTGCGGCGCACAGCACCTTCTTCGGCGCGGTGCCGTAGTGCTGGATGATCCAATCGATGTGATGCGAGCCCCAGTCGTAGACCGCTCCACCCGAAATCGAGTCCTCCGAGTGCCAGGCGCGACACGGGTGTTCGAACCCTCCGACGAAGGTCTCGATGTTGAACACGCCACCCAGGTCGCCGCGGTCGATGAGGCGTCGGATCGCCAACCAGTCGGTGTCCCAACGGCGGCTCTGATGGACCGAGATGACCCGACCGACCTCGTTCGCGGTGCGGATCAGCTCATCCGCGTCGGCAGTCGTGAGGCACATCGGCTTCTCGACGACGACGTGCTTGCCGGCGCGGAGCAACTCGAGCGCGAGTGCAGCGTGATGGACCGGCGGTGTCGCGATGATCGCGATGTCGACGCTGTCGTCGGTCGCGAGCGACGTGCCCGAATGGTGGGCCCGAAGCTCGGGGAAGTCGCCCTTGGCGGCGTCGAGGCGATCGGCCGAGTTGTCGGCGGCGGCAACCAGGGCCAGGCCGTCGGTCTCGGTGGCGGCGAGGCCATGGAGATAGCCCATTCCGCCGAACGGGCCGTAGCCGACCACAGCGACGCCGAGGTCATCGACGGGTACGTTCGGGAAATCGTGACGCAGGAGCCGGCGCACGTAGGGGCCGAGGGTCGAGTGGGTGTCGACCGCCGCGGCGATGGTCATGCCGATGGTGACGATGCGCCCTGCGCCGACCCGTCGCACGAGCATCGTGGGGTGGTGGGCGAACCGGACACTCGTGGTGGCTGCCACCTCGACGTCGGGGTCGAACGGGTCGAACGTGAGCAAGGGCGTCGTGATGGGGACCTCACCGTCGAGCCGGACGGCTTCGGGGCGGGTGGCCAGCGTGACGAACCATTCGGTGTGGGGGAGCGGTGACCCGATGCGCGCGCCGGCGAGCGCCTCGGCACGTTCGTCGCCCGGATCGGGGATCAGCAGGACGGAGCCGCCGTTGCGGGCGTGTGATTCGAGCGCGTCGGCCGCGGCGGCGTCGAGGCGGCCCGTCGAGGTGTGGACGCTGGCAAAGGTGGTGGTGGGTGCGTGATCGATGCTCATGAAGTCTCAGTCTCGAAATCGGCGAGTCGGGGGCGAGGGTAGCGGTCCTGAAGGCGATGGTCGGCCGACGGAGTCCTCCGAACGGGTGATTTCGGTGAACTTCCGAGGAATTCGGAGCAGGAGGTGTATGTGCGTCCAGCTCGCAACTAGCGTCCTGGTCGTGAAGCACACGCCAGGTCGCCCGCAGCTCCGACGGGGACGTCGTCGTGTTCTCGGCGGATCGGTTGCTGGCGGCACCTCCCGTCGGCTTGCGGGCGCTGCAGTGGCCGTGGCATTCGTCGTGGCGTCATGCGGAAGCTCCGATGATTCCACGGCGTCGGACGGGTCTGCCGACTCGAGCACCGAATCCGCAGGGTTGACCGTGGTCACAACGGTGGCTCCGATCACCTCGATCGCCGCGAACGTCATCGGAGATCGCGCCGACATCGTGGGGATCGTTCCCGAAGGCACCAACTCCCACACGTTCGAGCCGCCACCGTCGGCCGCACAGGTGTTGAGTGAGGCCGATGTGGTGTTCATCAACGGCCTCCAACTGGAGGAGCCGACCAAGGAATTGGCGGCAACGAACCTGCAGGAGGGTGTGCCGCTCGTGGAGATCGGCGACGAGACGATCGGCCCGGATCAGTACCGCTACGACTTCTCGTTCCCGGAGTCCGAAGGCAAGCCCAATCCGCACTTGTGGACCGACCCGACCCTGGTCAAGGTGTATGCCGACGTCATTCTCGAGACGATGATCGAGGTCGATCCGGAGGGTGCAGCGGTGTACACCGAGAACCATGCAGCGTTCATCGAGTTGGTCGACGAGTTCGACACCGCAGTACGTGCATCGCTCGACACCGTGCCGGAGGACAACCGCAAGCTCGTCACCTACCACGACGCGTACGCCTACTTCGCCGACACCTACGACTGGACCGTGGTCGGAGCGATCCAGCCCGCCGACTTCGGCGAACCGACGCCGGCCGAGGTGGTGCGCCTCATCGAACAGATCGACGCCGAAGGCGTGCCGGCCGTGTTCGGTTCGGAGGTCTTCCCCTCGCCGGTGCTCGAACAGGTGGCGAACGAGACCGGAGCGGTCTACGTCGACGACCTGCGCGACGACGACCTGCCGGGAGAGCCGGGCGAAGCGGACCATTCGTGGCTCGGACTGATGAAGTTCAACTTCATCACGATGACCACAGCGCTCGGTGGCGATGCCGGGGTCCTGGAGCAGTTCGAAGTGCGCAACGTGGTGCCCGACGAAGCGACCTACCCACAGTGAGGGCACC
The DNA here is from genome assembly GCA_963752085.1 of Ilumatobacteraceae bacterium. Lineage (GTDB taxonomy): Bacteria > Actinomycetota > Acidimicrobiia > Acidimicrobiales > Ilumatobacteraceae > Ilumatobacter_A. The sequence goes on from CAVVWT010000008.1 coordinate 572,783, forward strand.
CGTCGCCGCCGGTACCGCGCTGCTCGTCGCCGATCGCCTGACGGTGGCATACGGCACCGACCCGGTCATCGTCGACATCGATCTCACCATCGAGCCCGGCGACATGATCGGCATCGTCGGGCCGTCCGGTTCCGGCAAGTCGACACTCCTCAAGGCATTTCTCGGTGGCATCTCCCCGCGCTCCGGCTCGGTGACCCGACGCGCCGATCTGACGGTGGGATTCGTCCCTCAGGTCGAGCGAATCGACTGGAATTTCCCGGTCACCGTCGCAGAGTGTGTGGGCATGGCCCGCGCGACGGGGTGGAGGACGCCGTGGATCTCGCGACGCGAGCGTGTGGAGATCGATTCGGTCCTCGACCGACTGGGTCTGCACGAGTTGGGCTCTCGGCACATCCGCAACCTGTCCGGGGGCCAGCAGCAGCGCGTGTTCCTTGCTCGGGCCCTGTTCACCGGCGCCGAGGTGATCTTCCTCGACGAACCCACGTCCGGTCTCGACGTCAAGACTCGCCACGAGGTGCTCCACCTGCTCGCCGATCTCAACGCCGAAGGGGTGACCGTGGTCCTGTCGACGCACGACCTCAACGGCATCGCCACGCACCTGCCGACCATCGTCTGCCTCAACAAGACCGTGATCGGGGCCGGGGCGCCGGAGGACGTGCTCGTGCCCGACGTGCTCGAGCGCACCTACGGGTCGCCGATGCAGATCCTCGAACACGGGGGGATGCGCGTGGTGGTCGACGCCGGGCCGAACGCCAGCGTGCTCCCGTTCCAGCGTGAGGTCGGAGCGTGAACTGGTCAGATCTGACCGCGCCGTACGCGTTCGAGTTCTTCCGCAACGGGGTGTACGTCGCGACGATGGCCGGTGCCCTCTGCGGGCTCGTCGGTTGCTACGTCGTGTTGCGCAACATGAGCTACATCGGCCACGGCCTGTCGCATGCGATCTTCGGTGGGTACGCCGCGGCCGGTCTGATCGGAGTGAACCTGTTCCTCGGCGCGGGGATCTGGGGCGTCGTGACGGCGCTGGCGATCGGTGGGATCGTGCGTCGACGCCCGATCGGGTCGGACGCGGCGATCGGCGTGGTGACCACGGCATCGTTCGCGCTCGGCATCGCGCTGGTCGCACGCTACGGATCGCCGGGTCGCAGTGCCGATTCGCTGCTCTTCGGCAATGTTCTCGGTGTGAACACCGGCGATGTCTGGCTGGTTGCGGGAGTGTCGCTCGTCGCCGTGGTGTTCATCCTGCTCGCATACCGACCGCTGCTGTTCACCACGTTCGACGAGGAAGTCGCGCAAGCCACCGGAGTCCGCACGACGTGGATCGACATCGCGCTCATGATCGTGCTCGCGGCAACGGTGTTGGCCACGATGAACGTGATGGGCGTGACCCTGATCGCTGCCACACTCGTCGTCCCGGCGGTCGTTGCCCGAATGCTCACCGACAGCTTCTCGAAGATGCTCGTCATCGCCACCGTGATCGGTGCGGTCAGCGGTTTCATCGGGATGAACCTGAGCTATCACCACGATCTGCCCTCGGGCTCGACGATCGTGCTCGTCGGGACGGCGTTCTTCATCGCCGCCTATCTGGGTGGCGGCCGCCTCCGCAGCCGCGCCGAAACCGTCGCCCACGCGCACTGACCGCCGATCATCCCGCTGCGAGGCAGCCCGCTGCACCGTGCGAGGAGAGATGAGCGTGGTCCTCGCCCTCATCTCTCAGCGCGGCGATGTCTGGACCTGCGGTGATGTGGGCGTCGGCCGACGGCTGCGAGGGTGGGTCGCCCGATAGACGATGGCGAACGTCAACGCGACGGTCGTGAGGATCGATGTGGCGACGTACATCGAGTTGGTGGCGTCGGTGCCCGCGAACGTGCCGTGCAGGCTGGTCAGCAGGAACGTCACGTAGCTCGTCATGTGGATCCCGCGCCACACCCGGCGGGGGAGGTGTTTCATCGCCAGCGACGTGGCTTCGACGACGACGACACCCCAGAACGCGAACACGCCCAGGGCGACCTGCCAGGTCTTCCACTCGCTCGCGAACGGAATCACCAGGTCGGCGATGGTGAAGTGGACGAAGTTGTCGGCAACGAGTGCGCCGAGATGGATCGCGATGGTGAACACGGCGAGCCCGCCGAGCGCCCGATGGAGGTCGAGCAGCCACGCCGGCCGTCGGTGAGCCGGGAACAGATTCGTCGACAGGAGGATCCCCCACAGGACTGACGCCGTGAGGAAGAGCCAGCCGACGATGCCCGCGGCGCGCGAGACGTACCACCAGATCTGCGGGTTCATCGCGTCGCCTCGTCGTGAAGGCGCTGTTCGATGCCGAGGTCGCAGGTCGACGTGACGGTTCCGTCGGCTGCGACCGCGACACCGGCGAGACCGCGGGCTTCGAGGTACCCGATGGCGCCGCGTGTTCCTCGCAGGAGCGCTCCCGTTGCGTGGGCCTCGGCCATCCAGCCCGCGTTGGCGACGACCGTGACCGCCGCGAGGTCGGTGTCGGAGTCGGATCCGGTAGCCGGATCGATGACATGGTGATGTTCACGTCCGTGGTCGATCCATCGGCGCGATCGCGTGCTCGATGTCGCGATGCCGCCGTCACTGACCGCGAGCGTGGCGATCGTGGTGCCGGGCCGGTGGGGGTCATCGACGGCGATCACCCAGCCGCGATCGGTCGGGGCGACACCCGAGGCCGCGATGTCGCCGCCGATGCTGACGAGCGCGCCGCCGGTGCCGTTCGCCAGGAGTTCGGTGACGACGATGTCGGCGGCGAGGCCCTTGCCGATTCCCCCTGCGTCGAGCGACAGCCCCGGCGGAACTCGAACGGCGCATGCCGCCCGGTCGATCTCGACGTCGTGGACCGTCAGCCCGTCGCTCGGCCGTTCGACGGCGATCGTGAATCGGTCGGGGTCATCGATGCTGTTGGTGTAGCCGATCGAGAGCAACTGGTGGAGGCGCGTCGGATCGAAGCTTCCGCCGGACGCTGTGCTCGCGAGACGCATGGCGTCGATCAGCCGAACCGTGTCGGAGTGGACCGGGACCCAACGACCGGAGTGGGTGTTGATGCGGGTGATGTCGCTGGTCTCGAGGAAGCGACTCCACGTGCGCTCGAGCGCGTGCAGCCGACGCTCGGCGTCGCCGACGGCCTCGGGCTCGCCGTCGATGACGGTGACCTGTGCCGCGCTGGCCATCACCCGGAACCTGTGTGACGTCGTGTTCATCCTTCGTTGCTCTCGCGGTGCTGCTCAGTTGCTCCCGCTCGTCGTCGCCGCCGGTGCGGGTGGCGGCGACGGAGCGCTCGCCTGTGGCGCCGGAGACGATGACGACGACGAGGTGGAACGTGAGGGGGCGGCTTGGGATGGCGCAGCGACGGTGACGGTCTGGACCACCGGGTTCGCGGTGAGCACGATCGGGCCGGGTGCCTCGGTGGTGGTCGGTGCGTTGGTGCTCGCGGGCTCGGATGAGACCGTCTCGCTGGCCGGCGTCCCCGATGTGGTGGCCGCTGGGACACGGTGGATCACGACCTGAATCGGTGGGCCGGCCGGGGTTGCCGTGGTCGTGGGGGTCGGTGGCGGGGGAGGGGTGTCGCCGGCGCCGACGAACGGGTGGTCCAGGCCGAGCACGGTGACGATCCCGAACATCGTGGCTGCCCCCAACCCGGCTGCGGCGAGACGACTGGCCTTGGCGGGATGGCGTCTGCGCCGTCGGCGAGGTGCAGCCGGCGCGGCTGCTGCGACCACCGGGCCGGTCGGCGCCGGGAGCGAGGCGGTCTGCCCACGCCGAGCTCGGAGTTGAGCGATCCGCTCCTGCTGGGCGCTCGACGGAGCGGGATCAGTCATCGTCCTCGCCACCCTCGTGCTCGTCACCATGGTCGTCGTCGTCGTAGTCGTCGTCGTAGCCGCCATCGTCGTCGTGGTCGTCGTAGCGGGGCGCCGATGTTGCAGGGGTGGGGGCCGGGCTGGAACCGCTGCCGCCGCTGCTGCCACCCGAGGAAGCGGGTGCAGGGGCGGGACTCGGCACCTGAACGACGTTCACGATCGGCTGGTCGACGCGGGCGTCGAGGACGCCGTCATCGTCGACGGACGCGTGGAACTCGTAGATCGTGTCGTTCGATGCGAACGTCACGACCAGGTCGGTGGCCGAGGACTGCTCCGTCTTCCAGAGCCAGCCCGCGGCGGCGTCGACATCACTGATGTGCACGCCCGACGCGTCCTGAGTGAGCGTGACCGTTCCGGCGCCCTCGACGGCGAACGCCTGCGTGGTCACCTCCGGCGCGGTGACCGGCGCGGTGGTTGCGGGTTCGGTGGTGTCGACCGCGACGCTCTCGTCCTCGAGGTAGATGTCGACGACTTGCGCTTCGGCGGTGGTGGGCGGAGAGGCAACGGTTGCCTCGGCGGAGAGTTCACCGATCGAGTTGTCCTCGGCAGCGCTGAGCACGCCGATGTTCGCGGCGACTGCTGCCGACCCGGCCAGGACGGTGGCGGCGACGGTGGCTGCCGTCACGAGTGAGATTCGACGATTCATGTTGTCGGTTCCTTTCAGAGATCCGGACGACCGTTCCAGATGGAGCGGTCGATGTGAGGGCAACCGTACGGATCCGTCTTCCAGCGCCTCAGAAGTGCGGGGTTAATGAATGGCAAAGATGAGATCGGAGTCGTCGGCGATCTGCCAGGCTTGCGTCCGTGAAGCTGCTTGTCGTCGAGGACGACGCCACCATCGCCGAACCGTTGTGCGCGGGGCTGGTCCGCGAAGGTTTCGTCGTTCGCCATGCCCCGTCGGGTCAGGGCGCCCTCGACGCGGCGGCGAGTGATCCGCCCGACCTGATTCTCCTCGATCTCGGTCTGCCCGATCTCGATGGTCGTGCCGTGTGCCGCGAGATCCGGTCGACGTCGAGTGTGCCGATCATCGTCGTCACCGCGCGCAGCGACGAGATCGATCGCGTGTCGCTGCTCGAACTCGGGGCCGACGACTACGTCGTCAAGCCGTTCGGGTTCCGCGAACTCGTGGCGCGGATCGGGGCCGTGCTCCGACGCACCTCGGCCGCAACAGTCGACACGGCCGGTCCGATCGAGCTCGGTTCGCTCCGCATCGACCGTCGGACCCATCAGCTCACCCGCGATGGCGAGACCATCGCGCTCACGCCGAAGGAGTTCGACCTCGTCGCGTTCCTGGCTGCGGACCCCGGAGCCGTGAGGACGCGTGACGACATCATCCGCAGTGTGTGGGATGAGAATTGGTGGGGGTCGACCAAGACGCTCGACGTGCACATCGCGTCGCTCCGCAAGAAGCTCGGCGCGGACACGATCCACACCGTGCGCGGTGTCGGATTCAGCCTTGTCGATCCCGGTGCTGACGCGTGACGCGTCGCCTCGTTCTCAGCTATCTCGCCGTCACCATCGTCGTGCTCGCGATGTTCGAGATCCCGCTCGCGGTGATCTTTCAACAGCGCGAACAGGATCGCCTGACCATCGATGTCGAACGTGATGCCATGGTGCTCGCGACGATCTACGAGGACGCACTGGAAAAGGAGACGGACCCGGACCCGATTCCTGCCCAGGACTACTTCGACGACACCGGAGTCCGCACGGTCGTGGTCGACATCGACGGCATCTCGGTGATCGACACGGGCAATGACGTGGATCGAAACTTCTCGACCCGACCCGAGATCATCACGGCATTGACCGGGCAGCGCACAGCAGGGACCCGCTACTCGGAAACGCTCGGGACCGAGCTGCTGTACGTCGCCGTGCCGGTTGCGTCGGGCGGCGTGGTCCACGGTGCGCTGCGGTTGACCGTCGACACCCACGAGGTCTCCGAACGGATCCGCAACTTCTGGCTCGGACTCGCCATCGCCGGGGTGATCGTCCTGGTCGTCATGGCCGGGATCGGGACGCTCATCGCCCGCTCGGTGACTCGGCCGGTCCGTCGTCTGCAAGCGGCCGCCGAGCGATACTCCAGCGGCGACCTGACGCCGGACGAGGTGAACGAGGTGTCGCCGCCGGAACTCGCCGCACTCGAAGCGGCGATGCGCGAGATGGCCCGGCGACTCGACGACCTGATCGAGCGCCAACGTTCGTTCGTTGCCGACGCGTCGCACCAGCTCCGCACGCCGCTCACCGCACTCCGGCTGCGGCTGGAGAACCTCGAACCGGCGCTGTACGGACGGGCGTCGGTCGACGAGGTACGAGCGGCGATCGAGGAGACGACGCGGCTCGCCGCCCTCGTCGACGATCTGCTCCAACTCGCGCGTACGCAGCAGCAAGCGCTCGTGGCATCGGTCGATCTCACCGAGGTCGTGTCGGATCGTGTCGACACGTGGACGGCGACAGCCGATCAACAAGACGTCACGATCGAGCTGAGTCGTCCCTCGAGAGCACGTTGTCGGGCGGGCCGTCGTCGGCGGAATCGAGCAGGTGCTCGACAACCTGCTGGACAATGCGATCAATGTCGCGCCCGCCGGGAGTGTGATCGAGGTTCGGCTGCACGCGGGCCGTGAGCGCCACCTGATCACGGTCGCCGATCATGGTCCCGGCATCGACGATGCCGACAAGGCGTCCGCCCTGTCGCGCTTCTGGCGCGGCGACACGAGCACCCCCGGCACGGGCCTCGGGCTCGCCATCTGCGAGGCGCTCGTGCAGTCGGGTGGGGGTGAACTCCGGCTCGGCGACAACACCCCGACCGGGCTCTGCGTCACGGTCGAACTCGCCGCCGCAGATCCCGCCGACTTGCCCACCGATCGCTCCGCCTCGGAGAGCCACTCCGGCGACTCGCTCCGGTGAGAGGTGGGAGGTCCACCTGGTCTCACAGCTCATCGCACGTGGCAGGCGACGTTGCGGTGAGAGTCGGGAGCGAGGGGTCGTCGCGCCGCTCGCCGAAACGGGGCTTTCGGGGGTGCGCGGCTCGGCGGGATACGGTCGGGGCATGCAGCCCGATGCCACGAAGGCGTTCGACGGACGCGAGTGGGCGCCGGAACAGGCCGCTGACGCACTGCGGGCGCACGGGTGCAGGGTCACCCAACCCCGGATCGCCGTCGTCCGGGCACTGCTCGAACTCGGCGGCACCATCGACGCCACAGCGTTGACCGAGCGGGCGCAACGGTACGAGCCGGGGATCCACGAGGCCACCGTGTACCGCACGGTCAAGGTGCTCACCGAGGTCGGCATCGCCAGCCACGTGCATGCGGGGCACGGGCCGTCGCTGGTCCGGCTCACCGGCGACGACCAACTCGTCGCCGTCTGTCAGGACTGCGGAGCGATCTCTCCGGTTCCGCGGGAGGCGGTGGATGAGCTCGTTGCACGTGTGGCCGGGGCGACGGGGTTCATCCTCGAGCCCGGGCATTTCGCCCTCGAGGGCGTCTGCGCCACCTGCGCCCGATGAGTGAGCGGCAGTTCATGCAGCTCGACGTGTTCGCGTCGGGTCCGTTCACGGGCAATCCGCTCGCCGTGGTCCTCGACGGCGACGGGTTGACCACCGAGGAGATGCAGCGCATCACCGACTGGACGAACCTGTCCGAGGCGACCTTCCTCCTGCCGCCGACCGAGCCCATCGCCGACTACCGCGTCCGGATCTTCTGTCCGGGTCGGGAGCTGCCGTTCGCCGGACACCCCACGCTCGGATCGTGTGCAGCCTGGCTGACAGCAGGCAACGTGGCGCATCGTGTCGACGAGATCGTTCAGGAGTGCGGTGCCGGGTTGATCCCGATTCGCCGTGCCGGCGATCGGCTCGCCTTCGCCGCTCCACCGATGACGACGCACGGTCCGATCGAGCAGGACCTGCTCAGCGAACGACTCGACCAGCTCGGACTCGGCCCCGACGACGTGGTCGACGCGGCATGGATCGACAACGGGCCGGGGTGGATGGGGATCCTCCTCGAATCGGCTGCGGCAGTCCTCGACGTACCGCTCCCGAGCGCACCGGTGCCCGGATTCGATGTCGGTCTCGTCGGGCTCCACGCCCCGGGCTCCGAGTGCGCGGTGGAGGTGCGGGCGTTCTTCGCCGACGCGTCCGGTTCGATCCGCGAGGACCCGGTCACCGGCAGCCTCAACGCCTCGGTTGCCCAGTGGCTGACGACGTCGGGACGCCTGGCGGCTCCCTACGTGGCCGCCCAGGGCACGGCGATCGGCCGTCGCGGGCGAGTCCATGTCGAGGCCGCCGATGGCGAACTCTGGATCGGCGGCCGCTCGACCGTCGTCGTCACCGGCAGCATCGACGCCGGCACCGTCGACGCCTGACCGATCGCGGTCGGTGGATGTCAGGCGGCCTTGAGGGCGGCCATCACCGAGGCCCAGCGGTCGGGATCGCTGGCGTACGGGCGCATAGAAGCTGATCCGCTGGATCACGTCGCCGTAGCGCCGTGACAGCTCTGGGGCGATCTGTTCGGGTTCGCCGACCACGGCGAACGTGTTGAGGATCTCGTCGTCGATGAGCGTGCCCATCTTCGCCCATTCACCCTGCTTGGACAGCGTGTTGAGCTCGTCCTGGAGACCGCCCCAACCATGCATTTCGAGCACCCCGCGGTAGGCGGGCGTCGAGCCGTAGAACGCGATCTGCTGTCGCGTGCCGGTGGCGGCCTGCTCCATCTCCTCGTCGTTGTTGCCGGTGACGACGAACGACGGGCCGACGATCTCGAACCCCTCCATGGTCTTGCCGGCCTTCGCCCGCCCACGCTCGAGCGCCGGGAGTCGTGACCTCGCGCAGGAACTTCTCGGTGGTGAACCCGTGGCAGAGGAACCCGTCGCACACCTCGCCGGCGACCTCGGTCATCAGCGGACCGACACCGGCGAGGAAGACCTTGGGGGTGCCGAAATCACCGAGTTCGCCCTTGTCCGGCGTGAAGAACGGCGTCATCAGGGTGTGGGTGTAGAACTCGCCGCGGAAGTCGAGCTTCTCGCCGGTCTGCCAGGTGTTCCAGATCGCCCGCATCGCGAGCACGAACTCGCGCATCCGAGCCGCCGGCTTCGACCACTCCATCGAGAAGCGCTTCTCGATGTGGGGCTTGATCTGGCTGCCCAACCCGAGTACGAAACGGCCCTTCGAGTACGCCTGGAGATCCCAGGCGGTGTTCGCCAGCGTCATCGGTGTGCGGGCGAACGCGACGGCGATCGACGTACCGATCTCCATCTCGGTCGTGTGCTCGGCGGCGAGCAGCAACGGGAGGAAGGGGTCGTGCGATGTTTCGGCGGTCCAGGCTCCCGAGTAGCCGGCGGCTTCGACCTCCTTTGCGTTCTCGGCCACGGTGGCCAGGTCGATTCCGATGTTGCCGTCGACTTTCATGCGACGAACCGTACTTTCACGGTTGGTCTCGGAAGAACTCCTGGATCTCCTCGGCGATCTCCTCACCCGAGCGCAACTCGAGCTCGTCGATGTCGCCGTTACCCGCCGTGTCCTCCGACGGCGCGAGGTCGTGCAGTTCCTCGAGTTGTCGCAGCATCGCTTCGTTCTCGGGCTTGTCGGCGATCATCCGATCGAGGCGGGCCCGCTGCGCGTCGACCTCGGCCCGCAGGCCCAGCGCCTCGATCGAGATCCCCGTCACCTCGTTCAAGCCGTCGAGCAGGGCGACCGACGCCGCCGGGTACTCCATGGCCGACACGTAGTGCGGTACCTGCGCCCAGATGCCGAGCGCCGGAATCTTCTGGGCGTGCATCGCGTGTTCGAGCACGCCCGCCATCCCGGCCGGGACATCGACCGAACTCCGCGCGAAGGACACGGCCGCGAGCATCTCGATCGACGGGGAGGACACGGAGAGGCGCGCCGGCCGTGTGTGCGGCGCGGCAAACGGGTAGGCGCCCAGCGACACCATCTGCGTGACGCCGAACTCGACGGCGAGCAGTGAGACGGCACGCCCGAAACGACGCCAGGCCATGTCGGGCTCGGGTCCGACGAGGAACAGCATGTCCCGGCCGTTCGGCGAGCGACCGGATCGCATCTCGATCGTCGCCCAGTCGAGGTTGGTGTTCAGCCCGTCCCGCAACTCCATCGTCGGTCGCCGGGCGCGGTAGTCGATGTAGAGATCGTCGTCGAACGACAGGATCGGCGTCGATTCGCATGCTCGGCTGAGTTGGTCCATGGCTGCGGCTGCGGCGCCGGCGGCATCGATCCAGCCGGTGAGCATGACGATCAGCACGGGTTCGTGCAGTTCCGGATCATCGACGTGGCGGTCGATGCCGTATTCGCGGTCGAGGCGGGCGCGATCGCCGACGCCTGGCGCCGCGTCGGGGGCGACCGGTGGCTGCCACGCTCCGGGCGACGGTGTGGGCTCGTCGGCTGCCGACCCGGTGCCGGGGTCGCTCACCCGAGTTCCTCCAAGCGTTGTTCGGCGCTGGCCGCCGCGTTGTCGACCTGCAACTTGAAGGCCTCGAGCGACGCTGGATCCTGCTCGCCGAGCGCGCCGCCCAGGTAGCGGGAATAGACGCCTTCGAGGATGCAGGCGAGTTTCCAGTAGGCGAACGCGACGTAGAAGTCGAGCTGCGCGATGTCGCGCCCGGACACCTCGGCGTACCGAGCCGCGAGGTCTGCCCGATTCCAGAAGCCGGTCGGCGTGGTGGCACTGCCGGTCCACGCCGAGTCGGGATCGTCGGGCCCCGTCCAGTACACCTGCAACAGCCCGAGGTCGGCCAGCGGATCGCCGAGGGTACAGATCTCCCAGTCGAGGACGGCGACGACGTTGCCCGCGCCGTCGACCATGCAGTTGTCGAGGCGATAGTCGCCGTGGACGATCGACGCCGGCCCCTGCTCGGGGATCCGCTCGCGCAGTCGGTCATGGACGCGGTCGACGGTGGCGAGGTCGCGCGTCTTGCCCTGGTTCCATTGGCTGTACCAGCGCTTGAGCTGACGTGCGATGTACCCCTCGTGTCGACCGAGTTCGGACAATCCGGCGGCGTCGAGGTCGACGGCGTGGATCTTCACCATCGTGTCGACGAGCGACCGGCTGGCGTTGGCGCGCGCTGCTTCGTCGAGTGTGGTCGCCGACGTGGTTGCGTCACGCAAGACGTGCCCGTCGACGAACTCCATGACGTAGAACGGCGTGCCGTTGACCGACTCGTCGGTGCACAGCCCGGCGATCGGTGGCACCGGGACGTCGGACGACTGCAGACCCGAGATGATGCGGTGTTCTCGACCCATGTCGTGAGCGCTCGCCAGCACGTGGCCGAGTGGCGGACGCCGCAGGACGAACCGCTTCCCATCGCTTCCCGTCACGGTCATGGTGAGGTTGGAGTGCCCGCCGGTGATCGGCGTGAACGCGAACGGGCCGACGGCGCCGACGACGTGGTGCTCCAACCACGCCGACACGCGAGCGATGTCGACACCGGGAACCGGGCGGGGCATCGCCGCGGAAGTCGTGTCGGAAGTCGTCTCGGTGGCGGCGTCGGCGTCGGTCATGACGCTTCCGAGAGTAGCCAGGGTCGGGCCGATAGCGTTCACCCCATGGCCGCAATCGACGTCACCGATGAAACCTTCGAGGCCGAAGTCCTCGAGAAGTCCAATGAGGTCCCGGTCGTCGTCGACCTGTGGGCCGAGTGGTGTGGACCGTGCAAGACGCTCGGACCGATCCTCGAGAAGGTGATCGACGCGACCGACGGCAACGTGGTCCTCGTGAAGATCGACGTCGATGCGAATCCGTCGCTCAGCCAGGCATTCAAGGTGCAGTCGATCCCCGCGGTGTACGCGATGCACCATGGCAAGGTCGTCGACGGGTTCATGGGTGCGTACCCCGAATCCGCCGTTCAGGAGTTCGTCGACAAGCTGCTGCCGACCGAGGAACAGAACACGGTGGCCGAGTTGCTGGCCGCGGGCGACGAGGGCAGTCTGCGGATCGCTCTCGGGATGGAGCCGGCGAACGAGGACGTCATCGTCGCGTTGGGTGAGTTGTTGGTGGCCGACGGTCGGGGCGACGAAGCCCTCGAATTGCTCAAACGGATACCCGAGTCGGACCGAACCCGCAAGGTGGCTGCTGCAGCGCGGATCGGTGATGCTCCCGATGACGATCATGATGCGACGCTTGCCGCACTCCTCGACAAGGTGAAGGGTGACGACGACGCTCGTCAGCAGTTCGTCGACATCCTCGAGTTGATGGGTCCCGAGGACCCGCGCACCGCCGAGTACCGGCGCCAGCTCACCCAGCGTCTCTTCTGACCAACGTGTGCTCGGACCAGCGTCGACCCGCGCGACCGAGGACGTCTCGAGCTCACCTGAGCATCGGAACGTGTCCGGGTCGGCGGTCGAGTGTTGAGCAGCGCGCGAACACGCTGCCATCGGGTCGTGAGAAGGTGGCGATTCGGTCGGCGGTCATCGTGAGGCCCCATTCACCTTCGTGAACGAGGTGGTGGTGGCGTTCGCACAGAGGAATCAGGTTGTCGAGGTCGGAGGGGCCGTGATGGTTCCACCACCAGCGGATGTGGTGCACCCGACAATCGGTGACACTCACGGTGCAGCCAGGGAACGCGCAGCTGCGATGCATCGCGGCGATCGCGGTGCGTTGATCGGCGGTGGCCGTGCGGACCCGGCGCCCCTGGTCGAGCACCGCACCGTCGCTCCCGAGCACGATGGGGACGATGTGCGCGTCGCAGCACAGTCGTCGCACGGTGGCGATCGGAAGGGGAGTGCCGTCGTCGGTTTCACAGACGATCCCTCCCTCGGTGGCCAATCCCTCGAGCGCGTCGAGGTCGATGAACACACCGACCTCGGGGACACGTCGGGCTGGTGATGTTGCCGGTGTGGCGGTGACGGTGGCGACCACTGCTTCCGCCTGCAGCGCCGCGAACGCGAGCGGTTCCTGCCCGTCGTCGCGATGCTGTTGACGCTGGCGTGCGACTTCGGCGGAGATCACCTTCCACATCGTGCTGTCGCGGAGCGGATCGAGGCTGATCAGGGTGTTGTGCATGCCGGTGGAGCGATCGACCCAGCGTGTGACCGTCGAGGCGGTCCGCTGCCGTTCGAGTTCGGCGACCTCCGCATCGGTATCGGCGCGTTGTCGGAGATGTCGCGCCAGGTCCCGGCATTCGCGTTCGAACACGTCGACGCTCACCATGCCCGCACGTGTGGCGAGGTCGGGCGCGTGGTCGGCGAACGCTGCGGCCAGATCGCTGTCGAGGCGGGCGTGCACACCCGCCGCCGCATCGACATGGGCGGACGAGAGCGTCCCGTCCGAGAGCGCCGTTTCGATGGCAGGCATCGCGACGCAGGCCTGTTCTCGACGTGCGGCAGCGCGTGCGCATCGGGAGGAGCTGCCGGTGACCGAGGTGATCAGATGCTCCGCCGGTTCGCCGGCGCCGTCATCAGCGAGTGCACGCGACCGGCGAACGGCGACGACTTCGACGGCGGCGCAGACGGCTCGGACTCGTTCGATCGACGACAGGAGGTGGGCGAGACCGTTGCGGTCGAGCACGTTCGGATCGGCCGCGGTGACGGCCGCCCATGCCGTGTCGGCGGTGGTGGTGCGCATCGGTTGTCCCTCCGATCTCGATCGCACTGAACGGGAATGAAGGGGGAGTCGGCGAAGTCAGTGTACCGCCTCTCGAACCAAAGAGCAAACAGGTGTTCGATTGGAGAATCATCGGTGATGTCGCGAGACGACCCCGCGCGCCGAGGTGCTCGACGGCACCTGGACACCACCTCCATTGACGACAGCCTGAGCACCCGCCGCAACATCGAACTGGACCGGCTGTCGCTCCGATAGGTTTGCCGTACCGACTCCCTCCTGATGCAGGCGCGGGCACGTGTCCGCTGAATCGGTTGAAGGAGGTCGAGATGCGCCAGCGCCTCGACGAACGTTCCGGCGAGCCATTGCCCAACGGTGCGGGCGCCGGTGGTCGACGCCAGCATGGCCACCCCGACGACGATGTCGGCGAGCTCGCGTGGCCCGACCTTGCGCCGTCGCTGAGTGAACGGGGCCGCGACTGGGTCGAGTGGTTCGGGGTGACCCGGCTGCTCACCTCGGCGGTTGCGGTCGTCGTGGTGTGTGCCGGCGCCTGGTTTCTCGTGCGCACGCCGCCGCCACCGACGGAGGCGAGTCTGCCCGTTGCGGGCTCGGGGGGTGGGAGCCCGACCGCACCGGAGGCGACGCTGCCTGTCGCAACCGCCGAGTCGGGCCCCGTGCCGACCGTCGCCGGCGCTGACGTGATCGTGCATGTCGCCGGCGCGGTTCTCGTCCCCGGCGTCTACCAGCTCGGGGCGGGCAGTCGTGTCGACGATGCCGTTCGCAGCGCCGGTGGGGCGACGACGGACGCCCAACTCGGGCGGATCAACCTGGCGGCGCCGCTGGCGGACGGCGATCAGATCTACGTGCCGGCCGAGGGTGAGGACGTCCCGGTCGTGGCCCCCGGCTCGGAGCTCTCCGATCCGGACGCCGCGCCATCCGGCCCGATCGACGTGAATCGCGCGTCGGCGGGCGAACTCGAGACGTTGCCCGGTGTCGGGCCGGCCACCGCTGCGGCCATCGTCGCGGAGCGCGAACGCAACGGGCCGTTCGCGTCGTTCGACGATCTCGAGCGGGTCCCGGGGATCGGGCCCGCCAAGCTCGCGGGGCTGGTCGGACTGGTGATCACCTGATGGCGCCGGCCGAGCGGCACCCCGTGGCTACTGCCAGTCGACGATGCCGCTTCCGATGCGCACGGTGGCGATCGCGAGTGCTACCGAGATCCCGACCCACATCCCGGCGAGCATCCACAGGTAGTGGCGCCAGAAGTCGCTCCATGTGGCCATCGGGTTGCGGGTCAACCGGCGCGCCGCGAGGACTCCGATCAGGAGCCACATCACCGCCGAGGCGATCGCTGCGATCGGATAGACGCTCCGATCGGCAAACGGTGCCCCGATCGCGAGGAGGGCAGGCGCAGCGAAGTACCCGCCGATCAGTCCGACCGGTCCACTCCACGATGCGTCCGAGAGCTGGAGTGACAGATAGGCGATGGCCCCCAGCGCACCGGGGATCACCAGCGCCAGCAACGGTCCGAACATGCGGATCCGTCGGTGGTACCAGCGGGGGCCGCCGATGAGGGTGTATTCGGCACTCGTCTCGTTGGACGGGTATCCGGTCGGGGGAGGTGAAATCGACACGCAGGTCGCACGATACGCCAATGAAGCGGAGAATTCGGGCCACCCTCGTCGGGAGGCGCCGATGTCCGGCACGGCGCGCGTGATGGCGCTCGCGGCCGTGACCGTCCTCGCCGTCTGGACGGGCGACATGGCCGTCGCGCTGCTGGCTGCCGGCGTGTTGGGGCTGCTCGGTCGGTCGCGAGTGCTCGCCGTGCTGCTGGTGTTGCTCGCCGTCGGCGCCGTGCTGCGTTCCGATCAGGCATGGACTTCGCTGACACCCGACACCCTCGGGCCCTTCCACGGGTGGGCGCGGGTCGTCGACGACCCGCAGCCGTATCCCGGGAGCACCCGGGTGATCCTGGAGCTGGACGGTGAACGATTCGAATGCTGGTCCCGCGGGCGTGCCCGACAACTCCGCGTGCGCGAGTGGCGTGGCGGCCACTGGGTGGCGGTGAGCGGTGAACGCGTCGGGCTCGACGCGCACGAGCCGGTCGCGTCGCCTGGCAGCACGTGGTCGGGGAGTTCGACCTCGAGTGGGCGAGCGATGTCGACGTCGGGGATCCGGTCGCACGTGCCTCGAACCGGGTGCGCTCTGCGATCGAGCGGGCGGCGGCGCACCTGCCGGCCGACGACGGGGCACTGTTCCGCGGGTTGGTCGTCGGAGACGACCGTGACCAGCCCCGGGAGGTGATCGACCGCTTCCGGGCGAGTGGCTTGTCGCACCTCACGGCGGTGTCGGGACAGAACGTCAGCTTCCTGCTGGCCGCTGCGGGGCCGATGCTGCGTCGGTTGCGACCGTGGATGCGGTGGGCGGTGACGATCGGACTCATCGGATGGTTCGTGGCGCTGACCCGCTTCGAGCCGTCGATCGTCCGAGCCGGGGCAATGGCCGGGCTGTCGGCGACCGCGTTCGTGCTCGGCCGTGATCGTTCGCCGGTGCGGATCCTGGCGGTCGCCGTCACCGGCCTCGTGCTCGTCGATCCGCTGCTCGTGTGGTCCGTCGGCTTCTGGCTGTCGGTCGGGGCGACGCTGGGGGTGAGTGGTGGCGGACCGTGGATCGCCACCCGGCTCGCCCGGTTCGATCGGATGCGGATCTTCGCCCTTCCGCTGGGGGTGACGTTGGGTGCGCAGTTGGGGGTGGTGATCCCCAGCGTGCTCGTTTTCGGCCGGCTCCCACTGGTGAGCATCCCCGCCAACCTGCTTGCCGTACCCGTCGCGGGCTTCGTCATGCTCTACGGGATGCCGGCTGGGCTCCTGGCCGGCTGGGCGCCCGCCGTCGCTCCGGTGGTGATGTTCCCGGCTCGGTTGGGGACCCGCTGGGTCGACACCGTCGCGGCGCTGGGCGCCCGGATCGAGCCGGATCCGCCGGCGCAGTTCGTCGGGTGGGGTGTCGTCGCTCTCCTGGTGATCGCGGTGCTGGCGATGTCGCGCAAGGTGGGCAGTGCCGGTGCGGATGTCACGGGCTGAGCGGGAGAACAGTCCTGGACGATCGTATTGTCAGGACCTTTTGCTCTGTCCGGTGAGCCGCTCGATCTGCGAGCGTCGAAGGCGTGCAGGAGCGAGATGACGGGGCGGATGGCGGCAGTCGTCGGCTGCCGATCATCGCGGCACTCCTCGTCGGTCTCGGCCTGATGCTCGCCCCCGTGGGGTTCCAGATGTTCTCCCGGGCGCCACTCGGCGGCGACATGATCGACGACTTCGGTCCGTACATGTCCACCGAGCAGGTCGAGTTGTTCCGTGGATACCTCGTCACGGTCGACGGTGCGAACGCCGAGACGCTCGAGATGAAGTCGGATGTGGTGACCGCGGGGGTGCTGACCGACGCCGAGTACGACACCACGCTCATGGCCGTGTCACAACTGAACGACTCGTGGGAGGCGATCGACGCCGACATGACCGATCTCATCGATCGGATGGAACGCAACATCGGCAACTACGAGGCGGTGGCGGCGCTGCCGACCTTCGACCTGTTTCCGTGGTTCTTCCTGCTGCCGGGCCTGATCATCGCGGGGCTCTCTGCGAGCATCCTGTGGGCGCAACGCTCCGGTCATCGAGCTGGGCGTCGCCTGTGGGCGCTCGTCGGAGTCGGTGTCGCCGTCATGCTCGCGCCCGCCGTGTTCCAGATGTTCGGGCGGGCGCCGCAAGGCCGCGACATGATCGACGACTTCCGCCCCATGATGACCCGCGAACGCGTGCAAGCGGTGCAGGGATACTTCATCACGATGGGCGCTGCCGAGGGTCAGATGCGCACCCAGGCGGCTGCACTGGCGACCGAGGCGGGCATGAGCGTGGACGAGTACCCGGCGATCGCCGAGTTCTCCGCCGATTGGCCCACGATCGTCGTCGACTTCAATCCCATGGTGGCCACGATGAGCGACAACGTCGACAACTTCGCCGCCGTCGATGCATTGCCATCGTTCGCCCTCTTCCCATGGTTCTTCGTCGTGCCCGGCGCCATGGTGGTCGCCCTCGCCGGGTTCTCTGTTCGGCGCCGCCCGGCCGCAGCAGGCGGCGCGACCCTCGATCCACATGTTCTCGACCCACAAGGAGACACTCCATGAACACCCCCAGAAGATTCACGCGATTCGCCGTCGCGACGATCGTTGCGTTGTCGTTCGCCGGCGTGGCGTGCGGCAGCGATTCCGACTCGTCGGACACGACGGTCGCAACAGGCACCGAGGCGCCGGCAGGCACCGAGGCGCCGGCAGGCACCGAGGCGCCGGCCGACAGCGAGGCACCCGCAGCGACGGACGCACCGGCGGAAACAACCGCACCGGTGGAGACCGAGGCCCCCGCACCCGCACTCGAGGGTGAGCTCGTGGGCATGTTCACGGTCGACGCAGCGGTCTGCGCCGATGGTCCGGTGGCCAGCGGGTCCTACTTCCGGATGCTGCAGATCGACGGCACACTCGATGCCGGTCCGTTCATCCCGAATGGTGATTCGGTCTGCGGCGACCCCACGTTCTCGGGCCTCGCGCCCGGCGTCGACGGTGGCCTGGTGACCGGGGCCCATCAAGGCGCTCCCGACCCGGCCTTCGACGACGTCGGAAACGGTCTGGCAGACGCCATCTTCCAGCCGGTGACGTTCTTCGCCGTCGCCTTCGCCGGGGCGACCGACCCCGCCGAGGCGGTGCCCACCATCACGGCCACTGACGGTGTGCTCTCGGGCGACCTCTCGGCGTTCACGGCCTACTACGGCGCCGGCCAGTTCAACCAGGGTGCACCGAAGCCGGACGGATCCGGCGCACGCTCCCGTCGGGACGATCGACCCGGCCACCGGGGCCTACGTGCTGGACTGGACCAGCGTGATCTCCGGTGGATCCTTCGACGGCTTCACAGGGGTGTGGCACCTCGAGGGGACGTTCACGCCGGCCTGACGCCGGGGAGCGACGCCAACCATTGGCGCCGCGCCGGGTCCGGTTCGTCGGGCGGGGTCTCGTCGCCCCCGGTCGTGGTCGTGCTGTCGGTGATTTCGCGCAATACTGCCCGGACCCATGGCGATCTTCCTCCTCACCGGTGACGACGAGTCCCTCGTGCGTACTGCCGTCGCCGATCTCGTGAACGAGTTGGTCGGCGACGGTGAGCGTTCGCTCATGGTCGACGAGTTCGACGGTGAGGAGTACGAACTGCGGGTGGTCGTCGATGCGGCGCAGACGATGCCGTTCCTCACCGACAAGCGGGTCGTCGTCGCCCGCAACGTCAGCCGCTTCAATGCCGACGACCTGCCGGCGCTGCTCGGGTATCTCGACAATCCCCTCGAGACCTCCGACCTGGTGCTCGCCGAAGGCGGCGAGGGTCGGATGTCGAAGAAGATCACCGACGGTGTGAAGGCCGCAGGGACGATCATCGCCACGGCGCCCCCGAAGAAGGCCGGCGACCGGGCGACCTGGATCCGCGACCAGATCTCACACGCCGGGTTGAAGATCGAACCTCGTGCGATCCAACGCCTCACCGACTGGCTGGGCGAGGAGCCGGCCCGCCTCGACGGCGTGCTCGGCACGCTCCGCGGTGCCTTCGGCGAGGGCGTCACACTGTCCGACGCCGACATCGAGCCGTTTCTCGGCGAGGCCGGGGGAGTGCCGCCGTGGGACTTCACCGACGCGATCTCGGCGGGCGACACGACGAAGGCGCTGACGCTGATGGGCCGGATGATCCACGGCGGCAAGCGGCATCCGTTGCAGATCATGTCGACCCTGCACAACCACTATGCGAGCCTTGCGCGCCTCGACGGCGTCAACGCGCGGAGCGAGCAGGACGCCGCCGCAGCAACGGGCCTCAAGGGGTTTCCGGCGAAGAAGGCGCTGCAGAACTACAACCGCCTCGGCGGAGCCTCGACGAAGCGGGCGATCGAACTGCTCGCCCAGGCCGACCTCGATCTGCGCGGCGCCAGGGATCTCGAACCCGAGCTCATCATGGAAGTCCTCGTCGCCCGGTTGTCGAAGCTGCGCTGAACCGTCAGTCGGCCGGTGGGTCGACAGCTGCGGCCAGCACCGACATGACATCGGGGCCGTACCGCCCGAGGCCGGCGTCGCCGAACTGGACGACGGCCATCAGGAGCGAGATGTAGATCGAGACGATGCCGCTGGCAACCGACACCGGATCGATGTCGTTGCGTACGACGCCGCTCGACTGGTCGGTTCGGAGGCGATCGGCCACGGCGAGCCGGAGGTCGTTCAGCGCCGGCAGCTCGATCATCCGTGCCGTCACCTTCGGCTCGAGCCCGGCGAGTACGCGGCCGGCGAGTGGGTGGTCGTCGATCGCCGTGAGCAGCGACGCCATCAGCGTCTGGCGCCAACTCGGATCACCCGTCGTCTCGAGGATCGACGTGACGCCTTCGGTGATGAGGGCCGCCACGTCCTGGTCGAGTGCCGCGAGGAAGAGCGCTTCCTTGTTGTCGAAGTAGGCGTACGTCAGCGTGCCGCCGACGTCGGCGTCGCGTGCGATGTCGGCAACGCTCGACGCCCGGAACCCGTCGGCGCCGAACCGGCGGACGGCTGCGTCGAGGATGGCTTGGCGTGAGAGCTCACCTTTCGAGATGGGCGACGACGACGGGGTGGGGGTGTCGCTCATGTGACCAAGATAACAGAATTGAGGAATTGATGAAATACCTCAAATCGTCTAGATTGTGATCATGGCCACATCGCCTCGTCCGGTCCCGACCCGGCGCATGTCGTTCGCAGCGTCACTGCGCGACCTCCCCACGTACTTCGCCGGCGACGGCGATCTGATCATGAGTCACGTCCTCGCGTCGCTGTCGGGTGTGTTTCCCGACGGCGAGGAGTTCTTCGTGCGCTCCGTTCGCGCCTTCCGCAACGAGGTCACCGATCCGGAGCTGAAGCTGCAGGTTGCGGGCTTCATCGGTCAGGAAGCCGTGCACGGCCGTGAGCACCGCGCCCTCAACGACCGCTTGGCCGAGCTCGGCTATCCCACGAAGCAGATAGAGCGACTCACCGAGCGCGGCCTGAAGTTCCGCGAGCGCAAGATGACGCCGCTCGCGAACCTCGCGTCGACGGCGGCACTCGAGCACTTCACGGCGACGCTCGCCGAGGTGATCCTGTCGAGCGAACGGGCGCGAGACGTCATCGGGGCGCAGCCGATCGTCGACGTGCTGGTGTGGCACGCCCTCGAGGAGTCGGAGCACAAGGCGGTCGCCTTCGACGTGTATCGCGCCGTGGGTGGGTCGGAGCGAACCCGTCGATGGACCATGAACTTCATCACGTGCACGTTCCTGGGCGGCATGACGATGCAGGTGGTCGCGGCGTTGCTGCGCGACCGCTCGACGTACCGCCGCGGGGCGTTGTCCGTGAGCCTGCGGCGCCTCCGCGACAACCCGTTCATGAAGCGCAGCGTGTGGCGGAGGTTGCGTGACTACAACCGCACCGACTTCCACCCCGACGACCACGACACCGAGGCGCTGCTCGACGAGTGGCGCGAGCGCCTGTTCGGCGACGACGGCGACCTCAACGACCGGCTGCTCGGTATCGCCTGATTCACCAGGGGTGGTCCTGGCCGTCCCAGCGGATGAAGCGCCCGCTGTCGGCCAGCGTGAGCGAGTCGACCGTGTCGACGAGCGCCGACGCCGATTCGTCGATCGTCAAAGTCGCCGACGGGCCGCCCATGTCGGTCTGCACCCAACCGGGGTGGATCATCACGACGCCGATTCCCTCGGATCGCAACTCGTCGGCTGACTTCACGCTCAGCATGTTGAGGGCCGCCTTCGACACGCAGTAGGCGGTGTCGCGGCCCTTGTCGGCAGCGACCTGCAGTGAGCCGAGTTGCGAGCTGATGTTCACGATCATCGGGTCGCGGCCGCTGCGCAGCAGGGGGAGTGCGGCCCGTGTGACCACCATCGGGCCCGTCACGTTCACGGCGAGCACGCGGCCGAAGGTGTCGGCGTCGAGGTCGAACGGGCCGCGTCGGCCGTCATCGGCGCCGAACGCGCGTGCGTCGACGGCGGCACAGTTGACGAGCAGGTCGAGTCCGTCGAGGTGGGCCTCGAGTTCTCGGATGGCGGCATACACACTGGATTCGTCGGCGAGGTCGAGCTGGAGGTGTCCGGACAGCGCGCGATCGCCGGAGCCGCTCCGAGTCGTACCCCACACCTCGTGCCCGGCGTCGTGCAGTCGGGTGGCCAATGCTGCGCCGAGGCCCCGATTGACGCCGGTGACGAGGACCCGTCGAGTTTCCATCGCGCCATCCTGCCATCCGCCCCGCGGCCACCCACCGGCTGTCGATGCATCGCGCCGCGCCCGAAAACGCGAACGAGGGCGTCGCCCGGAGGCGACGCCCTCGTTCGGAGGATGTGTGGATCAGCCCTGCGTGTTCTGCAGTTGCTTGATCAGTCGGCTCTTCTTGCGGGCCGCCGTGTTCTTGTGAATGACGCCTTTGGCGGCAGCCTTGTCGATGCGTGCAATGGCGGCGCGGGTGGCCTCGCCGTCGACGTCACCTTCGGCGACGGCGTTCTTGACGCGGGTACGCATCTCGGCGCGCACGGCCTTGTTGCGCTCATACGCCTTGGCGTTGGTGAGGATGCGCTTCTTCTGGCTCTTGATGTTTGCCATGGTTCAGTCCTTGTTTCCCGTTTCCCGGTTGTTCCGGGTTCGTTTCGGCGAGTACGGATCGATGCAGGGATCCGCCTCGAACAGCCGTGAGACTCTATCGGCACCTGATGCAGGCCCACACACTCACGCGTCAACACGCTGGTCCGATCGCTCGGCATGGTCCACGCAGCCCTCACACCGGCACCGATAGCGTTGCGGCCAGCATGGACCTCGCCCGCATTCGCAATTTCTCGATCATCGCGCACATCGACCACGGCAAGTCGACGCTGTCCGATCGGATTCTCGAGATCACGGGCGCCGTCAACACGCGGGACATGAAGGCCCAGTATCTCGACTCGATGGACCTCGAACGCGAGCGCGGGATCACGATCAAGGCGCAGAACGTGCGCGTGTCGTGGAAGGACCACACGTTCCACCTCATCGACACGCCCGGCCACGTCGACTTCGGGTACGAGGTCAGCCGCTCCCTCGCCGCATGCGAGGGCGTCGTGCTCGTGGTCGACGCCGCGCAGGGCATCGAGGCGCAGACGCTCGCCAACTGTTACCTCGCACTGGAGAACGATCTCGAGATCGTCGCGGTGCTCAACAAGATCGACCTCCCGGCGGCCGACGTCGATCGATACGCCAGAGAGATCGAGCAGGTGCTCGGCATCCCGCGCGAGGAGATCCTCCCGATGTCGGCCAAGACTGGCGTCGGCGTCCCCGAGCTGCTCGATGCCGTGATCGAGCGCATCCCGGCGCCGACGGGCGACGCGTCCGCACCGCTGCAGGGGCTGATCTTCGATTCGCAGTTCGATCAGTACCGCGGCGTCGTGTCGAGCATCAGGATCATGAACGGCGTGATGAGGTCGGGCGAGAAGCTCGAGTTCCTCAACGCGGCGGCGACGCACGAGGCACTGGAGATCGGCGCCCGCCAACCGGTGATGACCCCGCACCCGGAAATGGGGCCCGGCGAGGTCGGGTATCTCATCGCGGGGATCAAAGAGGTCGGCGACGCGAAGTCGGGTGAAACGGTCACGACTGCGACCAACGGCACGACCGTGGCGCTGCCCGGCTATCGCGAACCGTTGCCGATGGTCTTCTCCGGCCTGTTCCCGATCGACGGCGACGACTTCGAGAACCTCCGCGAAGCGCTCGGCAAGCTCAAGCTGAACGACGCCTCGATCAGCTACACGCCCGAGTCGTCGGGCGCGCTCGGGTTCGGATTCCGCTGCGGGTTCCTCGGTCTGCTGCACATGGAGATCGTGAAGGAGCGCTTGGAGCGCGAGTTCGACCTGGCGCTCATCGCCACCGCACCGAGCGTCGAGTACCTCGTCACCACGACCGCCGGCGAGAAGCTCAAGGTCGACAACCCGGCCGATCTGCCCGAGGCTCAGAAGATCGACTTCGTGGAGGAGCCGTTCTTCACCGTGTCGATCATCACGCCCACCGACTACACGGGTCCGCTGATGGACCTCTGCCAGACCCGGCGCGGCGAGATGAAGAAGATGGAGTACCTCTCGCCCGAGCGTGTCGAACTCGTCTACGAGGTGCCGCTCGCGGAGGTGGTCGTCGACTTCTTCGATCAGATGAAGTCGCGCACGAAGGGATACGCCAGTCTCGACTACGAGCTGTGCGGGTATCGCAAGAGCAACCTGGTGAAGGTCGATCTGCTGCTCAACTCGATCCCGGCCGATGCCTTCTCGATGATCGTGCACCGCGACAAGGCCTACGCCTACGGCAACCGGATGTGCGAGAAGCTCAAGGAGCTGATCCCACGTCAGATGTTCGACGTGCCGATCCAGGCGGCGATCGGCGGCAAGATCATCGCTCGCGAGACCGTCAAGGCGAGGCGCAAGGACGTCACCGCCAAGTGTTACGGCGGCGACATCACCCGCAAGCGCAAGCTGCTCGAGAAGCAGAAAGAGGGCAAGAAGAAGATGAAGTCGATCGGTCGGGTCGAGGTCCCCGGCGACGTCTTCATCAGCGCCCTCAAGCTCGACGACTGAACCGGCTCGCCCTCGGTCGGCGCCGTCACGGGGGTTGATCGGATCGATGTCGACGAAATCCACGTTGCGGTCGGCGGCGACCGTGGGACACTGCGCTTCGTGGGGTGCGCCGACTGGTTCGAGTGGTTTGCGGAGCAGGAGGCGAAGGGCTCGTCGCCGAGCTACGAACTGCTCTCGCGTCGGGCTGCGGCCGACGCGGAACTGTGCGATCGGCTCGACCGGTTGCCGCCGGGTCTCCAGCAGCCCAACCTGCTGTTCTCGGTCGTGCGCTACCTGAATGGCCCCACCGACGACTGGTCGCTGTTCCGCACCTTCGTCGACGACCGGTGGAACGACGTGTCGGTCCTGCTGTTTCGGCGATCGGTGCAGACGAACGAAGTCGCACGGTGCGCGTCGTTGCTGCCCGTGCTCGCGGGGCTGCCCCAACCACTCGCATTGATCGAGGTCGGCGCGTCAGCCGGCCTGTGCCTGTTTCCCGATCGGTACCAGTACTCCTTCGGCGACACCGTCGTCGGTGCGCCGTCGCCCGTGCACATCGCGACGCAGTGTGTGGGGCCGGTCCCGATCCCTGCTGCGTTGCCCGAGGTCGCGTGGCGCGCAGGGCTCGACCTCAGGCCACTCGACGTGATGGACGACGACGACGTCGCGTGGCTCCGGGCATGCGTGTGGCCGGAACACGACCATCGTCGCGCCCGGCTCGATGCTGCGATCGCGTTGGCTCGGGCGGATCCTCCCGAAATCGTCACGGGCGACCTGGCCACCGATCTGGCACCACTCATCGACCGGGCGCCATCGCACGCCACGACTGTCGTGTTCCATTCGGCGGTCCTCGTCTACTGCTCTGCTGAACAGCGCGCGGCATTCGTCGACACGATCAGGTCGCGACCCGATGTGGTGTGGGTGTCGAACGAGGTGCCCGGCGTGGTGCCGGGACTCACCGTCGATCAACCGCTTCCCGCGTTCGCGTCGAATGGCGTGGGGTTCGCCGTCGGGGTCGGCGGAGCGTCAGCGCTGGCCCGTGCCGACGGACATGGTGCCTGGCTCGCCTGGCGGTGACGTCGACGCGCGACCGGTTCGGCCTGGCTCGGATCCTCCCTGTGCAGAAGCGTCGCCGAACAACTCTGATGGACAGAAACACCAGGACGGTGAGGTGTGGGAGGTGGCGGAGCGGGTATGACTGCGGACGTGGCAACGCGCACGATCATGTGGTTCCGGCGAGACCTCCGGCTCGACGACCATCCGGCGATCCTCGCGGCGGCGGCCGATGGCGCCGAGGTGGTGCCGGTGTTCGTCGTCGACCCCACCTTCGTGTCTGCCGGTGCGCCCCGCCGAGCCTTCCTCCACGACTGCTTGGTGGCGCTCGACGAATCGTTGCGGCACGCGTCGGGGACCGGGCTGGTCATTCGGAGCGGCGACCCGACGCACGTGATCCCGGCGCTCGCCGAGAAACTCGATGCCGATTCGGTCGTCGTGAGCCGGGACTCTTCGCCCTACGGCCGGGCCCGCGATGCCGCCGTCGCCGACGCGCTCAACGGCCTCGACCGCAGGCTCCGCGGTGTCGGCTCGCCCTATGCCGTCGATCCCGGCACGGTCCGCAAGGGTGACGGCGATCCGTATGCCGTGTTCACGCCGTTCTCCAAGGTCTGGCGCCGCACCGGCTGGCACGGCCCGCACCCGTCGCCGGGCGACGACGTGCGATGGGCGGGTGCCGGCTCGACCGGGATCGACTCCGACGGGCTTCCCCATCGCCCCGATCCCGGGTGCGACCTGCCCGAGGCCGGCGAGTCGGCCGCGCTCGACCGGTGGCGGCGCTTTGTCGACTCGAGCGGCGCCGCCGACGGCACGATGCGGTCGGGCGTCGATGCCTACGACGACCTGCGTGATCGGCCGGCACTGAACGGAACGAGCCACCTCTCGCCCGATCTGAAGTGGGGCACGATCCACCCGCGCACCCTGCTCGCCGACCTCGATGCGTCGGGCTCGGGAGCGCGCGGGCACACGGTGTTCTCGAGTGAGCTGGCCTGGCGCGATTTCTACGCCGACGTGCTCTTCCATCAACCGCAGACCGCATGGGCGAACCTCAACCCGAAGCTCAACGACATCGAACTCGACACCGGCGCCGCTGCTGAGGAGAAGTTCGCGAGGTGGTGTGCGGGCGAGACGGGATTCGGGATCGTCGACGCGGGGATGCGCCAGCTGCAGGCGACCGGATGGATGCACAACCGGGTCCGGATGATCGTGGCCAGTTTCCTGGTGAAGGATCTGCACCTCCCGTGGCAGTGGGGAGCGCGCTGGTTCATGCAGCATCTGGTCGACGGCGATCTTGCGTCGAACAATCACGGCTGGCAGTGGGCGGCCGGCACCGGGACCGATGCGGCGCCGTACTTCCGTGTGTTCAACCCGACCCTCCAGGAGGAGCGCTACGACCCCGACGGCGACTACGTGGCGCGCTGGGTCGACGAGCCTGCCTCACCGATGGTGGATCACGGAACCGAGCGCGACGAGGCCCTGCGACGGCTCAGGGTGGCCACGGGCAAGTAGGTAGGCTGCCACCACGATGTTGGACGAGCGCAAGACAGCGATCCTCGCTGCCGTGGTGCAGGAGTACATCGCCACCGCACAGCCCGTCGGGTCCGCGAGCGTCGCTCGGACGCCGTCGATCCAGGTGTCGCCGGCGACCGTTCGCAGCGAGCTCGCCGTCCTCGAGCAGGAGGGGTTCCTGGTCCAGCCGCACACCTCGGCCGGTCGGATCCCGACCGACAAGGGGTATCGCTACTTCGTCGACCACCTGGCGACACCGGGCCGACTCGACCGGACGACGCAGCGCCAGGTGGGCGAGTTCTTCTCGGCGGCGCACGGCCAACTCGAGGAGATGCTGCACCAGACCTCGAATCTGCTGGCCGAACTCACGCACAGCGCGGCAGTCGTCGTCGGCCCGCGGGCCGAAGCGGTCGCCGTGCGCAACGTTCAGCTGGTCGGCCTGTCCGACTCGGCTGCGACAGTCGTCGTGGTGTTCGTCAACGGATCGGTCGAACACGTCACCCTCGACCTGTCGGAGGGCGACGACGACGATCGCCTGGCGGCCGCGAGCACTCACCTGTCGATGATGCTCGACGGCGAGGTCCTCGGGGGTGTGGGCGATCTCGCTCCGTCGGGTGACGGCGCGGTCGACCGGCTCTGCTCCGCAGCGATCGCACGGATGCACACCATCGCCGCTGCCGACCACGTCTACACCGGCGGGGCATCGGAGGTCGCCCGGGCGTTCGACGCGGTCGAGATCGTCCGGTCGGTCCTGCACACGCTCGAGCAGCAGTTCGTCGTGGTCTCACTCGTGTCCGACATCGTGAATCGGGGCATGTCGGTCGCGATCGGCGTCGAGCACGGAGTCGAGCCGCTGTCGGCCTGTTCGGTCGTCGTGGCTCCGGTCGTGGTCGAGGGCGAACACGTCGGCTCGGTCGGGGTGCTCGGGCCGACGCGGATGAACTATCCGCAGGCCCTCGCGACCGTCGACGTCGTGAGCGAACAGCTCGGCCACCGCATCGAAGAGGGCTGACGGTCTGCAAACGGCCCGGATTCCGGCATCATGTGACCCGCCATGGCTGACTTCTACGAACTGCTCGGTGTGTCACGCTCGGCATCGGCCGACGAGATCAAGAAGGCGTATCGCAAGCGCGCCCGCGAGCTGCACCCTGACGCAAACCCCGGCGACCCCGAAACCGAAGCCCGTTTCAAGGAGGTCGCCCGCGCCTATCAGGTGCTGTCGGACGACAGCCAGCGCGCCCGCTATGACCAGTTCGGCGAAGCCGGCGTCGGCGGAGCCGGAGGTGGGGGGCCGTCGGCCGAGGACCTGTTCGGTGGCGGACTCGGCGACATCTTCGAGACGTTCTTCGGAGGCGGTGGAAGCCCATTCGGTGGCGGTCGCCAGCGCGGGCCGTCGGGCCCACCCCGTGGGCAGGACGTCGAGGTCATCGTCGACATCGATTTCATCCAGGCGGTGTTCGGCGACCAGGTCGACGTCGACCTCAAACTGCCCGTGCGGTGCGAGACGTGTGACGGGTCCGGGGCGGGGGAGAACACCAAGCCGGTCCGCTGCAGCGAGTGCGACGGGTCCGGTCAGGTGCAGCGCGTCCGCCAGAGCCTGCTCGGCCAGATGGTGACGGCCAGCCCGTGTCCACGTTGCGGTGGCCTCGGCGAGGTGATCACCACCCCGTGTGCGTCGTGCCGTGGCGAGGGTCGCGTCACGGAGGATGTGTCGTACAAGGTCGACATCCCTGCCGGCGTCGACACCGGATCCACGCTGCGCCTCACCCAACGCGGTGCAGTCGGACCCCGCGGCGGTGCACGCGGCGATCTCTACGTGCACCTCCGGGTTCGGCCCGACGACGCCTACACCCGCGACGGCAGTGACCTCGTCACCGACGTGCCGATCTCGATCGCCCAGGCCGCCCTCGGCACCTCGATGGAACTCGAAACCCTCGACGGCACCGAGGACCTCGTGATCCCGCCCGGCACCCAGCCCGGGCGTGAGTTCGTGCTCCGCCAGCGAGGCGTCCCCCATCTGCAGGGTCGTGGCCGTGGTGACCTGATCGCCCGTGTGCGGGTCGACATCCCGACGAAGCTGACCGACGACGAGATCGAGTTGCTGCGGAGATATGCCGAGGGCCGCGGCGAGTCGGTCGGGAACGGCAAGGAACGCCTGTTCTCGAGGATCAAATCGGCGTTCTCCTGACGTGGACGAGCACGATCGGCGACGCGCCACCTCCCAGGTGCTGCTCGACGAGGTCGACGCCGGCCAACTCGATCAGGATCTGATCGTCCCACCCGACGAGGTGGAGCACCATCTGCGCCGGGTCCTTCGGGTGCGTGACGGCGAGTCGATCGTCGTGACCGATGGCGCCGGCCGATGGCGGATGTCCGTTGCTCGGCTGGCGGGCTCGTCGCTCACGCTCGAAACCGTGGGGGTGCCGCAGTCCGTCGACCGGCAACATCCGTTCACACTGGCGACGGCGATGCCAAAAGGTGACCGACTCGACTGGCTCGTGCAGAAGGCGGTCGAACTCGGTGTGGACCGGATCGTGCTCCTCCACGCCGACCGATCCGCGGTGCGATGGAGAACGGAACGCGCGGACAAGCAGCTGGCCCGACTGCGGCGCATCGCCGACGAGAGCACGCGACAGAGCCGACGGGTGTGGCGCACCGACATCGACGGTCCGGTCGAGGCGTCCGAGGTGCTGCCACATGCCGCCGTCGCGGAACCGGGGGGAGCGGAGCCCGCGGCCGACGAGTCGATGATCGCGATCGGACCCGAAGGTGGGTGGACCGATGGCGAGTTGGCACTTGCGCCGCGGCGGATCGGACTCGGTGAGAACATCCTGCGCGTGGAAACCGCAGCGGTCGCTGCGACCACGCTCCGGATGATCAGGTGACGGTGCGTGGTGGACTTCGAGCGCTGAGCCTTGTAGATTCGTCCCGCACAGGCTTGTGCTGGCAGTCACGTGCCA
Organism: Ilumatobacteraceae bacterium; assembly: GCA_963752085.1. Lineage (GTDB taxonomy): Bacteria > Actinomycetota > Acidimicrobiia > Acidimicrobiales > Ilumatobacteraceae > Ilumatobacter_A. The sequence continues at coordinate 602,354 of CAVVWT010000008.1, forward strand.
TAACAGCGGACAATCAGGGCGGACACAGGACCATGACATCTATCGACGACGATGCACCCTCGGCATACAGCCGGCAGGTTGGCGACCGGCTGCGGGTGATCCGCAAGCAGAAGCGCCTGTCGCTTCAAGAAGTCGAAGCGCAATCGGCGCAGGAATTCAAGGCGTCGGTGCTGGGCGCGTACGAACGTGGCGAGCGGGCACTGTCGGTCCCGCGCCTCGACCGGCTGGCGCAGTTCTACAGCGTGCCGATCGAGCAACTCCTGCCCCGGGAGGTCACCGGGATGGAAGCGGCGGCCCTCGAGTCGCCGATCAACAAGAAGCTGGCGATCGACGTGTCGAAACTGATGCAGCTGAGTGGTTCGCCGTTCGAGATGCTGGCGCGCTACCTGCGTCTGATCCAGGTGCAGCGCCAGGACTTCAACGGCCGGGTCATCACGGTCCGTGGCGACGACACGCGGGCGATCGCGGCGATGCTCGACGTCCCCGTCGACCAGGTCGGCGACCGGCTTGCCGCCCTCGACCTCCTCTTCCGCTGAGCGGCGTCAGCTTTCCGTCTCGCTGCGTTGGCCGAACTCCTCGTTGACGCCAGTCAACGTCGTCGCCGGCCGCCTTGCGAGACGAACACCGTGACCGCCGCTCAGTGAACTGATGTCGCGGCTTTGCTGCGCCAACTTGCTCGCTGTGCGCCTTGCCCTCCCACATCTGATCCGCCATCAGTGAACTGAACCGCCTATAGGTTGCGCTGGTGACTGGAGCCGAGCCGTTCGGGGTGTATCTGCACATTCCGTTCTGCGCGTCGAAGTGTGAGTACTGCGCCTTTGCGACGTGGACCGATCGTGAGCACCTGGTCGCGGCGTACCTCGATGCGCTGCAGACCGACATCAGCCGTGCGGTTCGCGCCGGCATGTCGACGGCGAGCACGGTGTTCGTCGGCGGCGGCACACCCACCCTCGTTCCGCCCGAGCGTCTCGCTGCGGTGATCGGTTCGATCCCGGTCACCGGCGACGCCGAGATCACCGTCGAATGCAACCCCGACGACGTGTCCGTCGAGATGCTGCACGCCTACAGGTCGGGCGGTGTCAACCGGGTCAGCGTGGGGGTGCAGTCGATGTCGTCGCACGTGCTGGTGTCGCTCGGCCGGACCCATGACCCGGACAACGTCACGCGGACGGTCGCCGCGATACGTGAGTCGGGGATGCCGTCGTTCAACCTCGATGTCATCTATGGCGCAGCCGGCGAAAGCGTCGATGACTGGACTGCAACCGTCCGCGAGGTCGTGGCGCTCGACCCCCCGCACGTCTCGGCGTACGGGCTCACCGTCGAGCCGGGCACACCGCTGGCTGCGCAACTCGACCGCCATCCCGACGACGACGACCAGGCCGACAAGTACGAGATCGCCGACGACCTCCTCGCTGCGGCCGGCCTGACGAACTACGAGGTCTCCAACTGGGCGAAGCCGGGCCACGAGTCGCAGCACAACTTCCTGTACTGGCGTCAACAGGACTACCGCGGCTTCGGGTGTGCGGCCCACTCGCATCGCGACGGCCGGCGCTGGTGGAACGTGCGCACGCCGGAGCGGTACATCGACCTCGTCGCGGCCCGGGGCGACGTCGAGGCGTCGGCCGAGGTGCTGGATGCCGACACGCGTCGCTTCGAACGATTGCAGTTGTTGCTGCGGACTCGCGACGGCATCCCGGTCGACTCGTTCACCGCCGAGACGCGGGTGCTGCTCGACGGACTGCTCCGCGCACATCCGGACGATCCTTCCCGCGTGGTGTTGACCCGTGCCGGGCGGTTGATGGCGAACGAGATCAGTACGCGCTTCGCCTGAACCGACCGATGCACGGACCGAATCGGATCGGTGTGCTCGGGCCGACGCGCTGGTAGTCTCGGTGCCCGCTGAGGGCGCATAGCTCAGTTGGTTAGAGTACCTGCATGACACGCAGGGGGTCGGGGGTTCGAATCCCTCTGTGCCCACCGATCAACCGGGAGTTCATGACTCCTGGTAGATCCAGCCTCAGCGGTCGTTGATCGTCCGATGAGTCTCCACCGCAGCGGCGCGGCCAAGTCGATAGCGATCGATCTCTCGATCTCGGACGCACATCGAGCGGGTGGCGATCGCGTGAGCGACCAGTGGATGACCTGCCAGCTGCGGGGCCGGAACCGCCGAGACTCCCCGATGGTGATTGCCGAGTGTCGATCCGTGTGAGCCCGTCACCCCCGACCCGGACCCGGCGCACGAACGCAGCCGCGTTGCGGCACTGATCGGCCGCCCTGCGTCGGGTGTCCGCACTGCGGCCACGCGTCGGGTCTCGGCGCCCTCATGTTCGATGAGGCGGCTCGACGACGGCGGGCGACCGCGACCCGGCGTTTGGAGGCCGCCGGGTTGAGGATTGAGGTTGCCGGCCCCTGAGCGGTTCGCTCGAGGTCCTACGCAAGTGAGGGGACAGCACGAGGAACGAAACACCGAAAGGGGCACGCGGGCGCGACAACTTCTCTGGACGGAGGTCGGTTCCGGGGTTCCAGTGACGATGTGGTGCTGGCGGGAACATGTACGGTCCGACGGAAACGACGATCTGGTCCTCGGTCAAGCAGGTGACCGCGAGCGATGACGAGATTACGATCGGGAAGCCGATTGCGAATACGAAGTTCTACGTGCTGGACTCCCAGATGCAGCTTGTGCCCGTCGGGGTCGTCGGTGAGTTGTTCATCGGTGGAGATGGCGTGGCCCGCGGCTACCACTCGCAACCGGAGCTGACCGCTGAGATGTTCGTTCCCGATCCCTTCAGCGTGATCGACGGTGCGCGGATGTATCGGACCGGAGACCTGGTGCGACACCGTAGGGACGGAGAACTCGTACACGTCGGTCGAAGCGACTCGCAGGTGAAGGTCCGGGGATTCCGGATCGAGCTGGGTGAGATCGAGGCTGCCCTGAGCAGACATCCCGCGGTGCGCCTGGCCGCAGTGATCGCGAGCCATGATCGAAGTCGCCCAACCCGCATAGTCGCGTACTGCGTCACGGAGCTCGAGTCCATGCCGTCCACGTCGGATCTGCGACGCCACGTGCGGTCGATCCTCCCGGCATACATGGCTCCGCACCTTTTCGTCCGGCTCGACGAGTTGCCGCTGACCCCGAATGGCAAGATTGACCGAGCGCGCCTTCCGGAGCCGAGCACAACCGCTGCAGTCCGGACGACCGAGGTGGCCTTTCGATCATCGATCGAGGCGGAGGTGGCTGCGCTCTTCGCCGACGTCCTGCAAGTCGAGCACGTCAATCGCGACGACGACTTCTTCGACCTCGGGGGCGATTCGCTTTCTGCGCTTCGGCTCATCATGAGTCTGCAACAGCACGTGCCGTGTGACCTGCCGCTCCACGTGCTCTATGAGGCATCGACGGTCACCGCACTGAGTGACCTCGTCGGGGACGAGTTGGGAACCCGACGATCCAGCCTGGGTTCCGGCACCGCTGGTAGTGGGCTGAGTGGCGAGGCTCGTAGCCGCACCGAGCGGAGGATCGCGGAGATCTGGGAGGGACTACTCGACGCGACGACGACGGTGATCCGACCGTGATCGCGATGACCGCTGCAACGACGCTCAGCTCGGGAACGAACTCGGTGCCAGCCAGTCGGGATCTCCAATCCGACGAGATCTCGTCTGGACATCCCGAACTGGCCCGGGATCGAGCGGTGCGGGATTTCTTCGTCAAGTTCGAGCTCGAAGAGCAGCGGCGGGCGCGCCCTGGCGTCCCGACCTGGAGATCGAGACGCCCTGGCGCACTTCACCGTGATCTGCGTCGTCGACGAGTACGAGGACGAAATCGACACGTGGTCCTCGGTGGGACTCAAGAAGCCGGACGGCGTCGCAACCGTGGCATTTCTGTTGTGCGTGCGCTCCAGGAGCAGCAACGTTCCAGGTCACCACGTCGTGAGACCGCGCAAGGTGACGTCGCCTCGTAGCGGGCCAGACCCGATTCGCGAACATGCGGGCGCCAGTGTCCCACTGTTCGTCGGACCTGGCACCTCGAGATGTTGGAGGAACCTGATGTTATCGAGACTGCTGCGTTGGTCCGAACACATCTTGGCGGTGGCTCTCCGATCGACGAGAACTCCGACGCGGCGGTGAGCGGTAGCACTCCGCACTGACCAAGGCACGGCGAGGACGGCGTGGGGTTTCTTCGTTGGTGAACACCCCGGTACCCTGATGTGCTGCTGCACGTGCGGCAACACCCCCACTGGCCCCTGAGAGGCAAGGTACTGCGTGAATTTCAAGAAGGGCGAAACCGTCATCTACCCCCAGCACGGCGCATGCGTCGTGCAGGGCACGAAGAAGATGGAGTTCTTCGGCGAGAAGCAGGAATACCTGATTCTCAAGACGGTCATCAACGAGATGACCCTGAAGGTGCCGATCGACAAGACCGACGACGTCGGTGTGCGTCCGCCGGTCTCGGCCGACGAGCTCGAAGATCTCGTGTCGGTGCTGGCCAAGCCCGATCCCCGCGTGCCGTCCAACTGGAGCCGCCGGTTCAAGAACCATCAGGAGAAGCTGAAGAGCGGCGACGTCTACCAGGTCGCCGAAGTCGTCCGGAACCTCGCAGCGCGCAACCGCGACGCGTCGCTCTCCGCCGCCGAACGCACGATGTACGAGCGGGCCCGCGTCAACCTCATCTCCGAGATCTCGCCGGCGCTCAAGGTCTCGGCCGAAGACGCTGAGATCTACCTCGACGAAGCGCTCGCCAAGGGTGTGCTCAAGGACGGCGACGAGGAAGAACCCAAGAAGACCAAGAAGAAGAAGTAGGTCCTCACGGGGCAAACCCGCCCTGCACCCAGTCGAGGGTGAACCTCACGGTCAGGGGGAGATGGTCGGACAGCTTCGCCCAGTCCGCTCCGCCGGCCGGTGCCGACACCGACACGTCCGTGGCCTCGGCCGGCACGAGCACGTGGTCGAGCGCCTGCGTCGGGCGCTCCGACGGGTTGGTCGGGGGCGGCTCGAGCTGTTCGATGCCGGGCAGTGCGGCGACGATGTCGGGCGTCCCGGCGTCGTTGAGATCGCCTGCGACGATCGTGGGGGGACTCTCCCCGAACGACGCAGCGAGTTCGGCGATGCGTACCGCCTCGACTCGACGCTGATCGTCCATGTCGTGTGGCGAGAGGTGTGCGTTGAAGACCCGGTATGCCGAGTGGTCGTTGCGCTCGACGAGCGCCCACTGCACGATCCGCCGGCGGTAGCTCCGCATCGACGTGACGTCGCTGACCTCGACGTGACCGGCCTCGCGCAAGGTGTGCGGAGACAAGATCGCAGCGCCCTCTGCTCGGCCCGGAAAGAACGGTCGGAACGGATGGTGCTTCTCGTTCCAGGTGTGCTGCATGGACAGTGCAGCAGCGAGTTGTTCGGCCTGAGGACGCCTCGCCTCCTGGAGCACGACGACGTCAGGACGCTCGGCGGCGATCACTTCCGCCACGTTGTCCAGGTCGGTCCGCTTGGTCCCCTGGATGTTCCAGGTCAGGACGGCCCACTCGAGCCCCACGGTCTCCACGCGTGCCATCCTGGCATCAATCGCATTGTGACGTGTGTTGCGAACAGCGGGTGTTGCGCTGCACCGGACCCACCACATGTCAAACTCGCCGTCATGAGTGACGACACGCCGGACACAACTCACGAGTCGCGCACCGATGCGGAGAACGAGGGGGAGCGGGGACCACAACGTGTGGCCTTCCTCGGCATGGGTGTGATGGGGGCGCCGATGGCACGCCACGTCGCCCGGGCCGGGCACTCGGTGACGGTCTACAACCGCACGGCGGCCAAGGCGCTCGCCTGGGTCGCCCTCAACGGGCACGGAGCCTCGCCGACCCCGGCGGAGGCGGCCGAGGATGCCGACGTCGTGATGATGTGTGTGGGCAACGACGACGACGTCCGCGAAGTCGTGCTCGGTGAGCATGGCGTGCTGGCCACGATGCGGCCCGGCTCGGTGCTGGTCGATCACACGACCGCGTCCGCCGGTCTGGCCCGGCAGTTGTCCGGTGCCTGTGCCGACCGCGGCGTCGGCTTCGTCGACGCCCCTGTCTCGGGCGGACAGGCCGGCGCCGAGAACGGTCAGCTCACCGTGATGTGCGGCAGCGACGACGAGTCGGTGTTCGAGCAGGTCGTCCCGATCATCGCCACGTTCGCCAAGTCGTGCGTCCGCCTCGGCGACGCCGGCGCCGGACAACTCACGAAGATGGTCAACCAGATCTGTATCGCGGGCCTCGTCCAAGCGCTCGCCGAGGGTGTGAACTTCGCCCAGCGGGCCGGGCTCGACATCGACCAGGTCGTCGACGTGATCGGGAAGGGCGCGGCGCAGAGCTGGCAGATGGACAACCGGGCGCGGACGATGGCCGACGGGCAGTTCGAGTTCGGGTTCGCCGTCGACTGGATGCGCAAGGACCTCGGCATCGTGCTCGACGAAGCCAGTCGCAACGGCGCCCGCCTGCCGATCACCGCACTGGTCGACCAGCTCTATGCCCAAGTGCAGCAGCGTGGCGGCGAACGGTGGGACACGTCGTCGCTGATCGATCTGCTCGCCAACCCCTGACACGGGCCGCGCCGACTCGTGCCGGCCCTTCCGACGTCCGGTGCGATGATGACCCGATGACCAGCGCCTTCAACGCAGCCGTCGAGCGAGTCCGCTCAGGCGCCGACCCCCACGGCGAGGCGTCGGGCATCGTCGCCGGGATGACGCTCGTCGAGAAGCTCGGATGCCTCGACGGCGACACTCCGTTCTGGCCCGGGCTCGCCGACATGGGCGGCGGTGGCTACTACACCCATCCGTGGCCGGCTGCCGTCGTGGAACGGCTGGGGGTGCCTGGCATCGAATTCGCCGACGGTCCGCGCGGGGCGGTCATCGCCGACGGCACTGCGTTCCCGGTGTCGATGGCTCGCGGCGCGCTCTTCGATCCGGCGCTCGAGGAGCGCGTGGGCGACGTGGTCGGGCTCGAGCTGCGGGCGAGCGGCGCCACCTACACCGGCGCGGTGTGCATGAACCTGCTCCGTCACCCGGCATGGGGGCGTGCGCAGGAAACCTACGGCGAGGACCCGCACCACGTGGGACGCATGGCGGCCGCCTTCACCCGTGGGCTCGAACGGCACGTGATGGCGTGCATGAAGCACTTTGCGTTGAACTCGATGGAGAACGCGCGGTTCACCGTCGACGTCACCGTGGACGAGCGGGCACTCCACGAGGTCTACCTACCGCATTTCCGCCATGTCGCCGAACAGCGCATCGCATCGGTGATGAGCGCGTACAACTCGGTGAACGGCCAGTGGTGTGGCGAGAACGAGACGCTGCTCACGACGATCCTGCGCGACGAATGGGGTTGGGACGGCTTCGTCATCTCCGACTTCATCTTCGGTCTGCGGGACGCGGTGCTGTCGGTCGAGGCCGGCTTGGACATCGAGATGCCGTTCCGTCAGCAGCGGGCCATGACCCTCGCCGATGCCCTGGCGGACGGGCGCCTCGAAGCATCGGTCGTCGATCGCAGCGTCGTGCGGATCGTGGCCACACTGCTTCGTTACGCCGACGTCGTGGCGGTGGCTCCGGACCCGTCGATCGTCAACTGTGCACCGCATCGGGCGTTGGCGCGTGAGGTGGCGGCGGCATCGACCGTGATGCTGCGCAACGACGGGGCACTGCTGCCGGTGGACGCGGCAACGATCGGGACGCTCGTCGTCGTCGGGCGGCTCGCGTCGGTGGCCAACCTCGGCGACGGCGGGTCGTCGGACGTGAAGTCGACGACGGTGGTGACCCCGCTCGACGGACTGACCGCGGCGTTCCCGGAGGCATCGGTGACGCATCTCGACGACGTGTCGAGCGATGGTGACCGGGCGCTCGTCGCCGAAGCGGACCTCGTGGTGGTCGTGGCCGGCTACACCAAACGGGACGAGGGCGAGTACATCGACAACGCGGGCACGATGGTGCTCGCCGGTGACCTGTTCCCGCCGATGGACCACCCCGAACTCGGCTTTCCGCCGCGCCGGGCGGACGCACCCGAGGTCGCCGCGGCGGCCGGGCCGGAGATCGACCAGGTCTCGGTCGACGACGGTGACATCGGTGGCATGGCACCGGGAGGAGATCGCGTGTCCTTGCGGCTCTCCGATGCCGACGAGGCGATGATCGCCGCAGTCGCGTCGTCGAGCGATCGGGTGGTCGTGGCGGTCCAGTGCGGATCGGCGGTGATGGTGCCGTGGGCCGACTCGGTGCGGGCACTTCTGGTGTCGTGGTATGCGGGGGTCGAGGGAGGCAACGCACTCGCCGACGTGCTCACCGGTGCAGCCGAACCGGGAGGGCGCCTGCCGTTCGCCGTTCCGTCCCACGCCGATCATCTCGTCCCGTTCGACAAGGACGCCACGGCGGTGGTGTACGACCTCCTGCACGGACAGTGGAAGCTCGACGCCGACGGCCACCCCGCTCACTTCCCGTTCGGCGCGGGCGGTGGCTACACGACGTTCACGATCGGGGGTCCGAAGATCTCCGAGGATGGCGAACGCGTGTGGGTCGACGTCGCCAACACCGGCGACCGCGTCGGATCGACCGTGGTCTTCGCGTTCGGCGGGCTCCCGGGGTCGGACGTCGTTCGACCGGTTCGGCGCCTGATCGGGTTCGCCCGCGTGGGCGCCGGGCCGGGGGAGTCGGTACGGATCGGCCTCGATCTCGACTGGTCGCAGCTCGATGTGCGGCGCAACGGATCGTGGTGGAGGGAATCCGGTGACTACGTCCTCACGGTGGGGTTCGATGCGTCCGACATCGACCGGGTGGTGACCGTCGTCCGCTGAACCTGCCGGTAGCTTCGACGCCATGCGCAAGCCCGATGTGACGATTCCCGACGAGACCCCCCCGACCGAGCTGGTCGTCGACGACCTGACGGTCGGCGACGGAGATCGAGGCTGCGGCCGGCCAGCAGGTGAGCGTGCACTACGTCGGCGTGTCGTGGTCGACCGGCGAGCAGTTCGACGCCTCGTGGGACCGCATGGAGCCATTCGCCTTCGGGCTCGGCCGAGGTCAGGTCATCCAGGGCTGGGACGAAGGCGTCCAGGGGATGAAGGTCGGGGGCCGCCGTCGCCTGACGATCCCGCCGGAGATGGGCTACGGAGCAGCAGGCGCCGGTGGCGTGATCGCGCCGAACGAGACGCTCGTCTTCGTCGTCGACCTGCTCGGCGTCCGCTGACGACGGACCGCCCCGTGCCGCCGGGTGCCACTGGCCGATATCGAATGGCCGCCGCACCACGATGGGGCACGTGAACACATGCCCAATGGACCGCATGGATTCCGGAGGACCTCATCGTGTCGTCAACCTCGCCGTGGCCGATCACGCGGCCGGGACGTGCTGGCGAAACAGGAGCACGCCGACCGATCGAGGGACCTTCGTCCCTGGTGGGCGGGATCGGTTTCATGGATGGTCGAGTGACGAAGCAAGGCGTTGGACGAGTGCACGATCTGCACTGCGAGTTCACGGGGAGATTCAGTCGCCATGAACGCTGGTGGACGGACTGGTCCTCCACCTGGGAGCGTGCCCTACACGATCGTCATGGAGGCGGTGCGGAAAGTTGCGCCGGAGCGAGCGAGCGACGTTGCTGACCTGGATGGCGACATCGACGTCTGTGAGGCTTTGGACCTGGATTCGCTCAATCCTCGCGCCGATGGCCGAGATCCGGCAGTTGGGTGAGAAGCGCGCCGTGCGCAGCGCGGCCGGTCACGCTCCGGGCGTGGACGTGATCTGCGACGAACTCCATCTCGACGATGATGAGCGCCCGCTTCACGTGTGAACGACCCAGGTGCACGAACCGTCGGGCAGCGGGGCGATCCAGTCATCGCATCATCGACCCGGCGACTACCTCGTTCGTGATCCGGGGTCGCGTGCAGACGCAAAGCCGGAGGACCAACGCGCTCATTCGTTGACGGGGACGACCACGATCGGTCGATCGGAACGGTGGAGCACTTCAGTTGTGGCTGAGCCGAGGAGTGCCGCCCTCAGCCCGCGTCGTCCGCGCTCGCCAACCACCAGCAGGTCGGCGACCGATGATGCGTCGAGGAGGGCCGTGGCCGGGTGTTCGTGGACGAAGGACCGTTCGGTGCGACCCACGTCGGAGCGGGCGCGCTCGACTTCGTCGACGGCAGCATGGAACTGGGTGAGGGCTGCGTCGATCTCGGTGTCGGCGTCCTCGATGTCGGCGCGCATCCAGCCTGCCCGGCTCCAAGCACCAACGGTGTGGATGACGACATCGTGCGACGCGAAGTCGAGCGTCCATGCGAGGGCGGCGCGTGCGCCGGGCGAGGCATCCATTCCCACGACGATCCTCTCGATTGCAGCGTCCACATCGATCGTGACGGGTACCACGACCACAGGAACCCGTGCGTGAGTCGCGCACTGCAGGCTCGTTGATCCCAGCAGCAGGCGCGCGAATCCACCGAGCCCGCGCGTCCCGACGATCAGGAGATCAGCATCGTCGCAGGCGTCGAGCAGAACTGAAGAGGCCGTTCCATGCACGACGAGACCTTCGACGGCCACTCCAAGGGGGTTCAACTCGGCGATCACGTCGTCGAGCAACTCGTATGCGGTCACCGGTCTGAAGTCGTCGATCTTCGACGGCATCATCTCCAGACCGCCGGTTGTCGGAACGCTCCACGCCTGAATGACTCGCAACGTCGAGGCGCGAGTCGGAGCGTGCCGAACCGCCCATTGGAGCGCTCGAACGGAGTTTTCCGATCCGTCGACTCCGACGATCCACGTCTGTCCGCCGATTCTCTCCCGGTCGGCCATCATTCGACTCCCCTCCTGGAAGGTCATCCCGTCTGCCCAGATCAATCCTCGTTGGCATGCGTCGGACTCACCAGGGGCCAACGGCTCAACAACGCGAGGGGTTGAATCTCGATACCGTCGCGAGGCAGCGGCGCGGCGAGGTCGACGATCCCGTTGTTCTTCGTTGGCTCGGCGGGCACCGAGTCGGTGGGTGCGATTGTGTCCGACACACGAATCGAGGGCGAAGGCCCCTGGTGGCCGGCGCACCGCAAGGCCCTCAATGGGGGAACAGACTCTTCACGACCGCGCACGGAGCCATCATGGGCGAGGTATTCAGGGGTGCGGCGAGCGTCCAGGAACGTCACCACGGTCGCGATCGAGAGTGTGCGGGGCGAGAGACGGATCAGGTGGGTCTCCGCACCATGGACGCCAGGCCGATCAGCCGACGATGTGAGCTTCGAGACGACCTTCCCCGTCGGCACGGAGCTGCACAACCACGACGCGGCTGGCGATCGAATGTTGTCGGCCTGGTCCGGGCCGGGCGTGATCGACCGGACCTATGAGATGCCATGGGGAGACACACCAGGATCGATGCTCATCGGATTCATGCTGATCGAGCAGGTGGCGCACGGCTGGGATCTTCGCGAAGGCGACGGGCCAGGGCATCATCGTCGATGACGAAGTGGTCGAGACGACCCTCGACATCGCTCGCGAGAGCGACGACGAGGCGATCCGGGGGCCGCCTGGGCGCCGAACCCACACATCGAGCGATGCGGGGTTGCGCTCGAATCGGTCGGGCCGGCCGTCGGAGTCGAGCAGGATCGGGAGTACTGCGTCATCCTGACCAACGACCCTGCCCGCGAACGACGACATCGTCGACGCTGGAGCCATGCCGACTTCTGACGCAACGAATGGTCGCGGTGCTGTCGGCGCCTTTGCGACCTGGAGGGCGTGGATGCCGTTCGTGATGGTGGGGCTGGCGACGGTCGGCTCGGTCGGTGTCCTCGTCGCCCAGGTCACGGTCACCAGTGACGTCGTCTCGGCGACGAGGACATGCGGTTCTGCCTTCGATGCGATCACGGATCGTTCCGGATGGGAGGTGTGGTGGTCGCGTGACCTGGACGAACCTGGCGAATCGGTGCGATCCGCGTTGGTCCGTACCGACCTCTGCCCCACAGCGGTCAACCGGCGTGTCGTTCTCGCCGGGTTGCTCGCTGCGCTCGGCCTCGTGTCGGCGGTGTTCGCATGGTCGCGTCCGCACGACGACCGCCAGGTCGTCGGGGCCGACGGCTCTCGAGCCGGCGGGCTCGGTCGACTGGGGAGGTCGGTGTCGTGGGTCGCGGCGATGCTGCTGATCGGTGGTGTCGTCGCCATCGTCGTTCTCGTCGCCGACGCCGATTCGACTCTTTTCCTCTATGTGGATCGCCTCGTCGTCGGCATCGTCGGGCTGATCGTGTTGATGCCGGCGATCGCGCTGTTCGCGCTCGGACGGGCCCTCGTTCTCGTCGAGGTGGAGTTGGATCGGCGCGCGGATGGGGAGGAGTGCGCCGATGCGTAACCGTCGCCTTCTGCTCGTCGCTGCGATGTCGGTCGCGGTGGGCTGCACGTCGGCGGCACCGGAAGGTTTCCGGGATCAGACACGACGGTTCACGGACACGGTCGAATTGGCCGAGCCCGTGGGGTCGGGGTCGATGTCGCTGGAACGCGTGCTCGCCGAACGGCGCTCGTCTCGCGAGTTCGGCGCCGACGAACTCGATGTGTCGACAATCGGTCGACTGTTCTGGGCGGGACAGGGAATCACGGATGCAGCCGGGCATCGGACCGCGCCGTCTGCGGGGGCGACGTATCCCCTCGAGATGTACGCGGTCACCGGAACAGCACTGATGCATTATGTGCCCGTCGGCCATCGAGTCGAGATCCGGAGGGACACGCGGACGATGGACCTGCTCGCTGGCGCTGCCTTCGGGCAGCGTTTCGTCAGCGATGCGCCCGTCGTGCTCGTGATCACTGGCGTCAGCGCTCGGATCGAAGCGGAATACGGCGCGGTAGCGGGCGACCTGATGAACCGGGAATCCGGACACGTCGCCCAGAACGTCCTGCTGCAAGCCGAAGCGCTCGGCCTTGCTGCGGTCCCGGTCGGCGGTTTCGACCCCGACGAGGTCGCTCGTCTCCTCGCGTTGTCACCGGGTGAGGATGTGCTCTACCTGCTCCCGGTCGGCCATCCGGTGGACATCGACGCTCCGTGATGGGTGCGCCGGGCCGGAGCGGGCCCGGCGCCACATGCTTGACCTTGTGCTCTAGGTCGAGTTCCTCGTTGGCGAGATGCTGACGACAGAGGAGCGACATGGTGTGCCACACGCGAACTCGGATCGCAAGATCCACTCGGCGAGTGATGTTCGTGCTCGCTCTGGCTGTCGTGGGATGCGCAACCGAGGCAGAAGACGGCCTCACGCACCGCGCCACCGAACTCCCGTCGACCATGGTGGCGGTACCCGACCCGTCGGTTCCGCCCGCAACCACTGTGCCGGACACACTCGGTCGAACCCAGGTGAACCGCAACACGTTCTTGCCGAGTATCGACATCGACTGGACATCTCATGAACTCGACCTTCCAGCCGTCGGTTTCGACGATGTGTGGCTGTCTCACGTCAGCGTCGCCGATGGTGACGTGCTGACGGCGGTTGCGTTCTCCTGGGACCCCCGTCTCGACAGCCAGACGGTGATCACCTGGACGTCCGTCGATGGAGCGTCGTGGACCCGAGCCGACCTCAGCCTCGACACAGGAACTTCCATGCATCAGGTCCTCGGCCTGGACCACGCCGTGATCGGTCTCGGGCAACGGGTGACACCCTCGGGCACCGAGGCGCTCGTGTGGAGCATGAATGACGCCGGCAGCTGGGACCCCGTCGACTTCTCGTTGTCCGGTGTGAATCTGAGCGGTGTGACGGTGGTGTCTGCCGCGAGCAACGCCGATGGAGTGGTGATTGGTGCAGAGCGCGCCCTGGATGCTCCCCACCCGCCGGTGTGCTTCGAGACGGATGGATTCCGGTTCGAACTCAGCGATGTGCTCGGCACCTACGAACTGGTCGCCATCGACACCCAGCGAGTCGTGTCATCCGGGAAGTCGGCCGATCTGTTCCGTTGGTCCGATCAGGGTCAGGCCATCCACGACAGCGAGACCGGCGAGCTGTTGACCACGGTGCCGTGGGAGGTGTGGGAACGGTCGGGGCCGCCGGTATCGCCGTTGCCGATCCCGACACTGGAACAGGATCTCGAGCAACCGGTGGTCCTCGTGTGGGATGGCTACGAGATCACGATGGATCAGCTCCATGATCGATTCAACGTGGTCGAGGTCGAGACCGCTGCGCCCGTTGCATCCGGCACGCTCAACGATCTGTACCGCGGTCCGGCGCCGGCGTTCGTCGACGACGAACTCGGCGAGGTGGTTCTGAGTCTCACCTGGGAGCGATGGGACGAACTGCTGAACATGGCGTACCAGCAGGCCGGTGACCTCGTGGGCGAACGTCACGTCGAACAATTGGCGCTGTTCTCCAGCGATCGACGTGAGTGGACGGAGGTGTCGCTCACGAGTGACTCCAACGTCCAGTTCGACTCGCTGATCGCCACGAGCGATGAGTTCGTCGCAGCCGTTGTGGAGCATGGCGAGTTCGAGTCAACGCGAACGTTCTTCACGTCGACCACCGGGATCGACTGGGTGCGAGTTGACCAGCAGCCGTTCACGACGATACTTCCGGTCGGCTCTGATGACGGCGGCGTGATCGGCATCTCGTACGAGGAGCAGTCGTCGACACTGATGACCAGTCGCGACGGTCGATCGTGGACCCCGGCGCTGCAGATGGCCGCTCAGACGGATGGCGGTACCGCGTGGCTGCAGCTCGCGGCCACCGGTGGAGCGGGCCGCGTGGCGATCGCCACGATCGATCCTCCGCATGACGGAGTGTTGCGCCTCACCGTCGAGTCCCGCACGGCGACCTTTGGGCTCCCCGGATCGGTTGTCGAGATCGCCGACGCAGCGACGGGGGAGACGCTGAGAAGCATCTCATTCGAAGACTTCGAGAGCGGCGACTCGCACGCGGTGACCTACGACGACGGAGCAACGACGTTCTGGTCGTCCGACGGGTCCCCGCTGATGACCATCGCGGACGCGGATGCATTCGCGGCGTTCGATGCGCAAGCCGCTGAGTTCGAAGCCGCGTTGCGCCGGTCGGTGTTCGTGGAACGCGACGGACAGTGGTTCGAAGCAGAACTCCCCGGCCTCGGCGGTGGCTTCGTCGCGCAGCTGGCGGTCGGGGCCGACGCCATCGTCGTCGGAGGAATGACCGGTGCCCCCGTCGAGCCGTTTCCGTCCGGTGGTGTTGTCATCACCCTGATCGTCGGGCGGGTCGCGTGACCGGACGTTGACCCTGTCTCCCCGCGATTGCGCGCAGAAGCGGATCGTGTGTCGGCCGCGCAGGCACGGCTCAGTAGACGGTGTAGCCGCCGTCGACGCAGATCTCCTGACCGGTGTGGTACGTCTGGGTCGGATCGGCGAGAAAGGCGCCGACGGCGCGGAACTCGGCTGGGTCGGCCCAGCGGCGGACGGGCGTGCGTTTGACCGTCGCCGTCCGGAACGCGTCGTTCTGGTATCCGCCCGAGGCGAGGTCGGTGATCGTCCACCCGGGGAGCAGCGAGTTGACGCGGATGTGATGCCGCGCCAACCCGACCGCCAGCGCCCGGACCAGCCCGTTCAGTGCGGTCTTCGCCGTGCCGTACGCCTCGTTGCCCGCGGCACCGTGGACCGCCGACGTCGACGACACGGCGACGAGGCTGCCGCCGGTGCCCTGCTCGACCATCACCTTCGCAGCCTCGCGCAGGGTGAGGAAGACCCCGTCGAGGTTGACGGCCATCACCGCCCGCCAGGCGTCGAGGGACGTCTCGAGAAACGGCGTGCCGGTCCCGCCGCGGCCGGCGTTCGCGAACAGGCCGTCGAGGCGACCGTGCTCGGCCACCGTCCGCTCCATCGCCTCACACACCTGTGCCTCATCGCTCACGTCGCAGACATGGGTGCTGACCATCGCACCCGTGCCGAGGTCGGTGGCGATCCGCGCCAGCACATCGGCCGCAGCGGCGTTCTTCTCCGCGTTGCGACCCCACACCGACACCGAGCCGCCGGCCTGGGCGATGCCCTCGGCCATGCCGAGGCCGATGCCACCGTTGCCGCCGGTGACGACGAAGGCTCGTCCCGACAGATCGATCCGTCCACTGGTGGCGTGCTCGGGCTCGTTCGGGGCGGTGTCGTGGCTGCTCACGGTTCGATTCTGGCCGACCGGTCGCCGGCGGTGAGAGTCCGCAGCCGTGCGAAACGAGCTCGGGATGTGGGATCACCCGTCCGAGCGACCACACTGGGTGGCGTGGCCGACCAGATCGAGATCAGCGGGCTGCGAGCGGTCACCATCGTCGGGGCGCTTCCCGCACGAGCGGGAGATCCCGCAACCTCTGGAAATCGACCTCGCGTTCGACGTCGATCTGCACGATGCCGGACGCACCGACGAGTTGGGCGACACCGTCCACTACGGGCTCGTCGCTGATCGAGTCGATCGCCGTCGTCGAGGAGTCGAAGGACATCCTGCTCGAACGATTGGTCGCACGGATCGCCGACGAGGTGCTCGCCTTCGACCGCGTCGAAGCGGTCGAGGTCCGGCTCACGAAGGTCCGTCCGCCACTGGCGGTCGACGCGGTGTCGACGTCGGTCCGCATCCGGCGAACCCGCGCCGAGGCGGAGATGCCGGCGCACACTGCGCGCACGGCCTACATCGCTCTCGGATCGAACCTCGGCGACCGCGAGGCCTACCTGCGCCTCGGTGTCGGCGGACTGGGCAACGTCACGGCGATGTCGGATGTGTTCGAAACCGATCCGGTCGGCGGGCCCGACGATCAGGGACCCTTCCTCAACATGGTCGTCGAGATCGAGACCTCGCTCGATCCGTCGGCGCTGCTGCGGCGCTGCCAACGGATCGAAGCCGAGGCGATGCGCCAACGGATCGTGCACTGGGGTCCGCGCACGCTCGATGTCGACATCGTCCTCTACGACGGGGTGACGATGGTGAGTGACGACCTGACGATCCCGCACCCACGGTTCGCCGAGCGTCCGTTCGTGCTCGCGCCGCTGTCCGACATCGCTCCCGATCGCTGTCCGGCCGACTGGGAGCGCACACTCGACCTCGACGGGATCCGTCGTGTCGGTTCCCTCTCTCGGGCGTGAGCGATGACTGACCTCGGTGGTGGCGTCCGCACGTTTGCGACGGCTGAGCGACTCGACGAGGACACGATCGCCGCCGTCGTTGCGACCAAGGCGGGCCGGACCGTGTCGGTCTGCATTCCGTGTCGTGACGAAGCGGCGACGATCGGGCCGCTCGTGTCGGTGATCCGGCGCGAGTTGATGTCGGGCTCGGGTCTGGTCGACGAGTTGATCGTGCTCGACGATCGCAGCACCGACGACACGGCGCGTGTCGCGGCGCACGCCGGAGCGCGGGTCGTGTCGATCGACGACGTCCATCGCGAGCACGGCGACGGTCACGGCAAGGGCAACGCGCTGTGGGCGACGCTCATCGTCAGCCACGGCGACATCGTGGTGTGGTGCGACGGCGACGTCACCAGCTTCGAGCCGGATTGGGTCACCAAGCTCGTCGCGCCGCTGCTCGACGACGCGACCGTCATGATGATGAAGGCGCTGTACCACCGGCCGACCAACTACGGCGGTGGCGGGCGGACCACCGAGTTGGTCGCGCGGCCGCTGATGTCGCGTTACTTCCCGTCCCTCACCGGGCTGGCCCAGCCGCTGTCGGGCGAGTACGCAGGCCGTCGGACCGCGCTCGAACGGCTGAGTTTCGTCCAGGGGTGGGGTGTCGAGATGGGGTTGCTCATCGACATCGAACAGCAGTGGGGCGCAGCGGCGATCGGGCAGGTCGATCTCGGTAGCCGACTGCATCGCCATCGTTCGTTGCACTCGCTGTCAGTGCAGGCCGCTGAGGTGATGGCGACCATCCTCGATCGTGCGGGTGTGCCTCCGGCCGGTGGCGAGGCCGAGCAGGTGCTCCAGCGCGCCGACGGGTCGGCCGTACCGCTCAATCTGGCGTCCCGCCGGTCGCTCACGTCGCTCGGGCTGAGCCGAGCCGTGACGATGAGTGTCTCCAGGCTGCTCGTGGTGCGCCACGGCGAGTCGACGTGGAATGCGGTCCGTCGGTGGCAGGGTCAAGCCGACCCGCCGTTGAGCGCCCGCGGCGAGAAGCAGGCGCGAGCGCGGGGCGATCGCCGCGGCCGACCACGGCCCGTTCGATGCGGTGGTCGCGTCGACGCTGCGTGCGTGCCCACCGAACGGCCGAGTTGATCGCTGCGGGCTTGGGCGTGTCGCTGCGCGCGCCGATCGACGATCTCGCCGAGCGTTCGGCGGGGGAGTGGGAGGGGCTGACCCGGGCCGAGATCGAGGCGCGGTTCCCCGGCTATCTCGCCGACGGCAGACGCCCCGACGGCTACGAGTCGGATGCGGCGATCGTCCGACGTTCGAGTCGTGCGTTGCGGCGCCTCGCCGACGATCATGCCGGTCGGACGCTGCTCGTCGTCTCGCACGGCGGCATCATCCACGCACTGGAGAAGGCACATTCCGGAAGCGATGCGTGGCAGCGCCTCGACAACCTGACGGGCCGGTGGTTCGAGGTCACCACAGAGGCGATCGTGCCGGTGGGGACGCGTGTCGCGCTGGTCCCCGATGGTGGTCCTGCGATCCCGCCGCCGGGTCCCGGTGACGCCTGACGGCTCCGCACGAGACCCGACCGACGCAGCGGGGGGTCAGATGCCGGCGGCCGCTTGGAAGCGGCGGATCTTGGCCGGGTAGTGGGCCCGTCCGTACTCGGGGCGCTGGCGCACGACGATGTCGAGCAGTTCGTCGTGTTGGGCCGTCTCCTTCCACGGCAGCGCGATGTAGATCGGGAGCCCGAACCGACGGAGCTGATCGAGGTTCGAGTAGACGGTCTTCTGGTACTCGAAGCGCTGTTCCCACGGCCAGTTCGGCGGGGCGAAACCGGTGCCGGGGTCGACGATGCACCGCGAACGGAGCCCGAAGCGGTCGGCCTCGGCGAGGCGCGCTTCGAAGAAGTCGACCATCACCTGGACCGGGTCGGAGGTGACGAACTCCATCTCGCGAGGGTTGGGTCCCGACAGGAAGGGGACGACGATCGGGACGCCGAAGTCGCTCGCCACCTGCCACATCTCGTCGGACTGCATCCCGTCGGCTGCGTTGATCACCGTCGCTCCCGCCTCGAGTGCGCGTCGGACCACCTCGGGGCGCCACGAGTCGATCGACACGTCGACTCCCAACGTCGCGAGCGCGGGAATCAGGTGCTCGACCCGGGCCCATTCGTCGGTCCAGTCGACGACATCGGCGAAGTCGGTCGAGCCCTGCCCTCCGAGGTCGATGGCATCCGCACCGTCCGCCAACAACTGTCGTGCCCGCGCCATTGCTTCGTCGGGAGTCGTGGCGATCGAGTCGACGGAGAGCGAGTCGGGGCTGGCATTGACGACGCCGTAGATGATCACGGGCTCGAACGTAGCCAGTGTTCCGACACGCCCACCACCGGGGCACGTCTTTCGGGTCCGACGGTTGTGGAGGAACGCGCCGGAAACGGAAAGATGGAGACATGACGATCTACGAGTCGGACCACGAGCTGTTCCGCGACAGTTTCCGCGCCTTTGCCGAGCAGGAACTCGCGCCGCACGTTCCGGAGTGGGAGCGTGCCGGGATCATGGACCGGGCGGCGTACCTCGAGGCCGGCAAGCACGGTTTCATCGGTATGGCGGTTCCGGAGGAGTTCGGAGGGGGCGGCGTCAAGGACTTCCGCTTCAACGCGGTGCTCAACGAAGAAGTGGCGCGGCTCAACCTCGGCGGTGGCGGCCTGGGCATGATGCTGCACAACGACATCACGACGCCGTACTTCATCGAGTACTGCACCACCGAGCAGCGCGAGCGGTGGCTTCCCGGCATCGCGTCGGGTGAACTGATCACGGCGATCGCGATGACCGAGCCCGGCACGGGGTCCGACCTGCAGTCGATCGCCACGACGGCGGTGCCCGATGGCGACGAGTGGGTCCTCAACGGGGCCAAGACGTTCATCACCAACGGGATCAACTCCGACCTGGTGATCGTCGCCTGCAAGACGGGCGATCCGAACGACGGGAAGAACTCGATGTCGTTGCTCGTCGTCGAGCGCGGGATGCCTGGCTTCGAGCGAGGTCGCAACCTCGACAAGATCGGCCAGCACTCCGCCGACACGGCGGAGCTGTTCTTCTCCGACGTGCGGGTCCCGGCGAACAACGTGCTGGGTGAGATCGGCCACGCGTTCGAGTACCTCAGCTTCAACCTCGCGCAGGAACGCCTGTCGATCGGGCTCTACGGCGTGGCCGCTGCGCGGGCTGCGCTCGAGTGGACGGTCGAGTACGTCAAGGAGCGCACGGCGTTCGGCAAGCCGATCTCCAGTTTCCAGAACACCAAGTTCGTGCTCGCCGAGATCGCCACCGAGGTCGACGTGACGCAGCCGTTCATCGATCAGTGCGTCGTCAAGCTCAACGCGGGCGAGCTGTCGCCGGCCGACGCCGCGAAGTCGAAGCTGTGGGGCAGCGAGCTGCAGAAGCGGACGACCGACCGGTGCCTGCAATTGTTCGGTGGGTACGGCTACATGACCGAGTACCCGATCGGTCCGGCCTATGCCGACGCACGCATCTCGACGATCTACGGCGGAACCTCCGAGATCATGAAGACGATCATCAGCAAGGACGTCCTGGCGTGAGTTCGCTGAGGCAAGCCTGGTCCGCCGGCGAGTCGACGCTCGGCCTGTGGATGACGAGCAACTCGTCCGCGGTGGCCGAGTCCGTCGCCGACCTCGGCTTCGACTACGTCAACATCGACATGCAGCACGGCCTCGCGGACTATGCGGACGTCGTCGACATGATGCGAGCGCTGGAGCCGGTCGGCTCGGGTGAGCGGGCGAGCACCGTCACCTGCCGAGTTCCGTGGAACGAGCCGGGCATCATCGGGCGGGTGCTCGACGCCGGAGCGATGGGCGTGATCATCCCGATGGTCAACACCGTCGAGCAGGCCGAACGTGCGGTCGCCGCATGTCGATACGCACCCGACGGCACGCGCAGCTACGGCCCGATCCGCGCGCGTCGGGTGAACGGGCCCGACTACCACGCCACGGTGAACGGCCGGGTGGCGTGCATTCCGATGATCGAAACCGTCGAGGCGCTCGGCAATCTCGACGCCATCCTCGGTGTCGCCGGGATCGATGCCGTGTACGTCGGCCCCGCCGACCTCAGCCTCACCCTGGGCCTCCCGCCTCAGGGCGATCACGACGACGCGACCTTCAACGATGCGCTCAGCACGATCGTCGCCGCATGCGACCGCCGCGGCGTCGTGGCCGGGATCCATGCCAACCCGGAACTCGCAGCCAAACGGCTCGAGCAGGGTTTCAAGATGGTGACGGTGACCTCCGACCTGCAGGCATTGGCCGCCGGCGCGTCCGCTGATCTCCGGTCAGTGCGTCCCGCCCCGGGTGCCGGCGGCGAGTCGTCGCTCTACTGAGCGGAGTCGGTTGCGCTCTCGACGCGCGCCTTGAGCTGCTTCAGCGCCACGGGGACGTCCTTGGCCGCTTTCGACCAGGCGGCCTTCATCGCCCAGCCGAACCCCTTGCGACCCTGCACACCCTGGCGGTACGTGACCTTGCATGCCGTGCCGTCGTCGACCGGTTCGAGCCGTACGGACTCGGCGATCGCGCTCGAGGATCGGCAGCTTGCTCGCCGTGACGGCAAACGCGAAGTGTTCGTTCTCGTCCCATGCCGTGAACTCCTCGTCGAGCGCCAGGCGAGACGCGATCACCCGACGGGTTCCGCCGACGCCGGTCGATGTCGGCCCCGGTTCGACTCGATCGAGTGCCGTGAACCACTCGGGCCAGGAGGTGTGATCGGCGATTTCGGCCCACACCGCGCTCGGAGGTGCGTGGATGACCACCGACTGGTCGACGACGATCGGCGCACTGTCGATCCACTCGGGCGGATGAACGGGATGACTCGGCATCGGGTCCACGATACGCGGCCCGTTTCGTTCTGTTCGCGGTCGGCTCAATACGGTCCTGACGCATGGACGCCGACGCATACCCGCTGCCCAACACCTCCGACGATCTGACCGGACAGGTCGCGCTCGTCACGGGCGCGACCTCGGGCCTCGGCCACCGTTTCGCTCGCGTCCTCGCTGCGGCGGGCGCCCAGGTGATCGCCGCCGGGCGCCGTCGGGATCGTCTCGATGCAGTGGTCGCCGAGATCGAGGCAGCGGGCGGGTCGGCAGTCGGCGTCGAGATCGACATGACCGACACCGACAGCATCCTCGCCGGTGTCGACGCCGCCGAGGCCGCGTTCGGCACGATCACGATCTTGGTCAACAACGCGGGCGTTCCCGATGCCCAACGGGCCCACAAGATGTCGATCGAGCTGATCGATCGGGTCTTCGACACCAACCTGCGCGGTCCGTACGTGCTCTCGTGTGAAATCGCGCGACGCCTCATCGAGCGAAAGCTGCCGGGGCGCCAGATCAACATCTCGAGCATCTCCGCCAGCAATTACGACGGGCACGGTGCTGCCCTGTACTCGGTCACGAAGGCGGGGATCGCCCGGATGAGCGAAGTGCTCGCCGTCGAATGGTCGCGGAATCACATCAACGTCAACTGCATCGCTCCGGGGGCGTTCCACAGTGAGATGATGGACGGCATGATGGAACGGATGGGCGACTTCAGCGGAGCGATGCCGCGCAAGCGCCTGGGCGATCCGGCGCAGCTGGATTCGACCCTGCTCTACCTGTGTTCGCCAGCGTCGGATGCCGTGACGGGAGCGATCATCAAGGTCGACGACGGACAGAGCTCGCGCTAGCCGACCGAGACACAGTCGGCCGTCGTCATGCGCGCCCCGTGCCGCCGATCAGCGCGGTCGTGCGGTCACCCACCCCAGCTCCGATGAGAGGCGCACGCCGACACGCCCGTCCTGGTCGTGTATCGGGGTGATCGCGTCGCGGCAGGGCACTGCAAAAATCGTCGTATCCGATGGCGTCGATGGCGGGAACCGACGGGCCGGCGGCTGCGAGCGCGCGGACAGCGGTGTCGACATCCGGCCACTCGTTGATCACCTCGACGGTTCCTTGTTCGAGCACATCGAAGTCGGTGGCTCGGAGCATGTTCTCGATCACGTTGCTGGTCTCGCCGAGTTCGATGTTCGCTGCTTGGTGACTCGGGGGTGAGTGCTCGATGACCGTGAGGAAGTACGGCATGAGTCCCATGCGCTCGAACGCCCCCCAGTAGGTCAACCCGAGCAGTCCGTCGTCGGTGAGCACGGCTCGTGCCTGATCGAGCGCGTCGTCGCATCCGTTCCAGATCCCGTTGAAGCTCGTCACGGTGTCGAACGCACCGTTGTCGTAGGGGAGTGCGAACATGTCGCCCACGCGGAAGTCGCCGTCGGGGGTGCGAGCCCTCGCGATGTCGATCAGGTCCTCGGAGGCATCCAGCCCGCTGACGGTCGCCCCGCGACGATGGGCGATGTTGGCGGCAAACCCGGATCCGCAGGCCACATCGAGATGGCGCGTGCCTGCGCCGACGCCCAGCCGGTCGAACACCAGGTCGTTCGCAGCGAGCGCATAGGGCTCGAACAGGTAGGCCCACTCCGTGGCCCGTGCGCCCCAACCGCGTCCCGCGTCGATCCACTTGTCGTGATGCGTTGGGTCGGGTGTGTCCGTGGTGGTGGTCTCGATCATCTCTTGTCCTCCTAGTTAGCACGATCGGTCGTGCTCACTCGCACAGTACGACCGATCGTGCTAACTTGTCAACCGATGACCGAGTCTCCGAGAGTTGCCCCGCGGCGAACGCGAGCCGACGGCGAACGCTCCCGGCGACTGATCCTCGATACGGCCGTGCGTTTGGCGACCGTCGAGGGTCTCGATGGTCTCAGCATCGGATCGCTTGCTCACGCCACGCAGCTGAGCAAGAGCGGCGTCTACGCGCACTTCGACTCCAAGGCGGCGCTGCAGCTCGCCACCGTCGACAACGCACGCGCGCTGTTCATCGACGTGGTGGTGGTGCCTGCGCTCGAACAGCGCGGGCTCGAGCGTCTCCGTGCTCTCTGCGAGTCGTTTCTGATGTACGTCGAGAACCGGACGCTCCCTGGCGGCTGCTTCTTCGCCGCAGCGGCCGCCGAGCTCGGCGCCCGGCCCGGCCCGCTGCGCGAGCGGGTCGCAGCCAACCAGAAGGACTGGATCCGGGTGCTCACCGAAGCTGCCGACGACGCCGTCGCCCGCGGCGAGTTGCGCGACGACACCGACGTGGCGACGCTCGTGTTCGAGCTCAACGCGCTCGTGATCGCGGCGAACACGGCGTACATCCTCCACGACGACCCGGCGGTGCTCGCTCAGGCCCGCACGGCCATCGAACGGGTTGTCGTCGCGGCCACACCCGTCTGACCGGAGTCGATCGCATCGTCGGCGAGGTCTGGCTGCACGATTCTGGTTCCCGTCGAGAAGTCTCAAGGATCAGGTTGACAATCGAACGTGTGTTCGATACGATGGTCTGATGACAGCGGGGGCTCGTCTACAACACCTGGAGGTTTTGGATGTGTCGTTGCTGTCGGCTGACGCGGCGACGGCTGCGTTGCGTGATGTCGCAGTTATCCGCGGTACGACTGATCGGCTCGAAGCGGCGATCGCCCGTCGGATCGCGGAGTTGCATCAGTCCGGTCATGCGGCCCCGGTTGCCGATGTGTTGGGCCGCGGCGGCCGGATCTCTCGGCGAGCCGCCGAGCAGGCCGAGCGCCGTGCCGACGCGCTCGGTCGCGCCCCGAAACTGAATGATGCGTTGGGGAAGGGCAAGATCGGTGTCGAACACGCCGATGCCGTGGTGGCCGCCGCCGGTCGTTTGGACGACGACCAGCGCCAGGCCTTGTTCGAGAAGGATGTCGAAATCGTCGAACTTGCCGCGAGTTTCTCGCCCGAAGTGTTCCGGCGACGGTTGGGCACGTTGGTCGATGCGATCACCGACGACGACGGCGTGGAGCGCGCCGCCCACCAGGACGCGGTAGCCACCGCGTCGGTCAAGATCGATGGCGACACCGGCATGCACCACCTGTTCGCGAAGTTCACCCCCGAGCAGGGCAACCGGACCCGTCGAGCGCTCGACGCCGAGGTCGCTGTCATGGCAAGACAGCCCGGGTTCGCCGGCCTGCGACGCGATCAGTTGCTGGTTCGGGCGTTGGATCGACTTGTGTGCGGCAGCACCACGACGCGGGGGATGGGTCCGGCGGAGGTCGGGGTGTTGATCGACTACCAGACCCTCACGTCGGGTCGTCACGACGGCTCGGTGTGCGAGTACTCCGACGGGACCAGCATTCCGGTCGAGGCGGCCCGGCGTCACGCGTGTAACGCGAAGATCATCCCGGTCGTGTTGGGCGGCGACAGCCAACCACTCGACGTCGGCCGGGCCCGCCGCCTGGCCACACCCACGCAAAGGATCGCACTCCGCGCGATGTATCGCACATGTGCGATCGACGGGTGCGACCAGCATTTCGATGCGTGTCACATCCATCACCTGATGGAGTGGGACGACCTCGGGCTCACCGACTTCGACAATCTGGTGCCGTTGTGCAGTTTCCACCACCACAGGGCCCACGAAGGGCGATGGCAACTGCAACTCGACCCGAGCACCCGCCAACTCACCGTGAGACTCCCCGACGGGAGCCCGCACTCCCAGTCACTACCCGACCTGCTCGCCGAACGCAACGCCGCATGATCCGGCTGCTCGGGACTGCGGTTGCGCGCCGTCGGTTTGCCAGACTCGGACGATGACCCAGAGCCAGTCGACCGACGAACCGATTCACGCCTGCATCGCACGCTGGCACGACCACATGCGTGGTCGCCTCGACGGCGGGCTCGACGCGATGCTGCATCCCGACGTCGTCTTCCTCTCACCGATCGTCTTCACCCCGCAGGAGGGTCGTGACATCACCAAGCTGTACCTCACCGCAGCGGGAGGGACCTTGGGCGGCGACAGCGATGACGCCACCGACGATTCGTCAGGCTCGGGCTCCGGCGGCGGGTTCCGGTACACGAAAGAGATCTGTCAGGGGCACTCGGCGATGCTCGAGTTCGAGACGTCGATCGATGGCAAGTACGTCAACGGCGTCGACATCATCACCTGCGACGACGACGGGATGATCATCGAGTTCAAGGTGATGATCCGCCCGTTGCAGGCGATCAATCTCGTGCACGGCCAGATGAAGGCGATGCTCGAGCGGCTGAGTTCCTGACGGGAGGTCAGCCGGCCTCGGCGGCAGCCTCCGCCTCGGCGGCTGCGATGTCGGCCGCCGAATGCGGGTAGGCGCCCTGCACGTTCACGGTCACGTTGATGCGGTCGGAGCTGTTGATCGGGCCGGTGGCATCGGTGAGCCCGAGCCAGGAGATCAGCAGATCCTGATCTCCCGGTCGCAGGCGGGCGCATCCCTTGCTCTGCGGCGTGGTGGGCACGTTGTTCGCGCCGTGGATCGCTTGGCCGCCGTCGAAATAGAGCGGCTTGTACATGTTGCCGCTCAGCGGGTTGTCGATCGGTACCGGATAGGTCGTGCTGTTGTGCCAGCCGCCGTTGTCCAGGGCCGGATCGAAGCGGAAGACCCGGGAACGGTCCTGATCGCGAGTTTGGTAGCCGATGTCGCCGGTGGAGGTCGGGAACACGAAGGTGAGCTGGTTGGCGGATTCGCCGATGAACATGATCTGGCACGTGCGGTCGATGAGGATCCATCGTTCCGAGTTGAGCGAGGTGGTGAACGGGAGCAGGAGCGACTCCGCCGCCATGAGCACGCTTTCCTCCTCGCTCCCGGGCTCCATGTCGGCGAGCGTGACCGGGAGGCCGAGGCTCACCCTTGCGGCACAGAGGCGTTGCCTGGTGACCGGGCCCGACACGCCGTCGACCAGGAGGTCGCGGATCCCCAGCCCGGCGAACAGATCGTTGAGCTTCGCCTGCTGTGCCTCGATTGCCACGGTCGTCTCGGAGGCCACGACCGCCTCATTTCGCTCGCGTTCGGCTCCGGTGACGTCGTCGAGGCCGTTGTCGACGCAGATGTCGAGCACCTGGCCGGGGTAGATCGTCTCACCCTCGATGCCGTTCTCGGCGCGGACCGTGGCGACCGTGATGGTCTCGTCGTCGTAGCGGTCGACGATCAGGCTGAGCGATTCGCCCGGTTGGACCTCGACGACGCAGTCGGGCGCGTACACGTCGAGCTCGGGGACCGTGGTCGTGGAGGTCGTCGACGTGCTGCTCGTGGTGCTGGTCGTCGCCGGGGCGGTCGTTGTGGCCCCTGGCCGTGTGGAGGTGGTCGTCGTGCTGGCCGCGACGTCGCTCACTCCGGAGCCGGCCGGCGCGGAGTCGGCCGATGCTGTGCCCGACGGTGCCTCCACGGGGTCGTCGACCTGAGCGGCCGCGGCACCGGGGACCGGTACGGCTGCGTCGCGGCTGTTCAGGCCGTCACTGCAGGCGGCGAGCACCGATGTGGCCGCAAGCGCGACGGCGACGCGCCGACTGGTGTGGGTCCGCCGCATCTGCATGAGTCGAAGGTACCCACGCCGAAGCCGTCCGAACCGTCAGCACGCAGGGAGTTTCGAGATTGGTGGCCTGGAGTCACCTGATGGGTACGGTTGAACCATGACCGATGAGGCACGTCCGTACGGTGGCGGAACGAGCGATCCGGCGCTCAAGCGAGTCCGCACGCGGCACTTCCAACGTGCCAAGGAGCAGGGGATCAAGATCACCGGCCTCACCAGCTACGACTTCCTGTCGGCGGCGATCTTCGACGAGGCCGGCATCGACTTCCTGCTCGTCGGCGACTCGGCCGGCAACACCGTGTTCGGCTACGACACGACGATCCCGGTCACCGTCGACGAGTTGATCCCACTGACGGCGGCGGTCGTGCGCGGCGCGAGCCGTGCCCTGGTCATCGCCGACATGCCGTTCGGGTCGTACGAGAACAGCCCCGACGAGGCGTTGCACACGGCGATCCGGTTCATGAAGGAGACGGGCGCCCACGCGGTCAAGCTCGAGGGCGGTGTCCGCAGCGCCAAGCAGATCAAGCGGGTCGTGCGTGCCGGGATCCCCGTGATGGCGCACATCGGGTTCACCCCGCAGAGCGAACACGGGCTCGGCGGCCACATCATCCAGGGCCGCGGCGAGGGCGCCGAGCAACTGCTCGCCGACGCCCATGCAGTCGCCGACGCCGGAGCTTTCGCCGTGGTGCTCGAAATGGTGCCGTCGGCGATCGCCGGCCGGGTCACCGAGGAGCTGTCGATCCCGACGATCTCGGTCGGTGCCGGCCCGCACTGCGACGGCCAGTTGCTGGTGTGGTCGGACTGGGCCGGGATGTCACGCGGCCGCATCCCGCGCTTCGTCAAGCAGTACGCCCAGGTCGGCGACACGCTGCTCGAGGCCGCCAAGGCGTTCCGCGAAGACGTCGAGAGCGGTGTGTATCCGGCCGAGGAGCACGAATACAGCGAGTGACTCAGCCCGCCGGTTGGTTCCCCGCGCGCTCGATCGCGTCGAGGATCATCTGTCGTGCTTCGGCGGCGTCACCCCAGTGGTCGATCCGAGCCCACTTGTCGGGCTCGAGATCCTTGTAGTGCTGGAAGAAGTGTTGAATCTGATCGATGGTGATCGACGGGAGCCCGGTGTAGTCGTCGATCTTGGCGTAGCGCTGGCTGATGTGGCTGCTGGGGACGGCGAGGATCTTCTCGTCGTTGCCGGCCTCGTCCTCCATCACGAGCACGCCGATCGGTCGACAGTTGATCACTGCAGCGGGCACGATCACCCGGGTGTTGCAGACCAGGACATCGATGGGGTCTCCGTCCTCGGACAGGGTGTGTGGCACGAACCCGTAGTTGCCGGGATAGCGCATCGGTGTGTACAAGAACCGGTCGACGTGCAGCGTGCCCGACTCCTTGTCGAGCTCGTACTTGATCGGCTCTCCGCCGACCGGGACCTCGATGATCACGTTGATGTCGTCGGGAGGATTCGTCCCGATGGCGATGGCTTCCATACGCATTCGGCTCACCGTAGACGGTGGACGCGCGCCGCCGCGCTTCGACCTGTGGCGGCATGATCGGGCAAGATCGCACCGACCATCGAGGAGGAAGTGAGCATCCGATGAGCGACGACGAGAGCCAGGGTCTGAGCGAGAACTGGGCGACGCTGTGGGAGGCGTTCGCGGATGCCCAGCCTGATCACACCGCGGTGGTGATCGGGACGCACCGACAGACATGGCGTGAACTCGACGACCGCGCGGCGCGACTCACTGCCGCGCTGGAGGAGCGCGGCGCGGGTGTCGGCACCCGCATCGCCCAGCTGATGTACAACTGCCCCGAGTACCTGGAGTCCGCGTATGCGGCGTTCAAGCTGCGGGCGACGCCGGTGAACGTGAACTACCGGTACAAGGCACCCGAGATCGCCTACATCTGCAACAACGCCGAAGCAGAGGTCATCGTGTTCCACGGATCGCTCGGCGACCGGGTTGCCGAGGCTCGATCGTCGATGCCGACGGTGACGACGCTGATCCAGGTCGACGACGGCAGCCCGCTCGTCGATGGTGCCGAGTGGTACCGCGAGGTCGTCGCGGCTGCCGAGCCTGCAGCGCGAATCGAGCGGTCGGGCGAGGACACGCTGATGCTCTACACCGGCGGTACGACCGGCAACCCGAAGGGAGTCGTGTGGCGCCACGTCGACCTGTTCGGGGCGCTGGGGTACACGTCGTACGTCACGGCGGGAATCGACGTGCCCACGACCCCCGCCGAAGTCGGTGCCGTCGCGGCGCAGCTCCAGGCCGAGGGCAAGAGCCCGGTGATGCTGTGCGCGCCGCCGCTGATGCACGGCACCGCGCTCTTCCTCGCGATCGGTGCCTTCGTGATGGGCGGATCGGTCGTGCTGTTGGGTGGTCGGTCGTTCGACGCCGACGAGCTGTGGGATCTCGTCGAGGCGAACGGCGTGACCCAACTCTCACTCGTGGGCGATGCGTTCGCCCGTCCGCTCAACGCCGCGCTCGACGCATCGGAGGCCGCAGGCGTCACCCGCAACCTGGACACGGTGGGTCGCATCGTCTCGACGGGGGCGACCCTGTCGGTCGACCAGAAGCGGGCCTTCCAGCGGCGGCTTCCCAACGCGGTCATCATCGACATGATCGGTGCGTCCGAAGGCGGGCCGTACGCGCTGTCGATGACCATGCCGGGCGCCGAACCGCCCGAGACGGCGATCTTCATGGCGCCACCGAACGTCGTCACGATCGATCCGGCGACCGGCAGCGTGCTCCCGCGCGGCAGCACCACGCCCGGAATGCTCGGCGCAGCCGGGCCGATGCCCCGCGGCTACTGGAAGGACGAGGCCAAGACAGCCGAGACGTTCCGCACGATCGACGGCGTCCGCTACACGGTGCCCGGGGACTTCGCGACGATCGCCGACGACGGCACGGTCACGCTGCTCGGTCGTGGTTCGGTGTGCATCAACTCGGGCGGCGAGAAGATCTATCCGGAGGAGGTCGAGGTGGCTGCGCGGTTGCATCCGACCGTCATCGATGCGAACGCCGTCGGCGTCCCGCACGAGCGGTTCGGGGAGACCGTCGTGCTCGTGTGTTCGGTGTCGGAGCCAACCGAGCCCGACGACGTGATCGCCACGATCAAGGCAGACGATCGCCGACTACAAGGCCCCGCGCCGCGTGGTCTTCGTCGACGAGGTGTATCGGGCGCCGAACGGCAAGGCCGACTATCGCTGGGCCCGCGACACGGCCCTGTCGGCGGGGGGCTGAATGCTCAGCCGTCGACCGGTGTGCCGCTCTGGCGATGGAACGTGAGCGAGTCCCAGCAGTCGAGCCGCCGCGCAACTTCCCCGTCGCGCACGCTGATCCACATCACCCCGGGGATGTCGATACGAACGCCGTCGACATCGGCACCGAACCGGTACTCGACGATCACCTCGGTCGTCCCGTGCGCGCGGTCGACACCGAGCAGGTCGCCGACCGCCGTCCGACCGACTGAGTAGCGCCGGTTCGGGAACGTCGCGAAGAAGCCGGGGAGGCGCCTCGCGTACTCGTCGCGCCCGAAACATCCCGACCCGAGCTCGGCGGTGTGCTCGTTGACGAAGTCGTCAGCCACCAGCGCAGTGACTGCCGCCGGGTCGTCACCACCGAGGGCCGCGACGTAGGCGAGCGCGACCGCAGCGGCACCGCCGTCAGCCCCAGACGTCACGGACCTTCTCGTACACGCCCTGGTCGAACGAGAACTCGACGAGGTTGCCGTCGGGGTCTTCGACCATGCAGATGTAGCCGATCGGGTCGGGCATTTGTTGCGCCGGCATCGCCAGACACCCCTCGGCGTCGGCGCGGGCGGCAACGGCGTCGACGTCGGCCCGGTCGGGCAACTCGATCCCGAGGTGGTTGAACGGTGCCAGCGTTGCGAGCGGAGCCGGAGCGAACGGGTCGTGACCGTCGAGGAACTGGGCGAGGACCAGAACGAAGGGGTGCTCGCCGGCGTCGGAGTGGCCGAGCCAGGCGCCATAGCCATCGGCGTCTTCGCGCTTGTCGAGCAGTTCGAGTGTGGTGTACCGGCGGTACCAGTCGATCGACGCGTCGATGTCGGAGACGCGGAGCGCGATGTGCGTCCAACGTGCTCGCGTGGGTCGCAACTGGTGCGTCGCGGCACCGGACTCGGTCGGTTCGTCACTCATCGTCACTCACGGTTCAATCCTCGGCATCCGATGCCTCCTCTCGCACCGTAGCCACGTCGGATGGTCTGGCCACCGCTCGATCGGTACCCTCGCAGCATGTTCACCGGGATCGTTCAAGACCTCTGCGAGGTGGTGGGGGTCGAAGATCGCAATGGCGTGCGTCGTCTCCGGGTGCGGCTCGGCGATCGCGCCGCTGGACTCGAACTCGGCGCAAGCGTGGCCAACAACGGTGTCTGCCTCACGGCCACCGCAATCGAGGACGGCATCGTCGACTTCGACGTGATCGCAGAGACCGTTCGGATGACCAACCTGCGCCTTGTCGAACGCGGCTCGCGGGTGAACATCGAACGCAGTCTCCGCTTCGGTGACGAACTCGGCGGGCACATCCTGTCGGGCCATGTCTCGGGCACGATCACGGTGTCTCGGATCGACACCGACGGAGAGAACCGCACGGTGTGGTTCGACGTTCCCGCCGAGCACATGGGCTACCTCATGTGGAAGGGGTGGATCGCCATCGACGGGGTCAGCCTCACGATTTCACGCCTCGACCGAGAGGCCAACGAAGTCGCCGTGAGCCTCATCCCCGAGACGCTCGAACGGACGACACTCGGCCGGGTCGAGCCGGGGTCGATCGCCAACCTCGAGCTCGATGCACAGACTCAGACCATCGTGACCACAGTGCGCGACGTGCTGCGCGATCCCGACATGCGCGAACTGTTCCAGCACGGATGACAACGCCAGAATGACAGTGCAGGAATGACATGGTGGGAGGCGCTGCTGCTCGTCGTCGGCGGAGCAGCAGCGGGAGTGATCAACACGATGGCTGGTGGAGGGTCCGCGTTGACAGTGCCCTTGTTGGTGCTCGCCGGAGTTCCCGGCAACCAGGCGAACGGCTCGAACCGCGTCGGCGTGTTGGCCGCGAGTGGCTCCGCGGTCGCCGCGTTCCGCCGATCGGGCGTCGATGGGATGCAGGGAGCGGCGCCCGTGCTGGCACCGGCCGTCGTCGGGTCGCTCATCGGCTCGTTCGGGATCAGCCAGATCGCCGACGAGACGTTCGAGACGATCTTCGGGCTGTTGCTCATCCCGATCATCATCCTGACGATCTTCAAGCCGAAGCCGGCCGAGGGCGTCGAGCCGTGGTCGACCACGGTGACGTCGATCGTGTTCTTCTGCATCGGGCTCTACGGAGGCGCCTTCCAGGCCGGCGTCGGCCTGGTCATGCTGGCCGCACTGACCAGGGCCGGGTTCGATCTCGTCACCGCCAACAGTGTCAAGGTCTTGGTGAACCTGATCGTCACGTGCATCGCGCTGCCGGTGTTCATCGTCCAGGGCAATGTGGTGTGGGGGCCGGCACTCGTCCTCGCCGCCGGTTTTCTTGCCGGCGGGTGGTTCGGTGCGAAGCTCGCCGTGTCGGGCGGCGAACGAGTCGTGCGGGTGTTCATGGTCGGGGCCGCGCTCTTCCTCGCGGGGCGTCTCATCGGCATCTGGTGAGCGGTCAGTGACCGAGGTGGGCGTCGTGCACCAATCGGTCGTGGCGTTGCTGCGCCTCGGCGCTCAGCGACACCCGGTCGATCAAGGTGGGTTCGCCGTCGCGGACGACGACGCGTCCCGATACGACCACGTGGCGCACGCTGCGACCGTCGCTGGCCCACACGAGTTGCAGCACCGGGTCGGGTGAGCGCGGCACCCACTCGGGGCCGGTCGTGTCGACGAGCACGATGTCGGCGCGTTTGCCGACGGCGATCGAGCCGATCTCGTCGTCCATCCCGAGAGCCGCTGCCGCTCCGAGGGTCGCGTGGTGCAAGGCGTCCCGCGCGCCGAACACGGTCGGATCGGCCGCGGTGTCCTTGGCGAGCCCGGCCGCCAGCGCAGCGACGCCCAACACGTCGATCGCATCCCCGGCGTTCTCGGCGTCGCAGCCGAGCGCAACCCGGCCGCCGCGCCGGAGGTACTCGATGTGGCGCCCGGCGCGGGTGACACCCTGCCCCAGCCGGAGGTAGGCCCACGGGCAGTACGCGAGCGCCGTGTCGTTGGCCAGGAGACGGTCGAATTCGTCGTCGTCGAGATGGACGCCGTGGGCGATCAGGACGTGCGGGCCGAGCACACCGAGACGATCGAGGTGGACCGCCGGGCGGACGCCGGTGCGCGCAAGAAAGCTCGTCGCGTCGGCATCGGTCGGGGAGAGGTGGAAGGTGAGCCCCGTGTCCGTGGCCCGGGCGAGTTCGCTCGCGGCGACCACCAGCGCATCGCTCATCAGATCGTGCCCGACGAGGGTGACCCAGCCGTCGACGCGGGGATGGTCGACGGTGAGACGCTGGACGTGGCGTTGCCGATCCAGTACCTCGGCAACCGAA
Source organism: Ilumatobacteraceae bacterium (assembly GCA_963752085.1). Classification (GTDB taxonomy): domain Bacteria; phylum Actinomycetota; class Acidimicrobiia; order Acidimicrobiales; family Ilumatobacteraceae; genus Ilumatobacter_A. The sequence continues at coordinate 636,305 of CAVVWT010000008.1, forward strand.
CCGGCCCACGGTTGCCCCTCGACGTCCCAGCCCCACGATCCGAGCGTGCCGCCGACGCCGACATTGTCGAACCCGGCGAGCACGCGCTCGGGGTGGGCAACCGTGCCGGCTTCGACGGTGAAGGTGATGCCGTTGCAGGCGGCCTCGATCAGCGAGAGCGTCGCCGACACCTCGTCGTCGTCGGGCGTGTGTGCAGCATGTGCCGGAACGGCCCACTCGAACACCGCACGCCCCGGTTCGAGATCGTCGGGGATCATGGAACGGATCAGTCGGTCGCCGGTGAGGTGCTGGTGGGCGTTGACGAGTCCGGGGATCGCCAAGAATCCCGGGCCGCCGAGGACGGGCGCATCCGGATGGGCGGCCGTCAGGTCGGCGGCAGGTGCGATGGCGACGATGCGGTCGGCGTGGACGGCGATGGCCGTGTCGTGGCGCGGCGTCGAGCCCGGCTCCATCGTGAGGACGGTGTCCGCCGCGATGATCAGGTCGGCCTCGATCGGGATGGTCATCGTTGCGCCAGACTACGACTCCGACCGCGAGCCAGAACCCGAAGCCAGATCAAGGAGCCGCCGCCCATGCTGATCGAACACGAGGCGTTGCAGCACCACTGGTATGTCGTCGCCGAGGGCGCCGACCTCACCGATGCGCCCGTGTCGGTCCGGTTGCTGGGTTGCGACGTCGCTCTGTGGCGGTCGACGTCGGGTGCGCTCGTGGCGGCACCCGACCGGTGCCCGCACCGCGAGGCTCCACTCAGTCGTGGAACGCTCGCTGACGGCTGTCTGGTCTGTCCGTATCACGGCTGGACATTCGGCGACGCAGGGCGATGCATCGAGATTCCCTCGTCCGGGCCAGGGCGCCCCGTCCCCCCGGCGGCGCACCTCCCGACCTTTCACGTCGCAGAGCGGTATGGCCTGGTGTGGCTGTGTCTCGGCACGCCGACCAGCGGGATCCCGACGATCACCGCCGACGACGATTCGACCTACCGGCGAATCAACTCTGGCGTGGAGGTCTGGTCGACGTCGGCGACGCGGATGACCGACAACTTCCTCGACATCGCGCACTTCCCGTACGTCCACGCCGGCACGCTCGGACGCCAAGACGAACAGGATGTTCCGAAGATCGAACTCGAGCAACTCGACGGGGAGTTCTTCGGATACGAGTACGAGGTCGAGGTCGACAACGAACTCGGCGCAACGGCGTCGGGGATCTCGGCCACCAGCGTGATGCGGCGAATGACGACTGGCTTCCGCCTCCCGTTCACCGTGCGCAGCACGATCCACTACGAGACCGGGCTCGACCACCTGATCCTGCTGTGCTCGACGCCGATCGACGATGTCACGTCGTACTTCACGTTCGTGGTCTGGCGGAACGACGACTTCTCCGTCCCCGGCGAGGAGATCATCGACTTCGATCGGGCGATCGGCGCCGAGGACCGGGCGATGCTCGAGGGGTTGCCCGGTGTGCTGCCGCTCGATCTGAACGCGACGGTGAGCGTGCAGGCCGACAAGGCGTCGGTCGAATGGCGACGCCGGCTGGCGGCGCTTCTCGGCTGAGTGCTCGGCCCGTCGGTTCGGCTGCGCGGGTCAGCGGTGGCTGGAGACGATCAGCGACGGAGCGGTGCCCGCCGCGAAGTGTGAGACGAATCGGTACCGATCGCCGCGCAAGATCGTGGTTCGCCATTCGAACGGGGCCCCGTTCGCCGTGCCGAGGCGTTCGAGGAAGAATGCGGCTTCGCCTCGACGCATCGCGAGCCGCGACCGCTCCTCGGGAGTGGGCAGGAGCGGCGCGATCCGCTCCCAGCCCGCATCGGGGCGAATGCCGCACTTCGCTTCGAGCTCGTCGTAGAGGGCGGTGTGTTCGAAGTCGCTCGACATCAGCGGCTCGGCGATGCTCATCGGGAGCCAGGCCCGATCGATTGCGAGCGGTTCGTCATCGGCGTATCGGACGCGCTCGAGGAACAACAGGGGCGTGTCCGGCGCAAGCTCCAGCCGTTCGGCGACGGCCGGATCGAGTTGTCGGCGAAGATCGACCACGACGCTGCGCTGGACAGCGCCCGATGATTCGACCGAGCGGAACAGGCTGTACAGGGCACCGAGGGGTTGTTCGAACTCGGTGCGGTTGACGACCGTGCCCCGCCCACGCTCGCGTCGGAGGACGCCCGAGCGGTTGAGGTGGCGGATCGCCTCGCGCACCGTGTGGCGGCTGACCTCGTACTCGTGGACGAGGTCGTTGTCGGTGGGGAAACGTTCGTCGAACTCGCCGTTGTCGAGCCGCCGCTTGAGCTCGGCTTCGAGCTGCGCCCACAGCGGCATCGGGCTGTGTCGGTCGAGTGTCACGTGTCCCCTTCGTCGGAATCTGTCGCCGGCTGATCGAACATCCGGACTACCAGACTCTATCGAGCAGTTGTCCGCTCGCTGGGCACCTCGTCCTCGACGTGCTCGACCTCGGGGAGCGGGGTGCGCAGCCCGATGATGCTCACGATCACGATGATCGCAAACGTCGTGCCGGCCATCTGCGGAATGGTCATGAACCCGAACGCCTCGACCCACTTCGCGGTACACGGGCTCTCGAGGGCGCACGAGTTGGAGCTCTGCTCAGGGAAGAGTTGGAGCTGGATGTGGTAGATCGAGATGACGAGGCCGATGCCGCTGAGTGCCAGCGAGTAGCGCAGCACCGACCGGTCGCGCAGCACGATGGCGAGTGGGACGATCACGGCCATCGGGTACATGGCGATGCGCTGGTACCAGCAGTAGGTGCAGGGGATGTAGTCGGCGATCTCGGAGTAGTAGAGGCTGCCGGCTGTTGCGCCGACGGCTGCGATCGCCACGATCACCGGGGCGCCCCGTGACAGTTCGGAACGGGTCGACGGCCGCAGCGCCGCGACGATCACGCCGACGGCACTCAGCAGGAGTGCGAGGGCGAAGAAATTGCTGACGTCTCGGGGGTCCATGGTGCGGTCTTTCGTGTCGTGTCGGGTGGGTCGGTGTTGGGTGTCCCGGTGTCGGGTGTCCCGGTGTCGAGTGTGCCGTGGCCGACGGTGGGAGCGGGCCGCTCGGCCGGGGTTGCTAAATGTACGTACATATTGTATGGTCGTCGGTGATCTCTCATGAATCGCCTGTTCCGTTCTCTTCCGACCTTCCTCATCATCTTGGCCGCTCCGGCGGCCGTTGCCGCGTGTTCTTCCGACGATGATGCTGCACCGACCACCGAGGTCGTCGTCGCCGGCGCGCCCCTGTCGATCAGCGGACCGTTCATCGTGGTCGGCACCGACGGCGACGTGATCGTCGGCACGATCGAGAACGTGACCGATCGCACGATCGAGATCACGTCGGCCGCGAGTTCGGCCGGCGAGGTCGAGTTCCGGTCGGCAGACGGGTCGCTGCTCACGTCGCTGAAGGTCGAGCCGGGCTCCGACCTCGAGCTGGCGGCCGATGGCGTGCACCTCGCACTGATCGAGCCGACCGAAGACGACTCCATCGACGTGGTCCTCGGGCTCGACATCCAGGACGAATTCTCCTTCACCGCCGAACGGGCCGCAGGGGAGTGACCGGCGTGAGGACCAATCGTCGCTCGTACGTCCCGTGGATCGCGGGAGCGGCGGCTGTCGTCGTCATCGCGCTCGTCGGCGCGATCGTCATCGCCGTCACCCGTGGCGACGACGCGGCCGGCGACCCGACGGCGATCGTCGAGACGAACGCCGTCGTGATCGACGGAGCACCATTGGCGGAATTGACCAGTGTCGACGAGGCGCTGGGAGCGCCGGCGCCACGAGCGACCGGCACCGGTTTCGACGGTTTGCGTGTCGACCTGCTCGCCGACGGTGAACCCGCGGTGATCGGGTTCTTCGCGCACTGGTGCCCGGTGTGCCAGGGAGAGGTCGACGAACTCGCCGGTCATCTCGCCGGCGCCGACACGCCCGACGATGTACGGATCGTGGCGGTGTCGACATCCGCGTCGTCCGAGCGGGACAACTATCCGCCGTCGGCCTGGTTCGCCGACGAGAACTGGCCGACGCCGATCCTGCTCGACGATGCCGAAAGCACGCTGGCACAGGCCTACGGACTGCCGGGCTTCCCGCTCTGGGTCGCCGTCGACGCCGACGGGAACGTCGCGGGTCGGGTGTCCGGCGCGATCGGATCGGACCAGTTCGATCTCCTGCTCGACGTCGCCCGAAACGGAGCTCCGGCATGACCGGCGAACTGATCGCGATCGCCCTCGGGCTGCTCGTCGGGCTGTCCCTCGGGGCGCTCGGAGGGGGCGGTTCGACGCTGGCTGTGCCGATCCTGGTGTTCGTGGCCGGCCTCGAAGCGCAGGACGCAACGACAGCCTCGCTGCTCGTCGTCGGGGTGGCCTCGGCATTCGGGGTGATCGGCCACTATCGAGCCGGCAACGTCCGCCTCGGCGCTGGTATCGCCTTCGGTGCGGCCGGGATCGTCGGGTCTCGCATCGGAACCCTCGTCAACCAATCGATCGACGAGCAGGTGCTCCTGCTCGCCTTCTCCGCACTCATCGTCTTCGTCGCACTCCGCATGTACCGCAGCGTCGGTCGCCGCCGGGAGCTCGGAAAGATGGCTCCCGTACTCGATGCAGGCGCCGCCGCATCGAGCGGCGTGGCCACCAAGACACGCGTCTCGGAGCGGGTCGGTCTCGAGTTGTCCGCCCCGGCGATCGCCAAGCTCGCCGGTGCGGCCACTGCGGTCGGTCTGCTCACCGGGCTCTTCGGTGTCGGCGGCGGCTTCGCCGTCGTCCCGGCGCTCACGTTGCTGCTCAAGTTCCCGACGAGGATCGCCATCGGCACGTCGCTCGTCGTCATCGTCATCAATGCCGGGATGGCGCTTGGCATGCGGGCCGGTCACCTCGATTTCGACTGGGGCGTCGTCGTGCCGTTCCTCGTCACCGTCACCGTCGGCGTCGTCGTAGGATCGCGCATCGCGACCCGCATCGACGCCGACCGACTCACCCGCGCCTTCGCGATCATGCTGTTCGCCGTCGCTGCCTACACCGCCATCTCCACCGTGCTCACGGCGTGAGCACACACCCCCACAACCAGTTTCCACAGGAGTCATCATGACCAACGCTTCAACGATTCAACTTCCCGACACCGACATCATCGACACCGCCCAGCTGCAGCGGATGATGCGGGAGGACCCGGCCACCAAGGTCCTCGACGTCCGTACCGGCGGCGAGTTCGACAGTGTGCACATCGCCGGCTCCTACAACGTTCCGCTCGACACGCTTGGCGAGCATGCCCGTGACCTCGCCGACGTCGAACACCCCGTTGTGCTGGTCTGCAAGTCCGGCGCGCGGGCGGACCAGGCCCACGGCAAGCTGTCGGGCGAGGGAAAGAAGCGCCTGCACCTGCTCGACGGTGGACTCGACGCGTGGATGGCCGCCGGCGGCGACGTCGTGCACGGAACGAGCGAGACCTGGGCGATGGATCGTCAGGTGCGCTTCGTCGCCGGTTCGATTTCGCTCGTGGGTCTCCTGCTCTCGATCTTCGTGCCCAAGGCGAAGTGGCTCGCCGGCGGCGTGGCCACCGGCCTCACGTTCTCGGCGGTGACCAACACCTGCGCGATGGGCAACGTCCTCGCGCGGCTCCCGTACAACCGCGGCCGCGGCTGCGACATCGAGGGCGTCCTCGTCGGGCTGCGGTCGGCGCCGTGATCGGCCACCGCGAGCACCCGGTCAACGAGTACGTGTCGCTCTTCGATGCCGATACGCAGCTGATCGATGTCCGTCAGCCCGGCGAGCTCGTCGAGGGCACCCTCGACGGAGCGGTCAACATCCCGCTCGACCAACTCGTCATGCGGGTGCGCGAGCTCGATCCGCAACGCCGAACGATCGTGTTCTGTCGGAGCGGCGGGCGCAGCGCACAAGCTGCGCAGTTCCTCGCTGCGGCCGGTTTCGACGACGTCGTCGACCTTGCGGGTGGCATGCTCGCGTTCAGACAAGGAGTTTCATCATGAAGTTCACTCAGTACTACCTCGACTGCCTGTCCCACGCCTCGTACCTGATCGGTGACGAGACCACGGGTCGAGCGGTCGTCGTCGACCCGCAGCGCGACATCGCCGAATACGTCGGCGACGCCAAGGCTGCCGGACTCACGATCGAGCTCGTCCTCGAAACCCATTTCCACGCCGACTTCCTGTCGGGGCACCTCGAACTGGCCGCCGAGACGGGCGCCGCGATCGGTTTCTCGTCGGTCGCCGAGACCGAATTCGAGTCGCGCAAGCTCGCCGACGGCGAACGCATCGAGCTGGGTGAGGTCGTGCTCGAGATCCGGCACACACCGGGCCACACGCCCGAGTCGATCAGCATCGTCGTCTGGGAGCATGCCGACGACGAGGTGCCCTACGGCGTGCTCACCGGCGACACGCTGTTCATCGGCGACGTCGGCCGACCCGACCTGCTGTCGTCGATCGGCTTCACGCGCGAAGAACTCGCCGACAGCCTGTACGACAGCCTGCACGACAAGCTGCTGACGCTGCCCGACGCCACCCGGGTGTTTCCGGCGCACGGCGCCGGCTCGGCATGCGGCAAGAACCTGTCGACCGAGACGTCGTCGACGATGGGGGAGCAGCGCACCACGAACTATGCGTTGTTGGCAAAGGACAAGCAGACGTTCTTCGACCTCGTCACCGAAGGGCAGCCGCCCGCACCCGGCTACTTCGTCTACGACGCAATCCTGAATCGTCAGGATCGTGAACTGCTCGACGAGCACGAGCTGCCGACCGCACTGGACCTGGCCGGATTCGACGAGCTCGTTGCCGGTGGGGCGATGATCGTTGACGGGCGCGATCCCGAGGAGTTCGCACATGGGCACATCGACGGCTCCGTGAATGTCGGGCTGAGTGGCCGCTACGCGGAGTTCGCCGGCTCGGTCGTGCCGAGCGACGTCGACATCGTGCTCGTCGTCGACCCTGGTTTCGAACTCGAGGCCAAGAACCGCTTGGGCCGGATCGGCTTCGACCGGGTGGTCGGGTATCTCGAGCATCCCTTGGTCGTGATGGCCGATCACCCCGACCGTGTTCGCCACGCGTCGCGGATGACCGCTTCGGAGTTCGACGCGTGTCGCGGTGGCATCGAGGGGCTGCAGCTCGTCGACATCCGCAACCCTGGCGAACTCGAGGCCGGTCTGATCCCGGGCGCAGTGGCGATCCCGGTCGGACAGCTTCCGGGTCGTGTCGATGAGCTCGATCCCGTCGCACCGACGGTCGTCTACTGCGCGGGTGGCTACCGCTCATCGGTGGCGGCGAGTGTGTTGCGCCAGGCCGGGTTCTCCGACGTGACCGACATCCTCGGTGGCTACGGGGCGTGGCAGGAAGTGCAGGCGACTCCCGCCTGATTCACCGCTCTGCGAGCAGTTCGCGACGGCGCCGGCATTCCCCGTGGGGTGCCGGCGCTCCCGCGTTCGGCGTCAGGGTGTGACGACGGGGAGGCCGGCGCTCTGCCAGGCGAGGATGCCACCGTCGATGTCGTCGACGGACGTGAATCCGAGCTCGGCCATCATGGAGCGGGCCTGACTGCTGCGGTTGCCCGATCGGCAGTACAGGACGTAGGGGACATCGGGGTCGAGCGTGGCGAGCTGCTCGGCGAAGGCGGGTTCGTAGAAGTCGAGCATCGTGGCACCGTCGATGTGGCCTTCCGCAAACTCCTCGGGGGTGCGCACATCGAGGATCACGAGGTCGGCCGGCGCGGCGTCGATCGTCGCGGCCGCCTCGGTGGCCGACACCACCTGGATGCCGGACGCCGCGTTGGTTGGCTGGTCGGGTGTGGATTGCTCGACGGCGGTGGCCGGCGCCTCGGAGGTCGGCGTGGCATCGTCGCTACCGCCGCAGGCAGCGAGCGTCAGCGACGCGGTGAGTGCAGCGGCCAGGACAGCGTGGGTGTTCCTCATCCACCCAATTGTACGGTCATTTTTGGAAGCGGGCGCCACGTCGGTGACCGAGGATGTTGGGTCATTGGGCTCTACCTGGAAGTGGACTCGCTCCATAGCGTCGGGGCGTCAGGCGACAACGAGGAGCGCACCGATGGACTTCGAGGTCTCGGAGAAGATGCAGACCATCCTGGCGATGGTCAACACGTTCATGGACGAGGAGGTGATTCCGCTCGAGGGGGAGTTCCTGCACGGCACACCCGAAGCCGTGGCCCAGGGCGTGGCCGACTTGCAGCACAAGGTGCGCCAGATGGGGGTGTGGGCGTCCAATCACCCGGTCGAGTTCGGTGGCCTGGGGCTGACCATGCTGGAACACGGCCTGATGAGCGAGGCGCTTGGCCGGAGTCCGCTCGGCCACACGGTGTTCGGCGTCCAGGCGCCCGACGCCGGCAACGTCGAAATCCTGCATGCCCACACGACCGATGAGCAGCGCGAGCGATTCCTGCGGCCGCTCGTGGCCGGCGAGATCCGCAGTTGCTTCTCGATGACCGAGCCCGCGACCGCAGGATCGAACCCGACGCTGTTGGAGACGACCGCGGTGAAGGACGGCGCCGACTACGTGATCAACGGACAGAAGTGGTTCACCTCGTCGGCCGACGGCGCCGCGTTCGCGATCGTGATGGCGGTGACCGACCCCGATGCCCCGCCGTATCAACGGGCGAGCATGATCATCGTCCCGACGGACACGCCGGGGTTCAATCTCGTGCGCAACGTGAGCGTGATGGGCCATGCCGGGAGTGGCCACGCCAGCCACGGCGAGGTGATCTATCAGTCGTGCCGGGTTTCGCAGACGAACCTGCTCGGACCCGAGGGTGCGGGCTTCGCGATCGCTCAGGAGCGGCTCGGCCCCGGTCGTATCCACCACTGCATGCGGTGGCTCGGCATCGCGAGTCGTTCGTTCGACCTGATGTGCGACTACGCGAACGAGCGGGTCATCACCACCGATGGTGAGACGCTCGCCGATCGGCAGGTGATCCAACACTGGGTGGCTGAGCTCGATGCGGAGATTCGGAGCGCTCGACTGCTCACGCTGCACGCGGCGTGGATGATCGACAGCGTTGGCGCGAAAGCGGCGCGGGACGAGATCTCGGCGATCAAGTTCTCGGTCGCTGCGACCATGCTGCGCGCCGTCGACACGGCGATCCAGGTCCACGGCGCCCTCGGCGTCACGGACGACACGATCCTGTCGTACTGGTACCGCCACGAGCGGGCCGCTCGGATCTACGACGGCGCCGACGAAGTGCACAAGACGTCACTGGGTCGTCGGTTGCTGCGGCACCGCAAGCAGCTGGCGGGTACCGGCGCTCGGTGAGGCGACGTCGAGTTGACAGGTGACCGTGCGTCAGTCGGGTCGGGTGTGGCGGGCGTACTGCTCGAGCAATCGCGGTCCGTCGAGGGTTCGAACGAACTGCAGCAGGTCGAGTCCGGCCTCGATGACGTAGGTGGTGAGTTGCTGTGTGACCACCGAGACCAGTTCGTCTGGGTCCCAGGGTTTTGTGAAGTACCAGTCGAGTCCGGCCTCGTTGATCGCCCGGATCGTGTCGTGGTGCCCGGCCTGCCCGGTGATCAGCACGGTCCTGATGGTGCGTCGCTCCGGGTCGGCGTTGATCGACACGAGGAGGTCGACGCCGCTCTCGCCGGGGAGGCGGTGGTCGGCCAAGATCAGCCCGACGTGGTCACCGGCTTCGTCGGCTTCGTCCATGGCCCGCCGGGCGTCGTCGACGGTGTCGGCCTCGTCGATGCGGACGCCGTCGGCGAGTGGTGCGAGGTCGCGTACGATCGCGGCGCGCACCTCCGGTTCGTCCTCGACGACGACGATGACGAGTTCACTCATGGGTGTCTCCTGTCGGTAGCTCGACGGTGAATTCGGTGTGGCCGGCTGTGCTGTCGAGACCGATGGTCCCACCGTGATCGTCGATGATCTGACGGCTGATCGACAGACCCAATCCCAGCCCGAACTGCACCCGCCCGTTCTTGGTCGTGAATCGGGGAGCGAAGATCCGCTCATGCAGGTCGCTGGGGATGCCGGGACCGTCATCGATGATGCGCACGACCACTCGATGGTGCGCCGACGGGCCGACGTACACCGTCAGCCGGCCGTGTTCGCCCATGGCGTCGAGGGCATTGGCGAGGAGATTGGTCCAGACCTGCTGCAACTCGCCGGGACGTGCCGTGACACCCGGGATGGGTCGGTAGTCACGGTGGAGATCGACGTCGACCATGCGATGCGAGAGGAGTCGGAGTGCATCGTCGATACCGGCGGCGACATCGACGTCGTCGACGAGTGGCCCACGGCCGTCGTCGCCGCGTGAGTAGGCGCGTAGGCTGCCCACGAGTGCCTGCACCCGCTCGGCGGCGCTCCCGACGGTGCGCAGCGAGCGACCGAGTCGGGCTCCCGCTTCGAGTCGGGCGAGGGTTGCGTCGTCGGCCGTGGCCGCGCGTCGCGCGTCGTCGACACTCGTGTAGCCGATGTCGATCAGCCGGTCTGCAAGGTGCCGATCGCCCAGCGCGTCGGCGAGTTCGCGTCGGAGTGAGCGTCGCTCCGATGTGGGGAGCGGCGCGGCCTCGAGCTGGCTGTGGATCCGATCCCGGACCTCGCCGTCGGCGACGACCGCGAGCACGTCGTCGGTGAGGTGGTCGGTTGCGCGGCCCAGAGCTGCCGTCGGATTGTTGAGCTCGTGCGCCATACCGGCCGCCATCTCGCCGAGCGCGGCGAAACGTGCCGACGACACGAGCTGCGCTCGGGCCTCGGACAGCGCGGCGAGACTCTGATCGAGTTCCATCTGCAGCTCGTCGGATCGTCTGAGACGCCTGGCCAGCGAACTGACCAGGACCCGGGTCAGCAGGCTGGCGAGTTCGGGTTCGGCGTCGAGTGCCTCGGCGAGTTGATCCAGCGTGACCGGTACGGCTCGAACGTCGGTGATCGCCCGACACTGCAACATCGCGCGTCGGTGGCTCGCGAGAGAGAGCAACCCGATGATCGCACCGGTCGACTTCTCGTGCAGGATCTGCTCGCCGGTGTCGGTGTAGCTGCTGAGTCGCACGATGCCGTCGAGGACGACGTAGATGCCACCGACGTCGTCGCCGGATTCGATCAGAATCGTGCCGGGCGCCACGCGGATGCGTGGCGGATGCCCGAGTGTTCGGTCGAGCAGTTCGATCATCCGCTGTTCGATCTCGTCGTCGCTGATCGAGCTGTCCAGCAGGAGCGGGATGGCAGTGGGGCGGTGTCGGGTGGCGGAGCGCGGCTGTTCGACACGCGCCTGCGCCTTCGAACGGGCGTCGTCGTCGAGCAGGTCGCCGAACTCGTCGAGATCGTCGGGTGCGTGCTCGATCAGGAATGCCGCGAGATTGGCCACGAGCTGTGCGCGCAGCCCCTGCCGGGTCCACGGACGGGTGATCATGCCGTGGATCGCTCCGCGCTGCAGGGCCTGGTCGGCCCCGTGCAGCGAGGCCTTGGAGGTGACCACCACATTGCGGGTGCGGGCGAGCGCCGGGATGTCGTGGAGTTCGACGACCATCGTGCTCGGGGCGTCGCCGAGGTCGACATCGACGAACGCAACGGGGACAACTCCTCCGTGTGACTCGACCTCGGCTGCGCAGGTACGTGCACCGTCGGCATCGGTGACCACCTCGACAGTTGCGGTCCCGCCGAGCAGGTCGCCGAGATCGCGTGCGAGTGCAGCCCCTTCGTCGCGATCGTCGTCGACGACCAGGAGCACGAAGCGGTCGTTCACAGCAATCCAACGGCTTCCCAGATCGGGGGCATGACGAACACGGCCAGAACGAGCCCGAGTCCCCCGATGACCAGGCCGACGACGGCCATGTCCTTCGACTCGATGGCTCCCGAGGCGTACGCCACCGCATTGGGTGGGGTACTCACCGGCAGGGCCATCGCCAACGAGCAGGCGATGGCGATCAGGAGCCCGGCGAGGAGTGGGTCGAGGTCGACGGCATCGGACAGCGCCAGGCTGATCCCGACCGGGGCGAGCAGGTTGGCGGTCGCCGAGTTCGAGATGACGGTGCTGAGCAGGAGTGCGAGCGTCGCCATGGCGACCATCAGCAGCAGCGTCGGCATCGACCCCCAGTCGAACCGGTCGACGAGCCAGACGTCGAGCCCACTGCTCGACACGCCGTTTCCGAGTGCGATGCCGCCGCCGACCAGCCACAGGATGTGCCAATTCAGTTGGCGCAGGTCGTCGACCGTGAACACCTTGGTCGCCAGGAGGACGACGACCGGAGCGAATCCGACGATCGAGGATCGCACACCGTGGATCGGTTCGGTCATCCATCCGACGACGGTGAGTCCGAACGCCAGGTAGAGGATCACCGCCGACCGGCTGCGGTCGAACGTTCCGCCGAGTTTGATGCTCACCGACTGCGTCGATGGCGGATAGCGGCGAACGAGCAGCCACCAGGCGACGACCAGCAGGACGACGGCGAGCGGGACGGCGAACGCCATCCACTTGATGAAGTCGACCTGCAACCCCTGGTCGTCGAGACGCCCGAGGGCGATCGCGTTGGGCGGTGAGCCCACCGGCGTACCCAGACCGCCGATGTTCGCCGCCACCGGAACGGAGAGGATGAGGGCGACACGGAAGCGGTCATTGCGATCGAGGCTCGCAGCGACCGGCAGGACGACGGCCATCATGGCGGCGGTGGTCGCCGTGTTCGAGACGAACATCGACAGCAGCGCGGTGATGAGCATCAGGCCGCCGAGCAGCGCCGCAGGCCGGGTGCCGAAGGGTCGGAGCATGACGCCGGCGAGATTCCGATCGAGCCCGTATTTCGCCGCAGCATCGGCCAACACGAAGCCGCCGAGGAACAACATGAGGATCGGGCTCGCGAGGGTTGCGTAGATGCTCTCGTAGGTCGGTGGCTCGAAGTCCGCTGGGAGCGTGAGCAGCGCCTCGTCCGAGATCATCAGGATCTGGGCGAGGATGACGAAGATCGAGGTCGCCGAGAGCGGAATGGCCTCGGAGACCCAGAGTGCGACGGCTGCGCCGAAGATCGCCAGCATCCGGTTCGCCGGCGTGGTGAGCTCACCGACGTCGCCGATCGCGAGCACCCCGACGAACCACACTGCGGCCACGCCGATGCCCACCGGGACCCGGTTGCGCCACCAGGGGACGCTGCTGCTTTCGCGCGCAGCCGAACGGGCGGACGGCATGGTGCCGAACTTACCGTCCCGTCAGCGGCGCACACCGGCCTTCGGACCTTGATCGGCCCTCACCTCGTCGATTTCGTCGCGACTCGTCCTGCGGTGGGTCTCCTGTGTCGTAGGGTCCAAGGGTCCGATACAGCAACAGTCCACGACGAACGGAAGTCAGATGCACGTAATGGTCGCCACCGACGGGAGTCTCGATGCCGAGCTGACGGCTGTGGTCGCGTCCCGTCTCGCGGGCGCGGCCGGGCGGGTCACAGTGTGCACCGTGGTCGAAGTGCCGCGCCAGATCCTCAACGATCTGCGGGCGGCCGCCGCACCAGATCCGGATCCCGCCGATGTCGATGTCGCCTATCGCCGTTCCCAAGCCGGCGATGCGACACCGGGGAGTTGGGTCGGTGACGACGCGTTCGTGGAGAACTACGTCAGCCGTGTCGTCGCCACCCGTACCAGCGAGTTGGTCGCCGAGCTCCAGGCCACAGGGGTGAAGGTCGAGGTGCTGGGCATCGAGGGGGAGAGCGCGTCGCGGTCGGTGCTCGACGCGGTCACCGAGCATGCGCCCGACGTGTTGTGCATCGGGACCCGGGGTGCCGGCCTGTTCGAGGGGTTGCTGGGGTCGCTGTCGACGAAGCTCACGCGGCTCGCGCCGTGCTCGGTGCTGCTGCTCCGCTGAGTGCGGCCACGACCGTCACGGGCCGAGAATGGCAAAGCTTCCGGCTGCGGAGGCGACGAGCTGGTCGCCCTCGCCGGTGACGCGGCTCTCGAGGTGAACGACGTTGCGGCCGCGCTTGACGACGGATGCCGAGGCCGTCAGTGTGCCGGAGAGCGCGGGCCGGATGAAACGCAGCGACACCTCGATGCTCGCGCAGTAGGTGTCGGGCTCGTCGATCACGCTCATCGTCGCCTTTCCCATCGCGGTGTCGACGAGCGCGAACAACACCGCGCCGTGGACGACGCCGTTCGGGTTCATGTGGTTCGGCCCGACCTCGACCGTGGCGATCCCGGTGCCGGCCGCATCGCCGGTCAGTTCCATTCCGAGGAAACCTCTGAGCGGGAAGTCGCCGTACTCAGCCGGCGCGTCGTGTGTCATCTCGGCGACCGTAGCCCGATCGCAGCCAGACCAGCGGAAGTCGGCGAGGCGTTCTGCCGTGCGTCAATCGCCACTGGAGCGTGAACGCAGTCGGTCGAACGTGTTGCGAGCCCGAGTGGTGACCGGTGGCGGCTGTTGGACCACGTCGGCGCGGCGGGAGATGACATCGTTCAACTCGGCGCCGAGCAGGAGCACGAGACTGAGCAGGTACATCAGAGTGAGCGCGAGCAGGATCGCTCCGACGCTGGTCTGGATGTCGTTGCCCCCAGGGGCGAATCGGACGTAGACCGCGAATCCCTGCGTGGCGAGGATCCATCCGACCGCCGTGAGGATGGCGCCTGGAAGGTCGTACCGCCACGGGGTCTTGTGGTTCGGCCCGATGTGGAACAGCGTCGCAGCCCACAGAACGAGGCCCACCACGACGGCGGTCGGTGTGAGCCAACTCGCCGGACCCGTGAGCGACAGCGACGGGAGCAGGGCGAGGGAGGTGGCGCCGGCGGCGACGATCGACACCGTGCCGACGCCGAGCCCGATCGCGACGATGCGGAGGTGCCACCAGGGGCGGCTGTCCTCGACCTCGTAGGCGACGTCCAACGCTCGGATCAGGCCTGCGAAGGCGCGCGAGAGGGTGTACAGCGCGATGAGTGTTGCAGCGGTCGCCACGCCGCGGCTCGGGGTGTCGAACAGCTCGCGCACCGTGTCGGTCAGGGCGGCGTCATCGGTGAACGTGGTGCTGACGAACGACTCGACCTCACGCTGTACGTCGTCGGCGACAGATTGCCCGACGACCGACTCGAGCGAACTCAACGTGCTGACGAGCGAGAGCGCCGCTGCAGGGATCGAGAGGATCGTCCAGAAGGTGATGGACGCAGCGAGGTCGCCGAGGCCGTCGTCGCGATACTCGTCGACCACGTCCTTGATGAGCCGCCAGAGCCAGCGCAGCAGTGCCAGGGGGCGCCACGGCGGGGTTGGTGAAGTGAGGTCGACGTCCATGCGGTCGCTGTCGAGGGTAGAGGCGGATCGGGAAGACAGGGTCTTCGTACCCTCGTGCGGCGACGAGGTTTTCCGTACCGTTGAGACATGGACATGACCGAGTTCGAGGTGCGCGCCGGCGAGCTGGTCCGCGATGGCTCGCTCGGCTACGACCAGAAGATTCGGCGCCTCGCCGCGCTGGCGACCGAGGCCGTGCCGTACCCCGAACTGTCCGAGCCCTGCCGTCAGGCGCTCGACAAGCGGATCATCTGCGACATGTACGAGGGCAACGCCCCGTTCACGCCGCGCTACGTGCTTCCCGACTACGAGCTGGCATTGCGCCAGGGGCTCGACCACCTCGAGCTCGCGCCGCCGACCGACCTCGACGACGCACTCGGCGTTCCTCCAGGTCATGTACGCCCACGTTCCGAGTGTCACCACCTACCCGGTGTACCTCGGAGATCTCGACAAGGTGCTCGCGCCGTTCGTCACCCACGACATCAGTGACGACGATCTCGACCAGAAGCTGCGCCGCTTCTGGATCGGAATCGATCGGATGCAGCCCGATGCGTTCGCCCACCTCGACCTCGGACCCGGCGACAGTCGCATCACCCGATCGATCTTGCGGGTCGAGCGGTCGCTGCGTCAGGCGGTCCCGAACATCACGCTCAAGGTCGACCCCGACCTCACCCCCGACGATCTCGTTCTCGACGGCGTGCGGACCGTGTTCGAGACCGGAAAGCCGCACTTCGTCAATCACCCGATGATGGTCGGCGATCACGGCGAGCACTACGCCGCCGTCAGCTGCTACAACTCGCTCAAGATCGGCGGTGGTGCCCACACGCTGGTCCGCGTCAACCTCAAGGAGGTGGCACTGCACCACACCGGAAGCATCGAGGAGTTCTTCTCGTGACGCTTCCGTACTACGTCGAGCTCACCGCCGAACTCGCCGAGGCCCGGATCCGGTCGCTCGTCGACGACCAGGGATTCTTCAATTCACACTGGCTGGCCACCGAGGGCCTGATCGACATCGACCGGTTCTCGGCGATGTTCGGTGTCTTCGGCTTGGCAGAGTGCACGAACCTGTTGATGGCGTACGACGGCCGCGACCGAGACGGGGAGGCCCGGTACGGCCACGATGCCGACGCCGATGCACTGGCGATTCGGATCGTCGAGCGCGTCGCCGAACTCGTGGCGGCCCGCCCGATGCCGTACTGCTCGGGCGGCCGCGGCCGTTGCTACCTCCACAGCCAGGGCGGGATCGACATCGACGATGCGGTCACCGCAGGGACGCGGATTCCGGTCGGTGACGAGCCGGGCATGCTCGACCACATCGGGACGTGTGCGCCGCACCATCACCTGTTCGCCGCAGGCATCAGCGACATCTTCCACGTCGACGAAACCGCGGTGCGCAACCCTGATGCCGTCGTCGACATCATCCGCGGGGCGTTCGCCAGCGGGATGCGCGACTTCACCTTCAACCTCGACGGCAATGAGTTCGTGCGCATCACGGGCTACCTGGTGCGCAAGAGCGACCTCGCCACCATCGCCGATGCGGGAGCGGTGCGCCATGCCAGCGACCATCTGGCCGCAGGCAGCGAGGAGGCGTATCACCTCACTCAACGGGCAGTGAAACGGGTTGGCTGCTCATGAGCGCAATCCGCGATAGCCCGACCACGGGGTTCGTGGCGGACACGGTCTCGTTCAGCAACGTCGATGGGCCGGGAAACCGCTTCGTCGTGTTCCTGCAGGGATGCAACTTCGACTGCGTGGCCTGCCACAACCCACAGACGATTCCGGGTCACGGGCCCGTCGAGGGGTTCCACCCCGAGCACCTGACCGTCGACGACGTGCTCGAGCAGATCCGTCACGCAGCGCCGTTCATCAGCGGGATCACCGTGTCGGGCGGAGAGGCGACGCGGCAGGAGAGCTTCGTGTGGCAGTTGTTCGAGGCCGTCAAGGCCGACCCCGAGCTCGCACATCTCACGTGTTTCCTCGACTCGAACGGCGCGTGCGCGCTGCGCGTGTGGGACCGGCTGTCACCGGTGCTCGATGGGGCGATGATCGATCTCAAGTGCCTCGATCCGGTGATCCACGAGCAGATGACCGGCGTCATCAACGCGCCGGTGCTCGCCAGCATCCGCCACGTGCGCCGGTTGGGACTGCTCTACGAGGTGCGTTTGCTGCTCGTGGCAGGCGTCAACGACGACCCGACCCTGCTGCGGGCGACAGGGGCGTGGTTGGCAGCGATCGATCCGTCGATGCGCTTGAAGGTGATCGGCTTTCGAGCGCACGGTGTCCGCCCGCACGACCCGCCGCTGGTCGAGCCGACGCCCGCAGCCCTCGATGCGTGTGCCGACGTCCTCCGGTCGGTCGCGTCGGTTCGAGATCTGCGTGGTGTGACACTCCGAGTGGTTCGCCCGGGCGGAGGACTTTCGGCACTGACCATCTCGTTGCGGATGTGCGCAGGATCGTCAGATGCAGATACCCCCCGGTCTTCGTCACGAACAACTCCGCGCCTGGGTCACCGAGATGGTCGACCTCTGCCAGCCCGACACCATCCACTGGTGTGACGGCACCGATGACGAATACGACCGGCTGACCACCGAGCTGGTCGACGCAGGAACGTTCGTCAAACTCAACGAAGCACTCCGTCCCGACAGCTTTCTCGCCCGATCCGACCCCAGCGATGTCGCACGTGTCGAGGACCGCACCTACATCTGCAGCCGCACCAAACAGGCCGCAGGACCCACCAACAACTGGATGGACCCGGCCGAGATGAAGGAGAAGCTCAACGCGGCTCTTCGACGGCTGCATGAAGGGTCGCACGATGTATGTGATCCCGTTCAGCATGGGCCCGATCGGTTCGCCGATCGCTCAGATCGGCATCGAGATCACCGACTCCGCCTACGTGGCCGTGAACATGAAGATCATGACCCGCATGGGTACAGCGGTGCTCGATGCGCTCGGCGCCGAGAGCAGCTACATCCCGTGCATGCACACGGTCGGCGCGCCACTCGAGCCCGGCGACACCGACGTCGCATGGCCGTGCAACCCCGACGTGAAGTACATCGTCCACTACCCCGAGGAACGGGCGATCTGGTCGTATGGAAGCGGATACGGCGGCAATGCGCTGCTCGGCAAGAAGTGCCTTGCGCTGCGGATCGCATCGACGATGGGCCGCGACGAGGGATGGCTCGCCGAACACATGCTGATCATGGGGGTCACCGACCCGGACGGCGAGAAGACCTACGTCGGCGCAGCGTTTCCGAGCGCCTGCGGCAAGACCAACTTCGCGATGATCGAGCCGCCCCCTGCATTCGTCGAAGAGGGCTGGAAGGTCACGACCGTCGGCGATGACATCGCATGGATCAAACCCGCCGAAGACGGCAAGGTGTATGCGATCAACCCCGAGGCCGGCTACTTCGGCGTCGCGCCAGGCACGTCGGAGAAGACGAACCCCAGCGCGATGGCGTCGATCCGTTCGAACACGATCTTCACCAACGTCGCGCTCACCGACGAGGGCGACGTCTGGTGGGAGGGCATCGACGGTGACGTGCCGCCGCACCTCATCGACTGGACGGGGGAGGACTGGACGCCCGATTCGGACCGCAAGGCCGCCCATCCCAACTCGCGGTTCACCGCTCCTGCCGAGCAGAACCCGGTGATCGACGACAAGTGGGATGACCCCGCTGGCGTGCCGATCAGCGCGTTCATCTTCGGTGGCCGCCGCTCGGGCACGATGCCCCTGGTCCATCAGTCGTTCAACTGGGCGCATGGCGTGTACCTCGCCGCCACCATGGGGTCGGAGACCACCGCTGCAGCGTTCGGTGCGCAGGGCGTGGTGCGCCGCGATCCGTTCGCGATGCTGCCGTTCGCCGGCTATCACATGGCCGACTACTTCAATCATTGGCTCTCGTTCGGTCGAAACATCTCCAACCCGCCTCGGATCTTCGGAGTCAACTGGTTCCGCACCGACGACGATGGCAAGTTCGTCTGGCCAGGCTTCGGCGAGAACATGCGGGTGCTCGAATGGATCGTCAACCGAGCCCGCGGCCGGGCCTACGCGCTCGAAAGCCCGATCGGCTGGATGCCCCGATTCAGCGACCTCGACTGGAACGGCCTCGACGACTTCACCGAGGCGGACTTCCTGCAGGCGATGTCGCTCAAGCGGGAAGAATGGGACCGGGAGATCCTCTCCCATGACGAGCTCTTCATCAAGCTCAACGACCGCATCCCCAAAGAGATGATCGCCATCAAGGATCTCACGCTGTCGGCGCTCTGGCGTTCACCCGAACACTGGGAGATGACCCCGGACCCGACCTGACTCGAACCGTCGGCTATGCGCTCGCCAGCCACCTCCGCTCTCGAGCAGGCACACGTCGAGACCCGAACCGTCGAGTTCGCTGGCCAGCGCAATTCCCGCCGGACCGCTGCCGATGATGCACACGTCAGCCGTGAGCTGAGTGTCTGATTCCACCTGACGGCCATCGAGGATCATCGACGAGCCCACCTCCGCTGTGTCGAACGCACCATCCGAAAGGTAGCGGTCGTTGGCGGAGGAAGTGGAACTTCGTTGTCAGTGGACAGGTGTTGAGCGCACGTCGCCGAACCTCGGTGACAGATAGGGCTCGACGCCGGTTCAGCCGACGATGTCGTGAAGCGCAGAGACCGCGTGGTCGATGTCGGCGGGGGAGGTGTAGTGCACGAAGGAGAGGCGGACCACGCCGCGCTCGGGGTCGACACCGACGCCGTCGAGGACCCGCCAGGCGTAGTAGTGGCCGGCGCTCGTCTGCACGCCGCGCTCGACGAGTTCGTGTTGGAGATCGACCGGTTCCATGACCGTCGGCGAGAAGGCGACCGTCGGGCAGCGATGGCCCGGCTGTGCGTCGAGCGTGGCGGGGCCGATCAGTCGGAGTCGGTCGTTGCCGGCGATCGCGTCGAGAAGCCTCGGCGTGAGCGAGTCCTCGTGCGCCCGCCAGAGCGTCGACACCTCCGCGGATGCCAGTCGGAGCGACGCGTTCGGATCGCCTCCGTGATGGTCGTGCAGCGCCCGGATGTAGTCCAGCACCGCTCCGGCGCTGGCGACCTGTGCGTGGTCGGGGCCTGCGGGGTTCAGTCGCTTGTCGAGGCTGGAGTCGTTGAAGAAGT
The DNA here is from genome assembly GCA_963752085.1 of Ilumatobacteraceae bacterium. Taxonomy (GTDB): domain Bacteria; phylum Actinomycetota; class Acidimicrobiia; order Acidimicrobiales; family Ilumatobacteraceae; genus Ilumatobacter_A. The sequence continues at coordinate 656,615 of CAVVWT010000008.1, forward strand.
GTCCCTGGTTCGGGAGTTCGCCCATCAGGTCGCGGCGGACGACCATCAGGCCCTGATGCACCGAATACGTCTTGTACAGGCTGAACAGGTAGACGTCGGCGCCGAGCGCGGTGACGTCGGGGATGCTGTGTGGGGCGAACGACACGCCGTCGACGATCACCCGTGCGCCGACGCGATGCGCGAGCTCACAGATGTGGGCGACATCGTTCTCCGTGCCGACGATGTTCGATGCGTGCGGCACCGTCACGAGCCGTGTCCGCTCGTCGAGCATCGACTCGAAGTCGGCGATGTCCAACAGCCCCGTCGTCGGGTCGGTTCGCCACTCCCGCAACGTGCACCCGACGCGTTCGGCCATCCGGCGGATGTTGCCGGTGTTCGCCTCGTGATCCTGATTGGTGACGATCACCTCGTCACCGGGGGAGAGCACCTGCCCGAACGCGTGGGCGAGCACGTAGGTGTTGATCGACGTCGACGGTCCGAAGACGACCTCGTCGAACTCGACGCCCAGAGCATCGGCCCATCGGGCTCGTGACCGATCCATCTGTTCGCCGGCGGTCTTCGACGGGCCGTACTCGGCGTACGGCTGGACCTTGGTGTCGGTGTAGTACCCGGTCAACGTCTCGATCGTCTGTCGACAGGCGTACGACCCTCCCGCGTTCTCGAAGAACGATTGATCCGTGTTCCCGGCGGACGCGAAGGCAGGGAATTGCGAGCGAACGAACTCGAGATCGAGCGACGGTGAAAGGGTCATGGCCTCGAACCGTAGCTGCGCGAAGCAGGTGCCCCGGCTTCGAGGGTTGCCGGCGGGATGGGTGGCAGCACGACCGCGACAGACCTCAGGTGCCGGGAGTGGGGAAGGGGCGATCGGCCCTAGGGCGTTGCCTGCGACGCGCCCAAGATGAATCGCGAGCAGGAGGTTCGAGATGACGGAAGTACTGGACGTTCCAACCGTAGACGTGCTCGACGAGATCCGAGGGTTTCGCGACGTGCTGACCGTTCGTCGGGTCTTCGGCGATGCGTACGAGCTCGACGGCGTGACCGTGATCCCGGTTGCCCGCGTCGTCGGCGGCGGCGGCGGTGGCGGTGGCGAAGATGGTCAGCCCGATGGCGAGGGCAGAGGCTTCGGCACGGGTTTCGGCATGGGCGCTCGGGCGCTCGGTGTATACCAGGTTCGCGACGGCGAAGTCGTCTGGAAGCCAGCTGTCGATGCATCCCGGCTGGCGAAAGGTGGGCAGGTGCTGGCCGGCATCATCGCCGTGTGTGCGACGTTGGTGCTGCTGCGCCGATCAGGCTGACGCCGAGCGTCGTGAACGAATCAGCGGTGGGTGGCGGCGACGACCGGCTCGACGAGGTGTCGGCATGGCTGATGGCGGGCGACGCCGCCGTGCGATGGCAGACGATGCGTGACCTGCTCGATGCCCCGCCGGAGCAGGTGGCAGCCGAGCGGGCGCTGGTGGCGAACGAGGGATGGGGTGGTCGCCTGCTGGCGGAGCAGGGCGCCGACGGACGGTGGGCCGGGGCGTTGTACAGCCCGAAGTGGACGTCGACCACCTACACGCTCCTCCTGCTCGAGCGACTCGGCCTGGAGCGTGGGGACTCGCGGGCGCTCGAAGGGTGCGGACATCTGTGGAACGGGGCCTCCTGGTTCGACGGTGGGCTGAATCTCGCGAAGACGATTCGGGAGCCGGAGACCTGCATCACCGGGATGATGGTGAAACTCGCGGCGACGTTCGGTCTGGCCGATCCGCGACTCGTTTCCGTCGTCGAGTGGCTGTTGGGCCAGCAGCTTGCCGATGGCGGCTGGAACTGCGAGAGCATCCGCTCCGGCTCGACCCACGGATCGTTCCACACGACGATCACCGTCCTCGAGGCGCTGCACGCGTACGACGTCACCGGGGGAGAGGTCGAGGTCGATCGTGCGATGGGCGCCGGTCGGGAGTTCTTCCTGGAGCACCGGTTGTATCACTCGCATCGCACCGGCGCAGTGGTCGACCCGCGGTTCACGCGGTTTCCGTTTCCACCTCGGTGGCACTTCGACATCGTGCGCGGCCTCGAACACTTCATGGTCGTGGGAGCGGAGCGCGACGATCGCCTCCGAGAGGCGATCGGTGCGGTGCGGTCGGCCCGTCGTCGCGACGGCACGTGGCCGACGTACGCGCCGTATCCCGGACGCGAATGGTTCCGGATGGAGACGCGCGGGCCAGGACGGTGGTCCACGCTTCGTGCACGTCGGGTGCTGCGTTGGTGGGACGGTGACGTTACCCCCACCGCCGTCCCGAAGCCGACCAAGCGTCCGCTCCCGCTGCGCCGCTCGGGCCGTGCTCAGGTGCCGCTCGGCTGACGGCCGACGCCCGCACGTCCTCGGCATGGAAGACTCTGCTGCATGACGCACACAGCGCTCGTCACCGGTGCCAACTCTGGCATCGGCCTCGCCACGGCCCTCGAACTGGCACGCCGGGGCCACCGCACGATCGGAACCGTCCGGAGCCCGGCCAAGGCCAAGGTCGTGCGTGCGGCGGCCGCCGACGCCGGCGTCGAGGTCGAGACAGCGCTTCTCGACGTGACCGACGCAGATCGATGTGCCGCAGTGGTCGAGCGCTTCACACCCGACATCTTGATCAACAATGCCGGCTACGCGCAGACGGCTCCGGTCGAGCGTGTGGACGATGCCGCGGCCGAGCACCTGCTGGGCACCATGCTCGTCGCGCCGATCCGGCTCGCCCGCCTCGCGCTCCCGCACATGCGGTCAACCGGATGGGGGCGGATCGTCAACGTCTCGTCGATCCTCGGGCGGGTCACCATGCCGTTGACCGGCTGGTATCAGGCGAGCAAACACGGGCTCGAGGCGGTCACCGACGCCCTGCGGGTCGAGTGCGCGGCCGATGGCGTGTCGGTGGTCCTCGTGGAGCCCGGGTTCTTCCGCACCGCGATCTTCGAAGACCTCGACGCCGATGCCGAGCGCTACGGCGACGAACGCTACGCGGCGGTGTACGACCGGCTGCGAACGGCGATGCAACGTTGGGAGCCACTGATGGGTGACCCGGCCTCGGTTGCGTCGACCATCGCGTCCGCTGTCGAGACGTCGCGACCGCGTGCCCGCTATCTCGTCGGCGCCGATGCGCAACTTCTCGATGCGACCCGCTCGCTCACCCCGACGGTGCTCCGCGACCGGGCGACTCGCTTCTTCTCGGGCCTCTGATCCGCCGCCTCGGGTGAGGCCCGGACATGCGTATTGACGTCGGGTATACCGTCGACGTACCGACGGCACGAGCGTTTCCGGACCGTGCGGAGCCGGGCGGCCGGAAATCGCATCGAAATCTGCAACGAGGTGTCACCCACGGTCGTGGGCACTTCGTCTGTCTCCATAGATGGCAACCAACCGAAAGGAGCCAGTCATGGATTGGTGGATTCTCGAAATCATCACGATCGCAGCCCTCGTCGCCGTGGTGGGAGTGCTCGGCCCGCTCATCAAACGGTTCGGCAAGGGGTACGCCGCCGACGTGTTCCGGGCGAACCCGCGAACCGGAAAGAGTTACCTCGTGCTCATGGACTTCGCCTACTACATGATCTTCGGGGCGTACATCCTGTTCGTCACCAAGTGGGAACCCGACCAGGGCTGGGAACAGCAGGTCAACGCCCAACAACTGCAGGGCTCGGCAGTCCGCCTGGGAGGGATGGTGCTGCTGATGGGTCTGCTCCACGGTCTCAACGTGTTGACCCTGCCGGTCATCGGACGGGTCTTCACGCTCAATCGTCGCCTCGACGACGAACAAGTCGGCATTCGCGCCGCCTGACACATCGCGCCGCTCGCCACGGCACCGGTCCGACACCGGGATCAGATGACACGAAAGGAGCGACCCGATGAAGGCGCTCATTCCCATGATTGCGGCGACCGCCGCACTCTCGCTCTCCGGCTCCGTCGCTGGGGCCGATTCCCCACCGGCAGCGCACCACGCACGGCCGGAGATCACGAAGGGCCGGGTACACGTCCTTCCCGGTGGCCAGGACCTGGGTTTCGACATCCGGGGCAGGGCGATGATGTTCCGGTTGGGTGGCAGCGAGGGCCGCACCGTGGTCACCCTCCGGGTGCGGGGTCTCGAACCGAACACGACCTATCCCACCCACGTCCACAATCAGCCGTGCTCGGCGACCCCGCCCGGCGGCAGCCACTACCAGCACACCGTTGGCGGTCCCGTCGATGCGGTCAACGAGATCTGGCCGACGATCGAGACGAATCGACGCGGTTCCGGCGCTGCGTTCGTCGTCCACGGCGAGCGTGCTCGCGACGACGCGCAGTCGATCGTCATCCACTATCCACCCGATACCTCGATTCGACTGGCCTGCGTCGATCTGAGATGACGGACACGGTGGCGAGCGGTTCGGGTGTGACGTCATCTGACGTCACACCCGAACGCGTCACCCAGTCGCCGCGGCAACGCGCCGCCCGAGCGCGGGGCGGCGCGTCGTGAGCGCGGAGCAGACGCTCAGCTTCACCGTCGCCGAAGCCATCGACGCCGACGAGTTGGTCGCCGACCTCTTCGCGACCGAAGGTCGTTCGCTGGTGCGACTCGCCCGAGTCTTCTGCGACGACCGTGATGCCGCCGAGGATCTCGTGCAGGAGGCGTTCATCCGAATTCATCGGGCCGCACCGACGATCCGCGACGTCCGAACGGCTCCCGCCTTCCTGCGTTCGATCGTGATCAACCTCGCCCGTGATCACAACCGTCGCGGTCTGATGTCGTTGCGGCATCGGAGCTCGATCGCCCGTCCGGAGGCGACGTCGGGTTTCGAGGACGACACGGTCGCCCACGAAGACGATCACGTCGTGCTCGAAGCGCTGCGCCTGTTGTCGGATCGCCAGAAGAGCTGCCTCGTCCTCCGGTTCTATCTCCAACTCTCGGAGAGCGAGATCGCCGAGACGCTCGGGATCTCGAAGAACTCGGTCAAGACGCATTGTCAACGCGGGATGGCTGCGCTCGAGGCGCGTTTGGAGGTCAACGGATGAATCTGGAACAGCGTCTCACGAAAGCGCTGGGGAACATCGACCGCGTCGAACCCAGCGTCGATCTGTGGGCCCGTGTCGTGCACTCGATCGACGAGGACCGGCTGCATCGCCTGCGGACCCGCCGCTCCGTCGTCGCGGTGGTTGCGACGATTGCTGCGTTCGCTGTCGCCGTGTCGTTGTTCATGGTCGACGGTGCTGGCGGTCACCATGTGGATGAGCTGGCGTTGGAGATCATCCAGACGGTCCTCCTCGTTGCGCTCGCCGGGGTGCTCGCTCCGGCCATCCGACGGTTCGGGCGGGGATACGCGCACGATCTCTGGCCGCAGACTCCGGCCGCGGCAGCGTCGATCCTGAAGCTGCTCGACATCGCGTACGGACTGATCGTGAGCGGCTACGTCCTCGTCACGATGCAGTTCGATGCCGAACTGCAGCGGACGTATGTGCTGAGCGGGCAGTTGGCCGAGACGTTCGTTCGCGTCGGTGGCCTGGTGCTGGTGATCGGCCTGCTCCACGCCGTCACGATCGTCGTGTTGCCGTTCGTGGCGCTCGTGTTCAACAGCACCAGGACGAATCGACCGCTTCCCCGGTGGGTCACGATCCTGCTCGTCCTCGTCGGAGTCGGCGGCGGATTCTTCCTCCTCGACGCCGTCATCGGGCTGGCAGTGGCCGGACTGTCGTGAGCCAGGGCAGCGGCACGCCGCGACGTGACGGCTACGTTCGATGTCACGACAGCGAGAGGAGCGGACCATGGCGTTGGAGCCCGGACCGATGCAGGTGATCAAGAATGCGTTCACCACGAAGGCGGAGGTGCTCGCCGACATTGCCCGCCTCGACATGTGGCCGACGACGTACGTGTCGGAGCGCATGGACGAACTCCCGCTGCACTGGCATGATGTCGACAACTGCGGCTACGTGCTCGAAGGGTCGAGCTACGTCGTCGACGGCGACGGCACGCGCATCCCACTCGAGGCCGGCGACAAGCTGGTCCTGCCCGCGGGTGCGGTCCACGCCGAGGGCGAGGTGACCGAGAAGATGGTGTACATCGTCGGCATCTCCGAACCCGAGAACCTGCTCGATGCGCTGCTCCCGCTGCGCGAACCGGCGACGAGCCCGCTCAATCGCAGCTGACCGGCCCCGGGGCGATGCCGGAGACATTGGGGTGCCGATGGGCAGGCCGATCGACCGATCGACGGCTGCTGTGCGGCATGATCGGTGACGATGGCTGAGCAACCACAGAACGAACCGAGCGCACCGGACGCGGTCCGACGCGGTCGCGGGGCGCCGGACCGCGTTGTCGCGTTCAGCGATGGCGTCTTCGCGATCATCATCACGATCCTGGTCCTCGATGTCCGAGTCCCGTCCAATCTGTCGGAGCAGTCGCTGCGTGAAGCACTCGACGAGACCGGTTCGACACTCGTCGCCTGGGTGATCAGTTTTCTGCTCGTCGGCATGTACTGGGTGTGGCACCGCGACCTCTTCGACAAGGTGCACACCGTCAATCGTGATGTCGTGTGGCTGAACCTCGTGTTCCTGCTGCCGGTGTCGCTGGTGCCGTTCGGGGCCGCCATGCTCGGCGAGTACCCGAACGAACCGATCGCGCTCCATCTCTTCGGGTTCGTGTTGATCGCCGTGAGCCTTGCGCGGGTCGGGCTGTACTGGTACGTGAACCGTCGACCCGACCTCCTGTGGGACCAGGGGACCCAGCGGTCGCGTCGAGTCGGTGTGGCCCTGTCGGCGGCCCCGATCGGGCTGTACGTGCTGGCGATGCTCTTCGCAGGGTTCGCGCCGCTGGCCAGTCGAATCGTGTACTTCGCCGTGCCGGCCGCATACTTCGTGCTCGTCACGGTGCTGCGTGACCGCACAGCCACGGCAGGCGATGCGGCCGACTTCTCGTAGAGGTCCGGTCTCGCACTGTGGAGCCCTGAAGTCGTCGATCGCCGTGCAGATCAGTGTGCCGGGGAGCGAGACAGCCGATCGTCCCGGACGTCCGACTCCTCCCGAGCTGCGGTCGCGATGACGAACTCGCCGGGTACGAGATAGCTCTCGCCATCGCGGAACTCGGAGATCGAATCGAGGTATTCGCGTTCGACGTCTCGCCGCTCGTCGTCGCCGAACCGGCCGAACGGGAGCGCAACCGGGCCACCGAGAAACGCGGCCCCGATCGCCTCGCCCTCGTCGCGATAGGCGAGGTCGACCCGGAGCCGAGTCACGCTCACATCCACGAACCCCGCGTGCTCGAGGGTGGACTCGATGACACCAGGCGCTCCGAGGAAGAAGAACATCGGGCAGACGTCGGACGTCACGCGGCGATCGACGATCGGAAACAATTCCGCCCATCCGCAGTGACGGCGTTCGCCCCAGACCGAGACGGTGATCCGACCGGAAGGCCGGAGTGCTCGACGCATTTCGGCGATCGCAACGGCCGGCTCCGGCACGTACATCAGCCCGAGCGAGCACAGCGCGAGGTCGAACGACGCGTCCTCACAGTCGAGCGACTCGGCATCGCTGCGCCGGAACGAGGTGTTGCCGGATCCTCGTGCCGCTGCTTCCGCTTGTGCCGCAGCGACCATCTTCTCCGAGATGTCCAATCCGAGAACATGGCCTGGGGCGCCGACCCGGTCCGCCGCATCGAAGGTGACTTCGCCGCCTCCGCATGCCACGTCCACCACGTGCTCGCCCACGTGCGGGTCGGCGAGGCGGATCGACGCCTCGTGGGCCGGGCGAAGCTGCGCACCCCAGAACGTCGCGTACGAGGCTGCGGCGCGGTCCCACCCGTACCGTTGCACCCGGCGTTGCAGCTTCGGTTCCACCTCAGTCCGCGGGCATCTGGATCGACACCGTTCGCGTCATCGGCGTCTGAGCGGAGAACACGTCGCGGTAGGGGCTGAGGAGATCGCCCTCGTCGAGCACCCGGAGCACGTCGGCCTCCGGCGCCGAGCTCTCGACGCTCACGTGGTAGCGGACCTCGCTGTATCCAGGCCGTGCGGGCGAGTCGAGCGAGAGCATCCCGGCGAGGTCGAAGTCGGCGTCGATCTCAACGGTCACAGCGGTCAGTTCCACACCGAGTCGGGCTGCGCGCAGCTGATAGCCCATCGCAAGGCAGCTTCCGAGTGCAGCTCGCCCGAGCACTCCCGGCGAGGGCCCCGAGCCGTCGCCACCCATCGTGTCGGGGAGGTCGGTTTCGAATCGCCAGTCGCCTTCCTCGATGCTGCAACGAAGCCCATCGGTGATGGTGGTCGTCGAGCGCTCGGTGCCGATGCCGAGGCTCGGGTGCTTCGTGACCGCACCCTCGACCCGGTCGAGCGCGTCACTGATGCGCTGCGGGCGTGGGACCTCTGTTGTCATGGGGCACCGTACACCCGGGCGTCGGAGACGGAGATCCCGCCCGGGCGCGTGAATGCTCGCGCATGGGTCGCGCGAACCGAACTACTCTCGGTGGTCGACGGAGGTCCACGAGGGAAGGCCGACCGATGACGGAGGCGAACACGACTGCGGCGGCGGAGGTGGCGCTCACCGACGCTCGCGCCTACGGCAACCGCCGACTTGACTGCGACCTCGTGATGAAGGGCGGCATCACGAGCGGTGTCATCTATCCACTTGCGGTCGCGGAGTTGGCTCGCACGTATCGTTTCCGGAACATCGGTGGAACCTCAGCTGGTGCCATCGCTGCAGCGGCGACAGCAGCAGCACAACACGAGGGCACAGGAGCGGGCTTCGTCCGCCTCGCCGCTCTCCCCGACGAACTGGGTGGTCAACTCCAGCAGCTGTTCCGGCCACAGAAGCAGTGTCGGCGCGTGTTCCGGCTCGTGCTGACCGGCACGACGAAGCCCGAGACCGCGATGGGGAAGCTGGGCAAGATCCTCAAGCTCATTGCGTTCACCCTTGCGTTCCTCGGATCGACTGCCGGCATGGTGCTGCTGCTCGCGCTCTCGTTGCCGGCGGTGGGAGTCGGCCTCGGCGTGCGCGGCGCCATCGCCGATCACTGGCTCGTGGGGCTCGCCCCGCTCGTGGCGCTGCTGGTCGTTGCTGCGACCGCCAGCAAGCTCACGTCGAAGATCGAGCGTCGACGCGTTCGCTGGGCCGTACTCGCCGTTGCAGTACTCGTCATCGGCGGCGCGCTGATCGCCGTCATGTGGAGTGGAGGGGTCGACGGCTGGGCCGTCGCGGCATGGTTCGCGATCTGCGTCGTCACGCTGGGGTTGGTCGTGCTCATCGCGATCGTGTGGGAGGCCGCTCGGGTCATCCCTGCCAACGACTACGGCCTCGTCGGCGGGTCGGCGGTCGGCACCCAGGTGGGCGACGTGGAGCCGCTGTCGGAGTGGCTGCACACGACGATCCAAGGTCTCGCCGGCTTGGCCGAGGACGCGTCGCCGCTCACGTTCGGCGAACTCGCCGACGGTCGGCCGGGTCAGGACGGTGTGAATCTGACGCTCCTCACCACGTGTCTCAGCCAGGGCCGCACGTACTACCTGCCGTACGACACCGAGATGCCCAAGCAGCCCGACCGCTTCTACGTCGAGGCCGACGAATTGCGTCGCTCGATGCCCACGGCGGTGGTCGACTACCTGGAGGGGTTGCCACGCCCTGACGATTGGCTCGATCATGCCCTCCGTCCGCTCGTGCCGCTGCCGCCGCCCGCACAGATGCCGGTCGTGATGGCCACTCGGATGAGTCTCAGCTTCCCGGTCCTCATCTCGGCGGTGCCCCTCCGCGCGGTCGACTGGACGCTGTCGTCGAACCGTCAGGCGCGTGCGGTGTGGAGCCGTTGGCATCGCGGGGGCATGCAGGGCCCGAAGCCGACCGAGCAACTCACGGCGGAGCGTTGTTGGTTCTCCGACGGTGGCATCATCAGCAATTTCCCGGTGCACCTCTTCGACTCGATGTTGCCCAACCACCCGACGTTCGGCGTCAACCTGCGCGGGTTCCATCCCGATCGAACCGACTTCGACGACGACGATCAGCCGGAGGTGCAGAAGATCTGGCGCCCGATCACCAACGGGAGCGGGCACGACGCATGGTGGACCCGGTGGCGCGAAGATGGTCGGGGAGCGTTGCTCGGCTTCGCCGGTGCCATCGCCGACACCATGCAGAACTGGAGCGACAACGACCAGACCCGTGTACCCGGCTATCGAGATCGCGTCGTGCACGTCAGCCACGGCAAAGCCGAAGGCGGGCTCAACCTCGCGATGCCCGCCGATCGGATCAAGCGACTCGGCGAACGCGGCCTCGAAGCAGCCTTCAATCTCGAGCGCGCCTTCGCCCATGAGGATCCGGGAACGGATGCTGCAACAGGAACAGTCGTGGCAACAGGATGGAAGAACCACAAGTGGGTGCGGTTGCGTTCGTCGCTCTCGTTGCTGACCGCTGAAATCGCCTCGCTCCGCGAGAAGTTCGACCAGACCGACCCGGTCGGAATCGCGAGCTACCGCGGTCTGATCGATGAACCGCTGGATGATGTGCCGAGCTACGGCGCCACCCAGGTCCAACGTGACGCACTGCTTCGATTTCTCGATGGTGACACCGCCGCGACGACCGACGGCGGTGTACTCGGTGCGTCGGATCGGCTGAGCGCCGAGGTCGATGCACGGCCAACCCTCAGTCCGGCGAACAACGCGCCGGGTCCCGCACCCACGCTTCGCATCGCACCGGGCCACCGCCAACGCCGATCGGGAGACACCCCATGATCATCGTCGAACAACGAGCGACGCCCGAGGGATTCGAGCACGCGGCCCAGCGTGCCTTCGAGCAGCTGGAGAAGACCGAGCAAGCGGGTGGCTACAAGTCCCAGCGTCGCTTCGAGTTCGACGCCGATGTGTGGCTCCGCCATCACGACGAGCTCAGCGCTGGATCCTTCGGCAAGTGTGCGTATTGCGAGTCACTCATCGGTGCATCCCAGCCCGGCGATGTCGACCACTTTCGCCCGCGCACGCGCGCCGAAGGCTTGCAGAAGGGCGCGATCGCTCCCGACCACTACTGGTGGCTCGCCTACGAGTGGAGCAATCTCGTTCCGTCCTGCGTGAGTTGCAGTCGGGCCAAGCGCAACCGCTTCCCCGTACGAGGCCGCCGGGTGGAACCGCACGGCTCGTTGGATCGTGAGCAACCGTTGCTGCTGTCGCCGTACGGGCCGGAGAACCCGAGCGATCACCTCTGGTTCGACGACGATGGCCACATCCGGTCGCTGTCCGAGATGGGAGAGATCACGATCCAGGTGCTCAACCTCGATCGCCCCGATCTGGTTGAGCGCCGCCGCCGCCACGCCGCGGGCGTACTCGCGACGCTCGAGTCGAGCGGCTACGTGGTGAGTGCGGACACCTGGGATTCTCTCTGGTCACCGCAGACCGAGTTCGCGGCACTGACCCGCCAGTTGCTCGCCAAGCGGGCCACGGTGGACGAGCAGTCGGTCGGGTCGGATGGGGCGACGTTCGAACCACCGGCACCCGAGGCGGAGCAACGATCGCAGACCGGTGTGGTGCCGCCGATGGCGCAGGAGATGGCGACGAAACAACCGCCGACCACGGCGCAGGAGACGGCTCGCAAGATGACGTCACCGGGCCTCTCCTCGGTGTGGATCGAAGAGATCGACCTCGTCAACTTCGGGTGTATCCAAGAGCTCGAGCTGCGCTTTGCCGAGCCACAATCTGGTCGCGAGCCGTGGATCGTGCTCCTCGGGGCCAACGGTGTCGGCAAGAGCACGATCCTCAAGGCGATCGCGCTCGCATTGTCCAGCAGGAGCCATCGCGGTCGACTGGCACCGCTGCCCGAGCGGTACCTGCGCCGCGGGGCCGACAAGGGTCACGTCCGCGTGGCGTTCAACGACGGTTCCGAGGTGCGCCTCGAGATGCGCCGGGGAGACGACCAGTTCGAGGTAGCAGGTCGCAAGCCTGCCTTCGACCTCGTCGGGTACGGATCGACTCGTCTGCTCCGCCGCAGCCCGACGGCGGCCATGGCGCGAGCGACTGGGCCCCGGCTCACCAACTTGTTCGACCCGTGGGCTCCGCTCGCCGACGCCGAACCGTGGCTCGCCGATACGAAGCGAGTCCGCTCCGATGACTTCAAGGTGCTTGCGGGGCAGCTGAAGACGCTGCTGAGCGTGGGTGCCGACGTGGAGATCCGTCGACGGAGCGGTGCTCTCCGCGCCCGGTTGTTCGACGAGCTGCTCGACCTCGATCAGCTGTCGGACGGCTACCAGACGATCCTTGCACTGGCCCTCGATCTGAGCCTCGCCTTCGGCAACGAGCTCGACCAGGGCTACAGCACCGAGAACTTCGAGGGCATGGTCCTGCTCGACGAACTCGAGGTACATCTCCATCCCGAGTGGAAGCTGAGGGTGGTGAGCGATCTGCGGGCCATGTTCCCGCATCTCCAGTTCGTGGCGACCACCCATGACCCGCTCTGTCTGCGAGGGCTTGAGCGCGGCGAGATCCATCTCCTGCAGCGCGACGCCGACGGCATGATCACGATCGAACAGATCGACGTGCCGCCCGGCCTCGATGCCGACGAGATCTTGACCGGGCAGTGGTTCGGGCTCGACACGACGCTCGATCCCGAGGCCGAAGCCGATGTCTTGGAGTATCAGCGGCTGCGGATGGAGGGCTACGGCCCGGATGATCCGGAACTGTTGGGTCTCCACCGGCGCCTCCAGCTCACGCTCGGCAGCTACATGGGCACGTCGCTCGGAGGGGTGATGGTCGAGGCGGCGACCCAGTTCGTGGCGCAGCAGGTACCCGATGGTGGCGACCAGCTCAGCACGTCGGAGTTGAAGGACCGCTTGCTCGCGCACGCGAAGGGGGCGACGTCATGATGAAGTTCAAGCCGGTCGAGAAGCCCGACGGCTTCGACCAGGCGGTCAAGGCGAACAAGGACAAGGTCGCCGCCGAGATCGCCGCGAACAAGACGCCGAACTTCACAGGGCGCGAGGCGTGGAAGAAATTCAAGCCCGAGATGGCGCCGGCCACGTTCGGCAAGTGTGGCTACTGCGAAGTAGACGTCTGGGGCGTCGATCGGTTCAAGGGCGACGTCGAGCACTTCCGACCGAAGGGCCGGATCGATGCAATCGCCGACAAGCCGGACGGCACTCCGTCGTCGACGGTGCTGTTCAACAGCGGGTATCCGTGGCTCGCCTACGACTGGCGGAACTACATCTTGAGCTGTAACCCGTGCAACTCGGCGCACAAGAAGAATCTGTTTCCGGTGAAGCCGGCCCCGACGGCACCGCCGGTCGAAGGATGTGAGAAGCAGGAGACCCCCTTGTTGCTGACCCCCTTCGGTCGCAAGGACCCGACGAAGCATCTGCTCTTCGACGAGTTCGGCATCGCCGGCCCGCGCAAGTCGAGCCCCTACGGGAAGAACACGATTCGAGTGTGCGGCCTCAATCGCTCGGCCCTGATGAAGCGGCGACGCCGGCTGGCCGGCCTGGTGCTCGCCAACATCGCGATCCTCAAGCACGCCGACGCCACACCGTTGGCCGTCGATCTCGCGCTCGGCAACCTCGCACGTCTGGGTGCCGCTGATGCCGAACACTCCGGCATGGTCCGGTCGATGTTTACGGAGGCCACCGGGCAGAAGTGGTCGGTCGTCGAACAGGCGGCACCGTTGCCCGAGCCCACCTTCATTCCGTGACCGCGGCTGCTCGCGCTGACCGCTGAGCTGGTGTCACATTCGGATGGGAGCGGCGACGAGAATCGAGCTCGCATGGTCGGCTTGGAAGGTCCTTCCGGGCCGATTCTCGGTGGTAGGCACGGAGCGCGATTTCCTGGCTCAGCCCGACGTGCTGCACCGCAGATTGTCCGTTGAACGGGATGTGGTCACCTGACGAACCCGGTCACGATCGGCACGAACACCGGAAGCCCGGAAGCGGGGTCGATCTCGAAGTGTCCGTTGACGTCGGCGTCGACTCGACGATCGCCGCTGCGGTGGTTCGGATGTACAGCGGCGTGACACACCTTCTGTTCTGGCGCCGGTAGCCACCACTGGCTGCGGGCCGAGGCTGAAGGCGGCACCGGATCGAGGGGTCGAGTGCCCCCGAACATGCATGCGCACGAAGTGGTTCATCGCCCGAGGTGCCGTTGGTGGGCACCCATATCGCGCGTCGACACGATTGCTGAGCCGATCGGGCGCGCCGACGTCACCAGCGATCTCGAGTATTCGCCCGACCCGCTGTGTGGCTCAGCTTCGTTCGCTGCTCCTCAGCTCAGGTGAAAGCCCGCGTCGACGTGGATGAGTTCGCCAGTGATGAACTCCGCGCGGTCGCTGACCAGAAATGCCACGGCCTCGGCGACGTGTGACGGGTCGGCCACCTTGCCGAGAGGGAGCGACTTCGCAACGGCGACGCGCCGGTCCGGGTCGACAAGGCCGTTCATCGTCGTCGCGGCCATCGGCGAGATCGAGTTGACTCGGACCCCGAACCTGCCGAGCTCGCGTGCAGCGGTCTGCGTGAGGGCATGGAGCCCGCCCTTGCTTGCCGCATACGCGGACTGCCCCGCATTTCCGCGCTCACCCGATGTGGAGGTGAGGTTGATGATCACGCCGCCGTTTCCCTGCGTCTTGAACGCACGAGTTGCTGCGCGGATGATGGCAAACGGGGCAGTGAGGTTGGCGACGATCGTGTCCTCCCATCGTTCGTCGGTGACGCCAGTGATGAAGTTGTCGAGCGCCACTCCGGCGTTGTTCACCACGATGTCGATGCGTCCCGCGGCCTCGATCACGTCCTCAACCAACCGATCACCTGCGTCGGCCGAACCCAGTTCGGCGGCCACCGGGATCGCTCCGGGTATCCGTGCGGCGGCTTCGGCGCACGAGTCTGCGGAACGCCCGTGCACGATCACGGTGGCCCCTGCCGCTGCCAGCCGTTCGGTGATCGCTCGGCCGATACCTCGCGTCGAGCCCGTCACGAGAGCGACTCTCCCATCGAGTCGATCGGTCGCGATGTCAGTCATCTTTCGACCGTACTTTCTGACCCGCGGCCAGCCCATCTCGAGCTCTGCAGCGCCGGGCTCACCGCCTCGGTATCGCACCACAGAACCGGTGTCGGCCGCCCAGATCGACGGACACCCTCGACGTCCGACCCACGCGAGATCGGCACCCTCGGCGTGAGCGCTCTCACTGTTGAGGCGCTCCGTATCGCGCGTCTCTCGGCGGTGCGCAGGCTGCCGACGCGTCGTCGGCAGCAGGTGGGGATGGTGATGCGACCCGGCAGAGCGTCGGCTGGGCCTACACGTGCTCGAGGAACGCTGAGACCACCGGGATGATCTGGTCGACGTGGTGCAGCCATGGGGCGTGACCACCGTCGATGACGTGCAGTTCGGCATCGGCCAGAGCGTCGGCCACACGCTCGCCGACATCGGCCGCCCCCATCGGGTCGTCGGAGGCGAACACGAGCAGGGTGGGTGCCTCGATCTGGGCGAGCTGGGCGGCGGTCAGGGCAATCCCGGGCCGGTTGCCTCTCAGCCGCAGCAGCCGGTTGAGCATGGCGAGAAAGGCCTGCTCGAAGTTGTCGAGTTGCTCGGTTGCGAGAACGAGCGCCGCGATGTCGGGCGGGAGTGGGTCCTCGTTGACCATCTTGGCCAGTTGCTCCACCTGGTGCGGTGATGGTGGCTGGAGCCTCATCATCAGCTGGCCGAGTGGTCGTACGGAGAGCAGTCGCATCGGGAGAGGGGCAGACGTGTCGAGCACGATGGCGGGGCACCCGATGTGCGCCAGGGCGGCAACCCGCTCGGGTCGCTCGATGGCCAGCCAACTCGACCACAGCGAGCCGAGGGAGTTTGCGATGATGACCGGCCGGTCGAGACCCAGCCCATCGAGCACCTCGGAGAGGAACCGGACCGCGTTGGCCCGAAGGTCGTCGGCGAAGCCGGGTGTGGTGTCGCTCAACCCGTAGCCGGGGAGGTCGATCGCGTATCGAGTGACGCCGTCGAGGCCAGCCATCAGCGGCGCCATCATCGCTGCGGGCACGCCGATCCCGTTGAGCATCACGACCGGACGACCATGGCCGCTGACGAGAACGTGGGCGCACCCGTCCGTCACCGGAACCTCGACCCAGCGTTCTTCCGCGACGACTCCGTAGTGATCGAGCACCGCTGTCTGGGCTGCTGAGAAATCTTCGTCGTGCATCGCGATCTCCTGACACCACCTTGGTTTACACTGTGTAAACCAAACTACGACCGAGGTGTACACGATGTCAACTGACGCCGAGTATGGAGCTCCAGAGACCCGACGACGCATCCTCGACGCCGCCTGGGACCTGGTCACCGAGCAACGAGCGCGATTCAGACTGGCCGACGTAGCAGCTCGGGCCTCGGTCTCGAGACAGGCGCTCTACTTGCACTTCGGCGACCGTGCCGGGCTGCTGGTCGCGCTGGTCCAGCACATGGACGAGACCCTCGACCTCGCCGACACAGTCGCTGCGGTGCACGCCGCACCCGACGGGGCAACACTGCTGGAGGCGGCCATGCGGCTCAACACCACGTTCTGGGCTCAGGTGCTGCCGGTGGCGGAGGTACTCGAGGCGGCCCAGCACGATGACGAGGCCCTCGGCGCGGCGTGGCGAGATCGGATGCGGTTCCGACTCGCAACGTTCCGGGCAATGATCGACACACTCGCCGAACGCGACCAACTTGCAGCGGACTGGGCCGTCGACGACGCAGCCGCCACGCTCTACGCCGTCGCCCACTTCGACACGTGGCGCGAGCTCGTGGTCGAACTGGGCTGGAGCGACGACCACTACGTCGCCACGATGACCCAACTCCTCCAACGTGCACTCCTACTCAGCTGACCCCGACGAGCTGCAGGCGATGGGTAGGCGGGGCAACCCACCGTTCCGGCCCGCGCCGCCTCCCTGTGAACCGCCGGAATTCGACTCCGTTCGACTGTGAAACAATCGTCCGCACGTGTTTGCGCTCGGCGGCACTGCGAGGAGGGCTCTGGTGGTTCAGCGGTCCGGCGGAAGCGTGGGGCGCGGTGCGGTCGGTCACTCGACGACGCGGAGGGTACCGGGGAGGTTCATGCGTCGGAGTCGGCGGACGAGGAAGAGCGGGGTGGCCGCGACGGAGGCGATGCCGACGATCGCGGCGATGAGGATCGTGGCCGGTGACAGGTAGACGTCGATCCCGACGTCGGGGAGTGTCGTCGTGGCCAGCGAGTTCAGCATCCACTGGAGGAAGACAATGCCTCCGACGAGTCCGATGAGGGTGGCGGCGATGCCGACGAGGACGCTCTCTCTGATGACGACGCCGAGCACCGTTCGGATGGGGAGCCCGAACGCTCGCATGGTGGCGTGCTCTCTCCGCCGTTCTTCGACGGTGATGCGCGTCGCGTTGAAGGCGATCAGGAGCGCGAGGATCAACACGGCTCCGGCGGTGACGAACAGGAAGCTGAGGAACTGGTCGAGGGCCTCGTCGATGGCTTCGCTGATGCGGGCGACGGGTTGGCTCGACGTCACGCCTGGCAGTCCGAAGACCGCTCGCTGCACGTCCGACCGGGTGGCATCATCGGTCGGGTACGCCTGCACGACGTTGACGAGGTCGTGCAGCCCGAATTGCGCTGCGTCGGCGAGGTCCAGGAAGGCGAACGTCCTGATCGGGTTGGCGTGGATCCCCTGAACGGTGAATTCGCTGTCGGCGAGCGAGAAGCCGCCGGTGTCGGCTCGGATCGGATGGCGCAGCGTGACGCTGTCGCCCACGTCCGACTCCGAGGTCGTCGGCGGCTTTGCGGGCGAGCAGGATCCCCGGGTCGCCCCCACCGGTCGTCGCTGCGCCGTCGTCGATGGTCGGCATCCACGTTGCGGCGTCGAGATCGACGAATTCGACGAGGAGATCGAGGTCGGTGTCGGATTCGGACCCGAGCGCGGTGGCCGGCAACCGCAATCCGGCATCGATGTGTCCGACAGCGGGAGCGTCGGAGATCGCCATGACGACGGGGGAATCGTCGGGGTAGAACGTGTCGAGCTGCACGACGACGCGGTCGGCGTCGCCCTTGGTGAACTCGTCGTTTGCCTTGTCGAGGGTTCGACCGAAGCTGTCGAGCATCCCGAGCACGGCGACGAGCGCGATGATCGCTGCGCCGACACCAACAGCGGTCAGGAGCGTGCGGCGCGGGGTACGCAGCACGTTACGGATCGGCATCTGAGTCATCGTCGAACCGGGCAGTCGGAGACTGCCGGTCCAACCGGTCAGCCGACTGGTCTTGGCCGCGAGGTGTCCGGTGCGGATCGCCTCGATCGGTTCGACGCGAAGCGCCCTCCAGACCGGGACGGCGCTGGCCGCGATCGGGATCGCGATCCCGAGCAACGACGGCCTGGAGATAGACACCGAACTGGAACGGTGTGC
The DNA here is from genome assembly GCA_963752085.1 of Ilumatobacteraceae bacterium. Taxonomy (GTDB): domain Bacteria; phylum Actinomycetota; class Acidimicrobiia; order Acidimicrobiales; family Ilumatobacteraceae; genus Ilumatobacter_A. The sequence goes on from CAVVWT010000008.1 coordinate 674,942, forward strand.
GGTGGATCGGTAGTGGCTGCAACGACTCCAGAAGTTTCCCGAACGCCGTGCCCACGAGGAGCCCGACGCCAAGACCGGCGACCGTTCCCAACACCGCGACCTGCACGCCGATCAGCATCGGGCGGATGGCGAGTTGTGGCCGCGGCACGCCGAGGGCCATCCCGATACCGATCTCGCGCCGTTGGGCCTCGACGATCCGGTTGATGAGATTGAACGCAGCGAGCGCGGCGGCGAGCAGGACGAGTGCTGACAAGGCGTTCCAGAAGCGTTGGTCGTTGTCGATGTCTTCGTAGAGCACACGGACGGCGTCGGCGTCGTCGCGAGTGGAGATCGTGGCGCTCACGCCCAGCTCACCGATCGCTTCGGTGAGCTCCGCTTCGATCCCATCCCGGTCCGCACCGTCGACGAGCACCAGAGCGGCATCGTTGACCATCCCCGCGTGCCCGCTGAGGTCCTGTGCCGCGGCCAGCGAGACGTAGACGATGGCGAGTTCTCCGGCGGCGAAGATCGTTCCTTCAGGGCCCTCGTAGAAGAAGTCCTCCGGGGCAACACCGAGCCCGGTGTAGGTCACGGTACGGCCTCCGGCGACCACGATCGTTCCCGCCGTCGGCAGCCCGTGCTGGTCGGCGAACTTGGCTTCGAGGACCGCGCTGGCATCGGTCGGATCGTTGGACGGTGCGATGCCGTCGCGGACCCACACATCGTCGACCGGCCGCGTCGACCCGAACGTCATTCCCACCAGCCGGGCCGGAACCAACACCGAATCCATTCCGCCGATCGTGCCGGTGTCCACCTGACTGTCGACGACGAGACGTTCGCTGACGTCGCGCACTGAGGTTGCACCGTCGATCGATGCGATCGCGTCGACGAGCGCATCCTGTTCGACGAATGTCCCGGGGCTGAGCGTGACGCGTAGATCGTGCATCGCCAACGCAGCGAAGCTCGCGTCGTTGGACTCGCGTCGCCACTCAGCGGTGCTGCCCAACCCTGCGTACACCCCAGTTCCGATCGCGAGTACGAGTGCGATCGCGGTCACCGCAATCCAGTGCGATCGGAGATCGCGCCACGACCAACGGAGCCACCAGCCGAGCCGTCCGCTCCGTGCACGCGCGTTCGTCACCATTGCAGATCGCCGATGTCGGCCTTGCCGCCGGGGGGTGGACCGTCGGAGACAATGCGACCGCTCGACAGCTCGACCACGCGGTCGGCGACCCGTGCGATCTCGCGGTTGTGGGTGACGACGAGCACCGTCATCCCGGCGCGGGCCTGTTCCTCGAGCACACCCAGAATCTGAACGCCCGTGCGGAAGTCGAGCTCACCGGTCGGTTCGTCGGCGAGCAGGATCGGATTACCGGTCGCCAACGCGCGGGCGATCGCCACCCGTTGCTGCTCTCCCCCCGACAACTGGTGCGGGAAGTGACGATGACGATCTGCAAGGCCGACTTGCGCCAGGGCCTGCTGCGCTCGCTCACCCGGATCCGTCGTGCGTGCCGCATCGGCCCCGAAACGTACGTTCTCGAGCGCGGTGAGGCCTGGGAACAGATTGAACGTCTGGAAGATGAAGCTCACGCTGTGTCGTCGCAGCATCGACCGGTCGGCCTGCGACGCCCCGCTGACGTCGATCCCGGCCACCCGCACCGACCCTGAAGTCGGGGTGTCGAGCGCCCCGATCATGTTCAGCAAGGTCGTCTTGCCGCATCCCGACGGCCCGACGATCGCGACGAATGCTGCTTCATCGACGTGCAGGTTGATGTCATCGAGAGCGGTCACGTCGACGTCGCCGACCCGATACCGCTTGGTGAGATCGTCCAGATCGATACGGGTCCCGACGTGGCCCACCCGCGCATCCACCGCCGTCGGGTCAACCTGACCGTTGACCACGTCATGGTCCATGACTCAACAGTCTCTTCACCTCGCATCGAGGTCAAGAGACCTAGGTCCCTCGACATGCGTTCGCTTCGGCAGCTCTCGTCGCCCGAGCGATGCATGGCCAGTTCGTCAGCGTGCTCTCAGTTGTACGGCCGGAGATCGTCAGAATCGAAGCCGCAACTCGAACGTCGACCAAGGAGGCATCGAAGCGCGGCTTGATCGCATCGGCTCGGCCGATGCACCCCTGGATCCGCACCGGGTGGCTGAGCGGCAGGCCGTCGTCGACGGCGGTCGCTCAGTTCCAGCTCAGGTCCGACTTCGAGAGTCGTCCGTGCCAGGCGCGCACCTCGGCCGGGGGTGAGCGCATCCAGCTCGTGGTTCGCGAATGTCGCCTGCACAACCCGGGTGCCTTCCGGTCGGCCCATGATCTCGAGGCACGACCAACGTCGGCGAGAATCGCTCCGCCCGATCCCAGCTCAACGGAGATATCCGCTGAGCTGGTGTGATCGGGTCGTAGTTGATTGGAGCGGACGACGGTAGTCGAAACCGCATCATCAGCTTGGAAGTTGCGGCGAGCCGATTTCGTCAGTGGCGTCGTGACCTGCGAAGACGTGCTGTGAGCAGGCGATATGTGGATGCTGTCACTGACCAATGTATCCGCTGGTGACCGCCGTGTCCGGCTGCTATCAGCTGTTCCGGGCACGTTGTAGGCACGGACCGTGAAGTTCCCAACTCGACGAACAGCTCCGCGCTCGGCGCATTGCACGATATGGGTGGGACCGCCCGATCGTAGGTGCCGTACCTGAGCGGTTTGTGGGGTGACGATGGCGGAGCGTTATGCGCTCAGTCGTCTCGCGACGGAAATGAATCAGGCCCCACGTCGAGCTGTTAGGTGGCCATGCTTTCATTGTCGCTGATCCGGTGAAAGCCGTTGTTCTCCATCACACGCAACTGAGGCATGGTTCGTCAGATCGACTCCGCCGGTCAGCGTGTGTACCAACGGCGCGGCTCGCATCCAATCGATCAGACCCGACGGCAGCTCGGGTGTAAACCCTCGAACCCGAGATGCCTCGGCAATGAGGAATCCGATCCGGACATCGACCGTCAAGTCATCAAGAGGAAGCTCAGCGAGAACCACGAGGCCGGCCGGACTCGCTGATGCGGCTCCCACGACCAACAGTGTCGGTGACTCAGCATCGCGCTCTTCGATCCACGCCTTCGCTCTGTCAAGGGTGTAGTTCCCTTGCCACGACTCCGGGAGCGCGACCGTCGTGCGGTCGGTGAGCAGGTCTGCGATTACGAACCGAACGCCCAGCCCGTGGCTTCACCCGTCGTGAACACGGCGCCGGCGTGACCGGTGCCGATCGTTGATTCGCCGAACGCCATCCCGGGGAGTGTGTCCTGCCCGTACCAGACCTGCCCTCCGTGCGATGGCCAGCCGAGGCCGATGAACATGCGCCCGAGGTTGCTTCCGGCGAACGGCCAGATGGCGTCGGGTCCCTCGCCGGGTGCGCCGATGACGATGTCGTCGGTCGACTCGGCGTTGAACCAGCCTGCAGCGAGTGCGGCTCCGAAGTAGTCGTCCTCCTCGAGCTGATCGCCGACGTTGAGCCCCTGGTAATAGGTGTCGGACTGCTTCCAGGCGATACCGCTCGGTTGGCGCCTCGCCATGCGGATGCTGACAGCGCCGGCGTCGCTCACCCCGTTCACGTCCTCGAGTGGTGCGCCGATCGCGAGGTCGTCCGCGCCGTCTCCGTTGAGGTCGGGAGCGGCGAGGGCGTGACCGAACCGATCACCGGGCTCCGAGACCCACCCGACGTCGCCCTGATCGAACGCGTCGCCAAGGACGGCGACGGGTCCGTTGATCGTTCCGGCCGCAACGAAGACCGCACCCGCACCCGCCACCCGGTTGTTGGGCGACATGAAGTTGGGCGCTCCGATCGCCACGCCGTCGAACCCGTTGCCGTTGAAGTCGCCGACAGCGAGGCTGTACCCGAAGTCCTCGTAGTCGTCGGCGCTGGCGATGCCGAAGCTCGATGCATGGAGGACACCGACGAGATGCGTCGCGTCCGAAAGGACGTAGACGCGCCCCTGCTCACCGTCGTGCAGCGTGCCGGGGGCGCCGACGACGAGATCATCACCCCCGACAGCTCCCATCTTGCCGGCCCCGAGCGCCTCACCGAACCGCGCGGTTCCGAGGTTGTCGCCCGGCGACGCGGAGCCGCTGAGCACATGGGCGTCCAGGACCATGCCGATGGGGCCCGACAGGATGGCCACGCTGCCGCCGACGCCTGCATCCTGGTCGCCGGGCGCCCCGACCGCGAGGTCGTCGTTGCCATCGCCGTTGAAGTCCCCGGCCACGATCGCGGCACCGAACTTGTCGAGCTTGTCCTGATCGGCGAACGCTCCGAAGCCGCCATTGTCCTGCGTGAACCACCGCGGCTCGCCGGTGATGCCGAGGTCGCGCACTCCATCGAAGATGTAGAAGCGCCCGACGGCGACGTCGCCCGCGTTGGCGTGGGTACCGTACGAACCCGGCGCTCCCACGGCGAGGTCGTCGACGCCATCGCCGTTGAAGTCGCCACACGCCAGGCTCGAGCCGAAGCCGCGGGCGAACTCGCCGTCGGCCCCGCTCGGCTGGATCATCTCGGCGCCGTCGATGAGAAAGCCACCGCCGCCGGGCTGGCGGTTGTAGTTGACGATCACCGCGCCGTTCGGCATCTCGCCGGGCGCACCGGTCGCGAGGTCGCCTCGCCCGTCGCCGTCGAAATCGCAGCGGAGTTCGGGAAGCGGGGCTCCCGCGTCCGCTGGAGGAGTCGAGAGCACGACCGGTACGACGGCCGAACACAATGATGCGACGGTCAGTGCGATGCCGATTCGGCGGCTGCTGGGTGTTGAGAAGAGATGGCTCATGGCAGGGTCCTTTGCTGGAAGTGGTTACCCGTCCAGAGCCGTCACGCCGCGAGTTCTTGCACAAACTGGGCGACGTATCTCTCGTGGACCGACGACGCAGGAAACAGTCGAGGTGACCCGCTGAGCAACGAGCCAGCCTGACGGACAGGGGGACGTCGTTCTG
>CAVVWT010000009.1:0-484869 GCA_963752085.1 Ilumatobacteraceae bacterium
ATCGAAGACTCGCCGTATCCCGGTCTCGACCGCTGTGGTGGTTCCACCGTCCAGCCGGCCTGGGGCGAGCACGAGCGATCGGAAACGGTCGAACGCCTCGGAGACCTCCGGGCTCGAGAAGGGCAGATCACCGTTTGCCCAACCGTTGTAGACGTCGGCGCCGTCGAGTCGCAGCACCAGGTCCTCGGTCCAGTCGGTTGCCGGCCAACCCGTGGCTGTCCCCGCGGCGATCGCCAGGCACCACGGTGCCATCTCGCCGCCCATCTGGATTCGGGCCGACAGATCCTCGAGCTCGTCGAGCGAGCGCGGCAGTGCCCAGCCCCGAGCGGCGAACACACTCGGGCGGTACCAGACGAGGCTCTTGACGTTGGCGCGGAACGGCACACCGAATTGCGTGCCGTCGATGTCACCGAGCGCCATGGCCTCCGAGGAGTAGTTGGCGGCCAGTGCTGCGCGAGCCTCATCGGAGAGCTCGAGGATGCGGCCCGTGTCGGCGAGATCTCTGACCAGCCCGGGTTGGGGCACCATTGCGACGTCGGGCGGGTCGTTGAGCTCACCCGTTCGAAGTCCGAGATCGGTCACGAAATCAGCGCTGCCCGTATAGCGGATCTTCACGCCCGTTCGTTCGGTGAATTCCTCGACCGAGTCGGCGAATCGGTCGGCCTCGGCCCCCCGGTACGGTCCGAAGACGGTGATCGAGGCACCGGTATCGGGCCGGGTGTCGGTGCCGCCGATGCACCCGGCCACGGTGATGCACGCGATCGCCACGGTGGTCCCGAAACCGATCCGCGTCCGCCTCATCGAACGCTCACCTCGAACAACTGGTCCTGCTCATACAGCAGTCGAAGATCGACAGGGCCGTCGAAACGACGTTCGACTGCCTCGGCGAGTTCCCATGCCGGCCGCGGGCTGTTCGGCCCCGACACCAGCAATTCGACCGTTGCGAGCCCGCCGGTGACTTCGGCGTCGAGTTCGACGATCTCCACGGAATCGTCCCAGTCGGCGACCGCCCGTGTCACCGAGCGGCGCAGAGCGACATCTCGCACCGCCGACTGGGTATGGGTCGTGAGCGGGATCGCAATGGCTGCGACCACGACGGCGGTGACCGCGAGACGACTCGACAGCCCCCGTCGGGTACCGCCCGAATCTGGGCGGAAGCCGGCCAGCAGCAACATCACGGATGCGGCGAAAACGATCGCCGCCAGGTTCGTGAGGTACAGCAGCATCGCGTTGCCAGCCTTTTCGCTGAGCCCGAGCTGGGCGGTGATGCCGACGGTAGCGAGCGGTGGAACGAGCGCCACGGCGATGCCGACGCCCGGCAGCGCTGACGTGGCGGATCGGCGGGGAGCGATGTATCCGGCGGCAGCGCCGGCCGTGATCGCGATGCCGAGATCGAGTAGGCCGGGGAACGTTCGCGAGATCACCTCGTTGGGCAGGTCGTCCGGCCCGGTCACCGAGGTGCCGACCAGCATCGAGACCAGCCACCCGACGCCGATGGCCAGTGCCGTACCGAACGCGATCACGACAACGGATGTCACGAGCCGGCGATTCCGGGCGGTCACCAACGCAGCCGCGGCCGCAGTGATCGGCGTCATCAGCGGTGCGACGAGCATCGCACCGATCACTACTGCACCAGAGTCGGCCAACAAGCCGAACGCGGCAATCCCTGCCGACAAGACGATCAGCGACGCGAAGTTACGGATGTACGGCCAGAACCCGTCGCCTTCCGGGAGCAACTCCTCGACCGCCTCGATCGCGTCGTCATCAGGTTCCGCTCCCTGGAGAAGCCGAACCCGCTTGACGACGGCACCGACCGCACTCAGCGCCGGTGCCGCGGCCGGGTCATGCTCACGAGTGCCGGATTGCTCTGTCTTCTGTCGCTCTGGGTCCATGGCGAACGGGACCCTAATGGTCCGGCTGAAACGATGAGACCCCAGCCCGGCACCCGTCTATCGGCAAGGCGAATGATCAGCGAGGTCCAGCTCCGAGGCCTTCGACGTTCCCGCTGTTCCGCGGCCGTCTTGCGGTGCGTCGCCGCGACCGCGCTTCTCGCGTTCGGGTTCGCCGCCCGGCGGGAGGCAAGTCCACGTCGCCCGAAGCCCGACCCAGACCCGGTCCCTGCGGCCGCGGTCTCCGGTCCTCGACCGGAGCACCCTTCGGCCGTCGATAGCAACCGGCTCTTCCGGGGACGGGTCTTCCGGTCATCACGAGCGCGGGCGATCCGGGTCAGCGAATCGATCAGAACGTTCACGTCGGCGACTGTTGAGCCCGCTCAGGATCCGGCAGGGATGATGGTTGTGGGTGCACCGGATGCACGTGCGGCTCGATCACCGTTGAGCTTGTTGCGTAGGTTCGGCGTCGTTCCCGACCTGGTCTGACTCGAGAACCGGCTGACGCCTTCGGGTTGTCTTTCGAATGACTGGTCGGCCGTGTTCGGGAACGGCACCCACCGGTCGGGCAACGACTGAACTTGAGAACTGCTGGAACAGTTCTCGCAGCGATGTCACCGTCCCGGCAGGTGCGTGCCAACCCATTCACAGCTACTGAAAGGGATGGCAATGACCATCGTAGAGAACAGAACAATCACCGTCACGGGCGGCATCGACACTCACCTCGACTTCCACGTCGCAGCCGCCGTCGACTCGAACGGAGGTGTGCTCGGTGTCGAAACCTTCGACACCACGACCGGCGGCTACCGGCAACTCGTTGCATGGTTCGCCGGGTTCGGCACGATCAGCTTGGTGGGGGTCGAGGGAACCGGCTCCTACGGCGCCGGCGTCGCTCGGCACCTGACCGGCAAAGGCATCCGGGTGGTCGAGGTCGACCGACCCAATCGACAGGCCCGACATCGGGCCGGCAAGACCGACGCCATCGACGCGATCGCTGCGGCACGAGCTGCGTTGACGGGCACCGCGACCGGTGTCCCGAAGTCGCGGACCGGCAACATCGAAGCCATCCGGGTCCTCACCGTTGCGTGCCGCTCGGCAGCGAATGAGTGGATTGCGGTGGTCTCCCAGATCCGTCACGTGACTTTCACCGCACCTGATGAGATCCGCGCCCGGTTCGTCGGACTGTCGCCAATCACCCTGGTCAGGACCACCGCAGCGCTCAAACCGCGGCGTTCTGATCCTGATGTCGTGCGCTACACAACGCTGTCCACGCTGCGCGGACCGGTCGTCGAGCACTGTTTCTACGGGAGCAGAAGATGCGCCTCAACGCCGAGATGCGTCCGCTGATCCGCGAGGTCGCACCGTCGCTGCTCGAGGTCCACGGCGTCGGGTTCGATGTCGCTGCGAAGCTGTTGATCGCAGCTGGTGACAACCCGCACCGGATCCGTTCCGAAGCCGTGTGGGCGCACCTCTGCGGAGTCGCGCCGATCCCCGCGTCGTCAGGCAAGATCCAACGCCATCGCCTCAACCGCGGCGGGAACCGACAGGCGAACTCGGCGCTCTACCGAATCGTGATTGTTCGCATGGCCAGCGATGAACGCACCAAAACATACGTCGCGAAACGCACCGCCGAGGGCAAGACCATCGGCGAGATCGCACGCATCTTGAAGCGCTACGTCGCACGCGAAATCTATCCGCACCTGCCCTCGACGATGACCTGACCTGCGACCTCGACGGGTCGGAGTTGGCTCGCCCGAACCGGCTCACATCTTCGAGGTTGTGCATCAATTGATCTGCCACCCGACCAGCGGGCGGACCCTGCGGTGATCGTGGCTTCCTACGAGCGTGACCCCGGCAACGCCGGGTGTCTCTTCCCTGTCGTGCCCAGAAATCACCTCATCACCAACACCCGCCACCGCTACATCGACGCGCCCCGACACCCAACCAGACCCACGAATCCCCTGGCCACGAACGCAACCCGAACGCACCCTTGACATCCCTACGAGCTTCAAACCTGAGCGCTCTCGATCGCAGCGTCGAAGCCGGAACCAGTCTGTGATCCGCTCGATATCGCTCCCGACGTCGTGGACCACGTGACGTCAAGGATTGGCGAGTACGCGACCGAGCGTTGTTCCACCGGACACGGTCGGTCGGACGCGGTGGCGGTAGTGGAGAGAGGCCATGCGGGTGTCCTTGTGGCCGAGCTGGTCGGCGACGACCTCGAGCGGGACGCCGGCGTCGGAGAGAAGGGACGCGGCGGTGTGGCGAAGAGAATTCGGCGACCACTCGGGTTCGAGGCCGGCCGCCTTCACGACCTGATCGAACTCTTTGCGGTTCTTCGCTGGGTCGGTTGGGGTGCCCACCGAGGTCGTGAAGACGAGGCTCTCTTCGTTCGTCCATACCTCGCCAGCCGCCAACCGTTCGACGTTCTGGATGCGCTTGCGGACTCGCAGTGCGTCGAACACCTCCGCTGGTGCATCGAGCGAGCGGACCGACTGCATCGTCTTCGGCACCCCGATGAACAACTCACCCGAGGCGCCGCGCTTGAGCGCTCGGCGGATCTGGATGATCCGGTTGGCGAAGTCGACGTCGTCCCACGACAGGCCAGCAGCCTCGCCGGGACGCACGCCGAGGAACACCATCACGCGCCACATCGCGTCGAGGTGTGTGCCGGCGGACGCACACAAGAACGCACGCACCTGCTCACTCGTCATCGACTTCAGTGGGGGAGAGGGCACAGCATCGGGCGGCAACTCACTCACCGACGCGACGTTGCGGAACCGGAACCTGTCATGAACCGCCCTGGCTCTGATGGAGGCTCGGGTTATTGGTTTCCAACCCCGATTGGGGCGGTCTGTTGGGCAGCGTAGAAGGCTGCTTCGAACTCGGCGGGCGGGATGTCGCCGCAGTGGCCGTGGAGGCGTTGCTCGTTGAACCAGTGCACCCACGACAGGGTCGCGAGTTCGAGTTCGTCGACGTCGTTCCACGGTCTCGGCGCGTCAGGTCCGAAGACACACTCGGCCTTGTAGAGCCCGTTCGTCGTCTCGGCCAGGGCGTTGTCGAAACTGTCCGCGACGGTGCCGATCGAGGGTCTCGCGCCGATCTCGTCGAGGCGTTCGGTGAACCGCACCGACGTGAACTGACTGCCCGCATCGGAGTGCGTCACGAGCCCGACCAGACGGCGGCCGCCACGTGAGCGGCGTGCCATCTCGAGCGCGTCGAGGACCATCTCGGTGCGCATGTTCGACGCCACCCGCCACCCGACGATCCGGCGGGAGAACGCGTCGACGATGAAGCACACATAGGCCATCCCGGTTCTCGTTGGCACATACGTCAGGTCCGTCACCCACAACGCATCGGGACGATCGGCGGTGAAGTTGCGGTTCACCAGGTCCGGTGCCCGCACTGCGTCAGGGTCCTGGCGGGTCGTGAACACCTTGCGCCGCTGCCGGCTGATCCCCTCGATCTCCATGGCTTGCATGAGTCGGGCGACCTGGTCCCGGCCGATGTCGTGGCCGGCGCGGCGTGCTGCTTTCCAGAGTTTGTGGGCGCCGTAGACCTTGCGGTTCGCGACCCACAACACCATCAGCACCTGCATCATCGCGGCGTCGCTCACCGCCCTCGCCGACGGCGCGAGCTGGCGGCGCTTGGCGGCGTAGTAGCTGCTCGGAGCGATCTGCAACGCACGGCAGATCGGCTCGACTCCGAGCTCGTCACGATGATCATCGACGAACGCCACGATCACTTCCATGGGCGGTCGAGCTCCGCCTGGGCGAAATACGCCGACGCCTTGCGCAAGATCTCGTTCGCCCGTTTCAGCTCACGATTCTCCTGCTCGAGCGCCTTGATCCGCGCCGCCTCCTCGGAGGTGACACCCGGCTTGACGCCGTCGTCGATCTCGGCCTGCTTCACCCAGGATCGCAGCGACTCGACACCGATGCCGAGCTGATCAGCGACCCGCTTGATCGTGCCGTGATCGGTGCCGATCTCCTTGCGGAGCTGACGCACCGCTCGAACCGCCCGGTCCTTCTCTGCCTGCGAATACCGGCGTGTGCTCGGCTTCCCAGGCGACATCTCATGTGGCATGACTCCATCCTCGTTTCCAAGGTCAGGAGCCTCCAACCAAGCCAGGGCGGTTCAGTCAAGCCGTTTGAGACATTTCTAGTTTGAGTGGATGAGGGTGTCACGTTGGGGCTGGTTGATCCAGGCGACGGTGGGGAGTTTCGGGGGTTGGGGCCGGCGGTGTCGGAACCGGGCGGGGTTGGTGACGTAGGCGGCGTCAAGGGTGATCGACCGCTGCTCTCGGATCTGGGTGGCGGTGCCGTAGTGAACCGAGGCCGGGGTGTGGAGCCCGATGCCAGAGTGGCGGTGGACGTGGTTGTAGTGATCGAAGAACTCGACACAGAACGCGCGTGCGTCGGCGATGGAGCCGAACCGGTCGGGGAATGCCGGGCAGTATTTCAAGGTCTTGAATTGAGCTTCGGAGTAGGGGTTGTCGTTGGAGACGTGCGGTCGACTGTGGGATCGGGCGACACCGAGATCGACGAGTAGTTGCGACACCGGCTTGGATGTCATCGCCGATCCTCGGTCAGCGTGCAAGGTGAGTTCGCCCTTGTTGACGCCGTGTTCTTGGTAGGCAGCATCGATGAAGTCGGCGGCGAGGTGACCGGTCTCGGCGGGGGCGACGCACCAGTTGACGACGTAGCGGCTGTAGATGTCGATGATCACGAACAACTCGTAGTAGACGCCACGCTCGGGGCCGCGCAGTTTCGTGATGTCCCATGACCACACCGCGTTCGGTCGGAGTCGCGATCAGCTCGGGCTTCTTCGCGCGCCGGATGCGTGCGCTGGCGTCGACGCTCACGGTTCTCGCCAGCTATTCGCAGCAGGCGGTACATGGTCGAGATCGAGCACAGGTAGAAGCCGTCGTCGAGCAGACACGCCCAGATCTGGGCGGGTGCGAGGTCGCAGAACTCAGGCGAGCGGAGCACGCCGAGGACGTGTTGTTGTTCGGGTTCGGTCAGCTTGTTCGGCGGCGCCGGGCGAGGCGCAGGCGGACCCAACTTGGGTGGCCGGCAGCGCCGGTAGTGCGAAGCGCGGGGCTGACCGAGCAGATGGCACGCCTGCGTCGTGGACGTCAGGCTCGCGAGGTCGTCGAGGTGGGCGTCGATCACTGCTTGTACTTCGGGTCGATGTCCGCGCTCTCGGAGAGCAGCTCCAAGAGCGCGTGTGCTTTTCCCGTGATCTCCAACGCCAACTTCGTGCGCTCCAGCTCTGACTCGAGCTTGGCGTTCTTCTTGCGGAGCCGATCGAGTTCGGCTTGCTCGGCGCTGCGCCGGCGCCGATCCTTCGACGCCGTGGCCGGCTGGTCGCGGCGGGCGCGCTGGTTACGCCACTCCGAAATATGCGACGTGTACAACCCCTCCCGGCGCAGCTCGTAGGTGCTCTGGACGCATCGAACAATCGAGCCGACCTCGCGCCGCTCGCCTCGTCGAGCGCGTTCGGGCGGCGGCCGACGGGACCCGCCGACCGACTTGCGGTGACGTCGAATTGGGCGCACGATGATCCGATGACCGACATCGGGGCGACGGTGCATCCCCCGAAGGTGACGCCCACGTTCGTCGCCCGTCTCCGGCGGCGACTCGCGCGGCTCGGCGCCCATCTGAGCAGTCCTGCGTCGGTGGATCTCGGTGGCCGAAATCCGGTCGATGTCACCCGCCGGGTCGGCGTGGCGGCCGGTGAGGCTGCCGACGTGTTGAATCGGACCCGAACCATCGAGTGGGATGCCGGCCGACGCGCGGGTCATCTGTCTGTCGAGCCGCTCCGAGCCGATCCGGATGCGCTCGGTGATCCGTGGGTGGCCGAGGGCGTCGTACGGCGGCGTCGGACTCGCTCGTTGGCTGTCTGCGTTGCGATCTTCGACGACAGCCGGGACCGCTGTGTGCTGCAGATCCGGCCGGGCTATCGGACGCCGTGGGGTGTCCGACGACTCCGACGATGCCTCGCATCGACACACGAGGCCGCCGACCGGATCACGGAACTCCTCATGGCCATCGACTTCGCCCCTCCGAACCGTCCGGTCGACGAGCCGCCCGGCTTCGGCATCCTCGGTCGCAACGCACCGTCGGCGCCCGAGTCACCTGGACTCGACGACGTCGACGCCGCACACGGGGGACAACCGTGTGTTCCACGGGTTCCGGGTCCGCGTGTGAGCGTTGTCTCCGGACCACTCCGGTGTCAATGAGGGGCTCAACGCAGCGCCAGTACGACCGGAGCTGGAAGCTGTCGGCGTCAATGCTCGGCTTGGTCGCGCTGGTTCTCGCCGGGATTCCGCCAGCACGTTCGACCTGGGACGGCCGTGGGGCATGTGCCGCGACGATCATCGTCTCGCCCACCGAATGCCGATAGCGGACCGACAAACGGGGATGGGCCTCCACTCCGAGGGCATGTAGCACGCCCGCAGACATCGGGCGGGCGACCGCTTGCGTAGGTGCCGCTCCCGGACGGTTTCTGTCGCCGCGCGTTGGTGTTGACATGGGCTGTGATCAGCCCCGGTGCAGCCATGCGAGGAGGTCAGGTGGCGCCATTCGAGATGCCCGGGAGTGGTACGCAGCGAGAGCGGCCGAACTCAGGGCGTCGGTTCCGGCTCCGGATCGGCCGGAACGGAAGAAGCGGCTCTTGTCCAGGAGGATGGCTGAAGGGTCGGGTGCAAGCCTGTCGCCGTTGGCGTGCATCGATTCGAAGGTTGCGGCGTGCGCGAGTTCGTCGACTCGGTCGTTCGCTACGTCGATCCCGAGGAGGGCTGCGATCCGTCGCATCTCACCGGTGAGGTCGTGGAGCAGGTCGGCGTAGTGCACGAGCACGATGTTGGACTCGTCCCTGCGACGCCATGCATCGGTGAGGTGGTGGAACACGCCGTTGAACGACTCGAGCTCATCCTGTGCGGTTGCATCCGATTCGATCCAGCTGAGGAGCCAGTCATCGAGCGGCGGCAGCTCTTTGGGCCTGGCAAGGTCCGGATTGCCGGTGAGTTCAGCGATGCGTTGGCGGTTCAGACAGGAGCACCGGGAGTCGAGGTAGAGCCGCACAGAACGCGCGCTCCATAGTCCGGTCGCTTGCGACCAGCCCGCGCCGCAGCGCGGCCGTTCCGTGAGGCCGCCCTTCGCAGGCGCCCTCGCCCATGACGCACGCGTTCGTATCCGTGTGTCGTGCGCCAGTGCCCGTCGACGCCGACGGGGCACTACACCCCAAAGGATTGACCACAGCGCGATCGCCCCGCCGCGCTGAGCCGACGGCGGCGCGCCGAGTTCGACGAACAGGTCAAGTTCTTGGCCGGCAACCAAATCTTCCTCGCCGCAGGCACCGTTGCCGAACTGCGCTACGGCGCGCTTGTTGCCGGCTGGGGCGACGCTCGAAGAAGTCGATTGGAACAGGCGATCGAGGCGACCACCGTGGTCCCGGTCAGCGACCCACTCCTGACGACGGTCGCCGAGGTCCGGTTCAGTCTCGTGAGATTGGCCACCCGTTGGCCGATCGCGTCCACGGCAACGATCTTTGGATTGCGGCGAGTGCCATCCATCTCGGGATCTCGTTGGTCACCGCTGATCGCATTTTCGATGGCGTTCCGCGGCTGACCGTTGTGAGCTGACGGGTCGGTAAGGGGGTCTCGGTGACGGATCTCGTGCCCACGGATTGCCCACGAACTGGTCAATACGGGTCGATACGAGACAACCTCAGACGACAGGGCGAAACACGAAACACCTGATCAGACGGCACGAGACGACACCAGTCAGCACCAGACGGACACCCCGGGCAGATTTTGTGCAGTGTGGTGATCGAGCAGATCTCAGACGTTGACCGGCTGCCAGCAATGTCGCGACCGCGTGCCCCGACGGTACCGGACCGGCAGCTCGCCCCGCCCGTATCCACAACCTTCGGAACCCACACGATCCGTCCGAGATCGCCACCTCCGCTCGATCGATTTCGCTCAGGAATGTGCGATGGCCCGGCCGATCGAGCCCGCCGGAACCCTGGCGAGCCGATCGTGCTGTGGCTCGGCAATTGCCGAGCGTTCAGCCAAGGTTGCTGGCGAGGACCCTCGGTGGGAAGTACGTTGGCGTCATGTGTGCCGCCTGCCCCTCGGCTCGACCGCTACGGCCCGGACTTCGGAGGTGTCGATGACCAGTTCGAATGATCCCGAGTACGTGGCGATCGACGTGACGTCGAAGATGGGCGTCCTCGACGACGCGACGTGTGTCGAGCTGCTGGAATCGACACCGATCGGCCGCATCGGGTTCGCGACCGATGGCGAGTTGCTCGTGCTCCCCATCAACTTCAGGTGGTACGAGCACAGTGTCGTGTTCCGGACCCTCGAGGGCCACAAGCTCGCCGCTGCCGCCGAGCAGCAACACGTCTGCTTCGAAGTCGACCACTGGGACGCGGACACGCGAACCGGCTGGAGCGTGGTGGTGCAAGGTGTGGCTCGCGATGTCACGCACTGGGCCGAAGAGGCCCGGCTCGACGATCTCGGGCTGATCCCTTGGGCCCGGGCGGAGTGGCGGCCGATCTGGGTCCGGATCGAGCCCACGATGATCTCTGGTCGCGTCCTTCGCTGAGCTGGTGCTCTTCGAGACCGATTCATTCTCGACCCTCGTCCACGACTTCTGCACCGGCGCCGTCAGCAACGACTGAGTCCCCGGGGTGGCCCGGCTCCACCCCCACAGGCCGACGAGGTTGCCGTCGGGATCGCCGGCGCTCGTTCGCACCTGCCGGAGCCGTCCGTTTCGACCGCCTCCATCGGTGCCGCTCAGCGACTGTGAACATGTGGCGCCGCCGTTGGGTTGCGATGTGGCTCGCCGAAGCGCGTGATTCTGCGTGAAAAGGTGTCGCGGCGGACTCCCGTGGCGAGCGGGCGAGGGTCGGCGGAGCCCAAGGGTGCTGGCGACGCCGACGGCGAGAGGCTCGTTCTGAAGTCGTGCTCTGGGCACCTCGACCGGCTCTGAAGGGCCGTAGTTCTCTGGACTTCGAACCCCTCGGGAGCAAGCATTGTCAGGAGGAGCCGCCCGGTCGGTCGACGATTGTGTCGCCTGGGTGCGGGCGCCGAAATGGAGACACCGATGACCGAATACACCTCAGACGAACAACGACAGGCTTCGCAGCTCCAAGCTCCGCCGTTGTGGGCGAACCCTCGCCTCGTCGCGGCTGCGCTGGCCGTTCTGCTTTTCTTGGTCTTCGTGTTCCAGAACACACGGAGTGTCGCTGTCTCGTTCCTCTTCTGGTCCTTCCGAATGCCCCTGATCATCTTGATGTCGTTGTGCGCACTCGCTGGTGTCGGGGTCTGGGAACTCGGCCGGTATGTCAAGCATCGGCGCGAGGGGAGCGCTGCCGGACGGTGAGTGCTGCACCAGTCCGATGGGCCGCGTGAAGTCATGTCGATGTGGATTCTTCGTGCCCGAACATCGAGCATCAAGAGTCGCACAACAACTGGACCACGACGAGAGGGGGTGAGTACCGGCGGCCGGGGTCTCGCTGCGATCGCGGGACAATCGATCGGCCGGTGCTTTCGGATTGGGTCCGCGATCCGTGCCATGGGTCGGAGGACGCACTGGACGGGGAGTCCTAGGCCCGGCTGCGTTGTCGGCGGAGCTGGCGGGCGATCTTGCGTCGCACAGCGGAGTAGGACGGTGGCGCGCCACGCTGCAGTTGTCGGCCGTTCACCACGACCTGATCGGCACGTCCACAACGGATCATCGTGTCACGGTCGGACGTGTCGATCGTGGTGAAGTGAACGTCAGGTCCCAGCTCATCGGCGGCACGCCGCGCGGCTCGTACACGAGGTTCGTTGCCGGGCACCACCCCGACTTGAAGGCCGCAACCTCGACCCGACCGGTCCCACCGATCGCGACCGGCTGTTCCTCGACCCATCGAGGCGGCTGCGCCTCAGTGACGAACGGCTTCCACACCAACTCGCGCACACCGATCCGGTCGATACCGCAGTATCCGTGCTTCTTGAACCACGAAGCCTTCATCCACACCGGCAGGTGCAGCCCCCACGCGGCCATTCCTTTCGCCCCCAACGCCTGGGCGTCGTCCTCGGCTGCGGTGAGCAGCGCCGTTCCGATCCCGTGCCCCTGGGCATCCCCGACCCCTTCTCTGTATCCGTGCACCCAGATGCACAAGACCATGTAGAGGCCCTCGCCCTGGGCCGGCGACAGTTCGATCGGGACATACTGAATCATCCCCAACGGCCGATCCTCGTCGTCGATCGCCAACTTGACCCGCAGACCCTCTTCCCGAGCTTGCTCGTACCAGCGGGCTTTGTGATCACCGGCTTCGTCCATCTCCGGCGACCAATCCTCGAGACACACGAGGTACGACGCCAGATGTCGCTCAGGCAGATCCACGACCCGTATCGGGCTCGCCGCATGCGGGCGTCGTCGCCACCGGTTCCACATGGTCTCACCTTCCGGCTCGTTGACGTGCCAGACCAGAGGAGAACGTCCCCGGCACCAACGGCGATCGCGATCAGTTCCTCCTTGACGATGTTCGACAATCAGAAGATTGAAGGCGACGGCGCGTCACGGCTCGACAGTCCGGCTACGCGCTGCGACCTTCGAGACGAAGCCAAGAGCGCTGGCCAACCCGCCCGAGAACCACTCTGTCCCAGCGCCCCGGCTTCCACCCGATACGGGCACGACTGCGAGCGTTCACGTGCCGATCGGGCACGACGACGGTTGGGTCCAATGTGATCCGCATCACAGACACCGAGGCCGGAAGCGCAGATAGTCGACTCTGTCAAGCACGTGATCGCAGCAATCCGGCGGTCACCCCACGAACAGGAGAAACGATGTATCGCTTCAGGAGAAATGCCAAGGCCACCGTTCAGATGAACGACCATTCACATCAGATTCGTGGGCCGTGGCGACGAATATTGCTCATGGTTGCGATCGGGGCGGGCGCCACCTTCGTCGGCGCCGGTTCGGCCGAAGCGGCCATCTTCGAGAGGTTCGAGTACGGCGACACCGTCGAGGCCGACTTCCCTGTGTGTGGAATCGACATCCACTACATGGACGAGTTCAGCGGGAAGGGTCACATCCGACAAGGCAAGGGGAAGCAAGCCGGAGCCTTCTTCCTGCAGGACAACTACTCGGGAGTCGAAACCTTCACCAACCCAGCCAATGGCAAATTCTTCACGATTTCGCACAACGGAATCTTCAAGGAGATCAAGGCCACGCCGGTCGGCGACAATGTCTTCGAATTCGTCGATCACGAAGCTGGTCAGCCGTTCGTCGTCAGGGACATGGACGGCAACGTGCTGCTGCGCGATCGCGGATTGATCAGCGTCACCTACCTGTTCGACACCGGCGGTGACGACGTCCCGGGTGGCGAATTCGTCGAACTGCTCGACATCCGAGTGGCAGGTCCGCATCCGGGGATCCTCCTCGAAGATGGTGAGGAATGCCCGACGGTTGTCGACTTGTTGACCTGATCAGTTGACGGTCGCCTCGGCTCGATTCCCCGAGCCGAGGCGACCTGCTGCTGTCCGATGCCGTCTGCGTCGGGTGGGCGTGCCGGTGCAGGTCGCGGGTCGGCGGAACGGTCACGAGGGCAGCGAGCCTGAGTGTTCGGTGAGCGGCCCGGCAGCTCGGCGCCCGGTCAGCTACCGGGTGCGCGGTATGACGGTGTCTTTGCTGCGGCGGCGTCGACTTCCTCCACGGTCAAGAGCGGAGTCAATTTGAGGTTGACCGCACCGGTCGCGTTGATCATCAACGACACGGCGGTCGCGCTGGCGGTGTCGGGGAAGTCGACGATTCCGACGACATCGTCGTCGCCGAAGGCATAGTAGAAACAGTCCACCGAGCCGCCCACGGACTCGATCGCGGCGGTTGCGGCGGCGCGCCGGTTGGAGCCGCCTTCTTGCATCAGCCCCTTGGCCCCGTCGGCGCTGTAGCTCGCCGTCACCAGATACTTGGACATGTGAGATCCCCTCTCGTCGTCGAGGCGGCCGAACCGACCGCCGCTCGGCGACGCTAGCCGTGTTGCCGTCGCGCATTCGACCGAGGTGGCGGACCGCCGAACGGCACAGCTCGTCGATCGGAAGCGAAGTTGTCCGTGTCGCTGTCGTTGGCGAGCGCGAACCAGCAAACGGATCGAGGCCGGCGCCAGTTCGTTATCCGGACGTCATGAGGGCGGGATGTGACAGCATGCCGGTGCGGCGTCCGGCATCGGGATCGGGTGCCATGCCTGATTGGGGTGTTTGGTGATGGATGGAACGATTCGTATTCGGTCGGTGATGTGGTCTGCCACGGTGGCGGTCTTGGCGGTGGCGTGCACGCTGGTCGTCACCCAGGCCTGGTCGGCGGGTGCCGCACCCGGAGATACCGATTCGACGTTCGTGCCCACGGCGGGGTGCCGTCTCGCGGACACCCGACCGGCACCGAACACGGTCGGTCCTCGTGCGACACCGTTGGATGCAGGTGACATCTTCGAGGTGACCGTGCACGGCGACAACGGCGAGT
This sequence comes from Ilumatobacteraceae bacterium, assembly GCA_963752085.1. Taxonomy (GTDB): domain Bacteria; phylum Actinomycetota; class Acidimicrobiia; order Acidimicrobiales; family Ilumatobacteraceae; genus Ilumatobacter_A. The sequence continues at coordinate 14,408 of CAVVWT010000009.1, forward strand.
GCGCCGGTGCCCTCGCGATCCCGACCGACGCGGTCGCCGTCGCGTTGAACGTCACGGCCGTCAACGCCACCGCAGCATCGAACATCCGGGTCTACCCGGCCGACCTCACCGAGGTGCCGCTGTTGTCGAACCTCAACGTGACCGCCGGCGCGCCGCCGACGCCGAACAAGGTCGACGTCAAGCTGTCGCCGGACGGCAAGATCCGCGTGTTCAACTTCCGCGGCAGCGTCAACATCTTCATCGACGTCGTCGGCTACTACACCAACTCGACCCTGCAGGAACTCCTCCAGCGAGTCGAGGCGCTCGAGGCGCCGCAATCGTTCGCCGAAGTCGCCACGAGCTCGACGATCGTGGAGCTGACCGCAACGCCGACCTCGTATCTCGACGTACAGGTCACCGCAGCGGTCGACGGCCACGTCACCATCAACTACAGCACGATCCTCGGCAGCTTCATCAGCGTTGGCGAGCCCTCGGCGCAAACGTTGTGCAATGTGTTTCGATCAACCGAGATCCCAGCGACCGGATTCCCGACCTGGGGCCGGGCGCCGCTGTCTGGGGAGCTGATACCAGCGATGTCGATGACGGGTCGGTGTCGGGGACCAACCGGTTCGACATCAGCGCCGGGCAGACCGTCACCTACTCACTCGCCTGCGAGGAGTCCGGCGGTTCCAGCTTCCTGTTGGGACGTGCGATGACCGCGATCTTCACAGCCGCACCCTGAGCTCGGAGGGCCCGCCCTGGAGCTCGACGCCCATCGGGCGGCGACGCGCAACGGACTGTGCGAGGATGCGACAGCGAGTCGACGGTGACCGGATCGTCCGGTGTCCAGCTCGCGGGAACGAGTCCACCATGACCTTCGTCCAATCGATCGAGTTCGCGACCGAACAGCGAGATGCCGTTCTCGAACTCATGCAACGGTGGACTGCCGATTCGACAGTGAACGGCACCGCGCAGCACGCGACGATGGTCGAGGACCGATCGGCGCCCGGCCGCGTGCCCCGCCGTTCGCTCGTCGTCGGTCATGTCCCGAGCTCCGCATCGGGTGTCGGTGTCCGCTGGGCGTTCTGGGGTTTCAGTCGTCGTCGAGTGCCACGTGCGCCCTGCGTTCGCGCTTGGCGTGCTTCGCGATGGCCTTGCTCAGCATCTCGACACCCGTCTTCGACGGACCGGACCCATGGGGGTCGCTGTTGCCGGGGTACCTCACCATGTGATCGAGCAGCTTCCCGAAGTCGGAGGGATCGATTTCGACCTGAATGATGCTGGTCCCGCTGCCGTCCGCCCCGAGCAGGAACTCCATGCGGGCAGATCCCTCGAATCCATTTCTGACGGTGAGGTTCCACCCCTCGCCCGAGATGTCGCCCTCGCTCGATGCCATGCAGAAGACCGACGAGGCCGGCATCGGCTTCTTCTGCGGTGGGAGGGATCGGTTCACTGTCATGCGCACCACGATCGCACGATTGGTCGAACGTGCATAAGTGGATCGGCCGGCCACTTCCTGCAACTCGCATCGGGCCGAGCCAGATCGATACCGTCCGGACATGTCGATTGCGCTTCTGGGGCGGGTTGCGCTGGTGGTGTATTTGGCGAGTGATAGGTCTGAGATGATCAACGGTCACGATCTCGTGATCGACGGGGGCCAACTCGCGAAGCCATGACGAGGAGCAGCACGACATGACCGATCTGAAGAAGCCGGCGGTGACGGCTCGGCCGACGGTGATCCACGGAGCAGCTCCGAGCGGGCCGCAGCCGATCACGGGGGAGCGGTACGTCTCGGCCGAATGGCTCGCCCTGGAGCAGACGCGACCTCTGGCCCAAGATGTGGTTGTTCGCCGGCCTCGAACGTGATGTGGCCGAACCGGGGGAGTACCTCGTGCTCAACATCGGCGACGAGTCGCTGCTCGTGTCCCGAACGGAGGAGGGTCAACTCGCCGCGTTCTACAACGTCTGCCAGCACCGCGGTGCCAGGATCATGGTCAACGAACGTGGGTGGGTGCGCGATTTCGTCTGCCCGTACCACGGCTGGACGTACGACCATGCGGGCACCTTGACGGTCGTTCCCGATGCCGACCGGTTCACGCCCGCCGGTCGACTGCTCGGCGCGCTCGCTCCAGCAGATTCGCGTCGACGTGTTCAGCGACATGGTGTTCGTGTGCATGGACTCGGACGCCCCGCCGTTGCTCGAGTTCCTCGGCCCGCTGGTCGACATCATCGCCCCGTTCGACCTCGCGGGCATGTCGCTCATCGGCGACCAGACCGTCCATCTCGACGCCAACTGGAAGGCGGTGTTCGACAACTTCGGCGAGCTCTACCACGTCGAACACATCCACCCGCAGCACGCGACAGCTCTTCGACTGCCCGACCGCCGCAGATCCATCTCTTCGATCAGGGCCACACCGGCGTCGTGATCGACGGGCACGTGGTGAACACCAGGCTCGACATCCCCGATGAGCCGACCGTGTACCAGAAGATGGCGCTGGAGCGCTACGGGGCCGACCCCGACCGACTACACCGGCCACATCATGCGACGTCCGCGCCGACGTGCAGCGCCTGCGTCGGCAGGCGGGACCGCGCCTCGGCTACGACTACAGCGCGATGACCGACGAACGCCTCACCGACATCGAGCAGTACAACCTCTTCCCCAACACGATGATCACGCTGCAGCCCGACGACGCGTTGATCATGCGGGCGCGGCCGCATCCCACGGATCCGAACCGCTGCGTCTGGGACAAGTTCAGTTTCCACCGGCAACCCGATCCGGACGTCGCCGAGCGGGCGGGCATGACGTTCGAGCCACACCCGAACGACGATCGCGCCCCCGCCGAGCGTCCCGAGCACGACGAGTTCACCCAGGACGACATCATCGCCGGCACGCAAGACGATGACGATCACCATCGATCAGGACATCCACCTCATTCGCGACGTCCAGGCCGGCATGCGGTCACGCGGGTTCGGCACGGCCCGGTTGTGCGACGACGAGGCGCGAGTGCAGCACTACCACGACTGGCTCGGACACCATCTCGGGGTGTCATGATCGAACCGGCAGGACGAGGAGTTCTTTGATGTCGACAGGTTCCACACCGATCACCGATGGTCTCGAACTGATCTCTCCGCACGGCTATGCCGAACATGGGCCTCCGCACGAACTGTGGACGCGGCTGCGTGCGGAGTCGCCGGTGCACTACTGCGAGCCGCCCGGCTTCGAACCGTTCTGGGCGATCACGAAGTACGCCGACATCTTCGAGATCTCGACCCATCCCGAACGGTTCCTGTCCGAACCGGGGATCACGGTCCTGACCGCCGCTCAGCAGGAGGCGTTGGAGACCAGCGCGTTCGGGTCGATGCGCGTCGTGATCTCGATGGACCCGCCCGAGCACTACGCGGTGCGCAAAGTTGCGAGTCGAACCTTCACGCCCCGGGCGATTCACGAGCTCGACGACGAGATCGATCGCTCCGCCCGGGAGCTGGTCGATCTACTCGCCGGCGAGTCCGGCGAAGGTGAATGTGACTTCGCGTCCGACGTCGCCGCCGCCCACCCGCTCCGGATCCTGTCGAGCATGCTCGGTGTTCCGAGGGAACAGGAACCCGACATCCTGCGACTCACGAACCAACTGTTTGCGCTCGACGACCCCGAGCTGCAACGTGAGGGCGAGGATCGTCAGCAGGCGATCATGGAGCTCGGCATGGAGCTGTACACCATGTTCGACACGATCGTTCAAGACCGCCGAAGCTGTCCCCGTGACGACCTGGCCACCGTGCTCGCCAACGGGATGGTCAACGGCGACCCGATGGGGCCGATGGAGACCATTGGCTACTACCTGATCATTTTCAGCGCAGGTCACGACACCACCAAGAACGCACTCGTCGGCGGCATGCAGGCCTTTCTGCAACACCCCGAGGAGTGGGCCAAGTTGCAGGCCGATCCGGGCCTCATCGACCAGGCGGTCGAAGAGCTCACGCGCTGGACATCTCCCGTCAACTACATGAAGCGAACCGCCGCAGTCGACACCGTGATCGGCGGCCAGCAGATCGCCGAGGGCGACAGCGTGGTGATGTTCTACGCCTCGGCCAACCGCGACGAGGACGTGTTCGAGGACCCGTTCAGCTTCCGGATCGACCGTGCGAAGAACCGCCACCTCGGCTTCGGCGTCGGCGAGCACTTCTGCCTCGGCGCCAACCTTGCCAAACGTTCGCAACGGGCCCTCTGGCTGGAGCTGGTCAGGCGACTCGAATCGGTCGAACTGATCGGCGACGCCGAACGCATCCACTCGGCCTTCGTGGTCGGCCTGAAGCATCTGCCGGTGCGCTATCGAATCCGACCCTCCAGCTGATCGCCATCTGCGATGATCGAAGGGATCGTCATCGAGCCGTGAGCGTGGCAGGGCTGTGATGGGAGCGAGGTCCGGATGGTGGTGGGTGGTTCTCGTCGCGTCGCTCGTTGTCGCCGGATGCGGCGGCGGAACGGGAGAGGAGAGCACGACCTCGAACCGTGGTACGGAGAGCACCGGCAATCCATCGACGGTCGAACCGGTCGAACCGGATGACAGCCTGCCGGCTGGGGACGAGCCCGGGCCGCCGTACGTCATCTCCGTCATCGAGGTTGCGGCAGTGAACGATGTGGTCCGCCCCGTGTCTGTCTACCGCCCACGCGGGGAGGGGCCATGGCCGACTGCGGTGCTGTTCGCTGGGTGGAAGAGCCCTCGTTCGACGCTCGACGTCTTCGCCCGGGAGCTTGCGGCCGACGGGCTGGTCGTGGCCACGACGGACGTCGACACGGATCGACTGCTCGATGGCGACTTCGAGTGTTCCCAGCGCTTTGCGACGCTGGTGGCGTTGGAGCACGGTGCTGATCCCGCGGGCCCGTTCATCACGGGTGGGCATTCCTTCGGTGCTCCTGTGGCGACGATGGCGAGTCTGTTCGACCCGTTCATCGATCCCGCCACCGGGCGACCACTGGAGTGTGGGCTCGAGGGCGAGGACGATCTCGGCCCGACCGATCTCGTCGTGGGGTTGGGCGGGGCCTGGTACCCGGACGAGTGCGCCGCCGACACGGCGATGGCCGCGTTCGCTCCGAACGGGTTCCCCGCCGACGTGTTGCCCTTCGACGGCAACCCCGGCGTCCCGTTCATCGTCGCCCACGGAACCGAGGATCCGATCTGTCCGTTCGCCCAGGCCGAGACGGCGGCAGCCGAGTGGCAGGCGGGTGGGCATCCGACCGAGTTCCTGGTGTTGGAAGGTGCCGGCCATTGTGAGGGTGTCATCTTCGGCGCCTCCCCTGAGGACTGGCCCGAGGTGCAGTGTGATCCGGACTCGGCGACCAGCCGGGAAGTGGTTGCCGCGATCGTCGCCTGGGTCGAGTCGTACGGTGACCACGCTGTTGCCGACCCCGCCGGCGAGCCCACCACATAGAGCAGGAGCTGGTTCCGTCGACCGGCGAGCTGGAGACCGGTGTGAAGAAACTCTCAGGAATTCGTCAAGTTCGGCTCAAGGTCGACGATGAAGAACCATGGCCGTATTTCGTCGTCTTGCCGTCATCGTCGCCGTCGGGCTGGGGGTCGGTGCGCTCACCCTTCCCGCCGCCAGCCACGCCGAGGCCGCCCAGACCTACGTCGTGGTCGACGGTGACACCCTGATCGGTATCGCCTCCAAGTCGGGCGTCCAGCTGTCCGATCTGCTCCGCGCCAACGATCTCCGGCTCACCAGCCTCATTCTCCCCGGTCAACGGCTGGACATCCCCTCGCCGTCGTCCCCCGCCGACAGACCGTCCACGACCACACCGTCGGCTGGGACCAGTTCGACACACGTCGTGCGATGGGGCGACACGCTGAGTGGTATCGCGAGTCGCAACAGGGTGTCGCTGTCGTCGCTGCTCGCCGCCAACCAACTCTCGCTCAGCAGTCTGATCGTGCCCGGCATGACGTTGGCATTGCCTGGCGGAGCAGCGACGTCTTCGTCACCTCCACCTTCATCCTCCGCGTCACCTTTACCCTCGACGGGCGGTGCAGGTTCGACACACGTGGTGCGAGCGGGGGACACGTTGAGTGGTATCGCGACCCAGTACGGAGTCTCGCTGTCGTCATTGCTCAGGGTCAACCAGATGTCCACCACCAGCCTCATCGTGCCCGGTATGCAACTGGCGCTCCCCACGGGTTCAGCCGCGCCACGTGCCGATGGTGCATCGGTGCCGAGTGGTCAGCAGCCGACCGGCGGCCGCGCCGCAGCAGTCGTGAACTACGCACTCTCCCAGGTTGGCAAGCCGTACCGATTCTTTGCCAAAGGACCCGATGCGTTCGACTGTTCGGGCCTCACCCTTGCTGCCTACGCGCGGGTCGGAGTCGACCTGGTCCACTACAGCGCGTGGCAGGCGCGTCAGGGAACGGCTGTCGACTTCCTCAATGAACCGATTCGGCCCGGCGACCTCGTGTTCCAGACCCGCCGCGGCAGCGAGACGATCAACCACGTCGGCATTGCGACCACCTCGACAACGTGGGTCCACGCCGTCGGCACCGGCTCCACCGTCCGGGTCGGTCCGATGCCGGCGAGCAGCACGATCACCGCAGTCCGCCGCTACGTCGACATCGGCTGATCGCGTTCCCCGGCATCCGTCCAGATTCGGGTCGGCCACGACGAGGCCCGATCGACCGGCCTCTCGGTCGACTCAGGTGCCCGGCAGGGCGTACGAGTAGTAGACGGTCACGCCACCGGTGTCGGTGGCGTCGATGTCGTGCTCGATCATGGGCGGAACGTGCACGTAGGACCCGACACCCACGAGCTGGTCGGCGATCACAGCCTCACCATCGAGCACCCACATGTGGTGGTGATGGGTGCGGTGGGTGTGCCGACCGAGTCGCGATCCCGCCGCAACGCGGAGAATGCCAGTCGTCGAGGTTCCGTCGGTCCAGAGCACGGCGTTGTCCACACCGATCGCATCGCCGAGCTGCTTCTTCGGCAACGCCGCGATGTGCTCGGGTGTCATCACCGTGTGCATCGTCGATTGCTGGTTCATGGTTCGATCGTGCGTCAATGCCGAACACTTCGCCAGGGTCATTCGCCCCGGTCGGCAATCTGGAGCGCCCGGCGCACACCGAGCTGTGCCAGGATCCGAGCATGAGTGCGCTCTTCGGTCCCGTCATCCAGCAGGGCTACGTCGTCCCGGACATCCACGCCGCGATGCGCCACTGGATCGCACGGGGGTCGGCCCGTTCTTCATCGAGGAACACATCCGTCCGACGGGTGACTACGACGGCGAGCCGATTCGACCTGACCTCTCCGCGGCGTTCGCGTATTCGGGCGAGCAGCAGATCGAGGTCATCCAACAGCACGACGACGATCCGACGATCTACCGGGAGTACCTCGCGGCCCACCCCGATGGTGGTCTGCAGCACCTGGCGGTGTGGGTGGACGACATCGCGGGCACCGTTGCCGACCTCGATGCCGCAGGACGCAGTTACACCGTCCGCCAGCGCTACGGCGACGGACACGCGTATCTCGACTCCGACGACGAACCCGGAGTGATGGTGCAGCTGATGGCGCGGAGTGAGCACCTCGTCCAGTTGATGGAGACGATCCGCGCCGCATCGATCGGGTGGGACGGCCTGACCGCCCCGATCCGTCGAATCGACTGGAGCAGCGGCAAGCCGGTCCCCGACGTCGTCGAGGACTGAGCCATCGCCGTGGAGGTTGGCGATCGACGGCCCCGACGTGCGGCGAGGTGTAGCGTCGCCAATGGCAGGAGGCTCTCATCGTGACCGACACACACCACGAGCGACTTTCGGGCCAGGACCTGAGCTTCCTGGCAATGGAGGACGGCCGCGCCCACATGCACGTGGGCATGGTCATCGCTCTTCGATGCCGCTCCGTTGCGTTGTGACGACGGCAGCCTCGACTTCGACCGGATCGTCGCGTATGTCGAAGCGACACTCCACCAGGTGCCGCGGCTCCGTCAGAAGCTCGCCTGGGTGAAGGGATTCGGCCAACCCGTCTGGGTCGACGACGCCGATTTCAACCTCCAGTTCCACCTGCGTCACACCGCATTGCCACCACCCGGCGACATCCGCCAGCTCAAGCGCCTCGCGGGCCGGATCATGTCGCAAGAGCTCGATCGTGGCAAGCCGCTGTGGGAGCACTGGTTCGTCGACCGCGTCGAAGGTGACCGGTTCGCGCTCGATCTCGAAGGTCCACCACTGCCTTGCCGACGGTGTTGCCGGCCTCGCGATCATCGGGACGCTGGTGAGCCCGGACCCCGACCACGAACCCGAGTCGGCCCCTGCGTGGGTGCCGCGACCGCCTCCGGGGGATGCCGAGCTCGTGATCGACGAGATCCGGCGTCGCACGTTTGCGCCCGCCGAGGCGCTCGTCGCACAGTTTCGTCGGTCAACTCCCGGGTCGTCCGGTTCGCCCCCGTCGTTTGCTGCACTCCGCGACCTCTTGGCAACCTCGACAGGCGGTCCCTCCGAGACTCCGCTGAACCAACCGGTCGGACCCCACCGCCGCTTCGACTGGGCGCGGCTCCCGTTCGAAGGCGTCCACGAGATCGGAGCGCGGGCGGGCGGCAAGATCAACGACGTGGCGCTCGCCCTCACCAGCGGTGCGCTGCGCGGCTTCCTGCGCCAGCGGGGCGTCGACGTCGACCACCTCGAGTTGCGAACCGTGGTCCCGGTCAACATTCGCAATGAGCACGAGGGGTCGGAGATGGGCAACCACGTGTCGAACCTGATCGTGCCGCTGCCCGTCGCCGAGGCCGACCCCTGGTTGCGCCTGGAGCAGGTCATCGAGACCACCCGCGAGCTGAAGAAGTCGAACTCGGCCGTGGGCTTCGATGCGCTGGGTCCGCTCATCGACCTGCTCCCGTCCCCACTCCTCGGCCCGGTGATGCGGCTGGGATCACAGAGCACGCCGGCGAACCTCGCAGTGAGCAACCTCCCGGGCCCCCGCATCCCGATGTATCTGCTCGGTGCCCGACAGCTCGAGATGTACCCGGTCCTCCCGCTCATCGGGAACCAAGCGCTGGGCATCGTGCTGATGAGCTATGACGACAGCCTCTGCTGGGGGCTGAACGCCGACTGGGACACCGTGCCCGATCTCCACGATCTGGTCGAGCGCATCGAGGCCGGCTACGACGAATTGTCGGCGATCGCCTCGACGAAGTGAGCGCTGGAGCGCGGCAGATCTCGACGTGCCCGCCGTGGGCGGGGTTACGCGGAGAGCGAGCGCGCCTCGACAACGGTATCGAGAACGGAATGTTCGGGTTCGCCTGGCCCGGGTCTCGCATGCCGATGGCGAACGAACTCGTTCAGGCAGTCGATTCGACGAGGAGGATCCAGTCGTTGTCGCCGGCGCTGTTCCGGCCGGGATGTTGAACGACTCGACCAGGATCGGCGGCCTCGTCACCGCTGGTGGTGATCACGTTGCCGCTGGTCGGGTCGACCCATCGCAGTCGGACGCGACTGGCGACGAGTGTCGTGTCGATCGTGACGGTTCGAGCGCTCGGGAGGTAGACGAAGCCGACCTGGTTCCCGAGCCGCGCGGCGGCACTCCCGGCGCCACTGCCGCGTCCGGCGACGACGAACTTGTCGTCGGTGTCTGGAACCATGGTGGGCCAGGGGAGGGTGTCAACGAATTCGGCGAAGCGTTGTGTGTCAGCCGCGTGTTGGTCGGCGCGCTGTCCGCCGGGGCCTGAAGTGCTGCCGGTGTCGTTGAGGGTTTCTTGCCAGGTGGCGTTCCCCCAGGAGGAGCAGCCGATGTTCTGGGGATCCTGTGCAAAGTGCCAGCGCAGGCAGTTGCCGGGGATGATGCCGCTGTACCCGTTCCCGAACGACACGTACAGCTGACGACGCCCGTACAGCCGGGACCAGCCGGTGTCGGGCCAGCGTGCGCCTTCGAGGCTGGCTCGGCGTATACAACGGGGTGATGTCCCCCAGATCGTCGATCGCCGAAGGCCGAGTCGTTCTCGTAGACCGACATCGAAGTCAACCAGCATCGGATTCCACTCGCCGACAGTAGTTGTCGGGGGTCATCACCGTCATCACCGAGTGACGCAGCAAACACGCACCGGTCGAACGGACGCCGACGTCGGCCGCCAGCACGGAACGACAGCGGAGAAGCCAGATCATGTCAGAACGATACGACGTTGTGGCCACGGGTGCACAGAAGAAGTTGACCGAGGAGAACTGTGACGAGGCGGGTCGCTGGTACACGGGTGTGGTGCCGGAGGCGCGTAGTGCTCCGTAGCCGCGGTTGGTTTGTTGGGTGTTGGTGATGTTGACCACGGCGACGTCACCCGGTGACGCCCCGGGCACTGCCACGCACAGCGACGAATTCGCGCCGACTGGGCTGGTTGTGCGGGTGTCGAGGATGCGGGTGGGGTCGATGGCGTCGATGTTGGGCGCGGGGATGGTCGCGGCGAGGTCGAGGATGACGTTGTGGGATGTGACGGCGCCGTCGTAGCAGATCTTGTTGTCGGCACCGATCTTGGCGAATGCGAGGTTCGGGTTGGGGGGTCCTGGTGCGAAGTTGACCGAGGAGAACTGTGACGAGGCGGGTCGCTGGTACACGGGTGTGGTGCCGGAGGCACGTAGTGCTCCGTAGCCGCGGTTGGTTTGTTGGGTGTTGGTGATGTTGACCACGGCGACGTCACCCGGTGACGCCCCGGGCACTGCCACGCACAGCGACGAATTCGCGCCGACGAGCGGCGCTGCAGCTGTGGCGAAGTCCGGTTCGACATCGACTGAGCCCGCTCGTGACCCGTGTCCGGCTACGACCAACATTGGCGCGAGCAACAGACCGAGCATCAGACGTCTCATGGCGCCCGACGGTAGTCCTGATGATGGCGGTTCAGCGGTCACGCCGGCCCCGTAGACCGCGGCTCAGCGCTCGTTTGTGTTGCGCTTCTGGCCGTGATCACCACCAAAAGCGCTACGCAAACGGGGAAGGCATGGGTCCGGGGACGAAAGGACCTCGGGCTCTAGACGGCGGGCAGTCGAACTGCCAGTTTTGGAAGCATGGAAGGCTACGCGCATCCGGAGTTCCGAGCGGTCGAGGAGACCTTCCGCAAGCAGCTCGAACGTACCGATGGGGGCGCAGCCGTCACCATTTTCCACCGCGGTGAGCCGGTGGTGGACCTGTGGGGTGGAGCCCGTACGCCGGACGGTGATCCGTGGGAAGCCGACACGCTGGCGATGTGCTTCAGCACGACCAAGGGAGTCGCGTCGCTCGCCCTCCACCTCCAAGCCGAAGCGGGACTGGTGGACTACGACGAGCGGGTCGCGACCTACTGGCCCGAGTTCGCCCAGAATGGCAAGGAGAACATCACCGTTCGCCACGTGCTCAGCCACTCGGCCGGGCTCCACCGTTTGCGCAGCGTGATCGACAGCGCGCATCACATGCTCGACTGGGATCACATGGTCGAGGCCCTCGCCGCCGAATCGCCGGCCTACGAGCCGGGAACACAGTGCGGCTACCACGCGCTGACCTACGGCTGGTTGGTCGGCGAGATCGTGGAACGAGTCACCGGTCGCCGACTCCGCGATGTGATCGCGAGTGATGTGGACGCACCGCTCGGCCTCGACGGCCTGTATCTCGGGTGCCCGCCCGAGCAGCGCCACCGAGTGGCGGAGCTCGCACCGATGCGCATCTTCGGGCCTCGTGTCCCGAAGGTGATCCACCGTGTGCGGCGGGGCATCACGGATCAGTTCGGTAAGGCCCTGAGCCTCACCGGGTCACCCGTCAACACCCGACGCATGGTGAACGCACTGTTCCCCCGGGGGATGGAGGACGTGATGGCGGGGCCCGAGGTCATGGATGCGTCGATCCCTGCTGCGAACGGGTTCTTCACCGCTCGGGCACTCGCCACGATGTACGCCCTCCTGGCCGGGGGCGGCGAGCTGGGCGGCGTGCGGCTGCTGTCGTCCGACAGGGTGAAACAGATCGGCGAGGAGCAGAACAACCGTCGAGATCTCGTGCTCGTCATGCCGATGCGCTGGCGGCTCGGCTACCACCGGGTGCTCGGGAACCATGACGCCTGCCCGGACGGATTCGGCCATTTCGGGCTCGGTGGCTCGGGGGCGTGGGCCGACCCGACTCGAGAGCTGGCGGTTGCGATGGTCTGCAACCGGGGGACCGGAACGCCGGTCGGCGACGTGCGGTTGATGCGGCTCAGCAAGGTCGCGATCGAATCCGCCGACCGCGCGTCGCGCCGCGTCGGCGTGTCGACCCGGTGATCGGCGCGCGACGGTCAGGCCGCGCGCGTCACGTCGCCCATGATCGACTCGGTGTCACCCGGTCGTCGACTGCATGTGCTCCTCGATCATCGTCCACGCATCGTTGGTGAGGTGCTGCGCCAGATCGTGCAGGGCTCGGGCCGCGGCGAGTTCCTCGCCGATCTGGGGAGCCGCCGGGTCGGCCGGGTTTCGCTTGGAGCGACCATGCCCCGACAGCGACCGATCACCCGCATTGAGATGGACGACCATGTCACAGTGGTCGTCGTCCTCTCTCGTCTCGAACGTGAGCTTCCAGGGATGTGGTTGTAGTGCCTCCATGTCTCGATTGTCGGCCACCGTGAGGGCTGTGGGGCAGGGGCGAACGTCACCGAGGTGTCAGACTTGACCCATGCCCGTTGACAAGCGACAACACGCCTTGCAGATACTCGAACAGGACCGGATCATGGCCGTGCTCCGCCAGATTCCCGCCGAGTACCTTCTGCCGCTCGCCGATCTCCTGGTCGAGGGTGGCGTGCGATCGCTCGAGATCACCCACGACTACGCGGGCACGACCGACGATGTCGCGATGCTCAGCGAGCGGTTCGGCTCGGACGCATCGGTCGGGGTCGGGACGACCTGGTCGGTCGAACAGGCCGAGTCGGCGGCGGCGGCGGGTGCCGAGTTCTGCGTGATCCCCGGCGTCGACGTCGCCACTGCGCAGCGAAGCGCCGAGCTCGGCATGTTGACCCTGCCGGGGGTGCAGACGCCCGCCGAGATCCAGACCGCGCTTCGCTCCGGGGCCGACGTGCTCAAGTTCTTCCCGGCCGATCCGCCGGGTGCGTCCTGGTTGGCGCAGGTCGTACCTGCCTACTCACAGCGGCCGTTCATGGCCACGGGTGGCGTCACGGTCGAGAACATGGCCGACTTCTACGCGGCCGGTGCGATCGCTGTCGGGATGGCGAACACGCTGTTCGGTGACTTCCGCGATCTCGAGCGGGCACCATCACTGATCGCTGCTGCCGTCGCCGTCGCGAGCGAACGCTGACCGTGGGTGGCGGGCCGGTAGCACCAACAGGCAGCCCCGACGGCATCCGCCTCAGCGGAGATAGCTGAGCTGGTGTGTGGTGCCCGCAGCGAGTGCACGCTGCTGGGCAGCGGTGACGAGCGCGTGGAGATCGAGCGACGTCGGTGTGAAATCTCCGAAGGGCACCGCCGTCGAGGTCAGGTGCCGCGAACGGTTCGCGCCGCGCACGGTCATGGCGAAGTCTTCGAGGCCGACAGCCTGGCGGACGGCGGGGGACATGTATCGGAAGACGAGGGCGACCCGTCGCCGGTCGGTCGTGTTGGGTCCCGACCCGTGGAACAGGTGGCCGTGGTGCAGCGACATCTCCCCGGCGCGTAGCTCGACGTCGACCGCCTGGGCGGGGCCGACGTCGACGACGATCTCCTGCCCCCGGGACAGCAAGTTGTGCTCGCCAAACGTGTCACGGTGGTCGACCTGTCCACCGAGGTGGCTGCCGGGTACGAACTGCATCGCACCGTTCTCGGCGCACGCGTCCGACAAGGCAACCCACGCACTGACGAGGCTGTTGGAGCCGTCGAGGCCCCAGTAGGTCAGATCCTGATGCATCGTCAGCACCTTCGAGCTGTGTGGCTCCTTGACGATGAGTTCGGTCATCCAACAGAGGATGTCGGGGCCGATGATCGACTCGACAGCGTCGAGGATGGCGGCGTCGTGAGCGATGCGCGCAGCAGCCGAGCTGACGATGTGGAAGTTGGCGCGGGCATAGTCGATGAACGGTCGGGGCAAGGTGGGTTCATCGCGCCAGCGGTCTTCGAGGGCTTCGATCTCGGACCTCCATCCTGCAACTCGCTCGGCGTCTGCAACACGAATGGGAAACAGGAAGCCGTCGCGTGTGAACGAGGCGACGTGCTCGTCGGTGAGCGAACCTGTCATGTGGCTACCTCCCGTCGTCCGAGGCCCGCTCGCCCCTGTGATGACGTGCTGATCGTAGATCGGGAGCGACGGGACCATCGAACGCCGGCGACGACGTCGGCGAACTCGGTCCGGCCGGCAAGAGCCGTTCGGCCCCGTCGCCGCGGAGTGGGGTCACCTACGATGAGGTTCGTCCACGTCAGCCCGCGCAGCGGGCCGAAAGGAGATGGCTTCGGTGCAACACCTCATTGTCCCAGTCGACGGATCAGCGGAGTCGTGGCGTGTCGTCGACGTGGCGCTCGAACTCGCCCGGCATTGCTCGGGGCACATCGAGATCGTCGAAGTCGTGTTCGATCAGGGCGAGATGCAGCATGCGGAGCAACGGCTTGCCGCGGGTCTCCGCGAACGGGCGGTCGGTGACGTCGAGGTCACGTGCACGGTCGAGCTCGCCGCCGGCAACGTGGCTGCGGCCATGTGTGACATGGTCGCGACTCGGCCCTCGCCCACGGTCGTGATGGCGTCGCGTGGACAGGGCCGGTCGGCCGCGCTGCTGGGCAGCGTTGCCGAGGACCTGCTCCGGTGCGTCGACGGACCGATCGTGATCGTCGGACCTCAGGCGGGAGTCCCCGACTTCACCGGCCCGATCATCGTGACCGTCGACGGTTCCGACACCTCCGAAGCTGCGATTCCGATCGCGGCAGCGTGGAGCCTCGAACTCGGCGTGGCAGCCCGGGTGGTGCACGTCCTCCCACCCGGCGACGAGCGGTCGACCGACCCCGACGAGTTGAGCGTATGTCGCCTCGCTCGCCGGACGCTTCAGCACGCTGTCGGGCTGGTCGGCGGAGCCGAACGTGCTGTACGGCCGTGACACCGAAGGAGTGGTGGCCGACCACGCAGCGTCGATCGGGGCGTCGATGATCGTGACGAGCACACGCGGACGCTCGCGAACGTCACGATTCGTCCTGGGGAGCACCGCGTCAGGCTTCGTCCGTCGTGCCCCCTGTCCCGTCCTGACCATCCGGCCGAAACACTTCAGCTAGACCGGATGCACCTCGTCGTCAGGCCCGAGGCGACCCTCGTCGGCAAGGTCCAAAGCCACTTCCCGATGCGGCCGGGACCTGAGACCATCGAGGGGCAGGAGGCGGATCGACCGTCTCGACAACTCCGAACAGGACACCCACCAATCGCGGTCGTGCCCCCGGGTGCGCTCGAGGTTCGTGTGTCCCTTCTGATTGGCCTCAACGTGGCGAGAAACTCATGACCACCCTGTTGTGGCTCGGCGCGGTCGTCGTCGGTCTTGCCGTCACGGTGATCGGGAGCGAGTCGGCTGTCTCCGACGCGACCAAACTCACCGTGGGCACACGACTGCCCCCGTTCTTCGTCGGCATGACGCTGCTTGCGCTGGGGACCGATCTCCCGGAGATCGCGAACTCGATCGTGGCGTCCTACACCGACAACGGCGACGTGAACGTGGGGGACTCGATCGGCTCGGCGATCACCCAACTCACGCTCGTCCTCGGCATCCTCCCGTTCGTCGGATGCGCCATACCGCTCGGCAATCGTGGCTCGCGTCTGCTCAGGGGGCAGCAGACGACAGCGTGGCTGACCGCAGCGGCGCTGCTCGGCGTTGCCGTGCTGGTACTCGACGATCACCTGGGCAGAGTCGACGCGATCCTGCTGATCGCGGTGTGGCTCGGCGGGTCGCGCCTGGTGTTCAGCGAAACCCGAACCGACCCGCAACTCAGCCTCGTCGAACCGGTCGGCAATCGAGGGCTCGTCCTGGGGCAACTCCTGATCGCGATCGTCGCCATCGGTGCCGGCGCGACTCTGGCGGTGAGCGGCATCATCGAGCTGGCTGAGATCTGGGGGGTTCCCGCCTTCATCGTTGCGTTCTTCGGAGCGTCGATCGGCACGTCGCTCCCCGAAGCGATCGTTGCGTTCACGGCGCTCCGGCGGGGTGAGGGAGCGCTCGCCATCGGTGACATCCTCGGGTCGTCGTTCGCCGACGCGACGTTGTCGATCTCGATCGGTCCGCTCCTCTTTCCGACCGTCATCGACGGGAACCTGGCCCTGACCGCTGCGCTCGTGACCGCCGGTGCTGCCGGCGTGGTTGCGCTCCTCCTCGGCCGGGGTGCGGAACTGGGTCGGAGTGGCGGCGCGATCCTGCTACTCGTCTACGCCGCGAGTTGGGCGCTCCTGCTCTGAGGATCCGGAGTGTGGTGGAGTGGGGGCGGGGGTCGACGCGGTCGGCGATCACGCCGTCCCGGGGCCGATCCGCGACGATGGTGCCCGAGGTGAGACACCATGACCGCGGCATCCGAGTTGCTGACCGACACCATCGACGACGTACTGATCGTGACGATCAACCGTCCCCGCGTTCGCAACGCGGTCGACGGACCGACCGCACGGCTGCTCTACGACGCGTTCACCGCGTTCGATCGTGACGACACGCTGTCGGTCGCGGTCCTGACCGGGGCCGACGGGACGTTCTGCTCGGGTGCCGATCTCGGCGCGGTCGCATCAGGCAACGGCAACCATGTCGGATCGGAGTCGTCCAATGACATCGTGGGTTCGCTCGGTCCGATGGGTCCGACGCGGCTCCAGCTGACCAAGCCCGTGATTGCCGCGGTGGAAGGTCACGCGGTTGCCGGCGGCCTCGAACTCGCCTGCTGGACCGACCTGCGCGTCGCCGCCGGTGACGCCGTCTTCGGCGTGTACTGCCGTCGTTGGGGCGTGCCGCTCATCGACGGCGGCACGATCCGCCTTCCCCGCCTCGTCGGCGAGTCGCACGCGAGCGACATGATCCTCACCGGACGCGGCGTGCCGGCACCCGAGGCTGCTTCCATGGGACTCGTCAACCGACTCGCCGAACCCGGACATGCGCTGGAGGATGCGCTCGGACTCGCCCGACAGGTCGCCGCGTTCCCGCAGCTGTGCCTGCGCAGCGACCGAACGTCGATGTTCGACCAGCGCGGTCGGTCGATCGGCGAGGCGCTCCATCATGAGATGGAACTCGGGATGGCCACGATCCGATCCGGCGAAACCCTGGCGGGCGCCGCACGATTCGCGAGTGGCGAAGGCCGGCACGGCAGCTTCGACTGAACAATGCGCCCGCCGCCCGACGGCATGTCCTCGCGCTGCGGCGGAGGAGGTCAGGTGTCGCAATACACGGCAGGCTCGGCGACCACGGCCTCGAACAGGCCCTGTTCGGCATCGGCGAGCCGCCCGATCGTCTCATCGTCGAACTCGAGGTCGACGACGAACGTGCCATCGTCGTTGTCGGTTCGTTCGAAGACGTCGAGCACCCCGGCCCCGAGCCAGCGTTCGCCCAGTGTGGGGTTCTGCTCGGCTGATCCGCGGATGAACGACCCGAACGACAACTCACTCTGATCGCGATCGGGGATCTGGGCATCGGGCGCGCAGACGCTCACCCGCAACAGCTCGAGCTGCGTCGCCGTGGCGACGGGAAGGTCGAGGATCCCGTACAGGTCCTCCACCTCGGCGATCTGCGAGCAGTACAACTCCCGGAAGTCGGCCCTCGATCCCGACGGTGGCTCGTCGCCCTCGCAGGCGGTGTCGGTGACAGGAGGCTCGGCGTCCTGCGCCCGTGAGTCCACGACCGAGTCTGCGGTGGTGGTGGTGGCCGGCGCGGAGGCGTCGTCGTCCGCACCGCTGCACGAGGTCGCAGCGGCAAGCAACAGCACGAACGGAACGGTCAGCAGGCGGGAGGCGGTCACGGGGCCTGATTCAATCGTCGCCCGTCGACCACGCAGCATCGACGCGACCGCGTGTGGCCGGGTGTGGTCGCGCCAACCAGGGTCGAAAGCCTCAGGAGACCTCACTCGTCGAACAGTACAATCCATGACACAACCGGTGTCTCGACAGTCGAACACCGAGATCAGATCCACGAGAGGACGCAATGATCGAACTGAAGATCGACGGGCAGGGCTACGAACTCGACGACGGGCTGAGGGACGAGATCGATGCCAGGATCGGAGCGCTCGACGAGCACATGGATTCCCTCCAGAACGGTCACGTCATCGTGTCGTGGGAGGGCGGCAAGGACGAACAGACCAAGATCCACGCTCAGCTGTGGGGGTCGGGTCACCGCTTCGATGCATCCGATGTCGACTGGAACGCAGCGATTGCGGTCGACAAGACCAGTGACAAACTGGCCACCCAGATTCGCCGGGAGCACCGCAAGGACGTCGCCAACCGTCGCCACGGCTGACCCGACGGCCGGGGATCAGAGTTCTTCGACGATCTGGCGGCGCTTGATCTCGAACTCTTCGTCGGAGACCAGGCCGCGACGATGCAGCTCTTCGAGTTCGGCGAGGCGCGACTGCGCCGTCGGGCCCGTCGAGCCGGCGAGTGACTGACCCTGGAACGCCTCGCGGATCGCAGCGGCGTCGCGATGCGAATCGGCCTGTTCGTCGGCCTGCATCTGCCCGAAGATCACCGTCCGGACACGCTCGGGGTCAGGGATGTTCTCGAACACCGAGTCACCAGTCTCGCCAGCCGACTCGATCGTCACGATGCCGTTGTTGAGCATCCGCGCCACCAGCGACTGTTCGAAGTTGACGTTGTTGATCCGGTTGAGCGGAATCGACACACCCGCGCGCCGGATCACACCACTCTGGTAGGCGACGCGCTGGTCGGTCACCGCGAAACGGGTCGTGCGCCACTGCACGAACTCGTACGCCGTGTTCGCAAGCCACACGACGAAGGCGATCAGTGCGAGCCACAGCAGCGCACCGGCCAACCATCCGATGTCCCAATCCGAATCGACGACACGCCACAACAACAGCAGCGCGAGTACGCCGACGCCGGCGGCGACCTGCTTCCAGAAGTACCACCAGTGTGGGTTCCCGGAGAGCACCATCTTCTCTCCCGGCATCAGTTCGAGTTGCGACGCAGACATGGTCGAATCCTACTCCACCTTGCCGGGAGCAGCGATGGTCCCGCAGCGGGGCGGGTCAGGCGGTTTCGCTCCCCAGTCGGTCCCGTACGAGCTGCTTCTGGTCGGCGCTCAGCGGTCGGTTGCTGCGCACCGTGACCGTCGTGACACCGGCGGGATGCTCCTGCGTGGACAGGTCGGGGAGGAAGATCACGCCGGTCAGGCCGACGTCGTTCGACGCCGTCGTCAGACGGCGCGACGCGTCGTCTTCGACATCGCTCCACTCCGACGTCGGGATCGCGATCTCGGAGCTCGCTGCCAGCTGGGAGAAGTTCGTCACGCTGTCGATTGCCGAGTGCCCGGCGTGCCAGGTCGCGCCGGCTTCGGTGCGCAGCCGGATCGAGGCCGGGCCCATGAGGTCGATGGTGCCCGTGACCTCGTTGCTGCCCATCGTGATCGCCACCTGATCGCCCACCGCATACCGATCCTCCAGGATGGCCATCGTGCCGGCGAGCAGGTTCTTGATGATCTCCTGGCCCGACAGAGCGATCGCCAGTCCGATGAAGCCCGCGCTCGAGATCGCGTACACGGGGTCGACTCCCACGACCTGGAGACCGAGCAGCACGGCGCCGACCAGGATCACCGCGGAGACGAAGTGGCCGAGCATTCGAGCGGCGGCATCGGCCCGCTGGCGCTTGCGGACCTCGACCTCGTTCTCGAGGTCGTTGAGCCGACGGAGTCGGCCCCGCCAGGTGCCAGGGCGTTCCTGCGCACGGCGAACGGCCCGTCGGGTGAATGCCCGAATCAGCTGCCGGGCGGCCCAGGCCAGCGTGAGTGCGGCCGGGACGAGCAGTCCCAGTTCGACGAGGGTGGTCAGGTTGTGCATCGCCGGCTCGCGGTGTCGTTGGCGGAAATCATCGAGGCGAAGCTATGGCCTGGCGGGGGCGGGGCGACGTCGCGGTGGGGAGACACTTGGCTCACCTCGTTCGACCGCGCGGCGGGCCGTTCGGCCCTAGCCTTCCGGCGTCGCACTCACCATTGTGGAACGATGGTTGACGAGTCGAGAGTCCACGCCGACACCGCCGCACCGGAGGAGCCGGCGCCGACCGTCACGGTGTCGTGGGACCCGCCCGCCGATGTCGTCGACGACGTTGTCGGTTCGAACGGTGGGGCACCGGATGGGCAACCGCCGAGGGAGAAGTCGGCGAAGAAGCTCCGGGAGCGGTATCGCCGTGAGCAGGAGTTGGAGGCCTACCAGGTCGAGTTGCTCAAGCTCCAGAAGCATCTCGAGACCACCGGTCAGAAGATGATCGTCATCTTCGAAGGTCGGGATGCTGCGGGCAAGGGCGGCACGATTCGGCGGGTCACCCGCTACATGAACGAGAAGCACTATCGGGTGGTGGCACTCGGCAAGCCGACCGACGAGCAACGGGGCCAGTGGTTCCTTCAGAAGTACGTCACCCAGTTCCCTCGAGCAGGGGAGATGGTGCTGTTCGATCGCAGTTGGTACAACCGGGCGATGGTCGAGCCCGTCTTCGGCTTCTGTACCGACAAGGAGCACGAGGACTTCCTGCGTGGCGTGGTCGGCTTCGAGAAGGACCTGTCCCGTCAGGGAACCATCCTCGTCAAGCTCTACTTCTCGGTGACCAAGGAGGAGCAGCAGCGCCGGTTCGATCGACGGCGCCACGATCCCTTGCGCCAGTGGAAGTTGAGCGAGGTCGACGTCCAAGCCCAGGAGCTGTGGGACGAGTTCACCGAACGCAAGTACGAGATGCTGCGCCGGACCCACACCAACGGCACGCCGTGGACCGTCATCCGATCCCGGAACAAGCACCGTGCACGCCTGAACGCGATGAGGGTGATGCTCGACGCCGTCGACTATGCGGGCCGCAACCCGGATCTCGACTACGTACCCGATTCCGAGATTGTCGTCTCCGGTGCGCTCGAGGTGGAACTGATGGAAGCCGAACGCATCCGCGGCGGCAAGTTCCGCCACTGACGACGCGGCCAGCCGGGCAGTTCCGAGGTCACTCGATGCTGGGCGCGGCCGTCCATGCGGTCGGGACGTCCGCGCCGCCCTCGGGGGTGAGACGGGTGCCGATCTGGGCGATCAGTGGGAGCGGGGCGAGTGGGCCGGCGATGAGTGCCTGGCCGAGGCCGAACGAGAGCGCTTCGCGCAGGAGTCGCGGCGGAACATGGGAGAAGGCCGATTCCAGGTCGTCGATGTCGTGCGCGCCGTTCATGCGCATCAGCACCAGGTTGTCACATTGTGACAACACGTTCGGATGCACTTTGGCCGGGCGCTGTGACGCGATGAAGAGATGGATCCCGAACTTGCGGCCCTCTCCGGCGATCAGTGTGCCGACGTCGACGGCCGACTGCAGCAGCGGGTCGTCGGTGGCGGCGGGCAGCACGTTGTGCGCTTCGTCGATGGCCAGCAGCATCGGCTGTCGTTCGCGCCGCGCGCGCCACCGGTTGCCGAGGATCGCCAGTGCCAGCACCGTTCGCTCGGTGGGCGTCGCGAGGCTGCCCGTGTCGACGACGACGAATCGGCGTCCACGGATTCCCGCTGTTGCCGCCGACTGCTCCCCCTCCCGGCGCCACAGTCCCCACTCGGCGAGTCCGAGGTTGGCGATCCGTCGCGCGAGCGGAGCGGTGTGTGCCTGGGTCGCTGCGGCTGAGGCGACGTCGCCCACCGAGTACGGCTCGAGGAGCTCATCGGTGATCTGCGTGAGTGCGGCAAAGAGGTCGAGGTCGACGATGGGCTCGAGCTGGAGGAGCGCGGCGCGCACGTGCGGATCGAGGTCGCTGAAGTCGATGCACAACGTGTTGGTCCCGGCATGCCCGCGTGCACGCACCGTGGCGACTTCGTCGGCGACCGCTCGGTAGCGCTCGGCGGCGGGTCCGTGATCGTCGGGGTCGGCGAGCGCTCCGAGATGGACGTGGTCGCTGTTGGGGTCGAGCACGATGACCGGCAACGTGGACCCGGCGAGCAGCCGCTCGAACAACACGCCCGTGGTGTAGGTCTTGCCAGATCCGGATTGACCGCACATGAACGTGTGACGGGAGAATCCTTTGGATCGCAGTCGTGCCGGGAGCTCGGGGAAGTCTCGGAGGTGTCCGACCTCGATGGTCGGCACCGAGCCGTCCAGGGCGTCGAACACGGCGGCGACTTCGTCAGGCGTTGCCGGGCGGATCATCTCTTCGCCGAACGGTTCCACGGCCGTCGTCGGAACGAAGGTCGTACCCGTCATTCGGCCCAACACCGCCGCCTCGCCGGCCACGCCGCGCAGGCGGACGTCGATACTCGTCCCCGGGAGTCCGATGCCCGACTCGAGGGCCTCATCGGCGAAGCCGATCCGGGGACCGATCCGTTCGTCGAGCGTCAGGGAACGAACGTTGACCACGACCTGATCACCGTGCCGGGTGCGCTCGACGACCCCGAACCCACCGACGCGCAGCCCGAGCGTGAGGGGCCCGTTGATGTCGATGGTGCGTCCGTTCGCGGAGTACGCCACCGGTGGGACGGCGAACCGCTGCTCGATGTCGTGCCGGAACGCCACGAGATCGTCGGCGCTCGAATGGTGGTCGGTGGCGCTCATCCCTTGGACAGGCGTCGGAGTGTGAACGCGTTGGCGCAGATGAAGAGGCCGACCACCAGCAGCTGGAATCCGGCGATCCATGCCACCACGGTCACGGTCGGTGCGGGCCACGCCACGATCACCGCTCCGGCTGCGATCGAGACGATGCCGGCGAGCGCCAACCAGCCGCGACCATCGACGTACTTGTTGGCGATGGCATCGATCACGTCGATCACACCCGACACGATCCAGACGGCGCCCAGGATCGTGGCGAACACAGCAACTGTCTCGAAGGGCTTGCGCAGCACGATGACGCCGGCGACGATCCCGAGAATTCCGACGAACCCGACGAATCCCGGTGAGGCCACGTTGTCGGCGAATGCGCCGACGAGGCGGAAGAGGCCGAAGACGAGCAACTGGACCCCGAGCAGCACGGCCAGCACGGTGAGGGTTTCGCTCGGCCAGGCGAGCACCGCCGCGCCGAGTGCCACGGTGAACACGCCGACGGCCATGATCGCAGGCCACTCGCGTGCGACCAGCAGCGCCATCGGACCGGATTGAACGTCCATTTCCTGCGTCATGAACGGAACGCTAGTGGGCGGTATCGAGTGCGTCGGCGATCACATGCCTCCGGCGACCTTGATGGTCTGGCCGGTGACCCAGCTGCCGGCGTCGCTCGCCAGATAGACAGCGGTCGAACCCATGTCGTCCGGTGTGCCGAGTCGCTTGAGCGGGATCCGCTTCTCGGCCATGTTCTCGAGTTGCTGCTCGTCGGTGTCGAGCGCGGTCATCATCACCTCGGTGGGGACGTACCCGGGCGCGATGCCGTTCACCCGGACGTTCGGGGCGAACTCGAGCGACAGCGTCTTGGTCAGCGAGTTCACGCCCGCTTTCGCTGCGCCGTAGTGACCGCTGCCGGGCACGGCGACCTCACCAGCGGGCGACGTGATGTTGATGATCGCTCCCGACTCCATCCGCGCGAACGCGATGACCGACCCTTTCCACACCGCGGTGAGGTTCAATCGGAGGCACGCCTCCCATTCGTCGTCGCCGATGTCGCTGAGTGAGGATCGGACGGGTGATCCGCCGGCGTTGTTGACCCAGACGTGCAGGCCGCCGAACTGTGCGACCGCGGCGTCGGCGAGCGCCTCGACGGCCGTGGTGTCGGTCACGTCGGTCGCGAGCGCGACGGCGGTGCCGCCGGCAGCGTTGATCTCGCTCGCGACGCGCTCGATGCGATCGACGTGGCGGGCTGCGACGATCACCGACGCGCCTGCTGCAGCGAGGTTCTTGGCAATTCCCTCGCCGATGCCCTGGCCGCCGCCGGTCACGACCGCGGACTTGCCGCTCAGGTCGAAGCTGTTCATGGATGTCTCCTCATCTGGTCGAAAAGACCGTCGTCGACGATCTGACGTGTGCTGAAAATCGGTGTCGCCGTTGCCGTGGGCCCGGTCAATCGGCCGTGGCGATGACGTCGTCGCCGAACGCCGACAGCCGGTCCAGACCACCGGGGCCGGCGAAGAAGAACGCGGGCACCATGACCCGGCCGACGCCGGCTTCACGGAGCTGCTCGACGCCTGCGACCGGATCGGTCATCTGGGCGCCGAACATCGCATTGACCTCGATGTCGGCGGGATCCCGTCCCGCCTTTTCGGAGGCCACCCGGAGCCGCTCGATGAGCGCAGTGAGCCGGTCGATGTCGCCCTCGCCGGGGAAGTAGCCGTCGGCGAGGCGCACGGCGCGCGAGATGGCTGCTTCGGAGTCGCCGCCCACCAGAACGGGGATCCGCTCCTGAATGGGGCGTGGGCTGCAGGTCACCGCCGGGAAGTCGACGAACTCGCCGTGGAATTCGGCGTGGGGTCCGGCCCACAGCGCACGCATCGCTTCGATGTATTCGTCGTTGCGGGCGCCCCGTCGCTCCCACGGGACACCGAGCGCATCGAACTCTTCTTTCATCCAGCCGACGCCGAGCCCGAGCTCGACGCGTCCGCCCGACAGCCGGTCGAGCGTCGCCAGTTCCTTCGCCAGGATCAGTGGATTGCGCTGGGGGACGATCAGGATGCACGTGCCGAGCCGCAGCCCAGGTGCGGCCGCGGCAGCGAACGCCAACCAGATCAGCGGGTCGGGAATCGGCGTTTCGGGCTCGGCGGGAATCTTGCCGTCGGCCGTGTAGGGATAGGACGACTCGATCGACGTCGGCATGATGACGTGCTCGCCACCCCACAGCGACTCGAACCCGGCCGAGGCTGCCCGCCGACACACTTCGAGCGAGTCCTCGTGCTCCTGCGCGATGCTGCTCGCGAACGCCAGTCCGAATTTCATGTGCATCCCCGTTCGTTCACGAGCCGGCGGCCAACCCACCAGACCCGAGCGATGGTAGGCGTGGGGGGCGGACGCAGCAGAGTCGGAGCCCGGCGCGCGGTCGGGCCCGTGAGCTGTCGTTCCCGTTGCGGGGAAGGGCTTGAATCAGTCGACCGGTGCACGAGGCCCCGGCGCTGGATCCCTGGTTGACGTCTCACGGGCCCACTGCGATGATCGCACTCCCGGGGTCGGAGCGCAAGGGGTCCTTCGGCCCTAGTTGTGGTGTTCGGTGAATCGCGGGTGCCAACCCACGGGGAGGGATCGGGGCCGATGTCGGCGAATTCGCCGGATGTCGAGGTCCCTGGTGACAACAGAACTGCCGAATGTGTTCGTGCACCCCCGTGCCACATGGCACTATGACGTGGATCCCACCGCAGCGGAGTCGTTGCGGTGACAGAGGAGGGCAGATGTCGACATCGGTGGACGCCGTGACCGTGGGCGAGTTCATCTCGGCTCGGGGCCGACACTCATCGCTGCGCGCCGGCGCTCCGCTCTTCCTCGAGGGCGATCGCTCGACGAGCGTGTACAGCTGCGTGCGAGGAAGAGTGCGGCTGTTCGTCACCGCCGAGTCGGGCCGCGAGATCCTCATCGGCTTCAAGCAGCCTGGCGAGCAGTTCGGTGAGCTGTCGGCGATCACGCGGCGACCGCGAGTCGCGTCGGCAACGGCAGCGGATGCCTGCGTCGTGGCGCACATGCCCGGTGACCGGTTTCTCGACGAGCTCGCACAGGAGGGCGGCGTCGCGTTCGCCGTGCTGCGCGGCCTTGCCGAGCAATTGCAGGCGACCAGCCTTCGCCTGCTCGCGCGCAACTCCGAAAGCGCAGGAATGCGGACGGGCAACAAACTGGCCGAGCTGGCCGCACTTCGAAAGCGACATCACGCCGACGCTGCGTCGGCCGGCATCGTGCTCGACATCACCCAGAGCGACCTGGCCGGCTGGATCGGAACGTCTCGCGAGTCGGTGTGTCGGGCGCTCGGCGAGTTCCGGCGCCACGGGGTTGTCGAGACCGGCCGCAGTCAGATCACGGTGCACGACATCGACCGGCTGGTCAGCGTGTCCGAAACGCTCTGACCGCTCGGCGCCGTGTGCGGTGGGTTCAGGACGGACCCGTTGCGAGGATCTTGTCGACCGCGCGTTGGAGGAAGTCGCGCTCCGGCGCTTCAGCAGGCAGCGAGAATGCCGTCAGCGTCGTCCCGACGGTGGCGAGTGCCAACACGTAGCGTTGCGTCTCGGGCTCGCCGTTCGTGTCTCCCGTCGGATCGGCGGTCACCGTCTGGTCGACATGCACCAGGACGGAGGCATCGGCGCCGCGCACCTCGACAGCCGCTGCAGCCAGCAGGTACCTCGCGTACTCGTCGCTGCCCTCGCAGCCGTCCAGGCCGAGGAACGAGTTGATGATCTCGGCACCGTCGCCACCGCCCGAGAGTGCGGCGATGAACTGCATCCCGTCGCTCTGCCATGTCGTCGCCTCGACCGTGCTCAGTTCGGTGCTGTACTCGAACCGTCGGTCGAGTTCGACGATGATGCTCGACTCCGGACACCCGGCGAGCGCGTCGTCGCCGCCGTCGCCGTCGCCGTCGTCGTAGACCTCCGCTCGTTCGGCGGTCCACCCGTCGGGGAGTTCGTCGGGGAGCAGGAGCGCAGCGGCGAGGGGCTCCAGCGGATCCGAGGTGGTCGGCGAGACGTCGATCGGAGGGATCGTCAACTGGGGTGGCAACGGCTCGAATTCCGGCACCTCGTCGAGCCACTCGGTTGGCAGCGTCGGTGTGATCTCGTCGGGGCGCTCTCCAGGAACGGTGCTGGTCGTCGGCGGGGCGGCAACGTGTTCCCCGGCGAGCGCAAGCCGTTCGGACATGGTTGCGGCGACGGTTGCGAAGTCGACCCGGGAGAACGACGGGATCCGACCCGACTCGGACTCGGGCCACATCGTCACTCGGAGTTCGCTGATCAGGTCTGCGCGCTGAGCGAATGCCAACCACAGCACCTCGTCGGTACGGACGTGGTCGATCGACAGCGCGACGATCCCATCGGTTCCCGGAACGTCGGACAGATCGAGGGGCTCGATGGTGAACGAGTCGCCTTCGCTCCACGAGGTCACCCCACAGGTCTGCGGTAGGTCGGCGAAGACTCGCATCAGCGCGGCCGCCTGCCCCGGTTGGCCCTCGCGCCGCACCATGTTGTTCAAGTTGCCACCCTCTCGCCACCACATCGTCTCGCCGCCCTCGAGCCGCCCGATGCGCTCGTACTCCCAGTACGGGTCGCAGTCGGTCTGGTTGGGGCCGATGTCGTGGGCGAATGCCTCGACGTTGCGGTTTCGCATGTCCCACGGCGCGGGAGCATCGTCACCCTGCAACAGCGCCTCGTCGACCGACAAACGCAGTTCGGTAGCCGGCGGCAACGTCGTCGCCTCGTCGACCGGTGGGAGGGTTTCGCTGATCGATGCCGACTCTCGTGCGACGGGCGGTGGCGGGGTCCCGCACGACACTGCTGCGAGGGCGAGTGACACCAACGTCAGACCGAGCAGTGGGCGAAACGCCATGTGGTCTCATCGGCAACGGGTGCCGTGACCTTGACCGATCGGATGTCGGCTCAGCCGAAGACGTTCATGTGGGTGTCATCGGGGACAACCCGGTGACGGGTGAAGGTGCCCACGTCGATCGGCAGGCCCGTGTACTTCCCGGTGATCACGAGTGGGTCGGCGTCGTGGTCGTGACCGGCCTCGACCGTCGTGATCAACTCGGCCATCAGGTGCCCTGCAATCGGTGCATTCTTGAACTGGTTGCCGCTCGTGCCGCAGGCGATGTAGAACCCATCGAGATCGCTGCGGTCGTAGATCGGCGTCCAGTCGGGAGTGGCGTCGTACATCGAGACGAGGCCGGACTTCTGCAGTGGGATCGGCGTGCCCTTCACGCGGCGTGCCGTACGCAACGCATGGAGTTCGAAGCCGTCGTCGCTCAGGATGTCGTCGACCGAGTCGGGGTCATCGACCCACTCGAGCTCGTCACATTCGGGCTCGGCGTTGCCGATCAGGATGTTGTTGCCGCGCTCGCCGCGGAAGTAGACACCCGTGTCGCCGTCGCCCATGCTGAACCCGGTCGTGTCGAAGTCGCTCCCCGGCGGTGCGGGAACGATGTACACCTCACGTCGAAGCGCTCGCGAGGTTCGATTCATCGAGTCGAGAACACCCGCCATCTCGTTGACGATTCGAGCGTGCGGCCCGGCAACGTTGACGACGACCGGGCTCGTGATGTGCTCCCCGCCGGAGGTCGTCACGCCTGTGACGCGCCCGCCGGACCGTTCGATCGACGCCACCTCGGTCCTGAAGCGGAACTCGGCGCCTGCAGCGACCGCTGCTGTCGCCAGGTTCTGGGCGGACAGCTGCGGATCGGAGATGTAGCCGGCTTCGGGCATCACGATCACACCGTCATGCAGTGCCTCGGGTTCACCCCAGAACGGATGGTCGACATCGTCGAGGCGGGCGGGAGGACCGAAGATCCTGAGGTCGACGAGCGGGAATCGAGCGGCGGTCTCCTCGGCGTCCAGGTCCTCGTAGCGGACCCCCAACTCGTCGAAGAGGGGAACCACGGTCTCGTGATGTCCGCCCGGTGTCTTCGGGAGCAGCATCGGCTGGTTGACGTATTCGGCCAGCGGGTGATCGCCGACGTCGCCGATGTACTCGGGCCAGTCCAGCCAGTACTGGAGACCCTCGTACGCCATCGCCACGCCGGCAGCGGTCGAATAGCTGAACCGGATGATCGCACTCGACGCGCTGGTCGAGCCGTAGCCCGCCGTCGGGAGCGTGTCGACGGTCAGCGTGCGCCAGCCGCGCCGGGCCAACTCGAGGGACACGGCACTGCCGATGACACCGGCGCCGATGACGATCGCGTCGTAGTCGTGGTCGGGGGAGCGTCCGATCATTCGGTCACGCAGTCGCCTCGGTGGTCATCGTGGCCGAGTGTAGGACCTGGGCTGTGCCGGGAACCGGGCTACTCGCCGGAGGTGATGCCGAGCTGCTCGAGGCGGCTGCGGAGGAAGACGGGGATCGTCATCGGGGCGCCGGCGAGCCGGTCGGCGACGGCTGGACCGTTCTCGTCCCAGATGTGGCAGGTGTTGACGATGCCCTTCCACATGCCGTCGTCGGTCTGCTCGCGGTCGAACATGCTCTGCGGTTCGCCCGAGAGCTTGGCCTCGGCGGCGCGCATCGACCAGAAGCACTGCATCGCCACGGGCGCCATCGCGTTGATCAAGGCGGTCACGTGGGTGCAGCCGCGCGGTCCGCCGAACAACTCGCCCACCTGCTTGGTGAAGCCGCGCCCGATCGACAACCCGACCAACTTGTCGTAGTGCTGCGCGATCGACGGGCACTGGTCCTGGGGATGCGATTCGAACAGGGCGGTTGCCGCCACGATCTCGAGTCGGGGAAACGCGAGCTCGATCGCCAACTGCATGTGGTGCACGGTCAGCGGGTCGGGGTCCTCG
This sequence comes from Ilumatobacteraceae bacterium, assembly GCA_963752085.1. Taxonomy (GTDB): domain Bacteria; phylum Actinomycetota; class Acidimicrobiia; order Acidimicrobiales; family Ilumatobacteraceae; genus Ilumatobacter_A. The sequence continues at coordinate 43,855 of CAVVWT010000009.1, forward strand.
CGCAGGTACAGACCCGGCGGCTTCTGGTCGCGCACGGCGCCCTGCAGGAGCAGCCGGTCGGCGGCGAGTCGGAACGCCTCGACGCGGTACTCGCGGTCGTGGAGGATCTCGACCGCACCCTCAGGCGGCGGCGGCAGAATCGGCCCGGTGTCGAACGGCGTCATGCCCCGATGCAAGCAGAGCCGCACGCGTCGGGCTCAATCGCAGCGCAACAGCGATGTTGTCGTAACGTCGGAGACGACATGAGTACCACCGACACGACGCACGGACCCGTCCCACACGTCGACTATCTCGTCCTCGACGACGGCGCAGCGCATCTGGTGGCACACGAGTGCTCAACCTGCGGCGCCCGGTTCTTCGACCGGCGCAACGCGTGCGCCGCTTGCTTCGCGACCGAGTTCACGACGGTGCCGATCGCGACCGAGGGCACGGTCACCGCCTTCACCGTCGTCGCGTTCGCCGCCCCCGGCATTCCGGTGCCGTTCGTCGCTGCGGTCGTCGACTGCGACGGCACGAGCGTCAAGGGCAACATCATCAACGTCGAGCCCGATCCGGCCAACATCTCGACCGGGATGACGGTTCGGCTCGCGACGTACTCGCTCGGCACGGACGACAACGGCGTCGAAGCAATCGGGTACGGCTTCGAGCCGGCCGACTGAACCGCACCAGACCCGACCACCCGATCAACGCACGACCACCATCGACGATCGCACGACACGATCGAACAGGAGCACACCGTGAGCGCATCCGACGAGGTCTTCATCCTCGGCATCAACATGACGAAGTTCGGCAAGCACTTCGACAAGGACGTCGTCGACCTCGGCGCCGAAGCCATGATGGCCGCGCTCGCCGACGGCGGCGTCACGATGGGCGACATGGGGATCCTGGCCGCGGGCAACCTGATGGGTTCGGGCGGCATCGGCCAGCAACTCCAGAAGCAGGTCGGCCAGACCGGTATCCCCGTCTACAACGTCTCGAACGCGTGCGCCACAGGTGCCACCGCGCTGCGCACCACCATCATGGCGATCAAGGCGGGGGAGTGCGACATGGGCATCGCCGTCGGTGTGGAGAAGCTCGCAGGAGCGGGCCTCCTCGGCAGCAGTGACGCCAAGCAGCCCGACAAGCACGAATGGGAACCGTCGGGTCGCCTCGGTGCAGTCACCGGCGTCGACGGACGCATCGGGAGCGCAACGATGCCGGCGCTGTTCGCCCAGATCGGCGTCGAGTACGGCCACAAGTACGGCGGTGTCGACGCCGAGTTGTTCGCACGGATCTCGGAGAAGAACCACTCGCACTCCACGCTCAACCCGCTCGCCGCGTACACCAAGGCGATGTCGCTCGAGCAGATCATGGGCGACATGATGATCGCCTACCCCAACACCCGCCCGATGTGTTCGGCCAACTGTGACGGCGCCGCCGCGGCCGTCGTCGTCAGCGGTTCGAAACTCCGCACGCTGTCGCTCGACCAGCAGCGGCGGGCGGTGAAGGTGTCGGCGTCGGTGCTCACGTCGGACCCGTACGAGGAGGCGTGCCAGGTGCTGCCGAACGTCAACACCCTCACCCGCAACGCTGCGACCCAGGCGTACGAGACCTCGGGTGTCGGGCCGTCCGATCTCGACCTGGTCGAGTTGCACGACTGCTTCGCCACGGCCGAACTCGTCCACTACGACAACCTGATGCTGTGCGAGGAGGGTGGCGCCGCCGACTTCTTCAATTCGGGAGCGCCGTGGCGCACCGGGACGACGCCGGTCAACGTCTCGGGTGGGCTGCAGTCGAAGGGGCACCCCATCTCAGCGACCGGCATCGCGAACATCTGGGAGGTCTGCCATCACCTTCGCGGCGAAGCCGGCGATCGACAGATCGAAGGTGCCAAGGTCGGACTCGCCCACGTGATCGGACTCGGCTCGGCGTGCGGAGTGCACGTCCTCGAGAAGTCGGCGCTCGGGAGCGCCGCCTGAGCGAGTGGCTATCGCGCGAGCCGCTCCGGTTCGACGCATGACCGATCGAACGACCGTCGGTGACGTTTCGTGCCGTCGGGGCGATCCGCCGCCGACCGTTCATCCGGGGCCGGCACGAGCGGAGCGGTGATCGCAGCGACGACGATCGTGATCAGCGACACGATCTCGACGACGCACAACGCAATCAGCGCTGCTGCGCCGAAACCGGGTGGTTGCCGCATTGACTCGCGTCCATCTCCGCCCGCACGGAGGTGACCATCACTCGTTCAGACTACCGGAGCAACACACCGTGTGTCCAGATGAACGCTCTGCGTGGCACGTCATCACGCGGTGTCGTGGTCGACCGGCGGCGCCCGATCAGCGGATCAGGAGCGGGAGGATCTCGGGAGCGAGTCGGCGTGCGGTGAGGAGCCCAATCGACGTGGCCGCATCGAGTTCCTCGGCGCTCGTCGGTTTGGCGGATGCGATCACAGCGAGATCACGGTCGGTCAACAACTGTGTTGGCACGACCTGCGCCCGCATCGCCGACTCCGCTCGCCACGCGGTCAGTCGCTCCAGCGTCGGGTCGACGTCGCGGACCCTGCGAAGCGCCTTCGGCACCGGGATCGGTGGGGGCTCGTCGAGCACGAGTTCGTCGATGAACGGGCTCGGTTGACGGGCATATCCGCTGCGTCGTTCGGCGCGGGTCAGGATCAGCTCGTCGGTTGCCCGGGTCACAGCGACGTACAGCAGACGAGCTTCCTCGGCCCGTTCCTCTGCAGTCGTTGCCGACTTGTGCGGCATCAGACTCGCCTCCAACCCGGTCACGAAAACGGTGTGCCATTCGCGACCTTTCGAGCCGTGGAAGGTGAGGAGTTCGACGCCGTCGGTCGATCGGTCGTCGAACGGGTTCGTCGTCGCGATCCACGACCTGAACTCGGCTCCATCGCCACGCGGCTGATCGCGGAGGAACTCGAGCAACGAGGTGGCAACGCGACGCTCGGCCTCGACCAAGCGGAGCGACGCAGTCGCCTCTCGCGTCTGCGATGCATGCGGGCCACCCGAACGGAGTGAGGGGCGGCTCGGATCGGCGCGGGTGACCGCCAGCTGCTCCAGGTTGGATCGAGCCGTGTCGAGTGCGGCGATGTCGTCGAGCGTGTCGTGTGCCCACGCGCGCAGCGCGGACGGCGAGGTGTTGGCCGACGCGTCTCGGATGGCGGCCGCGAGCGGTGATCCGCTTGCGGTCGCGGGTCGCCGCACGGCGACCCCGCGCGCCTCGAAGGCCGTCTCGAATGCCGTGAGCTGGGCGTTGGTGCGTGTCAGGACCGCGATACCGCCGGAACGAACCAGGTTGGGGTCGCCGCGTGCGACGCGCTCGGCGACCAGCTCGGCCTCGGCGGTCTCGTCGGTGACTGCCGACAGCGTCACCATCGGCCCCCCGTCGCCGCGCCGAGCGAATGTCGGCCGGTTGCCCGCCGGCGCGCAGTACGTGCGCGCCCGCACCGACGATCTGGGGCGTGCAGCGATGGTTGACCGGGAGGCGGATCACCTCGATGCCGGGAAAGCGCGTTTCCACCTCGACGAGCAGCGACGGGTCGGCGCCATTGAACCCGTACACCGCCTGAGCCGGGTCGCCGACGAGGAACAGGTCGTCGCGGCCGGTGCGCAGCAGGTCGACGATGCGGTGCTGCACCGGGTTGAGGTCCTGAGCCTCGTCGACCAGCAGATGTCGGAACCGCCACCGCAACCCGTCCGCGAAGTCGGCGTCGCGCTCGGCTTCTGCGAGCACGTCGAGCAGCACGTCATCGAAGTCGATCACGCCCCGTCTGCGTTTGTGCCCGACGTAGCTCTCGAAGATGCGCGCGATGGCGTCGACGCCGGATGCGGGCCGACGGCCCACCCGACGTGCGGCCGATGGGTATCGATCGGGTCCGATGCCGCGTGCCATCGCCCAGGAGATCTCGTTGTTGGCGGCGTCCATCACCTGCCAGCCACCGGCGAATCCATCGTGCTTCTGGGCATCGCGGAGCAGACGTCGGCGGTCGCCCGACACCGTCTTGCCGCTGCGGTCGGTGTCGGCCCAGCGTTGACGGAGCACCCGCAGCATCACCGCGTGGAACGTCCCGGCCTCGACGTGGTCGCGGAGCCCGAGTCGCAGCAGTCGGCGACGCAGCTCGCCAGCGGCTTCTCGCGTGAACGTGAGAGCGAGCGTGTGGTCGGCGTCGGCCTCGCCCCGTGCGATGCGATGAGCGATCCGCCGTGTCAGGACCCTGGTCTTGCCCGACCCGGCGCCCGCGACGACAGCGACCAGCTGGGACGGCGTGGTGACGGCGGCGCGCTGGTCGGGATCCAGATCGGCGATCAGCGCATCGGCGTCCACGTCGGCATCGTAGGTCGCAGTACCGTGAGACCATGCCGTACCCGCAGAGGCTGCTGAATCGGCACGAGGAGGTCGCTGTCGACCTGCACCCACACTGGTGGTACTACTCGAAGCCAGTCGGCGCGGTGGTTGCATCGATCGTCGCTGGCGTGCTCACGCTCACGTCCACCGATGCCGGTACCACCCTGAGGACGGCGTTGAGTGCGGTGTCGCTGGTGCTCATCGCAGCATCGACGGTCTGGCTCGTGTTTCGGTATCTGAAGTGGGCGACGACGCACTTCGTCGTCACGACCGACCGACTGATCTTCCGGGCCGGCGTGATCGCCAAGCATGGCGTCGAGATCCCGCTCGAACGCGTGCACACCGTGCACTTCAGCCAGGGCATCGTCGAGCGGATGTTCGGCGCCGGGGACCTGATCATCGAGTGCGGGGGAGACGACGGCAAGCAGCGTTTCACGGCCGTGCGTCGCCCGGCCAAGGTGCAGCGTGCGATCCACGCTCAGATGGAGGAGAGCCAGCGGCGCCGACTCGCGCTGGCAGGTTCGGGCGCCGGTGGTGACGTCGTTGCTCAGCTCGAGAAGCTGGAGGGGATGCTCGAGCGCGGCACGCTCACGATCGAAGAGTTCCAAGTGCACAAGGACAAGCTGCTCGGACGATGATCGGGCAGCCGTCCACCGTGCATGGTCGTCCACCGTGCGCATCGTCAGCCTCGTGCCCTCGTCGACCGAGACGCTGCTCGCGCTCGGCGGCGACGTCGTGGCCTGTTCGCGCTTCTGCGAACAGCCGCAGATCCAGCAGGTCGGTGGCACCAAGAACCCCGACATCGAGGCGATCGTCTCGCTCGCGCCCGATCTGGTCGTCCTGGACCGCGAGGAGAACCGCATCGAGGACCACGACGCGCTCGTCGCCGCCGGCCTCGACGTGTTCGTCTCCGACGTCACCGATCTGGCCGGAGCCGTCGCGGTGGTGCGTGACCTCGCTGCGCGAGTCGGAGCCACGGTGCCCGACGAACTCGGGGCGCTGCCACCAGCGGCCGACCCAGTCCGACGCCGAACCGCGTTCGTTCCGATCTGGCGGCGCCCCTGGATGACGATCTCGTCGGCAACCTACGGTGCCGACGTCCTCGCCCACCTCGGAGTCGACCTCGTGCCGGTCGCCGATCCCGCCGCGTATCCGACGGTCGAGCTCGACGCGATCGCCGCCTCACGTCCCGACCTCGTCGTCGTGCCGAGCGAACCGTACGACTTCGCAGCGCAGCACCTCGCGGAACTGCACGATGCCGTCCCGCGAGCGCACCTCGTCGAGATCGATGGACAGGACCTGTTCTGGTGGGGCGTGCGGACGCCGCGGGCGCTCAGCCGTCTGGCGGGAGCACTCGCGCCCCGGCCGACGCCTTGACGATCCAGCCGTCACGAAGGGCGCCGGGTTCGCAGATCGCGACGAGGCATCCGCCGAAGCCGCCGCCGGTCATGCGGGCACCGAACACACCGCCGGTCGCGTTCAGTTCGTCGACGGCTGCGTCCATCTGCGGCGTCGACGCGTCGTAGTCGTCGCGCAGGCTGGCGTGTCCGGCGACCATCAGCCGGCCGAGCTCGGGGTAGTCGGCGTGCCGGAGGGCTTCGGCGAACTCTCGGACCCGTCGATTCTCGTTGACCACGTGGCGTGCCCGACGGCGGACGATGTCGTCGCCGATCGTCGCGACGTGGCCGAGGGTCGCGGTTCGCAGCGGACCGATCTCGGCCTCGGCCCGAGCGCATTCGGCGACCCGGTCGGAGTAGGCGGAACCGAGCAGCGTCCGGTGCGCGATGAAGCGCACGACGATGTCGACGTCGTCGGGGACGGGCACCTGCTCCACCGTGAGTTCGTGGCAGTCGATCAGCGTGGCATGTCCCACGGTTCCAGCGGCGATGCAGTACTGATCCATGATCCCGGTCGGAACGCCGGTGGCGGAGTGCTCGGCGCGCCGGGCGATCTGGGCCAGCTCCAACGGGGTGCCCGCGAACCCGAGCGCTCGTCCGATCGCACACTCGAGCGCCGCGCTCGACGAGAGTCCCGCACCGGCTGGGATGTCGGACACGAGGTGTCCACAGAATCCGGTGGCGCCCCCGAGTTGCTTGGCCATGCCGGCGACGAACGAACCCCAACGGGGCTCGATCGCCGACGGGTCACCCTCGAAGGGAAGTGGGAGATCGAGCGTGCCGGGTCCGTCGCCGGACGTGAGACGGATGCATCCGGGCTCGGCGGTGGCGGTGAGCGTGATGCCGCGGTCGATCGCCATCGGAAACGCGAGGCCGCCGGTGTAGTCGGTGTGTTCGCCGATCAGATTCACGCGTCCGGGTGCGTGGACCCGGAAGGTGGTTGCTCCGTGGCTCGTCACGTTGCAAAACGTACCGGCGCGACCATTCGTGGCCGGGCATCATCCGAGGCTGCGGCTTCGGATGATGCCCGAGCCGTCTGGCATGATCGCCCGATGCCCCGTGCTGTACTGCCGTCCGGAATCGAGCTCGAATACGAGACGTTCGGCAATGACGATCATCCGACGCTGCTCTTGGTCAGTGGTTACACATCGCAACTCACGGGCTGGGATGCGGGGGTGTGTGAGCGCTTTGTCGAACAGGGGCTCCACGTCGTGCGCTACGACAATCGCGACGTCGGATTGTCGAGCAAGCTCAGCGGGGCGGTGCAGCCCGCCAAGGTGCTGGCGGCGATACTCGCCGGCGAGCCGGTCCCCGAGGTCCCGTACACGTTGTCGGACATGGCGGCCGACGGCATCGGCCTGCTCGACCACCTGGGTGTCGAGCGCGCGCACATCGCCGGGATGTCGATGGGCGGAATGATCGTGCAGATGATGGCCATCGAGCATCCCGACCGAATCGCAAGTCTGACGTCGATCATGTCGAGCACGGGCAACCCTGCCGTCGGCGTACCCACGCCGGAGGCCCGAGCGGCGCTGCTGGCGCCACCGCCGTCCGACCGGGCCGCCTACATCGAGGCCGCCATCAGCGCCGAGGTGTGGGCATCGAAGCGGTATGTCGATCACGACGCGATGAAGGCGCGTGCTGCGGTCAACTTCGACCGGGCGTTCTATCCCCAGGGAGCGCCCCGCCAACTGGCGGCGATCTACGCCACCGGTGATCGGTCCGATCGACTGCGGATGCTCGACGTCCCGACACTCGTGATCCACGGGCGCGACGACACGCTGATCACGCCGTCGGGCGGTGAGGACACGGCGCAGCTGATCGCAGGGTCGAGGTACCTGCTCGTCGCCGACATGGGTCACGATCTGCCCGCTCCGCTCTGGCCGGTGTTCGCCGAGGCGATCGGCGGTCATGTCCGCGTCGCCGAGGCGGACTGACCGCCTGCCCGACCATCGCGCTCACACCCGCTCACACTCGCTCACACTCGCTCACGACTCACCAGGGAGACCCACCATGGCCGGACCACTCGCCGGACACCGCATCATCGAAATCGCCGGAATCGGCCCCGGTCCGTTTGCAGCGATGCTGCTGGCCGACCTCGGCGCCGAGGTCATCCGCGTCGAGCGCGCCGGCGCCGTGCGGGGCCCGGCTCCCGATCAACCCCACGGCGACGTACTGCTCCGCGGCCGCCGCAACATCGCGATCGATCTGAAGCACCCCGATGGGGTGTCGACGCTGCTCGACCTGGTCGAGCACGCCGACGCGCTGATCGAGGGATTCAGGCCTGGCGTGATGGAGCGTCTCGGGATCGGACCCGATGAGTGTCTGGCCCGCAATCCGAAGCTCGTGTTCGGACGGATGACGGGGTGGGGCCAGACCGGTCCATACAGCCAGGCCGCGGGTCATGACATCAACTACATCTCGCTCGCTGGTGCGCTCGCACACTTCGGTCGACGCGGCGAAGCGCCCACCCCGCCCCTCAACATGGTCGGCGACTTCGGAGGAGGCGGCATGTTCCTCGCGCTCGGCGTCGTCGCCGCACTGCTCGAAGCACAGAGCAGCGGACGCGGGCAAGTCGTCGACACCGCGATGGTCGACGGTTCGGCGGTGCTCATGACGATGTTCTGGGCGTTCAGGTCGATGGGGATGTTCAACGAGAACGAGCGCGGCACGAACCTCCTCGATACCGGAGCACATTTCTACGACGTGTACCGCTGCAGCGACGGCGAGTACGTCTCGATCGGCTCGATCGAGCCACAGTTCTATTCGGAGTTGTTGCGCCTGACCGGGCTGACCGATGACGAGCAGTTCGCCAAGCAGATGGATCCGACCGAGTGGGAGCCGCTGAAAGCACGCCTGACCGAACTGTTCGCGACGAAGACGCGGGACGAGTGGTGCGAGATCATGGAGCACACCGACGTGTGCTTCGCTCCGGTGCTCACGATGTCGGAGGCCGCCGAACATCCGCACAACGTCGAACGCCAGACGTTCATCGACGTGGGTGGCGTCACCCAGCCCGCACCTGCGCCCCGGTTCAGTCGGACGGAGAACGAGGTGGCATCGACCCCGGCGTGGCCGGGCCAGCACACGCGCGACGTGCTCACGGCGTGGGGTGTCGACCCCGCTCGCGTCGACGAACTCATCGAGTCCGGAGCGGTGCGACACGCGGAGTGAGCTGCGACACTGGCCGCGATGGGAACCCTCGTTTGCCTCCACGCACATCCTGACGACGAGTGCATCTCGACCGGGGGGACGATGGCCCGAGCTGCCGAGGAGGGGCATCGCGTCGTGCTCATCGTCGCGACGAACGGCGAGCACGGTGAGGTTCCCGACGACCTCCCGGCCGGTGAGACGCTCGCCGACCGGCGACGCGCCGAGACCGACGCCTCCGCAGCCGTGCTCGGCGTCGAGCGTGTCGTGTGGCTCGGCTACCAGGACTCGGGGATGACCGGGTGGGACGGCAATCACGACACCGCCTCGTTCCACCAGGCCGCTCTCGACGAAGCGGGTGAGCGAGTCGCGGCGATCCTGCGTGAGGAACGCGCCGATGTGTTCACCATCTACGACTGGCACGGCACCTACGGCCACCCCGACCACGTCAAGGTCCACCAGGTCGGCAAGCGTGCTGCCGAGTTGGTCGATCACCCGATGCGGACACTCGAAGCGACGGCCAACCGTGATGCGATGGTGGCGATGATCCGGGAGGCGAAGGAATCCGGCGTCGAGATGGGGTCGCCCGATGCCGATGCCACCGACGAGTTCGACCCGGGCGCCCCTGCCGACGACGGCAACCCCTTCGGCGAACCCGAATCGGCGCTCACGCTGCGGGTCGACGTCACCGACCGGTCAGCGCAGAAGCGGGCGGCGATGCGTTGTCACCGGAGCCAGATCACCGACTCGTCGTTCTTCCTCGAGATGCCCGACGAGGTCTTCGCGATGGCCTTCGGTGTCGAATGGTTCATCGAACACGACCGCCGACCCCCACATCGCGACGGGTGGATCTTCGATTCGACGACCATCGGGTGATCGTCGATCCGATCGAGTTCTCGATCCCGTCAAGATCGTGGTGACGTCTGGCGGGTGTCCCCGTCCCGGTGTGTCGTTTCGTGCAAGATGACCGGATGCGAACACGACCTTTCGTCGCAGCGATCGCCCTCGCCCTCGTCATCACCTCGTGTGGCGGCGGGTCCGACGAGGCTGATGACTCGTTGCCCGAGATCACCCTGATCACGACCACCACGTCACTCCCGCCGTTCGAACCGTCCGATTCGGTCCCCGACACCGCCGGCGCCGAGACCGACGCGACCGAACCGGCCGTCTCGGCGGCCGAGCCGGCCGGCACCGAACCGAGCGCTCCCGAGATCACCGTTGCCTCGACCGTCGCACCGGAGACCACGGCGGCCCTGACCGGTCCCGAGGCCGATTTCGCTCTCGAGACCGATGGCCTCGGCGCCGTGTCGTTCGGGGCAGATCCCGACGGCGTGATCACCTTCGTGACCAGTTTCCTCGGTGCAGCCACTGCCGACACCGGCTGGGTCGATCCGTTCACCGTCGGGGCGTGTGGCGGAACCCAGCTGCGTCAGGTCAGCTGGGGTGACCTGCAACTCGAGTTCGGCGACGTGTCCGGCATCGCCGAGGGGCGCCCTCACTTCTACGCCTACTACTACGGGAAGGAAGGCGCATCCACGGCTTCGCCCAGCGGACTCGAGACCCCCGACGGCATCACGGTCGGCTCAACGGTCGCCCAGCTGCTTCGGGCCTACCCCGGTGTGCAGCTCCGATTGGGCGACGAGTTCATGAACGACAGCTTCTTCGTCAACGACAACCTCACCGGCCGTCTCTCGGGTCTCGCCGACTCCGACGTCGTCCAGATGGTCATCGGCGGCATCCCGTGCGACAGCTGATCGCGACCGAGCGGAGACATCGGGAGTGAGCGATCTACACGACGCGCATGTCGTTGCGGCGTGGTTTCTCATCATCTCGAACGCGTTCGTCGGGCTCTGGGCGGTGATCGCGCAGTACGTGCCACAGATCCGCCACCGCGTGCTGTGGATCGCGACCCTCGTGGCGCAACTGTCGACGCTCGTCGTCGCCGGGATCGGTGCCCTGATCGTCAACCGGAAGGGTGTCGAGCTGGACTCGTTCCATGCGCTCTACGGGTTCAGCACGATCTTCGCGGTGGCGATCTTGTACAGCTACCGCAGCAGCCCGTTCATCGCCGACAAGATCCACCTGCTGTACGGCTGTGGCGGGCTGTTCATCATGGGGCTCGGAATCCGGAACCTCTACCTGTCTCCGATCGCCTCCGGCTGAATCGTGATCTCGGCGCCGGCCGCGATCGTGTTCAGGAGACGGCGGTCGGGAGGCGGGCCGGGTCCCAGTTGAGTTCGACGATGCCGCGCTCACACGCGAACCGGTCGGTCATCCCCGCCACGTAGGCCACCGCAGCGCGGACGGCCTCGGTGGACCCGGCCTCGACCAGCTCGAGCGGTGCATTGACCGGGAGGACCGCTCGTGCGGTCGCGTCGGGGATCACGTGCGGCCGGTCGGCGTAGTGCTCGACCAGTGCCCGCAGCAGCGAGATGACCGCATCGGCCTGATGCCGCGAGGCCGGGCGGAGATAGATGTGCTCATAGTTGAAGGTGCGAAACGCGGCGAGCGCCTCCGCCACGTCCGGGACCATCCCGATCCGGCCGGTTTGCAGCGTCGCCGCGATCATCGCGCGGACGAATGCGCCGAGCTGGCTCGAGCGATCGGTGCCACAGCGCTCGGCCACGGCTGTGGGCAACATGTCGGCGGTGACGATGCCCGCAGCGACAGCGTCTTCGAAGTCGTGGCAGACGTAGGCGATCCGGTCGGCCCACGACACCACCTCACCCTCCGGGGTGAGCGGCGCCGGGAGACTCCAGGAATGGTTGCGGATCCCGTCGAGCGTCTCGGCGCACAGGTTGAGCGGGCGCAGTGTGACGTCGGCGCCCCAGGGCGCATGGTCGAACCCCTCCTGGAGGAAGGGCGACAGGGCATCCTCGCTGGCGTGCCCACCCGGACCGTGGCCGCAGTCGTGTCCGATCGCCATCGCCTCGACGAGCGGCACGTTGAGGCTCAGCGCCGAGGCGATCGACCGTGCGACCTGGGCGACCTCGAGCGCGTGCGTCATCCGGTTGCGTTGGTGATCGCCGGGGAAGACGAAGACCTGTGTCTTGCCGGCCAGGCGCCGGAAGGCCGAGTCGTGGAGGATCCGGTCGCGGTCTCGCTCGAAACAGGTGCGATACGGATCGGGTTCCTCGTCGACGGCCCGGTTGCCGGCGCCTGAGGCTTGGGTCGCATTGGAGGCCAAGGTGGCGGCATCGCGATCCTCGCGTGCCCCGCGGGTCATGATCTCGGCGTCGCCGACCGAGGCCCACGAGTCGGCGTGTGCGAGCACGATCTCGTCATCGGAGTGCCCTGCCATCGTCGAGGCCCAGCGGTGTGCGCGTTCGTGGGCATCGTCCGTGTACGGCAGCTCGTCCATCGCCGCTCAGGCTAGGGCTCGACGGGGTCAGGAGCCTGCGATGCGGGCGCGCCATGCCCGGTCCTGGCGACGATCCATCGGTCGACCGTCGTCCGGGTGTTGCCCGGGGAACGGCCCGTCGCGCGATCTGCCGTAACGTGCAACGGTGGATTCGAGTCGCGTGAGCCGAAGCCGTCGGGCCGTGCTGAAGTACGGCGCAGCGACGCTCGGGGTGTTCACCGTCCTCGGATGCACATCGGATCCGGCGTCGGAGCGCGGCACGGTGAGTCCAGAGCACGCGTATGTCGCGATCGTGAGATGGGAGATCGATCGGACCGAGCCGGTCGTCGACGAAGACGGTGACGTCGAGGTGCCGGTGATCTACCTGGCATCGGGCGCAGGCGCGACGGTCGACGTGGGTGTGCAGGCGAACGTCGTTGCGACGATCGACGATTCGGCCACGATCCGTTTCGTGGATCAGGCGGCAGACGCACTCGACGAGGGGGTCGAAGGACAGCCCGTCAAGGACGACGGCGTGCTGGTCGTCGTCGACGAGTTCGACGGCGAACAGTCGAAGGTCGACGCGCGCATCTCTTGGTACCGATCGACCGACGACCACTCGACATGGATTCTCGAACTCACCGCCACCGATGATGGCGCCGATGTCACCGCAGCGGTCGAGGCCGAGGACGCGACCACCTGACGCTCATCTGCGGACGGGCTACGAGGCGTCGGCGCTGAGTTCACCATCGAGGAGGTTGCTCGCCGCCTCGATGGCCAGCATCGCTTCACGCGTCGAGATCGGCTGTTCAGGGTCGATCGCCGCGCGACGCAGGTCGTTGAGCAGGAGGCGACGATCGCGATCCTCGTCCCCGAACGGGCCGTGCACCGCCTGTGCGAGATCGGCGGCCGCCGATGCGTCGATGATGGCCGTTCGGTACTCCTCTGCCTCACAGGCGTGACGCGCCATCAAGACCCGCTGCCGGGCGCCCGCCAATGAATGGGTTGTTGCACCTTCGAAGCGGCGCGCTTCGCGCAGTGCCCGCACGAACACCACGAGCCCGGGGACGTAGATGCCGGTGAGGATCATCATGCTGACCTCGGGGGCCAGGGTGATCGGTGTGGCCACCACGCCTCCGAATACCCAAGCCAGCTGGAAACGTGTCTCGTATCGGGCACCGGCACGACCGAGCAGTGCCTCGGGTGCCCGCCGCTGCAACAGGCTGTCGAACGCGTTGCGGCCGAGCGTCGTGGACAAGCCGACGAGCCCGGCGATCACGATCAGCAGCGGTGTCGACACCCCGAGCATCCCCACGGCGGTGAACGCCGCGGGCGCAGCGATCGCCAGACCGATCAACTGCTGTTCGCTGAAACGCCGGCGCAACAGGCTGACGAGGGAGTGTCCGGCGAACGCGCCGATGCCGTAGCAGGCCGCGGCGAGGCCGTAGACGATCGCGGGCTGACTGTCGCGACGCAGCGTGAAGGCGAGCGTGAACAGGAAGAAGCCGACCGCCGCACGAATCGCGACCATGCCGACCGACCCGACGAAGACCACGGGGAGGTGGGTCTCGGCGTACTCGACGTCGGCGGTGGCGACGATGACGTGCCGAGGTGTGCGGACGCGAAGCACGACCGCTGCTGCCAGCGCCAGGAGCACGGCGCCCCCACGCAATGTCCATGCCGATCCGCCTGCCTGCAGGACAGCCACAGCGACAGCCGCACCAGCGGCGGCCGTGATGCTCGCAAGCCGCGCAAGGCGAGCATTCGTCGTCACCAGCTCGTCCGGATCGTCGACCAACGACTGCACCAACGTCTGCTTGACCACTCCCGATGCCTTGCTCGAGATCAGCAGGACGAGTGCCAGAGGGTAGAAGGCGAGATCGAGCAGGAAGCTCACCAGAGCGAGACAACTCACGGCCCGCACCAGGTAGAAGATCGACGCGACGAATCGTTGCGACCGCCGGAAGCGATCGACCGCTGGACCGACGAGCGGCGCAAGCACGGCGAGTGGGGCAAGCGTCACCAGCAGATAGAGCAGCACCTGCTGACGGGAGGCATCCGGGCTGACATTGAAGAACAGCGACCCGGCGAGGCTGACCGAGACGAACGCATCCGCCGAGCCTGCCAGTCCGTGCGCAACGGCCAAGGGGACGATCGGTCCGTCTCCCAACAGGAGGTGCCGAACGCGACGTTTCAACGAGGGCCGCAGAGCCTGACCGGCTGTTGTCGAACTCCCGGGGTCGACCTGCATCGCTCCCATCTTGGCCCACGCGCTGCGGGATACCGAACCGCCCCTCGAGCAGGAGTGATGTCAGGCCACCCGCGGAGTGTGGGGTTCGTCGGGTCGGGGACCGGGATGATCCTCGCGTCGAGCGGTATCGCCCCGAGTGAGCGGCGCCGACCGGCGTAGCCTCTGTTCCCATGTCGCAGTTCGTCGACGAATGCCAACTGAACGTGAAGGGCGGCGATGGTGGCGCGGGCTGCATCAGCTTCCGTCGCGAGGGTCCGGTGGTCATGGGTGGGCCGAACGGTGGCGACGGTGGTGACGGCGGCAACATCTGGCTCGTCGCCGATCACAACGTCGCGTCGCTGCTGGCCTTCAAGGATCATCCACACCGCAAGGCCGAGCGTGGCATCCACGGCAAGGGCAAGGACCAGCACGGGCGTCGCGGTGAGTCACTCGAGATCAAGGTGCCGATCGGCACGAAGGCGAGCGATCTCTACACCGGCGAGGTGTACGCCGAACTGAACAACCAAGGTGACCGTTGGCTCGCTGCGGCGGGAGGGCGTGGCGGGCGCGGCAACGCCAAGTTCTTGTCGAACAAACGGCGGGCACCGAGCTTTGCCGAGCAGGGCGAGCACGGTGAGGAGCGCTGGCTCAAGCTCGAACTGCGGTTGATGGCCGACGTGGCGCTCGTCGGGTTCCCGAACGTCGGCAAGTCCACCCTGATCAGCGTCATCTCCGCCGCGAAGCCGAAGATCGCGAACTATCCCTTCACGACGCTCGAACCAAATCTCGGCGTCGTGCGCCTGGACGACGACACCGAATTCGTCGTCGCCGACATCCCCGGGCTGATCGAAGGGGCGAGTGAGGGCAAGGGGCTCGGCCACCAGTTCCTCCGCCATGTCGAACGCGCACGAGTGCTGTGCCTGATGGTCGATCTGGCCCCGATGGACAACGTGTGGCCGCACGAGCAGGAGCGAATCCTGCTCGAAGAGCTCGGCGACTATCAGCCCGATCTGCTCGAGCGGCCGCGCATCGTCGTCGGCACCAAGGCCGACATGGTCCAGGAGGGCGACCTCGAGGTCATGGAGTGGGACGGTGACGTCGTGTCGGCGATCACGGGTGACGGCGTCAGCTCGCTCGTCGGCAAGATGGCGTCGCTCGTGCACGACGCGCGCCAGGAGGTCCGTCACGACGACGGTCTCATCGTGATCCGGCCCGAACCGAGCGGTGCGATCGTCGAGCGTGTCGACGAGGGCGAGTTCCGCCTCGTCGGACGCGATGTCGAGCGGGTCGTGGCGCTCAACGACGTGACCACTCCGGAGGCATTGGCCTACATCGACTACCGACTCGAACGCCTCGGCGTTCCGAAGATGTTGGCGAAGGCGGGGGCTACGGAGGGCGACGTGATCTGGATCGGCGAGTTCAGCTTCGACTACCAACCCGATCGATGAGTCGGCGTGTGGTGGAGCTGAACTGATGCGGATCGTCGCGAAGATCGGGACGGCATCGATCACCACCGACGACGGTGTGATCGACCGTGCCGCCATCGCCCGCCTCGTCGATGAAACTGCCACGCTCTGCTCGGCCGGTCACGAGGTGATCATCGTGTCGTCAGGCGCCGTCGCCGCCGGTGTCGCCGCACTCGGGATGACCCACCGCCCCGCCGACATGCGGACCGTGCAGGCGGTGTCGGCTGTCGGGCAGAGTCGACTCGTCGAGGCGTACAACGCCGAGTTCGCCCGTCACGGCATCGTCGCAGCGCAGCTGCTCGTCGATCCGTTCGACTTCGTCGAGCGGCGGCAATACCTGCATCTCCGCAACACCACGCAGCGACTGTTGGAACTGAAGGTGGTCCCGGTCGTCAACGAGAACGACGCGATCGCGAACGACGAGCTCCGCTACGGCGACAACGATCGGATCGCGGCGCTCATCGCGAACAGTGTCGGCGCGGATGTCCTCGTGTTGTTGACCGACATGGACGGCGTGTTCACCGCCGACCCGCGGCGCGACTCGTCGGCGACGCTGATCCCCTTCGTGAAGGCCGACGATCCGCTCCTGGCGATCACGGCCGACGCCGGCGGAAGCGGGCGGGGGAGCGGCGGTATGGCGAGCAAGCTGACGGCCGCACGCATGGCGTCGTGGTCGGGGATTCGCAGCGTGATCGCTCGAGCCTCGCGGCGCGGCGTACTCGCTGGATCCGCATCGGACGAACTCGTGGGGACCACGTTCGCGCCACACGATCGGGCCCTCTCGGCGCGCAAGCTGTGGATCGCATTCGCCGCGGAGGTGGCCGGATCGGTCCACGTCGATGCGGGCGCACAGCGCGCACTCACGGATCGGCCGAACAGCTTGCTGCCGGCTGGCGTGGTGCGGATCGACGGCGCATTCGAGCCGGGGCAGGTGGTCGACGTCACGGGACCCGACGGGACGGTTTTCGCCCGCGGGATCGCCTCGACGGGAGCGACGGCGCTGTCGTCGGTCCTGGGCCACCACACGAGCGCGCTGCCCGACGGAATGGCCAACACGGTCGTCCACCGCGACGATCTCGTCATCCTCGCCTGACGCAGTGTTACGTGACGGGTCAGACCCGTCACGTAACGCTTCAGCCGTCGGAGGGTTGCGCCTGCGCGTCGCCTGCCTCGACGGCGGCGGCGGGCTGTGCGACAGCATCGAGGCCGAGTTCGGCCCGCAGCTCGGACAACCGGCTCTGCGCCTCGACGTTTGCCGTGGCCTGCTCGATCTCGAGGACGCGGCTCTCGACGGTCACCTCTTGCAGCTCGGCGGACGCCTTCGCTTTTGCGTACCGCGCCTCGATCTTCTCCTGCACTTCGTTGAACGTCGGGACGTCGTCGCCGACCGTCTCGGTGAGCGAGGCCATCGCGGCGTTCATCTCCTCCTGCATCTGCGCCTGATCGAGCTGGCTCATCAGCTTCGACTTCTCGGCGATCTTCTCCTGCAGGAGACGCGAATTCTGCTGCACGGCAGCCTTGGCCTGATCGGCCGCGTCAGTGGACTCGAGCACCATCGCCTTGAGGCTCTCGACGTCGGACTCGACGGAGATCAGCTTGTCGGCGATCGTTTCGGCGGCACGCGTGTATTCGACCGACTTGTCGGTGTTGCCGGCCTTCTCGGCATCGCTGGCCATGATCAGTGCCTGGCGCGCGTTGGCATTCAACTTGCCGAGCTCGTCCATCTTCTTGTTCAGGCGGATCTCGGCCTGCTTCTGGTTGGCGATCACGTTCGTCGCCTGTTCCTTGAGGCGCTTGTGCTGGCTGTGGGCCTCGCCGATCGCCTGTTCGAGCTGCACCTTCGGATCGGCGTTGGCCTCCGCCCGGCCGCTGATCTTCGCGACGAAGTACTTCCACTGCCTCTTCAGGTACTTGAACATCGCGACATGTTAGTCGGCAGCCGACGCCCTCCGCCTCGGCAACCGGCGCCGCAGGGCGTCGAGTTCGGGGGCACCCATGAGTGCGAGGAGGCCTGCGTACACCGCCACGCCGACCACGGCTCCGGCGACGAGACGCACCAGCGCGCCGCCGCCCGTGTTGCCCCCGAGCGAGCGTGCCACGATCCAGACCGCCTCGCCCATCAACGCCGCCGCGACCACCATCCGGGCCAGGCTTCCCAACACCGCGCGCAGCTCGAATCCGGGCACCTTGTACGTGAGGATCTGCAGGACCCACAGCCGCGCTCACGATGTAGGCGATCGCGAACGATGCGCCCAGCCCGAGCACCCCGTACGCGCCGACGAGTGCGATCGCCAGCACGATGTTGATCAGGTTCTCGACGACGTTGACCTTGAATGCGGTCTTCGTGTCCTGGTGCGCATAGAACGCGCGGAGCACGAACAGGTAGATCGAGAACGCGCCGAGCCCCAGCGCGAGGCCGGCGAGTGCACGCGACGCCTGGAGCACGTCATCCACGGTGAAGTTCCGGTACTCGAGTGCGAGCCCGATGACCGGGCGCCGCAGCACGAACAGTCCGACGCCCGCCGGAATCGTGAGCAGCGCCGTCATCCGGATCCCCAACGAGGCAGCGTCGATGAAGTCGGGTTTTGAGCGTTTGGCCACGGCCTTGGCCATCTCTGGTTGGAACGTCGTGGCGATCGAGACGCCCAGCAGGCCGTGCGGGAGAATGAAGAAC
This sequence comes from Ilumatobacteraceae bacterium, assembly GCA_963752085.1. Lineage (GTDB taxonomy): Bacteria > Actinomycetota > Acidimicrobiia > Acidimicrobiales > Ilumatobacteraceae > Ilumatobacter_A. Next base: position 62,450 of record CAVVWT010000009.1, read on the forward strand.
GTGAATGCCGCGAAGTAGGCGGTGGCGTCGGACGAGCCCGGCTCGGTCAGGTTGCGGACCACGGTGAGGGCGACGATGTTGGCCGCCACGAACCCCAGCGTCCAGAACGACAGCGACAGCAGCTTCTTGACCGCTGGGTGCCCGGGCTCCCACGTGAACCGGAACCGCAGGCCCGCCCGCACCGCTGCCGGGATCAGTACGAGTGCCATCGACGCGATGCCGACGGTGGCACCGAAGCCGAGCGTGAGCCTGATCCGCGTGTCGTCGAGGACGTCGGTCAGGTCGAACCCGTCGACCGACGCGGGCAGCGACAGCAGCGTCGCGATGATGATGACATTGGGAACGATCGGGCTCCACGCCGCGGCGAAGAACCGGCGGCGGCTGTTCAAGAAGGCGTTGGCGACCCCGGTGAGCCCGTAGAACAGGATCTGCACGAGGAAGATCCGGGCGAGGGTGGTGCCGACGGAGCGGAACACCTCGGGGTCGACCTCGGCGTCGACGCGCTGGGAGAACAGGCGGAAAACCAGCGGCGCGGCGGCCACAGCGAGGAGTGTCGTCGCCGCAATGAGGACCAGCGCCATCGAGATCACCACGTTGCGTGATTCGTCGTCGTCGTGCTCATCGAACGACGTGAACAGGGGGATCAACGTTGCCGACAGCACACCACCGACGAGCAGTTCGTAGACGATGTTCGGCGTTTCGTTTGCCAGGAGGTACGCGTCACTCAACGCCGTGCCACCGAGGACGGCGGCGAGGACGGCGAAACGGGCGAGCCCCGTCAGGCGCGACAACGCCGTACCGGTGGCGACGATCACGTTGTTCTTGAGGAGTCCGCTCACGGCATCACCGCCTCGAACACGGGCTGCTCACGGGCGGTTGGTCTCCTCGACCGCCTGGCGGAGCGCTTCGAGCTCGATCACGAGATCGTCGACGTCGTGCTCGTAGGCGTCGGTGTCGCCGGCCCCGATGGCGACCTCGGCTGCTCGCGTGACGAGTTCGTCGAGGCGGGTCTGCGTGAGTCGCAGCCGGTCGGCAGTCTTGGCCGACTCGACCTCGAGGCGCTGTGTCGACTCGATCTGGCTGCGGACCGACGCGAGCGCCGACTCGACGTCGGCGCTCGGCGTTGCCGCGAGGCGTTTCTCGAGCGTGATCTGCTTCGACCGCAGGGCAGACGGGTCGAGCCGGCGAATCGTCTCGTCGATCTGGTCGCCGCGGCGAGCGATCGTCCAGGTCTCGGCCAGTCCATCGTCGAGCCGCCCGACGATCGTGAGCATCCGGTCCTTGAGGGGCCCGTCGGTGGCGGCGTCGACCGTCGTGTGTAGTCGCCGCCCCGCACGTTGTGCCCCCTGGACGAACTGGCGCCACGGCTCGCCGACGGCGAACGGGTCGATCGCAGGTCCCGTCGAGATCTTACGACTTGTGAATCGGCTCACGAAGAAGCCGCCGACCCCTGCGAGCAGCGCGATCGGCCACGGCACGCCCAGCAGGAGCAGTGCGATCGCGGCGAAGACCGTGCCGATGAGGATCGTCCGCGACAGCACCTTCGGATCTTGGTCGCTGCTCATGCTGAACCGACGCTAGTGGCCAGCGTCAGTCGACCGGATGGATGTCGTCGGCGGTCAGCGTCGTGAGCTGCTCGTCGCTCAGCTCGTCGATCTCTGCGAGCCGGAGCGCCTGGTGGCCGACCGCAGCCTCGAACACGTTGCGGACGAAGCGGCCATTACCGAAGCCGCGGCCACGCGGCTCGGCCTCGATCACGGTCCGCAGTTGGGCCACCCCACTCTCGTCGAGGTGGTATTCCTTCGCGCCCGAGATCAGTTCGAAAATCGAGACCAGTTCGTCGGTGTCGTAGTCCGGGAAGTGGATCGTGCGGGTGAACCGGCTCTTCAGACCTGGATTCGAGTCGATCAGTGCCTGCATCTCCGTTGGGTAGCCGGCCGCCACCACCGACAGGTCGTCGCGATGGTCCTCCATGAATTTGACGATCGTGTCGACGGCTTCGAGGCCGAAGTCGTTCTCCCCGCCACGCGCGAGTGCATAGGCCTCGTCGATCAGGAGTGTGCCGCCGAGCGCGGACTCCAAGATCTTGCGAGTCTGCGTCGCCGTTTGGCCGACGAACCCGGCGACCAGGCCTGATCGGTCGGTCTCGACGAGATGGCCTGTGGTGACGACTCCGAGCGAGCGGAAGATCTGCGACAGCAGCCGTGCGACCGTCGTCTTGCCGGTGCCCGGGTTGCCGCTGAAGACGAGGTGCTTGGAGGTCTCGATGGTCGGCAGGTCGCGGGCGGCGCGCATCTCCTGGATGCGGAGCAGCGAGGTGAGGCGGCGAACCTCGCCCTTCACGTGGTCGAGCCCCACCAGGGCGTCGAGTTCGGCCAACAACTCCTCGATCGGTCGCTGCGGAGGCAGTTCGATCTCGGGTTCGATCGCGTCCTCGGTGCCGAGTGCGGCTCCAGCCCGCTCGACGGGTGCTCGCGTCTCGGGCTGCCCCGGCCGGGGTACGCCGTGGGCGTCCATCGTCTGCAGGAGCAACGAGCGGAATCGGTCGATCGCCTCCACCTCGCTGGGCGACGGGACCAGATCGATGGCAGCGGTGGCGTGGGCGAGCTCCATCGCCAGGCGGTAGTACTCGTTCGACCGGCGCCCACGATCCTTCGCGTCGGCTTTGACGAGGAGGTCGAACAGCGTGCTGGGCTGACCGATCCATGCCGCGCGACCACCGAACGTGTCGTCGTCACGCAACGTCTGTGTCGTGAGGATCATCGGCGGGGTCAGCCTGGTGCCGAGTGCTCGGATCCACCCATCGAGCTCGGCCCCGCTGTGGCGACCGTCGGCGTCGATGAATGCCGAGACGAGGTTCGATGCTTCGATCACGCATTCGGGCCGATGGTCGGCACCCCCCGACAGGCTGTCGAGGGCCTGTGACATCGCATCGATGAAGTCGTCAGCGGTGTCTTCGAATGCCTGGCCCATCGCCGCGAGACTACGCAGTCCGCGACGTCTCCCCGATTCTGAAACAATGGCGGGGTGGAGCAGGAAACCTGGGATGCACCTGGTCCGGGAACATGGGAACGCGATTCGTCGCACTTCGACACGACCGTCACCCAACTGATGGTAGAGATGATGGAGCACGCGGCGCCGACAGGCATCCGCGAGGGGTTCGACCTCATCGGGGCACCCCTCGACACCATGGACGTCCGTTTCGTCAACGGGCAGATGTATCGGCGACTCGTCCCGGTCATCGGTGGCAGCGGCCGAGGCCCGAGCACCCCGCCGCCGGCCTGGTTGATCCGCACGGTGTTCCGCGTGCACCCTCGCCTGCGCAAGCGGGCGCAGACCGCGGCGCGGTCGCTCGAAGGCAAGTCGTGGAGTGCCGAGGCCGATCGCTGGGAATCGACGTGGAAGCCCGAGCTGACGGAAACCAATCGCCGCCTCGCTGCGGTCGATCTCGCTGCGCTCGCCGATCGGGAACTCGCTGCACACTTCGATCACGTGCTCTCGCACGCCCGCTCGGCCATGGTGCTCCACTTCCGGTTGCACATTTCCGACCTCGGTCCGATCGCACTGCTCCTCGACCACACCGCCGAGTGGGGCATCGACAACGGCGACGTGATGCCGGCGCTCGCAGGTGCATCACCAGCGACGAGCGCTCCGCAGGATGCGCTCCGTCCGCTCGCCAGCGAGATCGCCGCCAGCGATGCGCATCCGACGTCGCTCGACGAGGTCAGGTCGGTGAGCGACGAGGCGGCGCGTCTCCTCGACGACTACCTCCTCGAGTTCGGCACCCGACTGACGACCGGCTACGACGTCACCCATCTGACCCTGGCGGAGATGCCCGATGTGATCCTGGCGACCCTGAGCGACCCCCGGCTGCTCGACGATCGCAGCGCGGCCGAGATGGCGGCCGGGCGCGGCGATCGTGCACACGCCGCCGTGCGATCCTCTGTTCCGGCGGAACACCGAGAGCTGTTCGACGAACTCGTCGGCGACGCCCGCCGTCTCTACGGCCTGCGTGACGAGAACGGCCCGATCACGGCCGAGTGGCCCGGTGGCATCCTGCGCCTCATCCTGCTGGAGGTAGGCCGACGGCTCGTTTCGGCGGGACGCCTCCAGGCGGTCGACCACGTCTTCGACCTGTCGGCCGAGGAACTCGCAGGGGCGTTGCGCAGCGAACCGAGCCCGCGGGCCGACGCGGTCGCGACCCGCCACAGCCGACGACTGCTTCGGGCGGAGTCGGCGGGTCCGCCGCACCTCGGACCCGCACCGGTCGAGCCCGATCTCGACGGGCTCCCCGAGGCGATGGGACGCATGATGCGGATGTCGGTGAACGCCGTCGGACTGCTCGAAGCCGAACCTGGCCGCGGCGAGTTGCGGGGGACCGGCGTCGGGACGGCGTCGTACACCGGGCCCGCCCGCGTGGTTGCCGATGCCGACGAGGCGCTCGAGCGGTGCCAACCCGGCGACGTGATCATCGCCCGCTACACCGTGCCGACGTTCAACTCGGTCCTGGCGTTGGCCGGCGCGGTCGTGACCGAGCAGGGCGGGTTGTTGTGTCACACCGCCGTGATCGCCCGCGAACTCGGGATCGCCGCAGTCGTCGGCGCGTCGGGCGCGCTGGGCATCACGGATGGCGCGACGGTCGAGGTCGACCCGGTCGCCGGCACGGTGACCGTGCTGGAGTAGCGGTCAGCCCTGCACGGTGCTGCGGCCGGCGAACGCCACGAAGCGCGAGACGGCATCAGCACCGGCGGCGTCGGCCTCGGGGCCGAACGCTCCGGCGTCGCGCATCATCTCGGCGATCGGCTCGAGATTGGCCTGGGCTGCTGCGGCCGTCGCGGCGTCGATGCCGGCGTCGATGCCCGCGGCGTCGGCGATGTCCCATGCGTGGGTGAGCGGGTCGACCCAGATGGTGCCGATGAAGTCGTCGACGGGCATCTCCCCGAACGGGGTCTGGGCGACCGTGTGGAGTGGACCGGGTTGATCGAGCGCGGCCAGACAGGCATCGACCGACGCACACACCGTTGCTGCCGGGTCGTCTCCGGCCACCTCGGCCTCGGGTTGCTTCTCCGGTCGCTCGCCGTGGCCCGTGCTCGCTGCGATGTTCTGCAGGACCCACGACGCGTGCCCTGCGACCTCGCGGGCGCTCCAGCCGTCGCAGCAGGAGTCGTTGTCCCAGGCGCCCGACGGAACCCTGACGGCCACGTTGCGGAGGGTGTGGGCGGAACGGGTGAAGCGTTGCAGGTTCTCGCTCATGTGACCGACGTGAGGTCATCGCCGGCGATTCCGATTCCAGCGGAGCGTCTACCGACCGGTAGTTTTGGTTGGGTATGACCACAACCGATGCCACCCCGACCACGCCGTTCGACGCCGAGCCGCGCTTCGAGAGCGTGCAGCAGGTGCGCGACGCCCTGCCGCGACTCGCAGTACCTCGCCGACGACGGCATTTCGGGCATCGTCTACCTTGCCGATCGGCTCAACAAGCCGATCCTCGTCGAGGGTCCGGCCGGCACGGGCAAGACCCAGCTCGCGAAGTCGGTCGCCGAGATCACCGGGTCGAAGCTGATCCGCTTGCAGTGCTACGAAGGCCTCGACGAGAGCAAGGCCCTCTACGAATGGAACTACAAGAAGCAGCTCCTGCGCATCCAGACCGAACGCGGTGACGAGCATGCAGAGGACTGGACCGAGATCAAGGACGACATCTTCTCCGACGAGTTCCTCCTGACGCGTCCGCTGCTCGAGGCGATCACGGCCGACGAGCCCGTGGTGTTGCTGATCGACGAGGTCGATCGTGTCGAGGTCGAAACCGAGGCGCTGCTGCTCGAGATCCTCTCCGACTATCAGGTGTCGATCCCCGAGCTCGGCACGATCGTGGCCAAGCAGATCCCGCTCGTGTTCCTCACCTCGAACAACACCCGAGAGCTGTCGGAGGCACTCAAGCGTCGGTGCCTGTACCTCCACGTCGATTACCCGCAGCTGGAGCGCGAGAAGGAGATCGTGCTCGCGAAGACCCCCGGGATCACCGACAACCTCGCCGACCAGGTGGCCCGCATCGTCCGCTCGATCCGCCAGCTCGACCTGAAGAAGAGCCCGAGTGTTTCCGAAACCCTCGACTGGGCCCGCACGTTGATGCTGCTCAACATCGAGACGATCGACGAGCAGATCGCCAAGGACACCTTGAACATCCTGCTGAAGTACCAGACCGACATCGCCAAGGCTGCCAAGGAGCTGTCGGTCGACGACTGACCGCGCCGATCGATGACCGACACCGTCACCACCCCTGGGTCCGGCTCCTCCTCCAAGGGCGGCATGCTCGATCTGCTCAACGGCTTCGTCGTGGAGCTCCGCAACGCGGGGCTGCCCGTGTCGTTGACGGAGAATCTCGACGCGATGCAGGCCGTCCAGCACATCCCGATCGAGGACCGTGACGCGTTCAAGTACGCCCTCGGTGCGACGCTGATCAAGAACCACGCCCACTGGCGCAGTTTCGAAACCGTCTTCGAGGTCTACTTCAGCTTGAGGGGCCCGGAGTACAGGATCGCCGAGGGCGACGGCGACACCGACCTCGACGAGCTCTGGCGCGAGATGCAGGAAGCCCAGCAGCGGGGCGAGGGCAACGGGCAGGGCGGCATGGACGGCATGACCCCCGAAGAGATCGCTCAGATGCTGATGCAGGCACTGATGAACGGTGACCAGGGCATGATGCGCGCAATGGCCAAGCAGGCCGTGCAGCGATTTGCCGGCATGGAGCCGGGCCGACCGGTCGGTGGCACCTACTACCTGTACCGCACGCTGCGCAACCTCGACCTCGACAACATGCTCGAGAAGATGATGGAAGCCTCACGCCAGGAGGCGTCGGGCGATCTCACCTCGCTCGAGGAGCGTTTGGAGAAAGAGGAGTACGAGGACCGCATCGAGAAGTTCAAGGGCGAGATCGAAGCGGAGATCCGTCGCCGCCTCGTTGCCGACCGCGGCGCCGAGGCAATGGCCAAGACCCTGCGCAAGCCGCTCCCCGAAGACGTCGAGTTCATGCACGCGTCGCGCGACGAGATGGTGGCGCTCAAGAAGTCGCTCTACCCGCTCACCCGCAAGCTTGCCGCACGACTCGCACGCAAGCGCAAGCACGGGCGCAAGGGGCCGCTCGACTTCCGCAACACCGTGCGCCACTCGTTGAGCTACGGCGGGGTGCCCGCCGAGCCGAAGTTCAAGTACCCGCGTCCCTCCAAGCCGGAGCTGATCGTGATCGCCGACATCTCCGGCTCGGTCGCAGCGTTCGCCCGGTTCACGTTGATGCTGGTCTACGCCATCCAGAATCAGTTCTCGAAGGTCCGATCGTTCGTGTTCATCGACGGGATCGACGAGGTCACCGACTACTTCAAGGCGACCGAGGACATCCAGGAGGCGATCCACCGGGTGAACACCGAGGCCGACGTGGTCTGGGTCGACGGACACTCCGACTACGGCCACGCGTTCGAGGTGTGGTGGAACAAATACGGCAAGGACGTCGGCCCCAAGTCGACCGTGCTGTTGCTCGGAGATGCCCGGAACAACTACCACGCGAGCCAGAGCTGGGTCGTCAAGGAGATCCAACAGAAGGCCCGGCACGTCTACTGGCTGAATCCGGAGCCGAAGAGCTACTGGAACACCGGTGACTCGATCGTGGGGGAGTACGGCACCTACACCGACGGTGTGTACGAGTGTCGCAACCTCCGCCAGCTCGAGTCCTTCGTCGACCTGCTCGCGTAGTTCAGCTGCCGGGAACTCGAGCGGCGGCAAGGTCGTCGTCGCCGATGAGTCCGTGAACGGCGCCTCGATCATCTACCGTCCAACGATGGCCGACGACGGACCCGTCATCAGACAATTCATTCGCTACGAAGCACAGGGAACGGTCGGCGTGATCACGATCGACCGTCCGGAGAAGCGCAACGCGATGACCTTCTCGATGCTCTCCGAGTTCATCGAGACCGTCGCTCGGGCCGACGCCGACCCGGAGACGGTCGTGCTCGTCATCACGGGTGTCCCCGGTGCGTTCTGCGCCGGGACCGACCTCGCCGACCTGGCCAGCGTGCCCGGCGAGTCTCGCGGGCTACGCGGGGCCGCCGACGACCGGCACGCATGGTGGCCGATCGCGCAGGCGAGCAAGCCGACGATCGGTGCGATCGACGGCCCGGCGGTCGGGATGGGAGCGGAGTTCAGTTCCCAGTGCGATCTCCGACTGGCCGGAACCAACGCCCGTTTCGGGTGGAACTTCGTCCACCGCGGCCTGGTCCCGGACACCGGCGCCGGCACGTGGCTCCTGCCGCGCATCATCGGCCTGCAGCCGGCCCTCCGTCTGCTCTACACGGGCGAGATCATCGACGCGTCAGAGGCGCAGCGCCTCGGATACGTGCTCGACGTGGTGCCGAGCGATGATCTGCTCTCCGCTGCCATGTCGCTCGCAGCGCAGATCGCGGGCGGTTCTCCGAACAGTCTTCGCGAGATCAAGTCGCTGGTTCACCAGGGCCTGACGGCATCGGTCGGCGAGCACATGGAGCGCCACACCGAGGCGCTCGCCAGGTGTTTCAAGAGCGATGACCACCGCGAAGGGGTCGCGGCGTTCCTCGAACGTCGTCCGGCGGACTTCACAGGACGGTGAGGACGTCGTCGAGGGGTGTGCACCACGCGACCAGCGTCGCGCACCGGTGGTGCGGATTGTTCAAGAAACCCTCAAGACACGCCGATGGACCTGGAGCAGACATCCGTCAGCAGCAGGAGCCCCGCACATGTCGTCACACGATCCCAGCGCCGACGCAGCCACGTTCGATCGGCCGGTCGACTTCGAGTTCATGCAGCCGGATGCGTGGCTCGCCTTCCACTGTGAGGTGTACGACGCCGTCGCCGAGCTCGGGCTCACGGTCGCGAGTATCGATCCCGGTGTGGTGCGCCTCCGGAGCGGCCGTTCGCTCGCGTTGCTCCAACTCGCTCAGCACTGCCATGCTCGACCGCGGGACGAGTGGAGCCGAGCTCATCACCGAACACCTCCGAACCATGACCGCGCACCTCGATCAGATCGCCGAGCCGTTCTCGGTCTTCGACCTGCGGATCCGTCTCGTGCCCGACACGCCGGCCGACGCAGGGATGCTCCGCCAGCTCGGCGGTCGACCGTTCGCCGACGGCATCGTGCAGGTACTGGCGGTCGACGTCGACGATGCGGTCCGATGTGTGCCGACCAGCGAGATCGCCGCAAACGGGTGGGACATCGACGAAGCATGGGGGAGTGCTCGGGTGCAGACCGAACTGCTCGAGGTGCCCGACGAGATCCACGTCATCGACATCGGGGGCGCCGACCTCATCCACGTGTTCGGCGAGCGACCGTTCACCGCCGGAACGGTCGGCGTGATCGACGACGTGATCGCCGAGTACGCCCACATCGGCGAACTCGGAGCCATCGTGTCGATGCCCCTGCGGCACAGCGTGCTGGTCCACCCGATCGACGACGCCATCCGTGCGTTTCGCGATCGCCGGCATGATCCCGATCAGTCGGCAGCTGTTCAAGCAGGGTCCCGGCTCGGTGAGCCCGCACCTCTACTGGTGGCGCGACGGTGCACTGGAGTGGATTCCGACCTTCTTCGACGGGACGACTTTCGGGCGTCGAGTTCTACCCGTCGCCCGAGCTGGCCGACATCGTCGGCGATCTCACTCGCTGACGCTGTCGCGGAACTCCTCGACCTCGGTGCGGGTCCGGAGTCGGTGAACGGTGGCGTGGGACCAGAACTCGCCCGTCGCGTAGCTCTCATAGATCTGCTGGTACTGGGGATGGTGCTGCCACGACCAGAGCAGGACGTTGCGGTTCGGGTCGCGGCTGATGAGGTCGGCGCAGCTGATTCACGGTTGCCGCCCCAGACCTCCTCGCGGGTGACCGCTCGCCGAACCGACCGCGTGAGCAGTCGCCACATCGACACGCGGCGAGGGCAGGTCGAGCCACACGATCGTGTCGGCGCGCCGCTGCGTGATGTCGGCGACGTTCCGGTAGTTGCCGGGAACGACCCAGCCACCGTACGGACTCGTCGGCCGCTGCGATCGCATCGCATCACCTTGGCGCGGAACTCGGGCGTCGGCGTCGGCGTCCAGTTCGGACCGTGCATCAGGGCGTCGAGCTCGATCACCGGGACGTCGAGGCGCGACCGGCTAGCGCATCGGCGAGCGTCGACTTGCCGGCGCCAGATGATCCGATCACGGCGACACGACGCATCGAGCGGAGCGTATTGGGCGGACCCGATCGGTCCGGGCGATGGCGACGTCATCGCGTCATCTGGAACCGGATATCGGCCCAGGGTTGCATCGAATACGAACACGTGTACGATCAGAGCATGGGTGGGGAAACCATCGACTCCGGACAACGTCGATGCGTTGCTCGACGATGTCGCTGGGCACCTCAACGCCCAGCACGGGCGGTTGATCGACCTGACCGTATGGTTGCTCGCCAACCCGCTCGACGTGGCAGGGCGACGGTGTCTGGACGGCGGCGCAGTTCCTTGCCTGGCGCTGTGGCGTGTCGCCCTCGACGGCCCGAAACGTCGTGCAGGCCGCCGAGCGAGTCGCGGAGTTGCCCGAATCGATCGAGTTGGTGCGGCGTGGCGAGCTGTCGCTCGACCAGCTGATGCCGATCGTGCGCGAAGGTGCCGGCATGGGGAGACGCACAGCTGGCATCGCTCGCACCTCGCTTGACCGTGGCGCAGGTACAGCGGGTCTGCCGGGACACCGACTGGACGTGGGGCGTCGCACGGGAGGGTCCAGCGGCCGACGTGGCGGATCTGGCGGAGCGAGCCAGCGATGTTGATCGGCGACGGCGGCCGATCGGACGGCGACGCGGCATCCGAGACCGACCCGGCCTGTGAGACCGACCCGGTGCGCCGAGCCGGGTGCGGCATCACAGGACGACGACAACCGTGTGACCTACGGTTACGGACCCGACGGTCGGTGGTGGCTGCACGCCGATCTCGATGCCGATCTCGGGCGCAGTTCGAGGCGTCGTTGCACGAGGCTCGCGAGCGGCTGTTCCGCGAGTTGAACGACGGCAGCCGATGGTGATCCAGCGGTGATCTCGTGAACGATGTCGATGCGCTCCTCGTCGTCGCTCGAGCGATCGCTCGCCGTCGACCGTCGAGTCCCGCTCGTCGGGATCGCTTCCGGGTGAACCTGTTCATGGACCCGTTCGGGACGCTGCTGACCACCGAGCACGTCACGGTGCCCGAATCGATCGCACGGCTGATCACCTGCGACGGCCGCATCGACCCGGTGTTCGTCGACGGCGCGATCCCGGTGTCGGTCGGACGGTCGCAGCGCACGATCCCGGACCGGCTGCGGCGCCTCGTGCTCTTCCGCGACGAACATCGCTGCCAGGTGCCCGGGTGTACGGCGACACGGGGGTTCGACCTGCACCACATCATCCACTGGTCCGACGACGGGCCGACCGATTCGTGGAATCTGATCACGATCTGCTCCCGGCATCATCGAATGCACCACAAACACCGCCTCGGGATCTCCGGCAACGCCGACCGGCCCGACACGTTGCGATTCGTCAACGCCCACGGGGTCGACATCCGAAGATCGGGCGCAACACCGACGCCCCCGAACGCCCCGCCGCCGCCGATCGCCGCCGAGTATCAGCATCCGATCGGTGAACGCCTCGACGGCCGCTGGGTCATGTTCACCCACCCTGCTGTGCCACCCGACGAACGGTGGCAACACCCCGGCCTCACCGGCTCGCCGGGATGACCGGGTGACCGCTGTGTCACCATGCGTGGGTGGGCCGAGACCCTTCGCCGGCTCGTGGACGCTGCGTCGCCGGGTTGAGCGGGGTGGTCAGCCGCCGCGCTGGTAGTTGGGAGCTTCCTGGGTGATCGTGATGTCGTGCGGATGCGACTCCTCGCGGCCGGCCGTGGTGACTCGCATGAACCGTGCGTGGCGGAGCCCGTCGAGCGTGGCTGCGCCGGCGTATCCCATCCCGGAGCGCAGAGCCGCCGACGAGTTGGTACAGGACGTCGCCGAGCGGCCCGGCGTACGGGCACTCGACCCTCGATGCCTTCGGGCACGAGCTTCTGGCTGGCGGCGCCGACGGCGGTCTTGCCCGACGCGGATTGGCTCGTCGCGTAGCGATCGGCACTGTCGCCGGTCATCGCGCCCATCGATCCCATGCCGCGGTAGCTCTTGTACCGCCGGCCGTCCATCAGTTCCATCTCGCCCGGCGACTCCTCGGTGCCCGGCGAGCAGCGAGCCGATCATCACGGTCTGGGCGCCGGCGGCGATCGCCTTGACGATGTCGCCGGAGAACGTGATTCCACCGTCGGCGATGATCGGAACGCCGAGTTGCTGGGCCCTGCGAGTCGTGTGCCAGATCGCCGACAGCTGCGGCATGCCGGCTCCGGACACGACCCGGGTCGTGCAGATCGACCCTGCGCCGACGCCGACCTTGACGGCATCGGCTCCCGCCTTGGCGAGGGCCTCGACGCCTTCTTCGGTGACCACGTTGCCGGCGGTGACCGGCAGCGACGGCCAGGAGCCCTTGATCCGTTCGATCGCCTTCACGACGTTGGCCGAGTGCCCGTGGGCGGTGTCGATCGACACCGCATCGACGCTCATCGCGACGAGGGCCGCCACGCGCTCCTCGAGGTCGGCGCCGACCCCGACGGCCGCGGCGGCCCGGAGCCGACCCTGGCCGTCTCGTGAGGCGTTGGGGAAGTCGAGGCGCTTCTGGATGTCCTTGACGGTGATCAGCCCGGCGAGCCAGCCCGATCCGTCGACGAGCGGCAGCTTCTCGATCCGGTGCTGCTGCAGGATCGCACGGGCGTCGTCGAGCGAGGTGCCGACTTCGGCGGTGATGCACCCGAGATCGTCGGCGCGGTCATGAACTCGGTGACCGGTCGGTCGAAGTCGCTGCCTTCGCAGAATCGGATGTCGCGGTTGGTGAGGATGCCGACGAGGTGGCCGTCGTCGTCGGTGATCGGGACGCCCGAGAACTTGAAGCGGTGCATCAGCGACTCGGCCTCGTGGAGCAAGGCGGTCGGTGGCAGCGTGACCGGATCGGTGATCATGCCCGACTGCGATCGCTTGACCTTCTGGACCTCGCTCGCCTGGTCGGCGATCGACATGTTGCGGTGGATGACACCGATGCCGCCGTTCCGGGCCATGCCGATGGCCATGCGCGCCTCGGTCACCTTGTCCATCGCTGCGGATACGAGCGGCACTGCCAGCTCGATGTCGGCCGGCGAAGGTGGCCTGGTGTCGACGGCGTCGGGCAACGTCTCGGACCACCCGGGCACGACGACGACGTCGTCGAACGTGAGCGCCTCGTACCGGTCGAAGAATCCGTCGTTCACGTTGCTCGGGGGAGAGCGACTCGGGGGGCGTGATGGGGGCTGTCGGGGGTGGCGTCGGTCATGTCGGGACCTCGGATTTCAGGAGCGGTCGGATGCGCAGAGGCGCTGCCAGCGTCTCGACGAGGAGTTGGTGCTCGGTGTCGTGGACGGCGGCGGCGAATGCCTCCAGTGTGCCAGACGCGTCGACCGGAACGACTCGCGATGCGAGAACCGGCCCGTCGTCGACACCTTCGTCGGGAACGAGGTGGACCATCACGCCCGACTCGGTGCGCTGACCGGCGACCGCCTCGTCCCACGCCCGCTCGATCGCTCCGATGCCGGGGAGGTCACCGGGGAGTGCCGGATGCAGGTTGACGACGCTCCCGGGGAAGTGGTCGAGGAACTCGCTCGTCAGGATCCGCATCCATCCGGCGAGCACCACCCAGTCGGGCTCGAACGATGCGACGGCTCCCGCGAGACGGGCGTCGTAGTGCCGACGTTCCTCGTCGTCGAGTCGGACCACGAGCTCGGTGTCGATGTCGGCCTCGTCGGCGCGGGTGAGTGCGTACGCGTCGGGCCGGTTCGAGACGACGCCGACGACGCTGGCGTTGATGGCACCATGTGCGCACGCGTCGAGGATCGCCTGAAGGTTCGATCCCGAGCCCGATGCCAGCACGACGATGCGTTGCATACCGATGGTTCCGTCACACGAGAACGACCGACCGGGCGCCCGGCACGAGCCGCCCGATCCGCCAGGTGGTCTCGGGGATGGCCGCCTGCACTGCATCGGCGTCGTCGGGGCTGCAGACGACGACCATGCCGATGCCCATGTTGAGCGTGCGGTACAGCTCGTCGGTCGACATCTGCGGGGTCAACTCTCGAACCAGCCGGAACAACGGCGGGATCGGCCACGAACCGAGTTCGACTTCGGCACACGACCCCATCGGGCAGGACCCGCGGGAGGTTCTCCGGGAGCCCGCCGCCGGTGATCTGAGCGAGAGCCTTGACGTTGCCCGACTCCAGCACCTGTCGCAGCGGTTCGAGATAGTTCCGGTGCGGCTCCAGGAGCGCCTCGCCAAGTGGCCGGTTCATCCCGGCAAGGGCCACGTCCATCGGCGCCCACTCGAACACCTTGCGCAGCAGTGAGTAGCCGTTGGTGTGTGGACCCGACGAGGCAACGCCGATCAGCATGTCACCCGGGCCGACGTCGGAGCGGGGGAGCAGCGTGGATCGGTCGGCGACACCGACGAGTGTTCCGGCGATGTCGAACGCGCCCGGCTGGTAGACGCCGGGCATCTCGGCGGTCTCACCGCCGAGCACGGCGCAGTTCGCCGCACGGCACGCCTCGGCCATGCCCTTCACGATCTCGGCGACCATGTCGGCATCGAGGACACTCGCCGCGATGTAGTCGAGGAAGAACAGCGGCCGTGCGTTCTGGACGAGGACGTCACCGATGCAGTGGTTGACGATGTCGGTGCCGACGCCGCGCACGCGCCCGAGCCGCGCTGCGAGTTCGACCTTCGTGCCGACGCCATCGGTCGACGCGACGAGCACCGGGTCGTCGAGTTCGGTGATGGCCGCGGCCGAGAACACGCCCCCGAAGCTACCGACCCCGCGAAGCACGCCGCGCCCAGAGCCGACGTCGTGGGTCGATTCGACGGCTGCCTTCATCTCGGCAATCGCCCGCGTTCCTTCGTCGATGTCGACGCCGGCATCGGCATACGACGCGAGTGATGCGCCGGGTGCGCGCCATCCGATGTCTCGACGAACCTGCATGCCCGCGAAGTGGATGGCGTTCATCCGGGCGTATGCGATCCGCCGCGCCTCGCCGAGGTCCTGCCCGATTCCGGTGACCGCCAGGACGCGTCCGCCGGCGACACGGTCGTCGGCGACTCCGGCGTCGAAGCGAAGTGCCACACCGTCGTGCGCGTGGTTGAACGCCTCGTCGTCGTCGACCTGATCGACGATCAACGCGCCGGCCTCGGGCGTTGTCGGGTACCCGGCGGCAGCGGCGACGACCGTGACTGACGACTGCGTCCGGGTCACGAGTGGCACGCTCGTCACGTCACCTCGGGTGGCGGCGAGGGCCAACTCGGCGAGGTCGGTCTCGATCAGCGGCAGGACGGCCTGCGCCTCGGGGTCGCCGAACCGTGCGTTGTACTCGATGAGCCGCGGGCCGTCGGAGGTGAGCATCAGGCCGGCATAGATCACTCCGACATACGGGGTGCCCGCGGCGGCGAAGCCGTCGACGACGGGCTGCACGAACGTCGCGAGCAGTTCGTCGGGGTCGAAGGGAACCGGTGCGGGCGCATACGCGCCCATGCCGCCCGTGTTCGGCCCGGTGTCACCTTCGCCGATGCGCTTGTGATCCTGGGCGAGCGGGAGCGCGACGGCCCGGGTGCCGTCGCAGAGTGCCAACAGCGAGAACTCGGGGCCGGTCATCCGTTCCTCGAGGACGAATGCGCCGGCGACCGCAGCGTCGACGATGGCGGCGTCGGTCTCGCCGGGTGACTCGGGGACGACCACGCCCTTGCCGGCGGCGAGTCCATCGAGTTTGACGACCACGGGCGCGCCGAGGTCGTTCCACCAGCGCCGCGCATCATCGACGACCGACGACGACGACGCCGGATCGAAGCGGGCGAAGGCCGGCCCGGGGATCCCGAGATCGGCGGCCAACTGACGGGCATAGCCTTTGGACCCCTCGAGTCGCGCCAGCTCGGCGGTCGGCCCGAAACACGGGATGCCGCGACGGGCGCATTCGTCGGCGGCGCCTGCGACCAGTACGGCCTCGGGGCCCGGGATCACGAGGTCGGTGTCGTCGGAGCTGGCGTCGCCGAGGTCGCCGGCCAACCGCACGTCGTGTCCGGTCCGCCGGCACGCCCAGGCGAGCGCCTGCTCCCGTCCGCCACCGCCGAGGATGAGGACCCGCATCAGTGCAGCACGCCCTCGAAGGCAAGCTTCGCCTGCGCGTCGCCGACCGCGATCGGGTAGTCGCCGGTGAAGCAGGCGTTGCAGTAGCCGTCGTCGCCGCCGCTCTCGCGTCCGGCCACCGCGCGCATCATGCCGTCGAGGGAGAGGAACGCCAAGCTGTCGGCGCCGATGTGGGCCTCGATCTCGGCGATGGTGAGGTGTGCGGCCATGAGGTCGTCGTCGTGGCCCATGTCGACGCCGAAGTGGCACGCGTGGGTGATCGGGGGGCAGGTGATGCGCAGGTGCACCTCGCTGGCGCCCGCGTCGCGGACGAGTTTCACGAGCGGCCCCGCCGTGGTGCCACGGACCAGTGAATCGTCGATCATGATCACCCGCTTGCCTGCGAGGTTCTCGCTGAGCGCGTTGAACTTGAGTGCAACCCCGCGTTCGCGGATGTCTTGCGTGGGTTCGATGAACGTGCGGCCGATGTAGCGGTTCTTGATCAGACCGTCGTTGAAGGGCAAGCCGCTCTCGTTCGAGAATCCGATCGCTGCCGGGATCGACGAGTCGGGCACCGGGATGACGACGTCGGCGTCGACCATGGACTCCCGTGCCAACTCGACACCGAGCTGCTGGCGGACGTGGTGGACCGACTTGCCGGCCCACACGGAGTCGGGCCGCGAGAAATAGACGAACTCGAAGGTGCAGCGGGCGCTGCTCGGTTGTGGGGCGAGGACCTGGTGACGCTCGATCTCGGCGCCGCGCAGGGTCACCATCTCGCCGGGTTTGACCTCGTCGACGTCGACGCACCCCAAGGTGGAGAGGGCGCAGGTCTCGGAGGCGACCGCGTGGCCACCGTGTGGCAAGCGCCCGACCGACAGCGGCCGGAACCCCCAGGGATCGCGGACGGCGATGACCTGGTCGGCGGCGAGGATGACGAGCGAGAACGCTCCCTTCCACGCAGGGAGTGTGCGCTCGATCCGTTCCTGCCAGGTCTGGCCCCCGGCGGCCGCCAGCATCAGGGTGAAGACCTCGGTGTCGCTCGTGGCGGTGAGCCCGAAACCCCGGCTGAGCAACTCGTCGCGCAGTGCTGCCGCGTTGACCAGGTTGCCGTTGTGGGCCAACGACAGCGGGCCGTGCATCGTTTCGACGAGGAAGGGCTGGATGTTGCGTTCCGCGTTCGATCCGGTCGTCGAATACCGGGTGTGGCCGATCGCGTGGTAGCCGGTGAGCGGCTTGAGTGCTTCCGGCGAGAAGACGGTCGACACGAGACCCGGCTCCTTGTGGACTCGGGCGCGCCGGCCGTCGCTCACGGCGATTCCAGCGGCTTCCTGGCCGCGGTGCTGCAGTGCGAACAACCCGAAGAACGCGAGCTGCGCGACGCCGTCACCATGCGGCGTCGACAGTCCGAGCACGCCGCATTCGTCGTGTGCGATGTCGTCGTCGGTGAGCTCGGCGGGGACCGCCTGCACCGGAATCGATCGGGTCATGTCACTCCAGATGGGCCACTGCTTCACGAATGCGTGCATCAGCGGGATAGTCGGCGTAGTCGAAGGCCTCGCCGGTGAGTCGTTCGTAGGAATCAACGTAGCGTGCTGTCGTCGCCGCCCAGACTTCGTCGGGAAGTGTGGGAACGTCGCCATCGCCTCGGAAGCCGACATCGGCAAGGGCCCGTCGCACGACCTCCTTGTCGAGACTCTCGGGCTCGTCGCCCGCCTCGAGGCGCTCCGAATATCCGGCGTCGACCCACCACCGTGACGAATCGGGGGTGTGGACCTCGTCGATCAACAACAGCTCGCCGGACTCGGCGACCCCGAACTCGTACTTCGTGTCGGCGAGGATCAGCCCGGCGGTGTGGCCGCGCTCGACGCCGCGCTCGAAGAGGGCGAGAGCAGCAGCCTGGACCTGATCCCACAGCCGCGGCTCGACCAGACCCTGGTCGGCGACCTCGGCGCAGCTGATCGGGACATCGTGTGACCCGGCCGCACCCTTGGTCGTCGGTGTGACGATCGGATGGGGAAGCGGGTCGTTCTTGCGGAGTCCGTCGGGAAGGTGGTGGCCGTAGATCATCCGCTCACCGCGGGCGTAGGCGGTCCAGAGTGCCGTGTCGGTCACCCCGGTGATGTGGCCGCGGACGATCACCTCGACGGGCAGCGGCGTCGCCGACCGCGCGATGGTGACGTTCGGGTCGGGGATCTCCACCAGGTGGTTGTCGACGATGTCCGATGTCTGCTCGAACCACCATGCGGACAGTTGGTTGAGGACCTGGCCCTTGTACGGGACCCCCGCGATGATCCGATCGAAGGCCGACAGGCGGTCGGTCGTGACGAACAGCCGCTGGCCTCGTCGGTGGCCGCCGAGCGCGTACGAGACCCGGACCTTTCCGTCGCGTCGGTCGCCGAGCGGCAGATCGATCTCGGTCAGCGGTGCAGGTGCCGGGACGGGAGGTCGTGACGATGCGGCGTTCATCTCACAGCTTCTTCGCGTGGGCGACACCGGCTTCGAAGATCCGCAGCCCGAGGTGGGCGGGACCCCCTCCGCTCCGCCGGTGATGCGGATGCTGGCGGACCACGATGTGGTTCTCCGGGTGGGGCATCAGGCCCAGCACGAGTCCACTCGGGTCGCTCACTCCTGCGATGTCGTCGACCGAGCCGTTCGGGTTCGTGCTCCGGTACCGCAACGCGATCTGTCCGGCCGCCTCGAGTGATTCGGGATCGGGGTGCACGTATCGGCCTTCGCCGTGGGCGATCGGGCAGTGGATCGGGTCGTCGATCCCCTTCGTCCAGATGCTGTTGCTCTTGGAATCCCGTTCGAGCACCACCCACCGGCAGTCGAAGGCGCCTTGCGCGTTGTGGCCCAGCGAACCTGGGAGCAGGCTCGTCCGGCTGAGGACCTGGAATCCATTGCAGATCCCCAGCAGCGGGCGTCCCGCGCCGACGAACGAGTGCAGGCGGTCGCCGAGGCCCAGCGTCAGGTCGAGGGCGAGCATCCGACCCGCACCGAGCGAGTCGGCGTAGCTGAAGCCGCCGGCGACGACCGCCAGGCGTGCATCGTCGAGGTAGCGCGGCGTCGCCACCAACTCGTTCGCCAACACGATCCGGGCGTCGGCGCCGGCAAGGTCGAGGGCGGCGGCAACGTCCTTGTCGCGGTTGGTTCCGGGACCGGTGATGATCAGTGCGGGGACTCTGCTCATGTTTCGTCTCCCTTGTCGACGACGCGGCGTCCGGTCGTGTCGTCTGCGCCGGCCGGCTCGTCGTGTGTGTCGAACGCGAACGCGTTCTCGGCCTGCGTGTGGATGTTGAATGCGTCGGCGAGGTCCGAGACGCGAATCGGCTCGACGTCGGGGAGCGAGAGCAACCCCGACTCGCTCACTTCACCGAGGACCACCGCTTCGTCGTCCATGATCCGCCGGAACGCCGGCACGCTGCGGTGCTCGACCTCGACGATCATCCGGCCGACCGACTCGCTGAACAACGCCGTCGCCAGATCGTCGTGCGGGAGCGTGCTGATCGTCGCCCCGAGGCGTCCGCCGATGCACATCTCGGCGAGTGCGACTGCAAGGCCACCTTCGCTCACGTCGTGGCACGAGACGATCAGTCCGGCCTGCATCGCAGCGTGGAGATGTCGGTAGTGGATCGCCGCGTCGGTGTCGGGAGCGGGGACCACGCCGGGGTCGTCGGGTTCGCCGTGCACGAGGTCGAAGTGGGACCCCGCGAACTCGGTTTCGGTCGAACCGATCAACAGCAGGACGTTGCCGGGTGCGAGCAGGTCGGGTGTCACGCACCGGTCGGCATCTGGAACGTGGCCGACTGCGGTGATGACCAGCGTCGGAGGAACCGCGTGTCGTTCGCCGTCGCCACCGACGTACTCGTTGTTGAGCGAGTCCTTGCCGGAGACGAAGGGGGCATTGAACATGAAGGCCGCCGCACAGCACCCATCGACCGCGGCGACGAGATCGCCCATCGTCGACTCGCGTCGTGGGTCGCCCCACGAGAAGTTGTCGAGCAGTGCGATCCGGTCGGGGTCGGCGCCGACGGCGACGACGTTGCGCACCGCCTCGTCGACCGCGGCGAACGCCATCGCCTCGGGATCGTGCAGGCCGTACCACGGGTTGACACCGATGCCGATCGCCACGCCGTGCTCGTCGGTCGGCTGCGCGAGGACCACGCCGTCTGCGGGACCGTCGGACGCGGCGCCGACCAGGGGCCGCACCACGGTCGACCCGAGGATCTCGTGGTCGTAGCGATGGATGGTGGCCGCCTTCGAGGCGATGTTGGGATGGCGGAGGAGCGCAAGGATCGACCCTGCGGGATCGTCGACGGTTCGAGAGGTGGCGCCACTGCGTTGAGGATCGGGCATGGTCGCGTCCATGTGGCGCTGCGGACGCCCGTCGTGGAGGAACCCGGTGTCCAATCGGGCGACGACGTCGTCGCCGTTGCGAACGACGAGGACACCGTCGCCGGTGAACGATCCGATGTCGGACCAGCCGACACCATGTTTGTCGCACCGTTTGGCGAGCGCGCTCACGCCACGTGGCGGCACCGAGACCACCATCCGTTCCTGCGCCTCGGACAACCACACCTCCCACGGTTCGAGACCGGGGTACTTCCGAGGAACGAGTGCGAGGTCGACGTCGGCGCCGATGCCTTCCGCCATCTCACCGATCGCGGACGAGAGCCCGCCGGCTCCGCAGTCGGTGATCGCCGAATACATGTCCTCGGCGCCGACGAGCACGTCGATCAGGAGCTTCTCGACGATCGGGTCGCCGATCTGCACGCTCGCCCCGGCGACCTCGCCCGTGGTCGCATCCATCGTCGCCGACGAGAAGGTGGCGCCGCGGATGCCGTCACGTCCCGTCGCACCGCCGAGCACGATCACCCGATCACCCGCGTGGGGCCCTTCGTGCAGCGGGCGCGTCGGCGCAGAACCGATGCAGCCTGCGAACACGAGCGGGTTGGTGGTGTAGGCCGGGTCGTAGAGGATCGCTCCGGCCACGGTGGGCAGGCCGATCTTGTTGCCGTAGTCGGCAACACCGTCGATCACACCGATCTCGACGCGCCGCGGATGGAGCGATCCGTCAGGCAGTTCCGACAGCGGGAGATCGGTCGGCCCGAAGCAGAGGATGTCGGTGACCGCGATCGGCTTGTGTGCGATGCCGAGAATGTCACGGATGACCCCGCCGACGCCGGTGTTCGCTCCGCCGAACGGCTCGACGGCGGACGGGTGATTGTGGGTCTCGGCCTTGAGCGCGAGCGTCGTTCCCTTCTGGAACTCGACCACACCTGCGTTGCCGACGAACGCAGACCGTACGAACGGGGCGGCGATCTCCTCGGTACACGACCGGAGCTGCTGCATCAGCGGCGCGCGTTCGCTCGCTTCGGCGTCACCGGGTTCGAGCGCATGGACGACTGCCCGGAAGGTCTTGTGGGCGCAGTGTTCGCTCCACGTCTGTGCCAACGTCTCGATCTCGACGTCGGTCGGGTCCCGGTCGAGCGAGACGAAATGGTCGCGGATGACCTGCAACTCCTCGAGGTCCAGCGACAGCGATCGTTCGGTGTTCACCGCGGCGAGCCCGATGTCGTCGAGGTCGCGGATCGGGATGACCTGGGCGGGCCCGACCGCGTCGTCGGACCCGGGGTGGGTGGGTTCGATCGTGCCGTCGGCCCAGCGTTCGACGATCGGATTGACCAGCACCCGCGCGACCACGGTGCGCATCGTCGCCTCTTCGATCGCAGGATCGAATTCCACCCGGAGGCCGGTCGAGGCATGGTCGATGTCGATGTCGAGTGCCTCGGCCGCACGGTGTACGGCATCGGCGTCGGTGTCGGTCACGCCGGCGAGCAGTCCGATCTCGACGGCGCGTCCCGACGGGACGTTCCAGGTGCCCATCTGCAGCAGCGGGTCCACCAGGAGGCCGTGCAGTTTCTGGAGGTCGGCGTCGGAGAGGTCGCCTTCGATGTGCACGATGTCGGCAACGGCGATCCCGCTGAGGCGTGCAAGGCCCAAAGCAGCGGCCGCTGTGATGATCTGGCCGCTCCTCGGGTCGGGATCGAGCGATCGGATGGTCATGCGATGTCGTTGGGACACCGGCGCGACCATACGGAGCCGGTGGGGGCACGGCCAGCCTTTCGGCGGAAATGTCACAGAGACGTCGCGAAGCGGCGGGCGGCCGCCGGCGAGCGGTCGGGGCTCAGATGCCCAGTACGACGAGGGTTGCGGCAGTGAGCGGTTGCACGTATTCCGGCGAGGGGTACTCGGGAACCCACGCGGCCGAGTCGGTCCGGATGACGGTGATGGTCTCCGCTCCGAGCTGCGGGATCCCGCTCACCTTGCGGACGAGACCCTGCGCATCGACCCAGACTTCGATGCTGGTGGTCAGCGACCGCGTCGCATCGACGTCTTGATCGCCGGATGCCGGTGGGGCCGGCTCGATGGGCGGGGCGGGGAGGGCATCGGCGAGCGGGTCCGTGGGGTCGGCGGGCACGGCGGCGTCGACTGCGACGGTTGGATCGACCGGCTCAGCCGGCGTCGTCAGGTCGGATGCCGAGGGTTCCGCGACGGTGCCGCCGAGCAGGGCGACATCGAGTGACAGCGACAGCCGTCGGGTCGGAACACCCTCGACCGTCGTCTCGCCGGCGTCGTCGATCGTGATGCTGCTGCGGATCGCCGTCGGCAACAACTCGTCGAGCTGACGCACCCAGTCGGCGCGTTCGAGACGATCGTCGAGGGGGAAGCGGCCGCGCTCGAGCTGGTACCACTGGTCGTCGTCGGTCCGGCGGATCAGGGCCGCCTCGCCGTAGGTCAGGATCTGGAGGTCTGGCCCGTTCGGGCGGGTCACGTCGACCTGGCTCACGTTCGTCTCGAAGTCGGTGGTGACGTGGTAGGTCATGTCCGGTGCCCCGGGCAGTCCTTCGAGGACGAACTCGGCCGTTCGGATCGGGGTCGAGGCGGGCGTGGCGTTCGGGAACGCGAGTGGAGCATCGACCTCGGACGGCGCGCCTTCGGTGACCTCGCCGTCAGCGGTGTACTCCTCGTACAGGCCAGGTCCGTATTCGTACGCGGCGTACCCGCCCGCGGCGAGCAGCACGAACAACACGAGCCGGCCGATCACCCGACCGAACGACGCACCCTGCTTCTTCTTCTTCCCCTTCGCCGGGTTCTGCTGCCCCAACAGATCCTCGAGGGTCAGCGGTGCCGCGGGGCCACTGGACACTGCCGCAGCGGCGGTGTTCGCCGGTGCGACCGCTGCCGCGGCCGGGAGTGCCGGGATGGTCTGTTCGAGCGGCGCGAATACCGGATCGGCGGAAAGGATTGCTGCCGGCCCGGTCACGAGCGCCGGCGTCGCCGCTGGGGCCGGCGTCAGCTCGGGGGTCGGCGTCGGCGCGGGCCCGGCGGAGACGGGCGACGCCACCTCGGGCGAGACCACGTCGGGCGACGTCGCCGCAACGGGGAGCGGGGCCGTGGTGGGAATCGCGCTCGGCGGCGGAGGCAGCACGGGCTGTGCGAGCGTCTGCATCGTCGGTGGAGGGAGTGCGGCCGGACCGGCCGCGATGACCGGGACCTCGGCAGTCGGACACTCGTCCGACGGAACGTCGTTCAGCAGACCGCGGAGCCCGGCCGGTAGCGCCGGGGTTGCGGTGGTGGCCGCATCGATCAGGTCTGTCACAACTGTATTCATCGGCCGGATCGGGCGCTTCTTGAGCACAAGCCCGGGGAGCGGCCTCGCTCGACCTACGATCCGCCCGTGGCACCGCCTCCGTCCCAGGACCCCACTCGCATCACCTTGATCCGTCATGGCGAGTCGAACGTCACCGTCCAGCGGATCATCGGCGGTCGCCGTTCCTGCACCGGCCTCAGTGGCCTGGGGCGACAGCAATCGGAGCGGCTGGCCCGGCGTCTCGGCGACGATCGTGAGCTGGCCGTCGATGTGCTGGTCTCCAGCGATTTTGCTCGCGCGATCGAGACCGCCGAGATCATCCGCCCGGCCCTCGGTGCCGGCGACATCGAGTCCTGGCCCGACTTCGGTGAACACGATCCCGGGCCCGAGATCGATGGCATGAGTTTCGATGCGTACGTCACGCGCTTCGGAACGCCCGATTGGTCGGGAGATCCCGATGTCGAGATCTTTCCGGGTGGCGAGACGAGCGCCACGTTCCACGCCCGTGTCCGGGGCGCGCTGCGGCGCCTGCTCGAGACCCACCCCGGACGTCACGTGGCCGTGGCCTGCCACGGTGGAGTCGTCGACGCCGTGTTCCGGACTGCACTCGCCCTCCCCGTCACCGGCGTCTTCGCGCTCCACACCCTGAACACGTCCTTGACCGAGTTCGTTGCGCCGGCGGAGCCCGCCGAGACGTGGAGACTCGTCCGCTACAACGACGCGGCGCACCTGGAAGGCCTCCCTGCCGCCACGGAGCGGGTGACTGCGTGAAGTGGATCGTCGTCGGCGCGGGGTCGGGCGGCTGCGTGGCAGCGCGGCGACTCTGCGATGCCGGCCACAACGTCACGCTGATCGAGTCCGGCCCCCCGCTCGAACCCGGCAACGTTCCGCCGGCGGTCGACGGCGACGACTGCTTCGCCGCGCTCGGACTGGATGAGCGGGTGTACGGCGATCTGACCGCGCGGCGAACGGCCGACGGCCCTGAAACCCCGTATCTGCGTGGTCGAGGCGTTGGCGGATCCAGCGCGATCAATGCGATGGTCGCGCTGCGGGGCGATCCGGACCGATACCGCTCGTGGGGTTGGACCGATGTCGACGCCGCCTGGGAGCGCTCGCTGATTCCCGTCGAACGCCCTCGTGACGACGAGCTCGGTCGAGTCGACCGGCTGCTACTCGAGTCCGACGAGGCCGCCGAGGTGACGCCGCTGACCCGTCGTCACGGGCGTCGGGTCACCTCGGCGGAGGCCTACCTGTGGCCGCTGCGGTCGATCCGGCCCGGGCGACTCGAGATCCGCACCGGACAGCTGGTCGACCGCGTGGACATCGATCCCGCAGGGGCGGCCACGGGAATCGTCACGGCCCGCGGCGAGGTTCTTCACGCCGACGCGGTGGTGCTGGCGGCCGGCGCGATCCACACACCTGCGATCCTGCAGCGATCGGGCATGACGCGGGCCGGAGCGGGCCTCCGCGACCACCCTGCTGCCGGGCTGCTGCTGCAACTCACCGAGGGTGAACGGACCCGTCTCGACCCCGCCCGTCGGGGCCTTGCCACGGCAGCGATGCTCGAACGTGGCCCGATCCAGGTGCTGTCGCTCAATCACCTCGGGCCGGCCGCTCCTCCCGACACCGCGATGCTGCTGGTCGCATTGATGCGTCCGACCGGCGCCGGCGGGCGCGTCCGCATCCGATCGGACGATCCGGCGGTTCCACCGTCGGTCGAGTTCGACATGCTGCGCGAACGCGAGGATCGCGACCAACTGGCCACGGGGGTGGCAGATGTGCTCGAGATGCTGAAGCGCCCGCCGTTCGCCGACGTCGTCGATGCGATCTACATCGACGACCGCGGCACCACGGCCGATGCGCTCGACGGTGATCTCGGCACCATCGGACACTGGCTCGCTCGCCACGGTGCCGACTACGTGCACGCCAGCAGTTCGTGTGCGGCGATCGTCGGTGTCGACGGAGGCGTCGAGGGATACGACGGCCTGTTCGTCTGTGATGCGTCGGTGTTTCCCGACATTCCCGACGTCAACACGCACCTGCCGACGACGATGCTCGCGGAGCGGCTCACGGTGCACTGGCCCGGCGTGGCAGGATCGTTGTCATGACGCACGCAGCGGACTACTCGCTCGGCCTCCACGAGGTCGGCGACGGATGCCATGCCTACCTCCAGCCCGACGGTGGTTGGGGATGGAGCAATGCCGGCCTGATCGTGGGCGACGGTCGATCGCTCCTCGTCGACACGCTCTTCGATCTGAAACTGACGGCATCGATGCTCGACGCGATGTCGGCGTTGACTGCTGGGGCGCCGGTGACATCGCTGGTCAACACGCACGCCAACGGCGATCACTGCTACGGCAACAGCGAGGTCGTGACGACGTGGCCCGGGGTCGAGATCGTGGCATCGACGGCCACCGCGCACGAGATGCCCGAGGTGCCGCCGGCGATGCTCGATGCCTTGAACCAGGCGCCCGGAGAGGTCGGCGACCTGTTCCGCAGCTTCTTCGGTGAGTTCGACTTCGGCGGCATCGAGCTGGCGCTGCCGACCCGCACCTTCGACGAGCGACTCGACCTCGACGTGGCGGGTCGCACCGTCGAACTGATCGAGGTCGGACCCGCCCACACTCGTGGCGACGTGATCGTGCACGTGCCCGATGCATCGATCGTGTACACCGGCGACATCTTGTTCATCGGGGGCACTCCGATCGTCTGGGCTGGTCCGTTGTCGAACTGGGTGGCAGCGTGTGACCTGATGCTCGACATGGACGTGCACACCGTCGTACCGGGGCACGGCCCCATCACCGACCGAAACGGCATCGTCGACGTGCGTGACTATCTGGCATTCGTCGACGCCGAGGCGACCGGCCGGCACGCGGCCGGCATCGACGCGTTCGACGCGGCCCGCGACATCGCCAAGCTGCTCGATGCGTCGCCGCGATTCGGCGACCTCGGGGAGTACGGACGGATCGCCGTCAACGTCGACACGGTGTACCGGAGCCTCGATCCATCCCACGACACACCCGACGTGGTCGAGCAGTTCCGCCGAATGGCCGAACTCGAAGCGCACTGACGCGCACGTCGTGACAGGGCAGGCACCGATCGACGTCGCTGTGATCGGTGACGGTCCGGCGGGTTCCGCACTCGCGAGGCAGCTGACACGACGTGGCGTCGACGTGGTGCTCCTCGGCGGTGATCGTCCGTGGGATGCGACGTACACGACGTGGGCCGACGATCTCGACGACGTCGACGTCGTCGACCGTGACGACATCTGGCTGCATCGTTTCGAGTCCGTCGCCGTCAACTTCGAGCGGCTCATGATGGTCGAGCGACCGTACGGGGTGATCGACAACGAGCGGCTACGAGCAGTGTTGCGACACGGTGTGACGCACCGAGTCGGCCACGTCTCGTCGGCGACCGACGCCGGTGCGCGGATCGTCGTCGACGCAACCGGGTGGCCCTCCGGCCTCGACCCGGACGATGGTCGACTCGTCGGCCACGGTGCGATCTCGTGGCAGACGGCATTTGGTGTGGTACTCCACGAGCCTCCCGCTGGTCCGCTCGGCACGGCGACCGTCATGGACTTCGGAGCGCCTCCCGAGCCCGACGACATCGACGTCCCGACGTTCGTGTACGCATTTCCGGTCGCTGACGGATGGCTGGTCGAGGAGACGGTGCTGGCGGGTCCGGCCATCGACCCCGAGCGCCTGGCGCCGCGACTCGCCTCGCGACTCGGTGAATCGGTTGGTCGGTTGCTCGATCGAGCCGTCAGAGTGGAACGGGTGCGGATCCCGATGGGCGTGCCGGTTCCGCCGCGGGCCGGCGACGGCGCGGCAGCTCCAACGGTTCGGTTCGGTGCGGCAGCTGGGATGATCCACCCCGCAACCGGCTATTCGATCGCGTCGTCGCTGCGCGCTGTCGAGCGGGTCGCCGAAGCGGTGGCGCAACAACTCGAGCACCGGGGTCCGGTCGATCGTCGGGGCGACGCCGACGCGGTCACGGATGCGGTCTGGCCTCGGGCGCTGCGCCGCTCACGTCGACTCCACGACTTCGGACTCGACGTGCTCCTCGGCATGGACGCCACCGAGATCAGGAGCTTCTTCCAAGCCTTCTTCGATCTGCCGACCGATCGCTGGGCTGCGTACCTGCGGATCGACACGCCACCGTTGGAGCTCGCACGCGTGATGACGTCGATGTTCGCGCATGCCGACTGGCGGCTGCGGCGTCAGCTCGTCACGGGGAATCCGCGGTTGCTGCTGGCCGCGCTCGCGCCCTGACCGCCAGCGACCGGCGTACCGCGAGCACCCAGCCGACGGCCACACAGATCGCGAAGATGAACCATTGGATGGCGTACGACAGGTGTGGGCCGCTGTCGAGTTCGGGGAGGACGACGGGGGAGGGGTCGCCGGCTTCGAGCCCGGGCTCCGAACCGATCAACTGCACGAACACCGGTGCCACGTCTCCAGGGAACTGCACGGCCAGTCGCGGGATGTCGATGCGGCGAATCTCGGTCAGCGGCTCGCCGTCGTCGGCGTCGGTCAAGTCGCCTCGTTCGCGGACCTCGGACGGTCGCACATACCCGATGATCTCCACCTCGACCGCCGGGGGAGCGGGAAGATCGACACCGAGTGGAATGAACCCGCGATTGACGATCACCGTCGTGCCGTCGTCGAGGGCGAGGGCGGTCAACACGTTGTCGCCGGCTCGACCGCCCTGGGAGTTGTTGAACTCGACCACCTGGTCGGGCAGGTACGACCCCGACGCAGTGACCGGCAGCCACTCGGCTGTCGACGGATCCAGCGTGCCGGCGTCGAGATCGTCGAGCACCGCAGTCAGCTCGAAGGGCGCTTGTTGCGATCGCTCCCGGACATCGCGATTGAAGTCCTTGCGTTGGTCGAGACGATCGAGTTGCCAGAAGCCGGCGGCGACCATCAGGACGATCCCGGCCACCACGATCATGTGGAAGAGCAACCATGCCGGGCGGAGCAGGAAGCGGTACATCGACCTCGGACGGTATCGCCGAGCGGGCTACGGTCCGACCGATGCGAACCGACGACATCACGCCCGACTGGCTGACGCCCGACTGGTTGTCGTCCGTGCTCGACGCCGACGTCTCCGGTGTGGGCAGCGAACGGATCGGCGACGGTCTCGTCGGCCTGAACCTGCGCGTGGCCATCGAGTCGAGCGACGATGCCGCACCCGCGTCGGTCGTCGTCAAACTGCCGTCGCTCGACGAGACGAGCAGGGCCACCGGAGTGGCACTCCGCAACTACGAGCGGGAAGTCAAGTTCTACGACCGCATCGCGTCGACCGTCGACATCCGCGTGCCGCACTGTCATCACGGCAGTTGGGACGAAGCGAGTGGGGACTTCGTCCTTGTGCTCGAAGACATGGCGCCCGCCGAGCAGGGAGACCAGGTGGCCGGCTGTGACGTCGACACCGCGCGGGCGGCGGTCGTCGAACTCGCCCGCCTCCATGCACCGCGGTGGGGCGATGAGACCCTCCATGAACACGAATTCCTCCAACGACGTTCCGGAGCCGATGACGGAGCACAGCTCGCCGGACTCTGGGAGTTGTTCCTGCCCGGTTTCACCGCGACCTATGCCGGCTACCTCGACGCCTCGATGCAGCGGGTGCTCGACGCATTCGGACCGCGACTCGCCGACTGGGTCGAGGGTCGGAGCGGTCCGCTCGCGGTCACGCACGGCGACTACCGACTCGACAACCTGCTGTTCGCCACATCGGCGGGCGGCCCGCCCGTCACGGCGGTCGATTGGCAGACCCCCGGACACGGGGGGCCGGTCGCAGACCTCGCCTACTTCCTCGGTGCGGGTCTCGTGCCGGAGGATCGTCGTGCTGCGGAAGCCGAGCTGGTCGGGGACTACGGGACGGCGCTCGCCGCCGGGGGAGTCGACGTCGACGCCGAGTGGATCTGGAGTCAGTACCGGCGCGATGCATTCGGCGGCGTGATCATGGCGGTCGTGGCCAGCCAGGTCGTCGGCGGGAGCGAGCGGAGCGAGGCGATGTTCGCAGCGATGGCGACACGCCACCTCCAGCACTGTGTGGACCTGGACTCGCTCGATGTGATCGGCTGACGAGATGGAGCGCGCGATTGCACCGGCTGGCTCGGATGGCACGAATGAAAGCAGACGATGGTGCGGCTCGACCACATCGCAGCCGACGCGTGGAGTTCGCTGGATTCGGCTGCGGTGGTCCGGTACGATCTGGAGCGTCGTGCACGGTCGCAGCCGGGTCGGCCGCGTTCGCCCGCAGACGGTGACCGTTCGCGGGTGGGGGATCACGTTGCCGCCGGACGAGGAGGCAACGCGGATTCTGCCCGAGATCAACCGGCTGCGGCCGATGGCGGTGTGATGGGGTGTGTGTGGCGGCGCGCGGTCAGACTGGTGGCCGTTTGGAGGCGGCTCGTTGCGTGCCGTTCTTGAAACGTGGGAGAGTGGCGGAAGCGAGACCGGCGTGGGGATCGGTCGCTCAACCTGAAATGGGACAGGCAATGACAAGCACGATGAGAGTTCGTTCGGGGGCGTGGAGATCGCGTTGGGCCGCAGTCGGTGCGGCCGTGGCAGTCACGTTTGGAGCTGGCGGGATGGTCGCGGTGAACGCAGCGCCGTCGGAGCCGTCGTCGTTCGTGTCGATCACCCCGACCCGAATCTTGGACACGCGTTCCGATGTTGGGTTGGCCGGTCCGTTCGTGTCGGGTGTGGCCCAGACGTTGCAGGTCACTGGAACTGTTCCGACTCAGCCGCCTCCTCCGGCTGGTCCGGTGAGCGTCGAGGTGGTGCCGGCAACGGCCACGTCGGTGGTTTTCAACGTGACCGTCGTGAACCCTCAAACCAAAGGGTTCTTGTCGATCCGTCCCGGTGACGCGACCGGTACTCCAGCAACGTCGAACATCAACTGGGCTGCTGGTGGTGCGAACATCGCGAACGCGGTGACGGTGCAGCTCCCGACAGCGGGCAATGTCAACATCTTCGTGAACGGCACCGTCGGTCACGTGTTGATCGACGTTGCGGGCTACAACATCCCCGGCTCCGGAGCGCCAGGACCGGAAGGACCGGAAGGACCGGAAGGACCGGAAGGACCGGAAGGACCGGAAGGACCGGAAGGACCGGAAGGACCGGAAGGACCGGAAGGACCGGAAGGACCGGAAGGACCGGAAGGACCGGAAGGACCGGAAGGACCGGAAGGACCAAGTGGCATCACTCCCGCACCCGGAATCTTCACCCCGGAGCAGATCGTCGAAGCAGGCAGTCTCACCTGCGCTTCCACAGCAAATGGTGGTCGAACCTGCAACGGCCCATTGTTGAACGGCATATCCGTTGTCTATGACGGTCTCGCGGGGATTCCGACATACGACGTGATCTGCCGGGCGACGGTTGGGACCGCTTTCGCGGGCACTGCCGGGGGGGCAAAGACGACCCCGGCCTACACGTGGAGTGGGTCGTCGTGGACGCCAACCTCGACGCACCCGAACGACATGACCTTCTTGAGCTGCGGGACCCCGTGATCGCATCGCGGTTCGCGGGTTGCTCGCGCCGCAGACGGTGACGGTCAGGGGCGGGCTGCAGTTCCCCTCGGACGCGGAGGCAAGGCGGATCCTCGGCGAGATCGACAAGCTGCCGTCACTTGCGGTCTGACCGATTGGCGTCGTCGGCTGTGGGTGGTCGCGATCGCGGCGCCGATGGGCAGGAAACTCGGGCCGACGCAACAGGCCGTCGTCTCTCCTGGATCGCCCAGTGTCCCCGATCCCCGGCGAGTGTTTCGAAGGCCGGGGAACGCAACGTGCGGGGAGTCAGGGCAACAGAATGCCCCGACACGTTGTGTCCGAGTTGGTCTGCGCCCTGATCGAGTGGGGGACGCCTTCGCCCGATGAGCGAGGGGCTGCGAGACTGGGCGCATGAAGAATCACCCCGACGATCATCTGGCCGAGACATTCGGGTCGATGAACGCCGCCGAGAAGATCGGGTGGATGATCGACACCCACGGCTGGGCACTGGAGACGATCGCCGCCGATCCGACGACCGATCCGCCGACGGCTGCATGTGCATATTCGATCGGGATGCGCGATGCCGTCGATTTCCCCGATGTGGCCGTGTTCGGTCTCGCTCCCGTCGCTGCGAACGGATTGGTCACGCTGGTTGCCGACGCGTGTCGAGGTGGCACGGAGATCCCGCTGGGAGTGGAGGTGGTCGGTTTGCTCGACAACGACTTGCGGTGTCTGTTCGCCCCGATCGACCCCACGATGGCAGCGGAGGTTTTCGTCACCGCGGTTTCCTGGTTCCGTGGAGCAGCCCTCGACATGGTCCAGTTGCTCTATCCCGACCGCAACGGCTTCCTCCCGTACGAATCGGGCTTCGATCGCCGGATGCGATTCGCGCAACCCGTGGTCGGTCACGTCACACGGTGACCGGACACGGTGGTTCCTGCGCGATGAACGTTGGGAGGGTCCACGAGCTGAACACATTCTTGCTGATACCTTGCCTGCGATGTCCGCCACGGAGAGTGACTCAGGCTCGAAGGCCCGAACCCGGGCTGGCAGGCAACATCCCGCCCGGCCGGCGACCTGGTTGGGGTTCCCGGCGCCCACCACTCCACCCGTGGACGGTCTGGTGTCGCCGACGTTGTCCGCCGCCGAGGTCATCGCGCTGCGTCCGTCACCACGGTCGGTCACCTACACCCATGAGTCGATCGTCGAGGGAGACGACGCCGACGCGCTGTGGGGCCTCTACGCAGCTGCCATGCGCCCCGTCGACGAGGTGGCCGCCATGCAGCATCTCGAAGACCGCGACATCGTCGTCGCGGCGTTCGCTGAGCCCGAGATCACGAAAGTCATCGCCTGGGTGGGCTCGACACCGGTCGGGCTCGGGATGATCACCCCCCGACTCGACCTGATCAGCGGGATCTCGCCGGTGTTCTTCACGAATCAGTTTCCGCAACACGGCGCCGAAGATCGGATCTTCTACGTCTCCGCGGTGTTGGTCGATCCTGACCGTCGCGGGAAGACGGTGTTCAGTCGCCTCTTGAACGAGCTGACCTACATCGCTGAGCGCGTGGGCGGGGTCATGATCTTCGACACGTGCAGCTTCAATCGAGAGCACCACCGTATGGACACGGTGGTGCAGCGGATCGTGGATCGGTTTCCGCGTTCGTCGTGGCAGGTCATCGATCAGCAGACCTGGTACGCCGCGGTGCTCCCCGATCCGTCGGCGAAGCAGCCGTCGAGCGACGAGGTGTGGTGACCGGGGAGGTTGTCCCTCGCGGGATGGGATCGTTGGACCGTTGAGACGGTCGGTCAGGGAGCGGCGTCAGCGCTTGCGCCCGGCGAGGTGGCGGCGAGCAGGTCGCTCGAGCCGAGCCAGCAGTGCGGGAACCATCTCGGCCGGGACCGCAGCGGAGTAGTGAAATCCCTGAATCTGTGTGCAGCCGTACTCGCCCAGGAGCCGCGCTTGTTCGGCCGTCTCCACTCCCTCGGCGACCACGTCGAGATCGAACGAGTCGGCCACTGCGGTGATGCATCGCACGAGCTTGTCGTCGGCCGGGTGGAGACCGAGTCCGGACACGAACCGACGGTCGATCTTCAAACGGCTCACCGGGATGAACTGGAGGCCGGACAGGCTGCTGTAGCCGGTCCCGAAGTCGTCCAGCGCGAGTGACACGCCGAGGAGGCGAAGACCGCTGAGGGCAGCTTCGGTGACCCTCGTGTCCTCGGTCATCGCCGTTTCCGTGATCTCCAGCCACAGCGCCTCGGCGGGGATGTCGTATCGCTCGAGCGTTTCGGCCACGACGTCGACGATGTCGGCCGAGATCAGCTGACGCGGCGACAGGTTGACCGACACGTACAGGTCCTGAGCACCGGGAATGTTCGATCGCCAGTAGGCGACCTGTCGACACGCCTCGTCAAGGACGAACGCACCGATCGGCACGACGAGCCCGGAGTCCTCGGCGATCGGGACGAACTCGGCGGGGCCGATCGTGCCGTCCGGGTCGGACCAGCGAAGCAGCGCCTCGAATCCTCGGACTCGGTTCTGGGTGACGTCGACGATCGGCTGGAAGAACACGCTGAGATCGGGTCCGTCGGCAGCATGACGCAGTTTGCGTTCGATGTCCATGCGCCGGATTGACCGTTCGTGCATCGCCGTGGTGAACACGGTGGTGTCGTTGCGTCCGATCTTCGACTCGTACATGGCCGTGTCCGCCTGCTGGAGCACCTCCGCGGCCGAGGTGTGGGCCGTCGAGTCGGCAAGGCTCACGCCGACCGATGCCGTCACGACCACTTCGCCGGACGGCAGATCGAAAGGCAGCGCGAGTACCGCGCGGAGTCGCTCGCCCATGGCGCGTGCTGCCGTCACGTCGAGGTCGGTCGTGAGGACGACGAACTCGTCGCCCGAGATCCGCGCGACGAGGTCGCCATCGCGCACGGTGTCGACGATTCGTCCGGCGACGGCGACGAGCAACTCGTCGCCGGTCTGGTGTCCCATGACGTCGTTGACGCTCTTGAATCGGTCGAGATCGATGAACAGTACGGCCACACGGGTCGTGGCCTCGGCGGCAAGTCGACGTTCGATCTCCTCGACCAGGAGTGATCGTGACGGGAGTTCGGTCAGTTCGTCGTGCGTTGCACGATGCAGCAGCCGGGAACGCAGCACGTCCTCGGAGCGCATCGCCACGACGACTCGGGCTGCGGACACGAGACAGAGACAGACCGAGACGACGACGACGAGGGGAGTGATCGAGCCGGGGAAGATGACCAGTGACACGGGAGCGATGAGCGCGGACGCGACGGCGACATAACGGCTCACCGGCCGTATCGCTTGGGCGGGTGCCTCGACGCCGATCCTGCGGATGCTCGGATGGAGCGTTGCGCAGCCGAGCGCGACCATCACGATCAGGTACGGCATCTCGAGCAGCCGGGCCGGGATGTTCAGGTCGCCGACCTCGCCGAACGCCCAGACGACGTCGCCGACGACGAGACCCGAGGTGCCGATCAACACCAGGACCAGCGACGGCGTTCGCCGCCCCCCGGAGAACGCCAGCTGGGTGGCGATCCCGCCCAGGAACAGGGACGCCGTCGGGTAGATGGTGACCGCGAGGCGGGCCGGCACCCAGGTGTCGTCGAGATCGAGCGTCGGAGCGACGAGTGTGTAGTGAACGACGAGTGAGGCGCCGACCGCGAGGATGAGTCCGTCCAGCAGGCTCGAGAGTTCTCTCACCCGTCCTCGGGCGCGCAGCAACCCGTAGATGCCGAGGCCGTAGAGTGCGTACCCCGGCAGTGCCACGGCGTCGGGGAGCAGCGAGCGTGTGTAGCTGAGGTTTCCGGCGGTCTCGCGCTCGGTACTGAGGAGGTTGCTCGCCGTCCACAGGACGGCAGCGGCCACGAACATCACCCAGGGCCAACGCACGGTCGGGCGATGCACCAGGATGCCGACGAGCCCGAGCGACGCGGTGACAGCCAGCGTCAATCCGTAGCTCGTCGCACCGATCACGCCGGAGCCATGGATCACGAGCAACGCAAGGAGAATGCCCGCTCCGACGCGAAACACCGAGCTCGGAGCGTCGGCGCCGACGCGGCGTCGTACCGAGCGCGAGCCGCTGTCGAGCGCGGCGGCGAGCGAGGAAGGCACACGTCTTCTTCGGCCAGACGGCCACGACCTTGAGCCATGCGGCGCTGGGCCGGTGCTACCGTCGTGGCCTGGTGAACACGAGCGACCCCCTCCCGGTGACCGGCGCCTGGATGCCCGGTGATCCCGCGGGGCAGCGTCGCTTCTTCACCTTTGCGACCGACCGACGCTTCGCGCTCGACTCGGGTGCGGCCCTCTCCGACGTCACGATCGCCTACGAGACGTGGGGGACACTCGACGCTGACGGAGCGAATGCCGTGCTCCTCTGCCACGCGTGGACGGGTGACAGTCACGCGGCCGGACCCGCAGGACGCGGCCACGGTGAGGCCGGCTGGTGGAATTCGATGGTCGGCCCAGGTCTGCCGATCGACACCAATCGGTATTTCGTCGTGTGCGCCAATGTGCTCGGCGGATGTCAGGGCTCCACGGGCCCGGCATCCCCACACCCCGATGACGGCAGGCCCTACGGGTCGCGTTTCCCGGTCGTGACGATCCGGGACATGGTGCGCTCCCAGGCGCGCCTGGCCGAATTCCTCGGCGTCGTGCAGTGGATGTCGGTGATCGGCGGGTCGATGGGCGGGATGCAGGCGCTCGAGTGGGCGGTCATGTATCCGCGTCGCGTGCGGTCGGTCGTTCCGATCGCCACGTGCATGCAGGCCACTGCGCAACAGATCGCATGGGGCGGAATCGGTCGTCAGGCGATTCGGCTCGACCCGAAGTGGCGCGGCGGCGACTACTACGACGCAGAGCTGGGCGACGGGCCGGCGATCGGGTTGTCGATCGCCCGCCAGATCGCACAGGTGACGTTCCGCAGCGACAACGTGTTCACGGATCGGTTCGGCCGTGACTTCTCGGGGCGACCCGAGGTGGGCGACATCCTCGGCATGTGGCAGCAGTACGAAGTCGAGCGGTACCTCGAGCACCACGGGTCGAAGATCGTGCGTCGCTTCGATGCGAACAGCTACCTGTCGATCGGCAAGGCGATGGACCTGCACGACGTGGCACGTGGACGCGGGAGCCTGGAACGGGCGATGGCGCGGGTGCAGATGCCGACGATGACGGTCGGTATCTGGAGCGACATGCTGTACCCCGCGTACCAGCAGCAACAGATCCACGATGCGGTCGAGCGCAACGGCGCGCGTAGTGAGTACCACGAGATCGACTCACCGCACGGGCACGATGCGTTCCTCATCAACGGTGACCAGATCGCTGCACCGCTCGACCGGTTCCTGGGCGACATCAGCAAATCGATCGTCTGAGCGCCGGCGACCGAGCACGATGCCCGAGGGCCTGGAAGCCGAGATCTGGCGCCGCAGCGCTCAGCCGCTCGTCGGGCGCGTCGTGTCCGACGTGTGGTGCGACGAACGGGTGGCGCCGGTCGGATTGGCGGAGAAGTTGGTCGGCACTGTGATCTCGGAGATCCGCCGGGTCGGCAAGGTGCTGGTCGTGGAGACGAATGGCCCCTCGCTCGGCCTGCATTTCGGCATGACCGGTCGCCTCGTCGTCGATGGTCACGCGCCGATCGAGCGCCTCGAGTACACGTCCGGGGCCGATCGCACCGAGTGGGATCGGCTCCGACTCGACACCGCCCCGAGTGTCGCTCCGGGACCGGCGCTGCGGATGAACGACCCGCGTCGTCTCGGGCGACTCAGCCTCGAGCCTGGCCTCGCGCACCTCGGACCCGACCTCTTCTCCGTGACAGCCGAGGAGCTCGCCGCCGGCCTCGGGCATCGGCGCATCGCCGTGAAGACGGCGTTGCTCGATCAACGGGTGGTGGCAGGGCTGGGCAACCTCTGCGCCGATGAGGTGCTCTTCTGGGCGGGTGTGGCCCCGGCCCGACGCGTCCACGAACTGACGACCGCTGATCTCGACGCCATCAGCGCTGCCTGTCGGCATCGCCTGCCGATCATGCTGGCCGCTGGCGGATCGACCCATGGCGAGCTGTCGCCGGAGATTCGGTCAGCGGTCGGTGTGTGCCCGCGCGACGGTGCTCATCTTCGCCGCGCATCGATCAACGGCCGCACCGCAGTGTGGTGTGACACGCATCAGCGATGAGCTGA
This sequence comes from Ilumatobacteraceae bacterium, assembly GCA_963752085.1. GTDB lineage: Bacteria > Actinomycetota > Acidimicrobiia > Acidimicrobiales > Ilumatobacteraceae > Ilumatobacter_A. Next base: position 100,044 of record CAVVWT010000009.1, read on the forward strand.
CCGAACTCGTCGACCGTGAGGTTCTCCGAATGTCGTTGCCTTCCACGCGTGAATCTCGGCGTCGAGATGGCAGAATCGCTCCTCAGTGTCGATCGCAGTGCTTCTTCCCGTCCTCCCGGCATCGGCGTCGGTCGGGGACCCTTCGGCCACGAGGACGGTATACGTCACCGTGATCGTGCTGGTTGCACTCGGTGTGGCGCTCGGGTCGTTGGCACTCTGGTTGGTGCGGCGAACCCGTCCCGAACCGCAACTGCTGGCACCGCTCGAAGAGATGGAGACGCGGGCATGGCGCAAACAGGATCCTGCTGCACAACGACGGGCGCTCGACGCATCGCGACCCGCTGGGGCGCGCCCCGTACGTCGTGAGGCCGCCGAACCGGTGGTCGACACCGAGTTCGCAGCGTCGCGACCGGTCGTCGGGTTCGACGACCTGGTCGACGTTCCGGCGCCCACTGCTCCCGTCGGCGACGACGACACGGTCGACCAACCCCGTCCTGACCCGGGCGATGGTGCGGGTGATGACCCCGTCGACGACTCCCTCGTTGAGACGGGCGAAGATCCTGTCGCGGACGTCGCGGTCGTCGCGGTCGGAGACGACCTCGACATCGACGAGCCGGATCTCGACGACACGGACGAGCCGGATCTCGACGACACGGACGAGCCGGATCTCGACGACACGGACGATTCCGACGACGGCGATGACGAGACCGGCCCCGTGATGCCCGGCGAAGGCCTGCTCCGCCGGTCTCGTCCGACCTGACGTCGTTCGTCGATCCGGGAACGGGCCGTTCGCCAGATGCAGCGGAGTCGGAGGTTGTCCGGGGCCGATCATCCGCTACGATCGGTCCTCCTCGCGGATGTGGCTCAGTTGGTAGAGCGTCACCTTGCCAAGGTGAAGGTCGCCGGTTCGATCCCGGTCATCCGCTCCACGACGGCCCCGGTGTGATGCCGGGGTCGTCGTCGTTTTCAGTTGACCTCGACGACGGTACGGCACGCCAGAGCGGCGACGATCGCCTAGGATCGGGTCTCCGCACTTCTTGCGCGACTCGCGCCGCGAAAGGACTTCAGATGGCAGCAAACTCGGTACTGACGCACCGCAACGTGGGCGTGCTGACGGTTGCCGCCGTGGAGGCCCCGGAGGTCGTGACCTCGGCGTGGATCGACGAGCAGCTCGCCGAGACCTACGAGCGGACCGGGCTGAGTGCCGGAATCCTCGCGGATCTGGCAGGAATCGAAGCGCGTCGTTGGTGGCCCGAGGGGGTCACGTTCGGCCAAGCCGCCGCCCGCGCCGGCCGCAAGGCGCTCGACGAGGCCGGTATCGACCCCGACGCGGTGGGGATGTTGATCTCCACGTCGGTGTGCAAGCACCACCTCGAGCCGTCGGTCGCGTGCGCCGTCCATCACGAACTCGACCTCGCGCCGAGCTGCCTCAACTTCGACGTGGGCAACGCCTGTCTCGGCTTCATCAACGGGATGCAGATCGCTGCAGCGGCCATCGACGCAGGCTCCATCGACTATGCGCTGATCGTCGATGGCGAGGGCAGCCGTTTCACCCAACAGACCACCATCGAGCGCCTGCAGCAAGCCGATGCGACGGCGAACGACGTGTTCGCCGAATTCGCCTCGCTCACGCTCGGTTCCGGTGCAGCCGCGGCCGTGCTCTGCCGACTCGACCGCCACCCCGACGCCCACCGTCTCGTCGGCGGCATCGCGCGAAGCGCCACGCAGCACAACGAGCTCTGCATCGGCAACCTCGACCGCATGCAGACCGACTCGCACGGGCTCATGATCGCTGGGCTCGACCTGGCCGAAGCTGCGTGGAAGCACAGTGGACACGACTTCGACTGGGAGGTCGGGATGGACCACTACATCGTCCATCAGGTGAGCCAGCGCCACACCGAACTGCTCTGCGAGCGGCTCGGGATCGACCCCGGACGGTGCCCGCGCACATTCCCGCAGTTCGGCAATGTGGGCCCGGCGGCGATTCCGATCACGCTCGCCTCGGTGCAGGATCAGATCACGACGGGGGAGCGGGTGCTCTGCATGGGCATCGGCTCGGGCCTCAACACGAGCTTCACCGAAATCGTCTGGTGACCTCGACGCCCGACCAACCGGACGGGGCGAGGTGGCGAGCATGGGGGATCGATCCATCGTGGTCGCGCCTGCTCGACGTCACCAGCCATGACGGCGAGGTGCATCGGTGGCACGCCCTCGACACGGGCCCGGGTGTTCCCGGCTCGGTGACCGTTGTGTGTGTCCACGGCAACCCGACGTGGGCGTACGCGTGGAAGTCGTTCCTGACGCGGCTCGGCGATCACCATCGGGTGATCGCGATCGATCAGCTCGGCATGGGGTACAGCGACCGGCTCGAGCCACCGCAACGCCCGCGTCAGTACCGCGACCGGGTGGCCGACCTTGGTGACCTCATCGACGCACTCGACCTCGATCCGGACTCACGGTTGGTGCTGGCGGCCCACGACTGGGGTGGGGCCATCGCGATGGGGTGGGCCGTCCAACACGTTGACCGCGTCTCCGGAATGGTGCTGTGCAACACCGGGATCGGTGTTCCGGAGGGTCGCGGCGCTCCGAAGATCATCCGACTCGCCAGAGCGGCACCGCTGCGCGACCTGGTGTGTCGTCGAACGCCGACGTTCGTCGAGGGGACGGTCCGGCTGTCGGGTCGACGGATCTCGCGCACCGACCGTGCCGCATTCCGCGCCCCGTACCGCTCGGCGGATCATCGTCGTGCCATCGCCGACTTCGTCGGCGACGTCCCACTCGTCGAGCCGCACCCGTCGGCCGATGCCCTCGCAGAGGTCGCCGAACGCCTGTCGAGCATGACGGCACCGGTGTTGCTCGCATGGGGGTCGAAGGACGTCGTGTTCGACGACGACTTCGCCACCGACCTCGCCGGCCGGTTCCCGAATGCCAGCCTCCAGCGGTTCCCCGAGGCCAATCACCTCGTGATGGCCGAAGCCGACGTCGCGTCGACCGTTGAGCTGTGGCTACGCGACCTCCCGAGCGACCGGCCTTCAGGTGAGTCGTCGGTCTCGACCGCATCGCACGGAACCAGCTCGGTGTTCGATGGACTGCGCCGCCGTTTCGACGACGACGCGACGGCCATCGCCGACCTGGCGAGTCGTGAGACCATCGACTTCGCGACCTTCACCGCACGCGTCGAGGCGGTTGCGGCCGGCCTGTTGCGGCGTGGGCTGGTCGCCGGCGATCGGGTGGCGATGCTCACGCCGCCGGGCATCGACCTGCTCGTTGCCGTGTACGGCGTGTGGCGGGCCGGCGGTGTCACCGTGATCGCCGATCGGGGTCTCGGACTTCGAGGGCTCGGTCGAGCGGTTGCCTCGGCGCGCCCGCGGTGGACCGTGGGGCCGCGGCGTGCGGGTCTTGCCGCGTCGCTGTTGCGCTGGGCTCCGCGATCGCAGCACATCGACGTGCGGACACTCATCGCGGAGCCCGTGGAGTCCTCCGACCTGCCACCGGAGCCCGGTCCCGACGCAGCAGCGGCCGTGCTGTTCACCTCCGGCGCCACCGGTCCGGCCAAAGGCGTTCGGTATCGGCACGGTCAACTGGCCGCCCAACGAGATGCACTGGCGGCGACCTACGAGATCACCGACGCCGACCGTCTGGTCGCGGCATTCGCCCCGTTTGCGCTCTACGGGCCCGCCCTCGGAGTTCCCACTGCGCTCACCGACTGCGATGTCACCACGCCCGGCGAGCTGACCGCACAGGCCCTGGACGATGCCTGCTGCGAACTCGGCGCCACGATGGCGTTCGCCTCACCGGCGGCGTTGGCCAACGTCGTGGCGACCGCCGGCACTGCAGCGGCCGACCATCGGGGTCTGGCTGCGCTGCGGTTGGTGTTCAGCGCCGGTGCACCCGTGCCGGCCGAAACGCTGCACGCCGTGGCCGCACTCGCCCCACACGCCTCGATCAGGACTCCCTACGGGATGACCGAGGCACTCCCGGTCGCCGACATCGACCTCGCGGGGATCGATGCCGCCGAAGCTGACGGCGATGGTCGAGGGGTGTGCGTGGGGCATCCGGTGGTCGGCGCCGACGTACGCATCGCGCCGATGGGGTTCGATGCACTGGACGGTGTCCCCGACCCGGTCCCACCGGGCGACACGGGGGAGATCCTGGTGCGGGCCCCGTGGGTGTCGGAGGGGTACCTCGGCCGATGGCAGACCGAGCGGCTCGCTCGCCCGGGAAACGGGTGGCACCGGTCCGGCGACGTCGGGCATCTCGACGATGAAGGACGTCTGTGGGTCGAGGGTCGAAGCGTCCACGTGATCGATGCGGCGGGCGGGGCGATCACCCCGGTCCCGGTGGAGCGTGCCGTGGAGCGTGCGCTCGACCCGCGGGGGATGGTCACCGCCGGTCGAGTGGCAGCGGTCGGCGTCGGGCCGGCGGGTTGTCAACAGTTGGTGATCGTGATCGAGCGGCCGGACGAGTCGCCCGGCCTCGCCGGGCACGAACTCGCTGCCGCGGTGCGCGCCGTCGTGCCGGGTCCGGTCGCCGCAGTGCTGGTCTCCCGTGAGGTACCTGTCGACATCCGCCACAACGCCAAGATCGATCGGACGGCGGTCGCCACATGGGCATCGGACACGCTCTCCTGACGCAGACATGACCGTCGTTGCCATCACCGGTGCATCCAGTCTGATCGGTCGGGCGCTCGCCGGCGAGCTCGTGCGCCGCGGCGATCGTGTCGTGGTGTTCCAGCGGGGCGAGTTCGCCGTCGACGCCCGCGAGGCGAACGAGTTCTCCTCGCAGGTCGAGCAGCGCCGGGGCGACGTGCGCGATCGTGCGGCGCTCGACGCGGCATTCGACGGCTGTGAGGTCGTCGTACACCTGGCTGCCAAGGTCGGCGTCGTCGGTGATCGCGACGACTACGTGTCGGTCAACGTCGATGGAACGCGAAACGTGCTGGAGGCGGCCCGCCACAGCGGTGTGTGGGGCGTGGTCCACGTGTCGTCGCCGTCGGTGGCACACGACGGACGCCCGATCGTCGGGGGAGCGGCGGACCCGCCTGTCCACGACCACGGTGCGGCGTGGTATCCGGAAACCAAGGCGATCGCGGAGCGTCTGGCCCTCGCAGCGTCGGACGATCATTGTGCGGTGGTCGCCATCCGACCGCATCTGGTCTGGGGTCCGGGCGACACGCAACTGGTCGGCCGCATCGTCGACCGAGCCGCGGCTGGCCGACTCGCGCTGGTCGGCGGTGGGCGGGCCCTGGTCGACACCACGTACATCGACAACGCGGCGACCGCACTGGTGGCGGCGGTCGACGCCATCCGTCCCGGCGGGGCATGTGCGGGGAAGGCGTACGTGGTCAGCAACGGTGAGCCGCGCCCGATCCGCGAGCTGGTGGAAGCCTTCTGTCGTGCCGCCGACGTTCCGTTCGACCCGCGTGACGTGCCGTTGGGCGTCGCCCGCCGGATCGGCTCGCTCATCGATCGGGTCTGGCCACGCCTCGACCGGTCCGACGAACCACCGCTGACCCGCTTCCTGGCGGAGCAGTTGGGGACCGCCCACTGGTTCGATCAGCGCGCCGTACGGACCGATCTCGGCTGGGAGCCGACGATCTCGATCGACGACGGTCTCGCAGCACTCGCCGATTGGTTCGCGGCCGGTCGCACCGCGTCCGCCTCCCGGTAGCATCGAAAGCCGCTGGCGACGTGGCCGAGTGGTTGAGGCAACGGCCTGCAAAGCCGTGTACCCGGGTTCGATTCCCGGCGTCGCCTCCAGCCCCTGAGCAGGTATCATGCCTGCTCAGGGGTTCTTTTCGTTTCAGCCACGGTTCGCCGCTGTTGCCCGCTGAAACCCGTGAAATACCCCTGTTACGCGGCCTCCCACCCCCATCTCGCCCCCATTTTCGAGGGGCACGGAGGTCGCAATGAGCCATATCGAGAAGCGCGGCGACTCGCTATCGCGCACGGTTCACCGATCCGACAGTCGCCAGAACACTCCGCGCACGTTCACGCGCAAGGCCGACGCGCAGCGCTTCCTCCGGGAACTCGACGCCGAGATTGCTGCGCGGCTCGTGGGTCGATCCACGCGACGCCGACACGGCGGTCGCCGACTGGGCTGAGGAGTTCTTGTCGCTCTGCCGGCGCCTCGCCGAGCGGACGCAGGAGACGTACCGACGCGATCTGACGAGGTATGTGTTGCCCCGCTTCGGAACGTACCGGCTCGGTCATCTTGCCGGCCGATGAGATCGAGAACTGGCTGAACGACGAGATCGACGCCGGCATCGCGCCGTCGTCGGTGCACCGCCACTACCGGACCCTGCGAAGGATGATGCAGGTCGCGGTCGAGAAGCAGAAGATCGCCACGAACCCGTGCGACCGGGTGGACCCGCCGAGGGTGCCCAAGCGCGAGATGGTCTTCCTCGACTGGGACGAGGTGGTGACGCTCGCCGACGTCATCGGTGACCGCTATCGGACGATGATCCTCTTCGCCGTCGACACCGGCATGCGTTGGAGCGAGATCGTCGGGCTGCGGTGCCAGAAGCTGGACCTGGTGAACCGGAAGGTCCGGGTGACCGAGCAGTTGGTTCGTCTTGAAGATGGACGGTTCGTTCGTCGCGAGCCGAAGACGGCAGCCGGCACGAGGTCGATCTCGATCTCGCCACACATCGCAGAGTTGGTTGCCGAGCACATCGACGCGTACTCCGACTCAGGCAAGGACGCGCTGGTGTTCACGAACGGGTCTGGCGCACCGATCAGTTCCTCGAGTTTCCTCACCCACCACTTCGGCCCGGCGAGGAAGGCCGTCGGGCTGGCGTGTCGCTTTCACGATCTCCGACACACGAGCGTGGCGCATGCAATCGCAGCCGGCGCACACCCGAAAGCGATCCAAGCACGGATGGGCCATTCGTCGATCAGCGTCACCCTCGACCGCTACGGCCACCTGTTTCCTGAACTCGACTTCGAGATCGCCGATGCCTTCGGCCGCGAGTTCGTTGCCGCAACCAACCGCCGTTTCGCCGTCACCGACCAAGACGGTTCCGCCGACGCGCTTGAGGTCTAACGCCTGGGCGACGCCGAACGCCTTCTCCCCGTCGACACGCATACGTGCCTGATCTCGTGCAGTCGCGGTTCCGGCTTGTGACGATGATTGGGCGGCTACCCGGCGTTGACGGCTTGGCCCGATGTACAGACCATCGCCCCGACCCAGGCCCGCGAGTATCTGTCGTGGCGGGCCTCGACGATGGCATTGCGAAGGGGCTCCGTCGGTCTCGGCTCGGGCAACGAATGCATCGCGTACGCCTCGCAGTGCAGGGGAGAGCCTCTCGCCGACCGGCGGAGGTTCGAGGCACGATCTGATCGGGGACGATCGATCTCATGTGCCGATCCTGAGCGCTGGAGCTGGGTCCTGCTCGGTGGTGTTATGCGCTGGTCGGGGTGGTCGTGCGGATCGGAGGGGTGGACTGGTCGAGCGCGTTCTGGCGAGGATGAACAGGATCAAGGATTGGTGGTTGTTGGGTTCAGTTCTCGATGACGGCACCGGGCAGTTCTGCGGACCATTGTTCGGCGGACACTTCTTGCAGCCGTTCGGCCATTGCCGTGACGACCTCGGGCTGTGCGTGAGCGCTGATGGCGACGATTCGGTTTGGGGTTGCCTGCCAGACGACAGCGGCGTTCACGCCATCGGGTGGATCGCCGTCGCGGGTCGCGACCCATGCGGGTGCGTCGTTCAGCGTGGACGGTTGGGCGGTGTCGAACGTGAACGCCCCAAGTGCCATGACTGACGACGAGGTCGCGGTCTCCACGACGAACCTCGTGCCGGATTCGACGTCGGTGATTTCGTAGTAGGTGCTGTAGTCGACGGTTCCGGATCTGCGCTCGAACGCTTCGACGATGGTCATTGGACCGTCGTCGAGCACGGGTGCTCCCTCGGCACTGACCGTGATCTGAGCGAGTGAGTCAACGATTCTCGGTGTTCCCTCTTGCGCTGACAGCAGGAGCCATATGTCGCTGCGTTCTTCCGCGAGCCGATACCCGAAGTTGTCATCGACGATGGCCGCTCCGGTTGGCGTGTCGATCTCGGTCGTTCCGTCGGCGCCGAAGCCCTCGGGAAGGGCGTCGTAGGCAGTCACCTGGACGAGATTTGAGAAAGCCCCGTCTCCCAGCTCGGTCCCCATCAAGAATCCGGCCCGATCCTGTGCTGTTTCTTCGGTCGCATCGGGGCGAGCGGTGTAGGCGCCACCGTTGCTCAGCACCAGCCCGTCGGCGTCTTCGGGTAGGACAAAGAGGTGCGCCACTGGATCGAGTCTCGATGCGTCTTGGTCCGCTGGAGGATTGTCCGTCTGGCGTTGATTGACGATGAGTCCACCGATTCCGGCGCCGACCAATAGCACGGCAGCGACGCGGAGCCATGTCGATCCGAGTCTCGGTCGTCGACTGACCTCGGGCCCGGTCGTTGTGTCGGGTGTGGTCGCAGCGACGTCGGACAGTGTCTGGCGGACCAGTTGTTCGAAGTCGGGATCAGAGATGTCGGATCTCATGTGAGGTTCGCTTTCAGTTCGGCCATTCCACGGTGGAGGAGGGACTTCACGGTGCCGATCGGTTTGTCCATGACGTCGGCGATCTCGGCGACGGCGAGATCCTCGTAGAAGCGCAGCACGATTGCTGCTCGTCGGTCCGCCGACAGCGATCTCAGTTGCTGCCACGTCTCGTCGACCTCGGGCGTCAACGCTGCTGGTGTCGCGCGAACCGAACGCAGATGGCGGTGTTCTCTGATCTGGCGCCGTTGCACACTTCGGGACTTGTTCACCACGACAACACGCAGATAGGCCGCTGGCTCATCGAGGCTCGACCACTGCGAATGCACCACCATGAATGCTTCCTGGGTGATTTCTTCGCCTGCTTCGGCAGACCCGCACAACAAGTGAGCCAGGCGCAGCATCGAGAGGCGGTGCTGCTCGTAGAAGTCGTCGAACTTCTGCACCACGGCCACGGAACGGATCGTCACACACCCATGTCGCTCGGCACCCCTCGAAACGTTGCACGAACGCCGAAAAGTTTGCGAGTCGTCGCACCGGTAGCGCGCCATCGCTCAGCTAACCGAGCGCAGCACCTCCTCGACAGCGCAAAGCGGCCACTGACCGTCGCGGCAGCGATCCACCGTCAGCGCAATACGAGCGGGTCTCGCCGATCGAACGTGCCGATCAGGAGCGGTCCGGAGCGGTTGTGTTCCTGAGCGTTCTGGGCGGCTTCATCGCGGTGCCATGAGACCTGTTGCGTTGACAGCAACGTTACATGTAACGTCCTGATATGGCCCGTCAACGTTCGACTGCTGCGAGTGCCGTCCGAGTTCGCGCTCATCGCGAGCGACTTCGCGCACAGGGCTTGCGGCCAGTTCAGTTCTGGGTGCCCGACGTTCGATCACCGCAGTTCGCGCAGCAAGCCCATGATCAATCGCTCGCCGTTGCGGCCAGTGACCTCGAGTCCGACGATCAAGCGTTCATCGACGCACTCGGCGACGACGAGTGAAGCGCGGCGAGATCTGGACCGCTGCCGCCGGGAGCGGCTACGCCGGCAAACCGCGTCCGGTTGTCATCATCCAAGACGATCTCTTCGACGCCACCGCTTCGGTCACCGTCTGTGCGTTCACCACCGATGACACCGATGCTCCGTTGTTCCGCATACCTGTTGACGCCGACGAGGAGACCGGCATCCGCCAACCGAGCAGGCTCATGGTCGACAAGATCACCACCGTCCCACGCTCGAAACTCGGCGAACGGATCGGCCGGCTGCCCGACGACAACATGGCCAGACTCGCACGATCTGTCGTCGTGTTCCTCGGCCTCGCAACATCCTGACCAGCGGCGTGCGACCCACACGTTCTGGCGCAGGTACCCGCCCGAAGAAGTGCCGTTCCCGAGCAGGCAAGAGCGGCACAGACGGCTGTTGATATGCGTGCTTCTGGCGGAGTGAGAACGCTGTTGGCCCAACCTCTGCAAGACTTGATTCGTGCGTTACGTGACTCGGATCGAGCGGTTCCAGCTTGGCCAGTACCCCATGGTCTGTGCGCTCGGGGCTCCCTGCAACGAAGATGGTGCCGGTCCAGGCGCGACGGACCACTGTCTGGCCTTGGATGCTCCTTCCTTTCAGCGTGATCTGGTTCGCCATCGTGAAGTGGGTCTCCGACTCCGACCATCCATGGGGCAAGTTGCCGTTCGCGGAGGGCCAGGTTGAGGGGATCACTGCGACGTATGAGAGGTCGATCGGTGTGATCATCGATGGAGCGCACCCGAAGTTTGTCGAGGCAACACGACAGTCCCAGCGCGCACAGAACTCGGTAATGGCTGACGCCCCGAACCTTGTTGCCATGGGCGACCCGCTTCTCGACTGAGAGTGCGTGTTCTGGAGTGGGCACCGCCGCTCTCATGTGCCGATACCGAGCACGTTGAAAGCCGATCTCAGGCGCACATTCTGGGCGGGGCGAGACGACCGCACGGTCGCCAGCGGCTATGTGTGTTGGTGGATGATCGTGGCTTCGCGTTGAGGGTCGAGGCCGTGCGTTGGGCGGTCGTTGTGTTGTTCGGGCGTTCCTTCGGCTTGGAGCCATGACCAGGTGTCGTTGACGGTCTCGATGATCGGTCGGCAGTGCAGGCCGGCTTCGATGGCGGCGGTGACGTCGCAGTTGTGGAGACCTGCGAGCGGGCCGTCGCGTGGAACCCAGATCGGAAGTTCGCTCCAGGGAGCGATCTCGGCCTCGGCGATCTGTTGAGGTGTGAGCCACACCAACTCCGCGGTCGACTTCGTGGTTTGGAGTGCGGCGTCGAGCAACTCGCCCATGGTGGTGTGACCGACCGGGGACACCGTGTTGAAGATCCCGCCCACCTGTGTCGCAAAGTCGCCGAGGGCAAGACCACCAAAGAAGCAATCCGCTCGCTCAAGCGACGGATCTCCGACGTCGTCTACCGCCACCTTGTCGCTGACGCCCGCCAACAGCACTGGCGTTTCAAGTGGGCCCGAGAGGACAACCAGGAACGACACTAAATCCAGCGTGACCGGCATTCCATCCTGAACAGCCGGCTCTTCGGATCAGTCACTCCCGGACCCAACCACCAACGCTACGACCCTTCGCCCGTCCAGGCAAGAGGGTCGCCTTCGACGCGCCCGGAGGGCCTCCGAAATTGCCACTTGACACAAAGAGGCTTCGATCTCGGACGGGGTGGGCCCCTCCGGCGAGTCGGGATTATGCGCTGCCCACATGGCATTCGAAGCTCCCACAGTGCGCCGGCACTGCAGCGCGATTCATCCTGTTTCAGACAGCGATTACCGGGCGTCCTCGCACGGCCCCGAGATGCTTGTCGCCTTCCCGCTGTGGGGGTGATCGGCTCCCAATTGCTGAGAGTCGGCTCTCCGGACAACGTCCGTTGAAGAGGTGTCTGGTCGCGGAGGCAGGCGAAAGTCCCTACCGGTGACGTTGGGAACCTCATAGCGTCGGAGTTGAAGCAGGAGGGAGCCAGGCATGAAGCACCGTCCATTCGTCCTCGGCAGGACACTCGCCTTCGCAATGGTGGTCTGTAGCGGCAGCGACGACGACGTCACGACGTCAACACGGGGCCAAATCAGTGAGGTCGCGACAACAACGCCTGGCCACAAGGAGGGAGAGCCATGACTCGGCATCAACTCAGCACAGCACGCTCCGTGACGCTGTTGGCTGCACTGATCACACTGCCACTGGTTGCATGCGGAGGTGGCGACGAAACCGTGGAGATCAATGGCACCACCGGCGACTGCCTCAACGTCGACGGAACATGGACCGGTGATCCCATTGGGGGCGCGCCTGGCTCGTTGGAGAGAGGCTTCACACAGACCTGTAGCGATGTCCAGATGTCAGACGAGAGGGCGAGTGGGGTCCTCGAAGCACTCGTCGACTGCGAACTCACCCAGGAGGGCGAGGCCACGACCGGTGTGTGCTCGGGAACGGTCACCATCAGCAACGACGGCGGCACGTGGCAAGGCACCGTCGAGGGCACGACGTCGTGGACCACCTCCGAACCGGTGCACGTGCACGCACTGGACTCCACCTACCTTGGCACCGGCGGCTACGACGGCCTCCGCATGGTCGTGTACGCGGCCGGCGAGGACACACCGTGGACCCTCACGGGACGAATCGAACCTGTCGACTGAACTCGACGATCTCCAAGCACCAACCCACAAGGGGTCCCAGCCCAGCTCACAACCATCGAGACCCGCCACGAGCTGGCATTGAACAACCAGCAGCTGACAGCCGACCCCGCCGTACCGGACCCGCTCCGACGCGTGCTTTCAGATTCGACGCATCCTCGGTTGCGGTGTCCGTCACACTCAACGCGACCGCATGGGGTCGACGCGCTGCCAACCGGCCAGGTCGAGTAGTCCCGGCGCGACGACCAACGATCTACTCGGCGGATTGCCGGTCGATCTGTGCGATCTTCCACTCACCGTCCACCTTGCGCAACGTGTAGACCATCGTCCCGTTCCAAGAGTTGGACGGGTGGGACCAGCTCATCGGCACGCTGACCTGCAGATCCCCGCTGCCAGTCGGGTCACGCACGACAGTTGGTTCACCCGTGAAGGTCTGCTCGATCGGGCCAGAGCTCTCTATGACCCCGATCCACTTTCCATCGTCCCCGAGACAGTTCCATCATCGAGCCACATGGCGTTGTCGGCGAGTGTCGCCCGCAGTATTTCGCCGTCGGCAACGTTCTGAGCTTCGTTGTGTGCCGTCACGAGGGCCACAGCAGCAGCAACGTCATCGGAGGACACGGCGTCGTCATCGTCGGCGGTCATCACGACCGCAAGCCCACCAACGACGAACAGGGCGACTGCCGACAAGCCCACCAGCCAAGCCCAGCGCCAGCGACGGTGCGTCCCCTTCGTGGGCTTTCGCGGTGGAGCGCACGCGTCAGACCCGAGCAGAATCGGCAGTAAAGATCGCATTCACGAGGTCGCCGCTCGTTGCACAATCTTGAGCCGTGAGTCTGGGGGTGGCCGATCGATACGTGCCGTTTTCGCGCAGGTGCAAGGCAGCGTTGGGCGAGTTGATATGCGCTGATCGTCGGCGTTGGACCGGTGGCTCAGGTCGTGGTCGTCTCGTTTGCGGGAGCTGTCCAGATGAGTGAGAAACGGTTCGACATCAATCGACGAAACGACGCTCCGGGAAGTTCCTCACGACCAAGCTGACGCATCTCGCCGGTCGTACACGGCGGCGGCCACGAGGTTGGCGCATTGTGCTCCCAATACTGGCGACGCACGACCTGCAACCGCTTCGTCGCGGCTCCCGCAACCTCCAGTAGACGGTCCTTCGCACCGTCGGGCCGACCGAACCCGACCACAGCGATCACGCCTCCGGGCCGTACGAGTTGCTTCATCCGACGGAGTCCCGCTCGTGCGTCGATGTGGTGCAGGACTGCGCTCGCAGCCACCAGATCGAATGAGGCGGGCTGGAGGTCGGCGGTGAACACGTCTGCACAGATGAACTCGGTGCGATCTGTGGCGCGCAGGTCTGTTCGGGCGCGCTCGATGCTGGGGCCGTGGGGATCAACGCCGGTGACTTCGAGTCCTCGTTCGGCCAGGTCGAACGTCAGCAGACCGTCGCCGCATCCGACGTCCAGAGCCGTCGTCGCCGCGGCGGGAATCGCGTTGAGGACGACTCGGTGGTAGTGGATGTTGAGATTCCACCGCTGGTCGTCTGGTTTCACTGGCCGAGTCTCCCACTCCGCCATCCGCTCCACGCCCAGCCCGGCGCCATTCCTGAGTAGGCCGCGCCGATGCAGAGTGCATCGAAGTCGACTTGCTCGATGGTGTCCTGGTCTGGGTGATCCGCGGGATGCCACCCCGAGAAGCCTGTGCTCAGCTCATTTGGGAGAGCAGTCGCTCGACATCGTCGTCGGTGGTCACCATCTCGAATCGAGCCGTCGGTGCATGCAGTTCGATTGCGGCGAGCAGGCGCTGTTTCTCGCGTCGCCGCCAGGTCAGAAGCCAGACCCAGAATTCCCGCTGTTCTCGGGAACGGCGCAGTGCTCGCCAGACGCACTTGACGGTGGGGGGATCGAACATCACAACGGTGTCGGCTCGTTCGAGGCGCGTCTTCAAGACGTCGTGCGGACCGAGATCGCCATCGAGGATCCACGACTCGTCAGCAATGAGTTCCGTCTGGACCTTGATCCAATCCTCTGGCGCCAGGGGCTTGAGATCGTCGGACCAGAACACGCTGTCCAACTCGATCGCCTGCACGCCGGTCCCTTCGCTGAGACGCCTCGCGAAGGTCGACTTTCCTGCGGCTCCCGGTCCGAGTATCACGATCCGCACTGCGTCAGTGTGGCATCGGGATGAGGCCGCTGGGCGACGAGTACCTGGTGTCGTGCCGGCGACAAGTCCACGCATTCCTGAGCGGGGATGGTCGATCTAACGTGCCGAACTGGGACGCCTGGCAAGCTGCACCGGTCGTGCTGCTGCGAGCGGCAACTCGGGGTTGACGGCCCACCACGGCACTGGAGGCTCGGCCAACCTATGAAAGGTGCACTGGCACATTGATACGGCCGGCGACCAGCGCAGATTGTGTCGTGCGAGACTTCGGAACATGAACGAATCGGCGTACACCGTCACGGCCCTCGACGAGTCGACCTGGCCAGCGTTCGCGGCGCTCGTCGAAGCCAACAACGGCGTCTTTGGAGGCTGCTGGTGCATGGGGTTTCACCCGGAAGGCGTCGGCAAAGACTCCACCCCAGCCCTCAATCGCGAGCGCAAACTGGCCCGTGTTCGCGACGGCACTGCGCACGCCGCGCTCGTGTTCGATGGCGACGACTGCGTGGGCTGGTGCCAGTTCGGGCGACCCGATGAGCTTCCGAGGATCAAGAATCGCGCTGCATACGAGAAGGAACGAACGACGCTTCCGGACTGGCGGATCGGCTGCTGCTACGTCGGCAAGGGCCATCGACGCCAAGGGGTCGCCAGCGCCGCGTTGGCGGGCGCGGTCGATCTGATCGCCGGCCACGGCGGCGGCGTTGTCGAGGGCTACCCCGAACCCGGCGACGCGGTGTCGGCCGGGTTCCTCTACAACGGGGCGCTGTCAACCTACGAGACGTTGGGGTTTCGTCAAGACCGCAGGATCGGCAAGCACCGCTGGGTCGTCACCAAAGTCGTCGACGCGTCCTGACGATCAGCGGAACCCGACGTCTGCTTCGGCTCAGTGGTGCGGCGCGCCGACCTTTGCGCATTCTCGCGCACCTGGCCGATCCCACACCTGCCGTTCTCGCGCGGTCTGGCTTCATCGCCGGCAGCGTTGTTCTGAGCTACCGCGGCGACGTAGACACTTCGCCTCAGGAGGTTCTCTGGCAACATCAGAACTCACGGTTCAGCGATCCTCCAGGGCGTTGGGGAGAACGGTCTCAG
Source organism: Ilumatobacteraceae bacterium (assembly GCA_963752085.1). Classification (GTDB taxonomy): domain Bacteria; phylum Actinomycetota; class Acidimicrobiia; order Acidimicrobiales; family Ilumatobacteraceae; genus Ilumatobacter_A. The sequence continues at coordinate 115,451 of CAVVWT010000009.1, forward strand.
TCGCAGGTGACCGGCCCGGCAAATACGACCGTACCCAGGCCCTCCAGGTCGACCGTGAGTTCCCCCGAGATCAGTTCGCCACCTTCGAATTCTGCGTCGGTCAAGGTGGCGATACCAGCAACTGAGCCATCCTGCGGGGCGCCATCAGGTACGGGAGTATCGGCTTCCCAGAACACGCCAGCCATGTCCGGCCTATTCCACCCTCCATTCGTGATCTCAAGCACGACTGCTTGGGTCTCTCCAAGCTGCAACGGATCGCTCGAAGCCTGTTCACACGTCCTACATCCAAGCGTGTACATTGCGGTCGACACGAGAAGAGCTATTCGTACGATGGTCGAGGCGTGAGTGCCCCAACCAGGCTGACGTCTTGCGTGCTGGTGATCGATACGCGAACGAATCGTGCTCACGTCGGCTCGGAGGACTGCGACGAGGGGTCCGATCGCCGCAGTTGCGTTCCGTGTTGTGATTGCCTCCGCTGTCGCCGTCTACTTGGCTGCCAACGGTGGTTCATCCGTCGACGAACACTGTCCCAGTTCTCGAACTCAGCTGATCCGTCGGCGACGCTTTCCGCACGCCGATTGATCTCCGCGAGCCACAGCGCACGCGTTTCGTCCGGATCAGTGTCAACGTCTTCGTCGAGGCTGTCGAGGAGTTCGACAGCGAACTCGGCACGCTGGGGGCCAGGTAGGCGCAGGGCTTCACGAAGCAGAGCCTTGGAGTCTGCTGACATGTGACGAGCTTACATCTTCGGATTCGACGCGTTCTCGCCTCCGGGAACCGGCTACGGATCGGGCTGTGCCTGCCGCCGGCCGCTCCCACCACGCCCCCATCTGGCTCAAAGTCGGACCTCAGCATGCCGCTGACCAGGGGAAACGCGAGGTCGGGACGGTGCCTGCAAAGTCGTGTACCCGGGTTCGATTCCCGGCGTCGCCTCCAGCAACGTCCGTGGTCAGGGCACCCTGCGTCATCGCTCGATGAACGCCGCGACTGCAGAAGCTGCGGCCTCGTCGTCGCCCCGTGCCGGCCTCTGGGCGATCACCCGTAGCTGTCGCAGCCCCAGCCGTCGTCGTTGGCGTCGAGGTCGTGATAGTCGTTCGATCCGACCCAAACCTTTCGACCGATATCGTCGCAATTCAGGTCCGGACCGGTCGGCGCAATCTCGGGCTGACGCTCGGTCGTGACAGGCGCTGGTTCGGGTGTGCCAACCTCGGTAGCCGGTGCTCCGCCCTCGGGTTCGGCGGCTGCAAGGAATGCTTCGACCTGCACCCAGCCCTCGTGGACGAGGGCCAACTCGCTCGGGTTGTTCATGCCGAGCTGCGTGCAGTACGCGGATGCGCCATGGTCGGTCTGGCCGACGTCGTTCCACACCTGTGTCCATGCGGCGTCGCCGGTGTAGGCGCCGAATTTGATCTGTTCAACGCACGATCCGATCTGCTCGGGTGGAGCGAACACCGGAGCAACGAGCACCGCAGAGTCGGGCACGGTCGCCTCAACCGGCAACGTCGCCGACGAGTCCACCTCGTCGGGCACAGCGCACCCGGCAGCCAGGGCAGACGCGGACAGCAAGACGACGAGCAGAGCGGTCGGGCGCATGTTCTTCCATCGGCTTCGAGCGACCGTGGCTTGAGAGACGGCGCGCCGCACCGTCTTCGGTGCTGGTTCAGCGCTCGAGCGATGAGTCACCCATCAGCTGGTTGAACTCGGGCCACTGCGCCAAGCCATCGAGCGCACGTACCGTCGAGCGCATCGCCTCGGCCGGAACGGGATGGGAGATCAAGAAGCCCTGAGCCTTCGCGCAGCCCAGTTCGCGCAGCGCCCGGAGCTGGAGCACGGTCTCGACACCCTCGGCCACGATGTCGACACCCATCGAATCGCCGAGCCCGATGATCGTGCGGACCAGCGTGCTGTCGCTGCCAGGTTCGGCGATCGTGTCCACGAACGCGCGGTCGATTTTGATCCGCTGAACCGGAAAGTCCTGCAGGAGCGACAGCGACGAGTAACCGGTGCCGAAGTCATCCAGCGCGATGCGGACGCCGATCGACCGGAGTTGGTCGAGTGAGGCACGGGCGGCCGCGGTGTTGTCGATCATGACGCTCTCGGTGACCTCCAGCCACAGCAGGTCGGCAGGCACGCCCGAGCGGTAGAGCGCCTCCCGGACGAGCGCGGGGAAGTGGATGTCGGACAGTTGGTGGGGAGAGACGTTCACCGACATGGTCGTCGAGTCCGGAACCACCCCGTCATCGATCCAGCTGCGGAGCTGGGTGAGGGCCTCGAGAATCACCCATGCGCCGATCTCGTCGATGAGGCCGGTCTCTTCGGCGATCGAGATGAAGTCGATCGGTGGCATGACGGTGCCGTCGCCGCGCCTCCAGCGGAGCAGCGCCTCCACACCGGCGACCGTGCCGTGAGCGACGTCGATGATCGGCTGATGGAACAAGGTCAGTTCGTGCCGCTCGAGGGCGCCGCGGAGTGAATGTTCGATCGTCATGCGTGAGGCGACGCGGTCCTGCATCGCGCTCTCGTACAGCACTACTCCGTTGCGTCCGCCCTCCTTCGCCCGGTACATCGCGATGTCGGCCCAACGCAACAGTTCTTCGGCCGGCGCCGGAGATCCAGCCCGCATGCACGCCACGCCACAGGTCGCCGTGACGACCATCTCTCCACGCGACGTCGACACGGGACGAGCGAACACCGAGTGGAGCGCCGAGGCATTCCGCAGGGCCTCGTGCTCGCTCATCGGCGTCGGGTCGAACACGACGAACTCATCGCCCGACGGTCGAGCGACGATGGCGTTCATGGCTTGTGCGGCGAGCTTGAGACGGTCGGCCACTGCGGTGAGGATCTCGTCGCCCAGCGCGTGACCCGACGCGTCGTTGATGTTCTTGAAGCCGTCGAGGTCGAACAGATAGAAGGAGGGTCGAGCTGCCGAGGTCCACGTTTCATCGATGTGATCGGTGGCCACGGCCAGCAGCGCACGCTTGTTGGCCAGCCCCGTCAACTCGTCGGTGTGGACGGCCCGGACCAGTTCGTGCTGGGAGCGCAGTTGAGCCCGCGTTGCCGTGTACAGACGAAGTCCGACGAATCCGAGAGTGGCGAGCGCGGAGAGCGTGCGGATCCATCGATCGGTGCTCGTATCGCCAGGGATGAACGCGACGAGGACCACCGGCGCGATCAGCGAGGCGGTGGTCAGCGCGAGGCGACCGGGCAGCGCGTTGTCGCGTTGGACGGCGGAGACACCGAGGAGGGACGGGGCGCTCGGGTGGAGGAAGGCGGCGGAGGACGTGGCGACCGCGAAGAGATAGAAGAGGTCGGCGACGGTGTACGCCCATCCTCCGAGCGATCGAGTGGCGTCGAGGGCGTAGATCAGGTCACCGAAAACGTTCAGCATGAGCCCGACGGCCAGCAGCACCGCTGATGGGGTCGGCCTGCCGGAACCGAAGACGAGCAGCGCAGCGAGTGCGATCAACGGCATCGCCGTCGGGAGGTACAGCGCGTTGATGATGAGCGCCGGAGTCGGATCCGAACTCGAGTTGACGAACGGCTCGACGAACACGATCCACGACACGAGCCACGATCCGCTCGTGATGATCAGGCCGTCGAGCACGTCGCCGATGGTGAGGCCACCTCGGCGTTGTCGCACGATCAGCGCCGTCAGGACGATGATCACCGTCGTTGCGAACAGGTCGATGACGTCCGCGATGCTGATTCCGGACTGGAGTGGGGGCATCTCGGCGGCAATTGCCTCGAGCACGTAGAGGGCGCCGACCGACGCGACCCCCCAGGTCAGGGCGCCGGGGAAGCGGTACGACGCGTCGAGCCATCCAGGCGGCGGGGATGAGCATCGTCATCGCGGCCCCGCCGATGAGCGGGCTCACCTCCGGCCCGGCGAGCAGCATTGCGAACGACACGACGACCGCGACGACAAGCGCACCCCATGCCAGCATGGTCATCGTGTGTCGGTTTGTCGGCATCGAATTCACTCTCGGTGTTCGCTCACGACGGTCTGCCGCCCACAGCCCGTCTTCCGGTCGCGCACGGCCGGTGCATCGGTATCGGCGTCGGCGGTCCGAACCTGTAGGGAAATGTCGTGCCCGTCCTCGTACGCTTGGTCGCCTCATGTCCCCAGCCACCACGACGACCGTCGTCGTTCCCGGAACGCACCTGATGACCGCCCTCGTGGGGCCTCGCGACCAGTTTCTGCGGCGGATCGAGCAGGCGTTCCCCCACGTGTTGATCACGGTGCGCGGTAACGAGGTGCGCGTCGAAGGAGACGACACGCTGGCGGTCGCGGGCGTTGCACGCCTCTTCGAAGAACTGGTCACCCTGCTGCAGACGGGCCAGGTCCTGGATGACGCGACGCTGGAGCGGATCTTCACGATGGTGCGGGCGGACGAGAACCCCGCGGAGATCCTCGGCCACAACATCTTGAAGGGCGCCAAGGGTCGACAGGTCAAGCCGAAGACCGGTGGTCAGAAGCGATATGTGGACGCGATCGCGAACAATGTGATCACGTTCGGGATCGGACCCGCCGGCACCGGAAAGTCGTGGCTCGCCGTTGCGATGGCGGTGCGTGCCCTGCAGGCCAAGCAGGTGCAGCGGATCATCCTGACCAGGCCTGCGGTCGAAGCGGGAGAACGGCTCGGATTCCTCCCCGGCGACCTGATGGCCAAGATCGACCCATACCTGCGACCGTTGTACGACGCGCTGTACGACATGTTGGACCTCGAAGCCGTGACGCGCTTGGTCGAGAAGCAGGTGATCGAGATCGCTCCGCTCGCCTTCATGCGCGGCCGGACGCTCAACAACAGCTTCATCATCCTCGACGAGGCGCAGAACACATCGCCGGAACAGATGAAGATGTTCCTGACCCGCATCGGGTTCGGCTCTCGTGTCGTCGTCACCGGTGATGCCACCCAGGTGGATGTACCGAACGGCAAGAGCGGCCTGGCCGGCCTCGAGCACACGCTCGAGGGGATCGACGACCTCGCCTTCGTGCGGTTGCACGGGTCCGATGTCGTGCGCCACAAGATCGTCGCCGACATCGTCGCTGCGTACGAGAAGCTCGACGCCTCCGCGGGTCGATGACCTGCACGGTTGTTGCGAGCGACGAGCGGCCGGCAGCCGATGCCGAGCCGCCCGTCGACGTCGACCGGTGGGCGCACCTCGCGGAAGCAGTGGCGGTGCACGAAGGGGGCATCGGCGAACTCACCCTCACGTTCGTCGATCGCGCGGAGATCGCCGAGCTGAACATGCAGTACATGGGCAAGCCGGGAGCGACCGACGTGCTGTCGTTTCCGATGGACGACGACCCGCTGCCCGGTGTCCCGACGCTGCTCGGAGACATCGTGATCTGTCCGACAGTGGCATTCGATCAGTTCCCCGATCACGCAGGAACCTTCGACGACGAACTCGCGCTGTTGGTGGTGCACGGGGTCCTCCACGTGCTGGGCCACGACCACATCGAGCCCGACGAGACCGCTGCGATGCGCGCCCGGGAGTTGATGCTGTTGGAGCAGCACCACTGGGGGCGACCGGCGCCGCAGGGTTTCCGTCAAGCCCAGGATTGATCCGGGTTCGGGCGCGGCTCCTACGCTCGGCGCATGGAGATCTCTCTCGACGGCAAGGTCGCACTCGTCACGGGCGCATCCCGCGGGATCGGCAAGGCGATCGCCGCGTCGTTCGCGGCGTCCGGTGCGAAGGTGATGCTCAACAGCCGCAAGCAGGACAGCCTCGATGCAGCGGCTGCCGAGATGGAGGGCGAGGTCGACACATTCGCCGCGAATGCCGGCGACGACGATGCGGGTGAGCGCGCGGTGCTGGCAACGATCGAACGCTTCGGGCGGCTCGACATCCTCGTCAACAACGCGGCGACGAACCCGTACTTCGGTGCAACACTGGAGGTCGACAAACCGCGCTACGACAAGACCTTCCAGGTCAATCTCGATGCCCCGGTCTTCTGGAGTCAGGCTGCGTGGAAGCACGCGTTCTCGACCGAGCCGGGGGTGATCATCAACGTCGCGTCGGTCGGCGGACTCCGGGCGGAATTCGGCCTCGGGGTCTACAACGTGACCAAAGCTGCGATCATCCACCTGACGCGCCAGCTCGCCTCCGAGATCGGCCCGACGCGCGTTGTCGGGATCGCCCCGGGCCTGGTCGAGACCGACTTCGCCGCGTATCTGGTCGACAACTTCGGTGACTCGCTGGCCGCGCGGCTGCCGACCAAACGGCTGGGTGAGCCGCAGGACATCGCCAACCTCGCCACGTTCCTCGCCAGCGATCTCGCCTCGTGGATGACCGGCGAGACCTACGTGATCGACGGGGGAGCGGGCGTCGCGTCAGCAGCCGGCTGAGCCAGCGTGGCGGCCGGCGTCGTCGGTCTGTTCGGATCGACAGGTGTTGATGTCGCGCCGGTACTCCCGTTCGCAGATGCTCCGACATCGAACACTGCTGCGGGGCGCCCTCGACGTAGTCATCGTGATCGTCGTGCGCCCCGTCGCTCTCCGGCGAGCGCTTGAGATTGCTCGGACGTCTCGGGAACCGCGCCGCCAGCAGGTGATGTCCAACTGAGATCGATTCGAAATGAGTTCCTCGAGAGGGAGTGATCCACATGAAGAAGACGACAACAACGATCCTGGTGGCAGTGGTCCTGGCGTTGTCGGCGTGCGGATCGTCGAGCGATGGCTCCGATACGGCGGCTCCCGACGGCGATACACCGGCCGTGGCTGGGGTGTGTGCGGAGGGCGAGCCCGACTGTGACGACGTTGGCTCCGTGGATGCCCCGTCACCATCGGATTCTGACGACGTCGGCGTATCCGATGACGTGGCGATCGGCAACGGGATGACCGTTGACGGTGGCATCACCGTCGAAGAGGCGCTCGACACCGAGGCGACGGGTGTCCTGGCGGTCAAGGGCTACCTGCTCGACGACGGGACGGGTCTGCGGTTGTGCAGCGTCCTGGCCGAGTCGCTCCCACCACAATGTGGTGGCGCGTGGTTGATGGTCGAGGGTTTCGACTTCGACGGGATGATCGAGTTGCCCGAGTACGAACTCGTTCAGGTCGAGACATCCGGTGCGGTTACATGGACAGACGGTGACGTCACCATGTTCGGTGAAGTCGTCGACGGCAACCTCGTCGTCGAACAACTCGTCGCCGGATGACCAAGGTTGCTGTGAAGGCCCCACCGACCCCAACAGAGGTGGCAAGGCCGTGGATCTCGCCGTCGATCTGTTCCACGAGCTCATGGCCGATCTGGAGGTAGCCATCGAGCGTGTCGGGGGCCTTCTGACCCTTCCGCAGGCCCGTCGAAGAGATCAGCTGCCTGGTCCGACGACAGCGTTGCCGGGCCGTTCCAGGACAGACCGGCGGAGCCAGGGTCGAGTCCGCCTGCGAACGCGTCGAAGCGGTCGCCTTGCTCCCGAGCGCAGCGAGCACGTCCTCAACGCCATCGCGCCACTCGCGAACAGCAGCGGCTTCAGCAAAACCGCTGGGAGCGGGTCGGTGTGCGGGTCCGCTTCGAGTGGCCGGGACCTGACGCGACTCGATCAGGGCAGGATCTGCCAGATCGACTGTTCGAGGGTCCCCGGAACGAACAGGTTCTCCGATCGGGCGAAGAAGGCGAGATAGTCCGGGTCGGTCTCGAGTGCTTGCGCGTCGTTCGCCAGTTGATCGAGTGACTCAGAGAACCCCATCCACAGCAGCCCCGCTCGGTTTCCGGTCATTGCGGTCATGACGCCGACGGCCGAGCCGTTCTTCTGCTCGACGAATTCGGCGACCTCGAGTGCGAATCCAATGGCGTCCACGACGGCGGGCATGTGCATCATCGCCAAGTTGACGGTGACGAACGTACCGCGTGGTGCCGGGGGCTTGACGATCTGTCCGATGGTGTCCTGCACGGACGTGAGTACGTCACCCGACATGCGGATGACCGACTGGATGACCGGGTCCTGGGCGACTGCGGCGCGCATTGTTTCGTACTGTCCGAGCGTCTCGAACGGGCTCGACAGGGTGACCGCCGATGGATCCCCACCGATCGCGACAGAGACGGCGTAGTTGCCGCCGTGCTCGCTGTTGAGTCGGTCTCGTGCGGTGGTGATCAGGCCGATTGCGTCTTGCATTCGCGCCATGTCGACGGTCATGTTGCGGAAGGTCTGGTACATCTTCTTGCCCCTTGTTGTTACTGAAGCACTCACCGGGGGTGACTGCAATTGTCCCCCACGAACAACGTAGAGATGAATTCACAACTGCGCAAGGGGTCGCGCTCGTGGTGAAGTCGCGACGCATCGGCCATCCGGTCATCCCTCAGCGGCGGAGCGGCTTGCCCAAGGCGGTGCGCGGGATCTTCTCGACGAGAGTGAGCCGTTTGGGTGCCATGAACGCGGGATGGGTCGCCTTGACGTGGCTGCGCAGGTCGTCGAGCGCCGGCACGGTTCCGGCGACGGGCACCACGAGTGCCTCCACGGTCTGCCCCCACTCGGGGTTCGTCACCCCGCGCACCAGTACATCGGCAACGTCTGGATGCGTGCGCAGGATCGATTCGACCGTTTCCGGCCAGACGTTCTCGCCGCCCGTGATGATCAGGTCGCCCCGGCGGCCGGCAACGTGCAGCCGGCCGTCGTCGAGCCACTCGCCCACATCTCCCGTCGCAAACCAGCCGTCGCCGTCCTTCGGGTCGGTTCCGTTCCGATAGCACCGGAGCATCATTGGGCCGCGCAGGTGGATCTCGCCGTCGTCGTCGATGCGGACGTCGACGCCGTCCAGCGGTCGTCCGTCATAGACCACACCGCTTCCGGTCTCGGTCATGCCGTACGTGGTGACGGTGTTGGCCGGGCGATCTGCGGGCGGTCGGCCTCCGCCGAGCACGATGGTGCGAAAGGCGGTCGGGTCGATGCGTCCGAGTGCGGTGGACACCAACGACACGAGCGTGGCCCCGCTGTTCATCGCAGCATCGGCATCGAAACCGGGCTGGACGGTCAGCCGGGTGCCGGCGTGCAAGCTGCGGGTCACGACAGACAGCCCCCCGACGTGGGAGAGCGGCAGGCAGGCGAGCCAGTGGTCGTCGTCCCGTACGCCCAGCCGAACGTTGGTCGCCTTCGACGACGCAGCGATTGCGTCGTGGGTGAGGACGACCCCCTTGGGCGCACCGGTCGACCCGCTGGTCGCGATGACGAGCGCATCGCCTGGCTCGACCTCTTCGCCGACCCGCATCGCCGCGCACACGGCTGCCTTGGCAGTGTCCGGAAGCCGCTGGTCGACCGGGAACGCCGCGTCGCCCGCCTCCCAGATCGCGACCAGCTCGGCGACGAAGTCTGTCCCTCCCAGCCGGTCGATCGCGACCAGGTTGGCGCTCATGCAGGACGCCAGCGATTGGTGTCGAGCGGTCATCTGCTCCATCATGGCTCACGCATGAACCGTTGGATCATCGGAGCCCGCCCGCGCACGTTGCCCGCTGCCGTGGTCCCGGTCGCCATCGGCGCGGCCTGCGCGTTCGACGTACCTCGTGGCCTCGGGTGGTGGAGCGGGGACGGTGTCGTGGTGTCCGCCGACAACATCGGGCCGGTCTGGTGGCGCGTCGGCTTGGCGTTGGTCGTCAGCCTGGCACTGCAGGTCGGTGTCAACTACGCCAACGACTACAGCGACGGGGTCCGCGGCACCGACGACGTCCGGGTCGGCCCGACCCGACTCGTTGCGAGCGGCCTTGCTCCGGCGTCCGCCGTGAAGCGGGCCGCCTTCGCAGCCTTCGGCGTGGCCGCCGTGGCAGGACTGGCCGTCGCGCTCACGACGAGCTTGTGGCTGCTGGCGGTCGGTGTGGCAGCGATCGCCGCGGGCTGGTTCTACACCGGCGGTTCGCATCCCTACGGCTACATGGGCCTCGGTGAGGTCTTCGTGTTCGTCTTCTTCGGGCTCGTCGCCACCGTGGGGACCACGTACGCAGCCGTCGAGACGATCACGTGGTTGTCGATCGTGATGGGCAGCGCCGCCGGCGCACTGGCCTGCGCGTTGCTCGTGATCAACAACCTGCGTGACATTCCCACCGATCGGGAAGTCGGCAAGCGCACCCTCGCCGTGCGGCTCGGCGACCGACGCACCCGGCGGTTCTACGTCGCGCTGATCGTGCTGGCATTCTTTCTGGTGGGTGTTGCCGCGTTCGATCGCTCGTGGGTCGCGGTGGCCCTCGTGTCGATCCCGCTGGCCGTGGCGCCGTCGAGGCGGGTCCTCAACGGTGCACGGGGGCCGGGCCTGATCGGCGTACTGGGAGAGACGGGTCGGCTGCAGTTGGTGTTCGGAGCTCTCGCCACCATCGGCCTGGCCCTCGGCTGAGCCGAAGCTGATCCGCCCTGTTCCCGCCGTCCAGGCTGAACGCGGATTTGTCAGGCGAGAAATCGGCGAGTTCCGACGCCGTGGCGTCGGGTTGTTCGAGATGCACGCTGTGGCCGCAGTCAGGGATCACGACCAGTCGACTCTCAGGGAGTGCGCCGACCAACCGCTCGCCGAGCGCGGTGAACTTCGCGTCGCGTTCACCGACGAGCACGAGCGTCGGGCACGCCAACTCGCCGAGACGAGACCAGAGCGGATCCTGAGAACCCGTTCCGCACGTCCGCAGGCTCGACGCCAGACCGTCCACCGTGTTGCGGAGGCGGTCGTCGCGTCCCGCCGATCGCTCGTCGAGCCCGGCGAACAGCGGGTTGGTGAGCCATTCGTCGATGAACGCCTCGACCCCGATCGCCGCGATGCGATCCGCCAGTCGGTCGTCGCTCGACCGACGTTCCGCGCGTTCGTCGCTGTCGTCGATGCCTGCGGTCGCACCGACGAGGACGAGACGCTCGACACGGTCGGGGTGGGCGAGCGCAGCGTGGAGAGCGACCCGGCCACCCATCGAATAGCCGACGTAGGCGCCGGCGCCTCCCGTCTCGACGAGGTGATCGGCGGCACCCCATAGGTCGGTCACGACGTTCGATGCCGTGCCGTGGCCGGGGAGATCGACCGCAATCGTGTCGATGCCGGGGGCGAGGCGGGAGAGTCGCTGCTCGATGCCGGCCCAGCTCCGCGCGGTCTGCGTGAAGCCGTGGGCGAGGACAGCGCGCGCCGTCATTCGGTGTCGGCGAGCGCTCGCTCGGCCATCCGGCGCAGCACCTTGGCGAAGGTGGCCGCATCCTGCGCGCCGGGGACGGCCCACTGGTCGTCGAACACGTACGTGGGCACCGCCGTGATCCCGTTGTCCCGAGCATGTTCGAGCTCGGCGGCCACCTCGACGGTGCCGGCCGACGATTCGAGAAAAGCGAGGACCTCGTCGTGGTCCGCTCCGATGTCGGCCGCGCAGTCGGCCAGGGCGGCAGCGTCACCGACGTGCGTGCCGTCCATGAAGTAGGCCTTCAGCAACCGTTCCTTCATGGCATCCTGGGTGACCGGGGAGTCCGGCTGCGCGGCCCACCAGATCAGCCGGTGCGCGAGCAGGGTGTTGGCGCGCAGGGCTCGCTCCATGTGGAACTCGAGCCCTTCCTCCGCAGCCGTGCGCGTGACGTGGCCGATGATCTGCTCCGCCTTGTCCGGCCCGCCGAATTTCTTGGCGTAGGCGTCGATCACCGGCCCGGCGACCCCTGGTGCAGCGGTCGGGTCGAGTTGGTACGGCTTGAACTCGATCTCGAAATCGACGCCGAGATCGCCGTCGGCGGTCGCTTCGGCGAGTCCGGCCTCGAACCGGCGCTTGCCGATGTAACACCACGGGCACACGACATCGGAGAAGATGTCGATGGTGATCGTCGGGCGACGTGTGCTGGTGTCGGTGCTGGTGTCCACGTCTGCCAGAGTAGGGCCGTATCGTCGGTGAGCGATGGTCGACCGCGTCAGCGCCCCAACGCCCGAGCTCATGGCGGCCGAGCCGCCCGACGTCCAGGCGACGTTCTGCGCAACGCTCGTCGACCAGTGGCTCCGACTGGGAGTGCGACACGCCGTGATCGCGCCGGGATCGCGGTCCACGCCGATGGCCATCGCTCTCACGGATCGCGTCGAGATGGCGGTGCACGTGGTCCATGACGAACGGGTTGCGGCGTTCACCGCGCTCGGGCTCGGCGTCGAGCCGGGGCCCGGCGTGCCTGCGACACCGGCGCTGCTGCTGTGCACGAGCGGGACCGCGGCGGCCAACTTCTATCCGGCCGTCGTCGAGGCGGGCTTGTCAGAGGTGCCGATGATCGTGCTGACCGCTGACCGCCCCGAGGAGCTCCGCGGCGTCGGGGCACCGCAGACGATCGATCAGATCGAGCTGTACGGCGACCACGTGTGCTGGTTCCACGATCCCGGAGTCGCACAGGCGTCGACCGCGGGGGAGTGGCGTCAACTGGCCGCGACCGCCTGGTCCCGGTCGGCGACCGGCCCGGTGCAGCTCAATCTGCCGTTCCGTGAACCGCTCGTCGGTACCCCGTGCCTGCTTCCGGATCCGATCGATCCGGTCATGCCATTCGACGAATCAGCATCGACCGATCCGGTGCCGGCGAAGTTCGACACCGAGCGCGGGGTCATCCTCGTCGGTGGCCGTCACGGGCTCGACGAACGAAAGATCCTCCAACTGCACAGCCGCACGGCGTGGCCGATCATCGCCGACCCGACATCGGGGCTGCGGCACGCGAGCACCGTCACCACGATCGACGCGTTGCTCCGGGACGAACGGTTCGCCACCGAGCGGCGCCCCGACACGATCGTGCGGATCGGCCGTCCATCGACGTCGAAAGTGCTCGCACAATGGACAGCGCAGCCTGACGTGACCCTCATCCAGGTGGGCGGGCCAGGCCGGATCGACCCCGCCCACAACGTCAACGCCGTCTGTTCGCTCGATGACCTGTTGGCTGTCGAGCCGACCGGCGCGAGCAGCTCGACGTGGCTGCGTGAGTGGCAAGCGGCCGACGATCGCGCGGAGCAGACGCTGGTCGACCACTTCGCCTCTGCGTCCACGCTCTCGGAGCCCGCTGTGGCTCGGGTCCTCGCCGAGCACCTGCCCCCCGGGTCGCAGCTCACGGTGTCGTCCTCGATGCCCGTCCGGGATCTGGAGTGGTTCGGTGGCCGTACGGCCCACGCGCACAGCAATCGGGGCGCCAACGGCATCGATGGCGTGATCTCGACAGCGCTCGGGCGAGCGCTCGGTCGGCCGCACGGCTCCCCGCCCGGGTTCGTGCTCATCGGTGACCTGGCGTTCGTCCACGATTCGAACGCGTTGGTCGCGCTCACCCGACGCGGGGTCGACCTGCGGATCGTGGTCGTCGACAACGACGGGGGCGGGATCTTCTCGTTTCTCCCGCAAGCGACACTGTTGGAGCACGATCGCTTCGAGCAGCTGTTCGGGACCCCGCTCGGGACCGACGTGCTCGCCCTCGCCGCAGCACACGGACTGGCGACGGCGACGGCGACCACTCGTGGCGAACTGATCAGCCAGATCGCCACGTCGGGACCGTGGGTGTGCCGCGTGACGTCGAACCGCGATGCGAACGTCGCCGCTCACCAGGCGCTCAACGGAGCCGTGGCCGGGTCGATTCGCTGACGGTCACGGCGTGGCGTCAGCCTGCGGCAGCAGCGGCCAGCGCGTCGACGAGCTCGGAGACCTTGTCGAGAATCGTGTGGCCGCCGGGGTACACGTCGAGGCTGACGTCGAGCCCGGCGTTCGCGAGTCGGAGTTCGAGCAGCCGCGCCGAGTCGATGTAGCTGATGATCCGGTCGTCGACCTCGCCGAGCCCGTCGAGGTCCGAGCGAATCGATCCATCGGGATCCCGGAGCGTGAGCCAGTCATCTCCGCCTGCCGGGACATCGAGGAACCTCGGTGCGGTACCTTCGGCGGCAGCCCACAGGTGGAACTCGGCGTCGAGACCGGGCTCCCATCGCGTCGGGTCGGTCAACAGTGCGACCTCGGACCGCATCCCGTCGAGGTCGGCTGTGAACGCGGCGTCGAAGTTCTCCGACTGCCAGAAGTATTCGCCGTCACCGAGTACGACACCGGTGATCGGACTCGGCGTGGCGTCGGTTGCGCAGCCCGGGACGGGAACGTGGCTCGGCCCGAGCGCGGCGGTGAGTGCCGGCCCGGTTCCGGCCGAGAATCCGTAGACCACAGTGGTGGACGCATCACCCCCGTACTCGGGTGCGATCTGTTGTGCGAACGCCACGGCACAGTTGCCCGCGTCCCGCATCATGGTGAGGTCGTCGATCATCAGGGGGAACGGGTCGCCGGAGTACCAGGTCGGCGTGACCACCACCATGCCCTGGGCCGCAGCGGCTTCGGGGACCACCTCATTCCCCTCGGCGTTCTTGCCGGCCGAGGACCGACCATGGAAGGCGACCACGACCGGCCAGGGCCCGCCCTGATCCGGTGCAAAGACATCGAGCGCGAGTTCGACGCCGTTCATGGTCATGTACACGAGGTCGGAGCGCTCGCCCACCGCGATCTCGCTCAAGGACGGTTTGCCCGTGGCAGTCTCACCCGCGGCGATCGCGCTCGTGGAGGTCTCGCTGACCGAGGTCTCGCTCGCTGGGATCGTGCTCGCGGAGGTCTCGCTCACCATTGTCGAGTCGCTCGAGCAGCCGGCGGCCAACAACCCCATCGAGGTCACCAGGCCGAGCGCAGAACGTGGTCGCATCGTCGTCGGGTCGACTCGTCAGGGCCGGATGATCGCGGAGAGCATCGCCTGGAATTTGGCCTGCGTCTCGGCGAGTTCGGCGAGCGGTTCGCTGTCGGCGACGATGCCACCGCCCGCCACCAGGCGGGCCGAGCGTCGATCCTCGGAGAACTCGGCACAGCGGATCGCGACCGCCCAGGTGCCGTCACCGTGGGCATCGACCCAGCCGACAGCGCCGCCGTAGCGCCCACGCTCGAAGCCCTCGACCCGCTCGATCAACTCCAACGCAGCATCGCGGGGGTGTCCTCCGAGGGCAGGCGTCGGCGTGAGTGCCCGAACGAGTTCGACTGCGGATGGCCCGGGCTGTGACAACCGGCCCTCCATGCGGGTTCCGAGATGCTGCACGTTCGCCACGGTGACCACCGACGGCTCGGGTTCCCAGTCGAGGTAGCTGACGTACGGCAGCAAGCGGTCGTGGACGTCGTCGATGACGACGCGGTGCTCGATCTGGTTCTTCGCGCTGGCCTGGAGTTCGGCAGCCAGCCGGGCGTCGTTGTCGACATCGCCGGTGCGCGGCGTCGTGCCGGCGAGTGGGTTCGACCGAACGACCGACCCGTCGACGTCGACGAGCAACTCGGGTGATGCCCCCACGAACCCGTCGATCGAAAAGCGATAGCTCGAGGAGAACGTCGCACGCAGCCGGCGCAGGACGGCGTGAATGCTGATCGGGTCCCCTGCTTCGACCCTGATCGCCCGGGCGATCACCGCTTTGGTGAGTGAACCGTCGCGTACGGCGTCCCGCGCCGCAGCGACGGCTTCGAGATATCGCTCGACGGCGACCATCGGGGTGATCGACCACTCCGGCGCCGTTGGTACCGGTTCGAGCGGCGGGGCGAGTGCGGCCTCGACATCGGCGTCGTCGATCGCCGTGACCCACGCCTGCGCGCCGCGCTTCACCACCGTCACCGATGGGATCATGAGGTCGGCACCCGCTCCTGGGCGGAAGGGGATCGAGCCGATCGCGAGCGGGGCTGCACCTTCGACCGTCGAGTCGTGTTCGATCGACGCCAGCAACGCGGCCGCATCATCGACCGGGACGCGTGCGGCACGGCCACGGCCGGCGAGGCCGGAACCACCGCGCACGAACAGCACCCCGTCGTCGGCGGCGACATCGTTGAGGTCGAGCGGTGCATCGGTGAACGCCTCGAGAGGCCTGGTGGTCGCCTTCATGTGCAGTGCTCGCTCGTCACCGGCTCAGCGCCGAGTGCCGACCATCAATTGCGTCAGCCCGCCGGACAGCTGACGGTGCGTGGCGTCGTCGAATCCGGACTCGCGCAACATCGTGAGCATCTCGGCGGGTTCGGGCAGGTACGCGACGCTCTTGGGGAGATAGCTGTACGCCGCGCCGTCGGAGAGCACCGCACCGATCTTGGGCACGACCTTGCCGAAATAGATGTTGTTTCCGAAGCGCAGCAACCGGTTCGGAGGTGTGCTCACGTCGAGCAGCGCGATGCGCCCGCCCGGTCGGACAACGCGGCCGAGCTCGGCGAAGAAGTCGCCGAGGTCGAGCAGGTTGCGCAGCGCGAATCCACAGGTGACCCCGTCGACGGAGGCATCCGGCACCGGAAGCCGCAGGATGTCGGTCTGGACGCGGGGCACGCCCGAGCGATCGGCTGCGAGCATGCCGAAGCTGAGGTCCATCGAGAACGGGCGCAATCCCGCCGACGCCAGGTCGATGCAGAGGTCACCCGTGCCGCTGGCGAGGTCGAGCACGCTGGACCCCGCTGGCAGTGCGAGGTCTCGGATCGCCCGCTTGCGCCAGCGCACATCGAGGCGGAACGAGATGATGCGATTGAGTCGGTCGTACTTCGGTGCGATCGCATCGAACATGTCGCGGACCGCGGCCACCTTCTCCTCGCCTTCGGGGAGGTCGTCGGTGTCCCATCGGCGGGTCGGTGCGGTCGATGCGGTGTCTCCGTCGGGTTCCGTCTCGGTGGTCACCCGGTCAGGCTACGAGCCGTTGCCGTCCGATGCTGTGCCCTGTGGAGGGGGCGCAGCGGGCGGTGGCGGTGTCGGTGGAGACGGTGGCGGAGGGGGAGCAGATGGCGGCGGAGCCGGCGATGGAGGCGGCGGAGCCGGCGATGTCTGGGCGCGCTGGGCGACCTCGTTCGCCACGTTGTCGGTCCCGGCCACCTGTCGATCGATCATCTCCACCTCGGCACGGGCCTCGGCCAGCGCCTGCAACTTGAGATCGGCCGCCGACACCGCCTCCTCGAGCTGCTGCTTCGAGTCCGCCACGGTGATGTCGGTGACCATCTCCGCGATCGTGGCCTCCAATTGCAGGACGTTCGTCTCGAGTGTGTCGATGGCTGCGTCCCGGTGTGGTGCAGGAAGCGCAGCGGCGGCGACGAGCCGCTCGTCGATCGCCATCGCCTCGGCATCGACGGCGCGCATCTGTGCGGCGAGTCCCAGCTCGACGAAGCGCGGATTGGCATGGGCGCCACGCACCGCGTCGCCCACGCGTCGGTGCAGCTTTGCCTCACGCGAGTGCGCGCCCGCCCAACTCGCAGGTGCCGGCGACGGCCGCCCGGGAACGACTTGGTTCTGGGCTGCGAATTCGCCTCTCGAGCGCACGGCGAGCGCGATGCCGACGCCAACGACCACGACGACGACCGCGGCGACCGCCAGGACCAGGAGCGCAGCGATGGCGCTCACCCGGACCCTCCGCCGGCGGCGCTGACTGCGACAATGATGAGGATGGCGAGGAGCACGGCTGCCGCAACGGCGACGGCGATCTTGACCTTGCTGTACGGACGGGCGCCGTGCACTTCGCCGGTCACACCGTTGATGTAGACCTGGAACGGGCGCTCGTCGTAGATCACGGTCAGCAGCCAGAGCGGCAACAGCAGGTGCTTGTAGGTCATGTTGCGCCAGCGGACGCTCATCGTGTTGATCCGCTGGGAATCGCCGCCGATGTCACGGCGGATCGTGCCGCGGATCTCCTCCTCCATCACCGCGGTCGCCTCGCCCAGGCACTCCTCGACGTCGTGGTCGTAGGTCCGGGCAAGGTGGCCTGCCGCATACTCCGCCGAGTAGGGCTTCGCCTGCTGGGTTGGCCACGGCTCGAGCTTGTCGATCCGCTTCTTCTCGAAGCCGGTGTTGGCAAGGACCGGGACGTCGTCGAACTGATTCCCCACCGTGCCGCTGGCCGGATACCACTCGGTATACGTCTCGGTGCGCCGGTTGTCGCCGCTGCCCACCGTGCGTGTACGGGTCACTCCACGTTGGCCCGTGTAGGTCGTCATCGTGTCGGCGTCGTACGTGAAGTACGCCATGTAGACGCTCTTGAACGATCCGGTGCGGTTGTACGTCTTGAACTCCGACGGTGCGAACCAGCGGCCGTTGATCCACTCCTCGATGAGTTCGCCGGCCCGCTTGTCGTCGATCTGGAACGGCAGCACCGCGTCGACGGGAAGTCGCTCGGGCGCGGAGTGGACGTCGTCGCGCTGGATCGGTGTCGCGCAGTACGGGCAGTTGTTGGCGGTCAAGCTGCCGGTGAAGGTGGTGTGCCCGCCACAGTTCTGGCAGACGATCTCCTTTTCCTCGCTGATGAAGTTCGCCGTGCGGGTCACCTTGCCCTCGCGCACCAATCGGAGGGCCTCGCGCAGGTCGTTCTCGACGACTTCGTCCTCGCCCTCGGTCAACGCGTGGGTGTTTCCACAGTGCTGACACTTCAGCATCTGCGACGCGATGTCGAAGTGCAGTTCGCCACCGCACGCTGCGCACGGGTAGGTGCGGGACTGCTCGGTGACGTGCTTCATGGCCTTCGAACGCTCGGCCTGAGCGTCGGAGTCGGTTCGGAGCGACTCCGACGGATCGAACGCTGCCGACGGTGGCTCCGGCATCGGAGGCGGATCCGGCATCGGCGGCGGTGGCGAAGGCGGCGGAGGCGGCGATCCACCCGGCGGCGGGGGTTGGGAGCCGCCGAGTGGCGGCGGCGTGTCGGTCATCGGCTCACTCCGTCGGCGCGGCGGGTGTCGGCGGCACCGGTGGCGGCGTCGGGTTGGTCGGCGGCATCGGCGGGGGAGCGGCGAAGAGGGCCTGGAGTTCCGGCACCGTCTGGGCCGGCGCCCATGCGGCCATCCCCTGCGCCCACACGAGGGTTTGTCCGGTCACCTGACCGCTCTGGATGCCCTGCTGCATCTGCCCCATGTTGTACGGCCCGCCGGGGTTGCCGCCGTGATCGACATGGAACATCTTCTGTCCGGGGAGCGGAGGCGGAGCCCCGCCGGGGTTCACGGCCACAGCGGGTTGTGCGGCGGGTGCCTGCTGCTGGCCGATGCCGCCCATCTGGTTGGCCATCTGCCCCGCCATGGCGACGCCCATGCCCATCTGCATCATGTCGCCCATGACCGAGCCACTCTCGTTCTCGGCGGCGGCGAGCATCGCGTCGGCGGCCTGCGCCTGCTGGTACTTGTTCAGATCGACGTTCTCCACGAAGCCGGACGCCTCGACACCCTTCGCGACACCACGAGTCATCGCCTGGGTGATCTCGTCGGGCAGCGAGATGTTCATCGTCATCTCGGGGATCGCGAGGCCGAATTCGTCGTCGACACGCTCCTGCACGAACTCCGCGAGCCGTCCGGACAGGGAGACCTGCTGACCCTGGAGGTCGATCGCGCCGAGCCCCGACTCCATGACCATGTCGGAGAACGCCATCGAGATCACGCGCCGCAGCAACTCGGTGATCTCGTCGGCTTCGACGGCCGAGTCGGTGCCGATCACTTCCTTGAGGAAGATCTCGATGTCGACGATCTTGACCACGCACAGGCCGTTCGCCCGCACTTGGACCATCTTGAAATCGGGGTCGCGGACGGTGACCGGCTGCGGCGTGCCCCAGCGAATGTCGGTCACCGGACGGGTGTTGATGAAATAGACCTCTGACCGGAAGGGGCTGTCGAAGCCGTGCTTCCAGCCCTGGAGGGTCGACAGGATCGGGAGGTTCTCGGACTTGAGCTCGTAGTGCCCGGGCAGGAACTTGTCGGCGATCGCCCCGCGGTAGACGAACACCGCCTCCTGGCCCTCACGGACGATCAGCTCGGCCCCGTTCTTGATCTCGTTCTGGTAGCGCGGAAAGCGCCAGGCGAGCGTCGAGCGCGAGTCGTCGATCCATTCGATGATGTCGACGAGTTCGCCCTTGAGTTTGTCCATGAGACCCACAGCAGGCCCACCTTTCATTCGTTGAAGTCCTGATCAGACCATAGATGACGCCTCGTTGGCGATGTGACGGTTTTCGACCCCGTCAGCCCGACACCAACTGCGCGAAGTGGCGGGCCACCATCAAGTCGAGGTGCGCCCCACCGGCGTTCTTGAAAACGGTGATGTCGTCCGGATCGCCGCGGCTGAAGCGTCCACTCGGGAGCTCAGCGAAATCGGCCAGGATCCGGCCCAGCACACCGGATTCGAGCGGGTCTGCGATGTCGCCGACATCGGCGGCGGTCCGGCGACTGTCGACGAAGACCCGGCCCCTGGCGATGCATTCGTCGTCGGCCTCGCGCATGTCGGGGCGATACCCGCCGATCAGGTCGAGGTGCTGACCCGGTCGCAGCCAGGCCCCGCGGATCAGGGGTTCGGTGGCCATGGTGGCGGTCGAGATCACGTCGGACCTGCGGACGGCACGCTCGAGATCATCGGTCGTGAGTGCGCCCGCACGTTCCGCGAGATCAGCGGCCGCCGCTGGACGCCGGCTCCAGACGGTGAGCCGGGCATCGGGCCAGACACTGTGGTACGCGTCGATCATCGATGCCGCCACCGTGCCCGCTCCCACGATCAGGATCTCGGAGACATCCGCAGCCGCGAGACGGGTCGCAGCGAGCAGCGAATCGGCCGCCGTCTTCCACTTGGTCACGAGATGGAAGTCGAGCGTCGCGTCGAGTTCTCCGGTGTCGTCGGAGAACAACGCCACCGATCCGTTGACGGTCGGACGGCCCAGCGCCGCGTTGCCCGGGAACACCGTGGCCGTCTTGACGAGCGATCCGAGGCCATCGATCAGCGCACTGCGGGACAGCAGCGCGTCGCTGCCGCGCTGGAGCAATGTGTCATCGAGTTGTGCGTCGGGGAAGCTGTGTCCGTCGACGATCGCCTGCATCACGCCCGTCCACGCGATCAGCGGCTCGACCGTGGCCGCGTCGAGGTGGCGGACCACGTCAGCGTGCCGCGACGCTGCGCGCCCACCGATAGTCGGCCTTGCCGCTCGGTGATCGCACGACCTCATCGACGCGGATGATCTGTTTGGGCAGCTTGTAGCGCGCGATGTGCTTGCTCGCCTCGGCGATCAGTTGCTCGTCGGTGGCGTCGTAGTCCGCACGGATCCGAACGATGGCGACGACCTCGTTGCCCCAGCGCTCGCTCGGGCGCCCGGCGACGACGCAGTCGTACACCGCCGAGTGTGCCATCAGCGCAGCTTCGACCTCCTCGGCGAAGATCTTTTCGCCACCTGAGTTGATCGTGACGGAGTCGCGGCCGTGGAGCTCGATGATCCCCGGACCACCCGCGTCGTCGACGAGGAGCCGCGCCCGGTCGCCGGGCACGGCGTAGCGCGTCCCGTCGACCACGGGATAGGTCCGAGCTGTCTTGTCGGGGTCGCCCAGGTACCCGAGGGCGAGCCGCCCCGTCTTGGCCAGCCAGCCGACTTCATCGTCGCCGGGACCGAGGACGCCGTCGAGTTCGGCCGACAGCACGACGTTGCCTGGTGTGAGGGGGAACGTCCCGGTCGTTGAGCCGCCTCCGGTCGACACCTGGGAGACCTGCCCGCCTGCCTCAGAGGAACCGAGGCCGTCGATGATCATCAGTGTCGGTAGGTGGCCGAGGAACTCGTCCTTGAGCGGCGCCGACAGGGCTGCCCCGCCGGACAGGAGCACCGTGAGCGACGACAGGTCGTAGTCGGTGTCGGCCGCGGCCGCCCGGTCGAGTTCGTCGAGCAACGGTCGTGCGAAGGCGTCGCCGACGATCAGCAGGAAGTCGATCCGCTCCCGTTCGACGATGCCCCAGATGTCGGCCGGATCGAGGCGATCAGGATGGTCCTGAACGACGATCGTCCCGCCGCCGAGCCACGTCCGAAAGCTCATCCAGTGCCCGGCGCCATGCATGAACGGCGGGGCGAGGAGCGAGCGCAGTCCGGTGTTCGCCTCGGCGATGAACTCCTCGACCGTCGTCGCGGTCTTCGAACCACCGAAGCACTCGCGCATCGCATCGCCGTTGCGCCACATCACACCCTTCGGCATGCCCGTGGTGCCGCCGGTGTAGAGCATGTACAGGTCGTCGGCGGACCAGGCGACAGCCGGGCGGTCGGATGATGCGTCAGCGAGTGCGTCCTCGTACCAGACCGCACCGGGCAGGAGATCGTTGCCCGACTCGTCGCGCACCTGGAGGATGACCGTCAGGTCGGGAAGGCGGGGAAGGACCTCGGCGACTGTGGGTGCGAACGCCGAATGAAACACGATGGCCCGTGCCGACGAGTCGGTCAGCAGGTACTCGAGCTCCTCGGCGACGTAGCGGTAGTTGACGTTGAGGGAGGCCACTCTGGCCTTGAGCGCGCCGAGCATCGACTCGAGGTACTCGTTGCCGTTGTGCAGGTAGATCGCCAGATGGTCCTGGCCGGATTCGTGACCGAGCAGTTCGTCGCGCTCGGTGTGACAGCCGAGGCCGGCATCCAGCAGGTGATGTGCGAGGCGTCGCGTGCGATCTTCGACCTGGGCCCAGGTGAAGCGGCGATCCCGGAAGACGAGGCATTCCTCGTCGGGACGCGTCCTGCCGATCGCCTCGTGGACCTCGGCGAGGGTGAGTTCGCGCACCTCGGGTTCGGCAACCTCGGCCGAGTCGGACATCACCGTGCGGACCTCGGGCGAATCAGACGTAGTAGCGGAAGATGACTTCGGCCACGCAGGACGGCTTCGGAGCCCCTTCGACCTCGAACACGAACTCCTGGGTGACCTGCGCACCGCCGGGCACGTCCTCGACCGAGGTGAGCGTCACCCCGAGGCGCAACTTCGATCCCACGGGGACCGGAGCGGGGAAGCGCACCTTGCCGGCGCCGTAGTTGACACCCATCGCCACGCCCGACACGCCGAAGATCTGGGGGGAGAGCATGGGGCCGAGTGACAGCGTGAGATAGCCATGGGCGATCGGCCCGCCGAACGGGCCGGCGTTCGCTCGTTCGACGTCGACGTGGATCCACTGGTGGTCGCCGGTCGCCTCGGCGAACGTGTTGACCTGTTCCTGGGTGATCTCCACATACGGGGAGTAGCCGAGGTGTTCTCCGACAAGAGCTTTGAGTCCGTCGATTCCTTCGATCATGCGCATGGGCTCGATGTTGGCAGACTGTCGCGATGGCCGACGAAACCGACGACTCCACACCTTCGGCCGATGGGGAGTTCAGATCGGGGTTCGTGACCTTCGTCGGTCGCCCGAACGTCGGGAAATCGTCGCTCGTCAATGCGATCTGCGGGCGCAAGATCAGCATTGTCAGCGACAAGCCTCAGACGACCCGGCATCGGATCATGGGCATCCTCACGCGTCCCGACAGCCAGCTCGTGTTCGTCGACACGCCAGGACTGCACAAGCCGGTCACCGCCCTCGGCGAGCGGGTGAACGCCACGGCACTGGGCAGCGTGGATGATGTCGATGTGACGGCGTTGGTGCTCGACGCGACCAAGCCCTTCGGCAAGGGTGATCGCTGGGTCGCATCACACATCGACATGGCATCGTCGATCGTGGTCGTGAACAAGATCGACCGTGCCACCCCGCAGCAGGTGCTCGCGATGCTCACGGCTGCGAGCGAACTCGGGGCGCAGGAGTACTTCCCGGTGTCGGCGTTGACGAAGGACGGCATCGACGGCCTGGTCGAACATCTCACCTCGGGGCTGCCGGCCGGACCGCAGTTCTTCCCCGCCGACGAGGTGAGCGATCTGCCGGAGGAGCGCTGGGTGGCCGAATTGGTTCGCGAGCAGCTGCTGGCAGCCACTCGAGACGAACTTCCGTATTCGATCGCGACTCAGGTCGTCGAGTGGGAATGGCCGCGAATCCGTGTCGACATCATCGTGGAGCGTGAGAGTCAGAAGGGCATGGTGATCGGCAAGGGCGGCAGCGTGCTCAAGCGGGCGGGGGAGGCTGCACGCAAACAGCTCCCCGAGGGTGTGTTCCTCGAGTTGCGGGTGAAGGTCGACAAGGACTGGCAGCGTCGCCCCGACCGGGTGGAACGACTCGGCTACTGACCGGACCTGCTACGCGACGGTGGTCGTCGTGCTGGAACCGGTCGTGGCCGTGCCGTCGGCCGGATCGGGTTCGTCCTCGGGATCGGTCTGTTCGGCGTCGACACGCATCGAGGCGTAGTCGTCGACGGACACCGGTCGGTTGGTGAACAGTGCGTTGCCGGTTGGGACCGACACGTTCGTGTCGCTGCCGTTGAACGTGAACACCGCCTGGCCCACGCCGCGGAGGCCGAGCAGGAACGTGAGCACGATCTGTCCGATCGCTTCGCGTTGATCGTCCTGACGCGAGATGTCGTCGAAGATCTCCTCGTCGAGGTCGATCGTGAGAATGCCGTCCTGTGCGACGGTGTCGATGATCAGGCCCTGCTCGATCTGATTGTCGAGCAGCGCCGCGGAGGGTCCGACCGGACCCTGTTCGAGCAGCAGGATCAGTTCGGCGTCGACCACCGGTGACTGCGCAGGGAGCTCGATGGGACGCAGCTCACCCCTCGAGAGGAAGAAGATCTCGACGAACTGTGTGGGTGGTGCCAGCGTGGTGGTGGTTGCGAGCGTCGTCGCGGGTGTGTCCGGCAACGTCGTGGTGGTCGTCGTGGTCGTGGTGGTCGTCGTGGTGGTCGTCGTCGTGTCGGCCAACCGGTTCGGCACCTCCTGGTCGGGGATCTCCTCGAAGCTGTCGGGACCCGTCGGCACGCCACACGCCGTCATCAGCGTGACGGCGAGGACGATCGCCACGCCACGAGCGGTTCGAGTCATGACGACCCCTTCCGGATCGGGACCTCGAACACGAACCGGGCTCCGCCGCCCGCTCGGTCCTCGACCCAGACGGCGCCGCCCATGGCGGCGCTGTGCTCGGATGCGAGGGCGAGTCCGAGACCGGTACCGATGCGGTGGCGTGCGGCGCTCCCTCGAGCGAAGCGTTCGAAGATCCGGTCCCGTTCGCTCTGGGCGACACCTGGCCCGCCGTCCTCGACCGCGAAGCGCAACATCTTGTTCCGGCTGGGGACGACCTCGACCACCAGGGCGCCGCCGCCATGATGGTTGGCGTTCTCGATCAGGTTGCCGAGGACCCGTTCGAAGCGGACCTTGTCGATGTCGATCTCGCGCGGGGTGCTCGGATCGACCTCGACGTCGATGTCCGGGCTGCCGAAGCGGGCGGCGACACGGTGGGTGAGGTCGATGATGTCGAGCGTCTCGACGTTGAGGTCGGTTGCGCCGGCATCGAGGCGGGACAGTTCGAGCAGGTCGATCACCATGTCGTCGAATCGGCGCACCTGGCTGACGACGACGTCGAGCGCCTGCTGGGTTCGTTCGGGGATGTCGTCTCGCCGTGCGTCGAGCACCTCGACGGCGGCGGTCAACGCAGTGATCGGAGAGCGGAGCTCGTGGCTCACGTCGGATGCGAATCGCGCCTCGCGTTCGATGCGCGTCTGCACCGCGTCGGCCATGTCGTTGAATGAACTCCTGAGCCGGTCCAGGTCGGGGTCGGACTCGCCTTCGAGCCGTGTGTCGAGACCGCCCGATGCGATGTCTTCGGCGGCATCTGCGACGCGGCTGAGCGGGCGGAGCAGCCGGCGGCTGGTCGAGTAGCCGAAGAGCGTGGCGATCACCAGCGTCCCGAATCCGCCCAGGCCCAGTGCGGTGAGCAGCGCCGTGAGTGTCGAGCCCTCGTTGTCGGCAGGAAACGCCTCGTAGTACCCGGTGTCGTGCCGTCGGATGTAGACGCCGATGGTGGCGTAGTCGTCGCCGTCGATTGTCGTGTACTCGATGCCGGAGCCACCGGAGCGCACGCGTCCGACGAGGTCGTCGGGGAAGTCGGCAAGCGGACGGGTGGTGTCGGTCTGGGTCGCGGGGGCGGTGGGTGAGGTGGAGCTCAGCACCGCGAAACCACCGGGCTCGGTGCGCAGCACGTTCTCGAAGTAGCTGCCGATGTTGGCTCTCGGGTCGATCATCGCCGCATCCAGTTGGTCGGCGACGGCGGCGGCGTTGTCGAACGCCTGCTGCTTGGCCGACGCGGTGCGTTCGTCGAGCAGGCTGTTGCGGGCAAAGCCGTAGGTCACGCCGATGAGGACCAAACCGGCGAACAGGGCGATCAGGGCGAAGAACAGCGTGACCCGCGTCCTCAGTCGAAGGGAGCGATCACTGGCCACGGAGTCGAGTGTTGCAGACGAGATGCCGTCACGGTTCGCCAAGTCGGCTCCGGAGGGGTGTTCACCCGCTGCCGGTGAGGCACCAGGGGGAGGGAGGTACCTCACCGGGGCAGCGTGAACAATGAACATGTTGGTCGCCGTCTGTGACAGGCCCACGCTCGTATTGTGCGATTTGTGTAACGAAGCAGCGAATCGTGTCGGCGTGCCTGCCACCTGGGAGTACTCGGTCGGTGGGACTCGAGGCGTCGCAGGGTTGACGAAACAGTCTCGACCATGTGTTCATGCTTCGTTCGAGAATCGCAACAGAACGGCCGCGGACGGTGGCCGCACCTATCATCGGTCGTACCCATGGAAAGCCTGCTGTTCATCGAAGACGACGACGCCATCCGACTCGCGCTGTCCCTCGCCCTCGAAGACGAGGGATACTCGGTGCGTGAGGCCCCGAACGGCGCCGAGGGGTTGGCCTCGTTCGCCCGACAGCCCGTCGACCTGGTGTTGCTCGACCTCCGGCTCCCCGACATGTCCGGGTTCGACGTGTGTCGGGCGTTGCGCTCGAAGAGCATCGTCCCCATCATCATCATCACCGCGCAGACCGACACGATCGACATGGTCGCAGGGCTGGAAGCGGGTGCCGACGACTACGTCACGAAACCCGTGGTGCCGAAGGAGTTGGCAGCGCGCATCCGGTCCCTGCTGCGCAGGGTTCATCTGCAGGACATGCCGCAGCCGCAGGCGTCGGTGTTCGGCGATGTCGAGCTGCGCCGTCAGCAGGGCATCGTGCTGAAGGGCGGCGTGGAGATCAACCTGACCAAGACCGAGTTCAGGCTGCTCTGCGAGTTCGCGGACCATGCCGGATCCGTGCTGTCGCGCGATCAGCTGCTCGAACACGTCTGGGGGTACGAATACCTCGGCGATTCGCGCCTGGTCGACGCCCACGTCCGGCGGTTGCGGGTCAAGATCGAGGAGCACCCCGACGACCCCCAACTGATCGTCACGGCACGCGGTGTCGGTTATCGACTCATCGGCTGATCGAGCAGCAGTGCCGACCCGCCGAGGTCACTTGGCGTAGAGCGCTTCGATCTCGGCCGCGAAGGTTTCCAACACGCCGCGCCGCTTGAGCTTCGATGTGGGCGTGAGCAGGTCGCTGTCGGGCATCCACTCCTGACCGAGCACCTTCACCTTCTTGACCGCTTCGGCGTTGTTGAAATCGGCCATGGCCTCGACGAGTCCGGCTTCGACCTCGGCGATCACCTCGGGGTTCTCGGCGAGGGCCGACATGGTCGCCGCGTCGCCTTCGAGCCCGTGCTCGACCGCCCATGCGGCCGACGCGTCGGGGTCGAGCACGACCAGCGCTGCGACGAACGGACGTTGCTCACCGACCGCGCACGCCTGCCCGACGAGCGGGATCATCTTCAACGCCGCTTCGAGGTTGGCGGGGCTGATGTTCTTGCCACCGGCCGTGATGATCAGCTCCTTCTTGCGGTCGACGATCTTGAGGTACCCCTCGTCATCGATGATCCCGATGTCGCCGGTGTGCACCCACCCCTCGTCGTCGATCGTCTCGGCCGTCTTGTCGGGAAGGCCCAGGTATCCGGCGAACATGTTGCCGCCGCGGGCGAGCACCTCGCCGTCGTCGGCCAGCTTCATCTCGACCCCCGTGGCGGCCGTACCGACGAAGCCGGGCTTCGCGGCCGCTGCCCACGACAACACCGCCGTGGTCTCGCTCATGCCGTAGCCCTCGCTCAGCGGGACGCCGATGGCTCGGAACCACTCCAGGATCTCGGCCGGGATCGGTGCGGCACCGGAGATCCCGATCTCGACCTCGTCGAGTCCGATCAGGCCGCGGATGGCCTTGAACCCGACCTCGTCGAGGAAGTTCCAGGTGGCGATCTCCTCGTCGGTCGCCTCGCCGCGGGTCATCTTCGCCATGATCGGAGCTGCGGCTGCGACACCGTCGTTGAACTGCTGCTCCTTCTCCGGATCGGCGGAGAGCGCTGCGGTGACCCCTGCGTACATCTTCTCCCAGACCGCGCGGCACGCCGATGAAGACGTTCGGCTTCGACTCGCGCACCATCGCCGGCATCTGGGCGGTCTCCGGGCAGCAGAAGACACGCGTCGCGAAGTCGGCCATGTAGTAGTGACCGAGGAGGCGCTCCATGACGTGCGCCATCGGCAGGTACGAAACGTGACGCTTGCCGGCGAAGTCGGAGATGTCGGTCTGATCGCGCATCGACTGGCCGACGGACTCGAGTGTCCACGCGACGTTGCTGTGGCTGAGCATCACACCTTTCGGCGGCCCGGTCGTGCCGGAGGTGTAGATGATCGTCGCGGTGTCGTCGAGGGTCGCCGTCTCGGCCTCGGCCGCCAGGTCGGCGGGCTCGGCGGCGATCATGTCGCTGTATCGCAGGATGTCGTCACCCGCACCGTCCGCGTCGATCAACGCGATGTGTTCGATGGTCGGGAGCTTGTCGCGCACGGATTCGAAGCGTTGGAGGAAGCCATCGTCTTCGAGGATCGCCACCGTGGCGCCGCAGTCGTTGATGAGATACTGGATCTGGTCGGGGGCCGATGAGTTGTAGATCGACACCGGTGTGGCACCGCAGAACAGCACCGCGAGGTCGAGCGCGTGGAACTCCTGGCGGTTCCGGATCATCATCACGACCGTGTCGCCCTTGCCCACACCGAGGTCCTTGAGCGAGGTGGTCAGCCGGGCCGCATCCTCGGCTACTTGACGCAGCGTCTTCGTGGCCCAGTCACCCGTTGACGTCTTCCAATTGAGGACCTCGACATCGCCGTTGCGTTCCACGTTGGCGAGAAAGCGCTTCGGGAGATTCTGTCCAACGATGCGGTCATGCAGGTCCTGGCTGGTCGTCATGTGCCCAGTGTCGCACGTGACTTCCGACCGCGCGCAAAGCTGCGTCGACCCGAGCGGCCCGCACCGGTCAGGGCGTCGGCCGGCCCCAGTCGGGCTGTCGCTTGTCCCGGAAGGCCTGCATCCCGAGCTGGGCGTCGGGACCGGCGAACAGCTCGTTCGACAGCGCTGCCATGTCGGCGAAGGCCTGGTCCCGGGGGAGCGTCGGCACTCGGCGCAGCAGTGCCTTGGTCTCGCGGACGGCTCGGGGTGAACCGGCGCACACCCCGTCGACGAGGGATGCGACCGTCGCTGCCACGTCATCGCTGACGTGCGTGACGAGGCCGATCGACCGGGCCTCGGCAGCGTCGAAGACCTCGCCGGTCAGCATCGCTGCAGCGATCTTCCCCGCGGGCACTCGGCGCAGGATCGGCACGGAGATGATCGCGGCCGCCACACCGATCCGCACTTCGGTGAGCGCAAAGGTGGTTGCGGTGTTGACGACGACGAGGTCGCACGAGGCCATCAGCCCGATCCCGCCGGCTCGGACAGCACCGTCGACAGCGGCGATGGTCGGGCGTTCGGTGTCCATCAGACGTTTCAGGATGGACACGAAGGGGGTCGCGTCCGGCGGGCCGTCGGAGCGCTCCTTCAAGTCGGCTCCGGCACAGAACGCCGGGCCCTCGTGGCGCAGCACGATCGCCCGAGCGTCGGTTGCTTCGGCGGCGTCGAGACATTCGTGGAGCTCCGCGATCAGCTGCACCGACAGCGCATTGCGATTGTGCTGTGAGTCCATCGTGATCGTGGCGATGTCCGCTTCGAGATCGACGGTGACGAGTGCTCCCATGGTCGGGCACCGTACTGGCGACCGTCGTACTGGCAAGCGTCGCGGCGCCACCATCTACACTGGGTGCCGTGACCCAGCTCAAGAACGACTTTCCCGCAGGCGTGCTCACCGGCGAGGCGGTGAACGAAGTCTTCGCACTCGCCAAGGCCCAGAAGTTCGCGCTTCCTGCAGCCAACTGCATCGGCACCAACTCGATGAACGCGGTGATGGAGACCGCCGGCAAGGTGAACAGCCCGGTCATCATCCAGTTCTCGACCAGTGGGTCTGCGTTCGTCGGCGGGAAGAACGTCCCCGTCGACGGTGATCGTGCGTCGATCCTCGGCTCGGTGGCGGGAGCGAAGCACGTGCAGACCATGGCGGCGGCCTACGACGCCCGCGTGATTCTCCACACCGATCACTGCCCGAAGAAGAAGCTCGGTTGGATCTCCGGGCTGTTGGACGAGGGCGAGGCTCACTTCGCGGCGACCGGCCAGCCGCTGTTCAGCTCGCACATGCTCGACCTGTCGGAGGAGCCGATGGAGGAGAACCTCGACATCTGCGTCGAGTTCCTCAAGCGGATGGCGCCGATGGGGATGACCCTGGAGATCGAGCTCGGGATCACCGGTGGCGAGGAAGACGGCGTCGACAACTCCGACGCCAACCCCGAAGACCTCTACTCGAAGCCCGAGGAAGTGGCCTACGCCTACGAGCGGCTGATGGAGATCAGCCCGAACTTCACGATCGCCGCGGCGTTCGGCAACGTGCACGGTGTCTACAAGCCCGGCAACGTCAAGCTCACGCCGACGATCCTGCGCGACGCCCAGGCCCACATCGCCGAGAAGCTCGGAACCGACTCCGACAAGCCCGTCAACTTCGTCTTCCACGGCGGCTCCGGCTCGACGGCTGCCGAGATCGAGGAAGCGATCAGCTACGGCGTGATCAAGATGAACATCGACACCGACCTCCAGTGGGCGTTCTGGGACGGTGTTCGTGGCTACGAGGCCGACACGCACGACTACCTCCAGAGCCAGCTCGGTAACCC
Organism: Ilumatobacteraceae bacterium; assembly: GCA_963752085.1. GTDB lineage: Bacteria > Actinomycetota > Acidimicrobiia > Acidimicrobiales > Ilumatobacteraceae > Ilumatobacter_A. The sequence goes on from CAVVWT010000009.1 coordinate 146,179, forward strand.
GGAGGGCGCCGACGCACCCAACAAGAAGCACTACGACCCGCGGGTCTGGCTGCGTGCCGGTGAGGTCAGCTTCATCGACCGCCTGGAGCAGGCGTTCGCAGAGCTGAACAACATCAACACGCTGGGATGATGCTGGCGCGCGTTGCGCGCGCAAAACGCTAGGCGAGCAGCTTCGCCTTCGCAGCGGCGAACTCGGCGTCGTCGAGGATCCCCTGTGCCTTCAGATCCCCGAGTTGCTGGAGCTTGGCGATCATGTCGTCTTCCGCGTGCAACGGCGCAGCGGGTGCCGGCGGAGGTGGCGCCGCCGCAGCCGGCGGTGCGGGTGCGGGCTGCTGTGCAGCGGCCTGCTGCGCGCCGCGGCGATTCATTGCGCCGACCGTTGCGTTCGCGGTTCCGGCGATCACGGCGGTTCGCGCCATCGTGCCCACGAGACCGGGGCGGCCTACTCGTCGTCTCATCTGTTTCTCCTTGTCGTCCTGTCGGTTCAGTCGTCGATCTTCGAGAGCTCGTCGAGGAGTTCGTCGACGACCGCTCCCGGAACTCGGAAATCCGCAGTGAGCACGCCGCCGGAGGCGACGATCGCATCGCGGAACGGCTTCGCCCAGGTGTGCTCGAAGACGAGGATCGCTGCCGAACTGTCTGGCTCGAGGTCGGCGGCGAGTTCGGCGACGTCCTCGTCGGAAATGAGCGAGTCGATCTGGTCGAAGAGCCCGGCGAGACGTGCGGCATCGACGTTCTCGCCATCTTGGTCGAACTCGAAGAACTCGACTGCACCGTCGGCGGTCTTCACGACGAGCACTCCGTCGACGACACTGATCGTGTCGTTCTCGACGAGCTTCTCGAGCTCGGGGATGATGTCACCGTTGAATCGGTTTCCTGGGAAACCGACCACCATGACTTCGATGGGACCTAGTGCCACGTGAGACCTCCGTCTGCAACTCGTGCGAAGCCGGAAACGTAATCCAGCGACCGGCCGAACAGCAATGCGTGCGTCGATTCACGTCGTGATCGTGCGCAAGAACTCCTCGACCTCGGAGCGGTGTCGAGTCCGTCGCATCGGGGGCAGTGCGCGCACGATGTCCCAGCGATAGTTCGCCGTGCCGAGGCGCGGGTCCATCACGGCGACCACCCCGGTGTCGGTCATCGAGCGAATCAGCCGACCGGCCGCTTGGGCCAACATCATCGACGCCCGGGGTATGTCGATCTCACTGAAGGCGTTCCTGCCCAGCTGATCACGACGCGCGGAGAGCAACGGGTCGTCGGGACGGGGGAACGGAATCCGATCGATCACCACGAGCGAGAGTGTCGTGCCCGGCACGTCGACCCCCTGGAACAGGCCGGCGGTCGCGAACAGGCACGTCGCCTCGTCGTCCGCGAATGCGTTGACCAACGCGGTCTTGGGCATGTCGCGCTGGGTGAGGATCGGCATGTCGAGCCGCTTGCGCATCTCCTCGGCGGCCTCATCCATGGCCCGATAGCTGGTGAAGAGTGCGAGCGTGCGTCCGCCGGCGGCGTTGATGAGTGCTTCGAGTTCGTCGTTCGCCTTGGCGCGGAAGTCGGCGGCATTCGGGTTCGGGAGATGGATGGCGCAGTAGAGCATCGAGTTCGACTCGTAGTCGAACGGACTGCCGACGTCGGCCACGTCGACCGCGTCGGGGGCGATTCCGACGCGGCTCGCCAGCGAGGACGGGATCGTCGCACTGGTGAGAATGGCGGTGCGTCGTTTCCAGACGCCTTCGTCCATTGCAGGCCCGACGTCGAGCGGCGCCACTTCGAGGCGTGGTGAGTCTCGGGAGCCGGACACGAACGCGACGTAGCCCTCGCGCCCTTCGATCGCGATGTCGAGTTGCTGGATCGATCGGCCGGTCATCGTCTGCGCGCGCAGCTTGCGTTGTTTGGCGTCCTCGTTCGTCGTGTCGATCGCCGAGAGCTCGTCGTTGGCGTTGCCGAGGGTGAGCCGGGCGGCGGCGAGCGGCTCCTGCACCGAGTCGGGAAGCGGCGTCGAGAGTCGCTCCCCGACGTGCGGCGACAGCGCCTCACGGAGCGACTCTCCGAGCTCCGCGACCGAGCCGGTGAGATCGGAGTCGTCGAGGATCCGCCGAATCGTGGCGGAGAGCGCGACGAACCGCCCGGGTGAGATCTCCACACCGACCGTGTCGCTCATGACGTCTTCGAGGACGTGTGCCTCGTCGAACACGACCACGTCGTGGTCGGGAAGGATCGCATTGTCGGAGGCGACGTTGAGGCCGTAGAGGTGGGTGTTGACGACCACCACGTCGGCAGCCTGGGCCCGGCGTCGGGCCTGCTCCGCGAAACACGGCTCACCGAGTGGACAACGTTCCGCTCCTGGGCACTCGTCGGAGCCGACGCTCACGGAACGCCAGGCGGTGTCGGTGGGTGTCCAGTCGAGTTCGGCGGCGTCGCCCGTGGCGCTCGTGCCGGCCCAGTCGGCGAGCTTCTTGATTTCGGCTTTCGTGACCACGGCCATGTTGTCGAGTTCGAGCTGGCCCTGGTCGGGGTTGGCCATCTCGCGCAGTCGCTGCAGGCAGATGTAGTTGCTGCGGCCCTTGAGGATCGCCCAGTCGAAGTCGATGCCGAGGTGTTCGGCAAGGAACGGGAGATCCTTGGTCGCCAACTGGTCCTGGAGCGCCTTGGTCGCTGTCGCAACGACGACCGAGGAGCCCGACGCGAGCGCCGGCACGAGATAGGCGAGGGTCTTGCCCGTTCCGGTTCCGGCCTGTACGACGAGATGCCGCTTGCTGGCGATCGCCTGTTCGACGAGCAGCGCCATCTCGTGCTGGCCGGTGCGCTGTTCGCTCGCGTCGAGTGCGGCGGTGACCGTCGAGAGCGCCGACAGGGTGCGGTGGTCGCTGGTCGCCGGGTGGGCGTCGCTCATCGAGTCGACACCAGTTCGAGCGCGGCGTCGAGCTCGGCGGCATCGAAGTCGGGCCAGGGTGCGTCGGTGAAGTAGATGGCGGCCCCGGCGGCCTGCCAGAGCAGGAAGTTGGACACACGCCGTTCACCGCTCGTGCGCACGAGCACGTCGACGGGCGGCAGGTCGGGGAGGTACAGGTGTCGCGAAATCGACTCGGTGGTGACCCCGTCGGGATCCTGACGGGCCTTCTCGACCGCACTCACGAGTTCCGAGCGGCCGCCGTAGTCGAACGCAACGGTCAAGGTCATCCCCGTGTTGGTGGCGGTGTCGTTGATCGCCTTGCGGATGGCGCGCTGCACGTACCGCGGTGTGCGGGCTTCGCGGGAGTCGAACGGTCGACCGATCCATTGGATGCGCACGTTGAGCTCGTTGAGTTCGGCGACGCGGCCGAACAGCTTTTCGTGGAGCCCGAGGATGTGCCGCACCTCGGGGCGGGGGCGCCGCCAGTTCTCGGTCGAGAACCCGAACACGGTGAGGTAGCCGATGTCGCGTTGGACTGCGACGCGGACGAGCCGAGCGAGGTTCTCCTCACCCTCGGTGTGACCGTCGGTGCGCGGGAGACCGCGGCGTCCGGCCCAGCGGCCGTTGCCATCCATGATGCACGCCACGTGGAGTCCGGGGTGGGTCGGTACGGCGGCGTCGGTCACCTCCGAGGTCTCGGCGGGTTCCGTGGGATCGGTCGGCACGATGGTGGAGGGTAGTCCCCGCATGATTCCGCCCGCGGGCACCACGAGCAGCGTTCGGCGTGGAAAGATGGCAGGGTGTCGATGACCCCATCCACCACCGATGCCGAACGCGGCACGCATCTCGACACCCTGCCCGAGCCCGACCCGACCCAGCAGTTCCTCCGCCACGTGATGGTGGTCGGTGGGACGCTCGGCGACTGGGACGATCTCGGCGTCAAGCGGTGGGACGAGCGAGTCAGCGAGCTGGGCGCCGTCGCCGCCAACGCCGGTGCGACGTTCCTCACGCTCCGTGCGTTCGAACCCGGCAGCCGACCCAGCGACAGCACAGGCTGGGAGCGCATGGTCGACGGCTGTCATGTGATCATCGACCCGTGCGGCGACGGTCGCGCCCGATTTGCTCAGGCGATGGCCGACCTCCCCGCCGATGAGCCGGTCAACGAGGCGACCGTGTCCGAGATGCTCTACGCCCCGGCCGACTGCGAGCCCGACCTGATCGTCGTGCTCGGCGAGCCCACCCGCCTCCCTCCGTCACTCGTGTGGGAGCTCGCGTACGGCGAGCTCGTGTTCCGTCCGATGGCGTGGAACGAACTCACCAAGGACCATCTGGTGGAGGCGATCGCCGACTTCGCTCGACGCGAGCGGCGGTTCGGCGGTCTCGACGACTCGGACGAGTCGGTCGGTTGAGCGGCCTCTACCACGACGTCGGGGTCGTGTTGCGCACCTACAAATTGCGCGAGTCCGACAAGATCGTCGTCATCCACACCCGAGACAACGGCAAGGTCCGCGCCGTTGCGAAGGGTGTCCGCAAGACCCGGTCGCGGTTCGGTGCGCGACTCGAGCCGATGAGCCACGTCAAGCTGTTGCTGTACCGAGGTCGTGAACTCGACATCGTGAGCCAAGCCGAGGCGGTCGAGCCGTTGTCACCGATGTTGTCCTCCCTCGACAAGGCCTCCCAGGGGCTTGCGGCCCTCGAGGCGGTCGACCAGTTGTCGCTCGAACGCGAGCCGAACCAACAGCTCTACAAGATGCTCGTCGGCGTGCTGCGCACGATCGCCGCTCAGCCGTCACCGCTCAACGTGCCGGCGTTCTACTGGAAGCTGCTGGCACGGGAGGGGTTCCACCCCCAACTCGATGCGTGTGTGCGGTGCCATGGGGCAGAGCCCGACGTCGCACTGGTTGCGTTCGACCTGAACGAGGGCGGCGTGTTGTGCCGCTCGTGTCGCTCGGGGCAGTCGATCAGTCCGGACGCACTCGGGCTGCTCCGCGACATCCTCGGAGGTCGTCTCCAGCACGCGCTCGACCAGGATGAGTCGCCCGCGACGCATGAGGTGGCGTCGCTCGCGACGAAGGCACTCGAGTTCCAGATCGAACGACGACTCCGTGCCGTTGCGATGTTCGAAGCGCACTGAACCCGGGGGCCGTCGTACGTGACGATCTGATGACGCGGGAACCGTGGTCGTGTCGATGGCGTCCAAGCTGCCATGAAACGCAGCAACGTGAACAAGACAGTGGCGGCCGTCGTGGCCGTGGGGACACTCCTGGCCGCCTGCGGATCGGACGACGATGCGTCGGACGACTCGAGTACCGCCGATCTCGACTCGGGTCGCACCGGCGACGGCGCTGAGGGGGGCGGCGATGCCGAGGGAGAGTTCTCGCAGGACGAGACCGCGAACACGGAGTCGCCAGCGGAGGAGGCGACGGCGGACGTTGCCGCGGAGGAAGGCGGCGGGACGACCGATGCCGCAACCGAGCTCGACTCCGGCACCGATCAGTCTCCCCCGGTCGTCGACGTGGAGGACGAGTTCGACGAGTCGTCACCCGAGGGTGGTGGACTGTTCGAGGAGGAAGATCCCGGCGACGCCGAGGGTCGCTTCGACGACAACCGGTTCCAGGACTACGGCTACCGCGATTTCGTGGCGGCTGCCGATGATCCGCTGTCGACGTTCGCGCTCGACGTCGACACCGGTTCGTATTCGGTCGGTCGTCGATTCCTCGACGAAGGAGCGTTGCCGCCCCGTGAGTCGGTTCGGCCCGAGGAGTACGTCAACGCCTTCGACTACGACTACGACACACCCCGCGACGGCCTCGACATCTCGGTCGACGGTGGCCCGTCGCCGTTCAACGACGACAACGTGCTCGTTCGGGTCGGCGTACAGGGCGAGATCGTCGCCGACGAGGATCGCGGCGACGCCGCGCTCACGTTCGTGATCGACACGTCGGGCTCGATGGACCGCGACGATCGGCTCGGATTGGTCAAGGAGTCGCTGACGCTGCTCGTCGACGAGCTCAACGACGACGACACCGTCGCGATCGTGACGTACAGCGACTCGTCGGGCATCGTGCTCGAGCCGACGCGGGTGCGTGACCGTGATCGCATCATCGACGCCATCGACGAGCTGGGACCCGGCGGTTCGACGAACCTCGAGTCAGGCCTGCGTGAGGGGTATGCACTCGCTCGTGAGGCGTTCAACGAGGACGGCATCAACCGGGTCGTGCTCGCGTCCGACGGCGTCGCCAACGCCGGCGTCACCGATCCCGATCAGCTCGCCGCGATGATCCGCGAGGACGCCGACAACGGGATCGACCTGGTCACGGTCGGCTTCGGCATGGGAAACTTCAACGACGTGACGATGGAGCAGCTCGCCGACAACGGCGACGGGTTCTACGCCTACGTCGACACGATCGACGAGGCCGAGAAGCTGTTCGAGGAGGACCTCACCTCGACGCTGTTGACGATCGCCAAGGACGCCAAGATCCAGGTCGAGTTCGACGACGAGTTCGTCGAGGCGTACCGTCTGATCGGCTTCGAGAACCGTGGCGTCCGTGACAGCGAGTTCCGCGACGACTCGGTCGATGCCGGCGAGCTCGGTGCCGGACACCAGGTGACAGCGATCTACGAGCTCGAACTCGTCGACGGGGTGAGCCTCGACGACCGGGCCGAGCTCGGTGTCGTCGCCCTGCGCTGGGAGGATCCGGACTCGGGCGACGTGACCGAGATCGACGAGGACATCGACCTGCGTGACATCGAGCCCCGGTGGAGCGACACGCCCGACGACTTCCAGCTCGCGACGGTGGTCGTGACGTTCGCCGAGAAGCTGCGGGACAACCCGTACGCCGACGATGTCGACGTCGATGCCCTCGCCGAGGAGGCGAGCGCCTCGCCGACGACCTCGACAACGACGACGTCGACGAGCTCGCCGACCTCATCGAGCGAGCCGCCGACCTCTCCTGACCACCGCCACCCCCCGCCGCAACTCGCCCCGCCGCAACGATGAGAGATGAGCGTGGCCTTCACGCTCCTCTCATCACACCGGATTCGGGTGAGGGGGTACGTGCGGGTGCGGTGGGCGGCTGGTTGTGGGTGGATGGGGTGGATGTGGGTGGTGGGTGGTCAGGCGGGGGTGGCCGTAGCCTGGGGCGCCGTATGGCCGCAACCGACCTCGAACAGATCGTCTCCCTGTGCAAGCGCCGGGGGTTCGTGTACCAGTCCGCCGAGATCTACGGCGGGTTCCGCTCGACGTACGACTACGGCCCGCTGGGCTCGCTGCTGCTCCGCAACGTCAAGGAGGCGTGGGTACGTTCGATGGTCCAGCAGCGTGACGACGTCGTGCTGATCGACGCGGCGATTCTCAGCCCGCCGCAGGTGTGGCAGGCCTCGGGTCACCTCGCGAACTTCTCCGACCCGTTGGTCGACTGCACGAACTGCAAGAACCGGTTCCGCCTCGACAAGCTCGACGATCCCGACACGTGCCCGAACTGCGGCGAGAAGAACAGCTTCACCGAGGCCCGCGAGTTCAATCTGATGTTCAAGACCCAGGCCGGTCCGGTCGAGGGCACCGGTGCCGACGCCTATCTGCGTCCCGAGACCGCGCAGGGCATGTTCACCAACTTCGCGCACGTACTCCAGACCTCGCGCAAGAAGCCCCCGTTCGGCATCGCCCAGGTCGGCAAGAGCTTCCGCAACGAGATCACGCCGCAGAACTGGATCTTCCGGACCCGCGAGTTCGAGCAGATGGAGATGGAGTTCTTCGTCCCGCCGGAGGAGTCGGAGCAGTGGTACGAGTACTGGTGCAACGAGCGCCTGAACTGGTACGTCGAGCTCGGCATTCCCGAGGACATGCTGATGTTGCGCCCCCACGACGACGACGAACTGTCGCACTATTCGACCGGTACGTCCGACGTCGAGTTCAAGTTCCCGTGGGGGTTCGACGAACTCGAGGGCATCGCCCAGCGCACCGACTTCGACCTCAAGGCGCACTCGGCCGTGTCGGGCGAGCGGCTCGACTACTTCGACCCGCAGACCAACGAGCGCTACGTCCCGTACGTCATCGAGCCGGCTGCCGGCGCCACCCGTACCATGGCGGCGTTCCTCCTGGCGGCCTACGACGAGGACGAGGTGAACGGCGAACCGCGAACGGTGCTGCGGCTGCACCCTCGACTCGCTCCCTACAAGGTCGCCGTGCTCCCGCTCAGCAAGAAGGACACCCTCACTCCGCTCGCCCACGAGGTCCGCAAGCTGCTCTCCGACCGGTACATGGTCGACTACGACGAGACGCAGAACATCGGGAAGCGGTATCGACGTCAGGACGAGATCGGTACACCGCTCGCTGTGACGGTCGACTTCGATTCGCTCGACGACAACGCCGTGACCATTCGCGATCGCGACACGACCGAACAGGTCCGAGTGCCGATCGACGAACTGCTCATCACCGTCGGCGATCGCCTGGGGTTCTGACCGCCAACCTGACGATCCTGGTGCGGGGTGTCTGACACCAGCTGGTCCGCGAACCTGTTGCGGGTGTCTGACACCGGGGGTTGTAGGTTGCGGTGATGAGCAAGGTCGTCGTCATCGCCAAGATCACCGCACTGGAAGGCAAGCGCGACGAGCTCGTCGCTGCCATGGGGCCCATGTTGGACCACGTCGAGGCCAATGAGCCCGACACCCTCGCCTACATCCTGAACGAGGACACCGCGGACGAGAACGTGTTGTGGATGTACGAGGAGTACACGAGCCACGAGGCGTTGGCTGCGCACAGCTCGAGCGAGGCCATGAAGGAGATGGGGATGGCGCTGCGCCCGCTCGCCGGCGCCCGCCCCGAGATCACCGTGCTGAATCCCGTCCGCGGCAAGGGTCTGTGACCGCGACCTACCTCGACGCGATCCTCGACGCCCACCGGGCGGCGGCGGCATCCGACCAGCGCACGGTCGACCAATTGATGCCCGCTGTTGGAGACATGCCCGCCACGCGTGGGTTCCGTGCTGCCCTCGAAGGTGCGGGTCACCTCGGCGTGATCTCGGAGATCAAGCGCCGCTCACCGTCGAAGGGCGACCTCTGCGCCGACCTCGACCCTGCCGAGATGGCACGGACCTACGAACGCGGGGGAGCGAGCTGTCTGTCGGTGCTGACCGACACGCCGCACTTCGGTGGCTCGGTGAGCGACCTGCAGATGGCCTGGCAGGCGTGTTCGCTCCCGGTGCTCCGCAAGGACTTCACCGTCAGCGCGCTCAACGTTGTCGACGCCCGCCTCATGGGTGCCGATTGTGTGCTGCTGATCGCCGCTGCCCTCGATCGCTCCGAGTTGGTCGACTTCCATCAGCTCGCGACCGAGATCGGGCTCGACGTGTTGGTCGAAATCCACGACGAAGCAGAACTCGAACTCGCACTCGCTGCTGACGCGACCTTGATCGGCGTCAACCAGCGTGACCTCGTCACGTTCCAGGTCGATCATGAGCGGGCCGAACGGATGGCCGGCGTGATCCCCGATCATGCGGTGAAGGTGGCCGAAAGCGGTGTGCGCGGTGGCGCTGACGCACGTCGGCTCGAGGCCGCAGGGTACGACGCTGTGCTGGTCGGGGAGACGCTCGTGACGAGCACCGATCCCGCCGCAGCCATCGCCGACTTGATCGGCTAGCTCGTCGCCCGTTTCTCCCGCTCACGCTTGGTCATTGCAACGAGAAATCGTTGGTAGAGGCCGGCGGGGAGTCGCGACACGACGTCGAACAGGACCGCGTCGGGTCCGATCAGTGCCCGGCGACGGTTGCGCTCGACCGCTTTCAGGATCAGCCGGGCGGCCCTGTCCGGTGTGGTGCGGGCGAGGCGGTCGAAGTCGTCAGCGAACTTGTCGGGAACGACGCCGGCGACGATGATCGACTCGTGGGTGCGGGCGTTGCGGGCGATGTTGGTCTTGATGCCGCCAGGATGAATCGTGGTCGACGAGACGCCGCACGGCTCGATCTCGAGTTCCATCCGCAGCGCGTCGGTGAAGCCGCGCACGCCGAACTTGGACGCGTTGTAGGCGGATTGCATCGGGATGCTGATCAGTCCGAACACGCTCGAGATGTTGACGATGTGACCGTCGCCGGTCGATCGGAGGTGGGGGAGGAACGCCTGAGTGCCATGAACCACGCCCCAGAAGTTGATGTTCATCAACCACTCGAAGTCGTCGATGGACTGCGCCGCGGCGGTTGCACCCAGTGCCACGCCGGCGTTGTTGGCGATCAGGTTGACCTGGCCGTGATCGGCGGAAACGGTGTCGGCCCAGGCGAAGACCGCATCACGATCGGCCACGTCGAGCCGGGCCGGGCGCACGGTCACGCCCGAACGCTCGCAGCGGAGCACGGTCTCGGCCAGACTTTCCTCGTCGACGTCACTGAGCGAGAGGTGGCACCCGCGCCGCGCCAACTCCTCGGCCAACGCACGTCCGATTCCTGAGCCGGCACCGGTGATGGCTGCAACTCGCCCGCTGAAGTCCTTCATCGGGCCGACCGTATCGAGGCGCCGGGGGTTGTCAGACCTTGGTGCGCTCCATGCCCTCGATGATGCGTTCGTTGAGTGTCTCGAGGAAGCTCACCCGCGCCCACTTCTTCTGCTCCCCGGAGATCAGGTTCCATGGTGCCGATTCGTGGTCGGTCATGGCGAACATGTCCTCGATCGCATCGACGTACTGCGGCCACTTGTCGCGGTTGCGCCAGTCCTCGTCGATGAGCTTCCAGCTGCGCAACGGGTCGTCGCGGCGGGATTCGAAGCGCTTCAACTGCTGCTCGGGGCTGACCTGCAACCAGAACTTCACGACGATGACACCCTCCATCACCAGGCTGCGTTCGAACTGCACGATCTCGTCGAACGCGCGCATCCACTCCTCCCGCGTGGCGAAATCCTCGACGCGCTCGACGAGTACCCGGCCGTACCAGCTGCGGTCGAACACGCACATCCCACCCTGCCCGGGGACCTTCGCCCAGAACCGCCAGAGGAAGTGGTGCCGTTTCTCACGCGAGTCAGGCTTGCTGTACGAGTAGACGGAGTAGTGCCGTGGGTCGAGGCGTTCGACGGTGCGCCTGATCGCACCGCCCTTCCCGCCGGCGTCGACCCCTTCGACCACGATGAGCAGACCGGGGCCGATCGTGCCGCCGTTGGTCTGACCGCCGAGCTCGAGGCGCAGCGCGACGAACTGCTCTTGGGCAGCGGCGAGCCGCTCCTCGTACTCGTCGCGGTCGAGTCGTAGTGTCAGATCGATTTCGTCGAGGCGCCCCATCAGCACCCGACGATAGACCGGCGACCATCGACTGTCCGAAGCCTCAGGGCGAGATACGGTCAGATCACCATGTTCGTCAAGATCTGCGGCATCACCAACGAAGACGATGCGTTGCTGGCCGTGGCGATGGGCGCCGACGCGGTTGGGTTCATCTTCGCCCCGTCGACACGTCAGATCGCACCGCAGAAGGTGTACGACATCACGCGGCGATTGCCTCCCGAGATCCTCACCGTCGGCGTGTTCCGTGACGACTTGCCATCCCGCGTCGTCGAGATCGCGCACAAGGCCGGGGTGAAGGCGGTCCAACTCCACGGTCGTGAAACTCCCGACCAGTGCAAGGAGATCGCCGGGCACTTCCGCTGGGTGATCAAGGCGTTTGCCGCAGGTGACGAGAACCTGCCGCGCGCTGATCAGTACAGCACCGACATGATCCTGATGGATGCGCCCGAACCGGGCTCGGGAAAGGTGTTCGACTGGAACCTCGCCGGCGATGCGCCGTCGCAGCTGAAGTTGATCCTCGCCGGCGGTCTCAACCCCGGCAATGTGGCTGCGGCGATCGGTGAAGTTGAGCCGTGGGGCGTCGACGTCGCGAGTGGGGTGGAGCGCGAGCCGGGCAAGAAGGACCCGATCGCCGTGATGCGGTTCATCGAGAACGCCAAGGCCGCTGCCCCCGAGCAGTATCTCGGCGACGACGAAGGCCCGTACAACTGGGACTTCGAATAGCGAGCGAGCTGGATACCCTCGGGCGGTGATGACGGACACGCTGAGTGCACCCCCTGATCCGACCGGCCGCTTCGGAGAATTCGGTGGGCGATTCGTCCCCGAAACGCTCGTACCGGCATGCCAGGAACTCGAGGCAGCGTTCGACGAAGCGTGGGTCGACCCCGAGTTCCGCGCCGAGCTGACGAGGGTGCACACGCAGTACTCGGGGCGACCGTCGATCATGACCGAGTGCCACAACCTCGGCGCCCGACTGGGGATTCGTCTCATCCTCAAGCGCGAGGACCTCAATCACACCGGGTCGCACAAGATCAACAACGTCATCGGTCAGGCACTGCTCGCGAAGCGGATGGGCAAGAAGCGCATCGTGGCCGATACGGGTGCCGGGCAGCACGGCGTGGCCAGCGCCACCGCGGCCGCCCTGATGGGTCTCGAGTGCAAGGTGTACATGGGCGCAGTCGACGTCGAGCGCCAGGCACTCAACGTCTTTCGGATGAAGCTGCTCGGGGCCGAGGTCGAAGCCGTGCATTCCGGTAGCCGAACGCTCAAGGACGCTGTCAACGAGGCCATGCGGCACTGGGTCGCGAATGTCTCCGACACCCATTTCTGCCTCGGCTCGGTCGTCGGACCGCATCCGTACCCCTTCATGGTTCGCCAGTTCCAGTCGATCATCGGCGACGAGGCCCACGAACAGATCGAAGCGATGACCGGGGCGATGCCCGACGTCGTGGTGGCCTGCGTCGGCGGCGGCTCGAACGCGATGGGGATCTTCTCCGGATTCGTCGACGAGCCCGGTGTCCGCCTCGTGGGCGTCGAGCCGGCCGGCGGGGCGGCAGTCGGCCGCGGTACTCCCGGCGTGGTCCACGGGTCCCGCAGCTACCTGATGCAGGACGAGGTCGGACAGGTCGAAGAGGCACTGTCGATCTCGGCCGGACTCGATTATCCGGGCGTCGGCCCCGAGCACTCCCATCTGGCTTCCATCGGGCGCGCCGAGTATCCGAACGTCACCGACGCCGAGGTGATCGATGGGTTTCGGCTGCTCTCCGAAACCGAGGGCATCATCCCGGCGCTCGAATGTGCACACGCCGTGGCGTGGATCAGCCGATCTGCTCCCGAGCTGCAGGGCCAGACCGTGCTGATGAATCTCTCGGGACGTGGTGACAAGGACGTGGCCCAGATGATGGACATCCTGGAAGACCAGCTCTGATGGGTCGGATGGAGGACGAGTTCCGAGCGAAGCGCTCGGCGGGCCGGAAACTCCTCGTGCCGTACATCACCGGCGGCTACCCGGGCTGGCAGGATGCGATCCGCGCGTGCGCTGCGAACGGCGCCGACGCCGTCGAGATCGGGATCCCGTTCTCGGATCCGGTGATGGATGGCCCGGTCATCCAGCAGGCGAGCCAAGCGGCGCTCGATGCCGGGATCACACCGGCGGCGATTCTCGACGAGGTGCCTCACCTCGACGTCGACGTCCCACTCGCCGTGATGACGTACTACAACCTGGTGCATCATCCTGGGCCCGAGCGGTTTGCCGCCAACCTGGCGAGGGCCGGTATCTCGGCGGCGATCCTGCCCGACCTGCCACTCGAGGAATCCGGGCCCTGGTGCGCAGCTGCCGATGCCCACGGCATCGAGACGATCATGCTCGCGGCGCCCACTGCGCCCGACGAGCGGTTACCACGGGTGGCCGCTCGTGCCCGCGGCTTCCTGTACTCCGTTGGATTGCTCGGCGTGACCGGCGAGCGGTCGTCGCTCGCCGAAACCGCCACCGATCTTGCCGCGCGCCTCAAGGCGATCACCGATGTCCCGGTGCTCGTCGGGGTGGGTGTCTCGAACGCCGAGCAGGCGTATCAGGCGACGCGAGTCGCCGACGGCGTGATCCAGGGAGCGAGCATGGTGCGACGGCTCATGGAGTCCGGGCCTGACGCCGTCGGCGCCTACGTCGCTGAGGTCCGCGCTGCCATCGACGCCGATTGAGGGAACACAATCGCCGCCCGGACGGTTTCGACGGTCATGAGGGTGAGCGCTGGCTGACATGACGAGCCTGCACGACCGCGTGTCCCGGTACGGCACGTGGCTCGCATGTTGCCTCAGCCGTGGTCGCGAGGCACCGCTCCACGCTGGCGACATCGAGCAACTGGCCAACGACATGGGCGAACACGCCTATGCAGGCGGCACCTTCGTGTTCCGTCATGGAGACAGCGCAGCGCGGGTGGATGCCCGCGTGGTCGAGGACTGTTCGGTGTTGTCGATCGAAACAGCTGCACTGTTCGAGCTGTTGCAGACTCGACCGCTCGTTGCGCGTCGCTGGTTCGTCTCGCTCGCGGAGCGGATGGCGGGCCTGCAGGACGACTCGTCGACCTGCTCGCAACCGGCCTGGAGTCTCAGCTCGCATCGGTCTTGCTCCGCGAAGCCCGCCCCGACGACGTCGTGCCCCTGACGCACGCCCAACTCGCCGAGCTCCTCGGTGTCCCACGCTCCAGCGTGCAACGGGTGCTGAAATCGCTCGAATCGGCGGGCCTGGTTGCGCTGGGGTACCGCAAGATCGAACTCCTCGATCACGCTGGTCTGTTGTTGCTCGTCGACGACTGACCCGCGGCGCGCATTGTCGAATATGTCGCAACGGTGGACGGCGGGCGACGTCGGTCCGGTTCTCCCTCGTAACCGCCCCTCGCAGAGAGGCACTGACGAAAGGAGAGACCAATGACAGCTGTGATGCAGCTTGCCGCACGGCCGACCCCGGCCGACGACGGCACCACACCCTCCCGATACCGAGCCGTGGGCTTGACGTTGGCGTTGATCGGACTGATGGGTGCCACCATCTCGGTCACCGCCAACTTCGTGGCCGCCGGGGATCGGCGCCGCCGACCCCGCAATCAGTTGCGGGTGACATCGACACCGCGTGGGGCGCTGCGACCGTGACCGCCGAGGCGCCCAGGCTCCTGCCGATCCACCGCCTGGCGCGGTGCATGTGGCGCCCGAGCCTCGCCATGGGAGCGATGGCGTTGAGCGCCGGGCCGATCTCGTCGCTCGTCTGGGCCAACGAAACGCCGGGAAGCGAATCGTTTCGGCAAGCCGCAGGGTTCACCCAGCGCATCGAGTTCCTCGGTGAGACGTTCTTGCTGAGCGGGATCGCATTCCTCCTCGGGACGGTCCTGGCGGGTCTCCGCGAAGGCGGTGGCGAGGTGCATCGCATCTCGGGCTGCCGGTGACGACGCTGAGGATGCAGGCGACGGCGAAGGGGTTCGTCGTGTTGATGATGATGGGCATGATGGCCGGAGTCACCCAATTCGTCGGCTACCTGATGGCGATGGGCGTCGCCGACGATCCAGCATCGTTCTCATCGTGGGCGAACTGGCTCGGCCCGTTCCGCGAGCTCGCCCTCGGATTGATCCTGGCCGGCATCGCGCTCGTGGGCTGGGCGGTCGGAATGGCCCTGGCCATCGCCGAAGCACGTTGCGCCGAGGTGGGGGCGACGTCCAGGAGATCAGCGGCGCCGATGTCCAGACCTTGAAGACGCCACTCACCGCGAAGCTGATGCTGATCCTGATGGCGATCGGCATGATGGCGATGATCGCCGGCATCGTCATCAACGTGCTGGCCGCCGCCTCGTTCGACGGCATCGACCCCGCCGACATCACAGACAGTGCGGCATGGGCAGCGGCAGCATCCGGACTCCGCAGGATCGGCGTCGCGCTCTACCGGACGGGTATCGCCTTCGGTCTCGGCGCGATCATCGACGTGCTGCGATTCCAGGCGACCCGGATCCGGGAGGTGGCAGCGGCCCACGGCGACGACCATCACTGAGCGTCGGACATCGGTGGGGGCGCCCGGCAGGGCGTCCCCACGTGCGCGGTTGGGACGTCCGTCTCGATGTCGTCGGCCGTGGGCGGAGGCGCCCGTGCGCTCGCTCTGGCAGACTGCCCGCGTGTACGACTACGTGATCGTCGGTGGAGGCTCCGCCGGATGTGCCCTCGCAAACCGTCTGAGCGCCGACGCCTCGAACCGGGTGCTGGTCATCGAGGCAGGGCGTCGCGACTGGAAGTGGGACGTGTTCATCCACATGCCCGCAGCGCTCGCGTTCCCGATCGGGAGCCGCTTCTACGACTGGAAGTACGAGTCCGAAGCCGAACCATTCATGAATGGGCGACGGGTGTACCACGCCCGTGGCAAGGTGCTCGGCGGTTCGTCGAGCATCAACGGGATGATCTTCCAGCGCGGCAACCCGATGGACTACGACAAGTGGGGAGCTTTGCCAGGGCTCGAGCACTGGGACTGGGCGCATTGTCTGCCGTACTTCAAGCGGATGGAGACCTGCCTCGCGGGAGCCGACGAGTGGCGTAACGACGACGGACCGCTCAAGCTCGAGCGGGGGCCGGCCGACTCGCCGCTCTTCGATGCATGGCTCGAGGCAGGGGTTCAGGCCGGGTTCAACCGCACCGACGACGTCAACGGCTACCGCCAGGAGGGCTTTGCAGCGTTCGACAAGAACGTGTTCCGGGGCCGCCGTCTGAGCGCAGCACGGGCGTACCTGCACCCGGTGCTCGACCGGCCCAACCTCGACCTGATGACGAGTACCCACGTCAACAGGGTGCTGTTCGACGGCAACCGCGCGGTGGGTGTCGAGATCAAGAAGGGCCGAGGTGTCGAGATCATCTCGGCCGGCGAGGTCGTCCTGTGCGGAGGAGCGTTCAACAGCCCGCAGCTGCTCCAGCTGTCGGGTGTGGGCGACCCCGACCATCTCCGGCCGCTGGGGATCGACATGGTGGCGGAGCTACCCGGCGTGGGGGAGAACCTGCAGGACCACCTCGAGGTGTACATCCAGTACGAGTCGAAGCAACCGGTGTCGATTCAACCGCACCTGGCGCACTGGAAGAAGCCGTGGATCGGCCTCCAATGGCTGTTTCGCACGGGTCCCGGTACATCGAACCACTTCGAGGCCGGGGCGTTCGTCAAGAGCAACCCGAGCGAGTCCTACCCGAACCTGATGTTCCACTTCCTCCCGATCGCAATTCGCTACGACGGTTCGTCGCCGCAACGCCCCGACGGCGGCAACGCCAAGATCGAGCACGGCTACCAGGTCCATGTCGGGCCGATGTACTCCGATGCCCGCGGGACCGTGAAGATCACCTCGACCGACCCCCGCAGGCACCCTGCGGTGCAGTTCAACTACCTGTCGACTGAGCAGGATCGGCGAGAATGGATCGAGGCGGTACGGACGGCGCGCAGAATTCTCACACAGCCCGCGTTCGAACCGTTCAACGCCGGCGAGATCTCACCGGGTCCGGCCGTCGAAACCGACGAGGAGATCATGGACTGGGTGGCGCGTGATTCGGAGACGGCGCTGCACCCGTCGTGCACGACGCGGATCGGGGCACGGAGTGATCCGATGGCTGTCCTCGATCCCGAATCGATGCAGGTCTGGGGGACAGAAGGGCTGAGCGTGGTCGATGCCGGCTGCATGCCCAATGTCAGCAACGGCAACACGTATGCCCCGACGATGATGATCGCCGAGAAGGCCGCCGATCTGATCCTCGGCAACTCACCACTTCCGCCGGACCACACCGAGGTCTACCGTGGAGCCGCACCGACGACGGCCCCCGATGACGCGTGACACTACGGGTCTGACCCATCGCGTCACGCGTGACGCGATGGGTCAGACCCGTCACGTCACGCGGCCGAACATCTTGCTGATCATGGCGGACCAGCTGTCGGCACCGTTCCTCTCGATGTACGGAGGGCCGGCCATCACGCCCAACATCGACCGGCTCGCCGCGCAGGGCGTCACGTTCACGTCGGCTTACTCGAACAGCCCGCTGTGCGCGCCCGCACGGTTCGCGATGATGAGCGGTCAGCTCAATTCCAAGATCGCCGCCTACGACAACGCCTCGGAGTTCCCCGCCAGCGTTCCGACGTTTGCGCACCATCTACGGGCTGCCGGCTATCAGACCTCGCTCGTGGGCAAGATGCACTTCGTCGGTCCTGATCAGCTCCACGGCTACGAAGAGCGCCTGACCACCGACATCTATCCGGCCGACTTCGGCTGGACACCGAACTGGGCCGACCCCGACGGTCGCTTCGACTGGTGGTTCCACAACATGGACTCGGTCGTCCGTGCCGGCGTGGCGGAGGTGTCGAACCAACTCGACTACGACGACGACGTCGCGCACCACGCCATCCGCAAGCTCAGGGACCTCGCACGCACGACCGACGACCGGCCGTGGATGATGACTGCGTCCTTCACCCATCCACACGATCCCTATGTGGCCCGCCAGGAGTTCTGGGACCTGTACGACCACGATCTCATCCCGGCGCCGACGATCGGAGCGATACCCGACGATGACGACGACCCGCACTCGCGTCGACTGCGCCGTGTCATCGCCGCCGACGTCACCGCGGTCACCGACGAACAGGTCCGGACAGCACGGCACGCATACCTGGCCAACATCAGCTATGTCGACCACCAGATCGGCGAGATGCTCGCCGTGCTCGAACGCCACGGCCTGGCCGACGACACCGTCGTCGTGTTCACCGCCGACCACGGCGACATGCTCGGCGAACGCGGCCTCTGGTACAAGATGAGCTACTTCGAGCACAGCTGCCGGATTCCGCTGATCATGCGCGGCCCGGGGGCGGGGGCGGGGCTCTTGGTCGATGCCCACGTCGGGCTCCTCGACATGGCACCGACACTGCTCGACATCGCAGGGATCGACGTGCCATCGATCATGGACGGGGCGAGCATCCTGCCGCTGATCGACGCGCCCGTGGATTCGGATCGAGCCGTGATCGGGGAGTACCTGGGCGAGGGGGCCGTCGCGCCGATCTTCATGATTCGCCGTGGGCGGTGGAAGTACATCTGGTCACAGCCCGACGGCGCACAACTCTTCGACCTCGAGTGCGACCCACACGAATTGGTGAACCTCGTCGGCGACACCGACCACACCGACATCGTTGCCGACTTCACTGCCGAGGTGCTGCGGCGGTGGGATCCCGACGCGATCGATGCCGCAGTCCGCGCGAACCAGCGGGCGCGGGCGATCGTCGACACGGCGATGCGTCAGGGGCGTTTCGCCGCATGGGACTACCAACCGACCACCGATGCAACGAATCAGTACATGCGCAACCACCTCGACTTGAACGAGGTCGAGGCCAGCCGTCGCGCGTGAGCATCGCCGCGGTGAGCGAGTCGTCACCGGGGCCGTCGTTGGGTCACCGCAGCTCGAGGGTGTCGACGCCGAATGCTGTGACGCGTGATCCGACGAGGCGCCCATCGGTCGCCGCAGCGGCGAGATCTCGCGGAGCCGAGCGGCGCACGTCGA
Organism: Ilumatobacteraceae bacterium; assembly: GCA_963752085.1. GTDB lineage: Bacteria > Actinomycetota > Acidimicrobiia > Acidimicrobiales > Ilumatobacteraceae > Ilumatobacter_A. Next base: position 165,371 of record CAVVWT010000009.1, read on the forward strand.
CCCCGTTCGCGAGGTACACATCGACACCGTGGTCGACCGCCAGCCGTCGGAACGTCACGCCGTCGTGGGTCCCGGTCGCGACGAATCGGTCACCGATGTGCAGATCGAACGCGAAGTCGTCGAGCACGAGCGCAATCTGGCTCGGTGCAGCGCCGAGCGTCGCCGGGTACGTCGACAGCGAGCCGAAGCGGGACGCGATGTCCGTCCAGAGGACGCGACGGTCACCATCGGCCGACTCGAACGAATCGACGGGGACGATGATCTCGGCGTGGGTCTGACCCTCGCGCTCGACGACCGCCGTGCGATGCTGCTCGCGCCGCTGCTTGGATCGAGCCAACGCCGGGTCAGCCTGCCGACTTCTGGCGGATGATGTTGAGTGCCGAGCCCGCCTGGAACCACTCGACCTGTTCGGGGCTGAACGTGTGGTTGCACTCGAAGTCGACCGTCGACCCGTCGGGTTTGGTGATCCGGCACGTGACCGTCTCGCCCGGGACCGGCGGCAGGTCGACGACGCTGATCCGGTCGTCCTCGTCGATCTTGTCGTAGTCGGTCGGATCGGCGAAGGTGAGCGGCACCATGCCCTGCTTCTTCAAGTTGGTCTCGTGGATGCGCGCGAAGCTGCGGGCGATGGCCACGAGGCCCATGCGGAAGCGAGGCTCCATGGCAGCGTGCTCGCGGCTCGAACCCTCGCCCATGTTCTCGTCGCCGATGACGATCCAGGCCTGGCCGGCCTCGTGGTACTCCTTGGCGATCTCGGGGAAGCGCTGGGTCTCGCCGGTGAGTTGGTTCTTGCCGAAGCCGACGTCGTAGCCCTCGTAGGCGTTCACCGCGCCGAGGTACAGGTTGCCCGAGATGTTCTCGAGGTGACCGCGATACTTCAACCACGGGCCCGCCATCGAGATGTGGTCGGTCGTGAACTTGCCCTGGGCCTTCACGAGCACCGGGAGATCGTTGTAGCGGTCGAGCGATACGGGCTCGAACGGCTCGAGGAGTTGCAGGCGATCAGAGGTGGGACTGACCGCGATGGGGACGTCGTGGCCGTCCTCCGGGGGAGCGGTGAAGGTGTCCTCGCCGGGGTCGTAGCCGGCGTCAGGAAGCACCAGGCCGACCGGTGCGTCGAGGCCGACCTCGGTTCCGTCCGGTGCGGTGATCGTGTCGGTCGTCGGATCGAAGTCGAGCCTGCCCGACAGTGCGATCGCCATGACCGTGTCGGGCGAGGTGACGAAGGCGAGCGTGTTGGCCGAGCCGTCGTTGCGCTTGGGGAAGTTGCGGTTGTACGACGTGACGATCGTGTTGGTCTGGCCGGTGATCGACTCAGGCCGGCTCCACTGCCCGATGCACGGGCCGCACGCGTTGGCGAGCACCGTGGCACCGATCGCTTCGAGGTCGGCGAGCAGACCGTCGCGCTCGATGGTCGCCCGAGTCTGCTCGGACCCCGGTGTGATCATCAGGTCGATCTTCGAGGTGAGTCCCCGTGCTGCCGCCTGGCGAGCGATCGACGCTGCGCGCGTGATGTCCTCGTACGAGGAGTTGGTGCACGAACCAATCAGGGCCGCCGACGGAACGAGCGGCCAGCCGTTCTCGCGGGCTGCGTCGCCGACGCCGCTGCCGACCGTGTGGGCGAGGTCGGGTGTGTGCGGGCCGTTGATGAGGGGCTTGAGTGTGTCGAGGTCGATCTCGATGACTTGGTCGTACAGCGCTCCGTCGTCGGGGCGGAGGTGGTCGGCCACCTTGTCGGCGGCGTCGGCGATCGCCTCACGCCCGGTCGCCTTGAGGTACTGGCTCATGTTGGCGTCGTAGCCGAACACCGACGTGGTGGCACCGATCTCGGCGCCCATGTTGCAGATCGTGCCCTTGCCGGTCGCCGAGATCGAGTCGGCGCCGGGGCCGAAGTACTCGACGATGGCGCCGGTGCCGCCCTTGACGGTGAGCTGGCGAGCCACTTCGAGGATGACGTCCTTCGGTGCGCTCCAGTCGGACAGCGTGCCGGTGAGCTTGACGCCGATGACCTTCGGCCACTTGACGTTCCAGGCGAAGCCCGTCATCACGTCGACCGCGTCGGCGCCGCCGACACCGATCGCCACCATGCCGAGGCCGCCGGCGTTGGGAGTGTGGCTGTCGGTGCCGATCATCATTCCGCCCGGGAACGCATAGTTCTCGAGCACGACCTGGTGGATGATGCCCGAGCCGGGCCCCCAGAAGCCGATGTTGTAGTTGGCGCTGACGGACTTGAGGAAGTCGTAGACCTCGGCGTTCGTGTCGACCGCGACACCCAGGTCGATCTTCGCGCCGACCTTGGCCTGGATCAGGTGATCACAATGGACCGTTGACGGCACCGCCACCTCGGGCAGGCCGGCGGTCATGAACTGGAGCAGTGCCATCTGCGCAGTGGCGTCCTGCATCGCAACACGGTCGGGGTGGAAATCGGCGTAGCTGTCGCCGCGTTCGAGTTCCTGGTGCTGCGGGTCGGCGAGATGGTTGACGAGGATCTTCTCGGTGAGGGTGAGCGGCCGTTGGAGACGGTTGCGGGCGATCTCGACGTTGCCCGGGAGAGCGGCGTAGACCTGCTCGACGAGCTCGATGGGAGTGGTTGCGCTGACGGTGGCCATGGAGGCAACCATAGCAGACAAGTTAGATACAAGTAAGGTGGGAGTCGGACGACAACCAGGAGGTCCGCATCATGACGAACTCGACCGTGCGATGGGTGGGCATCGACCACGTGCAGGTGGCGATTCCGGTGGGTGCCGAGGACGCGGCGCGGGGGTTCTACGTGGGGGTGCTCGGGTTGTCCGAGGTTCCGAAACCCCCGGTCATGGCAGCGCGCGGTGGGGCCTGGTTCGAGTCCGGCCCGGTCCGGGTGCACGTCGGTGTGGAGGATCCGTTCGTCCCGGCGCGCGCGGCCCATCCGGCGCTCGTGATGCAGGGGCTGGCCGACTTCATCGACGAGGCGGGCCTCGATGCAGCGTGGAATCGGGAGATCGCAGGAGTGGTGCGGTGCCACGTGTTCGATCCGTTCGGCAACCGGATCGAGCTGGTCGACGCCGGGGGAGTGTCGACGTGAGGCACATCCGCTACCAGGAGATCGCAGACGAGCTGCGGACCCGGTTCGCCGACGCGCCGATCGGCTCGGTGTTGCCCTCCGAGTCGGAGATGTCCGCGGAGTTCGATGCGTCTCGAGTCACGATCCGCAGAGCGCTCGAACTCGTCCGTGACGACGGGTTGATCGCTGCTCGACAGGGGTTCGGCTGGTACGTGGCCGGTGAGCCGGTACGTCAGTCGTTGCAGTCGCTGGCGACGATCGAGTCCCAGGTGGAAGGCGTGGGCAAGTTGTCGCAGCGCAAGATCGAAGAGTTCGCGTTCGAGGATGCGCCCGAACGGGTGCGCAGGATCCTCGATGTCGAGCACGTGCTCCGGGTCAAGCGGGTCAACCTTGCGGACGGCGAGCCGTTCGCGGTCGTCACCGTGTGGTGTCCCGCTGATCTCGGTGAGGGCCTGTCGCGGCGTGACGTCGAACGGCGACCGTTCTACGAGTTGCTCGACGTCGAGTTGCGTGGAGCGACCCAGACGATCGGTGCCGACATCGCAGAGCAGGGCGACGCCGCGTTGCTCGGCGTGCCGGTGGGGGCGCCGCTGTTGCGATGTCAACGGGTCACGACGGATCATGCGGGTCGGGCGTTGCTCCTCAGTGAGCATGTGTTCCCGGCGCACCGAACGGAGTTCGTCGTGGATCTTCCGCAGGCCGAACCGAGCATGACGCCGAGCGGGTTGCGCATCGTGGAGTGACGAATCGGTCGGTGTCCGCCCGACGGGCCGGACGTCGCCGACCGCACGCATCAAATCTGCCCGCCGTCGACCGGCTGAGATACCGTGGTTCAGATGGGCATGATCAGCACGTTCCGCGAGACAGTGCAGTTCCAGAACGTGTCGTTCTCGCCGACCGAACGCCGCCTCAAGCGATGCGTGACCGTCGACGACTTTCGACGTGTGGCTCGCCGTCGCCTTCCACGAGGCGTGTTCGACTACATCGACGGTGGCGCCGAGGACGAGCGGACGCTCCGCGGCAACTCAGCGAGTTTCTCGCGCCTCGAGTGGCGGCCTCGTGTCCTGCGTGACGTGAGCGGCCTCGACACCAGCACCACGATTCTCGGTCACCGGGTGTCCATGCCGTTGATCCTCGCTCCGACGGGCTACACCCGGATCGCCGACTCGCAGGGCGAACTCGCCGTCGCGCGCGCTGCCCAGCGCGCGGGTGTCCCGTATGCACTGTCGACCATGGGGACGCGGTCGATCGAGGAGGTCGCGGCGGTCAACGGCGGCAACAAGTGGTTCCAGGTCTACACCTGGCGGGACCGCGGCCTGGTGAAAGAACTCGTGCTCCGTGCCGCTGACGCGGGGTACAACGCGTTGTGGCTGACGGTCGACACCGCCGTCCTCGGTCGGCGCGAGCGCGACGTTCGTCGTGGTTTCTCGCTCCCCCCGAAGATCGGACTCGGCACGCTGATCGACGGAGCGATCCATCCGGCATGGACCTGGGACTTCCTCCGCAACGATCCGATCATGTTCGCCAACCTCGCGAACAGCTCGGCGCCGGACGGATCGAAGCCGGTTGCTCTGGCCGAGAAGGTTGCGACCCAGTTCGACCAGGCTCTGTCCTGGGACGACATCGACTGGTTGCGGTCGTTCTGGGACGGTCCGATCGCGCTCAAGGGTGTACAGACCGTGGCCGACGCCAAGCAGGCGGTGGCCTCCGGCGTCGACGCGATCGGGCTCTCGAATCACGGTGGGCGTCAGCTCGACGATGCGCCGCGGCCGATCGAGCTGGTCGAACCGGTTCGACAAGAGATCCAGGATGAGGCGGCGATCATCTGCGACGGCGGCGTCCGGCGCGGTGCCGACATCGTCAAGGCCCTGGCGTTGGGGGCCGATGCTGTGTCGATCGGTCGCCCGTACCTCTACGCGCTGGGCGCCGCCGGTGAAGCCGGCGTCGACCAGATGTTGTCGTTCATGCGTGAGGGGCTCGAACGAACGATGGCGCTCAACGGATGCCGGACGATCGCGGAGATCGACCGGGAGATCGTCGCCTGGAGGCGCTGACTCAGAGCTCCGGGACCTCGATGACCGGGGCGGTGTCGAACACCTCGTTGAGGAAGTACGTGGATGTGAGCGTCGGTGTCGTCACGGTGACGTTGTCCACGGTCCGGCCGTCGCTCCTGACCGAGGCGGCGACCACGATGATCGAACCGGGTGCGACGTCCTGATCGGGGTTGGGAACGCCCATCAGGGCCAACCAGGTCAGGCGCTGATCGGGGTGGTCGTTCCACAGTGCGTAGGAGTCGACCTCGGCGTTCACCGTCGAGGTGCCGTCGTCGCGCCGGTCCGTCACGGTGGAGGAATACTCGCCGATGAGCGGGTCGAGGATCTGATCGATCGTGACCGGACCATCGAGCCCGAGGCGCGGCACCGATTCGAGCGCGCTGCCGTCCACCTGCGACCACGCCATGTCACCGCTGCGTCCGTACGACGTGCCGTCGATCCGTCGCCACTCGAAGCCGTCGCTGGACTCGACGGCGTAATTGCCCGTGGCTGCGTCGACGGTGATCGTGATGGTGTGGCCGGTGCCGGAGCTCCAGGTCAATCGATGGCCGGCAGCGACGGTGTTCCCGGTTTCGTCGAGACCCAGGAGATCGAGGGCTTCGGTCTCCTCGCTGTTGTCATTGATCTCCGCCACGACCTCTGAGGCGTCGTCGATCGGAACGACCAGCGGGTTCGAAACGTCCTGTGGTTCGATGGCGAGTTCGTTGGACGGAGGGGCCGGCTCGGACGGCGCCGATGTCGATGGTTCGTCGCGTGTCGAGATCACCAGCCATCCGTATCCGATGGCCGCCGAGGCGATCAGCCCGGCGACGACGATGCCGACCTTTCGTGCGGGCCTGCGCTTCGGGGTGGGAGCCGGCCGATCCGGCGGCATCGGTGATCCGGGCGAGGCCGAAACGGCTGCGGCGGGGACCGGAGGAGCGAGGCGCGGAGCGGCGTCAGCGGTCGGGTTCGCCGGTGCCGGGATGGGCAGCGTCGGGTTGGGCAGCGTGGGCACCGGGAGCGACGGGAGCGACGGAGCAGCAGCCGCGGGAGTGTCGCCGGGCGTCGGGGGTGCGAACGATGAGTACTCCGTGGTCACACCGGTTCATCGGCGGCGACGGTGACGGTCTTGAATCAGCTGGTGCCGGCTCACCACTCGTCCCAGTGCAGCACGGTGTCGAGTGGGAGTCGCTCGGCCACCTTGAACTCGGTCCCGAGGGTGTAGGCGATGGGGAACAGGCCGGCCTGCGTGATCTGGTCGTGGGGGATCCCCAGGATGTCGGCGGCTTCGGCGTCGCCGCCATCCATCAGGTGGATCGTCGTCCACGCCGAGCCCATTGCCCGCTCGCGCAGTGCGAGCATGAAGCTCCACACGGCAGGCAGGATCGAGCCCCACGCTGACGCAGCCTGGAAGGTCGGCACCCGATCGAGTTGTCCCGTGATGCACGGGATCATCATCATCGGGACGCGGTGGAAGTTCTCGACGAGGTGGACCGCCGACGACGTCACCTTGTCCTTCTGGTCGTACCGGGGGTCGCCGGGCTGGTACTCGTTCGACGCGGCGATGCCCGCGTACTTCTGGAAGTTCCGGGCGTAGATGTCGGCCAACGCCTGCTTCTTTGTGGGGTCCTCGACGATCACGAACTGCCAGCCCTGTTTGTTCGACCCGGTGGGTGCCTGGAGTGCGATCTCCAGGCACTCCTCGACGACGTGACGTTCCACGGGGCGCTCGAGGTCGAGGCGTTTGCGGACCGAGCGGGTGGTGGTCAAGACGTCGTCGGCGGACAGATCGAGATGCATGGCCCGAGCATGCCAGGGGCGTTGTCGTGACGTTCAGCTGGACCGCGTGCAGATCGAGGCGCGCTCGCTGGGAGCCGGTGCCGGCAGACGACGCTCGGGGACAGGTTGTCGCACGACCGTCCGGTCGGGTCGACCGATCTGCCAAGCTCGTCGGATGTCCGACCGTGTCACCATCTCGATCAACGACGGCATCGCCGATGTCCGGCTCAACCGCGCCGACAAGCGCAATGCGCTCGACAACGCGATGTTCCGCGGCATCGCCGACGCCGGCGAGCAGTTGAAGACGGAGCGCAACGTGCGTGTCGTCGTCCTCTCAGGCGACGGCGCCTCGTTCTGCGCCGGTCTCGACTTCTCGTCGATGCAGGCGCTCGCCGACTCCGGTGACGGTGGGGCCGAGCGTGCGGCGACGCGTACCGACGGCAATCCGGGCGAGATGGCCGACGGGCGGATCACCCACCTCGGTCAGCAGGTCTGCTGGGTGTGGCAGGAGATCCCGGTTCCCGTGATCGCCGCGGTGCACGGCCACACGCTCGGCGGGGGCCTGCAGATCGCCCTCGGGGCAGACATCCGGATCGTGCACCCCGACACGAAGATGTCGGTACGCGAGGTCCACTGGGGCCTCGTGCCCGACATGACGGGGACGTTCATGCTGTCGAAACTCGTCCGCCCCGACGTCGCTCGGGAGTTGACCTACACGGCGCGGGTGTTCGACGGGAACGAGGCCCTCGACCTCGGGCTCGCCACCCGGCTCAGCGAGACCCCCCTCGACGACGCCATGTCGTTGGCACGGGACATCGCCGGCCGCAGCCCGGGAGCGGTGCGCGGCGCCAAGGAGCTGTTCAACCGCCTCGACCACGATGGCGCCGCAGAGGCATTTGCCGAGGAACGACGCGTGATCGGGGAGCAGATCGGGTCGTCCAACCAGATGGAAGCCGTGATGTCCGGGTTCGAAAAGCGTGCACCGGTGTTCGTCGACTGACGCCAGACTGCTCCCATGCTGATCGACCAGATCCGAGCCGACCTCACGACGGCGATGAAGGCCAAGGACACACTGCGTCAACGCACGCTTCGATCGGTGATCGCTGCCGTGCAGGAGGAGCAGGTCGCCGGCGATGCCGCCATCACGCTCGACGACGACGGGGTCCAAGCGGTGTTGAAGTCGCAGGTGAAGCGTCGCCTCGATGCAGCGGAGGCATTCGAGTCCGGTGGTGCAGCCGATCGTGCAGCCGATGAACGAGCTGAGATCGAGGTGCTCGAGGTGTACCTCCCCGCGGCCCTCAGCGCCGACGAGCTCGAGGGGATCGTCGCCGATGTCTTCGCTGCGAACGGCTTCGCGACCAAGGCCGACATGGGCCAGGCCATGAAGGCGGTCAATGCCGAGGTCGCCGGGCGGGCGGACGGCCGCACCGTCGCCGACCTGGTCAAATCGCGCCTCGTCTGACCGGGCGCCGGTTCGGTCGACGGACCGATCACGAGCGAACGAGGTTCACTCGCGGCGACTCGACCCCCTAGAATCAGGGTTCCCCGCTCGGGCGACGCCCGAGCAGCCTCAGCGTCGAGGCACCGCCGTTCGGTCAATGTCGACCCAGCGCAGCGTTCGAAACGACACTCTCCGGCCCGCGCCCGGACGTACCTTCGAGGATGTGCCCAGATGATCAAGGCTCCCGGACCGATGGGTCTGTACGACCCACGCAACGAACACGATGCGTGCGGCGTGTCGTTCGTCGCGAACCTGAAGGGTGTGCGATCGAACGAGCTGGTCGTGACCGGGCTGACGGCGTTGACGAATCTCGAGCATCGTGGCGCCACCGGGGCCGAGCCGGACACCGGTGACGGAGCGGGCATCCTGCTGCAGGTCTCCGACGAGCTCTACCGGGCAGTCGTCGATTTCGATCTGCCGCCGGCCGGTGCGTACGCAACAGGGATCGCGTTCCTCCCCGCCGACGATGTCGCCTGTGAGAAGGCGCAGGCGGCGATCGATGCGTCCGTGGCCGATGTCGGCCTGCAGGTGCTCGGCTGGCGTGACCTGCCCGTCAACCCCGATTGCCTCGGTGCCACGGCCCGCGCCGCCATGCCGACGTTCAAGCAGCTGTTCGTGTCCGACCCCGGCGGTACGACCGGTATCGAGCTCGATCGCAAGGCGTTCGTCGCCCGGAAGCGGTCGCGACGCGAGCTCGTCGACGAGCTCGACACCTACTTTGCGTCGCTCTCGGCGCGCACCATCGTCTACAAGGGGATGCTGACGACCCCGCAGCTGAGCGAGTTCTTCACCGACCTCACCGACCAGCGGATCGAATCGGCGTTGCTGCTCGTCCACTCACGGTTCTCGACCAACACGTTCCCGTCGTGGCCGCTCGCTCACCCCTATCGCTTCGTTGCCCACAACGGCGAGATCAACACCGTCCAGGGGAATCAGAACTGGATGCGCGCCCGCGAGGCGATGCTGCAGAGCGACAGCCTGCCCGGGATCGATGGGGCGTTCCCGATCTGCACGCCGGGTTCGTCCGACACCGCTCGCTTCGACGAGGTCCTCGAACTGCTGCACCTCGGTGGGTATCCGCTGCACCATGCGGTCATGATGATGATTCCGTCGGCGTGGGAGAACGACGCGACCATGACGAAGGAACTGCGTGACTTCTTCCGCTTCCACGCGTCGATGATGGAGCCCTGGGACGGACCGGCGAGTGTCACGTTCACCGACGGCAAGGTGATCGGTGCAGTGCTCGATCGCAACGGACTGCGCCCGAGTCGCTACTGGGTGACCGATGACGATCTCGTCGTGATGGCCTCCGAGGTCGGCGTGATCGACATCGATCCGTCGAAGGTGATCGCGAAGGGCCGACTGCAGCCCGGCAAGATGTTCTTGATCGACACCGACCAGGGTCGCATCGTCGACGACGACGAGATCAAGGCGGCGCTCGCCGCCGAACACCCCTACGGCGCGTGGCTGGACCAGGGGCTCGTCGACCTGGCCGACCTCCCCGAACGCGAGCACGTCGTGTTCAGCCACGACAGCGTGCTGCGCCGTCAGCAGATGTTCGGCTACACCCACGAGGAACTGAAGATCCTGCTTGCCCCGATGGCCACGAAGGGCATGGAGGCGCTGGGTTCGATGGGCACCGACACCCCGCTCGCTGTGCTGTCGGAGCGACCGCGTCTGATCTTCGACTACTTCAAACAGCTCTTCGCGCAGGTCACCAATCCGCCGCTCGACGCGATTCGCGAGGAGGTCGTCACGTCGGTGTCGTCGACCGTCGGGCCCGAAGCCAACCTGCTCGAACCCGGGCCCGAATCGTGCAAGCAGCTGGCCCTGCCGAACCCGATCATCGACAACGACGAGCTGGCGAAGATCATCCACATCGACGACGACGGCGAGCACCCAGGCCTGCGTGCCAACGTGTTGTCCGGGCTCTACCGCGTCGAGAGCGGAGGCGCCGGACTCGCTGCCGCCATTGAACGAGTGTGCGAACAGGCATCGACCGCGATCGAGGACGGCACGCGGATCCTGGTGCTGTCCGACCGCAATGCCGACACCGTCGACGCTCCCATCCCGTCGCTGTTGCTCACCGCTGCGGTCCACCATCACCTGGTCCGCACGAAGCAGCGCACCATGGCCGGTCTGATCGTCGAGGCCGGCGACGCCCGCGAGGTGCATCACATGGCGTTGCTGATCGGGTACGGAGCCGGTGCCATCAACCCGTACCTGGCGTTCGAGTCGATCGAGGACCTGATCGCCGAGGGCATGCACGGCATGGGTGATCTCGACCCCCGACAGGCGATCCGCAACTACATCAAAGCCTCCAACAAGGGTGTCCTCAAGGTGATGTCGAAGATGGGGGTGTCGACCGTCGCGTCGTACACCGGTGCGCAGATCTTCGAAGCCATCGGGCTCGGTGACGAACTCGTCGACAAGTACTTCACGGGCACGATCTCCCAGCTCGGAGGGATCGGCCTCGACGAGCTCGCTCGCGAAGTGGCAGCTCGTCATGCCGCAGCAAACCCGAAGCGCCCCGAGGAGCGCGCCCACCGCAAGCTCGAGCTCGGTGGCGAGTACCAGTGGCGTCGTGAGGGTGCGCCACACCTGTTCAACCCCGAGACCGTCTACAAGCTCCAGCACTCGACGCGCAGCGGTCGCTACGACATCTTCAAGGAGTACACCGCCACGGTCGACGACCAGTCGAAGACGCTGATGACGCTGCGCGGGTTGTTCGCGCTGACACCGGGCGACCGCACACCGATTCCGATCGACGAGGTCGAACCGGTGAACGAGATCGTCAAGCGCTTCTCGACCGGCGCGATGAGCTACGGCTCGATCTCGGCCGAAGCCCACGAAACGTTGGCGATCGCGATGAATCAGCTCGGAGCCAAGTCGAACACCGGCGAGGGCGGCGAGGACGCCGACCGGTTGTACGACCCCGAGCGCCGCTCGGCGATCAAGCAGGTCGCCTCCGGTCGGTTCGGGGTCACCTCGGAGTATCTGACGAATGCCGACGACATCCAGATCAAGATGGCCCAGGGTGCAAAGCCCGGCGAGGGCGGGCAACTGCCCGGACACAAGGTGTACCCGTGGATCGCCAAGACGCGGCACTCCACGCCTGGCGTCGGGCTCATCAGCCCGCCCCCACACCACGACATCTATTCGATCGAGGATCTGAAGCAGCTGATCCACGATCTCAAGAACGCCAACCCGTCGGCGCGGGTCCACGTCAAGCTCGTTGCCGAGACCGGTGTCGGAACGGTGGCTGCCGGCGTGTCGAAGGCGAAAGCCGACGTCGTGCTCATCTCGGGTCACGACGGCGGCACCGGTGCCAGCCCGCTCACGTCCTTGAAGCACGCCGGCGGCCCGTGGGAGCTCGGTCTCGCCGAGACCCAGCAGACCCTGATGCTCAACGGTCTCAGGGACCGGATCGTCGTCCAAGCCGATGGTCAGATGAAGACGGGACGCGACGTGGCCATTGCGGCATTGCTCGGTGCGGAGGAGTATGGATTCGCGACCGCTCCGCTTGTCGTGTCGGGCTGCATCATGATGCGGGTCTGCCACCTCGACACGTGTCCGGTCGGCATCGCGACGCAGAATCCGTTGCTCCGCGAGCGGTTCTCGGGCAAGGCCGAGTTCGTCGTGAACTTCATGACCTTCGTCGCAGAGGAAGTCCGCGAGATCATGGCCGAACTCGGCTTCCGCACGATGGAGGAGATGATCGGCCACGTCGAATGCCTCGACACGCGGGCCGCGATCGAACACTGGAAGGCGTCGGGGCTCGACATCAGCCCGATCCTGAAGGTCCCGGAGAACCCGTACGCCCAGACGATGGTCCAGTCGATCGGTCAGGACCACGAACTCGACGTCGCGCTCGATCAGCAGCTGATCGCCCAGGCCCAACCGGCGATCCAACGTGGCGAGTCGGTGTCGATCGAGTTGCCGATTCGCAACATCAATCGGACGACGGGGACCTTGCTCGGCCACGAGGTCACCAAGGTCTGGAAGGGCGAGGGGTTGCCCGACCGCACGATCGACATCACGTTCACGGGCTCGGCGGGACAGAGCTTCGGGGCGTTCGTCCCGGCGGGTATCCAGATGCGCCTCATCGGTGACGCCAACGACTACGTCGGCAAGGGGTTGTCCGGGGGGCGTCTGATCCTGCATCCGCATCCCGATGCACCGTTCGCAGCGGAGGATCAGGTCGTCGCCGGCAACGTGATCGGGTACGGCGCGACCAGCGGTGAGATCTTCCTCCGCGGCATCGTCGGCGAGCGCTTCTGTGTCCGCAACTCCGGCGCGTTGGCGGTGAGCGAAGGAGTGGGCGATCACGGCTGTGAGTACATGACGGGCGGTCGGGTCGTGGTGCTCGGGCCGACAGGCCGCAATTTCGGCGCGGGGATGTCCGGTGGCATCGCGTACGTGTATGACCACGAAGGCACCTTCGCCGACAAGGTCAACTACGAGATGGTGGACCTCGAACCGTTGAGCGACGAGGATCGAGCGTTTCTCCACGACACGGTGCTGCGGCATCGCGACCTCACCGGGTCGACGGTGGCAGCGGCAATTCTGAACTCGTGGGCGGTCGATGTGTCGAAGTTCCGCAAGGTCATGCCGAGCGACTACCGCCGGGTCCTCACCGTCATGGCGGACAGCGAAGCAGCCGGACTGGACGACGACGAGACGGTTGCCAAGATCATGGAAGCGGCACGGGTGTGAGTGTCCGCGGATCGTCGGCCCGGGCGTGGGGGAGGTGTGGAGGGGGCGCTCCGCGATCCCCCTCCGACATCGCCGACTCGACGTGTCGTGAGGCGATGGATGCCGAGCGCGGCGGAGCCGCTCCTCCGATTCCGAGGCACGGAGAGAGCGAGCGAGGAACGAGCGAACGAACGAGTGACGAGGAGTTGTGTCATGGGTAAGCCGACTGGTTTCTTGGAGTTCGATCGGTCGACGCCGAGGCACCGTCCGGTGCCGGTTCGACTCAAGGACTGGAACGAGGTGTACGAGCCGTTTCCAGCGGACGAGTTGAACCATCAGGCGGCGCGCTGTATGGACTGCGGTATTCCGTTCTGCAACAACGGCTGCCCGCTCGGCAACCTGATCCCGGACTGGAACGACCTCGTCTACCGCGATCAGTGGCGCGATGCGATCGAGCGTCTGCACGCCACCAACAACTTCCCCGAGTTCACCGGACGACTGTGTCCGGCGCCGTGTGAGTCGGCGTGCGTCCTCGGGATCAACCAGAATCCTGTCGCGATCAAGCAGATCGAGGTCGAGATCATCGATCGTGCGTTCGCTGAGGGCTGGGTGACGCCGCAGGTCCCGTCGGTTCGCACGGGCAAGAAGATCGCCGTGATCGGATCTGGGCCGGCCGGCCTGGCAGCGGCGCAGCAACTGACGCGCGCCGGTCACGAGGTCGTCGTCCTCGAACGCGCCGACCGCATCGGTGGCCTCCTGCGGTACGGCATCCCTGAGTTCAAGATGGAGAAGCGTCACATCGACCGGCGCCTCCAGCAGATGGAAGCCGAAGGAACCGAGTTTCGCACGAACGCTGCTGTCGGCTCGACCGTCGACATGGACGTGCTGCGCGCTTCGCACGATGCGATCGTCCTCGCCTGCGGTTCGACGCAGTGGCGCGATCTTCCGATCCCGGGACGCGAACTGAACGGGATCCATCAGGCGATGGAATACCTTCCGCCGTCGAACCGGGTGCAGCTCGGCGATCTGGACGCATCGCCGATCGACGTCAATGGCAAGCACGTCGTCATCATCGGCGGTGGCGACACCGGCGCCGACTGCCTCGGGACGGCGCACCGTCAGGGAGCCGCCTCGGTCACACAACTCGAGATCATGCCGATGCCGCCCGAGGAGCGTGCCGCCGATCGCAACCCGTGGCCACAGTTCGCCATGGTGTACAAGGTGACGTCCGCTCACGAGGAGGGTGGCGAGCGGATGTACAGCGTCAACACCGAACGGTTCATCGACGACGGTGACGGCAACGTGCAGGCGCTGCGGATGCACGAGGTCGAGATGATCGACGGCACGTTCACCAAGGTCGAGGGAACCGACCGGGAGATCCCTGCCGACTTCGTCTTCCTCGCACTCGGTTTCGTCGGTCCCGAGAAGGGCTCGTGGCTCGACGACATGGAGCTCGACTACGACCAACGTGGCAACGTGGCACGCGACGACCGCTACATGACCAACCAGTCGGGTGTCTTCGTGGCGGGCGACATGGGGCGCGGTCAGAGCCTGATCGTGTGGGCGATCGCGGAGGGTCGGGCCGCCGCCGCCGGAGTGGACGAATACCTGATGGGTGAGACACAATTGCCGGCACCGATCCCACCGACGGCGCGACCTCTGATGTGACGGGTGACCCGACCGATGGGCGCCGTGACGCCGTCGCGCTCGACAGACGTCATACACTCTGCAGCATGAACCTGAGGACAACCCACCGCCTTGCCGCGGTCGCCGGGCCCGCCCTGGTTGCGGCGCTCGTGCTGGGTGCATGCGGCGGCGACGACTCCGAAGCGGCATCACGGGCGACCGTCACCCTGGCTGCGGGCGAAACCGACTACCAGACGATCGCTCCGGCGACCACCAGCACGACGGTCCCTGGTGTGGAGCCCGTCGGCGCCGAGCAGGACTACGTCGTGCAGGCCGGCGACTACGGCATCAAGGTGGCCAACCAGTTCGGTGTGTCCCTCGAGGATCTCCAGAACGTCAATGGTTGGTCCGACGCGAGCAAAGAGTTTCCCGGACCCGGTGCCGTGATCAAGATCCCGGCCGGTGGAACGTCGCCGGCGACGGCCACCGAGGTCGATGCGACCGTTGGCGACGCGGCAGCCCCGGTCACCGATGGCGGCGCCGGTGAGGCCATCCCCGACCCCGGGAGCAATTGTGAGGCAGGGTCGCACACCGTGGTGGCCGGTGACATCCCGCTGAAGCTGGTGGAGCTGTACGACGTGACGCTCGAAGCACTCCAAGCGGCGAACGCGGACAACCCGGCCTACGGTCGGTTCATCCCCGGCGAGAAGATCATCATTCCCGCCAAAGAAGACTGCTGATCCACGCTGATCATCCGGTGTCGAGCGATGTCCGACACCGCAGGAACCGAGTGACGGCCTGGTCGTCGGTCAGAGCTGGTCGAACACGAAGTTGATCTGCTTCACCGTTTGCATGGTCGCGCTCGACGCCGCCGAGTAGCGGTGACCCGGGAACAGCAGCGTGTCGTCGGGTACTTGCGCGAGACGCCGCAGGCTGTCGGCCATGTCGGCCGGGTTGGACCCTGGGAGATCGGTCCGCCCACAGCCTTCGAGGAACAGCGTGTCACCCGCAACGAGCCGCCCGTCGACGAGAAAGCACTGGCTGCCCGGAGTGTGCCCAGGGGTGTGCAGGAGCCGGATGTCGATCCCTCCCACGGTGAGGACGTCGCCGGAGGCATGTTCGACGAGGTGTTCGGTGCCGACGCCTGTGGTCTTCGTCACCCATTCGCACTCGTCGGCATGGATATGGATCGGGCAGTCGACCCGATCGAGCAGCGATGCGACGCCTTCGATGGTGTGCCCCATCATCGATCCGCCGACGTGGTCCGGGTGGTAATGGGTGGCGAGGACACCGGTCACCGTCATGTCGTCGGCCTCGACGGTGTCGACGATGTCGCCCACGGCATACGCCGGGTCGACCAGGACACACTCACCGGTCGTGCGGTCGCCGATCGCATACACGAAATTGACCATCTGCTCGGCGAGCATGTCGCCGGATGCGAAGTCCCGGCCCGAGAGCAGTTGGCGGAAGTACAGGCGATCGTCGCTCATCTGCTCCAGTGTGGCAAACGGCTCTACGCTTCGTTGCATGGCTGATCAGACGTCACGCATCCGTTATGGAGTGATCGGAACCGGGATGATGGGGGTGGAGCACATCCAGAACGTGATGGCGGTCGACGGGGCGGTGGTGACCGCCGTGTCCGACCCCCACCCGGAGTCGATCGAATGGGCACGCCTCGCCGTCGGCCCGAGTGTCGACCTGGCGGTCTTCGAGCACCACGACGAGCTGCTCGATTCGGGTCTCGTCGACGCGGTCGTGATCGCGTCGCCGAACTTCACGCACCATCAGATCCTGCTCGCCGCCCTCGAGCGACCCGTCCACATCCTGATGGAGAAGCCGCTGTGCACGACCCTCGAGCACTGTCGTGAGGTCGTCGAGGCCGCAGCGGCATCGCGACACGACCGAGTGGTCTGGATGGGCCTCGAATACCGCTACATGCCCCCGACGCAGCGGCTCCTCGCCGAACTCGAAGCCGGCACGGTGGGCGACGTGAAGATGGTGGCGATCCGTGAACACCGGTTCCCGTTCCTCCCGAAGGTCGACAACTGGAACCGGTTCAGCCGAAACACGGGTGGCACGCTGGTCGAGAAGACGTGCCACTTCTTCGACCTGATGCTCCAGATCACGCAGGCGCGCCCGGTACGGGTGTTCGCGTCCGGCGACCAATCGGTCAACCACCTCGACGAACGCTACGACGGTGAGACCCCCGACATCCTGGACAACGCGTACGTGATCGTCGACTTCGACGACGGATCACGCGGGCTACTCGATCTCTGCATGTTCGCCGAAGCGAGTGTCAACGAGCAGGAGATCGTCGTGACCGGCGATGTGGGGAAGATGGAGGCTCTCGTCACCGAGTCGAAGCTCCGGATCGGGCGACGTGCCGATGGGCAACACGTCGTCGACACCCACGACATCCACCAGGCGGGGATCAAGCACGTGGGCCTCCACCACGGATCGAGCTATCTGGAACACGTGGACTTCGCGGCAGCGATCCGCTCGGGGACGGCCCCGAAGGTCACCTTGATGGATGGCCTCCGATCGGCGGCGATCGGCTTCGCGGCCCATCGCTCGATCGACAGCGGGGCGCCGGTGCTGATGTCCGATCTCCCCGAACTCGACGGGTTGGACTGGTGAGCCGTCTCGACCGCCTGGAGGTCGGGCAGCCGATCGTCTACGGCGGCGACCGGGTGGGGCACGTGAGTGCCGAACTCGCCGACGCGTTCACCCCCGGTGACCATCTGATCGTCGTGCAGGACACCGGCGATCTGCTGCACGTTCCGGCCGCCGAACACCGACGGGTCGAAGCGGCTGTCTCCGCCGCATCCGACGGCTTTGCCGCGCTCGCACGGTGCTCCGACGACCAGATCAGCGACTTCTTCGAACGGTTCGCCGACCTCCTCGCCGATGACGACGTGTTCGCCGCCATCGCTGCAGCGAACGCCGTCGACGTCGAGTCGGCCCGGAGTCGCGGCCGATCGACCACCCGACTCGAACTCACGGCCGCCATGCGCTCCGACATGATCTCGGGTCTGCACGGTTGGCGACGGGTGGCATCGGGGCGCGACGCGACGGTCGACGTCGTCGATCACGTCGGCTGGCGGCTCGAGGCCCGACGGGCTCCGCTCGGTGTGGTCGCATTCGTCTTCGAAGGACGTCCGAACGTGTTCGCCGACGCATGCGGCGTGTTGCGCACCGGGAACGCCGTGGTGTTCCGCATTGGCTCGGATGCGTTGGGGACCGCCTGTGCCATCGTCGAACACGCGCTTCGTCCCGCCCTCGTCGGGGCCGGAATGCCCGTCGGTGCGGTGCAGCTCGTCGAGTCCAAGGCCCACAGCGCCGGCCACGCCCTGTTCAGCGATCGCCGGCTGGCGCTCGCCGTCGCCCGGGGATCGGGCTCCGCCGTTGCGCAACTCGGCGCTGTCGCATCACAGGCGGGCATCCCGGTCAGCTTGCACGGCACCGGGGGCGCATGGATCATGGCGGGAGCGTCGTGCGATCCCGAGGCGCTGCGCTCGGCCGTCACGTACTCGCTCGACCGCAAGGTCTGCAACACGTTGAACTGCCTGGTGCTCGTGCGATCCGATGTGGATCGGTCGATGCCGATCGCTCTCGACGCCGTCCGCGCCGCTGCCGACGCACGCCAGACCAACCCCCGGCTCCACGTCGTCGCGGGCAGTGAAACGTATGTGCCCAGTGAGCTGTTCGACACGATCGTCACCATCGATCGGGCCGACGGACCCGTCGACGAGCCAATGGCCTCCACGGTGCCCGAGGAGGGGCTGGCGCTCGAGTGGGAATGGGAGAACAGCCCGGAGGTCACGCTGGTGGTCGTCGATTCACTCGATGTCGGCATCGACCTGTTCAATCGTCACAGCCCGCACTTCGTCGCCTCGTTGATCAGCTCCGCTCCGGCGGAGCACGAGCGGTTCTACGCGGCGATCGATGCCCCGTTCGTCGGCAACGGATTCACCCGCTGGGTCGACGGGCAGTACGCCCTCGACCAACCCGAGCTGGGCCTGTCGAACTGGCAGGGCGGGCGAATGCTCGGTCGTGGGGGCATCCTGTCGGGCGACAGCGTCCACACGGTTCGCTACCGGGCGACCGTCGTCGACACGGCGACGCACCGCTGAGGCCGATGAGGTTCCGGGCGGCGATCGCGGTCGGCTGCGTGTGGCTGGTCGCGGGGTGCGCAGGGTCGTCACCCGAGTCGACCGCCACGTCGGGCTCGACCGAGTCGACCGCGACGACGGCCTCGACCGAGACCACCGCGTCGGGGCCAACGACGATCGTGTCGACCACCACCACGCAGGTGCCGCGGTCGGTACGCGCCCCGAGCCTTGGCGTGGGCGACGCCTTGTTTCCCGACCTGGGCTCCGACGACGTCGATGTCGAGTCGTACGACCTGCACCTCACCGTACCTGCCGCACCAGGCCCGGTGGATGCGACCATGATCATCGATGCCGAGGTCGCCTCCGACATCGACGTCCTCGCACTGGACGCGGTCGGGCTCGACATCGAGGCCATCACCGTCGACGGCGAGATGACCACGTTCACGCAGGCCGATCCCGAGCTGCTCATCGACCTCTCGTCCGAGCGGGGCGAATCGGTCACTGTCGAGATCGAGTACCGGTTCGAGCCGGTCGACCGTCGGTCGGTCGTCGGCCTGCCGATCGGCTGGGTCCCCGGCGACGACGGGTCGTACGTGCTCAACGAGCCCGACGGTGCCCGCACGTGGATGCCGGCGAACGACCATCCGTCCGACAAGGCGACCTGGCGGTTCGAGATCACCGCTCCGGTCGATCGGGCGGCCATCGCGAACGGTGCGCTCGTCCGTCGCGGCGATGCCGATGGGCCGTGGGTCTGGATCCAGGAAGAACCGATGTCGACCTACCTGGTCCAACTGATCGTCGGCGACTACGACGTGGTCGACGGCGGGGCGATCCCGAGCTCGAACGGCGACACCATTCCGCTCACTCACGTCGTTCCAACCGGCGAGGCGGTTGCCTTCGCGGCGGCCATCGATGGCATTGCCGAGCAGGTCGTGTTCTTCGAGGACCGGTTCGGTCCGTATCCCCTCGACCGCTACGGGCTCGCGTTCGTCGAGGGCCTCAGCAATCTGGCGATGGAGACCCAGGGGCGTTCGATGTTCGGCGCCGGCGACATCGCGAGCGGCGGCTCCGGGCCGCTCGGCTATTCACCTCAGCTGTTGCTCAGCCACGAGCTGGCGCACCAGTGGTTCGGCAATGCCGTGAGCCCAGCGACCTGGAGCGACATCTGGCTGAACGAGAGCCTCACCACCTATGCGCACTGGTTGTGGCTGGATCACGTCGGCGTGCAACCTCTCGAGAGCTATGCCGACGCGATGTTGAGCCAGCGCCAGACCGGCGTCGGGTCGACCGGGGTACCGACGGTCGACGACATGTTCGGCTTCAACCGCTACGACGGCGGGGCGGTGGTGACGCACGCGCTGCGGGCGACGATGGGGGACGAGGCGTTCTTCCGGCTGCTCACGCGCTGGGTCGGCGATCGTGTCGGAACCGCACAGACGACGGAGAGCTTCATCATGTTGGCCTCCGAGGTCCACGGCGCCGACCTGACGGCGTTCTTCGACGCCTGGCTCTTCGCCGATACGCTCCCCGGCCGGTATCCATGACCACTCCGATGACCCCGTGGGGTCCACCGACGACACCGGCCGGCGTGCCGGCAGCGGTCGGATCGCCACCGAGCTTCAAGGCGCCGCGTCCGGCTCACCCGACGTTGGCGTTCACCGCCGGGCTGGGAGCGCTCGTCGTCCTCACCGTCTCGTTGCTCGCGTCGAAATACGTCCTCGACCTGTTGGTCGAGTTCGAATGGCCCGTCGCTGTCTACATCGCGCTGCTCGCGGCGATCGGGTACGGGCCGTCGATCGCCTGGTGGTGGTTCGCGACTCGACGGTGGGGGAGTGGCGACCGTTTCCGCGACGTCGGTGCAACTCCCCGCTGGTCAGACCTCGGATGGGGACCGCTGATCTGGGTGGCGACGATCTTCGTCCAGACCTTCGTCGGCGCGATCGTGCTCGGGTTCGACATCCCGTTGTCGAACAACACCGACGACATCGGGGAGCTGTCGGCCGATCGGACGTATGCGGTGGCGATCGTGATCACCGCGGTGATCGCCGCCCCGCTGGTCGAAGAGCTGGTGTTCCGCGGCCTGGTGATGCGCAGCCTGTTGTCGAAGGTTCCCGCTGTGGTGGCGGTTGGGCTCCAGGGCATTCTCTTCGGTGTGGCCCATGTCGACCCGGTGCGCGGAATCGGCAACATCGGGCTGGTACTCATCCTGTCGGGTGTCGGCGTCTCGTTCGGAACCGCTGCGTACCTGTTGCGGCGGATCGGGCCGACGGTGGTTGCGCATGCGATCTTCAACGGTGTCGTGATGATCCTGCTGCTCACCGGCATCCGCGACCGACTCGTCGACCAGAATCCGGACCTCTTCGAGAACGGCGCCGGGTCAGTCGCCGAACAGGTCGCGGTTGTCGATCAGTCGCACGTCGCCGAACCAGACGGCCGTGGCGATCCGCACCGAGCCGGGTGACCGGTCGACACCGTCGAAGCTGCTGATCTCGGTCAACGTCTGCGCATCGAACACCGTGATGTACTCGCGTTCGGCCAACGGCTCGGCGGCGATGACGTCGGCCGCAGCGGCGACCACGGCGTCGGCGCCGGCTCCGGCGAGCGCTGCGGTGGCACCGGCGGTGAGCGATCGGGGGACGCACACGGCGCCGGCTCGCTGCTCCGTGGTGAGCCGCCGGTTCCGACTCGATTGCGCGACGCCGTCAACGTCCCGCACGATCGGGTGGCCGACGACGTCGATCCCCATGTCGAGGTCGGCGGCCATCTGCGAAATGATCGCCAACTGCTGGTAGTCCTTCTGACCGAAGATCGCCACGTCGGGCCGAACCGCACCGAACAGCTTGGCCACCACGGTGACGACACCCTCGAAGTGTCCGGGCCGCATCGGACCCTCCATCACCTCAGCGAGGACGCCGGGAACCACGCGGGTCTGGAAGCGTTCGGGGTACATGGCCGACGCGGTCGGGGCGTACACCACCGAGACGCCGGCACCAGCGCACGCAGCGACGTCGTCGTCGATCGGGCGCGGGTAGCTGTCGAAGTCGGCGGCCTCGTTGAACTGCAGCGGGTTGACGAAGATCGACACGACGACGTCGTCGCACCGACGGGCTGCGTCGGTGACGAGCGCGAGGTGGCCGTCGTGGAGTGCGCCCATCGTCGGCACGAAACCGATGGTCCGACGATCGGCAGTCCGGTCACGCGACCACGCCCGCATGTCGGTCGGCGTGGCGATCGTCAGCATGCGGGGAGCGTATTCGGACACAGGTCCTGCCAGGCCGGGACCGCACCGATCGTCGTCGCGCTGATCACCGCATGGGTGCATGCGGCGGAGAACACCTCGGCGCCGGCCCGCAGGATCTGGTTGAGTGCAACGATCCGAGCGGGGGTGTTGTCGTGGGCGGGGAGCTCGACCGCCCCGGTCGCCAGGGTGAACACCGTGTCGCCGTCGGTCATCGAGTGTGCGGGCCGGATGGCGCGCGCAAGTCCGTCGTGCGCGACCGACGCCATTTTGGAGCATTCGGCCTTGTCGAGGCGTGCCGAGGTGACCACGACCCCGATCGTCGTGTTCAGCCCCGCGGTGGCCTGCCCGGTGGTGGCCTCGCGCACAGCGCGCCGTTCGGCGGCCGACGGGCGGGTGAGTCGGAGCCCATGGCGCTCCCACGGAAGCGCCGTCGTCGGATCGATCGGGGTGCCGTTCGCGTTCACGACGGCGATCGCTCCGACGGTCACCTCCGACGCGCCGATCCGAACGGTCGTACTGGCGGTTCCGACCCCACCCTGCAGTCCACCTGCACGTGCTCCGGTTCCGGCGCCCACCGACCCCCAGGTCGGAGCCCGCGTGCCGGTCAATGCTGCTCGAGCAGCTCGTGCGCCGAACGTCGGGTCGGGTCGACGGGCGACGTCCCCACCCCGACCGAGATCGAAGATGACCGCGGCGGGGACCACGGGGACGACATGATCGGCGATCGGGAACCCGAGCCGACGTTGTTCGAGCACGCCGACGACTCCGTCGGCCGCTGCCAGGCCGTAGGCGCTCCCGCCGGTGAGCCAGACGGCGTGGATCTGCTGGACGAGGTTCTCGGGGCGGAGTGCATCGGTCTCGCGTGTTCCGGGCCCGCCGCCACGAACGTCGACACCAGGTGTGGCCCCGGTGGCGACCGTGACGACGGTCGTGCCGGTCTGCCACCCCACCCCGTTCCGCTGATGGTGGCCGACGCCGACTCCGACAACGTCGAGGATCGAACCGAACGGCGTGGCCGGGTCGTTCATGTCGGCCACAGCCGTCGGAGTTCGGGCTCGGGATCGTCGACGACCTCGGGCGACGGGCCGATGCGCTGGGTCGGTCGTCGGTCGACGTCGTAGCGCGGCCACCCGGGCTCGCCGGTGCGTGCGAACTCGAGGAGTGAGCCGGAGAACTGCTCGGCGACCTCGGCGAGCCTCTCGCCGGCGCCGGTGAACATCTCGGCGCCCCGTGCGCCGAGCGTGTCGAACGCGAACGGGATGTCCAGGCCGTGGCAGCTGCCCATCACGCCACCGAACGCGCTCGACGTCTGATCGAACAGGTACATCCAGGTCGCTCGTCCCGTCGTTGCCCGGGCGCTGCACAGCTGTCGCGCCGGGTGTCCGAACACCTCGTCGGTCTGCATCGCCGAGACCAGCTGGCTCGGTGTCGCGCCGGGCCGAGCGGCGCGGTACGCCTCGAGCGCCTCGGCGGCAGCGTCACCGAACCGGTGCACGAACTGGCGCTCGACCTCGCGCTCGTCCCAGTCGGCGCGCTGGGGGTCGAAGGCCGTGAAGAGCAGCATCTCGTCACGGTTCGTGCCGACCACCACGGGGCGGGGGTCGGTGGCGATCACGTCGAGGATCGGTGCTGGGAAGACGTCGGTGCCGTCGGTCGGCGTGAAGTTCTTCAGCCCCGCCGTGGTCATCGGCACCCTGGCCTGCGCGGCGAGAATTGCGTCGACGGACATCTCGAACAGATCGTCGACGGTGGCATCCGGGCCGATCTGGTCGAGGAACACGCGCTCCATTGTCTCGCCGACCTCGCGGGTGCGCAGTTGCAGGATCGACGGGCTCATCGCCCACACGCGGTGGAACAGCTCGTCTCCCGCGGGGGCGGCGAGGAGCGACAGCGCGGCCGAACCTCCGGCCGACTCGCCGAAGAGGGTCACGTCGTCGGGGTCCCCCCCGAACACGGCGATGTTGCGCCGCACCCATCGGAGTGCCGAGAGCTGATCGAGCGAGCCGAGGTTGCGATCTCCGAGGAACCCGAGTGCGCCGAGTCGATAGTTGATCGTCACGACCACCACGTCGCCACGGGTGGCAAGCGGTCCGCCGTCGTACCACGGCATCGACCCGCTCCCCGTCACGTAGGCACCGCCGTGAACGAACACCAGCACCGGGCGGCCGGCGTCATCGCAGCGCGGTGTCACGACGTTCAAGTACAGGCAGTCCTCACGCATGTCGACGTCGTCGGAACCGAGCAGCTTCTCGAGTGCGCCGGTGACCTGCGGCGCCTGCGGCCCGAATGCCGCCGCCTCGAATCCGGCCTCCCATGCGTCGACATCGACCGGCGGTTGCAGGCGTTCGGCTGCGGCGAATCGGATGCCCCGGAACTCCTGGACGTCACCCCGGTCGATGCCGCTGATCTCGCTCACCCCGCCGAAACTAGATGCCGGCGTGTGGTTTCGCCGTAGCGTTGCCCCGTGCTCGAGCGAGAGGCCGTTCCGGAGACCGCACTGCGGCGCATGGCCACGGGCCTCAAACGCGCCGCCGGCGAGATCGTCCATCGCGGTTGGGACCTGGCGGTCGAGCTCGGTGCGATCGGGCCCGATACCCGCCGGGGTCGGCGGTTCGGGCGGTTCGGGCGCAACAGCGTCATCTGTTTCCCACCGAACACACTGTTCAACGAGCAGTACATCCACATCGGGGAGGGCACCCTGTTCGGCCCGCAGATCACGCTGTCGGCCGGGATGGTTCCCGGACAGGCGATGGTGACCGACCCGGTGATCAGCGTGGGCGATCGCTGCCTGTTCGGCAAGGGGAGTGGCATCGTCGGACACCTCGAGATCCGGATCGGCAACGACGTGTGGACCGGCCACCACGTGTACATCACCGATCAGAACCACGGCTACGAGAACCTCGATCTCCCGATCTCGAAACAGGTGATGCCCGAACGGCCCGTGTCGGTCGGCGACGGCTCCTGGCTGGGCCACGGCACCGTCGTCCTGCCGGGGGTGACCATCGGTCGGCACGTGGTGGTCGGTGCCAACAGCGTGGTCACGAGTGACCTTCCCGACAACTGCGTCGCCGCCGGGGTGCCGGCGCGGGTGATCAAACAGCTCTAGCGAGGTCGAGGACTACAGCACGCCGGAGCGAGGGGGCGCACAGCTGGGCATCTCGTTGTCGCCGGCGAAGGTCTCGATCCGCTCGGTGATCGGGACCCCCTGCACGCCGGTCTCGGTGAACGGCACGTTCTGGCCCGAACGCAGCCGATCGGCGTAGTTGTAACGGTCCTGGAGCAGCCTGCGATAGTCGGCAATCCAGTCGGGCACGATCGCCTGACCTTTCGGATCGCTCGGCTCGACGGCTTCGACGTCGTCGAGCATGGCCGTGAGCATGTCGGTCGACTCGACGACGAGATCGGCGCGACCGTCGAGCTCGGGGGTCGCCTGGAGCTCGAGGCGTCGGACCTCGAGCTTGACCGGTGCGCAGATCTCCTCGGCCCGAGCCGCCCACGCCCGATCCTCGATCTTGTTCACCGCGGTCTTGTCGACCAGGAACAACGCCCAGAACCAGAACGCCACGAACGCCGCGGCACCGATGAGGAACAGGAATCGCAGGGGCGTCCATCCCCCGGTCCGGCGTTCGGGACCGTAGGTCTGTCGCTGGTCGAGGGTTGCCGTCCCGTCGGGTGCGTTGTCGTCGGTGGCCACAAGTCATGACGCTATGGCCGCGACCCGCTGGTAGAAACGCCGCGTGACCATCGGCTCTCGGCGCTTCGACCGCCTCCGACGAAACTGGACGCTGATCCGGTCGATGTTGTCGTTGCACCCGCGGTCGTTCGCGTTCTCGTTCGTCGGAGCGGCCGTGTTCGCCCTCGCGACGGTGGCGTCGAGCTTTGCAATCCGCTGGGTGATCGACAACGTGATCCTGCCCCGTTTCGAGGAGGGGGAGGTGGCGCTCGCGACATTCCTCACCGGGGCCGGGCTGATCATCGGGATCGGACTGGTGCGTGCGATCGGGGTCGTGTTCCGACGAGCGTTCGCCTCAGCAGGCATGTGGCGGGTGGCGGAGAGCTACACGAACCAGGTGCTCGACCGGCTGGTCCGCCAGCCGGTGAGCTGGCACCGGCGTCATCCGGACGGCGATCTCGTGGCGCGTGCCGGCGTCGACGCCGAAACGACCGTCAGCGTCATCGCGCCGATCCCGTTCGCCACGAGCACGGTCCTGATGATCGTCATCTCCACGGTCTGGCTGTTCATCACCGACATCCCCCTCGGCGTCGTCGCGGTGATCGTGTTTCCGCTCGTGATCGCCACGAACGTCGTCTACGAGCGTTCCGTCTCGCTCCACTACACCCGCGCCCAGGAGCAACTCGGCGACTTCTCCGCCGCGGTCCACGAGAGCTTCGAGGGTGTGCAACTGGTGAAGGCCTACGGCGCCGAGGCCCGTGAGACGCTGCGCCTCGCCGAACTCGCCGATCGGGTGCGCGCCTCTCGAGTCCAGGCGATCGAGCGTCGGAGCTGGTTCGACGCGCTCACCGACATGATCCCGGCCATCGCCAACATCGGTCTCGTGCTGCTCGGTGCGGCCCGGGTCGATTCGGGCGACGTGACGGTCGGCGAGTTCTCGAGCGTGATCTTCCTGTTCACCCTCCTCGTCTTCCCGTTGCGTCTGATCGGATACGCGCTGTCCGAGCTGCCCCGGTCGATGGCGGCGTGGATCCGCATCCAGGCCGTGGTCACCGAGGTCGTGCTCGACGACCCCGCCGCGTCGATCGGGCTCCCGGGCCCCGGCATCGGGATCCAACTGACGAACGTCGGGTTCACGCATGAGCGATCCGATCTCGCCTCGCTGCACGGCATCGACCTTGCGCTGCCGGTGGGGACGATCACGGCACTGGTGGGGCCGACCGGCTCCGGCAAGTCGACGTTGGCCGACGTGGTCGTCGGTCTCGTCCCGGCATCGTCGGGAACCGTGGCCCTCGCCCCCGGCGCCCGATCGATCGTGTTCCAGGAGGCGTTTCTCATCGCCGGCACCGTGCGCGACAACGTCGTGTTCGGCAACGACGCCGCCGACGACGAGGTCTGGGCCGCCCTGCACCTCGCCGCCGCCGACGAATTCGTCAGCGCGCTCCCGTCGGGGCTCGACACCGTGGTCGGTGAGCGAGGGGTCAGCCTCAGCGGTGGCCAACGTCAGCGGGTCGCCCTGGCGCGGGCTCTGGTGCGGCACCCTTCGATCCTGGTCCTCGACGACACGACCTCGGCGCTCGACCCGACGACCGAGGCCGCGATCCTCGACCGGCTGCGGTCGTCGTTGGAGTCGACCGTCCTGATGATCGCCTCGCGCCCGTCGACGATCGCGTTGGCCGATGATGTCGTGTTCATGTCGTCCGGGCGGGTGGCAGCGCATGGGACGCACGACGAGCTGCTCGATCGCGAAGCCGGCTACCGTGAGATCGTCGAAGCATTCGAGGCAGATCGAGCGGCAGCGTCGTGAGCGTCGGCTTCACCTCGAGCCTCGAGTCGAACGAGACAGCGATCACGACGATCCGGCGCGGCTTGCGTGAGGTGCCGGTGCTCCGCAACGGGCTCTGGCTCACGTTCCTCCTGGCCGCAGTCGGGTCCGGTGGCCGCGTCGTCGTCCCGATCCTGATCCAACAGGCGATCGACAAGGGGATCGTGAGTGCCGACGGCGAGGACGCCGTCGACGTTGCGCTCGTCGCTCGCCTGGCCGCGTTCGGTCTGGTCGCGGTGTTGATCGCCGGGGTCGCGTTCCGGCAGGCCGCGGTCCGGCTCGGCGTCCGCTCCGAACGGGCGTTGTACGACCTGCGGGAACGGCTGATCGGCCACATCCACGGTCTCAGCCTGGCCGACCACAGCGAGGAGCGTCGCGGCGGTCTCGTCGCCCGGGTCACGAGTGACATCGAGACGCTCGCACAGTTCTTCCAGTGGGGCGGGATGGCCTGGATGCGCAACACGGCGCTGATGCTCATCGTGTCGCTCGTGATGCTCGCGTACGACCCCGTGCTGGCGGGGGTGGCATTCGTGGTGGCGCTTCCGCTCGCCGGCGTGCTCCGAGCAGTCCAGAAGCGACTGGTCGTGGCGCACGTGGAGGCGCGGGAACGAAACGGCGAGATGCTGGGCGCACTCGCCGAAGTGGTCTCGGGGGCGACGACCATTCGTGCGTACGACGCCGGCGATCACCTCGGTGGAATCGTCCGTTCCGCCACCGAGCGCAAGGCGCGCCAACAGATCCGCGCCGCATGGATCGGGGCGTTCCTGTTTCCGTCGGGCGAGGTCTTCTCGGTGTTCACCGTGTCGGCCGTGATCGGCATGGGCGTGTGGCGCGGGCCCGACAGCGGGCTCACCGCAGGAGCGCTCGTCGGCTTCGTCTTCCTGACGTACCGGTTCCTCGAACCCATCGCCGAATTCACCGAGATCATCGATCAGACGCAGACCGCCGTTGCGGGCCTGCGGCGCGTGTTGACAGTGCTCGACATGCCGGTCGGGCCTGCGGCGCCCTCCGTCCCCGTGCCGTTGCCGACGGGATCGCTCGACATCGACGTGCAGCATGTGACGTTCCGATATCCGAACAGCGATGTCGATGTGTTGCGTGACATCACCGTAACCATCCCCAAGGGGCAGCAGGTTGCGATGGTCGGGGAGACGGGGTCCGGCAAGACGACGCTCGGACGACTCGTCGCCCGCTTCACCGACCCGACCACCGGGTCGATCTCGGTCGGCGGTGTCGACCTGGTCGACATCGATCCCGACGAGTTGCGCCGTCGACTGGTGGTCGTGTCACAGGAGCCGTTCCTGTTCGACGACACGATCCTCGCGAACATCGGCTTCTCGAAGCCCGGGAGCGGCCCCGCCGAGATCGAGGCCGTGATCGCCGAGCTCGGTGCGACCGACTGGATCGACGCATTGGACGAGGGGCTGGCCACGAACGTCGGTGAGCGCGGCGAGGCGCTGTCGGCGGGAGAACGACAGCTGATCGCGCTGATCCGTGCCGGCCTCGCCGATCCCGACGTGTTGATCCTCGACGAGGCCACGTCGTCGGTCGACGCGCTCACCGAGGTGCGCATCGCCAGGGCACTCGAACGGTTGGCATCGGGACGCACGACGATCGCGATCGCCCACCGATTGTCGACCGCTGCCCGTGCGGACCGTGTCCTCGTGTTGGTCGACGGCCGGCTGGTTGAAGACGGTCACCACGACGACCTCATCGCCCGCAACGGCGCCTACCGTCGCTTGCACGACGCCTGGATCTCCGCGACGACCGTGGCGCCGAAGCGGGTGGCAGGGTGAGGTGCTACGGGTCGGTCGGCAAGCCGAACGGACGGGGTCCCTTGACGGAACCGATCGCGCAGTCGAGCTCGTCGAAGCGGAAGTCCTGTTCGACCACGAACGACACGGTCTGGCCGGCGTCGACGTCGTCGATCTCGACGGTGTCGGATCGGTCGCCGTCGAAGGTCACCTCGACGGTGTAGCTCCGCGACCCGTCGTCGAGGTTCGTGATCGATCCGTCGGCACGGGTGATGCCGTCGACCTCGGTACACGAGACGAGCTCGATCTCGTACGGTCCGGGATCGTCGTATGTGACGACCGCGTCGACGATCACGAAGGTGAGCCACGTGCCACCGATCGCGAGCACGAGTCCCACGAGCCCGGTGATGATTCCGGCGTCGGTCGCGCCGCGAGCGCTCGGAAATCGGCGACGCCGGAGCCCGATCACCACTGCGGCGATCGCCGTTCCGATGCCGACGATGCTCACGAATGGGATCCATCCGATGCACAGCGACACGATGCCCAACACGAGCGCCGCGGTGCCGGTGGGCTCGCCACCCGGCGCCGTGGGCATCGCGGACACGTGCCGGACCCCGTCGGTCGCCACATCGCCCGTCCAGGCATGACCGTTGTGATAGCGGAGTTCGTGGACGCCCACCGGGTCGGGGTACCAGCCCGCCGTGTACGCAACCGAGCGGTCGTCCTGCACCGCGTCAACCTAGTGTGAGGCCGTGGAAATCGTGTTCATCCGTCATGGCCAGCCCGAGTGGATTCGCGACGGACTCAACGTCGAGAACCCGCCGCTCACCGAGTTGGGGCACCAACAGGCCCGGGCGATGGCCGAGGCGCTCGCGTCCGAGCACTTCGACGAGGTGTACGCCTCCCCGCTGCTCCGGGCCCGACAGACTGCGGCTCCGCTGTTCGCGGCGCTCGGTCGTGAGGAGCAGATCGCCCCGTGGCTCGAGGAGATCCGTGACCCTGCGTGGCACGGCACCCCGCAGGAGAAGGCCCAGGCCGCGTATGAGGAGCTCAAGGGTCGGCCGGCGGAGGATCGTTGGGACGGGCTCGAGGGCGGCGAATCGATCCGCGAGTTCACCGAGCGCATCCGGTCCGGGGCCGACCGGTTCTTCGAGGCTCGTGGGATGGAGCGGTCGTGGCACGATCTGCCGATCTGGCGGATCCGCGAACCGGGTCGGCGGATCGCACTCGTCGCCCACGCGGGAACCAACTCGGTGTCGATCGCCCACCTGCTCGGTCTCCCGCCGACGCCGTGGGAGTGGGAACGCTTCGTGATCGGGCACACCTCGGTGAGCCGTCTCGAGGCGCTCGAGTTGCACGACGGCTTCACGTTCAGCCTGACCAAGCTGAGCGATCTCGAGCATCTCCACGCCGACCAGCGCACCCGCTGACAATTACGGTGACGGCATGACCGACACCGACACGCCCCGCACCGACATCGATCCCGACCGGCTGAAGATGTTCTCGTTCGGTGTGTTCTCGCAGCTCAGCGGTGCCGTCACCGCCGGGATGATCCATCTCGGCGACCGGCTCGGGTTGTACGTGGCGCTCGCCGAACTCGATCGGCCCACAACGACCGCCGAGTTGGCCGACGCAGCGGGACTCCAGGAGCGGTGGGTTCGGGAATGGGCGCACAACCAGGCCGCAGCGCGGATCATCGACGTCGACACCACCACGACGCCCGAGCGGTTCTCCCTGTCGCCCGAAGCGGTTGCTGTGCTCGCGTCCCCCGACCACGTTGCGTTCGGGATGGGGATGTTCCACCGCTTCCCGCAGACGATGGGGGCGCTGGAGGAGATGCCCGAGAGCTTCCGGACGGGGCTCGGTCACGACTACGACACCCATGGTTGTGAAGGCGCGATCGGCATCGAGAAGAGCTTCGAACCGTGGATGCGTCATCACCTGCTCGACACCGTGCTGCCGAGTCTCGACGGCGTGGTCGAGCGCTTGGAGCGCGGCGTCAAGGTGATCGACATCGGCTGCGGCTCGGGCGGCGCGGTCCTGATGATGGCCGAGCGGTTTCCGAACTCGACGTTCGTCGGCTTCGACATCTCCGAGCGAGCGCTCGAGCGAGCGGCGGAGCGCCTCGTCGAGTCGGGTCTGTCGAATGCCCGTTTCGCCGATCCGCGCAACGAGCCGATGCCCACCGACCGGTCGTGCGACTTCGTCACCACGTTCGATTGCATCCACGACATGACCCGACCACAGGAGATGATGGACTCGATCCGCGAGGCGATCGCCGCCGACGGCACCTGGCTGCTGGTCGACATCAAGGGACGCGACACGTTCGCCGAGAACGTGGAGAAGAACCCGATGGCTCCGCTCATGTACGGCATCAGCGTCCTGTCGTGCATGAGCTCGGCGCTCTCCGAACCCGGTGGTGCCGGCCTCGGCACGCTCGGCCTGCCGGCGTCGAAGGCCGAGGAGATGTCGGCCGCAGCCGGCTTCTCGCACTTCCGCAAGATGGACGTCGACCACAGTGTCAACAGCTTCTACGAGATCCGCGTCTGACCGAAACGACCGCTCCTCGCTCGAATCGTTGGCGACGCCGTCCGTCCTGTGCCACAATCGCATGAGTAGACGAGGCGGCGAGGCGGGCACCTGTGAATCGTTTGAAGCAACATGTGACGTGGGCGGCACTGGCTGCTCTCATGGCGGCTGGCGTGGTCGTGTTTGGAGCACCGGTCGCCGCAGCCGGGACGGCGTCGATCTCCGGGGTCGTTCGCTCCGACGCTGATGGTCAGGTGCTCGAGGGTGCTGTGGTCGTCGCGAGTGGGCCGGACTATCAACAGGTCGAGACTGCGGCGGACGGCTCATACTCCCTACCGGATCTGACTGCCGGTTCCTACGACCTCCAGTTCTTCGGCGCCGGCCATCTTCCCGAATGGTACGACGACGCAGCCAGTTACGAGGGCCGGACTCCGATCACCCTCACGGACGGAGAGTCGCGGGTCGGCACCGACGCCAGCCTGAGCGAGGGCGTGGTGATCGAAGGTGTGGTGACCGGAGCCGACACGTTTGCAGCGGTCGCTGATGTCGAGGTGTTCGCCGAGCGGACGGACTTCGACGACTTCGGGAGTTCGACCACGGCGGCCGACGGGAGCTTCCGCGTGTCGGGCCTGAGCGGAGGCGAGTACCGGATTCGAGTCGTTCCCGCGCCGCCCTATCGCGAGGAGTGGTACGACAACGCCACGACGGCGGAGACCGCAACCACGGTCAACGCCCCGGGGCCTGGTCCGGTCGCGGGAATCGATGTCGTTCTCGACCTCGGGGGGACCATCAGCGGAACCGTCACCGACGCCGACACCGGGTTGCCCGTACCGGGGATAGCCGTCAGCACCTTTGGTCCCGATTCTGCGGAGAGCACCACGGCAGCCGATGGCACGTACACGCTCGCCGGTCTTGTGGACGGTGACTACTCGGTGCGGTTCACACCCGTGTCGACCTACCTGCAGGAGTGGTACGACGGCGATCTGACCGGTGGCGCACCGACGCAGGTGACGATTGCCGACGCAGCTGCCGTGACCTCCGTCGATGCCGACCTGGAGACCGGTGCAGGCGTGAGCGGCACGGTGGTCGACGGCGGAACCGGACTGCCGATCGAGGGTGTCGAGGTTCAGCTCAGCGGTCCGAACTATCGCGCGGCAACCACGGCGGCTGACGGAAGCTTCGAGGTCAGCGGGGTGGCGGCCGGTTCGTACCAGCTGTGGTTGAATGACCCCTCCCGCCGGTACTTCTCCGAGTACTACGACGATGTGGCGTCCTGGTTCGATGCCACCGAACTCGATCTGCAGCTCGGGACGATCAGTCCGCTCGAACTCGACATGGCGCGGGGCGCGTCGATCGGCGGAGTCGTGACCGATTCGGTCGGTGCTCCGATCGAGAGCGGCTACGTCGAGGTGTCGTCGGCGACGTCCTCCAGGTCAGCGAGCATCGCTTCGGACGGCACCTATCGGGTGGGACCCCTCGTGCCCGGCGACTACCGGGTCGAGTTCGTGCCCGGTGGTCGAACCCACCTGCGCGAGTTCTACGACGACGTCCCCACTGCGGACCTCGCGACGCAAGTGACGGTCGTCGGCTCCACCGACGTGACGGGCATCGACGCCAGTGTCGGTACCACGGGATCGATCGCAGGGATCGTCACCGACGACGTGAGCGGACTCGGCATCGCAGGCGTTCAGGTGAGCGCCTCGAGCTTCGATTGGTCGATCTACGGCGTCACCCGGGCCGACGGGTCGTACGTCCTGTCGGATGTGCCACCCGGTGACTACCAGGTGTACTTCGGGCCGACGACGAATCACGTGTCGGAGTACTGGGACGATGCCCCTGACTACACGTCGGCGGGTTTCTTGACGGTCGGGCGCGGAACCGATGTGACCGGTATCGACGCTGGTCTCGCTGGCGGTAGTTCGATCACCGGCACGCTCACGGGGCCGACCGGCGCACCGGCTGCGAATGCATCGGTCAACGTCTATGACGCCGTCTCGGGGTCGTACGTAGGCGGCGCACAGGCCGATGCGAGTGGTGACTACGCCGTCAGCCGGCTTCCCGTCGGGGACTTCCACCTCAACTTCCAGCCGAACGATCAGGATTCAGCAGCCGAGTGGTTCGACGACGCCCCGGATCGGGCCAGCGCAACTGCAGTCTCCATCGGTGCGCCTGGTGCGGTCGTGGTCGATATCGATGCGCAGTTCACCTTGGCCGCGAAGATCTCGGGCACCCTCACCTCGAGTGTCGGTGGTCCGTTCGTCGACGGCTACGTGCAGGTGTACGACGCAACCGCCCTCAGCTACATCGGCTTCAGCTCCATCGCACTTGACGGCTCCTACGAGGTCGGCGGGTTGGCAGCCGGCAGTTACCTCGTGCAGATCTCCTCCTATTCGGGCACCTCGGAGTGGTACGACGATGTGCCGTCGAGTGACCTTGCGACGCCGATTGCTCTTGTTGCCGGCGAGCAGCGGACGGGTGTCGACGCCGAAATCCAAGGCCCGGTCTCCATCTCGGGCACGGTCACCGACGCGTCGACCGGATTGCCGGTCCCGAACATCTATGTCGCAGCCGACGATCCGATGCTCTTCGGGTTCGGGAGCGCATACACGGCAGTCGACGGCACGTATTCGATCGCGAACGTGTCACCCGGGAGCTATCGAGTGTCGTTCACCGACAACGCCGGATCGTACGCACAGCAGTTCTTCGACGGGGCGACGAGCTACGACGATGCGACGTTCGTGACGATGTCGGATGCGAGCGTCATTGGCGTCGATGCCGCCCTGGTTGCAGCCGGGATGATCTCAGGGATCGTGCTCGATGACGGCGGTCTCCCCGTCGTTGACGCATACGTGGAAGCGTTCGATGCGACGACGGGTTCGTGGGTGGCCGCCGTAGGCGTCGATCCATCGGGTGGCTACACGATCGGTGGGCTTCCTGCCGGCGACTACAACGTGAGTGCGCGGGCGTATCGATTCCGGGATCAGTGGTATCTCGACGCCACATCTGAGGCCGACGCCACGCCGGTGACGGTGACAGGTGGGGCCGACACGACCGGTGTCGACTTCGCGCTCGTCACGGCAGTGGCGATCTCGGGCACGATCACCGACGAGGACGCGGGCGCGCCGATCCCCAACATTCGGGTGAGAGCAAGCGGCGGCACGACGACTCGCTACGCCTACACCGAGTCCGACGGGACCTACGCGATCACCGACGTCGACGCCGACGACTACGTCGTCCAATTCTACGACGACGGCCGGAACTACGTGACCGAGTACTACGACGACGTCGGCGACGAGGCCGTGGCGACACCGATTGCCTACGACGGTTCGACGCCGGCGACCGGTATCGATGCCACCCTGACGGTCGGCGCGACGCTCAGCGGCACGGTGGTCGATGAAACCGGTGCGCCGGTGCCGGGTGTTTCCGTGGACGTCCTCGATCCGGTGAACGGCGGGTGGTTCGCCGGGGCTTCGACCGACGTCGTGGGAGCGTTCTCGCTGTCCGGTCTTCCGCCGAGCGACGTGGTGCTCGGACTCTCGGGGGCGGGTTGGGCGCCGCAGTGGTACGACAGTGCAACCTCGTTCGAGGACGCGACGCCGATCGATCTGACGACGATCTCGGACGTTGCTGTCACGATGGCCGAAAGGTCATCGATCAGCGGCACTGTCCTCGAATCGGCGGGATCGACTCCAGTCGCCGAGGTCACGGTCATCGTTCAATCCGACGACGCCTTCGTCTCCACACGTACCGGAGCCGACGGCTCATACGCGGTGCGCGGGTTGCCGCCGGGCAGTTATCGGGTGCAGTTCGCGCCCGGCCCCGATCTGGTGGGCCAGTACTTCGACGGTGTCCGGGCGTGGAATGACGCCACCCTGGTCGAGCTCGGGGTCGACGAGGCGCAGACGGGTGTCGATGCAACCCTGGCGTCCGCCGGTTCCATCGCCGGAGTGCTCCTCGACGCGGCCGGAGATCCACTTCCGAATGTTCAAGTGAACGCCGAATCGGTCACCCTCGGCATCACCGGTGCGGTGACATTCTCCGCCGCCGACGGGACGTTCCTGCTTCCTGGTCTGGCCGGCGACGACTACGTTCTCCTGGCCTACCTGCCGGGCGGCGTGAGGCAGTACTACGACGGGGCACTGCAGTACGCCGACGCGACGAGCGTGACCGTCCAGCCCGCTGAGAACGTTGTTGGCGTCGTGTTCCAGCTCGTCGAGGGCGGCGAGATCTCCGGCAATCTCGTCGACGAGAACGGCACGCCTGTCGCGAATGCGCAGCTCGCGGTGATGGGCCTTGGCTCGACGAGCTGGTGGTACGGCTCGTCCAATGCGACCGGTGCGTTCGCCATCCGAGGTCTCCCGGCCGGCAGCTACGTGTTGTCGGTCCGGGCAGATGGATACCTGACGCAGTGGTACGACGGTGTTGTCGACC
Source organism: Ilumatobacteraceae bacterium (assembly GCA_963752085.1). Classification (GTDB taxonomy): domain Bacteria; phylum Actinomycetota; class Acidimicrobiia; order Acidimicrobiales; family Ilumatobacteraceae; genus Ilumatobacter_A. The sequence goes on from CAVVWT010000009.1 coordinate 201,613, forward strand.
AGTCCGCCGCGACGACGATCACGCTGGAGCCCTCAGAAGTGCTGAGTGACCTGGCTGTGGTGTTGCTCGATCGAGCTTCCGTGTCGGGTGTGGTGACCGACGAGACCACCGGGCTGCCACTCGCCGACATCGCCATCCAGGTGTGGGGTGACGGATATCGGTGGTACACGTCGACGCGAACCGGCGCTGACGGGACCTGGCAGATTCGTGGGTTGCCGACGGGTTCGTACGTGGTGAGATTCGGCGATTCCAGCGATGGCTACGTCGAGGAGTATTTCGACGATGCCGTGAACTTCGCTGACCGGACACTCGTCGAGCTCGTGGAGGGTGTGTCGACCACCGGCATCGACGCTGCGCTGTTGGTCGAAGGCGTGTTGTCGGGAGTGGTCCGCGACGAAGCGGGACAGCCGATCGCCAATGCCTGGGTGGAGGCTGTCGACGCATCGGGGACCGGTCCGTCACTCGGTGATCAGACGTCGGCAGACGGGAGCTTCTCGATCCGTAGTCTCCCAGCGGGCGACTACGTGCTCCGCACGACCCCGCCGTCCGGCGTCGCCCAGTATCACGACGGGGCGGCTGATGCGGTGTCCGCCGACGTGTTCACATTGACCACCGGCGACGCGATCTCGGGCATCGAGATCACGTACCTCACGCTCGGATCGATTGCCGGAACGGTCACCGACGAGGCAACGGGTCTCCCGCTCGCGGGGGTGTATGTCGAACTCAACAATGGCGTGACCAACGGGTCGGCGAACTCGGCGGCAGACGGCTCGTACGAGCTCATCGGCCTTCCTGACGGGGAGTACACCGTCGGCTTCTGGGACAGCGGTGGTGACCATCTCTTCGAATACTACGACGGGGCCCGGACGGCAGCGGCGGCCACCACCCTCACGATCACCGCGTCGAGCGCCCTCAGCGGGATCGATGCCAGCCTGATCGAGGAGGCCACCATTTCGGGGACGGTGGTGGATGTCTTCGGTGCACCCGTCGAGACTTTCGCCCGGTTGTATCACGCCGACACCGACACCTATCTCCAGACAGCTTGGACCGACGTCGAGGGCGCCTATCGCTTCGCGGATGTCTGGCCGGGCAACTATCGCGTCGCGGTATTCGCCAACGACTTCGTACCGCAACACTTCGATCATGTCGTCGATCCGGCCGATGCCACGGTGCTCGCCCCAGTCGCCGGCGAGGACGTGATCGGCATCGACTTCGATCTCGTTCCGTACGGCAGCGTTGCCGGCGCCGTCGTTGATGCGTCCGGCGCACCGTTCTCGAGCGTCCAGGTGTCGCTGCTCGACGGTGACACGGTTGTGCAGAACCGATACACGGACGGGTCCGGGGCCTACCTGTTCTCAGAGGTCGTGCCGGGTGCGTACTCCGTGCGGTTCACGCCGTCCGGGAGCACGCACCTCACCGAGTGGTACGACGACGCTCACGCGCCAACCGATCCGAACCTCCGGCTCGTCGTCGTGGGGCCTGGCGACGATGTGGCGGGTATCGACGCACAACTCGACATCGGCTCACTTGCAGGCACGGTGGTCGATGCCTCGGGTCGGCCGCTGGGCGGCGTGGACGTGATGATCGACCAGCTGGGCAGGTCGACCACGACCGACCCGACCGGTGCCTACGCGTTCGAGCAGGTACCACCGGGCGCCTACACCCTCTCAGCGGGCGGCGACATCGTGTTCGCCCGCACGTATTACCCCGACACCGTCGACGCCGCCGATGCCACGCCGGTCACACTTGCGCCGAACGACGAACTCGTCGGCTTCGACATCGTGGCGGCGCGTCAACCGGCCCAGCTCATGGGGGTCGTACTCGACGACGCCGGCCGACCGATGCCTGGCATCCGAGTGACGGCCACCAACGATCCCACGTCGCTGCCGCCGGTGGTGGCGTACCGCGGCACCCCGCAATGCTGCACCGTCTCGATGTTCACGGATTTGAACGGTCGGTTCTGGTTCAACGGCCTCGACGCAGACGACTATGCGATCCGTTTCGAGGACGCGAACCAACGCTGGTTGACCGAGCACTGGCAGGACCAGCGCGACGTCGCCGACGCAACCCTCGTGCCGGTCGGCGTCGATCCGGGCGTGAACGAGCTGGAAGCGACGCTCGATGCTGCCGGGACGATCACCGGGACGGTGACGAACGAGGAAGGCCAGCCCGTCCAGTCCGTGTACGTGACGGCCGAGACCGCCGACGAGCAGATCGTCTACTCCGACTGGACCGACGCCGATGGCGGTTACGAACTGTGGGGCCTCGGAACGAGTGACTACATCGTGTCGTTCCGGTCGACGGCGCAGTACCTCGGCCAGTTCTACGACGGTGTGCCCATCCGCGCAGATGCCACACCGGTCGGTGTCGTCGCCGGCGCCGAAACGTCGGGCATCGACGCAACGATGCTGCGGCGAGGTGCCATTTCGGGAACCGTGACGGGTCCAGGAGGGGTGCCGGCGCCGAATGTTCGCGTCTATGCAGACGGCGTTGCGGATCGGACTGCGACCACTGACGCAAACGGCGAATACTTCATCTCCAACCTCGAGGCCGACAGCTACACGATCAGATTCACGTCGCTCGACAACCGGTACATCTCCGAGTACTACGACGATGTTCAGGATCCGGCGGACGCAGCGCTCGTGGCAGCCGAGATCGGAACGGTCACCGAAGGAATCGACGCCGAGCTCGCACCGTACGGATCCATCACCGGCACCGTGACCGACGGAGTCGGTGTCCCCATCGAGGGAGTGCGGGCGCGGGTCTGGGTCGGCGGCAGCATTCGCACGACCGCCCTCACGCGGGCTGATGGCACGTTCGAGGCACTGGGACTCACGACGGGGAGCTATCAGGTCCAGTTCGACGATCCGGGTGGGGTGTTCCTCCCGCAGTGGTCCGGTGGCGGCGACACGCAGGGAGGGTCGCCGTTCATCGGTGTCTCGCTCGGAGTGGAGACGGCTGGTATCGACGCATCGCTGGTGCGTGGCGGTGAAATCGCCGGCAGGGTCGTGGACGCCCTCGGTGCTCCGGTCACCAATGCGAACGTGAGCATCGCTGGCGTCGGAAGCTTCTCAACGGGTGCGTCGTCGAGCTTCCTGCGCACGGGGATAGCGCCGGGTGCGTACACCGTGACGGTGTCGAAGCTCGGCTACGAGAGCACGGTCGTTGCGGATGTGACGGTCGACGGCGACCGTGTCGTACTCGGGGACATCACCCTCCTCAGGTACGGCGCACTCGCGGGGACGATCACCGATGCCGACGGCGTGCCTCTCGCCGGCATGCGAGTCGAGCGTTGGACCGGCTTCGCAGGCTCGCGGGTGGGGTCGGCGACAACCAGTGCCGAGGGCGCCTACCAATTCAGCGGCGTGCCACCGGGCGACTGGACGATTCGAGCATTCGACACCAACGGTAACTATGTGGGTGCGTGGTACGGAGACGTTCGAATTCGTGAAGTGAGCACCTTGGCAACCACCACGTACGACGTGACAACGGTTGCCGACATCTCGCTCGATGCCGCGGGCAGCATCACGGGCACGGTGACCGACGAGGACGGGGTACCTCTTCAATCGGTGACGGTGCGCATCGAGAGCAACGATCTGACCGTCGACTCGACGGCCACGACCACGGCCTCGGGCGAATATGCCGTGAACGGGCTGCACACCGATACCTACGTGGTGACGTTCATCCGCTCGGGCTACGTGACCGAGTTCTACGACAACCAAACTTCCAAGTCAGGCTCCGAGTTCGTCGCGGTCGACGCTGGTACCACGACCGGTGGAATCGACGCGTCGCTCGCCGCGATTCCTCCGGTTGGAACGGGGTCCATGTCGGGACGTGTGGTCGACGAGTCGGGGACGCCGCTGAGCGATGTCGTCGTCACGATCAGATACACCAAGGACGGCGCCGTCCGGTACTACGACACGCGGTTTACGGACACAGCCGGCACCTGGTCGCTCACCGGCCTGCCGCCGAGCTACTACTACGTTGAGTACTCCTCCGATGGCCATCAGGACGAGGCATATGACGACCTCGTGGGTGCAGGAGAACCGACTCCCATCCTGGTCGACATCGGTGCTGACGTCAGCGGGATCGACGCCGAACTGGGCAACGGTGGCTCACTCGCCGGCACCGTCACCGAGTCGGGAGGCGCACCCGTCGAAGGCATCATGGTCTCGATCTCCGGTGCGCAGTACGGGTCGACAGTCACCGCGAACGACGGTACCTACAGCTTCGCCGGGCTCGAGCCCGGTCCGTACCAGATCTGGATCTCGGATCCGCAACAACGGTTCTTCCCCGAGTACTTCGATGACGCAGACTCCCCGAGCGGAGCCACCCAGGTCGTGCTGGTGTCCAGCGGCAGCGTCACGGCCGACGCCGTGCTCGATCGTCCGACCGCCAGCGTCGGTGGCACCGTGGTCGACGGCTCCGGTGCACCCGTCGCATCGGCGCTCGTGAAGTTGATGACGTCCGCGAACTCGTGGACCGCCACCCGCTACACAGCGGCCGACGGGACCTTCCAGTTCGTGGGCTTGTCAACCGGCACATATTGGGTGCGGGTCGAAGGCGTGGGCGACCTCGCGATGCAGTGGTACGGGGACGCGGTTCTCTTCGACGATGCGCAGGCCATCGACGCCGTCGAGGGGTCGCCGGTGACCGGCGTGAACGTGACCCTGCCCGAGCGGGCGACGATACGCGGTTCGGTCGTCAACGAGGCCGGGGCGCCGCTGTCGTCGTTCCTGCTGCGCTTCTACTCGCCCGACGAGGGCTTCAGGAGCCTCGGGTCGACGCAAACGAATGAGATCGGCGACTTCAGCTTCCGACCGTCGACGCTGGCCGATGTGATCGTGTTGGCGGGGCCGGGCGGACTGTTCCTCAGCGAGTACTACCAGGACACCGAAGACCCGAATGCAGCGACCCGCCTGTCCCTGGCGCCGGGAGCGACGGTCGGCAACATCGACATCGTGGTCTCCGACAACCACCCACCGCAGGCGACCCTGTCGGCGGATGTCACGGTCGGGTATGCCCCGCTCGACGTGTCGTTCGACCTCCAGGTGTCTGACACCGACGGCGACGACGTCAGCTACGAGTTGAGTTTCGGGGACGGTACCACTGCCAGCGGGTCCGACCCGGGAGGGGTCGTCGATCACACCTTCGTGGTGCCGGGTACCTACCGCGTGCGTCTCGAGGCGACCGATGCCATGCGCGGAACTGTCGCCTACCAGACCGTCACCGTCGTGGAGCCACAGCCGGTCGTCGCCGACGCCGGAGGAAACCAGCTCGGGGTCGCCGGTTCGGCCGTCCAGTTCTTCGGCACCGGGTCGACCCCTGCTGACCTCATCGACTCCTACCAGTGGGACTTCGGCGACGGCGGCACCGGCAGCGGTGCGAGCGTCACCCACGTCTACACCGACGCGGGTGAATACGAGGTCACGCTGACCACCGTGGCGCTCGGCGTCGCGTCGATCGACACGGCGACCGTGACGGTGCTGCCCGTCGGAACCGGTACCGGCATCTCGATCAACGTTCGGGCCACCAACGGTGCAGGCATCGCGGGAGCTGTCGTCGCGGTCGAGTTGCCGGCGGGTCAGACGGCGCGCACGCTGACCAATGCGGGCGGTTTTGCGCAGGTCGGAGTGCCCGAGGATGGGACCTACTCGGTTGCGGTCGCGCAGACGGGTTATCTGCCGCGGATCGTCGACGTGGTCGTCACGAACGGTGCGGGGCAGCGAACGGTGACGCTCGAGCCCGGACAACTCGCCGACGCCGAGGTCGCGTGGGGGCCGGCAACGCTGGCAGAGATCATCGCGGCGGGCGTCGACGTCAACGATCCGGACAACCAGAACGTCCAGGCGTTCGACATCGAGATCGTCGGCTACCGATACCGTCTGTTCTACAACTTCAATGGGTGGCTCGGCTACGGCGGTAGCGGCTCGTCCGGTGGTGGCGGCTCGCTCCCGAACTGTGTTGGTGGAACGTGCAGGATCGGATTCGGCGGCAGCGGGAGATTCAGCGGGGGCATTTCGCTCAGCATCTCCGCCGACCGTGAGACGATCACCGTGATGACGATTCCGGTCGAAGCGAGCTGGCTGAAGGAGTTCTTCAACGTCGAACTCGCGGTGTTCAGCAACACGAGTCCCGGCTTCAACTTCCGAGGAGGAACCGCCACGCTGGCGCTGCCCGACGGCTTGAGCTTGGCCGACACGGCGCTTCCGCAGTCCTTGACGGTCGAGTTCCCTGACGTTCCCGGCGGAGGCGTGGCCCGCCACACCTGGCTGGTTCGCGGCGACGAGGCCGGCGAGTATCCGATCAGCGCGACCTATCGCGGGACGTTGGAACCGACCGGCCTGCCGATCGGACCGCTCACCGTGTCGTCCAACACCCCGCTCAAGGTGTGGGGACTCGAGGCGATCGACTTCCTGATCGAGGCGGACAACCGAATCGATTTCTTAAGCCCCTATCACCTGCGGGTCGGCATGAAGAATGTGTCGAACGTGCCGGTCTACAACGCCCGGATCGCATATGGGGAATCCGATGGCACCGACTACTGGTACCAGCCCGAGGAACAGTTGGTGTACGCCACCGAGACGATTGCGCCCGGCGGGACGTTCTGGACCGACGAGATCATCGTGGTCGACAACGGTGTGACCGGACCCCTGTACGAGGGGATCGTCGACGTCAAGATCAGCGGCCTGCAGCCAAATGAGTACGAGGTCACGGAGCTTGCGCCCATCGAGCCGGAAACGCTGACGGCCATCTCGCTGGAGAAGGAAGTCCTTCTCGAATGGGAACCGGTTTCCGGCGCAGTCGGGTACAGGGTGTACGAACTCGACCCAGACGGTTCGTCATTCGGCGATCCCGTACTCGTGGTCGGCCCGGAAGTGACCACCGCAGTCCTACCAGATCCGGTGCCCGATCAGGGACTGCTGCGCGAGGAGCGCTCGATCTACGCAGTCTCGACGACGCTCGGCGAGCGTGTGGTTCTTCGACACAACGCGGTCCTCTCCGGAGCCACCAACATACCGCCGCGGTGGGTGGCACCGACTCCATCGGATCGAACGCGATTCGATCAGTCGAAGCCCGGTGACTCCGAGGGTTTCGTCATGCAAGCGGAAGACTCCGCAGGTGATCCGATCGCCATCGATGTCGAGATTCGCAACGGGGACGGATGGGGAGCCACGACGCTTGACGGGTTCACGTGCGTCCGCGTCACACCTGCTCTCGGCCGGTTCGACTGCACGCTGAGTCCGACCGAACAGAAGACAGTGAGGGTCGTGTTCACGGCGACGGACATTCATGGGCTCTCATCCCAGCGCACCTATCTGATCGACACCGAAGAACATTTCACATATCTCGCTCTCGGCGACTCCTTCTCGGCCGGGGAGGGCATCGATCCGTACCTCCGAGATCGCAGTGGCCTCCCGGGATTCGACAATCGGTGCCATCGCTCGAGCCGCGGCTATCACACGCTGGTACAACCGGCGCAGTTCGATGACAGCCTTTACAAGATCGCCTCGAACGGGACTGGAATCAGCCCCGTACACGACGGAAATTGGCCGGGAGAGAACAAGTACGGATCGGACGCCAACGTCCGAAGGGCAGATGGTGTGACGTGGATGAATTGGGCGTGCTCGGGCGCCGTCTCGGTGAACGTCACGGATCTCGATCAGAACCGAGATGAGAACAACGACCCGACGTATGACCCCGACGCGCTGTACGACAATCACCCACAGCTCGAGGGCATCGCGCGGGTGAATGGAACTGGCGACTCCACGTCGATCAACCACAACGTCGACCTCGTCACGATGTCAATCGGCGGCAACGATGTCGGCTTCGTCGATGTCCTGACGAGCTGTGCACTCACTGTCCTGTGTCAAACGGTTCCGGGTAACCCGGCCCATCGGGACACTGTTGACGAGGAGTTGGCGGTGTTCCGAAGCGATCTCAGGCGGGCCCTACGTGAGATTCGCCGACAAACATTCAATGCTCGGCTTCTCGTTGTCGGCTATCCGCACCTCTTTCCGGATAGCGCGTACGAGCAGAGCTGCGGAACACTCACCGCGTTCGCTGGTGAAATGAACACGCTGAACCTCTACAACGACGAACTGAACGAGACGATTCGTGACATCGCCGTGGGCGAGTTCGGTGCAGAATTCGTGGATGTCCGAGACCGTTTCGACAATCACGAAATCTGTGGAAGCGAGGGGGCTTGGCTCAACCCGGTTCACCTGACCGCAGATGTTCGAAACTTCCCTCCACTCAACGATGAGTCGTTCCATCCGACCCTGACCGGCCAGGAAGAGGGCTACGCCGTGAGGATCAATGAGGTTCTCAACGGCACACCGGAAGAACCATCCCCCAACGACAGCGTCATCCAGCAGGGCGAGCGAATCGTCAATGACATTCTGTTCTGGAAGATCCGCGGCGGGAATCTGATCCTCAACACATCCTGGCCGGGCAGCGACATCGTGATGACGCTGGAATCGCCGTCCGGTCGGACCATCGGCCGCACGACCAGCGCCGAGGATGTCGTCCATGTCGTCGGTCCGACGTTCGAGCGCTACGAGGTCGTTGACGCAGAGCCCGGGCTCTGGCGAGTGGAGTTGTTCGGTGCCGACGTCGCTGCTGAAGGTGAGCCCTACACGCTTGAAGCGGTCACGCGAGACAAAGACGGATTGACAGTCCCGCTTGCGGAGGCGCTCGCTCCATTTGCAGGGATTTCGACGTCTGCGACGTTCGGCCCGGCCCCCCTCGCGGTGGACTTCGGCGGCGGCTTCTCCGCGGATCCCGATGGTGAGATCGTCGGCTACTCGTGGGACTTCGGCGACGGAGCTCTCGGCGAGGGAGTGACCGCTTCACACGTCTATTCGATCGCCGGCACCTATACCGCACGTCTCACGGTTGTGGATGACAGCGGACTTTCCGCAACGAGAACTGTCCGTATCCTCGTCTCTGATCCCGCAATCACGGTCACTGGATCCCCCGACTCGTATGTGGTTGGCAAAGGCACGGCACTGTCGGTGGCATCGCCGGAGGGCGTGCTTGCGAACGACGTTGATGGCGATGCAGGTTCCTTCGCTTCCCTTGTCGCAGGTCCGTCTGTCGGACGGATCTCGCTCACCGCCGAAGGGTCGTTCACCTACGAGTCGGGACCAGACTTCGTCGGAGATGACTCGTTCCAATACCGGATCGTCTCGCCCGTCGGGGTGTCGGAGCCGATTGACGTTCTGATCTCGGTGCGGGATGAGAGCGCGGTAGCACCCTTGGCAGAGGTCGATGAAGCGACCGTCGATGAGGATGCCTCGGTGCTGATCGACGTGCTGGCCAACGACTCGGACTCCGACGGCGACATCGATCGAACAACGCTGTCGATCGACCCAGGCCCGTCGGCGGGCGTGGCGCTCGTGGTCGGCGAACTGATTCGATACACCCCGTTCGGTGACACGAACGGCACCGACTCGTTCACGTACGAGATCTGCGACCTCACCGAACTGTGTGACACGGCCACAGTGACGATCACGGTCACGCCGGTCAACGACGCTCCTGTGGCCGTGAACGACACGGTGACCGCGACCGGCACGACGCCGGTGTCGATCGACGTGCTCGGCAACGACACCGACGTCGACAGCACGTTGACGGCGTCGATCATCGTGACCCAGCCCTCGAAGGGCGCTGCGGTCGGCTTGGCAAGCGGTGCGATCCGCTACACGGCCTCGGCAGGCCAGTGCGGGGCCGACTCCTTCACGTATCGAGCGTCGGACGGCAGTTTGACGTCCGACCCCGCAACCGTGTCGATCACGATCGAGTGCGCGACGGTCGAGCCGCCGGTGCGCCCGCAATCCCTGGCGACCGTCAACCCGGTGCGGTTGTTGGAGACGCGTGGGGTGGGTTCGACGATTGATGGGGTGTCGCAGGGGACTGGTCGGTTGGGTGCTGGTCAGGTGGTCGAGGTGCCGATTGCGGGGCGTGGTGGGGTGCCTGATGGTGCTGAGGCTGCGTTGTTGAACATGACGGTGATCAATCCGGGTGCGAAGGGGTATGCGACCTTGTTCCCGTGTACGGCGGAGCCGCCGAATGCGTCGACGTTGAACTTCTTGCCGGGGGTGACGATTGCGAACTCGACGACGGTGAAGTTGTCGGCGACGGGTTCGGTGTGTGTGTTCACGATTCGTGAGGCCGACTTCGCCCTCGACATCGTCGGATACGTGCCGGCGGGTTCTGATGTCGGTGCGGTGACGCCGGTGCGGTTGTTGGAGACGCGTGGGGTGGGTTCGACGATTGATGGGGTGTCGCAGGGGACTGGTCGGTTGGGTGCTGGTCAGGTGGTCGAGGTGCCGATTGCGGGGCGTGGTGGGGTGCCTGATGGTGCTGAGGCTGCGTTGTTGAACATGACGGTGATCAATCCGGGTGCGAAGGGGTATGCGACCTTGTTCCCGTGTACGGCGGAGCCGCCGAATGCGTCGACGTTGAACTTCTTGCCGGGGGTGACGATTGCGAACTCGACGACGGTGAAGTTGTCGGCGACGGGTTCGGTGTGTGTGTTCACGATTCGTGAGGCCGACTTCGCCCTCGACATCGTCGGATACGTGCCGGCGGGTTCTGATGTCGGTGCGGTGACGCCGGTGCGGTTGTTGGAGACGCGTGGGGTGGGTTCGACGATTGATGGGGTGTCGCAGGGGACTGGTCGGTTGGGTGCTGGTCAGGTGGTCGAGGTGCCGATTGCGGGGCGTGGTGGGGTGCCTGATGGTGCTGAGGCTGCGTTGTTGAACATGACGGTGATCAATCCGGGTGCGAAGGGGTATGCGACCTTGTTCCCGTGTACGGCGGAGCCGCCGAATGCGTCGACGTTGAACTTCTTGCCGGGGGTGACGATTGCGAACTCGACGACGGTGAAGTTGTCGGCGACGGGTTCGGTGTGTGTGTTCACGATTCGTGAGGCCGACTTCGCCCTCGACATCGTCGGATACGGCTGATCAGGCCGCGTGGGGTGATCCAGCGGCCGCCAGCGCGCTACTCCGGTCGTCGAGACGAGCGATGACTGCACACTCGACGACGTCAAGGCGTTTGCTTGCCAACTGAGCCCGTGGGCGCACATCGCCACGGTCGGCGCCGATGGTGAACCCGACGTGGTGCCCGTGCACCCGTGTTGGGACGGCGAGACCCTCTGGACCATGGCCGGCACGACGTCCGTCAAGGCCAAGGACATCGCCGACAATCCGAAGGTGGCCGTCCATTGGCAGGTGAGCGCGAACGGCGACGGTGTCGAGGTGTGAGGGACTGCCGAGACCTTCACCGACGAGGGGGCACGCGGCCTCGGTCATCGCACGCGACCGGCGAGATGTACCACGAGTTCGCGGAGGAATCGCGTGTCGTCGGAGTCGGGGAGGTGCCCGAACTCCTCGTCGAACTGCGCGAGCGCAGCGCCCGCGAGGCCGTTCGAACTGGCCACCGCATGCGCGAGGGAGCCGTGGGAACGCATCAGCTCGATCACGCGCCGCACCTCGACGTCGCCTCGATCTTCCCGAGGTCGCTGATACAGATCCAGCACTTCACTGCGTTCGGAGTCGGAACACACGTCGAGGAGGTGGAGCAGCATCATCGTCCGCTTTCCTTCGCGGATGTCGCCGCCGATCTCCTTGCCGTATTCGCTCAGATCGCCATCGAGGTTCAGCACGTCGTCGCGGATCTGGAACGACGTTCCGAAGTAGGTCCCGAACCGGACATGGTCGTCAGCGCCGACCGAACCGGTCGCGGCGAGCTTTCCGACCCGACACGGGAGGATGGTCGTGTACCAACACGTCTTGAGCAGCACCATCTGGAGGTAATCGCGTTCGTCGAGGTCGAAGATGTGGTCACGCATCCAGCCGAGTTCGATGGCCTGGCCCTCGATCGTGCGCGCGACCACCTCGAAGAACTCGTGCATGATCATCCACGCGATCTCGTGCCCGAGACGATGCGCGTTGTCGAGCAGCGGACCGAGGCTGAGGAAGCTGAGTGCATCGCCCACGTTGAGCGCGATCGGGACACCGTGTTCGGCGTGGAGTGTGGGCCGACCCCGGCGAATGAAACTGTCGTCCTCGATGTCGTCGTGAATCATGAAGGCGTTGTGGAGGAGTTCGATCGCAACCGCTGAGTCCAGCGCGTCGTCGATGCTGCCACCGTGCGCACGGCACGACGCGAGACAGATTGCCGCCCGCAGCATCTTGCTGGGCCGAAGTGGATAGTCGGTGACGAGGTCGTACAGGTGATGTCGAGGCTCGCGCGCAGGCAGGAACTCGACCAGACGATCGCGGGTCAGGGTGCCGTAGCGTTCGAGCGACTCGGCGACGAGTTCGGAGTGAATGGTCAGATGACGTCCACCGCGAGGATCAGCGTGAGGTCCGCGACCTCATCGGAACGGACGATTCCGAGATAGCGCCCTGATGGCGTCGACGATGGCACCTTCACCTCGACGGTGACGTCGATCGAACCGTTGTCGGGGACGTTCGCCGGATTGGGGGAGAAGATCACTCGGTTGACCGGAATGGTGCCGCGCATGCTGGCGAGCGGGTTCGTCAGCACGAGCCTGATCGGCGATTCGTGTGCGGACGTGTTGTCCAGACTGAACGTGCCACGCGTGGTGTGGCCGTCGCGGACCGGCTTGAGCGTGAGGCGTGGTTCGTGTCGACTGTGCGTGTCGGGATCGACGAAGCTCTCGATCGGACCGACCCCGACTTCGAGGAGTCGAGCCGATGCATCGGCCGCGATCTTCACGACGTGCTGTGCCAGATCGAGTACCTGCCCGACCAGCTGGTCGGTGCCGTCTGCGTTCGCGCGTTCTTGCCCGGCTTCGTCCTTCGCGTCGGACGCTTTGGGCTGAGGGCTGTAGGCGTCGACCGACTTCGCAGCCACCGACGACACTCGTTTGGTCACGGTGTCGAAGCCCGCCAGCACCTCCTCCAGCACTGCGGTCGCCGCTTCGACGGCATCGGTCGCTGCGGTGACGCCCGTCCGTGCGACCATGCCGGCGGTTTCGAGACTCTCCCGGGCCAGCTCAGCCACCTTCGTCGCGGCATCGCCGTCGCGCGACGTGCCCTTCGACCCCTTTTTCGCCGACACCGGCTCGTGGGCCTGCTTGTGCTTCTTCTTCGTCTTCTTGTTGCTCTCGTTGCTCATCGTGGATTCCTACTCATGTGGTTCGTATGAACGGAAGGACGTCATCAGGGATGGTCGTATCCGACGATGTCGTCGGCGTCGTCGCCCGTGATCGCCCGTGCGGCGAGGAGACCCGACATCGTTGCCGACTCGACGCACCCCACGTTGAAGCCGCAGTCGGTCCAGTCCCCGGCGAGGACGAGATTGTCGTAGCCACTGTCACCGGGCTTGAGGCGGTACTTGTCGGTTCCGGGGAGGGACTGCACGTATCGCTCCGAGGGCGCCCAGTTGGCGCGGACGTACTGGGAGGCGAGCCGGTCGCTTCCGGTTGCCTCGGCATCGTCGTCGACGAGCAGGTCCCAGCGGAATTCGGCCGGATACGCCTGCACGCTCAAGGGAAGGAAATGTGCAATGTGGTAGTCGAGGAATCGATGGGAGTTGGACAGCGCCCGGTCGTGCTCCCGAGTGCCGACGTCATCGTCGTCTGCAGTCGCGGCGGCCGCGGGCGGCTCGCTCATCGCACTGCAGAAGTAGTGGAGGCTCGCGGGCGTGTCGTCGCTCGTCCAACTCTCGCGGTCGATGAGGTGCGTCATGTCGGCCCACGTGTCGAACGGTTCGACGAACCCCGAGATGACGGGGCCGTCCGGATCGCCACCCAGTTGGCCAGTCGATTCCTTCAGCCAGATCTGCAGCGCCTGGGTCTGCACCGTGCCCACGTGCTCGACCATCGCTCGCCATTCGCTCTTCTGGGCGAGCACCTCCCGGCAGACGATCGGAACCGAGCCGAGCGACAGCCCGAACACGACACGGTCGAAATGTGCTCCCGCCTCGAGGGAGACCAGCGACTGCTCGGGCACCGACCGGTGCGGTGTCAGCTCGAAGTTCGGGCGTTGGCCGTGATCGTCGGTCGGTACCTCGGCGAGCAGGTTCCACTTCGGCTCGGCCGGCCAGCACGGCAGCCCCTTGACGGTGATCAGTGGGTCGTACTCGCCGTCAGGCACGGTCGCCTGCCGTTCGAGCACGATTTCATCGATCCGTTGACCATCGGCGGACGGCTTGAGGTCGGTGACGCGGTGAAAGAACTCGAACTGGACCCCACGCGACTTGAGCACCTCGTAGTACGGAGAGAACACGGTGTCGCCCATCCCGGCCTGCATCCGGTACGCAAACGAACCCCGATAGCCGAAGAACATCCGAAACGATCCGCGCAGCGCCTGACCTGCGGCAAACGACGGGCGATCCGCGCGACCGTCGCGATAGGCGAACACGAGGTCGTAGATGCCCCGCACGACACCCCCCTCCACCGTGCTTCGCCGTGCGCCGTGCAGCAACAACCAGTCACGGAGGTCGTAGTGATCCAGCGCAGCGAAACCGTCGGGATGAGCCACGACTCCATCGGTGACCAGTCCCCGCACGATCGTCGCGGCGAGGTCGACCATCTCGAGTACGCGACGGCCGGCCTCCTCGCTCTCCAGCGTCGCGGCCATGCGGTCCTCGAGTCCGTCGACGAACTGGTCGAGCAGACCGACGACTCTGGACCCGCCGGTCCCGACCCAGTCGAGGACCGATTCGATCGTGGCGGCGGTCTCGTAGGCGGCCACGAGGAGGGACAACTCGAGTTCGTCCATGACGGACGCGACCTGGTCCACGCGACGGCGTGTGGCGCCGACCAAGGTCGACAGGTCCGCCTCGGTCGGGGGGATCACGACACGAACCGAACCGCGCGACTCGTCGTCGACGTGTGCGTCGTCGCTCGAGGGGTCGGCCGTCCTGACGCGAACGTGGTCGCCATCGACGGTCAGCAGGCCCCGCATCACCATCACCCCCAGTTCGAGGAGCTGTTCGATGTAGTGCGCGACGCCGGGTGACGGACTGCCGTCATGGTCGACGCCGGGAGCACCGTCGGCGTCGGGAAACCAGTTCACCCAGCTCGACCAGCGGTCGAGACGATGTTCCGTGACGCCGAAGCGTGCAGCGGGTCGGAACGCATCGTCGACGCGTGCCAGGGGAGCATCGAGGTCGCGGTCGAGTTCGTCGTAACACTCGCGCATCAGCCGAAACGCATTCTCGTAGAACCCGAACCACAGATGCAGACCGTGCTCCTCGATCCGGTCGTGCATGCCGCGGCCGGAGGCTCCTTTCCCGCCGAGTCGCCAGCCCATCTGGTACACGGTGACCTCGTAACGACCATCGAATTCCGGGCGGGTGAGGTCGAACGCTGCAGTGATCGCTCCCACGCCACCGCCCAGTACCGCAACTTTGATCGGTGCACCGCCGGAGCTTTCGGGCGTCACGGTGAACGTCACCGGTTCGTCTCCGAGGGCCGGGCGACGACGGTGGGAGGAACGGCGGCACGCCAGATCTCGTCGCCCACCGAGAGTGTGAAGTCGAAGTCGACCCAGAACGCACCGACCGGGGTCAACGGACCGTCGGGGAGGCCGAGGTCGCGGCGGATCGGTTCGTTCGCGAGATCTTTGATGTCGATGCTGTAGCGCCCGGGGAGGTGGCCCGCACCGCGATACCCCGTGACCACGAAGTCGGCGGCATGAATCGCCTGGAAACACGCGAACAACGGCGTGCGGGCATCGCGAATCTGCTTGAGGAAGACCATCGGCAGGGTCTCGCTCGCGAGGAGTTCGGCTGCGCGGGCAGCGTGATCGATGTCGGCCGCTGCACCACCCCCACCCATCACGCCTGTGACCCCGGGATCCTGGGCGATGACCGCGGCGAGTTCGGCGACGAGGTGCGCCTGCGAGGAGAAGTCGTGCTGATAGTTCGGAGCACCGACATCGGTCTGGGTGATGGTGATCAGTGGTTGCGGCGTGAACTGTTCGTTCGGCCCCCATGTCGCCACGCCGGGGGTCTCGAGCAGGAATGCGTCAGGGCGGTCGTCGGGTCCGGGCAGCGTGACCACGCCGAGCTGTTTCGGGAAGCCGTAGACCTCGCGACCCATCGCCATCGCCGACCCCTGGTCGACGAACATGTACGGCACGAACGTCGAGTACCGCTCGTGTCGCGAGTCGTAGCCGAGCGACCAGATCGCCACCTCGTTCTCGAGGAAGTACCCGCGTTGGCTGTCGGGTGGGGTCAGGGCGCCAACGTGATTGAGCGTGGTGAAGTTCAGCACGACGAGCGGTCCGGCCGGTTCGTACTCGACGAGCCCGCCACAGGGTCCGTTCAGATAGCGGTCGTACATCTGCTGCAGGTGCCTCATGTCGCCCGTGAGGAGGAAGGCATACATCCGCACACCCGTTGCAATGCCGGGCGGCGCGTACACGACTTCGCCGCCCCGCTCGATGTAGTGCGGCATGGTGCTGTGTTGCAGGGCCATCAGTGAATCTCCTCGACCAGGTGAAGGGCGCGTGCGACCGCGTCGTCGCGGCGGTCGGCCGTTGGAGTACTCGCAACCATTTCGGACGCGATCTCGCTCAGACGTACACGCTCGTCAGGCGTGCTCGTCCCGCTCTCGACCAGATCGACGAGCGCCCGGAGCTCGAACAGCCAGGCTCCCTGGCTGTTCGCAATCGAAGCGGCAAGCCGCCGTTTCGTGGAACCGAGCTCGGTGTCGCCGAGGTGGTCGTGCAGTCGCGCCCGGAGGCGATGGAGCTCAGCCACGTAAAAGTGCTCGTTGTGGCGTTCGGCGTGGTCGATGCCCGCCCCGACCGATCGCAGCGCTTCGACCGGGTCACCCGCTCGCTCGTAGGCCAGTGCGAGGCCGTGCTCGTAGTAGCTGACGAACAGTGCCGAACCAGCCGCCCGCCAACCGGCGAGCCCCTCCTCGATCATCTCGATGCCGGCGCTCGGGTCGCCCAGCATCGCGGTGGCGATACCCAGGTGCGGGAACGCCGCACCGAGCCACACCATGAAACCGTGCTCGTCGGCGACGGCCATTGCAGACTTGGCATGCTCCGCGACACCCTTGTAGTCACCGCGTCCTCCGCAAAACCATGCAGAGAAGGTGTGGGCGTAGGCCGACGTGAACGGACCGAGCACCCCTGTCGGATTCTCGGCGTAGTCGACGCAGCGCTCGTGGAGCGCCCAGGCCGCCTCGAAGTCGCCGCGACTCCACGCCAGCGGTGCGCCGATGCCGCAGAAGCCGGCGACCGGATGCTGCGGCATGAAGAAGTCCAGGTCGCGGTCGCGGTGGTGCTCGAAGAGGTCGAGTCCTTCGTTGATCAACGTGGTCGCGCGGTCCATGTCACCTCCGAAGGCCAAGGTCGTGCTGAGGGCCGAGATCCCCTCGAGTCGGATGGCCGGGTCGCTCGTCAGGGTGGCGAGCGCGTGGGCGCGCTCGCCGAGCGCGAGACGCTGCTGTGCGTCGCTACGCACCTGGTAATACGCCCACAGGCCAAGTACTGCGGGGAATCCCTCAGGTCCGCTGAGATCACGCGCCAGCTCGTTGGCCCGGTGGTACGCCTGCTCCGCCTCGACCGAGGTGTAGCCGAGTCGCGTGGCGAACGCCAGTCCGATTCCGAGCTGCAACGAGAACTCCGCGAGCTGAGCTGTCGCCGGATCGGCGCGGTCGAGCAGTGCCAGCCCGCGAGAGAAGTTCGCGATGCTCTCGTCGTACGACGCGGCGGCGAAATCCGAACGCGCGGTGGTCTCCCACATCGCAATCGCTTCATCGAAACGTTCGGCCTCGGTGAGGTGGTGAGCCAACAACGACGGCTCGTAGGTGTCGGGTTCTCGGCTCAACGAGTCGGCGATCGAGCTGTGCCAATCGTGGCGGGTGCGACGCGTCGCCGAGTTGTACGCCGCCTCACGGACGAGCGTGTGGGCGAACGTGTAGTTCTCGTGGCCGTGGCCACCCGGGGCCTGGACGAGCACGCCTGCATCCACCATACGGGCGAGATCCTCGGCCACCGGGTGCTCTGGTCCCACGACCTCCTGGAGCAGGTCGGTGCCGAAGGTGCGGCCGATCGTCGCGGCGATCGCGGCGACCGTCCGACTGCTACCGAGTTTCTCGAGTCGTGTCATCAGGTTGTCGCTCAGGGAGAGCGGGAGCTCGGTGCCGATTCTCCGTGTGGAGTGTGGGTCGTCGCGTTCGAGCGCGATGGCGGTTCGAGCGAGTTCGCCGATGAACAGCGGGATCTGGTCACTGCGGTTGAGGATCTGTTCCACGATCCCGTTCGACAGCTTCCCGTCGGTGATCTCCTCGACGAGTTCGATCGCCTCGTCGACGCTGAGGGGATCGAGTTCGAGCACCGGCGCAGCGGCGATTCGGTTGCTGTCGGTCGGGCGGGTCGTGGCGACCACGAGGAACGGGAGTTGTTCCCGGTTCTCGATGAGCGGTTGGACGAGTTCGATCGTCGACGGGTCGGCCCAGTGAAGATCTTCGACCACGAGACAGAACGGAGACCGTCGAGCCCGGTTCGCGATCCACGCCTGGAAGACCTGCATGACCGACGCCCGTCGCCGAGCCGGGTCGAGGGCGAGGGTCGGATCACCGTGCTCGACCGCGACCCCGATGGCTTGTCCGACCAGCGCCGCGCCGAGCGAGATGCCGAGGTCGTCGAATTGTGCAGCGAGCTGCTCGCGAATACCGGTCGTGGGCTCACCGGGCTTCCAGTCGAACGCCGTCCGTACGAGTTGAATCACGGGGTACAGCGCGGTCGTTCCCATCAACTCCGAGCAGCGCAGCATCATGACATCGGAGCCGTTCGAACGGAGTCGAGCCGCGAATTCTGCCACCAGATGGGACTTACCCACACCGGCGTCGCCCTGGAGGAGTACGGACCGAGGTCGTCCCGAGGTGACCGCGTCCCATGCATCGGTCAACTCGGAGAGCTCACGTTTCCGCCCGATCATCCTGGTCGGTGGCGACTCGACCGGTCGATGCCGTCGGCCGGCAACCCGAAACAGCTCCACCGGCTCGTCGAATCCCTTGAGCGACTCCACGCCGAGCGGTACGAGTTCGAAGTCTGCATCGATCAGGCCGGCGGAGACCGAACTCACGACGAGTGAATTGCGGGGGGCCTTCGCTTCGATGCGGACTGCGATGGCGGGCGTGTCACCCGCGATGTCGATCTGGGCCGCCGGGCCGGTCCCCACCTGGCTGACGAGTGCGAGCCCGGTGTGCATCGCAACGCGGATGTCGGGGATCGAGTCGTCGATCTCGCGAGCCCCGTTCGTCAGTTCGATCGCGTGCGAGTCCGGCCGCGACGCCGTGGGACGCATCGTTGTCGTGCACGTTGGGAAATCCGAACAGCGCGATCACACCGTCGCCGGTCCATTTGAGGATGTGGCCCTCGACCTCGTCGACCGCCTGTTCCCAGAGCAGAGCCACACGCTGAAAGAGTTCGCCGAAGTCCTCAGGATCCAGTCGACTCGACAGCGCGGTCGACCCGACGAGGTCGATCACCAGGACGGAGACATTGCGGCGCTCCCCGCCGTCGAGCAGTGTGCTCACGGACGTCATCGTGGCGACCTCGCGGGGACGGTCACCATCCATTCGGTCCGAATCATCGCTTCCTCCCGCGTCACGGTGCTGCCTGAAGGCACCCACCCGAGCGAAGCTACACCAGTCGAGATGTCATGGCGACCGGTGTCGGACCGGCGGCCGGCAGTGGCGAGCGCTCCGCGCCTGACATCGTCCACGACGCGCGCGAGAATCCCAGCCGATCGTCAGGACACCATCGATGTCCCCGGCTCGTTGGATGCGTTCTCCGAGCTCCGGCGACGTGCCACCCCGCTTCGTCTTGCGACGAACACCACCTCGCTGACCCGGTCCGGTGTTGCCGATCGCCTCGTCACCGCCGGTTTCGCAGTGACGTCCGAGGACATCCTGACTGCGCCGCTCGCAACGGCGGTGCACCTACGAACGCAGCACCCAGGGGCTCGGGTGTTCCTGCTCTCGACCGGCGATCTCGAGGATGACCTCACTGGTATCGACATCGTCGGGGAGGAGGACGATGCCGATGTCGTCGTCCTCGGCGGTGCCGGGCTCGCGTACACACACGAGCAGCTCAACCGTGCATTCAACCTGCTGCTCGGGGGAGCGTCATTCGTGGCGATGCACCGCAACCTCACGTGGCGCACCACTCGAGGAATGGAACTCGACACGGGTGCGTATGTGATGGCGCTCGAAGCAGCTACGGGCACGGAAGCGACGGTCATCGGCAAGCCCTCGCCGGACTTCTTCCTCGCCGCGCTCGACGCGCTCGGTGACGAGGTGGGAGTCGAGCTGCAACCCGACGAGGTGATGATGATCGGTGATGACGTCGTCAACGATGTCGGCGGAGCCCAGGCCATGGGGATGGTCGGTTGCCTCGTTCGAACAGGGAAGTTCACGGAGGCAGCACTTGCAGCCGCCGCGGTGGATCCGGATCACGTCGTGGGCGATCTCGCAGCGGCCGTCGCGCGATTGGAATCGAATGGGCACTGACCCGGCGTGCGTGCGGTGATCCAGCGCCCACCAGCGCGCGACTACGGTCGTCGAGATGAGCGATGACTGCACACTCGACGATGTCAAGGCCTTCGCCGCCCAACTGAGCCCGTGGGCGCACATCGCCACGGTCGGCGCCGATGGTGAACCCGATGTGGTGCCCGTGCACCCGTGCTGGGACGGCGAGACCCTGTGGACCATGGTCG
The DNA here is from genome assembly GCA_963752085.1 of Ilumatobacteraceae bacterium. GTDB lineage: Bacteria > Actinomycetota > Acidimicrobiia > Acidimicrobiales > Ilumatobacteraceae > Ilumatobacter_A. The sequence goes on from CAVVWT010000009.1 coordinate 222,334, forward strand.
GCACGACCTCGGTCAAGGCGAAGAACGTCGCCGACAACCCGAAGGTGGCCATTCACTGGCAGGTCACCGAGAACGGTGACGGTGTGGAGGTGTGGGGGACCGGCGAGCTGTTCGACGACCTGGAGACGAAGCGTCGTCTGTGGGACGGCGTGTTCGACTACGACCTGAACGTGTTCGCGCCGGGAGGCCCCGACAATTCGCCCGACACGGCGTTCCTTGCGATCACGCCGACGCGTGCGCTGGTCCTCAAGCAGTACGGCATGGGCGGGTCGCAGCGTTGGAGCGCCTGACCTCGCTGTCGCGTTCGATCGACGGTCACGTCGCGATCATCACCGGTGCAGCCAGTGGTATGGGTCGAGCCACGGCCCACCTGTTCGCCGACGAGGGGGCACGCGTCGTCGTGGCCGATCTCGGCCAGGACCGCGTCGACGCAGTGGTCGACGAGATCCGCGCCGTCCACGGCGCGGATGCCGTGCTCGGTGTCGTCACCGACGTTGCCGATGGGGCGCAGCTCGAACGGCTGGTCGCCCGCACGGTCGAGTGGGCCGGACGACTCGACATCGTCGTCAACAACGCGGGCGTCTCGGTGATCAACTCGCCGTTCCAGGACGCCGACGAGTTCGAGTCGAGCTGGGCCCAGACCGTCGACGTCAACCTCACGGCGCACGCTCGCCTCGTCCGCGTCGCCCTCCCGCACCTGATGGAGTCGCCGGCGGGCCGCATCGTCAACATCGCCTCGACCGAGGCGCTGGTGAGCACTGCGGGGCTCGCAGCGTACGCGGCGACCAAGGCTGGTGTCATCGGACTCACCCAGTCGCTCGCTGTCGAGCTCGGCCGCCACGGCGTGACGGTGAACGCGATCTGCCCGGGTCCGATCGCCACGGCGATGACGGCGGGGATCGACGACGAATCGAAGGAGAAGTACGCCCGCCGTCGGGTGCCACTCCGGCGCTACGGCGACCCGGAAGAGGTCGCCCAGATGACGCTCAACCTGTGTCTGCCGGCATCGAGTTTCGTCAATGGCGCACACATCCCGGTCGACGGGGGGATGTCGATCCGGCACACCTGATCCCGGACCGGCTGGTTCGTCAGGCGCCGTCGAAGAGCCCGGTGAGCCCGCTCGGATCGTGGCGGCCGACGACGAACTGCTCCAGAACACCCAGGCCCTCATGGATCCCGACCGCGCCGGACGTGGTCGCCTTGACGAGCGTCTGGATGTGGACGTGGTGTGGTGCGGTCGGATCGGCGACCGGCAGGTCCCAACGGTCGCCACCGACCTCGAGTTCGCCCTTCCACACGCCGTGGCCCCATTCGGGGTGGGTGTACCCGAGCCCCATCATGTGGAAGTCGAACAGCGGCTCGAGCACCAACGTGGTGGGTTCGCCGGTCCACGGAACCAAGTCGAGTTCGAACGACGCTGCGGCACGGGTGCCCGGGCGCCATGCGACCCGGTAGTCGACCGTCCGCATCGCTTCGGCAGGCTCGGGCCCGTTCGAGCCGGTTGGAACGAGCGACACGAAGCCGGAATCGTGCCAGCGGCGACCGTCGAAGTGCTCGTTGACGTCGAAGTGGGTCGAGAAGCCTTCGAAGTTGATCGGTGCCCAGAGCCAGAAGTACTGCGGATCCGCGACGGGTGCCCCGACGGGCGCCCGTTCGCCGACCGTACGGACCCCCCACGAGCGATCCCGTGAACCGAGCGTCTCGCCAGGGGCGAGCTCGTTGAGCTCACCGTCGATCTCGATCCAGCCCTCCCAGTCGCCGAACTGGGTCATCCGCGTCGAATCCATCACGACGCGCTGGCCGACCTGGTGGAAGAAGTGCGGCTCCTCGATCGGTGCCGAGCGGCGAACGAACGTGAGCGCGCAGCGGATTCCGTGCTCCGGTGCTTCCACCGTCACCTGGAGCGCACTGAGCGGCTCGAGCACCTCCACCTCGATCGGCCCGACCCGGTTGGCGTCGCCGCGGTCGGTCGGGGCCCGGCGGGATGCGTGGACGTTGATCTGGCGGGCGTCGGCGGTGCCGCCGTCGACCACGACACTGAACGATGCATCAGCGACGTGACGGTTCGGGTAGAGACCCATCGCCGCGGCGAAGTAGAGGCGCGTGTCACGGGTGTAGCCGTTGAAGAAGTACCGGTCGTAGTGGTTGAGATCGCTCGATCCGGTGCGGGCGACCGGATGTGACGTCTGATGGATCGGAAAGTCGTCGAACGAACTCAGCACCCAGCCGACGGTAGTCGTAACCTTCTGGGGTGATGACGCTCACCCGGTACCGACAGTTGGCCATCGTCACGACGATCGGGATCTGTGTCCTGGTGGTGGCCGGGGGAGTGGTACGCCTGACCGGGAGCGGGCTCGGCTGCGACGATTGGCCGAACTGCAACAGCGAGCGGTTCATCGACGTGTCGAGCGGACATGCGGCGATCGAGCAGCTGAACCGCCTGCTCAGCGGGGTGATCGGCATACCGACCGTGCTGCTCGTCATCGCCGGATTCCGAGCTGCGCCCCGCGGGAAGGGGGTGCGGTGGCCCGCCATCGGCGTGCTCGTCTCGGTCCTTGCGAACGGTGTCGTCGGCGGGCTGGCGGTCCTCGGCGACCTGCATCCCTTCCTCGTCCAGTCCCATTTCCTGCTGGCGATGGTCTCGATCGCCTTCGGGCTGATCGCCGTCCGATCGGCGTCCGATCGGCCGATCCCCTGGCGACGAGCGTCGTTCTCGAATCCGCTGCAGCGTCGAGTACTCGGCGTCGTCGCCTTCACCGTCGCCGCGCTGGCAACCGGCACCGTCGTCACCGGCGCCGGTCCGCACGCGGGTGAAGAGGACGTCCGTCGGTACGGGTTCGACATCGGCACGGTCGCGCGAATCCACAGCGTCGACCGTCATCCTCGCAGTCGCGTTCGGTGTACTGCTGGCCTTGACGGTCGCTCGACGTTTCAAGCCACTGCAGGCGTCGATGTCGTCGTGGCTGTTCGTGGCGATCGCGCAGGGTGGCATCGGATACGCGCAGTACTTCACCGGGGTTCCCGAGGTCCTCGTCGGTCTCCACATCGCCGGTGCGACGTTGCTGTGGGTCGCCACGATTCGCCTTGCGCTGTCCGGGCTCGAGGCCGCCGATCATGGTGTCGTGACCCCGACCGAACACGTCGAAACCGCGCGTGTATTCGGTGCAGGTGTGACGAACGTCTAGAGTACCGGCTCGTGCGCTCCACAAACCCGACACCAACGGCACGGCCTCTGTGGCTCCGCTTCATCCTCGGTGCCGTCGTGGCACTGCTCGGGCTCGCTGCAGCCGGCGGTCGCGGCGCTTGCACAAGAGGACGACGCCGGCGGCGATGGTGCGAGCGAGTCGATCGGCGGAACGCTGCAGACGAAGGATGCGGACGGCGAGCAGGTGCTCCTCGAGGGTGTCAGCTTCATCGTGCGCGATGCCGACGGCAACGAGGTCGGCACCGCAGTGTCCGATGCCGAGGGCAACTGGCGGGTCGACCTCCCGGGCCCTGGTCTGTACTCGGTCGAGTTGATCGTCGACACGCTGCCCGAGGGCAACTCGCTGCGCAACCCCGACAAGAACCCGTTGGAAGACGTCGAGGTCCAGACCAACACGAACAAGAACACCTTGTTTCCACTCGGCGAACGCTCGGCGAGCACCAACAACACCAACCGTGTCGCCCAGCTCACCGTCGACGGTCTCAAACTCGGGCTGATCATCGCGATCTGTGCGATCGGCCTCTCGTTGATCTACGGCACGACCGGCCTGACCAACTTCGCCCATGGTGAGATGGTCACGATCGGTGCGATGGTCGCCTACCTGTTCAACGTGACGTGGCACATCGACTGGCTCGGCACCTGGATGACATCGCTCGCGTTCGGTGCCGTCGTGGCGGTGCTCGTCACCGGCGGACTCGGCTACGTGTTCAACGAAGCCGTCTGGAAACCACTCCGAAAACGTGGTGCGAGCCTGATCGCTGCGCTCGTCGTGTCGATCGGCTTCTCGATCTTCATTCGCTACATCCTGCTGTACCAGTTCGGTGGACGAGCGGGCTTCTACCGAGATTTCCGGATCGGTGAGCCGATCGACTTCGGCATCTTCTCGATCCTCCGCAAGGATCTGTTCATCATGGTGTTCACGACCCTGATCCTGGTCGGCGTGGGTCTCGCCCTGCAGAAGACTCGTGCCGGTAAGGCGATGCGTGCGGTCGCCGACAACCGCGACCTGGCCGAATCGTCCGGGATCGACGTCGAGAAGGTGATTCGCCTCGTGTGGATCGTCGGTTCGGCATTGGCCGGGCTCGGCGGTGTGGCATTCGGTCTCACCGAGAACGTCAACTGGGAGATGGGCTTCCGGCTGCTGCTCCTGATGTTCGCCGGCGTGACCCTCGGCGGCTTGGGCACGGCGTACGGCGCCTTGCTCGGCAGCATCATCGCCGGGTTGTTCATCCAGCTCTCGACACTCATCCTGCCGGGCGACATGAAGAACGTCGGTGCGCTCGTCGCACTGATCCTCATCCTCCTGATCAGACCGCAGGGTTTGCTCGGACGAGCGGAACGAATCGGATAAGGGGTCGACATGGACTATCAAGCAATCATCGAGAGCCTGTTCCGAGGCCTCATCGGCGAACGTTTCATCGTGTTCGCCTTGGCCGCCATCGGGCTCAACCTGCACTTCGGCTACACCGGGCTGCTCAACTTCGGTCAGGCCGTGTTCATGGCGGCCGGCGCCTATGGCCTGGCGATGATGGTCGCCACGATCGGCCCTCGATTGAACGAGAACACCGGGCTGAACATGTCGGAGACCACGTTGTTCTGGGTCGGCGTGTTCATGGCGGTGGTGGTGTTCCCGGTGATCTTCGCGCTGATCATGGGTATACCGACGCTCCGATTGCGAGCGGACTACCTCGCGATCGTGACCATTGCCGTCGCCGAGATCTTCCGCATCGTGGCCCGGTCGCCTCGCTTCGACTGGCTGACCGGCTCGTCCGACGGTCTCACGGGATTCAGCGGCACGTTCTACGACCTCAGCCCGTTCTCGACGACCGAGCGATACTTCTTCAACCTGTTCACGGGCAACCAGTTCTTCCTCGTGCTCGTCGGCTGGGCGATCCTCGGCGTCGGCACAGCGATGTGCTGGTTGCTCATCAGGAGCCCGTGGGGCCGGGTGCTCAAGGCGATTCGCGAGGACGAGGACGCAGCACGAAGCCTCGGCAAGAACGCCTACTCGTACAAGATGCAGGCGTTGATCCTCGGCGGCATGTTCGGTGCCGTCGGTGGCATGGTCCGGGCGGTCGGCTTCTCGGTGGCCCAGCCCGACAACTTCATCACCGATGTGACGTTCTTCGTCTGGGTGGCGTTGATCCTCGGTGGTGCCGGCAAGGTGTTCGGCCCGCTGGTCGGCGCAGCGCTGTTGTATGCGGTGCTCGACTCGTCCGACACCATCTTGCGACAGCTCGTCGAGAACGAGTACATCCCCAGTTCGATCATGAGCGGCACGCAGGTCGGCCAGGTCCGCTTCATGATCGTCGGACTGGGTCTGGTGCTCCTCGCAGCGTTCAGACCGCAAGGCATCTTCGGCAACAAGGAAGAGATGGCCCTCGATGACCGATGAATTCACCGAAGGCGACGAGCTGATCCCCGATGCGGGACCGAAGTCGCATTCGCCGAGCCCGTCGCATGTCCTTCCCCTGTTCGACGTCGATGTCGCCGCCGCTCGCGCCGCACTCGCCGACGTCCCGTGGGAACCGGGAGCGCCGAAGCCCGACCCGATCCTGGTTGCCGACAACGTGGTCCGCCGCTACGGCGGCCTGACCGCTGTCGACGTCGACCACGTCGAGGTGCAACGCGGCGTGATCACGGCGCTGATCGGCCCCAACGGGGCTGGCAAGACCACGCTGTTCAACCTACTCACCAACTTCGACACGCCCGATACAGGCTCCCGGGTGTTCAACAACCAGGCCATCGACAAGGTGCCGGCGCACAAGATCGCCAGCTACGGCATGGTGCGTACCTTCCAGCTCACCAAGGCGCTGTCGAAGATGACCGTGATCGAGAACATGAAGCTCGGTGCGACGGACCAGAAGGGTGAGTCGCTGTTCGCCTCGATCTTCCCGTTCCTGTGGCGTAAGCAGGAGAACGAAATCGAGTCCCGAGCCGACGAACTGCTCGTCCACTTCAAGATGGAGCACATGCGGGACCAGTTCGCCGGCACCCTCTCGGGTGGTCAGCGCAAGCTGCTCGAAATGGCCCGCGCGTTGATGGTCCAGCCCGAGATGGTGATGCTCGACGAACCGATGGCCGGCGTGAACCCGGCGCTGACCCAGTCGCTCCTCGGGCATGTCACGGGCTTGCGGGACCAAGGCATGACGGTGCTGTTCGTCGAACACGACATGGACATGGTGCAGGAGATCAGCGACTGGGTCATCGTGATGGCCGAAGGCAGAATCATCGCCGAAGGGCCGCCCGGCTCGATCGGCCAGAATCAGGCCGTGGTCGATGCGTACCTCGGCTCCAGCCACGACTCAGCGCTCGACCTGGGGCAGGATCTCTGATGACCGATACGACCACACCCGACACCAGCGACACCCCGGTACCCGATGGGGTGCCCGCAGAACCGCTGCTGATTGCTGATGCGTTGACCGCCGGCTACATCCCCGGGGTCAACATCCTCAACGACTGCAGCCTGACCCTGGCGCAGGGTGAACTCGTCGGCATCATCGGCCCCAACGGGGCCGGCAAGTCGACGCTCGTCAAGTCGATGTTCGGCCTCGTCAACATCCGCGAGGGCGAGGTTCGCCTCCGCGGTGAGAACATCACCAACATGAAGGCCCACTCGCTCGTGAGCCGCGGCATCGGATACGTCCCGCAGAACAACAACGTTTTCCAGGCCCTCACGATCCTCGAGAACCTCCAGATGGGCGTCTACCTCAAGCCGAAGATCTTCGACGAACGCTACGAGATCGTGGGTGCGATGTTCCCGCGGTTGGTCGAGCGGGCCGATCAGCGAGCCGGATCCCTGTCCGGTGGTGAACGTCAGATGCTCGCCATGGGTCGCGCGCTGATGATGGACCCATCCGTGCTGCTCCTCGACGAGCCGTCGGCCGGCCTGTCGCCGGCCCTGCAGGACGAGGTGTTCATCCGCTGCCACAAGATCAACAAGGCCGGCGTGTCGATCGTGATGGTCGAGCAGAACGCGAGTCGCTGCCTGCAGATCTGTGATCGAGGCTACGTGCTCGACCAGGGGGCGAATGCGTACACCGGTACCGGAGCAGAGCTCTTGAGGGATCCCAAGGTCATCGAGCTCTACCTCGGCACGTTGGTCAAGGATCACCAGGAGTGAGCGGGCGGGGTTGCAGCCCGCTCAACTGTTCGCACCGACGGCAGGTGACGTCGCGCGTCGCCGCGTACGCCGGCGCGGAACTCGGTGTGACCGAATCGGGTGGGTGTGTCGATCGACATGCGAGCGAAGGTGCCGCAGGCCGTGATCCCCCGCCCGACCGAGTCACGACGGCCCGTCAAGACATCTCGGAAGTCGCGAATCGCATGCACACGGTCACGGCTGGCAGCCCGCTCGGGTCGGACCGTACGGATTGCCGACATGGGCCGTTCCTGGCGCGCCGCCCGACGGAGTCGGTAGGCGCGCTGTCGACATGCGTTGGTGCAGTACACGCGATGGCGACCGGCGGTTGCTCGCCGGTGGACCGCGGCGGCACACACGGGGCACAACCAGCATGCGCGCAATGCTGAATGCGGGCCGATCTCGGTAAGCACTCGCCGCTGGATCTCGGGAGTGAGTGCCCAACGAATCGAGGGTGTGGGACGGGCCCGGTTGAGTGATCCGGTTGGTGAACCGGCAACGGATTCGGTCATGGCGGCATCATGCGCACAGGGGTACCTCAGACCTGACGAGGACGGCGCCGAACAGGCGCGGTGGTTCCGTCCTGGATCGTCTCATCCCGAGCTGTCGTGCGCATGCGTGCGTGGCGAATCGTCTCGCTTGGGTGGTGGTGCGAGGGTGAGGCGTGCCGAATCGTCTCGCTTGGGTGGGGGTGCGAGGGTGAGGCGTACCGAATCGTCTCACCACGAGTGGTGGGTCGAACGGCGCAGGGTGGGGTGCCCTGCTGTGGCGGTGGTGTGGGTTCGGGGCAGGGTGAGACGGGGTCGGACGGCGTGTGCGCCGGTGCCTCGGGCGCGGCTGCGGTCCGGAGGCCGGCGGAGGAGCGCCTGCACCACGTTGACGTACCCACGGGCCCTCGGTGACCCCAACCCGATGAGACGATTCGTGACGTCCGACTCGGCGTCGTGGCGAGCTGCGAGACGATTCGGCACCCGGCCGCGTCATGTTCCCGAACGGGTGAGACGATTCGGGACGGCCGGGAGACACCCGGCCCCGGGACGCGAAACGGCCCGGAGCCGAAGCCCCGGGCCGTTCCGATTGTTCAAGTGGTTTTCAGGTTGTCAGTGAGTACTGATCCGAAGGATCAGACCTCGACCGAGCCCTCGACAGCGCCATCGACAACGATCGTGCCGGTCTCATCGAATTCGAGGATGAGGATGGAAGCCTGGGTGGGCTCGCCCTCGTCACGGAATTCGAGCGGGCCGGAAACGCCGTCGTAGTCGATGTCAGCACCGCTGTCAAGCAGTGCCAGGCAGTCCGCGTACGTGTTGCACTTCTCGCCGCCACGGGTGATGTCGTTGATCTCCGCACCGATGGCCACACCGTCGTCCGAACCGGCGACCGTGGCGGCAAGCGCCATGATCACGACGGCGTCGTACGACTCAGCCGAGTAGGAGAAGTCGACGAGCCCAGGGTCGACAGTGAGCAGCGAATCACGGAAGTCCGTCATCGCATTCTCGACGTCGACACCCGGGAGGGTGCCGCGCATGCCGGCGAGGACGGTCGGATCATCGAAGGCGGCGGCGAGGGCGTTGCCCATGTTGCCGTCGGTGCCGTAGATGGCCTTTGCGCTCGGGCCGACGCCGGCCTCGATCAGACCCGTGAGGATCTTCGAGGTCTCGTCGAAGCCGATGATCACGATGGCGTCGGAGTCGGCCTCGACGGCGACGGAGACGACGTCGTCGAAGTTCTCGGCCTTCGGGTCGTAGATGTTCTCTGCGTCGACAACGCCACCCTGAGCCTCGAACGGCCCCTTGGTGAACTCGAGCAGGCCGGTGCCATAGGCATCGTTCAGTACGAGGAAGGTTGCCGAAGCGTTGCCGTCCTGGATCATGATGTCGGCGAGGGCAGCACCCTGCACGACGTCGGACGGAGCGGTACGGAAGTACAGACCGTTGTCGTCGTACTCGGTGAAGGTCGGCGAGGTGTTCGCCGGGCTGAAGTGGACCTTGCCGGCCTGTGTGATCTTGTCGATCACGGTCAGGGACACACCGGAGCTGGCTGCACCGATGAAGCCGTCGACGTCCTCGGCGAGGAGGCGGTCGACCGTGGCGTTGGCCACTTCACCGTTGTCGCCGGAGTCACCGGGCAGGTACACGAGGTCCTGTCCGAGCACACCGCCGGCTGCGTTGATGTCCGCGACTGCGAGGTTGACACCAGCGATCTCGGGCGGGCCGAGGAACGCGAGGTTGCCGGTCTCGGGCAGGATGCCGCCGAGGACCAGCTGGCCTTCGGTCGACGCTGTTTCGCCCGCAGCTTCGGTCGTGGCGGTGTCGTCCATCGCCTCGGTCGTGTCGGGCTCGGCCGCTTCGGTCGTGTCGGGCTCGGCCGCTTCGGTCGTGTCGGTCTCGGCGGCTTCGGTCGTCGGGGCCTCTGTCGTCGTGGGCTCGTCGTCGCTACCGCAAGCGGCGGCAACGAGCGAGAGTCCGACGAGCAGTGCGCCAACGCGCTTCACGCGTGCTTTCTGCATGTTGATTTTCTCCCCCTGTGTAGGTGCGGGCGGGATTGCCCGAACGTTCAGGTCCCGAAAGTGTACGCATGGATTTGCCCCGAGACCAAGCACTACGGTAGATCCGTGTGAACTCTCGCTCGCCTGTCGACCTGCTCGATGGGCTCGCGACGACTCGTTCGATCCGTCGATACACCGACGATCCGGTCGATGTCGACGACCTCAGATCAATTCTGTGGCACGCCGGGCGTGCACCGTCGGGATCGAATCGTCAACCGTTCCGGTTCCTCGTGCTGCTCGACGGCCCGGCAGCCCGACAGGCCAAGGCGGTGCTGGGCGTGGCATTCCGTGCTGGCTGGAGCAGGAAACGCGACGCCGACGGCTATCGCCCCAGCCGGTTCGCCGACTCGATGCAGCAGTACGTCGACCGCTTCGAGAAGATCCCGGTGGTCGTGCTCGTGTGCCTCGACCGCTACCGGGCACCCAACCCGATGGAGGGAGCGTCGGTCTATCCGGCCTGCCAGAATCTGCTGCTGGCGGCACGGGCACACGGATACGGCGGAGCGCTGACGATGTGGCATCTCGGTGTCGAGGACGAGTTGCGTCGTCTGCTCGAGATCCCGGAGCATGTCGGCCTCTCGGCGTGCATCACGCTCGGTGTTCCCGAGGGGCATCACGGCCCGGTCCGGCGCAAGCCGCTCTCCGACGTCGTCTTCGACGATCAGTGGGGACGCTCTGCGAGCTGGGCCGAGGACCCGAAGCTCCCATCGCAGTAGCTTCGCCGACATGCCTCTCGTCGCCGGCGTCGATTCCAGCACCCAGAGCACGAAAGTCGAGATTCGAGATCTCGGGTCCGGAGAGGTCGTCGCCACCGGTCGCGGCGCTCACCCGATCGTCACGCCGCCGATGCAGCGAGCAGGACCCCCGCACCTGGATGGCCGCCTTCGAAACGGCGTGGGCCGAGGCGGGATCCCCGACGGTCGCCGCGATCGCAGTCGGCGGTCAGCAACACGGCATGGTGGCCGTCGACATCGACGACCAACCCGTGCACCCGGCCAAGCTCTGGAACGACACCGAGTCGGACCCCGATGCGCGATGGCTGATCGAGCAACTCGGCTCGGAGTCGGCGTGGGCCGACGCCATCGGCAGTGTCCCGGTTGCTGCGTTCACGATCACGAAACTGTCCTGGCTCCATCGCACACACCCGGACGCAGTGGAATCGTGTCGCACGGATCCTGCTTCCGCACGACTACCTCACCCACCGGCTCACCGGGGCCTACACGACCGATCGCGGCGACGCCTCCGGCACCGGCTACTGGTCGCCGTCGACGGGGCAGTATCGCCACGACCTGCTCGCGTTCGTCGATGCCGCACGCGACTGGTCGTCGACGGTGCCCGAGGTGCTCGGCCCGATGGACGTGGCCGGGCAGTGGAACGGCACCGTGGTTGCTCCGGGCACCGGTGACAACATGGCCGCCGCCCTCGGAGTCGGCCTACGACCCGGCGACACGATGATGTCGATCGGCACATCCGGCACCGTGTCGGCCGTGTCGTCGAAGCCCACACGGGACCCGAGCGGCGCGGTCGCCGGGTTTGCCGATGCCACCGGTCGGTTCCTGCCGCTCGTGTGCACGTCGAATGCCGCCAAGGTCCTCGAGGCGATCCGACTGCTGATCGGCGTCGATCACGACGAATTCGATCGCCTCGCACTGGCGGCACAGCCGGGCGGACCGGTGCTGCTGCCCTACTTCGACGGAGAGCGCACGCCGTACCGCCCGACGGCGACGGGCGCGATCACCGGTCTCCGCTCCGACGTGACCCGCGAGCAGTTCGCCCGTTCGGCCGTCGACGGTGTCGCCTGCGGGCTGCTCGACGGCCTCGATGCGCTGCGTGACCACGCCGATCTCGACGGTCGGCTCGTCCTCGTCGGCGGCGGCGCCCGCTCGCGTGCGATACAGGCGGTCATCGCCGGCCTCGCCGAGATGCCCGTCATCGTGTCGGAGGCCGTCGAAGCGGTTGCGACCGGTGCGGCCGTGCAAGCGGCCGCCGTGCTCGAGCAGGTCGATCACGACGTCATCCAGCAGCGGTGGGGCCTCGGCGCCGGCTCGACGGTCGCCGGCGTGGAAGGCGGCGACCTCCGCGAGCGGTACGCCTCGCTGCGTGACCGATGACGACGACGCCGCACGCCATTCTTGGCATCGCGCCGAACGCCACCGCGGACGAGATCAGAATCGCCCGACGCGAACTCGCCCGGATCCATCACCCCGACGCCGGCGGCGACGCGGCCGTGATGCAACGTGTCAACGCTGCGGCCGGCGAAGCGCTGCGCCTCCTCCTCGGCAGCAGCGGGCCATCGGCGGAGGCCACCGAACATCCGCGCCGCGATCACGTGGCCGACCCGACAGCGAGCGACTGGGTGGGCACGACACGTGACGTTCCGTCGTTCACCGTGGAGGCGCTCCCCGCCGAGGCGTTCGAGGCACTGCTCGTGGCGACAGCGGAACTCGGTGAGGTCGAGGACGACGATCCGCCCTACGAGCTCAGGACGCTGCTCTCGCCGCCGCTCGCATGTTGGTGCCAACTCGACGTGGTGCCCGATGCCGGGGCCTCGACGGTCAGCGTGTCGATCGCTCCCGTCGAGGGCCATCCGCTGCCGGGGCTGATCGATGTGCGCAACGCCTACATCACGGCGCTGAACGGGCTCGACTGGTCGAGCCTCTAGGGCCTCGGCGCTGCGGCCTTCGTGAGACGGTCTCGCACCGCGTGCCCGATGCCCTCGGCGGCAGGGAGCACGGCGATCAGGGTGTGCACCCCGTCGACGTCGGCCTGTCGCAACGAGGCGTACAGCTCGCGTGCGTACCGTGCGACGTCGTCGGTGAGATCGAGAATGCGGGCGCCCGGGGTGCCGGCGGCGAGCGCGGTCGCGTCGTCGTGCGTGTCGACGACGCGAACTTGGCAGTGCGGCGCGTAGTGGGACGCCAGCATGCCACTCGCACGGGCCGGGCCGGACGAGGGAGCGACGTCGGCTTCCAGAATTTGGCGCACCTGCTCTGCGGTCACCGCTCCCGCCCGCAGGATCTGGACCGGATCGACCGTGCAATCGACGATCGTGCTCTCGACCCCCACGGGGCTCGGCCCGCCGTCGAGCACGACGTCGCGGTCGGGGTCGAGGAGGTCGCCGAGATCGTCGATGACGTGTTGCGCCGTGGTCGGGCTGACCGAACCGAACCGGTTCGCCGACGGTGCGGCCACGGGCACGCCGGCGAGACGAATCATCTCGCGTGCCATCGGATGCGCCGGGACTCGAAGCCCGACCGACGGCAACCCGCCGGCAACGAGCGCCGGGAACCGCTCCGAGCGGGGCACGATGAGCGTCAGCGGACCCGGCCACCCGATCGCGGCGAGGCGTCGCGCTGATGCCGGGGCTGCGGGTGCCCACTCGGCCAGGTCCTCGGGGTCTGCGAGGTGCACGATCAGTGGATGGTCGGTCGGTCGACCCTTCACCGAGAAGATCCGCTCGAGCGCATGCGGATCGGTGGCGTCGGCCGCCAGGCCGTAGACGGTTTCGGTCGGCATCGCGACGAGCCCGCCGGCGCGGATGGCGGCCGCGGCGCGATCGACACCGTCGCGCAGGAGACGGCGGGTCACGACACCGCGTCGACGAACTCGAGCGCGGCATCGAAGAAGCCGAACGACTCGGTCGTCGCGAAGTGGTCGGTTCGGGGGAGGGTCACGATGCGACCGTCGGGGAAGGACGCGGCAAGGTCGTCGCCCGGATGGACGAAGTCGTCCTCCCCGACGATCACCAACACCGGGCACTGCACCGCGCTGAGCCCGGCGGTGTCGATCTCGAAACCTGCCGGGCGTTCCATGACCGCGAGCAGCGCTGCGAGGTCGTTTCCGGGCTGCTGGGCGTACTGGGCGAAGAGGCGCGGCGTCTGATCGAGGGACGCGGGATCGGCTCCGTCGATGAGGGCACGGAGACCGGCGGCAATCGCGGTGGCACCGGAGTGATCGCGCTCGAACACGTTGCGCCCGATCCCGGCGAGGACGAGACGTTCGAAGCGCTCGGGATGTTGGATCGCGGTGCGCAGGAGCGTCAGCGCGCCGAGGGAGAACCCGATCGCCGCGATCGGCTCGGGAGGGAGCGCATCGACGATCCGTTCGGTCATGTCCGCGTATGCCTCGGGCTCGTGCGGCTTGGGGGCCGTACCGTGACCCAGAAGGTCGACGCCGATGACCTGTTTGCCCCCGTCTTCGAGCAGCGCGGTGAAGCCGTTGCGTTGCCAGGTCGACTCGAACGACCCTCCCCACCCGTGCACCAGCATGACCGTCTCGGAACATTCCACGACCGGCAGCGTAGAACGCAATAGCATCCGAGCCCCATGCGCATGCTCCACCCGAACCCCGGCCACGACCTCACGTACAACGACGTGTTCATGGTGCCCAGTCTCTCCGACGTGCCGTCGCGGATGGACGTCGACCTGACCACACCCGATGGCATCGGCACCACGATCCCGCTCGTGGTGTCGAACATGACCGCCGTGGCCGGTCGGAGGATGGCGGAGACGGTCGCCCGACGCGGCGGCATCGCGATCCTCCCGCAGGACATCCCACTCGACGTCGTCGACACCGTGATCGCCAGCGTCAAACGCTGCCACCCCGTGTTCGAGACGCCGATCACATTGGGCCCCGAGGCCACCATCGGCGATGCGCTCTCACTGATCTACAAGCGTGCACACGGCGCCGTCGTGGTCGTCGAGGACGGCAAGCCCGTCGGCGTGTTCACGGGCAAGGACGGCGACGGCTTCGACCGGTTCACGCAATTGCGCAACGTGATGTCGTCGACCGTGCACATCCTCACTCGCGACGTCGACGCTGCCACGGCGCACGAGCAACTCGGACAGCGTCGGCTCCACGTCGCGCCGGTCGTCGACGACGACGAACGGCTGCTCGGAGTGGTGACCCGCAAGGGGGCGCTGCGCTCGACGATCTACCGACCGGCGCTCGACGACGACGGGCAGCTGATGGTGGGGGTGGCCGTCGGCATCAACGCCGACCCTGCCGGTCGGGCAACCGAACTCGTGGCGATGGGCGCCGACCTGCTCGTGATCGACACGGCGCACGGCCACCAGACACGCACACTCCGCGCGATCGAGTCGGTGCGGGCGGCCGTCGGCGACGCCAGGATCGTGGCCGGCAATGTCGTCACCGCCGAGGGAACCCGCCAGATGCTCGAAGCCGGTGCGGACGTGGTCAAGGTGGGTGTTGGTCCCGGTGCGATGTGCACCACCCGGATGATGACCGGTGTGGGTCGGCCACAGTTCTCCGCCGTCATGGAGTGCGCCGACGAAGCCGCCCGGTCGGGCGGACACATCTGGGCGGATGGCGGGGTGAAGTTCCCCGCGACGTGGCGCTGGCGCTGGCCGGGGGAGCCGCGAACGTGATGATCGGATCGTGGCTTGCGGGCACCTACGAGTCTGCGGCCGACTCCCGCCTCGACACCGATGGTCGGCTCTACAAGGAGAGCTTCGGGATGGCGTCGAACCGAGCCGTCAAGCACCGGACGCGGACCGAATCGGAGTTCGATCGGGCGCGCAAGGAACTGTTCGAAGAGGGGATCAGTACCTCGCGGATGTACCTCGATCCCGAGCGGCCCGGGGTGGAGGACATCATCGACCAGATCGTGGCCGGACTCCGCTCGTCGTGCACCTACGCCGGAGCAGCATCGATCAACGAGTTCCACGAGCGTGCGGTGGTCGGGGTGCAGGGTGCCGCCGGCTACGACGAGGGCCGTCCCCAGGGGGTGTCGTGGTGACGTCGACGGTGATCGCCATCGACGGCCCAGCGGGCGCCGGGAAGTCGACGGTCGGTCGGGAGATCGCCCGTCGTATCGGCGTCGGCTACCTCGACACCGGCGCCATGTATCGAGCGGTGACGGCCGCGGTGCTTCGACGGGGTGTCGACCCGCACGACATCGACGATGTGGCGCAGGTGGCGTCGACGATCGACCTCGACGTCGCCGATGTCGACGGGGCCACGGTGGTGACCGTCGACGGCCACGACGCGACCGTCGAGATCCGCGGGCGCGAGGTGACCGGAGCGGTCAGCGCCGTGGCGGCGAACAGCGGCGTGCGTGCCGAGATGGTTCGACGCCAGCGGGACTGGGTGGCCGCACACGGCGGTGGCGTGGTCGAAGGTCGCGACATCGGCTCGGTCGTGTTCCCCGACGCCGACCTCAAGTTGTTCGTCACCGCGTCGGCACGGGTGCGGGCCGAACGGCGCGTCGCGGAGATCGGCGGGAACGTCGACGACGTCGAGGCATCGATCATCGAACGCGATCGGAAGGACTCGTCGCGAGCCGACAGCCCGCTGGTCGAGGCGTCGGGCTCGACCGTCGTCGACACGACCGGGATGTCGATCGAGGAGGTCGTCGATCACATCGCGAGGATGTTGTCGTGAGCGCCAGAGTCGTCACCAAGCCGGGCCGTGACACACGGTGGAACCGTCTGCTCTACGGCTTCTTCCGACAGCTGGTCAGCAACTCACTGCGGATCTACACCCGCGGGACGGTCGAGGGGAAGGAGCGCCTGCCCGACGGTGCGTTCGTCCTCGCTCCGGTTCATCGGAGCTACATCGACACGCCGATCTCGTCGTGGGTCCAGATGCGGCGGATGCGCTACCTCGGCAAGGACACGATGTGGAAGTACGAGTGGGTCGGCAAGCTGTTCACCGCGATGGGAGCGATTCCGGTCCATCGCGGTTCGATCGACCGGGAGGCGCTCAAACGGTGTCTGCAGGCGCTCGAGAGCGGGCAGCCCGTCGTCTTGTTCCCTGAAGGTGAGCGCAAGGACGGTCCAGTGGTCCATCCGCTGCTCGACGGTGCGGCGTTCCTCGCCGCGAAGGCGGGTGTTCCGCTGGTGCCCGTCGGGATCGGTGGATCCGCCCGCGCGATGCCGCGCGGCGCGAAGTTCGTGTTTCCGCACCGGGTGCACGTGATCGTCGGTGAGCCGTTCATGGTCGAGACGAACGAGCGGGGGCGCGCCGCTCGCGAGCAGCTCGGTGTGGCAACCGAGCGCCTCCATGCCGAGCTCCAGCGTCTCTACGACGCCGCCCAGGCGCACGTCAGCTGAAGAAGGCGCCGAGTGCGCCGGCGAGGTGCAGCGGATCGTCCACGCCGCAGAGCTCGCGAGCGGAGTGCATCGACAGCTGGGGCACCCCGACGTCGACGGTGTCGATGCCGAGCCGGGTGGCGGTGACCGGCCCGATCGTCGACCCGCACGGCATGTTGTTGCGCGACACGAACACCTGCCACGGCACGCCGGCGCGTTCACACGCCCGCTGGAACACCCCTGCAGTCGACGCCGACGTCGCATAGCGCTGGTTGGAGTTGACCTTGATCGCCGGACCGGCGTTGACGATCGGTCGGTGCGACGGCTCGTGGCGGTCCACGTAGTTCGGGTGGACCGCATGGGCGTTGTCGGCGGAGACGCACGCCGAAGCGCCCAGGGCCCGGTGGAAGTCGTCGCGTGCGCCGCCGCGGGCGAGCACGAGACGTTCGATCACCGTCTCGAGGAATGGTCCCTGCGCGCCGGTCGTGCTCGCCGAGCCGACTTCCTCGTGATCGTTCAGCACGATGAGTGCGATGTGCTCGCTCGGCTCGGCGGCAGCGAGGGCCACCGTGGCCGCCCAGCACGAGAGCTGGTTGTCGAGGCGGGCCGACGTGAGCAGCGAGCGATCGGCCCCGATCACGGCGGCGCCCTGCAGGTCGTAGAGGCACAGCTCCCACCAGGCCGGTGGGGCGTCGAGGCCGGCTCGCGTCCCGATCCATTCGGCGAACTCGCCGGGCCGCGCCACCCCGACGCCCCAGACCGGGGCGAGGTGCCGTTGCGAATCGAGCAGCAAACCGGTGTCGTTCACACCACGATCGAGGTGGACGGCGAGCTGCGGGACGCGGGCGATCGGCTCTGCGACGTCGACCAACGACACCGACCCGTCGGACGCGACGAGGCACCCGGCAACACCGAGATCCCGATCGAGCCAGGTGTTGTTCAGGATCCCGCCGTAGACCTCGACGGCCAACTGCTTCCAACCGACGGATTCGGCATCGGGTCGAGGCTTGATGCGCAGGCCCGGCGAGTCGGTGTGGGCCCCACCGATGCGAAACCCGGCCGACGGCGGCGCGTCCTCGGGCATCGACCAGGCGATGACCGCCCCGTCGCGCACGACCGCCCCGCGAACCGGGACGTCGGTCCACGCGGCGGATTCGTCGAGCACGGTGAAGCCGTCGAGGCGCCGCAGGGTGGAGGCGACGGCGTGCCACGGCGACGGCGACGTGTCGAGATAGGCGATCAGGTCGTCGATGTCGGTGGCCATGGGTCGGGTCAGCCCTTCTGGAAGAGACCCATCGGGAGGCCGGTGCCCCGCAGATGGCTGGTTTCGTTGATCGTCACGATCGAGCGCTCGCCGCTCGATGCCGCGGCGACACGGTGGATCGACGTGTAGTTGGGATAGAAGAACCCGCGTGACCCGACGGCGAGGTCGAGGAGGTGAGTGAGGTAGGCGTTGATCACGCCACCATGACAGACGATCGCAACTCGCTCGCCGCGGTGCTCGCCGATGATCCGCTCGATCGCACCGATCGTGCGGGCGTTGAAGGTCTCCTCGTCTTCGCCGTCCTGCTCCCAGATGCCGTCGAGCATGGCGATCCAGCGGGGGTCGTTCGTCGCCTTCAGTTCCTCCACGGGAACGTACTCCGGGCTGTTCTTGTCGTACTCGGCGACGTCGGGCTCGATCACCATCTCGAGGTCGCGTCCTTCCACGACCGGGACCGCGGTCTGCTGGGCACGCTGCAACGAACTCGCATACACCGCGTCGAGGTGCTCCGATGAGAGATACTGAGCGAGATGACGTGCCTGCTCGTGCCCCTCTGGAGAGAGCTCGGGGTCGGCGATGCCGACCTCGAGTTCACGTCGAACGGGGAGTGCGTGTCTGATCAGCAACAGTTCCATCGAACGATAGACAAGCAGAGATGACCCGCCGAACGAAGATCGTAGCGACCATCGGCCCGGCAAGTGACTCGCCGGAGATCCTCGAAGCACTCATGCTCGCCGGCCTCGACGTGGTCCGGCTGAACCTCAGCCACGGTGACATCGCGCACCATCTGATCACCCTCGGACGGGTCCGCGCAGCAGCCGAGCGGACCGGCCGGCCGATCGCGGTGCTGGCAGATCTGCCCGGTCCGAAGATCCGCGCCGGGTCGTTCGGTGGCGACGACGTGTTGATCGACAGCGGTCGCCAGGTCCGGCTCGTCCCCGGCGACGGGCCGAGCGATGCCACGACGATCCAGGTTCAGTATCCGACGCTGCTCGCCGACCTCCACCCGGGGGCGAAGGTGCAGCTCGGTGACGGTGCGATCTCGATGACGGTTCACGAGGTCACCGACGACGCGGCGCTGGCACTCGTCGAAACGGGCGGGAGGACCAGCGGTCAGCCGGGGGTCCACCTGTCGTCCACGGTCGTGCGGCTCACGACACCCACGGAGGAAGACCTCGTGCTGGCCGAGACGATGGCTGCGGCCGGCGTGGAGTTCATCGCCGTGTCGTTCGTCTGCACGGCCGGTGACGTCGAGCGGGTGGCCGACGTGGTCGGCACGCGCGCTCGTCTGGTGTCGAAGATCGAGACCCAGGCAGCGCTCGACGACCTCGACGCGATCATCGCCGCGTCCGACGCGCTCATGGTGGCCCGGGGCGACCTGGGGATCGACTGTCCGATCGAGGACGTCCCGCACCTGCAGAAACGGATCATCCGCGACTGTGTTGCCGTCGGCAAGCCCGTCATCACCGCGACCCAGATGCTCGAGTCGATGATCACGGCACCCTCACCGACTCGGGCCGAGGTCAGCGACGTGGCGAATGCGGTGTTCGACGGGACCGACGCGGTGATGTTGTCGGGTGAGACCGCGATCGGGCGCGATCCGGTCGGCGTCGTACGGACCATGGCCACGGTCGCCGAGCGGGCCGAGTCGGAGGCGAGCTACCGCCAGTGGGCGAACAAGCTCGGGCGAATGCAGCGTGAACAGCGCGGCAACGTGAGCGCCGGAGACCGGATCACGATGACGCTGTCGAGAGCGGCTTCGGAGGCGGCCATCGATGCCGACGTCGCGGCCATCCTGTGCTGTACCCGCAGCGGGCGGACCGCTCTGGCGATGGCCCGGTTCCGGCCCGACGCCCGCATGATCGGGCTGTCACCCGATCCCAAGATGGTGCGCACGATGGCGCTCAGCTGGGGGGTCGAGCCGATCGAGGTCGACATGTACTCCTCGACCGACGAAATGGTCTGGTTCGCCGTCGAGACGGCGCTCGAGCACGGCGCGATCGAGCACGGCGACACCGTGCTGGTCCTCGCCGGGGCGCCCGACGGCGGACGCGAGACCGACGGCGCCACGAGCCGCTCGAACGTCGCGACCGACGTCCTCAGGCTCGTCTGCGTCGACTGAACCCGAACGCCGTCGCAGCAACACGTCGCCGCGACGGCCGAAAGGGTGAGCGTGCCCTCGACCCCGTGGATCCCGAACAACCACCCGCTGGCGATGGTTCCCGAGCCGCGGGCCACCGTGCCGACGGCGTTCGCAGCAGCGATCGTGGTGCCGCGTGCGGCGGGCATCGCCTCGGTGACGAGGGACAACGACGTGACGAACGCGAACTCGAACCCGCAGAGGAAGAGCAGGATGCCGATCACGCCGACCCACAGGGTCTCGTCGGCAACGGCCATGACCGCCTGACCGCACACGAGGAGCGCGATGACCGGCCATGGTGCTCGCGGAACTTGCCGATCCGGTCGGCGAACCCGGCCGAACCGACCGACGCGAGCAACTCGATCGCCCCGTAGGCCATCGCCACCGCGCCCAGGCCGCCGGTCGACAGGCCGAATGCGTCGTCGAGCCAGCTGCCCGAGATCGCGAACACGGAGAGGCCGGCCATCGCGAGGAACGCGGAGCCGACGATGACGGCCCACGCGGCTGGAGTGATCGCCGCGAGACCGGGCGTCGGTGCCGGGTCGGTCGGCGAGGCCACCGGCCGCGCGACTTCGTTCGATCGCCAGATCATGGCGGCCATCGCCGTGGCGGCGACGGCCAACACGACGTACGGACCGCGCCAGCCGAACACGGCGATCAGCCCGGCGATGATCGGGGCGCCGATCAGCAGCGCCAACGCCCACGACGTCTCGTAGAGGCCGATCGATCGGGCGCGCTGCGAATACGCCACGCGATGGCTGATGTAGGCGTGACCGGCGACGGTGCAGTTGGCGACACCGAGCACGACCATGACGAAGCCGATCGCGAACGTGAACGTCGTGCCGAGCAGCGAGACCAGTGACGACACGGCGACGGCGAGCAGCGACAGGGTCATGACCACCCGCTCCCGACCCCGATCGAGATGCCGCCCGACGGCGATCGTCGACAGCCCCGACATCTCGCCGACCCCGAGCACCGTGGTCATCTGGCCCGTCGTCGCGCCGAACGCCTTCTCCAACACGGGGAGAAACGGCGGGACCCAGCGCAGGGCCGTGTTGGCCACCGCCTTCGCAGCGGTGAGACGAACCAGATTCACTCTGAGGCGTCGGGGGGTTCGTCGGCCGGGTCGGGACGCGGATCGGAGATCGTGATCGTCGTGCCGAAGAACGAGCAGTCGGTGTCGATGATGGTCGGATTCACACCGTCGAACTCGTAGGCGTCGGTGACCTTGTCGGCGCAGTCCTGGAGCGAGGTCCGCTGCGTCCACACGGCGAACGCAAGCACCGCCAGCACCAACGCGACCGCCACCTTCTGCATGATCGTCTTCATGATCCACGCAGACGCGATCGCACCGAGGATGAAGACCACCACCAGCCCGATCGCGATGTTCTTGGCCTCGGAGAGGGTGATGGCGAGCACGGCGCCGACAGTAACGGACGGCGTACGCTGACGGTGTGAGCGACCAACCCATCCAGTTCTCGAGCGGCCTGCCGACCACCGTCCTGCCGGCTCCCGACCCGGCCGACGCCGAACGTCTCGCCGCGGCACTCGCACTCGATGGTGACGACCGACGCACCGCCGTCGCCGCGGTGGTCGCGGCGTCACCCCGGTTCCTCGCCGGGTGGGCCGAACTCGGCGACCTGGGCCGTGACACGATCGAACGCTACGCGGCGTATCGGGTCGGGTATCACCGTGGGCTCGACACGCTGCGCGCCAACGGTTGGCGAGGCTCGGGGTACGTGAGATGGTCCGAACCGACGAACCACGGGTTCCTGCGATCGCTCCGCGGGCTGGGCCGGATGGCTGCCGAGATCGGTGAGAACGACGAGGCGGAACGCTGCGAGCAGTTCCTCCTCCAGCTGGACCCGTCGGGCATCCCCACCTCGTGAGGATCGCCGGTGTCGTCCTGGCCGGTGGCGCCAGTCGCCGCATGGGTCGCACCAAGGCGTTGATCCACGTCGGTGGTCAGGCGATGGGCGAGCGCGTGCTCGCTGCGCTCCGCGGGATCGGTGTCAGCCCGCTCCTCGTCGTCGGGGGCGACCCCGACGAGCTGGCGACGCTGAGCGCTCCCGTCGTCGCCGACCTGTACCCCGGAGAGGGACCCGTCGGCGGGGTGCTGAGCGCGCTCGACCATCTGGCCGCGTCCGACGCCGCCGACGCTGCATTCATCCTGCCCTGCGACCTCGCCGAGGTGACGAGTGCCGCCCTGCGGCCCGTCGTCGATGCCGCTGCGGGTGACGGGCACAGTCGAGTGTGGGTTGCGGCCACGGACCGGATGGAGCCGATGTGTGCGGTGTGGTCGGTCGCCGCTCGCGGCGTGGTGCGCGAACGATTCGTGGCGGGGGAGCGGGCGCTGCACAGTGTGATTGCGGAGCTGCCGCACACCACCGTCACCGTCGACGTGGCAGCCATGCGCAACGTCAATCGCCCCGACGACCTCTCGGCGCCCGAGTCGGACCGTTAGGGTCGTCCCCCGTGGTTGTCGAAGAGATCTCCGTGGCAGACCTGGACGCGCTCGGCCCCGATGTGGTGCTGATCGACGTGCGGGAGAACGACGAATGGGCCGATGGGCACGTGCCGCATGCGCACCACGTCGCGCTCGGCACCGTCCCCGACCACCTCGATCGCTTCGACGGGACACCGACCTACGTGATCTGCAAGGTCGGCGCCCGCAGTTGGCGGGCATGCGAGTTCGTCGCTGCCCACGGGCGTCAGGTCGTCAACGTGGCCGGGGGCATGCTCGCCTGGCGGGCGGCCGGTTTCGACGTCTCGACCGAATCCGATGTCGTCGATGCCTGAGCAGCGTCCGCCACACATCGACTTCGGATGGATCGACAGCCAGGACGGCCTCGTTGAACTCGTCGACGAACTGCTCGAGATGCCGAGGTACGCGCTCGACACCGAGTTCCACCGCGAGCGCACGTACTACCCGAAGCTGGCGCTGATCCAGATCGCGTGGTGGCCGGACGGCACGAACGACAAGCAGGAGCTGGTCCTGATCGACCCGCTCGACATCGACCTCGGCGACCTCGGGCGGCTGTTCGCCAGCGACTCGCTCTGTGTGATCCACGCCGCGCAGCAGGACCTCGACGTCCTCACCCACGCCGTCGGCTCGGTGCCGCAGCGGATGTTCGACACCCAGATCGCCGCAGGGTTCGCGGGATACGGCACGCCCTCACTCGTGTCGCTCCTGCAGGGCGAGATCGGGATCGCTCCGGCCAAGGGCGACCGCCTCACCGACTGGCTCAGGCGCCCGCTCACCGACAACCAATGCCAGTATGCGGCGGCCGATGTCGAGTATCTGCTCGACGTGCACGACCGCCTCGTCGCCAAACTCGGCGACCTGGGTCGGCTCGACTGGGCCGACGATGCGTGCGAGGAGTTGCGCACCCGGCCGACGAGCGGCTCGAACCCGCAGGACGCCTGGCTGCGACTCAAGGACGCCCGCTCGTTGCGACCGAACGGGCGGGCGATCGCCCAGGCGCTCGCCGCCTGGCGAGAGGAGCGTGCGATGCGCGTCGACATCCCCGTCCGCCAGGTGTTGCCGGATCTCGCCATCCTCGGGGTGTCCCAGCGCGGGCCGTCGACGCTCCAGGAGCTCCGCCAGGCTCGAGGGGTCGACGATCGGCACAGCAAAGGAGGGATCGCCGAGGAGATCCTCGCGGCCGTCGAACGCGGGAAGCAGGCGCCTCCGCCCGAGTCACCGAAGTCGTCCGACGACCTCGACCGCAACCTGCGGCCCGCGATCACCCTGATCTCGGCGTGGGTGTCGCAGATGGCGCGCGACGAGAAGATCGACACCACGATGCTGGCGACCCGCGCCGACATCGTCGCGTTGCTCCGCGACGACGACGATGCCCGGCTTGCGTCGGGCTGGCGCGCCGAACTGCTGGGCCAGGGCATCCGCGACCTCGTGTCGGGCAAGGCGGGGCTCACGTTCGACCCGCAGGGCCGCCTCACCCTGATGCCGGTCTGACGCCTACGCCGGTGTCACGGTGCGGCGCAGCTTGGCCCAGAGCTTGTCGAAGACCTCGATCGGGGCGGCTGCCCTGCTGGCATAGCTGTGGATCGGTCGTCGCTCGCCCACCGCCTGGTTGAGGATCACCCGGGCGGGGACCGCCGGCTTCCAGATGGCCTGGCGGCCGACGATGCGCTGGAGTTCGGCGATGCGGCGCTCGGCCTCGCTCGAAATGGCGGGGACCCGGTTGAGGATCACGCCCGACAGTTCGAGATGGGGGTTGTACGAATCCCAGACGTCGTCGATCGCATCCGCGACGCCGCCGATGCCGCGCAGGCCCAACGCGGACGGTTCGACCACGACGAGCGCGTGCCGCGACGCGGCGAGTGCGTTGATGGTGAGGTTGCCGAGTGACGGAGGGCAATCGATCATCACGGCGTCGTATCCCGCGAGCAGGTCGGCGGCGCGGAAGCACGCCGCCGCGAGCCGACCTGCGTCGCCGGCCTCGAAGTCCTGGAGATCTGACGCCGCCGGAACGACGTCGACGTGCTCCGACCATGCTGACGGACGGATCGCGTCGCTCAGCGGGCGTCCGTCGAGCACGTCGGCGACCGTGGGGTCCCCCGCCATCGGATCCACCCCGAGCACCCAACTGCTGGATGCCTGCGGGTCGAGATCGACGATCAGCACGCGGCGCCCCGCCGCCTGCGCCGCCGACGCCAGTCCGAGGGCGACGGTGGTCTTGCCGACGCCACCCTTCTGGTTCAAGACCGCGACCGTTGCCATCCCGTCATCGTGACACACGTCCGATGCTCGGCACCATCTCGCGAAACACCTGCTCGTGCCGCTACAATCGAATGTCAATGTCAACCGTCCAATGAGGGAGCCCTGTCGTGAAGAAGGGTCGTCATCGCCGTTTCGAAGAGGCGAGAAAACTGAAGCAGTCGGGCCCTGGTGCCTTTGACCTGGGGCTCGGTGAGTCGTCGAACGAAGCAGGCAATGACGCCGACGACGATGGGGACGACGACGAATACGCCGCCCTCGCCGCCAAGTACGGCGTCACGTTCGATGATGACGACGACGAGGGTGACGACGACTGACCCGTCGTCGGATCGGCTGACTACCGATCAGTCGTCGCCGACCCGGCGAAATGCCGGGTGCGGCAGCGGAACCGATGGGGGCCGCTCGAAGACCTCGACCATCAGGTCGTAGATGTGTGATCCGACGAGCTCGACGATGTCGTCGCGCGCCGACACGTAGAACGGGTCGTTCCCGACGAACGCATCGGGCGTCTCGGTACACCACCACGAGAAGTCCTCGCCGCCCTCACCCCAGTCGCGGCGCTTCCACTCGCGCAACCTCGACGTGACGTGGCCCGATTCGTCTTCGGAGTGCTCCAGCCGAAGCGGCACCTGCCAGCACACCTGTGGCTTCCAGTCGAGCGGACGCTCACCGGAGGCTTCGGCGGCGATGTGGAGTGCACACCCCACGCCCCCGGCGAACCCAGGGCGGTTGAGGAAGATGCAGGCGTCGTCGGCGAGCCGGCTGACCACGGTGGGTTCGCCCTCGTCGGCCAGTTCTCCGTCCATCGTGATGCCGTGCTCGAGGGCGTCGGCATGGAACTGCATGTGTTCGGGCCCCACCCGCTGGAAGTACCGCTCCACGTTCGCGACGTCGGCGGCATCGACGAAGTGGGCACCGTAGCTGCAGCACCCCTGTTCCAGTTCGGGGCTGGGTTGGTCGAGGATTCCCTTGCAGCCGCACCCGTAGATGCACGTGTAGTTCGAACGGAGGAACGTGGCGTCGAACACCCAGGTGCGATGTTCGTCGGGATCGTCGAAGCTGATCCACTCGTGGAGATCCTCATGTCGTCCCGCATACTCACTCACGAGGGGGGACCGTATCTCGGTAGCATCCATCGCCGTATGGCGACGAATGATTCGATGACGGCTGATCAACTCCGTGACTCGTTCACGGGGTTCTTCGCGGAGAAGGACCACACCGTGGTCCCATCGGCGAGCCTGATCCCGCACGATCCGACGGTGATGTTCAACGTCGCCGGGATGATCCCGTTCAAGTCGTACTTCACGGGCGACGAACAGCCTCCGTATCTGCGTGCGACCGCCTCGCAGAAGTGCGCCCGGGCCGGCGGAAAGCACAACGACCTCGACGACGTCGGACGCACGAAGCGGCACCTCGTCTTCTTCGAGATGCTCGGCAACTTCAGCTTCGGTGACTACTTCAAACAGGACGCCATCGCCTGGTCGTGGGAACTCGCCACCGAACGATGGGGGTTCGACGGCGACCAGTTGTGGATCACCGTGCACGACTCCGACGACGAGGCCGAGGCGATCTGGCACGAAGAGGTCGGGGTGCCGATGGAGCGGATCCAGCGGCTCGGCGACAAGGACAACTTCTGGCAGATGGGCGACACCGGCCCCTGCGGGCCGTGCAGCGAACTGCACATCGACCGCGGCGCGTCGTTCGGGCCCGACGGTGGGCCACTCGGCGACCCGTTCGGCGACCGGTTCATGGAGTTCTGGAATCTGGTGTTCATGCAGTTCAACCAGGCCGGCGACGGCAGCCGGACGCCGTTGCCGAAGCCGTCGATCGACACCGGCGCCGGTTTGGAGCGGATCCTCGCGCTCAAGCAGGGCGTCGATTCGGTCTGGGAGACCGACCTGATGCAGCCGCTGATCGACGAGGCACAGTCCCTCACCGGCAAGCGGTACGTGGTCGGCGACTACGACGACCGCGACAGCTTCGGGCTGCGGGTGCTCGCCGAGCATGCGCGGTCGGGGGCGATGCTGATCAACGACGGGGTGTTCCCGTCGAACGAAGGCCGTGGTTACGTGCTGCGCCGCATCATCCGGCGCGCGGTGCGGTTTGCGTACATGCTCGGCACCGAGTCACTCGTGATGCCGCGGCTGTCCGAGACCGCGATCGCCGTGATGGCGAATGCCTACCCCGATCTGCTGAAGAACCAGGACTTCATCACCAACGTCATCGGGCGGGAGGAGGAGAGCTTCCGTCACACACTCAAGAACGGGTTGTCGATCCTCGACACCGCACTGGAGGACGACCCGAACTCGCTGTCGGGTTCGACGACCTTCCTCCTCCACGACACCTACGGGTTCCCGCTCGAACTGACGCAGGAGATCGCGTCGGAGCGCGAGGTCGAGGTCGACCTCGACGGCTTCAACGTCGAGATGGACGCACAGCGCACGCGGGCGAAGGCCGCGGCGAAGGGAGCCGTCGACGACGCCACGCTCGGCCGCTACCGGGAGATCGTCGACCAGTTCGGCACGACCGAGTTCGTCGGCTACTCCCAGGACGACGCCGAGGCACGGGTGTTGGCCGTGCTCGACAGCGACGACGACGGGGTCGTCGAGATCTTCCTCGATCGGACGCCCTTCTACGCCGAGTCGGGTGGGCAGATCGGTGACACGGGCACGATCGTCACCGACACCGGCGCGGCCGAGGTGCTCGACACCACGTACGCAATCCCGAACCTCCGACGTCACACCGCCAAGGTCACCGCGGGGACGATCACGACCGGGCAGACCGCCCGAGCTGCGATCGATGTCGAGCGGCGCGAGAAGATCCGTCGCAACCACACCGGAACCCACCTCCTGCACCACGCGCTGCGCGTCGTGCTCGGCGAGCATGTGAAGCAGGCCGGATCCTGGGTCGGGCCCGACCGACTGCGCTTCGACTTCTCGCACTACGAGGCGGTCACGCCCGAGCAGATCGCCGCGATCGAGCGGATCGCCAATGAACAGACGCTCACCAACCGGCCCACACGGACGTTCGAGACCACGAAGGACGAAGCCGAGGCCCTCGGTGCGATCGCCTTCTTCGGCGACAAGTACGGCGACATCGTGCGCGTGCTCGAAGCGGGCGACACCATCGAGTTGTGCGGTGGCACCCACGTTGCCGCCACCGGCGACATCGGGATGGTCAAGGTGGTCAGCGAGGCCTCGATCGGGTCCAACCTGCGGCGGATCGAGGCGTTCACCGGCGAGGGGTCGGTCGCACTGCTCCAACGGGACGAGCGACTGCTCGCCGATGTCGCCACGTTGGTCGGGGCCCACGGCGACGACGTCGTGTCCGGTGTCCAGCGCAAGCTCGACGAGATCAAGACACTCCAGGCGGAGATCAAGGGCTTGCGGACCCAGCTGGCGATGGGACGGGCGTCCGACCTCGCGGCAATCGCGAACGATGGCGTCGTCGTGACCCAGGTCGACCAGCTCGATCCAGGTGAGCTGCGTGAGTTGGCGATCGCGGTTCGGCAGCAGCCGACCGTACACACGGTCGTGCTGGTCGGCGAGACCCCCACGGGTGGCGTCGGACTCGTCGCTGCGGTGCCCAAGAACGCCGAACAGCCCGCATCGATCCTGCTCAAGGATGCCGCGAAGGCGGTCGGCGGAGGCGGAGGCGGCAAAGGCGACGTCGCCACCGCCGGCGGCAAGGACCCGTCCGGAATCCAGGAAGCGCTGCAACTCGCAGCAGGGGCCATTGCCACCTTCCGCTGACAGGGTGCCGGGGGTGCGGGCCCTCGGTGTCGATCTCGGTTCGAAACGGATCGGGATCGCCGTGTCCGACATCTCGGGCACCATCGCGTCGGCGCTGACGACCGTCCACCGCTCGAAGAGCCGCCGCCACGACCACGCGGCGATCGCACAACTCGTGCAGGTCGAGGAGTGCGAGGTGGTGGTGGTCGGCTTGCCGTTGTCGCTCGACGGCACGCACGGTCCGGCGGCGAAGGCTGCCACCAAAGAGGTGGCACAGATGGCTAGCGTCGTCGGGGTGCCCATCGAGATGTATGACGAGCGGTTCACCACTGTCACCGCCGAACGCCACATGCTCGAAGCCGGCCTCGACGCGAAGCAGCGTCGACTCGTCGTCGACAAGGCGGCCGCCGCTGTGATGTTGCAGTCTTGGCTGGAACACCGCCGGAACACGTGGGGCCGGGCATGACCCAGCAGCTCGACCCGCTCCTGCCCGAGGCCGAGGTCGACCCCGACATGCGCCCGGCGATCGACTGGGAGACCGATCCGTGGGACAATGCCGACCGCACCGGCACCGTCGAACGGCTCCGCCGTCAGACGCGGGTCGTCAAGTGGGGCGTCTACACGGTGATGTGTCTGACGATCGTGATGGTGATGATCGCCGGGGCCGTCGGCTGGTGGTACGTGCAGAAACTCAACCCCGAGGGTGAGCCCGGCCCGGTGCAGAGCTTCACGGTCGCCGAGGACGAGACCCTCGAAACGCTCGCCGATCGGCTCGAGGACGAAGGCCTGATCTCCGATGCCAACGTGTTCGAGCAGTACGTCGACCGCAACGGTGGCCTCGAGATCACCCCCGGGTACTACGAGATCCGACCGAACGACCACATGGGCAACGTGCTCGGTCGGCTGCGCACGCCCCCCGGTCAGACGTACAGCCAGGTGACCTTTCCCGAGGGGTTCACACTCGCCCAGATGGGTAAACGGCTCGACACCGAGATCGATCGAATGTCAGCCGACGATTTCCTCGCCGCGTCACAGGATCCGTCGATCACGTCGGTGTTCAAGCCCGACGGTGTCGCGTCGCTCGAAGGGCTGCTGTTCCCCGACACCTATCAGGTCTCGAATGCCGAGAGTGAGGGGCAGGTGATCGACCGGATGATCGGGCTCATGGAGCGCGTCGGGAACCAGGAGGACATCGTTGCCAAGAGCCAGGCCCTCGGTCGCACGCCCTACGAGATCCTGATCATCGCGTCGATGATCGAGAAGGAGGCGAAGGTCCCGGAGGACCGCGCCAAGATCTCGCGGGTCATTCACAACCGCCTCTACGTCACGGCGAACAACCCGGACGCGCCGTTCCGACTCCAGATCGATGCAGCAGTGCTCTACGGCCGGAATCAGCTCGGGATCGACCCGAGCACGCCGTTCTCCGAGGTGCGTCAGATCCCGAGCGACTGGAACACGTATCTGCTGCCCAGTTTGCCGGCGACGCCGATCGCGAATCCGGGCCGCGCCTCGATCAACGCGGCATTGAACCCTGCGCCGAACCCGCCACCGGGCGACCCGATCTGTCGTGATCTGCCGAAGCCCGACGAGTGCTTCTACTTCTTCTACGTGCTGGCCGACGAGGACGGCACGCACGCATTCGCCGCCACGGGTGAGCAGCATCAGGCCAACGTCCAAGCCGCCGCCGCGCTCGGCCTGCTCGGCGAATGACGGGCCGCCTGGCTGCCGTCATCGGGTCGCCGGTGGCGCACAGCCTGTCGCCGGCGATCCATCGTGCAGCGTTCGCCGCGGCGGGGATCGACTGGTCGTACGTCGCCTTCGACGTCGCGGAGGGTGAAGCAGGTGCTGCACTCGACGCCATGCGGACGCTCGGTATCGCCGGGTTGTCGGTGACGATGCCCCACAAGGCGGCCGTTGCCGAGCGCGTGCACCGGCTCGACCCGGCGGCCAGTGCGCTCCATTCGGTCAACACGGTGAGCTGGGACGGCGATCAGCTCGTCGGGTCCTCAACCGACGGCGCGGGCTTCGTCGCGTCGCTGGCCGATGCGGGTGTCGTCGTCGACGGTGCACGGGTGGCGATCATCGGAGCCGGGGGAGCCGCTCGGTCGTTGGTCGACGCGTTGGCCCGAGCCGGGTCGGTCGACATTACCGTCCTCAATCGCACGGCCGACAAGGCCGAGGCGGCGGCGGCACTGACACCGGTTGCGTCTCCGGGGATCATCAGCGACATCAGCCGGGTCGACATCGTGGTCAATGCGACGAGCGTGGGCATGGGGGACGATGACGGTGTGCCGTGCGACCCCGACCTGTTCCGGGTTGGTCAGGTGGTCGCCGACCTCGTCTACCACCCGCTCGAGACTCGTTGGCTGGCCGCTGCTGCCGAGCGGGGGTGCCACACGGTCGACGGGCTCGGGATGCTCGTCCACCAGGCGGCGCTCCAGCAGCGGATCTGGCTCGGCGACGACGCCGTCATCGACACGGTCGCCATGCGCTCCGCTGCCGAAGGCGTCCTCGCAGCCCGGTCCTGACGTTCCTGCTTCGACGACCGGTCTCGACATCGGGCCGAGCAGGAGGTCACGCAGGCGATGGGGTCGCGTCGTGCGGACGGTCGAGATCGACTCGGTGTGGTCGGGAAGCCGTCGGTGTTGGCTATGACGCATGTCGCATTTACCATACGACATCGTTTGGTATTCTTTCTCCATGTCCAGCTCGACCGCGGAGGTCACGTCGCCACGACGGGGTCGCCCCCGCGACGCCAGTCGCGATCGTGCGATTCTCGACGCCGCCCGAACGGTGCTCGCTGCGCGCGGCTTCACCGGTGCGTCGATGGATGCCATTGCGCAGACGGCGGGGGTTGGCAAGGACACGCTCTATCGACGATGGTCGTCGAAGGAGCAGCTTGTTCTGCAGCTCCTGACCTCACTGGCCGATGAGGGCATCCCGACCCGGTTGCCCGATCCCGATCCCCGCTTCAGTCTGTTCATGTTCCTGCAGGATGTCGTTCGGCTGAACACCCGCTCGGACTTCGGGGCGGTCGTGGCCGGCGTCATCGGCGAATCCGCCCGAAATCCGCAACTGTCCGAGGTCTTCCACTCGTTCTGGGCAGAGCGGCGCCGATTCGCCGGTGAACTGGTCCGACAGGTGGTCGGTCCCACTGCGTCGGCGCAACAGATCGGACGCCACGTCGACCAGGTCGTCGGGCCCATCTACTACCGCCTGCTCCTCTCGGGCAACGAGATCAGCGACGAGTTCCTGTGGGACCTCGTCGCGACGTTGCCCTGGCCCGACGACCCCGACCGGTCCTGACCGCTGCTCCACCGATCCACCACCCGTTTCTCCAACACCAAAGGAATTCCCATGAACAACCGCGAACATCTCCTCACCTTCATCGTCCCGAACGAGGCCGGCGAGACACCTCTGGCCATCGCCGCCGACAGCGTCGCCCGAGGGGGCAAGGCGACGCTTGTCGTGCTGCTCGACAAAGAGGCGATCAGGGACTTCCGCCGCTTCGCCGAAGCCGAAGACCTCGACGCGGCCATCGGCGAGGCGATCGCCCGCGACCGCATGATCGACTTCTACACATCTCGCGTCGGTGGCGTCGACACCGAAACAGTGCTCGCCGACCTGAGCAGCTCGCGGGAGATGGTCCGCACTGCCGAAGCAACTGATGCCACCAGCATCGTCATCCCGCAGGAGCTCGCCGCTCGCTCGGACCTCCATCGGTTCGTGTCCGGCGCGCGTGTTCCGGTCCTGATCGCTCCGGCCGCCTGACCCCACAACCCGACGTCGCGGGCACATCCTGACCGTGGACCTGGCGGTCGATCGGGCCGAAACCGGCATCGGGGCCGACGGTAGGCTTGCCGGATGCTCAGGTATCTGACGGCCGGTGAGTCGCACGGTCAGGCGCTCGTCGTCATCCTCGAGGGATTGCCCGCCGGTCTCGAGATCACCGTCGAGCAGATCCAGGCCGAGATGGGACGCCGTCGACTCGGCTACGGGCGGGGACCCCGCCAACGCTTCGAAGCCGACGAGCTGACGTTGATCGGAGGCGTCCGCCACGGGCGCACCCTGGGCTCACCGGTGGCGATCGAGATCAAGAACAGCGAGTGGTTCCGCAGCGACAAGTGGCACGACGAGATGAGTCCGGCGCCCGGCGCCACCCAGGCTCCGCTCACCCAGGTCCGGCCCGGACACGCCGACCTGACCGGAATGCAGAAGTACGGGTTCACCGATGCCCGTGACGTGCTGGAGCGCGCCAGCGCCCGTGAGACCGCCGCCCGCGTGGCTGCCGGAGCCGTTGCGAAGCAGTTGCTGCGGACACTCGGGGTCGAGATCCTGTCGCACGTGATCCAGATGGGCACGGTGCGCGTCCCCGACGGCGCCGCTCGCCCCACCCCGGCCGAACTCGACCGGGTCGACGACAACCAGGTTCGTTGTTTCGATCTGCAGACGAGCGACGACATGATCGCCGAGATCAAGTCCTGCGCAAAGGACGGCGACTCGCTGGGCGGCATCGTCGAGGTCCTCGGTTTCAACGTCCCCGTCGGGCTGGGCTCGCACGTGCACTGGGATCGCAAGATCGATGCGATGCTGGCCCAGGCGATCATGAGCATCCAGGCGGTGAAGGGCGTCGAGATCGGCGACGGCTTCGATGTCGCAGGGCGCCGGGGCAGCAACGCCCACGACCCGATCTCGTGGGACTCCGAACACTCGGCGTATCGCCGGGGCAGCACGCTGGCCGGTGGCACCGAGGGCGGGATGACCACTGGCGAGCTGCTGGTCGCCCGTGCGGCCATGAAGCCACTCGCCACGCTCAACAAGCCGACCCTCGAAACCGTCGACACCGCCACGAAGGAATCGGGCGTGTCGTTCAAGGAGCGCACCGACGTCACCGCGGTGCCGGCGATGGGTGTCGTGGCCGAGACGATGGTGGCACTGACCTTGGCCGCCGAGGCGCAACGCAAGTTCGGCGGTGACTCGGTCGACGAGTTCGTCCGCAACGCCGAGGCGTTCGCGGCAACGCTGTGAGCCCGTGCACCGAGAGCCACATCGTGCTCGTCGGGATGATGGGGGCCGGCAAGTCGTCGGTGGGACGCGCGCTGGCGCGTCGTCTCGACCGGAAGTTGTTCGACTCCGACGAGATGATCGAGGCCCGCTCGGGTCGCACGGTGCGTGAGATCTGGTTGGAGGACGGTGAGCCGGCGTTCCGCTTGCTCGAGGCCGACGTGCTCGCAGATGCGATCGCTGCGCCGACGCCGTCGATCGTCGCGGCTGCCGGCGGCGTCGTGCTGAGCGAGACGAACCGCGCCGTGCTCAAGAGCGACCGTGCACACGTCGTCTGGCTGCTCGCCGACGTCGACCTGCTGCTCGAGCGCGTCCGCAACGGGATGCATCGACCGCTCCTCGACGACGACCCGGAAGGGACGCTGCGAGCGATGCACGCGGAGCGATCCGATCTGTATCAGGACGTCGCCGACGCAATCGTCTCGGTTGACCACCGTTCCATCAACGACGTCGCCGGGGCGGTGCTGCGATGCGCCGGGTGACGGTTCCGCTCCCCGATCGCGCGGTACGAGGTCGTCGTCGGGAACGGTGCGATTGCCGAACTACCCGACCTCGTCCCAGCCTCCGCCCGACGGGTCGCTGTGGTGACCCAACCCGGGATCCCGATCCAGTTTCGCGAAATCGGCGCCTATCTGCCCGACCTCACCGTCGACGTGTTCGAGATCGGCGTCGGCGAGTCGTCGAAGTCGCTGACCACCCTGGAGGGGCTGATGCGTTCGTTTGCGCGGATCGGGCTCACGCGCAACGACGTCGTCGTCGGCGTCGGGGGAGGGATGGTCACCGATGTCGCCGGTTTCGCAGCCGCTTCGTGGCACCGGGGGATCCCGGTCGTTCACGTGTCGACATCGCTGCTCGGCATGGTCGACGCCGCGATCGGCGGAAAGACCGGCGTCAATCTGCCGGAGGGCAAGAACCTGGTCGGTGCGTTCTGGCAGCCGTCGGGGGTCGTCTGCGATCTCGACGCGCTCGCCACGTTGCCGCCACGCGAGATGCGGTGCGGGCTCGGTGAGATGGCGAAGTATCACTTCCTCACGGGCGACGACCTGCTCTCGATGGAGCTCGACGAACGGATCGCCCGCTGCGTCGAGATCAAGGCCGAGATCGTCGCAGCCGACGAGCGCGAGGGCGGACGACGTGCGCTGCTCAACTACGGCCACACGCTTGCGCATGCGCTCGAAACCGCGACCGATCACGAGCTCGCCCATGGTGAGGCGGTGGCGATCGGTCTCGTCTACGCGGCCGAACTGGCCCACGAACTCGGACGGATCGACGCCGATCGCGTCCGCCGCTCACCGCGCCGTCGTGGCGAGGGAGTACGACTTGATGACACATCCGCCCTCAGGACTCGCTGTCGACGACCTGGTAGCGCTGATGCGACGTGACAAGAAGGCCCTCACCGGTCTCACGTTCGCCCTCGACGGCCCCTCGGGCGTCGAGATCGTCACGGGCGTCGACGACGTCCCCGTCCGCACCGCGCTCGAACGGTTCCTCTCATGATCGACGACCTTCCGCCCATCGACCATGCCGCGCGGGTTGCAACGATCTGTGCGGCGACCACGGGCGCTGCCCTGTACACAGATCTCACCGACGTGCGATGGCTGACCGGCTTCGTCGGCTCGAACGGTTGGGCGATCGTGCGACCAGACGAGGTCATCGTCGGAACCGACGGCCGATACGGCGACAAGGCGCGAGAGGAGACCGCCACCGCCGGAGCAACCGTGATCGTCGAAGAACAGGCAACCCGGCTCCACGACCGACTCGTCGATGCGCTCGGTGCCGGGCCGGTTGCGCTCGACGCCACGTCGGTTCCGCACGCTGCCTGGGAACGACTGGCACAGGACGTGCACCTCGTGCACCAGCCGTCGGAGGTCAAGCTGGCACGACGGACCAAGGACGACGCCGAGATCGCGCGCATCGAAGCGGCGGCGGCGTGTGCCGACGGAGCGCTGGCAGTCGTCGAGCCCAACATGTGTGGCATGACCGAGGCTGAGGTCCGGATGGAGCTCGAGTACCAGATGAGACTGCACGGCGCCGACGACCGCAGCTACGACACGATCGTCGCGAGCGGGCCCGACCATGGCGCACGCCCGCATCACGGCGCCTCCGGTCGCACGATCGTCGAGGGCGACACCGTCATCGTCGATGTCGGTGCTCTCGTCCAGGGGTATCACTCCGACATGACCCGCTCGTGGGTGATGGGCGAGCCGACGCCACAGCAGCGCGAGGTGTACGACCTCGTGGCGCTCTCCCAACAGGCCGGGCTCGAGGCCGTCCGCCCGGGCGTGGCCGCCAAGGACGTCGATGCGGCGTGTCGCCAGGTGTTCGTCGACGCCGGGTACGGCGAGTGGTTCATCCACGGGACGGGTCACGGAGTCGGCCTCGACATCCACGAGACCCCGTTCCATTCGACGGTGAGCACCGACATCATCCTGGAGGGGTACGTGGTGACGGTCGAACCGGGCCTCTATCGTGGCGGCTTCGGTGGCTTCCGGATCGAGGATCTGGTGCTCGTCACCGAAGCGGTCCACGGGACCGGCCACCGGGTGCTGACGCACTCACCCAAGCGAGAGTTGAACTGAACATGCCCCAGATCTCCGTGAACGACCTGAAGAACGGCATCACGCTCGAGCTCGACAACAACCTCTTCCAGGTCGTCGAGTTCCAGCACGTGAAGCCCGGTAAGGGGGGCGCGTTCGTCCGCTCGAAGATCCGCAATGTCCGCACCGGCGCTGTCATCGACAAGACATTCAACGCGGGGATCAAGGTGGAGCAGGCGATCGTTCAACGCGAGGACATGCAGTACCTGTACCACGATGGCAACGACTACGTGTTCATGAACACGAAGACGTACGACCAGACCAACGTCCCCGAAGTGGCACTCGGAGAGGCCAAGGACTACATGATCGAGCAGATGATCGCTCAGATCGCGTTCTACAACGGTGAGATCATCGGCGTCGAGATCCCGGCATCGGTCGAGCTGACGATCGGCATGACCGAGCCCGGCCTGCAGGGCGATCGATCGAGCGGAGGTACCAAGCCGGCCACGCTCGAGACCGGCAAGGAGATCAAGGTGCCGCTGTTCATCGAGACCGGCGACAAGGTTCGGGTCGACACCCGCACGGGCGAATACATGACGCGCGTCTGATGGCGTCGCTTCCCCGGCCCGACGAACGGTCGGACGCACGCGAGCGGGCGCTCTACCTCATGTACGAAGCCGAATCGAAAGGCATCACGCCGGTCGAAGCGCTCGAGCTCCAGGTGCTCGCACCCGACGAGTTGACCCAGTCGATCGTCCGTGGCGTGGCCGAGCACCGTGAACGTCTCGATGCCGCGATCGACGCGCGAGCCACCGGCTGGACACTGGCGCGGATGCCGGTGATCGATCTCAACGTGTTGCGGATCGGCGCGTACGAATTGGCCGAGCGTCCCGACGTGCCCACTGCCGTCGTCCTCGACGAGGCGGTCAGTCTCGTCAAGCAGTTCTCCACCGACGACAGCGGTCGCTTCGTCAACGGAGTCCTTGCCGCGTTGGTTGCCGACTTGCGCCCCTGACGACGCGCCAGACTGGTGCGATGACCGAGTTGGCCGACGACCTCGACGCCGACGTCGCGCTCGTCGACGGTGCGGTCGAGTCGGACGACGGGGCCACCTCCGACCCTGCGCCGCCTCCCCGATGGCGGCGGTTCACCGTGCCGCAGGTGTTGATGGCGGTCATCGTCGTCGCGTACGTGGGGTACTTCACCCGGCGTTCGCTCGACATCCACCACGCTCTCGGCACGGCGTCGTACGACTCGGCACTGTACGACCAGGGGGTATGGCTGCTGTCGCGGTTCGAGACGCCGTTCGTGACGCTGATGGGTCGCAACCTGTTCGGCGATCACGCGTCGTTCGTCCTCATCCTGCTCGTTCCGTTCTACTGGATCTGGCCCTCGGCCGGCGTGCTGTTCTTCAGCCAGTCGGCGGCACTCGGGGCCGGCGCGATTCCGATCTTCCTGTACGCCCGTACCCGGCTCGGCAACGAGTGGTTGGCCCTCTCACTCGGTGCCGCGTACCTCATGCATCCGGCAGTGGGATGGACGAATCTCGAGAATTTCCATCCCGACTCGTACCTGGGTGTGTTCGTCGGGTTCGCGATCTGGGCCGCTCTCGAACGACGATGGAAGACGTATTTCGTCTTCGTGATCCTGGCGCTGTCGGTCAAAGAGGACGCCTCCCTCGTGCTCGTGCCTCTCGGCGTCTGGGTCGGTGTGAAGCGGGACTGGAAGATCGGATTGGCGACCGTGTTCGGCAGCCTGGCCTTCATGGCGGTCGCCATGCTCGTCGTGATGCGCAGCCTGATCGGTGTCCCCACACGCAACGGCTGGCGAATCCCGTTCGGCGGACCCCGAGGTGTGATCGACACCGCGCTGACCAACCCGACCGACCTCGTGCGGCATCTCCGCGGTGATGACCGTCCCTGGTACCTCGTGCAGATGACGGCGCCGTTCGTGTGGCTCTTCGCACGGCTGCCGTCGGTGGCGTTGATCAGTGGCGTCGTGCTGTTCACGAACGTGCTGAGCACCTTCTGGTATCAGTACCAGATCCAGTACCACTACAGCCTCGTCGCTGTTCCGGCGCTGAGTCTCGGCACGGTGTACGCGATCGGCGCGATGCGCGAATCGAAGGTGATCGACGGCGCCGACGGGGCCGGTTCGATCACGATTCCCGTCCGCGCTGTCGCCGTCACCGTGGTGGCAGTGTCAGCCGTGATCACGTCGCATCTGTGGGCGCCGGTGCCGTGGGGCCGTACACCGCTGTTCTACGGGAAACCGAGCAACGACTGGGCGAGCGCAGCGCACGAGATCGTCGACCTCGTGCCGGAGGACGCCGTCGTTGCGGCGCACTATCGGATCACACCGCACATCGCCCACCGCACGGAGATCTACCAGTTCCCGGTGCCGTTCCGAGCTGTGTTGTACGGAGCCAACGGCATCGTCGACGGCCCACGGATCCCCGACCGTGCCGAACGCGTCGAGTACATCGTGTTGCCGGTTCCCGGTGCTGGCCCGACCAGCTTTCCGGCGGCCGACTGGGCGATCGTGAGCCCGGCGTTCGACCTCGTCGAGTCGAACGACTACTGGGCGCTCTACGCTGCGCGATCTTCGACGTGCCGCTCCCGGACTGATCCCGCCAGCGAGGGGCCGGGGGCGGTCTCCTGCGGTTCGTCAGGTGTGCGCGGCCTTGCGCATCAGCCAGCCGATACCGACTGCTGCCAGGCCGATCAGCCCGACGATCAACGTGAACGGGCCCGACCCCGTGAGGGGAAGGACCGTCGGTGCGGCCTCGGTGGCAACGGGGGTGGTCATGATGTCACCTCCTTTCGGGTGTCGTGGCGAGTGGGCGATGTCCACTTGCACTCTGATGTGGGAATCCGCCACGTGCGCCAGAACGCATGCACGAACACGGCGCGTTGGGCCCAGTCCATGAAGATGAGGATCGGGACGAGCATCGGGAGGCGCCAGTTACTGAGCGCGATCGCTCCGACGATGCTCCAGATGACGTAGCCACCCACGTAGACACCGACGGCCAGGCCGAGGTGGCCGATTTCGGCGGCGTGCCAGAACGCCCAGACGAGCAGCACCGGCCAGGCCAGTACGTAGATGAGCCAATCGAGAATCAGCGTGGAGTACGCCACGGAGAACCACGACCACGTCCGCCCGATCCGGTGTCCCCGGATTCCCTGCATCGACCCGTGGAGCCAACGCAGGGTCTGGGTGTACCAGGCGCCCAGCGTGGTCGGGTCCTGGACGTAGGCACGGGCATAGCGCGGGTAGACCACACGGCCCATCTTCTCGGTCTGGATGTCGAGCAGCCACTGGGTGTCGTCGACGATGTAGCGGACCTCTCGTTCCAGGAGTTCGGTCATCACGTCGGTGCGGAACACGGAGTTCGATCCCGGGATGACGGTGATCGCGTTGATCACCTGTTGGCCCGCCTTGAGGAACAGGCCGTAGCGCCAGTAGGCGAAGGCGCGGCTGCCGACGAGTCCATTCCAACGCAGGTCGAACATCCAGTCGGACCGCGTCTCTTCCGCAGACGACGGCTACACCGGGCTGCATCAGTGTCATC
Organism: Ilumatobacteraceae bacterium; assembly: GCA_963752085.1. Taxonomy (GTDB): domain Bacteria; phylum Actinomycetota; class Acidimicrobiia; order Acidimicrobiales; family Ilumatobacteraceae; genus Ilumatobacter_A. The sequence continues at coordinate 262,328 of CAVVWT010000009.1, forward strand.
GCCTCGTCGATGAAGTCCGGAGCAAGGCGCGTGTCGTCGTCGAGTACGAGGATCGCGTCGTAGCGTCGCCCCAGTCGGAATCCGTCGTAGGCCATCCGCAGCGCGTTCGGCTTCCCGACGTTGTCGGCGAGTGCCATGACAGTCGCACCGCATCGTTTGGCCTCGGCGACCGTGCGATCGGTCGAGCCATCGGACACGACGTACACGTCGGCTTGTCCCCGACAGTGCTCGATAGCGTGACCGATCGTGGCCTCCCCGTCTTTCGATGCGATCAGAATGCACGCGGTGAGCAATCGCGGTGGTTGCGCTGCTCCGCGCTGGGTGGAGGCGACCAGCGTCTCCTCAGCGGTCGTCTCATGACCGGGTCGCCTCGAGCGCGCGACGCGGCGCTCTCGACGGCACCGGTCAGCGCGCCGATATCCGAGGTTGCCGCCTCCAGCCGCTGGGTGGCTGGTCATCTCGCGCCGGTCCTTCCACGGGGCTCCAGGGCCCTGCACCCCCAGGTTCGCCGACGTCGATCGTCTGCACTAGGGGCATTCGTCAGAAGTCGCCCGAACGCTCAAGTCGCCTCTCACATCGGTCGACAACCACATGTGACTGTCAAGCGTGTGCTGACCGTCGTCGCGTTCGTGGTGGCGCTCGGCGCGGGGACCAGCGTGCTGGCAGCCGGTGCCAGCGGTTACGCCGCCGGCACCGAGCCGACACGGTTTCTCGCGGACTCGATGCCGTCGGCCACGGCGCGGGCCGCGCGAGTTGCGACGCCCACCAACGGGTCGAGCGGTCGGGTCGTCGGCTACTTCACGTCCTGGGGCATCTACGACAGGAACTTCGAGGTGGCCGACGTCGCTGCCGGCGATCTGACCCACCTCAACTATGCCTTCGCCAACGTCGTGAATGGGCGATGCGAGATCGGCGATCGTTGGGCCGATGTCGACCGGACGCTCCCGAGCGATGACCCGAATCTCGCGTATCGTGGCAACTTCAATCAACTGCAGGTCCTCAAGGCGCGGCATCCGCGGCTGCGGACGCTGATCACCGTCGGCGGATCGACCTGGAGCGGTGGGTTCTCGTCAGCGACCGCCACCAACGCCGGACGACAGACGCTCGCTGCCTCCTGCATCGAGTTCATGGCCACCTACGGTTTCGACGGCATCGACATCGACTGGGAGTACCCGGTCTCCGGCGGGATCCACGGCGGACGCCCCGAGGACCGGGCCAACCACCATGCGTTCCTCCGCGAACTGCGCGCCCAGATGGACGAACACGATCGTGGGTCGGGCACGCGTCACCTTCTGACCATCGCGGCACCCGCCGGCCCGACCACCATGGCCAATCTCGACATTCCGGCGATCGTGCCACTGCTCGATTGGGTCAACGTGATGACCTACGACTTCGCCGGCGACTGGAGCCCGCGCACCGGACACAACGCACCGTTGTACGTCTATCCGGGCATCGAGGATCCGACGTTCAGCGTCGATTCCGCAGTCCAGCGCTGGCAGCGCGTGGGAGCCCCCGCTGACAAGCTCAACGTCGGTCTGGCCTTCTACGGTCGCGGCTACGGCGGCGTGACCGCTGCAACCCCGGGCTCGGGCTTCAGCTCGGTTCCGACGGGTACCACCCAGCCGGGCCAGTTCGACTACCGGCACCTCGTGTCGGATGTCCTGCCGGACATGCGGCTGAGCTTCGACGAGGCCGCGATGGTGCCCTTCGCCTACGACCCGTCGACTGACGTGTGGATCTCGTACGACAACGAGCGGAGCATCGAGGCGAAAGGGCGCTATGCCCAGGAGCGCGATCTGGGCGGGGTGATGATCTGGGAGCTCTCCAACGACGCTGACGGTCGTTTGCTCGCCGCAGCTCGGCGCGGACTCATCGGGTGAATCATCGATCCAGCGCGTCGTCGCGGTCCGGATCGCCGCGCGTTTGTCCGGTCCGCTCAGTCGGTCATCCATGCTCGAACCACCGCGGCGTGGCGTTCCCAGAACTCGTCGAAACCCGACCGTCGGAGGTGGAGCCCGAGATTCAAGATGTCAAGGCTGCGGCCCGACGCACCAGGCAGCGCGCCACGCGTCGGGCAGGTCGGGCAGCGGTCGGATCGCGGCGTATCCAGCGACTGCACCCGGCCGGGCCAGCCGGGATTCCAGCGGTCACAGTCCGCGATGACTGATCGCGAGATCCTGGGCGGCAAATCCCCATCGCAGGTCCTGGAAGTCGAGTGGGACGAGCCCGGCCGAGGTGCGCAGGACGTTGTTCCAACCGAGGTCGCCGTGCAGCAGGTGGGGATCGTGTGGAGGAGCGGCCCAGAGTTCGTCGAGTGTTTCCTGGACGCGAACGACCGCATCGGCGCACATCGGATCGTGGCCTGAGACCAGGTCGTCCGCCGGAAGGAACAGGACTCGATCGAAGCGGGCCTCCTGCTTGGCGATCGATGGGCGGCATCGCGGCGGCGTGGTCATGCAGGAGCGCCAACATCTCGCCCAGTCGTTCGGGATCGTCCGCACGCTGATCGTCGCGAACCGGCGAAGCCGTCCACCCACTCGAACAGCGTCCACCTGAGCCCGTCGGACGTCGAGCGATCTCGACGATCGCGAGGCACGCTCCATCCGTCGTCAGCCAAGCCGGTCGAGCCAGGTCGCTTCGATCCGTTCTGACAGCGTCGAACATGGATCCGCACCGGGATTCCCACGGCGCAGCGCGAACCGGCGTCCACGTCGGTCCCGACCTCGAAGAACGTGTTGAACGACGTGTCGCTGACGAACTCCACCTCGGCGTCGAGGATCCTCGGTACGCGAGCGCCGAGTGCATCGCCCCAGTGTGCCCGACGTGCCACCGTCAGGATCGTGTTCTCGGTGACGTCGAGTGGGTGTGCAGTACGGGTCACACGGTCCTGAACAGCCAGCTTGTCTGCGCCAACCGGAGCAGTCCGTCGTCAGTGGTCACGACCTCGAACGTGAGTGCCGACTGGTCCGACTCCAGACTCGTTGCTGTTCCGCACCCTCGGACGACCACGTAATTCCCGTTGTCGTCATCGGCCACGAGCATGGTCGTCGGTGATCCATTCGTGCTCGTAGCCACCACCTTGGAGGTGGCCGGCGATGTCGTCGTGGTCGAAGCGCTGATCACCGTAGAGGTGGTACCCGAACGGGATGTAGAGGTCCGTCACGATCCGTCACCCGCCGCCGCCGCCGCAAACCAGTCATCGACCAACGCAGCAACCGGCTCGGGCGGTGCCGATGTGTCGCTCGCGTCGTCGCTCCCGCTGCAGGCGACCGACGCGAGGGCAAGTGCACCGATGCCGAGGAACGTCCACATCGATCTGATCATGTCTCTCCTCCTTTGTCGTCTTCGTTGTCGTCTCCCTTGTCGTCTTCATCGTGGGGTCGGCCGGTCGGGAGGGGGAAGAGGCGATCGTCACCAATCGCCCCTCAGATGCCGGGCGCTGCGTGCGCAGACATGGCACCATCGAGAGGTGACATTTCACACCGAGATCGCCGTCGGCGGCGACGGCACGCTGACCGGGCCGTTCCGTGCACCGGCGCAGATGCTGGCCGACCAGGAGTACGGCGGGCACGCCAGTGTCCACGACGACGCCGAGGCAGCCAAGCTGGGCCTCGCTGGCGCCCCGATCGAAGGACCCACCCACTTCAGCCAGTTCGATGCCCTGGCCGTGGCGCACTGGGGGCAGACGTGGTTCGAGGGCGGCTGTCTCTCGTCGCACTTCCTCAACATGGTCCTGGAGGGTGAAGAGGTCCAGGCAGCGCTGACACCGCACGGCGAGCACTCGGCGACGATCAACGCCGTGAAGCACGACGGCACGCCGGTGCTCACCGGCACCGCGTCGATCGGCAGCGACACGTCGACCGAACTCGATGTTCGCAGAGAGCGGGGGCTCGGCGACCCGGGCGAGTTGCACATCGTCGATCAACTCGAGATCGGCATGACCGCCGATCCCGTGACGGTCGTGATGGACCTCGCCAGTCACAATGGAGCGCTGTATCCGTTCACGCTCGCCGACAAGCTCGAACGGATCACCGAACGGTCGTCGTGGTACGACCCCGACGGTGATTCGCCGTGGGGCGCTCCGATCGTTCCGACCGAGATGATCAGCGTCCTTGCGCATCAGGCAGGAGCCCACTTCCCGGTGCGCGGTCCGGCCGTCGGGCTGTTCATCGACCTCGAAGTGAGGTTCGTCGGCGGCCCCGTGTTCGTCGGGCGCCCCTACGAGATCGTGCACACCCTCGTCGGCATCGGGCAGTCACGCGCCGTCGAGTCGTACTGGACCGAATCGACCGTCACCGATGTCGGGAGCGGAGTCCACGCGGCCACGGTCGTCCTCCACCAGGGTGTCTTCAAGGCCTCGTACGCCGACTACCCGTCTCGCTGAGCTCGCGGGACGACCGGGTTACAGTCGCAACGTGGGCGTCGGGCACATCTCATGAGCGAATCGCTCGAGGTGCTGCGCACGTGCGCCGCTCATGGTCTGCCGGCTGTCGAGCGAAGCAACTCAGAGGACCACCGGCTGAATCTGACCGCCGAGCTGATCTCACTCGCCGGTCGGCACCGAGTGCACGGGTTGTTGTGGTCCGCGGTCGCAGACGGAACGGTCACCGGCAGCGACGAGTTGGTCGATCTCGCACGGCAGGCGACCGTCGACGCGCTGCGCACCTGCCTGCTGTCCGAGCAGACCGCCGCACTCGCGCTGTCTGCGCTGGGAGGGGCCGGCATCGAGGCGCGTGCGCTGAAGGGCGTGGTGATCGCCCACCTCGACCATGACAATCCAGCCGAGCGGGTCTTCGGCGATGCCGACCTCTTGATCCGACGAGCGGACTACGACGTCGCACTTTCGGCGCTGACCGACGCTGGCTTCCGCCGCTCCAAGCCACCCGTGCGCACCTGGTGGGAGCAGCGCTTCGCGAAGGCGGTCGTGTTGTACGCCCCATCGGGCGGCGAACTCGACCTGCACCTGAGGATCGCGGGCGGGTACTTCGGTGAGACGATCGATCACGATCGGCTGTGGGCGACGTCGAGCGAACGGTTCGATCTCGCCGGGGTCGAAGCTCGCGGGCTCGATCGTGAAGGCCGGCTGCTGCATGCGTGTTGCCACACCGTGCTCGGTGGAGCGTCGGGGTTGCGGGTGCGCCGCGACGTCGCCCAACTGGTTCTGCTCGGCCACGCCGACTGGCAAGCGATGGTTGCTCGGGCGGAACTCGACGGCGTCGACCAGGTGCTGGCCCAGGCAGTGCGAACGACGTGGGCCGACCTGCGGCTGGACGTGGGCCACGGCTTCGCCCGGTGGGCCAACGAACTCGCCCCCGATGCGAAACAGCAACGGGCGATCGCCACCTACAACGACGAATCGAGCGGTGGTTGGGGCTCGGAAGGCCGCGGCACGCTCGCTGCGCTCGGTCCGGCAGATCGGATCAGGTTCCTGGCGGGCCTGGCGGTTCCGTCGCAGAGCAGTCGACGGTCGCGCGGCCGCACCTGGAGCCAACATCTGAGGTCGGGAGCGGCCGTCATTCGGCAGAGGTTCGTGACAGTTGGCAACCGAGGGCAGCGTCAGGGCAGGGTGACCGGGTACGACGACCAGGCGTCGACTCCGCCGCCGCCGGAGAGCTGCAACGCGATGACGAATCTGGTCGCCGAGGTGACGATCGGGGCGGTGAAGGTCTGCGGTCCCGCCGCGGGGCTGCCGCCCAGACTCCAACCGGGAGACTCGTGCCACCGACGCAAGAGGACGCGGTGGACTGCAAGATGTACACCTCTCGGCCGACTGCAGAGGTGCCGGTACTGAGCGTGATGGTGACGCTGATCAACGCCGGAGTCTCCGTACGTGTGAAGTTGCAGGAACCGCGCCCCGAGTTGCCGATGCCCCCCGTGTTGCAGATCGTGAGGAGGGAGCGATCGACGTTGTTGTTGACGTCTTTGACGAGGGGAACGCCGCTGGCGGTTCCGCTCGCCGCCGCAGCCGGGGAAGCGAGGGCGACCGTGATGAGGGCAGCGCCGGCCAAGCCGGCGCCGCCGGTCTTGAGCAACTTGCGGCGTGACCAGTCGGAGGCCCTGACCACACCGGCCTCGATCAACTCGGCCATTGCGGGGACGAGGCTGGCGGGCACGTCGACTGCGTCGATGCCTCCCCGCACGAGGCTGAGCGCTTCGGCTCCGTCGCCCGATACATGGTGCACGACCGCGCCCGATCGGTCGAGCACGACGGCCTCGCCCTCGATGTTCTCGAGACGAATTTCGCGCCGCAATGTCAGCCGCATGCTGCTCCCGCAGGTTGGTGGACCAGCGACAAACCATAGCGTGGGAACAGATGACCGAGCAGGATCCCGGTGTGGACGCAGGTGAGGGCGACATCGTGCGATGCTGGGGTACGGCCGACGATGGGGCGGTCGTCGAGATCGCGGTGCACCGAACGATCGCCGACGCGCTCGTCGAGCGTTGGCCCCCGCTCGGACTGGCCTGGTCGGCTCGACCGAACGGTCCGATCGCGCACCGCGTCACCGTCGGCCGCGTCGACCGCGGCGACCGCGACGGTGGCCCGGGGCGGGGTTGGGATCGAGTCGAATCCGAGCTCGCCTTGTTCGCGGCGGAGCGGTTGGCCGGACTGGTCGCCGTGCATGCTGCGGTGATCGTCAGGGGATCGAGGGCGCTGATCGTGCCGGGTACGTCGGGTGCCGGCAAGAGCACACTCTGCGTCGCAGCGGCCGATGCGGGTGCGGACGTCCTCAGCGACGAGTACGGCCTGGTCGATCCGACCTCGGGGTTGGTGACGGGCTGGCGTCGAGCGGTGCGTGTTCGCCGACCGGGCGGTGGCGTCGATCGACTGGACCTCGCGACCGAGTCGGGCCCGGTTCCGGTCGGGTTGATCGCACTCGTCGCGCATGCCGGCGACTCGGCGCAGTCGTGGCTGCCGATCAGCGGCGCCGGGGCCGTACTCGGGTTGCTCGCCAACACGGTCTGTGCACGATCCCGGCCCGACGAGGCACTCGATGCCGCTCTCGCCATCGCTCGATCGGCCCCAGCCGTGGCGGGGCCGCGGGGCGAAGCCGGGGACGCCATTGTCGAGTTGCTCGACCTCCTCGACCACAGCGAGCCCCGAGCGCGACAGCCCGGTCCGAGCGACGAGCAGTAGCAGCGCGGAATCGGGGCCCTCAATCGATCCGGTCGATGATGATGATGAGTTCCTCGTCGAGGAGGAGCCGGAGCGTCTCGTCGGTTTCGGTCTCGAGGCCTGCGGCGACGAGGCGTTCCACGATGTCGGATCGTGTTCCCGGCTCGTCGAGCGAGATCCAGACCAGCGCCGCTGCCCCCTGCAGGTCACGGGGTGCACCGTCGGGGACATTGACCCGACGAACGAGCACCCGGTCCGGCCCGAGGCGCCACACCACACCTGGTGCACGGGCGAAGACGGTCCCGTTCACGTCGGGGACGCGCCGGCCAGGTAGTCGCGCATCCAGCCGGTCGAGGCAGTGCCCCGACGGAGCAGGTCGGTCATCTGGCGGACCTCGACCGTTGAGTCACCCACGGCGTCCCGTGATTCTCAGCGTGCTGAGCAACTTCGTCAGCCCGTCGAACGCCTTGAGCGAGCCGGCACCGCCACTCATCGAGACGAGGAACCGCAGCGGCGCCTCACGAATCATCCGTTCGCTGAGCTTGGTAAGGGCGGGATCCGGCTCGCCGCCGAGCAGCTTCTTCATCTGGCGGTTCGCGATCGCCAGGAAGCCGGCCTGGGCGGCGCGACCGAGCCGGGTCGCGTCGAGTTCGCCGACCACCGTGTTGACGGTGAACGGGAGGACGGGTGTCGGGTGCGGGATCGGACGGCCGAGCATCGCCTCGAACTCGGTTGCCGTCGCCACGAAGCGCTTGCGACCCGGGCCACGAGAGCCGATCGGAGGTCGGTCGACGGTCTCACCCGGCACGTCGACGGTGACCGTGCTGCGGATGTCTCGTGACGACGCGCCCACGAGCAGCTCGAACGCCCCAGCCTCGACCCGCCATCGCTGCTCGTCGACGTCGTAGAACGCGAAGGACCGCTCGTCGAGGTGAAGGTGCACCGTCTCCGACTCGCCACGGTCGAGATGCACCTTGTCGAAGGCGCGCAGCTCTCGGTCGGGGCGGTAGACGGTCGACTCGACGTCGCGCACGTACAGCTGGACGACATCGCTCCCGGGTCGATCGCCGGTGTTGGTGAGTGTCACCTCGAGGGTGAGGTCGCAGCCCGATCCAGACACCGTGGCCTCGCTCCAGTCGAACGTCGTGTACGACAGGCCGTGCCCGAAGGCGAACCGTGGTGCCACGTCGGCAGTGTCGTGGAAGCGGTACCCGACGAACAGCCCCTCGCGGTACTGGACCTGCCGGGTGCGCCCGGCGAAATTCTCCTCGGACGGGAAGACCATCGACGCGGGAACGCTCTCCGCGAGCCGGCCGCCGGGTTCGGCATCACCCACGAGCACGTCGACGATCGCGCTTCCCGCCGCTTGCCCGCCGAGGTACGCCTCGACGATCGCTGCCGGTCGGTCGGCCCATGGCAACAACACCGGGGCGCCGTTGACGAGCACGACGACGGTTCGCGGATTGGCCGCACAGACGGCGGTGACCAACTCGTCGTGTGCCGGCGGCAGCGTCAGCGAGGTCCGGTCGCAGCCCTCGATCTCGTCGACGGCGGGCAGGCCGACGAACACGACGGGGACCGTCACGCGGCGCGCCAGGTCGATCGCCTCCCGGAGGCGGGTTGCGTCGGACCGGCCGGTCACGGGGTCGTAGCCCGCGGCATACCCCACATGACCGGTGAAGCGCTCCTCGGCATGTCGCCGGACATCGTCGAGTCGGGTGGGAACGACCTGCGAGCTGCCGGCCCCCTGGTAGCGCGGGTGGTCCGCGAACGCACCGATGATCCCGATGTCGGTGTCGTCGTGGAGCGGCAGCACACCGTCGTTGACCAACAGCACGGTGCCGGCCGCCGCCGCAACGCGTGCGAGCCGGTGATGCGCCACCTCGTCGAGGTCTCCACGACCGCGACGAGCGACTTCGGCGGTGGCGCGTGCCGCCAGCGCGGCAACAGCTTCGGCGCGATCGAGAACGAGCTCCGCATCGAGCTCGCCGGCCTCGACCGCATCGGTCACCGACCGGTCGTGAGCACCGCCGCTCGAGGGCATCTCGAGGTCGACGCCGGCGCGGGTCGCCGCCACCCGGTCGTTCATGCCGCCCCAGTCGGTGACGACGACTCCCTCGAACCCCCACTCGGTTCGCAGGATGTCGTCCACGAGCCGGACGCTGTCGCCGACGTACTCGCCGTTGACGAGGTTGTAGGCGGTCATGACCGCCCACGGTGCGGACTCGGCGACGGCGATCTCGAAGCCGCGGAGGTACAGCTCGCGCAGCGTCCGTTCATCGACGATCACGTCGCACACCATCCGAAACGATTCGTGGTTGTTGGCCACGTAGTGCTTGAGGCAGGCACCCACACCCTCAGACTGGATCCCGCGCACCATCGCGGCTGCCAGATGTCCGGAGACGATCGGGTCTTCCGAGAGGTACTCGAAGTTGCGCCCGCCGGCCGGATGCCGCTTGATGTTCATCCCGGGGCCGAGCAGCACGGCCACACCATCGGCACGGCATTCCCGGCCGAGGGCGGCGCCGACCCGCGCGACGAGCTCGCGGTCCCAACTGGCTGCGAGATTCGAGGCGGTGGGGAAGCACGTGGCCGGTACGGAGTCGCCGATTCCCAGATGGTCGGCATCGTCTGGTTGGCGACGGAGTCCGTGGGGGCCGTCGGTCAGGGTCACCGAGGGGAGACCCAACTCGTCGATCTCCTCGGTCGTCCAGAACCCGTCGCCCGACAGCAGCGCGACGAGGCGCTCGAGCGGGAGTTCGCCCAGCTGCGTACGCAGGTCGTCGGTCGGCATCCTGACCGGTCTAGTGCAGTCCACGGATCCCGTACCAGCTCAGGACGACGAGCGTGACGCCGATCACGAGGAGCACCAGCGATGGCTCCCGGCGCAACGCGACCCCGAGCGTCACGCCGATCAGCGTCGTTGCAGCGATCTGGATCATCACTCCGGTGTCGGTCGTCGGCGACCACCAGCTCGCGATCACCAGCGTCGCAGCCGTCGGCCGAGCCGGCCGCGCATCATGCCCCACCACTCCTTCGGCAGCACCGAGAACGTGTCGCGGGCGAATTCGTCGGCAACCTGACCGACGGCCTGAGCGTATGCCGGATAGGGGTGGACGGTGCCGAACATCTTCCGCAGACCGACACCGTGGTCGATGGCGAACGTGAAGATCCCGATGATCTCGGCCGCGGAAGGGCCGACGATGGCCGCACGCAGGATCTTCCCGGTGAACCGTTCGGCGTCGACGATCACGATCCCGTGTTCGACGTCGTCGGTGTACCCGCGGTCGATGTCGGCGATCTGGACGGTGTACCGGCGTCGGCCCACGTGTGGCAGCGCCGCGACCTCGTCGACGCTCATGCCGACCGATGCGATCTCGGGTCGGCAGTAGACGGCGTTCGGCTGAGCACGCGGTTCGCCGACCTTGGGCAGATACGGCAGTGCGATCGCCCTGATCGCCCGGCGCCCGATCGAGTTCGCCCCGTGCGTGGTCAGCGTGTTCCCGGTGACGTCACCGACCGCGTAGATCCCGTCGACGCTGGTCCTGCCGAACGTGTCGGCGGTGATGCCGCGTTGCGTGTACTCGACGCCGGCTTCGTCGAGGCCGAGATCTGCCAGCTTCGGTCGCCGACCGACCGCGAGCAGTACCTGGTCGACATCGGAGATGGTCCGACCGTCCCCGAGGTGCGCTGTGGTCCCGTCGAAGCGTTCGATCGAGGTGCCGGTGAACACCTCGACCCCGCGATCGCCGAGGGCGGCCTCGATCGTCGACGACACGAGCGGATCCTCGTTGGCGATCACCCGGTCCAGGAGTTCGACGAGGGCCACGTCGGATCCGAGATCGCGGAATGCGGTCGCCATCTCGAGCGAGATCGGACCGCCGCCGATCAACACGATCTTGGACGGCACCTCGGTCAGCTCGAAGAGGTTCTCGTTGGTGAGGAGCCGATCGGGGTCGAGCCCGTCGATCGGGAACTCGACCGGTTGCGAGCCGGCACACACGATCACGTTCTCGGCGCGCACCTCGGTGACGGTGCCGTCGGCTGCAGTGACCTCGACGACGTGGGGTTCGCGACGATCGGTGAGCCGTGCCCAACCCCGGACGAGGTGAATGTGCTCGTGGTCGACCATCTCCTCGTCCTCGGTGTCGCTCAACTCGTCGCGCTTGTTCCGTACGTAGCCGAACGGGTCGGCGACGCCGGCGGCAGCCGCATGGAGCAACGCCTTGGACGGGATGCAGCCGACGTTGGTGCAGTCGCCTCCGACTCGACTGGCCTCGATGAGCGCCACCTCGTGTCCAAAGCCGGAGAGGCCGATGGCCAGCGTGAGCCCGCCGGACCCGGCGCCGATCACCGCTGCCTTGAACGTTTTCGGCGGATCGGTGGGGGAGGGGGCGTGGTCGCTCATGGTTGTCGCTTTCGGAGGAGACGGGAGATGACGATGCTGAGGACGAAGATCACCACGCTTGCGACGATGGCCCACGGGTTGATGCCGTCGAGGCCCTGGTCGATGCGCTCGAGTGAGGCGCCGAGGAGGACGAACGAGATCGTGCCCGGCAACGATCCGAGAGCCGTGGCGAGCAGGAACGAGGTCCATGTGATCCGGAGCGCACCACACACGTAGTTGACGAGGTCGTACGGGAGGAACAGCAGCCGCATGATGAACACGGTCTCGAAGCTGTTCTCGCGAAGTCGCTGACTCCATTTCGCGATGAGCGAGAGGTCCTCGTCGCCGTCGGCGGCCGCTGCGGCGTCGGGCACGGTCCCGAGCAGTCGACCGACGCCGAAGGCGACCATGGCGGACAGGTTGGCGGCCACGACCACCACGGCGACCCCGAGCCACGGGCCGAACAGCACACCGCCCACCACGGTGAGCACGGACGCCGGGAACAACACGAGGGGCCGGACGAGGTACACGCCGATGTACGCGAAGATGCCCCACCACGCTGCATCGACGGCATCGATGAACCGCTGGCCGGCCTGCGTGGTCGACAGATCGTTCGACGTCTGATAGTTCCGCCAGAGCAGGAAGATCGTGAACCAGAGCACGAGGACCAGGCCGCGTTGGACCCACACCCTGCGGGTGTTCATGTTCGACGTGATCTGCGTGGCCGTCACCGGAGCGCACCCATCGCCCATCGCAGCCGTTCGACCGCGGTGACCAGCACGGTCGCCGCCATCACCCACCAGATCGTGGTCGCTGCATCGGGGAACGCGAGTGCGAGAGAGAAGAAGACGATCGTCTCGGTGCCTTCGATGAGTCCCCGCGGGAGGGCGGCGCTCGTCGGTTGGCCCAGTGCGGCTGCGCCGAGTGAACGCTTCTCGAGCAACGCGGCGACGTACCCGAGGGAGACGGCGTTGACATAGAACGTCGCCAGCAGCACCGCCGTGGCGATCCACACGGCCCGGTCGTCGATGCCGAAGGCGAGGCCGAGCGGGATGACCGCATAGCCGACCGTGTCGAACACGAAGTCGAGGAGGCCCCCGATGTCGGACGACCGTCTGTTCAGCCGGGCGACCGCGCCGTCGAGGCCATCGGCGAGGCGTCCGAACAGCCAGAGCATCACGGCGAGCACCGGTGCCGACTGCCAGGCCGCGCACGCCGCTGCAACACTGGCAGCGAGCCCGACGACCGAGATCACCACCGGGTGCACTCGGCCGGTCAGCGTCCGCGTCACAGGGGCGAGGAGCCGGTCCTTCACGGGGCGCATCGTCGAGTCGAGCATTCGAGTGCAGCCAACCTTCCACATCGGTCCGCACTTCCGGAACCCATCGGATGTTTCCGATTCGGCAACGAGTCACCGTGAAGTACCCCTCGTCTACCGTGGTCCGTACCGACTCTCCCCGTGACCGAATCAACTCCCCACCATCGGAGCCGCATCATGGGACACACCAACAACCTGGTCGTGTTGACCGGCCACGTCACGAACGAACCGACGCGGCGTCCGCTGCGATCGGGCGTCGAGGTGGTCAACTTCGATCTCGCCACCTCCGTCGACGGTGCGACCGTGTCGGTGCCGATCGCCTGGCACGACCCACGAGACACTGCGGTGTCGTCGTTCGACCTCGGCGAGGAGGTCGTCGTCGTCGGGTCGGTCCGGCGTCGTTTCTTCCGCGTTGGCGGTCAGACCCAGAGCCGAACCGAGGTGGTGGTCGCCACGCTGGTGCCGACCCGCCGCGCGAAGTCGGCACGTTCGGCGCTGGCAGCGGCGGCTGCGGCCATCAGGCCAGGGGGCGAATGACGAGCCCGGTCAACAACTTCGGGGTGAAGAACGTCGACTTCGGGGGCATCACGACGCCTTCGCGTGCCGTCCGCTCGATTTCTGCCACGCTCACCGGGCGGATCAGCACAGCTGCGTGGGCATCGCCACCGGCCACTGCCTCGACCACCCGGTCGACACCGTGCTGGTAGGTGACCGAATGCTCCACGCCCGACAGCAACTCCTCCAGCCACAATCCATCGAGGGCCCGAATGCCGTCGAACACGCCGGGTTTGGGTGCCAACCACTCGGCGCTGCCGTCAGGGCGCACGAGGCACAGCACGCCGCGTTCGTCCATCTCGGCGAGCGTGGCCGCTGACGGCGTGCCTGCGGGGGAGCGGTCGAATCCTTCGTCGAGCGCCACCGCGAGATCGTCGACGTGCACGTCGGCGTACAGGCGGTGGATCGCCTCGACACTGAGCTGGTCCTCGACGAGTTCGCTCACGAAGACGAGCGTGTCCTCGGCGTCGGTGGCGTCGCTGCCCGTGGCCTCGCGCACCTCGTCACGGAATTTCTGCGCCACGCCGTAGCGGTGGTGGCCGTCGGCGATCAGCACGTCGTCGGTGGCGATCTTGGCGCTGATCGCGGCGATTCGTGCGGGGTCGGTGACCCGCTCGACGATGTGTTCCACGCCGTCGATGACCACCGAGGCGATCGGTTCGCCCGGATCGGTGAGCAGTTCGGTCAGTCCGTCGGCCAGCGAGAGGCCCCAGATCGGCGACATGTTCGCCCGGGTCGCCCGGGTGAGGTCGAGACGATCGGTCGATGCCTTCGGGGTGATCCGCTCGTGGGGGAGGACCCCGCACTCGCCGTACGGCCCGACCTCGAGCCCGCCGAGCACACCGACGATGCTGCGCCGGGCGCCGCTGGCATCGGTGAACCGCAGCCGGTAGAGCGTGAACGTCGCCTGGTCGTCGAAGGCCATCACCCCGGCGTCGATCCATTGGCGCAGCGTTTCGCCGGCACGTTCGTACCGCCCGGGTCCATCCGACTCCCGCGGGACGTCGACATGCGTGATGTTGAACCGGTCGCGCGCGTTGAGCTCGTCGAGGTCGGCGTCGGACAGCACGTCGTACGGCGGTGCGACCAGATCGTCGATCCGATGGTCGCAGTAGCGGAGAGCGGGGAAGGGCGTGAACCGTGGCACCATCACAGGATGCCACGTCGGATCTCCCATGTGCTGTGTGACCTCGATGGCGTCGTCTGGCTGGCGCATCAACCGATCACGGGGTCCGTCGAGGCGATCGGTGCGATCCGAGCCTCCGGCCGACGGGTGCTGTTCGTCACGAACAACTCTGCGGCCACTCGCGCCGAGCACGAGGCCGCCCTCGCGCAGATCGGGATCGAGGCCACAGGCGACGTCGTGTCGTCGTCGATGGCCGCGGCGTTCCTGCTCGAACCGGGCGAGCGCGTGCTCGTCACCGGTGGGCCCGGCGTCGCCGAAGCCGTGGCTGCCCGTGGAGCGGTGGTGGTGCCGAACTCCGGCACCGACCTCGACCAACCGGTCGACGCCGTGGTGGTCGGGCTCCATCGCGACTTCGACTACGACCGTCTGCGAGTCGCGGGTCGGGCAGTGCTCGACGGAGCGCGCCTGATCGGCACGAACAGCGACACCACGTATCCGACTCCGAGCGGACTCGAACCCGGCGGCGGGTCGATCGTGGCGGCGGTCGCCTCGGTCGGCGGAGTCGAGGCGGTCTTCGCCGGCAAACCCGAACAACCGATGGCCGATCTCGTCGCTGATCTCCTCGGCGTCGAGGCCGACGCGATGCTCATGGTCGGCGACCGACCCGAAACCGACGGACGCTTTGCCGAACGGCTCGGATGTGCGTTCGCGCTGGTCGAGACGGGGGTCACACCGAATGGGTCCGGAACCCACCGCGACCTACGAGGGGTGGTCGATTCGCTGGATTAGCCTGTGGGCATGGCCAATTCAACTCTTCAACGACTCCTCGACGCCGGTGTGCAGTTCGGGGAGGTGTCCCGCAAGCAAGCGGAGTCGGTGGTCCGCCAACTCGTCAAAGCCGGTGAGGTTCCGCGAAGTGATGCCGACAAGCTGATCAGTGGACTCGTCGAGCGCGGGAAGGACACGTCAGAGCGCGTCAGCGAGATCATCCAGCGCGAAGTGTCGAAGCAGGTCAACTGGATGTCCGAGCGCTTCGACGAGCTCGAAGACCGCTTCGAAGACCTCTCCGAGAAGATCGCCGATCGCGTCGGCGACTCGAAGCCCGCCGCCAAGAAGGCCCCGGCGAAGAAGAAGGCTGCCGCCAAGAAGGCCCCGGCGAAGAAGAAGGCTGCCGCCAAGAAGGCCCCGGCGAAGAAGAAGGCTGCCGCCAAGAAGGCCCCGGCGAAGAAGAAGGCTGCCGCCAAGAAGCAGGCGGTCGGATCGTCGGGCGTGCGCAAGGTGGCAACGAAGCGCACCGCGCGCTGACGCCGGCGAGTCGATGGCCGCTCGTCGTCGGCTCGACGCCGAACTCGTCCGTCGCGAGCTGGCTCCGAGTCGGACCGCCGCGCAACTCCTGATCGACGCCGACCGGGTCTTCGTCAACGGAGCGGTCGCGGCCAAGGCATCGCGCCAGGTGGCACCTGGCGACGCGGTGATCGTCGCCGGCCCACCGGCGCGATTCGTGGGACGCGGTGCCGAGAAGCTCGATCACGCACTCGAGGTGTTCGGCGTCGACGTGGCCGGACTCCGACTCATCGACGCCGGCGCATCGACCGGCGGGTTCACCGACTGCGTCCTCCAGCGGGGTGCGGCGGAGGTCGTCGCCGTCGACGTGGGACACGGCCAACTCCACGAACGGCTCCGAGCCGACGAGCGTGTCGTGAACCTCGAGCGACAGAACATCCGGGCGGTCACGCCCGAACTGATCGGTGGATTGGTCGACGGTGCGATCGGTGATCTGTCGTTCATCTCGCTGCGCCTGGTCATCGCTCCGCTCGTTGCGGTGTGCCAGCCTGGGGCGTTCATGATCCTTCTGGTGAAGCCGCAGTTCGAAGCTGGACGTGTCGAGGTGAGCCGCGGGCGAGGCGTTGTGACCGACCCTGCGGTTCACGACCGAGTCCGCGACGAAGTCGGCGCGGCGCTGCGTGACGCCGGATGTGACGTCGTCGGCTGGACGACCTCGCCGATCACCGGCGCCGACGGCAACGTCGAGTTCCTCGTCCACGCCGTCACGCCGACAGCTGCGCCCGGCGGAACGCCGTGAGTCCGACCCGTCTGATTCTCGTCGCCCATCACGAACGTGACGAGGCCCGAAACCATGCGGTGGCGGTTGCCGAATGGTGCCGAACGCACGACGTCGACTTCTGGATGCCGGTCCACGACGGGCACGAACTCGATCTCGACGAGTACGCGAGCGATCGTTCGGCCGCCGAGGCCGACGTCGTCGTGAGCCTCGGCGGTGATGGGACGATGCTGCGGAGTGTGAAGCTGCTGGAAGGCCACGAGGTCCCGCTGATCGGCATCAATCTCGGCTCGCTCGGCTATCTGACCGAAGTCGAACCGGACACGATGACCGACGCTCTCGACCGGTTCGTGCTCGGCGCCGAAGCAGGGGAGTGGCACCTCGACCGGCGGATGATGCTCGACGTCGCCGTCAACGGCAAGGTCGTCGGCCGGGCGCTCAACGAAGCGGTGGTCGAAAAGAACCAGTCCGGGCACACGGTGCGTTTGCTCGCACGGATCGATGGTCATCCGTTCACCCACTACGAAGCCGACGGATTGATCGTTTCGACACCGACCGGGTCGACCGCCTATTCGCTCTCGGCACGAGGTCCGATCGTGTCGCCGCAGCATCGTGCGATCCTGCTCACGCCGGTGTCGCCGCACATGCTGTTCGACCGTTCGCTGGTGCTCAGCCCGACCGAGGTCGTCGAGATCGAGGTCGCCGGCCACCGCCGGGCCGATGTCGCCGTCGACGGCCAGCCGCGCAGTGTGCTCGAACCCGGCGACGTCGTTCGGTGCAGCCCGTCGGCTGCCACCGCGAACTTCGTCCGCTTCGGCGCCTATCGGTACCACCAGATCCTGAAGACCAAATTCGGGCTCACCGACCGCTGACCCGACCGACCCCACGGAGCCCGACCGACACGTGAGGGGGTACCCCGAACTTCGAGGTACCCCCGTGCTTGAATGGCAGGGAATGCTCAGCGAACTGCACATCGAGAACCTCGGCGTGATCGAAACGCTCGATCTCGTCCTCGGTCCCGGGCTCACCGCGCTGACCGGTGAGACGGGCGCCGGCAAGACGATGCTGGTCGAGGCGATCGAACTCCTCGTGGGTGGTCGAGCCGATGCCTCGATCGTCCGGCACGGAGCCGAAGAAGCGCGGATCGAGGGCCGGTTCGTGAGCCCGGACGGCACCGAGCGGATCCTCGGCCGAGTGATCCCCGCCGACGGCCGCTCCCGCGCCTACGTCGACGGACGTCCGGCCACGGTGACATCGCTGTCGGAGATCTCCGCCGACATGGTCGACCTGCACGGTCAACACGCACATCAGAGCCTCCTTTCCGTGGCGACCCAACGCGCCGCACTCGACCAGTTCGGGGGCATCGACCTCGAACCGCTCCGGGCCGCACGTGCCCGACTCACCGAGATCGACGCGGCGCTCGCTGCGCTCGGAGGCGACGAGCGGTTGCGGGCCCGTGAGATCGACCTGCTCCGATTCCAGGTCGACGAGCTCGACGCGGCAGGCATCGACGACCCCGACGAAGACGAGCAACTCGACGCCGAGGAGTCACTTCTCGCGGATGCTGCAGCGCACCGCGAGGCTGCTGCGGTCGCGGACGAGGCGCTCGCCGGCGACGAGGGCGCTCGAGATGCCATCGGCCTCGCGCTCGTGGCCCTCAGCGGGCGATCGCCGTTCAACGACATGGCTGCTCGGCTGCACGACGCGCTCGCCGAACTCGATGACGTCGTCGCCACCACCCGCGACCTCGGCGATTCGATCGACGAATCACCCGAACGTCTCGATGCGGTGCGCGAGCGTCGCCAGTTGCTCGCCGATCTCCGCCGAAAATACGGTGACGACCTGGCCGCGGTCATGACCTTCCACGCGGAGGCCGACGACCGACTCCGAGAACTCGAGTCGTACGACGAGCGGGCCGCCGAGCTCGATGTGCAGCGGCGCGCCGGGCTCCAGGTGGAGCGCGCCGCAGCGGTCGATGTCGGCCGTGCGCGGCGTGCAGCAGCCGAGCCGCTCGCGCGGGCGGTCGAGGCGCGACTCCGTGTGCTCGCCATGTCGAATGCCGCGGTTGCCGTCGAAGTCGGCGAGCACGCCGACGATCATCCCGGCGACCGGGTCAAGTTCCTGCTCGCAGCAAACCCGGGTCTCCCGCTCCTGCCGCTCAATCGGGTTGCGTCCGGTGGGGAGTTGGCACGCTCGATGCTTGCACTACGCCTTGTGCTCGCGGGCGCCGATGGGAGCGGCTCCGAGGCCGGCACTCTGGTGTTCGACGAGGTCGATGCCGGCATCGGTGGCGAGGCCGCACAGGCGGTCGGCGATGCTCTGGCCGATCTCGCCGACCATCACCAGGTGCTCGTCGTGACGCACCTGGCGCAAGTCGCGGCTGCGGCCGACACGCAGGTCTCGGTGTCCAAGACCGTGCGCGGCGGCTCGACCTACGCGGCTGCCCGACGCCTCGACGGCGACGACCGGGTCGACGAGATCGCCCGCATGCTGTCCGGGTCGGCGACCCGGTCGGCGCGCGACCACGCCCGGGAACTACTCGCGTGAAGTTCGGGCCCGAACGTGTGCGAGCGTGATCTCCCGTCGTGATACCGAGACGGAGGTCCCCATGACCAAGCACATTTTCGTGACGGGAGGCGTAGCCAGCTCTCTCGGCAAGGGCCTCACCGCCTCGTCGCTCGGGCGGCTGCTCAAGCTCCGCGGCCTGCGCGTGACGCTGCAGAAGCTCGATCCGTACATCAACATCGACCCGGGCACGATGAACCCCTTCGAGCACGGCGAGGTGTTCGTCACCGACGACGGCGGCGAGACCGACCTCGACCTCGGACACTATGAACGGTTCATCGACGAGAGTTTGTCGCGCAACTCGAACGCGACGACCGGCTCGATCTACCAGTCGGTCATGGCTGCCGAACGCCGGGGCGATTACCTGGGCAAGACCGTGCAGGTGATCCCCCACATCACCGACGAGATCAAGCGCCGCGTCGAGCGCGTCGCGCAACAGGACGTCGACGTCGTGATCACCGAAGTCGGCGGCACCGTCGGCGACATCGAGATCCTCCCGTTCCTCGAGGCGATCCGACAGTTCCGCAACCTCGTCGGGCGGGACAACGTCTGCTACATCCACGTCACCCTCGTTCCGTTCATCGGGCCGTCGGGCGAACAGAAGACCAAGCCGACCCAGCACTCGGTGACCGAGTTGCGGTCACGGGGCATCCAGCCCGACGTCATCGTGTGTCGTTCCGAAACGGCGTTGTCCGATGATCTCAAGACCAAGATCTCGAACATGTGCGACGTGGATCGTGCGGCGGTCATCAACGCAGCCGACGCGAAGAACATCTACGAGTTGCCATTGATCTTCCACGACGAAGGGCTCGACGACTACGTCTGCAACGTGCTCCGCATCGAGGGCGACGTCGACCTGTCGTCGTGGCAGCGAGTGGTCGACAAGGTCGAGGCCGCGACCGATCCGGTGAAGATCGGGTTGATCGGCAAGTACATCGAGTTGCCCGACGCCTACCTGTCGGTCGTCGAGGCCCTCAAGCATGCGGGCTTCCATCACGGTGCCAAGGTCGAGATCGAGTGGATCCAGTCCGAGAACGTCGAAGGCCTGCTCGCCGACGGTCAGCTCGGGCATCTCGACGGCATCGTCATCCCCGGGGGTTTCGGACACCGCGGCGTCGAGGGCAAGATCGCGGCGGCCCGGTACGCCCGCGAAACGCGATGCCATGCCTGGGGATCTGCCTCGGCCTGCAGGCGATGACCATCGATTTCGCCCGCAACGTCGCGGGGCTGACCGATGCGAACTCGACCGAGTTCGACCCCGAGACCAAGCACCCGGTGATCGACCTGATGCTCGAGCAACGCGGGATCGAGGACAAGGGCGGCACGATGCGCCTCGGCGCGAACTACGCCGTGCTCGCCAACGAATCCCAGGTCGCACGCGCCTACGGCGAGACCGTCGTCTCCGAGCGTCACCGCCACCGCTACGAATTCAACGATCGGTTCCGTGCCCAGCTCGAGTCCGAGGGGCTGTGGTGCTCGGGCACGTCGCCCGACAACAAGCTGGTCGAGTTCATCGAGTTGCCCGGCCATCCGTTCTGGGTCGCCACGCAGGCGCACCCCGAATTCAAGAGCCGGCCCGATCGGCCGCACCCGCTGTTCCGAGAGCTGATCGCGGCAGCACTCGAGCACCGCCACGCCGGACGACCAGCGCACGCCGACGTCGACGCCAGCGCTTGACGATGGGCGACTTCCGACGCGTCGAGGAGTCGATGGTCCACCAGGGATACATCTGGCACGTGGCGACCGCAGAGTACGAGGCGCCCGACGGTCGGCGGTTCCATCGCGACATCGTGCGCTCACCAGGAGCGGTCGGCGTCGTTCCGCTGGTGTTCGATGCCGAGGGCAATCCGTCGGTCGTGCTCGTTGCGCAGTACCGGCCACCGTACGAGGAGATCGTCATCGAAGTACCCGCTGGGATGCGTGACGTCGAGGGTGAGGACACCGCCGAGGTCGCCCGGCGCGAGTTGATCGAGGAGGCCGGGCTCGACGCCGGCCAGGTCGACCTGCTCGGCGAGATCTATCCATCGCCGGGGATGACCGACTCGGTGACGACGATCTATCTGGCGACGAAGTGCACGCCGGTGCCGACCGACCGGCAGGGTCCGGAGGAGGACTTCATGGAGATCATGCACGTCCCGCTGGCCGATGCCTTGGACATGATCGACCGCGGCGAGATCCGCGACGCAAAGACCGTGGCCGGGCTGCTGATGACCGACCGTCGCCTCCGCTCCGCCGACGGAGACTGACCGGACACGATCGAGCCATGGCTCCCACGCCGCTGCCGTTGGAGGCCGAGGAGTTCCTGGCCTGGATGCTGGCCGAGAAGGGCCGCTCGGCGAACACGCTCGCGGCCTATCGGCGCGACCTGCGCAGCTACTGCGCATGGCTCAGCGACCACGGCACCGACGTGCTCACCGTCGACCACGAGACGCTCGTGTCGTTCGTGGGCGAACGCAAAGCGTCGGACGCGGCGACGTCGTCGATCGCTCGTCAGCTCGCGGCAATCCGGATGCTGCACCGGTACCTGACCATCGAGGGGCATCGCCCCGACGACCCCACCGCCAACCTGGAGGGCGTCAAGGTGCCCTCCGGGATCCCGAAGCCGCTCACCGAGACCCAGGTGACCAGCCTGCTCGACGCAGTGGTCGGCCACGAACCCATCGATCACCGCGATCGAGCCCTCTTGGAGTTGCTGTACGCAACCGGGGCACGGATCTCCGAGGCGGTCGGGCTGTCGATCGGCGATCTGGACATCGACGGGCGTCTCGTACGGTTGTACGGCAAGGGGTCGAAGGAGCGCATCGTCCCGTTCGGTACGTCGGCTGCGGGAGCGCTGGACGACTGGTTCTCGCCGCGCGGGCGGGCCCGACTGGTGCCTGGTCGCTGGCAGCGTCGCGACGACGCCGAAGCCGTCTTCCTCAACACTCGGGGCGGCCGACTCACACGTCAGGCCGCCTGGTTGGTGGTCAAGAAGTACGGCCGCCGGGCTGGATTGGCCGACAGCCTGTCGCCGCACGTGTTGCGGCACTCGTGTGCGACACATCTGCTCGACCACGGGGCCGACCTCCGGGTCGTGCAGGAGATCCTCGGCCACGTGTCGATCTCGACGACACAGGTCTATACCCGTGTCAGCCAGGAACGGCTGTGGGACGTGTACCGATCGGCCCATCCACGGGCCACACTGAGTCGATGAGCGCGCCCATCGACGTCGTGTTGCACCCGTGGCATCTCGTCGCCCGGTTCGTGACGTCGCTGCCGTCGACGCCGCCGAGCGTCGAGAGCGAGGTGTGGGCGGAGAACCATCTGCTCCCGGCCGAACGCGAGCTGTGGGTGCAGCTCAGCAACCAGGACCGACGCCACAGCATCGGCGTAGCGCAGCGCTTCGACGACGCGATCGGAGGAGCGTCGCGAGCCGAGATCGCCGGTGCGCTCCTGCACGACATCGGGAAGATCGAGTGTGGGCTCGGCACATTCGGACGCGTTGTCGCGACGGTGGTCGGACGACGGACCGAACGCTTCCGCGCGTATCACGACCACGAGGAGATCGGCGCTCGGCTCGTGGCCGAGTGCGGGTCCGACCCGGTGACCATCGAGTTGGTCGCCGAAGCCGGACCCGCCTTCGAGCAGCTGAAGGCCTGCGACTACTGACCGCGTGGGCGGGCCACCCGTCAATGCCGTCGATGACGCGATCGGAATCGGTGCCGTCCTCGGGCGTTGCGGAAGGCGCGAGAGCGCTCGACGTCGGCACGGATGCGGGCGTGACGTTCACGGATCTCGGCCAGTTGGTGTTGTGGATCGTGCAGTTGGTTGAACATCGTGAGATGCCTTTCTGGTGGTGTGGCTGGTTGATTGGTGGTTGGTGGTGGGAGACGAAGTGGGGCGCGTCGGAGCAGGCCCTCCGGATGACGTCGGGGTGCAGCAGCCGTCAGCGATCGAGCTGGCAGCGCGATGAGGCACCCAGAGCATCGACAATGGAATCCGTTCGCATGTGAGTCGTCATGGGCACCTCCTTTCGAGTGGTGATCACTGTGCCGCGTGCGCTCTAGCAGAAGCAAAGAGGTTTCACCGTCCTTCGGACCATCGCCTCTACCTGCACCGACGTAGAGCTCGCGTACATGTAGGACATGACAGCTGAACCGGACCGATCAGCCGTGACGAAGAAGCGGACCATCCTGATCGCCGGTGCGACCGGCTCGATCGGCTACGCAGCTGCCGTTGCCCTCGCGAAACGTGGCGCGAGGGTCGTGTTGCTCGGGCGCAAACCCGACACGCTGAGCTCCCGGGCAGACTCGATTCGTGACGGACTGACCGAGCTCGGCATCGACCACGAGGTCACCGACATTGCCACGCTGGTCATCGACTTCTCCGACATGGATTCCGTGAGAGACGGAGCAAACGAGGCGTTACGTCGTTTCCCGGCCATCGATGGCCTGGTGTTGTCGGTCGGCGCGCTCATCCAGGGCGGGCCCACTGTCTTGCCGAGCGGGCACGAGGTGATGTTTGCCACCAACGTGATGGGGCCGTTTCTGTTCACCAACCTGTCGTTGGAACGGATGCAGCACTCGAATGGGCTTGTCCTGCACGTGATTGCGCCCTTCCACGAAGCACTCGACTGGGACGACGTGGAGAGCCTCGAGAAGCACCGGCCGATGAAGGCCTTCAACCGGACCAAGACGTGCAACCGCATCATCGCCGGTGAACTGGCCCGTCGATACGGAGGACGAATCACCTCGGCGGCCTTTGATCCGACATTCGTGCTCGACAAATCCGATCCAGGACTGAAAGATCGGTGGCCGTCCGGATTCGCCGGCTTCGTCTGGCGACTCATGGCGATCGTGCGTGCGAAGCCACCCGAGATCGCGGGTGAACCGCTGGCTGAGCTGATGCTGTCGCACCGAGATCGACGCTCCGTCAACGGAGCGCTGTTCGTGCTCGACAAGCGGTCCGACAGGCGTGACGAAGCGATGAACGATGAAGCCGAAGGCAAGCGACTCTGGGATCGACTGGAACTGCTGATCCGGGACTGATCCGAGCACGGAAATCGAGCCCGCCATTCACGTATCCGATCGTCGCTCACCGAATGTGGACGACGCCGAGGACGTGGCGGGCTCGGCGATGGTTGACCGCAGCGCGCAACATCATCCACGCGAGCAGACCGGACCAGATGCCGACGATGCCGAGCGACGGCACAGCGAGCACGAGCGCGGCGATCGGGATCACCGCGACGAGGTAGCCGAGCGCTGCCCGGCCCAGGAACCGGTAGTCGCCGGCGCCGATCAGCGAACCGTCGGTGGCGAACGCCAGCGAACCCGGGACGAGCACTGCGGCCAGGAGCCAGAGGCCTGCGGTCGCCCTGCTGATGACATCGCTCTCGTCGGTGAAGACCCGTGCAACCAGCGGGGCACTCAGCGCCACGACGACCGCAAGACCGATCCCGATCCTCAGCGAGAGACGAACCGCTCGCTCGGACACCTCGCCCGCGCCGGGGCCGCCCTTGCCGAGTTCGTCGGCGACGAGGGTCTGGGCAGGAATCGCGAGTGCGTCGAGCGTCAATGCGAGGAACAAGAACATCGTCATGGTGATCGAATGTGCGGCGAGCGTGGCGTCGTCCACCCGCGCTGCGATCGACGTCGCACCCGTGAACACGATCAACATCGACCCGACCCGCAGGAGCAGGTGTCGTCCGGCTGACAGCAGTGGGGCCATCTCCCTCCACCGTGGTCGGCGGGTCGACGCGGAGGTCATGTACGGATCGGTCAGTCGCCACAGCGCGACCCCTGCCAGCGCCTGCGACACGACCGTCGACCACGCTGCTCCGGCGACCCCGAGATCGAATCCGAACACCAGGACGACCTCCACCACGATGTTGACGACATTGCTCACGACCAGTACCACCAGCGGCGATCGGTAGTCACTCGCACCGCGCTGCGTGCCCTGTGCAGCCAAACCGACGAGCACGAACGGGATCCCGATCGATGAGATCCGGAGATAGCTGGTCGCGAACGGGAGCACCTCGTCGCTTGCACCGAGGATCGACACCAGGGGCTCTGCGAAGACGGCGAGCAGGGGAGCGGCCGTCATGCCGATGAAGCCGGCGAGCCAGAAAGCCTGAACACCTACATCCGATGCTCCGCTGGCATCACCGGCACCCAGTCGGTTCGCGACTCGCTGGGTCGTGCCGTAGGCAAGGAAGTTCGACCCGGCGATCACGATCGACAGGATCGAGATGGCGACGGCCACGCCGCCCAGCTGTTCCTTGCCGAGGCGGCCGACGATCGCCGTGTCGACGAGCCGGTACAGCGGCTCCGCTGCGAGCGCTCCCGCTGCGGGGAGCGCAAGCCGCAGGATGCGTCGATCGGTCGTGGTCAGCGACACATCACGCAGGCAGCATGCCGATGGCCGCGTGGGCGCGCTCGAGCGTCACCGAGGCCACGGCACGGGCTTTGTCGGCGCCGACCCGTAACAGACGGGCCAACTCGCCGCGATCGTCCATCAACTCGTGGTAGCGGACCCGAATCGGGTCGAGTTCGGCCAGCACTGCCTCACCCGTCGCCACCTTCAACGCGCCGTATTGCTCGTAGTCGTCGGCAACGGCCTGTGGGGTCCGGTCGGTCACGGCGGCGTGGATCTCCAGGAGGTTCGCCACGCCCGGCTTGTTCTGCCGGTCGTAGCGCACAGCGTCGGGGCCCGTCTCGGAATCGGTCACGGCTCGCTTGAACTTCTTCATCACGGCCGCGGGCTCGTCGACGAGGTAGACGCACCCGGCGGCGGAGTCGTCGGATTTCGACATCTTCGACGTCGGGTCCTGCAGGCTCATCACCCGAGCGCCCGCTGCCGGTGTGACCGCCTCGGGGAGCACGAACGTCTCACCGAACCGACTGTTGAACCGGATGGCGATGTCGCGCGTGATCTCGATGTGCTGACGCTGATCGTCACCGACGGGCACTTCGTTCGTGTCGTAGAGCAGGATGTCGGCGGCCTGGAGCGCCGGATAGGTGAACAGACCGGCCGGGAGGAACAGACCGTCGCGTTTGGCCGACTTGTCCTTGAACTGCGTCATGCGACTCAACTCGCCGTAGGCCACGTTGCACTGCATGATCCACCCGAGCTCGCTGTGCTCACGAACGTGACTCTGCGTGAACACCGTGGCCACATCGGGGTCGAGCCCAACGGCGAACAGCATCGCGGCCAGCTCCAACGTCGCCTGCCCGACGACACCGGGCTGATCGGTGAAGGTGAGTGCGTGGAGGTCGACGATGCCGTGGAACGCATCGCACTGGTGTTGCCCGCGGACCCAGTTCTTGAGCGCACCGAGGTAGTTGCCGAGGTGGACGTCACCGGTCGGCTGCATGCAGGACAGAACCCGCGTCTCGTCGTTTCCACTGATGTCGCTCACGACGCCCGACGCTACCCGTCGAGGGTCCTCCTGCGGAGCGTCCGTTTCAGGCCGACCGCCGGCTCGGACGGCCCCCGTCGGCCCGGTTCGAAGAGCCAGGGCCGGCGGCGTCCGGCCGGTAGCCTCGGACGACGATGGTCGATGTTGCTACGCCCGTGTACGAGGGCCCGTTCGATCTGCTCCTCCAGCTGATCCTCAAAGAACAGGTCGACATCTACGAGGTCAACCTCTCGCGCATCGTCGATGCATATCTGATCGAGATCGAGAAGATGCAACGCGCGAACAACCTCGACCTCGACGTGATCACCGGATTCCTCCTGATCGCAGCAACGCTGGTCGAACTGAAGGCACGACGGCTGCTCCCGAACCAGACCGACATGGACCTCGACGAGGAACTCGCGCTCTGGGAGGAACGCGACCTGCTGCTGGCACGGTTGCTCGAGGCCAAGACCTTCAAGGACGTCGCGTCTGTCTTCTCACAGCTCGCCGACGATGCCGACCTGTCGTTCCCGCGGGCGGTGGGTGCCGACGATCGCTTCATCGACGTCATGCCCGACCTCCTCGAAGGCACCAGCGTTCGCAGCCTTCAACGGGCGGCAATCCGAGCTCTCACGCCGCGTCCGGTGCCGTTCGTCGACCTGTTCCACGTCAACCCGATCAAGCTCACCGTTGCCGATGCCGTGGTCGAACTGCTCGACGAGCTGCCCCGAGTCGGGCGCATCTCGTTTCGTCGCCTGACCGCCGATCTCGCCGATCGAATCGAGGTGATCATCCGGTTCCTCGCGGTGCTCGAACTGTTCAAGCAGGGTGTGGTCGAGATCGACCAGCCGGAACGATTCGGCGACATCGAGGTGCGCTGGGCACCCGCCGAGGGTGTCGACACCGACACCATCCTGATCGACGCCTACGACGGCTGAGGACCATGAGCGACGAGATCATCGACGATGGCGAGCGCGCAGCGCGCGTCGCCGAGTACCAGCGGGCCATCGAGGCCATCGTGCTGGTCTCCCACGACCCGGTGCCGCACGAGCTGCTCGCGCAGCTGCTCGAGCAGCCGACCGCACTGATCGAGCAGTGGTGCGACGAACTGGCCGAGCGGTACCGGTTGGCGCGCAACGGCTTCGAGCTCGTCCGTGTCGCCGGCGGCGTCCGGTACCAGACGGCCTCCGATCTGACGCCCTACGTCGAACGCTTCCTGCTCCACGACCAGCGGGCGCGCCTGTCGGGCGCCGCGCTCGAGACGCTGGCCATCGTGGCGTACAAGCAGCCGATCTCCCGCGCGCAGGTTGCTGCAATCCGTGGCGTCGATCCCGACGGCGTGCTGCGTACCCTCCAGGCGCGGGGCTACATCGACGAAGTCGCCCGTGACGACGGGCCCGGTCAGGCGATCCTGTTCGGCACCACGTCGACCTTCCTCGAGAGGCTCGGGCTCGAATCGGTCGACGACCTGCCGGCGATCGCCGAGTTCATTCCCGGCCCAGACGTCGTCGAAGCGTTGGAACACGGCCTGCGGGTGACACCCGCCATCGACGTGACGACGAGCGGCGCACCGGACCCAGATCCCGATGCCTGATCGGGTGCCCGAGCGCCCGCTGTGGGAGCAGATGGCAGACCGTAGTGCCGGGCTACCGCAGGGCGAGCGACTCCAGAAGGTGCTGGCGGCCGTCGGGTTCGGCAGTCGTCGGACCTGCGAGGACCTCATCTCGGCTGGACGCGTCACCGTCAACGGTGAGGTCGCGATCCTCGGACGCCGTGTCGAGCCCGAGACCGACCTCGTCGAGGTCGACGGTGCCCCCATCGGCGTCAAGCCCGGCCTGGTCTACTACGTGTTGAACAAACCTGCCGGCGTCGTCACCACGAGTGCCGACACCCACGGTCGCCGCACCGTGATGGACATCGTCCCGGCCGAACCGCGGGTCTTCGCGATCGGGCGCCTCGACCTCGAGACCGAGGGGCTGTTGCTGATCACGAACGACGGCGAACTCGCCAACCGGATCGCCCATCCCAGCCACGGCGTCGACAAGGAGTACCTGGCCGAGGTCGAAGGCGGCGAGGTCCCGGCAGGGAAGATTCGCCAGCTGCGTCAAGGCGTCGAGCTCGACGACGGCGTCACCGCGCCCGCAAAGGTGTCGCAGCCCGAGCCGGGCGTGCTCCGGATCGTCATCCACGAGGGCAAGAACCGGCAGGTCCGTCGGATGTGCGACGCGATCGGCCACCCCGTGAGTCGCCTCGTGCGGACGCGCATCGGACCGATGAGCGACCGATCACTGCAGCCCGGCGAGTGGCGTGAATGGACCAGCGACGAACGCAACGCCATGGTGGCGGCGGTCGCCACTACGATCGCCCGCCGTGACTGAGCCGCGCCGCGCCAACGTCATCGGGCTCGGCCTGATCGGAGGGTCGATTGCGACCACGCTCCGGACACACGGACTGGGTGGTCACCGGGGTCGACGATCACGAAGAGACTGCCGAGGCCGCGATCGCGCGTGGCGTGATCGACGCCGCAGGCCTCGACGCCGATGCGGCGATCACGTTCGTCGCAGTGCCCGTGTTGCAGGGGGTCGACGCGGTGCGCCGTGCGCTCGCGGAGACGAACGGCATCGTGACCGACGTCGGCAGTGTGAAGGGTCCGATCTGTGCCGCCATCACCGACTCGCGGTTCGTCGGTGGCCACCCGATGGCCGGCAGCGAGCGCGAGGGGTTGGACGGCGCCGATGCGAACCTCTTCGAAGGCGCCATCTGGGTGCTCACGCCCGACGACGATGCGGATGATCTGGTGTTTTCCCAGCTCACGGCCATCATCTCAGGGCTCGGGGCCGAAGTGGTCGCGATCGCTCCGAGCCGACACGACGATGTCGTCGCCATCGTCAGCCACGTCCCCCATCTCACGGCAGCATCCCTGATGACCCTCGCCGACGACCGCTCGATCGAACACGCCGCCCTCCTCCGGCTCGCCGCCGGTGGGTTCCGTGACATGACCCGCGTGGCAAGCGGACGACCCGACATCTGGCTCGACATCTGCGACGAGAACCGCGTCGCCATCGTCGGCGCGCTCGGCCACCTGATCGACGAACTGGGCGACGTCCGCGACGCAATCAACGAAGGTCGCCGCGACGACCTTCGTGAACGCCTCGGTCGAGCACACGAGGCGCGGGCCAACCTGCCCGGACGCGTCGTCCACCCGGAGAGCCTCGCGGAGGTTCGCATTCCGATTTCCGACCGTGCCGGCGCAGCCGCCGAGGTCTTCGTCCTCGCGGCCGATCTCAGTGTGAACATCGCGAACTTCGAAGTCGTCCACGCGGCCGACCGCAACCACGGCATCGCGGTGGTACTCGTCGACCAGGCCCATGCAGAGGTGTTCCGCGGCGGCCTCCTCGCCCGCGGGTTCCGACCGTCAGTGCAGGCACTCGCGTGAGCGGCGTCGGGACCGTGAGGCTGGCCGAGGGGCCCGTGATCGCCGAGGTCGTGGTCCCGCCCTCGAAGAGCATTGCAAACCGCGCGCTCGTCTCCGCGGCGCTTGCGGGCGGCGAATCGGAGATCGTGGGCCTCGCCCCGGGCGACGACACGAACGCCATGGTCGACTGCCTCAACGCCCTCGGGGTGCCGGTCGGGGTGTCGACGGTCGACGGAACGTCGGTCGGGGTCGTCGTGGGCACGGGTGGCGCACTTCCCGTCGGGCCGATCTCGCTCGACACCCGGCTGGCCGGCACGACCTCGCGTTTCATCACTGCGCTCGCGGCACTGGGCCCGGGCCCGTACCTGATCGACGGCGCACCACCGCTACGGGCCCGCCCGATGGCTCCGTTGCACGACTCGCTCCACGCTCTCGGTGCTCGGCTCGAACCGGGCGAGCGGTGGGGGCACCTCCCGGTGACCATCTCGGGTCCGGTTGGTGGCGCCGATGCGATCGTCATGCCCGGCGATGTCTCGAGCCAGTACGTGACGGCGCTGATGTTGATCGCGCCGCTGATCCGCGACGGTCTCTCGTTGGGGTTGTCGACCGACCTCGTGAGTCGGCCCTACGTCGAGATCACCAAAGCCGTGATGGAGTCGTTCGGGGCCACCGACGTGCACATCGCCCATCGCCACGTCACCGTCGCCGAGAGCGGCTACGAGGCGACCCGATACGAAGTCGAGCCGGACGCGTCGTCAGCGGGCTATCCGTTGGCGGCGGCGGCGATCGTCGGGGGAGCGGTCAGCGTCAAGGGACTCGGACAGCGAGTCGCTGCAGGGCGACGCAGTGTTCTGTGCGGTGCTCGAGCAGATGGGCTGCATCGTCACCCTCGGGCCGACCGACACCGTCGTCATGCGTCGCCGTGACACACCGCTGCACGGGATCGACATCGACATGGCCCACATCTCCGACCTCGTGCCGACGCTGGCCGTCGTGGCGACCCAGGCGACCACGCCGACACGGATCAGGGGTGTCGGGTTCATCCGGGACAAGGAGAGCGACCGCCTTGGAGATCTGGCGGCCGAGCTCCGCAAGCTCGGTGCCGACGTCACCGTCGAAGCGGATGGACTGACGATTGCACCGACCGATCTGTTGCACGGCGCGCGGCTCGACACCCATCACGATCATCGCCTTGCGATGTCGTTCGGGCTGCTCGGGCTCGTCGTCGACGGGATCGAGATCGTCGATCCAGAGGTCGTCAGCAAGAGCTGGCCCGGCTACTGGGACGCGCTCGATGCGATTCCGGCGAGACGCGCATGACGGTGACGATTGCGGCATTCGACGTCGACGGGACCGTGACCGACCGGGACTGTGTCATCCCCTTCATGCGGCGCGTGACCGGTGCGCGCCGGATCATCCCGCGCCTGTTCGCCCGACCGGATCGACTCGTGCAGGTGCTGGCGCGTCGCGATCGAGATCAGCTCAAGGCGCTGGCGGCAGCTGCTGCATTTCGGGGTCGGCGGTACGACGATTTGGCCGAGCTCGGCGAGTCGTTTGCGCACTCCGTCCACGACGGGTGGCTTCGCGCCGACACCGTCAGCGCCCTCGAGGAACACCTGGTGTCGGGTGACCGGGTGGTCCTGGTGTCGGCGTCGTTCGAGGTGTATCTCCGTCCGCTCGGCGCGCTGCTGGGTGTCCACGAGGTCCTCGCCACCCGGTTACAGCTCACGGACGGCGTCGCCACGGGCGCGCTCGACGGACTCAACTGTCGCGGACCCCGAGAAGGTCCGCCGGTTACACGCCTGGCTCGACGCCGAGTTCGGTGCACGGGACCGCGTCCACGTGGTCGCGTACGGAGATTCGGCGGGTGACCGTGAGTTGCTCGAAGACGCCGACGAGGCGCACTGGGTGACCGCCGACGGGACTGCGGCGTGATCGCGGCGATCGTGCGGGCCATGCGCCCGAAGCAGTGGCTCAAGAACGTGCTCGTGTTCGCCGCGCCCGGGGCCGCCGGTGTGCTCGACAGCGCGAGTGAATTCGGGACGACGGTGATCGCGTTCGTGGCGTTCTGCCTCGCAGCGAGTGGCATCTACGTCTGGAACGACTTGGCCGACCTGGATGCGGACCGGGCACATCCGACGAAGCGCAACCGGCCCTTCGCAGCCGGGCTCGTCCCGCTCGGCGTGGCGCGGACGATGGGCGTGGTGCTTCCCATCGCCGCGCTCGCAGTGGCCGGAGCGACCGGGCGCTGGCAGACGGTCGCGGTCGTGGCCGTCTACATCATCCTCACGCTCAGCTACACCTTCTGGTGGAAGGATGTGGCGATCATCGACCTGCTCGCTATCGCATCGGGTTTCGTGCTGCGCGCCGCCGGAGGAGCCGTTGCCGTCGACGTGCCGATGTCGCGCTGGTTCGTGCTCTGCGTGACGTTCGGCTCGCTCTTCATCGTGGTGGGCAAACGCTACGCTGAGCTGCAGGAACTCGGAATCGGTTCGGGCACACGGGCGACGCTCGACACCTACACGCCGGGGTTCCTGCGGATGCTGCTGTCGGTCAGCCTCGGTGGCGCATTGATCAGCTACTGCGTCTGGGCGTTCGAGACGGCAGAGGGCAAGGATTTCCCGTTCTACGAACTCTCGATCGTGCCGATGATCGCCGCGCTGTTCAGGTATCTCCTGGTACTCGAACGCGGTGAGGGGTCGGCACCGGAAGAAGTGTTCGCCAGTGACCGGGTGCTCCAGCTCGCCGGCCTGGTGTGGGTGGTCATCTACGGAGTGGCGGTGTACACAGCATGAAACAGCAACAACCGGATCTGGATGCGACGATGGACCTCGTCGCCGACGTCGAAGGCTGGATGAGTCCGGGGCAGGGGGCCACCCTGTTCGACTCAGCGGCCAACTGTCCTGCGGATGGTCTCATCGTCGAGATCGGCAGCTTTCGGGGGCGATCGACGATCGTGTTGGCCATCGCCGCCGACCCGTCGGTGCAGGTGGTGGCGATCGACCCCCACGCCGGCAACGATCGCGGGCCACAGGAGATCGACGGGTTCGAGGAGCAGGCTGCCGACGACCACGGTGTCTTCACCGCGAACCTGGCTGCATCGGGAGTCAGCGATCGTGTGCGGCACATCCGCGAATTCTCCGACGCCGCTCTCGACATGGTGGACGGGGACATCGACGTCCTGTACATCGACGGTGCTCACCGCTACGCACCCGCGCTCGCCGACATCCGCGCCTGGGGCGCACGCGTGGGCGACGGCGGCACGATGCTGATCCACGACTCGTTCTCGTCGATCGGCGTCACGCTGGCGATCCTTCGGTCGCTCGTGTTCGGTAGGCGCTTTCGCTATGTGGGTCGGGCCCGCTCGATGACGATCTACCGCGCGGATCTTGCAGCGGGGCCCACCGCTCGGCTCTCGAATGCGGCTCGCCAACTGGCTCAGCTTCCGTGGTTTGCCAAGAACGTCGGACTCAAGGTGCTGATCTCGCTCAAGTTGGTCACACGCGAGTGGCCCTACTGAGGGCACTTCGCAGCAGTAGCCTCGACACCTCGTGGAGACCGAACAGCGCGCATTCACCGGTTGGGGCCGGACGGCCCCGACCGTCGCCACGCGGGTCCGCGCCACCGCCGACGAATTGGTCGGCGACGGTCTGAGTTCGATCCTCAACCGTCGAGGGGTGATCGCCCGGGGCCTCGGGCGGTCGTACGGTGACCCGGCACAGAACGGTGGCGGCGTCGTCGTCGAACTCCAACCCGGTACCGACCCGATCACCATCGACGCATCCGCCGGGATCGCCCACGTGCAGGCAGCGGTCAGCCTCGACCAGTTGCTGCGCGAGATCGTGCCACAGGGCTGGTTCGTGCCCGTCACTCCCGGAACCCGGTTCGTCACCGTCGGGGGAGCGGTGGCCAGCGACATCCACGGGAAGAATCATCACCGCGACGGCTCGATCGGGGCGCACGTCGTCGGGATGCAGATGCTCCTTGCTGACGGGTCGCACCGGGCGATCACGCCCGAGTCGGATCCCGACCTGTGGTGGGCAACCATCGGCGGCATGGGCCTGACAGGGCTCATCACCCACGTGTCCTTCAAGCTGATCCCGATCGAGACGCGACACTGCGTGGTCGACACCCGACGGGTTCCACATCTCGACGCGCTGATCGAGCAGATGGAGGCGAGCGATCACTTGTATCGCTATTCGGTCGCGTGGATCGACCTCGTCGCGACCGGGACCAGTCTGGGACGCTCGGTGCTGTCGATGGGCAACCACGCCTCACTCGACGAACTCCTCGAACTCAACCCCAAGGCGGCCGCCCGACCGCTCGACTTCGCTCCACCGACGCTCCCCGACGTGCCCGCCGGCGTGCCGAATGTCCTCAACCGGCTCGCGGTGCGTGCGTTCAACGAACTCTGGTATCGCAAGACCCCCAAGCACCACCACGGCACGGAGTCGATCACCGGATTCTTCCACCCGCTCGACATGGTCGGGCAGTGGACTCGTCTCTATGGCAGCCGCGGGTTCCTCCAGTACCAGTTCGTGGTGCCGTTCGAGGCTGTCGACACGATGCGCACGATCGTCGCCAGGATCGCCGACGAGGGCCACGCCAGTTTCCTGGCCGTTCTGAAGCGGTTCGGCGCCGAATCCGGCGGGCTGCTGAGCTTCCCCAAGCCCGGTTGGACGCTCACGCTCGACCTGCCGGCGGGTGTCGCCGGACTCGGACGCCTGCTCACCGAACTCGACGAACTCGTTCTGGGCGTCGGGGGTCGGCACTACCTCGCCAAGGACGCCTTCGCGACGCCCGACGTCGTCAGCCGCGGGTATCCCCGGCTCGACGAGTGGAAGGCCATCCGCCACGCGGTCGATCCCGAGGGCGTGTGGGCCAGTGACCAGGCTCGCCGCCTCGACCTGATCTGATCGCGCCGACCCGACCCCGACCCGAAACGGACTCCTCATGATGAACGCTTTCGATCAGCCCCAGACCATCCTCGTGCTCGGTGGGCGCAGCGACATCGCGCATGCGATCGTGCGCGAACTGTCCTCGCCCGCACTCGAGACCGTGGTGCTCGCCCACCGCGGAGGAGACCGGGTCGAGATCGACGGTCTCGATGAGTCGGTGAACGTGCACTGCGTCGCCTTCGATGCGACCGACCACGCATCACACCAGGCGTTCATCGCCGGGGTCGTCGCCGACCACGGTGATCTCGACATCGTGATCCAGGCCTTCGGACAGCTCGGCGGCACCGAGGTCAACACCGACCCGACCGCGGCGGGCGACCTCGTCGATGTCAACGTCACCGGGGCCGTCAGTTCTGGTCTCGCCGTCGCGGCGCAGCTGCGTACTCAGGGCCATGGAGTCCTCGTGGTGCTGTCGAGCGTGGCCGGGGTGCGGACGCGCCCGTCGAACTTCGTGTACGGCGCCACGAAGGCCGGGCAGGACGCCTTTTCGACCGGCCTCGGACACGCACTCGCCGGTTCGGGCGCACGTGTGATGACGGTGCGACCCGGTTTCGTCCGCTCGGCGATGACGGAGGGCATCGACGAAGCTCCGTTCGCCTGTGACCCCACCGACGTCGCGACAGCGGTCGCCGCCGGACTCCGAGGCCGAAAGTCGGTCGTGTGGGCGCCTGGGGTGCTCCGTTACGTGTTCGCGGTGCTCCGCGTCGTGCCGGGCTTCGTCTGGCGCAAGCTCGACCGCTGACCCGCATCATTTCGGTGCCCGGACGGCGCGCAGTACCTTCGTGACATGTTCATCAGCAGTGATTCGCGACATGCTCGGCGCCTTCGGTTCACCGCAGTGCTGGTCGGCGTCGCCCTGGCGGCTGTTGCGTGTAGTGGCTCAGGCGACGACGATGCGGGATCCGATGTGACGTCGCCCACCAATGACACAGCCGGCGCGACGGTGACCAGTGACGAGCCACCGTCGACCACGCCGGAATCGCCGACCAGCGAGAGTTCCACGACCGAGTCGGCCCCGGAGACCACCGAGTCGTCCTTGCCCGCGGACCCGCTGATGATCGAGACCACGTTGGGCCCGATTCGCGGCGGCCCGAGCGCGCTCGATGGCATCCGCAACTTCTTGTCGATTCCCTTCGCGGAGCCGCCCGTGGGCGACAACGCCTGGCGTCCACCGGTGCCCCGCGAGCCGTGGACGGAACCGCTCGACGTCACCGCGAGCGGGCCCTCCTGTCCGCAGACGACCGAGGGCATCACGACCTCGTTCGTGATCACGCCCGACTCCGACCCCGACTGCCTACGCCTCAGTATCTGGTCGCCCGACGATGCCGACGGCCTCCCGGTGATGTTCTGGATTCACGGTGGTGGATTCACGACGGGCTCGGGAGAAGAGCCGTACTACACCGGCGACGAACTCGCCGATGACGGTGTGGTCGTCGTCAACGTGAACTATCGGCTCGGCGTGCAGGGGTTCCTCGCCGCCGACGAACTGCGCGAGGAGGGGGAGGACGGCGCCGTCGGCAACTACGGACTCCTCGATCAGCAACTCGCCCTCGAATGGGTTCGTGACAACATCGAGTCGTTCGGCGGGGACCCCACCCGAGTGACCATCTTCGGGGAGTCGGCCGGTGGATTCGCGGTGTGCGGACATCTCGCCGCACCCGCGTCACAAGGCCTGTTCACCCAGGCCATCATCCAGAGTGGCGGCGGCTGCAACGGCTTCGTGCCGCTCGAGTCCGCACTCGAAAACGGGGCCACCTTCCTGGAGCAGGTCGGCTGTGACGATGTTGCCTGCCTCCGCCAGCGTTCCGACGACGAGATCATCGCGATTGCGGGTGAATCAGACTTCAACGCTTCGCTGGTCGCCGATGGCGTGATCCTCGATCGCACGGCCTACGAACTCGCTGCTGCGGGAGAATTGCCCGAGTTCCCCGTGTTCATCGGGTCGAACGCCGACGAAGCCACCTTGTTCACGCTGTCGGTCGAGGAGCCCGACGACGCAGGGCTGTTGAGCCTCGCATCGGGTTTCACCGACGATCCAGCCGCGCTCGTCGCCCTCTATCCACCGGCTGATTTCGACTCCAACAAGGCTCGCTATCAAGCGATGTTCACCGATGTGCGCTTCACGTGTCCGACGCTCGCCTTCGCATCGGTCGTCGACACCGCTTACGTCTATCACTACACCTACGTGTCGGACGACAACCCGCTCGGCCTCGGGGCAACCCACGGCGCCGAACTCGCCGGCCTGTTCGGTCATGTCGAAGGCATCGCGGTCGAGGTCGCCCCGAGCGATCGCGGCGATCAGCTCTCCGCGTCGCTGCAGGCCGCGTGGTCGGGTTTCGCCACCGATGGCGACCCGGGCGAGCTCTTCGATCCGTACTCCGAGGGAGCGACGGTCACCCTGCTCGACGTGCCGCTCGAGCAGGTCGACTCGATTCGTGCCGACCGGTGCGCGACGGTCAACGAACTCTCGAAACTGTCCCGCTGACACGGGCATCGCTGTTGAGCTCAGCTCGGCGTGACGACTGGCCGAGGTCGGCGGCCGCTACTCGGAAATGACGACGTCCCCTTCGAACGTCTCGCCCGATTCCCACGTCCCCGAGACCACGATCGTCTCGCCATCAAGAACGCCGAGAAATCCGACCTCGCCGTCGATCGTCCCGGTTGCGGGGACGACATACGCTCCCTCCCCGGTCTTCTCCGTCGCCGAGGAGAACTCCGACCCCGGTTCCAGCCCGGATGCCTCGACCTTCAGATTCCCTGACGACCCGACGATGCACACGTTGCCCGCGTCGTTCGCGTCATCCGACAGGCACACGCTGCTGGCGCCAGAGCCGCCGCACGCCGCCAGGGCCACGGCCGCAGCCACCGCAATGACCAGAGCGAGATGCCGCACGTTCATCCCCGCAGCCTCTCACGGCCAGATCACGAACGCCGACACCTTTGGCACGGCTTCCAACGCGTGAGCCCACCTGACCACCGGGCAGTCGGTGGCACTCACTCGTTCAGCTACCTTCGGCTCGGTGTCCACCGAGCCGAACGATCCGATCGAGCGCGCAGACGAGTTCGAGGTCGTCTCTGTGAGCATCCGACGAGCAGACGTTGCCCGACTCGGGGTCGCTGCCGAACGGCGGGGGATCGGACGGGACGAGATCATCGCGCAAGCCATCGATGCGTTCTTGGCCCGCGAGACCTGGTCGGGCGGATTCATCGCCCCGCCGCCACCGATGGAGGTGCCAGGACCGTTCCCGTGGAGGTCCCAAACCTTTCGTCTGTGGCGCCGCGAATAGGCACGCTCGCGGCTCGCTCAGTCGGCGAGCGCTTCGGGGACCGGGACCACCGGGTACAACCCGTCGACGTCGGCGCCGCTGATCCCGCCGCCACCGTCGCATCGCTCGAACAGCATCAGCAGGTTCGACTCGTACTGGCCGACCAGACAGAAATTGTCGGCCACCGCCTGGTTGTGCTCCTGCGACTGGCGCTTCACCGACGTGTTCGGCTCGAGCCAACCCGACCAGAAGTTGGTCAGCACGACGAAGTCGGCCTGCTCGATGTCGTCTGCGAGCCCCGAGCCCTCGGCGTCGGCGAGGCCGGGGTCCATCTCGATGAAGTAGGTCGCCGGGTCGAGCTCGTCGAACAGGAAATAGATCGACACGTCGCTGTACACGGTCCGACTCAGATCTGCCGTGCCGACGACCAGTGTGTCGCCCGGTTCGGAGCGAGCTTCGAGGTCGGGGATCATCGCGATCAGGGCGTTCGCGACTTCGGGGTTGCCGAACCAGAACTTGCGATCGTCGCGTTCGACGAGGAACGGCAGCGGGAGGTCACCCACGGACACTCGTGTGTGGAGGAGGTAGTAGCGGTACGTGTAGAACGGGCTGACGACGAGCATCATCGCGAGGACGGCTGCCGTGCCGCTCACGACCGACGCTCGAATGACGTTCCCCGAGCGCTCCGAGTTGCGCAGGAAGCGACCAACGGCGTGGGTGATGAGCGCGGCAAGCAGCGGCCACGACACCATTGCCACCCAGGCGAGGTGGGTCGAGTCGGGCCGCTGGAGCGCCTGCGGAAGAATCCCGAGGCCGAACACGCCGGCGATGAACAACGTGTCGGTCTGCTGGTTCGAGCCGTCGCGGCGACGGAGCCACCATGCGGACGCCGGGACAGCGATCGCGACGACGATCACGGCGAAGAACCAGAAGAACAGTTGGTGGTTTGCCGCGGGAGCGGGAATCGGCCAGTACGGCGGGACCGCTTCGGCGATCGCCTGGAGCGCACCGTCGATCTCACTGAACGACGGGGGACTCGGCAGCTCTCGGCCGGGCCGCAGTCGCACCACCGGGTCGACGACGATCCCGTCGATCACCGGCCCGGGACCGGCGATCACCAGCTGCATCCACATCGGGATCAATCCGACGAACGCGCCGATCAGGACGGGACGGAGCGCGACGCGGCGATGGGCCCATCCGGCGGCAACGATCGTGAGTGACACTGCGATGACGATGTCGGGGCGGAACGACAGCGCGAACCCGCCGAGGAGGCCCGCGACCGCCCACGACCACACCGCGCCGGTGTTGCGTGCTCGGATCGCGAACACCGCCGACCACAGCGCCAGCGCCACGGCGCCGTGCCACGCGAGCGCAGCAAGGCCGATCGGGGTCATCGTCAACAGCG
Organism: Ilumatobacteraceae bacterium; assembly: GCA_963752085.1. Taxonomy (GTDB): domain Bacteria; phylum Actinomycetota; class Acidimicrobiia; order Acidimicrobiales; family Ilumatobacteraceae; genus Ilumatobacter_A. The sequence goes on from CAVVWT010000009.1 coordinate 301,874, forward strand.
CGGCGACGACGCCGGCGCCGACCGCAGCCGTGCGGCCCCACGGACGGGTGAGCGCGTACAGGGCGAACACGATCCCGAGGTTCTGCAGCAGCCCGAAGGCTCGCTCCGCTTCGAGCGTGTAGCCGAAGAGCCAGTACCAGGCGGCGAGCGCGTGCAGTGACCCGGGCCCGTAGAGGTGGAGGAAGTCGACGTTGGGAACCCGTCCCTGCTGAACGAGGCGGGGGAACACCAGCATGAACCCCTCCTCCATCGACGACCCGGGCGAGCGCAGCAGGCCGCGCACGGGGAGGAGGCAGAAGGCGAGGAGCGCCGCGACCGCGAGGGCGCCGCGGGCGGTCCACTGGAGTCGGCCGCCCACCACGAAGGGTTCGACGTACGGGACGGTGATCTGGGGCTGGTCGGACAAGCGCCCGCATGGTATCCACCCGCGGGGCGGGCAACGGCGTATCGTCGGGCAACATGCCGGACGCCCCCCTCGACGACGCGCCGGATCGTCTGCAGCGTGACGCCGACGACCTGGTTGCCCGCGGCGTGCGTCGGGTCCACGTGCTCGCGTGGCGAGACCTCGACGACCCCGACGCAGGGGGCTCGGAGGTGCATGCCGACGAGTGCGAACGCCGATGGGCCGCCGCCGGACTCGAGATCGTCCATCGCACCTCCGCGGCCATCGGGCAGCCGGCAACATCTGAACGTCACGGTTATCAGGTCGTCCGGCGGGGGAGTCGATACTCGGTGTTCCCGCGCACCATCGCCGCCGAACTCACCCATCGGATGGGCAGGTACGACGCGCTGGTCGAGGTCATGAACGGCGTGCCGTTCTTCTCTCCCGTGTGGTGCCGACGGCCCCGGATGCTCTTCTTGCATCACGTCCACGGCCCGATGTGGGACCAGATCCTCCCCGGACCGCTCGCGGCGTTCGGCCGGGCCCTCGAGTCACGCGTCGCACCACCGATCTACCGTCGTGGGCTCACTGCCACACCGTCGGAGGCCACTCGCGAGGAGCTGCTCGAGCTCGGCTTCCGGCCCGAACTGGTGACGGCGGTGCCGAACGGCACCGATCCGCGCTTCTCGCCGGGGGGTTCACGGACGCCGTACCCGTCGATCGTCGCGGTGGCGCGGCTTGCGCCGGTCAAGCGCTTCGGGCTGTTGATCGATGCCGCAGCCGCGGCGCGACAGCAGGTCCCTGATCTCCGGCTCACGATCGTCGGTGACGGTCCCGAGCGGGAGGCGTTGGTCACGCAGGCCGCCCGCCTGGGTGGCGACTGGGTCGACGTTGCGGGACGTATCGACCACCACGATCTGGTCGACGTCTATCGGCGCTCCTGGATCGTGGCGAGCGCATCGCTGGCGGAGGGGTGGGGCCTCAGCCTGACCGAGGCCGCGGGATGCGGTACGCCGGCAGTAGCGACCGACATCCGTGGCCACCGCAGCTCGGTGGTCGACGGCGTGACGGGACTGCTCGCTGCGCCCGACGACCTCGCGGATGCGCTCGTCACCGCATTGACCGACCACGGCCTGCGCTCGCGGCTCGGTGCGGCAGCCGAGCAGCGGGTGCGAGCGATGACCTGGGACGAAACCGCGGCCGGCGTGCTCTCCGTCCTCCACCGGGCGGCGGCGGTGGCGGACGACCACGGCTAGGCTCCTCAGCCGCATGCGTAGCGTGGTCGTGCTTCCGACGTACAACGAAGCAGAGAACATCGAACGGTTCCTCCGCGCGGTTCGCAAGGCCGCTCCCGACACCGACGTGCTCGTGGTCGACGACGACAGCCCCGACGGCACCGGGTCGATCGCGGAGCAGATCGACGCCGAACTCGGTCGGATCACCGTGCTCTCCCGGCCTGGCGAGCGTGGGCTCGGCAGTGCCTACCGCGATGGTTTCGCACGCGTGCTCGACGCCGACTACGACGTGGTGGTGACGATGGACGCCGATCTGTCGCACGACCCGAATCGCATCCCGGAGTTCATCGAGAAAGTGGCCGACGGCGCCGACCTCGTGATCGGATCGCGCTACGTGACCGGCGGTGGAACCACGGATTGGCCGGTGCGCCGCCAACTCCTGTCGAAGTGGGGCAACGCCTACACGCGAACGATCCTCGGCGTGTCGCCTCGCGACTGCACCGGCGGGTATCGCGCGTATCGCGCGACGTCGCTGCAGGCGATCGATCCCACATCGACCGGTGCCGAGGGCTACGCATTCATGACCGAGCTCGTCCGGCGCCTGTCGGCGATCGATGCCACGATCGTCGAATCGCCGATCATCTTCCGCGACCGCACGCTCGGCAAGTCGAAGATGTCGGGCCGGATCATCGTCGAGTCGATGTTGCTGGTCACCCGCTGGGGCATCGGCGATCGGCTTCGTCGGCTCCGCCGCCGATGATCGAACGGCTGCGCGGTCGCCTGGACGCGTTGTCCGACCGCACGTTGATCCTGCTCGCCGCCGTCGCCGTGGCGCTGCCGCTGTTCGTCGCCGTCGCCGCGCTGGCGCAGCGACGCTGGTACCCGGTGCTCGACCTGGCGATGACCGAATTCCGGATCCAGGACGTCGGGACGCGCCAGACGCCGTTGATCGGTCTCCCGGGACGGATCGGCGAGCTGCCCGATCAGGGGAGTCATCCGGGACCGTTGAGCTTCTGGCTACTCGCCCCCGCCTATCGGCTGTTCGGGAGTTCGGCGTGGGCCATGGAAGTGGCGACGGTGTCGGTAGCGCTCGTGTGGATCGGGCTCGCGCTGTGGATCGGCCATCGCCGGCTCGGTCGGGCGGGGATTGCCCTCGTTGCGGCGATCATCGCCGTGCTCGTCCGCGGTTTCGGACTCTCGGTGCTCACGCAACCATGGAACCCGTACATGCCACTGCTCGCATGGCTCGTCGTCCTCCTCGCCGCCTGGGCCGTTCTCGACGGTGACGACATGATGCTGATCCCGCTGGTCGCGGCTGCGTCGTTCGCCGCGCAGACCCACATCCCCTACCTGCTGATGGCCGGAGCGATCGGCCTGCTGGCCGTCGGCGTCGTCCTCGTGCGCTGGTGGCGTGCCCGACGCACCGATGGCCTGACGTCGCCGCCGCGCAGCGTGTTCGTGACGATCGGCGTGTTCGGGTTGCTCTGGCTGGCACCGCTCGTCGATCAGGTCCGGCGGGATCCGGGCAACATCAAGCGCCTCCTCGATCACTTCGGGTCCCCGGACGAGGAGCCGATCGGGTACGGCGCCGGCATCCGGTTGATGCTTCGTCATCTGGACGTCGTGGGCGCCCAGCTCGGTCTGCTCGTGGGGCAGGAGCGATTCCTGGAGGAGGGCTTCGATCCCGATGGTCCGATCTGGGCGGGAGCGATCGTACTCGCCCTGTGGGTTGTGGCGTTCGGTGCGACGGTCCGGCTCCGGCACCGGTCCCTGATCGCCCTGCACTCGCTGCTCGCCGTCACACTCGTGCTGACCACGATGTCGATGTCGCGGATCTTCGGTCAGCGCTGGTACTACCTCACCCTGTGGGCGTGGGTGACCACGACGCTGTTGATCGTGGCGACGCTGTGGACCGCTGTCGTGTGGCTCCGGTCGAGCGATTCGCGCATCGGCGAGTCGCTCGGTCGCTCCCGCATCGCGGCCACTGCAGCACTGGCAGCCGTGATCCTCACGGCGAGCATGATCGTGCTCGCTCCGTCGACCGATCACCCCGAGGAGTACCTCGGCGACACGCTGGGCGAGCTCGTCGGGCCAACGGGATCAGCCCTCGATCCCGAACGCACGTATGTCGTCGAGTGGAAGGACGCCTACTTCTTCGGCAGCCAGGCCTTCGGGCTGGTCAACGAGCTGCGGCGAGCGGGCTACGACGTCGGTGCGGGCGAGTTCTGGACCGTGCCGATCACATCGTCGCGGGTGGTGCCCACCGGGATGGCTGACGACGCCCTGGTCTTCGTCACGGGTGGGTTCGTCGAGCAGTGGCGCGCAGACGACCGATTCGTCGAGCTGGCGACCGTCGATCCGCGGAGCGCTGAGGAACTCGTGGAGTACGGGCGCTTGCGAACCGACCTGGTCGCCGATCTCGAAGCCACCGGGCTCGCCGATCTCGTCCCGTTGGTCGACACCAATCTGTTCGGGCTGAACATCGACCAGCGGATCAGCGACACGACCCGCGTGCTGAGCGCTCGCATGATTCGGCTCGGCCAGGAGACGGCAGTGTTCCTCGGCCCACCCGGCACCGCGCGCTGACGGCGGCCGGCCCCATCGCCCGGCGGTGCTGCGGCTCGTCCACTGGATCGGTCATTGCGCGCCCGGTGAAAGGCTGCGACACTGACGAAAGGAGGACCGGTGATGGAGCATCCCGCAGGTGTGGTCGACTTCACACCCGACGCTGACCTGTTCCCCTTCGAGTCACGCTGGTTCGACAGCTCGGTGGGTCCGGTGCACTACATCGACGAGGGGCAGGGGCCGACACTCCTGCTCATGCACGGCAATCCCGACTGGTCGTTCCTCTACCGCCACATCGTCTCCGGACTCCGCGCCGACTTCCGCTGTGTCGTTCCCGATTACCCGGGCTTCGGTCTGTCGGTTCATCCGAGCGGATACGGGTACACCCCCGCCGAACATGCGGTGGTCATCGGCGAACTGGTCGATCATCTCGATCTGAACGACATGGTCGTGATGGGACAGGACTGGGGCGGTCCCATCGGCATGGAAGTTGCATCACGACGCGCCGACCGCGTGCGCGGGCTCGTGATGGGCAACACCTGGTTCTGGCCCGACAACAGTCGCATGATGCGGATGTTCAGCGCGGCGATGGGCAGCTGGCCGATGCAGCGGTTGATCAGGCGTCGCAACTTCTTCGTGTCACCACTCATGAAGCGGTCGCTGAAGGTCGAGATCTCCGACGCTGCGTTCTCCCACTACAGCGACGTGGTGCCCACCCCGGAGTCGCGAGAGGGCATCGCCGTCTTTCCCGTGGAGATCACCCAGTCGCATCCGTGGCTGGGTCAGCTGGAAGCACGCGTGGTCGACACACTCGCCGACAAGCCCGTCGTGCTGATCTTCGGTCGCAAGGATCCCACGCTCGCCAGCGACGCGATCATCGGCCGCTGGCGCACGCAGTTTCCCGATGCCACGTACATCGACCTCCCCGAGGCCGGCCACTACATCCAAGAGGACGCGCCCGACGAGATCATCGAAGCCATCAGGAACGCCTTCGGTTGAGCGGACCTCAGCGGGCGTCGCAGATGTCGCCGTCGGCGAACAACGCGTAGGCCGAATCGATCCAGACGTCGACGCGGGCCCGCTGCTCGGGCTCGAAGATGTCGAACTCACGTCGAACGATCGCGTCGAATGCCGACTCCGGATCGGTCCCGATGGCCGGAGCGAGCTCGGCGGCGGCATCCTCGATCAGCTGCCGAACGGCTGCGTCGTCCTCGGTGGTGAGCAGGCTCGCTTCGGCGAGCAGACACTCCGGCCCGCCGAACGTCCGGGCGGCGACGCCTTCGAGCTGGAAGATCCGCGTCGGCTCGGTGCCGTCGACGCGGCGGGCCTCGCCGAGTTGGCGAATCATGCCTTCGTCGTCGACGCGGAACTCGATGTCCTGTTCCTGGAGCCACATCATCATCGTCGAGCTGTACGGCTCGTAGATCCGCAACGTCGAGATGTCGTAGAGCACCGGGTCGAAGCCGTCCAGCTGTTCGAGTTGCGGTTCGATCCGGCGCATCGTGGGCAGGGTGCGGAATTCGGCGGTGGGACCCGAGGGCTGCGCGAGGAACGGAATGTTGAGGAGTGACACGACGACGATCAGCACGCCGACCACGACGTCGATGCCGCGATCGACCCGCCGGTCGGGAGTGGAGTCGATGCTGGTCCGAGCGAGCCAGGCGCTCACCGCCAGCCAGACGATGACGAGGTGGACGAATGCCATCAGCGGCCATGCCCACCGCACGTGATGGGGTGACAGGCCGACGGAGCCGATGGTGAGGCGGCTCAAGGCGAGCACCGAGCCGACCAGCAGCCACGATCGCGAGGATCCCCGCGGCGGTTTCGGAGCGGCGCCGCCCGGCATGGGCAAGCCAGGCCAGGCCGGCCAGCATCGCCACAAGGACGGTCAGACCGAGTGCGGCGGCCCACAGCGGCAACACGCCAGGGACATCGAGCGTCCGGCCGTCGGCGGTGTCGGTGATCTTGGTGACGACGACGGTCGTCGAATAGCCGGAACGACCCCAGAACGGTGGCCGAACACCGAGGCTCGCGACGATCTGGGCGGCGTTGTCGAGGCCGAGCGAGAAATCGCCACCCGACGAGTTGGCGAGCAATCGGGACATGTTGCCCTTGCCGGTGCCGAAGAACTGTTCCCACAGCGATGGGGCCCACAGCACCGCGATGATCGCCGCGCTGACACCGACCGGGCGTCGCCACTCGGACGAGTCGATCTCGTGGCGCTGCCAGACTCGGACACCGACGACCCCGACGACGAGGAACACGAAGATGTAGGCGTAGGAGATGTGCGTCTGCAACAGCAAGGTCGTGATGAACGCCGCCCACGGGAGGAGTCCGTCGTCGCCGGCGGCGACGCCGATGCCGATGATCAGCAGCGCGATGAAGGCGAAGATCAGTGCATTCGCCTGCCAGATGTCGATCAGGAGCTCGCTCCCCATCGACCAGGCCATCAGGGCGGTCGCCAGCAGCGCCCACCGCTGGAACGCCCAACCGCCGACACGATGTGCGGCAGCCGAGATGACGCAGACCATCACGACGTTGATCAGGGCCACGCCGATGGCTGCGGCCGGGCCGGGTGGCAGCAGATGGGCGAACGGAGCGACCAGCCAGTCGTACAGCGCTCCCGGATTGTTCATGTTCTCGCCGACGCTCAGCGACGCCGAGGTCCACGACCCGAGGAACGGATGATCCTCGGTCAACACGTCACGGGTGCGAATGAAGAGCAGTGCGTTGTCGCCGACCGGGAACCAATCGCTGCGCAACGCCCGGAGCACCGCCGTCACGAACGGGACGATCACGATCGCCGTCGCAGCGATGCGGATGCGCCTGGACGGCTCGCCGATCACGTCGAGAGATCCGGCGTCGCCGGCCTCTTCACCGTCGATCGCGTCGTCGGTGGCCGTGGCGGTCACGTCGGTCTCGGTCACGACGGCGCCTGCCTGTCCGACCGGCGACCCTGGTCGAAGCGGGCGAACAGCGACAAGAAGGCGATCAGCGCGGACAGGAACACCACGGCCACGAACGCGGTGGCCACGACGAGCACGCGCAGGGTGTCGGCCGATTCGACCCCCACTGCCAGCACGAGCAGGAGCCCTGCCAGGACCGCACCGGCCATCGTCGCGAGCACCATCGCCCGTACCGCGATGCGCTCGGCGAACGGCAGCAGCATCCGAACCCCATGGGCCATCAGCGACTGAGCGTTCATGCGCGAGGAGCCGGCAAACCGTGAGCCGCGGGCGCAGGGCACCATCGCGGTCGGGCGACGCAACGCGAGCAGGCTCGACGAGTAGCAGAGGTCGAACGTGGGGTGTCCGATCGTCGCCTTGAGCGAATCGCCGCGCTGCACCGCGAAGTTGCCGCTGCGCACCGTGGTCCCTGTGAGGAGGCGGAAGGCGAGTCGGTACACGGCGTACATCACCCGGAACGGCAACGACTCGGACCGCTGGGTGCGCTGGGCCAGCGCCAACGACGCATGGTCCTGTGCAATGGCGTCCAACAGACGGGGCACGTCACTCGGTTGATCCTCGCCATCGGAATCCATGGTGACCACCATGTCGTCATCACCGACGCGATCGACGAGCAGGCGCAGCGCGTACACGATCGCACGCTGGTGTCCGAGGTTGAACGGGGCCACGATGACCTCGACATCGGTGAAGTCGTCGAGCCGACCCACATCGGGATCGGTGCCTGCGGAGTCGTCGATGACCACGAATGCGAGGTCGGTGCCGCGCGACGCACAGGCGGCCAGCGTCTCGTCGCGGACGCGGAGAAACGACTCGGTGTCGTGGAGCATCGGGCTGACGATCCAGCACCGCCCGTTCGACGTCATCGCGGGACCTCGGCGACCGCGACGACCGAGGTCCCCGCGGGCCAGATCCTGCGGACTCGTGCCGTGGTCGAGCTCACCGCGTATCCGAACCGGTTGGTCCGGTCGCTCAGCCGCGGCATGTCGACGTTGTCCGTCGAGGGCCGCAGCTTGCGTTTGACCACGAGCGGGAGCATCTCGGGAAAGAGGTAGTCGCACCGGTGGACCATGAAGCCGGCGGCTTCGAGGGTCTCGCGCAATCGTGGACGTGAGTACCGGCGGAAGTGCCCGAGGTCGGTGTCCCAGGAGGAGAACGCCCACTGCAGGGCCGGAACCGTCACGACCAACCGGGCGCCCGGATCCATCCGCACCCGCCACGCGGACAGGGCTCCGGTGTCGTCGTCGATGTGTTCGATGACGTCGAGCATCGCGGCGACGCCGGTCGAGGTGATGCGTTCGTCGGGTCCGAACCGGGCGGCGGCGCCGAAGTGGTGTTCGAGCTGACGATCGAGTGCGGGGGAGAGCTCGTCGAAGCGGTAGCCGAGGTCGGGATGCTTCGTTCGGAGGTGGTCGCCGAGCATGCCCGAACCAGCCCCGATGTCGATGATCGTGGTTGCTCCCTGCTCGTGGGCGGTCGTGACGACCAGGTCGAAACGGACCCAGTGCCAGAACGTGTGGGCCGTCGGATCGACGAGGTCGAGTTGTTGGCGTTCGAGCGGCGTCATCGACGCGCCCGCGACGTCGTCGAGGTCTTCGGCCGGCACGGCACGAGCGTATCCGGCCACCACGACGAGTACGGTTGACCCTCGGTGGACAAGCTCGAGGATCCGGTGGCGAGGGGGTCGCAGGTTGATCAGCGGCCACCGAGCGTCGCGCCTCGTCGACTCACCTATCAGCCGGCGCTCGACGGCGTTCGCGGTGTGGCGGTGACCCTCGTCGTGGTCTTCCACCTCGACATCGGACTGTTCGACGGTGGGTACCTCGGGGTATCGGTGTTCTTCACCCTCTCGGGCTTCTTGATCACGTCACTGCTGGTCCGGGAGTGGAACGTGCGTGCCACCACCGAGCAGCCGGGCATCGATCTCGGCCGGTTCTACCTGCGACGACTCAAGCGGCTGATGCCCGCGAGCATCACCACGTTGCTCGCCGTCGCGCTGCTGGCAGCGCTCGGCCTCGTGGCACGTACATCCAGTCTCCAGGGCGACCTCACCGCAGCGGCATGGAACGTGTTCAACTGGCGCGAGCTGTGGTCGGGCGACTCGTACGCGGCGCTGTTCGAGGAGGAGAGCGCCGTCGCACACTTCTGGTCGCTGGCGATCGAGGAGCAGTTCTACCTGGTGTGGCCGCTCACGATCCTGTTCCTGATGCGGCGCTGTCGGCTCCGACGCCGGGGACTGCTCACGGTGCTCGGCGTGATGTTCCTCCTCTCGGCGGCGTCGGCGGTGCTCGGGTCTCCCGAGGTGGCGTATTTCGCGACGTGGACCCGAGCGGCCGAGATCCTCGCCGGCGCGCTGCTCGGGGCCTGGATGTCGATGTCGTCGCGTACGACCTGGCCGCACTGGTGGCGTTGGATACCCGCCCCGGCGCTGGCCGTCATCGTCGTTGCGTCGATCGTCACGCCGACCGCAACCGGATGGGCGTACGGCGGCGGCCTCCCGGTGTTCGCGCTGGTGAGCGCAGCGCTGATCGCCGGTTTGCAGCTGCCGGGACGTACGACGCAGGCGATGTCGTGGGTGCCCCTGGTCGCGCTCGGCAAGGTCAGCTACGGGGTGTATCTGGTCCACTGGCCGGTGTTCATCGTCCTCGACGAGGAACGACTCGGCGTTGGAGGGTGGACGCTGGCGATCCTGCGCCTCGCCGTCACGGGTGCGATCGCTGTGGTGATGTTCTTCGTGCTCGAGCGTCCGATCCGCTTCTCGCAGCGGGCGGTGCGACCGATCGTTGCGGCCGGACTCGCCATCGCGGCGATGTCGACGGTCACGGTTGCCGCCGCTGCAGTACGCGACGACACCACGGTGGCCGACCCGGCACCCGCCGTGCTCGGCGCCGACACGTCGACCGTCGTGGATGCCGCAGCAGCGGCACCGACTGCGGCACCGAGCAGCCGGGCGCCGACAACCGCTGGGAGCGCCGCCGAAGACATCGACGCAGCTGTCAGCACAACCTCCACGACGACCACGACGACCGTTGCCGTTCCCGCTCCTGCACCGGTCACCGTCGCCATCTTCGGCGACAGCGTGCCTGCATGGCTCCTGCGTGACGCTGCGAGTTCGTTCGACCGTTCGGATGTCGTGGTGCTCAACGGCGCGCAAGAAGCGTGTGACGGCATGGTTGAGCTTCCCGTGGGACGCGATCGGCGCGGGACCGAGCTCGTCCCGCCCGATGACTGCTTCGACTGGACGGTCACCTATCCGCAGACGCTCGCGAATGCCGACGCGACCGACGTCGCGCTGCTCGTGCTGGGCCAGGCACCTGTCATCGACCACGTGATCGACGGTGAGTGGCAGGGACCGTGCGACTCGATCGACTGGTATCTCGATGACCTCGCCGGACGCGTCGAGTTCCTTCGTGGCGAAGGCGTTCGACCGATCCTGGCGATCCCGGCCCGCTATGGCGAACGCGTCTCGTTCATGGTCGAGGACGACCATCGCGAGCGGATGGGCTGCGTCCGCTCGGCCATGCTGGGCCTCGCCTCACGCCTCGACGTCGAGCACGTCGACCTCGACCAGATCCTCTGCCCCAACGACGATTGCGATGCCCGGCGAGACGCCGACGGGATCCATGTCGATCCGGAGTTCGCCCCTGTGGTGCTCGACGAACTGCTCGACGGCGTGCTGGAACTCATCGCAATCGGTGACGCCTGACCTCGCGTGGTCAGTGGGAGAGTTCTCGTTCGGGGGAACCGAGGCCGGGAAAGCCTGCGTAGGCCGGGAGCGCAGGCTGACCGCCCAGATGGCAGTACAGGACTCGTGATCCGGCGGGGATCTCGCCCGAACGAACCATCCCGATCAGACCAGCGAGCGACTTCCCCTCGTAGACGGGGTCGGTGAGCATGCCCTCGGTTCGGGCCGCGAGATGGATCGCCTCCACGGTTCCGGCGTCGGGGACCCCATAGGCCGGGCCCTCGTAGCCGGACACGACGGTGATCTCATCGTCACGCAGCGCACGCCCGAGTTCGATCTTGTCAGCGGTGTTGTTCGCGATCCGCGTCACCTGATCGATCGTCTGCTCGAGCGTGCCGGATGCATCGATGCCGATCACGCGGCGTCCGGGGCGGTCGCTCAGGGCGAAGCCCGCAACCATTCCGGCGTGGCTCGATCCCGTCACCGTGCAGACGATGATCGTGTCGAAGAAGAGGTCGCGCTCGGCCTCCTGGGCCTCGGTCTCGACCGCCCAATTCGCAAACCCGAGACCACCGAGTGGGTGGTCGGATGCGCCGGCCGGGATCGGATACGGGCGACCACCTGCTGCTTCGACCGAGTCCAGCGCTCGTTTCCAACTGTCGCGGACCCCGATGTCGAATCCGGCCGGGTCGACCCGGACATCGCCACCCATGATCCGGGTGAGCTGGATGTTGCCGACCTTGTCGTAGTTCATGTCGTTGTAGTCGACCCACCCCTCCTGCACGGTGACGGCCTTCAGACCGAGGTGACAGGCAACACCGGTGACCTGTCGGGTGTGGTTGGACTGGATGCCGCCGATGGAGACCAGCGTGTCGCAGCCCTGCTCGAGGGCCTCGGTCACGAGATACTCGAGCTTGCGGACCTTGTTGCCGCCGAACGCGATCCCCGAGTTGCAGTCTTCACGTTTTGCCCAGATCTCGACGGCCCCTCCGAGCGCCTCGCTCAGGCGGGGGAGTGGATGGACGGGAGACGGCCCGAACAGCAGCGGGGTGCGTGCAAAGTCAGCAAGGGTCATCGCGAGATCGTAGAAGCTCGTGAGGAGGAGCGAATTCTCTCGTCGTTCTGCTGTGGATCGAACGTGGGCGCGTTGTCATGTTGTCATGACAACCGCCGGCCCGTCTACGGCAATTGGAGGCCCGTGGCACCACGACCCACCGCACTGCGCTCGATGTACCGCACGTGTGCGAGCGGGAGCCGTGATGACCATTTCGATCGCTGCCACGTCCATCATCTCGCAGAGTGGAATGACCTCGGAGCCACCGACATCGACAATCTCACACATTCCCACGACGACCCTTCTCGAACGGAGGAGAGCCGAAGGTGATCGTGGGCGCTGGAATGCGCTGAACAACCTCGGGCGGCCCGAAGAGTCCGCCGAGCGCAGCATCCAGGTCAGCGGCGTATCGCACCGAGTTCGCCGCGAATACCACGTCGAACTCGTCATCGTCCAAGGCCAGTTCTTCGAGTCCACCGTCCCGTCGGGCTCGGTGGGAGTCGTCACGCCCGGTCTGGTACCCAGTCGTGCTGGACGACGACGCGCTCGCCGACGACCTTGGTTGCGTGGTCCTCGACGTAGCGCCGGTGGAGCGGATGGTCGACGTACCGTCGGGCCGACGCGAAGTCGGCGAAGTCCATCACCACCACGAAATCAAAATTGCCGTCGAAGTGTCCGGCGTCGTCCCCCGACGTCATTGCGACCAGCTCGGGGATCTCGCGCAATCGTTCGAGCGCGTCACGCAGGCCCTGCTTCGACTCGGGCGACGTGCCCTCGGCCCATCGGAACGCAACCACCTGGCGGAACATCTGTACACGCTACCGAACACCCGAACATCGGTCGAACCCGTCTCTCGTGCCCTCGACTGCAGACCGATCGCCGACCGGAGGTCAGTGACGAGCGGCGGTGCGGCGCGGGTCTCGCCGACGCCACCCGACCCGGTGAGCGTGACCACGCGGGCATTGGCGAGATTGGCCACCCGGCGTTGCAAGTCGGCGAAGTCACCGACGAAGTCGGTTTGCAGACGGGGCAGGTTCCCCGCAGGCGCCTGCGTCGTCAACAGCGGGTATCGACCCATTCGTGAACCTCGAAGGCGACCCCGGACACCTGCACCGGCTCGACGACGCCCTTGAGCGTGACGTGACCCAAGTCGAAGAACGTGCTCGGCGCGCCGCCCGGTTGACCGTCGGTCCGAAGTAATCGCCGTCGCGCTCCTCGGCTTCGCCGGTGTGCGCGCCCATCCGAACGCGCAGCGACGGGTTCTCACCCCACTCCGCCACCCAGAGGGCCCGCTGCGCTGCGAGTCCAGCACCGATCGCGCTCGCTGCACGCGTGAACGCCGCCCCATCACCGTCGCCGCCGGTCGAGAAGATGTAGCCACCCGCGTCAGCGATGGCTGTGCGCAGGATGGCGCGTCAACGACACGCCGATCGTGTCGGGATGATCGGTTCAACGTTAGATCCGGTCGGCGGCATCGCGCGATCGGATCGCCACATGTAGCGTCGCGCTGGCGGGCATCACTGCCGATTTCGCAGAGGAGTTCATCGATGACGTATCCAGAATCACTCGATCACATGCTCGCGTCCTGGAACGAGTCTGATCCATCGATGGTCCGTAGCCACCTCGAGCGCGCGCTGGCGTCCGGCGTCGAATTCATCGATCCCAGCGTTGAGACGCATGGTCTTGACGAGTTCGAAGAGAATGTTCACAACGTGCAGGCGGGACTCCCTGGCGCTCAGTACTCGCGTACGAGTGGGGTCGATAGCCACCATGGTCTCCACCGCTACTCGTGGCAGATCAGCCGAGACGACGAGATCGTTGTCACCGGGTTCGACGTGACCGAGCTCGATGGCGATGGGAAGATCACACGAGTTCTCGGATTCTTTGGTCCGCTGCCCGACACGGACTGAGACTGAGACCACTCCAGAGTCCTGGGCCATCGAGAGAATCCCAACTTCGTGACTGGGCGATCAGATCGCCACCCTCTGCGACGGCACAATGTCATCCCCGATCTGCCAGCGGGATTCTCACGACGGCCACGGGTGATGCTTGCACGATCTGGAGCAGCGCTCGCCGATCGGGCGTGCCGATCCTGCTCGGGTTGAACACCATCACCATGCTTGCAGAACTTGTCGATCACGTCATCCGCCCCGACCCCGACCGCGACTGGATCACCGCCGCGGTCATCGACGCGCGCACCACTGGGCGTTGTCGCGACAGAACGATTCGGAGCCGACGCGGCCGGCTACGACGAAGCAATCAGCTGGGCCGAGGCACTCACCGTCGAAGGTGAACGCGCGTGGGCAATCGAGGGCACGGCGAGCTACGGCCGCGGCTTCTCCACCGGTATCTGGGACGGGGCCCGCGTAGCTCCGGCACGGGCACACAGTCGGAGCGAGCAGCGCGCCGATGACGAGCCGCGACAGATTTCCGTCTGCTGGATCGTTGTTGTGGTGATGGCACACCAAACAGAAGGAGTCACTATGAGAACATCGAACCGAAGCAAGACGACAATCGGCGGAGCGCTTGCGACCGCCGCCCTTTTCGGCAGTGCCCTGGGGCCAGCGACGGCACATGCCGAACCACAGGGGTACATCCAGGACGAGTTCCCAGTCGGATTGGTCTACGGAACTTTTGATGAGGACCCGAACCTCACGCTGCTCGTCGGCGGAACCGTCGAGGAATTCTGCCCCGCCGACCCCGGCACTGCCCCGATGCGGGTGTTCCTTCGCAACAACGGCACCGTCGATCTGAAAGTGAACGACAAGGATCAACCGATCTATCTCTACGAGCAGACGGTGGGCGACGCGTTCGACTGGATCGATGCCGTCTGCGGGAACCTCGACGGCAGCCAGGACACGGTGGAGCCGTACGCGAGCGGTACGGCTGACCTCAAGGTTCGCACCAGCGTCATCAGCGACGAGTCGGTCGACGTCTTCAACTCGGTGAACGGCGAGTTGGTCGCGAGTGACGGCGCCGAGTATCGGGTTCGAGCATCTGCGGACTTCGTCGTCGAGAACGGCGTTCCCGTGGGCAACCCGGCGGACTTCGTGAGCTTCGAGTTGAGGAAGATCGGGCGCTGACGGCGGATGAGGCGTGCCGTCTGCTCCCACACCGGGAGAGGCGGCACACCTCGAGCCGAGTCGGGCCCGGGGGCGTCAGTTGATGTCGATGGTCTCGACGAGGGCGGTTGCCCGATCGATGAACGCCGGATCGCCGAGCGCCGTGGCGATGAACACCGTGGCGGGTCCGGTCTCGTGTTCGATCCACCAGATGCGGTGGTCGAACCCTGCAGCGAGTGGTTTGACGACTCCGTACGATGTGACGAGTGCCGCTTCGCACGGCACGCCGAGTACGCATGTTGCGTCAGGATCGGTGGTGAGATCGAATTGGGTCGCAGATGCGCCCCCGAGTTCCTGGTTCGAGATCTGCGATACGCCGAATCCCGGTGGTGGGGCTGCGACAAGTGCCTCGACGCTCGTCACCGGGGTGGATTCGCCGCCGCGGCGGGGGCCGGCTTCTGTCGGCAGATACTCCACGACGTCGGAGATCATCACCAGGTCGTGGTCGCCCGGTCCGATGCTTCCGGGTGCGGTCAGCACGACGATGCCGGGGAAGTTCGGTTGGGCCAACCAACGCTCGTCGATGTCGATCGTGAGCTGGCGGCCGACGTTCGGAAGTTGATACCGGCCCGGCTCGATCGGAGCGAACGCTGTCTCCAGCGCCGGCGGTGCGCCATCGAGCAGGGGCGCGGGCTCGGGCGGGGCGCCTTCGGAAGCCGCTCCGATGGCCTCGCCCGGTGGGAGTGGTGTGTCGAGGCCTGGTCCGGTCAGCTCGGCCGTTGACAGAAGGGTGGCGAGTGCGCCCGATGACTGGCGGGCGTTCGCTTCGTCGCTACCGAAGAGGCCTGCGGTGAGGACCCCGGCCGGGGTGTCCGCTAGGTAGAGCAGCGCGTAGGGGAACGTGCCGAACTCGGTGTCGACCGGGGCGCCGAGTCTGGCTGAGGAGAAGAGTGTCGGTTCATCCAGCTCCGCACCGTTCGAGATCTGGTAGCCGCGGAGGCGGCGACCGAACAGCTCGATCGCGTCGCCGGTCGGATCGACCACAGCGTCGTCGACTCCCTCGACCGTCTCGAGAAAGGCATCCACGGTCGACACCGCGGAGCCGGCGACCGATTGGGTGACCAGTCCAATCGAGGCGCTCGACCGTGGGCCGTGGATCTGCAAGTTCGGCGCTTCGGTGAAGACGATCACGGTGTCGTGAATGACTGCGGGCGTGTGGTCCGGCGACACGGAGTATCGAACGCCGCCCATCGCCGGGGCGACGAACTGCCGGAGGCCGGCAACGCCGTCGGGCTCGAACTCGGCGAGCGTCAGCGACGCCACGTCGGGAAGCGACGTCGTCGTGATCGTCGATGCCGACTCGACGGCGGGAGGATTCGTATCGCGGACGGTCAGCGAGTTGGGGTCACTTCCAGCGCACGCCGCTGTCGCGACGAGCGTCGAAGCGATGCTTGCCGCCGCGAGCGGGTGCCGTCTGAGCATGGTCGAGCCTCCTGGCCGTGGTGTGGTCACGTTAGGGGGTACGACGATCGGCGCGCGTCGAATCTGTCGACGGCGTACGTTCCGCGACAGATTTTCCCTTCCACTACGTTGTTCTCGGTGAGATGAGCAGCCAGGGCCACGTCGAGCGGTTACACGGGCGGGATGTGTCGACCGGGCGCGATCAATTGGCCGAGCTGTTCGAATCGACGTTCGACGATCTCTATCGGTACTGCCTCGCTCGCACGGCGAGTCGAAGTGCCGCCGAGGAGGCAGCGTCGGAGGCATTCCTCGCCGCGGCTCGAACGGTGGCCACCGGTCGTGGCGACGTCAATCGTGCGTGGTTGTTCGTGGCGGCGCGGAATCGGATCGTCGACGGATGGCGAAGCGCTGAGCGTCAGCGTCGACGCTTCGCCAGCTTGGTGGCCCTTCGACGCGATGTCGAGGAGGACTCCGACGAGGCAGACCGTATCGGGGAGGTCGTCATCGAGGTGATGCGTCGCCTGCCCGAGCGCCAGCGGGCGGCCGTTGCGCTGCGCTATCTCGACGGCTGCACGGTCGGCGAGGTCGCCGTCGAACTCGAGATCGAGTACACGGCTGCTGAGTCGCTGCTCGCCCGTGGCCGCAAGAACTTCACGACGATGTGGAAGGAGCACGATGACTGACGACGATCAGCCCGTCCCGGACGACGAGTTGGCGGCACTGCTGCAAAGCGTCAGCGACGATTTGACGCTGCAGCCGCAGTACCGCGACCGCGCCCGCGCAGCGATGTTCGCCGAATTCGACGCGATCGTTGCGGACACCGGGACCGCCGACTCGAAGGAACACCTGTCGGTGGTGCCGGCGATCGAGCTCGACGAGGAGCGCCGCCCACCACCGAGTCGATCGTTCGTCTCCGGGTGGGCTGCCGTCGCTGCGGCGTGTCTGATCGTGCTGACGCTCGCCGTGATGGCGAATCTCCGCAACGTGTCGACCACGTCAAACGCGACCGACCCGTCCGTGCCGAGAACGCCGACCACGCTTCTCGCCGTCGAGGACCCGGCTCGGCTGCTCACCTCCGAGTCTCTGCCGATCGTGCTGGACGATGCAACGTATCGAACCGATGAAATTCGCGATGGTGTCGCGTTCGGTGGTGCCGACGGGCTGCAACTCGTCGCGCTCCGTCCTGGACTGATGGTGATGGATTCGGTGTCCGACGGCGGCGATCTCCGGGCCCGAGTCTCCGTATTCGAAGCGGAGCCAACTGCGGTCGCCGACGTGATCGACGGCGCTGTCGAGGACGGCGATATGCAGGTCTCCGCGGCACAGTTCACCGGAGCCGACCAGTCGCTGCAACGACAGGACCTCACGGTAACCGGCGAGGGCGTCGCCGATCTCGAGTGCGTCGCGCAGAGCGGTTGCCTGCCGCTTGTCGACGGCGTGGACGAGTTCGACCCATCGATCTGGGCTCGATCCGAGAACTTCCTCGTCGAGGCGAGTCCAGGCGAACCGTCGGTCTTCGTGCTCGTGCAGACGAGGGCCTTCGGTGACCCGCTGCTCAGCCAGGCGTTCGAGATCATCGACTCACTCCGGTTGGATTGACCAGCTGCGTCTCGTAGTTTCGACTGGGGCGGACAGCGGTCCGATGTCTCAGCGGCCAGAGCCCGGACGCACCCGGCTGCAGGCACCGACCCGACTTGAAGCGGCCGGGCGATCGCTGATCGATACTGACGCTCGTCGAGTTCCGATTGCCCGCTCGTTCCCGGCACACGTATCGCCCGACCCCGAGGTCACGGACGAGGGATGTCGACGGTCCCTGCGATCGTGTTGATCCGGGCGCTCCGCCGCTTCCACTCGATGTCGCCAGCTGGCGCGTGACCATCGCCTGCACATTCTGATCCGCCGGCCTGCGAGGGAGCGTGGCTGGTCCGGTTGACGGAGTCGAACTCGACGTCGGCGACGGTCAGATCGCTCCATCCGGGAAGGACCGACTGGCATCGTTGCAGTACCTCGTCGCGTGCGACCGTGATGATCCCACGCGACCGCGGACGGGGACGTCAGCGCGTGAGGGTGAGCGCGACGATGGTGTCGAGGTCGACCGGGCAGTTGGGCTCGCTGTCGGGGGTGCAGCCCATGGGGCTGAGGGCGACGAGTTCGATCGGACCGGGGGCGCGTCGACCGAGATCGTCGTGTGGAAGTCGGCCCAGTTGCCCCAGGCGCCGGCGAACACGATGACGACGTCACTGATCCGTTCGCCATTGCGCCTGACCTCCATCGGGAAGTCGGCTTCGAACACGTCTCCTTCGCCGGTGACGGTGATCGGGCTGGTCACGGTGGCTCCCGGTAGGGGGGTGTCGATGATGATCCCTTTGGTGAACGCCCAGTCGACGTCTTGGCGTTGCTGGGCGACGTCCAGCACGATGCCCTCACCGCCGAAGAACTCGACGGGGGTGCCGTCGAGCCAGAACAGCACCTCGTCGGCGTTGTCGAACTGGGTGGCGGTGAAGATCACCTGTGCCAGCCGGGCCGTCATCGACAGCGTGCCGCCGCCACGTTCGTAGTCGCGGCTCAGATCGACCGTGGCGAGCCCGTTGGCGAGATTCAGGTCGCGCAGCGTCGTGCCGTCGGGGATCTCGGTGTGGAGTCCGGCTGCGCGCTCGCTGTCGGTGGGCCCGTCCAGGAGTTCGGCCAGAGCATTGCGCAAGACTGCGGGGCCCTCCACCTGCCGGTGGGCGACAGCGAGCCGTTCGCCGCGCAGGAGGTAGATGCGCACGTCGACGAGGGTCGGGTTGGTGGTTGGCGTGGTGGGTGCGGGTGTCGACACCGGTGCGGTCGAGGCAGGCGCCGTGGTCGCGGCGGGTTCGGTGGTGTCCGGCGATGCGGTCGTGGTCGTGACCGACTCGGTGCTCGGCGCTGTCGTGACGGGCGGTTCGCTGGTGATCGTCGTCGAAGTCGGCGTGGTCGGGTCCGTGCTCGTGGCCGTGTCGTCACCGTTCCCGCATGCCGACACGGCGGCCAGCAACACGAGCACGAGACCCACTCGCAGGATGCGCATGACACCTTCTTTCAGCTTCCTCTTTCACGGTCGCGCCGAGCGCGCTCCCGTGCCAGGGTCGAACGTCAGGGACTGACCGTCGGCATCGCCAAGCCGAGTTCGAACTGGGTGCGATGCAGGCGTGTGCCGGAAGCCATCGTGAACCCCGACTGGCTCAACCGCAACTGACTGGTGCGTCGGCGGATCGGCGGGCACTCATTCCGAACCCGCAGCTGAGCAATCTCGCGCACGTTGCCGCTCGCGTACGTGCCTATCAGGAGTGGTATTCAGGAGTGGTATTCAGCATGTCGGCCCGTGAACGTTCTGGAGCGGCTTGCGCCGTTTCAGCTCAAGTGGTGCTTCTTGAATCGAACGACCGTGGAGAGAGAACTATCAGTTCGCACCCGTGGGAAACGGTCGCAACACCGCGACTCATGGCGTCGTGAAGCTCGCACCTGTTTTGCTTGCTGTCGCGGCGTCGGCAACCGCCTGTGGCTCTACGGGCACCTCTCAGATCGAAGATCCAGAGAGTCCAGAGCCATCTCTGACGATCGACGTTGGATCGACGCTTCAACCAGCGACGACTCCGGCCCCGAGCGATGACTCGTCCGAGGTAGCTGAAGTTCTTGCAGCAGTCGCTGCGAATCGCGTGTTCGAAGACAACAGCTTTGGCGGCCTGGATGTATTCGAACGAATCAACATCGTCGACACGCTCGGCAAGGACAGCGGTGACGCCTTCTTGACACCGGACGCCAGCTCGCCCATCGACGACGAAGTGCGTGGCGCAATCGAGGCGGCGCTCGATCCGCTTGAGGTCACCTGGGTAACCAGCCTCTCTGAGGTCATCGATGATGTTGAGAACCCGGGCTATGAGCAAGTCGGTGCGGTCCTGACCCTTGGCGCGCCCGACA
This sequence comes from Ilumatobacteraceae bacterium, assembly GCA_963752085.1. Lineage (GTDB taxonomy): Bacteria > Actinomycetota > Acidimicrobiia > Acidimicrobiales > Ilumatobacteraceae > Ilumatobacter_A. The sequence continues at coordinate 322,223 of CAVVWT010000009.1, forward strand.
TCGCTGGCACTGAGGCCACCTTGCTCTCCAATCTGTGGTGCGGTGGGCTCTGCGCAATCGGTGGCGCGAATGTTCTCGAACGCGCTACTTCCGGATCTTGGTCGGTCACTGGGGTTACTGGCAGCCAGTGGATCTCCTCGAGAGCCGCACTGCCGGACGGCGTTCTTCTGAGCGGGGCTGACCACTCCGATGTGCCGTTCGCGAGCGGATTCGGACCGACGGCGCGGATGGCGATATTGCGTACGTTGGCGTCGCAATCCACCACTACTTCGCCGTTTCGGGCTGCCTCGGGATCAGAGGTAGTAGCCGAAGACGTCGATGATGACGTGGGCGCTACCGACCTGGCCACCGCAGAACACCTTGATCTGACGGCTGGCGTCGACGGGCACGGTGATCGAGTTGGCGATGTTGGCGGTGCTCCAGTTGAGCACCGAGGTCTCGGTCGAGGATGCGTCGCCCGCGGCAACCGCCAGGAAGTTCGGCCCGGTCATCTGCGCGGCCGTCACGTTGATCAGGACGGCGATCGCACCGACCGGCACGGCGTCCGCCAGCGTGACCGAGCCGGTGGCGTCGTGCCCGTCGGCAATGCTGATCACCCGGCTCGTGTTCGGCGCCATCACGCCTGTGACGGCGTAGTTCGGTTGGCGGGAGTCGTAGGCGCGCTGAGGAGCAATGAGGTTGTAGGCGCGGGTGCTGGTGCGGTGCGGGTGCGGGTGCCGGGACCGGCGCTGCCGCCACTCGGTCGCCGCCCACTCGGCTCACTCAGCACGACGGCGCCTGCGCTACCGATCGCGACCTTGCGCAAGAGTGCGCGGCGATTGTCAACGGACGGTTCGACGGCGTCGTGTCGTGTGGTCCTCGTTCTCGGGGCTGGACTCGCTCATCGGACTACTCCTCTGGTGGGCAGTGGTTTGCTGTCTCCGGGGACGACTCGCGAGCGCGATCGTCATCGTCATCGTCATCGGGCTATGTCACAATCGAACGATGTCACATCGAGGGATGGCGTGAGGTGAATATTCTTCCGCGCGACCCGACGACGTTCCTTGACGATCAGTTCGTCCACGACGGTCGCATCGTCCGCGTTGACGCGGTGGTCGATGCGCCGAAGCTTGCCGTGCTGTCTGGCCTGCTGTCCACTGCGGAGTGCGAGGCACTGATCGCCGCGGCCCGCACACTGATGGCTCCGTCGCTCGTCATCGATCAGCACAACGTGGGCAGCACGGTGGACGACACGCGGACCAGTTCGGGCATGCACTTCCCATTCGGAGTGTCGAAGGTCGCCGATGAGATCCAGCGTCGGATGATGTCCGTCATCGGGCTCCCGATCGATCGAGCCGAGCCGCTCCAGGTGCTCCGATACGGGCCGGGGGAGGCGTACGTTCCCCATTTCGACTTCTTCGACACCGACGAGTCGAGCGGAGCCGTGGACGAACGACGAGCGACGACGGTGTCACGGTTCGGGCAGCGCGTCGCGACCATGATCTGCTATCTCTCGGCGGTCGAATCGGGCGGTGCCACCGAGTTCCCGGACGCCGGATTCGAGGTCCTTCCGGAGCCGGGTCGGGCGGTGTACTTCACCTACCTCGACGCTGACGGTCTGGTTGACCCGATGTCGTTGCACGGTGGCGCACCGGTGCACGCGGGAGAGAAGTGGATCGTCACGCAGTGGTGCCGCGAACGTCCGTACCGCGCGGCCGTCCCATAGCCGGCTGCGAGGATCGCTGGTGGGTGCGGTGGGGTCAGCCGTGCGGCCGATTCTCTGCACAATCTGGAGCTGTGAGTGCGGGTCGGCCGGGGGCCCGGACTGCGCCGTCTCGGGCACGATAATCGGGTCGGGCGTGTGGTTGTGATTGTTGGGTATTCGATTGCGCTCGGTGGCATGCGGCATCTGAGCGACCGTCGCGGATACCGTGATCGAGGTGAGCAGGGGCTCGACAGGCGGTGCGGCCGGTTGGGTTCTCTTCGGCGGACTCATCGCAACGGGCTTCGGCTCCGTTGCCGCATGGTCCAACTCGGTCGGCTTCGGAATAGCAGTGGGATCGGTCACTGCCGGTTGGGTACTGGCAGCGTGGTGGCAGTGGTGGCGTGAGAAGAGCACCCATCCGGTTCCTGCTGCCGAGTATTTCGCAGCGGTGTGGGCGCTTGCGTATATCAGCTTCGTCGCGATGACCGCGACGCAACGCAGCTCCAACTTGGGTGACGCGATGTTTCTGTTCCCGCCCGTGAGCCTGCTCCCGTTCGTTGCTCGCAAGCTGTTGGGCGATGACGGAAACCCCTATGGTCGGGCCCGCTCAGTCGCGTATCAACTGCATCGAGTGTGTGGCTGGATGCTCACAGCACTTGGCAGCCTCTTCGTCGTGTCGCTGTACTTCATCATCGTGGCGCCGCTTCCGCTGATCCCGGGAGTCCTGAACCTGTATGCGGCATCGCGGTACCGGCTCGCTCGATCCACGGAAGAACCGACGGACGCTGACACATCGCTGACCGAGCACCACTGACCCATCCGCCATCCGGCACGATGCTCGGGGTGATTAATCCGAGGCCGTGACCGCGACAAGCCCGATCTCGCCGACAGCTGGACATCCGGCGCTCGCGCCACTTGGCCGTCAGCACTCCCAGCCGTACGTCTGCTCCTGGTCGTTGAGCCAGATGATCCAGCCACTCTCGGACTCGAAGCGGACGAATCCGTCGGAGTACACGATCATCATGCCGATGTCGTCACCCGGGCCAGGCGGAGCCACCCGCACGAGCCATACCGTCAACGACGACTTCGACCAGCGCGACCCCAACGACGACGTCCACCACGACTACCACATCGACATCCTCAACCGCTGCGCCGACCACAACGTCGATACCGGTGAGACCCGCGTTGGTCGTGGCCCAAATCGGCTCCTGCCCCGCCCTGCAGTTCACCACTCTCGTCGATGGTTGGAACCCCGTTGTTGAGAACGTTCAAGGTGGCGGATCGGGACTGCCCGGCAACCACATCGGCGGACCCGATTCGTATATGAACCTCTTCGCCGGGGGGAGCGCTTTCGGCCCAACAACCGGGCAAGCCGTTGAAGTCGACGGCTACCAAGCCACACGAGGAACCATCGAGGACGGTCTCGGCCTTCGCATCGACATCCGCGAGCCCGACTGTGATCTCTTCGACCTCACCGTCTACGGCAACAGCGAATCTGAGGTCAGCATGATTCTGGGCGGTCTGAAGATCGGGCTGTAGGGCACGTCCGATCGCGCGCCGAGTTGCTGAGTCGCTACCCGCCAGAATATTCATTCGGCTCGTTGCCCAGGCCGCCCCTATCCGGCAGCGGAGAGCGCGTCATCGAGGGCGGACGAAGCCTGCACGATCTGAGCGGGGTGACGCGAGCGCCGCGCCGGAACCCGAGGTCCGGCTTCGATGTACCACTCGCCTTCGGCCCGAGCAATCATCATCGGGCACACGAGGGGCGATGACGACTGCACCTCGACCGACCACCCGACGACTCACCGACACACGCTCCGACGGCTCCCTCCACTCCACGGCACTGCCGACCTCCTCGCCGAACGCAACGCCGCATGACACTGCGGTGGGACGCGGACCAGACGGGCGTCGGGCAATGGGCTCCATACCGGCTACAGGAGGACGACAGCGACCGCGAGGGTGATACACGACACAGCGAGCCAGAGGAGCACAGTGCGGGCGGGCGACCATGTCATCGCCCGGATCGGTTGCTCGACCGCCACGTGCAGTGCGGCCGCGGCAACCAGCGACACCGCGACTTTGAGGCCGACCAGTGGCCAGCGATCGACACCGGTCCGGTCCTCGGTGAGGATCAGGATGACGGGCCAGTGGACGACGTACCAGCTGTAGCTCAGACGGCCGACGGCAACGGTGGGGCTGGTCGCCAGTGCCCTGGTGAGCGGCGACGGAACGAGCAGTGAAGCGACGAGCACGGCGCTCACCAGCGACACGACGGCGTATCCACCTCGAAGCAGCCACGGTGGGTCGTAGTCGGTCGTGAGCGCCAACCCGAGAAGGATCGCCGCCGCGACGGGCCCGGCGATCGCCAGGTGATTGGCGTGGCGGATCGTCAGTGTCGGCCGCACATGGAGCAGCAGAGCGAGCCCGCACCCGGCGAGCAGCTCGCTGCCACGGCTGTCGGTGCCGAACTCGAGGCGATATGCGGGGCCCGACACGAGAACCTGCACGAGCAGTGACGCGGTCCATCCGATCGCCACGACGATCGAGAGCGTCCGCACCGGCCGGGCCGTCCGCCAGGCGATCAGCACCGCCACGGTGAGGACCACGTAGAACTGCTCCTCGACGGCGAGCGACCAGTACGGACCGAGCGGACCGACGATCGTGCGGATGAGATCGTCCTCGCCGGCCCCGATGACATTCCAGTTCGACCAACCGAACAGACCCGCCGCAGTTTCGGTCCACTGCATCCCGGGCCAGAACCGGCCCGAGAGCACCACGGCGGCGGCGACCACGACGGTCGAGACCGGCGCGAGGCGACGCAGCCGACGGGCATAGAACTCGCCGAGATCGAGGCCGGTCGGAGACGACGACCTGCGGACGAGCAGCGTGGTGACGAGGTAGCCCGACAGCGTGAAGAACACCGACACGCCGAGGAACCCACCGGGCGCGAGGCCTGTCAGATTCGAGGTCGCCCCCGAGTGGTAGAGGACGACGGCGATCACGGCAAACGCCCGCAACCCATCGAGCGCCGGCCGATACTCGATCGTTCGCGTACTCACCCGTCGCGCTCTCGACCGGGAGTGGGCAGCGACGCTCCGACGAGCAGCACGACACCGAGCAGCGTCCAGCCGTGGAGCCACTCGAACCGGAGTGGCCAACCGGCACCCGGAAACGGGCTCTCGGTTCGGACGACGTACGTGACGATCAGCCCCGCCCCCGCGATGAGCGCTGCGCCGGCGCCACCGACGAAGCGGCTCGCCCAGTTCCGCGGGACCGCGAAGGCCACCGCCCAGACGGCGAGCGCGGGGAGCGCCCAGACCCCATCGATGAACACCGCCGCACCGGCGACCGTGACCGCAGCTGAGACGACGAGCGATGGTGCGACGGGCCGCTCCGCCGGAAGGCGAACATGGGCACACCGGGGATCGTCCTCGCGTCGCCGATCACGCGCGACGAGGGCCAGGCAGGCGAGGACAGCCAGCGCGGTGAGCGCGAATGCGATGTTCAACGACCGCTGCACGGGCCACTCGATTTCGACGCGCGTGACGGCGGTGGTGGGCCCGAGCCACCAGCCGTTCGCGTTCCCGTCGATGAGCGTGGGCTGGCCGAGGTCGCGTCCGTCCGCGGTGGCTCGCCACGCATCGTTGTAGCCCTCGCCCAGAATGACCCAGCATCCGTCCGGGCACGGTGGCACGTCGAGCGTCCGGTGGCGAGCGCTGGATTCGATGACGAGCGGCGCCGTCGGATCGATCGCCGACGGCAGTGGAGCCGGCACCACGGTGTCCGTCGACAGCACGACCCGATCGACATCGAATCCGGTGTCGGCGCCCGATGCCGACGCCACCGTATGGGCGCCCGCAGTGAGCTCGATCGGGTCGGTACAGATCTCGGCGTCGATCGGGCCGCCGACCACCGCATCGCTCGTTGCGGAATCGAAGCTGATTCCGATCGGGTCGCCGTCGATCGTGAGGAAGTCGTCCGAGCACTCGATCGTGAGCCGTTCGATCGGCTGCACGGCGGGCGAGGTGCCGTCGAACAACACCTCGGAGACCGCTGCGGGCAGCTGCGTCGGTTCGTTGAATCGACGGTTCGGGACGAATTGCGGCGCAACTTCGGTGATCTCGATCGAGATGCTGGACAGGTCGGCGGGGCGCCCCCAGTCGATGGTCGTCCCAACGCCGGGATCCGTGTCCGGCGGGAGGGCGGCGTCGACCGAGCCGCCCGGGAACGTGACCCTGACCCCGGTGATCGGGGAGTGGTCGCCGCCCGGTTGCACGATCGTCAACCCGCTCGCCGTTCCGTCGCCGCGGAACTCGACCCGCTCGCCGACCCCGCGGTCGAACTCGGTGGTCCACGCAGTCGTCGGATCACCGTCGAAGGCAGCGGCGCCCCTGGTCGACGGTGCCCCGACGAGATGTGAGGACGCAACGACGGGTTCGCCGAGCAGATCGGCGAGCGCGCGGTCGTCGAGCCGCCGATCGAGCCGGAGCGTCACCGCGGGGTCGACGGTCAACGGCGTCGTGAGCTCGAGCTCACGGGCGAGGCTCTGTTCCGGGTCCTCGCGCCAGCGATCGGCCGGCTCGACCCGAAGGCGGCTGAGCACGATGTCGACATGCGACGCCGACTCGGCGAGACCGAGGACGTCGAGCGGCGGCCGGAGGTATTCGGTCGTTGCGCCGAGTCCGAGGTCGATCTCGGCGAAGCCGACGCCACCGATCGCTTCACCGATCGGTGGCTGTGGGGTGGTCGTGCCGGTGACCGTGATCCGGATCGCTCCAGAGGTCGTCGTGCCGAGGTCGATCCGTTGGCCCTCGCCCGAGCGCGACCGTTCGTCGAGCCGCTGGGCGACGGGCGCTGCTCCGTCGACCCTGATCTCGACCTCCGTGATCGTTCGCTGGTCGGGGCCGACGGGTGGTTGCAGCAGATCGACATGATCGGTGGACGCTCCGTCGACCAGGGAGAGCTCGATGAACTCACCGACGGCCGGTGCACGATCGGCGACGAGCCACGCCGTCGACGGGTCGCCGTCGATCGCCATCACCGGGCGGTGCTCCGGCAGGTAGGCAAAGCGTTCGCCGTACGAGCTCGCCTCGGCGGTCACGGGTCCGTCCTGGACCGACACGGTCTGGCGGTCCGAGTCGGCGATTTCGAAGATCGGAAGCCGCTGATCGGCACTCTCGAAACGGAGCACGTCGGACTCGTCGTCGGCTGACTCGGTGAACCCCGTGACGTCCTGCGAGCTGCGCCAGTGGTGGGCGCGGTCCCGGTTCGAGTCGGTGACGACGTAACGGTACCGCTCGGCGATCGGTGTGGCCCGGTCGATCGACGCGTCGTAGAGCACGGCTTCGGTCCCGTCGAGTACGCCTGCCGCAGCTGCGTCGACGATGCCGTCACCGCTGCCGGCGAGAATCACCAGGTCGTCCTTCACCCGGACGGTCGGAACCGGGTCGGCCACGTCGATCAGCGTGACCGGGGCGATCGGCTGCCCGATGCGCGGGTCGGACAGCGAGCGATTGTCGACCATCGGGATCGCCGGCGACATCACGAACGGCTCGCCGTACGCCACCGCGCCGATGAGGCCGGCCTCGATCGCTGCGGCGGAGATCAGCTCGTCGGTGACGACTTCGGGTCGCGCCAGCCGGAAGCGGTCGTACGCCACGTCGCCGGACACCCAGATCGTGTCGACGCCGAGGAGTCGTGAGACCGCGACGACGGCGTCGGGTTCGATCGTGTCGCCCTGGACCCGGTCGTCGAGGGCGAACAGCAGGTCCATCGCCGCAGGGCTACCCAGGGGAAGCAGGTCGCGGGTGACGAGCGGACGTTCGGTCAACGCCGGCAATGGCTGGTCGACCGTGTAGCCCCACTGGAAGGCACCGAATTCGGTGCCGGGCACCTGGAGGACGCGGTACCCGTCGGGACGGACGTCGAGCGCGGCAGCGGCATCGAGCCAGGCCGCCGGAGGCTCCTGGTCGCGTTCGAGGGCCGGGTCGACGAAGCCGCCGGTCCGCAGCGCGGGGAGCGCCACGACTGCGGCAAGCCCGATCGCTGCTGCGGTACCGACACGCGCGACCCGCGGCGCAAGGTGCACACGCGTGAGGTGGACGCTGCCGATCCGGCTCACCAGGAGCGCGGCTCCGAGTGCGAGGCCCAGCAGCATGACCGGAACGGCTCGGGTGCTGCTGCGCAGGGCGAGCGCCAGGCCGCCTTCACCGTCGCCCACCAGCAGCGACATCACCGGGGACGGGTCGTCGATGGGATGGACCCCGACGCCGAGGATGATCCCGGCACCGAACAGCAGCGCTGCGAACCGGCGGTGCTGCCACCGACCGAACACGAGTCCGAGCAGGCCGGCGGCCAGGACGAGATACCCGACCAGGATCGTGCGACCGGATGCGAGATGGTCGATCGAGGCCGTCGTCGTCGCGGCGTACGCATCCCGAATGTAGAACAGCCAGTAGCCGAGGCCCCTGGTGACCTCCGTCGACGTCGATGTGAACGACACCGCATCGAGCGATTCGGAGTAGGCCAGCACGTCAGCGCCATGGCGGCCCTGGATGATGAGCATCACGATCCACCACAGGGAGACGCCGAGACACAGCAACCCCGTCTTGGCTGCAGTCGACGCAGCACGCCGCCAGGTGATGGTGCCGCCCCATGCCGCGTGGACGAGCCACAGGACCGGGGCGGGGACGACCATCGCCAACGCGGTCGCATTGACCGCACCCACCGTGAGCACGACGAGTGCGATCCCGGCTGGATACCGCCACCGTCCGCGCAGGCTCGCGAGGACGGTCAGCCCGACGATCCAGCCGAGTCCGGCAAACGGAAGCAGCAACACCGACGTCCGGGAGATGTACGGAAGGATGTACGGCGACAGCTGGTAGACGAGCGCGGCTGTCAGCGCCGCCAGTGGAGCAAAGCCGAGCACCCGGCTCATCCACCGCACACCCAGCCCGGCGAGGAACAGCAGCGTGCCGATCCACAGCCGATGGGCGATCCAGTCGGGCAGACCGAGTGTGTCGAACAGCCAGAACCACGGCCCGGTCGGCCAGAGGTAGGCGATGTGCTGATGAGGAACCCAGCCGGCGAACTGGCGAGGGTCGAACGTGGTCGTGGCGTCGGCCAGGAATCGGCCGGGGTTCAGGTAGACGTAGAGCTTCGAGTCGGTCGGCATGCGACCGGGCGCTGCCGTCACGGAAGGGACGTACGCGAGCAGCGCCAGGATCGAGACCGAGATCGCCGTCTGATGACGACGGAGACGTTCGATCAGGGCCACGGTCACCGTGCCGGGGGCAGCAGTCCGGACACGCGTTTGGCGAGCTTCAGCACGCCCTGCTTCGAGCTGCGCCGGTGATGCGACGCGGCTGCGTCACCGGTGATCGCACGGTTCTCGACGAACCAGTCGTAGCTCTGGGCGAACATCTCGTCGGTCGACCAGGTGGGGGTCCATCCGAGCTGCTCGTGGAGGTGCTCGATGTCGAACCACATCGACTTCGAGTACATCATCCAGTGGTATGGGGCAAACGGAGTGATGCCGAGCGCGGCGGTCAGCTTCATGCCCAGTGCCGCCGGCCCCGCCGGCAGCGACCGGACGGTCGCGTCGGTCCCGGCATGCGCGCACAGTGCGTCGAGGGTCTCGCGCATCGTGCCGAACCGGTCGGTGCCGACGTTGAAGACGCCCGGGCCCTCCTGCTCGCCGGCAAGCACGCAGACATCGGCGAGATCGTCGGAATGCACGAATTGGTAGCGGTTGCTGCCGTCGCCGAGCACGATCGGATCCTTCCCGTCGGCGATCCACTCGAAGAGGATGCCGAAGATGCCGAGCCGACCGTGACCCAGAATCGTCCGTGGCCGCACGATCGACACGTCGAGCCCGTCCTGCGCGGCGGCCAGACACGCCCATTCGGCGGCGAGCTTCGCATGCCCGTACGCCTCCATCGGCGAGGGAACGGTGCTCGGGAGCACCGGGTTGGCCTTGGGGACGCCGAACACGGCGCTCGACGACGTGTGCACCACCTTGTCGACTCCCGCCGCTGCACTCGCCCGAAGCAGGTTGACGGTTCCGTCGACGTTCACGGTCCGGAGGAGCTCGTGATCTTTGGCGAGGGGGACCTGGGCGACGTTGTTCAGCACCACCTCGATGCCGTCCACCGCATCGCGTACGACGGTGCGGTCACGGACGTCGCCCTGCACGAACTCGACGCCGACCGGACGATCGTCGGCATCGTTGAGGTCGAGCACTCGGACGTCGTGACCGGCAGCATGCAGCCTCGCGACCACGAGCGCTCCGAAGTACCCGCTGCCACCGGTGACGAGGTATTTCGTCACAGCTCGATGCCCTGCTCGAGGCACCAACGGATGCTGTTGCGCATACCGTCGGCCAGGGCGACCTGCGGGTCGTACCCCAGCTCGTGACGTGCCGCGGAGATGTCGACGGCGATGTTCTTGTTCATCTCGCCGAGGACGTGGAACTGGGTGATGTACCTGCCGGCGCGCTGCGTGATGGTGTCGATCTTCTCGGCCACGGTCCCGGCGAGGTTCGGCAGCCGAAAGGTGTTCGGCCTGACGTCGAAGCCTTCGGCACGCAATGCGTCGCCGACCGTCTCGACGATCTCGTTGACCGTGTACGGCTCTGCGTCGGCGATCCACCACCCCTTGCCGGCGTCGGTGTCGGTCAACTCGGCTCGGACGATGCCTTCGACGAGATTGTCGATGTAGGTCATCGAACGCACCTGACCGCCGTCACCGAGAATCGGGAACTTCCCCTTCTTGACCATCGTGAAGAACGTCGTCTGTCGTGCCGGCTGATGGGGCCCGTAGAACCAGGGTGGACGCACCATCACGGCGTTGAGACCGTCGTCGACGGCGGCGAGCACGGCGAGCTCACCGGCCATCTTCGAACGGCCGTACCCGAGATAGGGGTGATAGGGCTCGTCGTTGCCGAAGCGGTCGTTGCGGGCACCGTTCGTGCCGAACGGGCTGTTCGACGACACGTGCACCACGCGGCGAACCCCGTGGCGAAGTGCCACGTCCATCACGTTTCGGGTCCCGATGTGGTTGACGGCGTCGAACTCGTCCATCGACGACGCGGGATGGATGACTCCGGCGGTGTGGATCAGGTCGACCGGGCCGTCGCCGAGACCGTCGAAGAGCCGATCGAGCGAGGCGGCGTCGGTGACATCACCCCGGATCCGCTCGACCGCGTCGGGAAGGTGATCAGCGCCCTCTCCCGGGCGGACGAGACCGCGTACCGCACCAGCGCGCCCGTACGTGCCGCCCCCCGACAGCGCCGTGACGAGGCCCGTCCCGAGCCAGCCCGCCGCGCCGGTCACGATCGTGACGGCCGGTGGATCGATCGTCGTCAGGGCACGCATCGTCGGATCGCGATCATCACTCATCATCATCACGCCCGTTCGTCGCAGTATCGACGGGCGTTGCGGATCGCGACGGCCATCACCGAGGCCTGAGGGTTGACCCCCGGCGCTTCGGGGAGCAGCGCTGCATCGTTGACGAAGACGTTGTCGGTGCCGTGCACGAGTCCGTGGCTGTCGGTGGCGCACCGCTTCTCGTCGCCTCCCATCGGGGCCGTGGAGCAGAGATGAACGGTCATCACGCTGGCCTTGGTGGCGGCGAACATGCTCGTCATCGTGGCCAGATCGGCACGATCGCGCACGATCGGGCGCACCCTTGAACGACGGATAGACCTCCTCGGCGCCGGCCTCGAGCATGACCATTGCCAGCCGACCGAGTCCCTGCCCGAGCAGATCGCGATCGCGCTTCGTGAGCCGGTAGGTGACGAGCGGGTCGCGCACGCCCGGAATGGCCTGGACGAGGCCACGCCCCTCGCTCGTGATCGCTGCGTAGTAGATCGCCAGCTCCGGCCACGAGGTGACCGCCGAGCCGAAGTCGCGCCAGTTGTCGGTGAGCGCGAGCGCGACGAGTCCGGGATGGCTGGCCGAACCGCCGAACGAGATGTTCGGGGCGAACTGCTTGACCTGAAACACCGAGACATCGTCGGGTGTGTTGACCTCGTCGTCGAAGCGGGCAGCAAGCTTGACGGTCGGGTGGACGGCGAGCGTGCGACCGACCCGGTGGCGGAGCCCGGCCCGCTGCAGGATCGCCGGGGTCTGGATCGCACCGCCGCACACGATGACGTCGCGGAAGGAGATCGTGACCGAGTCGTCGACGTCGCCCGGTGTCGGACGATGCCAGATCGGTGAGTTCGGCCGACGTGGCGCGCCGACCCGTTCGGACGATCTTGTCGAGTCGGTGCTCGCACAGCATCCGGGCCCCGGCGGCGAGCGCCCGCGGCAGGTAGGTCCGCGTCATGCTCTGACGCTTCCCCTCGGTCGCTCCCGCGCCGTCGGGGTAGGTCATCCATCGGGGGATCTCGTCGTTCCTCCAACCGAGTCGGTCGGCGCCGCGTCGCAGGATGTTGCTCGCCGGCGTGTGCTCGCCGGGCACCTTCTGCACGCTCAGTGCGTCTTCGACCTCTTCGCAGATCGAGAACAGGTCGTCGGTGGCGAAGTCCGTGATCCGGTATTTCGTTCGCCACGAGTCGAGGGTGGCTTCGGGCGGACGCCAATACAGTCCGCTGTTGACCTCGGTGCCGCCACCGGCGCATCGCCCCTCGGTGTAGGCGATCGACGGAAGACCGAGCGCAACGGTCACGCCGCCCGATCGATACTGCTGATCCATCTGCTCCAGTGAGAACGGGACGACGCTGCCCTGCTCGACCCATGGGCCCTCTTCGACGATCAGGACCTCGTGACCCGCCTCGGCGAGAATGGCCGCAGTCGTCGCTCCGCCGGCACCCGAGCCGACGATCAGCACGTCACAGTCGTGATGCACGCTCATGCCGCCCGACCCCGATGCGTCCCACCGTCGACGTTCGTGTCGGGCCAGGTCTCCCAGATGTAGGCGTACCCCAGCGACCGGACCAATCGGGGGAACTCGGCGAGCAGTGGAACCGGGAGTCGGAGCACGATGCGGCGCACCCGGTCGTGCCCGATCAGCACGCCGACACCGTGGACGGCGGCCGCGATCACGAGCACTCCGAAGCGGGTGATCGAGGGCAGGACGTGCGACGCGCCGCCCGATGAACTCGACCGTCTCGCGGCGTCGCATCGTCGGGCAGCAACGGGAGGTCGGACCCGAGCAGCCCGTCTGCGAATCGCGCCACGGTTCGCGGGGCGGTGCTCAGAGGGTCGGACATGACCGCTGGAGCCTACCGATCTCCACCCGGGTCGGGTGAGCACGAAAGCGGCGGAGATGCGGTGGTTCGTGAGCCACCACCGACGTGCACTGCGAACCTGGTCGAGGAGCACGGGCGCGACCGGGCGCCGACCGTCACGTCTCGCTGTACGCCCGACGCCGACGCCGCAGGGTGACGGCGTCGCAGATCGCCCACCAGGTGACCAGGAGGAATGCCTCACGGACGATGTTGCCGCTCATCTTCGATGCACCAGCGACGCGGTCGCGGAAGGTGATCGGCACTTCGACGATGCTGCACCCTGCGGCGACCGCCCGGTAGGTCATCTCGACCTGGAAGCCGTACCCCTCGGCGCGGATCGCCGAGAGGTCGATCCGTCGCAGCGTGTCGGTCCGGTACACCCGGTAGCCGGCCGTCGCGTCGTTGATCGCGAGGCCGAGCGCAACGGCCGCGTAGCGGTTGCCCCAGCGCGACAGCCAGGTCCGCCGACGTGGCCAGCCCTCGACAGCGCCGCCCGGGATGTAGCGCGAGCCGATCACGACGTCGATCCCCCGCCGAGTGAGGTCGAGCATCGTCGGGAGGACCGACGGGTCGTGGGAGAGATCGGCATCGATTTCGACGACGGCGTCGTAGCCCTCATCGAGGGCGACCCGAAAGGCGTACACGTAGGCATCGCCGAGTCCGCGCTTCTGCTCGCGCTCGATCAGCCGGAGCCGTCCGCCGAGCGCGTCGACGTGCTCGCGAACGATCGAACGGGTCGCATCGGTCGATGCGTCGTCGACCACCAGCACGTCGGCGTCCGGCACGTGACGATCCAGTCCGTCGAGCAACTCGGCGACGTTGTCGGCCTCGTTGTGGGTCGGTACGACGACCAGCGTTCGCATCACGGGATGGCACCGAAGACGGCGTACAGATTCGTGAGCACCGCAAGACCGGCCCCACAGGTGACCAGCACGAAGTTCCAACTCTGGCGTTCCCAGCTGAGCGAGTCGTCGTCCTCGTCACGCGACGCCGGCGCGGGCTGGGGCCACCAGGCGGCGAGCGCGATGAACAGCGGGAAGGCCGTGAACACGAACCGAGGTCGTGCCGTCACCGTTTCGGGGATCAGCATGAGCGCGATGACGACCACGCTGAACGCGACCCACGGCAGCGGCAAGCGCTTCTTCCACGCGGCGTACACCATCACCGCCAGCGCCGCCAGCGACAGCACCGTGAGCGCGTCGGCGGTCGAGTCGAAGGGGCTCGTCACGAAGCCGAACGTGTTCTCGACGGCGGTGACACCGAAACTCGTGCCCTCCGACCAGGCCTCGCGCTGAACGCGGAACCACGCGCCGCGTTCGCCGGCCGTGTCATCGACGTAGAGCTGGAATCCGATGAATCCCAGCGGTGCGAGTATCACGGCGATCAACGACATCCAGTGGCGTTTGGTCTTGATGGCGATGGCCGACGCGACGAGGCAGGCGAACACGATCGCGACGCCATTCGGCCGAGTCGCGGTCGTCAGCGCCGCGGCGAGTCCGGCGAGCAGCCACTGCTCGTCGAGGAGCAGCAACAGACACGACGCCGCGAAAACGATGAACAAGGCCTCGGAGTAGGCGAACGAGAGGACGAACGAGCCCGGGAAGACGGCGAAGAGCACCATTGCCCGAGCGGCGACGGACGACGAGAACACCCGGCGCGCCAACAAGCCCACGAGCACGACGGCGATGCCGCCGAGCACGAAGTTGAGCAACAGCGCTGCGGCGGTGTCGCCGCCCGGCAGAATCGAATCGAGGGCCCGAACCGCTCCTGGATACATCGGGAAGAACGCCGCACGCGCCTCGGTCTGCTCGTAGGTGATGTTGTCGGGGATCTGGTCGGGATAGCCGCGCCGAATGAGTTCGAGGTACCAGCGGCCGTCCCACGAGGTGAACACACTCGTGATCAGCTCGACGGCACCGTCTTCGGGTTCGTTGTCCTTTCGTTGGTCGATCACGATCTGCGACGCACGCACGATCGCCCCGCCGAGTACGCACAGCCGGGACACGAGGTAGGCCAGCAGCCCGACGGTGACCGCTCGCCGCCACTGGTCGCGTTCGGACCGAGTGCCGGGCTCGGAGGACGATGCCACGGTCGGAGCGACGACGCTCGCCGGCGCCGTGGTGTCGGCTGCCGGTGGACCCGGTGCGTCGGTGGCGGCGGCGTCCGGGGGAGGAGGCGGCAGGCTTCGATCGTTGGTCGTCATCAGCGGTTGGTTCAGTCTCGGGATCGCTGTCGGGATACGGTCACCAGCGCGACATCGGCAAGATGCGTTGCTTCGGCCCGAACTTCGGTGCACCGTTGCCGTGTCGCATGATCGCCTGGACCACTCGGCCCCGTTGACCCGCGTACGGCGCGAGGAGCGCGAGCATACGCTCGTCGGAGGCTCTGGCCTCGTTCGCGAGGTTCCAGGCCACGATGTTCTTGACGTGGTAGTCACCGACCGGCACGGCGTCGGTGTCACCGAGCGCCGGGGCGAGGACGCACCCGACCGTCCACACGCCGATGCCGGGAATCAGGCGCAGCATGCGCGCTGTCTCCGTCGCCTCGAGCTCGGCCCATTCCCACATCTTCGACGCATGGCGCGCCACCTCGATCAGGGGCTGCGCACGCTTCCGTTCGATCCCGAGCGGGTGGAACCACCAGCTCGGCTGACGACGCAGCACGTCGGGTGCGGGCGGTAGGAGGAGACGGGCGAACGGCCCAGGCGCTGAATCGGAGAGTTCTTGGCACAGGCGACTCCACTGCTGCTTCGCCTCGCCGCTGGTGATGCGCTGCTCGATGATCGTGGGAAGGAGCTCGTGGTACAGGGTGGCGCTCGCGCCGAAGCGGACGTGGCGGTTGGCTCGGGCGGTCGCTGCCACCACCGGATGCCGATCCAACTCGAGGTGCGGCGCCCCGTCGTCGAGATCGCCGATCATCGCGGGCACCCGAGCGAGCAGCCAATCGCCTCCCGGCCCCCACGCCTCGGCCGACAACGGGCTGTCTGGGCCCCAGCGGATCATCACGGTCGCCGGTCCGTCCGGGGTCCACGTCGCACGCACGAACCGCCCGGAGTTGGTGGTGCCCCGACCGACGTTGTCGAGCCATGTCGTCGGGTCGCCGCCCCCGTGCCGATACCAGCCGAGCGTCGCCCCGAGGTCGACGGCAGGACCGACATCGGTCGTCACCGCGTTCGTTCGGTCGAGCACCGCCATCCGCGCCGACGGTACCAGTCCGGCCCGGTCGTAGGATCGACCTGTGGGCGATGAGACGGAACTGCGCGACGACTGGACCACTCCGCATCCGACTCGGCTGCCGCCGGGGCATGCGCTCAGGGACCTGATTCTCGAACGACACGCCGAGGCGCTCACTCAGCGACATCCGAACTATGCCGACCCGTTCAGCGGCTTGCGAGTGTTCACGGCGGGGTTCCTGGCGCAGCGCGGGTACTGCTGCGAGTCCGGATGTCGGCACTGCCCGTTCGTTTCGGGCACGTGAATCAGGTCGGACGAACCGGCCGGGCAGCATCCCGGTTTGTAGGATCCCGAGCATGACGGTTGCCGTCCCCACCACGCTCGACGACGCTGTCAGGCTGCTCGCCGAACAGCCCGACGCCATGTTGCTCGCCGGTGGCACCGATGCGATGGTCGAGATCAACGACGGTCATCGTCGACCGAGCGAGCTCGTGATCGCGCTCAACCGCGTCGGCGATCTTCGAGCGTGGCGTCACGACAGCGATCGCGCCACGCTGACGATCGGCGCCGGCGTCACCTACACCGAACTGATGCAGGAGCCGATCGCCGCGCTCGTGCCGGCGCTCGCCGAAGCGTCGCGCACGGTCGGGTCACCGCAGATCCGCAACGCCGGGACCCTCGGCGGCAACCTCGGGACGTGTTCGCCTGCGGGCGACGGCCTCCCGGTGCTCGCCGCGCTCGATGCGCAGGTCAGGATCGTCTCGGCGACGGGAGAGCGCACCACCTCGGTCCACGACCTGATGGTCGGGGTCAAACGCAACTCGCTGCAGCCTGGGGAGTTGATCGTCGAGATCATCTTGCCGATCCGCAGCGGCTGGCAGGGCTACGCCAAGGTCGGCGTCCGCAACGCGATGGTCATCGCCGTCGCGAGTGCGTGTCTGGCGGTCGACGCCGATTCCGAGAGCGTCGCGATCGCACTCGGCTCGGTCGGGCCGACGATCATCCGCTGCACCGACGCCGAGGCGCAACTCGCCGCCGCCGTCGACTGGGCGACGTCGTCGGTCCCGTCTGTTGCACTCGACGAATTCGCTCGCTCGGTGAGCGCTACCAGCCGCCCGATCACCGACCACCGCTCGACAGCCGAGTACCGGCGTCACGCGGTCGGGGTCCTCGGCAAGCGGCTGGCGCGACGCGCGTTCACGACCGATGGGGCGCGCGCATGAGCAACGAGTTCTTCACGCTGCGCGTCAACGGCACCGACCACGAGGTCGCCGACTCGTGGCTCGGCGAGAGTCTGCTCGACGTCCTCCGCGACAGGATCGGGCTCATGGGCTCGAAGGGCGCATGCACCCAGGGAGAATGCGGGTCGTGCAGCGTGACGGTCGACGACGTGCTCGTCTGCTCGTGCCTCGTGATGGGTGCGACCGCCGTCGGCCAGGAGGTCGTCACGATCGAAGGTGTCGCACCCGTCGGAGCACCGAGTGACGTGCAGCAGGCGTTCGTCGACGCGGGCGCGGTGCAGTGCGGCTTCTGCACTCCGGGGCTCGTGATGGCGGTCCACGACCTGCTCGACCGGACCGGGACTCCGACCGAGACCGAGATCCGCGAGGAGCTCGCCGGCAACGTGTGCCGGTGCACCGGATACGGACGGATCATCGACGCCGTCCAGCAGGTCGCCGTCCAGCGCGGCGAGGGAGGCGCCTCGTGAGCATCGCCGAGGACACACGGTCCGGGATCCGAGCGGGCACGATCGGCGACTCGCCCGCTCGACCCGACGGCATCGAGAAGGTGCAGGGCAGCTATGCGTTCTCGTCCGACCTCCGAGCAGACGGTTGTCTGTTCGGCGCGACGCTGCGTTCACCCCATCCGCATGCCCGCATCGTGTCGATCGACCTGTCGGCCGCATGGAAGATCGACGGTGTGGAGGCGGTCGTCACCGCCGACGACGTGCCCGGCACGTTGACCTACGGGCTGATCAGTCAGGATCAACCCGTCTTCGCCGCCGACGTCGTGCGCTACGTCGGCGAACCGGTCGCCGCCGTGGCGGCGACCGATCCCGAAACGGCACGTCGAGCACTCGACGCCATCCGTGTGGAGTACGACGTCCTCGCACCGCTGCTCGACCCCGAAGTCGCCATCGCCGGCGGTCACGAGCCGATCCACCCCGATGGCAACCTGATCCGCCACCAGCGAATCGTGCATGGCGACCCCTCGGCGACCGGCGAGGTCGTGGTCGAGGGCACGTACGAAATCGGGATGCAGGACCAGGCGTTCCTCGGCCTCGAAGCGGCGATCGCGTATCCCGACCCGGGCGCCGATGGTGTCGAACTCCACGTCGCGACCCAATGGCTCCACGAGGACCAGGGCCAGATCGCAGCGTGCCTCGGCTTCGCCGACGACAAGGTGCGCCTCGTGCTCGGCGGCGTCGGCGGTGCCTTCGGAGCACGCGAGGACATCAGCCTGCAGGTTCACACGTGTCTGCTTGCATTGCGTCTCGGACGACCGGTGCGGATGGCCTACTCGCGCGCCGAGAGCTTCCTCGGCCACGTCCACCGGCACCCGGCCACCATCTGGATGCGCCACCACGCCGACCGCGAGGGCACACTCGTCAATGTCGAAGCCCGCTTCGTGTTCGACGGGGGTGCCTACGCCTCCACCTCGTCCGCCGTTCTCGTCAACGGCATCACGATGGCCCAGGGCCCGTACGCCTGTCCCAACGGCAGGGTCGACGGCTACGCGGTCCGGACCAACCACCTGCCGTGCGGCGCGATGCGTGGCTTCGGGGCCGTCCAAGCCTGCTTCGCGTACGAATCGCAGATGGACAGGTTGGCCGACGCCTGCGGGCTCGACCCGGTCGAGATCCGCTTGCGCAATGCCATGCACACCGGCGACACGCTCTTCACGGGTCAGCCCGTGCTGAACGTGGCCCCCGTGGAGGAATGCATCCGTGAGACCGCGGCACTGCCACTCCCCGACGAACCCGTCGGCGGTGTGCCCCTCGACGATGGTTCGCCCGATGCGATGAAGCTCCCGGGCGGCGCCGGGCGCACGGCCGACGCCCCGGACATCGTGCGTGGGATCGGATGGGGCGTCTCCATCAAGAACCTGATGTACTCGGAGAAGTTCGACGACTATTCGACCGCCCGATGCCGACTGTCGGATGGCGTCGCGACACTCAAGTTCGCCACCGCCGAGGTCGGGCAGGGGTTCATCACCATCGCCGGGCAGATCGCGCGCACGGTGCTCGGCGTCGACGAGGTGGTGCTCGACCGGATCGACACAGGTGTCGGCTCGGCCGGTTCGACATCGGCCTCTCGCCAGACCTGGATGAGCGGGGGAGCGGTCGATGCAGCGTGCCGTGCCGCCCGCGAGCGGCTGTTCGAGGCGGTCGGCACGGCCCACGACATCGAACCGATCCGGCTGATGATCGACGGGACCGACGTGGTCGACACGGCGGGCGACCTCCGGATCCCGGTGGTCGAGGCGTCAGCCGGCCTCGAGATCGACGAGACGGTCGAGTACCACCACCCCGAGACCGACGAACTCGACGAGAACGGCCAGGGCAACTGCCACACTGCGTTTGCCTTCGTCGCCCACCGAGCGGTGGTCGACGTCGACCCCGAGCTCGGGCTCGTCAAGGTCGTCCAGATCGCCACGGCGCAGGACGTCGGCAATGCGCTCAACCCGTTGTCGGTGCTCGGCCAGATCGAAGGGGGCATCGCCCAGGGCCTCGGTCTGGCCGTGATGGAGGAGATCATCCAGGTCGACGGCGTGATCCGCAACGGCAACTTCACCGACTACCTGCTGCCGACGTTCCTCGACATGCCACCGGTCGTCGCAACGCTGATCGAGCAACCGGATCCGCACGCTCCACTTGGTGCAAAGGGCGTTGGCGAGCCACCGTGCATCTCGTCGACACCGGCAGTCGTGGCCGCAATCCGCGACGCGCTTCGCCGAGCCGGTGTCGACAAACCCCTCGACCGGGTGCCGGTCCGGCCGGCCGACATCTGCCTCTGACCCGCTCACCTTGACATTCGGGCGGATCGTGACGGTCGGCGACACGATCTGCCGGAATTTCCCCCAGCCGGGCGTCGCGAAATGGTCGAACGGGTCCCCGACCGGTAGGTTCGGCTCGCATGGCTGAAGAGCGCGAGATCATGACCTGGGACATGCTGGGAGAGGCGACCCGGTCGCTCTCGCAGATGGTCGCCGACGACGGCTACGAGCCCGACATGATCCTCGGGATCGCTCGAGGCGGCCTGCTGCCTGCCGGAGCGATGGGGTATGCCCTGTCGGTGAAGAACGTGTACACGATGAACGTCGAGTTCTACACCGGTGTCGACGAACGCCTCGACGTCCCTCGGATCCTGCCGCCGGCACCCGACTTCGTCGATCTCTCACACGGCAAGATCCTGATCGTCGACGACGTCGCCGACACCGGCCACACCCTCAAGTCGGTCGAAGAGTTCTGCGAAGGCAAGGTCGGCGAGGTCCGCACCGCATGCATCTACGAGAAGTCGCACTCGGTGGTGACGTGCGACTACGTGTGGAAGCGCACCGACCAGTGGATCAACTTCCCGTGGAGCGACAAGGAGCCCGTCGCCAAACGCGATTGGCAGGTCAAGGACGCCTGAGCGTCACCCTCGGCCCACGGCCGCAGGCGCGGGCGCTGTCGAGCTGCTGGCGCAGTGTCTTGGGCGGAACGATCCCGAGCAGCTTGCCGTCGTTCCACACCGTCACGATGGGCCGGAGCGGGTTCAGGCGGGGGAGGACCGACGACAGGTCGTCGTCGGGGCCCGCCTGGGCGGTCTGACTGAACGGCACCATCAGGGTGTTGAGCATCACAAGGGCGCGCTGTTCGGCCGGAATGGCCCACAACTGGTCCTCGAGCACCAGACCGTCGAGTTGGCCGTCGTCGTTCGCGTCGACCGCCACAGCGCCGGCCTCGCCGAGGCGTGAGCGCTGCCAGATCATCGAGTCGGCATCCATGTCGGAGCCCGCGTGGGCGAGGCCCCACCAGGTGAGGTCGCGGACCTTCACACCGTCGAGGTGTTCTCCGATGTGTGACGCCGCGATCTCTGCCTTCGCATTCATTGCGATGAACAAACCGGTGATCGCGATGAACACCCCGGCCTGACCGTTGAGCATGAGGGCCAGTCCGATGATGCCCAGCGACCATCCGAGGACGCGCCCGGCGTTGCCCGCGTCGCGCATCGCCCGGTACTTGTTGCCGGTTCGGGCCCAGCGCACGGCTCGCAGCACGCGCCCCCCGTCGAGTGGGGCACCGGGGAGCATGTTGAACACCGCGAGCAGGAGGTTCACGAGGCCGATCCAAGCCACGACGTTCGAGGACACCACGAAGGCAGCGCCGAACGTGACGAGGCCGATCACCAGGCTGACGATTGGGCCCGCGACCGCGATCAGCCCGTCGGCACGCGGCGTCGGGGGCTCACGGTCGAGACGGGCGACGCCGCCGAGGGCCCACAGGTCGATCGATTCGGTTTCGACGCCGTACCGCCGGGCCACGATCGCGTGGCCGAACTCGTGGGCGAGAATCGACAGGAAGAAGGCGATCACGGCGATGATGCCGGCGAACAGCCCGAGTGTGGCGGCCAGGTTGACGCCGAACAACACGGCGATGAACGCCATGCTCCAGTGCGCACGCACCGGGATGCCCAGGTAGCGCCCGAGATGCAGAGAACCATTGGTCATGTTGGTTACAACCGTAGAACAGGTGTCCGGATTCCCACCGTCAACACGTTCAGATGATGTTGGCGAGGACGACCGTGGCGCAGTTGCGACCGCTGGCGCCCCACACGCCGGCGCCCGGAAACGTCGCCGCTCCTGTGAGGTACAGGCCGCCGATTGCCGTCTCGTACTTCGTGAGTTCGGGATTGGGGTTGCGGAACGCGGCCAGCGGGCCTCCGGCGAAACTCGTGGCATGGCCAGCCGGGAGGTGGAACTCGCTCTCGTACCGGTCGGGGGTCATCGCCCGCCAGTCGACGATCGACTCGAGCATGTCCGGCTCGCACAGGTCGGCGAAGGCTTCCAGCCATCGGCGCGGCTCGTGTGAGCCGGGCCAGCCGCCGAGGAGGCCGAACGGCGTGAACAGCGCCTCGATGCTGAGCACGTGCCGTCCCTCCGGCGCCATCGACGGATCGAGCAGTGTCGGGACATTGACGAGCAGCCCCGGTCGGTCGAGCACCCGCCCTGCTTGCATCAACTCCCAGCCGTGGTGGATCGACGCGAGATCGGGTGCGATCACGGTGGTCGGGCCGAGCGTGCGGTCCGTGTCCTTGAGGCGAGGCGCAGCGGTGAGCACCACGTCGAGTTTCGACTCGTAGCCGTCGGCGTGTGGCACGCCCTGCCAACGGCGGATGAGATCGCGTGCGACCGCCGGCGGATGCTTCAGCCACCGGAGGAACGTGTCGTGCGGGTTGCACGCCGACACGACCGTCGGGGCCGTCACGAGCGAGCCGTCGTCGAGGCGAACTCCGCTCACCGCGTCGCCCGTGCAACAGATCTCGACGACACGCGTTCCCGTTCGCACGCTTCCTCCGGCGGCCTCGAACGACGCCAGCAGCGTGTCGGGCACCTGGCCGCTGCCGCCCACCGGTCGTCCGACCTTGGCCACGTGGCGCATCGCGTGCGTCAACGCGCCGAGGCCGGACCCGCCGAACTCGGGGGAGATGCCCCACACCATCGGCCCGGTCATTGCGCCGGGACCACGAATGATCTCGCTGTCGAAGAACTCCCGAAGCACACTGGCAGCACTGCGGCGGCTCCAGCGGAGCAGCGTCGGCGTCCCGGCGAGCTTTCGGCCCAGCGCGACTCGGGTGAGCCCGACGGCCGATGGCGGCTCGGCGGCCGCCTCGAGGATCATCCGCACCGCCGGCATCGCCGCCTTCGCGTATCGGCGGTAGCCACCGACGTCATCCGGTGCGACGCGTCCGATCTCGTCGAGCGTGGCGTCGAGATCGTGGTGAGCCGACCAGCCGATTGCCTCCGTCGCTGAGGACCAGCTCATGTTGTGCTGGGCGGGCTCCACGTCGAGGTAGCGGAGCCCGTGGTCGGCGAGCCGCAACTCCTCCATGACCGGAGTCGTCCGGAAGGTCAGGTGGTCACAGTTGCAGATGTTCACCGTCGCACCGGCGAACGATTCGCTCGCGGCCGTGCCGCCGACCTGGTCGCGGGCTTCGACGAGCAACGTCGATAGACCGGCGCGTGCGAGATAGGCGGCGGTGACCAGACCGTTGTGACCAGCTCCGATGACCACGGCGTCGACGTCAGCGGGAGAGGAGACAGCCATCGCGGTCAGTCTCTCGCACCATCGGCACCACGACGTAACGTTGCGGCTGTGTCGTCAGCCGCCGTACCGCCCACCTCCCGCCGACTCGACGAATTGCGGGCTCCGGATCTCGACCGTCTGATCACCGACCGTTCGATCTTCGTCCAGCCGCTCGGAGCGATCGAGCAGCACGGGCCGCATCTCCCCTTCAACACCGACCTCCTCATCGCCGACCGTGTGGCGACGGCAGCGGTGGCGCGAGTCGGTGTCGAACACGACGTGTGGTTGCTGCCGCCCCTGGCGTACACCAAGTCGAACGAGCATGCCTGGTCGTCGGGGACGATCTGGCTGTCAGCCGACACCCTCCTCAGGGTGCTCGACGACATCGGACGCTGCGTGGCGATGACGCCGGCTCGTCGACTCGTGTTCATGAACGGCCACGGTGGCAACTCCGCACTGGTGGGTGTCGCCAACCGTGAGCTCCGCCTGCACCACGGCCTGATGACGTTCCTCGCGCACCCGGGCGTGCCCCCTGACCAGGGTGGCGTCTCGGCTGCCGACGAGCACGGCATGGGCATCCACGGCGGCACCGACGAGACCTCGATCATGCTGCATCTCGCACCCGACCTGGTCGACATGGACGCGGCGGTTCGCAACATCCCCGACGCCCTCGTCGGAAACCGTCATGTCCGGTTCGGCGGCACCGTGGGATTCGGATGGCTGTCGAACGACTTCGGTCCCGACGGACACATCGGCGATCCGACCTCGGCAACCGCCGAGCGCGGCGCTGAGCTGTTCGACGGCGCCGTGACGG
The DNA here is from genome assembly GCA_963752085.1 of Ilumatobacteraceae bacterium. Lineage (GTDB taxonomy): Bacteria > Actinomycetota > Acidimicrobiia > Acidimicrobiales > Ilumatobacteraceae > Ilumatobacter_A. The sequence continues at coordinate 346,415 of CAVVWT010000009.1, forward strand.
CCTTCTGCGAAGCGCTCGGCGAGATCTCGGCGTTCAATCTCCCGATGTGATCGTCGGGTCGACGAACTCGTTGGTCAGCAGTTCGTCGACCGCGACCACTTCGACACCCAACGCTGCCGCCAGTTCGGGCAGGAACGGTTCGAGGCGCTCGATGTCGAAGTCGCCGACGGTGGCGTTCGTCCCGTCGCCGAACACGCCTGCATCCCGTCCGACGGCCACCCCGGCGTCCATCAGGTCAGGTGTGAGCCGCGCCAGGGGAGCGAACCGGGAGCGGAAGTCGGACATCGCCTCGTTCGTCGGTCCCGGATCGGCGACGTAGGCGGCGATCGCCTGCTGGATCACCGGAACCAGACGACCGAGGCACGCCCGGTGCTCCTCGATGTCGGCCGGGCGGGCCGCGAGCTCGTCGTCATGGACCGCCCATCCCGCCGACGCGGCATCGATTGCCGTGACCGGCCGAGCCCACTGGGGGAGCGACGGCAACAGGACCGGTTCGACGAGCAGATCACCCTGCTGGGAGATCGCACCCTCGGACTGGACGAACGCCGCCGGTTCGCCGTCGAAGCCGGGAACGAGTTGTCCGGGAGCGAGCAGTCCCGATGCCGCGAGATACGTGATGAACGGTTCGTCGGTGACGTGGCGGACCTCGATGCCGGCGTCACGAACGGCCTCGACGGTGTCGACGCCGGGATGGGTGGCCGGGTCGACGATGAGCGCGTCGTGCGAGCGGTCGGTGAGCGTGACCACGCCGATGGACGGGGAGATGGCTGCGTCACGGATCGCCACGGCCGTCGACGCCTGGGCGAGCAGCAGCCCCGGATCCTCGGTCAGCAGCGCAAGCGGACTGCGAAAGTCGACCGCCGGCCCGCCGGCCCGGATCTCGAGGACGACGTCTTCGACGGTTCCGTCGACTCGGACCAGCGATGACGACACACGCTGGGCCGCGACATCGACGACCGGGTCCGGTCCGAGCAGCGCGTACAGCGGTCCCAACGCCGGGCTGGGCAGCGAGGCGGTCTGGATTGCGATCGTCGAGGGGCAGCCCTCGGCCAGCGGACCGTCGGCCACGACCGAAGCGGACGTTGTGGTGGGGCCGACACCCGGTGTCTCGTCGAGGTCGGAAATCGACGCCGTCACGGGCACCGACACCGTGGCGCTGTCGACCACCGCTGCGTCGCTGCCAGAGCAACCGGCAACAGTGACCACAGCCGCCGCGGCCACGATCCCGAGCGAGCGGCGCAGGCGGCGCGGGCCGTACCCTCCGACCATGGCCGTGTCGTTCGATCTCGTCACCTTCGATGCTCCCACGCCCGATGATCTTGCCGCGTTCTGGGCCTCGGTTCTGGGCATGGTCGAGACCGAACGCGAGGACGGTGACCGCTGGATCGTGCTGAGCACGGTCGACGGGGTTCGCCGGATCGGCATCCAGAAGGGAGTGACGAAGGTCGGCTCGACCCACCTCGACCTGTCGTGTCGGCCCGAGGAGTTCGCCACCGAGCTCGCCCGGCTCATCGAGTTGGGTGCGGTCGAGGTGTCGCCGCCCCGGCACGAGCCCTACGGCTCGATCGCCAACCTCGCCGATCCGGACGGGAACCTGTTCGATCTGTGCGCCTACGGCTGAAGCGGTTCGGTACGTTCGGCTCCGTGCAGCCGCAACTCCTTCACTCCGCAGTCACCCTGAGCGGCGAGGTGGCCGACGTCCTGATCGACAGCGACGGGGTCATCACCTCGGTGGGAACCGAGCTCGTCTCGGCGACCGAGCACATCGAACGCATCGACCTGTCCGGACGAGTGCTGCTGCCTGCAGCGACGGAACCACACGCCCACCTCGACAAGGCGTTCCTCGCGGAGGTGATCCACAACCCGACCGGCGACCTGATCGGCGCGATCGAGGCGATGCGCGCGAACCGCCATCTCCTCACCGTTGCCGAGACCGCGGACCGAGCCGAGCGAGCTGCGCGGCGGATGGCCGCCAACGGATTCACCGCGATCCGCACGCACGCCGATGTGACGATCGAGCACGGTCTGACGTCGATCGAGGCGTTGTTCGACGTGCGTACGCGGGTGGCCGACGTGATCGACATCGAGATCGTCGCATTGTGCGGGTGGCCGGTCACCGGGTCGGTGGGCACCGAGCAGCGGGCGCTGTTGCGCACCGCGATGGAGATGGGGGCCGACCTCGTCGGAGGCGTTCCACACCTCGAGACGATCGTGGGTGGGACGATCGCCGGGGCGACCGAGGTGCTGCTCGAGATCGCCGACGACTACCGGCGACCGGTCGACCTGCACACCGACGAGACGTTGGATCCCTCCGCCGACGGACTCGACCGGCTCGCGCAGCACGTGCTCGACGGGTTCGACCTGCCCGTCACCGCGAGTCACTGCGTCAGCCTCGGGCAACGCTCCGCCACCGACCAGGCGGCCACGGCCGAACGCGTTGCCGAAGCGGGGATCAATGTCGTGGCACTCCCGCACACGAACCTGTTCCTCCAGGGACGTGGTCACGCGCCGATGCCCCGAGCACTGACCGCCGTCGAGGCGCTCCGCGCCGCCGGTGTCAACGTCGCGGCGGGCGCCGACAACCTGCAGGATCCGTTCAACCCGCTGGGTCGGGCGTGCCCCTTCGAGACCGCCGGGCTGATGATCCTCACCACCCACCTCCTGCCCGCCGATGCGTGGTCGACGGTGTCGACGAATGCCGCGCGGGCGCTCCGTGGTGCGGGCGGCCCTCTCGGACTGAACGCGGGTGCGCCGGCCGACCTGCTCTCGGTGCCCGCCGAGACCGCGCGTGAGGCGGTCGCCAACGCACCGGCCGATCGCTGGGTGTGGCGCCGCGGCCGCCGGACCGACGCGGGTGCCCGTGCCGAAACCTGATGTTCACGGATCCGGGACCAGAGCGATCTGGGCCGAGGGCTATAGTCGAGCGGGCATGACCTCCGTCGACGAGCAGATCGGTCAGTCGGTCCTGGACGGCGAAACCCGCCTCCGTTTCGAGGGTCTCTCGATGGTGTTTCCCGACGGAACGCACGCTCTCGACGACATCTCCTTCACCGTGTCGCCCGGTGAGTTCACGACGGTCGTCGGACCGTCCGGGTGCGGCAAGTCGACCCTGTTGAGGATCGCGTCGGGACTCGAGCGTGGCTACACCGGCGGGTGCGACGTCAACCGTGACTCGATCGGCTACGTCTTCCAGGACGCCACGCTGCTGCCGTGGCGAACCGTACAGCGCAACGTCGAGTTGAACGCCGAACTCCACGGCATCGACAAGTCCGAGCGGCGGCGGCGCGCCGCCGAAGCCATCGAACTGGTCAACCTCGTCGGGCACGAGGACAAGTACCCGAAGCAACTGTCGGGTGGCATGAAGATGCGGTGTTCGCTCGCTCGGTCGTTGGTGCTCAACCCCGGCGTGTTCCTCTTCGACGAGCCCTTCGGTGCGCTCGACGAGATCACCCGCGAGTTCCTCAACGACGAGTTGCTTCGATTGTTCGCGCTCGAACGTTTCGCCGCCCTGTTCATCACCCACTCGATCGCCGAAGCGGTGTTCCTCAGCACCCGCGTGCTCGTGATGTCGGCCCGCCCCGGGCGGATCATCGGCGACTATCAGATCCCCTTCGGTGCCGAGCGGCCACACGACCTCCGGTTCGAACCCGAATTCGCCGAACTCTGCGGCCGGATCAACGACGACATGAAGGATGCCCACGCATGACCACCTTCGACGATCGCATCCCGTCCGCCTCCGCACTCCCCGAGGCCGCCATCGACGACGAAGCGGGTGCCCCCATCACCCGCGTGGTTCCGATCCGCCAGCCGGGCGACGGCTTCCTCGGTCGCTTCCTTCCTCCGACGATCATGCTCGCGATCTTCATCGGGATCTGGTACCTCTACTCGACGCTCGCGTTCGAGCAGGCCTTCCAGCGGCGCAATGCACTGCCGTACCCGCACGAGGTGGTCCAGGACGGGTTCCTCCCGCTGTGGGACTCCAATCAGGGCACCCGCGAGATCCTCGGCTACATGTGGCCGACGATCAAGGTGACGCTCCTCGGTCTCGGCATTTCGATCGTGGTCGGCGTGTTCATCGCGGTGGTGATGAACATGTCGAAGTACTTCGAGCGCGCGATCTTCCCGTATGCGGTGGTCGCACAGACTGTGCCGGTGCTCGCGATCACCCCGCTGCTGACCCAGGTGTTCGGCGACCGCCTCGGCGTCCGGCTCGCCGTCGTGTTCTTGATCGCCGTGTTCCCGATCATCACCAACACCCTGTTCGGATTGCAGTCGACCGAGCGGTTGCATCACGACCTGTTCACGCTCAACAAGACCAGCCGCTGGACCCGCCTGTGGAAACTCGAGCTCCCCACGGCGATTCCAGCGCTGATGACCGGCATTCGCATCGCATCCGGACTCGCCGTGATCGGCGCGATCGTCGCCGACTTCTTCTTCAACCAGGGCGACAAGGGCATCGGCTACTTCATCCGTGTGACCCAGCAGAAGGCGGCGAATCGGCCCGACATGTTGGCCGGCACCATCACCGCGTCGCTGTTCGGCGTCGTCATGTTCTTGATCGTCGGGGCGATCACCACTCGTGCCATTCGTGACTGGCACGACTCAGCCCATCACGGCTGATTCACCAAGCAACACCCACCCACCCACCACACCTGTCATCAGGGGGAGAACCATCACCATGAAAGCAACCAAATTCATCGCGTTGGCGAGCGCGGCTGCGATCGCGCTCGCGGCGTGCGGCTCCGACAGCGGGTCCGACTCGAGCGCAGACACCACGACTGCGGCCGACGAGAGTGCCACCACCGATGGTGGCGAAGCGGCCGCTACGGCGACCTGTCCGTCCGAACTCGTCATCCAGACCGACTGGTTCCCCGAACTCGAGCACGGCGGCACCTACCAGTTGATCGGCCCCGACGGCACCGCCGACAAGGCCACCGTGTCGTACTCCGGCCCGATCCAGGAGCAGTACGCGGTCGGCGGTATCGAAACCGTCACCATCCGGACGGTCAACGCCGACAAGTCGCAATCGTCAGTGCTCGCCGACGGCGACGCCGACATGGCGTACATCACCAGCAGCGACATCATCAAGGACTCCGCAGCGATACCGCTCATCGGCATCGCCAAGACGCTCGACCAGGACCCGCAGATGATCATGTGGGATCCGGCTCAGAACGACATCCAAGCACCAGAGGACCTCGCTGCCACCGGCGCGCAGGTCCTGCACTTCCCCGGCACGTCCTACATCGACTACATGATCTCGCAGGGCTTCATCACAGCGGATCAGCCCAACCCCAGCTACGACGGCTCCGACGGCACGTGGGTCGCTGAGGGCGGCAACTTCATCCAGCAGGGGTTCGCCACCAACGAGATCTACAAGTACGAGAACGACATCGCCTGGAAGGACGGCGGCCCAGCCGACGTCAGCTTCTTCACCGTCGGTGACCTCGGCTTCGAGAACTACCCGGCGGTGATCACCATGCTGCAGAGCCGGGCCGAGGAGCTCGACGCGTGTCTCACCGAGCTCGTGCCCGGTGATGCAGCAGGCATGGATCGACTTCCTCAACGACCCGAAGCCGATCACCGACGCGATGATCTCGATCAACGAGACCCACGACGGGTTCTGGGCGCTGAGCGAAGGGCTCAACGAAGCCGGCATCGCGCTCATCGAGTCCGACGGCTACGCGGTGAACAGCCCCGACGGCACGTACTGCAGCCTCGATCCCGAGCGGATGCAGGCGCTGTACGACATCCTCCAGCCGATCTACGCCGACCAGGGCACCGAGGTCGCCGACAGCGTCGACGGTGTGTACACGAACAAGTACTGCGCAGGCGCACCCGGCCGCTGACCGGCACGCCGCACAACTGAACACCTCAGGTGTGGCCCGCTCCGACGTGATCGGAGCGGGCCACGCCGCGCTCGGGCGTGCGTTTCGGGCTCGTGAATCATCGGAGTTCGTTGGTGCCAGCGGGAACCGATCTGCGCGAACATGTCGGCATGGTCGCAGCACAGGATCTCAAGCTCGGAGCGTTCTTCTTCGGCGGCGTCGAGATGGACGACGCTGGCGCCGGCGCTGCCGAATCCGATGGATCGCCGCTACTCGAACGACGAGTGCTGGGCGGCGACGCTCGACTACGTGAACTCGGCGATCGAGGCCGAGCGGCTCGGGTACGACTCGTTCTGGACCACCGAGCACCACTTCCAGTACGAGGGCTACGAGGTCATCCCGAACGGGCTGCTCATCTCGACATGGATCGCCGCTCAGACCACCACCCTGCGCTTCGGCGCGATGTTCAACGTGGTGCCGCAGTGGAACCCGCTCCGGCTTGCCGAAGACTTCGCGACGCTGCACAACCTGTCGGGCGGTCGGGCGATGCTCGGGGTCGGGCGCGGCACCGTGCCGCGCGAGGTGCTCCACCTCAACGACAAGGGCGTGTCGATCGGTTCGCAGGACAATCCCGACCAGCAAGCGGCCGATGCGTTCAACCGCGAGATCTTCGAGGAGTCGATGGAGATCGTCCGGCGGGCGCTGGGCCAGGAGTCGTTCTCGTTCCGGGGCAAGCACTTCCAGATCCCGCTTCCGGGGATCCCGGATCGTGGCTCGACGGTGCAGGATCTCACCCTGATCCCGCGTCCGATCTATCCCTACGAGATCTGGCAGGCGGTCACCTCGCCGCCGACCCTCGACTATGTCCCGGTCGTCGATCACGGTGCGGTGTTCTGGAACCAGCACTACAGCTTCATCAAGCGCTTCTGGGACACGTACGGCGAGACCTACGCCGCCGTCCACGATGTCGAACTGCAGCCGCACGAGAAGCGGATGCTGGTGGTGTCCGTCCGGATCGAGGACACGATGGAGAAGGCCCGCGCGAGCGCGCTCCCCGGGCACGACGAGTTCTGGAAGTTCCTCGGCCCCTACGGCTGGAGCCGCGGGTACATGGGTCCCGACGGCAAGCCATCGGCTCCCGGCCTGATCCCGACGCTCGACGAGTCGATCGAGAACAAGACGATCCTGGTCGGTTCGCCCGAGCAGGTCGCGGAGGAGGTGCAGTTCCTGAAGGACCTGCTCGGCTTCGAATCGCTGACGATCTTCCCCCACCTGCTCGGCGACAGCTACAAGAAGGCGGACGAGCAGATGGCCCGGTTCAAACAGGAGGTGCAGCCGCTGCTCACCTGAGCAGGGTCAGGCCGACCGCTCGACGGTCCCGTTGTGGACTCGCGCCCCACCAGCGCGCTTGGCGACGTACATCGCCCGGTCTGCACTCGCGAGCGCCTCTTCGATGCCGACCTCGGCCGGCACCACCACGTAGCCGACGCTCGCCGACAACGTCACGGGGCCGTACCGGGTCTCGACCGGATGGTCCACGACGTCGATGATGCGTTGGGCCAGCGACGGAACCGCCGTATCGAGTTCGCTCCGGACGGCGAAGATGACGACGGCGAACTCGTCGCCACCGAGTCGGGCCACCATGTCGCCGGGGCGGGTCACGGTGCTGATCCGTTCGGCGAGCTCACGCAACACGAGGTCACCGGTTGCGTGGCCGTACCGATCGTTGACCGTCTTGAATCCGTCGAGATCGACGAACAGCACGGCCAGCTCGGCCTCGGCATCCGCCATCGTCCGGACGCCGTCGAGCAGCCCGCGTCGATTCGGGAGCTCCGTCAACTCATCGTGTCGAGCAGCGTGTTCGAGCAGCGCCTCGGTCCGCGACCGGAGCAGCACGACCGAGGCGAGTTCGGCAGCGCGGGTCAGTGCGTCGACCACGCCGATAGCCGGGACATGATGTGTCGGCGTGAACCCGACGAGCCGGTACTTGGACCGGGGAGCGGGCGAAGCGACATCGACGCACCAAGCGTCGACGAGCCCGGCTTCGTCGAGATCCCGCCCGAAGGGCCCACCGACCGAGCCGACCGACGTGAAGGTCGGCGTGTCGGTCGCCCGGGTGAAGTGCCTGAGCGCGGTGTCCGCACCGGCGCGTTCGAGCAGCGCTGCGAGGTCGTGCGACGTGGCGCTGATCACGTCGACCGAAGCGCCATCGTGCAGTTCCAGCACCGCAGCCGAGATCTCGAGTGGTGAGCCGGCCAGGAGTTCCATCACGAGATCGAGGCGCGATTCGCCATCACCACCCGCAGCGACGCCCGTCAACACCCGTTGGAAGACCTCTCGTTCGTGAGCGGGCCGGATCTCGTACACGAAGCCACCGACCTCGGGGTCGTCGCTCCCATCACGCCCGCGCACCTCGACCGGAATCGTGGAGCCGTCACGTCCGATCATTCGAGCTTGGATCGGCGCCCACGCCCGGTCGTGCCACCCGACGTCGCCCGGATCCTGCCGGGCCAGGAGGAGAAAGGCCTCGGCGATCCAGTCGGCGTCGTCGGGATGGATGTACTCGAAGATGCTCGTCTGCACGCCCTCGACCTTCGAATACCCACTCAGTTCGATGAGCGCATCGTTGGCGTACACGATGCTGCCGCCTTGGTCGACCACCACGATCGGCGTCGGGCAACGGTCGAGCACATGGCGGTAGAACTCGGGGCGGTCGGGGAAGTCCGCGTCGCGTTGCCAGATGTCCGCCGAAACGTCCGGGTCCCGGTCGGTAGGGGTCACGTCACACCGCCGACCACGATCCGCGGGCATGCAACACCGCGCGGAGGAGTGCCGTCTCGTCGGTCATGATTCCGTCGACGCCGAGATCGAGCAGTCGCTCGATCTCCTCCCGCTCGTTGATCGTCCACACGTGGACCGGAATGCCGATCCGGTGAGCGCTGGCAACGAACCGAGCGCTCACGACGTCGACGCCCTTCATCGCAGGAGGTATCTGTGCGGCGCGTGGAGCGGTACCCCACAAGCGCCCGACGGTCCGCAGCATCGCGACTTCGGTCGGGCTGAGGTTGGTGAGCAACTTGGGCCCGAGGAGGCTGCGGAGCCGGCGGAGGCGCGAGAGCTTGAACGAAGCGAGACAGACCCGATCGACGGCACCGAATCGCCGCACCAGGTCGGCGAGCGGCTCGACTGCTTCGTCGGATTTCGCGTCGATGTTGAAACGGGCCTCCGGAAACTCCTCGAACAGGTCGGCCAGCAGTGGGATCGGGTGGCCGTCACCCTTCGGGTCGAGGACCCGGGCCTCGGCGACCTCGGCCGCGGTCATCTCCACGATGTTCGCATCGATGCCACACGTCCGGTTGAGGTCGGGATCGTGAAATGAGACCAGCACGCCGTCGACCGTGCGGTGAGCGTCGGTCTCGAGGTATCGGTAGCCGAGCGAGACCGCGTGGCGGAACGACGCCATGGTGTTCTCCGGCGCCACGTCGTGCCCGCCTCGATGCGCAAAGGCGATCGGGCCGTCGTGCTCGAGATACGGATGAGTGGTCAAACCGTCAGTCTTGCATGCGGCGGTTGAATTGCTCCCGAGTTTGCCAAATCTTGTCGTTATGTCGGCGACGCCCTCAGCCGCCGGCACAGCTCCCGACGACGGTTCTGGGGTCGGACGACCCAGCCCACATCCCATCTCGGCCCGACATGATCGCACAGGCATGACCGAAGCCGGAATCCCACTCCGGAGCGAGCGAGGTCCGGTGCCCTCGAGCGGCCAGTTCCGTCGCCCACCCGGTCGGCGCATGCCCCTCGATCGAGACGCCCGGCCCCGCCGACGACGTCCACGTGTCGAAACCGCTCGTCTCTCCTGTGAGCGCCCACCGTCCGGCTCCGATGGCCCGCGCCGGAGTCTGGCGGTGATGCAGAAGGCGGGTGGCGAGCTGCAGCATGATCTGCGGCTGCGCGTCGCCTCCCATCGTGCCGAACACCCCCGCGAGCGAACGGTCGTCACGCGTGGCGGCCATCGGCAGCAGTGTGTGGGGTGGTCGTCGACCCGGGCCGAACTCGGCCGCGTGGCCGGCCTGCAGGTTGAATCCGATCCCACGGTTGTGGAGATTGATCCCGGTGTTCTGCTCGACCAGGTGACTTCCGAATCCGGACGCATTCGATTGGATCAGTGACACCGCCATCTCGTGGCCGTCCCGGCTTCGGCCGGCGGTACACAGGTAGGTGGTGTCGCCATCGTTCGATGGAGCCGGTCGGCCGCTCGCCCGGTCGTCGTCGATCTCGTCGAAGCGACCGTCGATGATGTCGAGCAACTCGTTGCCGTCGGCGTACTCGTGGAGTTGGTGGGGGCGGTCACGACCGGCTGCCGTCGCCGCTTCGATCAACAGGTGCGCCCACTGTGCGTCGTCCGGATCCCGTGGCAGGTCGAGCTGGGACACGAGTCGGGCACCACCGAGCGCCAGGTATCCCTGGGAGTTCGGACCGATCGTGTGGAGCGTGACGCCGAATGCCTCGGCCGACAACGGCGCCTGCCAGTCGGCCTGCACCCGTTCGAGATCCGCCGTGGTGAACAGGCCTCCGCCGAGCTCGACCAGCCCTTCGCCGAACGCCCCGCCGTAGAACGTCGCCCGGCCACCGACGGCCACCCCTGCGAGCGCTGCAGCGACTCCGGGGCGACGCACACGAGCGGCGCGGGCGTGGGCCTGCCCGACGAGTTCGTGCAGGTTCGCCTGCGCCGCGTCGGTGAGCTGATGGAGTGACCCGATCAGCAACGGGCTCGCGGGGAACCCGTCGTTCGCCAGCGCGATCGCGGGGCGAGCACCGTGTCGAGCGGGAGCGATCCGAATCGTTCATGGAGCGCCAGCCAGCCGTCGACGCATCCCGGCACGGTGACGGCGCGGACGTCGAGGCGAAATGGCATGGTGTCGTGCCCCTCCGCCCGGAGCGCGGCGGCATCGGCACCCGACCCGGCCCGGCCCGAGGCGTTGAGCGCGTGCACGTCGCCGTCGACGTAGACCAGGGCGAACAGATCGCCACCCATGCCGCACAGGTGCGGACCGGTGACGGCGATGGCGGCGTTCGCCGCGATGGCCGCGTCGACAGCGTTGCCGCCACGGGCGAACATCTCGACACCCGCCGACGTGGCGAGGTGGTCGGCCGAAGCGACCAGATGGTTCGGCGCCCGAACCGAGCGGAGCGGAGGATTGGCGACCGACATGGTCCCGAAGCTAGTTCTGCGGACCCGTTCACCGACCGAGCGACGGCCGATTTCCCCTATCTTCACCGCGGGTCTGGCGGCCGTGAAAGACTCGGTGATGCACCGATCTCACACCACCAGTCGCCGCCGCTTCATCGGAGGCTCCATCGCCACGGTCGGCGCGAGTGCAGTCCCGTGGTCCGCTGCACGCGCCGATGACGGAGGGCCGGGCATCAACGGCGATGACACCGCACCCGCAATGAGCGACCGCTCGGTCGATTTCATCGTGGATCCGCCCGAGACGGTCCCCGGAGCGATCGTGCGCACTGTCGCCATTGGTGAGTTCACGGCCGTCACGACGGCTACGAACCCGTCGCCGTCGCCGGGCGCCGTCTACTCGGGCACCGGCGGCCGGGTCTACAACGGATCGAGTGGCAACAGTTGGCTCCACGTCCCGCTCGAGATACCCGTCGGAGCAACGCTCGCCAAGGTGCACGTGATCGGGCGGATCGCCGGTGGGGAGAGTCTCACGGTCCAGACCGCCGTCTTCGACATGTTCGCCGAGACGCAGTCGACCGAGACCTTCACCCAAGCGGTGGATAGTTCGTTCGCGCTCGACGTCACACCGTCCACCGAGTTCGTCTCGGCGATCGGCCGCACGATCTCACTTGCCGTTCTCGCCCAGACTGCAAATCAGGCAATCTACGGGGCCGTCTACCAGTACCTGGTTCCCGAAGAGCCGGCTCCCGAACCCCCGGTGGTGTTCACGGCGGTCAACCCGTTCCGGGCGTTCGACTCCCGTGTCGGCGCCTACGCGGGCGCCGGCCGGCTGGCGCCGAATGCGTCGAAGGTGGTCTCTGTGAAGGACGGGCATGATCTCCTCGGCGCGGTCACCGACGCCGACGCCGTCCCGGTCGGTGCGACCGCCGTGACGTACAACCTGACGGTCGCTGGTGCGACGGGGCCGAACTTCGTGGCCATCACGCCGGGAGACGCCACCGGTTTCACCACGTCGGCGATCAACACCACCGGGACGGGGTCGATTGCGAACGCGGGCACCGTTGCCGTGGACGGCTCACGAAGCGTCAAGCTGTGGGGCGGCGACCGGACGGGTTCGGTGCACACCATCATCGACATCACGGGCTACTACGCGCCTCAGATCGTCTGACCGCCCGGTTGGCTCGGACAACCAGGGCGGCGAGGTCGCAGGAGGCCGAACGCGCGAAGGCGTTCGGGGTGTCGTTGTGGCCGCAACGGAACTCAGCACGTTCTCGGTCTTGCGAGCACGCGCGACGTGGCAGGCGACACAACCGGGGATGATCGAGTCGGAATGAATTCAGACTTCCGGCCCGCTCAGATCGAACGACCGGCTGCCTTCCAGTACTCGTCCTTGAGAATCCGTTTGTAGAGCTTGCCGGTCGGGTGCCGGGGGAGTTCGTCGCGGAAGTCGATGGAGCGCGGGCACTTGACGTCGGCGATGTGGCTCTTGCAGAACTGGATCAGCTCGCCGGCCAATGCCTGTGCGGCCTCGTCGTCGACAGGCATCTCGCGCGGCTGCACAACGGCTTTGACCTCCTCGCCGAAGTCATCGTTCGGCACACCGAACACGGCGACGTCGATCACCTTGTCGTGCGTGACCAGGACGTTCTCCGCCTCCTGCGGGTAGATGTTCACTCCGCCCGAGATGATCATGTACGCCTTGCGGTCGGTGAGGTACAAGAACCCGTCGTCGTCGAGGTAGCCGACGTCGCCGAGCGTCGACCAGCCCCTGTGATGACGCGAGCTCTTCGTCTTCTCCGGGTCGTTGTGGTACTCGAATTCCGCGCCGCCATCGAAGAACACCGTGCCGGACTGCCCCTGCGGGAGTTCCTCGCCGTCTTCGCCGCAGATGTGCAGGGTGCAGTTGAGCGGGGAGCCGACGGTGCCCTCGTGAGCGAGCCACGCCTCCGGACTCGCGTACACGAAGCCGTTCCCCTCCGAGCCGGCGTAGTACTCGTGGATCACGGGCCCGAACCAGTCCATCATCGACTTCTTGGTCGGGATCGGACATGGAGCCGCAGCGTGGATCACGTACTCGAGCGACGACACGTCGTATTGGGAGCGGACGTCATCGGGCAGCTTCAGCATTCGCACGAACATCGTCGGCACGACCTGGCTGTGCGTGATCTGGTGTTCCTCGACGAGTTGGAGGTAGCGCTCGGCGTCGAAGTTCTCCATCGCCACGATCGACGCGCCGATCGCGTGCATCGACATGCAGAACCGCAGCGGAGCCGCGTGGTAGAAGGGCGCGGGGGAGAGGTAGCGCTTGGTGTCGTCGACGCCGAACAGCAATTGACACACACCGGTGACGCCGTTGTTCCAGGTGTCGAGCGGCTCGTTCGGGAATGCGCGGGAGATTCCCTTCGGCATTCCGGTCGTGCCCGACGAGTAGAGCATGTCCAGGCCGGCGATCCGTTCCTCCTCGAGCGGCTCGGGCGACTGGGCATCGACGGCGACCTCGTAACTCTCGTAGCCGTCGATGGTGCCGTCGAGCATCAGCCGCAGCTCGACGTTGGGTGTGGACGCGACGACCTCGGCTGCCTGGTCGGCCTTGTATTTCGACGTGATGTAGGCCCGCGCACCGCAATCGTTGAGGATGTATTCCAACTCGGCGCTCTGGAGTCGCGATGACGCTGCGGTGTAGATCAGGCCTGCGTAGTGGCAACCCCAGATCACTTCGAGATACCGGTCGTGGTTCTCCATGCAGATCGCGATGTGGTCACCCGGATTGAGCCCCGCCGACCGCAGCAGCCGGCTCAATCGGTTCGCGGCTGCGTCGAGCTCGGCAAAGGTCTGGGTGAAGCCGGAGCCGGCCATCGTGATGGCCGGCTTGTCGCCGTGGGTTGCGAGATGTGCGCCAGGGAACATGGGTCCGCAACGTAGCCGAGCACGGCGACCCCGGTCACATGCAGCGGTAGCGTTCGGCTGCAATGAGTGTGGCTCGATTCGCCCAGGTGATGAACGCGACCGACATCCATCTCGACGAAGCCTGCCTGGCCATGTCGAGCGCGATCCAACGACCGCTCGACGAGCTCGAATGGCTCGCGGCGCTCGACCTGCTCGCCGCCGAGTGCCCCACGCCGACCGCCGATGGCGTCGCGAGCTACCTGTTCGGCGACCTGGGCTTTCGTGGCAACACCGGCGCCTACTACGACTGGCGGAATTCGTGCCTGGACCGGGTGATCGACACCAGGGTCGGGATCCCGATCAGCCTGTCGGTGCTGATGATCGAAGTGGCCCGCCGAGTGGGAGTTCGCCTGGTCGGGGTGGGCATGCCGGCGCATTTCCTCGTCAGGACCGTCGACGGACCCGAACGGTTCTTCGATCCGTTCGCGGCGGGTGTCGAGCTGGATGCCACCGGTGCCCGGGAGTTGTTCCGAACCATCACCCGCGAGCAGGTCGAATGGCAGGACTCCTTCCTCGAACCGACGCTTGCGCAACCGATCGTCGTACGGATGCTCAACAATCTGCGGGCGATCTTCCAAGGACGATCCGACGAGATGCGACTTGGCATCGTGATGCAGCTGCGTGCGCAGGTCCCGCAGCTCGCGGTGGCCGAGCACGACGAGATCGAGTGGGCCACGGCGGTCTTCAACTGACACACTCGCTTCGATGATCGACCGCGAGATCAAGCAGTGCCTCGGGCAGATGATGAAGGGTGTCGAGGTCGTGGGAGCGGCCCACGGGGGTGTCCAGCGCCTCTACACGAGCCACTGGGTCAGCCAGGTGAGCTTCGAGGAACCGATCGTGATGGCGAGTGTCTCGCCGAAGCACGACACACACCCGCTGATGGTCGCCTCGGGCGAGTTCTCGGTGAGCCTGCTCGCCGCCGATCAGATCAGCGAGGGCCAGTACTTCAGCTACCCGGCTCACAAGATGAAGTACGTGGCGTCGGAGTACGTGACCGATTGGCCCGACGACCCGGCCGGGCCACCGATCGTTCCGAATTCGATCGCGTGGATGCGCTGTGCGACGTTTCAGGTGACCCCGATGGAGGACCACGAGCTATTCTTCGCACGCGTTGTCGAGGTCGTGCCGAATCGTCTCAAGGATCCACCGCTGCTCTATTCGAGCCGGCTCGGGTGGCGGGTGACCGGTGACAAGGCGCGCGAGCCGGGTGTGAGCATCCGCGATCAACTCCTCGAACGAGTCGAGAACGACGCCTGACCACAACTACCTTCGCGGCCATGACCGTGATCGAGAACGACACCGCACGCTCCGCCGACGAACAGCGCGTCAGTGATCTGCTCGACGAGTTGCTCGCTCAGCATCCACCCGCCGACACCAAGCCCGTCGACTTTCTCGGGGCCCAGTTCGATGCCGGACTCGCGTGGGTCCACTTCCCGGAGGGACACGGTGGCCTCGGGCTGTCACCGAGGCTGCAGCGGATGGTCAACGAACGAATCTTCGGTGCCGGTGGTCCGAACGCGATGTACCGCAACCCGATCGGACATGGGATGTGCGGACCGACGGTCGTGGCATGGGGGAGTGAGGAGCAGAAGGGGCGCTACCTGCGGCCGCTGTTCACCGGCGAGGAGATCTGGTGCCAGCTGTTCTCCGAACCGGGTTCCGGGTCGGACTTCGCCGGTCTGTCATCGTCGGGCATCCAGGACGGAGAGGAGTGGATCTGCAACGGCCAAAAAGTGTGGACCACCCTCGCGCACCTGTCGAAGTGGGGGCTGCTGATCGTGCGCACCGACCCGCAAGCGGTCAAGCACGCCGGGCTGACCGCGTTCGTGGTCGACATGCAGGATCCGACCGTCGAAATCCGCCCACTGCGGCAGATGACGGGGGAGGCCGAGTTCAACGAGGTGTTCTTCTCCGACACCCGCATCCACGAGTCGGAGATGCTCGGCAAGCCCGGCGACGGCTGGCGCGTGTCGCTGACGACGCTCATGAACGAACGGGTGTCGATCGGCGGCACGATCCCGCAGAAGGGGTCGGGGATGATCTCCGAACTCACCAAGGCTTGGCAGAACGCCGACGAGGGCCTCAAGGACCCTGCTCGACTCGATGCCGTGATGTCGTTGTGGTCACGAGCCGAGGTGGCCCGGCTCACCAACATCCGTGCCAGCCAGAACCGGAAGATGGGTGACCCCGGTCCGGAGGGCTCCATCGGCAAGATGGCGTCGGCCGACCTCAACAAGGAGATCTACGAACTCGTCATGGATCTGATGGGCGCCGAGGGGATGCTGTACGGCAGCTACGAGATGGTGCGTCCCGAGACCGCCATGGGGTCCGACACGGCACAGAAGGCGTTCCTCCGAGTGCGGGCCAACTCGATCGAGGGCGGCACCTCCGAGGTCATGCGCAACATCTTGGGCGAGCGAGTCCTCGGTCTCCCCGGCGACGTGCGCGTCGACCGTGACGTCCCCTGGAGCGAGGTTCCTCGCAACTGAACGAGGCGCGTTGCTCGCCGATCTCGGGGAGGGATTCGCTACGGGATCTCGGTGATGTTGATCGCGCCGTCGACGAACTCACCGCTGACGAACGAGGCGACCCAGATGTCGTAGAGGCCGCCGTCCGGGTTGGTGAACTCGATCGCCGGGTCGAGCCCGAAGAAGTCGTCGTTGCAGATCCAGTTCCCGTTGGCGTCGTTGATCACCAACGCCGTGTCACCGGCCACGTCCGGGGTGAACGAGATCCGCAGGAACCCGCCCCCAGCGGAGTAGTTCAACTTCAGGTCCGGCGACACCGACGCGAACCCCACGCAGCTCCCGCCGAGGTACGACACGTCGACGGCACCACCCGAGGTCACCGCGGTCTGGTCCGGATCCGGGATGAAGCCGGGAGCGAGCGAAATCGTGCCGAAGTTCGCGCCGAACGTTGGATCGAGCACGTCGGCGGGAGGCGGGACAGGCGCTGCGGTCGGGGCGGGTGGTGGCGGTGCGACCGTGGTGGCGGGTGGTGGCGGTGCGACCGTGGTGGCGGGTGCCGGTGCGACCGTGGTGGCGGGTGCCGGTGCGACCGTGGTGGCGACCGTGACATCCGGAACGGTTGTCGCTTCAGGCACCGTCGTCGTGGTCGTACTGTCCGCCGGGCTGGCACCGTCGCCGGAATCCCGAAGGAAGAGGAAGTAGACCAGCGCGAAGATCATGGTCATCACGAGGACGACGAGGAAGATGATCAACCCGGTACTCGGACCCGAATCGGAGGGTGGTGGTCCGCCGTATTGAGGTGCTCCGCCGTATTGCGGTTGTCCGCCGTACTGCGGTCCTGCGCCGTACTGCGGTTGTCCGCCGGGCTGCGGCGGCCCTCCGTACTGCGGTTGTGCGCCGGGTTGTGGCGGTCCGCCGTACTGCGGTTGTTGGTACGGCTCCGGGTTGCCGGGCACTGGGGGTTGCGTCACGATCGCCTCCTGAAGATGCGCCAAAATCTAACTCGTCCGCCGATCGGGACGAAAACGAAGACGACGGGTGGCAACGATCGCTGGACGATGTTCACCGTACGAGGCTGGCGAGGACGTCGCTTGCAGGGAGGCTGCGGTCGTCCATCACCGGCCGGTCGAGCAGGCTGCCGCCAAGGAGCACCGTCGACGCGTCCTCGATCGACGCCTGCAGCTCGCGGATGTTTCGCGGCGGCGGAAAGTACTCGTCCTCGTCGGTGACCACCACCAACTCACAGCCACCGACCGGTGCCAGGAAGTCGATGACGGCGTCGACGAGTTCTTCGGGTGCGGAGGCACCCGCCGTGACACCGACCGTTCCGGAGAGTCCCTCGGGCAGTTCGGCGACTGAGTTGACGCGATAGACCTGGTCGCACCCCTCATAGCGAGCGAGCTTCTCGAGGGCCACGGTATTCGACGAGTTCGCCGACCCGATCACCACGATCGCATCGCATCGATGTGCGAGTTCCTCGATCGCCGCCTGCCGGTTGGTCGTTGCGAAGCAGAGGTCGCTGCGACCCGGGGTCCACACGTCAGGGAACCGCTCCTTCACGGCGACGGCAACACCTTCCCAGTCGCGGTGCGACAGCGTCGTCTGTGCGAGCAGCGCCACCGGCTCGTCGATGTCGGGCAGTGCGGCCACGTCGTCGATCGATTCGACGCGGCTGATCGAATCGGGCGCGACGGCCATCGTGCCGACGGCCTCCTCGTGACCTTCGTGGCCGACGTAGACGATGCGGAACCCTTTGCCCGCTCGCACCTTGACCTCATGGTGGACCTTGGTCACCAGCGGGCACACCGAGTCGACCACGTACGAGCCGCGGGCCCGAGCCGCCTCGACGACCTCGGGTGCCGACCCGTGGGCTGACAGCATGATCGGGCGACCGGCCGGGACCTGGTCGATCTCGTCGACGAAGACGACGCCCTGGGCCTCGAACCGCTCGACCACCAGCTTGTTGTGGACGATCTCGTGATAGCAGTACACCTGCCCCGAGAAGGACCGGACCATCCATGCGAGCGCCTTGATCGCCATCTCGACCCCGGCGCAGAATCCACGCGGCTCGGCGAGCAACACCTTGTCGACGACGGGACCGGACGGTGGCGGGCTGTGGTCACTCATCTTGGGCCCAATCTACCCAGTTGAGGCCGGCGGTAGCGTGGAGCGGCCATGTCCCAGACCCTCTCCCGTTCGCTCGCACCGCTGGTGGTGTCGGTCGCGCCCGGATCGCCCGCCGAATCCGTCGGTGTGCTGACCGGCGACGAGATCGTGCGTGTCAACGGCGACATGCCCCGCGACATCATCGAGTGGCAACTGACGACCGATGAGGCCCAGGTCGAGCTCGACGTCACACGGGGTGGCCTGGAGCTGTCGATGTCGATCGAGAAGCCGGAGGGCGCCCCGTTGGGCATCGAGGTCTCGAGCGCCGTGTTCGACCGGGTGCGCACGTGCGACAACCACTGCGAGTTCTGCTTCATCTACCAACTGCCCAAGGGGATGCGCCGTTCGCTGTACCTGAAGGACGACGACTACCGGTTGTCGTTCCTCTACGGGAACTTCACCACGCTCACCCGCTTCACCGAGGCCGACCTGGAGCGAGTGGTGACCGAGCGGTTGTCGCCGCTGCACGTCAGTATCCACGCCACCGACCCTGATGTGCGCAGCGAGATGCTCAAGAACCCCCGCGGCGCCATGAGCCTCCGCTGGCTCCGGGCACTCCTCGACCACGACATCGCCGTGAAGGGCCAGGTCGTCGTCTGCCCCGGGGTGAACGACGGTGCGATCTTCGACGACACCATGGCCGGCATCCTCGATCGGTTTCCCGAACTCGACTCGGTGGCGGTCGTGCCCCTCGGCATCTCCAAGTTCAACGGTGAGGCTGCCATGCGGTTCCACACCCTCGAGGAGGCGCAGGCCGTGGTCGACACGGTGGCCGACTGGCAGGACGTGTTCCAGGCAACACTCGGCAAGCGCATGGTCTACGCGGCCGACGAGTACTACCTCATGGCGCAGCGTCCGTTTCCCGACGCCGATCGCTACGACGGATTCCACATGCACGAAGACGGCATCGGCATGGCGCGCACGTTCGAAGCCGAGTTCTACGGCCGTTCCGACTCTGTCACCGGGGTCCAGCGCGGCTTCTTCGCGGCCGTCGACGCCCCACCCAATCCCACGGCCTACACCGGGTTGCGCTCGACATGCGCACCCTCACCGGGCTCTGACGCACCGACGACGCACGTCGTACTCCGACCACGAGCGACCGCCCCCGTCGGCGTGCTGACCGGCACGTTGGGCGAACCCGTCATCACGCCACTCATCGAATCGCTCGGTCGAGACGACGTGCGCGTGCTCCCCGTCGTCAACGAGTTCTTCGGCGGAAACACCGGCGTCACGGGTCTGATCACCGGCGAGGACATCGCCCGGGTATTGGCGGGGGAGCCCGTCGGGCACCGCTATCTGCTGCCCGACGTGTGCCTGTCCGACGACGGACGGTTCCTCGACGGTGTGACCATCGACGAACTCCCGCGACCCGTCGAAGTGGTCGCAACCGACGGCGCCGCGCTCCGCGCCGCCCTGGAAGGAACGCAATGACCGAAGACATCCTCGCCGGCGTCGAAACCGGTGGCCTCCCGACCGTCGTCATCATCGGCCGTCCCAATGTCGGCAAGAGCACGCTGTTCAACCGCATCATCGGCAGTCAGCAGGCGATCGTCGAGGACCGTCCGGGCATCACCCGCGACCGCAAGGTGCTCGAGGCCAGCTGGCTCGAGGTGCCGTTCCTCGTCATCGACACCGGTGGCTGGATGCCGGCCGGCGACGGCACCGACCTGGACGACAAGGTGAGCAAGCAGGTCGAAGAGGCCGTCGACGGGGCCGACGTCGTGCTGTTCGTCGTCGATGCGTCGGTCGGACTCACCGACGACGACTCCATCATCGCCAACTGGCTCCGCCGCACCCGTCGTGACGTGCTGGTCATCGCGAACAAGGCCGACAACGACCGCCGCGAAACCGACCGCTGGGAGTTCCTGTCGCTCGGCCTCGGGGACCCGATCCCGGTCAGTGCGCTCCACGGTCGCCGCGCTGGCGACCTGCTCGACGAGGTGATCGCCCGATTCCCCGAGGAAGCGCGTGCGCACCTCGACCTCGCCGACTACGAACAGGGAGACGACTGGGACGGCGACGACCAGATCGCAGCGCCACGCATCGCGATCGTCGGCCGTCCGAACGTCGGCAAGAGCACGCTGTTCAACCGATTGGTCGGCTCAGAACGCGCTGTCGTGCACGACATGGCCGGCACCACGCGTGACTCGATCGACACGCTCGTCGAGACCGAGGACGGGCCGATGGTCTTCATCGACACCGCCGGGATGCGCCGCAAGGGCAGAATCGACGACTCGGCCGAGTACTACTCGATGGTCCGAGCCCTGCGGGCGATCGACGACGCCGACGTCGCCCTCCTCGTCATCGACGGCACCGAAGGCGTCACCAGCCAGGACCAGCGTCTGGCCGAGCGGGTCGACGCGTCCGGGTGCCCGATCCTGATCGTGCTCAACAAGTGGGAGCTGGTGTCGACCGAGGATCGCCTCGACGTGATGACCGAACTGCATCGCAAGCTGGCGTTCGTCGGCGACGCACCGATCCTGAAGATCTCTGCGCTCACGGGCAAGAACGTGTCCCGCCTCCTCCCAAACATTCAGGAGTCGATCGCCCAGTACCACACCCGTGTGCCGACCCGGGACGTCAACAAGGTCATCGCCGCCGCCCAACAGCGGGCCCCCGGACCGAAGGGGGCCAAGGTTTTGTACGCGGTGCAGGGCGCAACCGATCCGCCGACGTTCACCCTGTTCGTCAATCGGGAGATCCCGGCGACGTACATGCGCTACATCGAGCGCACGATCCGAGAGGAGTTCGGCCTCGGCTCAACTGCGATCAAGATGCGCGTCCGGAAGCGGTCCTGACCGTGCCCTGGTGCGAAGAGTGTGCGAAGTACTACACGCCCAACTCGGTCAACGACGACGGCAGCTGCCCCCAGTGTGGTGATGCCCTCCAGCTCCCCGAGGGCGCCGACGAGGAGAAGCCGCCGGACGACGAGACGACGCCGTGGCACTTCAAGCTGATGGTCGTCGCCGTGGTCGTCTACCTCGGATGGCGACTGATCCAACTCTTCGCCTGACCGGGGATCACGGCCGGTAGAGTTCTGGCCGCCACGGGCTGTGGCGCAGCTTGGTAGCGCACTTGTCTGGGGGACAAGGGGTCGCAGGTTCAAATCCTGTCAGCCCGACGTATGTGATGTCGCGAGACATCGGAAAGGTCCGGACCTGCTTTATGCGGGTCCGGATCTTTTGGTTTTCGGTGGTGGTCCGGGTGGTTTGCCGGTGCCTTGGTAGTCGGTGGTGGTGTCGAGGGTGAGGTCTCGGAGGACTTCGCCGGTGGCGGCATCGATGACGCGGATGTGGAGGTCGTCGATGAGGAGCACGACGTAGGTTCCGGTGTGTTGTTTGCCGATGCCGATGTGGTGGAGTCGGCTGTTGTGGCGCAAGGTGACGGAGCCGGCTTTGTCGACTTTGTCGTGGCGGACGCGGTAGTGGGCGTCGTGGCTGCTGTCGCCGGGGGCGGCTTTGGGGCGGGTGGCGTAGATGGTTGCTGGTGTTGCTCGGTGTGGCAGTGAGCGGTGGGGCCGGTCGTTGTTGTAGGTGTCGGCGAACGCGTCGAGCAGTGTTTGGAGTTCGGCGATGGTGGCGGGTTGGGGCTGGGCTCGGAGCCATTTCTTGAGGGTTTGTTGGAACCGTTCGACTTTGCCGCAGGTGGTGGGGTGGTTCGGTCGGCTGTTCTTCTGCACGATGCGGTGAGTGACGAGTTCGGACTCGAAGATGTTGCGTCCGCCGTGCCCGCCGGCGAAGCGTGTGGTGTAGACCATGCCGTTGTCGGTCAAGGTTGATGCGGGTTTGCCGTGCTGGTTGCAGGCGGTGCGGAACGTGGTGAGCACGATGGTGCCGGTGATGCGGAGGTGGGCGGTGATCGACAGGGCGTAGCGGGAGTGGTCGTCGAGCCAGGTGATGACCTCGACATCGATGCCGGTGGAGAGGCGGTAGTGGGTGAAGTCGGATTGCCAGGTTTCGTTGGGTTGTTCGGCTTCGAAGCGGATGTAGGCGGACTTCGGCTTCTTGGCTGGTTCGGGAGTGATGTTGTGGGCGCGGCGCACGATTCGGTAGACCGTTGCCCGTGAGATCGTGAGCTGGTGGTGATGTTGAAGGTGCCAGACAATCGTGTCGGCGCCGGCATCGAGGCCTTGGCGGGTGAGTTCGGTTCGGAGCCCCAGGATCAGCTTGATGGTGGATGGTGCTGTTGCGTTGGGTGACTGGTTCGGGCGTCGTGATCGCGGTTCGAACGCGGCGTTGCCGTCGATGCGGTAGCGGTGGATGAGTTTGGAGACCCAGCTCTGCGACACGTTGTAGTCGCGGGCGACGGATGCTTGCGAGCGGCCCTCGAGGACCACGGCGGTGATGATCAGGCGAGCCTTGGACACCCCATCAAGAGTTTCCTATGTCTCGCGACATCCCTTTCCTATGTCCTGAGACACGACACTGTCAGCCCGACGTACGAAAGTCCTGGTCAGAGGTTGTTTCCTCCGACCAGGACTTTCTTTGTTTTCGGCGAGGGGGTTCTTCGGGGGGTTCTTCGAGATCGATTTCGACTGAGCAAATCGGCCCGACAGAGTACGATGCGAACGTGGAACTGATGTCGTTGATCGAGACTCGCCCTGGCGTGCGGAGCGGAAAGCCGACCTTCGTTGGCACGCGCATCACGGTCTACGACGTCCTCGAGTACCTCGCTTCGGGGATGACGTCTGAAGCGATCGTGGCCGACTTCCCTGAACTCACCGGCGACCATGTGCGAGCGGCACTCGAATTCGCTGCCAATCGCGAACACCGTCTCGCCTCGCCGGCGTGAAGCTGCTGTTCGATCAGAACCTGTCGCGCCGTCTCGTCAGCCGCCTCGCAGCTGCGTTCCCTGAGACTGCGCACGTCGCCGAGATCGGACTTGATCAAGCAACCGATGAAGAGATATGGGCCCACGCAGGTGCCGAAGGCTTCGTGGTGGTCTCGAAGGACTCGGACTTCCGTCAACTCGCATTCCTCCACGGGCCGCCGCCGAAGGTCGTTTGGCTTCGGGTGGGAAACGTGCCGACCGATGCGATCCACGAGCTCATCGCCGCTTCGGTCGCCGTTCTCGAAGCCTTCGTCCACTCCGATGACGAGGCGTTGCTCGTGCTCGACAGCAAGCAGTCGAACGCGACCGACTGACACTCGACCTCTACTGAGCGTCGGATCGCGCGACGACGAAGCGTTCGAGGTGTTCAATCGAGAATCGGACACTGCGCCCAATTCGGATCGGCACAAGTTGATCGGTCCAGGTCGGCGTCACGCTGGGGTGATTGGGAAAGGGTCGGTGTCCTCTGGCGGATCGAGGTGTATTCGCGACGATCGTGGGCATGGCCCATACTTCAATCACACTTCGTTTGAGTTCGTTGATCTGGTTCGTCACCGGTGCGTTGTTGGCGATGATCGTGGGGTGGGTGATGATGTCGGCGTGGCGGGTCGAGGCCGCACCGGGCGACACGGACACCACGGTGGTGCCGATCACCGCATGTCGCCTGACCGACACCCGACCTGCCACCCAGGTCGGTCCGCGGGACACTGCGTTGGGTGCGGAGCAGACCTACACCGTCGACGTCAAGGACACGTCGACGGAGTGTGCGGGCAAGGTGCCAACAGCAGCGTCAGGGGTGGTGTTGAACGTGACCGCCGCCCAAACCAGCGAGCGCACGTTCCTGACCGTGTGGGACAGCGGACCATGGCCGGGAACGTCGTCGATGAACCCGGTGCCCGGCCCACCGGTTCCGAACGCGGTCACCACGAAACTGTCGGCGTCGAACACGTTCGAGGTGTACAACAACGCCGGCTCCACCCACCTGATCATCGACG
This sequence comes from Ilumatobacteraceae bacterium, assembly GCA_963752085.1. GTDB lineage: Bacteria > Actinomycetota > Acidimicrobiia > Acidimicrobiales > Ilumatobacteraceae > Ilumatobacter_A. The sequence goes on from CAVVWT010000009.1 coordinate 370,839, forward strand.
TGGTTGCCTATCTGACACCGTCATCGTTGACGGAGCTGAACGACCGGATCGAAGCCTTGGAGTCGCAGGTGTCGGCGTTGCAGACCAAGACCGCGCCGATGTCGACGCTCACCGTCGACGGTCATCCCACCGTGCGGTTCGACGGCGTCAATGTGCAGGTGGTCGATGGCAGCGGTGACACCGCCGGTGACGTCAACGGTCTCGGTAACCTGATCGTCGGCTACAACGCAGACGATTCCGCTATTCCTGCTGTGCAAAGCGGGTCGCACAACCTGGTCGTCGGCGACTACCACGACTACACCTCATACAGCGGTGCCGTCCTCGGGGGAAACAACAGCATCACCGCCCCATTGGCGACCGTCACCGGCGGCGCCAGCAACACGGCCAACGCCTTCGGGGCGTCGGTCTCGGGCGGCGTCTACAACACGGGCGACGGCACCTGGGCATCGGTGTCGGGTGGTCGGAGCAACGAGGCCAGCGGCTTCTCTGCGTCGGTGTCGGGCGGTCGGAACAACACCGCCCAAGGCGAGCAGTCCTCGATCCTGGGCGGCGACACCAACACCGCAACCTACTTCGAATCCGCCGTCAGCGGCGGATACGGCAACACCGCCAGCGGCAACAACGCCGTCGTCTCGGGCGGCGCGAACCGATCCGCCACCGGCGACAACGACTGGCGCGCCGGAAACCTCTTCGAAGACAACTGACCCAGCGGACCAGCGAAACGCGACCGGTAAGGGCGACTCACTCGCAGCGATCGCAGCCGAGCACGTGCACGTCGTTGTCGAGCTGCACCGCCACGGGCTGTTCATGGAGCATCGGTGACGGCACCTGACCTGACCGCAGGACTGAGGAGCCGGAGTGATGCCGGGGTCGCGACACGCTTCGTGAGGGGCGAGGCGGCTGCAGTGTGGGCGTCAGGGCGCCGGCGTGAAGATCGCCGTCAGGTTCCTTTCCAGGATGGACCCGCCATCCAAGAGGATTTCGTCACAGGCGAGGCTGTAGGTGACCGTGGTGTCGGCGGCGATGTCGAACGTCCGTGTCCCGGACAATGAACCCTGGGCGCCAGTGAATGAACCCGGAGGGTCGATCACAACGGACGTCCACAATTGGACGGACGGCGTTTGGCCGACGATGTCCACCGGCGGGATGTCGGCGGCCTCGTAGATCGCACAGGCGATGAGCCCCCCTTTTGTGAGATGGCGTACGAACGCAGTGGAGTTGAGGGTGACCTGGCCGTCGACCGGTGCGGTCACGTCCACCGAGGCGAATACCGTGGGCGTCGCCGTCAAGAGGATGTTCCCCCCTGCGCCGTCGGTGACGGCGAACGGTTCGCGTGCGTCCAGGCCGTCGATGTCGCCGGTGTTGACGGCGATGGCGGCCTCGGCGGCGGTGAGGCGGTTGGCGAGTTCTTGGAGGCTGGTGTTGGTGTAGTAGCCGTTGACGTCGATCAACATGCGCACGACGCCGTTGTTGTTGAACACGTTGAACTCACCGTCGCTCGACAACGACGTGACCACGACGTTGATATGCGCTAGTAGTAGGCGTATGGTTAGGCGTATGCCACGTGTTCAGGTGTACTTGCCCGAAGATCTCCACGAACAACTGAAGCAGCGCGACCTCCCAGCCTCGGAACTCTTGCAGGTTGCGCTCCGCGCAGAGTTGGAGCGCCAGGACGCACTTGCTGAAACAGACCGGTACCTCGAAGAACTCGCCGCTGAGGTCGGAGAGCCCAGCCAACGTCAGCAGGCCACCGCCGATGCAATCGCTCGGCGCATCCGGGATCGCTCGCTCGACCGAGTCGGGTGACCCGTGCTGGTCCTCGACAGCGGCGGCGTGTCGCGTCTCGCAGCACGCACCAAGACAGCACTGTCGCTCATCGGGGCGCTCAAGGCACAGGACCTGTGGCCACCAGTGGTCCCCACGATGGTTCTCGTCGAATCCCTCCAAGGTGACCCAAGGCGCGACGCCAATACCCACCGATTCCTGAAGCTGTGCATCATCGAACCGACGGTCAGCGAGTCGACTGCTCGGCGAGCAGCCGAGCTGCGGAAACGGGCCAGAGCCGGTTCAGCTGTAGACGCACTCGTTGTCGCAATTGCGGAGCCCAGCGGAACGGTCCTGACCGGCGACCGAGCCGACATCGAAGCGCTCGCCGCCCACGCCAATGAAGTTGCCGTCGAGGTCGTCTGACCGCTGGCGATCTGGAGCGGTTAGCCACCCGAAGAAGTGCCGATAGAGGGCGGGTCGGGCGATCGAAGTCGAGTGTCATTCTGGGCGGCTGTGGAGAACCGAGGGAGTCGACTGCGGGCGTACTCTCGATGTCTGCCATCTGCTGTTCGTCCCCGGGTTGGGAAGATCTCACAGCGGACGAGCAGCTCGCCCGCGACCTGCGACGTTGTTGGCTCGACGTCTCCAATGCGCGTCGGCCGGGAAGGATTCGGCAACTGCAATGCGAGAGGTGAGTGATCCACTTGATCTGATCAGGGAGTGGACGGTTCGTGACGACGACATCGAGTTTGTTTCGGGTTCTCATGAGCGCTCAAGGCTTGGCGCTCTCGCTCGGTGGCCAGGTCCACGGTCCGACCGATCCGATGGGCAAGATGTTCTTCAACACCGGGCGGCGAGCTCCCGCCACCCGAAAACGACTGACCTGGACGGATTTTCTGCAAGATCGGTCGCCGGTCCAACTCTGGACCTGTATGAACGACACCTGCGCCCGACACGACACGACACGACACGACTCCGGCGGGCTTCGCCGACGACTCACGCGACTCGGCCTCGGGGTCGCGCTGTCCGGCGCGGCACTCGTCGCTCCGGTGGCCGACACGGCCGCCCTCGCGAAGGGTGGTGCCGACGACTGTGCCCCGTTCGACATGGACAACTTCAGTGCGTCCGCCTCGCGCGACGGTGGCACGAACATCCGCCTCGAGCTGAACTACGACAACAGCGGCGAGAAGCTCGACGTCTGCCGCCAACAGGTCTACTACTGGGTGCATTCGGGTGACGGAGTGCTCGGGTTCTGGGATTGGGCGTGGAGCGATCGCATCGCCCATGCAACATCGCTCGGCGTCCCCTACGTGACGCACCCCGTGTGGTCGAGCTGCAGCTGGGTGGTCGAGATCGTGCTGTGGGAACTCGAAGGTGATCCCACCGTGGTGCTCGAGAACCCGGGCATGTGCCCGTCGGACTGGGGCCTTGAGTTCCGACCGGAGCGCCACCCTGAGCTTCCGCCGCTCGGCCCGACGCTGCCGACGATCCCCACACTGTTCGCGCCGCGTTCGACGATGTGATTGAGCCCAGCAACTGGCCTTGGCCCGACAGCTCCATGCCCCCACCCCGACCGATTGGGTGCGGGGCGAAGGGATGGCTGAGCACCCCACAGGGCGTGCCGCTCGCACATGACGAGCAATCTGGAGACGGTCGACCGCACCACCGCCACGAACAACAGCTTGGCGAACACCCATCTACGAACCCGGCATCGGACGGGTTCGATCTCGACGCGCCCTCACACCCACTCCCAGCGGAGAAGGTTCCTGCTTGACAAACCAACACTCTTCAGGGATGCCGATCTGCTCGGTCGACGCAGGCGGTCTGTGCTGCGAATATGGGCGCTGGCAACCACGAAGGGAGTGCGGATGAGCGCCGATGAAGTCGATGAGTACCTGGCGCAGCTCGACGAGCCGAAGCGGTCGACGCGTGAACACCTCCGACGATCCATTGCGGCTGTGATCCCGGAGGCGGAGCAGGTACTGTCCTACGGCGTTCCAGAGTTTCGATGCTTACGTGAGGCCGATCAGAACGACGACCGGTCCAGCCTCCCCGACCCGCTCGTGATCGGCACCTACGCGAGCGGTTGGGCGGTCGCGTAGGTGCAGCACCGTGGCCGACCGCGAACTGGTCACCCACCGATCGCCAGAGCGAGTCTCAGCGCTGGGTGCGGACACGTGGATCGTCGTCGCTGATCCGGCGGATCGCGACGTGGGTCCACCCGCTCCCGCGAGGCGATGCGAAGCTCGTTGGACGACCCTCGTGCTCGCTCGCCTTGCAGACCTCCAACACGTCCCCGCTGAACCGGTAGATCGCAAGCTCGCGTGCGGTCTGCTCGTGTGGGTCAGGGGCTTCTTGCACGTTGGTGAAGCCGTCCGGATCGAGCGTGAAGTCGACGTGGCAGCCGGCGCCGATACGTTCGCCGCCGCTGAACACAGCGAAGTTGCCAGCAGCGTCCACGTGCTCGATGATGCCGGTGACGTTTGTCTGCTCACCATCTCTGGTGTGGAAGACAATCTCCCACCAACCCGCGAAGAAATCGGGTTGGCTGGCTGAAGAATCGGGTAGCGGGCGCCATTGCGTCATGGGAGCAGGTCGGGCTCGGTCCCACACGCTGCGTTCACGGGACACGGCCGGGTACTGGCAGGGCGCTGTGTCATGACCGCCATCATGACATCACTCCACAGCCGTCGCGAGGGTGGAAGACCTCGCCGCGGCGACCGCCCGGTCAAGAGAGCGCATATCAACAGCTGTCTTCGCCTCGATGACCCGTCCGAGTACGGCACGTCCACGCTCGGGTAGGTGCGCGAGAACGTGCTGTTCGGCACGGCGGTCAGTACACGATGTCGAGCGAGTAGCGCAGGGCTTCGTCGAGTCGAGCGCGCGTGATTTCGTCGAGGTGGCCGACGGGCTGGTCGTCCAAGTCCTCGAGCGGGATCGTGATGACGTTGTCGCAGTTGATGACGCACACTTCTGGGAGGCCGTGCTCGACGCCGAGTTCCACCTCTGAGCGGATTCCACGAAGGGTGCGTGTGATCGGCGCACAGGTGACCGATGTGAGTACAGCGATCGCTGCGTCACGGGTGAGCACGCAGACCGGGCGGCGCCCGGCGGGAGGTCCGAGGTCAGCCCAGTAGATGTCGTTGCGCGCTACCACGCAGGCGCGGTCTGAGCAGCGAGTCGTCGCGCCGACTGAACAAGTGCGGGATCGGCGGGCTGGCGCCGATACGCCGAGCGGAGCTCACGATCGGCCGCTGCAAGCCCTTCGGCATCCAGGACCGCCTCCGCGCCGCGGCGTATCAGCTCGGATCGGTTGGTGCCGAGACCGGTGGCCAATGAGTCGAGTTGTTCCACGAGGTCGTCATCGAGTTGAACGAGTACTTCACGTCGAGCCATGACCATATGCTAACCCATATGGTGATCGCTCATGTAAACGACACCGGCATTGTGGATCCACCATGAGGTCGGGGTTTCAGGGAAGGCTTGTTCATCCCGGCTGGTCCGGTTGGTGGCGTTGAGATCCGCTCTGAGGGAGGTCGTTGGGCCTGGCCTCGTTGTTCTGATTGCCACTGCTGGCTCGGCCACGGATGCCCCGGATGAGGGAAGTGATTCGATCCAACGAGGTCGGAATCGTTTGCGGCACATGAGTGGGAGCCGCGGTTGAGCGGTGTCTCCTTGGGACCGTGGAGAGCTTGTCCGAGATCGAACGAGCAGCTCTGGCCGGAACGGCGGAGGGGACCCGGTTGGAGGTGGTGATGGAACCGACCGGGCCGGCGTGGCTGCCGATCGCGGTGTTCTTCACCAGCCGTGGCCATGTCGTGCATCGGGTGAGTTCGGCCAAGTCCCATGATCTGCGCAAGTTCTTGTCGCGTCACACCAAGACCAACGGCATCGATGCCGACACACTGGCGCGGATCCCGTTGTTCGATCCCGCCGGCGTGCAACCGCTGGTGCTCGCGAACGAGGACCGCGCCGGGTTGGATCGCCGGGTCCGAGCAACGGATCGCCTCACCCAGGCCGGAGCGGATCACAAACGCCGGATCAAGGACCTGACCCGACAAGTGATGCCAATCACACCGCTGACCGGGGTGATCTCGCGGTCCGATCTTGCGGTGCTGGAGCGCTACGCCGACCCGAACGCCCTGGTCAAGCTGGGCGCGAAGCGGCTCGCGAAGATCATTGCGAAAGCATCAGCGAACAAGCACGGCGAGGACCGCGCCGCCGAATGGATCACCGCAGCGGAGTCGTCGCTCGAGTTGTATCGGGACCATCCAGCGGTCGCGTTCGACGCGATCGCCGACGAGATCGCAACCGAGGTCCGCCTGCTGCGAGCAGTCGAGACCGAACGAGCCCGACACGCCGCTGCTCGCGAAGACCGTTACATGGTCGTCGACCCCGAACAGCTCGCCCGCAGCATTCCCGGGTTCTCCACCATCGGCGGCCCGCGCTCGTCGCGTGCATGGGCGACCCTGCCCGTTTCGCCAAAGGCAAACAGTTCCGATCCTTCACCGGCCTGACCCCCAAAGCGTCCGAGACCGGCAACACCGACCGCAAAGGACAAGCGATGTCCAAAGCCGGCTCGTCGCTGCTGCGCACCACACTGATCCGTGCCGCCGACCACGCCCGCCGACACGACCCCCAACTCGCCCGGATCTACTACATCCAGATGGTCGAACGCCCCAAGAACCACCTCGGAGCGCTCTGCGTCGTCGCCGCCAACCTCGCCGAGCGCGCCTGGACCGTGATGAACCGGAACAGTCCCTACATCGTCTGCGACATCGACGGCACACCAGTCACCAACGACCAAGCCACCACGATCATCGCCGACCACTGGACCGTTCCCGCCGACGTCCGAGCCCGCCGACGCAGCACCAAAACCGCCCCGAAGGGGAAAGCCCCCCAGGCAGTCTCAACGAGACAACCGAAGCCACACGCCAACGGCGCGGGCACACGGGGCGACCTCCCCCGACCAACATCATCAACCCCACACTCACCTCGAATCAAGACCCTCGCCGAAAGCCCCGCTTGACACCGAGATCCAAATAGGGAATCAGAACTACAGGACTTTTGCAGAATTGCTCGCTCGACCTGGCGAAGGGAGCTCTTCCGAGCGAGGGATTGTCGAGTTCACCCTGCGCCAGCAGCGCGAACTTCTCGAGGCCGCGCATCCGAAGGACGTTGGCGGTCGAAAGCGGCTGGGAACCGTTGTAGCTCAGATCGAAGCAGCACTGGCGGCCGCTGGCACAGACTGAGCGCGCTCCGCCATTGCCTGTCGAAGACACTCGTATCGCCCACCGCCACCGACCGCGCCAGACCGCTCGCGGACGGCACTTCCGATCGGTCGACCGGTGCTTCCCACCAACTCGATATCCCGTCCTCGAAGCGCACGGTGAGCGCATTTCCGCGCCGAGACCGTTGGGGCTCGGAGTCGATCGTCAGGCGGGGAGGACCGAGTCGTCGACCCAGCTGCCGTGGAAACCGAAGGGCACACGTTGTGGGAGATGGATCCGAGCGACGGGATCGCTGCCGGGCGCCGATGCATCGAGGATGACGAGGTCGGAGGAGTCCGCGGACGCGTTGTACACGAAACCGATCGCCCAGCCCTCGTCTTCGCCGGCAGCATCATCGTCTTGCACGAAGACGAACTCACTTGGGAATGCGTCAGGCCCGAGGTCGTAGGTGGCTTGCGTGCCGGTGACGACATCCCACTTCACGACGACTCCGGGTTCACGAAGCGTGGTGTCGCTGCCGTCGCGGTGGCTCACACCCCAGCCGTACCGGTGCGGAAGGCCGACGACCCGGTCGTCGACGCGCGAGAAGGCGTGCGTCCTCTCGTCGATCCGCTCTTCGTTGACGGCACCCGATGCCAGGTCGAACGTCCAACGGTGCAGAAATGCCGGAGGGGTGTAGACCTCCGGTTCCATCGACATCGACGCGTGACGACCGACATCGCAGACCACCACGTTGCCGTCGACGTAGGCGTTGAGGGGGTGGAACACGTAGCACGGGTCGATCTCGAACCAGCGGATATCCGCGTTCGTGCCCATGCGAGGCATGATGCCGATGCGAGCGCCGTAGGTGTCGTCCCATCCGATCGGCGACTCCAGGTTCGACAGATCGAACACGATCGGGAGGTCCATGAAGATGGCGTGGTCGCGGGTGATCATGAAGTCGTGCATCATCGTGCCCTTCGGCACGGCGATCTCTGCGGAATGCACGAGCGCTCCGCCGGCATCGAGCACGTGGTATGTCAGGAACGGCGGCAACGGGGAGTAACCGAAGAAGTGCAGCTCTCCGGTTTCGGGGCACAGTTTCGGGTGTGCGGTGAATGCCGTCGTCAGCTTGCCGCCGAAGTCGTCACTGCCGATCGTGTCGAGTTCGGGGCTGAGCTCGTACGGAAGGTGGAGCTCCTCCAGCGCCCAGATCCGTCCGGCATGGGCCAGCACGCTCGTGTTCCCCGAGCCGGCCGTCGGGTCGGCGAACACGTCCGGGTCGGTTGCATCCAGTCCCCTCAGAAACTTGGTGGTCTGTACGTACCGGTTGCGGTACCAGACCGCGTTGCCGGCGTCGAGGCGGACGCCGTGCACCATCCCGTCACCTGCGAACCAGTGGCTCGACATCCCCGAGGGCGGATTGGATCCAGTGCGCAGGTAGCGGCCCGACAGCGACGGCGGGATGGAACCCGTGACTCGCAGGTTGACGTCAGTGACCTCGTCGAATACGGGCCCGAAGTTCCCGTCGAGGTACCAAGGAGTGTGACCTGGGTCCGTACGGGGGTCGATCTCGATATCGGTCATACCCCAATCCTGACAGAAGACACCCAGAGCGAGCGTCCCGGAACGATCGGGGCGGTCGGACGGGTCACGTTCCGACCCGCGCCGCATCGCCGGCGAAGTGGGGGAGCTTCGACCGCCACCTGGCAGCGCATAATCCCACGTCCCGCAGGGCGCAACCCGTCCGAGAACGGCACGTCCGATCGGTGAGGCCGCTCCAGAACGTGCGAAGGGGGTCTACCACCCTGTCACGAACGATGCGCTACCTGCCTCAAACATGCAGAGCGGACAGCGTCGCATAGCTGATCTTCCGTGCGCCCCCAACCACCGACCCATTCGTGTCGGCGTGCTCGCCTCGCCACGCCTTGCCCTGGTTCAGTCCTCGAGTTCAAGCCCGAGGTCGTAGCCGACGATTTCGGTCGGCGTGGTGACGCTGTCGGCGAGTTCTCTGATGAAGGAGTTCTGGCCGCCGACGTACAGCGACCAGAAGTCAACGTCTGTCGCGACGAACCATCGCCGGTCCTCTGGCCAGAACAGATCAGGATTGCGCCAGCCGTCGTCGTCGGGATATCGCAGCCCCGTCACTGCGGTGACCCGGCCTGTCAGAAGGTAGTAGTCGCGGTGAGGCATCGAGAAGCGTGGAATCGGTGCGAGTGCGTTGCGGATGCTCGCCTGACGTCGTTGGTCTTCCTCACGGAGTGCTGCGCGCCGTAGCTCGAGCGTGCGCAGCATGTCGTCGTCGACGGGGCCGCGGTGCGCGATGTGGGTCGTGAACCTGTCGAAACCGTGACCCTCCCAGATGGCGAACCATGCTCGCTCGGCGGTGGATGTGTACCGTTTGCCGACGGAGGCAACCGTGTCGAACAGGTCCCTGTACAGGGGCCACCAGTCCCCAGTGCATGGCGCCGGTGGGAACAGACGAATCAGCGTCTCGTACTGATTCGGCACGAGCGCTCCAACGGTTCCCGGCGCTCCGCTACACCGTGGCCGGATCCATTCAGCCGACAACGCAGAGTCGGCGGATTCAAGGTGATCACCGAAGACCATCAGGACAGCTTCGCAGTCGTATGGGATTCGAGACGAGCGCATATTGACGCTGCTCTGCTGCAGATCAAAACGATCAGATCGGCACGTCTCGCGCTGCCAACGTGTCCCAGAATGTGCGGCGTGAACTGTCACCGACCGCCGGTTCGGTGCGTACCAGGCTGTCTGCGGGCTTCCGACCTGGCGAGTATGGAGGCGACGCTCGAACGAATTGCCCAACTCGTCGAAAGCTGATCCGCACTCGACGGTTCGGACGATCTGCTCCTACGAAGATCTCGATGGCCTGGAGAGCCGAAAACGCCGCAGCAGGCGGCGGCGTCCCCGACCGACCGGGGCCGGAGCCGGAGCCGGTGCATCGAGCCGAACTGGAGGCCGGGTCCGGGTCGCCTGCGCCCACCGCTCGACGATGACATCGGGGTCGAGTGGAGCAACGCTCGACGGAGGGCCCCACGTGACGAAGCGGTTGACCTCCCGGATCCGCTCGTTGAGCCGTTCGATCAGCTCGCGGACGTCGGACTCGCTCGACGCGGTCATTGCCGCTTCGATCACGGAGTCGCGCTCGGTCCGGATGGCGATCGTCGGTGGCGTGACGGTCACCTCTTCTCGTTGCATCTTCGCCTTGACCCACCAGAGGTCGTCGTGGGGCTGGTCGAGATCGTCGATCGGGCGCCCGTGACCTGGTAGATCGTCGAACGCTCCGGAACGTCGACCGTCGTCGATCTGGCGTTCGATCCACGATTCCCACGCCGAGTCGGGAGGCTTGCGTTCGGTCATGGCAGCAGCTTGCTATTCACGGTCGGGTGGCCGATCATCGGCACCATGCCTCAACGTTTCGCTCCGAGCACGTCATGAATCGCACCACATTCTACGAGCAGGTCGACGCCACGCTCGCCGGCATCCGCGGCGACGGGCTGTGGAAGGCCGAACGGGCGATCGTGTCACCCCAGGGCGGGACGATCACCGTCGCCGACGGGTCCGAAGTCATGAACCTGTGCGCGAACAACTATCTGGGCCTCGCCGATCATCCCTCGCTCGTTGCGGCAGCCACCGAGGCAATGCAGACGCACGGGTACGGTATGGCCTCGGTCCGCTTCATCTGCGGCACGACCGACCTCCATCGTACGCTCGAGCACGAGATCGCCGAGTTCCTCGGGACCGACGACTCGATCACGTTCGCTGCCTGCTTCGACGCCAACGGCGGTGTGTTCGAGCCGCTGCTCGACGCCGAGGACGCCATCATCTCCGACTCGCTCAACCACGCGTCGATCATCGACGGCGTCCGGCTGTGCAAGGCGAGGCGATACCGATTCGCCACGCGCGACCTCGCCGATCTCGACACCCAGTTCGCGCAGGCGCGAGCCGACGGGGCTCGCCACATTCTCGTCGTCACCGACGGCGTGTTCTCGATGGATGGCTACATCGCCGACCTGGCCGGCATCTGCGAGTTGGCGGACCGATACGACGCGCTGGTGATGGTCGACGACTGTCACGCAACGGGTTTCATCGGCCCCAACGGGCGAGGCACGCCAGCGCTGCACGGCGTGTCCGACCGCGTCGACATCGTCACCAGCACGCTCGGCAAGGCGGTCGGCGGCGGGATGGGCGGCTTCGTCGCAGCGCGACAGAACATCGTCGACCTGCTGCGGCAGCGGGCTCGCCCCTACCTGTTCTCGAACGCGCTCGCCCCCGCACTGCTCGGCGGCGCACGCCAGGCGCTCCGCCTCGTCGCTGATGGCGATGCGTTGCGCACCAGGCTCGTCGAGAATGCCGCGCGGTTCCGGACCGCCATGACCGCGGCCGGGTTCACCCTGTCCGGCGAGGGACACCCGATCATCCCGGTCATGATCGGGGACGCCACCCTGGCGGGCGACATGGCCGCCCGGCTCCTCGATCGCGGGATCTACGTCACGGCGTTCTCGTACCCGGTGGTCCCGCACGGCACCGCACGGATACGAACGCAGATGAACGCAGCGCATTCGGACGCCGACCTCGGCCGCGCGATCGACGCGTTCACCGACGTCGGAACCGAACTCGGCATCGTCGGAGCAGCCTGATGAAGGCCCTCGTCAAAGCGCGCCCGGAGCGCGGACTCGTACTCGCCGACGTCCCGAAGCCCGAGCCCGGCCCCGCAGACGTGCTGATCAAGGTCACCCACGCTGCAATCTGCGGCACCGACCTGCACATCTACGACTGGAACGAGTGGGCGCAGGAGAACATGCACCCGCCAGTCGTCGTCGGCCACGAGTTCGTCGGCGTCGTCGAGGCCGTCGGCGCCCAGGTCGACGACATCGAGCCCGGCACGCGCGTGGCAGGGGAGGGGCACATCGTGTGCGGGCACTGCCGCAACTGCCGGGCCGGTGACCGGCACCTCTGCCGATCGACGGTCGGCGTCGGGATCCAGCGCGACGGCGGCTTCGCCGAGTACGTCATGATCCCGGCGCGCAACGCCTACCCCATTCCCGACTCGGTGCCGGATCGGATCGCCGCGATCCTCGACCCGCTCGGCAACGCGGTGCACACGGCGCTGTCCTTCGACCTGGTCGGCGAAGACGTCTTGATCACGGGCGCAGGCCCGATCGGCCAGATGGCGTGCGCTGTGTCCCGTCACGCGGGAGCGCGTCACATCGTGATCACCGATGTCGAGGAGGCTCGTCTGGCGACGGCGCAGCAGATGGGTGCGACCCGAGCGGTTCTCGCCGGTACGGCGGCTGTCCGGGCGGCGATGGACGACCTCGGTATGACCGAGGGGTTCGACATCGCGCTCGAGATGTCAGGCAGTCCCGATGCGCTCACCGACATCTTGGAGTTGGCCAACCATGGGGCGAAGGTGGCGCTGCTCGGTCTGTTCGAGCATCACGTCGAGATCGACGTGAACCAAGCCATCCTGAAGGGCCTGACGATCAAGGGGATCTACGGACGCGAGATGTTCGACACCTGGTACAAGGCCGTTGCGATGCTCAACTCCGGCCTGCGGATCGACCCGATCATCAGCCACCACTTCGCCCTCGACGACTACGAGCACGCCTTCGACGCCCTGCACACCGGTGCGGCCAGCAAGGTGATCCTCGACATCGCGTGACCTTGTGCCGGAGTCCCCGGATGATGTCGCTGGAGGTATGGGAGCCGAGCCGCTTGCCAGTTCCAAAAGTCGCAGCTGGGTCAGCTGGAGACGATGAAGTCGTTGAGTACAGCGAACGCCCGAACCGGATGATCGATCCAGACGCCGTGGCCTGCTTGTTCGAATCGTTCGAATCGGGCGAGCGCAGGGTCGAGATGAGCGACGATGTCCTCGCTGTCTTCGATCGGGGTCACCGGGTCGTCGGCCCCGGCCAACACCAGAGTCGGGCAGCGGATGGCCGATAGATCGGCGAGGAAGTCCATCGTGCGCCAGATGCCGCCGAGTTCATGAAACGCACGTGCGCACTGCTCTCGGAAGATCGTGTGACGCGGCGCCTGGCGCGGCGTCGGGCTGTAGAGCGGCATGCAGACGCGGGCGTCGCACGGATCAGACCGGTCACCTCACCGCCGAGATCCCGCACCGTCGTGAAGCCGCGCTCCACCGTTTCGGTGGCCAGACGAGCCATGGCGATCCCGAACTCGACTTCACTCCACACGGCCAACGACCGGAAATTGAGCGTCGCCAACCTGAAGTGCACGTGCGCATCGATCAGACCCGGAACGACGAACCGACCAGCCGCATCGACAGTCACATCCGCCGAACCGGCCCGACCGTCTCCGACATCGACGATGACCCCGTCCTCGATCACGACCGACTGACCCTCGGCAAACGTCATCGTCGCAGTGTCGAGCACCGTCGCGTTGACCACTGCAGTTCGCATGGCTGGCGACAGTACTTCCCACGCCGGAGGGCTCGGCAACGAACGACCGGGAAAGTGCAGTGCTCGGCTTGGGCCGATAGCGAGTGGTGGCATCGTGCTGCTGGTCGGGATTCTGCGTGGCGAAGTGTGCGGGCAATCCCGGTTGCTGTCGGGCGCAGAAGATCGCGCAACAGATCGCGTGGGATGCGCGTCTACATGATGATGAGTTGGAATGATCCATGTGTGGCGGAAGGCACCCGGACCGGGGATTGGCCATCCGAGCTGATGGCCGAGTACACCGAACGGTTCGAACCGTTGGTGCGAGTGGCAACGATGATGCTCGGCTCGCGCGGTGAGGCCGAAGAGGTGGTGCAGGACGCCTTCATCGCCTCCGCAAGGAATTGGTCCAACGTCAACGACGTTCGACCCTACGTACGTCGAGCGGTCGTCAACGGCTCGAACGGGGTGCTGAGACGTCGGCGAACCAGCGAGCGGTTCCATCCCGACCCGCCGCCCGACGATGCGCCGGACCAGCTGGTCGATCTGCGCGCCCTGCTGTTGACGCTGCCGGCGCGGCAGCGCCAGGTGCTGATCTTGCGATTCGTGGAGGATCTCGCCGACGACGACATCGCCGGCTTGCTCGGTTGCCGCCGATCCACCGTTCGCTCGCTGGCCGCTCGTGGCCTCGCACTGATTCGCAAGGAGTTGTCATGATCGATCTGTCGACCGACGATGGAATCCGTGAGGCGTTCCGCGAGATCGCCGCATGGCCGGCGACGGCACCGGCCGATTCGAACGTGACGATGATCCGGACCGGCCGGAGTCACCGGTTCGGGGCCACTCGACGAGCGGATCGCGCTCGGCAACTCGTTGCCGCGGCAGCCTTGCTGTTGGTGATCGCCGGTGCGGTCGGGCTCGTGGTCCTCCGTGGCGGTGCCGATCCGGCGGCGCACTCACCGCGGGGTTGGTCGGCCATGACCGACAGCCCACTCTCGGCGAGGTTCGCGCCAACGGTGGTGTGGGACGGTCACGAGATGCTGGTGTGGGGTGGCTACGACGCGGACGGCACCTCGCTTGTCGACGGCGCCGCCTACCGGCCCACGACGAACACGTGGCGCCCGATCGCACCGATGACGACCGGCCGGGCTCCGGCCTTGTCGCCGCCACAGGCGGCCCCCGACCTCGAGCGCGTGGGTCGGCCGTGAGGCGGTGTCGATCGTGGCGTCCGACGGCGACCCGTGGGGATGGGACGTGGTCGCCTACGACCCCGAGACCGACGATTGGCGAACGATCGAGCAGAACCGATACGACCAACTCCCCACGGACGAGATCGTTCCGACCGACGGCGCCGCACCGATCCATCAGCCGGTCACGACCGTGAGCTGGCGCGGTCAACTCATCGTCGTCGGTTGGCGATCGGATCTCGGCCTGATGGGATGGGCGCGGCTCGATCCAACGACCGGGAAGTGGTCGCCGTTCACGGCGCTCGGCGGCAGCGACGACGCGTACGGGATGCGCAACGCGCCCGGCAGCCCGACCATCGTCGACGACCGGTATCTCGTGATGCTGACAAGCGGGCCGCTGACCGATTTCCCGTTCGGCTATCGCATCGACCTCGTCGAGAACACGAGCATTCCCCTCGACGTGCCGGCCGAGGTCGGCGCCTCCATCTTGTCGATCACCCTCGCCGATGATGGCACGGTCATCGGCGTCACCACCGACGAGGAGGGCCAATCGCAACGATTCGCCATGCGTCTCGACGCTGCCGCGGGAACGTTCTCGGTGATCACCGCTCCGCCGCGCGGCCCCGTCGAGCAACAGGCGTCGCTGATCGCCGTCCCGGGCGGCTACGTGATGTTGGGCGGCCTCGACGTCGACGGCGTGACGATGGGAGGGCTGCGGCCCGAGTCGGTGTACCTCTCGGCCGGCGCCCAGGTCGACGGATGGACGAACCTCCCGAAGCCCCCGATCGATGTCGACCGGATCGGCCACGCCGTGATCTGGACCGGACGCGAGGTCATCGTCTGGGGCGGGGCAACGACTGACTTCAGCGGGCCGAGCAATCTCGCCACGATTCCGCTGCGTGACGGAGCCGTGTATCGGCCGTAAACCCGATGCGACTGGAGTGTTGACCACCCGGGAGCGACGAGCCTCCCGAGGAGACGGGGCCATCCACGTTCGCGCCAATCCAGAACCGCCGCTGCCAGCGCGATTATCGGGTGCCACGAGTTGGGCCGATCTCGAGTGGTCGCCTTGGCTCGTTCCTCGTGATTGTGCGTGGCGAAGTGTTGCGGGTCTTGACGCGATGCCAAGGGCAAATCCTCAGCAGCCTGCAGTCGTAATGGCCCGGGTTCTTGCGTCTTGGTGACTTCGTACATCTGGGTCGTTCGTCCCCGAAGCCGCATGATCAGGACGTAGGACAGCCCGGGGACCATCAGCAGCCGTTCGACGCCTGTCGGCCGGAACGACGACACAGCTCGGTCGGTGTCGTCGAGGGGTTGCAGCGCCAACCCTGCAGCCTCGAGTGCGTCGATCAGCGTCTGTCGCCGGGTGTCGGTCTGCCACTCGAAGAATGGCCGAGTGCCCGGATTGGGTCGAACTCGGTCACGCGCGTCGGGTGACGACTGGTGATTTCGTGCGGTCGTTGTCGAGTCCAGTCGCCGGATCCTCGTCGTTGTCTTGGCCGTGGTCGTTCGTCGGGTCGTCGACTGAAACTGGGTCGGACCGAGTTCGTTGCCATTTCGATTCGTGTTCGGCCAATGTCGCACCAGTAGGTGAGGCGACGAGACAGTGAGAGGACGTTGGACTCTCCTGCATGGCATTCGCCCGGCAGACACTGGAAGTGGACATGCAGACAGGATCTGAACGGGCTACGGGCAGTGACGAGCATCGAGTCACGACAAGACGTGAGTTCGAGAATCGGCGACCGCATAACCCCCTTCGGACTCGAGAGAGGAGGGTGTCATGAAGCTCATCAGAGGTCTTGCGGCGTTGTTGCTCGCCGGCTCGGTGACCGTCCTCGCTGGTTGTGGCGGCAGCGACAGTGAGCCGGTCGGAGACGACGGTCGAGTGCCCGTGGTCGGCACGAGCACGTTCGTCCGAGAGGACACCGATTCCACACAAACCCAAGCCGGCGACGTCCTGGAGGCACGCGACCTGGTGTGGATCTACGAGACCGTGATGTCGGACGAACGGGTGAGCGGCACCTCGACGGTCACGATCAACTACGACTTGTATCCGACCGGGATCGCAGACATGTGGGGGACGACGGTGGTCACCAACGACGGCGGCACCTGGGAGGGTGAGTGGGTCGGATCGATTCACAGCGACGGCGCGCACATCACCTACGGGACCCTCACGGGTACGGGCGACTACGCGGGCCTTCGCTACACCTCTTTCAACGTGTCTGAAGAGCCCGGTGGGGAGTTCGCCGGGCGGGACGCAGGAATGACGGGTTGGATCGAACCCACAGATCGAACTTGAGCCTCACCCACTCGACGTCGTTTCGGGCCAGCGCAGCCGACCGCTGACATCACCCACATCTCACGTGACCCGCTCGTGGCTGCACGCTCGATCGGTCGCAGCGCATTCGCATCCACTCACAATCGAGCCCGCACGCCGAGACACTACGGGCCCCAACGACACCCACATATCATGCGAACTGTTGCGGCCAGGCGGGGCTCACAGGTAGCCCATAACGCGATCACCGACCGTGTTCGGTCGGTGCGTCATCTCCGGCTCAACCAATCGGCTGCACTGCTCGACCGATCCAGTCCGTCCTGTCGGCCGAACTGATCGGCCCTCCAGTTCTGGGAACGCCCACACGCCGACAACGCCCACCCTCGACGTCGCCGGTCAGAGCACGTCCGTCGCGCTGATGTCGGCTACATGCTCGAGGATTCGCGTGGTGTACGCGAACACCATCTCGCTGCCACGCTCGTTGCCGGCATCGAAGGTCCCGACCAGCGACATCGCTCCGGAGAGGTAGTACATCGCCGCCTCCTTGTAGTGCGTGACACAGTCGTCCCACGGGTAGTCGATCCCCGTCGCCACGACGCCGGCGTGCCACCGCTGCAGCAGTCGCTCCCAGTTGGCTGCCCCGTCGGCGACCGACATGCTCGTCCCGATGAGGTAGGCAATGTCGGCGACCGCCCGGCCCCGAAGTGCGAGCTGGAAATCGATCACCGCCACCTCGTTCGACCCGTCGGCGGCGAACAGAATGTTGTCGAGCCGCGTATCGGTGTGGATGATCGTGCGCGGCTCACCGGCCGTGCGGTCCATCAGCTCCTCGAACCTGGGCTCGACCGCCTTGGCAGCCGCCAGGGCCGCCGGCGAGATCCGGTCGGCCCAGTGACTTTCGAGCACCGGCAATCCGGCCCGATAGATGTCGGGCACCGCGGCGCGGTAGGCCGGGGCATTCGGAACCGGCAGCCAGTCCATCGAATCGAGATCCGCGTGTTGCCACCACTGGACGTGAAAGGGCACGAGCGCGTCGACGATGGCCTCGGCCTGTTCCGGCGTCGCACCGACAACCTGGTCACCCACGACGAACTCGCCCGACAAGTCCTCGATGATCAGGACGAAGCGCCCGTCACCGCCACGATGCAGCACGAAGCTGTCGGGTACCCGAAACGGCATGGTCGACGCGAGTTCCTCGTAGAAGCGCAGCTCTCGTTCGTAGATTCCGAGCGCATTCGCGATCGCGAGATTCTCCGGCTCCAGGCACGCCATCTTGACCACCATTCGAGTGGGTGACGAACCGTGGTCACCTGCATACCCGAGGTGAACTCGCGAGATCTGGCCAAAGATTCCCGTGCCTTCTCCGATGTCCTCGTGCGAGACGGAGATGATCTCAGGCCAGCCATCGAGCGCGACGTTCAGCCAGTGCGCGTCGATGCCACTGGGACTCTCCGGGATGTCGATGTCACTCATCCGGCCAGTCTTGCCGTTGGCGTTCGCCCAGTTCGAGGGGAGCTCACCGCGTGGTCGGAACACACACCGACCGTCGAAACCCTCGCAGTCGAAGGTCAGCCGGTTGAAGTTCGCGTCGTGAGCACCGGTTGGGAACCGTCACGAGTGTTTCCGGCCGAGAACTCGGCAGGGGTCAATAGGCCCTGCCACACATCGAACAAGACACGGATAATCAAAGTATCACCGACAACGAGCCCGAGCCGCCCACGAGGTCTGATGCGAGGTCAGCGCTGCTCTGGTCGAGCGATGACGGAGGTTCGATCCCTCCCCGGCGCTGACGTCGCATCAGGCCAACCGCCCGACACGGGAACGGCCCGACGACCAGCCCCCTCGCGGTTCGACCGCTGCCCGACTTGCCCGTGAAGGACCTGCACCGACTGTCGTGCGAGACGCGACCGGTGTCGGCGACCTCCAGGTGACCGTGCGGTGAACGACGCGGCGACCGAGATGATCATCACGTTGCGCACCACTGCCGGCGGGGTCGCATCAGGCCAACCATCGATGATCTTGTGTGATGCAGCTCATAGACATCTCGCACAGCGCACACGAGAGTTGAGGACGAGCTGGCGAGCCGAATCCACGGCCCGCCAGAAACCAGAGAAATGGGGTACCCGAAATGAGGGGAACGAGAATGGCGGCCGTAGCCGTCACAGGAGCACTGTTTGGCGTGATGTCGCTTGCCGGTCCCGCTGAAGCGGCAAAATGTGGGGCGAAGCCAGACGGCATCGTGGACCCGGCCGGGCCGCAGACGGGAACGTGGGACAGCCCGGGGGAGGTCATCAGCTACTTCAACACCGAGCTGGGAATCCGCTCCAGCCAGTTTCCGGCGCCTCCGGGTCAAACCGTCAAGGGACTCTGCGCCGGGGCGCCGACAGCTCCCTGAGTGACCGGGCGGGTGCAGGCCGAATCACCACCAGCACCCGCCCGACCACCACCGGAGCTCCGGTCGGCGACCGGCTGTGCGTTCTGCACATCACGGCTTCGCGCTGTTCGGACCACTCTCCGCACAGCGCCGCCGCCTACCGTGCGGCGATGGGTTCGGTTCACGTGCTGGGCAATCCGACCGCCCGCGGCGGACCGGCGCAGCTCGAGGAGGTCGTTCGCGCGTTCGCACGACGTGATGTCGAGGTGACGATCGTGGAGGCGACGACGCCGGCCGAGGCACGAGCAGCCTCGCAACACCTGGTCGCGGACGGTGCAGCCCGACTCATCGCCGTCGGAGGCGACGGCGTGGTCCACCTCGCTGTCAACGCCGTCGCCGAGTCCGAGACCGTACTCGGCGTGGTCCCGCTCGGTACCGGCAACGACTTCGCCCGAGCCCTCGGTCTGCTCGACGGTGACGTCGACCAACAGGTCGAACGGGCCCTCGCCGCGCCGACGTCCATCGACGCGATCCGGACCGACTGCGGTTGGGTCGCCACGGTGGCCACCCTCGGATTCAGCGGCGATGTCACAGCCCGTGCCAACGGCCTCACGTGGCCACGCGGGCAGCTCCGATACACCCTCGCGACGCTGCTCCAGCTCCCGCGACTTCGCACGCTGTCGGTGACGGTCGAGGTTGACGGCCGACGTGTCGGCGGCGCCACGACGCTGCTCGCCGTCGGCAACACGGCGTTCTTCGGCGGCGGGATGCGAATCTGTCCGGACGCGAGCCCCGATGACGGGCAGCTGCAGGTGGTCAGTATCGGTGATGTGCCACGCCGGACGTTCCTGCGGGTCTTCCCGACGGTGTTCTCCGGGCGCCACGTCGATCGACCAGAGGTGGCCGTCGACGCCGGCACCGTCGCAACGATCAGCGGTGCCGGCATCGATGTCTGGGCTGATGGTGAGCTGCTCGGCCCGCTCCCGATGCGCCTCGAGGTCGCGCCGGCCGCGCTGCTCGTCGCCGGCGCACGCACCCACGATGAGGAGTCAACCAGCTGAGCCCTTTCGGGCATGTTGACCGGCGATGGCCTTCACAGCACAGGCGCGCAGCCCGTCAGGTCAGCTCACTCGACGCTGTGTGTGACGCTCGACCCGACGACGGGCCCGCGGGGAACGATGGTCAGTTTCGCTCCGCGGCTTGCCTCCGGCGACGGGCCGCCGACGCGGGATCGTTGCCTGCTCGAGACCGCGATGATCGGTCGGATTCCTCGCTCTTCGCTGAGGTTCTTGCTGACGAACGGTGACGTCATCGAACGGAGCAGCGCCGAGTAACCGGGCTCGAATCGGACCTCGTCGCCCGGCGCCATCCTGGAGCTGGTTTCGAGAATCAGGTGATCACTGCTCGCAGCGAGCAGCATCGTTCCGGCCGGGCCCTGCATGTCATCGGCGTCGATGTCCTGTCGTCCCGCAGCCACGATGGTCTGCCAGATCTCTCCCCGGTCCACGGTCTCGTGGGGCCTGTCGTCGGTCGTGCTGAACGCATGCTGACCCGCGTGACCCCATGGCCGGGTCGGCTTGCGCTTCGACTCGATCACCTCGGCGACAAGGGCGATCGCGTCCGTGTGCAGCCCGACGATCGGCTGTCGGTGGAGCGGATCGCGTCCGAGCAGGATCGATTCACCGATCCGCAAGTTGTTGATTCGGCCGAGGTGCTCCGTGTTCGTCAGCCAACCGAGGTTGGCGGAGTTACCGCCCGACACCGTGTGGATCTCGATGCCGAACGTCCGCTCGACGGTGTCCACGAGGTGCGAGAGTTCGCCCATGTTCTGGTCGCTGGGCTCGACGCCGCTGCGACATGCGAGGTTCGTTCCGATTCCGCGGAGGCGGAGGGTGGGGAGCCGGAGCACGTGTCGAACGACGTCGTGGAGTTCGGTCGGCAACACGCCATCGCGGAGGTCGCCGAGTTCGACCATGATCATGACGTCATGGACGCGTCCACACACCCGGGCGGCCGTCGCCAGCGCAGCGAGCACCCCGACCTCGGTGTTGACACTGGCGGTGTCGGAACGGACGATGCGGTCGATCTGGCTCGGCATCGGGGAGCGAATCAACAGCATCGGGGAGTTGATGTGGGCTTGGCGCATCCGCTCGATGTTCTCGATGCGCGAATCTCCGAGTGCGACCACTCCGGCTGCGACGAGTGTGTTGGCCAGTCGCGCATCGCCGAGCAATGCCTTGGTCACGCCGGTGATCGAGATACCGCGAGCTGCGCCTTGTTCGACGAGGTGTCGTGCGTTGTCGCCGATCTTGTCCAGGTCGATGTCGAGACGGAGCCCGCTCATCGAGCGACGATGGCCGGCGCCCGGAGGTCGGGGAAGGCTGCGAGCACCATGTCGACGAGACATTCGAGCGGTCGGGTGAGAGCATCGGTTGC
This sequence comes from Ilumatobacteraceae bacterium, assembly GCA_963752085.1. Classification (GTDB taxonomy): domain Bacteria; phylum Actinomycetota; class Acidimicrobiia; order Acidimicrobiales; family Ilumatobacteraceae; genus Ilumatobacter_A. Next base: position 392,510 of record CAVVWT010000009.1, read on the forward strand.
AGGGATCCCGAGTTCGACTTCGTAGAGGGCGATCGCTGCAGAGACTTCGCTGTCGGTCATGTTCTCGTGGTTGATCGTCAGACCGATCACCTTGGTGTCGGCGAAGGTTTCGATGAGATTGATCTCGCTCGCCGGTGTCGGCATCGGGAAGGCGGGGAAGTCGCTGATCGCTGTGCGGGCCGGGGCGTGCTGGAGGATGACTGCAGCGGGGCGGCTGCCGCGCAGGATCGCAGTCGAACTCAAGTAGGTCGGGTGGCTGAGCGCACCTTGACCTTCGACGATGATCACGTCGGGATGCTCGGCCTCGAACGCTCCGACCACGGCGGCTTCGAGTTCGCCGGCGACGAATTGTGCGGGAACTGCGTCGAGCGCGACGCCGTGGAACGCGCCCTGGATCAGGCTGGTCTGGCCGGTGCCGACCATGACGGCGTTGATGCCAGATGCCTTCAACGCGTTCGTGACGATCGTTGCGGTCGTGCGTTTGCCGATCGCCCCGTCGGTTCCGAGGACGGCGATCCGAGGACAGGTGACGCCGAGGATGCTGCCGTCGAACATGTGGAGGTCGGCCTTCGCTTTCGGTCGACGAACGTCGACGATCTCGACGTCGTTGATCACGGCCGCAGCGGCGAACTCGGGATCATCGTTCAAGAACTCGTGCATCCCGTTGACGACGCTCAGTCCGCGGCTCATCGCGTCGAGGAGCACGGCTCGCTCGTGTGTCGTCAGCAAACCGCTCGTGGGGGCAACCCCGACGATGAAGAGTTCGGGTGTGAACCCGGCCTCGGCGATTGCCTCGTCGAGGCTGCGGCAGCACGGGATGCCGTTCGGCGTCCCGTCGAGCACCTCTCCGGCGTCACGCCCCGCCTGCGTGCTGTCGATGACCGAGATGATCTCGTATCGCTCGCTGTGACGTACCAACCCGTTTGCGGTCTTGCCGTCGATCTCGCCGAAGTTGGCATCGCAGTACACGATGGCTCGCGGTCGGCGCCCCGCGGTGTGCGCGGCGGCTCGGTTGGTGATGCGGGATTCGGACATGTTGTCTCCTGGAGTCGAGCTCAGAGGAGGCAACAGATTGTGTGGCTGGATCGATGGAGCCAGGTGTCAACGAGAAGTCCCCACCAAGAAGGTGGAACGCCCGGCCCACACTACGACCACACACGCGACAACGTCGCGCGCTCGCGGATCCCGGATCACCGGGACCGAGCCCATCGACGGCGTGATACCTTGAGGTGTACACGACTCACCGGGGACCTCTTCTGACGCTCGACGATCACGTCGACACGATGCGGTCGCCTCCTCTGAGCCTCTGCTCACAGGAGAACCATGTCGCCACGAGTTGACCAGAGCTCCCTCGAAACCGAGGAGCCAGATGCCAATCTGCTCCCGCCGGGCGTGTTGATCAGCCGCCCCTGGATCCGGCTCGTCGCCGCCTGTGAGCCCCCGGCTGCGTCACGTCGACCACGGTCGCTCAGCGGGTGATCGAGCGGCATGACCAGTCTCACCGCGAGGTCCGGCACGCGCTCCGATCGCCGCAACCTCGTCGTGCCGCAACCCGAACCAGTTCCGATCGACGACCGGGTCACCTGACCTGGCGTCCACCACGAAGGAGACAACCCCATGTCGAAGTCGCCACAACGCCGGGACAGCAAGAAGGCCGGAAAGACCCTGAAGGAGAAGCGCGACGCCAAACGCGCCAAACACCAGGACAAGAAGCCGCTCGAACGCTGACGGGTCGGCTCAGTCGAGGACGTTCACCGGGTCGCTCCGTTCGGCGTGGCGACCGCTTGTGGGTTCGTGGCGGAGGACAGTTCGGGAAACCAGCCCTGCGTTCGGTTGGCGAACGAGACCAGCGAGAGCATGACGGGTACCTCGATGAGCACGCCGACCACGGTGGCCAGAGCGGCACCGGAGCCGAGGCCGTAGAGGCTGATGGCCACTGCCACGGCGAGTTCGAAGAAGTTGGACGTGCCGATCATCGCAGCAGGGGCGGCGACGTCGAACGGAAGCCGCAGCACGCGTGCTGCGCCGTAGCCGATCGCGAAGATGCCGTAGCTCTGGATGAGGAGCGGGACGGCGATCATCAGGACGCGTGCTGGTTGGTCGATGATCGTTTCGGCCTGGAATCCGAAGAGCAGCACGACGGTGAGCAGCAGTCCGATGATCGACGTCGCTTTCAGCCGTGCAGCGAAGGATTCGACCGCGTCGGGCCCGTCCTTGCGCAGCAGTGACGAGCGGGTCGCAAGACCTGCACCGAGTGGCACGACGACGAAGATCGCAACGGACGCGATCAGCGTGGCCCATGGAACGGTGAGGTCGGTCACGCCGAGGAGGAGGCCGGCGATCGGCGCAAACGCAAAGACCAAGATGAGGTCGTTGATGGAGACCTGGGCGAGGGTGTAGTTGGGGTTGCCGTTGGTGAGTTGACTCCACACGAACACCATTGCGGTACACGGGGCGACTCCGAGCAGGATCATGCCGGCGATGTACTCGTCTGCTTCGCCTGCGGGCACGAAGTCGGCGTACACGAATCGGAAGAAGAGGTACGCGAGGCCGGCCATCGTGAACGGCTTGACCAGCCAGTTGATCGTCAGCGTCAGAATGAGACCCTTGGGGCGGTGGCGGACATCGCTCAGGCAGTCGGGTTCGACCTTCAGCATCATCGGGTAGATCATCAACCAGATCAGGGCCGCGACGACGAGGTTGACCTGGGCCACTTCGAGGTCGGCGACCTGCTCGAACACACCAGGGACGACGAGTCCCAGACCGATGCCCGCGAGGATCGCGAGGGTCACCCAGACGGTGAGGAAGCGTTCGAAACCGCCGATGCCCTGGCCCTCCTGGGCCTCGGTCGTGGCAGGGTTGCTCATCAGCTGATCGGACCGGTTGCCGTTGTCGGCGCGGTTCCCGGCGAGCGACAGGGTAGCGAGGGCGCGTCCGGCACGGACGTGTGCCCGCATGTCGGCGGCGCGGGACGTTGGGCTCTGGCCGGTCGACCCGGCTCGGCGCACACTCGAGTCCGGGCGGCGTCAGGAGGTTGCGAGGGTGCTGTTCGACAATACGAATCAAACCGCCCGCATCCGGTCTCGGTGGCGGTCCTACCGCTTGATCGCAACGCAGGCGGTCCGCCAGGGTGTCTCTCCCGTCGGACTGCTCGCGAGCAAGTACCCCTTCCGGCTCCCCGACCGACGGCAGCCGTCGTCGCTCAGCGTCGAAATCACCGACGCCTGCAACCTCAAATGCGTCTACTGCACGAACCCACAGTTCGCGTTCCCACGGACGTATATGAGCAACGACGTCTTCGAGGCGATCATCGCCGACCTCGAGCAGTTCCCCGTCGATCGAGTACGCGTCTGCGGTGGCGAACCAACGTTGCACCCGAACTTCCCGCAGTTCGCCGAAGCGCTCTCACGACACACCAGATACCTCTCGCTCGTCACCAACGCTCAGTGGCAGAAGGCGGAGACCGCCGAGACGTTGCTCCGGTGGTTCGACCTGATCGAGGTGTCGGTCGACGCCGGCGGACAGCGTCAATACGAACAGGCGCGCCCCGGCGCCTCGTTCGAGCGACTCGAGCAGAACCTGGCGCTCCTGCGCCGTCGACGCGACGAGTTGGCCGCGCACGCCACCATCAACATTCGGCTCATGATTCGGCCGTCGACACACACCGCACGTGCGGGAGAGACCCAGCGTTGGGCCGAGCTCGCTGATTGCGTGATGCCGCAGTACGTCATCGACCAGCGCGCCGACGGCACGACGGCCGACGTGTTCCAGCCCGTCCACCTGCGAGACGGCACCGTCCCCCGATGCACGATGCCGTTCAAGGACCTCGCCATTCGCAGCGACGGGTCGGTTCCCGTGTGTCACGTCAATGGCACCCGCCTCGATCCCGACGAGCGGATCCTGCTCGGAAACGTGCTGACGGATCCGCTCGCACAGATGTGGACCAGTGCAACCATGGCCGACGTCAGAGCGGGGCATCGGGCACACGATGAATCGGTGCTCGAGTTCTGCCGCGGCTGCAGCGGACGATAGTCGAGCGGATACGGATCAGCGGTTGGCCGGATACGTTCGGGGCCGGTCGCCCGTTCCGTCCCGACTCGTGGGAGCAGCAGCACGGGTCACTCGACGGGTGTGTCGCAGCCGCAGTCCTTCCAGACGTACACGTCGCCCGAGTCGGAGTCGAACGCGACCAGCGCATCACCGAACGGCTCGATCTCGGTGATCGCTCTCGGATCAGTCCAGCAGTGCTGCCACACGACCCCATCGACGGAGTGGTGGAGGAACGATCCGTCGCCGTCGGACGGTGTGTCCTGGGATCCAGCGAGGATCATGCCGAACTCGGTTGCGGCGGTGTCGTAGATCGCGAAACCACGGCTCGCGACCTCGCTCCCGACGCGGTGTTCGGTCCACGTGACACCGGCATCGGTCGATACCCACACGAGCGGGCCGCCGGCCCCGGACGCCACATCGCCGTCTCCGAGCAGCGCAAGCATCCAGACATCGTTCTGGATCGTCAGCGGCGCGGTGCCGACAGAGGCCATCAGCGCCTCCGGCGGAGGAACACTGCGCGTTTTCGTCTCCGACCACTGCATTCCATCCGGTGACGTCCACACCCGAACCGGTGGCAGTTCCTCGCCGGCACCCACTCCGAACCCTCCCGTCAACGCGACCCAACCCGCGCTGTTCGGAGCCACGGCAGCAACATCGAGTTCGGGATCGCGGCAGGTCGGTCTCGCGCCACGTGCGACCGTCGTCCGAATACCATGTCAGCAGCTCATTGGGGAGATGGCTGCCGGCGATGAGGAAGCCGTCCGGCCCTGCGAAGACGTCGGAGAGCCACGCCACCTCGCTCGCCGGCAGGCTCGCCGGATCGGCCTGCTCCCAGACCGAACCGTCCGGCGAGAACGCGACGACCGGCGTGTTGGGGGTGGCACCATCGAGTGTCCCAATGGCGACGAAACCCGTCGAGTGCCCCGCAACCTCAGGCGGCATACCGACGTCGGTCACCGCCGGGAAATCGATCCCCTGCTCCCACTCGAAGCCATCGGCCGAACGCAGCGCAACGATCCCGTCCGGCCGCATCGCGCCGACGACAACGACCGCTCCGTCGTTGGCGGCAATCGACACCATGTCCATTGCGCTCGTCGAGGCCTCCGATGGCGACCACCCGTGCACGTCGAGCGGCAAGCAGGCCAGGGCATCGGCACGGACGTTGTCATCATCGTCGATGGGCGCAGTCTCGACCCCATCATCTGATCCGCTGCAGCCCCCCAGCATCAGGCCCGCTGCACACGCCACGTTCAACCAACGCCGCATCGCACACCTCCAAGCTCATTCCCCTACCTCGACCGTCACCCGTGCGTCGTCCGACGACAAGAGGCCATCGTCATCAGCTGACGAACCGCGTGCCCCAGCAGGTGCGGCCTGACGTCGCCGGGGGAGCGGGACCTCGACGGGTAGGGGAGCGATCGGCGTGCCGACCCCCTGAACGGTACGGTGAGGTGGGTGCAGCGCAGTCGCCTGCTCCGTAGCGACATCCATCGATCTTCATGAAAATGGCCGACGATCCAACTCCCACGACCACCGACACCACGCCGTCCGAGTCGTGCTGTGGCGGCGCCACCAACTGGATCGATCGTGCAGCAGCCGATGCGCTCGCCGCGCGGCTCGGTGCGGTCGCCGATCCTGTCCGTCTGCAGGTGCTGTCGATCATCGCCAACGCTCCGTCGGGCGAGGTGTGCGCCTGCGACTTCGTCGCACCGCTCGGCAAGTCGCAGCCGACCGTGTCGCATCACTTGAAGGTGCTCGCAGAGGCCGGCCTCGTCGCCGGTGACAAACGCGGCCGGTGGATCTGGTACCGACTCGGCGACGAGGCGGTGTCCGGGCTCGCAGGAGCGCTCGACGGGATCGTGACCGGCTCCGGCATCGAGGCCTGACATGTGCGGCCGTTTCGTGGCATCGAGTCCACCCGACCAGATCGCCGCCTACTTCGGCGCCGACCTCGCCGTCGACACACTGGGCGAGAACTTCAACGTCGCGCCGACGCACGACATCTACGGAGTCGTCGCTCCCCGGGGTGGCGACGCCGGGAGCACGCCCCGACTCGAAGCGTTCCACTGGGGTCTGATCCCGAGCTGGGCGAAGGATCGCAAGATCGCCTCACGGATGATCAACGCGCGGGCCGAGACGCTCGCCGAAAAGCCCGCGTTCAAGGGCCTCTTCAAGAAGAAGCGGCTGCTGATCCCGATGGACGGCTTCTACGAGTGGAAAGCAGGCACCGCCGACGGCCCGCTCACCGCCAAGGGCAAGCCGGCGAAGCAGCCGATGTTCATCCACCGCACCGACGGCGAACCGTTGGCTGTGGCCGGCTTGTGGACTGCCTGGAACGATCCAGAGGCACAGCCGTCCGAGGACGATGCGGTGCCGCTGTGGCTGCACAGCGCCACGGTGGTCACCACCAGCGCCAACGACACCATGGCGGCGGTCCACGACCGGATGCCGGTGCTCGTACCGCGATCCCATTGGGCCGAGTGGCTCGATCCGACCAACGACGACGTCGACTCGCTGTCCACGCTGTTCGACATGAGCGCCGACCACTCGCTCGAGATGCACCCCGTGTCGACCGACGTCAACAGCGTGCGGAACAACCGACCGGAGTTGATCGACGAGATCGACCCGCTCAGTCCGCCGCCGACAGCGCTGTTCTGATCGCCGCCGCCCACGACTCGAGGTCGTCTCGGTCCACGGAGTCCGCCGCGTTCGCGAAGCTCAACTCGCTCATCTGGTTCGTCGGCACCAGGTGGATGTGGGCGTGGGGGACCTCGTAGCCGGCGATGATCATCCCGACCTTCTCGCAGCCGAAGACCTGGGATTGTGCTCGTGCGACGCGATGTGCAACGGAGAACATGTGCGCAGCGAGGTCGGGGGATGCATCGATCCAGTGGTCGATCTCTTCGATCGGAACCACGAGCGCGTGCCCGGCCGCCATCGGATTGATCGACATGAAGACCACGCAGCGATCGTCGCGGTGAACGAACGTTCCGGGAATGTCGCCGTTGATGATCATGGTGAAGACGGTGCTCATCACCCCCGATCATGCCGTATCGGCGCACGCCGCCGCGTACGCTGGCGCGGTGAACACCCCGGACGCAACGGCCGACCAGTCGGCCACCGAGCCGGTCGAAGGCGTCTTCGACCGACTGTGGACCGTGCCGAACCTGTTCACGCTGATCCGCCTGCTCTGTCTGCCCTGGTTCCTGTACCTCTTGTTCGTCGACGAGAACCGCGCCGGTGCGGCCTGGCTGCTGGCCGGGCTCGGGAGCACCGACTGGGTCGACGGCTACATCGCCCGTCGATTCGATCAGGGCAGCGAGTTCGGCAAGATCTTCGATCCCACCGTCGATCGGGTCCTCTTCATCGTCTCCGTCACCGCCATCATCATCGACGGTTCGATCCCGATCTGGTTCGCCGTCGCGGTCCTCGTCCGCGAGGTGCTGGTGGGCGGCGTGATCGCGTTCTCCACGCTGTTCCTGCACATGGAACGCTTCGGTGTCACCCGGCTCGGCAAGATCGCGACCTTCCTTCTCATGGGCGCCGTGCCGAGCTTCCTGATCGGCTCGACCGACGTGTGGGAGGCCCCGTTCTTCGCGGTCCTCGCCTGGCTGATGGGCATCCCCGGACTCGTTCTCAGCTACTGGACCGGAATCGCCTATATTCCTTTGATCCGATCCGGCCTCGCGGCTGGACGCGCCTCGACCTCGACCTCGACCAGAACTGAAGCCTCATGAACATTCCCGACGATCTGCGATACTCCACCGATCACGAATGGATCCGGCGTGACGGCAACGTCATCACGATCGGGATCACCGACTACGCCCAGGACTCGCTCGGCGACGTCGTGTTCGTCGAGCAGCCCGAGGTCGGCCAGGAGGTCGCCGCGTCCGACACCTTCACCGAGGTCGAGAGCACCAAGTCGGTCAGCGACATCTACGCCCCGGTCAGCGGCACGATCACCGAGGTGAACGCGGCCCTCGAGGACCAACCCGAACTGCTGAACTCCGATCCGTACGGCGAGGGATGGATCTGTCGGATCGAGATGTCCGACACCGCGCAGTTCGATGCTCTGCTCGACGCAGCCGCATACCGCCAACTCACCGAAGGCTGACTCCGTCCCCATGAGCGAATACGTCTTCTGCAATCAGTGCGGCCACCGCAATCCGCCGACGAGCTCGTTCTGCTCCAGCTGCGGCTCTCCGCTCGACCGACTCGACGACCGCACGATCAACCTGACCCGGATCGATCCGCTTCAGGATGCCCCGGGCGCGAACGACGACCTGGTGATCCCGGTCGGCGACCTCCCGATGGAGACCGGCGTCCTCATCGTCCGCGCCGGCGAGCAGGCCGGCGACCGGTTCAACCTCGACCAGGATCTGACCCGTCTCGGGCGGCACCCCGACAGCGAGATCAGCCTCGACGACATCACCGTGTCACGTCGCCACGTCGACATCGAACGGACGGCCGACGGCTACGTCGCCACCGACGGCGGTTCACTCAACGGCACCTACGTCAACCAGGAGCGGATCGACAGGATCCTGCTCCGCCACGGCGACGAACTCCAGGTCGGCAAGTTCCGCCTCGTCTTCTTCGAGCGGAACGATGCCTGAGGACACCGCTGCGGCGACCAACTCGCACCTCTCGATCGGTGAGGTGCTCGGGCTGCTGCTCGAGGAGTTCCCCGACGTCACGATCTCGAAGATCCGCTTCCTCGAGAGCCAGGGCCTGATCGAACCCGAACGCACGGCGTCGGGGTACCGCAAGTTCTACGACCACGACGTCGAGTTGCTGCGCTGCATCCTGCGCGAGCAGAAGGACAACTTCCTCCCGCTGAAGGTGATCAAGGACCGTCTCGACACGGGCGAGATCGATCCGACGAGCGAGGTGCCTCGCCCGCGGGGCATCGCCAACGTGCCGATCGACGAGTCCGGCGAGGTGATCGTCGACGGGTCGGTCGGCGCGTCTCGCCACCCCGCATCGCACGAACGGATGCCGGCGCCGGCCAACGACCCGACGCGACCGATTCACATCGTCGACGACACGAACGGCCTCAACCTGCCGGCCGGCGTCGTCCTCGACGCCGCCGAGATCTGCTCGATGTCGGGGCTGACCCCCGAGCAACTCGAGCAGGTCGAGTCGTACGGGGTGGTCGTCCCGTCGGCGAACCGCACCTACGACGAAGATGCGCTCGAAGTCGCCAGGATCGCCAAACGCTTCCTCGACCTGGGTGTCGACGCTCGGCACCTGCGCGGATGGCGGGTCGCCGCCGACCGCGAAGCCGGGCTGTTCGAGCAGGTCATCCAACCGCTGCTGCGCCAACGGAACCCGCAGTCGAACGACCACGCCATCGCGCAACTGACGGAGCTGGCGATGTTCGGCGGGCAGCTGCGGGCGGCGATGATGCGAACGCTCCTGCGTCGTCATCTCGAGCGCTGACGATCCCTCGCGAAACCGGCGCCCGGCCGAACACGCCCGGGCTCGAAGGAGTACGATCGACCTCGTGATCCCTGTCGAACTGGTCGGTGTCCGGGTCGAGATCCCGGCCAACACTCCGATGGTGCTGCTGCGCGAACAGGAGGGACGGCACCGCCTGCTGCCGATCTACATCGGCAGCCCCGAGGCGTCGGCGATCCACTACGCGCTCGAAGGGATCGAGCCGCCCCGACCGTTCACCCACGACCTGTTCCTGATCACGCTCGAACAGCTCGGGGCGTCGCTCGACAAGATCGTCGTCACCGAGATGCGTGATCGCACGTTCTTCGCCGAACTGCACCTCACGACCGCAGACGGGGAGAAGGTCATCTCCGCACGCCCGTCCGATGCGATCGCGCTCGCCGTGCGCTGCGACGCGTCGCTCTTCGCCGACGACGAACTGCTCGACGAGCACGGCCAGGAGCCGCCCGACGAGCCCGAAGAGGACGCGGCCGAGATCATCGACGAGTTCAAGGACTTCCTCGAGAACGTCGACCCCGAAGACTTCGTCTGACCGTGCCCGTCCGCCACGTGGTGCCATCGCGGTCGTCCGAACCCTCAAGTGGAGGTTGACGGACGCGCTGTGGATGCGTAGTGTCTCAGCCTCACACGTTCGTAACTACGACCGTGTCTTCGAACAGTTGGGACCAGGCAGGCGATGACACATCACACCGATCATTCACTCGACAGCGAGATGACGAAGGCCGACGATCTCGGCTACAGCGGCACCCGCGCAGCGAAGGTCGTCGGTATCACCTATCGCCAACTCGACTACTGGGCTCGCACCGACCTCATCCGGCCGTCGCTGAACGATGCCGCCGGAAGCGGAAGCCGTCGTCGCTACTCGTACAACGACCTGCTCGAACTGAAGGCGATCAAGAAGCTGCTCGATGCCGGCATCAAGCTCGAACAGGTCCGCAAGGTGTTCGAGTACCTGCGCGAGCACGTGTCGACCGACATCGCGGCCGCCCACATCGTGATCGACGGCTCCAGCGTCAACCTGTACGACGACGGGCAGCTGATCGACGTCCTGCAACGCGGGCAGGGCGTGCTCAACGTGTTGTCGATGGGCGGCGTCAAGAGTGAGCTCGAAGCCGATCTGGCGCCGTCGGCTGCCGAGCTCGAAGCATCCGCCGACGCGATCCGCAAGATCGGATGACCCTGCGCCAGTCACCGCTGGCAGCGCACCACCGGGCACTCGATGCCCAGATGGTCGACTTCGGGGGGTGGGAGATGCCGATCGCCTACCCGACGGGCACCCTCGCCGAACACCTGGCGTGCCGGTCGGCCGCTGCAGCCTTCGACGTGTCACACCTCGGGTCGATGCGCGTCGAAGGCGATGGAGCGTTCGATCGGCTCCAGGCGACGCTCACGAACGACCTGGCCAAGATCGGGCCGGGCCGCGCCCAGTACACCCACCTCCTCGACGCCGACGACGCCTCGGTGCTCGACGACATCATCGTGTGGTGGCATCCACGCGGCGACGGCGAGCCCGACGTGTTCGACGTGATGCCGAACGCCTCCAACACCGACCGCGTCGTCGCTGCGCTCGGCGGCATCGACACGACCGACACGCGTGCCGTGATCGCCGTGCAGGGCCCTGAGGCCCGTGCGCTCGTCGAACCCTTCTTCCCCGACGCCGCTGCGGTCGGACGGTTTCGAGTTTCCCACTGCACGCTGGAACGGCGTCGAGTGTGTCGTCGCCGGCACCGGCTACACCGGCGAACCGGGCCTCGAGATTGCGGTGCCGGTCGATGCAGCCGGACGACTCTGGGACGCGATCCTCGCCGCCGGCGTCACGCCCGCCGGTCTCGGTGCCCGTGACACGCTCCGCCTCGAAGCGGGCCTGCCGTTGCACGGCCACGAACTCGGTCCCGGCATCACATCGCTCCAGGCCGGCCTCGGATGGGTCGTGGCCTGGGACAAACCCGCGCTTCGTCGGCCGTGACGCGGCGCTCGCCGAGCGCGAGCGGGGCGTCGCACGTCGACTCGTCGGGATCGCCACGGACGGTCGCCGTCCGGCGCGTGCCGAATGCGCCGTCCTCGCCGACGACACGACGATCGGCGAGGTCACGAGCGGCAACTTCTCGCCCGTGCTCGGACACGGCATCGCCATGGCCTTCGTGACCCCGGGTGTACAGGCCGGGGCGAACGTCGTGATCGACGTCCGCGGCAAGCCGTTGCCCGGCACGGTGGTCGACATGCCGTTCCTGCCGCGCTGAATCGACACCCGAGACGAGAAGGGCCGGACGTGGCCGTGGTCCGGGATCTGCGCGTGCAGCACCGCTCCCAGTTCAGTCGACAGGTTCGATCCGCCCCGTCAGACGGCCTCGCGCCGCTCCTACTCGACCGCGGGCTTCTTGCGCGCTGCGGTCTTCTTACGCGTGGCTGTCTTGCGCGCTGCCGTCTTCTTCGGCACAGCGGCGCTCTTCTTCGGTGCGGCCGCCGTCGTCACCGGCGACGGCGTCGATGCGGTTTCGTGCTCGTCGTCGGAATGCACCGCCGAACCCGACGCTGCCGGCTTCGATCCACCCCCGAATCCTGGGAACCTGAGACCGCCGAACAACCCGCCCGCCGACTCGGCCAGTTGCCCGAGTGGAGCAAGACGAGCTGTCACTTCGGCAAGCACGTCGTTCATCTGCGCCATCTGGTTGGGCATCTGCTTCATCGCCGGATTGTTCAGCGTGTCGGCCAACACCTGGAGGCCGGGCGCGACCGCGATTGCCGGGCCGGCGACGATGCGCATCATCTCATCGGCGGCCTTGACCGTGCGGGTCACCTGCGGGACCGCGAGCGCGCAGCGGCTCCTCGACTTCGGCGAGCAGCCCGTTGATCCGCTCGGCCGTCTCGTTCAGGTTCTCCATCGTGCGATTGAAGTTCTCCACGCCGCGCTGGAACTGATCGACGCCTTTTCGGAACTGGTCGAATGACTGCACCGCACCGGCGAGCGGGGCGGCGAACAGATTGAACATCTGCGACAGAGGATCGGAATCGGCCATTCGGTCAACCTACTGCCAGCCGACGAGCCAGACGTGACCACACTGGCGCAGTTGACGCCGACCAACGAGACCCCGAGAATCTACGGGTATGGAGAACGAACGAGATCTCGTCCCGTGCGCTCACTGCGGTCGTGACGTTCCGCGCCCCGAGCTGCGCAACGGCGTCTGCGCCGAGTGCATCGCCAACGACTACTGAGTCAGCATCGATCAGGCCAGGGCAAGCGCCTCCAGAGGCTCGCAGCTGCAGACGAGGTTCCGATCACCGGCCGCGCCGTCGATCCGAGACACCGGCGGAAAATACTTGGCCACCCGCGTGCTCGGAACCGGAAATGCGCCCAGCTCCCGGGGATACGGCCGCTCCCAGCTGCCGAGCAGGTCCTCCGCCGTGTGCGGGGCATGTCGCAGCGGGCTGTCCTCGACCGCCCAATCGCCCGCTTCGACGCGGTCGATCTCGGCCCGGATCGCGATCATCGCGTCGATGAATCGGTCGAGCTCACGCAGCGTCTCTGATTCGGTCGGTTCGATCATCAGGGTGCCGGCCACGGGGAAGCTCATCGTGGGGGCGTGGAAGCCGTAGTCCATCAGCCGTTTGGCCACGTCGTCGTTCGTCACTCCGGTGGCTTTGGTGATCGGCCGCAGGTCGATGATGCACTCGTGGGCAACCCGCCCGTTGGCACCCCGGTACAGGACGGGAAACGACGCGTCGAGTCGGTCGGCGATGTAGTTGGCGGCCACGATGGCGACGGTCGTCGCCTCGGTCAGACCGGCTCCTCCCATCATCGTGAGGTACATCCACGGGATCGGCAGAATCCCTGCGGAGCCGAACGGTGCTGCCGACACCGCACCGACGAGGGCGTCGGCGTCGAGCGGGTGGCCCGGCAGGTAGGGCACGAGGTGCTCGCCGACGCCGATCGGACCGACCCCCGGACCGCCACCACCATGTGGGATGCAGAACGTCTTGTGGAGGTTCAGAGTGGCTCACGTCGGCACCGAACCGGCCGGGACGGGCCAACCCGACGAGCGCGTTCAGGTTCGCGCCGTCGACGTACACCTGGCCACCGGCGTCGTGCACCGCAGCGCAGAGCTCGGTCACCTCCGCCTCGAACACCCCGTGGGTGGAGGGATAGGTGATCATCACGGCGGCGAGCCGGTCGCCGTATTCGGCGATCTTCGCTCGAACGTCGGCCAGGTCGACGTTGCCCCCGTCGTCGCATGCGACCACGACGACGTCGAGGCCAGCCATCACCGCACTGGCCGCGTTGGTGCCGTGCGCACTCTCGGGGATCAGGCAGATGCTGCGCTGGTCGTCGCCGTTGGCACGGTGATAGGTCCGGATCGCGAGCAGTCCGGCGAACTCGCCCTGGCTCCCAGCGTTCGGCTGCAGACTCACCGCGGCGTACCCCGTGATCGTCGCGAGACGGTCCTCGAGCTCGGTGATCAGCTGTCGGTAGCCGGCCGACTGATCGGTCGGTGCAAACGGGTGGAGGTCGGCGAATTCGGGCCAGGTGATCGGCAGCATCTCGCTGGTGGCGTTGAGCTTCATGGTGCACGAGCCGAGCGGAATCATCGTCCGGTCGAGCGCCAGGTCCTTGTCGCTGAGCCGGCGCAGGTAGCGGAGCATCTCGTGTTCGGAGTGGTACCGCTCGAACACCGACTGCGTGAGGAAGTCGTCACTGCGCCGCAGGTTCGCGCCGAGTCCGTCGGGCGCCTGGTCCCAACGGTCGGGACCGAGTGGTCGTCCACCGAGGGCGGCGACGATCGTCTCGACGGTGGCCAACGTGCTCGTTTCGTCGAAGGTGACGCCGACCGTGGCGTCGTCGATCCGGCGGATGTTGAACCCCGCTGCGAGCGCCGCACGCGACGAGCGTGTCCGCGTCGTCGGCCGGGTGTGTCAGCGCGAGCGTGTCGAACCAGGTGTCGTTGCGAACCGTCAGCCCGCCGTCACGCAGACCGGCAGCGGCGATCGACGTGAGTCGCTGCACTCGTTCGGCGATCTTGCCGAGCCCATCACGACCGTGCCACGCCGCGTAGAGACCGGCGATGTTCGCCAGCAGCACCTGCGCGGTGCAGATGTTCGACGTCGCCTTCTCCCGGCGGATGTGCTGCTCACGCGTCTGGAGGGCCAGGCGCAACGCTGGTCGACCGGCCGTGTCGACACTGACGCCGACGATTCTGCCCGGGCATGGTCCTGGCGGCCTTCTCGCGGGCTGCGACGAACGCTGCATGCGGTCCACCGAACCCCATCGGCACACCGAAACGTTGAGCGGAACCAACGGCGATGTCGGCACCCATCTGGCCCGGGGGAGTGGCGATCATGCATGCCAGCGGATCGGTGACGACGATGGCGACGGCGCCCTGTTCGTGCACGCTTGCGAATCGTGTCGGACCAGTCGACGACCGCTCCGCTCGAGCCGGGATGACCGAGCAGCGCGCCGAACACGCCGGATTCGTCGTCGAGCAGGTCGGTATCACCGATGACGAGTTCGATCCCCACCGGCTCGGCCCGCGTCCGGAGCACGGCAAGGGTCTGTGGGTGCAGGTCGTGATGCACGAAGAACCGCTGAGTCTTCGCCTTCGACTGACGTCGAGCCATCGTCATCGCCTCGGCGGCCGCGGTGGCTTCGTCGAGCAGCGATGCATTGGCGACGTCGAGGCCGGTGAGCTCGGTCACGAGGGTCTGGAAGTTGAGGATCGCCTCGAGTCGGCCCTGGCTGATCTCGGGCTGGTACGGCGTGTAGGCGGTGTACCAGGCCGGGTTCTCGAGCACGTTGCGGGCGATCACCGGCGGCGTGATCGTGCCGTGGTAGCCCATGCCGATCAGGCTGGTCACGATCGTGTTCCGTTCGGCGATCGAGCGGAGTCGGGCGATCGCCTCGTGTTCCGGGATGGCGTCCGGAAGCGCCAGAGGCTCCGTGGTCCGAATCGATTCCGGCACCGTCTGATCGAGCAGCTCGTTCGCATTCGCCGACACCGATCGCGTCGAGCATGTGCGCGAGGTCAGCGGGTGACGGTCCGATGTGGCGACGGACGAATTCGTCGGGCTCGAACAGTTCGGCGATGGGAGTGGACACGCAGGCCTCCAGGCGGTGGTCGGCCCCCACTGTCATCGGTACCTGAGAGTTTGATCCCCGTCGGCGGATCGACGCAGCCGTCGATCTCTTTCCAGCGTGCCTGCTCCGACCGGTCCGGATGCCTGAGAGATTCCGGGGTGGTTGCTCCTTCGGCGCCGCTGCGTTGTGGCTCTCCCGATCGAAGACGACGGCGTTTCAGTTGTCTCGACAACGTTACACGACGGGTCTGACCCATCACGTAACGCGTGACGTGATGCGGTCAGACCCGTGTGACGTAACGCGTCAGCGGGCGGCGCGTTCTTCTTCGTACTTGCCGATCTCGGTGAGTTGGGCGCCGAGGGTCGCGTCGACCCAGCGGGTGCCGGCGTCGATGATCTTGTCGTAGCTGGCCTGGACCGGTGCGGCCTGACCGGTGAAGTGCGGCATCACCTCGTAGGCGAACAGCTCCCAGTGGTCCTTCGTGGCCTGCCAGTTGGCGAAGTCGGCGCCCATCATCATGAAGCAGCCGAATCCACCGGTCTTCTCCTGCAGCCGTCGGATCTGGGCGACCGCCATCTCGGGGGTGCCGATCACCATCCGGCCCGACTCGTTCATGAAGTCGACGAACTCGTCGTAGTCGGTCGGCGGGCCCGGCTCGTTCGGGTCGCCCATCGGCAGGATGTGGCTCAGGTAGTCGAACACCCACTGGAGCCCGTACCTGCAGTTCTCGCGGGCCTGTCGCCTCGGTCTCGGCGATGTGCATCGGGCCCATCAGACCGCCAGTCGGCACGGTCGGCGCGTGTGGCCGTTGAGCGCCGCCTCCTCCTGCCAGACGTTGAAGTTGTAGTCGAGCACACCGAACCCGGCCGGCTCGGTCGCTGCGATCGACATCAGCCCGGTGCCGTAACGCCCGGCCAGCTTGGAGCCCGACGGCGACACCGACGACACCAGCGCCACGTCGAAGTCGCTGTACGGGCGCATCTGGAGCACGGCCTCGTCACACGTGAACCAGTCGGTCTTCTCCGTGACGACCTCGCCGGCGAACAACCGCATCATCACGTCGAACGCCTGATGCATGCGGGGTCGCTGGTCGTTCGGGTCGATCCCGAGCATCGCCGCGTCCGACGTGAGCTGCCCCGGACCTGCTCCGAACATCATCCGCCCGCGGGTCAGATGGTCGAGCTGCACGATGCGGTCGGCCAGCACGAAGGGGTGGTGGTACGGAAGCGAGTTGACGCCGGTGCCGAGCTTGATGTGGGTCGTGCGCTGCGACGCGGCGGCGATGAACACCTCGGGACTCGCGATCAGCTCGGAGCCGGCCGAATGGTGTTCACCGATCCACGCCTCGTGATAGCCGAGGCGGTCGAGGTGATCGATCAATTCCAGGTCGCGGTGCATGGCGAGGGTCGGGTTGACCCCGGTCTTGTGCATCGGCGGGAGGAAGATCCCGAATCGAAGTGGCTGATCGATCGTGAAGCTCGGCATGCCACGATCATTCCATGAACTCCGGAACCACCACGATGTCGAACGTGCTCGCAGCGGGCGTGCATCTCGCTCGACGGCGAGTGGAATGTGATCGTCGACCCGTACGAAATGGGCTACATCGGCATCCTCGAGCAGCGCAACGACCGCGGCTTCTTCCGAGACCACACTCCACGGCATCCCGGCGATCGCGTGGAGTACGACTTCGACACGTCGCCGACGTTGACCGTGCCGGGCGACTGGAACACCCAGGACGAGCGCCTGCACTACTACGAGGGCACCATCTGGTATCGGCGCACGGTCGGCGTCACGGCCGACCAGGTCGCCTCCGGCCGCGTGTTCCTCCATGTCGGCGCCGCCAACCACACCAGCCGGGTGTTCCTCGACGGCCACGAACTCGCCACCCACGCCGGCGGCTTCGGCCCGTATGCCGTCGAGCTCACCGGCCGACTCGACGCCGGCGAACACTCCCTTGTCATCCAGGTCGACAACCGGCGCGAGCGGGATCGGATCCCGGCCATGCGATCGGACTGGTGGAACTTCGGCGGACTGACCCGTTCGGTCGACCTGGTCTTCGTCCCCGACATCTTCATGCGACACGTGTGGATCACGATGAGCCCTGACGGTCGCGTGATCGGGGGAGTCGAACTCGACGGCGGCGCGGCACCGGTTCGCCTCCGAATCCCCGAACTCGACGTCGACACGACCGTTGCACCGTCCACCGACGGTCGTTTCGAGCTGGACGTCGAGCCTGAACGGTGGCGTCCTGGACAGCCCCGCCTGTACGCGGTCGAGTGGTCCTGCGGGCACGACGTCGTCGTCGACCAGGTTGGCTTCCGCACGATCGAGACCGATGGCACCCGGATCCTCGTCAACGGCGAGGTGACGTTTCTCCGCGGGATCTCGATGCATGCCGAGGCGATGTCGGGCGGACGCCGGTCGCACGGATCTGCCGACGCCGCCGCCCTGTTCGATGCGGCGGAGGGCCTGGGCGTGAACTTCGTCCGGCTCGCGCACTATCAGCACGACGAGCACATGGTCCGCGAGGCCGACCGCCGAGGCATCCTCGCCTGGTGCGAACTCCCCGTGTACTGGGGGATCGCGTTCGACAAGGCACACGTTCTGGACAACGCTCGTGAGCAACTCGACGAACTCGTCACCCGTGACCGCAGCCGTGCGTCAGTGATCTTCTGGTCGGTCGCCAACGAGACGATGCCGTCGCCGGAGCGCACCTCGTTCCTCACGACGCTCGTCGCTCGGGCACGAGAACTCGATCCGACCCGGCTGGTGTCGGCCGCGCTGCTCACCCTCCCGACCGATGCCCAGGAACACCACGTCGACGACCCTCTCGGCGCCGTCGTCGACGTCGTCGCGATCAACCAGTACCTCGGCTGGTACTACGGCCGCCGCGAGACGATCGCCGACACGCGGTGGTCGACACCGTTCGACAAACCGATCGTGTTCACCGAGATGGGAGCGGGAGCCAAAGCCGGCCATCACGGCGACGACGGACAGATCTGGACCGAAGAGTTCCAGGCAGCGGTGTACGCAGCGCACATCGAGATGGTCGACGCAAACCGTTCCGACACGGGCAGGGGAGCAGTGGCCGGCATGTCACCGTGGATCCTCAAGGACTTCCGGGCCCCGGTCCGCGTGCTCCCCGGCATCCAGGACGGCTACAACCGGAAGGGTCTGGTCAGCGAGGAAGGCGAACCGAAGCTGGCCTTCGACGTCCTCCGGTCGTTCTACGAACGGATGTCGAGCGAACGTCGCTGAGGGCACGCTGACCCGCTCGCGCCGCAGCATCGGTGCTACACACGGTCGATGGCGCTGATCTCGTTCCCGGCCCGGCTGAACGCCATGACCGCCGCCAGCCCCGATGCACCCGCCATCTCCTGCGGCACCGCGACGATGACCCGCTCCGAGTTGCAGTCGGCGGGCAGGCGGATGGGCCGCGAGTTGCAGGCGTGCGGGATCGGTGAGGGCGATTTCGTCACCGTTGCCATGCCGAACTCGGTCGAGTGGTTCATCGCGTACGTCGCCTGTTGGAACATCGGAGCGATCCCACAGCCGGTCTCCGCGAAGTTGCCGGCACACGAACTCGCGGCGATCGTCGAGCTCGCGGCATCGAAGGTGGTCGTCGGCGCACCGGATGCCGCCATGTCGATGCTGCCCGACACGATCCGTCACCTCGCGATCGGGCACCGATCCGGGGAGGAGTTCTCGGACGCTCCGCTCCCGGACGCCATCTCGCCAGCGTGGAAGGCCCCGACCTCGGGGGGCTCGACCGGCCGGCCGAAGCTCATCGTCTCCGGAGATCCGGCCGTCTACGACACCGAGGCACCCCTGCCGCTCGGGTTGGCACCGGACGGATGCCTGGTCATGCCGGGCCCGCTCTACCACAACGGTCCGGCGGTGTGGGCGTGTCAGGCGTTGCTGTCCGGCAATCACGTGTCGTTGCTACCCAAGTTCGGGGCCGAAGAGACACTTGCGGCCATCGAGACCCACCGCGCCGACGTCACCTACATGGTCCCGACCATGATGAAACGGATCCTGGGGCTCGACGACGATGTCCGCCTCGGCTTCGACCTGTCTTCGCTGCGGGTGCTCTGGCATCTCGCCGAGCCGTGCCCGCCGTGGCTGAAGGAGGCGTACATCGACTGGCTCGGCGCGGAGCGGATCTTCGAGCTGTACGCCGGAACCGAAGCGCAGGCGGTCACGATCATCACCGGCACCGAATGGTTGGAACACCGTGGCTCGGTCGGGCGGGTCACCAGTGGCGAGATGAAGATCTGCGACGAGGCCGGCAACGACGTGCCGGCGGGGGAGCAGGGCGAGGTGTGGATGCGGGCGACGCGGGAGTCGCCGACCTACGAGTACCGCGGCGCCGAGGCAAAGACGCTCGATGGTGGATGGGAATCGCTCGGCGACATGGGCTGGTTCGACGCCGACGGGTACCTCTACCTGGGCGATCGCGTGGCCGACATGATCCTGAGTGGCGGGGCCAACATCTACCCGGCCGAGATCGAGGCAGCACTGAACGAGCACCCCGCGGTGCACTCGTGCGCCGTGATCGGGCTGCCCGACGACGACCGGGGAAACGACGTCCACGCCATCGTCGAGGCCGACGAGGCCGAGGGGCCGCAGCGGGAATTGCTCGACTTCCTCGCCGAGCGCCTCGCCACGTACAAGCTGCCACGCACGATCGAGTACGTCACCGAACCGCTCCGTGACGACGCCGGCAAGGTACGACGGTCGACGCTGCGGGCGGAGCGCCTCGCGCCGTAGTTCCACTCGGTCGGCACGCCGGACGCCGCGAGGCCGCCTCGTTGAAGCAGGGACGACGACGCTGAGTGGCCGATCAGCGTCGGTGCTGCTCGATTCGCCAACCGCCATCGACCGCGACGCGAGCCGCTGTGCCGATGTCGGGACCGCTCAGGCAAAGCTCGACTGGTACTGCGGCGTGGTGTTGCTGCAGCCGTCGATCGCCTTCACGTACGGGTACGGATTGATCGCGGCACCACCGCCGGGATGGATCTCGAAGTGCAGGTGGGGAGTGGCGCTGGAGCCCGTGTTGCCGACGAATCCGATCACGTCACCCGCCTTCACCGTCGTGCCGACCGTGATGCCCGGGGCGAACGCCGACAGGTGCAGGTACGTGAAGTACGTACCGTTCGCCTGCTCGAGACGGAAGCCGTTGCCGGCCAATGCCCCTGGCTGGTCCCAGTAGAGCTTGGAGATCGTGCCGTCGGCGACCGCGTAGAGCAGGTTGCCCTCGTTGGCGATGATGTCGACGCCCTCATGGGTGCGTCCACCACTGCGGGCTGCACCCCATGTGTCGCCGAAGAAGCACCGACCCTGGACCGGGAAACGGGCGAGCACCACGCTGCCGCCACCCGAGTTCGGGTTGGCGGCGCCTTGGCCGCCGCCCGAACCCAGCGACAGCAGCTGGACGCCGCGCTCGGTCGTGACACCCGTTTGCGGGATGCCGTTGACCCTCTGGAACGCCTGGAGTGCGGTCTTGGTGGCAGTGCCGAACACGCCGTCGGCGCCGCCCCGCACGACCAGTCCGGTGTTCTGCAGCGCCCGCTGCAACTCTGCGACCATCGGGCCTCGAGCGCCGACCGTGAGGCCCACATATGGGTTGCTCGTCGGCGCCGGCGGGGGAGTGGTGGCCGGCGGGGTGCTGCCGGCGAAGGGAACCGGTCCCCGACTCGAACCGAGGCCGAGCTTGTCGATCGTCGTCTGATTCACCCTGCCGTCGGCGGGAGCGCCGACCGACGTCTGGTACGACACGAGCGCCGTCTTCGTGGCGTTGCCGAACACGCCGTCGGCGCCGCCGCGGACGGTCACACCGGCGGTGATGAGCGCCTGCTGGACGTCCTTGACGGCGTTCCCACGTGCGCCGACCGTGAGGCCGCGATACGGGTTGGCTGCCGGAGGGGGAGCGGACGAGCTGCCGGTTCCCAGGTTCAGGATCTGTGCGCCACGCTCGGTCAGCACTCCGGTCTCGGCAAGTCCGTTGACCTTCTGGAACGCCTTGAGCGCCGTGGTCGTGGCAGTGCCGAAGACGCCGTCGGCGCCACCACGGACCACGACGCCGGTGCCCTGGAGCGCGACCTGGAGATCTTTGACCTTGTCACCACGCGCGCCCTGCCGCAGACCGACGTAGGGATTGCTGCTCGCGGGAGCGGTTGGAGTGGTCGGCGCCGGCGTCGACGCGCCGCCGGACGTACCGAGGCCGAGGGCTGTCGCGGTCTGGGCATCGATGCCGCCGGTCGGCGACAACCCGTTCCATCGCTGGAACTGCATGACCGCGCGCGTCGTTGCTGTGCCGTACACGCCGTCGGCGCCACCGGCGACGAACACGCCTGTGGCCTGCAGGCGCCGCTGGACTTCCTTCACCGCGTCACCTCGGGCACCCTGGGCGAGCCCGACGTAGCCCGACGCACTCGAACCCGATCCGGACCCGCTCGACGACAATGCGTTCGAGGTGGCCTGATCGACCTCACCGGTGGCAGGCAAGCCGCGTGCGGTCTGGAAATCGACGACCGCTCGTCGCGTGGCGGGCCCGAACACGCCGTCGGCACCACCGGGCACGTTGATCCCGGCGGCGATGAGCGCGCGTTGCAGCGACGTCACATCGCCGCCCTGGGACCCGACACGGAGTCCGACGAAGCCGGACTGCACCAACGGTGCCTCGACCGATGAACTGGGTGCTGCCGACGCCGGGGCAGAGCTCGCGGACCATCCGAGAACCACCACCGCCGACGCGCACGCCGTGCGAATCATCAGCTGACGTAGCGATCGCGGAGCAGCACCGGAGGGTTGCTGCGGAGTGAGTGAAGTCATGGACGTCGGGCCTCCTGCATGAAGAAGAGATCGGTTGACCGCCACTACGACTCAAATCTCAACTGGAGGTCGAGACATTCGAATTCGAGCCCACGACTCGACGAATGCCGTGGTGAATCCAAATCACCCCAGCTCAGAGCCAGGGGCGGGGTTCGCCGACACCACTATGACGGATTCTTGAGGAGATGTCCATTCAGTTACGTTGAATTGACATAACGGACATTATCGGCGTTCCGCAGGAACGGCGTCGGAGGTGGCTTCACCACGGGAGTCGCCTCTGCGGACCGCCGATCATGCACTCGCTGCCCTCACGAGTGCCACGCCAGTCGGCTGACGCTGTCCACGCTGCGTCGACTCGAGCAGCCGCCGACGTTCCCTCCACCTCAGCGGACGCCGCCGCCGGCTCGCACCCGAACTCCCAGCGGATCGTGACGGCCGCCGTCACGATCCGCCGAGATGTCGTCGCGTGAGTCGGCAGAGCCACTCGCCCACCGAGGCGCGGACTATTTCGTCATGACGATTTGTCGGGGGTGGGGGTGGCCGCCGAGAGTTCGCGATCGCGAAGCGGTCGGGCGCTCTGGAGCAGCCAGTCGAGGGCGGCGTTGAGCTCGCGGTTGCTCAGCGGACCCCGTTCGGCGAGGTCACGCTCGGTGTCGTCCACCGCACACGCAAGCATGTAGAGGTCGTCGTGCAAGCGGTCGAGTTCGTCACGACGGATCACGATCTCATTCGCACCCAACGCCAGGTCGGCAGCACGCTGGCGCGAGACCCAGTCCCATTGCCGGCACCGCTGACTGCAGAACTCGCGGGGCCGTCCCGGGCCCGATCGCGGCTCCAGCACGCGCCGACACCATCGACACCGCTCCCCCGGCCGGTTGTCCGACCTCTCCGATTCCGTCATGACGAAATCATAGTGGACCGACCGATTCGCACCGCTGAGGTTCGTAGCCGGTCGTTTTGGGGCATCGGTCACCGGCGCGAGCCCGGTGAGAACGGTGACGGCCTGCCAGAATCGTCGACGTGATCGATCTGCCCCCCGCACCCGACCGAGCGTTCGCCAGCGACAACGCGGCCGGCGCCCACCCCGCTGTCGTCGAGGCGGTCATCGCCGCGAATGCAGGCCATGCACTGGCGTACGGCGCCGACGACCACACTCGGGAGTGCGAGGCCCGGTTCCGTGACCTGTTCGCGGCGGAGGTCGTCACCCGGGTGTGCTTCAACGGGACGGGAGCCAACGTCGCCGCGCTCGCCACCATGATGGGATCGCTGCGCGGGCCCCACCACGCAATCGTGTGCACCAACTGGTCGCACATCGCCGCCGACGAGACAGGTGCGCCCGAACGGGTGCTCGGCACGAAGCTGATCGAGCTCCCCTCCCCCGACGCGAAGATCACCCCGGAGATGATCGAGAGCGTCGGTCATCTGCAAGGCGTCCAGCACCATGTGCAGCCAGGCATCGTGTCGATCACCCAACCCACCGAGTTGGGCACGCTGTACACACCGGCGGAAATCGCTGCGGTCTGCGACACGGCACATCGGATGGGCATGCTCGTGCACCTCGACGGTGCCCGTATCGCCAACGCCACCGCCGCACTCGGCGGCGACGCCGAAGCGCTGCGCAGCTTCACGATCGATGCCGGCGTCGACGTCGTGAGCTTCGGCGGCACGAAGAACGGTGCGTTCGGCGCCGAGGCGGTCGTCTTCCTCGATTCGGATCTGGCGGTCGGCTCGGAGTACGTCCGCAAGCAGGTGACGCAACTGCCGTCGAAGATGCGCTATCTCTCGGCACAGCTCAACGCGCTGCTCCACGACGACCTGTGGATCGAACTCGGCCGGCACTCCAATTCGATGGCCACGCATCTCCACGAACTCGTCGCCGAGCTCCCCGGCGTCGATGTCGGCCCGACCCCCCAGGTCAACAGCCTGTTTCCCGGCTGCCCGCCGAGTGGATCGAGCCGCTGCGCACCTGGTGCTTCTTCTGGGACTGGGATGTGACGATCGATCAGGTCCGCTGGATGACGGCATGGGACACCACCGATGGTGACGTCGAACGGTTCGCAGCGGGGGTTGCGGACGATGTCGGGCGCCATGATCGAAACGAGCTGAGAAAGGTTGCAGACGACAATTGACTGAGCGGTTGATTTCGTTTACTGTCCTCCTCGCACCGCCCGACGAGACAGCCGACCTGGGGAGATCGACCGTCGGAAACACTCGAGGGGAACGAGTACATGACGACCATCGACCTGCCAGCCGCGTTGATCGAAGCTGACGACTGGATGAGCGACGGAGCCTGCAAAGGGCTCACCCATCTCTTCTTTCCGACTGCGGCCGAACGGCCGCAAGCCCGGGAGCGTCGAGAAGCTGCGGCCGAGTCGATCTGCGCCGGATGCTCGGTGCGCACGCAGTGCATGGAGTTCGCCCGCGACCATCACGAGTACGGATTCTGGGGTGGCGAGTCCGAGGACGAGCGCCACGCTGCAGGATTCCGCCTGATCGCACCCATCGGTGTCCGGGCCCGCGCGAGCTGACACGTTCGACGTCGTCGTCGTCGGCAGTCTCAATCTCGATCTCGTCGCTCGCACACAGCGCCTGCCAGGCGCCGGTGAGACGGTCGCCGGAACGGACTACCGCGAGTTTCCCGGCGGCAAGGGGCTGAACCAAGCCGTCGCCGCGGCCCGGTGCGGAGCGTCGGTCGCATTCGTCGGCGCTGTCGGAGACGACGAGGCCGGCCATCGGTTCCGCGACGTCGTGCGCACCGAAGGGATCGACGATCGATGGCTGCTCACCGTCCCCGACGTGACGACCGGTCGCGCGCTGATCGCCGTCGACGAGCACGCCGAGAACTCGATCGTCGTGGTGGCGGGAGCCAACGCCGAGGTCCGATGGCCGCTCGACGGTGCCCCCACGGGGACGGTCGTCCTCGCCCAGCTCGAGGTGCCCATCGGGACCGTGGATGCGGCGTTCACCGCAGCGAGGGCGCGTGGTTCGACCACGATCCTCAACCCGGCACCCGCCGCTGACCTCCCGGACTCGACGATCGCCGCGTCGACATTGATCGTGCCGAACGAACACGAGGTCATCGTACTCGGAGGATTTCAGCAGCTTCTCGACGACGGTGTCGACACCGTCGTGACGACGCTCGGAGCCAACGGCGTCCGGATCAATCGTCCGGGCACTGTCTCCGCGTACCCACCGATGCCGGTCGTACCGATCGACACGACGGGCGCAGGTGACGCGTTCTGCGGCAACCTTGCCGCGCGCCTTGCAGCCGGCGACGACCTGTCCACGGCGGTGCGCTGGGCCAACGCAGCGGGAGCACTGGCGACCACCATCGAGGGCGCCGTCCCGTCGCTGCCCCGTCGCGCTGCGGTCCGCACGCTGCTCGACGCTCACTGAACCCGGCGGCGAGCCCCCTCGGCGTCAGTCGAGGCGACGGAGCGCGGTGCCGATATTGCAGCGCTCGCCGGGCGTACTCCGCGGTACCTCGATCGATGTCCTCGCGCCGGGCTCTGCCCTCTTTGATCACGGCAGGCGTCCCGACAGCGATCGCTCCGCTGGGCACCTCGGTGTCGTTCAGGACCACCGCATTGGCCGCGACGATCGACCCGGTCCGGATCACACACCGGTGCAGGACCATCGAGGCATTACCGATCAGGACATGGTCCTCGATCGTGCAGCCCTCGAGGTGGATCAGGTGGCCGAGCACGCAGTCGTTGCCGACGATGGTGGGTGACTCCGGCGTGGTGTGCAGCACGGCGTTGTCCTGGACGCTCGTACGGTCGCCGATGCGGATCTCACCACCGTCACCCCGGATGACGGCTCCCGGCCACACCGACGACAGTGCACCGATCGTCACCGATCCGATGATCGTCGCCTCAGGGTGCACGAACGCCTCGCCACTGATCGACGGTTCCTGATCCCCCGAGCGCGTAGATGGCCACGGCGGCACCGTATCGACATCGTTTCTCCCACCGCGAACCGGTACCTTTGACGTCTATGCCCCGCAGGATTGACATCGAGCTGACGAGCGCGCTCGCCGACGGCTCTTGGACATGGCGTGCAGCCGGAGCCCGTGTGCCGAAAGGCGTGCTTGACGGGGGACTCCTCCCCGACGGCGCGAAGGTCGGTGACGAGCTGAAGGTCGACGTCGAACAAGAGCTCGATGGCATCGAGGTGAAGTCGGTGGTCAGGGGACGCGACAAGGCGGCCCCCGAGCTCCTGGAGCTGCTCCCGGTGGAAGAGAACTTCCAGGCAGTGATCGAGACCCGCGCCAAGCGAGACCGAAACGACCGCGGCGACCGCGGCGGACGCGAACGGGCGCGACGGCAAGCGAGGCCGCCGTGACGACCGCGGTGGTCGTGGCGACGGACGCGGCCGCGACGGCGATTCCCGCGGACGTGACGGTGGACGCGATGGTGGCGGCGAAGGGCGTGGCGACCGACGTGGACCGCGCCGTTCCCCACTTCGATCCGCCGCCCGAAGTCCCTCAACGTCCCAAGCCGAAGCGCCTTCGCCCTGGCAAGGCCCGTCGCAACGAGGTCCTCGCCGAGATCCCCGAGGAGCAACGTCCGATCGCCGAACTCGCGATCCAGGGCATGGCTGCCGTGCGGTCCCGCCTCGCCGAGGACAACAAGAAGCTCGCCGCCGAGGGCAAGCCGACCATGCCCGAGCAGAGTGTGCTGAAGATGGCCGAGGGCCTGATGCCGAAGCTCCGCGTGGCCGATTGGCTCGATCGAGCCGAAGCGACGCAGCGGCAGATGGAGCATCTCGACCTGCGTGATCTGCGCAGCGTGGTTGCGGCGAGCGACGATCCGATCGTCGCCCGCGACGAGTCGACCCGCGAGCTCGCCGTGAAGTTGAAGGCGGACCTCGTCAAGAAGCAGGAACACGAACTCAAGCTCTGGCTCGAAGACGTGGATGCGGCACTCACCGTCGGACGCTCCATTCGGGCGCTTCGGCTCTCGTCGCAACCGCCCAAGGCCGGCGTGATGTTCCCGCCCGAACTCGCCCGCAAGCTCGGCGCTGCTGCCACGGCCGGCCTCACGGCCGACGACTCCTCCGATCGCTGGGCAGCTGTGATGGAAGCAGCCGCCTTCTCTCCCGTGAGGGCGCTCGTGACCCCTGCCGAGCCGCCGACGACGATCACCGACGATCTCCGCAAGACCGCCTTGCGGCTCGGTCCGCTGTTGCCGCAGATCGCGGCGCTGCTCGGCGTGGAGGTGCCGGCCGGCGCACCCCGACCCAAGCCGCTGCGTCCTGGCCCACGCAACGACAAGCGCAAGAAGTCGGAACGACGCGACACCCGGGACCGCGGCGAGGGCGGCGACAAGCGCTCCGATCGGAGCCCGAAGCCCACGCGGACGAAGGACGAGCGCTCCGAGAGCCACCCACAGAAGGACAAGCCGAGCAAGGACAAGGCGAGCAAGGACGCGGTCGCCGCGGACGAGCCGACGAACGACGCGGCCGCCGGGGAGCAGACATCTGCATCAACGGAGTCGACGGTCAGCGAATCGACGGTCGAGGAGACCGCTGCGACCTCAGCTCCCGCCGAGGTACCGGCGGTGCGGGACGCCTCGACCGAGGACGTGCCGTCGGCTGCGCCGACGTCACCCGCCACCGACGCCCCGACCGACGGCAATCCAGACGAGGCCTGAGCGTCGAGCGTGATTCGTTCTCTTTCGGGATCGAGTCCTACGCTCGACGGTCATGTCTGACATCGTCACCTACGAGACCCGCGGGCGCGTTGCGCTCATCACCCTCAACCGCCCCGAGGGCGCGCAACGCGGTCAACGGCGATGTCGCCGAGGCCATGGAGTCGGCCATCGATCAGATGGAGGCCGACAACGAGATCTGGATCGGTGTGCTCCAGGCCAACACCGAGGGTCAGTCGAACCCGGTGTTCTGCGCAGGTGCCGACCTGAAGGCCCTGAACAGCGGCGACGGCGCACGGCTCAGCACCGCTCGCGGCAATTTCGCCGGGTTCGTGTACCGCGAACGCAAGAAGCCCGTCATCGTTGCCGTCGACGGCCTTGCGACGGCAGGTGGCTGCGAGATCGTTCTGGCGGCCGACCTGGTCGTGGCGACCACGCGATCGGCATTCGGCCTCGCCGAGGTCAAGCGCAACCTCGTTGCCGGTGCCGGCGGTCTGTTCCGTCTGCCACGGGCGATCGGCAAGTCGGCCGCGATGGAAGCGATCCTGACCGGTGAGCCGATCCCCGCGGCACGTGCGTACGAACTGGGACTCGTGTCTCGTCTCGTCGAGCCTGGCGAAGCGACCGACGAGGCGATGCGCCTCGCGGCCCAGATCACCGCAAACGCGCCGCTCGCCGTGTGGGAGAGCCGGAAGGTGGTCCTGGCGAGCGGCTACGAGGACGACGACACGCTCAAGAAGATGACGAATTCGGCGATGGGCGCAGTGATGTCGTCGGAGGACCTGAACGAGGGTCTCACGGCGTTCATCGAGAAGCGCGCGCCGCAGTGGACCGGTCGCTGACGGTCAGAATTCGCGATAGGTGGTGATGAGCCGGGCCACGATCCCGGCTCGCTCGTAGAGGTTCTTCGTGTGCCGATCCCCCGGCAACGACTCGCCCTGGACGGCGACTGCGCCGTTGGACGTGGCACGTTCGATCGCGAGTGCGAGCAGCGCATCACCGAAGCCGTTCTCCGCGCGAGCGGCGTGACCCAGACCTGGTCGACGCGGATGATCCGGTCGTCGCCGAGAACTCCCACGAGATAGCCGACCACCACTTCGCCGATGTGAGCGACCAACACGTCGACACCGTCGGCCTGGCACCGATCCGGCCAGTCCAAGCCAACCTCGGGATGCTCCACCAGCCAGCGGTCACCGCCCCGCTCACCGACGAGGGCAGCTCGAGCTTCACGCTCCAGCAACGTCAACTGCGCCAGATCGTCACCGCTGCGGGAGTCGACCTGACGGACGTCGGGATCGATCATCGATCGGCCAACTGCGCCAGCTTGCCCAGCACGGTCCGTCGCTGGCGATTGGCCAACTCGTAGCGTTCGATCGCCAGCCGTTCATCCGCACCGAGCGTCTCGAGCTTGGCGACGACGTCGATCGCCGGCAGGGTGTCGTAGTCGGGAAGTGCGAGATCGTCCGCCGACACATCACACGATCGGTCGACCGTCGCGCTGTCGACAACGTCCGAAGGCGCCGCCGCGACCACGGTGGGCTCGCGGGTGCCGGTCACCGTGGACGGTGCCTCCGGTTGGAGTCGGGAGCGAACCTGCGCGATCCCCTTGTCGACCGCGAAGCGACCGATGAAGCGTGCGTTGGACAACTCTCGCCGCGCCTTGCCGAGCGCGGCCGGCGTGTCTTCGACCAACTTCACGCCGAGCCCGAGCGGGGCGAAGACCAGAACGTCCACCGCGGCGCGCATCACGGCCGCCGGATCGGGCGGGTCGTCGGGTCCAGTCATCGGACGAGCCGAATCAGGAGAAGATCGGACAATCGTCGTCACCGACAGGACAGTTCGGGGCGGACGACTTGACGAGCAGGAAACACGATGTGCACAACTGTTCGTTCTGCTGCTTCGGCTGCAGTCGTTCGGCCCCCTCGCCGCGGGTGTCTCCCGGGGCCTCGTCCTCGTCGTCGTCGTCCTCGTCGTCGTCATCATCCTTGGCGACAAGACGGTCTTTCAGGATCTTGTCGAGATCCTCCTCGACGTCGTCGTCGTCGACGAGATCGTCGTCGTCGTCGTCGTCGTCGTCCTTGCGCTTCTTGCGTTTGGTCCGGGGCGTTTCGGCGGCGTCGTCGTCATCTTCGTCGTCGTCATCGACGACATCGTCGTCGTCATCGTCGTCGACCGGCAGGTCGTCGAGGTCCTCGTCGAGCTCCTCCTCGTCGGGATCATCGACCGCGTCGTCGTCTGCTTCTTCGTCGGTGTCGTCGTCGAGAATTTCGTCGTCAGCCATGTTGCTCGTGATCGCTCAATCGTCGTGTCGCATGCGGGCCACCCGTGCGGACGCAGGGTCGGTCCGGCGGAGCATACGCAACCGCATGCCGGGCGTCGGAGGGCAAGGTAGTGACACCCGTCACAACTACGTCGTCGGGCCGCGTCGCGCCTCGGCACGACGTTCCGATTCGAGGCGTTCGAGTTCGGGCGCTTCGGTGGTCATGAAGGACATCGCTTCGGCCAGCGCACGGTGGCCTGCCTGCTCCGCGATGAGACGATGCATGTCGAGCGCCACTCGACGGTACGACGGGTGACCCTGGGGTGAGGATCGAAGCTCGAGCATGTGAAATGCCTCGCGGACGTTGAACTGCATGTTGTACCGCATGCGATACGCCATCGACACGGCGTACGACGCCTGCTGCGGATACGTGTCGAACAAGTCGTCGTGCAGCGCAGCCGATCGTTGCATCGTCTCGTCGAACAGCGCCCCGACACCGGCCTCCTCGACCAACTCGGGTCGGGTGTAGCCGTGGTTGGGTGTGAGCTTCTGCCACTCGATCGTCAGCATCCGGTGTCGCTGCATGTCGCGGAAGGCGCCGTAATCGCTGAGCACGTCGAATCGGTAGAAGCTGCGCTCGAACGCGCGCCCTGGCTTGTGTCGGCGGTTCTTGCGCTCGCCGATGTATGCCTTGAGCAGCGAGACGCGTTCGTCTGCACCGAATCCGCGCACTCTGTCGAGGATCTGCGACTCGGGCAGCGACGAGTGCGGGTAGCAGATCGCAGCCAGGATGTTGTCTTCGGCGTCGGGGTCGAAGTCGACGAGGGTCACCTCGGCGCTCGGCTCGACCGGGGTTCCGCCGAGCAGGTCGGCGACGACCTCACCCGATCGGTCGCGGGTGTCGGCGAGATAGTCGCTCCACTCACCGCCACGCTCGGCGATGTCGACCCGGCGCAGGAAGCTGGGGATGACCTTGCGCAACTCGTGCAACATGAGATCGGCGTACGTTCGTGCTTCGGGGAGCTGGTGGGATCGCATCCGCAACAGGAGTGCCTCGAACGCCTGACCGGTGCCGTAGATGCCGACGTTCGACGTGGCGGCGGCGGGAAGCATGCCACGAACGGCATCGAGCGCTTTCGCCCGTGTGGCCGTGCGGTACACGAATTCGCTGTCGTCAGGACCGCGCTCGACCGTGGCACGCACGTGGTCGGTGACGAACTCGGCGCACTGGCTGTACGCATCGAAGACGCGGTCGAGGTCCCCGACGTAGCGCGTGCCGAGCGGACCCGCGAGGATCGCGGGATCGCGGTGGTATCGGTAGCGGCCGCCGAGCCGGCTGTCGTATGCGATGTACCGCGTGCTCTGCTCGAGGTAGCTCATCAACCGCCCCCACTCGAGCACTTTCGTGAGCAGATTCGACGCTTGTTCACAGGCCAGGTGCACGCCGCCGAGCTGTGCCACCGAATCGTCGCCGTAGTCGAAGAACACTCGCTCGTAGAGCTGCTCGGCACGATCGAGCCCGATGGTCGCATCGATCGACTGGTCGCCACGGATGTCGAGGTCCCCGACGAACTCGTCGAGGAAGAGTCGACGGAGCGACTTGGGGCTCCGGCTGTAGCGGGCGAACAAGGCACCCTTCACCACCTCGGGCAGGTTGACCAACGCAAAGACGGGTCCGTCGAGATTGGTGAAATACCGCCGAAGGACGTCGGCTTCGTCCGAGGTGAATGACTCGGGAACGTACACAGCCACGGGATCAGACTCTACGACCCCGGCGCCGCTCGGCCGGTGATCGTGCGGGTGCCGTGAGCTGGGGTCTCGCGAATCACGAGTGAACGACCGCCGCGTCAGGGCGCACGGTGACGGCGACGGACCGTGCCGATCCGAGGTCGACGCCGTCGGCGGTCACCCGCACCGCCGTGTCGAAGGCGTAGGTGGCGGTCCGAACCGAGCGCGTGGTGATCTGCGGATGCGGCAGGTGCGTTGCGCTCCGGAGGCGACGGCGCAACTCCCATCGCTGCCGTACGGACATGTCGTCGGCAACACGGAACGTCTCGACGCGACCGTCGTTCGGGTGACCGCGAGGCGCCACGTCGAAGGATCCGATGAACTCCGCATTCATCACGGCCAGGATCGGGCCGCGCCAGGGTCCGCCCCGCATGGCGGACAGCCTCGCCACCACGTGCGCCACGGCGACGGTCGCCACTCCCCCGTCGAGCGTCACATCGACCAGATCGACCGGACAGGCCATCAACTCGGCGCGATCGCCGACCGGACGTGACCCCATCGTGCGGAACAGGTCACCGCCCGATGCAGCGCACGGCAATCCGCTCCCATCGCTCAGCAGCGCGGCAAGCGCCGCGTCGGTCGGTGCGATCCTGAGGTCGTCGGGGCGAGCGACCGGGCGCCCCCAGTCGACGCCCTTCGAGATCGTCACCCCGACACCGATCCGTCGAGAACCACACCTCGCCGTGCGCCATCGACCGCGCTCGCCGCGGCACGCCGTACGCCGGAGTCCCCAGCGACCGTGGCGACCTGGCGCAGCAGGTCGATCAGCTGTTTCATCGTGCGGACGAAGTCACCCCCGGTGAGCTCCTCCTCGTCGACGATCTCCGCGAAGCCCTCGCCGGCGACCCATGCATGTGCCACCGCGGCAAACGTCGGATCGGGAGGACGATGCTCACCGAGCCCGACCGATCGCTCCCGTGCCCGGAGATCGGCGCTCAGCGCCTCGAGCTGTCTCCAGCGACCTTGCACCTCCCGCGACGAGAACCAGGGAGCAGCAGGCGGTTCGGGGCTGCGGT
Organism: Ilumatobacteraceae bacterium; assembly: GCA_963752085.1. GTDB lineage: Bacteria > Actinomycetota > Acidimicrobiia > Acidimicrobiales > Ilumatobacteraceae > Ilumatobacter_A. Next base: position 425,633 of record CAVVWT010000009.1, read on the forward strand.
GTTCGTACACGACGCAGGACACGATCGCCGCGAGATCGGCCGCGCCGAGACCGTCGAGGACTCCACCGCGGAGCATCTCGGCCACGAGCAGATCCGTCTCGTGGAAGATGCCGGCGAGCATCTCCCCGTCGGCGGTCAACTCCCATGCAGCGGTGTCGGCGTACCCGTACGCGTCGAGCAACTCCAGCACCCGGTCGAACTCCTGCCCGAGCGACTGGTTCTTGTCATCGACACGCTCCTGGAGCCGATCGATCTCCTGCATCAGTCGATCGGCACGTGCGGCAGCCTCGAGACGTCGGCGCAAGTCCGGGTCCCGGGCGACATCGAGCTCGTCGGCCTGCACGCTGCGAGCGGGCTGGCGCTGTTCACGGCGTCCCGCGCCGTCGGAGCCGATCGCAGCCGTGCGAAGTCGCTTGGCCACATCGCGTCGGTATCCCTTGCGTTGAGGACCGAAGTTCGGCGGAAGCTTGATCGATCCGACCGGTTCCGGGAGATCGACGAGATCCTCCCCGTCGATCTGGAGGACGTCCTCACCCTTGGTGATCACGGTCAACCGGACACCCGTCTTTCGATGCGCTGTGGCGACGACGGCGACCGGGCCTCGGAAGTTGCCCTTGGAGACCCTGATGATCGTGCCGGGCTTGAGCTTCGCCATGGCGCCTCGCATCTGGCCGGCCGATGCGTGACGTCGCTGCTGGCGGTCGTCGGATTCGGCTCGACGAAGCTGTCGGTACTCGCCGATGTCGCCGTACGGGCTCTCCGCCTCGGCCCGCTTCTCGGCGAGCGTGGTGCGCTTGCGTTCGAGCCGTGCCTCGATCTGCACGACGTCCCGATCGGCCTGGAACTGTGCGAACGACAGGTTGAGCAGACGATGTGACTCCGTCGCGGTGTGTGTGCGAATCAGGTTCGCCGCCATGTTGTAGGTGGGCCGGAAGACCGAGCGAAGGTGGAACGACGAACTCGACGCGAGCTGCGCCGCCTCGTCGAAACGCACCCACGGCGACCACAAGACGATGGCGTCGCCGGTCTCGTCGAGCCCACGTCGACCGGCACGGCCCGTGAGCTGCGTGTACTGACCAGGGGTCAGCTGTTCGTGGTGATCACCGGTGAACTTCGTGAGCTTCTCGATGACGACCGAGCGGGCCGGCATGTTGATCCCGACCGCGAGCGTCTCGGTGGCGAACACGACCTTCACGAGCCCGGCGATGAAGCACGCTTCGACGACCTCCTTCATCGCCGGCACCATTCCGGCATGGTGCGCGGCGACGCCCGCCTCGAGTTGACGGACGAAACGTTCGTATCCGAGCACCTCGAGATCGTCCGGATCGAGCCCGGCCAAGCGTTGCTCGACGATGACGCGGACCGCGGCACGCTCGGCATCGCTGCTGAGGACGAGTCCGGCGTCGACACACGACTTGGCGGCTTCGTCGCACTGAGCGCGGCTGAAGATGAAGAAGATCGCCGGCAACAAGCCGCGATCGTCGAGCAGCTGCACCGTGTCGATCCGACCCGGCGTCGCGAGTCGCCGCCCACCCGACCCGGCCGAGCGTCGCGAGTCGCCGCCTCGACGGTCGTCGCGCCGCGGGCCTGCGGCGGGCTGCCGACTCGTCGAGGCGCAGCGCATCGCGGTTGAGGCCACCGCCGATGAACATCTCGAGCAGGTGGAGGCGGTTCTCGTCACGGTCGGCGACCAGGTACTTGTTCGACAGTTCGACTGGCCGCTGGCGTTCCACGATGGCCTCGGTCGGGCCTCGGACGGTACCGATCCAGTCCGCGAGCTCGGCGACGTTGCTGACCGTCGCCGAGAGGGCGATCAGGCGAACGTGGTGGGGCAGATGGATGATCACCTCTTCCCAGACGGGACCGCGGTACGTGTCCTGGAGGAAGTGCACCTCGTCGACGACCACGGTTCCGAGGTCACGCAGATCACGTCCTGCATAGATCATGTTGCGCAACACTTCGGTGGTCATCACGACGATCGGCGCGTCGCCGTTGATCGAGTTGTCGCCGGTCAGCAGGCCCACAGCGTCCTCGCCGTGGATCTCGACGAGGTCGCGATACTTCTGGTTGGAGAGCGCCTTGATCGGTGCCGTGTAGAACGATCGGCGCCCGTCGACCCGGTCGGCGGCGATGCCGTACTCGGCGACCACGGTCTTGCCACTTCCGGTCGGTGCGGCGACGACGACGTTGCGCCCCGCGTCGAGCGCATCGAAGGCCTCGGTCTGGAAGCGATCGGGAGCGAACGGCAGCCAGGCGAGCAGCTCGCTGCGGTCAGGGCGCACGGTCACCGCACGCTCAGGCAGCTGCGCGGGCCCGGCGGCGACCGACGATGTAGCCGATCAGGACCGCCAGGAAGTACAGCAGGACCATCGGCGAGGCGAGCATCATCAGCGTGATCGGGTCACCCGACGGCGTGATCACCGCGGCCAGCGCAAAGATCGCCACGATCGCATACCGCCAGGCGCCGAGCAGGGTCCGCGGTGTGACCACATTGACCAACTGCAAGAAGACGAGCAGCACGGGGAGGAGGAATCCGATGCCGAACGCAAAGATCATCAGTCCGACGAGGTTGATGTACTTCTCGATCCCGAAGACCTGGTTGACGCTGTCGCCGGACCACGAAATCAGGAACTCGAGCGCACGACCGACCGTGTAGTACGCCATGGCGCCACCGGCACAGAACAGGACGACCGACGACAGCACGAAGGGAATCGCGTACTTCTTCTCCTTGGCCTCGAGCGCCGGCACCACGAACCGCCAGATCTGCCAGAGGATGACCGGCAACGCGAGGATGATCCCACCGTACATCCCGATCCGCATCCGGGCCGCGAACCCTTCGGTCGGGCTGAACGCGTTCAACCGCTGATCCGCTGGTGGACAGAACGACTCCGGCTTTGCGTCGCAGAGGTCGTTGTAGGGCTGCGCGAGGAACGTCAGCACCTGGTCGTAGAACGCGATGATCAGGACAGCACCGATGACGACGGCAAGCGCCGAGCGGATGATCCGCGTCCGCAACTCCGCGAGATGCTCGGTGAGCGTCATGGTGTCGGGCTGCGTGGCCGTTGCGGTCATGCGCTCTCCTCCATCGGCTCGTCGGTGATGGCGTCGACATCGTCGCAGATCGATGTCGGCGTGATGACCTCGACAGGATCATCCCCGCCGTCGACGGCACTCGGCGAATCGTCGACGACCGCGTCGATCGGCTCGCCGACGTCGTCGGTCGGGCTGTCGGTCGGATCGTCGAACGGATCATCGAAGGCGTCGGCTTCCACGTCGGCATCGGTTCCGCCACCGTCACCGGCCGCATCGGCTGTGGCGGGATTGCGCGCGGCGAAGAGTTCGGCGTCGGCACGGTCGGCTGCGGCGGCGGCCTGTTCGGCATCCTCGGCGAACTTCTTCGGGTCGACCTGGTCCTTGATCAGTTCGGCGGTCTCTCGCATCTCCCGCAGCGGTTGATCGATCGCGGACTTGAACTCCTGCTGGAAGCCTGTGCCGAGTTTGCGGAGCTCGGCGTAGGTCTGCATCGCTCGCTTGATGGCCCCCGGCAACTTCTCGGGTCCGAGCACCACGAGAGCAAGCAGCAAGATGAAGATGATCTCGCTGCCTTGCAGATTGAACACGCGAGCGAGTCTACGGCCATGTCATCATGATCTGGAATGCAGCAACGGCTCCCCTCACACCTCGATCCACCACTCGCCTTCGCCCACCGGGGCGCGCGTGCACACGCCCCTGAGAACACGATCGAGGCCTTCACGCTGGCCCGACGCCTCGGCGCAACCGGCCTCGAGAGCGACGTCTGGGTCACCTCCGACGGCGTTGCGGTGCTCGATCACGACGGCGTGGTCCGACGTGGTGTCCGCCGGCTGCCGATCTCCAAGATCGCTTGCGCCGATCTCCCCGAGCACATTCCGACGCTCGCCGAGTTCTACGCCGAGTGCGGGATCGGTTTCGACTTCTCGCTCGACGTCAAGACCCCCGAGGCGTACGACGCAGTTGCCGAGGTCGTGCGTGCCCAGGGCGCCGACGTCGCCCGGCGGACATGGTTGTGCGACCCCGACCTCGACCGCCTCGTCGGGCGCCGTGACACCCTTGCCGACTTCCGCCTGGTCCACTCGACACGCCTGGCCAAGCTGTCCGTCACGCCCGAGTTGCACGCGGCCCGCCTGTCCGAGCTCGGCATCGACGTGATGAACATGCACCACACCGACTGGAGCGGTGGGCTGGTGGTGCTGTTCCATCGGTTCGGCGTGCTCGCCTTCAGCTGGGATCTCCAATTCGACCATCAATTGGAGGGCGCGCTGCGGATGGGCGTCGACGCGGTCTACAGCGATCACACCGACACGATGATGGACGCGATGGCCAGCGTCGGCCGGCCCGGGGCCTGAGCACTGACGCGCGACCGGGTCGGGCGTCGATCAGATCCGAATCAGAGCCAGCGCCAGTCGGACCGGGGCCAGAAGACGACGAACGCGCGCCCGACCAGGTCGTCCTCCGCGATCGGACCGATCGCCCGGCTGTCCTGTGAGCCGCTGCGATTGTCGCCCATCACGAACACGTGGTCGGCGGGCACGGACACGGGCTCGAAGTCGCCGCCGCAGGTGGCCGAGATGACATCTGGATCGAGGTACGGCTCGTCGAGCACCCGCGAGTCGGGCTGGCCATCGCTGTCGGCGTCCGGCGCGTCGACCTCGGTGATCCGCACTTCGCAGTTCGTCATCTCGATCGTCTCACCGGGTAGGGCGATGACCCGCTTGATCAGATCGCGCTCGGCAGCCCCGTTGATCTGGTGCAGCACGACGACGTCGCCGCGGTTCGGATCGTGCAACCGATACGACAGCTTGTTGACGAACACCCGGTCACCGGTGGTGAGCGTCGAGTCCATCGATGAGCCGTCGACGACGAAGTGGGCGAGCACGAAGCCACGGACGAGGAACGCAACGCTCAGTGCGACGGCGACGACGACGATCCAGTCGACGAGCGCGCGCGCACCCGAGCCTGGTTCGTCGTCGTCGAAGCCGATCTCCTCGGGTTGTTCGATGTCGGTGTCGAGCGTCACGAACCCCTCACGGTACTGCTTCGCCACGGCGACCGTTGGACACGGTCACAGGGTTTCGATCAGTCGTTCGACACGTTCGTCGCGGCTCTTGAACGGGTCTTTGCACAACACGGTGCGTTGTGCCTGGTCGTTGAGCTTCAGGTGCACCCAGTCGACGGTGTAGTCGCGCTTGCGTTCCTTCGCACGCTTGACGAACTCGCCACGGAGACGGGCACGAGTCGTTTGCGGGGGCGTGTCGATTGCCGTGTTGATGTCGGCATCGGTACAGATCCGCTCGATCATCCCTCTGTCCTGCAGCTTGTAGAACGGACTCCGAGACCGGCTGACGTCGTGGTACTGCAGGTCGAGGAGTTGGACGCGGGCATGGCCGAGCGGCAGGTCGTGACGCTCTCGGAACGCCTGCAGCAACTTGTACTTGATCACCCAGTCGACCTCGCGGTCGAGTTTGAGCGGATCGTTCTCGATCGTCTCGATGCAGTGCTGCCACATCTCCAGCGCCCGCTGTTCCATCGGCGGGAAGCCCTGAGCGTCGGCGTAACGCAGTGCACGGTCGAGGTATTCGCGCTGGATGTCGAGCGCACTCACCTCCCGACCGTTCGCGAGTCGAACCGTGCGACGGCAGGTGATGTCATGGCTGATCTCACGGATCGCCCGAATCGGGTTCTCCAGGGTCATGTCCCGCAACACGACCTGAGGGTCCTCCAACATGCGCAGCATGCAGGCCGCGGCGCCGACCTTGACGAAGGCGGTGTACTCGCTCATGTTCGAGTCGCCCACGATCACGTGGAGCCGCCGATACCGCTCGGCGTCGGCGTGGGGTTCGTCGCGGGTGTTGATGATCGGACGGCTGCGGGTCGTCGCCGACGACACGCCCTCCCAGATGTGCTCGGCACGCTGGGCGATCGAGTACGTCGCGCCTCGGGCGGTCTGCAACACCTTGCCCGAACCGGTGTAGATCTGCCGGGAGACCAGGAACGGAATGAGCACTTCGGCATAGTGGCCGAGGTCGTCGTCGCGGCTGGTGAGGTAGTTCTCGTGACAGCCGTAGGAGTTGCCGGCCGAGTCGGTGTTGTTCTTGAACAGGTAGATCGTGCCGCGGATCGACTCCTCGGCGAGTCGCTGCTCCGCCGACTCGACGAGCTGCTCGAGGATCCGCTCCCCCGCCTTGTCGTGCACGACGACGTCGTAGATCGAGTCGCACTCCGGTGTGGCGTACTCGGGGTGTGAGCCGACGTCGAGGTACAGGCGGGCACCGTTCTGGAGGAACACGTTCGAGCTGCGGCCCCACGAGACGACACGGCGGAACAGGTAGCGGGCGACCTCGTCCGGACTCAGTCGACGCTGACCGCGGAGCGTGCAGGTCACGCCGTACTCGTTCTCGAGTCCGTAGATCCGTCGCTCCACGAACGCAACCTAACCCGGTACCGGAAGACCTGCGTCAGCAAGAGGCGATCCCGTCCGACGGCGAGTGGTCAGGTCAGGAACATGATCGACATCGGGGATGCGTCGTCCTCACTGTTGTTCGCCTCACGTGATGAGGCAAATACTCCGGACGGGGCTCAGTGGACGCGGGCGTGCGGGAAGATCTTCAGGAAGTTCTCCGCGTAGAAGCGGTCCCGTACGTCGGGGGCACGGTCACCGAGCGATTGCTCGAAGCGACCGATCGGATCTCTGCCACCTTCGACATGGGGATAGTCGCTGGAGAACAGATACAGGTCGTCGGCAGAGGCGTCGATGAACGCCCCGACGTCTTCGAAGACGAACGGTGTGAACGCCATTTGCTCTCGCAGCGTCTCCGACGGTGTCCGTTGCAGCTCTGCGAGGTATTGGTCGACCTTCTTCCATGCCTTGACGGTCCAGTCGAGACGGTCCAGCATCGAGGGCACCCAGCCTGCACCGAGTTCGACGCTCGCGCCGCGGAGGGCGGGGAACTTCTCGAAGACCCCGTCCATGACCATCACCGACAGGAATGTCTCCGGACCCTGGTGGAGCACGGCCATGTCCTTGCTGCGGATGTTCTCGCCACCGCCCATCCAGTCGCGCGCCGGAGGGCGTCCGGTGTTCGCCCAGCGGGCATCGAGTTGGAGCGGTGCTCCCCCGACATGCAGGACGAACGGTGTGCCGGACTCGGCGAGACACTCCCAGAACGGATACAGGTCGACATGTCCCGGCGACCGGTCGCCCGCCGGGTGGTGCGGCACCCAGATCGCATCGAGCCCCGCGCCGAGAGCGAACTCGAGTTCGAGCATCGCGAGGTCCGCGTTGTCGAGCGGGACCACACCGACCCCCATCAGTCGATCGTCGTTCGCGCAGAAGTCGCGGATCGCGCGGTTGTGGGCGCGGGCTGCGCCGTAACGAACGTCGTCGGGGAGCTTCCGGCTCGCAGAGAACGGCGTGGCGACACTGTGCGTGGCGAAGACGAGCTGCTTGCGGAACCCGAGCATGTCGAGCGCCACCGACCGGTCGTCACGATCGAACGCCCCGAGACCCTGGATCTCCTTCGACTCGGCGATCAGCCGATCGCCGAGTGCGATCTGCGCCTCGACGTGCGCAGTGGTGTGTTTCGACCCGTTGGCGACGATCGCCTCGACCTCGTCGTCGGTCACCAGCGACGCCTCGTAGCTCACCGGGCGAAGCCGGTCCCGAATCGACGCGTCGGCGTAGTCGATCAAGAAGTTGGGCAGCTCCATGATGTGACTGTCGGCGTCGTAGAACGCCCGGTCCGTCGGTGCGTACGTCATCGTGATCCCCCGGTCCTGTGCGTCACAGGACCGTAGACGCTCGGCACGTGGTGGTGGCGATGCAGAGCTGGTCGACACATGCGGCCAGGTGAGGTCAGACTGGTGACGATGACCGTGCCGCGCTTCGCTCCCGTCCGGACAGGACGATGGACGATCCGCCCGATGTGTCCCGACGATGTCGAGCCGCTCTGGTCGCGTCGCAATGACCCCGACACCGCACGACTGCAGGGTTGGCCCGTCCCCTACCCGCGAGAGACGGCGGCGGCGCTCGTGCACGCGATGGTCGACCTCGACGGCGTCCCTCCGTCCGACGGCTGGTTTCAGCTCGCGGTCGATGACGCGACGACGGCTACCCCGGTCGGCGATCTCGCCCTCCACCTCACCTTCGAGGGTCGGTGCGCCGAAATCGGCTACACGGTCGCGCCCGAGGCTCGCGGTCAACACGTGGCGACCGACGCTGCAGCGCGGCTGGCGCGATGGCTCTTCGACGTGCTGCACGTCAGCCGGGTCGGCGCGGAGATGCACCCCGACAACGTCGCCTCGGCCCGCGTGGCAGAACGGATCGGGATGGAGTTCGAGGGTCGAACCCGCAACTCGTACTGGGTCGGGCACCACAACAGCGACAACGTGCTCTACGGGATGACGCCGGCCACGTGGGCGCGCTGGACCGACCGCGCCCGACACGAGCCGGACGACGTCGGACTCGTCGAGATCGCCGGACACAACCTCGATGCGGTCACGCGGCTCGACACCCATCGATCGCAGCGACGGCTCGTGGCGCCGATCTCGGACTGGTTCGCCGTCGTCCACGCTCCCGATCGAGCGGGCGAGGCGCCACGACGGCCCTGGATCCGCGCGGTTGTCGCCGACGCGGAGATCGTCGGAGCGCTGCTGATGTCCCTGCCGGGTGACGGGCGATCATCGCCGCGCCTCTGGAAGGTGATGATCGACCGTCTCCATCAAGGGCGCGGCATCGGCCGACGGGTGATCGAACTCGCCGTGGACGAGGCTCGGGCGTGGGGTGCGCGGCGACCTCCTGATCAGCTGGTGCGACCTCCCGGGGACCGCCGGACCGCTCTATCTGGACGTCGGTTTCGAGCCGACCGGCGTCAACACCAGCGGAGAGATCGAGGCTCGGCTCACGCTGTGAGCGAGTCGTCGGGCGCGACGAGGGGCCACGGGCGTTGCTGCTCCTGCACGAGCGCGACATCGAAGAGCAGGTCATCGTGATGATGCTTGGTGAGGACCTGCAGTCCGACCGGGAGCCCGTGCAACGTACCGGCCGGGATCGAGACCGCCGGGTTGCCGTAGACGTTGGAGATCACGGTGAGTCCGCCCATCGCCACGAAGTCGGCGTTGCGTTGACTGAACGCATCGATGAGTGCGTTCGGGAGTGTGGTCGCGAGTGCGCTCACCCCGCGGGTCAGACCGAGCGCCGAGCGCAGGGCGAAGCGCCCCGCAGGGCCGGACAGCGCCGATTGAATCGTGCTCCCCGAGGGGTTGCTCGTCGTCGCGTCCGCCGGGAACGCCGGGCCGGGATTGGTGGCGCTGATGACGAAGTCGACCTGATCGAAGAGCGCAGCCATCTTCTCGTTGAGTTCGATCCGGAGCCGCTCGGCGCGGGCCGCGGTGCGCAGGTTGTACAGCGACTGGGACATCCGCACCCCGACGGCGACCTCGTCGGTCATCTCTGCGGCACATGACGGCCAGCGGTCGCCGAGCTCGGCGAGCAACGTCGATGTGTTTCCCATCATCCAGTGCGAGATGAAGTTCGGCAGCTCGACGTCGACGTCGACACGTACGAGCCCCGCGTCGGCGATCAGGAGGTCCGCCTGGGTCCTGAGGTGATCCTCGACACCATCGTCCAGCGTCACCCCACCGAGATCGGGGACGACGGCCACCGTGCGGCCACGAAGGTCGCGGCTGCCGAGGCCGGCCTCGAAGCCAGGATGTTTCGGGAGGCTGGTCGGATCACGGCTCTCCACACCTCCGCAGACGTCGAAGTAGCGGGCGGCGTCCCGCACCGACCGTGCGAGGTTGCCGAGGACGACCGTGTTCGGTCGGCTGTAGGCGTTGGGACTGCGCGGGATCCGGCCGAAGGTGCCCTTCATGCCGAGCAGTCCGGTGTAGCCGGCAGGGATCCGGATCGACCCTCCTCCGTCGCCACCGCTCGCCAGGCTCACGAGCCCACCGGCGACGGCGGCTGCCGACCCGCCCGACGATCCGCCAGCCGATCGGCCGCGCCGCCACGGGTTGTGGGTGACGCCGTGGAGCCTCGTCACACTGACGTTGAGACCGCCGAATTCGCTCGCCGTGGTGAGTCCGACCGGGACCGCACCGCCGGCGAGCAGCCGGGCGACGTGGACGCTCGTGTGGTCGGCGATGCGGTCGGCGAAGACCAACGACGCCTCGGTGTCCGGCCAACCCTCCAACTGCTCGAGCTCTTTGATCCCGGTGGGGACACCGCCGAACGGCAGCGACACGTCAGCCGCCTCGGCCACTGTTCGGGCCCGGTCGACATCCACGAATGCGAACGCGTTGAGATCCGAGGCCTCGATCGCGGCGAGCGTTGCATCGAGCTCTTCGAGCGGCGACCGATCACCGGCCCGGAAGGCATCGACGAGGCCGCATGCGTCGCCCGACCACGGCGCGTCGCTCACGCGTCGGAGAGCAACGGTTCGAGGTCGACCTCGGGAACCCGGTGGAAGCAGCGTCGACCGTTGCCCCGCGTGAGCACCGCGACTTCGAGGTCGCCCGCTGGGATGTCACGGTCATCGCCGGCCAGCGCAGCAACGCCGACGCGGACGGCTGCGGACAGATCCATTGCGTCGACCCAGTGCTCGGACAGCCTCGTGACGATCGACTCGACGTCTCCGCCGATTGCTGCATAGTCGCGTTCGTCGACCACGGTGCCGTCGTACAGGATGTGGAACATCTGATCGCCGGCACCGTCGAGCCCGACTTCTGCCACGAGGATCTCGACCTCCATCGGCTTCATCTCGTGGGTGAAGATGTTGCCGAGCATCTGGGCGTAGCTGTTGGCCAGGCTGCGGGCGTCGACGTCGTCGCGCGAGTACTGGAAGCCCTTGAGATCTGCAGCTCGGATCCCGGCGACGCGCAACTGATCGAACTCGTTGTACTTGCCGACGCCTGCGAATGCGATGCGGTCGTAGATCTCGCTCACCTTGCGCAGCGTCTCCGACGCGTTCTCGGCCACGATGACGATGCCCTCGGTGTACCGCATCGCCACGAGCGCACGCCCACGGGCGATGCCCTTGCCGCGCGTAGTCGGCGCGGTCCTTCATCATCTGTTCGGGTGCGACGTAGAACGGCATGCTCATCGCGGCATCGCCCCTTCCGCTGACTTCCTGGATGATGCGCGCGTATCGCTCGGCGAGGTCGTCGTCGTCGAGGCGCACCCATCCGTCGACATCGATCGCTGCGACGACCGGGTAGATGCCACGCAGTGCGTCGGGGCCGCCCGTGGCCGAGTCGGCGTCAGCGGCCTCCCACAGTGAGCGCGCAGCAAGATCGATCGCCTCGTCACGACTGAGGTCGCTGCGGTAGCCGACCTTGACGACGGTGCTCGCATGCAGGCTTCCCGAGCCCGTCGCGACGTGATCGCGTTCTTCGTAGCGCCCGCCGGTGGCGTCGAAGTCCCAGAGCCGGCCCGTCGACCTGAGCAGGTCGTATCCCGCGAAGATCGGCACGACGACCATTCCCTGCATGGCAGCTGGGAGGTTGCTGCGCACCATGGCGGACAGCTGGTTGGCCTTGCCTTCGAGGCTGATCGCCGCGCCCTCGACCTTTTCGTAGTGCTCGAGTTGGAGTTGGAACAGACGAACCATCTCCATCGCTGGACCCGCCGACCCGGCGATCGCCACACCGCTGTGTCGGTCGGCCTGGACGACCTTCTCCATCGTCCGGTGCGAGATCAGGTTGCCGGCGGTCGCGCGTCGGTCGCCGGCCATGACCACGCCGCCGTCGTAGCGCAGCGCCACGCAGGTGGTCGCGTGCGGGACACCGAGCGCCGCCGCGTCGAACGATCCGGTGATGGCGGCGGGTTCGAGTCCGATGCGGCGCAGCAGATCGGGGAAGTTTGCGCCGGGGTCGTCACCCGGCGCGAAGAACGGCATTGCCACCGTTCACTCTCCGCCCTTCTGCACGTAGGACTTCACGAAATCCTCGGCATTGGTCTCGAGGACCTCGTCGATCTCGTCGAGCAGGTCATCGAGTTCGGCCTTGAGCTTGTCGCCGCTCTCGGTGACCGGCGGCGCTGACTCCTCCACGGTGTCGCTCTCGCGACTCGTGGTGGGTTTCGACTTCTGCTGACGCTCTGCCATGTGGTCTCCTCAGTTCGTTTCGCCGAGACGGTCCAGCAGGATCCGGGCCGTGTCGCTCTCGTCGATCAACGTAGCAACGTGATCGGCGGTCCCGCGCAACGGTTCCATCATCGGAACACGGCGGAGCGGATCCCGGCCGACGTCGAAGACGAGCGAGTCCCAGTTGGCGGCAACGATGTCGGCAGCGAACTTGTCGAGACACCGGCCGCGGAAGTAGGCGCGAGTCGACGTGGGAGGTTCGGTCATTGCGCTGATGGCCTCATCGGGGTCGATGATGGTGTCGAGCCCGGCACGTAGCGCAAGGCACCTGTCGACGCGCATGTCGTGGTATTGCAGGTCGATCGCCTTCAGCTTCGCCGAACCCGGTTCGAGACCGTGGCGCTCCTGGAAACCGGCGACCAGTCGCTGCTTGGCGACCCAGTCGACCTGGTCCGCCACCGAGTCGGGGTCACGTTCGAGACCGGTGAGCAGTGCTTCCCACCGATCCAGCACGTCGGCGCCCACGGCCACCCCGACCGACTCCAGACCGTGCGACTGTTCGTACTTGCGGGCTCGTTCGAACAGCCCCCACTGGATCTCGAGTCCGGTGGCCCGACGGCCGTTCATGAGCTGCACGGTCTGCGTCAGTGTCGGATCGTGACTGATCTGTCGAATCGCCGGCACCGGATGCGCGAGGACCCAGTCGTCCCCGAGTTCGTCGTCCTCGATCATCGAGAGCACGATCGCCGTCGTCCCGACCTTGAGGTAGGTGGCGACCTCGCTCATGTTCGCGTCGCCGACGATCACGTGCAGACGCCGGTACTTCTGGGCGTCGGCGTGCGGTTCGTCGCGGGTGTTCACGATCGGACGCTTCAGCGTCGTCTCGAGTCCGATCTCCTCCTCGAAGAAGTCGGCGCGTTGGCTGAGTTGATAGTCGACGTCGTCGTTCGGGCGGCCGGGAAGCTCACAGCCGACCTTGCCCGCACCGGTGAAGACCTGCCGGGTCACGAAGTGCGGGGTGATCTGGCGGGTGAGTCGACCGAACGGAAGCTCCCGGGCGAGCAGGTAGTTCTCGTGGCAGCCGTAGCTGTTGCCCTTCCCGTCGGAGTTGTTCTTGTGGATGATGATCTCGGCCCCGTCGGGCAGCATCGAGCGAGCTGCAACCATTGCCGAGCGCACGATTTCGTCCGCGGCGCGGTCCCAGACGAGCGCTTCTCGGGCATCGCGAACCTCTGGGGTCGAGATCTCGGGGTGTGCGTGATCGACGTAGAAGCGTGCGCCGTTGGTCAGGACAGCGTTGACGAGTGTCGTTTCGACCTCGGGCGCGAGGGCCGGATCGAGGGAGTACCCGCGGGCGTCGTTCGTGGGCTGCTCGTCCTCGAAATCCCAGCCGACACGGTTCTGCTCGCTGCGGTTGCGTTCACGCGCGACCGCCGCGAGGTACGAGTTGATCAACAGCGACGATGCAGACACCGGGTTGTTGTCGGCACCCCGCACGACGATTCCGTACTCGGTCTCGATCCCGCAGACCTTGGGCAACGCCATGCACATGACGCTAGCCCGCCGGGCGTCCGCGACCATCGCAGAGCGCGTGATGATCGAACCGACGGGCCCCCACCGTTGCGATCGACGCCCTACAGCACTTCGAACGTGAGGCCGGCGTGCTCGACGAGGGCGTCGATGAACGGGTCGCCGAGCGCGGTCGCAGGCGTCCAGCAGCCGCCTGCAGCGTCGCTGTGCATCAGTGTCGTCGCCGCCTCCGCGAGGATCTTCGCGGTCGAGCCGTAGCCGGGGTCACGATCGCCGGTCACCTTGACCATGATCTCGTCGCCACCGGCGGTCGTACCGTGGAAACGGAGGTCGTAATACCCCTGCTCCTGGGCTTCGGGCGACGGCCCCTCCCCCGGTTCGGGGAGCATCTTCCCGAGCAGCTTACGAGTCGGTCCGAACGCCGCGATTCCCATGAAGCCGCCCATGCCGCCGCTCATCGCGAGTGCCTTCGTGCGCCCGCCGATGCCGTCGCCCATCAGCATCGCCTCGCCGTACGTGAAGTCGTCGCCCCACGGATGGCCGAGCAGCGAGTGGGTGCGGAAGACGATGCGGGTGTTTGCGGCGGCCATCACGAACGGCGCCAGCCACGACTCGTGCCCGTCGTCGTATTCGGGGAGCGTCACGTTGGGCTGGTCGGGGCCGGTGCGGTCACCGTCGGCGGCCAGTGAGTACGGGTTGGCGAGCACCTCGCGGAGGCCAGGATCGGCCGAGACCTCGTCCATCATGTTCATCATCGAGGCGATCGTGCCCCCGCTGGCGCCGCCTTTCGCCCCCTTGACGCCCATGCTGATCGACGTGCACGGTTCGCCGAACCGCTCCTGGGCTTCGCGCTGCAGGAACCACACGCCCATGTCCGACGGCACGGAGTCGAACCCGCACGCATGGACGATGCGTGCACCGGTCTCCTCGGCCCGGTCCTGGTACCGGTCGATCATCCGCTGCATCCATTGGGGCTCACCGGTGAGGTCCACGTAGTCGATGCCGGCCTCGGCGACCGCGGCAACGAGCTTCGAGCCGTAGAGCGCGTACGGACCGACGGTGGAGATGACCAGGTTCGTGTGGGCACACATCTCGGCGAGCGCATCGACATCGTCTGCGTCGACGGTGATGCGGTCGACCTCGGCGCCGGTCTGTGCGGCCACCTCGGCGAGTTTGTTCGCGTTGCGTCCCGCCATCGCCCAGGTGACGTCGCCGTGGCTGCCGTGACGCTCGACCATGTACGCGGTCAGGATCTGTCCGACGAAGCTGGTCGCGCCGAACAGGACGATGTCGTGGGTTCGAGAGATACGTGGCATCCTCGGACCGTATCCCAACCGAGCACTGAGGACGCCTGAGCAGGCTGGCTCCGGCGGTTCAGTGCGTCACGGACAGGCGACGTGTTCACCCCCGCCGACCGAGCCGGTGTTGTTCGTGATGTCGGCGATCTCGACGATGCCGAGTTCGCGGTAGCCCGAACTCCCGGCAACCGATGCGTCGATGGCACCGCGACCCTCTGCAAGATCTGTCATGAATTCCCGAATGCTCGGTGACGCGCCACGCAGGAACGTGCCGGCGCCGCCACCGTTGCTGCAGCTCAGGTAGCGGTTGTAGGCGCCGGCCCAATCGACGAGCCGGTCGCCCGGTTGGGGCCCGTTGGCCTTTTCGTCGGCTTGCATCTCGTCGCTGTTCCAGCCGCCGTAGGCAACGTCGAGCCCGGCGAGCGCATCGACGGACGGCGCAGCCTCGAACCAGACTGCTGGGTCGGGTCCGAGGGTGACCTTGTTCCGACCCTTGGTGGTGGTGGTGAAGTTCCGGGGAAGGACATCGATCGAGTCCTCGTCGTGACCGCCGAACAGTTCGTCGTCACCGGCTCCTCCCCACAGGGCATCGTTGCCGTCGCCACCGAAGATCACGTCGACACCGTTGCCGCCGTTGGCGATGTCGTCGCCGGCGCCGCCGTGAATGCTGTCGGCTCCGTCGCCACCGAAGATCACGTCGTCGCCTTCGGCGCCGAACTGCGACAGATCCGAGCCGTCTCCCGTGTCCACGTGATCGCCATCCTGCTGGAGGAAGAGCGTCACGTTTCTGCTGAGCGAACCCTGAGTGCGCAGCTCGGCGTCGAGGAACGGACTGTTGTCGGTGATCGCCCTCTCGGCCGCGCCGTCCTCGAGCACGTTGGCGACCGAACCGAGGTCGCCGATGATCACATCGTCGCCGAGGCCTCCGAGGAGTTCGTCACCGGCGATCGCATTGCCGCCGACGGTCACCCGAGTCGTGTCGAGCTGACCGTGGATCTCGTCGGCTCCGTCACCGCCCCGGATCAGGTCGGCACCGAATGATCCGTCGGGCTCGATCGTCGTCGTCGCCCGAACGTCGCGCACGACCATGTCGTCGTACACCGGGTTCTGTGCACCGAAGACGTCGGCCAGCGTGGTCGGCGTGCCGTCGAGCTGGAACGTGCGCACGATCCAGCCGTTGTCGCCGAGGATGACGTCGGCACCACCGTCGCCGTCGATCGTGTCGTTGTCGTCGGCGAGGCCGACAGCGCCGACCGTCCACGCCCGATCGTCGTCGAGCACGCCGTCGAGGGCTGAGCCGCCCCCGAGCAGATCGTCCTGGTCGGCGCCACCGGAAATCGTGTCGGCGCCGCTGTTCCCCTCGACGATGTCGTCCCCGCCGTCGCCGAACAGACCGTCATTGCCCTGCTGGCCGTAGATGGCATCGTCGTCGGCACCACCTGACAGCACGTCGCCGGCGCCCGAGCCCGCCGGCGCAGGCGTCGAGGTCGTCTCGACATCGAAGAGCGTGAACACGCCGGTGGCGCCGCTCAGATCGAGCTTGGCGTTGTCGCCGGCGATCAGGTCGTCACCACCGTCACCATTGATGGTGTCGACTCCATCGGGTGCGCCGGCCACGGAGTGACCCCCGACCAAGAGGTCGTCGTCGGGTCCGCCGGCGATCCCATCGTTGCCGGTGCCGCCGAACGCCGTGTCGGTGCCCGCCCCGGTTGCGATCGTGTCGGTGTCGCCGCCTGACGGGTCAGACGTGATGCGGTTGATCGGCTGGAGTCCGCCATCGGTTCGGTCGCCTGGCCCGCCTCCACCGGTGATCGTGCCGCCGTCGGTCGTGGTCACCGTTGCGAGGTCACCGATGACGATGTCGTCACCGGAGCCGGTCGTCAGGGCGTCGGTTCCGAGACCACCGAACACGAGCAGATCCAACGACGAAGCCCCGGCATCGACGATGTCGTTGCCCTCCTCGACGTTGACGACGAACGGTCCGTCGGTTCCATCGATCAGTTCGACCGTGACCTCGTCAGCGCCGTCACCGGTGTTCAGCGTCGTGAGGGTCCTCGTGCCTGCTTGCGTGGAACGATCCGCGCCGGTCACCGACACCTCGTCGGCGAGCTCGGACGTCCAGATCGTGATCCCTCGGCCGAACGCTCCACCGATCACGTCGTGACTGATCGGCGCCGGAGCCAATCCGGTCAGCAGCGCGCCGTCATAGGTCACGCCGAGATCGCCGACCGACGCCTCGCGATCGCTGACCATCAACTGGTTTGCTTCGCCTGTCTCGCCATGGATGACGAGTGGCCCTGCGATGTCGTCGAGGTGACCACCCAGGTGATCCTCTGACGTGGCGATGCCGTACGCCGCTGTCGAGCTGACGTAGAACCGCTCGTTGCCTGCATTGCCGTACACATGCGTACCGGCGGTTGCGTCGGCCGCCGTGCCGCGCACGTTCGCCGTGTCCGAGCCGTCACCGAGCCGGATGTTCACAGTTTCGACGGCGCTGTGGGCGACGCCGTCCGCGGCGAGCCCGGCCTGGGTGATCAGGCCCGGATCGATGTCGACGCGCGTTGCCGTGTCGGCACTGTCGTCCAGGTCGACGACGTCGGCGCCGTCTCCGCCCAGCACGGTGAGTCCGGCGTCGATGTCATCGAGCACGTCGCCGGATGCCTCGGGCTTGCCGACCGTGGCCGTGTCGTCGTCGCCACCGAGATCGACCACGGTCTGCCCGCTGATGGCCTGCACGTCGACGATGTCATCGCCGCCGCCGGTGAACAGTTCGAGTGGACAGCCGTCGGTGTCGCACACGACGTTGCCCGCGTGTGCGGACGAGACGGTGACATCGTCGAAGCCCGAACCGGTCGTGATCGATGCGAACTCGAGATCGCTGAACCGGAGCACCTCGGTGACGTCGAGTGAGCCGGGCCCGGTGCCGATGCTGAACGGGCCGGCGGCCATCCCGAGACCGCGAATGTTCGATGTGGTGATCTCGCCGACGAGATCGTCGGCGGCCGCGGAGGCATCGACTTCGAGGACGTCGCCTCGAAGGGTTCCTCCGGTGACCGCTGGCGTGAAGGCTGCGACGGAGTCTTCTCCGGGCAGCACGACAGGATCGGGCATTGCAGGCACCTCGCCCGCGTCATCGCCGGATGCGATGACCGGGCCGTTGATGTTGTCGAGCGTGCCGTCGCCGATCAGGAAGCGATCGGAGTTCTCGCCGCCGCTCAACTCGACGAGTGCGCCACTCACGGTGCTGCGGATCCAGAAGACGTCATCGCCTTCGAGGCCGATCGCAGCGAACACCTCGACCGACTCGACCAGCGCCGTGATGGCACAGCCTGCGGTCTCGTCGGGGCGACCGGTCGTGTCGTCGATCGGGCAGACCCGAACCGTCGGCCGACCCAGGCCATCGACGTCGATGATGAACCCGTCGTCGGCTTCGGTGCCCACCACCGTGAACGTGTCGACCCCGGCGCCGCCGTCGATGTTGAGTTGGTCGTTGACGACATAGCTGAAGTCATCGATGCCGCCGTCACCGTTGAGTGTGACGCTGCTGGTGAGGATGAAGGCCCGGGCAACGAACTGATCGTTGCCGTCACCACCGTTGGCGGTGACCTCGGCGTTGTTGGCGAAGACGGTGATCCTGTCGTTGTCGCCGCCACCGTCGATGACGAGTTCGTGGGTGACACCGTTGGACAGGTGCCCGCGGGTGATGACCGTGGTGGCGAACGTGTCGCCGCCGCTCACACCCACCGCTGTACCGCGCACCGAGTCGGCGTCGGTCGTCACGAGACAGGCCGCCTCGGCACTGTTGTTCGGCTCGCAATCAGCGAGGCCGTACACCTGGCCGACCTGCACGATGTCGTTGCCTTGGCCGCCGACGATCCGTGTCCGTGCGGCGTTGTCGTCGAGGCTGAACGTGTCCGCCGAGAGACCGCCGTCGACCGTGATGTCTTCGATCGAGTCGTCGTAGTCGTAGCGGTCGACGAGACCACTCCCGAGCTTGGCGACGAAACCATCTGACGCGGTGACGCCAGGAACCGTCGAGCTGGCACGCAGCAGGAAGTTGTCGGCCGAGGCCGTGCCGACGATCGTGACGTCGTCGAGACCGCTGACACCGGAGTCGTGCACCGACACACCGCGGTTGCGACGGCCCGAGCGGAACGTGACCGAATCCGATCCTCCACTGCCGTCGAAGGCGAAGCCGTTCGGCTCCTGGTCCTTGAAGGTGAAGATGTCCCGGGCCGCACCACCGATGACGGCTTCGACGTCGGCTGCGAGATACGACACGACCGACGCACCGCTCTCGATGGTCGACTCTCCGTAGGCCGAGTTTCCGGTGAGCGAGGTGGTGACCAGGCTCAGGTCGAGCGTGTCGATGTCGCTGAACGAGCCGCTGTCAGCCACGTTGTCGAGACCGAAGCCGTTCGCGAAGACCGTGCGATCGCTGCCCTGGCCGCCCTCGATGGTGTCGTTCCCAGTACCGCCGATGAGCACGTCGCTGTCCGATCCTCCTCGGAGTGTGTCGTTGCCGCTGCGACCCTCGAGCGTGTCGCCCTGCGATCCGCCGTCGAGGTCGTCGCCGCCGCCACCGCCGCGCAAGATGTCGACACCCGGACCACCCCGGCCGGTGACCGGCTGGGTGATGGAGTCGGCAACGTCGACCGAGTCATCGAACTGACCCATGTCAGCGATGATCGTGTCGAAGCTCGATACCGGGAAGGTGAGCGACGGCTTCGTGTTGGCCGGGAGCCAGTTCACGGTCACGGTCGAGCCGCTTCTGGTCAGCGTGAACCGCTCGGCGACGTCACCCTCGCCGTCGAAGCGGTCGCCGGCATTGGGTCCGGCGTGCAGGATGAGCTGGCGATCTTCGACGCGGGCGATCCGCGTTCGCAGGGTGCACGAGATCGTCTCGTCCCACAGCGTGCCGCTGTCGCTGAACGACTTGTTGAACACGGTGATGCCGAGCACCTTCGCCTTGCCGGAGAACGACAGGTTCCACTTACCCGTGGTGCGAAGCTGGAACATGCACAGTTCGGACGGGAGACCGAGCGGTCCTTCGTACGCGTCGGCGATGATGGCGATCTCGTCGAAGAAGAGTCGGCCGTCGCCACCCCCTCGGCCAACGAGTACGGGTGACTCGTCGAACAGGTCGATGCCGGCCTCGGCGGAGATACCGCCTGCGCCGCGGAACTGCACCGAGCCGATCTCGAATCCGGCCTTGAGTGCGAACCTGCCGTCCACAGCTGCCCTGATCGACGCTCCGAGCGACACTTCGCTCGCCCCGTTGTCGATCAGGAACAGACCATCGAACGGGTTGCCCGTGGAGATACCGCGGGAGCTGTAGCCGAAGCCGCCGGAGATCCGCAGCCCGATGCCACCGTTGAGGTCCACCTT
This sequence comes from Ilumatobacteraceae bacterium, assembly GCA_963752085.1. Lineage (GTDB taxonomy): Bacteria > Actinomycetota > Acidimicrobiia > Acidimicrobiales > Ilumatobacteraceae > Ilumatobacter_A. Next base: position 445,968 of record CAVVWT010000009.1, read on the forward strand.
CAGATTGCCACTGATGAAGCCGATGTCGAGGTCGAGCAACGTCTTCTTGAAGTTGAAACTCTTACCCAGGACGATCGGCGTGTCTTCGGGAATCTCGAGGCGGATGAACTCGACGTCGGTGCCGAGTTCGCCACCGAGGATGATGCCCATGATGGCCTCGTAGTCACTGAGGATCGGCAATGACATGTACCCGCCGGTCAGGTCGCGGACACGGTCCGAAAGGTCTTGCGTGGTACCTGGCGCAGCTGCTGCTGCCGCCGGCGCGGGGCCTGCGCCGAGGGATGCGGGCGCGGCACCCGGTGCGGTGTAGCGGCTGGTTCCCGGCGGAGGCGCCGGCAGGATCTGGAACGAGCCCAGCGGCACGCCGCCGCTGTCGGCGAAGCTCCTGAAGTCGGCGGCCAACTGCGGGATGTCGGTGAGCACCTTGAACGCGATGCAGGTCGGATCGGTCGGTGACTGCAGCTGACAGACCGCCAACAGGGCGTCGCGCACCGTGGTCTCGATCAGCGGGATCTCGGTGTCGAGCACCTCCTTGATCTCGTCGATGCTGAGCGGGTTGTAGTCGTCGTCGAATTGCTCGAGGAGGTCGGCAACCGGTTGTGCGAACGAGCTGATGTCGAGGGTTGCATCGACGATTGCGAAGTTGGCATCGCTGAACGACGGGCTCAACGTGTCGGCGAACGACCAATCGAAGACCAGTGGGAAGAGGAACTCGACCTCGAGGTCCCCGACGGTGACCGGAAACTCCACCGGCAACTCGGCGTGGATGTCAGCGTTGAGTGACGGCGTGAGCGTGTCGCTGAACGAACGTCGACGGTTGACGATGTCGGCCAAGGGCACCTGGTCGGGCATCTCGACCTTGAGGCCAGCGGCGGTTCCACCGTTGAGCGGACCGCCGACCGTCACGATCGAGTCGGCACTGGCCGTGACGCCTGCCAGGTCGAGGTCGATCCGGGCTGCCAGATCGAGATCGGCGTAGATTTCGAGCATCGTGCCGACGCCGGCGGTGGGATTGTCGATGCCGGGAAACAGGTAGAAGCCGGTCTCGACGTCGACGCCCAGACCGATGCTTGCGACGTAGCCGATCTCCGCAGAGGCGTTGCTGACGTCGATGTCGAGTTCCACGAGGGGTTCGAGCCCGAAGCTCGCATTCGTCGCCGCTGCGGCGCTGACCGAGTCCTCGAGCGTCAACAGGATCTCGATACCACTGGCATTGAGGATCGTCAGATCTTCGGGCGGGCCGTCGCCGACCCAACGCACATCGGCGGAGCAGACCGGGGCGCACCCGAGGGTTCCGAGCAGCGTGTTGAGCTCGCCGTCGAGATAGTCGGCGGCGTCGTTGTCGTTGTCCTCGAGGAACGCCACAGCCACCTCGATCTCGTCGGCAACCAGGTCGAGAGTTTCGGCGATGTCGGAGAATCCGGTGCCGACGTCGGCACCGACCACCGGGATGGTCCCGGCCAGATCCGACGCCTCATCGCTGCCGCGGGCGATGAAGCGGGCCGTCTCGATGGCGCCGTTGACGAGGGTCCCGAGGTCGGGTTGGAAATCGGCGAGGAGATCTCGCAAGTTCGGCAAGCTGAGATCAGTGGTGAACGCGACGCCGCCCGGAATGTCTCCGGCGACCGTCACCGTGCCCGACGCGCCGAGCAGCGGCACGGCGAGTTCGAGCGATCCGGCCACCGGAAGTGAGCCGGTGACTGCAACCCCGACGTCATTCGCCGCGAATGCTGACAACGGGACGGTGCCACTCGAATTCGAGGTGCGTGACAGCGCCACGGTGATGCCGCCTGCGGCGAGGTCACCATCGCCGACGGTGACCGAGCCGTCGATCGATGCCTCGACCGGACCGAAGGCGATGCCTCCCTCGGTCACGCCGTCGATCTCGACATCGAAACGGGCTGATACGTCGCGGACGAACACTCGGTCGGCGAAGGGGTCCGTGTCGTCGAAGCGGATGCCGAGCACCGGCGTGAAGTCGATCGACACGGCGGCGTCGAGCCGCGCACCGGCGTCGATCGGCGCAAGGCTGAAGTCGTCGATCGTGAAACTGACGGGGAAGGAAGCGGATGCCGACACGCTCGCGTCAACGGCGAGGGTCAGTTCAGGATCACCGGACGGCCCGGATGGTGCGAACCCGACCGTGACCGCACCCATTCCGTTGGCTTGCAGCGCGTCGTTGACGAACGCTTCGAGTTCGGTGACCGTGGTGGGCGCTCGATCGCGGATCGTGTCGGCCACGTCGGACAGCGCACTCGTGAATCCTGCGACCTCATCGAGTGACACGTCGATGACGGGGATGCGCTGGTCACCGGCACCCGCACTCGCGTTGACGGCAAGCGCATCGAGGGCATCGGCGACCATGGCGACGACTTCGGTCGCTGTCAGCGAGGAGATGTCGAGGCTGTCACCGAAGGTCTGCCCGATGGCGAGCGTGTTCGCCGGAACGTCGCCAGGACCGACGATGCCAGTGGTGCGGAATTCGACGGTGCCGCTGGGGAACAGCCCGGTGAGGTCACCCGCGACGTCGACGTCTGCGGTGGTTGCGATGACGCTGTTGCCGAGTTGGAAGTGTGCATCGACATCATCACCGGCAATGGCCACGTCGAGGACCGTCGAGACCGCACTGCTGCCGTCGACCTCGACCAGCGTGGCGTCGACGAGTTCGGCGATGTCGACTTTGCCGTCCGCGAGGCCGGTATTCGGATCGACCAATGACATGGTCACCGACGGGGTGACCGCAACGTCGCCGGCGACGGTCAGGTCGAGGAATCCGAGTTGTGCGGTGCCCGACAGATTGCTGCCGATGATCGACACATTCGCGTCGGCGATCTGCCCGGCGGGGACATAGATCCGGTGAGCGGCGGTGACGTCGTTCTCATCCAGGCCCGGGGTGTCGATGTCGCCGGGCGGGGTGTTCGGGTCGGGGTCGGGATCAGCGAGGTCGACGACGAGTCCGTGCGTCGCCAACAGGTCGGCGTCGCTGTCCAGCTTGACCCCCAACGTGAGGTCGACCGAGGCGCTGGCACTTCCCGTCCAGTCGCCCTCGACCGCAACACCCAGGCCGTCGAGGCCAGAGCCGTCGAAGGCGAGGTCCAGTGACGGTGACGCCATCAGGAAGTCGAACGCTGCGTCGGGAATGTTGATGTCGACTTCGACGGTGCCTGCAGCCAAGTCGACCGAGACGGCCTCGTAGAGGTACCCGCACACTTCGTCGAACGTGGACAGGATCCCCGCGGCGTCGACCGTGACGCCCGGAATGGCGGCCAGCACGTCAGTCTCCCACTGGGCGAACTCGGTCTCCGTCGTCGGTGTCGCGTCGCGCAGTGTTTGGTTCGATTCCAGCACAGCGTCGATCTGCGCGGCGCGCACGCGGTTCGCGGCGCAGATCGGTACAGAGGTCGGGAGTGAGGCTCGCCACCTCGCCGACCGAGAAGCCACTCCCTGCGATGCTGAATGCCGCAGCGATTTCGTTCTGGGCGGTACCGAGTGTTTCGGCGATGCCGAGCGTGTCACCGAGCGAGCCACCGATGAGCGGCAGCTCGGTCGACAAGTCGCCGAGGTCCTGCGCGCTGAGCAACCGGCTGGCCAGCGCTCCGGGGCCGCCGAGAATGTCGCCGAGACTGACGTTGGCGAGCGACTGCAGTCCGGCGCTTCCCCATCCGGTGTCGGTCACCACAACGGTTTCGGTGCGGATGCCGTCGCCGTCGGTGCTCGGCAGTGTGGGCCAGTCGAACGTGAGGAGCGGCCCACTGAGCACGATGTCGGTGCCGTTCGGACCGAACCCCGCGATCGTGACGTTGTCGACGACCACGGTGGCGGTGTCGAGCGTGGCGGTCGGAGCGGTGGTGGTGCCGGGCACGAAGGCGAAGCTCGCGTCGAGTGTTGCTGTCGCGTCCGCGGTCGCTCCGACCGGACCGATCGCACCTTCGAAGCTCAGGCTCCCAACCGCATCGAGGTCGAGACGGAGTGCGCCGCCCGTGATGACTCCAGCGCTGTCGAGTGTGATCGTGCCGTCGAGCGAGACGTCGAGTGTGAGGTCACCCTGGCTGGTGAGTTCGACGCCGTATGGAGTCGCCGCGGCGCTGGTGTCGACGTCGACGTCGACACTCACGTCGACGGTCGTCAACGGAGCGGTGCCGGTGATGCCGGCCACGAACGACCCGTCTCCGTTCCGGGTGATCGTGATCTGGTCGGGGAGATCGAGCGAGGTCGGGATCGAGGCGGGCAGGAGTTCGTCGAGCGTGCGTCTGGGAGTGAGATCGAGATCCGGGTTCATGAACGCCGAAGCAATCGGGACGTCGCCGACCGCTGGGAGCGGCATGGCACGGAGCGCAGACTGCATCGCCGCCCAGTCCGCGTCGGCCAACGGCACCCCGGTGTCAAGCGTTCCTGGGAAGGTGATCACCGTGGTCGCTGGTTGAAGCGCCGCATCGAATCCGAGCACGAGTGTCTTGCCGGCGTCCTGCGCCGTCACCGACGTGATGGTGGCCGTGGTACCGGTCAGACCGACGTCGGTCGGCACGACTGCATCGTCGGTGCCGGTCCCCACGACTCGTTCGGAGAAGGTGACCGTCACGTTCGAGTAGCCGCTCGACGTGGTGACGCTCAGAATGCTGGGAGCCGCATCTGCGGTTCCGACCAACAGCCAACCCAACACCAACGCGGACACGCCCGCCAAGATGGCTACGAAGAATCGCCTCATCACTACCCCCAAAATCAATGCGCTCAGCGAGCACCCGACCACCGTAGGTCAACGTTCGGGGCGGCGTCGAGGGCTTGACGGAAACCAGACGAACGCGACGATCGTTCGCGCTCCTCAGCACCGGGGTCGTGGGGGCCGTGGACCTGGGCACCCGAGCGACGTGTTCCGAATCGTCTCGCCCTCCGACTGACGGAGGGGCGTCCCGAATCGTCTCACATGCTGAATGGACGCGTCGCCCCTGGTCACGGATACTGCACGAGCGTGAGACGATTCGGGACGGCCTCACCACCTCGTTGGGAGTGAGACGATTCGGGACGAACCCACCGGGGTGCCCGCGTCGCTCCCGCCAGCGTCGGGTCGACGCGCTCACGTTTCAGAGGTACTGCCCGGTGGCCACCCGTTCGATGGCCTTGCCGCCAGCGGGGTTCTCGTCGGTGCGCTCCGACACGAGGGTGCGGATGAACACGATCCGCTCGCCCTTCTTGCCCGAGATCTTCGCCCAGTCGTCGGGGTTGGTCGTGTTGGGCAGGTCCTCGTGTTCCTTGTACTCCTGCTTGATCGAGTCGAACAGATCCTGGGTGATCACGCCACGTGGCCCCCCACCGATGACCCGCTTGATCGCGAGCTTCTTGGCCCGTCGCACGATGTTCTCGATCATCGCTCCCGACGCAAAGTCCTTGTAGTAGAGGATCTCCTTGTCACCGTTCTGGTAGGTCACCTCGAGGAATCGGTTGGCCTCGTCGTCGCGATACATCTCGGCGACGGTCTCGTCGATCATCACCGGGACGTCGTAGCCCTCACCGATCGGAATTTCGTTGGTGAGGTAGTTCGCGAAGATCGACCGGGCTGCGTCGGCGTTGGGCCGCTCGATCTTGATCTTCACGTCGAGTCGACCCGGTCGCAGGATGGCCGGGTCGATCAGATCCTCGCGGTTGGTCGCCCCGATGACGATCACGTTCGTGAGGCCCTCGACGCCGTCGATCTCGGCGAGCAGCTGGGGCACGATCGTCGATTCCATGTCGGAGCTGATCCCTGAACCGCGCGTACGGAACATCGAATCCATCTCGTCGAAGAACACGATGACCGGCCAGCCCTCGTCGCTCTTTTCCCGCGCCCGTTGGAACACGAGGCGAATCTGCCGCTCGGTCTCGCCCACGTACTTGTTGAGCAGTTCGGGGCCCTTGATGTTGATGAAGTAGCTGCGCCCCTTGCCCTCGCCGACCTTCTCCGCCACTTTGTTGGCGAGGCTGTTCGCCACCGCCTTGGCGATGAGGGTCTTGCCGCAACCGGGCGGGCCGTACAGGAGGATCCCCTTCGGCGCGGGAAGCCGATGCTCGGCGAAGAGGTCCTGGTGAAGGAACGGCAACTCGACCGCGTCGGCGATCAGTTCGATCTGATCGTCCAACCCTCCGATGTCCGTGTAGGAGATGTCGGGGACCTCCTCGAGCAGCAGGTCCTCGACCTCCGGCCGGGCCAGCTTCTCCAGCAGCAGGTTCGATCGGGTGTCGAGTCGAAGGTGGTCGCCGGTGCGGATGATCGTGCCCCGCAGCGAGTCGGCGAGTTCGCACACGCGTTCTTCGTCGGCGCGACCCACCACGAGGGCGCGGACGCCGTCATCCATCACCTGGCGCACGGTGACGACTTCGCCGGTGCCGTCGGGCGTTCGAGCGAGGACGACGTTGAGGCTCTCGTTGAGCACGACTTCGGCACCTCGGTCGAGGATCTCGTGATCGATGTCGGGATGCAGGGTGACGCGCATCTTGCGGCCCGACGTGAGCACGTCGATCGACCCGTCGTCGTTCTTGCCGACGACGACGCCGTACGCCGACGGCGGCTGCGACAACTTGTCGACCTCGTCGCGCAGCGTGCCGATGTGCTCGCGGGCTTCGCGCAACGTGTAGGACAGCTTCTCGTTCTGCGCGACCGCCTTGGCGAGCTGCCCCTTGGTTTCGAGGAGGCGCTCCTCCAGTGACCGGACCCGTCGTGGCGCATCGGCCAGCCGGGCCCGCAGATGGTCGATTTCCTCGGTGAGCGTCTGGACCTGCTGGGCGAGCTCGGCATCGGTCGGCATGATCTCAACGTACACCGAGCGCGTGTGATCATGTTTGCACGTGCTTGGCCGTGTAAACTCGCCGGAGGTAGGAACCCCCAGCCACAAATTCCACGAAGGAGCCACCACTGACATGAAGGTCTGGATCGATCAGGATCTCTGCACCGGCGACGGTCTCTGCGAAGAGATCGCCCCCGACGTCTTCACGCTGCTCGACGACGGCCTCGCGTACGTCGTGGAAGGCGACAAGATCTTCGCCGAGGCGAAGGGCAACCCGCAAGGTGCCGAAGGCCTCGCCGAGTTCCCCGACAGTCAACTCGACGCCGTCGTCGAGTCCGCCGAAGAGTGCCCGGGCGAGTGCATCTACATCGAGCCCTGAGCCGCTCGACCCACTGAACGAACGATGAAGGCCCCGAGGTGCGCACACCTCGGGGCCTTCGCCGTTTCAGGTTCTCCCGCGAGCTAACACCTGTACACCTACGTCTGTCGATTGCTAGGCTCGTGACCATGGCCACACCGACGATCGACATCGCCCCGGCCCCGACCGAGCGGCAGCGGTATGCCCGCGGTGAAGGCGACAAGTTGCGGGGCGACCTCCTCGACGCCGCGACCGAACTCATGGCCACACACGGCACCATCGACGGGATCTCGCTACGCGCCGTCGCTCGCCGGGCCGGGGTCTCCCCCACTGCCGTGTATCGCCACTTCGACGACCATCTCGACCTGCTGCGCGAGTCGGTCGTCGAGTGCTGGAAGCACTTCTATGACGTCATGGTCGGAGCAGCGGACAGCAGCGACGACCCGTTCGACGCGTTCCGTGCGGCAGGCGATGCGTATGTCCGTTTCGCGATCGAACACCAGGGCCAGTACCGCATCCTGTTCTCGAATCGCATCCATCTCGACATGACCGACGTCGAACTGCCCAACTCGCCGACTCCGCCTGACGGCGTCAGCGACGCCGGAATGTCCGCGTTCCGGGTGCTCGTCGGGCTCGTCGCTGCGATCCTCGAACGCAACGACGACGACCGCGATCCCTGCTTCGTCGCCGTGCAGGTCCACACCTGGATCCACGGCATGGTCGATCTCGTCGGAAGTCACCCCGACGCACCGTGGCCCGAGACGGGGCCGTTGCTGGACGGTCTCTCGACCGCGCTCCAGCTCGATCCGAGCTGATTCGGCACACGTCTCCGCTCGTCCCGCGACCGACGTGACGGCCGTGGATGTCGACGTTATTGGGGCATGACCAGGGCCAGCCGGCCGGTGCGCTCGCGACTCGGGTCTCGCTCGGTCGCAGACACGTAGAGGTTGCCGTCGGCCATCCGGACGAGATCGGTGAAGCCGGGCATCGACTCGATCAACAGCGGTTCGGCCGTTCGCTGGATCGAGTCGTACGCCCAGATCTCGCCGGAGCACCAGTTGCCGTGCACGTACCAGCCGTTCGAACGCCGGGATCGAGGAGTCGCGCACCATCAGGCCGTCGATGATCGCATCACAGCTCTCGGTGACCTCGTGGGAGTAGGCCAGCACAGGCTGGGTGTGGTCGGCGGGCGATTGGTCGGGGTTGAACCGTTCGGGGCCTTCGAAGGCGCTCCATCCGAAATTGAGATTCTTGCCCGCATCTCGACCATTGGTCGCCGGGGCGTAGTTGATCTCCTCCCACGCCCCTTGGCCCACATCGGCGATCCACATGTCCCCCGTCAGTGCATCGAAACTGAACGAATAGGGATTGCGAAGACCGCGCGCCCAGATCCGGGGATCAGCACCGTTGAACTCGACCGCTGGGTTGTCGGCTGGCACCGTGTAGGGCGCCTCGTCGCTCGGACGAGGATCGATCCGCAGGATCTTGCCGAGTGGAGACGAGTAGTCGAGGGCCTTGCGCGCGGTATCGGTGACGGCTGATCCATCGCCGAACGACAGGTAGAGATAGCCATCGGGGCCGAACAACAACTGTCCGCCGTTGTGGGCCTGAGCGAACTGCTCGACGACGAACAGCTCCCGCTCGGATTCGGAGACGAAGAGCCCGTCGGGCGTGATCTCGAACTCGGCGATCACCGAGTTGAAGTCCGTCACCCTGCTGTAGTGGACGTAGGCGTACTCCCCCACTGGGTCGAACGCAAGACCGATCAGGCCCTCTTCGCCGGCGGCGCCGACCTGGTCGCTGAGGTCGAGCACGACCTCGAAATCGACCGTCGCCAATCGACCACCGGTCACCTGCTCCGGCTTCGGGGGATCGAACCGCACGATCTGTCCCTGCTGAGCGATTGCGTACAGGTGGGAGTCGCCAGGACGTTCCGCAAGGCCGACCAGCCAGAGATCGGTCGACGCGAACGGGACGAAGCTGACGTCGACCAACCGAGCGCGCTGGGTGTACGCGAGCGGCGCGTCACCGGCCCCATCGTCGGGCAGGTCGGCCGAACAGGCCCCGGCGACGACCGCGGCGACGGCCAGCCCCAACCACGCGCGCCTCCCCATCGAGCTCATCCAACGTCACGTCACGTCGGGTCGTTCTTGCCGAGGAATCGCGCCACGCTCAAGAAACCGGTGTGAGCGACCATTCGGTGATCGGGCCGGACGGCCTGACCCTCGACATGCCAGCCTCGATGCAGCACCTCGATCGTTCGACCGTCGATCCACTTACCCTTGAGCGCCTCGCGAACCTGTGCGGCCTGGGTGATCGACGGCGTGTAGGCGAGCAGGATCCCTCCGGCGCGGAGCACCGTCTCGGCGTGGGGCACCACCTGCCACGGCTCGGGGAGATCGAGCACCACGCGGTCGAACGGGCCGTGTGCTGGATCGATGCCCTCGTAGCTGCTCGCAATGTGGACGTCGTATCGCTCGAGCGCGGACTCACCGAGAAATCCACGAACGTTGGTCGTGGCCCGGTTGGCGAAGTCCTCCCGGATCTCGTAGCCGACGATCTCCGCGCCGTAGCGCAGCATGGTCGTCGACAGCGCGCCCGATCCGATCCCGCTCTCGAACACCCGCATGCCGGGACCGATGTCGGCGAGCATGCAGATCGGCGCGAGATCCTTGGGGTAGATCACCTGGGCGCCTCGCGGCATCTCGATCACGAAGTCCTCGAGCGTCGGGCGGAGCACCACGTACTCACCGTTCTTCGTCGATCGGACGCGACACCCCTCGGCCTGGCCGATGATGTCGCTGTGGCGCACGAACCCGGCGTGGCTGTGGAACTCGCCGTCCTCGGCGAGGTCGATCAGGTACCGGCGCTTCTTGGAATCGAGCAACACCGCCTTGTCGTCAGCGGCGAACAGAGTGGTCATCGTCGTCCTCGTTTCCCGAGTACCAGTTCGACCGGTACCGGATCGTGTGTGCTGGCTTTGTCGACCAGTCGACAGAACGCACAGGTCTCGCCCGTGGTGGGCGCTCCGCATCGTGCGCATCGACCGAGATCGCCGGTCGCTGCGGCGGTCTGATCGGCCAGCAGCGGCGCCATGTTCTCGATGAAGTTGAGGTAGAACGCCGATTTCGTACTCGGCGACTCCTTCTCGATCGAGTTCAACACGCCCTTGTGATGCAGGTGGCGATTGCCCGCGGCGATCGGACACTCTTCGACGAGGTAGTCGATCCCGCGGATCAGGCACCACGCAGCGGTCTCCCGCTCGGTCAGCCGGACGAGCGGCTTCGCCTTCCTCGGGAAGCCGTTCGCAGCCGGGAGCACGGGCAACTGACGAGCCAGGTATTCGATGTCCCAATGCAGCACGTTGCCCAACAGCACGGCGGCCTCGTCGTCGAGATTGTGCCCCGTGACGACGACGTCGTAGCCACCATCGATCGCTGCCTTGTCGAACAGATGCCGTTTGGACATGCCGCATGCCGAACACGGCACCCGCTTGGTCGCACGCGCTGCGGTGGGAATGTCGTAGCCGTAGTCATCGCGCAGGTCGACGGTGAGCAACCGCAGTCCGCGCTCCTCGGCGAACGCGGTGACGTACCGAGTCGACTCGTCGGAGTAGTCGCCGATGCCGAGCCCCACGTAGAAGCCGTCGGCGTCGTACCCAGCTTCGACCAGCATGTCCCACACCGCAAGCGAGTCCTTGCCACCACTCACGGCAACGAGGATGCGATCGTTCGGACCGAACATGTCGTAGTCCTCGATCGCCTTCTGCATCTGGCGCCGACACAGTTGCTGCAGGTGCTCGGCGCAGAAGTTCGCGTTGTGGCGCGGCAGGTCGATGACCGCCGGCTCACGGCACGAGCGACACTTCGAACCCGAGGCGACCAACGGTCAGCACCCTCCGGAGATGACGGGACGGATCTCGATCACATCGTCGTCGGCGAGCCGGGCATCGCCGGGGACCAACGTGCCGTTGCAGATGACCAGATGCGACTCGCGCACGAGGTCGAGCGCATCGAGGAGGTGGTTCACCGTCCGGTCGCCGTCCATCTCGATCTCCCGCTTGGGATTGCGCATCTTCACCAGCATCGGCCCACCAGGCTACGGCTGGTCGACTTCGACCAGGTGCAGATCACGCGCCGCCGACGGACTATTTCGTCTTGACGACGATCTTCGCGTCCGGATTCTTCGCAACGGTGTCGGCGACAGCCTGGGCGATGACCGCGCCACGCACTGCCTTCTTCGTGGTGCCGGACCGTTTCAGTTCCTTCTTCGACATCGGCGTCGTCGTGGTCACCTTCACGAAGTCGCCCGTACCCGCCTTCCAAGTACCCAGGGTCTCGGGCTGCTTGCCCACCTGTCGACGGAGATCCTGTGTGAGGAGCAGGACGAGACCGACCGCTTGCCACTGGCGACTGCCGCCGAAGACACCCCGTCGAATCGCGTTGGTGCGCAGCAGCACCGGCCCTCCGACGAAATACATCGCCAGGGCACGCCAGGGCACGCTCCCACCCTCGACACCGCGTTTGATCGCCGCCTTGCGGAGGACAGCCCGGGGACGAAGCGCGTAAGGGATGAGCGACATCAGACCCGACGGATCTCGATGACGGCGCTCTTCTTCTTGCCCGAGCGCTTGCCGAGCAGGAACATCAGGATCATCAGCGCCATGCCGACGCCGCCGGCGACCGTGGCGATCGACATCTTCTGATCGTCGACCTTGCCCTGCACATCACCCTGGAATGCCTGCAGCTTGTCACGCAGGTCTTCCGGAGTGATCTTCGAAGGGGTGGCTGGTTCTTTCGTTGCCATGTGGATGCTCCCCGTCACTTGGGTTCTTTGTTGAGGGTCGACTTCTTGACGCGCATGAGCGTGATCGCCAGCAAGATGAGCGTCACCACGAGGGTGACGGCGTATGCGGCCCACGACCATGAACCCCGCGCCAGGCGGTCGACCTCGGTCTGGATCAGCCGCAGCACGCCGAGCAGGACGAGCATCAGCCCGAGACCCATCGCAAATGCCGCAGCCGCACCGAAGCCGAGCCAGCGACCCGCACCCTTCAGCGGACCGACCGTCTCCTGCTTCGCGTAGGCCTTGACGAAGTCGATCACGTCGCCGAGTGAGGCGTCGTCCTTCTTGGTCCCGAGCATCCGCGGCTGGTCGTTGCTGTCTGACACGAAGGTTGTTTCTATCAGAAGTTCACGAGAGGCGGAACTTCAGCATGGCCTCGACATCGTCGAGGACGCTGTCGAGCAGGTCGAGGCGATCACGAGGACCGGAAGCCGCAAGGAGGCGGTATCGGTCGGCCGGGCCGATCGGCGCGAGCGATGCGAGGTGGTACGTGGCCACCAGCGGGTCGTCGGCGATCTCGGTCTCGGCCAGGTCGACGTGCACGTCGCCCAACTCCATGGCGAGCGCGAGCGCAGCCCGCACCCGCCCGTGCGTGGCGGCCACGTCGACAGCAAGGTTCGGCGGGTCGGGGTCGACATCGGGGTAGTCGTCGACATCTGCAAGCGGATACGGATCATCCGGGAGCCAGGCGTTGACTCTGATGCGTCGGACTCCGACTGCCACGAGGGCGTACCGCTCCTCGTCGAGCGCCTCGATCTGGATCATCTGTGCCACGGTGCCGACCATCGCCCGCTCGTCGCCACCCCCGGCCTCTCGACCGTGGGTGATCAGCGCCTGACCGAACTCCGGGGTGCCATCGTCCTGCAGGCAATCGATGACCATCTGCCGGTACCGGGGTTCGAACACGTGGAGCGGCAGGACGCCACCGGGGAGCAACACCGATCCGAGGGGGAACATCGGCATGACCGCCATGCCACCGACCGTAGGCCGCCGAGCGCGGAGATGCTCAGCGGGGCCCCAGCGAATCGGGCGCCGGGCCGGTCGGATAGGTGGCGAAGCGTTCGCCGAGCGCTCCCCAGAGCGGTCGATAGATCCCGTCATCGGTGACGTCGGGGGTGTTGGCGATGACGACGAACTGGATGGTTCCGGGTCCGGCGCCTTCACGCGGGTCGACGTATCCGGCGAGCGCCTTCACGGCGGGCGGATCGGCTTCGGCGGGCGGGTTGTTGAGCGTGCCGGTCTTGGCACGCAGTCGGCCGACCATCGGCCCGTCGAGGAACTCGTCGGCGAGCGTCCCGCTGAACGCTGCGACGGGGAGCCCCGCATCGATCGGCCCACCGGCGCCGACTTGCAGCACGGTCAACACCGCATCGCAGGTGACCCGGTTGGACGTGCTCAGGCCCGAACCGTCACGCAGCTCGACACCGGCCATCGGCACGCCCTGCACCTCGAGGCTCCGGAACATCGCATCGAGGCCCGCAGCTCGCGTTCCCGTGCCCGACGTCGCCACACCCATCTCCTTCACGAGCATCTCGGCGGTGTTGTTGTCGCTGGTCATGAGCATCTCGACGATCACGTCGGAGAGCGGAGCGGACTGGACAGTGGCCACGACCGGCACGAGCGTCGAAGCGACGCCGCTCCCCCAACCGTTGTCGACGCGGATGCCGCGGTCGTTGAGCAGCCGTGCGAATTCGCGCGCGGCACCGGTGTTCGGTTCGTCTTCGATCCCGGAGCGGCCACGGACGCGGGCGTCGTTGACCAACAGCGCGTCGTAGGGCCCCGCTTCGTTGAATGCCACGCCGTCGGCCCAGTCGTCGATGACGAATTCGTCGTCGTAGCGGGTGCCGTCGCCGATCACCGTGCCACGGATCCGGGTCACCCCTGCGTCGACGAGACGGTCGGCGAGCACGTCGAACGACGTCGGCGACATCACCGGAAGCGAGTCGTCCTCGATCGGGTAGTCGTCACTCGTGAGCAGCGGGTCGCCACCCCCGATGAGGTAGATGTCACCGTCGACCACACCGTCGTTCAGCGGCGGAACGGCCACGGATGTGGTGAACACATGATCGGGTCCGAGGACGTCGAGCGCGGCGAGGGCAACGAGGAGCTTCTGATTGCTCGCCGGGATCACCGGGAGGTCGGCGTTGAGCGATGTCACGTCCAGACCGTCGACCGCAACCGCGGCGCAGGACCGATCCCCGATGAACGTGAGCACCGGGTCCACGGCCACCCGGAGTTGGGCCGCGCTCGCCGCGGCGGCAACGGTGTCCGGTGCCCGGCGGTAGTCGAAGATGCCGGTCGACAGCGCCGGTGCCAGATCAGGTCCGTCGATGCGGTCGACGGAGTCGGGCGGTTGGTCGACGACGATGCCATCGACCTCGATCCGTGCGTCGAGCGATGTCTCGAGGAGTGCGTTCGCGTCGCGGCTGGACTCGTACGCGTCGGCCTCGTCGTCGGCCCATCGGGCGAGGATCAGGAGCCCGATCGCGGGCAGGATCGCGATCAGCAACAACGCGATCAACGGCGACCGCGGATACCGGAGCGGTTCGGCCACGATGTCGATGCCTGCGTCGTGCCCATCGACCGATTCGTGCGCCGCGTCGTGGCTGCTCACCGGAGCGGTCCCAGATCGGCCGGCGTCGGTCCCGACGGATACGTGTCGAGTGTGTCGACCAGATCGTCCCAGACCGGGCGGTATTCGCTCTGGTCCGAGATCGTCGGCCCGTTGAGGATCAGGACGTACTCGACCGCGCCGCCGCCGTCGACGGGCAGATAGCCGGCGAGCGCCTTGACCGCAGGCGGGTCGGCGTTGAACGGCGGGTTGTTCAACGTGCCGGTCTTGCCGAGCAGGCGCCCGGCCACGGGATGTTCGGTGAACACGTCGGCCAGTGTGCCGGACTCACCGGCGACCGGGAGCGCAGCTCCGATGGTGTCATCCGGCCCGGACCGCTGCAGCACAGCGAGGAGGGTCTCGCACGTCAGCCGGTTCTCGAGGCTGAGACCGGAGCCGTCACTCAGGACCACGCCCGTGGTGTCGATGCCCCAGTCGATCAAACGTGCGGTGATGACGTCGAGCCCGGCCGGTCGCGTCCCCGGCGCCGTGGGCGTGGTGGCCACGGCGAGTTCCTTGACGAGGAGTTCGGCGGTGTTGTTGTCACTGTTGGTCAACATCTCCTCGACGATCGCCGTCAGCGGCGCCGAGTCGATGGACGCGATCTGGACGGTGTTCTCTGCGCCGTTCTCCAATGTTCCCGACGCGCCCTCACCGGCAACAACGATGCCGCGGTCACGCAGGAGCCGGGTGAACTCCCGTGCTGCGGCGCTGTTGGGGTCGTCGGCACGCCGATCTTCACCGAGCACACGCGCATCGTTCGCCATCAGGGCGTCGTACGGACCGGCTTCGAGGCCGGCCACACCATTGCCCCAACCCGGCGCGAAGAACTCATCGTCGTACCGGCTCCCGTCGCCGAGCACCGACCCGCCGATTGCGGTGACTCCGGCTGCCTGCACGGCATCGGCCAGCGCGTCGAGCGAGGTCTGATTGAAAACCGGACGGATTTCGAGGTTCGAGGTCGGATACCAGTCGGACGACAGCAGCGGGTCGCCGCCGCCCACGAGCACGAGATCGCCGGCCACGGTTCCGTCGATCGGCGCCTCCGCCGCAATCACCTCGGTCGTGAATCGATGGTCGTCTCCCAACACATCGAGTGCTGCCGCCGCAACGACGATCTTCTGCGTGCTGGCGGGGATGACCGGCAGCTCGGCGTTGCGCTCGCCGACATCGATCCCGTCGACGCTGATCGCGGTACAGCTCCGTTCGTTGAGCGTCGGCCCGAAGCTCGCGACCTCGGTGGCGAATTGGCCGACGTTGAGATCGCGGGAGACGACCGCCGGCAATCTCCGAAAGCTGAGCACCCCGTTGCGCAGCGGCTCCTCCGGGAGCGGTGGGTCGACGATCGTCGATGGAGGCGGAGGCGCCGCAACGTTGTCGTCGTCGCGGCCGTCGGCCCACGCGAACACCGCGTAGAACACCAACGCCGGCACGAGTGCGAACAGGCCGAGCACGATCAACGGCCCCGGACCACGGGCGCGTCGCCGCGGGCGACGCGTCTCGAGACGCTCCATCGCCGGGCTGTTCACGACGAGCGGGCCCGTTGATACTGAACGCGCCGGAGCATGTGGCCGAGTGCCGTGACGGCACGCTCGCCGCTCGGGTAGCAGAGTCGCCCGGACGCGCGCACGGCAACCGGGCCGGCGTTGGTCGGATCGGCGACCGCGAGTTCGGTCGACGTGAGGATCGGCTTACCGGTCTGCACGCTCAGCTCGTGTGCCGCTTGGGCGAAGCGGGTGTCCTGGCGCTCGTGGTACTCGACGATTCGCTCGAGACCGTGGTCGGGGTAGAACGTGCCGTGGCGCATCATCTGCGCCTGGTTCGACTGGATGCCGAGTCCGAGATAGATGATCGAGTGGACCTCGGGGTGTGTTGCGACGAGTTCCATCACCTCCGGGATCGTGTCTCGCGTCTCGCCCCCCGCACAGTCGATGGGGTTGTTGCGGCTCCACCGGGGCGGGAGTTTCTGGTCGATCGCCGCGAGCAGGTCGTCGGGCAGATCGAGGAGGACGAGGTCGGGATCACGGGTGATGGCGTCGGCGGTGACGACACCCCAGCCTCCGACGGTGGTCAGCACGACGGTGTTCGGACCGGCCGGGAGCGGCTGCGTGGCGAACGACGCGGCCGCCTCGAAGGCCGACTCGATGCTGTCGGCCCGGGTCAGACCTGCGGCGCGGCACGCCCCGTCGAAGACCTTGTCGTCGGCCGCGAGCGCTCCGGTGTGGCTGGCCGCCGCCTGTGCGCCACCCTCGGTGGATCCACCCTTGACGACCACGAGTGGTTTGTGTGTCGCAGCACCGGCGAGGCGGTCCATCAGCCCGCGACCGTCGGTGATGCCCTCGATGTAGGCCAGGCCGACGGCGGTCGCGGGATCGTCGGCGTAGAAGTCGAGGTAGTCGGCGACGCCGACGGCCGCAGCGTTGCCTGCCGACACCGCACGGCTGATGCCCACACCGGTGGCACGGGCGTGATTGAGGAAGCTCGACACGAAGTTGCCCGATTGGCTGGCGACGCCGATCGAACCCTTGGGTGGATACGGCGCCACGATCTGGAGGCACATGTCGACCGGTGTGCTCACGACACCCTGCCCGTTCGGTCCCGCAAGCAGGATTCCGAGTTCGTCGGCGAGCGCGACCAGGGCGGCCTGCGCCTTCACGCCGTCCTCCCCCGCCTCGCCGTAGCCGGCAGAGGTGAGGAACGCCGCCTTCACGCCCTTGGCGGCACACGCGCGCAGCAGGTCGGGGTTGGCCGCAGCGGGCGTGCACACGAACACGAGGTCGATCTCGTCATCGGGCAGCGACTCGATATCGGCCACGGTGTCGATGCCGAGCACGTTCTCGCCCTTCAGATTGGTCCCGAAGACCTTTCCGCCGTAGCCGTTGGACAGGAGATTGTGCAGCGACACGAACCCGAACTTGCCCGGATGCGTCGATGCACCGGTGATCAACACGCCACGGGGCTCGAACAGCGCACGGAACTGCTCGTCGGTCGGACGTTGCCGCAAGGACGGTTGGCCCGGCTCGGGATCACCGATCTCGACGAGACCGTCCACGGCGACGAGACCGCCCGCCGGTTCGACGATGAGTGGGTTGATGTCGACGCTGCGCACGTCGGGTCGTTCGCCGGCGAGCCGACCGAGACCCGTCAGCAACGTCACCAGTTGCGCTCGGTCGACGGCGGCCTCGCCGCGGAACTCGCCGAGCAGCTTCTGGGTGGCGAGCCCGTCGATCATGTCACCGGCAGTCGCTTCGTCGAGCGGCGCCGGGCGGAACACAACGTCGGCGACCGCTTCGGCGAGGATGCCGCCGACACCGAGCATCACCATCGCACCGAACTGTGCATCGCGTACGACACCGGCGATCAGCTCTCGGTTGCCCGACACCATCGGAGCGATCAGCACGTCGACGTCGCCGTCGTCGGAAGTCGCCGCAGCGAGCAGCTCGCGAGCAGCCGCCTCGACCGCCGTGCGATCACCGAGGCGCAGCTTGACCAGCCCACGCTCGGTCTTGTGGGCGATCGCATCGCCGTTGAGCTTTGCCACCACCGGATAGCCGATCTCGTCTGCCGCATCACCCGCAGCAACCGGGGAGTCGACGAACCGCTCGGGAGCGATCGGCACGCCGTGGGCCGCAAGCAGGGCCTTCGAGGCGCGTTCGGACAAGGTCGTGGAGCCAGCCATCGGCACCCACCGTACTTTCGTCGGCGTCGCCGACACCGGCAATGCCGGCCGATCTCGCCGTCGTGTCAGCGGCGGGGGTCGGAAACGGCGTACGTGAGGACGCTCTTCGCGAGGAGCTCGCCCGTCGTGGCCCCATAGGCCTCGGCGTCGCAGAAGACCGTCCGCCGACCGCGGCGGACGACCCAGCCTTCGGCGATGGCGTCCTCGGCGCGTTCGCCGCCGACGATGCCCCGGATGTACTGCACGTGCATGTCGACCGTCGAGTAGTTCGCACCCTGCTCGAGCACGGCACCTACTGCGGGGACCATCACGTGGTCCAGCAGCGAAGCGATCGCTCCGCCGTGCACGAAGCCGGCAGCCTGCAGGAGCTCGTCGCGGAACGGCAGCCGCATCCGGCAGTAGTCACGGCGAATGTCCTCGACCACGAGGCCGAGCAGCATCGGGTAGGTGGTGGTGCCGCTCTTCCCAAAACGCATCCAGCGCTGCGTCGTCTCGTCGTCGAGCGGCTCGAAGGTGTCGGCGCGGCTCGATGTGAAGGTCACGTCGGGTCCAATGCGGATCGGAAGAACTCGATGATGTGGGTCCGTCGGCGGGCGAGCGCCGCATCGGTGAGCGGACTCTCGTCGAGCAACCCTTCGAGGAACGGCGCGTCGGAGAAGTAGCTCAGCAGCGCGCCGTAGCCGGTGAGCAGCAGCTGCGCCGCGTCCTGATCACGGAAGACACCCGCAGCCATCTCCCGGTCGAAGTAGGCGACCGCCTCGTCGAACATCGGGCGGAGCGTCGAAGCGAGGTCGATGGCGAGGTGACTGCTGCCGTCGATCGCCTCGCGCCGCATCAGCGTGACGTAGGCCGGGTTGTCGGCGAAGAACCCGAAGCCGGCATCGAGTACCTGCTCGACCTTTTCCAACCCCTTCGACGGGGCGGTGATCGAATCGGCCAGCCGGGAGAACCAGTCGGCCAACAGCTGCTCGAAGACTTCCTCGTAGAGCGCGTCCTTCGATGCGAAGTGGTGCAACAGGCTCGGTCGTCGGATCCCGACTTCGGCAGCGATGTCGTTGAGCGACGTGGCGCTGTACCCGGTGTACACGAAGCAGTCACGCGCGGCATCGAGGATCTGCTGGCGCGTCGACCGCTCCTCGGTACCACCGTCGTCCGACATAGGACCTCGGACGTTATCGCCGCCGAAAACGACCGAACCCGCTGCCTCCCAAATGGAACGCAGCGGGTTCGGTGACTCAGATCACCCGATCAGGACGGCGGGTAGACGCCCATGCCCTGCGCCTTCTCGGTCTTCCAGAAGATCTCGGCGATCTCGTCGATGTAGCCGACCAGTTGTTCGCCCACGGCGGGGTCCATCGACTTCTTGGCCTCGCCGGCCTGATGGATCGCCTTCCAGAAGAGCTCGTGCAACTGCGGGAACTCCTCGAAGTGGGCCGGGGCGAAGAAGTCGGCCCACAGCACCATCAGATGGTGCTTGGTCTCTTCTGCGCGCTCTTCCTTGATCGAGATGCAGCGGGCGCGGAAGACCTCGTCGTCGGACTCGGCGTACTTCTTGGCGGTCTTGACGACCGACAACGCTTCGATCTTGGCCTGCGCCGGGTCGTACACCCCGCAGTACAGATCGCAGTGAGCGTGGGCAACGGTGGCGGAAGCGAAGAGCTTGCCGAACATGTGGTTCTCCTTGGGGAATTCGCGGACGGGAACACCGAGAGCGTTCCCGATGGGTTCAGTCCGAAACCTACACTCCCGGCGTGACCCGACGCCCACCTCGGCGCCGGTCCGGCACGTCGAACTGGCCATTGCGCCGTTTCGTGGTCGCCGACCGGTCGATGGAACCCACGCTCGTCGCCGAACAGGGACTCGTCGGCATCCGCTGGAACCGCGCTCGAGCCGGCGAGCTGCGCTGCGTCGAGCACCCGGGGCAACGGGGGTTCTGGCTGGTGAAACGGGTCGCGTCGGTGGTCGGCGACGGCACGATGCGTGTCTCCTCCGACAACACCGATGTCGAAACCGTCGACTCCCGGCGGTTCGGTGCCGTCCCGGTTGCCGGTTCGTATCGCGTCGTGATCCGGATCCCGCGACGCTGGATGTGACCCTCGGCGCCAGGTCGCCTCTACTGTCGACGTCATGGCCGTCTACCTCTGTCACGAACAGCCGGACCTGTACGAACACGACGCGATCGTGATCGATGCCCGACCGGGTGCCGTTGCGCTGACGCGATCCGCGTTCCACCCGGGTGGCGGCGGCCAGGTCAGCGACATCGGGCGTATCGAATCGGCGGTTGGGTCGTACGCGGTGACCCACATCGACGTCGACGGCGACCGCTGGTGGCACGTGCTGGCCGACCCGACCGCCGAGATCGACGGCAACGTGTCGGTGACCATCGACGCTGATCACCGGCGACGCGTTGCGTCGCTGCACACGATGAGCCACGTGCTCAACGCATTCGTGTTCGACGAGTTCGAAGGGTCCCTCGTCACCGGCGCGCAGATCAACGGCGACGGGACGGGGCGCATGGACTTCGACCTGTCGGCGATCGACAACGACCGCCTCCGGGCGCTTTCGGGGCCGGTGAACGACGTGATCGCACGGGGCCTCGACGTCCGGGCGGTGTACGTGTCCAGCGACGAGGTTGCATCGACGCCCGGGCTCGTCCGCTCGATGTCCGTCGCCCCTCCGCCGACGCCCGATGGGCGACTCCGCCTGATCGACGTCGACGGTTTGGACCGTCAGGCCTGCGGGGGGACGCACCTCACGAACACAGCGCAGTCACGCCCCTTCGAGATCGGCAAGATCGAGAACAAGGGCAAACACAACCGCCGCATCCGGTTCCGCCTCGGCGACTGACACCCACGCCGTTTCCAGCCCCGCTGCCCGCCCCAGCCCCAGCCGTTTCGGACGTGGGTTCTGAGGTGAGTGCGAGGTGGGAACGGCAGTCGTTTCGTGAACGGTTCGCGGGCGTCGCCCGCCTGTTCCGGTGGAGCCAGTAGGCGCCTGCGACCTCCTCGGTACCATCGGGCCGCATGCAGATCGTCTCCGCCCTGTTCGTCGAGAACTTCGAACTGCGTCAGGCGCCCGGGCCCTCCACCCGGATCGACATGACCGGCGTGATGTTCTCCCAGGCGAGCCCGTCGCCGGTGCCCGTCACCCTCAGCCCTCACCTCGTCGCCTTGATCTTCTGCCCCGAGGGCGAGTCCGGGAGTGGGGTCTTCGAAGTCGTCTTCCGCCGCGGGGTCGACGAGGAGAGCGAGCAGGTCGCCCGCAACGTGAGCCCCTTCACCGTCGAACCCGGCAAATTCACCTACCGCCTCGTGAAGGGTGAGCTCGATTTCACCGAGTACGGGCAGGTGTTCGCCCACTGCCGGGTCGACAAGGGGGCGTGGCACATCGTGCCGTTCACCCTGCTGCCACCGGTCGCCGACTGATTCGGTGAGGTTTTCCGGTCCGTTCTGAAGCCGGTCCGCCGCTCTCCACTAACGTCACGCGCGTGTCGCTGACTGCAGAGCAAGACCAGAACGCCGTCTCCCTGATCCGGGGCATGTCCATGGACGGCCCGCTGGCTGCGAACAGCGGCCACCAGGGCACCGGGATGGCGCTCGCCCCGCTCGCCCACGTGCTCTACAGCCGGGTCATGAAGCACGACCCGTCCGATCCGCACTGGAGTGATCGCGACCGGTTCGTGCTCTCCAACGGCCACGTCTCGATGATGCAGTACGCGATGCTCTTCCTGTCCGGGTACGGGCTCGAACTCGGCGACCTGAAGCACTTCCGCCAGTGGGGATCGGCCACGCCGGGTCACCCCGAGGTCGGCCACACCGCGGGCGTCGAGGTCACGACCGGCCCGCTCGGCCAGGGGTTCGCCAACGCGGTCGGGATGGCGATCGCCGAGGCCAACCAGCGCGCCAGGTTCGGTGCGGACGTCGTCGACCACCACACGTTCGTGGTCGCCGGCGACGGCTGCATGATGGAGGGGATCAGCCACGAGGCGGCCGATCTCGCAGGCCACCTGGGGCTGGGCCACCTGATCTGCATCTTCGACGACAACAAGATCACGATCGACGGGGCCACCGACCTGACCACGAACGTCGACATGGCTGCCCGGTTCCGTGCCTATGGCTGGGACGTGGTCGAACTCGGCGACATCGCTGACGACCTCGATGCGCTCGAGGCCGCATTGAACGCCGCCAAGACGACCGACCGACCGTCGTTCCTGATGCTGCGCACGCATATCGCGCGTCCGTCGCCCAAGTGGGAGGACGACCACGCCGCACACGGCAACCCCTTCACGGCCGAGGACGTCAGCGCGACCAAGGCGGTCATGGGCATCCCCGACGAGCCGTTCTGGGCGCCCGACGATCTCGTCGCGGCCTATCGCAGCCATGTGGCTGAGCGGGCGTCCGCAGTACGCGCCGGATGGTCGGAGCCGACGTCGCCGGAATGGGTCGCCGCGCAGAACGCAACCGGGCTCGATGGGTGGGACGCCGACCTACCCAGCTACGAGCTCGGGACATCGCTCGCCACGCGCAAGGCGATCCAGGCGGCCCTCGACGCCACCGACGCGAAACTGCCCGGGCTCATGGCCGGCTCGGCCGACTTGAAAGGCAGCAACGGGGTGGCGCTCGGCGCCTCCCACTCGTTCTCCGCAAGCGCCCCCGACGGCCGCTATCTCCACTACGGGATTCGTGAACACGCAATGGGCGCGATCGGCGTGGGCATGGCGCTCCACGGCGGTGTGCTTCCGGTCACGGCCACGTTCTTCGTCTTCGCCGATTACATGCGTCCACCGATCCGCCTCGCAGCGCTCTCGGGCGCCAAGGTCTGTTTCGTGTTCACGCACGACTCGGTCGGCGTCGGCGAGGACGGCCCGACGCACCAACCGGTCGAGCAACTCGCGAGCCTCCGGGTGATTCCCAACCTGCACGTGGTGCGCCCTGCCGACGGCAACGAGACGATCCAGGCGTGGGCCGACATCGTCCGGCACGACGGGCCGTCTGCGCTGATCCTCAGCCGCCAGGACATCACCGTCACCACCGACGGGTCCGCCGTCGAACGCGGTGCGGGCATCGTGCGCGACACCGATGGTCCACCTCAGGTGGTCCTGCTCGGCACGGGCAGCGAAGTCGCCGTGTGCGTCGAAGCTGCCGAGGAACTGGCCGTGGACGGCATCGCCGCCCGCGTGGTCTCGATGCCGTCCGTCGACCGATTCGAGGCGCAGAACGACGAGTTCCACTCCTCGATCCTCCCCGACGGGGTACCCGTGCTCTCGGTCGAAGCCGGCGTCACCTTCGGATGGGCCGCTCACGCCGATGCATCGATCGGCATCGACCGTTTCGGAGCCAGCGCACCGGGAAGTCTCGTGCTCGAGATGCTCGGCATCAACGTGGAGCACGTCGCAGATACCGCGGCCTTCCTCGCCACCGGGCGAGGACGATCGCCCCGGTGAGACCTGAGACCACCCCTCGGTTCCAACGCTCACCGGACACCACAACTCACCGCACGCACGAAACAGAAGAGGAATCATGAGCGAACGACTGCACGACCTGTACGAGATCGAAGGCCAGAGCGCATGGCTCGACAACCTGCGTCGGGACTACATCACGTCCGGCAAGCTGGTCGACATCCGCGATGGTGGCGCCCGTGGGCTGACGTCGAACCCGTCGATCTTCCAGAAGGCCATCCAGGGCTCGTCGGACTACGACGAGCAGTTCGCCGAGATCGCCACCGACGACGGATCGACCGTCGACGACTACTGGGCACTGGTGATCCGTGACATCCACGGCGCCTGCGACGTGTTCTCGAAGGTCTACGACCACTCGAACGGCGTCGACGGCTACGTGAGCGTCGAGGTGGCGCCCGACCTCGCCCACGACGGTCCGGGCACCGAAGCAGCAGCCCGCGACCTGCACGAGCGGATCAACCGCCGGAACCTGATGGTCAAGATCCCCGGGACCGAGGCAGGCCTTGCGCCGATCCGGCAGATGATCGCCGAAGGGCGCAGCATCAACGTGACGCTGATCTTCTCCCTGCCGCGGTACGAGAAGGTCATCGAGGCCTACATCGCCGGCCTCGAGCAGCTCGCCGGCGACCCCGATGCCGACCTGTCACAGGTCGCGAGCGTCGCCAGCTTCTTCATCAGCCGGGTCGACGTCGAAGTCGACAAGCGGCTCGACGCCCTCGGCACCGACGAGGCACTCGCACTGCGCGGCAATGCGGCTGTCGCTCAGGGCAAGCTCGCCTACAAGCTGTTCCAGGAAAAGTTCGCCGGGGAGCGATGGAGCGCACTGGCGGCCCGTGGAGCCCGGGTCCAGCGCCCGCTGTGGGCCTCGACCGGCGCAAAGAACCCCGCGTATCCCGACACGCTCTACGTCGACGAGTTGATCGGCCCCGACACGGTCAACACCCTCCCCGATGCCACGCTCGACGCGTTCGTCGACCACGGCACCGTCGCCCGTCGCGTCGATGCCGACGTCGACGATGCCGAGACGGTGTGGGCGCAGCTTGCCGAGGTCGGCGTCGACATGGACGACGTGGCGGACCAGCTGGAGCGCGAGGGCGTCGACAGCTTCGCCAAGGCATTCGACGAGCTCATCGCCGCCCTCGAAGAGAAGGCCACCAGCCTCGAGAACTGAGGGCCTCGACGAGGAACCGGGGACCGCATTCGATCGGACGAAATGGCCCGAATCAGGTGATGTCGAGGACGATGCGGTGATAGCCCTGAGCGCCGTCGGGATCGACGGCCTTCGGCTCCTCTGGCTGGGGTTCACCGTTCCCGTCGATCGCGCGCACCTCGATGGCGTGGCGACCCCGCTCGACGTCGCTGGTGTCCCATCGGTACACCCACTGGACCCAGGTATCGGCCGACGGCACCGAGCCCAATTCGGCTTGCTGCCACTCCCCCTCGTCGATCCGCACCTCGACGGCTCGGACCCCACGGTGCACCGCCCAGGCGACACCGCCGATCGGCACGACGCCGTCACGCTTCGCGCCCGAGCGTGGCGTGTCGATGCGCGCCATCGTCTTCACCGGACCGCGTTCGACCAGCCCTTCGGCACCCAGTAGGCATCAAAATCCTCCCACCGGGTGAGCCGGATGTCGGTGACCCACTTGGTGGCCGACACGTACCCGAACAGGCCGGGCACGACGATCCGCACCGGGTACCCGTGACGCGCCGGAAGCGGCTCGCCGTTCATCGCGATCGCGAGCATCGCGTCGCGTCCGTCCATGATCGCCTCGATCGGTGACCCGCACGTCCACCCGTCGATCGAGCGCGACACGACCTGTTCGGCGCCCTCCTGCAAGCCCGCTTCGTCGAGGATGTCTGCGAGGCGAACGCCCTGCCAGAGTGCATTGCCGACGAGGTCGCCACCGACGGGGTTCGAGACACACGAGAGCGTGATGTGGCGCTCGATCTGCGGCCGGTCGAGCAGATCCTGGAACGTCAGTTCCAACGGAGTGTCCACGAGGCCGTCGATGCTCAGCTTCCAGGAGTCGACCGCGACCTGGGGGACGACGAGCGCCGTGTCGATGCGGTAGAAGCGATCGTTGGGAACGACGAACGACTCGATGCCGTCGACACCGAGTGAGAACTCATCGAGAGCGGCCGGCGCTGCCTGATCCGGCGCGACATTCGGGAGCACGAGTTCCGCCCGTTCCCGATCGATTTCGAAGCGACGACGAATCGTCCAGCCGAGTCCGCCGGTGATCGCCGCGATCGACCCGATGCCAACGGCACCCTGAAGAAACTGGCGCCGATCGGGCCCGATCATCGTCGGGCGACCGGTTGCGTCCACCGATCCGGTTCGAGGCGCCAGCCACCAGAGCACGCCGAGCGAGACCGCGGTTCCGGTCACCGTCGGCAACAGCTTTGCGAACGTCGGCTCGGGTCGGATGACCACCGCCCACGCGCCGATGAACCCGACGGCCACCGTCAGCCCGTAGGCCATCCCCTTGGCACCGCGCACCGCCAGCACGCCGATGATGCCACCGAGGATCAGAATCACGATCAATGCGCCTGCCACGAGGACGGCTTTGTCGCTGGTGCCGAACTGCTCGATGGCCCAGTTCTTCAACCACTTCGGCGTGTAGTCGATGAACTCCTGACCGACGGGGACGACCGGTGACGACGCCCCCTCGACCAGACCGACGACCAGCTCTGCGACGCCCAAACCGGCACCGGTTGCCAGCAAACCGAGGCCCAGACCGCGCCACACCGACGGGGTCGACGCGTCGCTGGTGAAGTGTCGCCGCCACCGGTCATCCCGGACAGGCTGGCCGACCACCGCATCGGGGTCGTAGGGTCCGCTCTGCATGGAACAAGGTGTACCCGATCCGATCGACCCGCGTGCGCGATCCGTCGTCGCCGAACTCGGAGTTTCGGAGAATGTTCGGCTGGCGGAATCACTCGTTTCCGAAGCGATCGGGCTCATCGGCGACCACCCCGACACGCTCGACCTCAAGATCGCCACCGCTGCACTCACCGAGATGCGTGCCGCGTACCGGATGTTCGCCCCGTACAAGGACGAGCGCAAGGTGTCGATCTTCGGTTCGGCCCGTACCAAACCCGACGATCCGCTCTATGCGCAGGCCCGCGATCTGGCTGCGCTCCTGGCCGAACGAGGCTGGATGACCGTCACCGGCGCCGGACCCGGGATCATGCAGGCAGGGATGGAGGGTGCGGGCCGCGAGCGCTCGATCGGTGTCTCGATCCGCCTGCCGTTCGAGACCGGCGCCAACGACGTCATCGCCGGCGACGACAAACACGTCTCGATGAAGTATTTCTTCACCCGCAAGCTGATGCTGATCAAGGAGTCGCAGGCATTCGTCTGCCTCCCCGGCGGCTTCGGGACGCTCGACGAGACGTTCGAACTGCTGACGCTCGTCCAGACCGGCAAGAGCCTGCCGGTCCCGATCGTGCTGCTCGACGCCCCGGGCGACCCCTATTGGGAGCAGGTCGAGGAGTTCGTCCGGGATCAACTCATCGCCCGCGGGCTCGTCTCACCCGACGACACCGGCCTGTACACGATCACCGCCTCGTGCGATCGAGGCCTGCCAGGTCATCGAGCACTTCTATTCGAACTATCACTCGATCCGCTTCGTCGGCGACCGGCTCGTGATCAGGCTGCAACATGGCCCCGACGACGACCAGCTCGCCGAATTGAACGATCGCTTCGCTCACGTCGTGGCGTCGGGAAAGATCGAGCGGGCCGTGCCCACGCGGGCCGAACGACGCGGCGACGATCACCTCGATCTCGACCGCATCGCACTCGACTTCGACAAGCACGGGTTCGGCGACCTGATCGCGCTGATCGGCGCCGTCAACGCCTGGTCGTCATCCCCTTGATGATGGCCTGATCGCCCCGGATCAGGCCTGGGATGGACCGTCACCGGTTTCCGGTACAGCGAGACCGCACACACGTGCTCCGGCGGCACCTCCGTTCTCGGTCAACGACGTCGAGTTCGGCGGATCCACCGCCTCGTTCACTCCGTGATCGACCGCAGCAGGTGCGACGCCTTGGCAACGGCGCGACGCACCTGCATCAACGTCTTGTCGCTCCGTGGTCGTTCGACTTCTCCATCGGCAACAGCCTCACGGAGCTGGTCGAATGCGATGTCGTCGAGTTCTTCGGCGATCTGGTCGAGTCGCTCGGCGAGGCGTTCGTAGTCGGCCATCGGCTCGCCCTCAGCTCCGCAGCGCCTCGGCGACGATGTCGACGGGGTGCATCACGTGCAGCCCCCGATCGTCGAGCACGGCTGCGAGGTGCATCGAGCATCCGGGGTTCGCACTGGCCACCACGTCGGCCGATCCGATCGCCAGTGCCCGATCGATCGAGGCCATCTTCCGGTCCCGGATGTCGGCGGCGAGTTCGGGCTGCAGTGCCGAGTACGCGCCGCCCGCTCCGCAGCACAGACCGTCGTCGTCGAGCTCGACGACGTCGGCGACGTGCCCCAGGAGCGTGCGAACCGGCCGGTTGATCCGCTGCACGTGCCGCAGATGACACGGATCCTGCACGATCACGCGGGGACGTGCACCCGACGGCGCAGGAAGACGATCGAGGCGCTCGGCGAGCCACTCGTTGACATCGACCACACGCTCCGCGAAACGTGCGGCCGCCTCGGTCCCGACCATCGAGCCGTAGTCCTTCAACGCCGCGCCACAACCGGCGGAGTTGACGACGATCGGCGCCTCACCCGGCATCGCAGCCATCACCCTGGCCGCCAGGCCGACGGCATCGTCGTGCAGGCCGGCATGTACGTGCAGCGCCCCACAGCACGATCCGTCGGGCCCGGGCACGCGGTACGTCGCCCCGGTCGCGGTGATCAGTTCGGCGGTCGATCGATGCGTCGAGCGCTGCCAGGCATCCATCACGCAACCCGTGAAGAGCCAGACGTCGTCGCCCGTCGAGGTGATGGCGGGCGGACGACGAAGCGGCAGCTGCGAGAGACCGAGCCGTGCCGGCACCATCCTGACCCGCTGTGCAACCGCGAGCGCCGATGAGCCGGCGAGCAGGAGTCGATGATGTCCGAGCACGCGGAACCCGAGTCGCTGCCACCAGGGGGTGATCCGCCGCGCGGTGGCGAGCGAGGTCCGTGTCTGCTCCATGAGCGCCCCGAACTCGACGTTGCTCGGGCACGCCGGCTCGCACCCCCGGCACTGCACGCAGGTCTCCATGAAGTCGACGAACTCGGCATCGATCGGTACGCCGTCGTTCTGCACGCCACGCATCGCATCGATCCGACCACGGGGCGAGTACGCCTCTTCGCCCGTCACGCGGAACGTCGGGCAGTGGGGCAGGCACAACCCGCACGACACGCACGCAGACAGCTTCTCGGCATCGAGATCGAGCACGGGGCGAACTCTACGCGGCGAACCGTGCGGACCGCCGTTCGCATGCCGGTCGTTGCGTTCCCCTTCCCACCGTCCCGCTCGACGTTCGGACGGGGCCCGCCGATCACCTACCGTTCTGGGATGTCAGCAGCGAATCCCGTCAATGATTGGACCACCGACTACGACATTCTCGACGACGACTACGTCGCCGATCCGTATCCGGTGTGGACCGATCTTCGCGAACAGTGCCCCATCGCCCACTCCGACCGATGGGGCGGATCATGGCTGCCCACTCGGTACGCCGATGTGGCCGCCATCGCCCACGACGTCGAGCATTTCAGCTCACGCGATGTCGGTGTCCTCACCTTCACCGCTGAGGAGCGGCCACCGCCACCGATCGACATCCCGCTGCCCCCGATCGACGCCGATCCACCGGTGCACACCTGGACCCGGCGCCTCCTGCTGCCGTGGTTCTCGCACACCCGAGTCGAGACATACGAACAGTTCACGCGGGACCTGTGCAACCGGCTCATCGACGGGTTCATCGACAACGGATCCGCCGACGCTGCTCAGGACTACGCCCAACAGATTCCCGTCCGGGTCATCGCGCTCACGCTCGGTGTGCCATCCGAGATGTCTGACACGTTCACCGGCTGGGTCCGAGACGTGCTGGAGTTCGCCCACGACGAAGTGCGCAGCGCTGCCGGCCGCGACAACATCATTGCGTATCTCCTCGGCGAACTGGAAGCACGGAGGTCGATTCCGGGCGACGACCTGATCAGCGAGCTGCTCCACACGGAAGTGGAGGGGGAACCGGTACCCGACCTGCAGGTCATGGGCATCGCTGCGCTCACGTTGATCGCCGGTGTGGACACGACATGGTCGGCCATCGGGTCGGCGATGCTCCACCTCGCCACGAACCCCGACGATGCGCGACGACTGATCGACGAGCCCGACCTGATGTCGACCGCCGTCGAAGAACTGCTCCGCGCCTACTCCCCCGTCACCATGGCCCGGATCGCCGTCGATGACATCGAAGTCGGCGGATGCCCGATGAAGGCCGGCGACAAGGTGCTCATGAACTTCCCGGGCGCGAATCGCGACCCGGAAGCGTTCGACCGAGCCGACGAAGTCGTGCTCGACCGAGCCAACAACCGCCACGTCGCCTTCGGCGTCGGCATCCACCGGTGTGCCGGCTCGAACCTCGCCCGCATGGAACTGCGCGTGGCGATCGAGGAGTGGCTCCGCCGCATTCCGTCATTCGGTCTCGCCGACAACGCCGAGGTCACCTGGGCCGGCGGACAGGTGCGCGGGCCGCGCAGCGTGCCCGTGACCTTCTGACGATCCTCGAGGCGTCGCCCGACTCAGCACCGACGGTGGCTGCATGGACACGTCATGTCCCCGTTCTCGGCTGCATGATCACACGGGCGAAAACGCCGGCGACGTAGGGGCGCTGGTCGCCCTCGTCGGCTCGCGCCGGATCGAGACGGTCGACGGCAATCGGTTCGAAGTCGGGTGCGAACGCAGCAGTCAGCGAGTCCGCGTCATAGTGGACAACGGGAAGCCCGGCGCATCGCTCCGGCGCCCCACGACCGAACGCTGCCACGATGAGCATTCCGCCGGGAGCAACCGCCCGGCGCAGCACCGCCCGGTAGGCGTCCCGCTGGTCCTCGTCGACGAGGAAGTGGAACACGGCGCGGTCGTGCCAGAGTTCCCAGGTCCGGTCGGGTTCGAACCGCGTCACGTCCGCGTGGATCCAACGGACCCGCGGAGCGCAGGAACCGAGCCGACTGCGAGCGCGGTCGAGCGCGACGCTGGTGAGATCCAACACGGTCAGGTCCTCGTATCCACGATCGAGGAGCTCCTCGATCAGCCGGCTGTCTCCCCCGCCGACATCGATCACCGAATCATCCGGCGCGGAGTGCGCCGTGACCAGCCCGATCGTCGACGGCTCCGGCTCGTACCAGCCCAGATCCGTGCTCTGGGCACCGTAGACCTCGTCCCAGTGTTCTTCGGCACCCGCAGAACTCTTCATTGACCCAGCTTCGCGCCCTGATCGTGCACACACACGGGGCCAACGTCCCTTCGGAGAGCCGGATGTGCCCAACCGGTCGACGCTCACCGTCGACGGCGCGTGACGACCGCCGGGCCCTTGGACTCTGGACGCACCGACGCATCCTCCCGATGCTGAGAAGTAGCCACCCGGACGAGTCGCGGGCTGGCGGGAACGAGCACTGACATGAACAGACGCACGTCGAGCGGCCTCGTCGGTCATCTCGCACCACTGCTGGCAATCGGTGTACTGGTGCTTCCGGGTTGTGGTGGCGAGTCCGACGGCGCTGCGACCGGCAACACCGCGCCGGTCGTCGTCACGGCCGAGGAGCCCACCGCAACCGACCAGGTCGTCGATGACGCTGCCGTCGCTGCCTCCGACGCGGCCACCGAGGACGACGTCGACGCGGCCGCGTCGGAGACCAGCGAACTCGACGCCGAACAGGTGGATGCCGCGATCGACATCGCCAGGGCCTACTTCGTCGGCACGACCGACTTCACGGGCGACCAGTTCGAGTGGACGCTCGAGGCAGCTGCCCGCGACGACGAAGGCCGATGGTGGGCTCGCGTGACCGCCGAGCCCACGAGCGACCCATCGCTGTCGCTCGAGGCGGAGCAGATCTTCGTCTACAGCGACGTCGACGGCGCCTTTTGGCTTGCACTCGACATGGGCACAGGCATCGAACCCGCAACCGACGAGCGCTTCCCCGAGGAAGTCCGCGACCTGATCTGACCGACCGTGGGCTCGGGTGGGCACGGGCCGCCAACCGCGTTGAACTCGTGGCTTCATCCTCGACGATGTCTGGGACCGGTGTGCCGGCCGATGGACCAACGCCCCTACCCCTGCCATCGCTGCGTGATCACACTCGTGGGTGAGGGTTTGACCATGAAGCGACTTGTCGTTGGAGTGGACGGCACCGAGGCCGCCAATGCTGCCTTGAAGTGGGCAGCGGACACCGTGGGGCCCGATGGCGTCGTTCATGCCATCGTCGCCGTCGATCCGGCACTCGAGTTCCTGATCGATGTCGTGACCGGCGATCCGATGACGTACCTCCAGCTCCTGCACCGCGACCTCGCGTCGACGTGGACGCGAGACGCCGCAGCGCGGGTGCGGACGCTGACCGCGGATCTCGTTGAGCAACCGGCACCGGACGCGTTGGCGGCAGCGGCGGCGGAGTTCTCGGCCGACGCGATCGTCATCGGAGCCCACACCCCGCACCTCACCGGGGCGAAGCGAATCGGTGTGACGACCCGCCATGTGCTGCGCAAGCTGCCAGTCCCGCTCGTGGTCGTGCCGGTCGAGACGACGCGCGGACTCGACGGTGGCGCCGATCGAACCGACTGCCTCGTCGTGGGGGTCGGACACGGCGACGCCACGGAATCTGCTGTCCGTTGGGCGGCCGACCTCGCTGATCGTCGCGACCTCGGCGTTGTGCTCGTCCGGGCGACCGGTGACGGGCCGGTGTTCCAGACCGGTGGGATACTCGACCTGTTCAGCTACGAGCTGCATCCCGGCCGCCGCGAGAAACGGTCCACGGACGATCTCGTTCGCGCCGCCGAATTGGTGCAGGAGTTGAGCGACCACGATCTGAGGATCGAGGCCGCGGCGATGCCGGGCTTCGCGGCGACGAGTCTCGAGGACCTCAGTGACCGGGCGTCGCTCCTCGTCATCGGCCAGCACCGGTCGAGACTCACGCTGGGACGCCACACACCCCAACCTCTCCGCCATCTCCTCACACACGCTCGGTGCCCGATCGCCGTCGTGCCGCAATGGGCGATCAGCGCGTCGGTCGCCCCGTGACGCTGTCGCCGATGGGACCCCCGCCCTCTCAGCTGGGATCGGTGCGCGCCGCATGCCGGACGCCACAGGGCGGAGGTCGGTGGGAGTAGCGTCGTCGGTCCGTGCTGCAGTTGATCGCGACGCTGGCGGTGATCGCCGCGTTCCTCGGTGCCGCCGAACGCGTCGACCCGGAATCCGACGTACGAACGCGACCCGATCCGGTACAGCGACGCATCGACCTGATCTGGATGGGCGCGTATGTGTTGTACGCCCCGGTCGTTGGGTGGATTGCCGCCCGAGTCATCGAGGCGGCGGCGGGCGCCGCTCCCCTCGCTCCGCAACTCGCCCCTCTTCCCCACTCCCTCCGGCTGGCCGGCGCCGTCATGGTGGCAGAGCTCGTGGCGTACTCATTGCATCGCGTCATGCATACGGTGCCGATGCTGTGGCATGTGCACGCTGTGCACCACGGTGCCACCGACCTGCGCTGGTGGACGGCGTTCCGCTTCCATCCGGCCGAGACCGTCCTCACGCACGTCGCCCCATACGCAGGAGCGGCGCTGATCGGGTTCGGCTCGGACGTGACGGCGGTGCATGTCGCTGCGGTCACCGCTGTCACCATGTTCGCCCACGCCGACGTGCACGTTCCGGGGCGTTGGCTCGCGGCACTCATCGTGACGCCCGGATATCACCGGACTCATCACGAAATCGGCCGCGACCACACGAACTTCGCCCTCGTTCTCCCGCTGATCGACGTGCTGTTCGGCACCGTTGCGTTCAACGGTGCCGAGCCGAGGCGCTTCGGGCGCACCGAGACAGCACGTCAGATCACGAGCAACGCGCCGACGGTGAGCGATGTCAGGTTGGCGAGCGAGCTTGCGGTCAGGCCCACCATGCCGTCACGGAGCCGGCGTGCGATGATCCATGCCTCGAGCACGAGCACCCCAACCTCCACGGCGACGAGCGCCGCGGTGCGACCGATCAGTTGACGCGACAGGGGGACGATC
Organism: Ilumatobacteraceae bacterium; assembly: GCA_963752085.1. GTDB lineage: Bacteria > Actinomycetota > Acidimicrobiia > Acidimicrobiales > Ilumatobacteraceae > Ilumatobacter_A. The sequence goes on from CAVVWT010000009.1 coordinate 479,877, forward strand.
ACGAGGAATGCGATCGGGTGCGATGCAAGGTTGACGGCGACCCCGAGCACGAACGCTCGCGTCCACGGAACCACCGAATCACACAGTGCACGAGTCAGTGGACCGAGGGTCGCGGTGTAGATCGGAACCTCGATGACCAGCGTCAGGAGCAGGGCAAGGGCGTACGCCCCCATCCAACAACACCTCAGCCGTCGTGGTCAGGCGACGACCGACGTGACCGGCGGCGGATCGCGCCGACGGCGATCAACAGCATGGCGACGGCAACCACGACACCGACCACGACCAACCACGAAACACCCGACGACTCCGCGTCGGGTGGGATGTCGGCAATGATCGAGGTCACGAGCACTGCCGCATCCTGCCCGCTCGCCAACACCGAAGCAAGAAGACCGGCCATCACAGACGGCCGACCGCCGATCGAGCCAAGACCTGCAGGCCGTCGCGCACCTGATCCTGGGTGAGATCGTCCGGCCACGCGAAGCTCGAGATCTCGACCGTCACGTAGCGCTCACCGACAACGACGATCAGCGGTCCGTGACTCGCGCAACCATCGCCGATGTCAGCACTCAGACCACACACCATCACTGCATCATCACCGAGGCCATCCACGCGAAAACCTCGTCCGGGCGAGTCGATCTCATCGAGCTCATCAAGTTCGCCTGGAGCGAGATCCCCGACCCCGACCGTGACCTTCATCGGCGAGATGATCTCCGGGCTCGCCGACGGTTGGGTGGAGATCCACTCACACACGGCTGCCGGAGTCCCTTCGACCTCGACGCCGTCACCATCACCCGACCGGTCACGTCGGACACCTCTGAGGTGGCAAGGAGGCCACACGGACCCTCACCACCCGGATCGGCCCCCACAACGTCGGTGCTGGCCGGGATCGTCGGTTCGACGACCCGCACCCCGCTGTCTGCGCCGCATCCGACGACCACGGCAGCGAACACCGTCAACACCGGCACAACGCCACGTCCCATCACGGAGCCCTCCTTCGAGCATTGCGCTCTGTTCTGCTTGTTGTGCTTCTTCGTCCGAGCACGACCGGTCTTCATCACCGTCTCGCACGAGGGAGTGGAGCGGTAGGGGCATTCGGCCTGCATGCGCCGCACGAGCACAGCGAGACCACCTGAGCACGTTGCGGCCGACTCCGGATCGAACACGACACCGCTGGGAGCCCCTGGCACCAGCACCATCGCGCGCCCCACGTACTCCTCGCCGACCGCGCTCGTGAACGCATCCGACAAGACCGAATCGTCAACGAGCCATCGCAGAATACGTCGACCGCTTGCTCGCCCATGTCTGGACTTGACCATGGCATTCTCAGGGACGGCCATCCGGCAGACCTGCTGCGGTCGGCGTTCGGGGACGCTTCATGGAGTCCCTGAGACGTAGGGTCCTAGCCGCTTGGCGTTGTGGATGGGAGGCTGCCGTGGTGCTCGTAGATGCGCTCGTTGCTCGGTGGCGAGTCGCGTTGGCGGTTCTGGTTGCGGGGTCGAGCGTGCTCACCGCCTGCGGTGGCGACGACTCCCCAGCCGAGGTCCCAGCGCTCAGCGTGGAGCAATTGATGAGCCGATCCGCTGACACCCCGATTGCGGTACGGGGCTTCCTCGTCGACCAAGTGCGTATGACCCCCGCAGTACTCCGACGACGTCCTGGCCTCGATTCTCGCCACCTACGAGAAGGTCTCTGCCTACAGCGATTCCTACGGAGCCCAACGCGTGCTCTTCCTCCTTGCGAACGCAGGTGACGGAACAATGGTGAAGATCTCCGATCTCCACGACGCGATCGGCGACACAAGTCCCTTCGACCGAGTCATCCAGGCTGGCGCCGTCTCCATCAAAGACGACGGCGCCGTCGTCTTGCACCTCTACCAGCCCTACCCAACGTCCACCGAGGAGAACACCGGTTCGGGGCTCACCCAGGTCAATTTCAACTTGCACACTGGCGACGCAGCCGTCCTGCACCGTGGGATCGACTGGACCCGGTACCGCGTCAACAAACGTTCGCCCCGTCACCGACAGGCAGACAGGGAGACGCTGCGGCGCCCGATAGTGCAGTGCAGGCCAGTTTGGGCTGAGCGAACTGTGCGACCCAGCCGGCGATCGGTGACAAACTCAGCCGGCTTCGACCGTGCAGGCGACCTCGCCCCGCAGGCGGACCCGTAGGGCCCACGCCAGCAGACCCAGCGCGACGACACCCAGATAGGGCTGGACTGGAGCGAACCAGGTCAGCGCGCCGGAGGTGCCCAGCGCAATCACGACGATCTTGTTGCAGATCGGGCAGCCGACGGCGAAGAACGACAGCAGCCCTCCGGCACTGCCGAACCGGCTGGGTCGGTCGAGCCCTCCGGCGTCGTCGGTTTCGACGGTGTCGCCGGCCTGGAAGTAGGTGGCGAAGAGGAGGCCGCTCAGCACCGCCGTGATCGCCAGAACCGGCGTGGCCCAGGGCTCGACGGGCGTGCCCTGGCGCCCGAACACGGGGTTGGGGATCACGTCGGTCGGCAACCCGATGGCGAGCGCACTGACTGTCGCCATCGCTGCTGCGAACCACCAACGCGCGCTCGTCCAGTCCTTCAGCGCTTCGAGTTCGAGCACGATCACGATCACGATCGTACCTACGCGCCGAGCAGGTCGTTTCGCGAGGTGTGGGCGGTTCGGTGTCGGGCGCGTGCGGTGTGGGTTCGCTCGATCCGTCCTCGAAGTCCCGTTCCGACGGGCGTGTGCCGAACGGTGGGACCCGAGCCGGCGAGAGGGGATACACAGCGGATTGAGGTTGTCTGCGACACGGTGCGTCCGCCGTATTCGGTGTGATCTGGCGGCGAACCGCCCCGGGGAAACCGGCCCTTTGATGTTCCAGACTTGCGCGAGCCGCTGGCTACCGGTGCCCTCGTCCCGCTCGGTCATCGTCTGCACTCGCCACTTGCTCGAGGTAAACCCTGTGATCGCGGGGAGCTGGGGTAGTGGATGCTGCGCAGGTGACGATCGGCCCTACCTCGGCCGACGGGATGGTCGGATGCTCGGCCTGGAGGAATGAAGCGCGAACTACCGATGATGAGGTGATCAAGATGCGTAGGACCAGTGCGCTCCTGGTGGGTGCAACGGCAGCAGCGTTATTGCTTACTGCGCCAGCCACGACGATTGCTGACCCCGGAGATCCCGGCGAACCTCAGGCATTGGTGTGGTTCGACGGATATGCCGACTTCGGTGCCCCGTATGACCAGATGATCTCTGGACAGGGTTGGGAGGTCGGTGAGGAAATCGACGTCTACATCAACGACGTGTTCAAGGCCACAAGGGTCGCCGAGCGAAACGCCGAGGGCAGCGCGACACCGGAGGACTATGTTCCGGACGCGCCGATCGTCCCCGGTGATGTCGTCAAGCTGGTCGGCGACACGGTCACGAGGATTCACACGGTGACGAGCCTGACGGTGACCAAGGTGAACCCCGGTAGGGACACCGTGAAAGGAACCGCTGAGCCAGGCACGCAAGTCTTTGTAGCCACGGCTGGCGTGTTCCAGGTCGTCACGGCAGATCAGGCCGGGAACTGGATGGCGGACTTGTCGTCCTCTGCAGAATCTGGCGTGGGCGTTATCGGACCAGGAACGTGTGGACTCGCGGTCCAGGTCGACAACGACTCTGACCCTGGTGACGGCACCGTCGTTGGCTGGTCGTCACCAGGCAACACGTCGGCGCTGTCCGCGGCCACACGCCACTGAGTGAACTCACGAGTTGCCCTCGGACTTCGGCTCATCCGAAGCCTGAGGGCAACCCAGAAGTGCCGCTCGGCCACGCAGCGGGCGTCGCCACTGAGTCGGCGTTCTGGGGCAGTTGCCGACAGGCGAGAGGTGGCCTTTCGGTGGGACAGTATCCGGTTGGTTCGCGGGTCGGCGAGTGGGTCGGATCTGGTCACCACCAGTCGGTGATCGCTTGGTAGACGTCGGGGTGGTGGGCCAGCGCGTTGTGGGTGATTCCTGGGAACGTTCGCGTCGTCGCCCGCGGGAAGAGCTCACCGTCAGGGGAGCGACCCGATGCACTCGTCGAGGTGACGAGGACGTCACCGATCAGCTTTGCCAGCGGGTGCTCAGGGTCGGTGGTGACGGTGCCGGCGATCACGAGATGATCGGCTCGACGGAGTCGGTCTGGACGGTGGCGGAAGATGCGTTGACGAGCGCTGGGATCCTGCTCGAGCCAATCTTCGTCGACGATGGCGCCGAAGCGAAGGTCCTTGATGCCCGCGCTGCGTTGGTCGAGCCCGAGCCCGACGAGTCGTGTCGTGGGGATGGGCAGCGCCCACAAGGCTGCGCTGGCGGAGTTGACGACAGTCTCGAGACCGGCGCCGGTGTTCGGCACCCCGATCAATACGACTCGACGCACTTTGCTGGTCCAGGGCCGCCCGATCGGGAGCCAGCGACCGAGCGGACGCTGGCGGCGCGCGTAGTGACATGCAGATCGCACGACGAGCCCACCCATGCTGTGACCGATCAGGTTGACCTCGCGCACTCGCACGGGCCACGCCGACACGAGGTGGTTGAGGAGGTGGGCAAGCTCGCGCCCGTTGGCGGAGATGTGGCGGCCGGTGTTGTAGCGCACCGAGAGCACGGTCGTGTCGTGGTCGTCCGCGAGCAGCGTGCCGTAGGTGGTCGATGGGGCGTTTGCGTAGCGCCAGATCGACTCGGTCGACATCAGCCCGTGAACGAGCACGCAGATGCGAGGGCCAACGTCGACAGTGGACAGCGAGTCGATCAGCGCGTGATGGTCGAGTGGCAGCATCGTGTCGCCTGCACGGATCGTCATCGGCGTGGACCAGCGAGAGTCGCGGTCCTCGAGTGTGTCGCCGAACAGCCCGTTGACAACCGCCACAAGATTCTCACTTCGCCCCGGAAACGAAGTCAGCACCCTGAACATCGCTCCCGCGGTGGACGATTCACCGGGCCGATCAGCGAACGAGTCGACAGAGCCCACGACCGGAGACGGTAGCGGCGCATGCCCAC
>CAVVWT010000010.1:0-89225 GCA_963752085.1 Ilumatobacteraceae bacterium
CTGCACGGACCGATGGGCGAGGACGGCACAGTCCAGGGTCTCGTCGAACTCGCCAACCTGCCGTACGTCGGCGCCGGGGTGCTCGCCTCGGCAGTCGCCATGGACAAGGCGATGGCCAAACAGGTGCTGTCTGCCGCCGGGATCCCGCAGGCCAGATATCGCTCGTTCGCCGAACACGAGATCACGCCGGGGCTCCCACAGGAGATCGCCGACGATCTCGGACTGCCGGCCTTCGTCAAACCGGCCAACATGGGATCGTCGGTCGGCGTCTCCAAGGCACGAACCGTCGAGGAACTCCGCGACGCGATCGACCTCGCCCTCTCCTACGACGAGATGATCGTTGTCGAGGAGGCGATCGTGGGCAAGGAGATCGAGGTGGCCGTGCTCGGCAACCTCGATCCGCAGGCCGCCACGCCGGGGGAGATCGTCCCAGGTGACGAGTTCTACAGCTACGACGACAAGTACGTGTCCAATCAGTCGTTCGCGGTCATCCCCGCGCCGATCGGAGACGCCGCGCTCGCCGAGGCGCAGGAGTTGGCGATCCGCACCTACCGAGCACTGCGCTGCGAAGGCCTCTCACGGGTCGACTTCTTCTGGGAGGACCCGGCCGACGCCGGCGGTCGTGGCCGCGGTTTCCTGTGCAACGAGGTCAACACGATGCCCGGGTTCACCCCCATCTCGATGTTTCCCAAGATGTGGATCGCCGACGGGGTGACCTATCCCGAGATCATCGATCGTCTCGTGGCCCTCGCCCTCGAGCGACACGGTCGTCGCCGCCGCAACACGAAGCACTGAGCGAACCGTGGACCGCGACGCCGACGCGAAGCAGCGGTCGCGTCGCGCGATGGCGCGGCAGCCGAGGTCTGGCGACGCGCCCGATACGGTGATGGACATCGATCCGAAAGTAGCCATGTCCTCGAACGAGCCCACCGAACCCACCGACGACGGCCCATCGGAGTCGGGCGACGACCTCGCGAGGTACTTCGCGGAGACATCCCGCGACAGCAGCTCAGGCGAGTTGGACGACGACGCCCGGCAGATCGGCGAACGGCTGGCCGAGGCCCGCAAGGCAGTCGGTCTCTCAGCTCGCGAACTCGCCGATCACCTCGGCGTGAAGGAGTCGACGATTGCGAAATGGGAGTCCGGTGAAGAGAGCCCTCGCGGGCAGCGGGTCAGCAAACTCGCCGGCATCCTCGGTGTGAGCCTGTCGTGGATCCTGGTCGGGCGCGGCGTCGAACCATCCGCCGGCAACCACGACCTCACACAACTCCGGGCGGAACTCCGTCTCGCTCGCGACCGCCTCGACGATGTCGTGTCCGAACTCGCGGTGATCGACAAACGACTCGCTGCGATGGTCGACGACTGAGATCATCGCTGGTCAGGGAGCGAGCGCGGCCCGAAGAAACGCCCGCAGCTCGTCCCGCAGCTTGCGGAGCCCGGCGGCCGTCGGTTGCCAGCCGACCGCGCGGAGCGCTTCGGGCTCGGTCGCGATGCCGGTCAACGTCGCATAGCCGAGTGCGGCGACGAGGCCGGGGTCACCCTGCCGAAGGCGCCCTGCCTCCATCTCGTCGGCGAGATAGCTGACCGCTCGCTCGACCAGGGGTTCGATCCGGCTCCGCAGTCGGTCGGCCTGGTCGACGTCGAGCCGGCTCACCTCCCGGAACAGCCCGAGCAGCGCCGGGCGGCGAACGGCGGGCCGGAACACCGCTCGCACGATGTTGTCGATGCGTTCCAAGGGTTCGTCCGGTGCAGCCCTGACCGCCGCGTCGATCACGACGAACAACTCGGCCGCCACCGCATCGAGCACTCCGTCGACCAACGCGTCCTTCGAGGCGAACCAGTAGAGGACGGTCTGCTTGCGGACCCCGACGTCGCGGGCGATCTCATCGAGTGACACCGCGTCCACGCCTCGGGAGCCGAACAGATCGACCGATGCGTCGATGATCCGGTCCCGCGTCGGCGCCACGGCACTCACGTCAGCCGCCGCGTCAGTCGCCGTTCTCGTGAACAGTTGGCGCATGCTGCGCTGGAACTGTTCACGAGATCGGTGCGTGGGGCGTGGAGGCGAGGCGGTCGATCATCTCTCTACCAATTGGTAGAGGATCGTGGTAGACATGTCAACCGTGATGGCCGACACGATCCCCGCCTCGCTCGCGGGCAAGCGCATTGCGATCACCGGGTCAACCGGGTTCGTCGGCACCGCACTGGTCGAGCGGCTGTTGCGCAGTGTCCCGGACTGTGAGCTGGTCCTGCTCGTCCGCGACGGTCGCCGCACACCTGCCGCGCGTCGAACGCAGCGAGAGATCCTCAAGAACGACGCGTTCGATCGGCTCCGCGAGACCCATGGCGACGACTTCGACGACGCCGTCGCCTCTCGCATCACGACCGTGGCCGGCGACGTCACCCGAGACGGTCTCGGACTGAACGATGCCGATCGAGCGCTGTGGGGCACGGCCGACACCATCATCCACTCGGCCGCCGCAGTGTCGTTCGACTCGCCGTTGGACTCGGCCGTGGAGATCAATCTGCTGGGCCCGACCCGCATCGCGAACCTCGCCAACGAGATGGGGGTGACGCCACATCTCGTCGCCGTGTCGACGTGTTACGTCGCCGGCAACCGGCGGGGCAACGCTCCCGAGATCCTCGTCAGCGAGGGACCGTTCGACGTCGGCATCGACTGGCGCTCCGAAGTCGCGGCGACCAAACGATTGCGGTCCGACACCGATGCACTGAGCCGCACGCCCGACCAGTTGAAGGTGTTCCGCAAGGAGGCGCGAGCCGAGATCGGTGCCGCCGGCGCCCCCGCGCTCGCCTCGAAGACGGAGGACCTGCGTCAGAAGTGGGTGAAGTCCGAACTCGTCAAGGCCGGCCGTTCCCGAGCGGCCAGCGTCGGTTGGCCCGACGCCTACGCCTTCACCAAGGCTCTCGGCGAGCAAGCGCTCACCGACATGAAGGGTGACGTCCCCGTCTCGATCGTCCGCCCGTCGATCATCGAGTCGGCGCTCGCCGAACCGAAGCCCGGATGGATCCGCGGGTTCCGCATGGCCGAACCGGTGATCATCTCGTTCGCCAAGGGGCTGCTCAAGGAGTTCCCCGGCGTGCCGGAGGGCACCGTCGACGTCATCCCGGTCGACATCGTCGTTGCTGCGATCATCGCCGTCGCTGCGGCCGGACCCGACGACGCCCCTGCGATCACCCAGGTCGCCGTCCGGTGGCATCAATCCGCTCAAGTACCGCCAGATGGTCGACAACGTCACCGGTTGGTTCACGCGGAACCCGCTGTACGACCCGAAGGGGCAGCCCATCGTGGTGCCCGAATGGCGTTTCCCGGGCCGAGGGCGCGTGCAGAAGCAGCTCACCCAAGCCAAGACGGTGCTCGCCACCGCCGACCGAGTACTGCAGGCACTGCCACTGCGCGGCAAGCAGGCCGAACTCTCCGCACAACTCGAGGAGAAGCGCATCGAGGTCGAGACCGCCCTCGAGTACGTGGAGCTCTACGGCCTCTACACCGAGTGCGAGGCGATCTACCAGGTCGACAATCTGATGGCGATCTGGGACGGGCTCGGCGAGCAGGATCGCGCCGACTTCAACATCGACCCCCGCTCGGTCGATTGGGACCACTACGTCAACGACATCCACCTGCCGTCGATCATCCAACACGCGCGCGTCAAGACGACACCGGGTGCGGCAAAGTCGATCGACCGCATGGCGCGGATGCGCAAGCAGGTCCTCGACCCAAAGCGTCAAGTCGCAGCGTTCGACCTCGAGAACACCCTCATCTCATCCAACGTCGTCGAGAGCTTCTCGTGGCTCGCAACCCGCCGCCTCGACACGCCGGAGCGGATTCGATACGTGGCCCGCACGATCGTCGAAGCACCCGGACTGCTCCGCCTCGACCGTCAGGATCGGACCGACTTCCTGCGGCACTTCTACCGACGCTACGAACACGCGCCGATCGAGCAGATCGAGACCGACGCACGTGAGATGCTCACCCAGCTGATCATGACCAAGTCCTTCCCTGAGGGGTTGCGCCGGGTACGCGAACACCGTGCGCTCGGTCACCGCACGATCTTGATCACCGGAGCACTCGACTTTGCCGTCGCCGGCCTGAAGCCGTTGTTCGACGAGATCGTGGCGGCCGAGATGATGGTGCGCCCCGACGGCACGCTGTCGGGCGAGATGCACTCGGTCCCACCGACGGGCGAGGCTCGTGCGCAGATCCTGTCCGACTACTGCGACGCCGAAGGCCTCGACATCTCCAACTCGGTGGCCTACGCCGATTCGTCGTCGGACCTCCCGTTGTTCGAAGCGGTCGGTTTCCCCGTGGCCGTCAACCCCGAGACCCGTCTCGCAACGATCGCACGCAAGCGCGGCTGGCTGGTCGAGCACTGGTCGAAGTCGGCAGGTGCACCCAAACCGCTGCTGCCGATCGGTGAGCTGATGGTCGAGCGCGAGCGGCGGAGGAAGTTCGCATGACGGCCACGGTGTCAGACACCCGCAACAGGTCGGGGCGCGTCAGGTGGGGGACGGAATCGTGAAGGCGTTGCAGGTCAGACGCAACGTCGGACGGTTCGGTGCCGCACGGATCATCGGAGCGGTGTCGCCATCGGGCGCGACCAAGGTCGGTCCGCTCGAATACCGCACGATCGAGGACCCCGAGCGTCCCGGCGACGGCTGGCATCGAGTGCGTACACGACTCACCGGCATCTGCGGCTCCGATCTGTCGCTCGTGGGTGGGCATGCGTCGACGTACTTCGAGGACTGGGTCAGCTTTCCCTTCGTCCCCGGACACGAAGTGGTGGGCGAACTCGTCGACGGCGACGACGCCGGCGCCCGTGTCGTGCTCGAGCCGGTGCTCGGCCACGCTGCCCGCGGCATTCCGCTGCCGTTCGACGGGGCTCGTCCCGCCGACGGCGACGACTACGCCCACCTCGCAATGACCTCCGACGACGGCATCGAGCCCGCGATCCAGACCGGCTTCTGCTGCTCGACCGGAGGTGGCTGGGCCCCCTGGTTCTGGGCGCACGAGTCTCAGCTCCACCGTCTCGACCAGCCGATCGAAGCATTCCCCGACGAACGAGCCGTACTCATCGAACCGTTCGCCGGTGGGATCCACGCTGCGCTGCTCGCTGCGCCCATCGTGTCCGACCGCAACGATCCGGTGGTCGCCGTGCTGGGTGCGGGGACGATGGGCCTGGCCGCCATTGCCGGCCTCCGCCGCTACGTCCCGGGGGTCCGGATCGTGGTGGGCGCGCGCTACCCGCACCAACGCGAGCTCGCCTCGGCATTCGGCGCCGACGTCGTCGTCGCCGCCACCGAACTCGACCGGGCTGTGCGCCGCGAGGTCGGTTGCCACATGCTCGGCAATGGCGAATCCGGTGCGCTCTCGGGTGGAGCCGACGTGACGATCGACGCGGTCGGATCGTCCGGATCGATCACCGACTGTCTGCGCGTCACCCGGCCCCGTGGTCGCGTCGTGCTGCTCGGCATGCCCGCCCGAGTCGACCTCGACCTGACGGGTCTCTGGCACCGCGAGATCGAGCTGAAGGGTGCCTACACCTACGGCACCGAGACCCTCGCCGACGGCACGGTCACCGACACCTTCCGGTTGGCCATCGACACCGTCACCGCCGTCGAAGCCGAGCGGATGGTGTCGGCCACGTATCCACTCGACGACCACGTCGACGCGATCGACCACGCTGCCAATGCCGGTCGCCGTGGTGCGATCAAGATCGCGTTCGACCTGCGCGAGGACCGATGACCACCTCCCCCCTCCCCCGTTACATCACGGGTCTGACCCGTCACGTCACGCGTTACACGACGGGTCTGACCCGTCGTGTCACGATCGAATTGGAGTCCCGCTGATGCCACGCCCCGGTTTTGTCCTCGACGTCGACCGCTCGACACCTCCCACGCTCTTCTGGCGCGGCGAAGGGTTCAGCCTCGAACGTCTCCCCGCCGATCGCAGTCGCATCATCTATCCGCCCGAACCGTTGGCCGGGCTCGACAACCTCGACGGCCACATCCGCGACGCACTCCTGAACCCGCTCGACATGGAGCCACTGCCCGAGCTGTTGAAGCCGGACATGAAGCTGACGATCTGCTTCGACGACGCGAGCCTGTCGCTGCCCAAGATGCAGCGCCCCGACAATCGCCAGCGGATCATCGAAGCGGTGCTCGACATGGCGGCCGAGGCCGGTGTCGACGACGTGCACATCATCGCTGCGCTGGGACTGCATCGCCGCATGCACGAGTACGAACTGCGCCACGTGCTCGGCGACCGGATCGTGGACGCGTTCCTCCCCAAGGGTTTCCTGTATCAGCACGACGCCGAGGACCCCGACAACCTCGCCGTGATCGGCCACACCGACGAGGGCGAGATCCTCGAGATCAACAAACGGGCCGCCGAGTCGGACCTCGTCGTCTACGCGAACGTCAACCAGGTCGCCATGGACGGGGGGTGGAAGTCGCTCACCACGGGCCTTGCGAGCTACCGATGCCTCAGCGAGCACCACAACCCGGCCAGCCTGCAGAACACACGCAGCCTGATGGACCGCCACCACTCGGCACTCCACAAGTCCATCTGGCGGATGGGCAAGCTGCTGCGCGACTCCGGCCCGAAGGTCTTCCAGGTCGAGACCACCATCAACACCGAGGCGTTCCCGTCGCCGTTCGAGTTCCTCGCGAAGCGCGAATGGGAATGGACGGCCAAGGACCGCGGCCTGTTCCTCGCCAGCTCCAAGTCCTTGAACAAGCTGCCGAACCGCACCAAGCGGAAGATCTTCCACAACATCGAGGCGCCCTATCGCACGACGAGCGTGCAGGCCGGATTCACCGAAACCGTGCACGAGCGCACCCTCGAAAACGTGTATCAACAGCATCTCGTCGAGGTCGACGGCCAGACCGACATCCTCACGATGGGCATCCCGTTCATCAGCCCCTACAACCCCGAGTCGATCATGAATCCGATCCTCGTGATGTGCATGGGCCTCGGCTACCTGTTCAACATGTACCGGGGCAAACCGCTCGTCAAGGAAGGCGGCGTCGTGATCATGACGCACCCGACCTACGAGGAGTTCCACCCGGTCCACCATCCGAGCTACATCGACTTCTTCGACGAGGTGCTCGCCGACACGAGCGATCCGGCCGAGATGTCGACGAAGTGGGAGAAGAAGTACGCCGAGGACGACTGGTATCGCCACCTCTACCGGACGAGCTACGCCTACCACGGGGTCCATCCCTTCTACGCGTGGTACTGGGGTGCACACGGCCAGCAACATGCCGGGAAGGTGATCATTGTCGGCGGCCACGCTCCAGCCGTCCGCCGGCTCGGGTTCACCCCGGCATCGACGATGAACGACGCGCTCGAGATCGCGTCCGACACCGTGGGCCGTTCCCCCACCATCAGCCACCTCCACGTTCCCGGCGTCCTCGTCGCCGATGTGAAGTAGGCGGCACACGAGATGGCCGGACGCACCACTCGCCAGTACATCCGCCGGGGCCAGCGCCCCTCAGGGTCGGGCCGCTCGATCCATGTCGCCCAGCGCGCCGCGGGCTCGGTCGAGGGGGCCGTGCGGACCGTCGCCCGACCGCTGGCACGTTTCGGCTTCCCCTACCGCAAACCGACCGCTCCGAAGCACGTGGTCGTTCCGCGTGAGCCCGACGGTCTCGGTGATGCCTACGACACCGAGTGGGCCCGGCGTCCCCTCGCCCAAGCCGTGCGGGGCCTCATCATCGAGGGTCCGATGCGGTTGGCCGTGCGCACGATCGCGAGCCCTCGCGTGTCGGGTGTCGATCGCCTGACCGACCTGCTCCGGGTGGACGAGCCCGGCCCGGTGATCTTTGCACCCAACCACCACAGCCACATCGACACGGGCGTGATGATCCACTCGATCCCCGCGGTGTGGCGGCGCGACCTCGTCGTCGCGGCGGCAGCCGACTATTTCTTCGACGCCCATTGGAAAGCCGCCGTGTCGGCGCTCGCACTCAACGCGATCCCGATCGACCGGGGTGCCACGAGCCGGGCCACGTTCGACCGGCTGCGCGATGTGATCGCCGACGGCAACAGCCTGATCATCTACCCGGAGGGTGGACGCTCTCCGGACGGCTGGGGACAGGACTTCAAGGGCGGTGCCGCGTATCTCTCGACACGCACCGGTGCGCCGATCGTGCCGGTCCACATCGACGGAACCGGGGAGATCTTCGGGAAGGGGGCGACCAAGCTGTCGCCAGGGCGGACGACGGTCGTGTTCGGCACGCCGCTGACGTCTGCCGACGGCGAGAACACCCGTCGTTTCAACGAGCGCATCGAGGCCGCGGTCACCCGCCTCGGTGACGAGACGCTGACCGACTGGTGGACAGCGACGCGCAACGCTGCGTCTGGTCGCAACCCGAAGCTGTCGGGACCCGATCACAACGGTTGGCGGCGCCAGTGGCACCTCGGCGAGAAGCGGCGGCTCAGCACCGCAGGCATCCGTCGTCGCCGCGCCCGCCGCTGGCCCGATCTCGGCTGACCGCCTGGCGCTCGACCGGCCCATCCGTCGGTGATGTCTGGCCCGAAGCTCGATCCGGCAGACTGTGCAGCGATGACCAGCGCACCACGATTGTTCTTCCTCGTTGCAGCGCTGGCGCTCGTCGGAGCGGCCTGTACGCAACAGGAGTCGGTGACCCCGGCGTCTCCCACTCCGACGACCCCCACAACGGTGGCGCTGTCCACCACTGCGGCTTCCGCACCCGTCACCGAGCCGCCAGCGACCGAGCCGCTCCCGGCCCCGGCGCCCGAGACGACGAGCACCGTCCCGTCGACCACCACACCGCCTCCGTCTGGCATCCCGTCATCGACGCCGACCCAGTACTTCGGCGGCGGCGATGCCGACGGTTGGCTCTACCTCGGCCAATGGACCGGCAATACGTGGGAGTCGGCGCTCGACGATGCCCAGGTTCCTCGTCAACCGGCGATTGCGAGCGACGAGGTCCTCATCCACGAAAGCGACCTGGCGCCGATCGCCGGCTCGGTCGGGACGACGGCCGAGGCGTGCTCCGACGGACGGACCGGTCCGGTGATCTCTCCGAACGCTCGCGCTCCGGAGGATCCAGGCTTCGGGTATCGATCGATTGCGTTCGCCGCCGAATGGCCGACTCAGCCGCGACAGATCGCGCTGGTCGACGCCGATGTCGACGCCTACGCCACAGCCGGTGTCGCCGCGTTCAACGGCACCGGTGTCGACGCCACGACCGGCCAGATCCGGCAGATCGTCGTAACGGACCTCGACGGTGACGGCGACACCGAGTCGCTCGTCGCGTTCGGGGGCACGGGTTTCTCCGCACTGCTCCTGATCGACGCCGATTCCGGCGCAGCGCTGACCGTTGCGAGCGACAACGTGCCCGTCGCCGTCCCCGACACCGGTCCGACGACCGATCCGCCCGCCGCGTCGTCGGAAAGCCACCGCACGCTGGCGGTGGCCGATCTGAACGGCGACGGGCTGATGGAGTTCGTCGTCCATGCCTGGGAGGGCGACGACGCCAGCGTGATCATCAACACCTACGACGGCACCGAGGTGACCGCGGTCCTGACGACCACCTGCTGACGTTTCGTGACACAACGGGTCAGACCCGTTATGTCACGCGTGACGCAACGGGTCAGACCCGTTGTGTAACGCTCACCAGGTGTCGACCTGCGGGCGATGGCCGCGCCGGCTGTCGGGGGTCGCGTCGAGCAGCGTCGTCAGCCAGCGCCGGGTGTCGGCGGGGTCGATCACATCGTCGATCTCGAAGTGCGACGCCACGTTGACCGCCTTGCCGTGGGCGTACATCCGATCGACCATCTCCTGGAACAGCACCTCACGTTCACCGTCGTCGGCGACGGCTTCCAGCTCCTTGCGGTAGCCGAGGCGTACCGCACCTTCGAGCCCCATGCCACCGAATTCGCCGGTCGGCCAGGACAGGCACGCCAGCGGTGCCTTGGTCGAGCCGCCCATCATCGCCTGGGCGCCCAGCCCGTACGCCTTGCGGGTGACGACGGTGATGGTCGGCACCGACAGGTTCGCACCTGTCACGAACAGCCGTGAGCAGTGCCTGACGAGCGCCGTCTCCTCGACGTCGGGTCCGACCATCATGCCCGGCGTGTCGCACAGCGTGATGACCGGGAGCCCGTGGGCATCGCACAGTTGCATGAACCGGGCCGCCTTGTCGGAGCCGTCGCTGTCGATCGCTCCCCCGAGGTGCTTCGGGTTGTTGGCCAGCACGCCGACCGGTCGTCCTTCGAGCCGGGCCAACGCCGTCACCATGCCCAGACCGAACCCGTTCCGGAGTTCGAGCACCGACTCGTGGTCGAACAGTCCGTCGATCACGCGTCGGATGTCGTACGCCCGGAGGCGGTCGAGTGGCACGACGTCGCGCAGTTCCCGCTGATCGGGCGCCGACCACGCCTCGGTGCGGCCCTGGAAGTACGACAGGTACCGCTTCGCGACGACGACCGCCTCGGCCTCGTCTGCCACCACGACGTCGACGACACCATTCGATCCCTGGACCTCGATCGGTCCGATGTCGGTCGGCGCGTACACGCCGAGACCGCCACCTTCGATCATCGCCGGGCCGCCCATCCCGATGTTGCTGTCCTCGGTGGCGATGACCACGTCACAGCAACCGAGGATGGCTGCGTTGCCGGCGAAGCAGTACCCCGATGCGACCCCGACCAGCGGAACCGTGCCCGACAGCTCGGCAAACCACCAGAACGCAAGGCAGTCGAGCCCGCTCACCCCGGTTGGGTCGGTGTCGCCAGGACGTCCGCCCCCACCCTCGGTGAAGAACACGACCGGGGCACGCAGCTGCTCCGCGACCTCGATCAGCCGGTCCTTCTTGCGGTGGTTCTGGTAACCCTGCGTGCCGGCCAGAACCGTGTAGTCGTACGACATGACGACGGTCTTGGCGGCCCGACCGGGGAACAGGTCGCCGTTCACGTCGCCGACGCCGCCGATCAGCCCATCGGCGGGCGTGTTGGCGATCAGGTCGGCGACGTCACGGCGCCGACGCTGCGCAGCGATCACGGTCGGGCCGTACTCGACGAAGGTGCCGGGGTCGATGAGGTCGGCGAGGTTCTCGCGGGCGGTCCGTTTGCCCTTGCCGTGACGCTTCTCGACCGCCATGATCCGGTTGGCGTCGAGACCCGCTGCGTGGCGTGCGACGACCTCGGCGAGGTCGGGTCGATCGGCTGATTGCTCGGATGCATCCGCGGCGACCGGCTCGGCACGACCAGACGGCGGCGGGAGGTCGCCCGATCCCCGAGCGGACGGCCCCAGTGCGATCACGGCGTCGTCGGGCGCCAGCGTGGTGCCGACCGGTGCGAGGATCGCCGTCACGGTGCCGGCCGCCGATGCGATCACGTCGTGGTGCATCTTCATCGACTCGATGAGTGCGACCACCGTCCCCGCCCGAACCTGTTCGCCCTCCGAGACGAGCACCTCGACGATCGTCCCCTGGAGCTCGGTCGTGACGGTGATCTTCGTCGCACCCTGTTCCGACATGGCAGCCGGTCTAGCACGCACGACACACGGCACCCTGGTTCGACAACGGGTGCAGTCGCCCGATCGACGGCCACGCCGCGGACCACGGGCATGTGAACGGCACCCGCACCGGCGATGTGGCCATGGCCCCCGTCGAAGCAGCTAATTCGGGTTGGCGACCGGTGACCGCTGGAACGTGGTGATCGACACCTCGCCCATCACGAGGTCGGCTGCGACGGCCGCGAACAACGCCGGCACGATGAAGCCCGGCTGGCCGGTGGTCTCGGCGACGAACATCACCGCGGCAAGCGGCACCCGGTAGCCGGCGCCGAGGAACGCGGCGATCCCGAGCAGCACGTACAGGGTGGGGTCAACCGTGTTGAACACGTCGCCCACGATCCGACCGACGATGGCGCCACCGACGACCAGCGGGATGAACATGCCGCCGACGCCGCCACCGGCCAGCGTCGTCGCAGTCGCGAACATCCGCAGGAAGAAGATCGCAACGAGCACCCAGAGTGCCTGGGGGTCGAACAACCACGCGAAGACCTCGTAGCCCGAGCCGAGCGTGAGGCTCTCCCCCTTGGCCGGATCCCAGTCCTCCGAGGTGATCACTCGGGTGATGAAGTAGATGACCGTGAGGAGCCCGCCCGCAACCGCCAGGCGGATGGCGATCGGCCGCAACGTGAACGCCTTGGCCGTCCGAATGAGTTTGGAGAAGACCCGTGCGCCCACGGCACAGCCCACGCCGACGAGCACGGCGCCGAGCAGGTCGATGTAGTTGAACAGCGACGCCGTCCGCTCGTCGCTGTCCGACGAGGAAGATCGGATCGGTACTCGTGCATGCGACGAACGTGAGATACCCCGAAGCGCTCGCGACCAGCGCCGGCAGCAGCATGCGCCGCGCCATCTGGTCGCGGAACGGCACCTCGAGCGCGAAGATCGCGCCCGTCGCCGGCGCCTTGAAGATGGCCGCCACACCGGCGGCAGCACCTGCAACGAGCAGCGTGCGGTAGTCGGCGCCCCGGAACGACGCAGGCAGACGGCGCTGGATCATGGCGCCGATCGCGGACCCGCCGTACATCGACGGACCCTTCCAGGCCCATCGCGCCACCGGTTCCGAGCGTGGTCACGGCCGCAGCGATGCGGCCGACGAAGGCACGCCAGCGCAGCGGGTACTCGGGATCGTGGAACGCGCGGAGATACTCGTCGGACGTTGCCGATGACGCGCCCGATCCCGACCGTTTGCAGGATCAGAGCGGAAGCCACCAGACCCGAGCCCGGGGACGATCAGCCCCCACTTCCAGTCGGCCTCGAACAGCCGATGGAGCATGAGCTCGGTGACCACGTACTCGAAGAAGTAGACGCCGATCCCCGTGATCGCGCCGGTGACCGCAGCCAGGAGCACCACCTCTCGGGATCGGCGGACGAGATCACGGAACTCATCGGTGCGAATGTCGAGATTCGAGGGTCGAAACCCCGTCATCACCCGTTCACGCCACACGAGCGTCAACTCTAAGCCCCGCATGGCATCTCCGACTTCAGTTCTGGCCAGAACGTACGATGAAGCAGACATGCCCATCGCGCTCGTCACCGGATCCGCCGGCCTCATCGGGTCCCAGGCCGCCGAGCACTTCGCCGGTCTCGGAATGCAGGTCGTGGGTGTCGACAACGACATGCGCAAGGTGTTCTTCGGCGACGACTCGTCGACCGCCTGGATGGCCGGCAGCGCTCGAGGACGAGCTCGGCGAGCCTACACCCACGAGCACCTCGACATCCGCGACCGTCCGGCGGTCGAGGACCTGTTCCGGACGTACGGCACCGACATCGAGCTCGTGATCCACACCGCCGCCCAACCGTCGCACGACTGGGCAGCTCGCGACCCGTTCACCGACTTCGACGTCAATGCCGTCGGGACGCTGAACATGATCGAGAACACCCGCCAGCACTGCCCGGAGGCGGTGTTCATCTTCACCTCGACCAACAAGGTCTACGGCGACACGCCGAACCGGCTCCCGCTGCGTCGAGCAGGAGACGCGCTGGGAGATCGACCCGTCACACGAGTACGCCGACGGGATCAAGGAGGACATGTCGATCGACATGACCAAGCACAGCCTGTTCGGGGCGTCGAAGGTCGCCGCCGACGTCGTGGTGCAGGAATACGGCCGCTACTTCGACATGAAGACCTCGTGCTTCCGCGGCGGAACCCTCACCGGCCCGAACCACTCGGCTGCCGAACTCCACGGGTTCCTCGCCTACGTGATGCAGTGCACGATGTCGGGCACGCCGTACCGGGTGTTCGGCTACAAGGGCAAGCAGGTGCGCGATGCGATCCACTCGTCCGACCTGATCAACGGCTTCGAGGCCGTCTACCGCAACCCGCGCAGCGCCGAGGTGTACAACATCGGCGGCGGCCGACACTCGAACTGCTCGGTTCGCGAAGCGATCGCGATGTGCGAGGACATCACCGGTCAGACAGCTCGACCACACCTACGTCGAGGACAACCGCATCGGCGACCACATCTGGTGGATCGGCAGCAACGCCCGCTTCGAGGAGCACTACCCCGAATGGTCACTGCAGTACGACGTTCGGATGATCCTCGAGGAGATGTTCGAGGCCAACACGGACCGCTGGTCCTGAGATCGTTCGGGCGACAGCACATGATCGATCGACGGAAAGGTCTCGATCCTCGGCGTCGCAGGTCGATGTGGTCGACTACGCCGCCGCCGTCGAGCGGATCATCGATGCGGCCGTCGACGGACGCCCCTACTCGGTGTCGGCGCTGGCCGTCCACGGCGTGATGGAAGGCGTCGACGACCCCGAACACATGGCTCGGCTCAACGCATTCGACCTGATCACGCCTGATGGGCAACCGGTTCGGTGGGCGATGAACTGGTTGCACGACGCCGAACTCGCCGACCGCGTCTACGGCCCCCAGCTGACGCTCGAGGTCTGCCGTGCCGCGGCGTCCGCGGGCCTGCCCGTGTACTTCTACGGGTCGACGCAGGACACGCTCGACCACCTGGCCGAGCGATTGCCGACGCTCGCGCCGGGGATCGAGATCGCCGGGATGCAGCCGTCACGGTTCCGCCCGTCGACCGAGGACGAACTCGACGAGCTCGCGGCCGAGATCCGAGCGACCGGCGCGAAGATCTGCATGGTCGGCCTCGGGTGCCCTCGTCAGGAGGTGTTCGCCTACGAGAACGCTCGAGCGCGTGTCGATGCCACTCATGGCCGTCGGTGCCGCGTTCGACTTCCACGCCGGTCTGGCCTCCGAGCCACCGGCCTGGGTCCAGCGGGCCGGACTGCAGTGGGCGCAACGTCTCGTCGCCGATCCGACCCGCCTCTGGCGTCGGTATCTGATCCTGAACCCGCGCTACGTCGCGGGCATCGTTCGCCAACGTGCCGGACGGTACACCCCGACCGCCGGGCGCACCCCGACACACGTCGGACACAGCTGAGGAGCGCCACCGACCACCACCATCGACGCCCTGAGCGATCAGGTCAGCTGCCGGCGTTGTCACCGAGCAACGCGGCCGGCGTGTTCAGCAGAATCGCGATGTCGGTCCGCCAGGAGAGTTGCTCGACGTACTGGAGGTCCCATTCGCCGTGCTCGTGCATCGGACCAGCACCGCGGGCCGAGATCTGCCAGAGTCCGGTGAGTCCGGGCTTGACTTGATGGCGCTGGTCGAGACCCGGGCGGTAACTCTCGACGACCGACTCGAGCTCGGGCCGCGGGCCGACGATGCTCATCTCACCGCGGATCACGTTGACCAGCTGCGGGAGCTCGTCGAGGCTGTACCTGCGAAGGAACCGGCCGAGCCCGGTATGTCGAGGGTCGCGGTGCGACTTGTGGGTCTCGCGACGGTCGTGGATCACATCGAGGCGGAGACCGCGACGATCGGGTTGCATGGTCCGAAATTTCAGCACGTCGAACGGCACGCCGTCGCGCCCGACGCGACGCTGCCGAAAGAGGATCGGGCGGCCCAGGGTGACCGCGATCATGCCGGCGATCATCGTCATCGGGATCGCAGCGAGGATCAGCCCGACCACGGCGAAGACTCGATCGAGCACCGGCTTGATCATCGAGGTGTAGAGCGT
The DNA here is from genome assembly GCA_963752085.1 of Ilumatobacteraceae bacterium. Lineage (GTDB taxonomy): Bacteria > Actinomycetota > Acidimicrobiia > Acidimicrobiales > Ilumatobacteraceae > Ilumatobacter_A. The sequence continues at coordinate 15,604 of CAVVWT010000010.1, forward strand.
GCGGCGAACCCGCACCTCGGGCATCGATTCCTCGACGACGGGGCGAATCGGCCGGATGTCGGCACCAGCGGTCGCTGACCCGACCTCGGCATGTCGTGGTCTCGCCACGAGCGTTGCTCCCGTACCCTGTTCCGCCATGTTCACACCCGTTTCAGTCCGCACCGTCAAGATTTCGGCAGGTTCTGCCGCGGTCCTGAGGATGCTCGGCCCGTTCGCCTCGGATGTCGTCCATCCGAGCTCCGATCAGGCGCTCCGCCAATAGCAGGGCCCATCATTGCCGTTCGGCGCAGGTCGCGCAATGCCATTCACGCAGTCTTGACGAACCACACACAGTGGCGAAACGTGACGGATCGTCGTCGGCGACGGGGGTCGGCCAACTAGCCTCGCCGCCGTGGCGAGCCCGATCAGCAACGACGTCGTCCGGCGGGTCGCACGCCGTGCCGTCCGCAGTGGAGCGATGGCGACGGCCGCGATGAGGCCGACGCCCGACCTGGTGATCATCGGCGTCAAGCGCGGTGGCACCACATCGTTGTTCCGCGACCTCGAACGTCATCCGGCGATGTGCCCGCTGGTGCCGTCGGCGCGTCGACTCCCGCTGCGCGAGAACCAGAAGGGGGTGCACTACTTCGACAACAACTTCGTTCGTGGCGACCGTTGGTATCGCAGTCATTTCCCGACCCGCACGTCGCGTGCGCTGCGCGCGCACGCGCCACCGGGTCGACGTTCACGGCCGAGGCAAGCCCGTATTACTTCTTCCAACCCCTCGCAGCCGCGCCGCGCGGTGGCTGCGCTGCCAACCACGCACTTCGTCGTGCTGCTCCGCGACCCGATCGAGCGCACGCTCTCGCACTGGGCGGAGCAGACCCGTAACGGGGTCGAGACCCTGTCGCTGGCGGATGCGCTCGATGCCGAGGCCGCACGGCTCGGCGACGATGCCGAGCGACTCCGATCCGGGGCGATCGCCACCAGCCACGCCCACGAACAGCAGAGCTACGCATCGCAGAGCGAGTACGCCGATTCGTTGCAGCGCTGGCTCGACGCCGCCGGTCACGATCGGGTCACCGTGATGTTCTCCGAGAACTACTTCCGGGACCCTGCGGCCACGATTCGCACCATCACCGACCTGCTCGGCGTCGACCCGATGCCCGATGAGGCCGTCGGTGGCCATCGAAACGCTGCTCCACGACCGGGCGCCATCGACCCCGACGTCGAACTCCAGCTGCTCGACCGGTTCAGACCCGACGTGGCGCGCGTGACCGCCCTCGTCGGCACCGAACCGCCGTGGCCCCGGTTCGGGCTTCAGCAATCCGGCACTGCGCCCGATACCCAACCGTGAGGATCCTCCAGCTCCACGCCGGGTACCGCACCCCCGCGGGCGAGGACACGGTGGTACATGCCGAGGCCGCCGCCCTCCGCGACGCCGGCCATGAGGTGCTCCAGATCATCGAGCACAATCCCCACGGCACCGGCGCAGCACTCCGGGCGCTCGCCAAGAGCCGCTACAACCGGTCGACCGGCGCCGCCGTCGCCCAGGCGTGCCGCGACTGGACACCCGACGTCGTCCACGTCCACAACACGTGGTTCGCGCTGTCATCGTCGGTGATCGACGCGGTGGCCGAGCCGAGATCCCGATCGTGATGACGATTCACAACTATCGCTTGGGATGCCTGGGGGTCGACCTGTTCCGCGGCAACGCCGTCTGCACCGCGTGCGTCGGCCGCTCACCGCTGCAGGGGGTGATCCACGGCTGCTACCGGGACTCCCGCGCCCTGTCGGCGGTCGCCGCTGTGGAGATCGTCGTCCACCCGACGTCGATCGTCGCTCGACCAGGTCAGCCGCTTCGTCGCTCCCTCGGAGTTCATGGCGGACCGATTGGTCGACATCGGTGTTCCGGCCGACCGACTCACCGTCAAGCCGCACTTCATTCCCGATCCGGGCGAACGAACAGCTCCACCCTCCAACTCGGACGACGTGCTCTTCATCGGCCGGCTCGCCCCCGCGCAAGGGCCTGCGAACGCTGCTGCGCGGCATGGGAGCGATACGTCGATCGGGATGATCACACGACATCGCGGCTCACGGTCATCGGCGACGGTCCACTCGCTTCCGAGGCGCGAGAAGCGGCACGGCGTGGTATCTCGTTTACGGGATGGTTGTCGCCTGACGAGGTGCGGGCGCGCTTGCTGACCGCTCGCGCCTTCGTGTTCCCGTCCGAGTGGTACGAACCGTTCGGGATGGTCCTGATCGAGGCGATGGCAGCGGGTCTCCCCATCGTCGCCACCACGGCGTCCGACGCCGCACGGATCACGGGAACGCCGGATCACCTCATCGCCCCTGCCGGCTGACGAACGCGCGCTCGCCGAATGCCTCGAACGACTCGACGACCACACGGTCGACGATGCCGGACAGGCCGCGCGCTCGCGCTTCCTCTCCACCTACACCGACGCTGCGGGCATCGACGGCGCTCGAAGCCCTGTACCACTCCGTGACCGGGGTCCGCCCCGCGCGCGACACGATGACCTGGCACCGCCTTCCGGCCGCGCCCCGCATGATCGTCCACCGATCGAGCGGACGATCCGGCACCGTCGTTCGGGCCCTCGCTGGTACGTCCGACTGGCGTCGCGCCGTCCGCGGACCACTGCGGTGCCGGCGTGCTCGCCCTCGCGCGGTGCCGCGACGACTCCCGTCCACGTCCTGGCCGCCGTGGCCCCCGATCGAGCTGGCCGGCGCTCGATGCCGCAGCTGCGGCGCCGACTCCCGGGTTTCACGGTGCTCGGGGCCGTGCTGCCGCGGCAGCCGCACCGACCCCGGCTCTCGCTCGATCGGCCGGATCACCGGCAACCTGGTCGTCGTCAAGCTCGGACCACCGAACGACGGTCTCGAACGGGAGGCACTGGTCCTCGACCTGCTGGCACGGGACCCGCTCCCGTCGATCGCCACCGCAGAACGCCTCGAGGCCGGCACGATGACCATCGAGGATCACGACGTCACCTTTCTCGCCAGCACCGGTCTCTCCCCGGGGCACCAACGGCCGGCCATCGACGAGCCGCTCCGGACGTTCGAGTCGGACCTCGCGGAACGACTGCGCCGACCTGCCGCGTCCGCACGTTCCCGGTGCGAAACGGTCGGACCGCCTCGTACCCGTGCACGGCGACCTGACACCGTGGAACCTCCGGCGGACCCCACGGGGCCTCGTCCTGTTCGACTGGGAGTCGGCCGGGTGGGGAACTCCGGGCGCCGACCTCGCCCTCTACCGCCGATCCTGTGACGAGGTTCGACGACCGTGGAATCGTCGGAGAGACGCCTCATGACGACCATCCGCGCGCTCGTGATCCACAACTTCTATCGATCGGAGAACGCGTCAGGCGAGAACCTGTCGGTGAGCGACGAGATCAGCGGACTCCGCGCACGGGGCTGGGACATCGAAGTGATCAGCGCCGACAGCGATGTGATCGGCAGCGGCATCATCCCGCTCGGCGAACTGGCCCTGCGCCCGCTCTACAGCCGAAGGAGCGTGGACGCGCGTTCGGGAAGCGGCGAGACGCTTTCGCCCCAACGTCGCACTCGTCGAGAACCTCTTCCCGCTCCACTCACCCTGGGTGGTCCGCGAGCTGCGTGCGCTCGGCGTGCCCGTGGCTGCCGGCGTCCGCAGCTACCGCATGTTCTGTGCGGCCTCGACGCTGTTCCGCGATGGCGCCATCTGCCGCGACTGCGTCGGCAGCAGGACCAATCTGCCAGCGGTGCGCCACGGCTGCTACCAGGGTTCGCCGCTCCGCACGGCGCCGCTGGCCGCGAGCCTCGCGCTGCATCGGTCGACGTTCAGGTCCATCGACACCTACCTGGCGGTTTCGGAGTTCGTGCGCGACGAACTCGTCGAGGCCGGGTTCGACGCGGAACGGGTCGTGGTCCGGCCGAACTTCGTCGACGATCCGGGCCCACCCGACAACACCCAGGGCGTCGGGTTCTTCTTCGGTGGCCGGCTCACGGCCGACAAGGGCGTCGGGCAGATGATCGACGGCTGGAAGCGCTCGGAGGTGTGGAGACAACACCGGCTTCGAGTCGCTGGCAGCGGCCCGCTGGAGTCACTCCTGGTCGATCTCGACCCGAGCCTGCGGATCGAGGCCCTCGGTCTGCTCCCACACGAGCAGGCACTCGATGCGGTGGGCACGGCGGCGGTGACCGTGGTCCCGTCGATCTGGCCGGAACCGTTCGGGCGCGGTGTCATCGAGGCCGCCGCACACGGCCGACCGGCGCTGGTCTGCCGCTCTGGAGGGTTGGCCTCGCTCGTCGAAGACGGGGCCACCGGCTGGCTCGCCGAACCGGATGCCGATGGACTCGCCGCCGCGTTTCGACGAGCGGCCGACACGACCGACCAGACCGACTTCGGGTACGCCGCACGGCAGCGCTACCTCGAGCGGTACACCCGCGAGGCATCGATCGGAGTCCTCGACCGAGAACTCCAGCGACTCGCTCATCGCGGCATCGATCGAGCCCGATGACGGAGACGTTCGCGGAGCGCACACAGATGACACTCTTCGTGGTCACATCGGGCGAATGCACCACCCAGTGCGTTCTTTTCTCGGGTCGGGGCGTCCACTGCGGCTCGACCGTCAACGCTGTCTCAAGCCGAGCCTCAAGCCCGACCGCCCCGCGGCCGATGATATGAGACGATGAGCACTTCTGGGCCGACCCCCACGACGACTGCCGCGCCCGGAGGCTTCCGCGGCGTGTCGCCCAGCCACGCGACGCAGTCGGGCATCGGCCCCGTCGAGGCGTTCTGGCGGTTCCGGGCGTGGACGGTCCCGATCACCATCGTGATCGGCATGCTGGCCGGGTTGGCCGCACTGGCCACCTCGGGAACATCGACCGCCACCACGACCCTGTACCTCACCGACCCACGTGGTGCGCCGGTCTTCCGCGACGGATCGAGCAACCCCGCCGACCTCGGTCGATATGCACGGCAACGGGCCGAATTCGCCCAGTCCGCGAACGTCTTGAACCAGGTCGTCACCGACCTCGACGAACTCCGCCTCGCAGACCCGTCGATCCCGTCCGACGACATCGACACGCTCGAGGACATCGTCGACGCGTCGACCACGACGTCGTCGGACGTGCGAATCGACTGCACGGCGACCGACCCCGAACAGGCCCTGCGGATCTGTCGACTGGTGGTCGAGACCTATGTCGACATGGCCAACGCCGACATCCAGGATCGCGCGCAGATCCAGATCGACGTGCTCCTCGCCGAACGCGACCGGATCATCGCCGATCCCGACTCCCAGCCGAGTTCGATCGCCGACATCGACGGTCGGATCTTCGAGATCAGCACCGAAGCGGCACTCTTCGGCAGCGGCGTCGAGTTCGTCGAGCCCGCGCAGGTGGAGGAGGACTCCCGGATCGTGCCGGCCGTCCAACTCGGGCTCGCCGGACTGCTGTTCGCGGCATTCGCAATGGCAGCGCTGGCGTGGTTCCGCGACGGACGCCGACCGGTGATCAACTCCGGGTCGGATGCCACGATGTCGCTCCGTGCGCCACTGCTCGGAGAGATCGTCGCCAGCCCACACGAGGCGTTCGCCGCGGCGACCGCTCCCGGCGCCGCATACCAGTTGCTCGCCACCAGCCTCGGTGCCGTGCACCCCGACGGCGGGGTGCTGCTCGCAGGCACGGCGATCCCCAGCCCCCATGCCCACGAGACGATCGCCCGGATGGCGACCGCATCGGCCCGCGAGGGACGTCGGGTGCTCGTCGTCGACGGCGACACGGGCGGCCGGGGCCTCAGCAGCCTCTTCGGGCAGGAGCAGACGACCGGCGGCCTCACCGAGCTGCTCGCCGGCCTCGCCGGCTTCGACGAAGTTCGGCGCACGATCGGCGTCGGCGGCGCGGCAACGCTCGACCTGATCACCGGCGGTCGCCCGATCGACGACCCATCGAGTCTCTTCCGTTCGCAGCAGGGCCGCGAGATCGTCAACTCGTTCCGCAGCCGCTACGACCTCGTGCTCGTCGCCATTCCGCCGCTCCTCACGGCTGCTGACGGTTCCGCACTGGCCGGCGCCGCCGATGGTGTCGTGCTCGTGGTCGACCGTGGCACCGGCGCGCACGACCTCGACACCGTCCGCCAACGCCTCGAGGTCCTGCGGACACCGACGATCGGCGTCGTCTTCGACCACCGCCCCGGCGCGAACTGACGAGCGGCTCGGACATGGCCGCGACACGGGGCTCCGGACGACCGCTCGCCGCCGTGGCGTCGCAGGCGATCGTGGCTGGCTCCAGCCTGCTGCTTCAGCTGATCGCGCTTCGCCAGCTCGGCGAGCAGGGACTGGGCAGGTTCGCGCTGCTCTTCGGCATCCTCGTCACGGTCAACTCCGTCCAGAGCGGTTGGCTGGGCGACTCGCTCACGGTCCTCGACCGATTCGACCCCGGGATCCGGCGGGCACTCGTCCGGTCCCAGATCGCGATCGTCGGACTCGTCTTCTGCGTCACCGCGTTGCTGGCGCTTCCCGTGGGCGGCGTCGACGGGACGACGGCGTTCCTGTTCGGTGTGGCGTCGACCGCGTGGGCGGTCGAGGAGACGATGCGCCGGCTGCTCATCGCACGACGGGAATTCACCAAGCTCGTGATCAACGACGCGGCGTTCGCTGCGGGGTCGTTCGGATTGGTCGGTTTCGTCTCCTTCACCGACAGCACCTTCGAGCTCGAGACCCTGGTGCTCGCCCTGCTCGCCGGCGCAGTGGTCGCCATCGCCGTGGGCGTGATCCAGCTCCCGACGGTCGAGCTGTCGCGCGGTCTGCTCGGACCGTCACGAATGCGCGAGGTCGCCGTCGTTCGCCGTCTGGCGAGCTGCGCAGATCGGACTCCGACCCGGCAGCCAGGCGATCATCCGCACCGTCATCGTCGGCGTGGCATCGTACGAGGCACTCGGCCAGCTCGAGAGCGCGCGGTTGCTGCTCGCTCCGGTGCTCACCGTTGTCAACGGCGCCGGGGTCTACCTGCTTCCGACGTATTCGGCGCAGGCAAAGGCCGCCCGTCGGTTCTCTCCGGCCGTGCCCCTCGCGATGGCGACGGTGGGGCTCATCGCTGCCGCGTACGGGGCGGCGGCGATCGTGCTTCGCGAGCCGTTGACCGATCTGGTGACCGACGGGACCACGACGATCACCGTCACCGCACTCCTCGCTTGGACCGCGTATTCGATCGGGTTCGGCGCCGGTGTTCCCGTCGGGAACGCACTCGTCGCGCGCGGTCGCTCCCGAATCGCTTTCACGACCCGCATCATCGACGCCGCCGTTGGCATCGTCGCCGCAACGGCATTGGCCGTCACCGGAAACGTCGACGCGGTGCCGTTCGGCCTGGCACTCGGGACCGCGGTGGGCGCCACGCTGCTGCTCCGTCGGCTCCGCCAACTCCCCTCCCCCGACACGCCGTTTCCCGCGCCGTCTCCCGATCAACGCCCACTCGCGACCGAGGCGGCGCCCGACGTTCCGCTCCGGTTCGGTGACATCTCGACGATGCGCGCCGCCGATGACGCCGTGTCGGACGTCGCCGAGACACTCCAGTGGGAGCCGGCGGCTGCGGCGCTCCCTCGACCGCGTCCGCCGCGGGCGCTGGCGCCGAGATCGAGCCGAGGCGACCTTTCTGATCCCGGGTCGGAGCCGGTGTTGACGTCGCACGTTGCGCTCGATCGCTGGCTGTGGCTCCTGCCGATGCATCGCGATCGTTGCGACCGAGTACAAGTTCCGACGTCGTGACATCGACGAGGCGCTGGACGGCGCGATCGACCTGATGATCCTCGCCGAGCTCGCGGTGTACGGATTGATCGGGGTGTGGGCTGTGTGGCGACTCGCCCCGACTCGACCCCGACTGACGCCGCTGACCGTCGTGATGTGGGGATACATCCTCACCACCGCGGCGAGTTCGCTGTACTCGACCTTCGCCCTGCTCGCGCTCGCGCGAGCGGTGCAGCTCGTGATCATCGGCGCCGTGGTCCACGTGCTGGCCGTCGACGGACGGCTCCGCCAGATCGGTACGTTGATCCACGGCTGGATCGTGCTGTTGACCGGGTCGATCGCGATCGGACTGGCCTACGTCGCTCCGACGACACTGGCCCAGGAGGGCCGTTTCACCTGGCTCTTCGTCCACAGCGTCAGTGCCGGATCGATGCTCGCTCTGTCGGTTCCGATGTTGTTCGGACTCTGGCTGTCGGCCGGGCGGAAGGACAACCCGATCTCCCTTCCCTGGCCTCGATGGTCCTACGGGCTGCTGTTGGCCGTCCACATCGTGTTCCTGCTCGCCACCCGGACCCGCGGCTCGATCGGCGGAGCCTTCGTCGCCGTCGCAGCGATGGCGTGGATCTGGACCGGACGGCGCGCCAAACCCCAACTGGTGCTCGGCAGCCTGGTCGCCGGCGGTGCCTCGCTGTTGGCGTTCGGCGGACCGGTGCTCGACTTCCTGACACGTGGCGAGACCGCCGAGCAGATCGGCACGTTCAACAGACGGACCGAGATCTGGTCGTTGGCCTGGGAGTCGTTCCTCGACCATCCGCTCCACGGGCTCGGGTTCACCTCGGCCAAAGGCGTCTTCTTCGACGAAACCGGCCTTGGTGGCGCCCACAATGCCCTGATCAATGTGATGATCGACACCGGTCTCGCCGGTCTCACGTGGTGGATTGCGCTCCTGGTCTCGGTCGGCGTGGCGATCTCGCGGGTGGGACGCTCGGTCCAGCGACGAGAGCTCGTCGTCGGGGCCGCGGGCTCGTCCCGGGCCGATCACCTGATCCTGCTCGGCATGTTCACGGCGAGCATCGTCAATTCGATCACCACCGAGGGGCTGGGAGCCGGCGTGAACGTCTCGGCCATCTGGCTGTACCTGATGGTCGCGTGGATCGGCGTACTGCGTCGCGACGGACGGGCCCCGGCGGAGCAGGAGCCGACCCCCGCCGACATCGCGGCCGGTCTCGAGCACGACGCCGGGGCCGCGTCTCCACCGCACTGATCACGGCGATGTTCCGCGCTGCCAGTGCGATTCGCGACACTGTGCTGATGGGGACGACGTCGAAGGTCGCGGTTGTCGGTGGTGGCTCGTGGGGAACCGCGCTGGCGCGGCTACTGGTCCGTGAGGGCCTCTCCACGACGATCTGGGCGCGGGAGCCCGACGTCGTCGAGTCGATCACGGTCGATCACCAGAACGCGGTCTTCCTCCCCGGCATCGACCTGCCGCACGATCTTCGCGCCACGCACGGATCTCGGCGAAGCGCTGTCCGGTGCGACGGTCGTCCTCTCCGCCGTCCCCACTCAGCACATCCGAACGGTGTTCGCCGGCGGGCACGAGCAGTTCGAGAGTGCACAGGTGATCGTCTCGGTCTCGAAGGGAATCGAGGTCGAGACGTTGCAGACGCCCTCGCAGATCCTGCGCGACGTCGCCCCGCCCAGACTCGCCGATGCGATCGTGGCCCTGTCCGGCCCTTCGTTCGCTCGCGAGGTCGGGCTGGACCATCCCGCCGCCGTGGTTGCAGCGTGTGGATCGATCGAACGGGCCCGCGAGGTCCGCGACCTGTTCACCACCTCGTCGTTTCGTGTGTACTCGTCCGACGACATCGTGTCAGCCGAACTCGGCGGAGCGTTGAAGAACGTGATCGCCCTCGCCGCCGGCATGTCGTACGGCCTCGGGTTCGCCCAGAACTCGATGGCGGCGCTGATCACACGCGGACTCGCAGAGATCATGCGCGCCGGTGTCGCCCGGGGCGGCGACCCGGCCACGTTCGCTGGGTTGTCCGGCATGGGCGATCTCGTGCTCACCTGCAGCGGTGAACTCTCACGCAACCGGCAGGTCGGTCTGGAGATCGGCCGCGGACGCACGCTCGTCGAGGTGCTCGGCGAGATGAACATGGTGGCCGAGGGGGTCAAGACGACGTTGGCGGCGCGGCGACTGGCCGAGCAGCTCGGAGTGTCGATGCCGATCACCGAGGAGGTCTATCTCACCCTGTACGAAGACAAGGATCCCCGCGATGCCCTCGCCCACCTGATGGGGCGCGCGCCGCGCGACGAACGCAACGGCTGAGTCGACTCCCGTCCGGTCGAGGTGTCAGCCGGGGCGACCGGGCAGGTCGAGTACGTCGGCGAAGTGCGGAATGGTCCGCTCGAGACCCGTCCGCAGATCGATCTGCGGACGCCACCCCAGCGCCTCGGTGGCCAAGGTGATGTCCGGTTGACGTTGCTTCGGATCGTCCGCCGGAAGTGGCTCGTGCACGATGCCGGCCGCGTTGCCGGTCAATTCGTTCACCAGGTCGGCCAACTCGAGCATCGTGAATTCCCCCGGATTGCCGATGTTGACGGGGCCGACCTCGTCGCCGTCGAGCAGCGCCAGAAATCCTCGGATCTCGTCCTCGACGTAGCAGAAGCTCCGTGTCTGGGATCCGTCGCCGTAGATCGTGAGCGATTCGACCGCGCAGCGCCTGCGTGATGAAGTTCGACACGACGCGACCGTCGTCGGGCTGCATCCGTGGGCCGTAGGTGTTGAAGATCCGCACGATGCGGATGTCGACACCGTGGGTGCGGTGGTACGCGAACGTCAGCGCCTCGGAGAACCGCTTGGCCTCGTCGTACATGCTCCGCTGCCCGATCGGGTTGACGTTGCCCCAGTAGTCCTCGGTCTGCGGGTGCACCGCCGGATCTCCGTAGACCTCGCTGGTCGACGCCATGAAGAACCGGGCGTCGTTGCGGCGGGCGAGTTCGAGCAGGTTGCGGGTGCCGATGCTCCCCACGTCGAGCGTTTCGACCGGGAGGGCGTAGTAGTCCTTCGGCGAGGCCGGGCTCGCGAGGTTCATCACCGCGTCGACGTCGCCGCCGACGTCGAACGATCCGGTGATGTCCTGCTCGACCAACTCGAACGCCGGGTCGGCGAGTGAGGTGCGTCCACGTTTCGAGCGCTGCCCGTCACGAAGTTGTCGATGCAGACGACCTGGTCACCGCGTCCGATCAGCGCGTCGCAGAGATGCGACCCGAGAAAACCGGCCCCGCCGGCGACGACGACCCGCATCAGCGGCGACCGACGCCGTCGTAGCGGAGCCCTGCGTTCTTGACCTGATCCGGGTCGAACAGGTTGCGGGTGTCGACGATGGTCGTGCCCTTGCCGACACGATCGGGCCAGCTCGTCGAGATCGACCTTCGCGAACTCGGGCCACTCGGTGAGCACACAGATGACGTCGACGTCATCGGCGACGTCGATCAGTTCAGCGGTCAACTCGATCCCGGCGAGCGCTGGTCTTCTGGTGTGGCGACAGTTCACCGCGACGTCGTCGGGTCGAAGGCCTTGACCACGGCACCGACCTTGCGCAGCTCGGCGATGATGGCCATCGCCGGCGACTCGCGGAGGTCGTCGGTGCCCGCCTTGAAGGTCAACCCCATCGCGCCGACCGTCACCCCCGACAGGTCGGACTGGTGTCGGCCGACCGCCTTGGCGATCTTGTCGACCATGCGGCGGCGCTGCTCGTCGTTGACGGCGATCACGCCGCGCATCATCGAGAAGTCGTAGCCGTGGTCTTCGGCGATCTTGACCAGCGCACGGCTGTCCTTGGGGAAGCACGAGCCGCCCCAGCCCGGCCCGGGGTTGAGGAAGCGGGACCCGATGCGCGTGTCGGAACCGATGCCGTCGACGACGGCGGCGACGTCGGCGCCCACGTGCTCGCACATGGCGGCGACGGCGTTGACGAAGCTGATCTTCATCGCGAGGAATCCGTTGGCGGCGTACTTGATCGTCTCGGCGGACGCCGGGTCGGTGATGATGACCGGCGTCTCGATGCTCGAGTACAGCTCGGCGACCTTCTCGGCAGCGGCTCGGTTGGCCGCTCCGACGACCACGCGATCGGGCATCAGGAAGTCGCTCACCGCCGTGCCCTCACGCAGGAACTCGGGATTGGACACGACCGAGACGTCGTCGCGCTGGAGCACCTTCTCGACGGCGATGGTCGAACCAACCGGCACGGTCGACTTGTTGACCACCACCGCTCCCGGCTTGAGCACCGGAGCGATCTCACGGGCGGCTTGTTCGATGTAGGACAGATCAGCGCTGCCGTCCTCGCCCTGCGGGGTCGGCACGCAGAGGAAGACGATGTCGGCGTCGGCGGCGGCCGCCTGCGAACCGAGCACGAACTCGATGCGGCCCAGCGCGCGGGCATCGTTGACGATCTGCTCGAGGCCGTCCTCGACGATCGGGATGTGCCCGTCGTTGAGCATGTCGACCTTCCGCTGGTCGATGTCGCCACAGATCACCTGATGCCCGAGGTGAGCGAAGCAGGCGCCGGTGGTGAGGCCGACGTATCCGGTTCCCACGACTCCGAGTCGAATATCGGTGGCAGCCATCGGTGTGAATCCTTGGGTGATCGTGGTGGACATCGGCCGTCGTTTCGTCGTTGCGGTGGAGATCGGCGGCCAGACCTTCGGTCGGTCGCCACACAAGCTATCGGAAGTTCTCGCGACGATCTTGAGCTGTCGCAACGCTCCTGATCGAGGTCACGCCACCACGTCGGTCAGCAACTGTTCGGCCAGGTCGACGAACGACGACCAGCCCGTTGGCCGGGCTCCGACAGCCACGACGACGTCGTACCCCGCCGGATCCGGCTCGGTTGGTGTGGCACCGGATTCGATTCGCGACGAGGCGACGGCCGGGACGGCGAGTCGGTCGCTGATCTCGACGAGCTGTGCGGGTCCGGCGTCGGCCCGCGTGTCGACCGTCTCGATGGTCGATGATCCGGCCGAGTTCCACCGGGTCATCGGCGATCGCCGGGTCACCGTCGATCGCCGGGCGCGTGTCGCGAGGCCACGCCGGCGCATTGACGGGACCCGCCGGACGAGCTCCTCCGACGACCGTGTCGCCGAGCCCCGACAGCACATCGCTCGGGAGCGGAGCGGCGAGCGCGGCCCCGTCCGGTTGACGGGCGTCGGCGGCACTCCGACCGAACGGATCGGTCGGAGACCACACGACATCGCTGCCACGGCCTTGTCCGGTCGCTGACACGTGGTCGACGATCGATGACGAGATCGACAGGGGAGACGGCCAATTGGCCCAGCGTGAGATCGCCGTGGTCCGGCTACCTGGCACGAGCCAGTACCGGTTGGAGAACAACTCGACGCCCATCGCAACCGCCGATCGCTGCTCGGTCCAGTCATCGACGTTGAGCACTGCCCCCACGGCACCCGCTCCGGCGTCGCCGCCGAGCAGGTTGTTGGCGATGGTGACGTCATTGACGTCGGCACGGGGACCGTCCTCGATCCACACGTCGCGCACATTGCCGATGAACGAGTTGTGCCAGACCTCCGCCGCCGAACTCTCGAGCACCCAGACCCCGGATTCCCCGTTGCCGTGCACGGTGTTGTCGACGACCAGCAGTCCTCGAGAGAGCTCGAGCTCGATGCCCGAGCGACTGTTGCCGGCGACGAGGTTCCCGCGGATCACCGCATCGGTCACATCCAGGTCGGTCCAGATGCCCGGGCCGGCGTTCGCGACGAAACTCGACTGCTCGACGACGAGCCCGTTCGACTCGGTGATCTTGAACCCACCTGCCGAATGGAAGGCGTCGAAGCCCTCACGATTGTTGCGATGCACCGTGCTGCCGGTGATGGTCAAGTCGTCGGCGCGGTGACCGTGCAGGCCGAGGTGGCCGTTGTCGATGGCCGTGACACCGTCGATCACGATGCGGGCACCCATCGCCGAGAGGCCGATCCGGGCATTCGCTGCGACGATGACGTCGTCGATACGGACGTCGTCGGCGTAGGCACGAACAGCCGCCATGTGCCGGTTCTCGGTGGCATATCGCTGCACGGTGACCCCGGTCAGCGACGAACCGTCGGCCTGGTTGAAATAGACGCCCCAGCTCAGGTCACTGCCTTCGACGACGCGGTTGGTGGGGTCGTCGCCGATCCACACGCGGCCGACGCTCGCGTCGTAGAAGAACGTCCCCGACGCCACGTCGCTCTGCCGCGTGACCTGGATGAGCGGTGCTCCGTCGACGAAGAGTTGTTCGGGCCAGCCGGCCTGAGGACGTTCGGGAGTGGTGAACGGAGCGCCGACGCGCTCGAAGTCGGTCGTCCAGGGAGCCCGGTAGCGACCGTTCTCCGCCGTCCACCCGGTGATGGGTGTGGAGCCGTCGAACGTCACCTCGGCGCCAGCGGCCGACTCGATGTGCACGGTCTTGCGGTAGACCTGAACGGATTCGTGGTATCGACCCGATGCGATCCGGACGATGTCGCCGTCGTCGGCCAGCTTGACGGCTCGGGCGACGGTCCGAACGGGGGCGTCCGATGTGCCAGAGGCACCGTCGTCTCCGGACGGCGCGACGTGGATCACGTCGATGGTCGCCGCGTCTGCGACCGACACGGCGGTCGTGAGGACTCCGGCCAGGACGGCGAGTACCGCGAGCCCGGCGACGGCGATGCGGGAGGGCTGGGGGCGGAGATCTGTTCGAGTGTGCATCGGCGGGCCGGGTGCGCGACGGGCACCTCCAGTTGTTTCGGCTCGGCGGAGCCACCGCTCGACTCACGACTCGGACAAGCAGTCATCTGGTTTGCGTCAAGAACGAATCGGTTCACCGGTCGCTCCAGCCCTCCGTGGCACGAGTCCACCGCGCCACCGGCGACGCTCGGTACTGTCGAGGTGTGGACATCGTCGGCAGCGTGGTGGTGATCGGTACGCGCCGTCGCTGCGGCCGACCCGATCGAGGACACGCTGCTCGATGCGTGCGGTGACAACCCGAACTTCGTGTGTCGGCGGGTCTTCGACGCGACAGACAACAGCACGCTCGCCAGCCTCAGCGACTGGCTGATCGATCGACCGCTGATGATCGTCTCCATTCTCGCCGTCTCGTGGATCCTGGTGCGCGTGGCGCGACGCGGCGTCGATCGACTGGTCAAGCGGATCGTGATCTCCGATGGTCGCCCCACGCGCCGCATCGTGATCCCAGGGCTCGACAGCGTCGCGAGTCTCGCCACCGCGGAGGACCGTGAGCGCGAAGACCGGCTCCGGCTCCGCCAGAACGCCCGCGCCGCCTCGATCAGCGAGGTGCTGCGCAGCACGACAACTGTGCTCATCTGGTCGATCGCGATCATGCTGGTCCTCGGAGAACTCGGCGTCGACCTCGCTCCGCTGATCGCTGGAGCGGGGATCGCCGGCGTCGCACTCGGGTTCGGCGCGCAGGCCCTGGTGAAGGACTGCATCAGCGGGTTGTTCATGTTGCTCGAAGACCAGTACGGCATCGGCGACATCGTCGATCTCGGCGAGGCAACCGGGATCGTCGAGGAGGTCGCGTTGCGGACCACGGTGTTGCGCGGCGTCGACGGCACCGTCTGGCACGTCCCCAACGGCCAGGTGACGCGCGTCGGCAACAAGTCGCAGCACTGGTCGACCGCGTTGATCGACATCGACGTGGCCTACGACGCCGACCTGTCGGCGGTACGCGATGTGATCCAGCGCACAGCCGAGGAGGTGTGCGCCCGCCCCGACATCAGCGACGACATTCTCGACACGCCCCAGGTGCTCGGCGTGGAGAGCCTCGCCGCCGACGGCATCACACTCCGGATGACGGTCATGACGGCACCCGGGACACAATGGGCCGTACAGCGCGAGTTGCGCGAGGCCTTGAAGCTGGCGTTCGACGCAGCCGGCATCGAGATCCCGTTTCCGCAGCGCACCGTCTGGCTACGAAACCAGGAGCGCTGATGCCATGATGTCCACCGTGACGGACACCCATCGAGACGTGGCGAGGACGCCCGAATGACGGACGTCCTCGCCGCGACGCCTGGCGGAGCGATGCTCGGTGTCGCGGTCCTGCTCGCGATCGTCGGTCACGTTGCGCTCTGGTGGGCCGAACGCCACGCCACGCCGCAACGGATCGAGTCCGTCGGTGGATCGGGTGCGCTCCGCAAGGAGTCGCCCGCTGTGGTCAACGTCCTCACCAACGACGCCACGCTCACCGCTGCCGGAATGCGCGCCACGGTCGTCGACCTGGCCACTCGAGGGTGGCTGCGGATCCTGCCACCACTGACCGACGACGAGACGAGCCGGGTCCGGCCCTCGTCCGAGGCGTACGACGGCGACGCCCTGCTGCCCCACGAACGTCTCGTGCTCCAGCACATCCTCGCTCGCTTCACCACCGATCAAGCCATCCCCGCGCGTCACCTGGCCGTCGACATCCGTGGCTCATGGTGGCGTCGCTTCCGCAACCTGGTGTACGCCGAGGCGAGGCGGAGCGGGCTCGTGAAACGGCGTTGGACCCCGCTGCTGCTCGCCGGTCCGGTGGCGGCGGCGTTCCTCGGTCTGTTGGCGTGGAACGCCTCGCGTGACGACGGGACCTCGGTTGCCGTGATCGACTCGGTCGAGCGCCGCATCATCGCGTTCGCAACGCTCGTCGCGCTCGTACTGCTGGTGGTGCGCATCGTGCGACACATGATCAGCAACGACGTGACCCACACCGAAGCCGGTCTGGCCGCAACCGGACGATGGCTCGCGGTGCGTCAACGCTTGGTCGCCGCCGGGTTCGCGCCGATGGCGCCGAGCTCACTCGAAATCGGCGACCGACGCCTCGCCTATGCCACGGCCATGTGCCTCGCCGACGGCGCTCGGATCGAACTCCCACTCGCCCGCGAGGACCACTTCCGAGCGTGGAGTGCCGTCGGCGGTTCCGGGCGACTCGTTCGCGTCAAGTACCCGTGGCGACCGATCTACGGCATCAACCCGCTGTTCGCCCTGATCGGCGGGCTGATCGCGACATTCGTCGGCCTGCGCGCCCGGCGCTTCTTCTCCGACGTGGCCCGTGGGGACGCCTGGGAGTCGCTCTACGAGCGTTTCGAACAGCAGGACTGGCTGATCAGCGACATCGCGACCGGGATCGTCTTCGTGTCGTTCGTGCCGATCCTGCTCGGGCTGTGGTCGGCGTTCGCGGGTGCCGCCGACATGTTCAACACCGTCGAACGCACCGGCGTGATCATTCGGGCCCGCCGACCGGCCGAGGTGACCCCGCTCCCCCGCGCCGTGGTCAAGCGCGTCGAAGGTGATCGGTACAGCCTCTACGTCGCTGTCGACGACGGCTCGTCCGACACGATCACGGCGTGGCGCGCCACTGAGCGCACGGCCACGCCGCAGGGTGTCGACGCAATCGTGCGAGCCACCCCGATCCTCGGGTACATCCGTCGGTCGTCGCCGATCGGCCACGTCCTCCCCGACTGAGGCGCAGTCGTTCCCGGTGCAGGTTCGTCAGGACACGCCGGCGGGGAGCGCAGCGCGATCGGCGTTCTGACGGATCGCGTCGATCATCTCGGCCCACCTGGGCCGCGGAAGGTCGTGACCCATGTCCGGGAACATGAGCAACCGGGCACCCGGAACGGCGGCCGCCGTGGCGATCCCACCGCTCGGCTTGACGAGCGTGTCGACGAGGCCGTGGATCACCAGCGTGGGCACGTCGACCGTGGCCAGCCCGGGCGTTCGGTCGGGGCTCGCCATGATCGCCGTGGTCTGCCGTTGCGTTCCGACCGGGCGAAAGCTGCGCTCGATGCTGCGCTGCGAGCGGGCACGGTGCTCGTCGGGATCGAAGTGGGGGCTGCTCCACAGCTGGAAGCTGGTCACCGATCGCTCGGCCGCGTTCTCCAAGGTCGGCTCGGGCATCCGCGCCATCTTCGCCATCACCTTGGCGGCGATCCGGCCGGACTTGCCATCGCCCGTGTTCGACATGATCGACGTCAGTGAGCGGACTCTCGATGGGTAGTCGATGGTGAGTTGCTGGGCGATCATGCCTCCCATCGACATCCCCACCACGTGGGCCGACTCGATCCCGAGCGCGTCGAGGAGTCCGTCGGCATCAGCCGCCATGTCGGGGATCGTGTAGCCGGCCTTCGGTGGCCGCTTTGCGAGCGACCCGAGCACCGCTTTCACCTGCTTGGGTGGCTCCCAGTCGAACGCGGTGCTGAGCCCGATGTCGCGGTTGTCGTAGACCGTCACCTGGAACCCGGCACCGACCAGTTCGTCGACGAACCCCTCGGGCCAGTCGGTGAGCTGGCCGCCGAGGCCCATCACGAGCAACAGCGGCTGCCCGTCCCCGTACTGCTCGTACTCGATCGTGATGCCGTTCGCCGTTGCCTGAGCCATCGGGCGAGGATACGAGGCGAGGTGGCCGGTTCGCAGACGTCAGCGGTCACGTCGGCGGTGCGCGCCGGGCTCGACGCGCCAGAACCCCGCTTTCAGGTATTCACCTTCGTCGTACGTGACCGGGTGATCGATGTCGTGTCCGGTCCGGCGCAACTCGGTGAACGTGGCCCCGTGTTCCTCGGCGGCCTCGGTGACCGTGTCGAAGAACTCCGCAGGCGTGACCCGGCTCGAGCAGGAGGCCTGGACCAGGATCCCACCATCCTCGATGAGCCCGATCGCGAGCTTGGTCAACTTGGCGTATGCGGCGCGGGCGCGGCCGACGGTCGCGGCCTTCTGAGCGAACGACGGAGGGTCGACCACGACCAGGTCGAAACGGCGCCCCGCGCGCCCGAGCGCCCCCATCACATCGAAGGCGTCGCCGACCTCGGTCGTGACCGCACATGCAGCCACCGCGGGCACGTCGGCGTTGTGGTCGAGGTTCCGCCGCAGCACGGCCAGCGTCGGCTCGGACGCGTCCACCGCGTGGACCGACAACGCCCCGCCGGCTGCGGCGTGGACCGTGAATCCACCGCTCGACGCGAACACGTCGAGGACGCGCTTGCCCGCGGCGAGCTTGCCGACGGCGAGGCGGTTGAGCCGCTGGTCGAGGAAGTGCCCGGTCTTCTGACCGGTCTGGACGTCGGCTTCGAACGTGAGGTCGCCCTCGCTGAACAGGATCGGCCCGTCGGGGATCTCCCCGACGATCACATCGCCATCGTCGAGGCCGTGGGTCTCGAGCGATTGGAGGTTGCGGGCGAGCCGCAGCACGACGGTGTCGACACCGGTCGCCGCCAGCACACCATCGACGATCGCCCGCAGGTGGGGGTACCAGATCTCGCTGTACAGCTTGATCACGCCGACATGGTCGTAGCAGTCGACCACCAGCCCCGGCAGCCCGTCGTTCTCACCGTTGACAGCGCGATAGCCGGGGCCGTGGACGGCTCGACCACTGCCGACGTGACGATCGAAGATGACCCGGCGTCGGGCCACCGACTCGGCGATCCGTTCGGCGAACCAGGCGGCGTCGACGGTCACCGGATCGCCGACGTGGATCATCCGCAGGCGGATCGGTGAGTTCGGATCCCAGAGCCCGATCGCCGCGAACTTCCGGTTGCGATCGAACACGATCCCGATGTCGCCGGGAGCGCCGTCGTCGTGGTTGACCGACTCGATCGAACGGTCATAGACCCACGGGTGACGCGAGCGGATGCGGCGGAGCGCATCGGGCGTCACCCTGATGGCCAGGCGGCGGTCGGACGGCGCCGGCAGGCCGTCGAGCAGGCTCGAACCCCCGCTCATGACGAGACCGGCGTGTCGGCAACCACCGCGATGAGCCCGACGCTCGGGTCGACGGCACCGGCATACACGTCGGCCCACGCCTCCTGTGTGGCGTCGGGTCCGATCCGATGTTCGACGGTGAGCCAGGTGTGACTCCCCGCGACGAACTCGGTGATCGCCGCTGCGCAACGGTGTGCGTAGTCGGCGCGCCCCCACTCTTCCTGGCGACGGCCGACCTCGCTGGGTGCGAAGAACAGCTGGGGCGCCGGGCCGGGCAGTCCGGCGTCCGTCCGCGGCGCTGCATCGTGGTGGCTTCGACCGACGGTCATCGAGTACGCGAGTCCGTCGCCGAACCGCTCGTGAACGGCGTGGAGCGATGCGGGGTTGCCGGCCATGTCGATGGAGACCGCTCCCCCGTCGGTCGGCACGGAGTCGATCGTGTCGTAGGTGACGACCCGGTCGTAGTACCCGAGGTTCTCGACCATCTCGACGTTGCCCGGCGAGGTCACGCCGACGACCTCGATGCCTCCGCGGAGCTGTGCCCGCTGTGCGAATCCGATCGCGGTCTTCGACGACGCCGACAGCACGATCACGCGCGCCGCACCGAAGTACACCGTGCCGGAGCCGCCGCCGTCCGCGAAGAACTCCTCGGCCAGGAATCCGGTCAGGAACAGGCCGCGGAGCAGTGCGTGTCGATCCTCGGCGTCGGCCAGCCCGCGGGTGCCGTGATCGACCTCGGGATACATCGGGTCGGCGTCGGTGGCGACGTAGGCACGGTAGACGGGCGCATGCGCCTGCCGATGAGCTCCGTCGTCTCGGAAGCCGTCCTTCGTGGCCGTCGGCGTGAACACGACGTGTGACGACATCGGGTACCAGCCGTAGAACCGGCGGCCGAGGGAGATGTCGTCGGCGCGCGACTCGATGACGGTGGCCCATCCCATCGCCGGGACCCGACCGAACGTCGCGTCGCCGGTCGGGAAGAAGTCCCAGTAGCCGAGCATGTCGCCGAACACCGCATAGGTGATGTTGTTCGCGGTGATCGCGAACCGGTCGATCCGCAGGCGGACCTGCCCCGGCTGGAGGTCTCCGGCCTCGTGACCTTCGGTGACGAGGCGCGTCTCGCCGACCGCGTCCCGCCGAACCTCGAGCGTGATGGTGGTGCGATCGTCGGCGTCGGGATGCGATTCCATCACACCAGCATGCCCGATCCGCCCCCGATTCGGAGACGAGCACATGCACCGGATACACACCACGGGATGACCAACGATTCGAACCCGCCCACCTACCGATCCGCCGGTACCACCGATCTGCATGTCGAGAGCCTCTTCGGGCTCTCCGGCAAGGTCGCGGTGGTGACCGGCGGGTCGCGGTGGATCGGGTTCATGATCGCTGCCGGCCTGGTCACGAACGGTGTCACCACGTACATCACGGCACGCAAGGCCGCCGCGTGTGATGCGGCGGCAGCGGAGCTCGACGCGTTGTCCGACACCGCAACATGCGTGTCGATCCCCGCCGACCTCTCCGACGCGGCCGGGCTCGACGCGTTCGTGACCACGCTGCGCGAGCGCACCGACTCGGTCGACATTCTCGTCAACAACGCCGGTGCCGCATGGGGTGCCCCGCTCGGCGAGTTCCCGGACGTCGGCTTCGACAAGGTGATGAACATCAACGTCAAGGCCCCGTTCATGCTGACGCAGGCGCTCCTCCCGGAGCTCGAGTCGGGAGCGACTGCCGACGATCCAGCGCGGGTCATCATGATCGGTTCGATCGACGGTCTTCGCGTGCCCATCGGCGACAACTACAGCTACTCCGCGGCCAAGGCCGGCATTCACATGCTTGCCCGCCACCTCGGTGCCCACGTCGTCGGACGCCACATCACCGTCAATTCCATCGCTCCGGGCCCGTTCGAGTCGAAGATGATGGAATACATGCTCGAATCCGACGACACGCGCAACACCGTGATCAGCCAGGTCCCCCGCAAGCGGATCGGCACCGCCGAGGACATCGCCGGCACGGTGATCTTCCTCGCGAGCCGCGCCGGAGCGTTCACGACCGGCGCAACGATTCCGGTCGACGGTGGGATCTCGACGACACGGATGGGATGACGCGGCTGGGCGATTCGACCTGGCTCACCGTGAACTCGAGATGAAACCGCCCGTGCATCGGATGCCGACGACGTGAGCGTCGCCTACGGTGTCTCGGGTGACAGACATCAATCGAGTGGCGATCAGCACGGGTGGAGGCGACGCGCCCGGCCTCAACGCGGTCATCCGCTCCGTGACGTTGGCGTCACGCAACCGGGGATGGGACGTCGTGGGGATCCGCGATGGCTTCAACGGGCTGATGTTTCCCGACGACTATCCCGACGGCGGATTGATCGTTCTGACCCGCGACAGCGTCCGCGGGATCTCCCATCTCGGCGGCACGATCATCGGTTCGACCAACCGTGGCAACCCGCTTGCCTACCCGACCCAACAACCCGACGGATCGTGGGTCGAGGTCGACCGCACCGACGAGTTGATCCAGCGTTTCCGCGAGGCAGGCATCGACGCGTTGATCACGGTCGGCGGTGACGGCTCGCTCACCATCGGCAACCACCTGCACAAACATGGACTCCGTGTGATCGGGGTTCCGAAGACGATCGACAACGATCTCGACAAGACCACGGCGACATTCGGCTTCGACACCGCGGTGAGCTTCGCCACCGAGTGCATCGACCGGTTGTTCACGACCGCGACGTCGCATGGGCGAATCATCGTGGTCGAGGTGATGGGGCGCTATGCGGGGTGGATCGCGCTGCACTCGGGCATGGCGGCCGGCGCACACTGCGTGCTGATCCCCGAGATCCCGTTCGACCTCGAACACGTGGCGGCGGCGATCACCGAGCGGGAGCAGCGCGGTGCCAAGTTCTCGATCGTCGTGGTGGCGGAGGGAGCGGTTGCCGTCGGCGGTGAGATCTCGACCATCGGCAAGGCGATCGGGCAGGCCGTCCAGCTCGGCGGCATCGGCGGCAAGGTGAGCGGTGCGCTCGAGGAGATGACCGGCAAGGAGGTGCGCTGCGTGGTGCTCGGCCACCTCCTGCGTGGGGGCTCGCCCACCGCAACCGATCGCAACCTCGGGTTGCGCTTCGGCGCTGCGGCTGTGCGGGCGCTCGACGAGGGCGAGGACGGCATCATGGTGGCCCTCGATCCACCGACCGTGGTCTACGTGCCGCTCGCCGATGCGGTGTACCGGATGAAGAACGTCCCGCCGGACTGCGACACGATGCTCACCGCACGCGATCTGGGGATCAACTTCGGCGACCGCCCGCCCGACTGAGGGCGTTCGTTCCGGTCAGTCGTCCCAGTGGATCTCCGCCAGGGCGATCCCCGATTCGCCCGCGACGGCGTACAACAGCCACGACCGGCCGTCGCCGTCCGGACCGTCGTCGACGAAGACGGTGGGGTCGCGCAACTGGTTGACGTGGCCGTACGCAGTCGATCGTTTCGACGGTTCGACTGCGGCGTCGGCGCCTTCCCAGTCGAACTCCGGTCGCAGCACGACGACAGCTGGCGACTCGCTCCAGGTGTCCCACTCGTCTGCGAGGTCGACCGTCGAGTGGAGGATCGACTCGGGTGCATCGCCGACGCGGGTCCAGAACACGTGCAGCCGCCCGTCACGCACGGCCACGGCCGAGTGCCGCATTGCGGGTTCGAACAGCTGCGGTCCGCGCTCGAAGTCGGACAACCCGTCACGGCTCCGGAGGAACACACCGGGCATCGTGAGCGCGTACGTCATTCCGTCGTGTGCGAAGGCGCGCAGATAGGGGTTGCCGATGACCTCGGGTCGGCCGACGAACGCGACGCCATCGCCGGAGAGCGCCGCTCGGGTGACCTGCAGGCCGAACGAATCGAGGCCGTGCAGATACATCACGAACCGTCGGCGCTCGTGGTCGACGTGGATGTCGGGTGAGGCGATGTGCGGCGTGACGGCGTCGACCAGCAGGTCGTGCGACCACTCCGACTCGCCGAAGATCCGGGTGTAGATGTCGGCGAGTGCGGCGAGTTGCTCGTCGTCGGCGGTGGGTGGTTCGGTGGGGAAACCGCTGTCGGCGAGGTGGAGGCTGCCCGGCGGATGGACCCGCCACGGCCCCTCGACGTGCTCTGCGAACGCGAGCCGGACGTAGCTGCCCTTGTGGTCGGCGAAATAGAGCAGGTAGCGGCCGAGCGGGGCCTCGAGCCAGTCGGGGGCGCGAACCAGCGACGGTCCCTGGATGTTGTGCCCGATCGAGGGGTCGGTGTCGGCCGTGATGATCGGCCCGTCCCCGACGCGCTCGATCCTCATCGTCCGGTTCGGACGATGACCTCGGCGCCCACCTCCTCGGGTTCGTCGTCGACCATGTGGGCCGGGAACCCGGGAGCGCGGACCGCGAGACCGGTGGCGTCTTCGAGCCGCCGGATCACGTTCGGCGACCATTCACGCTCGCCGTACCGCTCCGCTGCGTCACGGAAGATGTCGATCATCACCGGGTTGATCTCCAACGGGACGCCGACCCGATCGGCAATCGACTGGAAGAGCCCGATGTCCTTGAGCACGAGATCCATCGTGAAGCTGATGTCACGCGACCCGTTGAGGATGACCTGGCTCTCGGTCTCGTGGACGAACGAGTTGCCGCTCGAGATCCTGAACGCCTCGTACGTCGTGCCGAGGTCGATACCGGCCGCGGCCATCGTCGTCAACGCCTCCGACAACGTGATCAGATTCGCTGTTGCGAGGTAGTTGGTCGCGACCTTCAACACCGACGCCGTTCCGAGCGGGCCGGTGTGCAGGACCTGTCGACCGAGCACGGTCAGCAGCGGCAGGATGCGTTCGAAGGTCGAACGCTCGCACCCTGCGAAGATCGAGATGTTCCCGGTGGCCGCCCGGTGGCATCCACCCGAGACCGGGCAGTCGACGGGCTCGCCCCCGGCAGCCGTGACCAGCGCACCGAGACGGATGATCTCGGCCTCGTCGGTGGTCGACATCTCGAGCCAGATCTTGCCGTCGGCCCACCCCCTGAGCAGCCCGTCGGCCCCGTCGACGACCGCGGCGGAGGCGGCAGGATTCGGAAGGCAGGTGATCACGACATCGCATCGCTCGGCCAACTCACGCGGCGAATCGGCGGCCTCGGCACCGCGTTCGACGAACGCATCGACGAGCTCACGGTCGAGGTCGTGCACCACCAGATCGAAGCCGTTGCGGGCCACCGACCCCGCGAGCTTTGCGCCAACGTTGCCCAGCCCGACGAATCCGATCGAGACCGCTCCGGGCACGATCTCGGAATGCTCCTTGGCCGTGCTCATCGAACGAGCCGGGCGGGACCGGCCGCGGTGACCCGGGGATCGTGCGCCGAACGCGAAAACACCTCACGGACCTCGTCGGCGAACGACTCGAGCGAGTCGATCCGGTGATCGGGGTCGAACGACGACTGATCCCACCGTGCACAGAATTCGGCGCACAGGTCGGCCCACGGATGGCCGGCGAAGGCGTCCCGCCCGTTGCGCTCACCACCGAGATGATGAGCGAAGTACCAGCTCTGGAACACGCCGTGCTGTTCGACGACCCAGGTGACCTCTTCGCGCACGTACGGACGCAGCACGGCGGCGGCGAGCTCGGCGTGGTTGTAGGGCGCCAACTCGTCACCGATGTCGTGCACCAGTGCCGCAACGACCCAGTCGATGTCGGCTCCGTCCATCCGCGCCCGGGTCGCGCTCTGCAGCGAGTGCTCGAGCCGCGTGATCCGGTACCCGCCGAGCGAGTCGGCGAGCCGCCCGAGCGTGTCGAGGATCCGGTCTCCGAGCCCCTCAGCGTGCTCACGTTCGAATCGGTCGAGCAGGGCGTAGTCGGCGGCGGTGCCGTCCTCCATGGCCGTGAACGACACGACGTTCGTGTCGCGTCCGGTCGAATTCGTCATCGTCGGGCTCCGATCTCGTGGTGCTGCCGGGTGAGCAGGCGCCACATCGTCGCAGGTCCGTCGTGATCGATGTAGCACCCCTGCAGGTGTCGGTGTCCTCCGGCGGCGTCGAACGGGCGGCGGCCGTGCAGCACACGATGGTTGTCGACGACCAACACGTCGCCCGGGGCCATCTTGAACTCGATCTGGTGCGCGGGGTCGTTCAGCCACTCGGCGATCCAACGCCGGGCGGCGTAGTAGGCGTCGAGCACCGTCGGTTCCGCATAGGGAGCGAAGTCGAGACGAGGCGAGAACCTGAACTGGCGAAGGGTCCCATCCGGATGAAGCTCGATGACGGGCGCAGTCGCCACCACCACATCGGTGCCGATGTCGTAGCGGAACTCGATCGGTAGATCGCACAGCGTCGCGAACCATGACGGATCGTGTCGTCGGAGCGCCTCGATCGCAGCGAGGCCGTCGACGACGGTCGACTCGCCGCCCGGCGCCTCGTTGACGAGCGTGTGCAGGAACTGCAGCCCGGGTGTCGGCCGTCGATAGGGCTGATCCAGGTGCGCGCTGAGCCCGACCGACGTGTAGGCGAGATCCTCGGGATCGGGAACACTGCGCACGTCGAACAGCGTGCCGAAACTGGTGGGCGACACCCGCCCGAAACGCCCGGCGATGTCGAGCAACGACCCCGGAGCCGTCGGCGAACCGGTGATCACGAAGCACCCGAGTTCGTGGAACGCTCCGATGACATCGCAGAGGGCGTCGCCGCCGCGGCACACCTCGTGCCACGAGATCGACGGGAGCGCGTCGAGGTGCGCCCAGGCACGTGGCGTCGGCGGCGCGTCCAAGTCGTCCCCCGTCCACTGCCGCAGTTGCGACAGTGTGAACGTGCGCGTCGTGCCGTCGTTGAACGCAACGCCGATCGCTCCTGATGAATCATCGAACGCCGCCTCGATCGTCAGGTCGGACGGCACATCGGCCGGGTCGAACAGTCGTTGGCGATTGGTCGGATCCGCGTCGGCCGGATCGAGCGAGCGATCGAGGAGCCAGAGTGCGTGGAACGTACGGTCCACGCCGTCGAGGCAGACGACGAGTCGGCCTCCGACGGCGCGGACATCGAACGAACCCGGGCGCATCGTCGGCTTGACCACCATGGGCGTCTCAGCGAGAGTCACACCTCCATCTTCATCATGCTGGATGTCGATCAACAGTGACGATGTCAGCATGCTTTCATGTTCTGAGGGCATGGTAGAGTTTCATCATGCGCCCGATCGTCGAGCGTGCCGAACGACTCCAGCGCCTCGCTGCGTTCGACGCCGCGGCGCGGCTGGGCAGCTTCACCGCTGCGGCGGTCGAACTCGGTTCCACACAGCCAGCCGTGACTCGACAGATCCGTGCCCTCGAGCGGTCACTGGGACTCGAGCTGTTCGAACGTACGGCCAACCGCAGCCATCTCACCGAGGCGGGCCGGCAGTTCGCCACGGCCGTCGACGCCGGCTTCATGACGATCGAGCAGACCCTCACCAGCGTGACCGAGCAGGCGTCGACCTTCGTGCTCGCCAGTCCCCCGGGGTTCGCACAACACATGATGGTGCCGGTGCTCGACGAGCTGCACGCCGCGCTCGCGTCGGAGCACGAGTACGACATCCGGCTCTGGCTGTACGACCGCGACACCGAGCTCGAGCGCGGCGACGCCGACGCCATGGTCCGCATCGGTACCGGCGACTGGCCTGGGCTCGATGCTGTTCGGTTGTTCGCCGAGGCGGTCGTGCCGGTCGCCACCCGGGCCTGCGCCGACGAGCACGGACTCCACACGCACTCTGCGGCCGCCGACGTCCTCGCTGCGCCGCTCCTGCACATGGACGCCACCGACCGGCCCTGGATGTCGTGGTCCGACTGGCTCGCCGAATTCGGTCTTTCGCTCCCACCGCGGCGGCGCTGTCCTCTTCAACGCCTACCCGGCGGTGGTGCAGCAGGCGCTCGCCGGCCGCGGCGTTGCCCTCGGATGGCGAGGTGTGATCGACCAGTACATCGACGACGGGCTGCTCGTCACCGTGGGGCCCGAGGTGACGACCGACCGCTTCTACTGCCTGGCCTGGCCGACCGGACGACGAACGCCCGCCGTCGATGCCGTCATCCGCTGGATGACACCGGCGCGTTGACGGGGCGTCCGTGCGAAGCGGAAGCCGTCGCAACACCTCAGCCGTCGGTACGATCCGCGAGATGACCGCGGCCGACGCCTTCCTCTCCAAGTGGGCCGACATCGCGGCCATCGGCTCGGCGGCGTCGGTCCTCAGCTGGGACCAGGAGACGAAGATGCCGCCGAAGGGCCAGGCGTCGCGCGGACATGTGCTGTCGGTGCTCGCCGGCCTGCACCACGACCACCTCACCGATCCGGCGTTGGCCGATGCCATCGACGCCGCCGACGACGCCGCCGATGGCGACGAACTCCTCGCGGCACAGGTCGACGCAGCCCGCCGCGACGTCGTTCGGGCGTCCGCGATCCCCGGCGACCTCACACGCCGGATGGCCGAGGTCCAGAGTCGCGCCCTCCGGACGTGGCAACAGGCGAAGGCGGATGCCGACTTCGGAGCGTTCGCTCCCGTGCTCGCCGAGGTGATCGTACTCACGCTGGAGCAGGCCGACGCCCTGGTCGATGCCGGCATCGCTGAACACCGCTACGACGCCCTGCTCGACGCCTACGAACCCGGAGCAACCGAGGCGCAGCTGGCCGGGCTCCTCGGCGACCTGCGCGCCGAGCTCTCTCCATTGGTCAAGGCGGTCGCCGAGAGCGGCGTCACGGTCGACGAATCGCCGACCCGCGGCACGTTTGCCGACAGTGCGCAGTTGTCGCTCGGACGAACCGTGGCCCGCTCCCTGGGCTACGACTTCGAGGCCGGGCGCCTCGACGTGTCGGCCCATCCGTTCACCACGGGGCTCGGGCCGGGCGATGTTCGGATCACCTGGCGTTGCGAGCCCGACGACTTCCGACCCGGTCTGTTCGGGATCATGCACGAGGCCGGTCATGCGATGTACGAACAGGGGCTCCCCAGCGACCTCGCCCGAACCCCGCTCGGCGAAGCGGCGTCGCTCGGAATCCACGAGAGCCAGTCGCGGCTCTGGGAGAACCAGGTCGGCCGATCGCGGGCGTTCTGGGAGTGGGCACTCCCCCACTTCCACGAGGCCTTTCCCGAATCGTCCGGGGTCACCGTCGATTCGCTCTTTCCTGCGCTCCACACGATCACACCGTCACTGATCCGTGTCGAGGCCGACGAAGGCACGTACAACCTGCACATCGTCGCCCGGTTCGAGATCGAGCGGCGACTGGTGGCTGGTGACGTCGACGTGCACGACCTGCCCGAGCTCTGGAGCGACACCTACGACGACCTGCTCGGCGTTCGGCCGACCTCGGTCGCGGATGGCGTGCTGCAGGACATCCACTGGGCGATGGGAGCGATCGGATATTTCCCGACCTACACCCTGGGCAACCTCGTTGCGGCCCAGCTCTTCGACGCAGCGACGGCAGCCATCGACGACCTCCCCGGGCGGATCGCTGCCGGCGACTTCGAACCGCTGTTGGACTGGCTGCGCGACAACGTCCATCGGCACGGTCGACGTCTGTCCGCCGACCAGCTCGTCGAACGCGCCACCGGCGTTCCGCTCTCCAGCACACCGTTCCTGCAGTACCTGCGGTCCACCGCCAACGAGGTCTACGGCATCCCACTGTGAGCGGGACGGCTCGACCGAGATCCTCGTCGGGTCAGATCAGCCTGGCGAGGTGGGCCACGATCCGGTCGACGCACACATCGAGTGGCTGCGTGGTGTCGACCGTGAGTTCGGGAGCGATCGGTGGCTCGTACGGCGCCGACACACCACTGAAGTCGGGGATCTCCCCGGCCCGCGCCCTGGCGTAGAGACCCTTGACATCTCGCGACTCACAGACTTCGATCGGCGTGTCGACGAACACCTCGACGAACCGCCCCTCGGGATGCATCGCACGCACGGCGTCCCGGTCGGCGGCGTACGGTGAGATGAACGCGGTCAGCGCGATCACACCGGCGTCCTGGAACAGCCGGCAGACCTCACCGATCCGACGGATGTTCTCGGTGCGGTCCTCGGGCGAGAATCCGAGGTCACGATTCAGTCCGAACCGGATGTTGTCCCCGTCGAGCACGTAGACCGCCCGGCCCAGCTCGACGAGGCGACGCTCGACGGCGAACGCCAGCGTCGACTTCCCGGATCCCGACAACCCGGTGAACCACACCGTGAGCGAACGGTGCCCGTACAGCGCCGCTCGATCGTCGCCGGTCACGGTCCCGTCCGCCCGGACGATGTTGGTCGACACGGGTTCGCTCACGGGATCAGGATCCGCCGAGCAGGAAGCCACGCTCGATGAGCAGGGCGATGATCTGATCGACACTGTCTTCGACCGGGGTCGACACCGCGTCCAGTCGCAGGTCCATGTCGACGGGGCGCTCGTATGTGGCGGACACCCCGGGGAACATCGGGATGTCCCCCCGGTCGGCCGCGTCGTACATGCCGTGTTCGTCACGCTCTCGGCAGACCGCAACAGGGGTGTCGACGAACACTTCGACGTACCGTTCTTGACCGACCAGGTCACGTGCTCGTTCGCGGACATCCGCGTTGGGGGCCACGAGGGCGGCGATCGCGATCAGACCCTGGTTGTTGACCAGTCGAGCGACCTCGGCGACGCGACGCAGGTTCTCGGAGCGCTCTTGTGCGCTGAAGCCCAGGTCCCGGCTGATTCCCATGCGGATGTTCTCGCCGTCGAGGCGCACGGTCGTGCGCCCTCGGTCGAACAGACGACGTTCGAGTGCCGACGCAATGGTCGACTTGCCGGCTGCCGTGAGACCCGTGAGCAGCACGGTGCACGGCAACTGCCCGAGCCGTGCCGAGCGCTCCCCGTCGGTGATCGCCGACATCTGGCGGGTGAGCGTCGCCGACGGCGAGCGGTCCCACGCCGATGACGCACCGACGATCATGCCGGCCGCCATCGTGGCGTTCGACAACTTGTCGACGAGGATGAACGACCCCGTGACCCGGTTGACGCTGTACGGGTCGAACAGCAACTCGCGGTCCGACGCAATCGAGCAGCGGGCGATGTCGTTCAGCGCCAGCGATGCGGCCTCGTGCTCATCGAGGGTGTTGATGTCGACACGGTGGCGGATCGCCGTGACCGATGCATTGCTGGTGCCGTTGGTCGTCTGCAACAGGTATTGCCGCCCGGGCACCATTTCGGCCTCGGACATCCACACGACCATCGCGTCGACGTCGTGAGCGCGACTCGGGCGTTCACCCGCACCCGCGAGGAGGTCGCCGCGGCTGACGTCGATCTCATCGGCGAGGGTGACCGTGACCGCACGACCCGGACCCGCATGATCGAGGTCACCGTCGTACGTGACGATGCGCTCGACCGTCGAACGCACACCGGACGGCAGGGAGACGACCTCGTCGCCGGGGTGGAGCACACCCGACGCGATCGTGCCCGCGAACCCACGGAAGTCGAGGTTCGGTCGAATCACGATCTGGACGGGAAGCCGGAAGCGGTCGAGATCGAGTCCGGCCTCGACGTCGACCGTCTCCAGGTGGGCCATCAGCGGCGCTCCGTCGAACCAGCTCATGTTCTCACTGGGATCGACCACGTTGTCGCCGAGCAGGGCCGACATCGGCAAGAAGTAGGGGTCGACGAGGTCGAGCGACTTGGTGAACTCGCGGTAGTCGTCGCAGATCTCGTCGAAGCGCTCGTGCGACCAATCGACGAGATCCATCTTGTTGACCGCCACCACGATGTGGCGGATACCGAGCAGGCTCGCGATGAAGCTGTGTCGCTTCGTCTGGGCGAGCACGCCGTAGCGGGCGTCGATGAGGATCACGGCGAGCTGACAGTTCGACGCACCGGTGGCCATGTTGCGGGTGTACTGCTCGTGACCAGGGGTGTCGGCGATGATGAACTTGCGCTTCGCCGTCGAGAAGTAGCGGTACGCCACATCGATCGTGATGCCTTGCTCGCGTTCGGCCTTCAGCCCGTCGGTGAGCAACGCCAGATCGACCTGATCGCCTTGGGTCCCCGACGTGGTCGAGTCGACCTGCGAGCGCGGCCAGCGTGTCCTCGTAGATCATTTTCGAATCATGCAGGAGTCGCCCGATCAGGGTGCTCTTGCCGTCGTCGACCGACCCACACGTGAGCAGCCGGAGCAGGTCCTTGCCTTCGTGTTCGGCCAGGTACGCGTCGATGTCGGTGGCGATGAGGTCGGACTGGTGCGACATCAGAAGTAGCCCTTTCCGCTGTGGACCATCGTCGGAGCAGGTCGGTGCGACATCAGAAGTAGCCCTCCTTCTTCTTCTCTTCCATCGAGCCCGACTGGTCGTAGTCGATGACGCGTCCCTCGCGCTCGGAGCGAGTGGCGAGGAGCATCTCCTGGATGATCTCGGGCAGCGTCGTGGCGGTCGACTCCACCCCGCCCGAGAGCGGGTAGCAGCCGAGCGTGCGAAACCGAACCGACCGCATCTCGGGCTCCTCACCGGGCTCGAACTGGAATCGATCGTCGTCGATCATGATCAACACGCCATTGCGCGTCACCACCGGCCGCGGCGCCGAGTAGTAGAGCGGCACGATGTCGATGCCCTCGAGGTGGATGTACTGCCAGATGTCGAGTTCGGTCCAGTTGCTGATCGGGAAGACACGAATGCTCTCGCCCTTCGAGACCCGCCCGTTGTACAGACTCCACAGCTCCGGCCGCTGGTTCTTCGGGTCCCAGCGATGGTGCTGATCGCGGAAGCTGAACACGCGCTCCTTGGCGCGTGACTTCTCCTCGTCGCGCCGTGCCCCACCGAATGCCGCGTCGTAGCCGCCGGCGGTCAGCGCCTGCTTGAGCGCCTGCGTCTTCATGATGTCGGTGTAGTTCATCGAACCGTGGTCGAAGGGGTTGATGCCGGCCTCGACGCCCTCCTGGTTCGTGTGCACCCGCAGGTCGAGGCCCAGCTCCTGTGCGATCCGGTCGCGGAACTCGATCATCTCCCTGAACTTCCAGGTCGTGTCGATGTGCAGCAGCGGAAACGGGATCGGACCGGGGTGGAATGCCTTCCGGGCCAGATGGAGCAGCACCGACGAGTCCTTGCCGATCGAGTACAGCATCACCGGCCGTTCGAACTGCGCCACGACCTCACGCATGATGTGGATGGCTTCGGATTCGAGCTGTTTGAGGTGCGTCAGCCGCACCTCGTCGAGTCGTGCCGGGTCGACGTCGGTCCCAGTGGGCATCGAAACACGCTATCCGGCGCCCACCGCAGGGGGATCGACCGGTCGGTAGGGTGCCGCCATGAGTGAACGCGATCGGATTCGCCTCACACAGTTCAGCCACGGGGCCGGTTGAGGCTGCAAGCTCGCCCCGGGCGAGCTGGCGCACGTCGTGCGCCATCTGCACAGCGACCGTCCCCCCGAACTGCTCGTGGGTCCCGACACCGGCGACGATGCCGCCGTGTGGCAGATCGACGCGCACCGGGCACTGGTGTCCACGGCCGATTTCATCACCCCGGTCGTCGACGATGCCCGGACCTGGGGACGCGTCGCCGCGGCGAACAGCGTGTCCGACGTGTATGCAATGGGCGGCCGACCGCTCTTCGCGCTCAACCTGGTCGGGTGGAACACCGACGAACTGCCGACCGAGCTGCTCGGTGAGCTGCTGGCCGGCGGCCAGGACATCGCAACAGCCGCCGGCTTCGCGATCGTCGGCGGCCACACGATCGATGACCCCGAGCCGAAGTACGGCCTGGCGGTCACCGGCGAGGTCCATCCCGACCGGATTCTCACCAACACAGGGTTACGCCCGGGTCAGGACCTGATCCTCACGAAGCCGCTCGGTATCGGTGTGCTCACGACTGCCATCAAGGCTGATGTCGCGACCGAGGCCGAGACCGCAGCGGCCGTCGACTCGATGACCCGGCTGAACGACGTCGCCGCGCGCCTGGCCGTCGAGTCGGGTGCGACGGGTTGCACCGACGTGACCGGATTCGGGCTGCTCGGACACCTCGGGCGGATGGCGATCGAGTCGAACGTCAGATGCGAGGTCGACTTCGGGTCGATCCCGTTCCTCGACGGAGCCATCGCCCATGCCACCGCGGGGGTCATGCCCGGCGGCAGCCGTCGCAACCTCGCCTGGGGGGACGTCGTGCTCGACGCCGGCGATCACGACGAGGTGCACCAGTTGCTCTTCGCCGATGCGCAGACCTCGGGCGGGCTGGTCTTCGGCATCGACCCAGCGTCGACCGACGACGTGCTCGCCGAGTTGGCCTCGACCGGCCATACCGCAGCCCGGATCGGGACGACGGCGTCGGGACTCGCTCAGATCATCTTGCGCTGAGCGTCACGCGCCTGCCGGCGTCCAACGCGCGGCCGCGAGCACGGTGGAGCCGGCGACCAACCACGCGGTGGCCACCTCACCGTCGAGCGCCGTCACCATGTGCGGATCGCCCTCGCCGTGCTCGACCGACTGGAGATACTCCAGCTCCGCTCGGCCGACACGGCTCGACATGTCGAGCTCGGCCGCCTCCTCGAGGAACGACCATGTCGCCGCATTGTTGACGTGACCGAACGGGTCGAGATCGGTCCGGCGAACCGGCCAGCGACCGTCGACTCGCGCGCCATCGGAAGGGCCCACGAGCGCAAGTCGGGCCGACACGATCCGCCCGGCTGCGGTCGCCGAGTAGGCAGCGAGGAAGTCGGCGGCGAGGCGCGCCGGCTTCCCCGTCCGGACGTCGATCTGCACCCACAGGCTCACGGCGTCGATCGACGCACCGCGGTCGCCGACGATCTGCGAACGTCGCTCGGCCCACGACCTCCCGATCCCTGTGCACCAGGTCGACACCTCGATCGACTCACCGAGCCGTGCCGGCTGGGTCACCTCGATCAATGTCCGTCGGACGAGCCACCCGTACGACCGGTCGAGAGCGGCATCGGCAGCGTCGTCGGTCGCAACGTCCTGCATGAATCGCGCCGCTGCGTCGAACCGCATGCGACCGTTGCGGTCGACATCACCCAGCCGGACCGTGCCGTCGAGCGAATACACCCGCCCCTCCGACGGACGCGGCAGGAGTTCGACAGCTGGCGCGGCGCTCGGCACGGCAGCATCATGCCAGCTGGGGGGTTCGACACGACACGCCGTCGCCGGCGCCCAACCCCGATCGAATCCGCGGATGTCGCCCAGCCGACAGCGCTACCGTCGGCACATGTCCTCGACGAATGACGCGCCCTCGACACGCCACCACGAGATCGCGGTCCGGATGATCGATCAACGCAGCGAGGTGTCGGGCGTGGCGGTTTCACCCGACGGCGGGCGGGTCGCCTTCGTCGTGTCGACGATCGATCTCGAGACGCAACACCATGACGAGCCGCGTGTGGATCGACGACGCACCGGTCACCGGCGGTGAACGAGACTCCCAACCGACCTGGTCACCCGACGGCAGTCGGTTGGCGTTCGCCTCGAAGCGGGCGGCGAAGCAAAGTGAGTCCACGTTGCATGTCCTCCCGGTCGCACGGCCCGGCGAGACGCGCACCGTCTGCTCGATGCCGGACGGTCTCGGAGATGTTGCCTGGTCACCTGATGGCTCACTGCTCGCCTTCACGAGTCGAACCCAGCACGAGCGGTACACCAAGGACGATGATTCGTGGCGGGCACCGCGGAAGATCGAACGCTTCTTCTCGCGCTTGAACGGCGATCATTGGATCTTCGACCGGCCGAACCACGTCTACGTCGTGCCGGCAGACGGGACCGGCCGGGCTCGCAATCTGACCCCCGGCGACTTCCAACACCGTGGCATCTCGTGGCTCCCCGATTCGACCGCCATCGTCACGTCGGCGCAGCGTCACGACACGTGGGACACCGACATGGCCGAAGACCTCTACCTGGTTCCTGTCGTCGGCGGAGACCCCGGGATCCGTTGTCTCACCGACCACGACGGCACCTACTGTGCTCCGAGCGTGTCGCCGGATGGTGGCCGTGTCGCGTTCCTCGGTCACGGCGACCTCCGAACGTTTCCGCAGAACTCCGGCGTGGGAGTGATCCCCATCGACAACACGTCGAGCTTCGACGACATCGAGTGGGTCTCCTCGGCGCTCGACCGGACATTCGTCTCGTCCGACGGTGTGCGCGCCCCAATCTGGCACGGCAACTCGATCCTCGCCGCCGCCGAAGATCGCGGCGAGACCCATCTCTTCCGGGTGGCCGCCGATGGGTCGCGTCCGCCGACGCCACTCACCGCCGGGGCGATCACGGTCACCGGCTTCGATGCCGCTGCCGACACGATTGCGACAATCCGGTCCGCCGTCGATCGCCCTGCCGAGCTCTTCATCGGCGAGGTGCAATGCTCCGACGTCGCGGGTCGGTGGGCGGACGGCTTGCTGCCATGGGAGAGGTTCGAGGTTCCCACCACGGACGGGAGCGACGTGATCGATGCCTGGATCATGCGTCCCGCCGACTTCGAGGAGGGTCGCAGCTACCCGGTCCTGCTGAACGTGCACGGCGGACCGTTCGCGCAGTACGGCGAGCGGTTCTTCGACGAAGCCCAGTTCCAGGCCGCCGCGGGCTACGTCGTCGTGATGGGAAACCCCCGCGGGGGCAGCGGACGCGACACCCAATGGGGCCAGGCGATCCTCGGGCCGAAGCATCCGGTCAACCCTGGGTCTGGCTGGGGCGGTCTCGATGCCGACGACGTGCTGGCGACGATCGACGCAACCCTCGATCGGTTCGACTTCTGCGACCGGGACCGGGTGGGCATGCTCGGTGGTTCGTACGGTGGGTACATGGCCACGTGGCTCGCGGCAAACCACGACGGCCGATTCCGGGCGTTCTGCTCCGAGCGCGCGGTGAACAACCTGCTCTCCGAGGAATGGTCCAGTGACATCGCAACGGCGTTCGCCACCGAGCACGGCGTGTCGCACGTGGAGGATCCGGAGGTCTACGTCGCACACTCGCCGATCCGACAGGCTCGGGACATCGATCGGCCGATGCTGCTGATCCACTCGGAGGAGGACTGGCGCTGCCCGATCAATCAGGCCGAGGAGCTGTGGATCGCGCTCAAACTGGACGGCAAGGAGGTGGACTTCTACCGATTTCCGGGCGAGGACCACGACTTGTCCCGTTCAGGGTCGCCGGTCCATCGGGTGCAACGGGCCGTGATCATTCTCGACTGGTTCGCCGACAAGCTCGCCTCCCGCTGACCCGAACCACCGGCGTCAGCGGAATTCGAGCCCCTCGAAGTCGCCGCGCTCACGCCAGCGAGCGATGTACTCGAAATACGCGACGGGCCCCTCCGGATAGCCGAGGGAGTTCCGGGTGGCCCTCGCGTCGGCGCCCTTGCCCTCGTTGTTGTAGTAGCCGGGCGTACATGTCGGGTCGCCGCCGAACGTCCGGCCACCCGCTTCGAGTTTGGCCACCCACGCCCGCTCGGCCTCGGAGGTGACCTCGATCTGGTCGGCGTCGACCGCGTGGGCGTGCTCGATCACCGTGGCGATCGTCTCCCCGGCCTCCGTCAGGTTGTGTGGAATGTTGGAGATGAGGTTTGCTGCCTGGGTCGGACTGACGATGAACATGTTGGGAAACCCGTGCACGTGGATGCCGTGCAGGCTCATCATCCCGTCGGCCCAATGCTCCGACAGCATCTCGCCGTCGCGGCCGCACACGTCGTATCCCCAGCGGCGGGTGAACTCGGTACCGACCTCGAAGCCAGATGCGTAGATGATGCAGTCGAGTTCGTACGCAACGCCATCGACGATCACGCCGGTCTCGGTGATCTCGTCGACGCCTCTGCCGTCGGTGTCGACGAGGTGTGTGTTCGGTTCGTTGAATGCGTCCAGGTACTGGTCGTGGAAGCACGGACGCTTGCACAGTTGGCGATACCAGGGCTTCAGCGCCTCGGCGGTGTCGGGATCGGCGATGATCGCATCGACGCGTGCACGGATCTCGGCCATCTTCTCGTCGTCACTGTCGTGATACGCCTTCAGCATCCCCGCGGGTGACAGATCGGGCTCCGGCGACGACAACAGCTTGTCGCGGATGCGTTGGGAGATGTCGGTCCAGCCGTCCATCACCAGGTCCTCGTCGGCAAAACCGCCGGTCTGGAGCGTGGTGAAGTTCTCCATCCACCGCTGCTGCCAGCCGGGCTCGAGCGTTGCGAACCAGTCGGGATCGGTCGGTCGGTTGTTGCGGACGTCGATCGACGAGGGCGTGCGCTGGAACACGTACAGCTCCCCCGCCGCACGGGCCAGGTGCGGCACACACTGCACCGCGGTGGCGCCGGTGCCGATGATGCCGACGCGCTTGTCGGCGAGCTCGGTCATCGGCGTACCGGAGGGATCACCGCCCGTGTACTCATAGTCCCACCGGCTGGTGTGGAAACTGTGACCCTCGAAGCGGTCGAGCCCCGGGATGCCGGGCAGCTTCGGCCGATGGAGCGGTCCGGTGCCCATGGCGAGGTACTTGGCGCGCATCGCGTCGCCACGGTTCGTGCGAATGATCCATCGTGCGGTGTCGTCGTCCCATTCGACTCCGGTGACCTCGGTCGAGAACACAGCGTTGCCGTAGAGGTCGAAGTGCTCCCCGATCCGTCGGCAGTGCTCGGCGATCTCCGGAGCGTGGGTGTACTTCTCGCTCGGCATGTGGCCGGTCTCCTCGAGCAACGGCAGGTAGATGAACGCCGCCGTGTCGCACTGCGCGCCGGGATAGCGGTTCCAGTACCAGGTGCCACCGAAGTCACCGCCCTTCTCGATGATGCGCACATCGGTGATGCCGGCCTGCTTGAGCTTGGCGCCGGTGACCAGTCCGGCGAAGCCGCCTCCGATGAAGGCGACCTCGACCTCGTCGGTCAGTGGTTCGCGCGGCTCGGGCTCGGCGTAGGGGTCGTCGAGGAAGTGCGCGAACCTGCCGACCGGCTCGACGTACTGATCGTTGCCGTCCGCGCGGAGTCGCTTGTCACGTTCGACTGCGTAACGCCGCAACAGTTCGTCTCGGTCGATGTCCATGGCCGGGCCTCGGAAGGTCATTCCCACAGTCTGTCCGACAGGTAGTTGCAGACTGCAACCACAGCGGTCGGCAACAGTGCGACAAATGTACGGCGGACGGGAAGCGTCGCATCTGTCAGTCGACGATGTAGCCGGTGATGTCCGCGGCGAGATTGGTCGGGGTCGAGCTGAACAAACAGACGGTGCCGGTTCCGCTGAGCTTGGCGATCACCTCGTTGGCGACGACGCCGAGTCCGGCGGGGGCGTTCATCGACGACGCAAGCGGACGCGTGCCGCACGGGTAGACCGTGACGAACCCGTTGCCGTCGGGGCGGATCATCGTGACGTTCAACACGACAGCACCGACACCCGAGCTGGGGACACCGCCGCGACCCAACACGTCAAGCTCCACCATCCCGCCAGCCGAGAGCTTGCCGACCTTCTCGAACCGGTTGTCAACGGTCTCACCCGTCGGGCGAGTGTCAAGCAAACGAGCCGGATCCAACGACACCACGCCCGATGCCGTGGGGATGTAGCCGGTGATGTCCGCGGCGAGATTGGTCGGGGTCGAGCTGAACAAACAGACGGTGCCGGTTCCGCTGAGCTTGGCGATCACCTCGTTGGCGACGACGCCGAGTCCGGCGGGGGCGTTCATCGACGACGCAAGCGGACGCGTGCCGCACGGGTAGACCGTGACGAACCCGTTGCCGTCGGGGCGGATCATCGTGACGTTCAACACGACAGCACCGACACCCGAGCTGGGGACACCGCCGCGACCCAACACGTCAAGCTCCACCATCCCGCCAGCCGAGAGCTTGCCGACCTTCTCGAACCGGTTGTCAACGGTCTCACCCGTCGGGCGAGTGTCAAGCAAACGAGCCGGATCCAACGACACCACGCCCGATGCCGTGGGGATGTAGCCGGTGATGTCCGCGGCGAGATTGGTCGGGGTCGAGCTGAACAAACAGACGGTGCCGGTTCCGCTGAGCTTGGCGATCACCTCGTTGGCGACGACGCCGAGTCCGGCGGGGGCGTTCATCGACGACGCAAGCGGACGCGTGCCGCACGGGTAGACCGTGACGAACCCGTTGCCGTCGGGGCGGATCATCGTGACGTTCAACACGACAGCACCGACACCCGAGCTGGGGACACCGCCGCGACCCAACACGTCAAGCTCCACCATCCCGCCAGCCGAGAGCTTGCCGACCTTCTCGAACCGGTTGTCAACGGTCTCACCCGTCGGGCGAGTGTCAAGCAAACGAGCCGGATCCAACGACACCACCGAAGATGTTGGCGCCGTCGCAGCGTCGTCGTCCAAGATCGTCCCGAGTCCGGAACCGTCGACAACCGCGACGCCGACCGCGTTGCCGATCCCCACGTAGAAGGTCTCATCGGGTTCGATCTCGCTGTCACCGAAGACGGTCACGGGGATCGCCCGCGAGGTTTCCCCGACCGAGAAGGTCAGTTTTCCCACATTGACGGCATAGTCCTCATTCCCGGTCGCGGATGCCCCTGAGTTGCACCCAACTCCGCAGGTCGAGTAGTCGATCGTCACGGTCGACGCAGCCGGCGGCGACAATGTCACCTCGAAGTTCGCGATGGTCGTGCCGATGTCGCCTTCCGTCACGGTCGCGTCCGAGATCGTAAGGGCTGACGAGACGCCGGTGTCGTCGTTCACGATCGTCCCGACTCGGTACGTTTGATACACCACGAAGTCGGTGCTCCGAATGTCGAGGTAGAAGAACTCGTCGGGCTCGACCGTTGTGTCGCCGTACACGCTGACGTCGATGAACTCCATGTCGCCGGAGAACCCGAGGTTGAACGAACCGGAGGTGCTCCGGTAATCGATGCCCGGTGTTGCCGTCGCTGGCGGCTTTCCTGGGGGTTGGCCCTCGCCCGCTCCGCGAGTCATGTAGATGCCGCTGATCGGGCCGTCCAGCACGCCTGACACGCTCATGACGAAGGTGAGCGAGTTCCCCCCGCTATCACCTTCGACGCTGACCGGATTCGTACAACTGAACGTCGCCGCGGACACCGGCGCGCCACTCCCCACGGCGAT
Source organism: Ilumatobacteraceae bacterium (assembly GCA_963752085.1). GTDB lineage: Bacteria > Actinomycetota > Acidimicrobiia > Acidimicrobiales > Ilumatobacteraceae > Ilumatobacter_A. Next base: position 56,035 of record CAVVWT010000010.1, read on the forward strand.
CACTGATGCCACGAGCAGTACCGACAGAAGGCCCAGCGCCCCTCGTCTGTGCCGCCGGCGACGCCTCGGCCAGGTCGGCCCATCACCGGTCATCACGACCACCCTCCTCTCGCTCCACCCTCCGTCTACCCGACCATTTCTTCGCCCGGTAGAGGCGTACTGCCCGGGTAGTTGGTTGGCACTGTTCGGTGTCGTCACCGACCTGGTCGCAGTGGCCGCAGGGTTGATCACGATGACCATCGGAGCGGGCCGCGCACAATCGGGCCCGGACGCACGCATGGGTCTCGGCGAAGTCTCATGTTCTCGAAGACCGTGGCCCACACGAGTCGACAGTGATCCACGGAACGGGAGCAGTGCTCACGCTGGCGTGACGGAAACCTGCCGTTGGCTATTGTCCACGTCGTGAGCCAGTACGCGGACACCGACACGTCGACCGCTCCGTTCATGGCCCTGGTGCGCGGCGGAGCCTGAACAGGTGGTTCTTCCAGCTCGGCCGACGGGCGTGGTGACCTTCGTGTTCAGCGACATCGAAGGGTCGACCAAGGCCTGGGACACGGCGCCCGCAGCGATGCCTGCGATGCTCGCGCGCCACGACGACCTGGTCCGTGGAGCGCTCGAACGCAACGCGGGCTTCGTGTTCGCTACCGGCGGCGATGGGTTCGCTGTCGCCTTCACTCGTGCAGCCGATGCGGTGGCAGCCGCCGTCGACGCGCAGCGCGCCGTCCGGTCGGAGGAGTGGCCCGCCGGGCTGCCCATTCGGGTGCGGATGGCCATCAACACCGGCGAAGTCGACGAGCGCAACGGGGACTATTTCGGCCCCGCTGTCAACCGGACCGCCCGGCTGATGTCGACGGCGCACGGTGGCCAAGTGGTGCTGAGCCGCCGAACGGCGGAACTGGTGTCGACCCTGCCGTCGGGCGCAGCCCTCGAGGATCGGGGCGTCCACAAGCTGAAGGACCTCCAACAGCCCGAGTTCGTGCACGAGTTGGTGATTGACGACCAGTCGGTGGGATCGTTGCGAACCGTTCCTGTACGCAACGATCAGCTCCCCACCTTTCGCACGTCGTTCATCGGACGACGTCACGAGCTGGCCGAGCTGACCGCCGCGGTCGCGGAGCACCGGATCGTCACCGTTGTCGGACCTGGCGGGTCAGGCAAGACACGCCTTGCGCTCGAACATGCTGCGGCCACGTCGACCGGGAAACGCGACGGCGCCTGGTTCGTCGATCTCACCCCCGCCACGGGTGGCGATCTCACCAACGTCGTGCTGGCCAGTGTCGGGTTGCCGGCAGTGGGCGACTGGGGGCCACTCCGCGCGTGGGACGCAACCCTGGTCGTGGACAACTGCGAGCACGTCCTCGATGCGGCCGCCGAACTGGTCGAAGAACTCCTCGACAACTGCCCGGGTGTCCACCTGATTGCGACCAGCCGAGAGGGCCTGGCCGTGCCCGGAGAGTTCCTGCTCACGGCCGGACCGCTCGGCGGGAGCGCCGGCCGCAAATCGGCGTCCTCGCCGTCGCTGCGCCTGTTCCTCGACCGTGCTCGTCTGTGTGACCCATCGTTCGATCCGACCGAGGACGATCTCGACGACATCGCGGCGCTCTGCGATGACCTCGACGGCTTGCCCCTCGCCATCGAGCTTGCCGCCGCCCGAGTCGATCGGTACAGGATCACAGAACTCGCTGCCAGTCTCTTCGACGGTGGAGCCGATCGCCGCGATCGGCGTCGCATCGAACGTCATCGTGGGCTCGACGCCACCATCAGGTGGAGCGCCAACCTGCTGGACGTGCAGACCAGGACGGTCCTCCGTCGGCTCGCGGTGTTCGAAGGAGGTTTCAGTGCGGAGGCTGCGTCGGCTGTGACAGCTGGCGATGGGGTCGACGCCGAGTCGGTGCGGTCGGAGTTGGCTGCCCTCGTCGATCAATCGATGGTGCAGTCGACCCGCACCCCACGGGGCACCCGGTACGGCCTCCTGGCCACGATCCGCGCCTTCGCCGGCCGGGAACTCGAAGCCAGCGGCGAACTCGATGTGGTTCGCAGCCGACATGTCGACTGGGTGCTTGTGTGGAGCCGAGGGCGCACGATGAACGTGTCGAGTCCGGGCTGGTTCAGCGACATCACCGAGATCGACAATCAGCGCGCTGCGCTTGGTCATGCGATCGGCGCTGGCGACATCGGTCGCGCCGTCGACCTGTTTGCGGAGTGCATCGGTTGTTTCCTGTCGGCGGGTCTGCTCGACGGGGCTCACGACACGCTCGAAGCACTGAGCGACCTCACCGAGGACGACAACACGGACGACCGGGACAAGCTGGCTCTGTGTGCCATGGGTATTGCGGAGCTCACCGGCGACTTCACGCGCTCGCATGCAATCGCGGAACAGATCCGTCGCGACGATCGCGACCTCGGCCAGTGGTGCACCGCATCGGCATTCGTTGTCCATCACCTCGCCGCGCGCGACCCTCGCCAAGCGTCAGTCGTGCTCGATGAGTTCGAAACACGCACGGGGGTCGTTCCACTGTCGTCGTATCTCCGTGCCGAAATCGCGCTGGGCGAAGCGCGATTCGCGGATGCTGTCGAGGCGATCTACACCGCCTTCGCCGTCGACGGCGTCGACGGGCTTGCTCGGACTGCGACGATGAGGGAGAACACCGATGCCGTGATCCTGGTCGATCTCGCGCTCGCTCTTCGTGTCCTCGGCCTCGAGGAGGCCGAGGTGATCGTCGATGTGTTGGCCGAGGTCGCGTTGCCGTACTTCGAGCGCGTACGTTCCGCTCATTCGAGCGGCGGTCCGATGTGTGTCGGTCGACGTCGAGACGACGATCGCTGATCTGCGCAGGGCCCAACCCCTCCTGCGGCGGTTTGCTCCGCCACTGGGAGATCGCGACGCCGTGGTCAGCGGCGCCTTCATCGCCTCCGAGCTCGGTCGGCACGACGTTGCCGCCGAAGCACTCGCCATCACCCGCAGCATGCCCCAGCGGACCCTCAGCGCGTTCGGCCTCCGCAAACACCTGCAACCTCGCCTACGCGGTGAGTTGGGAGACGAGGGCTGGCGGGCCGCCGTCGAGGCGGGAACGGGCCGTACCCCCGACGCCATGTTCGACTGGCTGATCGAACAACTCGACCGGTAAACGCTTGGCCGATCGCGTACGTGCCGTGCTCGGACGACTTCGGTCAGCCCCGGTGCAGCCATGTGGGAGGTCGGGTGGCGCCGTGCGAGATGCCCGGGAGGGGTACGCAGCGAGAGCGGCCGAGCGGTTGAGGACGAGCCAGTCGAGCCAAGGTGACAGCTCTGCAAGCGGCCGCGGGAGATCCGGCGTGTCGAAGATCAGCAGCCCACAGATCATCTGGACCCAGGTGGTGCCGGACTTGGAACCGGTGCTGATGACAATGTCGTCAGCGCGGACATCGAAGTCGAGCCACCGGGCGCTGTCCTCGCCTGCGGACGGGTACCGGATCGGCTGCTTCGTCACGCCGCCACGGTCGGCGTCGAGCATCTATCGACGCCGAAGGACGCAACCACCGGCGCGCCGAGGCAGCAAAGGATCCGGCAGGGAAGATCACCTCATCGCAGCAGCCTCGGTCGCGGCGGGTGGCGGTCTCCGAGATCTCTGAGGTCCACGTCGAACGAGGCGCCTGCGGAAATGCTTCGTGCGACTACTGATGAATGTTGTTCGGCCGCGTGAGTGGTCGTGCCCGTGAACGGCTGGTTCGATCATCCACCGGGGCAGTAGACCTGTGCGGCCGGGGACATGTCGGGGTAGCGGTCGCACACGGTGGACCAGTCCTGAAGAACCCAGCGCTGGCCTTCGGCCTTGAAGATCACGGGCGTGTAGAAGTTCTCACTGTTGAGGTATCCGGCACCCGCCCAGCCGTCAGCGCAACTGATCTCATCGAACGTCACGAAGTCGGGATCGCCGATGGCGTCCCGCATCGCGGCGCCGTCACACGCCAGCGCTCCGTTCTCGTCGAACGGTGTGCTGCCGACCGTTGGTGCCGTTGTGGAGATCGTGTCGGCACTCGCGGCCGGAGTGGCGGGGGCTGCAGGCTCGGGTGTCGGGGTGGATGCACCCAGCGGCAGCGTGATCACGTCGCCTGGAAAGATCGAATGACCGCTTCCATCGGACCAGCCGTTCGCGGCGACGATGTCGGCGACCGAGACTCCGGCGCGGACGGCGATGCCGCTCAGCGTGTCGCCAGCGCCAATCGTGTAGGTCGCTGCACCTGCCGCCACGGCAACGTCGACGGTCTCGATGCTCTCGCCGGTCGTGGTGGTGTCGCCGGTCGTGGTGGTGTCGCCGGTCGTGGCGCCGCTGCTGGCGCATGATCCGAGCAGCGCGATGCCGACGGCGATCGCTGCGAGACGGGGGGCGATACGTGCCTGGTGGCCGGGGGTGTTCATGGCTGCTCCTGGGTCGTCCGGCCAGGCGACCTGCCCACTCGGATTGATGTGAACAGTGTGCGCACGAGATCAAACATACTTCGATCCCCGAACGCCTCGATCGATACGAAGCGTGCCTTGCCGCCGTTGATCTGCCTCGGTCGAGGCGAGGCTTCTCTAGAGTCGGCGGGGCAGGAACGAGGTGGCGATGGCGGCACTCGCCAGGAGTGCAGCGATCACGAGGTAGAGGAGCCAGAACGAGCCCAGTCCGAGCGCGACCGCGCCGAGGACCGGTGCGAGCAGGAACGACGTCTCGCGCCATGTGGTGAAGATCGCGGTCATCGCGACTCGTTCACGTGGTTTCACCATGCGCATGAACGGGATGTTGCCGAGCATGTCGACTGCTGCGCCGCCCAGAGCACCCGTGAGCCAGAACACGATGCCGATTTGGCGGGCATCGCCGATGACCGCCAACGCCACCATGCTGGCCGACATCACCCCCAGAGCGCCGATGATGACCGTGCGCGTACCGACGCGATCAGCGGTGACGCGGACGATCGGACTGACGAACAGCATCCCGCTCGCGGCTGAGAGAAAGACGCCTGCCGCCCACTTCGGCAGACCGGTCTCGACGACGTAGATCGGCCCGTACACGAAAAGCGCCGCCCAGAAGATCGCCCGGCTCGTGGTGATGGCGTAGGCGATCCTCAGATTTCGCTGGCGGAAGAACCGAACCATGCTGCGAGCAGGGTTGGGGATCGCTGTGGTCGGTGTGAGGAGAACAGGATTTCGATGCAGCCGAAGCCGCCAGAAGTACCAGACCGTGACGAGCGTCATCATCATCGAAATGACAAACGGAGCGGGTGTCAGGGCACGGCTCCACAGCCACACACCGAGTGTCGGACCGACCACCCACGACGCACCGAGGTACACCATGCGGCGCGCTTCGGTCGACGTCAGTTCCCGCTTGCCGATGTAGTCCATGATGTACAGCGACATGCACACGGCGAAGATCGACGCCTCGGCCGATCTGAGTCCGACTGCCAACACGAACAGCGGGCCATCCGCCACGAGGAACAGCCCTGCTGCGACGACGAGGAAGCCCGATGCCATGGTCAGCACCCAGCGGCGTGGCATCTTTCGTTCGAGCCGACCCACGTTGATCGTGATCATGAGCGTGATCAGTTCGCCACCGATGAAGGCGTACGACACCGCGGCTTTGGATCCGAGGGCCTCGAGTGCAGCCAACGGCACCACGCCAACCATCACCGCACGTGAGAATCCCTCGAATCCGCCAAGCCGCGCCAACTCGACCGCTGCGTTCGCATCGAGTTGCTGCAAGCCCTCGGGGCGGCGCCAGCGCATCGCCCGCCACGCTACGCGACCCGGCCTGGAACGAAGCGGCCTGACCGTTGTTGTCGGCGCCGAGGACCTCGATGCGCCCCTCGAGTGGGGGCATCGATCGTGGCTGCGACGCGGTCCGGCAGGCCGGACCTCAGTTGTTCCTCACCCGGTAGTAGAAGTCGAACCCGTCGGACAAGGTGTCCGTCGCGGGATCGTACGTGACAAACGGTGTTGGTTCGTTCGGGGCAGGGAACAACTCGAAGGGAGGATGTGCCATGCACCAGACGGCGCCGTTGCCCGCGCCGCGGCCCCCACGACCGTAGGTCAGGAGCACGTCTCCCTCGATGATGCCTTGGCTCTTGGCCTGCCCGGCGTAGAGCGGCTCACCAGTGGCAGGATCGGTCCCGCACAACGTAGCTCCGAAGTCCTTGAAGAAGACCGTCACCGTGCCGTTCTGACCGGCGCTGATGTTGAGAATCATGCGGCTGTCGTCACCAAGATCCGGACTTCCGGGGACCTCGTTGACCGCTTCCCAGTGTCCGACGAATGGCGAGACGTCGGCGGCCGCGGGTGAAGCGGTCAGCAGTGCCACGGCAGTCGCCGTGAGTAGAACTGTCACTTTTCGCATTGTGGACCTCCTGGAGTGCACAAACCATCACATGCGCGATCTCGACGCGCCCGTCAAGACAATCGTGTTCAGCCACGAGTCTCCTGACCAGAGACCTTGGTCGGTTTCGAGCGCGGAATCGGCACGGTGACCCGCACGATCTGGGTCGGATGGGACCGGCAGGCAGCCCGAATCGCTCTCGTGGGCCGGTGCGATTGTCCAGCGCAGAGAACGGCGCCGGCTGCGACGGACGACGACTCGCACCAGCGAAGCCGCTTGCTCACCACTGGTACCGTCCGATGATGACCGAGACACGCATGACGTCGGCCGGCGTCGAGTTCGTTCGCACGCCCGACGATCGCTTCACCGGGCTCGTGGACTACCCCTACGAGCCGCGCTACGTCGAGGTCGACGGTCTGCGGGTCGCCTACGTCGACGAGGGTCCGGCGGACGCCACACCGTTGCTGTTGCTGCACGGCGAGCCCACCTGGGGCTACCTGTACCGTCGCATGATCCCGCCGCTTCTCGACGCGGGCTTCCGCTGCGTCGCACCGGACCTGATCGGCTTCGGCCGCTCCGACAAGCCGATGGAACGCTCCGCCTACACCTATGCCGGCCACGTCGCCTGGATGAAACAGTTCCTCGACGCGATCGAGCTTCCTCAGGCCACCCTGTTCGCTCAGGACTGGGGAGGCCTGATCGGGCTCCGGGTGGCAGCCGAAGGCCCCGACCGCTTCAGCCGCATTGCGATCGGGAACACCGGCCTCCCGGTTGGCCAGTCGATCGGCCCGGGTTTCGACTTCTGGTTGGAGATGTCACAGACGATCGACTTCACCACCGCCGGCGAGTTGCTGGCGCAAGCGGTGCAAGCCCGCCAGCTCACCGACGCCGAGAAGTCGGCGTACTCGGCACCCTTCCCGGAACCGGTGTTCACGGCGGGCGCCCTCGAGTTCCCCTGTCTCGTCCCGATCGCGTCCGAACACGGCAGCGTGCGGGAGAACCTGGCCGCCTGGCAGGTGCTCGAGCAATGGACCAAACCGTTCCTCACGCTGTGGTGTCCCGGCGACCAGGTGCTCGGCCACCTCGGTCAAGAGTTCATCGACCGGGTACCCGGCGCCGCCGGGCAACCGCATCAGACCTTCGAACCGGGGGGACACTTCCTGCAGGACGACCGGGGCGAAGACGTCGCCACCGCACTTGCCAACTGGTTCCGCTGAGACACCGGGCAACCCCCCGCCTGCACGACCGTGAGAACCCACCCAAATAGCGCTCAGACTCGACCATCCGTGTCGTAGCCCAACTGCGACGTGAAGCTCCCCGCGCCAAGCCGCTCGGTTCAGCACCGGAATCAACGAACAACTCCCTGCCCTCACGGCGAACCCGAGCGCCGTGCCCGACCTTCACGACGCACTGACGGCCCTGCTCCCGTCCGAGAACCGGAATTCCTGCGCATCTGCGCATCGGTTGGTCGGGCGATGCCGCATGCAACGCGAGCGCCTCTGCAGCGGGCTCCACGGCAATGGGCCACTCGACTTCGACCCAAGCGTGATGCCGCACCCTGCTCGTCCCGATGAGCTATCCGAGACAGTCCGGCGTTTCGACGAACTGACCGTCCTCGTCGATCACGAAGAACACCGTCTTCGAACTGAGCAGGGCTGAGACCTCCGTCTCGACGCACCAGCGGTTGTCCATCTGCTGCTGAAGAGAGACCACCCGGTCGGAGCCCAGTGCTTCCGACACCGGGTCGGAATCCGTCTCGTACGCAGTGATGGCAATGAGCTCTGGATCGACCGTGGAGGTGCTCGCAGCTTGGCGCAGATCATCGACCTTGTTGTTGACCTGGCGACTCCCGATGATTGACACAGCGAGACCGCCGAGCACCACCGCCCCTGCGAGCACAATGATGATCATCAGGCGCACTCGCCTCTCGCGCTGTTCCTGGTCGGGAGGAGCAGCGTGAGGCATTGGAAGCGATTGTATGGCCTCGCAGTGCGCTCGATGATCGCGTCGCCACAGCGGTCCCAACCCGTCCGAGAGCCCGCAGTCTCGCGACCCTGATCCATTCGACAACGCTCGACGGCGCGGCTCGTTGCACCTGCAGATCCGTGCCGTTGAGGACACCTCGAACGTTGCCTCTCACGTCATCGGGTCGGCGGTATCGAGCGGTTCGGGCCGGGATCACCGAGTGATCCGTCAGCGATGAGGGCGTTGATCTCGTGGGGCTCCCACCCGGCCTCGGCGAGCACCGATCGGCCGTGTTCGCCGAGCGCCGGCGAGGGCCGGGTCGGATCGGTGTCGATGCCGCGCAGGCGAATCGGTGACCGCACGCTGCGATAGTCACCCAGCTCCGGGTGGGTGATGGTCGGGAACAGACCCATCGCTTCGGCCTGGGCGTCGGCGACCACCTCGTGCAATCCGAGCACGGGCCCCCAGATGAGACGGTGCTCGTCGAAGATCGGGCCCCACTCGTCACGGCTCCTGACGCTCAGCGCCCTGTCGATCAGGTCGACCAGTTCAGCCATGTTCTCGAACCGGGTCCGCACGCTGTCGAAGCGTTCGTCATCGACGAGGTGGTCGAGGCCGACCGCGCCACAGAAACGAGCGAAGGCCGGAGCCTCGGGCATGTTGAACACCACCCAGCGATCGTCGCCGCACGGATAACGATTCGTGAGCGGGGTGATCTGTTGGTGCCGCGATCGTTGACGAACCGGCGCGCCGTCGGCCGCCGTGACCCCGTAGTCACTCGCGAGCGTCCACGCCGCGGTCTCGTACAGCGAGGCTTCGACCACTTGGCCCTCCCCCGTTCGATCGACGAGGCGGAGCGCTGCGAGGATGCTCGCCACGAGTGCCAGGCCGGTCGTGTGGTCGCCCTGTGCAGGCCGCGCCTGGACCACGAGACCATCGCTCGTCTCGCGCATCGAGTCGTAGAGCCCTGATCGCCCGAAGAAGGCGGTGACGTCGTAGCCGGGTCGCCATGCCTCGGGCCCATGTGTGCCGTATCCGGTGAGGGTTGCGTGCACGAGTGTCGGGTTGCGCTCGAGCAGGCTCGAGGGGTCGAGGCCGAAGCGCTCCTGACGACGTGGGAGGAGGTTGCAGAGGAAGATGTCGGCGGCATCGCACAACCGCTGTACCACCGATGACCCACCCTCCGACGCCAGATCGACGGCGATCGACCGCTTCCCCCGGTTGTCGACGTCGAACACGAAGTCGTAGCCGCGGAAATCGCCATCGACCTTGGCGGGGCGCCCGGTTCCGCGCATCGCGTCACCGCCGAGCGGTTCGACCTTGATCACGTCGGCCCCGAGGTCGGCCAGGATCGCCCCGGCACTGGGGGCGGCCATCCAGCTGTCGACTTCGATCACCCGGACCCCGTCGAGGGGTGTGATGCCCGCGCTCACGCAGCGGTCTCCGACGATGACGACGTCACGCCGGGACGCCGACGCCGAAGAACCCGCGCAGCGCCTCGGCCATCTCACCACGCACGCCGGCGCCCGAGAGCAGCGCACCGACGGCCGGAATCGACGTGTGGATCTGACCCCGAGCCCGATGGTGCCGGACATCGACGCCGGCGTCGGCCAGCGCAAGTGCGTACGCATCACCCTCGTCGCGCAACGGGTCGAATTCGCACGTGACGATCATGGCCGGCGGCAATCCGGCGAGGCTCGCCGCACGCAGCGGAGATGCGTGCGGATCGCTGCGGTCGTCCGGGTCGGCGTAGTGATCCCAGAACCAGTTCATCAGCGCGGCGGTGAGGATGTACCCCTCCGCGTTCTCACGGTACGAGGGTCGCGTGAGGTCGCAGTCGGTGACGGGTGTCAGCAGCAGCTGGCCGCTGATCGTCGGGCCGTCTTCGTCGCGTGCCCGTTGCGCGACCACCGCTGCGATGTTGGCGCCCGCGCTCCACCCGGCGACGGCCAACTGACCAGGTACACCCCCGAGTTCTTCGGCGTGCTCGGCGATCCAGCACGTCGCGGCGTAGCCGTCATCGGGCGCTGCAGGGAAACGGGCTTCGGGGGCATGCCGGTAGTCGACCGAGACGATCATCGACCCCGACCGGTCGCACAGATCACGGCACAGCGCATCGTCGGACGTCGCATGGCCCATCACCCAGCCGCCACCGTGGAAGTAGACGACGACCGGATGAGGACCGGGTGTGGCCGGCCGATACAGCCGATAGTCGAGGTCATTACCCGCCGCTCCCGGCAACGTGCCGTCGACGATCTCGCCCACCTCGGGGCCGGGTGGGCTGACCGCCGCCATCGCCTCGGAGAACGCGCGAGCCTCGTCCGGCGACATCGTGTCCATCGCCGGCAGCGCCATCTCCTCCATCAGCTCGAGCATGATCGTGACGTCGGGTTGCACCCGGCACACGACACCGTCGTTCGCCTCGGTCCCGTCTGGTCCCGACAACTCGAAGCCCAGGTACCCGCGCTCGACGACCTCGTCGCAGATCCGTCGGTACCGATCGACGCCGCCGACGTACGGGAGGACCACCCGCGGCTTCCCCGGCACGTTGGCACCCATGTACCACGAGTTGGCCTGCGGGAACAGCGTGATGTCGGCGAAGTCGTTGGTGTGTTGCACCCAACCATCCTCCGCCGTCTGCGTCGGCTCGATGACCGTCGTACCCTCGTCACGCAGGCGCCCGATGGTGTCGCAGATCCAGTCGACGTGTTGCTCGATCGACACGGCCATGTTGGACAACACGGACGGACTCTGGGGGCCGGTGACCATGAAGAGGTTCGGGAACCCGTGCGACATCAGCCCGAGGTACGTGCGGGGGCCGTCGGCCCAGCGATCGCGCAGTTCCATTCCGTTGCGCCCGGCGATGTCGACGGCCACGATCGCACCCGTCATGGCGTCGAATCCTGTGGCGTACACGATCGCATCGAACTCGTACGACGTCGCACCGTCGGCGGTGACGACGTCGATGCCCGTCTCGGTGATCGAGCTGATCGGGTTGGCGCGCAAGTCGACCAGCTTGACGTGCGGCTCGTTGAAGGTCGCGTAGTAGCCGGTGTCGAGGCAGAGCCGTTTCGTCCCCAGCGGATAGGTGCGCGGGCACAGGATCTCGGCGGTCTCCGGGTCGTCGACGACCGACCGGATCTTTTCGCGGACGAACTCGCACGCCGTCTCGTTCGCATCGGGGTCGATGATCAGGTCGTTGAACGCGCCGATCATCGAGAAGATCGTGCCCTCCTCCCACGCCTGCTCGTACCGTTCACGACGCTGCTCGTCCGACACCGCGAGGGCACTCTCGGCCGGGATCTCGCGCGGTACCCCGCCCGACGACCACCGCGCCTCCTCCCGGTACGCGACACGATCGGCGTTGATCTTCGCCGCGTCGTCCGGGCGGACCGGCCCGTTGTGTGCCGGCAAGGAGAAGTTCGGTGTGCGCTGGAACACCGTGAGCTCGGACGCCTGCGCGGCGATGATCGGAATCGACTGGATGGCCGATGAGCCGGTGCCGATCACCCCGACCCGCTTGCCGGTGAAGTCGACCCCCTCGTGCGGCCAGCGCCCCGTGAAGTAGACATCGCCTCCGAAGTTGCCCGTTCCCTCGACGTCGGGATCCTTCATCACCGAGAGGCAGCCCGTCGCCATCACGTAATACCGACACGTCGTCGTCGCGTCGTCATCGGTACGGATCTCCCACAGCGATGTGTCGTCGTTCCACGCGGCACCGTCGACGCGCGTCGAGAACCGGACGTCGCGCCGCAGATCGTGCTTGTCGGCGACGAAACCGAGGTAACGGAGGATCTCGGGCTGTGTCGCGTACCGCTCCGACCATTCCCACTGCTCGTCGAGTTCGGGGTCCCAGCTGTAGGAGTAGTCGATGCTCTGCACATCGCATCGAGCACCCGGATACCGGTTCCAGTACCACGTGCCGCCCACGTCGTCGCCGGCCTCGACGGCGACTGCCGCCAGGCCCATGTCGCGGAACCGGCGCAACAGGTACAACCCGGCAAAACCTGCACCGACGACGACCACGTCGACATCGGGGGTGCGATTCACATCGTTCACGGCAACCTCCAACCACTCGGCACATCCCTTGCACCGACGACGTCATCTTCACACGCTGCGACGGCGTCCATCGACCCGGCCGATGGGCTGGGTGTCCGCACGTGGCAGACCTTCGGTGCGGGCTACCGGTAGCGGTCGGCGAGATCCGCGAGCAGCTCGCGGCACTCGGTCGCACAGCGCGTGATGATGTCGGCCACCGGCTCGACCTCGTCGATGCGGCCGGCGACCTGCCCGGTCAGTGCCAGGCTGGCGTTCATGTCACCGCCGAAGTAGAGGTCCATCGTCGACCCGATCAGGGCGGTCATCGCATTGGTCTCGGTGTCGAGTTCGAGCGCCTCGCTGCGTTCGGTGCGAAGCGCACGCAGCGCCGGCGACGTGTGCCGATTGAGGAAGACCGTGTCGGTTTCGGCTGCATCGATGATCGCCTGCTTCCAGTTCTGGTGCACCGGAGACTCGGCCGCCGACACCATTCGCGTTCCCATCTGAATCCCCTCTGCACCGAGCGCGAGCGCGGCGGCCATCGACGCCCCGTCGACCATGCCGCCGGCCGCGATGATGGGGACGTCGACCTTCGAGGCGATCAACGGGAGCAGCACCATCAGCGCGACGTCGCGCGGGTTCTTGAATCCGCCTCCCTCTCCCCCTTCGACGACCAGGCCGTCGACGCCGGCCTCGACGGCCTTGAGCGCGCCGTACAGTGTGGGCACGACGTGGAACACGGTGAGGCCGGCCGCTTTGAGCTGGGCGGTGTACTTCGTCGGGTTGCCGGCCGAGGTGGTGACGAACTGGACGCCCTGGTCGACCACGAACTGGACGATGTCGGGGTCCCGCACGAATGCCTGGGCGATGTTCACGCCGAAGGGCTTGTCGGTGAGGTCGGCCATCTTCTCGATTTCGATCCGCACGGCATCGAGTTCACCCGAGGACGTCTCGATGATGCCCATCCCGCCGGCGTTGGACACGGCCGATGCGAGCGGGGCTCGGGCGATCCAACCCATCGGTGCCTGGACGATCGGATACTCGACGCCAAGCATGTCGGTGACGCGGTTCGGAAAGGTCGACGAAGCCATCTCCATTTCGTAGCGGGTGCGCGACGCCGCGCACGAACCCGCTCAGGAGGTGGTGATGCGAGTCGCGCTTCACCCGGAGCATCGCTCGGTCGGCGACATCGAGCGGATTGTGGTCATCGAGCGATGACTGGCCCACACTGACCGACACCGAGAACGGCCCGCCAGGGATCCCGAGCGGCGCGCTGACGGCATCGAGCACACGCTCCGCGATGATGCCGGCGAGTTCGTCATCGGCCCCGTGGAGGAGGATGACGAACTCGTCGCCGCCGACGCGACCGACGGTGTCCTGCGATCGACAGGTCGCTGTGAGACGGTCGGCCACCGTCACGAGCACCCTGTCGCCGACGTCGTGGCCGTATCCGTCGTTGACGGCCTTGAAGTCGTCGACGTCGACGTAGAGCAGCGACCCCCTACGGCGTTCGTCTGCGAGTTCGACCAGCAGCGCACGCCGGTTCCTGAGCCCGGTCAACGCGTCGGTCGACGCTGCGTACTCGAGTTGGTCCCGGTCCTCCCAGCGTTCGAACAGCAGCGCTGTGGCCTTCACGAGCGTCTGGATCCGAGCCGCCACGTTCACCTTCACGTAGTCGACCGGGATACTCGAGCGGCACACGGCCGAGCAGGAGGAACGCGGCAACGAGGCGATTGCGGACGTACACGGGTGCGACGATCGTGCGCGTCCACCCGCGGGCATCCATCACCGCGCGGGTCGCCGGCGCAAGCTTCGACACGTCGATCGCGCTGGTCTGGCCCTCGACCATGCCATGCCAAGGGGTCCAGTCGAGTTCGACGACGTCGCTGTACACCGCTGCAGCGACGGCGTCGGCGTCGTCGGCACGGGACGTGATCGTCGTCGGAGCCTCGGGGTCCTCGAGGTCGATCAGCACCCAACGGCTGGTGTAGTTGTCGTTGTCGACGAGGAGTTCTTCGCACAGCATGCGCCGGACCTCGTCACGTGGAGCGCCGGCCATCTCGAGGTCGAGCGAGCGGATGATCGATCCGTTGAGCGACACGGGCACGATCATCACGGTCCATCGCCACTGCCCGTCGCGCTCGACGCGGCCGGTCGGGATGATGTCGACCGGGTGGTCGATGCCGTCGGCGTCGGGGATGGACAGCCGAAACGGCATCGGGAGCGCGACCGTGTCGCCCGACTCGGTGACGTTCTCGATGAAGTACATCGCCAGCTCGTCGGCGTCGTCGGGACGGACGTGGTCGAACACGCTGGTGCCCGGCGAGCGACGGCGACGTCGAGCCGAGGAATCCACCGAACCCGCCGTGCGCCTCCTCGATCGTGCCGTCGCCTTCCGACGACCAGCACCAGCGCCCGGACGGACTCGATCGACATTCCTGCTCGGTCATACCCCGTGCATCGGTCAGTGTTGCGATGTCAACTTGATCGTCACCAACTGTCAAGAAACCCGGAAGTCGACGGAGCGATCTCGTTCACCTCACGGGAGGTAGTCGATGCTCGACACGGCTTCGAGCCCGGGGACGGTGAGCACACCGCCACCTTCCTGGTACTCGGCGAACGGGAACGTGTAGGCGCAGATCGCCGGATAGTTCAGGCCGCGAGGCCACACTCGACAAGTGAGCCGGCCGGCCAGAGCTCGAGGTCCGGGGTGGTGCCGAGGAACTCGAAGAGCGAGGCACCGGTCACTTCACCTCCGGACTCTGCCACGACATCGGATGCGTACGCCGCCAGCGACAGTCATCATGACGATGCCGAGACCACCGAGACCGAGGGCGGTCGGGTCGACCTCCTCCGGGCGGCACCCCGAGGGCCGGTGCAAGGATCTCCTGGAGAAGGCCAGCTTCTCGGGTGTGTCCTCGTCGGTCTGGATGCCGACGAAGGTCCAGCCGAGCGCGTCGTCGCCGACTTCGTCGATCACCGCCTTGTCGGCGCAGATGCTGGTCGAGATGACCGGGATCTCGATGCCGAGCGATGCTCGCCCACGGATCGTGCCGATGCATCCGGCATCGGCGTACAGCGAGACGATGAGGTCGGGGTTGCCCTCGGCCGCCTGGCGCATCAGGCCCTGGTAGTCCGGCGTCGGTCTCGTTGTCGCCGCCCTTGATCGTGAAGTGCGTCGATGCCGGCGATGTCGAGCGATGCGGTGAGACGATGCCTCGCTGGCGTTCGCGCCGGCATTGTCGGCGCTCACGATGCCGACCGTGGTCGCTCCGAAGTGTCCTTCGGCTGCCGGCAGCGATCGCTCCCATGGTGGTGGCGTTGCCGCCGGTGAGGAACAGGGCGTTGGACGGTGTAGTCGCCCGGGAGAATCGGCAGCATGCCGATCACCGGAACGTCCCGGCGGCCGTGTAGGTGGCGTAGTCGGGGAACAGGTCGAGACCGAGCATCACGAGCTCGACGTCCTTGCCCGGTGACTTCCTGTGCACACGCCTGTGACGTCTCGGGCGAGCCGTTGACCGTGCAGTTGACGAGCTCGATCGGCCGGTCGCCCATGCCGCCGTGCTCGTTGAGGTAGTCGACCGTCGCCGCCGATGTTCTCGCGGACGTCGGGGAAGTCGAGTCCGGGCGATCCTTCGGAGTTGACGAGGGCGACTCTGATCGGCTCACCGGTCGGCGGAGCGAGGTCGGGGAACACGGGGAATGCGCCCGTCTCGGGTCGATCCGGTGCGCTCGGTGTCGGCGGGCTTCGGAGTCGGCCGGCTCCGTCGGTCGCCGGCTCGGTGTCGGCGGGTTCGGTGTCGGCAGGCTCGGTCTCGCCGGCGCCTCGGTGTCTGCCGGTCACGGTCGGGCAGCAGCCTCGGTCGGCGCGCCGGACGACGTTGTCGCGTCGCGTCGCTGCCGCTGCTGCACGCAGCGGCAACGAGTGCGACAGCGACGAGCACGGCACCCATCGAACGTCGGCGACACGAACGCGGCGGGCGGTCGGCTTGGCTGATCGGTACATGATTTCCCCCATGTTGTGTCGGCGCCGAGGTGGCGACGCACATGTGACTTCGTGTGTCGCTTCATTCGCGTGTTCGTGGATCCGACGTCGTCGCCCGATCCCCCATCGGAGTCGGCGACGGGTGTTCAGTCGGCGGTCGAGCTCGGCACCCAGTTGCCGTGGAAGCCGAACGGGCACCCGCGGCAGTTGCACCGTGGCGACGGGTTCGTTGCTCATCGACCCGGCGTCGAAGATGGCGTACTCGCTCGAGTCGGTGTTGGCGTCGTAGACGTAGGTCATCAGGTAGCCGTCGTCCTCGCTCGCCGCATCGGCCTTCGGGACGAACGACGACTCGCCCGGCAGCCGGCCCTTGCCGACGTCGATCTTGTTCGCGCTGCCGGTCTCGAGGTCGTACTTGAGGATCGCTCCGTTGGCCGACAGCGGCTCCTCGAATGCGGACGCCGCAGCATTGGCCATCATGTAGCCGTACCGGTGCTTGAGCCCGACCCGGGCATCGGGGACCCGCGGGAACTCGGCGGGCAGGTCGTCGATCTGTTCGTCGCTGACCGTGCCCGAGACGGTGTCGATCGTCCATCGGTGCAGCGCCGGTTCGGGGAAGTCCATCGGGCCGTCGCGCCAGATGTGGTCGAGCCGGGCGACGTCGATGACGATCTTGTCGCCGTCCTCGTAGGCGTTCATCGGGTGGAAGACGTAGCAGGGGTCGATGTCGTACCAGACGACGTCGGCGTCGGTGCCGGTTCGCGGCATCACGCCGAGCCGGGCCGGATAGTCGTCGCTCCAGCGGATCGGCATCTCGCCGCGCATCGCCAACTCGAGATCGAACACGGCGGGAAGGTCCATGAAGATCGCGTTGTTCTCGGTGACGTTGAAGTCGTGCATCATCGTCGGCCCACCGACGGTGATGTTCTCGACCTGGACGAGCTCGCCGTCGGCCGACACCCGGAGGTAGGTGAGGTACGGCTCCATCATCGAGTAGCCGAAGCCGATCATCTCGCCGGTGATCGCACAGACCTTCGGGTGTGCGGTGAACGGTCCGGTCAGCTTGTCCGTCGTAGTCGGTCGGGCCGACGGTCTCGAGGTTGCCGTCGAGCACGTACGGGAAGTGGCCTTCCTCGAGCGCGAGGATCTGGCCGGCGTGGCCGACGACGTTGGTGTTCGCCTTCGACGACGTCATGTCGGTGAGGCTGTCGGCCATGTCGATCACGGGCCTGTCCGGGTCGGCGACGAACGGGGTCTGGACGTAGCGGTTGCGGTACCACTCGGCCTGGCCGTCGCGGAGTCGAATGCCGTGGATCATGCCGTCGCCGAGGAACGGGTGGTCGCTGAACCCGGTGATCGGGTTGGCGCCGTTGCGAACGTAGCGACCGTCGAGTTCGGGCGGAATCGTGCCCCTGACCTCCAGGTCGGTGATCGTCCGCTCCTCCTGGACCGGGGCCCAGTTCCCCCTCAGGTGGAGCGGCAGTTCCTCGGTGGTCGACATGATCTCATCCCCTTGCGTGAGTTCGCTTCAATTGTCGCATTCTCGACCGACGACGTTCGTCGCCGACCTGCTTCATTCCCCGTTCGAAACACTACGCCGATCGCCAGCAGCCGCTGGACACGGAGCGACACTGGGCGAATCCGACCTCGCCGCCGTCGGGTCGGGCCAACGTCAGCCGTCGACGTCGAAGCCGAGCGCGAGACCGGCGTCGAGGTCGTCGACCGCAGCGAACGTGCGCCGGACGAGCGCCTCGAACAGCGCGACACCGCGCGGGTTGGCCGGGTCGATCGTGAGCAGGCTGGCGCCGAACGACACGGCGTAGAACACCAGACCCTTCGAGGTAGCCCTGCCGTACCGAGTCGACGGTGACTGCGTCGCTCGGTACGCCGCTGGCGTGCAAGCGCGGCGACGTACCGGTCGAGCAGGTCGTCCTCGTGCGGCGCGGCGCATCTCGACGGTGAGGTTGTTCGCGCAGAAGTACACGAAGTCGGCCTGCCCGGGCGCGCGCATGCTCAGCTGCCAGTCGATCACGGCGACGCGAACCGTCGTCGGCGAAGAACAGGTTGTCGAGCCGGAAGTCGCCGTGCGTCATCGTGACCGGTTCGTCGTAGTGACCGGCGATCCAGGCGGGGATGTTCTCGACGAATCGCTCGCACCAGCGCAAGCAGCGGTCGGGCAGTTCGTCGCGCGAAGCGTTCGAGGAACATCGGCCAGCCCATCGCGAACGTGTCGCTGAGCGTGAGGATCGACGGGTCGTCGAGACCGGGCATCCACTCGAGCGTCGGCGAGCAGCGGGTGCTCGAACCAGGTCGCGTGATGGACGGCGAGCGCGTCGATGCGAGCGTTCGGCCTGGGCCAGGCTGGCCCCGGCGACGTGGTCGCCGACCACCGCCGGCGCGAGGTCCTCGAGCACGAGACACGGTGGGTCGGCGATGTTGACGAGCGCCGTCGGGGATCCGGATCTCCATCTGCGGGGCGACGTCGCGGTAGAAGCAGTGCTCGCGCTCCCAGACCCGCATCATCTCACCGATGAACAGGCCCCCCGGATCGGCGGTCGGCAGCTTGACGATCACCGACTTGCGGCGTCGTCGGGGTCAGACGACGTGAGCCGCACGCGTGCCAGCTGACCCATGAATCCTTCGCCGGCCCCGATCGGGTCGATGTCGACGGAGGTGATCGTTGCGGCCAGTTGCTCGGACAACCAGTCGGCTGTGACCTCGTCCAGTGATCGTGGTGTGGCTCCCATGGCAGGAACGTACACCTCCGCGTTCACACCACGTTGACGGTGTGTGCTCAGCGTGGTGACCACGACGACGAGTGAGGGGATTCAATGGCAATGCTGAGAGCGCAACTCGATCAGGCCCCCGCTCGGACCGTGCTGCGCGTCGGGACGAGGACGCGTCGCTGGATGGTCACCGCGGTGGCCGCCGGCATCTCGTTCGTGGCACTCGACGTCATCGCGACGGCGGGCGGGATCACGCTCGCCGCGTCCGGACTCCTCGGCGACCAAGACGTCTGGGTGGTGTACACCATCCTGGTCACCAGCTACGTCGTGTGGGGCGCCGGGATGCGGGCCAACCTCCGAGCCAACGGTGATCTCCTGACGGCCACCGGTACGAGTACCAACGCGTTGTCGAAGTTCCTGTACGACCGGACGGTCGCCCGTACCGACGATCAACGAATCCAGCGTGCTGCCGCGTCGCTCGGCTACGCCGGCACCGAGATCATCTTCGAGGTCCCGTACTACGCCTCGGCCTTCGGGGCCACGCTCGCGACCGAGATGATCGACTCGACCGATGCGCTCGTGTTCCTCGCCGGAACGAACCTGGCCGCGGCGGGATACGAATACATCGTCAGCCGACTCACCCACGGCTACCTCGGCAGCCGACGCCGAGAACACCCGGAGGTCTGACAGCCGGCAGGCGAGATGCACCGACCCGAAACCCGTCCGCGGGTTACGCTCGCCGAGGCCCGGAAATCCCGGCTCGAGCGTTGGAGGATGCGTGAATCCGTCGATGGCGATCGATCTCCCGATGACGGGCCCGTCAGGCGTGTTCGTCGTGCTGTTCGCCGTCGTGCTGGTGCTGCCGCGCCTCGCCGAGAAGCTTCGACTGCCCGGACTCGTCGGACTGACGATCGGCGGGGTCGTGATCGGACCGTCCGGTCTCGGCTTGATCGACCGTGACGGCCCGGTCGCGCTGCTGGGTGGCGCCGGACTGTTGTTCCTGATGTTCGAGGCAGGTCTCGAGCTCGACCGCGACGTGCTCCGTCAGGAGCGAAGCCGCACAGTGGTGTTCGGCGTGCTCACGTTCGCAGCACCGTTCGCATTCGGACTGATCATGCATCGATGGCTGGGGTATTCGTGGTTGGCCGCGCTCCTGTTGGCCTCGTGTTGGTCGTCGCACACCTTGCTGGCGTACCCGGTGTTCCAGCGGGCTCGGGTGACGGAGAACCGTGCCGTCACCGTGGCGCTGGGTGGCACGGTGATCACCGACACAGCGGCGCTGCTGTTCCTGGTCGCCGTCGCGAGGTTCGAGGTGGGCGACCTCGATTGGATCTACCTCGTCACCACCGGCCCGCTGCTCGTCGCTGCCGGTTGCTCCATCCTGTTCCTGTTGCCGCGGATTGCGTCGTGGTTCTTCGCGTCGATCGGTCAGGAACGATCGGCTCGGTTCCTGTTCGTGATGGTCGCGTTGTTCGGATCTGCGGGGCTCGCTCAACTCGCCGGCGTCGAGCCGATCATCGGCGCCTTCCTCGCTGGCCTCGCGATGAATCGCGTCGTCGTGCACGGCGGGGTGCTCGCGGGTCAGATCGGATTCTTCGGATCCAATCTTCTGACGCCGATGTTCATGATCTCAGTGGGGATGTTGATCGATCCGGCATTGCTGCTGTCGGACGGGACAACAGTGGTGCGCGGCATCGGATTCACCGCTGCGGTCGTGTCGGGCAAGGCCGTCGCGGCGTATGTGGCCGGGCGTTCCTTCGGCTGGCGACGCGCCGAGATCGCCGCGTTGTTCTCGCTGTCGGTGGCACAGGCGGCCGCCACGCTCGCGGCGGTCTTCGTCGGCTTCGAGATCGGCCTGTTGGACGAATCGACCGTCAACGCGGTGATCGTAGTGATTCTGGTGACGTGCGTGATGGCGTCGCTGGTCGGCGATGTGGTCACGTCACGGCTACCACCGCCGCCGGCGAAGATCCAGCGGCTCGGGCGCCGGGTGCTGCTCCCGCTGTCCGGTACGTCCCGTTCGGACGCCCAGATCCGGGTCGCGTCTGCGATTGCCGCGGCCGACACCGGGACGGTCTTTCCACTCGCGGTGGTCGGTCTCACAGCGTCGTCGGCCGAGGTGCAGCAGCGTCACGATCACCTCGTCGACACGGTCGAACGGACGGTGCTCGCTCAGGGTGCCGAGGCGGACAGCACGGTTCGACTCGATTCCTCCTCGGGCGCCGGTGTCCTCCACGCCTCGACCGAGCAGAACGTCACCTGCATCGTGGTGGAGTGGAAGGGATGGTCGACCCTGCGTGAGTCGTTCTTCGGCGAGTCGATCGATGCGCTGTTGGTGTCGTCCACGGTTCCCGTACTGATCGTGCGCTCCGCATCGGTCCAGCGGGCGCCGCAACGGCTGGTCCTCGCACTTGACGACCACGACCGTCGGCTGGACCATCGAAGTGCCGTGGAGCTCGCGGCGGCGACAGCGGAACGTCTCGCCACCTCACTCAAGTTGCCGGTCATGGTGTGCGCCGCCTCGTCGGCGTCGACGACACATCTCGCGCCGTCGAGCCGTGAGGTGGTGTCGGCCGACCACGGAAACCTGACCGAGATGCTGCGCGACTCGACGGGTCCGGGAGACGTGATCGTCAAGGCGCTCGCGTCGACGCGGGCGGGGCTCGGCAACCGATTCGTTCGCCAGACACACGGTCTCGACGACCGCGTCATCGTGGCGACCTCGCCGGGGCGGGTGCCGCCGGTTCAGACCTGACGGGCTCGGGGGCTCACGACGCGATCAGCTGGATTCTCACGTCCGGGACGTGAGCACCGATCGCGGGGATCGTGCAGCACGATCGGCGCGACGTCACATATCGGTCGTCGGTGGTGCGCGCACTGATCGCATCGGCACTGAGCCAGAGTTCGACGAACGGCGTCCACGCCGAGCTCGGCACGAAGTGCAGGTCCAGCTGATGATCACTCCGAACGAACCGTCGGCGCGACATGTCGATCATCCACGTCGACCCCTCGCTCCGCACCACGGCAACGCCGGCCCCGGATGCCGCCACGGGAATCAGCCGCCGATCACACCTCGCCGGCCCGATCGGCGGGGACGGCTGAGCCGCCACGTCGCGACGCCCGATCGACACGACCGAACCGGCATCGACGGCAGCGTTCATGGCGTCGATCACCACGCACGTTCCGAACCCGTCCAACGGCTCGCACGACTCGATTCGGACGCACGAGCCGTCCATCGTGATCGACACGAGTTCGTCGACCGCAACCAGTCCGGAGCCCACGCCGGTCCCGTGGCTCATTCCATCACGACAACTGAAATCGGACACGACCTCACCTCCGTTTCGCTGGGGCCCTCATCTTCGACCAGCCGTGTAACGGAGCGATGACGAACCCGCTCCACCTGTGTGTTGATCGACCGGCGAGAGATCTCGTGTCCAGGCCCCGCCTCGCGACCGTACGACGGATTATAGAATATTATGATTCTGTAAGATCATCATCTCAGGAGCAACGCAAGAATGAACCATGAAGAAGCCAGCGTTCAGCTCACCGGCGACGAGCGGGCCGCGGCGCGTGCGTTCGTTGCTCGTTGCGAGGTTCGCCTGTCGACGTTTCATCGGATCGCTGTCGGGCTGCTGTCAGGTGCCGGCTTGCTCGTCGTCCTGCCGGTGGTTGCTCGCGACTCGATCACCGGGATTCTCCGATCACTTGCTGCCGGTGAGTTCACCGTGTCCGATGCCCTCTTGATCGTGATGGTCATTGCGATCCTGAGCGTGCCCGGTTTCGCATTGTGGTTGCTGTTCGCCGATCTGACGCGGTTCTACTTCCATGCGAACCACCTTGGCAACGGCCGCGAAACCTTCACTCCCCGGTTCACGCTGACCGCGCTTCGACTTCCCAGCGACGAACTCGAACCGGCTTCGTTCCGGCAGCTCGATCGCGCTCGACACGAACCCCGAATCGTCGAGCTGCTCGTTCCGACGAACGACAAGTCGCGAGCTCGCATCGATCGGCAGCTCGACGTGTACCGCTTGTCTCCGAAGCACGGCGCACACGATGACCTCGGCCGCGCTGAGGGGCTCTTCGAATTGGCGGCGTCACACCCACGACCGCTCCTCGAAGAGGTCGCCAAGATCGAATACGGCATGGTTCGGCATGGGTTGCGCCTCAGAAGCATCGTGCTCCGCTATGTGAAGGCAGTTCTGGCGGTGCTTGCCGCGGCTGTCGCCGTGTACAGCGGTGACGCCGTCGTCACCGGCTTGGACCCGACGGTGGGCGTCGCCGTCGCGAATGCGGCCTGGTTGGCGGCGATCGGGTTGATCTGGGCACCCGTCGTCGTCCTCGCGATCACCTCTCCTGTTCGGTGGATCGAACAGTTGATGCGCGATGACGGCGCACCGACGACTGCAGTCGCGGACGACCCCGAGCTCACCCACGTCGAACGGGTGGCGTTGCCGATTGCTTCGGTCGGATGGGCCGCCGGGGCTGCCGCGATGATCGTCGCGGCGTTCGATGCGGACCTGTCGACGTCCGGCCGGGTCGTGGGTCTCGGCGTGCTCGGGATCTCTGTGATTGCGATCGGCGTCGCCGGGTCAACCGGTCGATTCCGGAGCCTCGTCGCCAGGCAACGCCGAACGGGCAGTGAGGTCGCGGTAGACGGGGTGCCAGGCCGTTGAGTCGATGCGCGCCGCCAACTCGGCGTCGGTGAGGGGCTCGGCGAGGCCTTCGTCGATCGCGGCGCGAGCGACGGCCAGAGCGACCTCGCGTGCAACGTTGCGGCTCTCGGTGATCGGAGGCAGGAGGCCGCCGTCGGTGTTCCGGGCCGCCAGGTCCCCGATGGTGGTGGCCGCCGCGGTGAACATGGCGTCGGAGACCGCACTGGCCTGCGTGGCGACGACGCCGAGGCCGACGCCTGGGAAGACGTGAACGTTGTTGACTTGAGCGATCGGGATCGCTCGGCCGTGGACGGTGACGGGCCCGAACGGGCTGCCCGTACCGACGAGTGCCGCACCATCGGTCCATGCAAGGACGTCGGACGGAATGGCTTCGGCCCGCGGGGTCGGGTTGGAGAGGGGGAGCACGATTGGACGGGTGACACCCGATGCCTGTGATCGGATGACCGCCTCGGTGAAGATCCCCGGCTGTCCGGTGACCCCGACCAGGGCGTGTGGCGCGACCCGGTCGACGACGTCGAGCAACTCGATCGAGCCGTCGCTGTCGTCGTCCCAGCTGGCCACGTCGTCCCACGAGCGCACGAAGGGCAGCTGGAACGGCAGGAGGCCGTCCATTCCATCGTGGAGGAGACCGTCTCGGTCGACGAGCCAGCAGCGTTCGACCGCGTCGTCGTACGCGAGACCGCCGGCCACCATTGCACGTACGGCCTGGTTGGCGATGCCGGTTCCGGCCGAGCCGGCACCGACGATGACGAGGCGCAGTTCGGTGATCGGCACATCCGATTTCGCGAGTCCGGCGACGATCGCCGCGACGGTGACTGCGGCGGTGCCCTGGATGTCGTCGTTGAACGAACAGATGTGGTCGCGATGGCGCGCGAGCAATCGGTTCGCGTGCAGTTGCGCAAAGTCCTCCCATTGCAGCAGCACGTTGGGGAACCGTCGGTGCAGTGCTTCCACGAACGCGTCGACGAGTTCGTCGTAGTCCTCGCCACGCACGCGGGCGTGTCGCCATCCGAGGTAGAGCGGGTCGGAGAGCAGCGCCTCGTTGTTCGTCCCGACGTCGAGGAACACCGGAAGTGTGCGCGACGGATCGAGGCCCCCACCCGCGGTGTAGAGAGCGAGCTTGCCGACGGGGATGCCCATCCCGCCGATCCCGAGATCTCCGAGGCCGAGCACGCGCTCGCCGTCGGTGACGACCACCACGTCGATCTCGCGGTCGCCGACGGCGTTCTCGAGGAGTTCGTCGACGCGGTCGCGTTGTGGCCATGACAGGAACAGGCCGCGCTCGCGACGGTAGATGCGCGACCACTGCTCACAGGCCACACCGACCGTCGGCGTGTACACGATCGGCAGCAGTCCGTCGAGGTTCTGGGCGAGGAACGCATAGAACAGCACCGAGTTGCGATCCTGCAACGCTCGAAGGAATACGTGACGTTCGAGATCGGTGTCCTTCGCGTCGTACTCGAACGCCACCCGGTCGAGTTGCGTCGCGAGGTCTTCGACCACCGGCGGCAGCAACCCGTCGAGTCCGAACTCTCGGCGCTCCGCGTCAGTGAAGGCGGTGCCCTTGTTCGTGTACCGGTCAGCGAGCAACAAGCGGCCAGGAATCCTCATTGGCACGAACCGTACCGAGGCCGAACGACCGCGATCGCGCAGATTGCCGAAGACGAGTGATCCGACACGGACGGTGGGGGTATCTGCCGAACTACTAATCTCTGCAGATGAGCGATTCCGTCTATCGGGCGAAGGCCGAGTTCTTCAAGACGTTGGGCCATCCTGTGCGGATTCGGATCATCGAGGTCTTGGCGGGTGGATCCCGGTCGGTGTCGGCAATGTTGCCTGACGTGGGGGTCGAGTCGGCGCATCTCTCGCAGCAGCTGGCGATCATGCGTCGGGCGGGGATCGTCAGTGCCGAACGGCAGGGGTCATCGATGATCTATTCGGTCCTGGACCCACAGATCTTCGAGCTGCTCGGCGTGGCGAAGCAGATCATCATGACCCGGTTGACGAGCGAAGGTGAACTGCTCGCCGATCTCGAATCAGTGAGCTACGAGCAACGGCCACGACGCAGCACGAAGTAGTCGCCCTCCGGCGGACAACGTGGTGCGGCTGAGCTCCCGATGCGGCCCACTGCGACGATCTCGATACGACGACCGCTGCAGCATGCAGCTGCGAACGTCGCGAGCATCGAGATTGGTACTCTCCGTCCGTGAACCGGGACCACACCTCGAAGAAGCGGGACCGGATCACCAGACGACGCCAACGCCGTCTCCGAGAGGAACTCGTCGACGCCGGGATCAATCTGCCCGCCGCGGAGGGCCTCAGACGCAGCCTGATCGAGGAACTCGACTACGCGCGATTCCCGCCTCTGCATGAAGGCGTGCTCCATACCTACGGCGCGGTCCTGGTCGATGCGTCAGTGGGCGGCCTCGAATTCGATGGAGCGCTCTCGACCGCCGTCGTGACCGAGGAGGCGGTGCTGCGCCGTTTGGCCGACGGCCGACACTCGTTCGTGCTCCGCCACGGCGAGACAGCAACGCTGCTGTTGCTCGATACGCCGCACGACCGCGAAGCCGAACTCGTTCGTCTCCGGACCACAACCAATCACGCGTCCACTGCTGTTGTCCAACGACGCTCCAACGGCAACGTTCGTGTGATCGGACCGGAGGGGTTGTACATCTGGGACGGCGCCCGCTGGTGGACCAAGCCGTACGCCAAACCATTCGCCCAGGCAGTTCTGAACGCTGTACCCGACGCGCCGAGCGACACGCTGGACAGCCTCCTCGACTTCTGCGTCCACACGATGAGTCCGGCCGACGCCGGCGCTTGCCTCGTCTGGGCGCTCGACACCGACGAACTCGCAGGCGTGGACGGCCTCAACCCGTCGCGTCCGCCGACTCCGATCCCTCACCTCTCCTTCGAGCAGTTCGCAAAGCGCGCGGCGATTCGACAGCTCCTCGCACAGGTCGACGGAGCGGCGATTCTCAACCGTGACGGCCACCTCATCGCAATCGAAGCCCACCTTCGCTCATCGGCACTGAGCCACGAGAACGTCAAGCCCGACCCGACACACGGAACGCGCCATGCCGCCGCCAGACGGTATTCGTTCGACCACCGGGGCCGCATCGTGTTCGTCATCTCGAGAGACGGTCCGGTCACGGTGTACGTCGGAGGCGAGGAGATCGCTGCGATCCAACCGCGCACGGAGAATGTCGACGACGCACCGGACATCGACGCCTGATCCCGAACAATCGTCGGTCGCACGCGTTTGTGCGAAGTCGGGACTTCTTGCTCTACGTCGATGAGGGTTCCGGCGTCACGATCCAGGTGTGGACGATTCAATCGTTGTTGAACAGTTCAAGGCCTTGGGTGACCCGGTGCGCTGGGCGATCGTCCGCGAACTCCGCACCGGCACCCGGTGCGCGTGTGAACTCGCCAGGGTGGCCGAGGTGTCGCCTCCGTTGCTCTCCCACCACCTGAAGGTGTTGCGCGACGCCGGCCTGATCGCCGGCACGAAACGCGGCCGCTGGGTCGACTACACGCTCGACACCGACTCCTTGAACGGGCTCTTCGCGCACACGCTGCCCGACATGGTCGAGTCATGACCACTCCGGTCCTCGACGACCATGTCGTGCGCTCGACTCCTCGACGCCGGCTGCTCCTCGCTGCTGGGGCTGTCGTGTGGCTGGTCCTTTATCAAGTGAACCTGCCGTGGTGGGATTGGGTCGTCTATGACGCTGCAGGTCTCGACGAGACGACTCGTGTCGGCGGCGCAGTGCATTTCTTCTTGTACGACACCACCAAGATCGCGTTGCTGCTGACCGGGGTGATCTTCGTCGTGACCGTGTTGCGCAGCTTCATGTCGGTTGAACGCACGCGTGCGCTGCTGGGCGGGCGTCGCGAGGGCGTCGGCAATGTCGTGGCCGCCGGGTTGGGGGTGGCGACCCCGTTCTGTTCCTGCTCCGCAGTTCCGGCGTTCATCGGCTTCGTCGCTGCAGGAGTGCCGCTCGGTGTCACGTTGAGTTTTCTGATCGCCAGCCCACTCGTCAACGAAGTCGCCATCGTCCTGCTGCTCGGGCTCTTCGGCTGGAAGGTGACGCTGCTCTACATCGCCGGCGGCATGACGATTGCGATCGTCTCTGGCTATGTGCTCGGCAAGATGCGCCTCGAACGATGGGTGGAACCGTTCGTGTTCGAAACCCGCCTCCACGGCAAGGTCATCGACTCCGCAGCCGGACTGAGCTGGGATGATCGCATTGCGATGGGCCGTGAAGAGGTCGGCACGATCCTCCGCAAGATCTGGCCCTACCTGCTCGTCGGCATCGCGCTCGGTGCTGCCATCCACGGATGGGTCCCCGAACAATGGATCGCGGATCATGCCTCGTCGGGTCTGTGGGGCGTCGTCGTCGCCGTCGGACTCGGCGTCCCGCTGTACTCCAACGCGGCCGGTGTGCTGCCACTCGTGGAAACCCTCCACGACAAAGGCCTTCCGATGGGCACCGTGCTCGCGTTCATGATGAGCGTCGTCGCCCTGTCGATGCCCGAGATGATCCTGCTGCGACACGTGCTCAAGAAGCCCCTCATCGCCACGTACGTCACCGTCGTCACCACCGGCATTCTCGCCACCGGCTACCTCTTCAACCTCGTCGTATGAACATCCCCGATCTCTGCCCCCTCCACCCCGAAAGGACCATGCTCGTGGACATCAAGATTCTCGGCCCCGGCTGCACGAAGTGCCAGCAACTGGAAGCCCTCACCCGCAACGCCGTCGCCGACCTCCGACTCGACGCCCACATCGACAAGATCACCGACCCCGGTGAGATTGCCGCGTGGGGCGTCATGACCACCCCGCGCTCGTCGTCGACGACGACGTCGTGCTCGCAGGACGCCTCCCCACCGAACAGGCCCTCGCGGCCATACTGACCGCCGACAGGTGATTGCCTCGCCCGAACCAGAACGGACCCTTGCCGACTGACACGGCGGCGCCTTCATCACGATTACCTCCGCCGTCGTCGTTGTCGCCACCGTCGTCGCGGTCGTCCTCACGATGCGACGCGAGCAAACGCCTGGCCGAGTGTTCGACTGAAGCCCGCCCGCTCCGGCACGAGGAGTGCCATCGGGCACCCCTCGGACGGGGTGCCCGATGAGCGTCAGGCGATCCCCGCGGCGTGACGGCCGAATCCGAAGCGGCAGCATCCCCCGCTGTCATAGCTTTGCGTCGCGGGCATTCGAACGGAGGATCACCAATGTCAATCATCTCCAGACGCCGACTGATCGCGGCCACGTCCGCGACCGGCCTCGCCGGCGCCGTACTCACCGCAGGCCCGACCCCAGCGCTGGCGGTCACCGCCGGCACGATCGAGCTCATCACGCCGTTCCGACTGCAGGACAGTCGGACCATGGAACCCGACAAGTACGACACGACCGCACGCGACAGCCTGTTCGTCGACGGGCTCGCCGGGAAGAACGGCGTGATCCTGAATGTCACCGTCACCCAGACCGAGGGATCCGGATTCTTTCGGATCGCCGACGGGTTCGAGGACGTTCCGACGACGTCGAACATCAACTGGTACACCGACGGCCAGAAACTCGCCAACATGGCGATTGTGAGGACGACATCCGGCATCACCATTCAGGGTGGCGGCGCCGGACGTGCTCACCTCATCATCGACGTCGTCGGCTTCATCGCCTGACACCGGCGGCGAGCATCGCTCACCGCGCCTGTCGAACACCCGATGCCGCGAGCCACCGACGCCGCACGTGGCACGGGCCGGTCTCGCCGTCTCGGCGCGGTCGGAGTCAGCCGCCGGGGTCTGCCCGATACCCCCAGGCAGGTGGGACATGTCGGTCCGCGACCTCGCCGGTGACAAGTGCTTCGAGGATCTCCTCGAGACTGCGGGCCGGCGAGTGATACCAGCCCTGAATCGTGTCGAATCCGACCGATCGGGCCCACTCCAGCTGACCGATGGTCTCGACGCCCTCGGCGACGACGTCGACGCCGAGGCCATGGCCGAGGTTGACGACGGCCTCCGCAATTGCTCGTTCGGGTGAGAGCTTCTCGGCTTGTGCGACGAAGCTCCTGTCGACCTTCACGGCGGCCAACGGCAGGTCGCGAAGATGCGAGAGCGACGAGTATCCGGTACCGAAATCGTCGAGGGCCAGCCGCACACCCAGTTGATGCACGCTACGCAGTGCGTCGAGTGCAATGGAGCCGCCGGCGAATGCCGCGCTCTCGGTGATCTCGATACAGATCATCGAGGGCTCGACCTGCCGGTGCCGCATCGTCCGGCTGACGTGCTCGACGAATTCGGGTTGCACGATGCTCAACGGTGAGAAGTTGCACGCGATCGTGAGTCCGTCGAACCATCCGGCGAGGGTCGCGGCTGCGTCACACGTGAGCTCGAATGCGCGGCGGTCGAGCTCCCACACGAGCCCTGTCCCCGATGCGGCATCGAGGAACTCGCCGGGACCCACCACGTCGCCCGACCTCGTCCGGAAACGTGCCAGCGATTCGAACCCGATGATTTCGTCGGTGGCACCGTCGACGAATGGCTGGTAGTGCATGACGAGGCGATCGTCGTCGAGGACATCGCGAAGGAAGTCGCGTTGTCGGCTCGCGATGTGGGCCGCTTCGGCGAGCTCGTGGTCGAACACGGCCACCTGGTTGCGGCCGCGCGCCTTGGCCTCATACAGCGCGAGGTCGGCGAAACGCAGGAGCGAATCCTCGTGCAGCTCCTCGACTCCGAGATGGGCGACTCCGATCGAGCAGGTCAGGTTGAACGCGTGACCGTCGATGTCGAACGGCTCGGCGAGCCGGCGGCGCATATCGTCCGCCGACGCAACGGCTTCATCGACCGATTGCCCGCGAGACAGGACGACGAACTCGTCGCCACCGAGCCGGACGAGGAGATCGTCCGGACTGCAACATGCCGACAGTCGGTGCGCCGCGATCCGGATGACCTGGTCACCGACACGATGGCCGTGGGTGTCATTGATCACCTTGAAGTTGTCGAGGTCGATGAGGGTCTCCGTCACGGGTCGGGTGTCACCTGCGGCGGCGGTCAACGGCAGCTCGGCCACCAGATTCTTGAGCTGCCGTCGGTTGGGCAACCCGGTCAGGTGATCGTGGAGTGCGATGTGCTGCAATTCGTGCTGGTAGCGGCGGGCCTCGGTGATGTCGTGGAAGCCGATGGCCGCACCGATGCGTTGACCACCGGAGTTCTCGACGGGCCGACCTGACACGACGATGTTGCGGACCACGTCGTCGACCACGACGGTCATGTTCTCGCGCACGATGTGCTCACCGCTCAGCGCCCGTCGGATCGGGTGACGATCACGCTCGACCGGGAGCACGTCGGTGTCGAAGAACTCCAGCGAGTCGACCGCCATCTCGGCGGGATAGGTCCCGCTGGGGAGGCCGAGGATCTCCCGGGCCGACTCGTTGACCACGAGCAGCGATCCGACGGCATCGGTCGCGACGATCCCGTCGTGGAGCTGTTCGACGAGCGCGTTCGAGACCCGGCGGGTGCGCTCGAGGCTCGACTCCAACTCGAGGTCATGGTCGCCGTTACGAAGCGACAGCAAGATGCCCGCGACGTTCGGGTTGGCGGTCAGGTCGCGGCCGGTGGCTTCCAAGCGGATGTACTCGCCGGTTCCGTGCAGGACCCGCACGGCCAATCGGTAGACCTCGGCACCGACGCCGAGGCGGAGGAGCGAGTCGAGGGCGTCGGCGATGTCGTCGGGGTGGAGCAGATCGATGACGCTGGTGCCGACGATCTCGACCGGGCTCCGGCCGATCTGGATTCCCACGGAGCGGTTCGCGTAGGAGATCATCATGTCGGCGTCGACCACGACCACGGCGTCGCGCAGGTTCTCGAGGAGCGTCTCGTGGAGATCTTCGATGTCGGATTCCACGTCGACCAAGGACGCGACGATTCGGCTCAGACCGTGGAGCACCTCGGTCACGTCCGGAAGCGTGGGACCGTGTCGGACGGTCAGCGCCCCGAGCGCCACGCCCCGGTGGTCGACGATCGCCGTGCTCGTTTCCTCGTCGGTGCGGACTTCGTGCTGGTTGCCGCCGGCGAGCATCGACTCGGCTGGCGTCAGCGGGCGAGGTTGGAGTAGTCCGTCGTGCAACGAGCCGACGACCATGGCGCGGTCCGCCTCGAAGACGACGACCTCAACGAACGAACCGGTCAGTGTGGAGGCGACACGGACGACGTCGATCACCGTCGGGTGCCCCGACAGCCCGCAGACGGCGCGCGACCGACGATGTGTGTCCATTGCCATCAGTGATCCATCGGCACGTCGTGGTCAGAACTTGATCAGACAATTGGCGGACAAACGGCCAGTTTCGCTTGTCGGACCGACCCGAGAAAGCCGTTGACCAGGGCCGGAGCCCTGGTCAACTGGAGTATCCGTTGGTGTCGAAGGGGGACTTGAACTCCGGTATTGGGAGATCACGTCGAGTGTCGTTGAGTGACGTTTGGCCTGGTCAGAGGCTGTTTTCATCGGTCCGTCGTGTCGGCTGATGTCGTCTGATTTCCGCTAGTTTCGCCACGTTCGCGGACATTTCGCGGACAAATTGCTGACAAGCGACACCTCGCCGACGAGGCTCTCGCAGAAGGGTCGTCCGACTACTCCGTTGCTTTCGGGTGACCGACACTCGCATCAGTCATCCACACGGTTCGCCGGTCGTCGTCGATGCAGTACCAGATCCGCCCGCCGGCGGTCACCTCGTATTGCCATTGCTCCATCTCGACTCCGTTGACGGCACGGTCCCCCAGCGAACCCCGGAGACGATGCTGCCTCGTGTCGACTCGTCGCGGCTCGGCGGTGATTCGTTCCCACGCCACACGCGCGTTGGCCGCTGCGGCGGAGCAGATCTGATCCCAACCCTTCACGGCGTCGTTGGTTGCGAAGCGGAAGTCCCATCCGTCCTTCGACGGCGGCGGCGCAACTCGTTCCTTGCGTTTCGCCATCGGCGCTATCCCGGGATGGTCACAGCGTCGCCATCGGCATCGATCGAGCGTCGGAGACGCCGAGCGAGCTTCGGGTCCGCGTGGATCTCGGCTGTCGCCTTCCACTCGCGGAGCAGCTGACCGACGGGTGCAATAGTTGTCCATGCCAGCGACGGCCATCAACGTCGTGGTCAACTCGTCGACGAAAGCAACCCGGTCGCGCTTCGGAAGGAACGTCGCCCAAGGGAACACATCGGCGACCGTCTGCTCCAATCCAGCTGGACTGTGGACCATCATGTTGCGCAGCAGTCGAGCGAGCGCCTCAAACGCTTCGGACCGCTCGTCATCTCGATCGGCTTCACTCAGCCTCAGCGACGGCGCGTTTCGACGGCGCAGCAACACGTCGTGATCGGCGAGTTCAGCGACAACATCGTTCGGCTGGCGCAGGAATTCGGAGAAGGGTCGCTCGATCACTCGCATGGCACGATGATATCTGAACTACATCAGAAGTCAATCCG
>CAVVWT010000011.1:0-235788 GCA_963752085.1 Ilumatobacteraceae bacterium
GATTCGATCGTCACCGGCTGGGGCCGCGCGGGGCGAAGATCCCGCGCACCGAGCCGCTCCCGCCTTCGCGATGACGACGGC
The DNA here is from genome assembly GCA_963752085.1 of Ilumatobacteraceae bacterium. GTDB lineage: Bacteria > Actinomycetota > Acidimicrobiia > Acidimicrobiales > Ilumatobacteraceae > Ilumatobacter_A. Next base: position 82 of record CAVVWT010000011.1, read on the forward strand.
GCAAGAAATCATGAACAGGAGGCTCTCGTGCGGTTTGTGATGCTGCTCGGTGCGGCGATGCCGTCGCGGCGCAGGCGCAGGCGCATGCCGCGGTGCCGGCGTTCTCGGCGGAGTGCACGCCGGGCCCGAAGGTCGAGGCCGACGCGCAAGGGGTGGTGCGGATCGACGGCAGGGTGGCCCGGCTGATCGCGCGGCCCGACGGCCAGACGACGGCGCGCGCGGGCGGCGCTCGGGTTGACATCACACCACGCGGCAGCGAGCCGCCGCGCGTCACCTACACCGCGCGGGACAAGTCCGTCGGCAACTGCGAGGTGGCGTCCTTTCGCGAGCCGGACGGTGCGGCGCCGTCGCGCCGACCGCTCGCCGACACGCGCTGGCGCCTCGTCGAGTTCCAGTCGATGGACGACGCCCAGGGCAAGACCCGTCCGCACGATCCGTCCGCCTACACGATGCACCTGCGCGCCGACGGCAGGGTGCTCATGCAGCTCAACTGCAACCGCGCGCAGGGCAGCTGGTCGGCCTGAGCCCTCGGCCGACGGCGCGAGCGGCCGCTTCGAGTTCGGGCCGCGCGCGGCGACACGCATGCTGTGCCCGCCGCCCAGCATGGACGAGATGATCGCGGCCCAGTCCCGGTTCGTGCGCGGCTACCTGCTGCTGAAGGACGGCAGGCTGTACCTGAGCCTGATGGCCGACGGCGGCATCTTCGCCTGGGAGCCCGACCCGCTCGCCGCGGCGGCCGTTCCGGCGGCTCCTTCCTCCGGCGGGCCGCGCGACTGGCAACTCGTCGGCAGCGGCGCCTCGGCTGCGCTGCGCGAGACCCCTTCGTTGACGGCGCGCGTCGTCGCCCGCCTGTCGCAGCACTGGACCTTGATAGCCTGGCTGCCATTCGGTCGACGGACGGTTCTGGTGCGACGTGCAGCCGCTGGGCGGCGGGCCGCGCGGTTACCTGCCGTCGGAGGTGCTCGTCCCCGGCGACCGCGCCCGACGGCACGGTGCCGACCGGCGACGACGACTCGGCGCTGCGGGCGGGCAGGGCCAATTCGATTCGACCGGCACGGTTCCGTGCGCAGCGAGCGAGCCAGCCGCTCGCGGCCTGCGCGTTCGGCGTAGCGCGCGCCGGCGGCGGTTTCGCCACCGTGGTCGTCACGCGGCCCGACGGCCTCACGCGGGCGATCTACTTCCGGCTGGGCCGGGCGATCGGCGCCGACACCAGCCAGGCCGACGGCTACCCCGCGTTCGCCGCGGTGCGCGACGGCGAGTCTTGCCGGATCCGCGTCGGCGCGGAGCGGTACGAGATCCCGCGCAGCGTCGTGCTGGGGCCCTGAGGAGGCCCGCACCAGTGTCCACGACACGCGAACTGCTCGACGTCGAGCGCCGTGCCCGCGCCATCGCCGCCGCGCGCCCTTCGACGCGTGGCCCGACGTGGCGCTGGGGCGGCTCGCGAATGCCGCGCGGGTGGTGACGTACCGCCGAGGCGAGGTGATCCAGGCGCAAGGCAGCAGGCTCGATTCGGTCGTCGTGCCGGTGTCGGGAACCATCCAGTCGAGCGCGCAGAACCAGGCCGGACGGCGCTACACCTTCGTGATCTACCACGGCGCCGCGGCCTACGGATTGCTGCCGCTGGTCGACGGACAGGAGTTGCCGAACGATACGATCGCGGCCACCGCGTCTCGGGCACCGGCGATTCCGTTCGCCGCGATCCACGCCGAACTCGCGCGCGAGCCGGCACTCTGGCAAAGCCTCGCCTACGAAGTCTCGCTGAGGGCGCGTCGCAACGCTCGCCAGTGGACGCAGCTGGCACTCGAGCCACTGCGCGCGCGCGCGGCGGCAGTGCTGGTCGCACTGGCGGAAAGCAGCAACCCGCCCGCCGACTCCGGACCGGTGACGTTGAGCGTTCCCCTTCCGCAGGAACGGTTCGGCGAGATGCTCGGCGTGTCGCGGCAGACCGCGACCGCACTGGTAGGCGACCTGGTCGACGCGGGGCTGGTGCGATGGCGGTACGGGCGGGTCAGCGTGCTCGACCTGGGGGCGCTGCGCGAGGCGGCGAGGGCCGGCGGCAACTCCCGGCCGTAGGCGTTCGATCCGGCGCGGCGATTCCATCGAGCGCAGCGCCACGGCTGCGGTGCCGGGAAGTGTCAACGCCATGACAGAAGTGCGGTGCCGGTCCCGAAGAGAATGATTGGTTGGAGTTCTGCAGCGCGTGCGGCAGGTGCCGCACGGGTAGACAGGTAGACGGGGGATCTCCGATGTTTCGACGTTCACTTCCGCGCGTGCCTCGCGCGAACACGATGCCGACGGTCGACCGGACCGGACGCTGGTTCTCGAGATCTCTACGCGGGTTCGCCGCCTGCGCGCTCGCCGCCGCCTTCACGTATGCGGTCGCCGCCACGCCGATCGAATCCCGGCCGATCCACTTCGCCAAGGGGGCATCGTCGGCAACGGTGAAGGGCACGATCAAGGGCGAGCAGACCGTCGACTACACGATCCGCGCGCGTGCCGGGCAGACGATGAGCGTGAAGCTCGCCACCCGCAACGGCGCCAACTACTTCAACGTCCTCGCCACCCGGCTCCAGCGACGTCGCGATCTTCGTCGGATCCTCCGGCGGCAACGAGTGGTCCGGCGCGCTGCCGGCCGACGGCGAGTACAAGGTGCGGGTGTACCTGATGCGCAGCGCGGCGCGGCGCAACGAGTCCGCCTCGTACACGCTCACCGTCGGGGTGAGCGGTGGCGCCGGCCAGGCGGCGGCCGCCCTGGGCCAGGCGCCGGCCGGCGACGCGAAGGTGCCGGGCACGCCCTACCACGCCACCGGGCCGCTGCCATGCGCGATGGGCAAGGCGCCGATGGGCTCCACGCAATGCGAGTTCGGCGTCGTCCGCGGCAAGCCCGGCAACGCCGACGTCCACGTCAAGCCCGCGGGCGGGCTGGAGCGCGTGCTGAGCTTCCGCGGCAACACCGTGACCAGCGGCAGCGACAAGGTCAAGGCGACGAAGACCGGCGACCTGTGGACGATCGAGGTCAACGACTACGAGCACTACCAGGTTTCGGAGTCGGTGATCTCGGGCGGCTGAGCGCGGCGGTACCGCTGCCGTCGGGGCGTGCCCGCGCCCCCGCGCGTGGGCGGGATGGCGTCCGGCCCCGCCGCCACGGGCCGGGCGCTGGCACCCCCTTGAATGGGGGGGGGCGCCCAGGCGGCAACTGTCAAGCGCTTGGTAGTTGTGCCCGGCCGGCGGCCCGATTATCCAGCCTGGACGCAAAGGTCGACCGCAGCCCGCTCTCGGTGGCGGGCCGACGACCGGGACCGCACCGCTGGCTCAATCTCTGGGAGGAAACCGACATGAACCGCAAACTTCTCGCCGCCGCCGCCGCGCTGTTCGCGCTGGGCGCGCCAGTGCATGCCGCCATCATTAACTTTGACACGTCTGCTCTTAGTGGTGAGACCTTCTCGTCACCTAAAACGATCGGGGATTTTGTCTTGAGTGGTGTCAACACAAGTGTTGGTGGTACTAGCATAAATACTGGCAGAGATCCTTATCCTGTGTTTGGTGAACCTGGATGTACCCTTGCTGATTTAACTTTTTGCGGTAGTACGAATGCAATAGGACCCACTGTATTGCCCGGCGGACTTCTGACGATCACTTCCGCTTCCGGCACTCCGTTCCAGTTCGAGTCGCTCTTGGGCATTCATGTCGGCCCCATTGTTGACATTGATGTCGTCGTCGAGGGTTTTCTAGACGGGACTTCAATAGGCATCGACTCACTCACCTTGGCCCCCTTCGCTCCGTGGGCGACCCTGACTGCGTCCAACTTGTCGGCTAAGAACCTGGATCGTCTCACGATCACGCTACCGGGTGCTCCTCAATCTGGTCGTACTGCTTTGGTTGACGACATCACGCTGACTTCCGTCTCCGTCCCCGAACCCGCCCCCTCGCCCTCGCCGGCCTCGCCGTGGCCGGCCTCGGCCTGAGCCGCCGGCGTCGGGCGAACTGAGCACCGGCCGCCGGCGCACCGCGAAGCATCTGATCGCGTCGGCCCGCCCCGACCGGGCCTTTCGCGTCGGCCGTTGACGATGCCCCGCGCCGCGGGGCGTCGTCGTTTGTGTCCATCCGGGAGAAAGCCTTGATCCGTCCCCTCATCGCCACCCTCGCCCTGCTCGCGTCCGGCGCCGCCGGCGCGGCCGTGCCGATCTTCGCCGCCAAGTGCCCGAACGGGCTGACCGCCGATTCCGACGAACAGGGCCGGATCTACGTCAGCGGCAAGTTGGCCAAGGTCATCCACCGTCCCGACGGGCAGGTCACCGCGCAGTCGGCCGGCGTCTACGTCGACATCACGCCGCGCGGCAGCCAGCCGCCGCGCGTCACCAGCACCGGCCGCGACAAGACGGTCGTCGAGTGCGAGGTCGTGGGCTTCAAGGCGCCCGACGGCCCCACCGCGGGCGCGCCGCCCTCCGGTCGCGAGCCGTCGGCGGTGCGCGCCGGCCGGGGCCAGTTCGACGCCACCGGCCCGGTGGGCTGCTCCGACCGACCGGGCCAGCCGATGCGCCAGTGCCAGATGGGCGTCGCGCGCGACGGCGGTGGCACGGCCACCGTGGTCGTGACCCGGCCCGACGGGCGCAAGCGTTTCATCTTCTTCGAGAAGGGCCAACCCGTCTCGGCCGACCTGAGCCAGGCCGACGGCAACATGAACTTCCGGGCGGCGAAGAGCGGCTCCGGCATGTTCCTGATCGACGCCGGCAACGAGCGCTACGAGTTCCCCGAGTCCGTCGTCTTCGGTGGCTGAACCGCGCATGCGATCGCTGCGCACCGGCCGGCTGACCGGTGCCGTTCGCGCCGCGCGGCGGCCGGCGTCCGGCGTCTCCCGCCGCCTGATCGCGGCGGCGCTGCTGGCCACCGCCGCGGTTGCCGCACCGGCCGCGGCGGCGGTGCCCACGAGCGCGATCGCGGTCGAGCCGGTGGCGCCGTGCTTCGTCGCGCCGCCCACCGGCATGGCCTTCGACGCGAGGTTCGACTGCGGCCATGTCGTCGTGCCCGAGAACGCGTCGGCGCCGGCCGGCCGGCGGATCAAGCTCGGCTTCCTGCGGCTACAGGCCCGCTCGCCGAGGTCGGCGGCCAAGGCACCGCCGGTGTTCATGCTGGCCGGCGGCCCGGGCAGCAGCCTGATTCAGCCGCTGGTCTTCGGGCTCTTCGCCGCGCCGATGCTCGGCCCGCTGCTCGACGACCGCGACGTCGTCATCCTCGACCAGCGCGGCACTGCGCACACCCAGCCGCACCTGGACTGCCCCGACGCCTACGGCCTGGGCTGGCGCGCCTACGAACAGGGCCTGGCGGAGGACGCCGCCGCGGCGCTGCAGCGCCGCGTGCTGCAGCGCTGCATCGACCGCTTTCGCGCCCAGGGCGTCGACCTCGCGGCCTACCACAGCCTGGCCATCGCCGCCGACATCGACGCCGCGCGCCGCGCGCTCGGCTACGGGCGCATCGTGCTCTACGGCGCGTCCTTCGGCGCGCAGATCGTGCAGCACGCGATGCGCGACTTCCCCGCCATGCTCGACGCGGTGATCCTCGACGGCACGAATTCGCTGTCGCGCAGGAGCTGGATCGAGGACCGAGCGCTGGACATCGAGTTCTCGATGAAGCACCTCGACGCGCTGTGCCGCGAGGACGCCAGGTGCCGCCAGGCCTACGACCTGCCGGCGCTGGTCGAGCGTGCCGTCGCGCTGTTCGACGCCGGGCCGATCGCCGCCACGTTCACCGATCCGGCGCAGCCCGGTGTGGCGCTGCCGATCGAGCTGCGCCGCACCGACCTGCTGGCGACGATCTACGCGATGCAGGGCGACAAGATCGGCGTGATGAGCCTGCCCGCGCTGCTCGACGCCATGGTGCGAGGCGGGCGCACCTCGATGGCCGCGACCCTGGGGCCGCTGATGGGCGGCAAGCTGCTCGCGCAGCGCGGCGCCGCCGCGGGCGGCACCGCGATCCTGATGCACCTGGCCGTGGTCTGCTCCGACGACCCGGTGCGCTCGGTGGACGAACTGGTGACCGACGGGGTGCGCAGCCGCTACGCGCGGCTGACCGGGCAGATGTTCGCGCAGGACACGGTCGGGCTGTGCGCGACGATCGCGGTGCCGGAGCTGCCCGCGTCGACCGACGTCGACGTCGTTACCGACGTGCCGACGCTGATCCTGAGCGGCGGCCTCGACGCGGCGACGCCGACCTTCCGCAGCGAGGTGGTGGCCAAGTCGCTGCCGCGCGCCAGGCTGGTCGTGTTCCCGGCCGGCACGCACGTGCAGCTGGGCGCGGTCAACCTGTGCGCGGCGCGCATCGCGACCGCCTTCGTGCGCGAGCCCGGCGGGGCGCTGCCGCTGGAGTGCATCGAGGAATCGCGCTTCCCGGGCTTCGTGCTGCCGGACGGCTCGATGAGCCGGTGAATGCCGAAGCCCCCCGTCGCAGTGGGTCGGGCCGCGGGCTTCTTGGCCGCGGGCTTCTTGGACGGGCGACCGTGCAACGACTGTCAAGCAGTTGGTGGTCTCGCCGCGATGGCCGCCCGAAAATCTGCGGTCGTTTCTGCTGATCGGCTTCCAAGGCCTCCGGCGTCCGGCCCCAAGGCCATCGACTGCGGCGTTCTCTTGGCGGTCGCGCCGCCTGCATTGCGCCGCGCTCGCGGGAAGAGGCCTTGGGCTTCCGATGGCGACAATCGGCGCTCTTCCGGCCGTCTCCTTTCCAACCCATGACTGAAGAACCGATGAAATCGACCGCCTCCCTCCGCAGCGTCGCGCTGGCCTTGCTGGCCACCGGCGCTCTTATGACCGCCCCGGCCGCCATGGCCGCGCCGCCCGGCGACCTGGCCGACCTGGTCGGCGCACGGGGCTCGAGCGGCGAGCAGGAAATGCAAAGCCGCGGCTACACCAATGTGACGATGAGCCGCGGCACGCAGTACTGGTGGAACGCCGCGCGCGGCAGCTGCGTCGGCATCCGGGTGGCGAACGGCCGCTACCAGAGCGTGGACGCGGTGAGCGCGTCGCGCTGCGGGCAGCAGGCGGCTGCGGCCGGCCAGAAAGCCGAAGTCACGGACCTGATCGGCGGCGATGCGATCAAGGCCTTCGACACCATGACCGCGCGCGGCTTCAAGAGCGTCGACACGTACACCACGTCGGATGATTACGTCGTGACCTGGTGGTACAACGCGTCGACCGGCCAGTGCGCCAACACGCAGTCGAAGAACGGCAGGGTGAGCTCGGCGGCCGAGGACCGCCATCCGAAGTGCACCGAGGCCGCGGCCCAGGCGGGCGGCGGCGCCAACAGCGCGGCCGGCACCAGCGACAGCTTCGACACGGTGTGCGGCGTCATCGTGAGCGGGAAGGACTCCGCCTACCGCTGCCGGGTCACGGACCACTATGCCGGCAGCCAGAAGACGCGCACGACGCTGCGCTTCCCCGACCAGACGATCGAACTGACCTGGCAGACGCGCAATCGCGTCGGGGTGCAGTTCGAAGGCATGGTGCCGAAGGACGCGCGCTACTCGAGCTCCGAAGGCGAGACCAACTGGGTGTTCGAGGGCAAGACCTACTACTACTTCTCGGACAAGGACCGGGCCCGCTCCGAGGTGCAGAGGCTGCGCAACTGACGACGCTCCGTGACGATGCGCATCGGCGAGATGCCGCTGCGCGCCTGGCGTCCGGAGTGGCTGGGCTCGAAGTGTCAGGTGCGCTACAGTCCGTCCTTGGATTGGATCTGCGCCCCCGACACGATGGCCCTCAGCAAGTCCCGTCTCGCCAGTTCGGTCGACGAGCGATCGCGCCTGATCGCGGACTACCGGATGTTCCGGACCTGGCCCGCGGACGCGATCCGTCGGCTCGCGGAATCCTCGCGAGCGCGCAGCGTGCCCCGGGGCGCGGCCTTGATCCCCGGGGGGCGCGTCATCGACGCGCTGGTGCTCGTCTGCGAGGGCAGCGTCGAGGTGAGTGAACTCTCGTCGGACGGTCGGCGGGCGACGTTCAAGATCGCACGCGACGGGGCGTACGGCCTGCTGCCGATGCTCGATGGCCGCAACATACCGAGCGGGTTGTCGGCCATCGAGCCTGCAACGGTGCTCGAAGTCCCGTATTCGGCGGTTCGCGCCGAGCTCGGCCGCGACCCCGGCCTCTGGGAGTCGGTGGCGATCGAGGCCGGCGTCCGCGCACGCGGCTACACGGACCAGCTCAAGGCCCTGACGTTCGACGCGCCGCGCTCGCGGGCCGCGTCGCTGCTGCTCGGGCTGGCCGAGACCTCGGGCGAGCCGACGGCAGCCGGCGTCAGGATCGTGCTGCCGCTGTCGCAGGAGCGTCTCGGCGAGGCTCTTGGCGTGTCGCGCCAGTGGGTCAGCGCGTTCGTGCGCGAGATGGTCCTCGCCGGAGTCGTCAAGTGGCGCTACGGCCGTGTGACGCTGATCGATCCGGACGGCCTGCGCGCGATCGCGAAGCATGGTTACAAGGACAAGGGCTGAACAGCCGACCGCGTGAACGATGGCGTTCCTCTTCAGACTCCTCTACCTCTGCGCGGCCTTCCTCTCGATGCAACGGCATCACGACGGTTGTTGCCGGTTCGCCGGCTGCAGCCGAGAGCAACGCCGTGGGGGAGACCTCCGACCCGGCCGGATCGAGCTGTGCTGGGAGCTGATCCCCGCCCGCGTAGAGCGCAGCGGCCGCCGCGTCGGCGATCGCCCATCGCCCATCGGTCGAGATGCCGACCGGGGTGATCCGGTACTTGGTGCGATCGGCCGCCGCCAGGACGTGAGCGGCAGTCGTACACGACACGTCGTGTTCAGCCGATTCGCCACCGAACAGCACGATCAGGTTGATCGGCTCGCCGATGCCCGCCGCGGGATCGGTGCCGTCGGCCTCGCGATCGTTGTGCTGTATCCCGGTGCCGGTCATCACCGCGACGGTACCGTTCGCCGTCATGAAGATGCTGGCATCCGAAGCAGCTGCGGGGATCGGTGGGCGCCTGCTCGGGCCCGACGTCGAGTTCGACGGGGCGTCGTTCGACACCCGGTCGTTGGTACCCGGCCAGCTGTTCGTCCCGATCGTCGCCGAACGCAACGGCCACGAGTTCATCGGCGAGGCATACGCCGCTGGTGCCGCGCTGCATCTGACCAGTGAGCCCGACGACTTCCGTCGAGATCACACCTCGATCGAGGTGGCCGACACGGCGACGGCGCTGATGGTGCTCGCCGGGCACGCCCGACGGATGACGACCGCGCGCATCGTCGGGGTGACCGGCAGCGTGGGAAAGACCTCGACGAAGGATCTGATCGCCGCTGCGTGTTCGGCCACGCTGCGCATCACCGCCAACGAGCGCAGTTTCAACAACGAGCAGGGCCTGCCGATCACGATCCTCAACGCACCTGGCGATACCGAGGTGTTGGTGCTCGAAATGGGGATGCGTGGTTTCGGTCAGATCTCGTCGCTGTGCGAGGTCGCTCGGCCCGAGATCGGTGTCGTGACGGCGGTTGGGCACTCGCACACGGAGTTGGTCGGCGGGATCGACGGGGTCCAGCGTGCGAAGCGCGAGCTCATCGAAGCGCTGCCGAGGTCCGGGACCGCAGTCCTGAACGCCGACGACGATCGTGTCGCTGCGATGGCAGGCCACACCCGAGCCACGGTGATCACGTTCGGCCACACCGGCGAGGTACGGATCGTCGACCTCGAACTCGACGCGCTGGCTCGTCCGCGCTTCACGCTGAACACGCCGTGGGGAAGTGCCCGCGTGACGCTCGCAGTGAGCGGTGAGCACATGGCGATGAACGCGGCAGCGGCGATCGCAGTTGCCGGCTCGCTCGGTGTGCCGGTCGACTCGGCCGCCGACGCGGTCGAGGGCGCCGCGATTTCGGGGATGCGCATGGAGGTCGCCGAACTGCCGAGTGGAGCGATCGTGATCAACGACGCCTACAACGCGAACCCCACGTCGATGGCAGCTGCGTTGGATGCCGTGGTCGCCATGGATGCCCGCCGACGGTTCGCCGTCCTCGGCGCGATGGGCGAACTCGACGACCCGGGGGAGGGGCACCGTGAGGTGGCCCGGCGAGCAGAGGCGCTCGGCGTCGAGCTGATCGCCGTCGGCACGGACCTCTACGGCGTCCGACCGACGGAGGATCCGATTGCCGCGCTCGGTGCCCTCGGCGAGGGCGATGTGGTGCTGGTGAAAGCCAGTCGCGCGGCGGGACTCGAACGGATCGTCGCCGAGCTCGTCGACCGGTGAGCACGCGCAACCCGCCGCAGGCGACGACTTCGTGAGTATGCGACGGGCCAGGTGCGTCTCGAACTCACGAAGTCGGCGAACACGAACTCAAGGAGATCATTGGCGGTCGACTACGCCGTCGGCACGGGTGGCTCGCCGCCGTCGGCCTCGCTGAGGAATGCCGAGGGCGGCTGGCGACGCAGGTCGAGCCACCACGAGAGGAACAGCGCCCACGCGGCACCCACACCGAGCACGGCCCGCGCTCCGATGACTTCGAACAGCACCCCGCCGATCAGGTTGCCGATCGGCACGGTGCCACCGAAGACCATGAACCACAACGGCATCACCGAGGCCCGTTCGCCGTCCTTCATGTTCAGCTGGAGCGACGTCGTGATGGCCGTGGCCGTCATGAAGTAGAAGAACCCGAGCACGAAGCCCACGAAGAACGGCGACACCGGATCACGGAGCTGCGAGAAGACGGCCAGGGCCAACCCGTAGCCGGTGAACCCGCGGACGATCAGCACACGACGGTGGAATCGTGACAGGAACGTCCCCACCGAGATGGCCCCGAAGAACGCGCCGAGCCCCCAGGTGGCGTACAGCCATCGGTAGGTGGACGACTTGGCGGCGATGCCGAAGTTCAGCTCGGCGACCGAGGGGAACAGCCCGACGTAGATCAGGCTGATCAGGCTGAAGGAGAACATCCCGATCAGCAGGCGATTGAGCACCAGCCGATGGCGGGCGATGTTGATGCCGACGCCCAGTTGGCGCCACCCACGAACCAGCGTGTCGGCCTTCACGTCGGGCATCTGGACCAGGACCAGCGCCGCGATGAAGAACAGGTAGGTGATCGAGTTGATCACGAAGATCCACGACACGGAGAGGCCGGCCGCGGCCAGGACCGCGGCTGCGACGGGGCCCATCACGCGGGTGCCGTTGATCATCGCCGAGTTCAAGCTGATCGCGCCAGGAAGATCGGACCGGTGCACCAGGAGTGGCATCGACGCCTGGAACGCCGGCGCGTTGAGGGCGTTGGCCGAACCGATGCCGGCCTGGACCAGGAAGATCCAGACGAGGTTGGCGTCACGGGCGACGAAGTAGGCGGTGCCGAGCGTGAGGACCGCCGAGATCGACTGCGCCCACAGCATCAGCTTCTGTTTGGAGACCTTGTCGGCGAGCGCTCCGGCGGGGATCGACAGGAACAGCAGCGGACCGAGCTGGACCGCGATCGTCACGCCGACGAGTGCCGGGCTCGACGTGCGGTCCTGGATGTACGCGGGCAACGTGACGTTCTGCATCCACGTGCCGATCTGCGACAGCGCGAGCCCGATGAAGACCAGACGGAACTTCGGGTACGCAAAGGCGGCTCGTGCGGTCCCCGGCCTGCGCCCGTGAGCAGGGGGCCCGGCGGCGGGGGGAGGTGAGGTCGCAGCGGTGGTCATGGACGAACTGCAGCGACGCTACCGGCGCGCCTGGTTGCAGACTGCAACCATTCGGCACACCGTTCCACGACCCGCGATCGGTTCTGAGACGCCCGATGGATCAACGGAAACGACGGAAGAACGTGCGTACTTCGTCGACGTAGACCTCGGGCACCTCGAACGCAGCGAAGTGGCCCCCCTTGTCGTATTCGGCCCAGTGGCACAGTCCGGGGTAGATCGGCTCGACCCACTTCCGCACCGGTGGTACGACCTCGCGGGGGAAGGAGGCGAAGCCCACCGGGATGTCGCCCACCTCGAGCGGTCGCCGCTTGCGAAAGCTCTCCCAGTAGAGGCGGGCCGACGAAGCTCCGTTGCCGTTGACCCAGTACAGCATCACGTTGTCGAGCAGCTCGTCTCGGGTCAGCACGTTCTCGGGATGGCGCGACGCATCGGTTCCCGTTTCGTCCGCGTTGTCGGTCCACGCCCAGAACTTCTCGATGATCCACGCCGCCTGCGCGGCCGGCGAATCGACGAGGCCGTAACCGACCGACTGCGGGCGCGTCGACTGTTGCTTGGAATAGCCCGAGTCCCACTCCGCGTAGTAGCCGGCGCGCTCGAGCGCTCGGAGTTCGTCGGGTGCGGGGTCGTCGAGGTCTGTTGGGCGGGCGCCCATCGCGAGCGTCATGTGGATCGCCGCGCAGTGCTCGGGGTCGAGTGCGCCGATCGAATGCGTGATCGCCGCACCCCAGTCGCCGCCCTGCGCGACGTAGCGGTCGTAGCCCAGGCGCGACATGAGCGCTGCGAAGACCTCACCCATCTTTTCGACACCCCAGCCGGTTCCCGTCGGCTTCGCCGAGAATCCGTACCCGGGCAGGGATGGGGCGACCACGTGGAACGCGTCCGCCGCATCCCCACCGAACGCAGTCGGGTTGGTGAGCGGTTCGATGACCTTGTGGAACTCGACGATCGAGCCGGGCCACCCGTGGCTCAGGATGAGCGGAATCGCGTCGTCGTGCGGTGAGCGGTGGTGGACGAAGTGGAGGTCGAGGCCGTCGATCTCGGTGACGAACTGGTCGAACCGGTTGAGCTGCGCCTCGCGTTCGCGCCAGTCGTACGTGTCGGTCCAGTACGACACGAGTTCCTGCGCGTAGGCCAGCGGTGTGCCTTGGCTCCAGTCGTCGACGGTCTCGGCCTCGGGCCATCGAGTGTTCACCAGTCGTCGGCGCAGGTCGTCGAGGACCTCGTCCGGGACGTCGATGGTGAACGGTCGGACCTCGTTGCTCATCGTGCCGACAGTACGGACTCCGGCGCCTCGGCTCGCAGCCGTGGTGCCGCCCACCGACGGAGCAGCCCGTGACATCCATCCCGGACGAATGTCGCGGGAGGGTCGTCAGGCGGGAGGGCCGTCGGTGGCGCCGCCGGCGAACGCCTGGGCCTTCGACATCCAGTCGTGGGCCTCGTCACCGGTGACGACGAGTTCGGTGGCGTCGACGTGGCGGCACTGCGTGACGACGAGGCAGAAGTCGACTGCCGTACCGACGACCGACTGCTGCGCATCGTCCGGTCCGAACCTCCAGCTGCCTCCCGAAGGGGCGGCCAACTCGACGCGAACGGCCGAGGTCGGGAGATCGAGTCCGCGGTTGAGGTAGGTCCAGTTGCGGGTGATGAACCCGAGTTGGGCGATGTGCTGCAACCGGTCGGTCGACTCGCGCTGAGCCCCGATCGCGTCGACGATGTGTTGACCGTGGGCCCAGCACTCCATCAGTCGGGCGGTGAGGAACGACTTGGCGCCCATCGACGGGCCGTACCAGATGACGCGCGTGTCGTCGGCGAGAGTGGCAGCCGCGTCGGCGAGCTGCTGACGGTTGGCTCTCCACATGGCGAGGAGTTGTTCGGATGACATCGCTCGGAACGTGCCGAGCGTGAGGTCATCGATCGCTTCTGGGCTCGCATCCGGGTCGAGGGCGGGGCCCAGGTCGGCGAGTGAGGCACGGAACCGGTCCTCGTCGGCGATCGCCCATGCCGCGCTCTCGTCGAAGTAGGCGAGGTGCCCGATCTGGTCGGTGACCGACCACCGGGGGCTGGGAGTCGGAAGTGCCCACTGCTCGTCGGTCAGCCCCGACACGATCGTGTCGAGTGCGGCCTGTTCGGCGAGGAGATCGCTCCGGACGCTCGCTGCGGTCGGTGGTGTGATGGCCATGCCGGCGACTGTACGAGCCGCCGGCTCCGTCGACGGTACCGACCGTGTCGACCACACGCCGTCGGGGTGAGGCGAACTACCGTCGGCGCGATGAGCATCGGAACACCGCTTCGGTCGAAGCTGGACACGAAATCCGACGACTACCGCCAGAACCTCGCCGAGATGCAAGCGATGTGGGACGAGGTCGCGGCCCTGATGGGCACGGTGCCGACGATCGGCGGTCAGCGCTACGTCGATCGTCACCGCACCCGCGGGAAGATGATGGTCCGCGAACGCATCGAGGCGTTGATCGATCCGGACACCCCGTTCCTCGAACTGTCGGCGCTCGCCGCGTGGGGCACCCAAGATCCCATCGGTGTCGGCGTCGTCCAGGGAATCGGGGTCGTCGAAGGAGTCGAGTGCGCGATCACGGGCACCGACATGAGCGTCAAGGGCGGCGCCGCCAACCCGACGACGTGGAAGAAGGGTCAGCGCTTCCACGAGATCGCCCGCGAGAACCGCCTGCCGCTGATCAACCTGAACGAGTCGGCCGGCGCCGACCTGCCGCGGCAGGCCGACCTGTTCATCCAGGGCGGCGCAAGCTTCAAAGCGTTGACCCGACTCTCCAAGGCCGGGATCCCGACCATCACCGCAGCGTTCGGCCCGAACACCGCCGGAGGCGCCTACACGCCGGGCATGAGCGACTACACGATTTTCGTCAAGGAGGCCGGGACGGCGTACCTCGGTGGTCCACCGCTCGTGAAGATGGCGATCGACGAGATCGTCGACGAGGAGACGCTCGGCGGCGCCGAGATGCACTCGCGGACCTCCGGCCTGTCCGACTACTTCGCGCAGGACGAGATGGACGCGTTGCGGATCATCCGCCAGATCGTTCGACACCTCCAGTGGAAGAAGCTCGGGCCGGGCCCGACCGAACCAGCCGATGACCCGTTGTACGACCCGATGGAGCTGCTCGGGTGTGCGTCGGCCGATGTCCGGATCCCCTTCGACATCCGCGAGGTGTACGCCCGGCTCCTCGACGGCAGCCGTTTCGAGGAGTTCAAGGCGCTGATCGGCGACAAGCTGGTGTGCGGATGGGCGTCGATCCACGGCTTCCCCGTCGGGGTGATCGGCAACAACGGGATCCTCTTCTCCGAGGAGGCGAAGAAGGGCGCCCAGTTCATCCAGTTGTGCAACAAGATGTCGGTTCCGATCGTCTTCCTGCACAACATCACCGGGTTCATGGTCGGCTCGAAAGCGGAGCAGGGTGGCATCATCCGCAATGGCGCGAAGATGATCAACGCCGTGTCCAACTCCGAGGTCCCGCACTTCAACCTGATGGTCGGCGCAAGCTACGGGGCCGGCAACTACGGCATGGCCGGCAAGGCGTACGACCCGCGGTTCATCTTCACCTGGCCGAACCACCGCATCGCCGTGATGGGCCCGAAGCAGCTCGCGGGTGTGATGGACATCATCGCCCGCAACTCCGCGGCCGGACGCGGTGTCGACGTGGACGAGGAGGCGCTGAAGGCGCAGACCGACGCCCTCGAGGCCCAGATCGAGGGCGAGTCGACCGCGCTGTTCTCGACCGGACGATTGTGGGACGACGGGATCATCCATCCCGGTGATTCTCGAACGGTGATGGGCATCGCGTTGTCCGCAGCGCACAGCAACGTGGTGCAGGGCGCCACCGACTACGGCGTGTGGAGGCACTGATGTCGTTCATGTCAACACCACCCGGGTCGATGTCGCGGCGGATCACCAGGCTGCTGATCGCGAATCGCGGTGAGATCGCAGTCCGCATCGCGCGCACGGCCCACCGGCTCGGGATCTCCACGGTCGGCGTGTATTCCGAACCCGATGCCGACGCCATGCACGTCGATGCGGTCGACGTCGCCGTGGCGCTCGGCGGTTCGACACCCGCCGAGTCGTACCTGCGTGCGGACGCGATCATCGACATCGCGCTGCGTCACGGCTGCGAGGCGATCCATCCCGGCTACGGCTTCCTCGCGGAGAACGCAGACGTCGCCGAGCGGGTGGCCGCCGCCGGGCTGATCTGGGTGGGTCCGACCGCCGAGCAGATCCGCACGCTGGGTGACAAGGTCGCAGCGAAGAAGCTCGCCATCGAGTCGGGTGTGCCGACGGCGCCACTGTTCGAGATCGCCGTCGCCGACGACGGATCGGTGCAGATCCCCGACGGCATCCCGATGCCCGCCCTCGTCAAGGCCGCGGCCGGCGGCGGCGGCCGCGGGATGCGTGTGGTGCGCAGTGTCGACGAACTCGCCGACGCTGTTGCGGCCGGGTCCCGCGAGGCGCAGTCCTCGTTCGGCGACGGCACCGTGTTCGTCGAGCCGTACATCGAGCGGGCCCGCCACGTCGAGGTCCAGATCATCGGCGATGCCCACGGCAACGTCGTCCATCTGGGCGAGCGCGAGTGCTCGATCCAACGCCGCAACCAGAAGATCATCGAGGAGTCGCCGTCCGCTGGGATCACACCCGAGACCCGCGCTGCGATCTGCGACGGGGCGGTCGCACTCGCTCGATCCGTCGGCTATCAGGGAGCGGGCACGGTCGAGTTCCTCGTCGACGAGGCCGGCAGCGTCGAGTCGATCAACTTCCTCGAGGTCAACACGCGTCTCCAGGTCGAACACCCGGTGACCGAGGCGGTCACGGGCGTCGACCTGGTGGAGCTCCAGCTCCGAGTCGCGGCCGGTGAGGCGCTCCCGATCGAGCAGCAGTTCGTCACCGCCCGCGGCCACGCCATCGAGGTCCGCCTGGTCGCCGAGGACCCTGTGGCCGGCTGGTTGCCGTCGACGGGTGTGATCACCTCGTTCGACATCGGCGGTGCAGCCGACGATCTCGTCCGCGTCGACACCGGCTTCCGGGCGGGAGCAGTGGTCTCGTCGGACTACGACTCGATGCTCGCCAAGGTGATCGCTCACGGAGCTACGCGGGCTGAGGCTGCAGCGAAGCTCCGGCGGTCACTTCGCGGGTCGGAGGTGACCGGGGTGACGACGAACCGTGCGGCGCTCGTGGAGATCCTCGGCGAGTCCGACTACCTCGCGGCGCGGACACCGACGGCCTATCTCGACGAGCACCCCGACGTCGTTGCGTCGACCGGTCCCACGGGCGACGATCGGTTCGCTCTGCTGCTCACGGCGGTGTTCGCCACCGAACGCGCATCACGCCGCGCCGACGCCGTGACGGGGTTCGCCCCGTCCGGGTGGCGGAACCTGCGAACCCAGGGGCAACGACAGGTCTGGTCGGAGGTCGGTACCGACACGACCGAGGCCGTCGAATACACCGTGTGTGTCGACGCCGCCGATGTTCGACTCGGGCCGTGGCCCGAACCGGGTGTCGATGGTTCGATGCCGTCCGACGAGCGCCGACGCTGTGCGATCCGGTTGCTGTCGATCGCTTCCGACCGACTGGCGGTCGAAATCGACGGTGTCCGGCGAGTCGTCGACTTCCAGATCGACGGCGCGCCCGGCGCAGAGGTACTTCGGACGAGAAGTGCAGCCGGCTCGCTGTCATGGACCCAGGTGCCGCGTTTCGTCGATCACGACGCCGAAGTCGACGGCGGAGGGCCGATCTGCCCGCTGCCCGGCACCGTGATCGCGGTGCACGTCGCAGCGGGCGACGAGGTCGAGGCCGGCGCCGTCCTGATGGTTGTCGAGGCGATGAAGATGGAACACAAGATCACTGCGGCGCACGCCTCGACGGTGACCGACGTCCACTTCGAGGTCGGTGCTCGTGTCGACCAGGGTGACCTGCTGGTGAGCCTGGAGGCGGTCGCGGATGACTGACCCGATCCGTATCGCGAACTGCTCGGGGTTCTTCGGGGATCGACCGTCGGGCGCACTCGAGATGGTCGAGGGCGGCCCGATCGACGTGCTGACCGGCGACTGGCTCGCCGAGTTGACGATGCTGATCCTCAGCCGGATCCAGGCCAAGCGCCCGGGCCAGGGATACGCCCGCACGTTCGTCGGCCAGATGGAACAGGTGATGGGCACCTGCCTCGAACGCGGCATCAAGGTCGTGTCGAACGCCGGTGGCCTCGACCCCGACGGATGTGCCGAGGCGGTCAAGGACGTCGCCGACAAGCTCGGCCTGAACCCGACGATCGCGTACGTCGACGGCGACGACCTCCTGCCGCGCATCAGCGAGTTGGCGGAGGCGGGGTCGCTCCAGCCGTTCGCCGAGGGTGGCGAACTCGGCGACGTAGCTCGGTTCGTCAGCGCCAACGCGTACCTCGGCTGCTTCGGCATCGTCGAGGCGCTCACCGGAGGCGCCGACATCGTGATCACCGGTCGGGTCACCGATGCCGCCGTCGTGTGCGGCCCTGCGGCATGGCATCACGGGTGGGCGCGCGACGACTTCGACCAACTCGCGGGCGGAGTCGTCGCCGGTCATCTCATCGAGTGCAGGGCCCAGGTGACGGGCGGCAACTACTCGTTCTTCACCGAGATCGAGGGACGCGACGAGATCGGCGGCCGGGCGCGGTTCGGATTCCCGTGGGCCGACATCGCCGCCGACGGCTCGTCGGTGATCGGCAAGCACGACGGCACCGGTGGTCAGGTCTCGGTCGGCACCGTGACCTCGCAGTTGCTGTACGAGATCGGTGGGCCCGAGTACCTCGGCCCCGACGTCACGGCACGTTTCGACAGCATCGAACCTGCTCGACGTGAATCCCGACGAGGTGTACGTGTGGGGCGTGAAGGGCCAGGCGCCGCCGTCGACGCTCAAGGTCGCGATGAACGAGATGGGCGGCTACCGCAACTCGTTCACGGTGGCGTTGACCGGGCTCGACATCGAGGCCAAGGCCGAACTGGCGGCGGCGACGTTCTGGGACGCATGTGCGTACGGGCCCGACGACTTCGACGCGATCGACAGCCGGGTGATCCGCACCGACAAGGCCGATCCCGGCGACGCAGGAGGAGGCGACGGCGATCTGGCGAGTGACGGTCAAGGACGCCGACGAACGCAAGGTCGGCCGGGCGTTCGCCGACGCCAACGTGCACACGGCGCTCGCCAGCATCCCCGGCATGTACGGCCTCGGCGGCGGACCGTCGGCGGCGACGCCGTTCGGCGTGTATCGACCGGCGAAGATCGACGCCGCCCTGGTTCCGCAGTACGTCCACGTGCTCGGCGGCGCGACCGACGCAGGTCGACTCGGTGGCGCCGGGTGGTGCGCTCGTCGAGGTCGACGTCGCCGCACCGTCGCCGTTCACGGTCGGTGAGACGACCCGTGCGCCGCTCGGATCGATCGTCGGCGCCCGATCGGGTGACAAGGGCGGCAACGCGAACGTCGGGGTGTTCACGCGGTCCGCCGACGCGTTCGACTGGCTCGATGACTTCCTGACCGTTGAGCGCCTGAGCGAGCTCCTGCCGGAGGTCGCCGAGATGCGGGTGGACCGCGTTCGTTTCCCGAAGATCTGGTCGCTCAACTTCGTGATCCATGGTCTCCTCCAGGAGGGCGTCGCCGCATCGACCCGCCAGGACGCACAGGCGAAGGCCGTGGGGGAGTGGCTCCGGGCTCGCGTGGTCGACATGCCCGTCTCCCTGCTCGAGTGATCGGAAGCGATGGCCACGCGGGTGTCGGTGGCCCGCAGCACCCCGGTCGTTGACCCGCGGGTTGGAGATCGCGCGCCGACGATGTCAGGCGATGCAGGCGAGGACATCGATGATCAGGTGAGCCCGTCCGGCGCCGCGACCCTGGACCGTGATACCGGCTGCCGGTGGCGTGACCTTCACCATCGCCGTGTTGGCCACCTTCCGGCCGCTCGCGTACCAGTTGATGTTCGATGTCGCGCTGTCGTCTCGACCGGGATCGTCGATCCCGACATCGGACAGATCGTGGCCAGCGTGACCAGGCTCCCCGTGTCGATCGACACCATCCGGTTCGAGTCGGGGAGCTGCCTCGTCGCTCTGGTTTCACCCGGCCATCACGCCGAGCCGACGCTGGGTCCGGCTTGATCCCTGGCTTCTGACTCGTCCCTCTCAGGGCGGTGGCATCGTCGCCGGTCTGGGCGCCTCACGGTCTGCGAGCGCGTCGATCAGGGCGCGGTGTAGGCCCAGGACGCGTAGACGTACTGGTCGACGTCGTCGGTCCCGTTGGGAAAGAAGGCCAACTCGAACCCGGCGTCGGCGAGGGGGTAGCCCACGTTTCCAAAGAGCTGGTTCGTCGCCATCCCACCAGAGCTGACGAGGTAGATGCAGACCTTTCCGGCCGGTGCCGTCGGAGCGAAGGCGGCACCGTTGCACTGGGGATCGCCGTCACCGGTGACGCCAGGCTGATTGAAGTTGACCATGGTGTCGACCAGTGCCATGGGTGCGCGGCCGGGGAACGGGACGTACGACCGGACGGTGTTTGTGTTGGTCGAGCCGTGGCTGTCCCAGATGAGGTTGCCGGTGACGGTGACACCCGAGGGGATGGTGCCGTCGAAGACGAGGTTCTCGACCTGGGCTTGCGTGTAGTAGAGGTCGTCGTGGTTGTGGTTGTCGTAGTAGCCGTTGATGTCGACGAAGACATCGACGTTGCCGCGGTTGTTGTAGATCTGGAAGGTCTGGTCAGCGGCGAGGTCGGTGGTGACGGCGTTGAAGACGCGTTGTCCGGGCGTCGGGTTGAGGGCGGAGGCCATGGGTCGCGGTCCGTCGGGCCAGATGGTGAGGAACGAGTCGCTGGTGGCGTTGAGTGCGGTGACGTTGAGTGACAGCGCCGATGCCGTTGCCGGGATCTTGCCGGTGCAGTCGGTGCCGGCCTGTTGGGCGTCGATCTTCATGGTGTCGGCGGCGGCGAGCGGCGAGGACTTCGGTCCGACGTTGTTGGGTGCGGGTCGGGTGTCGGCGATGCGACAGGTGTCGATCGGGACGAGGACGGGTCGGTCGCCGCTGGTGACGTCGGCGGACGCAAAGTGTTGAGTCGTGGCGCCGACGATGGTGCCAGCAACCAGCATCATGGATGCAATGAGGGTGTTTCGAAGGCGCATACTGCAATGGTCCTCCCGTTTCCAGACACAATGCAGAGGCTTTCGACCTCGCCGACACCGTCGCGGCCGGTCGCTTCGGTCCCGGACCCGCCGATATCCAGGCGGCGGTGACGGCGTCGATCAACCGTGGTGACACCGGGATCCATCATCTGTTCGCGAAGCTCACCGCCGAGCAGGGCAACCGGATCCGGCGGGCGTTGAACGCCGAAGTGGCTGTGCTGGCGAAGCGGGCCGAGCTCTCACGGTTGCGTCGCGATCAGCAGCTCGCCGACGCGCTCGACCGGCTTGGTGTGCGCCACGGGCTCCACCGGCGGGATGGGCCCGGCTGAGTTGGGGGTGTGGATCGACTTGCAGACGCTCGCGACGGGTCGTCATGCGGATTCGGTGTGTGAGTTGTCCGATGGGAACCCGATTCCGGTGGAGACCGCGCCTCGGCATGGCTGCGATGCGAACATCATCCGGGACGTGTGGGCGGCGAGGGCTTGCCGCTGGATGTCGGTCGCGCCCGGCGCCTCGCGACGCCGACACAACGCGTCGCACTGCGAGCGATGTATCGGACGTGTGCGATCGACGGCTGCGACGCCCACTTCGACCGCTGCTACATCCATCACCTCGTGGAGTGGGACGACCTCGGGCTCACCGACCTCGACAATCTGGTGCCGTTGTGCAGCTTCCACCGCTACGAGGCCCACGAAGTGCGATGGCAACTGCAACTCGATCCGAGCACCCGCCAACTCACCGTGCGACTCCCCGACGGAACCCACCACTCCACAGCACCACCCGACCTGCTCGCCGAACGCAGCGCCGCCTGACCTCGATCGGCAGTGAAGCTCGCGTTGGGACCAAGGTCCCTACCTACTGGTCGGTAGGGCTCGTAGTCTTGCGGTCATGGATTCCGCCACCCTGCCGCGTCCTCGCACGCAATCGCTCAACGATGTCCGAGCCGTGATTCCCGCCGAGTGTTACGAGCCCTCACGAGTCAAGGGCGTGCTCGCCCTCGTGCAGGGCCATGCTGCTCTACCTCGTCCCGTTGACGCTGTTGGCGCTCACCGATCGATGGTGGGCCGTGCTGCTCCTGTGGCTCGCCGCCGGCCTCGCCGTCGCCGGGCTGTTCGTGCTCGGCCACGACGCGTCGCACGGGGCGCTGTTCCGCTCCCGTCGGGTGAACCGCGTGGTCGCCGTCGTGTGCATGGTCCCGAGCGCCCACGTCGAGGCGGCATGGAATCTCGGGCACAACCGGATCCATCACGGCTACACCGCCCGCGAGGGGTTCGACTTCGTCTGGCACCCGGTCACGGTCGAGGACTATCGGGCGATGAGCAAGCCGGCACGCATGCGTCATCGGCTCGAGTGGTCGTTCGCCGGCTCCGGCGCCTATTACCTGCCGCGTCGTCTGGTGGGAGAAGATGTGGCGCTTCGCCGCCACCGGCAAACACGCTCCCGCAATCCGTCGCGACAAGCGCGTGCTGGGCGCCGTCATCGGCCTCGCGATCGCGGCGACCGCCGTCATCGGGGCGCTCCAGGGCGGCTGGCTCGACGCGATCTGGCTCCCGATCAAGCTGATCGTCGTCCCGTTCCTGGTGTTCGTCCAGATCATCGGCTGGACCGTCTACGTCCACCACGTGTCGCCCGACATCCGGTGGTGGAAGCGTCGCGAGTGGTCGCAGTACAAGGGGCAGATGGAATCGACGACGATCCTGCGGTTCCCCTGGCTCATCAACCGGCTGTGGTTCCACAACATCTTCGTGCACGTCCCGCACCACGTCGACGCTCGGATCCCGTTCCACCAACTCCCGGCCGCCGCGACGGCGATCGAGCAGGCCTACCCCGACACCGTGACCGACACCCGTTTCGCTCCAGGTCAGTACCTGCACGCCACGCGGTCGTGCAAGCTCTACGACTTCGACGCCGGCGGCTGGCTCCGCTACTCGGCCGTCACGAGCTGACGGCTTGTTCGAGCGCAACGACGGCGGTTCCGACGAGCACCGCCTCGTCGCCTCGATCAAGGTGGACGTCGCAGGTGGCACGCAACTCGCCATCGACCTCCTCGACGCCGGTCACGGTCCCGCGAGCGACGAGATGGTCGCCTTCGAACACCGGCGCCGTGAATCGCACGTTCAACCGCCGGATGCACGCAGGGCCCTGCCACGTCATCAACATGTTGGCCACATACGAGAGATTCAGCGGCCCCTGATTGATCACCCGGTCGAAACCCAGCGGCCGGACCGCGTCGTGGTCCCAGTGCACCTCGTAGGGGTCGCGCAGGATCGCGGCCATCGTCTTCATTCGTTGCGGGTCGACTCGCTCCATCGTCCACGACGGGATCTCGGTTCCGACCTCGACGTCGCCCGTGACCTCGCTCATCGGCGGATCCGCCAGTGGTTCGTGATCCGTGCGGTCAACATGCCATCAGGGTCGGTCATCTCGATCGCGTAGACGAAGCGATCGGCGATGCGGCCGGTCTGCTCGGAGACGGTCCGCTCGACCTCGGTGACCGCTCCGTCGACCCGGTACTCGACGCGTTCACGGAGCGGAGCGAAGTACTCCCAGTCGTAGCCGTCGAGGCCGACCGAACCGGCTCCCTGCGCCCCGCACAATTCGAACAGCTCGGCGATCGACGTGCCAGCACCCTGGATCGGCACGTGGAACAATGCGACGGGATGGACGAGATGGTCATCGAGTTGGTCCGAGCCGGTGCAATCGGTCAGCAGCCAGTTCTCCCAGTGCTCGATCAGGCGCGTGCCTCCCGGGAACCGATGGCCGACGAGCGCGTGGAGGTCGTCCTCGGACATCGGCAGGGCTCGGGATCGGTCGCTCATCGGTGCTCCGTCAAACTGTTGCGCACCGGGCCGCGCACACACGACTCGGACGTCCGAAATGGGCGATCGGAGTCGGAGACCGACTGCGCCCTGCGGTGGGAATGCGTGCAACACTGCGCCCGTGACCACAGCGACCCCTGAAGACCGGTACCGCGAGGCCGCGGGCATCCTGCACGACATCGCCAAACCCATGCGGGTACTCTCCGCCCTCGCCTGGCCTGCCGAGCTCCGTGAGCAGTTCCTGTCCGGCGGAGCCCAGCATCTGCCCGAGCCCACCTATACCCCCGTCGACCCGACGACCGTGCTCGATGGAGTCTCCGCGACCCGACGACTGCTCCGGCCCGGCAGCGTCGTCGACGACTGGCTCGATCGGGAGGCGACGGCCATCGAGTCGACAGCGCTGATGCTCGCGTCGGTCGGAACGCCGGCCTTCCACGCTCACAGCCGCAAGCTCTACGGGGTGCCGACCCAGCCGCTCCGGTTCGACCCGGCGACGCCGCTCGAACTCGCCGAGAAGATTCATGCGTCGATCGACGAGCTCAAGGTCGCGTCGCTGCTGCCGCCGGTCATCCGGACCCGCACCGGCGAGGAGGTCGCCACCTTCATCGAAGCTGCCGTGGTCGATCACTTCGGCGATGACGCCCCCGAGGTGCTGCTCGTCGACGAGCTGTCGGCGAACGCGGTGGCGTCGACGAGCCGGATCAAGATCCGACGTGACGCCCAGTTCACTGCCAAGGACTCGGCGCAACTGCTCAATCACGAAGCGTTCATCCATGTCGGGACCGGTCTCAACGGGCGGGCTCAAACCGACATCCCGATCCTCGCGATCGGTCACCCGGGGACGACCCGGACGCAGGAGGGTCTCGCCGTCTACAGCGAGTACGTGTCGGGGACGCTCGGCATGGACCGCCTCCGCCGTCTCGCCGACCGGATCGTCGCCACCCAGCTGGTGGTCGACGGAGCCGACTTCATCGACCTCTACCGGTGGTTTCTCGACCGGAGCCCGACGCCCGAGCAGGCGTTCGAGTCGACACGGCGGATCTTCCGTGGCGCGCCGCTCACCGGCGGGGCACCGTTCACGAAGGACTGCAGCTACCTCTCCGGCTTCCTCGGGGTGACGACATTCATTCGAGCAGCATTCAGAGCAGGGCGCGCCGACACGCTCGGGCTCCTGTTCGCAGGCAAACTCGACCTTTTCTCGCTGCCTGCACTCGGGGAGCTGCGTTCGATGGGTTTGGTCAAGCCGGCCCGATTCCTGCCGCCGTGGGCAGCCGATCCGGGGTGGGTGTTGGCCCACCTGACGCTCAACACGTTCATGGCCGACATCGACCTGTCGGCAGTGGCCGATGCGATGTCGGACGTGCTCGAGCACTGTCCGCCGGTCAACATCGAGCCCCGTCCGAACCCGTCCTGAATCACACCCGACTCGGGCGACCGAAGTGGGCGCCGATCGACTCGACCCACCGCACGATCGGCTCGCCGTCGGGACTCGGGAGTCCAGCCGCCTCGATCGACGAGTCGTCGTAGCGGGCCAGGGTCGCGCTGCGCACCTTCCACACCGGATGATCGACCGGGTGATGCCGGAGGCGACCGCGACGCATCGGCCACCTGCTGACCGCACCCCAGCGGGCGGTCAGGAAGATGTCGAGCTCGGAGGGCTCGGCGATCGGGTCGCCGATGTCGATCTCGACGTTCGTCGTCGACGGTCGGTCTGTCGGCCAGCGGCGTCGCGTCGTGGTGTATCTGCGCCGATCGGGACGCTCCTCGGTGGTCATCGCTGCCCACACGTAGGGAAAGCCGAGCAACCACCTGGCGAACACGACGATCGGCAAGCGGTTCGCCTCGAGACTGAAGAACCAGACCGCCCGGTTGCCGTCGCGGTCGACCACGTAGGTGCGCACGTTGGTCTCGGCGAACGACGAGATCCACGGGAGCGCGGGGAGAAATCGGGGCATCGCATCGCGCATCTCGAACGGGACGAGCGACACCCAGGCACGCCCGTCGTGGGTGTCGACCCGTAGGCCCTCGGGGAGGAGCGCCTGCACGACCTCGGGATCATAGGCCCAGTGCACGAACGCCAGATTGTCCCAGCGGTTACGCAGCCACCACGGGCCCATCTCGGTCGATCGCGCCTGCGACAGCGGGATCGGATCGTCGATGGAGCTCATCGCTCCTCACAGCTTCGTCGGTCGTGGCGCCGATACCCTGCGGCGCCATGCGGGCTCACGACATCGAAGCGATCGAAGTCGACCGGGAACGGCACGTCTTCATCGAGTTCGCCGATGGTGTGACCGCCACGTTCGACCTCGCACCGCTGCGTCTCGCCTGTCCGTGTGCCGAGTGCAACTCGCGCCGGCAGAAGGGAGCGTCGGTGTCGATCATGGCCGAGACGAAGCCCGACGAGGTGCGGATCACCGAGGCGTCGATGGCCGGGGCGTGGGGGTTGAACCTCGATTGGAACGACGGTCATTCGACCGGGATCTACGCTTTCGAGAAGCTGCGGCAGTGGATCGACGACTACATCGTCGAGGCCCACGTGACCCGACCCGACCCCGACTGACGTCACCTGGCGTCAGCCGTTGATCAGCTCGGCGTAGATCGGGAGCATCATCGCGGGGCCCGACAGCAGCACCTCGGTGATGCACGTCTCGCGCCATTTCTCGAGCTCGTCCTTGATCTTGTCGGCCGGTCCGACGAGGGCGACGTCTTCGACCATCTCGAGGGGAATCGACGCCGCAGCCTCTTCCTTCTTGCCGTCGAGATAGAGGTTCTGCACCTTGTCGGCCACGTCGCCGTAGCCCATGCGCTCGAACACCTCGTAGTGGAAGTTGGCACCCTTCGCGCCCATGCCGCCGGCGTAGAGCGCGAGGAACGGGCGGACGAAGTCGGCGCACTTCTGCACATCGTCTCCCGGGATCACCATGACGCCGCACGACACTTCGAAGCGGTCGGCCTTGCCCGCTTCACCCGATGCCTCGAAGCCTTTCGCGAGCTGGTCGCGATACCACGCGTCCTCCTTCGGGGAGAAGAAGAGTGGCAGCCAGCCGTCGGCGATCTCGGCCGACAGTGCGACGTTCTTGGGGCCCTCCGCGGCGAGGTAGATCGGGATCTCGTTGCGCAGCGGGTGCACGGTCGGCTTGAGCGCCTTGCCGAGGTGCATCCCACCGTCGACCGGCATGTCGTAGAAGTCGCCGTGGAACTCGACCGGTGCTTCACGGGCCCAGATTGCGCGCATGATCTCGACGTACTCGCGGGTGCGTGCGAGTGGCCGCGGGTATTCCTGGCCGTACCAGCCTTCGACGACCTGTGGGCCCGAGGCGCCGATACCGCAGATGAAGCGACCGTTCGACAGATGGTCCATCGTGAGCGCTGCCATCGCGGTCGCTGCCGGTGTGCGGGCCGAGAGCTGCATGATCCCCGTGCCGAGCTGCACCTTCTCGGTGTGAGCGCCCCACCACGACAGCGGGGTCAGGGCATCGGAGCCGTACGCCTCGGCGGTCCAGATCGAGTTGAAGCCGAGCTTCTCGGCCTCTTTGATCGCTTCGAGTGCTCCCGACGGCGGACCTGCCGACCAGTATCCGGTGTTGTATCCGAGCTTGAGATCTGCCATGGGGTCCGACCGTAGAGCAGGATGGGGTGATGGGGGAAGACGACCGACTCGTTGTGACCGACGCAGTCCGCATCCCGCGCTTCGAGTTGCACGAGTCGTTCAGCGCTTCGGGAGGGCCGGGAGGACAGCATGCGAACAAAGCTGCGACGCGCGTCGAGCTGACGTTCGACCCGGCGACCTCCTCGGCGTTCCGTCACGAGGCACAGCGCGCCCGCGTCGTCGAGCGGCTCGGCTCGCCGATCCGCGTGGTCGTGGACGACGAACGGTCGCAAGTGCGCAACCGCGCGATCGCCGAGGAGCGACTCGTCGACAAGCTGCGCGGGGCGCTACGCGTCGAGCGGACGCGGCGGTCGACGAAACCGACGCGTGGCTCGCAACGACGGCGCCTCGAGTCGAAGGCGCAGCGCAGCGAACTCAAACGGCAACGCCGCCGCCCTCGCCGCGACGACTGAGCCGTTGACGGTCCCCGGTGAGCGAATCGCCACCGGGATGGTGGTTCGCTCACCGCTGCTGTCGCGAGCCATGCTGCGGTGAGGCAACCTCCGTCCGGACGATGGTTCGCTCACCGCACGGGGGTCAGCTCGGCGTGAACGTGACGGGGAAGTGATCAGGGCCGAAGATCGCTGTCGTCGCCGGCTTCCACGTGATCTCGCCGTCGATGGCGAGATCGGGCATCCGCTGTGCGAGCAGCGGCAGGGCCTCCTGGAGTTCGGCGCGGGCCAGCGAAGCGCCGAGGCAGTAGTGGATGCCCGAGCCGAACGTCATCTGGCCGCGACCTTTGACCGGCTCGCGCGTGATGTCGAAGTGGCCGGTGCCGTCGGCGGTCACACCCGGGTCCGCATTTGCCGCAGCCAGTGACGGGAACACGAAGGTGCCGGCGGGGAAGTGGATGTCGCGGTAGACGATGTCCTCGCTCGCGAAGCGTCCGGTGCCGCGGATCGCCCCGAAGTACCGCATGCACTCCTCGACGGCGTTCGGCGCGAGTTCGGGACGTTCCGCGAGCAACCGCCACTGGTCGGGATGCTGGGCGAAGACGCTCATCGCACAGCCGAGCTGGTTGCGGGTGGTGTCGGTCCCTCCCACGATCACGGCGTTGACCATCGTGACGAGCTCCTCGGTCGACAGCCGGTCGCCCTCCTCCTCGGCGGCGATGAGGTCGGTGATCAGATCCGCCCGCGGGTCGTCGCGGCGGGCCTCGATCAGGCCGACGACGTACTCGTTCAATTCGAGCCGTGCCTGTTCGATGACCTTCATCTCGTCGAGCGCGGTGCCGTTGAAGATTCGGAGCACGTCCTCGGCCCATCGGGAGAACGACTGCCAGTCCGAACGCGGAGCGCCCAGCAGCTCGCAGATGATCGGAATCGGATACGGCTCGCAGATGTCGACGGCGATGTCAGCTCGTCCGGTCGAGGCGACCGGGTCGATCAACTCGTTGACCACTTCGCGCATGAACGGTCGCAGCCGGTCGGCGCTGCGCGGTGAGAACGCCTTGGCGACCAGCCGCCGCAGCCGGGTGTGGACGTCGCCTTCGGCGGCGAGGATCGACGGTGGGCGGTCGAGGATCGCCGGATCGGTGATCCCCATCATCTCCGGGATCTTCGCAACGGCGTTGTGCCACCGTTTGTCGCGCAGGATCTTCGTCACGTCGTCGTAGTCGAGGATCACGAAACCCATGAGGTTGCGGACGATCCAATGCTCCGACGAGAGGGAGCGGAGCTGATCGGTCGCCTCGGCACGCGAGAGTTCGAGCACCTCGGATCCGAGCACCGGGAGGTCGAGATCGAACACACTCGTCGGCACAGCGGCCGTGTCAGTCATGCTGACGACACTAGGTCGTCTCGACGTGGTGGGCGGCGTCAGGCCAGGGGGTCGACCGCCGACGCACCGAGCGATTCGGCGACGATCGGGTTGGCGTGCTCGCCGCCGACGGTGTTCAGTCCGTGGGCGATCGAGGGCGAGCGCCGAGCGGCGCCCAGTGCGCCGTGCATCGCCACGTCGAATTGATAGGGGAGCGTTGCGTTCGTCAGCGCGTACGTGCTGGTGTGCGGAACGGCCCCGGGCATGTTGCCGACGGCGTAGTGGATGACGCCGTGCAGTTCGTACACCGGATCGTCGTGCGTCGTCTCGCGGGTGGTGGCGATGCAGCCACCTTGATCGACCGCCACGTCGACGATGACAGCTCCCGGCTTCATTTGTGCGACCAGGTCCTCGCTGACCACGACGGGGGCCCGACCGCCGGCAACGAGCACCGCTCCGATCACGAGATCGGCGCCCCGGACGGTTCGTTCGATCGACCCCTGGTTCGAGGCAAGGGTGGAGATCCGACCCTTGTGGATCTGATCGACGTAGCGCAGACGTTCGAGGTTCATGTCGAGCACGGTCACCTCGGCTTCCATGCCGGCGGCGATCACGGCGGAGCTCCACCCGACGTTGCCCGCTCCGAGCACGACCACCTTGGCAGGGCTGACCCCGGGCACGCCGCCCATCAGCACGCCGCGACCACCCTTGTGGCGTTCGAGGAAGTGCGCACCCATCTGCGGGGCGAGCCGACCGGCGACCTCGCTCATCGGTGCCAGCAGCGGCAGGCTGCCGTCGTCGAGCTGCACCGTCTCGTAGGCGACGGCTGTGGTCTTGGCGGCGAGCAGGGCCTCCGCAACGGCGGGGTACGCGGCGAGGTGCAGGTACGTGAACAGCGTCAGGTCGTCGCGGAGGAACTCGAACTCCTCCCGCTTCGGCTCCTTGACCTTCACGACCATCTCGGCCGACCACGCGTCGGCGGCGGTCGGCACGATCGTGGCGCCGGCTGCGACGAAGTCGTCGTCGGTGATCGACGCGCCCTCGCCGGCACCGGCCTGGACGAGGACCTGAATCCCCGCACGCCCGAGTTCGCGGACTCCGTCGGGGGTCATCGCCACCCGATGCTCGGAGTTCTTCACTTCGCGTGGGACGCCAACGGTCGAGATGCTGGGTGTGTCGGTCATGGAGTCATTCTGAGCGCTGTACGACCGGTGTTGGGACGGAATCCGCGGCGCGAGGTAAGATTCGACCGTGTCTTCGACGGCTATCGATGCAATCGACGCTCGAATCGTCGAAGTCTTGCGCGAACATGGGCGGATGTCATGGCGGGATCTCGCCGACCACGTCCATCTCGCGCCGAGTTCGGTCGCCGAACGGGTCCGTCGGCTCGAAGAGCGTCGTGTCATCACCGGGTACGGCGCACGTGTGGATGCGGCCGCGCTGGGGCGGTCCGTGCGCGCGGTGATCGACGTCAGCCTCGTCCCGGGCGACGAGGCCGACGCGTTCGAGCGGCGAGTCGTCGAGCGTGATGAAATCGTCCTGGCCGCCTACGTCACCGGTTCGGCCGACTACACGATGGTGGTCGAGTGTGCTGGCGCCGATGGTCTCGACGCATTCGTTCGGTGGGTGCGCGCCGACGAAGCCGTCGCCCGGACCGAGAGCAAGCTGATGCTGCGCTCGATCGTCGGCTGACCGCGGCGTCGCCCGAATCGACCCGAGCCGTCCTAGCGTTGACGTCGGTGACGACGCGAACCCACTACTCGGTGCTCGGAGTGCACGTCGGAGCGTCGCAGGACTCGATCCGCGAGGCGTATCGGCGCCTTGCCCGTGAATATCACCCGGATCGGACCGGCGGTTCGGCTGCCGGTGGCGACCGGATGCCGGCCATCAACGAGGCGTATCGGGTCCTGTCGGACCCGGCCCGCCGTGCCGTGTACGACGCGTCGCTGCGTGACGCGCCGAGCGCCACCTCGACCGGGGGTGACCCGGTGGCCCCACCGTCCGACGAGCCCGGAGACGAGGCCATGCGGGAGTGGCGCTATCAGCATCCCGACGGTCCGGCGCGCATCCCGTGGCGGTCGCTCACGTTCTTCAGCGTCATCGCGATCGTCGGCATCGTCGTGCTCGCCCAGTTCAGCGAACCCGGCGAACCCAGTGCTCCCGACGGGATCCTGCGCAACGGCGACTGTGTCGAAGTGCTCGCCAACAACCTCGTCGGCGAGGTGTCGTGTTCGGGCGAGGGCGACCTGGTCGTTCGCCAGTTCATCGCGTTCGATCGGGTGTGTTCGAACGGGTGGACCGCGTACCAGGATCGGCAAGGGATGGGTGTCGCGTGCGTGGAGCGCTCCTCAGGATCGTCTCCGAGCTGAGCCCACACACTGCCCGCGAGAGTTCGATCGGGCGTCGCGCTGTACCGCTCTACGACTCGTGGGGCCTCGTGCCGGTGGCGAGGGAGCCGGATCCGAGCCACCGCGCGGCGTCGGCCGGCAGACCGTCAGCGACCAGGGCGTCGTAGCGGTCGAGTTGTTCCTGCGTCAGCACGTCGCGCCACCGGCCGTTCGTGCCTTTGTGGAAGAACGCGTCTGCGCCGTTCTCGAAGATCATGTTGACTCGTCCGCTGCTGCGAGCCTCCTCGCGCATCTCCGACAGCCCACATCGATCGACGGTCTGCGGCCAGAGGTGCTCGGGAACCTCGATGTCGAGAAAGGCGGCGAGTCGCCGCATCTCGCCCTCGAGGTCGGCCTTGAGATCGTTGTAGTGGACGAAGTAGGCGAACCCCTCGCCGCGCAGCGGCCACCACGATGCGAGGTGCGTGATCGGTGAGCAGTCGTTCGACCACTGGTCGAACAGCTCGTCCATGTCACCGTCCCACGGAGACAACGGATGGAGGCCCTCGTCGGCGCCGCTCGCGTTCAGCAACTCGATCAGCTCCGGTCTCATGGCGCCGCGATGATTCGCCCACGACATCAGCGCGTCCCGCCCGTCCCGGTACACCGTGACGTACTTGCACTCCTCGAAGATCGGCACGCAGTCCGCCGGCGAATGGGTCTTGATGAACCGACGATGTTCCTGACCATCGAGATGGGCGAGCAGGGTGTCGATCGGCGTGAACCGGGCGTCGATCCACGGGCTCCGCCCGGTGCGATCATCGGGCGCGTCACCGGCCGGCCACAACAGCGACGACACGATGCCCTGCATCCACGTGGTGCCGCTCTTCGGTGGGGTGCTGATGAAGATGTCGTCCGGCCGATGCTCGAAGTCACGCCAGCGAAGGCTGTCCTCGATCGATCGCCGGTGCTCGCTCGTGGGGTGACGGACGTTGGGCATACAGCACGGTAACCGTTCGGTCACGACGTGATCGACGGGCGGTCGGACCAGCGGTCCGCCTGTGCTCCGGCAGAGGTCGTTCGCGATCGACGGGAGCGAACGGGTTCCTCGCTGTCGAGAAACCCCTGGTCAGGGTGGTGGGCGCAAAGGGATTCGAACCCCTGACCTCTGCCGTGTGAAGGCAGCGCTCTAACCAACTGAGCTATGCGCCCATGACGGCCCGGAGGCCGCGTGGACGCTCGAGGCTATCCGGTGCGATCCGAATCGCGACTCGTCAGGCGACGAGGTGTGCGGGGATCGGGACCTCGTCGGCGATCGTCTCGATCCGGTGTGTGGGTGGGCGCCCGCGACGCTTGGCGAACCGCGTGGGCTCGCCGTCGATCAGCAGGACGCCGCCCCACACGCCGTACGACTCGTTGCGTGTGAGTGCCCCGTCCAGGCACTCGACACGCAACGGACACGACCGACAGATCGCCTTGGCTCGGGCGACGTCGAGGTCGTCGTCGGAGAAGAACAGATGGGCGAGGGTGCCGGACCCGTCCGAGCAACGTGCACGACCGGTGAGCGGGATGAACGCTCCGATCGCAACGATGTCGACTGGGTGTGGGCTCGCATGAGTGTGAGGTTCGTTGAGCACGATTCCGAACGTACGGACGCGGCGTCAACCGAGCGTTGCTCAACAGGGGGCTCAGCGTTACTCATTGGGCGCGGGTCCGGCATGGGCCGAAGCATCGTCCCTGCTTGCAACATGCATCCGCACTACGCTTGGCCAGCGATGGGCAGGCTGTGCGAACGACCGGGGTGTTCGGAGAACGCTGCAGTCGCGTACGGGATGCGCACCGAGGACCTGGTGTTCTGGCTCGACATCCTGCGCGAGTCGACGTCGCCGGCCGGTGGCGTGCTCTGTCAACGTCACGGCGATTCGATGGTCGTGCCGCGTGGCTGGACGCTCGACGATCTTCGCGACCCCGAGCTGCATCTGTTCCGCCCACCGTCGCGCGCTGAACGTGTCGGGCGTCGCGCGCGTCGGCGCACCGGGTCGAGTGCCGCCAGCGACGACTCCCAACAGCTCGAACTCGGGGGACTGCTTCCACGGGAGCCGATCGAACCCGAACCCGAACTCGAACCCGCGGTGCCGACGGCGACGGAGACGTCCGTCGCCGCAACGGACCGCCACACGACGACGGACGGTTCGGACGGTGCTGTCTCCGACCCCGCCGAACAATGGACCCCGAGCTTCGACGACGCCGACGACCTCGACGGCTTGTTGTCGGCCCGGAGCCCACTGCTGTCCCGTGCCTTCCGTGGCGCGGGTCGGCCGGGTCGACCAGGCTGATCACCGTGGAGATCATCCGTGAACTGGTCGCGCCGGTCGCTCCGGGCGTGCTGTTCCGCCACGTCGGCGACCTCGATGCGTATCCCGCGTGGATGCCGCTGATCCACGATGTCCGACCGCTCACCGCCGAACCCGACGGTTCGCTTGCCTGGTCGGTCGAGCTGCGCGCGACGGTCGGCCCCTTTGCGCGCTCCAAACGACTGCGGATGCGCCGGACGCACCACGAAATCGACCGCCTCGCGGTGTTCGAGCGCAGCGAAGACGACGGTCGGCGACACTCGCCGTGGACTCTGCGGGCCGAACTCGTCACCGATGGAGCCGATCCTGTCGAGACGACGCTCACCATGACGCTGGCCTACGGCGGATCGCTCTGGGCCGGCCCGGTGCTGGAGAAGGTGCTCGACGATCAGGTGCGTCGGGGGAGCGACGCGTTGCTCGCCCTGGTCACCTGATCGGTCAGGCGCCCCACGCGCTGAAGCGGCCGTCGTCGCGACGTTCGAGCCGGAGTGGCGTGTCGAAGCAGCGGCTGAGCCCGTCGGCGGTGAGCACCTCGGCGACCGGACCCTGCACGCTGATGCGCCCGGCTCGCATCAACGCGGCGTGGGTGACACCCGGTGGGATCTCGTCCACGTGATGCGTGACCATGGCGAACGGGGGAGTCGTCGGGTCGTTCGCCAAACCGGCGAGCGTGGCGACGAGCTGTTCGCGTCCGCCGAGGTCGAGGCGTGCGGATGGTTCGTCCAACAGGATCACGTCGGGGCTGTTCATCATCGTGCGCGCGAGCAGGACCCGTTGCTGTTCGCCCGACGACAGGGTCCCGAAGCGCCGATCCCGAAGGTGCCCGACGCCGAGCTCGTGCAGGCACTCGTCGGCGCGGGTGTCGTCGGCCGGCTCGTAGCGGTGCCACCAGGGCTCGAGGGCGGCGTGACGTGCGGTGCGGACGACATCGTGCGCGATCAGATCGCGGCGGAGTTGGTCACCGAACGCCGCCGACATGTACCCGATTCGCCGCCGGAGCTCGCGGACGTCGGTGCGGCCGAGCCGTTCGCCGAGGACGTCGACGGAACCGGCGGTCGGATGGTCGTACATCGCCATGACGCGCATCAGGCTCGTCTTGCCGCAACCGTTCGGGCCGAGTATCACCCACCGCTGGCCGGCCTCGATGCACAGCGAGACGCCGTCGAGGATCGTCACCCCGTCGCGGCGCAGCACGATGCCCTCGACGTGGAGGACGGGAGGCGCGATCACATGGAGAGCGAATCAGCCTCAAGTGGACGAGAGAAACTGTCGATGAATGACCGTAACCAAACTGCAACGAGAGCTAGGATTTTCTCGATGGGCAAACCCGATTCACGATCGTCGTCTTCGCGCGCCCAGCGTTGGCGTCGGCATGGTGCCGTCCTGATCGCGGCCGTCCTCGCCGCGACCTTGCTGCCGAGTGGAGTGTCGGCCCAGAGCGAGACCCCCGCCGAGAAGGCGGCGCGGGAGATCCAAGACGCCCGCGCCCAGGCCAACGCCGCCGCCGACGCGTACTTCGAGGCCGAGTCGGTACTCGATGGTCTCGAAGACGATCTCGCGGGCCTCGAGGTGCAGGAAACCCAGCTCCAGGCGACCGTCGACGAGCTTCGAGGTCAGGTCGAGCTCGTGGCGCTGTCACGGTATGTCGAAAGCGGTACCGAAGGGATTCCCCTGCTCACCGATGTGTCTGAACCTCAAGATCAGATTCAGGCCGAGGTGTTCGTCGACATCCTGACCAACACAGGTGCCGACACGCTCGACCAGTACGACGCCGCCGACAAAGCGCTGCGTGAGACGCAAGCAGACGTGGCTGACCGTCAACGAGAGATTGAGGTTCAGCGGGAGGAATTTGCACGCCTCGAGACCATCGCACTCGACGAGGTGGAGCGGCTGCGGGGGATCGAAGAGGAGCGGCTGCAGGACGAAGCGGTGCAGCAGGCGCTCGCAGCCCAGATCGCCGCCGAACGCGCCGCGATCGAGGAACAGCAACGGATCGAGGCCGAAGCAGCGGCGCGAGCACAGCCCAACCCCGGGCTCGTCGTGCCCCCGTTGACCGAACCTCCGGCCACGACGGTCCCCGACGACGCCCCGCCCACCACCGACGCCGACGGCAACGTCGTCACCGCACCGGCAACCACGACCGCCGAGACGCTGCCACCCGAGACGACGATTCCCGAGAACAGTGGCGGATCCGGTGGTACCAGCGGCGGTCGAACCGGCGGCGGCGGCGGCGGAAACGGGCCGGGTGCCATCAACACCGGCGCCGGCTACGTCGACGCAATCATCTGTCCGATGCCCGGCTCCGCATACGGCGACACCTGGGGCGCTCCACGCTCCGGGGGACGCCGCCACGAGGGTGTCGACATGATCGCGCCACGAGGCCTGCCGATCTACGCCGTCATCAGTGGCGTCGTCACCTTCAAGTCCAACCGTCTCGGCGGCAACGCCATCTCGCTCGCCGGCGACAACGGCAATCGCTACTACTACGCCCACCTCGACAGCTACGTCGGCGGCAGTCGCCGGGTCTTCCAAGGCGAACTGATCGGCTACAACGGCGACACCGGCAACGCGAAGTACTCCACACCGCACCTGCACTTCCAGGTGCACCCCGGTGGCGGGCGACCGGTCAACCCGTATCCCACGGTACGAGCCGCCGGCTGCTGATCTGCCAGGCTCGACGTCGATGAGCGGCGCCGACGATCTCGCTGTCCTGCTGTCCAGTCGGCTCGACGGGGCGGAGATCGCCGACCTGACCAGGCTGTCCGGCGGCGCGTCTCGCGAAACGTGGCGATTCACCGCCGACGGTGTCCCGCGTATCGTGCAACGCCAACGTGCCGGTGACGAGCGCGACATGATGATCGAAGCCCGCGTGGTGGCAGCTGCGGGCGCGGCGGGAGTTCCGGCGCCCGAGCTCATCGCCACCGACCACGGCGACGAAGGATCGGCCTTCATGGTGCTCGAAGCGATCGACGGCGAGACGATCGCCCGCAAGCTGCAGCGCGACGACGAATTCGCCCATGCCCGGACGGTGCTGACCGCGCAACTGGGGAGCGCGCTCGCCGCCGTGCACTCGATGCAACCGGTCGAGGGGCTGGAGCCCGTCGACCCGATCGCCTACTACACCGAGGTGCTGGACAACGCCATCGCCGCCGGAACCGGGAGCCCCCAGCCGATGCTCGAATTGGTGCGCCGCTGGTTGATCGACCATCGACCACCACCGGTCGAGCCCGTGGTCGTCCACGGCGACTTCCGGCTCGGCAATCTGATCGTCGGCCACGACGGACTCCGCGCGGTGATCGACTGGGAGCTCGCTCATCTCGGCGACCCGATGGAGGACCTCGGCTGGCTGTGCGTGAAGGCGTGGCGATTCGGTCAGCGGCCACCCGTCGCCGGTCTCGGCGAGTACGACGAACTGTTCTCGGGGTACACGGCTGCCGGCGGCCACGAGGTCGACGCCGACGTCGTGCGGTGGTGGGAGGTGCTCGGTACCTGGAAGTGGGCGATCATGTGCATCCTGCAGGCGAGCGTCCATCTCAGCGGCGCGGCCCGCAGTCACGAACTGGCAGCGATCGGCCGGCGCGTGTGCGAAAACGAACACGACCTCTTCCTCGCGCTCGAGGGCCGCTGGTGAGTCTGCACGGAGCACCCACGTCGGCTGAGCTGCTCGAAGCGGTCCGCGAGTGGCTCGAACGCGACGTGATGTCCTCCACCGAGGGCCGTCTGCGGTTCCACGCACGCGTGGCAGCGAATGTGCTGGCGACTGTCGAACGGGAACTCGCACTCGGCGCTGCGCAAGAGCTCGCACATCGTGAACGGCTCGCCTCGCTGGGCATGGCCGACGACGCCGAACTCGCGCGGGCCGATCCGCGCCGGCGACCTCGACGACCGCCTCGACGCCGTACGGGCCGTGGTACGCGCCGATGTCGAGGACCGGCTCAGTGTCGCGAACCCGAGGTATGCCGACCGGGAGACCCGAGGCTAGGCCGACCGGTCGCCGCGAGACCGCTTGGTGGTGAGCGTCACGGCCTGGCCGGCCGCGAGCTGGCCACACGCGGCGTCGATGTCGGTGCCGCGGTTCCGGCGAACGGTGGCGTTCGCCCCCAACTCCTCCAGCCGATCCCGGAATTGGTGCACGCGCTTCAGTGGCGTGCCGCAGCGTCGGATACCCGGGTGTCGGGTTGAGCGGGATGAGGTTGACGTGGGCGCTCGGACGGAGCTTCCAGCACAGCTCGGCCAGCTCTTCGGCGTCGGACTCGCGATCGTTGACGCCGTCGATCATCGCCCATTCGAAACTGACCCGCCGGTTCTTGACCTCGAGGTACTCGGCGCAGGCATCGAGCAGATCGTTGATCGGGTACCGCTTGTTGATGGGGACCAGCTCGTTGCGCAGCTCGTCGTTGGCAGCATGGAGCGACACCGCGAGGTTCACCGGGAGGGGAAGGTCCTTCAAGGCGCGGATTCCCGGCACGATCCCGACGGTGGAGATCGTGATGTGGCGAGCGGACAACCCGATGTCACCGTGGATCCGCTCGGTGGCGGCCCAGACGCGATCGAGGTTGGCCATCGGTTCGCCCATCCCCATGAACACGATGTTGCTCACCCGTCGCCCACTCGACTTTGCCGTGCGGGCGGCACGGACGACTTGTTCGACGATCTCGCCGGTGGTGAGATGCCGCGTGAAGCCGGCCTGGCCGGTGGCGCAGAACCCGCACGCCATCGCGCAGCCGGCCTGGCTGCTCACGCAGACGGTGGCGCGGTCGGGATACAGCATCAGCACGGTTTCGACGCGGCTTCCACCGTCGAGTTCCCACAGGAACTTGACGGTGTCGCCCTTGTCGCTGACCGACTCGGTCACGAGGTCGAGCGCGAGCGGGAGCTCCTCGTCGAGGCGCGCCCGCAGCGCTTTGGGGAGATTGGTGATGTCCGCCGGGTCGGCCAGCTGCTCGTAGAGACCGGCCCAGACCTGGTCGAGCCGGTACCGCGGTTCGCCGTCGAGGAGCGTCCCGAACTCGCTTCGGCCGAGGTCGTATCGCGTCGTGGGCATGGAGGTCACGCGAACTGCTCGGCGAGCGTGATGTAGGTGTCGATGCGGGCGCGAACGACGTCGAGGCTGGCGGTCCAGAACCCTTCGTCGGTGACGTCGAGGCCGAACGCGGCACCGAGTTCTTCGGCCGTGTCCATGCCGGCGCGGGAGAGCAGCGTGTCGTAGCCGATGCGGAAGTGTTCCGGGTCTTCCTGATAGCGGGCGAACAGACCGAGGCCGAACAGCAGACCGTAGGTGTACGGCCAGTTGTAGAAGTGCGAGCCGTAGTAGTGCGACTTGAGCAACCACATGTAGGGGTGTGCGGTGGCGTGGTCGAGCCCGTCGCCGTAGGCATCGGACTGCGCGTCGTTCATCATCTCGCACAGCTCGGCCGCCCCCAGTGTGCGGCGCTGCCGCCGGGCGAACAGTTCGGTTTCGAAGCAGAACCGTGAGCGGATGTCGACCACGACCTGGTTCGAGCCCTGAAGGTCGACATCGAGCAATGCGAGCCGTTCGGCTTCGTGTCCGGGGCCGTCGAGGCGGGCCAGGCCTGCTTCGACGACCAACGTTTCGCAGAAGATCGACGCCGTCTCGGCGAGCGCCATCGGGAGCCGTCGCTGGAGCGCGGTGCGCTGGGCCAGCGTCGTGTTGTGGTAGGCGTGTCCGAGTTCGTGGGCGGTGGTCTGGGTCGATTCGGCCGAACCCGACCAGTTGAGCAGAACGAGCGAGCGATCGCCGACGAAGGGCAGGCAGAACGCCCCGCCCGTCTTGCCGTCGCGCGTTTCGGCGTCGATCCACCGCTCATCGATCGCCCGATCGACGAGCCCGCCCAGCGTCGGGCTGAACTCGCCGAACGCGGTGCGGACCACGTCGAGTCCGTCGTTCCACGACACTTCACCGGAGCTGACGGGAGCAGGTGCGACGAGGTCCCACCACGGCAGCGGGCCGTCGTGGCCGTGCAGCGTCGCCTTCGCCCGCATCCAGCGTCGAAAATCGGGGAGCGACGCGGACACGGCTGCGTGCATCGCATCGAACGTCGTCCGGCTGACGGAGTTCGCGAAGAGCGACGCATCGAGCGGCGACGCCCAGTTGCGACGACGGTTGACGGCGTTCGCCTCGCCCTTGATCGCGTTCATCGCAGCTGCGATCGGGACCTCGATGGTCGGCCACGCCTGCAGTTCGGCGCAGTAGCCGGCGCGTCGAACCTCCGGGACCGGATCGGTGGCGAGACCGCGGACGGCTGTGAGCGGCAGGATCTCGGCGCCGTCCGGAAGGTCGACCTCGACCGAGAGTTGTGAGGTCACCTCACGTTGGAGTCGGGCCCATGCTCCGGTTCCCGTGGTCGACAGTTCCGCGTACAGGTGCTCCTCGGCCTCCGACATCTGATGGCCGGCCCGCGCCGCGAGCCGGCTGAGCGGTCCGAGGTGCTCGGTCGCCGCCGCGCTGACGCCGACGAGATCGGTGAGGTCGAATGACCCGACCCAGTCGGCGAGGCGGGCCAGCAACGGGCGGAGTCGGGACTCGATCGGTTCGATCTCGCTCAACTCGGCCCGGGCGGAGGCATCGCGGGTGTCGGTGGACACCGATGCGTAGATGTAGGCGACCAGTACGTCGAGTTGCGCGGCGACGCGGTTGTACTCGGCGATCACGATGTCGGCAGCGGTGCCGTCTTCCGAGGTCGCCGTCCGGTGTCCGGTCGAGCGGATCCCGTGCTCGTCGAAGAGCATGATCAGTCGGTCGACATCGGCGCCCGCCCGCTCCTTGGCGACGAGGAATGATCGTGCCTCGAAGCTCTCATGGACATCGGCGACACTCCAGGTCGGCAACATCAGCAGGTCCCCAGCTGGTCGGGAAGGGGGCCGGGCCGGTCTTCGACCTCGGTCACGAACGCGGCGTTCGTCGAGTGCAGCTCGAACCCGAGGCGCCGATACATCGCCACGGCAGCATCGTTCGCGGCGTCGACATAGAGCAGCGCGGTTTCGATGCCGAGCGATGCCAGGTGGTCCAGCCCGGCCAGCGTCATTTCGGAGCCGAGGCCCTGTCCACCGAAGTCGGGGTCGACAGCGATCACGTAGATCTCGCCGAGATCACCTCGATGGTCGGGGTCGGTCAACCCGTCGCCCGCTCGATGGACCTTCGTCCAGCAGAAGCCGGCGACGCGCCCACCTTGCTCGTACATCCGGAAACCCTCGGGGTCGAACCAGGCCTCCTGTTGCCGCCGCCGGAACGTCTCGAGCGTCCAGCCACCTTGCTCGGCATGGTTCGCAAACGCCCTGTTGTTGACCGACAACCACACCTCGTCATCGGCGCCGGGGGCGAACGCCCGTGTCTCGATCGTCGCGTGGCGTTCGGTCGGGAGGCTCCGCCGCATCTGGTACAGCCGCCGGTCGGGTGTCATGCCCGCAGCGTCGGCGAGCGCCTCGTGAGCCGACGTGGGCTCGTAGACCCACCAGTTGACGAGGCCTCCCCCCTCGGAGCGGACCACGTCGAGCGCCGCGTCCATCAGCTCGGGGCCGATCGTCGCCATGTCGTAGCGGTGGTGCGGATGGATGACGAGCTCGAACACGTGGGTGTCGTTGCCCGTGGAGACCTGGGCGTACGCCACGGGGTGCTCGTGGCCCGGCTCCCATGCGACGAGTCCGGCGAACCCGTCGTCGCCACCGCTCACGAGGTCGAGGTAGAGGTGATCGGACAGTGGGCGACGCCCGTCGGCCCGCGCGGCAGCGTCGAGGAGCGACGTCACTTCGGCGATGTCGTCGTCGCGCATGTCGCGTAGGATTTCGAGGCGCCTCACGAACCGCACGGTATCGCCGTGGGCGTCAGCCGTCGGGTCCTTGCGGACTCCACTCGTGCCCGAGTAGCGTCAAGGTCTCCAGGTTCCCGCCACCTGGATTGTGCGACTGCTGGGATCCGCCGCCCGGCGTCGCGCCGAGCGACGGCCTCTCTTCGGAGGGGCCGTCGCCGCATTCGCTCGCCTCGTCGTTCAGCCGGCGGTCTTCACGGCGCGCTGCAGGCCGCGCTCGGCACTACGGATCTGGCGTTCGGCTTCGTGGATCGCACTGACGAAGTCGTCTCGGTCGGTGCCGATGTGGGCTTCGGCGAGCGCAGCAACCCGTGCTCGGTACTGCCCGATGTTGTCGGCGATCGTCGCCAGTTCGTGTGCGGTGGACTCCGTCGATCCGGCCATGGCCGCGACGGTAGCGCCCAAACCGCCCACGCCGGACGCCGACACCATCGGTAGCATCAGGCGCCGTGATCCCCGTTCGTGACGACCTGCGCGCGCTGGAGGGATACCACTCCGCCCAGGTCGAGGTCGACGTTCGGCTGAACACGAACGAATCGCCGTTCGCGCCGCCCGACGGGTTCAGCGACGCACTCGCGGCCGAGATGAGCCGAGTCGAGTGGAATCGATACCCGGACCGGGCTGCGCTCGCGCTGCGAACGGACATCGCCGCACTCCACGGCTGCGATCCCGGGCAGGTGTTCGTGGCGAACGGCTCGAACGAGGTGCTCCAGACGGTGTTGCTCGCCTATGCCGGGCCGGGGCGTACGGTCGTCACGTTCGAGCCGACCTACCAGATGCACGCACAGATCGCCCGGGTCACGGGTGCGACCGTCGTCGAAGGCGAACGCGGCGCCGATTTCACACTCGATCCGGTCGAGGTCGACCGGGTACTCGCCGAAACCCGACCGCACGTCGTCTTTCTCACCTCGCCGAACAACCCGACGGGGCTCGTCGAACCTCGGGAGCGAGTCGAGCAGTTGCTCGCGTCGGCGCCGGGCCTCGTCGTCGTCGACGAGGCGTATGCACAGTTCGCCACCTGGTCGGCACTCGACATGGTCGACGAGTCGCGGCCGTTGGTCGTCACCCGGACCTTCTCCAAGACCTGGTCGATGGCCGGCGCCCGGCTCGGCTACCTGATCGGGCCGACGTGGCTCGTCGCCGAGCTCGACAAGGTCGTGCTGCCCTACCACCTCGACGCCGTCAAGCAGCTGGCCGGTCGCGTCGCGCTGCGCTACGTCGACGAGATGAACGAACGTGTCGCCATGCTCGTGTCTGAGCGTGATCGGATCAGCGCAGCCCTTCGCAACCTCGCAGTCGACGTCTTCGAGTCCGGCGCGAACTTCGTCCTGTTCCGTCCCACCAGCGCCGAGGGACGAGCCGTGTGGCACGCCCTCGTCGACAGGAGCGTGCTGGTTCGTGACTGCTCGAGCTGGCCGCGACTCGACAACTGCCTGCGGGTCACCGTCGGGACGCCCGACGAGAACGACCGTTTCCTCG
Organism: Ilumatobacteraceae bacterium; assembly: GCA_963752085.1. GTDB lineage: Bacteria > Actinomycetota > Acidimicrobiia > Acidimicrobiales > Ilumatobacteraceae > Ilumatobacter_A. Next base: position 43,092 of record CAVVWT010000011.1, read on the forward strand.
ACGCACTCGCCGACGCACTCGCCGACCCCATGCCGACACTGTGAAAGTCTGATCATGACCCGCACCGCCTCACGGACCCGTACGACCAAGGAGACCTCGATCGAGATCTCGATCGACCTCGACGGAACCGGCGTCACCGACATCTCGACCGGCATTCCGTTCTTTGACCACATGCTCGATCAGATCGGGCGCCACGGAGGGTTCGACCTGACCGTGAAGGCCGACGGAGACATCGAGATCGACACCCATCACACCGTCGAGGACGTCTCGATCACGCTCGGCGAGGTCTTCGCCGAGGCGCTCGGCGACAAGGCCGGTGTGCGCCGATTCGCGAGCGGTCGCTACCCGCTCGACGAGGCCCTGATCGACATCGCGCTCGACCTCTCCGGGCGCCCGCACGTCGAGTGGCACGTCGAGATCCCCGAGTCGTTGCCGCTCGGTCAACCGGCGTTCGATCCGCAGCTGGCCGAACACGCCATCACGTCGTTCGCCACCGCTGCCAACATCACGCTCCACGTCGAGATGGTCCGTGGCCGCAACACCCATCACATCATCGAAGCGACCTTCAAGGGGCTCGCCCGCTCGCTCCGTGACGCCGTTCGCGTCGAGGACGCCTCCGGAGTGCCGTCGACCAAAGGTGTGCTGTGACGGGGGAGGCCGCTCCACTGATCGCAGTGCTCGACTACGGGATCGGGAACCTCCACTCCGCACAGAAGGCGCTCGAGAAGGGCGGCGCCGACGCGCGACTGACCCGTGATCCGGCGCTGATCGCTGACGCGTCGGGTGTGGTGCTTCCGGGGGTCGGAGCGTTCGGTGCCTGCATGGACGCGCTCCGGTCGGCGGGCCTCGAGGATCCGGCACACGCCGCCGTTGCCTCGGGTCGCCCGTTCCTCGGGATCTGCGTCGGTATGCAGATGCTGTTCACCCGCTCCGACGAGGACCCGGCGGCGGCCGGGCTCGACATCATTCCCGGAACGGTCGTGTGGATCCCGCCCGGGCCGAAGATTCCGCAGATGCAGTGGAATCGTCTGGACTTCCTGCTGCCCGACGACCCGATGCTGCAGGGTCTGGGAGACGAGGCGTGGGTCTACTTCGTGCACTCGCTCCATGGTGTTCCGGACGATCCATCGGTCGTGGCGGCCACGGTCGAGTACGGCTCCACGCTGAACGCCGCGTTCCGTCTGGGCAACGTGTTTGCCGCGCAGTTCCACCCCGAGAAGTCGAGCCGTCCGGGCTTGGCGCTGCTCGCCAATTTCGTCCGGACCTGTGCCGGCACCCTGGAGTCCTGATGATCGAGTTGTATCCAGCGATCGACCTCCGCGGTGGCCAGGTCGTTCGGTTGCGTCAGGGTGACTATGCCGACGAGACGGTCTACGGCGACGACCCTGTGGCTGTCGCCCAGAGCTTCGCCGAGGCAGGGGCCACCTGGATCCACATCGTCGACCTCGACGCAGCCAAGTCCGGCGACCCGGTCAATCGGCCGATCATCCAATCGATCGCACGCGCCGTGCGGTCGGCGGCGAAGGTCCAGACCGGTGGCGGGGTCCGTTCGGTCGATGACGCCCGTCAACTCGCCGATGCCGGGGTCGAACGCGTGGTGATGGGTTCGGCCGCCGTTGCCGATCCCGCACTCGTCGCCGAGGCGAGCCAGGTGGTGTCCGTCGCCGTGGGCCTCGACCATCGCGTGGGCGAGATCTCGGTGCACGGCTGGACCGAGGGCAGCGGGCTGCACCTCGATGATGCGTACGCCTTGTTTCCGACTGCGGCCGTGTTCGTGATCACCGACATCGGGCGCGACGGGATGCTCGCGGGCCCCGACGTCGACGGACTGACGCGCTCGGCCGAGGTGGCGGGCGCTCCGGTGATCGCGAGTGGGGGAGTTGCCGACCTGGCCGACATCGAGCGCCTCGCCGCGATCCCGGGGCTCGGCGGGATCATCACGGGCAAGGCGATCTACGAGGGTCGTTTCACGGTTGCCGATGCGTTGAAGGCGCTGTCGTGAAGACCGCGCGTGTGATCCCGTGTCTCGATGTCACGGCGGGACGCGTCGTGAAGGGCACCAACTTCGTCGATCTCCGCGATGCGGGTGATCCGGTGGAGTTGGCAGCGCGCTACGACCTCGAGGGCGCCGACGAACTCGTCTTTCTCGACATCACCGCATCGAGCGACAACCGTCAGACCACGGTCGACATGGTGCGCTCCGTCGCCGACCAGGTGTACATCCCGTTCACCGTCGGTGGCGGGATCCGGACGCTCGAAGACGCTCGGACGATGCTCCAGGCGGGTGCCGACAAGGTGAGCGTCAACACCGCCGCGGTCGAACGCCCCGAGTTGATCGCCGAGATCGCTGCGGTGTTCGGCAATCAGTGCGTGGTGTGCGCGATCGACGCAAAACGGCGGTCTGCGGACGACGGTGGCGGTTGGGAGGTCTACCTCCACGGAGGTCGCACCCCGACGGGTATCGATGCCCTCGAGTGGGCGCGGCGTGCAGTCGAACTCGGCGCCGGGGAGCTCCTCGTCACATCGATGGATCGCGACGGGACGCGTGAGGGCTTCGACATCGAACTGACGCGCTCGATGGCCGACGCGGTGAACGTCCCGATCATCGCGAGCGGCGGCGTGGGCACGCTCGATCACCTCGCCGAAGGCGTGCAGCGTGGCGGGGCCGACGCTGTGCTGGCGGCCTCGATCTTCCACTTCCGCGAACACACCGTCGCCGAGGCGAAGACCGTGATGACCGCTGCGGGTATCGCCGTTCGTCCGAGTTGACCGCCCGTTCGACCGAGCCCACATCTCCCCGCTCGAACCCGACGATGCCTTCCGGTGGGAGATGAGAGTGGCCGTCGCTCTCACATCTCATCGCGGCGGGGTCGCGGAGTACGGTGCGGCGGATGACGACAGATGCGGTTTCGACGGAGCGACGCGACGGTGGGGTCCTGGTGTGCCACATCGACGACGGCAAAGCCAACGCACTGTCGAAGGACATCATCGCCGGGGTGTTGGCCGCAGTCGACGAGGCCGAAGGCGACGACGGCGTCACGGCGCTCGTCATCCACGGTCGTGACGGCAAGTTCAGCGCCGGTTTCGACCTGACGGTCATGCGCGCCGGCGACCTGGCAGCGATGTCCGACCTCGTCTCCGACGGCGGCGAGCTGGTCCGTCGTCTGTACGGCGCGAGCGTGCCCGTCGTCGCTGCGTGCACCGGACATGCCTTGGCCGCCGGTGCACTCGTGCTGCTCGGCTGCGACGTGCGGGTGGGTGCCGACATCGACTGCAAGATCGGGCTCAACGAGGTCGCGATCGGCATGGTGCTGCCCGACTGGGCGTTCACGATCGCCGTCGCCCGGCTGAGCAACCGCCACCTCCAGCGGTCCGTCGCCACCGCTCGCATCACCGATGCTGCAACGGCAGTCGACGTCGGGTACCTCGACGAGGTGGTCCCGGTCGACGAAGTTCTCGAGACCGCCGTGACGCGCGCTGCGCAGTTCGCGGGCCTTCACCCGGGTGCGTACCGTGGCACCGTCGGCAAGCTGCGCGGTCAAGTGCTGGCAACGATGGCCGATCAGATCGCGGCTGATCGCGCCACAGGTGCCATCCCGACCGTTTGAGTGCCGGTCGGGTTGGATACGGTCGCCGTCATGGCTCAACCCACCGTCAACCCGAACATGGAATACCGCCGCCTCGGCAACAGCGGCCTGCAGGTCAGCATTCTCAGCTTCGGCAGCTGGGTCACGTTCGACACCCAGATCGACAACAACGCTGCGGTCGAGTGCATTGCCGCCGCCGGAGATGCCGGCTGCAACTTCTTCGACAACGCCGAGGCCTACGCGGGCGGCAAGAGCGAGGAGATCATGGGTCACGCACTGCGTGAACTCGGCTGGCCGCGTTGGTCGTATGTGCTGACCACCAAGGTCTACTGGGGTATCCACGGCGACGTGCCGAACATGCGCAACACCCTCAACCGCAAGTACCTGATGCATGCGATCGACGGTTCGCTGGAGCGTTTCCAGCACGACTTCGTCGACGTCCTGTACTGCCACCGTTCCGATCCGAACACGCCGATCGAGGAGACCGTTCGTGCGATGAGCGACATCATCGACGCCGGTCAGGCGCTCTACTGGGGCACCAGCGAATGGTCCGCCGACGAGATCCGCGCCGCGATCGAGATCGCACAGCGCCACGGATGGCACGCTCCCGTCACCGAGCAGAGCCAGTACAACCTCCTCGAACGCAAGAAGGTCGAGCGCGAGTACGCCAGGATCACGGCCGACTACGGCTACGGCAACACCATCTGGAGCCCGCTCGCCTCAGGTTTGCTGACCGGCAAGTACAAGGACGGGATCCCGGAGGACTCGCGCGGAGCGTTGGCGGGGTACGAGTGGCTCCAGGACCGGCTGTCCGACGGCGATGCGATCGCCCGCGTCGAGAAGCTCCGCCCGATCGCCGATCGACTCGGCTGCACGATGGCCCAGCTCGCCCTGGCCTGGGCGACCAAGCACGAGATGGTGTCGTCGGTGATCACCGGTGCGTCGAAGGTCTCCCAGGTCGTACAGAACTTCGAAGCCGTCGATGTGATCCCACTGATCACCGACGAGGTCAAAGCGGAGATCGAGGCGGCCATCGGTCGCTGACCCACGCCGTCACGCGGCTGGCGACACTGCCCGTCCGGTCGGCGACGAAATGGTCGGCCATCTCGATCACCTCGAAGTCCGCACCGGGCCAGGAGTCGACGATCGGACGCGCCACGTCCGGAGGTGCGAACTGGTCGTGGGCGGGGGTGAGGACCAGCGTCGGAACCAGGGTGCCCGGCTCGACCGCGATGTGGCCGAATGGGGGAGCAATCAAGATCTTCCCCGCGATCTCGGCGTCGTGGAGACCGAGCGCGATCATCGCCCCGAACGAGTAGCCGCACACGAGACGGGGCACGTCGGGCACCGAACGTGCGACTTCGTCGAATGCGGCCTCCGCATCGAGTCGTTCTCCGAGCCCGTCGTCGAAGTCGGCGCGGAAGTCGAAGCGGAGCGAGGCGACCCCGACGGTCGGCAGGGCCCGATGGAGCGCGTCGACGACCGGATTGAAACGGTTGCCGCCGAACTGCGGATGCGGGTGGCACACGATCGCGGCGGCATGCGGTCGATGCGGGACGATGATGTCGCCGGTGATCGGCACGCCGTCGGCTGTCTCGAAGTCGACGCGACGATCGTCGTGAGCGCTCATGCGAACCGACGGTACCCTGCCCGCTGATGGCTGAGCCCGACGACAAGCTCCCGATCAAGATGCTCAACGACCGCGTGCTCGTGAGCACGTCCGGCGACGGGGAGCGGAAGTCGTCCGGGGGCATTCTGATCCCGGCGACGGCCGAGATGGCGAAGCGGCTGGTCTGGGCCACCGTGGTGGCGCAGGGTCAGAACGTTCGCTCGTGTGAGATCGGCGACAAGGTGTTGTTCAGCCCCGATGACCGCTACGAGGTCGAGGTCCAAGGCCGCGACTACATCATGTTGCGCGAGCGAGAACTCCACGCGGTCGCCGCCGAACGCATCGAAGCGTCGACCGGCCTCTACCTCTGATCCTGGCCGCGCTCCCGTTTGTGTTGCTTTTCCGGCTGTTCTGACGGCCGGAACAGCAACACAAACGCATGGGGGTGGCCGGCGCGGGTCGGGTTCGTAGGATGACCCGATGCCGGAGACGACCATCATCGAGGCGACCGCGGAGCAGTTGGCGGGTGTCAGGTACAACGCCGACGGACTCGTCACGGCGATCGCCCAGGACATCGAGAGCGGCGAGGTGTTGATGCTCGCCTGGATGAATGCCGAGTCGCTGACGATGACGCTTGCGGAAGGCCGCATGGTCTACTGGTCGCGGAGCCGTCAGGAGCTGTGGCGCAAGGGCGACACCAGCGGCGACCGCCAGTTCGTCCGCGAGGCGTACTTCGACTGCGATGCCGACGCCTTGCTGTTCAAGGTCGAACAGGAAGGTGCTGGCGCCTGCCACACCGGCCAGCGCACGTGCTTCTTCCAGTCGTTCGGATGAGGTTCCGCCCCTCCCGCGAGGAGTTCCACCAGCACGCCGCAGAGCACAGCGTGGTTCCGGTCTGGACCGAGCTGCTCGCCGATCTCGAGACGCCCGTCGCCGCGTACACGAAACTCGTGGGCGACGGAACGGGATTCCTGCTCGAGTCGGTCGAGGGCGCCGAACGGTGGGCGCGCTTCTCCTTCGTCGGGCGCAATCCGTCGGCCACGCTCGTCCTTCGCGGTGACCGGGTCGAACTCGACGGCCCGCTCCCCGGGGGGATTCCGACCGACCGCGGGATCCTCGCAGCGATGGAAGCGCTGCTTGCGCAGTACACGAGCCCGACGTTCGACGACTTGCCTCCGCTCCACGGTGGCATGATGGGCTTTCTCGGCTACGACGTGATCCGCGAGGTCGAGCATCTGCCCGACATCCCGATCGACGACCGTGACTACCCCGACGCCGTGATGTCGGTCATCGGCTCACTGGCGGCCTTCGACCACTGGCGTCAACGTGTCTATCTCATCGAGAGCGTCCGCACGCTGGGCATGGACGCACGGGATCTCGACATCGCCTATGACGCCGCCGTGGAGCGTGTGCAGCAAGCGGTGAGCGACCTTGCCCAGCCGCTCGCCTACACCCCGGTCGAGCCGCCCACGCCCGACGATGATCTGCCGACGCTCGAGTCGACGATGGGCAACGGTGTCTACCAGCGTGCTGTCGAGGTGGCGAAGGAGCACGTGGTCGCCGGCGACATCTTCCAAGTCGTGCTCGCCCAGCGCTACGACCTCGAGCTGGGCGCCGATCCGTTCGACGTGTACCGAGTCCTGCGTCAGGTCAACCCGTCGCCCTACATGTACTTCGTGAAGCATCCCGAACTGACCATCGTCGGCTCCTCGCCCGAGCCGATGGTGCAGTTGCTCGATCGCAAGGTGATCTCGCGGCCGATCGCCGGCACACGGCGGCGTGGCCGCACCGACGAACACGATCGGCGGATGGCCGCGGAGCTCATCGAGCACCCGAAGGAGCGTGCCGAACACGTGATGCTCGTCGATCTCGCACGCAACGATGTGGGCCGTGTCGCGAAGTTCGGGACGGTGACCGTCGACGAACTGATGACCCTCGAGCGCTACAGCCACGTGATGCACCTCACGTCGCAGGTCTCGGGTGACCTGGTTGACGGTCTCGGGCCGATCGACGTGCTCCGTGCGACGCTTCCGGCCGGGACCGTCAGCGGTGCACCCAAGGTGCGGGCGATGGAGATCATCGACTCGCTCGAGCCGGTCAAGCGTGGGCCCTACGCCGGTGTCGTGGGATACGTCGACTGGTCGGGCAACCTCGACACTGCGATCGCGATCAGAACGATGTTCATCACCGGCGACGGCGCGGTCGCCAGCCTGCAGGCGGGCGCCGGCATCGTGGCCGATTCGGTTCCTGACGACGAGGATCTCGAATGCCGCAACAAGGCGGCGGCCTTGCTCGCGGCCATTCCTGCTGCCCGCCGGATGACCGCGGCTCGACGAGATGCGGGCACGTCCGCCTAGAAGATCAGGATCAGGACGAAGATCAGCGACACGAGTGCGAACGCGAACCCGGTGACGACGGCCAAGGCCATCAGCCCGGGAAACGTCGTCAGCGAACGAAGCGCCATCGACAGCTCCGTGAAGTCGGATCGTTGCTGATCGACGCCGTCCCGCATCGAGAAGAACTGTCGTGAGACCTGGACGATGCTCTCGTCGGCTGACACTTCGGTGACCTCCACGGTTTCGAGGACGGTTCGCTCGGCGTCGTTGTCGCCGCCGACGAACCGCCGGATCTCTCCGACCAGCGCATCGCTCCCGCGTCGCACCATCGACAGGCGCCACATCGCGACGAGGACCGAGCCGATACCGGCGATCACGCCAACCCCGCCGAGCAAGATCCACGCGGTGCGGGCGCCACCGTCGAGCGCAGCGATCCCGAGGAGATAGCTGCCGACGCAGGCGACGAACGCGAAGATCAGCACACCGCCGGCCAGTGCATTGGCCCGTCGAAGCAGTCCGAGCAGTGCGTCGACCGCTCGCTCGGCGAGCTGATCGAGTGGCGAACGATCGTCGTCGGGTCCGTCGATCGAGTCGGGGGAGATGGCCTCGTCGTCGCTCATGTCGTTCGCAGTGTGCCACGGCAGACTGACGGTGTGAACACCGACGACGCCGTCACCCAGACCGCCCCCTTCATCGACGACCGAGCGCGGGACACCATCACGGTGTCGGGTGCCGACGCTCAGACGTATCTCCAGTCGCAGATCGCCCAGGAGATCCGGGACCTCGCCGTCGGCGCGGCCCGTTGGACGTTGGTCCTCGACCCGACCGGCAAGATCGACTCGCTGGCGCGCATCCGTCGGACCGACGACGACGTGTTCGTCCTCGACACCGACGCCGGCTTCGGCGCGTTGCTCCTCACTCGCATCAACCGGTTCAAGATCCGTGTCGACGTCCAGACATCGCTCGAGGAGGCCTCGGTGCCGTCGCCGTCGATCGCACACGAACTCGCACGTATCGGTGCCGGATGGCCGCGCATGGGATCCGAGATCGAGCCCGGGTCGACCATCCCTGCGACGACGGGCGTGGTGTTGCAGGCCGTGAACTTCCAGAAGGGGTGCTACCCCGGGCAGGAGTTGGTCGAGCGGATGGACTCCCGCGGTGCCGACGCTCCGCGCTCGCTTCGCATCGTCGATCTCGCTCATGGCGCCTCGGTCGGCGATGTCGTGCACGATGTCGACGGCAACGAGGCGGGAGTCGTCACGAGTGTCACGGGGGAGGGAGGCATCGGCCTCGCCTACGTGAAACGGGGCGCAGGCGTCGGCCGCCTTCCTGCGCACCTCGACTGACGCCGTTCGCACACCTCACCCGGCCCACGTTCCAACCGTCCGCCCACCGAAATGTTGGAGATCCTGACGCTGAGCGTCACGATCTGCCGGAATGTGGATGATGCGGGCCGACGGGCGGTCAGGTGATGGGAGCGAGGGAGCGGCGGATCGCGACCACGTCGGGGTGGACGCGGAGCTCGGCGAGTTCGGGCGCACGATCGATGGTGGTGGCGAGACCGGCGGCCGAGGTGCCGACGTCGGCCGCCGATCGGAGCCAGCCGATGGCAGTCGCCTGGTCACCGAGCGCGCCCGCAGCCCGGGCGACGATGGCTGCGCTCAGTGTGTTCGGATACCGACTGAACGAGCCAGCGGCGTAGTGAGCGGCTTCGTCGTAGCGGCGCGTGGTCAGCAACAGGTTCGCGAGGACGTACTCGTTGCCCGGATCACCGTGGGGGAGCGGGTCGGGGAGCAGATCGATGAGGGCCGTCGCGTCGGACGGTGACAACGTGAGATCGGCCACACCGACGGCGGGCTGCGGGTGGCTGAGCGCGGCCATGAGCATCCGGCGGGCCTTGGCAGGCTTTCCGGCGTGCATGGTCCGTGCGGCTGCCTCCCACGCCGAACGGGGGACCTGCGACGGCTTGCCGGCATTGAGCATCTGGAGTTGCGTGATCAGCAGGAACCCGATGAACAAGACGAAGCCGCGGTAGCCGGTGGCAACCAGTACCGCCGCACCGGCAACGGTGGCGGCGATCGAGAAGTACAGCATCAATCGGCGGGCTCGTCCGGGCACGATCCGATCGAGCCCGTAGGTCACGATGTTGCCGCCGTCGAGGGGAAGGACCGGGATCAGATTCATGGTGCCGATCGCCGGACCCGCCCACCAGATCGCTGCTGCAGCAGGAGAGCTCGACGCCGACGATGGCTCGAGGGGGTTCACGCCCATCGCGATCAGCACGGTGACGCTCGTTGCAATGTGCACGAACGGTCCGGCGAAGGAGATCCAGGCCTGCTCGGCCCGGCTGAGTTCGCGGGTCGGACGGTAGGACGCATACCCGGCCAGGAACCCGAGTGAGATCTCGGCCTGAGCACCGGTGCGTCGAGCGGCGACCGCATGTCCGAGTTCGTGGACGAGGGTGAGCACGGCGATCGAACCGGCAAGCCAGAAGCCGAACGGGCTGCGGTACAGGAACACGATCAGTGCCATGAACATGACGAACCCCGACTGCACCTTGACGTCGAAGCCGAGCAGTCGGAACATCCGACCAGGCTAGGACGACGAAGAAGCCGTCGGACTTCGGCCGTGGTCATTGACAAGGGTCGTATGCTGATCTGCCGTATGCCTTACGTCTACAGCTTCGACCACAAGCACCGCCGCCCTCCGATGGAGTACAAGGACCTGCTCGGCGGAAAGGGAGCCAACCTCGCCGAGATGACTTCGGTCCTCAAGCTGCCGGTTCCCCCGGGGTTCACCATCTCGACCGACGCGTGCCGCGCCTACATGGACGGCGGTTGGCCGGATGGACTCGACGACGAGATCGCCGGGCAGGTGTTCAAGCTCGAAAAGGAGATGGGCCGCAAGCTGGGAGATCCGCACGACCCGCTGCTCGTCTCGGTTCGCTCGGGTGCCAAGTTCTCGATGCCCGGCATGATGGACACGGTTCTCAACCTCGGGCTCAACAACGAGAGCGTCGAGGGGCTGGCTGCGGTCACGAACAACGACCGCTTTGCGTACGACTCGTACCGTCGCTTCATCGCGATGTACGGCCGGATCGTGCTCGGTATCGATGGCGAGTTGTTCGAAGCGCCGCTGGAAGCCGCCAAGGAGCACGCCGGCACGACCAACGATGCCGACCTCGACGTCGACGTGCTGAAGGGCCTGTGCGGGTCGTATCTCAAGGTTGTCAAGAAGGCCACCGGCCAAGAGTTCCCGCAGCGCCCGAGCCTGCAGTTGCGTGGCGCGGTCGAAGCGGTGTTCGAATCGTGGAACGGCGCCCGCGCGATCGCGTACCGCGTGCGTGAGAAGATCGGCCACGATCTCGGAACGGCCGTCAACGTCCAGGCGATGGTGTTCGGCAACCGTGACGACAGTTCGGCGACCGGTGTCGGCTTCACGCGCGATGCGGCCACCGGCAAGAACGAGCCCTACGGCGATTTCCTGATCAATGCCCAGGGTGAGGATGTCGTTGCCGGTATCCGCAACACCGAGAGCCTCGACCACATGAAGAAGTCGTTCCCGGAGATCTACAAGGAACTGCTCGACGTCTTCCTCCGGCTCGAAGCCCACTACCGCGACATGTGCGACACCGAGTTCACGATCGAGCAGGGCAAGCTCTGGATGCTGCAGACCCGGATCGGCAAGCGCACCGGTGTCGCCGCACTGAAGATGGCCGTCGACATGACCAAGGGCACCAAGGACGGCAAGGGCGGCCGCTGGAAGATCAGTCGGGACGAAGCACTCCTGCGCGTCACCGAGGAGCATCTCGACTCCGTGCTGCACCCCCAGTTCGCCCAGGCCGGCAAGACGCTGGCGACCGGACTCGGTGCCTCGCCGGGCGCGGCGGTCGGCAAGGTGTACTTCACCGCCGACGATGCGGTCGATGCCGACGAGCGCGGCGAGCACGTCGTGCTCGTCCGCAACGAGACCAGCCCCGAAGACGTGCACGGCATGATGGTCTCGCAGGGGATCCTGACCGCCCGCGGCGGCCTCGTCAGCCACGCGGCGGTCGTGGCACGCGGGTGGGGTACGCCAGCGGTCGTTGGCGCCGAGGAGATCAAGATCCAGGGCAAGCAGTTCAGCGTCGGCGACGTGGTGGTCAAAGAGGGTGACGAGATCTCGCTCGACGGTACGTCCGGCACCGTGGTGCTCGGAGCGATGGCGATGGAAGACGCCAAGCCGCCCGCCGAGTTCGACGTTCTCCTGAAGTGGGCCGACCAGGTCCGCAAGGGCAAGCTCGCCGTGCGCGCCAACGCCGACACCGGCGAGGACGCCGCCAACGCTCGTGAGCTCGGCGCCGAGGGCATCGGTCTGTGCCGCACCGAGCACATGTTCCTCGCGCCCGATCGACTGCCGATCGTCCGCGAGATGATCCTGGCGTCGACGCCCAAGCAGGAGGCGGCCGCCCTCGAGAAGCTCCGCGTGGCCCAAGAGGCCGACTTCACCGAGGTCCTCGACGCGATGGACGGGCTGCCCGTCACGATTCGCCTCCTCGACCCGCCGCTCCACGAGTTCCTTCCCTCCGTCGAGGAACTGAGGGTGAAGCAGGCCAAGCAGGGCAAGCTCGGCAAGAAGGACGAGAAGATGCTCGAGGCTGCGGAGGCCTGGGCCGAGCACAACCCGATGATCGGCACCCGCGGCGTTCGTCTCGGCGTGATCAAGCCCGGTCTCTACGCCATGCAGGTCCGGGCGCTGCTCGCGGCCGCGGGGAAGCTTCGTGATGCCGGCAAGAAGCCGATCGTCGAGATCATGATCCCGCTCACGGTCACCCGTGAGGAGCTCGCGCTCGCCCGCAGTTGGGTCCAGGAGGAGATCGACGCCGCGCTCGCCGGCATGAAGAAGAAGCCGGTCATCACGATCGGCACGATGATCGAGACGCCGCGCGCGGCGATCCGTGCCGACGAACTGGCCGAGGTGTCGGACTTCTTCAGCTTCGGCACGAACGACCTCACCCAGCTCACGTTCGGGTTCAGCCGTGACGACGTCGAGAGCCGGATGATGCCGGCGTACCTTGAGCAGGGGCTGTTGAAGCGGAATCCGTTCGACACGATCGACCAGAGCGGTGTCGGCGACCTCGTGCGCCTCGGCGCTGAGCGCGGTCGGGCGACGAAGCCCGGCCTGAAGTTGGGCGTGTGTGGCGAACACGGCGGCGACCCGGAGTCGATCGACCTGTTCTACCGTGTCGGTCTCGACTATGTGTCGTGCAGCCCGTTCCGGGTCCCGATCGCCCGGCTGAGTGCGGCCCAGGCGATTCTCAACAACGCCTGATCAGGCTGCAGAGAATGGTTCGTGAGTTTCCGGGCATGATGGACACGTGACGTCCCTCGTGCCCGGATTCCTCATGGCGAGCGAGCGCAAGCAGAACCTCGCCGACATCGACGTCGCCGGCTGGCAGTGGGCCGTGCTCCTCGGCCTGATCGTGGTGATGCTGCTGATCGACCTGCTCGTCGTCCACAAGGAAGCACACGAGGTCTCCACGAAGGAGGCTGCCATCGAATCGGCGGTGTGGATCAGTGTTGGCGTCGCGTTCACCGGCGTCGTCGCGTGGTGGTTCGGCTCCCAGGCGAGCGGCGAATACATCTCGGGCTACCTGATCGAAAAGAGCCTGAGCGTCGACAACGTCTTCGTCTGGGCCTTGATCATGGGGTATTTCGCCGTGCCGCAGCGCTACCAGCACCGGGTGCTGTTCTGGGGCATCTTCGGCGCACTCGCGCTCCGCGCCGCCTTCATCTTCGCCGGCGTCGCATTGATCGAACGCTTCGACTGGATCCTCTACGTGTTCGGCGCGTTCCTGCTCTACACCGCAGGCAAACTCGTCTTCAGCGACAACGACCACGTCGATCCCGGCAACTCGAAGTTCCTCAAGGTCGTGCACCGCTTCGTCCCGTCAACCGACGAGTTCGACGGCCAGAAGCTGTTCACGAAGAACGACCGGCAAGCGGCTGGCGACACCGCTGTTCGCCGTACTGATGCTCGTCGAGGCGACCGACGTCGTGTTCGCTGTCGATTCGGTGCCAGCGGTGCTCGCCGTCTCGAACGAGCAGTTCATCGTGTTCGCCTCGAACGCCTTCGCGATCCTCGGTCTCCGGGCGTTGTACTTCCTGCTGGCCGACATGCACTCCCGGTTCACCTATCTGCAGGAGGGCCTCGCCATCATCTTGGCCTTCGTCGGCGTGAAGATGATCATCGCCGAGTGGTACCACATCCCGACGCCACTCTCACTGGGTGTGATCGCCATCGTGCTCACCGCATCGGTCGGTTTCTCACTCAAGGACGCGCGCCGGGCCGAGCGTGAGGCCGAACTGGTGGAGGCCGCGTTCGACGACAGCAAGTGACGACGTACACCTGAGGTGCGTGGCCCCGACCGACCCGCCCTCATGCCTCCCGAGGTGAGGCAACCGGGGGGTCGTCCGGGTGAGCCGGGAGCGGCCACGTCTCGGGATGCAGCGGATCGAACTGCCGACTGGGGTGGTGGCTCGTGCTCAGCCATTTCGCGAACTGTGCCGCATCGAGCGGACGCGAGACCGCGAATCCCTGGGCGAGGTCGCAACCGATGTTGCGGAGTTGTTGGAGCACCTGTTCGTTCTCGACGCCTTCGGCGACGACTTCGAGCCCGAGGTTGTGGCCCAGATCGATCGTCGACCGGACGATCACCTCGTCCTGCTGGTCGATCAGCATGTTCGCGATGAAGCTCTGGTCGACCTTCAATTCGCTCACCGGGAGCTGTCGGAGGTAGCTCAGTGAGGAGTAGCCCGTGCCGAAGTCGTCGATCGACAGGTGCACGCCGAGCTCGTGCAGCTCTTGAATGGTCGAGCGTGAACGAGGTGCCTCGAGGAGCAACGAGGATTCGGTGATCTCGAGCGTGAGCGATCCGGGATCGACGCCGTGTTGGGACAGGTAGCCGGCGACCCGGGTGGCGAGGTTCGCATCCAGGAGGTCGTGGGTCGAGAGGTTGACCGACAGCGAGAGGTGATGACCGCTGTCTTGGAGATGCCGCAACTCGATGATGCTCTGCGCGAGCACCGTGTCGGTCAACTGCTTGATCAGGCCGGTGTCCTCGGCCACTCGGACGAAGTCGGACGGAGGCACCGCCCCGCGTGCGTGATGATTCCAGCGGGCGAGTGCTTCGGCGCCGGTGACGAGACCACTCGCGAGATCGAGTTTGGGTTGGTAGGCCACGGACAGTTCGCCGTCGTCGAGCGACCGCCGGAGATCGCCCAGCATCGAGAGTCGGGCCGGCGTGCGCCGATCGAGTTCGGCACGGAAGATCTCGACGCCGACATGGCGCGACTTGGCGTTGTACATCGCGATGTCGGCGTGCCGAAGCGCTGTCTCCGGATCGAGCTCATCCGGGGGGATTTGAGCGATTCCGACGCTGGCGGTCACGACGAGCGAGAGTCCATCCAGGGTCACGGGCGCAGCGGCAGCGGAGATGCACGCGTGTGCGAGTTCGGTGACCTCGTCGTCGTTGTGGGCGAGCGTGACCACGGCGAACTCGTCGCCTGCCAGTCGTGCCAAGAAGTCGGTCGGGCCGATTTGATCCGAGATGCGGCGAGTGAACTCGATGAGCAACTCGTCGCCCGCATGATGTCCCAGGGTGTCGTTGACCTCTTTGAAGCGGTCGAGGTCCATCATCATGACGTATCGATGCTGATGGTCTGGTGTGTCGCCGCTGATTGCTGCGAGGTGTCGCTGCAGGGTGGTGCGGTTGGGGAGTCCCGTGAGAGCGTCGTGTCGGGCTTCGTACTGCATCTGGCGATGCAGCATGCTTCGTCGGAGGCTGGCGGCGAGTTGGTCCGCGAGGCTCCGCCCACGGTCGACGTCGTCGGCGTCGAACTCGGTCGTCGACGTGGGTCGGCGCGCCATGATCACCACACCCATCGTCCCGATGTCGTCGTCGATCAGTGCGACGATGGCATCGCCGCAGGCCTCGAGTCCGGGAAACCCCGCAGCCGCGATCTCGGCCCCGGTGGTGACTGCGACGGATGTCCCGTCGAGGAGGCTGGTCCAGTCGGCGGTCCTCAGTTGCTCGCCGATGCGTGGGGATCCGTCGGTGGCGAACACCCTCGCCTTGCCGTCCGGCGCGAGTACCGCAAGCATCGTGAAGTCGGCCCGCAACATCCGTGACGCCTCGGTGACCGCCGACTCGGCGATCTCCTCGAGATCGAGTGATCGACCGATGCGACCGGCGAATCCGTGGATCGCACGCAAATCCCGAAGCTGCTGGCCGAGCAGTCCGTGGCGTCGCATCATGTACCAGAGGGCGACGACCGGCACGGTGGCGAGCGCAGCGAACGTCGGCGACAGCAGGAACAAGCTGAGGAGTGCGCCGGCCATGGCGCCGTTGACGGCGAGGACCCAGACGGCTTTGAGGTCATCGACGATCCGACGGAGCGTGTCGCCGACCAGACGCGAGACGGCAATTGCAACGGCGATCGAACCGGCGGCACCGGCGATCGTGACGGCGGCAGTGACGGACAGGATCACCTCGATGTCGGCACCCGGATCCGGAACGAGCACCGTGCGAATGACGAGATAGGCGACCGAGGTCTCGAATGCGAACAGTGAGAGGTTGAAGAGCTGTTTGTGGATCGGTGGCCGCTTGACGAGGGCGAAGACCAAGCCGCTTGCGACGATTCGGCACACCGTGCCGGTCACGGGCTCGAGGAACACCACTGCGAAGGCGAGTGGGATCTCGGAGAGGGAGAAGAGGATGGCGTTCTCACGAAATTCGATGCGGACCACCGTGAGGAGGGTCGTGGCGAATCCGACGGCGATGATCAGGACGGCCCAGCGCCCCGACGGACGCAACGAGGCATCGAGATCCGGCAGGAATGCGATCGTGAGACCTGCGATGGTGGCGAGGATGAGCGACAGGCCGACGACTTCGACGGTCTGTCGGTTCGGGACGCGTCGACCCGGCGCTCGACCGGGATCTGTAGGCGCGTCGTCCGAGCCTTCGAATTTCGATGCGTCTGCCACTGGTTCCTCCGCAGGGGGAATCGGTCGAAACCCCACCGGACTTGAAGGATTGGCAGGCTGAGGAATCAGCTGCTCGGGAGTGATTGGCGGCGATCAGCCGAGATGGGCTCCACCGAGATGGGCTCCACCGAGATGGGCTCCACCGAGATGGGCGCCACCGAGATGGGCGCCACCCAAGTGGGCTCCGCCGAGATGGGCGCCACCCAAGTGGGCTCCGCCGAGATGTGCGCCGCCGAGATGTGCTCCGCCGAGATGGGCGCCACCCAAGTGGGCTCCGCCGAGATGGGCTCCGCCGAGATGTGCGCCACCCAAGTGGGCTCCGCCGAGATGGGCGCCACCCAAGTGGGCTCCGCCGAGATGGGCGCCACCCAAGTGGGCTCCGCCGAGATGTGCGCCACCGAGATGGGCGCCGCCGAGATGTGCGCCACCGAGATGGGCGCCACCCAAGTGGGCGCCGCCGAGATGTGCGCCACCCAAGTGGGCGCCGCCGAGATGTGCGCCACCGAGATGGGCGCCGCCGAGATGTGCGCCACCGAGATGTGCTCCGCCGAGATGTGCTCCGCCGAGATGTGCGCCACCGAAGTGGGCTCCACCGAGATGGGCTCCACCGAGATGGGCTCCACCGAGATGGGCTCCACCGAGATGTGCGCCACCCAAGTGGGCGCCGCCGAGATGTGCGCCGCCGAGATGTGCGCCACCCAAGTGGGCTCCACCGAGGTGGGCTCCACCGAGGTGGGCTCCACCGAGATGGGCTCCACCGAGATGGGCTCCACCGAGAACGGCCTCGCTCCCGCATCCGAGTACCGTGCACGACACGATGCCACTGACGTCCAGCGCGCCTCGGTCGATTGCGGGGGCCCAGTTCTGCGTGGAATTCGGCAGGGGCGCTGCAGCGGCGAGGTCGGCGCGGACGAGATTGGCGCCGGCCGGCGTGTCGGACCCGGGAATCGGCTGGGCCGTGGTGATCAGCAGTGCCTTGGCCTGATCCGGTGTCATGTTCGGGTGCTGCTGGTACAGCAGCGCCAGCACGCCCGACGTGACGGCCGCCGATTGCGATGTGCCGGTGCCGGTGAACAACATCGGATCACCGTCGACGCCACCGACGTCGGAGTGGTTGACGTCGGCGTCGCTGCCGTCGGCTCGCAGGCTCTGGATGTGGGCGCCGGGAGCGGCCACATCAGGATTGCGGACACCATCGCCACCGTTGGAGAACTCGCCGATCGACAGGCCGTTCTCGTCGGCGTCGGCGCCGGCGACGGTGATCAGGAACGGGTCGATGCCCGGGGACGTCAGCTGCTCGGCGTCGTTGCCTTCGTTGCCGGCGATCGTGACGACGGCGATTCCGGCGTTCCACGCCCGCTCGAGCGCAGCGGTCAACGGATCGTCCTGGTAGGACAAGGTGGATCCGCTGCTGTAGGAGAGGTTGATGACCTTGATGCCGAGGGCGTCGGCATTGGCGATCACCCAGTCGACGCCGGCGACGGCGTCCATCGGGTCGCTCGTGCCATCGCGCCCGGCGATCTTCACCGACACGATGTTGGCGTCAGGGGCGACGCCCAGGAATTTTTCGGGATGATCGGCTGACGTGAGCGGGTTGGCACCCGGCTCGAAGCCGGCGATGATGCCGCTCATCATCGTGCCGTGGCCGTTGGTGTCGAGGAACTGGGCCGATGGATCGCCAGCCTCCGACGAGAGATCGACGACGGCGGCAACCTTGTCACCGCCGAGGCTGGCCACATCGGCAACGCCCGAGTCGATGACGGCAACGGTCACGCCGGCACCGGTGATTCCCTGCATCCAGAGGTTGCGGGCGCCGATCTGATCGACCACGTTGTACATCGAACCCGGCGTCAGGGTCGAGGCATCGACGCCTTCCTCCAGGGTCGAGGCGTCGCCGAAGAGGGCAGGGCCCGGTTCAGCAGCTTCGAGACCGACGCCGACGGTCGCGGCTGCGAGCGCTGCGACGACGAAGGGGCCCCACGTGCGGCGACGCCCGTGCGCGTCCCGTCCACGCGCGAGGAGGTCCGGCCCGAGCTGGATCGCATGATCGCTGGTCCGGATGCGGTCTGGCGCTGAGATTGTCATGGATCCTCCGTCTGTGGTGTCGATCGAACGGCACCTTGACCATGTCGTGAACTCGTCTTGAGGAACACGACCGGAAATTTCTAACTTCTGTCAAGGGTAGCTGATGAAATCGTCAGGGTCCACACCGGAAGAACGCAGAGTGTGTTCGGCGAGTCACTGTGGTGGCCGTCGGTGGCGCGGCCAGCTCGAATCGGCCGAAGTAGCGTGTCGTCATGGGGATCGCGGACGACGACATCGACAAGATCCGCTCCACCGTCTCGATCGTCGACGTCGTCGGCGGCTACGTCGCACTCAAGCGCGTCGGTCGCAACTGGTCGGGGCTCTGTCCGTTCCACGCCGAGAAGTCCCCGTCGTTCTATGTCCGCGAGGAGACCGGCCGCTACAAGTGCTTCGGCTGCGACAAGGGCGGTGACGTCTTCACGTTCATCCAGGAGATCGAGCACACCGACTTTCCCGGCTCGGTCGAGCATCTCGCCGCCAAAGCGGGCATCGCGCTGAACTACACGACGACCGGACAGTCGAAGGAGCGGGCTCGGCGCAAGCAGCTGACCCAGGCGATGGGTGATGCCGTGGAGTGGTACCACGCGCGGCTCCTCAGCGACCCCGGGGCCCGCGCCGCTCGGGACTACTTGCGCCAGCGGGGGCTCCACGGCGACATCGCTCGGCAGTTCAAGCTCGGATGGGCCCCGGACGACTGGGATCTGCTCGCACGGGAGCTCGGTCAACCGGCCGATGTGCTGCAGGATGTCGGGCTGGCCTTTCGGAACCGCCGCAATCGGATGCAGGACGCGTTCCGTGCACGCGTGATGTTCCCGATCTTCTCGGAGTCGGGCGAGGCTCTCGCGTTCGGTGGTCGGATCCTGCCCGGGTCGGAGGATCCGGCGAAGTACAAGAACAGCTCCGAGACCCCGATCTACACGAAATCGAAAACCCTCTACGGACTCAACTGGGCGAAAGCCGATGCGTCGAAGGTCGATCAGATCATCGTGTGCGAGGGATACACCGACGTGATCGGTTTCCACCAGGCCGGCATCCCGCGGGCCGTTGCCACGTGCGGTACGGCGTTGACGGAAGAACACGTGCGGCTGCTCAAGCGGTACGCGAGCCGGGTCGTACTGTCGTTCGACGCCGATGCGGCGGGGCAGGGTGCCGCCGAGCGGTTCTACGAGTGGGAGCAGAAGCACCAGGTCGAGGTGTCGGTTGCCAACCTGCCCGAAGGACGGGATCCCGGTGAGCTCGCCCAACGCCAGCCGGAGCTGCTGGTCGCCGCAACGGAGAAGCCGGTGCCCTTCCTCCGATTCCGTTTGAATCGTGTCACGCGCAAGTTGTCGCGGGACACGCCCGAGCAGAAGGTCCGATTCGCCAATGCGGCGCTGTCGGTGCTGGAGGAGCATCCGAATCCGGACATCCGTCGGATCTATGCCGGCGAGATCGCCGCGCAGGTCGGGTTGCCGGTCGAGGACTTCGTGTCGCGTATCGGCAAGCAGTCGCGGCGGCTCACCGTCGACAACGGGCAGGCCCGCCGGCGCAACGGCCCGATGGAAAACGCCGAATTCGCGGCGCTCGTGCTGCTCGTGCAGCAGTGGGATTCGATCGCGGAGTGGTTGATCGAGGGGCTCTTCGACGACGACGCCAACCGCATGGCGTTCCTCGCGCTCGCCGAGGAGGGCGATCTGAACCGTGCGCTGGAGGTCGCGCCCCCCGATGCCCGCGAGGTGCTGGAACGGGCATCGGTCGCCGACCTCGAGCTGGACGCGACGGTCGAGGCGCAGTCGCTGATCGCTGCTGCGACACGTCGGGAGCTCCGCATGCGGACGGGGCTGATCGACCCGATGTCGTTGGAGGAGGACCGCGCCGCACGCCTCGACCTGATGGCATTGGGAGAAACTGATCACGTTCGCGCCTCGGCGGCCGCGGAGTCGTTGCTAGGTTGGCTACATCGACGAACAGAAGAACGATCCGACTGAATCCAACGAGGTCTCGACGGGCCCCATCATCGCGCCCGTCGACGGCGTCGACGGACGCGAGTGGGATGCGTTGGTCGAGCGTGGGCGCAGGAGCGGGGAAGTGCACGCGGATCAGGTCAGCCACGTCCTCCGCCACGTCGAATTGAGCGAGACGGTGTTGAACGACGTGCAGCAGGTGTTCTCGGGCGCCGGCATCGCCATCGACGACAAGCTCGACCACGACGACGACGATCACGATGACACGCCGGTCGGCGTGCGGCGGGCGCTGGTCGTCGAGAACGATGCCGACGAGCAGCTGCTGAGCCGGCGGCGTCAGCGCCGCACGAAGAAGCGGGGTCCGAAGGCCGAGGGAGGCTCGGCCGACGCCGTGCGGATGTACCTGCGTGAGATCGGCCAGGTCGACCTGCTGACCGTCGACGACGAGCGCCGCCTCGCGCAGCTCATCGAAGAGGGAAAGATCGCAGCGGAGAAGATCGATGCGGCGAACGAAGCCGGGACGACGCTCGATGGGATCGAAGACCGCATGTTGATGCGGGCGGTCAAACGTGGCGAGCGGGCGAAGTCCGAGTTGACCCAGGCCAACCTCCGGCTGGTGGTGAGCATCGCCAAGCGGTACTCGGGTCGCGGCATGCAGCTGCTCGATCTCGTCCAAGAGGGCAACCTCGGGCTGATGCGCGCCGTCGAGAAGTTCGACTACACGAAGGGCTTCAAGTTCTCGACCTACGCCACGTGGTGGATTCGTCAGGCGATCACCCGCTCGATCGCCGATCAGGCCCGCACGATCCGGATCCCGGTCCACATGGTGGAGCACATGAATCGGGTGACCCGTGCGAAGCGCACGATGCACCAGGAGCTCGAGCGCGAGCCGACCATCGAGGAGTTGGCGCAGCGTGTGCAGCTCGAGCCTGAACGCGTTCGCGAGTTGTTGCGCTACTCCCAGGACCCCCTTTCGCTCGACTCCCCGGTCGGGGAGGAGGACGAGTCGAACCTGGGTGACTTCATCCAGGACGAGTCGGCCGACAGCCCCGCCGATGCGGCCACCAGGGTGATGCTCTCCGACGCCGTCGGCGAGGTGCTCAACGAACTCTCGGAGCGGGAGCAGGAGATCGTCCGGCTCCGGTTCGGTCTCGATGGTGGTCAGGCGAAGACCCTGGAAGAGGTCGGCAAGGCGTTCGGTGTGACGCGCGAACGGATCCGTCAGATCGAGGCCAAGACCCTCGCCAAACTCCGGCATCCCCAGCGGAGTCAGCGACTTCGTGAATTCCTCGAAGTCGAGTAGAGCCCGGCTCCGGCAGCTCAGAGAACTCTGAGGTACCCCTGTGCGCATGATGTGCGCATGTTCTCCTCCGACGACATCACGCTCGACTGTCACACCTGCGTCGCAGCGAACACGACGGCCTGCGAAGGCTGCATCGTCAACCACCTGCTGGCGAACGACGCCGGCCCGATCGACTTCGTTCCGACCCCGCAGCCCCGCATCGTCAGCGCAACAGAGCGCGTCGTCGATCTGTTCGCCAAAGCCGGTCTGCTCGACGACGATCCACACTTCGTCCCGTACTTCGAGTTCGAATCGCTCGACGTTCCGCAGGTCGCGCACTGACGGCTTCTACGATGCGGCCATGACCGACGGCGATGACGACACGGTGCCCACGGGTCGCGCCGGCGTCGACCCGTTGATCGCCTATCCGATCGAGTCGACAGGCGAGACCGGCCAGATCGAACGACCCGGCGATCACACACCCTGGTGGTTCGTTCCCGGGATGTTCGCAGTCGGGCTGGGGTTCATCGGGCTGCTGGTGTTCGTCAACGATCGCCGTGCGAACGACGACACCGCGGCGGTGACCGTGCCGACCGTGGCGGAAGTCCCCGAGACGACAACGGTCGCGGCACCCGCCGACACACCGACGCTCGAGACGGAGCCGCCGATCGAGGCGGTGTCCACCACGGCCGACCCGCGCATCGCCGAACTGCCGGCACCGGGGACCGTGCGCGTGGGCCCGAACGACTACGAGATCACCGCCCGGTGCGAGGTTCACCTGCCCTTCGACCCCGTCGACACCGGGATCCAGCTGTCGACCTACTTCTTCTTCGATGGCAACGGCGAGCGCGGGCTCGTCGAACGTGTGCTCGACGGATCGAGCGATGCCGCGTCGCGGCTCGTCAGCGGCACGTTCACGTCAACGGCCGAGGTGTCCGAGATCGGCGACGCCGGAGCCTTCGTCGCTGCGTTCGTCGGCGGCGATGTCGTGGTCAATCCGGTGACGGCGACCGACACGCAGTGTGGCGATCGTGTCGTCACGAACGAACCCGGACGGTTCGCCGAGCCGCACACCCGGATCATTCTCGACGTCTGCGTCGAAACGGGTGGCCCGACCGGGACGACGATCTCCGGACTCACTTCGGAGGGCAGCCGGTTCGAGATCCTCCAGGCCGGAGGCGAACTCGCCGAAATCGTCTTCGAGCGCGGTCCCGACGACCTGCTGCGCACGAGCGCCCCGGCCACGATCCTCCGTGACGGTGATCAGTTGTCGGCGTCGGGTGTGGTCAGCAACGGCACCGACGACCTCGACATCACGATCGACATCGGTACCACGACAGTCGTCGACGAAGCTCGGGCCTGCGGCGCGGCCGACCGGCTGTGACGAACCCGAGGGAACACGGAGCGCTCCCGACGATCGGGCGGATCGAAGAGCTGGTCGCGCCTCACGGCATCACCCATGTCGGCGTCGCGTCGGCCGACGTGTTGGACAACGCCCGAGCGACCCTGCACGAGCGCAAGGAGCGCGGGCTCCACGACGGAATGCAGTTCACGTACCGCAACCCCGACCGATCGACCGATCCGCGGCGCGCAGTGGCCGACGCGCGGTCCGTGATCGTGGCGGCCCGCCCGTACCTCACCGAGGTCGATCCCGAACCATCCGTCGACGGCGTGGCAGCCCGCGTCGGTCGGTACGCCTGGGTCGATCACTACGCCGAGCTCCGGCGAGGCCTGCGCTCCGCGGCGGCCGAGATCGAAGCGGCCGGGTATCGGTCACACGTCTTCGCCGACGACAACTCGCTCGTCGATCGGGCGATCGCGCACCGCGCCGGCCTCGGATGGTTCGGGAAGAACGCGAACCTCCTTGTGCCGGGCGCCGGCAGCTTCTTCGTGCTCGGCTCGATCATCACGACGGCGGAGTACGCCCCGAACGAGGCGCCGGCATCCGACGGATGCGGCAGCTGTGTTCGGTGCATCGACGGCTGTCCGACCGCGGCGATCGTTGCACCAGGCGTGATCGACGGCGCTCGCTGCCTCAGCTGGGTCCTCCAGAAGCCCGGTCCGATCCCATTGGAGTTCCGCGTGGCCGTGCACGACCGCATCTACGGGTGTGACGACTGCCAGGACGTCTGCCCGATCTCGGTTCGGCTCGGGCGTCGTAACACGATCCGCATCGACATGGCTGAGCACGATGTGCAGGCGCATGTCGACGTCCTCGAGTTGCTCGATCTCGACGATGCAACGATCGAGGAACGGTACGGACGCTGGTGGATCGCCGGTCGCGAGATGCGTTGGCTGCGCCGCAATGCGCTCGTCGTCGTCGGCAACGTTGCCGATCCGAGCGATCGCACGGTCCGGTCGGTGGTCGAGCGATACCGTTCCCACGACGATCCGATCCTCGCTGAGCACGCGGTGTGGGCCGATGCCCGTCTCGACCGACGAGCCACCTCCGAATCATGAAGCACCTCCTCGTCACGAACGACTACCCGCCGAAGATCGGGGGCATTCAGTCCCTGCTCTGGGAGTGGTGGCGTCGCCTCCCGCCGGACCGATTCGCCGTGCTCACCAGTCCGTACGACGGAACCGCCGAGTTCGACTCCCACGAGCCGTACCGCATCGAACGCACCCCGGAGCCGGTCCTGCTCCCGCATCCGTGGATGGTGAAGCGCATCAACGACCTCGCCGACGACGTCGGGGCCGATCTCGTGGTACTCGATCCGGCGGTGCCGCTCGGGCTCGTCGGTCCGTCGCTGAAGTTGCCCTACGATCTCGTCCTGCACGGGGCCGAAGTGACCGTCCCGGGCCGACTCCCGCTGTCGAAGCAGGCGCTCGCGTACACCCTGCGACGAGCGCGGCACATCATTGCCGCCGGTGGTTATCCGGCCGCCGAAGCCGAACATGCAGCGGGCCGAGCACTGCCGACGACCGTCGTCCCGTGCGGTGTCGATCCCGAACGCTTCCGGGTGCTCGACCAGGTCGAGCGCGATGCGGCACGGGACCATTTCGACATTCCCCGCGACGCCGAGCTGATCGTCGGGATCTCGCGGTTGGTGCCGCGCAAGGGGTTCGACACGGCCATCCGTGCCGTCGCCCGGATCAAGCATCGGCGGCCCGATCTCCTGCTGGTGATCGCCGGAAGCGGCCGCGAAGAGGAGCGGCTCCGGCGACTTGCCGACGAACTGAATGCGCCGGTGCAGTTTGCCGGGCGGGTCCCACACGACGATCTCCCCAAGCTCTACGGCTGTGCCGACGTGTTCACCATGCTGTGTCGGAATCGGTGGGGTGGGTTGGAGCAGGAGGGGTTCGGCATCGTGTTCATCGAGGCGGCGTCGTGCGGCGTCCCACAGGTGGCCGGCGATTCGGGTGGGGCGGCCGAAGCGGTCGCACACGGAGAGACCGGCCTGGTGGTCACCGAACCCGAGGACGTGCACGCGGTCGCCGAGGCGTTCGAACGGCTGCTCGACGACGACGAGCTCCGGGCCTCGATGGCGGCACGCTCCCGTGAGCGCGTCGAGTCCGACTTCGCCTACGACGTGCTGGCACGCCGTCTCGGCGAGACGCTCGGTGTGTACGACTGACCGCTACCGTTGCGCGCGTGACCGGTGACGACGCAGCGGGTGCGGTGATCGTCCGCTTCGACGTGGTGTCGACCGCAGTGTTCGCCGCCACCGCCGTGAGCGCCGCGATCGTGTTCGACGGTGCAGCGATGACGATCGCAGCGGTCGTGTCGCTCGTCCTGTTCTTCGTCGGGATCGTGACGTTCCTCTGGGCGTTCTGGAATGCCGTCCAGCGCAGTCGAGGCGAACAGGTGGCCGTGACCCAGCTGTATCTGCTGACCGGTGGTGTCGCCCCAGCGCGTGTCCGCACGATCATGTTGTCGGCGCTCGCCGTGCAGAGCGTGGTCGGACTCGGCACGGCGGTCTCGCGGCCGAACGCCCCAGACGGCAGTCCGGGCAACTCGTTGGCGCTCGGCGTCCTCGTCCCCATCCTCGGATTCGGCCTGAACGGGCTGTGGGCCGCCTATCACGGGCGCTATCAGAACAGATTGTCCGCCAACGACGACGTCCATCGACCAGAATGAGCACCATGGCAGAGACCGCGACCGAGATCATCACCATCGACGCCACACCGGATGCGGTGTGGGGCATCGCTGTCGACCTCGAGCGCTATCCCGAATGGGCCCGTGACATCAAGGCCGTCACGATCCACGAGAACGACGAGCAGGGTCGACCGAGCCAGGTGGAGTTCCGTACCTCGGCGCTGGGGCGCAGCACCCACTACACGCTCCAGTACCGCTACAACGACGAGCCGCGTCAGCTCGGCTGGTCGATGATCCGGGGAGATATCCAACGCTCGATCGACGGGGCGTTCACGTTCATCCCCACGCCCGACGGCAAGACCGAGGTCCGCTACGACCTGGCGATCGATCTCGTGGTCCCGCTGCCCGGCTTCGTCAAGCGCCGCGCCGAGGTGCGGATCCTCAACACCGTGCGGGAGCTGAAGGTTCGCGCCGAGGCGTGAGCGCTCCCCGCGTCCGCGCCGGCATCGACGTCGGCGGAACCAAAGCCCTGGGGGTGGCGCTCGACGACGCCGGCGTGGTCGTGGCGGAGGCCCGGCGTCCGACGCCCCGGGGCGACCACAGTCTGGCGCCGCTCGTCGACACGCTCGTCGACCTCGCGGGTGAGCTCGGTGTCGATGGCAGCCTCGGCATCGGGGTGCCCGGGCTGGTGACCCGGGACGGCGTGCTGCGAGCTGCACCGAATCTCGACGGGGTGGCCGATTTCGCCGTCGCCGACTTGGTGGGCGAACGCCTCGGACATCCCGTGTCGCTCGACAACGACGCGACCTGTGCGACGGTTGCCGAATGGCAGCTCGGAGCCGCTCGTGGCGCCGACGACGTGATCCTGGTGACACTCGGGACAGGGATCGGGGGTGGCCTCGTCGCCAACGGTGTCCTGCACCGGGGTCGAAACGGGTTCGCCGGCGAGTTCGGACACATGGTCGTGCATCCCAACGGACCTCTGTGTCCGTGTGGGCGGCGCGGCTGCTGGGAGCGCTATGCGTCCGGGTCGGGGTTGGCGATGCTCGCCCGTGAGGCGGCGACCGGTCGTCGGCTGCAGTCCGTCGTCGAGCACGCAGGCGGTGACCCCCAGGACGTGCGTGGCGAGCACGTGCAGGCAGCGGCGAGGGACGGCGACCCGGAGGCGCTCGCGGTGATCGACGATTTTGGTCGCTGGGTCGCCCTGGGGCTGTCGAACCTGACCAACGCGTTCGACCCCGAGGTGTTCGTCCTCGGCGGTGGCCTGGCAGCGGGCGCCGAGCTGTATCTCGAACCGATCACACGGTGGTTCGGCGAGCTGCTCTACCAGCCCCACCTGCGGCCCTCGCCGCGCATCGAATTCGCGCAGTGGGGACCACTCGCCGGCGCGGTCGGGGCCGCGCTCCTGCCGGGTCTGGCCGACGCGACCGACTGACGACCGACCGAATTCACACCGCGGACACGGTCCGAGCGGCGGCTACGGTTGCCTCCATGGAGTTCCGTCGGATCGAGAATCTGCCACCGTACGTCTTTTCCATCATCAATGGATTGAAGATCGAGGCCCGACGGGCAGGGGCAGACGTGATCGATCTCGGTTTCGGCAACCCCGACATGCCGTCGCCCGACATCGCCGTCGAGAAGCTCATCGAAGCGGCCCGCAACCCGAAGAACCATCGGTATTCCCTCAGCCGCGGCTTGCCGAAGCTGCGCGAGGCAATCGCCGGCTACTACAAGCACAAGTGGGACGTCGACCTCGACCCCGAACTCGAGATCACGAACACGATCGGCGCCAAAGAGGGCTTCAGTCACCTGATGTGGGTGTTGCTCGAGCGTGGCGACGCGGCGATCGTGCCGACGCCGAGCTATCCGATCCACATCTACGGGCCGTTGTTCGCCGGCGCCGACCTGCGCCAGGTCCCGATGAAGTTCCTGGCTGATCCGTCCGATCGCGAGACGTTCACCGACGACTTCATGGACAGTCTGCACACGGCGTACGACGTCGGGTGGCCCAAGCCAGCGCGTGCTCGTGATGTCGTTTCCACACAACCCGACCGGGGCGATCGTCGACCTCGACTTCATGCAGCGCGTCGTCGACTTCTGCCGGGAGCGCGAGATGATCGTGGTCAACGACTTCGCCTACGCCGACATCGGGTTCAACGGTCACCAGCCGCCGAGCATCCTCCAGGCGGAGGGGGCCATGGAGTGCGCCGTCGAGTTGTACTCGATGACGAAGTCGTTCCAGATGGCCGGCTGGCGTTCGGCCTTCCTGCTCGGCAACGCCGATGTCGTCCAAGCCCTCGTCAAACTCAAGAGCTACCTCGACTACGGCATGTTCCAGCCGGTGCAGATCGCATCGACGGTCACGCTCAACGAGGCGCAGGAATTTCCCGATCAGGTGCGGGCGATCTACGAGTCGCGCTGCGACACGCTCGTCGACGGTCTCGCCCGGATCGGGTGGGACATGCCGAAGCCCGGTGGTTCGATGTTCTGCTGGGGGCCGATCCCCGAGCCTTACGCCGAGATGGACTCGGTCGAGTTCTGTTCTCACGTCGTGCGTGAAGCCGACGTCGCGCTGTCGCCCGGCGTCGGGTTCGGCCCCGGCGGCGAGGGGTTCATCCGCTTCGGATTGATCGAGAACGAGATGCGGATCAATCAGGCGATCCGAAACCTGAAGCGCGGGCTGCCGAAACTCGGCTGACACACACCCTCGATACGTTGACAGCATGATCACCGTCGTCGTCCGCGTCTGGCTGCCCGATCGACCCGGGGCGCTCGGCCAGGTTGCGAGTCGGATCGGCGCCGTTCGTGGCGACGTGCTCGGGATCGAAATCCTCGAGCAGGGTGCCGATCGTGTGGTCGACGAGCTGACGATTGCGCTCCCGTCGGCCGAGATCGTGCCACTCCTGACCCGCGAGGTGGACGCGGTCGACGGCGTGTCGGTCGAAGATGTCAGGACGATCGAACTCGATCGCGTCGACCCCAACCTCGCCGCGCTCGCCGCCGGAGCCGCCATGGCGGAGGCCGAGCCGGGGGAGCGGCTCGACGTGCTGTGTCATGCGGTGCAGCGCCTCGTCGAAGCGGACTGGACCGTTGTCCTGGATGGTCAGAACGTCATCGCCCAGGTCGGCGAGTCACCCCAGGTGGGGTGGCTGACCGCCTTTCTCGCCGGGAGCGAGCACCTCAACGAGGTGGACGAGGCGCTTCCTGGCGATCTGGTGTGGGGACACCTCCTGAACTCGGGGCTCACGGTCGCCTCCGGCCGTGCCGACCGCGTCATCCACGAACGGGAACGCGTCCGTATCAGCCTCCTCGCCCGCCTCGCCGACGCCCTCCTCTGACGCTGTCGGCCCGCTGCGGAATGGCTCAGGATTCCCAGGAGCGGGAGCGCTCGACGGCGCGGAGCCACTGCGTGTGGAGTGCGTCGGCGGTGGTGCGGTCGACGGCGGGCGCGAATTCGGCCTCGAGCGCCCACGCATCGGCGATGTCGTCGGTCGACGCCCACATCCCCTCGGCGAGTCCGGCAAGGAATGCTGCGCCGAGCGCGGTCGTCTCCTGATCGACGGGACGCTGGACGGTCACACCGAGCTGATCCGCCTGGAACTGACAGAGCAGATCCATCACCGATGCACCACCGTCGACCCGCAGATCGACGATCGGCGTGCCACTGGCCGCCACCATGGCGTCGATCACATCGCGCACCTGGTACGCCATCGACTCGACGACGGCTCGCGTGATCTCGGCGCGGCCGGTTCCGCGTGTGATCCCCACGATCGTGCCTCGGGCATACGGATCCCAATACGGCGAGCCGAGTCCAGCGAACGCCGGCACGACGTAGACCCCGCCGGTGTCGGGGACCGACTCGGCGAGCGACCCGGTCTCGGCCGCATCGTCGATGATGTTGATGCCGTCGCGCAGCCACTGGATCGCGGCGCCCGTGACGAAGATCGCGCCCTCGAGCGCATAGTGCGTCGTGCCGTCGGCGAGCGTCCACGCGACGGTCGTCAACATGCCCTCCGTGGGCGGCGGACACTCCTCGCCGACGTTGAGCAGAACGAACGAGCCGGTGCCGTAGGTGTTCTTGGCCATGCCCGGCGTCACGCACGCCTGACCGAAGAGCGCCGCCTGCTGATCACCCGCCACGCCACTCACGGGGATCCCGTCGGGCACGCCGCACGACGCCGACGTGACACCGATCCGACCGCTCGACGGCACGATCTCGGGGAGCGCGGCGATCGGGACGCCGATCAGATCGCACAGTTCCTGATCCCATGTGCGTGACCGGATGTCACACAGCATCGTGCGGCTCGCGTTCGTGACGTCGGTGGCGAAGACCTCGCCGCCCGTGAGGTTCCAGATGATCCAGGCATCGATGGTGCCGAGGGCGAGTTCGTCGTCGACCGGGATGTCCCGGTGCTGGAGCATCCAGGCGAACTTCGTGCCCGAGAAGTACGGATCGAGGACGAGCCCCGTTCGTTCTCGGATGAGGGGAAGGTGGCCGTCGGCCTCGAGTTCGTCGCACCGGTGTGCCGTGCGTCGATCCTGCCAGACGATCGCGTGACCGTGAGTGTCGCCGGTCGTCCGGTTCCAGGCAACGACAGTTTCGCGTTGATTGGTGATGCCGATCGCGCCCACCCGGTCTCGACCGACCTGCGTGATCACCTCGTTCAGTGTGTCGACCACGGCCGCCCAGATCTCGTGCGCGTCGTGCTCGACCCAACCCGGCTGTGGGAAGTGCTGGGTGAACTCGCGGTAGGCGGCCACGGTCGGAGCGTCGCTCGTGAACACGGCCCGACTCCGGACGCCGGTCGTACCGGCGTCGATGGCGATGACACAGTCAGGGGTCACGGCCGACAATGTAGATCAGCGGCGACGTGGCTTCGACTTCGGTCGGTTGCCGCCGCCCGACGTGCGTCGAGTCGGCGCCGGCCGCCCCTTGGTGCCGCCGGCCCCGGAATCGCCCGTGGTGTCGGCGTCGTCGGAGGAGGCCGCTCGGGGGGTCCCCATCTCCTTCAGCGAACGGCGTTGATAGCCGAGCTTGGCCATCACGAAGCCGAACAGCAGGTAGAGCGGACCTGACACGAGCACTCCGGCGATCGCTCCGGCTGCACCCGAATCGCGGAAGAAGACCAGCAGCACAGCGGTCATGATCGCGACGTAGATCAACCACTCCCGGACGAGGCGCTGCCAGGGAACAGGTCGACTCGAATCCCACCGCATCTCGCCATTCAATCAGCCAGACCCCGCCCGAGGGCCAGGCCGGTACGATCACAACCCGTGCGAGTGGGGATCCTGACAGGTGGCGGGGATTGTCCCGGGCTCAACGCGGTCATTCGTGCAGCGGTCCGCAAGGGCGAGCGTGTGTACGGCGACGAGGTGATCGGATTCCTCGATGCGTGGGACGGTGTTCGCGATCGTCGGACCACGCCGCTGTCGATCGACTCGATGCGCGGCATGCTGCCCCGCGGTGGCACGGTCCTCGGCACCCGGCGGGGAAGTCCGTTCGACACGTCCGACGGCGTCGACCACGTGCGACAGAGCATGGACGACCTCGGGCTCGAGGGTCTCATCGTGATCGGTGGCAACGGCAGCCTGTCGATCGCCTGCCGCCTGCACAGCGACCACGGGCTCCCGATCGTCGGCGTCCCCAAGACGATCGACAACGACATCGAGGGCACCGATCTCACGTTCGGCTTCACGACCGCGGTCCAGATCGCCACGGATGCGATCGATCGCCTGCACACGACCGCCGAGAGCCACGACCGGGTCATGGTGGTCGAGGTGATGGGTCGTCACACCGGCTGGATCGCGACGCATGCCGGTATCGCCGGCGGCGCGACGGCGGTGCTCATTCCGGAGATTCCGTTCGACATCGAGGAGCTCTGCGGCCGACTCACCCGTCGCCACGATCGTGGCCGGTTCGCATCGATCGTCGTCGTGGCCGAAGGCGCCGAACCGAAACCCGGCACCCTCGAGATGGACGAGAAGGTGTACGACCGATTCGGTCACGTCGTGCTCGGCGGCGTCGCCACGCGCATCGCCCACGCGATCGGGGATCGGACCGGTTTCGAGACCCGAGTTGTCCAGCTCGGGCATGTCCAGCGGGGCGGCACCCCGACGGCCTTCGACCGGGTGCTCTCGACTCGATTCGGCGTTGCCGCGATCGACGCCGTACACGCCGGCGAGTGGGGCAAGATGACGGTGCTCCGTGGCGAGCGGATCGAGCTCGAAGACCTCACGGTCGCCGTTGGCAAGACGCGTACGGTCGACCGTGAACTCTTCGAGGGTGTGGCCTCACACTTCTTCGCCTGAGCTCACGCCGACGGCAACGCCGGAAAGTCCGGCTGTGACGTTTCGAGGAACTCCGGGTAGTCGTAGATCGTCAGCGGTCGGTCGGTGACCTCTCCGTCGCCGGTGGGCCAGCCTTGATTCTGGCCATCGACGCGCAGACGCACCTGTTGGACCTGGTCGATCTCGGACGCGGTGGCGACGATCTGAGCGAGTGCCTGGCGGAGACCGAGGTCGGCGAGTTCGTTCAACGCATCGTTGATGTCGATCGTCAGTCGCGTCCCGACCGTTCGGGCTTGCTCGATCTCGAGGTCGGCGGGAATCGCCGTGCTCAGCCCGAGCGCGTTCTCGTCCTCGTTCGCCCCCGCGAGCAGCGACGTGAGGAGCTCGGAGGCAGTGGCCGCCTCGCTTCGAGGAACCGCTCGCAGCAGCGGCCGCTCGTCGGTGCCGACCGGGCTGAGCAGGTAGATCCGACTACCTCCTTCGGCCGCGTCGCCGGTAGCGAGCTCGCCGAAGCTTCCGCGCTGGTCGAGCGGGATGTCGCGCGGGGCGGAGTCCTCCTGGATGGCGCACGACGCGGCCACCGTGGCCAACACAACGAGGACGACGAGACGGCGCATCAGTCGTCCAGCTCGGTCGCCATCAGTTCGATCACGAATCTCGCACCGGATTCGCCATCGAGTCGGTCTTCGACCCAGACGCGGCCGCCGTGCATCCGGACGTGCTCGTCGACCAGTGACAAGCCGAGCCCGGCACCCTCGCTCCCGGTACGTCGGCCGGCGCCGCCGCCTCGAGCGAAGCGTTCGAAGATCAGCGAGCGCTCCTCGGGTGCGACGCCGAGACCGCGGTCCTCGACCGCGATCGTGATGTGGGACATCGGCTCGGACGGCGGGTTGACGACTTCGATGGTGATCTCGGGCTCGCCACCGCCGTAGGCCCGCGCGTTGTCGATCAGGTTCGCGACCACTCGGGCGAGGCGGCGCTTGTCGCCCCGGATCAGGGCCAACTCGGCGCGCTCGCTGACGTGGATCTGCGTGGTGGGAACCGAACTCACCGCGACCGCCTGTCGGACGAACTCGGCGGCGAGCAGCTCCTCCATGTTGAGCCGGATCGCCCCTGCGTCGAAGCGGGAGATCTCGAGGAGGTCCTCGACGAGTCCCTGGAATCGGACGACATCGCTCGAGAGGAGGTCGAGCGCCGACTGCGCCCGCTCGGGCAGTTCGTCGCGACGCGCCTCCATCACTTCGACCGACGCCGCAAGCGTCATCAGCGGCGATCGCAGTTCGTGGCTGACATCGGATGCGAACCGGGCATCGCGCTCGACGCGCTGTTCGAGTGCTTCGGCCATGTCGTTGAACGATTCGGTGAGGACGCGGAGGTCGGGATCGTCGGTGGATTCCAGCCGTGTGTCGAGGCGGCCGCCGGCGATCGCCGAAGCCGCTTGCGCCGCCGTACCGAGCGGACGCACCGCCCGCCGCGCCGAGAAGATGCCGACGAGCACACCGAGTCCGGTGGTGATCAGGGCGGCGAGGAACAACGCGACGCGCAGGTTCGAGAGGGTCGAATCGACGTCGTCGAGTGGGAAGAACTCGAAGTATGCGCCGACCTCGGGAACAGACCATCCGACGACGATGTTCAGCCCGTCGTCGATCCGGACGATCTGGCGAGACGGGGTGCCGTTGCTGACCACCTGGTCGAACAATTCGGGGGGGATGTTGTCACGCGTGTAGGGCGGTGTGCCGTACTGGCTGTCCCGGTACCAGATCATGTACCGCTGGACACCGATGCGCTCGAGCGACGCACGTGCTGCCACGGGTTCGGACGGCAACGTCGGGCGAAGATCGCGTTCGACAGCGAGTGCATTGCGACGGGACGAGGCGATCGCGGCCTCGTCGCGTTCGGTGACGAGATTCGATCGGGTCAGGCCGAACGTGGTCGTGGCCAGAAAAACGGAGAGCGCGATCGAACCGAGCGTGATGATCAACAGGATGCGCCGACGCAGGCCGAGAGCGGCCGGTCTCGATCGCCGTAACAGTCGTCGGATGGGACCGGCCATCGATGGCGCTCTTCGGGCCGGTCAGGTCTGGAGGCGATAGCCGAGGCCGCGTACGGTCACGACGTGGCGTGGGTTCGCCGGGTCGTTCTCGACCTTGGTGCGCAGACGCCGGACGTGAACGTCGACGAGGCGTCCGTCGCCGAAGTAGTCGTACCCCCACACCTTGTCGAGCAGCGCCTCGCGGCTGAGCACCTTGCCGGGGCTCTCGGCGAGCTCGCAGAGCAGTCGGAATTCGGTCTTGGTGAGGTGGACCTCGGTCCCTTCGCGGAGCACTTTGCCCTCGTCGGGGATGAGTTCGAGGTCGCCGAACACGAGCCGCGGCATGGCCCGGTGCGCCCGGCCGGATGCGGCGCAACAGCGCCCGGATCCGTGCCGACAACTCCTTGGGGGCGAACGGCTTCGTCAGGTAGTCGTCGGCGCCGGCCTCGAGTCCGGCGACGATGTCGTGGGTGTCGTTGCGTGCGGTGACCATGACGACGGGTACGTCGCTGGTGCGGCGAAGGGTGCGGCACAGTTCGAAACCGTCGATGCCCGGAAGCATGATGTCGATCAGCACGACGTCGGGATTGGACCGTTGGAAGAGCTCGATCGCCTCTTCGCCACTCTCGGCTTCGTCGACGATCCATCCTTCGTCTTCGAGCGCGAGCTTCACCGCAGAACGGATTCGCTCGTCATCTTCGACCGCAAGGATTCGTGTACCCACCGCTACATGATGCCGCATTTCACCTGCTGAGGGTGAACACGCGACGAAATTCAGTCGATCACACCGTTCAGAACGGACGCGTGGAGCCCCGGAGTGGCCGCGATGACGCCGTGTGGAGCGGTCACGTCGATGCCCGAACCGTCGAACGCAGTGACCGTTCCGCCGGCCTCGGTGACGAGCAGGACACCGGCCGCGATGTCCCACGACTTGATGAATTCCTCGAAGTAGAGGTCGACCCGACCGCTCGCCACGTACGCGAGGTCGAGCGCAGCACTGCCCTGTCGACGGATGTCGCGTACGGTCGGAAGGATTCGGGCGATGCGGGCGGCCTGGACCTGGCGGTGCCCGTCGAGGTGATAGCTGAAGCCGGTCGCAGCGAGCGACGTCGACAGCTCGGTGGCGCCCGACACGGCGACCCGAACACCGTTGACCGTGGTGCCGAGGCCGAGTCCGGCGCTGTACAACTCGTCGACGACGGGCGCGTAGACCGCACCGGCGACCGGTGCTCCGTCGTACAGCACGGCGATCGACGTGCACCACCCGGGCAGGTCGTAGACGAAATTGACCGTTCCATCGATGGGGTCGATGTGCCATTCGTAGCCGGAGGTGCCGCAGTGGTTGGCCCCCTCCTCGCCGACGATCGAGTCGTCGGGTCGCTCGCGCCGCAACCGCTCGACGACCATGGCCTCGGTCGCCCGATCGAACTCGGTGACCGGATCGACGGCGCTGGACTTCGTGACGTGCGCGGCGCGTGCGCCGGGTCCGAGCTCTCGGCGTGCGTCGTGGGCGAACGATCCCGCCTCGTGGGCGATCTGGTCGCACAGCGTGCGGAGCTCGTCGTGCATCACGTGCCCGGGGAGTGGCCGGCTCGTTCGCGGTCGGTGGTCTCGCGCCACTCGCCGAGGGCGCGCATCACGAGGACCGCGACGATCGCCATGCCTCCCGCCGCCAGTGACCGCACCGACGAGGAGCCCGATGCCTTCGGGGACGGCACACTCGCCCTCGCACTGGAGGTCGACGAGCGAGTAGCCGATCAGCCCACCGGCCAGGCCGCTCAGGAGAATCGCGACGAAGGCACCGATGCGGACGCCGACCGGAGGGATCGCCGACAGCGGCCGGTCGAGGTCGGGGGAGTTCATCGGCGCGTCAGGCTAACGCAGCACCGATTTGGCGCCGCCCGGACCCGACAAATCGTTCGAGCCGTGGCTCACCGAGGCGTCGGGTCCGGGACGGAGCAAAACGTCAGGGGAGGTACTCGAACGCGGAGACCGTCTCGAGGCCCGGTGCCGGCTGCAACGTGCCGTCCTCGGTGTATTCGATCACGGGGAACTCGAAGGTGCAGATGGAGGGATACGCCGTTGCCCTGCCGCACTCGACCGGCAATCCGGACGGCCAGATCGACTCGTTGGTCGATCCCATGTAGTCGTACAGCGACTGGCCGGTGACCTCACCGCC
Organism: Ilumatobacteraceae bacterium; assembly: GCA_963752085.1. Lineage (GTDB taxonomy): Bacteria > Actinomycetota > Acidimicrobiia > Acidimicrobiales > Ilumatobacteraceae > Ilumatobacter_A. Next base: position 79,496 of record CAVVWT010000011.1, read on the forward strand.
GTCGCTGACGATGGCGTCGGCGAACTGAGCGAGGGTCATGGCCTGGACGATCCCGAGTCCACCGAGCCCGAGCGAAGCAGGGTCGACGTCCTCGGCGGGGATGTCGAGCACCGGCGACATGATCTCGCCGATGAGATCGTTGGCCGGAGTCGGCTCGTTCGTCTGCGCACCGAGGAAGATCCAGCCGAGGGCCTCGTCGCCGACCTGCTCGATCACTTCGGTGGCCGCGCACGAGCTGGCGGCCAGCACCGGCGTGGTGATGCCGAGCGCGGTCCGGCCGCGCATCGTGCCGATGCACCCGGCGCCGTCGTACAGCGAGATCAGCAAATCGGGATTGCCGGAGGTGGCCTGTGCCATCAGCCCCTGGAAGCCGGCGTCGGTCTCCTCGTTGCCACCCTTGATCGACGTGTATTCGATGCCGACCTTCTCGAGCGACGCGATGAGCGCGGCTTCGGTGCCGTTGCCACCGGTGTTGTCGGCGCTGATGATGCCGACCGTCTGCGCGTCGAACTGTTCCTTGGCGACGCCGGCCATGCCGGCACCGAGCGTGGCGTTGCCGCCGGTGACGAACAGCGCGTTGGCCGTGTAGTCACCTGGCAGGATTGGAAGCAGGCCGATGACGGGGAGGCCGGAGGCCTCGAACGTCTGATAGCCCGGGAAGATGTCCAGGCCGAGAAGCACGAGTTCGACGTTCGAGCCGGCGATCTCCTGCGCGCAGGACTGGGAGGTCTCGGGTGACGCCTTCGATGCACAGGTGACCAGCTCGAGCGGTCGACCGCCGTAGCCGCCGTGCTCGTTGAGGTAGTCGAAGGTCGCGGCCGTGTTCTCGCGGATCTCCGGGAGGTCGAGCCCTGGGACGCCTTCTGTGTTGATCAGGCCGATGACCAGCGGCTCGCCGGTTGCCGGGCCGAGTTCGGGGACGCGGGCCGTGAAGTCGCCATCGCCCGCGGCATCGTTCGAATCGGGTGCGTCGGTGGTGACGGACGCGTCGGAGGTGTCCGGAGCGTCGGTCGTTCCGGGATCATCGGTCGTCACCGTCGCCTCGGTGTCGACGGGCGCATCGGTGCCGTCGGTTTCGGGGGCGGCCGTCGTGCCCGACGAGTCTCCGTCGCTGCTGGCACAGCCGACCGCGACGAGTGCCACGGCGACGAGTCCGCTGGCAAGCACGTGCCGTTGATTCCGACGATGGCGAGGCACGCTCATGCTCGATCTCCGGAGCGGTGGTGTTCGGTGACGTGCAGCATGGTTGGGACCCCCATCTCAACGGTGCGGGCTCTGCTGATGCGCTGCCGCGGTGTGGGCGGCAAACTAACAGGGAGCCGACATCTCGTCGACGTCGGAGGAATAGCCTCGGGAGGTGGCCGTGGATCAGCGCACCATCCTGCACGCGGACATGGATGCCTTCTTCGTGTCGGTCGAGTTGCGGCGCCACCCCGAACTGCTCGGTCAGCCGGTGGTCGTGGGAGGGACGGGGAACCGTGGCGTCGTGGCGGCAGCCTCGTACGAGGCCCGACGATTCGGCGTCCATTCGGCGCTGCCATCGGCGATCGCACGAAGTCGGTGCCCGCATGCGGTCTTTCTTCCCGGAGATCATGAGCACTACGCCGCGGTGAGCCGTGAGGTTCGAGCGATCTTCGACCGATACACGCCGCTCGTGGAACCCTTGTCGCTCGACGAGGCGTTCCTCGACGTGACAGGCGCGCGCCGCCTGTTCGGTGACGGACCGACGATTGCCGCGCGGATCCGCCGAGAGATCGCCGTCGAACTCGACCTCGGATGCAGCGTCGGGGTGGCTCCGAACAAGTTCCTCGCGAAACTCGCCTCGGTCGAGGCGAAACCTCACGCCCACGCGGACCGCATCGACCCCGGCGAGGGCGTGACGGTCGTCCCCGTGGGTGGCGAGCAGGCGTTCCTCGATCCGCTGCCCGTTCAGCGACTGTGGGGCGTCGGTCCGACCACGCTCGAGAAGCTGCTCCGGCTCGGGATCTCGTCGGTGCGCGACCTGCGCCGAGTCGACGTCGCGGTGCTCACGACCGCGCTCGGATCGAACCAGGCCCGGCACCTCGCCGCCCTCGCCGTCGGAGCCGACGATCGCGAGGTCGAACCCGATCGTGACGCCAAGTCGATCGGTCACGAGGAGACCTATCCGCACGACAAACACACCCACGCCGAATTGCGTCGGGAGCTCGTCCGCCTCGCCGATGCCGTCGCGCAACGCATGCGCAACCAGGGGGTCGCGGGCGCGAACGTGGCAGCTCAAGGTTCGGTTCGCGGGGTTCCACACGATCACCAGGTCGGTGACCACAGCCGACTACGTCGACCGAGCCCCCGACATCATCGAGCTGGTCGGCCCGGTGCTCGATGCGATCGATCCGTCGCCGGGCGTGCGGCTGCTCGGCATCAGCGGCTCGAACCTCGGGAGCCCGTCCACGCAGCTCACCTTCGACGACCTCGACGGCAGCGTCGCCGACCCCGGGGCGGCAACCGAGGCCCTGGACGCGATACGCGATCGGTTCGGAGATTCCGCCATCGGGCCTGCGAGCGCCGTGAGTGCGGGAAAGCTCCGCACGGTGCGGCGCGGCGCCCAGCAGTGGGGCCCCGACCAGGAACCTTCGGGACCGCGTTGAGGAATGCCCGTCGACGTGCGATGATGGTGTGGTGCCACTGTCGGAAGACGAACAGCGCATCCTCAGACAGATCGAGGAAGAGCTCGAGCAGGACCCCACGTTCGCGCAGCGCGGCTATCGCGTGTCCCGTCGACGGTCGGCGCTCCTCGTGGTCGGGCTCCTCGTCGGCCTCGCGGTCACCGTGGCGTGTCTCGCGGTCAACTTCGTCGCGGCCTTCGCAGCGTTCCTGTTCGTGGTGCTCATGGCGGTGAAACTCGAGTCCGAGGTTCGACTGCTCGGTCGTGAACAGCTCGGTCAGCTGCCGATTTCGGCATGGTTGCATGCTCGTCGCCCCGACGAGCAGAGTGACATCGTCGACTGATCCCGCCGAATCCGGCACCGACGCACCGAGCGCTCGACGAGCGACCGTCTCAGATCAACCGCGTGAAGTAGCGCCGCGCCCGATCGACGGGTGGAAGTGAATCGTCCACCGCTCGTTCGACCTGCCTGACCCAGATCCGACAGTTCTCGAGGGTGGTGATGCCGTAGGAGCCCTCGTCGCCGAGGTGGTCGGCACCGTCGGGTGAGAAGTTCACGTACGTGACCACTTCGGCGAGCGACTGCATCGGGCGAGAGGCCACAGGGAACACCGAGGCGGTCGCCGAGGCGGTCTCCGTGGGTGTGAGATCGGCGGATTCGTCAAGGCCCATCGAATGCAACGCCCCGGTGGCGCGAGTCCACAGATGGGCGAGCTGCGCAGTCGGTTCGGTGATCGATTGCCGTCGCACCCGGCGGATCGCCGCCGGTGCCGCCACCACGAGCCCGATCGCAGCGAGCGCTGCGAGCAGACGCCAGGGCACCCCGACTCCGTCGTCGGCACCGAGCGGCACCACCGGTTCGGGAGCCCCGGTCGCCGGGTCGTCACCGGGTGCGGGTGCGGCCGGCACGGTCGTCGGCGTGGGGACGCCGGCGGCGTCGACGATCGTGGTCGCCGGCGCCACGACGGTGATCGGCGGTGCGTCGGACCCGGCCGGGTCGTCTCCGCCGGCCGGGCCCTCGTCCTGCTGGGGTGTGACACCCGTGTACTCCTCGGCGCCCGGGGCACCTCGGCCGGGCGTCGGCTCGAACGGGACCCAACCGATGCCGTCGAACCAGACCTCGGGCCACGCGTGTGCGTTGCGACCGAGCACCGAGTACGTGCCGCTCCCGTCGTTGGCGCCCTGGGTGAATCCCACCGCGACGCGGGCCGGGATGTTGATCGAGCGCAGCATGGCGGCGTAGGTGCCGGCGAACTGCTCGCAGTAGCCCGACTCGGTTGACGAGGAATGACTCGATCGCGTTGTTTCCGTGTCCCTCCTGGATCTCCAAGCTGTAGGTGAAGTCGCTGCGCATCCAGTTCTGCAGCGCGAGTGCTGCCGCGTAACTCGACGTCGATCCGGCCGTGACCTCGCGGGCGGCCACCTCGACCGACTCTGGGAAGTCGGACGGCAGCTCGAAGTAGATCGGATCGCCGGGATCGGTCGACGTGGCCGACGACAACGTGGCGGAGGAGAATCGGGGCGAGGCGGAGACGATCGAGAACCGGTCGCCGGTTTCGAGGTCGCCGCCCGTCTTGACGAGCGTCGCGCTGTCTGCGTTCCATCGCAGGTCGTCACGGAGTTCGCCTTCGCCCGTGGCGGCGACCGGATCGGCTGCGGCGGGGAGGAGCGCCCCGCCCAGTGCGGCGATCGTGACCTGCTGGCGGATCTCGATCGCTCCGGCGACACCCTGGCCGATCGTCCCGTCAGCACGGCTCAGGCCGCGCTCCGGGAGACCCCAGGTGTCTCCGTCGAACTTCGGCAGCGCCGACGACCGCCAGTACGAATCGGTGTCGGCCTGCACGGTGAACAGCTCGGTGGTCGTTCGGTTCGTCAACCGCGAACGGATGTCGACGAGCGGGCTCACGACCTCGGTCACGCTGCCACCGCTGCCGCCCTTGGTGTCGTAGATCGGCTCCGCGTCGGCTCCCGGCAGGCGTGGTCCCACGAAGCCGGCGATGACCGCGACGAACAGCGCCGACCCGACCGCGACGGGGATCACCCGGCCGGTGTTGATGCGTGACACACCGATCGTGCTCGTTCGTTCAGGCGCATGATGCTGCCGCAGCACGATCGTGGCGACGACGCCTGCCGCGACGAGCGCCATGGTCGACGCCACTCTGATCCGGTCGGTTCCGAGCGCCGCCACGAAGACGAACAGCACGCCACCGGGTACCAGCGCCTCGGCGCGTGCGAAGGCGCGGAACGCGAACGTGTCGGCCAGCAGGACGGCGGCTGCGATCCCGAGCGCCGCCAAGACGTCCCAGCCGGCGAGGAAGGCAACCGGCGCGACCGCTGTACGGAATTGTTCGCCGACCAGGTCCAGCTCGAGCCGGAACAGGTCCCACGTGTCGGATGTGGGCAGCAGCAGGCTGTAGGTGTCCCGGTAGAACATCGCGCCGACCAACCAGACGAGGCCGAGCCCGGTGACCGGGAATGCCACCCACACGGGCACCCGGAACAACCGCAGCGCGAGCGCGAGGCCATGACCGACGACGGCGACCATCAGCAGGTTGTCGAAGAAGTCCCAGCCGCTGAACACGCGAGCGAATCCGCCGACCACAGCCGCGGAGTAGAGAAGGAGCGCCGCTGACGCGGTGACGTCGGACGCGACCGAAGCGTCCCGGTGCTCGGGCATCAGCTCGTTCTCCGGGGCCGCACGCGTGTGGAGCCTCCGACCAGTGAGTTCCATCTCGTCAAGAACTCTGCCTCAGTACGCGCTGCCACGTCGATCGCCCCGCGAGAAGTTTCGTCGGTTGTCACCACCACGGTGGCCTGGGTCGGATCGATGACGTTGCGCGACTGGCGCACACCGCTCGCTGACCGCGAACCAGCGATGGCGACGAGCAGACCGACGCCGTCGCCGGTTTGGCGGTCGAGCACGGGAAGGTGAGCGTTGCCGGGTTGGATCCAGGCGAGGATTCGCAACGCGTCGGCGGCGACATCGGGTCCTCGGAGATCGATGTCGCCGGACACGAATCGGGTGACGAGGTCGGCCTGCGCCGCGCTGTGCACCAGGCTGGCCGCAACGGTGATCGCCCGCTCGAACGACGACGGGTCGGCGTACGACGCCGGGTCGGTGTCGAGCACGACCAGCATCCGGCGCAGCCCCTCGACGGCGTGCTGCTTGACCAGCAAGGCCTCGCCGCGAGCGGAGGCGCGCCAGTGGATCGAGCGTGGTTCGTCACCGTCGACGTACTCGCGCAGGCTGTGGAATTCGCCCGGTCCGAGGCGACGAGCCTGTGCGAGCAGGTGGCGCCCGAGCGGGCCGCTCCCGAGCTGCGGCATCCCGAGCGAATGGGTACGAGGTGCGACGGTGACCTGATCGCTGCCGGCGACGATCCGCGTCCGCCGCAGCAGGCCGAGCGGGTCGCGCACTTCGGCTTCCAGCGGACCGAGCTCGATGATCCCGCGGACCGATGTCGGGAGCTGATAGCTGGCGGTGACCGTGCCCCCGGCCGCCATCGGCTCGACGATGAGGTCGGCGACGTGGTCGCCCATGTTCGCCCGTCGCACCCGCTCGTGGAGATCGAACCGCGTGGAGCGGATCGCTCCCCGGTGTTGGAGGTCGAGGTCGACCGTGCCCGTGTCGCCTGCAACGAGCATCGAGGGCCGAATGCGACGCACGCCGACGACGTGTGGCGTGCGCAGCATCACGTAGGCGAGTGCAGTGGCGAAGGCACCGAGGAAACCGGCCCCGATGACGAACAACTCGATCACGCCGAACGTCCGACCGATCGCAACGGACACAGCGCCGGCCACGATGGCGAGCGCGCCGTATCTGGTCATCGGGCGAGGAGGGTCACGATCGGTCCATCATGGACGGTGGGTCACGATCGCGCCACCGGAACGGGTATCGCAGCAAACACCTCGCGGATCGCGTCGTCGGCCGACAGGCGCGATGCGTGGTCCGAACGCACGACGATGCGATGCGACAGCGCTGCGAGCCCGACGAACTTGACGTCGTCGGGTGTGGCGTAGTTACGGCCTTTGGCGGCCGCGTATGCCTTCGACGCGGCGGCCAACTGGAGCGTGGCTCGCGGGGAGAGCCCCAACTCGATCGCCGGGTGGCGGCGGCTGGCCTCCGCCAGATCGACGAGGTAGGCCTTGAGCGCCGAGGCCATGTACACCGACCGTACGGCCTCGATCATCGTGAGCACCTCGGTTGCCGACACGACCGGGACGAGCGCCGCGATCGCATCGCTGGATCCGCCGTCGTCCAGCATCTGGAGTTCGGCTTCTCGGCCCGGGTAGCCGATCGAGATCCGCAGGAGGAATCGGTCGAGCTGGCTTTCCGGCAGGCGGTAGGTGCCCTCCTGCTCGACCGGGTTCTGCGTTGCGATGACCATGAACGGTGGCGGCAAGGGCCGGCTCACGCCGTCGTTGCTCACCTGTCGCTCCTCCATGGCCTCCAGCAGTGCCGACTGGGTCTTCGGCGATGCGCGGTTGATCTCGTCGGCGAGCAAGATGTTGGCGAACAGTGGGCCGGGCTCGAACCTGAACGTCTCGGTCGAACGGGAGTACACGCTGACGCCGACCAGGTCGGTCGGGAGCAGGTCGGGGGTGAACTGTACGCGCCGCCATGAGCAGTCGACCGACGCCGACAGCGCTTTGGCAAGGCTGGTCTTGCCGACACCGGGCACGTCCTCGACGAGCAGATGCCCCTCGGCGAGCAGACAGACGACTGCGAGCTCGATCGCCTCGGGCTTGCCGCGGATCGCGAGGCCGACGTTGGCGGTGATGGCGCTGAAGAGTTGCCCGAAGGTCCGGCTCGATCCGTCGCCCTGACCGAACTGATCGCGGTGAGCGGGCTGTCCGTCCGAGCTGCTGTCCGTCGTCACGCCGAGCAGGGTAGACGGAGGAAGCGGTCGATCCGGTTCGGAGCGGCATCATCTACGCTGGCTCCGTGTCAGCGCCATCGGTTCTCGCCGTCGCAGTCGAACCCTCCCGACTGGCCGCCGCCCTCGTGGGATCGGACGGAACCGTGCACGTTCGCGATCGTGTCACCATGCCATCCCGCGACGTGTGGCGTTCGCTCGACCGGCTGGTCCGACGGGTCAACGCAGCTGCTCGCGACTCGGTGCCCGACTTCACGGCCGTCGGCGTGAGCTGCGTCGGACCGATCGACGAGCAGGCAGGGACGGTGTCACCGCCGCATGTTCCGGGATGGATCAGCTTCCCGCTGCGCGCCCACCTCGAGGAGTTGACCGAGCGGCCGGTCACCCTCGCCTCGGCCGGCGCGGCAGCAGCCGAAGCCGAAGCGTTCGTCGGCGAGGCTCGCGGCACGACGAGCTTCCTGTTTCTCATCGCCGACGCAACCATCGACTCGGCGTGCATCATCGACAGGGTCCGCCTCTCGGGTGCACACGGCAATGCCGGATCGCTCGCGCACATCACCGTCGACCGCGACGGACTTCTGTGCTGGTGTGGTGCGCGGGGTTGTCTGGAGCCCTACCTCTCGTCGATCGCGCTCGAGGCGGAGATGAACCGGCCGTTGCGTCGGGCCAACCCGTCGATCATCGAACGTGCCGGGATCATGCTCGGTCGAGCGATCGCCTCGGCCTGCGCCACGCTCGACGTCGACACCGTGTTCGTGACCGGTGGGGTCATCGACGCATTCGGCGACCAGCTGCTCGATGTCGCGCGACGCGAGCTCCTCACCAGGACTCGACTCCCGAACCTCGCGGGGATCTCGGTGATCGAGCCGGTGGAACACATCAACCCGCTGCTCCGGGCGGCGTCGCTCGTCCTCTCGAGTTCGGCTACCGCCCGGTAACATCGCTTTGCTAGCGTCGTGTGGATGCAGCCCACGTACACGGCCGAGGCCGAGGCCTACCGCGAAAAAGTCCAGGCATTCCTCGCCGAAAAACTTCCGTCCAACTGGCAGGGCATCGGCGCACTCGAAGGCGAAGAGCTCGCGACGTTCGTCTTCGAGTGGCGCAAGGTGCTGTACGAGGCGAACTACCTGGCTCCCGGCTGGCCGACAGCGTTCGGTGGGGCTGGGCTCAGCGCAACCGAGCAGGTCATCCTGGCGGAGGAGTTCGCCAAGGCCGGTGTCCCGACCGGTGGTCCGAACGATGCGTTCAGCATCCAGATGCTGGGCAACACCATCCTGATGTGGGGTACCGACGAGCAGAAGGCTCACTACATCCCGCGCATCCTGTCGGGTGATGACGTGTGGTGTCAGGGCTACTCCGAGCCCGATGCCGGTTCCGACCTCGGCAATGTCGGCCTGAAAGCCGAGCTCGACGGCGACGAGTGGGTGCTGAACGGCCAGAAGATCTGGACCTCGGCCGGTCACCTCGCCGATCACATCTTCACGCTCGCCCGCACCGATCCCGATTCGCCGAAGCACAAGGGCATCTCGTTCATGCTCGTCCCGATGGACCAGCCCGGCATCGAGGTCCGCCCGATCAAGATGATCTCGGGTGACAGCGAGTTCAACGAGGTGTTCTACACCGACGCCCGCTGCCCCAAAGAGAACGTCATCGGCGGTGTGAACAACGGTTGGGGCGTCGCCATGTCGCTGCTCGGCTACGAGCGCGGCGAAGCCGCGGCCACCGGTCCGATCCGCTTCAAAGCTGAGTACCAGCGGCTCGAGGCCATGGCCAAGGAGCGCGGTCTCACCGACGATCCGGTGATCCGTCAGAAGCTCGCGGCGGCGTACTCCACGTGTCAGATCATGGGCTACCTCGGACAGCGTGTGCTCACGCAGTTCCTCGCGGGCCACCACCCGGGGCCCGACGCGGCGATCGGCAAGCTCCACTGGAGCGAGCACCACAAGGTCATCACCGAACTGGCGATGGACATCCTGGGTGCCGACGGCCTGTTCTGGGACGGGCGCAAGCCCCCGTCCTCGTTCGGTCCGGACGACGGTGGCGCGGCGAACACGCAATCCTCGTGGATCGGTACGTTCCTCAACGCCCGGGCGGGCACGATCTACGCCGGATCGAGTCAGATCCAACGCAACATCATCGGTGAGATGATCCTCGGGTTGCCCAAGGAGCCGAAGCCGACGTGATCGCAGCAGCAGCAGCGGTCGCCCGCCGGCCGTCGCTGTGGTCGACCGCACTGCGCCAGATGCGCAGGACCACCGCGCCGGGATGGTGGAAGCGTCGCCCGTTCCTGCCGGTGCCGTCCGGAAGCTACGTCGAGTTCCGGCTCGTGACGCAGTACGGCGACCCCGATCATGCATGGGATCCCGACGATGTGGTGAACTATCTGCGATGGTGCAAATCGTGGGAAATCGGGAGTTGACGACTCGGTAGGGTCGCCCGCCATGCACAGCGCGCTCGTTCTCAACGCCAGCTATGAGCCGCTCAGCGTCGTGTCCTCGCGTCGCGCCACCTGCCTCGTGCTGTCGGAGAAGGCCGAAGTGCTCGAAGACGACGGGCGGGTCATCCGCTCGGAGAAGATCAGCTTCCCGAGCCCGTCGGTGATCCGGCTCCGCTACATGGTGAAGGTCCCGTTCGTGCGTCGGGCCGCGCTGTCTCGGCGAGCGATCTTCGCCCGTGACGATCACCGCTGCCAGTACTGCGGCAGCCACGCCGATTCGATCGACCATGTGATGCCGCGTTCGCGAGGCGGGCAGCACACCTGGGAGAACGTTGCGGCGGCGTGCCGCCCGTGCAACCTCGACAAACGCGACCGGACCCCCGACGAGGCGGGCATGCGGCTTGCCAAGCCGTGTCGTGCGCCGCGCTCGTCTGCGTGGGTGGTCGTGTCGGTCAGCGGCGTCCCCGACACGTGGCGCCGCTATCTGCCGATCGCTTCGTGACGGGCTACCGGTTGGTCGGTCGCCGCTCGACCGCAGCCGAGTTCCATGCGATGTCGCTGCCTGACCCAGCTGAACCGGAAGTCTGGTTCCACGAGATCACCGCGCCGGCGGTGGTGCTCGGCTCGACCCAGCATGACGACGTCGTCGACGGTGCGGCGTGTGTGCGGGCCGGCATCGACGTCGTGCGGCGACGCAGCGGCGGGGGAGCGGTCCTGCTCCTGCCCGACGAGGTGGTGTGGATCGACGTCATTCTTCCGGCCGGCTGCGACGGGTGGGCGGCCGATGTCCACCGACCGATGGTGTGGCTCGGCGAGCATCTCGCCGCGGCGTTCGCCGCAGTCGGCGTCGGGGGCACCGAGGTGCACGACGGCGCGATGATCTCGACGGCGGCCTCCCGGATGGTCTGCTTCGACGGGCTGGGACCGGGCGAACTGACCCTCGATGGGGCCAAGCTGGTCGGCATCAGTCAGCGTCGAACCCGTGCGGCTGCCCGGCTCCAGGCGTGCTGGTACACCGCCTACGACCCGGTGGTGCTCCCGAGCCTGCTCGCGTCACCCGTCGACCCGGCTGCGCTGCGACCGGTGGCCACCGTGAGCAGTGCGGCGGCACACGCCGTGCCGGCGCGGCTCGTCGACCTGTTGAACGCTGCGACCTGACCAGCCGCCCGGTGTCCGGTGAGCGAACCGTCGCCCCGACGTCGATGCACTCATCGCCCGTCGTACCCGTTCCCGGGTGGCGCGCCGCGCGCCGCCAGGACGTCGATTCGCTCGTCACCGGACGAGGCGGGATGGAAGAAATTGGAGGCTCTGGGAAGGAAGTGGGGCGAAATGGTTGACGATGGGGGGAAATGGGGGCAGGATGAAGCGTCGTGGGGGATCGTCCCTCCGTGGTTCTCAGGCAGGGAGCGATCAGGACAGTGTTTGTCGGTGTGTACGAGCGTCAGCTCGACGAGCGTGGACGGGTGGCGCTGCCGACCGCGTTCCGCAGCACCATCGGCGAGCAGTGCTACCTGACGTACGGCGACGACGGGTGTGTGCGGATCATGAGCGCCGACGTGTTCCACGCCGAGGCCCAGGAAATGATCGATCGGGTCAAGGCCGGCGAGATCTCGCGCGCCAAGCAACGCGTGTTCGCCTCATCGGTGGTGGTCGCCGGCATCGACAAGCAGGGGCGGATCCTGCTCGACCCCCGCCTGCGGGCACACGCCGCCATCGAGCCCCAGGCCCCGGTGACGGTGCTGGGCGCGCTCGATCGCATCGAGATCTGGGAGCCGGTGCGCTATGAGCAGCAGGAAGCGGTCGGTCTCCAGGAGATGAACCAGTGACGACCTTCGAGCACGACCCGGTGATGGTCGACGAGATCACGGCCGTCTTCGACGCCGTTCCTGCCGGCACGATCGTCGATGCGACACTCGGCGGGGGCGGTCACAGCCACGCATTGCTGAGTCGCCGCTCCGACATCGACATCCTCGGGATCGACCAGGACGCCGATGCGATCGCCGCAGCACTCGTCCGACTCGCCGAATTCGCCGACCGGGTCCGTACCAGCCGTCGCCGGTTCGATCAGCTCGACGAGGCGCTCGCCGAGCACGGCGTGACCGAGATCAGTGGCGCACTGTTCGATCTCGGCGTCTCGTCGCCTCAGCTCGATCGCCCGGAGCGCGGGTTCTCGTACCGCAACGACGGCCCGATCGACATGCGGATGGACGACGACCAACAGTGGTCAGCTCAGGACGTCGTGAACGGGTACGACCGCGACGAACTCGCACGCGTGATCAAGACCCACGGCGACGAGCGTTTCGCTCGCCGCATCGCCGATGCCATCGTCGCGGCACGCCCCGTCGAGAGCACGACCCAGCTTGCCGAGATCGTCACCACCGCGATCCCGGCCGCTGCGCGGCGTACGGGTGGGCACCCTGCCAAGCGCACGTTCCAGGCCATCCGGATCGAGGTCAACGCCGAGCTCGACGTGCTGCCGGACGCGCTCGACCAGGCCGTCGCGGCGACGGTGCCGGGTGGTCGGATCGCCGTCCTGTCGTATCACTCGGGTGAAGACCGGATCGCCAAGCAGCGCTTCGCCGTCGCAGCCGGTGCGTGCAACTGCCCCCATGACCTCCCGTGCGTCTGCGGTGCGATCCAAACCGTCCGCGTGGTGCGTGGTGTGCCCAAGCGGGCCTCGGCCGACGAGCAGCGACGAAACCGCCGTTCGAGCAGCGCGCTCCTCCGAGTCGTCGAGAAGACCGAACCCACGCCGAAGGCCGGGTACTGATGGTCGCTGTCGCCGTTGGTCCAGCGGCACGCGTCTCCGCGGCCGGATCCCGCCACAAGCGGCGCCCGGCGCTGCGTGTCGTTCCGTCGCGCCAGCGGTGGCCGGCAGTGGCCGGTGGCGTGGTGCTCGTCGCCGTCATGTTCGCGATGCTGGGAGCGGCCGTGTTCCACACCCAGCTCGCCGAACGTCAGCTCACCATCGACCAACTCGAACGTCAGGTGCAGGAAGAACGGGCGCGCTTCGACGAACTCCGGCGCGATCGAGCCGTGCTCCGTTCGCCACAACGGATTGCCGACGAGGCGATCGCACTCGGGATGGTGCCCGGTGAGACGAGCCGGTTCATCCAGGTCGACCCGATGTTGCTGGCCATGCAGCTCGCAGCGGCCGGCGCCACCGACGACGACACGAACAGGGTGATCGTCGAGACCGGGCCGTTGGATCAGTTCCGTGACGTCAAGTCGGTGTCGGTGGGGCAACCGTGAACCGGAGACGTGCTCCGATGGTCAAGCAGCGTGCACCAGCGCAGCAACGTCGGACCTCACCGTCCGCACGTCATGGCGACCCGCGTCGCCCCGAGGCGCCCGAGCGCCGCCCTCAGGCCCGCCGTCGGCGGTCCGCTCCGACGCCGCCCCGGGGAACGATGCGACGCCGCCAGACACGAGCGCAACGCAACGAGGCCGTTCGTCGCCGCATCAGCGCCCCGCGCCCTGATGTCCGTGCCCACGAGCAGAAGTCGGGGAGCCCGCGTCGTCGACTGCTCGCGGCGCTGATGGTGCTGTCCGTGCTGTTGATCACGATCGTCGGGCGAGTCGTGATGTTGAAGACCTCCGACGCCGAATCATTTCGTTCTGCCGGTGCACAGCAGTGGACCCGGAAGACCGACATCGTGGCCCACCGTGGTGCCATCTTCGACCGGCACGGGAACGAATTGGCGATGTCGGTTCCTGCGGCAGCCGTTTCCATCAACCCCAAGCTGGTCGAGAACGGTCCGGCAACGGTGCAGCTCCTCGACGACCTGATCGGGCTGTCGGACGAGAAGGTGGCCGAACTGCTCGCCGAGATCGAGGTCGCCGACCGCGGGTTCGTCTACGTCGCCCGACAGGTCGACGCATCGATCGGCGATCAGATCGCGGGGCTGAATCGTCCCGGCATCAACGTCGATGCAGAGACCCGGCGGGAGATGCCCGGCGGGGCGACCGCGCAGACGGTGCTCGGACGTACCAACATCGACGGGATCGGCATCGCCGGGCTCGAACTGCAATACGACGATGTCCTGACGGGAACCGGGGGCGAGATGACCCGGGAGATCGCTCCCGGGGTCGGACCATCCCTGGCTCGGAGATCATCTCGCAGCAGCCCGTGGCCGGCGACGACCTGGTCCTCACCATCGACCGCTCGATCCAGTTCGCCACCGAGCAGGTGCTGATCGAACGTGTTGCCGAGATCAACGCCCGTGGCGGATTGATCGTCGTGATGGACACCGAGACCGGTGAGATCTACGCCAACGCTTCGGTCCGTCGCGACGCTGAGACGGGTGAACCGACCGTCACCAGCGGCAACTTCGTCGCGGTCGACAGCTACGAACCGGGCTCGGTCGCCAAGGTCATCACGGTGGCCGGCGCGCTCAACGAAGGTGTCGTCACGCCGGACACGACCTTCGAGGTTCCGTGGCGCAAGCAGTACTACGACGACATGTTGAAGGACTCACACGAGCACCCCACGGAGCTGATGACGGTCTCGGACATCCTCATCGAGTCGTCGAACATCGGGACGATCACGATCCAGGAGCGGATGGGTCGGTTCGTGCACCACGACTACATGACCGCATTCGGACTCGGTTCGGCAACCGATCTCGACTTTCCTGGTGAATCGCCCGGCATTCTCAAACCAGCCGATGAGTTGTGGGGCAGCGAGCGTGTGACGGTGGCGTACGGCCAGGGTCTGTCGAGCACCCCGATCCAGATGGTTGCCGCGGTCAACACGATCGCCAACGGTGGCGTGTACGTCGCCCCGAGTCTCGTGCGAGCCACGGTGGGCCCGGACGGAACGACCACCGAGGTGCCCGCCCCGGCGACGCGTCGTGTCGTGTCGGAACAGGCCGCCGCGCAGACCGCAGCGATGATGCGTGAAGTCGTGTGCTCCGGCACCGCGAGTCGTGCAGCAGTCGAGGGCCTGCCCATCGCCGGCAAGACCGGCACCGCGTTCAAGGCGGCCGACAACGGCACCTACTACGACGAGAACGGTGACCGCATCTACTACGCCAGCTTCGTGGGGTTCTATCCGGCCGATGATCCGCAGGTGACGGTGCTCGTCGCGCTCGACGAACCGCCCGCCGGCACCGGTGACCGCTTCGGAGGGACCGCCGCGGCTCCGGTCTTCGCCGACCTGACGCCGACGATCATCCACGAACTCGGCATCCAGCCCGCCGACGAGCAGCGTCGGCTGCGAGGGAGCATCGTGATGTCCACCGCTCAACCGGTCACCGTTGCGGCAGTCGCCGATCGTCTCCGAGATGCCGGCATCGATGCCCGCATCGTCGGCGACCCGTCGACGACGGTCCGTGGACTGACGCACGATTCCCGCGCCGTCGACGCCGGTCAGATGTTCGCGTGCCTGCGCGGTCACTCCTTCGATGGTCACGACTTCGCTCGGGAGACCGTCGAGCGCGGTGCAACGGCGCTGCTCGTCGATGAGGAGATCGCCGACCTCGGACAAGCGGTTCAGCTGATCGTCGACGACACCCGCCTCGCGGTCGGCCCGGCGTCGGCGATCGCATGGGGCGACCCGGCGCGCGCACTCACGCTGATCGGTGTCACCGGGACGAACGGCAAGACCACGACGGCACAGATCGTCGCTGCCCTGCTCGAAGGGGCGGGCCGTCCGACCGGGATCATCGGAACGCTCCACGGTCCCCGCACGACTCCAGAGGCCCCGGACCTGCACGCAACGCTCGCCGGCTTCGTCGAGGATGGACGAGCCGCCGTCGTGATGGAGGTCTCGTCCCACGCCCTCGCGCTCCATCGCATCGACGGGACGGTCTTCGACATCGTCGCGTTCACCAACTTCGGACACGATCATCTCGATCTGCACGGTTCGCCCGAGGCGTACTTTCGAGCCAAGTCGGCGCTCTTCACGTCCACGTTCGCTCCGGTTGCCGTGATCAACGTCGACGACACACGGGGCCGCCTGCTCGCCGACACGATCTCGGATCGAACCGGTGCCGACGCGATGCGGGTCGTGACCATCGGCCACGCCGATGTCGCCGACGTGACGATCGGGCCGACCGACCACTCCTACCGCTGGAGGGGCAGGACGGTGGCGGTGCCGCTCGGTGGAGAATTCAACGTGGAGAACTCGCTGATGGCGTTGTCGATCATCGCCGAACTCGGCGTCGACATCGACGCGGCCGTCACTGGGTTCGGCCGACTGGCCGCTGTGCCCGGCCGCTTCGAAGTGATCGAGACCGACGAGACCCGAGCCCGCGGGATCACCGTGGTGGTCGACTATGCCCACACGCCCGACGGTCTGGAGCGACTCCTGCTCGCCGCCCGCGCGCTCACCGACAACAACGTCATCGCCGTGTTCGGGTGTGCGGGGCGTCGGGACCTGCAGAAACGGCCGTTGATGGGCCGGATTGCGGGTCGCCTGGCCGACGTCGCCATCGCCACCTCCGACAACCCGCGCGGTGAGAACCCGGACGCCATCGTCGATGACGTGATCGCGGGGGTCGCCGAGCAGTATCGTTCGCGCGTGATCCCGCTCGTCGATCGTCGTGCAGCGATCCGTCGAGCCCTGGAGATTGCCGAGACGGGCGACGTCGTGGTCATCGCCGGCAAGGGTCACGAGACCACCCAGGACCTCGGTGCCGAGACGATCGAGTTCGACGATCGGCTCGTCGCCCGCGATGAGCTCGAGCGCCTGTCGTGATCTCCATCCTCCTCGCCGCCTGCGTGTCGACGATCGTGTCGCTGTTCGGTACCCGTTATCTGATCGTGTTCTTCCGGAGTCGCGGCCAAGGGCAACCGATCCTCGGCAAGGAAGATCTCGGACCCGAGCACCACATGGCCAAGCAGGGCACGCCCGACGATGGGCGGCCTGGCGATCGTCGGTGCTGCATTCGCCGGATGGTTCGTTGCTCACGTGCGCCCCGACCTGCCGTTCGCACGACAATCGCTGATCGTGTGGGCCGGTGTGCTGTTCATGGCCCTGATGGGTTTCCTCGACGACTACATCAAGGTGCGCAAACGCCACAACCGGGGCATCTTCTGGAAACAGAAGAACTACATCACCATGCTGGCCAGCTTCGGCATGGCGTGGTGGCTCGTCGTCGGCACCGGCATCTCCGAGACGATCTCGGTCACCCGTGCCGAACTCGGCTTCGAGGTGCCCACGATCGTCTGGATCCTCTGGGCGGGTGCCATCATCTGGGCGACGACCAACGCCGTCAACGTGACCGACGGTCTCGACGGCCTCGCCGCAGGTTCGGCGCTGATGGGCTTCGGAGCCTTCGTCATCATCTCGTACCTCGCCTTCCGCAACGGCGACCTGTATCCATCGGTGGTCAACCCACTCGACATGGGCGTGATCGCCGCGGCGTTCGCCGGCGGCTGCCTCGGGTTCCTGTGGTGGAACGCGGCACCGGCGCGGATCTTCATGGGCGATGTCGGAGCGCTCGCCATCGGCACGGCACTCGCCTTCCTGGCGCTCACCCTCAACACCCACCTTCTGATCGTTCTGCTGTGCGCGATCAACGTGATGGAAGCCGGCTCGGTTGCCATCCAGATGGGTGTGTTCAAGGCGTCGGGGCGCAAGAAGCGCCTGTTCCGCATGTCGCCGATCCACCACCACTTCGAACTGGTCGGCTGGCCCGAGACCACCGTCATCATCCGGTTCTGGCTGATCGCTGCGATCTCGGTGGGCCTCGCCCTCGGCATCTTCATCGCCGACTTCTCGAGTCTCTCGGCGTGATGCGTGCCCTCGTCTACGGTCTCGCCGTTGCGGGCGCATCCACCGTCGGCGCGCTGCAGCGGCGAGGGTGGGACGTGATCGTCGGGGACGATGTCGTCACCGAGGAACGTGCGGCGACAGCATCGCGACTCGGTGTCGAACTGCTCGATGCGCCGGATTTCGACACCCTCCGATCCGTGTTGGCCGGGTGCGACATCCTCAGTCCGGCGCCCGGTGTCCCCGAATTCCACAGGGTCATCGATGCGGCCCGAGCGACCGACACCGAGATCGTCTCGGAGATCGAACTCGCCTACCGCTGGGAGCAGCAGCGGCCCGCTGGGCCTCGTCCGATGCTCGCCGTGACCGGAACCGACGGCAAGACCACGACCACGTTGATGACCGTTGCGATGCTGCGCGCCGCAGGCCTGTCGACCATCGACGCCGGCAACACCGAGACCCCCCTCGTCGACGCGATCGATGAGGACCATGACGCCTTCGTCGTCGAGTGCACCAGTTTTCGGCTCGCTTGGACCCGGGACTTCCGTGCTGAGGCGGGGGCGTGGCTCAACCTCGCCCCCGACCATCTCAACTGGCATAGGTCGATGGACACCTACGAGGCTGCGAAGGCGCGGATCTGGGCGGCGCAGCGCCCGGACGACGCGGCGATCGCGTTCACCGGGGCGGCCGACGTGATGCGGTGCCTCCGGGGCGCGCCGAGCCGTCAGCTGACGTTCGGTCCGGGAGGTGACTACCACCGGCACGGCGACGAACTCGTCGGACCCGCCGGTGCGATCGCGGCCACGACCAACATGCGCCGCAGCCTGCCCCACGACGTCACGAACGCCCTCGCTGCGTCGGCGATGGTGCTCGAATCGGGGCTGGCCGAGCCGGCCGCGATCGAACGAGCGCTCGCCGACTTCACCGGGCCGGCCCACCGACTCGAGCGGCTGGGTTCGCTCGACGGCGTCGAGTGGTACAACGACTCGAAGGCGACCACACCGCACGCGGCTGCCGTCGCGATCCATGCGTTCGACGACATCGTGCTCATCGCCGGGGGCAAGGACAAGTACGTCGACCTCGCCGAAATGGCCGTCGAGTCCGAGCGGGTGAGGGCCGTGCTGGCGATCGGCGAAACGCGCGACGCTGTCGCGGCAGCCTTCGCAGGCGTCGACGTGGTCGAGACGACCGAATTCCTGCCTGCCGCGGTGACCCGAGCCGTCGAGCTCGCCCGACCCGGTGACACGCTGCTCCTCTCGCCGGGGTGCGCGAGCCTCGACCAGTACCGCTCGTTCGAAGCCCGTGGCGACCACTTCCGCGAGCTCGCACATCTTCAAGGAGTCTGTTGATGGCATCCACCGTCTCCGTCCACGATCGCCGCCAGGCAGCCCTCGAACGGCTCGGCACCGAGTCGCCGACCCGGCGGCGGCCGACACCGCCGTCGCGATCGCAGTCCCGCTCGAATCGTGCCCGGGTGCGGACGCAGCGCGAGCCGCTGGGGGCTCCGGCCGGAGTCTGGTACGGGATCATCGCAGTCGTGATCGTGTTCGTCATGCTCGGCCTCGTCATGGTGCTCTCAGCGTCGGCGGTCACCGAGGCCAACCGCGGCAACTCGCCGTACAACGTCTT
The DNA here is from genome assembly GCA_963752085.1 of Ilumatobacteraceae bacterium. Lineage (GTDB taxonomy): Bacteria > Actinomycetota > Acidimicrobiia > Acidimicrobiales > Ilumatobacteraceae > Ilumatobacter_A. The sequence goes on from CAVVWT010000011.1 coordinate 98,797, forward strand.
CCTGCGTCAAGCGAGCTGGGCCGGGATGGGCCTGATCGGGATGGTCGCCGTGGCCCGGATTCCGTACGGCTTCTGGCGGCGGATGACGGTTCCGCTCGCCGTGCTCGGCGTCGCGGCGATGGTCGGTCCGTTCGCCCCGATGGTGGGTGGCAGCGTCAACGGCGCTCGTGCCTGGATTCGCGTCGGCGGGTTCAGCGTGCAGCCGTCGGAGTTCCTCAAGCTGGTCGTCGTGATCGTCACTGCTGACCTGCTGACCCGGCAGGCCGGCGCGATGAATCATCGCCGCCGGACCCTCCTGCCGCTGGCCGCGATCGGCGGCGTCGGGGCGGGACTGTGCATGTTGCAGGGTGACCTCGGGTCGGCGATCGTGCTCGGCGCGGTCGTGTTCTCCATCGGTTGGATCGCCGGTGTGCCGTTCACGCCGCTCGCGTTGATGGGGTCGGTGGCGACAGCTGCAGGCCTCTTCTTCATCGTGTCGAGCCAGACCCGGGTCGACCGCTTCACGGCGTTCCTCGACGTGACCGGGAACAAGGACCACCTCGCCTGGCAGACATACCAGGGGTTCGTCAGCATGGCGTCCGGTGGGCTCGGAGGATCCGGGATCGGTGGCAGCAAGACGAAGTTGGGTTACCTGCCCTATGCCCACAGCGACTTCATCTTCGCGATCATCGCCGACGAGTTGGGCCTGATCGGTGCCGGTGCCGTGATCGGTGGCTTCATCCTCCTGGTCCTGTTCGGCGTCCAGACGGCGCTCGCATCACCCGACCGCTTCGGCATGCTCGTCGCCGGTGGCGTCGCCTCGTGGTTCGGGGTCCAGGCCGTCGTCAATCTGGGCGGTGTCACCGGGCTGATGCCGGTCACCGGGCTCACCCTTCCGTTCTTCTCGGCGGGTGGCAGTTCGCTGTTCGTGTCGATGGTGGCGGTCGGACTGCTGCTCAGCGTCGCCCGACGCATCGGAACCCGTCGGACGCCGGCGGCCAGACAGGTGGCGTCCTGAGCGCCTTCGCGGTCGTCACCGGGGGTGGCACCGCTGGTCACGTGCTTCCGGCGCTGGCTGTCGCCGGTGCGCTCGTCGCAGCCGGCCACGAGGCGGACACGATCCACTACATCGGTTGCACGCGGGGGATCGAAACCCGACTGCTCCCCGACACGTCGTTTCCGCACACGTTCTACGACGTCGTCGGATTCCAACGCTCCCTGAGCCGGCGGAACCTCGGGTTCGTGCCCAAGATGTTGCGCGCGCGCCGCGCCGCGGTCGCACTACTCCGCTCGCTCGATCCGAAGGTGGTCGTCAGCGTGGGCGGCTACGCGAGCATGCCGGCCGTCTTCGCTGCACGACGGCTCGGCATCCCGGTGGTGGTCGTGTCGTACGATCTCGTGCCCGGGAGGGCCAGTCGCCTTGCTGCACGGTCCGCTGCGGCGTGTGCCGTCGCGTTCGACAACTCTCCACTCCCGAACGCCAATGTGACGGGAGCTCCGGTTCGCCAGGAGATCCTCACCCTCGACCGCGAGCGTGACCGCAGCTCGGCCCGTCGGCGGCTCGGCATCCCCGACGACCGATTTCTGGTTGCCGTGATGGGGGGCTCGCTCGGTTCGGGTGTGTTGAACTCGGCGATCGCCGACTACGCGAGCGCGCATCGTGGCGACGACGCATTGGCGATTCGCCAGGTTGCCGGTGAGCGCTTCGTGTCCGAGGTCGACGTCATCGGATCGCCGGCGAACCGGGGTGTGATGCACCAGGTCGTCGGGTACGAGGACGACATGCCGTCGGTCTATGCGGCTGCCGACCTCCTCGTCGGTCGAGGCGGTGCCAGCACCGTGCACGAGGTAGCGGTCACCGGTGTCCCGGCGATCTTGATCCCGTGGTCCGGTGCGGCCGACGACCACCAGACCCAGAACGTCCGCTGGTTGAGCGAGGTCGGTGCGGCAGTGTTGATGGCCGAGACCGAGCTCGCGTCCGATCCGTCCCGCCTCGGCGAGACGATCGAACGGCTGCGCAGCGACGCCGACGCCCGGGGCGAGCTCTCGACCGCGGCGCTCCGTCGCGGCGACGTCCACCGATCGGGCGCCTTGGCCACGTTGATCGAGCGCGTCGCCCTAGCATCGTCGCCGAGATGACCGAACTGCTCCCCGTCCCCACGGTCCCGCTCGACCTCTCGATCCCGCATCGGCTCCACGTCGTCGGCGTCGGCGGTCCCGGCATGAGTGCGATTGCGATCGCTCTCGCCGAGATGGGTCACGACGTGTCGGGCAGTGACCTGCGCGAACACCCTGTGCTCGAACGGGTCCGGGCCGCCAACGTACGTGTCGAGATCGGACACGATCGGGGGCTCGTGCATGGCGTCGATGCCGTCACGGCGTCGACGGCGATTCCGGAGCGGAACATCGAACTCGACGAAGCACGATCCACCGGCGTTGCGGTGTTGCGTCGGGCCGCGATGCTCGGATCGATCTGCGCCCAGGCGAAGTCGCTTGCCGTCGCCGGGACACACGGCAAGACCACGACGACGTCGATGCTGATGCTGATGCTCGCCGAAGGCGGATTGCGCCCGAGTTTCATCATCGGTGGCGACGTCACCGATCTGGGCACGGGCGCCCAATGGACCGGCGCCGAGTATCTCGTCGTCGAGGCTGACGAGAGCGACGGCACACACCTCGAACTGCCGCTCCACGGGACGATCCTGACCAACGTCGAGGTCGACCACCTCGATCACTACGGGTCGTTCGAGGCGATCGTCGACAGCTTCGACACGTACCTCGGGCAGGTTGCGGGTCCGAAAGTGGTGTGCGGCGACGACGACGTGGCGGCCCGCCTGGCCGTGTCCCATGACGCGGTGACCTACGGTCGTGGCGAGGGCGTCGACGTCCGAGCCGTCGACGTACGTGCGGCCAACGGCGCCTTCGTCTTCGGCGTCGAACGCAACGGTACGGCGATCGGGACGATCGAACTGCCGATGCGTGGCATCCACAACGTCGTCAATGCCGCCGGAGCGATCGCGATGGCCTTGGAGATCGGGGTCGATTTCGACGACATCAAGCGGGCACTGGCCAAGTTCGGGGGCGTCGCGCGTCGCTTCGACGTACGCGGCATCGACGGTGGAGCGACATTCGTCGACGACTACGCCCACCTGCCCTCCGAGATCTCGGCCGTGCTCGCGGCGACCCGCCACAGCGGTGAGGCATGGCGTCGAGTCGTGGCGGTCTTCCAGCCGAACCGCTACAACCGGATCTCCGAGATCTGGCGGGAATACGGGACGGCGTTCGGCGACGCCGACGTCGTCGTCCTCACCGACATCTACGGCTCGGGGACCACGCCCATCCCCGGTGTCACCGGCAAGTTGATCGTCAACGCAGTCACCGAGGCCGATCCCAACAAGCGCGTCGTCTGGTTGCCGCGTCGTGACGACCTGATCGACTTCGTGGCGCGTGAAGCGCGCGACGGCGACATCGTGGTCTCGATGGGCTGTGGTGACATCGCAACGCTCCCGTCGGAGGTGCTCGATGCCCGTGGCCGCACCTGAGGCCGTCGCCAGAGCGGTCGACGAACTCGGCGCGCTCGCCCGGCTGAACGAACCGCTCGCGCCGTTCACGACCTACAAGGTCGGTGGCCGTGCCGACGTCTTCGTCAACGTGGTCGCACCGGCCGACCTGCACCGGGTTGCCGCGGCACACCACGCCAGTGGTCTTCCGGTCCTGATCGTCGGGCGAGGGTCGAACCTGCTCGTCGCCGATCGGGGGTTCGGTGGCATCGCAGTGTCGCTCGCCGACATGGCGACCGACATCGACATCGACCAGGAGCGAGCCATCGTGCGTGCCGGGAGTGCTGTGCTGCTGCCGGTGCTCGCTCGCCAGTTGGCCACCGTCGGTCTCGTCGGGTTCGAGTGGGCAGTGGGGGTACCCGGTTCGATCGGCGGAGCGGTCCGGATGAACGCCGGCGGCCATGGCTCCGACATGTCCGAGACCCTGCTCGATGTGGCCGTGTTCGATCTGGTCGCCTCGACCGACAGCGAGTTGCGTGCCGACGAGCTCGGGCTGCGTTTTCGGGGCAGCGACCTGCTGCCGACCACGGTGGTCGTTTCGGCGCGGCTTCAACTCGCACCGGGGGACCCCGACGTCGCGCGGCGCGAACTCAGCGACATCGTGGCGTGGCGGCGCGCCAATCAACCCGGGGGCCAGAATGCCGGGTCGGTGTTCGTCAACCCGATCCCGCACGAGCTGAGCGCCGGCAAGCTGATCGACGATCTCGGATTGCGCGGGTTGCGACACGGAACCGCTGCAGTGTCCGACAAACATGCGAACTTCATCCAGGCCGATCCGGGCGGTTCGGCCGACGACGTGCACGCGCTGATGGAGCTCGTCCGTGAGCGGGTCGCGGCAGCTACGGGCCACACGCTGCGCAGCGAGATCCGTCTGATCGGTTTCGAGGGAGCACCGACATGAGCCGCTGGCGACGTAAGTCGAAGGACACGGAACCGGCCGCCGCAGACAGTGCCGGCGAACGGGAGTTCACCGACGTCAAGATCGTCAAGCGCGACTCTGCTCCGGCCGCCACCGCCGGCGACGCCGCTCCAGATGGCACCGGGAGCAGTGTGTTGGCTGAGTTGTCCGTGGCATTCGGCGATGATGATACGAAACCGACCCCTGCGCCGAGCGCCGGGCTGACCACGATCGCGATCGGCGGTGACGACGATCTTCCCGACGCGGTGTATCTCGATGACGAACTCAGCGGCGCTTCCAACTCGGAGCCGGTCTTCATCGATGACGACGGGACGGGCGACGCACTGCTCGCGCAGGATGCCACCGGTCCGGGAATCGAGCCGCGACTCCGGCAGCGTCGGATCGGTGTGCGACGTGCCGAAGGGCGCCGCCGACTCCGCCGATGGGGGATCGCTGGAGCGGTGCTCGTCGTGGTCATCGCCGTGCTCGCCGTTCTCGGCTCGTCGCTGTTCTCCGTCGACGAGGTCGACGTGACAGGACTCCAGCGTGCCGATGTGGATGCGGTCCAGGCCGTCGTCGACGACCTGGTCGGGGAGCCCGTACTGCTCGTCGACACCGATGCGGCGGAGGATCGCCTCGAGCAGATCCCTTACGTCGACTCCGCCCGGGTCCGCACCGACTTCCCGAACGGAGCGACCATCGAGATCCGCGAGCGGGAACCCGTCGCCACGACCGCCGGTGCCGACGGACGCTTCCGGATCCTCGATCGCGAGGGGCGGGTCGTCGACGTCATCGACGGCCAACCCGTTGCGTTCGTGCTCGTGTCCGGCCCCACGACACTCGACCTCGAGGTGGGCCAGTATGCCGACACCGGGTACGCGGCCGCGGCGGCCATGGTGACCAAGCTGACACCTGACGTGCGAACCCGGATGATCTCGATGTCGGTCGTGCCGGATGGCACCGATCTGCGGTTCCTGCTGGCGAACGACCCCGGGCCGAACATCGAGGTCCGGCTCGGCGCGGCCATCACCGACAACGACCAGATCGAGCGTCTCGTGCGACTGCAACGAGTGCTCGATGACGTCGTCGGTTCCGATACGACGGTGATCGACGTGTCGACGGCGGAGACGACGGAGCGATGAAGTGCATCGAGACGCGGCTAGCGTCCCTGCGCGGTGGCGCCGGACCTGGCAGAATGCCGGATGGCCCGTGTCCCCGGACCGACAACACGATGCACGCATCCCTGAACGAACACGATGCCGCGGTCAACGCGAGCACATGGAGGACCCACTGATGGTCGGCACACCGCAGAACTATCTCGCCGTGATCAAGGTCATCGGCGTCGGTGGAGGTGGCGTCAACGCCGTCAACCGCATGATCGATGCAGGCCTCAAAGGCGTTGAGTTCATCGCCGTCAATACCGATGCGCAGGCGCTGCTGATGAGTGATGCTGACGTCAAGCTCGACATCGGCCGGGATCTGACGCGTGGCCTCGGAGCCGGAAGCGATCCGGAGGTCGGCCGCGAGGCGGCCGAGTCACACCGTGACGAGATCGAGGAAGTGGTGCGTGGCGCCGACATGGTGTTCATCACCGCCGGTGAGGGCGGCGGTACCGGCACCGGAGCTGCGCCCGTGATCGCCGAGATCTCCCGGGAAGCCGGCGCGCTCACGATCGGGGTCGTCACCCGACCCTTCTCCTTCGAGGGTCGGCGGCGCTCGGTGCAGGCCGACAACGGCGTCCAGAAGCTGAAGGAGAAGGTCGACACGCTGATCGTCATCCCGAACGATCGGCTGCTCACCGTCGCAAACGACAAGACCAGCGTGCTCAATGCCTTCAAGATGGCCGACGAGGTCCTGCTGCAGGGTGTGTCGGGCATCACCGGCCTGATCACCACCCCCGGCTTGATCAACACCGACTTCGCCGACGTGAAGGCCGTCCTCAGGGACGCTGGGACCGCGCTCATGGGCATCGGCCAGGCGAGCGGCGACGAGCGCGCCGTGTCGGCAGCCAAAGCCGCCATCTCGAGCCCGCTGCTCGAGTCGGCCATCGACGGCGCCCGCGGGGTGCTGCTCAACATCACCGGCCCGTCGAGCATGGGTCTGTTCGAGATGAACGCCGCCGCCGAGATCATCCACGGCGTCGCTCACCAGGACGCGCTGATCATCTTCGGTACCGTCGTCGACGACGAGATGGGTGACGAAGTCCGCGTGACCGTCATCTCGGCGGGCTTCGACCGCACCGATTCCGTGACCGCTCCGCTCTCCGAACCACAGCCGCGCACGTCGCCGACCCGGATCACCGAGCTGTTCGGCGATGTCGAGGATGCCGACCCGCTGGCGGACGACGACGACGACTTCGACGTTCCCTCGTTCCTGAAGTGAGGCCAGCGGGTGCCCTCCCCGCTGTGTGAGTACACCGTCGCCGGTCGTGCCGTCCGAATCGTGGCGACCGATCGGTCCGATGGCGACGTCCACCCGGAGCGCGTTCCGATCGAACAACTGGCCGCTCGACAGATCAGCGCCACCGGCCGGCGCTGGGCGATGCTCGACGAGGTCCACGGCCTCGACGTCGTCGACGTGAGCGAGTACGTCGGTGGGGCACCGATGGTGGGTGTCGGCGATGTCATCGTGACCGACCGGAGCGGCCTCGACCTCGCGGTGTGGACCGCCGACTGTGCTCCGATCTTCCTGCTGGCCGACGACGGCACCACGGTCGGCGCCCACGGCGGCTGGCGAGGTCTCGCTGACGGTGTGGTCGACGTCGCCGTCGGTGCAGCTCGCCGGAACGGCGGTCGTGTGGTTGCAGCGGTCGTTGGTCCGGTGATCGGGCCGTGCTGTTACGAATTCGGGCAGGACGACCTGGGCCTGGTTGCCCGTGGTGTCCACGCAGATCCAGCAGAGGTGACCGGAACGACGGCGGTTGGAGCTCGGGCGCTCGACGTGCCGGCGGCGATCCGTTCGGCGCTCGGCCTTCACGGGATCGACCTCGACATCGTCGGACCGTGTACAGGGTGTGACGACCGGTGGTTTTCGCACCGTGTCCGCACCGAGCCCGGCAGGCATGCAACGGTGGCGTCGATCGGGCCGGAGCGCCCGTGAATCACCTTCCGGCTGACGAGATCGCACGACGCCTTGTGTCCGTGCGCACGCGCATCGAGGCCGTCGAGCGACCCTGGGCCCACGAGGTCGAGATCACCGCGGTCACGAAGGCGTTCGCCCCGACGGTGATCGAAGCGGCCGTCGAGGCCGGCTGCACGGTGATCGGTGAGAACTACGCGCAGGATCTCCTCTCCAAGCTCCCGACCATCGAGCGACTCGACGCCGGTCGACGGCCTCGCGTCGATTTCATCGGTCATCTCCAGTCGAACAAGGTGCGCCAGCTGACGGGTCTCGTCGACCGCTGGTGCACGATCGATCGGGCGTCGATCGCCAAGGAGGTGGCCAAGCGGGATCCTGGAGCCGAGGTGCTGATCCAGGTCAACGCCACCGCAGAGGAGTCGAAAGGCGGGTGCATGCCCGATGACGTGTCGGCGCTCAACGACCGTTGTCGTGAGCTCGGTCTGGTCGTCGCAGGGTTGTTGACCATCGGGCCGACGGCGCTCCCGCCGGAGCAGGCAGCCCCCGGTTTCCGGCTCGTGCGGTCGCTGACCGACGATCTCGGGCTCCGGGTCTGTTCGATGGGAATGACCGCCGACCTCGAGGTTGCGGTCGCTTGTGGGTCCACGAACGTGCGGATCGGCTCGGCGCTGTTCGGGCCCCGTCCGGTCCCCGTCCACCAAGAAGGGCATGGGCGCGGCTAACCTCCGGCGCTCAGGAGGAAGACATGTCACTCTGGAAGAAGACCATGGACTACCTGGGTCTTGGTCCCGACGATGCGTACGACGACTACGACGATGACTACGGGCAGGAACCACCTGCTCGGCAGCAGCGTGCGCCGCGTGAGCCCGAGCCCCAACAGGGTCGCAATGGTCGTGGCGGCTGGGAACCCGAGCCGGAGCCGACGGTGCGCACCGTCGCGCCACGTCCCAGCTTCCCGTCGCGTGACTTCGACGCCTCCTCGGCGTCGCGGCGCTCGCCACAGCAGAACTCGTCGCCGTCCAACGGTCGGTCAAACGACTCGGGCGTTCAGGTTCGCCCGCCGGCCGACGATGCGCCACCGAATCAACCACAACTCCGGAGCATTCCAGGAGGGGCCATGGAGCCACACACCGTTCGACCCCGCCGTTTCGATCAGGCCCAGGAGGTTGCCGACGCGTTCAAGGCCGGCACGCCTGTCATCATGAATCTCGAAGGAACCGAGCGCGATGTCGCCCGGCGGCTCATCGACTTCGGGAGTGGCATCTGCTACGCACTCGACGGGACCATGGAGAAGGTCGCCACGGGCGTCTACCTCCTCAAGCCCCCGGCCGCACGACCGCAGCGCGGCTACGACGACTACAACGACTGACCGCACACGGGCACAGGCACCACAAGGGAGCATCACATGGACATCAGCCCGCAGCGAGTTCGCACCGCGGAGTTCAGGACCGTCAAGCGCGGCCTCGACCCCGATGAGGTACGCGAGTTCCTCACCGACGTTGCCGCCGAACTCGAACGCGCCCAGAACCAGTCGACGGCGATGGAGGCCCGCGCCCGTGCCGCGGTCGCCCGCCTCCAGGAGATCTCCGAGAGCGGAGCGACCGCCCCGATCGCCACGAGCGAACCCGCGAAATCACCGACGCCGACGGCGTCGGTCGACGAGGCCGAGACCATCAGTCGAACACTGCTGCTCGCGCAGCGGACCGCAGACACCGCCGTCGCCGAAGCGAAGGCCGAGGCGGAGCGGATCGAGCGTGAGGCCAGCGCCGAAGCCGCGAAGACGATCGACTCGACGCGCGAGATGTCGGCCCGGCTGCTCGACGAAGCGCGCGACGAGGCGCGCCGGGCCGGCGAGTCCGAACGCCTGAGCGTCAAGACCGAGGTCGACTCGCTCCGGGCCCGCCGCGACTTCCTCGAGTCCGACGTCGATCACCTCGAACGGCATCTCGCCGATGAGCGGTCGCGTCTGCCGCGAGGCAGCGACGACGCTCATCGAGCTCACCGAACGCGTTCCCGGCGGGCTCGGCGAGGTACGCCGGCCGCTGCTGTCGGCGTCAGACGACGACACGCCCACCGGCACCGACATCGACCCGCTGCTCGACGACCGCCTCGGAGGCGACTCCGACGTATTCGGCGACACCGGTGAATCCGCGGTGGTCTCGGCCGCCGACGTCGTCGACAGCGGTCGTGACGACGACGACTTCGACGATGATCCCGACCACGAGCCCGATGATGTCGAAGTCGGCGACGACGACAGCGATGGGCTGTTCATCCGTGCTGACATCGCCGACGGCGAGTTCGGCGACGGCAACCAACGTACGTGAACCAAGGCGAACGGCGTCGATAGCCTCTCGTGGGTGTCCTACCCCGAGGTCGATCCGCAACCCAACTTTCCGGCGCTCGAGCGCACCATCCTCGAGCGGTGGGAGCGCGACGGGACCTTCCAGGCGTCGATCGATCAGCGTGAGGCCGGACCCAACGGCGACAACGAGTTCGTCTTCTACGACGGCCCTCCGTTCGCGAACGGGCTGCCGCATTACGGGCACCTGCTGACCGGCTATGTCAAGGACGCGATCCCGCGCTATCAGACGATGCGCGGTCAGGCGCGTCGAGCGCCGCTTCGGGTGGGATTGCCACGGCCTGCCCGCCGAGGTGAAGGCCGAACAGGAACTGGGCATCTCGGGCCATCCCGAGATCAATGCATTCGGGATCGACAAGTTCAACGAGGCGTGCCGATCGAGCGTGTTGCAGTACACCGATCAGTGGCGCTCGTACGTCGGCCGTCAGGCGCGCTGGGTCGACTTCGAGCACGATTACAAGACCCTCGACCTGTCGTACATGGAGAGCGTGATGTGGGCGTTCAAGACGCTGCACGACAAGGGCTTGATCTACGAGGGCTTCCGCGTCCTTGCGTACTGCTGGCGTTGCGAGACGCCGTTGTCGAACACCGAGACCCGCATGGACGACACCTACCGGGATCGTCAGGACCCGGCGCTCACGGTCGCGTTCACCCTCGACACGGGTGAACAGATCCTCGCCTGGACGACCACCCCGTGGACGCTGCCGTCGAACCTCGCACTCGCGGTGGGCTCGGACCTGGACTATGCCGTCGTCGCACTCGACGGCCGCCGCTACATCATCGCCGATGCCCTTCGGTCGCACTACGAGGCCGAGCTGGGCGAGGGCGAGGTCGTCGAGATGCTGAAGGGGAGTGACCTCGTCGGCCGCACCTACACGCCGTTGTTCGACTACTTCGCCGACAGCGAGGCGTACGGGACGGATCGGGCCTTCCGGGTCATCGCGGCCGACTTCGTCACCGTGGAGGACGGGACGGGCATCGTGCATCTCGCACCGGGGTTCGGCGAGGACGACCAGATCGCCTGCAACTCGGTGGGGATCCCGACGCTCTGCCCGATGGATGAGCACGGGTGCTACACCGCCGAGGTCCGCGACTGGGTCGGCACTCACGTCTTCGACGCGAATCCCGACGTGATCCACGCGCTGAAGGACCGGGGCAGCCTCGCCGACGGCGGGGTCGTCGTCCGCCACGCGACCTACGACCACTCCTATCCGCATTGCTGGCGATGTGCCCAGCCGCTCGTGTACCGCGCGATCTCGTCGTGGTTCGTCGAGGTCACCAAGTTCCGCGACCGGATGGTCGAGCTCAACGAACAGATCACGTGGCAGCCCGCACATGTCAAGGACGGCAGCTTCGGGAAGTGGATCGCAAACGCCCGCGACTGGGCGATCAGTCGAAATCGCTTCTGGGGATCACCGATCCCCGTCTGGCGGTCCGACAATCCCGACTACCCCCGCATCGACGTGTACGGATCGATCGCACAGATGGAGGCCGACTTCGGGGTGACCGTCACCGACCTCCACCGGCCGATGGTCGACGATCTCGTCCGGCCCAATCCCGACGACCCCACCGGACAGTCGATGATGCGACGGGTGCCCGAGGTGCTCGACTGCTGGTTCGAGTCGGGATCGATGCCGTTCGCCCAGGTGCACTATCCGTTCGAGAACACCGAATGGTTCGAGGACCACTATCCGGGCGATTTCATCGTCGAGTACATCGGCCAGACGCGCGGGTGGTTCTACACGCTGCACGTGTTGGCCACGGCGCTCTTCGATCGCCCGGCGTTCTCGTCGTGCGTCTCCCACGGCATCGTGCTCGGTGACGACGGTCAGAAGATGTCGAAATCGCTCAACAACTACCCCGACCCGCTGGCGATGTTCGACAGTCACGGCGCCGACGCCATGCGTTGGCACCTGCTCTCGTCGACGATCCTGCGCGGGGGCGACGGGATGGTGACGGAGGTGGGGATGCGCGAAACCGTTCGCCAGATCCTGCTGCCACTGTGGAATTCGTGGTACTTCCTCACGCTCTACGCCAACGCCGGGGACCACCGCGGCACGGTGCGGACCGATTCGACGCACGTGCTCGACCGGTATGTGCTCGCGAAGACGCGTGACCTCGTCGCAGACATGACCGAGTCGATGGACGCGTACGACCTGTTCGGGGCGTGCCAGCACGTCCGGACCTACCTCGACGTGCTCACCAACTGGTACGTCCGACGCAGCCGGTCTCGGTTCTGGGAGGGTGACCACGACGCAATCGACACTCTCCACACCGTGTTGTCGACTTTCACACGCGTCACCGCTCCGCTGCTCCCGTTCATCTCCGAGGCCATCCACGAGGGGCTCCACGGGACGGACGAACGCAGTGTCCACCTCGGGGACTGGCCGTCGATCGACGAGCTCCCGGCCGACGACGAACTGGTCGCATCGATGGATCTCGCCCGTGACGTGTGTTCATCGACGTTGTCGGTGCGCAAGGCGCACCAGCGCCGGGTTCGGCTACCGCTCCAGTCACTGACCGTCGCGTCGCCGGATGCGGAGCGCCTGCTCGAATTCTCCGATCTGATCGCCGACGAGGTCAACGTCCGCTCGGTCGTACTCACCACCGATGTCGGATCGGTGGCCGCTGAGGAACTGAAGCTGGTCCCGGCGAAGCTCGGCCCCAGGCTCGGCAAGGACGTGCAGAACGTCATCAAGGCCCACAAGGCCGGCGACTGGACGGTCGACGGTGGTCTGGTCACCGTTGGCGGGTTCGTGCTCGAGGACGGGGAATACTCGATCGAGCAGGTGGCCTCCGACGACCAGGCCAGCACAGGGCTGGGGCAGCACGCAGGAGTTGTCGCGCTCGACACGACGGTGACCGAAGAGCTCGAGGTCGAGGGCCGCGCCCGCGATCTGATCCGGGCAATCCAGCAGGCTCGGCGGGACGCCGACCTCGATGTGTCGGATCGGATCGATCTCGCGGTGACCGCAGGGCCGGTGGTCGCCGAGGCACTCCGAGTCCACCGCGATCTCGTCGCCGCCGAGACGCTGTCGGCGTCGGTCCGGATCGACGAGACCGGCGACGACGACTTCGAAGCGGTGATCACCGTGGCCCGCACCGGCTGAGCAGGTAGAGTCCGGCGCTCACACCGCCGAACCAGATGGGGATCTCCATGGCCGCAGCGAAGAAGACCGCCTCGAAGAAGAAGGCCGCCTCCAAGCCGGCTGCCGCCAAGAAGGGGCCGGTCAAGAAGGCGGCGACGAAGAAGAGCGCTGCCAAGAAGGCGCCAGCGAAGAAGGCGCCAGCGAAGAAGGCGCCAGCGAAGAAGGCGCCAGTCACGAAGAAGGCGCAAGTCGCGAAGAAGGCGGCAGCGAAGAAGGCGCCAGTCGCGAAGAAGGCGGCAGCGAAGAAGGCGCCAGCGAAGAAGACTCCCGCCGCGAAGAAGGCGGCAGCGAAGAAGACTCCCGCCAAGACGACGGCGACCGCAGCGGGCGCCACGACAGCCCCGAAGCGCCCCACACAGAAACGAGCGACCAAGAAGATGCCCGCCAAGAAGTCCACCGGGAGCATGTCTCCGCTGCTCTCCAATGATGTCCCCACGGTGCACGAGATTCCAGCGCCGCGCGGCACGTCGAAGGACGGTATTGCGTACACGAAGGACTTCGACGTCAAGTTCCTCAAGTCTCAGCGTGACGAGCTCGAGGCGCGACGCGCCTCCGAGCTGAAGCGGGCCACCCGCCTGGAGGACGAGGCGGAGAGCCTGATCGAGGACGGTGAGATGGGCGATGTCCAATTCGACGACGAAGGCGGCGAGGGCGACACGATGGTCGTCCAGCGCGATTTGGATCGGCTGCTCTCCAGTCAGGCCCGTCAGACCATCGAGGAGATCGACGAAGCACTCGAGCGGATCAAGGTCGGGACCTACGGCTACTCCGCCGTGTCCGGCCTCCCGATCCCGCGTGAACGGCTCGAGGCGCTTCCGGAGACCACGGTCCTGGCTGCTGAGAAGGTCAGTGGCGCCGGACGACGATAGGGCGGAGACGTCGGGCAACCTGTCCGCAACGTCCGACCGTGGCGCGCTCGATCTGCCCGACGCCGTGAAGGCGAATCCGTGGCGGGCACCGATACTGCTGGCAATCGGTGTCGTGATCGCCGATCAACTCACCAAACACTGGGCGGTCAATCGGCTGTCCGACGACCGCGTGATCGAGCTGTTCTGGACCCTCCAGTTCAACCTGGCATTCAACAGTGGCATGGCCTTCAGCCGTGGCCAGGGCCTCGGCCCGATCATCGCCGTGGTCGCGACCGTCGTGATCGTGTGGCTGCTCGTCTCGCTGCGAACCACGGGCGGCAGGCTGAACACCTTCGGCATCGGCTGCGTGATCGGCGGGGCCGCCGGCAACCTGATCGACCGTGCGTTCCGCCAGGACGCATGGCTGCACGGTGCGGTGGTCGACTTCATCGACTTCCAATGGTTTCCGATCTTCAACATCGCGGACATCGCGATCAACGTCGGGGCGGGTGCGTTGATTCTCAACGCCATCCTGACGGCCCGCGGAGCGCACTCCGCCGCGGCGGAGGGTGGCGTCGCATGACCAGCGACGCGGCCGAAGGAGACGCGACTCGCGAGCGCCTGGTCGAGACGGTGCCTGCCGCGCTCGACGGGCAACGTCTGGATCGGATCGTCGCCCTCGTCGGCGATATCAGTCGATCCGACGCCACCCGCACCATCGAGGCCGGTGGCGTGACCGTCGACGGTGAACCCGCCTCGTCGGGAAAGGTTCGCCTCGGCGAAGGTCAACGGGTGACCGTCGACCCGACGGCATTTCCGGTCATCGAACTGCCCGGTCCGGATGCGACGGTCGAGTTCGGAGTCGTTCACGCGGACGACGACGTCATCGTCGTCGACAAGCCGCCCGGCCTCGTGGTGCACCCCGGCGCCGGCAACATGTCCGGCACGCTCGCGAACGGACTCCTTGCCCGCTTCCCGGACATCGAGAACGTCGGCGAGCGCATGCGCCCGGGCATCGTTCACCGTCTCGACTCGGGAAGTTCCGGGTTGCTCGTCGTGGCGCGGACACAGGTCGCCGCCGACATCCTGATCAGCCAGTTCGCCGACCACAGCGCGACGCGGGTCTACGACGCGATGGTGTGGGGGGTTCCCGAGGCGCCGCACGGCATCATCGACGCACCACTCGGTCGGAGCCGGAGCGATCCGTTGCGGATGGCGGTCGTCGCCGATGGACGCCCGTCACGGACCGACTACCAGGTCGTCGGCACCTACTCGTCGCCCGCCTCGATGTCGCGCCTGGAATGTCGCCTCGAAACGGGCCGGACGCACCAGATCAGGGTGCACCTGTCGTCCATCAATCATCCTCTCCTCGGTGACCCGACCTACGGTCAGCGTCGACCGAGCCTCGGCCTCCAGCGCCCGTTCCTCCATGCCACGCAGTTGCAGTTCGATCACCCAGGCACCGGCGAACGAGTCACGTTTCACAGCCCGCTGGCGCCCGACCTCCAAGCGTGGCTGGATCGCGCCGAGGTCTAGCGAACCTGTTGCGGGTGTCTGACACCGGCTGGTGCGCGGGTCAGTGGTCGTGGGCGGGAAGTGACGGCCAGGGGGCCTCGCCGCGGCTGATGTCGGCGATGGTGGCGAGCGTGTAGCCGTCGAGGTGCTCGCGCATGTGAGCCCCCGCTTGATCCCAGATCGCCAGCAGGACACACTGACCCTCGTGGTCGCACGCGCCGTCCTGGTGCGGCTGCCCGAAGTCGCCGAGGGTGATCGGGCCGTCGACCGCGGACACGATCTCCGACAACCGGATCTCGGCGGCGGCTCGGTTGAGGATGTAGCCCCCGCCGACGCCGCGCTTGGAGCGCACGAGACCGGCTCCTTTGAGCGCCAGCAGGATCTGCTCGAGGTACGGCTGCGGCAACCCGGTGCGTTCGGCGATGTCGCGCACGGACGTGGGCCCCGGCTCGTCGCGAAGGGCCAGCGACAGCAGGGCTCGACACGCGTAGTCGCCTCGGGTGGAGATGCGCACGGCTGCACTGTAGGCCACCGGTCGCCCGAGTCCGTAGACTGCGAGCGGTGAGTCGACCTGGCGGGAATCCGATCGTTCCGGACTACTCGGGCCCCAACGTCCGTGGGATTGTGCCGGCGCTGCTCGGCCCCTCGTCCTGGGCTGACACCGTCCCCGACTGGATGCCCACGGCCGTGCGCGCCGCCGACGCGGTCGTGCTCTACGTCCTCGACGGACTCGGCTGGGATCAGTTGCAGGCGCATTCGGAACTCGCTCCAACGCTCATGTCGATGCAGGGTCGGTCGATCCACACCGTGGCGCCGACGACCACGGCGACGGCGCTGAGTTCCATCACGACGGGGCTCACGCCGGGCGAACACGGGCTGATCGGCTACCGGATGATGTTGGGTGGCGAGGTGATGAACGTCCTGCGATGGGCGGTCGGTATACAACAGGTCCGTCGATCCCAGCCGCCGACCTCGATCCAGCCGTTCGAGCCGTTCCTCGGTCAACGGGTCCCGGTGATCGCCCAGGGCGAACTGCAGGATTCGGCGTTCAGCGAGGCTCACCTGCGTGGGAGCGACCAGGTCGGGTGGCGTGCGCCGTCGAGCATCGCCGTCGAGGCGGGCGCCCAGGTCCGGGCGGGAGAGCGGTTCGTCTACTGCTACTACAACGGCATCGACAAGATCGCCCACGAACGTGGCTTCGGTTCGTTCTACGACGCCGAGCTGCGATACGCCGATGATCTGGTCGCCGACCTGATCGCGTCAGTGCCTCAGGGAACCGCGGTGCTGGTCACGGCCGATCACGGCCAAGTGCACGTCGGCGACCGTGTCGTGCGTCCGTCCGACGACCTGCTGGGACCGGTGACGATGCAGTCGGGTGAGGGTCGTTTCCGCTGGCTGCACTGCAAGCCCGCCGACCTCGGTGGCCTGCTCGACGCGGCCGAGAGCGAAGTCGGCGAACTGGCCTGGGTCGTGAGCAAGGAGCAGATGCTCGACGAGGCGTGGTTCGGCCCGACCGTCTCGCCACCGATCCAACGCCGCCTCGGCGACGTGGCCCTGTGCGCGTTCGAGCCGGTGAGTTTCTACGAGGAGTCCGACTCCGGACCCTTCGAACTGGTCTGTCGCCACGGATCGATGACGTCCGCCGAGGTCAATGTCCCACTTCTTGGCGCCTTCGTCGGCTGACGTGCGAGACTCGGTCACTATGTCCGACAGCCCCGTTCAACCCGACGTCGTCACCGATCCTCCGAGTGGCGACTCGACGCTGCAGGAGACTCCGCACGCTGCTCCGGAGGTCGTCCAGGGCGATGCCATCACCGAACCCGGCAAGGTCATGCGAATCGGATCGATGATCAAACAACTCCTCGAAGAGGTGCGGGCTGCCGATCTCGACGAGGCGTCACGCGAGCGCCTCGCCGAGGTGTACGAACGCTCCGTCGTCGAGCTGTCCGAGGCATTGTCGCCCGACCTGCAGGAGGAATTGCGCACGCTGTCGTTGCCCTTCGACCACGACGAGGTCCCGAGTGAGGCCGAACTCCGCGTTGCCAAGGCGCAGCTGGTGGGCTGGCTCGAAGGGCTGTTCCACGGGATCCAGGCGAGCCTGATGGCGCAGCAGTTCGCTGTACAGCAGCAGATGCAGCAGCGCAAGATGCTGCCGGGCGAGACGGGGACGCCTGACCCGCAGCAGGGCGGCGCGCCGCAGCCGCCGCAGAGCGGCACCTACCTCTAGGTTCGCGAGCGGGCTGGCGACCCGTCTCACACGCGAGTAATTTGGGCACCTCTCATGGCCGACTCCTTCACCCACCTGCACGTCCACACCGAGTTCTCGATGCTCGACGGGGCGTCGCGTCTCGACGAGATGGTGGCCAAAGCGGTCGAGGACGGGCAGCCGGCGATCGGGATGACCGATCACGGCAACATGTACGGAACGTTGGACTTCTACAAGGAGTGCAACAGGCAGGGGATCAAGCCGATCATCGGCACCGAGGCCTACATGGCCCACGACCATCGTTCCGAGCGACCGTCGCGGCGCGGGCGGGTCGACGATTCGGGCGGCGAGACCCAATCGGGGAACAAGCTCTACTACCACCTGATCCTGCTCGCCGAGAACAACGAGGGCTACAAGAACCTGATCCAGCTGTCGTCGCTGGCGTTCATGGAGGGCTACTACTACAAGCCCCGGATGGACTGGGAACTGCTCGAGAAGTACTCCTCGGGGCTCATCGCCACGAGTGGGTGCCTCGGTGGCCACGTGCTGCAGTCGTTGCTCAACGGTGACGAGCAGGGTGCGTTGGAGAAGGCTGCCCGGCTGCAGGACATCTTCGGCCGGGACAACTTCTTCATCGAGATCCAGGACCACGGCATCCCCGCCCAACGCGAAACGAACCCGAAGCTGCTCGAGATCGCCAAGACGATCAAGGCGCCGCTGCTCGCGACGAACGACAGTCACTACACACACCAACACGACCACGACGCGCACGACGCGCTCCTCTGCGTCCAGACCGGGTCGCTGATGTCCGACCCGAAGCGGTTCAAGTTCGAGGGCAGTGATCATTACCTCAAGACCGCCGCGGAGATGCGGTATCTGTTCCGTGAGGTGCCGACCGCCTGCGACAACAGCCTGTGGATCGCCGAGCGTGCCAACCTCGAGATCGAGTTCGGCAAGCCGCTGCTGCCGAACTTCCCACTGCCCGAGGGCTTTGCCGACGACGAGGCATACCTACGTCACCTGACTCAGGCCGGAGCCGAGAAGCGCTGGGGCAAGGACGTGCCCGCCGAGGCGGTCGAGCGGCTGGCCTACGAGCTGCAGGTCATCTGCGACATGGGGTTCGCCTCGTACTTCCTGATCACCTGGGATCTCATCAAGTACGCACGGGACAGCGGCATCCGGGTCGGTCCTGGCCGCGGTTCGGCCGCCGGGTGTGCTGTGGCCTACTGCCTCTGGATCACCGATCTCGATCCGATCAAGTACGACCTGCTGTTCGAACGCTTCCTCAACCCGAGCCGAGTCTCGATGCCCGACATCGACATGGACTTCGAGACCCGCTACCGAGAGGACATGATCCGCTACGCGGCCGAGCGGTACGGCCGGGACCATGTGGCGCAGATCATCACATTCGGCTCGATCAAGGCCCGCAACGCGGCGCGCGACGCGGCGCGGGTGCTCGGGTATCCGTACGGCGTCGGCGACAAGATCGCCAAGGCGATGCCACCGCTGGTGATGGGTCGGGACACACCGCTCAAGTACTGCTTCGAACAGCATCCGAAGTACGCCGACGGCTACAAGGCAGCGGCCGATCTGCGCGCGATGTACGACACCGACCCCGACATCAAGAAGGTGATCGACGTCGCGAAGGGCCTCGAAGGGCTCAAGCGGTCCGATGGGATCCACGCCGCGGCCGTGGTGATCACGAAGGACCCGGTCACCGACTACGTCCCGATCCAGCGCAAGCCCGAGTCCGGCGTCGCCCCCGAAGACGCCCCCGTCGTCACCCAGTTCGAGATGCACGGCGTCGAGTCGCTGGGTCTGTTGAAGATGGACTTCCTCGGTCTGCGCAACCTCGACGTGATCTCCGATGCCGAGAAGATGATCCGCGAACGTCACGACCCCGACTTCGACATCGAACGCGTGGCCCTCGACGATCCAACGACCTACGACCTGCTGTCGCGAGGTGACACGATCGGCATCTTCCAGCTCGAGTCGCCGCCGATGCGCCAGCTGCTCAAGGCGATGGAGCCCACGACGTTCCCCGACATCGCCGCCGTGCTGGCCCTGTACCGGCCGGGCCCCATGTCGGTCAACATGCACTACGACTTCGCTGACCGCAAGAACGGCCGCCAGGAGGTCACCTACTTCCACGAGGATGCCGTCGAGGTGCTCGGCGACACCTACGGGCTGATGATCTACCAGGAGAGCGTGATGCGCGTGGCGCAGAAGTTCGCCGGGTACTCGCTCGCCGAAGCCGACAACCTCCGCAAGGCCATGGGCAAGAAATCGCGTGAGGTCATGGCGAAGGCGCGCCAGGCGTTCGAGGACGGCGTGGTCGAGCAGGGCTACGGCGACGAGATGGGCCCGATGCTGTTCGACATCATCGAGAAGTTCGCCGACTACGCGTTCAACAAGAGCCACACGTTCGGGTACGGGCTGATCACCTACCAGACCGCGTACATGAAGGCGCATTACCCGGTCGAATACATCGCGTCGTTGCTCACCAGCGTCAAGAACAACCTCGACAAGGCTGCCACGTATCTCGCCGACTGCCGGTCGATGGCGATCAAGGTGTTGCCGCCCGACGTGAACCGCTCGCTCGTGAACTTCGGTGCCCTGTCGCCCGACGAACTGCCCGAGGGCGTCACGCTCTCTGTCGGTTCACCCGGCGCGATCACGTTCGGCCTCTCGGCCGTGCGCAACGTCGGTGAGGCGCTGGTCGAGCTGCTGATCGCCGAACGGACCGAGAACGGCCAGTTCACGAGTTTCTACGACTTCGTCGAGCGGGTCCCCGAGGCGGTGCTCAACAAGCGCACGATCGAGTCGCTGATCAAGGGAGGAGGGTTCGATTCGCTCGGCTACGACCGGCGCGCGCTGCTGACGGTGTTCGAACACATCATCGACACGACCGTGAAGCGTCGGCGCGAAACCGAGAAGGGCGTGATGAGCCTGTTCGGCGACTGGGGCGACGACGCCGACGACGGCGAGAGCGGAGGTACCGACTCGTTCGACGAGCGCACACCGATTCCGGACAACATGGAATTCGACAAGTCCGACAAGCTCCGCTACGAAAAGGAGATGCTCGGGCTGTACGTGTCCGACCACCCGCTGTTCGGTGTCGAGGCGGCGCTCAAACGCAAGGTCGAGCACAACCTGATCGATCTTCCGAACATGGAGGACGGCACACCCGTTGTGGTGGGTGGCGTGATCACCAACCTGGCCCGCAAGTTCACCAAGAAGGGCGATCAGATGGCCGTGTTCGTGCTGGAGGACCTCGATGCATCGATCGAGGTCACGATCTTCCCGCGGACGCTTGCCGAACAAGGTCACAAGCTCGAAGACGACCTGATCGTGTCGGTGAAGGGGCGGCTCGATCGTCGCGACGAGTCGCGATTCGGCCTGATCGGCCAGACGATCACGGTCCTCCAGGGCCTCGACGACGGTCCCGCGGCGCCGCTCCGACTGCGATTGCCGGCGCCGTCATTGGACGAGCTGAAGATCCAACGATTGAAACGGATCGTGAAGGAGCACCCGGGCGACTCGGTGGTGATGGTCGACATCGGGCAGCAGAAGGTGCTCAAGCTCTCCGACGAGTTTCGCGTCGATCTCGACCGGGTGGTCGGAGAACTACGCATGGCATTCGGACACGACGCCGTCCTGCTGTAGAATAGGTCCGATGGCTCTTGATGTATTGACGAACGACGCATCAGCGCTGGAAGACACCGACCTCGACGAGTTGGCGTCGATGGACGAGGCCTTCAGCGCCGGTCAACTGTCGAAGGCGAAGGAGGACTGGGTGTTGATCACCACCGCCCGGTTCGGCAACGCACTGCACGGGTTCACCTTCTCCACCCTCGAGCGGATCGGCGGCACGCCGTGCGTCCTGATCGGGCTGATGAGCGTGAAGCGGTCGAGCAAGCGTGACCAGGTGCTTCGGGGGTTGATGAACGAGGCATACCACCGTGCGCTCATGGCGTTTCCCGACGAGGACGTGGTGGTCGGCTCGCGGTTCATCAACGCCGACGCCCGCGAGGCGTTCAAGGATCTCGATGGCGTCATCCCGTCACCGGGCGAGGACGCCGTGGGCGAGGAGCGGGCGTGGGGTCGCCGACTCGCCAAGCGTTTCTCGATCGACAAGACGTACGACGCCAAGACGTTCACCGCGGCGTCGGCGGCGCAGGATGGCTACCTCGACTTCGAGACGGCCACACCGGACAAGCTCGACGCCGACCTCGTCGAGATGATGAGCAAGGTCCCGGCCAAGAAGGGCGGGGCGATGGTCGTGTACGGCTGGACCATGGCCGAAGATCTCGTCAAGCTCGGCAAACGCTGAACGCAGGCTCTTGACCGAGTTCCGCGACGTCGTCCGCAACCGGCGGATGACGCGGGCGTTCACCGCGGATCCGGTTGCACCGTCGCAGATCGACGAACTCGTCGACCTGGCCAGTCGGTCACCGAGTGCGGGCAAGACCCAGGGGTGGCACGTGATCGTGCTCGAAGGCGCCGATGCTGTTGCCCGCTACTGGGACATCACGCTTCCGAGCGACAAGCGGGCGTCGTTCCGGTGGCAGCACCTGCTGGACGCTCCGGTGCTGATGATCCCGCTGGCCGACCCGACCGCGTACGTGGAGCGGTACGCAGAGGCCGACAAGGTCCGGAGCGGGCTGGGTCGAGCCGCCGACGCCTGGCCCGCCCCGTACTGGACGATCGACACGGCGATGGCTGTCATGACGCTGCTGCTGGCAGCTGAGGACCGTGGGCTCGGGGCGCTGTTCTTTGGTGTCTTCCAGCGCGAGGCCGAGGTACGCGCCGAGTTCGGGATCCCCGATGGGCTCGAGATCGTCGGCGCCATCGCACTCGGCAGGCCACGACTCGACGATGCGCCGGGGCGGTCGTCGAAGCGACCGCGTCGATCAGCGGATCAGATCATTCATCGGGGACGCTGGCAGTCGCCTGCTTGACGCCGGTCAGCGCCTGCACGAACTCGTCTCGCGTGGAGGCGGGTGCAGCGCACACGTGATCCCGGCACACGTAGGCCTTCCCGGGTGTCCGTGCGTCCCAGAGGGGCGACTCGTACGGCTCGCCCCAGGCGATCACGGTGTCGGGCCGCCAGATCGAGTGGGCGATCCGGACGAAGTCGGCCATGTCGTGGTGATTCCCGTCGTCGTCGGCGCCACCCACGATCACGACCTCGGTGGTCCCGCGGCGTGCGAGGTCGGTGGCGAGCATCGCATTCGAGAACATGCCGACCTTGTCGTCGAGTTGCCCGGCGAGCACGTGCAGGATCCGATCGGCGTGGTTGGCGTAGCGCAAGTCGCCGGTGAGGGCAGCGAGTCGGTAGAGCGCCATCGCTCCCTGCGAGTTGGCCGACGGGAGCGCATTGTCTGCAATGTCCTTCTGCCGGACGATCAACTGCTCACCGTCTTCGGCGGTGGTGAAGAGCCCACCGTTGCTGGGATCGAAGAACCAGTCGAGCATCGTGTCGGCGGTGGCCCTCGCCTCGTCGATCCAGCGCGCCTGGCCGGTTGCCTCGGCGAGACGTGTGAAGGCGTCGATCAGCGCGGCGTGGTCGGCCGCGAGCGCATCGTGGCGTGCCGGGGGATTTCCGGCCGCCTGCCACGTGCGATACCAGCGGCCGTTCATGCCGCGCATGTTGTCGATCAGGAATTCGGCGTTCTTGATCGCTGCGTCGAGCCACGGCTGATGGTCGAACGTGGCCCCGGCCTGGGCGAGAGCGGAGAGAAACAGCGCGTTCCACTCGAGAATCACCTTGTCGTCGAGCCCTGGTCGGGGTCGTTGCGCCCGTGCCTCGGCCATCCTCACGCGCGCATACGTGATCTCGTCGGGACGGACGAGATCGTCGCGGTGGTGGATGCGGTTCGGGATGCTCCGTGATCCGGCGGGCGTCTCGAAGTTGCCCTCGGGGGTGATGTCCCAGTACTCCAGCGTCGTCTCGACGATGTCGGGACGCGCCTTCGCGAGTGCGGCGTGCACCTCGTCGGGTGTCCAGGTGTAGAACAACCCCTCGACTCCGTTGCCGTCGGCATCGGGGGAGTCGGCGTCCTCGGCGGAGAAGAAGCCGCCCTCGTCGTGCGTGAGTGTGTTGAGGACGTATTCGATCGTGTCCTGCACCACGAGTCGCCACTGCGGTTCGCGCAGCACCACGAGCGCGTGGAGGTAGGTCTGCACGAGCAGCGCCTGGTCCGAGAGCATCTTCTCGAAGTGGGGGACGAGCCACTCCCGGTCGGTCGAGTACCGGGCGAACCCGCCGCCGATGTGGTCGTAGATCCCGCCGGCAGCCATCGCGTCGAGCGTGGTCGTGACGACCGTCTTGGCGGCCTCGGATCCGCTGGTCATGTAGGCGCGCAGGATCAGCTCGATGTGGAACGTCGACGGGAACTTCGGCTCCTTGCCGAACCCGCCCCACTCCTGGTCGAATGCCCGCGCCAACGTCTGGACCGAGTTGTTCATCTGGTCGACGGTCGGGAGCCCGTCGGCGGGCACGAGGTCGGCGGTCTTCTCGATCGCCGTCATCAGCGCCTTGGTGTTCTGCTCGAGCTCGCCAGGCTTGTTGCGGAAGGCGTCGTCGACGGCGTCGAGGAGCTTGAGGAAACTGTCGCGCGGGTAATACGTCCCTCCGTAGAACGGCTTGGCATCGGGGGTGAGAAAGACCGTCATCGGCCAACCACCGCGTCCGGTCAACGCCTGGACCGCATCCATGTAGAGCTGGTCGACGTCAGGTCGCTCCTCACGGTCGACCTTGACGTTGACGAACAGGTCGTTCATCCGCGCCGCCACCTCGGCGTCTTCGAAGCACTCGTGCGCCATCACGTGGCACCAGTGGCAGGCGGAGTATCCGACGGAGAGCAGCACGGGCACGTTTCGCTCCCGGGCAGCGGCGAACGCCTCGTCGCCCCAGGGATACCAGTCGACGGGGTTGTCACGGTGCTGTCGCAGATACGGCGACGTCTCATCAGCCAGACGGTTCACCCTGCGGAGGGTACCGAGATGTCCCCGCCGGGTGGCTTCGGTCGCACGGGCTGCTGATGGTGTCGGGCGGGATACGGTCCTGCCATGAACATCATCGGCTGGATCTTCGTCGGGTTGATCGCTGGAGGTCTGGCCCGGTGGATCGTCAAGGACGACCGCAGCGGCTGTCTCTACACGATGGCGGTGGGCGTGCTCGGTGCGTTCATCGGTGGATTCCTGATGAGCACGATCGACAGCACCGGAGTCGACGACTTCTCGATCCGCAGCATCCTCGTGGCCGCACTGGGCGCGATCCTGCTCCTCCTCGTGCTCCAGGCCATCTCGGGCCGCGGCCGTTCCTCACGCGGTAGCTGGTGACCAACGGCCGCCTGGTCGAACGGCTCACGTGGATCTGAGTGCGCTCGAGGGGGCATCGGATCTGGGCGGGTCGAGTCAAGTCGGCTCGCGAACGTTCCGGACGTTCGACTGTCAATCCGCCGGTTCGATACGACCTGTGATGGTCCAGGGGTAGTCGGTCCCTTCGGTGAGCGAGACGAGACGGAGTCCGTCGTAGTCGCCGGTCCCGATGTGCGTGGAGTCGATCATGTGGACATGATCGGGCTCGCTCAGCGACCACGTGGTTGTTCCGGTGAAGGTGCCGTCCCAGGTCCCGCCAGCGTTCGTGATGACCAGCGTCCTCCAGCAGTCACCGATGACCGACTCGCCGGGCCCGCTCCACGTGCCGTCCTGGGCATCGCGGATGGCGCCCGATCGGATGCGCCGTAGCCGGGCGTACCCGGGCCCCTGAGGCGCCACGCGTGTGGTGATGGTGTCCGGCTAGGCGCCGACGGCGTGGTAGCCGCCATCGACGTGGATGATCTCGCCCGTCGTGGCCGGGAACCAATCCGAGAGCAGGGCGATGACGGCGCGAGCCACCGCCGAGGAGTCGTGCACGTCCCAGCCCAGCGGTGCTCGCTCGTCCCACGTGTCCTCGAACAGCGCGAATCCGGGAATCGACTTGGCCGCCATCGTCTTGATCGGACCGGCGGCGACCAGGTTGGACCGGATCCCCTTCGGACCGAGTTCCTTGGCGAGGTAACGGTTGACCGACTGCAAGGCCGACTTCGCCACGCCCATCCAGTTGTACGCCGGCCAGGCCTGCTGGTTGTCGAAGTCGAGGCCCACGAACGAACCGCCCTCGCTCATCAGCGGCACGAACGTGTCGGCGAGCATCTTGAGCGAGTACGTCGAGATGTGCATCGCAATCGCGACGTCGTCCCACTGCGCGGCCATGAAGTCGTCGCCGAGGCACACCTCGGGCGCGAAGCCGATCGCGTGGAGCACACCGTCGACGCGCCCCCACTTCGCAGCCACAGCATCACGGACGGCGTCGCCGTGCTCGGGCACGGTCACGTCGAGCTCGAACACGTCGATCACTTCGTCGTTCGGGCGCTTCAACTTCCGAGCCGTCCGTTCGGTGAGTCGGATCGCCCGTCCGGCGCCGGTGAGCACGATGTCGGCCCCCTCGTCGAGCGCCAACTGCGCCACACCGAACGCCAGTGACGCATCGGTGAGCACGCCGGTGATCACGATCTTCTTGCCATCGAGAAGTCCCATCACGCCGAAGGTAGTGGTCTTGTGTCGTCCGCGTCGCGATGTGCAACGCTGGGACGGTGAGCGAACTTCCGACCGACCAGCCGAGCATCGGGATTCTGGGCGGCACCGGCCCAGCGGGGAGCGGGCTCGCGGCCCGTCTCGCCAGCATCGGCCACACCGTCGTGATCGGCTCGCGGTCGAAGTACAAAGCGCTCGAGGCTCGTGACACGCTCGCCGCGCGCTGGCCCGACATCGGCGAGCATCTCGTCTATGGCGACAACGCAACGGCAGCCCAGGCCGACATCGTGGTCATCGCGACGCCGTGGGACGGGGCAGCAACCGTCGCCCAGGAGAACGCCGAGCGCCTCGATGGCAAGGTCGTGATCTCGATGGCCAACGCGCTGGTCAGGGTCAACAAGGAGTTCCAGCCGCTCGTGCCCCCACGGGGGAGCGTCGCTGCACACGTGCAAGCCGCGGTCCCGCGGTGCCGACTCGTCGCTGCGTTCCATCACCTCCCCGCAGCCGAGCTCGGCAACATCGACGATCCGATCGATTCCGACGTGCTCGTGTGCGGTGATGACCGAGCTGCGGTTCGCGAGGTCAGCGACATCGTGGCCCGCATCCCCGGATGCCGTCCGCTCGACGCCGGCGAACTCTCCAATGCCATGGCGATCGAAGCGTTCACAGCGGTGCTGCTCCAGCTCAACGTCCGCTACAAGACCCGTGTCGCCCCGAAGCTCACGGGAATCAACGACCCTTCCTGAAGGTTGGCCCAGCCCGATGCAGCTCTACGACACCGCCCGCCGCGCCATCGTCCCGTTCGAACCCGGCGACAACGTCCTCATGTACACGTGCGGCATCACTCCGTATGACGCGACGCACCTGGGCCACGCGGCGACCTTCATCGCGTACGACACGCTCCAGCGGCACCTCATCGACAAAGGACACACCGTCACGTGTGTTCGCAACGTCACCGATGTCGACGACCCACTCTTCGCGAAGGCGCGTGAACTCGGGATCCACTATCTCGATCTCGCCGCAAGCGAGGAGGCGCGGTTCGAGCGAGACATGGTCGCGCTCAACGCGCTGCCGGTTGCCAGCACGCCACGCGCCTCGTCGGCGATCCCCGACATCCGCGGCTTCATCGGCATGGTGATCGATCGTGGCTATGCCTACGAGGCCGGCGGTTCGGTCTACTTCGACGTGTCGAAGTTCGAATCGTTCGGTTCGATGAGCAACTACTCCGAGGCGGAGATGTTGGTGTTCGCAAAGGAGCGGGGTGGCAACGTCGACGATCCGAACAAGCGGAACCCGCTCGACTTCGTGCTCTGGCACCCGTCGGCTTCTGACGAGCCGTCGTGGGACACGCTCTGGGGGCCGGGGCGTCCGGGCTGGCACATCGAGTGCTCCGCGCTCGCGCTGCGCGAGCTGGGGACGACGATCGACCTCCACGGCGGCGGCGCCGACCTGATCTTTCCGCATCACGAATGCGAGCGAGCCCAATCCGAAGCGGCGACGGGGGAGACGTTCGTCAAACACTGGATGCACACCGCGCTGATCTCGATGGATGGTCAGAAGATGTCGAAGAGCCTCGGCAACCTCGTGTTCATCGACCAACTCCGTGAAACCTGGGATCCTCGCGCGATCCGGCTCGGCATCGTCGAGCACCACTACCGCACCGAATGGGAGTGGGACGACGAGCTGATGCCGCGGAACCGGGCGCGCCTCGACGCCTGGCGGGCGAACGCCAGCCCGAATCCCGAGTTGCTCGCCGCCGTGCGGGCGCATCTCGACGACGATCTCGACACGCCGGGCGCATTCGCGGTCATCGACGCCGCGGCTGCGTCAGGCGACGGCGTGCTCGAGGCGAGCCGGTTGCTCGGTGTCGATCTCGACTGATCGCGGGTCGGTTCACGCCGTGTTCACAAGGTGATGACCGAAAGGTCATGTCGGTCGTCTACGATCGACTTCCATGGATCCAGCATCGGGAGCCGGCACGATGCAGCGGCGCACCAGGCGTGTCCTCCAGCCGCTGGTGACCCGACTGTGGGACATCGAGATGTCCGGCTACGACCGGCTTCCGACCGACGGTCCCGCGATCCTCTGCCCGAATCACATCAGCTTCATCGATTCGGCGTTCCTGACCTTCACCGTGCCACGCAACATCTCGTTCGTCGGCAAAGCCGAATACATGGACTCGTGGAAGACGAAATTCCTGTTCCCGGCGATGGGCATGATTCCGATCGATCGCTCCGGCGGCGAGAAGAGCGCCTCGGCGCTCGATGCTGCGCGGGGCGTGCTCGAGCGCGGCGAGCTGTTCGGGATCTACCCCGAGGGGACCCGCAGTCGCAACGGCAAGTTGCACAAGGGTCGTACCGGCGCCGCCCGCCTGGCGATGGCCATCGGCTGCCCGATCTATCCCGTCGGCATCGTCGGCACCGATGCGATCCAGCCGCCAGACGCGAAGATGCCCAAGCTGCGCAAGGCGTGTTCGATCACGATCGGACGCCCGATCAGGCCGGATCGGTACGCGAGCCGCGGCGCCGAGCACCTGGCGTGGCGATCGATGATGGACGAGGTGATGTACGAGATCCGCGAGCTCACCGGCCAGGAGTACGTGCACCACTACGCAGGTGAGGAGCCGGACAGCGTCACGCGTGTCGCCTCGGTGACCGACATCGCGACCGCCATCCCGGCGCGGGACCCCGAACGGAAACTGGTCGCCTCGGCCGGATAGTCGCCCACGTATCCTGGGCGAACCATGTCGAACATCCCAGGAATGATTTCGGTTGCACTGCCCGACGGATCCGAGCGTGAACTTCCGGCGCCGGCCACCCCGCTCGACCTCGCCGCGTCCATCGGATCCGGCCTCCGCAAGGCGGCGGTCGCCGCCACGGTCAACGGTGCCGACACCGACCTCACGACCGAACTGGCCGACGGCGACGTCGTGTCGATCATCACGAGTGACACCGAGGCGGGGCGTCACGTCCTGCGCCACTCGACGGCGCACGTGTTGGCCCAGGCGGTCACGCAGCTCTACCCGGGTGCGAAGTTCTCGATCGGGCCGGCGATCGAGAACGGCTTCTACTACGACTTCGACCTTCCCGACGGGCAGACGTTCCACGAGGACGATCTCGGTCGGATCGAGAAGCAGATGAAGGAGATCGTCAAGGCGAACCAACCCTTCATCCGTTCCGAGCACACGATGGACGAAGCCAAGGAGCTGTTCGCCGACCAGCCGTACAAGGTCGAGATCATCGAGCGCGTCGAATCGGCGGGTGCCGACGAACTCGACGCCGGCGAGGTGGCGGGCGACGTGATCTCCGCCTACCGCAACACCGACGAATTCGTCGACATGTGCGTCGGCCCGCACGTGCCGTCGACCGGCAAGCTCGGCTTCTTCAAGCTGCAGAAGGTCGCGGGAGCGCACTGGCGCGGCAACGAGAGCGCCAAGATGCTCCAGCGCCTGTACGGCACGGCGTGGGAGTCGAAGCAGGCGCTCGCCGACCACCTGCACCAACTCGAGGAGGCCGCCAAGCGTGACCACCGCAAGCTCGCCAACGAACTCGACCTGCTGTCGTTTCCCCACGAGCTGGGTGGCGGCCTCGCCGTGTGGCACCCGAAGGGCGCGATCATCCGCAAGCTGATGGAGGACTACAGCCGCCTCCGCCACGAGACCGGCGGCTACGAGTTCGTCTACACGCCACACCTCGCGAACGGGAAGCTGTTCGAGACCTCCGGCCATCTCCAGTGGTACGCCGACGGGATGTACCCGCCGATGGAGATGGACAACGGCACGTACTACATGAAGCCGATGAACTGCCCGATGCACTGCTTGATCTTCAAGAGTCGCCAGCGCAGCTATCGCGAGCTGCCCTTGCGACTGTTCGAGCTCGGCAACGTCTATCGCTACGAGCGGGCCGGGACCCTGCACGGACTGCTGCGGATCCGCGGGTTCACACAGGACGACAGCCACATCTACTGCACGAAGGAGCAGCTCGCCGAGGAGATCGCCAGCCTCCTCGACTTCGTCCTGTCGGTGCTGCGTGCGTTCGGCTTCGAGGACTTCACGTTCAATCTGTCGACCAAGGACCCCGAGAAGTACGTGGGTTCCGACGAGATCTGGGACGAGGCGACCGCGGCGCTCAAGGCGGCGCTCGAGTCGCACGGACTCGAGTACGAGGTGAAGGACGGCGACGCCGCGTTCTACGGACCCAAGATCGACATCGACGTGCGCGACGCCATCGGTCGCTCGTGGCAGCTCTCGACCATCCAGGCCGACTTCCAACTCCCCGAGCGCTTCGAGCTCGAATACGTCGGCGCCGACAACGAGCGTCATCGACCGATCATGTTGCACCGCGCCCTGTTCGGCTCGATCGAGCGGTTCTTCGGTGTGCTGATCGAGCACTACGCCGGGGCCTTTCCGACCTGGCTGGCGCCGCTGCAGGTGCGGGTGCTCCCCGTGGCCGAGGCGCACGAGGCACACGCCGAGAAGGTCGTCGCCCAGCTCCAGGAGGCGGGGGCACGCGTCGATTGGGTCAAGGCCGATGTCGGCCTCGGCAA
Organism: Ilumatobacteraceae bacterium; assembly: GCA_963752085.1. Classification (GTDB taxonomy): domain Bacteria; phylum Actinomycetota; class Acidimicrobiia; order Acidimicrobiales; family Ilumatobacteraceae; genus Ilumatobacter_A. The sequence continues at coordinate 129,517 of CAVVWT010000011.1, forward strand.
GCGGATCCGCACGGCCAAGATGGAGAAGCTCCCGTATGTGCTCGTCGTCGGTGACGACGACGTGGCCGCCGACACCGTCGGCGTCAACCTGCGCCACGACATGGTGGACGAAGGCGGCGAGGACGTGGAGCGCGATGTACCGCTCGCCACGTTCCTCGAGCGTTTCCGGGCCGAAATCGACAACGCCGCCACCGCCGCGCTGACCGCCTGATGCTGGAGCGGATCTGGTCGGGGTGGCGTGCCGGCTACGTCGGCGGCGATCGCCCGGCACCGGATTCGCCCGACGGCAGCCCGTTCACCCAGATCCTCGAGTCGGGCGAGCCCGACGAGGCGACGCACATCGTCCACCGTGGCGAGCTCGTGTTCGCGATCCTCAACATCCATCCGTACACGACTGGGCATCTGCTGGTCCTGCCGTATCGCGAGGTCCCCGACCTGTCCGATCTCACCTCGGCTGAGACCACCGAAATCTGGTCGACGGTCACCGACGCTGTCGCCGCGGTCCGCGTGGCCTACCGACCCGACGGCTTGAACGTCGGGCTCAACCTCGGCCGGCCCGCTGGCGGGTCGGTACCGTCGCACCTCCACGTCCACGTCGTGCCGCGCTGGACCGGCGACAGCAACTTCATGTCGTCGATCGCGAACACCCAGACCCTGCCCGAGTCGCTCGAGAGCAGCGCGGGCGCGCCTCCGCGCCACCTGGCCGACCTGAACCGATCATCCGACGAGGACTCCGAGAACGTTGCGAGGAGGGCTGACCGGCGGTCGACGTGTCGCCGTAGCCTGGTCTCGATGAGTGACGAGATCCGTGACGAGCTGCCGGACGACCTGAATCCGGCTGGGTTCGTCGGGGCGTACATGTTCCCCGACAACAGCCGTCGCCGCTGGCCCGGCGCGATCTACCTCGTCGCCGCGGCGCTGTGTCTCGTCGTGCGCTTCGGGTTTCCCGACGCCGCCGTCGTCAACGACGGCTGGACCGTTGCTGCGGCGATCCTCGGGGCGGCAGGCGTGTTCTCGATCACCTCCGGATGGCGGATGAACGTCGACGAGAAGGAGGCGCTCGTCAAGGCGCAACAAGCCGTCGGGTTCGCAGTGGGTCACGCCTCGGCCCAGCAGGTGTGGCGTGGCTTCCGGAGTCGCCCGACCTGGCGGGTGTTCTGCTATTCCGCCGAGGAGCCCCCGCAGGACCGGGGATTGGTCCTCGTCGATGCTCTCGACGGCTCGATCGTCGAACAACTCGTCGAACCGAACCCCGACTAACCTCGACCGGATGTTCGACGGCACGTTCAGGAAACCTGTCGACAAGGCGGTCAAGCCGATCGGCAACGCTCTCCGCAAGACGGGGCTGACCCCCGACCACCTCACGATCATGGGGCTGCTCGTCGGCGCGGGAGCCGGCGTCGCCATCGGATCGGGCCGACTCTGGCTCGGAGCCCTGCTCGTCGTGTTGGCAGGCTTGCCCGACCTGCTCGACGGCGCACTGGCCAAAGCAGCGGGCTCGTCGAGCCAGCGTGGGGCGTTCTTCGACTCGACCGTCGACCGGGTGACCGACTTCTTCCTGCTCGGTGGCATCGCGTGGTACTTCGCCACCGGCGACTTCGCCGACGAACTCCCGATGCTCCCCTTCGCGATCGCGGGGGTCTCGTCGCTGATCTCGTACCAGCGGGCCAAGGCCGAATCACTCGGCATCGACGCAAAGGGCGGCCTCATGGAACGCGCGGAGCGGATCATCGCCATCCTCGTCGGCCTCGTCATCAACCCGCTGTTGATCCCGATCCTGTGGCTGATGCTGGTGCTCACGACGATCACGGCGGTCCAGCGGTTCTGGAAGGTGTGGAAGCAGGCGGCGGTCGCACCGGTCACGCAGGAGCGCATCGAGATGCGCCGATCACGGCGTGCGAGTCGACGTGTGGCGAGGACCGAACGGCGTCGGACCCGCATCCCGCGCCGCCGTCCCTGATGCCCGACTTCCCCGACACGTTCACGACCAATGGGTACAAGCTGGCGGCGCTCGCTGCCCGCATGACGCCCAGTGTGTTCGCCGCCGGCCTGGCGACACCGTTCGGCGCCGGCGCCAACTTCTTCAGCCCGGAACGCCGCGAGATGATCGAGCGCCATCTCCGCCGCGTCGACCCGACCCTGCGCGGTCTCCGTCTCCGGCGTGCCAGCCAGCAGGCCTTCGACTTCTACGCCCGCTACTGGATCGAGAGCTTCCGCCTTCCCACGATGTCGAAGCGGGCCGTCGACCGCGGCTTCACCGATGACGGCTACCCGCAGATCGTCGAGGCGCTTCGGGAGGGCAACGGTGCCATCCTCTCCCTTCCCCACCTGGGTGGCTGGGAGTGGGCGGGGCGGTGGATCGCCGACCAAGGCCACGAGATCACCGTCGTGGTCGAACGGCTCGACCCACCGGAACTGTTCGAGTGGTTCGTGGACTTGCGCTCCAAGCTCGGGATGCACGTGGTGCCCCTGGGGCCGACAGCGGCCGCGTCGGTGATGGCGGCGCTGCGCGACAACCACATCGTGTGCTTGCTCTCGGACCGCGACCTCGGCCAGTCCGGCCCCGAGGTCGAATTCTTCGGCGAGCGCACCACGTTGCCCGCCGGACCGGCCATGTTGGCGTTGCGAACCGGTGCGCCGATTTTCCCGACGGCCGTGTATTTCACCGACCGCCTCGATGCCCACCTCGGTTGGGTTCGATCTCCGATGCGCGTCGAGCGGCAGTCGAAACGGCTCCGAGACGACGTCCAGCGCATCACCCAGGACCTTGCTCGTGAACTCGAGATCCTGATCAGGCGAGCGCCGTCGCAGTGGCATCTCTTCCAGCCCAACTGGCCGTCCGACCCCGGCTACGGCGAGGTCACGAGCTGAATCTGCGAAGCGCGGCGTCGCCCGCGCACGTCCGGACGCCGGGGACGCGACAATTCTCGCGGAGCGACTCGAATCGTGGCTGCCGACGACGACCACCGGACACGGAAGTTCTCGTGCCACAGATCGAATCATCACGCGAGGATCGATCACGGTCTCGCGCCGCGTGGATTCGTTGAACCGATCGCTCCGGACGCGCCCGGGGATCCCGGGGCCTAGCATCGATCGAGATGGCCCCGGATGACGTCACCTCTGCTCAGCGGGTGTCGCCCCTGGTCAGGATGTTCGTCGTCGCCATTCGGCGGGGTCATTCATCACACCCCGACTCCTCAACTCCAGCGCCGAATGTGCCGACATGATGAACATCGAACGCATCTTCGGGCTCCCCTCGGCACGTCGCTCCGGCGTCTTGCTGCTCGTGGCCGCTGTCCTGGCAGTGGTCTATGTGGTCGCGCCTGCCGGCGGCATCGTCGACTCGATCCGCGTGGCCGCCCCGATCATCGCTGCCGGCGCCGTCCTGTTCGGGATCGTCATCCACCAACCCGAACGAGCAACGTCCTGGTTCCTCGTGGCAGTGTCGTTCGTGGCGCTCGCCGCAGCGCATGTCACCTGGACCGTGCTGCAGGCGCGCGGCGACGTGACGTTCCCGTCGCTCGCCGACGGCTTCCACGCGTTGTTCTGGTGTCTCGTCCTGCTCGCGATGTCCATCCAGATCCGGGATTCGTTGGCCGAGCACGACTCGTTCGGTTCGTTCGAAGTCGCGCTCGTCACAACCGCTGTCGGTGTCGGGATCTGGCTCGTCGTGGTCGAGCCGTATCTCTCCGACTCAAATCTTGGCTTCGCCGCCACCATGTGGGCGGGCGCCGTTCCCCTGGTCGGCGGGCTCGCGTTCGCGGCGAGCGTCCGCATTGCGGCGAACGGCGCATTCCGCGAATTCTCGCCGCTTGCCATGATGGTCGGCCTGGCGTTGATCCTGCTCGGCGACATCGTCCGTGGAGCGCTCGAACTCCGGGGTGATTTCGTGAGCGGCAGCATCGTCGCCGCCGCCGGCGTGCTCGGCCCGCTGATCATCGCTGCGGGGGCGCTCGACCCCACCATGGCGACACGCAATCGCCGATCGGCGCCCACGTCGTTGCTCGGGGTCGCCCGTACGATCGGGCTGAGCGTCGCGGTGCTCACACCGATCACGGTCCTCCTCGCGCTCCTCGCCAGCGACCTCGGAACCACCACCACAAAGGTCGTCATCGCAGGTGCCGCGCTCGGTGTCGGTCATTCTGGCTCTCGGCCGGATGTGGGGGCTGGTCGCCGACGTGCGCGGACTCACCGAACGTCGAGGTCAGGACCGCCTCGCAGCGATGGTCGAACACTCGAGTGACGTGGTCATGCTCGTCGACGAGTCGGGCTGCATCAAATACGCCAGTCCCGGACTCAGCGGAACGCTCGGTCACCGTGCCGCAGACTGGACCGGCCGGCCGCTCATCGATCTGATCGCCGAAGAAGACCGCGCCGCGGCTGCCGACGAATTCGAGCAACTGTTCGAACTGGGGCCGGACGGCACGGTGCGTTTCGAATCGAGTCTGGTCCGCGTGGACGGGCAACGGCGACGGATGGAGGCGACCTTCGCCAACCTGCTGGGTGGCGACGCAGTCGACGGCATCGTCGCCACGTTTCGGGACGTGACCGAGCAGCGTGACCTCGAACGGAAGTTGAGCCACCGTGCCTTCCACGACGAACTGACCGGCTTGGCCAACCGAGCCTTGTTCCTCGACCGGATGGATCATGCGCTGCGAGTGCAACGCTCCGACGCCGACCCCGTCGTGGTGCTGTTCGTCGACCTCGACGACTTCAAGTCGGTCAACGACGCACTCGGCCACGGCGTCGGCGACCAACTGCTTCGTGCGATCGCCGACCGGATCCGCGAGCGGTCCGGCACCGGCGACACGCCGGCTCGTCTCGGTGGCGACGAGTTCGCACTGCTGCTGGAGGACCGAGGTGGTGTCGAGCGGGCGCTCGACGTGGCCGAACGCCTCCTCACCAGCCTGCGCGAGCCGGTCCGACTCGCCGGATACGACCTGACCGTGCTCGCCAGCGTCGGCGTGGCGGTGGCGGCCCCGGGCATGACCACGTCAAGCCTGTTGCGCGACGCGGACATCGCCATGTACGAGGCGAAACGAGCCGGCAAGGGGCAGATCAAGATCTTCGATCCCGCGATGCGGCTCGGGGCGACGACGCAGCTCGAATACCGGTCCGAACTCGGTTCGGCGCTCGAGAACCGACAGTTCCGTCTGGTCTTCCAACCCCTCGTCGATCTGCGGACCGGTGAGGTCCTCGGCGCCGAAGCGCTGATTCGGTGGATGCATCCGACGCGCGGTGAGATCTCGCCGACCGAGTTCATCCCGGTCGCCGAACGTTCCGGCCTCATCAAAGACATCGGGAACTGGGTGCTGCACCAATCGATGCGTGAGGCGGTGCGCTGGCAGGCGCGCGGCGACCGGTACGTGAGCATCAACGTCTCGCCGGTCCAGTTGCATGCGGAGGGGTTCGTCGACGAGGTGAGCGAGGCGCTGCAGGTGACCGGGCTCCCGCCCGCACAGGTGGTCCTCGAAGTGACCGAGACGGTGTTGGTGGACGAGATCGAATCGGGGTCGAACACGCTGCACGCGCTCCGCGATCTCGGGGTGCGCATTGCGATCGACGATTTCGGGACCGGCTACTGTTCGCTCTCGTACCTCCAGAAGTTCTCGGTCGACGTGGTGAAGATCGACCGCCAGTTCGTCAACGAGGTCGATGGCGACGCCACCCGGTCGAGCCTGGCACGGATGATCTTGCAGATGACATCGGCGATGGGAGTCACGAGCGTGGCAGAAGGAATCGAGCGCCCCGACCAGCTCGCTGCGCTCCGTCGGTTCGGTTGCGACGTGGGCCAGGGGTATCTGTTGTCCAAGCCGCTCGAACTCGACGCGGTCCACCAGCGCTTCGGGGTCGACCTGGTCAGCTCGCCGTGACGATGCGGGTCGGCATTCTCTGCCCCTACAGCCTGACCGTTCCGGGCGGCGTCCAGATGCAGGTGCTCGGGCTGGCGCGCGAGCTCCGGTCGCGTGGGCTCGAGGCGCGGGTGCTCGGGCCGTGTGACGGCCCACCGCCCGAGAGCTTCGTCACCCCCCTTGGCAACTCGTTGCCGACGTCGGCCAACGGGTCGATCGCTCCGCTCGCACCCGACCCGCCCGCCATGTTCCGAACATTGCAGGCCCTCGCCGCCGAACGCTTCGACGTGGTCCATCTCCACGAACCGCTCGCGCCCGGCCCCACGCTGACGGCCGCGGTCACGCACCGGTACCCGACGGTCGGAACGTTTCACGCTGCGGGAACGTCGGCCAGCTACAAGTTGATCAAGCCGTGGCTGCTGTCGTGGATCAAGCGGATCGATCACAAGGTCGTCGTGTCGAAGGATGCGCTCGAACTCGTCCAGTCGCATCTGGGCGGCGACTACGAGGTCCTCTTCAACGGGGTGGAAGTCGAGCAGATCCGCCGCACACCCCGCTATGAACTGGACCCCGGTCAACCTCCGGCGATCTTCTTCTGCGGCCGGCACGAGGAACGCAAGGGGCTGAGCGTCCTCGTCGAGGCGTTCGGTCGGCTGGACATCGAGGCCCAGCTGTGGATCGCGAGCACCGGTCCCGACACCGCACGCCTGACGGCGCAGACGGCACGCGATCCACGCATCAGGTGGCTCGGTCGGATCACCGACGAGGAGAAGTTCTCGCGGCTGCGTGGCGCCGACGTCTTCTGTGCGCCCTCGCTCGGCGGTGAATCGTTCGGAGTGGTGCTCGTCGAGGCGATGGCGGCCGGAACCACCGTCGTCGCGAGCGGCCTCGACGGCTACCGCAACGTTGCGACAGACGAGCGGGACGCGCTCCTCAGCGAGCCGGGTGACGTCGGCGGGCTGGTGGCCGCGCTGCGCCGTGCCCTGACCGACCGGGCGCTTGCCGAACGACTGCGCGCGGCCGGCAACGACCGAGCAGAGGAGTTCGCGATGTCGACCCTGGCCGATCGATACGTCGAGATCTATCACGATCTCGCACGCGCCTGATCCCGTACACTGCGGCCATGCTCCCGCTCATCATCGTCCTCGTGATCGCGGTCGTCGTACTCGCAGCGGGCGTCGCCATGTACAACGGCCTCATCCGTAGCAAGAACCAGGTCGAGAACGCCTGGTCACAGATCGATGTCCAGCTCAAACGGCGCCTCGACCTGATCCCCAACCTGGTCGAGACCGTCAAGGGCTACGCAGCGCACGAGCAGGAGACCTTCCAGCAGGTCATCGCCGCGCGCAACGCGGCGATCGCCGCCCCCGACACGCCCGCCGGGCAGGCCGCGCCGAACGACATGCTCACCGGTGCGCTGGGCAAGCTCTTCGCGCTCAGCGAGGCCTATCCCGATCTGAAGGCAAACCAGAACTTCCTCGCACTGCAGGAGGAGCTCACGGCGACCGAGGGCCGCGTGGCCTACGCCCGGCAGTTCTACAACGACTCCGTGCTCAACTTCAACAACAAGATCGAATCCGTGCCGACCGTGGTCCTGGCGAAGATGCTCGGCTACCAGCAGCGCGAGTACTTCCAGGCCGACGAGGCCGCTCGTACGGCACCGAACGTCGAATTCTGACCCATGTTCGAACTCATCCGATCGAACAAACGCCGGAGTGTCGCGCTCGTTGCCGCATTCGTCATCGTGGTGGCGCTCGTCGGTGCCGCCGTGGGCCTCCTCGTGGGCAACGGGCCCGTCTTCACCCTCGTCGCTCTGGCACTGAGCGCCGTGTTCGCGTTCTGGTCCTACTGGAAGGCCGACGCGATCGCGTTGCGGGTCAGTCGGGCCCACCCGGCCGATCCGGCCGAGTACGCCCGGTTGCACAACCTGGTCGAAGGGCTCTGCATCGCCGGCGGGCTCCCGAAGCCGCGGGTGTACATCGTCGACGACCCGGCGCCGAACGCCTTTGCCACCGGTCGCAATCCGAATCATGCAGCCATCGCGGTCACGACGGGCCTGCTCGACATGCTCAATCGCGTCGAGCTCGAAGGCGTCGTCGCGGACGAGCTCAGCCACATCCGCAACTACGACATCCTTGTCTCCACCCTGGCGGTCACGATGGTCGGCGCCGTCGCGTTGATGACCGACATGGCCATCCGGATGATGTGGTGGAACGGTGGGCGTGTTGCGCGCCGCGGTGACCACTCCGACAGCAACAACCCGCTCGCCTTCGTCGGGTTCGCGCTGTTGATCGTGGCGCCGCTCGTCGCCAAGGCGATGCAGGCCACGATCTCGCGCCGTCGTGAAACGCTCGCCGACGTGAGCGCCTGCCAGCTCACGCGCTACCCGCCTGGCCTGATCTCGGCGCTCGAGAAGTTGCAGGAAGACACCACCGTGACGCATTCCGCGTCCACGGCTACGGCACACTTGTGGATCGAACAGCCGATGAGCGGCGTCGGCGACGGCGGTCGCCTCAAGGGCGCGCACAAGCTGTTCGACACGCATCCACCGCTCGAAGAGCGCATCGCACTGCTGAGGGAACTCTGATGACACACAAGCTCGTGGCGGCCCTGGCCGCCCTGGCAATCACCGCGGCGGCCTGTAGCGGTGGCGACGACGCCGTGGTCCCCGTGGCCGAGACGACCACACCCGAGTCGACCACGACCTCGACCTCCACGACCACGACGACCACCGAGGCACCCGCGACGACGACCACCGTCGTCGACGAGGACCAATCGATCCGCCAGCCGCTCACCGGCGAAGTCGTCGAGTCCGAGGACGACCTCGAGACGCGTGCTGCACTCGTCGTCAAGATCGACAACAACGATGCCAGCGCACGGCGCAACCACTCCGGGCTGGCTGTCGCCGACATCGTGTTCGAGGAGATCGTCGAGGGCGATACGCGTTTCGCCGCGGTGTTCCACACGCAGGGGTCCGACCCCGTCGGGCCGATCCGGTCCGGCCGCGAGCAGGACGTCGAGATGTTGTCCGCGTTCAACGAGCCGCTGTTCGCTTGGAGTGGCGGCAATGCGGGCGTCACACGGTTGATCGCCGATTCGTTCCTCACCGACCTGAACGTCCAGCGCGGCGGCGAGGGCTACTTCCGTGGCCCGGGGAGCGCGCCGCACGACCTGTACAACACGACCGAGGCCCTCTGGGCACAGACACCGGAGGATCACCCGGGTCCTCCTGCCCGGCAGTTCTCGTACGTGGCGCCCGACGAGGAGTTCGAGGGCGAGTCCATCAACGCGTTCGACCTCAGCCTCAGGGGCAAGAGCGTCCGTTGGGAGTGGGACGCCGACGCCGAGGCGTTCGCCCGTTTCCAGCGTGGAACGCGTCACGTCGACGTCGTCAACGGCGACATCTTCGCCACCAACGTGATCGTCATGGTCGTCGACTATCCACCGAGCTCGATCGACCGGCGCTCGCCCGACGCCCAGACGCTCGGATCGGGGCCGGTGTACGTGTTCAGCAACGGACAGGTCGTCGTCGGCCGCTGGGAGCGGAATCTCGCCGTCGGCCCGATCCGGCTCGTCGACGCCGACGGTGAGCCGATCGAGCTCACGCCCGGAAACACCTGGATCGAACTCGCGGAGAACACCGGCGACGACGCATTCACCGGTCCGGCGCTCGATCCCTCGGCGTTCGAAGAAGCGGTGCCGCCGACCACGATCGAGTATCCCCAGGTTGTGCTCGACGAGCCCGAGTTGGCGCCCACCGCCATCCTGATCGCGTTCGCCGACGAATCGTCCTCCGACGACGGCTGAGCAGCGCCGTGCGCGCCGGTGACGGTCGACGGTGGTGTCCGTGACACCTGTCTGATCTGCGAAACGGATCGGGCACAATCGCCGGCCGCGAAAGTACGCTGACACCATGACTGAAACCGGCACGGCCACAGGAACCATTCGCGTCAAGCGCGGTCTTGCGGAGATGATGAAGGGCGGCGTCATCATGGACGTCGTCACCCCCGAGCAGGCGAAGGTGGCCGAAGATGCCGGCGCTGTGGCTGTGATGGCGCTCGAGCGCGTCCCGGCCGACATCCGCCGTGACGGGGGTGTCGCCCGCATGAGCGACCCCGAGATGATCGAGGGGATCCAGTCGGTGTGTTCGATCCCGGTGATGGCCAAAGCGCGTATCGGTCACTTCGTCGAGGCGCAGATCCTGCAGGCGCTCGACGTCGACTTCGTCGACGAGTCGGAGGTGCTCACCCCGGCCGACGAAGCCCACCACATCGACAAGTTCGCGTTCGACGTGCCCTTCGTGTGCGGGGCGACGAACCTCGGCGAGGCGCTTCGCCGGATCTCGGAGGGTGCGGCGATGATCCGGTCGAAGGGCGAGGCCGGCACCGGCAACGTCGTCGAGGCCGTCCGCCATCTGCGGTCGATCATCGGCGACATCAAGCGGATCACACAGGCCGACGAGGCCGAGTTGTTCGACTGGGCGAAACAGCTCCAGGCTCCGCTGCCGCTCATCCAGGAGATCGCAGAGACCGGCAAGCTCCAGGTGCCGCTGTTCTGTGCCGGGGGCCTCGCCACGCCGGCCGATGCCGCGCTCGCGATGCAGCTCGGTGCAGAGGCCGTGTTCGTCGGGTCGGGGATCTTCAAGTCCGACGACCCGTCGCCGCGGGCCAAAGCAATCGTCGAGGCGACCACCCACTTCCAGGATCCCGACATCCTGGCGAAGGTCAGCCGTGGGCTCGGTGCGCCGATGACCGGTATCGGGATGGACGAGATCAACACCCGATACGCCGAGCGCGGCTGGTGATCGTCGGCGTTCTCGCTCTGCAAGGAGCGTTCGCCGCCCACCAAGACCGACTCGGAGCCCTCGGCGTCGAGGCCCCGGCCGTCCGGACCGCCGACCAGCTCGACGCGCTCGATGCGCTCGTCATCCCGGGTGGTGAGAGCACGACGATGTCGCACCTGCTGCGGACGAACGATCTCTTCGACCCGATCGCCCGCTCGATCGAGGCCGGGCTGCCGGTGCTCGGAACGTGTGCGGGGATGATCGTGTGCGCCACTCACGTGATTGACGGTCGGCCCGATCAGCGGTCGTTCGGTGCGATCGACATCACCGTTCGCCGCAACGGCTACGGCCGACAGTTGGCCAGCTTCGAGGCAGATCTCGACGTCGATGGCCTCGACACGCCGTTCCACGCCGTGTTCATCAGGGCGCCGGTGGTCGAACGGGTCGGTCCCGACGTCGAGATTCTCGCCCGTCACGATGGCGTCCCTGTTCTCGTGCGTCAGCAAAGCTGTACGGTGACGTCGTTCCATCCCGAGCTGACGCCCGATGGGCGGCTGCACGCGATGTTCGTCGAATCGATCTGACTCCCGAAGCGAAGGAGCCCCATGTCCGGCCATTCCAAGTGGGCAACCATCAAACACAAGAAGGGTGCCGCTGACGCAGCGCGCGGCAAGGTCTTCAACAAGCTCGCACGGCAGGTCGAGGTGGCCGCCAAGGGCGGCGGCGATCCGGAGATGAACGCGTCGCTGCGCGCCGCTGTCCAGAAGGCGAAAGCGGCGAGCATGCCGAACGACGCCATCGAGCGGGCCATCAAGCGTGGAACGGGAGAGGGTGCCGACGGAGTCGTCTACGAGACGATCATGTACGAGGGCTACGCGCCAGGCGGCGTCGCGCTGTTGATCGACGTGCTCACCGACAACCGCAACCGGATCAGCGCCGATGTGCGACAGGTCTTCACCAAGCATGGTGGTTCGATGGCCGAACCCGGTGCGGTCGGATGGCAGTTCTCGCGACGCGGGGTGATCGTCACCATCGACGGAGTGGGCGAGGACGACGTCATGCTCACGGCGCTCGACGCCGGGGCCGACGACATCGTCGCCCAGGGTGCGGCGTGGCGGATCATGACCGACCCGTCGGACGTGTACGACGTGAAGGCGAAGCTCGAAGAGGCCGGGATCGAGACCATCTCGGCCGACTCACCGATGGTCGCCGAGAATCTCATCGAGGTGCACGAGCTCAAGGACGCGAAGGCGATCCTGCGGATCATGGAGGCGCTGGAGGACAACGACGACGTTCAGGACGTGTTCTCGAACTTCGACATCAGCGACGAACTGATGGAAGCGGCGGCGGCGGAATGAGCATCTCGATCGGAGACCGGGCACCGGACTTCACCCTGCCGGGGACCAGCGGGTCGACGTATTCACTCGCGGACTTCGCCGGTCAGCCACTGGTGCTCGTGTTCTATCCCGGTGACGACACGCCGGTCTGCACCCGCCAACTCAACAGCTACAACGAGGGCGTCGACCAGTTCGCCGACCTCGACGCTCAGGTCGTGGCGATCTCGGCGCAGGACGTGGCCAGCCACGATGCCTTCTCCGACAAGCACGGCTTCCAGTTCCCACTGCTCGCCGACGTCGACAAGGAGGTGGCAGGGCGCTACGGAACCCTCGGACCGCTCGGCTTCCCGCGTCGCAGCATCTTCATCATCGATGCCGACGGAATCGTCCGTTACGCGCACCGTGCGATCGCCGGATTGACCTTCCGCCCGGTGAAGGAACTGGTCGCCGAACTCCAGAAACTGACCTGATACGGTACGAACCTATGTTCGTGACGCGTGTGTTGGGCATCGACCCCGGACTGACCCGCTGTGGGTACGCCGTGATCGACGGGCGCGGGCCATCGATCGTCCGGGCTGTCTCGATGGGGGTCATCCGGACCCCGGCATCCGACCCGCTCGCCAATCGTCTGGCCACGTTGCGCACCGAGTTCACGTCGCTGATCGCGGAGTACGAACCCGACGTGGTGGCAGTCGAGCAGGTCTTCTTCCAGGTCAACGTGCGCACCGCCATGGCCACTGGTCAGGCGAGCGGCCTGGCGCTCGCCGAGGCTGCGCTCGCAGGCTGCGAGGTCATCCAGTACACCCCGAACCAGGTCAAGGACGCGGTGGCCGGATGGGGCGGCGCCAGCAAGGAGCAGGTGCAGAAGATGGTGCAGGCGCGCTTGAAGCTCGCCACGCTGCCGAAGCCGGCCGACGCTGCCGACGCCGCAGCGATCGCGCTGGCGCACCTGTCGATGTCGCCGATCGGCCGTCAGCTCCGGCAGGCGGCCACGCGATGATCGGATCGCTGCGTGGCCAGGTGCTCGACCGCGAGCTCGACGGAACCGCGCTCGTCGAGGTCTCCGGCGTCGGGTATCGGGTCCACGTGACCGAGCGGACCTTGGCCGAGCTCGAGCCGGGGACCGAGACCTTTCTCTACGTCCACCATCACGTGACCGAGACCGCCGAGTCGTTGTTCGGCTTTCGTGCCAAGGACGAGCGGATCACGTTTCAGCACCTGATCAAGACCAACGGCGTCGGGCCCACGTTGGCCATGGCGGTGCTCGCCACCCATCCGCCGGCGGCACTCGTCGACATCGTCGCCAACAACGACGTCGCGGCGCTGACGCTCGTGTCCGGGGTCGGCAAGAAGACCGCCGAACGGTTGCTCGTCGAGCTGCGGGACCGCCTGTCGCTCCCGATGCTCGACACGACTTCCGCGGCCACGGGCTCGGCCGTCGCCGACGTGCGCGAGGCCCTCACCGGGCTGGGGTATGGCTCCGACGAGATCCGTGAGGTGCTCCGAGACCTGCCGAGCGATGCGCCGAGCGCGACCTTGCTCCGTGATGCGTTGAAGTCGCTGGGGGCCAAGCGTGCGTGAAGAATTCCTCGATCCGAACATGCGCGACGCCGACGACGACCTGGTCGCCACCGAGCTCGATGCCGAGTCGGGCCTGCGACCGCAGGCGCTCGACGAGTTCGTCGGGCAGGGTGAGCTCAAAGAACACTTGAACATCGTCCTCGAGGCGGCCCGCAAACGCGGCCAATCGGTCGACCACCTGCTGTTCGCGGGGCCGCCCGGCCTCGGCAAGACCACGCTGGCCGGGATCATCGCGACCGAAATGGGTGTCCACCTCCACGTGACGTCGGGTCCGGCGCTCGAACGCGCAGGTGATCTGGCGGCGATCCTGACCAAGCTCGAGGATGGCGACGTGCTGTTCATCGACGAGATCCACCGCCTGTCACGTGCTGTCGAGGAGATCCTGTACCCCGCGATGGAGGACTTCCAGCTCGACATCGTCGTCGGCAAGGGGCCCGCTGCATCCAGTATCCGGCTCACGATGCCCCCGTTCACGCTGGTCGGGGCGACCACCCGGACGGGGATGATCACCGGGCCGTTGCGTGACCGGTTCGGGCTCGTCGCACGGCTCGACTACTACGACACCGACGAACTGCGGATGATCGTCGAGCGGGCCGCCGGCATCTTCGAGATCGAGATCGACACCGATGGGGCCCAGCAGATCGCCCGGCGATCGCGCGGTACACCTCGGATCGCAAACCGTCTGCTGCGGCGAGTGCGTGACTTCGCCGAGGTGCGCGCCGACGGTGCGATCACCGCCGACGTGGCGAGCGAGGGTCTCGCGTTGTTCGGGGTCGACGACCGAGGGCTCGACAAGGTCGACCGGGCCATCCTCTCCAACCTCTGCAAGCAGTTCGGTGGGGGCCCTGTCGGGCTGTCGACGTTGGCGATCAGCATCGGCGAGCAGCCCGAAACCGTCGAGGACGTGTACGAGCCGTTCCTGATCACGCAGGGGATGATCGCTCGGACCCCACGCGGTCGAGTTGCGCTCGCCGCCGCCTACGACCACGTCGGGCTTCGTCCGCCGGCGACCGATCGGTCCTCCGAGCAGCGACTCTTCGACGCCTGAACCGTGCACCTCGCCGACTTCGACTATCCGCTGCCCGCGGAGCGCATCGCGCAGGTGCCGATCGAGCCGCGCGACCGGTCGCGGTTGCTGGTCGACCTCGGCGGGGGAGCGGTGGCGCACCGCCACGTCGCCGACCTCGACCAGATCCTCCGACCGGGCGACCTGATCGTTCTCAACGAGACGCGGGTGATCCCCGCTCGGCTCCGGTTGCAGCGCCCGACCGGGGGCGCGGCCGAAGTGCTGCTGCTCGAACCGCTCGAAGCCGGGCGCCGCCGGTGGGAAGCACTCGTCCGTCCCGGCGGCAAGGTGCGCCCCGGCGAGGTCTTGTCCGCCGACGGCATCGAGGTGGTGCGGATGGGCGAACGGACGGCGGCCGGCGACACCTTCACCGTCGAACTGCTCGGTGACGACGATCCGTTGACGACGCTCGACCGTCATGGTGAGATGCCGCTCCCGCCCTACATCGGCGAGCGTCTCGACGATCCCGACCGCTATCAGACCGTGTTCGCCAACGAGCCCGGTTCGGCGGCGGCGCCGACTGCCGGACTGCACTTCACGCCCGAGCTCTTCGGACGGCTCGACGACGTCGGCGTGCGGCGAGCGACGGTCGAGCTCGTCGTCGGACTCGACACGTTCCAGCCGATCAGCACCGATGACCCGCTCGACCACCCGATGCACACCGAGCGCTACCGGGTGCCCGAGGCGACGATGCAGGCGTGTCTCGACACGCGGGCGGCCGGGGGGCGGGTGGTCGCCGTCGGGACCACGGCGGTCCGTGCACTCGAGTCGGCTGCAGCCCGCAACGAGCTCGCCGGACGTACCGATCTGTTCATCCACCGTGGGTTCGAGTGGCAGCTGGTCGATGTCTTGATGACCAACTTCCATCTGCCCAGGACCACACTGCTGATGATGATCGACGCATTCGTCGGCGACCGCTGGCGCACCCTGTACGAGATCGCCCTCGCCGAGCCGTACCGGTTCTTGAGCTTCGGCGACGCAATGTTGCTGGATCGGACGCGCTGATGTACCCGGTCGAGTTCGTCGTCGACGCCGTCGACGGTGCGGCCCGTGCCGGCACCGCCGCCACCGCCCGCGGCTCCTACACGACGCCGCTGTTCATGCCGGTCGGCACCCGCGGGGCGATCAAGTACCTGAGCGCTGCCGACTACGAGCGGATCGGTGCGCAGATCGTGCTCGGCAACACCTACCACCTGATGTTGCGCCCCGGCGCCGACCTGATCGAGCGGTTCGGGGGCCTCGGTTCGTTCGCGGGGTGGGACGGCCTCACGCTCACCGATTCGGGCGGGTTCCAGGTGTTCTCGCTCGATCCGAAGGTCGATGACGACGGTGTCACGTTCAAGAGCACGTACGACGGCTCGACCGTCCGGTTCACCCCGGAGGATGCAGTCCGGGTGCAGGAGCAGCTCGGTGCCGACATCCAGATGGTGCTCGATCAGTGCCCGCCGCTCCCCAGCGCGCCCGAGGTCGTTCGCCAGGCGCTCGAACGCACCGCCGCGTGGGCTCAGCGGGCGAAACAGGCCCACACACGAACCGACCAATCACTGTTCGGCATCGTGCAGGGTGGCATTTCCGAGGCGATGCGGGCCGAAAGCGCCCAGCGCACGGTCGAGATCGGTTTCGACGGGTACGGGATCGGCGGTCTGTCGGTGGGCGAGACACGCGACGAGATGCTTCCGGCCCTGGCCGCGGCGATCGAGCATCTTCCGACCGACCGACCGCGTTACCTGATGGGCGTGGGCGACCCGGCGTCGCTGGTCGAAGCAGTCGCATTGGGCGTCGACCAGTTCGACTGTGTCATGCAGACGCGTCTCGGACGTCATGGCACCGCCTTCACATCGACCGGCCGATTCCAGGCGAAGGCCGCCCGCAACGCCGAACTCGACGAGCCACTCGACCCCGAATGTCCGTGCGAGGTGTGCGCGCGCCACAGCCGCGGGTACATCCGGCATCTGCTCCAGGTGGGCGAGCCGACGGCGTCGCGGTTGTTGTCGATCCACAACATCGGGTGGACCATCGACCTCATGGCGAGAATGCGTGCCGCGATCCACGCGGGCAGGTTCGAGGCGATGCGCCGCGATCTGCTCGATGTGTGGGGGTAGCATCAGCTGCCGCCATGACTGATCTGTTCACGATTCTCGCCACCGGAACCGACTCGGGGGCTTCCAGCGGAAGCAGCCTCTTCTCGTTCCTGCTGCTGCCGCTGATGCTGGTGGCGATGTACTTCCTGATCATCCGCCCCAACAGCAAGCGTCGCAAGGAGGCCGCAGCGTTGCAGTCGGCGCTCGAAGTCGGCGACGAGGTGATCACGACGTCGGGGATCATCGGCAAGATCACGGGCGAGGACGGGCCGACTCGGTTCTGGCTCGAGATCGACGACGACGTGCAGGTGCGGATCGCCCGCGGCGGGATCCAAGGTCGTCTCACCGACGACAAGAACGAACCGGAGTCCGATGACGACACCGATGTCGATGATGACGACGTCGACGTCGACGACAGCTCCACCACGGTCGACGGCGACTGATGAAGCGTCGCCTCTGGTTGTCGCTGCTGGCGACCACCATCACCATGATCGCGATCTTCGCCGCCAACCTGGCAACGGGGACCACGCCGCTGCTCGGTCTCGACCTCCAGGGTGGGGCGAGCGTGATCCTCGAACCTGCCGAGAACGCAAGTGGCGAAGACCTCACAGTGGTGCGTGATCTCATTCGCGACGAACTCGAGCGCAGTGGGATCGCCGAACCCAATGTCCGGGTGCAGGGCGACACGATCGTCGTCGAGCTTCCCGGCGTCAAGGACCAGCAGGCAGCGCTCGACGCCGTCGACGTCTCCGGCATCGTCGAACTCCGTCCGGTGGTCACCTTCGCCGAGTGTTCGGGTGGCGCATCGACACCGCTCGACGGGGTGTCGATCGACCCCGCTCCGGTCGACACGCTGGGCGTGCTGACTCCCGAGACCGACACCATCCCGATTCCCGACGACACCGTCGGCCGCCGTCCGCTCCGCACGCCGACCACCGACCCCGTTCCCGGGACCGACCCGGTCGACACCATCCCGGTCCCCGACGTTCCGATCTTCCCCGACGAGTCGGGTGTTCCGCTCACTCCCGGCGCTGAGCTGTTGCTCACCCGTGAGGGTCAACCCCTGTGCGTGGGCCCGACGCAGGGCACGGGCGAGGTCTTCCAACGCCAGAGCGCGCGGGTGAACAACGACTTGGGGTTCGACGTCTCGGTCGACCTCCGGAGCGGCGAGGGAGAGACGACCTGGAACGCCCTGGCCACCCAGTGCTTCAACGGCACCCCGACCTGCCCCCGGACCAACCCCGGATCCAACGGGCAGCTCGCGATCGTCCTCGACGGCGTGATCCAGTCCGCTCCATCGGTCAACCAACCGGTCTTCAACGGTGCGGTCTCGATCACGGGCAACTTCACGCAGAGTGAGGCCGAGGATCTCGCCAACATCTTGAACCGTGGCGCGTTCCCGGTCGAGATGGTGGCGCAGGAGGCGCAGACGATCTCGCCGGCCGCGGGCCAGGAGTCGCTCCGGGCGTCGGTGATCGCCGGCCTGATCGGCGTGGCATTCGTGCTCACCTTCCTCTTGGCGTACTACCGCTGGATCGCGCTGGTGATCCTCGGCGGTCTCACGATCTGGGCGATGACGGTGTTCAGCGTGGCGGCGTTCGTCTCGAGTGCCACGAACTACTCGCTCAGCCTCGCGGGCGTCACGGGCATCATCGTCGCCGTCGGCGTGACCGTCGACAGCTATGTCGTTTTCTTCGAGCGGATGAAGGACGAGATCCGCAGCGGCCGCACGCTCAAGAACGCTGCCCCGCGTAGCTTCAAGATGACCTGGCGCACGATCTGGTCCGCCGACCTGGTGTCCGTGATCGGCGCGGCGATCCTGTTCTCGCTGAGCGTGGGCTCGGTGCGTGGCTTCGCACTCTTCCTCGGCATCACCACGCTGTGCGACCTGTTCGTGTGTTACTTCTTCACGCGGCCGGCCGTGCTGTTGCTCGCCCGCAGCAAGTTCATGCAAGGCCGAAAGGCCTTCGGCCTGGAGGTGGCGTCGTGACCCGGCCCGATCACATCGCTGCAACCGGTCCCGGGCGGCTCTACCGCGGCCAGACCGCAATCGACTTCTACGGCCATCGTCGGATCGGGCTGATCGTGGCGATCGTCGTCGTGGTGGTCACGATCGTCTCGTTGTTCGTCCAGGGCCTCAACCTCGGTCTCGACTTCGAAGGCGGACAGGCCTGGGACGTTCCGGCGAGCGAGACCTTCGGCGTCGGCGAGGCCGAGCAGGTGCTGAGCGACAACGGCATCTCGGTCACCGGTTCGAAGATCCAGGTGCGTGAGGCCGAGAGCCTCTCGTTCGTCGCGATCCAGATCGAAGTGGTGCCGACCGATCAGGCCGAACAACTGACGGCCGACTTCGCCGAGGCCGCAGACGTACCCGTGGAGGATGTCAGCTTCGCATTCACCTCCTCCTCCTGGGGAGACGACATCACGCAGAAGGCGGTCCGGGCGCTGGTGATCTTCCTGATCGTCGTGGCACTCTTCATCTCCGTCCGATTCGAGTGGCGGATGGCCATTGCCGCGCTCGCGGCAATGGCGCACGACGTCTTGTTGGCGGTCGGGGCATACACGGTGTTCCAGTTCGAGGTCACTCCGGCAACCGTGATCGCCTTCCTGACGATTCTCGGCTACTCCCTGTACGACACGATCGTCGTGTTCGACCGCGTCCAGGAGAACGAGGGCAAATACGCAAGCGTCCGGATGCCCTACGCCGACGTGGTCAACATCTCGATGAACCAGGTCCTGATGCGATCGATCAACACGAGCATCTCGTCGATCCTCCCTGTGCTCTCACTGCTGTTCATCGGCTCGGGAATCCTCGGGGCGGTGGCACTCCAGGAATTCGCCCTCGCGCTGCTGATCGGCATGATCGCCGGTGTCTACTCGTCGATCTTCGTCGCTTCGCCGTTGCTCGCCACGCTGCGGTCGAACACCGGGCGCAAGTCACGTCGCGAACCGCTGACCGGTGAGGCCCTGCGGGCCGCGGTCGTCGGCGCCGGGGTCAGCGGTCGGATCGCCACCGAGCACCAGGAGCCCGACGGCGTGGACGAGACCGAACGGCTCGATGCCGACAAGACCGCGGCGGTACATCAGCCGGTCGAACGGATCCTGACCCATCCGCCGCGTCCACGGAAGAAGAAGCGTCGCTGACCAGCGATATCCTCCAGACATGGCAGCTGACCACGGGGCCCTCCGCTCGTATGTTCGTGAGATCGCGGACTATCCGACCGAGGGTGTGATCTTCCGTGACATCACCCCGCTGCTGGGCGACGCCAAGGCATTCGCCGAAGCCGTTGGTGCGATGGTCGACGCGTTCTCGGGCATCGCAATCGACAGGGTGGTCGGTGTCGAATCCCGCGGCTTCATCTTCGGAGCTCCGGTGGCGTATCGCATCGGCGCCGGATTCGTCCCCGTTCGCAAACCCGGGAAGCTGCCGTGGGCCGTCGTGCGCGAGGAGTACCAACTCGAGTACGGCGCCGACAAGCTCGAGATACACCGGGATGCGATCCATCCCGGCGAGCGGATCCTCATCGTCGACGACGTGTTGGCGACCGGAGGGACCGCCGAAGCGACCGCCACGCTCGTCGAAACCCTCGGTGGCGTGGTCGCCGGGTTGGCCTTCCTCCTCGAACTCGACGAACTCGACGGTCGCTCCCGACTGAAGGACCGCACGATCCGGTCGCTGTTGCACTACACCTGAGGGCACCGTGGCGACCGTCGACCGAGTTCTTCCGTGGCGGCGAAACCAAATCGCGTCGCCCGGGTCCACCGCCGCCACTGGCGAACTCGCACCGCTGCTGGCCGCCTACCGGCGTCGCCATCCCAAGGCGTCGATCAGTGACATCAACCGCGCCTATCGGGTCGCATCCGAAGCGCACCGCTCGCAGATGCGTCGAAGTGGCGAGAGCTACATCAACCATCCGCTCGCCGTGGCCCAGATCGTTGCCGACATCGGACTCGACGAGATCTCGGTCGCCGCTGCGCTGCTCCACGACGCCGTCGAGGACACCGAGATCACCGTGGCCGACGTCGAGCGAGACTTCGGCCCTCAGGTCGCAGCGATCGTCGACGGCGTCACGAAGCTCGAACGGATTCGGTTCGACAGTCGCGAGGAACAGCAGGCGGCGACGATGCGCAAGATGCTCGTCGCCATGGCGAAGGACCTCCGTGTGCTCGTCATCAAGCTCGCCGACCGTCTGCACAACATGCGCACCATCGCCTCCATGCCGCTCGAGAAGCAGCAGCGCATCGCCCAGGAGACGCTCGACATCTATGCCCCGCTCGCACACCGCCTCGGGATGCAGGAGCTCAAGCAGCAGTTGGAGGACCTGTCGTTCGCCTCGCTGCACCCGAAGCGGTTCGCCGAACTCGACCACCTCGTCCGAGTGCGCACCCCCGAACGTGATGTGTACTTGGCAAAGACCGTTGCCGAGGTCCGTCAACGTCTCGCCGACCTGAACATCGACGCCGATGTCACCGGCCGCGGCAAGCACCTCTGGAGCATCTACGAGAAGATGGTCGTCAAGGGACTGGAGTTCGACGACATCTTCGACCTGGTGGCCGTGCGCGTCGTCGTCCCGACGATGAAGGACTGCTATGCCGCGCTCGGGTGCATCCACGGCCGCTGGCGACCGGTGGTCGGGCGGTTCAAGGACTACATCGCGATGCCCAAGTTCAACCTCTATCAGAGTCTGCACACCACCGTGGTCGGGCCGTCGGGCAAACCGATCGAGGTGCAGATCCGCACCATCGAGATGCACCAGCGAGCCGAGTGGGGCGTCGCTGCGCACTGGGCCTACAAGGACCGCTCAGGGGCGAAGGCCGGAGAGGTCGACTGGTTGAGCAGGATCATCGACTGGCAGGAGGAGGTGTCCGACCCCGCCCAGTTCATGCAGAGTCTGAAGACCGACCTCGAACAGGACGAGGTCTACGTGTTCACGCCGAAGGGGCGCGTGATCACCCTGCCGGTCGGGTCGACCGCGGTCGACTTCGGCTATGCCGTCCACACCGAGGTCGGACACGCGACGATCGGGGCGAAGGTGAACGGCCGACTCGTCGGACTCGATCACGTGATGCAGAGCGGGGACTCGTGCGAGATCTTCACGTCGAAGGTCGAGTCCGCAGGGCCGTCGCAGGACTGGCTCGGATTCGTGGCGTCGCCGCGGGCCCGCAACAAGATCCGCCAGTGGTTCAGCCGCGAACGCCGTGTCGACATGGTCGAAGCCGGCCGTGACGAGCTGCAGGCCGAGTTCCGTCGCGAGTCCCTCCCGGCGCAGCAGGTGTGGAAGTCCGATCAGCTCAAGGACGTCGTCGCCGAGATGAGCTACGTGGATCTCGAGGCGCTGCTCGCAGCGATCGGCGAGCACCACGTCTCGGGGCGCAGCGTTGCCCAGCGCGTCGCACGCGGCTACCACTCAGGTGAGCAGGACGTCCAGCTGCCGGCAACCGTCGACCGACCACGCCGCGAGAGGCGTGACGGGCATCGACAGGAAGTGGGGATCCACGTCGAGGGTCTCGACGACATGCTCGTGCGCCTGGCTCAGTGCTGCACCCCGGTGCCCGGCGACGAGATCACCGGGTTCGTCACCCGCGGTCGAGGAGTCAGCGTGCATCGTGCCGACTGTGCGAACGCGGTCTCGTTGATGGAGGAGCAGGCGACCCGGATGATCGAGGTCGACTGGGACGGGGAGGGCCAGTTCAACAACACGTTCACCGCCGGGATCGAAGTCGTCGCACTCGATCGGTCGAAGTTGCTGGCCGACGTGGCGACCGCGCTGGTCGAGCATCGTGTCAACATCGTGTCCTGTGAGACCATCACCAGCGCCGACCGCGAAGCGAAGATGCGCTTCGAGTTCGAGCTGGCCAATGGCACCCACCTCGATTCGGTGATCAACCGCATCAAGGGCATCGATTCGGTGTACGACGCGTATCGCACGGTTCCCGGCGCCGCAGCCGGACATCGCTGAAGGCCAGCCTTCCGCCCGGGGCAGTGCCGACAAAGGGCGCGGCGATGCACGAGCCTGGTGGATAGCCTGGTCGGCCGTGCCCGCCTTCCAGACCAGTCCCGGCATGCGGGACATTCTGCCGCCCGACAGTGCTCGCTGGCGTCGGCTGAACGGCGTGTTCGCCGACGTGGTCGAGTCGGCGGGGTACGGCCAGATCATCACCCCGCTGATCGAGGACGTGGGTGTGTTCACGCGGATCGGCGAGGCCACCGAGGTCGTCACCAAGGAGCTGTACGCCTTCGAGGACCGCGGAGGTCGGCACGTGTCGTTGCGCCCCGAACTCACGGCCAGCGTCTGCCGAGCGTTTGCGCAGCATCGACCCGTTGCACCGTGGAAGGTCTGGTACTCGGGGCCGAACTTCCGCCAGGAGAAGGCCCAGCGTGGCCGCTATCGGCAGTTCGATCAGGTCGGGATCGAAGTCCTCGGTGTCGACGACGCTCATCTCGACGTCGAGGTGATCGCACTCGCGTGGGACTTCTATCGACGGTTGGGCCTCTCCCAGGTCACGCTGGTGCTGAACAGTCTCGGCGAACCCGACGACCGTGCCCGGTACGTGGCCGCGCTGCGGGAGTATTTCGAGGCGGCCGAGCTGACCGACCAGAGCCGCGACACGTTGGCGAGGAATCCGCTTCGGGTCCTCGACTCGAAGCGGGAGTTCGATGCGCCTGCAATCGCTGACGCGCCGATGATCAGCGAGTTCTATTCACCCGAGGCGGCCGCCCACTTCGACACGGTGCAGGCAGGGCTGCGCCGCCTCGCGATCCCGTTCGAGGTCGAACCCAAACTCGTCCGCGGACTCGACTACTACCGGCGCACGATCTTCGAGTTCCAGGGCGGCACACTCGACTCGGCGCAGAATGCCCTTGGCGGTGGTGGGCGCTACGACGGCCTGGTCGAAGCCCTCGGTGGACCGGCGACGCCCGGCATCGGCTTCGCCCTCGGTGTGGATCGGACGCTGTTGGCCTGCGACGACGAAGGCGTGTTCCCGGCCCGACCTCGGCCGCTCGACGCGTACGTCGTCGACGTGACCGGCGGCGCCGAGGCCGTGGCGATCACCGGCGAGCTCCGTGACGCGGGCCTCGCCGCCGATCGTGGCTTCGACAACCGCAGCATGAAAGCGCAGATGAAGCTGGCCAATCGTTCGGGTGCCGCGTTCGCAATCATCGTCGGTGACGACGAATTGGCGAGCGGCACCGTCGTCGCCAAACCGATGCAGGGTGCCGGCGAGCAGCAGACCATCGCCCGATCCGATCTGACCTCCCACCTGAAAGACGAGTTGAGTAGACAGCAATGAGCTCCACATCGATGCGTACCCACCTGTGCGGCGAACTCCGCCCGGACCAGATCGGCGAAACGGTCAGCGTCTGCGGCTGGGTTGGCCGCCGTCGTGAACACGGCGAACACCTCGCGTTCGTCGACCTTCGCGACCACTCTGGCATCGTCCAGTGCGTCATCAACGACGACGTCGACGTCCGCAGCGAGTACGTGCTGCGAATCACCGGCGTGGTGCGTGAGCGCCCTGACGGCACGATCAACGACAGCTTGCCGACCGGCCACGTCGAGATCGGCGAGTGCGAGGTCGAGATCCTCCGCGTCGCCACACCACCGCCGTTTCCGATCGACGCCCGCGCCGACGACGTCGACGAGAACATCCGGCTGCAATACCGCTACCTCGACCTGCGACGGGAGCGAATGCAGAAGAACCTCCGCCTCCGGTCGAAGGTCAACGCCGCGATGCGCAACGCCATGGACGCCCAGGGGTTCGTCGAGGTCGAGACGCCGATGCTCGTTCCGTCGACGCCCGAGGGCGCTCGTGAGTTCCTCGTACCGTCACGCAAGGAGCCCGGGTCGTTCTACGCACTGCCGCAGTCGCCCCAGCTGTTCAAGCAGCTCTTGATGGTGGGCGGCGTCGATCGGTACTACCAGATCGCCCGCTGCCTACGCGACGAGGATCTGCGTGCCGACCGCCAGTACGAGTTCATGCAGCTCGACGTGGAGATGAGCTTCGTCGATCAGGACGACGTGCTCGACGCAGTGTCGGAGGCGGTGCTTGCCGCCGCCGAGGCCGTGAGCGGAGAGCGCCCGGGCCCGATCGAGCGGATCACGTGGCACGACGCCATGAACCGATTCGGCATCGACAAACCCGACCTCCGCTTCGGGATGGAGCTGGTCGAACTGACCGACGTGTTCTCCGGAACCGAGTTCAAGGCCTTTGCGGGGGCCGACGCGATCAAGGGCATCAAAGTCGATGATGGGGCCGACGAGTACGGCCGGAACCAGCTCGACAAACTCACCGACCGCGCCAAGGGCGCCGGCGCGAAGGGCCTCGTCTGGATGAAGGCGACCGATGACGGATTCGATTCCCCGGTCGCCAAGTTCCTGGGTGACGACGAGATCGGCGCGCTGAAGACGGCGATGTCAGCGGAGACCGGCGACCTGGTCCTCATCGTCGCCGACGAGTGGGCCACCACGTGTGAGGTGCTCGGCATGCTTCGCAACGAGATCGGTCGGCCGCCGGTGCATCAGGGTCCCCATCGGTATGTGTGGGTTGTCGAGTTCCCGCTCTTCGTCGGGCGTGACAAGGACACGGGAGCGCCCAAGTCCGGGCACCACCCGTTCACGATGCCGCACCCCGACGACGTCGACAAGTTCGACACCGACCCGATGGCCGTTCGCTCGATCGCGTACGACCTCGTCCTCAACGGGTGGGAGCTCGGCTCCGGGTCGATCCGAATCCACGAGCCCGAACTGCAGCGCAAGGTCTTCACCGCGCTCGGGATCAGCGACGATGAGGCCGAGCGCAAGTTCGGCTTCTTCCTCAATCCGTTCGACTACGGCGCACCACCGCACGGCGGCTTCGCGGTCGGCCTTGACCGACTCGTGGCCATCCTCGCGGGGGAGGAGAACATCCGCGAGGTCATCGCCTACCCGAAGACCCAATCGGGGCAGGATCCGATGACCAACAGCCCGATCCCGGGCGACCCGAAGTCCCTCGAGGAACTCGGCCTCAAGGTCCTACCCCGAGTCGACTGACGCGAGGCGTCGCGAGCGTCGTGTGGGAGTCGGTGCCCACCGGTGCGTCGAAGGTCCGCTCCGGCCAGAGGCCTGCTGCCTAGTCTCGCCCCATGACCGATGACTTCGGAGCCGGACCGAATCAACCGCCAGCGCCCCTCCCGGGGCAGCCACCGCAGTCGCCACCTCCGCCATCGGGTCCCCCGCCGCAGGTGCCGCAGCCACAGGTTCCGCCGAGATACCAGTTTCCGCCGAATCAGCCTCCGCCACCCGGTGCGTGGGGTGGCCCACCGCCGGGGTTCCCGCCGGGACCGCCGTCGTTTCCTCCAGGCCCGCCACCCAAGAAGAAGGTCTGGCCGTGGGTGCTCGGGGGACTCGGTGTGTTCCTGGCACTCGCCGTGCTCGCAGCAGCTGTCGTGGTCGCGGCGCGTGCGGGATCCGATTCGAGTTCGAGTTCCGGCTCGGAGACCCAGCGGTCGGACGGCTCCGGCGACGCGTCTGATGCCACTGGTGCCGACGACGAGGTCGACGACGTCGGCCCGTGCGAGTGGGTCGACTCCGACAACATCGTCCTCGACATCACGAACAACAGCAGCAAGCAGTCGAGCTACGTCATCGATGTCAACTTCCTCGACGCCGACGGCAATCGAGTCGGTGACGAACCGTTCTTCGTCAATTACATCCGTCCCGGTGAGCGCGCGATCGAGAAGTCGTTCGTGTTCGACTCAGCCGGTGGCGTCGCATGTGAGATCGCCGAGGTGCAGCGATTCGCATCGGAATCCGTCGATGACCTCGCCGAGGTCACGTGTGCGACGAGCGGCGTCGACTTCGCCGACGACATCGCAACGGTGTTCGAGGCGACCAACGGGTCGTCGGAGACGTCCGACTACTTCGCGACGGCGGCACTGATGCGCGACGGAATCCGGATCGGCACAGCGTTCGCGTCGATCGAGAACGTGCGCTCAGGCGAGTCGGCGCCAGGCGATGGGTTCAGCGTTGTCGACGGTCCCGACACGGGAGTCGAATGTGAGGTCGTCGACGTGTCGCGGACGAGTTCCGGATAGCGGACCGTCGCCCGTCTCAGCGTGGACCGCGGAGCAGGCGTCCCGGGAGTTCACCGGTGAATTCGTCGTTGTCGACGGTCTGGACCCCGTGGACGAACGTTGCGACGTACCCGTCGGCCTTCTGCACGAGGCGCCGGGCACCGCCGGGCAGGTCGTACGCCATGCGCGGTGGCCCGAACGTGAGGCGGTCGTAGTCGATCAGGTTGAGATCGGCGCGTTGACCCGGCGCAACCAGGCCGCGGTCGTTCAAGCCGTAGAGTTCGGCGGTCTGGCGGGTCTGGCGGTGGATCACGTGCTCGAGTGGCAGCGTCGGGCCACGGCGACGATCGCGAGTCCAATGGGTGAGCATGAACGTCGGGGTGCCACCGTCACAGATGACGCGGCAGTGGGCGCCGGCATCGGCCAGCCCCATGCCGCGTTGCCGGATGCTGGTGCGCCTCGTACTGGAACGACAAGTCGCCGTAGGCGTAGTTGAAGAACGGCGTGAGGATCATTCCGTGGCCGTCATGCGCACACAGTTGGTCGACGATGAGGTCGATCGGGTCGACGCCGGTCCGTTGTGCCACGGCGGCGATCGAGTCGTCGGATTCGGGCTCGTAGTCGATGTCGCCGTCCTCCACCGCCCACCACGTTCCGATCGAGTCGAGCACGACTCGACGGAACAGGCCGCCGTCGTCCGGTTCGATCCGCAGTGCCGCTCGGAGCTCGGGTGAACGCAATGCGGTAACGCGTTCTGTGAGAGGGAGCGCCGAGTAGGGCCCGTAGGCCGGGTGGAAGTCGAGCGGGTTGAAGCTGCCTTCGAGGCACATCAGCAGTCCGACGACGCGTCCGGCAACCTGGGCGACGATGTCGAGCCCCTCGGCGCGCGACTCGTCGAGCAGGTCGAGCACGTCGCGCCAGAGATCCGGCGCGCTGTTCGGCTGATTGAGGTTGACGCTGACGGTGCGGCCGGTGCGCCGAGCGATCTCGCGCATCCACGGCATCTCGAGGGTCGGCACGTCGACGTGCTCTGGTGCGAACTGAAAGACGCCGTGGCCGACTCGGCGGAGTGCATCGGCGATCCCGAGCAGTTCGTCCGCGGCCGCATGGGTTCCAGGGACGAGTTCGCCCGAGAGCGACGTGTGGAGCGGCGTCCGCGACGTGGAGAAGCCCAGGGCACCGGCGCGCAGCGCAGACTCGACGATCGCCGACATCGCATCGATGTCGCCAGGAGTTGCGGGCTCGTTCGCGGCGCCGCGGTCGCCCATCACATACCCGCGGACCGGACCGTGGGCGATCTGAGCGCCGAGGTCGAGGGCGTAATGGCGGGCGTCGAGTGCATCGAGGAACTGTTCGAAGCTCTCCCACTCCCACGTGATTCCTTCGGTCATCGCCGAGCCGGGAATGTCTTCGACGCCCTCCATCAACTCGATCAACCACTCGTGTCGATCGGGGGCGGCGGGGGCGAATCCGACCCCGCAGTTTCCCATGACCGCCGACGTGACGCCATGCCACGACGACGGTGTGAGGTAGGGGTCCCACGATGCCTCCGCGTCGTAGTGGGTGTGGACGTCGACCCAGCCCGGCGTCAGCAACAGGCCGTCGGCATCGATGTCGCGAGTTGCGGACGACCCCGTACCTGGATCGCTCACCTCAGCGATGACGCCGCCGTCGACGGAGACGTCGGCCATCCTCGTTTCGGCCCCGCTCCCGTCGACCAGGCTGGCATTGCGGATCACCAGATCGTGCATTGCCTGATGGTAGTTCCGGTGCCACGGTCCGGCGATGTGCGAGCCGCCTGCTGCGCCTGATACCTTCGACGCCTGACCGTGAAGCGAGTCCCGAGAGGCTCGAACGGAAAGGACAACATGAGCGAGAAGCGGGTGCTGACGCCCGACGACGTACGCCGGGCGACAACCCGGATGGCACACGAGATCATCGAACGCAACCAGGGCCTCGACGGTGTGGTCCTGATCGGGATCCAGACCGGCGGCGTCTGGCTGGCCGACGCGTTGGGCGGCGAGATCGCCCGTATCGATTCGCCGATTCCGATCGGGTCGATCGACGCCTCCCTGTATCGCGACGACATCGGTCTGCGACCGGTGAGTCCCGCTGCGGTGAGCGACATCGGATTCGACGTCGACGGCGCCACCATCGTCCTCGTCGATGACGTGCTCTTCACCGGACGGACGGTCAGAGCGGCGCTCGACGCGCTGGGTGATTACGGGCGGCCGAAGTCGGTGCAACTCGCCGTCCTCGTCGATCGGGGTCACCGCGAACTCCCGATCCGCCCCGATTTCATCGGCAAGAACCTGCCCACCAGCAGCGGTGAAGACGTCTCCGTGACCGCCGACGGCGTGGTCATCTCATGACGCGTTACACGACGGGTCTGACCCGTCACGTCACGCGTTACGTGACGGGTCAGACCCGTCGTGTAACGGGGGAGTTGCGATGAGTCGATCGTTGTTGTCGATCGACGAGCTGGGTGCCGACGGTGTGCGGCGAATCCTCGATCTGGCCGACACGATGGCCGAGGTCAATCGACGGCCGAACCCGAAGGTGCCGGCGCTGCGCGGCAAGACCGTCTGCAGCGTCTTCTTCGAGGATTCGACTCGGACCCGGCTCAGCTTCGAGACCGCTGCGAAGCGGCTGTCGGCCGACACCATGACGTTCGCGGTCTCCCAGTCGAGCCTCAACAAGGGTGAAAGCCTGCGCGACACGATCGAGACGATTGCTGCGATGGGCGTCGACGCGTTCGTCATCCGCCACAAGTCGACGGGTGCGCCGTGGCTCGTCGACAACTGGACCAACGCCGCGGTGATCAACGCCGGCGACGGTTGGCATTCGCATCCGACGCAGGGCCTTCTCGACGTGTACACGGTTCGCACCGCGCTCAACCGGCCCGCCGGATTCGACGGGCTGCGGGTGGCGGTCGTCGGCGACATCAAACACAGCCGGGTGGCCCGGTCGACCACGGCCGCCTTCAAGGCCCTCGGCGCCGACGTCACGTGGGTCGCGCCACGGACGTTGCTTCCGCCGTCGGTCCACGAGCACGTCGTCGACGACCTCGACGCCGTGATCGGACCCGACGGAGAAGGCATCGATGTGCTGTACATGCTGCGGATGCAGAACGAGCGAATGAGCGAAGCGCTCGTTCCTCATCTCCGTGAGTACACGGCACGCTTCGGTCTCACCCCACAACGTGCTGCCCGGCTCGCCCCGCACACGCTGGTCATGCACCCGGGGCCGATCAACCGCGGCGTCGAGATCGCCGTCGACCCGGCGGAGCTGCCGGGAGCGGTGATCACGCAGCAAGTCACGAATGGGATCGCCATTCGCATGGCGGTGCTGTTCGACTGCCTCGCAGCGAACCCGGATCCCACGTCCGACCTCGAACGACCGGAGCTCTCATGAACCTCTCGATCATCGGCGGCACCGTCGTCGACCAACAGGGTGAGCGCCGCGCCGATCTCCGGATCGTCGACGGCCTGATCGCCGAGATGGGCGCCGACCTGGGCATGTCTGACGGTGGCCGCGTGCTCGACGCCACCGGGTTGACGGTGTCGCCGGGTTTCGTCGATCTCCATACGCATCTCCGGGAGCCCGGAAGGGAAGAGGCCGAGACGATCGAGACGGGCTCCCGGGCCGCAGCACTGGGCGGGTACACCGCCGTGGTCGCGATGCCCAACACCGACCCCACGCAGGATTGTGTCAGCGTCGTCGAGTTCGTCCGCCGGCAGGGGCAGGTCGCCGGATTGTGTGACGTGCACCCGTCGGCGTCGATCACCGTCGGTCGGGCCGGCGAACAGCTCACCCCGTTCGCCGAGTTGGCCGCAGCAGGCGTGAAGCTGTTCACCGACGACGGCAACGGCGTGCAGGATCCGCTGCTGATGCGACGCGCCTTCGAGTACGCGCACGGCCTCGGGGTCACCATGGCGCAGCACTGCGAGGTCGAACGGCTCACCACGGGAGCCGTGATGCACGAGGGTGACTGCTGCAGTCATCTGGGGTTGCCGGGGTGGCCGTCGCTCGCCGAGGAGCTGATGGTCCACCGCGACATCGAGCTGGTCCGGCTCACCGGCTCGCCGGCGCACTTCCTGCACTTGTCGACGGCGAGAAGCGTCGAGCTCGTGCGCGCCGCGAAAGCCGACGGTCTGCCGGTCACCGCCGAGGCGACCCCGCACCACATCAGCCTCACCGACGAGCGCCTGCGGTCGTACAGCGCGATCTACAAGGTGAACCCCCCGCTGAGGACCATGGCCGACGTCGAGGCCGTCCGCAACGGTCTGCGTGATGGCACGATCGACGCGATCGCGACCGACCACGCACCGCACGTGGCGGAGACCAAGGAGCGGCCACTGGATCAGGCTCCTCCCGGCATGCTCGGCCTCGAAACGGCGCTCGGTGTGGCGGTCGCCCACCTCGACATGGACCTGGTGGACATCATCGGCGCGCTCTCGTGGCGACCCGCGGCCATCGCGGGGCTCGACGACACACACGGCCGCCCGATCGCTGTGGGGGAGCCCGCCAATCTGACCGCATTCGATCCGACCGAGGAATGGGAGGTCGTCCCGGCCCAGCTGGCGAGCAAGTCGCGCAACACGCCCTACGTCGGTGTCACGCTGCGGGGCCGAGTGAAGCACACGGTGCTGGCCGGCGTGGTGACGGTCGAGAACGGAACTGCCACACGATGATGAATGAACATTCACTATACTGCATGAACATGCACCACGAAGGGAACGAATGTCGATGAGCAACCCGCAGGGACGAGTCGACGGGCAGCTGGTGCTCGCCGACGGGAGCGTGTTCGAAGGCGACCTGATCGGCGCGCACGTGCCGATCGCCACGGGCGAAGTCGTCTTCAACACCGTGCTGAGCGGCTACCAGGAGGTGATCACCGACCCCAGCTACGCGGGGCAGATCATCACGTTCACGTACCCGCACATCGGCAACTACGGGATCAATGCGACCGACTTCGAGTCCGTCGGCACGTTCTGCCGCGGCATCGTCGTCCGCGATCTCGCGCGCCGGCACAGCAACTTCCGGGCGCAGGCCGACCTCGGCTCGATGCTCTACCAGCAGGGCGTGCCCGGCATCTCGGGCATCGACACCCGCCGTCTCACACGCCTGATCCGCGACCACGGTGCAGTCCCCGGGGCATTCGGGTCGGCCCCACACGACGCGCTGCTCGCTGCCGCGCGGGCCGAGCCCGGCACCAACGGGGTCGACCTCGTCCGGACCGTCACGACGCCGGTCGGCTACTCGGTGGCAGCGGTCGATCCCGACAGTCGCCGTCGGATCGTGGCGATCGACTTCGGGATGAAGCGGAACATCGCACTCAGCCTGGCGAACTTCGGCCATGTCGATGTGGTGCCCGCCGACACGAGCGCAGCGGACATCGTGGCCATGGGTGCCGACGGCGTCTTCCTGTCGAACGGCCCGGGCGACCCCGAGATGGTCCCGTATGCCGTCGAGACGATCCACCAACTGCTCGGAGCGGTTCCGATTTTCGGTATCTGCCTCGGCCATCAACTGCTCGGTCGCGCGATCGGTGCCGACACGGTCAAGCTGCCGTTCGGCCACCACGGCGGCAACCATCCGGTCAAGAACCTCCACACCGACCGGATCGAGATCACCAGCCAGAACCACAACTTCGCGGTCGACGCGAGCAGCCTCCCATCCAACGCGGAGATGACCCACGTGAACCTGAACGACGATGTGTGCGAGGGGCTGCAGGTCGCCTCGGAGCGCGCGTTCAGCGTGCAGCACCACCCCGAATCCAATCCTGGGCCACACGATGCCCGCTACCTGTTCGGGCAGTTTGCCGAACTGATGGACGACCGAAAGGCGGTCGGCTGATGCCTCGGCGCAACGACCTCGAATCGATCCTGATCATCGGCTCCGGCCCGATCGTGATCGGGCAGGCATGTGAGTTCGACTACTCGGGTACGCAGGCGTGTCGCGTTCTCAAGGAGGAGGGGTTCCGTGTGATCCTCGCGAACTCCAATCCGGCGACGATCATGACCGACCCGGATTTCGCCGATGCGACCTACATCGAGCCGCTGACCTGGGAAGTCGTGGCGGCGATCATCGACAGGGAGCAGCCTGACGCGGTGCTCCCGACGCTTGGTGGGCAGACCGGACTCAACATTGCGATGGAGCTGTTCGAGCGCGGCTTGATCGGCGTGCCGGGCACGCCCGAGATGATCGGCGCCAACGCCGAGGCGATCTCCACGGCGGAGGATCGCGAGAACTTCAAGGTGGCGATGACGGAGATCGGTCTCGAGTCGTGCCGGTCGCGGATCGCGCACTCGATGGACGAGGCGCGAGTTGCGATGGACGAGATCGGCCTGCCGGTCATGATCCGACCGGCCTACATCCTCGGTGGACGCGGGACGGGGATCGCCTCCACCGTGGAGGAGTTCGAACGGATGGCGGCGACGGGGATCGACGCGAGCCCGATCGGTGAGATTCTCGTCGAGGAGTCGATCGTCGGTTGGAAGGAGTACGAACTCGAGGTGATGCGGGACCACGCCGACAACTGCGTCATCATCTGCGGCATCGAGAACGTCGACCCGATGGGCGTGCACACCGGCGACTCGATCACGGTCGCCCCGATCCAGACGCTCACCGATGTCGAATACCAGCAGATGCGTGATGCGGCGATTGCCTGCATCCGTCGCGTGGGCGTCGAGACGGGTGGATCGAACGTGCAGTTCGCCGTCGACCCGGCCACCGGCCGCCAGGTGGTCATCGAGATGAACCCGCGCGTGTCGCGCAGCTCAGCCCTTGCGTCGAAGGCGACCGGGTTCCCGATTGCCAAGATCGCTGCAAAGCTCGCGATCGGCTACACCCTCGACGAGATCCCGAACGACATCACGGCCACGCAGGAGTCGTCGACGCCGGCATCGTTCGAGCCGGTCATCGATTACGTGGTGACGAAGATCCCGCGCTGGGCGTTCGAGAAGCTGCCAGGGACCACGGGTGTGCTCGGCACACAGATGCAGTCGGTCGGCGAGGTGATGGCGATCGGGCGTACGTTCCCCGAGAGTCTGCAGAAGGCCTTTCGCTCCCTGGAGCAGGGGCGGCTCGGCCTCAACTGCGACCCCGGCGAGGAGGAGTACGCCTCGATGTCCGACGACGAGTTGCTCGCCGCGGCGAAGATCCCCACGCCCGACCGGTTGCTCCAGGTTGCCGATCTGATCCGCCGCGGCATCCCGATCGAGACGATCCACGACGCGAACCGGATCGACCTGTGGTTCCTCGACCAGATGGCGCTGATCGTCGAGGAGCGGGTGGCGCTCGCGACCACCGGCATCGCCGGCATGTCGAAGCGCAGTTGGAAGCGAGCGAAGCAGCTCGGGTTCTCCGATGCCCAGCTGGCCTATCTCTGGGACCGGTCCGAGGACGACGTCCGCACCGCCCGCGTGGCGGCCGGTGTGCTGCCCACGTACAAGACGGTCGACACCTGTGCGGCCGAATTCGCCGCGGAGACGCCATATCACTACTCGACCTACGAGGACGAGAGCGAAATCCGTGCGTCAGACGGCAAGAAGGTCGTGATCCTCGGGTCCGGTCCGAACCGGATCGGCCAGGGCATCGAGTTCGATTACTGCTGCGTCCACGCATCGTTCTCGCTGCGCGATGCCGGGTTCGAGACGATCATGATCAACTGCAACCCCGAGACGGTGTCGACCGATTACGACACGTCCGATCGGTTGTACTTCGAACCGCTGACGAAGGAGGACGTGCTCAACGTCATCGAGGCGGAGCAGCCGTACAAGGTGATCGTGTCGCTCGGCGGCCAGACGCCGCTCAAGCTGTCCGGGGAGATCCCCCGCGACCTCGTTGCGGGGACATCGCCGGACTCGATCGACGCCGCAGAGGACCGCGAACGCTGGAACCAGATCTGCGACGAGCTCCACATTCCGCAACCCCCTGGCGGCACCGCGGTCGATCTCGACCAGGCCCGAGTGATCGCCGAGGAGGTCGGCTTCCCGGTGCTCGTCCGGCCGAGCTATGTGCTCGGCGGGCGCGCGATGCAGATCGTCCACGACGGCGAGCAGCTTGCCCGGGCGATGGAGGAGCTCGCCGGATTCGGTTCGCTCGGCAAGGAGGGTGGGCTGTCTGCGGAGCGCCCGGTGCTGGTCGACCGGTTCCTCGCCGACGCCACCGAAGTCGACGTCGACGCGATCCGTGACGCCACGGGTGAGGTGCTGATCGGTGGGGTCATGGAGCACGTCGAGGAGGCTGGGGTGCACTCCGGTGATTCGGCCTGTGCGATTCCGCCACAGACGCTGCCGTCATGGGTCATCGAGGTGTTGGAGTCGTACACGGCTGCGATCGCCAAGCGTCTCGATGTGCGCGGGCTGATCAACGTCCAGTTCGCCGTCACCGGCACCACGGTCTACGTCATCGAGGCGAACCCGCGTGCCAGTCGAACGGTGCCGTTCGTGGCGAAGGCGACAGGAGTGCCGCTCGCCAAGGTCGCGAGTCGAGTCATGCTCGGTGCGACGCTCGCCGAGCTCCGTGATGAGGGGCTGCTCAAGCCGCCGGTTGGCGGTGGCCACCACGGTGTCGGCGGTGCCGTCGAAGGCCCACCGCCGTATGTGGCGGTCAAGGAAGCGGTGCTGCCGTTCACCCGCTTTCCCGAGGTCGATTCCGCGCTTGGCCCCGAGATGCGGTCGACGGGCGAGGTCATGGGCATCGACACGACCTTCGGCCGGGCCTTCTACAAGGCCGAACTGGCAGCGGGCACGGTGTTGCCGACGACGGAGTCCCACGGGATGGTGTTCCTGTCGTTGGCCGACCCGGACAAGCCGGCCGGTCTGGTGGTCGCGAAGCGGCTCATCGCGCTCGGGCTGGGAATCGCCGCCACGTCCGGGACCGCCCGGTACCTGGCGAAGTTCGAGGTGTCGGTCGACCAGATCGTGGCCAAGGTCCACAACGACGGGAATCGCAGCGACGAGGACCCCGAGTGGCCGACGGCACCACAACTGATCGCCGACGGCAAGATCGGTTTCGTGGTGAACACGCCGCGGGGCCGAGCGGGGCGGACCGACGGTGAAACGATCCGCAAGGCGGCGAGCCTGCACCGTGTGAGCTGCGTGACCACGGTTGCTGCCGCCCTAGCTGCCGCCCAAGGTCTGGGCGAACGCACCGAAGGCGCTCCGATGGTTCGCTCGCTCCAGGAGTACCACACCGCCGGTGCCTCCGGTGAGGTGTGAGACGACGTGTCTGCCCCGATTCTCACCGCAGCCGTCACGCCGCCCACTTCGGTGAGAGGTGAGACCACCTGTCGGTCCCGCATCTCACCGGAACCGGGTGGTGGGCCCGTCGGGTGTGGTGGGTGGTCGTGATGGAGACCGTGATCGGGTCGGTGACGCTGCCGGGGCCGGTCATGACGGCGTCGGGGACCGCTGGCTACGGCGACGAACTCGCCCCGTTCATGGACCTGTCGGAGCTGGGTGCCGTCGTGACCAAGTCGTTGGCGCCCTACGAATGGTCGGGCAATCCGGCGCCGCGGGTCCATCCCACGCCGCAGGGGATGATGAACGCCGTGGGCCTGCAGGGGCCCGGGATCGAGTACTGGCTCGGCCACGTGCTGCCCGACCTCCTCGCAACCGGTGCGACCGTGGTCGCGTCGATCTGGGGTCGCTCGCTCGACGACTATCGACGTGGCGCCGAAATGTTGGCCGACGCACCCGCAGGTGTGGTCGCCGTCGAGGTCAATCTCTCGTGCCCCAACCTCGAGGGTCGCGGATCGATCTTCGCGCACGACATCGAGCTGTCGGCCGCCGTGATCGCCGCGACCGCAGCATGCGGCCGGCCGCGGTGGGCGAAGTTGAGCGCCAACACCGATCGGATCATCGACGTCGCCGCGGCGGTGCGCGACGCGGGAGCCGAGGCGGTGACCTGCATCAACACACTGCTCGGCCTCGGCTACGACCCCGACACGCTTCGACCGGTGCTCGGCGCCGGCGGCGGCGGATTGTCGGGCCGGGCGATCCATCCCGTTGCCGTCCGTGCGGTCCACGACGTTCATGCGGCGCTGCCCGAGTTGCCGATCATCGGCGTCGGGGGAGTGGCGTCGGGCTGGGATGCGGCCGAAATGCTGCTCGCCGGTGCATGCGCCGTACAGGTCGGAACCGCCACGTTCGCCGACCCCGCAGCGCCCATGCACGTGCAGCGAGCGGTGCTCGCGTGGGCGCGCGAACGTGGGATCGCACGAACGGTCGACGTCATTGCACTAACGTGAATCCATGGCAACACCACCACAGTTGACGCCCGAGCAGCGGGCGGCCGCACTGCAGAAGGCGGCCGAGGCTCGGACGGCCCGAGCCGAGATCAAGGCCCGGCTCAAGATGGGTTCGATGACGCTCACCGAGGCGCTCGATTCGGACGATCCCAACGTCGGCAAGCTGAAGGTCGTCTCCATGCTGGAGTCGCTCCCCGGCGTCGGCAAGGTCAAGGCGCGGCGCCTGATGGAGGAGGTCGGCATCGCCGACAACCGTCGGGTACAGGGCCTCGGCGCACAGCAGCGCAAGTCGTTGCTGGACGAACTCACTTGATCCACTCCGGATTCGCACGTCTGCGGTCATCGTCGGTCGCATGATCATCGTCGTCTCCGGACCCGGCGGGGTCGGCAAGGGCACCATCGTCGATGCCCTGGTCGAACGCGATCCGCAGCTGTGGCTGAGCCGGTCGTGGACGACCCGGGAACGTCGCCCTTCCGAATCCGCCGACGCGTACGTCTTCACCTCGTCAGAGGCATTCGAACATCGGATCTCCGACGGTGGATTCCTCGAATGGACCGAGTTCCTCGGCAACTACTACGGCACGCCGACCCCGGACGCCGGCGACGACCGGGACATCGTGCTCGAGATCGAGGTCGATGGCGCTCAGCAGGTCAAGCGCATCGCCCCGGACGCCATGTTGATCTTCGTGCTCCCACCGTCGCGTGACGAGCAGGAGCGGCGCCTCCGTGGCCGTGGCGACCTCGACCACAAGGTGCTCGCACGGCTGAAGAAGGCCGAAGAGGAGGAACCGATCGGCCGCGAACTCGCCGATCACGTCGTCGTGAACGACGACCTCGACGACACGATCGACGAGATGCTGTCGATCATCGAGAACGCCCGATGCGAGAACTGAGCGATCGGGGCCTCGCCGGTTTCTGACGGAGCGACGCCGGCGGATCGGTGGGCGAGTGGGTCGGGGGCGCCCGACTCGCGGCCTCTGTGACAGTCATGGTGACACGACGCGGAAGTGGTCGCGTTACGTCGGCGAGATGGCATCGACGCAGGGTCGCCGAACCGAGATGTCGTTCGTCTTCACCGACATCGAGGGGAGCACCCACCGCTGGGAGTCGTACCCCGACGAGATGATGACCACGGAGTCTCATCCGGTAGGCTCGATGCACTATGGCGCTGGACCACAACACGATGATCAACCCGCCCATCGAGAGCTTGCTCGACAAGGTCGACTCCAAGTTCACGCTGGTCACGCTGGCGGCCCGCCGGGCGCGCAACATCAACTCGTACTTCAACCAGCTCGGTGACGGCCTCGGAGGGATGATCCCGCCCCAGGTGTCGTCCACCGCCCGCAAGCCGCTCTCGATCGCCTTTCAGGAGATCGCGCAGAGCAAGATCGTCTGGACCGAAGCTCCCGAGCCGGAGCCCGAGGTCGATCCCGTGGCCGAAGCCCAGGCCGCAGCCGACGCAGCTGCTGCCGAGAGCGACGACTGACGGCACAGTGAGCCCGCTGGAGGGCAAACGGATCGTCCTGGGTGTCACGGGCGGCATCGCCGCCTACAAGGCCATCGAAATCTCGCGCCGCCTCGTCGACGCGGGCGCGCACGTCGTGCCGATCATGACCGAAGCGGCCCAGCACTTCGTCGGGACCACCACGTTGAGCGCATTGGCCTCCGAACCGGTGCAGACCGAGCTCTGGCACAATCCGACCACCCCCATTCCGCACACCAAGGTCGGCCAGGGAGCCGATCTCGTCCTCGTCGCTCCAGCGACTGCGAAGCTGATCGCCGCGTACCGCATGGGCTTCAGCCACGACTTGCTCACCAACACGCTCATCGCGACGCGTGCACCGGTGATCGTGTGCCCTGCGATGCACACCGAGATGTGGGAACACCCGAGCGTGATCGACAACGTCGAGACCCTGCGCCGACGTGGGGTGTACATCGTCGAGCCCGAATCCGGCCGCCTGGCTGGTGGTGACGAGGGTGCGGGCCGGCTCGCTTCGCCCGAATCGATCGTCGCTGCGGCCGAGCGTGTGCTGGGCCCACAGGATCTCGCCGGTGTCAGCATGATCGTGTCGGCGGGCGGTACCCGCGAACCGATCGACGCGGTTCGGGTGGTTGCGAATCGCAGTTCCGGCAAACAGGGCTACGCGGTGGCTGCAGAGGCCATGGCCCGCGGCGCCGCCGTCACCCTCGTCTCCACCGTCTCGCTCGCGGCACCGATCGGTGCCACGGTCGTTCCCGTCGAGACCGCAGCCCAGATGCAGGCCGCGATCGCCGAGCGAGCGCAGTCGGCCGACGTGATCGTCATGGCCGCAGCCGTCGCCGACTTCCGTCCGGTGGGCGCTGCGGCCGGCAAGATCAAGAAGCGCGACGGCGTGCCCGACATCGTGCTCGAGCCCACGCCCGACATCCTCGCCGGCCTGGGTGCGACCAAACCGGCCGGCCAGATCCTCGTCGGCTTCGCCGCCGAAACCGACGACCTCGTGGCGAACGCGCAATCGAAGCTCACCACCAAGAATCTCGACCTGATCGTGGCCAACGACGTGGGGGCTCCACGGGTTGGGTTCGCTCACGACACGAATGCGGTTACGCTGCTCCGGCCCGACGCGGAGCCTGTCGAGATCGACCTCGCCGCCAAGCGAGACGTCGCTCGGGCCGTCATCAACACGATCGTCGAGATCCGAGCAGCGACTCAGACAGGAAAAGACTGAACCATGGCCAACTACACCTTCACGTCCGAGAGCGTCACGGAAGGCCATCCCGACAAGATGGCCGACCAGATCTCCGACTCGATCCTCGATGCGATCCTCACCGACGATCCCGACGCCCGAGTCGCGTGCGAGACGATGATCACGACGGGTCTGTGCGTCGTCGCCGGCGAGGTCAGCACGACCGCGTACGTCGAGATCCCCAAGATCGCTCGTGACACGATCAACGGAATCGGCTACGACAACGCGCTCTACGGCTTCGACGGCAACACGTGCGGCGTCATGGTCGCCCTCGACCCGCAGAGCCCCGACATCGCCCAGGGCGTCGACACCTCCGAAGAGTTCCGCAGCGGCACGTCGGGTGAGGATCAGCTCAACCTGCAGGGAGCCGGCGACCAGGGCATGATGTTCGGTTACGCCTGCAACGAGACCGATGCGCTGATGCCCCTTCCGATCAACACGGCACACCGTCTCGCCGAGCGCCTCGCAGATGTGCGCAAGTCGGGCCAGATTCCGTACCTCCGTCCCGACGGCAAGACGCAGGTCACCTTCGAGTACGACGACACCGGCAGGCCTGTCGCACTCAAGGCCGTTCTGATCTCGACGCAGCACCAGGAGGGCATCGACCGGGACAGCGTGATCCGTCCCGACCTGATCGATCAGGTCATCCGTCCCATCGTGCCCGAGCAGTTCGCCGACGACGACTACGAGATCTACATCAACCCGACGGGCAAGTTCGTCCTCGGTGGCCCGTACGCCGACTGCGGCCTGACCGGTCGCAAGATCATCGTCGACACGTACGGCGGCATGGGTCGTCACGGTGGCGGCGCCTTTTCGGGCAAGGACCCGTCGAAGGTCGACCGCTCGGCCGCATATGCCGGCCGGTGGGTCGCCAAGCACGTCGTCGCCTCCGGCGCCGCCGACCGCTGTGAGATCCAACTCGCGTACGCCATCGGCATGGCTCAACCCATGAGCATCCTCGTCGAGACGTTCGGGACGGCCAGCGAGGATCCGGCCAAGATCGAGGCGGCCGTGCGCGCCACCTTCGACCTTCGTCCCGGCGCGATCGTGCGCGATCTCGACCTCAAGCGTCCGATCTACAAGAAGTCGGCTGCCTACGGTCACTTCGGCCGAGACGAGTTCCCGTGGGAACAGCTCGGCAGGCTCGACGAACTGAAGTCGGCTCTCGGCGCCTGAATTCCTTGGTCGGTGAGCACGACACCGCCGTGACCACCGTCGATGCGTCGCAGTCGGTGGCACGGGTGCTTCCCGACGTCACCGGCCTCGACAAGTCGTTCGACTACTCGATCCCCGACGAGCTCCGCACCGACGTTCGCATCGGAACGATCGTGCGCGTCGATCTGCACGGCCGAAGGATCGGTGGGTGGGTCGTGGAGTTGCTCCACGAGTCCGAACTCGCGCAACGCGACCTCAAACCGATCGCAAAGATCACCGGGCACGGGCCGTCCGAAGAGCTGATCGAGCTCGCGGAATGGGCCCATGTGCGGTGGGCAGCGCGTCGGATCCGCCCGTTTCTCGTGGCCGCATCACCGAAGACCGCAGTGAAGGCGCTGCCGCTCGCGCACCGTCGCGCACAGTCGCCTGCGCCGGCGTCTCCGGCCACCACGCGACTGCTCGCCGAAGGTGGTGGGGTGCTGCGACTCCCGCCGCGTAGCGACGTGCTCCCGTCGGTGCTGTCGGCGATCGCTCGCGGGCCGACGCTCGTCGTGGTCCCGACCGTGGCGGACGCATCGCTGCTCGCAGCCCGTCTCCGCCGCGCCGGGGCCACCGTCGCCTTCGTGCCTGACGACTGGGCCGCCGCGGCCGCCGGCGTCGACGTCGTGGTCGGTACGCGTTCGGCGGCATGGATGCCGTGCGCTGGCATGGCGGCGGCCATCGTGATCGACGAGCACGACGAGGCGCTCCAGGAGGAGCGCGCTCCGACCTGGCATGCCCGTGACGTGATCGCCGAGCGGTGTTTCCGAGCAGGGGTGCCCGTCGTCTACGTGTCGCCGATCCCGACGCTGATCGCGATCGAGGAGCTGGCCGGACCCGACGGGCCGGTGCACCCGACCGTGGAACGCGAGCGTGCGCACTGGCCGCACGTGCAGGTGGTCGATCGGACCGACGAGGAGCCGTGGAAGAAGTCGCTGGTCACCTCGGCGCTGGTCGAACGCATCCGCGATCCGTTGCAGCGGGTGCTGTGCATCAGCAACACGACGGGTCGCGCCCGTGTGCTGGCGTGTCGCACCTGCAAGGCACTCGTGCGCTGCGAGCACTGTGATGCTGCGGTGGGACTTGCCGACGACGGGCGGCTCACCTGTGCACGGTGCCTGACACAACGCCCGCCCGTGTGTCAGGAGTGCGGCGGCGGAACGTTCGCCAACCTGCGGCCGGGAGTGACGCGACTCGGTGAGGAACTCCAGGCGGCGGCGAACCGTTCGGCTGTGGTCGTGACGGGCAAGGACGACGCACCGCCACCGAGATCCGATCTCTACGTCGGGACCGAAGCCGCGCTGTATCGAGTGGGGCCGGTGGACGTGGTGGCGTTCCTGGAGTTCGATTCGGAGATGTTGGCACCGCGTTTCCGCGCGTCCGAGCAGGCGCTGGCGCTGCTGGTGCGCGCGGGTCGGCTCGCACCGACGGTCATGATCCAGACGTTCAACCCCGACCACGAGGTCGTGCGCGCCGCGGTCGCCGCGGACCCCGACATCGTCGTGGAGGTGGAGCGTGAGCGTCGTCGGATG
Source organism: Ilumatobacteraceae bacterium (assembly GCA_963752085.1). Lineage (GTDB taxonomy): Bacteria > Actinomycetota > Acidimicrobiia > Acidimicrobiales > Ilumatobacteraceae > Ilumatobacter_A. Next base: position 171,981 of record CAVVWT010000011.1, read on the forward strand.
CTCGGGCTGCCGCCCTTCGGTGCTCTTGCGTCGATCACCGGCGGCTACAGCGATGAGGTCGTCGCCGAACTCGATCGCGGGGTCGTCCAGGTCGGACGGGACGGTGAGGATCGCTACCTGGTGCGAGCACCGGACTGGATCACACTCGGGCGAGCGATCAACGAGACCGTGCGACCGGCCGGATCGAGAGCGCGGGTGGTCGTCGACCCGCCGCGGATCTGACCTCGCCGCTCACACGTCTCGATCGATCTCGGTCAGGAACGCAGCGACGTGCGATGTCCAACGAGCAACGGCGTCGGCCGTCGAGTCGACGTGGACGATCGCATGCGGGAGGAGGCGAGCCAGCTCATCGGCCGTGCTGACGGGGTGCCCGGGGTCGCTCGTCCACGCGAGGATCAGCGCTGGGCACGTGATCGGGCCGATCTGCTGGCGTGTCGGGAGCTGTGCGCGGGTTGCGCCACGCATCGCGTGGGCGAGCCGCTGCGGCTCCCAGCTGCGCATTCCGTCCGCACGACGAGTGTGAAAGTCGGGATCGTCGACGAACGGGTCGGGTGGAGCGATGAGTGCCCCCGCCGCGATGACTCGTTCGATGCCGCCGGACTCGATCAGCGCCGCGCCTTGCTCGTACACGCCCGCCTGCTCGGCTCGCGTCTCCCAGCCGGTCGGGGGAATGACGAGGACGAGTCCGCGGACCCGCTCGGGAGCGAGGACCGCCGCGTGCAGCGCCGTCGCGGCCCCCATTGACGCGCCCGCTGCGACGTAGCGGTGGATCCCGAGCGCTGACGTCAGCTCGAGTTGATCCCGGGCGAGTTCGTCCCACCCGTAACCGGCGAGGTCCGGGGTCGAGTCGGACTCACCGTGTCCGCGTGCGTCATAGCGGACCACACGAGCCCCGAGCGTCGACAGATCGATCAGGGGTCGCCGATCTTCGAGCTCGCGGCTCTGCGCCAGCCCGTGACCCCAGACGAGGTCGGCACCCGTTCCCGATGACTCGACGGCGATCTCGGCACCACGGATCAACATGACAAGTAGCCTCGCACGTCCCGTGCACGCCGACCTGTTCCCCGATCTCGCCGCCGAACGAGCCCACCTGGCTCACTCGCGCGCGTCGCGGGACCGGATGATCGAACGGCTCGAAGCGGTCGATCCACAGGGCGCGGCCGACGAGATCACGAAGGACTACATCGAGGTCACGGTCGCCGAAGCGCTCGACGACTTGCGCGGTCCGGGCGCCGGTGACTTCTTCGGGCGGATCGACGATGACGACGATCGGTGGTACGTCGGTCGGCGCCATATCGAGGACGACGCCCACGATCCGGTCGTGGTCGACTGGCGGGCTCCGATCGCGGCGCCGTTCTATCGCGCGACCGGAGTCGACCCACTGGGGCTCGTGTTCCGGCGTCGCTTCACCCTCGACGACGGTGAGATCGTCGCGTACCTCGACGAGGACCTCGACGACCCGGACGCCGGGGGCGCGGCGGCCGGCATCCCCGACCCCGTGCTCGCCGAGATCGGTGCCGAGCGGTCCGGCGAGATGCGCGAGATCGTGGCCACCATCCAGGGTGAACAGGATGTCGTGATCCGGTCCGCCATGGACCAGGTGCTGATTGTCCAGGGTGGGCCCGGCACGGGGAAGACAGCGGTTGCGCTCCACCGCGCCGCGTTTCTGCTGTTCGAGCACCGCGCTCGGCTGGCACGCGACGGCGTGCTGGTCGTCGGCCCGAACAGGGCATTCCTCGACTACATCTCGAATGTGCTGCCCTCGCTCGGCGAGCGCAGCGTGCGTCAGGGAACCGTCGACGACCTGTGCATCCCACGGGTCGAGGTGACGGAGGTCGACGACGCCGACACCGCACGGTGGAAGGGCTCGGCCGAACGATTGCGCGACCTGGAGGATGCAGCGCTCGAGGCCATCCGACCTCCGGCCGACGACGTCGTGGTGCCGATCGGCGTGCGCAACCACGTCATCCGTGCCGAGGAGTTCGCCGAATGGGTGTCGACCGCGATGAGCGGAGTGACGCCGATCAACGGGCGGCGCGCCCGGCTCGTCGCGATCGCCCAGCGCGAGATGCTGCGTCGGACCGGCAAGGACGACGTCTGGAAGCACTGCGGTCCACTCAAGTCCGCCATCACGAAGGCCTGGCCCACGCAGAAGCCGTCCACACTCGTCGACTCGATGCTCCCGGGGCCGAAGGGCAAGCGTCGGGCATGGACCTCTGCCGATCAGCTGCTCATCGACGAGGCGAACTCGCTGCTCAACGGCTCACCGTTCACCTACGGCCATGTGGTGGTCGACGAAGCACAGGACCATTCCGACGTGGCACTCCGGGTGATCGGCCGCCGCAGCCCGGCCGGCTCGATGACGCTCGTCGGCGACGTCGCCCAGTCGACGGCGCCGGCAGGACAGGAGCGGTGGACCGATGTGTTCGCCCACCTCTCGCCCTCGGGAACATCGGGCACGGTGGCCGACCTGACCATCGGATACCGGGTGCCCGAGCCGATTCTGCGCGTGGCCAACCGGCTGCTTCCGCTCACCGAGGTCGATGCGACCGAGAGCCGCAGTGTCCGGTCGGCAGGCGATCCGCCGGCCTGGGACGTCGGCGCGACCGACGACCTGGCGAGCAGGGTTGCCGTTGCGGTCGTCGAGATGAAACGGCTCCACCGATTGACCGGGGTGGTCGCCCCGACCGCGCTCGCCGACCCGGTCGCCCTGGCGCTCGCGGAGGTCGGTCTCGTGGCGGTCGACCACGTTCACGAGTTGGCGGCCGATGAGATCCCACTCTTCGGAGCGCATGCGGTGAAGGGGCTCGAGTTCGATGGCGTCGTCGTGGTGAACCCGCACGAGATCCTCGGCGACTCGGCACTCGGTGCACGCCTGCTCTACGTCGCGATGACCCGCGCGGTGCAGCGTCTCGCGTTCGTGTCCGACGCGCCGGCTCCCCCGATCCTCACCGTCTGACGAGCGACGCGAGCAGTGGGACGTACTGGTCGAACCGTCCGACGTCGAGCCCGCTGACCTTGCCCTGGTCGTCCCATCGCCGGACCGTCACTGCGTCGGCGAACCCTGGCCGGCGCTCGAACGCGGACGCTTCGTGTTCGTCCATCCGCCCACCCTGGAGCTCGAGGCTGCGCACCGACGACGGAGACAGCGATCCGAAGTAGGTGGGTTCGGTGCTGCAGAGGTATCGCTTGGCAGCGACGTGCAGCGCGATCGGCGCGGTCACGGTCGGCGGGAACGCTGCGGCGAGGTAGCGGGCACCGACGACCTCGTGACCGTGATCGACGGTGAGCTCGTCGGTGAGCGCAACGCCGTCGTCGAGCACGAGGTGGCCGACATCGTGCAGCAGTGCCGCCGCTGTCAACGCGTCGGATGCGCCGGCCCGCGCGGCGAGCGCGGCACACTGCAAGCCGTGCTCCAACTCGGTGACGGCTTCGTCGTAGAGCCGGTGGGCGTGCGGCCCGGCGTACAACGCGACGAGCTCCTCGACGATGCTCATGCGTTCGCTCCGCGGACCGGACGGCCCAGGAAGTCGTCGCTGATGCTGATGCGCACGCGTTCGCCGTCGAAATCGTGTCCGGCCGACTCGAATTCGGCGCGTTTGTCGGCGTAGTAGCGCTCGCGGAAGTCACCGCGTGACGCCGCGTTGTAGGTGAGGTAGGCGGCGCGGCGAGCGCGAGTCGTGTGGTTCGTGTCGCTGTAGTGCGGCGTGTACGAGTCGAAGAACAGCAGGTCGCCTGGCTCGAGCACAACCGGTTCCCACCCGAGCGTCGCTGCGTGGGCCTCGTCGATCCGGCCCCGATCGTCGGTGGGGAGGCGCCCGTCGCGGAAGTCGGGCGCCACGTAGAGGCAGCCGCTCTCGGGTGTGGCGGGGTCGAGCGGCACCATGCACGAGATGTGGTGGTCGACGAAGCGATAGGCGACGGCGTCCTGATGCGGGGCGAATCCGCCCCCGCCGGGGTGCTTGTAATTGATCTTCTCCTTGAACAGCACGGCCGGTTCGCCGAACAGGTCGGCGAGCACATCACTGATGAGACCATCGCAGATCTCCCGACGGAGTACCTCGTGGTGGGGGACGAAGTCCTCGCTGCGGGCGAGAACAGCCCCGGCGTCGGTCTGCTCGAAGTGGTGGAGTCCCGGGCCTCCGTCGGATGCCCAGCCGGCGACCTGCTCGACGGCCGCATCGAAGGCGCCGAGCCGTTCGACGTCGAATGCGTGGGGCAGCACGAGCCAGCCGTGCTCGCGAAAGAACGCGACGTCGGTCATCGGGAGCGACGTCATCGGGTCCCGATCCCGAGCAGGTCGGCGACGATCGGCGCCCAGTCGAGCGCAGACGGTCGGGCTGCCTCGATCCGCCGCGCGAGCGGGGCGGCACGAGGGTCGCCGCCAGACACCACGGCCAGCTGGGTTCGACAGCGGGGGCTCCCGTGTTGACCCAGAATGGCGATCGGCGCCTCGTCGAAGGCGCGGCCGGGATCGGTCCACGCCATCCACACGTCGTCGCTCAGCCGTTCCGATCCGCCCACACCGTCGGTCGCGTGCAGCGCGTCGAGCGCCTGCCGATCGACCGGTCCGTGAACGAGGGCGCCGGTTCCCTCGGTCACGACACTGAGGTTGCCGAACGCGGCAAGCGCTCCTGCGAGCGGCACCGGGGTCGGGTCGTCGATCGTCTCCTGGTCGTGGTCCGAGAGTGTGAGGACGACGGTGTGCTCCCATCCGTCGGCGAGCAAGTCGATGAGTTGGCCGTACGCGGCATCGGTCGACGTGTACTGGTCGAGGGCCTGCTGGGAGTTCGGGCCGTGGAGATGCGAGGTCGTGTCGGGTTGGTTGAGGTGGAGCACGACGAGGTCGGCGTCGAGGTCGGCGTCGCCGGCTGCGGCGACGACCGCCACATCGGCGGGATAGCCGAACTCGCAGCGGGGCGTACCGTCGGGGATCCATCCGCCCGGAGGCCAATGGTGGTCGGCGCGCGTGCCACCCATCTGTGCGATCAGTTTGTGGTCGCCCACGATGGTGACCGAACGCCCACCGGCGTCGGCGACGACATCGAACAGGGTGGCGGCTCGCGGCCCCGCTGTGGGCGCTTTCACCCAGCCCTCACCGTCGATCCACGTGTGGTTGCCGTACACGCCCGTCACCGCCGGGTCGACGCCGGTCACGAAGGCCGCGTGGTTCGCGTAGGTGACCGACATCGGGAGCGACGTCCCGCCGTCGGGGGCACGACGGCCCGCAACGACCTGGTCCCACAACCGTGGGGTCCGGATCGGGTCGACGTACCGGTGCGGCATCGCGTCGATGATGATCATCACCACGCGCAGGTCAGCGGCGAGCGTCGGCACACCGTGCAGCGTAGGCGTCGCCGTTGAGAGGGGCACGGCCCGTTGTCGGATCCGTTCAGCCGCCTGACATCTTGGCGAGGATGTGATCGAGCACGGGCACGTGGTCGTTCTGGGGGCTGAACATCACGAGCTCGGCGTCGTCGACGACACGCACGCTGTGTCCGGGCGGCCAGTGGAAGACGTCGCCCGTCGAGCACTGTTCATCGGCGCCGTCGGTGTACGTGACGACGACGGAACCGGCGACGACGTAGCCCCAGTGCGCCGACTGGCAGGCGTCGTGCTCGAGTCCTTCGAGCAGCGGAGCGAGGTCGGCCCCGGCTCCCAGCGTGAAGTACTCCGCCGCGAGCGTGGCCGTGGCGGTACCGAAATCGGGAAGTTGACGTGCGTGTGCACCGGGGGCGTCGATCTTGACGGGGAGGTCGGTCGCTGGAGTGTGCATGGTGGTGTGTCCTGTCTGTTGGTCGGGGTCGAGTCGTGGATGGATCTGCGTGGTCGAGCTGGTGCCTGATCGAGTTCAGAGCGAGCGACCGCTGAAAGCGACGAGACGCTCCAGCGGCGTTGCGTCGTCGGGGGCGACGGTTGCGTCCTTGAAGGTGTCGCCGTCACGCATCTCGGGGCTCAGCGCGGCCCGGGCGAATTCGTCGACTGACGCGATCATCGCCGGTGGCACCTCGAACGTCTGGCCGGTGGACGATGCGAGATCCCAGCCGTGCATCAAACCGTCGAACGCGACGAGCCGAGCGAACGCCTCGCCGGGCATCTCGCCCATCGGCGTCGACAACATCCGCTCCATCGCACCGTCGGAATTCACTGCGTCCAGCAGATCGTCCATCACCTCTCGGAACTCGGCAGCCGGAACCCAGCCGTAGACGCCCGGTGCCTTCAACTCCGGAGCGTCGTCACCGCGGAACCAGTAGGTGGCCGAACCTGCGCCGACCATCATGTGGTCGAGGATGTCGTGCACGGTGAAATTGCTGCACGGGGTCGGGTCGTTCATCTGCATCGTCTGGATGCGATCGACCGTGGCGCTGAGCGTGGGCAGGATGTAAGCGAGCTGTTCGGTGGGGTGCATGGGTGCCTCCTGGCGTGTGGTGGGTGTCCTGGTCGAGGACTCGCTTCGGCGTTCCGAGGCGATGCTGAGTTGGCGTGACAATCGGTGTCACAATGCGACATGGACGGGCTCGGGGCGGTGACAGGCGCGGTGGGCCGTGGGGAGTGGCAGGTTGCGGTCGATCTGCTCGACGCATGCGGACCGGAGGCGACCGCTGCGGCAGGACTCGAACTCCGAGCGCGTGCCCTCTACGGGCTCGGCGACTTCGAAGGATCCATCGGCGCCTGGGAAGACCTGCACGCGTTGAATGTCGCCGAGCACGATCTGCCCGGCGCGGCGATGGCCGCGGCGACCGTCGCCATGTTCCTGATGATGGACACCGGGCTCATGTCGGCTGTTCGCGGTTGGGTCCGCCGAGCCGAACGGCTGCTGGACGGACACGACGAGGAGCAGGCGCACGCCGTCATCGCAGTCGTGCTGGGGTACGAACGTTTCATGTGCGGCGACATGGAGGCTGCGCGTCGGCATTCCTCGGCCGCCATCGATCTCGGAACTCGTCTCGACGTTCCCCCGGCCGTGGTGATCGGGCGTGTCTGCGCCGCTCGCGTGACGATCTACGAGGGCCGTGTCGACGACGGACTCGATCTGCTCGATGAGATCGCGATCGATCTCATGTCGGGCTCCGTCGACGCGCTCGACGACGGGAATGATGTACTGCGAGCTGATCTGTGCGGCGCAGGGCATGGCGCTCCACGATCGGGTCATCGAGTGGACCGAGGTGATGGATCGGTGGCGGCACGGTGCAGCGATCGGCACGGTCAGCGGGCGTTGCCGCGTCCATCGCGCGGAGATACTGCGGATCTCGGGACCGTGCGACGAAGCGGAGCGGGAAGCCCTGGGTGCATGTGATGAGTTGCGCCCATGGATGCGTCGGGAGTTCGGTTGGCCGCTCGTCGAACTCGGCAACATCCGCCTTCGCAGAGGGGACCTCGCGGGCGCGGACGAGGCGTTCCTGGCGGCTCACGATCGCGCCTGGTCGCCCCATCCCGGATTGGCGCTGCTGCGTCTGGCGCAAGGTGAGATCGAGACCGCGTCGAGGATGATCGCGGACGCGATCGCACATCCCTTCGACATCCCGTCGAAGGAGCGCCCGCCGGTCGGCGATCTCCGCCTTGCGCCGCTGCTCGACGCACAAGCCGAAATCGCCGCTGCCGCCGGTGATGCAGTCACGCTTCGACGGGCCGCCGACGCGCTGCACACGATTGCCGATACGTACCCGAGTCGCTCGCTCGCTGCGGGTGCTGCCTTGGCGAACGCTCGACTCGCACTCGTCGAGGGGGATGCCGAGCAAGCGATCCATGCGGCGACGGCGGCGACCGCCGCGTGGGCTGACATCGGAGCCCCGTTCGAGGCCGCCGTCGCCCGAATGGTGCTCGCCGACGCACGAGATCTCGCCGGTGACGCAGCGGGATCCCGGATGGAGCGAAATTCGGCGAGTTCGGCGTTTCGTCGCTTCGGTGCTGTCCGATGGGCCGAGCGCGCTGAGCTGGCAACCGGATCGACCGTCGTCGAGCAGCCGGAGCCAGCGGCCGCCTCGACGACGGTGACCTTCCGCTGCGATGGCGACACCCGGATGATCGAGTTCGCAGGCGTCAGCGTGCTGATGCGTGACCTGAAGGGGTTCCGGTACATCGCCCGGTTGCTCGCCGATCCCGGTCGCGAGTTCCACGTGCTCGATCTCGTGGCGGTCGAAGGCGGCTCGCTCCCGACGACCCGCACCGTCGCACGAGAGGACGGCCTGACGGCCGGGCAGGGGGATTCAGGACTCCCTGTCCTCGACGAACAAGCTCGTGAGGCCTACCGTCGACGGTTGGCCGACGTGGACGACGACATCGAGGACGCAGTGCGGATGAACGACATCGGCCGCGCCGAGCTCGCTGCACGTGACCGCGACTATCTGATCGCCGAGCTGTCGAGCGCGGCTGGGCTCGGATTCCGGTCCCGCACCGTCGGGGGCACCAGCGAACGTGCCCGGAGCAGCGTGACGCGCTCGCTCCGGTACTCCCTGGACCGTTTGTCAGAGCACCATCCGGCGCTGGCCGTGCACCTGAGCCAGAGCGTGCACACCGGGACCTACTGCGTGTACACCGCAGACCCCACGGCGCCACTCACCTGGGCTCTCTGACACTCGGCCGAACCGACAGGAGTCGAAACCCCGACTTCGAGGCCACACGCTCTGTCGGGTGGCCTTCGAAGGTGAGCCACCGCTGCAGTGAGTCGGCCCCCAGATGCTTCTGGACGACGAGCGTTGCGGTTCCGTCGTCGGTCATCCGTGCCAGCCAGGTGAGCAGCAGTTCCCGCAGGGCCGGTTTCCCGATGCGAATCGGTGGGTTGGACCAGATGGTCGAGAACCGCATGTCCCCCGGGACCTCGTCGGGTGATGCGACCGTCACGTTCGTGAGGCTGTTGCGCTCGGCGTTGCGTCGGCAGAGATCGCGTGCCCGAGCGTTGACGTCGACCGCCCACACGGTGGCGTCCGGCGACCGACGAGCCATGGTCATCGCGATCGCACCCGACCCCGAACCGAGATCGAGCAGCTGGCCGCTCGACGCGAGGGCCGCGTCCGAACGCAGGAGCAGCGAGGTGCCCGCATCGAGGTGCCCCCGGCTGAACACGCCGGTGTCGGTCTCCATCGTGAACGCGGTGTCGGGTAGCGTCACGTCGACGATCACCGGATCGGAGGGGACCGACGGGTCCTCGAAGTAGTGGGACGCCGCATCGCCCGGTGATCGGTCGGGGATGGGCTTGGCGGTCATCCCCCGTAGCCTGGCAGCAATGTCGTACAAGATCAGGACATACGGCGATCCGGTGCTCAAGAGCAAGGCGGCCAAGGTGACCGACGTCGACGGCAAGGTCATCCGCCTCGTCGACGACATGTTCGACACGCTGGTCGACTCGGGCAACGGGCTGGCCCTCGCCGCACCGCAGATCGGTGTCCAGAAGCAGGTCGTGGTGTGGGATTTCGGCGACGAACCGCTGGCGATCATCAACCCCGAGATCGTCGAATCCGACGGCGAGTGGGTCTTCGACGAGGGGTGTCTGTCGATCCCAGGGCTGTACGTCGAGATGCTGCGACCCAAGCAGGTGCTGGTTCGTGGGGTGAGCCTCGACGGCGAGATCATCGAGATCGAGGCCGACGAGCTCGAAGCGCGCATGTTCCAGCACGAGATCGACCACCTCAACGGTGTGCTGATGTTCGACCGGCTCGAAGGCGACCAGCGCAAGGGAGCGCTCGCCGAGTATCGCCGGATCGAGGAGCAGGCAACGGCCGAACGTGCCGACGAAGCGCGCGGCGGCATCATGCGCCGACTGCGCTTGGGCTGACGGCGTGCGGCTCGTCTTCCTCGGCACGCCCGAGATGGCGGTGCCACCGTTGCGGGCGGTCGTCGAGGCCGGACACGACGTGGTCCGGGTGATCACCCGAGTCGACAAGAAGCGGGGGAGAGGCGGCGCACTCTCGCCGAGCCCGGTCAAGGCCGCAGCGCTCGAGCTCGGACTGACCGTCTCGCACGATCCCGACGACGTGCTCACGGCAGTCGCCGCCGGTGCCGAGCTGGGTGTCGTGGTCGCGTACGGACGAATCATCAAACCGCATCTGCTCGATGCCGTGCCGATGGTCAACCTGCACTACTCGTTGCTCCCGCGGTGGCGAGGTGCGGCACCGGTCGAGCGGGCGATCCTCGCCGGCGACGACGAGACCGGCGTCGACGTGATGCGGCTCGAGGAGGGACTCGACACCGGTGGCATCTACGCCGAGGAGCGGGTGCCGATCGGGCCCGACACGACAGCGGACGAACTGCGTGCGACGCTGACCGACGTCGGCTGTCGGCTGCTCGTGAACGTGCTCGATCGCCCGCTCGCCGAATGGATCGACGACGCCATCCCCCAGACCGGCGACTCCGTCTACGCCGCGAAACTCGACAAGGCCGAGTTCGAGATCGACTGGAAGCGTCCCGCCGTCGAGATCCACCGGTTGGTACGGATCGGGGGCGCATGGACGACGTTCCGAGGCAAGCGTCTGAAGGTGATCGAGGCCGATCTCGTCGACGGTCGGATCGCACCGCGCACCGTCCAGCCCGAGGGAAAGGCGCCGATGGCCTTCGATGCCTGGCGCAACGGGGCGCAACCCGCCGTCGACGAACTGTTCGGTGACCTGTGAGCGACTTCCCACCGCCGACGGGCAAACCGCTCAATCGCAAGCAGCGCCGCGCCGCACTGCAGACCGGGGCGAAGACCGATGTCGGCACGACCACCCCGAAGCCGTCGTCGCGCTCGGCCGCACGTCGCAGGGCGCGCGGCGTGGCGCTCGACGTGCTCCGCCGGATCGAGAACGACGGCGCCTACGCCAACCTCGTGCTCGGCCCGATGCTGGCCGACTCCGAGCTCTCCGAACAGGATCGCAAGTTCGCCACCGAACTCGTCTACGGATCGACCCGGATGCGCCGCGCATGTGATGCGATCATCGACCGATTCGCCAGCCAGCCGCCCGACGATCAGACCCGTTCGATTCTGCGCCTCGGCACGTACCAGCTGGCCTACATGGGCGTGCCGGCACACGCCGCGGTCAGCGCAACGGTCGACCTCGCGCCGACCAAGACCCGCGGCTTCATCAACGCCGTGCTGCGCCGCGTCTCCGAAGCGGACCTCGACGACATGACCTGGCCGTCCGAGGCGGCCCGACTCAGCTATCCCGAATGGATCGCCGACGCGCTGCACGCCGATCTCGGCGACGACGCGGCCCCGGCACTGGAACGGATGAACCAGGCGCCGTCGGTCACGGAGCGTCCGGACGGCTACGTCCAGGACTTCTCGTCGCTGTGGGTGGCCTATGCCGTCGAGGCGAAGGACGGGGAGCGGGTGCTCGACATGTGCTCGGCGCCGGGTGGCAAGGCCACGGCGATGGCGGGTTCGGGCGCCATGGTCATCGCTGCCGATCGCCAGGAACACCGAGCCGAGCTGGTCCGCGAGAACGTCGAGCGACTCGAACTCGAGCTCCCGGTCATCATCGCCGACGGCACGCGGCCACCGTTCGTGCCCGACACGTTCGACGCAGTGCTGCTCGATGCGCCGTGCTCGGGCCTCGGGGCACTGCGTCGCCGTGCCGATGCCCGATGGCGCATCGAGCCGAACGACGTGCGCGAACTCGCACGGCTCCAGGCCCAGCTCCTCACCTCGGCGGCGCTGCTGGTGCGACCCGGTGGTCGGCTCGTGTACAGCGTCTGCACGCTGCTCGACGCCGAGTCGGTCGACCACGTCACGCCCGACGGGTTCGAGGTCGACGACACCGAACCGCCGTCGGGTCGCTGGCGACGTCATCGGCAGGGCTGGCGCATCCTCCCGCAGGATGCCGACACCGACGGCATGGTGATGATTCGGTACCGTCGCTCCCCATGAGCGACGACGTCAAGCCGCTGGCCAAGGTGCTCACGTGCTCCGACGGGGTGATCCACGGCACCCGTGAGGACAAGAGCGGCGAGGCGCTGGCCGACTTCCTCGAGGCCAACGGGTTCGAGGTCGTCGAACGTCGGGTGACCGCCGACGGCACCGACAACGTCGCGACGGCGCTCACGGAGATGTCGGACGGATTCGCCGGGCTGATCGCGTCGACCGGTGGCACCGGGTTCGCACCGCGGGACCAGACACCCGAGGGAACCCGAGCCGTGATCGACCGCGAGGCGCCCGGCCTGGCCGAGGCGATGCGGCTGTGCAACCCGCTCGGCCGACTGTCACGGGGTGTCGCAGGCGTCCGCGGCGACACGATCATCGTCAACGCGCCCGGCAGCACGAAGGGATGCGTCGAACAACTCGCATCGATCATCGACGTGCTGCCCCATGCGCTCCGCCTGCTCCACGACACCGACACCTCCCACTGAGAGCGCAACCCAGGGCCCGACCGGGTTGGCCGCGCCGGTAGCCTCGCTCGGGTGCTGAAGCTGGTCTTGCCGAAGGGCTCGTTGGAACGGGCGACGTTGGAGCTGTTCGAGGCGGCCGATCTGCCGGTGCAACGCTCGTCGTCGGTCGACTATCAGGCGACCATCGACGATCCCCGCATCGACTCCGTTCGGATCCTTCGCCCCCAGGAGATCCCGACGTACGTCTCCGAGGGCCTGTTCGACATCGGCATCACCGGTCGTGACTGGGTCGAGGAGACCGGCAGCGTCGTCGAGAGCCTCGGTGAGCTGAAGTACTCGAAGAACACGAACCGCCCGATCCGCATGGTCGTCGCCGTCGCAGGTGACTCGCCGGCCGAGTCGGTGAAGGATCTGCCGAACGGTGTGCGCGTCCAGACCGAGTACCTCGAGTCCACCCGCCGGTTCTTCGAGGCGAACGGCGTCGAGGCCAACATCCGTCTCTCGTACGGTGCCACCGAGGCGAAGATCCCCGACATCGCCGACTGCGTCGTCGAGATCACCGAGACCGGTCGCGCGCTGCGCGCCGCCGGCCTCAAGGTGATCGACACGATCCTCACCAGCTACACCGAGGTGGTCGCCAACCCGGTCGCCTACGCCGACCCGGAGAAGCGCAAGGCGATGGAGCAGGTGATGACGCTGCTCAACGGCGTCCTCGACGCCCGTGGACGGGTGCTGCTGAAGCTGAACGTGAGCGAGACACACAAGGACGCCGTCCTGGCTGTGCTGCCGTCGATGAAGTCGCCGAGCATCTCGCAGCTCGCCGGCGGCGACGGCTACGCCGTCGAGTCGGTCGTCGAGAAGCGCACGATCAACCTCGTCATCCCCGCACTCCGCGAGGCCGGCGCGACCGACCTCGTCGAGATGCCGATCTCCAAGATCGTCCCGTGAGCACCACGCTGACCGGCACCGTCGTCGAATTCGACGCCGACGTCGGTCTCGGGGCAATCGACGCCGACGGCGTCCGGTATCCGTTCCACTGCATCGAGATCGCCGACGGGTCCCGCGACATCGCGGTGGGGACCGAGGTGACGTTCGACGTGCTCTGCAAGCTCGGCCGCTACGAGGCCGCATCGATCACCTGATGGACCACGTCGATGGGTGACGACCGGGCGATCCGGGAGCGCCGGATCATCGAGGTGCTGCTCGCGCTCGACGAGGGTGAGGTCACCACGTACGGCGACGTCGCCGAGGTCGCCGGTTACCCGAAGCAGTCCCGCCTGGTCGGTCGCATCCTGCGCGACACGACGATGGACGTGCCGTGGTGGCGAGTGGTGAACGCCCAGGGCCGGATCCGCACGAGCAACCCGGCGATGCAGGCCGAACTCCTCGCCGAGGAGGACGTCCTCGTCGCCGGCGGCCGCGTGCTCGACGCCCCGATCGGCCGATTCCGACGCGACGACCGCTGAACCGCGGGCCCACACCACGAAATCCCGGCGGATCGTGACGCTGGCCGTCACGATCCGCCTGGATTTCTGGAAAAGACGCGTGTTGGTGCGGGATACCAACCGCCGACCCGACAGAACGCGCCGAGGGATCGCAGGCGTCGCCGGACGATGCGGCGGTGGCGGATCTCGTCGATCAGGATGCCGCGCAGCATCGCGTCGGCGGCCGCCCGCTCGCCCGAGTCGACCATCTGGAGCAGCGTGATCAGCTCCGACCGCGCTGCGTCGGGGGTCAACCGGCGGTCTGGCCCTTGATCTGCACGAAGGCCAGTCGGATGTTCTGGAGGGCACCCTCCATCGTCGGCGCTTCGGGGCCGAGCCGATCGCCCAAGCCGTCGATCAGGCATGCCAACGCGTCGATGGCCAGCGCCGCCTGGGCCAGGTCGGGCTGTTCGGCCGAGAGGTGGATGGCGGCCAGCTCGTAGAGGCCCATCACGTGGTTGGTGATGACGACTTCGGCCGGAACCGACGACAGACGCTCGCGAGCTTCGGCCATCGCCTCCTCGGCTTCCCTGATCTGCTGCTGCTCGTCGGGGCTCAGCTGCTCGAACTCGGATTGGAAATCGTCGAGCCCGGGGATCTCGAAGGTGCCGGTGGTGTCGGTGTCAGAGGTTTCATCACTCACGCGCGGTACCCTACCGGAGCACAACTGAGGCGAAGTGGGACGCGAGTCCCCACCTGTCCACGACCCCGCCCCTCTCGCAGGGACGGAACAGTGACACGGGTACTGAGGCTGAGACAGCCATCGCGTCGACTCCGGTCGACGTCATGTCGGTCGCTCCGCGGACTTCGCGTCGAGCACCAACATTCACACATGGGGAGGCCCATTGCACAGGAGTGAAGTCTCATAGCACCGCGACGACCAGAACCGCGTGGCGAACAGCACCGCATCAACGACCGCATCCGCAGCCGTGAAGTCCGTTTGATCGGACCCAGCGGCGACCAGCTCGGAATCAAGCCGGTGCCCGAAGCGCTGCGCATGGCCAGAGGTCTCGATCTCGATCTCGTCGAAGTCGCGCCACAGGCGAATCCGCCCGTGTGTCGCATCATGGACTACGGCAAGTTCAAGTACGAAGAAGACCAGAAGGCCAAAGAAGCCCGCAAGAAGTCGACCAACGTCTCCGTGAAAGAGGTCAAGTATCGACCCAAGATCGGAAAGGGCGACTTCGACACCAAGACCCGCAACGTCATTCGTTTCATCGACGAAGGACACAAGGTCAAGGTGACGTTGCAGTTCCGCGGCCGTGAGATGGCCCACCCCGAACTCGGTGCGAAGATTCTCGACCAGGTCATCGAAGCGGTCGGACCCGCCGCCAAGCTCGACAGCCGTTCGCGGCTCGAGGGCAGGGCGATGTCGATGGTCCTGTCACCAGACAAGCAGGCCCAAGAGGCCATCAAGAAGGCAGCCGTGGAAGCCGAGAAGGCAGCGGCCAACGAAGCCGCAGAAGCCGCTGAGGCGGCTGAGGCGGAATCAGAAGGAGTGTGAGATGCCGAAGATGAAGACATCCAAGACCGCAGCGAAGCGGTTCAAGAAGACCGGGACGGGCAAGCTCCGTCGCGAGCAGGCGAACAACCAGCACCTGTTCGAGAAGAAGTCGTCACGGCGCAAGCGTCGGCTGGAGCAGGACCAGGACGTCCACCCGGGCGATGCGAAGAAGATCAAGCGGCTGCTGGCCGAGCGCTGATCGAGACGCTGAAGTAGGAGAAGGAGAAGATCAATGGCACGAGTCAAACGCGGCGTCACCAAGACGAACCGTCACAAGAAGGTCCTGAAGCAGGCCAAGGGGTACTACGGCAACAAGAGCCGTTCGTTCCGGGCCGCCAACGAGCAGGTCATGCGGTCGGGCAACTACGCCTTCCGCGACCGTCGGGCGCGCAAGGGCGAGATGCGTCGGCTGTGGATCCAGCGGATCAACGCAGCCTGCCGTCTGAACGACATGAGCTACAGCCGGTTCATCGCCGGGCTGAACGCCGCAGGGATCGAGGTCGATCGCAAGATCCTGGCCGAGATCGCCGTCACCGACGCGGCGGCGTTCACCAAGCTGGTGGACAACGCCAAAGCCGCTCTCTGAGCGACTGCACACCGAATCTCGAAGGGGCCGTGCCGAGCGCACGGCCCCTTCGCCGTTTTCGGTCCGGCCGGCGGCAATCGGCAAGTGCCATGATTGGCCGATGAGCACCATCGAGAACGACACGTGGCAGACCCCGTTCCTGCAGGGGCTGATGGCTCCGGTCTTCGACGAGCGTGACGACGACGCACTCGAGGTGGTGGGCGAGATCCCCGCAGCGCTGAACGGGATGTTCGTGCGTACCGGCCCGAACCCCGAGTTCGCGCCGATGGGTGCGTACCATCCGTTCGACGGCGACGGCATGCTGCACGCGGTCGACATCGCCGATGGCACAGCCAGCTACCGGAACCGCTGGATCGAGTCGAACGGGCTGCTTGCCGAGCGCGCTCGAGGCGAGTCGTGCTTCGGCGGTATGGCCAACTTCCAGCTCCCGTCGGCCGACGTGATCGAGGAAGCGGGGATCCTGAAGAACACGGCCAACACGGCAACGATCCGTCACGCCGGGAAGTACTTCTCGCTGATGGAGGCGGCTCCTCCCACCGAGTTCGCCCGCGACCTCTCGACGATCGGCGAATACGACTTCGGCGGCAAACTCGTCGGATCGTTCACGGCGCATCCGAAGATCGATCCGGTCACGGGCGACATGCTGTTCTTCGGCTACAGCGCCGAGCCGCCCTATCTCCGCTATCACGAGGTCGATGCCTCGGGTGCGCTCGTCCACAGTGTCGACATCGATCTGCCGGCCGGCGTGATGATGCACGACTTCGTCATCACCGAGAACTACGCGGTCTTCTTCGACGCCCCGGCGGTGTTCGACCTCGGCGCCCTGTTGTCAGGCGGTGAGGCGATCAGCTGGAAGCCCGACAATGGCACTCGCATCGGCATCATCCCGCGCCGCGGCACAGCGAGTGATGTGCGCTGGTTCGAGACCGACAACTGCTTCGTCGTGCACTTCTTCAACGCGTGGGATTCCGGCGACACGCTGCAGGTCCGGGCACCGCGGATGGCCGACATGCCCGGTGGATTCGAGTTCTCCGACGATCCGGGTGCCGCCCGCGAGCCGATGCCGTGGCAGTGGACGATCGATCTTGCCTCCGGCCGGGTCACCCACTCCCAGACCGATGACGTGCCCGGTGAGTTCCCGCGGATCAACGACCAGTTCACCGGCCTCCGCAAACCGGTACGGCTACGACTGCCCGCAGCGGACCTGGGAGTTCAACTTCGACTTCCACGGCGTGGTGAAATACGACTTCGAAACCGGCTCGTCCTCGTCTCACTATTACGCAGACACCGAGGTCAGCGGTGAGCACGCCTTCGCCCCTGATCCGAGCGGGACGGCAGAAGACGACGGCTGGCTGATGAGTTTCGTCAGCGATCGGGAAACCGAGCGCTCGGAGTTGGTCATCCTCGACGCCCGTGACGTGTCGGCAGGCCCGATCGCCCGCGTGAAGATGGCAGCGCGGGTGCCGATCGGCTTCCACGGCGCGTGGTACGCCGACGACTGACATCGGAGTCGAGAGCGCGGCCAGTCGGTCTTCACCCGCCAGAATGAGCCGATGGGTGGTTTGAAGCTCACGAGTGCGAGCGTGCAGAGGCTGCGCCGCCTCCTCGGTCGGCGGAGTGATCGACATGCCGAGGGCTTGTTCGTCGTCGAGGGTCCCGTCTTCACCGCCGAGGCGGTGCGCGCCGGCTGGACCTGTGTGGCTCAGTACAGCCCGGAGGGGAGCGGCGTCCTGGTCGACGGGGCCGGCCCGCTCAACGACTTGGCCGCGGGCGTCCTCGAGAAGGTGGCGACGACACAGACTCCGCAGGCGCCGTTGGCGCTGGTGGCGATACCAGACCGCGACTCCCGAGCAGTGCTTGCCGGTTCGAGTTTTGCCGTCGTGCTCGACAAGATCGGTGACCCCGGAAACCTCGGAACGATCCTGCGGTCGGCTGAGGCGGCCGGCGCCGACGTGGTGGTCCTCACGCCGGGCAGTGTCGACGCCTACAACCCGAAGGTGGTCCGCTCGTCGGCAGGTGCCCTGTTCCACGTTCCGGTGGTCGTCGCGACGCTCGACGACGTGGCGGCGGCGGGGTTCGTGCTTGCCGGCACGAGTAGTCATGGCGATCCAGGCCGCACGGTCGTCGAGCACACGTCCGCTGATCTCACCGGGCGGCTCGCGATCGTGATGGGAAACGAGGCGGCCGGCCTCCCCGACGAGTGGAACGACGACGTCGGCCCGATCGACACCTGGCTGACCATCCGTCACCGCGGGCGCAGCGAGTCGCTCAACGTGGCCATGGCGGCCACCGTGATCGCGTTCGAGGCGGCCCGCCAACGTTCTGATGAGCGATGAGTGTGACCCCCGGGCTCACCTCCCACCGCACGGTGGGCGGGCGTGTACGGTCGGGCGCTGATGGGTGACCAGCTGACCGAGCTCCTCAGTGCTACCGGTGTCGACCACGACATCTTCGAGTGCGACCCCGACCTGGCGGACACGGCGCAGTTCTGTGAGGCCTACGGGTTCGCCCTCGATGACTCGGCGAACACGATTCTCGTGATCGGCAAGTCCGACCCGCCGACCTACGCGGCCTGTGTCGTCCTGGCGAGCACCCGACTCGATGTCAACAAGGTGGTGCGCAAGCGGTTGGGCGCGAAGAAGGCGTCGTTCGCCGACGGCGACACCACCGTGAGGCTCACCGGGATGGAGATCGGAGGCGTGACGCCGTTCGGCCTGCCCGACGACCTCCCGATGTGGGTCGACTCGCGGGTGATGGAACGCGAACGCATCGTGCTCGGCGGCGGCGACCGCACCCGCAAGGTGCTCGCATCGCCCACGATCTTGACGGCAATCGGAGCCGAGGTGGTCGACGACCTCGCCAAGCAGGTCGCGACATGACCACCGCGGTCGTGCCGATCCTCCGCGTGGCCGACGCCGCCGCGTCGGTCGAGTGGTACCGCCAGATCGGGTTCGAGCAGGAGTTCGAGCACCGCTTCGCGGAGGGGATGCCGACCTACGTCGGGATCCGCCGGGACGAGGCGTTCATCCACCTCTCGGAGCACACCGGCGATGCGCCGGGTCCGGGCCTGATCTACGTCTGGGTCGATGCGATCGATCCGCTGGCCGAGCACTTCGGGATCGTTCCCGACGACATGCCGTGGGCACGTGACATCGAGGTCACCGACCCCGACGGAAATCGGATCCGGCTCGCCGAAGCGCGTACCGACGCCTGATCAGCCGTGGGCAATCATCGCGAAGACATCCACGGCCGACACGCTACGCTCGCGTGCGTGGTGACGCAGTCGCAGCGATTTCCGTACCCCGGCTGACCCCGGGGACCCCGAACGCTCCTGCTCGCACCGTTCCTTCGAAAGGACACCTCTTGATTTCCGACATCACCGCCGCACGTGACGCGGCGCTCGCCGACATCGCACACGCCGACAGCCCCGACGCCGTCGCCGCGATGACCACCCGATACACCGGCAAGAAGGGCGAACTCGCCGGCTTGAAGAAGCAGCTCGGCTCCCTCGACTCGATCGACGCCAAGAAGGAAGCCGGCGCCGCCATCAACGAGGCAATGGCCGCCGTCGATGCCGCTCTCGACGTTCGCCGCGCGGCTGTTGCCGCAGACGCCATGCGCCGGCAGGTCGACGCCGAGCGGATCGATCTCACGGAGCACGTCGGCAAGCCGGCCCGTGGCCATGCCCACCTGGTCACCCAGGCCTGGGAGCGCCTCGAAGACGTCTTCGTCGGCCTCGGCTTCCGCGTCGCCGAGGGGCCCGAGGTCGAGACGGATTGGCACAACTTCGAGGCGCTCAACATGCCGATCGGGCACCCGGCCCGCGGCGAGTGGGACACCTTGTTCGTCGACCACGTGCCGCCAGGCGGCGAACCCGGCACGACGGTGCTGCGCACGCACACCTCGCCCGTGCAGATCCGCACGATGCTCGACGAGGAGCCGCCGATCCGCATCATCGCGCCAGGTCGCGTCTTCCGACGTGACACTCCCGACGCCACCCACATGCCCGTGTTCCACCAGATCGAGGGACTCGTCATCGACCGCGACATCTCGATGGCCGATCTGGCGGGAACGATCGACGCATTCACGAAGGCCTTCTTCGGCAAGGGCTGGAACTCGCGGCTCCGCCCGAGCTACTTCCCGTTCACCGAGCCGTCCGCGGAGTTCGACATCCAGCGCCCCGACGGCTCGTGGATCGAGCTCGGCGGAAGCGGGATGGTCCATCCGAACGTGTTGCGCGCCGGCGGGATCGATCCCGAGGAGTGGAGCGGATTCGCGTTCGGTTTCGGCATCGACCGGATGGCGATCATGCGACACGGTGTGGCCGACATCCGCGAGATGTTCTCCGACGACCTGCGATTCATCGAACAATTCTGAGGGAGCGCAATTCTGATGAAGATCCTCCTGTCCTGGCTCAACGAGTACGGCGATTTCGGTGACCCGACCGATGCCGACGCCGTCCAACGGGTCGCCGACGCCCTCACCTCGCTCGGCCTCGAGGTCGACTCGATCGACGTCGTCGGCGACACCGTCGACGGTGTCGTCACGGCCCGCATCCTCCGCCTCGAATCCCACCCCGACGCGGCGAAGGTCCAGCGCGTGTACGTCGATGCCGGTGACGGCGACGAGCGGCATGTCTGGTGCGGAGCGAACAACATCTCCGCTGATGACATCGTCCCACTCGCCACGCTCGGCACGACGATGCCCAACGGCATGACCATCGAGCGTCGTGGCATTCTCGGCATCGACTCCGAGGGCATGCTGTGCTCCGCCCAGGAACTCGGTCTCGGCGAGGATCACTCGGGCATCCGCATCCTGCCGGCCGACACCCCGCTCGGCCTGCCGTACGGCGATGCGCTCGGCATCAGCCCCGACGTGCTGATCGACGCCGATGTCACCCGCAACCGTCCGGACTGCTGGGGGTACGTGGGGATCGCCCGTGATCTCGCGGCCAAGTTGGGCGTCGAGTTCCGGCCGCCGACTCCAGTGCTCGAGGTCACCGGCGAGGAGCGCACGGCACCGGTCGAGTTGGTCGACGGCGACCGCTGCGCACGGTTCACGTCGACGGTCATCTCCGGTGTCGCCGTGGGTGAGTCGGCCGAATGGATGCAGCGCCGATTGACCGCCGCAGGCATGCGCCCGATCAGCAATGTCGTCGACGTGAGCAACTACGTGATGCTCGAACTCAACCAGCCGAACCACGCCTACGACCTCGACACGCTCGGCGGCGGCGGCTTCCGGGTGCGCCGTGCGGCCGACGGCGAGCACCTGGTGACCCTCGACGGCGAGGATCGCACGTTCACCTCGGACGATCTGCTGATCTGCGACGCCAACGACGTCCCGATCGGCGTCGGCGGCATCATGGGCGGCCTCGATTCGGAGATCTCGGACACGACCACGACCGTCGCGCTCGAGATGGCCTGGTTCGAACTGGTCGGCATCGGTCGGACGGTCACCCGGACCGGTCTGCGCTCCGAGGCGTCGCAGCGGTTCGAACGGGGCGTCGACCCGTACGGGATGCCCATGGCGATCGCGCGATTCGCCGAGCTGCTGTCGGAGACCTGCCCGGACCTCGTCGTCCACGCCGGAGCGGCCGATGCCCGGTCGGAGCATCTGCCGGCCGAGCAGCGCACCGTCGAGGTACGGATCGCCAACGTCAACCGGATCCTCGGAACAGGGCTCGATGCCGACGAGCTCCCACCGTTGCTCGACCCGATCGGCTACACCGTCAGCGGTTCGGGCGACACCCGCACCGTCGTGCTGCCGACCTGGCGGCTCGACTCGACGGGCGAGATCGACGTCATCGAGGAGGTCGCACGTCACTACGGCTACGACCGCATCGGCACGCGCGTCCCGACGACGTCCGACCACGGCGGGCTCACGGTCCGCCAGCAGCGTCGCCGAGCGCTGCGTGACGTGCTGCTCGGTCTCGGGATCTCCGAAGCGATGCCGAACCCGTTCCTCGCGCCGGACACGCTGGCCAGAGCGGGAGTGGGAGGCGAGCCGATCGCGATCACCAACCCGCTGGTGTCGGATGAGAGCGTGTTGCGCACCTCGCTGCGGCCCGGGCTGCTCCGAGCGATCGCGTTCAACGAGTCGCATCGGCGAACCGGTGCGCGGTTCTTCGAGATCGGTCACGTCTACCCGCCCGCTGACGGCGACCTGCCGGCCGAGTACGAGGCGCTGACCGTCGTGCTCGCCGGAAGCGAGGCGCCGGCCGCGATGGCGGTCTGGGGTGAGCTCACGGCGGCTCTCGGTGGGGGAGCGCGGATCGACCAGGGCCGTGTGCCGTCCGGGCTCCACGCCACGCGGTCGGCGACCCTGCAGGCGGGCAAAGAGCCGCTCGGGGCCGTGGGAGAGGTGGCGCCCGAAGCGCTCGCGGCGTTCGGGGTGACCGAGCGGGTCGCCATCCTCGAACTCGATCTCGACCAGTTCCTCGCCCGTGAGCCCAAGCCGGCGCAGTGGAAGGCGACGAGTCGCTATCCGTCGAGCGACCTCGACCTGTCGTTCCGTCTCGACGACGGCGTGTCGGCAGAGAAGCTCGAGAAGGCGGTCCGCCAGGGCGCCGGGAAGTACCTCGTCGATCTCGACCTGTTCGACAACTACCGAAACCCGGCGGTGGCCGGATCCCGCGCGCTCGGCTATCGACTTCGACTCCAGGCGGCAGACCGGAGCCTCACCGACGGCGACATCGCCGAGATCCGTAGGGGAATCGAAGCCGCGGCGACAAAGTTGGGCGCCGAGCTGCGAAGCTGAGGCCGTGACCGCACCGGGAGAAATCGACCTGGAGGCGATGCTCGCCTCGCTCGACGTCCAACGCCGACCGGGGGTGTTCACCTTCGTGGCGGTCGAGGTGCCGACGCCGGGTCTGTTGGCGGCCGCCCACGGCATGGTCAAGGAGGGCACGTCGACGACGCTGGTCCTCCCGGTCGAATCGGCGCGCCGAGCGGGGCTGCCGGTCGTCGTCGAGATGGCCTGGTTGTCGCTCACGGTGCAGTCGAGCCTCGAGGCGGTGGGCCTCACTGCGGCGTTCTCCAAGATCCTCGGGGACGCGGGGATCTCGTGCAACGTGCTCGCCGGATATCACCACGACCATCTGCTCGTTCCGGTCGACCGGGCCGACGACGCGATCCTTGCGCTGCGCGTCAGTTCAAGCTGAGGTCGTCGGGCGCGAGGGCGAGCCAGCTCAAGCGGCCGGGTTGGCGCCGCAGGACCTCGTGCCACAGGTCGTCGGGGCGGTCGGAGAACACGTCGCCGATCTCGGCGTCGAGGATCAGCCACGCGCCTTCCTCGATCTCCAGTTCGAGTTGCCCGGAGCCCCAGCCGGCGTAGCCGCGGAACACGCGAACCGCATCGACGTGAGCGGCGACGATCGCCGGGTCGGCCGACAGGTCGGTCGACGCCACCAGCCCGCTGATCGGCGTCAGCAGATCGGTCGGGTCGGTCAGCAGTTCCTTGGTGGTGGCCATCGCGATCATCGCATTCGTGTCGACCGGGCCGCCGGTGAAGATCGACGACGGGGTCGACTGCAGATCGATCCAACGATCGAGCGGTTCGGTGAGGGCTTCATCGGTGGGACGATTGAGGATCAGCCCGATCGCACCGTCCTCGTGGTGTTCGAGCACGTACACGACGGTTCGGTCGAAGTTCGGGTCCGTCAGCGGTGGCGTGGCCAGCAGCAGCCGTCCCTTCGTCTGGGGCGTCGTCAGGAACACCTGCTCAGTCTGGCCCGTCGCTCGACCGAGCACTCACCACTCCGGGTGAAACGCGTCGCACGGGGATGAACTCCCGGGTGGATACGTTGTACAGGACATGGCACTGCACACACTCAAGTCCGGCGGCCGCGCCCTGCTGTTCGGCTTCGGCGCCGTCGTGGCCGTGGTGCTGCTGGTCGGACTCGTCCTGCCGCGGATCTTCGACTTCTCGACGCCGTTCACGAAGGAGCAGATCGACCGCACCCCGCCTGTCGTCCTGACCGAGATCGCCGATCTGGCCGAGTTCCGCGCCGCCGAGGCGCAGTTCGAGGTGATCGTCGATCAAGAGGACGACATCGCCTTCGTCCCCGACTTCATCGCCGGAGAGCGCGTCCAGTACGTCGCCGTCGGCAGTGTCGACGCGGTCGTCGACTTCTCGAATCTCGACGAGGACTCGGTGATCTTCGACGAGGACACCGGCAAGGCGGTGATCATCCTGCCCGAGCCGACGATCGGCGACCCCGTCATCGATTTCGAGAACAGCGGGGTGATGAACCGGGATCGCGGGGTCCTCGATCGGCTGGGAGGGATCTTCTCCGACAATCCCACGGGGGAGGAGAAGTTGATCGTCGCAGCGACCGACAAGATGATCGCAGCCGTCCCGGCCAGCGATCTGCTCGAGCGCGCCGAAGAAAATACCGAGAAGATGTTGACCACCCTGCTCGCCGGTGTCGGCGTGGAGGACGTGGACGTGGTGTTCGAGCGAGCATCGGTGACCTGAGAACGTTGCATGATCATCCACTGACGTGTATGATCATGCAGCTATGACGGAATCATCCCTACGGGTCGGCATCATCGGTGCGTCCGGATACACGGGCGTGGAGCTCCTCCGGCTGATCGGTGCGCACCCGCACCTCGAGCTGGCGCTGGCCACGGGTGATTCCATGGCGGGGCGGCGCGCGGCCGACCTGTACCCGTCGCTCGCGACCGCCCACCCCGATCTCGTCTACAGCGAGTTCGACCCAGCGGCGGTGTCCGGGCTCGACCTCGTGTTCCTGGGGTTGCCGCACGAGGCATCGATGCAGTTGGCCCCGCAACTCGTCGGCGAGGTCGGGTGCCTCGTCGACCTCTCGGCGGCGTTCCGGATCAAGGACACGTCCAAGTACCCCGAGTTCTACGGATTCGAGCACACCGAGACCGACCTGCTGGCCGAGGCCGTGTTCGGGCTGCCCGAACTGCACCGTGCCGAACTGAAGGGGGCCCGACTCATCGCGACCCCGGGCTGTCACGTCACCGCGGCCACACTCGCTCTCCAACCACTGGTGGCGGCCGGTGTGATCGAGCCCACCGGCATCATCGTCAACAACGTCACCGGGATCACGGGGGCGGGACGAACACCGAGCGAGACCAATGTCTTCACCAACATCGACTCCAACGTCGTGGCGTACGGTCTGCTGCATCACCGGCACACCCCGGAGATGGAGCAGGAGATCGGGGCGCAGGTCACGTTCACGCCGCACCTCGTGCCGATGAGTCGGGGCATCCTGTCGACCTGTTACGCCCGTCCTGCCGACGGATGCTCACCCGAGGCCCTGATGGCTGCATTGCGCGACGCCTACGCCGGTGAACCGTTCGCGACCGTGATCGACGGTGCGCCCGCAACGAAGTCGGTGCTCGGGTCGAATGCCGCCCACGTGTCGGCCCGTCTCGACGAACGCACCGGGACGGTCATCTCGATGTGTGCCATCGACAACCTCACCAAAGGGGCGTCCGGCGGAGCGCTCCAGGCCGCCAACGTCGCGCTCGGCCTCGACGAGACGGCCGGACTCGCATCGATCGGGTTGGCGCCATGAGCTCGATCGAACGATCCCTTCTGCCGAGTGCCGCATTCCGCGCCGAAACCCTCGTCGAGGCGTTGCCGTACATCCGCCGATTCGCCGGCAAGACGATCGTGGTCAAGTACGGCGGCAATGCGCTCGCCGGCACGTCGGAGCACGACGCACTCGCCCTGTTCGCCGAGGACATCGTGATGATGCGCCTGGTCGGAATGCGGCCCGTCGTCGTCCACGGTGGCGGTCCACAGATCTCCGCGATGATGGCCCGCTTGGGCAAGGACACCGAGTTCGTCGATGGGCTCAGGGTGACCGACGCCGAGACCGTCGACATCGCCCGGATGGTGCTCAAGGGACAGGTGAACCCGCAGGTCGTGGCCGCGATCAACGTCCACGGCAACTACGCCGTCGGAGTGTCAGGGGTCGACGGGGGCCTGATCCGGGCGCAGACCCGCGACGAGCGGCTGGGGTTCGTCGGCGACGTCACCGAGATCAATCCCGGCGTGATCAACGGCCTCCTCGACGACGAATTCATTCCCGTGATCGCCACGATCGGGTCCGACGAGACCGGCCAGGCATTCAACATCAACGCCGACACGGTTGCCGGAGTGATCGCCGAGGCGCTCGATGCGGAGAAGTTGATCTACCTCACCGACATCGAGGGCCTGCGTTCCGACATCGACGATCCTGCGAGCCTGATCCGCCAGACGACGGCCGACGATCTGGATCAGCTCATCGAGGACGGCATCATTGCGGGCGGGATGATCCCGAAGGTCGGCAGCTGCCAACAGGCCGTCCGCAACGGCGTGCAACGCGCCCACATCCTCGACGGGCGAATCGCCCACGTCCTGCTGCTCGAACTGTTCACCGACGACGGAATCGGAACCATGGTGATGCCCTCATGAACTCTCACGCTTTCCACCACGCACCCATGGACGCCTGTCCGTTCATGCCGGTGTTCGGCCCGCCGGCCATCATGTTCGACCGCGGTCGAGGCACCGAGCTCTGGGACTCCGACGGCAAGCGGTACCTCGATTTCCTCGCCGGGATCGCGGTGGTGTCGCTCGGCCACGCCAATCCGATCGTCGCGGAGGCGATCGCCGACCAAGCCGATCAGTTGCTCCACGTCTCCAACTTCTTCGCCAATCCGGTTGCGACCGAGGCCGCCGTCAAGATCAACACGTTGCTCCGCGACGCCACCGGCCACGCTGGGCAGCTCTTCTTCACCAACTCGGGTGCCGAGTCGAACGAGTGCGCCATCAAGCTGGCCCGTAAACACGGCGGACGCGGCCGGCACACTGTCGTCAGCACCCTCGGGAGCTTCCACGGCCGGACCCTCGCGACCCTCGCCGCGACCGGTCAGCCCAGCAAACACGAACCGTTCCAGCCGATGCCCGACGGCTTCCGTCACGTCGCCTGGGGCGACATCGACGCGATGCGTGCCGCTGTCGACGGGTCGGTTGCGGCGGTGCTCATCGAGCCCATCCAGGGCGAGGGCGGCGTGCATCCCGCCAGCGAGGAGTACTTCCGCGCGGTCCGTGACCTCTGCGATGAGGTCGGCGCGCTGATGATGGTCGACGAGATCCAGACCGGCTTCGCCCGGACCGGACGGTGGTTCGGGTTCGAGCACTCCGGAGTGTCGCCCGATGTCGTCACGATGGCGAAGGCGATGGGCAACGGCATGCCGGTCGGCGCATGTTGGGCGCGCACCGATGTGGCGGCAGCGTTCGAGCCGGGTGACCACGGCAGCACCTACTCGGGGACGGCGATCGCCTGCTCGGCCGTCAACGCGGTGATCGACGAGATGCAGCGACTCGATGCGCCCGCGCTGGCCGAACGCAAAGGTGCCCACCTGGTCGATGGCCTCATGGCATTGCGCGGTGTGACCGGGGTGCGTGGCGCCGGACTCATGCTCGGTGTGCAGCTGGCGGACGGTCTCGATGCCAAGCGGGCCTACGCCGATCTGCTCGACGAAGGGTTGATCGTGAACGCCGTGAACCCGACGACGATTCGTCTCCTCCCGCCCTTGACCGTCACCGACGACGAACTCGACGAGGCGATCGCGATGATCGACGATGCGTTGAACATCCAGCTCCACGAGGCCGCCTCATGACCCGCCACCTCCTCGACGTCACCGACTTCACGGCCGCGGAGATCGCCACGATCCTCGATCTGGCAGAGCAGCCGGTCGAGTCGCTGGATCGTCCGCTCGCCGGGCAGGGTGCTGCTCTGATCTTCGAGAAGCCGTCGAATCGGACCCGCCACTCGATGGAGATGGCGGTCGTCCAGCTCGGTGGCCATCCGGTGTACACCCGGGGGGAGGAAGTCGGTTTCGACACCCGTGAACCGGTCGAGGACGTGGTTCGGATCATGGCGGGGTACCACTCGGTCATCGCCGCTCGCGTGTTCGACCATGCAACCGTGGCGCGAGCAGCGGCGGCGCTCGACGAGGACGGCACCGAGGTGCCGGTCGTCAACATGCTCTCCGATCTCTCCCATCCGCTGCAGGCGTTCGCCGATGCGCTCACGATGCGGCAACGCCTCGGGGTGCTGACCGGCCAGACCGTGGCCTACGTGGGCGACTACGCGAATGTCGCCCGGTCACTCACCGAGATCTCACTGCTGCTGGGGATGTACGTCCGGCTCGGGTGTCCGCGAGGCTTCGACGCCGACGAGGCCGAACTCGAGCGGCTGTCGATGATCGGCACCGGGACCATCGAACAGGTGACCCGCGCCGTCGAGGCGGTCGAGGGCGCCAACGCCGTGCACACCGACACCTGGGTGTCGATGGGCCAGGAGAACGAGAAGGCCGCCCGACGCCGGGCGTTCGAGGGCTACACGGTCGATGACGCCGTGATGGCTGCGGCGGCGCCCGACGCCGTGTTCATGCACTGCCTGCCGGCGTACCGCGGTTTCGAGGTGACCGCCGATGTGATCGACGGACCGCAGTCAGCGGTCTTCCAGCAGGGCCACAACCGCATGCATGCCGCTCGCGCTGCGCTCGCCTTCATCCTGTCGGGAGTGCCCCGATGACAACCAAGGTGCAACGCCAGGCAGCCATCGCGCGGCTCGTGGGCGAACACGAGGTGACCAGCCAGCCCGAGCTGATCGAGCTCCTGTCATCGCAGGGCATCGACGCCACGCAGGCGACGGTCTCGCGCGACCTCGACGACATCGGAGCGGTCAAGGTGCGCGTCGCGAGCGGCAACACCGTCTACGCCATCCCGCAGTTCGAACCAGACCGTCTCGCTCCGCTCGACCAGTTGCGGCGCGTGATGGGGGAGTGGGTCGCCGAAGTCGCCCAATCCGGCAACATCGTCGTGCTCCGAACTCCTCCGGGCTGCGCCCACGTCGTCGCCTCCGCGCTCGACCGCAGTCGTGTCGAGGGGATGCTCGGCACCGTGGCCGGCGACGACACCCTCATGTGCATCTCTGCCGACGCCGACGGTTCGCAACTGGCCGCCCAGCTTCGCCTCCTCGCCGGAATCGACTGACAGGAACTCCATGGATCTCGACGACCAACACGAATTCGCCCGCGACGGAGAACTGCCGGCACAGGCCAGGACCCTCTGGCACGGCCGCTTCACCGGTGGCCCGTCCGAGTCGCTGCTCGCCTACACGGTCAGCCTCCCGTACGACCAACGGATGTGGCGTGACGACATCGCCGGGTCGAAGGCACACGTGCGCGGGCTGGCGCGGGTCGGCCTGCTGACCGAGGCCGAGCGTGACGGCGTCCTCGAGGCCCTCGACGACGTGGGCATCGAGATGGACACCGGCCTGTTCGTGTTCGCCGACAGCGACGAGGACATCCACACGGCGATCGAGCGGCGGGTCACCGAGTTGGCTCCGGCCGGCGGCAAGCTGCACACGGGCCGGTCCCGCAACGACCAGGTCGCCACCGACCTCCGATTGTGGTGCAAGCGTGAGCTCCGTGACGTGGCCCTGCGCCTCGTCGAGATGCAGGAGGCGCTGCTCGACCAGGCACTCGAGGCCGGCGACACCTACCTGCCCGGCTACACGCACCTCCAGCGCGCGCAGCCGGTGCTGCTGTCCCATCACCTCATGGCGCACGGTTGGGCCCTCGGTCGGGACGTGAGTCGCCTCCTCGACACGATCGATCGTCTCGACGTGTCGCCGCTCGGCGCCGGGGCTCTCGCCGGCTCGTCGCTCCCGCTCGACCCCGTCGGCAACGCGGCCGATCTCGGGTTCGCCAAGGCGTTCGACAACAGCCTCGACGCCGTGAGCGATCGCGACTTCGTGGCCGAAGCCGTGTTCGACCTCGCGATGGTCGGGATCCACCTGGCGCGCATCGGGGAGGAGTGGGTGTTGTGGACATCGGGTGAATTCGGTTTTGCCCGGCTCGATGACGGCTACGCAACCGGCTCGTCGATGCTGCCGCAGAAGAAGAATCCCGACATCGCCGAGTTGGCGCGCGGCAAGAGCGGGCGGCTGATCGGAAATCTCACGGGCCTCCTGGCGACTCTCAAGGGCCTGCCGATGGCCTACAACCGCGACCTGCAGGAGGACAAGGAGCCGTTGTTCGACTCGGTCGAACAGGTGACGCTCGCGGTGGCGGCGCTCACCGGCATGATCGCAACGGCCACCTTCGACACCGAACGGATGCAGGCGGCTGCCGACGAGGAGACGATGGCTGCGACCGACCTCGCCGAGTACCTCGTGCGTGGTGGTATGCCGTTTCGCGAGGCCCATGCCGTCGTCGGTGCGCACGTCCAGGCATGCTTGGCCGGAGCCGGCTCGCTCGCCGATCTCGTTGCTGCAGATCCTCGCCTCGGCGACGAGGGCGCAGCGCTGGTTCAACCGGGCGTTGGCGTGAAGATGCGAACGAGTCGTGGAGCGGCCGGCCCGGCCGCTCGGGACGAGCAGGTGGCGTCGTACCGCGAGATGTTGCGCGCCGAGATGTTGTCGATCCGGGCGCTCGCCTCGTTCGGCTGAGCAGTGCTGGAGCGAGCGTGGTTCACCCGCGAGGCGAACGCGGTCGCGCCTGAGTTGCTCAACAAGGTGTTGCGCGTCGAGGTCGACGGTGTCGTGGCATCCGGTCGGATCGTCGAGACCGAGGCCTATCTGCCCGACGATCCGGCGAGTCACACATTCAACGGTTCGACCGATCGGAACCGTGTGATGTTCGGCCCGGCGGGTCACCTGTACGTCTACCTCAGCTATGGCATTCATCGCTGCGCCAACGTGGTGACCGGGCAGGTCGGGAGCGGTCAGGCGGTGCTGCTCCGTGCGGTCCGCCCGATCGAGGGCGTCGAGCTGATGCGGGGTCGCCGCAACCGTCCTGATCGCGAGCTGACGAACGGACCGGGCAAGCTGTGCCAGGCGCTGGGCATCGACCTCGGCGACGACGGCGTCGACCTCGTCGGTGAATCGCACATCTCGATCGTCGACGAGGGAACGCCTCCGCCGATCGAACCGCTCGTCGGACCCCGGATCGGGATCAGCAAGGCGGTCGACGCGCCACTGCGATTTCGCGTGCCACGCCCCACGTAGCCGGTGGGCCAACTACCGCCACGGCGGAGGTTCCCTCACCGCGCAGTCGGGTCGGGTACCCGGCAGGTCAACCGGCGGCGAGGAGGTCGCCGTACGCAGCTTCGAGGAGTGTTGCCAGCAACGCGGGATCGGTGACCGCGGCCGGATCGATGTTGATGCCCAGGTCGAGCATGTCGTTCGTCGACATCATCGTGAGGTTGAACGCCGTCCCCGCGACCGGCCCGAACGGGTAGGAGTGCAGCGTCTTGGCACCGGCCACGAACGCCTCACCCCGGTAGCCGGGCAGGTTGCTGGTGGCGAAGTCGATGTGGCCGGCCTGCTCGCGGGCCAGCCCTGTCATCACCGGGATCGGCAACATGTTCGCCACCGAGGCCATGGCAGCGAGCGGACCGGCTCCGTGGACTTCGGAGCGCTTGGCGCGCACGAGTTGATGGATCTCGCTGAATCGTTCGTTCAACGTCATCGCTCCGCCGGCGACCTCGACCGGTACCGGACTGAACGCGTTGGCCCCGTCGTCGCCGCCGGTGCGGGTGTTGACCACGAGCGTCATGTGGAACTTCTCGGGGGCGCTACCGAACTGCTCGTGGTACCGCACACTGGCCTCGACCGCTCCGGCGAGGAAGAAGTCGTTGATCGTTCCGCCCAGGGCGTGGGCCGCCTCGTGCACATCTTCGAACCGAAGACTGAACGCCTCTGCGTGGCGGCGTCTGGATCGGTGTCGCCACAGGTCCGAACCTGCAGGGTGCATCTGCTCGTTGGCCGTCTTCAACAGATCGGTCGCCTCCGACCGTGCACGCACCACCGACGCCGGGTCGAGCACGCTGCGCAGTGCTCGCCGGCCGAGTTCGGCGGGTCGACGCAGGCTCTGACCGATCGCATCCCGGGCGGTCGCCACGAGCCCGTCGTCGTCGACCGGGTCGTTCGCGATGACGGCGTCGAGGTCGATGTCATCCGGAGGAGCGGTGTCGCGTTCGGTGGTCGTGTAGGCCAGTGACATCTTCACCAGGGTCTCGCCGTCTCCGACGGTGTGGTGGATCTTCGAGAGCAGCGCGCTGCGACCGTCGGCCAGCCCGTCGACGACCACGTACATCCACAGCGGTCGTGTGTGGTCGTACGAGTCCTGCAGCCAGGGGGTGAAGTAGTCGAGCAGTTCTCGCAGCGATCCGGTACCGGGCGCACCGATGCGACGAACGTGCCAATCGAGATCGAACTCGTGATCGTGCACCCAGCGTGGGGAGGACAGGGGCCCGAGACCCGGCGCCACCCGTTGCCGAAGCCGTGGAACATCGGCAACGGCTCGTTTGACGGACCGTCGGAACGCATCGATGTCGAGCGGCCGGTCGTAGATGGCGATGCCGCCACCGTTGGGGTCGAGCCACGGATCGCGTTCGACGTTCCACATCATCGCTTCCATGTCGCTCAGATGGTCATCGGTCATGTCGCCTCCGCGTGTGGGCCTGCCCTTGCCCCCGATACTAGATGGGGCCGATCACCGCGCGGTCTGGTGGTCACCAGCACGTCAGGGCACGCGTTCACTCGCGTGCGCGCGTTGTGACGCGTTCCCTTCTCGAGGAGATCCGTTGTCAGCCCGCTCGTGCAGCCCCCGGGTTCGCGCGTCGAGACTCGACCGCCCACGTTCGCTCCGCTGGGCGAGGAGATCGCCCAGCAGGCGTCAGGCCCGAGAGTTTGTCGTCGTCTTCGTCTGGCTGAGCGGTTCAGGGTGTTCGAGCGGCGAACGAAACGCCGCGACGGCAGCGACACTGACGCCATGAGTGACCTGTGGGACGAGACTGACGATGGCGATGTTTCACCGATCTGCACTGCGTGCGGCGTGAGCGCACTGCCACCTGAGGCGCCCGGTGAGCGATCGATGTGCGAGAACCCCAACTGCTCAGCATTCGGCGAGCTGATGGGCCGATGACCACAGACCACGTCGCTGCAGCGTTGAGTGGCGACGGCAGCGGGGTCGAGGGTGTCACGTACGTCGTTGACCCCGCTGATCCGCGTCTCGACGATTATCGGGACCTGAACAGCATTGCGGTGCGTGCCGAGATGGAACGCGACGAATATTTCCTGGGCGAGGGATATGTCCCGATCGACCGGATGCTCGACTCGGGGCATCGCATGCGTTCGGTTCTGCTCCACCCGAAACGTGTCAGGCGGTTCGTTCCCACGATGTCTCGGCCGGAGATGGCCGGGGTGCCGGTCTATGTTGCCGAGCAAGCAGTCCTGGCCGAGGTCGTTGGCTTCAACATGGACCGCTGTTGCCTCGCGTCGGCCTTCCGCGCACCCATGCCGACCGTTGCCGAGTTGGCGAGCACGAGCCGGCGTCTGGTTGTGCTCGAAGCGCTCAACGACGATCAGAATGTGGGCGCAATCGCTCGGGCGTCGCGTGCGTTTGGCATCGACGGCATGGTCATCAGCCCCACCTGCAATGATCCGTACCAGCGGCGTACGGTCAGAGTGAGCATGGGTGAGATCCTGCACGTCCCGGTGGCCCGCGCAGGCGCCGAGGACTGGCCGGGCGCCCTGCACACGCTTCGCGACGCCGGCTTCGAGACCTGGGCCCTCACTCCCGATGTTGACGCGGTCGACCTCTGGGACATGGACGTTCCCGATCGGGTCGCAGCCGTTTTCGGCGTGGAGGGCCATGGGCTGGAGGTCGAGACGATGGACGCGTGCGACGCATCGCGTGCGGATCTCGATCTCGACCGACGTCGACTCGCTCAACGTCGGTCACGCTGCGGCGGTCACGTTCGCAGTGATCGCTCACCCCGGCGCGAGGTCGATGACATGCGGTGTGTCGGGCTTTGAGCCGCCGGTGCGCGCTACAACGAGATATCGGCCGTCCCGTTCACCGCCCGCCGGCACCCGAACGCCGTGCGCCGGTCAGCCCAGGCGGCGGGCTGCGAGCAGCGCAGGAACACCGGCCACGTAGACCAGTAGCGCGATGACGATCACCGCTCCGGGGCCGGTCCGGTCGACGACCACACCCGTCAGTGACGGCACGCCGATCGCACCGACATTGGCGGCGAGCAGTTGCCACCCGGCGACCCGTTGGGCGTGGGCGACGCCGACACGATGTGCGGTGCGCGCCGAGAGCGTCGGGATCAACGGAGCGAGCGCGAGCCCGGCGAGTGCCGCCGCAGCGATCACGATCACGGAAGGAGCGACGGTGGCGAAGGCGATTCCGGTTGCGGACACGAGGGCGCAGGGAATCAGCCCGACCCGGTCGATGGTCTCGCGAATTCGAGGCGAGCCCAGCAGGAGCCGGCCGGTCATCGTGCCGCCCCAGAAGCCCGAGACGGCCACCGCGGCGATGCCTTCGGAGATCGATCGTCCTTCGTCGAGGTAGGTGAACAACCAGTTCCCGATCGTCACCTCGAGTGCGACGAAGGCGCAGAACACGGTGAGCGAGACGACCGTGGCCTTGGTGGGTGGCCGACCCGCGTCGTCGTGTTCGGTGTCGGCAGGCGGTGGAGGCCATTCGGCGCGGGCCCGGACGGCCACCGCAAGTGCTGCGACGGCGAAGACGGCGGCGACCACGAGCGACCATCGCCAGTCGGGCACGAGTGCGACGACGAGCGGGCCGATGGTGGCACCCACTCCGTAGAAGCCATGGATGACTCCGGCATCGCCGACGTCGCCAAGTGTGGCGACGACTCCAGCGCCGACCGAATCGAGGAGCCCCGACACGACGCCGATGCCCGAGACGCCGAGCAGGAACATGGTCCAGGAGGTGGCGCTCGCAACGACGAGATCGGCCGCGATCAGCCCGACGAGAGCCGCCAGGAAGCACGCACCGATGCCGAATCGGCGTGTGGCAAGACGGCCCGACCCCGAGGTCGACATCCGCGACAGCCCGTAGACGAGCGAGACCACGCCGAGCGTTCCGAGCGACTGCCCGAAGCGCTCGCGTACGTCGGGCCACATCACGCCGAGCATCGACACCGGCATCGCGAACGACAGGAACGTGACCGCCGACGACCCGACGACGAGCTTCGATCGGGAGGTGGCGCTCATCGCCGGCGACGGTACCGGCGCTTCGTCGCTCGCGTCCGAGTTGTCGTAGCTTCGCAGCGTGCAGGACTTCGCGGGAAAGATCGCCGTCATCACCGGTGGCGGCACCGGAATGGGGCGTGAACTCGCCGTCCAACTGGCAGCGGCCGGCGCGCACGTGTCGATGTGCGATCTCTCGGAGGAGAACATGGCCGAGACAGCGACCCGAGCTCGGGCAGCGGCGCCGGCATCCGACGTCCGGATCTCGACCCACACGGCCGACGTGAGCGACGAGGCTGCCATGCTCGTGTTCCGCGACGAGGTGCTCGCAGCGCACGACTCGGATCACGTCAACCTGCTCTTCAACAACGCGGGCCTGAGCGGCGGCGGCTCGATCTTCACCGACACGCGCGAGTCGTGGGACCGCTGTTTCGACGTCTGCTTCCACGGGGTCCGTTGGGGGACGTTGGCGTTTCTCGATGCACTCGTGCAGTCCGACGAGGGCCACATCGTCAACACCTCCAGCGTCAACGGCTTCTGGGCGTCGATCGGTGCCGATCGGCCGCACACCGCCTATTCGGCTGCCAAGTTCGCCGTGAAGGGCTTCACCGAGGCGCTGATCACCGACCTGGCCGTGAACGCGCCGCACGTGCACTGCTCGGTCGTCATGCCCGGACACATCGGCACCAACATCGTGGCGAGTTCGATGAACTACGGCTCGCGTGACCTCACCGACGAGGAGCGCGAGCTCGGCAAGCTCGCCGACCAGATGTTCCACGACATGGCACCGACGACCGCCGCCGAGGCGGCGACCGTGATCCTCGACGGCGTGCGCAACGACCGCTGGCGGATTCTCGTCGGCGACGACGCCCACCGGCTCGACGAAGCGGTCCGCGCCCACCCGGAGATCGCCTACGAGGCGGGCTTCGGCGACATCCTGTTCGGCGAGCTTCGGGGTGCAGCAGACGTCTTGAACACGGACTGATCCGTCAGAGGGAGCCCCACTCCGGGGGTCGCTTCTCGACGAACGCGCGCCGCGCTTCGGTGATGTCGCCGTTCGCACTGCACATGATCTGCGTCCGGTTCTCGATGTCGAGGGCGTGACGCAGCGACGGCGCATCGACCGTCTGCCACATCGTCTCCTTCGTCATCCACGTGCCGAACGGGGCATTCGCCCGGATCAGTCGAGCCGTGTCGAGCGCACGGTCAACGGGATCGTCGTCGAGCGAGGTGAGCAGCCCGATCGTGTCGGCTTCGGCAGCATCGAAGATCCGGGCGGTGAGCAGCAGTTCGGCCGAGCGTGACGCCCCGACGAGGCGGGGGAGGAAGTAGCTCGTCCCCATGTCGCAGTTCGACACGCCGATCTTGAGGAACACGGCACCGAAGGTCGCCGCGGGCGATGCCGTGCGGATGTCGCAGGCGAGAGCCAGTGCGAACCCACCACCGACGCAGGCGCCGTTGACCGCAGCGATCCAGGGCTTGCGCGATCGATGGATGCGTTCGTGCAGCGTGGCCAGGTGGTCCTGCCACATGAACCCCGCCACGGTCGACCGGACGTCGTCGGCGACCGGGCGCGACGCCCTGCGACTGCAGGTCGAGACCGGCGCAGAAGCCGCGACCGGCTCCGGTGACGATGACGGCGCGGAGCGCGGGATCGAGGTCGACGGCGGTGACGACCCGATCGAGTTCGGTGATCATCGTCGACGTGATCGCATTGAGGCGCTCCGGCCGGTCGAGCGTGACGAGCGCGATGCCCTCGTCCGCCTCGATGGCTCCGATGGTCGTCAGGTCGTCGAGCGAGTCCAACCAGCTCACGCGAGGTCCAGACCTGGGAACGAACCCTCGTCACGCCAGTCGGCGAGGATCTGGAAGTACTCGATGGACCCGCCGCCGTAGGTCGAGTTCTGCGCCGCACGCTTCTCCGGTTGGCCCTCGTTGTTGTAGTAGCCCGGCGTGCACGACTCGAGGAACGGCAGCGAGACCCGGGACTTGTCGATCACGGTCTGGACCCATTCCTGCTCGGCATCGGGCGTGACCTCGACCGTCGCGATGTCGTGGGCCAGTGCATGGTCGACGACGTGTGCGATGTGGTCGGCCTGCTCGCCGAGCAGGTGCGGGAAGCTCACGGTGAAGCCGGCCTGACCGGGGCTCATGATGAACAGGTTGGGGAAGCCGTGGCTGAAGATGCCGTGCAGCGTCTCCATCCCACCCGCCCACTTCTCGGTGAGCGTCTCGCCGAGGCGACCGGTGACCTCGTAGCCGGCGCGGCGTGAGTAGTCGGTACCGACCTCGAACCCGGTGGCGAACACGATGCAGTCGAGCGGGTACTCGACGCCGTTGGCCACGATGCCGTGTCGTGATCCGGTCGATCCCGCGCCCGTCGGTGTCGACGAGGGTGACGTTCGCCCGGTTGAACGCCTGCAGATAGTCGTCGTGAAAGCACGGCCGTTTGCAGAACTGGCGGTACCACGGCTTGAGTGCTTCGGCGGTGGCCGGGTCGTCGACGATCTCCTGCGGCGCGGCGTCGGATCTCCTCCATCTTCTCGAAGTCGGCGAGCTCCATCGAGCGCCCGATGCCCTCGGGAGAGAGATCGGCGTCCTGGCCCTCGCGTTGGATGCGCACGAGCAGCTTGCCGATGATGTCGGTCCAGCCGTCGTCGACGAGGTCGACGGGCTGGGGCTGCCCGGACACGAGCGCGTTGAAGTTCTGCATCCGCTCGGTCTGCCACCCCGGCTCGAGCGATGCCGCCCAGTCGGGGTCGGTCGGGCGGTTGTTGCGGACGTCGATCGACGACGGCGTGCGCTGGAAGACGTACAGCTCGTCCGCACCCTCGCCGAGGTGCGGCACGCACTGCACGGCGGTGGCGCCGGTGCCGATGATGCCGACCCGCTTGCCGGCGAGCCCGGTGAGGCCGCCGTCGGGTCCGCCGCCGGTGTAGTCGTAGTCCCACCGGCTGGTGTGGAACGTGTGGCCGGCGAAGTCGTTGATGCCCTCGATGCCGGGCAGTTTGGGGCGGTGCAGCGGTCCGTTCGCCATGGCGACGAACCGGGCCCGCATCTCGTCGCCATGGTTGGTCGACACGATCCATCGCTGTTCGTCGGTCGTCGCCAGCGCAGTGCCGTGACCTCGGTCTGGAGGCAGGCGTTGTGCGTACAGGTCGTAGTGCTCGCCGATCGCACGGCTGTGGGCGAGGATCTCGGCGGCGCGTACGTACTTCTCGCTCGGCACGTAGTTCGAGCTCTTCGAGCAGCGGAAGATACACGTACGACTCGACGTCGCACATCGCGCCCGGGTAGCGATTCCAGTACCACGTGCCGCCGAAGTCGCCGCCCTTCTCGATCAGCCGGATGCTCGTGACGCCGTGCTCGCGGAGCCGTGCGCCGGCGAGCAGGCCGCCGAAGCCGCCGCCGATGACGATCACGTCGGTGTCGTCGGTGAGCGGCTCCCGCTCGATCCGCTCGTCGATGTAGGGATCGTCGACGAAGTTCGAGAACTCGCCGGCGACCTCGGTGTACTGCTCGTTGCCGTCTTCACGGACACGCTTGTCCCGCTCGCGGCGGTACTTCTCGCGCAGGGCGTCGGGGTCGAAGGTCAGCTCGTCGATCGTCACCTCCGAGCGACGGTACCGACGCGCGTCGGTCACGCCCCGAACCGGGCAGCCCGGTGGTCAACGCCAGTGGATCCAGTAGCCGTGCGGGTGGCAGGTGGCGAGGTTCCGAACGGTGCGGTCGCCGTCGCGCCAGCTCGACGAGTGTCAGCGCGGTGATGTGGATTCGCCGACCAGGTCGATGGGATGGGGCAGCTCAGGTGTCTGTGCCGGTGATTCGGCGATCACCCAGCTGAAGTCGGTGTCGCGTCCGAGTCGCGTCCAGGTGCTCGACGAAGGAGCGTCGACGGTCGGCGACGAGGTAGTTGAGGACCCAGGACGTGGTGACGACCGGATGGCCCGACGGCGAGGCGTCGTGGACGAGTTCGCCGATCAGCCCGAGTGCATCGCCACGTCGGACGTGCGGCGGGTGTCGCCGAGCAAGGTCGATCGCAGCAGCCAGACGCTCGAACCGGTCGATCTGATCGGGCCAGCAGCACGCCTGCGAGCCAGCGTGCGTCGGCGGGGTTCGTGACGTCGAGCGGGTCGAGGTCGACGCCCTGGGCGTCGACGATCGTCGGAATCGCCTCGGGAACCGGGCCCGCTCCCCGGGTGCTGCAGTCGATGCGTGGTTGGCCCGCGCCCGATGACCGGCCCGTCGTCGTAGCGGTAGGCGAAGTGCGGCATGAGCAAGTTCAACCCGGCACTGCACCCGATGTCGACGTGGGCGAGCGATCGGGCCGTCCTCGTCGGCCACGATGGCCATCGGTGGCCGGGAGGAAGAGCGCGCATCGGCCCACCTCATTGGTCTGGACCCGCCGCGTCGACCGAGCACGTCGAGGATCGCCGGCGACTCGCTCGTGCACGAAGTCGATCAGCGTGCCGGCGAGCGCCGGGTCTGCCGGGTCACGTGCGTCGGCGGTCAGGTTCGGGTACCAGTCGGCGAGCGGATGATCCGCCTCGTCGAGCACCAGGAAGTGGATGGCGGCCAGCAGGAGCACCGGCTGCTGTTGGGTGCGCGGCGCATGGCCGAGCAGCGCGTGGAGCTGACCGATCGCCGGCGATCACGCAGCAGAGCGCCGCATTCAACGGTGCCCGGGCGAGGGCGGTACGGCGCCTGCGACCGGAAGCGCCGCACCAGTTCGGAATCGTTCCACGGGTCGCGCACCGTCCGACACTACTGTCGGGCGGATATGACGCTCGTCGAACGACGATCTGATCGCAGATCTCGAGGCGCGTGGGCTGATCCACGACTCGACCGACCGTGACCACCTGCGGACGCAGGTTGCGAAGGGTCCGGTCGGGATCTACTACGGCTGTGATCCGACCGCCGACAGCCTGCACGTCGGCAACCTGATCGGGTTGATCATGTTGCGGCGGTTCCAGGACGCAGGCCACAGGGCGATCGCCCTCGCCGGCGGGGCGACCGGCATGGTCGGCGACCCGAGCGGGCGGTCCGAGGAACGAAATCTGCTCGACGACGCGATGCTCGACCACAACGTCGCGTGCATCAAGGAGCAGTTGGGCCGGATCGTCGATCTGACCGACCCCGCGCGCGGCGTACTCGTCGACAACCGGGACTGGACGCAGCCGATCTCGATCCTCGAGTTCCTCCGAGACGTCGGCAAACACGTCACCGTGAACCAGATGCTCGCCCGCGAGAGCGTGAAGGTCCGGATCAACTCCGAGCACGGGATCAGCTTCACGGAGTTCAGCTACATGCTGCTGCAGGCCAACGACTACCTCTGGCTGCACGACAACCTCGGGTGCGTGATCCAGGTCGGTGGCTCGGACCAGTGGGGCAACATCATCTCCGGCGTCGACCTCATCCGCCGCAAGCGCCAGACCGCGGTCCACGCGTTCTCGTGGCCGCTGCTCACCGCATCGGACGGCACCAAGCTCGGCAAGACCACGGGGGCCCGGGTGTGGCTCGACGCCGACAAGACCAGCGCCTACGCCTTCCGCCAGCACTGGATGCAGACACCCGACGATGTCGTGCGCGCGCAGTTGCTCACGTTCTCGCTCCGTTCCGTCGACGAGATCGAGGCGATCGCCGCCGAGCACGCCGAGGCGCCGCACCGCCGGATCGGGCAGCGTGCACTCGCCGACGACATGGTCACCCTGGTGCACGGCGCCGATGCGGCGGCGGCCGCGAACGAAGCCGCCGACGTGCTGTTCGCGAGCGATCCG
Source organism: Ilumatobacteraceae bacterium (assembly GCA_963752085.1). GTDB lineage: Bacteria > Actinomycetota > Acidimicrobiia > Acidimicrobiales > Ilumatobacteraceae > Ilumatobacter_A. The sequence continues at coordinate 212,668 of CAVVWT010000011.1, forward strand.
ACCGGGGCCTCGGCGGCTGCGTTCGAGATGCTCGCCGGCGAGATCCCGATGACCCGGGTGCGGGCCGCAGAACTCGACGATCTGGTCGCGGTCCTGGTGGCCACCGAACTGGCGTCGTCGAATGGTGACGCGCGTCGCACCTGGACCAGAATGCCTACTCCGTCAACGGGGTCAAGCTGACCGCGAACGACCAGCTCAGCGGCCAGAAACTGCTCCACGGGAAGTACCTGCTGCTGCGCCGCGGCAAGAAGCACCACCACCTCCTCGAAATTATTTCCTGACGGAGGTTGCGGCGCCGTTTCGGCTGCGTTAGCTTAGCTACTCGCTTCACGGAGGCAATCGCCACCGGAAAAGCGCAGGAATCAACGCCACGCACCGGCAACTGCCCAGCGTAGAGCGCATTCCGAGCTTCGGCTCCTTGAAAACGGAAGAGAAGACAGAACGCCAGTGCGGGCAGTCCGGTCGGCACCCCTCGGGGTGCTGCGAGAGACTGTCTGTCAATTTCGCTGTCGGCATCCCGCCGGCAGCAACACGGATACCGGTCGTTCGTCGGAGTGCAGGAGCTTGCTCTGTCGCGAACACGAGTGACCAAAAGAAATACAGCTGGACGCTTCACACATACGGACATTCCATCCGGTGAAGTGCTCATCTGACATTCGTTGCCGAGCAATCGGCCACGTTTTTGTTGGAGAGTTTGATCCTGGCTCAGGATGAACGCTGGCGGCGTGCTTAACACATGCAAGTCGAACGAAGTCCATGGAGCTTGCTCCGGAAGACTTAGTGGCGAACGGGTGCGTAACACGTGAGAAACCTGCCCCGGACTTTGGGATAACAGTTGGAAACGACTGCTAATACCGAATACCACCATTTCCTCGCATGGGGAGATGTTGAAAGGTCCGCCGGTCCGGGAGGGTCTCACGGCCTATCAGCTTGTTGGAGAGGTAACGGCTCACCAAGGCATCGACGGGTAGCTGGTCTGAGAGGATGATCAGCCACACTGGGACTGAGACACGGCCCAGACTCCTACGGGAGGCAGCAGTGGGGAATCTTGCACAATGGGCGCAAGCCTGATGCAGCAACGCCGCGTGCGGGAAGAAGGCCCTAGGGTTGTAAACCGCTTTCAGTAGGGAAGAAAATGACGGTACCTACAGAAGAAGGTGCGGCCAACTACGTGCCAGCAGCCGCGGTAACACGTAGGCACCAAGCGTTATCCGGATTTATTGGGCGTAAAGAGCTCGTAGGCGGTTCAGTCAGTCGGGTGTGAAAACTTGAGGCTTAACCTCAAGAGGTCACTCGATACTACTGTGACTAGAGTGCGGTAGGGGAGCGGGGAATTCCTGGTGTAGCGGTGAAATGCGCAGATATCAGGAGGAACACCAGTGGCGAAGGCGCCGCTCTGGGCCGTAACTGACGCTGAGGAGCGAAAGCATGGGTAGCAAACAGGATTAGATACCCTGGTAGTCCATGCCGTAAACGTTGGGCACTAGGTGTGGGTCTCAACCAACGAGATCCGCGCCGTCGCTAACGCATTAAGTGCCCCGCCTGGGGAGTACGGTCGCAAGACTAAAACTCAAAGGAATTGACGGGGGCCCGCACAAGCAGCGGAGCGTGTTGCTTAATTCGATGCAACGCGAAGAACCTTACCTGGGTTTGACATGTACCGAAAAGCTCTAGAGATAGGGTGTCCTTCGGGGCGGTACACAGGTGGTGCATGGCTGTCGTCAGCTCGTGTCGTGAGATGTTGGGTTAAGTCCCGCAACGAGCGCAACCCTTATCCTGTGTTGCCAGCAAGTAATGTTGGGGACTCGCAGGAGACTGCCGGGGTCAACTCGGAGGAAGGTGGGGATGACGTCAAGTCATCATGCCCCTTATGCCCAGGGCTGCAAACACGCTACAATGGCCGGTACAAAGGGCTGCGATCCCGCGAGGGTGAGCGAATCCCATCAAAGCCGGTCTCAGTTCGGATTGGAGTCTGCAACTCGACTCCATGAAGCCGGAGTTGCTAGTAATCCTGGATCAGCACGCCAGGGTGAATACGTTCCCGGGCCTTGTACACACCGCCCGTCACACCACGAAAGTCGGCAACACCCGAAGCCGGTGGCCCAACCCCTCGGGGAGGGAGCCGTCGAAGGTGGGGTCGGTGATTGGGGTGAAGTCGTAACAAGGTAGCCGTACCGGAAGGTGCGGCTGGATCACCTCCTTTCTAAGGAGTGCCTGTCTGCTGAACGTGGACGTTTGTTCCACGCAGTACGACACACACCTGTTGGTGCACTGGTGCGTCTGTCGAGTCAACCGAGCAAGGGTTGAGGGATTCGGTCCCTCCTCACGCAACGAGCCTCGTCAGGCACCGTCTTCTCTTCCGTTTTGAGGGATTCGATCCTTCACGCCGCAGCGAGCGGCCTCGAGTACGTCACCGCAGCGCGGTGAAGTGCTCTGACGGCATCGCTGATGGGCGGCTCCTTGAGAACTGCAGAGCAAGCACGAGCATCTTTATTGGCTGGTCCGTATGGATCAGCCCGTAAGTATCGAGCGGTCTTCGGACCGCTCAGCGAACGAGAAGATAAAATCTTGTTCTTTCCAAGCTACAAAGAGCCAACGGTGGATGCCTTGGCACCAAGAACCGATGAAGGACGTGAGTGACTGCGAAAAGCCACGGGGAGCCGTCGACTAGGCCTCGATCCGTGGATGTCCGAATGGGGAAACCCACCACTCGTCATGGAGTGGTACCGCTGCCTGAACACATAGGGCAGTAGGAGGGAACCGGGGGAATTGAAACATCTCAGTACCCCGAGGAAAGGAAAGCAACCGCGACACCCTGAGTAGCGGCGAGCGAAATGGGTAGAGACTAAACCGTGCCAGTGTCAAGCCTGAAGGCGTTGCTGGTGCGGTGTTGTGGGACCAGTAGATACTGCTTCAGAAGTATCACGAGTTACAAGTGCTGCATAGGAGAATGGATCAGGAAAGGTCCAGCCAGAGTGGGTAACAGCCCCGTATCCGAAATGTATGTACTACTCGACTGTCATCCCAAGTAACGCCGGAACCGTGAAAGCCGGCGTGAATCTGTGGGGACCACCCCATAAGTCTAAGTATTCCTTGGTGACCGATAGTGAACCAGTACCGTGAGGGAAAGGTGAAAAGTACCCCGGGAGGGGAGTGAAATAGTACCTGAAACCGTTGGTTTACAAACAGTCAGAGCGTCGTCACACTTCGGGGTGGTGCCGCGATGGCGTGCCTTTTGAAGAATGAGCCTGCGAGTTACGGTATGTGGCAAGGTTAACCAGAGATGGGAAGCCGGAGCGAAAGCGAGTCTGAATAGGGCGTAGAGTCGCATGCTGTAGACCCGAAGCCAAGTGATCTATCCATGGCCAGGTTGAAGCGGAGGTAAGACTCCGTGGAGGACCGAACCCACGTAAGTTAAAAATTGCGGGGATGAGCTGTGGATAGGGGTGAAAGGCTAATCAAACTTGGCGATAGCTGGTTCTCCTCGAAATGCATTTAGGTGCAGCGTTGCGTGTTCAGTGTCGGAGGTAGAGCACTGATTGAGCTAGGGGGCCCACAAGCTTACCGAACTCAGTCAAACTCCGAATGCCGATACTCCAGAGCGCAGCAGTGAGACCGCGGGGGATGAGCTCCGCTGGTCGAAAGGGAAACAGCCCAGACCATCAGCTAAGGCCCCTAATTCAGGACTAAGTGGAAAACGATGTGGGATTGCACAGACAGCCAGGAGGTTGGCTTAGAAGCAGCCACCCTTGAAAGAGTGCGTAATAGCTCACTGGTCGAGTGATCCTGCGCGGACAATGTAACGGGGCTCAAGTCCTGAGCCGAAGCTATGGGTTTCTGAGAACCTTCGGGTTCACAGGAGCGGTAGAGGAGCGTCGATGCAGCTGAGAAGCGGATCCGTGAGGGTGCGTGGAGCGGTATCGAGTGAGAATGCAGGCATGAGTAGCGAGAGAGGGGTGAGAAACCCCTCCGCCGAAAGCCCAAGGGTTCCTGGGGAAGGCTAATCCCCCCAGGGTGAGTCGGGAGCTAAGGCGAGGCCGAAAGGCGTAGTCGATGCACAACTGGTTGATATTCCAGTACCACCGTGACCGCGCCAGGTCCAAGAGTGGCAACGTTGGGGCTGTTCTCCTTCGGGAGAGCGAACCGACCGAGCCGCTGGCGGATAGCTGACGGGGGACGCAGGAGGATAGATGAACCCGGGTGATGGTTATCCCGGGGTAAGCGTGTAGGTGGGCCCTTTTGAGAGATCGGGCCTTAACACTGAGACGCGATGCCGAGCGACATACTGCGAAGTCATCGATTCCATGCTGCCAAGAAAAGCCCAGCAGTGAGCTGTCACGGTGCCCGTACCCCATACCGACACAGGTGGGCGGGTAGAGAATACTAAGGCGAGCGGGAGAACTGTGGTTAAGGAACTCGGCAAATTGCCTCCGTAACTTCGGAAGAAGGAGGACCCTTTTTGGTGACGAGATTTACTCTCCGAGCTGAAGAGGGTGGCACAGACCAGGGGGTAGCGACTGTTTACCAAAAACACAGCAGGGTGCGAAGCCGAAAGGCGATGTATACCCTGTGACGCCTGCCCAATGCTTGAAGGTCACGGGGAACGGTTAGCTCTTCGGAGCGAAGCTGTGAACCTAAGCCCAAGTGAATGGCGGCCGTAACTATAACGGTCCTAAGGTAGCGAAATTCCTTGTCGGGTAAGTTCCGACCTGCACGAATGGCGTAACGACTTCCCCACTGTCTCAACCACAGACCCGGCGAAATTGAAGTACGAGTAAAGATGCTCGTTAGTTGCGGAAGGACGGAAAGACCCCGTGAACCTTTACTATAACTTGGTATTGAGATTTGACCTGCATTGTGTAGGATAGGTGGGAGACTTGGAAGCATTAGCGCCAGCTAGTGTGGAGTCACTGTTGAAATACCACCCTGTGTATGTTGGATCTCTAACCTCGGTCCGTAATCCGGATCAGGGACAGTTCCAGGCGGGTAGTTTGACTGGGGCGGTCGCCTCCTAAATTGTAACGGAGGCGCCCAAAGGTTCCCTCAGGCTGGTTGGCAATCAGCCGTCGAGTGCAATGGCACAAGGGAGCTTGACTGCGAGACCTACAAGTCGAGCAGGTACGAAAGTAGGGCATAGTGACCCGGCCATCACGTGTGGAAGTGTGGTCGCTCAACGGATAAAAGGTACTCCGGGGATAACAGGCTAATCTTTCCCAAGAGTCCATATCGACGGAAAGGTTTGGCACCTCGATGTCGGCTCATCGCATCCTGGGGCTGAAGCAGGTCCCAAGGGTTGGGCTGTTCGCCCATTAAAGCGGTACGCGAGCTGGGTTCAGAACGTCGTGAGACAGTTCGGTCCCTATCCTCCGCAACCGAAGGAACATTGACACCGGCTGTCCTTAGTACGAGAGGACCGGGACGGACGTAGCTCTAGTGTGTCTGTTGTCTCGCCAGCGGCATCGCAGATTTGCCACCTACGGAAGGGATAACCGCTGAAAGCATCTAAGTGGGAAACCCGGGTGAAGATGAGTGTTCCCATACGGTAAACGTAGTAAGGCCCGTGACGAGACCATCACGTTGATAGGCCGGAAGTGTAAGCGTGGTAACACGCTCAGCTGACCGGTACTAATCGGCCGAGGGCTTGGTTTGAACAACGCTCGTGCTTGCTCTGGAGTTATCGGGGATCGTCCCTTTGATAACACAAGATTTGGGTGACCATAGCGACAGGGTCACACCCGTTCCCATCCCGAACACGGAAGTTAAGCCTGTCAGCGCCGATGGTACTTGGGGGTAGACCCCCTGGGAGAGTAGGACGTCGCCCGATTTCGATTGCGAAAGCCCCACCTGGACGAGAAGTCCGGTGGGGCTTTCGTCGTTTTCCGGCCCGGTTGCCCCTAGCCTGGAGGGTCATGTCTGCTGAGCGTTCGAACCGATCATCCTCCGGCAGACCGTCCGGGGGCGGGAGACCTGGTGGTGGCCGCGGCGGTCGGCCCGACAACCGCTCCGGGTCACAGCCCGGGCGACAAGCGTCCGGGCGATGGAGCGTCGGCTCGGGCCGCCAGATGGCCGACCGGGTGGCCGGTCGGCCGGCGACGGTCGTCGTCGGGTGGCGATCGCGCTCCGGCCGTCCCGGTGCCGGTCGTTCCGGTGGCGGGCGTCCCGGGGATCGTCGCCAGAGCAAGGGCGACAAGTTCACACCGAAGTGGCGCGAGGAACTCGATCAGCCGTTGACGGCTGCACAACAGCGTGCCGCCGAGGTCGACAAACGCCGCGGGGGTCCCCGTCCGCCCCGTGACCCCGATGCCGATCGGCGGTGGGCGGAGGAACGTGTCACCGAAGAATGGATCGACGAGGGTTCGGTGCGCGACGTCGCCGCGGCGGCCGCCGCGCGCCGGCTCGGTCGAACGGCCGCGCCGTGAGCCGCGGCCACTCGACCCCGACATCGGCGCGGAGCTCGTCGATGCCCTCGGCAACCAACGGGGCGTCGCCTGTCGGAGCGACTCGCGCAGGCGTCCGAGGCGCTCGACCGCGAACGATTCGACGAGGCCCGTCGGATCGCGGCGTCGATCGCGAAGGAAGCGCCGACGGTCTCGGCCGTACAGGAGGTGCTCGGTCTCGCGTCGTACCGGCTCGGTCGCTACAAGCCGGCGGTTGCGGCGTTGCAGCAGGCGCAGGAACTCCACGAGAACCCGGCGCTGCTGCCGGTGATCGCCGACGCATACCGCGGCCTGCGGCGCTGGTCTGCAGTCGAGCGTGTATGGGGTCAGATCAAGGCGGCGTCGCCGGCCCAGGAGGTCATGTCGGAGGGCCGCATCGTGATGGCGAGCGCACTCGCCGACCAGGGTGACATCGCCGGAGCGATCGCCGTGATGCAGGATGGGCGCAAGCCCCCGAAGCGCGTCCGCGATCACCACCTCCGTGAGTGGTACGTGCTCGGCGACCTCTACGACCGGCTCGGTGAGACGATCACGGCTCGCCGGTGGTTCGGCGCCGTGGCCGAGGAGGTTCCCGACTTCGTCGACGTCCAGGATCGGCTCCGCGGCCTCGGCCGCTGAGCGTCCTAGGCTCCTCCGGTATGGCTTGCATGCATTTTCGCGCCAACGTGGTGGCCATCGTCACCGACACCAAGGGGCGGGTGATGGCGTTCGAGCGCAGCGACGTACCCGGTGCATGGCAGCTACCGCAAGGCGGTGTCGATGCGGGCGAGACCCCCGAGGAGGCTGCGTGGCGTGAACTGGGCGAGGAGACCGGGCTGAGCCCGAGCAGGTCGAGCTGATCGGGGAGTATCCCGAGTGGACTGCCTACGAATGGCCCACCGGACCGCGCAAGAACGGCCGGATGGGTCAGGCCCAGCGGTGGTTCACGTTCCGCGTCGTCGACGACGAGATCGAGCCCGAGCCCGACGGTGTCGAGTTCAAGTCGTGGAAGTGGGTCAAGCCGGAGTGGCTGGTCGACCAGGTCGTCGACTTCCGCCGTCCGTCGTATCGCCGAGTGTTGCTCGACGACGGAGCTGATGGGCGACGACCTGTTCGCTGTGGCCGCCGAGCAGGCGAAGCTGTCCCGTGCGCCGTTCGCAGCCCGGCTGCGTCCGCGCTCGATCGACGACGTCGTCGGCCAGGTGCATCTCGTCGGGCCAGGTCGTCCGCTGCGCCGTCTCGTCGAGTCGGATCGGCTCACGTCGGCCCTCCTGTGGGGGCCTCCGGGCACGGGCAAGACCACGCTCGCGCTCGCCGTTGCCGGCACCACCGACCGTGCGTTCGAGCAGCTCTCCGCGGTGACCGCCGGCGTGAAGGACGTCCGCGAGACCATCGAGCGCGCCCGTCAGCGGCTCGGTGAGCGCGGTCAGGGGACGATCCTGTTCCTCGACGAGATCCATCGGTTCTCCAAAGCCCAGCAGGACGCGCTGCTTCCGGCGGTCGAGGACGGCACGCTCACCCTGATCGGCGCGACCACCGAGAATCCGTTCTTCGAGGTCAACGCCCCGCTCCGCAGCCGATCGACGCTCTTCCGCCTCGAACCGCTCGAACCCTCCGACATCGCAACTCTCGTGCGGCGCGGGCTCGAGGCCGAGGGCGCCACCGCCGACGACGATGCCGTTGCGCTGCTGGTCGAACGGTCGGGCGGCGATGGTCGCCAGGTGCTGACGTCGCTCGAAGTCGCGTGCGCGCTGTCGGAGTACACGACGATGCAACTCGAGCACGTCGAAGCGGCGTTCGGCACCAGTGCGCTGCGGTACGGGCGCGATGACCACTACGACGTGGTGAGCGCGTTCATCAAGTCGATGCGCGGCTCCGACCCCGACGCCGCGGTCTACTGGCTGGCACGGATGCTCGAAGCCGGCGAGGATGCCCGCTTCATCGCGCGCCGGATGGTGATCTTCGCGAGCGAGGACGTCGGACTCGCCGACTCGCGCAGTCTCGAGATCGCCGTCGCTGCGGCCCACGCCGTCGAGCACGTCGGGCTTCCCGAGGCACAGCTGAATCTCGCTCAGGCCGCGATCCACCTCGCGACCGCTCCCAAGAGCAACCGGGTCGCGCTCGCGATCTGGAACGCCCGAGCGGCGGTACGCGACGGAGCCACCGGCGAGGTACCGGCGCATCTCCGTGACGCGCACTACCAGGGTGCTGCTGCACTCGGCCACGGAGACGGCTACCAGTATCCTCACGACCATGACACCGGCTGGGTCGCACAGCAGTACCTGCCCGACTCGCTGGTCGGTCGGCGCTGGTACGAACCATCGATGCTCGGTGACGAGCGCGAGGTCGGCGAACGGATGAACGAGCGCACGCCATGACCGCCGCCGAACTCGTCGTGGTGCTCGCCGCGCTGCTGCTGAGCCTCGGCTTCGCCGCGCTGATCGTGGTGCTGCTCCGAGTGCTCGACACGATGCGTGATCTGCGCAAGGAGGTCACCGACCTGCGTGGTGAGACCCGTCTGCTCATCGACGACCTGCGGATGTCGGCTGATGATGCTCGCGAGACCGTCGACGAGGCGCGTCACGACCTCGAGCGCTTCGATCGGGTGCTCGGCTCGGCCGAAGCGATCGGTGACGCCGTGGGCTCGACCGTGGCGCGGTCGGCGTTCTCGTCGCCGTCGATCAAGGCCGCCGGGCTCGCCCGTGGTGCGTCCCGAACCGTGGCGCGGTTGCGCCGCAAGAGTCCGCCCCGGCAGAACATCATCGACGTGAGCCGCAACCGCGGCGAATTGCCATCCGAGCGCAGGAGGAAACGAGCATGATGAAGCGACTGACCTGGTTCGTCGGGGGAGTGGCGGCAGGTGCCACCGGCATCGGCTACGCGAAGAAGAAGGTCAAGGAGAAGGCGGCGCAGGTGTCGCCGTCCGGCGTCGTCCGTTCGGCTGCGCAGCGTGCCAAGCACACCGCTTCGCATGTCGTCGACGCCGTGCGGGAAGGGCGTGACGCGATGAATCAGCACGAGGACGAGCTGAAAGCAAAGCGTGACGGCCGGCTGGTGGCGCTGTCGGAGCACGTTTCGCCCGGCGACCAGGTCTTCGTCGACGGCGTCGAGGTCGAATCCGGCCGCGTCATCGTGATGCGCCCCAAGTGAACCCAACGCGATGACGAACGAGGTCGTCGACGCGCTCCGTGAACGGATCGATCCGGCGCGGGTCCGGTCGGGGCAGACCGAGACGCGTCTGTATCGTCGCGACGCCTCCAATATGACCGGACGCGCCGAAGTCGTCGTGTTCGCCGAATCGACCGCCGATGTACAGGCGGCGGTCCACGTCGCATCCCGGTTCGGTGTCCCGTTCCTGGCCCGCGGTTCGGGCACCGGCCTCGCCGGCGGTGCCGTGCCGCCCGACGGGGCGATCGTCATCTCGACCTCGAAGATGAATCGGATCATCTCCGTCGACCCCGAGAACCGTCAAGCCTGGGTCGAGCCGGGTGTGCTCAACCTCGATCTGTCCAAGCAGATCGCCCACCTGGGGGTGCACTTCGCGCCCGATCCGAGCAGCCAGCAGACGTGTTCGATCGGCGGGAACGTCGCGAACAACTCGGGTGGTCCGCACTGTCTCGCCGATGGGGTCACCAGCGCGCACATCCTCGGACTCGAAGTCGTGCTGCCCGACGGTTCGGTGGCCATGCTCGGCGGTGAGGAGCCCGAACCTGACGGCCTCGATCTGCGTGGTGCCTTCGTTGGATCAGAAGGCATGTTCGGCGTGGCCACGAAGGTGTGCGTGCGGCTCATGCAGAACCACCCCGACGTGGCCACGATGCTCATGGAGTTCGACTCGGTGGCCGACGGCGCTCAGCTCGTCAGCGACATCATCGCCGCCGGCGTCGTTCCGGCCGCGGTCGAGATGATGGACCAGCTGTGCCTGCAAGCGGTCGAAGCGTGGCTACATGCCGGGCTCCCGACCCATGCGGCTGCCGCCCTGCTCATCGAGTGTGTCGGGCCGCCGGGTCAGGTCGCCGCCGAGGTGGAGCAGATCCGATCGCTCGCGTCCGCCCGCGGCGTCGCGAACATCCGTGTCGCGGCCGACGACGAGGAGCGGGCCGAACTGTGGAAGGCCCGCAAGGGCGCATTCGGGGCGGTCGCCAACGTCAAGCCGAACTACTACCTGCACGACACCGTGGTGCCGCGGGCTCGCCTGGCCGAGGTGATCGAGAAGGTGTACGAGATCACGAAGCGTCACGGCATCGACGTCATCAACGTGTTCCACGCCGGTGACGGCAACCTGCATCCTCTGCTCGTCTACGACGCACGCGAGGAGGGGATGATCGACAAGGTCCACGAGGCCGGCCGGGAAATCGTCGCGTTCTCGGTTGCGGTCGGTGGCGTGTTGTCCGGCGAACACGGGATCGGCCTGGAGAAGCGTGACCTGATGCCGCTGATGTTCTCCGAGGTCGACCTGTCGGCGCAGGAGGCGCTCCGTGTCGCGTTCGACCCGCAGCTGATCGCCAACCCGAACAAGGTGTTGCCGAATCCGGCGACGTGCGGTGACATCCACGCGGTCCCCGACGGTGCATGGATCTGATGGATCAGACGGTCGAGGAGTTCGCCGCGGTGGTCGGGACGGTTGGTGACGTCACAGTCGAAGGCGCAGCGACCCGTGGAGGAGCGGTGGACGGCGTTCGAACCGTGAGCGCTCCGGCCGGGATCACGCGCATCGACGCTGCGGAGATGGTGCTCGAATGCGGTGCGGGGACACCGATGGACGATGTTCACGCGGCGCTGGCCGAGGTCGGCCAGACGGTCTCGATTCCCGCCGGCGGGACCATCGGCGGGGCGCTGGCAAGCGGTGTCAGCGACCTCACCCGGCTCGCTCACGGACCGATGCGCGACGTGTTGTTGCAGACCCACTACGTCGCTGCATCCGGGAAGGTCACCAAGGCCGGCGGGCCGACGGTGAAGAACGTGAGTGGGTTCGACCTGTGCCGGCTGTTCGTTGGCGCCTGGGGCACGCTCGGGTTCTTCGGAGACGTGATCGTTCGCACGCGACCACTGCCTCGCTCGAGCCGATGGTTCGCGACCGAACACGACCCCTTCGAACTGCTCGCGGCGCTGTATCGGCCCGTCGCGATCCTGTGGGACGGCTCCACGACCTGGGTCCGTCTCGACGGTGACCCTCACGATGTCGATGTCACCGCGTCGGCCTCGGGATTGACCGAGGTCGGCGGGCCGCCTGCCCTGCCCGGCCGCCATCGGTGGTCGATGGCCCCGAGTGAGCTCGGTGCCCTCCGAACCGAGACGCCGGGCAGCTTCGTCGCGCAGGTCGGTGTCGGCGTCGTGCATCGATCGGTGCCGCAGCCTCGCGTCGCTCCGCCCGCCGCCGTCCGGCAGTTGCATGATCGGATCAAGCAGCAGTTCGACCCGTCGTCCCGGCTGAATCCCGGGCTCGACCCGCTGTCGGTCGGCTCGGTGCGGTGACCCGGGCGTACGTCGACCGTCGCATCAGCGACGTCGCCGGCGCGACGGATGCTGCCGTGTACGCCGCTGGACAGTGGGAACTCCCGAGGCCGGCCATGTTGCGGCAGGGCATGAACGCCATCTTCCGGTGTGGTGACACGGTCCTGCGGGTGTCCACGCCGAACGCCTCGCCCCAGTGGTCGATCGACCTCGCCGAGACGCTCGCCGGGCTGGGCATCAGTGTCGTCCGGAGCGTGCGTGGCCATGCGATCGAGACCGGCGGGTTCGCCGTCACGGCATGGCCCTACGTCGAAGCGGTCGACGCACCGATCGACTGGGTCCACGTCGGAGCGACCGTGCGCCGCGTGCACGAGATGGCCGCCTCGTCACTTCCCGACGGCCTGCCGCAGCCATCGCCGACCGATTTTCCGTGGTGGGACCACGAGACGTTGCTGGCTGATCTTGCCGGGCACCTCGACCCGGTGGCAGAGTCCGGCATCCGGTCGGCGGTCGACCGTCACCGAGGATGGGACGACTTCGACGGGTCGGACACGGTCGCCGTGTGCCATGGCGACGTGCACCCCGGCAACGTCATCATGACCGTGGACGGCCCGGTCCTCATCGACTGGGACCTGCTGTGTCGTGCTCCGAGGGGCTGGGATCATGCTGCGCTGATGACCTGGACCGACCGCTGGGGAGGCCCACCGGGCGTCTATGAACAATTCTCCGACGGGTACGGGTGGTCTGCCCGGGGCGACCGCCATGCCGAGGCGTTTGCCGAGCTTCGCCTGGTGTCCGCCACCCTGATGCGGTGGAAGGTCGCGCTCGTGGATCCTGCCGCCCGGCCCGAGGCCGAACGGCGTCTCGCGTATTGGCGCGGGGATGTCGATGCTCCCGCATGGAGGGCGCAGTGAGCTGATTGACTGTTCGATCGTGCCAGCTGGACTCGAGGTCAAGAACTCACCGACGGGAGCCGGTCGCGGCGTGTTCGCAACGCGTGACTTCAAGAAGGGCGACGAGATCGAACGGTGCCCGATGTTGGTCGCCGAGCCCGAACGCGGCGATCATCTCGAGTCAGGTGCTGAGGGCTACGTCTTCGGTTGGGGCGATGGGCGAACTGCGCTTGCACTGGGCTACGGATCGCTCTACAACCATTCGTACGAGTCGAACGCGACCACGCTCGAGACCGGCGACGAGCTCGTCATCACGGCGACCCGCAAGATCAAGGTCGGCGACGAGATCTACATCAACTACATGGGAACCGCACAGACCGGCGTCTGGTTCGAGGTCCTCTGAGACCAGGTCAGCGGGGCTGGCCCATTGCAGGTCCATCGCTATGCTCCGGCGATGGTACGAGCGCCCCGACTGTCAGCACGTCGCGACGGCAACGCCGCAACCCGTCAGCCTGCGATGGTCGCCGCGCTCGTGGTCGCCCTGACCTGCCTCACCGTCACAGCGAATGACGAGCCCGGTCTCGTACACGCCGCAGCTGAGGACAAGGGCAGCGCGGAGCTCCTTGCGGGAGCATCGGTGTGTGTCGCGGTGGACCAGGGCCGGTCCGGTGACGTCGCGGTGGTCAACATCACCAACACGCACGCAGCCGGACGGGGGTACGGATCGCTCCGCCGCTCGAACGACAGCCCGGTGCCCAGCCGCTCGGCCGGCGATCGCTACTCGTCGGTCAACTTCGCAGCCGACACACCTCCCAATCCGAATCTCGCCCTCGCGACGATCGGCACGGACGGGAAGATCTGCTACGACGGTGCCGTTTCCGACCACCAGGTGATTCTCGACCAGGTCGGGACTCTCCTGAACGCCGCGATCGACGCCAGCGAACCGACGCGGATGCTCGACACGAGGTCGGCGTCGCCGCTCGTTCCCGAGACGTCGGTCTGTGTTCGCGTGCCGGTCGGTGCACCCGGCGACACCGCCGTCGTCAACATCACGAACACCAATGCATCGGGTCGCGGTTACGGCGCACTTCGGTCGTCGGACGCCACCCCCGTGTTCCGCCGGCCGGCGGGCGGGCAGTTCTCGTCCGTGAACTTCGCCGCGAACACACCTCCGAATCCGAACCTCGCATTCGCAGCGATCGGTCAGGACGGCAAGATCTGCTATGACGGAGCCGTCTCGTCGCACCACGTGATTCTCGACTTCAACGGGACCATCTACGAAGCAGGACTCTCGTCATCCGAGCCGCGCCGTGTGCTCGACACCCGCACGAGCCGAATCCTCCAGCCGTCCTCGTCGGTCTGCGTCGCCGTCCCGAACGCTGATCCCGGTGACGTCGCCGTGGTGAACATCACGAACACGGGTGCGCTCGGTCGGGGGTACGGAACACTGCGGTCGTCGAACGACGCCGCGGTCTATGTTCGCGATCCGGATGCCCGCTTTTCCTCGGTGAACTTCGCGGCCCGAACGCCGCCCAACCCCAATCTGGCGTTCGCCACGGTCGGGAGCGACGGCACGGTCTGCTACGACGGTGTCGGTGCTGCTCACCATGTGATTCTCGACCTCGCGGCGACGATCTCCGCGTCGAGTGTGAGCGTAGGTGAACCCAGCCGCATCCTCGACACCCGTGTCCCCGCGCTGACGTGGGACGGCCTCGGCGACGCCGACTTCGGCCGGGACGCGACGGCCGCGTTCGAGTACTTCTCGAGGACGTTCGGGCCACCGACGTCTGACGGAGGATGGACGGCGACCGGCTACGACCCGACCAGTCAAGATGACCAGTGCATGACCCCGTTCATGCGGTACGTCCGGTGGTCGAACCTGACCGTTGTCTTCGCCGAGTACGACCCGGACACGGCTCGAATCTCACCTCGCCGAACCTTCGTGCAGTACTACTACTCCGCCTGGGACCCCGGCGAGGGCGACCTCGGACTTGCGACGGATCGGGGTCTACGCCTCGGAGATACCGCTACTCGGGTTCGAGCGTTGTACCCGTCGGCCACGATCGGAAGCGGCTACTTCTACCAGGCCGGGGCGGTGGATGGAATCCTGTCGAGCGGACAGGTGGCAAGCCTTGTCGGCGGCACGGAGCTGTGCCAGGCGTAACACGAGCCTTCACCGCGGCTGACAGGTCGGGCAGTGGTAGCTGGTGCGATTCGCGATGTCGAGTCGCTGGATCTCGGTCCCGCAACGCAGACAGGTGTCGCGCTTGTACGCATAGGTCGCCTCGCTGCGTGGGATCCGTTTGCCCCGCGGGATGCCCGACTCGTCTCGCGACACGGTGAGGATGCGCCCGTCCTTGACGCCCTGGCGCAGCATGCCGGTGATCGTCGCCCACAGCGCTTCGAGTTCGGCCGGATCGCAGTTCTTGCCCGGTCGCAACGGGTGGATGCCACACACGAACAGCGCCTCGGCCCGGTACACGTTGCCGACTCCCGCGACCACCGACTGATCCATCAGCAGGTCGCCGATCCCACGTGACGACTTGGCGATCTTGTCGTACATCCGCTGCGGCTGCTGCCGCGGCTTGATCGGATCGGGACCGAGTCGGGCGAGGATGTCGCGTCGAACGGACGGATCGTCGATGCTGCACGCCGTGGGACCCGCGAGGTCGATCGTGGCTGCGTCGGCTTCGAGCCGCATCCGGACCGCGCCGCGCGGTTCGGGACGCTCGTCGCCGGTGTGGACCCTGAACTTGCCGAAGAGGCCGAGGTGGACATGCCCGATCTCACCGGTCGACCAGTGGTAGAAGAGATGCTTGCCGTGGGGTTCGATGCGGTCGAGCACGGCGCCGTCGACCCGTTCCGCATCGGCGGAGAACCGACCTTGCGGGCTGGAGACGTTCACGACGCGCCCGCCGAGGAGCTTCTGATGGTCGCGGGCGATCTTGGCGATGGTGTGGCCTTCAGGCATCGCCAGCCAGTGTGCCGGGATCCGCCCGGTGTTCGGGGTCCACGGCACCGATTCCAACGCCTGAGATGGCGACGAGGGTGGCGAGTAGCTTCCGACGGATGAAGGTCGTCTACAAGATCACCTATCCCAGCGGGAAGATCTACGCCGGCAAAGACCTCACGGGCAGCGCCATGTACTTCGGCAGCGCGTCAAGCGACATCATCGCCGCCGACCACACCCCCGAGCAATTACGTGACTTCACGATCCTGCGCCAGTACCTGTGGGAGTTGGACACGGCGACCGACCGTGAGGTGAACGCCAAGGAAGTCGAGCTGATCCGACTGCATCGGTCCAACGACCCCGAGATCGGTTACAACCGCTGGCCGCAAGCGGCAGCGCCCCCCACCTGAGTCGAGGGCGCTGCCGGGGCAGCCGGGGAGCGGGAGACGTCCCGACGATCGAGTGCCGCGTCAGGCAATGCGTTGGGGGTGTCCCTGATCGGCACTTCGGGGACACCCGGCCGCCGGGCTGGGTCCATGGCAGGCGGTGACTCGCTGACGACCCGATCCTCCAAAGGCGATCGCAGCGAGAGTTGCCCGCCCAGGGCCCGCTGGGGTGCCGCCCCATGTTCGCGCTGGCTCCTTTGGTTGCAGCATCCGCTCCGATGCGAACACGTGTTCCGTCAGTATTATGCCCTCATGTCCGGCAACCAGAATCAGCTCCGACCCGAGGAGCAGGAGGTCGCGACCGTTCTCGAGCGCCGTGTCGACGGTGTGAAGGTCGAGCAACACGATGACGGTACCGAGGACGGCCAGTATGACCTCGACGTGACCGGCTACTTCTGCGCCGCTGTGGAGGTCGCCATGATCACCGACCGCCAGATCCGCGAGGCGAACGCGCACTGGCAAACGCGGCTGGAGCCGCACACCACAACCCAGCTGAAGTGGTCGTGGATCTTCGTGTTCGGCGAGCGGTCGGCTCCCGGTGAGCCGGTGCGGTTTCCGATGGTGCGGCCCCCGAGCCGGAAGGATCTCCTCGACGTCCTCGTCCGCCTCGAAGCACGCGGCATCCAACGGATCGGACACGCTTTCGACTACGCAGTGTTCGAGCCCGCCGGATGGCGAATCGGCGACCCTGACGTCGCTGTCCTGTTCGGCCTGCTCGGGGCTGCAGCCGAAAACGCGTCTGCTGTGGATCTCAGCCATCACGGTGAGCCAGGCGGATGGTCGTTCGCGTTCAGCCACGGCCGCACGTCGTACGCCGACGCGGATCGCTTCGCTGCGGACGTGCAGGCGATGTTGCATGACGATTCCCTCGCAGACATGCGCGCGAAGCTCGACCGCTCCGGCCATGAGAACCGGATGGCGGCGCTGGTCTACGACAGCCTCACAAGTGCGGGCTGGGCGACTGGACACCTCCAACAGGGTGAAGTACCGACGGACCGCGATCACGCTGCCGCCGGAGATCACCCATGTGATGGTGCTCGGGATGAACGGAGTTGAGCTCATGTACAGCGACGCGCAGGGCTGGACCCGCCTCGACTCGGCAGCGCTGGCCGACACGCGTAGATCAGGGCCGACTGAGCTGCCCATTCGCGAGCATCGAACACCTCAATCAGCGGTCGTCATCTGAGACGGCGACGCGAGTGCTCAGGGACGCTGAACCAATCCGATAACTACTCGGTTGAGAGCACGGCCGTCTCCTTCGGATACCTCTGCCAAAACGGCCGAGCCGGAGTCGTCAACTCGTGCGACGAGAGTTTCCAAGCGCACGACCGAACCGGACTATCCATTCATCGCCGTGAACGTCAATGAAACGGACTCCGTATGACGTGAGGTCCTCCTGGCTCAACGACTCCCCTGCTGGCACACGAAAGACACCGAACGCCTCTGGCCCAGAGACCTCAAGCGGTGCCATCACTTCCTTGAAGAAGGGCGTTCTCGCGTCGCCACCGTCAGAACTCACGTCTGGCGAAGCCCAGTCGAGAACGAGCCTCACGGCTCGGATCGGATTCGCGCTGTGATTCGAGATCACCATGTACAGGGTGTAGCCGCCTGACGGGTCCCCATACACCTCATCTAGGTCGTCCTCGACAAGAAGGTGATACGCCACGGTGACTCTGCGAGCGTCAGTGACCCACGCCGCTGCCTCTCCGCGCCAAAGAGTGTTCTCATGTCGATCATCTTCTCGTGTCGCAATCAGCAGCGCCGTCGAGACCGCCAACACCGCGCCGAGCCCGGCCATCCACTCGCCGACTGTTCCGGTCTTCGTGACCGGAAACGGACCGGTCGCCAGGGTCAGCAGCAACGCCAGTCCGCCGACGACGACGTACCCGACGATCACCGCCCACATGAGCCGCCTCACGAGCCCTCACTCAAATCGGCACACCATCAACCCAACATCATCCAGCTCTTCCACGCGTGACGCCGCTTGACGGCTCTGGCGCTCACCGTTTCGGGGGCTTAGGTTTGTCGGTCGTCTTGGACAACGGGTCTCCGGTTGCGGAGCAACTTCCAGTCCTCGCTCCGCTCTGCGGCTTGAAGCAGCTGCGATCACGTGATCCAGTCGTCGGACATGCGGCTTGGCCACGACGGCTTTGGATACCGCTCGAACTCGCTGGATGAAGTCTGCGGCTTCTTGAGAGACTCGGCATACGTCGGCGGCGACCTGAGCCGGTGGAACGACGACCTCGGCGAGCATCCGGAGGTAGAGCAGCAAGTTGAATTCGAGGAGGGGCAGCACCAACTCGACCCGCTCCGGGACGTATGGGTTGGCCAGTCCGAATCGTTCGGGCTCTCGGTCCCCGTCCGCAGCAGCTTGCATGGACGAGTACGGTCTCGAACGTATTGGCGTGGGCATACACCGAGGTGATTCGGTAAAGCGACTGCCAGTCGAGTCGGAGTTCTTCTCGGACAAAGTTCGTTGCGTTGAAGGAGTGGACGCCTGCGGGCGTGCGGTCCGCTAGCGCTGCGTAGGGCTCACCAGGATGACAAGAGATGAACGCTGCCCTCAGCCAAGCCTCGTACGAGCTGCGAATGAGGCTGATTGCGTCTTGGTAGAAGCCCTTGTACACCCGGTCGAATGCAGAGTGGAGGCTGCCGATGTTCTTCGCTAGGAGTGCGAACTGGATAGTCCGGTGTGGGGGCCAGCTCGATCGATCGGGTGAAGTTGAGTTGATCAATCAGGACCGCCAGTGCGGCGAGCTCTGCATAGAACTGAGCTCTCGCTCGCCCGAACTCTTGGCCGAACGTGAGCTGATGCGCCGTCTCTGCTTCGAGGATCACCTCGATGAGCGGCCCGCCGTGCCCGGTAGTCCACTGGTCCGCCCATTCCAGCGTGGATTCGAGATCGTCGAAGTCGGGCAGTGGAGTGGGCTCGGACTCTTCCATTCCACCGAGCATTGCCGACCCGTCGTTGCCGCATCGATCAGACGTGCCGCCGATTCCGGTGTGGGTCGTGGTCGATGCCCGCCTTGGCGGAGTCGGCGCCCAACACGTGCGTCGCTCGACGGTGGCGGAGTCGATTCTGTCGGTGAACACGGGGCTGACCCCGAACCGGCCCAAGTCGTGCGCTCGCTATCGGCGGTTCACAACGTTCGTCCGGTTGACGTTCGCCATGTGAGACGGGTTCCCGACTGTCCCCTATCGCGCCGGGAGCACGACGCTGTCGTCCAGGTGAACCGGCGTGTCGGAGTCTGGATGTTGGGAACGTTCGGCGTCGAGGCCTGACAACCGGAGCGGCGACGCGGTCGATGGGCACGATCGTAGGTCCGCGCGCCGATCCGCGACGATTATGCGGTGCGGCGTCAACTACTCCTGGTCGGCACGCCAAAGTCCTCATGGGACGACACCTCGCTCGCCGACCGCGACCGACCACTCGCGCCACGGGGCGTCAAGGCACTCGCTGGGACTCGCGTCACCTGCCGGCGATCCGGGCATCGACCCGAGATCGTGTTGTGTTCGCGTCGCGACGCACCATCGACACCCTCGACAGCATCGGGGCGGCGATCCCGGAGCACGCACGGGTCGTCCTCGCTGACGAGCTGTATGGGGCCACCCGCGAGCTCGCTGCTGGCCTGCTGCGAGGCGTTGACGACGGCATCGACTCCACGATCGTCGTCGGCCACAACCCAACGGTGCAGGACTTGGCTCTCTTGCTCGTCGGCGAGGCCATTTCCGACATCCGTGCGCGACTGTCGCCAAACTCCCCTCGGCGCCGTCGTCACCATGTCCTTCGACGGCGACTGGTCCATCTCCTCGATGGCGTCGCCGCCCTCGATGACCTCTACGTGCCCCGCCCACCACGTCGTGACCACCCACGGCCGTGGTCGAGCCGATCGTCGAGCCTGGGTGCCCCCGAACACCGGGTCGACGACGCTGCCACAGCAGGCCGGCGGGCTCCGGGAGCCGCTCGCCCACGGCGCAGCCTCGACGAGCAGGCCCCCGATCGCCGCTCGCGCGTCTCGGGGCGCTTCGCCTCGCTGATCCAGAAGGGCGCGCGTCCGGTCGCTCGGCGGCATGGAGTTGCGGAGGCAGTCACCTCCGGGTGGTCCCGGCGCAGGCGCTCGGTCGACTCGGGCGGCGACTCGCTGGGTCACTTCGACGTGGTACGGCTCGCTCAAGTCGCGTCGGCGATCCGAGCCGTCCGGGCTCGGTCATGCGACCCTCGGCCTCGGGCTCGGCCAGGCGCCCGACGTCACGGCGCTCCAGCGGCGGCTCTTGCGTGGCGTCGACCGCTGCTGTGGCGTTCGCCGTCGATCGAGCGGCTCTGCCCGTCGATCCACCCGACGCACGGCGCCTCGCGCACGGCGTCGGCCCGTCGGAGCGAGGGCTCTACCCGTGTGCGTCTTCCGGTCGCCCTCCAGCACTCGGTCGCCGTCGCGTGATGGCGCTCCGAGCCAGACACGGAACTCGTGCCGAGCGCTGGAGAAGATGGCTCGCCGGCGAACACCCCGGTAGGCTACGTCTGCGCCCGGCGGAGCCACTGCGGGTGCCCTGCTTTTTGGCAAGCGATTTTGCGCGGCGGATTTCATGCAGAAGACGGATAAAAAGAACGAGATGAACATTTTAGTGTATGTACAAGTTGATTGTCTTCGTTGAGACGAATGTATCCATGTATAACACTTATGTACAAGAAGCGAGTTCCACGGAATGCCTGCTCCTCAAAGTAAAACGTGCAATAATTTTGGAACGGAGGGAGTACATACAACTAAAGGATCTAAGCACTACTGTACAACGAGTGCAACACGTGTGACTCCCAGCACATTGGATGTGACTGGGTGATCGCGGAGTGTTTCCTTTTGCGAGTCTTTCTTCGATTTTATGAACTATAAATTGTAAATAGACTGCTTTATTTGTGTCACAAAGAAGTAATTTCGTACCTAGCTAAAGACTATCGCCTCGTCGTACATCAGACATGTGAGCTCCACATAGCACGCCATGCCAAAGAAAGAAAAGAGTAGTATCATGGGCTATGACTCCCTAACAAATATGGCCAATGTGATACGTCGAGACGTAGAGCAAACGTCCACCAATGACGACAACCGATTGCGGTGGTTCATACAGAACGACTCTGTAGGCATTGCCTTGTCCAACACGTACCAGAGTGAAGATTGGTTCATTCTATGTAAAAGTAACAAGATGAGAGATGAGATGCACAACACCCATTCACCATTGACGACTGTAATAGGACCATTCATACAAAACGGCTTGAAAGCAAGAGTGATAATGATCGAAAAAAGCGCAATACTGGCTGTAGCACCTTTGGCGATATGTGACAACAACTGTATCAATGAAAGGCAGCACTGCAGTGATGGAGTCAAAGACAAAACATATCAGCTCTTCTTTCGATGCCCTTTGTTGGCTGTCTGTAGCCCATTCATTAATCCTCCGTGTACTAGAAATGCTTCTACCGAGGCAAGGTTCTCTCTAGCATGTAGTTTATGACCAATCAAGGCACATCTACAAGTAGTACATCGCCACAATTTTCGACTTACAAACTATTATGGTAGGCCACTTGCAAGTTCATTGACGAGCACTGTGCATTAGGTTGACATCAGAGCCAAAAGCATCAACAGAACACCTCAATCAATAAGACACTGTAGGATTTTGGTAGCATAACATGCAATGTAAAAGCAGTTGTTGGCAAAATGCTTGCGGCGGTCTCATCAATGGCATGTTGAAAGTGGCTCACTGCCATCAGACACTGTAGCCAGATTGCCAGCCAGTTCACCACATTCCATTCCCTGAAGTACAGTACGCAAGTTATCGCCACAAAACTTCCAGAGACTTCAATTGAGGATCCTAGCCCCCTTTGAGCACTGTTGATCCTGTCCAATAGCTGTTGGAGGAGCGGCAATATGTCTTGGCACCTTATTGAAGCAAGTCATGACAAGAGAAAGTTTTCAGATCGCGAGCCCTTACGCTGGGCTCGCCTCTCGCCACTTGGCATATAGTCTCTCCATCAGCATACAGTCAAAGCCAGCAGCGAAAACACAAACGGGAACGTATCAGTGATGCTGGATGGGTGGCTGATGGTGGGCGCGCCCATCAAATGAAGTTGTATGGACAAGAGGCACTTTCAGGGACCATAACGAACTCCACGACAGATGAAAATCCATACGCGGTATCTAGCTTGTGTATGACTGGTTCAGATCTAAGAACGCCGTGACAGATAGAAATCCCGCAACATCTAGCTTGTGGTTCGGACAGGGTTCAACAAGAGCAACAAGTGCGCTTACGATAAGGATTCACCTGTTTGCTCACCTCATTCACCGCGCATCGAATGCGTGTGACATTTCCTTGAGCTCACGAAAAAGAAGAACCAAGCAACACAGCCAATGATCAAGCATTGTTTGCCGAATTCTTCCGTAATGGAGAAACCAGACTCATTGAAGATCCAGCGAACACGATCGAAGGAAAACTTATTCGTCAATTCCAAGAGGATCCAAATTTTGTCCCCAATGAACAGGAAGTACTCAATGCAATCGTCGGCCTCTTGTTCGTCGGCCTCTTGTTCGTCGTCGATCGTGGCTTCCACTGCAACAACTGCAACAACTGCAACAACTTCATCGGCCTCTTGTTCACTGTTTTCTTTATTACTGGCTTGAGTTGTTGCAAGTCCCTGGAAAACACCACATTTATTCTGCCATAATTGACATTAAACAGTTTTTGATGATGCTCTTTGTCAAGATTCTTGTGCATTTTGTTGACAAAATCATTCTTCTCAACACATGAGATCTCATCAATAATATATAAGGACATGATTCTTGTCATTGTCTCTCTACTGCACATTAGAATCCCTTTGGAGTGTGAGAGTTTTGTAGGTATGTACACAGCTGCAAACAGTGGATTTTTGTGGAGGTGAAAATGAGAAAAATGAGTTCGTGCTGTGCAGGCTCGTTAATTTT
>CAVVWT010000012.1:0-380200 GCA_963752085.1 Ilumatobacteraceae bacterium
CCGGAGCGTCCGAGGTCGTGGTGTCGCATCGGGTGATGGCACCGTCGACGCTCGGGGCATGTTCTTGCGATCGTTCTCTTTTGGTCACGTCCGCCAGCTCGAAGCGGTCAACGACATCGTTCGCCAACGTGCGTGGGCAGCTGGGACCGGTCCGGGTGCGTTGACCATTGATGTCGACTCGACGATCTGCGAGGTGGTCGGCAAGGCCAAGCAGGGCGCCGGCTACGGCTACACACACGCCCTCGGTTACCACCCGTTGCTCGCCACGATTGCGGGTTCGGGCGAGATTCTGCACGGTCGTTTGCGGAAGGGATCGGCAAACACCCAGCGCGGCACGAAGCGTTTCGTCAACGAACTCGTCGCCAGAGCGCGCCGCGACGACCCGACACGGAAGTTGACCGTCCGGTTCGATTCCGGGGTTCTGGAGCAACGACACGATGATCAACCTCGCCCGTCTCGACGTCCGGTTCACGATGGCGGTCCGCACCAGTGTTGGCGCGGTCCAGAACGCAATCGACACGATCCCCGACGACGCATGGCGATCGATCGACTACACCTGTGATGGCCAAGCCGAAGTCGCTGAATGCGACTACACGTCCGGCCAGGGAGCCAAGCGAGCAACTCGTCGTCTGATCGTTCGCCGCACTCGATTGACCAGCAAAGCCCAGCAGAAACTCTGGCCCGATTGGCGACACCACGCGTTCCTCACCGACCTCGACGGCGACGTTGTTGAGGTCGACCGATTCCATCGCGAGCACGCCACCGTCGAACTTGCGATCAAGGACCTGAAAGCCGGTGCTGGCCTCGAGCACCTCCCGTCGGGTGTGTTCTCCGCGAACTCGGCGTGGTTCCAGATCGCGATCCTGGCGCACAACATGATCCGTTGGACCGCCCGCCTCGGCGGTCACGACACCGACCGACTCGTCGTTGCGCGCACGACCCGCACCCGGCTTCTCGCGCTGCCCGGTCGACTCGTCAACCGCGCCGGCCAACCCACACTTCGGCTTCCGTCGCGTTGGCCCTGGGCCGACACATTCATCAAGATCCTCGACGCGCTCCGCGCCCTCGAACCCGTCCCGACCTGACCTCGGCACCGCGGTCAGGCGCGCCGCAGAACCGACCCAGCGCCATCAACCCAACCCCACCAACGCATCCTTCGTCACGCCCACCCAGCCACCGGACTCGCCTCGCGGAACTGCCGCTACCCGACCCGCTCTCACCAGCCGACCACCAAAGCCGAGTCGGTGGATCGAGGCTAAGTAGGCGATTGATGACGACGTTCGACGCCGATCTCATCATCGCCGGTGCAGGATGTGCCGGGTTGAGCGCGCTGTGGCAGGTGATGCACGGTGCGGGTGAACACCGCCGCGTGATCGTGATCGATCGCGACTTCGAGGTGGGCGACGACCGGACCTGGGCATTCTGGGGACGGAGTGATGCTCCGTTCGCCCAGCTCGCAGATCGGACGTGGGACCGATTGCGGGTTCGCTTTCCCGGATGGGAGACCGTCGGGCTGCTCCAGCGGCCGAATGGCGCGTCGCCCGCCGGTCGACGGGCCTACCGCCGTGTTCGGCGCCGCGACTACGACGCCGCGGTGCTCCGTGAAGCTGCCAGCCGTCGCAACATCCGATTCGTTGCCCAGGACATCGTCGGCATCCGGGACGACCGCAACGGCGGTGTCGTCGAGCTGGCTGAAGGATCGCTTCACGCACCGCTCGTCCTCCAGAGCACCCGCTCGGCGCCGACGGACGAGGCGGTCGCGGCTCGTCATCCGCTGTGGCAGCACTTCGGCGGCTGGGAGGTCCGAACACAACACCCCGTCTTCGATCCCCGGGTCGCCACATTGATGGACTTCGACACGGACCAGTTCGGTGCGACGGCATTCTTCTACGTCCTCCCCGAGGCGCGTGATCGGGCCCTGGTCGAATTCACGATGTTCTCCCCCGAGCCACGTGAACGCGAGTTCTACGACGCACGGATCCGCCGCCATCTCGAGCAGCACGGCGCCGGCGACGCGTCGATCGAGCGCACCGAATACGGGGTGATCCCCATGGACGATCGACCGCGCAGCCAGCAGTGGGGTCGGCACGTCTGGAACCTGGGCACGGTCGGCGGAATGACGAAGGCGACGAGTGGGTACACGTTCCAACGGATCCATGCCCAGACCCGCCACGTGATCGACCACTGGGCCAACGGCACCACGCCCACACCGCTGCCGCAGCCTCCGTCGCGGTTCCGCTTCGCCGATCGGACGTTGCTCAACATCCTGCATCACCATCCTGAGCACGGGCGCCCGATCTTCGAGCGCCTCTTCCGGACGACATCGATCGACGACGTGCTCACCTTCCTCGACGAGGAGAGCACGGTCCGCGAGGACGCCCGGATGGTGTCACAGTTGCCGTGGTTGCCGTTCCTGCGAGCAGGAGCGTCCGAGCTGGGCGCCGACCTGGTGTCCTCCATCGCCGGTCGACGATGACCGCCACCCTGCTCGCTCTCGACGCAGATCGGGCTCCGACCTCACCACGAGTCTTCCGGTCGGTGGTGGCCGTCACTGCCCTGGTGACCGGGGTGGCGGTGGCCTGGCCGCCGAAGGACATGGTGTCGATGACGGTGGTCGTGCTCGTGATCGCGTTCCTCGGGATCCCGCACGGAGCGGTCGATCACCTCGTCGGAGCGTCGCTCGCATCATCGGAGTCGTCGACGCCAGGAGCTCCCCACGATGCCGCCGCACGCCATTGGCGCTTCCACGTGGGCTACGTGGCAGCGATGTTGGCATATGGACTCGTGTGGCTCGTCGCTCCGGCGATCGCGCTGGCCGGCTTCCTCGTGCTGTCGGTGCACCACTTCGGACAGAGCGACCTGGCGTACCTGCGGATCGGGCAGCGAGGGCAACGTGCGACTCAGGTCTCTCGCGGGTTGTTGCTCGTCGGGCTGCCGCTGGTCGCTCATCTTGCCACGGTCGGTCCCGTGATCGAACGCATCGGTGGGGTGGATCCGACGTCGTGGGCCTGGCTCGCCGGGCACACCGCCGCCTGGTCGGTGGTACTGGTGGTTCAGCACGTCACCGTTGCGCTCATCGTCGCTCCGCACGTACGTGATCGACCGACCCGGGTGCGCGAGATCACGACCGTCGCCGCGTTGACGGCGCTGTTCGTGCTCGCCGACCCGCTGCTCGCGTTCGCTGTCTACTTCGGCCTCTGGCATTCACTGAATCATCTGCACGTGCTCGCCGACGTGCTCGGACGTCGAGCTGGATCGGTTGCGATGGCACCGACGGAACTCGCTCGCCTCGCCGCACCGCGCAGTGCCGTGTCGGTGGTCGCGCTGATTTCGCTCATCATCTGGGCACACGGAGTCGGCCGACCCGAGTTGATCGTGCCGGTCGCGCTGATCTTCGTCAGCATGCTCACCCTGCCGCACATGGTCGTCGTCGAACGGCTCTGGCGGGCGGGGCCGTAGATGGGTCGGCGACGTCGGGGTATCCCGTCAGGTGGCGCCGTCGTCGGCGGCATGTTGGACCTCGTCGACGAGGCCGCCGAGTGTCTTGCCGGCACCCCCGACGAGTGTGGGCGTTCCCGCCGCGCGGAGCTGGTCGGCAGCTTGTTCGGCCCGCTCGCGTGCGTCCGGATTGGTCACCGAGATCACGGCCACGTCGACCTCGTCATGGGCTGCGCAGAAGCCGACGAGCTCGTCGCCAGGCATGTCTGCTCCCAGGTGGTGCACGTGCCAGTTCGCCTCGCGGAGTGCCACCGTTGCCATCGTGGTCGGAAGGGAGTGCAGGTCGCCGGCGACGGCAGCCACCATCACGGTGCCTCGGCGGCGACCGCGAGGGTTGGGGAGCAGGTCGCCGAGCGTTCGTTCGATGATCGCCGACGCACGATGCTCGACCCAGATCGTCAGTCTTCCGTCGTGCCAGTCCTGACCGATCGTGCGCAGCGGCGGCGAAATGACCTGTTCGACGAGGTCGACGATCGTCGTTCCTTCCTCCACGAGCCGACGGGCGATCTTGCGGACCTCCGATTCGTCGCCGGCCAGCAGCGCCTCATGCATCCGTTCGGACTGGCGGAGCAGCCGGGCCGGGCTCGGCGCAGTGGGTGCCTGCGGGCGCTGACGACTCGATCCGACCGCAGCGACGTCATGCGACGAGACGAGGTACTTGCCACCGGTGAGTTGGGCGGGCAGCCGGCCGCTGCGCACCCAGCGGTACGCGGTTTGGTAGTGCACACCGAGGGCGTCCGCTGCCGACTGCAGTTCCAGCATCGTCTCGGGATCATCGCTCACGCCGACAGCGTACGCGCTCCGAAATAAATTTGCACTGAGGAACACTAAATCGGACTAAAGACAGCTAAAGTGTGACGGTCCGCATCGGTGCGGGCGAATCATCACAAGGAGAAGACCGATGGAACTCACGTTGACCGAGGCGCAGTACAACCTCGTCTACAACTCGTTTTCGTTCGTGATCGCCAGCATGGGCGCCGCGTTCGTGTTCTTCCTGCTCGTCAGGAACCGCGTCGCACCACGCCACCGCATGGCGGTCACGCTGTCCACGCTCGTCGTCGGCATCGCGCTGTACCACTACGTCCGCATCTTCGGATCGTGGTCGGATGCGTTCAGCTTCGTCGGTGGCGAGTACGTCCAAGACGGCGAACCCTTCAACGAGGGCTACCGATACGTCGACTGGCTGTTGACCGTGCCGCTGCTGCTCGCCGAGCTCGTGGTGGTGCTGAAGCTCTCCAAGACCAAGACCCGCAGCCTGCTGGTTCGCCTGAGCATCGCAGCCATCGCGATGATCGTGCTCGGTTACCCGGGCGAGATCGCCGCCGCTGATTCGTCAGCTCGCACCGTCTGGGGCGTGCTCTCGACCATTCCGTTCCTGTACATCCTGTACGTGCTGTTCGTCGAGCTCGGCAAGTCGCTCGAGCGTCAGAGCGGTGGCGTCAAGAAGCTGCTCGACGGTCTCCGCTACATCGTGCTGGCCACGTGGGGCGTGTACCCCATCGCCTACATGCTTCCGTCGCTCATCGACAACGAAGCCAACGCCGAGGTCGCCCGTCAGGTGATGTACTCGGTCGGTGACGTGCTCGCCAAGCCGCTGTTCGGTCTGCTCGTGCTGGCCATCGCCCTGGCGAAGTCCCGTGAGGATGGCTACGTCGAGGCCGGTGGCCACGACATCGACGCCATCACCCCCGACGACGCCAGCGAGCTGGTCGACGCCTGATCCCCACCCCGCGCCGCGGGTCCGGCACCTCCCCCCGGGTGCCGGGCCCGCAGGCGAAAGGACGATCGATGATGATCTCACCGCTCCAATGGCTCGACACCGACTCCGACATCGACAACGAGGTCGGCCACGCTGACAGTGCGGGCGAAGACGACGACTGGAAGCAGCACGCTGCGTGCCGTGGCCGGCTCGAACTGTTCTTTGCACCCAAGGCCGAGCGGCCCCAGGCACGTGCGCGGCGCGAAGCCAAGGCGAAGCGGCTGTGCGACGTGTGCCCCGTCTTCACAGAGTGCCGTACGGCTGCCAGGACAGGTCGGGAATACGGTTACTGGGCCGGCGAGAACGAGGAGGACCGACATCTGCTCGGATTCAGGGTGACCGCTCCGATCGGCATGCGTGCCCGGGCCGCCGACGATGTGAGGCGACAGGACCGAAGCGCCTGAGCAGGCCGAGAACGCTTGCAGTCATGTCGAAGCGACACGCTGCAGCGATGGCTGGGAACCGCCTATCTCGGCTACTTGCCCCCGCGACCGTTGCCGTTGCCGCCGCCGGAGTTGCCGTTGCCGCCGCCGCCGCCGGAGTTGCCGTTGCCGCCGCCGCCGCCGCCGGAGTTGCCGTTGCCGTTGCCGCCGCCGGAGTTGCCGTTGCCGCCGCCGGAGTTGCCGTTGCCGTTGCCGTTGCCGCCGCCGGAGTTGCCGTTGGCGCCGTTGCCGGTGTCGTCGACGTCGTCAGCGTCCGCCGCATCGTCGACGTCGTCAGCTTCCGCCGCATCGTCATCGGTGTCGTCGACGTCGTCAGCTTCCGCCTCATCGTCATCGTCGTTGTTCTTGTCCTTGCCGCATGACGACTGAGCGGCGTCGACCACATCCTGCGACGTGCGTCCCTCGGAGCGGGCCACGGAACTCACGGTCTTGCCGTGGTTGCCGTCCTCGCACTGGGTTTCGTCGAAGGCCGTGTCGGGATCGTCGACGAGCACTGCGTCGTCGTTCTCGCCGGATTCGTCGTCGGTCACGTCGGTCGTCGTCGGTTCGTCCGGGACGCTGTCGTCCGGGACGCTGTCGTCGGGGACGCTGTCGTCGGGGACGCTGTCGTCCGGGACGCTGTCGTCGGGAATGGAGTCGTCCGGGACGCTGTCGTCGGGAATGGAGTCGTCCGGGACGCTGTCGTCGGGAATGGAGTCGTCCGGGACGCTGTCGTCGGTCGTGACCGGCTCCGTTGCCTCGTCGGGGGTGCCGTCGATCTGATCGATCACGGCCGGACCGGCAGCTGCCACACCGCCGAAACCGATGATGCCTGCGGCGATGAACGAGGCGACTCGCCCCTTGTTGGCACGTCGAATCTTCACGGGAGCGTCCTTCGTCGTCATCGTCGACGCGAGTGCGTCCACGGCCAATGACTGACCACGGAGCTCGGACTCGAGGCCCGGACCGCGAAGCGACTCGACGAGTCGTTGGATGTCGTCATTCACACTCGACAAACGATCGGGCGTGTCCTGGCGTTACAGCTGTGTGGCCGAGTCGTTTGCTGACGCGGCCGCGAAGCGGAGTCCGGTCGTCGCCGACGACCGCGCGTCCTCAGGGCGCTCGTGCCGCATCTGTGCCCGCAGTTTCGTCAGGCCGCGATGGGTGAGCACCCGGACGTTGCCGTCACTGATCTCCATGATCGCGGCCACGTCCTCGACGGTGAGATCGTGAACGATGCGCAGCATCACGGCTTCGGCCATCTGGGTCGGAAGCGATGAGACCAGTGAGATCGCGCTCTCGAGCGGACTCGCGTCGATGCTCGGATCGTGGGTTGACGCGAGTGTCCGACGCTCATCGATGCGAACTGGGGACTCCTTGCGTCGCGTGCGGCGCCGCGACTCGTCGATGTTTCGACGGCGCGCGATCGTGAACAGCCAGCGCTGCAGTGCGCGACCATCGCCCTCGAACCGGTGGAGCGAACGGCCGACATCCATCCACACGTCGCTGGCGGTGTCGTCGGGCGAGTGTGCACCGGTCGCCCGGAGAAATCGCAGCACCTGCGGCTGATAGACACGCCACAGTTCGCCCAGCGCCGCACGGTCGCCCCCGCGCGCCTGATCGATGACGTCGCTTCCGACGACTGTGTGTGTCGACTCCATCCCACGGTTCATCGGCGTCGGCCAGGGTCGACTTGAGCACGCCGGTCGATCAGGTCATCGGATCGGCTCGTACTCGGGTTGCGCCTCCTCGGGTGGGGGTTCGCTGTAGATCGTGACCGAACCCTCTTCGACGAACGCGCTCGGCGGCCCCTCGGGGATCTCACCGGGCTTGTAGCGGAGGCCGCCGTCGACGTAGCGCCACAGGCCGCTGCCCTCCCGGTCGATCTCGTCGGGACCGGTCGCTTCGGGATCCCACCAGATCTCGGTGACGTCGTCGACCCCGCGGTAGTCGGGTTCGAAGTCGGCGGGCCAGATGCCCTGGGTCCCCCACGACAGCGACACGCCGGTCAACGCCCGCGGGGTCGGCTCGCCGCGGAATGCCGCCTCGTTGAACGTCTCGATCGTGAGGTTCGGACCCGTCGCCTGGAGGAACGCGTAGAACGTGTTCGGCACCGGTGTGATCACGCCGATGTTGTCGGGTGCAGGTGGTGGCTCACCCTGGAACCACTCGTAGATGGCATACGAACTGCCGATCGTGCGGTCGACGCGTGCGGACAGGTTCGACACCCCGAAGGCGTTCGCCCATTGCTGCTGGTCGTAGGTCCGCGAGAAGGCCGCCGTGTCGACCAGCACCGACCCGGTGACGATCCACTCGGGGAAGTAGTTCTGCGCGGTGGCCTCGTTGGTGAACTCGCGCGGTGCGATCGGGTCGCCGTTGAAGATCACCGACGTCACGCCCGCCTCCTTCATGCGGGTGATCACGTTGGCCGCCGACTCCTGCAGCGTCGCCGGGTCGAGGGCGTAGCTCTGCGACTCGGCGATCTCGAACCCGTTGTCGGCGGCGTACCCCTCGAAGCGTTCGTTCGCCGTGATCGAGTCGGCGCTCGATTCGATCCAGATGCGGCCGAACACGCGCTCGGTGGCCTGCATGGCCTCGTCGCCGGCATGGATCGCCGGATCACCGGCGAGCCGCTTGCCGATGTACTCGGCGACGAGCAGGTCGAGCTGGTCGGGTCCCTTGCCGACCGTGTAGGCGAGGCCTGCGTTGTCCTCGTACCACTCCTTGGTCTGGCCGGGCCCACAGCTGAAGCACGGGATGCCACGGGCGGCGAGCTCCTCTGCGAACGCGTTGGTCAGGAGTGGGCCGCCCCACACCATGAACGGATCGAGCTCCTCGTCGATACGTACGGCGTCGGCGCGGGCTGCTGCGGCGTCGGTGATCGCACCCGATCCCTCGACCACGATCAACTCGACCGAACGACCATAGGTCTCGTAGTAGGTCTCGTAGTACTCGATCATCCCGCGCAGGGTTGCCTCGTCCTCCGCGTTCGTGTCGTCGTTGAGGATCGCCGAGGTGATGAACTCGAGGATCGGGTCCTGCTCCTGGCTCACCCACTGGACGATCCTGATCGTGTCCTCGGTGACCCCGCGCGCCGTCGCGCCGCCGTTGTCCCCGTCGAACGGTGCGTAGCACTCGGGAGCGAAGAAGGTCTGCACCTTGACCCGGCCGGACTCGGTGTCGCAGCGCTCGCCGAAGTCGACGTCGAGCCCGAGTTCTTCCGCGACGCTGAAGCTCATCACGCCGTCGGGCAGCGGGCTCTCGACGGGCGCGTCCGGATCGGTGCTCGGTGCCCCGGTGTCGGGTGTCGTCCCCGAGTCGCCCTCGGTCGTGACGGTGCCCTCATCCGTGGTCGGCGCGGCGTCGGTCGCGTCGGGTTCGGTCGTGCCATCGGTGATCACGGGGGCCTCCGCGTCGTCACCACCTCCGGCGATCACGACGCCGATGACGACGAGCGCCACGACGGCGATCGCGGCGAGCGGTCCGTAGCGCCGCAAGGCGCGGCCCGTGTCGCGGTTCGAACCTTCGGCTGATGCGGGTTGCATGGTGGCTCCTCGTTGGTGGGTTCGGGGTTGAGAACGTGATCGGGATCAGGTGGTGGTCGACGTGTTGGAGCGGTGGATGGCGGTCGGGTCGGTCCCGAGATACGACGCAACAACAGCGGGGTCGGACAGCACGTCCGCGGGTCGTCCGACGGCGATGACCGACCCCTGGTCCATGGCGACGATCCGGTCGGCAATCGACGAGAGCAGATTGATGTCGTGCTCGATGACGAGCAGCGCGGACCCCATGTCGGTGCGCATCCGCTCGATCACCGGGCCGAGGGCTTCGACCTCGCGCTGCGCGATGCCACTCGACGGTTCGTCGAGCAGCACCACCGTCGGCCGGTGCGCTACGACGCACGCGAGGTCGACGATGCGGCGGCTGCCGGTCGACAGCTCGCGGATCCGCTTGCGACGGTACGGGCCGAGGTTCATCAGCTCGACCAGCTCGGCGACGCGCCGATCGATGTCGGCTTCGCTGTCGAATGCGGCAGGCAGGTGCAGAGCCGCCGACACCGGGTTCCGTGACGAGATCCATCGTTCGAGCGCAACTGCGATCGTCTCTTCGACGGTCAGCGACGGGAAGAGGCGTGCGTCCTGGAACGATCGTCCGAGTCCGCTCCGGGCGCGCTCGCTGGCCGTTGCCGCGCTCAGGTCGTGGCCGCCGAGCTCGACTCGGCCGGCGTCGGTCGGTGTGGTGCCGCCGATCAGGTCGAACAGGGTGGTCTTGCCGGCGCCGTTGGGACCGATGAAGCCGACGATCTCGCGCTCGGCCACGTCGACATCGACCTGGTTGACAGCGGTGAGGCCACCGAAGCGACGAGTCAGACCATGCACCGACAGTGCCATCGACGCGTCGGGCGGTGGCGGCGCCGAGGAGCCGTTCGACGATGCGGTGGATGAGGTGGTGGGCGAGGTGGTGGATGACGCGGCGGTGTCGCCGAGGAACACCGAGCGCAGCAGATCGTCGCGCTCGACCAGCTCGGCGGTCGGGCCGTGGAAGCGGATCCGGCCGCGTTCCATGAAGTAGGCCGTGTCGGCGAGTTCGAGTGCCACGTTGACCGACTGTTCCACGAGGATGATCGTGACCCCGCTCGCGGCGATCTTGCGGACCATTGCCAGCAACTGCTCGACGATGACGGGGGCGAGGCCGAGCGACAGCTCGTCGATCATCAGCAGCCGCGGTGTCACGAGGAAGCTCATGCCGAGTGCGAGCATCTGTTGCTGCCCGCCCGACAGGTTCGACGCAGGCTCGTCCAGCCGGCTGGCCAGCGCGGGGAACGTCTCGAGCACCGTGGCCATGCCGGCCTCGAGCGCGGCCTCGTTGCCCCGGTTGAGCCACCCCGCAGCATCGAGGTTCTCCTGGACCGTCAGGCCCGGGAACACACCGTGACCTCCCGGGATCTGGACGATCCCGTGGCCGGCGATCTCGTTCGGCGGTGCGTGTGTGATGTCTCGACCGTCGAAGATGATCGCGCCGTTGTCGGCCTGGACGACACCCGAGATGGCCTTGAGCAGCGTCGATTTGCCGGCCCCGTTCGTGCCGAGGAGCGCCACGACCGACCCCTCGTCGATCTCGAGGTCGATGTCGTGCAGCACCCGCACACCCGAGTAGCCGACGTTGACGCCTCGGCAGAGCAGCAGCTGCACTTCACCGCGCCGACGCTGGTTCATCACTTCGGCGCGTGCCAGCGCAGTGGTCCGCACCTGCGCGATGTCGTTCTTGATCACGTTGCCGCCACTCGCGATCACCAGACCGCCGATGAGGAACACCGGCACCATCATCGCCATCCCGGTCCGGATGCCCCACGAGTCGGCGATCCACCCGATGAACGGCAACATCAGCAGGCCGGGCAGGATCCACAGCGATGCCATCGAGAAGCCCATCGAACGTGCTCGCGGTGGGATGGCCAGCGACAGCGACGCGAGGATGCCGGGTCCGACGATCGCGAGGCACAGGGCGATGAGGAAGTTGACGGCGATCGCCACGCCGAGATTCGGCACCACGGCGAAGACCAGCGACAGGGCGGACGTGATCGCCGACACGACCGCGAGGAACTTGAGGATCAGGCTCGGGTCCCGGGCGAGGAGCCTGGTGGCGATGCTCGCGCCGATGAGCAGTCCGATGAGCTGGCCGGGCTCGGAGGTGGCGGCCACGATCCCGCGGGCGCGTTCGTCGAGGTTGTAGGCCTCCTCGTAGAGCAGCGACGCGAGTGTGCCGAACCCGATGAGCGAAACGGCGAGGAACGGCATCGCGACGAAGATCCGCCGCAGGCTCTCGATCTTCCAACACATCCGCCATGCCTCGGCGTACGAGGGTGGGGCCTCCTCGGTGGCCGCCGATTCCTCGTCGCCTCCCGCGAGGCGGCGTTCGTGGGCCCCGCGGATCGGTTCGCGTAGGCGCAGGCCGAGAACGACGAGGATCAGGGTCGGGATCGCGAAGACGAGAAATGGCGCGCGCCACCCGAACCGGTACGCGAGCAGGCCCGCGCTGATCGGACCGATGATCGCGCCGACGGCGTTCGCGGCGCGGTGGAAGCTGTACACCTTCGGGCGGTGGCCGGGTTCGTACCAGTCGGCGATCAGGGAGTTGTGGGTCGGATCGTTGACCGCCTTGCCGATCGCCGAACCCGACCGGGCGACACCGAGCATCACGATGCCGGTTGCGAGGCCGGTCATGAACGAGAAGCAGGCCCACACGGTGGCACCGATCAGCGCGATCCGAACCCGCGGGTACCGGTCGGCGAGCCCGGCGATCGGCACCTGGAGCGCGAGTGCGAAGGCAAGCACGGCGGCAATGAGCGTGAGCAGCCCGGTGAAGCCCAACTCGAACTCGTCACGGATCTCGGGAGCGAGGATCGCGAATGCGGTTCGGTCGAGTTCGTCGACCGCATTGAGTCCGAACAGGATCATCAGCGCGTAGATCGGGCCGTCGCCGGTGATCGAGCGGAGCCACCCGTCCTTGGTGGCGGGGTCCTCGTCCGGTGGCGTCTCGGGAGTGAGCGTGTCGGTCATGTGGTCGTCGCCGCCTCGATGGGGGTGTCGTCCGCGATGGCGCTGGACTCGGCACCGTCTGCATCCCGGATGTTGGCGGTCGTGTCGCCGCCGTCGCGGTCGGCGTCGACGAGGTCGTCGGCGCGATCACCCTCGACGATCCCGTGGCGGGCGCCGAACCACCGCAGCGTGAGATCGCGCAGGTCGTACCAGAGTCCGGTGAGGCCGCCGGGGGCGACGAGCAGGATGCCGAGCAGTCCGATCCCGCTGGCGAGCAGCCGCCACGAACCCTTGAGCCAGAAGAACGTGCCGTTGAAGTAGAGCGAACCGAGGAACGCGCCGAGCGGGCTGCCGAGTCCGCCGATCACACCGGCGGAGAAGGCGAGCAGGTTGAACTGGGCGTCGTCGACGACGAGCGCCTGCTGATGGTGCACGAAGATCGACCCCGAGAACGCCGCGAGGAATCCGGAGATCGCGAAGGCGGTCAGCTTCGCGCGCACGGGGCTGACGCCGTACGACTCGACCGCTGCCTCGTTGTCGCGCAGCGCGATGAGGACCCGACCGGTGCGGCTGTTGCGGATCCCGCGCACGGCGATGAAGGCGAGCACCATCGCGATCAGCGAGACGTAGTAGATGGCTCGGGACGACGACCAGTCGATGACACCGAAGATCGGGTTCCGTTCGATCCGACCCGTCGGCAGCCAGTCGAAGAACCGCGGGTTGAGGAAGTACTGGCTGACGGTGATCGCGAACGCAAGCGTCGTCACCGCGAGATATGCACCCCGCAGCCGCAGCGCAGGGACGCCGACCACGAGCGAGACCAACGCGCCGATCATGCCGGCGACGAGCGTCGTCAGGGTGATGTCCCAGTGCCACCGCTGCGTGAGCCATGCACTCGTGGCGGCGCCGATCGAGGAGAACGCGAGCTGTCCGAGCGACAGCTGCCCAGCCCAGCCGGTCAGCACACCGAGTGACATCAGGGTGATCGCGAACAGGAAGATCAAGGCCATCCGGACCACGACCGTCGTGCCGAACACCGACGGGAACGCGAGAAATGCGACGGCGACCGCGGCGATGCCGACGATGCGACCGATCCGCACGATCGGCAGCGCCCGGTACACGTCGGCGATCGGGCGGACGTCGCCCGCGTTCTGCCACGACGACGCGTCGATCTCGGAGCGCATCCCGCGGGTTCGGCGGAAGAGCAACCCGGCGACGATCACCACGCCGGTGATCGCGCCCATCTTCGCCTCGGCCTCGATCGAGCCCGAGTTCCACACGACCGCTTCCTGCAGGATGCCGAGCGCGAGCGACGCCGCGATGATCGTGGGCAGGTGGATCAGGCGGCCCAGCGTGAGCGCCGCCAGCGACCGCAGCAGCAGCAGCAGGCCGAGCGCGCCGCCGACCGGAAGGCCGTAGATGCCGCTGCGGAGGAACAGTGCGAGGAATCCGAGGATCGTGGCGACCGACCACACGACACTCTGCAGACCCTTGACCGGGATGCCGAGCATCGCGGCGCGGCCGGGGAGCTCCGCGGCGGCACGGATCGCGATGCCGATCCGTGTCGAACGCAACAGCACTCCGACGGCCAACATCGCCAGGGGAGCGAGGACGAGGGCGACGACATGGTTTGCGTTGAAGACCCGCGACCCGATCTCGAAGTCGATGTCGAACGGCGCATCGATGCGCTGCGATTGCACGCGCGCGCCCCACCAACCGGGCAGGAAGAGTGCACCGACGCCGAGCAGTTGCGCGACGCCGATCGTGGCGACCGTGACGACCAGTCGCGGCGCCTCGAAGAACCGGCGGATGATCAGGAACTCGACGGCGACGCCGAGGACCGCGGCGGCCGCGAAGCCGATCCCGAGGCCGAGGTACCAGCTCAGACCGGACTCGATGATGAGCATCACCGACAGGACAGCCGGGAGCAGTCCGAGTTCGCCGGCCGTGAAGTTGAGCACCCGGTTCGCTCGGTACACGAGGTACATCCCGAACGACACGAGGGTCGTGATCAGCCCGAGGATGAGCCCGGCGAGCAGTGCGCCGGCCGGAGCAGGGAACCAGATCTGCTGGATGACCACGAGCACGACCGGCCACGCCAGCCACGACACCCTGTCCGCCCAGTCGGGGAGCTTCACTCCGTGACTCCGATCGCCGTGCCGTGGCGAAGGACCGCGTACTGCCGGTCGGGGTCGTCCTGCGTCACCCGACCGGTCGGCGGCCCGGCCGCCGGGTCGCCCTGCAGCACCTCCGCGCCATCGGGCGCGTACTGGAGGATGTAGGTCTTGCGTGTCGAGTCGGTGGTGTTGGGTCCCGTCCGATGTGGGGTGAGCGACGAGAACACGACGGCACCCCCGGCGCGCACCGGAGCAGGAGCCGCGTCCGGGTGGTCGTCGAAACAGGTCAATCCGAGCGGGTGCACGTAGCGATGCGCGAGCGTCCCGTGGGTGTGGTGCGCCGGAGCGACCCACGGGCAACCGTTGTCGACGGTGGCGTCGGTGAGCGCCAGCCACACCGTGAGGTACTGCTGCGGATCGACGTATGCGTAGCCGTTGTCCTGGTGCCACGGGAACTCACGTGGCTTGTCGGGGTGCTTGTAGACGAGCTGGTCCCAGTACAGGCGGACGTCGGGCCCGAGCAGATCGTGGCAGAGATCGGTGAGCGGCTGCGATCGGCTGAGACGGCGAGCTGCGTCGGAACGGGGCACGACGTGCGGAGCGAAGGTGATCGCACCCGATTCCGAGATCAGCAGCCGCGAGTCGGGTTGGGCGCGGACGAATGCCGCCGCCTCCTCCTCGATGGCGTCGAGGTCGGCCGTCAGGTCGGCGAGCGTGGCGGGGTCGACGAGGTCGTCGACGATCAGCCAGCCGTCGTCGTGGAACGAGTCGACCTGGTCGGCCGTCAGGCGGCGTGGCTCAGCGGTGGGTCGTCGCCACGCGAACGACGTGTTCCACCGATGTCGGAC
This sequence comes from Ilumatobacteraceae bacterium, assembly GCA_963752085.1. Taxonomy (GTDB): domain Bacteria; phylum Actinomycetota; class Acidimicrobiia; order Acidimicrobiales; family Ilumatobacteraceae; genus Ilumatobacter_A. Next base: position 15,181 of record CAVVWT010000012.1, read on the forward strand.
CGTCGTGGTCACGAGAGCTCGATCCGCCGTTCGAACACGAACTCGTACTCGAGGTAGGCGTTCAGGTGTTCCTGGCCCGGGGCCGGTGGGACGAGCTGCGCGGACTGCAGCAGCATCCAGCCGTCCTGCAGCGCCCGGAGCCCGTTCGAGTACGGCGCGTGTCCCGGATGCTGCGAATCGGGCAGTTGTGGCCCCGCTCCCTCGGTCCCGTCGTGGAACGCCCAACCGACGACCTTCTCGTCGAGCGACGACCCCTCCGTCCAGAGGTAGAGCACCTGTTGACGTTGCGTCACGTCACGCCCGGTCCTCGATCAGTTCGGCGCGCCCTTCCAGTCGGGTGAGGTAGTAGTCGACGTCGAAGTCGTCGTCGCCGGTCAGGTAGCGCCACAGGAGCGCCCGCTGCATCTGATCGTTGCGGTAATCGGTGATGCCCATCCACGGATGCCAGGTGCGGAAGATCTCGGCGACGCTGCCCGATTGCATGCGGGCGAAGACGTGATCGGTCGGCGGGCTCTGCATCTCGTCGAAATCGGTGGTGTTCCAGAGACGGACCTGCGGCTCGGTCGGGTTGAGCCGGATCTTGTAGAGCCAGCGGTCGTTCTCACCGGGGTTCGGCTGGCCGGCGTGCCAGAGTCCGTGGTGGAACACGAAGACGCTGCCGGCGTCGCACGCGACCTGCTGTTCGCCGACGATGTGTTGGTAGCGGTGCAGGCCCGATGACCGCACCCGCGTGAGGTGGCTGCCCGGCACGAACCGGGTGCCGCCCTCGCCTGGTGCGACCGCACCCGGATACCAGAAGAGCTGGATGTCGAAGGTCGGGTCGATCGAATCGGTCGCGGCATCGACGTGGAGCGGTTGCACGTAGGTCCCGCCACCGGGGATGTAGTGCACCCAGTCGTGGTCGAAGACGGGGTGGGCGCCGACCAGCGATGCGATGATCCCGCGGATCTGCGGGAGCCGGAGGTACTCGCCGATCGCCGACGGCGGTGGGTAGCACTCGTCGAGTGGTGTCAGCGAGTGTGGCGGCTTCATCCCCTCCGGCAGCAACCGCTCGGCGTTCAGCCGACCGATCTCCTCGACCGCTCGCTCGTTGATCGCGGCGGGGACGATCGCGTCGAAGCGCAGGTAGCCGTTGGCCACGAACTCGGCCATCTGGCGCGTCGACAAACGGTGGTCGCTCGCCTGTGTTGCTGCCATGAACATCCCCCCAGATGGTGACGCCCGTCACCGTAGACGGCCGGAGGGGGCGCAAGGCGATTCCGAGGAGCGTCAGTGCGATCCGAGGATCTGTGCCTTCTTCAGCTCGAACTCGGACTGCGACAAGAAACCTTGCTGGTACAGCTCCGCGAGTTTCGCGAGATCATCCACACTCGATCCCCGTGGGGTCGGAGCGGATGGAGGGGCCGGCGGTGCAGCGGGTGCAGGCGGCGGATGCTGGAGCACCGCGTCGACCGCGTGTCGTGCCGCGGGATGACCCACGAGGCGAACGTAACGTCCGCTGTCTTCGAGGTGGCCCCGCAGCGGGTCTCGTCGGAACGACAATGCGCAGAACAGCACGATGCCGGCGAGGACGAGTACCGCACCGAACTCCAGGCCGAAGAACAACGAATTGAAACGATTGTCGACGATCGGCACGTAGACGAACCTGGGGAAGACGACACCGAACACGCCGGCGACGATGAGGAGTCCCGTTCCCACAACGGCCAGGCGTTGACTCCGCCGCCAGGCGAGCACGAGTTCGCCATTGCGGATCGAGAGTGGCGCGTATCCGCGTACGGGGCGTGGGCCGGTGGCGCGGACGATGATGAACGGCAGGATTCCGAAGATCAGCAGGAGCCATGATGCCCCGATCGGTCGGTTCACCCGGAGGGGAGCCTTCATCTCCGCGGGTGATCCGTCGAGAAGGTCGACGGGCGGCATCGCGCCCGCCTCGAACATCGCTGCCGGAACCCGTACCTGGGATCTCGGTCGTGGTGGCCGCGTCGTGGGTGTCGCTCCCACGCCAGCGGGTGATGGTTCCGATCCACTCCAGGTCTGATCTGTCATGGACGTGTCCGCTCGTACATCCGAATTGTCTAGCGCATGTGGCGTCGAGCCGGTTCGATCATGATGGTCCGCCAGTTCACCGCGCTGCGGTGGTGCCGGCGCCTCCGACCCGTTCAGGTCAGGCCTGTGTGCCGACCTTCAGGTCGCGGAATGGAACGCCGCGGTCGACGGCGGGTTCCCGCGGGAGCCCGAGCACACGGTCGCCGATGATGTTCCGTTGGATCTCGTCGGTCCCGCCGGCGATGCCCGCTGCGAAGCTGCGCAGCGTCAGGCTCTGCGCGGTGCCGCCGTGGGGATCGTCGTCGGTCCAGGCGATCGAATGTGCACCGGCGATCCCGAGCGCGATCTCGCGCATCTTCCACGAGATGACCGAGCCGTAGAGCTTGCCGAGCGAGCCGCCGGGACCTGGCGTCTTGCCGGCCTTCATCTCGGCGCGGGTGCGCATGGCGATGAGCGACTTGGTGGTCTCCATCGAATACATCTGCATCAGTTGATCGCGTACCACCGGGTCGTCGATCGCGCCCGATGACGTGGCGTACTTGCGGAGGAGGTCGTACATGGGCGTGCTGATACCACCGCCGCCGCCGGCGCCGATCGCGACACGCTCGTACATGAGCATCGCGGTGGCGAGCTTCCAGCCGGTGTTGAGCTCGCCGAGCAACCAGTCCTTCGGGATGTGCAGGTCGGTGAAGAACACCTCGTTGAAGTGGCTGCCGCCGTCGATCTGGTGGATCGGGCGGATCTCGACGCCGGGGGCCTGCATGTCGAGGATGAACATCGACAGGCCCGCGTGTTTGACCTGTTCGGGGTCGTTGCGTGCCACTGCGAGTCCGTAATCGGAGACGTGGGCAAGGGTGGTCCAGACCTTCTGGCCGTTGATCACCCATTGGTCGCCGTCGAGTTCGGCCTTCGTCTGCAGGCTCGCGACGTCGGAGCCCGCGCCCGGCTCTGAGAACATCTGACACCACAGGGTCCGGCCCGAGATCAGGTCGGGGAGGAACTGCAGCTTCTGTTCGTGGGTGCCGTGGTCGCTGACCATCGGCAGGCACATGCCGTGGCTGATGACGAAGTCGGTCTCCATCACCGGATAGCGGTCCTTCACCTCGCGCCAGATCTTGTCGTGCGCAAGGGTGAGTCCGGCGCCTCCGTATTCGGTCGGGTAGGGCACTCCGGCCCCGAGGCCCGCGGCGGCTGCGTCGGCATGGAACGCCCGCGACTGCTCAGGGGTGGGCGCTCCGCTCGGCGTGGGCCGCGACTGCATGAAATCGACGCAGCGCTCTCGGAACTCGGCAGCTTCCGCGTCGCTGAGCGCGTTGGTGGTTGCGGTGTCGGTCATGTGGTCCCCGTCAGTCGGTCTCGTCGCGATGTGCTCGCGAGGGTACGAAACCGATTCGGCACCCGACGAGTGGGAGCTGCCCCGGACAGCGCTCAGCCGGTCTGGGTGCCGACTTTGAGGTCCTTGAACGGAACACCCTTGTCGACGGAGGGTTCACGCGGGAGGCCGAGCACGCGGTCGCCGATGATGTTGCGCTGGATCTCGTCGGTGCCGCCGGCGATCGACGACTGGAACGAGTTGAGCACGATCCGCTGACGGTCGGCGCCGCTCGCATCGGACGGGTCCCAGGCGATCGACGACGGACCGGCCATCTCGAGCGCGAACTCGCGCATCTTCCAGGCGATGTTCGAGCCGAGGAGCTTGCCGAGCGAGCCGCCCGGGCCGGGGGTCTTGCCGGCCTTCTGCTCGGCGCGGTTGCGCATCGCCACCATCGCCTTGGTGGTCTCCATCGAATAGATCTGCATCAGCTGGTCGCGCACGACCGGGTCGTTGATCCGGCCGGTTTCCTCAGCGGCGCTCTTGAGCAGCTTGAAGGTCGGCTGGTTGATCTTGCCGGCACCGGCCGAGCCGATGGCGACACGCTCGTACATGAGCATCGCGGTGGCGAGCTTCCAGCCGGCGTTGTACTCGCCGAGCAGATGGTCCTTGGGGATCCGGACATCGGTGAAGAACACCTCGTTGAAGTGGCTGCCGCCGTCGATCTGGTGGATCGGACGGATCTCGACACCGGGGGCCTTCATGTCGAGGATGAACATGGAGATGCCGGCGTGCTTGACCTGCTCGGGATCGGTGCGGGCGACGACGATGCCGTAGTCGGACTTGTGGGCGAGCGTGGTCCAGACCTTCTGGCCGTTGAGGATCCACTCGTCGCCGTCGAGTTCGCACTTCGATTGGAGGCTGGCGACGTCGGACCCGGCGCCCGGCTCGGAGAACATCTGGCACCACATGGTCTTGCCCGAGATGTTGTCGGCCATGTAGGCCGCCTTCTGCTCGGGGGTTCCGTACTCGTGGAGCATCGGCAGGCACATGCCGTGGCTGATGATGAACTCACCGTCCATCATCCGGTAGTTGCCCTTGACCTCGCGCCAGATCTTCTCGTGGTCGAGCGTGAGGCCGCCCCCGCCGTACTCCTCGGGGAAGGGGACGCCGGCGAGCCCCGCGCCTGCGGCGGCAGCGAGGAACGCCTTCTGATCATCGAGGGTGGGGATCGCGTTGCCCGTCTTGACGGCGTAGGTCTCCATGAAGTCCACGCACTTCTGGCGGAACTCGGCGGCTGCTTCTGTGCTGAGGGCGTCGGTCAACGTGTCGCTCATCGTGGGTCCTCCATCAGACGGTGATCGGTTCGGGGTAATCGACTTGGAACATACTGTATGTCGCCATACAATACGAATCCAGCTCGCCCATCCATGTCCAGCATCCCGCATCCCGGATGAACGACGTGGGCTGGCAGGCCGATCACGATGAGCAGCCTCACCAACAACGAACTCGACGCCCCGCCCTGGTTGCGGGTGGAGTCGACCTTGATGGCGACGGCGCGCCTGGTGCGTGAAGCGTTCGACGCCCGACTCCTTCCGCTCGACCTCAACCTCACGCAGGCCAGCCTGATCGGGTATGTCGCCGAATTCGGTGCGACCACACAGACCCGCTTGGCCGATCATCTCGGCATCGGCCGCGCCGCGATCGGCACCGTGATCGACCGCCTCGAACAGCGCTCACTCGTCGAGCGCCACCCCGACCCGGCCGACCGGAGGGTCTGGCGAGTCGACATCACCGCCGACGGCCGCGACATGGCCGAGCGGATCAGCGAGATCGACGAGGTCCTTCGCGCCGAGCTCCGACGCGGCATCGGCCGTGAAGAACGCCAAGCCCTCAGTTGGGTGCTCACCCGCCTCCAGCAGAACCTCCAATCCGCCATCAACCACACCTGATGCGGGTGTCTGACACCCGCATCACCAACCTGTTGCGGGTGTCTGACACCCGCAACGACACCCGCACCACATTCACCAACACAGGAGACCACCAATGACCGAAGCAGTGATCGTCGATGCAGTCCGCACGCCGGGAGGCAAGCGCAACGGCCAGTTCAAGGATCAGCATCCCGTCATGATGGCGGCCCATGTCCTCAAGGCGCTCCAGGAGCGCAACGGCCTCGACCCCGCACTGGTCGACGACGTGATCATGGGCTGTGTGATGCAGGTCGGTGAGCAGTCGCTCAACATCGGCCGCAACGCCGTCCTCGCCGCCGGTTGGCCCGAGGAGGTGCCGTCGACCACCGTCGACCGTCAGTGCGGTTCGAGCCAGCAGTCGATGCACTTCGCCGCACAGGGCGTGATCGCCGGGGCGTACGACGTCGTCGTCGCCGCAGGCGTCGAAGTGATGACCCGCACACCCATGGGCGCCTCGATCGTCCAGGGCATGGGCTTCCCGTTCCCGCAGGAGCAGCTCGATCGCTACGCCGAGACCGGCCTCCCGCCGCAGGGCATCGGCGCCGACATGATCGCCGATGAATACGGCATCACCCGCGAAGACCTCGACGAGTTCGGTGCGCAGAGCCAGCAGCGTGCGGCCGTGGCCCGTGACGAAGGCCGCTTCGAACGCGAAATCGTCCCGGTCGAGGTCGAGATCGACGGCCAGACCGTCACGGTCACGACGGACGAGGGCATTCGCGACGGCAGCACCGCCGAGTCGCTCGCCAAGCTGAAGCCGGCCTTCAAGGAAGACGGCAAGATCACCGCCGGCAACTCGTCGCAGATCTCCGACGGCGCCTCTGCCGTGCTGATCATGAGCGCCGAGAAGGCGGCCGAGCTGGGCATGAAGCCCCGTGCCAGGTTCCACAGCTTCGCCCTCGCCGGCACCGACCCGGTCACCATGCTCAAGGGTCCGATCCCGGCGACGAAGAAGATCCTCGAGAAGACCGGCTTGACGATCGACGACATCGACCTGTTCGAGGTCAACGAGGCATTCGCCTCGGTCGTGCTCGCTTGGCAGAAGGAGACCGGCGCCGACATGAGCAAGGTCAACGTGAACGGTGGAGCGATCGCCCTCGGCCACCCGCTCGGTGCATCGGGTACGAAGCTGATGGCGACGTTGCTCAACGAGCTCGAGCGCACCGGCGGAAGGTACGGCCTCCAGGTGATGTGCGAAGGCGGCGGCATGGCCAACGCCACCATCATCGAACGCCTCGACTGAGTGGCGCCAGATCGTCCGACTACCTGCGTCAGTCGAACTCCTCATTGACTGACGTCGACGTCGTCGTCGACTTCCTTGGTCTCGGACGATCTGGTCACCACTCAGCCCATCGACAATCTTGAAGATCAGTGCCAGCGGCCGGACTCTCGTGGAGGGTCCGGCCGCTGGCCTTTTCGGGGCATCCCTTCGTGGCGGACTGGTACGGTCGCCTGCGAGCTGCACTGGGGGCCGCCAATGAATCGTACAACCACCACGATCCGCCGATCGCTCCGACTGGCGGTCGCCGTTGCGACGGTGGTCGGGTTCTCGGCCTGCTCGAGCGATGACGAGCCGACTGACAACGCCGACACCGAGGACGCGGCGGACGACACCACCGGGACCACCGATGCACCGGATGACTCCGGCGAGGCGGGTGATCAGGTCGACGCCGTGATCGTCAACTTCGCCTTCGACCCGGATCCGCTCGAGGTGGTCAACGGCAGCACGATCACATGGACCAACAACGACGGTGTGCCGCACACCGTGACCGGGACGGGTGAGCTGGAGTTCGACTCGGGCTCGATCGCATCGGGAGAATCGTTCACCCTCGATGTCGCCGTCGCCGGCGAGTTCCCCTATGTCTGCACCATCCACGGCCGAATGTCGGGCACCGTCAGCAGCAGCTGACTGTGCGCGGCCGGGAGCGACGCTCGGCTGAGTCGTCTAGCGTCTGGGTATGGCCTCGATCGCTGACGAGAAATATGTGGCACTGACGACCTACAAGAAGGACGGGAGCACCAAGACGCTGCCGGTGTGGATCGCCGACTTCGGCGGCGGTCAGGTGGGGTTCACGACGTCGTCGTCGAGCTTCAAGGTGAAGCGGATCAACAACGACTCGAGGGTGATCCTGCAGCCGTCCGACTCGCGAGGGAACGTGAAGGACGGAACCGAGCCGGTCACCGGCTCCGCTCTCGTGAAGATCGGTGCCGAGTTCGAGCCCTACGCCACGATGGTCAAGAAGAAGTACGGCCTGCAGTACGGCGCGATGAAGCTGGTGGGCAAGTTCATGAGCCTGATCGGCAAGGGCTCGGGCACCGACGCCGCCGTCGTGATCACCCTCGACTGAGCGAGCTGCTGACGACGCGAATCTTCAGACTGCCGTCGACTCGAGCGCGTCGAGCACGGCCTTGACCGCGACCGAACTCTGCAGTTCGAGCTCGGTGCACTCACGCAATGACGCCAGCGTGGCCTCGTCGGTGATCTGCTCCGACATCCGCACCCACGCCTGCGACCCCTGGATCTCGGCCTCCGACTGGAGGTAGAGCTGGTCGCTCGGCGAGTACGGAGCGAAGACGTCGTAGTAGAGCGCGACCGCCGCGGGCAGCGCCTCGTCGACCCGTGCCTGCAGCCCGTCGCCGATCGGGAACAGCCCGGTCACGATGTCGGCGATGCGATCTTCGCTGGCTGCACAGGCGAGCAGCTCGTCGGCATGGTCCGGCAGCTGTTCGGCCCAGCCGCGGTAGCGAGCGGCCGCCGATCGTTCGAGGCCTGCCAGGAACGCCGGCTGCGCCTCAGCGGGGACCGACTGGATGTGGTCGCGCAGCAATGCGCCGAACTGGGGGACCTCGGGAAGCGTCGACATGTCGCAATGCTCGCGCGTCGTCGCAGCCGGTTCGTGATCGAGGGTTGCGTTCTCGCCGATATATCGCTAACGTAGCGATATATCGAAACAAGCTCGCGAAAGGAGCACCGACATGCCACGCTTCGTCACAACGAACGAAACGACCGCCCATGCGGGCATCCCCGGAGGCCCAGGCCGACGTCAGCGCCGGGGCCACCGACGACACGAACGACTGGACGACACCATGCGATACGACCACATTCATCACGCCCACCACGGCCGCGGCGGCCGACACCGCGCCCGACGCGGTGCGGTCCTCGATGCCACGCTGCTCCTCCTCGACGAGCGACCGATGCACGGGTACGAGCTCATCACCGAACTCGAGACCCGCAGCGACGGCCGCTGGCGTCCGAGCCCAGGTGCGATCTACCCGGCGCTCAATCGAATGCAGGAGCACGGTCTGGTCGAGGCCGAGGAAGTCGACGGCAAGAAGCAGTTCCGTCTCACCGACCGCGGGCGCCAGCGACTCGCCGACGACCGGGCGTCGCGGGGCGACGACTTCGTCGAGCCCTGGAACGACACGGCCAGCGGGCCACGCGGTGACCTGCGCGGACACGTCGCCGAACTCGTCGGCCAGGTCCGTCAGGTCGGTCGCTTCGGGACGCCCGAACAGATCGAGCAGGCGGCCGCGATCCTCACCGACGCGAAACGCAAGCTGTACGCCGTGCTGGCCGCCGAGCCGGAGAGGGCGACGACTCCAGCGACGAAGCCTGAGCCCGATCCGCCTACGGTGCCGGGATGACCTCTCCCCAAGCGCCTCTCGGGTCCGGCTTCGGCATGCGAACCGAGCCCCACGAGATCCTCGAGGGCGTCGACCTCACCGGCACGCACGTCGTGATCACCGGCGGGTACTCGGGCCTCGGCCTCGAGACCACCCGCGCGCTCGCTGGAGCCGGCGCCTCGATCGTCGCCCCGGCGCGGCGGCCCGATCACGCCCGTGAGGTCTTCGCCGACGAGGGTCTCGCCGACGTGAACGTTGGCGAACTCGACCTCGGCGACCTCGCGAGCGTCGAGGCCTTCGCGGAGACGCAGCTCGCCGACGGCACGCCGATCGACATCATGATCGACAACGCCGCCGTCATGGCGTGCCCGGAAACGCGGGTCGGCGATGGCTGGGAGGCCCAGTTCGCGACCAATCACCTCGGGCACTTCGCACTCGTCAACCGGCTCTGGCCGCTGATCGCGGCGGCGGGTGCAGCGAACGGGGCGCGCATCGTCTCGCTGTCGTCGACCGGTCACAAGCGCTCGCCGATCCGTTGGGACGACGTTCACTTCACCGTCGGGTGACTACGAGAAGTGGACGGCATACGGGCAGGCGAAGACCGCCAACGCGCTGTTCGCGGTGCAACTCGATCGGCTCGGCGAGTCGAGCGGCGTCCGTGCGTTTGCGGTGCATCCGGGCGGGATCATGACGCCCCTCCAGCGTCACCTCCCCAGGAGGAGATGATCGCGATGGGCTGGGTCGATACCGAGGGCAACGTCAACGAGCTGTTCAAGTCGCCGACGCAGGGCGCGACCACCACGTTGTGGTGTGCGACGTCGAGCCAGCTCGACGGTCTGGGTGGCGTGTATTGCGAAGACTGCGACATCTCGGTGCCGACCGACCCCGAGAGTCCGTTCGCCCGCTTCCTCGGCGTCGACGCCCACGCGATCGACCACGCCGAGGCCGAACGGCTGTGGGCGCTGTCCGCCGAATTGACCGGAGTCAACGCCTTCGCCTGACTCCTCAACGAGCCAACCGCCGTCTCAGGCGTTCGTTCGCTCACCGCTCGCCGGTCCGTCAGACGGGTCGGGGCGCGCGCCCGGGTCCGGGGCGTCGGTGCGGGTCTTCTTCAGTTCGAAGAAGCCGTCGACGTCCATCATGTCCATGAGGGCGTCCCACATCTTGAGGCTGTCGTCGGTCGACGGGATCTTGGTGATCACCGGTCCGAAGTAGCCGACCCGCATCGCCGTGCGAGTTGTGCGTCGCGATGATCGGCGTGCCGACGTCGGTGCCGACGAGGTCGAGCCCGTCGTCCATCGCCGTGCGGATCGCGACATCCCACGACTCGTCGTCGGCTGCCTCGGCGAACGCGAGGTCGAGGCCGACCGTCGCGAGCGCGTCCTTGATCTCGAAGTCGAGATCGTGATCGTGGTGGATGCGTGCGCCGAGTTCCCAGTAGAGCTTGAACACGTCGTGGTTGCCCGCGTCGGGGTGTCGCCCGCAGCGCGGACCGCTTCGAGCACGCGCAGCATGCGGTGCGTCTGCAGCACCGGCCCGTAGTAGTCGGAACCCTCGGGCGGCTCGTTCTTGAACAGCAGGCTGATCGGTTGCCACGTGATGTGGAGATCACGGTGCGGCATGACTTCGTCGACGACCCAACGGGCCGTTGCCCAGCAGAACGGTCAAATCGGGTCGATCCAGAAGTCGATGTTGCGGCGTTGGTCGGGAGTGGTGCTCATGCGAGCCTTTCGTTCGGAGGTGGTTCAGGTGTGGCCGCCTCGAAGCGGGTTCACACCGTGGCGGGTCGTGACACGCCGAGGCCGCTGCGGGCGTCGGCGCCGAAGCGGGCGAGTTCGGCGTCGAGGTCGAGCGGGCCGACGGTCGCCTTGGCTGCGAGGTCGTCGGGCTCGATCAGGTCGGCCGGCAGCAGCCAGACGATCTCGAGTTCGAGCCCGTCGGGGTCCTGGGCGTAGAGGCTCTTCGTCGTGCCGTGATTGCTCGCGCCGACGAGGGCGCCGGCGGTCGCGCAGTGTCGACGCCGAGCTCGGCGAGTTCGCCGAGCGTGTCGACCTCCCAGGCGAGGTGGTACATCCCGACGGTCCGGCGGCCGGCATCGGACGGTTCGGCTCCGTCACCGATCGCGAAGATGCCGAGGTCGTGGTCGTTGTCGGATGCCGGTGCGCGCAGGAACGCGGCACCCGGGAACTCGGAGACGACGTCGAACCCGAGCGTCCCGCAGTAGAAGTCCTTCGATCGGGACGACGTCGCGGACGTACAGCACCGCATGGTTCAGACGATGGATGGCCATGGTGGGTACAACCACGTTGCGGTCGCAACATTCCCGTGTGCCTGGTCGGTGGCGGGTCGAGGCTCGTGATCGGACGGTCAGGTCGCGTTGCCGGACCGGCGCCGCCGGTGATCGGCGGTGTGGGTCCGACTGGCGCACCGGGGGTCGGAGCAGAAGCGTTTCGATCGGTTCCGCGTCGCGTCGTAGAACAGGCGTGTGCAGTCGGTCGCCGCGCAGGTGCCGAAGCGGATCGTGCCGTTGTCGCAGATCTCGTGGGCGAGGGCCATCATCAGGTCGGCCATCACCTGGTCGTCGAATCGGGCGGTCGGTGGAGTCCAGTGGATGTGGGGCCCGACGCCGCCGTGGTCGACGATCGACGGGGTGATCGGCAGCTCGGTCAGCTCCTCGGTGACACGTGCCGACGCCTCTTCGGTGTCGAGGTCGGGGAGCCGGGCGAGGAACGGTGCGAGGGCGTCGACTCGGGTGGTGAGGCGATGCAAGCGACGCGGCCGATGCGTCGGGGGCGCGACTGAATCCGGCATCGGCGAGGATGCCCCGCGGGTCGGCGGCCGGGTCGTTCGGCGAGTGCGTTGTGGAGGTCGACCATCGTGTCGAGCGTGATGCGGTGCTCGGACTCTGTGACCGATGCGACGTACATGGCCGTCAGCGTAGCGCCGGGTTGAGGTTGTGTAATGAGTGAAACCCTGTTAGACCCTCACATCCTGTAAGGAGTCAAACCCTGAACAGTCATCACATCGCATCGATCGAAGGAGGTCGCCATGACCGCAGTACTCATCACCACCATGCTCGTCGTCGCCAACGTCATGGGCGCCGGGATGGCCTATCCGCAGGCCGCACGCCTGATTCGGGAACGCAGCACCGCCGGAGTCTCGGGCGTGTGGGCCGGGGTGAGTCTGTCGATGAACATCTGGTGGCTGGCGTACGGGCTCGCCGAGGGGCTCTGGGGCCTCGTACCGGTCTCCGCCGTCGCGGCAGTGCTGTACGTGGTGATCATCGTCGCCTACGTACGGACCGCCGGCCGCGCCGACCGATCCCCGGGGTGGCGACGGGCCTGTTCGTCCTCGGCCTGGCCCCGTTCCCGTTCCTCCTCGCGGGTGGCTGGCGCGTCGCCGGCCTCGCGATCGGGCTCTGTTACGGCATGCAGCTGGTGCCCGCCGTCGTGGCTGCGTGCCGCAGTCGCGAACTCGACGGTCTCGCGCCGAGCACGTGGATCATGGCGTGGATCGAGGCCGTGATCTGGCTCGTGTACGGCCTGCTGGTGCTCGACCCGGCGCTGCTGGCGGGCGGCGCCTCCGGCACGATCATGGCGGCCGATCATCTTCGACCCGACTCGCAGTCACCGGACACCGTCCGTTCCGCATCGTCCGACCCGGCTGGGCGGTGGCTTGACCGCTGTCCGCACCGGATTCTTGGTGACTCCTACCGTTCGCGCGAGCTGATTCGGGCCTCGTCCCCACTACAGTGACAACGCACACGTGAGTCATTTTCGAGGGCTCTCTGAACACAAGGAGCCGAAAAATGGCTACAGGTATCGTGAAGTTCTTCAATGACGAGAAGGGCTTCGGATTCATCACCCCGGACGAAGGCGGCAATGACGTCTTCGTCCACTACTCCAACATCGTTGGCTCGGGTCGTCGTTCGTTGAACAACGACGCCAAGGTCGAGTTCGAAGTCGCCCCAGGGCGCAAGGGACCGGAAGCAGTCGACGTCAAGGACAGCAATCTGAGAAGGAGGCGGTTCTGCATGGCATCAAGCCCGCAGAGTTACCAGAAGCGGCAGCGCGAACTTCGCAAGAAGGAACGCAAGGCCGAGAAGCAGGCAATTCGGCACGGTCGCAGTGCGGCCAAGGCCGAGGAGACTGACGACGGCCCTGACGAGGATGCGCTGCTCGAGGAATTCCGCATCCTCAACGAGCAGTTCGCAGCGGACGAAGTCGAAGAAGCGGACTTCGAGTACCGCAAGGCGGAGATCTTCCACAAGATGGGACTGGGCGAAGCCCCGGAACCACGTGAGGAAGAGCCGGCGCAAGCCGACGCCTGAGCGAATCGAACAACTGACGACGGCCCCTGGAGCAATCCGGGGGCCGTCGCCGTTTTCGGACCGGGGACGCCTCGGCCGACGATTCGGTCGCGACCATCCTCGCCGAAGCGGCTCCGACTACCGTCGCCGCCGAAGGTGCGATGATCGACATGGCCCGCGACACTCGACGACCCAGTACTCAACGGTGCGACCGGCGTCCGCTCGCGGCGCTCGTCGCGGTGGGGCTGTTGTGTGCATCGGTGGCATTGCTCACAGCGAGTCCAGGATCGAGGCGGCGTTGCCGCCGCCGGTCGAGGTGGTCGACCCGACGCCGCGCATCCTCGGTCCGATTTCGGTCATCGGCGACTCGGTCCTCCGCGGTGCCCTCGTGTCACCACCACACCTGGTCGACCGTCTTGCCGAACAGGGCTGGGGCCCGATCAGAGCGCTCGGTGTTCCCGGCCTCTCGACCGGCCACGCATTCCGGTCGCCCGAGCTGACCGCGGCGTTCTGGGTCGAACGCTGGAAGCAGCAGGGGTGGGACCCCGACGCCGTGGCACTCATCATCGGTGCCAACGATGTCGGACTCTGCGCGTTCTACGACACCGTCTGCATGAGCGGCTCGCAACGCTTCATCGTCGACCGCATCGGATCGGGTCACGACATCTTCATCCCCCACATCAACCACTGGTACAAGAACGAGTGGGCGGCCCCGTGGAACCGTGCACTCGATCGACTCGTCGACGAGCGCCCCAACGTGCACACCTGGGCGTGGGATGTCGAACTCGCCACCGGCGGGTACGACTTGGACGACGTCGTCCACCTGACTCCCAACTCGTATCGCCGATGGTCGGTGCTCACGGCCGACGAGATCACGTTGGCGTTGGGACGCCCGACCTTCCGCGGCGACAACGTGACGCTCCCCGCGCCGCTTGCGTCAGGGGCCGAGTTCGGTGCCACCGACCCGGTGCGCCTGGCCGACACGCGTGCCGATCAGGTCGGACGACTCGGAGACGGGCGCGGTGTCCTCCGCGTCCCGCTCCCGGACGTGGTGTCTGACACCGCCACTGCAGTCGCGGTCTACATCGCAGCGACGGGCGCCGACACCCGTGGGTATCTCCAGATCGCAGGGTGCGGGCAACCGCGACCGGAGACCTCGGTCGTCAACTATCCGGTTCGACAGGCGCAGGGGGCGGCGAGTGTCGTCGCGGTGGATGCGACACGCGAGCTGTGCGTCTACTCGTCCGGCCCCGTCCACGTGGTGATGGATCTCCAGGGCGTCTTCTCCCCGGACGCCGGCTCCACTCTCCAGCCGTCCACGCCCACCCGTCGGCTCGACACCCGCACGACCGGACGGGCGACCGTGGTCGAGCTCCCGATCGGCGGCGACACCACGGCGGTGGCGATCAACGTCACGGCAACCAATGCCAGCGCTCGCGGCTATCTGACGGCGCATCCGTGCGGGCAGCCTCGACCGATGGTGGCCACGGTCAACTTCGCGCCCGGCCGACCGGTGGCGAGCAGCGCGTTCGTGGCCGCCGATGCCACTCGTCGGATCTGCGTGTATTCGTCGTCGCCCGTCGACGTGATCGTCGATCAGACGGGGGCGTTCTCCGAGGGGGACGGCCTCCGGTTCGTGGCGGTCCCGCCGACGCGCGTGCTCGACACCCGCACCGGCGCCGGCGGATGGGTTCCGTTCGTGAGTGATCACCGACCGATCGACGTGCTGGCCGTACCGCCGGGCGCTGCGGCCGTCACCGGGTCCATCGTCATCGTTCGGCCGCGGCGGCGCGGGTATCTCATCCGCGTTCGGGTGTGGCAGCCTGCCGGCGACGTCGTCGGTGAACGCGTCCGAGGGGGCCGTGGTGGCGAACGGTTTCACGGTCGGACCTCGGGCACTGGTCGATTGTGCGTGTCGGCGTCGCAGAACACCGATGCCATCGTCGACATCTCGGGCTGGTGGGTGGCCGATGGCGGATGACCTCGCTGCACGTGCGCCGATCCGGTGATCGGTCAGCCGGCGGGAACGCGCCAGCGATCGAGCTCGGCGGCGTCGCGGCCGTCGGCATCGAGACCGGCGTCGATGTAGCCGTCGATCATGCGGTGGTGCATCCGCATCCGGGTCTCCTGGTACAGCCCGAAGCTGACGCCCCGCTTGCCCTTCGACTTGAGCCCGGCCTGGACCTTGGGCAGGTTGTCCATGTCCTGCTGGAACACGTCGGCCAGCTGGCCCATGGCGTCGGCCTCGTGCCACGACTGCTCGAGCGTGAGCACCTGCTGAGGGGCCGGATCGGGGACCTCCCCCGAGTCGGGATTGGGTGCCATCCGGATCACGTCCATGAAGCACGTGTCCGGCGTCGGCCCGGGCCGCCAGCGGTACACCAGCGACTGTCCGATCGCCGGCCCACGGCGCGAACGCCGGGAACAGGTGATACAGCACGGCGTCGAGCATCTCGCTGTCGGCACGATCGGAGAGGTCGGCGTCGAAGCGGGCGCGCATGGCCTGGCGGAAGAGGTCGGCGACGATCGCCCGCGGGTTGGCGTCGTCGGGCACGTCGATCCGCATTCCGGCGGGGATCTCGCCCTTCACCGAACCGACCGAGAACGCCATGTAGGCATCGACGACCTGCTGCGGGGTCAGCTCCGCGAGGTGCGGACTCTGGGAACCGAAGCCGTTGATGAACCGGGTGACGTGCGGCGAATCGGGCCAGATCGAGTACTCGCTGTTCTCGTCGGCGGTGAACTCGAGGATCTGCGGGTGGGTGGCGATGACGTGGTAACCCTCGCCGAACGCCTCCATGCAGACCTTCCAGTTCGCCGGGACCTCCTTGGTCGCCCAGAACGCGCGGTGACGACCGGTCATGTCGAAGTCGCGGTCGAAGTGCTCGATCAGCTTGTCGGCGTAGGTCTCGAACGGCTGTGGGTGCTCGGCCATGTTGACGAACACGAAGCCCTGCCACGTCGCGACAGCGGCCTCGGGCAGACACGAGTCGGGTTGCTCCCACACCTGCGGGAAGTCCCACTCTGCCGGCAGCTCGACGAGGTTGCCGTCGAGATCCCACTTCCACCCGTGGAACGGGCAGCGGAACGACGCCACGCGACCGTCGTCGGTCCGCAGCTTCGTACCGCGATGCAGGCACGAGTTGTGGAACGCCTTGATCGCTCCGTCCTTGGTGCGGGTCACGATCAGCGACTGGTCGGCGACGTCGTACACGACGTGGTCGCCCGGGTTCTGCAGGTCGACCTCCATGCACGCCATCTGCCACGTGTTGGTCCAGAGGTACTCGTTCTCGAGTGCGGCGAATCCGGATCGACGTAGCGTCCCTTCGGGAACGTCGGCGGCACCCTGCGGCGCCGAGCTGTGGTCGAGCAGCGACTCGGGGACCGTGCGCGTGTCGGCGGCGAGGAACTCCTGCACCGATGGGCCGCTGCTGCGCGCTGTGCCGATCGAGACCGGGGTGACACGTTCGTTCTCGGTTGCCGTCATGGGATGCCAGTCTCGCGGTCTCGGCGACATGGCGTAGAGCCGAGCGAACCCCGACGTCTACGGTGCGGCCATGACCGACTCCATCCCAGCCGTCTTCGACGCCTCCTCGACCACCGACGAGGTGCTCGCCGATATCGATCTCGACCGGACGGGTCGCGGCGGTGACCGGCGCCTCCGGCGGGCTGGGCTTGGAGACGGCCCGGTCGTTGGCGGCGCGCGGAGCACACGTCGTGCTGGCCGCACGCAGCCGCGACAAGCTCGATGCGGCGGTCGACTCGATCCGTGCCGAGCTACCCGCTGCGTCGCTCGCCACGGTCGTGCTCGATCTCGCCGACGTCGGGAGCTGTCGGCGGGCGGCCGACCGAGGTGTTCAGCTCGGTCGACCGGCTCGATCTGCTGATCAACAACGCCGGGGTGATGTGTACGCCGTTCGGTCACACCGCCGACGGGTTCGAAACCCAGATCGGCACCAATCACCTCGGACACATGGCGTGGACGATCCCGCTGATGGATCTGCTGACCAAGGGTGATGGTGGCCGCATCGTCAACCTGTCGTCGGCCGGTCACCGCTTCGGTGACGTCGACCTCGACGACCTCAACTTCGAGCGTCGGCCGTACGACCCGTGGATCGGCTATGGCGCGTCGAAGACGGCCAACGTGTTGTTCTCGGTCGAGCTCGAGCGGCGTCTCGGTCCGCTCGGCGTGCACGCGCTTGCGGTGCACCCCGGCGGGATCCACACCGACCTCGGGCGGCACATGACCCCCGAGTTGCTCGGCGAGATCCAGGAGCGAATCGTGCAGAGCAACCCCGGAGGTTTCGACTGGAAGTCGATCCCGCAGGGCGCCGCCACGACCGTGTGGGCGGCGACGACCACGGAGTTCGCCGACGCGGGGCGGCGTGTACTGCGAGGACTGTCACGAAGCTGCTGTCGTCGACCCCGGCGATACCGGGAACCGACGGGGTACTCGCCGACGCGGTCGACCCCGAGCGCGCTGCTGCGCTGTGGGATCGGTCGATGGCGCTGCTCGCCGCGATCTGACGGGAGCCCGCGCTCCGAGAGGGTTCAGCGGTGAGCGAGGTGCCGCAGTGGCGTTGGTTGGCTCACCGCAGGGACATCGACGCCCGTACTGAGACGTTCAGCGAGACCGGCGGGCGGTCAGCCAGAGTCCGGTGCCGGCGCGGGCGGTGATGCCGGACCAGGTCGCCGGGCAGGGCGTCGAGCACGTCGGCGGGCGGCAGGTGGATCGGTGTCTGGTCGTCGAGCGTGTTCACCCACACCACGACGCCGTCGGGGCGCAGCAGGCGATCGACCTCGGCGGGGAACAGCAACATGTTGATGAGGAGGATCGCGTCGAAGCAGTCGTCGGCGAACGGCAGCACGGACGCGTCCGCTCGGACAGCGAGGCGCCAGATCGGGCGCATGGAGCAGCATCTGCTCGGAGAGGTCGGTACAGATCAGCTGTCCGACGCGCGGGGTGAGCACGCGGGCGCCTGCACCGGTCCCCGAGCCCACCTCGAGCCAGGTGCCATCGAGGGGGACCTCGCCGCGGTCGAGCGCGTCCTCGACCGGGTGCGGCCTTGGTCGGGTCGACGTGGTCCTCGCTCCACGCCGACGCCATGCCGTCGAAGATCTCCTGGACCCGGGCCGCCTCGTCGTTGGTCCAGGCCTCGCCGAATGCCGTCGCCCGCGTCGAGTCGCCGCATCGGATGGTCGGGTCCGGCGAATGGTTCGGGGTTCGCTGCTCCCGGATGGTCAGCGAGCTCGGTGAGGTCGCTCACGGGATCGTGGTCGTCGATGGGACGGTCGTGGTCGTGGTCGTGGTCGTGGTCGTCGTGATGTCGAGTCGACGGACGAACAACACGCTGACCGTTGCCTCGTCGGGCAGCAGGTCCGTCGATGTCGTCGACGAGGTCGGTCGCGTCGGGGGGGGTCTCGCCGGCTACCTCGAACGACCGCCAGTGCGTTCCGTCGTACTCGACCGACAGCGACCGACGACGTCGGCGTCCAGTGCCCATTCCTCTGCGAGGACGTCGATCTGCTCGGTGATCAACTGGTCGGCGGTGGGGCCGGTGTCGCTCGTGACGTTGCGCCGCTCGACCCACGTCAGCTGCACTTCGAGTGTCTCGTCGAGTTGTTCGTCGAGCCGCGACGTGAGGTCCTGCGACCGGCGGTGCATCACCGACGCCGCTCGCGTCGACGCGGACGACACCACCACCGATCACCAGCGCGTCGACGCGGCGAACGCCTTCGAACTCGCCCGCCTGCAACCAGTCGTCGACGATGGTCTCGACGGCGTCGGCCAGTCGCTGGGCATCGGACAGGATCGTCGTGGTGGGTGCGATGGTGGTGGTCGTCTCGAAGCGCGCGAGCTTCTCCCACTCGAGCGACACGATCCGGTCGGCCCCGAACTGCAGTTGCAGCGCGTCGGTCAACGGACGGTCGTCGACGGGATCTTCGAAGCTTCGTACACGCACGAGGATGCGCTGATCGTTGAACACGATCGACGGTGGATCGGCGGGTGAGATCTGACCGAGCCAGTCGTCGACGATCGCGCTCGCCTCCAGCTGTCGGTCGGTGGCCTCGACGGCGGACACCGACGCCCGGTAGAGCGGGATGGCGATGGCGATGACCGCGATCGCCACGACCGCCGACACCGCAGCCGTGCGCCGGAAGGTCGTCGCGAGGCGACGCGGCGGAACGAACCCGGTCGCGACGAACACGATCGACGCAGCGAGGACGATCGCCACGAGGTTGGTGGCGTACAGCAGCAGTGCGCCGCGGGCGAGCGTTTCGCGGCCGGCTTCGAGGGTGATGCCGACCGCGGCAAGCGGCGGGACGAGTGCAACGGCGACGGCGACACCGGGAAGTGACGACGAGACGTCCTTGCGGACGGTGGCGTAGGCGCCGGCGGTCCCCGCGCCGAGCGCGACGATGAGGTCTCGGATGTCGGGCGCGGTCCGGCTGGTGACCTCGTTGGGCAGGTCGCCGTTGACGAACAGCGCCGACAGGACGTAGGCGAGCGCGATCGAGCCGATCGATGCGAGGAGGACGTGGCCGGCGGCAGTGAGCGACTTGCGGAACAGCGCCATCGAGATGCAGGCCGCCGTTGCGAGCACCGGCTGCATCAACGGTGCGAGCAACATGGCGCCGATCACCACGGCAGCGGAGTTCGCCGACATGCCCATCACGGCGACGACGACCGACAATCCGAGCATGGTCGAGAACCGGAATCCCCAGTGCGGTTGCCGTTTGATGCCGAGTTCGGCCAGGATCCGTTGGCGCTCCTCCGACTCGAGATGGCGGTGCCACCAGGCGGTCGTGCGCTCCGTCGCACGGTCGGCTCCGCCGGCGTCAGCCGGCGTCGACCGCTCCGACGACTCGAGCTGTCGCTTTGGCCAGCTCGATCTTGTCGTCTCGGGAAGCGATGTCGGCGTCGGTGGCGCCCGCCGAGGGTCCGTCCTGCTCCTCGTCGCTCACGGGGCGATGTTACGGCCGAGCGCGGCGAACGTGATGGCAGCCGCGTGCCCGACGTTCAGCGAGTCGACCTCGGGATGGATCGGGATCCGGACGCGGCGTGTCGTCGCTCGCATCGTCGGTTCGTCGAGTCCGGGCCCCTCGGCACCGAGCACGACGGCGACCCGTGCGGGGAGATCGTGTGCGGTCAGCGACCACAGATCGTCGGCGTCGTCGGCAGGTGTCATCGCCCACGACTCGAAACCGGCATCGTGGAGGAGTTCGAGGTCGTCGGGCCAGTTCGTCGAACGGCTCACGGGGAGGTGGAGCACCTCACCCATGCTGACCCGCACCGTGCGCCGCGAATACGCATCGGTACACGTCGGGTCGAGGACGATCGCATCGAGTTGGAGTGCTCGAGCAGCGCGGGCGATGACGCCGACGTTCTCGGCGTCGTTGAGTCCGACCAGGACGGCGATCCGCTGCGCGTCGGATGCAGCGATGTCGGCGACCGACGGAACGGGTCGGCGCTCGGCCGACGCGACCACCCCGCGGTGCAGGTCGAAGCCGACGGTGTCGGCGAGCAGTGCGCGATCGAGCACGTAGACGGGGATGTCCTGCACCGTGATCTCGGGGCGGCCGTCGAGCAGACGCTCGACCCGTGACGGCGTGACGACGACCGACCGCAGCCGATGCCCGGAGTCGATGACGCGGTCGATCGACACGTACCCCTCGGCGATGAAGTAGTCGTCGCCTTCGCGTTCGCGACGCACTGCCTGATCCTTCAGCAGTGCATAGTCGTCGAGACGCGGATCGTGTGCGTCGTCGACGCGGATGATCACGACAGGTCGGCGATGGTCGAGCGGATCGCGTCGATGCCTGCGTCGAGCTCGTCGCTCGTCACGTCGAGCATCGGTGAGAGCCGGATGACGTTGCCGTACAACCCGCCCTTGCCGACGAGCAGCCCGTGGCGCTTGCAGCCTTCGAGGAATTCGATGGTCTTTGCGGGGTCCGGCTCGTTGCCTCCCGCCTCGCAGATCTCGAAGGCCCACATGAGGCCGCGGCCGCGGAGTTCGGCGATCCACGGCGTGTCGTCGACGATCGGTTGCATCGTCTGGTGGAACCGTTGTCCCATCGACTTCGCGTTCGCCTGGAGATCGTTGTCGAGGACGTAGTTCAAGGTCGCGGAACCGGCCGCCGCGGACAGCGGGTTGCCGCCGAACGTCGAGAAGCTGAGCACCTTGATCGTGTCCATGATCTCGGCCCGGGCCACGCAGCCCGCGAGGGTGATCCCGTTGCCGACCCCCTTGGCGAAGGTCAACATGTCGGGGACGATGCCGTGGGCCTGGTAGCCCCAGAAGTGCTCGCCGGTGCGGCCCCACCCGGTCTGCACCTCGTCGGCGATGAACAGGATCCCGCGGTTGTCGAGCTCCTTCTTCATCGATCCGAAGAAGCCGTCGGGCGGCACGGTGAAGCCGCCGACTCCCTGGATCGGCTCGGCGATCAGGCAGGCGACGTCACCGGCTGAGGTCATGTCGAGCAGCTGGACGAGGTCGTCGACGCACGCTGCGGTGTAGGCGTCGTCGTCGAGCGTCGGGAAGGGCGAGCGGAGCCGGTAGCCGCCCTGGACGAAGGTCACCTGCAGCCCGGAGAGCGAGGTCGACGACCAGGATGCGTGCGAGGTGATCGCCTGCGTGGTGAACGAGCGGCCGTGGTAGCTGTTGCGCATCGCGAGCACCTGGTTCGACTTGCGGTAGCTCGTCGCCAAGAGGATCGCGGTGTCGTTCGCCTCCGACCCCGACGTGGTGAAGCACACCCGGGCGTCGGGGATACCCGACTGTTCGGCGATCTGTTCGGCGAGGTCGAGCATCGGCGGCGACAGGTACAGCGATGACGTGTGCAGGGTCTTGGCGGCTTGCTCCTGGATGGCCGTGGTGACGGCCGGGTTGTTGTGTCCGACCATCGTCGTCAGCACGCCGCCGAAGAAGTCGAGGTACTTCGTCGCCCTCGACGTCCCACACCCAGCTCCCCTCGCCACGCTCGATCGAGATCGGCTCCGCGTAGTACGGCGAGAGGAACGACGGCAACACCCGGCGGTACTGGGCGAGGAGCTCTGCATTCGTGGTCATCCCCGAGACGCTAGGTCACCGGGCAGGGGTCCGGGAACCTGTTCGGAACGTGGCGGCGACGCAGACCGCGCCGAGCAGCGGCGGAGCCGGTGCGCAGGAGGTTCCAGCGGTTCCAGGTGTCCTCGAACCCGGCCCGGGCGATGGCTGACGATGTACCGATTTGCCGTGTCCCGGACCCAACAAATCGCGCGGGTGATTTGTTGGGTCCGGGACACGCCAAATCGGGAGTGATCTCGTCAACGTCGGTCGAGTTCGGCGTTGGCGTGGCGGGCCCGAACGGTACGTTCGAGCACATGGAGCTCGGCGTCGACCAACTCAGTGGGCAGGTCCCCGGCGTGGCGGTCGATGCCTCACACATCAGGCTGACCGGACCCGAGCACGTCGCCACGTCCGCGTTCGACGTGGACGGGATGCTGGCCGATGCCGCGGCGTATTCGATCGCCGCCGCCGACCACCTCGGCGCGGCACGCGGCATCGAGCCGCCCGACCGCGAGCTCGATCTTGCCCACCTCCTCACGTTCTGCACGACGCACGTCGCGGTCGACGGGCAATCGGTTCCGGCCTGGGCCGACCTGTCGGGTGTCTACCCGACCAGGGACGGCCGCCGCATCCAGATCCACTGCAACTTCCCGCATCATGCCGACGGCGTGGTGGCGCGACTCGGGTGTGCTCCCGATCGCACGTCGGTGTCGGAAGCGATTGCGAGGCGCGACGCGTTCGAACTCGAGGCGCAACTCCTGGACGACGGCATGGTTGGTGCGGCCATTCGGACCCTCGAGGAGTGGGACGCACATCCGCACGCCGTTGCCACCCGCAATCTCCCACCCGTCACCGTGGAGCAACTGTCCGCGGCCGACCCGCTCGCCGACCCGGCGCTGGGGTTCGGAGCCCTGCCCCTCGGGGGCGTGCGCGTGCTCGACTGCTCGCCGCGTGCTCGCTGGCCCGGTCGCGGGCCAGATGCTCGCGTCCTTCGGCGGCGACGTGATGCGACTCGGCGCGGATCATCTTCCATCCGTGCCGGTGGGCGTGATGTCGACCGGCTTCGGCAAACGCAATGCCTCGCTCGACCTCCGCACCGAAGCGGGTGCAGCGGTGATGGATGCGCTCCTCGACGACACCGATGTCTGGATCGACGCATATCGCCCGGGCGCACTGGACCGACTCGGGTTCTCCGCCGAGCGGGCGGCAGCCCGTCGACCGGGAGTCGTGGTGGTGCAGGTCTCGGCGTTCGACTGGATCGGTCCGTGGGCCGGCCGTCGGGGCTTCGATTCGATCGTGCAGTCGACGACGGGTGTCCGGTGGGCCGGCGGCGCTGTCGCCACCGACCGACACGGGACACCGCTCGACCGTGGCCCGATCGGCCTGCCGGTCCAGGCGCTCGACTACGCCACGGGCTTCCTCGCGGCCGGAGTCGCTGCTCACCTCGTTGCCCATCAGCGTCGCGCCGGTGGGTCGTGGCTCGCCCGGCTGTCGTTGCTTCGCACCAGGAACTGGTTGGTCCAACGAGGAGGCCCGGAGGCGTACGAGCCGGCCACCATCGACGTCGATCCCCGTTTCCTCCACGACGTCGACTCCGACTTCGGGCGCCTCACGAGCGTCCGGCCGCTCGCCGGGTCGGACCGGGACCCCACCGCGCCGATTGGGGACATCGGCGCCGACGCTGGGCGAGCTGAGCGCGGCCTCCCCGATCGGCCCGTGCCCGAGGGCTAGCTTTTCGGTGCACGGGGGAACTGAAAGAAGGAAACATCATGAATGTCAAGGCACTCGTCGCCGAACTGT
Source organism: Ilumatobacteraceae bacterium (assembly GCA_963752085.1). GTDB lineage: Bacteria > Actinomycetota > Acidimicrobiia > Acidimicrobiales > Ilumatobacteraceae > Ilumatobacter_A. The sequence goes on from CAVVWT010000012.1 coordinate 39,292, forward strand.
TCGGCACGTTCTGGCTCGTCCTCGGTGGCTGTGGCGCTGCAGTACTCGCCGCCGACTTCGGCGTCGGTGGCAACGGCTCCAGCCTCGGCATCGGATTCGTCGGGGTCGCCCTCGCGTTCGGCCTCACGGTCGTGACCGGCGCGTACGCACTCGGCCACGTGTCGGGCGGCCATTTCAACCCCGCGGTCACACTCGGCCTCGTCGCCGGCGGAAGGTTCGAGGCGTCGAAGGCTCCGGCCTACATCGGTAGCCAAGTCGTCGGGGGCATCATCGCCGCCGGCGTGATCTTCGGGATCGCCTCCGGCCAGGACGGCTGGGAGATCGGCGAAGGTGCCGGCGTCTTCGCCTCCAACGGATACGGCGACTTCTCGCCGGGCGGCTACGGCCTCGGTGCAGCGTTCCTCGCCGAAGTCGTGCTCACCGCAGTGTTCCTGGTCGTGATCATGGGCGCGACCGCCAGGAAGGCGGCCCCGGCGATGGGCGGCCTGGCGATCGGTCTTGCGCTCACCCTGATCCACTTGGTGTCGATCCCGGTCACCAACACCAGCGTCAATCCTGCCCGCTCCACCTCTCAGGCGATCTTCGCCGGCGGCGACCAGATCGGCCAGCTCTGGCTGTTCTGGGTGGCACCGATCATCGGAGGTGTGCTCGGCGCACTGCTGCATCGCCATGTGATCGGTGACCCCGAGGACCTGCTCGAGACCGAAGAGCTCGCGCAGGGCGACGAAACCCTTCGCTGATCCTCGATGGCTGGTCGCCTGCTCTGTGTCGGCGACCTGAACGCCGACATCACCATCACCGCCGACGGTGGCATCTCCATCGGTTCGGACACACCGGGCACCGTCGTGATGTCAGGCGGGGGATCGGCGGCGAACGTCGCTGCGTGGGCCGCCGAGGCCGGACTGCGCACGCGGTTCGCCGGCGTGGTCGGCGACGATCCGCTCGGTGACTTCCTCGTCGACGAACTCGCCGGGCACGACGTCGAGGTCCGTGTCACGCGCCGACCCGGTGTGGCCAGCCGGGCGATCGCCGCAATCGTCGGGGCCGATGGCAACCGCTCGATGGTCTCCGCGCTCGACCCGGCGACCGTGCTCGGTGGCGCCGACCTCGAGGCGTCGTGGTTCGACGGCGTCGACTGGGTGCATCTGACCGCCTACACGTATCTCCAACCGGCCGGGCGCTTGACGTTCGGACGTCTGGTGGAGGTCGTGACCGCACAGTCGATTCCGTGGTCGGTCGACCCGTCGTCGGCCGAGATGCTCGCATCGCAGTGTCGACGCGACGGGGTCGCGGCCGCCTTCACTGGCGCGTCGATCCTGTTCCCGAACCACGATGAGGCAGCATGGCTCGCCGACATCGACGAGCCGATCGCGGCCGCAGAACAGCTGCTCGACCTCGCCGACACGGTTGCCGTCACCTGCGGCCGCGACGGTGCCGTCATCGCACGCCGGGGATCGGCGACGTTCCGCGTCGCTGCAGCACCGACCGATCTCGTCAACACGCTCGGATGCGGTGACGCGTTCGCCGGTGGCTTCCTGGCGGGACGGCTGGGTGGGCTCGACGATCGCGCATGCGCAGCCGCGCCGTCGAGGTCGCCGCCCGTGCGGCCTCGGTGGCCTCGAGCCGCTGACCGCTCCGTGCGGCGAGTTGTGAGACCGACACGTGGTCACGACTCTCACCGTTCCCACGCACATGGAGTCTGCGGTGAGATCTCGGCCCGACAGTCGGCTTCACATCTCACCGTGCAGAGCCGGTGCCCTTCCGCTTCGCAACCGGCCAGCGCTGGCCGATCGTCTGGAAAGGCCGCTGCAGAGTTCACCGACATCCTTGACATCGTCGCCGACACCCCGCTCGTCGATGTGGCGGACGGTGAGACGATCCTCGTCGAGGGTGAGACGTCGAGTCTGTTCGTGCTCGTCAGTGGCGCTCTCGAGGTCAGGCGTCACGGCACCACCCTCGCCTGGATCACCGAGTCCCGGCCTGGTGGTACCGCGTTCGCTGGTGGCGCCTGTTGATGTCTCATCGACCGACTTCCGACCATCACTGATCCTCCAGTCGAGGTCGAGACCCCGAGCGCCATCGGTGCTGGACAGAGCGCGGAGCGTTGTATTTTGGCACGATTGTGCAAAATTGTCCCATTTCGTTTGAAGCCGTTTTGTCGACGTGCTACAGACTTCCAAGGTAACAGTCACTGGCGGCGTTCGCGTCGTCGGTGCGAGACGGGTGGGGCGAGGCATGAACGCAATGGTGGACGTCATCGAGGAGAACGGTGCGGCGGCGCCGGTCGACAGGCGACGCAAGGTCGAACGAGTGACTCGCAGCACTCGGGGGCGGCGCGTCCGGGGGACCAGACGACGACCGGGCCAGGTGACATCCGCTGCGCTTGCCGCGCTGCTCGGACTCACCGCATCCTGGGCCGCCGGCCCCGGTGAGGCCCAGCCCGTATCGGCGCCGGCGTCGTTGCGCGGATCGGTCGACGTCGCTGCCGCTGCACCCACCGACGCACCGGCGAGCTCACCCGTCGAGCAGCCCGTCGTGGCAACCCCTGCGCCGGCGGTCTTGGCCGGCGGGCCGATCACGGTGTCGCTCGCCGACGGCGTCGCCGCACTCCAGGTCGACCGCTCGACAGCTCCTGTCGAGCTGGCAACCACGTCGATCGGCGACCTCGACCTCACGTCCATCGAGCCGATCGCGTCGTCGAGCGGCACCGAGGTCTCCTTCGACTGGGGCGACGTCACCGAGTGGTACCGCCAGTCCGGTGAGGGTGTCGAGCACGGGTACACCGTCGAAGGTCCGGTCGCCGCCGGGAGCGAACTCGTCGTGCGCGTCGACGTCGGTGCCGGTCATCCGGCGCTCGTCGACGGCCAGACGGTGCTGATCGAGCGTCCGAACGGATCGGATCTCTGGTACCGGGGCCTGTTCGCGTTCGATGCCGACGGCACCGACCTCCCCGCCTCGATGCGAGTCGTCGACGCGGCGATCGAGTTGCGGGTCGACACGGCCGGTGCGGTGTACCCGATCACGATCGACCCGGTCATCACCGAGGACCAGAAGGTGTCGACAGGGGAGACGGGCCTGCTCGGGTACGACGTCGACGTCGACGGCAATCGGATGGTCGCGTCTGCGCCGTTTTCCGATCTCGCGGCGACGGATGCGGGTGCGGTCAACGTCTACGAACGAGTCGACAGCAGCTCGCCGTGGGTGCTGACCACGACGATCGTCTCCCCCGACCCCGCCCCTGGCGCCGGGTTCGGCGATTCGGTCGCGGTGAACGGTGATTTCCTGGTCGTCGGTGAGTCGGATCGTCTCGGTGGGCTCGACGAGCCTGGTCGGGTGTTCGTCTTCCTCGCGGCGGGTGGCACCACGTGGGAGGAGATCGGCCCCACTGGTGGGTACACGGTCGGTACGACCGGCGATGGATTCGGGACGTCGGTCGCGTGGATCGACGAAGACGATTTCGTTGTCGGCGCGCCGCAGGCGACCGCCGGCGACAGCACGTCGGGCGGCGGTCTGTATCGGATCAACATCGAGGGCTTTCTGTTCGACATCACGCCCACCGGCGGGCTCGTCGCCACGGGGGACCTGCTCGGCGCGTCCGTGGCGGCCGGTGAACGACCCGGGAGCGGGTCATGGGTCGTCGCTGGTGCGCCCGGAACGGAAAGCTCAGGCGGGGCGGTCCACCTGATGCAACTCGACATCGACATGTCCGTGGTGGGAAACACCAAGTACTCCGGCTACGCACCCGGGAGCAACGCAGGCTCGGCAGTCGATGTCGACGGCAACCGAGCGGTGTCGGCCGGATACGGCGACGGCACGACACCGCTGCGCCTCGACGTCTTCGAATACGGTGCCGGTGGCTGGAACGCCGACACGGTGCGGACGGCGGCGAGCGGTCCCGACCCCGCCGATCCGCCGAACCGATACGTCGACATCGACGGCGGCACCATTGCGATCGGCGATGGGGGTGCCGGCGGGCGCGTCGCCCTGTTCCAGTACACGGGGTCGGAGCTCTCGGTGAACCCGATCGACACCTTCGAGCCCGTCGGCCGCGTGCCCGGCGACCGCGTCGGCCGGTCCGTGGCTCTCGACGGCCCCACGCTCATCGCCGGAGCTCCCGGTGACACGACCAACGCTGGCGCCGTCTACTCGGCCACCGTGACCGAGATCGCCGCGCCACAGGCCCCGATCGTGGTCGACAGCCTGCTCGACACGGTCGCCGACGACGGCCTCTGCACGCTGCGCGAGGCGATCACGGCCGCCGACACCGACACCGCCGCGAACGGCTGCGCCGCCGGCAGCGGCGCCGACACGATCGTGTTCGCCGTCAGCGGCACGATCCCGCTGGCCCCCGCGCTCAGCTCCACCCTGGTGGCGGGCGCGATCACCACCGACATCACCATCGACGGTGTCGACACCGACATCGTGCTCGATGGGCAGGGTGCAACCTCTGTGTTGCGGGTGAATGCCGGTGGCGCGGTCACCCTTGCGAACCTGACCGTCGCCAACGGTCGCCAACAGGGTTGCGACGGCGGTGACACGTGCGGGGCCGTACTGAACTACGGCACGCTGCGCGTCCGCAACTCGACGTTCTCCGCCAACCAGACTCTCGGGCTCGGCAACGGAGCGGCGATCACGAACCGCGGCGGGGGCAATCTCACCGTCGACCGCACCACCTTCGTCGACAACCTCAGCGGGAACGCCGGCGCGATCTGGAACGCCTCGGACGCCTCGGGCACCCTGACGACGGCGGTCGTCACCAACTCGACCTTCGTCAACAACGGCTCTGGCGGCGCCGGTGCGATCTACAACACGTTCAACGCGTCGCTCACCGTGCGCAACAGCACGTTCGTCGACACCACGGGTCCGTCGACGATTCGCAACGCAGGCGGAGCGGCGCCGGTCGTTCTCGAGAACACGATCGTGACCAAGGCGGGCAGTGCGGCATGCGACGGCCCCGACCCCTTCATCGCCGACTCGTTCAACCTCGACACGGATGGCACGTGCGACAGCGCCTCGACGGCATCCCTGGCGCAGCTGGACCTCGGCCCGTTGGCCGACAACGGCGGCCCGACCCAGACGGTCGCGCTCGGCGACTCGAGTGTCGCGATCGGCGCCGGCGACGAGACGGTGTGCTCGGCCGGACCGGTGAACGGTGTCGACCAGCGGGGTGCGGTTCGTCCCATCGACTCCGGGTGCGACTCCGGCGCCTCCGAGTACGTCGGCCTGTGCACCGCGACGTGGACCGGCGGCGGCGAGAACGGCGTCTTCACCGACTTCCGCAACTGGATCCCCGATGTCCCCACCGTCAACGACATCGCCTGCATCGGTGGCACCCCGGGCGACATCGTGTTCATTCCGTCCGGTGCCGCAGTCGACGTCGCCGGGTTCGGGTCGATGAACCAGTCGCTCGTCGTCGACGGGACGCTCGACATCGAGGAGGCGTCCACCCTCGACGGGCCCGTCACGGTCAACGGGGCATTCAACACGGTGGGCGGTGTCAAGCTCACCACGGGCGGCACGATCGACGGGACGATCACCGGCCCGATCATGATCGACACCGGCGCAATCGTCGACATCCTGGGCGGCACGATCACCGGCGCCACCACCACCCTCACCAACCTCGGTGACGTCGTCGTGACCGGCCCGAACTTCCTGTTCGGCGACTCGGCGACGATCGAGAACACGGGAACGTGGACCTGGGACAGCGACGGCGCCCAGGAGGTCCAGCTCGCCGATCCGTTCACGAGCTCGTTCGAGAACGTCGGCACGGTCGAGAAGGCGCGGGCTCGGTGACCTCGTTCTGCCGAGCGGGTTCGACCTCGACATGGGCGATGGAAGCGTCTTCGCCAGCGAGGACGGCGTCGTCGATCTGTTCGCCGAAGGTACGTGGGCCGGAGGGGACAACGGCATTCAGATCCTCCCCGCCGCCGGCGCGACCTTCAACTGGTCGGGCGCCCAGACCGTGTCGGGCCGGATCTCTGGTGCGCCCGACTCGGACGATCCGCTCGGCACGATCACGATGGGCGGCACCAAGACGTGGGCGACACCGGCCAGCGGACAACCGAACACGTTGGCGTTCCCGTGGTGCGGGCTGGGATGCGGCTCCCGACAGCTCGAGTTCCGGAACACGATTCTGCAGGGTTCGCCGTTCGACATCGAGGGCTATGCACGGGCCGTCAACGACGAGATCTTCGATGCCGATGTCACGGTCCGCGGTGGTTCGTCGGTCGAGATCCTCGACGTGATCTCGGTGAACGGCGCGCTGCTGGTCGAGCCGGACGCCGAACTCCGCGTGAGCGACGGCGGCAACCTCGCTGTCGGTGGAACGGTGGCGCTCCCCGATTTCGCCGGGACCACCGGCAACCTCGTCCTCGACGGCAGCGGCAACGTCTTCGGCTCGGGCCAGATCGTCAACGACGGTTCGGTCCGCAAGGTCGGGCCCGGCACGTTCGACATCAGTGGGTCCCTCACCTGGATCCAATCGCCCTCAGCGCAGTGGTCGGTCGAACAGGGCGTCCTGGGCATCACCGGCGGCAGCCTGTTCAGCGACCCCGGAGCGACCATCCCGGGTCTGCCCGGCGCGGTGTTCGTCGCCCCGGGGGCCTTGCTCGACGTCACCGGCGATCTGGTGCTGGCCCCCGACACCACGCTGATCTTCGAAATCAGTGGCGCCTCCGCCGATCCGGCCGACTTCGGCCGGATCGCTCTCACCGGCGCGCTGACGAAAGACGGTGTGCTCGACGCGGTGCTCGCCGGGTACGTGCCGACGACGACCGACTCCTACGACATCATCACCTGCGGCGACTGCTACCGCGGTTCGTTCGACGGCTTCAACACCCAGCCGCTCGACGCGGTCGCGACTGCGACCGCGGTGACGCTGCAGATCGTCCCGAACAAGTTCACGCAGCCCGTCGACAGCTCGGGCTACCGCTTCGGATCCGACATCGACATCGACGGCGACTGGGCCGTCGTCTCGGCGCCGGCTGCGCCTGGTGACGCCGGCGGGCTGTTCGTGTACGAGCTCGTCGGCGGCCAGTGGACCCGCCGGCAATCCCTGGTCGACTTCACCAACAATCAGCTCGGCGGGAGGGTTGCGCTGGACGGCAACTTCCTCGCGGCCACGACAGCGGGTCCGGTGCGCATCTGGTCGCGGACCGCCCCGGGGTCGAACTTCACGCCGATCGGTACCGGCACCCTGCCGGCCGGCACGTCTGTCTCGATCGACGGGGACACCCTCGTCGTGGGTGACAGCGCCGCCGGCGTCCCGGAGGCCCGGGTCTACGACCTCGCCGCCGGTGGCACGCTCGTCGCGACACTCGTCCCGGACGGACTGACTCCTGTACCGACCTTCGGTGGCGCAGTGGCCCTGATCGACGGCGCGACCGGCGACGGCTACGCGGCCGTCGGTGCACCGAGCAATTCCGGTGTCGGGCCCGGCGCCGTGTACACGTTCAAGCGGTCGGGCGGTTCGTGGAACACCACGCCCGACGAGATCCTCTCCAGCCCCGGCGGCGGCGCGTTCCCCGACAACACCCTCGATGAGCCGCGGGGCCAGTTCGGCAATTCCGTCGCCATCGACGGCGACACGCTGGTCGTCGCCGAATTCCTGAACAGCGCGACCCTCGGGCGGGGCGATGCAGGTGCAGCCTGGGTGTACACCGGAGTGCCTGGTGGCTTCTCTGCACCTGTCCAACTGATCGCGTCCGACGGTGGAACGGGCGACGTGTTCGGCACCGACGTCGACGTCGACGGCGACGTGATCGTCGTCGGCGCCGGTGGTTCCGAAGAGACCGGCGTTCCCTACCGCGCCGGAGCTGCATACGTGTTCGACCGCACCGGCGCCAACTGGACCGAGCGCGAGGTCCTCCGTCCGTCCGACGGCTTCGCCGACGAACGGTTCGGTGACGCCGTTGCGGTCGGCGGCACGAGCGCACTCGTCGGAGCGCCCTTCGACATCAACGGGTTCGGCTCCGGCAGTGGCGCGGCCTACTCCTACGACGTCTCACCGCCAGCCCCGACCGTGCCGACCTTCGTCGGCGTCGGGCTCAGCTCGTGGACCGATCCGGCCAACTGGAGCAGCGGGGTGGTGCCGGGCGCCGGAGACGAGGCGGTCGTGCCGGTTGGCGCCCAGGCGTTCGTCGATAGTGCGGACTCCGCCGACATCGGCAGCCTGACCGTGGCCGGTGAGCTCCTCGTCTTCGGCGAGTTGACCATCCTCGACTCGTCCACGATCGACACGACGGGTGTGCTGTCGGTCGAGAACGGCGGCAGCACGACGCTCGACGGCGCACCCCTCGACGTGGCGGCCGGTGGCCAGGTCGTCATCCGCGGCTCCGGGCAGGTCGAACTGTCGAACGGTGCCTCGATCAGCGGCAGCGGCCTCGTCGCCAACTCGGGCACGGTCGTCAAGACGGGGGCAGCGGTGTCGGGGATCGGCGCCGACATCACGTGGAACCATGGAATCGCCAGCGTGCTCCGAGTTGCGGAGGGCCTGCTCGACGTCGCATCGACGGCCTTCGACGCCCAGGGCGGCCTCGTCGTCGAACCTGGCGCGCAGCTGCAGTTCCAGAACGATCTGACACTCACATCGACCAGCCTGGTCGAGTTCGAGATCAGCGGCCCGTCGACCGACCCGGGCAACTCGGGTCGGTTGCTGCTCCAGACCGGCACGCTGAACGCCGGCGGCATCCTGCGTGCGACCGTGGTCGGCGACTACGACGCGACCTTCGACGACCTGTATCCCGTCGTGACGTGCCCGGTCGGCTCGTGCCTGGGCAGCCTGTTCGCCACGCTCGACGTCTCCCCGTTCTCGGTCAGCAGCACGACCGAGTCGATCGTGCTCCGCGGGCCCGCAGTTCCGGTGGCCCTCAGTTTCGACCTCGACGTTGCGCCCGGCGCCGACACCGAGCTCCCGGTGGCGACGTCCGGTATCGCCGTCAACACGATCGACCGGAATGCCGTCGCCCGCTCCGGGGGCGGCACCAGCAGCGTTGCTGCGTCCTCGATCAGCTCGATCGGTCCCGAGGACACTTCGCTCGCGTCGATCACGCTCGCCGACACCCCGATGCGCTCGATCATCCTCGAGTCGGCACCGCTCAGCTCGATCCCGCTCGTCAACATCGACATCGACGGCGGGTGGGATGACATCATCCGCGGGAACCCCGAACTCGAGAAAGAACCACTCAGCAGCCTCACCTTCGGACAGGTACTCGACGAGGGCGATCCCGCCGACCCGACCACGCCCGCCGGGCGCCTCGTGCGCACCGAACTCCAGGCGATCAACGTCGAGGGCACGCCCCTGCGATCGATCCCGCTCGCAGCGATCGCGCTCGGCGACACCCCGCTGTCCGGTATCGACCTGCCCGCCGACGGGTCGGGCGTCGACCCCTGGTGTGCGATCATCGGCGACCTCGCCGCGGGTTACCCCGACTGCAACGCAGCCATCGACGACCTCAGCCTGATCGAGATCACGCTCCGAGGCGTCGCGGTCGAGTCGATCCCGATGCGCTCCATCCCGATGCGGTCGATCCTGGTCGAGAGCGCGCCGATGCGTTCGATCCTGCTGCAGGACATCAGCCTCGCCGCCAGCCCGGTCGGATCGATCCCGATGCGGTCGATCGTGATCGCCGACACCCCGATGCGGTCGATCCCGATGCGGTCGATCCCCGTGACCGCCGTCCCCGCGTCGGCCATCGAGTTCGACCGCGTCGTGCAGGTCGACGAGGGTTCGGGTCTCGTGTCGACCCCGATGCGCTCGATCGAGATCGCCGGCACACCGATGCGTTCGATCAGCACCTCGATCGTGCTCGATCCGGCGCCGGTCCACGCGATCGACGCCGAGGGCAATGCACTGTCGAGCATCCAGACCACGACCTCCCAGATCGGATCCGTCCCCGTCGCCGTGATCGCGCTGGCCGACGTGCCGCTCGACGAGATCCCGCTCCGCGAGGGCGACCGAACCCTCGAGTGGTGCGACGTGCTCGCCGACATCGACGCGGGCTATGACTGCTCGAGCGGCGTGACCGCCGAGGCTGCTGCCGGCGCCACGGAGAACATCACGACGTTCGGCGAACTCACGCTCCGCGGCGTGCCGATGCGGTCGATCCCGCTCGATTCGATCCCGATGCGGTCGATCGATCTCCAGGCATCGCCGATGCGCTCGATCCCGATGCGCTCGATCCCGATGCGCTCGATCCCCGTGGGCGCCATCTCGCTCGAGGACACCGCGCTCGGCGCAATCGACCTGGGCGCAACGCCGATGCGGTCGATCCCGATGCGTTCGATCGATCTGCGCGGTACCCCGATCGGCAGCATCCCGCTGAACTCGATCGACATCGATGGCGGTCCGACCGCGATCCCCATGCGGTCGATCCCGATGCGCTCGATCCCGATGCGCTCGATCCCGATGCGGTCCATCCCGCTCGAGTCGATCGTGATCAACGGCACCCCGATGCGGTCGATTCCGATGCGCTCGATCGACATCGCCGGTTCGCCGATGCGGTCGATCCCGCTCCGACTGATCGATCCGGCACTACTCGACTGCAGCCGCGTCGACTGTGCGCTCGGCACCCTCGGCACCGCGTACACCGTTGGGGCGATCTCCGGCGACGTCACGCTGGAGCAGATCCGCGACGCCCTCGCCGGCATCAGCCTGTACGAGTTCGCCGAGGCCTTGATCGACGCCGGGCCCAGCGACGTGCTCGTTGCACTCGAAGCCTCCGGGGTCGTCCTCGGCGACCTCAGCTCGCTCGACGGCCTCACGCTCGCCGACCTCCCTCGCGGGACGTTGGAGACCGACTGGGACGCCCTCGGCCTCGGCCGGGTGCTTCGCGGTGTGCCGGACGTGTCGATCATCGATCTGCTCGACGCGCTGCTCGACCCGCAGACCGGTCGCCCCCTCTCCGAGCTCGACCGCCAGACGATCGAGAACGAGTTCCGCTCGGTCATCGACGGCCTGACGGTCTCCGATGGTGGTCAGGACCGCGAGCTGCAACTCGGCGATCTGTCGGTGCTCGGTGACCTCACCCTCGACGACCTGTTCACCAGCGAGTACGCGGTCACGCTCGGCGACATCGAGCCGGTGCTGCGCTTCGTCACCGTCGACGCCCTCCGGCGAGCTCTCGGCCTCGGCCCGAACGACGTCGTCGTCCAGGACCTCCTGCTCGGCGAACTCTCGGCCCAGCAGATCGGCCAGCTCACCTTGGCCGACCTCAAGAATCTCGGCGACAGCCCGACCCTCGACATCGGCGTGCTCGTCGATGCGCTGGGCCTGACCGACCAGATCGACGGGCTCACGCTCGGAGACCTCCTGCTTGCGCTCGTCGACCCGGGATCGCTCTCGTACGGCGGAATCGAATTCGTGAACGTCGACACCGACGCGCTCCCTGACGGGACGGTCGGCACGACCACCTTCGCCGCCGACTTCACGCTCACCGCCAGCAACCCACGACCGGTCACGGTCGAGGTCGACATCCCGACATCGGCCAGCTTCGTGCCCGGTAGCGGCTCGTTGACGGACGGGACGGGCGCGCCGATCGACGTCCAGCCGGATGTCGACGGCGACTCGCTCTCGTGGACCTTCACCGCCCGACCCGGCAGGGGCTACTCCGTCGAGTTCGATGTGCTGCCCACGCTGCGGCTCGGTGCGACCTCGATCGACGCCACCGCCCGTGTGGTCGGGACCGACATCTCGGTCCCGGCGACCGCGGCCGTCACGGTCGTCGAGGGCGACGAGGTCAACGACTTCATCCCCGCAGGCCGTCCGACGACCCGTGCGTTCGAGGACTTCGTCTATCTCACCTACATCGCCTCCGAGACGGACATCGACGTGTACCAGGTCGATGTTGCGCAGGACGACCAGCTCGTGATCGAGCTGTCGGGGCTCGACGCCGACCTCGACGTGATCCTGTGGGGCTCGCCGAGCGCGTCGACCGCACCGCTCGGCGCAACGAGCGGAGAGGCCCCACTGTTCGCACTCACCGATCCCGACGGTGGTACGTCCGACGCCGATCCACTCGACGACTTCACCAGGCTCGACGAGGTCGACCCGTCACTCGGTGTCGTCGCCGTCTCGAACCTCGACGGCACAGCCTCCGAGCGGATCGCCACCGACCGACTCGATGCCGGTACGTACTACATCCAGGTCACCGGCGCGAACGGCGTGACCAACGTCCGACCTGCCGCGCTCCAGCTGAAGATCGTCGAAGCCGACGAGCGACCCGAGTGCCTCCCGATCGAGATCGACACCTTCACCGGTCAGCCGGCACTGCCGCCGAGCGCCGCCGAGCTCACCGGCGCCGACACGCTCATCCTGGTCAACGAGCAGCGGCTCGAACAGCTCTACTCACTCGGCGAACGCTCGGACGTGCGGGCGGCGGCCGAGCGCGCTCGTCGCGGCGGCGCAGAACGATCCGTCACTCGGCATCTCGCCGGTCGTCGTCGCCGTCGACGCATACCCGGCCGTGCAGGACGCGTACGACGACTGGGATTCGCAGGGTGGATCGTGTGACCCGGCAGCGGCCAACGACGTCGTAGCGGCGATCAACGCCGAGATCATCGATCCGATCCGCGACCAGCTCGACCACGTCGTGTTCCTCGGCAGTGACCAAATGATCCCGATGGCCCGCCTCGCGGACTCGACCATCGTCGCCAACGAGTACGACTACCGTCACGAGTTCGACGGCGACCTCCTCCGCAACGGACAACTCGTCGACGGCCGTGATGCCCTCACCTCGTCACTCTGGGAGAGCAGCATCCTGTCGGACGAGCCCTACGGCGACGCCGGCGCCCGCTCGGTCGGCAACCGCTACTTCTACACCACCGACATCGCGCTCGGCCGCGTCGTCGAAACGCCGGCGGAGATCGTCGACGCGCTCGAGACGTACGTGACCTTCGACGGCACGCTCGACATCGCGACGGCGACCGTGCTCGGCTACGACTTCTTGTCGGACGGCTCGGTCGAGATCGCAGAAACGCTGCGCGACAGCGGCCTCCCCGTCGATGATGCCCTCGCCGAAGGTGGGCCTGGTGACGGATGGACAGCGGACGATGCCACGCTCAAGCTCCAGGAAGCGACCAACAGTGCGCTCATCTCCCTCAACGCCCACTTCGACCATTACCGATCGCTGCCGGCGGTGGGCGACCAGGTGGCCGGCTTCGACGAGAACCTCATCGCCGAGCAGGTCGGTCTCGATCTCGAGCCGTTCGCACAGCCTGACGCCATCCCACCGCTGCGCGCGCTCGACAAGTCGCTGATCTTCTCGATGGGCTGCCATTCCGGACTCTCGATCAGCGACATCTCGATCGGGCGGACGAGCGACGACTGGGCCCAGGTGCTCGGGCAGCAGGGCTCGCTCTACATCGGCAACACCGGCTTCGGCTACGGCGACACCGAGACCGTCGCCTACACCGAGCACCTCATGTCGCTCTTCGCCGAGCGAGTCACCGAACCGTTCGAGCAGCAGGGCGGAACGTCGAGCACGGTCGGTCAGGCGCTCGCGTGGGCCAAGAACCAGTACGTCGCCGAGCTCCAGGTGTTCAGTGTCTACGACGAAAAGGCCCTCCAGGAGTCGACCTTCTACGGTCTGCCCTTCTACCGCACCGGGAGCGATCCGGCGCCGCTCCCGCCGGCGCCGACCACGGTGACGGCACCCGACGCCACCGGCACGCCGGCGGTGCAGGTCACCCTCGACTCGGACAACAGCCCGGTCGTCGTCGACGACGGTGGCACCTACTTCGCCAACACCGACGTCGACGGCAATGAACTCGTCATCGTGGCGCCGGGCCGGCCGATCCAGCCCAAGCTCGTCGACGAGATCTCGGTGGTCTCACAGGCACCGGGCGCCGACACCACCGAGTTGAGCGAGATCGCCCTCGGGGCGATCGTGCTCGACATGGAATCGACCTTCCTCACGGTCGACGATCCGGTGATCGCCACGCCGGTGTTCGACGAGTCGAACAGCCAGCCCGAACCCGAACTCGACGCCGGGGTCTTCCCGACCCAGCCGGTCGAGATCACGACCACGACCGGGCCCGCCGGTCAGCGTCAGCAACTCGTCGTCGCGACCGGCCAGTACCGCTCCGACGACGGACGCCAGCGCCTCGACGACCAGCTCGACCTCGTCGTCTACTACGCCGATCCGGACAATCCGGATGTCACCCCGCCGACCATCGGCGCGGTCCAGTCATCGATCACCGCCGGCGTGCTGACGGTCTCGCTGACCGCGGGCGCTGCCCCCGGCAACGGTGTCGATCGCGTCTACCTGCTGGTGGCCGAGAACCCCGTGGCAGGTGCAACGGTCGACTGGCGAGGTCTGGACCTCGGCCGCGTCGCGGGCACGAACCGGTGGACCGGTTCGCTGGTGTTGACCGGTGGCACGACCAGCGTCGAGTTCATCGTCCAGGCCAAGGACCTCGCCGGGAACGTCGGCTTTGCCTCGAACAAGGCCCGCAACTTCGGCCAGCTCGTCCTGCCGCCCCCGCCTCCGCCTCCCCCGCCACCACCGGCCCAGCTCACCGTTGTCGCGCCGACGCCGCCCGCGAGCGGCTGGTTCGACGGAACGGCGACGATCACCATCGCACAGAGCGCATCGCTCGCCACCGTGACGGTGAACGGTGTCGTCCGGCCCGGCACCTTCTCGGCAGGTCAGTCGTTCGAGATCATCAGCGACGGAGTGTCGACATGGACGGTCACGACCGCCAACGGCCAGTCGACGTCGGGCACCGTTCGTGTCGACGCCGACGGCGCTCCCGACGTCACGCCGGGTACCCCGCGGGCGGACGGCGGCGGCGTCTACGTCACCGGCACCCGCAGCGTCGACGTGATCTGCCGCGACACCAGCCTCGTGGCATGTGACCTGACGATCGACGGACCCGGTCAGACCTCCGTCCCGATCGAGAACGGCGCCCCGCTCCCCGCCGCCCCCGGCACGTACACCCTCACCTACCGTTCGACCGACCAGGTCGGCAACGTGAGCGGTGGGACCGCGTCATTCGAGATCGTGGCCGTCGCCGCCGCGCCGGTCCTCGGTGAGGTCACGGTGACCCCGACCGACCCGTTGTCGATCGGCGTGCCGGTGGACATTGCGACGCCGTTCACCGATGCATCCGCCCCGTACGACACGTTGACCGCGACGATCGACTGGGGCGACGGCAGTCCCGAGGAGACCATCGCACTCGTCACGCCCGGCTCGCCGAACGAAGGCGGCACGATCACCGGCAACCACGTCTTCGACGCCGTCGGCAGCTACACCGTCGCGATCACCCTCACCGACAGCACCGATCGTGCGGCGACGACTTCGGTCGATGTGCTGGTCGTCGACCTCGACGCGGGCCCGGTGATCCGGAACTTCTCCCTGCCGACCAACGAACAGCCGATCGGTGCGACGGTCGACCTCTCCGTGGTCTTCAGCGACGACTCGGTGCCCGCCGACTTCTTCACCGGCTCCATCGACTGGGGCGACGGCACGATCGAGGACGCCGTGCTCATCCAACCGACCGCGAGCACGAACGGCCAGGCCGCGGGTTCGCACGAGTACGACGTTGCCGGCGTGTTCGAGATCGTGTTGACCATCACCGACTCGACCGAGCGTTCGGTCGAGGTCGGGGCCACGGTGTCGGTCGTCGCTCCTGCGGGGGATCCGATCATCCGCACCATCGCCGGGCCGTCGACACCGCAGGAGATCACCGACGCCGTTGCGGTGTCGGCGACGTTCGGCGATGCCTCTGGACCGTTCGACACCTACACGGCGACGATCGACTGGGGCGACGGTACGTCGTCGATCGCCGCCGTCGTCCCGCCGACCGCGAGCGACGACGGCACCATCGCCGGCGACCACATCTACGCGGAGACCGGCGTCTATCCGATCACGATCACGGTCACCGACGCTGCCGGTGCATCCGACAGCGAGTTGTTCGAGTTCGCAGTCGTGTTCGACCCGACGATCAGGGGACGAGTCAACGGATCGGGCTTCTACTGGTCGGGTCGAGAGGCGCGGCCAGGAGGCTCGCGCTGGGGTGCACCCGCGTTCTTCGGCTACGACGCCCGCTACAAGAAGAACTCCGATCTTCCCGTGGGTGACACCCAACTCCGGTTGCTCGGCGACTTCTTCTTCCGCTCGACGTCGTACGACTACCTGATCGTCAACGACGCGATTGCGATCGCCGAAGGTGTCGGGACGATGGGTGGGGGGACCAGCTACCGGTTCCGGGTTCAGGGCGTCGACAACGGGTGGCTCGACTTCTTCCAGATCACGATCTGGGACCCGACCACCGGCACCGTGCTGTACGACAACGGCGTGCTCTACGACAAGGGCGACATCGTCCTCCTCGGAGGGATCAAGGTCAAGGACAAATGACCCGTTGCCGGGCGGGTTTCGCCCTCGTGGCCGCACTGTGTCTCGGCGTCGGCTGTACCGCCGACGACGGACCGTCCGGCGCGCCGACATCGACCGCGCAGCCGGTCGAATCGACGGCGACCGAGAGCGCCTCGGAGCTCTCGATCCCGGTGTCGTCCATCGTCAGCGACCGTGTGCTGCCTGTCGGTGACGAGCCGGACGTACTCGGTCCGCTCGGCGAGACCGATGTCGAGTTCGACACCGAGGACGGGTCGGTCCAGATCGGTGAGGCCGAGGTGCCCGAGGCCGTCGACGACGACTTCCCCATCCCCGACGGGCTCGACATCCAGTTGGCGAGCTCATCGGGCGACGACGCGGGCTTCAGCGGAGTCACCGACTCGACCTTCGACGAGCTGCTCGACTACTTCGAGACGGAGTTGCCCGTCGCCGGCTACGACGTGGCGCGCTCGCAGTTCGTCGACGGCACGGTCGCCGTGATCGACTTCTCCGGTCCGAGCGGTACCGGACAACTCGCCATCTCCTCAGCTCCCGGCGGTGGACGCAGTGTCCTCGTCACATTCCAGCGCTGACCGCCGCGGCCACGCCACACGACCACCGATCATCCGCCACGGAGCGGCGGCGCGATCACGGGCAGATCGGACGGGCGCAACGGCGGCGTTCGGACCACGCCGAACGCCTCGAAGGTCCGCGTGGCCTCGACGCGCCAGGCAGCAGCGTCGGGATCGGACGGGACCAAGACGTCCAGGGCGTGAAGGGTGAGGGCGCGCTCGAACTTCGACACCGAGCGACCCTCGAGTGACGCGAGCAGCGCCTCGCGAACCGTCGGCACACCCTCGCTGTCGATTGACACCACGGCGCGACAGCGGGCGACGCGCGCCAGGAGACTCGGATCCGTGACGATGCCGGCCACGTCCTGGCAGCGTTCGACCGTCGCCCGACCGAGGAGCACGTCCAGTTCGAGTTCACGGGTCGTGACCTCGTCGAGTAGATCGAGGCCCACCTCCGCGAGCTGCGTGCGGGCGGTCGACAAGCGACGCTCGGCGTCGGCCAGATCTCCGCTGCGCATCGCGGCAACCCCCGAGAAGAGTTGAACGGCTGCGATGCCCGGCGCGTAGCCGACGGCCTCGTAGTTGCGGCCCGCATCGTCGAGTAGAGCGAGCGAGCGATCCCACGATCCCTGGTCACCAAGGACCTCCGCACTGTTCATGGCTGCGTTGGCGGTCAACACGATGTTGCCTGACCGACGCCCGGCGTCGACCGCGTCGAGATATCGCTCAGCGGCCTCCGACCACCGCGAGTCGAAGTACGCCTCGACTCCGAGGTTGTTCAAGACCCTCGACATGCCGTTCTGGTCGCCGAGTTCCCGGTAGGCGGCGAGCGCCCGTTGACCGGTGTTGTCGACGTCGTGCTCCCCGATCCCGACCAGCCCGAGGTGGATTCGTTCGAGGGCGAGGGCCACCGTCCGGGGATCCCCCGCCCGTTCGGCGTCGACGAGAGCGGATCGGGCGAGTCGGATGCACCCAGCGTCGTCGGCCTGACGCGCCAGCAACCCGGCCTCGGCAAGCGCGACATCGGCCCGAACCGAGCGCCACGACCGACTCCGGACATTCGGCGGAATGGCCGCAGCCGCCCGGCGAAACCACCGTGTCGCGGGTCCCGGGCGACCCTTGCGTTCCTGGACCGCACCGAGCTTGCGCATCAGGCCGACGGCGACGATCGGATCGTCGTTGCCCCGGCGTGCTCGCTGGAACAATCGCTCGGCATCGTCGAAGCGGCCGAGCACGAGGAACAGATCTCCGAGTCGT
The DNA here is from genome assembly GCA_963752085.1 of Ilumatobacteraceae bacterium. Lineage (GTDB taxonomy): Bacteria > Actinomycetota > Acidimicrobiia > Acidimicrobiales > Ilumatobacteraceae > Ilumatobacter_A. Next base: position 57,452 of record CAVVWT010000012.1, read on the forward strand.
TCGGCGACCCGGGCCCGCGCGGTGGCGTCGACATCCCGGTGGTACCTGCCTGCGACGAGCGCACGATCCAGCGCCGCAGCAGCTTCGCTCGTTGCGTTCTGCGCCTCCGCTGCGGCCGCTGCGTCGAGCGAATACCGCCAAGCCCGCTGGTGCTCGCCCGCCGCCGAGAAGTGGATCGACAGGACCTCGGCGACCGCCGACGGGTCGACCGATCGCCGCTCGATCGTCGTCCCGGCCAGGCGATGGAGCGCCCGACGACGCTCGAAGGGGAGGCCCTCGTAGGCGGTGTCGCGGTACAGGGCATGCGTGAACGCCCATGACGAACCTGCCCGGCGGACGATCGCCCCCGACTCGGTGGCTTCGGCGAGCGCGGCCGCGGCGTCGGCGGACTCGTCGACGGCGCCGAGGAGCGCTGCAACGATCCCCTCGTCGAAGACATTGCCGAGCACGGCGGCCACGCGGATCAGCCGCCGGGCTCCCGGGTCGAGGCGGTCGAAACGACTCGCGATGATCCGTTCGATCGAGTCGGGGATCTCGGCGTGCTCGTCGCTCGACTCCGAGACTGCCCGGGCGAGCTCGACGGCGAACAGCGGATTGCCCTGGGCGCGGTCGACCACCAGACCGATATCGCGGTCGGTGAGCGGTCGTGAGCTCACCTCGACCGCGAGTCTGCGTACGGTCTCGGCGTCGAGCGGCTCCAGTTCCACCCGAACGACGTGGTCGGCCTCCGGGATGGTCCACGATCCCTCCGGACGACGGGTGATGATGCCGGCCCACGGCCGGTCGGCGGCGATGACGATGAGGTGGTTGAGCAGTTCGCCCGACGCGTCGTCGATCCAGTGGGCGTCCTCGACCACCAGGAGCATCGGTTCGTCGAGCGTTGCGTCGAGGAAGTCGACGACGGTGTCGTGGATGCGCAGCCGCCGGAACTCGGGTGCGATGGAATCGACCTCGGTCGTGCGTGCGACGCGCGCCCCGAACGGAACGGCGAGGAGCGGGAGCATCGGAGCCAGTTCGGGCGCGTGCTCGGCGACGATGTCCGTGAGCCGCTTGCCTGCCGACTCCGCGGCTCGCGTCGACCGGGATCCCGGTCCCGCTCCGCAGCAGCGCGGCGAAGACGCCGTACGGGGCGGCAGCGCCGTACGGGGTACAGGCGCCCTGATAGACCGTGAGGCCCTCCGCCGCGTCCCATGCGGCATCCAGGAGACGAGACTTGCCCACCCCTGCCGTTCCGGAGAGTTCGATCACTCCGTCCAGTTCGCCGATCGCCGTGTTGAGGACCTCCAGCTCGCGTTGGCGACCGACGAGCCGTGCGCCCGCCGAGTCTCGTCGAACTTGCCCGGTTGCGCTGCGCACCTTGCTGGCAAGGACCGGTTCGACCTTGCCCTTGACGAGAAACGGTTCGAGCTCCTCGACCTCGAAGACCGTGCGGGTTCCGTCGACCGCCGAGGTCACGCACACGATGTCACGGTCATCGGCCTTCCCCAACATCCGTGCGGCCGTGTTCACCGGGTCACCCATCAGCGTGTAGGTGCGCCGATACGGGCTACCGAGGAACCCGGCGAACACCCGACCGCTCTGCGCTCCCTGGCGGATGACGAACGGTGACCGGCTCGCGGCGATGGTGAGCGCCACCTGGAGGAGGGCATCGGTGGTGTCGCCGGGGCTCACGGGAGCACCCGCGCACAGGACGAACTTCACGCCGTCCCCGGCGATGTCGGTGTGCAACATCGTGACGCCGTACGAGCTGCACGCCCCGAAGATCTCGTCGACCAGCGCCGACAGCTGAGCCGCGACGTCGTCGGGACCCGCGCGTTCGAGTTGCGCGGCGATCCCGACCACCATGACGAAGCCGACGGCGACGAGCCGGTGCTCACCGCCCAGTTCGGAGAACGCCGCGAGGTGTTCGATCACGGGCGTCGGCACATAGGGCGTGAGGTCGACCCCGTCGAGCGCGCGCGGCGCCGGGCCGCTCGGGTCGTCGCCCGTCGAGCCCGTGATCACCACACCACCCGACTCGTTGCGGAGCTTCATGCCGGCCGGGATTTTCGAGGCGATCACCGGGTCGACCAACGTGTCGCCCTTGGCTGCCTCCCCCTCCAGGCGGATCACCTCGGTGGCGCGCGGGCCGGTGACGAGCAGTTCGCGCTCACCTGATCCGACGAGGAACACGTCGAAGGGCCCTGCTGCGGCGCCGACCGTCATCGTGAGGCGGGCACGTTTGGCGGCGGGCGACGAATGGAGCGCGCGCTGCATCAAGAGCCCGGCGTCGGCACAACGCCGTTCGTGGTGAGTCCCTCGGAACAGGATCAACAGGGCGTCGCCGCCGAACTTCAGCACCTCGCCGCCGAACGCGTATGCCGCGTCGATCAACGCGGTGAAGCAGGTGTTGATGAGTGCGGTGATCTCTTCAGCGCCGGCCTTGCCCTTGCCCGCCAATCGTTCGGAGAGCGCCGTGAACCCGGAGATGTCCGCCGACAACATCGATCCCTCGAGCTGCGTCCACACCGGCATCGAGGCGGCCCCGAGCTCGACCGCCAGGCGGGGAACGAAGGGTGCGAGATCTTGGGTCCCGACCTGTTCTGCACCCGCTCCGTCCGCTTCCATCGACCTCCGGCCTCCAGCGGTCACGGTACTTCCTCCTCGGCTCGTCGGCCTCGCCGGGTCTGAGCGGTCGGGCACGATCGTGGGGCACGCCAGGCGGCTACGTTCGCTCCATGGACTACACGCGACTCGGCAACACCGGCCTCCAGGTGTCGGAGCTCTGTTTCGGCTGCATGAGTTTCGGCTCGTCGGCGTGGCGGCCCTGGGTCCTCGAACCAGTGGATGCCGAGCCGTTCTACCGCCGTGCGCTCGACGCCGGCATCAACTTCTTCGACACCGCCGACATCTATTCGGACGGCGTGAGCGAGGAGGTCACCGGTGATCTCCTCCGCAAACACGGCAACCGCGACGAGTTGGTCATCGCGACCAAGGTCCACTTCCCGATGGGATCCGGACCGAACATGGGCGGCCTTTCCCGCAAGCACATCGAGCAAGCGTGCGAAGCGAGCTTGCGCCGCCTCGGTGTCGACACGATCGACCTGTACCAGATCCACCGACTCGACGCCCACACACCGCCTGAGGAGATGCTCGCCGCGCTCGACTCGCTCGTGCAGAAGGGCAAGGTGCGCTACCTCGGCGCGAGCTCGATGTACGCCTGGGAGTTTGCCAAGCTCCTCTCGCTCAGCGAACGCAACGGGTGGGCGCGGATGGTTGCGATGCAGGATCACTACAACCTGCTCGCGCGGGAGGAGGAGCGGGAGATGCATCCACTGTGCGAGTACGAGGGTGTCGGCGTGATTCCGTGGTCACCGTTGGCCCGGGGCCACCTCGCCGGCACCCGCAAAGCGGTGGGCGACGAGACGAACGAGACGACACGTGGGCAGACCGACGGTCTCGATCAGTTCCTCTACACAGCGGACAGCGATGCGGCGATCATCGAGGCGGTTCGTGCGGTGGCAGAGCGGCACGGCAGACCGATGGCGCAGGTGGCGCTCGCGTGGGTGAGCTCCAAGCCGGTGGTCACCGCGCCGATCATCGGCGTGACGAAGATGCCGCAACTCGACGACGCCATCGCGTCGCTCGAGATCGAGTTGAGCGCCGACGACATCGCCGAGATGGAGGCACCGTACGTGCCGCGTCGTTCGACCGAACTCGGCCGGCCATCGCTTCGTCCGTGACGGAGCCTGCCGTTCCCGCGCCGATCGTCACTGCTCGGGATTGATCGACTCGGCGGCCGCCGAGATCGCACGTTCGGTCTCCGGGCCGATGATCCCGTCGACGATCAGTCCGTAGTCGCCTTGGAAGGCGAGCACGGCGCTGTTCGTCGCAGCGTCGAACACGCCGGTGTCCCCTCCGGTCGGGAGGTAGCCGAGTGCGACCAGCTTGAATTGGATCAGACCGACGCGTGGCCCCTCGTCACCTTGACGGAGGAACTCGGGGTTCGGTGCGGCAGCGGTCGCGGTCGTTGCCGGCGAGGTGGTCACCGTGGGGGCTTCGGTCGTCGTTGGGGCAACGGTCGTGGTCGTGGTCGTGGTCGTGGGCGTCGGTGGCGGCAGCAGTGTGGTCGGAGCAGCGGTCGGCGGTGGGACGGTCGTCGGCTGCTCGCCGTTGGGGAGCGTGGAGGGGGCACCCGGGGTGTCGACCGCATCGGAGTTGCCCGTGCACGCCGCACCGGCGAGGGCGAGGGCGAGGGCGAGCATCGCGATGGCCGCGATCCGGGTCGTGCGTGGCGTCATGATCATCTTCTCCTGGCCGTCCAGGCTGGCACACGATCGCCCGGCGCCGAGGGCACCCGCGGTGGCAATCCCTGGGACCCGTGCTGTCAGGCCTGCTGTTCGCTCCATCGTCGACCCACGTCGGCGTAGATCTGCGGTGTGGGCAGTGCCAGGAGAGACGCGCCGCCATCGACGCACAGCGTCTGGCCGGTGACGTAGGAGCCCAGCTCGGAGCAGAAGAACAACGCGGCATTGGCGATGTCGGTGGGCGAACCGACGCGGCCGAGCGGAGTCATCTCGACGACCGCCTGGATCGCCGGCTCGACGCCGAACACCCGTGAGGTCATCGGTGTCTCGATCAGCGACGCGGCGATCGTGTTGAACCGCACGTTCGCGTCGCCGTACTCGACGGCCGCGATCTTCGACGCGTACTCGAGCCCCGCCTTGGCGCTCGCGTAGGCGGCGAGCCCGCGGGCCGGGTTCTGTGCCGTGAGCGAGCTGATCGACACGAATGAGCCGCCGTTGCCGAGGTCGCGCATCGCGTTGGCGGCGTGGCGCATGCAGTACATCGCGCCCTGGATCTGGACGGCGTGCATCTGCTCGAGCAGATCCGGCGTGAGGTCGGAAATCGGCGTCGACTGCTCGTAGCCGGCACAGTTGACGAACGCATCGAGTCGACCGGTTACCGACACGGCGGTCTCGACCAGCGCGACGACGTCGTCGTCGGACGTGATGTCGCAGGTGACCCCGATGCCACCGATCTCGCCTGCCACCGCGTCGACCACGTCGCGACGCCGGGCGCCGATCACGACGGTGGCCCCGTGGTCGGCGAACAGCCGGCTGATCGCCTCCCCGAAGCCGCTGTGGCCACCCACGATGACGGTGGTCGTACCTTCGAGGAGTCCCTGCGTCGACATGGTCGCCAGCATGGCAGAAGCGGCGGCCGTCCTCCGGGCCGTGGTGACGCGTCGCCGGCCGGACTTGGCGGGCCTTGACGGGCGGCTCGATCTTCGCGAGTATCGAACACATGTTCCGTCAAGCGTCTCTCTTCGGATCGGACGAGCCGTGTTTCGACCCGTCGTTCTCGTCGGCGTCGCGCAGCGCATTGTCCGGCTCGTCGTGGATCGACCACGTCCCCGGCTGGCTCAGTGGCGCCGACTCGCTCTTCGACGACCTCATGGATCGTCTCGACTTTCGACAGCGGACCGGCATCCCGATGTACGACCGCCTCGTCGACGAGCCCCGCCTCACCTCATGGTGGAGCGAAGCCGAGACCGACGAGATCGCCCTGCCGGTGTTGGCCGAGGCGCGCTGGGCGCTCGCCGACCGCTACGACCGGCACTTCGACTCGATCGGCTTCAACCTCTATCGGGACCATCACGACTCGGTCGCGTGGCACGCCGACCGCCACCGGCATCGGGTCACCGATCCGGTCGTGGCGATCCTGAGCGTCGGCGAGAGCCGCCCGTTCCAGATGCGCCGAAACCGCGACCTCGAACACGGCGAGAGCGGCGGTGCATTGCTCACGTGGGGGCTCGGTCACGGAGACCTCCTCGTGATGGGCGGCGCCTGCCAACACGAGTGGCAGCACTGCGTGCCCAAGCGGCGCCGGCCCACAGGGCCACGGTTGTCGATCACGTTCCGCCACGAGGCTCGTTGACGCCCGCTGAGCAGGTGGTCAGGTGGTCAGGTGGCGAACACCTGGCCGTCGTCGGCGAATGCCTTGAACTCGAGCGCGTTGCCCGAGGGGTCGAGGAAGAACATCGTCGACTGTTCGCCCACCTCCCCGGCGAAACGAGTGTGGGGAGCGATCACGAACTCGACGCCGGCGGCCGTGAGCCGAGCGGCCAACTCGTGCCACGTGGCGGGTTCGAGCAGCACGCCGAAGTGGGGGACCGGCACGTCGTCGCCGTCGACCGGGTTCGTCAGCCGTACGGCCGCCGCTCCGGACGTGTCCAGGTGCGCGACGAGCTGGTGTCCGTAGAGGTCGAAGTCGACCCAGTGCTCCGCGGAGCGGCCCTCGGGGCAGCCGAGCAGGTCGCCGTAGAAGCCGCGTGCCGCCGCAAGGTCGTGGACCGGAAACGCGAGGTGGAAGCGGGGATGGCCGGGCATCGGATCAGTCTCGCTCAGAACGGCATCGCGTAGGTGCCCTGCGCGGTCGACGAGGGCTTGTGCTCGCGGTCGTCGCACCACACGTGGACCGTGCCGACCACGTTGCGGCGACCTGCCGACTCGACGGTGGCGCGTGCCCACAACATCTTGCCCTGCGCCGGTCGGAGGTAGCGGATCGACAGCTCGGAGGTCATCGCCATCGGCTCGATGCGGCCGGTCGCGGCGAACACCATGTACCAGAGTGCTGCGTCGGCGAGCCCGAACTGGGTCGGGCCGGACACGAATCCGCCCGGACGGAGCAGTGACTCGTCGAGAGGCCGCCGAGCGAGGGCGTAGCCGGGGCCGATCTCGGCGCACGTGTTCCCGGTGCCCGGGAACAGTTCGTCGATCATGGCGTTCACCTGATCGGCCGTGGGGAGTGCGAGATCGGACAGGTTGTCAGTGGTGGACACGGCACGCACGGTAGCGGCCGGTTCGGTAACGTCGAAGTGTGATTTCGGGAATCGACCACATCGTGCTCTGTGTGGGTGACGTGGAGCGGTCGGTGGACTGGTACCGGGATCATCTCGGCCTGCAGGCCGAGCGGCTCGACGAGTGGCGGGCCGGCGAGGCGCCGTTCGTGTCGTTGCGCGTCGACGCTCACACGCTCATCGACCTCCTGGCCGACGCTCCATCAGGGCGCAACGTCGACCACGTCGCCTTCGTCACCGATCGCGCGTCGTTCGATGCGTTCGTCGACACGCACCGTGACACGATCGAAATGGGCCCCGCCTCGCTGTTCGGCGCCCGTGGCCAGGGCGACGGCATCTATGTCCGTGACCCCGACGGTCATCGCGTCGAAGTCCGCACCTATTGATCAGTCGCGGCCAACGGCTCGGCCAGCGCGCGGCGAGGTCCGGTGTGCCATGTTGGCGGGATGCAGATGGATCGTGTCGTGGTCGTCGGAGCGTCGCTGGCGGGACTGCGGGCCGCGGAGACCTTGCGCAACGAGGGGTTCGAGGGCGAGGTCGTCGTCGTCGGCGCCGAGGCCCATCGCCCCTATGACCGTCCGCCACTGTCGAAGAAGCTGCTTGCAGGGGAATGGGAGCCCGATCGGATCCACCTGCGTCAGCCCGATTCGTTCGACGAACTCGACGTCGAGTGGCGGCTCGGCGTCGCCGCTGCCGGACTCGACCCCGACGCCGGGATCCTCCACCTCACCGATGGCACCGACGTCGGGTTCGACGGGTGCATCATCGCCACGGGAGCCGCGTGCCGACGGTTACCCGAACAGAGCCGGTACGCGCACGTCCACGAGCTGCGCTCGCTCGACGATGCGATGCGGCTGCGGGCCGAGCTGTCCACCGGCAACCGTCACGTCGTGGTGATCGGGGCCGGGTTCATCGGCCTCGAGGTTGCGGCGACCGCTACGCAACTCGGCAACCGGGTGACCGTGCTCGAAGGTGCATCGGCACCTCTGATCCGTGCGCTCGGCCCCGAGATGGGCGCCGCGATCGGGTCGATGCACATCGAGCGCGGTGTCGACATCCGTTGTGATGTCCAGGTCGATCGTTTGCACGACGACGGCGTGCTCCTGGCCGATGGCGAGGTGATCGAGTCCGACACCGTCCTGGTCGGCATCGGTGTCGTGCCGGCGACGGCATGGCTCGACGACAGCGGACTCGAACTCCGCGACGGTGTGGTGTGTGACGAGACGCTCAACGCCCGACGCGCCGACGGTGAACTCCGGCCCGGCGTGTATGCCGCGGGTGATCTGCTGCGCTGGCCGAATCGGTTGTTCGACGAGGAGATGCGGGTCGAGCACTGGACCAATGCCGCCGAGCAGGGCGCCGCCGCTGCTCGCAATCTGCTCGCCGTGAGCCGCGGCGCCGAGCCCGAGGCGTATGCCCCGGTGCCGTTCTTCTGGAGCGATCAGTTCGACATCCGGATCCAGTTCCTCGGTCGGTCGTCGCCCGACGACGAGGTGGTCGTGGCCGCAGGTGCGGTCGCCGATGGCAAGTTCCTGGCGCTGTATCGCAATGGCGACACACTCCGCGGGGCGCTGGGCGTGAACGCCCCGCGCTGGGTGATGAAGATGCGCGGTTCGCTGATCGACGGCGCCTCCTGGGACGACGCCCTCGCTGTGGCGGCCGCCTTCGAGTCAGCGCGTGACACGACGGGTCTGACCCGTTATGTCACGCGTGACGTGACGGGTCAGACCCGTCACGTCACGGTGGGGGTGGATTCCCGGATCGGGTCGAGCAGATGACGTTCCACCTGACCGCCACCGGGGCCGAGGTCGCCGGATCGTCTTCTCACCCACCCGGGACGTCCACCCCGGATCGATGTCATGTTCTGCCTAGGCTCGTCGGATGGCCGAAACCGGAGCACACCTCTCGAACGTCTGGGCGACGGCGACCGACCTCCAGATCGAACGGGGGGTCGGCTGTCGAGTCATCGACGTCAACGGCCACGAATACCTCGACTTCACCGCCGGGCTCGGTGCGGCCTCCACCGGCTTCGCCCACCCGAAGGTGACGGCCGCCATCGCCGAGCAGGCCGGACGGATCATCCACTCCCAGATCAACGTGTATCGCCACGACAAGCTCGAGCCGCTCGCCAAGAAGTTGGCCGAGATCACGCCCGAGGGCATCGACACCTTCTACTTCGGGAGCACCAGCGACGAGATCGTCGAGTCGGCGGTCAAGCTCGCGAAACACGCAACCGATCGCCGCAACGTGATCACCTTCGACGGCGCGTTCCACGGCCGCACCCACTACACGCTCGCGATGTCGAGCAGCCGTGCCATCGACCGCGCCGGCTACGGACCACTCCCGGGCGGCGTCTTCATCGCACCGTTCCCCGACCCGCACGCGTCCGACCAGGAAGCCGAGGTGAGCCGAGCCCTGCGCGCCCTCGACCGGATCATGTCGACGCAGGTCGCCGCCGAGAAGGTCGCGGCGTTCGTGATCGAACCGGTCATCGGCGAACGCGGCTACATCCCGACCCCACGGGGATTCATGGAAGGTCTTGCCCGGCGGTGCGAGGAGCACGGAATCCTGCTCATCGCCGACGAGACCCAGAGCGGCTTCGGGCGCACCGGCAGGATGTTCGCGATCGAAGCGCTCGGGGTCACACCTGACATCATCTGCATGGCAAAGGGCATTGCGTCGGGCTTTCCGTTCGCGGCGCTCGGCACGCTGCGAGCGTTCGACGAGCGATGGGTGACCGGGAGCCACAGCGGTTCGTCGAACGGCAACCCGATCGGCTGTGCGGCCGCGCTCGCGACGATCGGGATCCTGCAGGAGCCGGGATTTCTCGACAACGTCAAGGCCCGTGGCGATCAGCTCATCGACGCGCTGCGGGAGATGCAACAGCTCGACCAGGCCCTCGTCCACGTGCGTGGCCGTGGGCTGATGGTGGCGACCGAGTTCGACTCGCCCGAGCGTGCCCGAGCAGTCGCCGATCACTGCTTCCGCAAGCACAATCTGATCCTCATGATCGCCGGCACGTTCCGACGGACCATCCGATGGAGCCCGCCGCTGATCGTCACCCAGTCGGAGATCGACGAAGCGGTGTCGGCGTTCTCCGCGGCGATCCGCGCCACGGGCTGACCTGGAGGTCGCCGCTCGATGCCTCGCCTCGACAACGTTCGCGTCGGCACGTGGCGTGGGCTCCAAGCCCTCGTCGGCGAACTCGAGCGCAACATCGACGAGCAACTGCGCGCCGACTGGGACATCACGATCGGCTGGTTCGACGTGCTCACCGCCCTCCAGCGACTGGGCGGCGTGGCGCGCCCGCTCGACATCGCCACGGATCTCCGTCTGCCGGCGTCGAGCGTCAGCCGACGACTCGACCGTTTGGAGGAAGAGGGATGGATTGCACGGCACCGCCGCGCGGTCGACACCGACAAACGCGCAGTCGACGTCGAGCTCACCAAGTCGGGTCGACGGTTGTGGCGGGAGATGAACGTCAGCTATCGCCGAGCGATCCAGTCGCTGTTCGCGAGCCACCTCGACGACGAGGACATCGACGACCTGCGTCGCATCCTCGACGTGCTGATGGCCGACAGCGACCGGGTCGACGGCGTCGCCACCTCGACCTGACCTGACCTGACTGCGACGATGATCAGATCACTCGTACATCGCCTCGATCGCATCGGCGTAGCGGGAGTTCACACCGCGTCGCTTGAGCTTCGAGGTCGGCGTGAGCATCTCGGAGTCGGGCAGCCACTCCTCGCCGAACAGCGTGAAGCGCTTGATCTGCTCGACCCGGGCGAACTTCTGGTTCGCTGCGTCGACACCGGCCTGCACGGCAGCGATCACGTCGGGATCGGATGCGAGCTCGACGAGCGACATTCCGCTCTTGCCGTTGGCCGCCGCCCAGACCGGTGCGGCTTCGGGGTCGAGCACGAGGATCGCCGACACGAACTTGCGGTTGTCGCCGATCGCGGCGGCCTGACCGACGAGGGGGATGGTCTTGAGCTCCGCTTCGAGGTTGGCCGGGCTGATGTTCTTGCCGCCCGCCGTGATGATCAGTTCCTTCTTGCGGTCGACGATGCGGAGGTAGCCCTCGTCGTCCAGTTCGCCGATGTCGCCTGAGTGGAACCAGCCGTCGATGATCGCCTCGGCGGTCTTGTCGGGCTGGTTGAGGTAGCCCTGGAACACGTTGCCACCGCGGCAGAGGACCTCGCCGTCCTCTGCGATCTTGACGTCCATCCCGTGGCAGGCACGACCGACCGAGCCGATCTTGTTCCGTTCGGGTGACCAGGTCAGCGGGCCGGTGGTCTCGGAGAGCCCGTAGATCTCGGTCAGGTTGAGCCCGACCGCGTGGAACCACTCGAGGATCTGGTTGGGGATCGGTGCCGCTCCGGTGACGCCGACACGGAGCGCATCCAGTCCGACGAGGGCGCGCACGTTGGCAAACGCTGCATCGTCGAGGAACTGCAGCGTGCCGACTTCCTCGTCGGTCCGCTCGCGTCCGAAGCTCGCCGCCTGGATCGCTGCGGCTGCCGCAACACCCTCGTCGAACTGCGCCTTGCGTTCGGGGTCGGCGCTGAGCGCGGCGTTGACCCCCGCGTAGATCTTCTCCCACACCCGCGGCACGCCGAACAGGATCTCGGGGTGGACCTCCTTGAGGTAGGCCGTGAGCTCGGCCGGGTCGGGGCAGCAGTAGACGTCGTAGCCCAGGCCCATACCCGAGTAGTGGCTCATGTCGCGCTCGGCGATGTGCGCCATCGGCAGGTACGACACGGTCCTCAACCCGGCGAAGTCGGGGAAGGTCGACGCCATCGACCGTTTCAGCATCTCGATCGCGTAGACGATGTTGTACTGCGTGATCATCACGCCCTTCGGCGGCCCGGTCGTGCCCGACGTGTAGATCAGCGTGGCGAGGTCATCGGGTTCGGTCGCGGCGGCCAGTTCGGCCAGGTCGGCGGCTCCCGACGCGAAGAGTTCGCTCGCCGGGAACACGCCGTCGGGCAGGTCGCCGGCAGGCGGGTGGACGACGTAGATCTTCTTCAGGGCGGGCAGCTCAGCACGGACCTGCAGCATCCCGTTCAGGAAGTGTTCGTTCTCGAGCACCGCGATCTCGGCTTCGGCGTGGGACGCGAGGTACTGGATCTCCTCGGGCGACGAGGAGTTGTAGATGCTCACCGGTGTCGCGCGGAGGAATTGGGCGGCGGCGTCGAACCAGTGGAAGTCGGGGACGTTGCGCAGCATCAACAACATCCGGTCGCCGCCACCGAGGCCGGCCGCGGAGAGCCCTGCTGCGGCCTGCGCGACTCTCGTGGCGTAGTCGTCGAACGTGTAGTCGGTCCATCCGCCGCTCTCGTTCATTGCGTGCAGCGCCGGGCCCGACCCGTGCCGTGCGACGAGGTCGATGAACAGCTTGGGGACGGTCGTCCCGCGCACGGCCGCGTCGATGTCGGAGATGGATGCGAGGTCGGTCAGCCTGGTCATGCGTCCATCATTTCACGTTCACCGACGCGGCCGCTCGTTCGTCCAGTGCTTCGGGTGTGCCGCCGTTTTGTGTCGGGGAGCGAGTTCCGTCAAGACTCGAACCCAGCGACGTGGCGTGGGGGCGCCGTCGCACATCGAGACAAGGACACGACATGGGGACACAAGCCACGATGCGCGATGCCGTGATCGTCGACGCCGTTCGGACGCCGTTCGGTCGACGCTCCGGCTCGCTCTCGCACTGGCACCCCGTCGACCTCGCCGCCGAAACGCTCACCGCCCTCGTCGATCGGACCGGGATCGATCCGGGTGTCGTCGACGACGTGATCATGGGGTGCGTGATGCAGGTGGGTGAGCAGGGCACGAACATCGCCCGTAACGCGGTGCTCGCCGCCGAGTGGCCCGAGCACATCCCGGGCACGACGATCGATCGACAGTGCGGATCCGGCCAACAGGCGGTGCATTTCGCGGCTCAGGGCGTGATGGCGGGTGCCTACGATGTGGCGATCGCTTCCGGCGTCGAGGTGATGACCCGAGTCCCGATGGGCGCGTCGACCGCCGATGGCCGATACGGGTTTCCGTTCGGCCCGGCGGTGAGCGCCCGGTACGCCGAGCGCGGTGGACTCGTCCCGCAGGGCGAGTCGGCGGAGATGATCGCCGATCGGTGGGGCATCACCCGCGAGGAGATGGACGAGTACGGACTGCTCAGCCAGCAGCGCGCAGCAACAGCGATCCGCGAGGGTCGTTTCGAGCGCGAGCTCGTCCCGGTGACGGGTGACGACGGCGCGCCGATTGCTGTCGACGGCGGCGTGCGGCAGACGTCGATGGCCGAGCTCGCGCGGCTGGCGCCTGCCTTCCGACCGCTCGGCGGGCGGGTGACGGCGGGCAACGCATCGCAGATCACCGACGGTGCCGCGTCGGTCCTGATCATGTCGGCGGACCGCGCTCGGGAGCTCGGCGTTCCGGCCCGGGCCCGTGTCGTCGATTTCGCCGTCGTCGGCGACGATCCGCAACTGATGCTCACTGCCAACATCCCGGCCACGCGCCGGGTGCTCGAACGAGCCGGACTCGGCGTCGACGAGATCGATCGGTTCGAGGTCAACGAGGCATTTGCGTCGGCCGTGATCGCGTGGTTGCGCGAGATCGGTCCGGACGATCCGACGCTGATCGAGCGCGTCAACGTGAATGGTGGAGCGATCGCACTCGGGCATCCGCTCGGTGCGTCGGGCACGCGACTCACGACCACCCTCGTCAACGAACTCGAACGGATCGGCGGACGCTACGGACTGCAGGTGATGTGTGAGGGCGGCGGGATGGCCAACGCACTCGTGATCGAACGGTTGTGACCCCCGCGGCGCGGGTCGGACCACGGTCGGTAGCGTGGTCCCGTGCCGGCCGTGTCGACGATCATCTGGGTGGCCTTCGGGGTCTTCTTCGGATGGGTCCTGTGGAAAAGTGGGATCGGGATGCTGCGGAGTTTCACGCAGCTCCCTCCCGAGCCGCCGCCAACCGGCGAATTGCGCAAGATCAAGCGGAATTACCGCTGCGACGTGTGCGGTGTCGAGATGCGGATGACGATGGCGCCCGACGAGGACCCCCCGCCGCCGCGGCACTGCCTGGAAGACATGATCGAAGTCGCGCCGCTCTACGACTGAGTTGTCCACAGGGTGTGGACGAATCTGGGGACGAATGACATCGATGTCATTCGGCTGGGGTGAGGGGGAGTGGGCCGACCGCGAGGCGGGCTATTCCCACTTGGTGGCGAACCAGAGGCCAGCGAGAATGCACACGAGACCGACACCGGTGAACCACCGTGACGCGTCACCGACGAGGTAGCCCGCCATGATGACGAGACCGCCGATGATCAGCAGTGCGACCATGATCACCGGGATCATGTTCGGCGGGATCAGCCGGCGGCGTTCGGCCTTGGGCGTGTAGCGCGACGAGGCGGCGACGGTGGTTCGCGACGAGGTCACGCCGTGATCGCTGCGGTGCGACGAGGAACTCACCTTGCGGTCGCCCGACTGGGTTCCCTTGGGTGTCACTCGACTGCCGCCGGTCTTTCGCTTCGGAGGTGCCATCGGTCGGAAAGCATAGGCCATCCGTCGACCGGAGCGCGCCGCCAGCCGACGTGACCGGAAACGATCTGGGTGGGCGACGTCGGAGCACGGCAGACTACGGCGATGCGCGTGCTCGTCATCGACAGCTATGACAGCTTCGTCTACAACCTCGTCCAGTATCTCGGTGAGCTCGGCGCCGACCCGATCGTGGTCCGCAACGACGAGGTGACCGTTGCCGATGCCGTGGCCTTGGCGCCTGACGGGGTGTTGCTGTCGCCTGGGCCGGGGCGACCCGAATCGAGCGGGATCATCTGCGATGCGATCGGTGCGTTCGCTGACGTCTCGACGCCGGTGTTGGGCGTGTGCCTGGGTCATCAGGCGATCGGGCACGTCTACGGCGCCGAGGTGGTCGGCGCTCCGCAGCTGATGCACGGCAAGACGTCGCCGATCGAGCACGACAACGGTGGTGTGTTCGCCGGGCTGCCGTCACCGCTCACCGCGACGCGCTATCACTCCCTCACGCTGGCACCCGACTCGATCCCCGACGTCCTCGAGGTGACCGCCCGCAGTGCCGACGGCGTGGTGATGGGCGTTCGACACCGGGACCACGACGTCGAGGGTGTGCAGTTCCACCCCGAGAGCATCCTCACCGCATCGGGTCACGACCTCCTGCGCAACTGGCTCCGACGTCTCGGCTGAGCGCTCCGTCCGGAGCGCGTCAGGCGACTGCCTCGAGGGGTCAGCGGCGGCTCACGGTGGAGCGAGCAGCGTCGTCGACGTGGTCGTGGTGGTCGACGACGTCGTGGGAGCAGCGGTCGTGGGAGCTGCGGTCGTCGGCGGGCTCGTGCTCGGCGGTGCCGTCTGTGGTGGGAGCGTCGTGACGGCGATCGTCGAGCGTCCCACGGTGATCGTGACAGTGGACCCGCGGTCGAGGCGGGTTGCGGCGGCCGGACTCTGCGCGATCACGACCCCGTCGTTGGCGCTGCCGGGCGGGACGTCCTGGAATCGTGTCTCCACGTTGAAGCCGTCGGCACGCAGACGGTTGGTGGCCTCGCCCTGCGTCAATCCCTCCACGACGGGGACGGCGACCGGTGCAGCTCCGCTCGAGACCTGCAGTGTGATGCTGCCGCCGCGTTCGACGAGCTCTCCTTGGCCGGGGCTGGTCGAGATGACGAAGCCTTCGTCGATCGTCTCGCTCGGCACGCGCTCGACCGTCACGACGAACTCGTAGGGCGGCGCTTCGAGCGTCTCGAACGCCTGCTGCTCGATGAAGCCGACCACGCCGGGCACCGGCACCGTGTTGCGGCGGCCGGCGACGGTGATGTCGATGGTGGTGCCCTGGGCGACCGGGGTGCCCGCTTCGGGTTCGGTGCTCAACACCGTGCCCTCGCCGAGGTCGCTCGTCTCGTCGGTCGTGACGGTCCCGACGTTGAATCCCAGCGCTTCGAGCGTGGCGGTGGCCTCTTCGATGTTCTGGCCGATGACGTTGGGCACGTTCTGGAGCTGCGGGTCGGGGTTGAAGAACACCTGGATCTGCTGGTTCTCCAACACGACCTCACCGGCGGCGGGGTCGGTGCGGTGGACGAATCCGAACGGCACGGACGCGTTCTCCTCCTCCACTGTGGTGAACAGCAACCCCTTCTCGGCGAGTTCGGCGGTGACGACGGTGAGCGAGCGGCCGAAGTAGTCGTCGAGGATGAATTGCGACGGCTCGGCGGTCTCGTCGGTGGGTCCGAGTGCCTGGAAGAGCAGGACGCCTCCGACGACGAGGGCGATCAGCGCGAGGAACGCGGCGAGGGCGTACCAACCGGTGCGCGAGCCGCCCGAGTCGTAGTAGGCGGCTTCGGAGGACGCACCGGTGGGATACCCGGCCTCGTACATCCCCGTCGACGGAACCGCCGACGCTTGCGGATTGACCGGCGCGACACCGGACTGCGGGTGGGCGATGGTCGCGGCGTAGCCGGAGTCGACGGCCGCCATCGCGGTGGTTGCCGCTGCCGCTCCCGCCACGGCGGCTGCTGCCGGACGGCTCTTGTTGGCGGCGGCGACGAGCGCCTGAACGGGCTCGTCGTTGCGGAATCGCCGCAGGTCGTCGCGCAGCGCGCCCGCGCTCGGATAGCGGACCTTCGGGTCCTTGGCGAGCAGCTTGGCCACCATCGCTTCGAACGCCTTGGGGACGTCGGCCACGATCTGGACGAGGGGTTGCGGTGCGTCGTGCACCTGCTTGTAGGCGATGCTGACCGGGTTGTCGCCGGTGAACGGAGCGCGCCCGGCGACCATCTCGTACATCACGATGCCGAGCGAGTAGAGGTCGCTGCGCGGATCGGGCTGGGCGCCCTGGGCCTGCTCGGGGGAGAAGTAGGTGGCGGTGCCCATCACCGAGCCGACCTGCGTGAGGTTCGATTCGGTGGGGGCGTTCATCGCCCGGGCGATGCCGAAGTCGGCGACCTTCACCTGACCGTTCTTGCCGATCAGGATGTTGGCCGGCTTGATGTCCCGGTGGGCGGTGCCCTTCTCGTGGGCGAACCCGAGGGCTGCGGCGACTTCGCTCGCGATCTCGGCCGCCTGCTTGGAGGTGAGCTGGCCGTTGGTCTTGAGTACGTCGGCGAGGGTGCGACCCTGGACCTCCTCCATCGCGATGAAGTAGGTGCCTTCGTACTTGCCCCAGTCGTAGACGTTGACGATGTTGGGGTGGCTCAGGTTGGCGGCCGATTGGGCTTCGCGACGGAAGCGTTCGACGAAGTTGTCGTCGGTCGCGAACTCGGGGAACAGGACCTTGATGGCGACCTGTCGATCGAGGAGCAGGTCGCGCGCCGAGAACACGTCTGCCATGCCGCCGCGCCCGATGCGCTTGTGCACTTCGTAGCGGTCGTTGATGACCGTTGCGTCGCCGTGGTTCGTCACTGTTCAGGTTCTCCCGCCAGCCCGCTGAGGCCGCCGATCAAGGCTAGCTGTGCGATATGTCCGGAACTCGTCACTGTCATCCGCCGGTCAGTTCGACGTTCGCACCGTCACCGGTGAGCAGGTAGTCGAGGACACCTTTCACGACGGGCCCGGCTTCGCGTCCACCGGTCGCGGCGTCGGCTTGCGTGGAGGTCAGATCGGTGAGCACCACGGCGATCGCGTACTTGGGTGCCTCGAGCGGCGCGAACGCGATCATCCACGCATGGACGCGGTCGGGGTCACCGATGATGCCGAGCTCGGCGGTGCCGGTCTTGGCGGCGAAGCGCTGCCCGCCGGCGAGGACCACGCTGCGCGCTGTACCGCGATCGCCTTCGGTCACGCCGGTCATGAACTCGGTGAGCAGCGCGGCGGTCTGGGCGGAGATCGGGGTCTTCCACACGGAGGGGCTGGTCCGGTCGAGCACCCTGCCGTCGTGGTCGTAGGTGGTCTCGACGACGTACGGCGACATCATCCGGCCGCCGTTCGCCACCGTGCCGGCGACCATCGCCATGTGGAGCGGCACCATCTGGTCGTCGTTCTGGCCGAACCCGCGGATCCCGAGCAGCGGAAGCTGCTGGTCGAGGTTGTCGGTGTCGCCGAACGTGCTGGCGGCCGGCGACGGGAGATCGATCGGGATCTCCTCGCCGATACCCCAGGCCTCGACGCCCGCGACCATCCGGTCGGGTCCGAGGTTGATCGCGGTCTGTGCGAACGGGATGTTGCAGCTCCGGCGGAACACCTCGGGCAGCGCGCCGCCGCAGGTCGAGCCGCGGTAGTTCTGGATCGGGTCGGTGGTCTGTGGCGGAACCCACTCCGACTCGCGGGCGAACTCGGTGGTGCGGTCGATCACGCCGGCTTCGAGGCCGATCCCGGTGGTGATCACCTTGAACGTCGAGCCCGGCATGAACCGCTGCTGGTACGCGCCGGCGAGCAGCGGGTTGCCGGGCGCGTTCTGGAGGTCGACGATCGCCTCCTGCGCGTCCTCGAACGGCAGTGTCACGAACGTGTTCGGGTCGTACGTCGGGTTGCTGTACATGGCGCGCACGGCACCGGTCTGCACGTCGAGCACCACGACCGACCCGGTGCGACCGCCGAGTGCGAACTTGGCGACCTGCTGCAGGTCGTGGCGAACCGCCAGCTGCACCGTCCCCGAGTTGTCGACCTCGCTCGACAGGATGTCGCCGAGCGCACGTACCTGTTGCTCGGTCGTCTCGCCCGTGAGCACGTCGCCGAACACGCGCTCGACCTGTGTCGAACCGAAGCTCAGCGTGAAGTATCCGGTGACGTTCGACAGCAGGTCGCCGGTCGGGTAGCCGCGGACGCGGTCGAACTCGGCGTCGGGATCGGGGTTCGGCGTCGACGTCGCCGCCACGACGCCGTCGGCGCTGATGATGTCGCCACGCGGCTTGTTGAACTCGCGTCGGACGGCGCGCGTGTTCTCGACGTTCGCGTTGAGCACCTCCTCCTGCGCGACCTGCCAGTAGTTGAGCGTCGCGAACAACACGACGTAGCAGGTCATCAAGCCGACGGCGAGCTGTCGGATCTGGCGGTTCACGACGTGGCCCCCGCCCGTGCAGCAGCGCGCTTGCGGTCCCGGCGGACCTGGCGGCGGAGTTGCCACGCCGCCCACCGCTCGCCCGGTGTCGGCTCGTCGGGCACCTCGCCGAGTCGCCGCGCCGCCGAGTCGGACACGCGGATGAGGAGGGCGAGCAGGATGTAGTTGGACACGAGCGACGAGCCGCCGTAGCTGACGAACGGCAACGTGATGCCCGTCAGCGGAACGAGCTTGATCACGCCGCCGATGATGATGAACGCCTGGATCCCGACGATCGTGGTCAGGCCGACGGCGAGCAGCTTCTCGAACGTGCGCTCGGTGCGCAGAGCGGTGCGGAGGCCGGCGCCGACGATCAGGAGGTACGACATGAGGATCGCGGTGGCACCGATCAGGCCGAGTTCCTCGCCGATCGACGCGAAGATGAAGTCGTTCTGCGCTTCGGGCACCTGATTCGGATTGCCTCGACCGAGGCCCGTGCCGGTGATGCCACCGTCGGCGAGCCCGAACAGCGACTGGACGATCTGGTAGCCGCGGCCGAGCGAATCCGACCACGGATCGATCCAGATGTCGACGCGGGTCTGGACGTGGGTGAACTGCGTCCACGAGAAGTAGGCGGCGCCGGCGAACAGTACGGCCCCGAGAAACAGCCACCCGACCCGTTCGGTCGCGACCCAGATCATCACGACGAACAGCGTGAAGAACAACAGCGACGACCCGAGGTCGCGCTGGCCGACCATCACCACGACGGCGAACCCCCACGCGACGAGCACGGGGAGGATGAACCGCGGCTCGGGCAGACGGATCGGTCCGAGCCTCCATGTCTTGGCGGCGATCAGTTCGCGGTTCTCGGCGAAGTAGGCCGCGAAGAAGATGGCGAGCGCGATCTTGGCGAACTCGCCGGGCTGGAAGTTGATCGGCCCGAGGCTCACCCAGATGCGCGCACCGTTGATGTTCGCCCCGAGGCCCGGGACCATCGGGAGCAGGAGGCCGCCGGCACCCGCGAAGAACAGCACCCACCGGTAGCGGGCGAGGTCGGTCGCGCGCTGGACGACGATCAGGACCCCGCAGAAGACGCTGACACCGAGCAGGCTCCACAGCGACTGCAGGCCCGCGAGCTCGTCGTCGAGCCGCGTGATCATCACGAACCCGATGCCGTGCAGGAGCGCGGCGAGGGGCAGCAGCGTGGCGTCGGCGCCGGTGGCGAACTTGCGCACGACGAAGTGGGCCACGAGCATCAACCCGAGCAGGAAGGCGACGAAGCCGAAGATGCCGGGCGGAATCTCCGCATTCGAGCCGAGCGACGCGAGTGTGTAGGCGATGCTGGTGATCGCCGCCACCATGATGATCAGGGTCAGCTCGGCGTTCCGTCGCCGGTAGGCGAGTGGGGCCGCGGCGCGGCGCTCGCGGCGGCTGAGCCGGGTCGGCTCGAGATCGGACTCGAGCGTGTCGGTCATGAGGAGCCGGCGGCGACAGTCGTCGTGGGGGAAACGGTGGTGGTCGCGCGAGCGGTCGTGGTTGCGGACACGGTCGTCGTCGGGGAGTCGGACGGTGTGGCGGAGTCGTCGGCGGTCGTGGTGGCGGCGGCCTCGACCAGCTCGAGACCGCGGATGAACAGCGTTGCGTCGCTCAGGCTCGAGAACGTCGGGCGGGCCTCGACCAGGGTGACACTGGCGTCGGTGAGTTCGTCACGCGTTGCGGCTCCGGTCGCTTCGAGGGTGGGGTCGATCCAGAGGAAGCCGCCGGGGCGACCCTGGTAGAGCGCGACCTGACCGGAGTTGTCGAACTCGACGAAGAACCCGCGTCGAGCCCACGCGGCGGTCGACACGAACCCGGTGACCAGGATCGCGAGGAGCACGAAGATGCCGATCGCCTTGATCAGCCGGGGGCGCTTCTTGGGTGGCGTGTCGGGGGTGTCGTCGCCCGTCTCGTCGTCCTCGTCGTCCGTCGTTGCGGTCACGAGCGCGGCGGCTGCGGCTGCCACCGCCGCTGCCTCAGCCCGCTCCTTCGCCTCCCGGCGATCGCGTCGACGATGGCGGCGGCCGGCCTTGGCTGCGACCTCGTCGGCCGGGTCGGCCCCGACCCCTTCGAGGTCACCGCTTTCGATCCGGGCGATGTCCTCGGGGCTCACGTCGGGGTCGTCGGCCCACGTGGGGGTGAGATCGAGCTCCTGGGTCGGATCCGGAGGGTCGTCGCCGTCGAGCACGTCGAGGACGATGACGGTCACGTTGTCACGCCCGCCCGCTTCGTTCGCCTGCGCGATGAGTGAGTCGGCGGCGTCCTGCGGGTCGTCGTGTTCGAGGAGGGTCGCCACGATGTCGGCGTCGGCGACTTCGTCGACGAGGCCGTCGCTGCACAGCAGGAACCGGTCGCCGCGCACGAGCGGGAGCGTCCACCAGTCGACCTTCACGTCGGGTTCGATGCCGAGCGCACGCGTGATGATGTTGCGACGGGGGTGGGTGCGTGCCTCGTCGTCGGTGATGTGGCCGGTCGACACGAGTTCCTGCACGTAGCTGTGGTCGATCGTGACCCTGCGGAGGCGACCGTGGCGGAGTAGGTAGGTGCGCGAGTCGCCGACGTTGGCGAGCACCAGGGCCTCGGGTTGTTCCATCGGGATGATCGGGGTGACCCGATTGGGTTCGATCGCGTCGTTGTCGTCGATGTTCGGTTCGCCGCGGCCGGCCATCGGGTCCTCGATGACGGCGATCACGGTGACGGTGGTGCCCATGCCGGCTTGGCCGGGGTTGGCGATGGCGGCGCGGAAGATGTCGCCGTTCGCACTCGAGATCGCCTCGACGACACGCTCGGCGGTCGGCGCGGTGTCCTCGTCGGCGAGCGCTTCACGGATGCGTTGGACGGCGAGTTCGCTCGCGACCTCACCGGCCTCGTGGCCGCCCATCCCGTCTGCGACGACGTACACGCCCTGCGACGCGTAGAGGTGGTCTTCGTTGTCGGGCCGGATCTGCCCCGGGTGCGTCCCAGCACCCCATTTCAGTTCAGCCATTCGATCCGTCCGTGGAGAGTGTGTGAGGTGCCGGCAACGTCGTGCAGGCACCGATGGTCCCGGTCGTTGCCGGGGGCGTGGTGGCGGCGCGGCTCATTGCGCCTCGATCACCGTGGTGCCGACCTGGATGCGGTCGCCGGGTTGGAGCAGCTTCGTGCCGTGCATCTTGGTGCCGTTGTGGAAGGTGCCGTTGGTCGAGCCGAGGTCTTCGATCATCGGCTGGCCGTCGTAGTCGTAGATCCGCAGATGCCGCGTCGACACGTAGGTGTCGTCCTGGATCGAGATCGTGCAGTTCTCGTCGCGGCCCAGGGTGATCTCGCCGGCGAGCGCGATCGTCATGCCGCGGCGGTGCTTCGGTTCGAGGATCACGAGCCTCCCGGCGCGTCCACCGCGCCCTTTGGCCGGCTTGCGGGGCGTGGCTGCGGCTGCGGCAACGGGTCGTGGCTGGGGGGCGGTTGCGACGGGGAGCGGCTGTTGTGGGCGGGCGACCGGGCGTGCCCGCGGGGTCTTGACCTCGCTCCACACGGCCCAGAGGACGCGCCCGAAGAAGAGATAGACGAGTCCGAGGAGACTCAATTTGAGAATGTTGAGGACCTGGTCGCTCATGCAATCGACACCGCCGCGAGGGCTGCGGTCAGGACGCCTCGAAGCGCAGGTGGGTGGAACCGAAACTGACGATGTCGCCGTCGGCGAGGAGCTGCTGACCGGCGATGCGGCTGCCGTTGACGAGGGTGCCGTTCGTCGACCCGAGATCGGTGACGACGTAGCCGCCGGCGCCGGGAGCGATGCGGGCGTGTTCGCGGCTGACGTTGCCGTCGTCGATGGTGATCGTGCTCTCGGGGAGCCGGCCGACGGTGGTGGTGTGTTCGCCGAGGTTGACGCGCTCGCCGGACGGGAGCACGAGCGATCCGGCGCCGACGCCACCGGGGGCCTGCTTGAGCTGCGAGACGATGCCGAACCGGCCGGTCTTCAGGTCGTTGTCGACGGTCAGCCCGACGTGGACGGGCCCGATGAAGTGGTAGGCCTCCTCACGGGCGTACTCGCGGGCGGCTTCGGCGAGCTCGGTCGTGAGGGCTGTTTCGATGTCGCTGAAGCCGGCGTGGTCGCCGGGGCTGAGCAGCACCGTGAAGTCGTTGGGGACCATGCGGCGGCCCTTCACGTCGACCGTGCGGTTGTCGTCCATCTCGCGTACGAGACGACGACCGAGCTCGATGGGACGGATGGATCCGCGGGAACGCCTGAACACGCCCTCGACCATACGCTCCAGACGGCGCTCCAGTGACTGCAATCCCATAGGTGGGCCCTGACGCTACTTGCCCGACCCCGCCGACCGGCGGCGTGTGCATGGGTCGATCTCCCCGGCGAGGCCTGCGGTCCCGGCCTGGGGGCGGGTTCTCCAGCGTTCTGGGTCGGCCTCGTCCCGGAAATCGGGCCGATCACGACCCAGAACCAAGTTCGCGGGTCAGCCGGTGCCGACGGTCTGGATCTCGTCGATGTCGTAGTCGAACGTGATCGACCGGTCGAAGGTGCCGAGGCTGCCGGACTGCCCGTCGCTCGTGCTCCAGGTGAGTGCGTACGTGATCGTGTAGGTCATCTGATGCGGCTGGTCGTCGGGGGTGCGCTGGAGATAGGTGTGCCCGCACGGCCCTTCGTCGGGGTCGTCGGCACCCTCGGGGTACGGCGTGCCGAAGCCGTCACAGGTGATCGGTTCGGACCCGTCGCCCGGGTCGATGTTGACGCTCGCGAAGCTGCCCTGCACCTGCGCCCACGCGCCGCCGAGCGTGGCGCGTGCCGTGGTGACGCCGGGATCTTCGACGGCGAACCACAGTCCGAGGTTGACCACCGAGCCGATCTCGGGGGCCGGGCTCATGTTCGGCGTGGGGAGAGGGAGCCGGGCGCGGGCACGAGCGGCTGCCCCGGGGACGAGGTCGACCGGGTCGACGGGTCCCTGCCAGACGAACTCGGCCACGAGGTCGCCCGGACAGAAGCGAAGCCAGCCGAACTCGCCCTGGTCGTTGGAGATCTGGGCGTTGATGTCGGTGCTGTCGACGACGTCGCCCGGCAGGAACGCACCGCCGAGGTTGCTGACCGTGGCCGGTATCCACGTGCACTGCGGCCCGAACGTCGCCGGCCCCGGCGACCCGCCCCCACCGGACGGCCCGGTCCCCACCCCCGCCTCGACCGTGCCGTCGTCGTTGACCCCGCCGCCGAAGGTTGGCCCACCAGTGCCGTCGACATCTGTGCCGCCGGAAACCGAGTCAGGCGGCGGTGGAGGAGGCGGTTCTGGCGAGGCCGAACGGCAGGCCCCGCGACCTGCCAAGCACAAACGGTTGCGACGCCTACGAGAGCTCGGAGCACCGCTCGACCTCATCGCGAACCTCGTCGGACCGTGTTCCATCAGACGACTTCCAGGCACCATCGTCATACTGCATCGTGATGACGAACAGCAGCGAGACGGGATCATCTCGAACGAAGTGAGTCGCCACCGCCTGGCGCAGTCCCTATGTTCGAAGATCCTGTCGCTGTTGAACTCGCATACGGCCGAGTGCGATCCTCTCGTTGCTCGCATCCACGAACTCGGCCGGTTCGATGATCGTGGCGAATGCTGGGTTGTCGGCGTTCTCGACAGCGATGAAGTTGCCGTCGATCGGAGTCGGAGAGCGCATCGAGCGACCGTTCGAGGTTCTGGACCGGTGAAGTGGTCTCGAAGCTGCGCCTCGTTGTCGGGATCGCTCGGGTTCCGGAAGACAATTCGATGCCGACCTCGAACGCCTCGAGGTAGGCGGCTTCGGCTTCGGCGAGGATCGCGGCGTCGTCGATGGTGGTCGTCGGCGCGACGCTCGTGGTGGTCTCGGCGGTCGTGGTCGGGGCCTCGGTCGGCGGCGTCGAGACCTCCGACGTGGTGTCAACCGTCTCCGGTGCGGCGACCGTCGTGTCCGTGGTGTCGTCGCTGCCGCCCGAGCAGGCTCCGACCAGCAGGGTGGCGGTCACGAGCATCGGCACGGCGCGGCGCATCGCGCGATGGTAGATCGGACGCGGTCGAGGGCGTCGCCGTGGAAGCGGTCGATGCGAGGTGGGCACACCCACTCCACTGGGTCGCCGGAATCGCAGACGGGAAGCACCGATCGGCTTGCGTGACCGAATCGACGCTGACGTCGCATTCGGTCACACAGCCCAGAGCCGGGCCGGAGCACAGCTGGTGGGCAACGCTGCGCGCGGGCGCTAGCGTTTCAGTCTCCACTTTGCGCGAGTGGCGGAATGGCAGACGCGCCAGCTTCAGGTGCTGGTGTCCGAAAGGGCGTGGGGGTTCAAGTCCCCCCTCGCGCACGATGAACCCCTTGCCGTGCAAGGGGTTCGTTCGCGTCCGGGGTCGGGTGTGGGAGTCTTTCCCGATGGTGGACCTCGACGAACCTCAGGCCCCGCACCGGCTGCATCGGATGCTGGCGCCTCGCTCCGTCGCGCTCGTCGGTGCGTCGACCGTGCCCAACGCTCCGGGCAACGACATGGTCCTCGAGCTGCAGGTGTCGCGGTTCCCCGGCGCGGTGTATCCCGTCAACCCGAAGTACGACGAGGTCGAAGGACTCGACTGCTACAGCGGGCTCGCGGACGTCCCGGAGGTGCCCGACCTCGCGGTCCTCGGCGTCGGCAACGCGGCGCTCGAAGACCAGGTCCGACTCGCCATCGAACTCGGCATCGGTGGGCTCGTCATCCCCGGCAGCGTGCTGTCACCCGACGACACGGCCGAGTCCAGCCTGCGCCAGCGGATCCGCGACCTCGCCATCGCCGCCGACCTCCCGATCGTCGGCGGCAACTGCATGGGCTTCTACAACGTCGAGCAGTGGTTCCGAACCCTCCCGTTCCACCGGCCCTACGAGCTGACCGAGGGCGGCGTCACGCTCATCGCCCAGTCCGGCTCGGTGCTCACCGCGCTGCTGTGGAACGACCAGAAGCTGCGCTTCAACCTCGCCATCTCGCCCGGCCAGGAGCTCGTCACCACCACGGCCGACTACATGGACTACGCCCTCGACCAGCCGAGCACCCGCGTCATCGCGCTGTTCGTCGAAGCGGTGCGCTCCCCGGAGCACTTCCGTGCCGCACTCCGCAAGGCAGCCGACCGAGGCGTCCCGGTCGTCGCGCTCAAGGCCGGCCGATCACCGGCGGCGGCCGAACTGGCGCTCAGCCACTCCGGTGCCATCGCCGGTGACGATGCCGCCTACCAGACGATGTTCGAGCGCTACGGCGTGATGTCGGTCAAGTCACTCGACGAACTCGCAGCCACCGCCCTCCTGCTCTCGAACGATCGCAAGCCGGCAGCGGGCGGCCTCGCTGCGATCTTCGACTCCGGCGGCGAGCGCGAGCTGATGATCGACCTCGCCACCGACATCGGCGTGCCCTTCGCGGAGATCAACGAGTCGACCACAGCGGTGCTCACCGAGCACCTCGACCACGGCCTCGAGCCGATCAACCCGCTCGATGCGTGGGGAACGGGCCGCGACTACCAGGCCATCTTCGAACGATGCTGGCAAGCGCTGATGGACGACCCCGACACCGCCATCGGCGTCTTCGTCGCCGACCTCACGTCGGGCTTCTACCTGCACGAATCGTTCGCCCGGATCTGCCGCCGGGTCCACCGCCGCTCGACCAAGCCGATCGCGATGCTGACCAATCACGTCGGCACCGACTCCCAAGACCTGGCACGGCGCGTCACCGACCTCGGCATCCCGGTGCTCGACGGCACGGTCGCCGGTCTGCTCGCCGTCAAGCACGCCCTCGCCTACCGCGACTTCACCGGCCGACCGACGATCGCACCACCGACGCCACCCGCCCAGCAGGTCACCGATCGGTGGCGAGCTCGCCTCGAGGAACCGCGCACCCTCACCGAGGCGGAAGGGCTCGCACTGCTCGCCGACTACGGCGTCCCCGTCATGCCCCATCGGATCGTCGCGACCGCCGACGATGCGGTCGATGCCGCAACCGAACTCGGCTTTCCCGTCGTGCTCAAGACCGCGACGGAAGGGATCCTGCACAAGTCGGAGGTCAGAGGAGTCGTCCTCAACCTCACCGACGCCGACGCCGTTCGAGAGACGTACCGCGATCTCGATCAACGTCTCGGACCCGACGTCCTCGTCGCCCCGATGCTGCTCCCCGAGGTGGAGATGGCGCTCGGTGTCGTCTCGGACCCGCAGTTCGGCCCGATGGTGCTCGTCGCCGGCGGCGGCATCTTCATCGAGGTGTTGCACGATCGCCAGTTGGGACTCGTCCCGATCGATCGCGACATCGCCGAGCGGATGATCCAGAAGCTCGCGATCGCACCGATCCTCGACGGCGTCCGCGGCCAGCCCCCCGTCGACCTGTCCGCCATCGCGAACGCGCTCGTCGCACTCTCCGACCTCGCCGCGGACGTGGGCGACCTGATCGCCGAACTCGACGTCAACCCGCTCTCCGCAACCGGCACCGGGTGCGTTGCCCTCGACGCGCTCGGTGGTGCCGAAAGCGGCTATCGCCGCGGCCGGTTGACGATCGCCAGGGCGGCCGCGACGGCGAGCATCACCAACGACAGCGCCAACCCGACCGTGGTGACGGCATGTGGCGTCGTGTCGAGCGTGCCGAGGTTGCCCACGGCCACGCTCACCGGCTCGTCACCGACCTCGGCGAGCGAGGTCGCCCACAACCAGGTGGCGACCGCCAGTCCGCCACCGGCCAGGCCGAGTCCGTAGGTGCGCACCGACAAGAACCCGACGATGCCGGTGAACGCGATCAGGCTGAGCAGCACGAGTCGTCCGGCGAAGAATGCGCGAGGCAGCCCGACGAAGCCGAGGTTGAGATCGGCGGTGGCCTCACCCAGCGGGATCAACGGGCCGGCGGCGAGGATCACCGCACCGACCGCGCCGAGCGCCGCGATCCACGGGTTGAGGCCAGGGCGCCCACCCGCACCCGCCATCCGCAGCGTGGTGAGGAAGACGATGACCCCGAGGACGCCGATCGCGAGGATCAGGAACCATCCGAGATCGCGGGTGATCGCCAGGGTGAAGCCGTTGATGTCGGCGCCGGTGTTGCGGGTGATGCCTTCGGCACTGTGGATCGGCACCTCGACCAGCCCGATGGTCATCGCCGCCCACCCCGCCAACGCGAGTCCGGCACCGCCGGCGATGCCCGCTCCCGACCGCAGTCCGAAGCAGCTCAGCAGTCCACCGACGAGCATCACGGCGGCCCCGACGAACCCGGCCACCGGCAGGTTCGTCCCGAAGTCCTCGAGCGCTCGGATCCCGACACTGATCCCGTCGACCGGCCGGCTCGTGCGGATGTCGATCACGTCGGCAACGCTCGCCATCAGCGTGGCCACCATCGTGAGGAACCCGAACACGAACGATGCCCGCAGCCGGAATCCCTCCGCCGGGGGCACGGTGTATTCGTGGACATCGTCGACGCCGTCGAACAGCGGCGCCCCGAACTGCTCCGGCAGCTCGTCGGTGTCGCCGAGTCCGCGCGGCAGCCGCCCCGACGGTGGCGGGCAACGCTGCCGTCGGATCGTACGCGGGCATCGATGTTGCCGGCGGTGGTGAGTACATGGGGTCGGTCTGCTGATCGCGCGCCGAGTCGAGTCCGGCGGGTGCAGCGGAGGCTCCCACCGCGCCGATCGCCTCGGTCGGGGTCAGTGCCACGTCGTCGACAGGTGGAGCCGACTGCGTCGCAGCGAACGCCCCGTCGGCGGCTGGCGGTGGCGGATCGTCCGCCCACCAACCCGGGTCGCCCGGGCCGATCGCCTCGGTGTGCTCGGCGTCGTCGGCGGGTGCATCCCCGTCGGGATCGACGGCGACGATCGGGAGCGCACCGCGATGGCCACGCGGCCGATCGGGCTCGTCGAGGACGGGCGGCTCGACGGTTTCGCTCGACAGCAACGCTGAGTCGTCGCCATCGTCGTCGGGCTCCGAGTACTCGATCGTTGTTGCGTCCTCGTCGAGGGTTGGACCGGTGGTCGAGGCGGCACCGGGGAGCACATCGAGCGGTTCCGTCGGGTTCGTGACGCCGTCGAGCGACTCACCGCACTCGTGACAGAACCGTTGTCCGTCGCCCACCGCGACGTTGCAGACATGGCAACGCATCTCCACGACTGTACGAGACGATGCGCCCAGTTGCGGATCGTCCCCCATCCGAGCGGGTCGTGCACCCGCCGACCTCACCGCCGCCGCATGCCCGACAACCGACGGAGTTGCGACGTCACGTAGGGACGCGCCCGGCGCTGGCCGCCGCGCTCGGCGATCTTCGCCTGCAGCGATGACAGCACACGGACGAGCCGTTCGCGGTCCGGCGCCCAGCCGAGCCCCTCGCACTCGTCGGCCCACTCGCTGGGCGTGCGATGCCCGCGGCGCCCGTTGCATCGTCGGCACGCGGCCACCTCGTTCTCCAGCCAGCTCGGCCCGCCCTTGATGCGCGGCACCACGTGTTCGGTGGTCGCCTCCACCAGCCCGACGCCGACGTCGCGCCCGCACCACACGCACGTCGCGCCGTCCCGTGCGAGGATCACGTCCATGCGCGACCGCCGGTCCAGCCGACTGCCCGACCCGGTCGGCGACGTCGTGCGCACCACCTTGCGGCGAGCGCCGGGCGGGGTGCGTCGTTGGCGTGACGGCGACGACATGGAGAGAATGCTCACATGAGCGGCCGCTTCGCGCCATCTCCGACCGGCACGTTCCATCTGGGCAACCTGCGCACAGCGCTCCTGGCGTGGCTCGCCGCACGATCGACCGGGCTCGACTTCATCGTCCGAATGGAGGACCTCGACCGGGTGCAGGCCGCCCCGGAGCACGAGGCGACCCAACTCGCGGACCTCGCGTCCATCGGCCTCGACTGGTCGGGCGATGTCGTCCGCCAGAGCGAGCGATTCGACCTCTACCACGATGCGCTGGCGACGCTCCGCGCCCGCGACCTCGTCTACGAGTGCTTCTGCTCGCGCCGCGAGGTCCGTGCCGAAATCGAGAACTCACCCAGTGCACCCCATCTCCCGCCCGGTTCGTACCCCGGGACGTGCCGCACGCTCACCTCAGCCCGTCGACAGCGCTTGCTCGACGACGGGCGTCGGCCGGCGATCCGCCTGCGAGCCCACGAGTCGATGGGTGCTGCCGCATCGTTGATCGAGTTCACCGACCTGGTGGCGGGTCCTTCGTCAGGGGGCGTCGATGACGTCGTGCTCCAGCGCAACGACGGCGTTCCCGCCTACAACCTCGCGGTCGTCGTCGACGATGCGCTGCAGGGCGTCACCCAGGTGGTCCGGGGCGACGACCTGCTCAGCTCCACACCCCGCCAGATCCACCTGCAGCGTCTGCTGGGCCTGCCGACGCCGACCTATGGCCACGTGCCGCTCGTGATGGGCGACGACGGCGAGCGACTCTCGAAGCGCCACGGATCGGTCACACTCGCCGAACTCCGCGAGGCCGGGGCCACCACCGAGGCCGTCGTCGCCGAGTTGCTGCGGTCGTTCGGCGGGCAGATCGACGGGTCATCGGACGTGTCGTCCCTGCTCAGCGGCATCGTGGGGCGCTTCGGTCTCGGCGCGATCACGCCGGGCGAGGTGGTGTACGCGCCGGACCCGGACGCACCGGCGTCGTTCACACTTCGAAACGCCGTGTGAACACCGGCTTTTCGGGTGGAATGCCCGGTCGCGTCCATCCTGTGCCGGTAACATCGCACACCGTGGCCATGAGTGAACGCCGGAAGGCGATGATCGGATGCGGAGTCGTGTTCGGACTCGCCGCGCTCGTGGGCTGCTCCTCGGCGATGACCGGCGGCAACACCGGTGGAGACGGCGCCTCGGCCGCTCCGGTTGCGCTGGCCCCCGAGACCACGATCGCGCCGCCCACCACGGCAGCCCCGACGACCACGTCGACGACGACCACCACCACGACGACCACCACGACGACGACCCTCCCGCCGACCACGACGATCCCCGACACGATCCGCACGGTGGCACCACTCGACGTGCCGTTGCAGGCGGTCGGCAACTCGAGCGGCCCCGAGGCGGCCCGCGTGCAGGTGCGGCTCTTCGAGCTCGGCTTCTGGCTGCAAGGTGCCGACGGCGACTACGGCCTCACGACGTCGCAAGCCGTCATGGCGTTCCAGAAGTACATGGGATTCGACGATCCGAGCGGTCGAGTCGACGAGCAGACCGCCCAGGCGCTCACCGTCGAAACCGTCCGCCCACATGCTCGTGCGAACTCCGGCACGCTGGTCGAGATCGACAAGAGCAAGCAGGTGCTGTTCTTCGTCATCGACGGCGTCACCGAGTGGGTGCTCAACGTGTCGACCGGCAATGGCAAGGAATACACCGAGGCCGACCAGAACACGCCGGGCGAGACGATCACCGGTGTGTCGCTCACGCCGAGCGGCCTCCACGAGGTCAACCGCGAACGTGTCGAAGGCTGGTGGGAAGGCGACCTCGGACGCATCTACCGGCCGAAGTACTTCGTCGGTGGCGTCGCCGTGCACGGGTCGAGCAGCATCCCGAACTACCCTGCGTCGCACGGTTGCGTGCGGGTGAGCGTTCCCGCCATGGACTGGATCTGGGAGTCGGGCATCATGCCGCTCGACACCTCCGTCTGGGTCCACGACGGCGCCTGACCGGTCCAGCTTTCCGTCTCGCTGCGCCACCCCTCGCCGCTCGTTGGCCGGGGCCAACTCGGGCTCATGCTTCCTTGCGACACGAAAACCTGATCCCGGTCAGGAGACCTGACTCGCGACCTCCTGCTGCCTGATTCGCTGGGACGGGCTCACCTTTGTGCTTCCTGCCCCGGCGGGCCACGCGGTGTCGTCGATTGCGTCAGGTCTGCTGGTGCCTGACACGATGACAGCATGCTTCCCGTCATCGGTGCTGTGCGACCCTGGACCGACCCGGCGATCACGTCGATCGGACGGATGCCGATGGCGCCACCGTCGTCGGCCCACGCATCGATCGCGGACGCACGAGCCGCCGACCCGTACGACAGCGCTCCCACGCACTGGGCGCACTCCCTCGACGGCCGCTGGAAGTTCCGACTCTTCGATCACCCCGACAACGTCCCGGCGACGGCGATCACCACAACCGCTGACGGTCGACGCTGGACGAAGGTCACGGTCCCGGGCAACTGGACCGTGCAGCACGCGGTCGACCAGAACGGTGACCCCGACCTGCCGCAGTACACGAACGTGCGGATGCCCTTCGACGGACCACCGCCGAACCTCCCCGACCGCAATCCGACCGGCGTGTACCGACGTGACGTCACCGTCCCCAAGCGGTGGATCGGGCGCCGCATCGTCCTCCACATCGGTGGCGCCGAGAGCGTGCACGCGCTGTACATCAACGGTGCGTTCGCCGGGTACGGCACCGACAGCCGACTCGCGAGCGAATACGACATCACCGACCACGTCATCGCCGGACGCAACGAGGTCGCGATCGTCGTCGTCAAGTGGAGTGCGCACAGCTACGTCGAGGACCAGGACCAGTGGTGGATGGGCGGGCTCCACCGCGAGGTGCGCATCGAGGCTCGGGCCACCACCGGCGTCACCGCGGTCGACTGCGACGCCGCGTACAACCACATCTCCGGCGGCGGCAACCTCGCCGTGCGCTCGACGGTCGGCGGCACCACGCCCCCCGGTCCGGGCTGGAAGATCCGCACCAGCATCGAGACCCTGGCCAAGAAGCGCCTGGCGAAGCCGGTCACCGCGCAGGTGCCACACTCGTTCTCCACGCCGTACCTCTTCAGTGGTCACCACGTCGACGCGAGCTTCGACGTGCCCGACGTCGACCCGTGGTCGGCCGAGACGCCGACGCGGCATCGGGTGCTCGTCGAGTTGATCGATCCGGACGGCACCGTCGCCGAGGTGCACACGCAACTCGTCGGGTTCCGCTCGATCGAGATCGCCGACCGCCAGTTCAAGGTCAACGGTCAACCCGTCTGGTTCTTCGGCGTCAACCGTCACGATCACCACCCGATCAGGGGCAAGGCCGTGACCGTCGACGACATGCGCGACGACCTGCACGCCATGCGTCGCCACAACATCACGGCCGTCCGCACGTCGCACTACCCGAACGATCCGCGGCTGCTCGACTTCGCCGACGAGATCGGTCTCTACGTCGTCGACGAAGCGAACATCGAGAGCCACGCCTACAACACGAGTCTCTGCAACGACCCGTCGTATCGGCCGGCGTGGGTCGAACGGATGGCGCGGATGGTCTCGCGCGACCGCAATCACCCGTCGATCGTGATGTGGTCGCTCGGCAACGAGTCGGGTCACGGCGACAACCACGGGGCCGCCGCGGGCTGGGCCCGCTCGTCCGATCCGTCTCGACCGCTCCACTACGAGGGTGCAATCTTCCACGACGGTTGGGTCGACGGTGGACGGGCCTCGTCGGACGTCGTCTGCCCGATGTACCCGACGATCGCCGACATCGTCGCCTACGGCAACGACCCCCAGGGTGACCGCCCGCTCATCATGTGCGAGTACACCCACGCAATGGGCAACTCGAACGGCTCGCTCGCCGACTACTGGGACGCGATCACATCGACGCCCGGCCTGCAGGGCGGTTTCATCTGGGAGTGGAAGGACCATGGCATCACGACGAGACTCCCGAACGGCAGCGCGGGTTTCGCGTACGGCGGCCAGTTCGACGAAGCGATCCACGACGGCAACTTCGTCGCCGACGGGATCATGGGGGCCGACCTCGTGCCCCATCCCGCGATCCGCGAAGTCGAATGGGTGTATCGGCCCGTGACCGTCGCCGCGGCGGGCCGTTCGAAGTTGGCGATCTCGAACCGTCGCAGCTTCACCGATCTGTCCGACCTCGACGCAACGTGGGAGCTCACCGTCGGCGGCGAGGTGCGCGATTCAGGTCGACTCGATGTGGAGGCCGGTCCCCACGAGACTGTCACCATCGGGTTGCCGTGCGCGTTGCCGACCGAACCCGACGCCCATCTGAGCGTGTGCTGGGCCCAGCGATCGGCAACCGACTGGGCGCCGAAGGGGCACCTCGTGGCCTGGGACCAGGTCGAGCTGCGAGCACCGAAGCGGATCAACGTGAAGGACCTGCCGGCCTCGACGGACGGCACGCTCGACCTGGCCCGGATCACGCCGGTGGCGTCGATCTTCCGGGCCCCGACCGACA
Source organism: Ilumatobacteraceae bacterium (assembly GCA_963752085.1). Classification (GTDB taxonomy): domain Bacteria; phylum Actinomycetota; class Acidimicrobiia; order Acidimicrobiales; family Ilumatobacteraceae; genus Ilumatobacter_A. Next base: position 91,454 of record CAVVWT010000012.1, read on the forward strand.
ACGACGGCTACAAGCTGATGCCGGCCTACGGCGAGCGGTACGGCATCGGCGGCACGGCGTTGGGGCACTGGCAACAGGCCGGCATCGACCGTCGCCCCGCCGACGAACTCGTCGACCACACCCATCGCGTCGAGGTCGGCGACGACGGCAGCGTCGTCCACCGACACGCGATCGTCGTGCCCGACGAGTTCCAGGATCTCGGTCGCGTCGGCGCGATGTTCGAGTTGCCCGCAGGGTTCGATCGGCTGCGCTGGTTCGGTCGCGGACCCGACGAGAACTATCCGGATCGCAACCGTGGGTCGGTGCTCGGCATCTGGTCGGGTGCACCCGACGAGCCGCCCTACCTCGTGCCCCAGGAATTCGGGCTCCGCACCGACTGCCGCTGGTTCGAGTTCGTTCGCTCGGCGACTGGTGAGACGGTGCGACTCGACGTGCTCGCGCCGATCGCGCTGCACATCTCGGCGACCCGCTTCTCCGACGCGGTGCTGTACGACGCAGCCCACGAGACCGACCTGAAGCCGGTGCGCTCACTCGTCGTGCACGTCGATGTGGCGCACCGCGGCGTCGGCACCGCCAGCTGCGGCCCCGACGTACTCCCGCGGTACGAGATCCCCACCGGCAAGCACACCTTCGCCTACCGCCTCAGCGTTACGTCACGGGTCTGACCCATCACGTCACGCGTGACACGATGGGTCAGACCCGTTACGTCACGCGGGTGGGGACGGGCCAGGCGGTGCCGGTCTCGTCGTTGAGGTTGTCGATGCGGTCGCCGATCCACTCGAAGAACGACGCCTGAACGACGACCTGGAAGACGAAGTAGCCGACGAGCAGCACGATCCCGATGATGACGATGCGGCGGATCCATTTCTTCACGTCGCTCGCGTACTCGGTGATCAGCGGGGTGACGCTGCGCACGGCGTTCGTCGCCCGATTGCTGAATTCCTGCGCTGCCCGGTCGACCTCCTGCCGGGCGACGTTGCGTACTTCCGCGATGATCTGCGACGCGTCCTGCTGGGAGACGCCGCCAGGACGCGGGACCTGCCCGACCGGCAGTTGCGAGTTCTCGAAGAACGCGCGGTTCTCCTCGGCGACGATGAGTTCGGCGTTGCTCGGTGGCGCCCGCCGGATGTCGGTCCAGTCGAGGCCGTCCCACCACCGCAGGCGCGTGCGGCCATCCGGATCCGGGTACCACCCGGCGGGAGGAGCATCGATCTTGCGCATCGACGATCAACGGCTCCGGTGCTCGTCGCGGTCGGGCTCGGGCAGCTCGACGCGTTCGTTGTCGGTGGGGATGGGCAAGCCGTCCTTCGGCCGGACCTCGTCGTCGCCGTCGTCGGCCCGGATCGTCTCGGCGAACGCCGCGACCGTGCCGAGCAACCCCGAGAACTCGGCGGGGATCACGAGCTTCGTGGCTCGACCGTCGCCGATGCGCTCGAGCGCCTGCAGGTACTCGACCGTCAGCACGTTGTGATCGGTGTTGGCCTCCTTGATGCCGGTGAGGCGCGCCTTGGCGGCCAATCCCTCGCCCTCGCCGAGCAACTGCAACCGCAACTTGTTGGCCGCTGCGCGCAGTTGGATCGCTTCGGAATCACCCTGGGCGTCGAGCACCGCGGCTTCCTTGCGACCCTGTGCCGAGAGCACGGCTGCCTGCTGCTCACCGTCGGCGCGGGCGATCGCGGCCTCCTGGTAGCCCTTCGCCTCGGTGACGGTCGCACGACGATCGCGCTCGGCGCGCATCTGCGCGTGCATCGCCGACACGATGTCCGGCGGCGGATCGATCCGCTGGATCTCGACACGCACCACTCGCACGCCCCACTTGTCGGTGGCGTCGTCGAGCACTTCGCGCAGCTGCGTGTTGATCGTGTCGCGGGACGTGAGCGCCTTGTCGAGCTCCATGTCACCGATCAGGTTGCGGAGGTTCGTCTGGGCCAGCTTGGTGATGGCGGTGAAGAAGTCGGCGACGTTGTAGACGAGTCGCTGGGGATCGGTCGCCTCGTAGTAGACGACGGCGTCGACCGACACGACCACGTTGTCGGCGGTGATCACTTCCTGTGGCGGCACGTCGACGACCTGCTCGCGCATGTCGATCAGCTGCATCGTCTCGATGAACGGGAAGATCAGGCGCAGGCCCGGCTCTTCGGTCGCCTTGTACTTGCCGAGACGTTCGACCAGGCCACGCTGGTAGGGGCGAACGATCTTGACGGCAGCGACCAGGACGGCGATGCCGACCAGGGCGATGACGCCGACGACGATGGCGACGGGGGTCATGTTTCCTCCGATGAGGGGGTGGTGGGTCGTGGAGACGGTGGAGCGACGGTGGGCGGTGACGCAGGCGGCTCGGTCGGTGATGCGAGCACGACTGCTTCGACCATCACGCGGGTGCCGTTCATGGCCACGATGCGAACCTTGGAACCGGCGCGCAGCGAGCGCTCCCCGTCGGTCAGCGCTCCCCACTCCTCGCCGACGACCTTGATGCGACCGCGGCGTTCGGTGTCGTCGGGTTCGATGTCGGCGGTGACGATCGCCGTCATCCCGACCAGCCGATCAGCGCCGACACCCGCCGGCATCGCGTTGTCGTCGGCGAAACGTTTCGCGTACTTCCAGAACGCGACCCAGAGTGCCGCCCCGCCGAAGAAGAAGATTGCCCACTGGACTTCGACGGATCGGTCGTAGAACCCTGCGAGCGCGGCCGCGAATGCGGACACCGCGAACGGGAGCAGAACGAACGACCCGGCGAGCACCGTGAGTTCGACCAGGGCGAACACGACGGCGACGCCGATCCAGACCCACGGCCAGACGTCGAGATCGATCCCGAGGTCGAGGACACCTGCCATACCCCCAACGTAGTGGCCCCGTGTGGCGGAAGTGTCTCGAACCTGTGACAGCGGCCGTGCTCGAAAGCTGTTGCGGGTGTCTGACACCACCTGTTGCGGGTGTCTGACACCGCTGGGTCCGCGGGGTCAGGCGCGGCGGATGCGGAGCGGGTGTCCGGCGCTGGTCTTGCAGGTGCCGGACTCGATGTCGAAGCGCCAGCCGTGCAGCGTGCACACGAACTCGTCGCCGTCGATCTCGCCGAATGCCTCGAGGTCGGCGTCGCGATGCGGGCAGCGCCGTTGGACCACGTAGTCGCCGAGTCGGATGTCGGGCTCGGCGGCCATCGCCGCGGCGTCGGGCGGGGCGACCTTGCGCACCGCTTCGGCCTCGGCACGCTTCATCCGCTCCCGTGACAGCGATTTCAAGAAGTTGTAGACGTACTCGTTGAACTCGCCCTCCCGCCACGCGACGAAGCGACAGGACAGGAGCAGTGAGTTCGACCAGTCGACGGCGCGTTGCGCGACCACGGTCTCGACGAGGCGGCGATCGATGTCGAACCGGAACGAGTACGGCTCGCCCGCGTGCTCGCGCACCTCGCCGTTGGGGAAGTCGATGACGACGTCGAGCTGTTCGACGTTGCCGTCGTCGGGCGCCAGGGCGCGCAGCACGACGTTGGCGCCGACCTGTGAGCAGAGGGTCGGGGCCATCTCGAGCAGCGGTTCCCACCAGGACTTCAGCGTCTGGAGCATGTCGGTCGACGGTGGGTTCCACCCGGCCTTCATGTCGTCGAGCCAGCCGATCCAGTCGGCCTGGTACCGGTCGAGGTAGGCCTGCTTCGCGCTGAAGATCGCATCGACCTCGGCGTCGGGCATCGGGTGCGTGACACCGAGTGACCCGTCGACGGTGATCGTCGTGCCCGGGATGTTCATGATCCCGTGGTACCCCGCTCGGTCGAGCATGTCGAGGAACACGGTCTGGTCGGGGAAGATGCTCGGCTCGGATCCGTCGATCACGTTCAGGCCGAACAGGTCGGGGTCGAGGAAGCAGGGCGGGCCCGCACTCGGGGCGATCGCCCGGGCGCCGATCTTCTCGACGTAGCGCATGGCTCGCGCGAACTGGGCGTCGACCTTGGCGTCGCACGCCGCCTTCTTCGCGGCATCGTCCATCTCGTACACCATCGGGTACCAGATGGCTCCCGAGTACTGCAGCCAGTGCAGGTCGACGGGGCCGTGCGACCGGAGCTGACCGAGGTCGGTGGTGCGACAGTCGTTCTGGTTGACGACGATCGCGTCGTCGGCCATGACCACCAGCGCCGAGTCGCCACCCGGGCCGTCGGTGATCGACGACTCGATGTGGATGGCGATCTTCAGGCCGGGCGCGATCTCGGTCTCGACCGTGTCGGTGGTACGGATGAATTCGGTGAAGCCGAGTGCGGCGAGCGTGCGTTGTTGTTCGCGGGTCGGGAACCCGGGAAGCAGGATCGGGATGTCGCGGCGGAGATGTTCGGTGAGCCACGCCTCGTCGTGATGGTCGCCGTGGAGGTGCGAGATGTAGAGGAAGTCGGCGTGTTCGATCCGGTCGCGCAGGTCGTCGGACAGCTGGTCGTTGCGGGGGAACGGGAACCACGATCCGAAGAACGCCGGCTCGAACCACGGGTCGCACAGGACCGATCCGCCCTCCGTTTCGATCAGCATCCCCGCGTGTCCGATGGAGGTCACATCCATGGTGCTCAGGCTAGGAGCGGGCGGCGATGCAGCCGCGGAACGCTGCCGAAAACGACGATCAGCAGCCGCATCGGCGGCTGCTGATCGACATCGATGATGGGGTGGAGCCCCGCCGGGTCAGGCGACGGGTGGGTCGGTGTACTGCTGACCGGCGCGGCTGACGTGCTCGGTCCAGGCGTTGCCATCCCAGTAGCGGAGCTCGAAGCGCCCGGACGGGTCGGCGTACCAGCCTGCCGGGACACCCGAGGCGGCCTCTTCGGTCGCAGCTGCCGGGGTCTCGGCGGTGACGGTTGCGGCCTCGTCGGCGGCGGTGACGGCACTGTCGGCAACGACACTCGCTGCGGCATCGACGCTGACGCCGGCGCCCGCGTCTGCCGCGCTGTCGGCCAGTCCGCCGCCGAAACCTGTGGCCGCGTCGGCTGCGTCGCTGGCCGAATCGGTCAGATCGCCGGCCGTGTCGGCGACGCCACCGGTCACGTCGGACGCGGTGTCGTCCGCGAGGGCGGCGGCGTCGGCAGCTGCACCTGCGGCCAGGCCGGCACCGCCGGCGACCGCACCGAGACTCGGGCCGGCGTCGTGATCAGCGGCGGCGTCGGGCACGGTGGGGACCTCGGGAACGGTCGGCTCGGCCGCCGGGGCAGCGCCCCAACCAGCTGGTTCGCCCGATGCTTCGACCGCCGCAGCAGCTTCGACCGCTTCCGGCGACGTGTCGGTGCCGGGCACGACAGGCGTCGAGACCTCGCCGGGCAGTGTCGGCGCGATCGCCGTGGCGGCGGCGGGCACCGCAGCGCTGTCGTCGGACGTGTCGTCCGCGTCGCTCGACCAGTCGTCGGCGGCAACGGCGGCTGCGGGCACGGCACCGACGCTCGGTGACTCCGCCTCGGTGGGGGCAACACTCGCTGCGCCCGTCTCGGCGCCGGCAGTGGTATCGCCGCCTCGAGTCAGATATGCGACGACGTTCGTCCCTGCCGACACGATGCTGACCACAGACCAGCCCTCCTGGGCCTTCTCGGTGAGCATCGGCGCGAGTGATTCGGCGTCGTATGAGGACGCGGTGACCGATGAAAACTCCTGCATCCGCTCAGAGTAGACCACCGGAGCGGGGATGAGGCGGACGTCTCGAAGGATCTCAGTCGTCGATGTCGTCGTCGGCCGGACGCTCGATCGACTCGTCGATGGCTTCGGCACGATCGAACCATCCGTCGGCCAGTGCGTCGGTGTCCGCCTCGGACGGATCACCGTCGAAGATCACCCGCCCGTCGCTGAGCGCGATCAGACGGTCACTGGACGTCACGCTGGCCAGTTCGTGTGTGGCGACGACGAGCGTGGCGCCGTCGTCATGCGCCCAGGCGATGAGGTCGAGCAGCGCAGATCGTCCGGCGCGATCGAGACCGACGAAGGGCTCGTCGATCAGCATCAACTCGAAGGGGCGCACGAACGCGATCGCGATCGCCGCTTTCTGCTTGAGGCCGCGGCTGAACGTGGCCGGGAGATCGTCGGCGCGGCGGGCGAGGCCGACGGTCTCGATCAGCCAATCGGCATGGTCCTCCCAGTCCTGCGTGTGGTGCAGGCGGGCGACGTACTCCAGATGCTGGCGGACGGTGAGGTCGTCGTAGAACACCGGTTGGTCGGACAGGTAGGACAGCGCGGAGCGTGCGTCGGGGCTGCCCGCCGAGTGGCCGACAACCGTGGCCGCGCCACCCGTCGGATCCAGGAGGCCGGTCAGCATCTTGATCAGCGTCGTCTTGCCGCTCCCGTTGTGACCGATCAGCGTCACCCGTTGACCGACCGGAACTGTCAGGTCGATCGGCGCAAGCGCGTCGTGGTCGCCGTAGCGCTTGGTGAGACCGTGCGTCTCGATGGCGTTGGTCATGTCGTGGCCCCCGATGCCGCTCGCCCTGCGGCGAAGAAACGACGGATCGCCGTGGACCATCGGTCGCGTCGCACCACCCAGAAGGTCATCACCACGAGACACAGTGCCACACCGACGATCGAGCGTCCCACTGTCGCAGGGTCGGGTTGGACCCGCACGGCGGCGACCGGGCCCGCTGCGATCGCGCTCAGGATGATCGGCAATGCGCCCGTTCCGACGTTGCTGAACCCCGAGAACTCGGGCATCGAGAAGGGACTCTCCACATCACGGTCGGCGCCGGTGAGCGTCGTGTTGGCGACGGCCGGCGGGTCGGGAGCGTCGCGGACCGTCGTCACGACCGCGCCGATCGCACCCGCCCACGCGACCGGGACGGCGAGCGCGAACGCTCCTGCCGCGTGGTCGGCGTTGGTGAGCGTGGCCGCCACAGCCCCGATCATCGCTGCAATCGCCAGGAGCCCGGCCGGTGCGACGAGGTGCTGGGCGAACAGCCAACCTCGTGGTACGGGGAACCCGTCGGTCAGGTCGGGTCGGTCGACTTCCTGCGCGAGCGGTTCGAGCGCCTCGAGTCCGAGCAGGAAACTCGCCCCGACGAGCACGATCAGAAAAAGCCACGACGAGGTGACGGTCAGCGACGCGGCGATTCCGGCGGCTGCGGCAAGTGTCGCCATCCGCACGAGTCGGCTGAGCGGGAGTCGACCGATCGCCGCGAACCCGCGGCGCCAGACGAATGCCGGGAACCTGTTGGTTGCCGGACCCTTCGATCGCGTGGGGCGGGCCGGCGGTCGCGGCAACGCGGCGCTGCCTCGTCCTCGTTCCGTGGCGGGTGAGCGATGACCGAACCAGGGCGTCGAACGAATCGACTCGGCGCTCAGTTGTCGACGGAGCAGCACGACGGTGCGGATGTCCTGGACGGTGGCCGCAAAGCGCAGTTGCGACACGAGCTGTCCACGGCGCTCGAGCGGTTGCAGCCGCAGCCGCCCTCCGAGCGCGAGGGCGCACGCGACGAGCACCACCGCCGCGACGATCGCGAGGAGGTCGATGCCGCGCTGGCGGACTCCCCAGAACAGGACGCTGCCAGCGAGGTTGCCCGGGCCGATCCGCCCCCACCCGGTCGCCTCGCCGTTCCAGATCCTCCAGGCGGTGATCGACTGCCAGGCGACGGCGATGGTCGAGACCACGGTCGCCGCCCAGCGCGGCATCGCGAGCGCGTGGGCGATCACCGCCGCGCCGACGTACGCCGCGGCAACGAGCGCGCCGAACAGCGCGCCGCTCGCCGCCCACGCCGCACGCGATCCCTCGATCTCGGTCGCGACCAGTTGGCCGAGGACGCCGAGGCCGAGCGCCAAGCCGAACGCGACCGCGCGCAGTCGCTGCGTGATCGGCCGCATCAGCACGCGTGTGCGGTCGATCGGGGCGAGCAGGAGATGACGGACGTCGGCCGACTCGACCGAGATCGGACCGCCTTCGGCCCCGTTGCGCAGCCCGACGCCGATCGCGAGGACCGCGACCACACCGGCGATCGACGGGCCACGATCCAGGATGAGGTCGGTCGCGATCGGCTCGTCGATCAGACCGCGGATCGAGTCGGAGGCGAACACCACGGCGATGGTCCCGACGAGCGCGAACAGGTAGACCTGGTACAGGACGTCGAACCACTCGGTGTCGCCGAGGCGACGTTCCCGTCGGACACGACGGAGGTCGCGCAGTACCGCCGTGTCGGGCTCGGCGTGCTCTGTCATCGTCGAGCGACGGTATCCGCGTGCTGCCCCTTGCGGGCATCGAGACGGCAGACTGGAGCCGTGACTTCCATCGACTCCCCCCGTCGTCCGATCGTCCGCCGCGCACTCGTCGGATTCGCTGCCGCTGCACTGGTGGTCAGTGCCTGCGGCTCGGATCCCGATGTCGCGTCGACCGGCAGCCCATCCGACGAGAGCGTCAGCTCGGCGGCGCCCCCCGAAGATGCGTCCGTCTCGAGCGACGGTTCGTCGGATGGGGACGCCGCTCGAGGCCTCCAGCAGAACGGGCCGATCACCGTCGAGGGAGACGCGCTCGTCCCGTACGACAGCTCGCTCGAGGATCTCGCTGTCGGCGAGACGGCGCCGGTGATCTCCGGCGAGAGCTTCGATGGGACGCCGATCACGATCGGTGGGCCGACGGAGAACGCAACGCTCGCGGTGTTCCTCGCGCACTGGTGCCCGCACTGCAACGACGAGATCCCCGAGCTGCTCGCGCTCGACGCCGCCGGTGACCTGCCCGACGGCCTCGACGTCATCGGCGTCAGCACCGCCGTGAAGCCCGCTGAGGCCAACTACCCGCCGAGCGAGTGGGTCGTCGACAAGGGCTGGCTCTGGCCGACGATGGCCGACGACGAGGAGCTCACCGCGATCAAGGCATACGGCGGGACGTCGTTCCCGTTCACCGTCGTGCTCGACGCCGACGGCAACGTGCTCGCACGTCGAGCCGGCGCGGCGTCGGCGGCCGAGACCATGGCCTTCCTCGACGCTGCGCTCGGCGGCTGACCACGACCGGTCGCGTCGAGCGATCGTGCCACTGCGTAGCCTGAGCGTTGATGACTGACGACGCCGGATCCCAGGCCACCTCCGCTGCCGTCCGCCGGATCGGCTTCTTCGGCCCGCTCGGGACCTTCACCCAGCAGGCGCTGCTCGGCGTCGAGTCGGCGCAGGAGGCGGAGCACGTGCCCTACCGGACGGTGCCCGACGTGCTCGACGCCGTCGAGGCCGGTGAGGTCGATGCCGGGTTCGTCCCGATCGAGAACTCGATCGAAGGGATGGTCAACTTCACCCAGGACGCGCTCGCGTTCGACCACGAGCTGTTGATCACCCGCGAGGTCGTCATCGACATCGAGCATTGTCTGCTCGTCAAACCGGGATGCTCGCTCGACGCCGTCACGGAGGTCCTCTCGATCCCCGTCGCCACGGCGCAGTGTCACCGCTACCTGCGCGAACGCCTGCCCGGTGCCGAGCTGATCGCAGCGAACTCGACCGCTGACGCGGCGCATCGGGTCAGTCAGTCCGAACGCGACGACATCGCCGCCCTCGCGCCACGCATCGCCGCCGAGGTGTACGGGCTCGAGATCGCCGAGGCCGACATCGCCGACCACGCCGGCAACCAGACCCGTTTCGTGATGGTCGCCCGCTCGGGCGTCCCGGCGCCGACCGGCCACGACCGCACGGCACTCGTCGTCTACCAGCGTGCCGACGAGCCGGGAAGCCTGATCGCGATCCTCCAGGAGTTCGCCGCACGACGGATCAACCTGTCGAACCTCTTCAGTCGCCCGACGAAGGACGGCGGGCTCGGCCACTACTGCTTCATCATGTACGCCGACGGGCACGTCGCCGACGAACTGCTGGCCGACACGATGCGCTCGCTGCACGCGAAGCAGGGCGGCGTGAAGTTCCTCGGTTCGTATCCGGCTGCAGGCGAGACGGCCGAGACAGAACGCGAACACGTCGGTGGCCGTTGGCGTGACGCCGACGACTGGTTGACCGACATCCGCAGCTCGATCAGCACCTGACGGGCTCGACCCGCAGCGTCGCGAGCGACGGCTCGTAGTCTGTCGGCCATGTCATCGCCCGTCGCCCGGTCAACCCGTCACCGTCGTCACGGGCGCCAACTCGGGGATCGGGCGAGCAACGTCGATCCACCTCGCCTCGGTCGGCCATCACGTGATCGGCACGGTGCGATCGCTCGACAAGGCGGAGAAGCTCGAACAAGATGGCCGCGGACGCCGGCGTCGAGGTCGACCTCGTGGTGGCGGACGTGGCCGACGACGCCTCGGTCGCCGGTCGGGTTCGACGAGATCTTCTCCCGCGCCGGTCGCGTCGACCACCTCGTCAACAACGCCGGCGTCGGTGGCAATGCCGTGGTCGAGGAGTGCCCGTCCGAGCTGTACATCGACGTGATGAACGTCAACCTGTGCGGGGTCACGCGGTGCACCCAGGCCGTCCTGCCGCAGATGCGCGAACGGGGCAGCGGCACGATCGTCAACGTCACGTCGGTGGCGGGCGGATCGCCGTACCTGCCCAGTCGCCCTACGTGGCGTCGAAGTGGGCGCTCGAAGGCATCAGCGAAGGGCTGGCTCAGGAACTCGCACCGTTCGGCATCCGGGTGGCGATCGTCGAACCGGGCGTGACGAAGTCGGCGATCTTCGCCAAGAACATCGACGCGCCGAACTCGACCGGCGCTACGACGACCCACTACCGGCGGATGTTCCAGTTCTACGCCGCTGGCATGGCCAGCGCCACCGATCCGTTCGAGGTCGGCCGGGTGATCGAGCACGCGATCACGACCGACGAGCCACAGCTGCGGTACCCGGTCGAGCTGGGGCGGCGCCGAGATGGCCGCGCTGCACGACCGCATCGAGCGACGCCGACTGGATCGGACTCGGCGTGCTCGAGGACGACGCCGACTACATCGATCGCTTCCGCGAGATCTTCGGCGTCGACATCGCAACCTGATGGCGGTCTGGACGTGTCCCGATTGCCACCGTGAGTTCGGTGCTGTCGGGCGTGGCCACATGTGTCAGCCCGGGCTCTCGGTCGCTGAGTTCCTCGACGCTTCACCACCGTTCGTCAAACCGGTGTTCGAGGCGGTGCAGGACCATCTGGTCGCCGTGGATCGCGAGCAGGGTGACGGTTCGCTGATCGTTGACCCGCTGGCGGCCAAGGTGCTCTTCAAGAACGGTCCGACGTTCTGCATCCTCGACGTCAAGACGAAATGGGTGGCCGTCGGCTTCTCGCTTCGGCGTCGGCTCGAATCGGGGCGGCTCTCACGGAAGGTGATCGACGACGGGACCAAGTACTTCCACGTCGTCAACGTGACCGACCCCGACGCGATCGACGACGAGTTCCGCGGGTGGCTGATCGAGGCCTATCTCCACGGAGACGAGCCGGCCGAAGCTGCGTCGGCCGGCAGCGACCCGATGGTGCCTGACGACGTCGACATCTTCATCGCACCGCCGCCGCGGTGAGGCTCTGCTCGTTCAGCCACTCGATTCGCTCGCGCATCAGATCGAGCCCGTCTTGCGGCGGACACGCAGCAACGTGCGACTTCGGCCGGTCGAAGACCAGCTGCTGCGCATCGTCCGGCCGGTAGCTCGGCCACGGCGCTCGTCCGGGGGAGTCGGGAACTCCGGTCGCGGCGAACGCGAACCACCGGTCGCCCATCTCGCGCGCCAACAGATGCGCGTCGCCTGCATCCGGAACGAGTGGGAAGGTCGTGTCGAACACGTACAACACTTCGGCGGCATGGAATGCGCCGGCCGTCTGCTTCGGCGACGCCGGTACGGCTCGGAAGTGGTACCTGTACACCGAGTGGCCCTGTTCGGCATGGCAGCGCGAGGCGTGGTCGACGTGCACGCCGAACATGTGGTCGCCTGCGTGGTCGATACGGGCCTCGAGGTCACCGAGACCGAGCCCGGGGTACGCGGCGAGCAGGCGGTCGACCTGTTCGGGTGCCGGGTACGAGCGCTCGAGGGCTGCGCGGATCTCGGCGGGCGAGACCTCGCTCCCGTCGGCCGGCGCTTCGAACTCGGCTCCGGCCGGGTGCATGAACCCAGCGAGGAGCGTGCCCTCGTCGGCGTTGTACCCGATCATCAGGGGGACCGGCGCCTGCTCGCCACGGCTGAACGCCGTCATCGGAGCGGTCGGCAGAACGACGCCGTCGACCGCCGGATAGAACGCGCGACCGAGCTGGGGATTGCCGGTGTACAGCGTCGACAAGGTCTCGGCGTCGATCCTGCGGAGTTCGTCGATCGATCCGGCGCCCGCCAGCTCCGCGAACGCACGACCCGTGTCGACTGCCGGCTCGAAGTCGAGCATCGGACGATCGAGGTGGAGCCAGCGACCGCTGTCGCTCGGACTCTGCGCGATCGCGTGGTGGAAGAGGCCGCGTGCTCTCGGCGCGGTCATCAGGTTGAGTACGGCCTCGCCGCCGGCCGACTCACCGAAGATCGTCACGTTGTCCGGGTCGCCACCGAACGCCTCGATGTTGTCGCGCACCCATTCGAGCGCAGCAATCTGGTCGAGCAGCCCGTAGTTTCCCGACACGCCATCGGGAGATTCCGCCGACAGTTCGGGATGGGCAAAGAACCCGAAGAGTCCCAGGCGGTAGTTGATCGTGACGAGGACACATCCACGTTCGGGCAAGACGTTGCTCTGATACATCGGCTCGGCGCCGCTGCCATCGGTGTGGTCGCCTCCGTGGATCCACACCATCACCGGCAGATCGGTGGCATGGCGCGGGGACCGGATGTTGAGCGTCAGGCAGTCCTCGCTCTGCTTCGTCGGGGCGAGCTTGATCGCCGTGGCCAGTGCACGCCGCCGCGCTCTGCCGAGTCCCATGCCGGACACGAGCAGCTCGAAGAACTGCTCGAACCCCGCAGCTCGCTGGTGGGCGGAGGGTCCGAACTTCGTACAGGCGCGTTCGTCGGACCAGGGATCGTGCGGTCGAGGAGGCCGCCATCGCAGGTCGCCGACCGGCGGGGCGGCGTACGGGACGCCGCGGAAGTACGCGATGCGGCCATCGGAGGTGGTGGTGCCGCGGATGCGGCCGGTCGACGTGGTCGCCGTCGGAGCGGGGCGGCTGCGGAATCGTGCCATGCGGTCAGTGTTCCTGATGCAGTCGTACGGTCACGACCCGGGCATCAGTTGTGCTGCGCGGCGAGATCATGTGGGCCCGACGGCAGGTAGCCGCCGGCGGATCTGATGGCGGCACCCCAGGGGGTCAGGAGGTCGATCAGTTCGTCGAGATCGTCGCCGAGCGCGTCCACGACGGGCCGCATCTGGGCATCGGTCGTCTGTTCGATCTGCTCCCTGAACTCCCGCCCGGTCGGGGTGAAGCCTCCGTTGCGGTCGAGCAGGCCGAGCGATCGCAATCGGTCCTCGGCCCGTTCGAAGTCGTCGTCGGTCCAGGCGCGGGTGCGGGCGTAGCTGCGGAGCGGAAGCCCCCACGAGAGCTCGGTCAGCAGTCCGATCTCCACCGCATCCAGACCGGCGTCGACCCAGGCCGCGGTGTGACTGTCGCCGCGGAACTCGCGCAGCAGGTCGCCGCGTCGCCAGATCGTGCCGAGTGGATGGCCGGGATCGGGGAGCGCGCTCGCGCCGGCGGCCAGCGGACGTCCGCCGATCGGCAGTCGATCGGTGGCGCGCTGCAGCAGTGCGGTCACCCGTTCCCGACCGTCGGGATCGGGTCCGAGCACCCGTTCGAGCTGACCGATCGCGCCGGCGTCGCGTGCGGCGCAGATCGTGTCGGCATCGGTGAGCGACCAGCCGAGGGCGACGCAGGGCACGACGACCGCCGGGTTGAAGACGCCGAAGGCGGCTGCCACCACCTCGCCCCGAACCTGGCCGAGGAGCGAGCCGCGGCTCGTGAAGTACGCCGGTCCGTCCGGGAGTGCGACGCCGTTGGCACGGCGAACAGACGGCTCGAATCCGAGACGGGCGTAGCCGTCGTGGCACTCCGGGGAGAAGTAGACCTGCCCGATCACGGGCTCGAGGGCGCCGCCGAGGCGTCGTTCCGGAGTGGCGGCGTCGGTCGTGTCCATGGCGGCGAACGTACCGGTGCTCGGCGAGTGTTGCTGCGTCGAAGCCATTTCCTTCCACGCTCGGTGATCCAGAACCTGATGGGGTGCGAACACCGATCATGGGAGCACAAGACGACACCGTGACAAGAGGACATGCTTCCCTGCGCGTGGACGGTCATGTGGGTCGTGCCGGTGCGCTTCCGCTCGAACGATTGATCGGCCTGACGACGCCGCTCGACGACGGGCGGCTGGTGCTCCCGGTCATCGATGTGCTCGCACAGACGCGACTGTCGGCGATCGCCGACGTGCTGATGGTGCGCGGACCGAACGGCGCGTCTGTCGCCCTGCCGGTCCGCGCCGTCGTCGACGACCGCGGAATTCGATTCGTCTTCGATCGATCGGTCGAACCGCGACTCGTGCTGCTGGATGCTCCGGGCTGGACCGAATCGTCGACGTCGATGCCCGTCGAACGCATGACGGCGTTGACGTTCGCCGAGTTCGTGATGCGCCGATGACCGACGTCGACACCCGTCGATCCGGTGGAGGTCGTCCTCGGTACGCTCGCTCCACCACCATGACGTCGACAGCCGAACTCAGTGCGCTCGTCGCTCGCGTCGTCGATGGTGACCGCCAGGCGTTCGCAGCGCTGTACGACGAGCTGGCGCCGACGTTGTTCGGCGTCGTGAAACGGGTACTCCGCGACCCGGCCATGTCGGAGGAGGTCACCCAGGAGGTGTTCGTCGAGATCTGGACCTCGGTCGGCAGGTTCGATGCGACGCGTGCGTCGGTGTCGACGTGGGCGGTGACGATCGCGCGTCGCCGTGCGGTCGATCGCGTGCGGCGTGAGCAATCGCAACGGAACCGGATCGAGGCGTTGGGTGGTCGACGCCCGGACGTCGACATCGACGTCGACGAGGATGTCGTGGCGACCGAGGAGGCCGTGCGTGTGCGCGCGGCGATCGCCGCGTTGCCCGCCGATCAACGTGAGGTGATCCAACTGGCGTTCGTCGAGGGATACGCGCATGCGGCGATCGCCGAGCGCCTCGACATCCCGCTGGGCACGGTCAAGGGACGAGTTCGTGGAGGCCTGAAACGCCTTCGTGGCCAACTGGAGGACGGACGATGAACGAACCACGAGACGAGGAGCGGCTGGACCAACTGCTTGCCGCGGCGGCACTCGGTGAGCTGTCGCACGACGAGGAGCGTGAACTCGACGCGGCCCTCGCCGCAGATGCCGGCCTCCAGGACGAACTCGACGCTGCCCTCGACACTGCCGCACGGATCCAGGCCGCCGACCCGGTGCGACCACCCGACGCGATGAAGGAACGCGTGATGCGTGCGATCGACGACGTCGCTCCAGCGCCGTTGCGGTCGGTCGTGGACCTCGGTGCCGAACGCTCTCGCCGGCGGGCGCGGTGGCTTCCGATTGCTGCGGCTGCGGCATTCGCACTGGTGGTTGCCGGTGGTGTCATCGTGACTCGGAATGGTGATTCGACCGACGTGGTCGCCGAGGTCATCGCTGCCGACGACGCCGAGTTCCGTACGTTCGACGGCGACCTGTCCGGTTCGCTGCGGGCGGTGTTCTCCGCCGACGCGAATGCGCTCGTCATCGAGGGCACGGACGTCACGACGGTCGGCGACGAGTTGACGTATCAGCTCTGGCTCGTCGACGGCGGCGGGGCGCGTTCGGTCGGCCTGTTCCGGCCAGGGCCCGACGGTCGGGTCGCCGTGGCCTTCGAGGGCACCGACCCCGCCGGATTCGTCCTCGGGGTCACCGTCGAACCCGCCGGTGGGAGCACCGCTCCGACCGACCCCATCGTCGCGACCGCGTGACGTGACCGTTCGGGGATCGGCTCGATGGGCCCTCGGTGGCGTGATCGGGCCGGCGTCCTTCATCGGGGCGTGGATCACGGGAGCGATCATCACCGACGTCGACTACTCCTCGGTCGACGATCCGATCAGCCGCCTCGCGGCGGTCGGCGCACCCACGCGACCATTGATGACCGCCGGATTCATCGGGTTCGGCGTCGGTGTGTCGGCATTCGCCGTGGCACTCCGACGCCGCATCCCTGGCCCGGCCTGGATCGCTGCCGCCACGGCCGCCGGGTCGACGGTGCTCGTTGCAGCCGCACCCCTCGACCGATCCGAGTCCATCGACGGTCTGCACGGATTGTTCGCCGGTTCCGGGTACGTCGCGTTGGCGGCCACCCCGTTGCTCGCCGCACCCCACCTGCTCCGCGGTGGTCGCGGCGGACTCGGACTCGCCGGGATCGGAGCCGGGATCGTGTCGGCGAGCGCGCTCGTCATCAGCCTCGCGGGTCCACCGACGGGCTTCTTCCAGCGACTCGGCCTCACCATCGACCGATGCGTGGATCGTCGCAGCAGCGATCAGCATGCTCATCGGCCACCGCTGGCCCTCCGACACACCCGGGGACTGGTTTGGGGCAGTCGTGCACTGGGCACGACCCGAGCCATGACCGCATCACCCGTGCCGACCGACGCCGAACTCGTTGCGTCAGCTCGTGCCAACATCGCTCGTGCGTATTCACCCTACTCGAAGTTCAAGACCGGCGCCGTCGTGGTGACCGACACCGGCGACATCGTGAGCGGGACGATCGTCGAGAATGTGTCGCTCGGACTCGCGATGTGCGCCGAGCGCGTTGCCCTGTTCAACGCGATCACGCAGGGAGCAACGCCGGTGCTCCTCGCGCTCGCCGCACCCGACACCGACGGATCGGCCACGTGGCCCTGCGGGGCATGTCTGCAGGTGGCGCTCGAACTCGGCGGCCCGGACCTCGCGGTGGTGATCGGCGATGACGACGACGGACCCGCCCACCGGGCCGTGCTCTCCGATCTCCTGCCGCGAGGTCCGCGTGTCGACCGCTGACGCTCCCAACCCACCCGAAATCCCGTCTCCCGGGCGGCTCAGCAAAGTGCGCAACCTCGTTCGAGCAGTCGTCACGACCCCGATCTTTCTCGTCGGCCACCTGATCCGGAGCCGCGACATCGAGCGCAGCGTCGAGCACGTGGCAGAGTTCTCCGAACCGAGTCCACGGCCGTCGGTGATCGACGACGACGCCGGAGTCCAAACGGCCGTCGATGGCGAGGGGCCGATCGTGATGCGGTCGTATTCGATCATCATCGAGGACCCCGACCTGTCTTCGGACCGGTTGATCGACCACCTGATCGCCGACCCGAATGCACTCAACGCGCGGTCCATGGCCGGGTTCGTGGTCGATGATCGACCAGCGACCGACCTACGACCCGGTGACCGTCTCGTCGTCGAGTTGGCCGGACCATGGAACGGCCCGGTCCTCGTCGAACGCGCGGACGAGGACGCCGTGCTGCTCTCGACGCTCGACGGTCACATGGAGGCAGGCCGAATCCGGTTCGACACCTTGCAGGTGCGCGAGTCGGGGTCGGGGACGTTCGTGTTCCGGATCACGTCCTGGGCGCGCGCTGGTGACCGCGCCTTCCAGTTCCTCCATCTCCGCCTTCCGATCGGACGGGAGCTGCAGACGGCGATGTGGGTGGCGATGTGCCGCAAGGCTGCGGCGGCGTCGAACGGTCGAGGGGGGCCGATCACCGTGCGCACCGAGATCCTCGATCGGAGCCCTGGGCAGTGACGGTTCGTTTCGAGCGGACGACGATGCTGCCGACCACGCCCGAGCGGGCCTTCGACGTCTCCCTCGATGTCGACTTCCACCTCCAATCGTTCGACGATGCCGACGAGCAGATCGTGGGTGGTGTCCGTTCTGGTGGGATGCAACTGGGCGATGACGTCACCTGGCGCGCACGTCACTTCGGCGTGTGGTGGACGATGACCTCGGTGATCACCGATTTCGAGCGCCCACACCGTTTCGTCGACGAGCAGCGATCCGGCCCGTTCAAGCGGTTCCGTCACGAGCACGTGTTCACCTCAGCAGGACCTGGGACCACGTCGATGCTCGACGTCGTGGAGTTCGAGGCACCGCTCGGCCCGCTGGGCCGGTTCGCCGAACGCATCGCACTCGACCGCTATCTGCCGCGGTTGATCGACCAGCGCAACGCCGAGCTCGTACGCGTGCTCGCACCCTGACCGCCGCTGCCGACGTCCGTACCGAGGTGTCGATTGCACCCATTCGGGGAACGGTCTGCGCATGACTCCCGTGCTGCGAGTGGACACCGACGAAGAAGCGCTGGTCGACGCGCTCCAGACCGACGGCATCGACGGGTGGTCGTGGGCGACTGCCGGGATCACGATCCTCGTTGCGTTCATCGCCTCGCGAATCCTGAAGTACGTGTCGAACGCACGCTCCGCAAACGCATGGATGCCGCGCTCGCACTGCTGATGGCGCGTCTCGCCGGTTACCTCGTGTCATCGTCGGCTTCGTGTACTCGTTGGACGCAGCTCGGGGTCGCCATCGGGCCGGTGCTCGGCGCACTCGGCATCGCCGGAATCGCGCTCGCCTTCGCCTTCCAGGACATCCTGGAGAACTTCGTGGCGGGCATCTTGCTGCAGTTCAAGCGCCCGTTCACGTTCGGTGACCAGGTCTCGATCAACGATCACGAGGGAACGGTCCGCACGATCGACTCGCGGCTCGGTCACGATCGACACGCCGGCCGGCGAGACGATCATGATTCCGTCGGCGACCGTCATCAAGGCCGACATCAACAACTACACGACCGCGCGGGGAACGACGCACGACGGTTCCCGTCGGCGTCGCCTACGGCACCGATCTACGGCGAGCCCGCAAGGTGTTGGACGCAGGCGGTCCGTACCGCCGACGGGCGTGCAGGACGCAGCCCGCACCGGAGGTGCTCTTCGAGGGGTTCGGCGAGTCGAGCATCGACTTCGTCGTGCGGTTCTGGCACGACCCGTCGATCGCGTCGTTCTGGAACACGCGGAGCGAGGTCGGCTTCGCCGATCGACTCGGCGCTCGCCGACGCCGGCATCACGATCCCGTTCCCGCAGCGCACGCTGCACTGGGCCGGCCCGGTCGACGACTGATCGTCTGCGACCGGCGTTTGGCTGGAGACCCGAGCGGGAACACGTCTCGACATGAGCCACGTCGACAACGCCCCGATTCGCATCTCGATCGTCAACGACTACGAGGTCGTGGTGCGCGGTCTGGAAGCCATGCTCGAACCGTTCGAGGACCGGGTGCGCGTGGTCGAGGTCGAGGCGGGCGGTCTGCCGGATCGGCCCGCCGACATCGCGTTGTTCGACACGTTCGCGGGTCGCAAACGGTCGCTTGCACGGATCGACGACCTGGCCGACGACGTCGGCATCGGCAAGGTGGTCATCTACACGTGGGATCTTCCTCGCGAATTCGCTCATGCGATCGACCTCGCATCGGTCGACGGAGTGCTCATGAAGAGCGCCACGGGCGGCGAACTCGTCGACCTGTTGGAGCGGATCCATCGCGGCGAAACGGTGGGAGTCGACCCCACCGATCCCAGCGACGTCGGAACCACACTCACCGAACGTGAGCGGGAGGTCCTCGCACTCCTCGCCCAGGGCTCGACGAACCGTCAGATCGCAGACGAGCTGTACCTGTCGTTCGACACGATCAAGACCCACGTCCGCAAGGTGTTCACGAAGCTCGGGGTGACCAATCGGACCCAGGCGGCCATCGTCGCGCGCGACCACGGGCTGGAGATCGCCCGCACCCGCAACCCAGCACGCTGATACGGCGGGTCCGGAACCAGATTCGCCGGGTCCTGGACCCGGCAAATCACGGGACCCGGCAAATCATGTGGTGTCGTCGTCGGCGGAGTTCCTGCGCTTCAGCAACGCAGACGAGCCCGATGACAGCGAGCGTGAGCACCAGGACGGTTGCGACCGTGGAGCGGTTGCGCCACGCGACCCGTGCCGTGCGGCCGGCTAGGCGACCGCCGTGCTTGCCGATCACGACGGCGGAGTCGGCCACGAAGTCAGACGCATCGGTCCAGACATCGCCGACATCCGGGAGGGACAGGTCGCTCACGATGTCGACGGGGATCGCGTCGAAGGGAATGGCCTCCGTGACCGCCGCGACGGACCTGCTGACGGTTGAGGGTGTGGAGAGATGCATGCAACAGAAGTTCCCACCCGGGCGCGTCGACCAAACCCGGCCGTGATCGACGGCCTCAGCCGACGAGTTTCGAACAGCGCAGGAACCGATGACCGCCCTCGTCGACGAGCTCGACCTCGTCCATGACGGCGTGGACGATGAGCAGGCCTCGACCGGTGAGCGCGTCGTGATCGGGAAGGGTCGCTGCATCGACCACGTCGACGCCGTCCGCGTCATCGACGTCGATCACCCAGCGCCCGGGTTCGTGTCGAAGCACGACCTTGACGGTCGACGCAGCCGAGTGCTGCATCACGTTCGTGGCGAGTTCGCTGACCGCCAATTCGACGTCGGCGATGACCGAGTCGTCGGCGTCGGCGTCCCGGAGCAGCGCTGCGACGCGCCCACGGAGTGAGGCGAGCAGGGCGATGTCGGACGGGATGGTCAGCTGATGCTCGACTCCAGACGTCCCGATCGACTCGTCCATGCGGGCAGTATGCCCCGCCGTCGAGTCTCCAAACCGAGTGGACCGAGATCGTCAGCGGTCGTCGACGACGTTCAGGTGGTCCCGCAGCCCGCTGATCTCGATCAGGCGCAGGACTGCACCGCTGGGGTTCGAGACGATGAGTCGCCGGCCCGCCTGCTCGGCGTTCTGGTGCGCACCGATGAGGGCCCGCAGCCCGCTCGAATCCATGAACCCGACTGCCGACACGTCGACGTGGACGTCACCGGTGCCAGGGAGCGGGTCGAGTGCAGCGGAGAGACGCGGACAGGTGTGGGCGTCGACCTCACCATCGACTGATACCGTCGATCCTTCGACCGAGACGTTGAGGCGGGACACTGCGTCGGACATCGCTCCGAATGTACTGGCGTCGCCGACGGGCCGCACGAAGGGTGAGCCGATCACCCGTTCGGGTGAACGCGACACCGGGCGTTCAGGATGCCTGGATGATCACCGCCGCAGCGTCGTCGCGCTGAGCGGGATCTGTCGCACGTGCTCGGACGAGTTCGGTCAGGATCGGGATCGCACGGTCGGTGAGATTCGTGGAGATGGCGAGGTCGACGTCGCTGCAGAAGTCGGCCATGCTCTCGTCGATCGTCCGATCCCGCTGCTCCACGATGCCGTCGGTGAAACCGATCACGATCGCCTGCCTGGTGAACGGACGGTCGACAACGGTGTAGCCGCCCAGCCCACTGCCGATCGGAGGTCCGAGGCCGCAGTCGAGCGTGCGCGAGGCGGTGCCGGGTTCGACGACCACCGGTGGGAGGTGTCCTGCCGAAGCGATCTGCAGATTCGATCGGTCGGCGTCGAACACCATCACCAGCGCGGTTGCCATGGTGTCGGGCGCGCGGCGGTGGAAGTAGCGATCGGTGAGCGCGAGGCTGTCCGCCGGGTCACCGGAGCGCGCCAGGTTGCTTGCCAGGACGTGGCGCACCTGACCCATTTCGGCAGCGGCGCGAATGTCGTGGCCGACCACGTCGCCGACGACGATGGCGGCTCGACCGTCGTCGACCTCGACCACGTCGTACCAGTCCCCGCCGACCTTCATCTCGTCCTTCCCCGCTTCGTAGATGGTCGCCACGTGGAGGCCGTCGATGGTGGGGAGGTGACCCGGAAGCAACCAGGACTGGAGCGTCGACGCAACGTCACGGTCGGTCTCCGTTCGGCTCGCTCGACGGAACGCCGGAGCGGCGACGTCGGCGAGTTCGGCGAGCAACTCGCGCTCGACGTCATCCATCTCGTACGGATGATCCCAGCCGAGTGCGATCACAGCGCAGGGACGGCCCGATCCACGTACGGGCTCGACCGCGAAGCTCGAGAGTCTCGCCCGATCGGCTTCGTCGACGAGGAGCGGCCAGGGGGCGAAGTCGTCACGCGAGGGCAATTCGAAGCGGACGCCTGTGCGGAGGGAGTCGCAGATCGGCACCTCGACGTCGAGTGGAGCGGTCTCCCAGTCGGCACGGATGTCGTCGGGGACGCGGGGGCCGTGGACGAACTGGACGATGTCGTCGTCGCCGACGTAGGCAACCATCACCCAGCCGGCAGAGAAGATGTCGCTCGCCTGGCCTGCGATCACCGAGGCGACCCCGTTACGCGTGATCTGCCCGCTGGTGATTGCTGCCAAGCGGGTGATCTCGAGTCGGTGTTCGCGTGCTCGCCGCTCCCGTTCGAGCTGCGCCCTGAGTTCGTCGAGCTCGCTGCGAAGTTCTGCTTCGACGTCGGGGTGCACGTCGGTAGTTCAGCACACCGATGACCGCGGCGGGGCCGGGAGCGCGTCACGGGCCGGAGCGAGCGGCTCCGGCCCGTTTCCGCAAGTCTGGTCAGTTGGTGCGACGGTGCATGATGTCGCCGTCGGAGTCCTTGAGGTGCGCGCGGACGAACCACTGGAAGAGCTCGAGCTGCGCGAGCTGGCCGATGAAGAGGTCCTCGCTGACCGGATCGAGGTCACCCAGACGGGCGATGGCCCGACGATGGTCCCCAGCGATGCCGTCGTACACCTTGTCGAGTTCGACCAGGTGTTGCACGGTCGGCGCCCGGTCGAGCGGGTAGTCATTCCAGGTGCGCGTGGCCGTGACGGCGCCCGGGGTCCCCTTCGGCTCGCCACCCATGGTGGCGATGCGCTCGGCGACGGCGTCGGTCATCTCGCGAACGGCGTCGACCTGGGGATCGAGCATCTCGTGCACGGCAATGAAGTTCATGCCCACCACATTCCAGTGGACGTGCTTGAGGGTCAGCTGCAGGTCGATCAGAGCGGCGAGACGCTCCTGCATCAGCGCGATCGCCTCGGATGCAGCGCTGTCGTCGAGCGCGGGGACGGTGGTCAGGATCTCCGTGGGAGTGAGGGTGTCGTTGCTCATGTCCGACACATACCCACGCGGCATCGACCCAAAACGGGACGACGCGTTGCGCTCGTCACAGGTTGCGTACGAAACGGGCCCGAGCGTCTCGGGAGCGGGCGAGTTCGTCCCGACTGGCCCCGAGGGTGCAGCCGTCGACGCTCAGGCCGGATCGGAGCCGACGAGGGTGTCGCGCATCTGCTCGAACGAGCGCTTCAACAGTCGGCTCACATGCATCTGCGAGACGCCGACCCGGTCGGCGATCTCCTGCTGGGAGCGCTCTTCGAAGAAACGCAACCGGATGATCTCGCGCTCGCGGGGAGGGAGGCCCTCCATCAGGTCGGCGATGATCTGTTGATTCTCCGCGTGCTCGTACGACCGATCGTCGTCGGCCAGGACGGCCTGACGATCGGTGCCCGAATCGTCGTCGAATCCGCTGTCGATGGTGCCGACCGACGAGGCGGCGCTCGCCGCGAGCCCGCGCAGCACGTCGTCGCGATCGACCTGGAGATGTGCGGCGATCTCGTCGACCGTCGGCGACGACCCGCCCGTCTGCGCGAGTTCGGCTGCCGCGCGCCGCACGAGCAGGTGCAGCTCCTTTGCACTCCTGGGCACCTTGACGGTCCACGACTTGTCGCGGAAATGGCGCTTCAGCTCGCCCTCGATCGTGCGACCTGCGAATGACGAGAACGAGGCACCGAAGTCGGGGTCGAACCGATCCACCGACTTGACGAGCCCGATCATGGCGACCTGTCGCAGGTCGTCGTCGTGCTTGCCCCCGCGGGCATATCGCTGGGCGATGTGGGCAGCAAGCCCCATGTGGCGCTCGACCAGTTGGTTGCGCAGCGCGAGTCGGCCGGTCGCGCTGGAAGTCCCTGAAGAGCTCGAGGTCGTCGAGGTCGCTCATGATCGGCGGGCGCGGTGTGCTCGTCGTGCCGTCAGGCCACGGACTCGGTGACGTGCTTGACGAGGCTCACACCGTCGGTGGCCACCCGGTGCGCATCGACCACCGATGAGAGGATCGCCGTGGACAGTGGATCGAGTTCGAGCGGCCCGGCATCGACATCGCTGGTCAGGTGGACACCGATGGACGAATCGCCGAGCTGCAATCGCAGCCGAGCCCGCCCGGCGCCACGCTCTCCGTCAGCCTCGACCATCTGCGTGAACACCTCGGACACGGCGAGTTTGAGGTCGTCGATCTCGTCGATCGAGAAGCCGGCATCGGCAGCCAGCGATGCGACGAGCAACCGGATCGTCGCTGCATACTTCGTTCGGAGTGGCACTTCGACACCAATGAAATCTCCGCTCGGCAGGATCTCGACATCGTCGACCATGTCCCTGACGGTACCGCTGCGCGTGTCGAGCGAGCGCGGTGATTTGGCCGAGGTTTGTCGGCGCTCCTGTCGGGGAACCGTCACGTCATGGCATTCCTCCTCTGGCTTCTCGCCGTCATCCTCGTCATCTCGGGCATTGTCGCGATCGTGCGCAAGCAGTTCGTCTACGGCATCGTCCTGATCATCGTCGGCTTCCTCGTGGGGCCTGGCGGCGTGTCGCTGTTCACGTGATCACGCGCCGGCTGGGACATTCCGAATAGGGGTTCGGTAATGTCGATTCGGTGACCGACACGCAGGAACGACCGCTCGTGGATCCCGACATCAGCGTCGACGACTTCATCGCCGAGGCACGCGTCTGGCTCGACGAGAACGCCGAGAAGCGCACCCATCGCGGTGGCGATTTCGTGTGGGGCGAGGGCGAGTTCGACGTCGCCGTGTTCCACAACATGACCCACGATGACGAAGCGACCTACATCGCCGGCATCTCCGACTGGATCAAGCGCAAGGCCGAGCGCGGGTATCACGCGATCACCCGCCCGCCCTCCGTCGGTGGTCTCGGACTGAGCCGCGCACACCAACGCGCCTACGGCCGCCTCGAGCGCGAGTACGTCTCGCCCGGTCGCCACGAACTGATCGGCGTGACCGCCGGCCTCATCGCGTCGACGGTCGAGGCGATGGGATCCGAGGCGCTCAACGAACGATTCCTGGCCGACCTGCTCCGTACCGACATCCTTGCGTGCCAGCTGTTCAGCGAGCCGGGCGCCGGGTCCGATCTCGCTGGGCTCGTCGTGCCGGGCCGAGCGCGATGGCGACGAGTGGGTGATCAACGGTCAGAAGGTGTGGAGCTCGGGCGCCCAGTTCAGCCAGTGGGGCGAGCTGATCGTGCGCACCGATCCCGACGTGGTCAAGCACAAGGGCCTCACCGCGTTCATGATGCCGATGGACCACCCCGGTGTCGAAGCGCGTCCGATCCACCAGATGAGTGGCGGGTCGTCGTTCTGCGAGGTGTTCTTCACCGACGCCCGGATCCCCGATGATCTGCGGATCGGCGACGTCGGCGCCGGCTGGCTCGTTGCGATGACGACGCTCGGCTTCGAGCGTGACCACTCGGAGACCGGTGGCGACGGTTCGAGTTCGGGTGGCAACTGGACCAAGCTCCTTGCGACCGCCCAGTACACGCGACGCGATCGACGAACCCGTGCGTCGCGACCAGCTCGTGCAGCAGTTCATCCGGGGGCGGGTCGAGTCGCTCGACGAATCGGCGCGCGGCCGACCTCGCCAAGTCGGGTACACCCGGCCCCGAGGGATCGCTCGGCAAGATCCTGTGGACCGAGGGCATGCGCACGATGACCGAGACGGTGTCGTCGATCCTCGGACCGAAGCTGATCGCGGACACGGGCGAGTGGGGCACCTTCGAGTGGGGCGAGCACGTGCTCGGTGCCCCCGGCTACCGGATCGCCGGTGGCTCCGACGAGGTGCAGCGCAACATCATCGGTGAACGGGTGCTCGGCCTCCCACGCGAGCCCCGTGCCGACACCGGGGCCTGGAAGGACATCCCCCGCTGAGCGTTACACAACGGGTCAGACCCGTCGTGTAACGCGTGACGTACGTGACGTAACGGGTCAGACCCGTCATGTAACGGTCAGAGGGTGCGGACCGGGTCGTTGCCGGTCCAGGCGAGCGACGCGTCGCGCACCATCGAGTAGAACCCGGCGAGTCGGTCGGTTCGCTCGTAGATCTCGAGCAGATGGCCCAGCGTCGGGCGTGCATCGTGGAACGCGAACGCCTGACCGCCCGACGTCGACGCCTTCAAACGTCGCGGGAATCCGTCGGCCGCGAGTGTCGCGCTCGGCGACCTCGAAGTCGTCGACGAACGATGCGACGTGGTGGATCCCCGACGTGCCGACGACCGGATCGGGTCCGGGGTCGTGCTGTTGGATCAGCTCGACCATCACCGGGCCCCACTGGCCGTAGGCGGACGAGTGGTCGAACGCGGCCGTCGCCCCGTCGATCTCGACGTCGGTGAGGGCGATGTGCTCGATGACGAAGAAGGGCCCGATTCCGCGTTCTGCCCATCGGCGGGCGGTGGCGTGGACGTCGTCGGTCGCGTAGGCGACCTGAACCGGAACACCGAACATCAGCAGACGATCATTTCGTCGGCGGCGTGACCGACACGTTCGTCTCGCCGATCTCCAACCACCGGAACATGTTCTCCCAGAAGTGGCGGATCTTCGTCTCGTTGTAGTTGGCGAAGACGACCTCCTGCTGCTCCTGCGCCTTCAGGCCGGTCTGGACGTGCGGCAGGTTGATCGAGTCCTGCTGGAAGATCTTGGCGGCAGGGCCGAGTTCGGTGGCGAGCGTCCAGTCGTCGTCGGGGCCGAGATGGCGGACCGCAGCCGGGCGCCGGCTTGTTGTCGGGGTCGGGAGCGACGGGGAACATCATCACCTCGAAGATGCACTCGTCGGGATTGTTGCCGTGCGGACGCCACCGGTAGAAGAGCGTGTTGAACACGCCCCACGGCGACCAGTTCGGGAACACCGAGTAGTACATCGCGTCGAGGACCTCGGCGTCGCTGAAGGCGTCCGGGTCGATCGTGTTCCCGACGGTCGTACGGGCGGCATCGCGGCGCTGGGCGGCGATCCAGGCCCGGATCTCGGCCGGGGTCTCGACGCCGTCGGGCGGGTCGGGGAGTGTGAGCGGAACGTCGAGCAACGGCGCCGCGGTCGGACCACCGATCCACTTGCACAGGTGAGGATCGGCCTGCACGATCGGGCCGTCGATCCACGTGGCCTCGTCGTCGAAGTGGCTCTCGTGCCCGTCGAGGTCGATGACGCGGACGAGCCCGAGCTGGACGCGCTCGTAGATGTGGCCGTTCATCGGGTGCCGGTAGCGGGCGAACTGCTTGCCGTCTGCGAGCCGCTCGTAGTGGGCCATGTTCGCGAGGTGCGGACTCTCGACAGCATGCGGCGAGATCGCCCGCGAGAAGTTCTCGTACGTGTCGTAGCGCGAGTTCGCGTCGCCGAGGTCCTCCATCAGCGTCGGATGGGTGGCCACCACGTGGTAGCTCTCCATGAACGCCTCCTGGCAGGCCTTCCAGTTGACGCGCATGATCTTCTCGACGTGGGCGGCCTTGTATCGCTTGTCGAACGTGCACTTGGCGAAGTGGTCGCCGAGGTCGCCGAGGAAGTCGGCGAGTGGCGCTGCGCCGCGATCGGGATTGATGAACACGAAGCCCTGCCACGTGTCGACGAGCGCCTCGGGGAGCGCGTAGTCCTCCGTGCGGATGCTCGGGAAGTCCCACTCGCAGGGGATCTCCTTCATCGACCCGTCGAGGTTCCAGGCCCAGCCGTGGAACGCGCACCGCAGGTTGCGCGCGCCCTTGCCGTTCGTCTCGCGGAGCAGCCGGCCGCGGTGCAGGCAGGCGTTGCGGAAGGCCTTGATCCCCTCGTCGGTGCGCACGACCAGGAATGACATGTCGGCGATCTCGTACACGTGGTAGTCGCCGACGTTCGGGATCTCGTCCTCGAGGCATGCGAGCTGCCACACCCGGCTCCACAGCTTCTCGACCTCGAGCGCGTGGAACTCCGGTGACGTGTAGTACCAGGCGGGAATCCGGGTGTTGCCCTCGCGCAGCCCGATCCGGCTCTCGTTGCGGAGGATGTCGTCGACGGGGCCGGTGTCGTCGTCGAGCAGCTCGGTGAAGCTGATTCCGGCGGAGCGGTCGGTTCCGGTGATCGTCTCGGTCATCGGGTCAGGTTTTCACACGACACCGGGCCCGACCGAGTTGGCGAACGACCATTCGGAAAGTCGGGTGCCGTGTCGTTCCGGAGCCGTCACTCTCGACATCATGAGGTGATGTCGAACGAATCCTCACCGCCCGGTCGTCACGCCGGCCGCGTCGCCATCGTCACCGGAGCAGGCTCGGGCATCGGGCGGTCCGTCGCCGAGCTCCTCGTCCGTGAAGGCGGCTCCGTCGTGGCAGCCGACCTCACTGACGATCGCCTCGACTGGTGTCGCGGTGTCGAGCGGATCGTCGCCGCCGCGGCAGACGTTGCCGGAGCCGACGCGAACGACGCACTCGTCAGCCTCGCCGTCGAGTCGTTCGGGGGGTTGGACGAGGTGGTGCTCAATGCCGGCATCTCGATGAGCGGCACGATCGAGTCGCTCCCGATGGAGCAGTTCGACCGCGCCGTCGACGTCAACGTCCGCGCGGTGGCGCTGGGGATCCGTGCTGCTGCGCCGGCGCTGCGCGCCCGCGGCGGCGGGGCGATCGCCATCACGGCCTCGACGTCGGGGCAACGTGGCGATCCGGCCATGTGGGCGTACAACGCGACCAAGGCAGCCGTGATCAACCTGGCGCGCTCGGCTGCGCTCGACCTCGGTGCCGAGGACATCCGGGTCAACGTCGTGTGCCCCGGGCCGACCATCACCGGGATGACCGAGCGTCTCCAGGAGATGCCAGCGGCCTTCGAAGCGCTCCGCCGGCGCACGGCTCGGCAACAGTGGGCCACCGCAGATGAGGTGGCTGCCGTGTTCGGCTTCCTCGTCAGCGCCGAGGCCGCTGCCGTGACCGGTGCGGTGATCAATGCCGACGGCGGCATCTCGGCCAACACCGGCCAGTTCCTCCCGCCCGAACGCCCGGCCTGACCGCTCGGCCCGACCGCTCCACCGGGTCGGTCGTGACCGGTCGACGCCGCGGTTCACGGGTTGCTGCCGAGACGAGGATCGGAGTTGCAGAAGGTCCTCGGGCAGGCGCCGGCGGCACGGTCGAGGTCCGGATGGGTGATCTCGGTGAAGACGACACACCGCTCGTCGCGACACTCGGGTTCGGCTGGATCGAGGACGCCAGGCTTGTCCTTGTCGAGTTCGGCGGGCAGGTCGACCGTCGTCAGGTACCTGGTCTTCACGCCGCTCAGGAAGGCGATCCGCGCCTCGATCTCCGCCGCCGTCGGGTACAGAACCGGGTCGGCGTCCGGGTTCGAGTAGTCCCCGGTGGTCGTCGGAGGTGTCGTCTCCGCTGGTTTCGGCGCCGCCGTCGTCTCCGGCGCCGCCTCGGCGGGCTTGGTGTCGGCGGGCACGGTCGTCGCCGAGGACGACGGATTGATCATCGGTGGAAGGGGATTTCCGGACGCGTCGGTCGGATAGACGCCGACCACGGTGCCGTTCACCGATTCGGTGTGGATCGTCATCACCTTCGTGCCGTTCACGCGGACGGTCGTGAACTCGGCACCGGTACCGTCCACGCGGTAGTCGTCCGTGTCGACGGTGGTGATCCCGTTCTGGTCGATCTTCACCTCGACGCCTCCGCGCTCCGAGGTCAGCGATGCGGTGGCACCGGTACTGCCGACCGACGCGCCGAGCTCCCAGGAGATGAGTGACGTGAGCTGGCCGTTGGTGCGCCCGCCGAGTGCCGGATCGGGCCGCTCGTGATGTGTTGCGACGTCGCTCAGGATGTCCCCGATCCGGTCGCCGGCGATCTTGGTCGCTCCCTCGACGAGCTCGTCTCGGAACTTGCCGAGCGACGACGTCCCCGTGATCGACGCGATGAGATCGGTGAGCTCGCCGAAGGAGTCCTTCGTCGCCGGGAGTTCCAGGTCGTCCAGTGCGACGATCCGCTCCGGGTGTGCATGCGACTGAACGAAGACGGTGGCGTCCATCACGTCGACCCGTACGGCGCCTGGGTGGCTCGAGGGGTCGTTGGGATCGGTGCCGTCGAGTCGCTCGTACCAGTCGGTCCACCCGTCGCCGTCGCTGTCACGTGTCAGGTACTCCAGCGTGTAGGCGCGCGAGCCGACCTCCACGTCGAGCGTGGCGAGCTCGACGGTGTCCGGCGGATTGTCGGCGGCGGCGGCGAGCGTGGCCGAGGAGACGACACACACGGCGACGAGGGCGGTGGAGATCAGGGTTCTGTGCATGCCCCGAGCCTCGTGCGGCGAGCGGATCGCCGCATCGGGGGAAACCACACGCGTCGGTCGCGAGGCGCGCCGTCAGCCGAAATCGCGCATCGTTGCGGCCAGCTCGCTTCGAGAACGGATCCCGAGCTTGCGGTAGACACGCGTCAGGTTCGACTCCACGGTGCGCAGGCTGATGATCAACTCGGCGGCGACCTCTGCGTTGGTCTTCCCCGCGGCGACCAACCGCGCGATCTGCGCCTCGGTCCCGGTCAGCTCGTGTGGGTCGCGCCGCTGCCCGAGCCGGGCGAGCTCCTCCTGCGTGCGGGTCAGGAACGGGGTCGCGCCGAGGCGTGCGAAGATCGATGCGGCGTCGTCGAGGGCGACCCCGGCCTGCTGGCGCCGACCGGCCCGACGCAGCGCCGACCCGATCGCGAGTTGCAGGCGGGCCCGTTCGATCGGCAGGTCGGCGCCGCCGTGGTGGATCAACCCCCGCTCCGCCGCGGTGAGTGCGCCGTCGACATCGCCACGCGCGGCGCAGACGAGTGTCTCGGCCCGGTCGGCCTGCATCAGCGCCGCGAAGCGTTCGGAACGGCGGGCGAGGTCGACGATCTGCTCCGTGCGTTCGGCGGCCTCGTTCGTGCGACCGCACAGGACCAGCGACTCGATCAGGTCGACCCGAAAGGGAAGCGCACACAGATCGCTCAGTCCGAGCTTGTCGGCGTCGGACCATGCCTGGCCGTAGATGTCGACCGCCGACTCCCAGCGACCGGCGCAGAACTCGATGAACCCGGCGCTCGTGAGGTGGGAGACCTTGATCAGCAGCGTGTCGTCGGTCGCCGTGGCCGACGAGCTGGTGGCCAGCGTCGCGGTGGCTTCGTCGATCCGACCCGTGGCGGCGAGCAGCCACGCCAGCCCCGCAGCGGCCATCGAGCCGGTGAGTTCGCTCAGCGTTGCCGCGTCGACGGCGAGGCGCATCTGCGTCTCGCCTGTGCTCCACTCGCCCCGGCGGATCAGGTGGTTTCCGCGGAAATCGAAGACCTTGGCGAGCGACTGGGTGGAGCCCGCGGCGGTGGCGCCCTGCTCGAAATGATCGAGCGCCGACTCGACGAGGGCCTCGTCGTGGCAGCCCCACACGAGCATCTCGAGCGCCATCCAGCCCGCGCCGATGAAGTCGGCGACGTTGACGATCGGATGGGCGCGGGTCCACATGCCCTCGACATCGACCGGCTGCCCGAGCACGAACCGGCAGTTCGCCGCGGCGATCGTGAACTCGGTTGCCAAGTCCTGCAGTCCGGCGGTCTCCATCACCTGGAGCAGTTGCTCCGCGGTGTCGTTCGCGGCACCCAGGTCGAAGATCTGTTCGAGCCGCACCCGGGCGCGGCCGAGCAGGCCCTGCAGCATCGGAATCCCGTCGAGCCGTTCGAGGAGCTCGACCACGAACGCGTGCGTCTCGGTGACGTTGCCGCGGGCGGCCAGCACCTGGGTCCGCACTCCTCCGGCCAACGCCAACTGCATCGGGTCGGATGCGCCCTCGAACGCATCGACCGACGGCGCCTCGGCCAGGTCGAGCGCTCCCGCACCGAAGAATGCGTCGGCTGCTGCGAGGCTGCGGCGCCACCGATCGTTGACGGCATCCGGGGGAGTGAGTTCGGCCGATCGGAGGAACTGGCGACCGGCGGCGTGTCGTGCTCCGCGAGCGAGCGACGCCAGTGCCGCACGGTCCAACGCGTCCGCGACCTCGGCGTCGACCTCGGTACACGACGCACCGAGGTGGTGGGCGCGCCGCTCGTCGCCCGGTTCGAGGGCGTCGGCGATCGTCCGGTGGTGCCGTCGCTTCTCGACGGGTCCGACCCGATCGGTGACGATCGCGGCGACGATCGGATGCACGTGTGCGATGTTGCCGGCCCGGCTTCGGTCGTCGGAGCGAACCGCCACCAGACCGGCGCGTTCGATCTCGATCAGCGCGGCCTCGACGTCGAGCTGCGGGAGGCACGCGGCGAGCACCTCGAGGTCGGTCGAACCGACGAGTGCCGCGATCACGAGTGTCGACCAGGCGGGGCCCGACAGACGCTCGATCTGTGCGAGGTACCCGGCGGAGATCGAGGTCGGCAGTGGGCCTGCGGGCCAGCCGTTGCGCTCGATGTGGTCGGCGAGGAGATGCGCGTGGAGGGGGTTCCCCGACACGAGTGCGTCGACGTCGTCGAGCATCGGGCTCGTGACCGTGACGCCGCGTTCGCGCAGGAGCGCCTGGAGGTCCGAGCGGTCGAGGGGGCTCGGTTCGACGGTGACCGAGCGGCGACCGAGGATCCGATCCAGTTCGATCGCCGAGTCGTGCGCCCGGCGCGAGGTGACGATGACGCCGAGGCGCTCGTTCTTGAGCGTCCGCACCGCGCTCGCGATCGTCGAGGCGGTCGCTGCGTCGATCCACTGCACGTCGTCGATCCCGAGCACGACCGGACCGTCGGCGATCATCCGGCGGAGGAGATCGCGCAGGCTCGTGGAGACGGCGGACCCGATGTCGGCGGGCCCGCCGGTCCGGCGACCGAGCGCGGTGTCGAGCGCGGCGCGTTGCGGCTCGGGCAGCGCGTCGATCAGGTCGCTCGGGATCTGGTCGAGCAGCACGGCCAGGGTGGACCACGGGGTCGTCTGTTCGAGCGCTGACGACGCGAGGCGTACCACGGCGATGTCGCGGGCCGAGGCGTCGGCGAGCGTGGCGTCGAGGATCGCTGACTTGCCGATGCCCGCATCGCCGACGATGGTCACGGCGACAGCGAGTCCGTCGTCGAGGAGGGTGAAGGCGGCGTCGATCGCGGCGAGTTCGTCACTCCGACCGAACAGCACCGCCGGTGAGTTCACGGCGCGACACTACGTCAGCGGCACGACGCGCGCCGCTCGGAGCGGGCGGGCCGTGACGTGCGGCGTGGGGACGTTCAGGGCTGGAACTCGGTGGTCGCGTTGGCGAAGAGCTTGGCGAATGCCTCGTCGTCGTCGGCCGCGATCAGTTGGTCGACCCAGCCGTGGAAGCGTTGACCGCCGGCTTCGTTGCGACCGAAGATCACGTTCGGTTTCGCCCCGGTCTTGAGCGCCCGCTGGATGCGGTTGCCGGTGAAGTAGTCCTCGTCGACGACGACGCCGAGCAGGAACTTGCGTTGCGCGGCGATTGCCTCGGTGAACTCTTCGGTCGGCTCGAACGTGGCGAGGAAGTTCTGGTACGTGATCGACGTGTCGGGGGTGGCGCCGGGGTACAGCGTCGAGATCATGTACATCCGCCCACCTCCCTCGACGCCCTCGAGGCGAACGTCGAACCCGGCGATCGACACGTGCGGGAAGATCGTCCACACGCCGCCGGTCAGGTGGCGGTCGTTCCACTCGTCCTCGTCGAGTTCGCCGATCGCGAGCATCCGATGGTCGGGCGAGGTGACCCGCTGGTGGGGGCCCCAGGCGTCGTAGATCGCCGTGTTCGCGTAGTCGGGCCCGAACGTGTTCTTGTGCAGGATCGGCAGATGGTAGAAGTCGAGGTAGCCGTCGTACGCGACCTTCCAGTTCGGCCCGTCTGCGGTTTGCGAGCCGACGAACCAGGCGTCGGCGATGCCGAGATGGTCGAGCATCGCGTCGTACCCGCAGAGGTGGGCATCGATGTCCATCGAACCACCGGGCTCGAGCTTGACGAAGACGATGCCCGAGCGCTCGGCGCACGGCAGCGGCGTGAGGCCGTGGCAGTCGACGTCGATCTCACCGAAGGTCTCCCGATCGAGGATGCCGACCAGGTTGCCGGCCGTGTCGTAGTTCCACGCGTGGTACGGGCACGTGAACCGACGCGATGTACCGCTGCCCGGCTCGACGACGACAGCGCCGCGGTGGCTGCACATGTTGACGAACGCACGCAGCTCGCCGTCGGCACCGCGCACCATCAGTACGGGCATGCCGGCGACCTCGATCGCCTTGTACGAGTTCGGTTCGCGGAACTCGGCGGAGAATCCGAGCACGAGTGGGGTGCGGCGGAACACGCGGTCCATCTCGAGCTCCCAGCGCTGTGGGTCGTAGTAGTTCGAGGCGGGCACCTGCGCCATGTCGGCGGCTTGCGGGACGGTTCCCGCCGCGTGCATGCGACACCGTGCGACGGGTGAGTTCGACCAGGGTTTCTCGACTCATGTCCCCAGTTGAGCAGATTTCCGGCGCGCGCCGTTCAGCGGACGTACTCCGCATCGGCGCCCGGGTACCGGCACGTCTACGGTCGCGCCATGGCAGGAGACGCATACGACACGATCAAGAGGTTCTGGGAGATCCAGGACGACGGCGACTACGCCGCCTTGAGCCCACTGTTCGCCGACGACGCTCGGCTGATCGACCCGGTGTACGGCACCTTCGTCGGCGGTGACGCGATCGCGGGGTTCATGCAGATGATGAACGACGAGATGAAGAAGGCCGGCGCGTCGTTCCGTCTCGTCGAGCTGTCCGGCGACGACGAGACGGCCTGGGCGCGCTGGGAGGCGACCACGAACAAGGGCGCACGCGAAGGCGTCGGCATCTACAAGGTGCAGGGCGGCAAGCTCACGTACTACCAGGACTACATGAACGAGATGAAGGGATGACCGACATGAAGATCACCGAGGATTTCACCGGGAAGACCGTGCTGATCACGGGGGCGTCGATGGGCCTCGGGGAGGGCTTTGCGCACGGGTTCGCTGCGGCGGGTGCCGATCTCGTCCTCACCGCCCGCTCCGCAGAGCTGCTCGAAGGTGTCGCGGCGGTGTGCCGCGAGTCGGGGAGCACGGTGACGGTGATTCCCGGTGACGTGTCGGTCGAGGCCGACGTCGCACGCGTCGTGTCGGGGGCGATCGAGGCACACGGCAAGATCGACGTGCTGATCAACAACGCGGGTGTCAGCGACATGAAGGGTGTGGCGCCCGAGCAGTTCGACATGGAGACGTGGAACTGGATCCTGTCGGTCGATCTCAACGGCGCGTTCATGTACCTGCGTGACGTCGGCAAGCACATGCTCGAGACGGGCGGCGGGTCGATCGTCAACATCTGCTCGATCATGGGACACGGCGCCAACGAGCTGAACATCATCGCCTACACCGCGGCAAAGGGCGCGCTGCGCAACGTGACGTTGCAGCTCGGCTGTGAGTGGGCCGATCGTGGCGTGCGGGTCAACTCCGTGTCGCCCGGGTTCATCGTGACCGAGATGGTGCGACCGGCGATCGAAGGCATGGGCATGGACAAGTGGATCGCCTCGCGCACGCCGATGCGGCGGATCGGCGAGCTCGATGAGATCGTCTCGCCCGTGATGTTCCTGGCGTCCGACGGAGCGAGCTACATCACCGGCCACGATCTCAACGTCGACGGCGGCACCAACGCGGCGAACGGGTACTACCAGATCCCGCCGATCCATCAGGCGTGGAACGCCGACACCAGGCCGCGCATCGGCGAGGGGTATCCGGGCGTCGTACCTCGGCCCGACTGGTACGAAGCGATGGCGGCGGGCATCCCCGGCATCCACTACGACCCGCCGGCCGAGTGACGCGATGACGCGAGTCGCGGTCGTGACGAAGGGGCATCCCTTCGACGCGGACGCGTTCTTCGCGGTCTTCGACTCGTACGACGACGTCGAGTGGGAGCACGTCGAGCATCCCGGTGCGATCGACCTCGTCCGTCCCGGACGCGCCGCCGAGTTCGATGCGTTCGTCATGTACGACATGCCCGGCGTGGTGTTCGACCGGTCGGGTGGCGGTGCCGGCCGGGCCGACCCTCCCGACGGGTACGCCGATGCCTTCGAGCAGATGCTCGCCGACGGCAAGGGCATGGTGTTCCTCCACCACACGATCGCGGGCTGGCCGGGCTGGGACCGCTACGGCGAGATCATCGGTGGCCGTTTCCACTACACCCCGGCCCGCTGGAACGGGATCGACCTGCCGGACTCCGGCTACCGCCACGACGTCACCCACACCGTCGACATCGTCGACGCGGGCCACCCGATCTGCGAGGGCGTGCCGGACTCGTTCGAGATCACCGACGAGCTGTACCTGTATCCGGTCGACGAGGCGAGCGTCATTCCACTGATGCGCAGCCGACACCGCTTCACCGACGACGGCTTCTACTCGGCCGACCTGGCCGTGCGCGGGACGCGGTACTCGAATGTCGGATGGACTCACCCGCCTGGAAGTGACCTGGTCGCGTGGACCCGTCAGGAAGGTGCATCACGGATCGCCTACATCCAATTCGGTGACGGGCCCCAGACCTACGCCGACTCGACCTACCGCCGGATCATCCGCAACGCGATCCACTGGGCCGCCGCAACGCCCACCTGATCCTCCCCTGATTCGGGAACCACTCGGGGGGTCAGACCTCGGTGGTGGTGGCGCCGGCGGGTGAATTGGCGAACATCGCTTCGGAGTCGAAGCCGATCCGCGTGTCGGGCGTGAGCTTGATGACCACTCTGCCCGGGGAATCGAGGTGCGACACGAACGCCGCTTGCTTGGCACTGTCGCCGGGTCGGACCTTCGCCGCGAGCACTGCGTACATCCACTGCAGGGTCTCGGGGTCGTCGAGCACCTCGGCGTCGCCCTTGTACGTGACGGCCTGGCTGATGCCGATGTCGGTGCCGCGGCTGCTGATCGCCACCGCGACACGCGGGCGCGCCTCGACGGCCGGGACGCGTTTGCGACGCCGGGTGCAGGTGAGCCAGAACGCACCGTCGGCGTGGACGAAGTTCATCACGACGCCGACCGGGTCACCCGTCGAGGTGGTCCACATGAAGGTGCACTCGGTCTGTTTGTCGAGCAACGTCTGCTCGCGCTCTCCCGACAGGGTGAACGTGGAGACGTCCTCGTAGCTGTCCGTGTAGTCGGGGTCGTCACTCATCGCGGCTTCGCCCCTCCTCCGACGCGGAGGATCTCCCCGCTCATCCAGCTGGCAGCGTCGGACGCCAGGTAGACGCACGCCGCACCGATGTCCTGCGGTGTACCGAGTCGCCCGAGCGGGATGTTCCATTCTTCGAGCAACTGGTCGAGCTGGTCCTCGGTCTTGCCCACGGCGGTCAGCATCACCTCGGTGGGGATCGCGCCCGGTGCCACGCCGTTGACGCGGATGTTCGGCGCCAACTCGGCCGACAGGGTCCACGTGAGCGAGTTGGTCGCGGCCTTTGCCGCGCCGTAGTGCGCACTGCCGGGCACGGGGCCGGTGCCGGCGCCCGACGAGATGTTGATGATCGAACCCCGCTCGATGTACCGGGCGGCCGTCATCGAGCCGACGTAGACGGAAGTGAGATTGAGCGCGATCGTGCGGTCCCACTCGGCGCGCGGCAGGTCCTTGAGCGGCATCCGCATCGGCGACCCGCCCGCGTTGTTGACCCAGACGGTGAGCTTGCCGAACTCGTCGATCGCGGCGCGGGCGAGGGCGTCGACCGCGTCGTCGTCGGTGACGTCGGTCGTGACGGCGAGAGCCCGGCCGCCGGCCTCACGGATGTCGGCTGCAACCTGTTCGATCTCGTTCGTGCGGCGAGCTGCGACCACGACGGCTGCGCCCGACTCGGCGAAGGCCCTGGCGATGCCCTCGCCGATCCCACGACCACCGCCGGTGACGACGGCCACGTGGCCGGTCATGTCGAACAGTTCAGGGGTGGGTCGGCGTTGTGTCATCGGTGGGTCCTCATGCTGGTCATCTGTACCTCATCATCGCGGGTCCGGTGCATCCGGTCAGCGTCGGAGCAGGAAGACGCACCGGTCGGGGATCACCCTCAGCTGCCGGGACCTTCGGCGTCGGCCAGCGCGGCGAGCCCGGCGTGGCAACGGGCAGCCCAGAACGTCGCCCCGCAGGCGACCGATGCATCACGCGCGTCGATCAACTGCGTTCGTGCCGTCTCCGTGTGCCCTGACATTGCAGACGCCAGGCCTCGGACCCGGTCGACGGGTCCCCAGCAGCCGAGTTCCCCCGCAGCCATCGCCCAGTTCCCGGCGAACGGCTCGAGTTGTGCCGCGTATCGCTCGGCGCGCCGTTGATCCCCGGCGAGCACGGCGCTTTCGAGCACTGCAACCGTGGTCGCCAGCCACAGCCAGTTGCGCGGCCACGGCTCCAGTCGTTCGAGTTCGTCGAGCAGCCGGTTGACATCGTCGAGATGTCCCGCTTCGGCGTGGACGAGGGCGAACGCCGCGACGAAGAGCGGATTGGAGTTCACCAGATCGGCGAGTTGTTGCTCGAGCTGCGCGAGGTCTGCCTGTTCACCGCGATCGCGACCGATCGAGTAGGCAAGCGCCATGCGAACGAGCGTCAGGTTGTGACGGTCGGACATCGCGAAGGCGCTGTCCGACAACCGCTCGGCGAGGTCGTGGTCGCCGAGCGTCGCATGGATCATGGCCTGCCCCATCATGACGCGGCTCAAGAGGAACGTCGTGCCGGCTTCGTCAGCGATCGCGACGGCACGGTCGGCGTCGGCCAGATGCGTCGCGAAGACGACCCAGTTGGATCCGCGCCGCCCAGCGGAGGTTGAGGGCCTCGATGAGTACTCCCGTCCAGCGTGACGGACCACGTTGCGCCACCTCTCGATCGGCACGCTCGATGATGCGGCTGGTGATCTCGTCCCGGTGCTCGGCATCGTCAGGTCCCCAACAGGCCCGGGCGACTTCGGTTTCGACCATCGCCCGGTCGACCGGATCCATCTTGTCGAGGTCGACCAGTCCCCGTCGTGCCATCTGCGAGCGTTGCTCGTGCGGTACCGAACTCGGCAGGAGCCGAGATCGCCGGATGTGCAGCATCGCAGCGAGGACGGCCGGCTCAGGGGGGCAGTGGGTGCTGGCTCGTTCGAGCAGGTGCAGGAGGTCGGGGTCGTCGAGTCCGTGCCGGCGGTTGAGCGATGCGACCAGCGCCGACTCCGCGAGCGTCGCCGGATCGCCGGCGGATTCCGCGAGATCGGCAGCCCGGTAGAGCTGGGCGAGTGCCTCGTCGTTCCGGGTTGCGACGAAGTCCGCTCGTCCGTGAGCAACTCTCAGTCGGGCTTCGACGCCGTCGCGCGCCTGGCTTGCGGGTGCGGCAGCCGACCACGACCAGCGCCGATCGAGGATGCTGATCGCTTGTTCGTGCGCGAGTCGTTCGGTCGTCCGCGTTCCGACTTCGGCGGCGATGTCCCCGGCGTGCAGTGGATCGCCCAGCTCGGTCGGCAGCGAGCCAATGGTGCATTGCCGCCTCGAGGTCCTCCGAGTCCGTTCGCCGTTCTCCTCGAGACGGCGTGCGATGGCAGCGTGCAGCATCCCTCGCCGCGTGGACGTCAATGCATCCGCAAGTGTCGAGCGCACGATTGCGTGCACGAACCTGAACTCGCCGGGTCGAGTTCCCTCGACCAGCAGCCCGCTGGACAGCCCGGCGTCGAGCCGGTCGATCGTTTCGATCGGGCTCGCGTCGACGACGTCGGCGAGCGAGATGACGTCGAAGCTTCGGCCCATCACGGCCGCCGTCGTCAACGTCGTTGCCGCCTCGTCGCCCAACCGTTCGGTTCGTTGCAGGATCCACTCGATGACACCCGCCGGGAGATCGTGGTCGTCGAGCCCGATGCCGGGGCGTTCGCGGAGCTGGTGCAGCAGTTGGAGACCGAAGAACGGGCTGCCCTTCGTGAGCGCGTGGAGCCCGCCCAGCGTTTCGTTCGTCAGCTCGACGCCGAGGTCGTGGGCGAGTCGGTCGAGACCGTCCGTCGACAGGGGCTCCATCGGGAGCAGCGTCGCGCCCGGTTGCTTGGTGAGGTCGTCGAGTACGTCACGATCGGCGCTCGAGCGGCACCCGACCAGCACGGCGAGCGATGGACCGACGTCGTCGAGGAGTTGGGTGAGCAGTGCGAGCGACGAGCCGTCGATCCACTGCACGTCGTCGAGTACCAAGGTCACCGCTCGTCCGGTGTCGCGGAGCGCCGATGCGATCCGTCCGAAGAACCGCCGCCGGTCGATCCAGCCCTCTTCGTCCCGCTCGAGTTGGCCCGTCTCGAACGGAAAGAGGTCGTTTCCCAACGCGTCGAGGAACACCTCGAATGCGCCGCCCGACTCACTGCATCTGCCGACGAGCACGAGTTCGCCGGAGTCCACGGCCCGACCTGCCAGCTCGGCGAGGAACCGGGTCTTGCCGAGGCCGGGGTCGCCGGTGACGACGAGGAGTGCAGCGTGCGCCGCGGAGCGGCTCGTGTCGATGGCAAGCAGCCCCTCGCGCAGCGCCGACTCACGCCCCGCGATCGGGTTCGCCCGACGAGCCGCGATCCATGCCGTTGCATTCCCGCCGTCGACGTCGAGGGTGTGCTCGGAGCCTGGTGTCGCTCATCACCCGTCTCGGTCGGTGCCGCACGGCAGATCTCCATCCGACCGTCGGCGATCGGACGAAAGACCAGCGACGGATCGCCGCCCAACAAGGTCCTGACCGGAGGTGAACAGACGATGTCGAACTCGTCGCTCAACGCCAGCGGTCTCGTTGACGAGTTGTTGGAGCGTGGCGCTGTGGTGCCGCCGAGGTCGCCGGTGTGCAGCGAGATCCGGAGGTCGTGGCGATCCACGAGTGTCGAATGCCGCAGCCGCCGCGTCGCTGACACGGGAGAAGACGAACAGCGACTGCTCCTGCGGCAGCGGCACCGCGTCGACGTGGCGGCCGCCGCTGCGCTCGATCGATTCGAGCACGGCGTGGCTGTCGGCCGGCTCCGATCCCTGGCATGGTCGGACGAGCATGAGCGTCACGGTCCCGGACGGGATCTCCATCTCTGCGGCGTCGCGGAGCGTCCGGCTGAAGTCGGTTGCACTCCACGGACGGCCGAGTGGATCCCACATCAGCCCCCGTCGGATCACCCGTTCGAGGCGCGTGAGGCTGCGGTCGGCGATGGCCTGCGGCCAGGTCGTGCCGAGCCTCGGCACGATCCCGGTCAACAGGAAGACGGTCACGGCGGCAAGCGAGTAGATGTCGGCGGCCGCGCCGACGTCGTCGCCGGACAGGACCTCCGGAGCCGAGAATCCCGGCGTGCCGAGTCGCTCACGGTCGTCCCCCACTCGCATCGCGGCGCCGAAGTCGATCAGGACGGCGCGTCCGTCCGGGGTGACGACGACGTTCTCGGGCTTCAGGTCGCCGTGCACGACGATGGGTCGTTGCCCGTGCAGGTGGTCGAGCGTCTCGGCGATCTGGTCGACGAGTGCGAGGACGTCGGGCAGCGGGAGTCCGCCCGACTGGGCGGTGACGCGTTCGTGGAGGTCTCTGCCGTCGACTCGGTCGCTGATCATGTAGTAGCGGTCGCCTTCGACGAGGTCGCTGCGCACGACGGGCAACCCGGGGTGGGCGACGATCCGCATCAACGTCGCGGCCTCGCGACGGAGCTGTCGCAGGTCATCGGTGTCGACGACGATCCTCGTCTTCAAGACGACATCGAGCTCGAGTTCTCGATCGCGAGCGAGGAGGACCTCGGCCTCACCACCGCCCCCGAGACGTCCGAGGACCTCGAAACGACCGCCGACGAGTTCGTTGCCGCCCTCTCGGCCGAACGATTCGTCGGTTGGTTCGGCGCTGTCGTCGGCGCTCGGAGTCACGGCATCTCGCGCAGCGATCGCAGGTCGGCGAGACGAATGGCACCGCACGACAGTGCGTCGTTCGCGAGCCGAACCCGGCGTTCGGGTCCCGTCCGCGACGTCGAACTTGGCGTACAGGGCATCGAGCTGTTCGTGGACTGGCGCTCTCGGCCATCGGCGAGATCCGATGCGACTGTCCTGAACGGTTGACGGTGGCGTGACGGTGTCGCCATCGAGGACCGGCGAGCACAGGCTGAGCAGGATGCGTCGCTCGTCGGGCGTCAGGTCGGGTATCGGTCGCGCTTTCTCGGTGCTGGAGCGATCGTCCGCGTGTGCAGCGACGGTGTGGAACGTGAGAGCGGTGCGCTCGCCCGAGCCGCAACTCGTCGCTCGTGGACAGCAGGTGGACCGCTCCGGGCGCGAGTCGGACACCGTTGACGAACAGCCCGTTGGTCGCGTTGGTCGCCTGGACGCACCACCCGGTGGCCTTCGGGATGAAGACCGCGTGGAGGCGGGAGACGGTCGGGTCGTTGCGTAACGGCAGATGGCCGTCGACACCTTCGTGTCCGACGTGACGTCCGACGGTGAGTTCGTGGACAGTGAGACAGTGCGGGGGAGGTGACCGGGTTCGGTGACGACGATCCACGACCTCGGCAGGTCGGAAGTCGTGGGCGCGACCTCGAAGCGCTCGCTCGCTCGGAGCGGCGGGAACTCGGCATCGCCCAGTTGGTGGAGGTGAAGTGGCTCCTCGACATCGCGAAGACGATGCAACCCGAGATCGATCGTTCCGATTCGACGCGACGCCACGCGGACGGCCTCGGTCAGCAGCGTCTGCCCGCCGTGGCCGGCTGCGTGCACGCGTGCTGTGGTGTTCACCGCTGGACCGAAGTAGTCACCGCCGCGTTCTTCGGCCTCTCCCAGGTGCAGGCCGACGCGGACGCGCAGTCGTGGTCCCGGCCAGGTCGCATCGACCAGTGCGGCTTGGAGTTCTGATGCGGCGTCGACGGCTGTCGACGCCCGCGTGAAGGCGGCTGCGAACGAGTCACCTGCGGTGCTGAAGACGTAGCCACCCCGCGTTTCGATCACGTCGCGGACGATCGTGTCGTGGATGAGCAACGACGCCGACATCGCGTTCGAATCCTCTGCCCACAGGCGGGTGGACCCCTCCACATCGGTGAACATGAAGGTCACGGTCCCCGACGGTTTCACGAACCCCTCCCGACCGACACCACCTCTCCAGTGTCGCACGCCGGGAGCGGCGAAGGCACCAGCCGAACCGCGGCGTGTGCCCGCCGGTCACGCGACGCGTACAGCGCGGTTGTACCCGATCGTCGTGCGGTGGAGCAGCCGGTCGTGGCCCTCGTAGCCGCCGGTGGCGCGGTGCAGGATGCAGCGGTTGTCCCACATGACGAGCATGTTCGGTTGCCACCGGTGGCGGTACTGGAACTCCTCGCGGATCTGCCAGGCGTACAGCTCGCCGAGCAGCGGCCGCGCCTCGTCGTCGGGCATGCCCTCGATCCCGATGATGTAGCCGATCGTCGAATACAGGGTCTCGTCGCCGGTTTCGGGGTGGATGCGGATGAACGGGTGCGTCTGCGTCGCGTACGCGTCGGCGCTGGGTCGGATCCGCATCGACCGCTCGGCGGTGTCGTCGTCGCCGTAGGTCCCGTCGGGGGCATAGCCGCCACGGGCCGAGTGGATCGCCGTGCGTCCGTCGATCCGAGCCCGGAGGTCGTCGGGCATCGCGGCGAGCGCGGCCTGTTGGTCGGCATAGAGCGTGTCGCCGCCGGTCGGCGGAATCACCTTGCCGTACAGGCACGTGCCGTCGGGCGGGAACTCCTGGAAGCTCCAGTCGGCGTGCCAGTTCTCGGCGAACAACGATGACGTCTCGTCGGCGGTCCGCATGATCGCTGCCACGTGGGGATGTCCGTCGATCGAGGCGAAGAACGGATCGTCACCGAACGGTCCGAAGCGGAGCGTGAACGCCGCCAGGTCGTCGTCGGTCAGATTCTGGTCGGGGAACGCGAGCACCTTGTGGGTGAGCCAGGCCGCACGGATCGCCGCGATCGTCGCATCATCGACGGCACGGAGGTCGAGGCCGCGCACCGTGGCGCCGCACGCCTGCCCGCTCGGAGTGAGGTCGAGTGCCGTCATCGCCCTCATTCCAGCACGTCGGCGTTGCCAGTCCGGCTTCGGGACCGCACTCCCCGGTCCGTAACGTCGGCGCGATGGCAGCACGCGAGTCGTCCATCTCCGAGCTCGTCGACCTCCGCGGCCGGCGTGCGTTCGTGACGGGAGGCGCGAGGGGCATCGGCGCTGCGGTCGCCCGTCGCCTTGTCGAAGCCGGTGCGAGCGTGACGGTCGGCGACCTCGATCCCGACGTCATCACGCTCGCCGAGGGCTTCGGAGCGACGGGCGTGGTGTGCGACGTGACCGACACGGACGCCGTGATCGCCGCACTGGAGGTGGCTGCCGGCGGCGGCGCGGTCGACATCGTGGTCAACAACGCGGGCATCTTCCCGACGACCGGCCCCATGCTCGAGGCGACCGACGAGTTCGTCGCGCGGATGCTCGACGTCAACGTGCGCGCGCAGTTCAGTGTGGCTCGTGAGGCTGCGAACCGGATGACCGGCGGCGGGTCGATCGTCAACCTGGCCTCGATCGCGGGG
The DNA here is from genome assembly GCA_963752085.1 of Ilumatobacteraceae bacterium. GTDB lineage: Bacteria > Actinomycetota > Acidimicrobiia > Acidimicrobiales > Ilumatobacteraceae > Ilumatobacter_A. The sequence continues at coordinate 135,695 of CAVVWT010000012.1, forward strand.
TTGGGCGGCGGCGCGAACATCTCGGCCTACAGCGCATCGAAGGCGGCGGTCATCGCGCTCACCCGTGCGTTCGCCCACGAACTCGGGCCGCGGGGCATCCGGGTCAACGCCATCGCGCCCGGCGTGATCGACACACCCGGGGTGCAGGAGCAGCTCGAGCCGTTGCGTGCCGGTGGCATCGACATCGACAAGCGGATCGCGGCCAACCCGGTCGGCATGGCCGGCCAACCGGATCACATCGCCCGCGTCGTGCTCTTCCTCGTCAGCGGTCTTGCCGACTTCGTCAGTGGCCACGTCCTCGTGGTCGACGGCGGCTCCACCGCGTGACGGCGTCACTCGACCGGGATCACCCCGGCGAGTTCGAGGATCGTCGTGGGCGGCAGATATTGCGACGTGACGCGGGCCCCGAACGGTGAGAGCGCGTCCTCGATGGCGTTGGTGATCGCCGCCGGGGCGCCGATCATGCCGCCCTCGCCGACACCGCGGAAGTCGTTCTCGCCGCCGGCTGACAGCGTCTCCATGTGGTGCACCTCGATCTCGGGGATCTCCATCGACGTCGGGATCAGGTAGTCCATGTAGGTCGCCGACTGGAGGTTGGCGTCCTCGTCGTAGGTCGCCTTCTCGTACAGCACGGCGCCGATGCCCTGGGCCACGCCACCGCGGACCTGTCCGTCGACGATCGCCGGGTTGATGATCGGGCCGCAGTCCTCGACGACGAGGTACCGCGGGAACGTGACCTTGCCGGTGTCGAGATCGACGTCGACGATGCAGACGTGGGTGGCGACCGACCAGCCGCCGTCGCCCTTGCCGCCGTACGCGAACGTCGCGTCGAACGCCGTGTCCGCCTCGGTGTCGCCGACGACGTTGGCGGCGAGTTCGGCGAACGTCGATGCCACGCGCGGGGACACCGGCGACGTGGATGTTGCCGTCGATGATCTCGATGTCTGCCGCATCGGCTTCGAGCATCTTCGCCGCCTCGTCGATGATCTGTTGGCGGACCTCGCGGGAGGCGTACTTGAGCGCGCCGCCGCCGATCGGCCCGCCGCGGCTCGCGCCGGTGCCGAGGAGCCCGAACGGCGTCCGCCGGGTGTCGCCGAAGACGACCTTCACGTCCTCCATCGGGACGCCCAGTTCGTCGGCGACGACCTGGCCGTACGTCGTCTCGTGGCTCTGGCCGTGCGGCATCTGCGACGTGTAGACGACGACCGATCCGTCGGCTTCGACCGTCGCTTGTGCCTGCTCGGCGAGCAGGGTCTCGGTTCCGGGGCTGATGAAGTCCCAGTAGCCGGGCGGGCCCGGTGCCGCTTCGTGGTAGCTCGCGATGCCCAGGCCGAGGTAGTGGTTGTCGGCTCGGGCAGCCTCCCGATCGCGTGCGAACTGGTCGATGTCGAGCAGTTCGAGCGCCCGCTCGAGCGTCTTCTTGGTCGACATCGTCTCGTCGATCATCGGCCCGGTGATCATCGCCGTCGGCATCTGGTCCTCGCCGATCATGTTCTTCAGCCGCACCTCGGCCGGCGACATCCGCAGCGCGTTCGCCGCCACGTCGATCATCCGCTCGCGCGCCCAGGTCTCGTTCGCCCACGGTCCGCGGTACGCGATGTACTTGCCCTTGTTCGTGGCGACGATGCGCGTGCGCATCTCGAACGCGTCCCAGCGGTACGACCCGGGGAACATCACCTTCATCATCCGCGTCGCCGACGGCGCTCCGACCGGGAACCCGGGATAGGCGCCCTGGTCGACCACGAGGTCGACGCGGAGCCCGCGGAACGTGCCGTCGTCGTCGACGGCGATCGACACCGTGAGGTCCTCCTCGCGGGCCTGGCCGCCGTCCATCAGGTTCTCGACACGGTCCTCGATCCAGCGCACCGAGCGGCCGAGCTCGCCGGCTGCGGCGATCAGCGCGATGTCTTCGCGTGCGATCGACCCCTTCGACCCGAACCCGCCACCGATGTCGTCTGCGATGACGTCGGGGTAGCGGTCCCGGCCCAGCAGGCCGAGGCCGATCAGGTTCGCGTGCTTGAGGAACGACTTGTCGGCCTTGAGCTGACTCTTCATGCCGTCGTTGTCCTGCGACTTGAGTCCTTCGGCGTTCGCCGCGAAGAACTCCTTTGCGCCCGTGACGAAGCCGGAGCGTCGCTGCTTGTTGGTGACGAACTCCTTGACGGCGCTGCGGGTCTGCTGCTTGCCGGTGAGCGCGGCGCCGATCCAGCGGAGCGCGTGGCTCGACTGCGTGGCGTTGCGAATCGTCATGTGGCCGGTGTCGGGGTCGACTTCGACGACGCTGCCGCGGGTCTCCATCGGCTGGTTCGACTGGCGCGGGCACGACAGCCGCTCGGTGATCACCCGGTCGGCGGCGGCGAAGATCGCGTCGACATCGGACGATGTCGCGTCTGCCCCGGCCGCCTGCGTGAACGTGTCGACGTGGTCGTAGAGCACGTTGCCCTTCGCCTTCTCCCAGAGCTGACGGCTTGTCGGACGCGAGCCCGTCGGCGATCGACGCGACCGAGTCGAGCGGGTCGTAGTCGACGTCGATGAGTTCGATCGCGTCCTCGGCGAGGTGTCGCGACTCGGCGATCACGATGGCGACCGGGTCGCCGACCATGCGCACCGTGTCCTTGCTGAGCGCGTAGTACAGCGGCGTGTAGAGGTCGGGCATCATCGAGAACGGCGGGAACGGGTGGGTCAGCTCCTCGATGTCGGCACCGGTGAACACGGCGACGACACCGGGCGCGCGTGCGCGCGGCGCTCACGTCGATCGATGCGATGTGTGCGTGTGCGAGCGGGCTGCGCAGGAACACGGCCTGCAGTACGTCGTCGGGCGCGACGTCGGCGACGTAGCGGCCGTTGCCGGTGAGCAGTCGGTCGTCCTCGACCCGCTTGACGCTCTGTCCGACGAGGCCGGACCTGTTGGTGCCGGTGGCCTGCTCGGTGACGGTCATGACGCGTCTCCCTTCGTCTCGGTCCTCATGATCTCGACGGCGCGTTCGACACCCGCCACGATCGATTGGTAGCCGGTGCAGCGGCAGAGGTTGCCGCTCAGTTCCTCGCGGATCTCGGCGGTGGTCGGGTCCGGGTTCTCGTCGAGGAGGGCGACGGCGCTCATCAGGAACCCGGGTGAGCAGAACGCGCACTGGAAGCCGTGGGCGTCCATCATCGCCTGCTGGATCGGGTGGAGCGAGCCGTCCGGTTGTGCGAGGCCCTCGATCGTGGTGATGTCGGCGCCCTCGGCCTGTCCGGCGAACATGAGGCACGAGCGGGCGGGCTCGCCGTCGACGAGCACGGTGCAGGCACCGCACACGCCGTGTTCGCAGCCGAGGTGGGTGCCGGTGAGCCCGACGTCTTCGCGGATCACGTCGCTCAGCGTGCGGCGGGCCTCGACGGTCACCTGCTGCGGTGTGCCGTTGACGGTGAAGCCGACGTTGATCACGCTGCCGCCCGCGGTCCGCTCCGCCGCCGACTCGTGGTGGTGCCGGCAGAGACGGTGGTTGTGGTGGCGTCGCTCATGCGGGTGCTCCGATCGTGGCGACCGCGGCGTCGAGGCCGCGGCGGGTGAGGGTGCCGGCGAGATGTTTGCGGTAGGCGGTGCTGCCGTGGATGTCGGCGGGCGGGTTCAGCTCCGCCGACACGATCTGCGCGGCGGCTGCGAACGCATCCGGTGTGGGCGCGGCGCCGACGAGCGCCGCTTCGGCCGCCGGCACCCGGATCGGGGTCGAGGCGGCCCCGAAGAACGCGAGCGCCGCATCGGTGACGATGTCGTCGTCGACCTCGAGGCGGGTCACGACGCCGACGAGGGCGTAGTCGCCGTGTCGGCGGGCGACCTCGACGACCGATCCGGCGGCGTTCGTCGGCCACGCCGGGAACGTCACCTCGGTGAGGATCTCGTCCGCGCGCAACGCCGTGTCGAGGTAGCCCTCGAAGAAGTCGTCGGCGGCGATCTCGCGGCGGCCCGCTGCCGACGTCGCCACGAGGGTGGCGCCGGTGGCGATGACGACGGCGGGCATCTCGGCGGCCGGGTCGCCGTGGGCGATGCTGCCGAGCACGGTGCCGCGCGTGCGGATCGCCCGGTGTGCGACCCACGGCATCGTCCGGGCGATCAGCGGCGCGTGCTCGGCGACGACCGGCGAGGTCTTGGCCTGCTCGTGGCGGACGAGTGCGCCGAGCGTCACGGATCCGTCGTCGTTCACGGTGATCTCGGCGAGACCGGGAACGTGGCCGATGTCGACGACGTGTGCCGGGCGGCCCATCCGCAGTCCCATCAGCGGGATCAGGCTCTGGCCGCCGGCGAGGATCTTCGCGTCGTCGCCGTGTTCGACGAGGAGGTCGAGCGCCTCGTCGAGGGTCACGGGTCGGTGGTAGCTGAACGGTGGAGCTTTCACGTCATGTGTTCCTCTGCGGTTGCCGACGTGCCGACACGCCGATCGGAATCCATCCTTGCCGCGATCGCGGGTCAGGTGGAAACGGGTGCGAGTTCGTCCGCTGCCTCGCTCTCGTCACGGCCCGGGAGCTGTGCGGTGAACGCCAGGGACACGACGGACAGCAGCGCGGCGAGGAGCAGCCCGGTCTTCAGGGCATTGAGCTGTGCCTCGCGATACTCGGCGACGACGGCCGCCGTGTCGTCGTCGGCGACCCCTGCTTCGACGAGCGTCTCCTCGACCGCATCGGCGGCGACGAAGCTCGCCCCGGCCCCGACCTCGACTTCGATCGCGTCGCTGAGTTCGGCCGGGATGTTCGGCTCGTTCGAGATGTTGGTGACGAACGCTGCGACCAGCGAGCTGATGACCACCGCACCGATCAGTGCGGTACCGACCGCCGAGCCCAATTGCTGCGCGGTGTACTGCAGACCGCCGGCCTCGCTGCGGTCCGCCGGGCCGACGGACGACTGGATCACGCTGCCCAGCTGTGACGAGATCAGCCCCATCGAGATGCCGAGCACCGCGAGGGCAGCTCCGAACGCCATCCCTTCGAGCTCGGGCTCGATCGACTGGAGCATCCAGAACGAGGCGAGGATCAGCAGGGAGAAGCCGGCCTGCACGACGCGCTTCGGTCCGAAACGGCCGGCGAGGACCGGGCCGCTCGATGACGTCACGAACATCGCGATCGAGATCGGGAGCATCTTGATCCCGGTCTCGAGCGCATCGAAACCGAGCACGATCTGGAGATACAGCGGCAGGATGAAGAAGATCCCCAGCAGGATCACGCTCTGACTGAGGAAGCAGGCCAGCCCGGAACGCAGCGGCTTCACCGACAGCAGCTCGAGTCGGACGAGCGGGTCCTGGCCACTGCGTTCGCGGTGACGCTGCCAGCGCACGAACAGCCAGAGCACGATGCCGCCGGCCAACACCACAAACGGCGTGAGGGCAAAGCCGAACGGCTCGACCGGCGACTCCTTCGGCGTGATCCACCCCCAGGAGCTCGCCTGGAGCATCCCGAACACGACGAGCCCGAGCCCGATCGCGGACAGGACCGAGCCGACGGCGTCCAGGTTCGGGCGGCGACCGACGAGCTTCGCGTCGACGATCAATCGGGACGAGAGCACGATGATGCACGCGACGATCACCTCGCCCACGAACACCCACCGCCAGGACAGGTTCGTCGTGAAGAACCCACCGACGATCGGCCCGGCGGCGATGCCCACGCCGGCGACGCCACCGATCACGCCGAACGCGGTGATCCGGTCACGCCCCTGGTAGTTGGCCGCCAACAGCGCAACGAGCGCCGGGAGCACCAGCGCCGCACCCACGCCTTCGAGAATCGACCAGCCGAACAGCAGCGACGGCACGTTCCACGACGCGGCCGTGAGCGCCGAGCCGGTGAGATAGATGACGTGTCCGACGACGAACGCTCGTCGGCGACCCATGATGTCGCCGATCTTGCCGCCGGTGATCATCAGGGTGGCCATCACCAGCGCATAGAGGGTGATGACGGCCTGGATGGTCGTGACCGTGGTGTCGAAATCGTCGACCAGCTGGCTGATGGCCACGCTCATGACCGCCTGATCGAGCACCATCAGGAACTGCGCCAGGGACAAGACGATGAGCGGGCGCCATTTCTGCATGCGTCGGCGAACCTAGTGGAACCGCTGGAAAGCAGGGTTACGTCAGAGGTCGTCGAGGCCGAACACGCGACGGGCGTTGCCCGCGAGGAATGGTTCCCACACCTTGTCCCGGAAGCCCACCTGGTCGAGTTCTCCGATCACCCGGTCCCAGCTGAGGCCTGGGTAGTAGCCGGCGAACATCACCTTGTCGGTGCCGCGGGTGTTTGCGTAGTCGACGATCGCCTGCGGGTAGAACCTGGGTGCGAACGCCGTGGTCGAGAAGTACAGGTTCGGCCACTTCAACATGAGCTTGACCGCGAGTGCCTCCCACGGTTCGCAGCCGTGCCGCATCACGAGCTTGAGCTCGGGGAAGTCGTAGCAGACCGGATCGATGCGATCGACGCGCTGGCAGTCGAACGGCACCCGCGGCCCTGGCACGCCCGCGAGGATGTTCATCGGGACGTCGAGTTCGCAGCACGCCGCGTAGAACGGGTACATCTGTGGCGCGTCGATTGGCGACCTGGGGCGCGTAGAGACAGGGTGCGGCCGACACCGAGCGGATTGCAGGGTGTGACTCGACGGCGGACTTCATCGACCGCAGCGACTTCATGCCGAGGTTGGGGTCGATGCCCACCGAGCCGAAGAAGCGCCCGGGGAACCGCTCGAAGATCTCGTGCGACGCCTCGGGGTGGCGGGGGTCGACATCGATCTGGGCCGTGGTGATGCCGTGGGTGTCCATCAGCGCGACGAGCCCGTCGATCGTCAGTTCGGTGCCCATCTGGTCGCCGGCGTCCTTGAACAGGTACTCCGCCGGATGGTGTGCGAACTCGTCGCTGCCAGCGTCTTTCAGCAGACGTCGGGCCTGGTCCATGCCCATCCCCGCACCACCACGTGGCAGCTCGACCATCAAGTCGACGATCGGGAGGTCGCGTGGACGAGGAGATGGCCGTGCCATGACGCCATGTTGCCAGCGGTCCCGACCACGGATCGGGTCAGAGAACCGATGTCAGCGCGCTGACCATCACACCGCGGTCGGGTGTCCGACCGGTCCAGTACTCGACGCCGATGACGCCCTGTCCGACGAGCATCTCGACACCGTCGATGGTGTCGCAGCCAATCGTGCGGGCGTGTCTGAGCAAGTGCGTGTCCGCCGGATTGAAGACAACATCGGCCACGAGGCAGTCCGAGCGCACGTCGTGGAGATCGAGTGGGAGTTCGTCGTCGATGTTCGGGTGCAAGCCGACCGAGGTTGCGTTGATCAACACGTCGGTGCTCGCCGGAACTCGGTAGCGGGCCCCGAGCGCTGTCGTCTCGACGGAAACTGCCGGGAATGCCGCGTCCACGAGCGCTGCGAGGTCGGCGCCGCGTTCGGTGTCCCGGTTGACGATGCGGAGCCGAGCGATCCCTGCGACCGCCAGCTCGACAGCGATCGCGCGGGCAGCACCACCTGCTCCGATCATCGTCACCTCTGAGCCGAGCGGGTCCCGTCGCCGGCGGACCGCTTCGACGAAGCCCTTGCCGTCGGTGTTCTCGCCAACCAGACGGTCGCCTCGCCGAACCACGCAGTTGACCGCGTGCATCACGGCGGCCGATTCGCCGAGTTCGTCGAGATGCTCGATGACGGTGACCTTGTGCGGGATGGTGCAATTGAATCCGACGAACCCCATGGCTCGGATCCCGCGTACCGCGTCAGCGAGGTCGCTCGGGGCCACCTCGAGCGTGATGTAACGCCAGTCGAGGCCGAGCGATGAGTACGCGGCTTCGACCATCACCTGGGTCGGGTTCTCGGCAACGGGCCGTCCGATGCACACGGTGACCGGAACGAGGAAGTTGCGCGTCATGGCGCGGTGCTGCGCGTCGGTGGGATCTCACCGGACCCCCGTTGGACGATGGCGCAGTCGAGGATCTCTGTCTTGAAGACCGCGCGCATCCGCGATGCGTTCGAACAGCAGCTGCGCTGCGCGGCGCCCGAGCTCGACCGGCTGCTGTGGCACCGTCGTGATCCCCGGCGTGATGACGTCGCCGAGCTCGATGTCGTCGAAGCCGATCTGCGCGATCGAGTGATGAAGGTCGAGGTCGTGCAGGGCTTGGGCACATCCGATCGACGCGTAGTGCTGCGCCGAGAAGATGGCTGTCGGCGGCTCCGGCTGTTCGAGGTACGAACGGATCAGCGTTCTCCACTGGCCGGGTCGCAGCCGTTCCTGCACGATGCGGTTCTCGCGGATGTCGATGCCGGCACGTTCGAGTGCCTCGACGTAGCCGGTCCGACGGAATTGCGACGACGAGATCTCCGGATAGTCCCCGAAGAACGCGATGTCGCGGTGGCCGCGGGCGATCAGATGTTCAGTCGCGGCGACGGCGCCACCGTGGTGGTCGCTGCGAACGAGATCGACCGTTGTCCGGGGCAGTTCGAGGTCGACGAAGACGACCGGTGCCGCGACGCTCCAGTTCGATGGCGAGCGCGCCACGGATCGATCCCTCCGGAACGACGATCATGCCGTCGACTCGGCGAGACACGAAGGCGCTGATCAACTGATTCTCGCGGTCGTTGTCGCCGTCGGTGCTGCCCGCCATGACGATCGAGTCGCTGGCGCTCGCCACTTCTTCGATTCCCCGCAGGACGGAGGAGAGAAATGGGTCCGAGACGTCGACGACCACAAAGCCGATCGATCCGGTGAGCGTGTCACGGCGGCGAAGGCGACGCGCCAGTTCGTCCGGTTGGTAGCCGAGGGAGGCGATTGCGAGTTCGACGCGCTCCAGCAGGTCGTCGCTGACGCCACCCTCCCGGTTGACGACGCGCGACACCGTCTTGAAGCTCACACCGGCCCGCTCGGCCACGTCACGCATGGTTGGTCGCTTCTGTTGCACCACGTTGTCCGCTCTACCCCGCTCTCAGGAGGCCCGTGGCCGTGTCGTTCGATGGCCGGGTTCCACGACCGCAGTCTGTCCTCATCTGACAACGTTGTCAAGAACGCGTCGTCCCTCTTGACAACGTTGTCAGCATCGGCGTACTGTCCGATTTGACAACGTTGTCGCCAGGCAGCGTGCTTCATCACCTGAGGGGGAATCATGAAGAGTTCACCATTCCGAGGTCGCCGGCTTGCCGCGATCGTCACGGCAGCAGCGCTGGTCTTCGCAGCGTGCGGCAGCGACGACGATGCGGGCGGAGACACGCCCGAGGACACCACTGCGGCCGAGACCGACACGACCGAAGCCACCGCTGCCGAGGGTGACGGCGACGCCGCGCCAGCCGGCGCGGGCGAGGTCGGCGTCTCGCTGATCCTCAAGAACACGTCGAACGCGTTCTTCGTGTCGATGGCCGACTCTGCTCAGGCCGAAGCCGAGGCGCTCGGCGTCAGCCTGACCGTGGCCGCCGGCCAGGAAGACGGCGACACGCAGAGTCAGATCGACGCCATCGAGGCCGCGGTCGCCCGCGGCGACGCCGGCATCCTCATCACCCCAACGGGCGATGCTGTCGTGCCGGCCCTCGAAGCCGCACGCGACGCCGGCCTGTACACCATCGCCCTCGACACGCCGCCGAACCCGGCCGACGCGGTCGACATCACGTTCGCCACCGACAACCAACTCGCCGGCGAGCTCATCGGACAGTGGACTGCCGGCACGCTCGGTGGCGAGAAGGCGACGATCGCCATGCTCGACCTGTTCAACGACCAGGTCGTCTCGGTCGACTACTTCCGTGACCAGGGGTTCCTGATCGGCATGGGGATCATCGACGAGGTCGACACGTCCGGCAACGGCAATGAGCCGGCGACCGGCAGCTACAACGGTGGCGACTACGAAGTCGTCTGCCACGAGCCGACCAACGGTGCCGTCGACGGTGGTCGCACCGCCATGGAGACGTGCCTCGCCCAGAACCCGGACATCAACGTCGTCTACACGATCAACGAGCCGGCGGCACAGGGTGCGTTCGATGCCTTGACGGCGGCAGGTTCCGCCGAGGGTGTGATCATCGTGTCCGTCGACGGCGGGTGCGATCCGGGCCTGCGGCTGGTCGAAGAAGGCGTCATCGGTGCCACCGCACAGCAGTACCCCGGTGCCATGGCCACGCTCGGCATGGAAGCGATCAGGAACCTCGCCGATGGCGGAGAGGCTCCCCAGCCCACCGATGGGCTCGACTTCTTCAACACGGGCGTCGCACTCGTGGCCGACACTGCCGTCGACGGCGTCGAGAGCATCTCGGTCGCCGAGGGCAAGGAGATCTGCTGGGGCTGATCGTTTGACCTGACCCTGCGTCGCTGCGGCGCTGGGTTTCGACGGAGAGAACACACACACAAGGATGGCGGGGCGGGCGGCGAGCCGGCCGCCCCGCCATTGCGTACGACAACACCATGCTCATAGGGTCCGCATCGGGCCGCACGACTCATTTGTTCGGGGGGACACATGACGACCACCGACGACGCATCGCCGGCACTCACGACCGACGACGCCACGGGATTGCTCAGCCAGTCTCGAACACCGCTCGACAGAATTCAGCACGCACTCCACAAGTATCCCGTGCTCAGCCCCGCCCTGGTCCTGATCGTCTCCGGTCTGGTCTTCACGGCGCTCGGTGACGGCCGATTCCAGCAGCCGAGCACGATCGGCATCATGCTGCAGCAAACCGCCGTGCTCGCCACTCTGGCGATCGGCCAGACCCTCGTCATCTTGACGGCCGGAATCGATCTTGTCGATCGGCACGGCGATGATCCTGGTGCATCTCGTGATGGCACGCATGGTCGCGTTCGGGGCGACGGTGCCGATCGTCGGGTGGGTGATCGAACCGGTCTCCCCGATCGTCGGGTTGCTGCTGGGCGTGCTCCTGGGGTTGTTCCTCGGTGCGATTCACGGTGGGTTGGTGACGAGGTTCAGCCTTCCGCCCTTCATCGTCACGCTCGGGACGTTCTACGTCTACCAATCGCTCGGCAACGTGTACAGCAGGGCGCAGACCACGCCGAAGGAGCTGCTCGGTGACAATCCGGAAACCCGCGACGTCGCGGAGGGGCTGCTGCTCGTGCTCGGGCGTGGCATCTCGATCGGCTCGATGCGGATCACCACCGGCGTGCTCCTCGCACTCGTGCTCTACATCGTCTTCGGCTACATCCTGTCGAGTACGGCGTGGGGCCGCCACGTCTACGCCACCGGTGACGACGCGGAAGCGTCGCGACTCGCGGGCATCAACACGCGCAACGTGCTGATCAGCGTGTACATGGTCGCCGGTCTCTTCTATGCGATCGGCGGCTGGGTTCAACTCGGTCGGTCGCTGTCCGCTTCGAGCAATGCAGCGACGGACATCAACCTCGAGACGATCACGGCGGTCGTGATCGGCGGCACCAGCCTCTTCGGCGGCCGCGGCCGACTGGTGGGGACGCTCATCGGCGCACTCATCGTCACGATGTTCGACACCGGGCTCAGCCTCGCCGGCGTCGATGCGTTCTACAAGAACCTCGCGATCGGGCTGCTGATCTTGTTCGCCGTTGCACTCGACACCTGGATCCGAAGGGTAGGAAAATGAGCGACGTCCCCGACACGAACCTCGACGGTGCGTCCGGCGCGCCGGATGTGGTCGACACGAACGTCCAGCCGGTCCTCGAAGCTCGCGGGCTGGTCAAACGGTTCGGGCGCGTGACCGCGCTGAGCGGCGCCGACCTGGAGCTGTACCCCGGAGAAGTTCTTGCGGTCATCGGCGACAACGGCGCCGGCAAGTCATCGCTCATCAAGTGTCTGTCCGGCGCGATGGTCCCCGACGAGGGCGAGATGTACCTGTACGGCGAGCGGCTGACCCTGAAGGGACCTCCCGATGCCCAAGCGGCCGGTATCGAGACCGTGTACCAAACGCTTGCCGTTGCTCCTGCGCTCGACATCGCCGAGAACATGTTCCTCGGACGCGAGAAGCGTCAGGCCGGCCCGTTGGGGACGATCTTTCGAAAGGTCGATCGGCGCGGCATGCGGCGTGAAGCGAAAGCGGCGCTCGATGAACTCGGAATCGGAACGCTGCAAGACATCACGCAGGCAGTCGAGACCCTGTCGGGCGGTCAGCGCCAAGCGGTTGCGGTCGCTCGCGCGGCGGCGTTCGGCAGCAAGGTCGTGATTCTCGATGAGCCGACGGCGGCGCTCGGCGTCAAGGAGTCCGGACAAGTGCTGCAGCTCATCCGCGATCTGCGCGATCGCGGGCTTCCGGTGATCCTCATCAGCCACAACATGCCCCACGTCTTCGAGGTGGCCGATCGCATTCACATCCAGCGGCTCGGAAAGCGCGCCACCGTGGTGACCCCCGACTCGCACACGATGGCCGAGGCTGTTGCGATCATGACCGGCGCTGCCGCGGCATGATCGTGTGGTCTCCGTGACGCAACAACACGTTCGCGCGGATGCGGCCGCGGCGTGGATCCGCAGGCAGGCGATCGGGTCCGACCGGTACCTGGTGGGTGTGACGGGAGCGCCCGGCAGCGGGAAGTCCACGCTGTCTTCGCAGTTGTCATCCGAACTCGCTGCGCCGGTGGTTCCGATGGACGGTTTCCACCTGCCCAACTCCGTGCTCGACGAACGTGGGTTGCGCGCGGTCAAGGGCGCGCCCGAGACGTTCGCCGCTGCTGACTTCGTCGAGGCCGTCGCTCGCCTTCGCGTGGCCCGTGACGACGTCTGGTTCCCGGCGTTCGACCGTACCAACGATGAACCGGTCGCAGATCAGATTCGGGTCGGCGCGACGGCCCGCGTCGTCCTCGTGGAGGGCAACTATCTGCTCCTCGCCGACGAGCCATGGGCTCGCCTCGGGCGTGAGTTCGATGCCGTGCTGTTCCTCGAAGTCGACGAGGACGTGCGCATCGAGCGACTCGTCGCGCGACACGTGAAGTTCGGCAAGCCGCGCGACGAAGCGATCGACTTCGTCCGCACGTCCGACGAACGGAACGCCGCGTTGGTCGACGAGACGCGCCACCGGGCGGATGTCATCGTCACCGACCTCGACTGAGCCGCCGGACTGAGCGGCCAGCCCCCCCTGTTCTGCGAGTCCAACTCGCAATTGTGGTCCGGGATCTTCTAAGGTGCCGGCATGGCCGACGACATCGCGCAGGACGGGCGCCGGGCCCGCCGCGAGCGGAGTCGGGCCGCGATCATCGACGCGGTCTTCGGGCTCGTCCAGGAGGGCAAGGTGCCGCCACAGGTCGAGGACATCGCCGACCGCGCCGGTGTCTCGGTGTCGTCGGTGTTCCGCAACTTCGACGGGTTGGCCGACCTGCAGCATCAGGCACTCGAGTCGTTCGAACCGCGGTTCGCTCGTCTCTTCGTGGTGGACGACGCGTGCGGTGACCTCTCCGAGCGGATCCGCTCACATGTTCGGATGCGCGTCGAGTTGTACGCAGCGGCGGGTGGGCTGATGCGCATCGGGCGAGCGCGGGCACTCGATCACGAGCCGATGGTCGAGGGCGTGGCCCGCCTTCGTGGCCGCCTGGCCGACCAGGCGCGCCAACGGTTTGCGGCCGAGCTGGATCGGCTCTCCCCGGCTGAGGCAGCGAACCTGGTTGCCGTGATCGACGCAATGACATCACCGGATGCCTTCGACGTGATGAGCAGCGCCCATGCCCGCACTCCCCGTCAGATCAGCAAGACCTGGATCACCGCACTCGACGCACTGCTCGCGGTGTGGGTTCCCGGGTCAGAACTCATGGAGCAGACCACATGACCAGAGCATCACGATTCGAGGGGACGATCGGTCGCACGATCGCCGATTCGGAGGCGTGGTTCGACGATCCGCCGCATCCGGGCGCGGACGCACCGAACGTCGTGCTCGTGCTGCTCGACGACACGGGCTTTGCGCAGTTCGGCTGCTACGGCTCCGACATCGACACCCCGAACGTCGACGCGCTCGCAGCCGGAGGGCTGCAGTTCACCAACTTCCACGTGACGCCCCTGTGCTCGCCGACGCGTGCCTCGTTGCTCACGGGGCGCTCGCAACACGCCGTCGGGATGCGGGCGGTGTCGAACTTCCGCACCGGGTACCCGAACCAGCTCGGCCACATCAGCAACCATGCGGCCACCGTTGCCGAGGTCTTGCGGAGTGAGGGGTACTCCACCTTCTGCGTCGGCAAATGGCACCTCGCGCCGATGGAGCAGTGCTCTGCCGCCGGGTCCGTTCGACCAGTGGCCGCTCGCTCGCGGCTTCGACCGGTTCTACGGGTTCCTCGAAGGCGAGACCGACCAGTTCCACCCCGAATTGGTGTGCGACAACCACCCGATCGAACCGCCGGGCGGCCCGGAAGACGGCTATCACGTCAGCGAGGACATGATCGACCAGCTGATGAAGATGATCAGCGACAGCAAGGGTGTGCGGCCCGATCGCCCGTTCTTCGCGTACGTGCCGTTCGGTGCGACCCACGCCCCGCACCAGGCGCCGGAGCGCTACCTGCAGAAGTACCGCGGCAGGTACGACGAAGGCTGGGACGTCGTCCGTCAACGCTGGTACGAACGTCAGCTCGAACTCGGCGTGATCCCCGAAGGTACGCAGCTCGCGCCGCGCAATCCGGGCGTCGACGCCTGGGACGACCTGCCCGAGAACCAGCAGAAGGTGGCTGCACGACTCCAGGAGGCGTTCGCTGCGTTCCTCGATCACACCGACGACCAGATCGGCCGGCTGGTCGAGGGTCTGCGCGACATGGGCCAGCTCGACAACACCGTCTTCGTCGTGCTGGCCGACAACGGCGCGTCGCAGGAGGGCGGCCCCTTCGGTGTCATGCACGAGATGAAGTTCTTCAACGGCATCTTCGACGACGGCGACGCGATGATCGATCAGATCGACGACATCGGCGGACCGCACAGCCACACCAACTACCCGTGGGGCTGGGCGCAGTGCGGCAACTCACCGTTCAAGTGGTACAAGCAGAACACCCACGAAGGTGGCGTGCACGTGCCGCTGATCGTGCACGCGCCGGGCAGGATCGACACCGCGAATGCCGGTGAGTTGCGCGACCAGTTCGTCAACGTGTCCGACATCGTGCCGACGATCTACGACCTCGTCGGCGTCACCCCGCCCGAGACGTACAACGGCCTCGAGCAGCTTCCCGGTCACCGGTCACTCGTTCACGTCGGTCCTCGGTGACGGGTCCGCTCCGGCCGACGAACACGCTGCAGTACTTCGAGATGGGCGGCAGTCGGGCGCTCGTCCACGAGGTCGACGGCGTGGCGTGGAAGGCGGTCTGCAAGCACAGCAAGGACGCCGACTACGACACCGAGCCGTGGGAGCTCTATCGCTTGAGCGACGACTGGTCGGAATGCAACGACCTCGCCGCGGCCGAGCCCGACAGGCTTGCCGAGTTGATCGACCTGTGGTGGCAGGAGGCCGAACGCCACGGCGTGCTGCCGCTCGACGACCGCATGTTCGAGTTGTTCGGGGCTCGATTCCGTCCGAACTCACCGCACCCCGACGACATGCGCTACGTCTACCGTCCACCGATGTCGCCGATGCCCGGCCAGGCCTCGGCCGCGATCGGTGGCAAGTCGTTCGACCTCACGGCCCGTGTCACCCGCGAGCCGGGTGACGAAGGTGTGATCTTCGCAACGGGCACCGAGAACTCGGGTGTGTCGATCTTCATCCAGAACGACAAGCTGGTCGTCGACTACAACGCGTTCGACAAACACACGATCCTCGAGTCCGACGTCGAGATCCCCGCCGGCGACGCGACGCTCGTCGTCAGCCTGCGACGTCGCGCCGGGCATGACCGGCGAGATGTCGGTCGTGGTCGACGGCACGCCCGCCGGTCACGCCCAGCTCGATCGATTCATGCGGATGATGTCGTCGGTCGGCCCGAGCGTCGCCTACGACCACGGCTCGGCGGTGTCGCCGCGCTACGAGGCGCCGTTCCCGTTCGAGGGCACGCTGCACGACGTCGAGATCCAGCTGCTCAGCCGCCAGGACGCCGAGTCCCGCGATGCCGAAGCCGCAGCCGAAATGAGTCGCCAATGACCTGTTACGGGTGTCTGACACCCGCATGTTCGGGTCAGACATCGGACAGTTCGCGGAGCGAGATGAGTCTGTCCGTCACGTTGCTCGGCACCGGGTCGCCGATGCCGTCGCCGATCGCGCCGGTCCGGCCACGCTCATCTCGGCCGGCGAAGGCGACCGCGGCCGAGCACTATCTGGTCGACGCCGGTCGTGGCGTGCTGATGCGTCTCGCTGCAACCGGGCTCGGCGCACCGAACCTCACCGCGGTGCTGATCACGCATCTGCACAGCGACCACATCACCGACCTCAACGACGTGATCACCACACGCTGGGTGATGACGTTCACCGAGACACCGCTCACGATCGTCGGTCCGGTCGGTACGCAGTCGGTCGTCGACCACCTGCTGGCCTCGTTCGAACCCGACATCGGGTACCGCATCGCTCACCACGAGGATCTCGACCACCGCCCGCCGGTGACCGTGATCGAAGTGACCGAGGGCGCCGTCGAGCTGCCCGACGGTCAGGGCGGCAAGGTCACGATCACGTGCGGCCAGACCGACCACAAACCGGTCGAGCCGAGCGTCGGATTTCGGTTCGACTACGACGGAGCGTCGGTGGTCGCCGCCGGCGACACCGTGCCGTGCGCGGGGCTCGACGCGCTGTGTGCCGGCGCCGATGCGGTGGTCCACACCGTGATCCGCAAGGACATCATCGCCAACATCCCGATGCAGCGCATGCAGGACACGCTCGACTACCACTCGTCGCCCGAAGAGGCCGCGCAGACCGCCGCCAAGGCCGACGTCGGCGACGCTGATCCTCACGCACTACGTCCCACCGATGCCGCTGGGCGGCACCGAGGACGACTGGCGCGCCCTCGCCGCCGAACACTTCGACGGCACGATCGAACTCGGCGACGACCTGCATCGCGTCGACATCCCGACCCCGCCAGACCCGGAACACGAGACGCACAGTCATGAAGACACTGCGCACACCCGACGATCGGTTCGTCGATCTGCCCGACTACCCGTTCGCACCGAACTACGTCGACGTCGACGACCAGGACGGCGGCACGCTGCGGGTCCACTACCTCGACGAGGGTCCCGCTGACGGGCCGGTCGTGCTGGCGATGCACGGCGAGCCGTCGTGGAGCTACCTGTACCGCAAGATGATCCCGCTCCTCACCGCAGCGGGCTTGCGCGTCATCGCCCCCGACCTCGTCGGCTTCGGCAAGTCCGACAAGCCGAGCGAGAAGAGCGACTACACCTACGAGCGCCACGTCGCCTGGATGCAGGCGGCGATCATCGACCACCTCGACCTCCGCGACGCAACGTTCTTCGGGCAGGACTGGGGTGGCCTCGTCGGTCTGCGCCTCGTTGCGGAGAACCCCGATCGCTTCGCGCGCGTCGTCATCGGCAACACCGGGCTCCCGACGGGCGAACACGCGCCGAGCGACGCGTTCATGGCGTGGCAGAAGTTCAGCCAGACCACCGAGGTGTTCGACATCGGGTTCCTGCTCAACAGCGCGACGATCACCGAGCTGTCCGACGGCGAGGTCGCCGCCTACGACGCGCCGTTCCCCGACGACACCTACAAGGCGGGTGCGCGCATCTTCCCGTCGCTCGTGCCGACGTCGCCCGACGACCCGGCCGCCGCCGCCAACAAGGCGGCGTGGGAGGTCTTCACGCAGTGGGACAAGCCGCTCATCTGCTGTTTCAGCGACAGCGACCCGGTCACCGCCGGCGGCGACAAGCCGTTCCTCCAGTTGGTCCCCGGCGCCGCAGGGCCAGCCTCACGTGACGGTCGAGACACGCGCACCACTTCTTCCAGGAGGACGCAGCGCCGCAACTCGCCCAGATCATCATCGACGCCGATCGAGCGCGGCTGAGCATGTCCGAACTGGCCGAGCCGAGTGGAACGAGTTGACCGCCCGTGCCGCGTTCGCCTCGCACCGGTTGATCGGTTGGATCTACTGGGATCCCACCGCGATCGAGTGCTACACGGCGCTCGGTGCCGATCCGTGGAGCTACTACGTCGCCAGTCGGGGCGCCTCGCTCGCCGACGCAGGCAACCAGGCGGTGGCGGCGGCGTTCTACTCGATCCACCCGGGCTTCATCGCGATGAGCCTCGACAATGCACGCGAGGCGACAACGTTCGAGGAGGTCGCGGCAGCGCGCGATGCCGGTGTCGTCGCCGGCCTTCGCCGCATCACCCCCGACGTCTGCGATGACCTCGCCGCCATGGCGCCGGAGCTCTGGGCCGCTGCCGATGCGCTGCCGATGTCGGGCCGTGTCCTCGCGGCGTCGCTGCGGGAGCGGCCGCGACCCGACGACGCGTTGCTGTCCGCGTGGCTCGCGGTCAACTGCATCCGGGAGTGGCGTGGCGACACGCATTGGGCGCTCCAGATCGTGGACGGTCTGAGCGACACCGCGACCGGCATCCTCGATGGTGCGGCACGGGACTATGCCGACGACTGGCTGCCGCGCAGCCGGGGCGCCGACGATGCAGCGCTCGAGGCCGCCTTTGCCGAGCTCGAGTCCCGCGGTTTCGCAAGCGGCGGTGCCGTGAACGATGCGGGTCGGGCGCACAAGCGAGCGCTCGAGTCACGGCTCGACGAGATCTGTTCAGTGGCGTGGCGTGCACTCGGCGAGGCCGAGCACCCGTCGATTCCTCGACCTGATCGAACCGGTGGGCGACCGCTACGTCGAGGCGATCGATGCCACCGCCGGTCCGAACTGGATGCCGGCCGCTCGAAGCCGGGTCCCGAAATGAACGAGTTGGAGGCTGCGACACCATGACCACCGTCGAACGCACCGGACTGATCGGTGCACCCATCGATGCCGTCTGGGATGTCTTGAGTGACTTCGCAGCGATCAGCGCGTGGGCGCCGAACGTCGACCACTCGTGCCTGATGACCGAGCAGGCTGACGGCGTCGGGACGGTTCGACGCATCCAGACCGATCGCACGACGATTCTCGAGACGGTCGAGAACTGGGAGCCGGGGGTCACGCTGTCGTACCGGATCACCGGATTGCCGCCCGTGATCAAGTCGGTCACGAACACGTGGCGACTCGGAGCATCGGGTGACTCGACGATGGTCCTGCTCACCACCGACATCGACACCGGACCCAAGCCGCCTCAGCAGGTGATCGCCAAAGCGGTCGGGCGTCGGCTGGCCGCCGCGTCGGAGCAGATGATCGCCGGCCTCACCGAACACCTCGAGCAGGGAGGCAACCGATGAGCGGCGAGCAGGCGACACGGCCCGACGTGATCGTGATCATGACCGACGAGGAGCGCGCGGCGCCCCCGTACGAGTCCGACGACGTCGCGCCTGGCGGCGTACGACGCTCACCGGCGCTCGGTGGTTCGAGGACAACGCCGTCAACTTCCGGCGCCACTACACCGGCTCGCTCGCATGCGTGCCGAGCCGGCCGACGATCTTCACCGGTCAGTATCCCGAGGTCCACGGCGTCACCCAGACCGACGGCCTCGGCAAGATGGCCGACGACTCGCGGATGCGGTGGCTCCGACAGGGCGAGGTCCCGACGCTCGGCCACTGGTTCCGCACCGCCGGCTACGACACCCACTACGACGGCAAGTGGCACATCTCCCACGCCGACCTCCACGATGCCGAGGGCACAGCGGGTCGACACGAACGACGACGACGGCAACGTCCTTCCCGATGGCGTCGAGGCCTACCGCCGCGCCGATCGGCTCGACCCGTTCGGCTTCTCCGGTTGGATCGGCCCCGAACCGCACGGCGGCCAGCTGCGCGATGCCGGCGTTCGTCGCGATCCCGCTGATCGCCGACCGTGTCGTCGCATGGCTCGAGGATCGCTACGCCCGCCGGGCGGCCGGCGATCCGGACGCACTGCGTCCGTTCCTCCTGGTCGCGAGCTTCGTCAACCCACACGACATCGTCCTCTTCCCGGCGTGGGCGCGACGGCGGCAACCCGATCGAGCCGTCACCGCTCGATCCGCCACACGTCCCCGAGGCACCCACGCAGCACGAGGACCTCGCCACGAAGCCGGCGGCACAGATCGCGTATCGCGAGACGTACCCCTCCGGGTACGGGCCGGTCCGTGCTGTCGCCGGGATGTACTCGAAGAAGGCGCAGGAGTACCGCGACCTCTATCACCGGTTGCACGCCGAGGTCGATGCCCCGCTCGACCGGGTGCGGCGCGCCGTCACCGAGCAAGGCACCGACGCCGTCATCGTGCAGACGTCCGACCACGGCGACCTGCTCGGCGCGCACGGCGGACTGCACCAGAAGTGGTTCAACCTGTACGACGAGGCGACCCGGGTGCCGTTCTCGATCGCTCGGGTCGGAACGGCACCGACGACCGGCGCGGTCGTGGACGGCGCGCCGACCTCGCACGTCGACATCGTCCCGACGCTGCTCGCCGCGGCCGGGATCGACGAGTCGATCGCGGCCGACGTGCTGGCGCAACGACTTCACCGAGGTCCATCCGCTGCCCGGAACCAACCTGATGCCGGTCGTCGACGAACCGTCGACCGCCGACCGCGATCGTGCCGTGTACCTGATGACGAACGACAACATGCTCGAAGGCGACAGCGGGGCGTCCGGTGTCGCCCGTCGCCTGCGGCGCACCACCAGGCCGCCGTTGCCGCTGCGGATCAACACGCCTGCGCACGTCGCGTCGAACTTCGAGGGCCTCGTGCATCGCATCGACGGCGACCTCTGGAAGCTGGTCCGAGTGTTCGACGACCCGGCGACGTGGACCGAACCGGGCGTGCGCCATCTCGCGGCGAGCGGCGGCCCCGGCCCCGACACGTATCGCTCCGAGCCGCTGCCCGATCAGTGGGAGCTGTACGACCTCGACGACGATCCGATCGAAGCGCACAACCGCTGGCACGACGTCGACACGACCAGCTCGCCGACGTGTTCGACCGGATGCGAGCCGCGCTGAAGGAAGAACGCGCCCGTGCCGTTCCCGAACGCAACCACCCGTGGCCGTATGCGTCACGCCGACCCACAGCAGGACCGATGACCAAGACACCACCCCCACCCGCCCGCGCCGCTCCGCAAGCTCGTCCAGAAGCTCGGCATGCACCCGGATGATCCCGACGCGACCACGTTCGACCTCGCGGGCAAGCGAGCCCTCGTCGTCGCCACGAACGTCGCGTGGCTCGACATCGCGAAGCCGACCGGTGTGTTCGCCAGCGAGATGACCGTGCCGTACTACGCCTTCCTCGACGCCGGGATGGACGTCGACCTCGCCAGTCCGAGCGGCGGGATGATCGCGGTCGATCCGAAGTCGCTCAAGCCCGTCATCCGGACGCCCGAAGACGACCGGTTCATGGTCGACGACGAGTTCCGCGACAAGGTCGCCGACTCGCTGGCCATCGGCGACCTCGACATGTCCGACTACGACGTCGTGTTCCTCGCCGGTGGCTGGGGTGCCGCGTTCGACTTCGGCTTCTCCGAGGCACTCGGCGAGAAGATGACCGAGGCGAACGCCGCCGGTCTCGTGATGGGCGGCGTGTGCCACGGTCCACTCGGACTGCTCAACGCCAAGGCGGCCGACGGTTCACCGCTCGTTGCGGGCCGCAGGATCTCGGCGGTGACCGACAAACAGGTGCGGGAACTCGGTATCGAGTCGACGCCGCACCACCCCGAACGCGAGCTGCGCGGCGTCGGAGCGCGACTTCGAGAGCGAGACCAAGTTCCGTGACCCGCTCGCCAACCACTGGGTGGTCGACGGGAACCTCGTGACCGGACAGAACCAGAACGCCGGGCCGATGGTGGCGCGGGAGATGATGCAGATCCTCGTCGACGCCGACGAGAAGGGAGCACCTCATGAGCAGCACCGCGCCCCGCTACGGCACCATCGACCGCGACTACGGCGATGAAGCTGGCGACGACCCCACCCGATGCCGACGGTCCGGTGTGGATGGTCAACCTGATGAAGTACCGCGAGCGTGGCCGACTACGCCGACGGCCGTGAGTCGTCGATCAGCGGACAGGAAGCCGACGACTGTACTCGCCACTCGACTCGCTCGCTGCGGTCGGTGCAGCTGCCCGTGTTCTTCGGTGACGTCGAACAGCAGCTGCTCGGCGACGGCACGGTGTGGGACCGGATCGGCGTGGTGAAGTATCCGACGCGCAAGTCGTTCATCGACATGCAGTCGCTGCCGAGCTTCCAGGAGTCGCACCACCACAAGGACGCCGGCATGGAGTCGACGATCGTGATGGGGACCCAGCCGATGGCGCGGCCCGACGCCCCGGCCGGGTTCGCGCCCGTCGACTGGGCCGACGTCCCACACCCGCCGACCGACGACGACGGCCCGGCGATGGTCGTCCACGTGCTGCGGTTCCACGATGCCGCCGACGGCGCATGCGACGCCGACCGACATGGAGCAGTACCAGAGCGAAGCGGCCAAGGTCGCCCTCCGCCACGGCGTGCGGATCTCGGGCTGGTTCGCCGTCGAGGGCACGATCATCGGTGACGGGCGCAGCCTGGCACCAGGTCCGCTTCAACCAGTTCCCGAGCCAGGCGGCGTTCATGGCCGTGGTCAGCGACCCGGCTCGCCTCGCTGCACAGCGGGACCATCGCGAAGTCGCGATCGCCGACACGTACACGATGATCGTGCGACCGGGGCTCGACACCCTCGCAACGTCGATCGGCGCCTGATTCACGACATGCTGAGGCGGTGACGGCCGCAGCTCGACCTGTTCCGACAGCGGCGATCTGCGCCCGCGTCGACCGCCACGGACTGATCGCAGCCGAGTGTCTGAGCTTGACGGGCGGCATTCCCGACGACGACGGCATCGCCGGGTGTGACACGATCGACCGCGTCGGTCGAGCTGCCTACGTGCAGAAGGGTCTCACCGTGATTGCCAGCGCCCGCTCGTTCCCCGACCTCGTGGCAGCGGTTGCCGAGGAGGACTTTTCGGCAGAGGCGTTCCGGATCGATGTGCACGACCCGTCGGGGCGCATCGATCGCTCGACCCAGCGCGCGGCCACCGCGCTCGCCGACGTGATTCCGTACGGCCCGAACCTCAGACGGCCGCGACACCGATTCGTCGTGGCCGCGGGCGCTGATCGAGTGCTGTTCGGCGAGGTGGTTTCGGAAACGGACGCGTCATATCGCCGGCACGACTCGAAACCGTGGACGACGTCGTCGTCGCTCGACGGGCGCTTCGCGCGAGCACTGGTCAACCTCGTCCCCACGGCGGGCTCGGTGCTGGACCCGTGCTGCGGCGCGGGCTCGATCGTGCTGGAGGCGGCGTCGCTCGGCCTCGATGCACACGGTGTCGACTGGAAGCCGGCGATGGTCGGCATGACCCGGGAGAACCTCGCACACTTCGGCTACGCCGCGACCGTGACACGTGCGGACTCGCGTGTGCACGACCAGCCCGCGGACGCGATCGTCACCGATCTGCCGTACGGCCACGCGATCGAAGCAGATGAACCGACCATTCGCGCCATTCTCGAACGAGGGGTCGAGTTGGCGCCGGAGGCGGTCTACGTCGCACGAGCCGACATCACGTTGTGGCTCCACGCTGCCGGATACGCCGAGATCGACGTGTGCACCGTGCGGAAGCGCGCCGGGTTCACACGTTGGGTGCATGTGGCTCGACGCTCAGTCGAGCGTCCGGGTCGATCGCCGGGTTGATCCGATGGTGCCGGTGGTGGCCAGCGGCGTCAGAAGCCGACCTGCTTGGTGTAGCCGCCGTCGACGACGAGATTGGCGCCGTTCATCCAACTGGCGCGAGGCGACGCGAGGAAGGCGACGACGTCGGCGACCTCGTCGCCGGTCCCCATTCGTCCCAGAGGGTGCATCAGGCGGTCACGTTCGTACAACTCGGGGAGCCGTTCGCGGATGTCGTCCCACCGGCCGTTCTCGATGAGGATCGGCCCGGGTGACACGGTGTTGGCGCGGATTCCCTCGGGTCCCCATCGCTGAGCGAGCTGCGCGATCAAGTTGATCGTGGCGGCCTTGCTCGCGCCGTAGCTCGGGCTGATCGGCACGTCGTGGTGTTCGATGGCCGTGATCGTGGCGATCTGCACGATGGCGGCCGCGTCGGACTCGACCAGGAATGGTTTGGCGGCTTCGTAGAACATCGCGGTTCCCAAGATGTCGACGGCAAAGCTGTTCTGCCAGGGCTGCGGCCCCTCGCCGCGCTGTCCGCTCGCACTCGCGTTGCCGATGCAGATGTCGATGCCGCCGAGCGCCTCGCCCGCGGTGGCGACCCACGCCTGGACCGCATCGGGATCGGAGAAGTCGCAGATGTGGCCGACGACCGTGCCGAGTGTTCCGAGCGTCTCGACGGCCTCGTCGAGTTCGTCGGGCCGGCGGCAGCAGATCGCCACCGATGCACCTTCCTCGAGCAAGCGAGTCGCAATCGCTCGACCGAGGCCCTTGTGACCCGCCGAGACGAGCGACGCGTTTGCCGGAGAGCTGAAGATCCATGCCCAACCCTTGCACCGAGTCGGCCTCGGGGTCGATGCGAGGGCACCTCAGGCCGCGCTCGATCAGAGAAATCCGAGACGATGGGGTACGTTCGAAATCCGATGGCCGCGACACGAATCCTGACCGACGAGTGCATCGCGGGCATCGTCCGCGAGGTCGGCCTCGATGCGATGATGGACGAGCTCATCGAACGCCTCGGCGACTCGTTCGCCGAGCACGAACCCGACGTCGTCCAGACGATCGCGAGAAGCGGTTTCCGGTACGTCAAGCCTGACCTCGGGTTGATCGAATGGATGCCGGCGATGGTCGCCGGATCGAAGGTCGCGATCAAGACCGTGGGGTACCACCCGACCAACCCCGTGGAGCGCAATGCCCCGAGCGTCCTTGCCGCGACCGCTCTCTACGACACGGCCGACGGTCGACTGCTCGCACTGTGCGATGCCAGCCTCCTCACGGCGATGCGAACCGGGGCGGCCTCGGCCGTGGTCACCGACGTGCTGGCCGGCGACGGCCCAGTGACCCTCGGGTTGGTGGGTTGTGGAGCGCAGGCGGTCACGCAGATCCATGCCGTCAGCCGCGTCCGCCCGATCGAGCGCGTCCTGGCGTACGACGCCGACGAGCTCGTGGCCGCGACGTTGGGCGACCGGCTGGCGGGTGCCGGGCTGTCGGTGGTGCTCGAGATCGTCGACCGTGCGGAACGAGCCGTCGTCGACGCCGACGTGTTGTGTACGGCGACATCCGTCGATCCCGGGGCCGGACCCGTCTTCCGCGACGGACCGCATCAACCGGGCATCCATGTCAATGCGGTGGGCGCGGACCTGCCGGGCAAGTTCGAGCTCCCGCTCGAACTCCTCGACAGGTCGGTGATCGTTCCGGACCATCGCGAGCAGTGCATCGCCGAAGGCGAATCACAGCGGGTCGACAGCGCGGCGATCGGTCCCGACATGTGTGAGGTCGTCCGGCACCGAGATCGATACGTCGAGCTTCGGGATCGGCCGACCGTGTTCGATTCGACGGGATGGGCACTCGAGGATCTCGTCGCCGCAGACGCGGTACTCGCGCATGCCGAACGGCTCGGTCTCGGCCAGTCGATCGATCTCCAACCGCACCCGCGTGACCCGTACGACCCCTACGAGACATTGCGCTCCTGACGTCGATCAGAACAGCAGGACCGGCTTGATCACCGAACCGTCTGCGCTCGCCGCCTCGGCGTCGTTGATCTGGTCGATCGAGTAGGTGGTGACGAGCTCGTGGTACGGGAACCGACCATCGGCGTTGAGCTGCGCGAGCCGGGGGATGAACTCGTTGGGCGTCGAGTCGCCCTCCATCACGCCGGTGATGGTGCGTCCGCCGATCAGCGAGATGAAGTCGAAGGTGAGGTCGCCGAACCCGACGCCGGCGAGCCCGATCGTGCCGAGGTTGTTGAGACCTTCGAAGGATGCACGCACGACCGCCGCATTGCCGGTGGTGTCGAACGCGTAGTCGGCGCCACCGCCGGTCGCCTCGTGGATACCAGCGGTCAGCGTCGGCGGGTGCGCCCGACAGCGTGGGCGTCGCTCCGTACTGCTCGGCCAGTGCGAGGCGGTTCGCGTGGCGGTCGATGGCGATGATCGTCTCGGCGCCGGCCACCTTCGCCGCCATGACGGCGCTCAGCCCGAACGCGCCAGCGCCGGTGACGACGACCGACGAGCCGGGTTGCACGTCGAGCGTGTTGAGGATGGCGCCGGCGCCGGTCTGGATCCCGCAGCCGAGCGGGCCGAGCAGCGTGAGGTCGTAGGACGGGTCGACCTTGACGACCGACGTGCGGGCGACGACGGAGTGGCTCGCAAACGAGGACTGGCCGAAGAAGTGGGAGCCGATCGCATCGCCGGCCGCGTCGGTGAACGCCGTGGAGCCGTCGGGTCGACCGCCGCTCAGGTTGTACTGCGTTCAGATTGAAGCAGTACGGCAGCTTGCCGATGTCGCAGGCCGGGCACGCACCACAGTGGTTGAACGACAGGACGACGTGGTCGCCCTCGGCGAGGTCGGTGACGTCGGCACCGACCGCCTCGACGACGCCCGAGCCCTCGTGGCCGTACACCTGCGGACCCACCGAAGAACTCGGGTGGGAGCTCGCGGGACAGCAGGTCGGTGTGGCACATCCCCGTGGCCACCATCCGGACGAGCACCTCGTCGTTCCGGGGAGCCTCGAGGTCCAGTTCTTCGATCGTGAACGGACCGTTCCCGGTCCGCATGACTGCTGCCTGCACCTTCATGATGGCCTCCGTGGTCTCGACGTTGTCACGGGGGCTGCCACGGTACGCGTCGACGACGGGTCGCAGCTCGCGTCGGGGTGGCGCCGTGGAGGATGACGGCGTCGGCGCCGAGTGCGAGCTGGTTCCGTACGGCGTCGGCGCACTCGTCGCCGTCCCGGTCGCCGCTGGGGCCAGCCATTCGTCGGGGAGCAGCGTTGCGATGTGTTCGAGTTCGGCCGTCGTGGCCTTGTCGTCGATCGCCCCGCGGAATCCGGCCACCATCTCGTCGGCAGCGGAACGCGGCGAGCACCGCCGGGTCCCAGCGGTTGGTCTCGACCATCAGATCGCCGTACGCCTGGAGATAGGTCGCGAGTCGCCCGACGCGCTTCTTGAGGCGGAGCGGTTCGTCGATGTGGTCGCCGATCGTGGCGAAGCACGACCAGACGCGCACGTCGGCCGGGTCGCGCCCTGCCCGCTCGGCGGCGCGTCTTCACCGTCTCGACGCAGCGGGACGAGGGTCTCGTCGGTGAAGAACGTGTGGAGGATGACGTCGTCGAACAGTCGGCCACCGAGTTCGAGCGACTTCGGCCCGAACGCGACGAGGCCGAGCGGGATGTCCGCGTCGAAGTCGGGATCGAGTCGGAGCACGGGCCACGAGCCGGCCGGCCCGTCGTGGCCGATGATCGTCTCGCCGTGCCACAAGCGACGCATCAGCTGGGCGAAGTCCTCCATCTGCGCGGTCGTGATGCGGTCGATGCCGTAGGCATCCTGCATCGGTGGGATCCCACGGCCGATGCCGAGCGTGAACCGTCCGCCGGTGAGGAAGTGCATGGTGCTGGCGTACGACGCCGTGACCATCGGGTGGCGGGTGTTGTGGTTGGTGGCACCCGTGATGATCCGGATCTGCCTCGGTCACCGCGGCTGCCGCACCGCTGAGCGTCGCCGCTTCCTTGATGTTGAACCGCTCGGAGATGAACGCCGCACCGAGCCCCATCGCCTCGGCCTCGCGGACTTCGTCGAGCAGCTCGCGCGGCGATTCGGGAGCTCCGGCGAGCGTGTAGAAGCCGAGTTCGGGATGGGTTGCCACAGAGTGGACGGTAGACGCGGACGCCTCCGAGACCGGCGCCGAGCCGCGGTACGGTGAGGATCGGATCTGTCACACGGGGAGTGATCATGACCACAGCAATCGACCGGGGCGCACTGACATCGCGCTGCTCGACGAGACGATCGGCGCGAACCTCGCGCGAACGCGATCGCAGCGCTTTCCCGACCGGGAGGCGCTGGTTGTCGCTCACCAGGGCATTCGTCAGACCTGGGCCGAGTTCGACGCCACGGTCGGCGGCGGTGGCACGAGGGTCTGATGTCGCGTGGTGTGGGGCGCGGCGATCGTGTCGCGATGTGGAGCCCGAACTTCGCTGAGTGGGTCCACGTCCAGTACGCAACCGCCATCATCGGCGCGATCCAGGTCAACATCAATCCCGGCGTATCGCACGAGCGAACTCGAGTACGCCCTGCGGCAGTCGGGGAGTCGGGTGCTCGTCACCCGCACCGAGTTCCTGACGTCCGACTACCGCGACATGGTCGACGCCGTTCGGCCGAACCTGCCCGACCTCGTCGATGTCGTCTACTTCGACACCGACGACTGGAGCGACCTCGTCACCGCCGGGGACGCCGTGAACGATGCCGATCTCGCCGAGCGGGCGGTAGTCCTCACGCCCGACGATCCGATCAACATCCAGTACACGTCGGGCACGACCGGGTTCCCCAAGGGAGCGACGCTCAGCCACCGCAGCATCCTCAACGACGCGCTGCTCGTCGGAGCGGCCTGCGGCTACAGCGAGCAGGACCGAGTCTGCATTCCGGTGCCCTTCTACCACTGCTTCGGCATGGTGATGGGCAATCTCGCCTGCTCGGTGTACGGCGCCACGATGGTCGTCCCGTGCCCGACCTTCGATCCCGATGCGGTTCTGCGGACGGTCGAGGCCGAGCGGTGTACGTCGCTGTACGGCGTGCCGACGATGTTCGTCGCCGAACTCGGGCACGAACAGCTGTCGAGCTTCGACCTCTCGTCGCTCCGGACGGGGATCATGGCGGGCTCACCGTGTCCGATCGAGGTGATGCGCAAGGTCATCGACCAGATGAACATGGCCGAGGTGACGATCGCCTACGGGATGACCGAGACGTCGCCGGTGTCGACCCAGACCACCGCCACCGACTCGGTCGAGCATCGCGTCACGTCCGTGGGCCGAGTGCTGCCGCACGTCGAGTCGAAGATCGTCGACCCGCTGACCGGCGAGATCGTCGAACGTGGGCGGGAGGGGGAGTACTGCACCCGCGGGTTCCACGTGATGCTCGGCTACTGGAACGACGAAGCCAAGACCGCCGAGGCGATCGACACCGACGGCTGGATGCACTCCGGCGACCTCGCGACGATGGACGCGGACGGTTACGTCAACATCGTGGGACGGATCAAGGACACGATCATCCGCGGTGGGGAGAACATCTCGCCGCGCGAGATCGAGGAGTTCCTCTACACCCACCCGGCGATCGCCGACGCCCAGGTGATCGGGGTGCCCGACGAGAAGTACGGCGAGGAGATCATGGCCTGGGTGCAGCTCGCCGTCGGGGCCGAACTGACCGCGGACGAACTCAAGGACTTCTGCCGCGGCAAGATCGCCCACTTCAAGGTCCCGCGTCACGTGCGCTTCGTCGACGGGTTCCCGATGACGGTCACCGGCAAGATCCGCAAGGTCGAGATGCGCGAGACGTCGATCGCCGAACTCGGCCTCGAAGCCGCCGCCGCGACCGAAACCGCCTGACGCGTCGCGGCAGCGTCCCACCGACGCCCCGCGCCGGTGAGCGTTTGGTGGTCGAAGGTCCCTTGATTCTGTCGACGATCTGAGCCACGGTGACAACCGGAGGTGCTCCCATGTTGACGAACCGCCAACGTTGGGTCGTCGCTGGCCTGGCCGCAGCACTCATCGTGGTGCCGGTTGGACCGCGTGCTGAAGCCGATGGCGATCTCGACCTGTCATTCGGCCGGAACGGAATCGCCAGCACGTCCGGGTTTGCGGAGTTCGACCGGCTCGGGGGCCACCGGTTGGCGCTGCAATCCGACGGCAAGATCATCCTGGTCGGCGAGACAGAACCGGCGAGTGGGGTCGTCATGGCGGCGCGTTTCGGCGCGGACGGATCGCCAGACGGCACCTTCGGCGAGGCAGGGGTCGTCATGACGCCCGTTCACAATCTCGAACACGTGCGGTCGGTGGCGCTGCAGTCCGACGGCAAGATCGTCGTCGGCGGAACGACATACAACGGGTGGGACCCCGATCAGACCTTTCTCGTTCGGTACTCCGCTGACGGAGCGCTCGACCCCACGTTCAACGGCGGCGGCATCATCGCCGCCGAGGGCACCAACCCCGGACCCGTGGTCACCGGCATCACCATGGACCTCGTGGTTGATCCGGATGACAGGACCGTGCTCCTCGCGGACTCCTTCGGAGGCCTGACGCTCGTCCGCTACGCGGTCGACGGATCCCCGGACCCGACCTTCGGTGTCGACGGCATCGTCCAGACACGCGTCGGCGACCTGGGCCTCCCGGAGGGCCAGTGGCTGGTTCCCAATTCGATGACGATGCAGGCCGATGGCTCAGTCGTCGTCGTCGGATCCCGATGGCTCGACAACACCTTCGAGTACGCGGACGTCGTCGTGCTGCGCTACTCCTCCGACGGAGCGCTCGACACCGTGTTCGGCGACGACGGGGTCGCCACTGCGGACCTCTCGAACGGGGACCACGGCTACTCGGTGGCGATGCAGCCCGACGGCAGGATCGTCGTCACCGGACAGAGCCTCGCAGGAGGCGGCCGGTTGTTGGTCACGCGCTTCGATCCGGACGGATCGTTGGATACCGCGTTCGGCAATGGGGGCATCGTCACGTCCGCCGACGTCGATCCGACGGTGGAGGCGGGAGCGTTCGTCGTGGCCCGGACCAGCGGGGAGATCTTGGTTGCCTCGAGCCGGACCTCGGACGCGGCGGTGCTTCGCGTGAACGCCGATGGCTCGCCCGACCTCGAGTTCGGCGACAACGGCGTCGTCGCCGTTTCGTTCGGTGATCAGAGCATCGACGCCGGCCTCGCCGTGGAGGTTCAGGCCGACGACAGGATCCTCGTCGGCGGAGCAATCCGCAGCGGTGAGACCGATCCCCGTTGGTTCCTCGCGGTCGCTCGGCTGCGTTCGGCGGCCGATTCCGTGCCGTCGACCACCGAGCAGCCGGTCACGACACTTCCAGCGACCGGCCGATCGGTCGGGACGGGCACCGTGGCGCTCGCCAACCTCGCCCTGGTGTTCGGCGTCGTGATGACGTTCGTCGCCCGGCGACGCCCGTCAACGGGTCGCGGAGTTCAAGCTCTGGAAGGCGAACGTTGCACGCTTCGCGACCGATGACCGTTGTTCAGTGCGAGCCGGGCCCGGTCAGCCGACGATGATGGCCCGATGGGATTTCGTCTGGCGAACATCGACGATCGGGCGAGTCTCGTGGTGGGTGATCGCGCCGTCGACCTGGAGGAGGCGTCCGGGGGTCGCCTCGGACCCGATGCCGACGCTGCGTTGTCCGACACGTCGCTGCTGTCGTCGGTCGCGGCGGAGTTCCACGACAGCAACGCGGGCCGGCCGCTGGCCGACGTGGCGCTCGGTCCGCCGGTGCCCCGCCCGGCCCAGGTCTTCGGGGTCGGCCTGAACTACCGGAACCACGCAGCCGAAGGCGGGATGGACGTGCCGGACGTGCCGCTGATCTTCACCAAGTTCCGGGCGTGCATCGCCGCACCGAACGCCGACATCGAGCTCCGCAGCGACTTCTGCGACTACGAGGGCGAACTGGTCGTCGTGATCGGTCCGGGTGGACGTGACATCGCCGCAGCCGACGCCTGGGATCATGTCGCCGGGCTGTGCATCGGCCAGGACGTGTCCGATCGGGCCGTCCAGATGGCCGCGACGCCCCCCCAGTTCAGTCTCGGCAAGTCGTTCGACACGTTCGGGCCGATCGGCCCCGTGGTCGTCTCGCCGGACGAGCTCGACGACCGCTCGGCACTGCACATCACGACCCACGTGAACGGCGAGCTGCGCCAGGACGGCACCACGGCCGACCTGATCTTCGACATTCCCACGCTGGTCTCGTATCTCTCCCACATCACGACGCTGCAGCCCGGCGACCTGATCTTCACCGGCACGCCCGGAGGCGTCGGTGTCGCGCAGGGGCTGTTCCTCGCCGACGGCGACGTGATCACCACGACCATCGACGGCATCGGGACGATCACCAACCGCTGTCGTCGACTGCCGGACCACCCGAACGCCACCACGATCCCCGCAGGCTGGAGACCGGCCTGGAAAGCGAGCACGACCGATGACTGAACAGCACCCGTCCATCGATCCGGACGAGATCGTGGTCGTCCTCGAACCCGAGGACGAGTACACCCACGAGCCCGACGAGGCCGAGAACTACAACGAGTCGATGTACCTCAACGCGTTCGATCTCGGGTTGCAGGCCGGCGGCTGGTTCCGACTCGGCAACCGGGTCAACGAGGGCTACGCCGAGATGACCGTCTGTCTCTACCTGCCCGATGGGCGCATCGGGTTCATCTACGACCGACCGCGGATCGACAACAACGACGCCATGAGCGCCGGGGGCCTGACGATCTCGGTGGTCGAGCCGTTCGAGCACCTCACCGTCGAGTACACCGGACGCGTCTGTCTGCTCGACGATCCGAGCCAGATGGCCGACCCGCGCACGGCGTTCCGGAACAACCCGATGGTCGACTGCACCGTTTCGCTCGACTACCGCGGCGTGTCACCCATGTACGGGGGCAAGCCGCAGTACGCCGACGGACGTGAGATCGAGGTGGAGCCGGGCACGAGCTTTGCGAAGGCGCACTACGAGCAGCACTGCTCGGTCACCGGCACGATCACCGTGGGAGCAGCCGACGACGAGGGCAGCGGAACCGTGATGGAGATCGACGGGCTCGGTTTGCGGGACAAGTCGTGGGGCCCGCGTTACTGGCAGGCGCTCACCTGGTATCGCTGGCTCCCGATGGTGTTCAGCGACGATTTCGCCATGATGCTCTCGGTGATCGACCGCGGCGAGGGCCGCGCTCCGTCGGCGAGCGGCATGGTGCTCGTCGGCGACGACTACCACAAGATTCTCGACTGCCGCGTCGAGGCCGACTGGAACGAGAACGGCGAGCAGACGACGATGCGGGCGTGGGCGAAGACCGCCGAGCGCGAGTACGAGCTCACCGGCGAGGTGCTGTCGATGATCCCGCTCCGCAACCGCCGCACCACTGCCGACGGCGAACAACTGCACACCCGGATCACCGAGGCGATGACCCGTTACGAGTGCGACGGCAAGGTCGGCATCGGGATGAGCGAGTTCCTCGATCAGGTGGTCGACGGCTGGCCCATCGGTGTGCCTGCCTCCACCACGACCTGATCCACGATCACCGCGCCGCGACCGACGTGTCGTCTGCGTCGGCGCGGAGCGCGTGACCGCGCACCACACGCTCGCCGCGGTGCGGCCCGTGCGTCTCGGTGACGACCGTCCAACGATCCTCGTCGGCGGTGTCGGCGAAGATGACGACCCAGTCGTTCGTGCGGCCCAACTCGTGGGCGCGGGCGGTGTTCGAGAACATCGCCGTGAAGTGGTGCCCCTCATGTGTGGTGTGCAGCACGGGGAGCCAGCGCGCACCTGTCGGGTTGAACCGTTGCGGAGCGATCGTGACCAACTCGTTCCGGTCCGCTTTCGTCCGGTAGTCCCGGTCGATGCTCAGAAGCAGATCGACGCTCGGCCGAAACGGCGGGTGACGGGGTCCGTCACCTGTGTGGCCGCGGCGACTGTGGAGTCGGGCGACGACCGAGTCGCGGATGGCGTGCCACCGTTTGTCACCGATCCCCCGGAGTCGTCCGAGGCGCCCGTCGTAGACGGCGCGCTCCAAGTCCTCGAGCGATTCGACACCGAGTTCGAGGTGGAGTCGGTGCGCCAGCTTGGCGCCGATCGTCGGCAGCGTCGCCAAGACCTTCTCCGGATCGGTGTCGCCCTCGAGCCGGTCGAGCCACCGCCAATGGCCATCGTCGACGACGTCGGCGATCGCCAACGCCAGCGAGCGACCGATCGTGGGGAGCGCGATCAGCCCCCAGAGCCCGTCGCGCCGGTAGATCTGGGTCGCCGGCTCCGTGAGCGTCTCGAGCTCGTCGGCTCCGTTCCGGTAGGCGAGGACACGAAACGAATCGGCGTCCTGGGCCTCGAGCAAGGTGGCCGCTCGGCGGAACATCGCAGCCATCCGAGAGTTGAACTCGGTATCCGGAATCTGCTCGCGGGCCTCGGTCCCCATGTGGTGATCATCCACCATCGGGACCCGACGACGCCAGAGGCGAACTGCCCACGCGGCATCAACCGATGTCGCGTCGACAAAAACCGATCGACCCCACAACGGCGAGCCCGGCGGCGCATGTCACCAGGATCGCAACGGGAACCGCACGGAACGATTCGGCCGGAACGGCGGGAACGTGCTGGAAGGGCGACAGGTTCAACGCCCACTGCGGCAGATCGAGGAGCGTCCCGAGGAGGTCGATCACGACGATCAGCGCCACGACACCCCAGGCCAGCATGGCCCATCGAGGCCACCACGCGACCATGCAGACCACGATGCCGGCCACCACGAGTTGGGCCGGGACCATCAGCAGGGCAGCTGACGACAGCTGCGCGATCCGGACCCCCTCGCCGGTCATCGCAGCGAACCCGATCCCGGTGGCGAAACCGGTCGACGCCAAGACGACCGTCGTGCCCACCGTCGTCACAGCGACGTGTCCGATCCACCAGCTCGAACGCGACGTCGGCGTCGCCATGACGAGGTCAGCGCGGAACGCAAGCTCCTCGTTACGGAGCCGGAGTATCGACGACACCGTGAGGCCCATCGCCATGAGCGCCATCATCAGGATGGACGTGGCGAGGTACGCATCGGTGATCGACGCGTCGCCGAGGTGGGCGATGTACGACTCCAGCTCCGGATTCTCCTCGAAGATCGACTCGGCCTGCTCTCCGACCACGCCGTAGAAGAATCCCGTCAGCCCCAAGCCGATCGACCACGAGACGATCGACGCCGCGGAGGAGACGGGCACTGAGTCCCAACGGCGAACCCAGCGTCGCCGGCGCTGTCGGGCGACCGGCGCGTTGTGTGAGGATCCCGGCACCGAAGTCGCGGTGGGCCTGGAGTGCGACCGCGGCCAGGACGAGCAGCACGGAGGTTCCGGCGGGGAGGAGCAACACCCACCAGCGTTCGTCGGCGAAAGCCCGAATCGCCTGGGCCCAGCCGATCGGTGAGCACCACGACAGGCGGCCGTCTCCGATGTCGCCGACAGCGCGGACGACGAACGACGCGACGAGCACGACGCCGCTCAGGGCGAGCGCCGACCGTGGCGTCGCCGCAATCTGCGCGGTCACGGCGGTCAGGGCCGCAAACACCGATCCGGCCCCGACGAGGGACATCGCGAATGCCATGGTGCCGGCGATCGGCAGTCCACTCGTGGCCAGCACGAGCGCCACGCCGGCCGCGACGGCGATGGTCGAGATGAGCGCACAGAGCAGTGCGGCTGCGGTTCCTGCGTATCGCCCGACCGGGGAGGCGCGGGTCAATTCCGCGTTCTCGGTCGTCTCCTCCGTCCGAGTGTGGCGTACCACGACGAAGATGTTCATCAGAGCGACCGCAATGGCCATCCACACGGAGAGTTCGTTCATGAGGACGGCACCGAGGGTCGGATCGTCGAGCCCGTACCCGGGGCCCGCCTGGACGATCAGCGTCGTGTTGCCGCGGACGATGCGGGCGTACTGCTCGAGTTGGGCGGGCGTCGAGTACAGCCCGGTGATGCTCTCCACGGTCAGGACGACGAGCCCGACGAGCCCCCCGACCCAGAGCACGAGCCTGACCCGATCGCGCCGAAGTGCGAGCCGGAGCAGGTGTCGAAGTCCGACGACCGAGGATGACGCGCCAGTGCGTCGAGCAGTGCTGGTCCGTCTCTCGTGCCGAGCATCGACGAGGAGCGTCAATTGGTCACCTCGGTCGAGTCGTCGCTGTAGAGGCGGAGGAAGAGATCCTCGAGTGTCGGGGGGTGGCTCACGAGCGACCGCACGCCGAGCGGTGCCAGGTGCCGGATGACGGTGTCGAGCTCGCCACCGTCCACCTCGAAGCGGACGTGGCCGTCGAGACGGCGCAGTGCGTGGACACCTTCGAGACCTTCCAGGCCGACGGCTGGTTCGTCGGTGGCCACCGTGACCGTCGTTCTGGTGACGGCACGCAGCTCGGCGAGCGTGCCGTGGCGGACGGCCCGTCCCTCACGGATGATCGTGACGCGATCGCACAGCTTCTCGACCTCGGCGAGGATGTGACTGGAGAGCAACACCGTCGTGCCGCGTTGGACCGCCTCGCCGATCGTCCGCTGGAAGACCGACTCCATCAGCGGGTCGAGGCCCGAGGACGGTTCGTCGAGGATCAGGAGCTCGACATCGGATGCCAGGGCCGCGATCAACGCCACCTTCTGTCGGTTCCCCTTGGAGTAGGTGCGGCTCTTCTTGCGTGGGTCGAGTTCGAAGCGGTCGACGAGTTCGTCGCGCCGAACACGGTCGACCCGGCCCCGCAGTCTGAGCAGGAAATCGATGATCTCTCCCCCCGACAGGCTCGGCCACAGGCTCACGTCACCCGGGACGTATGCCAGCCGGCGATGCAATTGGACGGCATCGGTCCACGGGTCCGCGCCGAGCACGGTCACCGATCCTCGGTCGGCTCGGAGCAGGCCGAGCAGGATGCGGATCGTGACGGTCTTGCCGGCGCCGTTTGGTCCGAGGAAGCCGTGCACCTCGCCGCGTTCGACCTGGAGATCGAGCTCGTCGAGGGCCCGCGTCGGACCGAAGGTCTTGACGAGACCCGCGATCGAGACGACGGTGTCGAGCCCGGCGCCGGCGTCGGTCGTTCCTGCCGGGGCCGTTGATCTCGTGGACATCGGTGGGGACCCCTTCATCGCTCGCCTCCATCCAACCAGGCGCGGGGCGCCGACTGCAGGGCCGTTCGTCCCGCTGCCCGGGCCGAACGACTCTGGCCCTCCCGGCGATTCAGGCGGATCATCATCGGATGGCCGATGATCGCCCACATGTCCTGATCGTCGTCGAGTCGCGCCACGGCGCGACGCGCGAGATCTCCGGTGTGCTCGCGCAGCGTCTGGTGATGCACGGGGCCAGCGTGACGGTGGTGGCGCCCGACGACTGCGACGAGATCACCGCTGATGCGGTGGTCGTCGGGAGCGGCGTGTACTACGGGAGGTGGCTGAAGTCCGCCCAGCGTTTCGTCGAAACACACGCCGCCGAGCTCTCGGCGCGCCCGGTCTGGTTGTTCAGCAGCGGCCCGCTCGGCGACGGCCCGGAGACGGATCTGGAGGGGATCGATGCGGGTATCGAGGCGGATGTGGTCGCACATCTGCTGACGGTCACCGGTGCCCGCGCCCACCATGTCTTCGCCGGTCGACTCGACCGAGACGACCTCGGCCCGCTCGAGAAGCTGGTCGCCACGAGCCTGCACGCGCCCGAAGGTGACTTCCGCGACTGGCCCGACGTGCAGGCCTGGGCCGACGAGATCGCCGCCGTGGTGTGCGCTCAGTGAGAAAGGGCTGACCAGATGAACGAACAACAACTCCAGCGGGTGCGATCGGGCCAGGGCTTCATCGCCGCGCTTGATCAGAGTGGTGGGAGCGCACCGGGCGCACTCGCCCGGTACGGCATCCGGGTCGACCCCGACACCGAAACGAGTGCCACACTCGACCTGATGCACGAGATGCGTACCCGCATCATGATGAGCCCGAGCTTCTCGAGCGAGCGCGTGCTCGCGGCGATCCTCTTCGTCGGCACGCTCGACCGTGACGTCGACGGTCGTCGTACGGCTGACTTCCTCTGGAACACCAAAGGGATCGTCCCGTTCGTCAAGATCGACGTCGGCCTCGCCGACGACATCGACGGGGTCCGCCTCATGAAGCCGATCCCCGACCTGTCGGCGCTGCTGGCACGTGCGGTGGGGCAGGGGGTGTTCGGCACGAAGATGCGTTCGGTGATCGCCATCGGCGAACCCGCCTCGATTCGGACGGTCGTCGCGCAGCAGTTCGACGTCGCGCGCGAGGTCATCGACGCAGGCCTCGTACCGATCATCGAGCCCGAGGTCTCGATCGACAACCCGCACAAGGGCGATGCAGAGCAGACGCTCCGTGCGCTCGTGGCCGAGGAACTCGACTCGCTCCGGTCCGATCAGCACGTGATGCTCAAGCTGACCCTGCCGACGATCGACGGGCTGTACGACGACTTCGTCGGGCACCCTCGCGTGCTCCGCGTCGCTGCGCTGTCGGGCGGGTACGACCGCGACGAGGCGACTCGCCGACTTGCACGCAACCACGGCATGATCGCGAGCTTCTCCAGAGCCTTGACGGAGGGCCTGCGTGTCGACCAGGGCGACGACGAGTTCGACACAGAACTCGCTGCCTCGATCACCGACATCTTCGCTGCGTCGATCACCTGACCCGTCATGACGTCGCCGATGCAGCTCGACCTGTATTGGATTCCGCTCGGTGCCGGAACGCGCGTGGTGCGCTTCAGCGGTCGGGTCTACGAAGGGATCGCTGCCCTCGTGCACCGGCGGCCGCGTTGCGACATCTACCACGCGGCGCTGATCGTCACGACCGGGCACGACACGGTCGCCGTTGAAATGGCTCCGATCCCGGACCGCAATGGTCGCGCGGAGCGCGGGGTGGTGGCGGAGGGCGCCGTCGGTCTCGGTTGGCTCGGCGTCTGGCGTATCTTCCGCTACGAGATCCGTCGCTGGCAGAACGGTGTGATCCCCGATCTCTCGGAGGCCATCGCCAGTCCGGTCCGGATCAGTGACGATCCGATCGTGGTCGGGCGGGTCCTCGACACGCTCGCGTTGGTGCCCACACCCGTATGGGGACGCGATCAGCTCGCAGGTGGCGAGATGTGGAATTCGAATTCGGTGGTGTCGTGGACGCTCGCGGCTGCAGGCGTCGACCTCGCTCGGATTCCGCTCCCTGCGGGCGGGCGCGCCCCGGGATGGGACGCGGGGCGACGGGTGGCGGCTCGCGGGTCCGCAACGGTCACCTGACGACGATTCGCGCCCGAGATGTCAGCCCGCCGCGTCGTTGAGGGGATCTGCCTCGTGGTCGATCGACGACTCGACGGCGCCGAGATTGCCGGCGCCGGGTCCGGATTGCGTCGGCGGGCGCGCGGTCGGCTCGGCCCCGCCCTGATCGAGGCGGAACGGCGGGTACCGGTCGGTCATCAGCGCCACGTAGGCGACGACCCGGTACATCCACCGGTTGAAGCCGACGATCAGCCCGAACAACGGGCGGGACAGGGAGCCGCTGACGAGCAGGATCACACCAGCGACGATCGACAGCAGTGCCACGAGTCCGCCGCCTCCGTCGAGGTCGTCGTCCCATTGGAGTGCACCGAACGGCAGTGCCAACACGAGATAGTGCGGGATCGCCAGCAGCCACCACTTGACGAGGACCAGCCCGCGGGAGAGCCGCCCGTCGGCGTTCATCAATACAGCGGTCCACCGTCCGGCCGTGGTCTCCCCGTCACCTCCTGGGTGTCGGCCCCCCATGCGGCGGCCACCCAGAAGTCTTCATCAGTCGGCCGGGGTGACGCCGGAAGCGCCCGGCATCCGGTCGTACACCGGTCGACCGTCGTCGATCTCGGTGATCTCCTCGTGCGCGACACCATCCAGATAGGCCTCGACGTCACGGGTTTCGGCGATGCCCACGAACACGTTGCGGTCGGGTGTGAGCGACGTGGCGCGCAAGCGGATGTCGGCATCGAGCCGATCGATCGCCAAGTCGGGGTTGCCCGGCTCGGTGGTGAAGTCGGCGCTGCCCGACGTCACTGCGGCGGTCGGCGTGGACACGTCGTCGACCGTCACGGTGAAGTGATAGTCGTCGCGTCCGACCGCGGCGGCGATCCCCAGTGCTGCACCACCGATCAGCATGGCAATCGAGGGGATGATCAGCAGGCAACCGGCCACCAGTGCCGTGATCCGTCCCCGGCGCATGTCGCTCACCTCGTGAATCGTCGAAGCCGTCGACTCCACGGTTCCCGGCTCCGGGTTCGACACACCAGGGCCGAAGGTCCGGCTCCGCGCGGTCGCTGCGGTGACCTCCGGCCCTGGCGACGAAGCCGACGAATTCGAGATGCTCAACTCATGACAACGCGCCGGACGAGCAGGAGGCGGACGTGACCGATGGAACGACCTGGATCGTGGGTGTCGACGGATCGGAGCGCTCCGGCCACGCGCTGCGGTGGGCGGCACGGAACGCGCCCGGGCGTGCGAGCAGGCTGCGGGTGATCAGGGCCTGGAGCATTCCGACGACAGGTGAGCTCAACATGACGCCCGCGATGATCGCCGAACTCGAGCCAGACCACGCCTGGGACGGCCTCGACGAACTCGCATCGGAGATGCGGCCGCATGGCGTCGATGTCGAGGGATCCGTCGAGTGCGGCCCGGCGGGGACCGTGCTGCTCGACGCCTGTCGCGACGCCGACCTGCTCGTGATGGGAACTCGAGGACTGGGGGGATTCACCCGACTCCTGCTCGGCTCGACCAGCCACCAGTGCGCAACGCACGCCACGGTCCCCGTCGTCGTGGTTCCCACGACGGCCGAGGTCGAGCACGGTCCGGGACGGGTCGTCGTCGGGATGGACGCGTCGCCGAGTGCGCGAGCCGCGCTGTCGTGGGCGATCGGGTTCGCCGACGCCGACCTCGAGATCTGCGTGCTGGGCGCGTGGACGCGGGCCGGATGGCTCGCGGCAGACCTGGGCGATCTCGACCTGGACATCGAGGAGTCCCGCGCCGAGTTCCACACTGCGATCAGCGACGTCGAGACCGCTCACTCGGCGAAGGGTCGCAGCGAGCGGGAATTCGTTCGGGAGCACCCGGCGACTGCACTGCTCGACGCCGTGTCGACCACCGATCTGCTCGTGGTGGGCGAACGCGGCCGGCGGGGTCTCGTCGGCGCGCTGCTGGGCTCGGTGTCGACCGAAGTGCTGCATCGGGCGACCTGTGCGGTCGTCGTGGTGCCGGTATCGGGCTGAGCGCCTCCTCCGGCGGGCGTCAGGGTGCCGTGCTGGAGGGGTGCGATCGCAAGAACTCGTCGACCTCGCCGCGGTCGGGGATCCCCGCACGCGCCCCGGGTCGTGAGCACTTCAGCGCTGCGGTGGCCGAGGCGAAGCGAAATGCGTCGAACTCGCTCATGTCCTCCGCGAGCGCGAGCGTGAACGCGCCGTGGAACACATCTCCGGCACCGGTCGTGTCGACCGCATCGACCCGGAACCCATCCAGGTGACGGAGTTCGTCGCCGTCCATCCAGGTGACACCGCGTTCGCCGGAGGTGACCGACACCCGGGCGTGCGTGTCGTTGGCAACCGTGCGGAGCCCGGCCTGCAGGTCGTCCGAACCGATGAGTTCGGTCATGGCCGATTCGCTGAAGACGAGATGACTCGCGGCCTCGAGCAGCATCGAATCAGTCGGAAGCCGGTCCACGTCGACGACGCCGGGAATGCCGGATCGCCGTGCGTGCTCGAGCGCGACTCGTGTCGCGTCGGGCCACCGGGCATCGACG
Source organism: Ilumatobacteraceae bacterium (assembly GCA_963752085.1). Classification (GTDB taxonomy): domain Bacteria; phylum Actinomycetota; class Acidimicrobiia; order Acidimicrobiales; family Ilumatobacteraceae; genus Ilumatobacter_A. The sequence continues at coordinate 177,044 of CAVVWT010000012.1, forward strand.
AGCACCGCAGAGAGTTCACCTGTGGGCAGTTGGGGATCCTCGAGGCAGCTGAGGTCGATGCTGGCATGCGCGACGATCGTGCGCGACCCGTCGGGCTGCACGATGATCACCGACTCCGGCGTTGCAGTTGCGGCAAGACGACGAATGTCACCGACGTCGACACGTTCGGCGCGGAGCTCGTCGAGCACGATGTCGCCGACCAGGTCGGTGCCGACCGCCCCCAGCAGCGTCGCGCGTCCTCCCAGACGTGAAATGGCAACCGCGGCATTCGCCGCCACGCCGCCCCCGATCACGAGGCGCGAGGTCGCGCGGTGCTTGGCGCCCACGGCAAGCACCTCCGGGATCGTGTACACGTGGTCGTGGGTGATCGAACCGGCGCACAGGATGCGTGGCGCATTGCGCGGCCGGGCGGCGAAACGGCGAACCATGCGTCCACCATGGAACGGAAGCGGTTGCCGATTCCAGAGGCGAACGACCCGCCCGAGGTGGACGCGGGACCTCCGACTCTGCGCAGCGACGAATGAGGGCGAGGTGGTGATTCATGAGCGAACCGGTTCCCGGCCCCACTCTGCGACCGCGACCGTTGCGGACGCGTCGTTCGGGGCACGCGGGCTCAGCGGACTCGACGGGTCGGTGTCATGGCCTGCGCTGTTCGCCTCGGGCGCCTACACAGGCGACGACAAGGTCGCCGTCGACCGGAGCCCGGACGTCGCGTCGACCTGACCGCTCACCCGTCCCGGTCGTCGTCGAGGTCGACGGTCCGCACCTGTTCGAGTGCATCGACGTCGGGTACTTCGAACGGCGCGTCGAGTGGCACAGGGATCTCATCGACACGTTCGTCGTCGACCGTGCGTTCGTCGTCGTACGAGTCGACGGGCGGAGTTGGTCGAGGGTCGATGTCCATGCCCTCACTGTCGCGGCCCCCGGGTCGGCCGACAGAGTCCGAGGTCACGTCGTGGTGTCGGCGCGACGCTGATGGGTTGTTGACCTTGGTCCCTACTTCACCCACGCTCCCGGCGCGCTCAATGAGGAGGAAGACAAGTGCAGAAACTCAACGAGAGAAGGAGACACCCATGGCCAAGAAGTCCGATTCGAAGTCACCGGCTCGGAAGGATCCGATGCCGGCCGGGAACCGTGGATCCCACGATTCCCCAGCACCTCGGTCGTCGCGTTTCGATCCGTTCGCCCCGAGCCACCTCGCCGACTGGTTCGACCGGTTCCCCGAGGTCTTCTCGCGTCGGTGGCCGGACAGCTTTCAGACCATGATGTCGCCGTTCGCCGAACAGGGCTTTCGGATGGAACAGTTCGTCGACGAAGACGGCGCGCTCGTTGTCCGTGGCGAACTCCCCGGCCTCGACACCGACGAAGACGTCACGATCGTGGTCGAAGGAGATCACCTGAAGATCTCCGGGTCCCGCGAAGAACGGTCGGAGGACACCACCGACGGAACGTTCCGCTCGGAGTTCCACTACGGCTCGTTCGCCCGGTCGGTTGCGCTCCCGGCGGGTGCTCGCACCGACGACATCACCGCCGAGTACACCAACGGGATCCTGGAGGTGAGAGTTCCGATCGACGAGAGGAGCGCAGCGGTCACGACCATTCCGATCGCGACCACCGGTTGATCGCACGTTTCGTGCGCGGCGTCGTTCAGGCGACGTCGCGGACGGCCGCCAGGTAGCCCAGCTCGAAACGCCAGAGAGGGTCCGTGACCGCCGACGGCGCTTGGCGCCGCCTCAGACGAGGTAGGCGGTCAGGAGGTCGCGCATCGAGACCACCCCGAGCAGCTCGCCGTCGTCGCCACCCACGAGGACGTGACGGAGGTAGTTCTCGAGCATTTCCTCGGCCACGTCGTCGACTGTCGAGGTCGGTGCCGCCCACTTGAGGTCTTCGGCTTCGATCGCTTCGGCGACCGTCGCATCGAGATCGAGGCCGAGTGCGACAGCACGCACGATGTCGCGCTCGGAGATGACCCCGTGGATGCCCGCGTCGTCGGAGACGACCGCGAGGCTCACGTCGGTGGCGCGCAGCGCCTCGGCCACTCGACGCAACGAGGTACCGGGCTCGACGCGGGTCGTCTCTTCGGAGACGAACCCGAGGACGGGTCGTCTGCCACCGATCGCTCCCATGTCGTCATCGTCGGGTTCCGGCGTCGTACTGCGATCGTCCACGCCTCCAACTTGCACCACCTGCATACGTGTTGCTCAGGGGAAAAGGTCCCGAGTCGCGCCGACGCGGGTGCGAAGTCGGGACCTGGGACCCTGTGTCGTCGGTGGTCGACCGACCACGATGAAGGCGAGGAGGACGCATGACTGCCATGGCCACCGTCGAGATCGTGGGGCTCCAGCTCGAGCCCGACTCGGGGATCCCTGTCGTGTTGCTGGCCGAATCAGGCATGCCCGATCGGGTGCTCCCGATCCTCGTCGGCCCCGCGGAGGCCCAGTCGATCGCCCTGGCGGTCGCGGGTCTGCGGACGGCCCGACCCGGCACGCACGACCTGCTCGTGACGATCCTCGAGAAGGCGGATGCGCGGCTCGAGGAGGTGGCCGTGACCGAGCTGGTCGATGGGGTCTTCTTCGCCGAACTCTTCGTCGAAATGCCGACGGGGCTGCAGCGGATCTCAGCCCGGCCCAGCGACGGAATCGCGATCGCCCTGCGGGTGGGTGTGCCCATCGTCGTCGCGGAGTCGGTGCTCGATGACGCGGCCGTGCCCGTGAGCCGCGCCCCCCGTGAGCCCTTCTCGGAGCCCGAGATCGAGTCGATCGTGGCCGACTTCCACCGGCGTCTGGACACCCTGCAACCGTCCGATTTCGAGTCGGACGACCGTCCTGACTCGGACCATCGGCGCGATGACGCTGATGACGCTGATGACGCTGATGACGCTGATGACGATGCGGCGGATCCAGGATGTCCACCCGCGAACTCGTGATGCTCGGCACGGCGGGCCTCGCGCCGAGCGAGCAACGAAACCACAACGGCTACCTGCTCCGGTGGGATGGCACTGCGGTGCTCTTCGACCCCGGCGAGGGCACGCAGCGACAGTTCGCACGTGCCGGGTTGTCCGCTGCGTCGGTGTCGCGCATCTGCATCAGCCACTTCCACGGCGACCACTGCCTCGGTCTCCCGGGCATGATCCTGCGCCTTGCGATCGACCAAGGTCACCTGCCCGTTCCGATCCACTATCCGGCGAGCGGCGAGGAGTTCTTCCAACGTCTCCGTTACGCAACGGCGGGCCAAGAACTCGTTCCGGTCGATGCTCGACCGATCACCGAGCCGGGCGTGATCCATCACGACGAGTCGTTCACCCTCCGATGCCTGCGGCTGTCGCACAGCATCGAGACGCTGGGCTACCGACTCGAAGAGCCCGACGGGCGACGCTTCGTACCCGAACGATTGGCAGCCATGGGCATCGAGGGCGCTGCGGTGGGCCGCCTCCGCAGCCACGGTTCGATCGTCCACCGCGGTCGTCGGGTCCACCTCGAGGAGGTGACCGACCATCGACCGGGCCAAGCCGTCGCAATCATCATGGACACCGGTTGGTGTGACGCTGCGTTGGAACTCGCGGCCGGCGCTGATCTGGTCGTGTGCGAATCGACCTTTCTGTCGACGGACGAACACCTCGCCATCGAGTACGGCCACATGACGGCGCGTCAGGCCGGGCGCCTGGCGCTGGAGGCCGGTGCCCGTCGTCTGGTCCTCACGCACTTCTCGCGTCGCTACGCAGACCCCGAGGCGTTCGGCCGTGAGGCTCGTTGCGAGTTCGACGATGTCGTCGTCGCCAACGACTTCGACCGGATCGCCGTGCCCGCTCGCCGGTGAGCGCAGCGGTGATGCGCTGGTTCTGCGACACGGTGGATCCCGAGGGGTCCTCGGACTCTGTTGCCCGAGTGGCCGGGGGAGGACGATGCGATTGCAGCGACATGTGCCGCCGCGAGATCCGTGTGAGGAGTAGCAGAGGAGAAGACGATGAGTACCAACACAGTGAGAGATGCATGGCTGGAGGTCGGTGACGAGCTCGAGGCGGTCGCGCTCAAGTTGAAACTGCACCTCGAGCAAGAGCGATCCGAGAGTGATGATTTCGACAAGCTGTTGGAGCGGCTGGCCGAGCGCCTCGACGATGCCATCGACGCAGCGGGCCACGCCGCGACCGACGAGGCCGTACGTGACGACCTTCGAGAGACCGGGCGGCGAATGGTCGATGCGATGGGTGCGACGTTCCGCGAGGCGACGCGCTCCGTCCGATCGGCCACCGGGCTCTGACGCGGAAGGAAGGTCTGGCGTGAGAAACGTGGTGGTCGGTGTCGACGGCTCGGAGTCCTCGCTCTCCGCGCTCGCGTGGGCTGCCGAGACGGTCGGCGTCGCCGGACGCCTGCATGCCGTCGTCGGCCTGAACCCGTGGACCCGCTATGTCGTCGATGCCGTTTCCGGTGACGAGGTGCCGTTTCAGGAGGTCCTCGAACGGGATCTCGTCGACCGTTGGACCGCCGAGACCGGCTTCCGGGTGGGTGAGCTGTGCACGACCGTCAGCGTTTCGACCGCAGCAAAGGCGCTCGACGAGGTCGCAACCGCCGATCGCGCCGATGCGATCGTGGTCGGCACGCACACGTCGATCCCGGCCATGCCTCCCCGGGTCGGGCGGACGATCAACCATCTGATCCGGATCACCGACCATCCCGTGGTCGTCGTGCCCGGGCGACCACCCGTTCGACTCGACGACGGTGTGGTGGTGGTGGGCATCGGGCACGGCAACGCCACACGCGCGGCTGTCCGATGGGCGGCGCATCTCGCACGGGATCGGGAGCTGACCGTCGAACTGCTGCACGCAACGGGCGATGCACCCGTGTTCCAGGCCGACGGAGTGCTCCAGCTCGCCCGCTACGAGTTCGGCCGGAATGACCCGGACGAGTGGGAACACGGCTCGATCGAGCACTTCGCCGAGCTGATGCAGACGCTCGTCGGCCCCGAACTCGACCTCGTCGTGTCGACGCCCCCCGGTCTGGCCGCGCTGCGCCTCGACGAAGCCAGCGAGCGGTCGGCCCTGCTCGTGCTCGGTCGGCATCGGTCCGTCTGGGATCGAGGGCACCACACGGCGCAGCCGTTGCGGCATGCGTTGACACATGCTCGGTGTCCCGTGGTGGTGATCGCCGACCATCCGGATTGGCTGGCCGAGGAGTAGCGCCCGGCGGCGCGGGGCGCTCAGGTGGTCTGGCGGCCGACGCGTTCGAGCGACGAGGTGCCAAACCCCACCTCGCCGAGCCGGATCACGGGGATGTTCCAGCGCCGGGCGAGTTCGACCAGCACGTCGTCGTGTTCGCCGTAGACGATGCCGAGATGGTGCTCCACGCCGAGTCCGAAGATCGTGGCAGCGACATCGCGCACGGGGAGATCCCAACGGATCGTCCCGCAGGTCCCGCTGTAGGGACGTGGCCGGTCGAGCATCTCACCGGCTGCCAACACGAGGTGTGGGCCACCCGCGCACTGCGACAGACGAGCGACGGTCACCCGTCCGGGCCGGAGCGCGAACTCGTTGACGAGCGCCACTCCCCGATTGGGGTGCACCGTGCCCACCGGCACGGCGTCGGGATGCGCGAGTCGCGACGATGCAACGCCGCAGTGCCAGAGCACCGAGGTGTCGTCCGAGTCGTCGATGTCGACCAGGTCTGCGATGAACGGATCGCTGCCGGCCACGAGCTGGAGCACGAGCGCGGTGATCGCTCCGAACACGTCGGCCTCGCACACGCCCGGAACGCGATCCTCGGTCAGCATGGCGTGCGGCGTGCACACCGCACCGCCGTAGTCGGCCATGCATTCGGGCCAGCATCGGGTCGCGACGGCGGCGAGTCCGTCGTCGTCGACGAAGTGGCGAAGGCCGCAGTACAGGCGCGCGCTCGGTTCCAGGTCGGCCTTCGAGAGTGCGGGGTCGACCGACAGCGTGCTCGACACGCGCCCGACGGCTTCGTCGATGCACGAAGCGCAGGCCGCCGTCGCCTCGGCGAACAGGTCGCCGAGTCCGAGCCGGACGACCTCGACCCCGAACGTCGACGCGATCTGGTCGTCATCGCCTGCGCACGGTTCGAAGCCGGTCGGTGGTGCACCGATGATCCCGATGCGACTCCGACGGAGTCGTTCGTCGATCCGCTCCACCCTGCGAACCACGCCGACATCGACAGCCGCCGGCATCGAGGAGATCGGGGTCGGAGGTGTGCTCGCCGTTGGCCGACATGCCTCGGCGATTGCTGCTGCAACGCGGTCGCTGATGTCCCAGGCAGCGGGATCGGCGTGTACGAAAGCACAACGGTGGCCCCGTCGGCGCAGCGAATACGCCGCCAGGTTCGCCCCACACAGCGAATTGAGCCGGAGCCGCCGACCGGTCCGGAGTTCGGGGAACGACCAGACCACGATCGGGACGTCGGACGATGCCGCGAGCGCGATGACGGTGGACGCGTCGGTGAACGTCGCCTGCAGCACGACGACGACGTCGGACTTCACGGCGATGAGCTGTTCGATCGCACCGTCGACCTCGGCGGCATCGATGACGACGGTGCTGTCGCCGAGTACCGAGGCCACGCACCCGTCGAGGACCGCTCGCGCCGTCATCGCGTGTGCCGTGCCGAACTCCACGTCGAAGGTCGGACGTCCGAGGGTGATCACTGCGGCGGTGGTCATCACGTCGCCTCGCGCACCTTCGAATCGTTGCTCACAGCTGCACCGTGCGCCTGCGAACGGCGCTCGGGACAGAGCCGAAGGACCCCGCTCGGGCGTCGGGTGATTGTGACCGACGGCCCTGTTCGGGTCCACGGCGCCGCCGGAGGATGGATGTCTCCCCCCACAACAGCCGGGACGTGTCCGGGCAGCACGCTTGGCGAAAGGACGCAACCATGAAGGCGCAGCAGGGTGACAAGCTCACGATCGCGGGTCACCGGGTCGGTGAACCGAAGCGTGTGGGCAGAATCGAAGAGGTCCGCGGCGCCGATGGCGCACCGCCCTACAAGGTGCGGTGGATGGACAGCGACCACGTGACGCTGTTGTTCCCGGGTCCCGACTGCTCGATCGAGCCGATGGGCGCCGATCGCGAAACAGAAGGAGTCGGACGATGAAGGTGAGCGACTTCACGTGGCGGGAGCCGGTGACGGTCGACGCCGGCGCCACGATCGCGACGGCGGCGCAGCTGTTCGCCGATGCCGGTGTCGGCTCGCTCGTCGTGGTCGACGGTGAGCGACCGGTCGGGATCGTGACCGATCGCGATCTCGTGGTTCGAGCGTTGGCACGGGGCGTTGCATCCGACGGTCGTGTCGACGCCGTGATGTCGATGGGTGTCGTCGCGCTCGATGCCGACGACGACGTCGAGGAGCTGTACGCCGTCTTCGGTCGCCACGCGATCCGACGGGTGCCCGTCGTCGACCACGATCGGGTGGTCGGGATGGTCAGCCTGGACGACGCGATCGTGTCGACGGCGAGCCAATTGACGGCACTGTCGGGCGTGCTGTCGACACAGATCGCATTTCCGCACGCCCGCGACGAGGCCCCGCCGCCGGCCGTGATCCCCACCTGATCCCGACCTGATACGGACCGCGTCACGGTGCTGATGTCGCGGACCTTGGCCTCTGGCACCGTTCGGTGCGACCGTCGAGAGTCGGAAGTGGGCCTGACGAAAGGATCGAATCATGACGACGACCGACACGGCAACGGCGGCCCGCATCGACCAGACGGAAACCCCGGAACCCTTGACGATTTCGCTGTCCGACGTGGGCTCGCCGGACGTGCTCCTCGTCGGTGGCAAGGGTGCGAACCTCGGTGAAATGCTCGGGCGCGGCTTTCCCGTACCCCCCGGGTTCGTCATCACCGCGGCTGCATACCGTCGTGTGATCGACGAGTCGGGCATCCGGCAACGGTTGGCCGACATCACCGCAACGGCGGCGACCGCCGACCCCGGCGAGTTGACCGACCTCGCGCGCACGGCCCGCGACCTGCTCCGCGAGGTGGACGTCCCCGACGACCTCGTCGCCGAGGTGTCGAGGATGTACGCCCAGCACTGCGAGGGTGCCCGCGTCGCCGTGCGCTCGTCTGCGACGGCGGAGGACACGGCGGAGACCTCGTTCGCCGGCATGAACGAGTCGTTCACGAACGTGACCGATCTCGATCTGCTCGACCGGATGCTCGACTGCTGGGTCTCGCTGTTCGGTGAGCGCGTCGTGGCCTATCGCGCCGAGCGGGGCCTCGCCGACGAGCCGGCGATCGCCGTGGTCGTCCAGCAGATGGTCAGCTCGGACCGTTCCGGGGTGATGTTCACCGCCGATCCGGCGCGTCCCGACCAGGTCATGATCGAGGCGGCGTTCGGACTGGGCGAGATCGTCGTGTCCGGAGCCGTCGAACCCGACACGTATCGGGTCGATCGGGGATCGGCGGGCGTCCGCGAGATCCGGATCGGACACAAGGCGGTACGGATCGTCAGCGCCCCCGAGGGCGACCGGCGCGAGGCCGTCGAAGGAAGCGACGCGTGGAATCGGGTGTTGTCGGACGACGAGATCCACGCGGTGGCCTCGATCGGCCTCGACATCGAGCAGCACTACGGCATTCCGCAGGACATCGAGTGGTCCTACGTCGGCGATCGGTTGTTCATCGTGCAGTCGCGCCCGATCACGACGCTGGACGTTGACACCGACGAGGACGAGGAGCCGCTGCTCCGAGGTCTGGGCGTGGGGAACCGCACGGGCAGCGGATCGGTGCGCATTCTCGCATCGCCGGCCGACGGCCACCTGCTCGTCGACGGCGACGTGCTGGTCGCCGAGATGACGTCGCCCGACTGGGTGCCGACGATGCGCCGCGCTGCCGCGCTGATCACCGACGCCGGCGGGAGCACCTGCCACGCGGCGATCGTCAGCCGTGAACTCGGGCTGCCCGCCGTCGTCGGCACGCGATCGGCCACGGCCGACCTGCGCGACGGCGATGTCGTGACGGTCGATGCCCGACGCGGCATGGTGTTCCGAGGTGAGCAGCACGTCGCGGTTCCCGCCGTCGTCGAGCGGATCACCGCGGCCGCGACACCCAGCGCCGAGCCACTGGCGACGCGGCTCTACGTGAACCTGGCGATCGCCGACCGGGCGGAAGAAGTCGCCGCCCTCGACGTCGATGGTGTCGGTCTGCTGCGAGGTGAGTTCATGGTGACCGAAGCGCTTGCCGGGCGGCATCCTCGGGCCTTGATCGCGAGCGGCGGACAGGCCGAGTTCATTTCGAGGATGACGTCGCAGCTCACCCGGATCGCCACGGCGTTCGCGCCGCGACCGGTGGTGTACCGCACGATGGATTTCCGGTCGAACGAGTTCCGCGGCCTCGCGGGCGGCGAGGAGTTCGAGCCCGTCGAACAGAACCCGATGATCGGATACCGCGGCTGTTATCGGTACCTGCACGACACCGAGACATTCGCGCTCGAACTCGAGACGCTCGCTCGCGTTCGTGAGGCATCACCGAACCTGCACGTGATGATCCCGTTCGTTCGGACGAAGTGGGAGCTCGAGGCGTGTCTCGACGCGATGGCGCGCAGTCGACTCGGCCGACAACCGGGGATGCACACGTGGGTCATGGCAGAGGTGCCGTCGGTCATCCCACGAATCGAGGAGTACGCGTCGCTCGGCATCGACGGCGTGTCGATCGGGAGCAACGACCTCACGCAGTTGATGCTCGGCGTCGACCGCGACTCCGAGGTGCTCGCCGAACTGTTCGATGCTCGCGACACAGCGGTCCTCTGGGCGATCGAGCAGATCATTGCTGCCTGTCATCGTGCGGGGATCACCTCGTCGTTGTGTGGTCTGGCACCGTCGTCCGACCCGGACTTCGCCGAGCTGCTGGTCCGGATGGGCATCACGTCGATCTCGGTCGACGCCGACGCCGTCGGACCGGCTCGACGGGTGCTCGCCTCTGCCGAACGTCGGATACTGCTCGAGCATGCGAGACGGTTGCCGACGGCGTCTGCACACGAGCAACGGGGGGCACCGGCATGAGCACCCACGTCTGGCAGGTGGCGCGCCACGAACTCGGACTCGCACCCGACGCGGGTGATCTGAACATCGCCGACCTCGCCGTCTCGCGCCACGTTCGCGAGGGTCGAGGCGAGGAGGTCGCGATGCGGTGGTTCTCTCGCGACGACCTCGGCGCCGAGCGTCCCGTCGACATCACCTACGCCATGCTCGAACACCGCATGAACCGGTTCGCAGGCGGTCTGCGACGGCACGGCATCGATCCGGGCGCCGGCGTGGCGACGTTGGCCGGTCGGATCCCCGAGCTGTACGTCGCCGCGCTCGGCACCTTGCGCGCCCAGTGCATCTACTCGCCCCTGTTCTCCGCGTTCGGTCCCGAGCCCATCGCACAACGCCTGGCGATCGGCCGCATTCGCGTGCTCGTCACGACACCGGTGCTGTTCCGACGCCGGGTGACGCCGATCCTCGAGCGGTTGCCCGACCTCGAACTCGTCCTCATCGTCGGGGCCGACGAGGACTCACTCCCCGCACACTCGGCGACCGGGCCCGTGGTGATGCCGTTCGGGCGGTTTGTCGGCGAAGGCCACGACGTGTTCGACGTCGCCGAGACGGCACCCGAGACACCCTCGCTGGTGCACTTCACGAGCGGGACGACGGGAGCCCCCAAGGGTGCCGTCCATGTCCACGAGGCGGCCGTGGCGCACTACGCCACGGCCGGCTCGGTGCTCGACCTACGAGTGGGCGACGTCTACTGGTGTACGGCCGACCCGGGGTGGGTGACGGGGACCTCGTACGGCATCATCGCCCCGCTGCTGCGCGGCGTGACGATGATCGTCGACGAGGCGGAATTCGACGCGGCTCGGTGGTATCGGATCCTCAGGGACCATGCCGTGAACGTCTTCTACACCGCTCCAACCGCCATCCGGATGCTCGAGCGGATCGGCGACGGAGCGGCGCCCGACGGTTTCCCCGCGCTGCGCCTGGTCGCCAGCGTCGGCGAGCCACTCGACGCAGAGTCGGTGATGTGGGCGCGCCGGGTGTTCCGGGTTCCCGTCCTCGACACGTGGTGGCAGACCGAAACGGGGGCGATCATGATCGCCAACCGTCTCGACGAGACGGTCCGACCCGGATCGATGGGACATCCGGTTCCGGGCATCGCGGCGACGCTCCTCGAACGTGACACCGAGGGGGAGTTGGTGGTGGGCCCCGACGGGGAGGTGCGCGAGGTGATCGAACCGGGCGCGACCGGCGAGATCGCCCTCCGCACCGGGTGGCCGTCGATGTTCCGCGGCTACCTCGACCGGGAGGAGAAGTACCGCTCCTGTTTCGTCGGTGCCGACAGCGGGTGGTATCGATCCGGCGACCTGGCCCGGCGTGATGAGGACGGCTACTTCTGGTTCGTCGGGCGCGGTGACGACGTGATCAAGACGGCCGGCCATCTGATCGGGCCGTTCGAGGTCGAGGCGGTGTTGGACGAACATCCGGCCGTCGTCGAGTCGGGCGTGATCGGCAAGCCCGACCCGACGGCGGGGGCAGTGATCAAGGCGTTCGTGGTGCTCCACCGCGGTCACGAGCCCAACGAGGAGCTCCGTACCGAGTTGATGGCGCACTGTCGGCGTCGGCTCGGTGCCGCCGTGTCGCCGCGGGAGATCGACTTCGCCGAGTCATTGCCTCATACGCGAAGCGGCAAGATCATGCGACGCGTCTTGCGCGCCCGCGAGCTGGGTGAGGACGAAGGCGACACGTCGACGCTCGAAACCCAGGCGGCTCCCGCAGGGAGCCGGCGATGAGGCGCTTCCGACTCGACGGGGTCACGTCCGACGAGGCCCGCGGGCTGCTGGGTGACATGATCCGGGTGCGCGTGTTCGAGGAGCGCTGCGCCGAGCTGTACGCCGAGTCGAAGATCCGCGGCTTCTTGCACCTCTACATCGGTGAAGAAGCCGTTGCCGCCGGCGTGATGGGCGCGCTCGACCCGGCCGACAACGTTCTGGCCACCTACCGCGAGCACGGGCATGCGTTGCTCCGTGGGGTCGATGCCGAGTCGATCATGGCCGAGATGTTCGGCAGGGTGAGCGGGTGCTCCGGAGGCCGGGGCGGATCGATGCACCTGTTCGACAAGTCGGCACGCTTCTACGGTGGCAACGCGATCGTCGGTGGACATCTGCCACTTGCCGTCGGGCTCGCATTGGCCGACCAGATGCAGCATCGCCGAGCCGCGACGGTGTGCTTCTTCGGCGAAGGGGCGATGGCCGAAGGCGAGTTCCACGAGGCGATCAACCTCGCCGCGCTCTGGGGTCTCCCGCTCCTGTTCTGCTGCGAGAACAACGGATATGCCATGGGCACGTCGCTCGAGTCGAGCGAGTCGCAGGTCGACCTCGCGCTCAAGGCCGCGGCGTACGCGATCCCGGCGTGGGTGGTCGACGGGATGGACCCGCTGGAGGTTCGCCGCGCTGCTCGCCGTGCGCTCGCCACCATCGAGTCCGGAGGTGGACCCATTTTCATCGAATTCCAGACGTATCGCTTCCGGGCCCATTCGATGTTCGATCCCGACCTGTACCGGGACCCCGCCGAGATCGAACGGTGGAAGCAACGCGACCCGATCGACACCCTCGGACGATGGCTCGTCGACGAGCAACTGGCCACCGCCGACGACATCGAGGCGTTGTGGGAACGCGCGCGCAGCGAAACCGAACAGGCGGTGTCGGCGGCCGACGCCGCCCCGATCGAGCCGATCGAAGGTCTGCTCGACCACGTCACCGCCCGTCGCCCCGACGCCTCAGGAACAGGAGCACGCTGATGTCCACCACCTCGGCACCGACCGAAGAGGGCGAGTCGCCGGACGCCGCGGTGCACGAGACGACGTACCGCGAGGCGATGCGCGCGGCGATCCGTCAGGCGCTTGTGGACGACGAGCGGGTGATCGTGCTCGGCGAGGACGTTGCCGACTACGGCGGCACCTACGCCGTCACGAAGGGGCTCCATGAGGAGTTCGGGCGCGATCGGGTGCGCAACACGCCGCTCTCGGAGTCCGGCTTCGTCGGTGCCGGGATCGGCGCGGCACTTGGAGGGCTCCGGCCGATCGTCGAGATCATGACGGTGAACTTCAGCTTGTTGGCGCTGGATCAGATCGTCAACACGGCCGCGACGTTGCTCCACATGTCGGGCGGCCAGTTCAACGTGCCGGTCGTCATCCGCATGACCACCGGCGCGGGCCGCCAACTCGCGGCGCAACACTCGCACAGCCTCGAAGGCTGGTACGCCCACGTTCCGGGACTCAAGGTCGTCGCCCCGGCAACGGTCGAGGACGCCCGCTGGATGCTGCCGACGGCGCTCGACGACCCCAACCCCGTGATCATCTTCGAACACAACGCGCTGTACGGCGAGAAGGGGATCCTCGACCCGGACGGGTCGCCCGTCGACCTGGAGTCCGCCGCGATCCGTCGCCGCGGCGACGACGTCACCCTGGTCGCGAGCGCTGGGATGGTGCCCAAGGCCCTCGACGCCGCCGAGACGCTCGCAGCGCGTGGTGTGTCCGCCGAGGTGATCGACCTGCGATCGTTGCGCCCGTTGGACACAGCGACCCTCCAGGAGTCGGTGCAACGGACGCATCATGCAGTGGTCGTCGACGAAGGGTGGCGAACCGGAGGTCTGAGCGCCGAACTCTCGGCGGTGATCACCGAGTCGTGCTTCTGGATGCTCGATGCACCGGTCCGTCGACTCGCTGCCGCCGAGGTGCCGATCCCGTATGCGCGCCACCTCGAAGATCACGCGATCCCGCAGGCCGCCGACATCGCCGCCGCTGCGAGTGACCTCCTCGAGGTGGGCGCATGACCGACGTCTCGGTCACGCCGGCCACCGGGTCGATCGACTACGCCATGCCCTCGCTCGGTGCCGACATGGACGAGGGTTCGGTCGTCGAGTGGCTCGTCGCGATCGGCGACCGCGTCGAACGGGGTCAGATCGTGGCGCGCGTCGAGACCGAGAAGTCCGACATCGACATCGAGATCTGGCAGGACGGTGTCGTCGACGAGATCCTGGTACCGACACGCCGAGTCGTCCCGGTGGGGACATTGCTCATGCGGCTCCATTCGGTCGATCAGCACGCCGCGGACCAGCCGGCGTCGATGCGGTCGTCGCAACCATCCGACCGCGTCCTGGCATCACCGTTCGCACGGCGGTTGGCCGACGACCGCGGGATCTCGCTGAGCGAGGTCGAGGGGTCCGGGCCACGCGGCGCGGTCCGCGCCCGTGATCTCCCCGACGCCGGTGCACCGAGCCGATCGCACGCCACCGCGGCACCACCCGATCATTCGTCCGGTCGCACCGCGCGGATGCGCGCCGCGATCGCCCAGCGGATGGCGATCTCCAACCGCGACATCCCCCACTACCGCCTCGAACGGACCGTCGATCTCGATGCACTGCTGCGGCGGCTCGCTGTGCTCAACGAGCATCGGCCGGTCGCGGGTCGCATCGTGCCGGCAGCAGCGTTCGTGGCTGCAGTGGCCCACGCAGCCGGGCGTCACCGGGAGTTCAACGGAACGTGGACCGACGACGGGTTCTGTCCGGGATCGGGTGTCAACGTGTCGGTGGCGATCTCGCTGCGCACCGGTGGACTCGTCACGCCGACGATTCCCGACGCCGACCGGCTCTCGCTCGACGAGGTGATGGAGCGGCTCCGTGACTACACGACCGCGGCGCGGTCCGGGGCTCTGCGATCCGAGTGGATGCGTGACGACAGCACCATCACCGTGACCAACCTCGGCGAACGTGGTGCCGACCTGGTACACGGCCTGATCTCGCCGCCGGAGGTCGCGCTCGTGGGGTTCGGTCGGATCCTCGAACGTCCCTGGGTGGTCGATGGGACCGTGGTCGCGAGGTCGATCGTCAACGTCACCCTCGGCGCCGACCACCGTGCGACCGATGGTGCCGCCGGCAGCCGATTCCTGTCCACACTCGCCCGCTTCCTGGAGGATCCCGATCAGCGATGAGCCCCGACGACCCGACGATCCGGCTGCGTGCCCTGGTCTCCGATGCGATCGCGGCGATCGCACCCGACGTCGCCGACGAACTCCCCGATCTCGATCCGGATGTCGACCTGTTCGAGGAGTACGGGCTCGACTCGATGGACCGACTGAACATCATGACGGCACTCACCCAGTCGACCGGGGTGGAGATCCCGGACGACCGGTATCCATTGCTGACGTCGATGAATCGACTGGTCGCACACCTCTCCGCTGCGGGCTCGTGATCAGCCGTCGCGATCAGCCGGCGTGCACGTGTGCCAGGTGCGGCAGCCGGAACACCAACACCGGGCACGGTGCGTGACGGACGAAGCCCGACGAGACGCTGCCCATCGCGAGTCGTGACAGTCCGCTGCGGCCATGCGACGAGGCGACGATCAGCGAGGCGCCGTGGCGGCGCGCGTACTCGCACACGGCGTCGGTGGGGTTGCCGTCGTGCAGTTCGTCGAACTCGACGGGATGGCCCGATGCCTCGCGGAGCTCGGCGGCGAGCCGTGACAGGTACACGGCGTCGCCGAGGTCGCCTCCGCTGACGGGCTTGGAATGTCCCGTCACATGGACGATCCACGGTGTCGAGCCGAGCTCGACCGCCCAGGCGACTCCCAGCGGCAGTGCTGCTTCGGACTCCTCCGAGCCGTCGACCGTGATCACCAGCGGACCCGTGAACCCATCGGGTTCGACATGCGGGCCCACCAACACGATCGGACCGAACGTCCGCTGCAGGATGTCGTCGGCAATGCTGCCCACGAGCGCGGCGGAGCGTCCTTTGCCGTGCGCCGCCATCACGACGAGCGCTCCCGGGGTCGCCTCGACCATCGAGCTGAGTTCTGCTCCGACGGTCGCAGCGCTGAGACGGACGTTCACGGTCACGGTGAAGGCGAACGGCCCGCGAGCCGCGAGGTCGGTGGCGAGTTGCTGCTCGGCAAGGCTGGCATCGACCGGATCGGACTCGATCTGGACCAGTTCCACCTCGGCGCGGGTGCGCTGGGCGAGCGCGCAGGCGATGTCGAACCCCCTCCACGACGTCGGGGATCCGTCGATCGGCACGATCAGGTGCTGCACCATGGTTGCTCCTTTCCGAGGTCACCGACACGTCGGTGACCACGACTCCATGTGTGCACGGGGGGGCGCCTGTGTGCAAGGTCCGTTGGTCACATCGAGTGACAGGGGTGCCGCGAGGGGACGTTGGGCCCTTGTCCGTGCGTGTGGGAACGGGTGCAATCGAAGCAGGGCGAACGCGCCGATGGGTGCGCAGGAAGGCGATTGGACGATGTGCTTCACCGAACCCGGCCATGTGAGGTCGATCGACGGGTCGATGGTCCGCGTCGACACCGTCGATGGCGTGGTGGATGCGTCCCTCCGAATCGTGGAGGCAACAGGTGGGACCGTCGCCATCGGGGACTGGGTGCTGATGGCGCTTGGACTCGTGGTGGACGTGGTCGACGAACGTGAGGGCCGCGCCCTGTTCGATCAGATGCGCCGCCTGCAGATCGAGGTCGACCGATGACCGGCGGAGAGCGACGGACCGGGCTGCTGCTCGCGCTGTCTGCGGCGATGGTCTCCGGCGTCGCGGTGTACCTCAATGGCGAGGCGGTTCGACGGTTCTCCTCGCCGACGGTCTACACCACCGGCAAGAACCTGGTCGCCGGGGCGCTCCTCGTGGGGATCGCCATCGCGTCGCGTCAGCGTGCGAATGTGCCCACCGCCGATGCTCGTTCCTGGTCGCAGCGTGAGCGGATGGGCCTGGCCGGAGTGGCCGTCATCGGCGGTGCGGTGCCATTCGTCCTGTTCTTCGAAGGGCTGGCGCGGGCGACGTCGAGTGACGCGGCGTTCCTGCACAAGACACTGGTCGTCTGGGTCGCCGTGTTGGCTGTGACGCTGCTCCACGAGCGACTCACCGCGCTCCACGTCGGGGCAGTTGCGCTGCTGATCATGGGCCAGGTGGCCATCGCCGACGGTGTGGGTTCCCTCCGGCCTGGGATCGGCGAAGCGATGATCCTGGCCGCGACGCTGTGCTGGGCGGTCGAGCTGATCGTGGTGAAGCGACTCGTCGAAACCGTCCCGTCGACGACGGTCGGCGCAAGTCGCATCGGTGGTGGTGCGCTCCTGCTCGTCGGATGGCTGGCGTTCACCGGCCGCCTGACCGAACTGTCGTCGCTCTCGTCGGCTCAGTGGGCGTGGCTGGCGCTCACCGGCTCGATCCTCTCGGTCTTCGTGACGCTGTGGTTCGCCGCCGTCGCACGGGCACCGGTGGTCGACGTCGCGGCGGTCCTCGTGCCGGGCGCGGTGGTGACCGGCCTGATCAGCCTGGCCGCAGGTGGCAGCGCGGCGCCGATCCAGGTGGTCGGCTGGGTGCTCATGACCGTGGCCGTCGCCGCGCTGCTCACGCGCCAGATGGCCGACGACCGAACCCGTCCCGCGGTGGGCGTGCTCGCGTGAACGATCCGGCCGGAGTGGCCCGATTCGCGCGATACGCCGCCCCACCCAACCGGCGCGGCTACTGCGGCCCACCCGCGTTCGTGTCGCCGGTCGGGCCGTTGACCGCCGACGAGCACACCGAGTTGCGCCGGAGTGCCCGCGAGTTCCTGGGTGCCTACCCCTATCTGGAGCTGCTCGCGGGCGCCGCCGGACTCGATGACCCGCTGGCCGACCTCGCGGTCGAGGCGTACTGGATCGGGAACCCGATCGCCACACGCGTGGCGACCGGCGACTTCGGACGTTCCGTCTCGGACCGCTTCCGCGGTCGCTGCGGCCGAAAGTGGCCGCATCTCGAACTCGCCGTGCCCGGAGCGATCTGCAATCACGCGTTCCATGTGCTCGTCGCATCCCCGTGGGTCGGGCTGATGCGGGGCGGGGTGGTCGACGAGCCGCTGGCGATCGTCGACGACTGCCGCGTCAGCTGGGGCAGGGTCGTGTCGAATGACGGCGACCCGCAGGTATCGGTCGAGCGAACGCCACTGACGTGGAGCAACGGTCGTCTGGTGCCGGGCTCGCCGGAGATCGTCGTCGTGGCGAGCGACATCCCCGTGTCGCTCGGTGACACGGTCGCCCTCCACTGGGGCTCGGTGTGCGACGTGCTCTCTGACCGACAGCTCGCCTGGCTGCGTCACGTGACGGCGACCCAGCTCTCCCTCGCCGAGACCGTGGGCCGGCCGTACTGAGTGGTGACGCTCGGCGCGGACCAAAGCCTCTTGAGCGCTGACCGGGCAACGTCGAATGTGGACCATGTGAACGACGTGATCTCGGGGATCGTCGTCGGCCCGGAGGGCTTGACCTGCACCATCGACGAACTCGATCGCGCCGGCTACGACGTCTGGGGTCCGGCCGTTCGGGATGGCGCGATCGTCACCCGGCACTTCGTCCACGGTGATGAGCTGCCGATGGGTGTCGCGGCTGACCAGGCGCCAGGGTCGTACCGACTGGTCGAGACGGGCGACCGCAGCCGTTTCGGTTGGGCGGTCGGTCCGCACTCCTGGAAACCGCTGCTTCATCCGGCGTCCGTGGTCACGATGCACCTGACGCAGGCGGGTCGAGATCAACCGGTCACGGTCAGCGTGCCCGGGCGTCCATCGAGGCCACTTGCGCTGTTCGGGCTGCGCCCGTGCGATCTGGCGGGGCTCGACACGTTGGACCATGTGCTGATCGCGGCGGCTCCGTCAGCCGAGCCCACCTATCACGCACGTCGCGTCGATGCCTTCCTGGTGGTGGTGAACTGCGCGGTGCCGGCTGCGACGTGCTGCTGTACGTCGTTCGGCACGGGACCCCACGTCGACGATCGGCGTCGTTCCCACGACATCGAGATCACCGAGCTCGTCGGGCCGGACCCCGCGGTCGATCCCGACTACGTGATCCGGGCCGTGAGTGAACGGGGTGTCGGCGTGGCGGAGCGCGTTGCCGACCAAGTGGCGCACCGAGCGATCTCCGAGGCTGACGTCGCCGCCGTCGCCGCCCAACGCACCGAAGCTTCGGCGGCGATCGACCGCACCCTGCCCACCGACCGCGTTCGTGAGGCACTCACGGTCGGACACGACCTCGATCGGTGGGGAGCGGTCGCCGACCTGTGTCTGGCCTGCGGCAACTGCACGTCGGTCTGCCCCACCTGCTTCTGCACCACCATCGAGGACGTCGGCGATCTGTCCGGAACGAAGGTCGAGCGCCGTCGTGAGTGGGAGTCGTGCTTCAGCCTCGAGTTCAGCCGACTCGGCGACCACTCCGTGCGGGCCTCGGTCGGCGTCGCGATATCGGCAGTGGATGACCCACAAGCTCGGGACCTGGCACGACCAGTTCGGCGAATCGGGCTGTGTCGGGTGCGGACGGTGCACGACCTGGTGCCCGGTCGGTATCGACTTCGTCGCGGTCGCCCAGGGCATCGTCGCGGACGTGGAGGCGCGATGATCGCAACCCTCGTCCAGGTGGACGTGCCGATGCCCTATCGCATCGTGGCGCGCGACGAGGAGACCTCCGACGTCGTGACGCTCCGGGTGCAGCCGGTTGTGGGGGATCTGCCCGGCTTCCGGCCGGCCCAGTTCTCGATGATCGGGGTGATGGGGGTGGGTGAAGTACCGATCTCGATCAGTTCGGCCTGCGACGACCGGACAGCGCACGGGTACACCCTGCGCAGGGCCGGGGCCGTCACCAACGCACTGTGGGATCGCCGGATCGGCGATGTGGTGACCGTCCGCGGACCGTTCGGTCGGCCGTGGGATCTCGCACGGGCCGATGGTCGCCACGCGGTCGTCGTGGCGGGTGGGATCGGGATCGCGCCACTTCGCGCCGCGATCGACGAGTTGTTCTCGGGCACCACTGCCGCACCGCGCCGCCTCTCGGTCCTGGTCGGTGCGGCGACGCCGAGCGACCATCTGTACCGGTCGTGGTTGGACGATCTCTCCGAACGAGGAGTCGAAGTGCTCCGAGCCGTGGATCGCACCGGGGACACCGATGACTGGCCCCACGCGGTCGGATTCGTCACCGAGCTCATCGCTCCTGTCGTCGCGGAGTGGACCGGGAACGTCGATGTCGCCGCGTACGTCTGCGGACCGGACGCGATGATGTCGGCGACCATCGAGACGCTGTCCCGGTGCCGGGTCGCCATCGATGACATCGAAGTGACCCTGGAGCGGAACATGCAGTGTGCGAACGGGTGGTGCGGTCATTGCCAGCTGGGACCACTGCTCGTGTGTCGTGACGGTCCGGTTGCGACGGCCGCCGAACTCGGCGATCTTCTGGAACGGAGCGAGCTGTGAGCCGACCGGTGACGCTCCAACGGCCCGGGCACACGCCGACGTTGGCGGTCTGGAAGTTCGCCTCCTGCGACGGCTGTCAGCTCTCGCTGCTCGACTGCGAAGACGACCTGCTCGCGATCAGCGAGGGTCTCCGGATCGCCTCGTTCCCCGAGGCGTCGAGTGCGGTCGTCGACGGTCCGTACGACCTGTCGCTGGTCGAGGGATCGGTCACCACGCCCGACGACGTCGATCGGATTCGGGCGATTCGCGCAGCGTCGACGACGTTGGTGACGATCGGAGCGTGCGCAACGGCCGGAGGGATCCAGGCGCTCCGCAACGGCGCCGACATCGACGACTTCGTCGCGATCGTCTACGCCCACCCCGGGTACATCTCGACGCTTGCCACGTCGACGCCGATCGCCGACCACGTCGCGGTCGACTTCGAACTGCGGGGTTGTCCGATCGATCGCGGCCAGCTCGTCGAGGTGATCGCGGCGTATCTCACGGGTCGACCACCACGTATCCCGACGACCAGCGTGTGTCGCGACTGCAAAGCGCGTGGCGTGGTGTGTGTGTCCGTCGCTGACGGCACGCCGTGTCTCGGCCCGGTCACCCATGCCGGCTGCGGCGCGCTCTGCCCCTCGTTCCGGCGGGGTTGTTACGGCTGTTTCGGCCCGGCCGAGACCGCCGAGACCGATGCGTTGGACCGTCAGCTCGAGCGACTCGGCCTCGATGAGCGTGACCGGGATCGGCTGTGGCGAGGGTTCAGCGGGTGGAGCAAGGGGGAGTCGCCATGACGCACAAGAATGTCGACTTCCGGGTGCCGACGCTCGCGCGCGTCGAAGGCGAAGGCGCCTTGCACGTCGAGGTCGACGACGCCGTCATCACCGACCTCCGATTGGAGATCTACGAACCGCCCCGGTTCTTCGAGGCCTTTCTCCGTGGCCGCGGCTTCGGTGAGCCGGTGGACATCACGGCGCGTATCTGCGGGATCTGCCCGGTCGCGTATCAGATGTCGGCGGCGGCCGCCCTGGAGCGGATCGCCGGCGTGACCGTCGACGGCCAGCTCCACCAACTGCGCCGACTGCTCTACGCCGGCGAGTGGATCGAGAGCCACGTCCTCCACATCGGATTCCTCCACGCCCCCGACTTCCTCGATGCCAGCTCGGGGCTGGAGCTCGCCGATCGTCATCCCCAGCTCATCGAGCGCATCCTGCGCCTGAAGAAGATCGGCAACGACATCATGGAGGTGGTCGGCGGGCGGCCGATTCACCCGGTCAACGTCCGTCTCGGTGGCTTCTACCGGGCGCCCGATCGGGAGGTGATCGCCGCGCTCGCGGAGCCACTCGAGTGGGCTCACCAGACAGCGATCGACATGGTGCGCTGGGTTGCGGGTTTCGACTTTCCCGACATCCGGGTCGATCACGAGTTGGTGTCGCTGCGTGACGCCGGCGGGTACCCGGTGCTCGGTGGACGGATCGTGTCGGATCGCGGGCTCGACATCGACGTCGGTGAGTTCGACAGCGAGTTCAGCGAAGAACACGTCGCGCACTCGACGGCGTTGCACGGGCGGCGCCGGACGGGTGCCACGTATCTCACCGGCCCGCTGGCCCGGTGGGCGAACAACCGGGATCGGGTTCCTGCCGAGGTGGACCGGCTCGCCGTCGAGCTGGGGGTCCCCGCCATCGAGCGGAACCCGTTCCGCAGCATCGTGATCCGTGGGCTCGAGGTCCTCATCGCGATCATCGAGGCCCAGCAGATCGTCTCCGGGTACGTCGAACCTGCCGTGGCATCGGTCGAGGTGACGCCGACGGCAGGCGTGGGCTGGGGAGCCACCGAAGCGCCGCGCGGGATCCTCGTGCACCGGTACGCGACCGATGCGACGGGGGCGATCGTCGACGCGCGAATCATCCCTCCGACCTCACAGAACCAGCCGGCGATCGAAGCCGACGTGCGGCGCGTCGTCGAGGACCACCTCGAGCGTCATCGGCTCGACTCGACACCCGAGACGGATCACGAGCTTCAGCATCGATGCGAGATGGCTGTCCGCAACCACGATCCGTGCATCTCGTGTGCCACGCACTTCCTCAGCGTTGATGTTCGGGATGTCACCTCGATCGAGCCGGATCGGAGTCGGTGATGGGAGATCCGCCGATCGGGCGTCTGGTCGTCGTCGGCGTCGGTCATCGCGACCGCGCCGACGACGGTATCGGGCCCGCCGTCGCCGACGCGCTGGGTCATCGTGCCGATCAGGTCGTGACGCTCGTGCGCGAAGGTGACCTCGCGGTCCTGCCGCTGCTGTGGGATGCCGACGACGACGTGGTGATCGTCGACGCGATGCCGAGCTCCGGTCCGATCGGACGCCTGCACGAGGTCGAGCAGGACCAACTGGCGTCGACCATCAGCGTGTCGACCCACGGGTTGAACGTTGCAGACGCCATCGAGCTGGCACGACGCCTGAACTGTCTGCCCGCCCGGCTGCGCATCTTCGGCGTCACCGGGCGACGCTTCGGCTATGGGCCGATGTCGCGTGCATTGCACCGTCGCGTCGAGCCGCTCGTCGAGGAGCTGATGACTGCCCTCGGTCTCGAAGCGCCCCGCGTGGGGTGACCACCCCGGCTGCCCGTCAGATCTTCGACGCGGAGATCGGCCGGGCAGCGAGTCGGCGGCGTGGAGGCGCGGATGCGACGAAGGCGAGTGCCTCGGCAGCGGGCAACGCTGGTGATGTGAGGTACCCCTGGTAGGAATCGCAACCGTTCGCGAGCAGAAAGTCGGCCTGGTCCGACGTCTCGACGCCCTCGGCCACGGTCGACAACCCCATGCCTCGTGCGAGACCCAGCACACCACGGACGAGCTCTGCGCTCGTCCGGTCGGACGGGAGCCCGTCGACGAAGCGCTTGTCGATCTTCAATTCGGTCGCGCGGATGTCGAGGAGGTGACTGAGACTGGAGTAGCCGGTGCCGAAGTCGTCGATCGACAGGCCGACGCCGAGATCCTCGAGTCGTTGGAGGTTGGCCACCAATTGTTCGTCGATGTCGGGGATGTCCTGCTCGGTCATCTCGATGGTGAGGGCGGATGGTCGGACCTCGTGCCGCTCGAGGATGCCCGTCACGACCTCGACCAGGTTGGGTCGACGTGCCTGTGCAGCGGTCAGGTTGACGTGCACCGAGGCCGTGTCCGACAGGCCCCGACGGTTCAGTTCGGCGACGAACCGGATGCTGTCGTCGATCATTCGATCGGTGAATGCGCTCGCGAACCCGCCCAGGTCGACGAGGCCGAGGAACTGCATCGGGGGGATGAGGCCCCGCGTCGGATGGATCCACCGTGCCAAGGCCTCCCAGGCGATCACCGACCGCTGATCGCATCCGACGATGGGTTGGAACCACGGGACGACGGACCCGTTGTCGAGCCCGATCTGAAGTTCGTCGATCAGTTCGCGCCGATCCTGGAGCGGTCCGTTGGCGGAGGCCAGCGACGGGGACCGGCGGGCACGCTCGCTGCGTACTGCGGCCGATGCCTCCATCAGCAGTGCTTCGACTTCGTTCGAGCGGCCGCACATCACGGCGGTCGACATCGACACTTCGAGTGTTTGTGCGTCGAGTCGTACGGGCTCGCGAACCGCCTCGACGAGGCGCGCCATGGTGCGAGCCGACTCCGCCTCGGTGTCGATCAACTCGACGAACGCGAACTCGTCGCCGGCGACGCGACAGGCGGTCGCCGTGGCCGTCGCCGACGTGGCGAGACGCGCGGCGATGGCGGTCAGCACGGCATCGCCGTGATCGGCACCGAACAGTTCGTTCACGGCGCTGAGTCGCTCGACGTTGCCGACTGCCACCGCCACCAGATGTGTCGACGTCGGGGGAGTCGAACGTTCGACCCAGGCCATGAGGCCGTCCCGATTGAGGATCTTCGTCATCGGGTCTTCGTGGGCCAAGACGTCGGCGAGGCGAGCGGCCAGGACCTCGTTGCGCTGCGTTGATTCGGTGTTCTTCCGAATCATGCGGTGCATCGTGTCGTGGAGGAACGCGGCGAGCAGGAAGTAGATGACGATGAGCCCGCCGAATGCCCAGTCGAGATCGTCCGCGAGGGTCCAGGCGATCCCGATGGTGACGATGTTGCCGGCGAGGACGGTCAGGAACCGCGACCGGGATCCCGCCATGACGACGGCGCTCAGACTCATCGCGGCGAGCGTGATGATCACCGCGAGCGAGCGGTCGTCCGGGGAGCCCAGATGATCGGCGATGACGACGAGGGAGCCCCACGTTGCTCCGAAGAACAGACCGGACAGGGTGATCAGCACGGACGGCCGGTCGTCGACCACACCGTCGAGGATGCTGCGTTTGTAGCGAAGGTTGAAGACCGCTCCTCGGACGACGTTTGCCAGCGCGCAGGCTCCCCACCACCAGATCGCCGACCCGTCGAGGCGACGTTCGAAGACGATGACGATCAATGCGATGGCGACGACCTGGGGGAGCAGGGTTCGGTCGATCTGTTCGGCGGTGTTGGCGCCGAGGGCGAGATCGATGTCGTGGCGCGTGGTGGCGTGGGACGTCGTTGCTGCAGTTCGATCGTCGTCACCGCGCGGTGCCACGAGATGGCATCGGCAGCGTCGTCCGCAGACTTGAGGCTTTTCTGCTGGTTGATCGTCACGGACGCAAGCAGCGGTGGACGGGCGGCGATGGCATCGCTGCGATCCAGCGTTCCTCCGTCGCCGAGCATCGGAGATCTTCGGGTCGCCCCAGGAGGAGGTGGCGCGCGACGATCGTCCGATGCCCACCACTCGTCGTGTTGCCCTCGTTCGTCGTCCGACCGGTCAGGCGACGCCCGATTGTTTCGAGGTCGGTGACGTCGAGCTCGCCCCGCTCGAACCCGGCCAGGTCCGCGTCGCCGTCGAGTTCATCTCGGTCGACGCCGGGACGCGGACGATGTTGCGCGGCGAGGGGTTCCACATGCAGGTCGGGATCGGCGAGACGGTTCGAGCGGGCGGCGTCGGGCGGATCATCGAATCGGCAGCGGATGGATGGGACGTCGGTGAGGCCGTGATGGGTGGGCTGGGGGCGCAGACGGTCGCCACGTTGCCGGTCAACGAGCTCAAGCGGATCGACGACACGCTCGGCCCGCTCAGCCTCCATCTCGGGGTGCTCGGTGGTTCGACCGGGGTCACCGCTTGGATCGGTGTCCGCGAGGTCGCCAAGCCCGGACCGGGTGACGTCTTCGTCGTGTCGGCAGCAGCTGGAGCGGTCGGCTCGATCGTCGGTCAGATCGCCAAGCGTGACGGCGCACGGGTGATCGGTATCGCCGGAGGTCCCGTCAAGACGGCGCACCTCGTGGAGCAGTTGGGTTTCGACGCGGCGATCGATTACAAGAACGACGACGTCAACGCCAAGCTCCGTGAGCTCTGTCCCGATGGTGTCGACATCTTCTTCGACAACGTGGGAGGGCCGATTCTCGACGCAGTGCTCGACAACATCGCCATGCGCGCCCGAGTGATCATCTGCGGCGCCGTGTCGCAGTACGACGACATGGATGACATCACCGGCCCGTCGATGTACCTCCGACTGGCCGAGCGCCAGTCGCGGATGGAGGGCTTCGCCTACTTCCACTTTCCGCAGAGCATCCGTCCCGCCACCGAAGAACTGGCCGAGTGGGTCGCCGAGGGATCGATCGTGCTCCCCGAAACCGTGCTCGACGGCATCGACCGGTACCCCGAGGCACTGCAATTCATGTTCGAGGGTGGCAACATCGGCAAGCTGCTCGTGTCGACCGCGAAGAGCACGACCGAGAACGCAGCGGCGCCTCGGTGACCGACCCGATGACCGACCTGGTGACGCTGACGCCGATCGGTCGGGTGCACTCACCGCGGACCGAGCCGATCGATGACGACTGGGGCGACGTCGAGTCGACCATCCGGCTCGATGCCAGTCGCTTCGGACCCGAGGTGCTCGCGGGGCTCGATGACTTCTCCCACGTCGACATCGTCTACTTCTTCGATCGTGTCGACGAGTCGACGATCAACCTCGGATCGAGGCATCCGCGCAACCGCAGCGACTGGCCGCTCGTCGGCATCTTCGCGCAACGTGCCAAGGCTCGGCCGAACCGACTCGGCGTCACGACCTGCGAGTTGGTCGACGTCGCCGACCTGTCGGTCGTGGTCCGCGGCCTCGATGCGATCGACGGCACCCCCGTGCTCGACATCAAGCCCCACGTACGCGAGTTCCAGGCCCGAACTCCGGTCCGTCAACCCGTCTGGATCGGTGAGTTGATGTCGAACTACTGGTGAGGCGTCTCGAGCAGCACGATCGGGATCTCCCGGTCGGTCTTCGTCTGGTAGCCGGCGTAGTTCGAGTACTTCTCCGAGATCTCCTGCCACAGCCGCGAGCGCTCGTCGCCGGTGACGGTGCGCGCCGTCATCGCCCGTTCGCCGCTTTCGGTCCGAACCGTCACCGACGGTTCCGCGACCAGGTTGAGGTACCACGCGGGATGGGTGTCGTTGCCGCCGGCCGACGCCACGATCGCCATCGTGTCCCCGTCCTGCCACGGTGTCGTGAGCATCGTCGAGCGTGGCTGACCGCTCTTGCGCCCGGTCGTCGTGAGCTCGAGCACCGGCATCTTGCCGGCCGTCCAACCGATCCGACCACCTGTCACGGTCATCAGGGTGCGGTGCACCGTGTTCATCGTCTTCAGGACCAGGGCTGAGGGCATGGGCGCCTTTCGGGCAGGTCGCCTCGTTCGGTGGTATGCATGTCGAACGGCACGGCGGGAGGTACCCGCCTCGCGGGTCCCTCGTTCATGAAGCTGCCACCGTACATCGTTCGCCGAGTCGTGATCGCGCCGCTGGTCGTGGTGTCGGTGGTGCTGGCGCTCGGGGCGCTCCCACTCGGCCTGTTGATCGCGGCGTTCCTGTCGCGCTACGTGCCGGGCCGCTGGCGCATCTTGCGAGTCGCCTGGTTCCTGTTCCTCTACCTTGCTCTCGAAGCGTTGGGTCTGGTCGTGCTGTTCGCGATCTGGATCGTGTCGGGGTTCGGCTGGAAGCTTCGGTCTCCGTCGTTCCGTGAGGCGCACTATCAGTTCATGGCGTGGTGGTTGCGGCGGGTGATGGGTTCGGCGCGCAGGACCTTCCGGATCTCCATCGACGTCCAGCTCCCGGAGCAGCGACCGTCGCCCGCCCGCCCGTTGCTCGTGCTGAGCCGTCACGCCGGTCCCGGCGACTCGTTCCTGCTCATCGATGCACTGCTCAACGGCGACCACGAACGGAGACGGCCCCGGATCGTGCTCAAGGACCTGCTGCAGTGGGACCCCTGCGTCGATGTGCTGATCAACCGACTCCCGAACCGGTTCGTCCCGGCGCGCGGTGGCGGAGGGCAGGGAGCGATCGACGCGATCGCGGAGCTGACGTCGACGATGCAGGCCGGTGACGGCTTCGTGATCTTCCCCGAGGGTGGCAACTTCACGCCCAAGCGCCGAGCGCGTGCCATCGAGAAGCTCGACGAGATCGGCCGCCCGAAGCTCGCCGATCGAGCCCGCGCGATGGAGCACGTGCTGCCCCCGAAGCCGGCCGGCACGCTCGCTGCGATCGACGCGGCGCCGGAGGCCGATGTTCTGTTCGTCGGCCACGTCGGACTCGAAGACCTGTCGTCGGTGCGTGATGTCTGGCGCGGGATCCCGATGGACGCTGCCGTCGTGGCCAGGTACTGGGTCACTCTCGCCGACGAGGTGCCACCGCCCGACGAACGCGAGCGCTGGTTGTACGAGCGCTGGCACCTGCTCGACGAGTGGATCGACGGTGTCGTGGAGGAGCGCGGGTCGTGACGGGCCGCGTCGGAGCGGTCGGCGGTCACGGACCGGGCTGAGTCGACCCGCCCTCGGCGGCGACCCCGCCGGTGAGCTTGGCGGCGGAGCGTTTCCGCCACGCGACGAACGACGCCGACCCGAGAGCGATTCCGGGGAGGAAGGTGAGGGTTCGCCAGATCAGCACGGCGGCGAGCGCGTCGGCACCGGTTGCGTTACCGGCACTCACCAGCAGCGCGGCGAGCACGCCGTCGACGGTGCCGAGACCGCCCGGAGAGATCGGGATGAACGTCCCGAGCCGGCTCACCCCGAATGCGAACAATGCCGTGGCGAAACCGGTCGATGTCGTGGCATCGCGCTGCACCGCCGCCAACGCCACCTCGAGTACGGCGAACTGCGAGAGCTGAACCCCGACCTGGGCGATGCTGATGTGCGCCCATCGGGCGGACAACAGCTCGTGGGTGGACTCGCGGAACGACACGAGCGCGTCGCCCCATCGCCTCGGACGATCACGCTTGACGATCCGCAGCATCCGGTTGGCGACGCGCTCGGCGCGTTCGCCGACGCGGCGCGCCACCTCTCCGCTGCGGACCAGTGCCCGCAAGAGCAGCCCGACGATCGTGAAGCCGGCAACGCCGCCGCCGATTGTCAACCACCAGGTCGGGGTGTTGTCGCCCGCGCCGACGAGGAAGCAGACGCCGACCAGCGGGACCAGGAGGGTGGCGAGGATGTTCCACAGTGCGGTCACCCCCGTTGCAGCTGTCGCGCGCGCTCGGTCGACGCCCTCGTCGCCGAGCATCGCGTACTGGGTCGGGAGCACGAGGGCTCCGCCGCCGGGGATGCCGTTGCTGACCATGAACGACGTGTTGGCGATGCGGAAGGCCGCCGGGAAGCTCAGTTCGGGGAGCGGTGCCTTCCACTGGAGTCCGTAGACGCTGACGCTGACGGCGGTGGCGACACCGAGCGCGACGAGCCAGACCGCGGGCAGGCTCCGCGATGCCTCCAGGGCCTCGCGGTAGTCGGTGAACTGAGGAAGGATCCCGAACAGCACCAGCCCGATCGCAGCGATGGTGAGCATCCCGAGGAGCACCTGACGCCGGCGATTCGGGCGGGGGTCGGCGATGACCGGTGTGTCGTCGCTCACGGCGCGCGCCACGACGCCGACCGACTCATGCGCCGATGTCCGCGAGGTACTCGGCCGTTGCGGTGCGGGCCCCCGCGATCAGCTCGTCGCTGTCGGTGAAGTCGCTCCATTTGAGCTGACGCCGGTCGTCGGGCGCCAAGATGTGTCCACTGGGCAGCAGGTGCAGGTCGACGTCGTCGGGCAGGTTCTCGTTGACGGTGGCGAATCGATGACGACGCGAGATCTCCAGGGCAACGATGCCGGCCTCGTACCAGCGTCTCGGCACGGTCAGCTGCTGCTCCACGCGGCCGACCTGGAGGACGTAGATCGTGGTCGCGCCCAACTCGATCGCCCGACTGACCGGCACCGAGTTGACCAGACCGCCGTCATAGAAGTGCTCGCCGTCGAGCTCGACCGGTGGAAAGACGCCGGGAATCGACGCCGATGCGAGCAGGGCCGGAACCAAGGGGCCGCGGCTGAACCACGTCTCGGCTGCTCGCTCGATCGACGCTGCGACGCACTCGAACGGGATCTCGACCTGGTCGAATCGGCGAATCGGCAGGTGATCCTCGAGCCACTTCTCGAACGGGGCGTGGCTGACCAGCGAGGGTGCGAGCCGGACGAGGTTGCGCAGTTGGTCGCGCTTGCGCGGCACGAGCACGGCGTCCTCAGCGAGATCGCGCCAGGCCTGCTCGAGGCGGTCGATCCCCGATCGTGTCGGGTCGGCGGCGAACATCGCGCCGTTGACAGCGCCGATCGACGTCCCCACGATGATCACCGGCGTGATGTCGGCATCGACGAGGGCCGAAAGCATCCCGACCTCGACCGCTCCCCAGCGGCCGCCACCACCGAGTACGAAGGCCACCGACACCGCGATGACGATAGTTCGCCGGCCGGAGGGATCGTTCAGTACACCTCGTCGACGAACGTCTGGTCGAGGATCGGCGGCCGGATGTAGGGGACGTCCTCGCGCTCCGGGATCTCGACCGGTTCGGGCAGCGATTTCTCGTACGGAATCGACTTCAGGATGTGCCCGATGCAGTTGAGTCGAGCCCGGCGTTTGCAGTCGGACGGCACGACGTACCAGGGAGCCTGCTTGATGTCGGTGTACTGGAACGTCGTGTCCTTCGCCATCGAGTAGCGGACGTAGCGCCGATGCTCCTCGAGGTCCATGTCCGAGAGCTTCCACCGCTTGAGGGGCTCTTCGTTGCGCGCCTTGAAACGGCGTTCCTGTTCTTCGTAGCTCACCGAGAACCAGTACTTGAGCAGGATGATGCCCGATCGCACCAACATCCGTTCGAACTCGGGACACGTCCGGAGGAACTCGGCGTGCTGTGTCTCGTTGCAGAATCCCATCACCCACTCGACGTTCGAGCGGTTGTACCAACTCCGGTCGAAGAGCACGATCTCGCCTCCGGAGGGCAGTGCCGGGACGTAGCGCTGGAAGTACCACTGGGTCTTCTCGCGCTCGGTCGGCTTCGGGAGCGCCTCGGTCCGCACGATGCGCGGGCTCGTACGTTCGCTGATCCGCTTGATCACGCCGCCCTTGCCGGCCGATCCGCGACCCTCGAAGATGATCAGCACCCGCAGCTCTTGGCCCTGCACCCAGTGCTGGAGCTGCACCAGCTCCTCCTGCATGCGTTTCAACTCCGACTCGTAGAACTTCTTCCTCAGCCGGCCGTCGTCGTGATAGTGCTCCTCGCCGGCGGGCCGCTCCCAATGGGCCAGGTCCGGCGTCTCCAGCTCTTGCTCCACGTCCATGTGCTCATCTTTCCATCTGAGCGTCGGTGGCGGCGACGGGTGGGGTTTGCTTCAGCCGGCGATGACCGCGACGGCCTCGATCTCGATGAGCGATTCGTCGAGGAACAGCGACTGCACGCCGACGAGTGTGATCGGGACGAGGGGGAGTGGGTTCACGGCAGCGGCCCGTCCGATGCCCTCGAACAGCTCGGCCTGCATCGACTCGCGCCAGCCGACGATGTACATGGTGACCTTGGCGAGGTCATCGACGGTGGCGTCGGAGGCGCCGGTCAGGGCAGCGACCATGTTGAGCAACGCCTGCTCCGTCTGCGCAGCCAACCCCTCAGGGTGGTTGCCGTCGCCATCGGTGCCGATCTGGCCGGCGAGGTGCACGAGGCGTCCCGCGGGAGCGATCGATGCATGGGAGAACCCGGCGGGTGCCGGCAGCGTGTCGGAGTTGCGGAGTTCGATGGCCATGGGTGCAGTCTTCCGCGTCGGTGGCGACGAAACTTCATCGATGGCCGAACCGCTCACGGCGTCCTCTGGTGATCAGGTGAGCTTGAGGAAGAGCTTCTCGAGTTCTTCCGCGTCGGCCGCGCCACTCGGGTTGGACAGTGCTGCAGCCATCAGCTTGAACCCCACGCGATCCAACGCACCCTGCGCAGCCGCAAGCTGCGTCACGATGTTGCGACATTCGTCGCCGTCCTCGACCATCCGCTGAATTCCTCGAATCTGGCCCTCCAGGCGGCGGAGACGCTTGATCACATCAGCACTGACTTCCTCGGGAAACTGCATGTTTCCAGTATACCCCAAGGGGTATGTTGGGATCGGAGAAATTGGTACGTACATTACGGGCCATGAGGTTGGTTCGAGAGCGCACCCAGCCCCCAACCAATGGAGACATCATGAACACAGCAACGCTTCCCGACACCGAGACCGACACCGACCAGTCCAACGTCCGCGCCATCACCGGCGCGCTCGCCGAACTGTGCACGGCGGCGTGAGATGGCTGTGACGAACCATCCCGTCGCCGACTACACGGCGGTCGTCGATCCGTCGACCCAGTTCCTGGACGTGCGTGAACCCGCAGAAGTCGTCGAGGGCACGCTTCCCGGCGCGATCAATGTCCCGCTCGGCCAATTGCCGGATCGAGTGGCCGAACTCGACCCGAACCGCCGGGTGGTGGTGCTCTGTCGCAGCGGCGGCCGGAGTGCGCATGCGGCGAGGCTGCTCGCAGACGGCGGGTTCATCGATGTCGTCAACCTCGACGGCGGCATGCTCGCGTATGCCGCCGCAGGTTGACGTTCGATACCCCCTGGGGTATAATGTCCGTACATTCAATTCGACGAATACCTCAAAGGAGCCGATCCGTGAAGTTCACCCAGTACTACCTCGACTGTCTCTCACAGGCCTCGTACCTCATCGGCGATGAAACGACCGGCCGCGCCGTCGTCGTCGACCCACGCCGGGACATCGACGAGTACGTGCGCGACGCGGCAGAAGCGGGCTGACGATCGAACTCGTCATCGAAACCCACTTCCACGCCGACTTCCTGTCCGGTCACCTCGAACTCGCCGACGCCACCGGTGCCGAGATCGGGTTCTCGTCGGTCGCCGAGACCGAGTTCCCATCACGCAAGCTCGCCGACGGCGAACGCATCGAGCTCGGCGACGTCGTGCTCGAGATCCGCCACACGCCCGGCCACACGCCCGAGTCCATCAGCGTCGTCGTGTGGGAACACGCGGACGACGACACTCCGTACGGCGTGCTCACCGGCGACACGCTGTTCATCGGCGATGTCGGACGCCCCGACCTGCTGGCGTCGATCGGCTTCACGAAAGAGGAGCTGGCCGCGAGCCTGTACGACAGCCTGCACGAGCAGCTCCTGACCCTGCCCGACGCGACACGGGTCTATCCGGCTCACGGTGCCGGATCGGCGTGTGGCAAGAACCTGTCCACCGACACGTGGTCCACGATCGGCGATCAACGGACGACGAACTACGCGCTCCTCGCCGACGAGCAAGGAGACGTTCTTCGACCTGGTCACCGAAGGCCAGCCGCCGGCGCCGGGCTACTTCGTGTACGACGCCATCCTCAACCGCAAGGACCGCGACACTGCTCGACGAATCCGTCCTGCCGGAGCGCGCTGACGCTCGCGGATTTCGACCGACTCGTCGAGGGCGGTGCCATGGTCATCGACGGACGCGACCCCGACGAGTTCGGCCACGGCCACCTCGCCGGCTCGATCAACGTCGGCCTCAACGGCCGCTACGCGGAGTTCGCCGGATCGGTGATCCCGCACGACGTCGACATCGTGCTCGTCGTCGACGAAGGCTTCGAACTCGAAGCCAAGAACCGCCTCGCCCGTATCGGCTTCGACCGAGTCGTCGGCTTCCTCGAGCACCCGTACGTCGTGATGCTCGACCACCCCGACCGCGTCCGGCACGCATCGCGCATGACCGCCGTCGAGTTCGACGCACGCCGCGACGACATCGACGGGCTGCAGCTCGTCGACATCCGCAACCCCGGCGAAGTCGCCCTGGGCACGATCCGAGGTGCGACGACGATTCCGGTCGGACAGCTGCCCGAGCCGCCTCGACGAACTCGACCCAGCGGCGCCCACGGTCGTGTACTGCGCCGGCGGCTACCGCTCGTCGGTGGCGGCCAGCGTCCTGCGCCAAGCCGGCTTCACGGACGTGTCCGACATCCTCGGCGGATACGGCGCCTGGCAAGAAGTCCAGCCCGCAACCGTCTGAACCCACCACCTCGACCGCACCAACCACTGGAGAACCACATGGCCTACACCGACAAGTTCCAGCGTCTCGCCGACGCCGCCCAAGCACAGGTCACCTCCGTCGAACCGGCCGAGGTCGACGCACTGATCGACGCAGGAGCGATCGCGCTCGACATCCGCGACCCGGACGAACACGCCGCCGACCACATCGCCGACTCGATGAACATCAGCCGAGGCAAGCTCGAGATGATCGTCGAAGGCAAGATCCCCGACCTCGACGCCACGATCCTCTGCTACTGCAACGCGGTCAACCGAGGTGCACTGTCCGCCGCCACGCTCACCGCAATGGGCTATACGAACGCCCGGTACATCAACGGCGGCCTCAACGCCTACAACGCCCTGGAGTCGACGACGTCGACGGGACCGAGTCGCTGATGTGCCAGCCAGCGACCTGTCCAACCTGCAGCCGACCGACCTGGCGTGGGTGCGGAGCCCATGTGGAACACGTGCTCGGTCACGTTGCACCCGCCGACCGGTGCGCGTGTCGGACCACGCACGCCGCTGGGCTCTCACGACGGACGCTCGGTCACTGACTCGGCCGGAGGGTGACCGCGGGTCGTGCGCCGTGCCGGACGCCGGCGTGGCATCGTGGAGCGGACCGACCCACGTTGCGAGGATTCCGACATGACGACCACCGACGCTGCTCCCACGACATCCACGGCGCCGACGATCGAAGGACCGATTCGCCCGAACCTGCGACCCCGTGGCGTGAATCACCTGGCGATCTCGACGACCGACATGAAGGTGCAGCTCACCTATTGGGCCGAGGTGCTCGGGTGTCCGACGAAGGCCCTGTACTGGATGCATGGCGTCGAGAACACGTTCCACGGTTTCGTCGAGCTGTCGGGAGAGTCGTACATCGCCTTCGTCCAGCATCCCGACAACCCGAGCGACATCCAGTACGGAGTGACGCACGCCGGAAACCCGGGTGCACCCGTGACGGGCGGAGCGACGCAGCACATCGCGATGCACGTCGACACGCTCGATGAGGTGCTGGCGATGCGTGATCGCATCCGGTCGCACGGGGTCCAGGTGATGGGCCCGATCGATCACGGCATGATCAAGTCGATCTACTTCGCGGGGCCCGAGGGCTTGAACCTCGAGGTCTGCTGCGGCTCCGACATCGACGAGAACCAGTGGATCGACCCGGAGGTGCAGGGTCTGTGTGGGATCTCCGATGAGGAAATCGAACGGCTCACACAGCCCGATCCGATCGAGGTCGGCGAGCAACCGGTGGCGCAACCGGCAACCGATCCGTCGAAGCCGCAGATGTCCTACCCGCCCGCGGTGTACGCGGCGATCATGGGCGCGTCCGATGCCGACATCTGGAACCGTGCGAGCGAGACCACACCACCGGTCCCGTTGCGCGACTGAGACGTCACTTCGGGGCGAAGCGGGTCCCGGCGTCGAGCCGGATCGTGTCACCGTTCAGCATCGGGTTCTCGATCATCGCGATGGCGAGTCGGGCGTACTCGTCGGGGCGGCCGAGCCGACGTGGGAACGCTGCGTCCTTCGTGAGGTTCGTCGCCATCTCGTCGGTCACACCGGCGGTGAGTCCTGTCGCGAACAGGCTCGGGGCGATCGTGTTGACGCGGATGCCGAGCGTGCCGAGATCGCGCGCCATCGTCAGCGTCATCCCCGCGATGCCGGCCTTGGCGGCGGTGTAGGCGACCTGTCCGATCTGCCCTTCGAAGGCCGCGATCGATGCGGTGTTGATGAGCACGCCCCGCTCGTCGTCGGCGTTGGGCTCGTTGTTCGCCATGTGCGCCGCGCACAACCGGTTCGTGTTGAACGTGCCGATCAGATTCAGATCGATGACGGCGCGAAAATCGTCGAGGTCGAACGGGCCGTTGCGACCGAGGGTGCGTCCGGCCTTGCCGCCGCCGGCGGTGTTCACGGCGACGTCGAGACCACCGAGCGCCTCGACGGCTTCGTCGATCACCACGGCGATGCCCTCGAAGTCGAGCACGTCGGTGGGATGCCACGTGCCGCCGAGTTGTTCGGCAACTTCGGCACCGGCCGATCGCTCCCGGTCGAGGATGGCAACCGTGCCGCCGCCCTGCGCGATGCGTTCGGCGGTCGCCCGGGCGAAGCCGGAGGCTCCACCGATGAGAATCGCCTTCAGTCCTTGGATGTCCATGGTGGTGCTTCCTTGCTGGTGTGCTGGTGAGCTGGTCGGGGGTGGTGCTGGCCGTGCTCGATCATGCGACCAGGCGGATCTCGGTGCAGGCGACGACGTGGGTCGTGCCGATGCGGGCAGGGTCGCCCGTGCGCATCTCGATGGCCGAGAGCCGGTCGGGCTCGTCAGGCGGGCCGGCGACGACCGTCACGCGACCACCGTCGAGCTCGATGACCCGATCGGCGGAGACGGCACGGTCGACGAGGCGGCCGAACCGCTCGGCGAGTGCGTCGGGGTTGCCGGACGTCAACTCCACACCGACGACCGCCGCGACCACATCGGTGTGGACGTGGCTCCGCCAGCTCCGACCGGCCCACGCCCAGCCGTCGGCGGGGTCCATCTGGTCGAACGACATGATCGCGCCGCCGGTGTCGGCGGGGTGGAGGTGGAGCGCTGCAGCGATGACGCCGTGGACGTGCGCGGGCTCGGCGTCGTGCACGATGCGGATGCCGAGTGCGTCGACTCGCGTCCGGACCGCGGCGAGGTCGTCGACCTGCAAGATCAACATGTAGCCGCCCGGGCCACCCCGGCGTGCCAGGAATCGAGCCGACGGAGCATCGTCTGACTCCGGCTGCAACACCTCGAGAAACGTGTCGCCGACTGCGAACACCGAGTTGCGCATCGTGAACACGTTCGGTGGATCACGGTGGACCGCCGCTACTGCGAGGTCGGCCACGATGGCCCGCTCCTCGCGCCAGATGTCGTCGGTGCACAACGCGACCTGGCGAATCCTCACCGCGGAGCGACGGGTCTGCGACGCGTCGTCCTCCGAACCTGCGCGCTGATCCATGTCCGGACGGTAGCGAACTCCCATTTCGTCGAACCGGTCGGACGGTGGTCGCTCGTCGACGAACACTCTGGAACGCGCCGACCTCGTCGGCCTGGCAGCGGGCCTACGCTGCACCACGACGTCGAGAACGTTGATCGCCCATCGGGCGGTCGAGTGTGAACCAATCGAAAGGCTTCCGATCGTGCAACCCCATCGCATCGCCGCGTGGTCCGAACTGCTCCCTGACACGCCTGTGGGGGTGCTGGCCTCGACCGTGGATCTCGTGGTGGTCCGATGGACGCCTGGAGATGGGAAGCCGGACGATCGCGACTCGGCGCACTCGGTGCTGTACGGGCGATGCCTCCACCGTGGCGTGAAGCTCGCGGACGGACACGTTGCGGGGAGCGACCTCATCTGCGGTGTGCATGGCTGGGACTACCGACTCGATTCGGGTGTGTCGTCGTACAACAACTCGGAGGTCCTGCATCGATTCACGTCGTGGGTCGAAGGCGACGACGTGTTCGTCGATCTGGACGAGATCGAGGCGTGGGAGTTCGACAACCCGCAGCCGTACGACCGATCTGCGTACCTCGGTGAATATGCAGATGTGCACGGCGGTCCAGAAGAGACCCAGGTGAGCGTCATCCAGTCCCTCGCGAAGAACGGATTGTCGAAGACGGGCTCGCACGGTCCGGCGGGTGCGATGGGTGTGCCGCGCGCCGAGCTTCCCGAATGGGACTCGATCCAGTTCGTCACCGCACAACTCGACACACGGCCCCAACTCGACGACGTCGAGGTCACGACCAGCGTGGTCATCGGACCGAACGCAGCCAAGCCACTGCACCTCGACATCCCGCTGTTCGTGTCGGACATGAGCTTCGGCGCGCTGTCGGAGGAGGCGAAGGTCGCGCTCTCCCGCGGCGCACAGCTCGCGGGGACGGGGATCTGCTCCGGCGAAGGCGGCATGCTGCCCGAGGAGAAGGCGGAGAATCGTCGGTACTTCTACGAGCTCGCCTCGGCCCGCTTCGGCTGGTCGCTCGACAAGGTCCGCGATGTCCAGGCCTTTCACTTCAAGCTCGGCCAGGGGGCCAAGACCGGAACGGGCGGCCATCTTCCTGGGAACAAGGTCGTCGGCAAGATCGCCGAGGTCCGAGGGATCGAAGCGGGAACCGATGCGATCTCACCGGCCACCTTCCCCGATCTGACCTCGATCGACGACTTCCGTGACGTCGCCGAGCAGGTGCGCGAAGCGAGCGGTGGGATCCCGATCGGCGTGAAGCTGTCGGCGCAACACATCGAGCGTGACATCGACGCCGCACTGAGCCTCGGGGTCGACTACATCATCCTCGACGGCCGCGGTGGAGGCACCGGTGCGGCGCCCCTGTTGTTCCGCGACAACATCTCGGTTCCCACGATCCCCGCCCTCGCCCGGGCTCGGCGTCACCTCGACGAGCTCGGTCGGTCGGACGTCACCTTGGTGATCACGGGCGGTCTCCGAACACCTGCCGACTTCGCGAAGGCGCTGGCGCTCGGCGCGGATGCGATCGCCGTGAGCAACTCGGCCCTGCAGGCGATCGGGTGTCTCGGGATGCGCGCCTGCAACACCGACAACTGTCCCGTCGGCATCGCGACGCAGAAGCAGCATCTCCGCTCACGGCTCATCGTCGAGGAGTCGGCCAGACAGCTCGCACAGTTCTTCGAGGCCTCTGCTCATCTGATGAGCGTCCTCGCTCGGGCGTGCGGCCACCACAGCCTCACGGCCTTCACGGCCGACGACCTGACCACCTTCGACCGCGAGATGGCGCACCTGACGGGGATCCACTACGGCGGGGTGTCGCTGTGATCCACCACTAACCTCGACAGGGTGGACGTGCGCCTGCTCGGCCAGCTCGAGGTGGACGATGGCGAGCGAGTCCGCATCGAAGCGCCGAAGCAGCGTGCCGTGCTCGAGGCGCTGGCGATCTTCGCTGACTCGGACGTTCAGCCCGACACGCTGATCGATGCGATCTGGGGCGACTCGCCACCGCCGACCGCCGGGAAGAGCCTCCACAGTCACGTCTCTCGGCTGCGACGGGTGCTGCCGGAAGGAGCCATCGTCACCGACGGTCAGGCGTACCGCCTGGACGTCGACCCCGACGACGTCGACGTCCACCGCTTCGAACGCCTCGGCGTCGCTGCTCGCCAAGCCATCGATGGCGACGAACCCGCTCGATCGCTCGAACTCGTCGACGCCGCGATCAACCTCTGGCGTGGTCGACCCCTCGAGGATCTCGCCGATGGCGCCGTTCGAGCCGGTCAGGTCGCGCGGCTCGACGAGTTGCTGTCGACGGCGCGTGAGCTCCGGCTGGCGGCATTGCTCGGGCTGGGTCGCCATGAGCAGGCGATCGTCGACGCCGACGAACTGATCGCCGACCACCCGCTCCGTGAACCTGCGTGGGCCCATCTCATGCTGGCGTTGTACCGCGCCGGTCGTCGCGCCGAGGCCCTCGACGCATACGGCCGCCTGCGCGGAGTGCTCCGTGAGGAACTCGGAGTCAGCCCGTCAGCCGATCTGCGCGAACTCGAGTCGCTGATCCTCGCAGAGGACCCGGTGCTCGACCCTCCGACTCGTGTGCCTCGAGTGTTGCCGAGCCCGCGGACTCCGTTCATCGGGCGTGAAACTCTCGTCCGTGACGTGTGCAACCTGTTCGACGGCCATCGCCTGATCACGCTCTTGGGGGCGGGCGGGGTGGGAAAGACACGCCTCGCCATCGAGGTCGCGCGTGCGGCAGACGCTCAGCGGTGGCAGCACGGCGTGTGGTGGGTCGACCTCGACGGTCATCGGGAGCAGGGGTGGTTGACCCGGCGGCTGGTCAGTGTGCTCGGCGTTGCGTCGCCGCCCGGAATGCCTGCTGACGAGGCGCTCCGTCGGTTTGCCGCACGCCGATCCATGCTGGTGGTGTTGGACCGCGCCGAGGTCGACACCGAGCAGGTCGCCCGGACCGTCTCGCAACTCCTGGACGCGGCACCCAACCTGTCGGTGCTGGTCACCAGTCGGTGGCCCCTCGGAATCGAGGGGGAGCGTCTCGTCCGTGTCGCCCCGCTCGGCCTCCCCCCACCGGGCGCTGACGATCCGGCCGCCGCTGAGGCTGTCAGGCTGTTCCTGTCCCGTCGCGAGGATCAGCGCGGCGCTCGGCCCGATGACGACCTCGAGGTGGTCGCCGACCTCTGCCGAGTGGTGGATGGCCTGCCACTCGGCGTCGAACTCCTTGCGGCTCGCGTCGGTGTGTCGTCGGTTGACGAGGTGTTGGCGGATCTGCATGCCGAGCCTCGCTCGGTGCTCGCCGGCGAGGGCACCGTCGACGATCCCCATCGCAGTCTGAATGTGGTGTTCGACTCGACGCTTGCACTCCTGGACCCGTCGGCTCGGACCCTCGTTGCGCGCCTCGCGGTGTGTCCAGCGACGTTCGATCTCGCTGCCGTGCGCGCCCTTGGTGGTCCCTCGGCACGCGTCGACCTCGAGCATCTGGTCGACGCGGCGCTGGTGGTGCCGGTCGAGCCCGGGCCTGGCGAACGCCGCTTCCGGCTGTCCGACCCGACACGGACCTACGCGGATTCGTTGCTCGACGACGACGAGCGTGAGGAGGCGGTTCGGCGACACGCCGCGCATTACCGGGAACTGTTGGTGCGTGCTGGTCGCGAGATGGTCGGCGAGCGGGACCGGGAGTGGATCCGGCGCCTGGAGCGCGACGACACCAATGTTCGGAGCGCGCTCGACTGGTGGATCGACCACGAGCCGGCTCGAGCACTTGCGTGCGCCAGCGGGCTCGGGAGGGCCACGCAGTTCGGTACCCAGGACGTCGAGTTGTGTGCGCTGTTCGACCGCATGCTCGATGCGGCGTGTGCCGACGATCGCGCCGTGCCGGATCCCGTCGACGTGGCCCGGGTCCGTCTCCGCCGAGGATGGCCTCGGTTCCTCACCGGCGACTTCGAGGGGGGCATGGACGACATGGGCAGTGCCGGCCGCGTGTTCGACGAGTACGACGAGGCCATCGGTGCCGCGGAAGCACATGCCGGGCTGGGGCACATGATCGTCTTGGCCACCGCCGACACCGACGCGGCGAGCGCGAGCTACGCCAGGGCCATCGAGTCGTCGCGGCGCGCTGGCGCGGGGTTGATGACGGCGATGGTGCTCGCCGAGAGCGCGCAGTCGTTGATCTTCGCCGACCGGGCCGATGCGCGGATCGACGAGATGCTCGACGAGGCCGAGGCGGTGCTGCGCGTGGCCGACGACCCCGGCGGACTCGCCCACGTGATGATGGACCGGATGCTGGCGGCATACGCGGTGGACGACCTCGTCGCCACGGACCGGTTCGCCGATGAATCGATCCGGTGGAGCCGTGCGGGTCGAGAGGCGACGTACGAGCAGGTCTCGCTCGTTGCGAAGGGTGTTGTGCTGCTCCACCGGGGCGCCCTCGACGACGCTGCGGCGTTCCTTGCGGCGGGCGTCCGGCTTGCTGCTGAAACCCACAACCTGCTGCAACTCGGTGTCGCACTCCAAGCGGTCGCCGTCCATGCTGCCCTGGCGGGCCGCCCCCTCGAGGCCGTCCGTCTACGCGGTGCGGCCTCGATGCTGGCGCCGACGTGGCCGTTGTTCGAGCGCCGGTACGGCGAGTTGGTGGGCACGGTCTTCGACGACCTCGGAGCATCGTTGGGGGCAGAGATGGCCGCCGGCGCAGCCCTCGACCTCGAGGACGTGCTCGAGCTCGTCGACGCTGTCCTCCCGCCGCGTTGACGCCCGAGCAGGCCGCGGGGACCCACGCTGGTTCTCGATGCGTTGCCGCAAGCGATCGGCAAGCGGCACGGCGGACGATCGGGGTGGACGGAATCGTCCGATGACCGACAAGGAGGGCGTCATGAAGACCGTGACCACCACCCACCGCACCGGTGCCGCGCTCGCGGCCCTGGCAATTGCGTGCGCCTCGGTCGCAGCGTGTGGGAGTGACGACGAGGCAAGCGACACCGCGACGTCGGGCGACACCACCGAGGTGGTGGCCGACGACACCACGGCAGCAACCCAGCCCGCAGCAA
The DNA here is from genome assembly GCA_963752085.1 of Ilumatobacteraceae bacterium. Classification (GTDB taxonomy): domain Bacteria; phylum Actinomycetota; class Acidimicrobiia; order Acidimicrobiales; family Ilumatobacteraceae; genus Ilumatobacter_A. The sequence continues at coordinate 218,721 of CAVVWT010000012.1, forward strand.
CCGAGCCCGCAGCAACCGAGCCCGCAGCAACCGAGCCGGCAGCAACCGAGCCCGCAGCAACCGAGCCGGCAGCAACCGAGCCGGCAGCAACCGGCCGTCCGTTCATCGGCGACCTCGACCCCGCGATCACCGAGCCTGCGCTCACGTTCTGTGAGGCGTACGGCAACCTCGACGAGCCGGATGGCGTCGATCAGCTGATGGCGTTGGTGTCCGATGACATCGTCATCGAGGACATGGTCCTCGGTGCGACCAACAGCGGCCGCGACGAGGTCAGGGCGTACGTCGCCGGGTTGTATGACACGTTCGCGATCGATGACGCCGTGTGCCCGGGCGACGCTGTCGTGCAGGGCGCGAGCTGGGCGGCTGGGACGTACGAGCTGTACGCCGCCGACACGCTGCTCAGCCAGGGCGTCGCCGCGATCAAGGTGAGCGGCGATGGCCTCGTCGAACGACAGGTGAACTTCTACACGCCGAGCCCCGACGGGGTGCGGCAGCCCAACATCGACATGGGAGGCGGCGTGCTGTCGATCGGGAGTCAGCTGTGCAGGGCCTGGGGAGAGAACCTCGGGGCCCCCGGCGAGGCGCCCGACCCCGACAAGATCCTGTCGCTGATGTCGGCCGAACCGACGATCCATGGCCTGACGACGCTCACGGGTGTTGATCAGATCCGCACCTTCGTCGAGGGTGTCCGCTGGGACCGCAACGAGTGCAGCCTCGAGGTGCAGGCGGTGCAGTGGGAGGCGGTCGCCAACCGATTCTTCGACGACGACACCGGAGCCGTCTGGGAGGGCGTGAACGTGATCGCACTCGACGCGAACGAGTTGGTGACCGAGCACTGGGCCTTCCTCGAAGTGGTCAGCTGACGTCACGTCACGTCGTCGGCCGGTGGGCCCCACCGGCCGACGACTCGCGTCGGCGCTCAGACGGGGAGCTGGATCGCCTTCGTCTCGAGGAACTCCTCGAGTCCCGACCTACCGAGCTCACGGCCGTTGCCGGAGGTCTTGTACCCACCGAACGGGGCCAACGGGTTGAACCGGCCACCGTTCACCATCACCTGGCCGGTCCGGAGCCGCCGTGCTGCTTCGACGGCACGATCGTCGGTGTCGGCCCACACCGCCCCCGAGAGTCCGAACGGCGAGTCGTTCGCAACGGCGATCGCCTCGTCGTCGCTGTCGACCGGGATGATGCACAGCACCGGTCCGAAGATCTCCTCCTGGGCGATGACCATCGAGTTGTCGACATCGGCGAAGATCGTCGGCTGGACGTAGAACCCGGCGTCGTAGCCCTCGGGGTCGTCGGGGCCGCCCGCGACGAGGCGAGCACCTTCGGCGATCCCCGTCCGGATGTAGTCCTGCACGGTCGACTTCTGTGATGCCGACACGAGTGGCCCGAGGAAGTTGTCGTCGCTCGTCGGGTCGCCCATCGAGAGCGTCGCGAGCGTGCCGACTGCCAGATCGACGACTTCGTCCTGCTTGCTGCGCGGCACGATCATGCGGGTGAGCGCCGTGCATGTCTGGCCGCAGTTGAGCATCATCCCGGTGATGCCGGCGGGGACCGCCTTGCTCAGGTCGGCGCCGTCGAGGATCACGTTCGCCGACTTGCCGCCCAGTTCCTGACAGATGCGCTTGACGGTCGGTGCGCCGAGCTCGGCGATCCGTGCACCGGCCTCGGTCGAGCCGGTGATCGAGATCATGTCGACCTCCGGGTGCACGCAGAGGGCTTCGCCGACCGTACGGCCCGCACCGGTGACGAGGTTGAACACGCCCGCTGGGAGGCCGACACTGTCGATGATGTCGGCGAGCAGAAACGCGTTCAGCGGCGTCTCCGAGCTCGGCTTGAGGATCATCGTGCAACCGGCCACGAGTGCCGGCGCCACCTTGCCGATCGTCTGGTGCAGCGGGTAGTTCCACGGCGTGATGAACGTGCACACTCCGATCGGTTCTTCGACGATCAGCGAGTGACCCACGCGCTCGGGTTCGGCAGTGGCGAACTCGCGGCCGATTCCGACGTAGCTCTGCATCACCATGATCGGGAGCCCGGCCTGAACGCGACGGGCGTTCGCCATCGGCATGCCCTGCTCGGACGAGACCAGCACAGCGATCTCCTCGGCGCGTTCCGCCATCGCGGCGGCGATGCGCTCGACGTAGTCGACCCGCGCGTCGACCGACAATGCCGACCACGCCGGGAACGCGGCTCGGGCGGCGCGAACCGCGCGGTCGGCGTCGTCGGTCGACGCGGCAGGAACGGTTGCGATGACCTGCTCGGTCGCCGGGTTCACGACTTCGATCACGTCGGACCCGGTGGCTGCCACCCACTCGCCGCCGATGTACAGGTCACTGTGTACGTGCATGGATTCGTCCTCGTTCTGCCGTTGCTGACTGGGGATTTCACCCTATGGGTCCGCTGATACGCGGCTCTCACCGAAGACGCCGGCGGCTGCTCCTGGTCAGTCGTTGTCCAGCTTGTCGACGATCTTGTGGGCCGCCTCGGCGATCTTGCCCTTGGCGCCTCCCTCGTCGGCGATCTGTTCGAGTCGAGCATCGGCGAGGCCGAGGACGGCCCGGGCGTCCTCGACTGCCGAGACCTCACCGTCTCCGTCGAGGTCGTAGGCCGCGACGAAACTCTCTTCGTCGGCGGCCTTGTCGGCGGAGCGGTCGTTCTGGGGGTCGTCGGCCATGTCGGCGAGCGTACTCAGATCGCTCTGCACGGCACCCGGCGGGGCGGTGGTCGACGAGCGTCGTGGATCAGGCCGTGGCCGAGCGGATGGCGGTCCACACCCGTTCTGCAGTCAGCGGGATGTCGACATGGCGGACGCCGAGGTGGGCGAGTGCGTCGACCACGGCGTTCTGGACGGCGGGTGTCGCCCCGATGGTTCCCGACTCTCCGATCCCTTTGGCCCCGAGCGGGTTGAGCGGTGATGGTGTCTCCTGCGGAAACCGTTCGAAGCTGGGCAGCTCGGCGGCCGACACGAGTCCGTAGTCGGCGAAGTTCGCCGTCTTCGGGTTGCCGTCCTCGTCGTAGACGAACTCCTCCATCAGCGCCTGCGCGATGCCCGAGGCGACGCCACCGTGGACCTGACCGGCCACGAGCATCGGGTTCGCCATCACCCCGCAGTCGTCGCAGCAGAGATGGCGGATGGGAACGACCTCGCCGGTCTCGCGGTCGACCTCGACGATCGAGAGTTGGGCGCCGAACGGGAATGCCGAGCCCTCGGGTTGGAAGTCGGCCTCGGCCAGGAACGGCACCGACTGGCCGGCGATCGCCGACGACGCCACGTCGGCCCACGACTTCGAGAGCGACGGTGTACCGGCGACGGCGAACGTGCCCGTCGCGGGATCGAGGACGATGTCGTCGCGGTTCGCTTCGAGGAGGTCGGCCGCGATGTCCTTCGCCTGCTCGACGAGTTGCTCGCTCGCCTGCATCACAGCAGATCCGCCGATCTGCAGCGACCGGGACCCGCCCGTGCCGTTGCCGCGCGCGACCAGATCGGTGTCACCGTGACGGACCTCGATGTCGTCGAACGGGATGCCCGTGGTGTCACTCGCGATCTGGGCGAACACGGTGTAGTGGCCCTGGCCGTGCGGCGACACGCCGGTCAGCACGAGCGCGGTGCCGTCGGGTCGGACCTCGATCGAACCGAAATCGGGCGATGTCACGGGGTTGGTGATCTCGATGTATGCCGACCAACCGAGGCCGAGCAGTTTCGCCGTGGGATCGTTGCGTCGGCGTGCCTGCTCGGCACGGAGCGCTGCATAGTCGACGTTGCCCATCACGGTGTCGAGCGCTCCGGCGTAGTTGCCCGAGTCCATCGTCGTGCCGGACGCATTGGTGTACGGGAACGCATCGGGCGAGACGAAGTTCTTGCGACGCACCTCGGCCGGATCCATGTCGATCTCGGCGGCGAAGGCATCCATCATGCGCTCGATGATGTGGGCGGCCTCGGGCCGACCCGCACCGCGGTAGGCGCCCACGGGCACGGTGTTCGTCGCGACCGACACGGTCGACACGTCGACGCTCGCGATGTCGTAGGGACCCGAGGCGAGGTTCTTGGCGAAGATCGGCAGGATCGAGCCGACCTCCGGGTAGGCGCCGCCGTCCTGGATCACATGGCTCCGCAGGCCGAGGACCCGGCCGTCGCGCGTCCCGCCGATGGTTGCGGTGATCTCCTGGCCCCGACCGTGGACGAGGCCGAGCATGCTCTCCGAGCGAGTTTCGTTCCAGCGCACCGGCCGGCCGAGTTGGCGGGCCAGCATCGCGACGACGACGTCTTCGGGATACATCCCGTTCTTCGCGCCGAAGCCGCCACCGACGTCGGGCGTGATGACGCGGACGTGCGCGGGCTCGACACCGAGGGCGGCGACCAGTCCGTCCCGCGTGCCGTGGGCCCCTTGGTTCTCCGACCACTGGGTGAGGTGCTCGACCCCGTCGACGGTCTCCCACGTCGCGACCGCGGCACGTGGCTCGAGCGGGCACGGAGCCAGCCGATGGTTGCGGAACGAGAGTTCGACGGTGACGTCGCAGTCGGCGAACACGTCGTCACCCGAGCCGGGGATCGCGAAGATCGTGTTCGTGCCGGCATCGGGGAACAGCAGGGTCTGGTCGGTCAACGAGTCGTGCACCGTGACCACTGCGTCCAACGGTTCGATGTCGGCCCACACCGCCTCGACACCATCCACGGCCGCGCTGTGGGACTCGGCGACCACGACGGCGATCGCCTCACCGACGTAGCGGACGCGGTCGGCGGCCAGACGGGTGCGGAGCATCGCCTGGTTGAACATCGGCATGCCCGGTGGCAGCGCTGCGAGGTCGAGGTCCGCGGCGGTGTACACGCCGACGACGCCCGGGATCGCGGCAGCATCTGCGATGTCGATCGATTCGATGGTCCCGTGGGCGACGGGGGAGCGGACGAACGCCGCGTGGAGCGCATCCGTCACTGCGAGGTCGTCGACGTACTGCCCGCCGGTGGTGAGGAGGGCGGGGTCTTCTTTGCGGATGACATCGGTGCCGAGCATGCTCATGATGCTCGCCAGCCTTGCCGACCGGCTGCCGTCTTGTCTATGTCGGTGATGACGGAGGTCGCCGTGTGGCCCCATCGCCGTGCTCGGCCGGGATCGCAACACGTCGCCACGGCGGACTCGAGGCGACCGGCACCCCTGGTGAGGTGCCGGTCGCGACGGTCCTCGTCACACGAAGATGACCTGGGCGCCGTCCGAGAGTTCGATGAACTCGCTCACGTTGATGATGTCCTCGACGCCGTCGATCAGGTCGTCGGCGTCGAGGTCCATCATGTCGACCGACATCCGGCAGGCCCACAGGTGGGCGCCCATGTCGACGAGCAGGTCGAGGAACTCGGGCACCTCGGGGACGTCGAGTCCGGCGATCTGCTTCTTCAGCATCTTGGTGGCCATGCCGGTCATGCCGGGGAGGCCGCCGAAGCCCTGCGGCATGTGCTTCTCGGAGAGCTTGCCCCATCCGGGCGGCATGTGCATGGCGGTGTTGCCCAGCGGGGTGAACTGGAGGTCGTCGACCGTGGCCTTGTTGATCATGTCGAGGCCCCAGAAGGTGAAGAAGATGTGGGTCTCCACGCCTTCGCCGAGCGCACCATTCGCCATGATCAGCGCGGGGTACGCCATGTCGAGGGTGCCCTTGGAGCAGATGAAGCAGATCTTGCGATCGCTCTCGTCGTCGCCGAAGTCGGGCACGACGCTCGGGGCGGATTCGGTGGTGGTCATGGTGGTCCTTTCAAGGAAATCGAGTGGTTCGAGCTGCGATCAGACGCAGCCGTGTGGCTTGGGGAGGCCCGCGATGTAGGCCATCTTCTTGGCCGGCTTCTTGGGGAAGAGCGTGAAGAGCTGCTTGGTGGGGATGCCGCCGACCTTGGTGACGCGTCGCAGCGTGGCGGTCTCCTGCTGCTCGGCGAAGTCGGACCGGAGGAACCGGATCGCGGCCCAGTGGTCGTCGGTCATCTCGGTGATGCCGATGTTCGAGGCGAGTTCGCGACCGAGGTCTTCGGTCCATTCGTCATATTCGGTCATGAAGCCCTCGTCGTTGACGTGGACCTCGCGGCCGGCGATCGTGGTGATGGTCATGTGTGCTCCTTGTGAGGCGGTTGGGTTGGACGTTGGTGGGGAATGGTGGGGGATGGTGGATGGCCGAACCGGTCAGCTGGCCGCGTCTTCGGGGTGCTTGCCGGCCATCGACATGTCGGCCTTCATCGGGATCGGTCGGCCCGGCAGCAGCATGTTCCAATAGATCCAGCGGAAGCCGAGCTTGCCCAAGTGGTTGGCTCGCGTCTCCTTGAGGAGAGAGAAGGGGCCGATCCCCGGCACCGGGAACTTCCCCGTCAGCGGCTGGACGTCGTAGTTGAAGTCGAGCAGCAGGCCCTTGCCGTTGCCCGACTCGACGAAGCAGTTGGCGTGCCCGTCGAAGCTCCCGGTCATCGGTCGCCCGGCGATGTGCTCCATGAAGTTGTCGACGAACACGTCGACCGCGTAGTGCGCCACCGATCCGGCTTTCGACGTCGGGAGGTTGGCGGCATCACCGATCGCGAACACGTTGTCGAGGCCGTCGGCGAGGAAGGTGTGCTTGTCGACCTCGACGTGGTTCAGTTCGTCGCCGAGGCCCGAACGCTCGACGAAATCGGCGCCCATGTTCACCGGCACGGTGACGAGGAGGTCGTAGGGGATCTCGCGCTCGTCGTAGCTGACGAGCATGTTGCGCTCGGTGTCGGCCTCCATCGTCATGAAGTCGGTCTCGAGCTTGATGTTGCGTGTCTCGAGCATCGAGCCCAGGTGTTTTGCCGCAACCGGCTTGGTGAACGCACCGTCGAGGGGCGTGACATACACGAGCTCGACCTTGTCGCGCATCCCGCGCTCGGTGAAGAACGCGTCGGCGAGGAACATGAACTCGAGGGGTGCGACCGGGCACTTGATCGGCATCTCGACGATGTTGATGACGAGCCGCCCACCCGGCCAGTCGGCGAGCTTCTTGGCCAACGCCGTCGCACCGTCGAGGCTGTAGAAGTCGTGCACGGTCACGCCGTACTGGTCGCTGTCGAGGCCCTCGGTCTGGTCCCGTCGGGGATGCGTGCCCGTGGCGATGACGAGCTGGTCGTATCCGTACTTGGTCCCGTCCTCCAGCACGACGGTGGAGGTGTCGGTGTCGACCACGTCGACGGTGGCGAGGACGAGTTCGACGCCGTCGGCCAGTAGCGGGCGGGTGTCTTTGACCACGTCCTCGGGCTGATAGGTCCCGAACGGGATGAAGAGGTACCCGGGCTGATAGTGGTGCTCGGAGGTGGCCTCGATGACGGTGACTTCCCAGTCGGCGTCGAGGCGTTTGCGGAGTTTGTTGGCGGCCATCGTGCCGGCGGTGCCGGCTCCGAGGATGAGGAGTTGTTTCATGATCCTGTTCTGTTCTGTTGTGGGCGTAGGAGGTCGGCGATCGCGTCGAGTTTCGACACGAGCCGACGCTGTGCGGTGAGGAGTTGGGTGACGAGGTCGCCGACCTGGGGCAGGGTGTGGAGCATCCACTGTTGGCGCGCGTGCGAGACGTCGAAGGTCTGATCGACCACCGCCTCGATGTCGGCATCCGCGACGCCGATCGCGTCGGCGATGCCGGAGATGAACGCCATGGTCGGGGGCCAGTCGGGCGGCGTGACGCCCCCGATGAGCAACATGCCGACCGGTTCGTTCCCGGCCCACGCGAACGTGCGGGCGCAGAGGAATCCGAGGTGGGAGGGCGTGAAGCGCGGTGCCATCTGGGGTCGCTGTGCGAAGGAGCGCCACTCGGTGATGCAGAGCTCGGATGCGGCCGGCTGTGCGGCGATGGCGGTGTAGAAGCCGCAGGGGTTGACGATCGGTGTCAACGGGTTGCCGTTCATGTCGGTCACGACCGCCATCACCCCGTAGAGGTCGGCGAGCAGTTCGGTGATGGTCCGGATGGCGTCGTCGTCGAGCAGGTCGGTGAGGTGGGGGAGCGTGCCGTTGTGGTCGAACGCCGACGGCCTCGGCGTCGTGGTGACGCCGAGTTGGTCGGCGATCTGGTCGGCCGGGAAGCGCCATTGCCGTCCGACCTTCACCCCGGGGAGTCGGCCGTCGTCGGCCATCCGGTAGACGGTCGACTTGTCCACATGGAGCAGGGCTTGTACGTCCTGGGTGGTCAAGAAGGTGGTCATCGGGTGGTGTCGTCTCTGCTGCCTTGTGCCTACTCCTGCATCCTGCGCCTTCTCAACGCATGCTCGTAGGGTCTGAAGTCCTCTCGTGGAGGATCAGCGGCGGCGACCGTCGGTGTCACTCAGGTCGACTGGCCGGCGAACTGCGCATCGTGCAGTCGCGCGTAGGCGCCATGCTGGAGCAACAGCTGATGATGGCTGCCCTGCTCGACGATGCGACCGTCCTCCATCACCAGGATGACGTCGGCGCCGCGGATGGTCGACAGGCGGTGGGCGATCACGAAGCTCGTGCGGTCCTGTCGGAGCGCATGCATCGCCTCCTGGATCAGCACCTCGGTGCGGGTGTCGACCGAACTGGTCGCCTCGTCGAGGATCAGGATCGACGGGTTCGCGAGGAACGCCCTGGCGATCGTGAGCAGCTGCTTCTCGCCGACACTGATGTTGTCGCCCTCTTCGTTGATCATCGTGTCGTACCCGTCGGGGAGCGAGTCGACGAAGCGGTCGACATAGGTGACGCGGGCCGCTTCGAGGATCTCGTCCTCGCTGGCGTCGGGGTTGCCGTAGGCGAGGTTCTCGCGGATCGTTCCTCCGAACAGCCACGTGTCCTGGAGGACCATGCCGATCTTCGAGCGCAACTCCTCGCGCGGAAACGAGGCGATGTCGCGCCCGTCGAGGCTGATCGTGCCGGCGTCGAGGTCGTAGAACCGCATGATCAGGTTCACGAGCGTGGTCTTGCCGGCGCCGGTCGGGCCGACGACGGCGATCGTCTGCCCGGGTTCGACGGTGAGGTCGAGCCCCTCGATCAGCGGCGTGTCGGGGACGTAGGAGAAGTGGACGTCGTCGAACACGACTCGGCCGATGACGGCGGGCGGGTCGATCGTCGGCACCTGCTCGACGCTCTGCTCGTCGGCATCGAGCAGTTCGAGGACGCGCTCGAGCGAGGCGATACCGGACTGGAAGGTGGTCGCCATCGACGCCATGCGAGTGAGCGGCTCGGAGAACGACCGGGCGTACTGGATCATCGCCTGCATGTCGCCGATGCTGATCGCTCCTGCCGAGATCCGGAGTCCGCCGACGACGGCGATCAGCACGTACTGGATGTTGCCCATGAACGTCATCGCCGGCTGGATGAGGCTCGACATGAACTGGGCGGCGTAGCTGGCTTCGTAGAGCTGGTCGTTGTCCTCGGCGAAGCGCCGCTCGACGTCGCGGTGTCGGCCGAAGCTCTTGACGATTGCGTGCCCGGTGAACACCTCCTCGGCCTGGCCGTTGACCGCGCCGGTGTGGCGCCACTGCTCGACGAAGCGTGGCCCCGCCCGTCCGCCGATCGCCTTGATCAGCACGACCGACGCCGGCACGGTGACGAGCGCGATCAGGGCGAGCAGCGGTGAGATGAGGAACATCATCACCGCCACGCCGATCAGCGTGAGCAGCGAGGTGAGGATCTGGCTCACGGTCTGCTGCAGGCTCTGCGCGAGGTTGTCGATGTCGTTGGTCACCCGGCTGAGCAGGTCGCCGCGGGACTGGCGGTCGATGTAGGCGAGTGGCAGGCGATTGAGCTTCGTCTCGACCGACTCGCGGAGGGCGAACATCGACCGCTGCACGACGCCGGCGAGCATGTAGGCCTGCCCGTACGCGAGTACGAACGACACGAGGTACAGGCCCCCGAGGAACCGCAGCAGCCCGCGCAGCTTGCCGAAGTCGATGCCCTGGTCGCCGCGTGATGCCGTCGACGATGATGTCGGTCGCGTTGCCGAGCAGACGGGGCCCGACCACGATGATGCCGACGCTGACCACGGTCAGCGCGGCGATGATGCCGAGCCGCAGCCTCTCGGCGCCGAGGATCTCGCCGAGCCGTCGCACCGTGACCCGGAAGTTCGAGCTCTTCTCGGCGGGCATCCCGGCCGCACCGCCGGGGCCGAAACTGCTGCGTCGCGCCTGGCCGCGCCGGTCGTGGTGAGGATCTCGCGTTCGTCGTCGGTCGACGACGTGTCCGCTGTTGCGTCCGGCGTGGTCTCGTTGCTCACGCGCTCGGCTCCCGGTCGAACTGCGAGTCGACGATCTCGGCGTAGGTCGGGCACGTCTCGAGCAGCGCGATGTGGCGCCCGCGGCCGACGATGCGCCCGTTGTCGATGCACGATGATCTGGTCGGCGTCGGCGATGGTCGACACCCGCTGGGCGACGATCAGCACGCCGGCGTGCTCGACGTGCGGCCGGAGCGCCAGTCGCAGTCGAGCGTCGGTTGCGAGGTCGAGTGCCGAGAACGAGTCGTCGAACACGTACAGGCTCGGGGCGCAACACCAGCGCCCGACGCGATCGACAGGCGTTGGCGCTGCCCGCCCGACACGTTCGTGCCGCCCTGGGTGATCGGGCTGTCGAGACCCTTGGGCATCGACTGGACGAAGCCGGCGGCCTGGGCGATCTCGAGCGCCTGCCACAGCTCGTCGTCGGTGGCGTCGGGTCGACCGAAGCGGAGGTTCGACGCCACCGTTCCGGAGAACAGGTACGGCTTCTGCGGGCACGTAGCCGATCGACCCCCACAGCAGGTCGGGGTCGAGGCGCCGCACGTCGACACCGTTGACCGACACGGTTCCCTCGGTGGCGTCGAACAGTCGCGGAACGAGGTCGACGAGGGTCGACTTGCCCGACCCGGTGCTCCCGATGATGGCGGTCGTCCGACCCGGCCGCACCGTGAACGAGATGTTGGACAGCACCGGGTGAGCGGCGCCGGGGTAGGTGAAGCCGACGCCCTCGAAGTCGACGGTCCCGTGTTCGCGCACCGTCGTGACCGGATCGATCGGTGGGGTGACCGACGAATCGGTGTCGAGGACCTCGACGATGCGTTCGGCAGCGACGGCAGGCCCGCGGGATCATCGACACCATGAAGGTCAACATGACGACGGCGATGAGGACCTGGACGAGATAGCTCAGGTAGGCGACGACCGATCCGAGCTCCATGTCGCCCGACTCGATGCTGGGACGCGCCGAGCCAGAGCACGGCGATGCTCGAGAAGCTGATGAACAGCGTGACGGTCGGGAACATCAGCGCCATCAGGCGACCGGCGCGCAGCGATGTCCTGGTCAGTTCGTCGTTCGCGACCGCGAACCGCTCGACCTCGACGGGTTCGCGCACGAACGCACGCACCACCCGGATCCCGGTGATCTGATCGCGCAGCACGGCGTTGACCCGGTCGACGCGCAGCTGCATCTTCTGGAACGTCGGGACCATCCGCGTGATGATCACGGCGAGCACGACGATGAGGATCGGGATCGCGACGAGCATGATCACCGACAGCGCCGACGTCCTCGCGGATCGCGAACACGATGCCGAACACCATCGTGATCGGCGCGGCGATCATCATCGTGCAGGCGAGCACGACCAGCATCTGCACCTGCTGCACGTCGTTGGTGATGCGGGTGATCAGCGACGGTGCGCCGAAGCGCCCGACCTCACGCGCGGAGTAGCTGTTGACCTGCTGGAAGATGTCACGCCGCACGTCGCGGCCGAAGCTCATCGCCGCCCGTGCGCCGTAGCGGACGGCGCCGACGGCGAACACGATCTGCACGAGGCTGAACCCGAGCATGATCGCGCCGGTCCGCCAGATGTAGCCGTTGTCGCCGCGCAGCACACCGTTGTCGATGATGTCGGCGTTGAGCGTCGGCAGTGTGAGCGCGGCCGCGGTCTGGATGGCCTGGAGGATCAGGACGACGCCGAGGAGCCGCCGGTACGGACCGAGATGGGTGCGGATCAGCCGGACGAGCTTCACCTGGAGATCGCCTCGGGCATCCTCACCAGCTGATCTCGATTTCGAGTTCGTTGCCGTCGGCGCTCACTTCGAGCTCGACTTCGAACTCGACTTCGTCGGCCACGTCGACGGTGTAGCGCTGACCCTCGCGGGTGAACTCGACATCGTTGTGGCGTTCGAGGTGATCGGCGATCGTTCGCAGATGGGCGGCAGCTTGCTCGCGCGTGATCGTGACGGTGGTGCTCAGTTCGATGAGGGATGACATGGCGTTCCGGCTTTCTCGAGAGGTGTCCGCCCGTGGCGCGGACGATCGCGGCCAATCATTCTGGATGTTCGGTCGGCGATTTCCCGCCTCGAGCCGGAACGGTCGCCGTCAAGCCGACCGACGAGGTCGATGGCGCGAGATGCCGACGAGCATGAACCCGCCGGCGACGAGGCCCAGCGCCAACAGCGCCAACACGAAGTTCGATCCGGTCTCGGGCAGGGCGTCGTCGGGCGGGGTGGTGGGCGTGGTCGTGGGTGGGGTGGTGGCCGCGGGCGGCGTCCCCGGCACCGGTGTCTCGGTCGCCCGCTGGAAATCGCTGAACGGTGGCATGGTCAGGAGACGGAGGTGGGGTGGCTGCTGCAGCACCACGACGTGTCCCGGGAACGTTCCGGCGTCGAGGAGACGCAGGTCGACCTGATAGGAGCCCGGCTCGTTCATCGCCGTCGTGTCGATGACCTCCCACGTGCCCTCCTGGAGGGATCCGCTGGCACTGATCAGCACCCCCTGCGAGGATTCGTAGACGCGGAAGAACCGACCGTCCGCCGTCAGCGTGATTCCGACCTCGCCGAACGCGAGCGGACCGAACGGAGATGACTCGCTGCACACCAGCCAGGTGCCTTCGAGCAACCCTTCCACCTGACTGACCGACGTGAGCTCGACCGGGTCACGCGGGAGACCGCATGGGCCCTCTCCGACGCCTGTCGGCACGCCGGGTGCCGGCGGCGCACCGGTCCATGGAACGAGCGCGGCCTCGTCGACCGTGCCATTCGCCCGCAGGAGCGGCGGCGACCCGACGAACTCGATGAGCTGAATCACCGTCCCGCCGCCGAGAAGCCGCAGGTTCAACTGTGTTGAGCCGGGTTGGTTGTCGACGAACTCCCACTCTCCCTCCTGTTCGAGCCCCTCGACCTTGACCAGACCTCCATCGTCGTCCTGGTAGACGCGGAAGAATCGGCCGTCGGCGTCGAACTCGATCCCGACTTCGGACGGTGTGGTCGAGGGAAGGAGCTCGCCCGCTGCAGAGGATCCAGCTGCCGATCAAGCAGCTGCTCGGCTTCGGGAACGGTGCACCGGCTCGACCGGATCGACCGGATCGGGGCAGGGAGCCACCACGTGCGCCGGTTCGACCGCCGATGCGTTCACGGTCGAGATCCCGGCGGCGCCGGTCGCCGCGACGAACATTCCGATCACGGCAACTCGTCGCAGGACATTCATGGCGCTTCGCCTCCTCAGGTTCGTGGACACTGAGCGCGCGCCGATGCCGTGGGCGCCAGAGGCCAAGGACTCTGACGCCGGAGGCCGGGTGGCTCCGATCAGCTGGGCCAGACCTCGGCAACGGCCAGCAGCTCGTCGCGGAACTCGGGGTGGCCGATTCCGGCGAGTGCGCGCGCCCGTTCACGGACCGTCAGGCCACGGAGTTCGGCCACGCCGTGTTCGGTGATCACGACGTCGACCATGTGGCGGGGGGTGGTGACGATCGAGCCCGCCGGCAACTTCGGCGTGATCCTCGACACGAACTCACCGTCGACCGACGTCGACGACGGGAGACAGACCAGCGAGCGGTCGCTCAGCTCGAGCGCCGCGCCGGCGACGAAGTCCTCGTGGCCGCCGATGCCGGAGAACTGGGTCCCGCCGATGGTGTCGGCGACGATCTGGCCGGACAGGTCGATCGCCATCGCGCCGTTGATGGTGATCATGTTGTTGTTTGCGCTGATGATCTCGGGTGAGTTGACGATCTCGACCGGAAGGAACCGGACCTCCTCGTTGCCGTCGAGCCATTCGTACAACTCCGGTACGCCGGCGGCGAACGTCGTGACCGAGTAGCCGTCGTAGACCCCCTTGTTCTCGTTGGTCACCTTGCCGGCCTTGGACAGACGCATCAGGCCACTGGTGAACATCTCGGAGTGGATGCCGTAGCCCGAGCCCGGAGCCCTCGGCGAGGGCCGTCGCGATCGTGTTGGGGATGCCGCCGATCCCGGTCTGCAGGGTGGCCCCGTCGGGGATGAACGGCACGGCGAATGCGGCGATCGCCTCCTCGACCGCGGTGGTGGGTGCATCGGCCAGGTTGATGGGCGTGTAGTCGCCCTCGACGACGACATCGACCTCGTCGACGTGGAGCGCATGGCGATACTGGGGTTCGATGCCGAGCGTGCGCGGGAAGCGCGCGCTCGTCTCGAGCAGACAGATCCGATCGGGGTCGGCGGCGGCCCGTCGCAGTTCGGCGACGTGGGCGCCGGCGTGCAGCGAGAGGCTCATCCAGCCGTCGGCGTCCGGTGGCGATGCCATCGACGCGACGACGTCGCGAGTTCACCTGCTCGAGCATGCTGATGAACCCACGGAAGTCCGACGGCACGAACTGGACGTCGACACCGGCACTCAGCAGAAATCGTTCGGCAGGACCGAAGAAGCCCGACCGGTACGACACGCCCGGCTTGGTGAACACACCGAACAGGTCGGGGAGCAGCGCCCCGTTGACCTGGAAGTCCTGGAAGTCCTCGCGACTGTCGAGCGCATGGAGGAACTCACCGGGCACCCCGGGCCCGAGTGGTACCGACAGCGAGTCGACCGGCCTGATGATTCCAGCGGCCTCGGATGGTGAGAGCTTGCGCACGAGTTGTTCCCCTTGGTGTCGGAGCCCACCGCACGGGCTCGCACTTCAGTATGCGCGATGGGGCCGGGGCGGGCAACGGACCAAAGACCTGAGCGTGTCGAACGGTCGGAGGCCGCGCCGAGACCGTCAGTCGTCGTCGATCGGTGGGTACGTGCGGAGATCGCCCTTCCAGCCATCGACGTGGACGACGTCGTCGTACGGGGCCCGCTTCAGTGGCCCGAACTTGCGATCGGGCCAGCCGAGCGGGATCAGGCAGCCGATGAGGACGTCGCTCGGGATGTCGAGGACGTCGCGGATGGTCGGCTCGGCGGTGCCCTGGAACGTCGTGAACACCGTCCCGAGACCGAGCGCTCGCGCGGCGACGATCAGGTTCTGCGCTGCCGGGTAGATCGCCGACCAGACGAACGATTCGCGCGGTGCGGCGTAGGGATAGACCGTCTTGCCGCACACGAGGATGAGTGCCGGACAGGTCTTCAGCGTTTCGATCAGGTGCGCGGTGCCGTCGAGCATCAGCCGGTGGGTGCGATCGGGCCGCTCCATCGCAGCGACCGGCGCTGCCATCACCGCCTCGATGGCATCTCCGATGGCCCGCTTCTTCGCCGGGTCCTTCACGACCACGAAATCGCGACCCTGCGAATTGCCCGGACTCGGCGCCCAGGTGGCGGCGGTGATGATCCGCTCGATCAGTTCGTCGTCGATCGGGTCGGGCTTGAGGTAGCGCATCGCGCGGCAGGTGCTCATCGCCTCGAAGACGTCCATCGTGGCGTTCTGCGATCTGGTCATGGGTCAGCTCCGATCAGAGGTGGGGTCGGTGAACAGCGCGTCGACCATCCGGTCGACATGGTCGCGCAGGACGGAGGGTTCGGTGGCGAGCGAAGCCAGGCCGTCGACGTGGGCGAGGCCGAGCAGGAGCCGTTAATGTCCGGGGCAACATCTGCTCAGGGGGTATGAGATGGATGATTTCGACTTCTTCTCCGACGCGTTCCGCGCCGATCCGCACCGCGCGTACGCGCGGATGCGCGACGAATGTCCGGTTGCCCACGCAAGCGAGCCGTACGACTGGTGGGCGGCCACGCGGGCGGCCGACGTCAAGGCCAGATGCTGCGCAGGTACAAGCTCTGGTCGAGCAGCGAGCACGGGCCCGGGCTCGCCTATGCGGGCGGCAGCGTCCTGGTCAGCGTCGATCCGCCCCAGCACACCTCCGATCGACGTCTGGTCGCAGAAGGCGTTCAACGCCGAGGCGCTCGAAGCGCATGGAGCCCGACATCCGCGACCTGGTCCACAGACGAGATCGACACGTGGGTCGTCGAGCGGCGCAGGGCGACCTGATGGAGCTGCTCGGCGACGCCGGTGCCGCTGATCGTGATCGCCTGGTTGCTCGGCCTCGACGTCGACTACTGCCGTGAGATCCGGCCACGCGCCGACGGCGTCATCGCACGCGACGCCGATGTCCAGTCGGCGACGCAGCAGCTCCCGCGATCCGAATCGCGAGGAGGAGACGGCCTACTTCATGCGGATGATCGCCGAGCGACGCCGGATGATCGCCGAGGGCGCTGAGCTCCCCGACGACACCCTCACGCGCGCTGATGACCGCCGAGCTCGACGGTCGTGTCCTGACCGACGTCGACGTGCTTGGGCTTCATGGGGTTCCTGTTCATCGCCGGAAGCCAGACGACGACGCAGCTGATCGGCAACATGGTCTGGCGGCTGCTGCAGCACCCCGACCAGATGGAGCTGGTCCGCAACGACCGCAGCCTCGTCCCGCACTGTGGTCGAGGAGAGTCTGCGCTACGACGCTCCGGTCCACGGGCTGTTCCGGACCAACACCGAGGCGACCGAGCTCGCACGGCGTGACGATCCCCGAGAACATCCAAGGTCATGTGCAGCGTTCTTCTCGGCGAACATGGACCCGGATGCGTGGGACGAGCCCGAGCGGTTCGACGTCACCCGTGACCTCGAGACGTTGAAGAAGCACTACGCCTTCGGGAAGGGCATCCACTTCTGCATGGGTGCCCCGCTCAGCCGGATCGAGGCCGCCGTTGCGCTCGAGGCGATCCTCGATCGCCTCCCGAACCTGCGGCTGACAGGTGAGCCGACGATCATCTCGGCGCCGGTCCTCCACGGCGTCGAGACCTTGCCGGTCGCCTGGGACGTGCTCGTGAGCTACCCGAACGTCTTCCAACCCCAGCGGATCGGCGGCTGCACGGTCCCCAACCGGATCGTGCGCACCGCGCACTCGACCGGGGCGACCGGCGACGACCTGATCGCCTATCACGAGGCCCGGGCGAAAGGCGGAGTCGGTCTGGCGATCATCGAGATCGCCGGCGTCAACGACCGACTCGCCGACCGGGATCCCGGTGTACTCCGACGCGGTGCTGCCGTGGTACGAGCAGCTCTCCGCAGCGCATGCACGCGCACGGCACGATGGTCTTCCAGCAGCTGTGGCACGGCGGCATCACCCTCCAACGCGTCCCCGGGCAAGCGTCCGGTCGGGCCGAGTGCCGATCCCGAACGCGATGGTCGGCGTCACGCCGAAGCCGATGACGATCGGCGAGATCGCCGACGTCGTCGCCGCGTTCGCGGCAGCAGCGAAGCGGGTCGAGGACGGCGGACTCGACGGCATCGAGCTGCACGCCGCACACGGCTACCTGCTCGGCTCGTTCCTGTCGCCGGCCACCAACCAGCGCGACGACGAGTACGGCGGTTCGCTCGTGAATCGAGTGCGCTTCGTCCGCGAGGTCCTCGACGCGATCCGATCCGAGGTGAGCTCCGGTTTCCCGGTCGGCATCCGCATCTCCGGCGACGAGTTCATCGAGGGTGGCATCGACCACGTCGAGGCCGAGGCGATCGCCCGCGAGCTGGAGCCGCGACATCGATTTCCTCGACGTGTCGATGGGGACGTACTGGCGGTTCCACAAGTTCTTGTCGACGCTCGACGATCCACTCGGCTACGAGCTCGACAACAACGAACAGGTCACGAAGGTCGTCGACGTGCCCACGATCGTCACCGGCCGGATCATGACCCTCGACCACGCCGACCACATCATCGGATCGGGCATGGCCGACATGGTGTCGATCGTGCGGGCGATGATCGCCGACCCGGAGTTGGTGGTGAAGGCGCGCGACGGTCGCGAGAGCGAGATCCGTCCGTGCATCGGGACGTCGATGGGCTGCGTCGCCCAGCTGATGACCACCGGCAGGATCCAGTGCGTCGTCAACGTCGCAGCCGGCGCCGAGACGAGCGTTCCGTTCGAGACGCCCGCTCCCGCCGACGTCCGCAAGAAGGTGCTGGTCGTCGGCGGTGGTCCGGCGGGCATGGAGGCGGCGCGCACTGCTGCGCTCCGGGGTCACGAGGTCGACCTGTACGAGATGACCGGCGAACTCGGCGGGCAGGTCCGGATGGCCGCGTCGGTCCCGCCGCGTTCGGATCTCGAGGCGATCACCCGGTGGCAGGCCGACGAGACTCGCGCGACTCGGCGTTCGGGTCCATCTGCGCACCCCGGTCGACCCCGACCTGATCGTGACGACTGCCCCCGACGAGGTGATCGTCGCGACCGGCTCGACGCCCGAAACCGACCGGTTTCCAGCTGTCGGCCCCGACGATTCCGGTACCGGGCGCCGACCTGCCGCACGTCTCGACCAGCTGGGAGGTGCTGGGGTTCGGTGGGCGCGCCCGGGTCGGGACGACGGCGGTCGTGTTCGACGACACCGGCACGTTCGAGGCCATCTCGGTCGCCGACAAGCTGCTCGGCGCCGGCGCCGCGGTCACGATCATCGGTCGCCACGAGCAGCTCGGGGCGAAGATCCCGTTCCCGCCGGCCACCGTCGAGGCGAGCCGCGAGCGACTCTTCGCCGAGGGGGTGAACTTCGTACCGGCGATGGCGCTGCGGCGGATCACCGAGACCGAGGTGATCGCAGCCGGGCTCGGGTTGGGTCGGGAGCGCACATTCGAGGCCGACACCGTGTGCATCGTCACCTATCACGACCTCAACGACGAGCTGGCCACGCACCTCACCGACGAGCACTCGGATGCCGGGTTCACCGTGCACCTGATCGGCAACGCGAACGGCACCGACTCGATCCAGGGAGCGATCCACAGCGCCGCCCGCGTGACCCGCACGATGTGACCCCGATCGTGCTCGCGGCGCGCGTCGATCAGACGATGCCCTTCGCCTGCGTGTAGCGGAAGAAGCCGTAGCCGGGAACCGTCGGCAGCCAGAAGGTGAGGGTCCGGAAGAAGAGCACGATCGCGGCTGCGGTGGCGTTGTCGACGCCGTAGGCGATCAGCGCCGCCGTGAGCGCGGCTTCGACACCGCCCACACCGCCGGGCGTCGGCACGGCCGAGCCGATCGTGGTGGCGATGATGTACATCGCACCGGCCTTGGGGAAGGAGATGTCGGCGCCGAACGCGAGCATGCTCGCCCAGAAGGCGACCACGTTGGCCAGCTTGCCGAGCAGCGCTCCGCCGAACAGCTGTCCCAATTTGCTCGGACGCTCCAGCAGGTCGCCGATCGACTCGCGGACCTTGGACAGTGCGGAGGTCACCCACGGGCGGATGACCGTCTTGCCGAAGCGGGTGATCATGAACAGCGAGGCGATCAGCCC
The DNA here is from genome assembly GCA_963752085.1 of Ilumatobacteraceae bacterium. Taxonomy (GTDB): domain Bacteria; phylum Actinomycetota; class Acidimicrobiia; order Acidimicrobiales; family Ilumatobacteraceae; genus Ilumatobacter_A. The sequence goes on from CAVVWT010000012.1 coordinate 238,121, forward strand.
GAGCACGAGGATGCCGACCACGATCGTGCCGATGTCGGGGAACTCGAAATCGCTCAGCTTGTCGCTGGAACCACCCCAGATCAGGAACACGACGATCGTGACCACCTGCGCCACGCCGCTCGCGCCCGACGTCGAGCGCGACCGCCGACGCGGACACCGCCGTGTCCAGACCGTTCAGCTGCAGATAGCGCACGCGCATCGCCATCCCGCCGGCGTTGGCCGGGGTGAAGCGGTTGAGGTACGACTGCCCGAACATCACGGCGACCGTGCGCGAGTAGACCAGGTCGATCGTCACGGCGCCGATCAGGCTCATGGCGCCCGAGAAGTACGTCGAGACCATCATCAGGATGACGGGGATGGCGTAGACGAGATCGGCGGAGGTGAAGGCGTCCCACGTCTGGTCCCAGTTGGCCGCGAGGTTGAACACGTAGCCCATGAGGACCAGTGAGCCGACGAGCGACACCGCGCCACCGATCGTGATCCGCCGCACCGGTGCCAGGACGACCGTGTCGATACCCGCGGCCGATGCCGCCCGGTCGCGCAATGTGTCGAGGAGCTCGTCGTCGTCCTTGTAGCGGCGGCGTGACGGCGCGGAGAGCACCGCCTTCTGGAGGAGCGGGACCGCCCGCTCCAACACCTCGGTCGGCAGTTGCGCAGCAGCGCTGTCGACGGCGCGTTCGACGCCGACCAGCAGGGTGAGCGACGCGAGCAGCTCGGCAACGTCGGCGCCGAGCGCCTCGTCACTCGCTCGGAGGTCGGCCCGGCCGAGGTCCACCAGGCTCACCTGGTCGTCGTCGACAAGAACGTTGGTCGCATCGAGCGCGCCGTGCGCCATCCGCCGTTCCTGCAGCCGTGCAACGGCGGACCACGTCGTGTCCAGGAGTTCGTCGCTGACGTTCTCGAGGTCGGACAGGGGGGTGCCGTCGGCGTACGTCGTGACCAGCACCGCCGCCTCGTCCTCGGTCTCGAGGACGCCGACCGGCGCCGGGGTCGGGGTGATCGCTCCGAGCAGGCCCAGCGCCAACGCCTCGTGTTCGACGGCTCGGCGGGGTGATGCGGGGACGCCACCGCCGAGGCCCTTGAGGGTCAGGCTCCGCCACGTCCGCAGCAACAGATCGGAGTCGCGTTGGTCGCGACCGATGACCTTCACGAACAGCCGTCGGCCATCCGAGGTCCGCGCCGAGAAGGCCGGTACCCGAGTCGGTCCGGGGCGCGTTTCGACGTCGTCGGCGTCGATGCCGGCGCGGTTGAGCGACTCGCGCACCGAGGACACGTCCACCCGCCGCCGGGGGGCACCGAAGACGACCAGCGCCAACGAGCCCGCCGCCGCACCCACGGCGAGCAGCAACAGGTTGCGCACCGGGACCTCGACCGACGAGAGGACCCGCGCAACCATGACGAAGACGATGAAGATCCATCCCGTCCGCCGCCACGACGTCGTCAGCCACGGGCTGGCCGCCACGAGCAGCGCGGTGAGCATGCCGAGGTAGGTGCTCGACGGGAACTGGCTGCCGATGAACCACGAATCAACGCGGTCGAAGCCGAGGTCCGCGACCGGCACGCTGCTGTTGACCACCTCCGAAAGCAGCACGAGGGTGACTCCGGCGAGCCCTGCGGCCAGCGCCATGAGGAACATCAGTTGCCACAGACGTGCGCGAACGAGGACGATCAGCGCGACGGTCGGCGCAAGGAGTGCGAGGAGTTGCACGAGGCCGACCAGCCCGTTGACGAGTGCTGACGGAAGCCCGTCGACGAGCGTCAGGAGGTCGGTCGAGACGCCCGCCAGTTCGTCGTCTTGCAGCCTCGCGATCAACACGAGCACGGCGAGCGCACCGAGCGCGAACGTCAGCCGCGCGACGTCGGACGGATGCCGGTACAGCCGTGTGGAGTCGTCGGCAGCCACGATCAGTCGGTGAGTTCGAGGTCGACCATCAGTTCGTTCGCGAGTGCCTCGAGGTCGGCCGCGAGTGCATCGCGATCGGCGTCGCTCGTCGCGACGAGTACCGCGGTGGCTTCGAACAGGATCTCGGCCGACATCGGCGCGCTGCTCGTCGAGGTCTGGAGCTCTTCGATGCTGATCCCGTTGCGCGCGAGGGCGTGCGCGATCTCGTGCACGATGCCCGGTCGGTCCTGTCCGACGAGGCGAAGTTCCCATCGCCGATCGGCCACGTTCGGTGTCGGCGCCTCGGTGACGCGTTCGACCGTGATGTCGAGCAGGCCCTGGGCCTCGAGCGGCTCGAGGTCGCCGACCAGTTCGTCGACGCGGTCGTCGGGTACCGAGACCTCCACGATCCCGGCGAACTTGGAGCCGAGCCGAGCCATGCTGCTGCGTTTCCAGTTGCCGTCGTGCCGCATGACGACGCCCGAGAGCGCGTCGACCAGGCCTGATCGGTCGTCGCCGATCACCGTCAGGATGAGCGTCGTCATCCTCGGGACACTACAAGGCGGGGACGCGGCGGTGCCGCGGGCGTCGCGTGCCGAGACCGAGAGTTAGGTGGGCTTTACATTTGTCGGCGAGTCTCGGATATCCTGCCCGGAATGGCTGAACAGGACGACTCCATCATCGACAGCGCCGACGTCATCCCCGTCTTGAACGAGATCATGCTCGTCGAATTGGCGGGCGTGATCCGGTACACGCATTATTCGCTCGTCATCACCGGTCCGAACCGGCTGCCGCTGGTGGCCTTCATGCAGGAGCAGGCCGATGAGTCGCTCCTGCACGCCCGTCAGGCCGGCGAGATCCTCACCGGCCTCGGTGGCCACCCGACCCAGGGCATCGGGTCGATCGAGGAGTCGAATGACCATGCGATCGAGGCGATTCTCCGTGAGTCGGTCGCCCACGAGCGCCGCGCCCTCGGCTTGTATCGCCAGTTGCTCGCGCTCGCCGAGAACAACTCGATCTATCTCGAGGAGTACGCCCGCACCCAGATCGGTGCCGAGGAGCTCCACGTCATCGAGATGAACAAGCTGCTCCGGGACTACACGATTGGCTGATCGAGTGGCTGATCGCGCTGACCGCTCCATCGTTGCCACCGTCGACCGCCCGATGATCGCGCTGTGTGCCGGCAAGGACTGTCGCAAGCGCGGCGAGTTCGCGAAGGTCCGCCATGCCGTCGATGAGCGCTGCGTCGTCATCGAGTTGAAATGCGTCGGCATCTGTTCCGGTCCGGTGGTCGTCGCGCATCCGACGTCCGAGACCCCGCTCGTCCTGTCCAAGCTGCGGAGCAAGCAGGACCGCAAACTGCTCGTCCGCCTCGTCGACGGTGACCGGACGGCCACGAAGCAGCTCTCCCGCCTCGCGGTGAGCAAGAACAAACGCACCGCGATACTCCGACGCGTCCGACGCGCGACCACCTGATCGCGCGTACGCACGACCCGCCCACGCGCCGACGGATGTGGAGCGAGGCGGACCGGCGACGTGGTAGAGAACGTGGTAGAGAATGGTCGATGCGACACCGACGACTCGGCCGGACCGCCCTGCAGGTCAGCGAACTGTGCCTCGGGACGATGAACTTCGGGCCGAACACCACCGAGGCGGATTCGTTCGACCTGCTCGACCACGCGCTCGACAACGGCATCGACTTCGTCGACACCGCCGACCGGTACGGCGGGTCGCTCGGCGTCGGCGCCACCGAGACGATCATCGGCAAGTGGATGGCGCAGGGTGGCGATCGGCGTGAGCGGATCGTGCTCGCCACGAAGCTGTACGGAGCGATGTCGGATCGCCCGAACGACCGGGGACTGTCGGCTCGCCACATCCGCCTGGCCTGCGATGCCAGCCTGCGTCGCCTGCAGACGGATCACATCGACCTCTATCAGATGCACCACATCGATCGCACGGCACCGTGGGACGAGGTCTGGCAGGCGATGGAGACCCTCGTCGCGCAGGGCAAGATCTCCTACGTCGGGTCGAGCAATTTCGCCGGGTGGACCATCGCCCAGGCCAACGAGGCCGCCGCTTCGCGTCACTTCCTCGGGCTGGTGTCGGAGCAGAGCCTCTACCACCTCGCCGAACGGACGATCGAACTCGAGGTGATCCCGGCGTGCGAGGCGTACGGCGTCGGCATGCTCCCGTGGAGCCCGTTGGGCGGTGGGCTGCTCGCCGGCGTGCTCTCGGCCGACGATGTCGGCAGGCGGTCATCTCCGCAGATGCACGAGCGGGTCGCAGCGATCCGGCCGCAGCTCGAGGCGTGGGAGGACCTGTGCAGCGAACTCGGCGAGTCGGCGGCGACCGTCGGCATCGCGTGGTTGCTCCATCAGCCCGCCGTCACCGCGCCGATCGTCGGGCCACGCACCATGGAGCAACTCGACGATGCGCTCCGTGCACCGTCGATCGAGCTGGCCGACGAGGTCCTCTCCCGACTCGACGAGATCTTCCCCGGTCCCGGCCCGGCCCCTGAGGCGTACGCATGGTGAGGAAGTGGTGAGTGAGCCGTCGACCGACGTCACCGCTCGCTGGACCGAGCTCGACGTGGAAGCCGACGATGCTCGGCTGCACGTGCACCGTGCGGGACGACCCGACCGTCCGCCGTTGGTGTTGGCGCATGGGCTCGGCGACAGCGGCCGATGTTGGTGGCGTGTCGCGGCGGCGTTGGAGCACGATGCCGATCTGGTGATGATCGACGCGCGGCATCATGGCCGGTCGTCGAGTCCCGCCGCGTCGTCGTCGTCGCTCACCGACGACCTGGCCGTGGTCGTCGACGCACTGGGTCTCGGTCGCCCGGCGTTCATGGGGCATTCCGTCGGAGCGCGTACCGTCGCCCAGTTCGCTGCGACCCATCCCGGTCGTGCCGCACGACTCGTCCTGATCGATCCGCCGTGGACATCGGCTCGTGAACTCGATGGCGACGTCCGGGCATCGGAGCGCGAGGCGATCCGTGGCTGGCTCGGCTCGTTCGCCGACATGACCGACGTGGACCTCGCTGCACTCGGCCGCCAGCAGCACCCCGACTGGCCCGACATCGAATACGCCACCTGGATCGAGTCGAAACGGCAGGTGCAGCCCGACGCCGCCGACGATCTCTCGACGGTCGGCTGGGGCTCGGTGGTCGCGGCCATCGACTGTCCGACGCTGCTCGTCCACGGCGAACCCGGCCGCGGCGGCATCGTGACCGACGAGGTGGCTCGACGCATCGTCGACCTGAACGACCGGGTGACCTGCGTTCGTCTCGACGGCACCGGGCACAACATCCACCGCGAGGACTTCGAGCGCTTCATCGACGTGGTACGCGGGTTCTTCTTCGACGACGCGACCTGAACGATCAGCGGAAACGATCAGCAGGAAGGCGCCGCACGTGTCAGACACAGCAATCGACTTCGGTGCGCTCGGTTGGCAGGACCGTGATCGCCACACGCCCGAGCTCGAGGCACAGCGCGAGTACCTCGCATCGCACAACGGGCTGACAGGTCTGGAGATCCTCGACCCGTCGGAGATCGAACGGGCGGTGCGGATCTTCCGACGCGACGGGTTCGTCGTGATCCGTGACGCGCTCGACGGCGACCAGACCGCGTTGCTCCGCAACGGCGTCCGCGAGGTGGCGACCGAGATCATCGCCCTCGACGAGGCCCGCACGGGCAATCGCGGTTCGCATCGGTACTCGTTCGGCGGGTCGAGTGCGACGCGCAGCATGTTGCATCGGCCCGAGTGGCAGATGCTCGTCGACCTGCCGACCGTGACTCCGATCATCACGGCGATCTTCGAGTCGACCGACTATCTCCTGCGGGCAGCGAGCGGCGACTTCTGCCTCCCCGGAGCGATCGAGTACCAGCCGCTGCACTCCGACATGGGTGATCGCATCGATGCGACGCAGAGCCCGTTCAGTTCGTTCCACGACCCGCGGGGTCTGCTCACCGCCCGTGACCTCCCGTGTCCGTACCTGGCGGTCAACTTCCTGCCCGACGATCAGACGGCACTCAACGGGCCGACCCGCCAGATCCCGGGCACCCAGCACTCCCGAGCGCCGATCCCGAAGCTGCGTGACGAGCCCGAGTGGATGCGGTTGAGCACGGTGTGTCCCGTGCCGGCCGGCTCGATCCAGATCCGTGACGTGCGTGCCTGGCACGGCGGCACACCGAACCTGTCCGACGAGCTGCGGGCGATCCCGAACCTCGAGTTCTACGCACCGTGGTTCCGCGAGCCGATGGTCCCCGGGATCACGTACGAGGACCATCGCTCACTCTCCGAGCACGCCCAGCACGTCACCCGCTTCAGCGTCGTCGACTCGTCCGAGGAGTTGCCGAGCGGTTACGCCGTGACGCCGTTGCCGAAACGCCTGACCGAGCAGAACGCCTGACTCTCGGCCGCTCGCCGGACGCGATTACCGTTCGAGAGGCCCCGATACTCCAGGAGAAGCGAGCCCCGCCATGCACGACATCGTCATCAAGAACGGCAAGCTGATCGACGGAACCGGGGCGGACGCGGTCGATGGTGACCTCGCGATTCGTGACGGGGTCATCGCCGAGGTGGGCGGCACCATCACCGCGGCGGCCCGCCGCACGATCGACGCCGACGGTGCCATTGTCACCCCGGGATGGGTCGACGTGCACACGCACTACGACGGCCAGATCAGCTGGGACTCCCAGATCGCACCGTCGTCGCACAACGGCGTCACCACGGTCGTCATGGGCAACTGCGGTGTCGGCTTCGCGCCGGTTGCCCCCGGGTCCGAGCAGACGCTCATCGAGTTGATGGAGGGTGTCGAGGACATCCCGGGCGCCGCACTCCACGAGGGCATGGACTGGGGCCAGTGGGAGACGTTCGGCGACTACCTCGACTACATCGACGGGCGCGAGTACGCCCTCGACATCGGCGCGCAGATCGCGCACGGTGCCGTCCGCTTCTATGCGATGGGCGAACGCGGCCGACTGAACGAAGATGCGACGGCCGACGACCTCGACACCATGGGGCGCATCGTCGCCGAGGCGCTCGATGCCGGCGCCGTCGGGTTCAGCACGTCACGCACGATCGGCCACCGTTCGCTCTGGGGCGAGCCGGTGCCGGGTACGTTCGCCGCCGACGAAGAGCTGCTCGCGATCGCCGACCACATGAAACGGGTCGGCAAGGGCGTGTTCGAGATGATCCCGGCCGGCACGGTCGGCAAGCTCGAAGCGCTCGGCGGCGAGCGCACCACGCAGGAGGCCGAGCACGATCTGATGCGCCGCTTCTCACTCGCCAGCGGTCGACCGGTCACGTTCACGCTCGTGCAGTCGCCCGACTACGACCCCGACCTGTGGCGCGAGATCCTGCGGCTCACGGCCGATGCCAACGATGCCGGCGCGCAGCTGTACCCCCAGGTGTCGTCGAGGCCGATCGGGTTCCTGACCGGCCTCAGCGGCTACCACGCGTTCATGCGCAAGCCGACGTATCTGGACAAGCTGGCAGGCCTGCCGCTCGCCGAGCGGGTGGTGGCGATGCGCGACCCGGACATGAAGGCGAGGCTGCTCGGCGAACCCGACGTTCGCCCGGAGGAGCCGGGGTCGATGGAGAACGTCTACGGCCTCTTCACGCGGGCAGCGCCGGTGATGTATCCGATGGGGAACCCGGTCGATCTCGAACCGGCGCTCACCGACACGATCGGGGCGCGCGCCGCAGCCGCCGGCCGCGATCCGTTGGACTATCTGTACGACTTCATGCTCGAAGACGGTGGCACCCGCTTCGCGTCGCTCAGCGCAGTCGACGTGTCGGACCGCATGAACGTGCTGCGCGAGATGTTGATCGACCCCAACACCGTCACGGGCCTCAGCGACGCCGGCGCGCACGTCACGCTGATCTGCGACGGCACGGCACCGACCACGCAGCTGACGTATTGGACCCGTGATCGCGCGGGCGAGCAGCTTCCGATCGAGTTCGTCGTCAACAAGCAGACGGCGCGCAACGCCGAGCTCTACGGCTTCGGCGACCGCGGCACACTCACCGTCGGCAAGCGTGCCGACGTCAACGTGATCGACCACGCCAACCTGTCGGTGGCTGCCCCGGTGGCACACCACGACCTCCCGGCCGGTGGCACGCGGCTCATGCAGCCGGTCGTCGGCTATGTCGCAACGTTGTGCAACGGCGTCGTCACCCGCGGAAAACGACACCGACACCGGCAACTACCCCGGTCGCCTCGTCCGGAGCTGATCACGAGGCCGCGAGCGTGGCGCACTCGTGATGGAGCAGTTCCAGTTCGATCTCGAGGCGTTCGGCGAGCACGTCGAGATCGGTGATCATGTCCCGATCGGCGACGAGCGTGATGTCGACCCGATGGTCGTGCGAGATCGCGCTGATCGACAGCCCGCACCCGTCGGTGATCGGCACCATGGCGTGCTCACGCGTGATGTCGTGGCCCGCGATCGGCCCTTCGTCGCGACCCGGGATGCTGACGATGTAGACGTTGAAGGGTGGCATCATCCGCAGCCCGGCGCCGGTGGTCAGCAGGAGTCGTGCGGCCGCGCCGGCCAGCACCGACGGCGCCCCGACGCGATTGCTGATCGCCGCGGCCGGTTGAGGATCGAGCTCGAGGGTCAGCTCCGACATCGATGCGTTGATGTCGTCGAGCCGCTGGAGCGGATCGTGACGTTGCGTCGCGAGTGGCACGAGCGCGGCACCGAGCTCGTCGGAGTCGGCGCTCACGAGGAGCGGCGTGAGTGCGACGAGCGGCTCCGCCGGGCAGTTCGTCGTTGACGACGAGCCAGTGACGCAATGCACCGCTGATCACGGTGAGCAACACGTCGTGGAACCGGACGCCGCGCTGGCGCCGGATCTCACGCAACTGATCGACCGACAGCGTCACCCGTGCGACGCGACGGTGCGCGCCCACCGTGCGGTTGAACGACACTCGCGGGACGGGCCGGTTGTTGCGTGCCTTCTCGACCGGGTGCACGGTCGAACTGGCCGCCGCGAGCGCCAACCGTGCGACTTCACCGATGATCGGGATGCGGCGGCTCGCGTTGAGCACGTGGCGGGTGGAGCGGATCGGGCTGCGGATGGTCGACCACGCCGCCTTGATCAGCAGGTCGGAGTCGGTCGGCATCATGTCGGGCCGCCAGGCCCGGCGGGTGGGTGTGTCGAGATCCGCCTCGGTACCGGCCAGCACCGGCGAGAGCGGTCCCATCGGGCCGAGCTCTTCGATCAGCACGATGTGCACCTTGACGAAGAGGTTGCTGCCGCCGTCGGGGTTCTCGATCAGGTAGAGCTCCCAGAGCGGGCGGTTCCGGTCGAGCGGGCGTTCGTGCAGTCGCGCGAGCAGCTGTTCCAATGCGTCGGGATCCGAGGCACCCGGCACGGCCAGGTGGCGGATGTGGTAGTCGAGGTCGAACTGCGGGTCTTCGATCCACCACGGGTCGTCGAGGCCGAGCGGCACGTGGCGTACCCGCCGACGGAGCGACGGGGCGCGGTGCAGGGACGCCTCGATCACGGCGCGGAGACGATCGAGCGTGAGATGGTTGCCGTCGGCGTCGGGAGCGAGCTCGAGGCACAACGACTGGTGCCCCAGGTTCGTGTTCGTCTCCGCGGCGAGCAGTGCGTTTTCAGACGGTGTCAGCTGATGCATCGGAGGGCTCCTGTTCGAGGGACGGATACCACCAGCGCAGCCGCCGGCGGGGGGTGAAGGGCTGCCAGTCGCCGGGCCGTTGGGCCAGACGGTCGGCGATCACGTACAGCACGGACGGGTTCGTTGCGAGCCCGATGTGGGTGCCGCGCACCTGCACGCACTCGGCCGTCGGGCCGGGCGTCTGACGACACAGCCGCCCGGGCACGATGCCGTCCTGCGCCGTCCACACGGTGGTCGACGGTACCGGGATCTTGTCGACGTCGATCCGCGGTGGAATGGGAACGAACAGCTTGCCGGCGAGCTCTTGCAGCATGCCGATGTTCGAGTCGCCGGTGCTCAACCTGATCGGCGAGCCGAGGGTGATCACCTGGCCCACGAGCTCTCGACGATGTTGTGCCAACAGCCGTCCGAGGAGCCCGCCGGCGCTCCAGCCCACGATGTCGATCGTCGAGCCGTGCTGATGTGCGAGCTCCTGGATCAGCCGGTCAAGTCCGCCGGCGATGTGATCGGCGACCCCGACGTTGAGGCCGAGGCCCCAACCGAACGGCCGATGACCGAGCGAGCGGAGGAAGCCTCGCAGCGGTGCGGTCAGGACGTCGCCGGTGACGAAGCCGGGGAGCACGAGCACGGGCCGCGAACCGCCCGCGGGAGCGGCCAGCGCAGCGATGGCTGCGCCGGGCACGGTGACCAGCAGCTCGGGGACGGTCAGTGCCTCGGTCCAGATCGGTCGCGGGCGCGGCGAATCATCGGAGCCCGACGACTCCTGGACGTCACCGTCTGCGCGCATCAACACGTCCGCCCGGCCTCCCTTCACGAGTGACAATCCGGTGATCCCAGTGTCGCACGACGGCAACCCACGAACAGAGGCCAAGTTCCCAACATGTCGCCGGTCACGGCGGACTGTGGCGTCGGACGTGAGGGCTGAATGAAGGCGGAAGCGCGGGCGGCGTCGCCTGGTCTCGTCGCCCGATCAGACGAGTGCGAGTTGTGCCGTTCGAACCGGTGGCGGGGCGTTGCCGGTCGATTGCTCTCGGCCGGTCGTGCCGGCTCGGGGCGAGATCACTCCGGGCGGCCTGCTCACCTCGATCGAACCGTCGGGATGGTGGACGGACATCTCGGCTGCGTCGCCGGTGAGCTGCCAGCCGGGCTGGTGACTGAGCTGGTGGTGTCGGTGGCACAGGAGCGCACAGTTGTCGTCGGACGTGGGGCCGTGGTCGGTCCACTCGACGATGTGGTGGGCATCGCACCAGGTGGCGCGGATGGTGCAGCCGGGCCAGCGACAGTGCTGGTCGCGGGCGACCAGGGCGTAGAACAGGTTGTCGGGCACCAGGCGTGTCTCGTGCCCGAAGTCGAGTACCGACGACGCCGGACCGGTGATCACCCGGTGGATGCCTGCATCGCACGCAAGTCGGCGAATGGTCGCGGCGTCCAAGGTCGAACCGACGTGGGTGCGACCCCGCTGCGTCGCACGCTCGGTGATGGTGTCGAACGGCACCGTCGCGAGCAGCTTGGTGTTGGACCGGCCACCCGTGATCTCGCCTTTGGACGCCGCGTGTGCGAGCTGAGTCAGCGCATCGGCGCAGCGTTGATCCCGGGTGCGTCCCGTGCCGTCGAACGCCGACTCGTTCATCAGACCGTCGAGGGTGGTCCGCACGATCGAGGCCGACTCGGGGTCGAGCAACCCGTCGACTCGCGTCATTCCGTCGGGCTGGCCGGTGAGGCGCAGGTACCGACGGGACCGCTGCACCTCGGCGATGTCGGTGTCACGGTCGGGATGCAGACGGGCCCGCCACGTTTCGACGACGGGCTTCACGGAGTTGAGCGGCAGATCGGTGACGGCGTCGAGCAACTCGGTGTCGACGATTTCGTCGCCCGCAGCACCGACCACCATCGACGCCTTGTCGGCCGAGAGCGCGCCGGAGGTGACGGCGTCGGCCAACTCGGCGGACTTCGACATGGCTTCGCCGAGCTCGGAGGCGGCGCGGTTCTTGCGGACCGACGTGCCGGTCTCCTTGGCCAGCCACTCGGCAGTGTCACGTGCACCGGTGCCGATGAACGCCCCGACGGCATCGGCCGCGTGCGTGGCGCGGCCGATGTGTGCGTCGAGCTTCGACTGAGCCTGCTTCAACCGCACGAGCAGCGGCCCGCGATCGGACACCTCGACCGCATCGAGATCGACAGCGCCGAGCGTGTCAACCGCCGTGATCACGGCAGCGACGGCATCGGCAAAGGTCATGGAATCATCGTAGCGAACGTATGTTCGATTGTCAACTCCCGAGCGAAGCTGGCCGCCTCGGATCTGAGCAGCACAGCGACCGTCACGACGATCACGTACGTCCAACCGCGTGACGATTGCCTGGGGCCCTCACGAGCCCGACCCCACCTGGCGGCGCGCGAGCGGGCGACGCTACGACCCGGCCGCGAACGCGCTCGGGTAGCGGGCGAGGAAGGCGATCGCCAGGCGAAGCTCACGGGCGTCGACGCACTCGCCGATCTTGTGGGTGTTCTGTTCGTACCCGGCGCCGAAACCGAGCATCGCCGGATGCTTGAACCCCCCGGCTTCGACCCACGCCTTCGACGCGGGCACGTCGATCGTCGTGTCGTCGGCGGGGATCGGGTAGCCCACACCGTCGGTCGAGAAGATCCACCGGTCGACCCGAGCGTCGGGTCGCATGCCACCTTCGCCGCCCGACGATGATTCGACGTGCGGTGCCACGACGGCCTCGTACACGTCGACCGCGGTCTGGATCGCCGCGTGGTCCTCGGGTGTCGCCCAGCCCATGTAGATCTGCTGGTTGCCGGGCGTGTAGCCGCGCCACGTGACGCCCTCGTAGATCGGCACCGTCACGTCCACCGTGAGGCCGGCGTCACGCGCCGCGCGCACGGCATCGAGCCCGTCGACGTCGAGACGCGCCTGCTCGGGGTCCTCGCCGACGGTGAGGCGACGGTCGAACCTGAACGTGAACCGGTCGGGTACGGCACAGTCGCTCGGGGTGTCGAGATGGGCCCACGAGGCCGTGCGCGTGCCGTGACCGAGAAACGGGTCGTCGAGGAATCCGTCGCGTGCGTCGTAGCGTCGAGCAGCCTCGGCGATGATCGCGCTGCCGTACTCCAACGGGTTCAGCCCCTCCCACGGCATCGACCCATGGCACGAGCGGCCGGTCACGGTGACCTCGATCTGCATCCGCCCGCGTTGGCCGCGGTAGATCCCGAGTGCGCCCTTCTGTGCATCGCCGGTGCCCTCGGTGAGCACGACCACGTCCGGGACCAGGTCGGCTGATGCGCCGGGGAGCACGTTGCTCATCAGATACATCGGTCCGGCACCGTCGTTGTCCTCCTCGGCAGCCGTGGCGTAGGCCCGCACGATCACACCGCGCAGCGCACCCTCGGCTGCGAGTTCGAGGGCGATCTTCGTCGCGACGATCTGCGAGATCACGCCGGCCAACTGGTCCGCAGCACCCCGGCCGAACACCAGGTGCTCCCACTCGTCGTCCGGGGGGAGGTGGCCGAGTTCACCGCGGAGGAACTCGCGGTCGACCGCGGCGAGATCGAGCAACCCGTCGTACGCATCGATCCCGCCGAGCTTGTCACGCCACGCCTGCCGCAGTGCCTGCACGGTGTCGGTGTGGCCGTCGAAGTAGACGACTCGCTTCTGATCGGCTTCGATGCCGTCCGCCGGGTCGTCGACCGTCCACACCAGGTTGCCGTAGCCGTCGAACCACACGTCGTCGGGTTCGCGCACCGCCCCGATGTCGATGATCGTCTGCTTGAGGTACTCCAGTCGGGGTCCCTCGTGGTTGCTCAGCCCCGATGCCGCGTCACCCCCGGCCTCGGCCGGGCGATCGACGAAGTCGGCCGGGATCCTGATCGCCTCGCGGAGGATCTCCACCGCAAGCGGCAGGTGATCCTGACTCAGTGCAGCGATGCGGGTGTCGAGATCGGTCATCGGAGTGCCTCCTCTTCGAGTGATGCCAGAACATTCGCGAGATCGGGGACCTTGGCCCCGGCGAGCAGTGCCATCACCACGTACATCTTCCAGTTCGCCTCCCGGGCCACGTTCACACGGTGTCGTTCCATGACGCCGGGGCTGACCTCGGCGCCGATGTCTGCGGGGAGGCAGTGCATGTAGAGCGCGTCGCCGTCGGCGGTCGTACCCATCCGTCGTTCGTCGCAGATCCAGTCGGTGTGGTCGGCGTTGCGTTCGAGCGCGCGCTGCTCGATCGCCCGCAGTTCGTCGGCGTCACCGGCAGCGTTGGCCGCAACCCGCTCGACCATCAGGTCGTGGGCGCCCCAGCTCTTCGGGTACACGATGTCGGCCCCGGCGAACGCCTCGTCCATGTCGCCGACGACGCGGAACGACCCGCCGCCTGCGGCGTTGTCGGCGGCCGCGGTCATCGTCTCGTCGGTCAGCTGGTATCCGGGCGGGTGCGCCAGCGTCACGTTCGCGCCGAAGCGGGTGAGCAGCGTGATCAATCCCTGTGGCACGGAGAGCGGCTTCGCGTACGACGGCGAGTACGCCCAACTGACGGCGATGTTCCGGCCGGCGAGATCGTCGAAGTTGTCCTCGAGCCACAGCAGGTCGGCCATCGTCTGCGTCGGGTGATCGACGTCGCACTGCAGGTTGACGATCGGCACCGATCTCGAATCGTCGGTCGCCTGGAGATAGTCGTCGATGCCCTGCTTGACGTCGCGAATGAACGTGTTGCCCTCGCCGAGGATCAGATCGTGTCGGATCCCCATCGCGTGCGCGTTCATGCCGAGCATCGCTCCGGTCTCGACGGCGGTCTCGCCGTGTGACACCTGGGTCGACGATCCGTCGACGATCACCGGCTGCATCCCCAACCGAGCAGCGGCGCCCGCCCACGCGCTCTTCGTGCGCGTCGACTGGTCGAAGAACACCGCCCAGGCCAGTTCGTCGGGACACAACGGGGTGCGAATTCCCTGCCGGTCGAGGTGTGCGAGCGAGCGAGCGATGGAGCGCACCGACGCGAGGTCGGCGTTCGACCACTCCTGCGTGGTCAGCAGGCTCCTGCCGAGCACGGCGTCGAGGCCGTGCCCCTCGAGCATCCGTGCGGTTTCGATCTGACTCACCGGTGATTCCTCCTGATGTGGGTGCCTGCTCGGCCGTCGAGCGCAGCGACGAGGTCCTCCGGAAGGCAGATGACGACGTCGCCGTCGATCGCATCGAGGAAGTCGATCGCCGCTTCGATCTTCGGTCCCATGCTGCCCGCGGCGAACTGACCCGCTTGGTGCAACGCCCGGGCCTCCTCGACGGTCAGCTCGGGTCGGGGTGTCGGTGTGTCGGAGTAGAAGTCCTCGTAGACGTGGTCGACGCTGGTCGTGATCGCCAGCCGGCGTGCCCCGAGATGGACAGCGAGCAGCATGCTCACACGGTCCTTGTCGATGACGGCTTCGTGGCCGACGATCTCGTCGTCGGCGCTCCTGCTGACCGGGATGCCACCGCCACCGCAGCAGATCACCGTGATCCCGAGGTCGCAGAGTCGTTCGATGGTCGACAGCTGGACGATGCGACGGGGGATCGGGGAGGCGACGACGCGGCGCACGCCGCGCCTGGGGTCGTGCATCACCTGCCAGCCTCGGTCGCGGACGAGTGCCTCGGCTTCCTCGCCGTCGAAGAACTGGCCGATCGGCTTGTTGGGGTGATCGAACGCGGGGTCGTCCGGGTCGACCTCGACCTCGGTGACGATCGTGACGACATCGGTGTCGTTGCCGCGCTGGCGCAGCTCGACGCGCAACGCCCGCTCGATCATGTACCCCATCGCGCCCTGGCTGTCGGCGACCAGCGAGTCGAGTGGTACCTCGGGGAGCGCGTCGCGGGCCATCTCCGAGCGGAGCTGCATGAAGCCGACCTGAGGGCCGTTGCCGTGGGTCAACACGAGATGGTCACCGCGTTCGAGCAGGTCGGCCACGGGCCGCATCGCAGCCTGGGTCACGGCGAACTGGTTCGCGACGGTCGGCGCGAGGTCGGGATCGAGCAGCGAGTGCCCCCCGATCGCGACGACGGTTGGTCCAGCGCTCACCTCGTCGTTGCCATCACCCACTCGGTCCTCAATCGTCGGTGCACGCGTTCGCACCTCTCACGATCGTCGTTGCCGCCCACCACGGCGGGTAGGGCCCTAGGTCCCGCGACGGTGGAAGCGCGAGACGATCGCCACGCCGATGAAGCCCACGACCAACCCGATCAGCGCGGAACAGAGGGTGTTGACCAACCAGGCGAGGAACCCGCCGATCCCGGCCACGTCCTCGACCTGCTGCTCGAGGTCGTGGACGACGTCGTACGGCGCATGCCAGCCCAGTTCCTCGGCACCGACCAGCAGGATGTGGCCACCGACCCAGATCATCGCGGCAGTACCGACGATGGTGAGGACCGACAGGACCTTGGGCATCCCGGTGACCATCAGCCGACCGACACGCTGCGCGCTCTCGGCGTCGCGACCGGCGAGCTTGAGGCCGATGTCGTCCATCTTGACGATCAGCGCAACCACGCCGTAGACGATGATCGTGATCACGAGGGCGACGATGACGAGGATGATGGTCCGCTGGAGGAACCCCTCGTCGATGACCTCCTTGAGCGCGATGACCATGATCTCGGCCGAGAGGATCAGATCGGTACGGATCGCCCCCTTGATCGTCTTCTCCTCGGCATCGGGGCCCTGCATCACCGATGGGACGTCGTGGTCGTGGTCGTCGTGCTTGAGGCGGTGATAGACCTTCTCGGCACCTTCGAAGCACAGATAGGTGCCGCCGACCATCAGGATGATCTCGACGAGCGTCGGCGCGACTGCACTGAGCACCAGCGCCACCGGGAGGATGATCAACAGCTTGTTGCGGAGCGATCCGAGAGCAATCCGCTTGATGATCGGCAGCTCGCGTTCTGCGGCGAGCCCCTGAACATACGCAGGGGTGACGGCGGTGTCGTCGACCACCACGCCGGCAGCCTTGGCGCTCGCCCGCCCTGCCGCTGCGCCGACGTCGTCGACCGACGCTGCAGCGAGCTTTGCCAGCGCGGCGACGTCATCGAGCAATCCGGCGAGTCCGCCTGCCATCTCTTCTCCTCATCGAGCGAACACGAACAGCCGCTCACGGTACTTGGTGGAGGTCCGCCGCCGGTCAGCTTTGGAGGAGACGCTTGACCTCCGCAACGGTCTCGATCTCGGTCGTCCGGTCGGGCCCGCAGGGGGTGAGGTTCAGCGTCGTGGCCCCGGCCTCGACATAGGGCGCCAGGAACTCGGCGATGTGTTCGGCGTTGCCCATCGGCGTGTATCGCTCGAACGGTTCGAAGCTGGACTTGTAGAAGCCCTCCATGGCGACCGACACGTGTCGCCGCGCCGCCTCCGGGGTCGCGTCGACGCCGATCCAGACCTGCAGCCCGTGCTGCCAGGCCACGTCGCGATCGGCACCCAGCTCTTCGGCCATCGCCGTCGCAGCGGCGAATCGACGTGCCGAACACCAGGCGGCGAGCCAACCATCGCCCAGGTGTCCGGCACGTCGCACCGCGGCGTCGCTGCGCCCTCCGACGAGGAGCGGCACGCGTGGTGCCGGAGTGGGGCGGATGAGACCGGCGGTGAAATCGAAGAACTCGCCGTCGCCGTCGACGATGTCGCCGTCGAGCAGCGACCGGACGAGGCCGAGCGCGACATCGGTCCGCCGTCCGCGGGTCCGCGGGTCGACTCCGCAGACCTCGATCTCGTGCCGATCCTCGCCGCCGACACCGACACCCACTGTGAGCCGCCCGGGCGCTGCCTGCGCCAGCGATGCGATCTGGCGAGCTGCCACCATCGGATGGCGCAGCGCGAGGAGGTACACGCCGAGGTGCAGGTCGAGCCGAGGCTCGAGCCCGCTCAGCGCGGCGAGGTGGATCAGGCCGTCGAGGCCGCTGCCGTCGAAGAAGCTGACGTGGTCGGCGGTGAACAGGTGGTCGATGCCGGCATCGGCGACCCGTGCGAGTGCCTCGCGTTGGCGATCGTGTGGGAGTTGCCACAGGTCCCACGGCACGGAGATTCCGACGCGCACACGCTGCATCCGACGAGTCTCGCGGACCGGAGCCCACGCGACCACCGCAGTCAGGTGGAGGTCAGGTCGACCTGCGCATCGTGGAGTGGCGGGATCGTCCCGCAACACACGGATCGCAAGGAGAGAACGACGATGAAGAAGCAGATGATCATCGCAGCGGGCGTGGTGGTGGCCGGTGCTGCCATTGCCGCCGGCGTCACGGGAGCCGTGGGAGCGACCGGCCGGTCCGACGACGACGGGAGCGACGTCCCGATCACCGGTGACGCCCTGGCCACCGCCTCCCAGGTCGCTCTCGATCACGTCGGCGAGGGTCGCGTGACCGCGACCGAGGAAGGCGACGAGGACAGCTACTACGAGGTGGAGGTCCGGCTCGACGACGGCCGCGAGATCGACGTCCAGCTCGATCGCGACTTCAACGTCGTGGGCTCCGAGACCGACGGACCAGGCGACGACTGACGGCGTTCGCGACCATCAGTTCGGAAGGTTCACCACGAAGCGGGCGCCGGCATCGGCGCCCGCTTCGTCGAGTGTGATCGTGCCGCCGTGACGCTCGACGATGTCCCGGGTGATCGCCAGCCCGAGGCCGGTCCCACCGTCGTGACGGGTTCGCGCCGCATCGAGTCGGACGAAGCGGTCGAAGACGCGCTCCCGATCGTCGGCGTCGATGCCAGGACCGTCGTCGGCGACCGCCAGCGTGATCGCACCCTCGGTCGACTCGTTGAGGGTGACAGCGATCGTGCTCGCAGCGTGGCGCACCGCATTGTCGAGCAGGTTGCGAACCATCCGACGGAGCTGATTCGGGATCGCCGCTGAGGTGTGCCGCCGACATCGCCGAGAGGTCGACCGTGATCTCCGACGACGTCGCGATGCGCTGCGCCTCGTCGAGCACGATGTCGTCCAGATCGACGGGGCGGTGGACCTCGACCGCGTCGGCTGAGTCGGAACGGGCGAGGTGGAGGAGGTCGTCGACCAGCGCAGTCAGGTGGTCGACCTCATCGCTGAGGCTCGTCACCACCGCGTCGGTGTCGAGCCGGTCGGCGCGGTTGACGTCGAGTTCGGTCCGTATCCGCGCCAGCGGGCTGCGCAGCTCGTGTGAGGCGTCTGCAACGAACTCGCGTTGACGACGCGACGCAACAGCCTGGCGATCGAGCAGCTCGTTCATCGTGATGGCCAGCCGTTCGATCTCGTCGCCTGTCGCCGGCGGGGAGATGCGGTGCGAGCTGTCACCGCCGTCGATCGATGCGACCTCCGATCGGATTCGCTCGACCGGACGCAGCGTGCGACCGACCAGCGCCCACACCAACGCCGAGATGGTCAGTGCGGCGAGCGGTACGACGACCAGCAACGCATTGCGCAGTCGGGTGATCACCTCGCGGAGGTCGTCGGTGTTCGTCGCCACGTGGAGGACTGCCGGTCCGCCGTCGAGTTCGATCGGGCGCGACAGGATCCGGTACTCGTCGTCCTCCACCGGGAGCGTCTGAACGGTGCGGAAGGGTCTGCTCGACCGGGTCGAGCGGACCGATGGCGGCCATGTCCACGGCGTTCGCACTCGCAGCGACGATGCCGCCGTCGACATCGACGAGCTGCACGACGACGTCGTCGCCGGCGAGGTTGGTGAGGGTGAGCGGCGTGGCCGACAGGTCGAGGTCCTGGGCAACCGACTCGAGGTCGTCGGCGCGTTGCGACAGCGTGGTGTCGAGGTTGTGGAGCACCTGGCTCTCCTGGATGGCGAGCAGCACGAATCCACCGATCGACAGGACGATCACCACCGCAACCGTTGCGACAACGGTGATCCGAAAGCGCATGCTGCGCCACAGTCGACGAGCTGAGGCAGCCCGCGGCGCGTGCTGGTCAGCCACCGTCCGCAGCCAGTCGATAACCAGCGCCACGCACGGTCTCGATCGCCCGTCGCCCGAACGGTTCGTCGATCCGGGTTCGTAGCCGACGCACGTAGACCTCGACGATGTTCGGGATCGCCGTCGAAGTCGTACGACCAGACGCCGGCGAGGATCTCCGACTTCGACACGACCTCCCCGACCCGACGCATGAAGAACTCGAGCACGTCGAACTGCCGTGTCGTCAGCTCGATCTGCGTGTCGCCGCGCCATGCGCGACGTTGGACCGGATCGATCCGCAGGTCTCCGGCCACGACCGGTGATGGATCCCGCCCCGACGACCGGCGAAGGAGTGCACGGATTCTGGCGACGAGCGCCACGAACGCGAACGGCTTGGTCACGAAGTCGTCAGCACCGGTGTCGAGTGCCTCGGCTTCGTCGAGTTCTCCCGACTTCGCCGTCAACATCAGCACCGGGGTCCAGTTGTCGGCGGCGCGGAGGTCGCGGCAGATCTCGAAGCCGTTCATCCCCGGCAGCATGATGTCGAGCACGATCAGGTCGTATCCGCCCTCGGCGGCCATCCACATGCCGTCGTCGCCGGTCAGTGCGACGTCGACGGTGAAACCCTCGTGTTCGAGACCGCGCCGTACTCCCGACGCAATCTTGAGATCGTCCTCGACGACGAGAATTTTCATCACTGGCTCCGCCGGAAGTCTCTCACCCTGGAGCTGACCCCCACCTGACCGCTCGCTGACTCAGCGGCATCCCGCGGTCAGCAGCCAGTCAGGACGCGACGCCTACAACGGATGGCATGAGACCACGACACCATCAACAACGGCGCGCTGGTGCGAGGTTGCCCAGCATCGTCGCCGTCGCGGTCGCTGCCGGGTTGACGGCGGCGGCCTGCGGGAGCGGGAGCGACAGCGGGAGCGGTGAAGCGGCCGCAGGAGACCGCGGCGTCGAAGCAGTTTTCGACCCGGCCAACTTCGTCGACCCGACGCTCGACACCAACCCGTACCATCCGCTACGGCCCGGTCTGCAGTGGGTGCGCGGTGGAACGACCGAGGTGGGGTCGCGCACCATTCCTCACGAGATCATCACGACGATGACCGACGTTATCCGGATCATCGACGGCGTCCCGGCAATCGCGATGCTCGACGAGTCGACGGACGCGGGTGAGGTGGCTCAGGTCGGCATGGACTACCTCGCGCTCGACAAGGACGGCAACGTGTGGATCATGGGTGGCTACACCGAGGAGTACGAGGGTGGCGAATACACCAACACCGACTCGGCCTGGCTGGGCGGAGCCGACGGAGCCCAGGTCGGGGTGCTCGCCCCAGCCGAGGTCACCGCCGACACCGCTCGGTGGTTGATCACAGCGATCCCCGACGAGGAGGAGTCGGTCGGCCAACCCGTCGAAGTCGGCGTGAGCGAGTGCGTCGCATTCGGCTGCTACGACGACGTCCGCGTCGTGATGGAGGGTGAGGTCGGGGCGCCCGACAACGAGAACAAGTACTACGCACCGGGTGTCGGCGTGATCAACAACATCCCGCTCGACGCGAGCCTCCACAAGGATCGGTTCGAGCTGCTGAACTTCGTCGAACTCACGAGCGAGGGGCTCGCCGATGCGAGTCAGACCGTGCTCGACCTGGAGGAACACGCCCGTGAGACCGAGCCGGACGTGTTCGGTGACGCGCCGCCGTCGGAGCGTGCCGGCGCGTGATTGCACCGACGCCGATCGTGCAGTTGTGCGGCGTCGTCAAGTCGTATGACGGCACCGCGGTCGTCCTCGACCACGTCGACCTCGCGGTCGGATCGGGAGAAAAGGCGAGCCTGATCGGCCCGTCGGGGAGTGGGAAGTCGACGCTGCTCGCGGCTGATCTCGGGTCTGCTGCGACCCGAGGGGGGCAGCATCGAGATCGACGGAAGGTCGATCGGCGAACTCGCCGACCGCGAACGAGCGGCCCTGCGGGCGGACCGAATCGGGATCGCGCTGCAGTCCGACAACCTGCTCCCACATCTCAGTGCGCTCGAGAACGTGGAGGTGGCGCTCTCGTTCGGCAGCCGTCGATTGTCGCGAGCCGAGCGACGTTCGAGCGCCACCGCACTGCTCGAACGCTTCGGGGTTGCGCACCGTGGTCATCACCGACCGCGCCACCTGTCCGGCGGCGAGGCACAGCGGGTTGCCTTGGCGGTCTCGCTGGCGAACGGCCCCGACCTGCTGCTCGCTGACGAGGTCGTCGCCCAACTCGACGCCGACACGGCCGCCGACGTGATGTGTGAGTTGATCGACGAGGACTGTGCTCTGCTGTACGTCACCCACGATCCTGCGCTGGCCGATCGGGTGCCCACGAGGTATGCCCTGACCGCGGGTCGGGTCGAGTCGCGATGAGCAGCCGCGATGTGTCGGTGCGCGATCTGACCGTCGACCACGTGACGACCGAGGGAGTGGTCCCTGCGATGGTCCCACTCGACCTCGAGATCGCCGGCGGCACCGGTGTGGCCGTGATGGGGCCCAGCGGCTGCGGAAAGTCGACGCTGCTCGGCGTCATCGCCGGACTCGCCAGCCCGACGACCGGCACGGTCACGATCGGCGACGACGTGATCACGTCGATGAACGCCCGGGAGCGGCTCCGGTTTCGACGCCTCGCGCTCGGGATGATGTACCAGGCGGACAATCTTCTCCCGCATCTGACCGTCGAGGAGAACGTCGCCCTCCAACGGTCGATCTCCGGCGTCGGTTCCGATGCGGCGGCGGTGAGGCGTGTTCTCGACCGCCTCGGGATCGGCGGCCTCGCCGACCGGCTTCCCGACCACCTCTCCGGGGGCCAACGACAACGCGCGGCACTGGCCCGCGCGATCGTGCACGATCCGTCTGTCATCCTGGCCGATGAACCGACTGGCGCGCTGGACACGGCGAGCGCTCGGTCGGCGATCGGGCTCCTCGTCGAGGTGGGTCGCCAGCTCGGGGCGACGCTCGTCGTCGTCACCCACGACCCGATGATCGCCGAGCACCTCGAGCGCACGGTGCGTTTGGCCGCGCCGACGCCCTGGGCGTCGTGATGCTGACCCGACTCGTCCTCGCCGACCTCGTCCGCAACCCCCGTCGAACGTTGTCCACCATCGCCGGGGTGATCCTCGGCGTCGGCCTGTTCTGCGGCGTGCTGTTCTTCGTCGACGGACTTTCCGCCTCGATGACCCAGCGTGCGGTTGCACCGTTGGCCATCGACATGCAGCGCATCGTCGGTGAGCGCGCCGGCAGCAGTGTCACGCTCACCCAGCGATTCGAACCCGATCGGGCGCTCGCCGCCGGTGACGAAGCCACCGTGATCCTCGAGCTGCACAACGTCGGCGACGTCGACGCACGCGAACTCACCGTCCGCTCGGTGCCGGACGACGCAGTGGACGCCGTTGCCGGCTCGGGTTCGGTCGACGGCGCCACGATCGGGGTGACGGACGGTGCACCCTTCGCCGTCGGTCCCGGCCGTTCGGGGCGGAACCTCGGCACGCTGGCTGCAGGCGACTCGCTGACCGTGTCCTACCGGGTCGTGGCGAGCGCCGCCGTCACGCTCGACGACGACGTGGTGCGATCGTCGTTCTCCAGCCGCGAGAATGTCACCCCGATCGCGGCGAATGCGCCGGATCCGCCGTCGCTGTCCGAGCTGTCCGTACAGATCGTCGCGCTCGACGGCGTGCGCAACGCCGAGCCGCTGTCGCTGGCGGATCTCGGCTCGGGCACGCTGTCCGCTCCAGGCGTCGGCGCCGCATCCGGACCGGCCAAGTTGTTCGGATTCGACTCGTCGTACGCCGCCAACGATCCGTCGATCGACGTCGTCGACGGTGACTTCTCCGCGTCGGGCGCGGTGATCAGCGCGGAGTTGGCGGCCGAGCTCGGTCTCGGACCCGGCGACACGATCTCGGTCGACCTGCCCGATGGCTCGGTCGCCCAGTGGTCGATCAGCGGTGTGGCCGACCTGAGTCGCGCCCGATCGCTGTTCGCGAGCCGTCGCGGCGGCGACCTCGAGACGTTCGTCTACACGCGCAACGCCGTCGTCATCTCGTCGAGCGGCTTTGCCGACGAGGTCTTCCCGGCGTTCGATCGTGCAGCGACGTCGGGCGACGAACGGCTGAAGAGCCCGCCGATTCGCGAGGTCGACATCACCCTCGACCGATCGGTACTCGACGCCGACCCCGCCACCGCGGTGACCCAAACCTCGCAGATCGCGGCGCAGATCGATGCCCTGGTCGAAGGCGACGAGGTGCTCCTCGACAACATCTCCAACACGCTCACAGTGGCCGCCGACGACGCCGATGTCGCAAAGCGCCTCTTCGTGTTCCTCGGGCTGCCGGGCGCGCTGCTGGCCGCAATGCTTGCCGCGTACGCCGGATCGGTGCTCGCCGAAGCGCAGCGACGAGAACAGGCGACGCTGCGCATTCGGGGAGCAGCTCGAGGTCATCTCCTGGTGATGCTCGCGCTCCGCACCGGCGTGCTGACGGTGGTCGGGTCCTTGGTGGGCCTCGCACTCGGGTACGGCGCGGCGGCCGCCGTGCTCGGGCGAGAGTCGCTGCAGCGGGCGAGTACGTCGAGCCTGGCCGTGTCTGGCGCGATCGGGAGCACGGCCGGGTTCCTCGCGACCGGCGCCGCGCTGTATCTCACCGGTCGACGCTCGATCGATCGGCAGATCAACGACGACCGGCTCCGGCTCGCCGAGCGGGTGCCGTTCTGGCGGCGCGCCGGGCTCGACGTGATCGGGCTGTCGCTGGCGGTGGTCGTCACCGTGCTGGCGATCCGCTGGAACGCGTTCGAGGGAGCGGCCGGTTCGGTGTATTTCGGCCGGTCGGTGCGCCTCAACCTGTGGTTGCTGGTCCTGCCCGTGTCGGTGTGGATCTGCGCGGGTCTGGCCGGGGCGCGGCTCGCCGGATCGGCGCTCCTGCGGACGCGGCCGAGATCGTCGGCGAGCATCGGACGCCCGCTGCCGAGTCTGCTCCGGCTGAGCGTGGGCCGTCGCCCGTGGGCGATCGCCAACGGGGTGCTCATCGTGGCGTTGATCGTGGCCTTGACCACGAGCCTCGCCACCTTCACCGCCTCGTACGACCGCGCCAAGGCCAACGATGCGCGGTACGCGCTCGGCGGCGACATCCGGGTGACCCCGGGGCCTGCCGCCCAACGGTCCGCGATCGCCGACGAACAGCGGGCGCTCGACCTCGACGGCGTCGCGTCGGTGTCGCCGGTCATCGCCGGTCGAAACAATGTCATCCTGCGCAGCCGGCGAACCTCGGATCCCGCCGACCTGGCGGCGCTCGATCCGACGCCCTTCGGAGGACTCGCCGACGACCCGACTGCGGTGATGCTCAGTACCGAGATGGCCAGCTTCCTCCAAGCCGAGGTGGGCGACCCACTCGAGGTGCTCCTGGCGCGCGGCACGGACGATCAGGTGATCGTCGACATGCACGTCGTCGAGTTGTTCGAGCGCCTCCCCGGCTTCTCCGACGGCATCGACGCCGTGATGTCGATCGACGCCCATCTCGACGCGGTCCCCGCGAAATCCCCCGACTTCTACCTCCTCGCGACCGAGCGCCCCGATCCATCGCTGCTCGACCGGACGGTCGACGAACTCCGGGCGGGACCCGGCGCAACCAACGCGCTCCAGATCGACTCGCGCCGCTCGTTTCTCGCGGCCGACCAGTCCAGCCTTGCGGCGCTCAACGTGGCCGGGCTCGTCGATCTCGACGCCGGGTTTGCCCTCGCGATGAGCGCGGTGACGATCGCCATCTTCGTCTTCGGGTTGCTGCTGCAGCGGCGCCGCGAATACGTCATGTTGCGCGCGCAGGGTCTCGGAGCTACAACGATCCGGTTGCTGATCACTGCAGAGGCCGCAGTCGTGGCACTGCTCGGCGTAATCGTGGGCGCAGCGGTCGGCGTCGGCATGGGCTTCTACTTCGTGATCGTGCTCCGACCGTTGTTCGTGCTGACGCCGATGTATGCAGTGCCGGCCGCGGCGATGTGGGCGCCAATGGTTGCGGTGCTCGCTGCGACGCTGGCCGCCTCGCTCGCGGGGTCACGCCTCGTCAACCGACTGGAGCCAACCGAACTCCTACGCGACGAGTGACGGTCGGAGGCCCTAGCGTCTCTCAACGATGGATGATCCGTCCTCGTCAACCGCCCACCGTGCCGGGCACGCCGCGCTCGCATTCGGCACGCTGGGCATCGTCTTCGGCGACATCGGCACGAGCCCGATCTACGCCCTGCGCGAGTCGTTCGACCACTCCGGTCTGGAGGTGAACCAGGCGAGCGCCTTCGGCGTCGCCTCGGTCGTGTTCTGGTCGCTGTTGATCGTCATCTCGGCGAAGTACCTCTACTTCGTGATGCGCGCCGACAACCACGGTGAAGGCGGGATCCTGGCGTTGACGTCGCTGGTCATGCCGCGACGGGGAGAACCCATCACGAAGACGGGGGCTGCGATCGTCACCCTCGGCGTGTTCGGAACGGCGCTGCTGTACGGCGACGGTCTGATCACCCCGGCGATCTCGGTGTTGTCCGCCGTGGAGGGATTCGAGGTTGCGACGTCAGCGTTCGCCGACTGGGTCATCCCGGTGTCCGTTGCGATCCTCGTTGCGCTGTTCGCCGTGCAGCGCCGCGGGACCGCCGGCATCGCCCGGTGTTCAGCCCGATCATGGTGGTCTGGTTCGCGGTGCTCGGGGCGCTCGGGATCCGTCAGATCGTCGGACATCCGTCGGTGCTCCGCGCCGTGTCGCCCTCGTACGCGGTCGACCTGTTCGTCACCGAACCGTGGCGGGCTTTCCTCGCGCTGGGCTCGATCTTCCTGGTGGTCACCGGTGGCGAGGCGTTGTACGCCGACATGGGCCATTTCGGGCGCCGCGCGATTCAGACGTCGTGGTACGTGCTCGTGCTGCCGGGCCTGCTGCTCACCTACTTCGGCCAGGCCGCCCTGCTGGCCGACGGTGCCGAGGAGATCGGCAATCCGTTCTACGACATGGCGCCCGACTGGGGTGTCGCCCCGCTCGCCGTGCTGGCGACGATGGCGACCGTGATCGCATCGCAGGCGCTCATCTCGGGGGCATTCTCGCTCACGGCGCAGGCCGTGCGACTGGATTACTTCCCGAGGCTGGCGATCCGACACACGTCGTCCGCCCACGTGGGCCAGGTGTACGTGCCCCTCGTCAACTGGTTGCTCATGATCGGCTGCGTGGGGCTCGTCCTCGTGTTCCGTTCATCGAGTGCGCTGGCCTCGGCCTACGGCATCGCGGTCACGACCACGATGCTCATCACGACGTTGATCTTCTATCGCGTCGTGCGCGACCGCTGGGGTTGGTCGCTCGGGAAGACAATGGCCATCATCATCCCGTTCCTCGTGGTCGACATCGGATTCCTCAGTGCGAACATCCCGAAGATCCCTCAGGGCGGCTGGCTGCCGCTCCTGATCGGACTCGGTCTGGTCATCCAGATGACGACGTGGCGCCGCGGCCGTCAACTCGTCGCCGCACGTATTCGCCGAGCAGAGCACCCGATCGAGTCGTTTGTCGTCGACATCGCCGAACGCGGACTTCCGCGAGTGGACGGTACGGCTGTGTATCTCGCAAAGGAGGCGGGCATCGCCCCGCCTGCGCTCGTCGCCAATCTGAAGCACCAGAAGGTCATGCATCAACATGTTCTGATCGTGAGCGTCGAGGTGGCCGAACGCCCGCATGTCGCCCATCGAAAGCGGGCGCGGATCACGCACGTCGGGCAGGGCATGAAGACGATCAGGATCGAGTTCGGGTTCATGGATGAACCGGACGTGCCCCTGGTCCTGGGCGCGCTCGACGCGTTGAGTGACACGTTCGATTCGGAGTCGGTGACGTACTTCCTCGGGAGCGAGTCGGTGACGTCGGGCAAGGTGCCGGGGATGCACCCGCTGCGAGAGGAACTCTTCGTGCTGCTGAACCGTGGCGCTGCCAACGCTGCACGCTTCTTCCACCTACCCCCCGACCAGGTGATGGAAGTCGGCATGCAGGTGACGATCTAGGTGATCGAGTCCCGCTGCGAAGCGGCTACGTGTTCGCGGCCCCAGGTGACCGTGCCCACATGAGCGCGCTGTCGAACCCGAGCTTGTCGTCGGGGCGGAACTCGATGACGACTCGATCCGGCGAGTCGAGGAAGGTCTGGAACGTCCTGGCGGCGACGTCGTCGTCAGGACGGATCCGCTTCGCGAACACCGGGTAGAACCAGTCCTTCACGTCGCGGCCCGAGTGCACGATGCACTCGCCCTTGTAGGTGACCGTCTTGCCGGTGCCCATGTCGGTACCGGTACTCGTGATGCACACCGAGGCCCGGGGGAAGCGACGGATCGCGGAGATGCGGGCCCGCCGCTCTGCCGCGGTCAGCCACAGTGTCCCCTCGTGTGGCAGGTACGACATGATCACGCCGAACGCCTCTCCCGCCTTGTTCGTCCACATGAATGTGCACTCGCGCTGCTTGTCCAGCAGTTCCTGCTCGAGTTCGTCGGTGAGGCCACAATCGGTCAAGTCCTCGTAGTCATCGTGCATGATCTCGACAATGGCAGACGGATGTCCCGTTCGACGTACCGTCGGCCCGGTGAGCGAGACGATCTCGGTTTGTGACGCCGACGATCCTCGGGTGTCCGACTTCCGGCGGTTGAACGACCAGGCGGCGCGCCGGGAGATGGAAGGCGACGAGTACTTCCTGTCGGAGGGATGGGTGTCCATCGACCGGCTCATCGACTCCGGGCACATCTTCCGATCGGTCCTGCTCTCGCCCTCCCGGGTGACTCGGTTCCGACCGTTCATGGAACGGGCCGAGCTGGTCGGTGTGCCCGTGTACGTCGCCGACCGTGAGGTGATGCACGACATCGTCGGATTCGACCTCCCACGAGCGTGTCCTCGTTTCGGCGTTCCGCAAGCCGTTGCAGACCGTCGAGGACCTCGCGCGCGACGTCCAACCGGCTGATCGTGCTCGAGGCCCTCAACGACGACGAGAACGTCGGGGCGATCGCCACGTGCTGCCCGGGCGTTCGCGATCGACGGCATGGTGCTCAGCCCGACCTGCACCGATCCGTACCACCGCCGCACCGTGCGCGTGAGCATGGGGGAGATCCTGCACATGCGCGTGGCGCGGGCGGCGCCCGACGAATGGCCGAGTGCGCTCGACACCCTCCACGCACACGGATTCCGGTCGTGGGCGATGACGCCGACCGCCGATGCCGTCGAGCTGTGGGACGCCGATGTCCCCGAGCGGCTGGCGATCATGCTCGGTGCGGAGGGCCCGGGCCTGACACGCGGCCGCCCTTGATGCGGCGACCACCCAGGTCAGGATTCCGATCAGCGACGTGGTCGATTCGTTGAACGTCGGCCACGCGGCGGCGATCACGTTCTCCGTGGTGTCGCGGGGCCAACGGTAGATTTCGACGGTGGCCGCGAGCGATCGACAACCCGACGAACACGTTCGTCAGCGGCTGCTCGACGCGCTGGCATTGCTCCGCGATGTCGTCGCGGCTCCCGAGCTGGTCAACGAACTCGACGCCGACCGAGAAGGCCGACGTTCCTCAACGCAGCGGGTGACGTGTTCTGCCCCGACCCGGAGATCCGCCGCCGCCGCACCAAGCTGCTGCAACAGCAACGACGGAGCCAGAAGTCGCAACGTGATGACGAGACCCTCGCCGAGACCGGCATCCGCACGCTGCGCCGCCGTCCGGTCTTCACCACGCCCGACGTCTACCCGCCGAAGCACTTCGAACAGCGCGACGTCGACGACGATCCGGCCGCGCCGCCGTTCCGCGAGACCACCGAGCACCAGCACTGCTACATCTGCAAGATCCGCTACCGCGAGATCCATCACTTCTACGACCAGCTGTGCCCTGACTGCGCCGCGCTGAACTTCGCGAAGCGCGGCGAGCTCGCGGACATGCGCGGGATGGTCGTGCTGCTCACCGGCGGCCGAGTGAAGATCGGCTACCAGGCGGGCATCAAGCTGCTGCGGTGCGGTGCGGAACTGATCGTGGCGACGCGGTTCCCCCGCGATGCGGCGGAGCGCTACGCCGCCGAACCGGACTTTGCCGAATGGGGCGATCGACTCGAGGTGTTCGGTCTCGATCTTCGCCACACGCCGAGCGTCGAGGCGTTCTGCGCGCACCTCCTGGCGACGCGTCCCCGCCTCGATGCGATCGTCAACAACGCGTGTCAGACCGTTCGCCGCCCGCCCGCCTTCTACGAGCACATGATGGACAACGAGACGGTCGCACTGGGTGCGCTTCCCCCGGAGGTGCTACGACTCGTCGGTTCGTACGAGTCGCTCCGCGGCGGTGGCGCAGCGATCGAGCGGGCCGCCTCGCCGGAGCATCCCGGGCTCACCCGTGCGGCCGAGCTCTCGCAGGCGGTGCTGTTGCCCGACGATCGATCGACGACCGACTCACTGTTTCCCGCCGGACAGCTCGACCAGGACCTCCAACAGGTCGACCTCCGAGGTCGGAACTCGTGGCGGCTCCAGCTGCACGAGGTGTCGTCGGTCGAGCTCCTCGAGACGCAGCTCGTCAACGCCGTCGCTCCGTTCGTGCTCAACGCCCGCCTCAAACCGCTGATGGAGGCCACCCCCGGCAACCACAAGCACATCGTCAACGTGTCGGCGGTCGAAGGCCAGTTCTACCGACCTCGCAAGACGACGAAACACCCGCACACGAACATGGCCAAGGCAGCGTTGAACATGATGACGCGCACGTCGGCCACCGACTATCACGACGCCGGGATCAACATGAACAGTGTCGACACGGGCTGGGTCAGCGACGAGGATCCGGTGGCGATCGCCGAGGCGAAGACGGCCGAGCACCGGTTCCATCCCCCGCTCGACATCGTCGACGGGGCAGCCCGAATCGTCGATCCGATCATCCACGGACTCAACACCGGCGATCACGTGTGGGGCCAGTTCCTCAAGGACTACGCACCCACCGACTGGTGAGGTCAGTCACGCGACGCGGCGACACCTCCGGTCTCCACCTCTGCCCACCCGAGTCGGTCGTGGGCGATCCACATCGGCGTCCCCGAACGATTGCGGAACGCCGCGGGATCGATCTGAGCGCGGAGCCCGTCAGTCCAGATCGACGCAGGCGATCCTCGCCCCTCCTGGTTCGTGAACGACGACCGAACGCGCATTTGTCAATGGTGCCGCTGCGGACGTTCGAGCCATCCACGGTGCGGAGCCGGTGGCATGTGCCACGCCGCCGGGATTCGAGCGAAGCGTCAGGCCACTGTTTGCGAGCCACAGTTCGTTCGGCGGAACGGTCGCGCCGCCCGCGGTGTCCTGATAATGCCCTCCGCCGCCTGATGCGCACGTCCCGTTGTGCAGATGTGAGCCGTACGTCTTCGACGGATCCAGCCCTGACACGTTGATCTTCACGACGGTGCTCGATGACTTGATGGTCATCTTGGCGCTCCCGTGGATGTCGTATCCGAGACCGGCCCCAACGGCGGTCTCGTCGAACACACCGTGGTACGACGTGTGACCGCCCGCCGCCGCGCCGCCGGCGCTCACCAACAACGCACCTGCGACTGTGGCGACCCCGATGCCTCGACGGATTCCGACTCGATGATCCCTCATGTGGTTTCTCCTTGCTCGTCGAACGCGACGTTCGCGTTCACAGGACTTGTCCCTGCGAACGCGACCGGCGGTTCACGTCGAGGAGGCCCCGCCGCGTGCGACGGCGACACTCACGACGAACGGGGAGTCACCCGCATCGGCACGCCGCCGACGGGTCGGCTCACGATCAGTCCGGAGGCAGCCGGAGGATGCGACGCGGTCGGCTCGAGATCGACTCGCTGTGCGAGGCGACTGGTGATGAGCGTGAGTTCCATCTGAGCGAGGGCGAAGCCGACGCACATCCGTGGACCGCGACCGAACGGCACCCAGGCATCGTCGGCGAGTGCTCGCTGGGCCTCATCGAGATCGGCGAACCGCTCCGGTCGGAAGTCGTCAGGATCAGCCCACGAATCGGGATCGCGCCCGGCCAGGTATGGCGACCACAGCGTCAGCGTGCCCTGCGGGATCGAGTGGTCACCCACCTCGACATCGATCGCCGCCTCGCGCGCCCCGACCCCCGAAGCCGGATGGAGACGCAACGTCTCACGCATCACGCTGTTGGCGAATGCCAGCCTGACCAACGAGGCATCGTCCGCAGAGCCGGCGCGCCCCAACGGCCCGAGTACCGCATCCGCCTCGTCGCGCAACCGCGTCCACACGTCGGGCCGAAGTGCGGCCTCCCAGATGATCCACGCCAGCGACGATGCCGTGGTGTCGTACCCGGCGCCGATCAACGACTTGACCTGATCGCGAATCTCCGCATCGGAGAGATCACTGCGACGAACGAGCGCATCGAGCACATCGCCGTTGTCGTCGTCGATGATCTCGCCGTCCCTCGATGCAGCGATCGCCCGATCGATGAGCGCGTCGAGCGCGCGACGGTCCTCTCGCACACCGGCGCGGAGAGTGAACGGGAACGGATGTGGAATCTGCCGCACGAGCGGGCTGGACAGGTAGTGCTGGGCCCGAGCAAATCGCGCATCGATCTCTGCGGTGTGGGCCACGAGGCGTTCGCCGAACAGTGCTCGAACGACGACCTCGATCAGCAGTCGTCGGCCGATCGGGTACAGGTCGGTCGGCGATCCGCCCGGCGAGGTCGCAAGCAGATCGTCGATCGCCGCATCCGCTTGCTCGACGATCATCGGAATCCACCGGTTCAGACGTCGACGACCAAAGGCCTGCTGTACGGCACCTCGGCGACGTCGGTGGTCGGGACCATCAGAGGCGATCATCGTGTGCTTGCCGATGACGAACGGGAACGGGCTCAACGGCGTGTCCCAACGGAACCGGTCATTCGGTTGCATGAGCAGGTCGCGAATCAGCGCTGGTGAGCCAACGACCACCACCTTCAGTGGACCTGTGCCCAGCGCACACATCGGTCCGTACGAGTCACTCAGCTCCGCCAGCACCGTCTGGGGCGTGTCGAGCAACCCGCGCAGGAGCCGCACGTGATCACGACGCCTCGCTCGCGGAATGGCCTGCACACCTTCGGACACGCCGAGACGAGACATCAGGTCCTCTCTTCGATGGACGTCGGTGTCACCACGATGCGCCGGTCAATCGTTGATGTCAACGCCGCACGTTTCGAGAATCCAACCGTGACCGGGCAGCCCGTCGCCTTCGGGCAACGACTCGAAGATCGGGACCAACGCCGCGTCGGCGGCCGCTTCGTCCGGCGCGTCGACGATCGCCGCCGTCAAGTCGGCGACGAACTCCAGCGTGTTGGTGACATCGTCGCGAGCCGACTCGTCGACGGTCTCGACGCCGGCAATCAGCTCCTCAACCTCTCCGTTGACCTGCTCGTAGATCGCCTGCCGGCTCGCGAACTCGCTGCCGTCGGCGTCTGATGATGCGAGCAGCCCATCGACGTCGTCGATGGTCGCGCACCAGGCCGCTCGGCCGTCAACATTGTCAGCGGAGTCGTCGGAGCCACACGCCGACAGCGCGATCAGGCTCGAACCGACGAGCGCGAGCGCTCTGAGTGAGTGACGCATGACGTGTCCCCTTCGTGAGGTGGGGCTCGAGTGCTCGAGCTCACCGATCAGTCGCGCTCACCGATGCAAACGGTTCACGCCCGGCGGGCTCGTGAACCGGAACATCCCGCCACCGCAACTCAGACGTGCACCGAGACATCGGAGGTTGCGGAATGTTCCACGTCTGGATCGATCAAGACCTGTGCACGGGAGACGGGCTCTGCACGGACCACTGCCCGGAGGTCTTCGTGCTGCTCGAGGACGGCATCTCCTATGTGCGCGACCACACCTCGATCGGCACCGACCCAGGTGGTCGCGGCAGTATGTCCGAGGTGCCGCTCAAGTTGGAGCAAGCGGTGATCGACGCAGCGCTCGACTGCCCGGGCGAATGCATCTTCATCGAGGTCCAAGCGACATACGACCGCCGTCCTCCGCTCGACGGCGAACCGGCATCGCCGTTGCACCTGGCTCTGCCGGGGGCCGCAGCCGAAGATTGACATGCCCGCTCATGCTGCGCGCCCGCATGACCCGACGATGGCCGCCACGACCGACAGGCCGAACACCGCGGGCGAGTGGGTGTGCCACGCGTTGGCTCCGGCCTGCAATCCAACGACATCCGGCAACATGGTGGCCGACAGCGACCACGCCATGACGACGGCGGCCGCTCCTTCCGCCGCGGTTTCCGGTCGGTGACGACTCCACCACACCTCGACGGCGACGGCAGCGGCAACGAGCGCCGCCAATGCCCCCAGCGATGGGGTGTCGACCGGCGCATCGAAGAGCACCTCACCGGCAACCAGCAACGAAGTCGTTGCGGCGATCAACACGGCGATCAACACGGAGAGCCGCAGGCCGAGTCGGGCGAGCGCCGTCGTCGGCACCACCCTGACGAACCGGAACCCCTCGTCGTCGAGCCCGAGCGCAACGCCGGCAGCCAGTGCACCCGGCGCTGCCATCACGAGGACGTCGGGAACGTTCGGCACGCGCCAACTCGCCACCATGGCAACAGCGGCGAGACCTGCGGTCACCGCAGCAAGCGGTCGCAGCGGCGTCACCGAGATGGTGGCTCGGAGCGACTGCGTGACGACGGCAGAATCGACCATCGTGGCCTCAGTACGGCGACACCGCGAGTTGTGCGAGGACGGCGGCCACGGCGCCCGCTGCTCCACCGATGACCAGCTGCGCCCGAGGGCGCGACCGCAACGCGAGACCGCTGAACACAGCGACGAGACCGAGCAGGTAGAGGTCGTGGAGGGCGACGGTGGGGGCGTGAATGACGTATCGGTCCGGAAACTCGAGCGGCTGCACCTGCATCAACGCCGTCGTGTAGACGAACCGGTCGTTCCACAGCCACCACGGCCCGAGACTCATGAACAGCACCGACAACCCGATCACGATCGACGGGCCCGACCATCGGAACGCGCGCCCGATCGCGATGCCGGCTGCCCCGACCACGGCGATCACGAGCGGCGGCTGCAGGAGGTCGAACGCGGAGTGCATCGCGCGTTCGGTCCGGTCGACGCCGTCACCGAACCGGAATCCTCCTTCGATGACGGCTGGCCACTCCGACCACGACCATCAGCAACACGGTGAAGCCGACCGGGACCGCGAGGCTCCCGAGCCGAGCCACTGTTCGATCGTCACCGTCGAGTGGCGCCGCTTCGGCGAGCGGCGGCCGGTTGTCGGGAGCGATCGCGATGCCCGGCTCGTACGGCAGCGATGTACGTACCGAACGTCAGTGGAAAGATCGAGAGCGGAACGAGATCTCTGAACTTCGCCGACCAGTGCGGCTGTCCTCTCGCCGCACTCACCATCCCGACCACCGTCAGCACGATGCCGATCCAGACCGCCACGCTGCGAGCCATGCGCCCCGCCTCGATCCGAGCGAGCTGACCGATCGCACCGCAGGCGAGTTGCGTCGGCTGCCGGCGCTGCAACGATCGTTGGAGTACTCACAGGGGTGACACCGCGAGTTGTGCAGCGACGGACAACACCGGCCAGCACCGCGCCGCCCACGACCAACCGCAGGCCGAGAAGCATCGCGAAGCGACAGGCCGACGAACAGACCGACGAGTCCGAGCAGGTACAGATCGTGCAGCATCACGGTCGGGGTGTGGACGACCTCGAGATCGCCGAGCGGATGCACCTGCATCAGGGCGGTCGAGTAGGCGTATTCGGCATTCCACATCCAGTACACCGAACCGGTCATGAACAGCACCACGACGCCGATGACGATGGCCGGGCCGGCGCGAAACACCCAGCGACCGGTCGCGATCGCCGCCGCACCGACGACCGCGATGACGAGCGGAGGTTGCAGCAACTCGACGACCGAATGAACGGCGCTGTCCGTACGGAACCGCCCGTCCCCGACGCGGAACCCACCTTCGATTCGCGAGCCGACACCGATCGCGATCATCACCAACGTGACGAATCCGACCGGCACGACCAGGCTCGCGAGGCGCGCGACCGTGCGCTGATCGCCGCCGAGGGGAGCTTCGTCGGCGAGCGCGCCGCGCAGCCGAACGATCGCGGTTTCCGGATCGCACACCTGCGACGAACGTGGCCATCGTCATCGGGAACGCCGCCAACGGAACGAGCGATTGGTACCTCTGCGATGACCAGTCCTCCTGCGCCCGGGCTCCGATCACGACGTAGGCGACGGTCAGGGCGACGCCGATCCAGATCGACGCTCGACGCAACATCGAGCGCGTCTCGATGCGGGCGAGCTGGGCGATCGCCGAGCGGCGAGTGGCCCCGAATCGCCTGCGGCGTCGCGAGG
This sequence comes from Ilumatobacteraceae bacterium, assembly GCA_963752085.1. Taxonomy (GTDB): domain Bacteria; phylum Actinomycetota; class Acidimicrobiia; order Acidimicrobiales; family Ilumatobacteraceae; genus Ilumatobacter_A. The sequence goes on from CAVVWT010000012.1 coordinate 273,859, forward strand.
CGTCGTGGTCACGTCCGAGCCGTTTCCTCGGTCGCCACCAGCAGGTAGCCGTCGTCCAGCGTGGGCTCGACCACCTGGGCGGATGCGGGCGGCACGCCGATGTTGCGGATGTCGCCATCACCGGTGACCCACGACCGAAGCGCTCCGGTGTCCGGTGCCGAACTGATCCAGACTCGCCCGGCGGCACGGCCGGCGAGCTCGCGCGGTGTCCCGTCGAACAACAGGCGGCCCCGATCCAACACGAGCACCCGCTGACAGAAGGCCGCCACCTCGTCGGTCTGATGGGTCGACAGCAACACGGTTGCTCGTTGGCCGACCTCGGAGAGGACGGTCCGCAATCGGAGTCGCTGGTCGGGGTCGAGTCCCGCCGATGGCTCGTCGAGCACCAGCAGGTCGGGCCGACCCAGCAGCGCCGCTGCCAGCGCGACTCGGCGCTGCATGCCTCCCGACAAGGTCCGGATCCGCCGGTGCATGTCATCGGTCATCCCGACGTCGTCGAGGACGCGCCTGACTTCGTCACGTCGAGCGGATCGGTCGGTGATCTCCTTGAGCACGGCGACGTAGTCGACGAGGTCGAACGCGGTGAAGCTTCGGTAGAGGCCGGCCTCCTGTGGGAGGTAGCCGAGGCGGCGGCGTATGGCCAACCGCTCGTCGGCGACGCCTGGATCGAGGCCGAAGACCCTGATCGTTCCGCTGTCCTGCGCGAGGACGGTTGCCAGCATCCGCAGCAGCGTGCTCTTGCCGGCACCGTTCGGCCCGAGGAGGCCGATCACCCCCTGGCCACCCGTCCAATACAGATCATTGACGGCCGGCGTGGATCCGTAGTGCTTGGACAGCGACCGCAGCTCGATGGCAGACGATGCACTCATCGGGTCCTCCATGCCGGAATTTCGTCGCGACGTACGACGGTGACGAGGATCGAACACACGGTGACGGCGGCGAGCGCCGCCTGGACGGAAGCTCGCTCGACGGCGAAGTCACCGGGGTCGAGCGGGATCGTTCGGGATTCGGGTCCCCATGACCACATCCCGACGGCCAGCGCCCAGGTACATCCGAGGGCCAGCGCAACGCGCCGAGGATCGATCCAGGTGGAGATCGCCACGACGAGCGCGGTCAATGCCAGACCCGGCAGCAACCAGACCGCGACGTCGGAGAGCCCCACCGAGACGAAGAGGCTCGCCGCAGCGACCGCCAGCAGGGCAGCACCGCTCGCGAACATCGCCCTGAAGAAGGGCAGCCTTCCGGCCGCCAACGGTGTCGCAGATGCGAGTTGCCCAGCCGGATCGATCCCAGGCTGGAACGCCAGCACGACCCCGATGACGGGGGCCACGGGCGCCAACATCATGAACAACGGCAACGAAGCTCGTGGCGCCGCGGCGGCGGCCACCCCGACGCTGACCAGGACCCCGACCGCAACCGTCAACGTCGCGAGCAGCAGCAAGGGGCTGGCGGTCGACACCTGGAGCGCAGTGGTGGAGGAGCGCAGTGGGCGACCGCTCACATCGATGGTGTCGGCGATGCGAAGCCACAGTCGGTCGTTGCTGATGCCCGCCCGTCCGGATGCTCGTCTGGCAAGCGCGGACCGACAATGCCCGCACGCCAACAGGTGCGACTCCACCGATGCCCTCGTGAACGTCGGAATCGTGTGGTTCGCATAGCGCTCGAGTTCGTGGTCACTGACGTGCCACTCGTCGACGGCTGTCATAGCAATGCCTCCCGCATCTCTCGTTTTGCGCGCATCATTCGTGTCTTGACCGTTCCGCTCGGGATCCCCAGCAGGCGGCCCGCCTCGTGGCAACTCAGCCCGTCGAGCACCGTCGCTTGAACGACCATGCGCAACTCCGGCGACAGCTTCCCGAGGGCAAGCCCCACGTCGCCGTGCTCGACGCCGACCAGCAACTCGTCCTCGGCCGACAACAACTCCGGCGAACGCTGGGCCATCAATCGCTCGCGCAGCGACTTGCGCGGTCGCATCACGTGCAGGAGCCTCCGGATCCCGATACCCCAGATCCACGCGGCAACGGGCCCCGTCGCGTGGTACCTGTCGGCAGATCCCCAGACGGCCACGAAGGTGTCCTGCACCGCCTCCTCGACGAGCGAACGATCGGCACATCGATACGCAAGGCGGATCGAGAGCCACGGTTCGTGCCGGGTGTACAGCTCGTGCAGCGCTGCACGGTCACGGTCGACGACCGCCGCGACGAGTTCGACGTCGCTGCGTTCATCGCGACACCCCCTGGTCATGCACAACTGTGCCACCGAATGCATCGGCCGGTTCACCGAACGGCCCACCTGACTTCACCCGTCGTTCCCGAAGCTCAGACCACACTCGCCGGTCACATGGTCGACGATCTGCGGCGTGAGCGTGTGCGAGGTGTCGATCGCGAGGTCGCGGCCCTCGTCGGTGGCGAAGACCACGTCGAGGTTGTACCCGGACTCGTCGAGGAACCGGGTGTACTCCCGGTACGCATCGGCGTAGACCGCGACATCGGCGGCGATCGGTTCCGGTGCCGACCGACGAGCCTGCTCGAACCACCCTGCGGCCTCCTCGAAGGTGGTCTTGGTCTCGTTCGGGCTCGACGGCCCGCCCGGCTCCAGCAAGACGATGAGGTGATCCATCGCGTCGCAGAACTCTGCCGGATCGGCCGATGCGCCCCCGGTCCCCGTTCCGTCATGCTCATCTCCGCCCTGCAGGCCCATACAGGCCGAGGCCGCCGAACACACAAGCAACAGTGCCGCGAGCCGTCGAACGTGCCCGTTCACGATCCCGTCGCAGACGATCGGTGGGTCGCCAGCCGCACGAGCCCGAGCACCAATCCCAGCGTCGTCAACAGCCCAGCAAGGATCACCGCTGCGAAACCGACGAACCACGCGTCGACGCCGAGACTCGCACCGATGATCACCGCCATGATGATCAACGGTCCGGCAACCGCCAGCTTCCACCAGTCGGCACCGTCGACCGGCGCTGTCCACCCATGTCCGATTCGACGTGGTTCGCTCATGCCCGTCTGTTGCGCCGAGCGGGGAGAGCGGTTCATCTCCACCCGACCGGGCGTTCTCCCGACGCGGACGAACTGATCTCGCAGTGAACCGATCGGGCGGCTGATGGCAACAGTCAATCGAGCACCCGAGGAGTCACTCCATGTCTCGCCCCATGTCGATCAACAGGACCGCGCCATGACGCCGATGCTCGTCTGCGCCGTACTCCTCCTCGCCGGCCTGGTCGCCGGCGGCGCCTGGAGCCGCCTCGACTTCCGGATTCCCGACTCGAACATCGAGTTGACACCGACAGCGGTGGCCAAGAGGTTCGCCTGGTACGTCTCGCTGGTCCTCACTGGGGGGATCCTCGCCGGGATCACGATGATCGGAGCGGGTGGGCGCCTCGCGATGCGGCTGCTGGCCGTCACAGGTGGCGACAGCGCCCAGGGTCGGACCACCGAGGCCGGCGAAACCGTGGGCGAGATCACGGTGGACGGAACCGTCGGGTTCGTGGTCTTCAACGGAATCTTCGGCGGAATCGTCGCCGGTGCGCTCTATCTCCTCGTGCGTCGATTCCTCCCGGCCAGATGGCTCGGCGGGGCGACGTTCGGGCTGGGTCTCCTGATCGTGGCCGGGACCACGATCGATCCCGCTGCGCGCGGACAATCCGGACTTCGACATCGTCGGGCCGGGCTGGCTGGCGCTGCTCGTCTTCGCTGCACTCGCCGTTGTGTTCGGGGTCGTGCTGTCCGGTTTCATGGCGGCAGCCAGCCGATGGCTTCCGCTCCTCGCTGCCGATCGACGCGTGTTGCTGCGGTACCTCGTCCCTGCGTTGCTCGCGGCGGTTTCGTTCCTGGTCACCGCGATCGCCATCGTCGTCGGTGCCGCCGCGGTCGCACTGACCCGTTTCCAGCCCATCGTCGATGCCGTCCGGTCCCGGCGATGGGTGATCGTCGGGCGGATACTCGCGGTCGTCGTCCTCCTGATCGCGCTCCCCAACGCCGTCTCCACCTTCGTCGACATCGGCACGCGCTGACGCGTTCACCGTGACCGCCGTGGCAGCGCTGGTGTACCTCGCGGCCGGGCTGCTGACGAAGACATCACCTCACGAGCGCTCCGCGCATCCCACGTCGGCCTGATGCACGCAACACGGTGAACCGAGCGGACGTTCCGAGGGAACAGGTCGACGGGGGTGATGTTCATGTCCAAGATCATCGACGACAAACCGAAGCCCACGATCGGCGACCGCGCCAAGGATGCGGTCGACAGCGTGCAGGGCAGCCAGGCGTGGAGTTCGATCTTCCGTCCGGGCTCGATCTTCCGCAAGGGCTACACCGACAGCCCGCGTAACCGCAGCTACGTGATCATGAACTCGGTGCTGTACCACTTGCACCCGGTCAAGGTGAAGCGTCACGCGGTGAAGGTGAGCTACACGTTGTGTCTGGGCGGGTTGAGCTTCTTTCTGTTCATCCTGCTCACGGTGACGGGCATCTTCTTGATGTTCTTCTACCGTCCCGAGACCACGGCTGCGTGGAACGACATGAACAACCTGCAGACCTCGGTGACGTTCGGGTTGCTCGTGCGCAACATGCATCGTTGGGGTGCGCACCTGATGGTGCTTGCGGTGTTCTTGCACATGGCCCGCGTCTTCTACCACGGCGCGTACAAGACACCGCGTGAGTTCAACTGGGTGATCGGCGTCATCTTGCTCGCGCTCACGATCGGCTTGTCGTTCACGGGCTACCTGCTGCCGTGGGATCAGCTCGCGCTGTGGGCCGTCACGGTCGGCACGAACATGGCGGGCTACACCCCCGTGTTCGGGCAGGAGGTCAGATTCGTCCTCCTCGGCGGGCAGGAGATCAGTCCGGAGACGTTGCTTCGGTGGTACGTGCTGCACGTGTTGTTCCTGCCGTTCGTGATCGTCATCTTCATGGCGATCCACTTCTGGCGGGTCCGCAAAGACGGCGGCATCTCCGGCCCTCTCTGAGTCGGCGGGTCGGCGCTCGTCGACCTCGGTGCGTGAGCGGCTTGCAGTTCCCCGTGTGGCGGGTATCCCGTGCCGCGTGCCGCGTCGGTGGGTACCTCAACCGATGTTGGCCGGTGCGACGGCGAGCCCCGCGGCAGCGACGCCGGCGTGACGACGCCGATCCCAGACCGCAACCGTGAGATCTGCTGAACCGAGGGCGAGCGCGCTGGCGAGATGGACGGCGTCGGCCCCACGGAGGTGGTGACGTGCTGCGAGCTCACCAGCATGCTGCTCGAGCGTCGGCACGTGAGGCGAACCCGACGCATCGCCGGTCGTCATCCGGTGAAGCCGGCCTCCTTGTGCGACCCGTCGCAGAGTGGCTTCGATGCCGAGTGGCCGCAGCGGCACAGCGTCACGCGGTTGCGCCGCTCCAGTGTCGAACCGTCGGCTCGTGTGACCTCGATGCCGCCGCTGACCCACAGCGGTCCGTCGGGGATCACGGCGACTCCGGCCGGCAGATCGGGTTCGACCGTCTCGCCGTCCACGGCGTAGGTGAGTGCACCGGAGGGGCAGCGTTCGATCATGGCCATCGCCTCGGCACGGATCCGGCTGTCGTTGGTCTTGGCCGCCATCTTCCACACGTTGGTGACCTGGTTGCCGCAGAAGCCCGCGTGCACGCAGATCGGCCGATCGTCGAACACCTCGATGCCTTCGCCGCCGTAGCTCTTCGCCCGTTCTCCGTAGGTGCCCTCCGGCGCATTGTCGGTGCTGTCCCAGTCGGCTGCGGCGTGGGTGCCATCGCAGAACGGCTTGCTCGACGACGCTCCGCATCGACACAGCGCGACGGTCGGCTTCGTCTCGTTCGGCCGAGCGGTCTGCCACGTGAGCGGCTCGCCGTGTTCGGACTCGATCGGTCGCTTGGACGTGACCGGCACGGATCCGCTCACGATGTACGGGCCGCCGTCGGCGACCTTGATCGTCTGCTCGTCGCTCATGCTGCGCGCTCGGTCGCCGCGGCCGACACGACCAACTCGAGGTCGCGACCGACGATGAACGTCGGCATCTTGTCGACGCCGGCGACCTTGCGATCGACGGTTGCGGTTGCGGTGAACGAGGCTCGCGTCCCGTCGACTGCGACGTCGGTGATGGCGACGTCGATCGGAGAGGACTGTCCCTTGATCGTGACGGTTCCGGTTGCGCGGTACGCCCCGGGTTCGTCGGCGACCGTGTCGGCGCGGAACGCGATGGTCGGATGTTGCGTGACATCGAGGAAGTCGGGGCCGTGCACGTGTTCGTTGCGCTTCGCGTTCTTGCTCGCGTACGACGATGCATCGGCCACGATCTCGACGTTGCTGACCTGATGGCGATCGTCGATCTCGATCGAGCCGGAGGTGACGGCCAGGGTCGCCGGGACCGTGATCAGGCCGAGCTTCTTGACCGACACGGTGATCGCGGTTGCGTCGGTGTCGATCTGCCAGGTGCCGGTCGGAAGGGTGATGGGATGGTTCATGCGGTCTCCTGCGTGGGGGTCGGTGCTGGTCGACATCTGGTTGACATGTCAACAAGATCCTTGCGAGCTCAAGGTAACGGAAGAAAGTTGTCATGTCAACTACTAGAGTCAGACCCGTGGCGGAGACCCGGTGGCTCGACGAGACGCAGCAGCAAGCGTGGCGTTCGCTCCTCGTCCTCATCAACCGTGGACTGCCCGAACTCGAGCGCACCCTGAAGCACCACGACCTGCTCGCCGTGCACTACGCGATCCTGGTCGCGCTCTCGTCGGCACCCGACGACACGATGCGGCTGTCGGAGCTCGCCGATGCCGCGAACCTTTCACCGAGTCGCCTCACCCACCGACTGCGCACGCTGATCGAACGCGGCGACGTGGCGATCGCGCCGCACGGCGCCGACGGGAGAGGCAAGAACGCAACGCTGACCGCGACGGGTCGGCGCCGTCTCGAGGCCGTTGCGCCGCTCCACGCCGACGACGTGCAGCGAGTCGTGTTCGATCATCTCGACCGGGACGACACCGCGGCGCTGGCGCGGGCGCTGTCGAAGGTCGCGCAGAGTCTGTGCGATCACGACGACCTCGCCCCCGACACGGCCTGACCCGCTCCGCGCTCGACCCGACGATTCACGTTCCGGTTGCGCCTCGCCGGTCGAAACACGAGAAGCTCATCGACGTGTTGGCGATCGTCGGAAGCGGTGAGTATCTGCCACAGATGAGCGCGGTGGATCGCCGGCTCATCGAGCTGTTCGACACGCCGCCGCGGGTGGTCTGCCTGCCCACCGCCGCCGGGCGCGAGGGGGACGCCATGATCGACAGCTGGGCGCAGCGCGGGGTCGACCACTTCGCGGGGTTGGGAGTGGAAGCCGAGTCGGTGCGGGTCTGGGATCGCGCGAGCGCCAACGACCCTGTGCTCGCGGAGCGCATCGCGGCCGCAGACTTCGTCTATCTCTCGGGCGGCAACCCGGGGTACCTCCACGAAACGCTCGATTCGACTCCGGCGTGGACCGCCATTCTGGACGTCGTCGGTCGGGGTGGTCTCCTGGCCGGATGCAGCGCCGGGGCGATGATCCAGGGTGAGGCGTTCACGGGGCTTCCCCGTCCGCACGACGGGTTTGGACTGTGGCCCGGCATCCACGTCATCCCGCACTTCGACGAGATCCCCTCGGCGATCGTGTCGGCGATGCGCGTGACCGTCGGGCGAAAACGGACGCTCGTGGGTGTCAACGGAAACACCGCGCTCGTGAACCGCGACGGTGCGTACCACGTCCTCGGCGATGAAGTCACCGTCTGGACGCCGACGCACAAGACGCGTTACGGCGCCGGCGAGCTCCCTGCGAGCGCCTTGGCCGGGTGACCTGCGCTCCGAGCCGAGTGCACCTGGGCCGGACGGGTACGGTCGCGAGCGGACCGAGGGGGCCTGCATGATCATCGTCACCGCGACGCTGTCGTTCGAGACCGAAGCCGATCGCGACAACGCCGTCGCGTTGACCGCGCCGGTCCAGAAAGCGACTCGCGACGACGAGCCCGGTTGCCTGGCCTACTGCTTCGGCGCCGACCCTGCCGAACCCACCCACGTCCAGGTGTACGAGTTGTGGACCGACCCGGAGCGCCTTGCGGAGCACTTCGATCATCCGAATTACACCAAGATGGTCGAGGTCCTCCACAACTGCGGCGGCTTCCTCAAGTCGGAGAACCGGCTGTACGCCGCCGACGACCGCGGGCCGGTCTACGAAGACGGCCGGTTCCGCTTCGACGCCGTTGCCGACGCCGGTATCGATCCGGGACGCTGACCGTGTCGGGCGTGATCGACCTGCACGCCCACGTCGTGCTGGACGAGGCCCTCGGTTCGGCGGGCATCTACGGACCCACGCACGGCGACGACGCCGACGGCGTCGAGTTCTTTCGTGTCGGCGACTACACGATGAAGCCGATCCCGTACCGCGGCAGCGTGTTCATGGACGTCGACCGGCGGCTGGCCGAGATGGACCGCGTCGGCATCGACCGCCAGATGCTGTCGCCGAATCCGCTCACCTTCTTCGGTGGCGTGGAGCCGCCCCCGGCCATCGATTTCGCACGGGCGACCAACGATGCGATGGCGGCGCTCGTCGCAGCGCATCCGGAGCGGCTGCTCGGGGCAGCGCAGCTTCCGATGCAGGATCCCGACGCTGCGGCGCGCGAGCTGGAACGGGCAGTCGGTGACCTCGGGTTGGTCGCCGGGTACATCGGGACCGACTACGGGATGACGCTCGACGATCGTCGCCTCGACGCCTTCTACCGGCGGGTCGTCGAACTCGACGTGCCGCTCTTCGTCCATGGCGTGACGAACGACGGCAGCGGACCGGTGGGCGACACCCGACTGCGCCGGTTCGGGCTCGATCTCATCGTCGGGTACACCTACGAGGAGACGTTGGCGGTGGCGTCGCTCGTGCTCGGGGGTGTCGTCGATCGCCACCCCGAACTCGACGTGTGCATCTCACACGGCGGTGGCGCCATCACCTTCCTCGCGCAGCGGTTCGATTCGATGGCCCACTTCCTCGGTCGCGAGTCCGACTTCGCGGCGTCGCTTCGACACCTGTGGTTCGACTCCCACCTCGAGCCGGGACCGGCTCGCGACCTGGTGGCCGACACCGTCGGTCTCGACCGGATGGTCTACGGCACCAACTTCGGTGGCTGGGACACACCCACGACCACCGACGAGTTCGACGCCGCACTCAGCCCCAACGCCTACCGACTCCTGCGCCTGGAGGACACCGCATGACCAAGCTCCTGATCACCCGTGCGCGACTGTTCACAGCGGTCGACGAGACCGTCATCGACGACGGGAGCGTGCTGATCGAGGGCGACCGGATCGCCTGGGTCGGACCGACCGATGCGCTGCCACCCGAGGAGCATCACGACGCCGAACGACTCGATGTCGACGGCAGGTTCGTGATGCCGGGGATGACCGAGTCGCACGTCCACCTCTCGTATTCGAATGCCCACCCGAGCCAACTCGACCGTCAACCGATTCCGATCGCGATGCTCGACGCCGTCGACAACGCACGCACGCTCCTCGGCTTCGGGTTCACCTCGGCGATCAGCTTCGGATCGGCTCAGGGGATCGACGTCCCACTGCGCAACGCCATCAACTCGGGCCGCGTGCCCGGGCCGCGGTTGTTGGCGTCGGAGAAGGACCTCGGGTCGACCGGCAGTAACGCCGATACTGCAGCACCGGAGAGCGACGGCCGCAAGCGGATCGCCGACGGTCCATGGGCGGTGCGGGCCGCCGTGCGCGAGGTGGCCAAGGCCGGCGCCGACGTCGTGAAGGTCTTCCTCGACGGCGAAGCGCTGTCCGCTCATGCCGCACCCGGTGTGTTGAGCTACACCGACGACGAGGTTGCGGCGGCGTGCGACGAGGCGCACCAGCGCAACATGCGCGTGGCGTGCCACGCCCGCTCGGCGGGAGCCGTCAAGCAGGCGGTTCGTCATGGCGTCGACTTCATCGGCCACGCCAACTTCCTCGACGACGAGGCGATCGACATGCTCGCGGCAGCGCGTGACCGCCTGTTCGTCGGACCGGGCATCGCGTGGGAAGTCCAATTGCTCGAACGCGGTCACGAGATCGGTCTCAGCCGGACGGCGATGGAGGCACACGGCTACCAGCACGAGATCGACGAGACGATCAGTGCGGTGAAACGGCTCCGTGAGGTCGGTGTGCGCATCCTGATCGGCGGCGACTACGGGCTGTCGATCACACCGCACGGCACGAACGCGAAGGATCTCCAGTACTTCGTCGACCTCTTCGAGATGTCGCCGGCCGAGGCACTGCTCGCGGCAACCCGTGACGGCGGTCGGGCTGTCGATCCGACGGGGATGCTCGGCACGCTCGAGGCCGAGACCGCGGCCGACCTCGTCATCGTCGACGGGGACCCGACGCACGACATCACCGTGCTGCAGCAGGCCGACCGGATCATGGGGGTCATGAAGGCCGGGCAGATCCACACGGATCTGCTCCGCTGAGCCGACCCGACGCGTCGGTCAGAGGCCTCGCCGACCACCCTCGCGCAGCATCGGTTCGTGCGTTGCGAAGCGGCCCACCCCCGGCTCGGCACCTTCCTTCGACCCGGTGGTGAGACCGCCGTCGACGACCATCGTGTGGCCGCTGACGAATCCCGCCCGATCCGACATGAGCCAGGTCGCGGCTTCGGCGATGTCGTCGGCGAGGCCGGCGCGCCCCTTCAGCGGGGTGGCCTTGGTCGCGAAGTACTCGAGTGAGCGGTCGAGGGCGTCGGGGTCGCCGAAGATGACGTCGGCGTTCATCGGCGTGTTGTGTTTGCCGGGGGCGATCGCGTTCGCCCGGACACCGAACGGTCCGAGCTCGGCCGCGAGGTTCTTGGTGAAGCCGATGACGGCGGTCTTCGCCATGTTGTACGCGTGGGGGCCGAGGCCGCCCTGCACACCGGCAACCGAACTGGTGGCGAGGATCACCCCGAATCCCTGTGGCTTCATCACCCGTGCGGCATGCTTCGACCCGAGGAAGACCGACTTCAGCAGCACGTCGATCGAGAACTGCCATTCGTCGAGTGGCATCTCGTCGATCGGTCCGACAGCACCGACGATGCCGGCGTTGTTGAACATGCAGTCGAGTCGCCCCCAGTGCTCCACGGTCTCGTCGACGACCGACCGGATCGCCTCCTCGGAGGTGACGTCGACATGCCGGTAGATCGCCGCCTCACCGAGTTCGGCAGCGATGGCCTCGCCCTTGTCGTCCTGGATGTCGGCGACGACCACCCGCGCCCCTTCGGCGACCATCAGCCGACACGTCGCCTCGCCGAGGCCGCTGGCCCCTCCGGTGACGATCGCTGTCTTGCCGTTCACCATTCCACGCGCTGCATCGGTCATCGGCACAGTGTCGCCGGTCGCGTCGCATCGTCACGGGCCGAAGCGGCGTCACCGCATCTCGCGAGCGGAGGGAGGGAGGGAGGGAGTATCGACGACCGGTGGCGACGGGCGCGGTACCGTTGGTGTGATCCAGTTCGGATCCGTCGCAGGGGGTAACGACACCATGGAACAGTTCATCGCGGCCTACAAGGCAGCATTCAGTCGATTCGCCGACTTCTCGGGGCGTACGTCGGTCGGAGGATTCTGGCGCTATGCCGCCGTCAACTTCGTCGTCGCCGTGGTGCTCGCTGTGCTGAGCAACGTTTCATCGGTGTTCCTGCTGTTGTACTTCGTATATGGGCTCGCCGTGATCGTGCCCAGCATCGCCATCGCGATCCGACGACTCCACGACACCGGCAAGACGGGCTGGATGATCCTGCTCGGTTTGATTCCGATCATCGGGTTCATCATCCTGATCGTGTTCTACGTGCAGCCCAGCGACGGCCCGAACGAGTACGGCCAGGGCCCCGAGGACTGACACCCGACGGCCGAAGCCCACGGCGGTCGACCTCGGCCATCTCTGAGTTCGCCGAGGTCTAACCTGCCTCGGTGGCCGCCTCCCGGAAACCGCCGACGAGCTGATGTCCGTGTCCGCCTCGTGGTCGTTCCCCACGGCGCTGCGGATCGCGGCCGGTTGTGTTGCCGATCTCGCGCAGACATGTGAAGCGAACGGCATTCGACGGCCGCTGATCGTGACCGATCCGGGCTGTGCCGGCTTGCCCGTGTTCGATGCGGTGCTCGCGTCGTTCGATCGCCCGGTGCCCGTGTTCAGTTCGATCCGGCCGAATCCTGTCGGCGCGAACGTCGGCGACGGCGTCGAGGTGTTCGTGTCGGGAGGCCACGACGGCGTGATCGCGGTGGGCGGCGGGTCCGCCCTCGACTGCGGCAAGCTCATCGCGTTCCAAGCCGGTCAGACCCGGCCGCTCTGGGACTTCGAGGACATCGGCGACCAGTGGACTCGTGCCGACGCCGACGCGATCGCTCCGGTGGTCGCGGTTCCGACCACGGCGGGCACCGGGAGTGAAGTCGGGCGGGCCGGCGTGGTGATCGACGAGGACACGCAGCGCAAGGTCATCATCTTCCACCCGAGGATGATGCCGGTCGCCGTGCTGTGCGATCCGGAGCTGACGGTCGGTCTGCCGCGGGCGCTCACCGTGGGTACCGGTATGGACGCGCTCGCGCACTCGCTCGAAGCGTTGTGTGCACCGAGCTATCACCCGATGGCGCACGGCATCGGACTCGAAGGGTGTCGTCTCGTGCTCGACCATCTGCCACCGCGTGGCCCGTGACCCCGGCGACATCGAGAGTCGAACGCACATGATGGCGGCCGCCGCGATGGGCGCCGTTGCATTCCAGAAGGGTCTGGGCGGCATGCACGCGCTCGCTCACCCGATCGGGGCCGTCTTCGACACGCACCACGGCATGACCAACGCGGTGCTCATGCCGTACGTCCTGCACGCCAATCGATCGGCGATCGAACCCACGATCACACGGCTCGCCGCCTACGTCGACATCGCCGGCGGATACGACGGCTTCGTGGCGCACATCGTGGCGCTGCGTGAAGAACTCGGGGTGCCGGATCGACTGACCGACCTCGGCGTCGACCCGGCGCGCGTCGACGAAATCGCCGCTGCCGCCGCGGTCGACCCGTCAGCGAGCGGGAACCCCATTCCCTTCACCGAAGCGCTCGCCGCCGAGGTGTTCGTCAACGCCTGCCACGGCACGCTCGAAGGATCCCGATGAATCTCGACGAACTCCGGACCGACATCGAGAGCGGCGACATCGACACCGTCGTCGTCGCCTTCACCGACCACTACGGACGGGCGATGGGCAAGCGGTTCGATGCCGAGTTCTTCCTCGAGAGCCTCGGGGCCGGAAGCCACGCCTGCGATTACCTGCTCACCGTCGACATGGAGATGGAACCGGTCGACGGGTACCAGTACGCCAATTGGGAACGCGGCTATGGCGACTTCCACCTCGTCGCCGACATGTCGACGCTGCGCCGTTGCGGCTGGGCGCCGGGTTCGGCGATCGTGCTGTGCGACGTCCACGACAACGCGCAGCACGAGCTCGTGCCGGTCGCCCCGCGCTCGATCCTGCGCACCCAGATCGACAACGCCGCCCGAGCCGGGTTCGCCGTCAAGACGGCGAGCGAGCTCGAGTTCTTCCTGTACCGCACCAGTTACCGGGAGGCCCACGAGCAGGGCTACACCGACCTCACCTCGGCCGGTTGGTACAACGAGGACTACCACCTGCTGCAGGGTGCACGCGTCGAGGACTACGTCGGCGCCGCGCGTCGGGCGCTGCGCAACTCGGAGATCCCCGTCGAGAACTCGAAGGGGGAGGCCGCGGTCGGTCAGCACGAGATCAACGTCCGCTACGCGGAAGCGCTCGCGATGGCCGATCGCCACGTCGTCGTCAAGCAGGCGATGAAGGAACTCGCCGACCGGCAGGGCGTGGCCGTCACGTTCATGGCCAAACCTGATGCCGACCAGTCGGGCAGCAGCTGCCACCTCCACCTGAGCCTGTGGTCCGACGCGGGTGATGCCGCCACCAACGTCTTCGCGGGCGACGACGGCCCCACCGACCTGTTCCGCTGGTTTCTCGGTGGGTGGATGCGCCACACCGACGATCTGATGGTCTGCTACGCGCCCACCGTCAACTCGTACAAGCGCTACCAGAGCCAGTCGTGGGCGCCGACGAAGATCGCCTGGAGCATGGACAACCGGACCGCCGGGTTCCGGATCGTCGGCAGCGGGCCGAGCCTGCGCATCGAGTGCCGCATCCCCGGCGCCGACGTCAACCCCTACCTGGCCTACGCCGCGGCGATCGCCAGCGGTCTCGACGGCATCGCCAACCGGATCGAGCCGCCCGCCGAGTTCGCGGGCGACGCCTACACGTCCGATGACGTGCCGATGGTGGCCACGACGCTGACCGAGGCACTCGAACGATTCCAGAACAGCGCCGACGCCCGACGCCTGCTCGGCGACACCGTCGTCGACCACTACAGCCACTTCCTGGCGATGGAACGCGATGCGTACGACGCGGCGGTCACCGACTGGGAACGCCGCCGTTACTTCGAACGGATCTAGTGCCGCGTCAGGCAACGTTTGCGCGCTTGACGAGTTCGCGGAGTGCTCGGTCGTGTGCGTTGCGGTTGCGCCAGATGATGTAGCGGCGGATCATCGATGCCTGTTCACGATGCGAGGCGTGGTCGGTGCCGTCGAGGGTGAAGTAGCGCAGCGCCTGGAACTGGGCTTCGATCCGGTTCAGCCATGACGAGTAGGTCGGTGTGTACGCGAGCTCGACGTTGTTCGCAGCCGCCCACTCGCCGACCCGGCGGTCCTTCTTCGTGGACAGGTGTGGGGAGAAGTTGTCGAGCACGAACCCGATCCGGACCTCTGGTGGATACAGGCTGCGGATGTAACGCAAGAACCGCAAGAACGCGGTGCGGTCCTTGGTGGTCACGATGTGGCCGTAGAGCCGGTCGCGCGACAAGTCGTAGGCGCCCATCATGTGGCGCACACCGTGCGGCCGGTTGTAGGTCGCCCGCCGGCGGCGACGCCGAGGTTGATCGACATCGCCAGGCCCGGCCGCGATTGGTGCCCACTGGCGGCCGGGATGCGGTTGCAGGTTCAGTGGCCCGAACTCGTCGACGCAGATGATCACCGTTGGATCATCATCGCCAGGCTCCACATGGCCATCCGCGATCGCGTAGAGCTCGAGGATCCGGTTCTTCTTCGCTTCGAAGTCCGGATCGTTGGATTGTTTGAACGTCTTGATCACTTGAAACGACACGCCCTCCTCACGGAGCAGAACCCGAAGGCCCTCATGGCTGATGTCGTCGACCACCCCCTCAGCGACCAGGAACTCAGCCAGCTTGCTGAGTGACCAGGTCGAGAACGGCAACCCGTGATCTTGGGGTCGCGACAACGCGGTCTTCTTGATCTGTTGGCGCTCGGGCAACGTGAACGTCAGCGGCCGGCCACCCGCATACTTCGGAGCCAACGAGTCGAACCCATCAGCATTGAAGTTGTGGATCACCTCACGCACCCGATCCGGCGACGTGAACGCGATCTCGGCGATCTGCTGGACCGACATGTGCTGCGCGGACCACAACACGATCTGGGCTCTTCGCCACCTGACGACAGAGCCAGTGCCCCGCCGGATGATCGACAACAACTTCTGCCCCTCCTGCGGGGCCAGGTCTCTCACGACGACTCGATCGGCCATCCCCCAAGGAAAACAGATCCAGACCCATCAGTGGTGGACGCGCAACCCCCGAACGTTGCCGGTCACGGCACTAGCCGCGCGGCCACGGCGAACCCCGCCGACCTTCACCCGCTGACCATCCGCTCATAGCCGTCGCGCACGGATATGGCAGGCTCGGCGCATGAGGCTGCTCCTGCTCCACGATCCGATGATGCACGACCCGATGACCGATCTCGGCGGGGAGGTCCGGCGATGACGCACCCCCGGCCGTTCCGATTCGGCGTGATGGCGTCGAAGGCCCGCTCGTCGTCCGAGTGGACCGACACCGCCAAGCAGGCCGAGGACCTGGGCTACTCGGCGCTCCTCATGCCCGACCACTTCGGCGATCAGCTGTCGCCGGTCCCCGCGCTGTCGATGGCAGCCGCAGCAACCGAGACGCTGCGGGTCGGCACACTGGTGTTCGCGAACGATTTCCGTCATCCCGCGGTGCTCGCCAAGGAGACCGCCACTCTCGACCTGCTCAGCAACGGCCGACTCGAGGTCGGCGTCGGTGCGGGCTGGATGTCCGAGGACTACTCGTGGACGGGCATCGCCCACGATCGCCCCGGCGTGCGTATCGACCGGATGATCGAAGCGATCGCCGTATTGCGCGGGCTGTGGGGCGACGACGCCTTCTCGTTCGACGGCGACCATTACACGATCACCGAGATGAACGGTCTGCCCAAGCCGGCACAGGCGGGCGGCCCGCCGATCATCGTCGGCGGCGGCGGCAAGCGGGTGCTGTCGACGGCGGCCCGACTCGCCGACATCGTCGGGGTCAACCCCAATGTCGGTGAGGGCAAGGTGGGTCCCGAGGCCATCGCCTCGATGTCCGCTGCTGCAACCGAGGAGAAGCTCGGCTGGGTGCGGGAGGCAGCCGGTGATCGCTTCGACGACATCGAGATCAGCATCCTCAAGTTCGTCACGATCGTCACGGACGCCCGCGACGCCGTCGCCGAGAAGGTCGGTGGTGGCATGGGGATGGATGCCGCCACGCTCCTCGCCAGCCCGCACACGTTGGTCGGATCGGCCGAGCAGGTGGCCGACGAGCTGATCGAACAGCGCGAGCGCTGGCAGGGGTCGTACGTGACGGTCCAGTCCGATGCACTCGAGTCGTTCGCGCCGGTGGTTGCCGCGCTCGCCGGTACCTGAGACCATGGCGTTCGACTTCGGTGGCAAGTGCGCGGTGGTGACCGGTGCGAGTCGGGGCATCGGCGAGGCGATCGCCCGCCAGCTCGACCGGGGTGGGGCGCGCGTCGCCCTGGTGGCGCGCTCGGCCGACCGGCTCGAGGCGATCGCCGCCGAGCTGACGAACGACCCGCTCGTCATCACCGCAGACCTCTCCGAGCACGAGTCGATCGAACAGATCTCGACCGCCGTGCTGGCGGCGTTCGGCGGGCTCGACGTGCTCGTCAACAACGCCGCTGTCGAACGCAACCAACCGGCCACCAAGGTGACCGGCGAGGCGATCGACGAGACCCTGTTCGTCAACCTGCGACAGGTGCTCATGCTCTGCTCGGCGTTCGCCAAGCCGTTGTTCGCATCCGGCGGCGTGATCGTCAATGTCTCGTCGACGGCATCGACGGGTGCAGGTGGGACCCAGGGTGCGTACGCCGCGTCGAAGGGCGGGCTGAACACGCTGACGAAGAACCTCGCGAACGAGTGGGCGGGGAAAGGGGTGCGCGTCAACGGTGTGGCGCCCGGGCTGGTCGACACCGAGATGTGGGAGCCGACGTTCGAACGGCTGGGCGAGGACGCCGTGCGTACGGGATTCGCCAAGCGGGTACCGATGGAGCGATGGGGCACCGCCGACGAGATCGCCGACGTCGCCTGCTTCCTCGCGTCGAGCCAGTCGAGCTACGTCACCGGTCAGACGATCCGCGTCGACGGCGGGATGACCAACATCTAGTGCGGCGTCCGCCGACGTGGCTCGTACGCGCGTCGCACGACCGAACCGTCCAGTCGACATCGCCCTTCGTGGTTCGTTGCATGACCAGGTCGTCGTTCATCGGCTCCATTGGCGCAAGCGGGCTCGCACGCCGCTGCTGACCGTCGTTCCGGAGCGGGTCACCGCTCGCTGAAGTGGCGCACATGAGGAGTGAACGGTTCCGTCGGCGCAGGGGACGTGCGTTGTGTGTGCACGCAGATGTTGGAGCGGTCAGTGGAACGTGTGGCCGACCACCGTCGTGCGTCCGAGTCGTCTCGGCGCCGGGACGGGTGCTGGCCGACTGGCCGAACAGCCGCCGCACTCGCGCCGCGACTCGGTTCCTCTTCGCGGGTCGCAACCTGAGGGATCGATCAGGTGGACGCCTCTGCGGGCTGTCGCCGGTCGAGGCGTCACAAGCCCCATCGCCGTATTGATACTGTCGAGTACTCGGCCGAGGCGTCAATCGGATTTGGGAAGGGACGCTGATGTGTGGAAACTGCTGACAGCTCTGACGCTCACGTTGAGCGGGTTGTCGGCGCTTCCCGGTCCCGTCGAGGCGGCGGAGGACCCGCCCTCGGAGCCACCTGCCATCGTCCCACTCCCACCCCGACGGCTCCTCGAGACGAGGTCGGGGGAATTCGATCGCACCTACGATCAGCAGTTCGAAGGCATCGGCCGACTCGCGGCGGACTCCTTCGTCAAGCTCAAGGTGCGTAACCGCGCCGGCGTCGCCTTCGACGCGTCTGCAGTGCTACTCAACGTGACGGCGATCGCTCAGGGCGATCGAGGCTATGTGACGGTGTATCCGTGCGGTGCGAGGCGACCGCTTGCGTCGCATGTCAACTACGCCCCCGGGACGGTCGTGCCGAACGCTGTGCTGACAAAGATCGGCACCGGGGGCAACATCTGTATCTACACGCGGGCATCGATCGACCTGGTCGTCGACGTCAACGGCTACGTGCCGTATGGCGGGACCGTCGAGCCGATCGTTCCGGTGCGCGTGCTCGACAGCCGGCCCGAGGAATTGACGGTCGACGGTGAGGCCGCCGGGATCGGACGGCGTCCTGGTGGCCAAGTCACCGAACTCGTCGTGCGGGGCCGCGGGGGCGTTGCCATTGACGCCGAGGCCGTGTTCCTCAATGTGACCGCGGTCAAGCCGGGCGCGGCCGGTTTCCTCACCGTCTACCCCTGCGGCGAGCCCAGACCGCTCGCGTCCAACGTCAACTACGTAGCTGGCCAGACCGTGCCCAATGCGGTAGCCACGCAGGTTGGCACGGCCGGCAAGGTCTGCATCTTCACGCTCGCGCCAACCGACCTCGTCGTCGACGTCAACGGATTCCTGCCGGCCGGAACGACGATCGACACCCTGGTGCCCGAGCGGCTGCTGGAGACGAGGGCCGGCCCGGGCTTCGAGACGATCGACGGTCGGTTCCAGGGCGTTGGCCAGGCGGGCTGGGGAACGACGGTCGCTCTCGACGTCGCGGGCCGGGGTGGCGTATCTGTCGACGCTGAGTTCGCCTTGTTGAACGTCACCGCCATCCGCCCCATCTCACGGGGATACTTGACGGTCTTCCCGTGCGACGAGCGCCGCCCCTTGGCATCCAACGTCAACTTCGTGGGCGGCGATGTGCGGCCGAACTTCGTACTTGCGAAGCTCTCCGATACCGGCACGGTCTGCATCTTCACGTCCGCACGGACCGACATCGTCGTCGACATCGCGGGCCTGGGCTCGTACACCCCATCCGCCGTCGAGCAACTCCGCCGCGATCTGACCGATGGCAATCAGACCATTTTCGGGAGGCCCCGGCTCGGGATCTTTGCGTGTCTGGTCCCGCCCGGGTCGACGGGGTACGCAAGCACAGACAGGATCCCACTCGACCTCGACGAGATCGTCGCAGATGCGAACCGGATCGTCTCGCCCTACTTCGCTGCGCTCAGTGGTGGATTGTTCGTCCCCGAGTTCGTCGCGATGTGGGCGGTGACTCTCGGTACCGACGACGACAACTCCGATTGCCTGACGCGGGCCGGCGACAACGACCTCGACATCGATCTCGGCATCGGTGTCGACAATGTTCCGACGGACGCTGGGGGTGTCCTCGGTTTCGCGAGGATCTCGACGCAGGAGAACTTCCGGTGGTCTACCGGTGTGTGGATCTCCGGTCGGAACATCAGCGATGACCTCTGGGACACGTGGACACACGAGATCGGTCACACGCTGTTTTGGAAGCACAGTAGATCCCACGACGGATTCGATTACGGCGACCATTGGGATGTGATGGGATGGTCACGGTCATGCAGAATCGCCTCGAAGCCGTTCGGCGACATCTGTGCCGCCGGACAACAGACACAGGCGATGAACCGTTTCGCCTCCGGATGGCTCGACGAGGATCTCGTCAAGATCCACACGAGCGGGAACCAGATCTACAAGATCGGCCCGCTCGGCGGAGGGTCGACGGAGCTGGTCGTTGCGACGAGCCCGGCGTCGGCATCACAGGCGCTGACGATCGAGACGCGAGTTCAAACGGGGTACGACGAGGTCATCGATGCCGAAGGTGTCGTCGTGCGCTTTTCGGATGGGATGACTCGGCGTGCCGCAGTCGCGGCAGTACCGCCGAATTCGTGCAACAGGTACCCGCCGACGTGCGACCGGGTGCTCGGGGTGGGTGACTCGGTCACCATCGACGGCGTCACGGTGCAGGTCATCGACCGCACGGGCGAAGCCTTCACCGTCACGGTTTCCGGCACCTATTCCGGCCGTGCCCTGCAGTCCATCGTCCAAGAGGCCGGAACCCTCGACGTCAACCGTCGCTGAAGGCAGCACCGAGGTTCCGGCGAAGCGCCCAGAACCGGCCGTGCGTGCGCACCGACCGTGCGAGGCGGCAGCGAAGGTGGACCAGGGATGGTCCAAGAAATCGTTGCCCCGCCGTCGACGAGTACGAGTGGATGGTCTCGCACGCATCGTCGCTGGACGTGAGCTGCATGACGCCCTCGACATGTGGGTCCTGCTCGATGAAGAGAACTCAGTGATGGACTTGCAGGATCGGAAGCGCGAACGTGGAGGTGACAGCAAGGGAGGCCCGCCATGGGTGATCGACGATGGACCCGGTTCGGACGTATCTGGCTGCTCGGGGTGGTGGGCCTCGTGCTTCCGGCCTGCGGCGCGGAGTCGGCGCCGTCGGCCGAGCTACCACAGCCCACGGCCGTTGAGTTGGCCGGTCCTGAGGCGGCTCCTGTTCTGGAGCGCCAGGTGCTCGACCAGCCGGCGATCTGGCCGGCGGCCGACGTCGTGTTCGCCACGCCCGAGGAGGCGGCGGCCGATTTCGTCTCCGCTGTCCTCATCTCCGAGGGCGACCCGGCGCTCGGCGAGTTCCAGCAGGGCGACTCCCGCAGTGGCGAGATCGCAGTGTTGTTCGCCGGCGAGACGGGTGATCTCGATCCACCACTCGCGAAGGGCGTACTCCTGCTGCGTCAGATCGGCCCGACCGATGGCTGGTACGTGATCGCAGCGACGAGCGACGGGGTCGTGATCGACACCCCATCCGCGTTGGAAGCAATCCCTGCGGGCACCGTCACGGTTGCGGGAGACGGCCGCGGCTTCGAGGGCACGCTGGCAGTGTCGGCCTTCCCGCCCGGTGACCCTGCCGCCAGGTTCGATCTCGAGATCGGTGCCGGCGGCGCCTCCGCCGACCTCGAGCCGTACAGCGTCGAGCTCGATCTGTCCGGGGCTGCCGCCGGCGAGGTTGTGGTCATCCTCGTACACGGTGACACCGGACTCGGCAACGACCCGAGCACGTTCTCGGCGATCCCGGTCGTGATCGAATCGGCGCCTCCGGTGACCATCCCTCCGACGAGGTGAGATCAGCTGCGGGCCATCGAATTCCTGGCGGTTTCGTCGATCCACGGGCCGACGCCGCTGAGCCGCTCGACCTCGACGCGCACCACGACGCTCGTCGGCGAGTCGCGGAGCGCCAGCGGGTGGTGTCGCAGCCCCGTGTACTTGGCGGCCAACCGGTCCATCAGCGCTGGGTTCGGCCCGGGCTCGATCCGGGCGCGGCCACGGATCACGAGGTGACGTTGGTACCCGCGTTCGTTGCGTTCCTCGTCCTCGATCGAGAGCACGATGCGATCGTTGCGAGCGAGGTTCTTCGCCTTCTGACTCGCGGCGTCGGTGCCGAACAGGATCTCGTCGTCCTGGGCGATGACCCAGACCACCGAGACCTGTGGGGTCCCATCGGGATTGGTCGTCCACACGTGGGCGACGGCGTCCGAACCGAGCAAGGTCTGAGCCATTGCAGAAATCATGGGCACGGTGGGCCTCCTTCGTCAGGTGTGGATTCACACTAGTGCGTTTGTGAAGACCCGTCGAGAGGTCGACCATCGACCGTCGACCGACCGACGTCTCTGACTGGTCGCCGTAGCCTCCCAGCATGATCGATCGGGCGCGACGGATGACGGCCAGGGCGGTCCGATCGACGGTCGGGTTCGCGGCCGAGAAGATCGCGTCGAGCGATCGGCTGATGGGCGTCGTCTACGACCTCATGAACGAGACCAACTTCGCCGGCATCGCCGAACACGAGGAGATGTTGAGCGACTCGGTCCGCGTCGATGCGTACCACCGCGGCATCCACCGCAACGTGCACGCCGGCGACGTCGTCCTCGACCTCGGCACCGGCACCGGTCTGCTCGCCTTCATGGCCAGCCGCGCCGGAGCGAAGAAGGTGTATGCGGTGGAGCACTCCGACTTCGTCGAGGTCGCCCGCGAGATCGCCGAGCACAACGGCTTCACCAACATCGAGTTCGTCCAGGCCAACAGCCGCGAGTTCACGCCACCCGAGCCGATCGATGTCGTCCTGCACGAGCAGATGGGCGACGAGCTCTTCAACGAGAACATGCTCCAGAACGTGCTCGATCTGCGCGACCGGGTGCTGCGGCCCGGCGGACGGATCCTCCCCGCCAGGTTCCGGCTGTTCGTCGAACCCGTCACGATGCACGAGTCGATGCGGGTCCGGCGCTTCTGGAACATCGATCTTCCCGACGGCATCGACCTCGGCGCCACCCGCGGGTCTCTCGACGGCGTCGCGATTCGACACGGGTCGCAACGAGCAACTCTGGGTCCGCCCGGGTTCGGTCGCGTCGACGGTCGGCGATGCCACACCGATCCTCGAGTTCGATCTCCACACGCTCGACTCCCTCGGCTCGTTGTCCACCGAACACCTCATCGAGCGAACGGCAGCCGCCGACGTCATCGTCGACGGCTGCTGCGTCTGGTTCGAGGCGTGCTTCGACGACGCCACGACGCTGTCGACGTCGCCGCTCGAGCCGCTCACCAGCTGGGGGAACCGCCTGTTCCGCCTCGACCGCGAGGTCGGCCAGGGAGACCAGCTGCGCCTCCGCCTGCGGATGGGCCAACTCGTCGATCCGTCGACCTGGTTCCTCGACGTCCTCTGACCGATCGGATCAGGAGGCGTCGCTCCCGATCGTGATGACGGTCTTGCCGAGCGTCTGCCCGGCTTCGATCGCGCGGATGGCGTCAGGGGCATGGGCGAGCGTTGCTCGCTGGCGGACCGCAGGCACGACGTCTCCGGCGGCCAGCATCTCGACGAGCGGCTCGATGTGGGTCTGGCTCTCGCGGCTGATGAAGAACGTCATGCGCTGCCGGATGAACAGCGACAACGCGACGGCTCGAAGATTGCGGCCGACGCCTCCGGTGAATCGTCCGCCGTCCTCTCCACCGACGATCACGTGGGT
The DNA here is from genome assembly GCA_963752085.1 of Ilumatobacteraceae bacterium. Taxonomy (GTDB): domain Bacteria; phylum Actinomycetota; class Acidimicrobiia; order Acidimicrobiales; family Ilumatobacteraceae; genus Ilumatobacter_A. The sequence goes on from CAVVWT010000012.1 coordinate 297,157, forward strand.
GCCACGCTCGGCGAGAACCCGGCGCAGCTTCGCCAGGGGAGTGCGTCCGCCGATGTCGATGATCACGTCGAAGCGCTCGCCGAGATCGGCGATGTCGGTCGTGCGGTAGTCGACGACGTCGTCGGCACCCAGTGACGTGACGAAGTCGAGCTTCGACGTGCTCGCCACGCCGGTGACCGTGGCCCCGAGCGTCTTCGCGATCTGCACCGCGAACGACCCGACGCCGCCCGATGCGCCGATCACCAGCACGCGTTGGCCGGCCTCGACACGTCCGACGGTCGTGAGCGCCTGCAGCGCGGTGATGCCCGAGATCGTCGAGGCTGCCGCCTGCTCGAAGCCGAGGTTGGCCGGCTTGAAGGCGAGCTTGTCCGCGTTGGCCACGGCGTATTCTGCGAACGACCCTGTGGCGATCCCCATGACGTCGTCACCGGGCGCGAACGTGTGCACGTTCGAGCCGACGGCGACGACTCGGCCGGCGACGTCCATGCCGAGGGTCGGGTGCTTGGGCTTGCGTACACCGAACCCGGCGAGGCGGATGAGGTACGGGGTGCCGGTCATCAGGTGCACGACGCCACGGTCGAGGCCGGCAGCGACGACGTCGATCAGCACCTCGTTCTCACCGACATCGGGGAGCGGAAGCTGCTCGAGGGTGAGCGTGTCGGCGGGCCCGTAGCGACGTTGGACCAGGGCGCGCATGGTGATTCGGCTCTCGTGGGGCTGGGCGACCGAACGCTCGTCGGTCTGGCTGGCGGTGGTGGATGTCATTCTGGGCTCCTCGATGTTCGGAATCGTTGTTCGTACTTTGTACGGTTCGGTTGACGACTCTACCCGTACTAAGTACGATAGACAAGACAAGGTCGAGGAGGACACACGTGACACGTTCCGACGCAAGTGGCAAGCGGCCTCCGCTCAACGCCGAACGGGTGCTGGCCGGGGCGCTGGCGCTCGCTGACGACATCGGCATCGACGACCTCACGATCCGTCGCTTGGCCGACGCGTTGGACGTCAAGCCGATGACGATCTACCACCACGTGCCGAACAAGGAGGCGATCATCGACGGCATGGTCGATCTCGTCTTCTCCGAGATCGACGACCCGGACCCGGACCTCGACTGGAAGACCGCGATGCGGGGGCGATGTGCGTCGGCCCGGGTCGTCCTCGCTCGACACCGGTGGGCCGCCGCCTACATGGAGTCGCGCACATCTCCGGGCCCGGCAACCCTCGGCCATCACGACGCCGTGCTCGGCTGCCTGCGCCGCGGCATGTCGATCGAGATGACCGCGCACGCCTATGCCGTCCTCGACGCGTTCGTGTACGGGTTTGCGCTGCAGGAGGCGAGCCTTCCGGCAACCGGCGGTGACGACATGGCCGACCTCGCCGACGGGATCGTCGGGGCCTTCCCGCCGGGTGCCTATCCACACCTCGCGGAGTTCACCGCCGAACAGGTCCTGCAGCCGGGCTACGACTTCGCGGACGAGTTCGACTTCGGTCTCGACCTCATCCTCGACGGCCTGGACCGAGCGGCCCGAGGCTCGTAGTCGTCGGTCACGACGCCGGCGCGCCGCCGCCGTCGATGGTGCAGACCAGATCGCTCGCCGGGGTGTGGTCGATCCGCTTCGCCGTCCACCAGCCGTGTGGACCGTCGTTGCTGAACGCATAGGCGTTCGCCCGGTTGGGATCGCCCGCGACTGCAAGCAGGAGCCGCTCGGGTCGGGTCACGATCGGCACCATCCGGTCGGGGTCGTCCGACTCGGCGAACGCGGCGGGGAGGGCACCGTCGACCACCAGATCGACGAGTCTCCGGTGGCCCGCCGTGAGGTTGGTCCAGTCGCCGATGAAGCGTTCGAACGCACGAGCTGTGATGCGGGCGTTGCGGAAGAGCGCGGCCTGCACGTCGGTGAGCCCCCACCCGGCGTTCGCGAACGTACGTGCGAGCAGCGGCGACAGCACGAGCAGCGGTTGGTACTGATCGTGGCCCAGTCCGTACACGTGGGTGAGGTCCCACGCACTGACGCGCGTCAACCCGTCGGCGAGGTACGGCACGATCGCCTCGGGTGTGGAGCCGAACACGCTGCCGATCAGCACGCCGCTGTTCATCCGCGCCATCGTGACCACGTCGTCGCCTCGGTCGAACCCCAACTGCTCGCCGATCGACGGCCACCCGATCTCACCGAGGCATCCGTGATCCTCGGCGAGGACGGGGCGGGCCGGGTTGCCGAACGTCGCCTTGTCGTGCTCGTCGGAGGTGAAGCCGAGCACGTTGCGCAGGTAGAGGCGGAGCCAGCGACCGACGCTCGTGTTGGCGTGGGCACCCTCGCGCTGGGCGCCGGGCCCCGAGTTGAACCCCAGTGCTGCCGCGTTCGGCCCGTCGAGCACGATCAGCGCGTCGGCGCCGGTGGTGTTGCCCGAGTGCTCCGAGCCGTAGTCCGGGTCGGCGAGGATCTCGGTGAGCGCGAGCAGCACCGGGAGGTGCTCGGGCCGACAGCCGGCCATCACCGCATTGACGGCGATCGACCAGACGGTGAGGTCGCGGCCCGACGACGGGGCGACTCCGAGCGATTTCCACGGGTCGTGGCCCGAGCTCACGAGGTAGCGCTCGACCCGATCGCGGGTCGGCGGGATGATCGGGTTGCCGTCGCTCCATCCCATGGCGAGGAAGTGGTCGTTGATCTCGTCGATCGTGCCGCTCGCGGCGATGTCGAGCGCGGCCGGCTCCCGGTTGTCGGCGTCGGCAACCTCGTGGTCACCGATCAGGCCATCGATGACCTGGCCCACGGAGGACTCGACGAAGTTGGCGACCATCTCCTCGCCCGACTGGGCGTCGACGTGGCCCACGGTGACCGCGAGTGGCAGCCCGTCGTAGCCGAGGCCGCGTGCCGTCGCGCCGGCCTGCCCGGCGAAACCGTCGCACACGATCGACACCGATGGGATGCCCGCGGATTCGGCGGCGATGGATGCCCGCATCACGGCGGGCGTACAGCTGCCTCAACAGCCCATGCCCGACACGACGGCATCGACGCCGCGCGTGCGCAGGTCGTCGGGCAGCCGACCGACGCGTTCCTTCTCGTCGGCGCCGTGGAGGTTGCCGAACTCGGCATAGTCGACGATCTCGATCCCCTCGAAACGTGCGGCGAGCCGATCGGCGAGGACCGGGAAGAGTTCGTCGCCCCGGAACAGGTAGTCCCACAGGAACGCGACCCGCTTGCCCGCGAGGGTGTCGAGCCGCTCGGCGCGACGCCGTTGCTGGACCCCTCTCGGCGACCGGGGCCAGACGACGTCGTAGTGCGCTTCCATGCCGTTCATCCTGCCCGAACTCCGAGGCGCCTCCCTGCACACTGCGCGTCGCCCGACAGCCACCAACTCAGCGGAGGTGGGCGCAGAGGGTGTTCCCTCACCGGCGCCACGTTCCCGGTGGTGCAATTCCCGCGGCTTCCAACCGGTCTGGACGGGACGTCAGTCCTTCGCAAACCTTGTCGGATCGCACACCTCGCTTTCACGAACGGGCAGCATCGTCGTTCTCATGAACCAGTTGCTCCGCAGACGGTCCGTTCTCGCAGTTCCGCTCGCCGCGTCCCTCCTGTTCGCGGCGTGCGGCTCGAGCGAGTCGACGGTCACCGACACGACCGCCATCGCCGCACCGAAGCCACCGACACCGAAGCCACCGACACCGAAGCCACCGACACGATCGCCGCCGCCGTGGCCACGGATGCCGAGCCGGCGACGACCGACACGACGGATTCGGACACGACGGACACCGCCGCCGCGGGCGACTCCGATACGGCGGCCGACCATCTGGGGTCGTACTCGCTGATGGACGAGGAGTTCGGCACGATGACGACGGTGACGGTCGACGGAGCGACGCGGACGATCGAGAGCAATGCCCTGCCCGATCACGAGACCGGCGAGTTCCCGAACGACGGCAACCCGAACACGATCTCGGCCCAGGATGCCACCTACGAGTACCCGCTCGAGCCGACCTGGGTCGGTGACGCCACGCCGGCGATGACGCCTGGTGTCGCGGTGAACGGCGTCAAGTTCGAGCCGGGCACGGCTGAAACCGTCACCTGCACCTCCGGCGAGTCGTACCGTGTCGAGGCGCTCCAGGACGTCTACAACCTCGGCCTCGACTTCAACAACGCTCACGTCCAGCCCACTGGCGAGTATCACTACCACGGTGTGTCCCAGCTCCTGGCCGACGCATACGCCACCGATGACGACCTGGTGCATGTCGGCTTCGCAGCCGACGGCTACCTGATGTACTACTCGAAGTCCGGCGCCTATGCGTCCGGCTACGAACTGTCGACCGAGACCCGGTCGGGAACGGAGTGCGTCGGTTCGAGTGCGCTGCAGAGCGTCGCCGTGGCGGTCGACGGGACCACGCCGGACGGCACCTACACCTCCGACTGGGTCCACAGCGACGACCACGGTGACCTCGACGAGTGCAACGGCGTCGAGATCGACGGTGAGTACGCCTACATGATCACCGACGAGTACCCGTACGTGAGTCGTTGCCTCAATGGTGAGTTCACCGCGACCGGACCCGGGGCCGGTGGACCACCCCCGGACGGCGCCCCGGCCGGTGGTCCCCCTGCCGGCGGGCTACCGCCGGACGGCGCCCCCGCCGGAGGCTGACGCTCACCGATGCGCCCGAGCCCGGTGCGAACCCGTCGCGGTGTGGTGAGACATCATGGGCGACATGGATCTCATCCAGGACTCCCTGCTCCGCCGGCTCCGAACCATGCACACGCTGTATTACCGGGCGGTCGACTCGATGGAGATCGAGCACGTGAACCACTTCGAACGTGAGGGCGTTCTGCCGATCGCGAACTCGCTGTTCCACTACACGAACATGCAGGACGCGTCGTTCATGGCGCTGTCCGGGCAGTTGCCGATCTGGAACGACGACTGGCAAGCGAGGGTACAGATGGCGATCAACGACCACGGCAAGGAGCGGCCGGTGTCGGACATGATCCACCAGCGCATCGGTGACTACGACGCGTTCAAGGAGTACCAGCGCACCGTCTTCGAGCGAACCGAAGCGCATGTCGAGTCGATGGATCCTGCGGATTTCGAGCGGGTGGTGGTCGCGCGTCCGTTTCCGGATCAGGTCGCCAGCACGTTCAGTGCGATCTGCGCCGGACCCGCCGGCATCACGGTCCTCGACGGATTCGAATGCTGGATCTACCAGCACGGGCTGCGGCACATGGGCGAGATCGAGATCCTGCGCGGCCTCGTCGGCCTCGAAGGCATGACGTCATGAAGGCACGGTTCGTGCTGTCGATGCTCGACAACCTGCTGCTCGCTCCCGTGCGGGTGCGGCGCAACCCACCCACGATCCCGGTCGGCACCGAGTACTACCAACCGACGCCGCTGGCAGCCAGCCGTGACACAGCAACGTTGCTGGCCGATGACGTCGCGGTGGCCAAGACTCCTGAAGGTGGGTGGCGCGAGTTCCCGCCACCCGTGCTCGCCGGTTGCGACGAACCGCTGGCGGAGGGCGTTGTCGACCTCCGAGGCGTCTGGCGAGTCGAGAAGGGCCCGTTGAAAGGCCACATCGAACGCATCGAACAGGCCGGCGACCGCGTCGTGATCACGGCCGGCCGGGTGATTCACGACATGCGCGCCGACGGGAGCCTCGAACGCGGTGTGAACGACGTGGCCGGTGGCGACGGCGCAGCCATCTCGGTGGCGGCGCGCTTCGAGGATGGCCGCCTCAACCTCCGCCCGGGCGGGCGCAAGCTCATTGCGGTGACCCGCTACCTCGACGGCGACGAGATGGTCTGGCGCTACGGACCGTGGAGGAACCGGCTCCGCCGCCTCGACCCGGCGGAGGACTGACGCGCGACGAACCCGGCGGTGCTCATCGGTTGGTCGGCGTGTGATCGGTGTCGTGGGGTCGACCGCATCGCTCCCACGGATCCTGGATCCCGACGCAAGGCATTCGGTTGCCGGACAGGACCAACGACTCTTTCCAGCCGATCGGGGCTGGCGCAGTCTGGAGACATCGACGCGGGTCGATGCTTCCCCCCCAGACCCGGTCGGCGTGACGTCCCGATCGGGTGCCCTCGAGCATGAGGTTCCGCTGTGGTGAGGGCTCGCTTCCGCGACACGGACAACGAGGAGGACCCTCGTGAGCGGGCCCTCATGAGGAGGAGCCATGCGCAGTGTGACCCGTTCCGGCGGCGTTGCCGCCATGTTGTCGGCAGTACTTTTGGCCGGCAGCTTTTCGATTGCCGGTGCAGCGCCACCCGACGGCGGGGGTTCGTCCGGAACCGGCGATGAGTTCGCCGATCTCGTGGTCATTCTCCGAGACGAAGACGGCGTGCCGATCTTGAAGGAGTTCGAGGTTCCGAGCGAGATCGAGGGCGAGACGGAGATGCAGTACTGCGTCCAACCGATTTCGTCCGTCGCGCTCCCCGGGGGCGTCTCCGACGTCGTCAACCCGGTCGACGGTCGAACCGTGTACCCGATTCCCCTCATGGGTGATCCGGGAGCGCCCCCGCCGCCCGAGGGCGAAGAGGTCGAGGTCTGCGATCCGCAGCCCGCATACGCGGTCTACGTCGCCGAAGCCGAACTCGAGCGTCTCAACATGGCGCGTCAACCCGACACGGTCTTCCAGCGCAAGGTGAATGACGTGGAGCTCAAGCTGCTGGCGGGCACCGACATCACACTCGACGGTGCCGGTCGGATCACGGTCGACGGGGTCCCGATCGATGCATCGCCGGAGCACGCCGCGATGTATCGGATGCTGATGACCACCGGAGCAATCCCCGGATTGGGTGTCGAACCTGCGGTCGTCGATCCGTTCAACACCTGGATGCTGGCGGCGGCGTCGATGGGAACCGCGGCGGGCAAGGAGACACCGATCACGGTCGATTCGGTCCAGTACTACAACCGCATCGCCACCGAGATCCCTGACGAGTACGTGAGCAGCGCCGGTTGGGACCTGAGCTTCCTGAGCAATGATCCCAACGATCCCGAGCAATTCGTCGACTTCGGCGAGTTCGACTACACGCGCTCCGACGTGTTCCAGGGATGCGCCACGTGGCTCGACGTCCCGACGCTCACGTGGAAGGTCAGTCCGATCATGACCATGGCGGCGTTCGACGAACTCCCGCCGGTTGCCGTCGGGGGCACGGTCTCGAACATCGCGGGATTCGCCCAGCTGGCCGATGACGTCCGCAAGGTGATCGTGCTGCTCCATCAGAACGACGTCATCCCCGGCTTCTACATCGACCCGGTGGGTGTGAACACGTGTGGTGATCAGACGGCGGCGCTGAGCGACCCGGCGGTGAACTGGGACGCCGTCCCGACCGACATCATCCAGACCGAGGTCGTCGAGGTCGCCACGTCGCACTACATGCCGTGGGACGGCGCGGTCGTCGAGCACGCACAGATCCGGATGACGATCGACGCAGTGGACGACTTCACCGATGCGGCGCAGATGACCGCCGTGGAATCCGGAGGAACGGAGCCCGTGAACTTCACCCTCGATGCCGGCGATCTGGTCGGCGTCTGGGGACCGACCGCGGACTTCGCGATCGATCCCGGCGACGTGTTGGAAACGATGTTCGACGTGAGCGTGGCCGACGGAGCTCCGCTCGGGAGCTACGCCCTGACGCTGGAGCTGATCGATCTCGACGCGGCTCCTCCCGATGACGTGCTGGCCACGGACACGGCGACGACGATGGTCCACGCCGCGGAGCTGACGGTGCTGTGGACGTCGATGATCGACTACACCGCGCAGGGAGAGTCCCAACCGGTGACCGCACGGATCTTCAACCCCGAGGTGGGTGCGACGGTGCCAGGCGCTTCGCTCCGGATGACGATCGATGCGCCGACGGACTTCGTGCTCCCGTCACAGGTCACCGCGTTCTCCGACGCGGTGCAGATGCCGTTCGAGCTTCAGGCGGGCAACCTCGTCGGGAGCTGGACACTGGTCGATCCGTTGCCGGCCCCCTTCGATGAGGCGATCACCTGGTTCGTCAACATCGGCGAGGGTTCGCCCACCGGCATCTATCAGATCCGGCTCGAACTCCTCGACGGGACGTCGGCAGTGCGGGCCGGACCGGCGGTCGGCGAGTTCATCGTCGGCTACGAGGCCGGAGCACCGGTCGTCTCGATCACCGAGGCGCCGAGCGTCATCACGAATTCGACCTCGGCAACCTTTGCGTTCGAGTCCTCGGTGCCGACCAGCAACTTCCAGTGCAAGTTGGATCTCGGCACGTGGGGATCGTGTGCGAGCCCGACGACCTACACCGGTCTCGCTGATGGGACGCACACGTTCGCGGTTTCGACGACGCTCGGCGGCACCGCGATCAAGACGTGGACCGTCGACACGGTTGCTCCGGTGATCGACCTGATCACTGCGCCGCCGACCACGACGACGAGTACCGATGCGACCTTCGAGTTCAGTGTGACCGGCGCAGTCAGCACGTTGTGTTCGCTGGACGGTGCGCCACTCTCGGCCTGTGCCGACCCGATGTCGTACGCCGACCTCGAGGCAGGTGAACACAGCTTCCTGTTGGCAGCCTTCGATGCCGCCGGCAACTACGCCTCGACGACGCACCCGTGGACGATCGCACCGTTCATGTCGTTCGTCTGGCCGGCGAGGCTCGCTGACACGCGGCCCGGCTGGATCGCACCCGACGGCATGTTCGTCGGCACCGGTCCGATCACCGGTGGTTCGATGGTCGAGGTGCCGGTTGCGGGTCGGGCGGGGATTCCTGCTGATGCCGTGGCCGTCCGGGCGAACCTGACGATTGCGGGTGCCGAGTCGAACGGCTATGCGACGGCGTTCGGTTGTGGTGTGCAGCCGCCGACGTCGAGTGTGAACTATCAGCCGGGTCGGAATGCGGCGAACGAGGTGATGGTGGAGTTGTCGGCGACGGGCACCGTGTGTGTGTTCGTGAGCTCGACAGCCAACGTGATCCTCGATGCCGTCGGCTACGTGCCGGCCGGGTCGGACGCTCACCTGATCACTCCGGCGAGGCTCGAGGACACTCGGCCGGATCCGGTGGCGGGTGGTTCGATGGTCGAGGTGCCGGTTGCGGGTCGGGTGGGGATTCCTGCTGATGCCGTGGCGGTGATGGCGAACCTGACGATTGCGGGTGCCGAGTCGAACGGCTATGCGACGGCGTTCGGTTGTGGTGTGCAGCCGCCGACGTCGAGTGTGAACTATCAGCCGGGTCGGAATGTGGCGAACGAGGTGATGGTGGAGTTGTCGGCGACGGGCACCGTGTGTGTGTTCGTGAGCTCGACAGCCAACGTGATCCTCGATGCCGTCGGCTACGTGCCGGCCGGGTCGGACGCTCACCTGATCACTCCGGCGAGGCTCGAGGACACTCGGCCGGATCCGGTGGCGGGTGGTTCGATGGTCGAGGTGCCGGTTGCGGGTCGGGTGGGGATTCCTGCTGATGCCGTGGCGGTGATGGCGAACCTGACGATTGCGGGTGCCGAGTCGAACGGCTATGCGACGGCGTTCGGTTGTGGTGTGCAGCCGCCGACGTCGAGTGTGAACTATCAGCCGGGTCGGAATGTGGCGAACGAGGTGATGGTGGAGTTGTCGGCGACGGGCACCGTGTGTGTGTTCGTGAGCTCGACAGCCAACGTGATCCTCGACGCCGTCGGCTCTCTCTGACCCGACCGTTCCGGTCGTGGTCTCGGGTGCGAACTCGAGGCCACGGCCGGCGGCGCGTCGTGAAGCTGAAGGCGTCGGACCGGCTGCGCCTACTGGGTGGCGACGGGCAGGGTCGCGAGTTGGCGGGTCACGAAGCTCGCTCGCCACCTGGGTTCGGCTTCGACGAGCGACAGGTGCGGAAAACGCCGCAGGACCGCCGGGATCACCACGTCGCCCTCCAGGCGTCCGAGTGCGGCCCCGACGCAGAAGTGGATGCCCTTCCCGAACGCGAGGTGACGGCCGTCGGCTCGATGGATGTCGAATCGGTCGGGGTCATCAAAGGCCTCAGGATCGCGATTCGCCGACCCGAGGAGCAACCGCACCGCGGTGCCGGGTTCCAAGGTCTGGCCATGCAGCGCGACGGGTTCCTTCGGCCACCGTCCGCCCCCGGAGGCGACCTGCAAGGGTCCGAGGTACCGGAGGATCTCCTCGATCGCGCCCGACGCCGCTCCCGGATCGTCGCGGACGTCGGCGGCGGCATCGGGGTGCTGCAGCAGGAGCCAGATCCCGGTCGAGATCAGGCTCATCGTCGTGTCGTGTCCGGCGACGAGCAGGAGGACGATCATGGCGAGCAGTTCGTCGTGGGAGAGCTTCTCGCCGTCGTCCTCGGCGGCGATGAGCGCCGAGATCAAGTCGTCGCCGGGATTGCCGCGGCGCATCTCGACGAGCTCGTCGGCCCAGGCGACGAACGCATCCGCCGCCGCGGCGGCAGCTGGGAACGCGTCGAAGTCGATCGGCAGCTCGTCGAAGGCGGTGAGTGCAACGGTCCAGTCGTGGAGGTGGTGACGGTCGCTCTCGGGCACGTTGAGCAGTTCGGTGATCGCCATGATCGGAAACGGGCCCGCAATCTCGTCGATCACGTCGAACGACGCCGCGTCGGCGAGATCGTCGAGCATCCGGCCGACCATGTCGGTGAGCCGTGGTCGCAGCGCTTCGACCCGCCGCGGCGTGAAGGCCTGGGCAACGAGCGAGCGGACCCGCGAGTGCTGCGGCGGATCGGCGAACAACAACATGTTCTCGGAGATCATCCGCATCGACGGTGGTGCGATCGATGCGAAGCCCTCACGCCACGGGCTCGGTGTCGCGACCCCGAAACGTTCGTCGCGCAACAGCCGGTCGATGTCGGTGTGCCGCGACAGGACGTACCCGACGTCGGGATGGTGGTGCACCGGCGCGCGCTCCCGGAGGGCCCGATACCACGGCACCGGGTCGTGCCGGAACGACGGGTCGCGCGGATCCCACTCCCTCGGGTCGAGGCCTGCCGCGAGTGTGCTCATTCTCTGATCCTTCCAGTCGTCGGTGCCGCCACGGGTCACGGGTGCATCTGTCGTGGTTCCGATGGCCCCGGACACGAACCCGCGACCACCGCATGACGAGGACTCTGATCCGGCGTGAGGTGGCACCCCGTGACGCTCCCCATCTTGCACGACGCGTCGCCGAGCATGTCGCAGCGATGGTCGAGCGCGCCTGACCGACGTTGCACCACGACGAAACGGAGGCGACCCGGTGAACGACTCGAGCCCCGATCATGTGCTGGTGGTGTACGCCCACCCCAACCCGAAGTCCTTCACCCACGCCGTGGGCGATGAGATCGTGCGGGGCCTGGCCGACGCAGGCCACTCATCCGAGGTGCTCGACCTCTACGCCTTCGGTTTCGACCCGGTGTTCTCACTGCGCGACGCCACCCAGTTCATCACCACACCCTGCCCGATGGCACCCTCGACCGGGACACGCTCGAGCGCATGCTCATCGGCGGCGCAGGCAATCCGCTCGAACGCTTCATGGCCAAGCGATGGGCGAAGCACAAGAACGTCGCCGAGATCGTCGAAATGTTCGAAGCGGACCAGCCCGCGGACGTGCGCGCACACCAGGGTCGCACGGGCACACGGGCTGAATCTCGTCGCCCCGGTGTTCCGGATGAGCGTGCCGGCCATCCTCAAGGGTTGGCTCGAACGTGTCTTCGCCTATGGATACCTGGAACGCGCCTTCGCCCTCGGACGGGTATTCTGACCAACGCCCCTCGATCCTCCGATGACAAGGGCTCTCTCAACAGATCCACCAGCGTGAGAGCGGGCTCAACCGGGGAGGCGGTCGACTGCGGTGGTCGCGATCCGGAAGAGTTCTTCGTCGCTGATCAACGGCGCGTCAGTTGCCCCATCGAGGGTTTCGAACGTCACGATCTCGACGAGGACGTCCCCATCGGCGATCCAGACCCTTCGATTGAGGTCGAACCTGCCCGTCGGTGGCCTCTGACCGGGAGACTGCACCGCGACCCGCTGATCACCGATCTCAGGTGGGTCGAGGGGAGCCCACGAGTAGGTGTCGCCGTAGTCGGTCCACTCGACACCGTCACACACGGCAACAGCGGCTTCCAGACCCGACATGAGCCCACCGATTTCGTCGGCCTCGACGATGCGCAGCGTCTCGAAGAGCTTCATCGGGTCACGGCCATCGGTCGCCCACACGAAACGGACACTGACCCCTCCGACCTCCTCGAATCCGAAGTCGGAGTCCGGGCAGAAACTGATCGCCACATCGGTACTCGCTCCGAACTGATCGCGCCCTTCCACCTCGAAATCGTCACCGACATCGTCGATCGTCAACAGTGACGGTTCCAATGCAGCGGTCGCAGCGGACGGCTCGGTGGACGCCGAACTGCAACCCGAGCTGAGCGCGACAATGACGAGTCCGGCGCAGAACCAGTTGCGGACCATCGGTCGACGGGACATGATCACGTCACCAGCCCGATGACACTGATGGTGACGGTGCAGATCAGATCCACGCAGAAGGGCGCGTCGTCGTTTTCCGGCTGGTAGCCAAACACGTCATACACGACGTACCCCAGCGCAACGGCCAGAAAGAAGAACACCGGGATCAGAGCGACGGCGGCCCAGCCACGACCGACCCACTGTCCGGAGCGCGCAACGTCGTCGCTCCGATCGACATGCTTCTTGGTAGGCATCGCGCACACCTCGTTCCGACCTCATCGTGCGCTCCAATCCTCGAAGCTCACAGTGTCGAAGGGCTCGAAATCCTGGGCGAGTGGGAATGCTTTCGCCCGCAGCGGGGGATCCAGTGCGGAGTGGGTCGAATCCGCGGAGATGCGTTCTCCATCTGCACGACTGCCTCGCGTGATGTGCCACCAGGTCGTAGCGATGCGGTGCCGGCGAGGTCCGGTCCGCACGATCAGCGGCTGAACACGGCGGCAGCGACGTTCAGCATGACGAGCGCACCTGCGAGCGCCAACCCGGTGACCGTCGCCGCTCGACCGTTCGGCTGCCCGAGCTCTTGGGCTCGCCGACCGAACCATGCTGCGGCCAGCGCGGGAAGGATCATGACCATCATCGCGGGCACTCCGGCTGCCAGGGTCGGCCCCCACGGCGGGGTGGTCTCGGAGTCAGGATCGTGACCCATCGCTGCCAGCAGGACTCCTCCTAGCAACGACGCCGCCACGAACGACACGGGAAACAGCGCAAGGGACCACCAAGCTCGTCGCACCAACTGCGTCGCGCGAGCCTCCCGTTGCTGCTGCTCGTCACCCGTGGAGCGGTGAAGACTGTCAATCCCGTTCATCGCACACCTCCTCCAGGAGCGCCAGGCGAGATGCCTGCTCGGGTAGAACGCTCCTCTCAGGTTGATCGTCCGCCCCCCGCCGTCGAACCCACAGAGTCCAACGGCCCGCCTACGCGCTGGACGAGATGACCTCGACCAGATCCTGCTCATCACGACCGCAGACCCGTCAGTGACTCGCGTGCTCGTGAAGGGCGGATACAGCCGGGCAGCCACCGAGCTCGACCTGTTGCAGACCCCGAACTGACAACCGCGGGCGTCGTCCTCGTGCGCCGCAACGGTCACCGGCCGAGTATGGGCGCGTACGGGGTCGCCCGTTGCGGCACTCGGCCCGGTCTCACCGATGGGAACCGCGGTTGGCTCCGATCGCGCCGAGCTGATGTCAGAGGTGTCGGGCCACTGATGGGCCTGAATCCTCTGGTGAGTGCACTCAGGGCCGTCGGAAGATCGATGTATGAAGACGCGTCTGGTCGTCGTGATCATCGCAACGGCGGTGCTGTCCTTCGCCGGTGGGTGCAGCGATGACGATAACGACGAGCCCGGGATGCCGAACCCGGCTGCGGTCTTCTGCGAGGAGCAGGGCGGTACGACGTCGGGTCCTGAACCGATGTGTCAATTGCCTGATGGGTCAGTCGTCGATGCCTGGGAACTCTTCCGGTCCGAACATCCCGATGGCTGACCGGACCGGCATCGCCGGGCAAACCGCACGGATCGGGTTCCATGCGACTCGCCACCATCGTTGCCGAACCATGCGGGCGCAGCGGCAGATCGTGGCCTACTTCGACACGAGTCGAACCTCGTCACAGGCCGGTGCAGTCGGCATGGCGGCCGGTGGCACGGCGATGTCCCGCCGAGGAGAACGTACCCCCGTGACCAGCAGCCAGGTGATGAACGCCACCTCCGCGCCGGCTTCTGTCGCGCTCGTCAGACAATTCCACGCTGCATCAAAATGTTCGGGGACATCGAGGAGGGCGTCATGGCGGCCGGAGGGGAAGTGGACAACAGACGGCTTGGACATCGCAAGACCCCGCGCCGGGTGTCGGCGTGCTGGCTGCGCTCGAGGGCGCCACGCTCATCATGTGGAACCTGGTCGCCACCCCGTTCATCGGGCGGAGGCGGCTGCGCTGGGGCACGGTGGGAACAGAGGCAACTGATTCGCTGCCGGGCGATGAGCTCGTGCCCGAGCCCAAGTGGTCGTACACCCTGGGAATCGCCGTCGGTGCTTCGCCGGAGGATGTGTGGCCGTGGATCGCTCAAATCGGGCAGGGCTGCGGCGGCTTCTACACGTATCAGACGCTCGAGAACATGGTTGGGTGCAAGATCACCAACACAACGGAGATCCTCCCCGCCCACCAGCATCCGGTGGTGGGCGACGACATCTCCCTGCATCCGACCGCACCGCCGATTCGCGTCGAGATCGTCGATCCACCGAACGCTCTCGTGCTTTGCGGGTCACACGTCGATGTCGGTGCCGAGCAAAGCTGGGGAGTGTCAACCTGGCAGTTCGTCGTCCACCCCGGCCACGATGGTGGCAGCCGGTTCCTCACCAGGGGCCGTTACGACCACTCGCCGGATTGGAAGAGCCGGCTCACGTTCGAACGCTTCCCGATCGAGGCGATCAGCTTCGTGATGAGCCGCAAGATGATGCTCGAGATCAAGAGACTGGCAGAGCGCGACAACTGACCACGATGCCCGCCGCATTGCCCGGAATCGAGGATTCGCCGTCGAGATCTCCCGATAACACGATGGGATTCCGGCGAAATCAACGAGAACGATGAAGCCAGCACAGATCTGGCACTGCGATCGCCGGCCATCGAAGGAGCCTCGCACATGTCCGGAGCGCAGAATTTCGATCTCGGGCCGACAACGACCACTCGACTTCGGCCTTTGCGCCGGGCTCGATGTTCGCGACGCCGCGACGGCTTCGGACCCGTCCCGGATCCGGCTGCGGAGAGCGCCCGCCAAGATGTCCAGGATGCAGGGACCGAACCGCGTATCTGGAGCGGGGGCGACCGATCGGACGTGCCGTTTCCGGACAGGTCGGGTCCGTCCGGCGAGGTGGGATTATGCGCTGACAGCTCGGCAGTTGAAGCGCCCACAGTTCGCATGATATGTGGGTGTCGTTGGGGCCCGTAGTGTCTCGGCGTGCGGGCTCGATGGTGAGTGAGCGAGAGGCGCTGCCATCGCTCGGAAGTGCTGGGCCCTCTGCCAGGGCGGTGAACACGGTCCATCTCCAGTTGGAAGCGTGCCTGTCTGGCTGCGTCTGAGGACTCGAAGGCTGCATTCAGGCGTGCGACGTCGCGATCACGGCCGGGCCCGCGGAGTATCGTGCTCGCGCTGTCTCTGGTGGGTGCCGCCGGATACCAGTAGTCGTCGGATACCTGCCGAGGCAGCAGGTACGGCGTCGGTATCGGCAGCTGCAACGGCGAGGCGGGGCGAGAACGTTCCGGCCCGCTGGTGGCGGTGCGGCGCTTGAGGTACTTGCCGGCTGCGACAGCGACAACGAGCGAGCCGAGCAACACACCGGCCGCAACCCGAGGTACACCGTTCGGGTTGACGTATAGCAACAGGGCGGCGCACACGACCGCACCCACGACGAAACTCGTGGCGCTCGCTGCGAGGAGCATGCGACGCAAGGGATGGTCGGCGTTCAAAAGAGGCCCTTCTCGGGTCTCTTGCCAAGGTCCGGAGCAAGCGTCAGCGGCCGGCGACCGCTACATCACGTTACCCACACACGGCGTGGCTGACAAGGCGTCACCAGTTGACCAACGCGACGGAGGCGTCGGCAACACAGCCGACCCAACAGTGAGCTCGCGCAGTGAATGGCCGGGACACCACTGGGCTGGCTGTCGCTCGCAGGCACGCATCAAGCGTGTCGCGCCTCACGCGCCATCGCTTGATCTCAGCCTCGGCACCCACGATCACGTTCCGCGACATGCGTCTTCGGAGTTGAGTGCAAACTGCGCGATCAAATCCGGCACGACGCGATCGCTGACCGGTGTCCACGAAGCAATGCACATTCTGGGGGGGGGTGGCCGTGCGCCGATGTGCCGATCTCGAGCGGTCGCGACGCCACGAAGCAGTGTTGATACTGAGCGGTCGCGCTGCGGGTTGAGACCGCCGCCACACCGCCGATGGCGAGAGATCCCTCGGTGTTCTCTACCGCCGTCCCCGATTGCGAGGGTGCCTCTGCGAGTCGCGCTCGTTGCCTCGTTTGTAGTTGCCGGTGAGTCGGGCCATCAGTTCTTGCTCGTCCGCGTCGACGACGTCCTCGACGAACTGATCGGCGCGACCGCCACGCAGAGTCGTGGCCACGCGACCGTGATGGGAGATCACCACGTCACCGTTCTTGCGCCTCGACCAGTCGAAGCCCTCGGCTTGCCCCACGTCGACAGTTTGCTCCGCTCACTCCGTCGTTGGCCCTTCGGCCCGCTGATATCGCGCGCCTGACCGCTCGCAGACGTGATGCCATGTGGAGCTGGCGTGGCGTGTTCGAGCCTCGCTTCGCTCTGGTTTGGGCCTCGGGTCGGGTGAAGACTCGAGGTTGCTGAATCAAACCGTTCGAGCGAAGGAGACTCTGATGGGATCATACGTAGGGATTGACCTGCACCGGCGACGCTCGGTGGTGGTGGTGCTCAACGCCGCCGGCGATCGGGTGTCGTGGTCGAGGATCGACAACTCGCCTGCTGAGTTGGCCCGTGAGCTGACTGCTGCGGGGCCGGATGCGGAGGTGGCGATGGAGGCCACGTGGGGCTGGTATTGGGCTGCTGATGTGATCGCCGAGTGCGGGTATCGGCTGCATCTCGCACACCCGTTGGGGATCGCGGCCTATGAGAACCGGCGAGTGAAGAACGACATCGCGGATGCGACGTTGTTGGCCGATCTGTTGCGGATGGGTCGGCTCCCCGAAGCGTGGATCGCACCACCGAAGATTCGTGAGCTGCGCGAAGAGGTGCGCTACCGGCACAAGCTGTCGCGGCTGCGGGCCGGGTTGAAGTCCCAGGTGCATCAGGTGCTCGGCAAAGAAGGTGTGATCCCCGAGATGGGGGTGATCTGGGGTCCGCTCGGTCAACGCTGGCTCGACGAACTCGACCTCGCTGATGCCTACACGAACCGGATCGAGTCGCTGCGCGACCTCATCGAGATGTATGACCGTGAGATCGACCAGGCCGACGCCCGCATCCACCGCCACCTGCACGCGACAATCCGGGATATCGAGCGATCCAACACATCGGCGGTGTCGGCAACGTGCTGGCCGCAGTGTTCGTCACCGAGATCGGAGACATCCACCGATTCCCGAACCCTGCCCGGTTGTGTTCCTGGGCCGGGCTCACCCCGAAGCTGCGCGAGTCCGACGCCCACAGCCACTCCGGACACATCACCAAACAAGGATCACGACTGGTGCGCTGGGCAGCGGTCGAGGCCGTGTCGAACCGCTACTGCGAACAACGCCTCGCCGCGGTGAAGATCCGCATCGCGGCCCGTCGTGGCGTCAACATCGGACGCGTTGCTGCGCCGCGCGTCAACTCCTCACCCTCGTCTACTACGGAATGCCGCGACGGCGAGATCCGCTGTCTCGCCTGCCGACGCGGCGTGAGTCGGGCACGACCGGGCGCAGCTCGCAGTACGGCATGACCCGCAACAGCGCGGTCGGCTCATGTGAATGAGCTCGCCCGGTCGTCACCGGACAGCTTCATGTCACCCCCGAGTGGGGCGTGACGAAGGTATGCCCCAGGCACCCGAACAGGATCGGGCTGCTGCTTCCTCACCATCGAGGACACGAAGCTTGTCCAACCCAGTGCCCCCCGGGACCGCCCGGCCTCTGCAACAGGGAGGGCAACGACACCAGGTTCCCGACGATGACGATGTCGATGTCGTCAGACTGTCGGCGGACCTCGACGGTGCGCGCCCAACCCCTCCGGGCCACCGGCCCGGACCACCAGGCCACCAGCACCGAACACCTCTTGACGGGTTCAACGCTCCACAGGTATGCCGTACTGCGCTCTTTGCGGGCCCGCTGTGCGGGTGGTGTTATGCGCTGTGCATCGGGAGCGCGGCGGCGGATGCAGTCCTTGTAGATCCCGTTCTGGGTAATTGGTGATCTCTGCTGACGTGAACGCCGAGGCCGCCCGTCGATGCGGAGCTATCGGTGCAAGAATCGGGTCGTGGGATCCTGGCGGCCGAACAACGATCAACGGCGGGATGGGCGACTGGGTAGTCGTTGATGCGCTCTACGCCACGGTGGTCCATACCGACCGCGGGTGGGTTCGCACTGGTCTTGCTCACCGTGGCCTCGTGCAGCACCGATCCGTCGCAGTCAACCGCCGCGGAAACGACGTCGTCCTCCGTCGAGGATCTCATCACGGCAGGATTGCCACCCGAACCAGATGAGCGAGACACGGTTGAGCTGGACGGCTTGGCCGAGGCCGCCGACGACGTGTTCGTACAGATTGGCCAGTACGAGCTGGGGAACAACATCGACGAGTTCGTCTGGGGGCCACTCCTCGTGGCTTACCGCGATGGTTCAGCGTTCGCGGAGGTCGACGAAACTGTCGTCGACGGAGTTGCCGAACGCCGCCCGATCGAAGCGTTACTTGACCCGGCACAGATCGATTCCATTCGTCAGGCCGCCGACGCGCTTCCGGACGACGCGGAGATCGGTTTGGACCAGCGTCCCGAGGACGGAATCCCGCGCATGCTGATCGTCGACGACCGAACCTGGCTCATCCACGACCTCAGCGCTGAACCGTTCCGCTCGTTCATGGAATCCGTGACTGAGGCGGTCGAAGCGACAGAGGTCGACCAATGGACTCCCCAGCGTTGGGTTGAACGAGATCGGTCCACCGGCCAGTGCTCAGTTACTCAAGCTCCGTCGGGTCCGTCCTACGATAACGCCCCGGTGTACCCCCACCTCCTTGACCAATATCCCCTCGGCGACTTCGACTGCTCGAGCTGACCCCGTGCTGCGAACGGCTTCGAGCGAGCGATAGTCACGGGGAGCGACGCCGTAGAGCCGAGCACCGGAACCAAGGTCGGGTCTCTTCGATGACCGCCGACCGTTCAACCCGGCAGTTGTTTGTCATCGCGATCTGACCGTTCGCTGACGTGCCGATTTCGCTCAGGCTGACGGTGGTCGCGCGTCTGCCATTCTGCGCCTCGCAGCTCGTCGCAGATGTCCACGGTGTGTTCGTCGGTCTCCGGCGTCGGGGCGCGATGTAGCATGCCGAGGTGCCAGAGAATGTGGTGACCGCCGCTGAACTCGAAGCGATGAGTCCGCCCGAGCGTCGTGCTCTCTTCGAGGCGAGCATTGTCACGAATCTCGACGAGGCGCCCCAAGGACTCGTTGAGCGGGCGCGAGCGAGAGTCGAGCAGCGCATCGCAGAATCGGAATCTCAGCTCGGGTGAGCGGCGAACGTCGCGAGGTGCGCGCGACGCTTGACTTCTTCCACGATCTCGACCGCCAACTTCCAAATGACCGGGGGCCGAACGGTGAGCCGTCGACGAGTGACTTCCAGACGTTCGAACTGCTGGAGATCGTGGAGAAGTTCGCCGTCGGATTCGATGAGCTGCCCGCCTTGATCCAGGGTCGCGACGACTACCGCGTCTTGATCGCGACCGGCGTTGTCGTCCGCGCCTACGCCGTCGTCGGTCAGGCATCGCCGGATGGAGCGATCGAGCTGATCTCCCTCGATCTCGACACAGACCTCGACTGGGGTGCCCGCACCGCCCCAGGCGAGCGAAAGAACCGGTACACGCGATCGCCCGCACCGCTGCCGCTGCCGCTTGCACATTCAGGAGCGGGTGGCCGAGCGCCGACGTGCCGATCTCGGGCGGGTGATTCGAGCGACGGCGTCGGTTGATATCGATCGGATCAGTTGGCCCTGAGAGTCGGTATTGAGAACCCTCTCGTGGAGTGGTTCTACTCCGCTGTCAGCGAGCCTGACGCGTCCACCTCAGCGTGAGGGCGAGTATCGCAATCGCGTACACGACGGGGACCACCAGGACCCAGCCGAATGCCACGAACGCTTCGAGCGGGTGCTGCACGAAGATCGGCTCCATCGAGTTTCCCGCCAGGCGGCATTCAAACGATGGCAACCACAGCTCGCTGGACATCCGATACGCGCCGTATCCGGGATGATCGTCGAGATCGGCGAAGCACATGGACTCGGCTCTGTTGGCAAGGCCCGTGAGTCCCACGATCCAGGCAACGAGGCCGACAAGCGCAGCGCTGACCACGATGGCCGCGGCGGTCAACCATCGGACAACCATCGCCGGAGACTAACGAGTCGCAGCGCTGAGGCACCCGGTATCGGCGAGCGCCTCAGATCGCTCGAGATCGGGAGCGATTGGCTCTCGCCGTAGTTGCCGTCCTGCAGCGCGTTCTCGCGCACCTGGCCGAGCGAATACGTGCCTGATTGATGATGGGAGTGCGTTGCGGCGGCTGTCGTAGCGTCGAAGGTTGCCGGTTGGTGGGCTCTCTATGTGCCTGTCGCCCTGCTGGGTTGGCTTTGGATCGAGCTGCTTGCCGACCGGTTTCCTTCGCCGTGGTGTGGCTCGAAAGAGGCGAGAGCACGATCGACCCGAATCAGGAGTGCCCACCTCGGTTTCCACCACCGAGAAAGGCATTGACCCATGACCATCACCATCGGGATCGACCCTCACAAGGGCTCCCACACCGCTGTCGCTGTCGACAGCAGCCGCCGCCTACGAGCGCGCCGGTCGATGACTCGCGGAACACATATCCAAATTCGGTGCCGGCTTCGAATGCGGCACGACCTTCGGTGAGGACTTCGCGCTGCTCGTTGCGCGTTGGCATGGTCTGGGCCCAGTCCATCCATCGTCGGAGTTCGTTGAGGCTCGCCAGCACGGCGGCGAGAACGTCGTCGACGTCGTCAGGTCGCCACCGCGAGAGGATCAGCGGGTTCGCTTCAATTGCGTCGGGCATGGCCGTCATCGGAGAAGTCTCGCAATCGACGGTCGTCGAAGCCGACGAGTTTTCTCAGGGAGTGCGATCACCGCCGACTTGCCATCGGAGGTGTTGCCGTCAACGTCGCGCTGATCGAACGTTCACTGCGCCTCGGTGGGGTCGTGCCCCGAGGACGTGATCGTCATGCCGTCGCGGCCTTCGAGGGTCCTGACAGTCAACTCATCCATTGCGACACTGCGATACTTGGGGCGTGGAGATCCGAGAACTCGGGATCGGCAGCGCCGACCAGTTGGTGGGGCTGTTCGGGTGGCCCGGCAGCACGTGTCGGATCCAGGTTCTGGCGATTCGGTCAGGATCGCGGGGTGGAGCGACTGGTGAATCGCGCTGCGCGTCTCTCGGTGCGTCGGCGTGTGTGGGGGTGGGCGATGGCGAGCGGAGTCGTGGGTTCGGGGAGGTGTCGGTAGAACCATCGCTTCGTGGTGTCGACCAAGATCAGGTAGGCGGCCGCGAGTAGGACGATCGTGGCCAGCAGTGCCGGTGACGGTTGGGTGAATCCGAAGGTGCCAGCCAGCGGGCTGTAGGGGAAGGCGATGGCGATCGCTGCGCAGCCGAGGGTGGAGACGAGCAGCGGTCGGGCCGGGCGGCTGGTCCAGAACGGTGTGCGGCGGGTGCGGATGACGAACACGACGAGGGTTTGGGTGAGGAGGGATTCGACGAACCATCCGGATCGGAACAGGTCGGCGTTGCTGCGGGCGCCGAACGCGACGATCAGGATGGCGAAGGTGGCGAAGTCGAACAGCGAGCTCAATGGTCCGAACACGGTCATGAATCGGCGGATGAAGCCGATGTCCCAGTGGGCGGGTCGGCGGAGTTGTGCTTCGTCGACGTTGTCGGACGGGATGGTCGTCTGGCTCACGTCGTAGAGCAGGTTGTTGAGCAGCACCTGCGTGGGCAGTAGCGGCAGGAATGGCACGATGAGCGACGCGCCGACGAGGCTGAACATGTTGCCGAAGTTCGACGACGTGGCCATCAGGACGTACTTCATGGTGTTGGCGAAGATCCGGCGTCCTTCCATCACCCCGTCGGCGAGCACGCCGAGGTCCTTGCGCATCAGCACGATGCTCGCCGCGTCCTTGGCGACGTCGGTGGCGGTGTCCACGGAGATGCCGACGTCCGCGTAGTGGAGTGCGACGGCATCGTTGACGCCGTCGCCGAGGAACGCGACCGTCGAGCCGAGGGAGCGTTCGGCGCGGATGATGCGAGCCTTCTGATCCGGCGTGACGCGCCCGAACACGGTCGTGTCGGCAAGTGCCGCGGCCAGCGCATCATCGTCGAGCGCGGCGATCTGTGCCCCGGTGAGTACTCCGGTGACGGGCAGACCGATCTGTTCGCAGAGGTGACCGGCAACGGCTGCGTTGTCGCCGGTGATGACCTTCACGCGGACGCCCAGTTTGCTGAGTTGGTCGATGGAGGCAGCGACGTCGGGTTTCGGTGGGTCGAGGAACGTGACGAAGCCGGCGAGGTCGAGGTCGGCCTCGTCGGCCGCGTCGAGACGGTCCGTTGCGAGCCGAGTCGCGGTGGCCACCGCGATCACCCGCAACCCGGCGGCGAATGCATCGTCGAGGAAGGACTGGGCGCCGTTTGGGATCGTCGAGCAGCGACCGAGTACCGCTTCGGGGGCGCCCTTGGTGATCTGGATGCGGCCGGTCGACGCGTCGTCGACGAGGACGCTGGTCAGCTGTCGGTCGTGATCGAACGGGAGCAGCGCAAGGCGTGTCGAGCCAGAAGTGACGGGTCCGGTCGGGTCGTCCCACAGTGCGCGGTCGAGTGGGTTGCCGCCGCTGACGAGGTCGCCGTCGAGGGTGACGTCGCTGCACAGTCGAGCGAGCCGCCAGACGCCGACATCGTCGTCACCGGTCGGACCGGTCGAGCGTTGCAGGGTGATGCGGCCTGCGGTGAGGGTGCCGGTCTTGTCGGTGTACAGCACGTCGATGTTGCCGAGATCCTCGATCGCGACGAGACGTTTGACGACCACGTCCTGCTCGGCGAGCCGCTGCGAACCGCGTGCGAGCGACAGCGAGACGAGCGCGGGGAGGAGTTGCGGCGTCAACCCGACCGCGACTGCGAGGGCGAACAGCGCGGTGTTCAGGATCGATTGACCACGGATGAGGTTGATCGCGACGATCACCACGATCAGACCGCCGGTGATCCGCACCAGCAGGTTCGTGAACGATCGGATGCCGCGTTCGAACGCGGTTCGCTCGTGACGTTCGCCGAGCTGCACCGCGATCCGGCCGAACGCCGACGCGCCGCCGGTCGCCACCGCCACTCCGAGGCCGGAACCGGACCGGACGATGGTGCCCATCAACGCACACGACGGAAGATCGAGCGGGGAGTCGCCCGGTGCCGCCGCCTCGACGGTCTTGGCGACCGGCAGCGTCTCACCGGTGAGGACCGCCTCGTCGCACTCCAGCGCGGTGGCTTCGACGACTCGCAGATCGGCCGGGACGATCTGGCCGAGGTCCAACCGAACGAGATCACCGGGGACCAGATCGGTCACATCGATTTCGCTATCGACGCCGGCGCGGTGAACGGTGCAGCGATGTCGGACACGGTCGTGCAAGCGCCTCGACCGCTCGCTCTGACCGCAATTCGTTGACGAAGCCCAAGACGACGCTCAACGACACGATCAACGTCACGATCGCAGCGTTGGTCCGCTCCCCAACGACCATTGACACACCTGCCGCGGCCAGGAGCAGCAACTGGATCGGGTTCGCGAACTGATGAGCCAGAATCACGAACGGCTGGACCCGGTGAGATCGCACCGCGTTCGGCCCATACAACTCCAGTCGCCGCGTCGCCTCCTGTTGGGTGAGGCCGTCAGTGGACGTCTCGATCAACTCGAGCGCATCGTCGACACCCATCGCAGCAACCGCGGCGAGGTCGGGAATCGAGTCGGGACTCATCGGATCACAGGTCGATCCGTCAGACCACTGCGCCGAACGCGGTTCCGATCAACGCCGTGACCGCCATCGCCAGCGCTCCCCAGAACGTCACACGAACGGCAGCAGCACGCACCGGTGCACCCCCGGCTCCTGCGCCAACCGCGCCCAGGACTGCGAGCACGACAAGCGCCGTGATCGCAACGACGGCAACCTGCGCTGCACCCGATGCCAACGCAGCGGCCAACAGCGGCAGCGCCGCCCCAGCTGCGAACGTGGCCGCCGATGTAAGGGCCGCCTGCACCGGACGCGCTGGTCATCGTGTCGGAGATCCCCAGCTCGTCTCGAGCGTGCGCGCCGAGTGCATCGTGCGCCATCAGCCCCTCGGCAACACGCCGAGCGAGAGCGGCATCCAACCCGCGCGCCTCGTACACCAGGCTCAACTCCTCGAGTTCGCGTTCGGGGTCATCGCGCAACTCGGTCCGCTCGCGTTCGATGTCGGCGGACTCGGTGTCGGCCTGCGAACTCACCGACACGAACTCACCGGCCGCCATCGACATCGCTCCCGCAACCAACCCTGCCATGCCCGCCACCAGCACCGCACTGCGCGACGCGCCCGAGGCGGCCACCCCGATGATCAGACTCGCCGTCGAAACGATCCCGTCGTTCGCTCCGAGCACGGCTGCGCGCAGCCAGCCGATCCGATGCGTGCGATGGACCTCTTTGTGCGACACGCCAACCCCTCTCCGAGGACGAACCCGCGGTGGATCCAGGAAGCGAACGCCTGAACACACACCACACTACGCCCACCCGGTTCGCACCATCGCCTGCCCTCACTGTCGAAACGCCCCGCTTGCCGAACGACCTGGCCAGTGGTGACGTCGCGTGGAGTCGGCCAGCCCGACCGTTTGTGGCCTGTTCGCGAAGTGCCTAGGTTGTGAGGCGGGCTCGACGACGGTCGACGGGGCGACGTTCGCGTCGTCGTGTTTCGGCCGAGTCGCACACGCCAGGAGCGTTGATGGTCGAGTACTGGGGATCCGAGACACGCAAGGCAGTCGCCAACTTCCCCGTCTCTGGGGAGCAAGTGCCTGCTTCGGTCATCCGATGGCTGGGCCGGATCAAGTCTGCCGCTGCGACGGCGAACGTGGAGCTGGGCGTCTTGGACGTCGAGATCGGGCGTCGCGTGTCGGCTGCGGCCGACGAGATCGGCGCCGGAGGCCATGCCGAACAGTTCCCGGTCGATGTCTTTCAGACGGGCTCGGGCACGTCGACGAACATGAACGTCAACGAAGTCGTTGCCCATGTCGCCGGTGCCGATGTGCACCCGAACGACCATGTGAACCTCGGTCAGAGCTCGAATGACGTGTTCCCGACCGCGGTCCATCTTGCCGCGTTGGAGATGGCGACCACGAGATTGGTCCCGTCGTTGAGGTCGCTCCATGACTCATTGGCGGCGAAGTCGATCGAGTTCGCTGAGCTGGTGAAGGCGGGTCGCACCCACTTGATGGACGCGGTGCCGATCACCCTCGGTCAGGAGTTCGGGGCCTTCGCCCAACAGATGCAGCTCGGCGTCGACCGCGTCGAGAGTTCGCTGCCTCGCCTCGCGGCCGTGCCGTTGGGTGGGACCGCTGTCGGAAACGGATTGAACACCCATCCCGACTTCGCACGCCGAGTCCGGGAACTGCTCGCCGCGCGATTCGGCATCGAAGTCGTCGAGCCCGTCGACCGGTTCGAGGCCCAAGCAAGTCGGGACGCGCTCGTCGAGTTCTCGGGTGTGCTCAAGGTCGTTGCCGTCTCATTGACGAAGATCGCGAACGACATTGCCCTGTTGGCGAGCGGCCCGCGGGCAGGGTTGGGCGAGATCATGCTGCCAGAGCTGCAGAAGGGTTCGTCGATCATGCCGGGCAAGGTCAACCCGGTTCTTGCCGAGGTGGTGCTGCAGGTCGCGGCTCAGGTGATCGGCAACGACACGGCGGTCACGATCGGCGCGATGCAGGGCAACTTCCAGCTCAACGTGCGGGTCCCCCTGATTGCGAGGAACCTGTTGGGCTCGATCGAGATCCTGTCGGCGGCGATGAGCCTCTTCGCCGAGCGGTGCGTTACCGGGATCGTGGCCAACCCGGATCGGCTGTCGTGGCTGGCTGACAACACACTGGCGTCAGCGACCGCACTGAATCCCATCGTCGGATATGACCTCGCGGGCGAGATCGTTCGCCGCGCCGAACACGACAAGACGTCGCTGCGTGATGCGGCGAGGCACTTCGGTCTCGACGACGAGCAGATCGACACGGTGTTGGACGCACGCCGGATCGCTCGGGGCAACCAGGCCGAATGACCAACCGAGCGAGGCGTGAACTCGTGCTTCACGACCCCGGCCGTAGTGTTCATGACATGAGTAACGGCGATGCAATGGAGACGTTGAGCCAGGCAACCACGCGTCTCGCGCTCGCTGGCTACGACGAGGACTACCACGCGCACGATGGACGCCTCGTGTGCGGGCACTGCGGTGCGAGTCACGATCCCTCCGCAATGACCATCGACGACATCGTTCGCTTCGAAGGTGCCAGCGATCCGGGCGACGAAGCGATCGTGTACGCGCTCGACGCCGGCTGCGGCCATCGCGGACTGTACGTCGCCGCCTACGGATCAGACGCGACCGCCGCCGACATCACCGTGACCTCCACGCTGCCCGACCCCACTCGACAATGACGGCCAGTGTGCCCAGCGATCGCCAACCATCGAGCTGAGACGGCGCCGTCGTCCTGGCGAGGTCGACGAACCACTCCGGTGACTATGGCTCGGCTTACGAACGCCGACGCGTGCTCACGCCAAGAACGCCGGCACCGCTACAGCTTCTGAACTCAAGGTTGCTGCAACGGTGGCTCGTCGTCACGGGTCGGTGGCGTGGAGGAGAGCTCTTCGAGTCGCGTGAGCAGCTTCCCGAGAATCGTCTCGATGCTCGCAAGCTCCGTGGCCGTCAGGTTCTCGAGCATGGACTGGTACATCGACAGGCTGATGTCGAAGGCCTCGTCGATCAGAGTCCGCCCGGTGTCGGTGATGCCAAGCCTGATTGCCCTGCGGTCCTCGGGGTCGGGTGAGCGCTCGACGAGCCCCTGCTGCTCGAGCCGGTCGAGCTTTCCCGTCATGCCTGAGGCCGATGTCAGCAACTGCTGCGCGACCTGTCTGGGCGTGAGAAGTGTGGGTTCGGCGCGTCGCAGCAGCGCCAGCACCTCGTAGTCGCCTCGCCGGTTCAGACCGCTGGCGACCGCGGCACGTGCGAGGAGTTCCTCGGCAAGGCGTCCGCTCCAGATCAACCGGTGAACGACTCCGAGACTGGACAGATCGCGATCGGGACGAAGCCGGCGCCATCCCTCAACGGTCTCATTCGAGAACCTCGATCGACTCACCAGCTCACCCCTGTACTCATTTGATTCGTGTACGTATAATACGCACACGAATCACCGCCAGGGTCGGCTCCCCTTCCGGTCTCCAACGAAGGGACTCACGACCATGGCAGCCGTCACCGAACCACCCAGCACGGGCCCACCTCGAACGGCGCCGCCTCGATCGGGATCGCCCCGACGGATGCCGATGGATCCCATGAGAACGACCTCGCTCGCCGCTGGGGTGCTCTACCTGTTCACGTTCGTCTCAATTCCGACGCTCGTGCTCTACAACCCCGCACGAGAAGCGGGCTTCATCCTGGGCACCGGGTCCGCCAACAGCGTGGTCATCGGCGCCATCCTCGAAGTGATCGTGGCGCTCGCGAGCATCGGCACGGCAGTCGTGTTGTTCCCGGTGATCAAACGCCAGAGCGAGGCCGCCGCGATGGGCCTCGTCGGCGCACGGGTCCTCGAAGGGGCCACGATCTTCGTCGGTGTCGCATGCATGCTCACCATCGTGACGTTGCGACGCGACGGAGCCGGAGCGGACTCGGTCGCCACCGTCAATGCGCTGGTCGGCACCTATGACGGCACGTTCCTCGTCGGACAGAGCATCATGCCCGCCATCAACGCGCTCCTGCTGGGGACGCTGCTGTACAAGTCGCGCCTGGTGCCGCGGATGCTGCCGGTCGTCGGCCTGATCGGGGCACCGTTGCTCCTCCTGGCCCAGACCGGTGTCCTGTTCGACCTGTGGGACCGAAGCTCGGCACCAACGGGGATCCTCACGATCCCGATCGGGCTCTGGGAGTTCTCGCTCGGTGTGTACCTGGTCGTGAAAGGCTTCCGACCCTTCGCGGTCGCCGAACTCGCTGCTCACCCCGATCCGCTCTGGAGTGCACACGACCCGGCCCCACCGATCTGAGGTCACCGACGCCGGCTGCATTCGCCTGACACCCACCAGGATCAAGTGGTCAAGTTCCAGTGAGCGCCCTCGGCCGGCTGGCCATGATGGTGGTGAACTGGCTGGTCGCCACACACCATCCGCCAAGCGAAATCAACGCTCGACCGGATTTTGCAGCGCCGCATCAATCAGGCGATGACGCCGCGCTCCATATCGCGGCGCGCCGAGGGCTTCAGACCCGCGCGGGATCCGGCATTCTGATGACGGCTGACCGTCCTATGACACGCGGGGATCAACCGCGCAATCGCGTCCCTGATGTGCCGGTCAATGTCAGGGCAAACGTTGCCTGACGAGGCACTAGCGTCCAGGTCCCATGGCCGAGATCGTTCACTTCGCCCCGGCAGCGACCGCTGCGCAGATCTGCGCCCAGCTCGACGAGGACGCCGCCGTGATCGTCGACGACGTGGTGTCGGCGGACTCGCTCGCTGCGCTTCGTGCCGAACTCGACCCCTACCTGCACGGGGTTGCCCACGGCCGCAACGACTTCTCGGGTTTCGAGACCAAGCGCGTCGGCGCCCTGGTCGCTCGCTCGCCTGCATGTCGCGATCTCGTGCTCGACCCGATGGTCAACGCGATCTGCGACACCGTGCTCGGGCGCCACGCCGATGGCTACCAGTTGCACTTCACGCAGGCCGTGAGCATCGGGCCGGGCGAGAGCGCGCAGGTGCTGCACCGCGACCGGGGCGTGTGGGGCGGCTACATCCCGCGTCGCATCGAGACGCAGCTGAGCACGATCTGGGCGGTCTCCGATTTCACGCGTGACAACGGGGCCACGCTGCTGGTGCCGGGGTCGCAGCACTGGGACAAGGATCGTCAACCCGAGCCGCACGAGATCGCCGCTGCCGAGATGACGGCCGGGTCGGTGCTCATCTACACCGGCACGGTGATGCACGGGGGAGGCACCAACCTGACGCAGGCCAACCGGCTCGGCGTGCTGCTCCACTACACGCTCAACTGGCTCCGCCAGGAGGAGAACCAGTATCTGTCGTGCCCGCCTGACATCGCCAAGGATCTGTCGCCGGAGCTGCGGGCGCTGATGGGGTACTCGCAGGGTGGCACGGTGCTCGGCTTCTACTCGGCGCCGGTGGGCCCGGGCCTCGGGCCCGAGATCGCCAGCCCCGAGCGGCTCTTCACCGACGGCGAGGGCGCGGCCGACGACGACGCGTTCAATGATCCCCGAGCGGCCGCGGCGCGCTGAGCCATGCACCTCGCAGATCTCGAACTCCCGATGCTCGAGCTGGCCCAGCCGGGCATGGTCGGCGACCGGTTGGATGCCACACTCGCCGAAGCGCGGGCGGCGTCGTGGATCGTCCGGAACAACGCCGGGGTTGCCGTGCTCGAACGCGAGGCTGCCGAGTTCTTCCTCAAGTCGCCCGCACTCGAATTCCCCGGCGCGGTGATGATGGAGTTGATGGGCATCACCGAGGGCCCGATCCACCGTGTCATGCGGCGCGGTCTGCTCGGTCGCAGCGGTGACGATCACAAGCGCCTTCGCCGCCTCGTGTCACGATCGTTCACCCCCCGTGCGGCCGATCGCTGGCGTCCGACGATGCGCGAGCAGTTGGCCGAACTGTGGTCCGCCCTCGAGGGGGCCACGTCGTTCGATGCGATGGACGCGTTCGCCCGACCCTTTCCGTCGAGGATGATCGCGCTGAACGTCGGAGCGCCGGTGACCGATGCCGCACTCCTTCGTGGCTACTCGGCGATCATCCAGCAACGACTCGACCTCCACGCGCTGCAGACGCGCCGCTCTGAGATCGAGGAGGGCACGGCGGCGTTCGAGGCCTACGTCGAGCGGCTCGTCGAGGATCACCGTCGCGCGCCGCAGAACGATCTGGTCACCGAGCTCATCGACACGGAGATCGATGGCGACCGTCTCGATACGGGCGACGTCGTCAGCTTGGTGATGGCGATGCTGAGCGGCGGCATCGACACGACGGAGAACCAACTCGCGCACGGTCTGCGACTGTTCGCCGACCATCCCGATCAGTGGGAGTTGCTCGCGGCCGACCCCTCGCTTGCACGCGCCGCCGCCGACGAGGTGCTCCGGTTCCAGCCGGTGTCGCCGTTCACCGTGCGCATCGTTCGCGACGAGGTGACCTACCGCGACGTCGTGTTTCCGTCCGGCACGATCGTGCTCGTGTGCACGTGGACGGCCAATCGTGAGGGCCGCAACGACGTTCGCCCGAACGAGTTCGACATCACCGCCGACCGCGGGACCGATCGACCGCTGTCGTTCGGCGCCGGCCCGCACTACTGCCTCGGGGCGGGGCTGGCGTGGGCCGAGCTGGAGGAGGCATTCGCGTTCCTCGCGCCGAGGATGCCCGGGCTTCGCCTCGACGGTGACGTCGAATGGGGCAGCCCGATCGGCATCTACGACATCGTGTCGTTGCCGCTCGCCTTCGCGACGATCAGGTAGGGCGCTCCGGTTTGGAGCTGATCTCGCCCGATCTCCGCGATGACGAACCAAGCGCAACCTCGATCAGGTCGACGTCGGTGTCCGCCCCGTCCCGAGCGAGAGCGGCGCGTCGGCCGTGCGGAAGCGGAGGTGCAGTTCGAGCGTGCCGAGCATGATCCCGGGCTGGTGCAGCCAGGTGTTGTCGTCGCCGTACTCGATCGATTCGATCCGGTCGAGGAGCACGCCCCAGGCGATCTGCTGTTCGAGGCGTGACAGCGTGGCGCCCGGACACACCCGCGGCCCGGCCGAGAACGTGACGTGGCGGCTGACTCCGTCGCGGTCGAGGTCGAGGTCGAACGGACACTCGAACTCCTCTGCGTCGACGTTGGCGGCGCCGTAGCGCAGGTGGAGGAGTGAGCCCGCCGGTACCGCTACCCCCTGGAAGACCTCGTCGTGTGCGGTGACCCGCGTCGACAGCCCGTGGGTGGGCGAGCGCATCCGCATCGACTCCTCGACGAACGCTCGCAGCTTGGTTCGGTCGGTGCGGAGACCTTCGAATGTGCCGGGGTGCTCGCACAACAGTTGGGCCTGCTCCTCGAGCGCGTACTGCGTCGTCTCCAGACCGCCGATGATCATCGCGTGGACGATCCCGGCGATCTCGAGATCGGTCAGTTTCCGGTCGAGCGCCTCGTAGTGGACGTCGCAGAGGAAGCTGACCATGTCGTCGTGCGGGTCCGCCCGCTTCGCGGTGACGTGCTCGTAGATGTAGTCCTGGAAGCCGTCGAGGCGGGCGATCATCTCCGCGGTCTGCTCGGCGGTGAGCTCGTGCTTGAGGCCGGTGCCGTGGACGAAGGGTGTGACCACGGCGTCGCCCCACTCGGCGAGTTGCGGGATGTCGGCCTGGGGGAAACCGAGGATGCTCGCCATCACGCGCTGCGGCAGCGGGCGTGCGAACCGGCTGATGAACTCGACCGTGCCGTCGTCGATGCCGTCGTCGATCCACTCGTCGAGCAGGTCGTTGGCGTGCTGGGTGATCATGTCGCGGTGCCGGAGTGCGCCGGGCCCGACCCATGGGTCGGTGAGCTCCTTGCGGTGCCGGTTGTAGAGCTGCTGCGTCGGTCGCAGCGACACCATCGACGCGGTCATGAGGTTGTGCAGCGTCGCGTACGTCTCCTCCGGCGAGAGTCCCTGGTCGACGAGTTGACCGAGTCGCTTCGTCGTCAGGCTGAGGAACCGGTCGGGGTCGCGCACCACGCGCGACACGTCGGCGTGTTTGGTGAGGACGAACGCGTCGGACCCGGGCGTGAGGCCACCGCCCTCGATCCGCAGGACGGGCGCGTCGCGATGGAGGATCTCGTACGCCTCGTACCAGTGCTCCTGGGCCCCGTCGCCGAAGAGGTCGACATCGTCGAGATGAACCGGACACGCCATCGGGCTGAGCTCGTGGTTCACGTGCTTCGGATACGACATGCGCGAGACCTCCCCGGGCCGGCGGATCCTCCGGACCCGATCGATGTCAGGCCTAGCAGATCCGGCCCGCTCATCCAGTGGTGGGAGTTGACAGCCTCAGGTTGACAAGCGAACGTATGTTCGATATTGTGTCACCATGAACCTCGCCGACGCCGTCACGTCCACCACGGTGGCCGTCGATGCCGTTGCGGCGGCGTGCGTGGACGACTGTGACGTGTCGGTGTTGCGGTCCCAGCTCGAGCGATTGAAGACCACCCAGTCCCGGCTCGATGCTCAGGTCGCCCGGTTGACCCATGCCGCCGACGCCGCCGGTGCGTTCATCGGCACCGGAGCGAGAGACACCGCCGAGTGGTTGGGTCGGCAAACCGGCACGTCGACGCGTGCGAACCGTTGCGCCGCCGAGTTGGGTGAAGCGATGGCGAAGAGCGACGACCTGGCCGATGCGGTGACCTCCGGCCGGGTCTCGAGCGATCAGGCCTCCGCCGCGGTCGGTGCGGCTGCCGGCCAGGTCCTCGACGCCGAGATCGTCGGGGCGATCGCCGATCTCCCGCTGCCCCAGGTGAAGTCGGCGGTCGACGACTGGCGGGCGCGTACCGACCCCGACCGCGACGCTGACATCGCCAAAGCTCAACGCGCCCGGCGCTACGTCAGGGTCACCGATCAGCGCGATGGGATGACCCGCGTCGAAGGACTGCTCGACCCGGAGTCCGGGGCCATTCTCCGGAGCACGCTCGACGGGATCATGAACCTGTCGGCCTTCGACGGGACGGCCCGCACCCGCGACCAGCGGCGTGCCGACGCGCTCACGCAGCTGGCGCACGCGGCGTCGAAGGGCAACCTCCGGGGTGGTCGGTCGAACACCAAGCTGATCGCGATGGCGCCGTTCGAGACGATCGTCGAACGAGCGGCCGCTCGCGGCGCCACCCACGTCGGGCCGAGCCTCGATCCCGAGACCGTGCGACGCCTCGCGTGTGATGCCGGCATCCACCGGCTCATCACCGGACCCGGCTCTTCGATCCTCGACTTCGGACACGAGCAGCGACTCGTGTCCGACAACCTGTTCCTGGCGCTGGTCGGTCGAGACCAGCGATGCCGTTGGCCCGGGTGCAACATTCGGGCGACGTGGTGCGATGCCCACCACATCGTTCACCACGCCGATCACGGGCCGACCAACGACGAGAACCTCGTCCTCCTCTGCCATCGCCACCATCAGCTCAGCCACCAACGCGGGTGGCGAATGACGGGTACCGGCGTCGAGCTCACTGTGCACCACCCCGACGGATCAGTCGAGATCAGCAGGCCACCCGGCGAACCGCCGCCTGCGAGCGCGCTCCGTGCCGGCACGACCGGGCACGAGCGCTCACACGACGACGCCCCCGCTCACGACCGCTCGCGGAGCACACCGTGGAACGCCCAGCCCGAGCAGCTCTCGCTCGCCTGAAGCCGGACCCGGCGAGCACCGATTCGTGGCGCCGCATGACCGCTGCTGCGGCAGGTTCGGGCCTCGATGCCCCGGTTCAGTGGCCGATGTCGTGGTGGCCGGGGGTGATGAGGCCGCTCTCGTAGGCGAACACGACGGCTTGGGCGCGGTCTCGGAGGCCGAGTTTGGTGAAGATGCTCGACACGTGAGTCTTGACGGTTGCAGCGCCGATGTAGAGGCTGTCCGAGATCTCGGCGTTGCTGGATCCTCCGGCGAGTTCGGTGAGTACTTCTCGTTCGCGGTCGGTGAGCGTGTCGAGGCGGCGGGCGGTGTCGGTGTCGGTGGCGAGGGTGTGGGCGAAGCGGCGGATCAGTCGGCGGGTGATGGTGGGGTCGAGCAGAGCTCCCCCTTCGGCGACGGTTCGTACGGCGGGTGCGAGGTTCTCGGGAGGGATGTCTTTGAGGATGAACCCGCTGGCGCCCGCTTCGAGCGCGCGGTAGACGTATTCGTCGGGATCGAACGTGGTCAAGATGATGACCTTCAGTGGCCAGTCGGCCCGTTCGAGGACCGCAGCGGTCGCGGTGAGGCCGTCCATCTCCGGCATGCGGATGTCCATGAGCACCACGTCGGGGCGGTGGCGGCGGGTGGCGTCGATGGCTTCGACGCCGGTGCCCGCTTCAGCGACGATCTCGATGTCGGGTTGGTGGTCGAGGATCATCGCGAACCCGCGGCGCACGAGGGCTTGGTCATCGGCGATGGCGACACGGATGGTCATGTCGGCTCCACGTCGAGAGGGAGCCGGGCGTGGACGCCGAAGCGATCGGAGGGTCGCGGCGCGGCGACCAGGGTGCCGCCGAGGAGGGTCGCTCGTTCGCGCATGCCGGCGATGCCGTATCCGGATCCGGGCAGGCCGGGTGATGTCGCCTGTGCGGTGCTGGTGAACGTGCTGTTGGTGATGTCGATGACGAGGTCGTCGTCCTCGATGCCGATGGTGACATCGACCGTGGGGGTGGGTCCGGCGTGCTTGATGATGTTGGTGCAGGACTCTTGGACGATGCGGTAGGCGGAGAGGTCGACGGCGGCGGCGAGCACATCGGGGAGGCCGGCGATGGTGAGGCTGACCTCGGCGCCGGTGTGGCGGAGCTCGTCGATGAGCGTTGTGAGGTCGGCCAGTCCGGGTTGGGGACCCAGGTCGTCGTGGTCGAGGCCGGGATCTGCGGTGTCGGGGCGGAGCACGCCGAGGAGGTGGCGGAGTTCGCCGAGGGCCTGACGACCTGCTCGTTCGACGTCACCCATCGCGTCGAGGGCGGTGTCGAGGTCGTCGCGGGCGATGGTCCTGGCGGCGCCGGCTTGAACGGTCATCATCGAGACCTGGTGGGCGACGACGTCGTGGAGTTCGCGGGCGATGCGAGAGCGTTCGTCGGCGACGGCTCGGCGTGCTCTGGCGTGCTGTTCGGCTTCGAGGCGTGCCGCGCGTTCCTGGAGCAGGATGAGGTAGTCACCGCGATTGCGGACGCGGCGTCCCACGTACCACGGCAGTGCGGTGAGGATGATGGCGGGGGCGATGTCGATGCGTTGGTTGGTGTCGATGATGGTGTCGATGATGCTGACCGCAAGGGCGGCGGCGGCGGTGGTCAGACTGTGGAAGTGATCGGTGGTGTAGCGGCCCACGCTGTAGATGGCGACGATGAGCGCGAGTTCCTGGCCGTCGCCGTAGCCGGCGAACGCCCACACGATCATCACCACCAAGATGAATCCCGTTGTGGCGACGGGCCGCCGGCGTCGCCACAGGAGCGCGGCGGCGGCGAGGGCCAGCAGCGCACATGCTCCGAGGGGTCGATCGCCGATCGTGGCGAGGGTGAGGTCTTCGCCGTCGTCGAGTGCGCTGGCGGCGACGGCAACCAGTGACCCGCCGAGCACGATCACGGCGATTGCGGCGTCTGTGGCGTGGGGCCAGCGGGCGAGCGGCCCCCGGGACGGGTGGGGGTCGCCCGCGTCGAACCAGGTGCGCCACGTCCGGCTGCGCGTGGCGGTCGGTGGTGTGGCGATGACTGGTTCGTCGGTCACGGCGTTCATGGTTGTTGACCACGGTAGGCGCCGATCAGCCGGCGGGTCGTCCCCATGGGCTCGACCGACGTCAGCCATGACAGCTCGACGTCAGGCAACATCTTGGTGTTGCACCGTCCAGAGCGCAGCGAGCGCCGGGATCAGCGCCCAGAGGGCGAGAGCAACGATGGCGCCCGAGACGCTGGCGCTCTCGGCGACACCCGAGGCCACGTTTGCCAGAGCGTTGGGAACCCATGGTGCAGCGCCGTCGCCGAGTTGCACGATGACCGGCGGAGCGATGACGAGAAACACGACGGTGCCGGCGACCGCGCCACCGGTGTTCCGGACGACGTTTCCGATCCCGGCGCCGAGCACGGCACCGCACGCACCCGCAAACGTCGAAGCGGCGAGGATCTGGGCGAGACCACCAACCGTGACCATGAATCCGTATGACGTGAGCGGCAGGGTGAACGCGACTGCGACCACAGTGAGCAACGTCCCCACCAGGCCCAGCATCGCGCCGCCGAGCCCGATCGCGGCGGCCTGTGCCAACACCGCCCGTGACCGCCGCGGGGTGCTGAGGTAGGTGGCGATGACGGTGTTGTGGCCGTATTCGCGGGCTGCGGCGATGGCTCCGAACAGGCCGGCGATGATCACAGCGTTGGCCGCGAACGCCATCAGGGACTGTTGGTCGGCCGCGGTGGAGATGAAGGCCTTCGAGCCGTCCATGTCGGTGCCCACCGCGACCGCGACGCCGTTGGTGACGGCGATCACGCCCAGCACCGCCAGGAACGCGAGGGGCATACGGGTCGTGGTGAGCTTGCCGAACTCACTTCGTACGAGGTTGATCATCGAGGTCATGACTGCATCGCTTTCTGGGAATGTGGGGTGGTGAGGGCGAGGAACACGTCCTCCAGGGAGCCGGTGTGGGGGGACAACTCGTGGATGGCGATGCCGGCTTCGTGGGCGGCGTCGCCGATCTGGTCGAGACCGAGTCCGGTCACCACGAGGGTGTCGGCCTCCGCCCGTTCGATGGTGGCGCCGGCGCCGACCAGGAGTTCGGCGAGGTGAGCCGGGCACGGCGTGCGGACCTGGGCGGAGTTGCCCATGAGGTCCTCGATGGCCCCGGTGCTGACGAGTTGGCCCTGGCTGATGACGACCACGTCATCGACGAGGTGCTGCACCTCGGACAGGAGGTGACTCGAGACCAGCACGGTGTGCCCCAGCGCCGCCCTGGCGCGGAGGACGTCGCGCAGGTCGCGCATGCCTTGCGGGTCGAGCCCGTTGGCGGGTTCGTCGAGCACCAGTACCGGGGGGTCGCCGAGCAAGGCGGCGGCCAGTGAGAGCCGCTGCTTCATGCCGAGTGAGTACGTGCCCACGCGTCGCCGGGCCGACTCCGAGTCGAGTCCGACGGTGGCGAGGGTGTCGTCGACGCGGGCCGCGGGCTGACCCGTCGCTCGAGCGATGATGCGGAGGTGGTTGCGGCCCGAGCGTCCGGGATGGAATGCGTTCGGTTCGAGGACGACGCCGACGGTGCCGGCTGGGTCCGGGAGGTCGCGGTAGCGGCGGCCGCCGATGGTGGCGGTTCCGTGGTCGGCCGCTGCGAGGTCGAGCAGGACTTTCATGCTCGTGGACTTGCCTGATCCGTTGGGTCCGAGGAACCCGGTGACCCGGCCCGGCTCGACCGTGAACGTGAGGTTGTCGACCACGGTGCGGTGGCCGTATCGCTTGGTGAGGCCTTCGACGCAGAGTGGATGGTCGTGCGGCTGGGTGGTCATGAGTGTGTCTCCTTGTCGTCGGTGGAACTGGCGTCGGTGAGGCTGTCGGTGAAGGCCCGCAAGCCCGGTCGGGTCGCGACCACGGCAGAGGTGCCGAGGACGAGGGCGCCGGACAGCACGAAGAGTGCGTCGAGATCCCACTTGCCGACCGCCCCTGCGGCGGCTTGGGAGATCGACACCAGCCCGAGGCTGGCGAAGGTCAGCAGGCTCATGGTGCGCCCGAGCATCTCCTGGGCTGTGCGGGCCTGGATCCAGGTGAACAGCGTGAGGGCGAGGTAGCCGTTGCCGGTGCCGAGGACGGCGAGGAGAGCGGCATCGAGCCCGACGTGGGCGATGAGGCTGAGCGAGCCGATGACTGCGCCGTAGAAGACCAGGACCCCGACCACCACCAGGCGCATCGTTGAGCTCGACGGCGGTCGGGTCGCTGCGGCCACGACGTAGCCGGCGAGGTTCCCGGCCGCGAACGCCGCCATCAGCACGCCGAATGCCATCGCATCCGTGGCGAGTCGCTGATGGGCCAGCAGTGGGATCCCCACCAACAGTGGGCCGACGACGAAGAGGTTCACCGCGGCGAGCACGCAGAACACGAACCGCATGGCGTCGTCGTCCCAGAGGTGGCGGAACCCGTCCCTGATCGATGCCCACAGGCCGGACGTCGGCGACGGCGCGGCCGATGTGGTCGTGGGGCGCATCAGCGCGAAGGTCGCTGCCGAGACGGCGAAGGTGACCGTGTCGATGGCGAAGGCCAGCCCGACGCCGCGCATGGAGGTCGAGTAGCTGGCGATCACCAGGCCGGCCAGCGTCGGGCCGATGAAGCTCGCGAGCTGAGTCGCACCCATGATCACGCCGTTCCCCGCCTGGAGGTCGTCGCGACGGACCAGCCTGGGGACGATGCTGTTCTCGGCCGGAACGGCGAAGCCCGCGACCACCCCGAAGCCCAGTGCGAACCCGTAGAGCATCCACATCTGTACCGTGCCGGTGAGCACGGCGGCCGCCATCGCAGCCGTCAGCAGGCCGCGGACGATGTCGGCGGCGAGCATGACCGTGCGCGGCGAGACCCGGTCGGTGACCGCGCCACCGACGAGCATGAACAGGGCGCGGGGGAGGCCGCCGAGCGCCAGGACGATTCCCAACGCCAAGGGGTCGTCGCTCACTTGGAGTACGAGCCACGGGGTGGCGATCAGTGCGAACTGATCACCGAGCAGCGACGTCGAGGTTCCCGCCAGCAACAACCGGAAGTCGCGGAGGGAGAGCACGCGTCGCAGCGAGCTGGCTGCGGGTGAGACATCTGCCGGAGATGTGCTCTGGAGTCCGGGAAGTTCGGTGGTGGTCATCGGCTGCTCGCTTCATGTCGTCGCTACCGGTCACTCAACACCAACTGCGCGGGGAGGGCATCCCGCTGGCTGCTGATCATGTCCTCCGTCGTGCGACGGAGGACCGGGCAGGCCCCACCCGCCACAGGACGGATCCACGCCAGGTCCCGTACCCGACGCCGCCGCGCGACTTCCCGGTCGCTACGTTCGCTGCATGGACCGCATCGAGATCGAGATCAAGCTGAACCGTGACCGGGCCTGGTTGCTCGAGCGACTCGGGGCGATGTCGGCCGACGAGCTGACGGCGCCACGAACGTTCAGCGAGCACGATCCCGAGAGTCGCTGGTCGTTCGCCGATCACTTCGTGCACACGACGCTCATCGAACGGAACTGGAATGCGATGTTCCGACGGCATCTTGCTGGCGAGCGGGGCCTCGAGGCGCGTGTGCGCAGCGACGGTTCGCCACAGTCGATGGACGAGATCATGGCGTCGATCCATTCGTGGACCGAGGAGTGGAAGGCCGAGCACAGCGGCAAGCCGTTCGCCGAGTTGGTCCGTATCGGCCAGGCCGTCCGTGCCGAGACCCTGGGGCTCCTCGCCGAACTGTCCGACGAGGACCTCGCTTCGAAGATCCCCGGAGCGCCGTGGGCCGACGGCACGGTCGGCGGGATCATGGCCGCCAATGCCGATCACGGTCGCATGCATTACGGGTGGGCCAAGGAAGATCCCGTCTCCGCTACCGACGCGCCCTGAACGCACAGACGCACCACCGGCGTTCGCGACTGGCTGTTGACGAACACGACGCGAACGAGCCCGGCTGCGGGCCCACGACGTGTCGATGCGGCCTCGGCGAGCCCCCGTCGACCATTGGGAGGACGGGATCCGCTCAGGGTGTCAGCACGTCTCGTCGTTCTCCCTGTACTCGGTCAGGGCGATGTCACCGTTGTACGCAAACGGGGCGACGAACGAGGCTCGACCGGCGACGTCCCACTGGAATGGGTCGTCGGTGACCCGCAACACGTCAGCGGTGTACTCGGTCCCCGGGTCGGCGCCAGGAATTCCGCACACCACGGGTCCCGTGACCGCAGTGCGTTGCGAGGCGCGCACCTCGACCCTGCCCTCGACACCGATGCGCCACCTCCGCTCGCTGTGGGTCAGGGAGATGGCCGCGGGTTCGATCCCGAGGACTTCGGTGATCGCGCTGGCATACGTCTGTGCGGGATGTCCTCCCACCCTGCCCAGGAAGATGCTCGCGAGCGCATCGCTGGACTCGCGCGTGGCGTGATCATCGACGAACAACCGAACGCGCCACGGGGATCCCGGTTCGGCGTCCGCGTACCAACCGGTCATCACGACCGACCGGCCTGCCAGATCGACCGTGCCGAAGTGGCCGTCTTCGATTTTCCAGGACAGCGCGAATTCGCACGTGTCGTACGTCGCGTCACCTCCTGGAACCCCGTTCTGGCTGCGACACGGGCAGACCGACTCGCAGTTGCAGGCCTCGAGGTACCTGCCGGTGACCGACCACGTGGGACTCATACCGAGACGCCTGTCTCGGCGAGCCCGGCCATGACGGCTGCACCCCAGGCAACGAGCGTGACGCCGAGCATTCTCGGGAGGACGGCGTTGCGGGTGATCTTCTCGATGAGCACGACCGTCGCGACCAGCGCAATCCACCAGAGATTCATGACACCGAGCACGAACAGCAGCGCCATCAGTGCCCAACAGCACCCGATGCAGAGCGAGCCGTGGTGCAGCCCCATCACGAACGCGCCACGTCCGCCCGCCCGCCAGTTGGTGAGGAGAAAGCCGAGCGGCGTCCGGCACGTGCCGAGGCAGGCGTTCTTGAGACTGCTGAACTGGTAGACGCCGGCAAGGACGAGAACCGGGCCGGCCACCCAACGGCTCGTCGACGTCCCCATCGCATCGACGAGCGACGCGTCGTGGAGCTGCCATTGGGCGGCGGCAGCTGCGGCTGCGAAACCACTCCAGGCGAACAGGTAGCCGGCCACGAACAGTGGAGTCGATCCCGTGGGGGTGTGGGATCGGCTTCGCGCACCGGGCGAGATCGTCGTGTTGTAGGCCTGAATCATCGGCGTGGCCGACGGGATCATCATCGCCGCCATCATCACCGCCCACATGCTCCACATCAGCACGGCGTCGCTGACGCTCCACGCGGATGTCATCGGCATCGCCAACACCGAGCTGCGGGGACCCATCTCTGTCATCTCACCCATCTCGGGCATGACATCCATCTCCGAGCGAAGGAGAAAGAGGTAGGCCCAACCCGCTGCCGTAGCGACGAGCAGCACCGCGGCGACGGGCGCTCGGCGTGCGGCCGGTCGGACCGTGATCGACGATCTCACGATCCGCCCTCGTGGTCGAAGGGCGAGAAGCAGCCGTTCGTGCGCTCCGCGGTCGTCGGCGGACTGAGCAACACACAGGGGTACGCCGTCTCACAGTTGCCCGCCTCGAAGTGGCTTCCTGTCACATTCCACGTCATGTCGAATCCTCCGAGTGGCTTGGTTGATTGCGGTTCGTCGTTCGAGCATGAGTTGCCGCCATGTGAGGGGGCGGTTGACGCCGCCCCGACTTCGTCACACGCAACGTCACACGGTGCGCCACTACCGTGATGACGATTGACAGGTCCTGAACGCGATGAGGAGAGGCCGCGATGACTGTTGTGGTGCATCTGCTCGGCACACCACGCATCGAGCGCGACGGCGAGCCACTCCCACCGCCCCGCGGGAGAAAGGCGTGGGCGCTCATCGCCTATCTGATCCTCGCGGAGCGACCCCCGTCGCGTCGGACGGTCGCTGAGCTGCTCTTCAACGAGGCCGACGATCCTCTCGCAGCCCTGCGCTGGACGTTGTCCGCCATCCGGCGAGCGGCCGAGTGGTCCACCGACGAGATCGGCGGTGACCCCCTCGCCATCAGGCTGCAGGAGGGGCACCGCATCGATCTCGCCGAACTCGTCGAGTGGCCGCACCGTCGAATCGACCAGGGTGCCGGAGGGAGACTGCTCGGCTCGTTGACCTTCGATGCGC
The DNA here is from genome assembly GCA_963752085.1 of Ilumatobacteraceae bacterium. GTDB lineage: Bacteria > Actinomycetota > Acidimicrobiia > Acidimicrobiales > Ilumatobacteraceae > Ilumatobacter_A. Next base: position 339,092 of record CAVVWT010000012.1, read on the forward strand.
TGCCGGCCTTCGACTTCTGGCTTCGGTCCCAGCAGATGAAGATCGCCCACCGCCAGCAGACCCAGCTTCGTGACGATGTGCTCGCCGATCTCGCAAGCGGCCGACTCGACGATGCCCTTCGGCGCGCCCGACGTCTCGTCGAGCTCGACCCGCTCGAGTGCCGAAACCAAGAAGCGCTCCTCCGATCACTGGCAGCTTCGGGGCGAGCGGATGAGGCGCATCGACACCTGGCGCGTTGCGAGGACCTGTTCAGACGAGAACTCGATGCGCCACTTCCACAGACGCTGCTGCGCGCCGCCGAGCAGCCGTCGGCGACACACCGGCACACCCGCACGGTCACCGCGGCAGCCGAAGCTCGGGCGCGGCTCGATGCCGGTCGCGCAGCGATCGCGGCGGGGGCGACCGAGCGAGGACTGGACCGGTTGCACGGCGCCGTCGCTCTCGCCGGCCAGTCCGGAGACGCTGATCTCGAGGCCGAGACGTTGCTGCGGTACGGCGAAGCCCTTGCGCACGGGGCGCAGGATCGCACGACGGAAGTCACCGCGATCCTGCATCGAGCGATTGCCGTGGCGCACGGAGCCGAACGTCGAGATCTTTCGTCGCGGGCGTGCAGCGAACTCGCCTTCGTCCACATCCAGACGGGCGATGCCAACCAAGCTCACTACTGGCTCACCAAGGCCGACGAGCAGAGCGACGGCGACGACCATCTCCTCGCCGTGGCCAACGGACTGCGCGGGCTCGCATTCTCAGACGACGCCGAGTACGGCCTGGCGTTGGATGCGTTCGATGCGTCGGTCGATCAGGCGCGCCGCGCAAGCAAACCGCGTCAGGCTGCCTGGTCGCTGTCGATGGCGGCGAGAACCCATTTGCTTCGTGGCGACGTCGCAACCGCTCTCGGCTACGTCGATGAGAGCATCGAGATCGCCCAGTCGGAGCGCTGGGCCGCGCTGCTTCCTTGGCCCCAGTCCCAACGTGGCGAAATTCTCCGACGCCAAGGTGACGCCCAACAAGCACGCGTCGAGCTCGAGCGCGCGTATGCCCTCGCCCACGAGGTCGGGGACCTCTGCTGGGCATCGGTTGCGAGTCGCTCCCTCGCAGCCGTCGCGAACGACCAGCGCGATCTCGAGGCGGCCAGCGCCTGGACCGAGCGAAGCCTCGAGCACGCGCTTCCGTATGTCTGGGTGCTGGCCCATGCCCTCGAAGGCAAGTGCGCCGTGACGAGGGCCACGAATGAGGCAACGAGCCGACGCACCGTGCACCAGCTCGTGGTGTGCGCAGGTGAGAACGGGTTGCGTGAGTACTCGGCGCGAGCAGCTCTCCGACTCGCCGATCTCGGAGACGAAGCGGCCGGTCAGGCCGCCCGAGCCTTCAGTCGTTCGATCGAGAACCCGGAGCTGCGGCAGGCGGTCGACGGAGGTCGACCGATCTAGACCGCTGGTCAGCCAGGCGTGGTGATGTCGAGCTGACGGACCAGTTGCTGCGGTCGAGTGAAGACGTCGAGGTACGCGCTGTGACGCTCTGCCTCGTCGAGCAGCCGAACGATGTCGGCCTCGTCAGCTCCACTCCGGATCCGAACCCGGTACCGGACTTCGCTGTACCCGGCCACCGCATCGGACGTGCCGAAGAGCACGCCGTCGTCGAACTCAGCCTGCACCTCGACGTCGAGGCTCTGGATCTCGATGCCCTCCTTCGACGCCCACATCATGTACGTCAGTGCGAGGCACGAACCAAGGGCTGCACGACCGAACACGCCCGGCGTCGGTGCCGCACCGGACCCGCCGGCAGCTTCCGGCATGTCGACGGACAACGTCCAATCGCCTTCGCGGACTTCACACCGCAGACCGTCGATCACCTTGGTCACCGACGTCCCGCTCCCCAGACCGAGCTCCGGCTCGCGGCGAAACGCCGTGGCGACCTCCGCGAACGCTCGTCCGATCTCCGTCTGTGTGGTCATGTTCCGGCTCTCCCTCGTTGTGCTGCTGCTGCCGATCATGGTGCATGCCGTCCGTGTGGGCCACCGTGTGACGCAGAACAGACCGCGGAACCGGGGCACACCGACATCATCTGCCTGTCGACCGAAGCGAACGTGGTGGATCGCGTCGTCCCCTCATCGCCGCTGCTGTGCGTCGGCTCAGTCGAATACAGCGCTGAGGGAAAGATCGGGGTACGGGTCTCCGTCGCAGGTGCTGTTGCCTTGTCCCCAGTAGTCGTCACGGCCGACGTCCAAGGATGTCAGACCGAGCTCGGAGAGGTTCAGGGTCGCGTTCATCAGGTCGTTGTCGTCGGCGACATGGCCGAGGAACGAATGGTGCGGCGCACAGGGCGAGACCGCCCCCACCGTGTGGAACAGTTCGTGCAGGATGACCTGTGGCGTGGGCGAGCTCGCTGTCTGTGCGGTGTTGACGTTGGCCGAGCTGCCCCACACGAGGCCGACTGATCCTGGGTTGTCGGCGATTCCCAACGTGGTCGAGTCAACACCTTCGACGAAGACGAGGTATTTCTTCTCGGTGTCACCGAAGCCGCCCGCCGCCACCTCGTCGAACACCGCGTCGTGATACGGGTCCGCCGCAGGCTCGAGTTGTTGTCTCGTGGCCCCGAACGTGAGCCGGCTCACCTCGATGGCGCCCCGATCGGTGTCGAAACGCAGTCCGCGACCGGCCTGCGTTTGCAGCCATTGTTCCGCGGCCGCAACAGTGTGCAAGGCATCAGCATCACCGATCGTCGACGGTACGTTCAACGGTGTCGCTACGACGATGTGAACCGTGTCGGTTGTTGCATCCGGAGCGTCCTGAGCGTTCCACGGTACGTAGTACCCGACGATGTCGGCAATCAGGTGGACGCCGCCGGAATTGTTGTACAAGTTGAAGTACTTCTCGCGGAATCCCCCGAATCGATCGCCGCGTTCGACGACGACCATGTTCGGCGCGTTGGCGCCGGGGGTCGCGTTGATCGACGATGCGGTCGGCATAGGCACACCCTGTGGCCATGCGGTGATGTAGGTGGACTTGGTCGCACCGACGGCGGTGACGTTGAGGACGAGTGCCGTAGCTCCTGAGGGGATGTCAGCTTCACTCGGCACGGCCACCGAGATCGTTTTGCCCTGCCCGACCGGCCCGTCAAAGGATCCAGGCCGAAGAATCTCCACGTCGAGGAACTTGTCGTAGATCCAGGTGCCGTATGTGCCCAAGCCGCTCCTGGTGTCGAGGATTCTGGTCGGATTGATCGACGTGTACGCACCGTGCTCAGGCATCCAGCCCACCACGTCACCGAACAGATGCGTGGACCCGAACCGATTGAACAAACTGATTCGCCCGCCGACGCCGACTTTGGCGATCACCAGGTTCGGTCGTTTCTCGCCGACGACCAGGTTGAGACTTGACGCCTCAGGGCGCTCGGATCCGGTCGGCCATACCGTCACGTAGCTCTTGGCGGTGGGCTGGGTGCTCGTGATGTTGACGATCACCGAACCGACACCCGATGTGGGCACGCCGCCACGACCGAGAACTGAGACGTCGAAACTGGAGTTCTCCGGCACCTTGCCGACAGGTGCTCCGACGCCGGTGCGGGTATCGAAGATCCGGGCAGGTACGAGCGACTGCAAGTGCTCGGTAGAAGTCGAGTAACCGACCACGTCAGCGAGCAAGTCGGTGGACCCGAACCGGTTGAACAACGAGACCATGCCACCGTCGCCAACCTTTGCCACGACCAGGTTCGGGATGGTGAGCCCGGGGCGCATGTTCAAGTTCGAGGTCTCGGGCCTCGCCGCACCGGTCGGCCAGATCGTCACGTAGCTCGTCGCCGTCGGACGCACGACAGTCACGTTCAACACGACCGCATCCACTCCCGATGCTGGTACACCGAACTTGCCGAGCACAGCAACGTCGATCGACGAGTTCTCGTGTACCGGTCGCGCCGAGGAACCGATGCCGATGCGTGTATCGAGAAGTCGACCTGGTGTGACCGGGATGATCCCGGCCATCTGCGTGCTCGGCGCCGGGTCACGGGCCAGGTCAGCATCGGCCGCGTTGACAAGCATGTCATGGTCGTCGACGATCACGCCGCCCGGGTCGGCCGGCAGCGCCTGCGAAGCTTCCCCGTGAGCCGTCGTTGCGACCGTCATCGAGCCGAAGAGCGACGCGACCACCAACGCTCGCTGCCACGCAGAGCGACCCACCGCCTGCTGTTTCATCGTCCGACAGTACCCCAAGCCGACGGTGCTGTTCGGGTGGTCTCGAGCGCGTCAGACGACGCCGCGGGATCGATCGCAATGGGTGGGCTACGGCTTCAGCGTGGACGACCATTCGAATCGAACTCGCTGTCGGCTGGGGGCGGGCCGGGTCGGGTCAGTGGGTCGGGAGCGGTTGGCTGCCGGCGAGTGGGCCGATGGTCTGGCGGATCAGCGGGACGCCGGGTCGATAGGCGAGGTGGTGGTGCGTGGGTGCGTCGAGGACGACGGCATGCCCGGCGGAACCTGGCGTGAGACGGCCGATGTCGGTGCGTCGCAGCGCGGCGGCGCCGCCGAGCGTGACGGCTTGGATCGCTTCGTCGATGGTCATGTGCATGTCGCGGACGGCGATCGCGATGCAGAACGAGATCGAGGTGGTGTAGCTGGAGCCGGGGTTGCAGTTCGACGCGAGCGCAACCGTTGCGCCGGCGTCGATGACGCGCCGCGCGTCTGCATACGGTTGACGGGTCGAGAAGTCTGCGGCCGGGAGGAACGTCGCGACGGTGTCGCTGCCGGCGAGGGCGGCGATGTCGTCGTCGCCGAGATAGGTGCAGTGGTCGACCGACGCACATCCGCATTCGACAGCGAGCTGGACCCCGGGGCCATGTCCGAGTTGGTTGCCGTGGAGGCGGAGCCCGAGACCGGCGGCCCGACCTGCCTCGAGCACAGCCCGTGACTGGTCGACGTCGAACGCGCCGGTCTCGCAGAAGGCGTCGACCCACTTCGAGTCGGACGCAGCGGCGTCGAGCATCTCGCCGCACACCAGGTGGATGTAGTCGTCGGCGCGACCTTCGTACTCGGCGGGCAACAGGTGGGCTCCCAGGAATGTCGACTCGGTCGTGTGGGCACGCGCGATCGCGACCGAGCGGGCCTCGTCGGCCACGTTGAGCCCATAGCCGGACTTGATCTCGATGGTGGTCGTGCCCGCCCGGTGCGCCTCGGCGAGCCGCTGACACACGAGCTGATCGAGCACGTCGGTCGGGGTGCTGCGCGTTGCATCGGTGGTGACCCTGATCCCACCGCCGTCGTACGGCTGTCCGGCCATGCGAGCAGTGAACTCCTCGGCTCGGTCGCCGGCGAAGACGAGGTGCGTGTGGGAGTCGACGAAGCCGGGGAGCACGCAGGCGCCCTCGGCGTCGATGCGCTGATCGGCGAGGGCGCCCGCCGGCCCGACGTGTTCGACGATGTCGTCGACGATCACCACACTCGCGTGCTCGATGATGCCGAGCGACCCCCGGCCCAGCGCCGGATCGTTGGTGATCAGCGATCCGATGTTGTCGATCACGAGTGACGGTCGAGCGGTCACGTCAGTCATGGTCCATCAGCTCCGTGATCGATGCACCGAGTTCTGCCGCGACGTCGATCGTGGCGTGCCGCCGATCGGAAACGATCTGTCGGCCGTCGACCCACACGTCGGTGACATCGCTTGCGGTGGCGGCGAAGACGGTGGCCTCGACGGCCAACGCCGGAGGGGTTCCGGCCGTCCGCGCGGAGTCGAGCGCAACGGTGACGAGATCGGCCCGATTGCTGACCGCGATCGATCCGGCGTCGTGCCATCCGAGACTCCGATGCCCGTTCGCGGTTGCCATCGCGAGGAGATCGGACGCGGCGTGAACGCCGCGTTCCCCGCTGCGCAGTCGCTCGTCGAGTTCGGTGGCACGCGTCTCTTCGAACACGTCGATGACCGCGTGTGAATCGGAGCCGAGTGCCACGGGAATCCCCGCGGCGGCGAAGTCCCTGGTCGGACCGATGCCATCGCCGAGATCGCGTTCGGTGGTGGGGCACATGACCACGGTCGAGCCCTTCGCGGCGAGCAGGGCGATGTCGGCCTTGTCGACATGCGTGGCGTGCACGGCGGAGAATCGTTCGGACAGCAACCCCGCTTCGGAGAGCACCCCGATCGGCCCGATGCCGTGGTGGGCGATGCATGCCTCGTTCTCGATGGTCTGCTCCGACACGTGTGCGTGGAGGGGAGCGCCGACGCTGTTCGCCCACTCGCACACCCGAGCCATCGAGGTCGGGTCGACGGCGCGCACGGAGTGAATGGCGGCTCCGATCCGTGCGGTGTCGGTCGGCTCCAGCAGTCCGACCCGATCAACCCACGCGTCGGCGGTCCCATCGCTGAATCGGCGCTGCGCACCGATCGGTGCGGTGTGTCCCTCGGTGGTGAGGCCGCCGTGCAGGTACAGGGTGTCGAGGAGCGTGATGCGGATGCCGGCCTCGTCGGCTGCCGCAAGCAGCGCCGTTCCCATCTCGTTCGGGTCGGCGTATCGCGTGCTGCCTGCCTGGTGATGGAGGTAGTGGAACTCCCCGACACAGGTGACGCCGGCCAGCACCATCTCGGCGAACACGGCGCGGGCGAGGCGATGGTACGTGTCGGGCCCGAGCCGTTCGGCGGCCCGATACATCAGTTCACGCCAGGTCCAGAACGTGCCGCGATCGGCCTGCGTTCGCGACCGCAACGCACGGTGGAATGCGTGACTGTGGGCGTTCGCGAGGCCGGGAACCGAGAAGCCGGCCAATCGAGTGGCGTCACCCGGTTGAGCGTCGACCTCGACCGACGCGAACCGACCGTCGACCATGTCGAGCAGCACGCCGGACTGCGGCCGGCCGTCGACCAGCGCGAGCTCACACCAGACCCTCGTCATGAGCCGACGCGTGCCACGAACGCAGTGATCCGTTCGACGAACGCCGCTCGGTGGTGTGTGTTGAACTCGTCCCACGTTGCGAGCGTCGACGGATCGGTGACGCGGTCGATGAACAGCACGCCGTCGAGGTGGTCGCACTCGTGCTGCCACGTGCCCGCGGTGAGGCCGCGTTTGACCTCGTCGTGCTCGACGCCATGTCGGTCGAGATAGCGAACGCGGATGTTCACGTGACGAGCGACATTGCCGCGCAGCGGAACCGAGAGACAGCCTTCGTTGACGTCGACCATCTCGTCGTCGAGCGGTTCGATGATCGGGTTGATGGCGACGGTCAGCGGGATACGGGGCTTGTAGGGATAGCGCGGGTTGTCGCCGACCTCCATCACGGCGATCCGACGTCGCTCGTCGATCTGCGTGGCGGCCAGGCCGGCACCGTTCGCGTGACGCATGGTGTCGATGAGGTCGTCGATCAACTGCTGCACCTCGTCACTGGCGATCGCATCGACGTCGACCGCGTCGGCGACGACACGCAATGTCGGGTGACCGATCGACAGCACGTCGCGAACGGTCATGGCGACCCGACCAGCCCGCCGGTGCGGGTCCACAGCATCGGGAACAACGGATGGTCCATCGGCCCGCCGGCGGGCAGCTCGCGATCGAGATGGTCGAACGGAGGCGACGTCGTCCAGCGACGCGGTGCGTGCACCATGTCGTCGCCGAGGTAGCGCACCGACAACACGCGGCGCCGGTTCGTCCCGGACACCCCACCGGAGCCGTGAACGGTGAGCATGTTGAAGAACACGGCGTCACCGGGTTCGAGTTCCCAGCCGAGCACGCGCCACCGATCGGGATCGCGAGCGTTGTCGGCTGCGAAGTCGGGCAGTTCGGCGAGGCTGCCGTCGGGAAACCACTTGGCCTGGTCGTCGAGAAAGGTGCGCGGCATGTACCAGGGGCCGAGGTGCGTGCCGGCGATGAACTCGAGCGTCGCCGAACGGTCGACCGGGTCGACGGGGAACCACATGCTCGCGTTCTGGACGCCATCGACGTTGTAGTACGGCTGGTCCTGATGCCAGGGGGTGCGTTGCTTCGTGCCCGGCTCTTTGACCAACACGTGATCGTGATACAGCCGGATCGCGTCGGAATCCGTGAGTTCGGCAGCGATCTCGGCGCCGGGCGATTCCCTGATGAAGCGCTCCATCGCCGGGAGTCGAGTCCAGTTGCAGAAGTCCTCGATGAACGCACCGTCGCCGTCGGCGCTGGCCCGCTTCGCTCGAGGCGACAGTTCGGCGAGGTTCGCGTCGATCGCGTCGCGTGCCCACGCGACCTGCTCGGCTGTGAACGCCTGGCGGACGCACACTGCGCCGTCGGCGGCGTAGTCGCCTTCGATCGTCCACCGCCCCATCAGTTCCACCTCCCCATCAGTTCGTCCTCATCAGCCACACACCATCAGTCGACGCCATCGGCTCCGGCGCGCATCGGGATGGTGACGCCGCGCTCATCGGCGACCTCGATGGCTCGTTCGTACCCGGCGTCGACGTGACGGATCACGCCCATGGCGGGATCGTTGGTGAGCACGCGTTCGAGCTTCTCGGCTGCGAGGTCGGTGCCGTCGGCCACGCTGACCTGACCGGCGTGAATCGAGCGTCCGATGCCGACACCTCCTCCATGATGGATGCTGACCCAGGTGGCGCCCGAACACGTGTTGACCAGCCCGTTGAGGAGTGGCCAGTCGGCGATCGCGTCGGATCCATCGAGCATCGCCTCGGTCTCGCGGTATGGCGAGGCGACCGAGCCCGAGTCGAGATGGTCGCGACCGATCACGATCGGCGCCTTGAGTTCACCGGAACGCACCATCTCATTGAAGCGCAAGCCGAGGCGATGACGCTCGCCGTACCCGAGCCAACAGATCCGCGCAGGCAGACCTTGGAACGCCACCCGCTCGCCGGCGAGCTTGATCCAGCGGTGCAGGCCTTCGTTGTCGGGGAACTGCTCGAGGACGGCCTTGTCGGTGGCCGCGATGTCGGCCGGATCGCCCGAGAGCGCGACCCACCGGAACGGTCCGAGGCCCTCGCAGAACAATGGACGAATGTAGGCGGGGAGGAAGCCGGGGTAGTCGAAGGCACGTTCGAAGCCGCCCAGCTTCGCTTCGGCGCGCAGGCTGTTGCCGTAGTCGAACACCTCGGCACCGGCATCCATGAACCCGACCATCGCTTCGCAGTGGGCAGCCATCGCGGCTCGCGACCGGCGGGTGAACTCGCCGGGGTCGGTGCGCTTGAGTTCGTCGGCAGCTTCGGCGGTGAGGTCGTTGGGCATGTAGCTGAGCGGGTCGTGCGCGCTGGTCTGGTCGGTGACGATGTCGGCGTCGACGCCGTCCGCGAGCAGCCGCGGGACGAGGTCGGCGGCGTTGCCGAGCAGCCCCACCGACAACGGTGTGCGGGCGGCCTTTGCCTCGTGTACCCGACGCACGGCGGTCGCGTAGTCGGGCGCGATCTCGTCGAGGTAGCGGTGGTCGACGCGACGCTGCAGCATGTGCTGGTCGACGTCGATCACCAGGACGACGCCGTCGTTCATCGTGACCGCCAACGGCTGGGCGCCACCCATGCCGCCCGCGCCGGCGGTGATGGTGAGCGTGCCGGCGAGTGTGCCGCCGAAGCGTTTGCGGGCGATTTCTGCGAAGCACTCGTACGTGCCCTGCAAGATTCCTTGGGTGCCGATGTAGATCCACGAACCGGCCGTCATCTGGCCGTACATCGTGAGACCCTGGTGTTCGAGGCGGCGGAACTCGTCCCAATTCGCCCAGTCGGGCACCAGGTTCGAATTGGCGATGATCGCCCGGGGGGCCCACTCGTGGGTGCGCATCACCCCGACCGGCTTGCCCGACTGCACGAGCATCGTCTCGTCACGCTCCAGCGTCTCCAGCGTGCGCAACATCGTCCGGTACGCATCCCAGTTGCGTGCGGCGCGGCCGGTACCGCCGTAGACGACGAGTTGGTCGGGGTTCTCGGCGACCTCGGGATCGAGGTTGTTCTGCAGCATCCGGTACGCGGCCTCTTGCGGCCAGCCCTTGCAGTTGAGATCGGTTCCGCGTGGAGCAGCGATGTTGGTGACGGGCGTTCCGATCGGGCCGAAGGAGTTGCTCATGTCTTGCATGGTGCGCGCATCTTCTCTACGCTGTCAACTGTTCACAATGATTGTCATTGCGTGACACACCGAAAGGAACTCCTCCGTGGCTGCGACGACCCACGACACCACCACACGGTCACGGCCGGCAACCGACGAGGCGGGAGTGCCGCGCTCGATCGCCCGCGTCCTCGACCTGTTCGAGATCGTGCTCGCCGAACGAACCTGCAACCTCACCGCGGCCGCGAACGCATCCGAACTGACGCCGACCACAGCACTGCGATACCTGCGAGCACTCGAGGCCCGCGGCTACGTCGACCGTGACGAGTCCGGCGACTTCTCCGCCGGGCCGACGATCCTGCGTCTCGCTGCGTCACTACGAGGCGGCACGGTGCTCGACCGCCTTGCTGCGATCGCCCAACCGCACCTCGACGAGCTGGCCCGGCAGACCGGTGAGTCCACCTACCTGGCGGTCAGCGATGGACGCACGGGCACCTACATCGCCACCGCCGAGAGCCCACGAGCAATCCGTCACGTGGGGTGGATCGGCCAAGACGTCGATCTCGAAGGTTCGGCCCTCGGCGCCGCGCTCGCCGACCCCGATGCCGTCGCGACGCGGACGGGCGCGGTCGAAGCGGACATCACCGCGATGAGCCGGGCACTGCCCGCCAACGGAAAGCTCGGCATCGCGGTGTCGATCGTCGGCCCCGAGCATCGCTTCACCGCCGAACAACGCGACGAACATCGCCGGGCACTCGACGTCACCGTCGACGCGCTCGCCCGCGAATTGCGCACCAATGGAGAGGACTTCACGTCATGACCATCCAACTCGACGGGCCGGGTGTCACCATCGGCGACGTCGTCGCCGTCGCCCGCCGCGCGGAACTCGTCGAACTCACGGCTGGGGCCCTCGAGCGCATGGCTGCGGCCCGCGCGATCGTCGAACAGCTCGCCGAGGGCGCGCCCAAGTACGGCATCTCCACCGGCTTCGGCGCTCTCGCCACCGTCTCGATCCCACCTGACCGCCGTCGTGCATTGCAGGTTGCACTCATCCGGTCGCACGCCGCCGGCATGGGCGACCCGGTCGAGGAGGAAGTGGTTCGCGCGATGGTGCTGCTGCGCGCTCGAACCCTTGCGCTCGGCAACAGCGGCGCCCGGCCGCTCGTCGCCCAGGCAATGGTCGACATCCTCAATGCCGGCATCACACCGATCGTCCCCGAATACGGATCACTCGGCGCGAGCGGCGACCTCGCTCCGCTCGCACACGGAGCGCTCGCACTGCTCGGTGAAGGCGACGTCATGCACGACGGTCGTGTCCGGCCCGCCGCAGACGCGCTCAGCGACGCCGGCTTGGAGCCGATCGAACTCGCGGAGAAGGAAGGGCTCGCCGTCACCAACGGCACCGACGCCATCCTCGGCATGCTGTGCCTCGCCATCGCCGACATCGAGCGCCTCCTGGTGCAGGCCGACATGATCACGGCGATGACCGTGGAGGGCCTACTGGCAACCGATGGCCCGTTCGCTGCCGAGCTCCAGGCACTCCGTCCCCAGCCGGGCCAGGCGGTGAGCGCGGCCAACCTCCGAGCGATGCTCGCCGACTCTCCCATCGTCGCCAGCCATGCCCACGACGACGACGTCAGGGTGCAGGACGCCTACTCGATCCGCTGCACACCCTCGGTCCACGGTGCCGTCCGCGACACACTCGACCACTGCCGCAACGTCGCGCAGCACGAACTCGCATCGGCGATCGACAATCCGATGGTGTTGGCGGACGGTCGCGTCGAATCATGCGGCAACTTCCACGGCGCACCACTCGGGTTCGCCGCCGACTTCCTCGCCATCGCCGTCTCCGAGATCGGCGCCATCGCCGAACGCCGCATGGATCGCATGCTCGACAAGACTCGCAGCCACGGCCTCCCACCGTTCCTCGCCGACGAGGTGGGTGTCGACAGCGGCCTGATGATCGGCCACTACACCGCGGCAGCGATGGCCTCGGAGAACAAACGACTCGCTGCCCCGGCTTCGGTCGACTCACTTCCCACCTCCGGGATGCAGGAGGATCACGTCTCGATGGCATGGCTCGCCGTCCGCAAACTCCGCAAGGTCATCGACAACGTGCGCCGGATCCTCGCCGTCGAGTACGTCTGCGCCGCACGCGCCATTGAGTTTCGGGCGCCACTCCTCCCGTCGAAACCGACCGGTGCGCTCGTCGCCTTGCTCCGCACCGACGTTGCCGGCACCGGCCCCGACCGCTTTCTCGCCCCCGAGCTCGCGGCGGCCGAAGCGATCCTCGTGTCGAGCGCGATGACTGACGCACTCGACACGATCGGCATCACCCTGGCGTGACCGACTGACGCACACCCGGCTCAGAACGTGATTGGGGTATCCCGACGCCGGTTGCCACCGGGGTCGGTTGTCCACATCGGCTCGACCGGTTCGGCTGATGCGCCGTGTTCGCCGGTGAGCAATCGGCGCATTGCGTGGGCCATCTTCGTTGCGCGCCCCTTGGCCATTTCGGCGATCGGGCCGCCGAACTGCTCGTCGATCGTGGAGACGAACAGGTCGAGCCAACGTTCGTAGTGGGCGTCGGTGAACGGTGTCTGCGCGTGGACCGGTTCGTGGGCACGCAACGGGTTGCCGTCGTAGCCGCGCTCGCCGAGCAGCTGCCACGACCAGAAGTCGGTGAGCGTTTCGATGTGGCCGGGCCAGTCGACGTTCGCTGCTGCGAACACCGGGCCGAGGAGTTCGTCCATCGCGGCGTACCGGTAGAACGCCACGACCAGCCGTTCGGTGTCGGCGCGGCACTGCAGGTCGCTACGACTCGCCAGCTCGGCGTCGGTGAGCGGGTGGACGATCACGACAGGCGCTGTTCGAGGTCGCCGACGGCGGGAAACAGCACGTTGTTCTCCTTGTGGACGTGGAGGTGGGTGTCGGCCTCCAACTCGGCCAATCCTGCAAACAGCGCGTCGTAGGAGGCGCACGCGTCGGCGGGTGGCTGGTAGTCGTTGGTGAGGCCGCGGAGTTCGGCGAGGAGTTCGCCGACGGCGTCGTGCTCGGCAAGCATCACCGAGATCGGGTCCTGGAGCGAACCGCAGTGGAACGCCGGCGCAGCGCTCGCTGCAGCGAGTTCGCGGACCATCGGGAACAGCACCCGCTCCTCTTTGGTGAGATGTGGTTCCAGGTCGTCGCGGAGCGTCGCGTAGCAGGTCGCGATCTCGGTCAGTTCCGTGTGTCGTTCCCCGTGGACCGACAGCACCTTCTCGGCCAGCGCCGACAGGCGCGGCAGTTCGGCCCACAGGAACTCGTGGTGGGTGCCCTCGAGGTGATCGACCAATTCGGCGACACCCATCGTCGCCCAGTCGGGCGCCGACTCGTCCGCAGCGCCGGCAGCCAGGTCGGCGAGCACCTCGTCCGCGTCGAGTTGGTGCGCGGCACATGCGTCGTGGAGTGTGGCGGCACCGCCGCAGCAGTAGTCGAGGCCGCGGGCCTCGAGGGCGCGGGCGAGCGACGGACGTGCGGTCACGATGTCGGCCAGTGTGGAATGGGCGGTGAACACGGTCATGGTTGGTCCCTCTGTCAGGAGTTCGGATTCGGCGATGCATCACGCAAGGACACCGACGGCAGTGGTGGCGACGACGACAAGACCGGCCGCCATCTGGCGCAGTCCGATCACCTTCACCGGCGGGATGTGGTCGCGTCGGACGGCGATCGATTGCGCCACTGCCAGGACGGCCACGGCGAGTGCGCCGACCACGACCCCGGTCTCGACAGCGACCGCAACGAACCCGAGCGCCGCGCCGGCCACTTGGAACAGGTCGGTCATGCCGAGCGGACTCGCACCCCGCCGTACACGCACGATCTGAGTCCGCACATACGGAATCGACGCAACGGCGCGAGCAGCGAGCACCATCCACACCGCAATCGCCATCCGCCAACGCTCCGCCGCCCGCCACCGTGATCGCCGCCGCCACCGCAGCGATTCCGACCGCTCCCGCCAGCTCGGGCACCAGCCGACGGCTCCGACTGCGGATGTCGAACCAGAGTTCCACCGCGACGAGGGGCGCTGCGATGAGCACCGGTAGCAACCATGCCGCGCCGGCCGACCACAGTGCGGACGCGCCGAGCAGGCCGAGCAGGCCGAGTTCGACGGCAGCGACGCGGGTGGCGAGACGGGTGCGCGGAAGGGACCGGTGCCGCCGGCGATCCACCGCGGCGAGCTTCAACGGAGTCCGCACGAGAAACGCCATGAATGCAGCGAGTCCGATCGCAAGGCCGGACCACGAGAAGGCGATGAGCAGGCCGAGCAACACCGGCTCGAGCGTCAACCCCCACCCACCGTGTTCGGACGGAACCGCGACTGCTCGCCACAACGAACGCTCCGTTCCCGCCGCATGTGTGGACGTCGACACCGAGGTCACGCCGTCACCGCCACCGCCCCGACCGACAGGGCGGCCAGCGACGACACCAACTCACTGCGCGCCCGTCCCCACGCAACGTGCAGCGCACACGGTTCGGTCGCCTCGCAGGGTCGATCGGCAACGACACAACGGCCCGAGTCGGTCGGGCCGTCGACGGCTTCGACCACGTCGAGCACGTTCAACGCATCGACCTCGACCAGCGATTCGTAGCCGCCTGCCGGGCCTGGCACGGAATGTACCCACCCCTCGCGCACCAGCGGTCCCATGACCTGCGGAACGAAACCTGCGGTCGTCCCCAGCGCGGCGGCGAGGTCGGCGCTCTTCAATCGTGCCGGTGAGCGGTGCAGGACCACGAGCGCCCGCACGGCCAGATCGGCCCGCTGCGTGATCTCAAGTCGCATAGTGTGAAACTAATGGATAGGTGGGATGGTCGCCAGGGGCGAACGTCCCGGTCGACCGATCGGAGCCTGCTCGAGACGTTGAACGTCGTTCGTGATCCGAACGGCGTCGAACGCGCGACAATCATGGTGTGAGCGAGATGCCCGTTTCGATTCGCTGGGGGTGACCGAGTGCGCGTCTGGGTCGACCAGGATCTCTGTACCGGTGATGGCCTGTGTACTGATCACTGCCCCGACGTGTTCATGCTCCTCGAAGACGGGCTCTCGTACGTGCGCGATGCCACGGGCAGCCCGTGCAATGACCCCGGCGGCCGGGCAAGCACGGTGACCGTTCCGGTGCGCCTCGTCGGTCAGGTGATCGCCGCAGCGCTCGACTGTCCCGGTGAGTGCATCTTCGTGGAAGATGGCGAGGTCGACGACACTGATGATTCCGACATCGTCGACGCCGAACTCGTCGATTCAAGCGTGGACTGCTGACGTGGCACGTTCGGTGCTGCGACTCGCCGATCAGCGCCGAGATGTCTTCCCCGACCGGTGTGTCGTCTCGGGTGTCCACACCGCGGGTGCGATGCGAATGACGGCGACCGTGTGGGGTGGGCGCAGGTGGGTGCTCTTCGTTCCCGGAGTCGTTGCGGTGCTCGCCTGGGTGCTGCGGCGTCCGCATGTCGCTGTCTCGATCCCGGTGAGCCCTGCCGTCTGGAGCCGCTGGCGCAGGCGGGTGGTGCTCTCCCAGGGCGCAGTGGCATTCGGAGGCGTGCTCATCGGGACCGGGTCTGCGGTCGGCGCGGCCGCTCCGCTCGCCGGGGGTGTGGTCGTGGTCGTCGGTGCGATGGCGTTGTGGGCTCGGGCCAACCGGAACTGGTGGATCACCTGCGTGCTGGACTCCGAGCAGGAGATGGCCGTCGTCGAACCGACACACCCCGAGTTCGACCGTGCGGCTCGCGAGATCTTCGTGAGATCGATCCGTTGAACGCGCGCCCCACGGCGTGGTCGTGTCGGCGTCGGCCCATCCGCCCACAGGTTGTTCGAACCGGTCGTCGATGGTCCGCTGGATCCCGGTCATCTCGCTCCTGGCTCGGCCGAGCGTGACTCGGTCACGGCCACGGCGTACCAGCGATCACTTCCGGGTGATGGTGACCGGGAGAGTCGCGTAGCCGTGCACGAACGACGAGAGGGTCCGTGTCGGCTCGGCCTGCACGTCGATCCGCTCGAAGCGAGCCAGGATCTCTTCCCACAGGATGCGCAGCTGCATCTCGGCCAGCCGGAGGCCCATGCAGCGGTGCACGCCGTAGCCGAACGAGAGATGTTGATCGGCGTTGGGGCGCTCGATGTCGATGCTGTCGGGATCTTCGAACACGGCCCCATCACGATTCGCCGACAGGTACCACATGAGCAGCTGGTCGTCCTGCTTGATCTGCTTGCCGCCGAGCTCGCAGTCACGGGTGGCGGTCCGCCGCATGTACGCGAGCGGGGTCTGCCAGCGAATGATCTCCTGCACCATGTTCCGGATCAGGTCGGGGTTCGCGATCAGTGTGTCGTACTGCTCGGGGAATGTGTTGAGCCCGTAGACGCTGCCGCTCATCGTGTTCCGCGTCGTGTCGTTGCCGCCGACGATGAGGAGGAGGAGGTTGCCGAGGTGCTCCATGGCCGACATGTCCTTCGTCGCTTCGCCGTGGACCAGCATCGAGACGAGATCGTGGCCGGGGTGTTCCCGGCGCTCCTCCCAGAGCCTCGAGAAGTACTGCACGCACTCCATCAGTTCGTCGAAGCGTTGCTCGTGAGACTCGATGACCCCGCCCGGCTCCGGGATCGCGAAGACGATGTCGGACCAGCGCGCCAGCTTCCTGCGATCCTCGAACGGGAAGTCGAACAGCGTCGCCAGCATCCGAGTCGTCAGCTCGATCGAGACCGTCTCGACCCAGTCGAAGGTCTCGCCGTCGGGCAGCGACTCGAGGACATCGATCGTCCGTTCGCGGATGAGCGGTTCGACGTTCTGCAGATTCTTCGGTTGCACGGCCGGGGTGACCGTCCGGCGTTGAGCGCGTTGCTCGGGTGGATCCATCGCAATGAACGAGGTCGTCTGCGCTCCCGCAGCGGGGCGGTCGGGGACCGGGACACCCAACGTGATGCCACTGGCCGAGGAGAACGTCTGCCAGTCACCCTCGACGGCCTTGATGTCGTCGCCCTTGGTGACCGACCAGTAGCGACCTGCCGTCTCGATCTCGTTGAAGTGGATCGGGTCTTCGTTCCGCAGGCGTTCGAAGTAGCGGTGGTATCGATCCTCGGCGAAGAGGTTCGCGTTCAACGGGTTGATGTCGTCGATGGCCAGTTCGTCGGCCGGCGGTACGCCCGCGCCCTTTTCGACCTGCTCCTGTTCGGGCGTGCGGAACCCTGCCGGTGGCCGTTGGATCTCGGTCTCGCTCCTGGTGTCGGTCATCGTGCGGGTCCTTGCCGGAGTCGCCGTCGACACCCACCCCGTGTCGGTGCGTCGCGCTCTGCCGGAACAGTACCGAGCACGTACGTGCACGGCCGAGCCGTTGCGCTCGATGTCCCAACTACGAAGCGCGAGTCGAGACGGTCAGGAGCAGTGCGAGGGGTCCGGGCGTGAAGTCGACCAGATGCGCGGTGCGGCTGGTGCGGGCGTCAGTCGCCGGACGGAGAGCCGCGGCGTCACGGTCCGAGATCGGCTGGTCGAGTTAGGGTCTCGGTGATGTCGTTCCCAGTTGCGACGCGTTGGTTCGAGCGGCGTCGTGTGAGTGATGACATCACGTTGTTGTGGGAGCCCCACGTCGTGCCGCTGATGCGTTGCAACATCTGGCATGTTCGGGGCCGGGATCGCGATCTGGTCGTCGACACCGGGATGGGCGTTGTGAGCCTGGTCGACGAGATGCAGGATCTGCTCGACAAGCCGGTCACAGCAGTCGCCACGCATGGGCACGGCGACCACATCGGTTCGCACCACGAGTTCGACGATGTGTTGGTGCATCCCGCTGAGGTCGGCGCACTCGAGCATCCGCCGATGGAGACCCTCGACCCGCTGGTGGTCTGGGACCAATCCGAGCGTGATGGAATGCAACACGCGGGCTACGAGATGACCGACCGGTACCTCGTCACCGCGCTGCCGCCAGGAGTGACGATCGAGGGTTTCCGTCAGGCCCCGGCCAAGGTCACGCGCCTCATCGACGAAGGCGAGATCATCGACATCGGGAACCGTCATTTCGAGGTGCTTCACCTGCCTGGTCACTCACCCGGCTCGATCGGGCTGTGGGAAGCCGCGACCGGCACGTTGTTCTCCGGTGATGCGGTGTACGACGGTCCGCTCCTCGACGAAGGCGACGACTCCGACATCGACGACTACTGCATCACAATGGAACGTCTGCTCGAACTGCCCGTCACCGTCGTGCATGGCGGACACGATCCGAGCTTTGGTCACGACCGACTGCGCCAGATCGCCAGGACGTATCTCCAGTCTCGACAACACAGACCGACGTCGTCCGATCGTGAGGAGCATGGCTGAACGGTGGAGGCGCCCGAGCCTGGCCGCCTTGCCGTGCGGCCCGACTTCGGCGCCACACGTTCACAGGCGTGTTCGCCCGAACGTGGCGTGAGCCGCCCCGGCTCGCTCGACTCGGGCCGCGTCAGGCCGGAACGCTGGCTCGAAGGCGGTACGACCGGAACGGGATGCGGTGACCGCCCTCCGGCATCGCGTACGGCTTGATCCTGTCCGTCATCGCGGATGCCAGGTCCTGTCGTCCGAGGTCGGTGAGCGCGGTGAGGGTCGGGCCCCACGGCGTTCCTCCGGTCTGGGCGAGAAACCAGGGTTCGAAGTCCGCGATGTCGACGTGGTGTTCGAGCATGGTGACCTCGATGTCGTCGAATCCGGCGGCCTGGGCGGTGGAACGCAAGAAGTCGTCGGCATGCGCCGGCGTCGCTCGTTGCACCGATTGGACGAGCGATGGATCGAGCTCGGCGAGCAGATCGAGTTGGTTCTCGATGTAGGGGTTGTGCCCGGGTGTTGCCCACACCGTTGCGATCAACACGCCACCGGGTCGGAGCACGCGTGCCGTCTCGCGCATTGCCGCACCAGCGTCTGGGAAGAACTGGAATCCCTGCTGGCAGATCACCTGGCTGAACGTGTCGTCGTCGAACGGGAGGTCATCGCAAGGTGCCTCCACCCATTCCACGGCTTCATCGATGCTGGTGCGTGCGATGTCGAGCATTGCCGGGTTGATGTCGGTACCCACGAGCCGACCATCGGGTGAGATGAGCGCGGCGGCGTGCCGGGCGACCAGGCCGGTACCGCAGGCCAGATCCAGCACGACATCGCCGGCGCCGATTCCAGCACCCTCAGCGAGGAGTTGAGCCGATCCCTCCATGAAGACACGAGAAAAGGACTCGTACGCAGTCGCCTGAAGCCGTGCGAGTTGGAAGCCTGAGGGCATCACGCCCTCCGATCTGTTGCGGGTGTCGAACCCTACGCCCTGGCGCGGAGGCAGCAGTGCAAGCGGAACTTCATTGCGTCCAGGCATGAATGACCGGGAGAGGTGTCTGCTCCGGCTCAGGTGGGAGATCGTCTCCGAACACCTCGCGGAGCAGACCGTGCACGACGGGGTGCAGTCGTTGTTCGACGAATCGATCCCAGTCCTGCTCAGACTCCCACACGTCGGTGTAGCGGAGGCCGCCCTCGGCGAGTTCGACGGCCAGGTGGACGACGAGACCTTCCGGTGCGACGTCGCCGAGTTCATCGGTGATCCGCCGGTAGAAGGCGGCATCGATCGGCACATCTTGAGTGAACGCGTACGTCATGGCGGTCCCTTTACTTGATCCGAATATGCTTCGGATGGAAGTATGGGCGCTGTGCCCAAACAAGTCAAGACACGGAAGTACGACAACACAGCCCGAGTCGCGAAGTCGGAAGAAACCAGGCACGCGATCCTCGAAGCTGCCAGGGCCCAGATGCTGGAACACGGCTACCGGGCCACCACCATCGCAGGCATCGCGCGAGCCGCGGGCGTCCACGTCGACACCGTGTACGCCCTCGTCGGACGCAAGCCGGTGCTGCTCCGTGAGCTCATCGAACACGCCATCTCCGGGACGGACGGAGCTGTTCCCGCCGAGGAACGTGCGTATGTTTCGGCAATCCGGTCGGAGCCCGATGCGCGGCGCAAACTCGCGACGTACGCCCGCGCCACCCGTGAGATCCACGCCCGTCTGGCGCCATTGCTGATGGCGTTGCGCGATGCATCGACCACCGAGCCCGAGGCCGGCGCGGTGTGGCGTGAGATCAGCGAACGCCGGGCCGGAAACATGCGCCGGTTCGCCAAGGACCTGGATTCGGCAGGGGGAATCCGGCCCGGGCTGTCGATCGCCGAGGCGGCAGACACCATCTGGGTCACCAACAGCGCCGAGGTCTATGTGCTGCTGACCGACGAGCGGGGTTGGACACCGCATCGCTACGAACGATGGCTGGCCGACACCTGGTCCCGCCTCCTCCTGCCCGACAACTGACCGAGTGATCGGGGCCAGCTGCGACGCCACCGTCGCCAGCGAACCACGTGGCAGCCTCGTCGGGTCTACCTGGTGGCACACGGCCGCGGCCACGATCCTGCCGGGGCGTGCGGACGGGTGGGCTCACCCGCCGCTCGAGATCCATCCGCGCACGATGGATGTGGCCGCGCTGTCCGAGCCGCCGAAGTAGTAGTGGAACTCCAGACCCGCGTAGGAGCCCTCGCCGACGTAGTGGGCTTCGCCGGACGGTGTGCCGTCGTCCGCGGCCTGTACAGAGCCAATCCAGGTGCCTTCGGCATTGGTGATGACGGCCGCCTCCGCCACCCACACGTCGCCGATCCCTCCTCCGCTGAAGAAGCGCAAACGGTCGTGTGTTTCGGTACCGCTGACCCTCGGGTCAGACATGTCGAGTTCGCACACGACGAGGAAACCGGCTCCGCCCTCCGGGTCAACCCCCTCGTCTGAGAAGGAGCATGTCACCGTGCCGGTAACCACCACCGGGTCCGCGGGTACAGCATGGAACGGGGCTGCTTCGGCTACGTCGGACTCCGGAGCGGCCGTCGTGGTTGTTGAATCAGATGAGGACGATTCGCAGGCCGCCGCAATGCTCACGAACAGGCCCAGCGCTGCCAAGGCACGGATACGACGGGTCATGACGATCACATTCTCGACTCCATTGTCGGCATTCCCGACCAACCCGACCAAGGGTCCGAGGTCCTGCGCTCTGCCGGTCACTCGTGACCGAACGTGTCGGTGGGCATGGTGAGCCTCCACGAATCCCGGGGCGCTTCAGCGTCGGGCCAACTCGCGAAGAGATTGACTTCCGGGTGAACGGCATGCTGAGTGGTGGGGTGCCCCTCGCCGGTCTCGTTACCTCGTTGACGCTCTTCGCCGTGGCGAACTCGGTGTTCCATCTCGGCCACGACCAGACCCGGGTCCTCGTGCACCCCATACCGTCCGTCGCCGGGCACCCGACCATCAGCTTCCCCCGAGTATGCAGCGCTCCGGCGACGTCTCCGAGAACCCGATGAGCCGTCAATCCAAACTCGGCTTCAACGCAACATGGTCGATGGCCGTGGGAGGGATGGTCGGCGGCGGCATCTTCTCGACGCTCGGTGTGGTCGTGGTGATCGCCGGGGCGTGGGCCTGGCTCAGTTTCGTCGCGGCGGGACTTGTCGCGTTGGCCGCGGGATACAGCTACGTGAAGCTCGCCACCCACTACGGCGAAGGAGGCGGAGCGTTCGTCTTCCTGCGAGAGATCAACCGGTGGGGTTTCGCGGGCAGCCTCTCCTGGGTGCTCATCGTCGGCTACGTGCTCACCAACTCGGTGTACGCGTTGACCTTCGGCGAGTACCTCGGCAACGTCATCGGCGCGGGACAGTGGTTCCCGCGAGTTGCCGCCGCGGCGATCCTGAGCTTCTTCGTGGGGTTGAACCTGCGGGGCGTCAGTGAGGCCGGCCGCGTCGAGGTCGTCCTCGTGTGGTTCAAACTCGCCGTGCTCGTGGGGCTGGCAGGGTGGGGGCTGACGCAATGGGATCCGGCGATGCTGTCGCAAGGTGTGCCCGACACCGGGATCGGTGCCGCGCTCTTCGGTGGGGCATCGGTGTTCATGGCCTATGAAGGGTTCCAGTTGGTGACCTACGACTTCGACGACATCGAGAACCCACCGAAGACGCTTCCCCGCGCGGTGCTCTCGGCCATCGTCGTCGTCATCATCGTCTACGTCGTCGTGGCGCTGGGCGTGACGACCCTGATCGGCGCGGACCAGGTGGTGCAGAACCAGGAGGTCGCATTGGCGGTGGCCGGGCGGCAAGCCTTCGGCCTGGCCGGGCTGATCGTGGTGTCGATCGGGGCGGCCTTCTCCACCGGGTCAGCCATCAATGCAACGCTGTTCGCCACCGCACGGCTCACCTACGAGGTCGCCAAGGACGGCGAGCTGCCTGCTGCGTTGCATCACAGAAACCGGGCGGGTCTGCCGGATCGGGCTGTGATCGGACTCGGCGGGCTCGCCGCCGGATGTGCGATGCTCGGCGCCCTCGCCACGCTCGTCGAGGCCGCGAGCCTCACCTTCCTCATCACCTTCGCCATCGTCGGCGGATTGGCCTTCCGTCAGCGGGCCGGGTCCCGGGTCTTCACAGGATTCGGAGCCCTCGCCGCCGCCGCGGCGTCGATCGCCCTTGTCGTGCGCCTGATCCGAACCGACCCCCTGGCGCTCGCCTTCCTGGGCCTCCTCGTGCTCATCGCCGTGTTCGGTCGCCCAGTCCTACTTCGCCACACGAGAACCGAAACCCAGTAGGGGGCTGTCGGGGACGCTCAGCCCATGGGGTCGGGTGGCGTCCTCACACCGGCGAGATCCGGCTCGCTGGTCGTGCTCGTCGCTCAGCTCTCGGGCAAGTCGGTGACGCGCAGCGAGGGGTTGTTCCGCGGTTCGGTGCGGTTCTTTGCGTCGGTCAACTGGCGGATGAGGTCGTCGCGCACCTCGTGCAGCGCCTGAGCAAGATCCGGCTCGCTCGACGTGGCGACGACGCGCGTCTGCCCCGAGATCCACGCCTCCAACACGGTGCGCTGGCCCGCTTCACCCCGCTCCTTGACCGAGAGTTCCATGTCGACGGTTCCCGCGTCGAACGAGCGGAGGCGAGCATCGAGGCTCGCCCATGCTTCGACGATCGGACCGCGTTCATCCTGACCGAACCCGTTTCCGAGTCGCAAGCTCGTTTCCACCGTGGCGGTGCCTTCATCGCTCATGTCGTCCTCCTGGTTTGAGTTCCAGCGTTCAGTCCGTCGCGAGGGTCTCGAACACCGCACAGTCGATCAGATCCGCGTCGTCGATCGAGGCACCGATGTACATGACCACGGCTCCCGCGACGACACCTCGCGGCACCGCTGCGAGATCATCATCCCGCACTCACCCTGCTACCGGAAGAGGCCAACGTCCCTCCCCCGTAGCATGGTCGTCGTCGGCCATCGTGCTCCTCCCGCGTTGACGGCATCTCCGAGACGCCAGGAGTCCACGACCATGAACGACGAGCGACAATCAGGGGTCGGATTCTTCCGGGGCCTGTTGGCGGTGCTGCGCGGGACAGCCCATGCAGTCGGCGTGCTGCTCGGCCTGTTCGGACGTGGCCTGGCGGCGGTCACACGTCGCTCACGACACATGACGGGCGACGGAACTCAAGAGACCTGACGCGCTGCCACCCCGACAAGATCGCGCCGAGGGCATCGCTAGCCCGGTGGCCGAAGCGGGTCGGTAGCGAAGCGTCTGTCGTACGCGCGACGAACGTCGGCGAGGTCGGCCGGCAACACATCGGCTGCCTCACATCCGGCGACAACGAGGCGCGCCTGTTCGACGAGGACCGCGGTGCGAGACGAGAGCCCCGCCGCGTCGAGCCCTTCCCGGACGAGATGCAGAGCCTCCAGGAGGTAGATGCACACGGTCGGCTGCGTGGCTGCGGCGCGCCGAAGCTCACCGAACGCGAGGCGCACCAGATCATCACCGGTGGGCTGCTCGACGAGCACCACGCAGCGATCCCCTTCGCCCCGCAGCTCGCGAGGCGGCGGATCGCGTCGGAGCAACTCGGAGAGTACCGCTGCGCTGTGAAAGATCGAGTCCTGTGCCGTGGTCGGATCGTTGATGCCCGGTGACAGCGCCTTGAGACCGACATCGGCCATCTCGCGGAGCCCGAACGAAATGTCCTGCTGCATCGTGCGGGTGTTCCCTGTCGAGACGGTGCCGAGAATGGCGTGCTCCGTTGCGTCCACGCGCTCGGGTGCCTTCGAGAGGCTGCACAGCGGTGCTCCTCGGATCGCGTATCGGCCCGGGTAGATGTGGACCCACGCGGTGGTCTCGTCGGGGAGACAGGCCAGAAGTGCGTCGGTATCGATCTGTTGGACCCATCCGCTGCGGTCGAACCGGACGATGTGCGCCGGATCATCCGGTGCAGCGATCGGTTCCGGGGGTGACTCGTCGGACTCGGCGACGCTCCATTCGCGACGGGCATGACCGGTTGCTTCGTCCTCGACCCGGTCGAGGATCTGGCTGACGTCCATGGAGTGCGCACTGTGGTTCAAGAACGCGGCAATGGAGACGATCGTCGCGATGCCGAGCACGACCGCCATCGCGACCGAGAGGTTCGGGATGACGGCATCCCCGCCCGACTCGCCCAACGATCGCACCGATCGAAGCACGACCAGGCAGTACGTGAAGGTCCCCATCACCAGTCCCATGACTCGCTTGTTGAACGGGTCTCGGAACAACGTGTGCACCACCCGGGGCGAGAACTGACTCGACGCCTGCTGGATGATCAGCAGCGAAATCGAGAACGCGATCGCAGCGAATGAAATTGTCGCCCCAGCGACAGTGCTCAGCACCGAGCGTGCGCTGGCCACCGTCGAGGTGACCCCGAGCGGCAGATCGCCGCCCTGCAAGTCGAGTCGGCTGTCGATCCAGATCGTGACCGCCGCACCGACAATGCTGATGAGCACCCCCACCACCGGGACGAAGAAAAGACTCACCCGAATCCGTTCCATCAGTGAACTCAGCCGGAGGCGCATCCGCCCAGTCTGACCCCGCCGACACGGCGGTTCAGGGAGCCTCCGGCACCAATCCGGCAGTAGGCCGTCGAGCTCGATGACCTCCACGCGGTCAGGACGCGGGACTTCGTGCTCTGGCTTGTCGAGGGATGGTCATCTTGACTTGATTGCGTGGATCCACCCGCACGGTTGCGAGCAGACGGCCCGAGATCGAGTAGGTGCCGCCTGTGTGGGATCTGATCACCGACAACAATTCGATGGCGGGCAAGCTCGTCACGACCGTCGTGATCGTTGCGATCGCGATGGTGGTCGGCACCTTCATCGGGCGGGTCTGGTCGAGACGGGTCGACGACCGCTATCGCAAGTACTACGCCCGAAAGATCGTTCATTACGTGGTCGCCACGATCACGGTGATCGGCCTGGGCATTCTGTGGCGACCGTTCGCAGGACAGCTCGGGCTGGTGCTCGGTTTGATGGCTGCCGGGATCGTGATCGGGCTCCAGGACCTGATCGGCTCGCTTGCGGGCTGGTTCAACATCCAGTCCGGCTCGATCTTCCGCGTGGGCGATCGGGTCGACGTGGGCGGTGTGCAGGGCGATGTGATCGACATCTCGCCGTTGCGGACCAAGGTCATGGAGATCGGATCCGGTCTGGACGATGACACGTGGGTTCGAGGCCGCCAGTACACGGGACGCATCGTCGCGATTGCGAACAGGGCCACGTTCGCCGATCCGGTCTTCAACTACAGCGCGTCGTTCGAGTTCATCTGGGAGGAGGTCATGATCCCGATCGACTACCGCGACGACTGGCACGGCGCCGAGCGCATCATGACCGAGGAAGCCCAGCGCGTCTCGTCAACAGAGGAGGCCACGCAAGCCGTCGCTCACATGATCCAGCGGTATCCGCTCGCACGCACAGAGATCGAACCCCGGGTGTTCGTCAATGCCACCGACAACTACCTCGAACTCGCCGCGCGATTCGTGGTCCCGGTTCGCAGAGCCCGATCGGTCAAGGACGAACTGACCCGACGAGTTCTCGACCGGCTCACGATGGAAGGTATTCCGATCGCGTCGACCACCCAGAACCTGACGCTCAGGCACGACACCCCTCTCAGAATTCGGCCTCCGATTGTCGCCGAGCCCGACATCGCCGACTGACCGAGCCATGAGAGAGAGTCCAAAGTCGAGAGAACGCAGGTTGGTGGGGCCGGATCAGCAGCATGTGGACTCCACGATGAGCTTCAGCGCCGCCTTGTCACGCCGAGACCGTCGTCGAGATCGAGGCCGACCGTCTCTCTTCACATATTTTCGTGGTGGATGTAATTGGTTTGCTAGGTCGTGGGTCATGAGCACCATCGTCCGTTCGGACGCCGACGAGAATCGGCCCGACGTCAGAAACCGGTGATTCCGCAGCGTCCCGAAGAGCTGACGCCCGAATGGTTCTCATCGGTTCTGCGACAGCCGTCGAACGTCGTCGAGGTCGACACGACTGTCGTCGATGCCGACATCGGCTTCATGGGAACCGGAGGCGGGGGCGACGGCGACGAGGGCCTCAGGATCCTGCTCGACGCGCTGAGATCCAAGCGATCGTCTCGGTCGAACTTGGTGCGAGCAACTGCCCGATGCCGCTCGTCACCGGTGCCGAACTCGGCATCCCCGTGGTCGACGGCGACTACTCGGGCCGGGCGGTCCCCGACGAGGTGCAGGGCGCGCCCTTCATCAACGGATTCGACAGCCACCCGTTCCTGAGAACGCGGCTCCGTCCCGACGGCGAAAGCCTCACGACCAGGGCGTTCGTGCGATCAGCGCAAGTTGGAACGGCGATATCGCCCGGATTTCACAAGCGGTCCAGGCACGGACGAGGCACGGCGCCGGATGGCCCACACGGCGAATATGGCCTCTGAGCTGGTGTTTCTTGGAGCGGATGACGGGAATCGAACCCGCGTTCTCAGCTTGGGAAGCTTCAGTTTGGTGCACGGCCACAGAGCTGCGACCAGGTGAAATGCTCGGTTCCGACCGATCGCGGAGAGCACCGTGCAGCAATCGTGCAACTACTCCGAATCGGGATGGCTTGGGACCCGACGACGATGATCTGGTCGGCGTCGATCACACGCCCGGCTGCCGGCAGGAGGTGTTCGAGATCGGATCGTTTCATGCTGCGTCGATGCGTGGAACGGATCGCAACGCTTTGCGGCGTTCGGCGTCGGTGAGCACGCCCGCGAACGGTGTCATCTGGCGGAGATCGATCCCGTGTTGGGTGCGGGCGAGCATGGCGGTGACGATGGTGTCGGTCGGTCGTTCGAGAAGAGCGCTCCACTCGTCGAGCAGTCGCGTGAGTTTGCTTCGGCTTCGTTCGCGTGAGCGTGATGGCCAGGACCGCGACACGCTGCCTGACCTTCCATGCGTGGTAGCCATGGGCCCATCCGCTGGAGACGGATGCGAATCGAGCTTCAGGAGTTGCATGCTGATGTCGGCGGAATGTCGCCGGGGACGTACTCGTTCCACTCCTCGACGGTGAGGTCGCGGCCGGCGAACTCACAGGCCTGCTGGATCCAGCGGTCGGGGTCGAGCGAGAACTGCAACACCTGGCGTGACGACAAGGCCGACAGTGTTTTGGTTTCGGGGTCGTACATGGTGGCGTCGGAGACGACGACGGCCTCGCTGCCGGCGAAGAGGACGCTTGCGGGTTCCCATGCGTCGATGTCCCAGAGGCGAACGGTGCCGTCGGTCGTGGTGATCGCCAGCAGCCCGAGTGGTCCGGCGAATCCCAGGCTCACTGCGAAGTTTCTGCCCGGGACCTCCTGCACTGTCGCCGTGGCCGGGTCGATCACCTCGATGATGCCGCGGGTGGTGTGCTGGCCGACCACGGCGAGCTTGCCGGACACAGCGTCGATCGTGGGGAAGACGGGAGACTCCAAGCCCGTGTCGAGTTGGCCGATCTCCGCACCGGCGGAGTCGTACGTCACCAGGATTCCGTCGGTCCTGAACACGTGCATCCCGCCGTCGTGGCTCGGAATCAGGTCGCTGACGTCGCTGGTCTCGATTCGGAACGCGATACGTGGGTCGTCCCGGTCGAGTTCGACCAGCGTGGCGAACTCGCTTCCGTCGTCGGCGCGTCCCAGCGACGCGTACCAGCGATCGTGGCGCGTTCCGATCAATGTTCCTTCGCGTCCGACCCCTCGAACATCGGGCGACGGACCGAGGTCCAGGCGCTCCACCAGCTCCTCGCCCTCCCACCTGCCCAGCGCGTAGTCGGCCGACACGGCCCACACGCCGTCAGGTTCCGGATAGACCTCGCCTGCGACGAACGCGGTGCCGTCGCTGTCCAGGAGTGCGTACGCCTGCCTTTCGCCGGTGGCGAAGTCGATGACCTCCACGGCCTGACGAACCGGGTCGAGTACTGCCGCTCGTCCGTCGACGACGGCGGCGGTGGAGGCGCCGACATCCCATGCCTGTTCGGCCAGGCCGCCACCTGCGAAGGAGTACACCGCGACGGTGCCCGGCGATTCGACCGTGATCATCCCGTTGGGCTGCACCACTGCGAACTGGACCGTGCTCAGTTCGATCGGTCGAACGCCTGGCAACAGCCCGGCGCGGCGGTCGAGCAGGGCTATCCCGCCGAGCGACACGACGGTCACCGTTCCGTCCGCGGCAATCCCGAACTCCCGTGGCCCCGGCAAACCATCGACCGAGGCGATCACTTCTTGCGTGGCGAGATCGATCGTCTGGATTCGGCCATCGGTCAACCCCACCAACATCTCGTTGGTCGTCGGGTCGAAGGCCACCGCCGTCGCGACGGCCTCGAACGACAGCTCGAACAGCGGCCCGAACGTCTCGGCATCGCGTACCGTGACGACACTCGACGCGCCCGCCTCCGAGGCCCCGATGCTCAGGGCGATGAGTGCGAGTTCGTCGTTGACGGCGCCAGCAGAGAAGTAGCCCTGCTGTACCAGTTCACCGACGACGACACCGGACGCCGTGTCGTACATCTTCGCCCGGAACGTGGTCTGGTCCAGGATGTCCTGGACCACCAGTCGGGTCGGCGTGACGCCCCGCGGGAACGACGGAACATCGAACGAGATCTCCGTGCCCAAGGCGGGGCCGACCCACGCTTTCGAGAGGTTGGGGAGTGTCGCGTACCCGATCGATCCGTCGGTCCCACCGTTCGCGCACGGTGCCGGAGCCGGGCCCATGTCGGTGCGCTCGCCGGTGACGACGTCGCGGGACACGAGCCGCCCGTCGACCACCACGTGCCTGTCGTTCCCACCCAGCCAGGCGGCGGTGAACCCGACCCCACAGTCCCCTTCGATCATCGGGCGACTTGCAACGAGCCGGCCGATCTTTCTGCTCGTGAGCGTCGCGGTCAACGCTTGCAGCGTCTCGGGGGTCTCGCTGCGCCGGTGGGCTTCGAGTGCCAACAGGACGGCGACGGTCGGGTTGTCCGTGCGCAGCGCGGCCGAGCGGCTCACCAGCGTCGCCAGATCGGCTGCTTCAGCCGACGCTCGGGCCTCCTCCGCCGACGCCTCGGCCACGAGTGTCGCGGCTTCCGCCTCAGCTGCTGATGCCTCCGCCTCGAGGGTCGACGACTCAGCCACCGCTTCGGACGCCTCGGCCGCAGCGGCAGCCTCGATCGCTTCGGACTGCGCACGGCGTGCTTCGTTCGCCGAGGACTGGGCGTTGTTGCGCTGTCGCACCGCGAGGCCGCCGGCAACCAGCGCGATGACGAGTGCAACGCCGGTCATGGTGACGAGACGACGCAGCCGATGGAGGCGGTGAACATCGGCCGCTCGGCGGCCCTCGACGGCGGCCACGCTCGATGCGAGGAAGTCGGTCTCGGTCGCGGTCAAGCGCACCGGAGGCCGCTCGATCCATGTCGCGTAGCTGTCGGCCTGCCCCTCGGGCAGCAGGAACGCCGGATCCTCGTCGTGCTCGCGCCACGTCGATGCCAGCCCGCTGAGCGAGCGTTGTGCCTGGACATCCGCGCGAGTGTGATCGATCCACTCCGCGAGTCGCCGCCACTCGGTGAGCAACGACTCGTGGGCGATCTCGACCGTCGCCCCTCTCGTCACCGGGTCGTGGTCGAAGCTCAGCAGCCGGTGTCGCCCGAACGTCTCGAGGATCTCCGGGACATGGCTCGCTCCAGCGCCCGTCAGCTCGCTGACGAGGACTCGCCGCCGCGTGTCGGGGACGCCGTCGCCGAGCGTGACGAGGCGCAGGAACATGTCGCGGACCTGCGTCCGCGCCTCGCGCTCGAACCCGTCGTACACGTCTTCGGCGGTCCGTACGAGCGCACCGGTGACGCCGCCGATCGCCGCGTACGACGCAGCACCGATCGTCGCACCGACTCGCCGTTCGAAGAGTTCGGTCATGGCGTGCTGCAGGAGCGGCAACGCGGACGTTCGTCCCATCACGTCGGAGACGATCTCCGGAACGAGGCCCCCTTCGAACGTCACTCCGGCGGCCGCCGCCGGCGCAACCGTGGCTTGTTCGAGCTCGGCAGCGGTCATCGGCGTGATGAGCTCGGTGGAGTGGCGCAGGACTTCCCCGAATGTCTGATGGCGCAGTGGACGGTCGTAGTGGTCGGCTCGCAACGTGGCGATGATCCGGATCGGCGAGTGTGGATCGTCGGCCGAGGCGGCGAGCGCATCGAGGAATGCGTCCGCATCGTCGGGTGACGCGTGTGTGAACAACTCCTCGAGCTGGTCGACAACGAGCACGAGGCGGGCGTCGGGCTCGGGCAGCATCGACGCCGTCGTTGCGGCGATTCCCTCGAGGCGCAGTTTCTCGGCCAAGCCGGGCATCTCGTCGACGGCGATGCAGCGGAGCGCCAGGGCGAGGGCGGCGAACGGGTCGCTGCCCGGCGTCATCGTCGCCTGGAACCACCGATCGGCGTCACCGAGTGCATCGTGGCGAACCGCGGGCAGGACACCGGCGCGAACGACGCTCGACTTACCGGCTCCGCTCGGGCCGACGACCACGATGAGTCGGCCTTGAACGCCCGAGCGACCGAGGCGAGAGACCAGACGCTCCACCAGCCGCTCGCGACCGAAGAACCGCCCCGAGTCCTGTTCCTGGAACGCTTGGAGCCCGACGTAGGGGTTCTCCGTCGCGGCGACGAGCGGGGAGTGCGCGCCGACGCCGAACGCGGCGTGGAGGTCGTGAGCGAATGCTTCGGGCCCATCGTGTCTGGCGGTTGGGTCGTCGGACGTGCCGCGATCGATCACCGCTGCCGCCACGTCCGTAGGGCGCGACCCCTCGTTCTCGACGCCTCGCAACACGGAGGTGGTCAGCATGGCGAGGGAGTAGGTGTCGGAGCTCGGCGTGAGTTCGGCGCCACGCTGATGTTCGGGTGCGCTGAACGGCGTCGGCGTCATCCCTCCAGCCGACGCAGCCAGTGCGAAGTCCGCGACGGACGCATTGCCGTCGGTGTCGAGCAGGATGTTCGTCGGCTTCAGGTTGCCGTGGACGACGCCGAGGCGATGTGCGGCGCCCAGCGCCTCGGCGACGTGATCGATCACCCGGAGGCCGTCCTCGAGCGAAAGTTCGCCCCGATCGAGCGCGGCCTGCAGGCTGCCGCGCACGAAGAGTGGCATCGTCACGTAGGCCGCCCCGGGCTGACGCCAGCGATCGAAGGTCGCAACGATCCGAGGATGCACGAGGCGTTCGAGCGCCTGGCTTTCGGTTTCGAATCGGCGGATGAAATCGGGGTCGTCCGCGAGTTCCGGTCGGATCACCTTGATCGCCAGCTCACGACCGACGGCCGGTTCGTAGGCAACGTGAACGACACCGCGAGGCCCGACACCGATCCGCTGCCGCAGTTCGTGCCCGCGCACCGCCGAGGTCGCCGGACCAGCCCCGACCGGAACGAGCACGTCGTCGGAGATCCGCAGTGACGGGTCGTCGAGGACGATGCGTTCTTCGAGTGCGGAGAGGTCGGCCGACGGGTCGAGCCCGAGCTCGTCACGCAGCGTCCTCCTGAAGGTGCCGTACGCACGCAGCGCCTCGCCTTGTCGCCCCGATCGGTGCAACGCGACCATCAGGTGCGCAGCCAGGCGTTCGCGCAACGGATGCAGCCTGGTCAGGCTCTCCAACTCGCCAACCAGTTCCCGTGATGCCCCGGTTCGCAGGTCGGCGTCGACGCGGTCCTCGACTGCCGCGAGCCGGAGCTCTTCGAGGCGCGCGACTTCAGCCTGCGCGAACTCGTCGTACACGAACTCTTCGAGTGCTCGCCCGCGCCACAGAGCGAGTGCCTCGTGGAACACCAGCGATGCGGCCGACGGATCGATGTCGAGCAGTCGGCGGCCCTCGTCGGTGAGCGATTCGAAGCGGCTTGCGTCGATCGCGTCGGTTTCGGTGACGAGCATGTAGCCGGGTGGGCGGGTGACGAGAACGGTGCTGTCGCTTCCTTTCGGCCGATCCGGGTCGAGCACGGAGCGCAGCTTCGAGATGTTCACCCACAGGACGTTCTGCGGGTTCTTCGCGCCGCCGTCTGCCCAGAGTGCGTCGACGAGCTGATCGGTCGACACCACCCGGTTGGCGTTGCTGAGCAGCATGGCGAGCAGGGCTCGCTCCTTGCGCGCTCCGAGCTGGATCTCGACGTCGTCTCGACGGACTCGCAACCGGCCCAGCAGGTGATAACGCAGCACGGGCCTTCCCTTCAGGGGATCGTCGAATACTCCGGTCGAGTGGCTCACCCCTCGACGTTGTCCCGTGGGACTTTCAGCCACCTTAGGCCGGGTCTTCGGGCCGCTGAAGGGTGGGGGGACGATCGTCGGAATCGTTCAACCAACGAGGTCGGCAGGACCGGCCGGAAAGAAGTGATCATGACCATCATCCAGAACCCCACCATCCAGAACCCAGGCACGATCCTGCACCGCGGAACGACCATGGAGCGGCCGGCTGCCGACCGCTCGGCTCGCCGGCCCGGGCGTCGTGGCCAAGCGCCGCAGTCGCCTCGACGGGGGTGGCGGACTGGCTTGTTCGCAGCGGCGGCCCTTGCCACCGGGGTGCTCGTCTACCAGGTGATGGATCAGCCCGATGCGGTGCCTGCTCCGAATGTCGTTGATCCGAGTGGTTTGGGTGCCGCGTTGAGTGTGACGTATCCGACGGTGCCCAATGTCGTTGATCCGAGTGGTTTGGGTGCGGCGTTGAGTGTGACGTATCCGACGGTGCCCAATGTCGTTGATCCGAGTGGTTTGGGTGCGGCGTTGAGTGTGACGTATCCGACGGTGCCCAATGTCGTTGATCCGAGTGGTTTGGGTGCGGCGTTGAGTGTGACGTATCCGACGGTGCCCAATGTCGTTGATCCGAGTGGTTTGGGTGCCGCGTTGAGCGTGACCTACGAATCCGACTGAGTGCGACTCGATTGGTGCATGCGCCGGGCGAGGAAGCGCCGAGTCCAGCTCGCCGTCGACCGATGTCGCTGCGCAGGAATCGGCGAGCGCCGACTCGTCACCGACGACGGAGCCGGCGACGACCGAGGCCGACGCGCCAGCACTCACAGTCGAATCGACGAGCCCGGACACGACGCAGCCGCCCGAACCGCGACCAGCACGACAACCGCCACCACGATCAGCCCGAACTGAAAAACCGAGAAGGAATCAGCAGATGTCAACCACCAGGAACCACCCGAAAGTGACCACGCCAGTCGGCCATCGGCTCGTCGCCACCGCACTCGCGGGAGCCGTGCTCCTCACCGCCTGCGGTTCGAGCGACGAATCCGCAAACGACGAACCCGAAGCATCCAGTGTCGAGGCCGCCGAGACACCTGCGACCGAACCGACGATCACCGATCCTCCGGTCACCGATCCGCCGAGTCGCGACCGATCCGCCGGTCACCGAGTCCGCCAGCTACCGATCCGCCGGTCACTGAGCCGACCACCACGGCGGTCGCGGACGAACCCGAGCCGGCGGAGCCACCACCGGCGCCGGTACCTGCGGACCCCAACGCATTCACCGTGACGACCGACGTGGCGTATCTGACAGCGGACGGCGTGGAGTACGCCATGGACATCTACACACCAGTGGGCGAGGGTCCGTGGCCGGTGGTGCTCAACTATCACGGAATCGGAACACGGGATGACGTGGCCACCGCCGTCGTGTCCCAGGCTGCCGCCACGAACGGATTCGTCGTCTACACGCCGTCGTGGGTCGGTGATCAGTTCCCGTTCGGCCCGGCCGTCTTCGATGCGTGGAAGGACCGGGCGAGTTGCTCGGTTGCCTTCGCCCAAGAGCACGCCGCTGCGAACGGCGGCGATGCCACCAACACCGTCCTCTACGGCTTCTCGGCGGGCATCGGGCCGGTGATGTTCGCCTCCCAACAGCCGCGGACCGGACCCATCGACGGGTGTGCCACCAGCACGTCACTGACGCCGCCGGTCGGCGCCATTCTCGGCGACGGTCCGTACTTCCTGCACGACCGCCCATTCGACGAGGTGTTCGCAGCCGACCCCGCCGGCATGCAGAACGAGGTCGCCCAGATGGTCGACCCAGCAAACTGGTCGATCGACCTCGACGCAAAGTTCTTCATGTGGATGCCCGAGATCGACACCGGGACCGAGGCCGATCGAGGACGGGTCCGACTGGTTGTCGTTGCGCGACCCCGACGGCTCGATCCGAGCCGATCTCGACGAGCTCGGCATGCTCGACGACGGGGTCATCAGCAACCGTGACGCCTCCCGCCTGTTCGAGAAGCGGCTCACCGACGCCGGCCTCGACGTCACCCTCGACGAGTACCCCGGAGCGCACACCACCCCTGACAAAGCGCTCGAACTCGTCGGCTACATGCAGTCGGCGCTGGACGAGTAGGTCGAGTTGACCCCGGTTGTCGGACACCCGATCCTGTAGCTGATGATGGCTGCAGGGGAAGGAGGCCCGGATGGGTCGACCCAACAAGTATCCCGACGAGTTCCGCCGCGAGGCGGTCGAGTTGTTCCGGTCCTCGGACCGATCTCGTGCCGAGGTTGCGAAGTCGCTCGGCATCTCTGATGGCTCGCTCGCTGCGTGGGTGAGGCAGGCCGAACGCGACGAACTCCCGGGCGCGCTCGACACCGATGAGCGCGCCGAGCGTGCTCGGCTCCGCAAGGAGAACCGGGAGTTGAAGATGGACCGCGAGATCCTGCGCAAGGCGGCGGCGTGTTTCGCCCGGGAGACGAACAGGTGAGCCGACGGTTCGTCTCCGAGCACGCCGACCGGTATCCGGTCAACCGGTTCTGCACCCTCGTGGAGGTGCCACACTCGACGTTCTACGACGAGTTGACGCGCGCCCCATCGATGCGGGCCGGGGATGATGCGGTGCTGGTCGATGAGATCGTCGAGACACAGTCGTCGGGCACGGTCCGCGAGTCGACCCGTTCGAGGCGTCCTTGGCCTCGAAACCGAACTCGTGCGCTGCCGATCTCGGGTGCTCGACCCATCGAAGCCGCGGAGCTAAGCAGGCTGAAAGGCGGTCTGGACATCGTGGAGGCCAGGTTCCGAACGGTTCGGAACCAGAGGAGGAACCGCCGTCATGAAACGATCTCGCGTGATCGGGTACGCAGCCACGCTGGGCGTGTTCGCGGTGGTGGCGGCGGCGTGCGGGAGCGACGAGTCGAGCTCGCCGTCCAGCGACGTTGCCGTGCAGGACACAGCGAGCGTCGACTCGGTGCCCGTGACGGAGCCAGCAACGACCGAGGTCGACGCGCCCGTGCCCACCGCCGAATCGACCAGCCCGGCCACGACGGCGCCGCCCGAAACGACCAGCACGACCACGACCACCACCATCGTCCCGCGGGTGTACGACTTCACGGAGGTGTCGGCAATCGTTGACGCCTACGTCGCCGAACAGGGTCTCGACGGGGCTGCGGTCGTCGTCGTCGAGCGCGACGACGGCGTGGTGCACGAGGAGTACTTCGGCGAGTTCGACGACGACCGTGTTTCGCTGATCGCATCGTCGGGCAAAGTGGTTGCGGCAGGCGTGCTCATGAGCCTCGATGATCAGGGGATCCTCGATGTCGACGCGCCGGTCGCCGACGTGGTCGAGTGGGGCGCCGGCAATCCGACGATCACGCCAGTGCAGCTCATCTCGAACAGCTCGGGGCTCATCGGGCTCGAACAGGGCTTCGAATTCGAGTCGTACCACTGCTGGTTCACCGCCGACACCACGCTGCAGGAGTGCGCCGAGCAGGTCTTCACCACGCCCGACGACGACGCAGAAGTGATCGAGCCCGATACGGAGTTCCGCTACGGCGGGGCGCAGTGGACGGTGGCCGGTGCGGTGGCTGAAGCCGCCTCGGGTCAGACCTGGGAGCAGCTGGTCGACGAGTTGATAGCGGCGCCGTGTGGCCTGAAGTCGTTGGGGTTCAACAATCGCGCCGGGTTCGACTATCCCGCCGACTTCGATGGTGATCCGGCGGTGCTTTCGCCGACCGACAATCCGAGTCCGGGTGCCGGCGCCTACATCGCCGCTCCCGACTACGCGCAGCTGATGTTGATGCAACTCCGTGGCGGGATGTGCGGCGATGAACGGGTGCTTTCTGGTGACGCCGTCGAGCGGATGCTGGCCGATCGGATCGGCGCCGTGTACGGCGGCGATACTGGGGGCGACAATGGCTACGGCATGGGCTGGTGGGTGGAGCGTGCCAGCGGGCGGCGCATCGCCTACGGCGGCTTCGGCGCGACGCCGATGCTCGACCCGGACAACGGTTTCGGTGTCTACCTCGTGACCGAGTCGAACGGCGAGACAGGTCGCGGTCTTGCAGCTCTGGTCTACGACCCGATCGAGACGGCGGTGCTCGCCGCTCGGTAGCGCATCACTCGCACGTTTGCATCGGGAACGGTCGATCGCACAGGCGATGTTGACCGTTGCCGAGACTCCGATGGCGATGCTCACCGTGGGTCAATGGACGCTTTCGATGATCATCGGGTGAAGGCCGGGGCCGTGCAGCATCCGTGCAACACGGAAACGGCAACACACGTGGCGCCGGTCGATGCTGAATTTCGGTCGAGCCTGTGACCTGGGCGATTCTGCGGCGCAGGACCCTCACGTGGCTCAATTTCAGCTTCTGACCGGCTGAAAAGCTGAGAACGTCGATCGCCTCGTCAGCTGATCTACCAGGGACAATGGAGCGGATGACGGGAATCGAACCCGCGTTCTCAGCTTGGGAAGCGCTCCGAGGCTGAACGCGTCGTGCCTGCGTGTGCGGTGTTTGTCCTGGTTAGAGCTGGTTTTCGACCACCTCGGTGTTGTGCGCTGTTGTGCCTGATTGCGCCCTGTTGAGCGTCCTTCTAGGCACGATTTAGGCACGCCGATGGCGCGTTCAGCCGGCGGTTAGCGACGTGATGAAGTTGTTCGTCCACGCAACGGCGTTGTCGATGTCAGGGAGTACGTCGAGGCCGTCGGCTGCCTCCTCGTAGATCGTCGGCCAGCTCGGATGCGAGACGACGACTGGTGGCCAGGTCTGCGCATTCCGGACTCTGAAGAGCCGCGTGGCGATCTCGGCGAGGGCCGACTTGTCGATTGGTTCCTCGTGTTCGAGGATCTGGAGATCAACGAGATCGTGGGCACGGTCGTTGTCGCCGCTGCGTGGGTTCACCGAGGTGCAGGCGTGCAGCTTCTGTGCGATCTGATGCTCGACGGTGAGTAGTGGGATCGGTTGTGGCTCGGGGAGTCCGATCGATTCGAACAGTGTCACGATGTCGTGGGCGATTCGGAGCTCGTGCTGCTTGGTGTTGCCGATCTCGTCGTGTCCCAATTCGAACGGAACGGTGAGCCAGTGCCGCCCGAGGTACAGGAGCCGTATCTTGAACGGTTGCATCACATACTGCTCGGGGACACTCTCCGGCTCGGCGGGTGGGAGCTGTTCGAGCGTTCCGGTGAATCCGCCCCATCCGGCGTCGAGGCGCCGGGCGAGTTCGTCGAGGTAGTCATCGAGTGTGAGATCGGGGTGACGCGCCGCATCGAGATCGGTCGTGAAACGACTCGCAGCTTCGCCGACGCGCACGCTCATCGCCGCTCCGCCCTTCATGACGCCTGACGGAAGCATCTGGCCGACCACCGTGTTCGCGACGGTGCGCTGGACTCGGCGGATCGGGCGTACCGTCTGACGAGAGAGGTTGTCGAGTCGGGTCGCGAGCGAACGCAGATTGGTCGGCGCTGTGTGCGGCTCGGTCATGATCGGCCGGGCCTGATTTCGTCGAGCAGTGCAGCCAGTCGGTCACGCGGAACCAGTCCGCGCCGGCCCGCCTCCTCGGTCGCTTCGACGAGTCGGTCGATCATGACGATGTCGCGGGAGTCGAGGAGCGCCCGACGTACCGTCGTCGACGGGATTCCTTCGTATGATGTCAGGTCGTCAGGCTCGATCTGCTCGCGAATCACCTCGATTGAGTCGGGGAGGGTCCTACGGACTCGGTGTGGTGAACCGACGCGGATCCGGCGTGGGTTGACGAGAGCGAGTCCGTGAAGTGCGAGGACTGCGTCGTGAGTGAGGTGAGCGTCGGGTCCACTGCGCAGCACAGCCTCCATGAACGTGTCGAACTCGGTGATGGGAATGTCGGCAAAGCGATACAGCCCGTAGCCCACATGATCGAGCCCACCGCGCTGTGCGATCTTGCGGAGTTCGATCGCTGGCACCCCGACTGCCTCCGCGTTGGCCGGGGTGACGTACCCGTACTGATCCAACGCCAAGTCGCGCAGCGCTCGACGGTGCGTATCCGCTAGACCCGAGATCGACATGTCAATACCGTACCGTATTCAGTACGGTATTGACACTGGCTACGGTCATCGGGCCGCCCGAGGCGTGGCCCGTCATGACGGACTGGCTGGCACCGTCCGCAGACCACCTCCGAGCAATATCGAGCGACTGATAACCCGCATAATGCTCCATATGCCGGTAATTCACCTGGGGTTTCGCGAGGCTGACGGCGGGGCGGTTCTCTTGGTGGTGGAGGTCGTGCGATGACGTGGGTTCCGGTGCTTGTTCGTGAGGCCGATCAGGGTGGCCGCCCGTGTCTGCGGCTCGGCCATTCGCAGGTGGATCGCTATCTGGATTTCGTGTCGGCTCGGGCTCGACCGAACACGGCGTTGGCGACTGGTTACGACCTGAAGGTGTTCTTCACGAGCATCGCGAAGGAGCCGGTCGAGGTGACGACGTCGGACGTGTTGGGCTTCATCACCGAACAGCGCGGCGACCGCGGTGTGGTCCGCTTGGCTGACGGAGAGTCGGGGTTGTCGGCGCGCACGATCCAGCGGCGGTTGTCGTCGATCTCGGGTCTGTTCGGGTTCCTGTTGGCGTGCGGTGAGGTCGACGCGAACCCGGTCCCGCGTGGGCTGTCGAATCGGAAGCGGTCACGCACGGATCGGGGCACACCACTCGTGCGGACGCCGCGGACGTTGCCGACGATTTTGGAGCCGGCCGAGGTCGATGAGTTGCTCGGGGCGTGTCGCCGTTGGCGTG
The DNA here is from genome assembly GCA_963752085.1 of Ilumatobacteraceae bacterium. Classification (GTDB taxonomy): domain Bacteria; phylum Actinomycetota; class Acidimicrobiia; order Acidimicrobiales; family Ilumatobacteraceae; genus Ilumatobacter_A. The sequence continues at coordinate 378,367 of CAVVWT010000012.1, forward strand.
ATCGGGCGATGGTCGAAGCCATGGTGTTCGGCGCGCTGCGCCGCGCCGAGGTCCTCGGTCTGCGCTTCGATGACTTGAGGGTCGCGGAGCGTCGGGTGTTCATCGCGGACGGCAAGGGCGGCCATCAACGCATCGTTCCGATCTCGCCGCGGTTCTTCGATTCGGTCGCCAACTACCTCCGACACGAACGCCCGAAGACCGCGCCGACCGACCGGTTGTTCGTGGTGTTGAAAGGACCCAACACCGGCAGACCGTTGTCGCTGAAAGGGCTCGATCAGTTGATCGTGTCCGCCCGCGACCGGGCAGGGATTTCGCACTGCACCTGCCATGAACTGCGCCACACCTGCCTCACCCGACTACGCGAAGCCGGCATGAAACTCGAGGCGATCCAAGCCCAGGCCGGGCACCGCTCGATCGAGTCGACACGCATCTATTTGCACCTCTCCAACGACTGGCTCGCGGACGAATACATGCGGGCCTCTGATGCGATCGACGCCAACCGATTCGCCCGCGACGTGATCGCCATCACCAGCGAGGCGACGTCATGACCGCCGAACCAGCCATCGTTGCGTCGACATTGGAGCCGACCCCGTGGGATCGGCTCACTGTCCAAGCACCGTTGCTTGCAGGCACGATGCGCCGCTACATCGCCCAGCAGACCGTCACGCTCGCCCCGTCGACGATCCTGGCAATGAACAACACGCTCGTCCGGTTCGGGCTCTGGGTGATCGTTCACGACCCAACGGTCCGAGGCGCCGCCGACATCGATCGGTCGCACATCGAGGCGTTCAAACTCAAGTGCGTCACCGACGTCCACTTCGCGACCGGTCAGCCGTTGGCAACGAACACAGTCCGCCAACGCCTCCGGCTGATGAAGGTGTTCTTCGACCGCATCATCGACTGGGAGTTCGACGACGCACCCGGCCGCAACCCAATCATCCACGGCGACGTCCCACCCCGCCCCGAGCCGCTCCCGAAGTTCTTGGACGACGACCAGATGGCGGCGTTCATGCACCACGCCGAGGTCGAACCCGACCCGCTCCGCAAGCTCTGCGTGCTGCTCCTGGCGCGCACCGGGATGCGCGTCGGCGAGCTCTGCAACCTGTCCGCGGATCCGGTCGTCGAGATCGGCGACCATCACTCGCTGCACGTCCCGGTCGGCAAGCTCCGCAACGATCGCTACGTCCCGCTGCACCCGGAACTCGTCGACCTGATTGCCGACTGGCAGCACGCGAACGCCGTCCACATCGCCCGGACCGGACGACTCCTCACCGACGACGTCTCCACCGTCGACCGACATCGCGTCGCGCGCATGGTCCGCCGGATCGCGAAGAACGCCGGCATCGGCTGGGTCCACCCGCACCAGCTCCGCCACACCCTCGCGACCCAAGCCATCAACCGCGGGATGCGCCTCGAATCCGTCGCTGCGCTCCTCGGCCACAAGAACCTCGAGATGACCATGGTCTACGCGCGCATCGCCGATGCCACCGTCGCCGAGGACTACTTCGACGTCTCCCACCAGGTCGACCAGCTCTACGCCACCGCCAGAACCTCGCAACTGAAAGGATCGAGAACCATGGACTTCGAGATCGTCACGCCCACACCGATCGAGCTGAGCCGAGACGAAGCGCTCGTGCTCTTCGACTGGCTCGGCCGCCACGAAGACGCTCACTCAATCCCCGGTGATCCCGCCGAGCAGACCGCACTGAACAGCCTTCTCGCTGCTCTCGAACGCACCCTCGTCGAGCCCTTCCAGGCCGACTACACCGAGATCGTCCAAGCCGCCCGAACCCGCCTCACGACCGACTCGAGCCCGTCGTGATTACCGGCATAA
>CAVVWT010000013.1:0-182361 GCA_963752085.1 Ilumatobacteraceae bacterium
AGACCGTCGTCGTGTCCAACCCTCGACGCGAAAGGTCTGCTCATTGCTGCGATCGAGGACGACGACCCGGTGATCTTCCTCGAACCGAAGCGGGTCTACAACGGGCCGTTCGACGGCCACCACGACCGGCCGATCGTCCCATGGTCCAAGCATCCACTGGGCGACGTTCCAGAGGGGCACTACTCGATCGACATCGGCACGGCCCGCACGCACCGGCACGGCACCGAGCTGACCGTGCTCGCCTACGGCACCCTCGTGCAGCGTCGCGCAGGCGGCGGCGGAGGAACACGGCATCGTGCCGAGATCATCGACCTCCGTACCCTCGTCCCGCTCGACGTGGACGCGATCGTGGCGTCGGTACGCAAGACGGGACGGTGTCTCATCGTGCACGAAGCGACGCTCACGTCCGGTTTCGGTGCCGAGCTGAGTGCCACCGTGCAGGAACGCTGCCTCTTCCACCTCGAAGCGCCCACCGTGAGGGTCTGCGGTTGGGACACGCCGTACCCGCATGCGCACGAATGGTCGTACTTCCCGGGGCCCGCCGTCGGACGGGCGATGCAGGATCTGGTGGCGCAATGAGCCGTTTCGAGATGAAGCTTCCCGACGTCGGCGAAGGCGTCGCCGAGGCCGAGATCGTCGAATGGTTCGTCGGCGTCGGTGATCGCGTCACACCCGACACCGTCATCGCCGAAGTGCTCACCGATAAAGCGACGGTCGAGGTGTCGTCGCCGGTCGAGGGCGTCGTCGTCGAGCTGCACGGTGAGCCGGGCGAATCGTGGCCATCGGCGGCGACCTGATCGGCATCGAGACCGACGAGATCGTCGGCCGCTCGACGAGCGACTCGACGACCGTCGAGCCCGAGTGCGGAACCGGCGAACACGCCGGCCGGTGACGGCGCCCGGACCAGACCAACACCGATGATTCGGGCAGCTCGGAGGCGGCGGTTGCGACCCAGCCGGATGGCACACGGGCGACCGCTGCCCGGCGGTACGCCCCGGCGGTGACTCTCGAACTCGATCTCGCCTCAATCGTCGGTACCGGCCCGGACGGTCTCGTCGTGCATGCCGACCTCGATCGCGAGCTGCTCGGTCGCATCGCCGGAGCGGGAGCAACTCGGGCGGAATCTCTCGCGCGCCCGGGGGACAACGGAACCGCCATACCGATCCACGGCGTCCACCGACGCATCTCGGAACGTCTGTCCGCCGCGTGGACCGACATCCCACACATCACCTACGTCGACGACGTCGACGTGACCCAACTCGAACGGCTTCGGAGCGAATTGAACGCCAGCCCGAAGGGACGAGTCGCACGTCTGACATTTCTGCCGTTCCTCGCACGAGCACTCGTCGTCGCCGTTGCCGAACGGCCCGGGCTCAACGCTCACTACGACCACACGTTCCAGACACTCACGACCTACGACGCCGTGCACATCGGCGTCGCGACGCAGACCGATGGCGGCCTCATGGTGCCGGTGGTCCGCCACACGAGTCTCACCGACTGTGGAGCATGGCGGCCGAGATCGGCCGTGTGACCGCCGCGGCCCGCGACGGATCCGCAACACGTGACGACCTCGCCGGTTCGACGATCACGATCTCGTCCCTCGGGGCGTTGGGAGGACTGGTGACGACGCCAATCATCAACCCACGGAAGTCGCGATCATCGGTGTGAACAAGATGGAGACCCGGCCGGTGTGGCGGGACTCCGTGTTTCAGCCGCGACAGGTGCTGAATCTGTCGTGCAGTTCGATCACCGGATGGTCGACGGGTGGAACGCCGCCACGTTCGTGCAGCGCATCAAAGGGCTGCTCGAAACCCCGGCCCTGCTCTTCGTCGACGACCACTGACCGAGCAACCCTGCGAGTGCAGGGTGGAATGCGTGCGGCCTCGAGGAATGCAGCACGTCGTTTCGCGACCGGACATGGACGTTCGGCCCTGGCGCGGAGGCTGCTGGTCGCCCGAAAATGTGCGTGACCGTCCGTCGGATCGTCGGGGGGTGTGCGGTTCGCCGTTGGGAGATGGGTGTGACAGTTGCTCAGTTTGTTCCGTTGCTCGTCGACGAGAGGCGCGGATTTGCGAGCCCGCCGACCGCGTCTCCCGACGCGCTTCCGCGGTCCTCGACAGCGACGGAGCTCCGATGGTTCGTCCCTGGCCCGCTCCCTCGCGACATCGGCGATTGGTTCGCCGGCTCGACCGGTGTCTCCGAGGAACGTTGCGACACGTACTTGCTCGACGGTCGTTGCGACATCGGCGTGAAGCGCCGCTTCGGGGAGACGTTGGAACTCAAGGTCCGACAGCCACGTGACGGGTGGATCGAGTTGGTCGACGGTCTCGCCGGTTCGCTGGAGGCGTGGCGGGAGTGGAGCCCGGCCGAAGGTCTCGTCGAGGACGATTCCGATGGGCGGTGGGTGGACGTCTGCAAGTCGATCGTCAAGCGACGGTTCTTGATCGACGGAACCGAGATCACGTTCTCGTCGAACGAACAGATGTCCTGGCGCGGGATGCGACGTCGAGGTCGCAGAGGTCGCGGTCGACAACGCCCAGTGGTGGACGTTCGCCTTTGCGGCGTTCGGCCCGAGCGCAACCCGACGGGACGCGGCTGGTCGCGGTCGTGGGAGGGGCTGGTGGCCACCACACGATGTCCTCAGCTGTTCGGCCCCCGCACCGGTCGGCGATGGGCTACCCGGAATGGCTCGCGCTCACGGCTGTGCGGACGGATCGACGCGGCGTACCGGGCCGTGTCGGCCTAGCCGGCCAGCATCCAACTCGCCCGCGGCGAGCAGTCCGGCACCCCACACGACCATTCCCACCCCGAGCGCTCGGGTGAGTGCCTGGCTCGGCACCAGCTTCTCGAGCAGGACGACGGCGGCCACGACTGCGATCCACCAGAGGTTCATCACCCCGAGCACGAACAGCAACGTCATCAGCGCCCAGCAACACCCGATGCACAACGAGCCGTGGTGGACCCCCATCACCACGGCTCCGCCCGGCCCTCCACGCCATCTGGGCAGCAGAAAGCCGAGCGGCGTCCGGCTTTGCTGAGGCAGCAGCGTCCTTCACCCCGGTGAACTGATAGGCGCCGGCGCCCACGAGGAGCAGCCCGCCGAGCCACCGGCTCGTCGACACCCCCATCGTGTTGACGAGCGCGGCATCGTGCAGCGCCCACTGCGCCCCGGTCGCCAGCGCGGCGAACCCGCTCCAGGCCACGAGATAGCCGGCGACGACATGCGGCGTCGACCCGCCGGCGACCATTCCGATCGCACTGTTGCGTCGGCTGATCCGTGGCTGTGGGAGCATCTGCCGGCCATCATCACCGACCACATCGTCCACATCAGCAGCGCATCCGCACCGGTCCACGCGGAGGTCATCGGCATGGCAAGGGCGAGTTCATGGAGCCCATCCGGGCACTCAGCGCGAAGCGGTACAGCCAGCGACACGGTGACCACGACGAGGCCGACCGGGACGAGACGCCGGGCTCGGCCGGGGCACGCGACAGGAGCGCAGTCATCGGTCAGCCCTCGTACTGGAACGGGGAGACGAAACCGTTCTTGGCCGAGAGCTCCCACTCGTACCCGTGGTCGGTGCACCGGAAGTGATCGGGGCGGGTCAACGACGCGGTGTTGCCGGGAGCGACCGCCAGCGGGTGGTTGCTGATCGGGACCTGCGCGCCGCCCTGAAACTCGATCGCGGTAAGCAGCCATCGTCGACACGGCCGACCTTGAGGTCAGCGTCGACTCGTCGGAGTCGAACGTGATCGGAGCGACGGCCACACCGAGCACGGCGCCGATCGTGAAGCCAGTCGTCGATACCGGAGAGTTGGTCGGCGACGACCTCGTCGAGTCGGTGGTCCAGGACCGACTTCGGCACACGACTGGAACTACGGATTCATCGTGGATGGGTTTCCCCGCAACGCACGTCAAGCGGAATTCATCCTCGAGAGCTTCGACATCGACGGCGTGATCAACCTGCCCCTCAGCGACGACCAGGTCGAACGCCGCATCCTGTCCCGTCGTCTGTGCGAAGGGTGCGGCCTCGACTACAACCTGATCGCACACCGACCGACAGTGGAGGGCACCAGTGACGTCTGCAATGGTCGATTGATCGGACGCGACGACGACACGCCCGAGGCACTCGCGAAACGTCTACGCGACTACCACTCGAAGACGAAGCCCTTGATCGAGATCTTCGAGCGCAAGGAGTTCGTGGTCACGAGCGACGCGAATCAACCGAAGCAGGACGTGTTCGAAAGCATTTGCTCGGCACTCGGTCTTCCAGTCACGGGCGAGTGACACGATGCCAGCCTCGTCGCCCGCTCACGTGAGCTGGCTTCCGGGCATGCAAGTGATCCGCCGCTATCGCCGCGAGTGGCTTCGGGGAGACCTGATGGCAGGGCTCGCCGTGACCGCGCTGATGATCCCACACGGCATGGCCTATGCCGAACTCGCCGGTGTGCCCGCGGTGACGGGGCTGTACACGACGATTGCCGCGGTGTTGGCGTATGCGCTGTTCGGCCCCTCGCGGGTGCTGCTGCTCGGACCGGATTCGTCGCTGGCGCCGTTGATCGCAGCCGCGATTGCGATCACCGCGAGCGACGGCCAGCCGGCGACGGCCATCGCGATCGCCGGGATGCTGGCCCTGATGACCGGTGGGCTCTGTGTTCTCGCCGGGCTCAGCCGGTTGGGATCGATCGCCGAGTTGTTGTCGCGCCCCGTACAACTCGGGTATCTCAACGGCTTGGCGATCGTGATGGTCGTCAGTCAAGCCGCGAAGCTCGCTGGCTTCTCGGTCTCGGGAGACACGCCGATCGAACAGACTCGAGACGTCATGACCGGCGTGGCCGATGGATTGGTGAACGTCAGCGCATTGCTCATCGGTCTGGCTTCGTTGATCTCGATCTTGGTGTTGAGCCGCGTGTCGTCGTCGATTCCGGCCGTGTTGCTCGTCGTCGTGGGAGCAACCGTCACGGTTCGAGCGCTGGGTCTCGCCGACGACGGTGTTGTGATCGTCGGTGAGTTGCCGAGCGGGTTCCCGTCTCCGGTTTGGCCGTCGGTCGAGTTGTCGACGGTTCCGTCTCTGATGCTCGCGTCGGTCGGCCTCGCCTGGGTCACCCTGTCGGACACGACGGCGCTGTCGCGGGGATTCGCGGCGCGCACAGGCGAACGGGTCGATCCGAATCGAGAGATCATCGCGCTCGGGGTCTCGAATGTGGCGGCGGGCACCTTCAGCGGGTTCCCTGTGAGCGCCAGCACCAGTCGGACCACCATTTCCGACGCCAGCGGTGGCAACACACAGTTGGTCGGGGTGGTCAGTGCGGTCCTCGTCGTCGCGCTGCTCGTGGCCGGCCGTGGCCTGGTCGAGTTCCTACCTTCGACGGCGCTGGCAGCGATCGTGATCGCTGCGGCCATCAAGCTCTTCGACGCACATCAGGTTCACTGGCTCTACTCGGTTCGTCGCAGCGAGTTCGCGTTGTGCACTGCGGCGACGGTCGGTGTCGTGCTGTTGGGGGTGCTCAACGGACTCGCGATTGCGGTCGGGCTGTCGTTGGCCAACTTCATCCGTCGCGTGTGGCGACCGTACGACGCCGTGCTCGGCCGTATCGATCAGCGCAAGGGATATCACGACCTCGGTCGACATCCCGATGCGCGACAGGTGCCCGGGCTGGTGCTCTTCCGTTTCGATGCACCGCTGTTCTTCGCGAACTCGGATCACTTCGAACGCCGGGTGCACGCGGCCATGGCTGATGCACCCGGTCGCGTTCGGCGGCTCGTCATTGCGGCCGAACCGATCACCGACATCGACACCAGTGCCGCTGCGATGCTCCAAATTCTCATCAACGATCTTCAGCCGCGACCACATCGAACTCGGCTTCGCCGAACTCAAGGGCCCCGTCAAGGACCGGCTGATCCAGTACGGCCTCTACGACAAGATCGGTTCGTCGCACTTCCATTCGACCATTGGTGCGGCCGTGAAGTCATACGTTCGCTCCCACGAGGTCATTTGGACCAACTGGGACGATTGACCCACGACCGGTGCCCGGTGGTCCGGCGCGTCGCCGCGAGCGCAGGACATACTGGGCCAATGGTTCACGAACGTGCCGGCTCGCCGGCGACCCCAGCCGATCTCGTCGACATCGCTCACCTCGTGTCGGCCTACTACACGGTCGAGCCCGATGCCGACGACGTCGCTCAGCGGGTGGCGTTCGGAACCTCGGGCCACCGCGGGTCGAGCCTCACCGGATCGTTCAACGAGGCCCACATCGTCGCAACCACGCAGGCGATCTGTGAGTACCGGGCGATGCAGTCGATCGATGGTCCGTTGTTCCTCGGGCGCGACACGCACGCGCTCTCCGAACCGGCATGGGCGACGGCACTCGAGGTGCTCGCCGCAAACGACGTCACCGTGTTGGTCGACGCCGACGACCGGTACACGCCCACGCCGGCCATCTCGCACGCAATCCTGCGCCACAACGGCGGCCGCACGACCGGTGCCGCACTGGCCGACGGGATCGTCGTCACGCCGTCGCACAACCCACCCAAGGACGGTGGCTTCAAGTACAACCCGCCCCACGGCGGGCCGGCCGACACCGACGCGACCGGCTGGATCGCGTCCCGTGCCAACGAACTCCTCGCAGCAGGGAACCGAGGGGCTCCGTCGCGTGTCGGTGGCGCGGGCGCTCGGCCGCCGACACCACCGTTCGCCACGACTACTGCGGAAACTACGTCGACGACCTGGCGTCGGTGCTCGACCTCGACGCCATCCGTGGTGCCGGCGTGCACATCGGGGCCGACCCGCTCGGCGGGGCCAGCGTGGACTACTGGAGCCGTATCGCCGACACGCACGACCTCGACCTCACGGTGGTCAACCCGCTCGTCGACCCGACGTGGCGGTTCATGACGCTGGACTGGGACGGCGCGATCCGGATGGACTGCTCGTCGCCCCATGCGATGGCATCGCTGATCGAGGTCCGTGACCGCTACCAGATCGCCACCGGCAACGATGCCGACGCCGACCGGCACGGCATCGTCACCCCGGACGGTGGTCTGATGAATCCCAACCACTTCCTCGCCGGTCGCGATCGACTACGTGTTCTCCCATCGCCCCGAGTGGCCGTCGACTGCGGCGATCGGCAAGACGCTCGTGTCGTCGTCGATGATCGACCGTGTGGCCGAGGGCCTCGGCCGGACGTTGGTCGAGGTTCCGGTCGGCTTCAAGTGGTTCGTGCCGGGTCTCCTCGACGGCTCGATCGGCTTCGGTGGGGAGGAGTCGGCCGGAGCGTCGTTCCTTCGCCACGACGGCACGGTCTGGACCACCGACAAGGACGGCGATCCTGCTCGCACTGCTCGCGTCCGAGATCCTGGCGGTGACCGGGTCGAGCCCGAGCGAGCGATACCGGGAGCTCACCGCCGAGCACGGCGATCCGACCTACGAGCGCATCGACGCGCCGGCGACTCGCGAGGAGAAGGCTGCGCTCGGTTCGATGTCGCCGGATCAGGTCCCGCCCGGCGAGCTCGCAGGCGAGCCGATCACGGCGGTGTTGACCGAGGCGCCCGGCAACGGCGCGTCGATCGGTGGGCTGAAGGTGACGACCGAGTCGGCGTGGTTCGCAGCTCGGCCGTCGGGCACCGAGGACGTCTACAAGATCTACGCGGAGAGCTTCCGCGGTCCCGCGCACCTTCCGCGAGTTGCAGGACGAGGCCCGCGCCCTGGTCGCCTCGGTGCTTTCGACCGACGGCTGAGCCGCGCCCCGACGCTCGACCTCGGTGTGGTGCCCGACCGATGTCTGCTTGATGTTCGACGCCGGCCCGAGCTGTCATGGCGTCGCTCGTGGCCACCATGGTCGCACCGCGGTCGCAGCGTTCGCCCCTTGTGGACGATGCCGGGACCGCCCGGATGTGCTCCAATACGACAACCGGGCGAAGTGCGGCCGGGCCGGCTTCGACGGTCGAGAGGGAGTGTCATGAGTCTTGGACAGCGGGTCATCGCGTCATTGGTCGTGCTCGGCGGGCTCCTCGTCATGCCGTCGGCCGCCTCGGCGCAGGGTGACCCTGCGCAGGAGCTGGTCGATCGGTACGCACCGATCATCATGATCAAGGCGCAGGAGGACGGTGTGTGCGACACCGACGGTGAGCAGTTTGCGCCCTCGTCCGTCGACATCGTGCTCGACAACGACCAGATCGTGCTGCGCCAGCTCGGCTCTGGCAATCCTGTGATCCAGAGGGGGCCGGGTTCGAGCGATCTGTTCTCGCTCGGCGAGGGGTTCTACCTCGACTTCCCCGGCGACGCGCTCGACCCCGGGTGTGTGTACGAGAAGGACTTCCGGGCGTACTCGGGCGATCGACGACCCGTCGTGTACGGCCACATCGCCCGACAGGCCGATGCACCGGATCAGCTCGCGGTCCAGTACTGGTTCTACTGGTACTACAACGACTGGAACAACGTGCACGAGAGCGACTGGGAGGGCATCCAGCTGCTCTTCGATGTCGGCACGGTGGAAGACGCACTCGCAACCGACCCAGTGAGCGCAGGGTACGCCCAGCACGAGGGCGGCGAGCGTGCCGATTGGGACAGCGACAAGCTCGACAGGCAGGGAACGCGACCGGTGGTGTTCTCCTCGCGGGGCTCGCATGCCAGCTACTACGGCTCGGCGCTCTACCTCGGCCGACGCGGCACGGAGGGGTTCGGTTGTGACAACACCGACGGTCCGTCGACGATGCTCGATCCCGAGGTGGTGCTGCTCCCGGACTCGGTCGACAGCGCCGATGATCCGCTCGCATGGCTCGGGTTCGAAGGGCGCTGGGGGGAACGGCAGTCGGGTGCGTTCAATGGTCCGACCGGTCCGGTCACCAAGGAGCGGTGGACGGAGCCGGTGGTGTGGCACGACGGACTGCGCTCGTCGAGCGCCGTCGTGCCCGGTGGAGACGATGCCGGTTCATCGGTCGTCGACGCGTTCTGCACCGTCGTTGGCTTCGGTTCCAAGCAATTGATCACGCTCAAGCAACGGCCCGCGGTGATGGCCATCCTCGTGGTCCTGTTGTTGCTGATGGTGCGATACCTGGTCCGTCGTACGGACTGGTCCGTGCGGCGGCCCCTGCCGATCGTCGAGCGACGGCGAGCCGGACAGCTGCTGCGAGGAAGTGTGCGGCTGTATCGCTCGCACCCAGGGACGTTCGCGCAGGTCGGTTTGATCTACATTCCGATCGCGATTGTGATCGGGGTCGTGCTCGCTCTGCTCGAGCGGATCCCGTTGCTCGGCACACTCCTGTCGAGCGAGGAGAATCTGGGCTTCGTCGGGTTGCTGATGTCGCTCGTCGTCAGCGCCATGGGCCACATCATCGGCTTCTATTTCGTCGCTGCCACCGTCTCCATCCTCGTGGACGCGCTCGAGCGTGGCGAGGACCTCGGTGCGAGAACGGCCTATCGCCGGGCCCTCGACCACCTGGGGGACTTGTTCTCCGCGCTCCTCCGTTCGGTACTGATCGTCGGAGCGTTGCTGCTCACCGTCGTCGGGATCCCTTGGGCGATCCGACAACTCATCCGCTATCAGTTCGTGCCCGAGACGATCACACTCGAAGCGAAACGGGGCGCGGCGGCCCTCGATCGCAGTTCGGAACTCGTGCGTGGGCGCTGGTTCCACACCGCGATCGTGTTGATCTCTCTCAACGCCCTCGTGCTGCTCTTCACGTCGATCGTCGGACTGCTCCTGCTCGTGATCTTCGCGGGTATCCCACTCTGGCTGTTCTCGATCATCGTGACGGCGGTCGCTGCGCTCGTCGTGCCGTACACGGCGATCTCGGCCACTCTGCTGTACGGCGACGCACGAGCAGAACTCGACGACGACGAGCGGGCAGATCGTGAGCTTGTGACGGTGTGACCGAGCTGAACGGGCGATGTCCATGGAAACCGCAGAACTGGGAAAGGATCTGATCATGACGCACGAGATGCGACGGGTCGAACATTTCTCGGTGGCCGAGTGTGCTGCTCGCGGGCGGGCTGCGCGGGCCGAGGTGCCGCGCTCGGCTCACGCAGCATGGGAGCCGTAGCCGTGCGACGCGGATCGCCGATGCGCTCCGGCCCATGCCGCGATAGACGCGCGAGACTCGCCGCACGACCTGCCGAATGTTTCTGGAGGCGCTCATGCACACGTTGATCAACTCGCTCCTCGCGTCGAACGGATGGCAGCCGACAAGGAGGGTCTCGTCAGCGGCGACGACCGACTCACGTTCGGTGAGTTCGTCTCCTGCTGCCGACGTCTCGGAACGGTGCTCGCCGATCTCGGCACCGAACGCAACGATCGGGTGGCGTGCGTCGCCTTCAACTCGATCCCGTTGATGGAGCTCTACTGCGGGATTCCGGCCTCCGGCCGGGTTCAGGTCCCGCTGAACTTCCGCTGGGCCGAACCCGAACTCGCGTACGCAATCGAGGATTCCGGCGCGAAGGTCCTCTTCATCGATCGCGATCCGGGCGCACTTGCCGATGTCGTCGACACGGTCGTGCGACTCGACACGGGCGACTATGACGCCCTCCTGGCAGCGGCGGCCGAGACCGACTTCGACGCCACCGTCACCCCCGACGAGCTGGCCGGCCTGTTCTACACCGGCGGCACGACGGGCAGGTCGAAGGGCGTGATGCTCACCCATGCCAACCTGATCGCCAACGCCTACAACTCCCAGATGTTCTGGCCGGCCGAGCCCGACGACGTCTTCCAGGTGATCGCCCCGATGTTCCATGCGGCGGGGTCGACGAGCGTGCTGCAGAGCATCTTCAGCGGCGTGCGTCAGGTGCTCGTGCCGACCTTCGACCCGGCGGCGATCCTCGATCAGATCGAAGCCGAGGGCGTGACGGCCACGCTGGGCGTCCCGTCGATGCTGGCGGCGCAGGTCGAAGCGCAGCTCAACGGCCCTCGCGACGTGTCGTCGCTGCGGATCTACGGTCACGGCGGCTCGCCGATTCCGACCGAGGTGCTCCGGCGCGCCGCCGCGGCGTTCCCCGCCACCGAGTTCGCACAGGTGTACGGCGCCACCGAGACGTCGCCGCTCGTCACCGGCTTCCGGCACGAGGAACGCCACCTCGACGAGGACATCGCCCGCAGCTGCGGTCAGCCGATGTTCGGGGTCGAACTGGAGATCCGTGGACCGGACGGCACGGCGTGCCCGGTGGGTGAAGCGGGTGAGGTCACCGCTCGCGGCGACAACGTCATGGCCGGCTACTGGAACAAGCCGGAGCAGACCGCGGAGGTGCTCCGCGACGGGTGGTACAGCACGGGTGATGTGGGCAGGGTCGACGCGAACGGGTACCTCTATCTCCTCGACCGATCCAAGGACATGATCATCTCGGGCGGCGAGAACGTGTACTGCACCGAGGTCGAGGAGGCGATCTACACGCATCCCGGGGTCCTCGAAGCCACGGTGTTCGGCATCCCCGACGAGAAGTGGGGCGAAGCGGTGCACGCGGTGGTCGTCGCCCGGGCGGGGGTCGAGCTCACGCCCGATGACATCGTCGCCCACGTTCGACAGACGATCGCCGGATACAAGGTGCCGCGCACCGTTCAGATCCGGTCCGAGGAACTCCCGAAATCGGGTCCTGGCAAGGTGCTCAAACGCGAGCTCCGCGCCCCGTTCTGGGCGGGACACGAGACGCAGATCAGCTGACGCCGACCTGAGAGCGGAAATCCGACCCGATGTAACGTGGCTGATGCCCGCGGACCACAACCGGATCACTGCCGTGCTGTTCGACTTCGCCGGCGTGATCACCGACGATCCCTTCCGGGCGATGGCCGGAGGCGCAGCCCACACCGGCATCGACTCGGCCGACTTCGCGAAGATCGCCGTCGGGCACGGCGACTACGGAGCCGGCGATCATCCCTGGCATCGACTCGAACGTGGCGAGATCGAACAGGCGGACTACAACCGCGCGACGGAGGAGCTGGCGCGGTCGTTCGGCTACGAGACGTTTCCGCCGCTGCCGATCGACCTGATTCTCGCCAGCGCCATGAGGGTGCGTCCTGAGATGCTCGACCTTCTCCGCGAGCTCCGTGCAGCGAACGTCTCGCACCGCCATCGTCACGAACAACGTGCGGGCGCTCGGCGCATGGCGTGATCTCGCCGACTGGGAGGCCCTCGTCGATGTCGTCATCGACTCCTGCGATGTCGGGATGCGCAAACCGGAAGCTCGCATCTTTCTGTATGCCTGCTCACAGCTGGACGTCGATCCGCGCCACGCCGTCTTCTTCGACGACATGCAGGCGAACGTCGACGGCGCGGAGGCCGCCGGACTGACTGCGATCCTCGTCGAGGATGCTGCCGTTGCGATCGGTCCGTCAGGCGCCTCGTCGCCGGCGGACGACGCGCCGTCTGGGTGACCAGCTCCTGCGCTGTCAGCGCGTGCCGGTCAATGTCGGCAGCAACGCCTGAGCGACCTCGGCGGGCCGCTCTTCGTGCGAGAACAACCCGGCGCCCTCGATGACCGAGAGTTCGGCGTCGGGGAACGTGGGAACCATTGCCTGGGCATTCTTCAACGGGAAGAACGGATCCTGGTCGCCCCACACGAGTTGAACCGGCACATCGATCCTCGCGTGGATCGTCGCAAGGTCCGTCACGTGCTGCATGTCGAAGCTCTTGAGCAGCTTCGTCGCAGCGACGCATCGGTCCCGACTCTCGTGCAGCGGGGCGAGGAAGAACTCGTCGAACTCGCCGTCGAGCAGTGATGAGTCGGCGAACGCGTCCCCGAGCACGAGCCCGATACGACGGATCCGCGCGTGCGCCGGCGACCCAGCCGAGTCCGGCGCTGAACCCGGGGAGGTGCCGTGCTGCGATGAACGACTTGAAACGCCAGACTCGGGTCGGGTGGCTCGGTGTTGATCAGACCCATGGCGCTGCAGGCGGGGATCACCGGCCAGTCGCGTGACGGGCGATCATGCCCACCGCTGTCGTGGCCGACGACTGCGACGTCGTCGAGTTCGAGCAGGTCGACCACCCGCCGGACCGTCTCCATGTGCTGTTCGATCGTCAGGTTCGTGTCGGCGTCGAACCGGCTCGACCCGGCCGAGGGGAAGTCGATGACGTGGCAGGTGACGTGGTCGACGAGGTGGGGGAGCAGCAGTCGGAACGTCGCCCCGCTCACCGGCCAGCCGTGGACGAACAGCACGTCGGGGCCGGACGCCGACGACGACGGTAGGCGGCTTCGCCGGCTCGCCGACGTCGAGCCAACGATCAGGGTCGCGGCGGAACAGTTCGGATGCGTCGGCGGCGGTCAGTGTGGTCATGGGGTCTCCTGGTCGGGAGGGACGGGGGACGGTCGGTGCGCGTTTGTAGTGATTACTGCGAACGCTAGTCACAGTGATCACTACAATCAAGGCCAGTGGGGCACAAACACACCAAGGCGGAGATTCTCGACGGGGCGCTGGCGGCGGCCTTCGACGACGGGCTGAGCCAACTCACGTTCGGGCGGGTGGCCAAGCGACTCGGGATCAGCGATCGCATCGTCGTCTACTACTTCCCGAGCAAGGATGACCTGATCGGCGAGGTCATCGCTCGCCATGGGCGTTGAGCTCCAGGACACGTTGGCGGCTGCGTTCGCCGAGCCAGCCGCCGGATCATCTCGAGTTGATCGCGGCCGCGTGGCCGATCGTCGCAACGGCCGACGCCGACCCGGTCTTCGCGCTCTTCTTCGAAGCGAACGGCCTCGCTGCGAGCGGTCGTGAGCCGTACCGCACGCTCGTGCCGACGCTCGTCGAGCTCTGGATCGCCTGGGTCGCCGGCTTCATCGACGGCACTCCTGAGCGAACAGCGAGTCGAGGCGGAGACGGCCATCGCGATGATCGACGGGCTGCTGCTCCTGCGTCAACTCGCCGGTCCCGACGCCGCCGGCACGCGCCGCCCGCCGGCTCGGCATTTCCTGACCACCGCCGGTCGGACCCCACCGACTCGACATCGGCTGGTGCTGCGCGCTCGTTGACGGTTTGCAGGATCTGCCGCTCTAGTTGCGGAGCGTGATCGGTCCGATGACTACCTCGGAGGCTCAACGGCCTCGGCGAGGAACAGCACGAGATGAGTTGGACATTCAGAATCGCTGGTCGAGCGGACGATGGGGCGAATACGACGGCCGACGCGGCCCGCTCCGACCGGAGCGACTGTTCAGCGTCCGGCAACGTCAGGATCAGCGATTCGCCGGACATCGATTCCGCGCGGTCGACACGATGTTCCTCTTCGCCGTGGTGTTCTTCTTCCTGCCACGCACGCTCGACCTCCCGGTGGTCGAGACGCCGCTCGCCGAGATCGTCCCGGCCGTCGGCGGCATCTGGTCGATCTGGGTGTCATGCGTCCGCTGCGCCTGTATCGATTCGGGCGTCGAGAACGGCTTGATCGCGCATCTCGGCCGTTGTTGCTGGCAACGTATCATCGGAGCGGCGCTCGTTGCCGTGGCGTACCTCGTGCGGTTCCGGTCGAGCAGGCCAGGTCGACGACTCCTCGGGATGGTCGGCGATCTGCGGAGCCGGGCTTGACGATCGCTGCAGCTACGTGGTGGGCTCTCGTCGCTCGCTGGCGCTCGCTCGGGCTGCTCACGCCCAACGTCGTCGTGGTCGGCGCGACCAACCACGCCGAGCACCTGATCGCGACTGCGCTGGAACGACGTGACATGAACATCCTCGGCGTGTTCGACGACCGTGAGGAGCGGTCACCGCTCGCCGTGTCCGGGGTGCCGACTGCTCGGCACCACCGACGCGATGCTGCGCCATCGGATCATGCCGTACGTCGACCTCATCGTGGTGACGATCGACCAGCCGCGGCGGCCCGGGTCCGACAGATCATGGACCGGCCTCGGTGCTGCCCGAACAGCGTCACCCTGTTGTTCGACAACCCCGCGTCTGATCGTCGGGCCGAGGCCGTCGACCGCATCGCCAATGCCCCGCTCACCCAGCTGCACCCTGCGAGCGACCGTCCCGTCGAGGCCTTCGCCAAACGCATCCAGGATCTCGTGATCGGCGTTCCAGTCCTGATGGCGTTCGCCCTGCCCATGCGCTCGTCGCGTTGGCCATCCGCCTCGACAGCCGCGGCCCCGTCTTCTTCCGGCAGGGTCGGCAGGGTTTCAACAACGAGGAGATCCCGTGTGGAAGTTCCGCACGATGCGTCACGAGACCGCCGACCCCCAGGCGGTTCGGCAGGTGACCGAAGATGACGACCGGGTCACACGCGTCGGGCGGATCCTCCGCAAGACGAGCCTCGACGAGCTCCCCCAGCTGTTCAACGTCATCGCCGGCGAGATGTCGCTCGTCGGCCCGCGCCCGCACGCGATCGGGATGAAGACGGGTGACGTCGAGTCGGCCGAACTCGTCGCCGAGTACGCCCATCGCCACCGCATCAAGCCGGATATGACCGGGTGGGCGGCGGTCAACGGGTCACGCGGTCCGCTACACGAAGCCCGAGGAGGTGAGCCGACGGGTCTCGCTCGACATCGGCTACATCGAGCGTCAGTCGTTCTGGCTCGACCTGCAGATCATGGCGAAGACGGTCCCGAGCATGCTCGGCGACCGAGCCGCGGTCCGCTGACCGCGCTGTCGGGGATCAGCCCGGCAGGTCGAAGTCGAGATCGAGCGCCTTCAGCCCGCGCAGGATGAAGCTGTCCTCGTACGCCGTCTCGTGACGGTCTGCGTACCGCAGGTTCGGGCAGATGGTCGAGCATCGCCTCGACCGCGACCTGCGCCTCTGCACGGGCCAGGCCGGCTCCGATGCAGAAGTGCTCACCGTTGCCGAACGACAGGTGCTCGCGTGCGTTCGCACGCGACGGATCGAAGTCGTTCGGGCACTCGAACTTGTCGCGCGTCGCGGTTCGCCCCGGCATAGACGACCCAGACGTGGTCGCCGGCCGGCACCGTCACGTCGTCGATCGTCACGTCGTGCTTCGCCCGCCGATACAGGCCCTGTACGGGCGCCTCGAATCGCAGCGCCTCCTCGACGAACGACGGGATCAGCGAGCGGTCCGCGTCGATCGTCTGCTGCAGGCCCGGCTCGACGGCGAACCGGTTCGCCATGTTCGCGATCAGCTTCGTCGTGGTCTCGTTGCCGGCGACGAGGAACTGCTGGCACATCGAGATCTGCTCGGCGTGGGTGAGTCGCTCGCCGTCGAGCTCGGCGTTCGCGACATCGGAGACGAGATCGTTCTGCGGCTCGCGTGCGCGCTGTTCGAGCTTGTCGGAGAAGTAGTCGGCGAACGCCTGGGTGCTGGTGATGAAGTCGCGCACCTGGTCGACGGACGGGGCCGCGTTGCCGATCGGGATCACGAGATCGTCCGACCACTTCTTGAACATCAGCAGGTCGTCGTCGCCGACCCCGAGCGCGTCGGCGATGATCCGCATCGGCAGCAGCACCGCGTACTCGGACACGAATTCGACCGTGCCACGATCGACGAAGGTCGCGATCAGTTCGTCGGAGCGTTGCAGCACCTTCGGCTCCAGCTCGCGGATCCGTGCCGGCCGGAAGGCGGCGTTGACGACTCGCCGCTGCCGGACGTGTTCGGGCGGATCGGCATTGAGCAGCACCGCAGCGGTCCGCCGACCGCTCAGCATCTTCTCGAACGCCTCGGCCATCGCCGGCTCCTGGCTCAGCGTCGCCATCGCGGTGGTCATCGCTGACTCGCGCGGCCCCGGCGACGTGGGCGACAAGCGACGACCAGTTCTGCGTGTCGCGCAGGATCGTCCGCGCTGCGCTGTAGCCGGTCGCGATCCAGGCGCCGAGCCCGTCGTCGTAGACGAGCGGTGCGTCGGCGCGAAGGTCGTCGAAGATCGGATACGGACACCGCAGTGCCTCCTGGTCCCGGTCGAACAACGCGGCGAGATCGCTCATCGCACTCACGGTAGGGAAGGCGCGCCGACCGATCGGAGTCGAAGCGCAGCCCTGTCCAACTCGAAATCCCGGCGGATCATGACGGGAATCGTCACGATCCGCCCGGAATTCGCCAGGGGTGTGGAGGGGGCCACGCACATGCCGGGCCACCGACATGGCTCCGCTACTGTCGCTGCGCAGCCTCGACTCCGAAGGACCGACCTCATGATCATCCACTCCAGCCCGCTTCCCGACGTCGACATCCCCGACGTGACGATCACCGCCCACGTGCCTGCATCGGGCCGACGAACTGGCCGATCGAGTTGCGATCCGGGACGCCGCCGGCACCAGCTCGTACACGTACGCCCAGCTCAGCGACGCCATCCATTCGCTCGCCGGCGGCCTCGCAGCTCGCGGCGTTGCGCCCGGGATCGTGGTCGGGCTGATGGCGCCGAACATCCCCGAGTACGCCGTCGTCTTCCACGGCGTCGCGGTCGCCGGTGGTGCGGTCACGACGATCAACCCGACCTACGGCGCCGAGGAGGTCCGCCACCAGCTGCAGGACGCCGGCGCGACGATGCTGTTCACGATCGGCATGTTCGTCGAGACGGCGCTGGCGGCCATCGAGGGCACCGACGTGACCGAGGTGATCGTGATCGGCGATGCCGCGCCCGGCACCACCGCGATGGCCGACGTGTTCGGCGAGCCGATCAGCCAGGTCGACGGTCGACCCCGCCACGCACACCGTCGTGCTGCCGTACTCGTCGGGCACCACCGGGCTCCCCAAGGGCGTGATGCTCACGCACCGCAACCTGGTGGCGAACATCGAGCAGTGCCGCCACACCCTCAAGTACGGCGACGACGAGGTCGCCCTCGCCGCGTTGCCGTTCTTCCACATCTACGGCATGCAGGTCCTGATGAACGGCCTGCTCGCCAACGGCGTCACCGCGGTCACGATGCCCCGCTTCGACATGGTCGAGGCGCTGCAGGCCGTACAGGACCTGAAGATCACACGATTCTTCGCCGTGCCGCCGATCATCCTCGGCCTCGCCAACGCACCGATCGTCGACGACTACGACACGTCGTCGGTCCGCCAGATCTTCTCCGGCGCCGCGCCGCTCGGTGCCGAACTGGCTGCGAAGGCCGGCGCGCGCCTCGGCTGCGAGGTGGTGCAGGGCTTCGGCATGACCGAGCTCAGCCCCGTCAGCCACTGCACCGTCGAAGGCGACTACCGGCCGGGCACCAGCGGCGTCACCATCTCGAACACCGAGAGTCGCATCGTCGACCCCGAGACCGGCGAGGACCGCGGTGTCGGCGAGCGGGGCGAGCTGTGGGTCAAGGGTCCGCAGGTGATGGTCGGCTACCTCAACAACCCCGATGCGACGGCTGCGACGATCGACGAAGACGGCTGGCTGCACACCGGCGACATCGCGATCATCGACGAGCACGGCCACATGACGATCGTCGATCGAATGAAGGAGCTCATCAAGTTCAAGGGGTTCCAGGTGGCGCCCGCCGAACTCGAAGCGCTCCTGGTCACGCACCCGAAGGTCGCCGACGTCGCCGTGATCGGCGTCCCCGACGACGAGGCGGGCGAGGTGCCGAAAGCGTTCGTCACGGCCGTCCCCGGCGAGACCGTGACGATCGAGGAGTTGCAGGAGCTGGTTGCCGAACACCTCGTGAGCTACAAGCAGATCAAGCACCTCGAAGTGGTCGACGCCATCCCCAAGAGCGCAGCCGGCAAGATCCTGCGCAAGGAGCTGCGCGCCCGCTGACCCGCCCCGCCGCTGGGACGACGGGCGTGGCATGCGACAGACTGGAGCCGACATGAAGAAGCTCGCCTCCCTCCCGATCGACACGATCGACCTCCTGTCGCTCCCGCTCTTCGTGGGGACGATGATCTGGGAATCGCGCGTTCTCGCGAAACGCGAACTGCGTGAGGACGGCGATCTCGACGACGCCACCCTGGAGGAGCTGTCCGATCCATCGCTCCCGGCCGATCCGCTGGTGCCCGTGGGGTACGAACCCCGCGATACCAAGGCGAGCCTCACCATGCTCGGCGGCAACATCGTGGTGAACCTCGCGATGGCCGGTGCCGTCGGGGCGATGGGCCGGTTCGTGTTCAAGCGCCGCATCGTCAACATCGGAGCGACGAAGTGGTCGCTCCCCGCCGCAATGCTCGCCTGGGACTTCCTCTACTACTGGGACCATCGGTGGATGCACGAGGTGCGCCTGCTCTGGGCCAACCATGTCACCCACCATTCGAGCGAGCGGTACAACCTGTCGACTGCGCTGCGTCAACCGTGGTCGGGCTCTCTCACATCGTGGGTGTTCCTCCCGATGCCGCTGTTCGGGATCCCCGCTCACCACGTGGCCAAGGCCGGCCAGCTCAACCTGCTGTACCAGTACTGGATCCACACCGAGGCGATCGACAGGCTGCCCGAGCCGATCGAAGCGGTGTTCAACACGCCGTCGCACCACCGGGTGCATCACGGAGCGAACCCGCAGTATCTCGACAAGAACTACGGCGGCATCCTGATCGTCTGGGACCGATTGTTCGGCACCTTCGAACCCGAGGTCCGCCGGATCAAGTACGGCCTGACCAAGAACATCGACACGTTCAACCCGATGCGTATCGGCTACCACGAGTTCGTCGACATCGCCCGCGACGTCCGCCGTGCCCGCGGCTGGCGTAACAAGCTCGGACACGTGTTCCGTCGACCGGGCTGGCAGCCGACCGACCCCGCACGTGCGACATCGGTTGCTCCGGCCGCCGCGTCACGCGTCGTCAGATCTCGCCGCGCCGTTCCATCCAGACGAAGGTGATCCATCCCGGAGCGATGGGGAGCCAGAACGTCAGCAACCGGAAGGTCAACACCGCCGAGATCGCAATGCCGGCCTCGAGCCCGAACCCGGTCAAGGCCGCGACCATCGCCGCCTCGAGTGGACCGATGCCGCCCGGCGTGGGTGCGATGTTCGCGATCGCGGCGGCGCCGAGATACGCCGCGCCGACCTGTGCCACGGTGAGCCCGCCACCGAACGCCTCGACGGCGAAGACGAGCGCGAGCAGGTAGCTCATCGTGATCAGCGTCGAGCCGCCGATCAGCGCTGCGACTCGGATCGGACTGCGGACGACCTGAGCCACGTAGCCGGCCGCCCTGCGAATCCCGTCGACCACGGGCCGGATCACGAGGTGACGCACCTGCGGGAAGAGCGATGCGATCGCAATCGCCACGACGCCGATGCCGGCGACGACCAGGAGTGTGCCGAGGCTCGGCAGTGAGATCCCGCCCACGTCGGCACCTCCTGCCCACGCGAAGAACCCGGTCATGAGCAGGAGATGGGTGACGATTCCGGCGATCGAGTTGAGCGCCACCGATGCGCTCGCCTCGGCCGGCGTGAGCCCGTTGCGCTGGAGGAAGCGGCCGGCCAGGGCCATCTTGCCGGAGCTCGCCGGGCCGACGAGCTGGGCGAACGACGACGCCACTTGGCTTCGGGCCGATGCCGCCACGGGCATCGGCTGGGCCACCGAACCGAGGAACGAGATCGTGGCGAACACGAAGTACGCCAACGACGCCGCGAGGAGTGCCGGCAACCATTCCCATCGAGCGTCGCCGAACGCATCGATGGTGTCGCCGAGGTTGCCGAACTGGGGGAGGAGCGAATACACGGCCAGCGCACCGGCGAAGATCATCACCAACGTGCGCGGCCGGACGCGTGCCAGGCGTTCGAGCTCGACGTCGTCGGCGCCCGTCCGTTCGTGCATCTCGTGGCGGAGCCGGTCGAGGAGGTCGCGCTCGGCTCGAATCGACCGGCCCAGCGACCTGCTGAGGGCGAGTGGTTGCACGAGTGGCAGGGCGCTGGCCACCGCATCGCTGCCCAACTCGTCGACCCCGAGCGCGACGGCACGCTCGGGTCCGACGATGAGTCCGAATGCCACCAGGATCTCGGCCACGTCGCGCGCCCGCTCCCGGTCGTCGGCGGCCAGTTCGGCGTCGTCGTAGTCGACGAGCCAGACGTTCCGGTCGCCATCGACCAGCATGTTGTCGAGGGTGAGGTTGTGATGAGCGGTGCGTGTGGCGTGAACCGATCGGACGGTCTGGAACGCGGAGCGAATGATCTCGTCGTCGAGTTCGTCGAGCCCGAGACTGCTGAGACGGTGGCCGACGACCAACTCCTGCACGAGGAACGACGCACCGCCCTCGGTCACCCCCAAGCCGATCACCTTCGGGCTCCGGGTGCCGTTGTCTCGAACTGTCCGAGCGGCGAGCGTTTCGTGTTCAACGCGCCGCTTCAGCGTGCTGTACGGCCTGCCCAGTTCGGACGATCGGAGGCGAATGGCCCGGTACAACCGGGTGAGCAGATCCCAGTTGCGATCGTCGGGGGTCCGGAGCTTGACGAACGTCTGACTGCCGTCGCGTTCTGTCGTCTCGTACACAGCGCCGCTCGTCTGCTTGTCGCTCCGGCGGATCTCGACCGGGTCGAGCCCGAAACTGCGGAACGCAGCCAGGACCTGCGGTGGGCTGGGTTCGAGATTCGGCGATCCGAAGACGAGGAGGGTGAGCGACCCGACCACCACGCCGAGTGACACCGAGATCCAGATGTCGAGCGGGGGCTGGCCGGGGCCGAGCAGCCGAAGCGCCATCAACACACTCACCCACGACCACAGCGCCCGCTTCCAACGGCGCGGCAGGTGCGCGGCGCCGACCACGGTCGCAGCGACCGCGAACGCGAGGTACTCGGTCGTCGGGAAGTCGGCGGCCACGAGCGGCGACCCGTTTGCCGTGCGCTCGGCCAGCATCGTCGACACGTCACGTTCACCGAGCCAACCGGTGAGGAGCGCGATCGCCACACTGGCGGTGAACGACGACAACCAGAGCATGAGCAGCAGCCGCCAGCGACGTCGCCAGAGGACGACGACGACGGCAAGAAGCGGCACGAACGTCGCCAGGATCTGGGCGGTGCCGAGCACCCCCTGTTCAACCGAGTCCGGAATCCGACCGATGGCGTCGACCACGTCGTTCTCGACGCCCGAAATGGTTCCTTCGGCGAATGCAGCGGCGAACAGGCCCGTCACGACGAACGACCAGCCGATCAGCAGCCGCAGGAAATCGCCCGGTGCCCAACGCTGTTGCGCCGGTCGTGGCGGGAACAGGATGATCGAGTCTGCCCCGACTGGGTCGGGGTCGGTCGCGGTCTCGGTCACGGACCCCTGATCCTAGATCGGGTTTGATCGTTCAGCTGGGCGATGCCCCGACAGCAGCGGCCCTGTCGGTGGCGCCGCACGACGGATCGCGTACTGTCGCACAGAGAGAGGGGAGCGCGGCACCGTGGACGAACCCGCCACAAACAGGAAGGGACGGCTTGTCGGCGTGGCCAACGCCGTGCCGATCCTGCGGTGGCTTCCGAGCTATCCGCGCCGCCGAATTCGCGGTGATGTGGTGGCCGGAGCGATGGTGGCGGCGCTGTTGATCCCGCAGTCACTCGGCTACGCGCGGATTGCCGGCGTCCCTGTCGAGGTCGGGCTCTATGCAGTGCCGCTCGCCCTGCTGGCGTACGCCGTGCTGGGTTCGTCACCTCAGCTGATCGTCGGACCGGCGTCGACGGTGGCCATCGTGTCCGGATCGCTCGTCGCCGACATCGCACGCGACAACCCCGAAGACGCGGTCGCGATCACCTCGGCACTCGCCATCGCCGCGGGCGTCGTCCTCGTCGCAACCGGGGTGTTGCGGATCGCATGGTTGGCCGAGTTCTTGTCCAAGCCGATCGTGACCGGGTTCGTGTTCGGGCTGACGCTCACGATCATCATCGGTGAGATCCCGACACTGCTCGGCATCACGAAGCCGCAGGGCGACCTGATCGGGGTGCTCGTCCGTACCGGCGAGCGCCTCGACGAGGTGAACGGCTGGACGGCGTTGGTCGGCGGCGTCGCGCTCCTCGTGCTGTCCGTCGGTCGGCGATTGGTGCCGCGCGTCCCGTGGGGACTGGTGGTGCTCGTGTTGGGTGTCGCCGCGTCGCGTCTGCTGGATCTCGAGGCCGACGGAGTTGCGATGATCGGCGATGTGCCAGCGGGGCTCCCGCCGATCGGCGTGCCGTCGATACCGCGCGACGACCTCGGAGCAGTGCTGGTCGGTGGTGTTTCGCTCGCGTTGGTGGCCCTCGCCGAGGGGCTCGCCGCCACGCGGCTGTTCGCGACGCGCGGCGGCTACCGCATCGAAACCGAACGCGAGCTCGTCGGTATGGGGGCCGCCAACGTGGCTGCCGGGCTCACGGGCGGGTTGTCGGTCGCCGGCAGTCTGTCCAAGACCGCAGCAGCCGAGCAAGCCGGTGGTCGCAGCCAGATCACCGGGATCACGTCGGCGGTGCTCGTCATCGTGGTACTGCTCGCGTTCACGTGGGTGTTCGAAGACCTTCCCCAAGCCGTCCTCAGCGCGATCGTGGTCGCCGCCGTGTGGGGATTGATGGACGTCGCCGCCGTGCGCCGGTACTCGCACGTTCGCCGCGCCGACTTCGTCGCGGCCGTCGTCGGTATCGCGGCCGTCGTGCTGTTCGGACCGCTCGCCGGCCTCGGTATCGCCATCACCGTTGCGTTGTTGGCGATCATCTACCGGTCGAGTTCGCCGCGGATCGAGGTGCTGGGCAAGATCAGCGACGAGAAGGCGGCGTGGGGCCGCGTTCGGGGTCACCCGGATCGTGAGCCGGTCGACGGCGTCATCGTGGTCAGGCTCGATGCGCCGCTGTTCTGGGCGAACGCGACGGCAATCGAGGATCGGCTGCTCGTCGAGGTCGGCAGATGGCCCGACACCCGCGCCCTCGTGCTCGACCTCGAGGCCACCACCCAGCTCGACACGACGAGTGCCGATGTTCTCACGCACCTCGCTGGGGAGCTCGAACGGCGTGGCGTGAGCCTGTACCTGGCGCGTGCGATCCATCGTGTCGAGGCCGTCCTGAGGCGGTCGGGATTCTTCGAGGTCGTCGACCCCGACAACTCGTGGCACAGCATCTCGCAGTGTGTGCGAGCGGCGCGCCGTGACACGGGACTCAAGGGCAAGTCGTCGGCGCCTCCCGCTCCTGTGGACGATGATGCCGCGTCGGGGGACGACGAGGTCGAGGTGCTCGACGAGGACGAGGTGGGCAACGACGCGGGCGGACCGCCGGACTGACCCGTCCGGTCCTCCGCGGGATCTCCCGATCGGGGTCCGAAGTGGGATCATCGGGGCATGTACGCAGTCGCAACATTTCTCGTCGTGGCGATCCTCTCGCTGGCCTTCACGCGGTTGGCCGCCGGAGCGCTGATCGCGACGGGTCTGCCACCCGAGGTCGCCTCGTTCCAGGCGCGGTCGGCGTTCAGCGGCGCCGGGTTCACGACGACCGAAGCCGAGAACGTCGTGAACCACCCGGCGCGCCGCAAGATCATCGGGACCACCATGTTCGTTGGCAACCTGGGGACACCGACCCTCGTCGTGACGGTGCTCGTCGGGTTCCTCGCTCCCGGACCAGGCAACACCGCCGAACGGACGATGGTCACCGTCGCCGGACTCGTGCTCGTCGTCATGCTCGTCGCCAACCGGCCCGCACAGCGGGCGCTGGCTCGCATCGGACAGCGCCAGGCGCGCCGGCGGTTGCTGCCGCATCTGGAGGACGACGTCATCGAGCTGTTCGCGGTGGGGGATGACTACGTCGTCGGCTCGGTGCGCGTCGCCGATGATCCAGGACCGAGTATCCGGAGCCTCCGAGGGATCGACGAAGCACTCCCGATGGTCAACGTGCTCGGCGTCCGCCACGGCGACGGGTACCTGGGTCGTCCGCCGGTCGACGTCGAGCTCGACGCCGGCGACGAGATCATCGTGTACGGCCGTCGACGGGATCTCGAGCAAATCAACGGTCCGATTGTTCGTGCGTAACCATGTAATGATGATTACGATGGGTGGATGACTTCAACGACGCACACGTCAGCCACCACGATCCAGGCATGGTTCGCCGGACGCCTACCGTCCGAGTGGACGAGCGTCCGACCGCCGGACATCAGGGTCGATCGGGAGGAAATCACGGTCACGGTCACCGCCGAGCTGCCCGCTCTCGGCGAAGACGCCAGCGACGCCGACCGAGCCGAGGCCGTTGCCGGTCGGGTGTCCGGATTCCGGGAGGACACGCGGGATCGACGAATGGCGATCGCTCGCGAAGCCGAGCATCGCTTCGAACGCAAGGTCGCCTGGGCGGTGGCGATCGACGACCGGACCCACCTCTTCACCCATCTCGCCGTCCCCGTGATGAGTCGACTTCGTCAGCCGGAGCGGATGGTTCTCGACACGCTGGTGGCCGCCAACGTCGCACGGTCCCGAGCCGACGCCCTGGCGTGGTGTGTCCGTCTCGTGGGCACACATGCCGACGAGTGGTTGGCCGAGCTCCGTGACGCGATGGCAGCGGTCGACGACGTCCGAGCCGCGGGACCGGACGCGTGACCGCCGCGCTCTCGTCCAAGAAAGGCTGATCAACTCGATCCGCCCAACCCCGCGCGCATCGTGGGCGAGTGGCAGCATGCGGGGGTGGCCGCTGTTGACCTCGACCCGGAGCAACTGATCGACCTGCTGGGTCTCGAACCGCATCCGGAGGGCGGACATTACGTCCAGACATGGCGTGCCCCCGCTGACCGGGGGCGATCGAGCGGAACTGCGATCTACTTCCTCCTTCGTGCGGGCGAGGTGTCGCACTGGCACCGAGTCGACAGCGCCGAGGTCTGGCACCACTACGCAGGCGCACCGCTGACCTTGCAGACCTGGAACGACGGCGCGCCCGTCGTCACCCGTCGGCTCGGAACCGACCTCGTGGCCGGCGAGCGTCCGCAGCTCGTCGTCGAACCGGGGGAGTGGCAGTCCGCTCGGTCACTCGGCTCCTGGACCCTTGTCGGTAACACCGTGTCGCCCGGCTTCGAGTTCGATCGTTTCGAGCTCGCCGAGCCCGGCTGGCGACCCCCTGGAATGGACCCGAACTCATGATGTCTCCGCTGCCACCATCGCTCCCGATCGATCGTCCAGCCACCCCGTGGCGACTGGCGCGGATGGTCGTGCTGGGCGTCGTGCAGGCGGCCGTGCTCTTGCTCGTGTCGGTGGTGTTCGACGGATTGACGATCACCGGGTTCGGCGCAGCGCTCGGGATGGTGATGGTGCTCGGCTTGCTGAATGCGCTCGTGTGGCCGTTGGTGATCCGAGTGACCCTGCCGCTCGTGATGTGGACGGTGGGGCTGTTCACGTTCGTCCTGAACGCTCTCTTCGTGTGGGCGGCGGCTGCGGCATTCGGCGGTGTCGAGATCTCGTCGTTCTGGACAGCGCTCGCCGTTGCGATGGTGTTGACGATCGTCAACCTGACGGTCGGCGGAATGCTGAACGTCGACGGCGATCACGTCTGGCGCGCCAAGGTCGCGCATCGAGTGCTGAAGCGGCGCGGGAGTTGCGAACCCAACGATGTCCCGGGTTTCCTCTTCATCCAGATCGACGGCCTGGGCCATGACGTGCTCGCCGATGCCATGACCTCCGGGCACGCACCGTTCCTGGCTCGGCTCGTTGCGGCAGGGACGCACTCGATGCACCCCTGGGAGTGCGACCTGTCGTCGCAGACCGGAGCGATGCAAGCCGGCATCCTCCTCGGGGACAACCACAACATGCCGGCGTTCCGGTGGTACGAGAAGTCGACCGGACGCATCATGGTCACGAACCGCCCGAAGGACGCGGCCGACATCGAAGCGCGTCAGTCGACGGGACAGGGACTGCTGGTCGGTGGGGGAGCATCACGGGCCAACGTGTTCACCGGCGACGCCGACGACTCGATGCTCACCTTCAGCTCGGTGAGCGGCACGTCGAGGTCCGGTGACGGTTTCCTGTACGTGGTGTCGACGCCGTACACGCTGTTCCGCGTCATTGCGCTGATGGTCGCCGACATCGTCCGCGAGAAGCGCGCCTACCGACGAGCCCGCCGCGACGGCGTCGAGCCGCTCGGGCATCGCGGTGGCGTCTACCCGCTGCTGCGCGCCGGGACGACCGTGGCACTGGCAGAGATCACCTGGGCGATCCTGGTGTCGGACATCGCGCGTGGCGTGCCGGCCGCCTATGTCGACCTCGTGGGCTACGACGAGGTCGCCCACCACTCCGGCATCGAGGCGCCTGACGCACTCGACACGTTGCGTCGCACCGACGACCAACTCGAACGGCTGCTCACCACGCTCGACGCAGCGCCCCGTCCGTATCACGTGGTCGTCCTCGCGGACCATGGCCAGACCCAGGGCGCGACCTTTCAGCAACGCTACGGCGAGACCCTCGATGCGGTCGTCCAGCGGTTTGCCGACGCCCGTGTCGCGGCGCCGGTCCTGAGCGAGGAAGGGTGGAACAACGTGAACGGGTTGCTCACCGACGCGGCCACCGACCCGTCACCGCTCGGCCAGGCGGTCAGGAGGGCGACTCGGAAGCGGACGACCGACGGTGAAGTCGTCGTCGGCCCCGACACCGAACGGTCGCTCGACGCCGGCAGCGACGAGGAGGTGATCGTCCTCGCATCGGGCAACCTCGGGCTCGTCTCGTTCGCGAGGATCGCTGGTCGGGCATCCCGTCAACAGATCGATGCGGTGCACCCCGAACTGATCGAGGGGCTCCGCACCCACCCGGGTGTCGGGCTCGTGCTCGTCCGCGACGAGGTCGCCGGCGACGTGGTGCTCGGTCCCACAGGCGCCCACCATCTGGCCGATGGTCGAATCGAGGGTGACGACCCGCTGCTCGCGTTCGGTCCGAACACCGCCGACCACCTCCGGCGCACCAGCGACTTCGACAACTGTCCCGACCTGCTGATCAACAGCTTCTACGACCCTGTCGCCGACGAAGGAGCGGCGTTCGAGGAGTTGATCGGCTTTCACGGTGGGCTCGGCGGGAAGCAGAGCCACCCGTTCGTCCTCGCGCCCGCAGGTCTCACCCAGCCGGTCGCGCCGCTCGTCGGAGCCCGATCGATCCACGAACTGTTCAAGGCCTGGCTCCGAGAGTGCGGCCACGACGGCCCGACGCTTCCCCACTGACCGACGCTCGACCGGCCTGGGTCTAGAGTGGCACACCGTGACGGACTGGATCGCGATCACCCGCCGCAACGCCCGATCGGTGCAGACCGCGATCGGATGGATCTACTGGGATCCTGGAGCGGTGGCCCGCCTGGAGGCGTTGGGGTTGCCCGGCGGCCTCGGATACATCGCTGGGCGCTGCGCTCCGCTCGGTCCAGCGGGCCCCGAAGCCGTGGTCGCTGCGTTCGGATCGATCAGCCCGCTCGGCATCGCCTTGGCCCTCGATGCCGTCGAGCAGCACACGACCTTCGACGATGTCTGGGCCGCCCGGAACGACGCCGTGCTGGAGGGACTCGCCGCTCATGCCCCCGACATCCAGGAGCCGCTCGCCGAGCTCGGACCGGACCTCTGGTCGGTGGTCGACCGGCTCCCACGGCTCGGCCGGGTGTTCTTCGGCGCCCACCTCCGGATGCCCCGACCGGCCGACCCGATTCTCTCGGGATGGCATGCCGTCAACTGCATCCGCGAATGGCGTGGCGACACCCACTGGGCGGTCGTCACCGCAGCGGGTCTCACCGGAGCCGAGGCATCGATTCTGCACAACGCCTGGGTCGGTTACGAAAAGGACTGGATGCCCAAGTCGCGCGGCAGCAGCGACGACGAGACCGCAGCCGGATGGGCGTCGTTGGAGGTGCGCGGGCTCGTCGCGGACGGCGACGTCAATCGCGCGGGGATCGAATTGCGCCAACAGATCGAGGACGACACCGACCGCCTGACGGCGACCCCGTGGACGCTGCTCGGTGAGGCAGCGTCGGTCCGTTTCGCCGAGCAGTTCGAGCCGCCGTGCGAACGGTTGCTCGCTCGGGTCGACCTGACCGCCGGCCCGAACTACCAACCGGCGTCACGCGTACGAGCGTGATGAGTATCGGAGGGTCGGCATCGGGACTCGACTGACGGCCATCGTGGACTCCGTCCAGATCGACACGACCATCCGTCGCCGGAGGTGAGGCACGGACCCGGGTGATCGCGTCGCCCGGGGATTTCTCGGGGGTCCACCGCCGGTGGGTCGGCGCCTGGAACACTTTCATTCCGTGGGGGAAGTCGTCTTCGTGTTCAGCGCATGGTGTGTGCTGTCGGTGCTGGTGATGGCCGCGTGGAACTTCGCCCGATTCCTCGTGCGAACGAGAGCGGCAGAGTGGACACCACGGAGCAGCGATGCAGTGCAGTCCCGCCGGTCGCACCCGGTCGCTACCTACATCCCCTCCCGCCGGGCCTCCGAAGTGCACCCCGCGTCACTCCGTCAATCGACCGATCTGCGTCGGCGCTGACCGCGGGGCGGACGTTGTCCGTCACCCCGCCCACCTGCGTCCTGGCGACGCGGCGGACGAGCGGCAGTCGCAGTCACGGCGGTGATGGCAATCAGCAACAGGATCTCGACGATTGCGACGATCCGGATGCCGGCGAGTTCTCGGCGGTACAGGAGGGCGTCGGTCTGGTGCAGCGATACGGTACGAATTGCAGCAAGGCTCACCAGCGCTCCGATCAATGAAGCTGTCGGAAGGTAACGGCGCCGCCGGGGAGGGACGCGCCAGATCGCGATGACGGTGCTGGTCAGCCACCCGATGACGATCGCTGCGACGACGGGCACCTGGAGGAGTCGCCGGTCGAGATACCAATTGTCGGCACGAGCTCGGTCCCGGGCGGCGTCGGACGACGGCGTCGGCTGCATCGACCGCCATGGCCAGCCCCATGGTTGTGAGCAGCACGGCCTGCAGCAGCCAGAACGTCGGCCAGAGTGCCTCGTCCTCCGTCCCGTGCCGACGACGCGACTCGAGGACGAACATGGCAAATGAGGTCAGCGCTGCGACCAGGTAGCCGACGAGGCGAAATCCGTCGGCGTCCAGCAGGCTGCTCATGGGGATCGGCTCGACATCTCGGCCCTCGTCCTCGCGCGTGGGGGACCGGCTGAGTCGAGAATGGCCGAGGCGGTCAGCGGTTGGCCTTGGCGGCCTGCTTGGCCAGGCGCTTGGCCGTCCGGCCGATCGGCTCGATGTTGCGATGATCGCAATCGCCGACCTCGGCGCCGTTCTCGAACAGCACGCGATACCGCTGCCAGTTGAAGCCGTTCGCCAGAATGACCTTGCCCTCGGTACCAACCGGCACGTCGTGGATCTCGGCGGTGCTGCGCACCTTGTCGTTCATCTTCAACGAGATCTGTCCGTCGTGCGGTGACGCCAGCTTGTGCGGCTTCCAGTACTCCATCGGTTCCATTGTGCCGGATGGAACCGTCGGACGCACGATTCGCTCGAGGCGTTCGCGGAGACCCTCATGTCTCCGCGGCCGAATCAACCAGACACAGATAGCCTCGACCCCCGTGAAGAGTTCGGTTGAAGTCCTCGAGGACAACAAGGTCAAGGTGTACGTCGAAGTCGAAGAGGCTGAATTCGACAAGGACATCGACAAGGCGTTCAAGCTGTTGGCGAAGGAGGTCAACCTGCCCGGCTTCCGTGCCGGCAAGGTGCCCCGCAAGGTGCTCGAGGCCCGTCTCGGTCTCGGCCCGGCACACGAGCAGGCGCTGCGCGATGCGGTGCCCGAGTACCTGTCCCGAGCCGTCAACGAGAACGATGTCGACCTGATCGCAACACCCGAGGTCGAGATCACCGACGGCGAGGAATCGGGTCCCGTCGAGTTCGAGGCGACCTGCCAGGTGCGTCCGATCATCACCGTGTCCGGCTACGAATCGTTCCGCGTGGAGTTGCCCGGCGTCGAGGTCAGCGACGACGACATCACCACTGCCCAGGAGGCCGAACTCGCCCGCGATGCCTCGCTCAGCGACGTCGACCGACCGGCCGAGACCGGCGACTTCGTCGTCATCGACATGACCGCAGTGCGCGACGACGAGGAAGTCCTCGGCCTGAACACCGAGGACTGGTCGTACGAGATCGGTCAGGGCTGGGTCACCGACGACTTCGACGAGCACCTCATCGGGGCCTCAGCGGGCGACTCGCTCGAGTTCATCGCGACACCCAAGGGCACCGAGGACGAAGCGAATTTCACCGTCACGGTGAAGACGGTGCAGAGCCGGGAGCTGCCCGAGCTCACCGACGAATGGGTCGACGAGAACGTCGGCGAGTTCGACACGGTCGAAGCATGGACGGCGAACCTCCGCGAGACGCTCGCCGAGCGGAAGTTGAGTACCGCCCGCCAGCAGGCCGGCACCGCGCTCAACGACGCACTGGCCGAACTCGTCGAGATCGACGTGCCGGAGCCGATGGTCGCGGCCGATCTCAACCAGCGTGTCCAGGGCACCGTCCAGCAGTTCCAGGCGCAGGGCATCGACTTCGAGCAGTGGATGCAGGCCACCGGCCAGGATCCCGAGAGCTTCGTCGAGGGGATGCGCGGACAGTCCGAGCAGGCCGTCAAGGTCGACCTTGCGCTTCGGGCAATCGCCGTCGCCGAGAACCTCGAGGTCACCGACGACGAGCTCGAGCGTGAATACGCCCGCATGGCGATGCAGTACGGCCAGAAGGCGAAGGACATCCGCCGGGCCTACGAGCAGAACGACGCGGTGTCCGACCTGATCGCGCAGATCAGCAAGTCGAAGGCGTTCGACGTCCTGGTGCACAACGCCACCTACGTCGACGAGGACGGCAATGAGATCGATCGTGACGCCCTCATCGGACATACTCACGACCACGACCACGACCACGACCACGACGACGACGACGACGCCCAGGGTCACGACCACGCCGGCGACGAGCACGACACCGAAGCAACCGACACCGAAGCCACGGAGGATGATGACTGATGGAACTCGATGCACAGAATCTGTACGGAGCACGGAACTACATGGTCCCGAACGTCGTCGAACAGACGAGCCGCGGTGAGCGTGCCTACGACCTCTACAGCCGGTTGCTCAAGGAGAACATCATCTTCTTGCAGACGCCGGTCGACGACACTGTCGCCAGCCTGATCTCGGCGCAGCTGATCTTCCTCGAGTCGGAGAACCCCGACAAGGACATCAACATCTACATCAACAGCCCGGGTGGCGACATCACGGCGCTGTTCGCCATCTACGACACGATGCAGTTCATCAAGAACGACATCGCAACGATCTGCCTCGGTCAGGCCGCGTCGGCCGCTGCCGTCCTCCTCGCTGCCGGCACCAAGGGCAAGCGCCTGGCGCTCCCTCACGCTCGCGTCCTGCTGCACCAGCCGTCGGGTCAGGTCGGCTACGGCCAGGTCACCGACCTCGAACTCGCGGCCGCCGAGATCCAGCGGATGCGCGAGATCCTCGACGGCATCCTGTCCGAGCACACCGGTCAGCCGATCGAGCGGATCCACAAGGACACCGACCGCGACTTCGTGATGGAGGCGCACGAGGCCCTCGAATACGGGATCATCGACCAGGTCATCTCGTCCCGCGAAACCGTCGATCGGGCAGGTCCGATCCGCTGATTCTGCGGTTCGGCGGATCCGATGTCGGCCCGGTCCTCGCATGAGGCAGCGAGATGTTGCACAATGAGGGGCCGTCGCTGCGCGTAACACGCACGACCGAGAAGTGAGCTGAGGGAGAGATCGACAGTGGCGAAATTCGGTGACACCGGCGAACTCCTGAAGTGCTCGTTCTGTGGCAAGTCTCAGAAGCAGGTCAAGAAGCTGATTGCTGGCCCGGGTGTCTACATCTGCGACGAGTGCATCGATCTCTGCAACGAGATCATCGAGGAGGAGCTCACCGAGACGGCCGACGTCAGCTTCGAGTCCCTCCCCAACCCGCGCGAGGTGCGGGCGTTCCTCGATGACTATGTGGTCGGTCAGGACGACGCGAAGAAGATCCTCTCCGTCGCCGTCTACAACCACTACCGACGGATCCAGCATCAGGCCGACAACGAGAACACGGTCGGTCGTCGTGACGAGGTCGAGCTCGCGAAGTCGAACATCTTGCTGCTCGGTCCGACCGGCTGCGGCAAGACCCACCTGGCGCAGACCCTCGCCCGACAGCTCAATGTGCCGTTCGCGGTGGCTGATGCCACAGCGCTCACCGAGGCCGGGTACGTCGGCGAGGACGTCGAGAACATCCTGCTCAAGCTGATCCAGGCCGCCGATTTCGACGTGAAGCGCGCCGAGACCGGCATCGTCTACATCGACGAGATCGACAAGGTTGCCCGCAAGAGCGAGAACCCGTCGATCACCCGTGACGTGTCGGGTGAGGGTGTTCAGCAGGCGCTGTTGAAGATTCTCGAGGGAACGCAGGCGTCGGTTCCTCCGCAGGGTGGGCGCAAGCATCCGCACCAGGAGTTCATCCAGATCGACACGACCAATGTCCTGTTCATCCTCGGCGGCGCATTCGCCGGGCTCGACGACATCATCGAGCAGCGGATCGGGCAGAAGGGTGTCGGCTTCAATCACACGGTGCGCAGTCACATCGACCGCGATCCCGGCGAACTGTTCGCCCAAGTGCTCCCCGAAGACCTCGTGAAGTTCGGCATGATCCCCGAATTCATCGGGCGGCTGCCGATGGTCGGAGCCGTGCGCTCGCTCGACCGTGAGGCACTCATCTCGATCCTCACCGAGCCCAAGAACAGCCTGGTCAAGCAGTACGAGAAGATCTTCGGCTTCGAAGACGTCGAACTCGAGTTCACCACTGATGGGCTTCATGCGATCGCCGATCAGGCCTTGTTGCGGGCCACGGGCGCGCGTGGCCTGAGAGCGATCCTCGAAGAGGTCCTGCTCGAGACCATGTACGACCTGCCCGGGCGCACCGACATCGGCAAGGTCGTCATCGACGCCGACACCGTGACCGAGAAGGTCAACCCGACACTCGTGCCACGCAAGGTGCCCCGCCAGCGTAAAGCCGCCTCCTGATGTCGCCCTGCGTGGCCGACACGCAGCGCAACGATCCCCACCGACAGGACACCTGATGGACTTCCAGGCGGCGCTCGCGTATCTCGACGAGCACACGTCGTATCACAAGACGGGGCGGATCGAGTCGCCCTCGACCGAGCCGATCGCTGCGATCTGTTCGGCGCTCGGCGACCCGCATCTCAGCGCGCCGGTGATCCACGTGACCGGCACCAACGGCAAGGGCTCGACGGTGCAGATCATCTCGCGGCTGCTCGCCGCGCAGGGCCTGACGGTCGGCACGTACACGAGCCCGCACCTGGTGGACGTCACCGAGCGGTTCAAACGCAACGGCGAACCGATCACCGAGGAGGAACTCGCCGAGCAGA
The DNA here is from genome assembly GCA_963752085.1 of Ilumatobacteraceae bacterium. Lineage (GTDB taxonomy): Bacteria > Actinomycetota > Acidimicrobiia > Acidimicrobiales > Ilumatobacteraceae > Ilumatobacter_A. Next base: position 34,079 of record CAVVWT010000013.1, read on the forward strand.
TCAGCGCGGTCGCCGAGATCGCACCGCTCGTGGGACAGAACCCCGGGTACTTCGAGATCTTGACGGCGGCTGCGTTCCGCTGGTTCGCCGACATCGCCGTCGACGTGATGGTCATCGAGGTCGGCCTCCTCGGACGGTGGGACGCGACGAACATCGTGGAGTCGCAGGTGGCGGTGATCACCAACATCGGGATGGACCACAACGAGTTCGCCGGGCCGTCCATCCGAGACGTCGCACTCGAGAAGGCGGGCATCGTCAAGCCCGGTTCGGCGGTGATCGTGGGGGAGACCGATCCGGACCTGGTCGACATCTTCCGCAACGCCGGCGGAGCGACCACCTTCGTGCGCGACGAGGACTTCGCGACGATGAGCAATGCGCTCGCCGTCAACGGTCGCCTCCTCGATCTGCGGACGCCGACCACGATCTACACCGACGTGTTCCTACCGCTGAACGGCGCACACCAGGGCGACAACGCTGTACTCGCACTCGCGGCGGTCGAAACCTTCTTCGCGGCACCACTGCCCGAGGACGTGGTGATCGAGGGGTTTGCCGAGGTCACCATGCCGGGCCGATTCGAGGTGCTCGGGCGGCAACCGCTCGTGATCGTCGACGGAGCACACAACGCAGTCGGAGCCGACACGTGCGCCGAGGTCTTCTTCGGTGACTTCCATCCAGACGGCCGGCGCATCCTCGTCGTCGGGACCACTCGCAACGCGATGGAGATGCTGTCCGCACTCCGCGCCGACGAGTTCGACATCGTCTTCGTCGTGACGGCACCGACCCCTCGTGGGGTGCCGGCTGCTGAGCTCGTGGCGGCGGCCACCGAACTGGGGTGCGACCACGTGGTGAGTTTCGACACGGTCGATGAGGCGTGCCGGCGCGCCCTCGAGTACGCCGACGGCGACGACGCCGTCTTGGTGACCGGGAGCCTGTACACCGCAGGCGCGGCTCGCAGCGTCCTGCAACGCCACGCCAACTGAGCACCCGCCCGTCGCTGCGGCGGTGCGGTTGTTTCCGTGTTTCCACTGCGGGTCTATGGTTGTGTCTTGCGCGCACGCACAATGCGAGTCGCCCGACAGAAGGAGAAAGCGGTGGGAATCTTCAAGCGGGCGGCAGCCTGTCTGGTGGGCGTGGTCCTGGTGACCAGTGCGGTGCAGGCCACATCCGCGCCGGCGAGCGCAGGCATCGACGGTACGGGTGAGACCGTGGTCGTCGATGGCCCGGTCACGATGCGCTACGCACTGGCGTACAACCCCGATCGCAACGAGTACCTGGGCATCTACCAGCCCCAGGAGTCCGCGACGAACGGTGCGGTGTACGCCCTGCGCTTTGCCGCTGACGGGACCAAGATCGGTGACCCGGTGCTCGTGTTCGCCCTGGGGTCGACGAACACGCAACTGCTCCCGGGCGACCGGTTCGACGTCACGTACAACCCGACGACCAAGCAATACCTCGTCGTCGGTGTGCGACAGATGCAGATCAGCGCAGGCCGATCGCGCGGCGTGATCGGTCGTCGCCTCGATGCGCTCGGGGTTCCGATCGGCGCGGAGCAGTCGATCGTGCCCGTCCTCGGGAACATTCTCTTCTGCGTCTCGACGTACCCTGACGTCACCTATGACCCGGCCACGAGCGGGTACAAGCTCGTCTACACCCGTTGGTGGTCGACCACATCGGATGGTCCGGGCGCGTCGTGCGGCGCCGCGCTGACGCCGGATCAATCGATACCGGTCGTGCAGGCGCTGACGTCCACCCTCGGCGTCGGTGCCAGTGTCGACGTGGGGGCGCCGATCGCGGGGCCACAGGCGGCATCGATCGCCTCCAACCCCAGCACCAACGACGTCATGGTGAGCAGGATCGACACGAGCACGACCGGCAGCGTGTGGATCTACAGCTCAGCACTCGGCCTCGAGACCATGTCGACGATCGTCGACGATCAAGGAGCCTCACGCGGGTTTTTCGCTCGTCCTGAGCCGGTGGTCGACCCGATGACGGGGAACTACTTGGTGACTGCCCAGCGCACCTCCGGCCTCTCGACCACGACGGTGTTCGACTCGGCTGGAGCACGCCTCAGCGGCTTTCGCCTGAGCGGACCGCGGGTCACCGCAACAGCGGCTGTCGGCGACGGCACGTACGTGGCTTGGGGCGGCGGCCAGATCTCCCAGATCGCAGGCGACGGACAGCAGATCGCCACGGCGTCGGTGTTCCAATCGATCGAGATGCCGGTCGGAATCGCTGCAAACGTCGGTGGAGCGCCATCGAAGTTCATCGTGTTCGGTCCGGCATCGACGACGCTCGAGCCAGCCATCGCTGTTCGTAACATCGTCGAGCGGGCCACCCTGCCGCTCGAGCCGGCCCGCATCCTCGACACCCGGAGCGCGACCGGCGAGACCATCGACGGTCTCTTCGCCCGAGGTGGACAGGCTGCCGCGGGGTCGATCACCTCCGTCAAGGTCACCTCCCGTGCGGGTGTCCCGGCCGACGCGACGGCGGCCGTCGTCACGGTCACCGTTGTCAGACCGAGCGCAGGCGGTTTCGCCACGGTGTTCCCGTGCGGACAGTCGGTGCCCAACTCGTCCAACCTGAACTACCAGGCCGGGGACAACGTCGCGAACAGCGTTGTCGCCAAGCTGAGTGCGACCGGAACGATCTGTGTGTTCAGTGAGCGCGCAACCGATCTCCTCATCGATGTGAACGGATACGTACCCGCCGGCGGGTCGATCACGCCGCTCGTTCCGGCACGGCTCCTCGACACGCGCACCACGGCGGCGGCGGCGACCATCGACGGTTCGTTCCTTGGCGGTGGCCCTCGTCCCGCCAAGAGCGAGCTGGCACTCGGGGTCACCAATCGCGGTGGCGTCCCGCTCGATGCCGGAATCGTCTTGCTCAACGTGACGGCCGTCAGGCCCGCGACCAACAGTTTCGTCACGGTGTACTCGTGCGACGACGATCAGCCATTGGCGTCGAACCTCAACGCACCGGCGGGGGGCGTCGCCCCAAACCTCGTGCTCGCGAGCGTGAGTGCTGCCGGGACCGTGTGCATCTACACCAACGGCGCCTCGCATCTCGTCGCCGACGTGGTGGCATATGGGGGAGCGAATTCGGGGCTGCGACCGATCGTTCCGGCGCGGCTCTTCGAGAGCCGACCCGGCGAGAACACCGTCGACGGGCAGGGGCAGACCAGCACCCGCGTGCGTGCCGGCGGGACGGTCGTGCTCGACGTGCGCAATCGGGGAGGTGTTCCCGGCAACGCGACCGGAGCCGTCCTGAACCTCACGGCCATCAGACCAGCGGGTCGAGGATTTCTCACCGCGTACCCGTGTGGGTCGACGCAACCGAATTCATCGAATCTGAACTTCGTCGCCGGTCAGGTGATCGCCAACTTCGCGTCGATCAAACTGGGCACGTCCGGACGGGTCTGCATCTTCTCGTCGGCCGACACGGACCTGGTGGTCGACGTCGATGGGTACGTGGTCGACTGACGGGCCGATCGACGCACAACCTCGCCATCGGGTGTCCGACACCCGATGGCGAAGGTAGCTTCAAGGGCCATGTCTGATCGCACTCTTGTTCTGCTCAAGCCCGATGCCGTGGAGCGCAAGCTCGTCGGCGAGATCGTCTCGCGTTTCGAGGCGAAGAACCTCGACGTCGTCGCCATGGACCTGCGGACCCTCGACGCCGACACGCTCGCCAAGCACTACGAGGAGCACGTCGGCAAGGGTTTCTACGGCGAACTCGTCGAGTTCATGAGCCGTGGTCCGGTCGTCGCCCTGGTGGTCGAAGGACCCGAGGACACTTGGCAGGTCGTCCGCACGATGATGGGCACGACCAACCCGCGCGACGCCGCCCCGGGCACGATCCGTGGCGATCTCGGCATCCTGTTCACCGAAAACCTCGTGCACGGCAGCGATTCGCTCGATTCCGCGACTCGTGAGATCGCGATCTTCTTCCCCGATCTGTAACATTTTGATGCGGCGGGACACAGTGCCCGGCCGACCGAACTAGTTTCAGATCGCAGTCGAGCGAGGCGCCGTTGGGAGTGCCCGCACGACGACACCAGCACAGCTCGCGAAGGGAGGGCCAGCACCATGGCCCGCAACAACCCACTCAGTCTGGGGCGTGACCTCGCCATCGACCTCGGCACGGCCAACACCCTCATCTACGTACGAGGTCAAGGGGTCGTCCTCGACGAACCGTCGGTCGTTGCGATCAACGTGAACGACGGACGGCCCGTCGCGGTCGGCATGGAGGCGAAGCGGATGATGGGCCGCACTCCGAACCACATCAAGGCGATCCGTCCGCTCAAGGACGGGGTGATCGCCGACTTCGAAGTGTGCGAGAAGATGCTGCGCTACTTCATCCAGAAGGTGCACGCCTCCAAGTGGAGCAAGCCGCGGATGGTGATCTGCGTTCCGTCCGGGATCACCGGTGTCGAGCAGCGCGCCGTGCAGGACGCGGCCGAGTACGCCGGTGCTCGCAAGCCCGTCCACATCATCGAGGAGCCGATGGCGGCCGCGATCGGCGCCGACCTGCCGGTCCACGAACCGTCCGGCAACATGATCGTCGACATCGGCGGCGGGACGACCGAGGTGGCGGTCATCTCGCTCGGCGGCATCGTCACCGCCCAGTCGGTCCGTGTCGCAGGCGACGAACTCGACGATGCGGTGCTCCAGTACGTGAAGAAGGAATTCTCCCTCGCGATCGGTGATCGCACCGCGGAGGAGATCAAGATCCAGATGGGCACCGCATGGCCCATGGAGGAAGAGCTCACCGCCGACATCCGTGGTCGGGATCTGATCTCCGGGCTCCCGCGCACGATCCAGCTCACGACCGAACACGTCCGTGAAGCCATGGCCGAGCCGATCTCTGCGATCGTTGACGCCGTGAAGACGACGCTCGACAAGACCCCGCCCGAGTTGGCGGCCGACATCATGGAAGACGGCATCACCATCACCGGTGGAGGCGCGTTGATCGGCGGCCTCGACGAACGACTGACCCACGAGACCGGCATGCCGATCCGGGTCGCCGACGAACCGCTCTACAGCGTCGTCATCGGATCAGGCCGCGCGCTCGAGAACATCGATGCGATGCGCGGTCTGATGTCGATGGGCGGCGAAGACTGACCTGACCCGAGCTCCCGGGTCCATCTCTCATGGCCATCTACACCGTCGGCCGACGACGCGTCATCATTGCGCTGCTGCTCACGGGCGCCCTGCTGCTCACCCTCGATCTGCGCGGTAATCCGGTCCTCGACACGATTCGCGACGGGTTCTCCCGGGCGATGGCGCCGGTCGAGCAGGCCACCGATGTCGTCACCACGCCCGTCCAACGTGCGTGGCACTCGTACTCCAACTACGACGACCTCGAGCGCGAGAACCAGGCGTTGCGCGATGAGATCGACCGGCAGCGCGGCACCCAGGCGGCCGCCGAAGCGAGCATCATCGACTACCAGCTGCTGCTCGCGCTGAACAACCTGCCGTCGTTGTCCGGCATCGAGACGGCCAAGGCCCAGGTGGTCGGTGGTGCGAGCAACAACATCGATCAGATCGTCGAGATCAACAAGGGCAGCAACAGTGGTATCGCCGTGGGGATGCCTGTCGTGAACCAGGCCGGGCTGATCGGCAAGATCACCCAGGTCAATGCCACCACATCGAAGGTGATGCTCGTGACGGATCCGCGCTATTCGATCCCGGTCGAGATCCTGGGCGGTACCGGCGAACTCGATGACGGTCGGGTACCGACGGACACGACGCCGTCGGGAAGAACCGAGGACGAACTCGACGAACTGATCGATCAGTCGATCGCCGATGCCGCAGCAGCCGAGGCCGCAGCCGACGAGACCGTCGTGACCGACCCCGACGCCGACACCACCGACGGCGGACCGACCCCGGACGAGGTGTTCGCCAACGATGTCCCGCTCCCGCAGGCGGGTGACCCGAACGAGGCAACCACGACGACCACGATCGCGCTGCCCGAGGCGATCCCCGCCGACGAGCAAGCCCCCGTCGTCACCGACCCCGATGGCAATCCGGTCGACACCACGGCCACGGCCACGGCCACCAGCACGACGATCGCCCTCGACCCCGACCAGCTCGAGAAGGAGTACGGGGTGCTCCAGGGACGCGGTCAGGGACGCCCGCCGCAGATCCGGTTCCTCCAGGACATCCCGTCGCTCGCCGTGCTGCAGGTCGGCGACCTGATCGAGACCGCCGGAGGTTCCCAGAGCCTGGCGCCCCCGAACATCCCCGTCGGTCGGGTCATCAACCGCGCCGACCGGCCGGGCGTGGCCGGGCCGCTCCTCGAAATCGAGTTGAACGCCGACCTCGACAAGCTGAACTTCGTCCGCGTGGTGCTCTTCCAACCGTTGACCGAGGTCGGCGAGTAGTCGTCGTCTTCAGGTCCGATGTTCGCCGCGTTCGTCCAGAGTTCGCTGATCCGACTGATCCCGGTCGGCATGGTCATGCTCGCGCTGCAGCGCACGGTGTTCGTCGACATCAAGGTCTCGGGCGTCACGGTGCAGATCGTGCTGGCGCTGGTGGCCGCAGCGGGAGCGAGCGGCGGCTCCGAGCGCGGGGCGGTCGCCGGGTTCGTCCTCGGTGCGATGTTCGACCTCGTCGAGGGCACACCCCTCGGGTCGACCGCGATCGCGTTCACGATCGCGGGGGTCGTGGCGGGCCTGCTGGCCCTGATCACCGCTGATCCGCAATGGTGGCTCAAAGCCATCTTCGTCGGGCTGGGCTGTGCTGCCGGCGAGGCGATGCTGCCGGTCGTCCGGATCTTCATCGGGGAGGAGAATCCCTGGCCCGCGAACATGCCGAAGGTGATCCTGGTCGTCGCCCTGGCCGGGACCTTGATGTCGCCCGTGTTGGTCCCGTTGAGCCGCTGGTGTCTGAAGATCCGTGGTCCGGCCTGGACTGCGCCCGCAGAGCAGCAGCCCATCTGATGACGAGATCAGCGTGCGAGTGCCAGCTTCGGCACGGGTGACGAACAACTCCCAACTTCTCGCTGCGATGACCAACATGACGGTTGTGTGACAGGCAGACTGTCGGGATGGCTCTCGACAAACGCGCCACGCGCCTCGGCGTGCTTGCACTCGTGGGAATGATGCTGTTCGGCCTCGTCGGTGCGCGCCTGTGGTTTCTTCAGACTGTCGAGCAGGCCGGGCTCCAGCAGGAGGTCGAGCAGACCAAGCGTCGCGTGGTCCCGTTGTTGCCCGAGCGTGGACGGATTTTCGACGCCGAAGGTCGCATTCTCGCCGACAACGAGCGGGTGCTCACCGTGGCCGTCGAGTGGGAGAACATCAACAGTTCGTCGCGACGTGCCGAGATCTTCCGTCGGCTGTCGGGCTGGCTCGATGTGCCGGTCGAGGACATGGAGGAGCGCTACGAGACACAGATCTACAGCAACTATCTCCCGATGCCGGTCGCCGAAGACATCGACGAGCCCACCGCAGCGGCGATCCTCGAGCGCGTCGAGGACTTCCCCGGTGTCGTCGTGATGGAGGAGTCGCGCCGCGTCTACCCGTACGCCCCACTCGCCAGCCACGTCGTTGGCTACATGGGTCGAATCACCGCCGAGACCAAGGACGCGTATCTGGATCAGGGCTATCAGTTGAACGAACGCGTCGGGAAATTCGGGATCGAGCTGTCGATGCAGGACGAACTCCACGGCACGCCCGGCTACGTGATCTACGAAGTCAACAAGTCCAGCCAGATCGTTCGCGAGATCGAACGCGTTCCCGCGGTGAACGGCCAGGACATCCAGCTCACGATCGACCTCGACCAGCAGCAGTACGCCGAGCAGGCGCTCGAAACACAGCTCGAGTTGCGGCGGCTCGCCGTCGCGAGGAACGGACTCGACCCCGAGACGAACTTCCGGACGCGCTTCTTCACCGACTACCCCGAAGAGGTGCCGTTCAAAGCGCCCGCCGGTGCAGTCGTGGTCGAGAACCACGACAACGGCCACATCGTCGCGCTCGCCAGCTACCCGACATTCGACAACCGGTGGTTCGAGTCGGACCTCGGCGACGGGCGCTTCGAGGAGTTGTTCCCGTCGAAGAATCCCGACGGCACGCCGATCGACCCCGACGAGTCGATCCTCGTCAACCGTGCCATTCAGGGGCGCTACAACCTCGGGTCGACGTTCAAGCCGTTCACGGCGTACGCCGCGTTGAACACCGGTCTGTTCGGTGTCGACGACTACTACGTCGACGAAGGAACGTACCGGATGGACTCGATCGACGAGAACCGCTGCAATTCGGGCCTCGTTCGCTGCGTGTTCAAGAACGCCACGTGCTCGGGGACCGGTCGCCCGTGTGTCTACGGCGCCGTCGATGTCGAGACTGCGCTCGCCGTCTCCAGCGACGCGTTCTTCTACCGCATCGGCGAGCTGATCATGGTCGAGAACGACTTCGAGCCCGTCCTGCAGGAGCAGGTGCGACTGTTCGGATTCGGCGCCGACACCGGCATCGACCTGCCGTTCGAGTTCGACGGCACCGTGCCCGACAAGGAGCTCAAAGCGCGGTACGCCGAACTCGGCGTGATCTCCGACGACGAGGGCTCGGGCTACTTCACGGGCGACAACGTGCAGTTGGCCATCGGGCAGGGTCTGCTCTCGGCGTCGCCCCTCCAGCTCGCCACCGGATACGCGACCATCGCCAACGGCGGATTCGTGCTGCGTCCCGAGATCATCAAGGCCATCTACGAGCCCGGCGTGCCCGATTCGTCCCAGGCCGGCTACGCCGATCTGTCTCGGGCTCGCTTCGCGGAAGAGCCGAACACCCGTGGAGATCTGGTCCGGCAGCTCCCGATGTCCGAAGAGATCGGTGGGGAGATCACACGCGGACTCCGCCGAGTGATCACGGGGCCCGGGACCACGAGTGACTACTACCACTCGACGACAGGGGAAAAGCTGTTCTACACCTACCCGTCGAGCGCGATCCCGGTCGCCGGGAAGACGGGTACCGCGCAGGGCGCAGGCAACTACCCGTGGAACGACTCCTCCGCGTTTGCCGCATACAGCGTCGACCCGAGCCGCCCATTCACGGTGTCGGCGTATCTCGAAAAGGCCGGGTACGGCTCGCAGGGTGCCGGGCCCGTGGTGAAATGCATCTTCATGCAGCTCTCCGGAATCGCGCCGGCCGACCCGGTTCAGTTGTCGGATCCACTCGACACGTCGAACCTCATTCCTGCGGAGTCGAAGACACTGGCCGACCAATCGTGCTATGCAGGACGCTTCTCGCCGACCGCTACCACCGAATGATCCGACCTGTTGATCCGATCGGCCTGATCCTCCTCAGATGACGACGTCCTTCCTCTCCCGGAAGCCCGACTCCGGGCTCGGCAACATCAAGGCGAGCCCTGCCGACCCGACCCGCAACATCGACTGGGTGTTGTTGACGGCGCAGGCGTCGCTCACGATCATCGGCTGCTTCATCGTCTTCTCGACGTCGCGCACTCGACTCGACGACGAGTTCGGCTTCGCGACTCGACAGGTGGTCTTCGCGATCGCTGCATCCGTGGTGATGGTGATCGTGATGAGTGCCGACTACGAGTTCTGGAAGGACCGTGCCCGATCGCTGTACATCATCACCGTCGTCAGCCTGATCTTCCTGTTCCTGCTCGGGGTGGCCAGTGGCGAGGACCGCATCTCGTTCGACCTCGGGATCATCAACATCCAGCCGGCCGAACTCGCGAAGTTCACCACGCTGTTGATGCTCGCCGCGTTCCTCGCCGAAGAACGCAGCGACGAGGTCTCGTATGCGCGTTTCCTGGGCGGGTTGATCATCGTCGGGATCCCTGCTGTGCTCGTGATCCTCCAGCCGGACCTGGGTTCGGCCTCGGTGATCGTGTCGATCGCCATGGGTGTGCTGCTCGTTGCCGGTGCCAAGATCCGCTACATCTTCCTGATCTCGTTCCTGTCGGTCGCCACCGTTGCCGCGGCGTTCGTCGGCCGACTCGTCAACTCGTACCAGGTCGCCCGCATCCGAGCGCTGCTGAATCCCGAGGCCGCCGGAGCCGACGACACGTATCAGGCCGACAATGCGATGCGCGCTCTCGGAACCGGCGGTGTGTGGGGGAAGGGCTGGTTGAAGGGTCCCCTCACCAACGACGGCGACATCCCGGTCATGTGGGCCGACTTCCCGTTCGCGGCGGTCGGCGAGCAGTTCGGCCTGGTCGGATGTGCCGTCGTGCTGGGCCTGATGGGGGTGTGTCTCGTGCGAATCTGGCGTATCGCGCACCTGTTCGCGCGATCTGCTCGGCACGTATGTGTGCGCCGGGGTGTTCGTGATGCTGCTGTGGCAGACCTTCCAGAACGTCGGGATGACGCTGAAGATCATGCCGGTGACCGGGTTGCCGCTGCCGTTCATCAGCTACGGCGGCTCGGGGTTGATCGTGTACTTCGCGATGTTCGGCCTGGTCCAGAGCGTCCACATGCGCCGCATGCGGTGACGTGCCTGGTCCCTGATTTTCCCGGTCCCGGCACCGGCAAATCAATCGCGATTTGCTGGGTCCGGGATGCGGTACATCGGATGCGGTACATCAGGGCGGGGACGCGGGAGATCGGGGCGTGGTATCGGCAGGCGTCGCGAGTGGGGCCAGGCCCTGGGTCCATCGGGTGTGACGGTCGGCCCAGTAGGCTGGTCGTCCAGTGATCGACACCGATGAACACACCCCCGAGGCGGCGCACTTCGCCTGCTCGGCGCCGGTGGTGTCAGCACCGACGACCCGTCCCATCAGCCGATGCGGCGGTACCAACACGAATGCCGGGGTCCGCCCGCTGAGCGGCCCGACCCTGGCGACGGAACGACGGCACGGATCGTCGTTCCCGAGAAGGGACTCCCTCCACCATGGACAACGATCAGAGCACCGCCTCAGACACCGAGGCGAACCTCGACCAAGGGTCGAACGGCTCCGCTGACTCATCCGCTTCCGGCGGCTCTGCCGGGCGAGCAGCGGCACAGCATGCCGGCCCGGTCGGCGGCGATGACCGCAACGACGTCGAGCTTCCCGAGAAGATGTCCGAAGGGCGGCCGTCCGCCGAGGCGTCGGAGCGAGCGCTGGTGCGCAAGCCGAAGATCGGCGACACGATGCCCGTGCCCTCGGCGCCCCCTCCCGGACCGGCCCGGTCGAACGACGATGCGTCGCCTGGGGGCGGAAAACGCCGTCGACGCGGCGGCAGGGGCAAGGGCGGCGGCTCGGGTGCCGGCGACGATGGCGCCACACGCAGCCAGAAGCCGGCGAAGGGCAAGGGCAAGGGCGACGGTCGTGACGGCGACGCCGGCGCCAAGTCCGGAGGTGCCAAGAAGCAGCGGCGTGGCAGGGGCAAGGGTCGAGAACGCACGTCGATCGACGACGAGGCCCTGATCGAGCAGCGCAAGGGACGTGAACGCAACGGCAAGCCAGTCGGCCGCTACTTCATGTGCGTGCAGGTGCGCCCCGGCATGGCGCAGGTCGCCGTGCTCGAAGGCCGCAACCTGATCGAGCACTACGTGAGTCGGCCCGCCGACGACGTCGCGCAGATCCACGGCAACATCTACATGGGCAAGGTGCAGAACGTCCTGCCGGGCATGGAGGCCGCGTTCGTCGACATCGCCACACCGAAGAATGCGGTGTTGTACCGGAGCGACGTGCAGTACGACCCTGCCGACATCGAGGTCAAGGGCAAGAACCCGCGCATCGAGGACATCCTCAAGAACAAGCAGATGATCCTCTGCCAGGTCACCAAGAATCCCATCGCGCACAAGGGCGCCCGGCTCACGCAGGAGGTCTCGCTGCCAGGTCGGTTCGTCGTGCTCATCCCGAACTCGAAGACCTACGGCATCTCGAAGCGGCTGCCCGACGACGTGCGCAAGCGACTCCGCAACATCCTCGACCGCGTCAAGCCCGACGAGCACGGCTTGATCGTGCGGACGGCTGCCGAACACGCAACCGAGGCCGAACTGGTCGGCGACATGACCGTGCTGCTGAAGCAGTGGGACGAGATCGAGAAGCAGGCTGCCAAGACCCAACGCCCGGCGTTGCTCTCACGTGAGCCCGAACTCGCTGTGCGCGTCATCCGCGAGGAGTTCAGCACCGACTACCGCGGGGTGATGATCGACGACCAGCGGCTCTACGAGGAGGTGCGGGACTACGTCCAGGCGTTCAACCCCGAACTCGCCGACCGAGTCGAGTACTACGACTCCGACAAGGAGGGCCTGTCCCTCTTCGAGCGATTCCACGTTCACGAGCAGGTGCACAAGGCGCTCGACCGCAAGGTCTGGCTCCCGTCAGGTGGTTCGCTGATCATCGAGCACACCGAGGCACTCACCGTCATCGACGTCAACACCGGCAAGAACGTCGGCAAGTCGAACCTCGAAGAAACGGTCTTCCACAACAACATGGAAGCCGCCGAGGAGGTCGCCAAGCAACTGCGTCTCCGCGACATCGGCGGCATCATCGTGATCGACTTCATCGACATGGAGATCCGTGACAACCGGGCCAAGGTGGTGGCGGTGTTGCGCGAGGCGCTCGCCCGTGACAAGACCCGCTCGCAGGTGTTCGACATCGGTGAATTGGGTCTGGTCGAGATGACTCGCAAGCGCATCGGCGAGGGGCTGCTCACCGAGTACAGCGAGATCTGCCCCGACTGCGAAGGCCGCGGCGTGCGGGTCGACTTCTCGATGCTCGAGTGACGCGCCGGCACGACTCGGATTGCCGACACCCGCTCCGGTCACCTCTTCCGGAGTCCGTGGGCAACTGCGGCCGAGCGGGCCCAGCCGACCCTGGTGACGACGAAGATGTACAGCCGATTCGCGGCCTGTTCGAAGTACTCGATCCCCTTCCAGCAGATGTGGCCGAGAACGGGCATCCTGACGGCGTTGAACGGGGCCTGCACGTGCGCCTTGACGTGCCTGAGCCACGCTCTGCGCTGATTCGCCATCCACCAGCGTCGGCGGCGGGTGTCGGGCCGACTCCAGCGGACGCCGCGCTGATCGGCCAATCTCTGGAAGTCCCGGGCGACCCACCGCTCCGACCACACGTAGCTCATCAGGCGGATGTCGGCGACGGAGTACCGGATGTCGGGGCCGAAGAGGTACACCACCTCCGCAGCCGGCTCGAACCAGGCTGCAGCGCCGATCTCGCCGAGACGGAGCGACAGTTCGTCGACGTTGGTCGGGTGACCGACGGTGGGGTCCAGGTCGCCGAGACCCCGCCATGTGTCGAGGCGCGCCATCACACAGTGCGATTCGAGCAACTCCGTCCGCCCGCGTTCGAGCGTCACCTCGGACCGCCGGGCCCATTCGTGGAACTGGTGGTGCTTCAGGTGTGTCGCCCCGTCGCCGCCGACTTCGAGGCGCGAGTGGCCCGCCGCGACATGGATGTCCTCGCTCAGCTCGTCACCGATGAGCACGAGGGGCACCACCGCGTCGGCCTCCTGTTCGGTTGCGCAGCGGAGCAGCGCGTCGAGCCATCCAGGTCGGAAGTACACGTCGTTGTCGGCCAGGACGAGGTAGTCGGTCGTGGCGGTGTCGATCGCGATCGCTGTCGCCTCGAACGGCGACAGGTACCGCTCGACGCGGTGTAGGCAGTGTTTCCGGGTCGAGAGCAGGCCGTCGAGTGCCGTCTGCACCGTGCGGGGCGATCCGGCGTCGATGTAGATCAGGTCGAAGTGACCCGGGGTGTTGTCGAGGAGGGACCGCAGGCTGCGTTCGGCGCATCCGAACTTCTCGCGGGGCATCACGGCCACAGTCACGGAGGGCATGGGCTGCATCGGGGAGGACCGTACCGGATGAGCGGGTCTGGCCGCGAGCAGCCTGGGGGTTCGGAGTATCGTGCACGGTCATGGAGATCTCGATGACTCCCGAGGCCGAGAAGCTGCTGGAGAAGAAGGGCGGAACGATGTCGATCGACTTCATCCGCCCCACCGGTTGAGGCAAGGTCGCCGAGGTGTCGGTCGACACCAACGTCAAAGGGAAGAATCTCTCCGCCGTACCGCAAGTTGCGCCACGAGCAGTTCCGGATCCTCATCACACCCCAGCTGATCGGCATGGCCGAGTCGATGCGCATCGTTGCCAAGGGCGGTATCGGCAAGAAGCTGAAGGTCGAGTTCCAGGGCGCCCCAGGCTCCGATGACGGGAGCTGCGACATCTGCTGACTGCGAGACGCGCTGGGCGGCGGCGAATGTGGCACAATGCGGTCTTCACGGACACCGGAGGGACATCACCATGCAGGACCACGACTCGAAGCACCGCGGAACCAGCGTGCCGGCGCGCAAGAAGCAGATGGTCGCTGCCGCGACCATCACGATCGTGGGCGGGTCGCTCGCCATCGACGGCATCCCGGTCGAAGCGGCCACTTTCTCGGTCACGAACACGAACGCCAACGGATCGGGAAGTCTCCTCCAGGCGATCATCGACGCGAACGCTGCGGCCGGTCCGGACACCATCACGTTCTCCGGCGCCGGCGCAAGCGGAACCATTTCGCTGAGCCTTCCGGGCGCGAAGATCACCGATGATCTCACCATCATTGGTCCCGGTGAGGCGGTGTTGTCGCTCACCAACCCGACCGGCGACGTGCTGTACGTCTACAACGCCGACTTCACGGTGTCGGGTCTGACGATCACCGGTGCGGGCGCCGACGGGATCCATTCCTACCTGGGTGGAGATCTCACGGTCACCGACGTGACCATCACCGACATCACCGATTCCGGGATCTACCTCAGCAACGCCACCGACGACATGACCGACACGGTGGTCATCTCCCGCGTCGACGTCTCCAACACCGGCAACACCGGCATCTACATCAACGAGGTCATGTCGGTCGACATCGACGAGGTCACCGTCGACGACGCGGGAGCGTACGGACTCTCGATCGAGGACGCGCTCGACGTGACCATTTCGGACTCGACGATCACCGACTCCACCGATCGAGGCATCACGATCTATCCGTTGGAGGGTCCGGCCACCATCACCGACACCGTGATCGAGCGGTCAGGTGACAACGGGCTGTACATCGACGGTTCCGACAACTACGACGACACGGTCGTCATCGAGCGGGTCACCGTCACCGACAGCGACGATGACGGCATGTACCTGCGCGGTCCGAGTGCGTTCGTGCTTCGCGATGTCACGATCGAGAACTCTGGCGGCGGTGGCATCTACATCAGCGATGATCACAAGGGCGCGACGCTCGAGCGGGTGTCGGTGACGACGTCCGACGGTGACGGCATTCGGGTCGGAGAGGGGCAGGACACCGACATCGAGATCTCGATGACCGAGGTGACGATCGACGGGTCCACCGACACCGGATTGGTGCTGTACTACGCCGGCGACGTGACGCTCGACGGCATCACGATCACCGAGTCGGGTGAAGACGGCGTGCAGTTGTACGAGTTGTACGGTGACGTCGCCGTGTCGAACATGTCGGTCTCCACGAGCGGTGGGGCGGCCGTGGTGCCGACCGACGGCATCGGGCTGTACCTCCGTGACAATCCCGGAAACGTCGAGATCCAGTCGACCACGGTCACCGCGAGCCGCCAGGAGGCGCTCGTGGTCAGCAATTCGGCGGGCAACACGGTGTTCGTGAACTCCACGTTCTCCGAGAACGACTCGACAACGGCCAATGGGGTCCTGGTTGTCGATTCCGACCTCACGCTCGCCCACTCGACCATCTCCGGCAACACCAACACCGGCGCGGCCGTGATCGGCCTCGACGTGACGTCGAATCTCGTTCTCGACCACGCGATCGTGGCCGGCAACGGCGGCGACGTCTCCCACGCCGGAGGTGCCTCGGTCGCCGGCTCGTTCTCGCTGCTCGCGACCGGTTCCGGTCTGGGCGGAACGAACATCGAAACCGCCGATCCGTTGCTGGGAGCGCTCGCCGACAACGGCGGACCGACCCGGACCATGCTGCCGTCGGCTCTCTCACCCGCCGTCGAGGCCGGTGATCCGGCGTTCGTCGCTCCGCCGGCCCTCGACCAACGCGGGCAAGCGCGTGTGGTCGGTCCGGTGATCGACATCGGTGCTGTGGAGTTGCTCGGCGACGCGATCACACCACTCGCCCCGGCGCGCTTCCTCGACACCCGCACGACCGGTGAGACCATCGACAACCAGTTCGAGAAGGGTGGCAAGCTCGACGCCGGTGAGGAGATCACGGTGCAGATCGCCGGGCGCGGCGACGTCCCAGCGAACGCAGTCGGTGTCGTGATGAACGTGACGGCGGTGGCCGGGGAAGCCGTTGGCTTCGTCACCGTGCATCCGTGCGTCTCGCCCCGACCGCTCGCGTCGTCGATCAACTACACGCCCGGGGTCAACCTCGGCAACGAACTCGTCAGCGGCCTCGATGCCAGTGGTCAGGTCTGCTTGTACTCCAAGGAGGCCGTGCACCTCACCATCGACGTGGTCGGGTACGTGGTCGCGAACAGTCCCCTCCGCAACGTCACGCCGGCTCGCCTCCTCGACACCCGTCCGACGGGCAAGACCATCGACGGCGTCTCCCAAGCAGCGGGCCGGCCCGGAGCAGGTTCGTCGACGACCGTCAAAGTCGCCGGTCGCGGTGGGGTTCCCGCCGACGCTCGCACGGTGATCGTCAACGTCACGGCAGTGAAGAGCACGGAGCGGGGCTTCGTGACCGTCACGCCGTGTGCCGATCCGATTCCCACAGCGTCGTCGCTGAACTACGTCGCGGCAACGAACCGTGCGAACGAGTTGGTCGCCGAGCTCAACAGCAACGGTGAACTGTGCCTGTTCACGTCGTCGGACGCGCACCTGTTGGTCGACGTGGTCGGCTACGTCGGGTCTCCGTCCAGTTTCACGTCGGTCGCCCCGTCCCGGTTGCTCGACTCCCGACCGACCGGCACGACCATCGATGCGCAGGACCAGGGCGTTGGCAAGCGCCAGGCGGGCACGTCGTACACGCTCGACGTGGAAGGCCGTGTCGGGGTTCCGGCGTCGGCAACGGCCGTCGTCGTGAACATCACCGCAGTTGCTCCCGAAGGTCGCGGCTACGTCACCGTCCACCCGTGCCTGTCGACGCTTCCGCTGGCCTCCTCGTTGAACTTCGTGCAGGGTGTGAACGGTCCGAACGAGATCGTCGCGACCCTCAGCGCGGATGGCAAGATCTGCCTGTTCAACTCGACGACGACACACCTCGTCGTCGACATCGTCGGCTACCTGGAGTGAGGCGAATCGTTGCGGATGTGACGGTCGCAGCGGTGTAACCGGCTTCGATGAGCGATAGTGTTGCTCCTCGCTATGTACGCAATCATCGCTTCGGGCGGCAAGCAGGAAAAGGTCGCCGAAGGTCAACAGGTCCGTCTCGAATTGCTCGACGGTGACGAGGGCAGCGACGTGTCGCTGCGCCCCGTCATGCTCGTCGACGGCGACACGATCCTCTCGACCCCCGACGAACTCTCGAAGGCTTCGGTCACCGGCAAGATCGTCGGGAAGACCAAGGGCCCCAAGATCAACGGGTTCACCTACAAGAACTCCACGACGTACCGTCGTCGCTACGGCCATCGTCAGAAGTACCACATGGTCGAGATCACCTCGATCTCCGCGAGCTGAGAACAGGAGCACGTCATGTCAAAGACCAAAGGTGGCGGTTCAACCCGCAACGGGCGCGACTCCAACGCACAGCGCCTCGGTGTGAAGGCGTTCGACGGTGAGAAGATCACCGCCGGCTCGATCATCATCCGTCAGCGTGGCACCAGGTTCCACCCGGGCCACAACGTCAAGATCGGCAAGGACGACACGCTGTTCTCGACGATCGACGGCTCGGTCAAGTTCGGCTCGCGCAAGGGCCGCAAGACCGTCGACGTCCTCGAACTCCAGGACTGAACATCCACGCGCTCACCGAGCGCCTCAGACCTCACGAAGCCCTGGCCCCTCGGCTGGGGCTTCGTCCGTTGTCAGAACACGTGGGCCCGGGTCCGGTCCGGCGGGCCGTCGATCCGTCATGATGGTGCGGTGCGACACTGGATGTCCGATGGGCCGACGCAGGGCACGCGCCAAGCCGAACCGAGGAGCGGCGACGTGTACCTTCTGTGGAACTCGTCCTCGGCGTACCTCCCGGGAGTGCCCACGTTCTCCTGTGTCGATCTCGTTCGACCGGACCGCTGATGCGCAGCCGGCGCCGCGACGAGTTCGATCAGTTCTTCCTCGAGAACTACGAGTCCGTCGTACGCTCCGTCACCTTCGTCTGTGGCAACGCTGAACGCGCTGCCGACGCCACTCAGCAGGCGTTCATCCGGGCATTCGACCGTTGGACCAAAGTGCATCGGTACGACAACCCCGGTGCCTGGGTGCGCCGGATCGCCATCAATCTGACCCGGGACGAACGTCGCTCCGAAGAACGGCGGCTCGCCAGGGAGCGGGTCACCGCATCCGCGGCGGTGCTGCCCGATCCGACGCTCGTCGTCGGTTGGCAGAGCTCTCCGGTCCTGGCGTCGTTGATGGCGCTCCCGGAGCGTCAGCGAGCGATTGCCAGCCTGTTCTACATCGACGATCTGTCCGTCGCCGAGATCGCTACGACCTTGGACATCGCGGAGGGCACCGTGCGATTCCATCTCTCCCAAGCCCGCGATCGCATGCGGAGCGTGCTCGAGGAGACCGACCATGTCGTCTGACGACGAACTCCGGCACGTCATTCGCAAGGAGATGCCGAACCTTCCCGGACGCTCACCCCACGATGTCCTCGCCGGGATGAACCCGACGCTGACCCGTCTGGCCAGGCGCCGTATCGCCACGATCACCGCATCGGCCGTGTTGGTGTCCGGTGGTGTGGTGGGGGCGGCCGGCTACGTGACCCAGTCGAGCAGCTCCACGGTTCGGACCACGGCCGGAGAAGGCGCAGCCGTCGGAACCGGAGTGGACATCACGGCTCCGGCACCGACCACCGCATCGGGGTCGATGGACGCGGCAAACGCTTCCCCCGGCGACAGCTCCAACGGGGGAGCAGGGACTCCGGGTGCCGTCGAACTCACCGTTCCCGGAACGGACACGGCGCCGGTCGACATCGCCGACGGCGGCGGTACCACGGGTGGCGGTCGGACCGGGGAACCGCCGGCGACGCCACCCGACGGCCGAACCGAACCCGATGATCAACCACCGTCCAGTGGCCCGGCGCCCACCAGGCCCACCAGCGTGGCCACGCCCGAGCCGACGGCCCCTTCGATTCCGTCGCCGCCCAGCACGACCACGGGTGCGCCGGTCACCTCGGCGTCAGCCACGACCAGTACGGCACCGGCCAGTGCGGTGCGCTTCGACGGCGACTGCGGCTGGGTCCTCGCCGACCTCACCGTCACGCCGCCTCGAATCATCGAGGTGGTTCCCACCGGCCAGTACCGGTACCGGCTCGAGGATCCCGACGGTGATCGTGTGGTGGTCCAATTCACCGGTGGCGGCGAGGATTGCGAACTGATCGTCAGCGCCAACTCCCCGGATCGCAGCGACTGAACAGGAACGCACCTACGCCACGGTCAGCTCAACCGCCGAGGAGCCGCTCGCGATCAGTTGGCCCGGGCGGGCTGTTCGGATGTCTTCATGGCGTCGGCCGCCTGCAGCGCGGCGACCGCCTGGCGACGGACGGCGAGGATCAGCACGATCGTCAGGAAGACGATGATGTTGACGGAGACGAGCGCCACCAGTCGAAAGACGGTGCTCGCCCGGTCGGTTCCCGCCGCGATGGAATGGTAGGTCGCCAGCGCGTAGAGCGGCAGGCTGGCATGGTGGATCCAGCGCCACACGCGACGCGGCAGCCGCTTCATCATCAGCGATGTGAGCTCGACCGCGACGAGGAGGTACATCGCCACGATCCCGAACGCGACAGCGCCGGGTTTCCAGGAACTCGCCATCGGGACGAAGAGCTCGGCCCAGCCGAATTCGACGAAGTTGTCGGCCCACAGCCCGACGAGGTGAATCGCCGTGAAGACCACCGACAGGCCGCCGAAAAATCGGTGGAGGTCGAGCAGCCAGGCTGGAGAAGAGGCCTTTGCGACCGCCTTGGTCGAGACGAAGAGTCCCCACATCACCGCAAGCGTGACGAGGGCCCAAGCGATCATCCCCGATGAACGTGAGACGAACCACCAGACCTGTGAGTTCACCGAGTGCACCTTCCGTCCACGGCGTGCACCGTACCCCTGCGGTCGACCAGCAGACCGGATGCCCCGAACTCGCGCATCACCGCCACCGCACCTCGTGAGCCGGCCATCAGCGCGACCTTGGCGATCACCTCGGCCCACCAGAGTTCGCTCGACGTGGCGGTCACCGAGGCCAGATCGGTCTCGCTCGGCCAACCCGTTGCCGTGTCGAGCAGGTGGTGCATGTCGTGGTTGCCGGCCTGCCACGTTGCGGAGACCACGCTGCTCGTCGCCACCGCACCGGCCGCAACGCTGACCTCGGCGATGCTGCGGGCACGATCTCGCGGATCCTGCACCCCGACCCGCCATTCGCCACCGGTCCAGTTCTCGCCATAGAGCCGGACGTCGCCTCCCAGCTCGACCTGGATCGTCGTTGCGCCGAGCCCGATGAGGTGGTCGACGACGAGATCGCCGGCCAGGCCCTTGCCGATTCCGCCGGGATCGAAGCGCGTGTCGGCCGGCAGCCGGACCGCGTGGCATTCGGCCAACAGCGTGATGGGCTCCTGGCTGACCGGGTCACTGGGCGGTCCGTGGATGGCCTCGAGATCGCCCGGCAGGCTGCCGTCCGATCGGTAGCCGAGCTGTTCCAGCCGATCGAGAACGAGCGGGTTGAACGCGCCGTGCGTGCGACATCTGGCGCGTTCAGCCAGCTCGACCAACCGGAACGTCGTGTCCGAGACGACGCAGAGCGAGCCACTCGACTCGTTCAGCGCTGAGATCTCGCTGTCGGGGAGAAATCGGCTCCACCGTTGTTCGAGGCCGTGGACGAATTGAGCGCCCGCTGCTGCGAGTTCGTCGTTGTCCGTGACGATCCGACACGGGCTCGCCATCGCGCCGAAGCTGACCAGCCCGTACGGCCGGGATGCGGCCGAGTGCGGCCGAACGGCGAGCGTGCTCGTCTCAGCCACCACTGGCTCCGGTTGACGGAGGTGGGGGCGGTGGTGGCGGTTGCGTGGCGGGTGGCTGCGTGGCGGGTGGCTGTGTGGCGGGTGGTTGCGTCGCCGGCGGTTGCGTGGCGGGTGGTTGTGTCGCCGGCGGTTGCGTGGCGGGTGCCTGTGGTGCCGGCGCCTGTGGTGCAGGTGGCTGGGTCGCAGCCGGCTGTGGCGCAGGCGCGGGCGTCGCCGGTTGAGCGGCGCTCGGCTGGGCGGCTGGCGCGGTGGGCTGCGCTGGAGCTTGCCCGCCCGACGACGCTGTCGGAGCGGCTCCCGGTGCGGTTGGTGCGATGGTGGCAGCGGGGTCAGCCGCGCCCGTTTCGGCTGTCCCCAGCGAGTCCGGCACCAATGTGGACGCAGCGTCGAGCGCTGCATCCGGTGGGATCGAGTCAGCGGTCGGCGGGAGGACCGTCGTCTCGCTCCCCACGGTCGTCGTGGCGGTGGCAGCCGTGTCGACGGTTGCATCGATGCCCGCAGGGACGGTCGTCTCGGCGGTGGGCTCGCCGTCGTTCGTCGGATCAGGATTCTCCGGCTGTTCGGCACCTGCCGCGGTCAGCGGCCCCATGAGCGGGAGCATGGCCAAGAAGCCCGCTCCCGCCGCGGCTCCGACGAGACGACGCGCGTGACGAGCGGGGTGCTTCCGAGGCTCGAAGTGGGTGATCCGATCGATCAGGCTCCGTCGCTGCGACGGCTGGCCGGGGTCGGGATGCGCGCTGCCGGTTGCGTCCGGCGCGGAGATGCCGGCCGGTGGTGGTGCTTCGACGCGACGCATCGTCGCGGACGGAGCCGGAAGCTGTGTCGATGTGGCGTTCGCGGGCGCAGCGCCGGAGGATCGGCTGGGAGCGGTGCTGGTCTGGCCCCGGCGTGCCCGGAGGAGCGCCAACCGTTCTTCGGTGGTGAGTTCGCTCATGTACGTGGTCCTGTGTGTTCGATCGCGAGTTGGCTCATCGTGTGGACTCCACTCAGTTCTCGATCTTGATGCGGCCGGACTCGATGGTTGCCGTCCATTCGGCTTCACGTTCGGTCTGTGTGTTGAAGAACTTGAGCTTGACGGTCCGCGGGCCGTTGCTTTCGACCTGGTACACCCACCCCGTGCCGGCGTACACCCCGTAGAGCTGGATGCGCGATCCGTCGGTGTAGGTGAGTACCACCTGGCCGACGGTGCTGACGTTGTAGGAGGGGTAGGAGACCGTCGTGGCAGGTGCCGTCGTGGTCGGCGCAGTCGTCGTGGGCGCAGTGGTCGACGTGGTCGTCGCCGCAGTTGTGATCGGCATCGTGGTCGACGTGGTTGTCACGACGGTACGGGGCGGAGCCGTCGTCGTGGTGGTCGTCGGAGCGGCTGTGGGGGTGGACGGTCGGGGACCAGCACTCGTTGCCGGTGTGGTTGCGGGTGGGGCCGGCCATCGCGAGGGCGTCACCGGTGCGACAGGGGCCGTTGCTGCGGCCGGCGCGGAATCCGCAGCGATTCCACCTGTGGCGACGGTGGAATCGGGTCCCGTCGTGACCGGGATCGGATCGGTCGGGAGCGGCACGGCACCTGCGGCCGTGTCGAGCACGACGAGCGGCTCCGTGGATGCAACGACGTCGAGGTCCACGGTGTCGGCGGTGGTCGGCTCGGCGACCACCGGGTCGGTTGCAGGTGGAGGAGCAGCCGCAGCGTCAACGACGGCGGGAGTGGACGGTGCGGTGCTCATGACGGCGAGGTCGAGCACGAGCCCGACGCCCGCCGCGAGCGCGATGAGGACGACACTTCGCAACTGAATCGAACGCATTCGCACCCACGGCGAACCTGGTGTAGCCATGCGCGGTACACGGACCTGCGGCGCCTGGACGCGTGGTCAACGGCGGGATCTTTACGATACGTGAACCATTGACCACTCTGAGTCGGCAAGTTGCCGATGTCGTGACGGAGGGCGGTCGGCCTACAAGGCGGCTTCGAGCTCGTTCACGGCAGCGTTGAGCTCACGTGGAAGCTTGTCGCCGAAGCTGGCGAAGTGGTCGCGGATCTGTGGCACTGCCTGCTTCCAGCCCTCCGAGTCGACCGTCAACAGGGTGTCGAGGTCGGCGGGGTCGATGTCGAGGCCGTCCATGTCGAGCGTGCCGGGCACCGGAAGCTTGCCGATCGGGGTCTCGACGACCTCACCGTTGCCGTCACAGCGATCGAACACGAACTTCAACACCCGACTGTTCTCGCCGAACCCGGGCCAGAGGAAGCGGCCGTCCTCGTCACGCCGGAACCAGTTGACGAAGAAGATCTTCGGCAACTTCGACTCGTCACTCTTGCTCTTCATCGAGAGCCAATGAGCGAAGTAGTCCGCGTAGTTGTAGCCGCAGAACGGGAGCATCGCCATCGGATCGAATCGCAGTTCGCCCTGCACGCCCTCGGCGGCCGCCGTCTTCTCCGAGGCCATGATCGACCCGAGGAACACACCGTGCTCCCAGTCGTTGGCCTCGGTCACGAGCGGCACCGTGGTCCGACGGCGTCCGCCGAACAGGATCGCCGAGATCGGTACCCCGGCGGGGTCCTCCCATTCGGCGCCGATCGACGGGCACTGTGAGGCGGGAGCTGTGAAGCGAGCATTCGGGTGGGCCGCCGGTGTGTCGATCTCCGGGTTCCACTGGTTGCCGCGCCAGTCGGTGGCGCGAGCCGGAGGATCGTCGGTCATCTCCTCCCACCACACGTCACCATCCGAGGTGAGTGCGGTGTTGGTGTAGATGCAGTTCCCCCACAGCGTTTCCATCGCGTTGTGGTTCGTCTTGTGGCTCGTGCCCGGTGCAACGCCGAAGAAGCCGGCCTCGGGGTTGATCGCGTACAGCCGTCCGTCGTCGCCGAACTTCATCCAGCAGATGTCGTCGCCGATCGTCTCCGCCTTCCACCCCGGAAGGGTGGGCACGAGCATCGCCAGGTTGGTCTTGCCGCACGCCGACGGGAACGCTCCGGCGATGTACTTCGACTCGCCCTCGGGGTTGGTGAGCTTGAGGATCAGCATGTGCTCGGCGAGCCAGCCGTCGTCACGCGCCATCACCGACGCGATGCGCAGTGCGAAGCACTTCTTGCCGAGCAGCGCGTTGCCGCCGTACCCCGAGCCGTACGACATGATCTCGCGGGTCTCGGGGAAGTGCACGATGTACTTGTTCTCGGCGTCACACGGCCACGGCACGTCGGCCTGGCCGGGCTCGAGCGGGGCCCCGATCGAGTGGATGCACGGGACCCAGTCGTCGTCGCCGAGTGCGTCGAGTGCGCCCTGACCCATCCGGGTCATGATCCGCATGTTGGTCGCGACGTACGCCGAGTCGCTCAGCTCGACACCGATGTGGGCGATGGGGGAGCCGAGCGGGCCCATCGAGAACGGGATCACGTACATCGTGCGGCCCTTCATGCAGCCGGTGTAGAGCCGGTTCATCTCGGCGCGCATCTCGTCGGGGTCACGCCAGTTGTTGTTCGGGCCGGCAGCCTCCTCGGTCGCCGAGCAGATGAACGTGCGGTCCTCGACGCGCGCGACGTCTCCTGGATCGGAGTGGGCCCAGTAGCTGTTGGGCCGCTTGGCCTCGTCGAGCTTCGTGAAGGTGCCGGAGTCGACGAGGCTCTGCGCGAGCCGCTCGTACTCCTCGGCGGTGCCGTCGCACCAGTAGACCTCGTCGGGCTGCATGATCGCGGCCCACTCGGCCACCCAATCGGTGAGGCGCTGGTTCGTGGTGGTTCCGCTCATGATGTGTGCTGGCTCCCGAAATCTCGTGTCGCACGGGTTTCCCCGCGATGTCTCCACCGTAAACGAGGTCCGGCCCGTCGGTGAAACGGCTGCGCGGATGTAACCGCTTACATCACGAAGAGCCATGTCGGCATCACGAAAACAGATCGCGAAGATCCGAAGATCGGTGTTGGCGATGACCGGAGCCCGGCGAAGGGCGGATGCGGGTGAGTCAGTAGCCGGGGGTGCCCATGTCGACCTCGGACCCCATGTGGAGGCCCGTGGCGCGACCGGCGTCGTCGAGGTCGAACACGACCCGCTGACCCTGGCGCAGCATGCGGAAGATCGAACCCTCGAGCGCGTTCGCCGCGAGTTCGTAGTCGGCCAAATCGGTGTCGCACATGACGAGCCCGTCGCCGGTGCTCGGATCGTAGGCCTTGATGACGCCCTGCATGACGAGGTGGCGGCGGTCAGCCGGCCTTGACGACCTTGCCGGACTTGATGCAGCCGGTGCAGACGTTGACGCGCTTGGTGGCGCCGTTCACGGAGGTACGGATCCGCTGGATGTTCGGGTTCCAACGGCGCTTGGTACGCCGATGGGAGTGGGACACCGACATGCCCCACGAGGGGCCCTTGCCACACACTTCACACTTCGATGCCATCATCTTCTCCTGGAGAACGTCGCGGTCGGGCGCTCAGCTGCCCCGGGTGGGCAGAACCGAACGGCCAGATGATGCTAGCGCCGCTTTCGTAGCGTCCAACCGGGTCGGGCCTACACTCCGATGCCGTGCCCACACTGGAACGGTTCAGCACCGAAGCGCTGCGCGACCTCGTCGTGACCTTTCGGGACACGGTCAGGGCGCACGCGGGTGTCCTCAACCGCCTCAACGTCTATCCCGTGCCCGATGGTGACACCGGCACCAACATGGCCCGGACCCTCGATGCCGTCGTCGCTGAGATGGAGACCGCCGACGTCGACGATCTCGCAGCGACGTGCGATGCGATCAGCCACGGGTCACTGATGGGGGCACGTGGAAACAGCGGCGTCATCCTCAGTCAGATCATGCGTGGCTTCGCGTCGACGATGAAGTCGACCACGTCCGACCCCGACGAACGGGGTCGGCGCTTCGCCGATGCGATGCAAGCCGCCTCGGCGGGGGCGTACCAGGCGGTGCTCAAGCCGATCGAGGGCACGATCCTCACCGTTGTTCGCGAGAGCGCTGACGCCGCCCGGTCGGCGTCCGACGCCGGTGGGTCGCTGATCGATGTCGTGCGAGCCTCGCGGGCAGCGGGCAAGCAGGCGCTCGACAACACTCCCGAACTGTTGCCCGTCCTGAAAGACGCCGGCGTCGTCGATGCGGGTGGGGCCGGGTTCCTGCTCCTGCTCGACTCGGCCCTGTACGTCGTCGACGGTGAACCACTCCCCGAGGCGGAGGAGGACGACGGGACCGGCGGTGCCGTTGCCGCCGCGTTCGAGGCCCACCCGCCCGACCGCAGCCACGTCCGCAAGGTCGGCGGTGCCGACGAGGTCGACGTGGCGGATCAGCGCTACGAGGTGATGTACTTCCTCGATCTCGACGATCCGCTCATCGAGGATTTCAAGCAGGGCTGGGGCGCGATCGGCGACTCGATCGTCGTCGTCGGTGGCGACGGCATCTGGAACTGTCACGTCCACACCAACGACATCGGCGCAGCGATCGAAGTGGCCCTCGATCTCGACGGCCGGCCGAAGCAGATCCGGATCACCGACCTGTTCGAAGAGGTCGACGAGGAGCACGCGAAGCGTGAGGCCGAGATGCAGGCCAACGGCTCGGCTTCGACGTCACCTCGCCCGGCTGCCGCCGGGGCGGGCCTGCCACCGGTCACGACGGCCGTGGTCGGGGTGTGCACCGGCGACGGTGTCGTCGAATTGTTCGCCCAACTCGGGGTACAGGGCGTCGTCACGGGTGGACAGACGATGAACCCGTCGACCGCCGAGCTCCTCGACACCGTCGAACACGTCAATGCACAACAGGTCGTCATCCTGCCGAACAACAAGAACATCATTCCCGTGGCGCAGCAGGTCAACGCCCTCACCTCGAAAGACGTGGTCGTGGTGCCGACCCGGTCGATGGCCGAGGGTCTCGCGGCGCTCATCGTGTACGACCCCGAGGCATCGAGCGCGATCAACGGCGAGGGGATGACCGAAGCTGCAGCATCGGTCACGACGGGCGAGGTCACCCAGGCGGTGCGCGACACCACCGTCGAGATCGGGAAGGTCCGCAAGGACGACTGGATCGGCATCGTCAAGGGCGATGGGATCGTGTCGTGCGCCGCCGACCTGCTCGATGCGGTGCTCCAGCTCCTCGACGAGATGATCGACGACGAAGCGGAGTTGATCACGGTGATCACCGGTGAGGACGCCGACGTGGCCACCACCGATTCGATCACCGGGTGGCTCAGCGATCATCACGCTGCGGTCGAGGTCGAAGTGCACACCGGTGGCCAGCCGCTCTATCCCTACCTCTTCGGCGTCGAATAGGCCGACGACGCACAGGAACGCCGATGGCTGCGTTGCGTGAGCTCTTCATTGACCCATGTCAACGTCGTCGCCACGCGCCTTGCCCGCGGCGCTCCCGAGCGCCCTCGGAGACGGGTATGGCATCTCGGCCCGCCGGGCTCCTACTGTGAGGTCCGATGGCTGAGCCGATCACGTTGCGGGAGCTGTCCCGGATTCCGGTCGAGCGACTCAAGGGCGTCGGCCCGAAGAAGCAGGCGTCGCTCGAGACAGGTCGGGATCACCGACCTGTTCGACCTCGTCACGACGTACCCGCGTCGCTGGGTCGATCGGACGAACGAGGCGCGCATCGCCGATCTCGTGCCGGGGGAGGAGGCGCTCGTCCTCGTGACGGTCCGCACCGTCACCAAGCGCACGACCCGCAACCGGCGGACGATGGTCAACGTCAACGTGGGCGACGGCTCGGGGCGGATGGACGTGGTGTTCTTCAACCAGCCGTGGCGCGAACGGCAGCTGAAGGAGGGCCTCCAGATCGCGCTGTTCGGCAAGGCCGACACCTACCGCGGTGGCCTGCAGATGTCGAACCCCGTGGTCGACCTGATCGGTGATCGGACCGGCCGGATCGTGCCGATCTATCCGCAGAGCGAGAAGGCGCAGATCAACACGTGGGAGATGGCCGGCTGGGTCGAGGAGACGTTGCGACGCTGCGCCGAACGCGGCATCGCCGACCCGATCCCGAGTGCCGTGCTCGGCCGAGCACAAGATGATCCCGCGGCGCGACGCGCTCGCCGGGATCCACCTGCCCGAGGACATGCGCCAGAAGGAGTCTGGCCCGACGCCGCCTCGCGTTCGACGAACTGCTGCGGGTGCAGCTCGTGCTCGTGCTGCGCAAACGTGCGCTCGAGCGCGACCAGCGCGGCTTCGGACACACGACCGACGGCGACCTCGTCCAACGGTTCTACGACTCGCTGCCGTACCCGCTGACGGCGGCACAGGAGCGGGCGATCGGCGAGATCTTCACCGACCTGGAGACGGCCCACCCGATGCATCGCCTCCTGCAGGGCGACGTTGGCGCGGGCAAGACCGTGGTGTCGGTCGCCGCCATGCTCGCGGCGGTCCAGAGCGGGCACCAGGCCGCGCTCGATGGCGCCGACCGAAGTGCTCGCCGAACAACACGCGACGAGCGTGCGGGCGATGCTCGCCGGCGTCAGCGTCCCCGACCCGGACAACCTGTTCGGCGATCGACCGCTCCGCGTCGAGCTGCTGACCAACCGCGTGACCGGTGCGCAGCGCAAGGACGTCATCGCCGGGTCTCGCCGACGGGTCGGTCGACATCGCCATCGGTACCCACGCCCTGATCCAGGAGGCGATCGACTTCTCGTCGCTCGGCGTCGTGGTCGTCGACGAGCAGCACCGGTTCGGCGTCGAGCAGCGGTCGGCACTCCGGGACAAGACCGCCGACGGTCGCATGCCCGACACGCTCGTCATGACCGCGACGCCGATCCCGCGCACCGCCGCGATGACCGTGTACGGCGACCTCGACGTCAGCGTGCTCGACGAGCTGCCGCCCGGCCGGACGCCGATCGTCACGATGTGGGCGAACGGTCCGCTGATGGAGACCGGCGTGTGGCGCGACATCCGCGACGAGGTCGAGGCGGGTCGTCAGGCCTACGTGGTGTGCCCGCTGGTGGGCGAGAGCGAGAAGCTCGAGGTGGCCTCGGCCGAGGAGACGTTCGAGCGGCTCCAGCACGACGAACTCGCCGGCCTGCGCCTCGGGCTGCTGCACGGCAAGATGCACTCCGACGAGAAGGAGGCGACGATGGATCGCTTCCGGGCCGGTGAGATCGACGTGCTCGTGGCGACGACCGTGATCGAGGTCGGCGTCGACGTGCCGAACGCGACGGTGATGGCGATCCTCGACGCCGACCGGTTCGGCATCGCCCAGCTGCACCAGTTGCGCGGCCGTGTCGGCCGAGGCGAGCATCCGTCGACCTGCTGGCTGATCACGCAGCAGCAGCGAGGACGGCGACGACGCCAACCCGCGGGTCGAGGCGTTGGTCGCGAGCACCGACGGGTTCGCGTTGGCCGAGGTCGACCTCGAACTCCGCGGCGAGGGGACGCTGATGTCGACGAGCCAGAAGGGTCGCAGCGACCTCAAACTCGCATCACTCCGCCGTGATCGCAACCTGGTCGAGACTCGCCCGAGCGGCGGCGTTCACGATCGTCGACGCCGATCCGGACCTGGCGAACCACCCGTTGCTGGCCGACGAACTCGACTTGATCTTCAGCGACCGCGACGAGGAGTTCCTCGCCAAGAGCTGACGCTGTGTCGGATCGGTCGTGAAGTGACCGTCGGCGCCGCTTCGGTCATCGACCGAAGCGGCGCCGACGCACACGGGTTACGGGCAGGTCACCGTCAGTGTGAACGGTGCGGAGACGAACGCACCGGCATCGTCGTACACAGCGACGGCCACCTCGTCGGGGTCGACCTCGAAGAACCCCGGGCCGTTGCCCTGCGTCGCGCTGATCCCCAGATCATTGACCACCGGGAGGAGGTTGCCGAGCACGTTGTCGCCGCCGAGTGTCGCGTGCCAGACGCAGGTGGTGACGTTGCGTGGGAAGGTGAAGAAGTACGTCGACCCTGCACCTGCGTGGCTGAGCGTGACGCCGTCCGACCCGCGGGTGATCGCTCCCGAAGCACTGTTGTTGACGACGGCGTGGAACACCTCGGGCTGATCGCCGTTGTTGACGAAGTTCGCGTCGATGTCGTCCTGTGTGTAGTAGCGGTCGTCGTGGTTGTGGTTCTCGTAGTAGCCGTTGACGTCGACGAACACGTCGACGCTGCCGCGGTTGTTGAAGATCTGGAACACCTGACCGGCTCCGAGTTCGGTGGTGACGGCGTTGAAGACTCGTTGGCCCGGTGCGGGGTTGAGGGCGGACGCCGTCGGCTGTGGGCCGTCGGGCCAGATCGTGATGAACGAGTTGCTGGTGGCGTTGAGTGCGGTGACGTTCAAGGACAGTGCGGTCGCCGTCGCCGGGATCTTGCCGGTGCAGTCGGTGCCGGCTTGTTGGGCGCTGATGGTGACCGTTTCGGCGGGGCCGACCGGCGAGGTCTTCGGTCCGACGTTGTCGGGGGCGGGTCGGGTGTCGGCGATGCGACAGGTCTCGATCGGGACGAGCACGGGTCGGTCGCCGCTGCTGACGTCGGCCGACGCGAAGTGTTGGGTCGTGGCACCGATGACGGAGCCGGTGACGAGTGTGATGGATGCAATGAGTATGTGTCGTAGGCGCATGTGTGAATGGTGCCACATCCCGCGGCGCCCGCGCGCCGAATTGCCGGGCGCTGGTGCCGGCATCCGCATCGAGAGGTTCACGGCGCGTCGCGTCGAGCGCGTTCGCCGTTCCCGACCCGCCGCACGAGCGAGGTGAGCGACGTACTCTGCGATCGCGTGGTCGCTGAAGTGGTCCAGGCGCCGCCGCTTGATGACGTCGAGGAACTCCAACCAGCGATCGGTCGTTCGTCGCGCTGATGCCAGCGTCCGAACTTCGCCGTGGCGGTCGATGTACATCAGCGTCCCGGTGTGCCGGTAGCGCAGCCAGGTCGGCGGCATGCGCGTGACGATGTCGTTGCTGTTGACCCATCGGATGTGGGGCACACCTGCAGACTTCAGATAGTTCCGGGTTCCGACTCTCGGGCTTCCGAACGTCACGACCTCGCGTGGTGAGGCAGCAAAGGCGGCGATCTCACACCGTCCGGCGCAGATGGTGGCCATCGCTCCGCCCAGCGAGTGACCGGTGAACCACACCGCTCGACGTTCGTCTGCGAGCGTCGCCTCGAGAGACGGCCAGATGTCATCGACCTCACGCTTGAAGCCGCGATGCACCCGGCCGACCGGCTCGGCGATCTCCGTCCATGCGTTGATGTCTGCTCTGATGTCGTTCCATTCGTTCGGTTCGGTTCCGCGACAGACGATGACGACATCGACGTCGTTGCCCACCTCGTAGGCCTGGGCGCCGTCGCGTTCGATGTATCGAACATCGCTGAATCCCATCGCTCGGAGGACCGGTGCTGCAACGTCGTGCTCGAGGTAGGAGACCATGGAGATCTCGGCGAAGAGCATCGAACGATCGAGCGGATCCAGTTGCTCGATCGGTCCTCGGACGCGAGACACGATCTCGCGCCCGCTCCTCACCTTCTCGGAGCTGGTGTTCCGGTCTCGGTCGACGCCTGTACGTCTGCTCATCGAGCGTCTCAGCTGGAGCGGATGGCGGCGACCACGGTAGCGATCGCCATGAACCCCACCGCGGCGCACACGGCGTACATGGCGCGGCGCAGGTGCCCGTACTTCCTTCTGGCGATGCCCGAGAGGGTGAGCAGCTGTTGGGAGTGGCGGTCGACGGAGTTCTTCGCATCCTCCGAGACCACGGCAAGCAGTGATTCCGGATCCGTGAATTGCGCCTGTTCCTCGAAGTACCGGGCTTCGCCCGCGACGGGTTGCGCGACCCGAGGCACGACCGCGAGCCCGAGCATCCACATGGAGCATCCCAACACCACGAGGGCTCCCACGGACAGCACGACGACACCGGTGCCGCTCGCTCGCAACGACGACGTGTCATCGACGAGCGGGCTCGCCAACAGCGCGGCACCGAACGCAACGCCGGCAAAGAGAATGCTGGCCTTGGAGTCGCACATCCTGATCTCCTCGCGGCATTCGTCGAGCAATCTCAAGATGTATGACTCGACTGCCGATTCGTCGGTCTCGTCCGACATCGCACCCCCCGTTCCGGCGCTCCACGTCACCCCGACGTGGGTGACGACAATAGCAGACCCACTGCCACTACATCGCCGGCGAGCTTGACCGACGTTGCCGTCCAGGTCACGATGTGTGAGTCGTCGGGCGGCGTCGCTGTCGCCGGTCCCAGCGATGTCCAGCCATGACCGATCCCGACCACGACGCTGCCGGTTTCCGACATTCGCTGCATCCGTACGTGTCCGATCACGGGCTCGCCGTGCTCGCGTCGCACCCTGATGGCGGGTGGCGAGAGGTCACCGGCACCCTTGCGTTCTTCGACGTCTCCGGCTTCACGCGTCTGACCGAACGGTTGGCTCGATTGGGTCGGGCCGGCGCTGAGCACATCAACGACGTCCTCAACACGATCTTCGAAGGCCTGATCGACGAGGTCTTTCGACTCGGCGGTGACGTCCTCGAATTCGGCGGGGATGCCATGGTGGTGCTCTTCGACGGTGTGGACCACGAACGGCGTGCCGCGATTGCTGCGACGCGCATGTTCGGGTTCATGGCCCGTGACGGCCGGCTCGACACCCCGCTGGGTGAGGTTCGGCTCAGGATGTCGTGCGGGATGGCCTCCGGAACGCAGGCTTTCCACCTCGTGGGGGTCACTCGTCGGGCATTGATGGTGACCGGGCCCGTGAGCACCGAGATGGCTCGGCTGGAGGCCGCGGCGAACGCCGGAGAGGTCTTCGTCAACGACCAGCTGGCCGCAGCCCTCCCGCGATCGTGGGTCGCCAACGCTCGCGACGGCGCCACCAAGTTGCGCATGGGAAGGGTGCCGGGCGACGAGATGGCATCCGCGCCCGAGCGACCTGCCGGCGACGATGGCGACGTCGCCCGGCTGCTCCCGACGCAGTTCCACTCGTTGGTCGACGTCAACCACCGGGCAGGTGAACTCAAACAGGTGGCGATGGCGTTCATCCGGCTCAACGGCACCGACGACCTGCTTGCATCCGACGGTGTCGACGGGTTGCATCGACGGCTCCGAGAGATCACAGAGATCGTCGACCGTGCGTCGGCCGAACTCGATGTGTGCTGGCTCGAGACGCAAGCTGAGGCGAACTCGGTGAGGTGGACGCTCATCGCTGGTGCCCCCACGGCCACCGAGCGCGACGGCGAGCGGCTCTTGCGCGTGTTGCGCCACATCGTCGAGCAGACACCGCTTCCGCTCAGGATCGGAACGAACCTCGGCGTCGTCTTCGTCGGCGACATGGGGCATCCGAGGAGATGCACGTTCATCGTCATGGGCGACGCAACGAATCTGGCTGCCCGACTGATGGCGCGGGCACGACCGGGCGAGATCATTGCTGGAGAACGGCTGCACGACACGTGCCCGCGTCGGTTCGAGTCGATCGCGCTCGAACCGTTCTCCGTGAAGGGCAAGCAGGCCCCGGTCCGTGCCTTTCTGATCGGCAGCGCCGTCGAGGGTGATGCTGGTGGCGTCCATCGGATCGACCATCCCGTCATGGTCGGCCGCGACGTCGAACTCGCAGCGTTGCTCGAGGCAGTCGGTGATCGCGGGGTCGTCGACCTCGTTGGTGCGGTTGGTTCCGGAAAGACGCGGCTGTGGCAGGGTGCCCGGGACTCCGATGATTCCCGCCGATGGCTGGTGATGCGCGCCGAGCCCTATGAGACCGAATCTCCGTACCTACCGTTCCGTCGTCTCATTCGGAATGCGGCCGGAATCGGGGGGCGCGATGACGAAGCCGCGGCGGGAGGCCTGTTGACCGCACTGGTCAAGCGGTCGGCCAAAGAGCTGTTGCCATGGCTTCCGCTCGTCGCTGACGTGATCGGTGCCACGTGTCCGCCCACCGCAGCGGTCGAGGCGCTCGACCCGACATTTCGTGCCGACCGGCTGCGGTCCGCGACCGCAGAACTCGTGAACGCCATGGGTGGACGCAATGGTGTCATCGTCGTCGAAGACGTGCACTGGATCGACGACGCGTCACGGCTGGTGCTCGAGTCGTTGTGTGCCATGCCCGACCGTCAGGTTGCGGTTGTGTTGACCCGGCGACCCGATGGGAGCGCGCCCTCGCCCGCGATCACGGTCGAGCTCGCGCCGATCGACGATCGCGCCGCCGACGAACTGCTGCTTCGAGAGCTCCCGGCCCTCGCAGCGAGTGATGCGATGCTCGCAGGAATCCGAGCGGCTGCCGCAGGCAACCCGCTGTACCTGATCGAACTCGCCCAGGCTGTAGCGAATTCGGGATCGACCTCGAGTTCGTCACAGACGTGGACGACCTCGTACCCAGCCACGATCGAGCGACTCCTCGCCGCTCGAATCGATCAGCTCCCGATCTCGGGCCGCGAACTCATCCGTGACGCGTCGGTGCTCGGGTCGACGGTGGACCTCACGCTGGCGGCCCGGGTGCTCGCACGGCCCGATCTCGCTCATGCGGATACCTGGCACGCGGAACTCGGCGACCTGGTCGTCATCGAGGGCGACAACCTGAGCTTCCGGAACGAATTGGTGAGAATCGCTGCCTACGAAGGGTTGTCGGTACAACGCCGACGTGAGGTTCACCGTCGTGCCGGCGATGTCATCGAGGACTGGGGCGAATCCGCGCCCATCGTCGATGTGGTGAGTGCGCTCGCGTTCCACGCAACCGGGTCGGGATTGCACGAACGGATCGTGCGATGGTGTGGGGACGCTGCGGAGGTTGCGATCAGCACGGGCGCAATGGAGATCAGCGAGTCGCTGCTCGACGACGTTGTCAAGGCGCAGCGGCGGATCGGGGTGGACGATGCGAATCGGTGTGCGACCTTCCGGCGACTGGCGTTCGCGGCGGAGCGCGCCGGCCATCCGGAGGTCGCACTCGACGCGCTCGGCGAGGCAACCAGACTCGCCGACGCTCCGAGCAGTGCATCGATCGCCGTCGACCGAGCTCGACTCCTCGAGAAACTCGGACGGTATCGCGCCGCTCTGGCCTTGACCGCCCGCGCGATCAAGGCATGTCCGGACCCAGGCATCACCGGACATCTGAGACTCGCCCGTGCGAGCGTGTACAACTACCGAGGCAAGTGGCGCGAGTGTCTCGCCCTGTGTGAGGCATCGCTGGATGATGCCGGGCAGACGGATGATCGAGCGCTCACCGCCCAGGCACACCTCCTGGCCGAGTGGTGCTGTGCGACCTTGGGCCTGGCGGAACGCTCGGCACACGAGGACGCTGCATTGGCACTGCTCACCGAACTCGACGACTCGATCGGCCTTGCCAACCTCTTCCTGAATCGCGGCGTGAGCGCCTGGCAGGAGTCGCGTGTCGCCGATGCACTCGCACGACTTCCAGCGGAGTTCTGATCGTATCTCCGCGCCGGTGACGTCGTCGGTGCTGCCCTCGCCGACAACAACATCGCCGAGATCATGACGCTCCAGGGCCGCTTGGACGAGGCGGAGGTGCTCCTGATCAACGCCCGACGGGTCCTCCAGGCGGCGAACTATCCGCTTGGCATTGTCATCACGACGAGCGGTCTTCCGCGGATCGCCTCGTGGCGCGGGATGGACGGCGAGGCGCTGCGATCTGCAGTCGGACGCGCTCGAACGATTCCGCGAACTCGGCGCCGATGATCACGCGATGGAGTCCCTCGTTCGGCTCGTCGAGATTCATGTGCTGGCGGCCGAGGCCGCGACCGCGGCTGCACTCGATGCTGCGGCCGAGGCGCGCCGGGTGCTCGATGCCAACGGCGACATACCGGTCCTTCCGGGAACGTTGTCGCGGCTGGAGGCACGGGCGCGGCGACTGTCGGGTGACCTCGAGGGTGCTCGCTCGCTCCTCGAGCAGGCCCACGAACTCGCGACTCGCGATGGGTTCGACTACGAGGTCGCACTGGCATCGCTGGCCATCGGACGAATGGACGGCGATCAGGAGCGCATCGCCGCTGCGCTCGCGCGGCTCACCGAACTCGGAGTCGTGACGCCGCCACCTGGTTCGTGAGGGAAGGACCAACGATCAGTTGGCGACCACGAACGAGGCTCGATACGTGATCTGGGCCCGGCCGTTCAGCACGGTGACCGCCAGCAGTTGGTGCGTTCCGTCTGGTAGCCGGCGAGTGTCGAGCGCCCTCGCGGTCCCGTCACGACGGTTTCGTTTCGCGTCGTACGGGGCGGATGTATCGATGCCGATGATCTTGCCGTCGAGGAGGAAGAACACTCCGGTGAGTCCGGTGATCGGATCGTCCGCCGGACCGAGGAACACGTGCTGGTTGCCGGACAGCGTCGCTCCGTCGAGCGGTTGCGGCGACGACCTGTCGGCGGAGGACGACACCAGGAGACGATGAGGCGTGGTGTCTGCAACGGTGAATGATGCCCCGACGATCGTTTGCGACCTGTCGCGGAAGTGAACGATCGCGGTGACGCGATGTTCGCCGAGCGAGAGCAGGTTCGATTCGAAGGGGTACGCGTCGTTCGTGCACCTGCGGCAGTTCCGGCGTCGAGATGTGCCGGCGAAGTCGAACGGCGCTCTGGAATCGACCGAGAACGGCGCGCCGTCGACCAGGAACGTGACCCGCCGAATGTTCTCGAGTTGCTCCGGTTCGAAGAAGATGTAGGCGCTTTCTCCGCCGGTCAGCCTCGCGCCGTCCAACGGACGCAGGTTCTGCGACCGTGTGGGGTCGTTCGCGACGGAGAGCCTCGGTCCGGATGGCGGACTCAACACCGTGATCGCCACCGTGACGGCAGGCGACTCCACCTGGCCGTCGGTCACGGCGAAGGTGAACGAGTCGTCGCCGGAGTAGCCGGGCGTGCTCGTGTACGTCACGAGCGGACCGGCACCGGTCAGCGTGCCGTGGTCGGGCAGCGTGACGATGATGTAACTCAGCGGGTCGCCGTCAGGATCGCTGCCGGACAAGGTCAACGGGGTGGCCGCGCCCGACTCGGCCGACAGCGTCGCCGAATTGGCGACGGGTGGATGGTTGATCGGTCCGGTGGGTTGGGTGGTGATGGTGGTGGTTGTGGTGTTGGTGGCGTTGTCGTCGTCGGTGGCGGTGATGGTGACGGTGTTGGTTGCGGCGGTGGTGTAGGTGTGGGTGGCGGTGCAGGTGTTGGCGGTGACGGTGCCGTCGGTGGTGGTGCCGTCGCCCCAGTCGATGGTGCAGGTGTGGGTGTCGTTGGTGCCTGGGTCGGTGATCGAGGCGGCGATGTCGACGGGTGATCCCTGGGGGACCGGTCCGGAGGGCGCGCTGGTGATCGCGAGGCTGGGGGTGGCGTTGGTGACGGTGAGTTCGGTCGACGATTCGGCGGTGTCGGTGCCGTCGTCGGCGGTGGCGACGACGGTGTAGGTGCCGTCGTCGGTGCAGGTGATGTCGGTGGCGGCGAGGTTGTCGATGGTGCAGGTGGCGCCGGGGTCGACGTCGGCGCCGGGGGTGACGGCCCAGTTGACGGTGATGGTGTCGCCGTCGATGTCGTCCACGGTGGCGGTGATCGGCAGGGTCGTGCCTTCGACGGTGTCGAGTGTGGCGGGTGTGGTGATGGTGGGTGCGTCGTTGACGGGGGTGACGGTGAGCGAGATGGTTGCGGGCTCTGAGGTGTCGGTGCCGTCGGTGGCGGTGAAGGTGAACGAGTCGTCGCCGTTGAAGTCGGTGTCGGGTGTGTAGGTGAGTGCGGGTGCGGTTCCGGTCAGGGTTCCGTGGGTCGGCGCGGTGGTGACCGTGAACGACAGCACGTCGGTCGCGTCCGCGTCGGTTGCGTCGAGCGTGATCGAGACGGCCACGTCCTCAGGAGTCTCCACACTCTCCGACACCGCAACCGGCACCGAATTCCCGGGTCCGGTGGGTTGGGTGGTGATGGTGGTGGTTGTGGTGTTGGTGGCGTTGTCGTCGTCGGTGGCGGTGATGGTGACGGTGTTGGTTGCGGCGGTGGTGTAGGTGTGGGTGGCGGTGCAGGTGTTGGCGGTGACGGTGCCGTCGGTGGTGGTGCCGTCGCCCCAGTCGATGGTGCAGGTGTGGGTGTCGTTGGTGCCTGGGTCGGTGATCGAGGCGGCGATGTCGACGGGTGATCCCTGGGGGACCGGTCCGGAGGGCACGCTGGTGATCGCGAGGCTGGGGGTGGCGTTGGTGACGGTGAGTTCGGTCGACGATTCGGCGGTGTCGGTGCCGTCGTCGGCGGTGGCGACGACGGTGTAGGTGCCGTCGTCGGTGCAGGTGATGTCGGTGGCGGCGAGGTTGTCGATGGTGCAGGTGGCGCCGGGGTCGACGTCGGCGCCGGGGGTGACGGCCCAGTTGACGGTGATGGTGTCGCCGTCGATGTCGTCCACGGTGGCGGTGATCGGCAGGGTCGTGCCTTCGACGGTGTCGAGTGTGGCGGGTGTGGTGATGGTGGGTGCGTCGTTGACGGGGGTGACGGTGAGCGAGATGGTTGCGGGCTCTGAGGTGTCGGTGCCGTCGGTGGCGGTGAAGGCGAACGAGTCGTCGCCGTTGAAGTCGGTGTCGGGTGTGTAGGTGAGTGCGGGTGCGGTTCCGGTCAGGGTTCCGTGGGTCGGCGCGGTGGTGACCGTGAACGACAGCACGTCGGTCGCGTCCGCGTCGGTTGCGTCGAGCGTGATCGAGACGGCCACGTCCTCAGGAGTCTCCACGCTCTCCGACACCGCAACCGGCACCGAATTGGTTGCTGCAACCACGGTCAGGGTGGCGGTACCGGTGCCACTCCAGTTGCCGGCAGCGTCGATCGAACGGGCCGAGACCACGTGCGGTCCGGGGGTGAGCGTCGCCGGGATCAGTGCGCTCAGCGAGGTTGCGGAGATGTTCAGCGGTGTTGCATTCCCGACGCCGGGGTCCGCGCCGATCCACCACTCCCCGCCGATCAAGCCGGACAGTGCGTCGGACGATGTCGCCGTCAAGGTCGTGGCCTGGTCGACCGTTGGCGTCGCCGGATCGAACCCGAGCACCGGAACGGTCGGTGCGGTCCGGTCGACCTTGATCGACCGGTCGATGGTCGTGGTCAGGCCCACCAGATCGGTGGCGGTACCCGTGATCGGGAGCGCTGTGCCCTCCTGCGTGCCGGTCGAGATCGGTGCCGTGCAGTCGGCGATGCCCGATGCCGAATCGGTGCAGGAGAACGTTGCCGTGACCGTTTGGTTGTGCCACCCGGCGCTGTTCGCTGCCGGCGACAGATCGACATCGACCACGGGTGGTGTGGTGTCGATTCGGACCGTGACGAACGCACTGCTGCCGTCGGAGCCGATCGCCTCGATCACGTGCGCGCCGTCGGCGAGGCCGGTCGGCGTGAACGGTGCAAGATAGGTCACCTTCGGACCGCCGTCGATCGAGATGTC
This sequence comes from Ilumatobacteraceae bacterium, assembly GCA_963752085.1. Classification (GTDB taxonomy): domain Bacteria; phylum Actinomycetota; class Acidimicrobiia; order Acidimicrobiales; family Ilumatobacteraceae; genus Ilumatobacter_A. Next base: position 73,370 of record CAVVWT010000013.1, read on the forward strand.
GAACGTCGCGGAGGCATTCCCCGTGACGGTGATCTCCGGAGCGGCGCCGAACCAGCCCGAGACCGGAACCACCGGTGACACGGTGACCTGTGGCGGAGGGGGCGGCGGAGGGGTGGGAGCGAACCCCGGGCCCTTGTTGGCAGCCCACGACACGTTCCCGGCGCCGTCGACCACCTGGACGACGACGCGGATCTGCTCGTTGGCGATCGTCGAGGGGACCGGGAGTACCCCGGCGAACGATCCGGAGAGGGGCCCCAGATCGACCGACTGCCAGTCTCCACCCGCTTGGTAGAGCGCGATGACGCGGTGGATTCCCGAAGCATCCTCGGCGTCGACCGACACGGTCGCGGTGCTGTCGCCGAGTGCTCGATTCAGCACCACGTCGCCGACCTTCGGTGCCGTCCAGTCGGATGACGGTGAGTAGTAGACATCGCCCGACATCTGGTCGAAGAGCACCTGTGTGCCGCGGCCGGGTGCGCCGTCCGTCAGCGACTGGAACTGGCCGGGGATCAACACCAGTTGCTGTCGCTGGGCAACGCCCTCGGGTCCGAGAAGACCTTGGGTGTCGCTGGCGGTGGTGACGCCGGCGAGTCGGGTCGGGAACGCAGCGACCGAGTTCACCGGTTCCGGCTCGCCCGCAGCATTGTCGAGCGTCGGGCGGCTGAATGCGGCGTCGAAGTCGGCGACGACGTTGCCGGTGACCAGACCGCTGACGACGGCGCCATGCGCCGGTAGCAGCGAGCCGTCGGGCGCCGCAGCGGTCACGTCCGTCTCGCCGCGCGGCTGCACGGGCCGGCCGGCGGTGATCTGAGGCAACTGAGTTCCGGACCCGCCATCTGCTTCGTACCAGCGACCGGTGTCGCCGACCCGACCGGTGAAGGTGAAGTCCTCGCTGTAGGAGGTCGACGACAGACCGAAGGTCCCGGGAATCGAGGTCGTCGTCGCGTTGGGTGGTGTGGGCCTGACCGGGCGCTCCGTGCCGACGGCGAACATCGGGAGTCCGTACATGATCGTGCTCGAGAGCGCCTTCTCGTCGTAGACGCCGTACAGGCCCTGACTCGCGAAGTATCGCTGTTTCGCGTTGCGTAGGGCGTCGCCCAACGACACCGATCCGTCGAGTTCGGCGGCGAAGAGGGTCATGAGGCGTTCCTGCAGACCGACGCTGATCTGGTCGCCGTAGCCGTAGCCGGTTGCTGCGAGGTAGACCGCGCCGCGCTCGGTCAATGCTGCGGCGAGGTCGTCAGCGACCGCTCCGCCCCCGACGGTCGCATCGGAGACCGCGAGGCCCGAGTGACAGCCCATCGAGAAGACCAGTCGCGCTCCGTCGGGCAGGGTGGTCGCAAGTGCTGCCGCCGTGACGGCGTCACCGGTCGGTGTCTCGAGCGCGGTGTGGTCGAAGTGGCCGAAGACCGCATCGATGCTCGGTGCCGGTGGTCCGGTGAGATCTGCGAGGAGTTCGTCCCCGGTCCAGGTCGACTCGTTCGTCGGGCCCGTCACGGTGGCCGCAGCGCCGTTCGCCGAGGTCAACGACGTCGACAAGGCCTGTCGGACCGCGCTGGCGCCGTCGGTCATGAAGTCGTAGCCGGCGGCGTAGGCCCGTCCTGCGTCGAGTCGTCCGGCGGCCGCGTCGAACGCGTCGAGTTGGGCGATGATCTGCGTCGGTGACTCGACGAGACGTCCGAGGGCGAGTTCGGGGACGTAGAGCCGGCGTGTCGACCATTGGATCGGATCGAGGTCGCCGTAGGGGTCGTCGCTCAGGAAGTGGCTGGTGCTGAGTGCGCCGTAGTACGAGCCGTTGACATCGAAGGTGTCGGCGTAGCCGGTTTCGTTGCCGAGGCGCGTGGTGTCGTCGAGGCGGGCCAGCGGGATGATGTCGTCGCCGCCCACGATGACCACGTTCTGCAGGGCCGGGTGGGCGGCGACGCCGGGGAGCGCGCCGTTGCGGATCCCGACGACGAGTCGGGTGATCTCGTTGACGACCTTGTTGGCCAGATCCGTGGCGCACGGGTTGCCATTCCAGTTCGAGTACGCCGACGCCACGCCGGGGTCGCCCTCGACCGGGATCACCACGCCGTTCACGTCGGGGCGCGAGGCGAACGACGCCAACGAGGTCATGACGTCACCGGCGGCGGTGGCGCCGAACGTGTCGCCCAGTCGCTCGCGGTTGACCAGGATGACCGTTGCCAGGTCGGAGGGGAGTGTCGTGAGGTCGGGGAGCGTGCCGGCCGCACCACCGGTGCGGGAGTAGGCAGGACACGTCGGGTGCGCGGCGGGTCGACTTCGCGAACCCGCAGCACGTAGGGCTGGTTCGACGTCGACGAGTTGTATGCACTCACCTGGAGCAGGTCGGGTTCGATCGCATCGACGGCTTCGAGGTCGGTGTTGCGTGCGGCGGATCGGCCGACGACCGTGAGGCCGTCGATCAACGGGCACACCGGCGTCGGTGTCGGGTTCGGGTGAATAGTTCGTACCGGAGATGTCGAAGTCCTCTGCTTCGAGCGGCGGCGTGGCCGGTGTCGCGCTCCGGGTGGCGGCCGGCGACGGGGAGTTGCCCGGTCGGTCGGTCCTCGGGCCGTAGACGACGAGGTCGCCGTCGCCCGCGAGGTGGCTGAGGCGGATGCCCACCTGTGCCAGCGGAGTCGAGTTGAAGCCGTACAGGTCGAGGTCGTCGGCGCGGTCGACGTAGCCGAGGTACAAGACGTTGCTCTCGACGGGAAGTGCCGACCCGGCGTCGCCGGATGCGTCGCCGGTGTCGACGACGCCGACGATGCCCGATGTGGTGGCGGCGCCGGTGTCGATCTCGATCTTGGCGGTCGCCCGGGCCTGGCCGAGTGTCAGGCCGGGTGTGGTGCGGAACGACAACGTGTAGTCGGTGTCGACCGCGACGGCGGCGATGGTCCACACGAGGACCTGTCCGTCCGGGCCGTCGGTCGCGACGGGTCCGGTGACAGCGCCGGCCGCCGGTGCGAACGAGTTCAGTGAGGCCGGCGCCGGTCGTGCCGGCGTCGGCGCGAAATTCCTGAAGCCCGCAGGGAGGGTGACGGTGACCGTCGTGTCGAACGGGCCGGCACCGGCGCGGGCGCTGTCGATGTTCAGACGCAGATTCCAGTCGAGGGTCGACCCGGTGCGGGCGAAGTCCTGCAGCCCTGCGGTCGTGAGGTCGACGTCCTCCCATGGGAAGTCGCTCTGGTCGAGCGACCCGACGATGACGTCGTTGACGTCGAGCGTTGCCGGCAGTGCCGACACGATCTGGTCCAGCGAGATCAGCGGGTTGCCGGCGACGGTGTGGTCGAAGAACGCCCGACCGACGTCTTGCAGCTTCGCGCCGGGGAGCAGTGCTCCCGCAATCTGTGCCTGGCCGAGCGTGGCCCCGCCGGAGCAGTCGAATCCGGCCGAGCAGTCGACGACGAGGTCGCGGCGGCCGTACGCACCGTCGTCGGGATTGGTGTCGTTCACCGGGATGTCGGCGATCAGCACCGACCCGACGGCCGGCGAGGCGTCGATCGCCGCAGCGACGTTCACCTGTCCGATGTCGGTGGCGAACAGGTTGAGTTCGTTCAACCGTGCGTCGGTCACGGGTGCATCGACCAGCAGGCCGAAGTTCGCCTTCAACTCGACACGTCGGAGCTCGGGGAGCCCCGCCAGGATCGCTGCGTCGTCCGGGTCGGCGTCGAGTTCCAACAGGGTGGTGGCGGCACCGATGCCGAGGGCCGTGCAGGACGTGGAGCCGTTGGTGTCGGCAGCCAGCTTTTCACACCAGGTCTGGGTGCCGAAGCTGATGTCGGCGATCGGGGTCGCTCCGAGGAGGAAGGCTGCCGGCGAGCCGTTGGCGAGTGTCGTTCCGTCGAAGAACGACACGTCCTCGAGCGTCAGGCCGATGAGTGCCGGAGGCACCGGCGACAGCTCGTACAGTGCGAGGAACTCGCCGAAGGTGACGCTCTGGGTCGGCGTGCCTGCGAGCGGGGTGCCCTCCAGCAGCGCCGGCCAACCTCCGGGATAGTCGACCGGGATCTCCGACAGGGGCGTGCCCGCAGCACTGGGCGACCGTCGAGCGAACGGTGCGAAGTCGGACAGGGGCGAGCGTCGGGCAAATGGCGAGCGTCGGGCGAAGGGCGAGCGTCGGGCAAATGGCGAGCGCCGGGCGAAGGGCGCGTTCGAGACGTCGACATCGAGTTGGCGCATGCGCTCGTAGGGGATGTCGGCGAGGTTGATCGATGTCGCTCCGGGGCCCGTGGTCAGCGTCGCCGGGTCGAGGGTTGCGGCGATCGGTGACGGGTTCGATCGTGACCGACACCGTGGCCTCGGCCTGAGCCGCCGAAACCGTCACGGATGTAGTACGTGAACGTGTCGCTGCCGAAGTACCCGGGTTCCGGTGTGTAGGTGCACTTGGTGGATGAACAGAGGACGGACCCGTGGCTGCTACCGGTCGATCCGTTCACCTCCAGGATGTCGCCGTCGGCGTCGGTGTCGTTGGCGAGGACGTCGATCGTGACCGGGGTCTCCTGGGTGGTCGTGGCGGTGTCGTCGTTGGCGACCGGGTCGATGTTGGGCCGCAGGATGGTGATGGTGATGGTCGCCTGGGCGGTGAGCGTGCCGTCGCTCACCTCGTAGACGAAGGCGTCGGTCGCGCGGTTCGTCGGTGCCGTGTAGGTCAGCTGCGGCGCAGCGCCGGTGAGCGAGCCGGTCAGCTGACCGACCGGCGGAGTGACGAGGCGCCAGGTGAGCGGCAGCCCGTTCGGGTCGACGGCCGACAGCGTGATCGGGAGCGTGCCGCCCGCCTGCACCGAGTAGCTCGCCGACTGTGCCACCGGCGGCTGGTCGCCGATCGCACCGACGAGCACGGTGAGGAGTCCGGTGGCGGTGAGGCCGTGGGTGTCGCGGAGGGTGTAGGTGATGGTTTCGATGCCGGAGAAGCCGGCGTTGGGGGTGTAGTTGATGTAGCTGCTGTTGAATGAGGCGGTGCCGTGGGCGGGGTTGGCGACCTCGACGAGGGTGAAGCGTGTCGCCGTCGGGGTCGAAGTCGTTGAGGCGCACGTTGACACGACACCGGCGCGCCCCGCATTCGTCTGGGCGGAGTCCGGCACGGCGACGGGTGGTTGGTTGGTGTCGCCGGTGGCGAGGATGCGGATGGTGATGGTGCCTTGTTCGACGTGGCCGTCGGGGTCGGTGACGAGGTAGAGCAGGTCGCTGTCGGTGCCGATGAGGCGCGGCGTCGGTGTCGGGGGTGTAGGTCGTAGCCGTCGGTGGGGTTGCCGGTGAGGGTCCCGTTGTTGGAGGGTTCGGACACGGCGACGACGGTGATGGGTTGGTTGTCGGGGTCGGAGTCGTTGTCGAGGAGTTGTGCGGTGGTGAAGCCGACCGAGGAGCCTTGGTAGACGTAGAAGTAGTCGGTTTGGGCGTCGGGTCGCCCGGTCGTGGTGGTGCCGGTGTCGACCCACACCGTCACCGTGCCGGTGCTGGTGAGGCCGTGGCTGTCGCGGATGGTGTAGGTGATGGTTTCGACGCCGGAGAAGCCGGCGTTGGGGGTGTAGTGTGATGTAGCTGCTGTTGAACGAGACGGTGCCGTGGGCGGGGTTGGCGATCTCGACCAGGGTGAAGGCGTCGCCGTCGGGGTCGAAGTCGTTGGGCGCACGTGACACGACACCGGACGTCCCCGCATTCGTCCGCGCCACATCGGCTCGTGCGACGGGTGGTTGGTTGGTGTCGCCGGTGGCGAGGATGCGGATGGTGATGGTGCCTTGGTCGACGTGGCCGTCGGGGTCGGTGACGAGGTAGTGCAGGTTGCTGTCGGTGCCGATGAGGCCGGCGTCGGTGTCGGGGGTGTAGTCGTAGCCGTCGGTGAGGGTGCCGGTGAGGGTCCCGTTGTTGGAGGGTTCGGACACGGCGACGACGGTGAGGGGTTGGTTGTCGGGGTCGACGTCGTTGTCGAGGAGTTGTGCGGTGGTGAAGCCGACCGAGGAGCCTTGGTAGACGTAGAAGTAGTCGGTTTGCGGCGTCGGTGCACTCGGCTCTGTGCGGTGCCGGTGTCGACCCACACCGTCAGCGTGCCGGTGGCGGTGAGGCCTTCGGCTGTCGCGGATGGTGTAGGTGATGGTTTCGACGCCGGAGAACCCGGCGTTGGGGGTGTAGTGCTGATGTAGCTGCTGTTGAACGACACGGTGCCGTGGGCGGGGGTGGACGATCTCGACCAGGGTGAGGCCGCCGCCGTCGGGGTCGAAGTCGTTGGCGCAGCACGTGACACGCACCGGGGAGGCCCCCACATTCGTCCGCGCCACATCCGCCCGTGCCACCGGGATGGGGTTGGTGTCGCCGGCGGCGAGGATGCGGATGATGATGGTGCTCTTGGTTGACGTGGCCGTCGGTGTCGGTGACGAGGTAGTTGAGTTGGCTGTCGGCGCCGATGAGGCCGGCGGCGGTGCCGGGGGTGTAGATCGTAGCCGTCGGTGAGGGTTGCCGGTGAGGGTGCCGTTGTTGGAGGGTTCGGACACGGCGACGACGGTGAGGGGCTGGTTGTTGGGGTCGACGTCGTTGTCGAGGAGTTGCGCTGTGGTGAAGCCGACCGAGGAGCCTTGGTAGACGTAGAAGTAGTCGGTTTGCGGGTTCGGTGCGCTGGGCTGCGTGACGGTGCCGGTGTCGACCCACACCGTCAGGGTGCTGGTGGCGGTGAGGCCTTCGTCGTCGCGGATGGTGTAGGTGAGGGTTTCGACGCCGGAGAACCCGGCGTTGGGGGTGTAGCTGCTGATGTAGCTGTTGTTGAACGACACGGTGCCGTGGGCGGGGGTGGACACCTCGACCAGGGTGAGGCCGTCGCCGTCGGGGTCGAAGTCGTTGGCGAGCACGAACAGCGCCCCCGACGAAGCCCCCGCATTCGTCCGCGCCACATCGGCTCGCGCCACCGGCGCCGTCGCCGCGTTGACGGTGGGACTGACCGCAGTGATCGCGATCGATGACACGACGGTCGCCAACGCCATCAACATGCCGATGTTGCGTGTCCGAACCCGGGTCGCGTCGTCGCCCGAGTTCGGTACTTTCGCTTCCCATCCCTGCCCCCATCCGCCCGATGTGCTAGGTCACTCTCGCGCTTTGTCATTGCGGATGCCAGGGGGCATTCCGGAATTCCTCGAGTTCGCCACGCCCGGAGATCGCGGCCTCACCGGCAGCGCGATTGGTGGTCCCATGAAGAGCCTGGGACGACGGAATCGACAGCAGATCAGCGAACGAGCGCCCGACTCGAACGCTCGACCAGAGGTTGACGGTTCGGCCGACACGCGCTCCCAGACGTCGGAATCGACTGGTTGCACGCCCGGCCGATCTCCGCTCCGAGAGCTTGCGCCGCGAGGTACGGTCGCCGGGGTGGTGAACGAACTGCACGACGAGTTCCGCTGGCTCGAGGACGTCGACGGTGACGACGCGATGTCGTGGGTGCGCAGCCGCAACGAGCGCTCCGAGTCGGAGTTGTTCACCGCCGCGGAGTTCGACTGGCTGCGGACGTCCACGCTCGACATCCTCGAAGCCGACGACCGGATCGCGTACCCGTCGCGACACGGCGACATGGTCCACAATTTCTGGACCGACGCCGAGCATCGCCGCGGGCTGCTGCGGCGCACGTCGTGGGTCGACTACGTCGGGGGCGAACCGGAGTGGGAGACGATCCTCGACATCGACGCGCTCTGTGAGGAGGAGGGGGAGTCGTGGGTGTTCCACGGCTCGTCGACGCGACGACCCGATCGGCGTCGGGCGCTGATCGAGCTCTCGCCCGGCGGCTCCGACGCGAGCGTCACCCGCGAGTTCGATCTCGTGGACCGGCGCTTCGTCCCGGAGTCCGAGGGTGGCTTCGTCCGTCCCCTCGCGAAGGGCGCTGTGACGTGGATCGACGACGACACCGTGTACGTCACGACCGACTTCGGCGACGGGAGCCTGACCCGCTCGGGCTATCCCCGAACCGTTCGCCGCTGGCGACGCGGCACCCCGATCGAGCAGGCGGAGCCGGTCTTCGAGGGCGACGACGCCGACGTGGCCGTGAGTGTGTCCGTGTCGACGATGGTCGGTTTCGAACACCACGTGTTCGAGCGGGCGCCCGACTTCTTCACCACCCGCACCTCGATCCTCCGCGGCGGCGAGCTCGTCGTCGTCGACGTACCCGACGACGCCACGGTCAGATTCCACGAACGGTGGATCTTCGTGTCGCCGCGATCGGATCTGCGACACGCTGACGACATCTTCCCCTCCGGCTCGCTGCTCGTCGCAGACATCGACGGATTCCTCGCCGGGACTGCGGCGCTGACGCCGCTGTTCACACCGACGGCGACCGCGTCGCTCGCCGGGTTCACCTGTACCCGCAACCGGGTCGTGCTCGACGTACTCGATGACGTCCGCAATGTTCTCTCCGTGGCGACACCGCCCGAGCGGGTCGATGGACCCTGGGAGGTCGAGCCGCTCGCGGGAGTGCCCGACGTGTGGACGTTGTCGGCCACGGCTGTCGACGGCGCCGAGCGGGACGACGTCTGGCTCATCGCCACCGACTTCGTGACGCCCGAGACCCTGTACGTCGCGTCGCTGACCGACGGCGGCCGGCCCGAACTCCTCCGTCAGGCGCCGCATCGATTCGATGCCGCGGACATGGGGATCGAGCAGCAGTTCGTCGACAGTGCGGACGGCACCCGCGTGCCGTACTTCGTCGTCGGTCGGCGGGATGCGCTGGCCACGAACGACGGCTCGCGCCCGACGCTGCTCACCGGCTACGGCGGCTTCGAGGTGCCTCGCGTCGCTGCCTACTCGGCGGTGGTCGGCAGGTCGTGGCTCGTCGAGGGTGGCATCTACGTGTTGGCGAACATCCGCGGTGGCGGCGAGTACGGGCCCGCCTGGCACCGGGCCGGACTGCGCGAGAAACGACCCCGCGTGTACGAGGACTTCGAAGCCGTCGCCCGTGCCGTGATCGACAGCGGCGTCACGTCGCCATCGAAGCTCGGGATCTCGGGCGGCAGCAACGGTGGCCTGCTCGTCGGCAACATGTACGTCCGCACGCCCGAACTGTTCGGCGCCGTCGTGTGCCAGGTCCCACTGCTCGACATGGAGCGCTACCACCTGCTGCTCGCCGGTGCCTCGTGGATGGCCGAGTACGGCGACCCGGACGATCCGGCCGATTGGGCGTACCTGCAGACCTACTCGCCCTACCACCTGGTGGATCCCGAGATCGGGTACCCGTCGATCCTGTTGACCACGTCGACGCGCGACGACCGCGTGCACCCCGGGCACGCCCGCAAGATGGCGGCGCGCCTCGAATCCCTCGGCAAGGACGTCACGTACTGGGAGAACATCGAGGGTGGTCACGGGGGAGCGGCCGATGCCGGTCAGCAGGCGACGATGCAGGCGCTGGTGTTCACGTTCCTGCACCACCGGCTGATGGCGGCCTGACCGGTCGACCGCGGATCACGACGTGCGGATCGATGCGCCCCTGATCTTGAGGTTGTCGGTCTCCGACGCCCAACCGCCGGACTCGGCGAAGAAGAAGTAGCTGCACGTCGAGTTGTCGACGACAGCATTCGCCGGGGTGATCGTCATGGCCTTCTCGCCGCTCGCCGCTCCCGACACCGAGTCGCCCTGGGCGACGATCTTCACACCGCCGTCGAACTCCTCGCACCGCAGCTGGAAGTTCAGCGACGAGATCGCCGAGGTGTCGGTGAAGAACGCGGTGACCCCGGTGACCGTTGCGCCGTCCGGCAACTGCACCGGCGCCGCGAGCCCCGGGATCGCTCCTCCTCCGTGTGGGCTGCCGGTGATCCACGCGCCGCCGGTCGCAGCGCCGGGAGCGAGGTCCTTCTGCCAGCTGAACGCCCCCTCCCATGCATCGAAGGCCGCAGCGCCCACGCTCGTCGTCTCCGGACCGCCGCCAGCGTTGTAGAGATCGTCGTGATCGTGATTCACGTAGTACCCGTTGATGTCGATCAACATGTCGGAGTTGCCGCGGTTGTTGTAGACCTGGAACCGGCCGCCGTCGGTCGGCGTGGCAACGCCGTTCGGCGTCGGCGGTTCGCCGGGCGCGGGGTTCAGCGATGACGCGAGTGGCCGCGGGCCGCTGGGCCAGATCGTGAAGAAGGAGTTCGACGTTGCATTGAGTGCCGTGACGTTCATCGAGAGTCCGATGGCGTCGATCGGGATCAATCCCGTGCATTCGGTGGACGCATGCTGCACGTCGAACGTCACGGTCTCCGCCGGGCCGAGCTTGCCGAGCCGAGGGCCGACGTTGTTGGGCGCCGGCCGTGTGTCGGCCAACCGGCACGGGGTGATCTGGATCAGGACCGGTCGGTCGCCCGACGACACATCGGCCGAGACCGACTGCTGGACGGCGACCCCGACGACCGTCCCGGCGGTCAGCATGGCAAGGGCGGTGACGAGATGACGTGGTGTGCGCATGGCCACAGCCTCGACCCCGGCTGTGAACCCGCCGCCAACGGGGGCGGCCGGGGACGAGCACGGTTCTCCGAGGTCCGGAGTGGCTAGGTTCGCCGCATGCGTCGACAGGACAAAGCCGATCGGATCGGGCGGATCCTCGACGAGTTGTATCCCGACCCGCCCGTGCCGCTCGATCACACCGACCCGTACACACTCCTCGTCGCCGTCGCCCTGTCCGCACAGACGACCGACAAGAAGGTCAACGAAGTCACGCCCGGCCTGTTCGCCGTGGCCGACACGCCGGAGAAGATGGCGGCGCTCGATCCCGAGGACATCCTCGCCCACATCAAGACGGTCGGTCTGGCGCCCACCAAGGCGAAGAACCTGTGGCTGATGGCCAACCAGATCCTCGACGGCGGCGGTGAGGTGATCGGGGACTGGGACTTCCTCGAATCGCTCGCCGGCGTCGGGCACAAGACGGCTTCGGTGGTCATGGGCGGCTGCTTCGGTGTCCCGGCGTTCGCCGTCGACACCCACATCCATCGACTCGCCGACCGCTGGGGACTCTCGAACGGGTCGACGGTCGAGCGAACCGAGAAGGACCTCAAGGCGGTGTTCCCCGAGGAGACCTGGAGTGATCGCCACCTGCAGATCATCTACTTCGGCCGCGAGTACTGCCCGGCCCGTCGGCACGATCTCTCGACCTGTCCGATCTGCGGCTGGGCGGCCACGAAGAAGCGGATCGCCCTCGAGTCGGGAGGCTGACGGTGCAGCCAGTCGAGGTCGCCGCGGTCGGGGTCCTCATCATCGCGTTCGCCGTGGTGTCGAAGCGGATCGAACGGTGGCCGCTCACGATGCCCATGGTCTTCGTCACCGCGGGTGTGGCGATGGATGCGGCCGGGCTGGTCGATCTCACGCCGGAGAACGAGGTGATCAAGGTGATCGCCGAGGTCACGCTCTCGGTGATCCTCTTCAGCGACGCGGTTCGAATCGACATGAAGCGGCTTCGTCGACAGCTCGCGATACCGCTCCGGCTCCTTGCGATCGGCATGCCCCTCACGATCGTCGTCGGGACGCTCATCAACTCGTTGCTCTTCCCCGACGTCGGATGGGTCGCGGTGGCATTGGTCGCGGCGATCTTGGCCCCGACCGACGCTGCGCTCGGTTCAGCGGTCGTCGAGGACGAAGGTGTACCGGTCCGGGACCGTCTCGCGCTCAACGTCGAGTCGGGCGTGAACGACGGACTCGCCGTGCCGGTGGTCTCGATCCTCACCGCAGTGCTCATCCAGGAGCGCCGCACCGCTGCCGACTGGGTCGTGTTCGTCGTCCAACAGATCGGATTCGGCATCCTGATCGGCGTCGCGATCGGTGGTGCGACGATCGCCGCACTCCGCTGGGCCCACGCACGCGGGTGGTCCGACGCCCGCTACGAGCAGCTCGCGACGTTCGTCGTTCCGCTCGTTGCGCTCTTCGGCGCGGAATGGGTGTCGGGGAACTCCTTCATCGCCGCGTTCGCCGCAGGGCTCACGTTCGGCTCCTTTCGGTCGCCGCACGACGAACCCCCGCCGATCCTGCCCGTTCGCCTCGGTGCGTTCACCGAGGACGCAGCGCAGTTCTTCGGCATTGCCGCGTTCTTCGTGTTCGGCAACGTGCTGTTGGCCGAGGCGCTGTCGCAGATCACGGTGGCGATCGTCGCCTGTGCACTGCTCACATTGACGGTGGGGCGGATGCTCCCGGTCTGGATCGCGCTCATCGGGACGAACCTGCGTCCGCAATCGCGACTCTTCCTCGGTTGGTTCGGCCCGCGTGGGCTCGCGTCGATCGTCTTCGGGCTCCTGTTGCTCGAGGACACCGAAGCCTTCAGCGACGTGGGAGAGCAGATCTTCGGCGTGATCGCGCTGACGGTTGCCGCATCGATTCTCCTGCACGGCGCGTCCGCGGCGCCCGGGGCGAGGATCTACGGCCGATGGGCGGAACGTGTGATGGAAACCGGCGACGAGACCGATTCGCGAGGCAATGGTGATGGAATCCGAGCTCACGGAGGAGCAACGCAAGGTCATCCCGAAGAGCCGGTGGTCGTCGCGGAACTAGACGAGTAGTTCCAAGGGATTCGCGCGCTCCGCGCGATGATCCACCTTCTGAGTTCACGAGGGTGTCCAAGATCAGGGGGCCTATACAAACCCTGATCCGAATGGACACAGCGCATGAACCCTGACTTGGACACCCTCGCGACTCGACTCTACGTCACGATCGACGACCTCCTCCTCGAACACCCACAGTGGGCGCCCGAACGACCAGCGGTCGGGATAGCCCCGAAGCTCACCGACGCCGAACTGATCACCCTGGCGGTGATCCAAGCGCTGCTCGGGTTCACGTCAGAAGCCCGCTTCATCCGCCACGCCGGGACCCACCTCACCGGGCTGTTCCCATATCTTCCGCAGCGACCCGCGTACAACAAGCGCCTCCGTCTCGCCGCAGCGACGATGCAGCACATCATCGCCGTCGCTCGCCCGCGACTGCCCGTCATGGCACGACGACCTCTGGCTCGTGGACTCGACACCGGTCGAGTGCGGCCGCTCGCGTGAAACGGTGAAGCGTTCCGACATGGCCGGCTACGCCACCTACGGCTACTGCGCCAGCCACTCCCGGTTCTTCTGGGGACTGCGCTTGCATCTGATCGCCACACCATCAGGACTGCCCGTCGCGTACGCGTTCGACCGGCGCGAAGATCGACGAACGGGACACAGCGCTCGCGATGATCAAGCTCGACCCCGCTCTCGACCACCGGGCCGGTCAGGTGTTGATGGCCGACAAGGGCTACCGCTCCGCCACGTTCGAAGCCGAGCTCAACGCCCGTGGCATCACGTTGATCCGCCCCGCCATCCGCTCGGAGAAGACAGGCCGGCCGCTCACCCGATTCCTCAAACCATTCCGACAGATCATCGAGTCGATCAACCAGACCCTCAAAGCGCAGCTCGATCTCGAACGCCACGGCGGCCGCAAGCCCGCCCGGCGTCTGCGCCCGCGTCCTGCAACGACTCCTCGCGCTCACCGCCGCGATCTGGCACAACGAAACCAGCGGCGCCACCGGCCCCGCCCGATCACTCCTCGCCTACGACCACTGACCACGAACCCTTGGAACCAATCATCTAGTGCGACATCACCAGTCGGGGCGGCCGTCACTCTCGATGTCGCTGTCTTCGAGCACGAGGTCCCATCGGTCGAGGCAGTCCTCGCAGCGGTAGGCGACGGCATCGCCGACCTCCCACGTGCCGTCCTCGCGTGGCATCGTGAGCAGGAAGCACCGTCCGCCGCAGTCGATGCAGGTGATCTGTGGTGGGGGAGCGAACATGGACCCATTCTGGCCCTGCATCGCCGTACAGTGCGCCGATGCGCGTGGTAGCGGGAGAGTTCGGTGGTCGCAAGCTGGTGTCGCCCGAGGGCACGTCGACGCGGCCCACGACCGATCGCGCCCGCGAGGCGATCTTCAACGCACTGGGATCGGCCGGTCTGATCGACGGGGCGCTCGTCGCCGACCTCTTCGCCGGTACCGGAGCGGTGGGGATCGAGGCGCTGTCGCGGGGCGCCGCGCACTGCACGTTCGTCGAACGTGATCGGACGGCGCTTCGGGCACTCGAGGAGAACGTCGACTCGCTCGACCTCGGCGACCGGACCCGCATCATGCGGTCCGATGCCGGCCAGGCCGCAGCGACGCTCGACGTCGACATCGCGTTCATCGACCCGCCGTACGACTTCGATGGATGGACCGAGCTGCTGGCGATCGTTCGTGCGCCGTTCGTCGTCGCGGAGTCGGGACGAGCGATCGACGACGTCGACGGATGGGACGTCACTCGGTCCAAGCGCTACGGGAGGGCGTGGGTCAGCTTTCTCGAGCGCTTGGCGCAGTAGCGTTCGTCGCGGCATGAGTGCTGACCCGACTCCGTCCGGCCGCCGGCGTCGGGTGCTGTACCCGGGCAGCTTCGATCCGCTCCATCTCGGCCACCTCGACGTGATCGAACAGGCTCACGAACTGTTCGGCGACGTGGTCGTCGCCGTGATGTACAACTTCGCCAAGCCGTCGGGGATGTTCGACGTCGACGAGCGCGTCGCGCTGATCGAGCAGGCGGTCGGTGGGCTCGACGGCGTCACGGTCGAGAAGCACACCGGCCTCGCAGTCCAGGCCGCCGAGTCGGCGCACGCCGACTTCGTCGTCAAGGGCTTGAGAACACCTGCCGACTTCGAGATCGAGCAGCAGATGGCGTTGATGAACCACGCTGTCGCCGGTGTGCGCACCGTCTACGTGCCGGCCCGGCCGGATTTCGGATTCGTGAGTAGCCGCTTCGTGCGCGAGATCGCCAACTACGGTGGGGATGTGTCCCATCTGGTGCCACCGGCCGTCGCCGACGCGTTGGTCCGCCGGGTGGCGGAACGAGAACAGAACTGAGCCTGATGACCTACGACCAGTACGACGACGACCGCTACGACCAGCGACAGGCGCCCGAGCAGCGGTACGACTACGACGACGTGGTCGACGACGACGACTATTCGACGATGGGCGCCGACGGCAACTACGTCGGAGACGCCGAGACCCTGCTGCGCCGTGCGATCGACATCGTGGCGACGGCCCCGACGATGCCGTTGTCGTCGTCGCCGCGCATCGACCGCGACGAGATCATCGAGCTGTTGGAAGAGTCGCTCAATCGGCTCCCTGACGAGTTGCGCCAGGCGCGTTGGATGCTCAAGGAGCGTCAGGACTTCGTGGCCAAGACACGGCGCGAAGCAGACGAATTGCTCGAAGCCGCCCGCGTGCGCGCCGAACGCATGGTGCAGCGCACCGAGGTCGTGCGTGCCGCCGAGCAGCGAGCCCGTCAGGTGATGGAGACCGCCGAGGCCGACTCGCGTCGGTTGAAGCACGAAACCGAGGACTTCCTCGACCAGCGGCTCGGCTCGTTCGAGATCCTGCTCGACAAACTCGGCAAGACGGTGCACGCCGGCCGCCAGCGGCTGTCGATCGGTGGCGGTGAGGCGGAGGCGCCCGTCGAGGCGCCCGACGATCACGGGTTCTTCGACCAGGAGGCCTGAGCCCGGATGACCGACGCCGGACCACCGCCCCCGGGCGCAGGGCCGCCGCCTCCGCGACCAGATCCGGTCCCGTACGGCCAACCCGGTCCGTACGGCCAACCCGGTCCGTACGGCCAACCCGGTCCGCCCTCGGGTCCGCTCGGAGACGGCGCGGCTCCCGCGGCGCCCAAGAAGAAGCGCAAGGTCTGGCCCTGGATCCTCGGCGTCCTGGTCGTGCTGCTGGCGCTCATGGGTGGATGCGCGGCACTCGTGTACCGAGCAGCGACCGGCCCGATCGACACGGCCAACGACTTTCTCGGCCACATCGACGACGGGGACTTCGGCGCGGCGTTCGATCTCGCCGACCCGAGCTGCTTCGGCGACGGCGAACTCCCGCAGATCGAAGCGTTCTTCGTCGAGTTCGAACTCGAGAGCTACGACCTCACCGGCACCGAACGTTTCACCGGTGGCGGCGCAGCATCGGGCACCGTCACCCTCGCCGGGGCGGGCGAGCGAAACGTGCGGATCGATCTGACGAACGACGACGGTTGGCGTGTCTGCAGCATCGACGTGACCGAGCCCTGAGGCACCACGGCGCGGGTCGGACGGTGGTCTGCGGTCGCTGTCCCAGCTCCCTCGCTCCACGTGCAACACTCCAGCGATGACACAACGCACGATCCTGATCACCGGTGCCGGCTCCGGATTCGGCAAGGGGGCGGCGCTCGAGCTCGCCGCTCGCGGCCACAACGTGATCGCCACGACCGAAACCACCGCACAAGCGGACGCCCTGCGTGGCGAGCATCCGGAGCTGACCACGATGAAGCTCGACGTGACGTCGAGTGACGACATCGCGCGGGTTGCCGATCTGGGTGTCGACGTGCTCATCAACAACGCCGGCATGGGCGTGATGGCCCCGATGTCGACCGTGCCGATGGACAAGGTCCGTGCCATCTTCGACGTCAACGTGTTCGGCATGGTCGAGATGAGCCAAGCCGTCGTGCCGGGCATGATGGAGCGCGGCTGGGGTCGCATCATCAACGTGTCGTCGGTCGCCGGCAAGCTGGCGTCACCGCTGACCTCGCCGTACTGCATGACGAAACACGCGGTCGAGGCGTACACCGTGAGCCTGCGCGGCGAGCTGGCGCCGCACGGCATCGACGTCTGCAAGGTCAACCCCGGTCCGTACAACACCGGTTTCAACGACCGTATGGTCGATGGAATCACCGAGCACATCACCGCCGGCGACGACGCCACGCACGCAACCAACCAGGTCATCCGCGAGTTGGTGCTGACCGATCAACTCGATCCGAACGAGGTGGTCACCGCGCTGGCCGACCTGGCCGAAGCCGACGAGACCCCGCTCGAAACCCTGCTGCCGGAGGGAATCGGCGAACTGCTCCAAGCCGCGATCGACGCCGAGACCTGAGCGGCGCACCCCTGCGCAGCCGCCTCTAGGGTGGTCGGATGGAAGCTGCGTCCACGCGGGAGCTGCGCATCAACGCCGTTGAACTGTTGCGCCAACCCGGCTCCGTCCGCCCGGTCGAGGCCACGGTCTCGGGCACGGCACTCGACGTCGACCACGAGGCCCTGGCCGGCGAGATCGCCGTCGCGCTCGAACTCGAGGCGCTCAACGACGGCATCGTCGCGCGGGGCACCATCTCGGCACCGTGGGCCCGTCCCTGCCGCCGATGTCTGAAGGCACTCGACGGCATCGCCCGCGCCGATGTCGACGAGCTCTACCAGGTGGAACTCCTCGACGAGGACGCATCGCCGATCCTCGACGGTCAACTCGACCTCGCCCCGATGGCCCGCCAAGCGGTCCTGCTCGAACTCGACGAGGAACGACTGTGCCAGGACGACTGCGCCGGGCTGTGCCCTCAGTGCGGCATCGACCGCAACGTCGCATCGTGTTCCTGCGACACCGAGGTCAAGGACCACCGGTGGGCCGCCCTCGACGGATTGGTTCTCGACGACTGAGACGATCGACGTTGGACCTGCAGCAGGCGCCGATAACGTGATGCGGCCCTGACGACCGGCCCTGACCGCGACCCCTGCGGATCGGTCGACACGCAAAGAACGAGAGCGAACGATGGCTGTCCCGAAGAAGAAGACCTCCAAGATGAAGACCCGCAGCCGCCGCGCCAGCGCGTGGCAGCTGAAGGCCCCGGCGCGTAGCGTCTGCCCCAAGTGCAGCGCGGCGAAGACCCCGCACACCGTCTGTGGCTCGTGCGGCTGGTACCGCGACCGGTACGCCATCGACGTCAGCTGACGCTGCGGTCTTGACGCTGACCACCATGCTCCCCGTCGCTCTCGACGCCATGGGCGGCGACCACGGCCCCGGCCCGAACCTCGCCGGCGCGCACGCCGCCGTCGCCGACGGGATCCCTGTCGTGCTCGTCGGCCCACACGACCTCAGCGGTCGTGAATCCGCCGACGGGACGATCCTCGAGCTGATCGAGGCGACCGAGGTCATCGGCATGCACGACGACCCTGCCGCGGCGGTCCGTCGCAAGAAGGACTCGACGCTGGTCCGAGCCGCGGAGGCCGTCCGAGACGGTCGCGCCGGTGCGATGATCTCGGCCGGCAACACCGGTGCGACGATGGCGTCGGCACTGCTGCGGATGGGTCGGATCAAGGGCGTCAAGCGCCCGGCGATCGCCACGCCGATTCCCGTCCCCGGTTCCACGCCCACCGTCATGCTCGATGCCGGCGCCAACGCCGAGGTCCAAGCCGACTGGCTCGTCCAGTTCGCCCAGATGGGTTCGATCTACGCCCGCCACCGCTTCGACATCGACAACCCCCGCGTCGGGCTGCTCTCGATCGGCGAGGAGGCCACCAAGGGCGACACGCTGCGCAAGGAGACCCACGAGTTGCTCGCGGTGACGCCGGGCATCAACTTCATCGGCAACGTCGAGGGTCGCGACATCATGAGCGACGAACTCGACGTGTGCGTCACCGACGGCTTCACCGGCAACGTCGTGCTGAAGACCCTCGAAGGCGGGATGAAGGCCGTGATCGGCGCCCTGCTCGAGGCGTTCTCGCCCGAGGAGTTCAAGCCCCACGCCGATGCGCTCATGCCGGCCCTGTTGCCGTTGTACGCCGCGCTCAGTCCCGACACGTACGGCGGGGCGATCCTGCTCGGAGTCGACGGCGTGTGCATCATCGCGCACGGTTCGTCGAACGCCGAGGCGATCCGCAACGGCATCGGCGTGGCCCGCGACATGATCACGCACGAGATCACCGCGGAGATCACCGCGGCCATCGCAGCGACCCGCTGAGCTGCAGCCGGGGAGTGCCGGGCGCCGAGCTGTCCCGTCGGCCCCGTATAGGCTCGCCCGATGTCCTCGGAAAACATCATCGAACGTGACGAGATCCTGCGGATCGTTCGTGACCGTCTCGCCGACATCCTCGAGATCGAGCCAAACACCATCTCCGAAGGACAATCCTTCGTCGACGACCTCGACGCCGATTCACTCGCACTGATCGAATTGGTCGAGTCGCTCGAGGAGGAGATCGGCGAGCGATCCAGCGGGTTCCGCATCGAGGACGAGGACCTCGAAGACCTGAAGACCGTGCGCGACGCGGTCGACTACGTCTTCGAGAACGCCAACGACTGAGCCCGGTGGACCTCGATGATCTGAGCGACCGGATCGGGCACGACTTCGAGCGGCCCGAACTCCTGGATCGAGCACTCGCGCACCGGTCGTGGTGTGCGGAACACGGCGACGCCGACAGCAACGAACGACTCGAGTTCCTCGGTGACGCCGTGCTGGGGTGGGCGATCGCCGACATCGCATTCCGTCGTTTCGCCGACGTGCCGGAGGGGCGACTGACCGATCTGCGCAAGAGCGTCGTCAACGGCAAGACACTCGCCGACGCGGCCAACGAGATCGGGCTGGGCCCGTTCATCAAGCTCGGCAGGGGCGAAGCCGCCGCCGACGGGGCGGGCAAACCCTCGATTCTGGCCGACGCATTCGAGGCGGTGCTCGGCGCCGTGTACCTCGACGGAGGTGCCGATGCTGCGTTCGCCCTCGTCGAACGACACGTCGCGACGCGTCTCGCCGACACGATCGACGGGGTCGGCCATCTCGACTACAAGACCGAACTCCAGGAGCGGTGCGCACGCGACGGTCGGTCGGCACCCGAGTACCGGCTCATCTCGACGGGGCCGGATCACGCCAAGGTGTTCACCGCAACCGTGACGGTCGACGGCGACGTGCTCGGAACAGGTGTGGGTGGATCGAAGAAGGCGGCCGAGCAGGTTGCCGCCGAGGCTGCCTGTCGGACCCTCGGGTGACATGCCGGAGCTCCCCGAGGTCGAGACGGTGCGCCGAGGACTCGATCGACACCTCGTCGGCCGCCGGATCATCGCGGTGGAGGTCGGTCGTGAGCGAGTGGTCCGACGCACCTCCCGCGAGGCGCTGATCCACGGGCTGACCGACACGGTGGTGTTGGCTGCCGAGCGCCGCGGCAAATACCTGCTGTTACCGCTCGACAGCGGCGACTCGATGATGATCCACCTGCGGATGAGCGGGCAGGTGCTGCTCGCCGAAGGTGGTGCCGACCGGCCGCCCCACACGCACGTGGTGATGCATCTCGACGACGGACGCGAAGCCTGGTTCGTCGATCCGCGGACCTTCGGCGAGGTCGTCGTCTTCGACCCCGACCACATCGACGTCGAGTTGCCCGGTGTCGCTGCACTCGGTGTCGATCCGATCGCCGACGAGTTCCCACGCGCCGAGCTGCGCCGCATCGTCCGGTCGACATCGCGTGCGCTCAAGCCGCTGCTGCTCGATCAGCACGTGATCGCAGGGATCGGGAACATCTACGCCGACGAAGTGCTGCACCGCGCCCGTCTGCGCCCCGACCGAGCGGCCGACACGATCGACGCCGCCGCCACGTGGCGCTTGCACGCGGCGATCGTTGACATCCTGACCGCGTCGATCGCAATGGGCGGGTCGACCCTCGGCGACGCTCAGTACGTCGACCTGATGGGGCAGAGCGGCTCCTACCAGGACGATCATCGCGTCTACGGCCGGACGGGCGAGCGGTGTTCGACCTGCGGCCGGGGGTGGATTCGCCGCACGGTCAGCGGCGGCCGCAGCACTCATTTCTGCCCCTGGTGCCAGCGCTGACCGTTACGTGACGGGTCTGACCCGTCACGTAACGGTGGGGGTCTGCGGGGTTCGGGGAGCGACCAAGTAGCTTCTTGGTCGCTGTGTTCCTGAAGAGTCTCGCCCTCAAGGGCTTCAAGTCGTTCGCCGAGTCGACGAACATGGCCCTCGAACCGGGGGTCACGGTCGTGGTGGGTCCCAACGGTTCGGGCAAGTCGAACGTCGTCGACGCGATGGCGTGGGTGTTGGGCGCCCAGTCGCCCAAAGCCGTCCGCAGCCAGAAGATGGACGACGTGATCTTCGCGGGCACCGCCACGCGCCCGGCGCTGGGGCGGGCCGAGGTCAGTATCACGATCGACAATTCCGACGGCACCCTCGGGGTCGAGTTCAACGAGGTCACCATCACCCGCGTGCTGTTCCGCACGGGCGAGTCCGAGTACCTCATCAACGGCGTCACGTGCCGGCTGCTCGACGTGCAGGAGATGCTGTCCGATGCCGGCGTCGGACGACAGCAGCACGTGATCGTCAGCCAGGGTCAGATCGATGCGGTGTTGAACGCTCGGCCCGAGGAACGCCGAGCGATCATCGAGGAAGCGGCCGGCGTCCTCAAGTTCCGCCGGCGCAAGGAGAAGGCGGAGCGACGCCTCGATGCGACCGAAGCCAACCTGCTGCGCGTGCAGGATCTGCTCCGCGAGGTTCGCCGGCAGCTGCGCCCGCTCGAGCGTCAGGCGAAGGCAGCGGAGCGGCACGGTTCGCTGATCGTCGAGTTGACCGAGCTCAAGACGTTCGTGGCGGGACGCGAGATCGCCGGGTTGCGCACCAAGCTCGAGACGCTTGCCTCGGTCAAGCTCGACAGCTCGACTGCCGAGCAGGAACTGAAGACCGCGCTCGCCGGTCTCGACACGGCCGTGATGGCGATCGAGGCCCAACTCAGCGCCCGCGGCGCCAGCGACGTGAGCGACCAACTGGTGCGCGTCGAGCAACTCCGTGAACGGGCGCGAGGCCTGTCGGCGGTTCTCGTCGAACGGCGCCGGTCGCTCGAACGGGACAAGGGTCAGCTCATCGACGCCGGAGTCGTGGCAAACCTCGAAGCCGACGCAGCACGATTTCGAGCCGAACTCGTCGACGTGATCGCCGAACTCGAAACGTTCGAACCTGCTGCTGTCGAGCTCCACGGTGAGGAGCAGGCGTTCCAGGCGGAGCGGTCGCAGGTACTCGATGCTGTCGGTGTCGATCAGCCCGCGGCCAAGGCGGCCAGCGCAGCGGCCGAGGTGCGTGGTGAGGCGCGCTCGGTCAAGGCGGCGCTCGAACGGTCGCTCGGTGACCTCCGCCGTGCAACGAGTCGCCACGAATCGTTGACCGAGCGCCTCCAGCTCGCAGCGGAGGAGGCGGGCCGGTACCGGGCGGAGTGTGACGAAGCCGGCGCGGTGGAGGGTCCGTTGTTCGACCAGCTCGCAGCCGCCGAGGACGCGCTGGCCGCTGCTGATGCGGTCATGGAAGCAGCTCGGGCCGAACGAGCCGAGGCAGCCGACGCGGCATCTACGGCCACGGCGCGGGTCGAGGCGCTCCAGATGGCGCTCGACGCGGCGCGGGCTCGAGCGGGTGCCGAACGTTTGCAGGGAGTCGACGGCGTGCTGGGCACGTTGCTCGACCTCATCGAGATCGATCCGGGGTGGGAGGCCGCCGTCGAAGCTGCGCTCGGTGAGTCACTGACCGCTGTGGTCGTCTCGGACCCCGCCAAGGCACGCAGTGCCCTCGATGCGTTGCGTTCGTCCGACACGAGCGGCGCCGTGATCGCTCTCGGCTCGCAGTTCTCCACGCACGGCCCGGTCACCTCCGGCCAGCCGGTGCGCACCCATGCGCGTTCGTCGAACGACGACGTCAGGGCGCTCCTGGACGGATTGCTCGGCGGTGCGGTCCGGATCGACGACTTGGCAGAGGCGCTCGACGCCGCCATCGCGCACCCCGAGGCGGTGATCGTGACCGAGGCCGGAGATCGGTTCGGGCTCAGCGGCTGGAGGATCGGGTCAGCCGGATCAGGAGCAACGGCAGCCGCGCTCGACGAGGCACGGTCCCAGGCCGATCTGGCGTCGGCGCGGTTGGAGCGTGCCGAACTCGCCGCCTCGACAGCGAGCGACGAGATCGCCGCCGCCCGTCGGAGCGAGCAGGAGTTGAGTCGTCGGCTCGATGCCAACGATGCCAAGCTGACCGCCGCATCCGAAGGACTGGCCCGCGCGCAGGGCGAGCGCCGAGAGATCGGTGCCGAGTTGGAGTCGCTGGATCGAACGATCCGGGAGGCCACCGAGAACAGCGAGCGCGAGCAACAGCGGGTCGGTGAGCTCGAAGCGCTGCTCCCGGCGCTCGAATCCGACGAGCAGGCCGAAGCCGATGCTGCCCGAGCCCGCGGCGAGTTGCGAGCCCAGCTGGAGCAGCGTGCCGCCGCGCTGGCGTCGAAGCGCAAGGACCTCGAAGTTCGCAATGCCGGGCTGATCGAGCACCGTCAGATCCTCGAACGGCGGATCGCCGAGACCGAACGACGGCTCGAAGCCGACGCCGAGGCTCGCGATGCCGCCGAGGGGCAGCGGGTCGTGATCGAGCGGTCGATGGGCGTCATCGACCGACTGGGGGCTGTGGTCGACGCGCACCGCACCGTCGTCGAAGCCCGTCACGGCGAGTTGGTCGAGACCCGCCGCAAACAGAGCGACGAAGTGCGCGAGCTCACCACCGAGCTCGATGCCCTGCGACGGGAGCGGTCTGCGAAGGAACAGCAGCTCGACGTCACCCGTGAGCGGGCGCGCAAGGCCGAACTCGATGAAGCCGAGGCGAAGCTGCGGCTCGAGGCGGCGATCGAGACGCTCCGTCGGGATCTCGACATCGAGCCCGCCGTTGCAGAGGCAGCAGAGATGCCAGAGGTCCCCGAGGGCGCCTCACCGGCTGGTCGTGTTCGCGAGCTCGAGCGTGAGCTGCGGCTGCTCGGCCCGATCAACCCGCTCGCCCTCGAGGAGTTCAACGAGCTCCAGACCCGGCACACGTTCCTCGAAGAGCAGCTCGAAGACGTCCGTTCGACCCGTCGGGAGCTCGCTCGGGTGATCGCGGCCGTCGATGCCGAGATCCAGAACGTGTTCGCGGCCGCGTTCGCCGACGTGAGCGGCAACTTCACCGAGCTGTTCGGCCTCTTGTTCCCGGGCGGGCAGGGCAAGCTGAAGCTGACCCATCCGGACGATCTGCTCAACACCGGTATCGAGGTCGAGGCGAAGCCGAGCGGCAAGAACGTGAAGAAGCTGTCGCTCCTGTCCGGTGGCGAACGGTCCCTCACGGCGCTGGCGTACCTGTTCGCCGTGTTCCGTTCGCGCCCCTCGCCGTTCTACGTGATGGACGAGGTCGAGGCGGCACTCGACGACGTCAACCTGCATCGGTTCCTCGGCTTGATCCAGGAATTTCGCAAGGACGCACAGCTGATCATCGTGTCGCACCAGAAGCGCACGATGGAGGCCGGCGACTGCCTGCTCGGAGTGAGCATGCAGCCTGGTGGGTCGTCGAAGGTCGTCACCGAGCGCGCGACCCCGGTCGCCAGCGACGCCTGATCCGACCGAACCCTGCGACATTCGGGTCGATCGTGACGCTGGCCGTCACGATCCGCCGGAATGTCCACGATGTGTGAGGCGGGTGTGAGGTGTGTGGCGATGCGGTGACGTTCGGGTCGCTCGAAGTGAAGGCCGGTAGCGTCGGATGACGATGGGTGCCGTAGAAATCCTCCTTCTCGTCCTGCTCGTGCTCGTGCTGGTCTTCGGCGTGGGCGTCGTGGTCCTCAACCGTCGGACGCAGGGGCAGCTCCCACCGACGACACCGACCATCGAGCGCCCGCCAGGGCCCAAGTCCGGCACGATCCTCGAGGAGCGGCACGCTGCGACGATCACCGAGGAGCCGGTCGAGGTCGAGCCCGCGCCAGGCACGCTGCGCGAACGGCTCGCAAAGGCCCGCTCGACGTTTGCCGGTGCGATTTCGGGCGTACTCGGTCGGAGTGGGATCACCGACGAGAGCTTCGAGGATCTGGAGGAGGCGTTGCTGCGCGCCGACCTCGGGGTGGTCATCACCGACGAACTGCTCGACGGTCTGCGCGAGCGCGTCAAGGCGAAGGAGATCACCGAGCCGAGTGAATTGCTCGACGCACTGCAGGAGGAAATGGCCGGTCGGCTGCGCGGCAGCGAACGCCGGCTGAACTACGCGGAACGCGGCGACGGGGAGCCGAACGTGTGGATGTTCGTCGGCGTCAACGGCGTCGGCAAGACGACCACGATCGGCAAGCTCGCAAACCAGCAGGTCACCGCCGGTCGCAGCGTGCTTCTGGCCGCTGGCGACACCTTCCGCGCCGCCGCGGCCGAGCAGTTGAACACTTGGGCCGAGCGCTCCGGGTCCGACTTCGTGCGTGGTGCTGAGGGTGGCGATCCGAGTTCGGTCATCTTCGACGGCGTCGAGCGGGCAGCTGCAAAGGGTCTCGACCTCGTGATGGCCGACACGGCAGGGCGCCTGCACACGAAGTCGAACCTGATGGACGAACTGAAGAAGGTTCGTCGAGTTGCCGAGAAGGGCGCGGGCGCGGTCACCGAAACCCTGCTCGTGATCGACGCCACGACCGGCCAGAACGGGCTCATCCAGGCCAAGGAGTTCAACGACGCGACCGAGGTCACGGGCGTTGTGCTCACCAAGCTGGACGGTTCGGCCAAGGGTGGCATCGTGTTCGCGATCGAGACCGAACTCGGCATCCCCGTCAAGTTGGTCGGCATCGGGGAGACGATCGGGGATCTGATCCCGTTCGACCCCGACGACTTCGTCAATGCGCTCTTCGAACACTGAACGTGTGACGTAACGGGTCTGACCCATCACGTCACGCGTGACGTGATGGGTCAGACCCGTTACGTCACGCGGGTCCGGGATGGGGAGGGGGTCGGCCGATAGCCTGCTTCACCGTATGTTCGACAATCTCTCCGACCGGCTCGAAGGCATCGTCAAGAAGATCCGTGGCAAGGGTCGCCTCACCGAAGCCGACGTCGACGAGGTCATGAAGGAGATCCGCTCGGCGCTGCTCGAAGCCGACGTCAACGTGACCGTCGTCCGGTCGGTCTGCAACCGCATCCGCGAGCACGCCATCGGTGCAACCCGCTCGAAGGCGCTCGACCCCGGCCAGCAGGTCGTCAAAGCTGTCAGTGACGAGCTCACCCGAGCCCTCGGCGGCGAGACGCTCTCGATCACCTTCGCGTCGAAGCCGCCCACCGTCGTGCTCATGGCCGGGCTGCAGGGCTCGGGCAAGACCACCAACTCGGCCAAACTCGCCGCATGGTTCAAGGCCCAGGGTCGCCAGCCGCTCCTCGTCGGCGCCGACCTCCAGCGCCCCGCCGCCGTCGAACAGTTGCGCACCCTCGGTGCTCAGATCGACGTCCCGGTCTATTCCGATCCGGGGGACCCGGTCCTCACCGCCCATCAGGGGCTCGAGGAGGCCAAGCGTCTCGGTCGTGACGTGCTGATCGTCGACACGGCCGGCCGCCTCTCGATCGACGCCGAGATGATGGAGCAGGTTCGCCTGATCTCCGGTGCGGTCGACCCCGACTACACGTTCCTCGTCATCGACGCGATGACCGGGCAGGACGCCGTGCAGACCGCCGAGGCGTTCCACGAGACACTGCAGATCGACGGCGTGATCATGTCGAAGATGGACGGTGACGCCCGCGGTGGTGCGGCGCTGTCGGTGAAGGAAGTGATCGGGCGTCCGATCGCCTTCGCGTCGACCGGTGAGAAGCTCAACGAGTTCGAGCAGTTCCACCCCGATCGCATGGCGAGCCGCATCCTCGGGATGGGCGACATGTTGACGCTGATCGAGCAGGCCGAGCGGGCCTTCGAGCAGGACCAGGCCGAACAGGCCGCTCAGAAGATGATGGAAGGCCAGTTCACCCTCGACGACTTCCTCGACCAGATGCAGCAGATCAAGAAGATGGGGTCCCTCGGCAGTCTCATGTCGATGATGCCCGGCATCCCGAAGGAATTGAAGAACGCGAACATCGACGACGACGACCTCAAGCCGATCGAGGCGATCATCCGCTCGATGACGATGGAGGAGCGCACGTTCCCGAAGGTCATCAACGGGAGCCGCCGAGCGCGTATCGCCGCCGGCTCCGGCACCCAGGTGGGCGACGTCAACCGGCTCGTCAAGCAGTTCGACGAGATGCAGAAGATGATGAAGAAGATGGGCGTCCTCGGAGGAGGCATGCCCGGAGGGAAGGGCAAGAAGGGGAAGAAGGGCAAGGGCGGTCCGAAACGACCCAAGGGCCTTCCACCGGGCTTCAACTTCGAAGAGGGCGGCATGGACATCCCCGGCCTGCCCGGCAGCCCCGGGATGCCCGGGCTCCCCGGCCTGCCGAGGTAGGAGGGGAACGATCCTGCGGGCGCTAGCCTTGCGACGTTCTCGATTTCGATCCCAGGAGTGACGATCAAAGATGGCAGTCAAACTGCGACTCACACGTGTCGGCAAGACCAAGCAGCCCCAGTACCGCATCGTCGCGGCGGACGCCCGTTCGCCCCGTGACGGCCGGTTCATCGAGATTCTCGGTCAGTACAACCCCCGCGAAGAGCCCTCGCTGATCAACGTCGACAACGACAAGATCGTGAAGTGGCTGAGCGAAGGCGCGCAGCCGACGGAGCGGGTCGCCAAGATCATCAAGATCTCCGGGGCCATGGAGCAGTTCGAAGCCTCCAAGGCGTCGAAGTGAGCGACAACGCCGAAGGCGAATTCGCAGACGCGGCGGTCGCCGTTCTGACCCACATCGTCAAGTCGATCGTCGACGATCCTGACGCAGTGACCGTCGAAGTCGACGAGTCCGGCCAGCGTCCGGCGCTCAACGTGCGCGTCGGCGACGGCGACCTCGGTCGGGTCATCGGCCGTCGTGGTCGCACCGCTGCGAGCATCCGCACCGTGACCCGGGCGGCTGCCAGCAAGGACGATGTCGAGATCGACATCGAGTTCCTCGACTGAGCGGTTCGATGAGGCCATCGGGCCGCACCACCGCACCCCCCGACGGCTGGTTGGCCGTCGGCCACCTCCGTCGCCCGCACGGGCTGCGCGGGGACATCTTCGTCCAGCTCACGACCGACCGCCGCGAACGCGTCGATGTCGGTGCGGAGTTGTTCGGACGTGGCCAACTGCTCACCGTTGAAGCGAGTCGTGTCGCGGGCAACGGGCGGATCATCGCCCGCTTCGACAAGATCGCCGATCGCACCGAGGCCGAACGCTGGACCAACGTCGAACTGTTCGCCGCACCCATCGAGGACCCCGACGCATTGTGGATCCACGAACTGATCGGGCAGCGTGTCGTCGATCAGCACGGGGTCGATCGGGGAGTGTGCGCGACCGTGCTCGCGAACCCGGCCGCAGAGGTCCTCGAACTCGACACCGGTGCGCTCGTACCATCCAACTTCGTGGTGTCGATGGCCGACGGCGTGATCACGGTCGACGTACCCGACGGGTTGTTCGAGCTCTACGATGACTGAGCCGGACCCGGGTCGGCAGGTGCTGCGGATCGACGTGTTCTCGCTGTTCCCCGGGCTGGTCGACGGCTTCTGTTCCGACAGCCTGCTCGGCAAGGCGCGTGAGGGCGGCGTGCTCGATCTGCGCTGCCACGACATCCGTGACCAGGCGACCGATGTGCATCGCACCGTCGACGACGCTCCATTCGGTGGTGGCGCCGGCATGGTGATGAAACCCGAGCCGATCTTCGCGTCGGTCGAGGCCGTCGACCCACCCCGGCCGCTCCTCCTGATGAGTCCCGGCGGGCGTCGATTCGATCAGGCGTTGGCCAACGAACTCGCGGCGACCGACGGGTTCAGTCTGCTCTGCGGTCGCTACGAGGGCGTCGACCATCGAGTCCGCCGGCACCTCGTCGACGACGAAGTCAGTATCGGTGACGTCGTGTTGAGCGGGGGAGAGGTGGCAGCGTGCGTGATCATCGAAGCGGTGACCCGCTTGCGTGACGGCGCGATGGGCAACGCGGTCAGCCCGATCACCGAGAGCTTCGGGGCGACCGGCCTCCTCGAAGAACCCCAGTACACACGTCCTGCGGACTTCCGTGGCTGGGAGATCCCCGACGTGCTCCGCAGCGGCGACCACGCCCGGATCGAGCGCTATCGCCACGCGCAGCGGCTCCACCGCACGCTCCGGGAGCGCCCTGACCTCATCGAAGCTCGCGGCGGTGTGACGGCGGACGAACAGGCGCTGTTGGAAGAGTTCCATTCCGACCCGTATCATTGACCGGCCTCCATCGGGAACGATGGGGCACGCCGGCGACCCGACGGTTGCAGGCCCACTTTCGACTTGATTCAGCAGGTAGACGCCATGCAAGCCACCGACTTCATCGATTCCGACTCGCTCCGCGACGACATCCCCGACTTCCAGGCGGGTGACGAGCTCAAGGTGCACGTCCGCGTGGTCGAAGGCGGCAAGGAGCGCGTCCAGATCTTCCAGGGTGACGTGATCGGCCGCCAGGGCGGCGGCCTGCAGGAGACCTACACCGTGCGCAAGCTGAGCTACGGCGTCGGAGTCGAGCGCACCTTCCCGCTGCACGCCCCGACGGTTCAGAAGATCGAAGTGGTCAAGCGCGGCGACGTGCGCCGGGCGAAGCTGTACTACCTGCGCGATCGCAAGGGCAAGGCTGCCAAGATCCGCGAGAAGCGCGACTTCTGAGTCGCACGGTGCGCCTGTGGCGCACCACCTCGACGCCCCAGGCGTCCACTCGGCCCGCACGGCCCCTCGTCCTCCTTCGACGAAAGGCCTCCGATGCGCGCTTCCCGATCCGATCCCGACACCTCCGGCGAACCGACGCCCCCCGACCTCTCCAAACGCGCCCGGGGCCGCTGGGGCGAGGATCGTGCGGCCGTTCACTATCGGCGGCTCGGGTACACGGTGCTCGACCGCAACTGGCGGTCGCCGAGCGGCGAACTGGATCTCGTCGTCGAACGTGATGGTGTCGTCGTGTTCAGCGAGGTCAAGACCCGCCGGGATGACCGATACGGTCCCGCCGCCGCTGCCGTCGGTGTGGGCAAGCAGCGGCGCATTCGGCTGCTGGCTCTCGAGTGGCTCGACGTTCACCCGACGCCGCGGGTCGGCATCCGCTTCGACGTCGTCGCGATCACCGGCGTACGCATCGAGGTGATCGAGTCGGCGTTCTGAACCCGTGTCGGTTCGTGTCAGCCGAGGAAGGCCCAGGCGAGTGCAGCGAGTGCCACCAGGATCGCCGCGGAGACGAGGACATAGTCGCTCGGCTTGGCGCTGAACTTCCGGTACGGGTTGAAGCCCATGCCGGTCAGTATCGTCCGCAAGATGGCGACTGACACGCGAGAGACCCTGATCGTCGAGCGCGGTGGACGGCATCGTGACCGTCACGATGAATCGCCCGCACCGCAAGAACGCGGCGAGCGGGACCATGTGGGCCGAACTGCTCCAGGTCTTTCGTGAGATCAACGACAGCACCACGGACCGTGTGCTCGTGCTCACCGGCGCGGGCGGCGACTTCTGCTCCGGTGCCGACGTCGGGGGGATGGACGAACGCGCCAACTCGACCGACGCGACGTCGGACGAGCCGCCGAAGCACCAGCTTGCAGCGATGCGCAACATCACCGACATCTGCCTCACCCTCAACCGGCTTCCCCAGCCGACCATCGCCAAGGTGCGCGGTGTCGCAGTCGGCGCCGGCCTGAACATGGCCTTGTCGTGTGACCTCGTGGTGGGAGACGAGACGTCGCGGTACTCGGAGATCTTCGCTCGGCGCGGGTTGAGCCTCGATTTCGGGGGATCGTTCCTGCTGCCGCGCCGTGTCGGGCTGCACAAGGCGAAGGAGTTGGCGTTGCTCGCCGACATCATCGACGCAAAGGAGGCCGAGGCCATCGGCCTCGTCAACCGGATCGTGCCGAGTAGCGAACTCGACGCGTTCGTCGACGATTGGGCGCGACGGCTCGCAGCGGGGCCGCCGATCGCGCTGGCCATGTCGAAGCGGCTCCTGAACAACTCGATGAACGTGACGTTGGAGGAAGCGCTCGACGACGAGGGCCTGTCGCAGACCGTCAACTTCTCGACCGCCGACACCGCCGAGGCGATGCGGGCATTCGTCGAGAAGCGATCCCCGAAGTTCTCGGGGCGCTGATTCGGAGTAGTGCCGCCACCGTGGCCGGTGGTGTCGTTAGCCTCGGCCACGTGAACTGGTGGAAGGTGGTCCTCGTGGGGCTGGTCGCGGGCGTCGTCATGTCGTCGCCGGCCGCCGCCGGCACCGAGCCGCCCGCGCCACCACCGGAGCAGAAGTTCGTGTCCGAACCGTCGGCGCTGATTCAGATCCCGGCAGGGTGCCCACCCGTCGAGCGGGCCGACGTGGCGTTCGTCGGGACCGTCCTCGCCAAGGACGAGTTCGTCGAGAAGGGAACGGTGCGCTGGCAGATCGACCAGGTGCGGGCAGGCAACGCCGCGCCATTCTCCGTCGATGGCGTGGTCGACGTCCGCTACGGCCCCGACTCGCAGTATCTGGAGATCGGGCAGGAGTATCTCGTGTCGGCGAAGTTCGACCCGAGCATCGGCACCCTCACGTCGAAGGTGTCTCCCGATGCGCCGTTGTTCGGTGGTGATGCGGTGGTCGGACTGGAAGACACCGAAACGGTGTGTCCGGTCGTCGACGATCCGGTGCAGACCATCAACCTCGACGGGACACCGGTGGAGACCGGCCTGCTCACCCCATTGACGGCAGACAAGGGGTTGCTGCTGGCCACCATCGCCGTGCCCGCAGTGATCGTGGGGCTGGCGCTGATCGGGCTCGTGCTGTTGCGGCGCCTCCTCGACGTCGGGTTCCGGGGGATCTTCGCGCTCGGACGGGCCGCGGTGGTGCCGAGTGGTGACCATCGTGCCGCACGTGTGCGCCGCCATGCCGCCGACGGTGAGATCCCCGACCTCGATGATCTCGATGATCTCGATGATTTCGATGATCTCGATGACCCAGACGCGGTCGACGCGGTCGACGCGGACGACTCAGACTTCGTCGACGCCTGATTCGACCCCAGTCGGAGCGGCCACGTCGCCGCCCACGATCGAGCGGACTTCGTCGAGCGCGGCCTTCCAGTCGGGGATCTCGATCTGCTCGGGATCCTCGTCTGCCCGGCAACGTACGAGTACCCCACCGACCACGGGTTCGTCGAGCGTCACCTCCAACGCAGCGCCGTACGCAGCGAGCTGGGTTCGGTATCGCCCGATCCGCTCGGCGGTCTGGACCGGACCCGACCACTGGTCGGTCTTGTAGTCGACGATCACCAGACCGGCGTCGGTGCGCACGAGCAGGTCGATGTAGCCCTCGAGAACACGTTCGCCGACCGGGGCTGCGATGAAGAGCTCACGCCAGTGTTCGGCACCGTCGACGACGGTCCGGACGATCGGGGCACGGATGGCCGAGCGTGCGAGCGCAGCAACGGTTCGGTCGAGCCCGAGAATCGACTCTGCGGCACACTGGGAGCGCGCGAGGTCGACGATGTCGACGCCGGTGGCGAGGTCACAGAACTGGAGGGTGCCGTGGACGGCGCGCCCGATCGACGTGCCGTAGCGGCCGCGCTGCCACGGGGGGAGGTCGATGTTGACCGGTTGCTTGTCGAGGCCGGGATCGTCGGTGATGTCCCGGTCGCGCAGGAGTCGGACCTCGTCGGCGAGTCGGGTGGCGGCGATCGCGCTTCGATGGGCCGCCGCGGTCATCGCCGCCGACAGCTCGGCACGCCACACCTCGATGTCGTCGAGCTCGGACGGTGGGAGCCCCGGTGTGGACGTGCGATGCATCGGCTCGGACGGCTCGAGGTCGGCGACGCGTGCGCCCGAGGTCGGCGCTGCAGCGCCGGCGTGGAACAGCACCTCGGCGGAGGTGTAGCCACCCGTGCCGCTCTGGGGCACGTGGTCGTCGGGGGTACGCCGGTGCAGCGAGACGACGAGGTGGTCGACGGCCCGTGTACATGCGACGTACAGCAGGCGACGTCGTTCGGCGTCGCCCATCAGTTCGTCGATCGGTGCCACGTCTTCGAAGCTGCCGTCGTCGCCGATGCTCGTGAGATGCCACGCGTCGTCGGCCCAGACCACCTGCACGCCTCGGCGGCGGCTCGGTTGGGTGGTCATGCCGCTGACGATCGTGATCGGGAACTCGAGCCCCTTCGACGCGTGGACGGTCATGATCCTGACGGCATCGTGATCGCGTTCGGGCAGGATCGTTTCGGCGACCTGGGCCTCGGACGCCTGCAGATGCGCCCAGGCGAGATACCTGCGGATGCCGCGTCCGCCCGCATCGGCCCAGGCGCGAGCCTGGTCGATCACGAATCGCAGGCGCCGCCACACATCGCGTGCGTCGGCACCGCCGAGGGCGACGTCGAGCACCCGTCGCTCATCGACGACGGCAGCCAGGAGGTCGGCGGCACCGACGTAGGGGATGCGATCGTGAATCGACCGGATGTGGGCGATCGCGTCGGCCACCGGATGATCGGCGAACCCCTCGGGAGCGGACCGCAGCACGCTCCAGGTGCCGCCCCCACGCTTCCACTCGTACAACTCGACGTCGCTGCACCCGTACAGCGGTGAGCGCAACGCTGCGACCACGGCGAGCTCGTCGGTCGGGTCGTCGGCAGCGCGGATGGCCATCAGCAGATCACGGACCTCGGCGGTGGCGTAGACGACTGACGCGTTCTCGGCCCGGTAGGGGACCTGGATCGAGCGCAGCTCTGCCTCGAGCGCAGGGAGTGAGAGCCGGGTGGGCAGCAGTACGCAGATGTCGCCCAGGCGGCAGGGGCGTGGTTGCCTGGTCTCGTCGTCGACGACGATCCACTCGTCGCGCAGCGCGGTCGTGATCGCAGCGACGACATCGACCGCCTCCCGTCGGCGCAGCTCGTCGGCGGCACCGAGATCGCCGTCCCAGTCTCGACCGACCAGGTCGGCATGGTGGGTGGCCCCCAGCACGGTGACGGAGCCGTGTTGGAGGAGGTGCTGCGCCCGGCAGGCATCGAGCGACTGGAAGCCGGGTTGTGAACCGGGGGCGTACTGGATGACGCGTTCGAACACGTCGTTGGTGAAGTCGATCACCGCGGAGGTCGAACGGAAGTTCGCGCTCAATTTCGCGGTGTCGGCGCCGACCTGCTCCGCCGAACGCAGGTACTGGCGGATGTCGGCGCGCCGGAATCGATAGATCGACTGCTTGGGGTCGCCGACGATGAACAATCTCCCTGGAAGCGGAGTGAGCAGCCGCCAGTTGCCGTGCTGATGCTCGCTGTCGGGCGGGGAGGTCAGGCGAACGGCGATCTCCAGTTGGATCGGGTCGGTGTCCTGGAACTCGTCGAGGAGCACCCGCTGGTACCGCTCGTGGAGAGCGCGACGGATCTCGTCACCGTCGCCGCCGGCGAGCAGCCGTCGGGCATGGACGAGCAGGTCGTGGAAGTCGAGCAGCCCGCTGTCCACCCGCCCGCGAACGGCGTCGAGCACGAACCTGCCGGCGATGGCTCCGGCCAGGCGCTTTCGATATGCCCGGACCGATCGCATCAGCTCGTCGATGTCGTCGACGAGTGACGCCTCGCGACCCCGGAGCTCGTGCAGCGCCTCCTCGCCCAGTGCCTTCCACTTGGCTTTCGCCCCCTTGCCGCCCGGCTTGCCGATGACGCTCTTGAGCGACACCAGCAGCTCGAGCCGGGCCGAGGTCTGATCGGCTGCTGCGAGGTCGTCGGCGACCGTGCCGATGCGCTCGATCAGTTCGGCCTGCTTGTCAGCGGGGGGCGTGGGGGTGTGTGCGATCGAGCGGGCCGCCTCGATGACGTGGTCGCAGCGGAGCGTGAACGGCCCCGGGTCGGACAGGTCGACCAGCGGTTCGATGAGGTCCCAGTTGTACCGGAAGTCGATCGCGATCTTCTTGAGGTTCTTGTCGACGCCGAAGTTCTCGAAGTTGCACAGCTCGACGAGAGCTCGGCCGCCATCGAGCGCCCCGGCCGGATCAGGATCGCGGAGCAACCGATCGAGGAGATCGCTCCATTCGTCGTCGAAGCGGAGATTGCTGTCGAGTTCGTCGAGTACGCCGAACCCGGGTGGCAGACCCGCTTCGATCGGGAAGTCGTTGAGAATCCGCCGGGCGAACGCGTGGAGGGTGCCGATCGGTGCGTGGTCGAGATCGGCCAGTGCCTCTCGCGCCCGGGCGGAGGTCCGCTCCGCGAGTTCGCTGCGGAGGCGTGCGTGCGCAACTCGGCGGCTGCCTTCTCGGTGAAGGTGATCGCCGCGATGGCCGTGATGGGGACGCCGGACTCGACGAGGTTGACCACCCGGCCGACGAGCGAACTGGTCTTGCCGGCTCCGGCGCCAGCCTCGACGAACAGCGTGTGATCGAGATCACCGCGGATGCGTCGGCGGTCGGTGTCGTCGGGCGGGGGGTCGATGATGCCCGGCACCGGATGCTCACTCATCGACTGTCTCCTCGTCGGCTCCGAACCATCGACGCACTCGCGGATCGTGCTGCTTGCGCGTCCAGCGCTCGAACGCGGCGTCGGTGCCGAGCTCGTCGGGTTCGCAGAAGTGACAGTTGACGAACATGCGGAATCCGGGTCGCTCAGGATGTTGTGGGAACCACCCCGCTTCGATCCCGTCGAGCACGCGGGACAGGTGGTCGTCGACGCGCTCCCACACCTCGTCGGTGAAATCGAGCCCGATGCGCTGGTACTTCCCGCGTTCGAACATCGAGTACTCGGCTCGCACGGGCGGCAGCTGGTCCGGCTCCCCGTCGAGGCCCACATGGGCCATCGCAGCAGCGGCGTAGACCGGCAGCTGGAAGACCGTGCCGTCGAGCGTCGGGTTCGACGGTTCGAGCTTGCGGTAGGCGTCTGCCTTGCCGGTCTTGTGGTCGGTCACCACGAGTCGTCCGTCGGCCCAGCGATCGAGCCGGTCGACCTGCCCACGCACGGCGAGGCGCCTGCCGTCACGCAGATCGAGTGCGACCAGCGGCGAGTCGGGGTCGTCGGGCTTCGAGAAGTCGAACTCGGAGGCGACGATGGTGACCCCGTGAGCGATGATCTGCGCGCTGTCCCGCTCGAACCAGCCGAGCAGGTCGCTGCGCATCCGTTGACGGTCGGACGCCCACGCTGCCGGCCGACCGGTCCGGCCTGCGTGTTCGGCACGGTCACACGCTTCGTCGAAATGAGCGAGCAGCGCTGCCCGATGTTCGGTGGTCCACCCCGTGGTGGTCGGTTGGGCGAGCACACCGTCGATCACGTCGCGGTGCAGGTGGTCGAGGACGTCGTGCTGGAGCGAACCGCGGTCGAGGGCGTTGATGCTGATCTGCCCTTCCGGCTCGTCGAGCGGGCGCACCCCGAGCAGGTAGGTGACGAAGTACGCGTGTGGGCACGTGGCCCAGGTCTGGATCTGAGTGGGTGAGATCGGTTGTGCGGTCCGTTCGTGACCCGACGCGGTGACGGGCGGAACCGTGACCCCGCTCAGGTCGCCATCGAACTCGGTGAGGGTGTCGACCGCCCGTGCGTCGCGCAGCCGGAGCCCGCGGATCGTCGTGGTGTCGTCGGCGACGGCGGGGTGGCGAGGATCGAAGGATCCACCAGCCGCGAGTCGAAGGCGATCGCGCAGTCGCCGCTCACCCTCGACCGGCGGGAACGTGAGCGCCGCGAGGCCGGCGGTGGAGGAGTCGATGACCTCGGCCCGCTCGAGGAGGTGCGGCGTGAGCCAGCGGGTCGGCTGGTTCGACGTGGTGGCTCGGAGATCGCCCCGTGGGAAGGTGACGATGGTGTGCGCAGCCTGCGTGGTGGCAACGAAGGCGTGATGCAGCCGCTGCGCACGCTCATCGGTCGCCTCCAACCCGGCCTCGTCACGGTCACGTTGGCTGAGCAGCGGATCGACCCGTGGCGCCGGAGGGAGCTGCCCCTCGGCTGCACCGAGCACGATCGCGACGTCGATCAGCAGCCCGCCGGCCGAGGCGAGCGATCCGATGGTGACCCCGGTGCCGATGCGTCCCTCACGGACGGCCGCATCGGCCAGTTCGGTGTCGAGGACGGCGCGGAACTCCGAGCGGGTCGCCTCGGGAGCGACGGCGTCGAGCGAACGAAGCCGTTCGAGGGTCGTCATCAGTGTTTCCCAGGCTCGGTACTCGCTGTCGCTGAAGCGCGAGATCGCCCCGGGGCCGAGCCAATGGCCCAGCTCGGCCACGCACCACTCCACCCAGTCGCTCCAGGGCTTCGCGTCGCCCGGTCGCCCGAGGCGGGCGCGGAGGTCGGTGACGAAGGTGGTGAGCGAGCGCGCTGCGTCGCCCCACCGCGGGGAGTCGACGAGTCGGCCGAGGCGGCGATTCCAGTCGTCGTCACCGCTCACCCCGGCGACACGACTCACGCGTTCCCACTCGCCGGTCATGACGCGGCGGCCGTCGGCGTCGCGCACCGGAAGGTCGGCGAGGAACTCGAACAGTGCCCGGCGTTGGAGGCCACGCCGATCGAGATGCAACAGATCGAGCAGGAGCCGTGGAGCGATGCGCTCGGCGAGCTCGGTGCCGCCCCTGCCGTTCCAGGCGATGCCATCGGTGGTGAGGTGGTGTTCGACGAGGCGGGCGTACGGACGATGGGTCGGCCACAGCACGGCGATCCGCTCGAGGGGGACCGGATGGCCCGTGAGCGTGCCACGAGCGGCATCGACGATGGATCGCACGGCGACGCGAACCTCGTCGTCGGCATCGGTGACCGAGACGACTCGCGCCGGAATGGCCGGCGACGCCGCGCCAGCCGGTTCGGGTGTGGGGAGCCCCAGCTGGTGCGCCATCCGGTTCGGCTCGCTGTCGGCCACGTCGTCGCCCGTGACTGCGCTGACGATCGTGATGCTGCGGTCGGCCGAGAGTTGTTCGACGAACCGTCGGCTGGCGGTGTCGAACAGCGCGGGGAGGTGGAGGACGAGGTTGTCGAGGCCGTTGACGCGCTCGGTGCGGAGTCGTTCGGTGGCACCGGCGAGCAGGTCGGCTTCGTCGTACCACTGGCGGTGCAGGATGCGGGTGACGGCGCGGCTGATCCGCACGGCCTCACGTCCGCGGCGGCTCCGTTGGAGCAGGTCGAGGCTGTCGTCGCCGGCAAGGCGGAGCTCCTGGTGGAGTTCGCGCAGTGCGACGACAGTGGCCGGATGGTGGGCGACCGGGCCATAACTCCCTGGGGCCTCGTCGAGCACCCGGCGGATCGTGAGGTCGAGCAACGGCGTCGACACGGGGCGTCGTGAGGCGTGCGCGAGCGCGGGCCCGGCGAGCAGCTCTGCCAATCGGTTGAGGGTGACCATGTCGACCCCGAGGATCCCGGGCCCTCTGCCGAGCCCGCGGCGGGCCATGACCCCGGCGACATTGGTCGGCACCACCACGGTGACCGGGGCGAGACGATCACCGTCTTTCGCTCGCTCGATGGCCTGCGCGAGCGTGTCGAGCACGTCGGTCGGGGCGCAACGCAACAACTCGAACGGCATATGCGTCATCGTAGAGAAGGGGTACCTCGGAGTCGCGAGGACGGACAGAACCAGTCGCCGGACCATGGCTCGAGCGGGGGCGTGGCGCGCTGCAGCGGAGGGTGGCTCAGGCAGCCCGGTCGGCTGCTCGTTGGGCGAGCAGGTCGGGCAGGGCCTGGGAGTGCATGCTCCCGTCGGGGAGTCTCACGGTGAGTTGGCGGGTGCTCGGATCGAGTTGCAGTTGCCATCGGCCCTCGTGCGCTCGGTGGTGGTGGAAACTGCGCAACGGCACCAGGTTGTCGAGGTCGGTGAGCCCGAGGTCGTGTCACATCCATCAGGTGATGGATGTGACACGCATCGAAATGCTGGTCGCACCCGTCGATCGCACACGTGCGATACATCGCGCGGAGAGCGATCCTTTGCGTGGGTGTGGCCAGGCGACGGGCCCGGCCCACGTCGAGTGGTTGGCTGTCGCCGCCCAACACGACCGGAATGATCTTCGCCTCGCACGCGTGACGCCGAGCCGCCTCGACCGGGATGCTGGTGCCGTCGGAGTACTCGCACACCGTGTCGTCGTGACGACCGGCGGCGAGGGTCTGAGAGTCGATCAACACCGCCACCTCGGCCGGCCCCATCCCACCCGTCGACGCTGTCCCGCAGATCACACGGTCGAGGGCCCGCGCCATCATCTGATCACGGCGCAACCCGGAAAACTCTTCGAGCTTGCCCATCACGGCGACCTCGGCATCCAACGCACGACGGATCCGGTTGCCCTGCTCGGGGGTCAGCTTCGCGAACAGCACGTGCATGCCCCCGAGTCGTCGTCGACCTTCAACGACGCAGTGACCGCAGCATCCTGCTGCGCCGCCTTCGCGAGGCCGTCGTCGGCGGTGATGTCATCAACCAACTTCGCGAGTCGCCGCCGGAACACCTCGGGCGGAAACGACACGGCCAGCTCCACGATCTCCCGATCCCGCTCGAACAATGCGGCCCGCTGGTCGTCGTCCAACCGCCCCGCAGCCGATGCCACGGCGTCAGCGTGCTCGACACCGACCCGGCCCTTCCCCAGCGCGTCACTCAGCTTCGGGGTGTGCCCGAGGGCATCGGCTCGACGTTCGACCTGCTCGGCCGCACGTCGCGACATCCGCCCACCGCGACCCAACACATCAGCCACCGGCGCTGCCTGACCGGCCTGATGCAACTCGTCGATCCGGCGAGCCAACGCCGCCTCGATCCGATCCGTTGTCCCACGGATCACCGCCACATCGCGTAGCGCAGCTGTGGCTTCGGCAGCAGACAACACCGAGACGTCACATGCCTCCAGGTGTTGTAGACGAGCCCCCGCTGTCATGCGAACATCATATCGAACACACGTTCGATCTACAACCGACCGGAAGATTTCTTGTCTGCGCCTCTCCCCGATCAGTTGCCACGAGCTCACGGGTGACGACTCACGGCAGCGGAGCGGCGCGCTCGTCGTCACGCTCAACGGCACTGTCAGCAGGACCAGGTCACCTGAAGGGCGGTATCACGACACGAATTCGGCGAGGATGTGTTCATGGCCGAGCTCTACGAACAACTCCACGAGGCGAGCGCGTACGTGAGCTCGGTCGCCGGGCGTCACCATCGGGTCGCGATCACGCTCGGGTCGGGGCTCGGCGGCTATGCCGACAGCCTGCCGGGGGCGGTCACGATCCCGTACGCGGACATCCCGCACTTCCCGGTCCCCACCGTGGAAGGTCATGGCGGCACGCTCGTCTCGACCGTGTTCGGCGACACGGGCGTGCTGATCCTCGCCGGACGAGTGCACTACTACGAAGGGCGCGCCGTCAGCGACCTCGTGTTCGGTACTCGGCTCGCGATCGTCAACGGGTGCGGAACCGTCGTTCTGACGAACGCCGCCGGCGGATGCGGCGATGGCCTCGAAGCCGGCGATCTCGTCCTGTTGCGCGACCACATCAACCTGACCGGCCAGAGCCCGCTGATCGGCCCCAACGACGAGCGGCTGGGCCCGCGGTTTCCCGACATGAGCGAGGTGTATGCCAGCGGCGTTGCGGACTCGCGCTCACGCTGCGGCCGCCGCCGTGGGGACGTCGCTCAAGGAGGGCGTGTATGCCTGGTTCACCGGCCCGGCCTACGAGACGCCCGCCGAGGTGCAGATGGCCCGCCGGCTCGGTGCCGACCTCGTCGGCATGTCGACCGTGCCCGAAGCGGTCGCAGCGCGGCACCTCGGCGCGGACGTCGTCGGGATCTCGCTCGTGACCAACCTCGCGGCAGGTATCGCGGACCACCCGCTCTCACACGAGGAGGTCACCGAGGCCGGCCGTGCCGCACAGCACCGCTTCGCCGCCGTCGTCGACCGACTGCTCCACGACCTGGCGAGCACGGCCAACTGACGGCCACCTCACCTCCACGGAGCCCTGCGGCTCAATCACTCACCGATGAGCGTCAGCAGCATCACCGTCGGCTCGGTGGCCGTCAGCGAGTGAGGGGCGCCGGGTTCCATCTGCAGCCAGGACCCGCGGCCCAGATCGAGCTGCTCGCCGTCAACGGTGAATCGAAGTCGTCCAGACAGGACTTGGACGATGGCGGTTCGCGCCGCGGTGTGCTCGGTGAGCTGTTCGCCGGCGTCGAAGGCGAACACGGTGACGTTCAACCCGCCGCCACGGTGGATCACCTTCGAGACGACCGCACCAGCCTGGATGGTCACTTGGCTTGCAGGATCGGAGATCAGTGTGTGCGCCACATCGCGATCATGCTCCAGGAGGTGCCCGTGACGCGTATCCGGCGTTCGGGGTCGGTCAGTCGTTTTCGGTTCTGTGGCTGGTTGGGTCGAGGTGTCGGACGGCGGCGGTCAGAGGTCGAGGATGCTGCAGCCCAGCGCTCTCAGTTCAGTTCGCGCCTGATCGTCGGGGGCGAGGACGATGACGGCGCCGCCGGAGCCGGTGTAGTTCGCTGACGCTCCCGAGGCTCGTGCCATCTCGATCATCTCGACGTGTGCGGGGTCGAGCGTCATGACCGATGCGCGCTGATCGAACGTTGCATCCATCGCGGCGCCGAGTCCGACCACGTCGCCCGACTCGATCGCCGTCGCCGCGGCACGAGCGGCGTCGGCGGCCTGGGACATCGCCAGTCGGACGACAGGCTCGTCGGCATCGACGGCGGCGTGCACCCGGCCGCTGTCGGTCGCCGCGTCGGGTCGGTACGCGACGAACAGACCGCTGGGCAACGGACCGAGTTGCCGGTACGTGCCGGCGACCAGACCACCGACGAGTCGGGTGTGGGCAGGACCGAACTCCATGGCGACGGTGCCGCCGAAGGTCTGCACGACTCGATCCTGCAGCCCCGCGCTGATTCCGAGGACGTCGCGCTCGGCCGACAGAGCCACCGATGCGATCAGCGCGGGTTCGTCGATGAGCGTCTGCGCCCACGGCGCTCCCGGATGGGCGGCGATCATCGAGCGGATCGTCGCGATGACGATCGCGCTCGAACCGGCCAACCCGACCGAACGCGGAATGGTCGACCTCACCTCGACGACGTGCGGCGTGATCGCTGCTCCGAGGTGTCGATGCATCACTGCGAGCGTCGCCGGAACGAGCGGCTGGACGTCACCGCATCCTTCCGCTGCGACGCGCTCCGAGAGATCCTCGATCGAGTCGTAGTGGGGGTCGGTACCCGACACCTCGAAGCGTTCGGCGGCGCGAACCCGCACCGTGGCCGCAACAGCCGGAACGATCGTCGACACGACGGCGCCGCCATGACCGTCGGACGGGTTGCCGGCCAACGCGGAGCGCGCCGGGCACGACGCGACGTGCTCGATCGCCGTCATCGAGATCGCATCCGTTCCGGCCGGCGACGTACGGTGCCGCCATGCACATCCGCCGGGCGACCAGGGCCGACCTCACGCAGCTGTGTGTCACTGCGGTCACGGCGTTCTCCGAGGATCCGGTCATGCGTTGGCTGTATCCCGAGGACGACCACTACTTCCAGCCCGGCGGTGAGGTGATGCGCGGTGCGATGACCAGTTGGATCGAGCACAACGAGGTCTGGTGCACGGACGACGTTGCAGCGCTGGCGGTGTGGATTCAACCAGGCCGCCCCGAGCCGCCGGAGCAGGACGATCTGTCGCTGACCCCGCCGTCGCCCGAGCTGTTGGAGCGCTTCGGCATCATCGGTCCACTGATGGCCGAGCATTCGCCTCCCGAGGACCATTGGTACCTCCAGCTCCTCGCCACACATCCCGACTGGCAGCGACAGGGGATGGGGGCGACGCTGATGGCGTCGATGTTCGAACGGGCCGATGCCGAGGGATTGCCGTGTCATCTCGAGACCGAGACCCTGGTCAACGTCGCGTACTACCGGCGCCACGGGTTCGAGGTCCACAGCGAATTCGACATCCCGACCGGTCAGCATCTGCATCGCTTCTCGTCGTTCGGTGGCGACCCGGGCCCCGAAGTCGGCCCCCACATGTGGGGCATGCTCCGCCCGCCGCGTTGAACCCGCAACGACACCGGGGCGTGGTTCAGGCGCGTGCTGCTTCGGCGCGCGAGCGCAGGTCGCTGACCGCATGCTCCAAGCCCTCGGGATCGCGGTAGAGGGCGCTGCCCGCGATCAGGACGTTCGCTCCTGCTGCGGCGGCCCCGGCGATCGTCGACGGCCCGATGCCGCCGTCGACCTCGATGTGGACGTCGTCGGCCCGACCGGCTGCCTCGAGCATCCGCTGGACCTCGGCGATCTTCGGTTCCATCGTCGCGATGTATGTCTGGCCGCCGAATCCCGGGTTGACGGTCATCACCAGGACCATGTCGATCAGATCGAGCACGTGCTCGACCGCCGATGCGGGTGTGGCAGGGTTGAGTGCGACGGCGGCGGTCGCCCCGAGTTCGTTGATGTTCCCGCAGGTGCGGTGGAGGTGGGTGCAGGCCTCAGCGTGCACGATGAGTCGCGAGCATCCGGCGTCGATGTAGTTCTTGGCCATCACGTCGGGCGTGTAGACCATCAGGTGCGCTTCGAACGGCACCGTGCAGTGCTGGCGGGCCGACTTGATGACGTCGGGTCCGAACGTGAGGTTCGGGACGAACTGGCCGTCCATCACGTCCCACTGGATCAGATCGACGCCGGCCGCTTCGAGCGCCGCGACCTCCTCGCCGAGCTTGGAGAAGTCGGCGGGCAACACCGACGGGGAGATCATCACGGGGCGGCTCATCGGCGGTCACGCTAATCCAGCGCTGTCCGACCGCCGAAAGCGTCGGACCTCGTGGCCGGCGATCACTCGTCGTCGTCTGGTGCGTTCCAGTCGTCGTCGTCCTCGTCCCAGGTCTCGTTGCGTGCTTCGACCTTCGACCGCCAGTTCTGGGCCTCGGCCTTCGACTCGTACGGGCCGAGCGTGTTGGCGCCGGGTCCGCGTTCGGACGCCAGGACCGCCCGCTCCTTGCTGAGATCCCAGTACCAGTGTTCGCGTTCGCTCATGGACAGAGTCTGACACGCTCGTACGCTGCATGAATGTCGACGACCGAACCGGTGATCCTCCGAGCCGAACGGATGGTGGCCGGCGGCGACGCGATGTCGCGACTCGACGACGGGCGCGTCGCGTTCATCACCGGCGCCCTGCCGGGCGAGGAGGTCGAGGTCGTCATCCGCAACGACCGGAAAGATTTCGTCAAGGCCACCGTCACCGAGGTGCTGGATCCCTCGCCCTCGCGAGTGTCGCCACCGTGCCCGCATCGCCGCGCGGGCTGCGGTGGGTGTGGGTGGATGCACTTCGATCCCGAGGCCCAGTTCGCCGCCAAGGTCGAGATCGTCGCCGAGTCGTTGCGTCGAGTCGGTCGCTT
This sequence comes from Ilumatobacteraceae bacterium, assembly GCA_963752085.1. Taxonomy (GTDB): domain Bacteria; phylum Actinomycetota; class Acidimicrobiia; order Acidimicrobiales; family Ilumatobacteraceae; genus Ilumatobacter_A. The sequence continues at coordinate 117,265 of CAVVWT010000013.1, forward strand.
CGAGGAGGACACCGTCGAAGCCGTGATCCGGTTGGGTGGTGCCGTCGAGCCGTACGGCTATCGGACCACGATCCGCCTCGTCGGACTCGCGGGTGGCGGTGTCGGGTTCCGCGAGGAGCGCAGCGACGAGGTGGTTCGCATCGATCACTGCCAGGTGGCACACGACAACCTGTCCCGTGTGCTCCGCGAGATCGATGTCGCTCCGGGCGTCGAGCTGACGCTCCGAACGTCGGCGGCGACCGATGGCGTGACTGCCCGATGGACGCGACCCGAAGACCGACAGCGGCGTAACGAGAAGCGACGATCGAACGCAGCACCGGGACAGTCGGTGAGCGGCTTGCCCGCCGACGTCCACATCGGTGATCGCGCGTTCATCGTCGAGCGCATCGCCGACCGGAACCTCCAGGTGTCCGCGCCCTCGTTCTTCCAGTCGGGACCAGCGGCCGCCGAGCTCCTGGTCGACGCCGTCGGCCGGGCTGCCCCCGAGTTGACGACCGCCGACCACGCAGTCGACGCGTACGGGGGAGTGGGGCTGTTCGCGGCCACCGTGATGAACGACGTCCGCCACGTGACACTCATCGAGTCGGCCCGCTCGTCGTGCTTCGACGCGAAAGAGAACCTCTCGAACCGGGCAGGAACCGGGTCCAAGAGCGTCGACATCGTGCGCACCGACGTCGGCGACTGGAAGCCGGCCGATGGCATCGTGCCGATTGACGTCGTGGTGGCTGATCCGGCACGGTCGGGTCTGGCGAAGCCCGGGACGGCCGCCGTCGTGAGGATGGGTGCTCCGGTCGTCGTGCTGGTCAGTTGCGACCCGGTGTCGCTCGCCCGCGACGCTCGGCTGCTCGCCGACGAGGGCTACACCATGGAGTCGGTCGAGGTGCTCGACCTGTTTCCACAGACGCCGCACGTCGAGTGCGTCACCCGCTTCGTGCGGACGTGATCGCCGTGTGCGGACCGAATCTGCGCGTGGCGTGAGAAAATGTCATCCGGATGAACGACCAGGTTCGTACAGAAGATGTGAAACAACCGCTGAGTGAGATGTCCGACGGTGCACTCGCCGTCGCCATCGGCCGTTTTCAGCAGGACGCGCTCGCCGAGGCCTACCGTCGCCACGCCGGGGCGGTGTTCGGGCTCGCCCGCCGGTTGCTGACCGATCACGCCCGGGCAGAGGAGATCGTGCAGGAGGTGTTCGTCCGGCTCTGGAACGAACCGGATCGCTTCGACCCCGAACGCGGGACGATGCGCAGTTTCCTGCTCGCGAATGCGCACGGACGATCCGTCGACCTGATTCGCGCCGAGGCCTCGCGCCGCCGACGCGAAGAGCGCGAGGCATCGCAGACCGCTGACGCTGGCTACGACATCGCCCGGGAGGTCTGGGACATGGCACTCGCCGGGCATGTCCGTGACGCCATGGAGGTACTCCACGAGGGAGAACGTGCCGCGATCGAACTCGCCTACTTCGGTGGGCTCACCTACCGCGAGGTGGCTGAACAACTGGGCGATGCCGAGGGCACCGTCAAGAGTCGGATCCGATCCGGGCTGAAGAAGCTTCGGGGCGAACTGACGAATTCTGGAATCACCGTTGGATCGGGGGCGGAATGAGCGACAACATGACAGACGTGAACGACCGGGGCGACGCCTACGACATCGACGAGTTGCTCGGCGCGTACGCACTGGACGCCGTTGACGACGACGAGCGAGCCCGGGTCGAGGACTATCTCGCGGTGAACCCGAAGGCGGCCGAAGAAGTCCGTCAACACCGTGAGGTGGCGACCATGCTGGCGTTCACCGGCATGGACGCCCCTGAGGGGGTCTGGTCGAAGATCGAGAACGAGATCGAGGCGGCCGCGCCCGAGCCCGGACCCGAACTCGCGAAGGTGTTCGCCCTCGAACGCACCGAGCCGGCAGCGGCGCAAGCGATCGTTGCTCCGCCGAGCCAATCGCCCTCCCGTCGCACGCCGATGTGGTTGCTCGGCGCCGCCGCTGCGTTGGCGCTGGTGGTTGCCGGCGCCGTGGTCGTGGCGGGCACCCGCACGGGCACCGGAGGCGATCCGCTCGCCGATGCCCTTGCTGCGGCCGAGGCCGATCGTGATTCGATTCGCACCGAACTCGTCACCGAGGGCAGCGACGCCGTCGCCGTTGGGGTGATCGACCAGGACGGCCACGGCTATCTCGACGCCAGTGCCCTGCCACAACTCGAGGCCGATCAGACCTACCAGCTCTGGGGCGTGATCGCCGAGAACGGCGACGTGGTGTCGCTGGGAATCCTCGGCAGCAACCCCGAACTCGAGACCTTCTCGGTCGACAGCGTCGTGGCGGCACTCGCCGTGACCATCGAGCAAGCGCCGGGTGTGATCAGCGACGGCAACCCCGACGGCGCATTCGTCGGAACCTTCTGACCAGGGGTCTACGCTGCGCGTCGTGATCGACGTGGTGTGCTCCGACGAAGTCCGCGACACGCTGTCCAGTGGCGGTGCCGTGGTGGCGATGGAATCGACCATCTTCTCGAACCTCGGACTGCCGGCTCCGGCGAACGCCGAGGCGCTCGACCGTTGTGTCGGCGCCGTGCGCGAACGCGGTGCCGTGGCCGCCGTCACGGCGGTCCTCGACGGCGTGGTCCGAGTCGGTCTCGAACCGCGCGAGCACGACCGCATCCTGGGCCCCGCACGCAAGGCCGCCGAGCGCGACGTGCCGGTGGCGATCGCCCAGCGGTGGGAATTCGGGGCGACGACCGTGTCGGCATCGGTGGCGATTGCGGCAGCGGCAGGGATCGCCGTGTTCGCCACCGGCGGCCTCGGGGGAGTGCATCGTGGGTCCGAGCTCACCGGCGACGTGTCGGCCGACCTCAACGCGCTGGCCAGCCATCGCGTGGTGTCGGTGTCGGCAGGCGCCAAAGCGTTTCTCGACCTCCCGCGGACGTTGGAGTATCTCGAAACCGCCGGCGTGCCGGTGCTCGGCTGGCGGCACGACTGGTTCCCCGCGTTCTACACCCGTTCGTCGGGACTGCCGGTTGCCCACCGCGTGGAGGCGGCCGACGAGGTGGCTCGGGTCTTCGCGAATCTGACCCGCCCCGACTCGGGACTCCTCGTCACCGTCCCGATTCCCGAAGTCGACGAATTGAATGCCACCGAACTCAGCCGTGTGCTCGACGACGCGCTGGCCGAGTGCGACCGGAGCGGCGTGGTCGGCGCTGCCATCACCCCGTTCGTCCTGGCACGCATCGCAGCGGCCACCGACGGGAAGAGCATCCCGGCGAACCTTTCGTTGGCCGAGAACAACGCCGCCGTGGCGGCGGAGATCGCCGTCGCCATCGCTGCGGGCTGAGCGCGTCGGGTCAGCGATCCCGTCCTCGTCGTGGTTCGGCCGCCAACCGCGACGCGATGCGACGAGAACGGGCGTCAGGGTTCGCGATGAGCGTTGCGGCCCGTGAGCGAGCGGACGGCATCGGGAATCGGGGCATCGCTGCGGAGATCGGTTGCGCTGTACGGCTCGCCCCAGGCCGTGTCGAGCGGCACGATGCCCGCCCAGTGTGGGCCGGCCAGGTCGTCGGCCTCGTCGATGGGGTCGCCTGCGCGGATCTTGGCCGACGCCTCGGTCAGTGGGATCGCGAGCACGAGCGTCTTCTTCACGTCCGACGCGGACGGCGGACGGGCAGCGTCCCAGATGGGTGCCACGTGGTCGTTGATGACGCGGAGCGCGGCGAGCTTGTCGTCGGTGTCGTCGATCGCCGCAGCGGTGCCACGTACGACGACCGAGCGGTAGTTCATCGAGTTGTGGAACGGCGTGCGGGCGACGACGAGCCCGTCGACGATGGTCACGGTGAGACACGCGTCGACGGAGCGACCGGCACGCAAGAGGGCGTTTGCCACGGCCCCGTGGATCACGATCTCGTCGCCGCCGTCGCTCGACTCACGAACGCCGTAGGCCATGGGGAGCACGATGGGTCCGTCATCGGTGCTGACACCGACATGTGCGATCACCCCGGCGGCGAGGATCGATCGGATCCGCTGGCGGTCGTAGTCGGCCCGGTTGGCGCCTCGACGTACCCGTGTCCGATCAGACGGGGCCTCGTCGGCGTCGGAACGGGACGTGGTGTCGGCCATCGGCGCAACGTAGTCAACCGCGCCCCGGCGGCGGTGAGCGGATTCTGCTTCAGTCGGCAATCCGCTGGATCTTTGCGGCGAGTTCGTCCAGATAGGCGTTACGCCGGTTGGCGTCGTCGGCGTCGATCCCGTAGAACGCAAGCCAGTGCGTGCGCACCAGCGGATGGCACATCGTCCGCAGGCTGCGGGACACGGTTCGCTTGCCGCCTTCGCCCTGGAGCGAGTTCATCAACTTCGACGAGCCGTGCGACGTGACGGCAACCAGCCGCCGGACGTTGCGGAGCGTCGGACGGAGCCGGTTCGCCCCCTCCGGGAGCTCCCACGCGACGCCCGATGCCCACACGCGATCGATCCACCCTTTCAACATGGCGGGCTGACCCGACCACCAGGTGGGGTAGACGAGGATCAGAGTGTCACACCACCGAAGGTCGTCGGCGTGCTGACGGAGGTCGTCGGCGACGCCGGGTTCGACGTGCGTGCGGTGTTCATCGGTGGACAACTCCGGAACGAATCCCTCGCGATAGAGATCGTGGACCCGCACCTCGGCGCTCGAGGCCCGCAGCCCCACCTCGACCTGATCGAAGCGCCGCAGGGATGAACCCCTCCGTGCACGGATGGCAGAAGACCACCAGCACCCGGCGCGGCGGACGGGAGCGACGGCGGCTCATCGCAGCTCGCTCATCGCCCGCTCGACGTGCGCAGCGAACTCCGCCCGCTCGCCCGGCGTGGTCGTGTCGATCGCATACATCGCGAGCCAGCGTCGAGACGTGCGCAGACCGCAGGAGAGGCGGAGGGCTCGCAGCAACGTGCGGCGACCGTTGTCGTTGACAGCGCGCACGTACCAGCGCGGCGAGCCGTAGGTGGAGATCCCGATCAGGCGCCGAACGTTGGTCAGCCCCGGTCGGACCTTGCCGGAACGCTCGTCGAAACGGAATCCGACGCCTGGCACCATGACCCGTTCGAGCCACCCCTTCAGCATGGCGGGGAGTCCGCTCCACCACGTCGGATAGACGAACACGAGCGTGTCGACCGACCGGACGAGGTCGGCCTGTTGCTGGACGATCGGATCGAGGATCGGTGACGTGCTGTGGTACGCCACGCGCTCGTCGGCCGACATCGCGGCGCGGAATCCGATCGCGTACAGGTCGACCAGTTCGACGTGGTGCCCACCGGCACGCAGCCCGGCCGTGGCGCGGCGCGCGAGCTCGTGAGCGAAACTGTCGGGATTCGGATGGGCGAGAATGACGGCGACATGCACGGGTCGACTACTCCAGCACGGCCGGCGCCGAGTCCGGTGTGGTGGGAGGGTTGCGGAGCGTTCGAACCTGGATGATCGCCACGGTCACCAGGAGCAGTGCGAACATCGCGTTCGAGACCGAGTCGCTCAGCACGGTGGCGAACGTGCTGCCGATCACCGCGCTGAACACGCCCGCCACGCCGATTGCGGCGGCGACGCGCAGGTTGACATTGTCGTTCGCCCGGTTGCGGAAGGTGCCGACGATCGCGGACGGCACGATCACGGTGACCGACGTGCCCTTCGCGAGGACGGGCGGCATGGAGAACAGGACGACCATCGCGGGGACCATGACGATCCCCCCACCGATGCCCAGGAGGCCCGAGAGTGTGCCGGTGACGAAGCCGATCGCGATCAACGCCACGATCCCCGCCAGAGCGAGCTCGTCACGTCCGAGGGCTTCGCTCGACAACACGAGGCGCACCGCCGTCAGCAGGATCACCACGATGAAGATGATCGTCAGCGGCTGCTTCGGAATGATCTGGAGGAGGTGCGTGCCGAGGATCGTCCCGCAGATCGCACCGGTTGCGAGACATGCTGCGATCGGCCAGTCGACGTTGCCGCCGATGGAATACGTGGCGAGGCTGGCGAGTGCGACCGGAACGGTGGCGGCGAGTGATGTCCCGTGCGCGAGGCGCCGGTCCATCGACAAGATCGAGAGGAGTGCCGGGACGATGACGATGCCGCCGCCGATGCCGAACAGCCCGCTGAGCAGCCCTGCACCGGATCCGATGACGAGCCCCTGCCACGGGATCGTCGACGGGGCTGCGCGGGGCGTCCTCGTCACAGCGGTCGGCACCGGATCACCCTAGCCACGCACGGCAAAGGCGATGGCAGGGTCAGGCGCTCGTCGGCACGTCAGGTCGACAACGGATCCTTGATCCGCACGGGCCCGCGGCGCTCGGTGATGTCGGTGTGCCGCGCCACGACCTCCCGAATCCGCTCGCCTTCGACCTCGTCGTGCTCGCAGAGGAGATCGGCGATCTCGTTGAGTGCGACGCGATAGCGGGTGACCATGAGCTCGGCGCGCTCGGCCCCCTCGGCCATGTATTCCTCCGCGGCGGCCCGGCTCGGTTCGTCGGCCATCACCTTGGCGACCAGGTTCCCAGCGGCGTGCGATGCTGCGGCTTCGAGGCTGAGCAAACCCGGCCCGTTGCCGAGCTGGCCGACGAGCTGCGATGCGATCGTCGTCGCCACGGCCAGGTCGGAGCTGATGCCACTGCTGGCCTCGCCGTACTCGAGGCGCTCGGCGGCGCGACCGGCCATCGCGACGCAGATCAGGTCGCGGGCCTCGCTCGGGGTCTTCAGATACCGTTCTTCGGCATCGCCGTGCGCGACCAGCCCGAGGGCGGCGGAGCGCCGCAGGATCGATGCCACCTTGACATCGCGTCGCGTGAGGACGGCGGTCAAGGCATGACCCGCCTCGTGGACGGCGATGCGCCGCCGCTCGTCGGGGTGGTAGCCCATGTCGTGGGCAACGCCGACCTCGGTGATCAACTGCGCCGACAGCACGTCGCTGAGCGACATGGCGGTGCGGCCCTCACGGAGCGCCACGATCAGGGATTCGTCGAGCAGCTTCTCGATCCTCACGGGTGTGTAGCCGGCACTCAGGTCGGCGATGAGCGCTGCGGTGACCTCGTCGATGTGTGCCTTGCGGTCGAGGTAGTACTGGGCGATCTCCAGGCGGTCGGAGCGAGCCGGGAGGGTGAACCCGATGGTGCGGTCGAAGCGACCGGGTCGCAGCAGGGCTGCATCCAGGTCGGCCGCGCGGTTGGTGGCAGCGACGATCAAGATGTTCGCCATCGGGGAGCGCCGGTGCTTGATGCGACGGTCCGGCGGCAGGTGCTTGTTGAACCAGTCGATGATCTTCGCCTTGAACTTCTCGGACGGAGCGGGCATGTCGAAGCTCTGCATCTGGACGAGGAGTTCGTTGACGATGCCGGCGGAGCCTTCACGCATACCGTTGCCGCCCATGCCGCTGCGCGCCTGTCCGATTGCGTCGAACTCCTCGATGTAGCCGATGGCGCCGCCTTCCTCACGGGCCGCCTTGCGCAGGCGCTTGAAGAAGGTGCGGATCTTCTTGTTCGTCGCCCCGTAGTACATCGATTGGAACTCGGATGCCGAGACGAAATGGAACGGCACACCGGCTTCGGCGGCCATCGCCTTGGCCAGATACGTCTTGCCGGTGCCGGGCGGCCCCTCGAACAGGACACCACGCCGGGGCTTGCCGCCCATCACCCGCTCGAAGGTCTCCGAGGCGAGGAACAGGTTCATCGAGTCGATCGCTTCACGCTTGGTCTGGTGGGCGCCGACGACATCATCGAGGCGGACGTCGGAGTCCTCGGCCCGCAACACCGTGTGGGGTGACCGGCCGTGGCTCAACATCGGCACCAGGATCGCGACGCCGAGGATCGAGATGAGGCCGACGGCGATGATGATCTCGGGGTTGCCACTCAGCCAGCCCGGCATGCCGAGGCGGATCGGGTTGTCGCTGGCCACGCGGTAGGCGAAGTACACGAAGATCGGCGCGAGCAGGTACAACTTGCGGCGCAGCCGCCGCTGACGGACACGCTCCCGGTTCGCATTCGCATCGATGTCGTCCCCCGACAACATCGCACCTGTGCTGAGTTTCGTGATGTCCATGTGACCTGCCTTTGCTCGCGATTGCCGCTCCGCATGCGGTTCACTCAAGGTAGTGGGGGGCCACCAGTCGTGGTCAACGTCAACACGTCAAGGCTTGGTCAAGAAACCGATGGTGCGCGGCCGGACGAACGAACCCCGTCGCCCGCCGGTGACGCATCGTGGTGGAGCACACGAAGCACGAACGCCGACCTGAGACAGGCTCATTCGGTGAGCTCGCGGCGGCGGTGATCGGGCAGCATCGAAAACAGTCCCGTGGCGGCGTGGGCGCGTCGACGAAGATTGTTGGGGTTCGTCGCCAAGGCAAGGGGCCGTGCCTGGTTACCCTGTCGGACGTGGCAGCGCCAGAGAATCAGACCGGGGGAGCAGGGGCCGACTTCGGTGCGAACTCGTGGCTCGTCGAGGAGATGTACGAGCAGTTCGTCCAAGACCCCGATTCGGTGGGCGACCAGTGGCAGGAGTTCTTCGCCGATTACAAGGCCACCGCCCCGTCGGTTGCGGCCGCCGCGGCGTCGTCGGCAGCGGTTCGTGCCGTGGCGGCTGCGCACAAGCCGACCGTCGATGCCGAGGACGAACTCCCTGCGCCGCCGCCCGATGCTCGCGCCGCGGAGGCGGCCCCGGTCCCGAGTCCAGCGCCCGTCCCCAAGCCGAAGCCGGTGGTGGCCGATGCCGACGTCGGCAAGCCGATCCGTGGTGCGGGTGCCGCGATCGTGCGCAACATGGAGGCGAGTCTCGACGTCCCGACGGCGACCAGCTTCCGCAACGTTCCTGCGAAGCTGCTCGAGGTCAACCGCAAAGTCATCAACGGGTTCCGGGCGCGCTCGGGCCAGGGCAAGATCAGTTTCACGCACCTGATCGGGTGGGCGGTCGTCCGGGCGATCGCCGATGCCGTCCCCGCCATGAAGAACGGCTACCAGGCCGACGCCGACGGCAAGCCGTTCCTCGTCGTCAACGACCACGTCAACATGGCGCTCGCGGTCGATGTCGAGAAGTCCGACGGCAGCCGCACGCTGCTCACGCCCATCATCCGCGACGCAGACACACTCGACTTCGCCGGATTCCTCGCGTCCTACGACGAGTTGATCCGCAAGGTCAAGAACAACAAGTTGACGGTCGACGACTTCATGGGAGCGAACGTGTCGCTCACCAACCCGGGCACGATCGGCACGGTGCAGTCCGTGCCCCGACTGATGCCGGGCCAGGGTCTGATCGTCGGCGTCGGGTCGATCGACTTCCCGGCCGAGTTCGAAGGGGCCGACCGGGCCAGCCTCGCCGCCATGGGTCTGAGCAAGGTCGTCACGGTCACGTCGACCTACGACCATCGCATCATCCAGGGCGCCGAGTCCGGCCTCTTCCTCAAGCGGGTCAAGGAGCTGTTGCTCGGGGAGCACGACTTCTACGACGACATCTTCCACAGCCTCGATCTGCCGTATGAGGCCGTCAAGTGGCGTCCCGACACGAACCCGATCAACAAGGAAGAGGCCATGCTGCGCAAGCAGATGGCCGTTGCGAAACTGATCCGTGTCCACCGCGTCCGCGGCCACCGGATCGCCGACCTCGACCCGTTGCGCTGGACCGAGCCCCACACGCCGCGGGAGCTCGATCCCGCCACGTACGGACTGACGATCTGGGACCTCGACCGCGAATTCCTCACCGACGGCGTCGGCGGCACCGACAAGCTCACGCTCGGCAACCTGCTCGGCGTGCTGCGCGATGCGTACTGCCGGACCATCGGCGTCGAGTACATGCACATCCAGAGCACCGACGAGCAGAAGTGGGTGCAGGATCGTGTCGAGGGCGAGCACCGCGACTTCGACATCGATGCCAAACGTCGGATCCTCGAGCGGCTGAACGCCGGCGAATCGTTCGAGAAGTTCCTGGCCACGAAGTACGTGGGCACCAAGCGATTCGGGATCGAGGGTGCCGAGTCGGCGATCCCGATTCTCGACACCATCCTCGGCAACGCCGCCGACGAAGGTCTCGATTCAGCCGTGCTCGGAATGGCACACCGTGGTCGCTTGAACGTGCTGTCCAACATCATGGGCAAGAGCTACGAGGCGATCTTCTCCGAGTTCGAAGGGCACCTCGACCCGACCTCGGTCCAGGGATCTGGCGACGTCAAGTACCACCTCGGTGCGAAGGGCAAGTACGTCAGCCCGTCGGGTGCCGACATCTCGATCGAACTCGCCGCGAACCCGAGCCATCTCGAAACGGTCGATCCGATCGTGATGGGCATGGTGCGCGCCAAGCAGGACCAGATCGATCCTCCCGGCTCGTTCCCCGTGTTGCCGCTGCTGATCCACGGCGACGCAGCATTCGCCGGACAGGGCGTGGTGGCCGAGTGCCTGGCGATGAGCGACACCGGTGGCTACCGGATCGGCGGCACGATTCATCTGATCATCAACAATCAGATCGGGTTCACCACGGCGCCGGGCAACGCCCGCTCGTCCCCGTACTGCTCCGACGTCGCCAAGACCGTTCAGGCGCCGATCTTCCACGTGAACGCTGACGACCCCGAGGCGTGCGTGCGGGTTGCGCAGCTCGCATGGGATTACCGCCAGACGTTCAACAAGGACGTCGTGATCGACATGGTCTGCTACCGCCGCCACGGTCACAACGAGGGCGATGACCCGAGCTACACCCAGCCGCTGATGTACAAGGCGATCGCCGAGCGGCGCAGTGTCCGCAAGCTCTACGTCGAGTCGCTGGTCAAGCGCGGCGACATCACCCTCGAAGAGGCCGAGCAGGCGCTCACCGACTTCCACGACAAACTCCAGGTCGCGCTCGACGAGACCCGCTCGCAGGCGCCGGTCTCGATGATCGTGCCGCGGCCCCCGTCCCCGGTCGGCGTGCTGCCGGCGATCCCGACCGGCGTTCGCCGAGAGCGCCTTGACGAGATCTTCGCCCAGCTCACCGACTATCCCGAGGGGTTCACGGTCCACCCCAAGCTGGCGAAACAGTTCGAGCAGCGGACGAAGATGTACGAGTCGGGTCAGGTCGACTGGGCGCTCGGCGAGGCGCTCGCGATCGGTTCGTTGGTCCTCGAGGGACGGTATGTGCGATATTCGGGTGAGGACACCCGTCGCGGGACGTTCAGCCACCGTCACGCCGCACTGATCGATTACGAGACGGGCGACGCGTTCGTTCCGCTCGACAGGCTCGTCGGCGCCGACGACGCCCGGTTCTGGGTGTTCGACTCCCTGCTCTCCGAGTACGCCGCGCTCGGCTTCGAATACGGCTACAGCCACGCGAACAAGGAGGCACTGGTCGTCTGGGAGGCCCAGTTCGGTGACTTCATCAACGGCGCCCAGATCATCATCGACCAGTACATCGTCGCCGCCGAAGACAAATGGGGCCAGCAGAACGGTGTCGTGCTGTTGTTGCCGCACGGGTACGAGGGCCAGGGCCCGGAGCACAGCTCCGCGCGGATCGAACGCTTCCTCACCCTCGCCGCCGAGGACAACATGCAGATCGTCAACACCACGAGTGCGGCCAACTTCTTCCACCTCCTGCGTCGACAGGTGCACCAGGAGCGGCAGACGCCGCTGATCGTGTTCACGCCGAAGTCGGGGCTCCGGATGAAGCAGACACGCTCGCCGATCGACGAGTTGACGACGGGCTCGTTCCGGGAGGTGCTCGATGATCCGGGCGATCTCGATCCCGAGTCGGTCACCCGCATCGTGTTCTGTTCCGGCAAGGTCGCCTGGGATGCGATCGCCGCGCGCAACGAGCGCCAGGAACCGGTCGCCGTCGTGCGCATCGAGCAGCTCTACCCGCTGCCGACCGATCAGATGCTCAAGATCCTCCGGAAGTACCCGAACGCCAAGGAGCTCCGTTGGCTCCAGGAGGAGCCTGAGAACATGGGCGCCTGGAACTTCATCGAGCACCACACGTGGCGCATCAAGGATCAGGGATACGACCTGCGTCACGTGGCGCGGGTCGAATCGGGGAGCCCGGCGACCGGCTCGAAGATCATCCACGACCAGGAGCTGGCGCAGCTCATGGACGGGATCTTCGCTCCCTCCGAGGACTGACCGCGCGTGACGTGACGGGTCAGACCCGTCACGTCACGCGTGACGTGACGGGTCTGACCCGTCACGTCACGCTCAGCGGAGGTCGAGGCCGACGATCTCGGCGAGGTCGTCGATGGCGCGAGCGGCCGAGGTCACCTTGATCGTCTGCATGCCCATCGCTCGGGCCGGCTTGAGGTTGATCCCGAGATCGTCGAGGAACACGCAGTGCTGCGGGGCGACCCCGGCCAACTCGCATGCGATCTCGTAGAAACGTGGCTCGGGCTTGCGCACCCCGACCTTGCTCGACTCGACGACGTGATCGAACATCCCCATCACTTCGGCAACCAGTGGGTGGGAGGGACTCGTTCGATCGTCGGACACGACGTTGTTCGTGAGGCACGCCGTCGTCAGGCCGGCCGCGATGATGCGTTCGAGGGCGACGACCATCTCGGGGCGAACATCGCCCGACAGCAGTGCGAGGACGTCGGCTCCCGGGACCCGGTGACCGCGCTCAGCCGATTCGTCCGCGAACGCAACGTCGAACTGCTCGGGCGAAATGTCGTTGCGCTCGAGTCGAGCCCACGCGTTGGTGTCGGGGCCGGAAGCGTTGACGCCACGGATGAAATCGAGTGGGATGCCGTGGTCGCGCTCGTACCGGTTGAAGGCCTCGAACGGGCTCGTCAGAATCACCCCGCCGAAGTCCCAGAACACGGCGCGGACGTTCTCTGCAGTCATCGTGGCGATCATACGATCGTGGCGATCAGTCGGGAGGATCAGTGTGTCGTCGTCCGCGACCGCTTACGATCAGACTCGACGTTCGGCCCGTGCGATCCGCAGGTTCGAACCCGGCAGCTGACGCATGTCTGCTCGGCGCCGCCAACAGGACAGGAAGTGACACTCGAGATGAGTACCAAGCAGGGGCCTGCCCACGTCGTGGTCGACGGCTCCAACATCGCCACCGAAGGCCGGTCGATGCCGAGCCTCGCCCAGCTGAGCGAGGCGGTGGAGAGCTTCATGGAGGAGCACCCCGACACGGCGATCACCGTCGTCGTCGACGCGACGTTCGGCCACCGGATCGACAAGCGGGAGGTCCCCGAGTTCGAGGAGGGCATCTCGAACAACGAACTGGTTGCGCCGCCCGCCGGCGCGGTCGGTCGCGGCGACGCGTTCGTTCTGGGCATCGCCGACAAGGCCAATGCGTCGGTCCTGTCGAACGACTCGTTCCAGGAGTTCCACGGCGAGTACCTGTGGTTGTTCGACGAAGGCCGACTGATCGGCGGCAAGCCGGTTCCACACGTCGGCTGGGTGTGGGTCGAACGAGTCCCGGTCCGCGGGCCCATCAGCCGCAAGGCGACTCGAGGTTCCGGCGGCGCGAGCCGCCGCTCGTCGGGTGGACGATCGCGCCGAGGTTCGGCACGCGATGACGACAGCACGGTGCGCACCGGAAGCAAGGAGGCCTCCGGCCCGATGCCCACGCCCAAGACGCCGCCGCCTGGTCGTGCCGGCGCGTCGAAGGACGTCGAGGCCGGTTCCGGCTCGAGACGGAGGTCGAAGCGAACAGCCGCCAGCGACGGCGGCAACGCGTCGTCGAGCGCGGCCAAGGGCGCACCCAAAGGCGGCGATCCGGTCAACGAGCTCATGCCGTTTCTCGATTTCGTCGAGCACCATCCGGTGGGGACCAGCGTCAACGGCACCGTCGACGCCTACTCGTCGCACGGCGCGTACATCACCATCGGCGACAGCGAGGTGCGTGGCTACGTGCCGCTCCGCTTGATGGCTGATCCGATGCCGCGGAGCGCAAAGAGTGTGATGAAGATCGGTGAGTCGGTGACGGTCGTGGTGGTCAGCTTCGCGCCGGCACGACGCAGCATCGACTGCGCGCTTCCCGATCTCGCAGCGGCCGCGATCGCCGCGGCGGCGACCGAGAGCGACGACGCCGACGAGCCGGTGGACGTTGCCGCGAAGCGTACGCCGACCAAGAAGGCAGCTCCGAAGAAGTCCGCGGCCACAACGACGGCGGCGAAGAAGACCTCGGCGAGGAAGACGGCGGCGAAGAAGACCGTGGCGAGGAAGTCGACGGCGAAGAAGCAGACGGCGGTCAAGAAGACCTCGGCGAGGAAGACGGCGGCGAAGAAGGTCGTGGCACGGAAGACGACTGCGAAGAAGGTCGTGGCGAAGAAGGCGGCGCCCAAGAAGGCGGTGCCGAAGCGAACCGCAGCGAAGAAGGCGGCCGCGAAGAAGACCACGGCGAAACAGGCAACGACGAAGAAGGCCGCCACGAGAAAGGCCGCCACGAAGAAAGCGGCGGCCAAGAAGACGGCGAGCGAGTCCGGCCAGGACTGATGCGCATCGTCACCTGGAACATCAACTCGCTCCGAGCCCGCCAAGAGCGCGTCGAGGCGTGGCTGACCGAAGTCGAGCCCGACATCGTCCTGCTGCAGGAGACCAAACTCGCCGACGACGCCTTTCCGACCCTCGCCTTCGAAGCGCTCGGGTATTCGTGCGCGCACTTCGGCCAGGGCCAGTGGAACGGGGTCGCCATCCTCTCCAGGGTCGGCCTCGACGACGTCGTCGCGAACTTCGCCGGCGACGGCGACCCGGATCCCGACGCGCGCATCGTCACCGCCACGTGCGGAGGGGTACGCGTGAGCAGCGTCTACGTACCGAACGGGCGCTCCCTCGACGACGATCACTACACGTACAAACTCTGGTGGCTCGGACGGTTGCTCGAGCATCTCGACGCCGATCCACACGCGGCGCCGGATCTTCCGGTCGTCATCGGCGGCGACTTCAACATCGCGCCGGACGATCGCGACGTCCACGACCCGAAGGTGTTGGTGGGCGCCACCCATGGCAGCCAACCCGAACGTGACCGACTCGCCGAGCTCGAGGCATGGGGGCTGTCCGATGTGTTCCGCCAATTGCACGACGGCGACCGGATGTTCTCCTGGTGGGACTACCGCGGTGGTGACTTCCACCAGGGGCGGGGCATGCGGATCGACCTGCTGATGTGCTCGCAACCCGTCGTCGAACGTGCGACCTGGAGTGCAGTCGACCGCAATGCCCGAAAGGGCAAGCAGCCCAGTGACCACGCGCCGGTGATGGTCGATCTCGACGACTGAACAGCCCGCTCGGGCCCCGATCGAGGGCGGTGCTGGTACGGTCCGCTGGTGCGTACGGTGGACCTGCGGCCAACTGGATTCGGTGCTCGCGTGGCCCGCCTCGGCCTCCGACTCCTGCGCTGGGAGTTCGCGCCGTCGGATCTTCCGCCGCCGCACGCCGTCGTTCTGGCCGTCCCGCACACGACGAATCTCGACGGTCTGTTGCTCGTGTTGCTCACCCGCTCGATCGGGATGCGCGCCCACTGGATGGTCAAGGATCTCTGGGTTCGCCCCCCGATCGGATGGCTGACCCGCCGTGTCGGTGCCGTGGGTGTCGATCGACGGCAGGCGAACGGAATGGTGACGCAGATGGCCGACCGATTTGCCGAGCACGCCGAGTTCCGACTGCTGGTGCCCCCGGAAGGAACGCGGAGTCGGGTCGACCACTGGAAGTCGGGTTTCTACCGGATCGCGCTCGAGGCCGGCGTGCCGGTCGTGCCCTCGTACGTCGACTACCGGACGCGTCGAGGCGGGTTCCTCCCTGCCATCGAGTTGACCGGCGACCCGGCCGTCGACATGGCTGCGATCAGATCTGCCTACCCCGAAGCTCGGGAGATGGCGCGCCATCCCGACCGAGTCGGCCCGATCGTGCTGCGTGACGAGGTCGCCGCGGGCTGAACCCGGTCAGCTGGTTCCGTCGAGGCGCAGCGCGGCGCCGACGGGATCGCGCTCGGCGCGATCGAGACCGACCGCATCCTCCGCAGCGTCCGCGCTCAGGTCGTCGCGAGCGCGCACGGTGGCTCCTGATCGACCGAGCAGGAGCGCGCCGAGCGCCACCACGTAGAGCGCCAACCCGAACGTCACGGTTCGATCGAACCCGAACGTCATCGAAGCGACGGTGGTCACCGACGAGCCGATCACCGAGAAGAACCCGTTGACCGCCCAGCACCACGCGACGAAACGGTCCCGCTCGCCGTCGGGCGCTTCGGCCGTGAGGCCGGTCGCCCGGTCGATGCCCGCCGGGAGGAACACGCCGAGCGCCATCCCGACCGGGAACAACATCGCGATCACCAGCACGATCCTGAGCGGCTCGCTCCACGCGAGGGCGACGTCGGTGACGGCATCGCTGATCGCGAGATAGAGCAGCGTGACGGCACACAACGCAGCGACCGCTGCAGGGAGGCCGATCGAGGGCTGCGCGCCGACGCGGCCCGAGAAGCGGGCGCCGATCGCCGTGGCCAGCAGGAGCGTGAAGAGCGAGACCGACAGCGACAGCGTGGGGTAGCCGAGCAACAGCGAGAAACGCTGGATCATCGAGATCTCGATGAACATGAAGCCGAGACCGATCGACGCGAAGTAGACGAACATACGGCCGCGTCCTTCGACGCGACGTGGTCGTTCGCCGCCGCGTCGGCGGGTGAGCGCGAACGGAAGCCACAGGAACGCCGACGCCACCAGGAACGCGATCATGATCAGGACCATCAGGAGCCGTTCGCCGATCGCGATCTCGGTGTCGTCGTACGACCGGCTCCAGTCGCCGACGATGTCCTCGAACGGTGTGAAGTGCCAGAAGAACGGGCGGTTGTCGTCGATCGACGAGATGTCGAACTGGTATCCGTCGACGATCTCGGCGACGTCGGTCGGGCTCCCCGTGATGATGTCGGTGGTGATGCCGTCACCGGGAAGCGAACCGTCGGGCAGGTGGAGCGCCTCGGTGTCAGGGACGTGCGTGATCGACTCCCGAAGACGCGACGAGGCGTCGTCCTCGGGCGGATTCTTGAAGAGCAGCATGGTGCTGAAGCGGTCCAGGTCGACGTCACCACGGTTCACGAGGAGCGCCGTCTGGCGGGCGAAGTCGGTCTGTTCGCCACTCAACGCCTCGCGGGCCGTCACGAGGTAGCGGGCCGTCCGCGTCGGGCGCTCGTCGAAGTCGAAGTCGCCGAACTGCGTGACGACCATGCCGTCTGGGGTGAGATGGTCGTACGCCTCGGCGATCATCTCCTCGGTGTAGAGGTAGCTCTCCGACAGCACGAAGGCCCCCGAGGTTGCCGCGTTCGAGGCCGCGTAGGTGTCGGGGGCGACGAACCACACCATGTCGTACAGATTGTCGGTGCGGGCGAGGAACGTGCGCCCGTCGCCTTGGATGTAGTCGACGTCGTCTCGGGTGGTGAGGTTGCCTGCATAGTCGGCGAACTCGTTCTCGAGCAGACCGACGGTGACCGGATTCAGTTCGACGGCGTCGACGTGGCCGACGCCGTAGGTGAGCGCGGCCTGGATCTCGTTGCCGCCGGCCGCGCCGATGATCAGGATCCGGTCGGGTTCGCGACCCAGCGCGGCGAACGGGATCTGGCGACTGTCGTTGTCGAATCGAGCGGTGGTTTCGCGGGTGCCGTCGTACCGCCAGATCGACGAGCCCCAGAGACCGTCGTGATGCAGCACGTGGAGCGGACCGAACTCGACGGCGTCGACTCGGAACACGGCGCCCCAGTCGCCCGCGGCCACGACGTCGCCGTCGCGGAGGGTCTTCGCATCGTCGGTCCGGACGTCGAAGGTTCCGGCAGCGAACGTCGCGAGCACCGCCACGAGCCGCGACCCCGATGATCGACGGGCTCCATCCGGCGCCGGTGCGCCACGCGATCCCGAGACCGAGCACGACGAGCAGGACGCTCGACAGCAGGATCATCGCTGGTGGCCCGATCGTGAGTTGGAGTGGCACGGCCGTGAGGCAGCCGAGGGCAGCGCCGGTGAGGTCCCAGAAGTAGAGCCGACGGACCTCGTGGGCTTCGGCGACGATCAGCCGTGCGAGCACGAGCCCGACGCCGAAGAAGACCGTCGTCAGCGATACGGCGATCACGAGCAGCCGGATGAGTTGGCCCACGGCCTCACTCTTCGTGCCCGCCCAGATCAAGTTCGTGTCGGTGCCGATCCGTGCAACGACGACGTAGGCGATCGCACCCACCAGCCCGGCGATCGGTGACGCGATGCGGACGAGTCGAAGCGTCTCGACACGACGCAGCCGGGTCGACAGGGCGAGCGCCGAACTCGCTGCACCCAGACCGAGCAGCGCAAGCCCGATCACGAAGTAGGTGTAGTAGTAGAAGATCTTGAACGAGATGACCCTGGTGTACGCGATCTCCAGCGAGAGTCCGACGAAGCCCACGACGAACGCGGAGAGGAGTCGGAGGCCGAGATGTCGGGGCGGCACCGTGAGTCGCGAGTCGCTCGAGGTGTTGTCTGGTGTCGCCATGCGGCGGCGAGCCTACTGTGCTGTGCGCGTCCGCTCGATGCTTCGCGTGGCCTCGATGACGGCGGCGGCGCGCTCGATGTCGTCACCGGAGGTGTGCACGTGTGGCGAGACGCGGAGACCCGACGGCCGATGGTCGACCTCGATCCCCGCACGCAGCAGATCGTCGACGAGGTGAACGTCGCCCGAGACGATGCAGGTCCCGCTGCGGTCCTCGGCGCGGTGCGGGCTGACGACTCGATCACCGAGCCGTTCGATGAGTTCGTCGCCCCACTGCAGGTTCACCCGGCGAATGGTTTCGACGCCGATCTCATCGATCGTCTCGACCGCACTGCGCGGCGACGGCGAACGGCAACACGGTCGGGCTGCCGCCCCAGAAACGGAGTGCATCGTCCGCGTACCGGAAGTGGTGGATGTCGAACTCGAACGGGTCGGCGTGGGAGAACCATCCGACGTCGGTCGGTCGGCACCGATCGATCATCTCCCGGTCGGCCCACAGCCACCCTGCGCCCGGGCCGCCGCTGAGCCATTTGACGCAGGATCCGACGAGGAAGTCGGCGCTCCAGCGATCGACGTCGATCGGGATGACGCCGACCGACTGAGCGACGTCGACGATCGACACGACACGTCGACGGCGCGCCAATTCGACGATGCGCTCGGCGGGCACGAGTTCGCCAGTGTTCGAGTGGACATGCGTGACGAGCACGACGTCGACGTCGTCATCGAGATGATGCGCCCACACGTCGAGATCGAGGGTGTCGTGCCGCCGGTCGATGTAGCGGACGTCGTAGCCCGAGTGTTGGCATACGAATCCGAGCGACGGAAAGGCCTCCTCGGTCAGCAGGACCGTGGGTGTGGCCGAGCCGAACGTCGGCCGGAGCGCTCCGAGGATCTTCGTGAGGGCGCTGCTGACGTTGCTCTGCGGGCAGATCGACGCAGGGTCGCCGCCGAGCAGGCGGCCGAGCGCGCGCCGGAAACCGTCGATGGTGTCGAGCCAGTGCGGCCACGCGTGGGCCGGATCCGTTTCCCACACGCCGAGGTAGTCGTCGATCGCAGCCCGCGTTCCGGTGATCGGGAGGCCGACGGAGTGGCTCAAGAGGTAGACGCCGTCGTGGGTGACGAAGCGATCGGCGTGTGGCGCACCGGGCTTGTTCATGTGTCGAGCAGCGAGCGGAGGCGAGCGATGTCGGCGTACCGGGTGGGAATGTCGTCGCGGTCGGCAGCGAGGCGTCGATCACGGAGGCCCTCGAGGGCGCGCAGCAGGACGTCGAGCGGCGGCCCGCTCGCCGTGAGTCCGTCGAGGTGATCGTCGGGGATGCGTTCGGCGGGACGCGTGATGAAGTTGTGCACGAGATCGTCGTGATGCTGCGCGGCGACGGCGCCGTGGGCGGCGCACACGTCGAGAAATGCCGTCGCGTGCCGCTGGAACCACGCTTGGTCGCGGCGGTCGGTCTGGGCGAGGAGGCTGTCGAGCAGGTTCGGGTGCCGGAACGACTCGTGCAGCCGCCGTTGCTCGTCGGGGGTCAGGTACGGGAACTTCTCGAGCACGACCTGGGTGTACGACGGATCGGTGGGACTGCACAGTCCGAGCAGCATGTCGAGCTGGTTGAACGCGGCGAAGTCGCCGGCGTTCGCACCCCGGTACTCCTGGGATCCGACCCGGTACGGCTTGTAGTAGGGGCGCACGCAGAAGAAGAAGTCGTCGACGTCGAGCCGGCGCCCGAGCTCGGTGTTGAGGGCGAGCACATCCTGCAGCGCGCCGCGAGCGTCGATCAGCAGGTCGTGGACGGCCGGGTGTGACACGCCCATCGGGTGGATCCGGCCGAGGGCATCGGCCGCGCGCATGTACTTGAACACCGAGCGGGTGTTGTAGTCGAGGAACGTGGTTTCCGCTGCTCGCCAGGTGAAGGTGCGGTAGGTGCCGTTCACCGCACGGTTGTAGGTCTCCATGTGACTTGCGACGAATCGGGGCGCGGTGCCGACGGTGGCCCCGAGGTGCATCGCGAGAGCGGACGCCTCCACCAGCGGCGACGTCCGTTCGCGGCTCGGCTCGGTGATCTCGTGCCGACGGCAGGCCGCCATGTAGTAGCCGACATTGCCCAGGAGTTCGAAGGCCAGGTCGAATCCCTCGTCGGTGTTGCCTTCGTCCAGCAGCGCGGCGATCAGCTCACGGCCCTCGTCGACCAGTTGTGCCTTCAGATCGTCGCCGACACCGCGGACGTCGACGCGGTTCTCCTGCTCGGCGTACCGGTCCTCCAACGCCGTGTTGAGGTCGACGAACCGCCCGCGGATCCACGTGTCGAACGCAGCAACCCGTGGTGTGGTGGCCGAGTGCTGTTGGGCAGGGATCATGCCGGGTCCTCCAGATGTGATGACGGATACGCACGACATGAGAACAGAGTCTCATGTCGGCATCGACTGTATCGTACGGCCGTGGCCGAGGACAGGGCAGATCTCACCGCACTCGCAGGGCGGGACATCTCGGAGCGCGCCGACACCCGCCGCACCCACGAACGCCTGATCGACGCGGTGCAGGAGTGGGTGGCCACCCATGGCGCCCCGCCGGAACGTCTCGCCGACGTGGCCGCGATCGCCGGCGTGTCGAGCGCAACGGCATATCGGCATTTCGCTGTCCGTCGACGACGCCATCCAGGCGTTCGTGCTGCAGCTCCCGATGCGCGCCGTCGAGCTGTTCGAGGGTGTCGCGGGCGGCGACGACCCGCGTGACACCTTCCGTCAGTGGAATCGCTGCTGGGTCACGGCATGTCTCGAACACGGTGAACTCGCGGTTCACCTGCGCTCGCCAGACGGATTCCTCCAACGGCGTGACGCCGGCGATCCCGTCATCAGCTACGCGTGTGCGCAGATCGAACCGTTGCTCGACGTCCTCGACGGTGACACGACGATGATGTTGTTCACCTGGAACGTGACGAGTGATCCGCGCGAAGTGCTCGATCTCCGTCGTCTCGGGTGGGACGTGGAGCGAATCGCCGACTTCGTCACCCGATCGGTGCTGGCAACACCGACGGTCGACTGACGGCGATCCCGGTCACCACTTGTCGGGGCGAACTCCGACGCGGTCGTACTGGTCGCCCAGCACGACGCCGAGCGTGCGCGCCTCGCCGTCGGCGAGCCGGATGCCGGGGCGGCCGTGCGCCCACCGGTAGTTGCAGATCACCCCGACGTCGCCCCGCTGCCAGTTGATCGGCATGCCGAACTCGTCGTAGAGGTCGATCCACTCCTGGATTTCGGCGGGGGAGATCTCGCTGTCGTCGCCGAAGGTCATGTGCAGCGGTCGCTCCTCGTAGGGGAGATGCTGCACCAGGGGCCACGTGTCGAACCACATGCCGTGGTCGGCGAGGCTGCTGTACAGCACGTTGCGGTCGAGCCGGTCGAAGTACTCGAACGCCGGGCAGTAGAAGCGGGTCTTCAGCAGGCGATCGGGGCCCCACTCGACGGCGAGTCGCTGGTCGCGGGCGCGGCTGGCGGCGACCTCGGGGTCGTCGGTACCGAACGACTTCTGCCAGTGGTTGTACACGCCGTACTCGGTCTTGCCGACAAACGCATCTCGGTCGGTGAGGTTGCGGTGGTAGCAGACACCGAGGTCCTTGAGCTTCTGGCCGAAGTCGGTGGAGAGCAGCTTGTCGGTGGCCCCGATCGAGTCGGAGACGAAGGTGGCGCCTCTGCTGACGCCGCCGTCATCGGGTCCTGGGGGCGGAAGCACGTCGGCGGCGAGGAAGCTGATGACCCGGGTACTGCGCCCGACGTAGGCCATCTCGTGGTGGTAGTGGAGCCACGCCGCCAGTGGTGCCCCGACCTCGTACACGTTGGGAGCGATGTTGTCGCGGGGGTTCGCCCCGCCGTCGTACGGCATCTCGGCGTCGATCACGAGCTTGGCGGCGGCGCGCATGTCGATGAGGTCGGAGAGGCCGGTGTTGGTGAGACGAACGAGTCCGATCCGGTCGTAGGTGTCGCGCATGCGATGGCCGAGTTCGCTGTCGTGCACGAGGTCGGCGGCGCCGATCGCGAGGTCACCGCAGTCGATGGTGAACTCGTGAGCATCGAGCGGCGCGCTGCCCGACCACCAGGCAGGCTCGATCACGTTGTCGAGCGGGGCGAACTCGGAATGTTCCACGATGGCCATGAGCGGCCTCCGATCTGGCGTCCTCGGTCGGGCACAATCCCGATGACCTCGGTCGAGAATGCTAGCCGACCATTCCGGTGTCGTCCCACCGGACGACGCGTCATCCCGAGTTGCGGATCCCCGTCGCGATCGCGTTGATCGTGAGTTGGATGCCGCGCTGGACGAGGTCGAGCCCGTCGGCGTCGGGTTCGCTGTCGCGATGGCGTCGGAGAAGGTCGACCTGCAGGACGTGCAACGGATCGAGATATGGGTACCGGTTGCGAAGGCTGCGTGCCAGCAGTGGGTTGTCGCTGAGCGGGTCGGGCGACCCGGTGATGCGCTCGTGCCACTCGCGGGTCATCCGATGCTCGTCCTCGATCCGGCCGAAGATGTCGCGCCGCATGTCGTCATCGGTCACGAGCACGTCGGCGTATCGGCGCCCGATGTCGATGTCGGCCTTGGCGAGCACCATGCCCATGTTGTCGATGATGGTGCCGAAGAACGGCCACGACGAATACATCTCGCGCAGCAGGTCGGCGTGAGATGCATCCGATCCGGCAAAGGCCTCGAACGCACTGCCTGCTCCGTACCACGCGGGAATCATCAGCCGGCACTGGGTCCAGCCGAACACCCACGGGATGGCGCGCAGGTCCTCGATCGCGTCGGACCGCTTCCGCGAGGCGGGACGGCTGCCGACGTTGAGGCTGGCGATCTCGTTCGTCGGGGTGATCTGGCGGAAGAACGTCACGAAACGGTCGTCGCCGTACACGAGCGATCGATAGGCATCGAATGCCGTGTCGGCCAGCTCGCGCATCGCCCCGCTGTGACTGGGTGAGGTGGCCGACGCTTCGGTCGTGCCGCACGAGGCGCTGATCGTCGCTGCCACGAGCGTCTCGAGGTTGCGGCGCGCAAGCGCCGGCTGTGCGTATTTTGCTGCCACCATCTCGCCCTGCTCGGTGACCCGGATGGAGCGATCGACCGAGCCCGGCGGTTGCGCCAGAATCGCCTGATAGGCCGGTCCGCCACCGCGGCCGACGGTGCCGCCGCGTCCGTGGAAGAGGCGGAGCCGGACGCCCGCCGCTCGTGCCGTGTCGACCAGGGTGGCCTGCGCGTCGAAGAGATTCCACTGGGAGGAGAGGTATCCGCCGTCCTTGTTGGAGTCGGAGTAGCCGATCATCACCTCCTGCCGATTCCCGCGGGACGTCACGAGTTGGCGATATGTCTCGTGATGGAGGAGGTCGTGCAGGGTCTGCGATGCACCCGCGAGGTCGCCGATGGTTTCGAACAGCGGGACGATGTCGAGTTGCGTCGTCGCCGACCGGCCGTCGCTCGCCACGCGGACCAGGCCGACCTCCTTGAGGAGCACGGCGACTTCGAGCACGTCACTCACAGCCGTCGCCATCGAGATCACGTAGTGCGGGACGGCGTGCCGACCGAGACGCCCGATCGACACCGCCGCCTCGTCGAGGACGGCCATCTCGCCGACGGTCTGTTCGTCGTAGTTCGCCGTCGGGTGGCGCAGGAGGCGCGGCGTCGCGAGTTCGGCGGTCAGGATGTCGACGCGGGCGCGCTCGTCGAGGTCGAGGTAGCGATCGGTGACGTGCGCCTGGGCGAGCAGATCCCCGACGACCGCGTTCGTGGACCGCGGAGTTCTGGCGCATGTCGAGTCCGCAGAGATGTGCCCCGAAGATCGCGATCGATCGTTGGACCGGATGTACCGAGACGGCGGCCAGCTCTCCTGCACCGTGCGACCGGAGGGAGTCGGCCACGGTGTCGAGGTCGCCGATCAGTTCGTCGAGCGACCCGTAGCGCGGGCGGGTGACCCGGGGAGTCGGGCACGAGAGTTCGTCGACGCCGTCGCCGAGAACGTCCGCGCTGAAGGCATGGAGTCGGGCGTACATGCCACGCAGCGCGCGCCGGTAGGGCTCGTCGGCCCGGAACGGTGAGTCGTCGCCTGACGCGTCGGCGAGACGCAGGAGGGCGACGGTGGGCGTGATGAGCCGGGAGGACATCGACAATTCGATCGAGAGCCGCAGGAGCTCGTCGAGGTGGTGTTGCAGGGCGATCGTCGCTTGCCGACCCAGTGCGAGGCGCATCACGTCTGCGGTCACGAAGGGGTTGCCGTCGCGGTCGCCGCCGATCCAGGAGCCCATGTTGACGACTCGTGAAGTGTCGGCAGGCGACGATCCGAGGCGATCGGCTGCGAGCGCCTCGAGATCGGCCGCGAGGCGGGGAATGGTCTCGAACAGGCTGGCGTCGTAGTAGCGCAGGGCCTCGTTGATCTCGTC
Source organism: Ilumatobacteraceae bacterium (assembly GCA_963752085.1). Taxonomy (GTDB): domain Bacteria; phylum Actinomycetota; class Acidimicrobiia; order Acidimicrobiales; family Ilumatobacteraceae; genus Ilumatobacter_A. The sequence goes on from CAVVWT010000013.1 coordinate 142,074, forward strand.
GCGGACGCGTAGCTTCGACAACCGCAGGATGGCGGTTTGCCAGAGCGTGAGGATGCGCGCCTCGAGTTCGCGGACGATCTCGTTTCGACGTCGGTCGGCCGGGGTGAGGCGGTCGAGGCGGTCGAGGAGGTCGCCGACGTCGACGAGGACGTCGAGAATCGTCTTGCGACGGACCTCGGTGGGATGCGCGGTGATGACCGGGCTCACCTCGAGTTCGGTCAGCACGTCGACGATCGCCTCGGGCGCAACCCCAGCTTCCAGCAGTTCGTCGAACGTCGCAGTGAGGCTGCCGCGTTGTGCGCCGGTGCCGACGCTCAGATGATGGCGGCGACGTCGCTCGACATGGAGGTCCTCTGCGGTGTTCGCCAGGAGCGACAGCCAATCGAAGGCGCGGATCACGTTGAGCACCCGATCGATGGGCTGGGTTCCGAGCAGCGCCTCGAGTTCGGCGACCGAACTCGTGCCGCTCCGGCGGCCGGTGACGGCGGAGCGGCGGACCGACTCGATCAGCTCGAAGGTCTCGGTGCCGGCCTGTTCGCGTACGACGTCACCGAGGATGCGGCCGACGAGACGGATGTCGTCGCCCAGGGCCTCGTACCCGTCGGGTGGCAGGGCGGACGTGGTGGGCGGCGTTTCGGTGGAGTCGGACGACACGCATCACAGTCAACACGATTCGCGGACAGCCCGCCCCGATCAGTTCGGAAGTCGAAGGGTGAACGTCGCTCCGCCGTAGCCGCCTTCGAGATCGCGCCCTTCGATGATCACCTCGGTGACGTCGTCGGGGATCTCGATGCCGGATTCGGAGCGGGTGAACGGTTGCTCGTTGGCGTGGTCGTGGGTGAGAATCCGTTCGCCGTAGACCGTGCCGTCGGGGCCGACCACGCGCCACGCGTCGGCGTACCGCTCGGGAGCGTCGTACGGCGACGAGAGTGTCGCCGAGATCGTCCACGTGTCGGCCACCCGCTCGGCGCTGGCGTCGAGGACGTCGGGGAAGCGCTCCTCGCCGGCCGCCTGCGTCACCGCGACCGACGTCGGCACCTCGGTCGTGGGCGGGTCGGTGGTCTCGATGCCGGGAGCGAGCGTGGTCGGCGGTGGGTCGTCGCCGCTGGCGTCGCTCCCGCACGCCGCCCCCGCCAACGTGGCCACGACGAGTGACGCAAGGACCACCGTTGATCGCATCGCGTCGACCGTATCCACCGTCGCCGCACGATTGGCCGCGCCCGTTGGCACAGCGGGTGGAGGGTGGCGTCGGTCGGCGAGCGGCGTCATGATGAGGAGATGCGCGTCCTCTTCGCCACTGCCGAACTGTCTCCGGTTGCCACGGTCGGCGGGCTCGCTGCGGCAGCGGCGGGATTGGGGGCGGAGCTCCGACGGGCCGGAGTCGATCTCGACCTGGTGATGCCCGACTACGGCGGGATTTCGCTGGTCGACGAGACGACGTTCGATCTCGCGGTTCCCGACTGGGTCGGGGCCGCCGTCGTGCGGCGCGGGCACCATCCGGTCGTGGGGCCGCTCACGCTGATCTCGGTGCCGGGCATGGCTCGACCGCATCCGTATCTGCAGGCCGACGGGACGGGATGGCCCGACAACAGCGAGCGGTTCTTCCGGTTCAGCCGCGCGGTCGCCGCGCTCGTGCTGCGGGAGCGGCCCGATGTCGTTCATCTCAACGACTGGCACACCGGAGCAGCACGTGCCGCATTCGGCCCCGACGCACCACCCACCGTCGTGTCGATCCACAACCTCGCCTACCAGGGCATCGCCGACGGGACGTGGCTCGACCTGATCGGGCCCGACGGACTGCACTACGAGTGGTGGGGCGGGACGAATCCGCTGTCCGGTGCGTTGGCGCTCGCCGACCGGATCGTCGCCGTGTCTCCGAACTACGCCACCGAGATCCAGACTCCCGCCGACGGGTTCGGCCTCGACGGTCCGCTCCGTGATCGGACCGCCGTGCTCGTCGGCATCGTCAACGGCATCGATACCGATGTGTGGAACCCCGCGACGGATCCGCTCCTGCCCGCAACGTTCACTGCGAAGGCGCTCGACGGCAAAGCCACCTGTCGAGCCGCGCTGCACGATCGACTCGGGTTCGTGCACGACGAGACCCCCCTCGCCACGGTCGTCACCCGCCTCACCGAACAGAAGGGGATCGATCTCCTCGTTCCGTTGATCCCGCTGCTCGACCAGATTCCCATGCGCCTCGGCATCCTCGGATCGGGCGACGCTGTACTCGCGGCTGAGCTCCACGCGCTGGTCGCTGCTCACCCCGAGTCGTTCGCGTTCGTCGAGGGCTACGACGAGGCGCTGTCGCATCTCATGTTCGCCGGTGCCGACGTGTTCCTGATGCCGAGCCGGTTCGAGCCCTGTGGGCTGACGCAGATGCAGGCGATGCGGTACGGGACCTTCCCGGTGGTGACCGCGGTGGGCGGGCTGGTCGACACGGTTCCCGACGCCGATGACCACACGGACGGCCTCGGATTCGTCGCACGCGACGTCACGCCAGCGCATCTCCTCGCCGCGATGTTCCGTGCTGCGCGGCGGGTCGGCAAGAAGCGGCAGCGCCTGTCCCTCCAGAAGCGGATCATGGGCGTCGATTGGTCATGGCAACAGCCGGCCCGGCGCTATGCGGAGCTGTACGCCGAGCTCGCCGCCGACGGCTGACCGTCGATTTCCTGACGTTTGGGTTTCGGTACACCCGATCCGTATACGGTGAACGGTGATGGCTGTCGACCCGAACGTGCTCGTGATCGTCCTCGCCGGTGGAGAGGGCAAGCGGCTCCAGCCGCTGACCAACGACCGGGCGAAGCCGGCGGTCCCGTTTGCCGGTACGTACCGGATGATCGACTTCGCGCTGTCGAACTTCGCCAACGCCGGTTATCGGAAGATCGTCGTCCTCACGCAGTACAAGAGCCACAGTCTCGACCGCCACATCACGCAGACGTGGCGCTTCTCGGCGATGCTCGACGACTACGTCACGCCGGTTCCGGCGCAGATGCGACGCGGTCCACACTGGTTCCAGGGATCGGCCGATGCGATCTATCAGAACCTCAACCTGATCCACGACGAGCGTCCCGACATCGTGTGCGTGTTCGGCGCCGATCACATCTATCGCATGGACCCGCGCCAGATGGTCGCGGAGCACATGGACAACGATGCCGGCGTGACCGTCGCAGCGATTCCGGTGCCCAGGCACGAGGCCCGCGACTTCGGTGTCATCGAGGCCGCCGAGGACGGCAGGATCATCGACTTCCACGAGAAGGTCGACGATCCGCCGACGATGCCCGGTGACGACACGCGCTGCCTGGCGAGTATGGGCAACTACGTGTTCAACACCGAGACCCTGATCGACATCGTCACGCCGGGCACGAACCAGTACACCGATCTCGGTGGCGACGTGATCCCCGCACTCACGGCAGCGGGCGACGCTCGCGTGTACGACTTCTCGCAGAACACGATTCCCGGCCAGGACGACCGTGAGCGCGGGTACTGGCGCGATGTCGGGACCCTCGACGCGTTCTTCCACGCCAACATGGACCTCGTCGCCCCGGTCCCGGTCTTCAACCTCTACAACGACAGGTGGCCCGTGTTCACGTCGCGTAAGGCGCTCCCGCCGGCCAAGGTGTCACGGGGGAGTGGCGGCGAGCCGCCGTTCGTCGACGACAGCCTGCTGTGTCAGGGGTCGATTCTGAGCGGCGCCCATGTCGAGCGATCCATCATCGGGCCCGGAACCTTCATCGACCACGACGCGCACGTGACCGACTCGATCATCTTCCCCGGCGTGCACGTGGGCCCCGGCGCACGGTTGCACCGCTGCATCATCGACAAGAACGTCAACGTGCCCGAGTGGACGCGCATCGGCCTCGAGCCGGAGCAGGACCGAGAACGGTATGCAACCAGCGACGAGGGCATCGTGGTGCTGCCCAAGGACTACCGCTTCGGCTGATGGCCGACCGCCCCGGCGCCGAGGTTGCCGTCGAGACCGCCGAACGTCTGGCCGAACTCGCAGACGTCGCCGAATTGATGGGTGACGGAGACGGCGCCGAACGACTCCGCAGTCGTGCGGCCGTTGCCAGCGACCGAGCGATGCGCCTGCTCGACGATTGAACGGTGGTGACGCGGGTCGAGCTTCAGGTGCCCGCGAGCTTCGCCACCACCGGGGCGAAGCTGTCGATCTCGTTGGCGCCGACGATCACGTAGCTGAACCCGAATGCTTCCCGTCGGGCGATGAGGTCCTCGACGATCTGATCGACCGAGCCGATCAGCGCGAACGGTGACTCGCGGATCATCTGCTCCTCGACGCCGATCATGCCGGCCATCGCCGCGATCTGGCCGTCGCGGTCGTCGGTGACCGAGACGAAGAACGTCCGCACGTTCATCTCGATGTGATCGAGGCGCCCTGCGGCGCGAGCGGCATCGGCAACGATGGCCACCTTGTCGACGACGGCAGCGCGCGTCATGGTCGAGATCGCTTCGGGTCCGACGACTCCGGCATGCATGGTTCCGTTCACGCCGACGATGTCCGCCTCGCGGGCGGCGATCCCGAGCACCCGGGGTCCGCCTCCGCCGATGATCACCGGAGGGTGGGGCGACTGCACGGGTGTGGGGAAGCCATCGTGGTTGCGGATCGTGTAGTGCTCGCCCTCGAAGGAGAACGCACCGGCGCCCATGACACCCTTGATCACCGTGAGACCTTCGACGAACCGGTCGATGCGCACACCTGCGCGGTCGTAGGTCATCCCCGCCTGTTCGTAGTCCGCGATCATCCAGCCGGCGCCGAGCCCGATCTCGATGCGCCCGTCGGACAGCACGTCCATCGTGGCCAGCTCCTTGGCCAGGACGAGCGGGTGCTTGTAGTCGTTGTCGAACACGAGCGCGCTCGCACGGAGCGTGGTCGTTGCCGAGAGGATTGCTTGCAGTGCCGGCACGGGGGCGAACTGCGCGTCGAAGTGATCGGGCATGGTCGCGACGTCGTAGCCGTGCCCCTCGATCCGTTTCGCCTGCTCGACCCAGGCGGCGCCGGTCGGGCTCTGCTGGAGTTGCACACCGAAGCGGAACGGCTTGTGGGGGAAGGGGCTCGACGGATCGCTCATCGGCACCGACGCTAGCGGTCGGGGTGGGGCCGACCGGCGCCCGGACATGCAGCCGCGCCCGATGTGAACGATGCCGCATGACGTCACTCGACTCGTGGCCAGCACTAACGTCGAATCCACTGTGCAACGTCTCGCGTGGATCCCCCGAATGCTGCTCGTCATCGCAGCGGGCGCACTGTTGATCGTGGCGATCGTCGTCGCGGTGGCCCCCCGACTGTGGGACATCGCGAACGCCCACTCCGAGGACCCGGTGGTCCTCCCCGAATTCCAGCCGCTCGCCCAGCGGACCTACGTCTACGACGCCGACGGCAACGAGATCGCGGTGTACGAGCTGGAGAACTCGCAGCCGATCAAGTACGCCGACATCCCCGCGCACGTCGTCCAGGCCTTCCTCGTCATCGAGGACAAGGAGTTCTTCACCCACGATGGCGTCAACGTGCGCAGCCTCTTCCGCGCCACCCTGTCGAACTTCGCGTCTGATGCACCGCAGCAGGGCGCGTCGACGATCACGATGCAGGTGGTCAAGAACGACTTCCTCGCAGGCCTCGAACGGGACGGCCGCTACAAGCTTCTCCAGATCCAGTACGCGAAGCGACTCGAGAAGGAGCAGAGCAAAGAAGTCATCTTGGAGCGGTATCTCAACACCGTCTTCTTCGGCAACAACGCCTACGGCATCCAGGCTGCTGCCGAGACCTACTTCGGCAAGACCGCCGCCGACCTCGACTTCATCGAAGCGGCGTTCCTCGCCGGTCTCGTACGGTCGCCGTCGGGGTTCGACCCGATCAACGAGCCCGAACGCAGTCGTGCCCGTTGGATCCAGGTCCTCGATCGGCTCGTGACCGAAGAGGTCATCACCCAGGACGAAGCCGACTTCCTCGAAGAGGATTTCGTGCTGCCCGAGCGGGTCAAGGTGATCCCGGGTCGTGAGAACCGTCGCACGTACTTCACCGAGGCGCTGCGTGACTACCTCCTCAACCGCTCGACGATCCTGGGAGCGACCCCCGAGCAGCGGTACAACCAGTTGTTCCGAGGGGGACTGCGGATCCACACCACGCTCAAGCCCGGCATGCAGGCCGCGGCCGAGCGCGCTCGGGACCTGTTGCCCGAGACGGACGAGGGGTTCGACGCCGCGATCGTGTCGCTCGACGTCGAGTCCGGTGCGATCCGGGTGATGGTCGGTGGCAGTGGGTTCAAACCCGGCGAGCGCGAACTCAACATGGCGCTCAGCCCGCGTCAGACCGGGTCGAGCATCAAGTTCTTCATCCTCGCGGCGGCGATCCAGGCGGGAGCTCAGGGCGGTGACGAGATCGACGGACGCGTCGGCTGTGCGTTGCCGACCGGCGATCCGAGCGACCCGATCTTCAAGATCACCGGAGGCGTGTCCGGCTTCGTCGGCAACCTGCGCGACATCACCGCCCGCTCGGTCAACTGCGGCTTTGCTCGGCTGTCGCAGATCGTCGGGCTCAACCGGGTGGTCGACATGACCTACCGGATGGCGGAGTCGCCCTACCTGTACCGGGGCCAGCCCGAGACCGATCGTGAGCCGGTCCAGCCGTTCGCCAGCTACGCGACGGGTGCCAACGAGATGACACCGCTCGACATGGCCTCAGGGATCCAGACCCTCGCCAACGAAGGCGTCCACCAGCAGCCCTACTACGTCGAGTTCATCGATGATGCCGACGGCAACCGTGTGCACACCCACTTCGATCCGGGCAAGGACATCCTCGATCGTGATGTCGCCTTGGAGACCGTCGACATCCTCAAGGGCACCATTTCGTACGGCACGGGTCGCCAACGGGCGCCGCTCGCCGACGGTCGCCCGGCCTTCGGCAAGACCGGCACGCAGCAGGACAACACCAACGCCTGGTTCGCCGGCGGGACCAGGCAGTTGGCCACGGCGGTGTGGGTCGGTGACCCGGATGCGTACACGAAGATGGTCGGCATCAGGGGCTTCGAGTTCACAAACGTGCAGGGTGGCACGTATCCGGCGCTGATCTGGAAGAACTACATGGACGGCGCCCACTTCGGCACACCGGCCGAGGATTGGGATGGCCCTGCACCGCCGGAGCGCGCGAATGCCCGCCTCGTGCTGCCGGGCAACGAGTGCGAGGTCACCGTGATCGGCACCTCAGGTGGCGAGCCGGTCGTTCCCGAGGATGGCGAGGCGCCACCGGCCGCGGCCGATCAGTTCCAGACCGAGCCGCCTCCGCCCGCAGATCCCACCGAGCCCGCCCCGGTCGAAACGACGCCGATCGTGGTCATCACGGCCAAGACCGATCTGGGGACCACGATCGCACCCGACAACCTCGATCCGAACCACCCGCTCCCATCGGTGGCGATCGGTCGGAACATCTCACCCTGCTGACGCGGTCGGCGTCCGCCGATCCCCGTCGACGGGATGTGAATGAACGCGGTTCGGTGCAGCGTGGCATGATGCGGATGATGACCGACGCTGCAGATGCCACGGACTCCACCGCCGACGAGTCGGGTGCGCCGGACACCGCTGCCACCCGTCTGTTCGACCTTCAGCGGGTCGACACCGAGGCCGACCAACTGACGCACCGCCGTGAGCGTGCGCCGGAGCGCGATCAGCTCGCTGCGATGACCGAACAGCTGAGCGAGTGGGAGCGTGGCCGCAGTTCGATGCGGGACCGGATGGACGAATTGACCGCGATCATCGAGCGGTCCGAGACCGATGCGGCCGAGATCGCGAGCCACAAGGAGCGCCTCGAGGCCCAGCTGAAGACGGTGATCGCGCCGCGCGAGGCCGAGGCGTTGATGCACGAGATCGCAATCCTCGACGAGCAGACCGACGCGCTCGACACCACCGAGATCGAGGCACTCGAGGAGCAGTCGACGATCGACGACCGGTTGACCGAACATCTCCGGTCCGAACAGGGTCTGCGCGACGCGGTCGGGTCGGCCGATGCGGCGCTGCAACGGGCGACGTCGGAGATCGATGCCGAGCTGGAGTCGTTGGCCACCGAGCGCGCGGCGCGGCGTGATGCACTCAGCGCGACGATGCTTGCGCGATACGACCGCATCCGGGCCTCGTCGGGAGTGGCGGTGGCGAAGCTCGTCGGCCACCGGTGCGAGGGGTGTCACATCGACCTGTCGGCTGCCGAGGTCGACGACGTCAAGGACGAAGCAGCCGGCTCGGACGGGGTTGCCGACTGCCCCAGCTGCGGTCGCATGCTCGTCTTCTGAGCGTTCGACGTGTTCTTCTGGTTCATTGCGACGGCCGTCGTCACGATCGGTTTCGTCTTTCGTGATCCGAGCTTCGACAACCGGCTGCTGATCGTCGGGGCGGTACTGCCCGGCGTCGACGTCGTCTTCGGTGGAGCGCGGGCGCTGCACAGCATCACGGTCAGCATCGCCCTCCTCGCAGTGGTGATGCTGGCAACGCCGCGGGGGAGCCCGATTCGCAAGACGTTGCTGGGTCTCCCGATCGGGTTGTTCCTCCACCTCGTGTTCGACGCGGCGTGGAACGACACCGACACGTTCTGGTGGCCGTTCACCGGTCTGGAGTTCTCCGACGATGGCATCCCGATCGCGGACCGGGGCGTGGTGAGCGTGGTGCTCGAAGTCGTCGGTGTCGCGGTCTGCGTGTGGTTGTGGCGAACGAACGGCCTGAGCGATTCCGTGCGGCGACGCCGGTTCCTCGCAGATGGACGGTTGATCACGACGCCCGAACGCTTCGGGTGAAACCGACCGGCGCCTCGGTGATGTGACACACTCGGCGCCGTGCTGATCTTGTTGCGACACGGCCGAACGGCGGCCAACGAGGCCGGGCTGCTGCAGGGCCGACTGAATCAGGATCTCGACGAGCGCGGGCGCCGTCAGGCGGAGGCAGCGGCCCGTCACCTGTCCGATCTGGATGGTGGGATCGACGTGGTCATCTCGAGTCCGCTCAAGCGGGCTCAGCAGACTGCCGCGGCCTTCGGGCTCCCGGTCGAGATCGACGAGCGATGGATCGAGCTCGCCTACGGGGTGTACGAGGGAGTCCCTCACGCCGATGTTCCGTCCGAGGTCTGGCAGACCTGGCGCAGCGATTTCTCGTACGTACCGGAGGGTGGCGAATCGTTGGCGACGCTCGACCGACGCGTCCGGAGCGCGTGTGACGAACTGGTGGAGCGTGCCGCACATCAGAACGTCCTCGTGGTGAGCCACGTGTCACCGATGAAGTCGTCGGTTGCCTGGGCGCTCGGGGTCGACATCGGGATCTCCTGGAATTGTCACCTCGACCACGCGAGCATCTGTCGTGTCGAGATCCGCGGGCGTCGCCCGATCCTGTCGGCGTTCAACGAGACCGTCGAGCTCGACGACGATTGAGCGGTCGCCTGGCGGACCCGTGTGCAGCGGTCGCCGGCGATTCAGCCCGCGGGCTCGAGACCGAGTACGACGATCCGCGTCGCAGCGTCGGCCGAGGTGTTGTCCGTGGCGAGCACGACCGAGGGTCGTCCGTCCGGCAACGTCGGGCCTCGGCCGATGCTGCCGAACGGGGTGACGTCATCGGTGAGGTCGACGCCCGAGACGGTGATCAACGTCTTCTCCAATGGCGGCGGGAGTGCCGCGCTCGGCGTCGTGCCCTCGTCGAGGTCGACTCGAAAGATCGAGAAGAACTGGACGCCGGTGTCCGACCAGGTCGACTCGAGGACCACGAGTGATTCGTCGTTCAGGGCAGCGATGTCGACGACCAAGCTCGCTGCTCCCGCGTTGGCCGCAACGGCTGCCGCGGAGACGACATCGAGTGGATACGCCCACTCCGCGGTGGCCTGTCCGGTCGCCGTGTCGAACGCGATGAGGCGTGCGAACTTCGGCTCGGTCGGTTCGGACGCGTTCTGGTCCTGGGCGAGCGGAGCCTCGACGGCAACGACCACCTGCCCGGCGACTCCCGGTCGGTGGGTGATGCCGTGGAGCCCGCGTCGGGGGATGAAGCCTTGCGTGCCGGATGGGTCGGCGAGATACCAGTCAGGAATCTGGAAGGCCGACTGGAAACGTCCCTCGGCATCCGAGCGGTGGACGAACGGTCCGCCGACGCTGCCCGACTCCTGGCTCCCCTCGGAGACCACGAGCACGCCACCGTCGTCGAGCAGCGTGGTGCCTTCGACGTCGAGGTCGAGACCGTACGGGGCGCCGTCGGGCCCGAGTAGCGGTCGGGCCGCTGCCGACGAGAAATCGAGCGTCGACTCCGAACTCGGGGGCGCGTCCCCCAGTGCGATCGGGATCTCGAAGACGGCCGGCTCCGTGGCCGGGGTGGGGTCTGCCGCGCCGGGAGGACCGAGCTCCCGCACTGCGACGAGGAGTGTGCGGCGCTGGTCGTAGTCGATGCCGTCGATGTCGGAGAACGTGAAACCGTCGATGTCGGTCGCGCGGGCCACGTCGAACGACGCGGCGAGGACGGCCTCGGTCAGGTCGTCGACGCTTGCGTCCGGTGGCGCCGTCGTGGTCGCCTCGGAAATGGTCGTCGTGGGGTCACCGACGGTCGTCGTCCCGGGTGCGGCCGATTCGGGAACCGAGGGCACGGCGCTGTCCACCGGCGTGGGGACGGCATCGTTCTGATCCCGCGGCCAGAGTGCGAAGGCGGCGATCGTCGCAGCGAGGGCTGCCCCGACGCCGATCGGAATCGCCCACCGCATGCCGCTCTGCGCCCGAGGCGACACCGCTGGGCCGGGGGAGGGGGCGGTGGGCGACACCGCGGTGACGAGTGGTGTGGTCGCCTGATACGGGGACGAGACCTGCGGTGTGGGGCTCGGCTCCGGGATCTGCGGGGGTCGAACACCGCCGGGGAAGCTGCCAGGGGGCGGGATGGCGACCGGCCGCATGTGCGTGGTTCGCGATGGCGGTGCGTTGCCGACGACCAGCAGGTCGGTGACGTTGAGGCCCAGCGTCGCCTGCGCCTGCTGGAGCGCCCGACCGAGATCTTCGGCCGTCGGGTACCTGTCGGCGGGATCCTTGGCCATTGCAGTCTCGACCACGAGCGCAATGGCGCTCGGCACGCCGAGGTCACGGAGATCGGGAACCGGGTCGACCATGACCCGTCGGACCATCGCCACCAGCGACTCGTCCTCGGTGCGGCTGAATGCCGATCGACCGACGAGCGCTTGGTAGAGCGTCGAGCCGAGCGAGTACACATCGGCGGTTTCGGTCGGGGGCCCGCCATCGAGGATCTCGGGCGGCGCGTGCGCGATCGACGCGGTCACGACCCCGCTTCGCGTCTCGTGCCCACCCTCCAACCGGGCGATGCCGAAGTCGCTGAGTTGGCTGCCATAGTGCGAGCGCAGCACGTTCCCCGGCTTGATGTCGCGATGGACGACGCCGGCACGGTGGGCGGTCTCGAGCGCACCGGCGAGTTGAACACCGAGGACGGACACCTCCTGCCACGTCATCGGGCCGGAGGCGAGCCGGTCGTCGAGCGCGCCGTCCGGGAAGTAGGGCATGACGAGATACGGGCGGCCGTCCGCGGTGAAGCCGGCGTCGTACAGCGTCACGATGCCGGGATGTCCCGACAGGGTGCCCATCACTCGACATTCCCGTTCGAATCGACGCTGGTCGTCGGGATTCAGACCTGACGCCTGCAGCACCTTGACGGCGACGTCGCGCCCGAATGCGGGCTGGCGGCCGCGATACACGGTTGCGAAGCCGCCCTGACCGACCGGTTCGAGTTCTTCGATCCCGTCGACACGGGGGATGTCTGCTGGCCGAACCACGCTGCGATGGTACGTCCCCGCAGCAGCGCGGCCGGTGATCGGTGTGCCCGGCGGCAATGGTGAGGTGGCCTGTCAGCGGGGTTTGTTCGGCGCGATCCCGCAACCTGGGGCGATGTCCCGAAGTGCTGGCCCAGCTGCAGTTTCACCGTCCGGCAGTTCTCATCACTTCACGACGTTTGCCGGAATACGTGTGCGCGGAGTGTCGGACGATGGTGGTCTCCGAGTCGATCGACCTCGGCCTGGAGTCGGGCGGCCGGTGTCGTCGTTTGCCTGAGTCTGCTCGCGGGCATGCCCTCGCGTTACAGGTAGCCGGGTTCGGTCGGTGGCGGCGCGACCTCGTGGGCGTCCGCCGATGGCGGGTGATCACCAAAGTCACCCGCGCCCGGTGCGAGCTTCTCGAGGACCCGCTCGGGGTGTGACAGTCGGTCGTCGCGGGTGTTGTGTGGGGTGTGGAAACCTGGTTGGCGCGTTCGGCGTCGGGTCGGATGCTCGACCTGACAGGGGGTGTCCGTGATGGACAGCACAATTCGTATTCGAACAGCAGCCTGGTATGCGACCGCGATCGTGTTATCGGTCGTGTGCACGCTGCTGGTGACTCAAGCCTGGTCCGCAGATGCGGCACCGGGCGATACCGACTCGACGTTCGTCCCCACCGCGGGGTGCCGTCTCGTCGATACCCGCACCGCACCCAACACCGTTGGGTTGCGGTCGGCACCGTTGGGTGCGGGCGAGGTCTTCGAGGTGACCGTGCACGGTGCGAACGGTGACTGCACCGGCGGATTGGCGATCCCGGCGGATGCGGTGGCGGTGGCGTTGAACGTCACCGCGGTCAACGCGACCGCCACGTCGAATATCCGGGTGTATCCGGCGAATCTGACCGAGGTACCGACCCTGTCGAATCTGAACGTGACTGCGGGGGCGCCGCCGACGCCGAACAAGGTCGACGTGAAACTGTCGCCGGACGGCAAGATCCGGGTCTACAACTTCCGCGGGACGGTGAACATCTTCATCGACGTCGTCGGTTACTACACCAACTCGACACTGAAGGAACTCGCCGCGGGTCTCGCAGCAGCAAACTCCAAGACCGCTGCGCTCGAGACCGCGTTGGAAGCCGCGAGACCGCCCTTTGCCCTGGTCGCCGCAGACGGGACGTTGACGGCGGGATATCGGGTCGTCTCGGTCAGCCGGCTGAGTGCAGGGGTCTACAACGTCAGGTTCAACCGCAGTGTGGCCGAATGCGCGAAGACCGCAACCATCGGCTCCGGCAACGGCGAGCCCGCCGGTGTGATCGACACCGTCATCCCCGCCAGCGACACCGTGAGGGTGATCACAGAGTCCAACGACGGGGTCCCACCAGCCTTCCAGGACCGTGCGTTCAACCTCGTCGTCAACTGCTGACGACAAGGTTCCCCTCACCGCCGTCCTGGTCGTGATCGGCGCGTATCAAGCTGACATCTCGAGGCAGGGGGTATCGACGTCTCACGCGGCAGAACCGTCCCGCACGTCGAACCACTCCGGACGATCCGCCTGTGGTTCCTGGCTGGGTGGCTCCGGCGCGTCACGCTGGCGCCGGTGGATCTATCGACCGGCAGTTGATCTCGCCGTCAGGCAAGAGGCCGGCGGTATCCGGTTCACCCAAGAAGGCATTCGAGCAACCGGGTAATCACGCTGCCCGGCTCGGTGCGCGATGTCCTGGCCCGCCCACCTCGCCGAGTTCGGTTCCGGTTCTGACGGGCTCGTGTTCACGTCGAACAGGGGAGCATCGTTGCGGCGCTCGGTGTGGGGATTGGCGTACCAGGCGGCAGCGACGGTGGTCGGCGTCGGCGGTTCGACCGCACGACCTGCGCCATCATTGCGCGTCGGTGTTGATCTCGTCGCGGGTGTCGATCAAGTCGGTGCAGCGGTTCTTCGGCCACAAGAACGCGAGCGAGACGCTCGATACCTACGGGCACCTCATGCCGGGCGATGACGACCGGTTGCGGGCGGCGATCGACACGGCGTTGCGAGGAAATGTGCGCGGAGTGTGCACGGAGGGCGTCGAGCAGGGCGCAGGTTGACCCGTTTCCCCTGCTCAGAGGTGGTGGCAATGGTGAGGTGGCCTGTAAGCGGGGTTCTGTAGGAGCTTGGCTCCCGGTGGCCATCCATCTGTGCGGTCTACCCGGAAGAAACGGACGGGCCGCCCATCTTCCTGCTCGACCTTGCTCCGGGTGGGGTTTACCGAGCCGACGTCGTCACCGACGCCGCTGGTGCGCTCTTACCGCACCGTTTCAGCCTTACCTGTGATCGGTTGCCCGAAGCCGTCCATCGGCGGTCTCTCTCTGTTGCACGTCCGTCAGGTCACCCCGACCTGGCTCTCGCCAGCACCCTGCCCGGTGGAGCCCCGACTTTCCTCGACACGTCCGAAGACGTGCCGCGGCCACCCGGTCACCTCACCATTGCCGTGGCGAGCCTACGCCGCTGACGCGGTCAGGCGTCGCAGGCGAGTTCGTTGTAGACGAGGCTGTTGGCCGCCGGCGTCTGCAGGATGACGCTCTCGCGTACGGCGTTGAGGTCGCCGGGACCGGCCTTGATCTCGATCTGCGAGGTCAGGCCGAACGTCGATTCGATCGCGAAGTGGCGGATCTGGCCACGTTCGTTCGGGGGGACGTCTTCGCCGACCATTGCGGGGGAGATGTACCCCTCGGGGCCGAGGCTGGCGATGGCGAGCACTGCGCTGTGGCGGGCTTCGAGGGTGGCCGCCGCCAGGTGAGCGACACGGGCTTCGACGATCGACGTTGCCGACGCAAGTTCCTGATGGGACGCGGTTGCGAGGTTCTCGAGCGCGTTGGCGAACGCCATCACGTCGTCACTCGCGGCTCCCTCGAGCCGCTCGAACTCGATCTCGTCGCCGGTTGCGAGGCCGTCGGTCGAACTGATCAGCGTGAGGTCGCCCTGCACGGTCGTGACGACCGGCGCGATCGCGACTTGGTCGCCCAGCACCTGGACCATCGACGTGTCGTCGAGGACAACGCCGACGACGTTGGACTGGATGAGTTCGATCGTCGGTGCGACGAGCCGTTCCATCAACCATGGGTTGGCGCAGGTCCATCCGGTGCCGCCAGCCGATTCGGTGAGCTCGACCATCTGGTCGGCGACCGTCTGGTGGTCGTCGATGAGGCGCTCGACGACGGGCACCAGGTCGGACGGGATGGCCCCGTCGATCTGGAGAGCAGCTTCGTACACAGCGATCGCCGTGTACTCGAGCGACGAGGCCGTGCGCAGGAGCACCGCATCGTCGACGGGGTAGTCGGGGAGGTCGGTCGCGACGGGTGCGTTGCCGACGCGTCCGGGGGCGTCGTCGCCGTCACGGTCCGTGCCGCAGGCAGCGATCAGGGCGCCGAGGCTGACGGTCAGTCCGCCGATCTTGATCGCGTCGCGGCGGGAGGTTGCAGAGTGGAGGTCGAAAGACATCAGGCGTCGTCTCCGGTGAGTTCGAGGGCGGACTGGTCGTTGCCGAAGAGCACGTCGAGGTCGTCGACGCCGAGCAGGTCGGCGAGCACCGTGGCGTGGCGGGCTTCGATCACCGCAATCGATGCGGTCAGCGAAATGGCGTTGGAGCTCTCGTACTGGCCGATCAGATCGGTGTGTGTGGCCACCAGGGTCTGCTCGAGGGTGTGGGCACTCTCGAGGAAGTCGGTGCTCGAACCGGAGAAGAACGGCTTCAACTCGGCGACGAGGTCTTCGTCGGCCACGCCCGCCGACAGTCCGGTGTCGCCGGCGATCGCTTGCGCATATGCCTGGTGGTTCTCGGCCATGACCCCGACGGCCACGGCCAGATCGTCGGTCGCGTTCTCGAGCGCAGCCCGATACAGGTCGCTCGCCGCCAGCTCGAGACCGATCACCTTCGCGAGCAGCACCGAGTCGGCCTCGGTCGGCACCCCGGGACGCTCGTCCGGTCCCGCGGCCGACACCAGCGCGTTCCGATCGATGACGAACGCGGCGGCGAGGCCGGCCAGACCGGCGGCGCCAACACGGGTGACGAGACTCCGCCGCGACAGCGATGTGTCGGTGGCGGGCTCAGCGATTTCGAGATCCACGGGGGATGGGTCCTTTCGGGTCATGCGACAGCAGCCTTCCAGCCGGGAAGGCATCGGAGCGATTCTAGGGCGCGGACTGCGGTCAACACTGGATTCGTCCGGTCGTGATCAGAAGTCGAGAGCCGACAGCGCGGGGTGCCGCTCTCCAGCTCGCTCGAGCCCGTCGCGCCAGCAGCGCGCGGATCCTGTCGTTGCCACATCGATCACCAGGAAGCGGGTGCCCATCGTTCGATCATCGCCGTGAACTCGGCACGAAACCCTTGGCCTGCATCCGGCTTCCGAGGAAGCCCCCGATGATTCCTGCGAACGACACGATCGACAGGGTGAAGAAGGCGCCGAACCAATTCACCTCGCGGTCGGTCACCAGGCGAAGGAGGACGAACACACCCTGTGCGGCGACGTAGGTGCCGATGGCGGTGACGAGGGCATGGCTCAGTGGCGTGCCACACCGCTGCGCCCACGCCGCGCTCCCGGACCCGACGATGAAGCCCACCACGGCCCCGAAGAACGAGATCACCCGGGCACCGTCGGACACCAGGCCCAGCAGCGTGAACGGAATGGCGAGGACGAGGCAGATCAGCGCACCAGACCGCAGTGCATCGATGTCCCACCGGCTCGCCGTCACCCCCTCGATCTCGGCGACCCGGTCGTTGTCGGACATCGGCGCTCATCGTGTCACGCAGAATCGATCCGGGCGCAATCTGGATTGGTTGCAGTTCGGGAATCGCGATCGGTACCTTCGGCGGTGTGAACTCGCCCGCAGAACTCGTCGACGCCTTCCGAGTTCGGGGACGCGAGGTCACACCGCAGCAGCAGTTGTTGCTCGTTCTCGTCCACGAGATCCGGCGATCGTCCTAGTAGCGGGATGCACGTGCTCCACGAGGCCGGTCGTGTCCCACGGTGTCCTCGACCCGAGTTCCACACCACCGACCCAATCAAGCCCTCGACAAGGAGCACCCCCGTTGCCAGACCTCTCAGGTTCCAGGACCCACGAGAACCTCACCGAGGCGTTTGCTGTCGAGAGCCAGGCCAATCGCCGTTACCTGTGGTTCGCCCACCAGGCCGACGTCGAGGGGTACCCCGATATCGCCGCGCTCTTCCGTTCGGTCGCGGACGGTGAGACCGGCCACGCCCACGGGCACCTCGAGTACCTCGCCGAGGTCGGTGACCCGGCGTCGGGTGAGCCGATCGGCGACACCGAGGAGAACCTGAAGGCGGCGATCGCCGGTGACACCTACGAATACATGCAGATGTACCCGGGCTTCGCCGAGACCGCACGCGACGAGGGCTTCGACGAGATCGCCGACTGGTTCGAGACCCTCGTTCGCGCCGCGAAGAGCCAGGCCGGCAAGTTCACTGACGGTCTCGCCGCCCTGTGATTTCGCGAGCGTCCCCCTTCCGCTACTGGAGCCCACGATGACGACGACATACGACCCGAAGCATTCGCTCTATACGGACGAAGCCGACGTCCGTGAGGAACTGACGCGGGTCTACGACCTGTGCCACGGCTGTCGGCGGTGCATCACGTTCTGCACGTCGTTTCCCACGCTGTTCGAGATGATCGACAAGCACGACGACCAGGACGCCGGGAAGATGACCCCGGCCCAACAGGACCAGGTCGTCGACGAGTGCTTCCAGTGCAAGCTCTGCTACCTCAACTGCCCGTACATCCCGGAATTGCACGAGTGGAACCTCGACTTCCCCCGGCTGATGCTGCGCGGCGAACGCGATGATGTACGAGAACGGCCACAAGTCGGCTCGCTCCAAGGCGACGACCAATGTGATGGGCCGGACCGATCTGCTCGGAAAGCTCGCGACCACCGCGGCACCACTGGCGAACAAGATCGTCGGGGGCGAACCCGACTCGTTGATCCGCAAGCTCAACGCGAAGGCCACCGGTGTGTCCGCGGTCCGACTGCTTCCCCCGTACGCCAAGCAGCGCTTCTCCACGTGGTTCAAGCAGCGCCCCACGATCAAGCTCCAGAAGAAGCAGGGTTCGGTCACCGTGTTCCCGACGTGTCTCGTCGAATACCAGGAGACCGACATCGGCAAGGACCTCGTCAAGGTCTACGAGCGCAACGGCATCGAGTGCAACAACTCCGATGCCGGTTGCTGCGGTGCTCCGTGGCTGCACTCGGGCGACGTGAAGCAGTTCACCAAGGTCGCCGAGAAGAACATCAAGACGCTCGCCGCCGAGATCCGCACGGGCACCGACGTGGTCGTGCCCCAACCCACGTGTAGCTACGTGATCAAGAAGGACTACGTCGACTACGTGGGTGGCGCCGACGCCGAATTGGTCTCAGCGCACACCTACGACGCCGTCGAGTACCTGATGAAGCTGCACAAGGCCGACGACACCGTGCTCGACACCGACTTCTCGGGCGAGACGCACGAGAAGATCACGTACCACACCCCGTGCCACCTGCGGGCCCAGAACATCGGCTTCAAGAGCCGCGACCTGATGAAGCTGACCGGCGCCAAGGTCAAGCTCGTGCAGCAGTGTTCGGGTATCGACGGCATGTGGGGCTTCCGTGACGGAAACGAGGACATCTCGATCCCGATCGCGAAGAAGCTGGGCGAGCAGATCGAGAAGGCCGACGGCGACGTCGTCGCCGGTGATTGCCACCTGGCGAACACCGCGATCGTCGAACAGACCGGTCGGATCCCGTCGCATCCGTTGCAGGTGCTGGCCCGCGCCTACGGCATCCCCGAAGAACGCTGACCGTTGCGCTCGGTGTCTGACACCGAGCGCAACAGGATTGATCTGGACCGACTCGACCGCCGCGGTCGACGTCGTCGAACTGCTCGACAACGCCTGTGACGACCTCCGCGCGACTGACGGGCACGCGCAGCCCGCTGCAGGTGGCCCGCGACATCTCTACTGGCGCGCGGGCACCGCGTGGGCTCTAGATTCGGACTCGGTGGCCGGCGGGGGATGCCGTCCGCCGAGTGACAGGGCCAGGGGGTCGCAAACGTGTCCATTCATCAGATCAGTCCAGAGACGTCGAAGTGGTGGGATCTCGGCGCGTGCCGCGGTCTCGACGCCGCGATCTTCTACCCGGACGACGATGCCGAGGCGCAGGCGGCAAAGAGCGTCTGCGAGAGCTGCGCCGTCAAGCAGACATGTCTCGACCATGCGCTCAGCTTTCGGGAGAAGGCCGGCGTGTGGGGTGGTGCCACCGAGCGGGACCGCCGGCGGATCATTCGGCAACGCCGCCGCAAAGACTGACGCCAGCGCAACCGGCCTCGCCGTCGGGCCTCGCCCGCCTAGTCTCGCCATCCATGTCTGCGCTTGCGCCCTATGGCGGGTGGTCCGGTGTCATCAACACGCTCATCTCGGGAGTCGACATTTCGGCCGATGCCGCGGGTGCCGCGCTGTCCGAGATCCTGCTGGGCGACGCCACCCCGGCACAGATCGCCGGATTCGTCGTTGCATTGCGAGCGAAGGGTGAGTCGGTCGACGAACTCGACGGCCTGCTCTCTGCGGCGATGGCCGAAGCGAAGATCGTCCCGCTCACCGACGACGAACGTGCGGCGTCGGTCGACATCGTCGGCACCGGCGGTGATGGCTCGAATTCGGTGAACGTGTCGACGATGGCCGCCATCGTGGCCGCTGCCGCCGGGGCGCCGGTGTGCAAGCACGGCAACCGCTCGGCGTCGTCGAAGACCGGTGCCGCCGATGTGCTCGAATTGCTCGGGGTCGCGATCGAGCAGACACCCGAGGGTGTGGCAGCGTGCGTCCGTACGGCCGGCATCGGCTTCTGTTTCGCACCGGCGTTCCATCCGGCGTTTCGCTACGCGGGAGCGCCCCGCCGTGAGATGGGTGTGCCGACTGCCTTCAACCTGATCGGCCCGATGGCCAATCCGGGGCGGGTCCGCAACCAGTTGATCGGGGTGGCCGACCCGGCGTATGCCCGACCGATGCTCGGGGCGCTCGACCGTCAGGGAGTGACGAGCGCGTGGGTCGTACACGGCGCCGGTCTCGACGAGCTGACGACCACCGGTGTGTCGAACGTGTGGGCGTTGGACGATGGCGACGTCGTCGAGTTCACCGTCGACCCGGCGGCACACGGGCTTGCGCCCGCAACCGCTGCCGACCTGCAAGGCGGTGAGCCCGCCGAGAACGCCGAAGCCGTTCACCGCGTTCTTGCCGGCGACCCCGGCCCCCACCGTGACGTCGTGGTGCTCAACGCCGGTGCTGCGCTCGTCGTCGCACACAGGGCGGACGATCTCGACGCCGGTCTGGCGCTCGCGGCTGCGGCGATCGACGACGGCCGCGCCGCGCAGACGCTGGCCGACTTCGTGCGCGTCGTCGCAGGAACAGGTCGCCGGGTGATCGGCGCGATCGTTCGGACGCCCGCGTCGTCGGCCAACCTGGGTGCCGGTTTCGACGTGTTCGGCATGGCCATCGACCTGTACGCCGATGTCGGTACCGGGGACGCTCCTGAGGGTGCCCAACACCTCGACGAGCATCATCCCGCGCAGGCAGCGTTCGGTCGCCTCGGGGGAACGGGGCCGATCTGGCTGCGGTGCAACATCCCCATCGCCCGCGGCCTCGGGTTCAGCGGCGCCGTACGCGTCGGAGCTGCCGCGCTCGCCGTGGTCCAGGCCGGGCGACCGGTGGACAGCGGAGCCGATGAGATCCTGGCGGTCTCGGCCGAACTCGAAGGACATGGCGACAACGTCGCAGCATCGCTGCACGGCGGCGTGGTGGCCTATGTCGACGGACGAGCGGTGCCGTTCCGGCTCGGGCCCGTGTTGTCGGCGGCGTCGTTCGTTGCGTGGGTCCCCGACGTGACCACCTCGACCAACGCATCACGTCGCACCCTGCCAGCGACCGTCTCGCGCGAGACGGCCGTGCACAACATCGGTCGGGCAGCGCAGTTCGCGCTCGCCTGTGCACACGACGACCCCGAGCTGTTGCGCGGCGCGACCAGCGATCGCCTCCATCAGGCCGAGCGTCTGCCCTTGGTGCCCGGAGCCGCTGAGGCGATCGAGGCCGGCGTGGCGGCAGGCGCCTGGTGCGCATGGTTGAGCGGAAGCGGTCCGACAGTCGGCCTGCTCGCCGACCGCAGCCTGGCCGATGCCGTGGCGGCGTCGCTGCCCGCGCACGGTCACACCAAGATCCTCGGCATCGACACGACCGGCGCCCGCCAGATCTGACGAGCGTCAGTCGCCGGTGCGGCCGTCGATCGCCTCGCGCAGCAGGTCGGCATGACCGCAGTGGCGGGCGTACTCCTCGATCATGTGGATGAGGATCCAGCGCAGCGTGACCGGCCGGTCGACGTGGGCGCCGAGGGCGACCAGGTCGAGATCGTGATGTTCGGCGAGCGTGGCGCGGGAGCGATCGCACGCGGCGATGAAGTCGCCGGCGAGGACGGGGAAGGTCATGCCGTCGGCCGTCGTCATCTCCCAGTCGGGATCGTCGTCCCAGGGTGCAGACGCCCACGGTTCGGGCGGCGGCTGGCCGACCAGGGCATGCTGGAACCAGTGGTCTTCGACGAAGGTCATGTGTCGGATCAACCGGCCGACCGTGAGCATCGACGGCCCGAGCCGCGCACTGAGCTGGTGGGGAGCGAGCCCCTCGCCCTTGCGGAGCAGGACGGTGCGTTGGAACTCGAGGAAGTCGACCAGCATCGACCGTTCGTCGCCTGCGGGCGCAGGGTCGTTGGGCGGGGTGATCGGCTCGCCGGCGAAGGGTGAGGACATCACCGCACCGTACGCCTCAGGCTGCTCGCCCGAGGGGTGGGATTGCGTCGGTCTGCGCGATCGGGAAGGTCCAGGCGCCGTCGCACGAGACCGTGAGGCGGTGCGCGTGTTTGTCGAGGAACTTCGCGAGGCACAGCGCCTCGTCGGCGTGTTCGCGCGGCACGGGGCGCCCGATCTCGATGGCGCCGAGCGGAGCGGTGGGGAGCGCGGCGGTGAGGGTCGTGGTCGTGCGGGTGTCGACCAGCGCCCCGTCGGCCACGATCCACGTGGTGTCGCCGCTCGTGATCTCTGCGTGCCCGAGCTCGGCGAGCGCTGCGAACAGCTGGGTCCGACGGATCGCGCCGAGCAGTGCGGACAGGCGGTCGCGGCTCATTGCCGCCTCCTCGAAGCGCTGTTGGCCGGCCAGCCTGGTCATCCGCTCACGCAGTCGTTCGACCACGAAGCCGGGGTCGCCCTCCATGGCCCGCACTGCGAGCGACACCGACGCCGCGTACTCGGCAGGGTCGGCCGTGCCCGAGCACGGGCAGTGGGCAACGCCGAGTTGCGCGGCGCTGCAGATCGGCGCGTCGTCGGCCGCGGTGAAGTTGCGTCCGAGACGTTGGGTGCATCGGCGTAGGGGGAGCGCGGTCTGGAGTGCTTCGACGACCAGCGTGGCCATCGTCCGCGACGGCAGTGGGCCCAGATGCACGCCCTGCTTCGCTGGGTTCTTCACGATCGACAGGCGCGGCCAGGGCGTGTCGGTGTCGAGCTTGACGTAGCAGTACTTGGCCGCTCGGGTGCCGCGTCGGTTGTAGCGGGGGAGCATGCGCCCGATGAAGCGGGTCTCGACGATCTCGGCGGTCAGCGGATCGGGGAGTTCGACGTGGGAGATCGCTTGGGTCTCGCGCAGCATCGGGCCGATCTTGCGGCGGTCGTCGCTCCCGAAGTAGCTCCGCACCCGTTGCCGCAGGTTGGTGGCCTTGCCGACATAGAGGATCGAGTCGCCGTGCCCGCGGAACATGTACACCCCGGGTGTGCGGGGAAGCGCGGCGGTCAGTTTGAGTTTCGGCGCCATCGGATGACCGCCGATCTTGGCGAGCGAGACGAGATCGTCGAGCCCGAGCACGCCGAGGCCCGATGCCCGCTCGATCAGCAGGTGCAACAGGTCGGTTGTTGCGAGCGCATCGTCGAGCGCTCGGTGACTGGGCTGGTGATCGAGTCGCAGTCGCGACGCGAGCGTCGACAGCTTGCAGTTCGGCACTTCGTCGCGCACGAGCCGGCGTGCGAGGTGGACCGTGTCGACCACCGTGCCGTTCCAGCTCGGTCGATCGGCCCGGGCGAGCGCTGCACGGATGAAGCCGACGTCGAAGCTCGCGTTGTGTGCGACGAGCACCGAATCGCCGAGGAAGCTGAGCAGCGAGGGGAGCACAGCCTCGATCCGGGGTGCCGGGGCGACCAGCGCATCGGTCAGCCCGGTGAGCACCGTGATCTGCGGGGGGATGGCCGTGCCGGGGTTGACCAGCGTTTGAAACGTGCCGAGGCATTCGCCACCGCGTACCTTGACCACACCGACCTCGGTGATCATGTCGTCGTTCCGGTTGCCGCCGGTCGTCTCGAGGTCGAGCACGCAGAACGTGACGTCGCTGAGCGGGGTTCCCAGTTCATCGAACGAACGTTGTATCGTTCCTGCAGAAGCGGACCCGACTCGCATCTGCACGAGTCAACACGAACATCTGTACCCGTGTCAAGCGACGCCTCACCGTCGACCGGATAGGTTCGGGAGATGACCACGATCGAGCACCGCCATCTGCGGTCGGCGCTCGAATTCGCCGTGTTGATCGCCGCGGAGGGCCAGAAGCGTCGCCCACCGCTGCCGTTTCCGAAGGAGCTGAAGCCGTTTCTGTCCCAGCCGCGACTTGCCGGCACCGCGCTCGGTCGGGTGCGTCGCGCCGTGGAGGGTGACCCGAGCGTTTCGCGGAGCGATCTCGACCGGAGCGCTGCCCGAATTGGTCGACGAGGTCGGCCGGCTCTGGCTCGCCGGCGGAGAGGGGTGGGAGGCCGCCGCCGCCGAGCTCATCGCCGAGCGCGAGGCCGAGGCGGCGTCGACCGACCTTCGTCGCGATCTCAAGCGGGCCGAGAAGCGACGCGCCGCGGCCGAGCAGGCGGCCGCTCGCATCCAGGTCGAGCTGCTGCATCGAGACGCCACGATCGCCGAGCAGGCCACCGAACTCGACGACCTCCGCGCCGAGGTGGCCAAGGCGCGCGACGAGATCGACGAACTCCGCGCCGAGTTGATCGACACGCGCAACGAGATCCGCCACGCCCGAGATCGTGAAGCCGCTGCGGTGGCCCGTGCCGAGGCCAGAGCTGCTGCCCCGATCGAGGAGGAGTCGGACACGGCCACGTCTCCCGCCGATGAGGGCGCCGCGGAGGTGGCCTCGGCCGACCGTCGGGCGATGAACGAGGCGCGGCGCCGACTCGCCGAGGCGGTCGATGCGTCCCGCGAGTTCGTCGAGCATCTCGAACAGCTCCTCGCCGTCGACGAGTCGGCACCGGCCGCCGCTCCACCCGAGCGGGTACACCGGGCCGGCATCCCACTGCCGGGTGGCGTGATCTCGACCTCGGCCGTTGCGGCTCGGCATCTCGTCGCGGCGGGTGCGCCGATCTTCGTCGACGGGTACAACGTGGCGAAGCTCGCGTGGCCCGACGGTGGGCTCGAGCATCAGCGCACGGCACTGATCGACCGGACCGAGAATCTCGCTCGACGCCACGGCGCCGACATCACTGTGGTGTTCGACGGCACGTCCGTCGTCGGAGCCCATGCGCCCCGCCGCCGGAACGTGCGGGTGGTCTTCTCGCCCGAGGGGGTCACCGCCGACGATGTGATCCGCGCCGAGGTGGCTCACGTCCCCGACGAGGTCCCGGTGGTGGTCGTCACCAACGACCGCGAGATCGTCGACGACGTGAAGGCGCTCGGGGCCAACGTCGTTCCGAGCAACGCGTTCATCGCCGTCCTCTGACCCGCCTCGCCCCGCACCGACGTAACGGAGCGGTTGTCGCCGGTCGTGCAGCCGGTAGCATTCGCAACGCATTCCGGGATAGCTCAGCTGGCAGAGCAATTGACTGTTAATCAATGGGTCGCAGGTTCGAGCCCTGCTCCCGGAGCTCGAAGGCCCACCGTCCACGCGGTGGGCTTTCGTCTTTTTCGCACCGCGTCACCCGCTGCTCCCCGCCGGGCTCAGCTGTTCTGGTGGGGCGGGCGGGACTTGAACCCACGACCGAGCGATTATGAGTCGCCTGCTCTAACCAACTGAGCTACCACCCCGTCACCGGGTATTGCCCGAGATCTGGTCAGGCGTCGGACTGCTCGATGGCGTCGAGGAAGGCATTGACGTCGCCCTCTTCGCCGCCGACGAGCCAGATCGACACTTCGCCGTCCTCGATCTCGGCCCCGTCGTCGTCTTCGGAGTCCTGCCACGGAAGCACGCCGTCGACGAAGTAGCGGTCGACGGTGATGTCGTCGCTGTCGCCTTCGACCGGGGCGATGATCGCGAGTTCGACTTCGGCGTCCGGCGGCTGGTCGTTGAGGATGTCGATCAGTTCGTGCACTCGCATGGCGGGTTCTCCAGATGTGGTGAGTCGAGCGGGGAGGTCACAGGTCGTCGAGCCAGGCCGGGGCCCGGTCGAGCAGATACAGGCTGACGTGCTTGCACCGTTCGAGTGCAGCGCCGATCGCGTCGTCGTTGGTGAGGTACACGTCGGCCAGGTCGACGGTCATCTTGGCGACGATCGACAGGCTGCGCTCCGGGGCGTCGGTGACGCTCGGGAACGAGTCGATGGCCGACACCTCGACGGGCAGATCGATCCCGCCGATGCCGGCGAGGTCGGTCGCGAGCACCAGCAGGTCGGGCGGTTCGGGCAGCGGCGGAAGGGTCCACGTGAACAGGATCGTGAAGGTGAACCCGGTCGGCGGGCCGTCGTCGAGCTCTTCGAGGCGGATCACTTCGTCCTCGAAACCGAGCATCGCCCGCGGGTCGACGTCGAGCGACAGGTGGAGGTCGATCGGACCCGAGCACGCTTCCTCGGGGTGCAGGTCCACCTCCCACAGCTGACGGAGGGAATACGTCTCGACGAAGTGCCGCTCGTCGTGGACGTGGAACCCGTGGTCGATCGCCTGACTCTTCACGTCGGCGACAAATCCCGCTACGTCGATGACTGCCATCGGTGCGGACACTACCGTCCCGAGGCGTGGACCGACCCAACGACGCCCCGACCACCGATGACGTGGCGCCGATCGACCCGACCGACACCGAGGCCGTGTCGACGCTGTTCGGCGCCATCTGCGACCGAACTGCCGCTGTTCTCGCTGCAAACGACGACTGGTCGGCGTCGGGACGGCGTGACGGTCAGTACTCGGTCGACGTCGAGATCGATGCGGTGTGTCTCGACATGCTCCATCGGGCCGGGCTCGCGGTGTTGTCCGAGGAGAGCGGGTCGACCGGGCCGATCGCCGGCGACGAGCGACAGCACGTGGTGGTCGTCGATCCGCTCGACGGCTCGACCAACGCGGCGTTGGGGCTCCCGTGGTGCGCAACCGCGTTGTGCCTGGTCAGCAACGGTGTCCCGACGGTTTCGATGGTGGCGAATCTGCGGACCGGCACACGTTTCTCCGCCGTGCGTGGCGGTGGAGCACGGCGCAACGGGCGACCGATCACGGTGGGGGCGGCCCCCGAGCTGGCCGATGCGATCATCGCAGTCAATGCCCGCCCGCCGGCGTCGTTCCGGCCGGCGCAGTACCGGTCGATGGGTGCCACCGCACTCGACATCGTGTCGGTTGCCGACGGCGCCGGTTTCGACGGATCGATCGACTTCGACGACGACCGAATCGGCGTGTGGGACTATCTGGCTGCCGTGATGATCGTGCGCGAAGCGGGAGGCGTCGCCGCCGATGCCCTCGGTCGGGATCTGATGACGCTCGACCACGACGCCCGCCGCCGGCCCGTCACGGCTCGATCGGCGCGCTTGCTCGACGAGCTGCTCGCCGCGTCAGGCGAGGCCTGACGTCAGCCGTCGAGCGGAGCGAACAGGTCGACGCCGTTGCCGTCGGGATCGTGGACCGTGGCGTAGCGCTGCCCCCAGAATGCATCCCACGGTGCGAGATGGCTGTGATGTCCCGCATCGACGAGGCGAGCATGTATCGCGTCGACGGCGGCGGGGGAGTCGCAGAGGAACGCCAGGGCGATTCTCGGCGAGCCGGTCGGGGCAGTCCACGAATCGTCGAACGACGTGATCGTCGACACGGGATCCCATGCCATGCGGAGACCGTTCGGCAGTGTGATCTCGACGTGCGGCTCGTTCTCCGCTCCGTCGGGGATGTCGAGCCCGACCAGCCGGTAGAAGGCGAGCGAGGCGGCGAGGTCCTGGGCGACGATGCCCAGCATGTCGAGTCGCGGGGTCATCGGGTCATGGTAGGCGGAACGCCCGTGCGCCCGCTCCGACACGCGGAACGGGCGCATCCACCGTGACGGTGGGTCGAGCGTCAGCGCTGGCGCTCGATCGTGATGTGGGCGACCGGATCGTCCCAGTCGTACACGGCGGGGTCGATGCCGCCCTCGGTGCCGACGATGCCGGGATGCGGGGTGATGACGTTGCCTTCGGGGGCACGCGCTCCCGGGCTTCCGCCCGCCGGGCCGGGGATGAAGGCGGCGAGTTCGTTGTTGATCTCCGTGCCGGCGTCGTAGGCGCCCACGGAGAACTCCTGCCAACGGCGTCCGAGCCTGACGCTGTCGAGGCCGGTGAACGCGTCGTTGGTGTTGACCAGCATGCTCACCAGGCTGAGCCGGTCTCCAGGGCGCGCCTCGACCTCGAAGCTGATGCTCTGCCCGGGTCCGAAGGGTCCGTCTCCGCCGGCGAGTGCCGACGACACGCCCGCGGTGTGGCTGTAGGTGCTGACGAAGAGTGGGACGCCGGCGTCTTCGGCGATCGCAGCGACCGCGGCCGTTGCGGGGGAGCCGAGGCTCCACACGTCGACGCGGCGGTCGTGGATGACCGTTCCGACGGGTGAGAACGGTTGCGAGCCCTCGGGTGTCAGGTTCTCGACCGTGATGACGTAGGTCTCCAGCGGTCGATCATCTCGGTCGGCCCGGGCGGCGGTCGGAACCAGCGCAGCGGTGCCGGCGAGTGCGGCGCCGGCGAGCGCGAAGGTGCGGATGTTCATGATGTGCTCCTCGTTGTGGAATGGTCGATCGGATGTTCCGACCGGCCCTGACCACACAACTCGCCGGGCCGCGAAACGATCAACGGCATTCGAGGAAACAGGCCGAAGCCAAATCAGTAACGGACGTGGGCCGCCCGGCTGCGATCAGGCGATGACGAGCTGTGCTCGGCCGGCGCGCTTGCTGGCGAGCATGGCGAGGTCGGCGCGTTCGACCGCGTCGTCGTCGATCGTCGTGAGCGCGAGGCCGGCGCTCGCTGCGATGTGTTCGGGGCCGAGACCGGCAGGCAGTGGGTCGGAGATGCGGGCGAGCACGCGGTGGGAGATGCGCTCGGCGTGGGTCGGGTCGATGCCGGCGAGGAGCACGGCGAACTCGTCGCCGCCGAGGCGGGCGATCACGTCGTGGGGCCGGCACATCGAACGGATCCGGCGGCCGACCTCGATCAGAACTTCGTCGCCGACCGAGTGGCCGTAGGAGTCGTTGATCTCCTTGAAGTGGTCGATGTCGATGTAGAGCACGGCGGACGTGGTCGTGTCGCGTTCGTTCAGTGCCGTGGCGAACGTGAGACGGTTGCACAGCCCGGTGAGGGCGTCGTGTTCGGCGGCCCGGCGGAGCGCGGCTTCGGCGTCCTCGCGACGCAGGGACATGTCGAGCGTCTTGACCGACTCGGTCATGATCATGTCGAGGTTGCCGTTGAACGCGTACGGGTGCACGCCGAACGACACGAGTCCGAGCTTGCGC
Source organism: Ilumatobacteraceae bacterium (assembly GCA_963752085.1). Taxonomy (GTDB): domain Bacteria; phylum Actinomycetota; class Acidimicrobiia; order Acidimicrobiales; family Ilumatobacteraceae; genus Ilumatobacter_A. The sequence goes on from CAVVWT010000013.1 coordinate 170,594, forward strand.
CGGCCCTCGAGGTGGCCGATCGCCAGACAGGCGACGACGAAGCCCGCCTCGCGTGCAGCGACCTTGATGGCTGTGGGCAGTTTCTCGATCGGCACGGTGACGTGCGGCGCATCCGGTTCGTCGTTCCAGGGTGCGTTCTCGTGGACATGCCGTTCGAGGGCGATCAGGAGGTGGTCGCTCCGCTGAGTGGAACCTGGCTCGGTGACCGTCGTGAAGTGTCCGTCGACCGGATCCGCGAGGAGGAAGGAACGGATTTCGGAGCCGGGGTCCCACTGCCACGAGAGTCGTTCGGCGATCGTCTCGCCGACTTCGCGTGCCGATGCGCCCCGGCCGTACGCCGTCAGCGCGTGGAACGATGCCGACTGCAGCGTGTGCGGCATCATCGTGATCACCCACAGCGTCGTGTCGTCCTCCTGGCGCAGGCGCTCGGCGGCGCAGTCGACGATCATCACCTCGCCGTCGCTGCCGATCAGTTCGAGGGGGAACGGGGCGTGGCGGTTGCGGATGACGTGGTCGCCAGGCCCGGCGAACACGAACATGATCGGCTCGAAGTGGCGGGGCGAGACATAGTCGAGGGCGTTGGTGCCGATCATCGCGTCGGCATCGAAGCCGATCATCGACAACGACGTGCCCTCGGCCTGCAGGATCATCCCGGTGTCGTCGAGGACGAGCACCATCGGCCGGACGTGCTGCAGCACTTCGGCATCGGTCAACACAGGCGAAACGAGGGACACAGGTGGGTATCGACACACGATCGCCAGAACCTGAGTGATTCGTGATCGGGACTGCCCGATTGATCCTGGCCTCGTCGACAGCGTGGAGGGGGAGGGGATCGGTGGCGAGCCGAGCCCGCTACGCTCGCGACCCTGTCGGGCGCATAGCTCAGTTGGCTAGAGCGCTTCCCTTACAAGGAAGATGTCGGGGGTTCGAGTCCCTCTGCGCCCACCATATCGACCCTGCTAGATCACTATTTCGGCGGTGTGAGTGCCAAGTGTGAGTGACGAAAGGACCTTAACGGGGACCCTCCGAGCCGCCGTGGCAGGCGAGGGCGCCCGCTTTATCGCGTCGGATTGATCGGCAGCGTGCGGATCCGGATGCGATCGCCGTCGAAGACGACGAGCGCTCCCGAGGTGAGATCGGATTCGATCGCGTCGAGGTTCGCCAGGATGAGTTCGGCCACTGACTCCGCGCGCCGTCGATCGTGACGTCGCAGCAGGAGCACGGAAGGCGCATCGTCGCCACTTCGAGCAAGCAGCTCACCGAAGTCGGTGTCGGCGGTGATCAACACTCGGCCGTCAAGTTTCGTTCGCGCCAGCACGTCGACGTCAGACGCTCGGCTCAGGCTGATCTCGCGTGTGTGGATCGCATCGTGCCCCACGGCGTTCAACAAGTCGGCCAGCAGCGGCGACTGATTCTGGTCGAGGAGGAATCTCACGCCGGCAGGCGAAGAGGGAGTTCGCGCTCCTGGACGGCGAGTGCCGCGTAGTGAAGCGCCTCCGAGATGTCACCGAGTTCGAGGTCGGGATGCTCACGAAGAATCTCGTCGTTCGTCATGCCGTCAGCGACCATCGCGACGACCGTCGCCACAGGGAACCGGAGATCACGGATGCACGGAACGCCGCCCATCTTGTCCGGCGAAGTCGTGATGCGTACGAACTCCATCGCTCCAGCGTACAGATCAGCCGACCGCCATCCGGCGACGTATCGGACTGGCGGTCATCTCCAGTTCTACGGTGCGTCGGTGGACCTCGGACCTCTGATCGATCAACGGGCGGGCGTGAGAGCCGGCAAGCCCTGCTTTGTCGGCACCCGAATCGCTGTTGTCGATGTCTTCGAGTACCTCGCAGCCGGGATGACCACAGCGGAGATCGTCGTGGACTTCCCCGAACTCACCGTCGATCACGTGCAGGCTGCGATCGTGTTCGCCGCCGGTCGAGAGCACCAGCTCGCCTCACCGAACCGGCTCTCAGTTGCCCGTTGCCGTTCGTGTCGCTGACCAGACGATCAACGAACGACTCCAGCTCCCGCACCCTGAACCTGACGCATCGGCCGATGTGCACCGGTACGAGCTCACCCCGGCCGATCAGCTCGTAGAGCATCGTGCGCCCGATGCCGAGTAACGCGGCCGCTTCCTTCGCCGACACGAGCAGCGGCCTGGCCTCACCAAACCCGATCGTCGCTGTGTCGCTTCTTGCCTCCACGCTCACCCAACGGGAGCGAAGTCAGCGACGTGGAGAAAAAGCCCGGAGTGGCTTCGGGGCCCGGACCACGAGCGAAGGTGACGAGGCCAGCGGGATCGGCGACGCGGACACCGGGTGTGATTCGTTGCTGCCGGACCGGAAAGCGAACACGTTGGTGATGGCTCGTGTTCGCGTCGCTCATGTTCGGGCGCGGATGGCGGCGTACTTGGCCCAGGGCGCGGCGAGTGCGGTGGCTTGTTCGGCGATGAAGTTGGGGTTGTAGCCGATGAGGTCGGCGAGCACGGGGGTGGCGATCTGGCCGATCAGGTGGTGGAAGCGCGGCGACTCGACTCGCCCGGTTGACGTCGAGTCGCAGCAGTCGCTGCCCGAGGGTCTTGGCGGTCAGCGGCTGGCCGGGCGTGCCGCCGGGAAACAGCCAGTCGTCGGTATCCGGACGTCGGCTGGCGAGTTCGTTGAGGAGGTCGTCGAGTGGCGCGACGGGTTCGATCGGGCAGGGTCCGAGCGCGAGGTGGAGCCGTCCGTCGGGTCGGGTGATGTGGTGGCGGCGGAGCCGGATGATGCGACTCGCTGGTTGCGCGTAGAGCACGACGAGCAGGCCAGCGACTCGGTCCTCGAGCCGCAGATCGGTGTCATCCGCGAGGTGCGCGATCACGCGGCGTCGCTCTCGGGTCGGCATTGCGGCGGTGACGGCGGGGCGAATCTTTGGGAGTCGGAGGTGACGGTCGATGAGTCGTTGGCGTTGGGCCCACATGACGAAGTGTCGGCTGTGTTGGCGGGTGCTGGTCCCGCCAGCGAACCAGGCGTCGAGCAACGCCTGATCCAAGCCGCCGAGGTCGCAGCCGTGGGTGCGGAGCCAGTCCAAGAACGCGACGGCTTGGGTGCTTTGCTGGCGGGCGCCGAGCGTGGACCATGTGGTGAACGTCCCGAGCGTTGCGGCCCGGGCGAGGCGGCGGTGTTGGCCCCATCGCAGGTAGGCGGCGATCTCGTGGCGCCGCTCGGGTTCGAGACCGTCGAGCAGCTCGGCGGTCCACGTGTCGAACAGATCGAGCAGATGACGATCTGCTGGATCGATGGCCGACGGCCGCCCGGCATCGTTCTTGGCGTCTGGGATGGCGGCGATTTCCATGTGTCGGTGATTCGTGCTCGCCGTGGTCGGGTGCCGGCTCGGATGGCGGTGACATCGCCGACCGTTTCGGTTCCGGTGGAGCGTCGGCTGACGTCGATCTCATGGACCTGGATCAGGTCGTTTGGGGTGCAGCCGAAGACATCGCAGAGCGCGGCGAGGACCGGCAGCGAGAGTCGTTCGGGTGTGTGGGTGACGAGCCGGTAGATCTGCGCCGGCGACATGACGAGTGCCGCGCTCGGCCAACGCCGGTGCGAGTTCGGTGGTCTTCCACCAGTCGTGGTCGGCCATCCGCTCACGCAGCAACCATCGGTAGCCCATCTTCTGTTTCATCACGGTTCCTTCGATTCGTCTCGGGCGTCAGCAACGACTCGGTCGAGCGCGTCGCGTAGCACTTTGGTCTTGTAGTCCGATGACACCGACGTGTAGATCGACGTTGTCGAGGCGTGTTCGTGGCCGACTTGTTGCTGCACGAACAATGCGTCGAGGCCGTCCTCGATCAGATGCGTCACGTAGGAGTGGCGCAGCGAGTGCGGCGTCAACTCAACAGGCAACCCGGCGTGCTCGCGCACGCGGGCGAACGCCGCGGCGAACCGTTTCTCGCTCACCCGCGCCGAGGATTCCGATGGCCACAACGCCGGGCTCCCGACGTGGCGGGCGTGCGGCCAGACCTCGTTGACCCATTGCTCGATCACCTCGACCGACCACGCCATCACGGTCAACACGCCGCGTCGTTTCGGTGGGCTGCCCGCCATCGATTTGCCGAACCGGACATTGCAGACCCCGAACTCGCCGAACTCGACCGCGTGCGGGTTCCGACCGAAGTCATGCACGTCGAGACCGATCAGCTCGCCGCGACGCAACCCGAACGCGTACGCCGTCTTGATCATCGTCGCGTCACGAAACGCGGCGACCCACCCCTTGCGACCCAGACGGCGGATCTCATCGACGATGTCATCGGCGGCATCGAACAAGTCCTGCAACTCGGTGCGTGTCAGTGAGCGACGTTCGGGGCGCGACTCGACCTCGGCGCGATGCGCCGCCGTGTTCCACGGACCAGCGATCTGGACCGGGTAGGTGCCGAAGCGTTCCTCGCATTCGGCCGCCCACCCGTAGGCCGGGTCGCACACGTAGCCGAGGAACATGCGCACCGCCTGCTGATAGGTGCGCACCGTCGAATCCGCGAGGTGCCGCACTGCCACAAGGTCGGCGGTCCACTCATCGAGATGTGCCGGCGTCCACGTCCACGGATACTCGCCCGCGTTGTGCTGGAACCGGCGCACCAACCCGACCGAGGTCTTGATAGTCGCGGCCCGCAACTGGCGCGCGGCCTGCTGCCGGGCCAGCCCTCCAACATTGCTTCGAACGTCTGAGCGTCCGGGCGCAATAACGCAGCGCCCGATACCACAACCAGCACAGCTGACCCAGCGATCTCGGGGCGGTCGGTCACTGCATGTTGCGATCGTTCACTGAACGATTCTTGCATCCAGTGAACGAAACGATACAAACCCGCAGGTCACAGCACCCACCCATGATGTCATCAGCACGGATCCACCCGTCGAGCACCCGACCTCGCGAACGGGCCCAACGTCAACAGCCACGCCAAGGTCCTCGCCGTGCAACGGGTCTGGCCGATCGTTCATCCAATCGAATGTGGGGTATTTCACAGACTATTACCCGGCTGGTGGACAAGGTCGCGAGCGGCCCGAAGCGGGCGCCGGTCGGCCGTCCTTCGCGGCGCTGAACGCGCTTTGGCAGGACGCGATGATATGCGTGGGGTCGCCCTTGCTCGGTGTCGATCGGACAGCGATCGGAAGTGCCGCTACGGCGGCGTCGACCGTCCTCGGACGCCGTATTTATCGGGCGGCCTCCGCCGGTTTGGAGGCGTGCAACTAGCCGGCGGCCCGAGTCCGACCGGCACATTATCCGCCGCGGTTATTAGCTGGGTACCAGGGCGCTGTCCCCGATCGGAAGTGCCAATACAGCACATGGTGGACAACTCGGACCGGGTCTGTGCGGTCAACCGTTGATGATCCGTCGATCGGCCTCGAGACCCAATTGCCACCCCACGCGCAAGGCCCAAATGCACCTGAACACCCGCTTCTTGGGCGGGCGCACGAGCGAGGACCGAGGACCATCGAGAGTCGTGTCCGTGGCGTCGGCGCTTGTCCCGTCGCGAGCCTGGGACGCCTACGGCTTCGATAGCCAGTGCATCACATTCAGCACGAACTGCTTCCAGTCGTAGTCCCCAAGTGTCATGCCGCATGGGAACGGGTCCTCACCGTTCATCTCGATGCTCATGGCGGTGAAACCGTTGGCATCTCCGAAGGCCACCAGTTTGCCGTCACCCACTCGCCCAGCCAGCGCTTGGGAGTCACCGAGTCCGACAGGACCGACGCCGGTGGGATCGGCCACGTTTTGGGCGTGCTCGGACAGCCGAAGAATGTTCTCGTAGCCGGCGCCGGGGAGCGCGCTTCCCCTGAACGTGACCAACTGGCGGACTCGCTCTTCAGGGCGGCTTCCGCGCACCGTCGGGTGTTCATGGTTCAGCAGGCCGTTCGGCTTCCGAATAGACGAGCCAACCCATTCGTCCGCTCGAATGGGTGTTCATGGGATCGATGGTGGTCCCGACGCTGGCTTCGACCCCGAAGGCCTTCAGCAGCGGACCAACCGCCTGGTCGAAGGGGGCGTGTTCGCCGAGGATGAGTGCAGAGCCACCGGCGTCGACCCAGTCACGGAGCGCCTGGATCTCCTGCTGTGAGAAGGTGACTTCGTCTGTCACCTCTGTCTTTTCGATGAAGTCGAACGGCAGCGCCGTGACGACGACGACGATGTCGTGTCCAGACAGAACCTCGGGAGTCCAAGCTCGACAGCCCGGTCTAGACTCGAAATCCATCAGCACGCATCAGCCCCTCGAACGGGAGCATGAACTCGTCATTCACGAACACGTTATGGTGCGCACCATCGAGGAGGATGGTGGGCCCTTCGCCGGACGGCCAACGTGGACGTTTGATGGCCGGATCGAACGTTGGATCGTTCGACATCGGCCATTGGCGCACGGGAGTTCCGTTCTGGGACTTGTCCACGCCGACGATTCTGGCAGACCCCCTCGACACATGGGACGAAACCGGTACCGCTACGAGCTACACGAGCACGCCCGAGTGCGCCACACCACGGCCCATATGGGGTGCTTCATATTCGTACCAGCGCGTGAGCCGCGATTCTGAGCGGGCATCGCCGATCGGATGTGCCGTACCTGAGTGGGTCTGACCGACGTGTTGCACCGACGTTCTGATCGGCCCACGAGTCTCGATGATTGGCCATGATCGAGCCGATCATTGAACAGCGCCATGGCTGCTACCAACGGGTGCGCGAGGTTTCGGTCAGCGCATCGATCCGCCGTCTGGCATTTGCCGATGTTCGCGGAGAAACCGTTTCAGTCGCCATGATTTGAACCGGTGATCGACAATCAGGAGATCGCTTCCGGAGGAAGTCCAGACAACCTGGTTCCGTCCGTGGACTCCACCCAGACCTCCAGGAGTTGAGTCTCCACACCTGTCGAACGGGATTGCCGTCCAACAATGCGGTGGCCGCTTCGCGTCGTCGTCGAAACCGACTATCGGCCGAAGCAAAGGCGCCGTCTCGGCTCACGGCCGCCGTAGCCGGTTCGGGCGCTCAACCTCACTGCCGCCCACCGATTATCCCCACTCTCAGCGCTGGCGGGGTTCAGGGCCGTCACCGACATCACCGAAGTCCAGCAACGTCGCTTATTGTTCGCTGCTTGACCGTCTGCGACTTCGGGCAGGGCACCCAGGCCGCCTCTGTCGTCGTACAACTTCATCGATCGGAAGCCCCATGCACTCACTGCTCTCAGTCGGGCGGCGGGTCAGCAAAGACGCTCTTCGCCGCTTCTCGGCGGGCATGATGTTGACGTCCTTGGCCGTCTGCGTTGGGTTTCCAGCGACGACCGGTGGTGTGGCGTTTGGTGCCCCTGAACCGGATAGTGCTCTGGCCGGAATGGCCAACGCGCCCGCAGTTCAGATCCAACGCGTCTCGTTCAGTGATTGTGATGCTGAGGGCAACCGGGAAGTGCGGGTGGCCCCTCGGCTTGTTCCGGCCGATGCCAGAGATGTCATCGTGCAGTGGTATCTCGATGGTGAACCTGTGGGACCGACTCGAACACCAAGTCCGTTCTTCGGCTCACTCCCATCGGACGGTCGGAGTCACCTTGTTGAGGTGCGCACGTTGACGCCAGCCGGAGCGACCGGAGCAAGCGAAGAGGTCACGGTCGCCGTCTGCGCAACGGCGGTTGGCGACGTCCGCACGGTCGAGCCTGCTCGGATGCTCGACACCCGCTCCAACGGCCGGACTATTGACGGAGTCGCGGAGGGCGTTGGTCGGCTCGGGGCCGCCAGTTCGATCGAGGTGGACATTGGCGGGCGAGCAGGTTCTCCGGGGAACACTTCAGCAGCGGTCATCAACCTCACGGCGATCAATCCATCGACCAAGGGGTTTGCGACTGCCTACCCGTGCACCGACCAGGTCCCGAACGCGTCGACGATCAACTACTCGCAGGGCGTGAACATCGCGAACTCGACGACCGTGAAACTGTCGGATGCTCGGAGCGTTGTGCGTCTACACGTCCGCAGAATCGGACTTCGCAATCGACCTCGTTGGCTTTGTGCCAGCAGAGTCCGAGTTCGAAACGGTCAACCCGACTCGCCTTCTCGACACACGACCCACCGGCCAAACGATCGACGGCCAAGCCCGAGGGCCTCGTGTGGAGCGAACCGTTCGCGAGATCGATGTCGGCAGCCGCGGCCCGATACCTCCTGACGCCGTTTCCGTCGTTGTCAACCTGACAGCGGTCAATCCGTCGAGCAAAGGTTTCGCAACGCTCTACCCGTGCACCGGCAGCATCCCGAATACGTCTACGATCAACTTCGAGTCCGGTTCCAACATCGCCAACTCCGTGGTCGTGAAGCTGTCGGAAGCAGGCAAGATTTGCCTCTACACCTCCCAAGAAGCCGACTATGTCATCGATGTAGCTGGTTTCACCCGATCTGGCTCCCATGTAAGGACGCTTGTTCCGGGACGTTTGCTGGACACTCGCCCGAACGGCGTGACAATCGACGGGAAGTTCCAACGCGGAGGCCTACGACCTGCAGGCACGCGCCTCGAAATCGAAATCGCCGATCCGGGAGCAATCGACGCAGCAATTTTGAACCTCACGGTGGTCAACCCCCAAACGAAGGGATACGCAACCCTGTTCCCTTGTACACAAGACGTCCCGAATGTCTCTTCCATCAACTACACAACCGGAACGAACATCGCCAACGCTGTCACGGTGAAGCTGTCAGACGCTGGCACCGTCTGCCTCTTCACATCAGCATCAGCTCATTTCGTTCTCGACGCCGCCGGCTTCTCCGACCCTCAAAGCCGCGAGAAGAGACGACGACGAAAAGAAACGGACCCGTGGGAGAATCGTTGGCGGGATTGACTGAGATGCCGACGGCGCAGCGCTGAACCGGACCCCCGAAATCGATATCGGCCGGACTGCGACGCTCGATATTCGCGACCAGGCAAGCAGCCGCTCGTGAACCGGCAAACCTGGGCACTCACGATCGTGGGGACCCGTCAGGGCCGAAGCGGAGCAATGTCGAGTGGTCCGGGGAGGGTTGGTCGCCGCCTGCTATCGAATCACGATCTGGAGGGGGCGAGGCCGTGTTCGTCGACGAGCCGGCGGGCCTCGTCCCAGCAGCTGGCGGCCTCGTGCCGCCGTCCCATCGACTGAAGCGCAGAGCCACGGAGGTTCAGGCATTCCACGAGTGACCGGGGGAAGGGAGCGGCGCGGCAGATGCGCTCCTGGGTTGTGAGTGGGCCAAGGGCGTCGCCGGGCCGCCCAGCCTGGATCAGCACCCTCCCCTCGTTGCCAAGTGCGGCCTGGAGCCCGAAGTCGTAGCCCAGCGTCTCGAACAGGTCTTGAGCTTGGCGGAACAGCTGAAGGGCACGTCCAGTGTCACCCCCCTCGCCATGGATGATCGCCTGGTGGTGGAGGGCGACCCCGAGATCCTGCCGCTCGCCGGACTGGCGGCAGATGCCCTCGGCCTGTTCGAGATTGCTGAGGGCGCCGGCGACGTCACCAACCGCCTGCAGGATCGACCCTCGGTTGATGAGCGTTGTGGCGACCGCCGGTCGGTTGCCGAGACCGCTGAACAACTGCAGCGCTTCGTCGGAGAGGGAGAGAGCCTGCTCGGGATCTCCCAGCCCGAGGGAGATGGCGGCCTGGCCCTGGAGTCCGGCTGCAACGCTGTCGATGTCGCTCACCTTCGCGTCCCGGATCGTCTGCTGGGGCAGGCCGAGCTCGAGGGCGACCGTGAGGTTGCCCTGTTCCATCAAGAGTTGGGCTTGGTTGCCCAAGCAGAGGGGGATTTCTCGATCGTGTCCGTACTCAGCGAGCATCGACGCTTGCCGCTGGTAGACGTCGAGGGCGGTGCTGGGCCGACCCAGCTTGTGTTGGACGGACGCCTGGCCGCCGACCGCGGCAGTGATGGCCCGGCTGATGCCCGCTGACTCGGCGAGCAACTGCTGTTCCTCGTATCGCTCCAGGGCTTCTGGCCACCGACCTGCTCGGTTGAGATCGTTGGCCTCGTTCCCGACGGCAATCGCCGAAGCCCCGTCGTCACCTGACGCTCGGGCCCGGTCGGTGAGCGTGGTCCGCAGCGCTGAGCCCGCGGTCCACGTGGCCGGCCCGCCGGAACAGCTCGGACACGACGGCGATTGCATCGGATTCCCACACCTGGTTGTCGAGGACGTGCCGGTACGTGTCGAGTAGTCGGCCGGGAACGGCGGTCTCGATGTCGGACCAGTAGCGGTGGATCGAGGCCGGGTCATCGTGCCAAAGCGCCACGAGTACGTCGGGCCGCCGGAGGAGATCGGCAAGCTCGTCCCACTGCTCGGCCTGGGCGTACTGCCACGGCAGTTCGTCCAGCGTGCGTGCGTCGGCGAGGCTGCGACACGAAATGGGCGGCCAACGCCCGGTGGGCGTCCTGCCGGTGAAGGGTAGTCGGCAGGTAGCGGTCGTCGACAGCGATCCGGGCCTGCTGCTGGGCGAAGCCGATCCGGCCCGATCGGTTGGCGAAGATGTTGGGGGCAGCGTGGAACAGTGGCGCCCAGAGTCCGCGTGCAAGGCGCTCACCGTCGACACCGAGCAGGTCGAGCAACTCGTCCTCTTCGAGTCCTCGGCGGGAGGCGCCGATGAAATTCGCAGGGCGTCGCTCACCAGGCCTGGACGGTCACGGTCGTAGTCGCCCTCCAGTCGGGCCAGCACCAGATCGAGCAGTTCGGCGACATCGCCAGCTCGGAGGTAGTGCTCGATCGTTTCGTCAAGGTGAGCGTGATCGGCTTCGACGCGGAGCTCGTCGAGCAGCGTTGTGGCATAGAGCGGATTGGTGAACGTGCCCGAGTCCACCAGCCGCTCGATGTGGGTCGAGGCCAGACGCTTTCCGAATCGCGCCAACCGATCCGCCACTAACCGACGTTGCTCATGAGCTGGAGCGGGTCGAGCGTGAGCACGGCGGGCGGCTCCGTCTCCCGGGCTGCGGCAGCGAGTTCAGGTGTGGTCGACACGACGAGTCGCACGTTGGCGGGTGTGCTGGGCGGTGGCCAGCCAGCCCGAGCGGTGCCTCGAGGTCGGCCAGTTCGTCGACGCCGTCGACTACGACGGTGACCGGCCCGAGCCGCCCGGCCCGGTGAATGGCTCGCGCGAACGCCCGCCGCACCGGACCCGGCTCGAGAGCCACGTCCGGATCCTCGCCGAGCTCGGAGGCGAGTTCGGCGGTCAGGCGTTGGATGGTCGAGATCCACGATCCGCTCTGGTCCGACGCCCCTGCGAAGTGAAACACGACTCGTTCGTCGCAGGTGAGCCGCCGATCGACCCAGTTTGCCAGTACCGAGGTCCTGCCAGAGCCGGCCGGGCCGACGACGAGCAGCGGTGTGATGTTGTCGTGCTCGGTGAGTCGGTCGAGCCGATCGAGAGAGCTGATCGATGCTGTCGAGCCACGCTCGGCCAGTACAACGCTGGCGTGGGCGGCGGCCTCGCGGTAGCGGGCGGTCGGCGCGCTACCGGGTGGGAACAGGCGGTCCATGATCTCCGTCAGATCGTCGACGACGAGTTCGGCCAGTTGGCGCGGATCGTCGTAGTGGTTGATGGGCAGCCCCGACTCCTGGATTCGGCGCTTCAACCCTTCGAGTCGACGGCGGCGGTGCTCGGCGCGCCGACGGGCCTCTTGCGGACCGAGCGTTTCGATCTCGTCGACGGTCGGCCCTTCGACGTAGTCGGCTCGCACCGACGGCGGCTGCGCCTCCGCGTACGACGGCGATCGGAAATAGAAACGGGCGTGCGGGCACCCCTCGACATCGTCGAGCACGCCGCGGGCGATCTC
>CAVVWT010000014.1:0-251315 GCA_963752085.1 Ilumatobacteraceae bacterium
CAAGCACTGCTCCCTCGGCGAGTTCGGCGCCGTCGTGCGCGACCGCTGCGATGTAGCGGTCGGCACGCACGATCACCGCTCTTCCCGATCGACATCACGGTCAGCGTGTCTCGGAGCCCGATACCGCGTGTCGCTTCTCAGGTGAACAGCGAGGTGATCAAGTCGGTGCGGTCGATGTTGCCGACGTGGGTGACCCATTCGTCCTGAAGCTTGTAGACCACGACGAAGATCCAGATCGCGATCCGATGCGCCGTGTAGATCTCGCCCACGCGGTCCTTCCGGAAGTGACGGATCGACGTGTAGATCAAGAAGAGCGGCTCGAGAAAGTTCGGAAAGATGAAGAAGACGATCTCTGCTCGGGTGATGAAGAACAACACCTGGCCCACGGTGCGCATCGCGGAAGAGCGCAAACACCGTCCGCCTGATCTTCCAACGCCGCGCAGCCACAGCCATGCAGACGTAGGTCACCCAGTCCGCCGACTTGTCGATCAGCTGATAGCTGTCGTCATCCAACCCCATCGGAATCAGCACGTCGCCGTCGACGGTGTCGAGCACGAAGTTCGCCCATCCCGCCGCGAACGGAAACGGAATGATCAACACGGGGAGCGCGAATTTCGCCGCGATGATCACGACGATCCCCACGACGCTCATGGATCGTCACCCCATTCCCCAGCACGCGGGTGCCCGGAAGACAGCCGCTTCTGAGGAGATTCTCTCCTTCGGAACCGAACGACCGGCAGAGGCCAACGTCCCGGGGGCGTCAAACGGCAAGGTCGGCAAGACGGCGGCATGGCCTGAAGATTCAGGATGCGCGTGTCGAGGCGGTCTTGTCGAGGATCGATTCCAGCGCCCGAACCGTACGGGAGAGATGCTGACGGAGTTCGTCGGCGGCGCCGTCGACGTCACCGGTGACGGCAACGTCCTTCAGTCGCCGGTGCGACTCGGCAAGGTTGTAGTCGTCGGGCCGAGCGAGCGCCACCACCACGTCACGACGCTCGACCCGAACCGAGCGACCCATCCCGGTCCGCGTGATTCGACACCCAGGACCGTGTCGGCGGCGAGAGGCCAGCCGCAACGGGCGTTGCTGACTGTGCCTGGTGCCGTCGGCGTTCGCCGTGGGGCAGGATGGGTCGATGACCGAACCGAACCGGCCGCCACGGACCGTCGGCAGCCCTCCGGACCGGCCGCTCGCCGGGATGTGGCACGCCGGCCTCCCGGAGGTGGAGTTGACAGCGGAGCTCGTCGAGCGCCGGGAAGCGGTTGCCGAGCTGGGCGACGCGCTGCGCGAGCTGACGTCCCGCTCGATCGGCACCGAGGTCGTGGCCGACGTGATGCGTCGGGTCGCCAGGGAGGCGCGCGAGCTGGCGGCAACGCTGGCCGAGCGCCAACGTCGTCCCGACGAGCCGTCCTCGGTCGACGACCTGCGTCGCGGCCAGCGCCCCTACAACCCGGCCGTTGGTCGGGCAACCCCGTTGCGCCACCGATGCAGGTGGAGATCGTGAACGGTGCGGCGGTCGGCTCGTGCACTCTCGATTGGCGCTACGAGGGGCCCCTCACCTACGCCCACGGCGGGATCAGCGCGTTGCTCCTGGACCAGATCATGGGCTACGCCGCTGCGGCGGCCGGCCACCCGGGGGTCACCGGCAGGCTGGAGGTGCGCTACCGCTCGACGGTCCCCCTCGGTCAGCCGCTGCATCTGCAGGCCAGGCTCGTCGACGTGCTCGGGGTCCGCTCAGCGGTCCGGGGCTCGATCAGCTTGGCGACGGCCCCCGACGACCATCTCGTCGAGGCCGAGGGGCGATTCCTGGCACTACGACAGGAACAGGCCACCCGCCTGTTCGGCGACGCCGCCCCCCACCCCGACCGACGCGATCAGCGGTGACCCAACATGCTCAAGGCGGCGATGGCCGATCCGCGGGCACCGGCCATGTCGAGATCGGTCACGAGTGCGAACGACGCGACAGCGCGCGCTGCTCGTCGCGGCAGCAGCGTATGCTCCTCGACCCGTTCGAGGAACCAATCGCGGAACGACGGATCGGCCTCGATCACACCACCGCCGAGGAGGTACACATCGGGATCGGTGAAGTTGGCGGCGATCGTGAACAGACGCCCGAGCGCCATCGCCTGCTGTTCGAAGATGTGACGGGCCATCTCGTCGTTGCGCTCACCGAAACCTCGAACCTGCTTGGCGGCGTCGAGCGGGTCGACGCCGGCGAGCTCGTGATCCGGGTAGCGGGTGAGCCAGTACGGGAGGAGGTTGTTCCGGATGCCGGTCAGCGACGCAACGCTCTCGGCGTCACCCACGAACCCGCAGTTGCAGCTCGGCATCGGTTGCCCAACGTCGAGCAGACCGTCCATCGGGATGTGGACGTGTCCGAGCTCGCCAGCCATTCCGGCTGCGCCATGGACGATCCGACCGCTCTCGATCACGCCGCCGCCGAGGCCGGTCCCCACGATCGCCGAGATCGACGATCGCTCTCCGCCGATCGCCCCGAAGTGCTCGTGGTGGGCGTACAGCGCCGCCGCGTTGCCGTCGTTGTTGTACACGACCGGGAGGCCGAGCTCGTCTTCGAGCGCGGTCCGGAAATCGAAGCCCTTCCAGTCGGCGTGCGCAAAGTTGGTGCCGCCGCGCGACGAGATCACCCCGTGGGCCGTCGCCGGCCCCGGTGTGTCGAAGCCGACCCCGAGCACGTCGTCGCGATCGATGCCGGCCAACTCGATCGCAGCCTCGAAGGCCTCGCGTAAGGCGCCGATCGCGGGGGACGGTCCTTCGGTGACGCGACTCGGCAACTCGACAAGTTGGTCGATCAGGAAGTCTCCGTCGCGGTCCATGACCGTGAACTTGTTCGCCGTGCCGCCGTTGTCGAGCCCGACCAGATAGGACCCCGACCCGCTCACGGGAGCACCCGCGCCCGGGAAGTGGCCGACGGAGCTGATGAACCTGCGAAGACGATCACGGGACAAGGATCGCATGCCCCGAGCACCAGCGCGTACGTCGGAGAAATCGGGGCAGCGAGCAACTCAGACGGCGCGGACCTCGGTTCCGAACCACAACGGGGACGTTCGGCCCTTGCCGGGTGCGGCGGTAGATGATCGGATCGGAGCCATGGCAACCTCGGACTCACCGATCCAACGGCCTGCCAATCGTCGCGACCGCCCATCGACCGTCGAACTCGGCGAGACCGAATGCTTCGACCTCCTGGGCCGTGCAGACGTCGGTCGGCTGGCGGTGCAACTCCCCGCGGGCGGCATCGACATCTTCCCCGTCAACTTCGTGCTCGATGACGGCAGCGTGCTGCTCCGTACCGGCGGGGGCACCAAGCTCGACAGCGTGAAGGCCGAACCCATGGTGGCGTTCGAGGCCGACCACTTCGACTACTTCGAGGGCTCGGCGTGGAGCGTGGTGATCAAGGGGCACGCCGTGCTCGTCGAGGACCACGACGAACTCTTCGGCCTCCTCGACGTCAACATCGACACGTGGCATCCGGAGCGCAAACCGTTCTTCGTCCGAATCCTCCCCGCCTCGACCACCGGTCGACGCTTCGCGATCCATCGCCGAGTCGAGCCGTAGATCGGGCGGTCAGCTCGAGGGGGCGAGCGCGAAATTGGCGACGTTGAGCGAACCGGTCTCGACGGTGGCCGTGCCGTCACGTTTCCGTCCGCCCACCCAGACCGACGCGGTGGGGTCGGCCTGAAGATTCTTGACCCACTGTGAATTGGATCGCACCGTGCTCACCGCCACCTTCGAGCCGAAGCGAGTCGCCACGAGCGGCACCTGGCGCGGCAGTCCCGACGAGCGACCCGTGGTCTCGACAACGACGAGCCCGGCGCCGATGGGCAGCGGAGACCCGATGCCGGCCTTCACGGCAGGCACCACGATGCGGTTGAGTGCGCGAAAGCCCTCTTGCGTGGCACGGCGGCGGAAGTCATTCAGCGATATCGACATATTCATTGCAACGCAGGTCGCCACGCGGCGATTCCCGGCGCGCTGCTGGTGACACCGGGCACCGCCACCCAGTCGCTCGGCCGACGACGCAACATCGGGGCCGTCGCGTCGAGCAGAGATGCATCAGCCGAGTTCCGCCCTCGCCCGTCTGGACCGTTCGACGAAGGGAACCGCTCCGACGAGCTCCTGCGCCGAGATCGCGCGATCGAGCGCACCAAGCGCTCCCGATCGATCCCCGGTCGCGGCACGGACGATTCCGATCTGATGGTCGAACGAGCCCCAGCAGAATCCGCCTCCGCCAAATACGTTGAGGAGGACGTATCGGCCTTCGAACGGCTCGATCAGTGGAAGCAACGCCGCTGCCACCTCGCGATGATCGAGCGACACGGCGGCTTCGGCCAACATGGACATCGCAACCGGCCACGTCGCGGTCCGCTGGAGTGTGTCGAGTCCGAACCGCATCACGGTTTCCAGACACGTGCTCGCTTCGTCGGTGAACCCTCCCTGCACCATCGGGTACGACAAGAACGCGGTCCACACGAGCGGCTCCGGATCGTCGGCGGCGGCCGAACGCAGCAGCTCGACGAGATCGCCCCCTCGTCCGCGCAACAGTGCAAGGTTCAGTTGTTGGGCCGAGAAGCACATGAACGCATCGGTGTTGGAGTGCGGGCCCCAGAGAGCCAGCGCTTCGGCGAACCCCGACTCGGCCGCCAACTCGTTGCCGGTGAAGAGCTGATGCAGCGAACGCCACGACTGAGCGATCCATCGGAATCTCGTCCGGCCGGATCGATCAGCGAGGTGTGTGCATCGGTCGACGTCGCGCATCGCGTCGTCGAGGTCGCCGAACTCCCAGCGGGCCATCGCTCGGAATGAGAGCGCCATCGACTGATGCCATTCGACACCAGCGATCTTCGCCTGCTCGATCGCTTCCTCGACCAGTTCGAGGCGCCGCTCGATCGAGTCGGGTCCGAGCACCGCTCCGTGCAGACCCGTCAACGCGAACGAGATCGCCATCGGGTCGTTCAGCCGTCGGGCAACTTCGAGCGCTTCTTCGGCCATTGCAACGCCGGCGAGGCGCTCCGGCGTCCGATATCGGACGAGTGCTCGGTCGGTCAGCAACTGAACCAACAGCCATGAGTCAGCTCCCTGCCAACATCGCCGCTGCCTCGTCGAGGAGTGTCACAACGCCGTCATCGAGTCCGCCGGCCGACGTCGATCGGGCTGTTGCCAGGACACGTACCGCGAGCGCAAACCGTTCGGGGTCCTGGGCACGACGGGAGAGATCGAGCGCGTCGAGCAGCAGCGGTCGAGCACGCTCGGTTTCACCGATCACCATCCGACACTCGCCCTCCCCGATCAGAGCGTCGACGAGCGTCGATGAGCGATCGAACGATCCGTCGGTGAACCGACAGGCGCGCTGCGCCCCCTCGAATGCACTGATCGCGTCTTCATACGCGTTGGCCCCCATCGCTTCGGTGCCTGCATGGACACATGCCTCGGCCGCGGCGACGGGGTCACCGAGTGGAAGGGCGGCGACCCGGTGTCGTGCGATTTCGGTGACGCGGAGCACCGTCGGTCGATCGACACGCCGTTCCCACGCCTCGGCGATACGGAGGTGCAGCATGTGACGGGTACCGTCGTCCAACGTTGCAGCTGCCGCCTCGGCAATCAACGCGTGCACGAATCGACCGCCGCCGTCATCGAG
Organism: Ilumatobacteraceae bacterium; assembly: GCA_963752085.1. Classification (GTDB taxonomy): domain Bacteria; phylum Actinomycetota; class Acidimicrobiia; order Acidimicrobiales; family Ilumatobacteraceae; genus Ilumatobacter_A. Next base: position 5,652 of record CAVVWT010000014.1, read on the forward strand.
GTCGATGAGTCCGGCGCGATGGGCGACTTCGAGCGCTCGCAGCAGCTCATCGGTCCCGACGTCACCGATGCGTGCGAGCAGGTCGACCGGAAAGGTACGCCCGACAACTGCCGCCCGCGCCAGTACCCCGAGCGCGTCACCCATGCCATTCAGTCGACTCGAGAGCACTTGGGACAGGCCCTTCGGCATGGCCTCCAACGAATCCGGGCCACGGTCCCGAATCAACGCAACCAGCTCGGTCATCACGAGCGGCGTGACCCTCGATTCGCTCCACCAGCATGTTGACGACATCGACGGTGACGTCGGGGATCTGGCTGCGAACGTAGTTGCCGACGGCGTGTTGGTCGAGTGGGCCGAGCGCACACGTTCGTACGTTGGCGGCCCTCACCAAACCGGCGAGCACAGGTCCGAACGGAGAAGCGAGGTCGGCGGGTGCATCGCGGTAGGTGACGGCGATGGCCAGTCCGCTCGAGTCAATCGTTTCGGCGAGACGAGCCAGTACACCGAGCGTCGTCGCGTCCGCCCACTGGACATCGTCGAGGATCAGCAGCGTGGGCTCGCGTCCGGCGACGAGATGCAGCAGGCTGACCACTGCGCTCGAAAGCCGAAACGCTGACAGCTCGGAAGGTGCATCATCGGGTGGTTCATCAGCGACCGCCGCGACGAGTGGAGCGAGAGCGAGTGGGTCACAGCGTTCGGCGAGGAGGTCGATCGCCAACGCGCCGAGCGGCCTCACTGCCTCGGCGATCGGCCAGAGCGGTGGTGCGCCAGCACCTTCGGGACATCGTCCGCGGAACACGGTCCGGCCGGACACCACTGCAAGTTCGTCGGCAGTTCGCGTCTTGCCGATTCCCGGAGGTCCCGACAGCAGTACAAGCGTGCCGGGTCGATCGCGACCCAGGGTCGGACCGAGCTCTTCGAGTTCACGCTGCCGTCCGACGAAGGCGCGATCGGGCAGCGAATGCGAGGACCTCACCAACAGCGACTGCGTCAACATCGGATCGTGCTCGAGTATCGCCACGTGGGTCGCTTGAAGCATCGGCCCGGGTTCCACACCGAGTTGCTCGCGAAGCGCTGCCCGGACGTGTTCGTACCTCGACAAGGCCTCACGTTGTCGACCGGAGCGGTACAGCGCAACCATGAGTTGGCGGCATGATCGCTCTCGCAGAGGGTCGGCTCGCACGGTCTGCTCCAACTCGACAATGACCTCCGAGTACCTTCCGAGTGCGAGACGAGCCTCGATGTTCTCATCGACGAGCTGCGAACGGAGTTCGGCCAGCCGCCCTCGCGCGGCATGGGCACGATCATCGTCGGCGAGATCGTCATACGGCAAGCCGCGCCAGAGGGCCAGCGCTGCTTCGGACGCTTCGAGCGAGCGCGGGGCATCACCCGCAACTTGCGCCGCACGCGCTTCCCCGACCAGGAGATCGACGGCGCGGACATCGGTCTGCACGACGGCGACATCGAGCATGTATCCGTCGCCGATCGTGATCAACGGCTCCATCGCGCAGGCGGCTCGGAACCGCTTGCGTAACTCGGAGACGTGAACCCGCAATGCGTGAGTCGCACGCTCCGGCTGCGTTGTCGGCCAGATGACATCGATCAGTCGATCCCGGCTGACCGGCTGCGGCGACTCGAGCGCCAGAGCAGCCAGCAGGCAGCGCTGCCGTTCCGACAGGATCTCGACGATCGCCGATCCGACCGAGACCCGAAGCGGCCCGATCACGTCGACCCGGATCGGCTGATCGCCCGCGATCATCGGCACAAGTCGGCACGTTAGCAATCACCAGCACACGCGATCGGGGGGACCTCGCCGACCGGTGAGCCGTGTCGCCGCCGCCCGACAAGTCGCAGCAGGATGCCAAGCGCAATGAGCAGCACTGCGAGTCGAAGGTTCAACACATCGCCACCAGTCCGAGGAAGCCCGCCCGGCACTGGTGTCGGACCCGGGGCAGGACCGACCGTCGGTGGATCAGCCGGTCCAGGCGTCACAGGGTTGTCCGGCGTCGGGACAACCGGGTCCGGCGCGGCTCCCGCCGCGACTTCGATGGCGATCGAGGTGATCAGTGTCGAGCCGTCCGGCGCGATGCCCTCCAGCACCAGGGTGTGGCGACCCGGCGCAACGTTCGGCACGATGAACGACCCGCGAACCGCACCGTCGGCGTCAGCCACCACCGTGCCCAGGTCGACCGGATCGCTGTACAGCGTCGCGCTCACCGTCGATGCCACGGCGTAACCAGCCGCAGCGTACGTCGGCGCCCGACCCGACGGGCACCGTGCCGCCGGGCTGCTGCACGGCAGGGTTGTTCACCACGGTGACGCGGAACGATCGGGAGGCCTGGAGGCCGCCGCCGTCGGTGACCGTGCAGGTCACGGTGGTCGTGCCGAGGGAGAACACCGCTCCGGGGGCCTTCGTGCAGCTCCGGATCAGCGACCCTGGTGCGGTGAGATCGTCGGACACCGCCGGCAGTGAGAAGGGGACCGTTCCGCTGGTGGCCGTCGCGGCGACCGACACCAGGACGTCAGGTGCCGGTGCCATCGAAGGTGCCAGGTTGATCCACTGAATTGGTGGTTGCAGCAACGGGATGGCGAACGCGATGCCGGCGATGGCGCCAACCAGGGTGCCCGTCGAGGTGAGCGCGAGGTCGAAGTCGCCGCAACCACTGCCCACCGTCGCCTCCCGGCAGATCTGGCCGTCGAAGGAGCCGGTGAGTCCGCTGTTGCGAAGCCGCACGCTGAGCGAACCTTCGAGCGTGTACTCCGCGAGGCCGACCGGGATGCCGACATCGATGTCATCGGTCCTCGAGAAGTCGAACCTGCCGTTGGTCGCCGTCCAGCCCGCCAGCTGCATGTTCAGTGGTCCGAGGTCGGCTGTGGCGGTGACACCGATGCGGGCATCGACCCATCCGGCGGGCTTGGACAACGTCATCGTCGACGACGCCAGCGGGTATCCGAGCGGCGCCAGCCCCCCGGTGATCGTTCCCGTGAACGAACCATCGGAGCCGGCTGCGAACTGCTGCATCGTCACCGTTGCCCCGAGCAAGCTGAAGGATTGCTCACTCGTCTGAGTCAGGGCCATCCCGTCGTCGTCGATCGTGAAGGAGAACGGCACGGTCGGCACGCTCACACCCGGGCCGAGCGTGAGCGTCCGAGTCAGCGCCTGCGTGAGCGTTCCGTCACTGGCGATCGTCAAGGGCGCATACTGCGACAGGCTGATCGGTTGGCCGACCGGGAGCTGCAGTTGCAGCGGCAACGAGCCGGGCGCGATCGACGCGAGTCTGACGGAGGTCGAAGCGGTCGTCCCGGCTGATCGAGAGAGCAGGATCGACGCGTTGCGAAGATGGAAGACGTTCGGCCCGAGCCGCTGGCTCAGCGCACTTCACGCTCATCGATCCGTTCGACGAGATCCAGAACTCCTGGAACTCGATCTTCTGATCGATGCCGGGGATCGACAGTTGCGGGCGACCGCCGAGATGCAGCCGCCATGCGTTGCCGACACGGTCGAGCCGCATCGGGGCCGTCACCGACAGCGATCCGAGGGCGACCGACCGGCCCTGCTCGGATCCGGCCGGTCCGCCCGTTGCTCCGACGGTGAATCCGGGGACGGTCACGGTCCCTCCGAGTCCGCTCCCGGTCATCGACAGCGACGCCGAGCCGACGAGGAGCTCCGGATCGACTCCGCCAGGCCCGGCCGAGAAGCTGGCCTGCGGCAACCCGATGGTGAACGTACTGCCGGTGGGGAACGAGTACGCGGCGATGCTCGCATCGACCGAACCGTCGCTCGCGATCGTGATCGACGCCTCGGGGAACAGCACCGCACCGACCCATTCGACCTTGCCGGCCGACGCGGAGAACGTGGTCGTCACCGCTCCCGTCGTTGGTCGTCGGAGCGACTCGCGCCAACACGAAGGACCCCCTGACGGCGAGTTGCGACGTCGGCGCCGCCGATTCGATCGTCTCGACGAACCGAACGCAACGGCGAGTTCACCGATCCACTGACCGTTCGCCCTGTCGATGATTCCGTCGACATCGAAGGTCGCCAGCCCTGGAACGCTCAGCTCAGCGTCGACGACCAGGCCGAGCTCGCCGTTGCCGACGACGAGTGTGAACTCGCCACCGACACCGGCAGCCTCGACGGTCGCCCGCCAGCCCGACCCCAGACCGAGACTCGTCGCGCTCATGGCGAGTTCGCCGATCGGGTCCGACGTCACGCCGTCCCCGGCGACGGTGATCGTTCCACTCACGCCCACCGACGTGCTGATCACGGTGGTCGCACCAGTGGCCTCGACGGTCACCGTCGACCCGACCCGCCGAAGCCTCGCGGTTGCCGACGTCAGCGTCTGCCCGTAGATCTGCAATCCGGACACCTCGAGTGTCAGATCGAATTCGTCCGCCGTCACGGTGCCCGTGAACGTCGCAGAACTCGCGCCGCCGCCCGTGCGCAGCCAGGCCGGGAACGTCACCGTTCCGCCAGCAGCCGCAGTGCCGGAAAGAGCGCCATCCCGGGTCACGCGCCAGCGTCACGACGAGCCCGGCGGTGATCGTGAAGCCGCCGGTCGCTTGGGGCGGCCCGGTCATCGTCAGGGCGACCGGGCCGGTGAAGTCGGGGGCCAGGGTGGCGTCGACGGTGGCCGTACCCAGTGGCGACGTCGCCCCGCCCGCGATCCTGAACGATGCGACACCGTCGGTCACTTCGAGCGTGACCAACGCGTCGGTGACCACGATGCCCGGCGCCAGATTCATCGTCGGAACCGTTGCCGTGCCGATCACGTCGACGCGTGAGCCGCCCGACGGCATCACCCGCAGCTCGAACTCGGCCGCACCGAACAGGGGCTGCGCACTCAACGTCACCGACGCCTCGACGCCACCCCGGATCTGCAGTTCGTCGCCGGCGAGATCGAAGCCTGGGCTGTACCCGCGGAGCCTGGCGCTGGGACCGGAGACGCGGAGTTCGATCGGTACCCCCACCTGGCCGAGGAACTCGGTGACATCCGCCGGCGTCAGTTGTACATCGAATCCGAAGGCCGGCAGCGCAACCGGTGGACCTGACGCCGACTCGATCGTCGCTCCGCCGAGTTGAAGGTCGACCTGTCGGTCGATCAGTTCGAGATCGGCAGACAGCACGACCTCGACGGGGTCCACTCCATCGATCGAGACCAGCCCGCGGCCGATGTCGAGGCCGAGCACGTCGACGTCCCAGAACGCCTCGCCGTACGCGTCGTCGATGATCTCGAGGGCATCTTGGGGCGCTCGCCACACCCGGCCGCGCTCCGCAGCCGGCAGCAATTCGAGCACGCTCGGGAAATACACCTGGTAGGAGCCGACCTCGGTGAGTTCGGTCAGTGCCTCGATGTTGTTCTGCAACCATGGCACGTAGTCGAGAACGTCGTCGGGCGGCGTGAGCGACGCCCGTTCGAAGACCGCAGCTGGATCGGTGAGCAGTTCCGGAGCACGCAGCTGTGTCGTGAGGAGCAGGCCGCCGTGGGCGAGAAGCGAGTCGTAGTGGGCTTGGGTGTTCACCGGGATCAAGTTGCCGGACGAGGGCCCGCCCGGCTGCCATGCCTTCCACACTCGTGCGTCGAGATAGCTCTGGTTGTTGGGCGGCAGGAGCACGCCGGTCATCGTCGCGATTTCGAAACCCGCCACGGTCGTGGCCTGCACGAGTTCGACCGACCAATCGAGATCGAAGGGGTCGATCGCCAGTGGGCCGCCCGTGAGGAGCCCGTCGACGACGGCGGTCAGCGGCAGTTGACCGGTCATCTCGAAGGTGTCGGCCAGGCCGATTCGCGTGACGAGTTCGCCTGCTGCGACGCCCACCCCGCCGCCGATCGACAGGAACATCTTGGACAGGCTCCCCTTCATGCCGAGCGTGACGCCGTTTCGGTCGATGCGCAGCACGGCTTCCTCGGTCGGCTCGCCGAACGGCACACCGAGGACGACGGGCTGGAGCCCACCACGCACCTCGAGGCTCGGGTCGAAGACACTGTTGAACGCACTGCCCGCCTCGGCGAACGCCTCGAGGAGGACGTCTTGTAAGACGGCGCTGTACGCCGCGAGTGCTCGGGCTTCGTCGTTCGTGACGAGCGCATTGGCTGCAGTCACGAGGTACACCGGGTCGGCGAGCGACACGACACTCAGCCCGGTGGGCGCTTCCGCGACGCGAGCCTGGAGACGGGTGAGGAACTCGCGTTGGATCAGCGCAATGTCCTCGCCGAGCGTTGCCAGCACCAGCCGCGTCAGTCGGCGGTGACGTCGGGAGCAGCGCAGGCGTACGGGAGTTGCCCAGCAGACGTTCGATCAGGAAACTCCGCGTGATCGAACGGGTGAACTCGGCGCTGGACAACTCCCCATCACCGTTGACGTCGAGAATTCGTCGGCTCAGCAGCGACGTGCGATCGGACGTCGAGATCGGCGGCCAGCGCGTCGAGCGAGTCGTCCATGATTTCCTGCCCGACCGCGATCGATCCGCTCGTCAACCGTTCGACGAAGGCCCGGGTGGCGAGCGCGGAACCGAGGGCGATTCCTTCGGTGTCGAGGCGCATGGTGATGCTGCTCGTCGCCGGCATCACGAACGCGAGCGGGCTGCCCGGCCCGCCGGGCGCCAGCGACGCGACATCGAGCACGGGGCCGAGCGGATCGTCGAGAGACAGGAGGAAGCCGGCCTCACCCACCGGCACGCCGAACATGTCGAGCTTGCCGTGGCCGGCGAACCGGAGTGCGGGCAGCCCCGCCCCGTCGAGGGCGAGGTTGGCGGCCAGCGTCACGTCACCCGAGATCACACCAGGCGCGACATAGGAGGTGAGGGTCGCGCCGACGAACAACGTTCCGCCGTCGTTCCACGTGAGGCAACCGTCCGTCACGATCTGCGCAGGCGTCAGCCCGACGTTCTCTCGCGCGCACGTCTCGACCGCTTTCGCAATCGCAGTTGGATCCATCGGGAAGTCGAGATCGTAGGAAGGATCGACGAGGAGTTCGGACGGATCAGTCGGAGGCTCGAAGCCGGGGCCCCCGAACGTGATGCCACCGTGCATCCCGGCCAGCATGATCCCCGTGGTGCCGAGTGGAACCGCCATCGGTGCCACGACCTCGGCCAGTACCGGGCCGTACTGCGAGATGACGAGATCGACCCCTGCACCCATTCCGCTGTACGCGAACTCGCCCGCGACGCGGGCGTACAGCACCGTCTCGGGCATCACGCCATCACCCGGGTCGAGGTCGACCTCGACCGTGCCCAGGCCGAGCGTCCCGCCGATCGTGACCGGGCCGATGTCGAACGGCTCGACGCCACCACTGGCCCCGCCGACACTGACGATCGGGAATCCGAGGCTGGGGTCGACGAGTCGCGCCACATCGACCTCGAGGTCCTGCACCGTGGCGGTGATCGGCCATGTCTTGTTCGACCGGAGCCCGCCGGAGAATCGGATCCGCATCCCTTGGAGGATTGACGGATCGAGGACGAGCCCGCCCGCCGGCGGGTTGGCGAGGTCGACCGTCGGAAACGTGATGCCAAGGCTGTCCACGACGAACGGGAACCAGTCGGGCAACCCGTACTGTGTCCCCTGCGTCGGACCCGCAACGTCGGCATAGAAGCCGTCGAGCAGCACCGGTACCACGATCGGCGAACCGGCCGCGTCTTCGCGGAGTTCGACCGCCAGGTTTCCCGCTCCCCCGCCGAACCCGGCCAATGCCGCGAACGATTCGCCGAACGTGATCCCGAGCCCCGGATCCGCCGATGTTCCACCAAACGTGACGAGCGCTTCTCCGATCGACGGCGTGAGGTCGATCGTGCCGTCGTTCGAGACGAGGTCGGCGAACTCGCCGAACTGCACGCTGAGCTGTCCGTACGACACGTTGTCGAGCACCGGCGGTTCGAAGTCGATCGACCCGTCGGCGTTCAGCACGAAGCCGAGATCCACGGCGAGTTGGAGGGCCTGGACCTGGATGAGATCGTCGATCGCCCCATCGAGTGTGGCTGCTGCGCGGATGTCGACACTCGTCCCGGCTGCGGTCGTCGTCGCGTCGCCACGAAGTGGAATGTCGACGCCGTTGCCCAGCAGGTCGCCGGCGCCGATCACGGTGACACTGCCGCCGATCGCCGACGAGAACTGGCCGTCGATCAGTCCGCCGAGCGTGATCGTCGCGCCGACGGTCGCCGCGCCGGCAGTGAGATCGGCGAAGCCGAACGTGACCGGGCCGACATCGAGTGGGAGAACGCGACCCTCGCTCAACGACTCGACGGCGACCGTGAAGCTCACCGCACCGCCATTCGCGACGTCTTGCGAACCGATGCTGACGATCGGTGTGAACGGCAACCCGGCATACGCGGAGAGATCCACCTGCCCGGTGACCGTCACCACGAAGCTGTCCAGATCGCCCGGGGTGACGAGGCTGAGCGTGAGTCCTCCCGCTGGGACCGCAATCGGGATCAGCCCACCGAGGTTCACCACCGACGCAGCTGCGCCGGTGGCGATGGAGATCTCGGAGAAGGTCGCGGTCCCATCCCTCGCGATCTCGGCGCCGGTGACCGAGACCGAGAGACCGTCGAGTGCCGGAATGGTGCCGATCACCGCACCGCCGAACGAGATCAGCGGCCCGGTCGCGTTGCGTCCGAGCGCGACTTCGACACCGTCGGCCTCGATGTCGAGGAACCCGCCGAGCGATGCACGAACGTCGCCCGCGACGGTGATGACGCCGTCGGATCCGACGCTGGCGGTGTAGTCGCGCACTTCGAGACCGCCGTCGACGGAGTTGGGGAAGAGCGAGAGAGTCCCCCCGCTGAGCGTCACCGTCGCGGTCGTCGGATTGCTGGCGACGCTCACCGTCAGGATCGAGTCGACGAAGCGGACCGCACCGAACACGTCGTCGGCGAGATCGGCGATGGCGGTGCCCGTCGACCCCTGCTCATCGAAATCGACGACCAGGGTCAGTGGCACGATGCTGTCGGGGCCGATACCGAGATCGAGAAGGAGCTCGAGAGTGGCCGTTCCCTCCAACGATGTCGGACCCGCGGTCAAAGCGACCGCCGCCTCGGTCACGATGAGCCCGTTGAGAACTGCCGGTTCGACGAGCTGACCAAGAAGGTCCCACCGGCCATCGAGACGCCGTTCGCCGGTCGCTCGAATCGGCTCGTCCAGCCCGGGCACGTCGACCAACGCCTCGACGCTCGAGGTCAGCAGCGTGGCGGTCGGCGGTGGACCGCCGACCACCCATGACGCATCCCAGATCAGCCCCATCTGTGGGTGAGTTGCTTCGAGACGCGCGTCCAACCCTCCGGTGACCAGCGTCGGCATCGGTGTTGCACCCGCATGTGCCGGAGTCGACCCGGGCGCGGGTGCGCTGACACGAAGATCGACGCCCAGCGAGCCACTCACGGTCGTCGGCGCGCCGAACGTCTGTGATGTTCCTGTCACATCGATGGCACCCGCGACCGCCACGTCGACACCCGACTCGTCACTCACGTAGAAGCCGTTCACATCCACGCCGACGACCACTGTGATCGTTGCGTCCGCCGTGAGATCGCTCGTGGTGTCGAGCGCCAGTGTCGCCGCGATCCCTGGGAGCAACTCGTTGAGCGCACCGATCGGACCGGCCGCGTCAGGCGTTTCATCGAGGCCCTCGAGGGCGAAGACGCGTCGAATCTGCAGCCGCTCGCCGGCGACGGGCACTGGCCGACCCCCGACGCCCGCTTCCACCCAGTCGACGGACCACCCGGCCAGCTCGAGCGAATCGAGCGCGGCGTCGACCGCCTGGGCCGCAACGTCGTCGGGGTCGATCGTCGGGATGTCCAGCGCTCCGAACTGGGCTTCGAGGTCGAAACGATCCGGAAGGTCGCCGTCGAGAAAGCCGATCGGACCCGATTCGAACGACGACGCCCAGCCTGCGAGTCCGCCGTCCACCGAGGCGAGAACGTCACGCAGCATTCCCAGGAGGTCGCCGTACAAGACGGCAATCGCCGCAGCGATCTGTGCCGCCGTCGCTCCGATTCGAGTGAGTGTGTCGATGACCTCCTCGGCCGTCTGGGCGTATCCCGTCGTGAGTACTGCCACGACGAGGGCGATCGAGGCGTTCGCGGCGAGGAGTGCTGCCGCGGCCTCGTCGGCGACGAGGCCGACTTCATCACGAAGACCGGCGATGAGAAGCTCGACGTTCGTCGAGAAGGACGAGATGAGCAGATCGATCGCGCGCTGTGAGTCCGTCCCCTGCGGCCGCAGGAACGGCGGTTCCGGCTCGGGGAGACCAGCCGCGACGGAGGGAAGTGTGCGATCGAGGAGCTCCCAGACGCGAGCCGCATACAGGCCGATGTCGTGGTCGTCGAGCCCGGGTGCCGTGAGCGGTTCGAAGAGCGCGTTCGGACTGAAGTCGAAGTCGGTGCGAGCGACCGGGCCGGTTCGTGCGAAGACGTTGGTGACGCCGAGATCGACGTAGCCCGGCACGACATCGAGCGCCATCGGGATCACGTCATGATCGTTCACCCATCGTTGCGTCTTCGCCCGGAGCGCGAGCTCGGTGTCGTGGACGTCGGCGAGGGCCTGATCGCCGACCGCCGGGGCACCGAACGTGTGGACGCCGCCGACGGTGACTCCATCGAGCGTCAGCCTCATGGCTGCGAGCGTCGCCAGCGCCCCTCCGAGGCTGTGGCCGGTCAACCACACCGGCCGGTCGGGTTGCTGTCGGGCGAGCGCCAGGAGTTCGGGGTACACCGAGTCGAGCGCGCGCCAGAATCCGGTGTGGACCCCCACATCCCCGTACGGAGTCGCCACGGCTTCACGGACGATGCCGGCGTCGGTGAGCACGTCGGCCGGCTCGCTCAGTTCGGTCCCGCGGAACGACACCAGGAGTGCGTCGTCGGTACGTACGGCGAACGATTGGGTGCCGGTCGAGAGGTCGGAGACGTCGAACGTCAGTCCATCGAGACCCCAGGCCGCGGTCTGCTCAGCGACGAGCACGCGCCACTCGGGATCGGTGTGAGCACCGAAGTCGGCGTCCCAGGAGTCCGTGTAGGCGGCGTTCGCCAGCAACGACAACAGGAAGGCATTCACCGGGGCGGTTCCGGTTGCTGTCGCGTCGAACTGGTCGAAGAGCGCTGGTTCGCTCGGTGCTTCGTGGACTGCGAGGAGACGCACCGAGTTGTCGCCGACCACATCGCCGGCGGACGTCTGGCGCTTGACGAACGTGAACGTCTGCGGGAGCGACGCCGCCGAGAACACATGCTCCACCTGACCGTGAACGTTGACTTCGACCGCGAGGAATCCCCGGCCGTGCGAGGGATCGGGCGTGAACGACTCGACGGTCACCGAACAGATGTCCGGCCAGGTGCCGGCTTCGATCGCATCTCGGCGCTCGTCGCGGTGGCCATCGAGGGTCCACTCGATGTCCTGGTCGAAGCGCCGTGAGACCGGGTCCCAGGTCGCACACGACACCGTCGCTGATGCAGCCGCGGCGCCGATGTCGTCGACCGGTGCGATGTCGTCGTCCCACCACGCGTGGACCTGGGTCGAACGCGTCGTGACCCGTACCTCGACGTCGACGACTCCCGTGTCGATCGTCGTCTCGTCGAGCGCAACGTCGAGCGAGAGCGGAACCGGCGAGTTGTCGCGGAACGGGTCGGAATCGTTGCCGATGACACCGACTCCCGCCACCGCAACCGATGCGATCCACCCCGGTTCGGCCTCGACAACCGGCGCAAAGCCTTCGATCGTCGAGACGTCAGCACCCGATCGTCCTCTCAATTCGTCGATGAGGAGTCGGCATGCGCTGCCCGCCGGCAACTCCAACACCAGCCCACTCGCGCCGGCCGCGACATCGGCTTCGGTCAAGGTCTGTGTCTCGCCGTCGGTGCCGTCACACGAAGGTCGCGCAGTGAGTGTGAAGTCGGGCGCCAGCGTCTGTGCCGAAACGTCTCGAACGAACGTCGGCCGCACCTCGATGGAACGAACACCGACCGGAACGAACGAGGCCGATTCTGTCGCCGCCCCGTATGCCCAACCGTTGAAGGCTTCGACCCGCGCGACGTGAGGTGTGCCGTTGGTGAGACCGGCGATCGTCACCGAGCCATCGCGGAACGGCACCAGCACGGTTGTTCCACCGGGAACCACCGTCACCCGCGCCACGTTCGCCGTCTGCGTCGTCGCCCACGACACGGTCACCGACCCGTCGCCCGCAACCGTGGTGACGCCCGACGGCGCATTCGGGGCTGTTGCCGGCGTCACGGTCCGGATGCGGTGATCCACATTGTGGGTGATCGCCAGCAGCCCGTCCGGAGCAACGGCCGGACCGTACGGAAAATCGAGGTCGGCCTCGATCGCGGGGCCTTCGTTTCCATTCTGTCCACGGACGCCGGTGCCGGCCACGGTGCCGATCAGACCCGTCCGTGCGTCGATGCGACGGACCCGATGGTTGGCGCGATCACCGAAATAGATGTTGCCCGCGGCGTCGAGGTCGAGATGGAACGGTTCGTCCATCGTCGCATCGACGGCTGGGCCGCCATCGCCCGAGAAGCCGAGCGCACCGGTGCCTGCCACCGTGGAGATGATCCCGGTAGCGATGTCGACGCGTCTGATTCTCCGGCCGCCGCGATCGGCAACGACGATGTCGCCATTCGGCGCGACCCGCACCCCCATCGGCGTGTCGATGGTCGCCGATGTCGCCCGCCCGCCGTCACCGGACGAACCCCGGGCTCCGGTGCCGACCACCGTGGAGATGATCCCGGTCGCGACGTCGACGCGCCTGATGCGGTGGTTGTTCGAGTCGGCGATGTACAGATTTCCCGCCTCGTCCACATCTATCCCGAACGGCGTGGACAGCCTCGCGGAAACCGCCAAGCCGCCGTCGCCGCCAAAGGCTGCCCCGCCGAGACCCGCGTAGGCGGTGATGATCCCCGTCCTGGCATCGACGCGTCGGACGGTATGGTTCAAGCTGTCGCTGATGTAGAGGTCGCCGTCGATGTCGGAAACCACGCCGAACGGGCTGTTGAGCCCTGCGCTGGTCGCCGGACCGCCATTACCGGTTGATGAGAACGTGCCATTTCCGGCGACGGTGACGATCACACCCGTGGTCGCGTCCACCCTCCGGATTCGGCTGTTACCGGCATCAGCGATGAGGAGGTTGCCATCAGAATCGAAGTCAGCGCCGATCGGTGCACTCAGCTGCGCTGCGGTCGCCAACCCTCCATCACCGAAGAACCCCGCCACACCTGTGCCTGCTCCTGACGACATCACTCCGGGTGAAGGCTGCAGCGGAAGCGCAGACGCCGACACCGTGACCAGTGAGGTGACGATCACTGCCACCACGATTCCCAACAACAAGCCTCGGGGTACTCGAGTCTCCATGAGACGAGCGAAGCATGGCCCGATCAAGGCTCGATCAAGGGCCATCGAAACAACGAAGGCCGCCCGGGGCAGCCAGCACGAATCGTGGCGATGCCACCGATCGAATTCGTCAACGTGAAGTCCGACCACGCGTCAACGAAGGTGACATGGTCCCCGAGCCTGATTCGCGATCGTGAACCCGGTTGAGGCCGCGGGCGGAGCGGCCACGCCGAGCTGCTCGTCGCCAGATCCGGCAGCGCTGCGAACGACGCCGCAGCGGCCCCGGTTGCGGCTGACGCCGAGCACTAGAGTGCGAGCGTGACACCGCGCCAGTTCTCCCTCGAGGGAAGAACTGCGCTGATCTCCGGGGCCGGAAGTCCGACCGGCATCGGATTCGCCTCCGCGCGAATGCTCGCCGAGCTCGGCGCTCGCGTCATGGTCACGTCGACGACCGACCGTATCCATGTGCGGGTCGACGAACTCAGACAGGCCGGGTTGACGGCGCACGGGTTGTTCGGTGATCTGACCGATGAGTCAACGGTTCAGCGGATCACCGACGAGGCGGTTGCGGTCCTCGGCGCTGTCGACATCCTCGTGAACAACGCCGGGATGACCAGTGTCAGCCGACCAGGAGATGCGGAAGCAGACCAGGCACCGGAGCTGCCGTACGCTCAATGGCGCGCGGCGATCGAACGCAACCTCGACACCGCGTTCTTGATGTCACGCGCCGTCATCCCACACATGCGGTCGAGGCGCTGGGGCCGCATCATCTCGGTGGCGAGCGTGTCGGGACCGGTGATGGCGATGCGGCACGAACCCGCCTACGCCGCATCCAAGGCGGGACTCGTCGGCCTGACGCGGGCGCTCGCGCTGGACCATGCCGCTGACGGCATCACCGCCAACGCCGTTGCTCCGGGCTGGATCGAAACCGGTTCACAAACACCGAACGAGCGAGCCGAGGGATTCGTCACGCCGGTCGGCCGCAGCGCCACGCCCGACGAGGTCGCCAGCGCGATCGCGTGGCTGGCCACGCCCGGTGCGGCCTACACGACGGGTCAGTGCATCGTGATCGACGGCGGAAACTCGATTGCCGAGGAGCGAACGCTTCCCGTTCCGAGCTAGCAGGTGGTCGGCGCCGCGGCGGGGTCCGGGCGGATGCGGCCGCACTCGAGATCGGTCAGCTCGCGGGTGAACCGGTTGGAGGTGGCTCACCTGGACGAAGCCCGAGCATCTCATGGTGCGTTGTCACCGGCGTCGAGGTCGAGATGGAACGGTTCGTCCATCGTTGCAGCGACGGCCGGTCCACCGTCGCCCGAAAACCGAGCGCACCTAGGCCGGCGGTCAGTCGTGACCCGGTTCATCAGTGCGCTCAATCTGGCGCCGAACACCTTGGGCCGCCTGTTCGAACGACGCGTCAACCGGGGTGGCGGCCACCACTTCGTCGAGCAGGTCCATCGCGGACTCGCGACCGTCCAGCTCCCACGTCAGCAAGACCCGTGCAAGCTCGACCATCGCCCGGCGCCGACCTTGCCATCGGCTCACCGCACGGTTCATCAGTGAGCGCTTCTGGTCCGCGGTGACGCCCGAACGGAGACGCATGCCGATCACGTCCTTGGGCACCTCGTCGGTCAGGAGGTAGACGACGCTCCCATTCTCCATGGCGTCGAGCTGCTGCACGCATCCATCGAGGAGTTCCATCGTCAGGTGAATCCACGGGCCACTCCCCCACAGATAGTCCTGTTGGATGATCACGGAGTGGCCGGGTATCAGGCGAGGCAGCATCTCCGCAAGCACGAAGTCGTTGAGTTCCCAGGTCTTCACCATGTCGAGAAACAGCACCTCGATCGGCTCGCCGGTCCAGCCGATCGAGGCTGCATCGCCCTCGCAGACCTCGACATGTCGAGCCCAGGGCGCGATGTTCGCGTCGAACGCGGGGCGAAACGACGATCCGATGGTCGCGTCGGGAAGCGCATCGCCGAATTGGGCGAGTGTGTATTCCTCCACCTTGAACAGGTCGTACGACGCGATCGTCGAGTCCCATTCGCCATCGCCACGCGCGGCGAGTCCGGCGGCCAACGCAGCGGTGGATCCACCCAGAAAACTCCCGCCATCGATGACACGGCCGTAGCCGGCGACGTGATGCTGTGCGAGCCAGAACAGCACCTGGCGCTCGCGTATCGACAGCATCGACGGGACGTCGAGAACCATCTGGGGAATGGCAACGTCAGACCACGGCCGCAGTGCGAGCCGATGGACGGTTGCAGACTCAGCGGCCGGTCGGCATCGACGGAGAATGCCGTTCGACGCGGTTGTCGTGTTGTGGCCGAACAGGTCACACAGGTCGGCGGCAATCTCATAACGGTCGCTTCTGCTGGACAAGAACCGTTCCACTGCCTGGTGTGGTCCGCTCCGACCCCCGGCGAAGAGGTGTGGATACATGTCGCTCAGGTTTCCGTCCTCGACCACGACCACGTCGCCAGGCAGGAGATGTGGATCGAAGAACTCGAGCACGGCTGTCGTCGTCGGTTCGAGATGGTCCGCGTCGTCGATCACGATCCACGGGTGTGGCCACGATGCGAGTTCCTGTGAGTCGATGACGGCATCGAGCCGACGTCCGTCACCGCTCCGGAACTCGACGCCGGGATGCTCAACATCGGTGACCGGTGTGAGGTCGTAGGAATACACGGTGCAATCGACGCCGAGTGACGTCGCCACGTCGGCGAGCCACATCGCGCTCCCCCCCTCCTTCGAACCGATCTCGACGATCGTTGGTGGGCGCTCCCGCTCGAGCAGTTGCAGGTACATCGCGAGGTCGAACGGGCTCTTCACGAACTGACGACCGGCGTACCGCTGATGGTGGATCCCCTGTTGGATCTCCAGCAGGAGGTCGCCGGGCACCGCTGATGCCCACGAGCGGTCCGTGACCGACGTCGACCCCGACGGTGGCGGCGCCATGGTCGATTCCAACCAACTCATCCGATCGGCGACTCCGTCGTGCCAGGCTCCGGACGCGCTCAGTTGCCTGCCGAGATCGATCGCCTGCTCGAACTGGCCGTGTGTGGCGAGAGCCGCGAGTTGCGATCCGCCTCGGGTGACATCACGAAAGCCGACGTGCTGGGACTTGCCCGCTCCGCTGAAGTGAAGCACGCGCGACATCGCGACCACGCCAGGTCGCCCTGCCGCCGTCGACGTCGACGTGCTGCGCATGGAGCTGGAGGTTCCACGCCGGATCGAGTTCGACCACCGACTCCATGTGGGCCAACGCGACGTTCGCGACGAATTGGTTGCGCCATCTGATGTCACCGCGCTCGTCCACCCATTCGACTGCTCCGGGCAGTTGCCCGACGCGGCGTTCGAACTCCGCCAATGCGTGGCGGCTGCCAGCGAGCAGACCGTCATTGACGACGAGTCGACTGTGGCCGAACGGGCCGTTGCGCGCGAAGAACGACGGATCCGGGCCTCCGCCGTAGGCCATGTCCAACGCGCTTGCGAGATCGGGGATGCCATGATCGTTGCCTTCGCCGCAGACGAACATCGTGCGAGCCGGACAGACATCGAATGCGTCGAACAATGGGCGCAGGTCGGCCAGGACGAGCATGTCGGCGTCGAGGCAGAGGAACCGTTCGGCAGGTATGACGCTCGCGACGGAGTACATCACGGCCTTCGCCGTCGGGTCGAGCGGGCGCAGCGGGCGACACGGAACCGTCACCGCACCGAATCGGTCAGCGAGGTCCCGGATCGACGACGATTCGTCGAGCGCGAAGATTGCGATGAGGGCGTCAGGACATCCGCCGTTCGCACGCAGCGAGGCGAGCATGTCCTCGAGCCACACCTCGAACCCGGCCGATGCAACCGTGGCGATGCATTGACGGACCGCCTGGAGGCCGACCGGAACCGAGATCTCGGCACGACGGAGCGGGTCGACGACGACCCTCGGGCCATTCGACGCAGCGACGATCCCGTCGTCGAAGGTCGGCTCGATCCAGACAGCGTGAGAAAATGGCCAGCTCGATGTCGATGCGACCAGGTCAACCGTGCCCGCACCGTCGATGTTGGCTTCCAATGGAACCAGCGCATCGCCGGCGCACACAGGTCCCACTTCGGCAACGATGCAGCCGTCGGCGAGCACTGTGAACGTTGCGTCGGTCGCGGTGCCCACCGCGTCGTCGTTGATCGCCACGTGGCTCCGAAACCTGCGGCACCCGTTCGGAACAGCGAAGCGCACGCGGGCCGGCGGATGAGTGCTCAACGCCGAGGCGAAGGCGCGCCCGCCGACGCGCACTGTCGCACCGTCGTATCCCAACTCACCGCGCCGCCCGAGGAAGCCGTAGCCGACCGCAACCTGCAGCGGCTCCAATTCGTCGAGAGAGACCATCAACGACGGTGGGGACGATTCGAGCAGGCGCATCGAGGCCACGGTACGTTCGACCCGTCTCCGCGACGTTGTCACCGCGTATCCCGCTCCGTCCGACCGGAGTTGGGTACCGGAGAATCAGAACAGCCCGGTCGCGACCACATCGCGGTATGCCTGGAAGACGAACTCTCCCCACGCCGGAACCAGATTGTCGTCCCATGCTCTCGAGGTGTACTCGGATCCGAGCGCACGAATGTTGTCGTCCGGCCAGGCCGTCGAGGGACCGGCATACGCGGCCAGATCGATCGTTGGATACTCGGCTGATGTCGCGGGGAGCGCGGCGAGTGAAGCCCTGGAGCCTTGGTCTGCCACCTGTCGGATGTAGCGGGCAGCTGCGAAGATGTTGTATTCATCGGACGCGAGAAGTTCCGCTGTTGCGAAGTGCCCCGGGCCTGAGGTCGTGTTGAGGCCTTGTCTGGTACGAGTCGGACTGCTGACCAGATCGGCGAACAGATCGCGACGTCGTGCAGTTGACACGACCACTTGGCCGAGACCGATCGACGTGTTGCCCTTGAGCAGGCTCGTCGCACCCTGGTAGTCCTTTGCATCCTCCGCCTGCGACTGATCACGTTGTTCGGCGAGGACGAACCCCGCCACCAACGCCCCATGAAGGTTGTGTGCCCGCGCTGCAGCCGTGATCACCTGCAGCCGGGACGGTAGTGCGCCTTCGTACGACCGCTCCTCCACCGTCGCGATCGGTCGACGGAGGAGCAGTTCGGCCTGCTGGGTCCGTTGTGCCGCCGTCAAACCGGCGAGGTACGCGGGCAGGCTCCCTGGGAGCGGATTGCTGTACGTCGCGACGGTCGACGCGTGCCCGACAGCCAGCAGCGCCTGGTCGTCGAGAGGAATCTGTGGAACCCCGGGAGTTGTGTGGAACGTTCCGACGGAGCGGGTCACCGGGATGACACCTGTTGCGCCCACGCCGGTGAAGGGTTGCGTGAGGAACCCGCCGGTGTGACCGAGACGCGATGTCCGAGCCGTTCCGACTACCGCCGCTTCGAGCGGCGCAGGATTGAAGCTTGCCGCACGCGCTGTGACGCCGAGACGACCGAGGTTGTACTGAAGTTCGGCCCCGGAACCCAACCGGGTAACGATCGGCTCGACGAGGGCCCGCGCCGCAGCGTTCAACCCTGCACCGAGGATGTGCAGGAGCCGTCTGCGATTCCCTGGCTCGTCGACCCGGTCGAACAACGCGGCCAGCATTCCAGCACCGCTGAGATCGATCACTGTTGCGGACAGATCAGGGTCACGACCGAGGGCGTCGAGGATCCTCGTTTCTTCCGCTGCGGTCACCGCCCAGTCGTTGGCCGCGTACGACAGGTCGTACGCAACGCTGTCGCTGGTCGGCGTGCACGCGATGCCGTTGATCGACGCACGAATAGGCGGAAACGGCAGACCATGTGAGCTGAGCAGCCCGACGCGAGCGGCCTCACGCTCAGCAGCCCCCCTCGGTGGCTCCAACCGGTCGTATGTGGGTGATGCGCCGGAGCGTCGTCGCTGGACGACGTGTGTCAGTTCGTGAGTGAGTAGACGACTTCGCCCGTGGAGTTCACCGATCGAGACCGCTGCGCCGAGCACGATGTCGTCGCCGATCGTGAATGCCCGAGCGCCGAGCATCTCGGCCGCGCCCTGGGCACGCACTCCCTCGTGAATCCTCACGCGGTCCAGACGTTCGCCGAAGCGCGCCTCCATCAGGTGTTGTGCGGACGCGGAGAGCGGGACACCGGCGGACCGAACGCCCTCATCCGCACCATCAAGTAGTCGATGCGTGGCGCGCGGTCCGCCAAGGAGCTGACTCCATGCGGAGACACGCCGATCGTCTCCGTGGCGATCGCCAACCGGGCGGTGAATAGAAACCGACTCGGCAGTACCCGGGACGCTCAGTCGCTCGCGGCGATTCACGGGCTCCACTAGCCTCAGTAGTCGCCCGAGTCGATGAGATGGCGCTCAACGAGCAACTCGGCGAGCCTCGACAGTGTGGCCGCATTCTGTCCAAGCGTCCTGCCGAATCCGCCCGCCCCCTTCGGGCCGACGGTCTCCATGCGCACGCTCGTAGACGGATCTAGCTTTCCCGTCAGGTCGACGACGTTCGTGCCATCCACCCCAGCGATTGACGTCACCCGTGCGTACCGGACCGAACTTCCGTCGTTGATCTTCACGAGTTCGCCCGGTTGGGCACGGACGATCGAGTCGAAATTGGCGTTTTGTAGGGATGCGGACCGAGCCATCCCCTTCGCCCCGCTCGTCTTGACGTTGATGATCGCCTCGACGTCGAACCTCCCAGACCTTTCGCTCGCCTGCACCAGGTCGGTCTCGGCCACCGTGACATTGGAGCGATTGCCCCCCTTGTCGTTCTTCGAGAGAGCAGTGCCCGCGGCATCGTCGTAGATATCGCCGGTGACGGTGACCCTCCGAAACAACCTACTCCCGGTGGTCGGTGCGAGCGCTTCGTGGGCGAGCCACTCGCCGACGACACCGCGCTGGTTCTCGATGCCGCGGGCATCGAGCCATTCGGACGATGTCAGGATTCCCTTGCTCCGCAGACCGTCAGCCAACTTGACCAGTTCAGGTTTCGCCGTCGTTCCGAGGCGTCCCTTCGTGTGCATCTCGGCAAGCGCTTCGTCTGCGGTCTTACTCGCCTCTTTGACGATCCGCTTGATCCGCGCTCGCGTGGATCTGGTCGCAGCCACCGGATCCGAGGCCACGCCTTCCTCGCTCAAAATTCGCCACAGCATTCGGCGGGCCGCAGGCGAGGTGACACCGACTTCGAGGGAGAGCTTCTGGACGTCGAACACGTGCGTGTCGAAATCCAGTGCGGCAGATCGCTCTTGGAAGATGAGCGATGGCTTGTCCTTGGCGGAGGCAGTCAGCGTCCTCAATCCAGTTTTCGGATCCGTTTCCTTGCCAATTCTGTACCCCGCTTCGAGCGACGTCTCGAGCGCTGATGTCTTGCCGTTGCCGTATGTGTAGCTGGCCGGCCCAGCACGACGGAGCAGGACATCGACGGGAACACCGAGAACCTCCGAGATCAGTTCGGCGGCCAGGTCTGGGGCGGCCTCGCGCAGGGCGTTGAGTTCGGCACGCATCTGCGTCACGGTGAAGCGCTTGTCTTTGATGATCGTCTCGAGCAGCTCGCGGAATGACTTCTCGACGACCTCAGCCTGCACCTTCACCGCCTCGGCTTCGGTTCGGTCGTTTCCGCGGCCTGCGGCCTCGGCCGTCCTGATGCGAGTGGCGACGGCCTGCCGCATCGTCTCCAGCGCGTCGAATCGCCAGCCGTACTCGCGATACAGCAGCGGAAGCGCCGTGGCTCTGCCCCGCGCTCCCATCCACCGTTGGACAACTGCAGAGCCAACCGCGATGCCGCCGAGCATCAAGACCGATTCGGCCGTCATCTGTTGCAGCTCGGCGTCCGTGGGCCACCGATTTTGGTCGATCCTGAATCGCATGATTCCCCATCCGTGGGCGAACGGGAATCCCACGGTCAGGTTCATCGGTGCGGCAAGGGCCTGCAGCTCGGCCACGCGCAGGGCACTCCTCGAGACACCCGAAACACCGCGCAGCACGACGAACAAGCCGAGGTTCCATGCAAAGTCCTTGAGGAGACTTCCAAAGCTGAACTGTTCACCAAACAGCAGAGTTGACGCCGTGGCGTTGACCGCCGTAAACGTCGCGGCCTCAAGAACTGCAGTGCCGGCGAACGTGGCCGCCCCGCGCAGGGTGAGCCCCGTCGCGGTCGCCCGGGCACCGCCGCTCACGAGACCGCCAACACCGCCTGTGGCCAGGCCTGCGAGCGTGGCAACTCCGACCTTGGCGATCATTCGCGTCACCTGCATCGCCGCTGGCAAGGCTCGGTAGAACGTCTTTACGTTCTCGTCGGCCGCGAGGGCATCAACGCGGACGTTTCAGATCTTGAGTGTCATGTGCGTCATAGGCTGCCTTGATTTTGTGGACACGATCGCGCAGCCGATTCATTGCCTCGATGAGCGGCGTGTCGAGTACTCCCGGGCGACCTTTGATGAACTGCTCGAACGCAACGAGCCGCTGAGCGAAGAGTTGAATTCCGCCGACCGCCGCCTCGAGGAAGGCCGCCTCGTCTTGCAGCATCCTGGTGCTACCCTGCTGCCGCTGGTCGAACAGACGCCCCACTCGAAGTCGGAGATCGTCCGTCCAGGCAATCAGTGCGTCGGAGTCGACGAGCAATCCCTCGTTCAGTTTGCCGTGCGCCTTGAGTGCATCGAGAAGAACGTCGATC
This sequence comes from Ilumatobacteraceae bacterium, assembly GCA_963752085.1. GTDB lineage: Bacteria > Actinomycetota > Acidimicrobiia > Acidimicrobiales > Ilumatobacteraceae > Ilumatobacter_A. Next base: position 27,628 of record CAVVWT010000014.1, read on the forward strand.
GGAACCTGCTGCCGCGGCGAGCTGGGCCTCCTCGTACCGCTTGATCGCAGTTGGCTGGAGCAACGACTGGATGACCGCGGCGTAACGAAGACGCAGCGCGTCGAGTGAGGTCACCGGAGCCTTCTCAGACACGAGCTTGGCTCGCTGCGTGTCGATCAGTTCCAGGTCGTGGTCGACCCAATCGATGAGTCGGAGCGCGTTGTGCAGAAGCTGCCACTGTTCCGTTCCGGCGGTCAACGCGCCGCGCAGTTGCGCGGCGTCCGCCCGTGCCGTCTCGATTGCTTTTCGCATCACCACTTGGCCCGGCGGCGTCCGATCGGCGAGTCGGGTGAGATGCTGATCGAGCAGGCGGATCACGGCTTCCATCTCGGCATAGCTGAGAACGGGTGCTTCGGAGATCACCCCCAAGAGGCCGACTGGTGATCGGAGCTCACCCGTGCCGCCGGGTGGTCGGTAGGTGGTTGCGGAGTCTGAATCGACAAATGCGCTCACGACATAACGATTCTCGCGAGCGCCGCCCGGGCCCATGTGGTACCCGCCGAGCGCGCCACCGGCGCGAGCGACCACGCCAAGGCTGGGGTGTACGAAGGCGAAGTACGTCTGGTCTCCGCCGACCATGGTGAACTCGACAGCGCTGCTCGCCGCAAGCGCCGACGAGTTTGCGATGGCGAGTTCCCCGAGGACGCGCTGAACATCTGCGAGGCCCGGACGCGCCGTGAACTCCGGCCCGACGCTGTAGAAGCCGTAGTTGGGCAAGGCGTTGGCTGAGATCGGGTCGACCAATCGGCTCACCGCTTTTGGGTCGGGTCGACACCGGAGCACACCTCGATCATTCGTCTGCGCCACGTGGGCAAGTTCGTGAACGAGCAGATGCCGCCCCGCCGCAGATTCAGGGCGGTACCCGTTGCGACCGAAGACGATGTGCGGACCGACCGCGTACACGGACGCGCCGAGGGCCCGAGCCGATATTGCAGCTGAGGGAGAATCATGGATGCGCACATCCTCGAAGGAGCGACCGAAATACGGCTCCACGTCGGACCGAACAGCGTCATCCAGTCGCACCCCCGCGGTCGAGATCACCGTGTCGACTCCAGCGATGGTTCGCTCCTCCGATCGGGCCGACGGACGATGTTGAGCCGGCCGGCCGGCCGAGACACCAGGTACGAGAGCGTCGGCCATAGCGTCAGCCTCTGCTTCCGGTGAGCTCCTGACAGCGTCCAGTTGCGCCCAGACTGGCACGGCGGTTCCGCTCACCGATGGTGGTTCGTTCGCGCGGTACTCATGGACGTGTGGGGTGTCGGCCGCCACGACACTCAGTGCATGCTGCGACCGCACCTCAGATCGTCTTTCGACTCTTGCTCTCGAACATGCGCAGCACCTCCAACGCGTCGACAGGTGTCCACGACGAACCGGCTGTGCGTTTCGAACTCGTGTTGCGGTCGTGGAGAGTGCCGATAACGAGGCGTTCGTCGTCGATCGGGACCGCGTGACGGGTCGGAAGCCCCCACACGAACGCAGTGTCTTCGCCGAGCGTCTGGGCCGGGAACGGAGCCCGCTGCCACGCTGAGCGCAGGTAGGCCAGCGTGTTCCCGGCGACCCACGGGCGACGCATCGGCGGGCAGGTGTACCGCCATGCAGTCCGGCGTTGCGGATCCCACCAGAGCATGGTCGACAGTCCGCAGAGCTCACCGGCGCCGGTCGCAAGTGTGTCGAACTGCGTGCGCACGCGGTCGGGATGCGACCAGTCGTCGTCGTCGAAGTGCACGATCACGTCGCCGTGCGCGGCGTCGACGGCAAGGTTGCGTTTGTCGCCGAGAAGTCGGTGTCCCTCGAGGCGGATGTAGCGAATTCGTGGATCGTCGGGAACGAGGTGCTCGACCGGTTCGTGACCGTCGTCGACGATGAGTAGTTCGGCGGCATCGAAACGCTGACCGAGGAAGCAGCCGATCGCCGCCGGAAGGAAGTCGTGCCGATCCGCAGTCGGCACGATGCATGAGACCGTCGCGATCCACTCTTGCGGAGCCGTCGGCGCCCGCGATGACCGGGCTGCATAGAACGAGCGGTCCGTACCGAGCTCCGGAGGTTCGGCGATGTCGTCCCAGTCGGTCGACACATCCTGATGCGCTGCGAGTCGCCAGGAGTTCGCACCATGACGTACATATGCGTACACGCCCGACGCGGCGAGTCGCTCGAGACGGGCACCGCAGCGCACGGCGTTGCGTAGGAACCAGGCGTCCTCGGCCAGTGACAGATCCGGGTAGCGGCCTCCCCGGTCCCAGATGTTGCGGCGGTATGCGAGGGTGCCGCCGTGCACGTCCTCCATGAAGAGGCGACGGTGAGCGTCTGGCGTGGGCCGTCGGAATCGCCAGTTGACCACGTCGAACCAGACCGCGTCACGCAGCCCGGTGATGTCCGCCGCGACCCGCCAGGAGCGGAGCGATCTGACGACTGATCCGGGACGGTCCGTACCAGTCGTCATCGTCCCAATGCATCACGATGTCTCCGGTCGACTTCTGGCAACCAAGATTTCGCTTGGCACCGATACTCATCCGGTCCGCGACCGCGCACATATCGGATCCGGGGATCATCGAGATCAGCACCGAGTTCGTCGCGTAAGTCGATTGCGCCGTCGTCGACGATGACGAGCTCACGCCGCTGATGGTTTTGCCGCTGAAAGTACCGGACCGAGCGGGCGACCCACTCCGGACGATCGGCGGTTGGCATCACGCAACTGACGAGGGTTGCCTCGGGCGCCACGCCGCGAGCGCGACCCGAACTGACAGTGTTGTCGGTGCCACGCCGCGTCGGGCACGGGACGGCAACCGCCGGCGCCGCCGCAGGGGATGCGTGCTGCGTCGTCGGCGCGGAGCGCGGTTGAGGCGTGCGGTCGCTCCCGCGCAGCGGGAGGTACACCACGATTCGCTCCGCGGGAGCGAACTCGCGGCACGTGTCTCCAGTGCAGTGGTCGGAGTGTCCTGCACGGCGCCCGCTCAACCGCAGCCCACACAAACGATCCTGGTATCGGTGACGGGCCATCGGGAGATCGGCGAGATCGTGATGCCGCCGCCGTGACGTGACCGCCGCCCGGTGAACGTATGCCGCACACACCCACACTGCGGCCAGCCCGGTGCGCGCGGCCCGTGCCGCGTATTCCATCTCCCAGCACGGACCCAGGCCGAAGCCCTCGTCCGCCGCACCGACGGCATCGAGCGTCTCACTGGACACCGCGAAGCACACGTCGGAGATCGAGTACAACGGCCACAGCGAGCGGTGCACGTCGCCGAACCGCTCGGCGAGCAGCGCGGCGGTGGCGATCAGGTCTCGCGGATCACCTCCACCGTCAGGCACGGCACACTGCTCGTTCCAGGCGTCGTTCGTCGACGGTCCAGCGAGCCCTGTCTGCGGTCGGTCCAGTGCGCTGGCCAACCGGTCGAACGAGTCGCTGGCCGGGCGGGCGCCGCTCTCGAGAAAGACGATCGCACCAGTGTCATCGGAACGACCAGCAGCGATGCGGTTGAACGCCGCCGCGTTGCCGCGCGGCGCATCTGATCCCCATTGATCGAACGCGAGAAGCCGCTCGTGCGTACGAAGGGCCTCGGCCATCGCCGCATCAGCACCGTCGGGAACCAGCACGATCGAATCGGTGGCCCGCACGGCCCGGTCGACCGCGTCGAGCGTGTCATACAGCGCAGCCACATCGGTGTGTGTCACGATCCCCACGAGGAGTCGACGCCGCCCCGAGCCGTTGTCGTTCATCGCGACGCGACCGCACGTTCGAACGGCGAGGGCACAATCGCTTCGAGGACCAGCGGAGACGTCTTCCCGCCGATCGTGTATTCGCGATCGACGGCGGTCCGGAGCAGGGCGTCGTCGACCCGCCGCCCGGCTTGGAGCGCGAGCAGCGCGGCGTGGACCGACGCGTTGCGGATCTGGCCGCCGCTGAGCGGGCACGCCGATGCGATCGCGTCGAGCGTGACGTCGGGGACAGCGTGGCGATCCGGCAGGTGTTGGCGCCAGATGCGAAGACGATCGTCGTGATCGGGTGGACCGAAGGTGATTCGTACATCGAGTCGACGGTGGAACGCGCTGTCGATCAGTTGAGGCGCGTTCGTCGTGATCAACACGATTCCCTCGTACGTCTCCAGGCGTTGGAGCAGATAGTCGGTTTCGAGGTTGGCGTACCGATCGTTGGACGACCGCACGTCGGTGCGGCGAGTCATCAAGGCATCGCCTTCGTCGATGAGCAGCACGACGTCGAGTTCTTCGGCACGGCTGAACAGTTCGTCCAGCCGCCGCTCGGTTTCACCGATGTACTTGTCGACGAGTGCCGCCAGGTTGGCCCGATACACGTCCAATGCGAGACGTGCTCCGAGCGCCCTTGCTGCGAGCGTCTTGCCGGTCCCCGACGGGCCGCTGAGCAGGGCGCGAACCCCGCGCGTGACATGGCTCCCCGCCGCACCACCAACCGCCGCACCGAGTACCTCGCGATACCGACTGCGCAGGACGAGCGCCTCGTACGCGTCGAGCGTGGCACCGCTGAGGACTGGTTGAAACCCCTCGGTGAGCGCCGGGAGCAGCGCAGCCAGCGACTCGAGCCGCTGCCGCCCGTGGTCCTGTGCGGCCTGGCGAACATCGTCGGCCTGGGCCTGTGGGCGACCGTCGAGGCGCGCGATGGCGTTCGCCTGCGTCGCCACCCGTCGGATCGTCCCACCGCTGAGGATGTAGCGATCACTGACCGTGTCGAGCACACCGACGTCGGCCGACAGTCCGGCGATCGTCCAGAATCGGCGTCGCGCTGCTGGGTCGGGGATCGGCAAGTCGATCACCGCGACTCGATCGCGTCCCTCCACGCTCACCGCACCGCGGAATCCGCAGATCACTCCCACCGGCTCGACGCCGACGGCACCGGACAGCGTGGCGAGTTGACCGAGTCCGGGGTCAGCGCACCAGGCCAACATCGACCCGGACAGGAGCGCGATCGCTCCGCGCGCTCCGGAGGGATCAGCGCCCGTTGCATTCGACGTGACGAGGAGCCCCCGACCGAGACAACCGGCGGCGGTGCGCAGCACCGTGCGACGACCACTGCCGGTCGCACCGCGGATCACGAGCACGTCGAGTTCACCCCGTGCGAGCAGGTCGGTGGCTCGAGCGATGCGGACGGTGAGGTCCGCGGGAAGTACGAGGTCTTCGATCGTCGGCGCCTCGGCGAATGCAAAGTGATCCGCACCCTCGGGTGCCGCACCCTCGATCGCTGCGAGAACACCGCGGGGCAGACGAACCGTCTGCTCTGCGAGCGGATCGTCGGACGGCTCGAGCAGTACGACACCGGCGGCGGCGAGTCGGTCGACCACGGCTGCGACCCTGCCCACCTCCCGTTCCAGCAACAGCGCGAGCAACCCGAGACATGGTCGGCGTGACACGGCCGGAGCTTGGAGGAATGCCACGACTGCCCCGAGGCGGACGTCTCGCTCGACCATCGCCGTCGCCGCGACGATGTCGGCGGCGAGCCGGCTCTCGGGAGAACCGATCATCTGTGCAAGGCGATCAAGCGGGAGCGATCCGGTTGCAGCCGAGGCGACGTCATCGGCCCGGCCGCGGAGGTTGGCGGCGCGCGAGCGTCGATGCCCACTCGCGAGGTCGTCGAGTCGTTCGGTCACCTCGGCCAGGAATGGGAATTGTCGAGCGACATCGTCGTGGTGGAAGATGCCTCGGCCCAGCGCGTCGTCGAGCACGTCGAGCACTCGGTCGACGATCACGCCGGTCCGAAGTTCGAGATGGTGTCGGGCGGCGGCCGACGAGTCCGAGAGATCGAGCTGTACGGTCATTCGAACTCCAGCTCGATGATTCGTCCGAGCCCCGGAACCCAGCCCGGGGTCCGATCAAGACCGGCCCGTCGTACGCCGAGATCGACGGCGTCGAGGTCGAAGCCGACGCGCACAGTCGTCGCAATCAGGTCAACCTTGGCCGACACGTGGATGATGGAGATGTCGAGGCCGACCCGTTCGAGCAGCACCGACAACAAGGTCGCGACGCGATGAGCCCACCGCGATTCCACCTTCCCGATCATCGTGGAAGCCGGCGATCCTGCAACGACGGTTGGAACCGTCGTCGCACTCGCCGGCCACGCCCGCCGACACTCCGCCAGTGCCACGTCGAGGTCATCGGCGGTCCGGGGGACGTCGGCCATGATGAGGCCGGATGACGGGTCGACCACGATGATCCGATCACCGTCGCACCACCACTGCCACGGTGTGGCCGGCGGTGGGAACCATGCTGCAGCGGCCGGTGGCCGACGAAAGGCCCAGGCGGCCGCGTCCTCGACCGGCACCGCGTCCGAGCCACTCAGTTCGTCGAACAGCGCAAAGATCGGGTCGGAGACGTCGGCACCCCAGGCTTCCAGCACCAGCGCGAGCACGTTCCACCTCGTCAGCAGGGAGCCCGGCTCGTCAGCTCCGCACGCTGCGCCCGGCAGGTCCAGTCGGTCGAGGAGATGCAGCAGGAAGAACGCTCCGCCGAGCGCCGTGTGCACCGTACGCTCGGCGTGCTCGCCACGCCGTCGTGGCGTTTCGGCCGTCGGCTCGTCGCATGGGGCAGACGACCCGGCCAACGATGCGGGGGCGTCGTCCAGCACGTCTCCGTTCGGAACGTCCGGGCGTTCGACGCGGGCTCGCGGTGGGTCCGATACCGGCCATGTGCCGGTCGGCTTCTCGACCACGTCCGGAGTCGACGTGGGCCCCGCCGCTTCGCGGGGATTGCGTCGACCGGCAGGACGAGCCTGCCATTCCGGCACAGCGAGCGCCGCGGTGATTGCATGAGCGACCTGTGCAGCGAACTCCGCCGAGCGCGCCGATCTCGGGTTGCGGTGCAGTTCGGCGGCGATGAATGCAAACAACCGGTTCAGAGGTTGAACCGGATCACGCGGCGGCAAGAGTGTCGGGAGCGCACGAACTGCCGGCGCGGCGCTGCGTTGACCTACTCGTCGCGTCGGTGGCTCGATGCCGGCGGCTTGGGCGACTGCATCGGCGAGATGCCCGGCGTCGTAGGACCGGGCCAGACGCTCGACGATTCGGAGCAGGTCCGCACCCGACATGTGGGCAGCAGCGGCTGCGATCGGAGTCTCGGCGAGCACAGCAGCAGCAGGGAGGGCATGCAGGTACTCTTCGACTCCCGACGCCCACAGCTCCGACGACGTGATCGGCGCCCGCGTGCTGATCCGGCCGAGGATGGCCGTCCACCACCACCCGAGCGGACGACCGTCCGCCACGTCACGAGCGATGCTCGTGAGCAACTCTGCTTCATCGGCGAACACGATGGCGTCACAGTCGAGCGGCGCCGGGGTCGACCAATGCGCGCGGTGCGCCCGACGAGCGATGTCGCGTAGTTCGAGTCCTTCGAGCGTCGTCGGACGTCCGGCCATCGAACACGTGAGATGACGCACGACAAGGATGGCCGAGGGGCTCAGTCCGTTCACGACATCGAGCTGGTCGAACGCTTCGAGTATCCGTGCACGCGACCGATCGTCGGACCGACACCGAACGTGTCGGATCGTGACGGAGGAGCTGTTCAGCAACATCGCTCCCTCAGCCGTTCGGCGAGCCCAGCGTGGAAGTCAGCCACCGGACACCGCGGAGCCGCTTGGTGAAGAGAACGAACGGAGCCACCGACTGCTCGTCGGAAGACAACACGAAGAACACGTTGACGGCCGCACCCTTCCCCAGCTCGATCGGCTCGTCGTACCAGGATCGGCGGATGGTGAAGTCCACCGTCTCACGGTCGACCGTGCCCAGTCGCACGTCGACGCCGGCGAAGAACGTCGATGGCTCGACGCCGATGCCCGTCGCATCGGCGAGGAGCGACGTCAGCATCTTGTGCAGCCCGCTCTCGGCCGCAGTCGACATCGTCGCCAACGACCGCTGCAACGCCTCGAGTGTTGCCGGTGGGTCGATCGGCACCAGAGCCGCCGGCGGAAGGAGCGGAAACGAGGTGAGTGCCCGCGCCGACAGTCCGAGCTTCATGTTGATGATCTCCCCGATCTGCTCCTGGAACTGGAGAAGGCGGGCTTCGCCGTCGGCGGTGCGGCGGTCGTCGACCAGACTGGAGAACGCGGACGCGGCTGACGGGCGAACGGTGCGACGTCGAGCCGACCACCGATCCACGAATCCGAGTGACGTTCCCGTCCAGTCGAACACGGCCAGCGCAAGGTCGCACGACGTGAGGTCGGCGAGCGCGTCGATCGGCCGATACGGGACCGGAGCGGTGAAACCCGACATCGCCAATGGCTCGAGTCGACCCGAGCCCAAACACCAGTGCGCCAGGAGGTTGCGCCGGTTCGCCGGGCTGGTCGCCAGGGTGAAGTCGTCGAGGCGGATCGCCACGAACACCACGTCTTCGACCTCCCACCGGCCGGTGCACGGCGTGACCAGCGTGGCGGTGGCCGAACCGAGCACCGGAACCTTGCCGTCGTACGAGCTCGCCGGCCTCATGGCAAGCAGATACGGACCGGCGGTGGGCGCTTTCGTCGTGGTGGTCGCAGGCTGACACGTCGCGAACTGTGCGCCGGTGGCCGGTGCCGACGACGACACTGCGGTCAGATCGAGGGTGGCGGGTGCGTCGAGGTGCACCGCAGTGCCGCCGAGGGAAACACCCGTCCCCGGCGACACCTGCAGCACCGAGGATCCGGACGTACCGGTCACCTCGAGGCCATCTGCCACACCGCTGCCAACGGCCAGCCCGAGCCACCGGTCGCGAGCGAACGTCGCATCGCGTCCGGCGGTGAGATCCTGTGCCGTCAGCAGTCGGCCGTTCACATAGTTCGGCCACTTCAGCCCGGTTGGCCCTGTTCCGCCGACTGCAATCCTGGTCATGATCGAGCCCTCCCCGTCGTCGCGCCGCTCACTGCAACCCCGACTGCATCCGCACCCACAGCGCAAGGATCCGCCCGTCGCGCTGGGTGTCGCTCCACGCCACTCCGAGCTGCTCGCCCAACTCGATCGGATTGGCGAATCCACCGAGCTTCACGCCCTCCAGTTCGATGAGCACGCGAAGGTACGGAGACTGTTTCGCTTCGCCTCGCCACACGTCAAGGTTGAGCATCAGCTGATGCACGTTGTGCTGGACCGTGATGATCCCTTCGAGTGGAATCTCGACCGGCGTCGCCGCATTCTCAACTTCTGCGAGGACGCGGACGACGTCGGGTTGCAGATCGTCCACCCGCTCGTCGTCGACTCCTGCGTCCTTGTCGACATGCCACCAGAGTTCGACTCCGGGGAGCTCGCCGTCGATGAGTACCGGCGACGCGCTGACCAGCTGTCGCACTGGTCGCTGCGCCGTGGGTTGCGGCGGTGTCGATGAGACCGTGTGCCGGAGCCGCACTGCGTCTCCCTGCCGGTCGAACACGTCGAGTCCCGACCGCTGCATCCATCTGACGAGTTCGATCTCGACGCCGGCTCCGACATCGCTGACCCGTAGCTCGGTGAGGTCCAGGCGGACCTCGACCAGCTCACCGTCGGCCAGAGCACCGCCGCCGGCCGGCGTCAGCCTGAACGTCCCGGGGGCCGGCCCAGCCGACGTGGCAAAGGCAATCGGCGCACCACCGTTGCGGACGACGCGCACCTGGGCGGGGAGCAGCAACGGAACCGGCAGATGCGACCACAACACGAGTCGCCTCGCCGGACCGACACCCGTCTCGGTGAGCGATGCGAGGTCGATGAGCGTCGCCGCGTTGACGACTTCCGGTGGGCTGCCGGCGATCACCGTCGTGGCGCCGCCACCCATTGCCACGAGCTCCTGGATGAGCTGGGTGGGTGCCAGGTACGGTCGCCCCTCGTCATCGGGATCGGCGAACGCCGTGATCCGGGGATCATTCGTCGCGAACGGCTGCGCAGGAACCACCGTGATCGTCGAGAGCAGAATCGCTCCGTCACCGCTGGGCTCGATGAGGTCGGGCGCCAAGGTCGGGCGCACCTCGGTGACCCAGATCGTCAACAACCGATCGAGAGCGGCCCGCCCACCGGTTCGTGGGAGCACCGGCACCACCGGCATCGGCATCGCGGGAACCGGCGCGCCCGACACGAGCGCTCGAACATGAGCAGCGATGACCAACTCATCGGTTTCGATCGGCGATCCGTCGTGGAACTCGATGCGGTTCAGGAGATCGGCGACCTCGCGGACACCGTCCCACTGGGCCATCACCGGCGGGTCCCAGCGGAATCCGAGCGTCCACGAGTCGCGAACCCGCGAGGCGGCCATCACGTCGTCGTCTTGTCCGCACGGATTGCCGGGCAGTGGCACGAGCGCATCGAGGCACGAGTTGTACTCGGCGACGACGTAGAGCGTCAGGTCGCCGGACGGTCCGAGGTGCGCGTCCAGCGGCGACGGCCGGCCATCGGCTGCTGCGGCGTTTTCCTCCGACGCCAGCCACGATCCAATTCGGGCGCACTGCGCAGCGCGCACGACGACCGGCCGGCCGTGCTGGTCGAGCGCAATACCCGGCTCGACACGCACCTCGAGGTCGTCGGGCGCGAGGACCGGGCGCGCCCGCGGCCACGTGGAGCCCCGTGACGGTGCCGACGCCATGCAGTGAACGGCCGACGCGTTCGTCACGCTCGCGGTGGTAGAGGCTCTCCTGTTCGAACTCGTCAACGCCGAGGACGAGCCCGAACTGATAGTTGACTCGCAGGTCAGGGCCGAGCGCGCCGGTCGAGATGGGCACGCAACGTTGCATCAGGTCGGTCATCGCCGGTTCTCCTCGGTGTCGTGGATGCGGCAGGTGCCGCTGCTGGGGAAGTTCATCAATGGCTCACAGTGCGGGGAAGTCGCCAAGGCGATCGCGGTCGGAAACGATGCGGTCGACAACGTCGAACGGGTGGGACGCGCCGATCACGCCGGCGCCGATCTCGGTGACGTCCAGCACGATCGGGGCGAAGTGCACGCTCTCACCAAGCAAGGTGTCGACGCCGACCTGTGCCTCGCCGACCACGAGCAGGCCGCTGCGCATCCGGATCTCGAACGCTGCATGTGCCGGACGTGCGGCGGCCACGATCGCCGCCACCACCGCGGCACGGTCGACGTCGAGCTTCGACGGGATGAGCACGCGAAAGCGATGCGCCCCCGTGCGGTCGATGATGCGGGCGGGGTCGTCCGTTCGAGACTCGGTGGCGAAGACGACGTTGTCGTCCAAGGAACAACCGAGATACAGCCGGAGCAGTGACCGCAGGCCGCCGATCGTTCCGCGAGAGCGGTAGATCCGGTCGACATGCTGCAGGAGGAAACGACGCCGGGCGGTCGTCCATGCCGGCTCGAGTCGCAGACCAACCCACGAGGCCAACCAGTCGAGCGCATCGGACGGCGTGGTTCTTGGGTCGGCAAGCATCCATGCGTGGTCGATGCGAACCTCGTGGTCGGTGAGGAGGCCCTCCATGTTCGCGAGCATTCGTTCGAGAAATCGCTGCGCCGAATCCTCCTCCTGGTACACCTCGGGCAAGTAGGCCGTGACATAGGAGTAGCGCGGGTACCACGCCCGCAGCGCCCGCAACGACGGTGTTGTTCGGCCCGTTCCGACGAACGTCACCTCGAGTTGCAGGTAGCGGCCGGTGACGTGTTGGAACAGCAGTTCCCAGGTGCCGACGAGCGGAGATGCAGGACGCGAGACGTTCGCCCAGGGGTCGTGCCATGCGAGTTCGCTGCCGGACCCGCGGAGATAGGGAGTCGGCTGCGGGTGAAATGGCAGCCGCTCGAGCAGTTCCGGATCGTCTGAGGCGCGAGCGCCGACGACGAGCCCACAGCCGTCCGGGATGTCGGCGTCGAGAAACAACCGGTGCCACACACAGCCGGGTTCGTTGCTATCGAACGGTTGCCCGGGAACTGCGTCGATGATGAACGACGTCGGTGTGCGCAACGTGGCCGTCCGCTCCATGTTGCAGACGCCAAACGGTTCGAGCGGCACCCATCGTCCGACAGCGTCGTAGAACACGTCGCCGCCGACGGCGACGATTCCCTTGGCCTCCCAGCTGCGCATCGGGAGTTCGTCGGGCCGGTGGTCGAGCGACGGCGTGTCGAGATCGAGCACGTACGCCTCGGTGCCCGAGGTGCTCGCATCGGCGACGTACAGCAGCGGTCCGGGCAGCGGCGTCGCCGTTCCCGCCGGCCCGAAGGCGATGTCCTGACCGACGACATCGTGGGGGAACGCCGGTAGATCCGGGCGGGCCGGATCCAGCGCCTCGACGGTCACCGGCAGACGACGACGAACCCCGGTCGGAGCGGCCGGGTCACACAGCACCACCGCCGACGGGCCGATCGGTGGTCGGTCGAGCACGACAATGACCCCTGGTCCCTCGGCGATTGCGATGGGGTCGATCACTCCATGAGGGCCGGATGCGGTCAAAACGTTGCCGATCGGGGTCGCGGTCGCGTTCGGTGGACATGTCGACGTTCCATCGGCCGGCGCGAAGACGGCAGGCGCGTCGTCGACGACGTCGGCGGTCAATCGCCACGTGCCGTCGAGCCGCCACCAGGTGCGGCGAACGCGGTCGAGCACGAGCACGCCCCCGTCCGTTGTGCGGGCCAGGTCGAAGGGAGTCACGACGTAACCGTCGGGCCACCGGAGCGTGCGGGGGGTGCCTCGCCTGTGGAGGTCGAACAGCAGCAATCCGCCGCGATCGTCGACGAGCCCGACAGCCAATCGATGACCGGTCGTGATCGCCAAACCTGCGAGTCGCGCGTCGGTGTCGACCAGCGTCGTGCTGACAGCGGAGAACGTTGCTTGCTTGCTGTCGCGCGCTGCACAGTCCGTTGCGAGGTCGTCGAGCGACCACCAGGGCATCGCCGTGCGGGCCCCGGGCGCGAGACGCACGATGCCACGACCGTCGTCGCGTATCCAGTACCAACTGCCGTACCGGTCGCGATCGGCCCCTCGCCGTTGGTCGGCGCCACGCAGGACCGTTGACGTCGAGTGACGTGATACCGCCTCGCGATGGGCGAGGCGAAGCGACCCGGTCGGCTCATCCCATTCGAATCGCGTCGGCCGATGCTCGTCGTCATCGACGGTCACGGCCGGCTGGCGCCCATCGGCCTCCACCCCGATCGCTCGCTGCGTCTCGGCACACGTTGGCCAGTCGCCCTGCCCCGCGAGCAGATGGAAACGGCCGCCCTGGGGATTCGTCGTGGGCAGCAGACGCGTCGGTGAGGAACCGACGGTGGCACGGGTGGCAAGCGAGTTCGGCACCGCTCAGCACTTCCTCGGAACGATCGGAACCGGTACCACGTCGGGTGCCTCGAGCCGGTCGCCAACCAACGTCAACGGATCTTCCGGAGCACCGACCGACAAGAACACGGTGACGGTGGGGAGCTCCAGGCCATCGAGTGCGACGTCCGCGACGTCGGTGGTCGTCGACCCAGCCGCGCGTCACTGCGAGCCTTACGCCCTCGACCAACCGAACGCCCGGCACGCGTGTCACCGTGGCAGCGATGTCATCGGCTCGGACATCGACGCCCAGGGGCCAGCCGATCGGACTCGCGCCGGTCGCCTCGACCGTGATCCCTACTTCGTCGACCACGCCAAATCCCCCGTCCAGTGGCGACAAGTACGTGCGCAGGGCGGCGCGGGCGCGTGATTCGACCTCTTCGCGCACCTCGCCCGGCATCGGCGCGATCCCGACCGACACCACGATCGGCACCCACCGCGGTCCTCTGACGAACACCTGCGTCGTGATCAACCGCTTCGGGTCGAGCCAGGCGCAGACCGCCTCCAACACATGCGGGTCGATCGTCGCTGGAGGCGACGGTGCGAGCGCATCTGCACGTGGCACGACCATCACGGTCACCGCACCCGCGGCGTCCGTGCGGTCGGGTACCGACGTTGAGGGCCGCGGGTCGAACAGTGGAAGAACGTCGACGCGGCCGAGGTCGACGCCGGGCGTGCGTAGCACGATCTCGCGAAAGTCGGCTGCGGTGACGGCCCGATCACGGTGGCGGAGCCAGGACGGGATCGAGCGTTCCCCATCGAGCACGGTTTCGCCCGCGGCCCCGCCCCACGTGGCGAGCGGGTTGCGCACCTTGACGTCGGCGGCCAGGCCATCGACCTTGTCGATCGCGTCGATCGGGACGACTCCCTCCGCGCCGCCGCCGTACTCGTAGCTGATTCTGATGCCGCTGCCGCGTGGCGGGCGGAATCCGTGTAGGCCGGATCCGAAGCTGACCACACCACTCTCTGCGTCGATCGCGTACACACGGTCGTCGGGTTCCGCGGCGTACAACACGTCGGTCGCCGTCCAGGTTTCCCACAGATCGGTGGGTCCCTGCACCTCGACCACCGGCACGGCCGTCGGGTCTCCGAGCAGGACCGGTGCGTTGGCCAGCCGGTGCCGTTGATCTGGCGCACCCGTCCCGGTACCGAGGCGCTCACGCTCGACCTTGACGGCCTGCACGATGGTCGCGACGTTTGCCCCGACCCACGAAATCGATGCTCCGCCCGGCCCGACGGAGGCCGCTCCGGTCGAACGCCGACGGATGCGCAACCACGTGACGATCCTGGCAGCGACGGTGCGATCGTTGACGACCGGCGGAAAGTCACCGGTGCCCTCGGTGCTCGGATCGAGATCCCACGGGCAGGTGAACGTGTCGAGATCGGGCAGTTGCACGTCGATGACGCCCGGCGTATCGAGCACGTCGTCGGCGTGGGTGATCGTGAGGCGTCGGTACGTCGGCGCAGGTCCGGGAGCGCCGGCCTCGACGATCAGCCCAGGATCGACGGATCCGGTGACCGAGCGGTGCGGGTCGAGCGTGCGTCCGTCGTCGGATGCGCCTGGCAACACACCGAGCGTCAGGGTCTGGCCGGCAAGGATCGGTCGCAACGCCGCGATGGCGGCGTCGGGTGCGTTGGCGTTGGCCCGAACCGCGGCCGGGCTGGCGGCGAGCGCGATCCACAGTGCAGCGTCGACTGGCCCGTTCGATCGGATCGGCCAGATCAACGATCGGCAGTGGAACACCGGCGGCCGGCGCACCGAGTTCGACGGGGTCGTAGAACACGAGCTGTTGCGTTCCCGCCGCGCCGAGGAACGGATCGTGCAGTCGCTTGAGATGGTCGAGCGTCTCGGCGTCGAGGTCGTACCTCGGACGCTTCCAGAACACATGCGCTTCGACCGGAAGCGCGTTGACCGTGCGACGGGTGCGGTACTCCACCTTGCCCGAGCGCGTCACGCTGCCGGCCGGAATGGGAAGTGCTCGACCGTCGATGGCGAAGGCGACGAAACCACGGGCGGGCGTCGGGGGCTGCAGCCCCAACCCGAGCAGTGTGAGAAACGTCTGACGAGTCGCTTCGGGAATGCGGTTGCTGCGGTACGAGATGTTGTCGGCGAGGAAGGCGAAGAGCTGCAGCAGGGTGACCCCTGGGTCGCTGTCGTCGAGATTCGTCCACTCCGGCGTGTGCACGGCCACACGGGCGCGTACCTCACGGTACAGGTCGTCGAAGTTGCGGTCATCGAGGGTGGGCACGGTCAAGGGCACGACGTCAACCTCCGAGTTTCACGTCGACCCGGCCGGAGACGCCGGTGGCGACGAGGGTGTAGGCAACGGTGATGTCCACCGCACGCGCATCGGTCGGGTCGACGGTGACGCGCACGTCGTCGAGCGTCACACGGGGTTCCCACGTGGTGATGGCGAGTTTGACCTCCTCCTGGATGAGTCGCAGCGTTGCGAGGTCGTTCGTGGTGTACAGGAACTGGCCGATACCGCACCCGTAGTCGGGCCGCTCGACGCGTTCGAATCGGGCCGTCCGGAGCAGGATCGACAGCGACTCGCGCACGTTGAGTTCGCCGGTCGAGACCGCCAGACGGCCATCGAGACCGACTCTGACGGGAAACGACAGCCCTGACCCGTACAGCGCATCCAATGAGGTCATGGCGACGCCGATCGCTTCTTCGGAACGGGGAAGCAGATCTTCAGGAAGGGCAACCACCAGAACACGATGTTGAGCAGGATGAGGAAGATGAACATCACGATGAACGCGACGAGCATGATGATCTGGAGCGAGAACGAACAGATCATCCCCAATCCCCAGTCGCCTTCCGGACCGGGCTTCTCCTCCTTCAGGATCTTCGGCGTGATCGAGTCGAGCATTCGCCGCAGCGACGGTGGCATTTCGATCGCGACGCCACGACTGAAGCGCCGGAGATGCTCCGGGTCGGGGAGCTCGATGCGGATCGGCCGCGCCGGTGCATCGGGGTCGTAGACGCCGGCGAAACGAGCGACGGGCGTCGGCGCCGACACGACGGGTTTGCACGGATCGTGCTCGTAGACCAGACGCAGCACATGGCGGTCGGAGAACTCGGCGGGGTCGTCGGGGCGAGCGATGATCGCATGCGCGAGTTCGGCCGGCACCGTCTGCGGGGTACCCGGTGCGGCCGGGTCGTCGAGCGCGGGCCCGATGAGACCAGCGAAGGCCGAACCGGTGCCGCCGAGCAGGTTGACGTACGTCGGCAGCCCTCCCGGCGGCGTGTCGATCCTGTACTTCGTGGCGGGTTCGTCGATCGCCGCGCCCGAGAGCAGTGGCAGAAACGCAGCGAGTTCGCCGAGCACAGTGCCGAGCGCTCGCGGCTCGAAGACGTTGTCCCCGTTGTCGTCGACCTGAACGAAGATGTCGAGCTGCTGACGGAGTGCCTCGCGGGGCGTTCCGAGCGGCAGCGCTGTTCCGCCAACGAGTGCCGTCAGCACAGCGGGCAGGTACTTCTGCAACCAATCGCGCAGATCGAGCAACACGTACAGCGATGGTTCGGTGATGTCGACGCCCGACGCCGACTTCGCCCCGACATCGCTCCACGCGCCGGCAACCCGCAAGCGAAACTCCATCACCCGCGGATCGTCGGCGATCGAGCGGTCGGGGTCAGACGCCAAGGCCGCGACCGGGTCGGCGATGACCGTCGGCTTGGCCGACTGCCCTCCAACGGGAATGTAGCCGAAGTGCACCGTGCGTCGACCGGGAACATCGAGACCGAGCAGCGATGCAGCCGGACCGCTGGCGGCTGGCGCCGCGACCGGTGCTGTGTGCATCGGGTGCTGCTCCTCCCCGTCGACGAGGCGGTCCGGATTGCTGACCGCGACCCATGCGCCGGTGTCGGGCACCCAAGCCTGCTCACCGCTCGCGCCGACGCGCCGCACGACGAAGCTCACCCGCTGCCCACGCGGGTCGATGCTGCGGTCGGGCAGCCCGATGCGGCGACACACCAGCGACCCCACGACGAAGTAGTACCGCTGGTGCATCGGCCGATAGAGCACGACGGGATCATCGAAGGTGCCGGTGCCATCGTGCGGAACGAGGGTTGCGATGTCGTTCGGCGCAATCGCGTCGTCGCCCGCCATGATCCGCAGAAACGTCGGCACGAAGTCATCAGTCGCCAGTTCGACAATCGTCGGCCGCGCGAGCGCGGGCTGATCACCAGGGATTCCACTGTCGTCCCACATCGGTGACGGCGCGAGCCACAGCAGCGGCTCTGCAACGGCGGGGGCGAGGAGTGCGCTTGCCATCTGCGTCACCAGATGTTTCCTGCGCCAGGCGTGTAGGCGGACGAGACGACGGTGTTCGTGATCAACGTGTCGCACTGGACGACCCCGCTGAATTTGGACATCCCCGCATTGACGGTCACCATGCTCGCCGAGACCTCCGCGGTGGCTGCCTGGATGGTGACCTTGGCGGCTGCGACGACCGTGATGCCCTGACTTTCCAACTTGGCGGAGTTGCCGTTGGCATCTTCGACCGTGACGCTCGACGGATTGTCGTCGAGCCGCACCCGCTGGCCACCAGGCGTCTCGAGCAGCAGCGAGACGGCGCCCGGAGAGTCATCGAGGGTGATGCGCACGCCGGCGCCGGTGAGGATCGTCCGCTTCGGGTTGCCGTCAGCCATCTGTTCGGCCGGATCATCACTGCCGTTCCACAACGATCCGATGACGACCGGTCGCGATGGGTCCGCAGCCTCGAACGCGACGAGTACCTCGTCGTCGGGATCGGGCACGAACCACGTGCCCCTGTTTGCGCCGGCCATCATCGTGGCAACGCGCGCCCACGTCTCGTAGCGACCTGACGTGGCGTCGGGCGACCACGGCAATCGAATCCGCACCCGACCACGCTGGAGCGGATCCTGGTTGTCGGTCACCAAGCCGATGTAGACGCCAACCCATCCTCCGGGCGGCGATGACATGAAGTCGCCGAGCGGGCGAAGGTCGCCAAGCATCCCCGAACTCACGACGTCACCCCCGAACGTTCGACATCGATGTCGGTCCGATACCCGGTGACCCGGTCGTACCGATGCACGACTCGGGTCAGTCGATACGTGCCGTCGAACATGGCGCCGAGACCCTGGAGTTCAACCGGCCGCCCGGCGCGCAGTGCCGAGATGCCGTCGGTGACGCCGGAACCGGTGACGAAGCGTCGGGCGCGGTCGCGATACAGACCCTTCGCGATCTCGGTGGCTTCCGCGGCAGAGACAGCGCGTGGAACCGTCGTCGTGGCGATCCGTTCGCCGAACACAGCGGACAAGATGCCGCCGCCGCCATCGTCCGGCCCGAGGTCGACGCCGAGCGACGACTCGTCAGCGGACTCGAGCACCGCGTCTTTTGCGTCGGCGTCCCACCCTGCGACGCGCTGTGCAGTGGCCTGCAACGCGAGGTCTGCGAGCACGCGCAACGCGAGCAGTTCGCGACCATGGCGCAGCACCAGCGGATCGTGGTCATTGCGCCCGACGTGCAGCGTTGCGCCGTCGAGCCAGACGTCGGCCGCGTGCATCAACGTTCGGTCGCGCAGGAACGACAAGTCACTCTGGTTCAGTTGACAGACCACTGCGTGGGTGGGACCGTCCAGATCGATCTCGGCGGCGAGCCCGTAGTCGTTGGCGATCGCGCGGGCGATGTCGGCATCACTGCTGTCCTCGAACGTGCGCGTGCGCCGGGTCATTCGCAGGTCCTGAAGGACGTCTTCGGCGAAGATCACCACCGTCGGTCCGGAGTCAGCCGCGTAGTCGGCCTCGACACCTGTGATCCGACCGGAGAAGATGGCGCCGCGCTCGTCGGGCGGGCCGGCGGCGACGTCGACCGTGGCGCCGAAATCAAACGTCCGGCGGTCGGCGAAGAGATAGTTCGGCCCCTGGGGCGTCGCGCCCCAGTTGTCGAGGCGGACCTCACAACGTGCCAACCCTGTGACCGACTCGTCGACGTTGATCGCGACGAGTAGCTCATCGAGCCCCTCGACCTTCGCACCCGCGATCAAGATGTCCGGTGCTGGCGAGTAGGTGGCGAGCGTCGACGGCATCGTGGGCCTCAGTCCGCCATCACTCGTGCGGCGCGTTGGAGCGCTGTCCGCAACGCAACCAGGGTCTGTCGCGTGTCTGGGCTCGAAACGGTCGGCGTCGGCTCTCGATCTTCGCGAGGGGGCGCTGGTTCGGTGTCGACGATGTCGAGTCGGTCGATGATCACGGGCATCGGGACGTTCTCCTTCTCACGAGACTCTGAGGTCGAGCACGGTGCCGGGTGGCAGCACGCGCGGGTTGTCGATTCCGTTGGCGAGGGCGACCGACTTCCAGGAGACCCCAGCACGAGCCGCCAGCGACTGCACCGTGTCGCCCTGAGCGGAGAGCGAAAGCGGCGTGGAGCCAACGCCCGCTGACGCACCAAACGACGCGCCGCCCGAGATTCCCGCTGCGGCCGATGCGCCGATCGAGGCGCCAGCCGAGACGCCGGCTCCGGCCGACGCACCGAACGACGCGCCAGCCGAGAGCCCGGCTGACGCGCCGATCCCACCGCCACCACCGCCGCCGCCCGCTGAACTCGGGCGTGTATCGCGGTCTGCGAGACCACGCAGACTGAGTGACAGCATCGCTCGCAACGGAACTCCGTCGGGGCTGAACAGATCGATCGTCTCGCCGAGCGACTCGATGTAGCCGGTGAACAGAAATGATCCCCACGAGAAACGGAGCGAGCGTCCAGCCGCGGACGTGGTGCTCAGCGGACGTGCGAGCGCAACCAGCGCGAGCGTCTTGGCGCGAACGTCGCTTCCATCCCTCGACGTGTCGAACAGCAGGTCCATCGACAGCGACGTCGTGAACCCGGTGGCCTGACGGGCCACCGCAGTCGTCTCGGTCGATGACGTCGCCGTGCCCTGGGTGGCGCCGGGACCCGTTGCGGTGTGCGTCAGCTTCAGGCTCTGGGGATTGAAGTCGACGGTCATCCTGACCGGATCGTGTCCTTTCGCATCGACCTCGACGATGGTGGCCACCACACCCATCAGCCGACCCCGAATCCTGCTGAAGCCGAGCCGGAGGCAGACGCCGCAAACGTTCCACCGAGTTGCCCTGACAGCCCCAGACCGCCACTCACCTGCGCGCCGGCTCCTGCATTGAACGACGCACTCGCGCCGATTGACACTCCGAGCCCGGCCGAAACCCCGAGGCCGCCGCTCGGCGATGCACCCGCCAACGTGAGCGTCCCGACGGCGAGACCGAGTTCCTCCACCGCAATCATGCCGGTCTGCGCGTTCAAGGATGGGCCTCTCAGCCGGATCGGCAGGCACCCGGTGACGAGGAATCGACCCTGCACGTCGTGTGCCGAATCAAACATCGTGATCTGGCCGTCCGCAGTGACCTGTCGTCCAGGAACGCTGGCCGCCGCGATCCATGCCCACAGGTCGGCGGTCTTCGTCATCCCCCGGCGCAGCGTGATCTGCCCGGCTTTGGTCGGGCCCATCAAATGGGTTGTCGCGTCGTTCGCGCCGCCTTGGACGACCGATTTCGGTTCCATGTCGATCTGGAGGCCGTCGCACTCGGAGAACGCCCCGGAACAGACGGGCTGACCAACACCGTCGATCGGCTCCGCCAGCGTCAGGATCACTTCGAAGCTGAACGCCGTGAACGGGTCGATGATCGTCTCGCTCGCTGCGGACATCACAGCCCTCCGATGGTGAGCAGACCGTCGCCGGAACGCAGCAACGACACGGTGATGAACTCGATCGGAGACGTCGGAGCCAGCTTCAGGTCGAGACGCACAACGCCTTCGTCGGCCAGCGAGCGTTCGGTGAGCGACTCGATGTCGACCTGATATGCCGCGAGTGCGCCGCTCAGTCGCAGTCGTTCGAGGAACCGCCGGAACGTCGCGGCCGCCTGGACTCGAAAGCGTTCGTCGTCCGGCTCGAACACGAAACGAAGACCTTCACGCAGGGCCAGCTTGCGGACCGAGATGAGCAGTCGACGTACCGACAACTGGAGGAACGCCCGATCGGACGAAACGCTGTGCGCGCTCGTCGCCGCGAATCCACCCGGACGTCGCCGCAGCACGTTGAGCCCCCTGTCGAACAATGCAAGCGCGGCCTCGGACTCGGTGTCTGCGTCGATCCGATCGACTGCGAGGATGCCGGCGAGCACGTTGCCGGCTGGCTCGGTCCACACGCCACGGGTCAATTCCGTGGACGCGATGCAGCCGACGATGGACCCGTCCGGCGGAACCGACCGCAGCGGGGCGAGCGACGGGGAACGCCGTTCGACGATCGCACCCCACGGGTGCCAGATGCCGACATAGCTGCCGACGTCGGGCCCAGCGGCTCGGCGGGAGCTGACGATGTCGGCGAGTTGTTCTGCGTCCGCAACGCCGGCGTGGCGTGGGAGACCGAGCACGGCGACCATGTCGGCGCGCGCTGCGCACAGGTCAGCAACTGCGGTCGCAACGGTGTGCAGGCCCTCGGAGTCGTACGCGGACGGTGGGTCTGCAACCATGCGGTCGACCGCCGGAGCAACTTCGGCCTCCGGCGGGGTCGGCTCCGGTACTGCGGACGCAGCGCATGGGTGAAAGTCGA
The DNA here is from genome assembly GCA_963752085.1 of Ilumatobacteraceae bacterium. Taxonomy (GTDB): domain Bacteria; phylum Actinomycetota; class Acidimicrobiia; order Acidimicrobiales; family Ilumatobacteraceae; genus Ilumatobacter_A. The sequence continues at coordinate 49,454 of CAVVWT010000014.1, forward strand.
CGGGTGCAAGCGGCAGTTCGTGGGGTGGGCCGGGCAGCCGGGGCACGCGCAACACGCTCTGTTCGTGCCAGGGACGGTGGTACAGATCGGGCACGGCGACGATGGCGACCTCGGGAACGAGCGCAAGTGCGTGCACCCCGCGCGCACGAGGCGAGTCGTCGAGGCCGAGGACCTCCAACGCCAGCCGTAGCCCGTCGACCGTCTGGCCAGTGAGCGAATCGTCGAGGAACAGCCCCACCGGGCCAAAATCCTCGAGACCGTCGGCGCGCAACGCTTCACGGCTCGCGGCGGCCGGCACGTCGGGTGCTGGTGCGGGTGGGATCGGCAGATCGCCGGAGCCGACCACCGCCACGATCGCGGTTCCTGTCGTCGCACGAAGGTACATCGACGCATCTGAGCGGAATCTTCCGTCTGCGGGCTGCACCACATCGGTCCAACTCGTGGACCGTCCCGGGCCGACGCCGAGGCGAAGGTCGCGGAATCGTTCGACGGCGCGGGCACCGTCGCGACCTGCGACCCGCACGGTCAGGTCCGCACGGAGCAGGCGTGCGACATCAGTCGGGCGCCACCCTCCGGGCGGGGCGACCTGGGCAACGGCGGCCGGAACGCGGAGCAGCAGCCAGTGGTCGGCGGGTGGCGATGCCGTGGTGTCGAAACGGCGAACGAGGAGCGCATCGCCCTCGTCGATCAACCGACGCGACCCCGACGTCAGGTCGACGACGCCATCCACATCGGTTGCCAACGCCAGCACCGTGTCGATCACGTCGACGTCCGCGCTCACCGTCGATGCCCATCCGCCGGGCGAGGCCGCCACGAAGGCAAGTTCGCGAACGGCGGCCGTGGCATCGAGCGGTTCGACTGCGTCGGGCGGCGCAACACCGACAGCCGTGACAGCGTGCCCACCACCGAGTGGAATGCGGGACGTCACCCGCGCCGGGATCTGCGCTGTCACCGCACCGTCGCCGACGACGCGCACGACATGAGCCCGACGTCCGCCGTTGTCGAAGAACGAGCGGACTGCGTCGGGAAGGGCCGCGTGGATGGGGACGCCACGATCGTCGATCGCAAGCGACAAGTCGCCGCCGAACACCCGCTCGTACTGGTCGGGATCTTCGATCGGCTGCGGATCGTCCACGGGGCCACGCTCGGCGAATCCGACGAACCCAGCGACGTCGAGGCGGATCGAGTCGTCGATGACGCGTGCCAGTGACGGGTCGCTGCGAACGCCGGGCAAGCGTCCACGAAACGCGACCCCCTGGCTCATTCGACGGCCATGTCCTCGCACGACAGAACGAGTTCCTCGATCGCGACGTCGGTCCCGCCCTTGCCGTTCAGTGTCGGAGCGGTGTAGCGCATGGGGCGGGCGCGGGTGAGACGCCACGTCATGACAGGACCGTCGTGTGCCTCGTCCTGCATGGTGATGGTCACGGAACGCATCGCGGTCCGATCGCCCTTGCGCGTCTGGTCGATCCACTCGAAGAGGTCTGTCGCTCCGATCAGGCCGCGTTTGAAGGTGACGTCGCCCACCTTGTACATGCCGCTGATCTTGCGAACATGGTTGACCTTCTCGTTGCCGTTGCGGTACTCGGCCTGTGTCATCTCGGTATTCAGACCGCTGACCTCCTGGAACCCGGCACGGACGCTCTCCGCGTCGCCGGTGCCCAGGTCGACGAGAAAGTTGAAGTTGCCGTAGGGGTCGTCTCGTTGTACTGCCATCGATCTTCTCCTGTGCTCAGTTGGTTGCCGACGCGGTCCACTGACCGATCCGGAAGATCACGAACTCAGCCGGCTTGACCACAGCCACGCCGATCAAACACACCAGCCGCCCGTTGTCGAGGTCGTTCTGGGTCATCGTCGTGCGGTCGCACCGCACGAAGAACGCCTCCTTCGGGTCGGTTCCCAGCAGTGCGCCCGACTTCCACTCCGACACGAGAAAATCCTCGATCGTGCGCCGAACGTTCGCCCACAGCGCATCGCCGTTGCTCTCGAACACGGCCCATTGCGTGCCCTGCTCGATGCTGCGCTCGAGGTAGGCGAAGTAGCGACGCACGCTGACGTACTTCCACTCCGGATCGTCGCTGATCGTGCGCGCTCCCCAGACGAGGTTGCCGCGCCCAGCAAAGAAGCGCAGACAGTTGACGCCTTCCGGATTGAGGACGTCCTGCTGCCCCTTGGTCAGGCGCCGCTCGAGGTCGATCGCTGACACGACGACCTCGTTCGCCGGGGACTTGAACACGGCGCGACGAATGTCGTTCCGAGCCCAGATCCCGGCGACGAACCCACTCGGTGGGAGGAGCAGGTCACCACCGACGAAAGGATCGGGCACCGTCACCCACGGGTAGTAGATGGCCGCTCGTGTGGACGAGGTCTCGTTGCGCCAGTCTCGCGCTCCGTTGACGCTCGCATTCCGCGGTACGTCGAGCACGGCGACCCGGTACCGCATGCGTTCGCAATGCCCGATCACCGCCTGACGGATGGCTTGCGCCTCGCCGAGTTCGGTCGAGCCGGGCGCTGCCACGATGGAGACGTCCTCGATTGCTTCGAGCGCCGCCAACCCGGTGACCAGGTCGCTGTCACCCCCGAACTGCAAGGCGGTGGGCTCGTTGCCGTCGGCACCGCCGCTCAGCCGGACGTCGGCCGCCTGCGGAGCTCTCGGCGCGGCGGGCGCGGCGGGCGGGGCCAGCCAATAGTCGCCGATCGGACTGGTCGCAGGAAAGAGCGCAGTCGTGATCGTGTCGACCCGCGACGATCCGCCCGTCGCGGTCAGCACGATCGGCGGCGGTTCTGTCGTCACGGCGGCGCCGAACACGTTCCACACACCGTCTGGAGCGTCAGGACTGAGCGACATCGGGCCGTACGTCGTCGGAGCGCCAAATGTGGGCAGCCCCCGCGAATCGGTCGTCGGCCGGGCGATGTCGACCATGACGCCCAGCGGGTACACGGCATCGACGTCGGCCAGTTGCACCACCGAGCCATCGCCTCGGCGTAGCGTCCAGACACCGGCGAGGCTGCGCCGGGCATCGACCACGGAGTATCCAGCCGCCCCGAGCGAGACAGCGGAGTCGAAGTTGCGCAGTCTCGTCAGTGTCGGCCCTGCATCGGTCGCGGTCAGCACGTTCGCACCGACGCTGAGGGTGAAGGTGACCTCGACGTCACCGGCGCGACCGGTATCGCGCGCTGCCAGGTGCAGCGTGCCGGCATCGGCGGTCGAGGCGATGGCGCCGTCTCCGACCACTCGCATGACATACAGGCGGGCCCCGCCCTCCTCGAAGAAGGCGCGCGCCCCGTGCGCGAGGTAGTTGGTGCCGAACGACAGGTCGTCGAGTCCGCCGTAGACACGTCGGAAGTCGGAGAAGCTGGTGAGCACCTCGGGCTTGCCGCTCGTCGGTCCGCTGCGCGGCAGGGCCGACGAAACCAGCCGTACTCGTGCTGACTCCTTCAATCGACTTGGCGCGGTAGCTGGTCTCTTCGACGTAGACACCGGGAGCGAGGTATTCGGGCATGATGGTTTCTCCTAGGGAGCAGGTCGCACGACCAGGACGGACGGTGCGGGCAACGGACGCGAGGACACGACCAGCGGTCCCGCCGAGGTGAGGTCGCGCTGGACATCGGCATGGAGTGCGCCGTCGGCGTCTTGGACCAACGCAGGAGCCTGTACGAGCAGCGACGCCAGGCTGGGCGGGTCATCCGGGTGGGAACCGGGGACGGTCACGTGGCCGGCAGGGCGGTACCGGACGCGGGTCGTCGCGTGCCAGACAGGGCCGAGCGACGGCGTGCCGGCCCCGCTCGCCGGGACGGATCGGGGGATCGGGATGACCACCAATCCGCGTTCATCACAGATGCCGCCGGAAACGACCCCACCGACGGTGACGTCGACGACCGCCCAGGATGCTGGAGCGCCCGCCTCGGTGACCACCGTCGCAGTTGCGACGAGTGAACCGGACGGTGGCGCCGCTGCCGGGCTGCGGGGCAGTGCGATGGCGACCGGGCGTTGGCTGGGTACCAACACCTCCTGCACTACTCGGAGGTAGCGCCGTGTCGAATCGACGACACGCACCCCGAATGCGAGGGGGGCGTGTTGGACGGGACTGGCAAACCACGCGTCACGCGGCGTTGATCCGTCTTCATAGCGTAACAACCCAGGGAGTCGTGGCCAGCCGGCCACCCCCGAAGCTGACGGTGACACGCTGACGGCGAGATCGGGCCTCGCCACCGGCCACGATGTCGCGAGGATCCCGTCGAAGACGGTTGCGCCCGTGGCGAGATCGCTGAGCAGTAGCGCAAGCCCGGCTCGCCGCACGTCGTGCTCGAGCACCTTCACACTCATTGCACGCTGCCGTTTCCGGCGAAGGCCAGGTCTCGCTCCACGACGGGGCCGTTCTCGTTGACGACCCGTTCAGATTCCAGACGGACGACGCGCGCTGTGTAGGCAGCCGAGAGCTGATAGTCCCACGGGAGGGCGTCCCACAATCGGTAGAACTCGTCCAGCGGCAACGGGTTGGGCACGATCTCAACTGTTTCCCCTGCTCCGAAGACTCCAGGGACGGCCCGGTTCAAGGTCGATGGTGCGAGTACGGGCTCGTCGTCCAGTGCACGCATGCACCATCCGAGAAGTTCCAATTCCCGCTCCGCGGATGGACCCCACGCGCTGACCACGAAGTCGACCTCCACGGGCAGCGGACGGCGCCTGCCACTGATGGACGGTTGCGACGTGCGTTGGGTTCCGTTCACGGCCACGCGATACACGTAGGCAGTGAGTCCGAACGGAAAGGGCCGAGCCGTCAGATCCTCCGCGCGGATGAGCGAGGTCTGCATCGCATCGCCGATGAACGGTCCCCGCTGCCATGCATCCGCGAGTACGGCGAGCACCCCGGTCCCGATCGCTGCGATTCCCCGGAACGTGGCCAACTCGACTCCCACTCGTCATTGGTCACCCGGATCGGTTGACCGTTCACGCAGTGTGCGCTCGTCGGCAGCGCGGGTTCGTCAACGATGCGTCAGCGGGTTGTCGCGCCGAGCCCGATGAGGCCCCGGAGCGCCTCCGACGGTTCGACGCCGAGTTCGTCCCAGAGCATCTCGCGGTAGGTGACGTACTGACGCCGCGCTTCACAGAGGTTTCCTTCGGTGATGTGCGCTGAGATCAGCACACGTTGGGCGCTCTCACGGAGTGGTTCAGCTGCGACGGCGGCGAGCCCCGCGTCAATCGCCTCACCGAACCGGTCGCTGCACACCAGTTTTCGACAAAGCGCCTCGAGCGCGTGGATCCGCATTTGGCGCAGACGCTCGCGTTCGAAGGCGATCCACTCCTCGTCCCAATCGGGAAGCAGGTCGTAGAGGAGATCACCAGGCTCTTCGTCGCGACCCAACGGTTCGTCGTCATCGAGCAACCGGTGGGTCCGCTCGAGGACATGGTTCACATCGACATCGACGAATGGCGCGAGCGAGATGTTGTTGCCGAGGACCTGGATGCACCCGTCGAGTGTCTGTCGCGCCTTCCAGAGCGCGGTCCGCAGATTGGCGTTCGCACGCTCCTCGGTGGTGTCCATCCAGAGGCGGGACGCCACGGTCAGGCGCAGTTCTGGTCGTGCCCGCAGCGCCAGCAGCGCGACGACGCGTTTCACATTCGGGGCGACTTCAACCGGGCTTCCGTCGACGAACATTGCGAACGTCGACAGCAACGAGAGATGCATCGTTGATGACCGAGCGGCCGTCATGCCTTGATCGTACACAAGCCGTTGAATGGGCTGTCCCGAGATCTGCCTCTCGGATTCTTGTGGCACCGTCAGCAACATTGCGGTCAAGCCTCTCTGATTCTCGCTCATCCGGTCGGGTCAACCACTCTGAGTCTCGACTCGTTGTCGGCGCGTCAACGTCGCGTCAATCCTCGATCGCAAAGCAATGGCCGTGCGACGAGCAGGGGACACGGGCCGAGCAGACTGACGGGGTGAAGCACCGCCAGGAATCACTGGTGCTGGTCATCAGCGCGTGGTACGACGATGACGTCATTCGAGCTCGGATCGTTTTCGAGAGCCATGACACGACCACGAGCCGGATGTGCGGATCGGTACGCGAGCTCATGGAACGCGTTGAACGAATCGTTGACGAATGGGACGTCGCGCATCGAGCGCCGAACGATCACGAGGGCCGCTCGATCGATTCGGATGGGTAGCAACACCGGCGAGGGCTTCAGGAGTGGTCGCGGGCGTAGTGATCGGCAAGCGTGTCGCGCGCGAAGTCGGCCGCAAGATCACGCCACACAGTGTGGACGTGGTTCACATCGCGCTGAGTGTTGTCGTACTCGCAGAACAGTTGCGCACCGTGGATGCGGTAGTAGTGCGGCTCACCGACCGCGATCCCACCCGCCCAGGCAAACGACAGCGATCCCAGCGCATCACCGTCGAACTTCGCCAACTGGGCGTCGGCGAGGTCATCGGCGATCCGGCCGACGTAGGTGCTGAGCAGCGCGCGCAGGATCTCCTGCTGCCCGCTGTCGAACGTGGCCGCCGACACCCCCTTCGGCCGGGTCGTGAACGACACGGCGGCGAGCACCTCGGGCGTGACGCCCGCCTTGTCGACCGCCGCGCGGTGCGCCGCTGCCATCATCGCGTCGAGGTCGGCATCGAGCCGACCGCGCCAGATCAGTGGCAGATCGAGCGTCGTGTCGCCGTCTGACAGCACCGGTCGGTTGACGCCGACGAGGTCGACCGGCGCCACCGGCGACAGCCAACCCACCGCGCGTTGCTCGTCGGACAGCGAATGCATGAGCTCGCGTCCGAGATCCTCGGCGCCGCCGAGCGGGCGGTGCAGGTGCGGACCGAGCAGCGGCGACGAGGCCGGGTCAGCACCGAGGAAACAGGGCGTCGTCGAGGAGACCTCGCCGTCGATGATCGTGAAGTGGAGTGAGATGTGGTGGCCGCCGAAGCGCCACGACCAGGTCCCGTCATCGGGCGAACCGAAGACCGAGATCCAGTAGAGCAACGGGTCGCGCCCTCGATCCCGCCCGAAGCCCGACACGAACCCCTCGGTGAGATCGAGCACGTTCTCGAGCCCCATGATCGCAGCGGCGGTGACGTAGCCGGCCCGTGACAACCCGGTCGCGACCAGGCGCATCGTGTTGCGATGCTGCGCCGAGGTCATCGCCGCGAGCGGCAAGCCGCCATGGTCGGTCGGCGTGTAGAACCAGAGTTCGCGTTCGCCGTCGACGGCGAAGTCGAACATCGCTGCATCGCGTTGAGCGGTGTCGAGCGAGTCGAGCAGCGTGGCTGCGGCCTCTTCCATCCGCGTCGCGAGTGCTCGTCGTGCGTTCACGAGTCCCCCGGTGCGTGCAGCCCGAAGATGAACTCCGGATCGCCGGGGGTCCACGTGTTGTCGACCTGCGAGCGTCGTCCGACCCGTCGTGTCCGGTCGAGCAGGTTGCGACCGAGCGCGAGTTGCGTCGCTTCCCAGCCGGAGAGTGCTTCGCTGACGGGCTGATCCGTGTCGAGCGCGGCGGCGAGTGTCCAGGCATCGTCCGCAGCTTTGGCCGTCCCAGCGGCCGCGTGGGGACGTACTGCGAACGCCGCGTCGCCGATCAGGCAGACCCGACCGAACGCCATCCGCTCGACCTCGATGTCGTACACGACTTGCACGAAGAGCTGTTCGGTTGCGTCCACCACCACAGCGAGCACGGCGGGAAGACGCGCGTTCGCGTGTGCGCGGACCTCCGCGTCGTGAGCAGCGCTCACCGACCCCGGCGGGAGCGACAGATCACGGCGGTGGCCCGTGCGGTCGGTCATCAGATCGTCGAAGTCTGGACCCTCGAGATAGTTGCGGTACCAGACGAAGTTGATCAGTCGCTCGCCAGGCGTGACCGAACCGTCGAGCCCCGGAATCGGGTACACCAGAATGTGACTGTTCGCATACACGTAGTAGGTGATTGCGTCCGTGAGCGACGCCGCGACATCTGATGGGAGGTCGGCTTCGGGAACCATGCCGCGCCACGCCACGTATCCCGCGTACCCTTCGGCCGCGCTCGGTTGAAGCCGTGAGCGCGCCATCGAGCCGACACCATCAGCGCACACCAGCACGTCGACCGAGGCCGTGGTGCCGGACGCGAAGTCGATGTCGACTCCGACGCCGGTGCGCTCACGGAAGTCGACCATCTCGCTGTCGAGCAGGTACGGCGACGGCCGCCAGTGACCGAGCAGCCGGCGGTACACCGTGTTCCACGAACTGAACAGGTAGCGATGCGCGCTCTCGTGCTCGATGGTTCCGTCACGTCGCAGGTGACGGATGCGGCCGGTGGCGATGCTGACGTCGGTCAGCGCCACGCCGGCTCGCTCGACCAGATAGCGCGACGTCACCTCCAGCAATCCGATGCCGGCGCCACGCTGTTCGAGCTCGCGACTCGAACGTTCGAAGATCGTGACGTCGTGGCCTGCATCGCGCAGCAGGCACGCCGCCGTCAACCCACCGAGCGAGCCCCCGACCACACCGATCGAGAGACGCTCGGACACGACAGGTGCCACCTCCTCGACGACCGGCCTCAGCCGGGCTTGCCGAACGTCGCGATGCGATCCACGGTGCATTCGAACAACACGCGCCGCTCTTCGAATGACGGGTCGCGGAGACCGTAGGTGTCGCCGTCGCCGATGTACTTCACCCAGATGCGGTTGAGTTGCTCGGTGACCCACGCACCCTCGTCGGGATCGTCCTCGGAGATCTCGCGATCGACGGTGACCTTGAGACTCAGCCAGTGGTACATGTTCTCCGGGTTCATGATCAGCAGCGAGATCTGCGGGTTGTTGCGGATCCACCCGGTCTTCTTGCGCTGGCCTGCGACGTTGACGAGCACCTTGTCGCCCTCGTAGTCGAACCACATCGGCGTCAAGTTCGGGCGGCCGTCGCTCCCCATGACCGCCATGACGCACGCATACGGTTTGTCCATGAGTTGCTTGTAGGTCTCGTCGAGGTCGCTGATGCTCGCAATCGACTCGTGCGAGCCGACGGAGAACTGGTTCGGCTGCAAGCCCTCGGAAACATCGAGGAATCGGGAAACGGTCACGGACATGGTTGCACCTCCTGTGTCGGGTGACACAGACTCGCGCAGTCAGGGCGCCAACCAATGACCGGAGTGTGGCAGAGAGCGTCGCGGCCGATACGTCAGCCGCGGGTCGCAGCGATGAGCGCCCGATAGCTCGATGGGTCGATGCGCGCGTCGATCAGACGCGGATGCTGCCAATCACCGTCGAGCGCTCCCCGCAGTTCGTCGGCCGAACGCACGATCACACCGCCGATGCCGCTGGCTTCTGCGATCGCTGCGAAGTCGGTCTCGCGGTACTTCACGGCGTCGTGTCCGCCGTGCCGATCGTTCTGCTTGATCTCGATCAGGCTCAGCGCAGCGTCGTTGAACACGACGACCGTGACCGCCAGATCGAGCCGACCGATCGTTTCGAGTTCAGCCATCGTCATACCCAATCCGCCGTCGCCGACCAATGCGACGACGGGACGGCCGGGCCGGGCCACGGCCGCACCGATCGCGGCCGGCACGGCGAACCCCATCGTCGCCAGACCGTTCGAGATGAGCAGGTCGAACGGGTTCGCCACCGGCCAGAGCGGCATGATCGCAAGGAAGTGGGCGCCTGCGTCGACGGCGACCGTCGACTCGGGCGGGATGGCTGCCGAGACCGTGTCGACGAGTTGCACCGGCCCGAACGACGAGCCCGACTCGCAGGCTCGGATCGATTCACGGCCCGCCGCCGCGAAACGCCGCTGCTGCGCCATCGCCCCACGGCATCGGATCGCGCAGCACGCGTTGGGCGGCGTCGGCGAGGTCACCGACGAGATCGACGGTTGCCGGGAGGTATGCGTCGAGCTGCGGCACGGCGGACAGTCGGACCACCGGGGCATCACTGGTCCACGCAGCAGGAATGGGCTCGACGAGGTCGAGGCCGATCGTCACGATGGCATCGGCGGCGTCGAGTACCTCGCGCTCCAGTGCGCCGTTCGTGAACAGGCCGGCGTGGAGCGGACCCTCGGTCGGCACCAGTCCGATCGCCTGGTAGGTGGTCAGCACAGGCGCCGCGAAATGCTCGAGCGCAACGCGAATCGGGTCGCCGATCGCGGCGGCTTCCATGCCGACGATCACCAGCGGCCGCGCCGCAGACGCGAGGATCTGTCGGGCACGCTCGACGGCTTCCTCGCCCACAGGTGAGGCTGGCACGTGTGCCACCTCCGCTGCCGACTGACCGCTCGCGTCATAGTCGAGATGGATGGCGCCGAACGGCCACGTGTGGGCCCATTCGACGAGCTCGGTCAGCGCAGCATCGTCGATGTCGGCGGCGAGCGTCCGCGACGCCTTGGTGACCGGCGCGAGCAGTCCGCGCTGGTCGACGCGTTGATGGGGGACGCGTCCGCGGTCCTTCGCCGGCACGGTGTCGGTGATCGCGAGCAGCGGATACCGATCGAGCGTTGCCTGCCGCGGCACCGTTGGTGATCGACGTGGCGCCGGGCCCGCGTGTGGCCACCACCGCCGTCGGCGTCTTCGTGAGCAGGGCATGCGTGCTCGCCATGATCGCTGCCGCCGTCTCCCCATGCGCGAGGTAGAAGCGGATTCCTTCAGCGATCGCGGCACCGACGACATCGAGGTTCGGGCCCCCACCGGGCACACCGAACATCACCGTCGACCCGGCAGTGCTGAGCACGCAGCGCGAGGCGCGCATCAAGAGGATCGGTGCTGACGTCGATCCGAGGACCGTACTCGTCGGCTGCTGACCGGTCGAAGCCCGAGGATCGCATCCCGGCCCGAGACGCGCAGCGCCCCGCCGGAGCACGTCCGACGGGGCGACTGTGAGGTCTGGCCGTCGCGAACGACGGTGACCGAAGGATCAGGCGAGATCGAAGCGATCGCTGTCCATGACCTTGGCGAACGCCGCACAGAAGTCGCTGACGAACTTCGCCTCGGCGTCGTCGGCGGCGTACACATCGGAGATCGCACGCAGGATCGAGTTCGAGCCGAACACGAGATCGTTGCGAGTTCCGGTCCACTTGACGTCGCCGCTCGCACGGTCCGCGCCTTCGAAGACGTCTTCCGCGCCGGACGCACCCGACCATGCCGTGCCCTGATCCATCAGGTTCACGAAGAAGTCGTTGCTCAGCGTGCCGACCCGATCGGTGAAGACACCGTGGCCGTCGTTGCTGACACCGAGGACTCGGAGTCCGCCGACGAGTGCCGTCATCTCCGGCGCACCGAGATCGAGCAGTTGGGCCCGGTCGACCAGGATGTGCTCGGCGACGTGGCTGCTGCCCTTGCCCAGGAAGTTCCGGAAGCCGTCGTTCTTGGGCTCGAGCCAGGCGAAGGACTCGAGATCGGTCTGCTCCTGCGTGGCATCGCCACGACCGGTGCTGACCGACACGGTCACGTCATGACCGCCAGCCTTCGCGGCTGCTTCGACCGCTGCGGCCCCACCGAGAACGATGAGGTCGGCCATGGAGACCGAGAAACCGACGCTCGACTGGACACCCTCGAGTGCGCTGAGCACACGACGGAGCTGATCGGGCTTGTTGACGTCCCACTCATTCTGCGGGGCGAGTCGGAGACGGGCACCATTGGCGCCGCCGCGCTTGTCGCTCTGCCGGTAGGTGGAGGCCGAAGCCCACGCCGTCTCGACCAGCTCGGTGATGGTCAGTCCGGTCGCCATGATGGCGGCCTTCACGGTGGCGACGTCGGCGTCACTCAGCGCGGTGCCGGCCGGGACCGGATCCATCCAGAGGAGCTCTTCGTCGGGAACCTCAGGACCGAGGAAGCGCACCTTCGGTCCCATGTCGCGGTGGGTGAGCTTGTACCACGCCCGGGCGAACGCATCGTCGAGCTGCTCGGGGTTGTCACGGAACCGCTGCGAGATCGGTCCGTAGATCGGGTCCATCTTCATGGCCATGTCTGCGGTGCTCATCATCGGTGCGTGCGTGATGTTCGGGTCATGTGCGTCGGGAACGGTGCCGGCGAGGGCCGGGGCGGTCCACTGCTTGTGACCGGCCGGGCTCTCGGTGAGCTCCCAGTCGTTGTCCATGAGGGTCTCGAGGTAGTTGTTGTCCCACTTGGTCGGCGTGGAGTTCCAGGCACCTTCGAATCCGCTGGTCGTGGTGTGCACGCCCACGCCGGAGCCGAAGCCGTTCTTCCAGCCGAGGAGCTGCTGCTCCATCGGGGCACCCTCGGGCTCGGGGCCCATGGCGGACTCCGGCCCGGCGCCGTGCATCTTGCCGAAGGCGTGGCCGCCGACGACGAGCGCCACGGTCTCTTCATCGTTCATGGCCATGCGGCCGAACGTCTCGCGGATGTCGGCGCCAGAAGCGACCGGGTCCGGGTTGCCGTTGGGGCCCTCGGGGTTCACATAGATGAGACCCATCTGGACGGCACCGAGTGGCTCCTGGAGCTGACGCTGGCCGCTGTAGCGCTGATCATCGAGCCAGACGTTCTCGGGGCCCCAGTAGATGTCTTCTTCGGGTGCCCACACGTCTTCACGCCCACCGGCGAAGCCGAAGGTCTCGAAGCCCATCGACTCGAGGGCGACGTTGCCGGTGAGGATCATGAGGTCGGCCCACGAGAGCTTGCGGCCGTACTTCTTCTTGATCGGCTCGAGGAGGGCGCGTGCCTTGTCGAGGTTGCCGTTGTCCGGCCAGCTGTTCAAGGGAGCGAAGCGCTGGGTACCCGAAGCGCCACCACCGCGGCCGTCGTGGGTGCGGTAGGTGCCGGCAGAGTGCCAGGCCATACGGATGAAGAACGGGCCGTAGTGGCCGTAGTCCGCAGGCCACCAGTCCTTGGAATCGGTCATGAGGGCCGTGAGGTCGGCCTTGACCGCAGCAAGGTCGAGCGTGGCGAACTCTGCGGCGTAATCGAAGTCGTCACCCATCGGATCGGACTTGGCCGAGCCCTGATGCAGGATGTTCAAGTTCAGCTGGTTGGGCCACCAGTGTTGGTTGGCCTGGCTGCCACGAGCCGAATGGTCGTGCTGCAGCACCGGGCACTTTGCTTCGTCAGTCATGTTGCTCTTTGGCTCCTGGTTTTCTTGGGATTGGTTGGTGTAACGGTGAGGGCTGGTTCAGCCCAGGCAGTCGGGACATCGGCCCCAGTAGACAACCTCGGCCTCGTCGATCTCGAAGCCGTGGTCGTGTTCGGCCTCGAGACACGGCGTCGACCCGACAGCACAGTCGATGTCGAAGATCAGCGCACAGCCCCGACAGACCAGATGATGGTGGTTGTCGCCCACACGGTCCTCGTAACGAGTCGGGGAGCCGGTGGGTTGGATCCGACGGATGAGACGCTTGTCAGCGAGGACGCTGAGCGTGTCGTAGACCGCTTGCCGAGAGACCGTGCCGATCTTGTCTCGCACGATCTCGGTCAGCTCTTCAGCTGTGGCATGCGGGCCGGCGCTGACGGCCTGCATGATCGCCAGACGCTGTGCTGTGACCTGGAGCCCGTGACTCCTCAGCTGCTGATCGAAGCTCTGCTGCTCGATCGGATCGTGAGCAAGGGGTGCTTGCTCGGGGGCGGCGGTCACGATGCATCATTTAAGCAGACATTCTGGACTGAGTCAAGAGATTGACTTCGTCGAAGTCGACAACGCTCCAGCTTCGGGCCGCGAACGATCCGCCTCTGGAATCGGTTCGATCGGGAACTGCATCTCGGTGCGCCATTCGTGGAGGTCGTCGGGGCACTCGAGGTACTGCTCCCGCGAGTATCCGGTCGTCCGGAAGCCGTGGGAGCGCATCCAATCGAAGATCGGAGCGACCGTGTCGACATCGACGGTCGCCATGTCACCGTGATGAATCGCCGTTGCCGCCAACGTGACTTCGGGCAGGTCGACGATCACGAGACCGGGGACGTCCTCGACGGACTCGGCAATCGGGAAACCTGCGTGGACACCGATCCCGCCGTCAGTGGTGTCGTCGTCGTAGGCGATCGACGGGCCCGCGATCTCCACGCCGGCGGCACCCAGCGCTTCGAGCAAACGAGGGTAGAGGGGCCGAGCGCGCTCCGGCATCAACGGTGACGCCGGCATCGTCGTCGATGCCGGGCTGGCTGTCCGGGGCACTGTGAACATCGTTGATGCGAGCACCATCCGGCGAGACGACGAGCTGCCACGACGTATCGGGGAGGTGGATCCACATCCCCGCGTCGGTGGCCGACGGGGAGGTATAGGCGCCGTCCCACCCGAGTTCGTCGGCGGTCAGCCGAGCGACGAGCTCGCCATGTCGGATCACCGCCAGGCCGTCGGTCAGTGTCAGATAGATCGTGCCGTCCGGTCCGACCGCAAACCCCGCGATCCACTCCTGGCGCACCGCCTCGGGGAGGTCCACCACGTCACGGTTGCCACCGGCATCGATCGTGATGACGCGATGGCGTCCACCGTCGGCCACGTACACGGTTCCTGCTGCGTCGACGCCGAACCCGGCCGGCCCGATGCCGCGCCGTTGCCCGCGTCGCCGGACACCGACGGCGCGGTGCCACTGTCAGCCTCGCCGCAACCCGTAACAGACGCGAGAGTCACGACCAAGATGCCGACGGCTCGGCGGACACCCATCTCGACTCCCATCGCGCACAACGAACTGCTCACTGCACTCCGCGCGCGACCATGCACGCCGACCCCACACCGACAACAGTGCCCTTCGTCCCACCGGCCGCTACGAGGCGCACGTCGCCGAGTCTTCGGATGCCTCAACCGGGCTGCCAGGCGACTCGAAAGCTCAGGCGGAGCAACTTCGATCGGTCGATGTCGAGTGCATTGGAGCGCGGGTCGGCACACTCGATTGACCACTTCGTGCCGAACTCGACGAAGCACTTCGGCTCCACTTGGCGCTCTGACCGCCGGCCAAATCGTCGACCCGACGCCGGTCGATCCGGGAACGAAAGAAGCCCTGGCAGATCTTGCGATCTACCAGGGCTTTCGTTGGTGGCGGGGGCAGGATTTGAACCTGCGACCTTCGGGTTATGAGGCCGAAACCCGAAGGTCACTGCCCACCTGGTCACGGCACATCTTGCCTGGTCAGACGAGGTTTTCTCCTCCCCGCCGTTCCCCTCCACGCCCCTTCATCTACCGGGGTGCTGGTACATGGTTGGTACATGGACACCACCGTTCGAATCCCACCCAGAGTGGTCTCGTTCAGCTGGGGTCGCTCCGACGAAGTGGACCTGACCGTCGTCGGCCTGGTCGATACGCACCAGAGCCCGAGTCCGGCCGTCTCCGGCGATGACGCCGGGGACGATCTTGCTGGGATCGGTGCCCCAGTCCAGTACCAACCACCATCGGCCTTCGTCGTCCTCGCAGTTCAGATCGGCTTCGAGATCGATCGGGCGCGTCGTCATCAGGCGGCTGAATCGCGACCGAGATGGACCGGTACACGCCGATCCTCGTCGTCGAACACCGCAACGAGTTCCAGCCGCGCCCCGAGCGCTTCGAGATACTGACGCAGCGTCGACACGCGGACGTCGTCGGAGTGTTCGAGCTTGGAGATTGCCCCCTGGGTCACATCGAGTCGACCTGCGAGTTCAGCCTGGCTGATGGCTTCGCCGTGGCGAAGTTCGTAGAGCCGGATCTCTTCGAGCGTGTCGACTCGCAGCGCCGCGAGCCGCTCGGCCGCGCCCGGGCGGGCGACAACGTCGGTGCGGAGGTCGGAAAACTTGGTTCGTGCCATCAGATCAATCCTTCTTCCTCGATCTCTCGTAGGTATTCGTCGTACAGGTCATCAACCATGGGTACCGCCCACTCGTACCAGTCGTTCCACGCACCGGACTTGTCACCACCAAGCAACAGGATCGCCTGGCGACGCGGATCGAACGAGAACAGCACCCGTAACGCTCCACCCTTGGCGGCGCGCAGTTCTTTCATCGATTGATGCCGCGACGAGTGAATCCGGTCCACGATCGGCCGACCGAGATCCGGACCCCGCTCGGCAAGAATGTCGACGCGCTCCGTCACGGCTTCTCGCTGGTCGTTCGAGAGCGTCGACCACCACTGCGTGAACTGGTCGGTGACCTCGACTTCCCACACCATCTCAGTATGAGCCATTACTCATCATGAGTCAAGTCTCATAACGTGCAGCGACGCCAACGCCGGGGCTCCCAGCGAGTTCAACCGTGCTCACCACTGGCTCGGGTCACTCCCGAGGCCAGCCGGCGTCAGCGTCAGCGTCAGCGTCAGCGTCAGCGTCAGCGTCAGCGTCAGCGTCAGCGTCAGCGTCAGCGTCAGCGTCAGCGTCAGCGTCAGCGTCAGCGTCAGCGTCAAGTGTGGCGGCGACCAGCCTCTGCAACGCACCGAGCGGTGTATACCCGTCGTCCTTGCTGATCGGGCCGACGATGGTATCAGCGAGCCACACCGACAAACCGATCAAGTCGTCGGCGTCGCAACGTCCCGCGTCGATGGCGTGCTCGGCCATGAACACGAACTCGTTCATCACACCCAGGACCTGACGACTGGCCGTCTTCGCCAGCACCGCCGACTGCATCGCGCTCGACTCCGATGCGACGAAACGTGGGTCGATCCCAAGCTTCGCGAACACCTCGGCCATCGCAGCCGGGAACCGGTCAAGCACACTCGACGACGGTGCCAGCGGCACCAACACCGGCACGAACGTGGACGCATTGACGAACACCGCGACCTGCGGCCGCCAGAACAACACATTCCCATACCAGTCACCCAGCACCGTCGACGACGGCGGCAACGGATCCGCAACAGGCCGACCGACACGATCCAAGAACTTCTTCGTCCCCCGAACCGTGAACACCATCACCGCTGCCCAAGCGCCGCCTCGAGCACCGTGCACGCTTCATCGAGCAGCCGCACCCGACGCCGGTCGGACTCGACGTTCGACTCCGCCGCAACGTAACCGACGAGTTCCTCGAACGCCCCGAACCGACCCGCCAACAAAACCCCTTCCGACGTTCCTTGCGCACGAGCAACGACCAACTCACACGCTGCGTCGAGCAACAACACGCCGCGCACCGCGTCGAACACCTCGCGCGACACCACCGCAGTGATCTCATCGCCATCGACATCGCCGTCATCAAGCCCGGAAACGTCGGTCGGTGAGCCGTGCCAGCCCGCGATCACGCCCTCGTCACCACAAACATCGCAACCCCACGCAATCTCCCCGTTCGGGTGACGGAACACCATCACGAACCCGTCACACGGTCGCCGGTTCGGACGCTTCGTGCACCGCACCGCCGTCGTCACACCACTCCCGACCCGATGCGCGCTCGCCGACCGAACGATCGCCGCCAACTGCACCCCAAGGCGTCTCGCAGGCCCCGGGGCATCATCAGGCATGCCCAAGAAATGGCGAAGATCGCACACCAGCACATCGCAAAGCTAGCTACCCGATCGCCTCGCCGCCCCGTGCGAGGCGCCCCGGATTCTAGGGTGAGGCCATGAGCACGCTGCTCAACACGCTGACCATTGCCGGCCAAACAATGCTGCTCACCCGGACCAACAGCGGTACCGCAATTCACCTCACGACCACAGACGCTTCTGCCGACGCCCGAGCAGCGATACGCGACAGACCAGATGGGTCCCGCGGAGCTGTCCGCGGTCACCGAGATCGCTGTGCGGCCGAACCTGGGCAGCGATGGCCGACGGATACGACGATCACACAGGTCGACGAGTTGATCGCCCCGAGGCGCCGAACTGTCGGAGGTGCCTGGCAGCGATCGAGAAGTCGTTCCCGACACCGACCCGAGACGCCCGGATCCCTGTACTGGCCGTTGAGTCCGAGGGTCTCGGCCTCGTCGACGATGGCGAGGAAGACGTCGGCGTCGAGGACGGTGTACACCTTGATCATGTCGACCCCGGCGTCGGCCTGCTGACGCACCGCCGCTCGACCTTCCTCGACGGTGTCGACGGCGAGCGACAGCTCGGGGAAGAAGGGCGGGTCACCATCGAGGACCAGGCCGGTGGCCCGCATCTCCGGCCCGAGCAGCGCACCGCTGTCCAGCTCGTCCCGCAGCTCGACGACCTCGTCGGTGGGCATCGCCATGTCGCGCACGAGCAACACACCGTTGGCGAGCATCGTCCGCCCGAATACCGGGGCGTCGAAGAAGTGGACATGGGCGTCGACCAGCCCCGGCATCAGGTAGCGACCCTGACCGTCGATCGTGTCGGCACCGCCGGGGACCTCGAGTTCGGCCGAGTCCCCGATCCGCTCGATACGATCGCCGGCCACCACGACGGTCTGCCCCCGCACCGTGACGCCCAGCTCGACATCGACGATGTTCACGTCGACGA
Organism: Ilumatobacteraceae bacterium; assembly: GCA_963752085.1. Taxonomy (GTDB): domain Bacteria; phylum Actinomycetota; class Acidimicrobiia; order Acidimicrobiales; family Ilumatobacteraceae; genus Ilumatobacter_A. The sequence goes on from CAVVWT010000014.1 coordinate 67,708, forward strand.
TCGCGTAGGTGCCATCGTCAGCGGATCCCGAAGACGACCCCCCGCCACCGCAGGCGGCGACGAGCATCGCGACAACGGCAAACCGTGGTAGGTGTGACATCGCAACTCCTTCGAATCGTCCAATGTCATCATGCCGATCTCCGGCGAGGGAGCGCCAGAGCATTCGGTCATCGGCCCCGGCCACGGCTCACACGGTCGAACGGGCGTGTCACGCCCCTGCCCATGGCCTCGGGGTGACGCTCCGCTCGCCAGGAGATGGCAGACCGGACGCACCGTGCCCGCCGGCGAGGGCCCGCGACGGTGGGAGTTACCAGCATGGCGAATTGCCTGATGACCCGGAAGCCGCACGCGGGTGCAAGCACCTCAAGCCGACGGCCAAGGCGATTTCGTCGTGAGCGCGTACCAAGCCGGATTCAGGGCACCCATATCATCCACTTGGTCTCGTCAGCGCTCCCGCTCAGGTACGGCACGTACGCGCTCGGTTGCCCGCTCCTGAATATGACGCGGCTGGAATCTGGTAGCACTTGTGCTACACTTCGACCCATGGACACCGTTGGTCTTCGTGAACTCCGCCAAGATGCATCAGAACTCATCCGACGCGTCGAGACTGGCGAGCAGATCGACATCACGGTCGCTGGGCGGCTCGCTGCTCGAATTGTTCCGGTGACGCCGAAGCGTTGGCAGACCTGGGACGCCATCGCAGACCTGTTCCACGGGCCACCCGACACGAGCTGGCAAAGCGACCAGGAACTCGTCGATCAAACGATCACGAACCCCTGGGACGACGTGTGAAGGCGCTACTCGACACCAGCGTGCTGATCGCAACCGACGTTCCCACCCTCGACGGCGAACTGGCCATCAGCTCCGCCTCAATCGCAGAGCTTCACTTCGGTGTCATGGTGACCGCTGACGACGCAACCCGAGCGGAACGGCTCAGAAGGCTCACGATGCTGCAACGGAGCTTCGATTCGCTACCCATCGACGACCAGGTCGCCGCGAGCTACGGGCGACTCGCTGCTGCTGTGGTCCATGTCGGACGCCAACCGCGATCCGCGTCTTCGACCTGTTGATTGCTGCAACAGCGCACGCTCACCAAGCGCGCCTGTACACACGCAACGCCGCAGACCTCGTCGGCCTCGATGACCTCATAGAGATCGTTGCGGTCTGACGACACGGCTTGGGGTGCCGCATGTCGAAGCGCCATGGATCCGCAAGCGTGCGACGTAGCCACGCAAACCCGCTCGAGAACAACACCTGACCGAGCAACCTCAACCCGCTCCTGATCGGCACCTCGGGGCTCGGTCGGGTGATCGGAAATGTGCGCCCGCGTCCGTGCCAGACTCACCTGCCAGAGGGCGCGTGCACCAAGAATCGGACCGACCAGTCTTGCGCTCGACTGGTGCATCATGGAGATCTCGACTGGTGCATCATGGAGAGATGGCCACGACCGCGTCCAACGGCGACCGTTCGATCCGGCCGATCGCCGACATCGACATCGCTGCGGTGGCCGAAGCGCTCAGCGACAACAGCGGCGAGACCAGCTGGTGGTACGACCCCACCGGCGGCCAGACGGAGCTTTCCGTCCCGGACGCGTACCTGATCGATGACGACGAGAACGACGACCCCTACGAGCGGGGTCTGATCCCGATCGAGCCGATCGGATCGCGACGACGCGTACCGCGACATGGTCGCCTTCGCCGGATCCGTGGCCGACCCCCGAGCGTCGGAGCTGCTGCTGCGAGCGCTGCAAGGACGCGGCGCATTCCGTCGTTTCCGCGACACCCTCGATGAATTCGACGAGCTACGCGCCCAGTGGTTCACGTACAGCAACGCCGCCAGCGAATACCGAGCCATCGACTGGCTGCTCGCCGAACGCTGCGTCACCACCGACGACGCCACCGCCGAGCAATCCACACGAAACAACACCATCGACACTGTGCTCGCCGACATCGGCGCACCGAGACACGACACGGTCGACGAAAGCGATCTGATCGAACAGTGGGAACACATCGGCAACCTGATCGACACCGGCCGAACGATCACTATCGAACGCGACGGTCGACCTTGGGCAACCATCACCTCCCACCACTCGCCATCGGAGACCGAGAACCGAACCTGACCGCCACCACCGCTGGCCACCATCGATCCGGACGTCTCTTGTTCGGAACCCATCCGGCGTCGTTCGATCACTCAAACCCTGGCCACACGCAAGGATGGTGTCGTGTCCGACAGTGCCGAAGCCTGCGTCGTCTGCCACCGGGTCCGTCGACGTCGTTCCTTCCGCCCCGACGATGACACGTTCATCTGCGCCGACTGCCGCACCGCTGCCGACCAACTCATCGCCATCCAAGACGACCTCTGGCCGAGTGCCGCGACCGCCCGGAACGCGCAGTAGTGATCCACTCAATCACCCGAGCGGTATCGGCACGACAGCGTGCGGTGGACAGCTCAGAATTGTCGGGTCAGTCGTCGAGGGCGAGGCGGAGCTGGCGTCGGCTGCCTGCCGGATCGGGTGGATCGGTCAGCCGCGTCTCCGACGTGGACGACGCGTCCGTTCCATTCGTCTGCATCTCCGTTCAGAATGCGTCGAACGAGATCAACCGCTGAGGTCCCGTCACCCCAGCGCTGGGCAGCATGATCTCCGAACTCGGGCAGCCAACGACGCCCGTCGGCACCGAACGCCAGACGCTCCGTCATCGGCGTGCGGACGAAACCGGGGTGCATACACAACGCAACCACGCCCGAGCCCTCGAGCTCCGCGGCAAGGGTCTGAGTGAATCGCGCCGTCGCTGCCTTCGCTGCTGCGAACGCAGACACATTGGGGCCGCCCTGATCGCCGAGATTGCCGTACACGGTCACGATGCGTTCTGCGCCGTGCTCGATCATCGAACGAGCGGCGGCTTGAACGAACAGCATCGTGCCGCGAGATCCACCGTCACCGATTGCCACCATTCCTCCGGTCGACTGCGGCGATCGGCCCGATCGCATCGATGCTGCCCGCGCACGTGACCACCAGCGTCGGGTGACCGACCTCGTCGACGGCGCACTGGAACGAAGCCGTCACCGACTCGGCAGCCACGGAGTATGCGGGTTGCTCCATGATCCGAAGTGTTGCACGACACGATTCGTTCTGGCCACCGACCGCATCGATGTGCCGGCGCACGCTTCACGGATTGGTAGAGCCACCAGTGCCGCAGGTTCTCCATCAACGCCAAGTTGCCGCTCGTAACAACACGACCGGTACAGCTCGCCGGGCGCCCGGGAACGGCACGTCGGTGCTCGGCCACCCGCTCCTGAATGTTCGGCACGGTGTGCGGCGAAGAGCTGATGATGGGTTCTGTTCAGTCTTCGATCGGAAGCGGTTCGTCTCCACAAAGCAGTCCGTCTTCTCCGCGCGTCCGGACTCGGCGCCGCCTACGAGCAGGCATGGGCAGAGTGGACCACTGATGACGATTCAGCTGATTGGGAAAGTGTCGTCGGCGACGGCGTCGCCTGATGAGGCGCGGTGAGATCCGCATGGTCGACCTCGACCCCTCACGCGGAGCGGAAGCAAACAAGTACCGCCCAGCGGTCGTCGTCAGCAACGACGGGGCGAACACAACCGCAGAGCGCCTCGGGCGAGGCGTGATCACCGTCGTACCAGTGACCTCGAACACCGCCCACATCTACCCGTTCCAGGTCCTACTCGGCGCCGATTCAACCGGGCTGCCACGCGACTCCAAAGCTCAGGCGGAGCAACTTCGATCGGTCGAGGTCGAGCGCATCGGAGCGCTGGTCGGCACGCTCGATGGACCACTTCGTGCCGAACTCGACGAAGCACTTCGGCTCCACTTGGCGCTCTGACCGCCGGCCAACTCGTCGGCTCAAGCCACGCTTGGCTGCGGCGTGAACGGGAGGGCGCAGACCACGCCTTCCCGTTCACGCCGATTCGTGGTCGTCAGCTGGCCAGGATCCGGTAGACGTTGCCGTTGGCGGGTGAGGTGACGTAGATGTTCCCGCTCGGTGCGACGGCAACGCTGTTGGGCGACCAGGCGGGATAGAAGTCGGCGCCGGTGAACCCGACGCTGAGTCCCTCGGCGAGCAACGCCTTCTGGCCAGTCGTGACAAAGATCCGAGTCACGTCGCCGGACCCTGTCTCCACGACGACGTAGTCGCCGTCGGGGAGTATGGCGAGTCCCTCCGGCTGCGCGAGCCCGTCGGAGAGCACCACCGGTGCGTCGAGCAGCACACCATCGGCGCCCAGTTGCAGGAGGCTGCCCGTCCCCGAGCCATCGTCGTACGACACGACGTAGAGCGAACCCGACGTCGCCGCGAGGCCGGTCGGTGCGTTCACTTCGAACACGACCTCGGGCCCTTCGGCACCCAGCCGGACGACGGAGTTGGTCAGTGCCTGCGAGGCATAGAGTTCGCCACCGAAGCGGATGGCGTCGAACCCGAAGTCAGCGGCGTACGTCGCTACGACGGCATTGCTGTCGACGTCCCAGGCCTCGATGCCACCGCCGGGTGTCCAATCGACGACGAGCAGCCCCTCGTCGTCCAGGCGCAGCGAACCGCCGGCCAGCGGGTGGTCGAGCGCGAAACCGGCTTCCGGCGCCGACCCGATGCGAGCCAGTTCCTCACCGGTCGCGCCGTCGAACGTGACGAGTGCCTGCCCGGCGAGCACGGTGACCTGCTCGACACCATCGACTTCTTCCACCACGATGCCCGACGAGGAAGTGAGTCCGGGTTCCTTCACCACCCGGACGGTCCCGTCGTCGAGGATCTCGCTGATCGATCCATTCTGCGCGTTCGAGACGAAGAGTCGGCCGGTCGAGTCGAACGCGAGGTTGTCGTTCGTTCCCGCGAGGGTCGCGAGGATCGTCTGCTCACCGGTGGCGACGTCGATTTCGACGACGTGACCGGGCAGCGCCTCGACGGCGTGCAGCACGCCATCCGCGTCGAACTTGACGGCCGTGTAGACGCTCTCGGAGTTGTCGGCGACGGTGGTCAACTCACCGGTCTCCGGGTCGGCGCGCACGATCGTGCCCTCCGTCCAACGCGGGGCGTAGATGACGCCGTCCGGTCCGAAGTCCATCCCGTTGAGCCAGCCGGGATCCGGGGTGACGACGCGCGGCGGTGTAGCTCCCGTGACGTCGACCTCGAACAGGCCGTCGCCCAGGAAGTCGGCACCCACGAAGAGGCGGCCGTCGTCGCTCAGCGTGATCGAGTTCGCGCCCGGTCCGACCTCGATGCGTTCCTCGCTGAGTGTGCCGTCCGGATCGATCGTGCCGACCTGCCCGTTGAGGATGTCGGTGAAGTACACGGTGCCGTCGGGCGCGATCGTCAGATCGTCTGCCGAGGCGTCCGGATAGCGCTCCAACGTGTCGCCGGAGTCGGGGTCGACCACGAAGATGCCGCCAGCGACCGACGCGACCCAGAGCCGATCCTGCCCGTCGAAGAAGAGGCCGTTCGCACCGGCGATCTCGGCGCCGGTGGCGAGCAGCGCAACCGGCTCGGCTTCGGCCACCACCTCGGTCGGAGGGGGTGCGTCGGTCGGCGGTGGCGCCGTCTCCGGGGCCGCATCGGTCGTGGGAACCTGCTCCGTCGTCGGTGGAGCTGCGTCGGGCTCGGTGTCGGCAACCGTTTCGGCAGTCTCCGTCGATGGCGCGGCCGTGTCGGTGGTCTCGTCGTTCCCGTCGGATGCGCACGCGGAGAGCGCGATCAGTCCGATCAGCGTGAGTGTGGGTAGTCCGTTTCGCATGATGCCCCCTTGGTGGGTCTGTTGGGTCTGTTGGGTGTGTTGGGTCTCTTGGGTTCGACCGGACGGCGTTCGCCCGACGTGCGCAGCAATCCGCTCGACGGGCTATTCCGAGTTCCGGATCGCGTCGAGGACCAGGTCGGCCATCGCCTGATGACCAGCGACCGTCGGGTGGTAGAAGACGCCTTCGGGTCCGCCGTCGAAGCCGCTCATCCAGGGTTCCCCGTCCGCGGTGCACGGCCCGTGCCCGACGGTCGGCGAGTAGGCATCGACCAGCACCATGTCGGTTGCGTCGGCGGCAGTGCGAAAGGCCCGATCGAGGCGCTGACCGAGGTCGCTCACATAGGCCGCCTCATCTGCATCGAGTTGGAGCAATCCGCACTCGGCGCCGTCGGGTGGCACGACCTGCAGGTAGGTGACCAGCATGATGACGGCGTCGGGGGCACGTTCGCGAACAGCGACCGCGAGCGCCTCGAGCTGGCTCGGCAGATCAGCGACCGCCGTATCGATGGTTGCGGTGTCGAGGGTCGGCACGCAGCTCTCGGGGGCTTGACCACACGTCAGCGCGGTGAAGATGTACTGCACGTCGTTCCCACCACCGGTGATCGTCACCAACTCGGTGTCCGCCGTGACCGCCTCGATCTGAGGAGGAAGGTCTCCCTGAGGTTCGAACAAGAGGTTCGCTGTCGTGGCGGAACTGCAAGACACGTCCACGAGTTCGAGTTGGAGCGCCGCGGCAACGAGATTGGGGTAGTTGCGATCGGATCGCCCGCACACCGTTCCCTGGTTCGGGATGTTCGTGCCCGCTGCGTACGAGCTTCCGAGTGCGACGTACCGGCTTCCTGCTGTCACCTCCGGTCGAACGACCGCCGTGGTGTCGGGCGTGTCAGGAGCGGTCGTGGTGGACTCCGCCGTGGCGGTGGTCGGTGCCGCCGGGGGTTCGGTGGTTGTCGTTTCAACCGGTTCGACCGGTGTCACCGGCAGGGAGGTTGTCGACGGACTGGTCGTCGTGGCGGGCGCCTCGCTGCTCGCTGCCGGCGCGACCGAGTCGGTCGGCTCGGCGCTCCCGTCGGATGCGCACGCCGAGAGAGCGATCAGTCCGATCAGCATGAGTGTGGGTAGTCCGTTTCGCATGATGCCCCTCTGGTCCGCCCGGTCCGGGCCTGTTGGACGCCACTCTCCACCGGGCGGCTTTCGCTGGACTTGCGCAGCGACCCAGGCGCACAACGCCCCAGCTCAGCGACTGTGCGCGGCACGCTCGAGCGCGAACGGCCGACAGCACCACACGACACCACGACAGCGACGCGAAAGTCGCGATCTGCTGTTGTGGCAGGATGACGAGCGACGCAACGGGGCACGATGACGTGCGTCATCCGAACGAGAGGGGGCCTGTGCGGTATCGAGTACTCGGTCCCGTCACCGCTCACCGTGACGACGACCAGATCGAGCTGGTCGGATTGCAGCGTGCGCTCCTCGCGCTGCTCCTCGATCGATGCCAACCGGGTGGTGTCGACCGATCGCATCATCGACGAGCTGTGGGACGACACCGGCAAGGACCGCCAGAACGCGCTGTGGGTCGTCGTCTCGCGTCTGCGCAGCGCCGCTCGAACCCGACCGTCCCAAACGGACAGACGGCTCGATCCTCGTGACGCGCCCGCCGGGCTACATGCTGTCGGTCGACGCCGGACGCGGTCGACTCGCTGCGATTCCAGTCACTCGTCGCCGAAGGCCGAGCGCTCATCGACACCGATCCGAAGGCTGCCTCGCTCGTCCTCAACGAAGCGCTCGCGCTCTGGCGTGGTCATGCGTTCGAGGAGTTCACGTACCACGCGTTCGCCGAAGCCGAGATCGCACGTCTCACCGAACTCCGCCTCGCCGACGGTCGAAGACCGCGTCGGCGCCGACCTGCGGGCCGGCCGATGCCACGACCTCGTCGCCGAGCTCGAGAGCCTCGTGCGACAGCATCCAGCGCGCGAACGACTCGCCGCCCACTTCATGGTGGCGCTCCACCAGTCCGGTCGTCAGGCGGAGGCGCTGCGCGCGTTCGCCACGTATCGGACGTACCTCGCCGACGAGGTCGGCCTCGACCCCTCCGACGAGATCACCCGACTCGAACAGCAGATCCTGCTCGACGATCCGGCGCTGCGATCTCCCGAACCGCCCCAGCGGCGCCACCGGCCCGGTCACCGGGTTGTCGGTCCGTGGCTACGAGCTGCGCGAGCTGATCGGCTCGGGCGCCACCGGCAACGTCTACGCCGCCTTCCAACCGTCGGTCGGACGTGAGGTCGCGATCAAGGTCGTTCGCCCGGAGATGGCCGACGACCCCGACTTCATCCGCCGATTCGAGGCGGAGGCTCGCATCGTCGCCGGGCTCGAGCACCCCCGCATCGTTCCCGTGTACGACTACTGGCGCGAGAACGGCGGCGCGTACCTCGTCATGCGACGCTTCGAGGGCGGCAACCTCCGAACGATCCTCGAACGCGGCGGCCCGCTCGGCGCCGACGCGAGTCGACACATCGTCGAACAGGTGGCCGGCGCGCTCGCCAGCCGCACACGAACGCGGTGTCACCCACGGTGATCTTCGACCGGCGAACATCCTCATCGACGCAGACGGACATGCGTACCTCGCCGACTTCGGGCTGTCGTACGACCTCACCACGTCGGCTCGCGGCGAGGCCGACTACATGGCCCCGGAGCAGGTCGAGACCGGGCGGCCGTCGGTTGCGAGCGACGTCTACGCGCTCGGCGCCCTCGTCGACCGCCTCGCGATCGAACCGACCGATGCGAGCGTTCGCGCCGTCGTCGATCGGGCATGCGCACCGGACCCCGCCGAGCGCTTCGACGACGCCGGCGCGTTCCTCGTCGCGTACACCGCCGCGACCGGCCACCCGACCGACTGCGGTCGTCGACTCGACCGGGCCGAATCCGTACCGCGGGCTCGAAGCCTTCCAGGAGGCCAACGCCGCGGTGTTCTTCGGGCGGGAGCGATTGATCGAGCGGCTGCTCGCCCGCATCGGTGCGCACGGCCCCGCCGGACGGTTCGTCGCGCTGGTCGGGCCGAGCGGTTCGGGCAAGTCGAGCGTGGTCCGAGCCGGACTCGTCCCCGCGCTCCGGCTCGGCGCGGTCCCTGGCTCGGATCGCTGGTTCATCGCGACCGTCGTGCCCGGGCGCCACCCGTTCGCATCGCTCGCCGAGGCGCTGCGGTCGATCGCCGTCGATCCGCCCGATGACCTGGTCCGGGCAGCTGCGCGACCAACGGCATCGCGCCCGTCGTGAAGCGGATCCTCGCCGACGACGAGGCACAGGTCGTGCTGATCATCGACCAGCTCGAGGAGCTGTTCGTGCAATCGGACCCGGCCGAGGCAGCCGAGTTCCTCGGCGCCGTCGCCGCCGCCGTCGCCGATCGGCATTCGGTCGTGCGCGTGGTCGCCACGCTGCGCGCCGACTTCTACGACGCTCCGCTCCGGCACCCGGACTTCGGTGAGCTGATGCGTCTCGGTACCGATGCGATCACACCGCTCAACCCGAGCGAACTCGAACGAGCGATCACCGGGCCGGCCGAACACGTCGGCGTCGCACGTCGACCCCGGTGTCGTCGCAGCGATCGCGTCCGACATGGTCGGCCAACCCACCGCACTGCCCCTGATGCAGTTCGCGCTCACCGAGTTGTACGACCAGCGAAGCGCGCCGACCATCACCGTCGACGACTACCTCGAACTGGGTGGACTGACGAGTGCGCTCGCAGCACGGGCCGACGCCGTCCTCGCCGACCTCACATCCGCGCAACGAGCCGATGCGCAGCACCTCTTCCTGCGTCTCGTGACGCTGACCGACGACGCCGCCGACACCCGGCGTCGGGCCCGGCTGAGCGAGTTGACGTCGAGCGCTGGCAGCGACGTGTCGGCCGTGCTCGACCCGTTCGTCGCGTCATCGCCTCCTCAGCGTCGACCGTGATCCGGTCACCCGCGGACCGACCGTCGAGATCGCCCACGAGGCGCTCCTCGGCGAGTGGACGACGCTGCGCGACTGGATCGACGGCGCGCGCTGGCGACGTTCGTCTCCATCGGCGCCTCGCCGTTGCGGTTGCCGAGTGGGTCGCGAGTCGACCGAGACTCGGACTACCTGCTCGCCGGTGCCCAATTGTCGGCGTATGCCACGTGGCGAGGCGCACTCGCCGGTTCGTCTCACCGGCGACGAGCACGCGTTCCTCCTCGCCAGTCGTGATCGGTCGGAGGCCGAACTGGTCGTCGAGCGTCGGCGCACCCGCCGGCTCCGACGACTCGTGGCGGGAGTCGCCGTGGCCTGGTTGCCGCACTCGTGGCCGGTGGACTCGCCTACCGCCAGAGCCGCCGCGCCGACGACGCGGCGCAACGCGCCAGCGAGGCCGCCGAGGTCGCCGAGGCACAGCGATCGATCGCAGAGACCCAGACCGACGCAGCCGAGGAGCAGGCATCGATCGCAGCGGCCCAGGCCGACGTGGCCGAGTCCCAGACGATCGCGGCCAACGAGTCGGCCCTCGCGGCCGATCTCGAGCGGATGCGCGCGCAGGCCGCGTCCGAAGTCACGACCAACCCGCCACTCGCCGCGCTCCTTGCCGCCGAGGCGTACGCCATCGATGCCTCGCCGCGTGGCGCCGGCGCAGTCCAGCGGGTGCTGACCGGCGTCGAGGGTCGCCAGGCGACCATGGTCGGCGACCCCGCTGGATACCTCGGGCGTGGCGCCATCTCGGAGGACAAGAACGTCGTGGCCGTCTCCAGTATCGGCAGCGTCGATGTGTGGGACGTCGACGAGCGATCGTTGAAACTGCGGGTGGACGCCGGCCTGGTCAGCTTCGATCTGAGCCCGGACGGGTCGCTGGTCGCGGTTGCCGAAGGATCCGAACGGCTCGACATCGTCGACGTCGCCTCCGGCGTCGCTGTCGGCACGATCGAGGAGCGGGTGTGTGTCGTCCGATTCTCGCCGGCCGGGGATCGGCTCGGCGTCATCGTGGGCGACGGACAGCAGAACAGCGGTTGCGGTCGGTTCGGTGCGGAGCGCCGGCTCCAGATCTGGGACATCACCGACCCCACCCGTCCGCAGCTCGAGTACGTCAACGAGCTCGACTCGGTCTGGGACATGTGGTGGTCGCCGGACGGCGCCGACTATCTCAGCTTCCAGGACGGCGCACGGATCGATTTCCGTGACGCCACGACACACGAGCCGAGCTGGACACACACCTTCGATCTCACGAGCGGCATCACGCAGGGATCGGTCGCCTCCCCGAGGGGCGCTCTGTTCCGGTCAGACGGCTCGTCGGTCGTGGTCGGCGCACAGTTCAACGACAACAGCGGCATCTGGTTGTTCACCTTCGACACCGAAACGGGCGACCTGATCGGCACGCCCACATCAACCGCCGGTCTCGTCTCGATGAGCTGGTGGAACGAGGAGGAAACGCAGCTGGTGGGCACCCTGCAGCCGTCAGGAGCGACGGTGCTCGACCTCGAACTCGGCGCCGAGGTACAGCCCCCGCCGATCGAGAATCCGAACGCCAGCTCCGTCTGGCTCGACCGTGCCCGTGACCGCATGGTCGTGGCCGGGCTTCGTCGGCATCGAGGTGTCGTCGCTCGACGGGCGCAGCGTGCTCGAACGTCGGGTCGCGACTCACGCCCGAGCAGCTGGCAGTCCAGGCGGAGAACGGTGCGCAGCTGTTCGGCGCACTCACCGCCGACGGCGATCGCCTGCTCATGTCGCTGATCGACCGGTCCGGCAGGGCACCGATCGTCGAATGGGACCTCACGACCGATCCGGCGACACAGATCGGCCAGCGGCCACCCGGGTTCGCGTTTGCCAACGGCGAGTCGACGCTGCTCTTCGACGCGACGACCGTGCAGGTGCTCGATGGGAACCACGAGCCCCTCGGCCCGGCTGCCGACCTGGAGCCCGAACGGGGTCAGGCAGTCATCTGGCGTGCGAGTTCGGATGGTTCCCGACACGCGCCGCTGCGGCCCACCTCGGGGGTGCTCGACATCTACGACGGGCGAACGGGCGAACGGGTCACGGAAATCGTCGGAGAGCTCGATGTCGGCGACATCCTCGGCGGGGCCCATTCGTTCAGCGCGGACGGCGCCTACATGATGCTGAGTGTGCAGACCACCGACGGCGAACAGTGGTCGGTGATCGACACCGACACCGGTGATGCGATCCATGCGGGTGGAGGCGAAGTCTGGACCCAACCGTGGATTTCCGGGCAGCACCATCTACGCGAACCTCCCGAACAGTTTCGACATCGAGCGCCGCGACGTCGAGACCCTCGAGGTCGTCGGACCGCCACTGGTCGGCCACACGCTGGTCCTCAATGCGATCGAAGACGATCTCGACTCCGACCGGATCGTCACCCAGGCGACCAACGGAACGGTGCGCGTCTGGGATCGTGAGTCGGGCGACCAGATCGGACGCGAGATCGCGATCGGCCGCCAGTCGGCCGGTACCGGCATCGCACTTGCGCGGGACGGTGACCTCGTCGGCATCTTCCTCGACACCGAGTTCGCGATCTGGAACTACGACATCGAGACCTGGCCGGAACTCGCCTGCCAGATCGCCGGCCGGAACATGACACAGCGCGAGTGGAACGATTTCGGTCCACGAGATGCCGAGTACCGGGTCACGTGCCCGCAGTTCCCGCCCGGCGACTGAAGTTGCGTCGACACCGACGGTGAGATCGGCTCCGAACGAACTCGACATCGTCACCGTGCAAATTGCTTCCGGATCGTGTCGTCACTTGGGTGACCCCACCCGATACAGAACGGATCACCTGCTGCAGCGCTGACCGGGGCGTTCCGGAACGAAGAGCACGCGCCCGTCGGTTTGTCCTCCGGCCGATCGGAAGTGCCGTACTTCGGCTATCTACGAACTTCGCTCACGTGTCGTCGTTGGACCGACGACGCAGATAGCAGGGTGCTGAGTTTGGGGTTCTGGGCGTGTTGGACAGTGATAGCGGTGTCTGGTGAGCGTCGAGGTCCGTTCGATGCCGCCATCTCGTGTCGGTTTTCTACTGATCGCTCACACATCTGCGATGATCTTGATGAAATGGCGGGCCGACCGTCGCGAAACACTGGAGGACGTTTCGATGACCTTTGAGCGCACTAGCTGGATTCAGAAGTCGGAAAACAGTCTGCATCGTGCTGGCTATGGCGACTGCATTACTGGTGGTTCCTGAGCCGCACCTCATCCAGGCTGCTCCGGAGGACCTGCCGGTCGTCGACGGCAACTCGGTCATCATCGACAATGGAACGATCCAGCTCGGAATCAACGATGCCGGTCATCTCAACGTGCCCGGAGGAACTCCGTCGTCGGGGACGGGGACGACCGACGTCGGGTTGCGTTATCTGCCGACGAACGCCGAGGCGACCGCTCCGGGCTGCCTCTGCGAGGGCTGGGGTGCGGCGGACGCACTGACCGGCGTGACCGGTTACGCCAACGTGGCGACAGACGGTGTACAGAACATCTCGACGCTCGACTTCCGGGCGTCCAGCGCCGAGGCGCTGTCGGTCGTCGACATCGGATCGACGTTGCGAGTCACCCACCACTACGCCCCATCGGTCACCGACAAGCTCTATGAGGTAACGGTGTCGATCCAGAATATCTCCGATGAGACCGTCGACGCACGGTATCGGAGAGTCATGGACTGGGACATCGAGCCAACGGCCTTCTCGGAGTACGTCACCGCCGTGACCAACGGATCGCCGCTGCTGCTCGGCAACACCGACGACGGGTTCGAGACGGCCAACCCGCTCGGTTCTCGCAATGATCTGGGCTCGACGGGTGACTTCGAGGACTCGGGACCGGCCGATCACGGTGCGTTGTTCGACTTCGGCTTCGGCCGCCTCGACTCCGGACAGATCAAGACATTTCGCATTTACTACGGTGCGGCTGGCAACGAGGTCGAAGCGCTCGCTGCGCTCAACGCAGTGCAAGCCCCGATCTATTCACTCGGCCAGCCCGACGTGGCGGGTGGCCCCGATCTCGGCATCCCGAACACGTTCATCTTCGGGTTCGGCGACCTCGGGCTGACGAGCGGCCCGATCACGACCCAGGAGTCCTTCGGTGCAGGCAACCCGGCATGGGCGCATTCCCCCCAGTGCAATGCCGGACGACCGGTCAACTGCGCGACCGGAAACTTCTGGCACACGTTCTCCGACCTGGTCGTTCCCGGACGGGGCGCGCCGCTGTTGGTCGCCCGCACGTACAATGCACTCAACGCCGACGTCACGGGCGCATTCGGTCGGGGATGGTCCTCCAACCTGGACATGCGGCTCGAGATCGGCTCCGACGGTGTGTTCACCGTCCACCAGGAGAATGGCGCTGTCGCCGAGTTCGTCGAAAGCGATGGCGACTTCCAGACGCGACCACGTCTGCGCGCCACACTCGAGCGTGACGGGGCCGGCTACCGCTTCGTGCGCCACCACCGCGACACGTTCAGCTTCGATGCCGACGGACGCCTGCTCGCCATCACTGACCTCCTCGGTACCAGCACAACGTTCCACTACGGCGCCAACGGATTGGAGCGGGTGACCGACGAGTCCGGCCGGAACCTGATGATCACAACGGATTCCGACGGACGGATCGTCGATGCCACCGGCCCGCTCGGCCGCCGCGTCGAGTATGCCTACGACAGCGATGCCCGGCTGATCGGCGTGACGGACGTGGAGGGTGGCGTCGCCGAGTTCGCCTACGACGACAAGCATCGGATGACGGACTGGTGGGAGGCCGGTGGTGGACTCACGTCGAACGTCTACGACGGCCTCGGACGAGTCGCCGCCCAGACCGACCCGACCGGCGCAGTGACCACATTCGTCTACGGGGACACGACGACGACGATCACGATGCCCGACGGCTCCGTGCAAGTCCACGAGTACCTCGACGGGGTACTCACGTCGATCACCAAAGGCGCTGGAACTGCAGGGGAGGGCACATGGAACTACGCCTACGACCCCGACACTCTCGGCCGCACCTCGGTTGTCGATCCGCTCGGCGCGACCGAGACCAGATCCTTCGATGAGGATGGCAATGTCCTCAGCGTCACCGATCCGCTCGGCAATGTGGAGACGTACACGTACGGCCCGATCGGCGAGATCACGAGCGTCACCGACCCGACCGGCCGCCGAACAACGATGACCTACGACTCCCTCGCCCGACTCGTCGAGATCGTGGAGGAAGACAGTGGGGGCGGCCAGGCGGCCGTCAGGACCTTCGAGTACGGCGACTCGTCCCGCCCGGTCGACGTGACCGCGACGGTCGATCCGACGGGCCGACGTTGGACCTTCGAGTACGACGTCAACGGTGATCTGTCCGCGGCGCTCCTTCCGTCCGGCACCACGACGCACTACCAGTACGACATCGCCGGTCGGCGCACCGCAATGGTCACACCCGGGCCGTCCGGGCCGGCGACGACCACGTTCGAGATGAACGGATTCGGAGACGTGGTGGCCGTCACCGATCCGGCCGGGGCAGTCGTCGGGCGCGAGTTCGATGCGGACCGGTATCTGACGGCCTTGACCGATGCGAGTGGCAACACGACCACGTATGCCAACGATGCGCTCGGCCGCAACATCGCGACAACCCGTGCCGACGGCAGCACGCTCACCCGTGCGCTCGACCGCCTCGGTCGGACCGTTGCGCGAACCGATGCGTCCGGCTCCACGACGACATTCGCCTACGACAGCCGCGGACAGCAGACCGCGATGGTCGACCCGCTCGGCAGAACGTGGTCATACGCCTACGACGCCGCCGGTCGCACCGCTCAGACCATTGACGCCGCCGGACGCCCGCTGTCGCTCACCTACGACCCCGCAGGACATCTGCTCGGCATCGACTATTCGGACCCGGCGACACCGGACGTGGAGTTCACCTACGACGAGGCCGGTCGCACCACCTCGATGATCGACGGAACGGGAACGACGACGTACGAGTACGACGGGTTCGGGAGAGTCGCAGCGGTCACGTCACCCCAGGGCGCCGTGGGCTACGTCTACGACCTGGCCGGCCGCGTGACCTCGCTGACCTATCCGAACGGACAGGTGGTGACGCGTTCGTACGATGACGACGGTCGAATGGTGTCGACCACGGACTGGCTGGGCCAGACCACCACGTTCGATCACGACGACGCCGGGAACCTCACACGGATCGCGTACCCGAACGGCACGATCACCACTGCCGAGTACGACGAGGCGAGCCGGTTGGACGCACAGATTCATACTGCGCCCGGCGGCGGCGAACTCGAACGGTTCGAGTACACGAGAACCGATGCCGGCTACGTGTCCGGTGAGCGCGCCATCGACGCCGGTGGAGAGGACGTGTTTGCCTACGGCTACAACGAACTCGACCAACTGATCAGCGTCAACGATGCCACGTACGGGCACGACGCGGCCGACCGGCTCATTCAACTGTTGGACGGCTCGACCCTCACCTACGATGCGGCATCCCAGCTGACCCAGCAGGCCGGGCCCGCCGGCGTGGACATTCTGACCTACGACCAGAACGGCAACCGCACCAGCCTGACCGGTGCGGTCGAAACCGCCACGTACGCCTACGACCAGGCCAACCGCATGGTGTCGGCACAGACCGAGTCGGCAGCCGGCGTCAGCGTCCAGGTCGATGGCGGGGCTGATCACACGGTCGCATTGGACGCAGCCGGAGCGGTATGGACGTGGGGGAGCAACGAACGCGGCCAGCTGGGGCGTGCGGCGACCTCGTTCAGCGATGTTCCCACGGTCGTCCCCGGCCTTATGGCCGCCTCGGTCTCGGCCGGCGCGTTCCACACCGTGGCCGTCCAGCCGGACGGGTCCGTCGTGGCGTTCGGGTCCAACGACGACGGTCAGATCGGCGGCGCCACCGGCGACGCACCCAATCCCGTCACAGTGGCAGGGCTGCCCGCCGTGACAGCCGTGGCGGCCGGCAGCGATCGGAGCCTCGCGTTGGCCGACGGCGTCGTGTGGCAATGGGGCGCGGGAGACCCGGTGCCGACGCCCGTCGCCGGCCTGCCGACGATCGTCGGCATTGCGGCGGGAGGCATGCCGGGTGACAGCGGCCATGCGGTGGCCCTCGCCGCCGACGGCACCGTGTGGGCATGGGGCTCCAACGCATCGGGTGAGGCCGGACAGAGCGGTCCGAAATGGATTTCGACACCGACTCGTGTCGCGGGCGTCAGTGGAGCGGTCGCCATTGATGCGGGCGCGATGAGCAGCTACGCGACGCTCTCCGACGGGACAGTGAAGGCCTGGGGCGACAACCGGTTCGGTCAGCTGGGCACCAATTCGGTCTCGCGCAAGTCGTCGGTGCCGGTCACGGCCGACGCGGTCGACGTGACGACCTTGTCGGCGGGCGGCACCCACGTGCTGGCCGTCGACGACGACGGACAGCTGTGGGCATGGGGCAACGACAACGCCGGACAGCTCGGCGACGGCCCGCGCCCGGCACAGGCCGGCGACAGCACGGCATCACCAGTGCCGGTGCCGGTCGACGACACGCTCGTCGTCGGGACCGGCTTCCTGCACAGCATGACGGTGGGCATCGATGGAACGGTCGCGACCGTGGGCCTCGACGTCAGCGGTCAACTCGGCCGAGGCATCGGCGCTGGGCGTTCGACTCCTGCGAACGCGATCGCCGATGCGCAGCGGACATGGCAGGACCGAGACCTGCTGCACGAACTCGTCCCTGTCGTGACCGTGCCGGTCACGGGCGGCGTTGCGGCTTCGTCCGATACCGCGTACGTCTATGACGGCAGTGGACTGCGAGTCGCCAAGACGGTCAACGGTCAGACGACCACCTTTGTCTGGGACGTGGCGAGGACAGTTCCAGAGATCCTCGAGGCTGGCGTGACATCGCTCGTGTACGGCCCGGGCGGCACTGCGATCGCCGAGATCGACGCAGATGGGACCACCCGGTACATCCATCACGACCAGCTCGGTTCGACCAGGTTGATCAGCGATGCTGCGGGGAGCGTCATCGGCAGCCGGGCCTACGACCCGTACGGAGAGATCGTCGACGCGAGCGGTGTCGATCCGATCCTCGGATTCGGCGGCGAGTTCCGAGACGCCGAAACGGGGTTCATCTACCTCCGCGCGCGGTACTACGACCCGGCGACGGCACAGTTCATCACTCGCGATCCGATCGAGGGTGCGACGGCCAATCCGTATGGGTACGCAGGAGGCAACCCGTTGAACATCCTCGATCCGCTGGGCTTGTGCGGCTGGCGCGACCCGTGGAACTGCATCGACGACGCTGCCGAGGCCGCCGGCGGGTTCGTCGTCGACCACCGGCACACGATCATCGACGTCGGCATCGGCATCGGCGCGGTCGCCGCGGCAACTGCGTGCGTCGCGTCAGTCGTGTGTGGCGTCGGGGCGGGCATTGCCGCCGTGGGCGGCGTCGCCGTTGCCGGGGCCGGGGCGCACTGGGGATCGGACCAGGTGTTCGATGACGACCGGACACTCGGACTCGGGGAGATCGCCTTCCGCTCGACGTTCTCCGCGGCGGTCGGTGGACTGTGTGGAGCGACGTTCGGGCAGGGCTGCTTGATCGCCGCCGGTGGTCTGAGATCGGGGACGACCGTGGGTGCGGGCGGCCTTGCAGGCTTCCTCGCGGGCAAGGTCACCCAGACGGCGATTGCCGGTGCGGTCGGACGGACGATTCCGGCCGTCTTCTTCGTCACCGTGACACTGCTGAAGTCCGGGTTGACCCACGTGTTCTTCGACGATGGATCGTGTTGACGGTGGCCGTGGATCTCACCCTGCGAGAGGTGACGGGGCCTGCGACTGTCGCCGACGCGCCCGGCTCGGCGCAGCACTATCGTGCAGGCCCGTGGGAGGTGGCCGTCTGGGTACCGTCGGCCGGGCTCCACCCTGGCATTCGTTCGGGGGTCGAAGGACCGGAGGGCCGAGGAGGCGCCTGGCTGAGTGCTCCACCGAACGCACTGGCGATGCAGATCGGCGGCACGCTCGCACGTATCGGGGACGACGAGGTGCTACTCCGTCGCAACCGACCGCGTCTACGGCGACGCAACCGCGTCATCCGCGTCGTCGGCGAGAATCTTCGGTGGGCCATGACCCTGGCCCCCGACTCGGCCCAGTGGCTCGACGAGGACACCGCCGAGGTCGTGTGGCGCCGGGATGGCGCTCAACGCCTCGGAAGCGCCGGCCTGTCGGCCGACCAGGTCGCAATGGTGCTGCTGCTCGATCACGTCGGCATCGAGAACACCGCCGGCGGTCCACTGCGACTACTCCGCAATCTCTGACGCGGGGTCGTGCCTCGACGCCCAGCCCGCAGGCCTCCCTGACCGAGTTCGTTGACGAGACGAGATCGCGAGATCTGCCGGCGTCGCGGAGCGGAGGTTTCGCCGCTCGTACTCGGCACTGAGGATCGCCCCAACGAAGGCGCCCTTCACTCGCACGTTCTCGTGCGGGTGATCGCTCGCGTACGTGTCGATCACGCGCGGCTTGAGCGGACGAGTGTCGTCGATGTTCTGCACCGGCTGTCAGCTCCGGAAGGCGACCCGTTCTCTCAGCCAGCCGGCGAGCCATGTTTCGTCGACGTCGCGCGCGGCGACGGCGAGCAGTGCGTCGACAGCTTGGTCGGTGTCGGGTTGTGAGTCATTCCACGATCCGTCGTTGAGATCGATGAACAAGACGAGGCAAGCCCACGCTGCTCGCTTGTTGCCGTCGGGGAGCGGATGATTCCAGGCGATCCGGCAGGCGAGTACCGCTGCCTTGTCGTAGACATCCGGGTAGAAGTCGGTGTCATCGAAGCTGGCCTGTGGCGCATGGAGCGCTGAATCGGCGAGGTCGACACGGCTGGCCCTGATCAGCGTCGCGGCGTCGATTCCGGTGACGTGCTCGGAGAGGAACCAGAACTCAGCGAGGCTGAGGTAGCGGGTCACTCTGCAAGTCGGTCGAGGATCTCCCGGTCGCGTTCGAGCAACTTCTTGGCCCGGGCGGTGAAGTCGTCGTCGGCTCGCACCCGTTCGATCTCGGCGGCGAGGGAGTCGATGATGAGTTGGTTGACGCTGTCGCCGCGAACGCGTGCGACGGCTTCGGCGTCGTCGGCGAGGTCGTCGGGCAACCGAACAGTCGTCTGCTTCGTCATGACATCATGATATCACGATGCGAGTGCGATATCGACACCGCTGCCGCGCTCCCCAGATAGCGCATAGCTGGCACTATGCGTACGACGATGCGACCCAGAACGCTCGGCTGTCGGCCAACCTGAGGATCATCGATGGGCCGTTTGAAGGACAGCCTCGCCTTTCCGGGCCCGACACACGTCACGGGCATCCGAGGCCAGCGGGCCGAGGGCCGTTGCGTAGTTTCGGAATCGATGTCGGTCGCGTCACCCACCGAGGTCGCCGATCCCGTCGGCGGCGGAGACGACGGCTACCCGCGTCGTCTCCTCGTCACCGTGATCGCCGGATTGATCGTCTTCTCGTCGTCGATGACGATCGTGTCTGCGTCGCTCCCGACGATGGCCGACGACCTCGATTCGACGGAATCATTTCTCAGCTGGGCCGTGACCGGCTTGTTCCTCGTGATGGCCGTCGGCACACCGATCCTCGGCCGCCTGGGCGACATCCACGGTCACCGGAAGGTCTTCCTCGTCGGATCGATGGTCCTCAGCATCGGCACCGTTCTGTGCGGCCTCGCGCCGACGGCAGCGGCGTTCGTCGGTGCACGGATGATCGTCGGCCTCGGTATCGCCGCGACGATGCCCAACGCCATGGCGTTGATCATGGCCGCGTACCCACCGGGGCGGCGTTCCGAAGCTATGGGTTGGTTCCAGATGGCGATGACGGGAGCACCGGTGCTCGGACTCGTCATCGGCGGACCACTGATCGATCTGTTCGGCTGGCGCGTCGTGTTCGCGATCCTGGCCCCGATCTCGCTCATCGGGTTCGTCGCTGCATGGAGGGTGATCCGCCCATCCGAGCCCGGCGAGCGCGTCGCGATCGACTGGTGGGGCGCCGCGTTCCTCGCCGTTGCCACGCTCGGCTTCCTGCTGTTCCTCGAGCAGGGGTCGTCCACCGTCTTCGACGACCCGCTCGCGATCGGTCTGATCGTCGTCGAGCGCGACGGGGTTGGTTGCGTTCGTCGCCATCGAGCGTCGTGCGCCCAGCCCGATGCTCCGCCTCGACTACTTCCGCCGGCCGAACTTCACCGGACCACTGATCGCGCAGCCGCTCAGCCAGTTCGCCTACATGGGCGCGTTCTTGATCGCCCCGCTGCTCCTCGACGAACTGTTCGGCTACTCGGTCGGGATCATCGCGCTGGTCCTCCTCGCCCGCCCGCTGGTGTACAGCGTCTCTTCACCTCTCGGTGGACGGCTCGCAACCACCGTCGGTGAACGCCCGATGATCATCGCCGGGTCGATCTTGATGGTGCTGTCGATGGTGGCCTGGATCTTCGGGGCGCACTGGATCAGCGTGCCGATGATCCTGGTCGGCCTCGTCCTGTCGGGTCTGGCGATGGGACTCGCCTCGCCGTCGTACGCGACGCTCATGGCGGCTGCCGTCGACGAAGGCGACCTCGGCATCGCGAACGCGATGGGCACGACGATGATGAACATCGGCATGCTCACCGGCATCCAGACGATGTTCGTGGTGCTCGGCGACGGCCGTCAGCCCGACGACTTCGCGACCGTCTTCGCATTCGGTGCGGTCGTCGCCGCCTTCGGACTGATCGGTGGGCTGATGGTCACGTCGTCGCGCCGCTCCTCCGCACCGAGTTGAAGGGCTCTCGACCCTCGATCAGTTCCAGGCTGCGCCGAACCGGTCGCGGTACGCCATCGCCGCTGGAGGCTGGCGGGTGATCGGACCGTGGCCCTTGCCGACGGGATAGCCGATCGGGACCATCCCGACCGTCGCCCAGTCCGCTGGGATCCCGAGCACGTCCTTGACGTCGTCCTCCCGGAGGCAGTGCAGGGTCGTGAGCGTGCAACCGAGACCTTCATGTACGCACGCGAGCATCGCGTTCTGCACCGCTGGGTAGACCGAGCCGCCGCCCACCATGCTGACGCGATCGAGCTTGGCGTCGGTGATCGCCATCATCGCCGGGTTCGCACAGAACATCAGGATCGCCGGCGCCTGAGCGAGATGCTGAGCAAGATGGTCGCCGGCGGCCACGATCCGCTCCCATTTCGCGAGCTCCTCGGAAGGAAGCCCGGCCATCATCTTCATGAACCCCGTCGAGTACCGCTCCCACTCGGGCTCGTAGATCTCCTGGAGCGCCTGCTTCGTCTCACTGCTGGTCGCGACGACGACCCGCCACGGCTGCGCGTTGCCACCGGTCGGGGCCCAGCAGGCAGCCTGCAACACCCGTTCGAGGACATCCGCCGGGATCGGGTCGGGTCGCAGCTTGCGCACAGCGCGCAGCGTGCTCATCACGTCGTACAGCTCAGCCATGGACCGAGTCTCGCGGATGGTCGCCCGCGCGGCCGCGCCCGGAACGCCGTCAGCGCTGACGGCGGAGCTGCTCGCGCATCTTCGTGTCCCGCCAGAACGACGCCGTCTTCGAGCCGTAGGGCTCCCACGGTGACGGCATGGCCGGCTGCGGGTCGTCGCCCATCACCGTGACGCGCTCGATCACACGTTCGCCGACGAAATCGTTCAGAACGTGGTGCTGGGTGCACCGGTTGTCCCACATCGCGACGGTGCCGGCGTGCCAGCGGTACCGGACCGTGAACCGTGGCTGATGGATCCACTGCGAGAGGTAGGTGAGCAACATGGTCGACTCGGCATCGCTGAGTTCGACGATCCGGCGGGTGAAGTGTTCGTTGACGAACAGCGACCGCTTGCCGGTCTCGGGGTGGACGCGCACCACCGGGTGGATGTGCATCTTGTCGGGAACGAGATGGGGGCTGGCATCGTGGAGCGCGGTCAGACCGTCGCACAACGCCCGCATCGGGGCCGACAGCTCGTCGTACGCCTTGTAGGCATTCGCCCACAACGTGTCGCCGCCGACCTCGGGACACGTCTTCATGTGGAGGATCGCGAACTTCGACGGTTCCGCTTCGAACGTGATGTCGCTGTGCCACTCGTCGGCGACCCCACCGGCTCCATCGGTCGCCCGCAGCTCGAAGAACTCGGGACGCTCGCGCTCGAGGTCGAGGTTCGGGTGGGCTTCGAGTTCGCCGAACAGCCGCCCGAACGCAAGATGCTCATCGGGGGTCGGATGCTGGTCGGGGAAGAACAGGACCTGATGCTCCATCAAGAGCGCGTGCATCCGTTCCGCATCGGCGGGTGTCGCGTCCGCCAGCCGAATCCCCCGGACCTCGGCGCCCAGCGATCCGGAGAGTCGGTCGACGTCGAGTTGCGCTGAGACGTGGGGCATGGGGGGTCCTCGATTCGGTTGCCGGTGTTCAGCACAGCGTAGGCAGTGGCTACGTTCGGGAGATGAGCGAGCGCGACACGGACCCCACCTTCACGGGCACCATCGGCACCACGATCGCGGACTCGACGCCATGGTGGCCCGAGCCCCACGGCAATGCCGACCGTCGTCGACGCAACGTGCTCATCGTGCTGCTCGACGATGTCGGCTTCGCCGACTTCGGTTGCTACGGCTCGTCGATCCAGACCCCGACGATCGACCGACTCGCGGCCGATGGCATCCGGGCGACCGGGTTCCACACGACCGCGATGTGCTCGACCACCCGCGCCTCGATGCTGACGGGCCGCAACCACCACGCCGTGGGCATGGGCTGCCTCGCGAACTTCGACAGCGGGTACCCGGGCTACCGCGGCAAGATCGCCGCCGATGCACCGACGATCGCCGAGATGCTCGCCCCGCACGGTTACCGGAGCTACATGATCGGCAAGTGGCACGCCACCAGGACCACCGAGACGGGGCCGACCGGGCCGTTCGACGGGTGGCCGCTCGGTCGGGGGTTCGACCGCTTCTACGGGTTCCTCGATGCCGAGACCGACCAGTACTCACCGGAATTGGTGCGCGACAACACCCACGTCACCGCGTCCGGCGACCACTCGACCGGCTACCACCTCACCGAGGACCTCATCGACGAGGCGATCCGAAACCTGGCCGACCACCACGCTGCGACACCCAGCGCTCCGTGGTACCTCCAGCTCTCACCCGGTGCCTGCCATGCGCCACACCAGGCACCGCGTGAGCTCATCGACCGGTACACGCGGGAGTTCGAGCACGGCTGGGACGTCGAGCGCGGCCGTCGCCTCGCCAGACAGATCGAACTCGGCATCGTCCCTGCGGGAACCGAACTTCCTGCTCGCAACCTCGGGGTGAACGCGTGGGCCGAACATTCGGCCGACGAGCACCGCGTGTTCAGCCGGCTGGCCGGCGCGTACGCCGCGATGCTCCACCACTTCGACCAGCACCTCGGTCGGGTCATCGCCACGCTCGAGCACACTGGGCAACTCGACGACACCATCGTGATGGTCCTCTCCGACAATGGGGCCAGCCAAGAGGGCGGACCGCTCGGATTCGTGAATGCGATGGCACCGTTCAACATGGTCAAGGAGTCGCTCGACGACAAGCTCGCACGTCTGGACGACATCGGGGGTCCCGACACCCATTCGAACTTCCCGCACGGGTGGGCGATGGCGGCGAACACGCCGCTGCGGATGTACAAACAGAACACCCACGGCGGTGGCATTCGGGATCCGTTGATCATCCGCACGCCCGAGACACGAACGTCGGCGGCCGGTGAGCTGCGCCACCAGTTCTGCCACGCTTCCGACCTCGCTCCGACGGTGCTCGATCTGGTCGGCATCGATCCCCCCGCCGACAGCACCCCGATGAGCGGGATCAGCTTCGCGGAGACCGTCGGCAACCCCGAGGCGGACACCGGCAAGTCGGTGCAGTACTTCGAGATGTTCGGCCACCGCGGCATCTGGCACGACGGGTGGAAGGCCGTCGCGTGGCATCGCCCGGGCAGCTCGTTCGACGAGGACCGCTGGGAGCTGTTCGACCTCACGACCGACTTCAACGAGTGTCACGACCTCGCCGACGCCGAGCCCGATCGGCTGACGGATCTCGTCGAACTGTGGTGGAGCGAGGCACGAGCCAACCAGGTGTTGCCGCTCGACGATCGGTTCGGTGAGCGGTTCGCCGAGAACGCCGAGCGGTTCCACGGAGCCCGGCGGCGGTACGTGTTCACGGCCGGCATGGGCCACCTCCCCTCCGACGTCGCTCCCGACCTCCGCAGTCGGAGCTACACGATCACGGCTCGTATCCGGCCCATCAGCGAGGGCACCAGTGGCGTCCTCATCGCGCACGGCGACGCCACGTGCGGCTACTCGCTGTTCGTCCGCGACGGTCGTCTCGTCCACGACCTCAACATCGGCGGAACCCATCAGGTGGTCTCGTCGGGCACCCCGATCCCGGTCGGCGCCACCGAGCTCGGCTTCCGTCTGGCACGCAGCCCCGGCGACGGGCCGTTTCCACACGGCACCGGGACGCTGCTCGTCGACGGCGTCGAGGTCGGACGGATGGAAACCGACCACATCTTCTGGTTGATGATCTCGTGGTCGGGTCTCGACATCGGCCACGACCGGGGGACCACGGTCGCCGACTACGACGGGACCGGCCGACATCTCGGGCCGTTCGCGTTCACGGGCTCGTTGGTGGACGTGACGGTCGAACTCGACGACGATCAGGAGGTCGACCACGAGGCGGCCGGCGACACCGAACTCGGTCGGGAGTAACCGGGCGAGACGGACACGGCGTCGGCGTCGGGCACGTGGTCACTACAGCCACTTCTCGACGACGGTCGTGACCTTCTCGGCCATCTTCTGCGACAGACCGCGATCGGCCCATCGCGACGGGTCGAGCTCGATCGATTTCGTCAGGTCCTCGTCGAGATGGCGGTCGAGCACTGCCACCACGTCTTCGTCGACGAGCACCACGTTGGCCTCCTCGTCGTGCTGCATCGATCGACGGTTGAAGTTCGTGGACCCAACGGTGGCGACTCGGCCGTCGACGGTCATCACCTTGGCGTGCATCATCGACACCTCGTAGGTGCGGATGTCGACGCCGGCGTCGAGCAGTTCCTGGTAGGCCTCCTCGCCGGCGATCTGGATGAAGCGCTTGTCGTGATGCTCACCCGGGACCAGCAGGGTCACGTGGACACCGCGCTCGACGGCCGCGATCAGCGTTTCGATCACGAAGCGGTCGGGGTTGAAGTAGGCCGTCGCGATCCGCAGACGTTTCTCGGCCATCGACACCAGGGTCATGATCATCCGCCACACGTCGCTGGCACCGGTCTCGGACGAGCCACGGACGACGAACATCGCGGTCGATCCGTGCTCGGTGAAATCGACGTCGTGTTCACCGCGAGGGTCGAAGCCGTCCTCGTGCTGGTCGGCCCAGTTGTCGATGAAGGCGCTCATGAGCCCGGCGACGGCCGGCCCGCGTACGGACAGGTGGGTGTCGCGCCACTCCGTTTCGTCGCGTGCATCGCCGGTCCACTCCGACGCGATCCCCACACCGCCACAGAATCCGATCGCGTTGTCGCAAACGAGGATCTTGCGGTGCGTGCGCCGGTTGGCTTCCGCGACCTTCGGCACCTTCTTGTCGAAGAACGGTCGGAACCACCTGACATCGCATCCGGCCTTCGACATCTCGTCGATCAGCGACTCGTCGATCTTGCGGGCTCCGACGGCGTCGAGCAACACCCGGACCCGACAGCCCCGGCGAGCCGCGTCCTGGAGGGCCTCGGCAAACGTGACGGCGATGTCGCCCGACCAGTACACGAACGTCACGAAGTCGACGGACCGCTGGGCTCCGCTGATCGCGTCGAGCATGGCCGGGAAGATCTCGTCGCCATTGCGCAACACCCGCACCTCGTTGCCGAATGTGGGCGGCACCCCGAGCAGCCCGTGGAGGCGGTCGATCGCTCGTTGTTCCAACTCGGGGCGCGTCATGAGTGTCCAGTCAATCAAAGGCGGCGCGCCCGTCCGCGCCGGGCTCCGGTCCGTCCGGACAGGTGTCACACCGGTAGCGTCGTCGACGCCATGATCCGCACTGCCCAACCGGTCGATTTCACGAATCCGATCGACGTCGAACATGCGATTCGCATCGGGCGAGCCTGGATCGAGCTCCGTCGCGGTGCATGGACTCAGCATCTACGCGACTACCTGTTCGGCGAGGACCACCCGCTGGAGCCTGGCCAGATGGACGCACTCGATCTGCTCTCGCGCCGAGATCGGACGATGAAACAACTCGCCGAACGACTCCGGATCGACCCGTCGAGCGCAACCCGGGCGGTGCAGCGCCTCGTCGCCGACGGACTCGCCGAACGCTACGCGGCAGCCGACGATCGGCGCGTGGTGATGGTCCGCATCTCCACAGACGGTCGGCGGCGACATGCGGCCGTCGATGCCCGCCGTGCGCATGCGATGGCGCAGATCCTCAGCGAATTCACGCCTGACGAGCGTGCCGATCTCGCCGGGCTCCTCGACCGCTTCGTCCAAGCCTTGGACGACTCGATCGACCGATTGAGCTGACGCGATGACCCCGCGACGCCTGAACGCTGCGGGCCGGCTGGCCTGGCACCGCTGGAGTCGGTAGGTTCCTGACGATGGCAGACCAGGCGGTGTTCGCGGAACAGGCGATGGAGTACGCACCGCAGCTGTACGCGGCGGCCATGCGCATGACCCGCAACCGGGCCGACGCCGAGGATCTCGTCCAGGAGACCTACCTCAAGGGCTTTCGGAGCTTCCACACCTTCAACGAGGGCACCAACCTGCCGCGCCTGGCTGTTCCGCATCCTGACCAACACCTACATCAACAAGTACCGCAAGCAGCAGCGCAGCTTCGACGAGAGCGACCTCGGCGACATCGAGGACCTCTACCTCTACAAGCGGATGGGAACGTTCGAGGACGCATCGATCGGACGCTCGGCGGAGGAGTCGCTGATGACGATGCTCCCCGACGACGAGGTCAAGCAGGCGCTCGAAGCCCTTCCCGAGAACTTCCGACTGCCGGTGATCCTCGCCGACGTGGAGGGATTTGCGTACAAGGAAATCGCCGAGATCCTCGACATTCCGATCGGCACCGTCATGTCTCGGCTTCATCGGGGAAGAAAGTCGATGCAGAAGACGTTGCACGACTATGCAGTCGAACGCGGACTGCGGCGCACGGAGCGCGCCGACCAGACAACGGAACAGGACCGATGATGGACGAATGTGACGAACCCGATTGCGCGGCGACGCTCAAGGAACTCGACGTCTTCCTCGACAACGAACTCTCCGACGACGCTCGGCACTCCATCACCCACCATCTCGAAGGCTGCCCCGACTGCCACGGGGCCTTCGACTTCCACGCCGAACTCAAGATCGTGATCGGCGAAAAATGTCGGAACGAGGAGATGCCTCCCGATCTCCTCGCCCGGATCGAACGCTGCTTCTCGACCGACTTCGACGGCGACGGCGCGGTCGGCTGACGTCACCGCTCGATGGTCACGACGACCGAGGCGATCCTCACCGTCGTCGCGCTGGCATCGGTCTGGGCGATGACCGGGGTCATCTGGGTGATCCAGTTGGTCCACTACCCCGTGTTCGATGCGATCGAACGTGGCGTCGACGATGAACGTTGGCGACAGTTCGGCAATCGTCACCGCAACAGCATCTCGTACGTGGTCGGCCCGTTCATGCTCGCCGAAGGTCTGACCGGGATCTGGCTCGTGATCGCCCCTCCCGGTGACGTCGGTCGGGTCCTGCCCCTCGTGGCCCTCGCGCTGATGGCTGTCGCGTACGGCACCACGGCGTTCGTGTCCGTACCGCTCCACGAACGCCTCACGCAGCGCTTCGACGGCGAGGCGCACGTTCGCCTCGTACAGACCAACTGGATCCGGACTGCGGCCTGGACCACGCGTGCACTCGTGGTCGCCGTCATCGCCGTGGCCGCCTTCTCGGGCTGAGGCCACGTGTGCCGGCCGAGCACTCGGTCACGAGACGGCATCGACGGACCAGTGGCGTGGCGGCTGGCGACGGTAGTCTCGTCGCATGCTCGGATATGTCTGGCACATTTGGATCGGCGTCGCGCTCGTCGCCGTGGTTCTGCTGGCGATGGCCGGGCTGCTCGGCTACTACATGTTCAGTGTCGAGGCGAAGAAGCACCCGAGCGGCAAGCGGCAGCGCCGCCACCAGGACCTCTGACTTCCGACGCGAGCCGGCTCACGGCTGAGCTCCTCGATCGCTGCGCCTTTCCGCCTCCCGCATCGTCGGTCATCTGCGCCTTCTCCGGTGGCCCCGACTCGAGCGCCCTCGTGGCGCTCGCCGCCGCCGCCGGCCTCGATGTCACCGCGGTGCACGTGCACCACGGCATCCGCCCTGGTGCAGATGACGACGCGGCGACCGCCGAGCGGATCGCACAACGGCTCGGCGTGGCGTTCCGCTGCGAACACGCAGGGCTTGACGACGGCCCCAACCTCGAAGCCCGTGCTCGGGCGTCACGCCGGGCGCTGCTCGGACCCGGCGCGCTGACCGGTCACACCGCCGACGACCAGGCCGAAACCGTGCTCCTCGCGTTGCTGCGGGGCAGCGGTGCCACGGGACTGTCGGCAATGCGCGCCGATGCCCACCATCCACTGCTTGCACTGCGGCGGCACGACACCCGATCACTGTGCACGGCGTTGAACCTCGAACCGGCCGACGACCCGACGAATGCCGATCCGCGGTTTCGTCGAAATCGGATCCGCCACGAACTCCTGCCGTTGGTCGAGGCGATCGCGGAGCGCGACGTCGTTCCGCTCCTGACCCGCACGGCCGAACTGCTCGGTGACGACGACCGGCTGCTCGACGAACTCGCACGCAGCATCGATCCGACCGATGCCCGGGCAATCGCCGATGCGCCACTTCCCCTCGCGCGCCGGGCGATTCGTGCGTGGCTCAGCGTCGAGGGCTACCCACCCGACGCCGGCGCGATCGGACGCGTCCTGGACGTCGCTGCCGGGACACACGCCGCATGCGAGGTGGCAGGTGTGGGCCGTGTGCGACGCTCGCAGCAGCGGCTCTCGGTCGAGCCGATCGGGCCGACGTCTCCGCATTTTCCCTCGACCGACACCACGGGCTAGCGTAATCAGCCGTCATGACCACAGCATCCCCTCGTCTCCTGCCCGCGCCGGGTTGCCGCTGATGGCCCCGCGTCTACGCGGCAAGTGGGCTCTCGGCATCACGCCGCGGAACTTCACCTGGGTGCTCAAGGACAAGATGGCCATCTGCGAACGGCCGGGCGGCGTCGGCGACAACCACCGCCGAGTTCGCCGCCAGGAGGAGATCATCTGGCTGCGCGAGAACGGGTTCGGATGCGTGATCTCGATCATCGCGGCGCCGCACAACCTGCACAACTACGACGAGCTGCAACTGCCGTACCGGCACCGCCCGTTCAACACCGAGCACCCTGACCCCTATCTCAAGTCGCTGTACACCGAGATCCGCGAACTGCTCCGTCACGACACGAAGCTGATGGTCCATGCCGAGGAGCTCGGCGATCGTCTGATCGGCGTGATGGGCGGCTACATCCGCTGGTCGGGACTGGTCGAAGACCCCACGCAGGCGATCCAGGTCACCGAACGCATCGCAGGGCGCCAGCTCGATCCGTTCGCACGCGAGATCATCA
This sequence comes from Ilumatobacteraceae bacterium, assembly GCA_963752085.1. Classification (GTDB taxonomy): domain Bacteria; phylum Actinomycetota; class Acidimicrobiia; order Acidimicrobiales; family Ilumatobacteraceae; genus Ilumatobacter_A. Next base: position 98,059 of record CAVVWT010000014.1, read on the forward strand.
TGCGTGCCGACACGCTGCGCTGACCGCCCCGAACGGGGTCAGCTCTGGAAGGTGGCGCCGGCGATGCGCTGCAAGACGTCGAACGGATCGGCGGGGGTGTCGGGCTGGCCGGCCGGGTAGTACTCGAAGTGCAGGTGGTAGTTGCCGGCCGACGTCCCGGAGTCACCGACGAAACCGATGACGTCGCCCTGCTCCACCCGATCACCCTCCGACCAGCCGGCGGGATCGCTCGTGTTGTGGAAGTACCGGAAGCGGCTGCCGTCGTCACCGTCGAGGGTCCAGCCGAAGGTGTTCTGGTCGTGGCGGTAGCTCAACACCCCGTCGACGACGGCGATCTGTGGCGTGCCGAGGTCGGCCATGATGTCGACGGCCTTGTGGTAGTAGCCACCACTGCGGCCCCTGGTGTCGCCGAAGTTGTCGAGGACGTAGCAGGTCCACTCGGTGCCGAGCGCGAGCGGAAACAGGATCTCGCCGGGCTCGGGCGGCTCGAACGGAACAGTGGTCGCCGGGGCCGGAACGTAGGGCGGGATCTCGATGCGCGTCGCAGGATCGTTGGCGTTCGCAGCATCACCGAGTTCGGCCATGTCGGCAACCGCCGCGCCGACACGCCAGGTAGCGAGGAGTCCGGCACCGGCGACGGCGCCGGTCAACAGCCGACGACGTGACAGCCCGCGTGCAGGAACACCGGTCGCCGAGTCTCCGTGGGTGCAGGCCGGATCGTGCATGAGCGGATCACACGAACGAGACGTTCGGGTCCCGCTGCAACAGGTGGTACGACCGCTGGGCGATGTTGTCCGGACGGTATTCGAAGTGCAGGTGATAATTCGTCCCGCTGTTCGCTCCCGAGGTTCCGGTGTTGCCGACCGCTCCGATGATCTGTCCGTACTCGACCGCGTCGCCGACCTCGAGGCCCTCGGCATGGTGATCCATGTGGAAGAACTTGTACGTGATGTTCGTCGAGGCGTCGAAGAGCGTCCAGCCGTTGCCGGCGCCGGAGGTCTTGCCCGCATCGACGTACTTCTTCGTGAGCACACCTGCGACCACCGCCCGGATCGGCAGGAGGTGGTCGGCCATGATGTCGGTGCCCTCGTGGGTGCGGCTGCATCCCGAGCGGCACGCCCCGAAATTGTCGTTCAGGAAGCACGAATCGTCGGGCCCGACGACGATCGGGAACAGGATCTCGCCCGCACCGACCGCAACGGTCGTGGGCACCCGGACTGCGGTCTCGAGTGCTGCGCCGGGTTCGTTCAGTTCGCCGGCGACCGCCCCGGCGGACCCTGAGCCGAGTCGGCCCAGTGCGAGCGCGGCGATCCCGACGCCGCCGCCGGCGAGGACACCACGGCGCGACAGACGCGAGCGATCACCGGCCGTCGGTTCGAGGGGCGTGAGGTCGCTGCTCATCGGATCGGGGTGCCCGGCGCGCCGCGCGGGCCGTCGGGATGGTCATGTCATCGGCCCAACAACCCCGCGACTTGACCAGTTCTCGACAATCTATGACGACTCGATGACGTAAACGACATCAGACCGACATATTCGACGAATTTTCGGCGCTCCTGCGGCTCACCGACTACGGGCCGCACCCGCTGTGTGGTCCCACGTTCGTGTTGACCGTCGGGACAGCGAGGCGCGGCAGCGGGTCGACCGCCGATGACGACAGGCCGTCGAGCCGGAGATCACCCCGTCGACACACGACACGAGGACGCGGAGCACCTCGTCGTCGGTCGGGAAGATGTCGATCCCCCGGTGCGAACACGACCCCTGCGACACGCTGTAGCCCCCGAAGTTGTCGAGCACCTCCACGCCGGCTCCGCACCCCCACGCCGCCGGCGAAACCGACGAGCGCGGCGCTGCCGACGGAACCCAAGAATTGGCGGCGAGTGGCACTAGCGTGGCGTGTCATGGCAGGTCAGCGGGTGTTCGTGAGCGGCGTCGGCGGTGAACTCGGCACGCAAGTCGCCAGTCTGCTGGAAGACGAGCCGTGGGTCGAGGCGTTGTCGGGGATCGACGCAGATCCTCCGAGAAGCCGCTTCAAGCGTACGACGTTCCATCGAATTCACCCATCCGAGCATGACCGGATCGTCGAGACGGTGATCGACTTCGATCCACACATGTTGGTCCACGTGGGCGTCTGGGAGCCCGACGCTCGCGCCGGCCCGGCACTCGCTGCGCAGCTGACCGACAACGCGGCGATCTCCATCCTGGGCGCGGCGGCGGAGTGCCCCTCGCTCGAACACGTGATCCTCCGCAGCGGCATCGAGGTCTACGGCGCAGGGCCGGGGACACTCACGCGACCCGACGAGTTCGCACCGATTCGGCCGACGTCCGAGTGGGGTCGCACCGTTGCCGACATCGAGCGCACGGCAGCGAGCGTCGCCGACCGTGTGGGCGTCACGGTCGGCGCGGTCCGTCTCGCGTCCGTCATCGGGCCCCACGTCCCGTCACCGCTCGGGCGCCTCCTCCGGTTGCCGGCCGTCCCGTTCAATGCGCTCGGTGATCCGTCGTTCGCCGTGATCCGCCAGAACGACGCCGCCCGCGCGATCGTGGCGGCCGCCCGAGAACGGTTGGCCGAGCCGGTCAATGTCGTGGCGTCGGGTTCGATCACCACGCTGCAGGCCGCACGCCGCGGTCGGCGCCTCGCCGTTCCGACCATCGGGTTCCAGTGGTCGGTCGCCCGCCGCTTGAGCCATCTCGCCGGCGCGCCGGTCCCCGATCACGTCGCCGAACTGCTGATCCACGGTCGTCTCGCCGACAACGGTCGGATGCGTGAGTTGCTCGGCATCGTTCCCGGGCAGACCACCGTCGACGTGATCGACGATCTCTACGGGTGGCCGAGTGTCATCCGCCAGCCCGCACGGAAGCAGGTCGCCTGATGCCCGCACTCGCCGATGTCGTCTCCTTGCCAGCTCGTTCCACGGGTCGGGTGATTGCGCCCGTACGCACGATCGGTCGGACCGTGTCGCACACCAATCGGCGTGTGAACGGCGCGATCGAGGCACTCGCGTCCGCCGCAACCGGCGGCGTGCGTGCAGCGAGCCGCCGCCTCACCGAGGAGCCGGCCGGCGCCACCGACGACTGGGGCCGAGACCCGGTCCTCGTGCGCAACATGATGCTGCTCGCTCAGCTGCGCTGGACCGTGTCGACCGGAGGCGATCAGCACATTCCGAAGCGTCGTGGAGCACTCATCGTGGTCAACTCGCCGCGTCTGTCGAACAGCACCGTGTTCACCGCCTTCGCGATCAGCGAAGCGATCGACCGACCGGTGCGCTTCGTCGGCCGACGAAACCTTGGCCCGCTGGCGGCGTACGACCGCCGGATCGGGGGCCTGCTCGACGACCCCGACGAGATCGCCGGCGCGCTGCGGGCCGACCAGATCGTGGTCCTCGGAGCGGGATCGGCATCCGGGCTCCGCTCGGTCGGAGCGATCGATCACACCGTGATCGGCGCCGCACTGGCGACCTCGACGTCCGTCTTTCCCGCGGCGACCACCTCGAGCCCGTTCGCCCGCAGGGCGCGGGTCGAGATCGGACCGGCGACGCGACCACCGCGCAAGCGTCGCGGGCCGCTCTCCGAACTCGAACTCGCCGACCGGGTCCGAGCCGACGTGCACGACCTGCTCACGGAGATGGGCGAACTGAACACCGGGACAGCGTTCGACTGGCTGCCCATCACCGGAATCGGAGGGCGCTGATGACCTACGTCCGTGCGAACGACGGAACGCGGCTGCACTACTCGAAGACGGGTCGCCCCGGTGGCCCTCCGGTGCTCTTCATCCAGGGGCTGGGAGCCGGCAAGGCCGGTTGGGCGCTGCAGCGCGTCGCAACCGCCCCCTGGTACCAGGGAATCGCGCTCGACAACCGCGGAGCCGGCCGGAGCGACAAGCCGCACACCCCGTACAGCCTCGAGCAGATGGCCGACGACGCGATCGCCGTGCTCGACCACGCCGGGGTGGAGACCGCGCATGTCGTGGGCGCATCGATGGGCGGCGCGATCAGCCAGATCATCGCCGTGAAGTACCCCGAACGGACCCGCTCGATCACGCTTGCGTGCACCGCCGGCCAGAACCATCCGTGGCGGGAGGAACTGCTGATGGAGTGGCGCGACAACGCACTCGAAGGCGGCATGGGCATGATGAGCCGCGAGGCCTTCCGCTGGGTGATCGGACCCCGATCCTTCCGTCGGTTCCTCCCGGCGATGACCTGGCTCGGACCGCTGGCGCTCGGTCGTCCGTCGCATGCGTTCGCCAACCAGGTCGAGGCGATCCTCGACGTCGACATGTCGAGGGTCGACGAACTCGACAAGATCGAGGTGCCAGTCCTCGTGATGGCCGGCAATCAGGACATCCTCACCCCGCGTGGCGACAGCGAGGAACTGGCCGAGCGCATCCCCACTGCCGAACTGGTCGTCATCAGCGGCGCCGCACACGGCTTCATGGTGGAGCACGCATCGACGTTCAACAGCGTGCTGCTCGACTTCCTCGGCCGCGCTGAGGGCGCCTGGACGAAACGGGCCGACACGACAGGAAGCAACACGCTCAGGTCGGCATGAGAGTCGTCATCGTGGGTGCCGGGATCTCCGGGCTCGTCGCTCGCGCGCGAACTCACTGCCCACGGCGTCGACGTGTGCGTCGTCGACAAGGGCCGGTCGGTCGGCGGGCGCCTTGCCACGCGTCGGATCGGTGACGCACGGCTCGATCACGGCGCCCAGTTCTTCACCGTCCGCACGCCCGCCTTCCAGTCACGCGTCGACGACTGGGTCGACCGCGGCTTGGTGCACGTGTGGAACCACGGCTTCGAGGGCGACGACGGGCACCCTCGATACGTCGGGTCGGCCGGAATGAACTCGATTGCGAAGGATCTGGCCGACGGGCTCGAGGTCGAAACGTCGACGATGGCGTTCACCGTCCGGGTGGGCTCGGGTGACACCCGCTGGGATGTGGTGATCGACGACGGCAGCGCACGTCCCGCCGACGCCGTCATCCTCACCAGTCCGATCCCCCAGTCGCTCGCGCTCCTGGTCGATGCCGGAGTCGATTTCGACGGCTCACCGATGCGCACCGAGTACGACCGCACCATCGGCCTCCTCGTCACACTCGACGGCCCGACCACGCTGCCGCCTTCGGGCGGCGTGCAAGACGGCGACGACGTGTTCAGCTTCATCGGTGACAACGCCGCGAAAGGCATCAGCCCACGACCGGCGATCACCTTCCACGCGAACCCGGTGTGGAGCGAATCCCATTGGGACGACGACGATCTGCTCGACCAGCTGAGCGCCGCCGCCGCAACGTGGCTCGGTGGCGCGTCGATCGTCGAGGCGCAGGTCAAGAAGTGGCGACTCGCGACGCCGCGGTCGATCTGGCCCGACCCCTGCTGGACCACGGGAGACGGCACGATCGTGTTGGCCGGGGACGCGTTCGCCGGTCCCAAGGTCGAAGGGGCACACAATTCGGGTCTCGCGGCGGCCCACGCCCTCCTCGACTGAGCCTGAGGGCGGTCCGGCCGACCGTGCGGGCCGCCCCGATGTCAGGAGTCGGGGGGTGCGACGTCGGGATCGAGGACGGGCAGGGTGCTGGTCGACGGCGTGACGATCGACCCGTTGAGCGAGCCCTCGTAGACCGACCGTCGTCGGGGGCTCGACGAACTCCTCGCCGCAGATCACCGCGGTCACCTGGCGCGTCTCGAGATCGACGACCGTGGTGCTGCCGGGTCCGAAGCGGCGGAGGAAGTCGCTGAAGCTGACGACATCGTCGCCGCAGGTGTCGGCATCGCGCTCGATCACCGGGGCGTACAGCACCTCCCATCCGTTGACGAACTGTGCGTAGCCGTCCTGGAGATCGACGATCGGCGGCAACTCGACAGTGTCGCGCGGGCCTCGAGGCATGATCGCGAACCACACGACTGCGTCGCCGAGGACATCGGCGACGATCACGCAGCGGTTCGGATCGTCGAAGTTGGCGCAGGTGACCTCGCCCGGAGTGCCGGGCACGATCCGCGCGACGCGTTGGGCGTCGAGGACAGCATCGAGGAGGCCGACCGTGAGGCCGTCGTCCCCGATCTCGAAGTCGGGTGACGGCACCACGAACGCCACCGGCTCGATCAGGTCGACCCGGCGCGGAATCAGGTTGCCGTCGTCGTCGAACGCCGCCGACGCGACCACGGCGATCTCGCCCTGCTTCTCGGCGCCGGCGACCACGCTGTGTCGACGCCGACCGCCAAGAGCGCGAGGGCTCCGATGGCGGCCAGGAACCGCCACGTCAACAACTGTCTCACTGCGGCAACGGTACCGAAGCGGTTGCCCCGGTCAGCGGCACCCCGAGCGTGACGCCCGTCAGCGGGCAGCCGTCATCGGCGGGCGGCGACCATCAGCGGGCCGCGACTGCGGCGGCGCGTGCCGTGGCAGCGCCGATCCGGTCGATCACGTCGTCGGTGTGGGCGAGCCCGACGAAGATCGCCTCGTACGCACCGGGAGCCAGTGCGACCCCCTCTGCCAACATCGCCCGGAAGAACGCCGCGAAGGCCGCTTCGTCGGTGGTCTTGGCCTCGTCGAAGTTGCGCACCGGGTCAGCTGCGTCGGCGCCGCACACGATGCCCACCAACGTGCCGACAACGGGAAAGCGGGCGGGGAACCCGGCGCTCGCGCATGCATCGCGCATCAACGCCGCGAGGTGGCGTGCCCGGGCGAGGAGCTCGATGTAGACGTCGGGGGTCAGGTGGTCGAGCGCTGCCAGCCCGGCCGCCGTTGCCAGCGGGTTGCCGGCCAGCGTGCCGGCGTGGAAGACGGGACCCAGCGGCGACAGGTGGTCCATCAGATCGGCACGGCCACCGACGGCACCGATCGGCAATCCGCCACCGATGACCTTGCCGAAGCAGGTGATGTCGGCGGCGATGTCGTACTTCTCCTGCGCTCCGCCGGGCGACAGGCGGAATCCGGTGATCACCTCGTCGAAGATCAGGAGCGCGCCGACTCGGTCGCACTCGTCGCGCAGCCCCTGGAGGAACCCCGGCTCGGGAGCGACGACGCCCATGTTCGCCGCCACCGGTTCGACGATGACGGCGGCCACCTCGTCGGTGAGTTCGGGGACGACGTTGTACGGGGCGACCATCGTCTCGGCAACCGATGCGTTCGGCACCCCGGCGGTGCCCGGCAGACCGAGGGTCGCGATGCCGCTCCCACCGGCGACCAGCAGCGCGTCGGTGGCACCGTGGAAGTTGCCGGCGAACGTGACGATGCGGTCGCGGCCGGTCACACCACGTGCAAGGCGGATCGCGGTGCTCGTCGCCTCGGTGCCCGAGTTCATCAGGCGCACCCGTTCACAGCTCGGCACACGCTCGGAGATGGCCTCGGCCAGCTTCATCTCACGCGGCGTCGGGGCACCGTACGACGTCCCGTCGGCGACGGCGGCGGTCACGGCCGCCGTGATCGCCGGGTGGGCGTGTCCGAGGATCACGGCCCCGTAGCTCTGGACGAGGTCGAGGTACGTCGTGCCTTCGACGTCGGTGATCGTGGCCCCCTCGGCGCGGGCGACGACGTACGGTTCACCGCCGACCGAGCGGAACGCCCGGATCGACGAGTTGACACCGCCGGGGATGGCCGCGCAGCTGCGCTCGAAGAGGTGGTGGTTGGACGGCACACCCGCCCCCGTGCACACGGTCGGCGAACATCCGGCCGCGACGCAGGCGTCGGGGTCGCAGAGCGGGATCATCTCGGTCATCGTGTCTCCTCAGCACCCGGCGGGGCGCGTGTTGGACACGGTCGCCGACCGTTCGGCAAACCAGCGGGTGAAATAGGTCAGGATGATCGTGGCGCCGGCGCGTTTGATCGCCGTGAGGTGCTCGAGTGCCACCGCATCGGTGTCGATCCAGCCGCGCTCGCCGGCGGCGTGGATCATCGCGTACTCGCCGCTCACGTGGTACGCCGCGACGGGGACATCGACGTGCTCGGCGACATCGGCGATCACGTCGAGATAGGCCAGCGCGGGCTTGACCATCACCATGTCGGCACCCTCGGCAATGTCGAGGTCGACCTCACGCATCGCCTCACGCACGTTGCGGAAGTCCTGCTGGTACCCCTTGCGGTCCCCGCCATCGGCGATCGAGACGTCGACAGCGTCGCGGAACGGGCCATACAGCGCGCTTGCGTACTTGGCGGAGTACGCCAGGATCGACACGTCGTGGAATCCGGCGTCGTCGAGCGCTGCCCGGATCGCCGCGACCTGCCCGTCCATCATCCCACTGGGCGCCACGACGTGGGCACCTGCCGATGCCTGGGCGACTGCGGCCTTCGCGTAGATCTCGAGTGTCGCGTCGTTGTCGACCACACCGTGGTCGTCGACGATCCCACAGTGCCCGTGGTCGGTGTATTCGTCGACGCACAGATCGGCCATCACGACGATGGAGTCACCGAACTCTGCGCGCAGGTTGCGCAGCGCGACCTGGACGATCCCATCGGGGTCGAAGGCACCACTGCCGATGGCGTCCTTCTCGGCCGGCACGCCGAAGAGGATCACGGCCTTGACACCGAGCTCGATCAGTTCACCGACCTCGACACGCAGCGACGTGAGCGTGTGCTGAACGACGCCCGGGAGCGACTCGATCGGCTGCGGCTCGGCGATTCCCTCACGGACGAACAGCGGGGCGACCAAGTCGTCGACGCGCACGTGTACGTCGGCCACGAGTTCGCGCAGCGCTGCGGTACGGCGCAGGCGTCGAGGTCGCACGCTCGGCCGGTCGGGAAGGTCGCCGTTCACGCGCACAGCCTACGAGTGGGGCACCGACACCACCCAGCCCGTCGCCGGGCCGCCGAACCGCACCGATTGCCAGCCGGAACGCAACGACGGCAAGTAGCGTCGAAGCGTGTCTGTTCAGGCCTGGTTCTCCAACGACGACGTCGACATCGACCCTGGCGAGTCGCTCACGCTGAAGCTGTCGGTGCAGAACCTCGGCGACGCGACCGAGAGCTACACGATCGTGCCGAGCGGGCTCACCGCCGATTGGGTGACGGTGGACCGCGGCAACATCACGCTGTTCGGCGGGTCACTCGATGTCGTCGACGTCGAGATCGCACCGCCGAAGCTGCCGTCCACCACGGCCGGGCCGACCGTGGTCGGCGTGCGGATCATCCCGTCGAACGAGCCCGACGAGACCATCGCCGCCGAGACGACTCTCAACATCCAGCCCTTCGACGACCGGCGCATCGTGGCGTTGCAGCCAGTGATCCGGGCTCGGCATCGCGCGAGCTACGAGTTCATGGTCGAGAACCACGGCAACGGCCTGGCGAGCTGCCGGATCCGGCTGATCGACCCCTCCGATCGCGTCGACGGAAATTTCGATCCGCCCGCGGTGGGCGTCGCTCCCGGCGGTGCCAGCCTCGTACGTCTCAAGGCCAGGGCCAGGCGCGGGGTCTTCCGCCGAGCGACACGCACCCTCGACTTCGAGGTCGAGGCCGAACAGCCGGGTCACGATCCGACCGCGACCGACCTGTCGCTCGTCCAGCCGCCCACCATCCCGGGCGCGGCCATCGGCCGGTTCGTCGCGGTTGCAGCGATCATCGGCGCCGCCGTCGCCGCCTGGTTCGGCGTCATCGAGCCGGCGATCGAAGACGCTGCGACCGACGCGGTCGATGCACGTCTCTCGGACTTCGATGACGCTGTTGCCGAAATCGCCGACGGCAGCGGCGCCGAGGTTCCGGTCACCACGGTGGCCGATCCCGACGGCACTCGTCCGTCAGCGGATGACGGCGAACCTGCGTTCTTCCGCTTGAGCGTCACACCGCCGGCGCTCGAGATCGCCGACGCGGTCTTCACGGTCGAGGACGGCATGTTGTTCGACCTCACCGACCTGCGTATCGAGAACGCCAACGGCGATGCCGGCAGGGCCGCGTTGCTGGTGAACGGCGACGAAGCGTTCGTGTGGTCACTGGAGAACATCCGCGGCTCGTACTTCGAACCCAACATCACCCAGATCCGTCTCGAACCAGGCGACAACCTGACCTTCAGCGTGCGCTGCGATGTCGTCGGCGACCCGGCGCTCGCCACGTGTTTCGACGCCGTCAACATCGGTGGCCGAACCATCGAGATCGACGAGATCTGACGCCGTTGCGCCGAGATCTGGCCGGGCGTGGCGAGACCCGCCTCGGTCCGCCCCACGTGCTGAGCCAGCCGCCGCCCGACCGACCGGAATCCGCCCCGGCCACGCCGATTCGGGTTCTTGTGGACGGTTCGAACGGGCTCCGGAGCGTGTGGGTCGTTGTGCCCTGGCGGGCGCAGAACGATGTGACCAGACTGAACATGAAACCGTGAGTTGGTGGAGCGCTCCTGGTACCGGGCCGTCTCCACTGCGCTGCTGGAGGAGGTGATGTGCGATGGCACCGGACCTGCCGCCACCTCCTTCCGGCGATCCGCCCCCACCCTCACCGCGGCCGCCAACACGTGGGGTCGACAGGCCGGCCCGAGGCGGGCAGCGCCGAACGTGGGAGCCGCTGGCCTGGGTGCTCGGGGTGTTGGGGGTGCTGCTGATCGTCGGGGTGGTCGTGATCTTCAGCGCGGGTGACGACCTCGTCGGTTCCGACCCGGACAGGATCGATTCGTACAACCGTGAGGTGCTCGAATCCTGCGAACTGCCGTCTGACTCCGAGCCGGTCCAGGTTTCGATCCGACGGGTCGCCGACGGTCACGGGCGCAGCTATCGCAGCATGTGGTACGTCTACGCGTCGCCGTTGCCAGCTCATGAAGTCGCCGAGTTCTTCGGTGTGACGGCCCAACAATCGACGCTGGTCTCGCCGCAGCAGGCCTGCCGGTTCGCGCAACGCCCGTCGGTCCTGGTGTTGCCCGTGTCGGTGGCGGGCGAACCAACCACGATCGGCGCTCAGTCGGACGACGAAGCGGTCGACAGCTACGACGGTCTCTGGGCAGATCATGCCGCCGACGTGACGATGAGCGCAGGCCTGCCCGCCGGAACCCAGTCGTTGTTCCGACTTCGCCTCGCACAGCCCGAGGTCGAGGGCATCTTCTGAACTGACCGGACGACTCGACATTTCAGGTGGGGCACGGCGCGACCGATACCAGGAGGTGAGACATCTCCAACTCGCTCGGACCGCGCGGGCGCACGCGATACGGGCGCTGTCGATCTCATGGCTGGCGCTGAGCTTCGTGGTCGCCATCGTGTTGATGACGCCGCGCGTCTTCATCTCAGCGCTCATCCCTCAGGTCGGGATCATCGGCATACCGGTTGCGTTGGGACTGGCGGCGCTCGCGGTCTGGCTCTATCCGATCGATCGAATCGGCCATCACATCGCCACCGAGCTGCGGGCCGCCCAAGCCGCGGGTCGGATACGCAACGTCGCCGACGAGATCTCGATCGCCATCGGCCAGCCTCCCGGTCACGTCCTGATCCACGACGATCCCTTTCCGAACGTGGGCGCGTTTCCGGTCCCGTCGGGTGTGGTGGTGTTGGCAACGACGGGTGCGGTCGGGCACCTTCCACGACACGAACTCGAAGCGCTGGTCGCCGCGCAGCTCGCAGGCATTCGCGACCGCTGGTGCCGTGTCGCAACTCGGGCCGAGCTGGTCTGGACACTGGCGATCGCGCTCGGCGTGATCTGTGCGGCGGCGACCCCGGTGTCGTTGTTCGCATCCGTCGCCCTCGTCATCGTGCCGCGGACGGTGGAGGCGACCCGAGATCTGTGCGCCGACGTCGCTGCAGTCGACGCAACCCGCAACCCGGCAGCGCTCTCGTCGGCGATGCGTCGACTGGCACCGGCGGCGGCGACCGGACGCTCCCAACCGCGCTACGGCGTCTCCAGGTTCCTCCCGTTGAATCCGTTCTTGGCGCTGTCCTTGCGAGGGAGCAGTCTGCGGACCTCGGTGGAGGTCAACGGCACGACACGGAGTTGGACCGAGGCGGAGGAGGTCATTTCGGAGATGCTGCTGCGCGCTGACCGGGCCGAAGCGCTCGCCGCAGGAGCGGACTCCCGGGAGTTCACCGGGCGCGAGTACCGGCGCCGATGGTCCAAACTCGGGACCCAGACGACCAACTGATCGGTGCGCATCAGCCCGGATACCGCCGGACCTGCCCGGAAGAAGGTGAGCGGTCCCACTCGAGGGCGGCGGGTGATCGGGCGACACCGATCACGGGTCTGCGGAGCCCACGTCGTCAGGCACTGCGCTCTGCCAGTCTCTTGATCTCGAGCATCATCTTGCGGCTCATCACGAATGTGATCGCCTCGATCGGGAAGCGTCCGAACGCGAGACGGCTCCTCCAATCCGGTGTGAAGTCGGAGCGACCCCTGGTCAGCAACCGGCTTCCACCACCGTGGTCGGGTTGGACCGCGAACTGCCAGGTCGACATCCCCCAGCTCTCCACGGCACCGACATCGGCGGGTGACCCGAACAGCACGAGTGCGTTCGGAGGATCGACGATCTCGATGTGCAACGGCGGCGCGGTCGGGTGCAGGGAGATGTCGGCGCCAACCGCCGGATGCTGGTGATCGGGGAGGATCTCGGCTGTGTTGGTGATCTTGCAGCCAACCATGTTCTCGAGGGTCTGATAGCTGTAGAAGCCGCCGCGGCCTTGTCCGATCTGGGCGATCCATGGCCAGACATCCTCCGGCGATGCATCGACGGCCATTCCCAGTGTGTACGACCACTTGGGTGCGGGCACGAGCTCATCGCCTGGCAGCGAATCGGTTGCCTCCGTGCCCACTGTGCCCCACCGCAGCCGCCTCCGCCCGATGAGTGGGGTGGCGATCACGTTCCACACGATGAGGGCGGCGCCCTCGAGCGCCGCCAGAACGCCCACACCGGGAGCGCGAGCGGCGCGTTGTCCGAGGCGCTTGTCGTCCGAGCCACTTCCGGCTGCCATGTTGCCCTCCTCGATGTCCCAGAGATCATCTTGGCGCAGCGTGGATGGGTCGCCCAGGGCCGGAGGTCCGCTGGAACGCGCCAGAAGCCCGAGATCGCTCGTGCTCAGCAGGTCACCACGAGGTTGAACGCGCGGCGGGAATACGCAGTCATGCGGACGCCCGCGCCCGCAGCGTGACGCGACGGTCTCAGCCGAGGCCGAAGCCGGGGAGACCGATGTAGGTCTGGTTCTCCTCGACGACCTCCACAGGAGCGCTCGCGACGGCGCCTGATTCGGACTGCACGACGATCGTGCGGTCGCCGCCACGCTCGTTCGGGTCGACAGGCACCGAGATGCTGAAGTTGCCCTCGGCATCGGTGACCGCGATGACCGATGAGTTCGGGCCGTCGCCGAACACGATCGTGACCTCGGTGTTCGGCGGATACTGGCTGCCGGTGGCGAGGAAGGCCTGGCCGGCCTCGACGGACTCGGTGTCGATCTGCACGACCGGCTCATACACACCGTCGCCGGCGAGCACCATTGTCGTGTACTGATCGTCGCGGGTGGCGAGCTCGACCAACGCGGTGCGACGGCCGGCGTCGGATGGCGTGAAGATCACGCCGACGCTGCAGGCGGCCCGAGGGTTGAGCGGCCGGAACACGCAGTTGTTGCTGGCGAACTCGAAGTCGCTCGCATGTGCCCCGGAGATCTCGAACGCGGTGATCTCGGTCGGGCTGAACCCGATGTTGCTCAGGTCGAACTGGAACTCGACGCTCGGTTCGCCGACGATGACGGTCCCGATGTCGATGCTGGCAGGTTCGATCCGCAGCGCCGGGTTGCCACCGGCACCTTCGAGGGTGGCCGACACCGACACGGCGCCGAAGCCCTCCTCGGCGACGGTCAGCGTGGCACTCGACGCCCCGGGAGCCGTGGGCGTGAAGGTGAGTGCCACCGTGCAATCACCGCCGGCGGGGACCGAGATGTCGAGCAGGCAGGTGCTCTTCTCGGGATTGATCTCGAAGCGCGGGTTGGACACCGTGACCGCGGTCGGCCGGAACGACGACGGACCGTCGTTGATCACCGCGACGTACCACTCGTCGCTCGCGAGACCGACGAGTGTGGTGCCCATATCGGCGTCCGGTAGCGACAGCTGCGGATCGGACGAACGTGCAACGACCTGACGACCGGCCAGCGCACCCTCGACGAGGAGGTCGGCGGCTGCCGCCGTGTCGAAGACTGCTGTTCGTCCCGCGTCGCTCAGGTCGGGGTGGGCGTGGACGCCGGGTGTGGGCAGGATGCCTGCGGCTGACTCGGTGAGGCGGGTGAGATGGCCGTTGCGGATCTCGGCGAGGAGGAGGTCGCCGTCGTCACCGCTGCCGACGCCCGGCACCTCGATCAGTTGCAGGTTCGGGGCCCTGGTCACGAAGGCGACGAGCTGGCCGTCACCGGAGATCGACGGCTGCGTCGATGGCGACGTGCCGGCGACGGGCAACCCTGCGTCGGACACCGACACGTTGCCCACGCTGACGATGTCGACGGAAGCCACCTCGTCGAAGCTGATGTCGCCGTCGTCATCGGTGTCGCGATCGACCACGAAGATCTGGCTGGGGCAGTCACTCGCACAGTTGGGGTACTCGGCGGCCACCAGTCCGGTGTCGGGCGACGAGAACGTGATCGCCTGGCCGCCGCGGGAGATGTCCGGTTCGGAGGCACCGGAAGTCGACGGTGAGCCATCCGGGAGGGCGCTGATCAGCCGCACTGCCCTGAACGGATCGAGTTCGCCGATGGTCCAGGAGAAGATCTGTGTCGTGGCCGGCCCGCCATCGACGAGACCGGGGCCCCAACCCGGAACCGCCTCGGACGAGGTGGCATCGGAGCGATAGGCGAGGTGTTGACCGTTGCCGGAGAGCACCGGCTGGTCGAGACCCACGTGCACGTAGGTGTCGGTTGGCGAGTCGGCGGGCGACCCGGCGACGAATCGGGTGCGGGACGAATCGTCGATCGGCACGGCGGCGTCGACGAGCGAAATCGTGGTGATGCCCTCCGCGTCGAAGAGGTGATCGGCCGGATGCGTGTAGGCGATGAGCGTGCCACTGCGCGAGATGGTCGGCCGAGCGACGACCACGTCGTCACGGGCGATGCCCCCCGAACCGGGCCGGCTCGAGACCAGTTCCCAGTCACCGATGGTCCCGTCGCAGTGCGGCAACGTGGAGCGGTACACGTCCCAGCGGTCACCCGTGTCGTCATCGCGGAAGACGTCGAGTGCCATCTCGGTGACGGCGACGACGGTGCAACCGTTGCCGGAGATCACCGGGTGGACCGAGTCACCCGAGCGCAGTGCTGCGGGTACGGAGCTGAGTTCTGTGGTCTCTCCCGACTCACGATCGGTGAGGAAGATCGTGGAGGTCCGGGCGTCGTCTGGCGACAGCGGGGCTCCCTGGAACACCACGAACCGACCGTCGCCCGACACGGACGGGTTCGATCCGATCACCGTTCCGACGGCAGACGTGTCGACATCGACGGGTGCAACTTCGGCCTGCGAGAGGACGACTTGAGGGGTGGCTCCGACCCCACCGGTGCTCGAGGACATGAGCAACCCGGCGAGCAGCGCGCTGGATCCGGCGAGTGTCCGGCGCCGGTGACGCTGATTGCGGCGGTCGTCTGCCACGCTGCTCCTCATCTGGTCGTTCGCCGACGGTGACGGGCATGGTGCCCAACACGCCGACCGCTTGGCGGAAGTCTGCCAGGAACCGGAGGCGAACGTCACTTCGCCTGGGCCTGGCCCCACGCGCTGATCAGTTCGTCGACAACTCCTGCAAGAGAGTGATCGGCAGCGATGTGGGTGACCTTGAGCGCGAACTTTCCGGCCGCCTCAGCCGTCGTCGGCCCGATTGCGACCACGATCGGAGGCATCGCGTTCGACCGGTCGACGGCGTCCACCCAACCCTGTACGGCCGATCCGCTCGCAAAGACGACGGCATCGGCGCCAACGATTGCGTCGAGTTCGCGAGCGGCGGGTCGACGAAGCATCGTCCGATACGCCACGACGGCACGAACCACGTGGCCGGCCGCCCGCAGGCCCTCGACCAGGGTCGGCGCGGCACGATCGGCCTGAGCAACCAGCACCCGGCGGGGGGCATCGTTCCGACGCACGAAGGCATCGACCAGCGATGCTGCGAGCTGACGATCGGGAACCAGGTCGGCGGGACGACCGCAGAGTTCCTCGAGGCGTCGTGCGGTCGCCGTGCCCACCGCAGCGATGCGGACACCTGGCCGCCGCGCCACGTCGGCAGCGACCCGCTCGGCACCCGCCGCCGACGTGACGATCACCCAGTCGGGCTCCTCGATCCACGCCGCCGCCAGTGCGGTCGGGTCGGCATCGACGACTTCGACGAGCGGGACGTGGACGACGTCGGCTCCCTGCGCATCGAGCAGACGCCCGAGCTCGCCCCGCTGCTCACGGGTCACCACGACGGTGCACCCACTGAGCGGCAGGCTCACCCCAACCGCTCCTGCAGGTGCCGTGCGGTCGCTCGGGCGATGTCGAGATCCTGGGTGTGCTCGGCGCCGCCGGCAGACAGCGCGACCACGTCACCGACGGATCGGCCCCGTTCGGGATCGGCCAGAAAGACGTGCAACGAATCGCCGACCACGTGCCCACCGACCGGCAGCGAGCACCCGCTGCCGAGCTCGCCGAGAAACGCCCGCTCGAGCTCGACGCCGCGACGCGTCGGTGCGTGATCGACCGCGGCGACCGCGTCGATCGTGGCCGCGTCACCGGCACGGCATTCGACCGCAACGCAACCCTGCCCGACGGCGGGCACGAACCGCTCCACGTCCAACACCTCGTCGATGCGATCGATCATGTCGAGAATCTCGAGCGCGGCATGCGCCATCACGATCGCGCCGCCGTCGGGAACCTTTCCGAGGCGGGTGTCGATGTTGCCGCGGAGTTCCACGAAATCCAGGTCGGGCCGAAGCGCACCCAACTGGGCTCGGCGACGTACCGACCCCGAGGCAACGGTTGCACCGTGTGCGAGGTCGGCGAGCGTCGAGCCGACGAGCACGTCGTGCGGGCTGCGACGCTCGGTGAAGGCGGCGATCACGAGGCCGGCGGCCGGTTCGGAGGGGAGGTCCTTGGCCGAGTGGACCGCGAGGTCGGCGCGGCCGTCGAGCACGGCTCGCTGGACCTCCTTGACGAACACCCCTTGCCCGCCGATGGTGTGGAGCGGCACGTCCTGGCGCAGGTCACCCGTCGTCTCGATCAGGACGAGTTCAACGGGACGAGCACTGGCCGCGGTGATCGCTGCCGCAACGAAATTCGCCTGTCGCGCGCGCCTGGCGGGATCCTCGCGTGGCGAGGCGGAGCGGGACAGCAGACGACATGACGGACGGAGCCGGTTCAGCCGAGATCGAACAGGTCACGCACCGCTGCGGCGTTGCGGTCGCCCTGGGGTGTGCCGGCACCTGACTTCAAGCGCACCGACGGCTCGTGCAGGAGCTTGGAGACGATCGCCTTGGTGAGCGCCTCGACCGCATGGCGGTCTGCGTCGGACAGGTCGGCGAGACGGCTCGCGAACCGCTCCAATTCGGCGGTGCGGACGGTGTCGGCTGCCTTGCGCATGGACGCCACGAGCGGTGCGGCTTGTCGGGCGGTCTGCTCGACGGTGAAGTTCTCGACCTCTTCGGCGACGATCTTCCGGACCATGTCGGCCTCTTTGGCGCGCTGGGCGCGCCCACGGTCGGCCCAGTCACGGAGGTCGTCGAGATCGAAGACGGTGACCCCGTCGAGATCGGCCACTGCGGGTTCGACGTCGCGCGGCACGGCGATGTCGACGACATGCAGTGGACGGTCGGTGCTGGCGCGGGCCCGCTCGATCACCTCGACCGTGATGATGGCCTCGCCCGAGCCGGTCGACGCCACGACGACGTCGGCGGAAGCGAGCGCCTCGTCGAGTCGGTCGAAGCCGACCGCCGTCGCACCGACACGTTCGGCGAGTGCTCCGCCGCGCTCGGGCGACCGGTTGACGACGCAGATGTCGGCGCCGCCGGCCTTGTGCAGCGCAACGGCCACGCCCTCGCCCATCGACCCGGCACCGACGACCGTGACGCGGCGCGTCGACAGGTCGCCGACCACGTCGGCGAGCATCTCGACGGCCGCATGGCTCACCGATGCGGTGCCGCGTCCGATCGCGGTCTCGCTCCGGGCCCGCTTGCCCGTTTCGACCGCCGACCGCATCAGCAGGTTCAGACCCGAGCGGGCCGCCGATTCGTCGAGCGCAACCTGCCACGCAGCGCGAATCTGCCCGAGGATCTCTCCTTCGCCGAGCACCGCGGAGTCGAGACCCGCTGCAACCTCGAACAGGTGGCCCACGGCTGCACTGTCGTGTTCGCTGAACAGATGCGGGCTGAGCTCGTCGATGTCGAACTCACCGAGTTCGCACAGGAAGTCACGAATGTCGGCGTACGCGCCGTGAAAGCGCTCTGCAATGACGTAGACCTCGGTGCGGTTGCACGTGGACAGCAGGACCGCCTCGCGGATGTTGTCGCGCTGCGCCAGCCCCGAGACGCGCTTCGGAAGGTCGTCGGGCGCGACCGTGAGACGTTCGAGCAACGACAGCGGGCCGCTGCGGTGGTTGACGCCGACGACGAGGATGGACATGGCGCGACCAGCCTAGGCCGAGGCTCCACGTCGACCGGTGCCGGGAACCGCCTTGAGTTTGGTCGCCTGGCGGGCGTTGGCTCGGCGCTGCTCGTGATAGCTCAGAATCTGCAGCTCGACGGCGAGATCGACCTTGCGCACGCTGATCCCGTGCGGCACGCTGATGATCGTCGGTGCGAAGTTCAAGATGCTGGTGATCCCTGCGGCCACGAGCGAGTCGGCGGCATCCTGGGCTGCCACACCTGGCGTCGCGATCACACCGATCGAGATCTCCTGCGCCTGGACGATCGCCGCGAGCTCGTCGACGTGGCGGACGCGCACTCCACCGACGACGGTACCGATCTTCTTGGGATCGACATCGACCACGCCGCCGACCGGGAATCCACGCTCACCGAAGCCGCCGTAGCCGGCGAGCGCCTTGCCCAGGTGGCCGGCACCGACGATGACGACGTGCCATTCGTGGGTCAGCCCCAGCTCACGCTTGATCTGGAAGACGAGGAATTCGACGTCGTAGCCGACCCCGCGGGTGCCGTAGCTGCCGAGGTACGAGAGATCCTTGCGGACCTTGGCGGCATTCACGCCGCCGAGTTCGGCGAGCTGTTCGGACGAGATGTTCGTCGTGCCCAGATCGAACTGGTCGGAGAGCAACTTGAGGTAGACGGGCAGCCGCGCCACGGTCGCCTCGGGAATCCGACGTCGAGTCCGCTGACCAACCACGAAACCAACCTAGGACGCTTGTGCACGGTTTCACAAAGCCGTGCGACGGCAATTGCGGCACTGTTACGAATGTCTCAGCAACGAATGCCTCATGCTGCCGTGGCAGCGATGCCGCGAATGCCGCGCCGTGTGACTCAGCGGTCAGTCGAGCAGGGCGCGCCGCAGGAGCTTGCCGGTCGCGTTGCGCGGGAGTTCGTCGACGAACAGCACCTTGTTCGGGCACTTGTACCGAGCCAGGTGGTCGAGGCAGTACTCGATCAAGGTCTCCTCGTCGATGTCGGATCCCTGCGCGGCCACGACGAACGCCTTCACGGCTTCGCCGGTGTGCGGGATGCGGGACCCCGATGACGCCCACCTCGACCACGTCGGGATGACCGGACAACACGTCTTCGACCTCGGCCGGGAAAGACGTTGAAGCCCGACACGATGACGAGGTCCTTCGCCCGATCGACGAGCCAGATGTAGCCATCGTCGTCGACGGTCGCCATGTCGCCGGTCTTCAACCAGCCGTCGTCGGTGAGCACGGCCTCGGTCGCGTCGGCATCACGGAAGTAGCCGACGAACACGTTCCGACCGCGCACCCAGATCTCTCCGACATCGCCGGCAGGGATGTCGCCGTCGGCGTTCACGAGGCGCACCTCGACACCGTCGAGCACCCGCCCGACCGAACCGAACCGCACGGAGCGCTCCGAGCGACGACGTGACGATCGGAGAGGCCTCGGTGAGCCCGTATCCCTCGTGGATCTCGACGCCGAATCGGTCACGCATCAGCTGCGACGTGGCGATCGGCAGCTTCGCCGCGCCGGAGAGCGCGAGCCGGATGTCCGCGAACTCGCTGCCCTGGAGCTGATCGAAGTATGCGAACGCCGACCACATCGACGGCGACCCGGGAAGCACGGTCACACCGCGATCGGCGATCGTGTCGATGGCCGTCACCGGGTCGAAGCGCTGGACGAGCAGCACCGTCGCGCCGACCGACAGCCCGAGGTTGAGCGAGACGTTGAGCCCGAAGATGTGGAACAGCGGCAGGACGGTGTAGATCACGTCACCGGGCACGACGTGACCGGTCGCGCTGAGGCTCTGCTCGATGTTCGCCAGCAGGTTGCCGTGGGTGAGCATCGCCGCACGCGGCTTGCCCGCCGTGCCACTCGTGAAGATCAACGTCGACAGATGATCGGCATCGAGGTCGACTCGGTCGACCGGTTCCGAGCGGAGCAGGTCGTCGATGAGCAGGTCGCCATCGGACACGTGCGCCGGGTCGCAGGTGATGACGGTGGTGACCGACGGAACCTTCGAGCGATCGACGTTCGACCACGTCGCTGCGCTGAGCTTCTCGATCACCACCACCGATGCCCCCACATTCGCGATCTCGGGCTCGAGCTCGAGTGCCGGGCTGAGCGGATTGAGCGGAACCACCACGGCCCCGAGGCCCAGCGCCGCGTAGTACGCGATCACGAAGTGGTCGGAGTTGCTGCAGAGGAGTGCAACTCGGTCGCCGTCGCCGACGCCGAGGGAGGCCAAGCCGCCCCGGAGTCGGTCGACCTGCTCGCGGAGCTGGCCGTAGGTGGTCCGCCGACCGCGGGAGATCAGAGCGACGGAGTCGGCGTCGTGGTCGTCGATGATGCTGGCGAGATTCATGCGGCTGCCTTCGAGTGACGTCAGAGTTGGACGAGCGACAGGATCCCGGCGATCAGGATCGCGGCGAGGAGGATGCCGAGGGTGAGTGTGGTTGCGGGGCGCATGCGTCTCGAACGCTAACGGGTGGTGAGGTCGACCTTGACGGTCGTCCCCGGACCACCGTCGCCATCGAGCGGCCTGATGACGACTTGATCGCCGTCGGCGATGCCGAGTTCGTCGGCCGCCGAACGCTGATCCATCACGAGCGCCAGCATGCCGTTCGAGTCGACCACCAGCCCGACGGCTCCGTTTGCGATCTCGGCGAACGACGTGACCCGGGTCGCGGCGCGGGTGGTTCCGCCGGTCGGGTCGGTCGGCGCGCTGCACCGTACTTCGACGACATCGGCGAAGCCTGCCGGGAGATCGTCGGGACCGACGTTGAGCTGCACGTTGCCGAAGCGGTCGATCCACAGGGCCTGGGCGATGACCGTCGAGTCGTCGACCTGTGGCAACGGGACCACACCGGGGAAGAGCAGGTCGGCATCGACCTCGTCACCGAGTTCGAGCAGGTCGACACCATTGCAGAGCGCCGCAGCGGCAGGGGCGAAGACGTCGCGGCCGTCGAAGGTCGCGCCGACGGCCGCGAGGCGGTGCTCGGGGTTGTTGAGCTGAACGGATCGTCCCGCCCCTCCGGCCATGGCGACCGCAGGCGCCAGCAACCCGTTGTCGGGTCCGACGAGGACACCCTCACCATCGGCGACCTCGATGGCGATGCCGCGCCGGGTCGTCCCGACACCCGGATCGACGACTGCCATGACCACCCCCGACGCGACGTAACTGATCGAACGTGCGAGTGCCAGCGACCCGGCGCGCACGTCGAACGGTGTGATCCCATGGGTGAGGTCGATGACCGTTGCATGCGGGGCCAGCTCACGGATCACCGACTTCACGACGCCGACGAACTCGTCGTCGGTGCCGAAATCGGAGAGGAAGGAGATCGTGTCGTACCGGCGGCCCATCAGGGGGTCGAAACTACCCTCCAATTGCGGTCGGGGGTCCGTGTGTCTCCTTCACGACGGCCCCCAGGTGACCTGATCCCCGGGACAGCGAGCCCTGACGCGACAAGGGCTGATGCCAACCCCCCGATGGCACCAGCCCTGTCGGCGCTGTCCGTCCGAAACGACGTGTCACCACGACGATTCAGAAGAACGCGTCTCCACGTCGGAGACGCTACGCCCGAATGCTCGGTGTGAAAAGGGCCACACCGAAAAAGTGCTTGGAGTTGGCAAATGCTGGTCGATTCTTTCAACCGAGCTCACGGCTCCGGGCCGTGGCCGCGGCGACGGCGTCGGCGACAGCACCGCGCAGATCGTGGACCTCGAAGCGTGCGAGCCCCGCCGCAGTCGTCCCGCCCGGTGACGTGACGTTGCGTCGCAGCTGCGCCGGGTCGCGGTCACGGTCGAGCAGCGTCGCTGCGCCCAGCAGGAGTTGGGGCACCACACGTTCGGCCACCGCGGGGTCGATCCCCTGAGCGACGGCCGCCTCGGTCAGCGCCTCGGCGAACAGGAACACGTAGGCCGGGCCCGAACCGGCGACGCCGGTGAACGCGTCGAGCAGCGGTTCGTCGAGTCGTTCGACGATGCCGACCGATCCGAGGATCGCCTCGGCCCACTCGAGATCGTCCTCGGACGCCGTCGCGCCGCCGGCGATCGCGGCCGTACCGAGACCCACGAGCGCCGGCGTGTTCGGCATCGCACGGATCACGGCAACGCCCGGTCCGGCGGCGGCCTCGAGGGTCGAGATGGTGACGCCCGCTGCGATCGACAGCACTCTGCGCGCGCCGGCGGCGACGACCGCACCGACCGCATCGGCCACGCCATCGGGTTTGACCGCGATGACGGCCGCCGCGCACGGCGGGACATCGGCCACGACGTCCACGCCCGGAAACAACTCGACGAGCTGGTCTCGCCGGGCGTCCAGCTTCTCCACGACCGCAAGTGACCGCGGCTCGAACTCACCCGATGCGATCATGCCCCCGAGCAACGCGGCACCCATGTTGCCGCCACCGATCATCGCCACGCCGACCTCATACGTCTCGCTCATGTCGGCGACCGTAGTCGGGTGACGCCGAGGGTCCGTCCGGGCGGATGCGGGGAACCGACTCCCCCGAGATGCACCCGCCCGGACACCCCTCACGGGGTCGTGGGATCACCGAACGGGAAACGAATCTGGAAACTCGACCCGACCACACCGATCCGATGAGAGATGAGTGCGACCCCCACTCGCATCTCTCATCGCACGAGATGTGCTGTGCCGGCGAGCAGGTGGGGCTGGGGGACGTCAGTCGTCGGAGGCGAAGCGGCTGGCGTAGCCGATGCGCAGCAACGGCTTGAACGTCTGCTCGACGGTCGCGTACATCGTGCCGAGGATCCGGTCGACGTCGTCCT
The DNA here is from genome assembly GCA_963752085.1 of Ilumatobacteraceae bacterium. Taxonomy (GTDB): domain Bacteria; phylum Actinomycetota; class Acidimicrobiia; order Acidimicrobiales; family Ilumatobacteraceae; genus Ilumatobacter_A. Next base: position 121,335 of record CAVVWT010000014.1, read on the forward strand.
TGCCGACGACCGGCGTCGGGAGTTCACCGCGGAGATAGACCGCGTCCTCGGCCCCGATCGAGAAGTGCACACCGACGAGCCGGTCGTTGCGGCGCAACAGGTTCTCGTACAGCTGCTGCTGGTTCTCCTCGGGAGCGGGCATCACGTAGGTCTCGTAGCGAAACGTCCGTTGAGCCAGCGTGAGCCACACCGTCGTGAACTCCTTCTCCTCACCCCGCATGCGGACGTACCAGCGGATGATGTCGTCCTCGGCGCGGTCGACCGCGACGATGTGGTCGTGCTCCGCGTCGAGCTCGCCGATCCATTCGTCGATCCTGCGTTCGAGCACGGCGAGCTGCCCGGCGTCGTAGGCCTCGCTCATCCGATCGCCCGTCCGACAAGGGCGTCACCGAGCACAGGGGGATCCGCACAACTGACGAGTGGGGTCGCCGCGAGATCGTCGTACAGCTCACGAAGCCGGGCTGCGGCCGCATGCCAGGTGTAGTGCGATGCACGCTCGCGGGCGGCGCTGCTCATCGCGTCGCGTCGATCGGGGTCGTCGAGGATCTCGGCCATCGCAGCGCCATAGTCGCTCGGATTGCGCCCATTGATCAAGCGACCGGTGAGACCGTCGTCGACGAGACTGAGCAACCCTCCGACCGCGCTCGCGACGACCGGCGTCCCGCACGCCGCTGCTTCGAGCGCGACGAGCCCAAAACTCTCCGACCGGCTCGGCACGATCACGATGTCGGCGGCTCGGTAGTAGCTCGACAGGACGTGGTGCGGCTGCGGCGGGACGAAGACGACGTCATCGTGCAGGGCGAGTTCGTCGACGAGGTCGTGCGCTCGCTGCGTCTCGTAGCCACCGCCCTGGCCGCTTGCCCCGCCGATGATCACCAGCATCGCGTCGGGGTGTCCGCGGCGGCGAAGGTCGGCGAGTGCACGGATCGCCACGTCGGGTCCCTTGAGGGGTTGGATCCTCCCGACGAAGAGAATCAGCGGCACGGCAGGATCGGCGCCGATCGCCTGTCGGGCACCGAGTTGATCCCCTGGAGCGAAGAACGCGTGCTCGACCCCGGGGGCGATGATCTCGATCCGGCCGTGGGGGTTCCCGTACAACCGCCGGAACTGCGCTTCTTCCTCCACGCAGCTCACGCAGATCGCGTCCGAACACTGGATGATCTCGGCCTCGGCTCGATCCCGCCACTCCGGTTCGGGGTCACCGCCCTCGGCTTTCACCCGGGCGAGCGTGTGGAAGGTCGAGACGAACGGCACTCCCAGTTCGTGCTTGAGGTGGTGGCCGACCACGCCGCTCAACCAGTAGTTGCCGTGGATCACGTCGGGCGCACCATTCGCGCGGAACCACTCCATCACTCCGTGGCAGAACTGATCGGAGATGTCGGCCAGCGCCTCCTTCGGCAGGTGGTGCGGACCGGCTTCGATGTGGACCACACGATGATTCGGTTCGACCAGCACCTCGGGCGCCAGCCCTTCGCGGTCGGCGCGGGTGAAGGTGATGCACTCGACCCCCGTCTGGGACAACGACGAGACGAGCTCACGGACGTAGACGTTCATCCCGCCGCTGTCGCCCGAACCGGGCTGCAGGAGCGGCGACGTGTGCAGCGAGATGATCGCAACGCGTCGAACGCGACGTTGACTCGCTTCGGCCACAGCGCGGGTCAGTCGGTCAACAATGAGTCGACGCTTGCTTCGCCATCGCGGTAGCGGCGGACGAGTTCGGCGCTCAACGCGTCGAGCTGATCGAAGCGCGCCCGTCGGTCTTGCGAGACCCGCCGCTCGAACTCGGAAATCGCATCGGCCAACGCGCGCAGGCCGTCCTCGTCGAGTTGTTCGACTCGTCCGTAGTGGTGCTCCGCGCAGATCCCATCGAGTTCGACCGACAGCGCATCATCGCTGAGGTCCTCTGCGGGACGCGGCGGACGCGCGGGTCCGCCGGTGAGGTGCTGCGAGAGCACGCTGGTCACGTCGGCCGCCAGATCGCCGGCCGACGACCGGCGCGCCAACTCGGAGTTCACGAGGTCGAGCCGAGCCTGGGCGACGCGACGGGCGTACGACACCACGTCGTCACGCTGCTGCAACTCGCTGCGGAGCTCACGGAGTTCGGTCAACGACAACGCTGCCGGGTCGGTCGACCCGTGGTCCGTCTGATTCTCGTCGCTGCTCATGTCGCTCCTCCCGAGACCGGCGGCAGAACCGCCAACTCGTCGTCGGGCCCGATCGAAGTATCGGGCTCCACATCATCACCGTTCACCCACACCCGGCACGTTGCCAGGACGTCGGCGAACCGCGCTCCGTATCGGCCTTCGGCAGATCGTAGGACCTCGGCCACCGTGGCACCGTCGATCACGTCGGTGCCCGTCCCCGCGGCTTCGCGGGCCGACGCGAAGAGTCGCACTCGTGCCACGACGGCCAATCTACTGCGACCCCTGCGTTTCCGAGCGACCCGCCGCGACCTTGCGAGCAATCCTGATGTGACCGGGCCGTCGGGCACGTCGGCGATATCGTGCCGTCACTGTGGGAACCGCGAAACGAGAACGTCAGAAGGCCAACAAGGCAAAGCGTGAACAGGAGGTCGCCCGCGAGCGAGCGCGCTCGCGAACCACTCGGATCGGGCTACTCGTCGCGGGTGCGATCGTCGCGGTCTTCGTGCTCGTGTTCGTCGCCGGTCGGTTCATCGACGACGGCGAGGTCACCAACGACACGCTGGTGACCTCCGACGAGGCCTCGCCGGTCGACGCCGAGCCGACACCGACCGAGGCGGGCGACCCCACGGTCGAAACCGTTTCCGAGGCATCCGTCGGTTGTCCACCTGCCGAAGGCACCGACGAACAGATCCAGTCGTTCGACGGTCCCCCACCGATGTGTCTCGACCCGGATGCGACCTACTCGGCGCTCGTCCAGACCAGCTCCGGCGACATCACGATCGATCTCGATCAGGCGCAGGCACCGAACGCCGTCAACAACTTCGTCTTCCTCGCCCGATACAACTATTTCGACGACACCGTGTGTCATCGCGTCGAATCGGACTTCGTCGTGCAGTGTGGCGACCCGACGGCGACCGGCACCGGCGGGCCCGGCTATCAGTTCGCCGACGAACTGCCCGCGGAGGGCGCGTACGAGTTGGGCTCGATTGCCATGGCCAACAGCGGCCCCGACACCAACGGCAGCCAGTTCTTCATCATCAGCGGTCCGAGCGGTACGGCGCTGCCGCCGCAGTACAGCCTGTTCGGGCAGATCCCCGAGGCCGACCTCGGCGTGGTGGCCGACATGAACGCCCTCGCCTCGACGGACGGGATCGGCGTACCGACCGAGGAGATCCGCATCCTCGACGTGACCATCACCCAGAGCTGACCCGGCAGCCAGAGCTGGAGCCGGCCCTCGGCCGCGATGCGATCAGACGGTGATCGCGGCGGTCATCTCGGCCAGCAACGCGTCGCCGATCCCGATCGACGACAGGTAGCCGCGGATCGAGCCGTGATCGACGACCATCTGGGCGAGCACGTTGCGCATCGCCTGAGGATTCGCGGCGAGCATGAAGGCGGGGGTTTCGCCCATCCGCTCAGCCATCTCGGGATGGTGCTCCAGCACCCAGGCGCGCATTCGCAGCATCGCCGCCTGGGTGAGCGCGTAGTCGGCGACGATCGTCTCGTGGTCGACCCCGAGACCGCCGAGGATGAGAGCCGCGAGCACACCGGTGCGGTCCTTACCGGCCGCGCAGTGGAAGACGGCAGGGGCCGAACCAGGGACGGCGAGCACGCCGAAGGCATGCGCGAAGCGATCGGCTCCCTGAGCGAGCATGTCGCCGTACGCCCAGGTGAGGAATTCGATCGCGCCGGCGTCGGTGTCCTCGACGTCGGGGATCTCCGAGGCCATCCACGTCGAGTCGATGATCGGGAGGTGGTGGAAGACGACCGGGTAGCGCTCCAGCGGGAAACGACCGTGCTGTTCGAACTCGGGCCCCGAACGCAGGTCGACCACGGTCCTGATGCCCAGCGCGTCGACCACGTCGAGATCGTCAGCCGTCAGGCGGTACAGCCCGTCGGCCCGGAACAGTCGTCCCCAGCCGATCGTGCGGCCGTCCTCCGTGCGGTAGCCACCCAGATCGCGGAAGTTGTGGACGGCGTCGAGGTGGACGAGGCGGCGCGGATCGTTGACGATCACGTCGACCTCACGACCGGGGCTCATTGCGGTGGCAACCATGAACCGGAACGTACCGACGGAATGCGGCGGTCGATTGAACGGCACGTGAACGGGCCCCGGTGATCGGTCACACCCGGCTGGTCACCGATCGACGTCGCGCACGTCGGCGTCGGTACCGGCCATCTCGTCGACCGGCGGGTCGAACTCCGGCTCGGTGCGGTGCAACGCACGGAACAGCAGGTGCACTGCGAGCGGCAGGGTGAGGACGAGCGCTGCGCCGGCCAACACGAGTCGGGCGGCGCCGCCCCAGCCGAGTTCGATCGAGGCGCCGACGCCGGCGACGAGGAATGCGACCGGGCTCGCCTTGCCAGCGGCGTGGATGCGTGCGTACGGGGTGCGCAGCTTGAACAGCCCGACCCCGGCGAGCACGATGATCACGACACCTGCGAGCAGGAACGCCGAGGAGATCGGGTGCAGGGCGATCATCTCCGTTGCTCCATGAATCGGGACACGGCGACGGTCGCCGTGAATCCGATGATCGCGATGACGACGAGCAGGTTCAGCCACGTGGTGGAGTCTCGATGGGCGGCGTCGACCACGATCCCCGTCATCAATGCGACGAGTAGCAGGTCGAGTGCGATCACGCGGTCGGCGAGCGTCGGGCCGACGACGAGCCGGTAGACGGCCGCCGCGGCGCCGACGAGCAGTCCGAGGTAGGCGATCGTCACGACGGTCATGTCACGGGCTCCGCGGCGAGATCAAGGGGGAGGGGGAGGGCTCGTTCGGCCAGATCGAACAATCGGAGCACGTGCGCCTCGACCTCGTCACGACGGTCGGCGTGCAGCACGTGGAGGTAGATGACCGATGCATCGGCCTCGGCCGCGACGACCGCCGTGCCCGGGGTGATCGTGATCGCCACGTACGACAGGAAGAGATGGGCCCGGCCACCCGGCGGGATCGGGATCGCGATGATCGCCTCGTCGGTGAAGTCGGTCGGCGTGAGCACCTCGCGGACCACCACAGCAGTCGAGACCGCGAGGTCGACCGCGACGAGCCAGACGAGCTGGAGGAGCGGAACGAGTCGCACCCCACCGTGCCGCACCGGCATGCCGAGGATGGTTGCCGCCGCCGAGACCACCAGCCCGGAGACGATGTTCGCCGCGCTGGGCGAGCCCCACAGCGCACACCATGCGGCGGTCAGCGCAGCCACCGACACCCCACGACGGAACGTCAGTTGCCGACGCACCCGGGTGACGAGGCTCATCGGTCGGCTCCGTCATCGAGCACCGCACTGATGTACGGCTCACCGTCGAGCAGTTCGATCGCCGCCCGCTCGCTCATGTTCCAGATCGGGCCGGCGAAGACGGCGATCGCCAGCGTGATGGTCATCATCACCGTCGTGGCCGACGACATCGTGAACCACCCTCGACGGGTCAACCGGGGATCGGTGGGGTGGTCGTCCGGGGCCACGCCCCAGAACACGCCCGACCAGATCTTCACCATCGACAGCAGCGTCAGTGCGCTGCCGACGAGCGCCACCACCACGATCACGGTCGAGGTCGATGCGATGCCGGCATCGATCAGGGCGAGCTTCGCGACGAACCCCGAGAACGGCGGCAGCCCGGCCAGGCTGAGCGCCGGGAGCGCGAACAGGAGGGCGAGCCAGGGTCGCGACGTGATCAGCCCACCCACGCGGCCCAGAGCCGACGTCCCGCGGTCCGACTCGACCATCGCACCCGCGAGGAACAACACGGTCTTCACCGGGATCTGGTGCACGATGAAGATGACCGCGCCGGCGACACCCACGACACTGAACAGCCCGAGGCCCATCAACATGTAGCCGATCTGGCTCACGATGTGGAACGACAGGATCCGCTTCATGTCGTCCTGGGCGAGCGCGCCGGCCACACCGACGATCATGGTGATCCCGGCGATGACGAGAATGATCGGCCCGAGATCGTCCATGCCCGTCAGCGTGTGGAACCGGATCATCGAGTACACGCCGATCTTCGTGAGCAGCCCGGCGAACACCGCCGTGATCGTGGTCGGTGCGGTCGGATAGCTGTCGGGCAGCCAGGAGAACAGCGGGAACATGGCGGCCTTGGTGCCGAACACCACGAGGAACCACAGCCCGATCCCCCATCGGACGCCGTCGCCGAGCTCGGGCACCCGCTGGGCGAGGAGCGCGAGGTTGACCGTGCCGGTGGAGGCGTACACGAACGCCACACCGAAGAGGAACAGCGTCGACGCGAAGAGGTTGATCACCACATAGGTCATGCCCGAGCGGACCTGGCCGGCCCGACCCTGATGGGTGAGCAGGACGTAGCTCGCGACGAGCATCAGCTCGAACGCGACGAACAACGTGAAGAGGTCGCCGGTCAGCACCGACAGTGCAACGCCGGCGGTGAGCACGAGCAGCATCGGGCCGACGACATTCGGCTCGGCACCGGACTCGGTCCCGCGCTGGCCGATCGCAAACACCTCGACCAGCAGGATGGTGACCATCGCGACGGCGAGGACGAGCACGGCGAACATGTCGGCGACGAGCACGATGCCGAGCTCCGGCGCCCAGTCGCCGAGGCGGACCACGACCGAACCGTTCGCCTCGACGTGGACCAGCAACACGATGGCGAACACGCTCGAGGTGGTCAGTGCGCCGAGCGTGACCAGATCACGCAGGCCGTCCCGGTGGCGGACCCCGAGCGAGACCATCGAGGCGAGCAGCGGCAGGATGACCGCCAGCGCCACGATGGCGCTCATGACGCCACCTCATCGGTCGTGGAGGCATCGCCGTCGGCGATCCGGCGGTCCTCGAGATCGTCCTCGACGAGGTCGTCACCACTGAGTTCCTGCTGCCGCCTCGCCAGCGCGAGCAGGAACAGGGTGAGGCCGAACGAGATCACGATGGCGGTGAGCGACAGGGCTTGCGGCAACGGGTTGGACGACTCGGCAGGGCTGGTCAGGTCGGCCAGTGGGGGCTCGCCGGCGGGGCCTCCGGCGGTGAGCAGCGCGAGCACCGCAGCGTGTCCGAGCACGGCGAACCCGAGCACGATCCGGCTGAGGACGCGCGACGTCGCGAGGTAGACACCAACGGCAGTGAGGCAGCCGACGACGACGATCAGGGTGGCGCTCACGTCGACGCCTCCTGACCCACGGCCACGTCGGGTCCGTCGGATCCGGGCAGCTCGTCGGCACCGAGCCCGTCGAGTACGGCAACGACCAGGCCGAGAACGATCAACGTCACACCGAGGTCGAAGATCAGTGCGGTACCGGCTTTGACCTTGCCCAGGATCGGCAGGGTCGTCTCCCAGAGGTACTGATCGAGGCCGACGTCGCCGACGAAGAGCGGCGCCACGGCGACGAAGCCGATGATCGTGCCACCGATCGCCATCAGCCGGATCGGATGGCTCGGCACCGAGAGGCCGACGACGCTGCGCAGCGCACAGATCGAGCCGAACACGAGGCCCGCGGCGAAGCCTCCCCCGGGCTGGTTGTGTCCGGCGAAGAACAGCATCGTCCCCACCACGGCCGCGAGGGGGCTCGCGAGACGAATGCCATCGCGGACGACGAGTGAGCGACCGGCGATCACGAGCCGACCTCCGTCTCACGTTCGCGGTCACGGACCCGCGCGAGGGTCAAGACGCCCATCGCCACAGCGACCAGCACCACGACCTCGCCGAACGTGTCGAGTGCGCGCATATCGGTGAGGATGACGTTGACGACGTTGTTGCCACCGCCGATGTCGGCCGCCTGCTCAGTGAGCTCGGCGAGCGGCGGCACACCGGTCGGCGAAGAGGCGCTCGCAGCGAGCCCGACCGCAACGGCAACGCCCACTCCGACCGAGACGACGATGCGCACCGTGCGCCACAACTGGCCGACGGGCGGGAACTCTCGGCTCAGATGGCCGAGACCGATGACAAAGCCGACCACCACGACCGTCTCGACGAGCAACTGGGTCAGGGCGAGGTCCGGGGCCCCGTGCACGGCGAAGATCCCGGCCATGCCGAACCCCACCGAACCGAGGCCAAGCGCTGCGCCGAGCCGGCCAGGGATGCGGACGGTCCCGATCGCGCCCACGACGACCAGGACGCCGAGGGCCGCCTGGAGCGGATGATCCCAGGGCTCGAGGTCGACGAGGTCGATGGACGTGGCGAACGGAACGGCTGCGAGCACCGTCACGACGGCACTCGTCACCATGTACACCGGCAACGAGCCGTGTTGGACCCGGGCCGCGACGCGGCGGGCGAGGGCGAGCACACCGTCGACGGTGGCATCGGCCGCATCGGCGCCGACGGTCCGGGCGACCCGGATCGTCCGGCGAGCGAGGACTGCGCCGGCCGCCACTCCCGCGGCCACGATGGCGACCGAGATCACGAAGGCCGTCTTCAGGCCAGGCCACCGGATCATCGAGTAGACCTCGGCCTTCGGGTCGAGCAGTACCGCCGCATCACGCACCAGCGTGGTGACTCCGTCGAGTGCGATGAAGCCCACCACGCTGCCGACCCCGAGCACGGTCGTCGCGATCGTCATCGCAGACCGTCGAGGCGACACCACCGTGGGTGTTTCCGCTGGCCCGAACGTGGTGATCATGAACCGAGTCGTGTACGCAACAGTGAGGATCGAGCCGCCGATGATCCCGCCGAGCAACACCACCCGCTCCCAACCTGTCGCGCCGAGGCCGGCTTCGATGGCTGCTTCCTTCGCAGGGAAACCGAGCAGTGGCGGCACACCCGCCATCGACAGCGCCGAGACGAGGGCGACACCGAACGCGATCGGCATCGAGCGCCACAGGCCGCCGAGCTCGCGGACGTCACGGGTCCCGGTTCGAACGTCGATCTCGCCGACGACCATGAACAGCGCCGCCTTGAACACGGCATGCGCGACGAGGATGGAGAGCGCCGCAAACGTCGCCTTGGGGGACCCGTACGACAGCAGGGCGACCATCAGTCCGAGCTGGGAGATCGTCCCCCATGCCAGGATCAGCTTGGCATCGACCTGGCGGAGGGCCCCGACCGCTCCCCACACCATCGACCCCAGCCCGAAGGCGAGGCCGAGCGACGTCCACGCGGAGGTGTCCCCGAGTGATGGACCGAAGAGCGCGACAGCGATGACGCCCGCCTTGACCATCGTGGCGGAGTGCAGATATGCGCTGACGGGCGTCGGCGCCGACATGGCACCCGGAAGCCAGACGTGGAATGGCACCTGCGCCGACTTGGTTGCTGCGCCGACCAGCACGAGCACACCGGCCACCGTGCCGGCGGTTCCGGTGAGTGGCTGGAGATCACGCAAGCCGATCGCCATGTTGCCGTCGGCGACGAGCACGAGTCCGGCCAGCAGCGCAAGCCCGCCCGATGCGGTGATCAGCAGCGCGCGGCGGGCAGCCAGCTGAGTGGCCGGATCGGTGTGCTTGAAGCCGACGAGGAGGTACGACGTGATCGAGGTGAGCTCCCAGAAGACGAACAGGGTCCAGATCGAGTCGGCCCAGACGAGGCCGAGCATCGATGCGGAGAACGCCGACAGCGTCGCTGCGAAGCGGGCAGTCTGGGGAGACGACGCGGTGAAGTAGCCGGCCGAGTAGACGAACACCAGCGTGCCGATTCCTGCGACGACGAGGCCGAGCAGCGACGAAAGCGCATCGAGCCGGAATGCGATCAACAGATCGAGGCCGGCGACCCACTCGACCTGGGCGGTGACCGGGTCGGACGCGGCGAGCCCGCCGATCGACACGATCGTTGCGAGGGCGGCAGGGATCGCCGCGATCGCGAACACGGCTCGCCCGGTGCCGCCCACGGCGCGCCCCACGACCGACATGGCGAGGATCCCGACCACGTGCAGGCCGAGTGTCAACCAGAGCGTCACTGCTCGGACTGTAGGATCACGACCCCATTTCTACAACCTGATAGCTGTATTGAACAGTAGGTATTCATCCGGCGTTCACGGGCCCAGCCGCTGCCGACACCGATCCGACCCGCACTATTCATCGGCCCAGATAGCTATGTTCGAACATAGCTGTTATCCTGTGATCATGAGTACCTCCGCCCCACTCATCACGTCCTCAGCCGACCGTCTCCCACCGCACCGCCGACTCGAACTCCTCGAGCAACGCTGCGCCGAGCTCTGGGCCCACGAACCCCGAGCCCAAGCTGACCGTGAGGCAGCGTTCGCCCGGCTGTCCGACCTCGAACACCGAGTCGTCGTCCTCACGCTGACGTGCCTCGCCGAACCCGATGATCCGTCTCTGCCCGCTGGCATCGAACATTGCGAACGTGATCTCACGCAGCTGGCCGAGCGCTGGGCGACTCCTCGTGCGGCGTGAATGCATCGAAACAACTGGCACCAGTTGGATACGATGGCGATGAGATGTTGTCGGATCCGCAACTCGATGTGCCCGCCTGGACATTCCTGACGAACCACGCCCACGTGTTGATCGCGATCACGCGCGACCCCGAACTGCGTCAGCGGGACATCGCGCACGTCGTCGGGATCACCCCAGGCGCCGTCGTGCGAATTCTCCACGACCTCGAAGAGAACGGCTACGTCACCGCCGAGCGGATCGGCCGCCGCAACCGGTACCAGATCAACGCCGACGTCACGCTGCGCCACCCGCTCGAAGCGAACCACTCCGTCGGCGACCTGATCAACTCGCTCCGCGACTGACCACGACGCCCGCTCTGCGGTGGTCGTGACCTCAGATCGCCTCGTCGCGTTCGAGTTCGTCGACGCCGTCCTGCGGCACCTTGACGCGGAGGTGGACGGCGCGAGCAGCCAGGTGCGTGCCGACCGGCGACGTCAGCAACTGGAGGATCGCAACGAGTGTGAGAGTGGCGACTGCACTGAACGTACGGATCCGGAGCGCCGCTCCGATGGTGACCAGCACGAGGCCGAGCGTCGGGCTCTTGGCCGCAGCGTGCATCCGGGAGTACGGGTCACGGAACTTGTGCACGCCGATCCCGGCGAGCAATGCGAACGACGCGCCGACGACGAGCGCGATCCCACCGATGAGGTCGACGACCTCGTCCACGTCAGCTCCCCCGCCGTTCGATGAACCGGGCGAGGATGGCTGTGCCGACGAAACCGCCGAGCGCGACGACCAACACGGTGCTCTCGACGACGCCGCTCCCCGGCCGCACCGAGGCGATCGTGACGCCGATCACGATGGTGGAGACGAAGCCGTCGACCGAGATCACGCGGTCGGCCAGGGCGGGCCCGCGCAACATCCGAGCCACGAACAGCAACGCAGCCAGCGAGGTGACGACGAGCGCAACATCGATCATGGGTTCTCCTCCGAGGACTCGGCGCGGAAGCGTTCGGTCGTGGGGTGCAGTTTCGCCTCGTGGGCGAGCACGTCGGCGTGGGCAAGGGCCCGATCCCTGTCCGACCCGAAGGCCCGCAACGCCAGTTCCTCCAGCCGGAGGATGTCGTGGCGAACCGCCTCGACATCCTCGCCGTAGATGGAGTGGACGTAGAGCGTCGCCCCGGCCGTCATCTCGTCGATGATGCCGTCACCGTCGTAGTCGAACTCGTTGCGCTCGTGGCGGCGGACGTCGATCGTCATCGTGCCCGGGGTCAGGGTGATCGAATTGGCCACCAGGTTGACCACCGCGTCGGAACCGCCGCGGATCGGAACAGCGATGATCGCCGTGTGCGTGCCGTCGTCCGGCGTGAGGATCTCGACAGCGAGCCGGATGTTCGACAGGACCAGCTGCCAGATCAACACGACCACGTAGGCGATCGCCCAGTGCGGATGGAAATACGTCGGACGCAACGACGCCGCGTCGAGTCGAGCCACGAGGACCACCACACCGGCGATCAACACACCGCCGAGGACGTTCGCCCAACTGAGATCCCCCCAGAGCATGATCCACAGCACGGTGAGCCACGACATGATCGCGGGGATCCGGAGTTTCGTTCTCATCGGTCACCTCCGAGCACGGCCTCGATGTAGGCCGTCGGGTGCATGAGGTCGTTGCCGGCCCGCTCGGCCAACTCGAAGATCGGCCCGGCGAACACGACGTACGCAATCGACAGTGCGACGGTCAGCCCCGTGGCGAACACCATCAGCGGCGGGCCACCGTTGGTACGCCCCTCGTTGAGCGGTGGCGCCGATTCGGGCTCACCCCAGAAGACCCCGGCCCAGATCTTCGTCATCGAGAACAACGTGAGCAGGCTGACGACCAGAGCGACCGTGACGATGGCCCACCGCGACGACGCCACCCCGGCGTCGATCAGTGCGAACTTGCCGGCGAATCCCGACGATGGCGGCAACCCGGCAAGCGACAGCGCCGGCACGGCAAAGAAGCAGGCGATGATCGGCGCGCTGCGGACCACGCCGCCCACGCGCGAGATCCGACTCGTGCCGGCGTGGCGATCGATGAGGCCGGCAACCAGGAAGAGATTGGTCTTCACGAGGATCGTCTGGACGATGTAGAACACGACCGCGCTGACACCGGCGACGGTGAACAACCCGAGGCCGAAGATCATGTACCCGATCTGGCCGACGATGTGGAACGAGAGGAGACGCTTGAGGTCGTCCTGTGCAAGCGCGCCCAGCACGCCGACTGCCATCGTCAACCCGCCGATGATCAGCAGCACCGTGCCCTGCTGGGACTCGGGTGGGAAGAGCAGCGTCTGGGTCCGGATGATCGCGTAGACGCCGACCTTGGTGAGCAGGCCGGCGAAGATCGCCGTGACCGGTCCGGGGGCGGTCGGATAGCTGTCGGGGAGCCAGAAGAACAGTGGGAACAACCCGGCCTTGACCCCGAACACCAGAATGAGCAGGAGTGAGAAGGCGGTCCGGACACCAGGCGACAGCTCGGGGATCCGCTGGGCGAGGTCGGCCATGTTGACCGTGCCGGTCGAGGCATAGAGCAGTGCCAACGCAGTGATGAACATCGCCGACGCAACGAGGCTGATCACGACGTACGTCATGCCGCTGCGAACCTGGTCGGCTCGTCCGCCGAGGGTCAACAGGACATAGCTCGCCGCGAGCATCATTTCGAACGCCACGAAGAGGTTGAACATGTCACCCGTGATGAAGCTGGCCGAGACTCCGGCTGCGAGCACGAGGTAGATCGGGTCGAAGCCGACGTGGTCGTCTTCGACCCCACGCTGGCCGATCGCGTAGATCAGCACGATCAGCAGCATGAGCGATGAGGTGACCAGCATGATCGCCGACAACCGGTCGACGACGTAGGTGATGCCGAGCGGCGCAGCCCACCCACCGGCGTTCATCTTGACCACGTCGTGCTCGTCGACCTGGACGAGCAGTGCGATCGAGATGCCGACCGATGCCGTGAGCGCGCTCGATGCGATGACGCGCCGCGCGATCTGGAACCGACCGAAGACCACGGTCAACGCAGCCGCGAGGAGCGGCACGACGATCGGGAGTGGAACGAGTGCACTGTTCACGACTCCTCCCCCTCGTCGTCGCCCGACGAATCGGTGATGTGGTCCCGCTCAGCCACCGCGACGTCGGCGACGTCACTGTCGGTGCGCCGGCTCGCAGCGACCAAGCGGTCTTCGAGGTCGTCGGCGACGACGTCGTCGTGGGTGAGCTGCCAGCTGCGATAGGCCATCGCGAGGAGGAATGCCGTGACACCGAACGTGATCACGATCGCTGTGAGCGCGAGCGCCTGGGGCAGCGGGTCGGCGAAGTCCTGTGTGTCGCCCTTGCCGATGACCGGAGGGATCCCGCCGCCACCGCCCGAGGTCAGGAGCAGGATGTTGGTGCCGTGTCCCATCAGCCCGATCCCGATGACGATGCGAGTGAGACGACGCTGCAGCAGCAACCAGGTGCCGATCGAGAACAGCGCCGCAGCGGTGAATGCGAGGAGCACGCTCATGACGCGCCGTCCTCTTCGAGCCACACTCTGGGCGCAGCGTGTTGACCGCTGGTCGGACCGTCACCCGACAGTGATCGGTACTCTTCGCGGACCGACGAGGCCGGGGTGGTCGGCGCCTCGATCATCTCCATCTCGTGGTCGCGGTCGTCGCCGAAGGCTTCGAAGATCATGAGGATCAGGCCGATCACGACGAGGTAGACCCCGATGTCGAACGAGAGGGCCGAGGTCACCTTGACCTCGCCGAGCACAGCCGGGTGCAGTTTGAGAGTCCCGTGTTCGAGGATCGCGCCGCCGAGCAGCATCGGGAAGATCGCCGTGCCGACCGAGATCGCGAGCCCCGTGCCCAGGATCGTCCACGGTTCCCATCTGAACGATCGGCGGACGGCCTCGACGCCGTCCGTGACGTAGCGCAACGAGATCGCGGCCGATGCCGCGAGTCCGCCGACGAACCCCCCGCCCGGTTGGTTGTGTCCGGAGAACAAGAAGTACAGCGACAGGACGATGATCGACGGGTAGAGCAGCCGCACCGAGACATCGAGGATCAACGACCGCCTCATGCGACCGGCTCCTCGGTGCGCCCGAGATCGCTCGGCTCGTCATCGCGCCGACGGCTGCCTCGTGCAAGCGCGACGGCGCCGACGGCAGCAACCACGAGCACGGTGATCTCGCCCATGGTGTCGACGCCACGGAAGTCGACGAGGATCACGTTCACGACGTTCTTGCCGTCCCCGTCGGGCTTCGACCGTTCGACCATCTCGACGGAGATCGACTCCTCGGCGACGTCGTCGCGTGCGTTCGTCGACGCGATCGCGAAGACGAAGATCGCGGCCCCCACGAGGAGCGACACGGCGAGTCGAAGCGGGCGCACCACAGCGGGCGCGAGGTCGATGAAGCGCGTCGGCAAGAACCGCAGCACGAGCACGAACAGCACCGTGCCGAGCGTCTCGATGGCGAACTGGGTGAGCGCAAGGTCGGGCGCCCCCTGTGTCTCGTAGAGCGCGGCCATCGCGAAGCCGACGGCACCGAGCATCACCACGGCGGCGATGCGGCGTCTGACCAGCGCCGCCCCGAGCGCAGAACCGATGATGATCGCAACGATCGGGAGATGGATCGGATTCTCGACCCATTCGGGCAGCCGACCGAACTCGGCGAGCATCGGGATCACGGGGACGACGACGACCGTGGTCAGGATCACGAGCAGGTAGGTGGGCAGCGAGCCGCTCTGCACCGTCCGCGTGACCCGCCGGGCGATCCAATCGATCGTCCGGAGCGTCCCGCCGTACACCTCGCCCGTCGACGGAAACGCTCGCATCGGCTGCGCGGCAGCGGTCTGGAAGCGAGCCACCGGGCGCCGGAAGACGGCGAGCAGGGTGCCCGTCGCGATGATGCCGAGCGAGATCAGGAACGCCGTGTTGACGCCGGACCACAACGTCACGGTCGATGGTGACGCGGCCGGGTCGAGGCCGAGCAGGGCCGACTTGGTCAGGTTGCTGATCAACGCCGGAAAGATGCCGACGACCACGGTCACGATGGTCAGCACGATCACCGGCGCGACGAACACCGCCGCCGGAGCCGGGGCCGAGCGGCTCCGGACCTCGCAATCGGCTGCGCCATGGACACCGAACACCCCGAGCACGAACCGTGCGGAGTACGCGAAGGTCAGGACCGACCCGGCGATGATCACGAGGAGGGTCGCCGTGGCACCGGTGAACTCGCCGTACTCGAGGTACGTGTCGATCGCCTTCTCCTTCGCGACGAAGCCGAGCAGCGGCGGGAGCCCGGCCATCGACGCCGCACCGACGACCGCCATGACCTTGACCGGCATCCACCCGTCGCCGAACCCGTGCAGCTCACGGATGTGCCGCGTGCCCACCTGGTGGTCGATGATGCCGACGAGCATGAACAACGTCGCCTTGAACGCGCCGTGGGCGAGCAGCAGCACGATGCCGGCCTGCGCGATCTTGTACTCGCCCGTCCCGACGAGCAGCATCATGAACCCGAGCTGGCTGACCGTGCCATAGGCGAGCAGCAGCTTGAGGTCGCGCTGACGCATCGCGCGCAGCCCGCCGATCAGCATCGTCACCGAGCCGACGACCAGGACGAGCAGCCGCCACTGGCCTGTGGCGGCCACGATCGGCGACAGTCGGGCGACCAGGTAGACGCCCGCCTTGACCATCGTCGCGGAGTGCAGATAGGCACTGATCGGAGTGGGGGCCACCATCGCTCCCGGCAGCCAGCTGCTGAACGGAGCCTGCGCCGACTTCGTGAATGCACCGAGCAGCACGCACACGAGGGCGGCGGCGACCGCACCGCCGGACGGCGGCGAGTCGATCATCTCCGAGAGGCGGTAGGTGCCGGCACTCTGACCGATGATGATCAGCCCGAGCAACAGCGCGAGCCCGCCGGCGCCGGTGATGAAGATCGCCTGCAGCGCTGCCGCACACGCCCGCGGATTCCGGTCGTCGTTGCCGATCAGGAGGTAGCTCGTGATCGAGGTGAGCTCCCAGGCGATGAACAGGGCAACCAGGTGATCGGCCCAGACGACTCCCAACATCGCCGCAGCGAACAGGGTCATCAGCCCCGCGAGGCGGCTCTGGCCAGGCTCGATGTGTGCGAAGTATCCGACCGCGTAGATGCACACGAGCAGGCCGATGCCCGACACGAGCAGCGTCATCACGAGTGCAAACGCGTCGAAGCGGAGGACGAGGTCGAGGTCGAGGTCACTGATCCAGCCGATCGACTCGAACTGTGCCGTCCCGGCCGACGCGTGACCGTCCGCATCGAGCGAACTCGGATCTCCGACGACGGTCGACCACTGCGTCGCTGCCCACATGATCGTCGCCAGGGGCGCGATCCCCGCGACGGCGAACGCGCGGCGCCCGAGTCGGTCGCCCGACAGGAGGATCGCGCTGCCGATCAGCAGATGGATGAGGAGCAGCAGGTACATGACGGACGAAGCTCCCCACGATACGGCGTGAGGGTTCGACCACCCGTGTTTCCATGCGCCCGGCGGCGCGATTTTGGCGGAAGCTACCAGCCGGTAACTAACGTGATCGTATGAGCAGCGACGACACAGCGACCAAGCCCACCGTCCACACGATCGAGACCGTGGGCATCGTCGGATCCGGGATCATGGGCGCCGGCCTCGTCGAGGTGGCCGCCCGTTCGGGGCGCACCGTGATCCTGCGCTCACGCACCCAGGCCAGCGCTGATGCTGCAATCGCCAAGGTGACGTCGGGTCTCGAACGGCAGGTCGACAAGGGTCGCCTCGAAGCCGACGAACGCGATGCCATCCTCGGCCGGATCTCGGGCACCGCCGAGCTCGCCGACTTCGCTCACTGCGATCTCGTGATCGAGTCGGTCATCGAGGACATCGACATCAAGAAGGCGGTGTTCGCGGTGCTCGACACGGTGGTCGGGCCCGAGGCCATCATCGCCACGAACACCTCCACCCTTCCCGTCGTCGAGCTCGCAATGGCGACGGGCCGCCCGGACCGCGTGTGCGGCATCCACTTCTTCAACCCGGCACCGATGATGAAGCTGGTCGAGGTCATCCGTCCGCTGACCGCCTCCGACGAAACCATCGCCACGGCACTCGACTTCGCCACGTCCTGCGACAAGGACGCGGTCGAAGTGGTCGACCGTGCCGGCTTCATCGTCAACGCGCTGCTGTTCCCCTATCTCAACAACGCCATCAAGATGTGGGAGCAGGGCACCGCCTCGATCGCCGACATCGACACCGCGATGCAAGGCGGGTGCAACTTCCCGATGGGACCGTTCGCGCTGCTCGACCTCGTCGGCCTCGACACGTCGCTCGCCATCCTCGACGCGCTGCACGACGAGTTCGGCGACTCCAACTTCATGGCGGCAACGTCGTTGAAGCGCAAGGTTGCGGCCGGGCAGCTCGGTCGCAAGTCGGGTCGCGGTTTTCTCGCCTACTGACATCGGACTGCGGTCGAGCGCTCGAGCGTCCGGTTCGACAACCCGTGGAGAAGTCTGGTGAGGTGAGCGCCATGGCTCCGGTGCGACCCCTCGTTCGGCCGGCGCCATCCCGATACGTCATGCCCGACCCGGCCGACGCCGAGGCGGGCAACGACCTCATCGCAGTCGGTGCCGATCTCGAGCCCGGCACCCTGCTCGCGGCGTACCGGTCGGGACTGTTCCCGATGCCGGTCGATCCGGACCGACGACGCAGCAAGGTTGCGTGGTACTCCCCTGATCCACGCGGAATCCTTCCCCTCGACCGACTGCACGTCAGCCGCTCACTCCACCGCAGCCGACGCCGATACGAGGCGCGTATGGACACCACGTTCGAGGCGGTGATGCGCGGGTGCGCCGATCCGAAGCGCGAAGGCCGGTGGATCACCGAGGAGTTCATCGCGGCCTACGTCAGGTTGTTCGATCTCGGCTGGGCCCACTCGTTCGAGGTCTACGCGGACGACGTGCTCGTCGGCGGCCTGTACGGCGTCCGGATCGGGGGCCTGTTCGCCGGCGAGGCGATGTTCCATCGCGCGAACGATGCGTCGAAGGTGGCCTTGGTCGAACTCGTCGAGTGGCTCCGGGCGACCGACGCCCCGTTGCTCGATGTCCAGTGGACCACGCCGCACCTGGAGTCGCTCGGGGTGATCGAGATCCCGCGACCCGACTACCTGCGGCGCCTGTCGATGGTGACCCTCGGTGTGGACACCGAGGGTCGAACCACGGTCGAAAACGACTGAAGGAGCGATGGGTGGGACCCATCGCTCCTTCTCGTCCTTCGCCGGTCGGATCCGCCATCCGACCGGCGTGGTTCCCGCCAAGGGAAACCCGGCCCCGAGAAACGGCTGGGCAAGGGGAGGACCCAGCTGTTCTCGGGAGATCTTGTTGCCCCCTGTTGTTCCGGGGACAGTCAATGCTTCGGCGCCATCGCAGCGGGACTTGAGCATTACTTTCGGATCTCGACGCCGGTTCCGCCTTCCCGATCTCCGTTTGGTGATCAGACCTCCGCCGACGAGACTTTCGACATGACCGATCAGGCGACCGAGACGCCAACCGACATCACCCCAGCGCGCGAACGCGACCGCCCATGGATGATGCGGACGTACTCGGGTCACTCCACCGCAGCGGCGTCCAACGAGCTGTATCGGACCAACCTGGCCAAGGGGCAGACCGGGCTCTCGATCGCGTTCGATCTGCCGACACAGACCGGCTACGACCCCGACGACCCGATGTCGAAGGGAGAGGTCGGCAAGGTCGGCGTCCCGGTGGCCCACCTCGGCGACATGCGGACCCTGCTCGACCAGATCCCGCCGGGCCAGATGAACACGTCGATGACCATCAACGCGACAGCTGCGTGGTTGCTGGCGTTGTACGTCGCGAACGCCGAGGAGCAGGGGACGTCCGCTGGCGAGCTGCGCGGGACGACGCAGAACGACATCGTCAAGGAGTACCTGTCGCGCGGCACCTACATCTTCCCGCCGGCCGAGTCACGGCGACTGATCGTCGACATGGTCGCCTGGTGCGCCGAACACGCACCCAAGTGGAACCCGATGAACGTGTGCTCGTATCACCTGCAGGAGGTGGGCGCGACGCCGGTGCAGGAGATCGCCTATTCGTTCGCAACGGCGATCGGCGTGCTCGACGCCGTCAAGGAGTCGGGCCAGGTCGGTGACGAGAAGTTCTCGCAGGTCTTCGGATCGATCTCGTTCTTCGTCAACGCCGGTATCCGCTTCGTCGAGGAGATCTGCAAGCTGCGAGCGATGACCGCGATGTGGGCCGACATCGGCCGCGAGCGCTACGGCGTGACCGATCCCAAGGCGCTTCGGTTCAGGTACGGGGTGCAGGTCAACTCGCTGGGGCTGACCGAGGCCCAGCCGGAGAACAACGTGCAGCGGATCGTGCTCGAGATGCTGGCGGTCACGTTGTCGAAGGATGCCCGCGCCCGCTCGGTGCAGTTGCCCGCGTGGAACGAGGCGCTCGGGCTCCCCCGCCCGTGGGACCAGCAGTGGTCGCTCCGGATGCAGCAGGTGCTCGCGTTCGAGACCGACCTCCTCGAACACGACGATCTGTTCGAGGGGTCGGTCGTGGTGGAGCGCCGCACCGCCGAGCTCCGCGCTGCCGCCCAGGCCGAACTCGACGAGGTGTTGTCGCTGGGCGGGGCGTTCGAGGCGGTCGAGACCCTGAAGTCGCGGCTCGTGTCGTCGATGGCGGCACGGACGCGACGGATCGAATCCGGCGAGCAGAAGGTGATCGGCGTCAACGACTTCGTGGAGACCGCCGAGTCACCGCTCAGCGGCGAGAACAACATCATGAAGGTCGACCACGCGGTCGAGCAGCAGGCGATCGACGAGCTCGCCGCGTGGCGGTCGCGCCGAGACCAGGCGGCCGTCGACGCCGCGCTCGACGAGCTGCGTCGGGCGGCAACCGAGGGTGACAACGTGATGCCGCCGTCGATCGCGCTGGCGAAGGCCGGCGGGACCACCGGCGAGTGGGGCACCGTGATGCGTGAGGTGTTCGGTGAGTACCGGGCGCCGACCGGCGTCGGTGGAGCCACCGCATCAGCCGCCGGGCTGAGCGAGGTCGCTGAGTACGTGAAGTCGATCGCCGGCGGCCCGCCGAAGCTCCTCGTCGCCAAGCCCGGCCTCGACGGGCACTCGTCGGGGGCCGAACAGATCGCGGTCGCAGCCCGCGACTCGGGGATGGAGGTCGTGTACTCCGGGATCCGGCTCACGCCCGAGCAGATCGCAGCATCGGCGCGAGACGAGGACCCCGACGTGATCGGGCTGTCGATCCTGTCGGGCTCCCACCTCGAGCTGGTCCCCGACGTGCTCCGGCACCTGTCGGAGATGGGCGTCGACATCCCGGTCGTGGTCGGGGGCATCATCCCCGAGGACGATCGGCTGCGCCTTGCGGAGATCGGGATCGCCCGAGTCTACACGCCGAAGGACTTCGAGATCGCCAAGATCATGCGCGACATCGCCGACATCGCCGCCTCCCACCGCGTTACATGACGGGTCTGACCCATCACGTCACGCGTGACGTGATGGGTCAGACCCGTCGTGTCACGGTCAGGCGTCGGCGGGGACGGGGGTGTTCGCGGCGATGAAGGTGTCGAGGGCGGGGCCCGATTCGAAGCTGGTGATCAATGCGTAGCGCGGGGCAGTGCCGTTGTGGACGACCACGTGCCACAGCCGCTGCGTGTCGACCACGAAGCGGGCACCCTTGTGCAGCGGGACACGGACCTCGGTCGACGGGTCGGGCAGGCCGTGCTCGTCGTTGTCCATCAGGAGCATGTAGCTGTCGGGGTTGTCGGTCAGCTCCACCCACGAACGTACGACCCATCCCTCGTTGTCGGGATTGAAACGGTTGTTGTCGTCACGGTGGAGGCTGCGGATCGCCGCCTCGCGATCCTGGGGCTCGAGTTTGATCGTGCGGACGCGGCCGAAGTTGGCACCCACGCCATCGACGTAGTCACGAATCGTGGGAGCGATCGCGGCATTGGATGTCCACTCGGCGTCCTTGTCGGTCTTGCCCTTGTCCCAGAAGCCACGACAGTCGAGCTCACCGTCGGCCGTGGCGATCGGAGCGAAATTGGTGTCGCCGCCGGACTTCCAGTCCATGTACTCGAGTGCCTCGTACTCGGATGCAGGAACCTCGAAGGGAGCATCGGTCAGCATGGCGACGCCGGTGTCGGCGAGGGCATCGAGGCGGGGATGCGGAGTGTCGAGCGGAATCTTGACGCTCCAGTGGTCAGCGTTCGGCCAAAAGCTCATGACTCCGAGTCTATGAATGCCGGTGGCCGTCGACAGGGCCATTGGTCATCTGGCCGGCGGTCGCCCCGCCGCCGGCGATCAGTCGCGGACGTTGGGAGGAATCTCCAGCACCTGCCCGGCCTGGATCGCGTCGGCGCTGACCAGATCGTTCAACTCGACGATCGCTTCGACCGTGACCCCGCGTTCGGTGGCGATCACCGCGAGGATGTCGCCGCGCTGCACCGTATAGAACCGTTCGACCGGCACGGTCGTGGTCGTGGTCGTCGTGGTCGTCGTGGTCTCGAGGGGCGGAAGCGTCTGCACGCGACGCCTTGTCGGTCGTTCCACACGCCGAGAACACTCCGGCGGCGACGATCATGAGCATCGCCAGCGCGCTGTGCGCCGCTTGCGACGCCCGCGTCGGTCCCGACCCCTCATGCATGTCACTGATGATATGCCGTCGGTCGCCGACGCCACGGTCATCCTCCATTCGGCCTGGGGCCGGTGCCATGCCCTCCACTACCGTCGGCCCGATGGCGAGCCCTCACGACGACTCCGGTCTCGACGAACACGGAGAATCGCCGTTTCCCGGCGCTCGACGCCCCGATCGCACGTACGACCTCCCGGCCCACGGCGTGCGGATCGCGGTCCACGAATGGGGCGCAGCCGATGCTCCAGCCGCTGATGATGATGCACGGCGGATTCGACTTCGCGCGCACCTTCGACGGCTTCGCCCCGAAGCTCGCCGACGCAGGTTGGCGCGTCGTGTCCTGGGACCAGCGCGGCCACGGCAACAGCGAGCACGCATCGCTCTACTCGTGGGACGGCGACATGCGCGACACGCTCGCCGTGTTCGACCACGTCGCCGGCGGTCGACCGATCCCCGTGGTCGGACACTCGAAGGGCGGCGCGCTGATGACGCAACTCGCCGATGCTCAGCCCCATCGGTTCCGCTGCCTGGTCAACATGGACGGCATCCCGTACAAGCGGAACATGCCCGACCTGGCCGAGCACGAGCGCACCACGATGCTCGCCAAGGACCTGGCCGGATGGCTCGACCATCGACGCGGCACGGCGAGCGCCAGCCGCAAGCCCGGCACACTCGACGACCTGGCCCGGCGCCGCGGGCGGATGAACCCGCGGCTCCCACACGAGTGGCTGCGTCGGCTCGTCACGACCGGCGGCTTCGAGTCCGACGGACGGGTGGCGATGGAAGATCGACCCGTCGCTGCGTTTCGGCGGATTCGGTCCGTGGCGACCCGAGTGGATGCTGATGCGCCTGCCCGGGCTCCCGATGCCGTTCCTCGGCATCCTCGGGGCCGAGATGGAGGAGATGGGCTGGGGGACTCCACCGCACAAGGTGTTGCCGTACATGCCGATGGACGGGCGCTGCGAGGTGCTCGACGACGTCGGCCACTTCGTGCACATCGAGCAGCCCGACCTCGTGAGCGGGCTCGTGCTCGACTTCGTCGGGGCTCCGGCATGAACGCGTCACCCGTGATGCTGCGCCACAACAAGATCGATCTGGCGCTGCATCACCTGCGTCCCGAACCGCTCGACCCGGTCGATCCCTTCGCGACCACTGCTGCTGCTGCACGGTTTCGGCGACCGCTCGCCGACCTCCGTCCCCCACTGGTGCGCGTCGTGGCCGGGGCCGATCGCAGCACTCGACTTCACCGGTCACGGCGATTCGACGGTGCCCGCCGGCGGTGGCTACTCGCCCGAGCTGCTGATGGCCGACGTCGACCACGCACTCGACCACCTCACCGACGGTGATCCCGGACGCGGTCGATCACCGTGCTCGGCCGTGGCCTCGGCGCGTACGTGGCCCTCCAGATCGCGGGCGCCCGGGCGAGCCAGATCCACGGTGCGATCCTCACCGACGGGCCCGGACTGGCCGGCGGGCCGACCGGGCCGACGTCGCAATCGGTCTTCGCGCTCGACACCGACGGCACCAGTCCCGACCCGTACGCGCTGGTCGAGTTGGGACGGGACCTCCGACCGGGCGACTACGCCGTCTCGTTCGTGAATCTCGCGAACGCCGGCGCACCGGTGGCCACTCCGATCACGGTCGCGAGCAGCTTCCGTCCCAAGTGGCTCGCTGCGGTGGCCGAGGCCCCGGGCGTCGCCGACATCGTCGCTGACCGATGCGCTCGCCACCTACGCCTGAGCGTCGTCGACGTCAGCGGCCGCTGCGCGCGAGATAGTCCCGGGCGGCGGCTCGCGCCTCGGGATCGCCGAGGGCCGCTCCCAGCTGATCGGCGTCGGCCCACGCCCCCGCGGTCGAGGCAACGTTCTCCAGCGCTGCGTTCACCTGACGCTTCGTGGCCCGAACGACCGACGGCGCCTTCCGGGCGAGCTGCTCGGCCAGTTCGTCGACGGCCGCGTTCGAGCTCGTCTCGGGGCACGACCCGATTGACGAACCCGAGCGATCGTGCCTCGTCCGCATCGAACGGCCGACACGTGAGCACGAGCTCGCGGACGATCGCCGGTGGGATCTCGCGGACCAGCCGTGGGATACCGCCCCATGCGAGCGGGATCCCGAGGTCGACCTCGGGGATCGAGAAGACCGTGTCGTCGGCGGCGATCCGCAGATCACACGCGCCGGCGAGCACCACACCGCCGCCGACGCACGGCCCCTTGATCGCCGCGATCGTCAAGGCCCGCATCCGCTCCATCGCCTCGGCCATCAGCCTGCCGAGGTCGGCTTGGGCGCGATTGTCGTGCGGGGTGGCGTTGGGGCCGCCCGCGAACTCGCGGAGGTCGAACCCCGACGAGAACCCGCGGCCGGCCCCCGTCACGATCACGACGCTCGCCTCAGTCGTGTCGAACCACGCCGCGGCATCGGCGATCTCCGCGAGCGGCACGGTGCCCAGCGGATTGAGCTTCTCGGGCTGGTTGAGCGTGAGCCGGCCGATACGCCCATCGACGCTGACGTTCAGGGTGTCGAATTCCGGGATCGATTCCTCCATGACGGCATCGTGTCACTTCGGTGGAGAATCGACCGGGTCGGTTGACCCGGGGTCTATCGTTCAAAGCGTGAACGTGTCGTGGATCTTGATCGCCGTCGTGGCGTTCGTGGTGATGGAGCCGATCACCGCGGCGACGCACCGTTGGATCATGCACGGCGTCGGCGAGTTCCTGCACAGGAGCCACCACCAGCGCCACGATTCCCGGTGGGAGTTGAACGACTGGTACCCGGTGATGTTCGCCGGGATCGTCAATCTCGCGCTGTTCGCCGGCTTCAACCTCGACGGGTTCGCTCCATTGATCCCCGCGGCGGTCGGCGTCACGCTCTATGGCGCGGCCTATGCACTGGTCCACGACGTCTACATCCACCAACGCGTGGGGTGGTTCGCCGGACGCCGGATCGAGGTCTTCGAACGGCTCGCGGAGGCGCACCGCATCCACCATCTCTACAACGCGGCACCGTACGGGATGCTGCTTCCCGTGGTGCCGGCCGAACTCCGTGACCGTGCCAGCCGCACCGACGCGGAACCCGCTCGCCAAGGTCTGATCCGCAGGCGGCGGCGGGCCGACCAGGTCAGAACACGAACAGGCCGGAGGTTCCGGGACCGGTGTGGGCGCCCACACTCGGCCCGATCCGGTACTGGAGCAACTCGGCCACGGCAGGATGGTCCTGGAGCGCCTCGGTGAGCGCGATCGACATCGGTCGACTCGATGCGTCGGACGTCCCGACCGCGATGCGGAGGCCGCGCTCGTCGCTCGGCGGCCAGGCCAACGCGTCGTCGACCATCGCGGCAACGGCGGCGTCGAGGTCGTGCACCGTGGCGAGCACCGAGAAGTCGGGGCCGGTCATCGCGAGGATCGGGATGCCGTCGGCGGACAGCGTCCTCGACTCCCAGCCCGACGCGGCCGGATCGGTCGATGAGCCGGGGTACCCCCACCACGAACGACGTGCGCAGCGAGGCGGCGCGGGCCGACGCCACGTCGGCCGCCGCGTCGACCGACCCGCCGGCGGCCACGACCTCGGCAGCAGCCCACGCACAGCACGAGATCCCGAAGCTCGCGGTGCCGGTATCGACGAGACGAATCGCCACGTCGACCATGCCGGAGGCGATGCGCGCCGCGTTGAGTGTCCCGCTCATCGCTGCTGCGATGTGGATCGACAGCACCTCGGTCGCGCCACGGTCGGCGAGGCGGGTGTAGGCCTCGACGAACGCTCCCGGTGCGGGCTGGCTCGTCGAGATCACCGGGGTGTGGCCGCCATCCCATGCGGCGTAGAAGTCGTCGACGTCGAGGTCGACGCCTTCGAGATGGTCGCGTCCATCGATGCTGACCACGAGCGGCACGATCTCGATCGAGAAGCGCTCGGCCAGTTCGGCGGGAAGTTGGCTGTTGGAGTCGACGACGAGCCCGATCACCTGTCGGCCTCGGTCAGGCTCGGCGCCCCCGAGGATGCCGCTGCCGCCTGTCCACGCGTGTTGGCGGCGACGAACCGCTCGGCGATGATGGCGCTCGAGAGCAGTGCGCTGATCGGCAGCATGATGGTGGGTTTCGGACCCCAGAGGTTGCGCCACCCCTTGGCCCACCACACGACGGCACCGATGACCCAGAAGCCACTCGACACCAGCGTTGCGGCGAACGCTCGCTGTTTCCACGCGGGCACGGCCGCGGTCGCGGCGGCGACGCCGAGATCGACCGGGAAGTACGCCGGGAACGTGGCAAGGCACTGGCCGACGCTCGCCGCCACGCCCTTGCCACCGCGGAACCCGTTCCAGACGGGATAGCAGTGCCCCGCGACGGCTGCCGTCCCGGCGAGATGTGCACCGGACGGGCCCGCGAGGGCCCCGCCCACCGCACAGGCCGCGACGCCCTTGGAGATGTCGCCCGCCATCACGGCGAGTCCCGCCTTGGTGCCGAGGACCTTCATCGCGTTCGCCGCGCCCGGGTTGCCGGTGCCCTGGGAGCGCAGATCTGGCCCCGCCATCTTCGAGACCACGATGTCAGCCGTCGAGATCGTGCCCAGGAGGTAGGCGACGCCAACGCCGACACCGAGCCGGTTGAGCCTGCCACGTCGTCCTCGCCACTGCATCCTGCGGACGTTAGACCGTCGATCGAAACGCCTGCACAACGGCACGTGCCGCACGATTCCGCACGCGCGTGGAACGACCGGGTGGCGCTGTTAGATTCATGTCGCTCTCAACGAGAAGAGGTCCACGCCTCGAATAGGCCCCCATCGTCTAGTGGCCTAGGACACCACCCTTTCAAGGTGGCGGCACGGGTTCGAATCCCGTTGGGGGTGCGATGCGGGAACGCATCAGACAACACGGCGGGTTGACAGCCGCCCGGAATACATACTGGTCCCGTGGTGAAGTCAGGAGTTCACGCCGGCCTGTCAAGCCGGAGGTCGCGGGTTCAAATCCCGTCGGGACCGCCAACAGGGGCCACTCACCAAGCGATTGGAGAGTGGCTTTTGTGCATACAGGGGAAACCCTGGGAGATGGTCTCGTAGCTCAGTTGGCAGAGCGCTCGCCTGAAAAGTGAGAGGTCACCGGATCGACGCCGGTCGAGACCACCGCACCACGAACCCCCGCCGCCGGCGGGGGTTCGTTGCGTTCTCACGTCGATGCTCGACATCAGCTGCCCCGACCCGTCACACTCAGAGGTGACGCTCGTTCGACGCATCGCCGCCATCTGGGGACCGATGGCCTTCGCGGGTGCTGCCGCGGGTGCCGCAACACTGCAGCCGGGCTACTCCCATCGGTCGCATCACATCAGCGGGCTCGCAGCGGCCGGACAACGCTCGGCGTTGGTGATGGTGCCGGGGTTCGTCGCGCTTGTCCGTGGCCAACCTGCTGATGCCCATGCGCAGCACGGGCACCACACTGCTCACACGGGCCTGTGGGCTCGGCGTCCTCACTGCAGGGCTCTTCCCCGCGAGCGCGCCGCGACTGCCCGCGACCGGGCATCGACCCGGAGGCCACCCGGATCGACACGATCCACACCGTTGCAAGCGTGGCCACTTTCGTCGCGTGGACGGCGACGCCGATCGTCGCAGCACGTGGCGACGGGCCCCGCTGGTTCCGTCGCATCAGCGCCGGCTGCGCGGGCACGAACGCCGCGACACTCCTGTACGCCGGCGTGACCACGCAGCTCGGCTCGAAGCGTCGCGGCGTCGCCCAACGGGTGTTCCTCGGATCGGTGTTCACATGGCAGATGGTCGCAGCGCTCGAGCGCGCCGTGAATCAGCCGGAGTAGGTCTGGAGCTGGCCGCCCGATTCGGCGAGTGACTTCAACAAGGGGCTGAGCTCCCAGTGCCTGCCACCGAGCGACGTGCTGTACCCCTCGATCTTGCTCGACGATCTCGGCGAGCCCCACCGAGTCGGCCCAGTGCATCGGGCCGCCGCGGTACACCGGCCAGCCGTAGCCGTTGACCCACACGACGTCGATGTCGCTGCCGCGGATCGCGATCTTCTCGTCGAGGATCTTCGCCCCTTCGTTGACCATCGGGTACAGCAGCCGTTCGAGCACCTCCTGGTCGCTCACCTCGCGCTGCTCGACGCCCTGACCGACCGCGAAGTCCTTGATCAGCTGCTCGACTTCGGGATCGGGCGTTGCCGCCCGAGTCTCGGGGTCGTACGTGTAGTAGCCGCGACCGTTCTTCTGACCGCGTCGACCGTTCTCGCAGAGGATCTCGCGGATCGTCGATGACGAGGACGTCTCCTCCTTCCAGCCGATGTCGAGACCGGCGAGGTCACTCATCGAGAAGGGGCCCATCGGGAACCCGAACTCGTACAGCACGTTGTCGACCTGTGCCGGTGTGGCGCCCTCGAGGATCATCCGCTCGGCCTCGGCGCCGCGCATGAACAGCATCCGGTTGCCGACGAAGCCCGGGCACACCCCGACCATCACGCAGACCTTGCCGATCTTCTTGCCGATCGCCATGGTGGTGGCGACGACCGAGTCGCTCGACTTCTCGCCGCGCACGTTCTCGAGGAGCTTCATCACGTTTGCCGGTGAGAAGAAGTGCATGCCGATGACGCTCTCGGGGCGAGAGGTGACGGCCGCGATCTCGTTCACGTCGAGGGCCGACGTGTTCGATGCCAGCAGCGCACCCGGCTTGCAGATTTCGTCGAGCTCCCGGAAGATCGACTGCTTGAGTGCCATGTCCTCGAAGACGGCCTCGATGACCATGTCGCAATCGGCGAAGTCGGCCTTGTCGGTCGATCCGGTGATCAACGCCATCCGCTCCTCGACCTGCTGTGCGGTGGTCGTGCGGGACCGCTCGTAGTTCTTGCGCACGACACCGAGCCCACGATCGAGCGACTCCTGGTCGCGTTCGACGATCGTCACCGGGATCCCGACGTTGGCGAAGTTCATCGCGATACCGCCGCCCATCGTGCCGGCCCCGAGCACGCCGACCTTCTGCACGTCGATCAGTGGCGTGTCCTTGGCGATGTCGGGGATCTTGTTCGCCGCGCGTTCGGCGAAGAAGTAGTAGCGCTGTGCCGCGGACTGCGGGCCGGTCATCAACTCCATGAAGAGCTTGCCCTCGACCTTGAGGCCCTCGTCGAACGGCAGGTTGGCTGCCGCCTCGATGCACCGGATGTTGTACTCGGGGGCGAGGAACCCGCGGGTCTTGCGGGCGATGCCCGCGCGGAAGTCGGCGAAGAGTTGCTCGTTCCCGCGCGCCTCGGCCACCTTCTCGTCGCGGTCGCGTACTCGGAGCAGCGGCAGGCCTTCGGCGACAGCACGGTTGGCGAATGCGATGGCGGCGTCGCGCAGTGCCGTGACGTCGCCGTCGACGACGTCGTCGACGAGCCCGCCGTCGAGCGCCTCGCCGCTGCTGATGTGGCGACCTGTCGTCATCATCTCCAGTGCCTTGGGCACCCCGACGAGGCGCGGCAGCCGCTGCGTGCCGCCGGCACCCGGGAGCAGGCCGAGGTTCACCTCGGGCAGACCGAACTTCGCGGACGCGACGGCCACCCGGTAGTGGGCGCAGAGCGCGACCTCGAGTCCGCCGCCGAGCGCCGTGCCGTGAATCGCAGCGATCACCGGCACCGGAGCGTCTTCCATCGCGGCCTGCACCTCGTGGAGACCGACGGCTTGAGGCGCACCGCCGCCGAACTCGCTGATGTCGGCACCGGCGATGAACGTCCGACCGTCGCAGATGACGACGATCGCCTTGGCGCCGTCGTCGGTCGCTTTGGTGATCCCGTCGAAGAGCCCCTGGCGGACGTGCCAGCTCAGTGCGTTGACCGGCGGATTGTCGACGATCACGAGCGCGACGTCGCCCTCTCGTTCGAGGCGGACGGATTCGGAGACGTTGATGGGTTCGGCCATCGGCCACAGTCAAGCAAACCAGACCCCCGAACCTTCAAGCGCCGCACGCGTGACAGTACGGGTCTGACCCGTACTGTCACACGTCGGGCGCTGCGCGTCCGAGGAGATGGCGCACGGCGTCGTCGGCGGTTCCCGACCGAACGATGTCGGCGAACACGTCGTCGCCGTGAGCACGATCGATGATCTCTGCGAGATCAGGATGCGCCAGACGCGCCCGCTGTTCGGCGGTGCGACCGGCGAAGTGCCGCAGTGTGAAGAACATCGGGAGCAGCCGCGCGAAACCGCGCCAGATCACCGGGCAACGGCCCGGTCGACGTCGGTTGTCGCTCTGCAGTGACCTCGTGCTTCGACCAGAGTTCGCTCATCCCGACGTAGAACTCGTCGGCGGCCCCGAAGTGCACGTGGGCCACTTTGAGCTGCATCGCCGCCGCCGCGCACATCAAACACGGCTCGAGCGTCGTGTAGAGGAGCAGCCCGTCGGCGTTGAATCGATCGAGACCGGCGAACGCATTCATCTCGGCGTGGGCCGTCATGTTCCCCGACAGTGTCCGCGGCTCGCTGCGTCGTCTGCGCGACTCGGTTGCGGCCGACGGCCACCATCGCGCCATCGATCGGGTCGACGAGGGCGGCCCCGATGCCGAAGTTGCCGGCCTGAAAGGACGCCCACGCCTCGTCGAACACCACCCGCCACACGGCTCCGAGATCGTCGATGGCGCTCATCGCCTCCATCGTCGCAGTCCGGGAACGATGTGTCGTCCTCGGGCCCGGCACATCACTCATTGAATCTCGGTGCCACAATCACGAGAGTGGAGCCGGGGCCGATCAGATCGATCGGTGACACGTCAGGAGTGGCATGGACACGATCGGATTCATCGGACTGGGCAACATGGGCGGGCCGATGTGTCGAGCGGCTCGTCGCGGCCGGCTACATGGTCCACGCATTCGACCTCGACGCAACCAGGGTGACGGCAAACGGCGCGCTCGCAGCCGAGTCGGCGGCCGCCTGCGCTGCAACGTCCGACGTGCTGCTCACCTCGCTGCCGCGACCGGACCACGTCGAGGCGGTGATGCGCGGCGGAGGCGCGCTCGCGGCGCTCCGGCCGGGCTCACTCTGGGTCGATCTGACCACCAACCGCAAGGAACTCGTCGCCGAACTCGCCCACGAAGCTCCCGACGGCGTCGACGTGGTCGACTCCCCGGTGACCGGGGCGGTCGACGGTGCACGCAACGGTCGCCTCACGCTGTTCGTCGGTGGAGCGATGGCGCCCGTCGAGCGCGCGCAACGGCCGTGCTCGACCATCTCGGCACGGTCATCGCGTGCGGCCCGCTCGGGACCGGCAACGTCGTGAAGCTGGTCACGAACCAGCTCTGGTTCGTCGCCGCCGCTGCGCTCGGCGAGGGGTTCGCGGTCGGCATGTCGCACGGCGTCGAACTCCCGGTGCTGTACCGGGCGATCTGCGACTCGGTCGGCGACTCCTTCGTCGCCCGACACGACGCGCCGTCGATCTTCGCAGGACACTACGACCCGTCGTTCACACTCGATCTCTGTCTGAAGGACCTCGGACTGCTCGACGAACTCCAGGCAGGCGTCGACGCCGAGTTGCTGATGACCGACGCCGCGCGAGCGGTGTTCGCCGACGCGGGTGACCGCTACGGGCGCGACGTCGGCGAACTGCACGTCGCGAAACGGCTCGAGGACGACACCGGACTCGACTTCCGGGTCCCCGGCGACTGGACCCCACCCTGGGAGGTGACCGACCGATGAACGCGCCCCACACCACGCCACTCTCCGACCTGCTCGACCTGCAGCGATATCCGCTCGATCGGCCCGATGATCCAGCGGTCATCGCCACGATCGCCGAGGCCGCACGCGGCGCTGCGTTCGACCGGCTGCGCCATCATCCGCGGACTCGTCTCCGACGATGGAGTCGCCGCTCTCGATGCCGAGATCGTCTCGCGGAAGCACACGACCCACTACTCGACCGAGGTGATGAACCCGTACTTCCACACCACCGTCGACCCCGGCTATCCGACACATCACCCGGTGAACACGTTCATCGAACGATCCAGCGGATTCATCCCCGGCGATTCGTGGGAGCCGTCGGGACCGATGACCTCGCTGTTTCGGTCCGATGCGCTCACCCGGTTCGTCGCCGCCTGTCTCGAACTCGACGAACTCCACTGCTACGCCGACCCGCTCGCCGGACTCACGGCGAACATCCTCGATCCCGGTCAGCAGTTCACGTGGCACTTCGACACGAACGATTTCGCCGTCACCGTGCTCGTCGCCGAGGCCGACGGCGGCGGGCGGTTCGAGTTCGTGCCGGCGATCCGGTCGGATGGCGACGAGGGTTTCGAGCGGATCCAGGCCGTCCTCGACGACGAACCGGCGGCGCGCTCGACGATCACCACGCTCGACCTCCGGCCGGGCGACATGCAGATCTTCCGCGGCCGACACTCGCTCCACCGCGTCACCCGCGTCGCCGACGACTCGGTGCCCCGCCATGCCGCGATCTTCGCCTACACCGCAGAAGCCGGAGTGATCGGTCGAGTCGAACGCACGACGCAGTTGTTCGGTCGCGTGCTCGACGAACACATCGCCGCCGAGGCGGCGCGCGTCCGCAGCGACACGCTCATCGACTGACCGGTCCGATCACCGACCGGTGCGGTGCCGGCCGGGTCGCCGTGTGAGCAGGCTCAGCCGCCGCCGAACTCGGTGGCGGCGCCGTCGACGACCTCTGGCCCGAGCCCACACTTCGCGACCGACGACTTCACGTTGGCGACCGCCGTCGGATCTCCGGCGGCGAGCAACGTGAGCGTCGTCGCGCCGTGGTCGGCAATCGTCGTCTCGATCGCACAGTTCGCCGCCATGCGGCTCGACGCCCTGACCGACATAGCCGGCATCGCCACCGCCGACCAGCAGATCGAACACGGTCCCTCGACCGCGTCGGTCGGACGATCGGCGGAGAAGCCGCTCAGGTCGATCTCCGGCTCGGCGGGCGGCGCCGGTTCCTCCGCGGCCGGCTCCTCGATCGGTGGCAGTGGCTCGTTGCGGAGCTTCGCGACCGCCCGGTCGATCTGGTTCTGCGTGATGCCGCAGTCGAGCGCGGCCTGCGCCACCGGTTCGACCGCCGCCGGCTCACCGGTTGCGGCACCGAGTGCCAGGAGTTCGTCGTCGGAGATGCGCGTTGCCAGCGTCTCGATGGCGCAGTTCGCCACGTTCGGCGCGACACCGATCTCCGGGTCGGTCAGCAGATCGAACAGCACCCCGCCGACCACCGACGCCGGCTTCTCGTCGCCGAACCCCGACGGGTCGATCAGCGGCCCGTCGGGTACCTCGCCCGCCACCGTGGGCGGCGGGGCGACCGTGGTCGTCGTCGTCGTGGTCGTGGTCGGCAGCGGCACGGCGGCAAAGGCGACCTCCTCCGTCGCACCGCTCGACGTGTCGGCGGTCGCGTACACACCGATCGCTGCGGCGATCAACAACACGCCGCCGATCGCTGCGGGAACGATCTGTTTGCCGGGCATCACCGCAGCGAGCCGGACCGAATGTGCGGTGTCGATGCCCTGCTCCTGCGTGCCGAGCAACCCCTTCTGATCGATCCACACGAGCAGTGGCGGCATCGCGACGAGCGCCGCGAGGAGGGCGATCGCGACGTTGAGGGTGACGATGATTCCGAAGTCGCGGAGCAACGGCAGCGGCGACAGGACGAGCACGGCGAAGCCGCCGATCGTGGTCATCGCCGAGGTGAAGAACGCGCGCCCGGTGCGGCTCGCCGCCATGTCGGTGGCGTCGCGCGGTTCTCGCCCGGCCTGGCGTTCCTCCAGATATCGGCCCATGATCAGGACCGAGAACTCGGCACAGGTTGCGATCACCAGCGGGCCCGACACCGTCGTCAGCGGGCTCAGCTCGAACCCGAGCAGCCCGACGAACAGCGACGATGCGCCGACCGCCATGCAGCACCGGCACCAGCGCGAGCACGGCACGGCTGAGGCTGCGGAACCGCAGGACCAGGAACAGCGCCGGCGGCAACGAGCGCGAGATACGTGAGGTTGGCGCGATTGGCCTTGAGGTTCTCCAGGAGTCCGATCCCGACCGTCGCCAAGCCGGCAGGTGTGGCCTTGACGGCCTCCTGCCCCTCGCGACAACCCGGTGACGAGGATGCTGTCGTCGGGCAGGTCGAGTTCGGCGATCCGCCGATCGAGGTCGGCGGCCAGTTCGTCGACGAGCACGGCGCGCTCCTCGAGGCTCCCCTGCTCGAGACGCAGGTTGATCTGCGCCGCGGTGTTGTCCTCGTTCACCAGTGCCCGTGCGATCGCCGGCGTGTCCTCGCGGGCCGCAGTGGCGGCGTTCACGATGTCGGCCGAGGTGGGGGCGATGCGGTTCGCCCCGTCGATGTCGATGATCTTCTCCAATGTGCCGACGAGGCTCGACGACGCGACGACCTGCGGACGCGCCTCCGCGTCGACCGTGAACTCGTAGATCAGATCGACGACGTCCTGGTCGAACACGTTGTTCGACGCGACGAGCACACCGAGCGTCGAGGCGAAATCGGTCTCGGCCGGCGAGCCGGTCGATGTCGCTCACGGTCTGGCTGCCCTGGTCGATCCACTTGACCGGATCGGACTGGATCTTGGTGCGTCCCTCGACGAGCACACCGCCGACGAACAGGATCGTCGCGAGGACCACGATCGGGAGTCCGAAGCTGGTCGGCAGCCCGCCGAGCTTGACGACCAGCTTCTCGACCGCCGACTCCTTGCGCTCGTCGGTTCGTTTCGTCCATTCCCGGATCCCGAGCGCGGAGGCCGGGATCACGATGCCGACGGTCACCAACACGATCACGCCGACCGCGAGGAGCACGCCGAAGTCGCGGATCATCGGCACCTTCGAGATCTGCAACGCCATGAACGCGAGCACTCCCGTGATCGTGGCGACGATCAGCGGCGGCACGACGTTCGCCAGCGACTCAGCGATCGGGTGCACCTCCTTGTCGAGCACGACCTCCTCCTCGACCCGGTTGTGAATCTGGATCGCGAAGTCGATCCCGAGTCCGATCAGGATCGGCAGGCCGGAGATGGTCACGAGCGACAGGTCGATCCCGATCAATCCGAGCAGCGAGAAGGCCCACAGCACGCCGACGAACACGGCGAGCAGCGGGAGGAGGCGCCACCGCACCTTGAAGATGAAGGCGAGGATGACGGCCATCACGATCATTGCGGCGATGCCGAGCGTGAGCATGCCGCCCTTGAGGTAGTCGTTGATCTCACCCAGGTAGATCGGCGAACCGGTGATCGTCAGCTCGAAACCGTCGAACTGGTAATCGGGATTCTCGAGGATGTCGACGACTTCGTCGGTGGCCAGCGTCAGCTCGTCGAGCGTGGCATTGCCCTGCGAGCACGATACCGCCGACCGCGGTCCCGTTGAGCGGGCCACCCTCGACGTTCGGGAACGTGCCACGTAGCGACTTACGGATGACGAGTTCGTCGGCCGGTGGAGCAACCGGTTCGTTTGCGTCGTTGACCGTGAACCCGGTGTTGTCGAAGATCAGCACCTCGTTCCAGGCCGGGTTTCCGATGTTCCACTCGGATTGGGCGCCGACCGCACCTCGCCGTGCGAGCGAGATCGAGATGTCGTCGCTGCGCACCTTGGCGCCGGCTCGTCACGGCTGAGCGCTCCGGTGAGCGCCTGGGTGCCCGTCGGGCCACCGACGAGCGCCGAGCTGTACACGAGCGAGGTGTAGGGCGTGATCGCCGAGTAGACCCCGTCGACCTGCTCGATCTCGGCGGTCATCGCCTCGAGCTTGGTCAGGTTGTCGCCCTCGAAGAGGTCGGCGACCGTCGTACCCTCCTCGGCGGAGAACAGCAGGATGATCGTCTCGCCGCCGAAGTCGTCCTGGAACGCGACGTTGTCGATGGCGATCTGCGAGTCGGGGTTGAGGTAGCTGTCCTGCCCGGTCGCGAACTCGATACGCGTCGCTCCGAGCGCCAAGACACCCGTGAGCACGACCATCACCGCCACGACGATCTTCCAGTGCTTGCCGAGCTGCACTCCGGTGTTGCGCCAGAACTGTTCCATCTTCGGTTTCTCCTTCGACGATGGGCCCGCGGATCGACGGACTCACGTGTCCGACGTCACATCGAACGACAGGAACCGTAGACGTTCGAGTGGCCCTCGACCGAACGTCGTGCGTGCCGTCGCCCGGATGCACACCCCCACCAGCGATCTGCCCCGTCCCGGCACCCGCAAATCGTTCGCGATTTGTTGGGGCCGGGACACGGCAAATCGTTTGCACCGGACACGGCAAATCGTTTGCACCGCGTCGGTGCCCGGCTCACGTGCCGAAGTCGTAGCCGAGGTCGGGGGCGATCAGCAACGGGCGATAGTCGATGTTGCGCTCGGCGGCGAGAGCCGCACACGTGCCACCGCGGTCGACGATCACGCTCATGAACACGGGCTCGGCCCCGAAGGCCTCGATCTGCTCGACGGCCTCGATCAGCGATGTCCCGCGAGTCGTGGTGTCCTCGGTGACGAGTACCCGGTCGCCGGGCTGCAGCGCACCGGCGATGCGACCCGTCACGCCACCCTGCTTGGCCTCTTTGCGCACGCTGAAGCTGCGCAGTCCGAACCCTCGCGTCCCGAGCACGGCCGCGACGCCATAGGCCATCGGATCGGCACCCAACGTGAGCCCGCCGATCGCATCGACGGTGTCGAGCTCGTCGCCGAACACCTCGACGATCGCGTCGGTCACCGCGATGATGCCGTCGGCTCGACATGCGGTCTGCTTGGTGTCGAGGAACCAACTGCTCCGCGCGCCCGATTTGAGGACGAAGTCGCCGGTCTTCACCGAGTGCTCCAGCACGTGTGCCCGCAACCGATCGAGGGTCGGCGACAGTGCGGAAAGCTCGCTCACGGGCGTGAAGCTACCGGG
This sequence comes from Ilumatobacteraceae bacterium, assembly GCA_963752085.1. Lineage (GTDB taxonomy): Bacteria > Actinomycetota > Acidimicrobiia > Acidimicrobiales > Ilumatobacteraceae > Ilumatobacter_A. Next base: position 158,283 of record CAVVWT010000014.1, read on the forward strand.
CTAACACTCCACGACGCTGACGGGGATACGGGTCGCAAGGCCACCTTCCGCCGTTTCCTTGTACTTCACGTTCATGTCCTGTGCCGTCGACCACATCGTGTCGATCACGTCGTCCAACGACACGCGCGCGAGTTCTGGTGAGCTCGCGAGCGCCAGGTGGGCGGCCGAGATCGCCTTCATCGCGCCCATTGCATTGCGCTCGATGCACGGCACCTGGACCAGCCCACCGATCGGGTCGCACGTCATGCCGAGATGATGCTCCATGGCGATCTCCGCTGCCATGAGCGCGTGCGCGACCGTCCCGCCCTGACATTCGGTCAGTGCCGCGGCTGCCATCGCGGATGACACCCCGATCTCCGCCTGGCACCCGCCCATCGCAGCTGAGATGGTCGCCCCCTTCTTGAAGATCGCCCCGATCTCCGCGGCGACGAGGAGGAAGCGGATCGACTCGGCGTCGATGTCGGCATCGTCGGCACGACTGGCAGCCAGGTGATGGAACAGCACCGCCGGGATGACCCCAGCGGCGCCGTTGGTGGGGGCCGTCACCACGCGCCCGAACGCGGCATTCTCCTCGTTGACCGCGAGCGCCAGGCAACTCACCAGGCGGACGGTGTCGCCGAACTCGAGGTCGGCGTGGCGCACACCGTCGAACCATGCAGCCGAGTCGGGTGCATCCACGGGACCCAGCAGGGAGCGGTGCAATGCGCACGCTCGACGGGCGACGCCGAGCCCGCCCGGCAGGATTCCGGTCGTCGACACGCCACGGAACGCGCAGTCCCGCATTGCGTCACGGATCCGGAGCAGCCCGGCATCGATCTCGGCGTCGGTGCGCCAGCGTCGTTCGTTCTCCCGGACCACCTCTGCGATCGACCGGTCCGCACCACACCACCTGGTCAGGTCGTCGGCCGACTCGATCGGGCACGGGAGTGCGACCTCGGGCTCCGCTGCTGGGGCCGAGTCGCCGGCGACGTGGTCGTGGGCGACGAACCCGCCGCCGAGTGAGTACGACGTCTGCTCGACGATCTCGCCGTCGTCGAGCGTTGCGATGAGCCGCATGCCGTTCGGATGCGCCGCGAGGCTGACCGCTCCGTCGAAGACGATGTCCCGCTCACGCACGAACGGGACGATCCTGGTGCCACCGACCGCCAACCGTCCGGATGCCAGCGTGCTGGGGCCCAGGCGTTGAACCTCGTCGACGTCGCACGTCTCGGGGTCGTTCCCGCTCAGTCCCATCATCACGGCGATCCCGGTGCCGTGCCCGCGGCCGGTCTTGGCGAGCGATCCGTAGAGCTCGACGCGGACGGCGCTGACACGGTCGAGGCGACCCGAGGTCCGGAGATCGCGCACGAAGTGTTCGGCGGCGCGCCACGGACCGAGGGTGTGCGAGCTCGACGGCCCGACGCCGATCTTCAGCATGTCGAACACGCTGATCGGGCCGGGCGGGGTGTCAGACACGGTCGCGAGTGTCGCGCATCAGGACCTCCTGCGCGACCGTTGCGACGTGAACTCCGTCCGGGGAGAAGATGTGCCCGAGGGCGAGACCGCGCCCACCGACGAAGTGGAGACACGAGAAGTCGTGCAGATGCCACTGGTCGGCGGCCAGATCGCGGTGGAACCAGACGGTGTGATCCAGGCTCGCAGCGAACATGTGGTCGCCGCCGCCATCGCCGTCATCGACGCGCCGCGACATCGGATGCGTTCGGTGCACCGCATCGGTCGGGAGGTCGTCGGAGACGAACGCGAGCCAGCACCGGTGCAGCAACTGCGCCTGGGCGTTTGCCGGGTCGCCGATCGGCTCGGTCACCTTCATCCAGGCGACCGCTCGCCCGGCACCGTCGCGGCGACTGTCCACCACCCGATCAGGCGGCACCATCGCCCGTTCGAAGGCGGGCGACCACGACTCCTGCTCCAGCACGTCGGGAGGCGGCACATCGGGCATCTCGACGGTCTGCACCTCGGCGGAGGCCTCGGGGCGCTGGAACGAACTCTCGGCGTTCAGGATCGCCCCCACGGCCTGACGGGCGACCACACGACGGGTGGCGAAGGATCGGCCGTTGCGGATGCGGTCGACCTCGTAGCGGACCGGTTCGGACGCATCGCCGCGACGGATGAAGTACGCGCGGATCGAATGCGGCTCGAGTCCGTCGTCGACCGACAGGGTGGCAGCACGAAGCGCCTGGGCGACGATCTGCCCACCATACAAGCCGCCCCATGGATACTGCGGTCCGATTCCGACATGTACGTCCGGTCCATGTGATGACAATTCGAACATGAGACGCCAACGCTATTGCATCCAATCATCGTGCGTACAATGCGACGATGGCAACAAAACGAGCAATGTCCGACGAACACAAAGCTGCCCTTGCCAAAGGGCGGACCGAGGGTCGAGTCGTGCGCGATTATCTCGAAGGGCTCCGGGCCACGAAACCCAAACGCGGCCGCAAGCGGACGGCCGAAACCGTTCAGAAGCGACTCGATGCAATCGAGTCGGAATTGGCCGATGCGAGCCCGATGGACGAGTTGTTGCTCGTGCAGGAACGGCGCGACCTGGATGCCGAACTCGAGGCGATGTCGAACACGATCGACATGGCTGCGCTCGAGGATGCTTTCGTCGGCGTCGCCAAGAGCTACAGCGAGAGCAAGAACATCTCCTACGCAAGCTGGCGTGACGTCGGCGTCGAGGCGGGGGTGCTCAAGCGCGCCGGAATCTCGCGCTCTGCCTGACCGCCGGGCGGTGCACGACCAGCCCCCGACGGCCGACACCTCACCGAATCAGGGTTCGCCGTCACCCGCCTGCAGCAGCCCGACCGCACCGCGTCCGGGAAAATTGAACGCATGGGTGACGATCGGATACAACCCGTCTTCTGCCGTACGTAGTTCGATCACGGCACCTTGGGCAGGCGCGAGGTCGACCGCCTGAGAACCCCAATTCCCGTCGTTGCCCTCCACCAGATGGACGCCTTCCTTGATCACGTTGTGGAAGATCGTGCCGACGATGTGGAATGACGAGTCGATGGATGGTCCCACATCGAGCACGTACAGGCGGACGTCCTCGCCGGTCGGAACCTCGATCGGATTGTCGAGATACTGCTTGGCGACCCCGTTGAACATCACGAAATCCGGAGCCGGCGCTGCCTGATTGGCCTTCGCAAAGGACGACACCTCGCCCTGTGGCCCGAGGTACCACTCGTTCTGCACCAGGAAGAACTCGTTGTCGATGGGTGCAAGCCCTCCCTCGGGCTCGACGATCACCATCCCGAACATTCCGTTCGCGATGTGGTGCAACACCGGATCGGTTCCGCAGTGGTACATCCAGACGCCCGCGTAATCGGTGGTGAATTCGTAGATCAGATCCTCGCCCGGCGCAATCGAGCGCATCTCGTCGTTCCAGGCGACCTGCGACGCATGGAAGTCGACCGAGTGCGGAACTTCGGACTGGATCGGGTTGACGAGGTGGACGCGTACGGTGTCGCCGACCTCGGTGCGCAGCACCGGTCCCGGAACCGTTCCGTTGAAGGTCCACACGAGTTGCTCATAGCCCTCGGCGACGGTCATCAACTTCTCCTCGACCACCATTTCGACCTCGAGTAGGTCGCCACCATCAGGCGCACCGCCCTCGACGAGGGTCACGCCGTCACCCTCTCCTCGGGCCGGAGCACGGGGATCGCGCACGATGTACGCCGGAGCGTCGGGATCGGGCTCCACGACCGGGAACTCGTCGGACGGCGCCGCGTGATCCGTCGTGTCCGCCTGCTCACCGGCTGCGAGTGACGCCGGGGTGTTGGCGATGCCGACCATGCCGGCGTCCGCGTGTCCGGAGATCGTGCACGAGAACGACACCCCCTCCTCGGGGACCGTGAAGTCGAATTCGACCGACTCGCCAGGCCCGGCGACGACCGTCTCGCCGTTGTCGAAGTGGATGTCGTGATCGACCTCGCCCTGATTGACCAGCACGCCCGTGTACGTGCCGGGCTCCGCGGTGATCTCGTGTGGTGCGAACGAGAACTCCGACGCGAAGAACTCGACGGTGTCGCCCGGCTGCAAGACGCCGGCCGCACTCACCGCCGAAACGCTCGCTTCGCGTACCTGCTCCGCACTCCCGGCGCCGTCGGGAGGGTCCGGCGCGCAGGCGATGGCGACGAAGGCCAGCGCGGCGGCGAGCACCCCCCGTGTGAGATGTCGACGGTTCATGGTGAAGTCTCCTCGTGTTCGATGATCTGTGAGATGGGAATGGACTCGAGTTCGGTCGTGAGCGCGGAACGAGCACGTGCCCACGCCTCGTGCAACGCGCAGAGATCGGGCGACCCGCAGGGACGATCGACCAGCACGCAGCGGCCATCGTCGGTCGGGCCCTCGACCAGTTCGATGAGGTCGTGCAACGAGACCGCGTCGAGGTCGACGACCAGCTCGTATCCACCGGTCGGGCCCGGCACCGATGTGACCCAACCCGCCCGCGTCAGCGGAGCGACGACGTGCGCCGTGTACGCCGCGCTCGAGCCGACACGCTCGCCGAGCGCCGCGCCCCCACACCGGCGTCGGTCCGACAGCGCCTGGAGCGCCTTGAGCGTGAGTTCGGTTCGCGCTTGGAGTTCGAGTCGCATAGTTCTTGAATCATTGACTCAAGAACTGGAGAATTCCGCCAGGGACCAACGGCCCTACCTCGGATCGGTGCTCGTCGTCCTCAGGCGATGTCGAGCGTGTCGAGCTGTGCGAAGACCAGGTCGAGGTTCGCCAGGCTGCGCCGCAGGTCGAAGGCGTCGTCGAGTACCGCGTTGTCGACCTCGTCGTCGGCTTCGAGCAACGTGCGGAAGTCGAGCCCCTCGTCCCAGGCCCGCATCGCGTTACGCTGGACGATTCGATACGCCTCGTCGCGGGTCTTGCCGCCCTGCACCAGCGACAACAGGACGGGCTGGCTGAACACGAGGCCGTAGCTGGCGTCGAGGTTGGCCTGCATCCGCTCGGGCATGACCACGAGACCCTCGAGCAGTCGCCGCAGGCGGCGCATCACGTAGTAGGCCAACTGGCTGGAGTCGGGAAGGATGATCCGTTCGACCGAGCTGTGCGAGATGTCGCGCTCGTGCCACAGTGCGACGTCCTGCAGGCCCGCCGAGAGATTGCCGCGGAGCACGCGGGACAGACCGGTGATCGTTTCGGCCGAAATCGGGTTGCGTTTGTGCGGCATCGCCGACGAACCCTTCTGCCCGGGCTTGAACCCCTCCTGCACTTCACGCACTTCGGTGCGCTGGAGGTGGCGGAGTTCGACCGCCATCATCTCGCAGGTCGACCCGACGGATGCGCAGGCATAGAGGAACTGGGCATGCCGATCGCGGGCGACGACCTGGGTTGCCGGAATCGGCGTGAGACCGAGCTTGTCGCCGACATAGGTCTCGACCTCGGGCGGGATGTTGGAGTAGGTGCCGACGGCTCCGCTCAGCTTCATCACGGCGACCGCCTCGCGTGCCGCCCGCAGCCGCTCACGGTCGCGGTCGATCTGCAGGGCCCACAACGCGACCTTGGCGCCGAAGGTGGTCGGCTCCGCGTGGATCCCGTGGGTGCGGCCGATCATCACCGTGTCGGCATGCTCGCGTGCGATGCGAACGAGCGTGGAGAGCAGGTCGGTCGCCGCCTCGATCATCAGGTCGGCGGCGTCGCGCATCGCCCAACACAGGGCGGTGTCCCCGATGTCCGACGACGTCAGGCCGTAGTGGATCCACGAACCGGCCGGGTCGTCGATGTCGGCCTGCACCGTGTCGACGAACGCCGCGACATCGTGGTCGGTTACCTGCTCGCGTTCGAGGATCCGGTCGACGAACGCCTGGTCCGAGATCGGTGCCTTCGCCCGGCAGATCTCGGCCGCCTCGATCGGAACGACACCCACCTCAGCGTGCCCTTCGGTCGCGAGGAGCTCGACTTCGAGCCACCGACCGAAGCGAACCGGTTCGGACCACACGGCGTCCATCTCGGGGGTCGAATAGCGGGGAATCATTCCGAGACCCACATCAGGTAGTCGTCGCGTTCGGCGCCGACGCCCACCACGCGGACGGGGATGCCGACGTGCTCTTCGACCACCTTGATGAACGCCTTCGCCTCCGGCGGCAGCTGCCCTGGCTCGCGGGTGTCGCTCAGCGCCGTGTTCCAACCGGGCAGCTCGACGTACACCGGCTCGATCTCCTCGAGAACGTCGTAGCGATCCGGGTAGTCGATCACTTCGTCACCGCGGTACGTGTACCCGGTGCAGATCTTCACCGACTCGAAGCCGTCGAGAATGTCGAGCTTGGTCAGCGCGAGCTCGGTCAACGAGTTGAGCCGGACGGCGTGACGCAGCATCACCAGGTCGAGCCACCCGCAGCGACGGGCCCGACCGGTGACCGTGCCGAACTCCTTGCCGACTCGGCCCAACGTCTCGCCATCCTCGTCGAACAGCTCGGTGACGAACGGGCCGGCGCCGACACGCGTCGTGTACGCCTTGGTGATGCCGACCACGCGATCGATGTCGCGCGGTCCGAGCCCGGTACCGGAACATGCGCCACCGGCCGTCGGGTTCGACGACGTGACGTACGGGTACGTGCCGTGATCGAGGTCGAGGAAGGTGGCCTGTGCACCTTCGAGGAGCACGTTGGCGCCCCGCGCCAGACCGTTGTGGAGCAGGCTGATCGTGTCGCAGACGTACGGCTTGAGGCGCGCACCCATCTCGCCGTACCGGGTGACCATGTCCTCGACGTCGAGTGGCTCACCACCCGCCTCGGCGATCAGCTTGTTCTCCGCCGTCGCCCGCTCGCGGATCAGCGAGGCGAACCGCTCGGGGTCGTGGACGTCGCCGGCGCGGATGCCGACGCGACGGGCCTTGTCGGCGTACGCCGGGCCGATGCCCTTCAGCGTGGTGCCGATCTTGTCGTCGCCGCGCATCGCCTCGGCGATCGCGTCGTGCGCCTGGTGCCAGGGGAAGATCAGGTGCGCCCGACTCGACACCTTCAGGTCCGAACACGAATTGCCGCGGGCTTCGAGCATGTCGATCTCGCTGAACAGTGTCGGCAGATCGACCACGACCCCGTTCGCGATGACCGGGATCACATGGTCGTAGAGGATGCCCGACGGGACGAGCTGGAGGGCGTACCTCTCGCCGTCGACCACGACCGTGTGCCCGGCGTTGTGCCCACCCTGGTAGCGGACGACGAACGTGTGCTCCTTGGAGAGCAGGTCGATGACTTTGGCTTTGCCCTCATCGCCCCACTGGGCTCCGACGACGACGGTGACGGGCATGCACGCTCCTGTGCGACTCGCTGGCTGGAACGTGACGAGATCCTACTTGCCTGGCGAGCCAGCGGGCAGATCGGTTCGTTCGAAATGAAAAACGGCCATGGCGACGTCACCGGCAGAGGTGGCCGAGCGTGGCGTTCATCGCTCCGCTCAGCAGGCAACGTGACGTTACGGGTCAGACCCGTTACGTAACGCTCAGACGAGGAGGGCGTCGGTGATGACCTCGACGATCGCCGGGCCCTCGTGCGCGAGGGCGGCCCTCGAGCGCGGCGTCGAGCTGATCGACCCGGCCGACGCGGGTTCCCCACGCACCGCAGAGCTGGGCGAACTCACCGAACGAGGGATTGTGCACGCGCGTCTGCCACACGTCGAGTTCGGCCGCCCGTTGCTCCTTGCTGATCTTGCCGAGTTCGGAGTTGTTCATGATCACGTGGGTGATGTTCATGCCGTACTTCACGGCAGTCGTGACCTCCATCGCGTACTGACCGAACCCGGCATCGCCGGACACGCCGATGATCTGACGTTCGTCACCGACCGCTGCCCATGCGCCCATCGCCGCGGGGAACCCGAACCCGATCGAACCGAGATAGCCCGACATCAGCACCGACTGGTTCGCCACTTCGAAGTAGCGGCCGAAGCTGTAGGTGTTGTTCCCGACGTCGACGCAGAGCACTGCGTCGGCATCAGCGGTCCGACTCAAGGAGTCGAAGAGCGCGGCCGCGTTGATCCCGGCACCCTCGTCGTCGGCGCGGCGGCTCGCCTTCTCCTCTCGCCAGATCGACCACCGTTCGGCCACCTCCGGCCGGTGGTCGACGCACTCGTGGTCGTCGCCCACCTCGGCCGTGAGCAGTCGCGCCGTGACGGCCGCGTGGCCGAGCATCGGCACGTCGACCGCGTGGAACCGACCGAGTGCCATCGGGTCGAGATCGATCTGGATGATCGGCTTGTACTCGGCGATGCCCGTGTGGTTCGAGAACGACGCACCGAACACGATCAGCAGGTCGGACTCGTTCATGAACCAGCTGGCGATCGGCGTACCACTGCGCCCGAGCACACCACAGCCGAGCTCGTGCTGATCGGAGATCGCACCCTTGCCCTTGAACGTCGTCGCCACCGGTGCACCGATGTGCTCGGCGAGGGCGATGATCTCGGCCATGTCGTTGCGCGCGCCGTGACCCACGATGATCATCGGTCGCCGCGACGTCCGGATGATCTCGGTCGCGGCATCGACGACGCCCTTCGGCGGCGTGATCTGGTGGCTCGCGACGCGCCCGAGCGGCCCACCCGGCTCGGCATCGCTCGCCTGGATCTGCACTTCGTCGGGCAGCACGAGGTGGGCGACGTCGCGTCCGACGACCGCGGCTTTGCATGCCATGTTCATCAGCTCTGCGTGGTCGGATCCGGCGTGCACGGTCTCGGAGTACCGGGCGACATCGGCGAACGCCCCCTCGAGATCGACATCCTGGAACGCACCCCGTCCCTTCACCTTCGACGGAACCTGACCCGACAGCGCCAGGACGGGCGCACGATCGACCTTGGCGTCGTAGAGGCCGGTCAGGAGGTTCGTGGAGCCGGGCCCGGCGATCGCGAAGCACGCGGCGAGATCGTTCGTGAGCTTGCCGTACGCCGTCGCGGCGAACGAGGCCGCCCCCTCGTGTCGGATCCCGAAGAAGCGGAGGTCACCCCGCTCCTCTGCGACGCGCATCGCATCTGCGAACCCGAGGTTCGAGTGGCCGACCATGCCGAAGATCGAGGTGACACCCCAATTGACCATCGTCTCGACGAGCACGTCCGACACGGTTCGCGCTCGATCCGTCTCGGGCGGAAGTGCCACGTAGACGCCATCGTCGCGGGCATCGACCGCGAAGGCGCCGACTCCATCCCCGTGCGCACCGGGGGACCGACCATTGCAGGGCGAGTAGTCGTAGCCGTGCCACGGACACCGCAACCATCCCTTCTCGATCGACCCCTCGCCGAGCGGCCCGCCCTGATGGGGGCAGTGGTTGTCGATCGCGCCGTACCCACCCTCGTAGTGCGACACCGCGAGCGATCGTCGGCCGACGGTCACCGTGGTGACGCGCCCCTCCGGAAGACCGTCGGCATCGAGGACCCGGTGCCACTCGAATGGTTGGTCCGGGATCGGAACGGGTTCGAGTGATGGCTGCTCGGCGGTCATGTACCGACAGTACGCGCTCGCTCGGCGGCCGTGTTCGGAACTCTCCCGAGCGGGGGCGCCGCCCAGGGATAGCGTCGACTCCGTGAGCGTGATGCGTCGACAGGTGTGGGCTTCGATGGACTCCGACGCGCGGGCGTCGCTGATGCACCGCGGCCTCGACGACATCTTCGAGCCGGGGTTGCGGGCATCGATCGGTGAGCTGATCGACGACGTCCGCTCCCGGGGTGACGCCGCGGTCTGCGACGCCTTGGCGACGTTCGACAAGATCGATGTCGATCCCGACGGCCTCCGGATCACCGACGACGAACTGGACTCGGCGGAGGTCTCCGATGCGGTCGACCGCTCGATCGACGACGCACTCACCCACCTGCCGCGTGTTCAACGAGGCCCAACTCGCGCGCGCTGCCGACTGGAGCATCGAGTCCGAGCCAGGCCTGACGGTCGGCGAGAAGATCACCCCGATCTCATCGGCGGGGCTGTTCACCCCGTCCGGAAAAGCCAGCTACCCGAGCGTGGCGTACCAGCTCGCCGTTCCCGCCGTCGTGGCCGGTGTTCCCGAGCTCACGCTGGTCGTTCCACCGGTGCCAGGGGGTTCGGGTGAGGTCGACCCGGCCGTCCTCGTGGTGTGCCGCAAGCTCGGTGTTCGACGGGTGTTCCGTGTCAACGGACCGGCGGGCATCGCGGCACTCGGGTTCGGCACCGAGTCGATCCCGAAGGTCCGCAAGGTCGTGGGTCCCGGGTCGCCGGCGGTGACGATCGCGCAGGTCGAGATGCAGCGCTACGGCATGGCGACGATGATGCTGCTCGGCCCGACCGAGAGCCTCGTGATCGCCGACGATTCCGCCGATCCGACGCTGCTGGCTGCCGACCTGTTGATCGAGGCCGAACACGGCATCGACTCGTCGGTCGTGCTGCTGACCCCCTCGTCGACGCTCGCCGACGCCGTCGACATCGAGGTCGATCGCCAGCTCGCGCTGCTCCCCGGTGTACGCGCCGAAGCGGCCCGAGCGTCGCTCGGGCCGAACGGGGGATGCGTGGTCGTCGAGGATCTCGACTCGGCCGTGTCGATCGCCAACGAGTTCGCCGCCGAGCACCTGCAGGTCGTCGTCACCGAGACCGAACTCGACCGAGTCCTCGACGGCATCGTCAACGCCGGCGAGATCCTCATCGGGCAACACACGCCGTTCAGCGCCGGCAATTTCCTGATCGGATGCCCTGCCTCGCTCCCGACGAGCGGGTTCGCCCATGTCTCGTCGGGGATCACCGCGGAGACGTTCCTCAAGCGGACCGCCGTGGCCCGCGCCGACGCTCGCGCCGCCGCCCGAATGGCACCCTCGGTGATCGCGCTCGCCGAACACGAAGGGTTCCCCGCCCATGCCGCCGCGCTGCGGATGCGGCAGGGCTGACCCACGTCGCTCAGGTGTTCTGACGGGCTCCAACCGAACGAGTCACCGAATCAGTCAAGATTCCGTCGGCACGTGCCGATCATCAGTCGTGGACCAGACTGCGGTACTCCTCGTCGAGGACGACGAACGGATCAGCGAGCCGCTGATCCGCGTCCTGCGTGCAGAACACTTCGACGTCACCCATGTGGCGGCCGGCCAACCGGCGCTCGATGTGGTCGCCGCCGCTCGCCCCGCACTCGTGCTGCTCGATCTGACCCTCCCCGACATCGACGGACTCGACGTGTGCCGCCGACTCCGATCTGATCATCCCGACCTCCCGATCATCATGCTCACCGCACGCGCCGAGGAGATGGACGTGATCGTCGGGCTCGGCGCCGGCGCCGACGACTACGTGGCCAAGCCGTTCCGCCTGGCCGAACTGGTCGCCCGGATCAAGGCTCGGCTCCGCATCGCCCAGTTCGCATCGGCGGTCGAACCGCACGGTCCGCTGAACGGTGCCGGCATCGATCTCGATCCTGCCAGCCGGCGCTGCTTCGTCTCGTCCGACACCGGCACCGTCGAAGTGGAACTGACGTCGAAGGAGTTCGACCTCCTCGAGTTCCTGATGCGCCGCGCCGGCACGACGCTCAAGCGTGACGACATCATGGCGGAGGTCTGGGACGAGAACTGGTGGGGCTCCACCCGCACGCTCGACACCCACATCTCGACATTGCGCAAGAAGATCCTCGATCGCACCGATCCCCCGTCGAAGATCGTGACGGTGCGCGGGGTGGGTTTCCGGTTCGAGCCGGAGGCAGCCGTCTCCGTCCTCGCCGCCACGGGAGGCTGAGTGCGCCGCCGACTCGTCCTCTCGACGCTCGCCGTCGTGGTCGTCGTCATGGCGGTGCTGCTCGCCCCCGTCTTCCTCGTGATCAATGCCGCCGCGGAGACGAACGACGAAACGAGCCTGTACGCCCGCATCGCGTTCATCGCGGTGTTCGCCCTGATCGCGGCGGCACTGCTCGCAGCAATCCAGGCCAGGCAGCTCGCCCGACCGTTGGAACGGTTGGCGCGCAGCGCCGGGCGGGTCGGTGACGGCGACTTCACGGCACCGTCATCGGCATCGGGAATCGACGAGATCGACGACATCGCCCGCTCGCTTCGGCTCAGCGCGAATCGCGTGGACCGCATGCTGGAGGCCGAGCGCAGCTTCACCGCTGACGCCACCCACCAGCTGCGCACCGGGTTGACCGGGATTTCGATCCGGCTGGAGCTCCTGGAGCGTCACGCCGACCCCGACGTCACCGCCGAGGCGACAGCAGTCCTCGAGCAGACCCACGAGCTGAACGCCGCGCTCGACGAGTTGTTGGCCGTGGCCCGCAGAGGCAGCACCGGCGAACGATCGATCGTCGACCTCGTCGACATCGTCGACGACCACTTCGACGACTGGCGGACCCGGTTCGACGCACAGCGACGTCAGCTCGTCGTCACCACCGGGCGGACGATCCCCGCCAAGGCCACACCGGGACTCGTCGGTCAGATCTTCAACGTGCTGCTGCAGAACTCGCTCCACCACGGCTCGGGCACGGTCCTGGTGCTCGTCGAGGGGACCAGCATCACCATCGAAGACGAGGGCAACGGGATTGCCGACACCGACGTCCCGTCGCTGTTCGAACGTCCAACAGATCATCAGGCCGCCCACGGACGCGGCCTGGCGCTCGCCCGCCGACTCGCCGAGTCCGACGGCGGCCGGCTGGAGCTGGTTCGTCGGCGTCCGGCTCAGTTCCGGCTGTCGTACGTGTCGGCGGAACACCTCGACGACGACGCAGCGACTCAGCTCGAGAAGAGCGATCCCGTCGGGGTCTCGGTGAAGAGGTCGAACGGGATGTCCTCCTGCTTGACGAAACCCGTCGGCCCGAGCTGACCCTGGCGCACCATCTCGATCACGGCGACGACCGATCCGGCGGTCGTCCATGCGATCGCCGTCGACGGCACGCCACCGACATCACGCGGGCGGAACGCACGCACGTACTCGATGCGTTGCAGTCGGCCGTCGGCGTCGCCCTCCGACGCGACGTGGACGTACACGATGTCGTCCTGCACGGGTGGCTTCGCGTTGGTCAGGATGCGGCCCGCCTCGTCGCGCCGCTCGCGGATGAGCAGCTCGTGGAAGAAGAAGTTCATCAGGTCCATGTGCCCCGGGTAGCGCATCGTCTTGTAGTCGAGGTTGTGCACGCGCCCGTGGTAGGTCTCGCACATGGTGCCGAGGCCACCCGAGGTCGTGAACGCCTCCAGGCGGGTCCCGTCGACATGGATCGTCTCGTGCCATTCCATCGGTGAGACCCACTTGCGTTCGCCGTCCTCGATCACCTCACAGTCGTTCAGGTATTCGTTGACCACGCCCTCGGGTGACCAGTTGAACGCATACGCCAGCCGGCCGGTCGGGTGCTGTGGGAGCGCGCCGATGCGCATCCGGATCGAACGACACCGGTCGAACGACTCGGCCTGGCTGGCCGCCACGATCCCGACGAATCCTGGCGCGAGGCCGCACTGCGGCACCATCACGCCGGCCGAGGTCTCGGCCAACGTGCGGATCCGAGTGGTGGTCGGCACGTCCTCGGTCAAATCGAAATAGTGGAGGCCCAGCCGATGTGCCGTCTCGGCCACGCCGACATTGAGGTGATACGGCAGGCACGACAGCACGGCGTCGACACCGTCCAGCGCCGTCGCGAGCGCCGGCGAAGCGACGTCGACAGCGTCGACGACGGTCCAGTCGACGTCGAGCAGGAGCGGACGCTGATCGATGCCGACCACCTCGAGGCCGTTGTCGGCGAGCAACCGTGCCGCAAGGAGCCCGACCTTGCCGAGGCCCAACACCGCGATGCGATGGATGCCGACGGTCACGATGCAAGCTTCCGGGTCATGTAGCACACAATACATCTCTGTAGGAGTGCTGTAACAGCTCCAACATTCTGGAAGACTGACCCACGTGACACCTTCGGGGACGATCGACGACCGCCTCGCGTTGGCCGGCGCTGCGCTCACGCCGACGGAGCGTCGTGTGGCCGAGATCGTGACCTCCGATCCCACCGCCCTCGCGTTCGACACCGTCGCCGAGCTCGCCGACCGGGTCGGGTCCAGCGGGCCGACCATCGTGCGCTTCGCCGCCAAGCTCGGATTCGACGGGTACTCGGACCTCCAGCAGCACGTCCGCGCCGCACTCACCGAGCAGCTGTCACCGGTTGACCGCAGCCGATCAGCCTCCCGGGGCAACGTGGGGGACCTCCGGCGTCGCACGGTCGACGCGGTTCGGCAAGCCGTCGAGCGGATCGACGACGATCTGATCGATGCGATGGGGCGCACGATCGCCCGCTCGCGGGGTCACGTGTGGATCGTCGCCTCGGAAACATCGTCACCGGTTGCACAGTTGCTCGTTGCCAACCTGCGCCTGGTCCGACCGCGGGTGCACCACCTCACCGGATCGGACGCCGCGGTGGCGGCCACACTCGTCGACGCGTCCGACCGCGACGTCGTCGTCGCCATCGATGCCGAGCGCTACGAGCAGGCGGTGATCCGGATCACCGGGCAGCTCGCCGACCGAGGTGCGACTGTCATCGCCATCACCGACGGGCCGACCTCGCCGCTGGCTGCTGTTGCCGACCTCCGATGCGACGTGCGGGTGCCGGCGATCGGTCCGTTCGACAGCGCGGCGCCCGTGGTCGCGGTTGCGGAGCTCGTCATGGCGGCCGTCGCCCGGGCATCGCGCGCCGGAGTGACCCGCCGACTCGAGGCTGCCGAATCGACCTGGGCCGAACTCGACGTCTTCACCACGGTCGAGCCGACACGGAGGCGGAGCCGATGACCGCGCGCCCAGACGATTTCCACCCGATCGAGGCCGCGCTCCTCACGTCGCTCGCCGCGATCGACGCCGGTGAGATCGCGGCGACCGACGTACACGACATCGACCCGATGACGGCAGCCACTTGGCTCGAGGCGCAGATCACCAGTCGCGTGCTCGATCACACGGCCCGTTGGCTCCGCGCCGAGCGCGGGCTGGGGTACTACACGATCGGTTCGGCAGGCCACGAGAGCAACGCCATCGTCGCGACCGCGTTGCGCATCGACGATCCCGCCCTGCTCCACTACCGATCGGGCGCGTTCTACGTGGCCCGCTCGTTGATGGCTGCCGCAGCGGGGCACGACACCGGCGACGCCGTCGTCGAGGTGCTGCGCGGCATGTTGGCGCGATCGACCGACGGGATCGCCGGAGGGCGACACAAGGTGTTCGGCAACCACGCACTGTCGATCATTCCGCAGACATCGACGATCGCGTCACACCTCCCCCGAGCCGTCGGTCTCGCCCTGAGTGGCAGTGTCGCGCCCAACGCGCCGACCGAGTGGCCTGGCGACATGGTCGTCGTGTGCAGCTTCGGCGACGGGTCGCTCAATCACTCCACCGCCCAGGGCGCGCTCAACTGGGCCGGGCACGCAGCCCATCGAGGCGAGCGCGTCCCGATCCTGTTCGTCTGCGAGGACAACGGACTCGGGCTGAGCGTCCCCACCCCGGTCGACTGGGTCCACTCGTCGCTCGGCGGCCGCCACGGCCTCACGGTGGCCACCGCCGACGGCGCCGATCCGGTCGCCACGTGGCGCACTGCGACCCGACTGGTCGACGAGATTCGTCACACCGGGCGGCCGGGGGTACTGCACCTGTCGACGGTCCGGTTCCTCGGGCATGCAGGGACCGACGTCGAATCCGCGTACCGCAGCGTCGCCGAGATCAACGCCGATCTGGCGCGCGACCCGATCATCGGCGCCGCTCGCGTCGCAGCCGCGTGCGATGTCTGCTCACCTGCCGACACGGCCGACTGGTACGTCGATCTCCGTGACACGATCCGGCTCCGCGTCGCGGCCGTGTCGGAGGAGCCGGAGCTGCTCACCGTCGACGAGGTGACCGCGCCGCTGGCTGCGCTCCGCGTTCCCCATCCCCGACCACTCCCGTCACCCGGAGCTGTGGCGCTCGCCGATCCGGCGGAGCGACTGACGATGGCCCAGTCGATCAACCGGTGTCTCGACGAGCTCATCGCAGGTTCCGACGACGTGGTCGTGTTCGGTGAGGACGTCGGTCGCAAAGGCGGGGCGTACGGCGTGACCCGAGGCCTCCAGAAGCGGTTCGGTGTGCAGCGCGTGTTCGACATGCTGCTCGACGAGCAGTCGATCCTCGGCATGGCACTCGGTTCTGCGCTCAACGGGCGGCTGCCGATCCCGGAGATCCAGTATCTGGCGTACCTCCACAACGCCGAGGACCAACTCCGCGGGGAGGCCGCAACACTCGGCTTCTTCTCCCGCGGTCAGTACCGCAACCCGATGGTGGTTCGGATCGCCGGGTATGGCTACCAGAAGGGGTTCGGCGGCCATTTCCACAACGACAACTCGATCGCCGTCCTGCGCGACATTCCCGGCCTCGTGATCGCGTCACCGGCACATCCGGCAGACGCTGCGCCGATGCTGCGCTCCTGTGTGGCCCACGCCCGCGCGACCGGCGCCGTGTGCGTGTACCTCGAGCCGATCGCCCGGTACCACGATCCGGATCTGCACGAACTCGGCGACGGCGCCTGGTCCTCGTCCGAGGTGTCGACGACAGCCGAACTCGGTCGCGCCCACAACCATCGACCGCCGGGGAGCGCACCATGCGACCTGACGATCCTCACGTGGGCGAACGGCACGTACCTCAGCCTGCGCGGCACAGCGGCGCCTCGAGGTCGAGCACGGGATCCGTTGCCTCGTGATCGATCTCCGATGGATCGCTCCCCTGCCCGTCGACGACATGGTCGGTGCGACCGAGGAGACGGGCCGGGTGCTCGTGGTCGACGAGACGCGACGTTCGGGGGGCGTCGGCGAGGGAATCATCGCCGCGCTCGTCGAACGCGGCGTCGCAGCCCGCATCACACGCGTGGCTGCGGTGGATTCGTTCGTCCCGCTCGGCGCTGCCGCGAACCTCGTCCTCGTCAGCGACGACGACGTCGTCGAGGCGGCGATCCGACTGGTCGAATCGAGCACGCCCGAAAACGGCAGGAGCCCCGGGGGTTGACCCGGGGCTCCAGCGGAAGGAACGACTTCATTCAAGCAGATCTCAAGGCCTTGACGGGTCAAGAGATCGTCAAGAAGTCGTTTCCTCGCTCAAGACGACCTGCGGCCGCGCCGACACAGCGAGCCCGTCGTCGCCCGCGGTCACGGCAATCGTGTCGCCGTCGACCACCGACCCGTCGAGGATCAGCACCGACGCCGGGTCACCGATTTCGCGCTGGATGATCCGCTTGAGCGGTCGGGCGCCGAACGCCGGGTCGTAGCCCTCCCGGGCCAGCTGGGCCATCGCCGACTCGTCGACATCGAGCGTGATGCGACGGGCGGTCAGGCGGCTCCGGAGCCGTTCGAGCTGGATCCCGACGATGTGTTCGAGGTCGGCCTCGGTCAGCGACCGGAAGCGGATGATGTCGTCGACCCGGTTGATGAACTCCGGCTTGAAGAACTCGCCCGGATCGCCCGGCAGGTTGCTCGTCATGATCAACACGACGTTGGTGAAGTCGACGGTTCGACCCTGACCGTCGGTGAGGCGGCCGTCGTCGAGCAACTGCAGCAGCGTGTTGAACACGTCGGGGTGCGCCTTCTCGATCTCGTCGAGCAGCACGACGGAGTACGGACGGCGCCGCACCGCTTCGGTGAGCTGACCGCCCTCGTCGTAGCCGACGTAGCCGGGAGGTGCACCGATCAGTCGGGACACCGAGAACTTCTCCATGTACTCGCCCATGTCGATGCGGACCATCGCCTTCTCGTCGTCGAACATGAACTCGGCGAGCGCCCGGGCGAGCTCGGTCTTGCCGACACCGGTCGGGCCGAGGAACATGAACGATCCGATCGGACGGTCGGGGTCGGACAACCCGGCCCGGCTGCGACGGATCGTGTTCGCCACCGAGGTGACGGCGTCGTCCTGACCGATCACCCGCTGGTGCAACAGCCCCTCGAGGTGGACGAGCTTCGACGTCTCCGACTCCATCAGGCGGGTCACGGGGACCCCGGTCGCCTTCGCGACGACCTCGGCGATGTCCTCGGCATCGACCTCCTCCTTGAGCATCGCCTTGACGGCCTGCAGCTCGTCGAGGTGCCCGGTGGCGTCCTCGATCCGCCGTTCGAGTTCGGGGATGCGGCCGTAGCGGATCTCGGCGGCCATCGCCAGGTCGGTCTCACGCTCCACCTGGGTACGCAGCATCTCGAGCTCCTCTTTCAGCGCGCGAATGGCGTCGATCGCCTGCTTCTCCTGCTCCCAGTGCCCCTTCATCTCCTTGACCTGGACATTGAGCGTGGCGAGCTCGTCGTGGAGCGCGTCGAGGCGCTCCTTCGACACCGCGTCGGTCTCCTTCTCCAGCGCGACCTGCTCGATCTCGAGCTGGAGGATGCGGCGCTGGACGACGTCGATCTCGGTGGGCAGCGAGTCGATCTCGATACGCAGCTTGGAGGCGGCCTCGTCGACGAGATCGATCGCCTTGTCGGGCAGGAACCGCGACGTGATGTAGCGGTCGGAGAGCACGGCGGCGCTGATGAGTGCCGAGTCCTGGATCCGGACACCGTGGTGGACCTCGTACTTCTCCTTGAGGCCGCGCAGGATGCCGACGGTGTCCTCGACCGACGGCTCGCCGACGTAGACCTGCTGGAAGCGACGCTCCAGCGCGGGATCCTTCTCGACGTACTTGCGGTACTCGTCGAGCGTCGTGGCGCCGATCATCCGCAGCTCACCTCGGGCCAGCATCGGCTTGATCATGTTGCCGGCGTCCATCGCGCCTTCGGCACCGCCCGCTCCGACGATGGTGTGCAGCTCGTCGACGAAGGTGATGATCTCGCCCTCCGCGTCGGTGATCTCCTTGAGCACCGCCTTGAGTCGTTCCTCGAACTCACCGCGGTACTTCGCGCCGGCGAGCATCGACGCGATGTCGAGCGCGATCAATCGCTTGTTCTTGAGGCCTTCGGGCACGTCGCCGTCGGCGATGCGCGAGGCGAGCCCCTCGACGATCGCCGTCTTGCCGACACCGGGCTCACCGATCAGCACCGGGTTGTTCTTCGTGCGCCGCGACAGCACCTGGATCGCCCGCCGAATCTCGTCGTCGCGGCCGATGACCGGGTCGATCTTGCCCTCGGCGGCGCGGGCGGTGAGGTCCTGCCCGTACTTCTCGAGCGCGGCGAACTTCTCCTCCGGGTTCGCATCGGTCACCCGATGGGAACCCCGCACGGCCTGCATCGCCTGCATGACCTCTTCCGACCCCATGTCGAGCCGGTCGTTCATGGCGAGCAGCAGGTGCTCGACGGACAGGAAGTCGTCCTTGAAGTCCTTCTGGTACTGCTCGGCGTTCGCGACCTTGTTGGTGAGCTCCTTGCTCAACCGTGGCTCGTCGCCGCCGTACGCGTTCGGGAGGCGGGTGACGGCCTCGTCGGCCTGATTGCGCACCATCAGCGGCGCGAGGCCCATCTTGGCGAGCACGGCCGGGACGATCGTGCCCTCCTGGCGCATCATCGCCGACAGGACGTGGTCGGGCGTCAGCTCCGGATTGGAGCGCGCCTTCGCGTCGTCGATCGCCGCGGCGAACGCCTCCTGGGTCTTGATCGTCCACTTCTTCGGATCGAATGCCATGTCGTCGGTACCTTCCTCACGCTGGTTCTGGTCCACTCACCAAACCTGAGTGCGAGTGTATCAAGTTTGTGAAGAGTTTTCCACAGGATGATGCCGGCTCCATTCTGGTCCGTTCCGGCGTGGGATGCCGATGCGGGCTCGGACCGGAAGCCCGAGTGGGTCAGGGATCCGGCACGCGAAGCGGACCCCTGTGCCGCCATGATGGAGACGTGCACACCGACGCGAACGTTCCCCTGCTGTCGATTCTCGACCTGGCGATCATCGGACCGGGCGAGACCGCCGCCGATGCCTTCGTCCACAGCGTCGCGCTCGCACGGCGGGCCGAGGCCCGGGGCTATCAGCGCGTCTGGTACGCCGAGCACCACAACATGTCGGTGATCGCGTCGTCGGCGCCGAGCGTGCTCATCGCCCACATCGCCGCGCACACCTCGACGATCCGACTCGGAGCCGGCGGGGTCATGTTGCCGAACCACTCGCCGCTCACGATCGCCGAGCAGTACGGCACGCTCGCCACCCTGCACCCGGGCCGCATCGACCTCGGCCTCGGTCGGGCACCGGGCAGCGACCAGACCACCTGGCGGGCGATGCGGAGAGACCCCCGCGCGTCCGACCGCTTCCCGGAGGACGTGCTCGAGCTCCAGGGCTATCTCCAGGGCGAGTCGCGCGTCGCCGGTGTCGCTGCCGTGCCGGGCGCCGGCACGAACGTACCGTTGTACATCCTGGGGTCGTCGCTGTTCGGCGCGCGGCTCGCCGCACTGCTCGGGTTGCCGTACGCGTTCGCCTCCCACTTCGCTCCCGGCGCACTCCTCCAGGCCGTCGAGCTGTACCGCACCGAGTTCACGCCGTCGGCACAGCTCGCCGCTCCGTACGTGATCGCCGGCGTCAACGTCATCGCATCCGACAGCGACCACGACGCACAGCGACAGTTCGACCTCGTCCGGCGCCAACGGATCGCTCGATTCCTGGCTCGCGATCGGGAGCTGTCGGAAGAGGAGATCGACGCGCTGGTCGAGTCGCCACAGGGTCACCAGGTCGCGCAGATGATGCACTACTCCGCCGTCGGCACGGCACCCGAGGTCGCCACGTACCTGACGCAGTTCGCCCAGCAGGCCGCCGTCGACGAGGTGATCACCGCACACGCATCGCCGACGATCGACGAGCGACTCCGCTCGATCGACCTGGTCGCCGACGTCCTCCACCCGGTCACCGTCTGACCCCGGCCGGAGGGGCGAGCCGAGTCGATACAGCCGCTCGAGCGCTGGTCGGAGGCAGCGGTTCGCCGGGCGAGGAGACCTGATGATCCGTCGACTCCGGGTGAACGCTCACCGCTGCGGCCTGAGCTCGATGCCGTTCGTCGCTGACGACGGTGCGAGGTGTCAATCTCGCGTGCCGCATACTCTGGGAGCGCTCCCTTCAACGGAACCTACGGCGATGATCGCCCGAGTGGAGCAGAAGGAGCGTCGTGCAATGCCGGTGACCGAGGGCCTCGAGTTCGTGGATGGGGTCGAGATGTACCGCATGGCGCCGATCGATCCGTTCCTGATGACGGTCGTGAGCAGCTCCGACTTGTGGATGTTCGTCTCGAGCACGGGCGGTCTGACAGCCGGACGCGTCGCGCCCGCACAGTGCATCTTTCCGTACGAGACCGACGATCGCCTCCATCATCTCAGCGGCCGCGTGGGACCCGTGACCGTGCTGCGCGTGCGCCGATCAGGGACGACGAGCCTCTGGGAACCGTTCTCGGGAGAGCAGCCCAACACCCGCCGCAGCCTCCTCAAGAGCCTCCTCGGCAACGTCGTGATCTTCGAAGAGCAGCATCTCGAGCTCGGACTCACGATTCGCGCACGCTGGGCGCCATCCGATCGGTTCGGTTGGGTTCGAACCGTGTCGTTGATCAGTGAGGAAGGCAACGAGCCCGTGACGGTCGAGGTCGTCGATGGCCTGCTCGACGTGATGCCGTGGGGCGTCGGCGTGCCGTTCCAGCAGCAGATGAGCAACCTCGCAAACGCGTACCGACGGAGCGAGATCAGCGAATCCGGCGTCGGCATCTTCACCCTCGAGGCGTTGATCGTCGACGTTCCCGAACCGGCAGAGGCCTTGCGCGCGACCACCGTGTGGTCGACGGGATTGCGCGCACCGTTGCGAAGCCTCGACCCGCGTGCTGTTGCGGCGGCTCGACAGGGTGCCCCATTTCCGGGATCGTCCCTGAGGACCGGCTCGCCCGGCTCGTTCCTGGTCAACGCCACCGTCGACCTCACCCCCGGGCACACCCAGCGATGGCATGTTGTCGCCGACGTGGCCCAGAGCCATGCAGACATCGCTCGGCTCACCCACGAGCTCGCATCGAGCGATGATCTGTCGCGCGAACTCGACGACGACATCGATCGGTGCTCAGCCGCGCTCCACGACATCGTCGCCGGTGCCGACGGCATGCAGACCACGGCATCACCCAACGTCGACGCCCATCATCTGGCCAACACCCTGTTCAACGTCATGCGCGGTGGAACCTTCGCCACTGGCTACTCGGTCGAGTCCGACCGGTTCCGCACGTTCGTGAGCGAACGCAACATCGACGTGGCCGACCAGCACGCCGACTGGCTCGATGCCCTTCCCGACTCGATCGATGTGGCCGACCTCCGCCACCGCGCCGCCCAGCCCGGCGATCCGAACCTGACCAGGCTCGCGCACGAGTACCTGCCGCTGTCGTTCTCGCGACGCCACGGTGACCCGAGCCGACCGTGGAACCTGTTCGCGATCCGGGTCCGGGACGCCGATGGCGAGCCGTTGCTGAGCTACCAGGGCAACTGGCGCGACATCTTCCAGAACTGGGAGGCGTTGTGTCAAACCTTCCCCGGATATCTGCCATCCATCGTCGCCAAGTTCGTGAACGCCTCGACCGCCGACGGATTCAACCCCTACCGGATCACCAGCGAAGGCATCGACTGGGAGGTCCCTGAACCCGAGAATCCTTGGAGCGGGATCGGGTACTGGGGTGATCACCAGATCGTCTATCTGTACCGGCTCCTGCACACCCTCCGCGAACACGATCCTGCCTGGCTGGGGACCGAGCTCGGACAGCGCGTCTATTCGTTCGCCGATGTGCCCTACCGGATCGCGCCGTTCGAGCAATTGCTGCGGAACCCGAAGTCCACGATCGCGTTCGACTCGACCGCCGAGGCCGCGATCGCGGAGCGGGTCGACTGCCTCGGCGCCGACGGCCGGCTGATCCCCGATGCGAACGGCGCCGTACTGCACGTCACCTTGATCGAGAAACTCCTCATCCCTGCCCTCGCCAAACTGTCGAACTACGTCCCACGCGGTGGCATCTGGATGAACACCCAGCGCCCCGAGTGGAACGACGCCAACAACGCCCTCGTCGGGTTCGGGCTGTCGATGGTCACGCTCGCGCACCTTCGTCGCTACGTGCAGCTGATCGACGAGATCACCAGCGATCTCGAGGACACCCACCTCGTGTCGGCCGACGTCGTCACCTGGGTCGACGAGATCACCTCGGTCCTCGAATCCCACGAGTGCGTGGTCGGCGCGTCGTCGATCGACGACGTCGACCGGTTGCGGATCGTTCGAGAGTTGGGCCAGGCGTTCGACGACTACCGCACCCGGCTGTACGAAGCCGGGCCGTCGGCGCCGAAGCAGCTCGCGCCGGACGCCCTGCGGCGCCTGCTCCACATCTCGATCCGACATCTCGACGACTCGCTACGGGCCGCCCACCGGCCCGACGGTCTGTACGACGCCTACAACCTGGTCGCGTTCTCGGAGGACGGTCCGGAGGCGAGCGTGAGTCGGCTTCCACCGATGCTCGAAGGTCAGGTCGCGGCGATCAGCTCGGGCCTGCTCGATGTCGAGGAGGTCGTCGCCCTGGTCGAAGCGATGTACGAGTCCGAGCTGTACCGCGTCGACGTCGACAGCTTCGTGCTGTACCCGGCGCGCCGCAGGCCGTCCTTCCTCGAACGCAACCAGGTTCCGGTCGAAGCGGTCGAGTCCAGCCCGTTGCTGTCGGCACTCCTCGCCGACCGCAACGACGACATCATCGTCCGCGACGTCGACGGCAGACATCACTTCAACGCTGATTTCACGAATGCGGCCGACCTCTCGACAGCGCTCGAATCGCTCACCGGAACCGAATTCGAACCGCTGGCCATCGTGCACGGGGACGACACGCTCGAGCTGTTCGAACACGTCTTCAACCATCACGAATTCACCGGCCGATCCTCGACGATGTACGCGTACGAGGGCATCGGGTCGGTGTACTGGCACATGGTGGCGAAGTTGCTGGTGGCACTCCAGGAGTCGATCCTCGAGGCACCTCCTGAAGCGGGCTCACTCAGCGATCTGATCCGTCTGTACGACCGAGTACGCGACGGGCTCGGCTTCAACAAGACCTCCGTCGAATACGGGGCCTTTCCGACCGACCCCTACTCACACACACCTGCTCACGCCGGGGCGCAGCAGCCAGGCATGACCGGGCAAGTCAAAGAGGAGCTGCTGGCCCGTTGGGCCGAACTCGGGCTGACCGTCTCACAGGGCTCGATTCGCTTCTCGCCGATGCTGCTCAGCGACCGCGAGTTCCGAACCGAGCCCGGCCATCTGACCTATCTCGATGTCGCCGGCCGGTCACTCGACCTCGACGTGCCGCCCGGGACCGCGGCGTTCACGGTCTGTCGCGTGCCCGTCGTCGTGCACGTCGCTGACAACGAGCCCGCGATCGTGGTCACCCACGCCGACGGGACGCGGCACGAGGTGTCCGGTTCGTCGCTCGATCAGCAGACCTCCCGACAGATCTTCGGTCACACCGCCCACATCACTCGCCTCGACGTCTCGATGCCACACCACTCGATCCGGCGATGAGCCCTGGTGTCGATGTGGCCGATGATCGAACCGTCGATCGCTACGTCACGGAGCGGCGGTCAGCGGTTCGTACCGGCCGACGCGGAGGAGATGACGGACACACCACAGGTGTTGACGCTCGAGACGATCGGCAAATTGGAAGGGATCTCGCGATCGACGGTGTCGCGGGTGCTCAACGACCATCCCGATGTGCGACCCGAGGTTCGAACGCGCGTCGAGGCCGTGATCGAAAAGACGGGCGACCTCCCGAACCAGCCTGGTACGACACGATGAGCCCAACGTCGAGGGCGGATATCGGGCAACCTTGGCGATCCTTCCCGAGACCCCGACGCGTTGTTCGTGGCCACCGACCCGATGGCCGAGGGCGCGCTGCGGGCCCTGAGCGCAGTGCCGTCTCGCTCACCGCGTAGAGGACGTTTCCGTTCGGATGAGTCGCGAGGAACGACGGATGCTCGACACCTTTCACCTCGCTCCGCTCGACCATGAGACAGGCCGGATCGGACCAGTCATCTACATGGATCCCAATCGAGAAGCGGTGGGTGTACGAGCCGACGTCGAGGTAGGTCTGGCCAGTGATTCACATCACCCCGTCGAGCTCGGAACTCTCAGGATGACATGAACCACGGTCTCGACCACCCAACCTCCTGGGAGCGCTCCCACGCGCAACCGGGGTGATAGGGCGCGAGACACCCGGACTCGGTCACGGGTGCCGGGCACGGTCCCAGATCCTCAGACTTCGCGGGCGGCTGCGGACAGCCGGGCGACAACGGCGTCGCCGAGCGTGGCCAGGTCCTTGTAGCCGCGGACGTCAGCGGTCATCGCCGCGACCGCCCGGGCCAACGCCGCCGCCGATGCCGGATCATCAGCGACCGACGCGATCGGTGCGATGTAGGTCCGGATGGTGAAGAGCACGCAGCCCGTCTCGGGGAAGCGCCGCAGTGTCTCGCGTTCGACACGCACGAACACGTCGGCCGCATCCGGGGCATCGGGGCGCGGCGGCCCTTCTCCGTCCAGGGGCGTGTAGCCGTCGGCAACGTCGAGGATCCCCCACCCGAGCCGCCAGAACGATCGCTCCGGGCGGAGCCGATCGAGGAACGCGTCGACACCGTCCTCCAGCTGGTCGTTGAGCCGCGCGACCGGTCCGTGGACCTCCGCCATCGTCAGGCCCAACTTCGAGCGGAGATCCCAGCAGTTCGGAAAGCAGACCGAGCCGCCGCCGAACACGAGCCGGCCGTCGCGCTCGACCATCAAAACGACGTCTTCGGCCACCAGTCGGCTCGCGGCGTCGAGCGGGTGGAGGGACGTACCGAGGCGCGTGTCGGCAAACCGTTCGGGCCACCGTCGTCGGAGATGTTCGACCAGAGCATCGGCGACTTCGCGTGCGTCCGGCTCGATGCCGTCGAGCACCGCGAACACCGTGTCACGCTGCGCCGTGAGCAGTCGCTCCTTCTGCGCGATCCATCCGCGGGGCCCGTCGGCATCGGGACCCATCTCGATCCAGTCGTCGAGGTCGAGGGGACGCACGCCGAGTCGCCAGCGGAAGTCACCGTCGACAACCGACCCGCGCTCACGCCACGGCGTGTACGGCAACTCGTCGACCAACCACACGCCGCAGATCGTAGAGGCCACCGTCACTACTGTCGTGGGCATGGACCTCACGCTGCGTACCGCGACTCCCGACGACGTCGACGCGCTGGTCGCTCTCATCGTCGGCGGCAAGCTCGGCGACGACGACGACGGGCCCGAACACCGCGACGAGTACATCGACGCGTTACGCGAGATCGACGACGACCCGGCGTCGACGGTGCTGGTCGCCGTCAACCACGGCGTCGACGTCGTCGGCATGTTGCAGCTGATCACCTTCCGACACGTGCAGCATCGGGGCGGACGCTGCGCCGAGATCGAGTCGATGCACGTGCGCCACGACCTGCGCTACTCCGGCATCGGCGGCAAGCTGCTCGACCACGCGGTTGCCCACGCCCGCGAGATGGGCTGCTACCGCGTGCAGCTCACGAGCAACTCGAAGCGCGGCGACGCGCATCGGTTCTACGAGCGTCACGGCTTCGTGGCGTCGCACCACGGGTTCAAGCGGTATCTCGCACCGACCGGCCGAGGAGAACTCGCAGCGACCGAACCGGAGGCCTAGCGCGACATGCGCAGGGCGCCTGCGGCTTGCCGGTCGCCGATCAGCGTGGCCATCGCCTCGGGGGTGTCGACGACGTCGCTGAGCACGTGCCGCGCGTCGATCGCCGCGTCAGCGAACTCGGCGTGCATGTGGCGGGCCGCAGCCTCATTCCTGAATCCGTGTCCGACACGAGACGCCACGCGTTCGACACAGACGTCGATGGGCGGGAGCAGGATGGCGTAGTCGAGCCCGTCGAGCGATCCGGCCTGCATGAAATCGGCGACCTGCCACGGACCGAGCACCCCGTCGTAGACGGTGTCGTAGCCGGCCACGAAGACGGCGGTGGCCGCTGCCGCAGCGCGCCCGACGATCCCGTTCTGCGACCGCGACTCCGGTATCCACGGCGGGATCGCACCGGACGCCAGGAACGCGAAGAACGCGTCGCCCTCGACGAGCACGCTCGGCGAAACGCGGCCCGCGAGGACCCGCGCGACCGACGACTTGCCTGCGCCGGGAGGCCCGGTGACGATCAAGAGTGTTCCCACCAACGCAGTCTGGCCCACCCGGATCGGCGAACGGGACGCCGTCACACGCCGGGGCCGAGGTACCCCCTCGGTAGGTTGGTGGGTTGATGCCTCGCCTGTCACGTCACCGGCCACCGCACGTGGCACAGGGCACCTGGCGGTCGGGCGCGCTGCACGTGTGGGGCTGGAACGGCATCGACACCGCATCGATGGCGTGGTTGTACTCGGGATTCCGCGCGGTCGACGCTGACGGCACCCGCAGCGGCTGGCACGATTCACCCATCTCCTACGGCGCCATCGCCCGGATCAGCATCGACATCCCACAGCGGCCGGCGCTCCACGCGGCATCGGTGCAACTCGACCCGCTGGGCACGGCCGTCTGGCTGTCCGAGCTCCCATCCGACCGTGATGTCGTCTCGGATTCGATCGCATGGTTCGCCAAGGTGGCCGAACTGGCCCGCCGCATGGTGTCGGCCGGCAGGATGTCGCCGATCGTCGTCGACGAAGGCCCCTTCACCGTCGCACGGTGGATCCCGGAGATCGACGACGACATTGCCGAGTTGCTGAGCGGACTCGACGCCGCCAAGCCGCACGTGTGCACGGCCGGGTCGAGCCACGACACGCGCAAGATCTTCGAGCTGATGGTCGACGGCGTCGCCCGCTCCTACCTCTTCCAGGGTGGATGGAAGGCCGACATCGGGCGCGGCCGCAAGGGTTCGACGCAGGCCCTCCGCGCGGTCTTCGGCGCGCTCGCCAAACCGGACCACGTCGTGCGCGGCGGCACCACCGAGTTCGACCTCGCGCTGGCCCAATTGCGTGACGAACTCGATCGGCATCGTCGTCGGCTGTCGGGCGAACCGGTCGTGATCCCGCGTGTGCGACTCCTGATGTCGCAGGACCCACACGACCCGTGGGAGGTACGGCTCGAACTCGTCGACGACACCGACTCGATGCGCTGGTGCACGGCGGCCGATCTCTGGGACCGCAACGAACGGGCGATCGAGGTCGCCCGCGAACCACGGCACCTCGACACCCTCGTGTCACTGCTCGACGATGTCGTCGCCCGGATCGCACCCGTCGTACCGGGGCTCGCCGACCTCGCGTTCGAGCACGAACCGACCGGTGTCGAACTCGACCTCGAGACGGCCGAGGACTTCATCGACGTCGCGCCGTTCGAACTCGAGAGGGCCGGCGTCGAACTCATCGGGCCCGAGCGGCTGATCCGCAACACCGTCCGGGTCACCGGCGAGGCCACACCGACCCCGCAGGACGATCGCAAGAAGCAGTTCGGCCGTGAGGCCCTGGTCGAGTGGAAGCTCGTGGTTGGCGACGAGGAGATCTCCGACGCGGAACTCGCGCGCGCAGAGGAGGCCGGAGCGACGCTGCTGCACACCGGTGACCGCTGGGTCCGGATCGACCCCGACGAGTTGCGACGCAAACGAGAGAAACAACGCGAACTCGAACAGACGCGCAGCCGGGTGACCCCGCTCCAACTACTGCAACTGGCGAACAACGACGAGGCGACCGAGGATCAGACGACGATCCGCGTCCACACGGCGGGCGACACGATCAACGGGATCGAACTCGGCGTCGACGCCGCCGATGCCGGCCTCACGTCGGGCGAACTCGCTCCGATCTCCGACACCGACTGGGTCCGGTCCCTGCTCGATGGTCTGCCCGACGAGCGGCTCGAGGAGGTCGAGGAGTCGAGCGAGTTCGTCGGCGAACTCCGCCACTACCAGCGACGCGGGCTGGCGTGGATGCAGTTCCTGTCTCGGCTCGGTCTCGGCGGATGCCTCGCCGACGACATGGGCCTCGGCAAGACGGCGACCACCCTCGCTCACCTGGTCGAACGACCGGGCCCCCACCTCGTGGTCTGCCCGCTGTCGGTCGTACGCAACTGGCACTCCGAATCGCACCGATTCACGCCGAAACTCGAGGTGTCGGTCCACCACGGTTCGCAGCGTGACAAACAGCTCGACCTGATCTCGAAGGCGATGGAGCACGCCGCGTCCGACGGCGCCGCCGACGAGATGTTCCTCATCGATCCCGAACTGCAGATCGTCATCACGACCTACGGGCTGCTGCCGCGCGACCTCGAACACCTCGGCGCCATCGACTGGTCGACGGTGGTGCTCGACGAGGCCCAGATGGTGAAGAACCCGAACACCAAGGCGGCCAAAGCGGTTCGCAGACTGCGCGCCGACCAGAAGATCGCGCTCACCGGCACCCCGGTCGAGAACCGACTCAGCGAGCTCTGGGCCATCCTCGATGCGGTCAACCCCGGGATCCTCGGCGGGCTCGAACGCTTCCGCAAGGACTTCGCGTCGCCGATCGAACGAGGGTCCGACCCCGAGGCGTCGGCCGATGCCGCCGCTCGGCTCAGGCGCATCACGGCACCGTTCATCCTGCGCCGCACGAAGGCCGACAAGCGGTTGCTTCCCGATCTCCCCGACAAGATCGAGCAGATCGCGT
The DNA here is from genome assembly GCA_963752085.1 of Ilumatobacteraceae bacterium. GTDB lineage: Bacteria > Actinomycetota > Acidimicrobiia > Acidimicrobiales > Ilumatobacteraceae > Ilumatobacter_A. Next base: position 187,771 of record CAVVWT010000014.1, read on the forward strand.
ACGCCAAGCTCACCAGGGAGCAGGCCGCGCTCTATCAGCAGGTCGTCGACCAGCTCCTGGTCGATGCCGAACAGGCGAAGGGCATGCGTCGCCGCGGGCTCGTGCTCGCCGCGCTGATGCGTCTCAAGCAGATCTGCAATCACCCGGCACACGCGTTGAAGGACGGCTCACGCCTCGCCGGTCGCTCGGGCAAGTTGACCCGGTTCGACGAGTTGGTCACCGACCTCCTCGATCAGGGCGAACGAGCGCTCGTGTTCACCCAGTTCCGCGAGATGGGCGACCTGTTGGTCCGCCACGTCAACGAACAGTTCTCGTTCCACGCACCGTTCCTGCACGGCGGCGTGACGCGTACCCGACGCGACTCGATGGTCGACCAGTTCCAGGATGGCTCCGCCCCTCCGCTGCTGATCGTCTCGCTCAAGGCCGGCGGCACGGGCCTCAACCTCACCGCCGCGAGTCAGGTCATCCACTACGACCGGTGGTGGAACCCGGCCGTCGAGGACCAGGCGACCGATCGTGCGTGGCGAATCGGCCAGACCCAGACCGTCAACGTCCACAAGCTGGTCTGCGAGGGCACCGTCGAGGAGAAGGTGAGCCAGGTCATCGACGACAAACGCAAGCTCGCCGAGCAGGTGGTCGGCACCGGCGACGGCGAAGCGTGGATGTCGGAGATGACGACCGACGAACTCCGCGACCTCGTCGTCCTGGAGGCCGAACTGTGACCCCGGCGACCTCCGACACGCTGATGCGCGTGTCTCGACACCGTGACGGTGTCTGACACCGGGGGGTTGCGATGACCCGACCGCGCAAGCCGTTCGGGGCCCAGCAGCCCGGTCGTCTTCCGGCGACGATGATGAAGGTGCTGGCCGCCGAGATGAGCGATCCGCAACGGTTGCGTCGCGGAAAGCAGTACGCGAAAGACGGGTCGGTCCTCGACATCGTCGTCGACACCGGCGTCGTCACGTGCGAGGTGCAGGGGTCTCGATCCACGCCGTACATCGCATCGCTCGAGGTGACGCCGGGCGACGGCATGCCGCTTCGCCGCGACGTCCACGCGGTCTGCACGTGCCCCGACGACGACAACTGGGACGACCACGCCTGCAAGCACGTGATCGCCACGATGTTCGTGTTCGCCGACGAACTGCTGATCGAGCCCGAACTGCTCGACGTCTGGCGCGGCAACGAGCGCATCGCGGTCGACCACGAGGCCGCCGACGAGGACGACGATGACGATGACGATGGCGGCGATTTCGGTGACCGTCGGCGGCACCTGCAGCTCGTCCGCGACGGCATGGAGCAGGGTCGCGCCGAACGGCGCGAGCAACACGCCCGCCGCGAACGCGAGCCGTTCGTCGACCCGATCGCCGATGTGCTCACCGTTCCCGACGGCGCCGCGCTTCCCGAGATCCCCCGTCTCGAGCGGACCGACGAACGACTGCCCCGTCGACCCGAGCTCGCGGCAATCCTGCGTGACGCCTACCGCCACCTGCACATCGACTGGGACTGACGTGTCACCTGCACATCGACTGGGACTGACGTGTCGCCACTGACCTCGTCACATCTGATCGCGCTCGACCTCGACGGCACACTGCTCGACGGCGCCGGGCTGCTCACCGCCCGCGCCATCGATGCCGTCCGCCGCGGCTGCTGCAGCGGGCCATCGCGTCGTGATCGCCACGGGACGACCGCCGGACATGGCACTCCGGGCGACCCGGCAGCTCGCCGGATCGGTCAGCCACATCGTCGGCGGCAACGGGACGCTCATCTCGACCTTCCCGGCCGGCCAACACGACGCTCCCGAACTCCTCCACGTGAGCGGGTTCGAGTTCGCCGCGGCGATCGACGTGATCACTGCGCTCCGCCGGCATGACCCCGGCTTCGGTTTCGCCCTCGCGACCGACCGCGGCTTCGTCCACGAACACGGTTTCGCCGAGTTGATGCCTGCGGCGGTGCACGACGATCCGGTCGATGACGTCGTGGCGATCGGCGGCGCGACTGCATTCAAGTTGCTCGTGTTCCACATGGAGCGCACGGTTGAGGCGCTCCTCGACGAGGTCCCACCGGTCATCGCCCATCTCGGCACCGATTTCGCCGTTCGGCACATGGGTGCCGATGCGGTCGAGATCGGACCGGCCGCGGACGACAAGGGTGCAGGGTTGCGCTGGCTGTGCAGTCACCTCGACCTCGATGCAGACGACGTCATCGCTGTCGGTGACGAACTCAACGACCTGACCATGCTGGAATGGGCCGGCCGCGGTGTCGCGGTCGAGAACGCCGATGCACGGGTCAGGGCCGCGGCCGACGACGTGATCGGGTCCCACCTCGCCGACGGCGTTGCCATCTTCCTCGAGCAGCTCGTCCTCGGCGCCGACACCGCGACCACGACACGTCAAGAGGACGTCAAGACTCCCTGACTGGGAGCACGCTGCGTCGTACACTCGCTCTGTGGCAGGCAACACTTCGCTGGTCGTGAACGCGATGGTCGACAACGTCGATCAGGTGATCCGCGGCAAGCGTGATCAGATCCGCTTGGCCCTGTGCTGCCTGCTCACCGAAGGTCACCTCCTGCTCGACGACGTCCCCGGCACCGGCAAGACCAGCCTCGCCAAGGCAATCGCGAATTCGATCGCCGGCGGGTGGAAGCGCGTCCAGTTCACCCCCGACCTGTTGCCCACCGACATCACCGGCGTCATGGTCTACGACCAGCGCAGCGGTCAGTTCGCGTTCCGTGAGGGTCCGGTCTTCACCAACGTGCTGATCGGTGACGAAATCAACCGCGGGAGCCCGAAGACACAGTCGGCACTGCTCGAGGTGATGGAGGAACGCCAGGTCACCGCCGACGGCGTCAGCCGTGTCGTCCCACGCCCGTTCTTCGTGATCGCCACGCAGAACCCGCGCGACTTCCAGGGCACCTTTCCGCTCCCCGACGTACAGCTCGACCGGTTCGCCATGCGCCTCACGCTCGGGTATGCCGATGCCGACACCGAAGTCGCGATTCTCGAGGGGTACACCCGCACGCAGCAGGACAACGAGCTCGAGCCCGTCACCGACACGGCCGAACTCGACCAGATCATCTCCGACATCGATCGAATCTCGGTTGCCCACTCGATCCACGACTACATCGTGCAGATTGCGGCAGCGACTCGGCGCAACCCGGACCTCCGCCTCGGTGTGTCGACACGTGGCACCCTCTCCCTCCTCCGCATCGCGCGGGCGTTTGCAGCGACCGACGATCGTGATTTCGTCACACCCGATGACGTCAAGGCACTGGTTGCACCCGTGTTCGGGCACCGCGTGGCGCTGTCGGCGGAGGCCGAGTTGCGTGGCGTGACGATCGAGACGCTGATGGCCGACATCAGTGACAGCGTTCCGGTCCCCCGCACCAGCGGAGCCTGATCGTGCTCACCCGGTCCGGGCTCGGCGCGATCCTCGTCGCGGTCACCTCGGCAGTCCTGGGGGTCTGGTGGAGTTACGAGGAGCTCGTCGTCGTAGCGCTCGGCATCGCGCTCGTCGTCCTGATGGCGATCATCATCGCTCAGCGTCCGCTGCGGGCGCAGATCGAACGTCGGATCCGGACCATTCGCGTGCCCCGCGGCGATCCGGTCCGAGTCCTCTATCGAGTACGCAACGACACCAGCCACCGCTCGGGCCGAGCGACACTGCTCGACCGCTGCGACGGTGCCGTCGTGGAGATCGCGATCGAACCCATCGGCGCCGGGGAGGTCACCAACATCTCCTCGACCCTCCCCACCCGTCGCCGTGGCGTCTTCGAGCTCGGCCCGCTCGACATCCAGAAGGTCGATCCGTTCTTCCTCGCCGTGGGACGTTGGCGCAACGATCACGATGCCGATCGCCTCGCGACGGTCACCGTGCACCCCAAGGTCTACGAGCTCCGCGGACCCCAGGGCTCGGCGCGAGTGGTCGAGAACGAGTCGGTCGTGCGGCGTGCCGCCGCAGACCCGATGTCCGGCTTCGTGTCGATGCGGGAGTACGTCGCCGGTGACGACCCCCGGATGATCCACTGGCCGACGACCGCCCGCACGGGCACGTTGATGGTGCGCGAGCACGTCGAGGTCCGGCGACCCGAGTTCACGATCGTCGTCGATGCCAGCGCCTCGGTCGGAACCGAGGACGACTTCGAGGAGATGGTCGACGTTGCGGCGACGTTGGCAGTCCATGCGCTGCGGACCGGACTCGACGTGGTGGTCAGGACCACCAACCCGCGGCATCCCGGCCGTCGCTCCCCGCTCGTGTTCGAAGCCGAGGTGCTCGACCTGCTGACGCCGATTCGCCAGGTCGACGGCGATGCGATGCATGTGGCTGCGCTGTTCGCCAGCGGGTTCAACCACACCTCGGTGCTGATGGTGACGGGCCCGGACGGACCCACGACCCGGCTGTCGGCGAATGATCACATGACCACGATCCGAGTCGGCGACGGCGCACGACCGACCGGTGGCATCGCAGTGGCCGCCAAGGACGCGCCCGACTTCGTCCAGCGGTGGCGGGCGTGGAGTTGATCCGCTGATGCTCGGGCTCCTTCGGCTGCGCATCGTGCTCGTCACGTTGATGATGGGCGTCGTCTCACTGTCGGCCGGCAACGTCTTCGACCGTCGGAGCTGGTGGCTCATCGTGCCGGCCGTGCTGGTCGGAGCGGCAGCCACCGTGACCTGCACGAAGCGCTGGGCCATCAGAATCGGGTCGGCGGTCGGTGCCGTGGCGGTGGCGACGACGATCACCGTGGTCGCCTCGGGCGGATCGGGAGCGGACCTCGCGGCAGCGTTCGGGGCTGGGACACAACGATTGCTGTCGACCGACTGGCCGAGCCCCGACCGGCCCGATCTGCTCGGCATCGTGGCCACGGGACTCGGGCTGGCCACAGCCGTCGCTGCGGAGCTCGCACGGAGACAGCGCCTGCACCTGAGTCCACTGCTGCCGGTCCTCGTCGCGCAGGTGCTGGTGATCGCGCTCAGCGCGCCACTGGGAGTCCGGCTTCGATGGGTGTTGCCGATCGCCGTACTCGCGCTGGCATTCGCCGCACTCCGGCCGGGCCAGGACGTCGACCTCCGGGATCGATTGACCCTGCTCGGCGGCGAACGGCGCCTGCTCCCCGTCGCGCTGCTGGCGCTCGGCATCGCCGCCATGCTCGCCGTGCCGCTCACGCTCCTCGGGCGAGCCGACCCGCGTCGGACCGAACAGGCGACCGGGTCGGCCACCTTGCTCGACCCGATCGAGGCAACCATTGCCCTTCGGGCCATCGATCCGCCGATTGTCCTGCACCAGGTGCGAATCACCCAGACCGGGTCGGAGGCGGAGAATCGGCCGCCGGTCCGTTGGCGCACCGCTGCCCTCGAGAGCTACGACGGCCGTCGTTGGGCCCCCGACCTGGTGCTCCGACCGATCGGCCGGCGCCTCAGCGATCCCGCGCCCGACACGATCTCGGCAACGATCACGTTCGAAGACGACGACCTCCAGCTCGTCCCACTGCCGGGCGCGCCGGTCGTCGTCGACGCCTCCATCGAAACCGACGACGAACGAACGATCGTCCGACTTGCGGAGCGACCCCGCGACAACCAACAGTACGCCGTGACCGCCAGGGTCGAGCCCGACGTGTCGGCGGCGAACGGGGCGATCGGGGTGCGCGAGGTCGACGAGAGCTCGAGCGCACTCGCCGAACTCGCAGCGGGTTTGGCCGAACAGGGCGGCGCCGGCGGCACGACCGATCTGCTCGGTCGCCTTCGCGCGATCGAAACCACGATGCGCAACGACTTCGCGCTCCGAACCGATGCGTCGGGCGGCGGCCTGGAGCGGGCGCTGATGGAACGGTTCCTGCGCGATACGCAGCGCGGCAACGCCGAGCAGTTCGCCACCGCGTACGTGCTGCTCGTCCGCTCGCTCGGGGTGGACGCACGGGTGGCCGCCGGGTTCGTCGTCGAATCGGACCGGCTCCGAGCAGACGGCGATGCCACGACGCTCACGCTCAACTCCGACGACGCCGCGATCTGGCCGGAGGTCCGCATCGGCGACCAGTGGATCGCGTTCGATCCCGTTCCGGAGGAGGAGGACTCCGATGCCGTCCCACCTCCCCCCGAGCCGCAGGTGCAGACGCCCGCCGCGCCACAGCCTCCGATCGCTCCTCCGCCCGAGAACGCCGACGAACCCGTCGTGACCGACGACGCCGCAGACACCGACACCGCGACCGGGCTCCCCGCAGTCGTCGGGTATGCGCTGTGGGCCATGGCCGGAATCGCGATCCTCGCGATCCCGATCCTCCTGATCGTCGGCCTCATCCTCGGGATCAAGTGGCGGCGGCGCCGTCGCCGTCTCTCGGGCCCGCCCGCAGAACGCATCCGCGGCGCCTGGGCCATCGCGACGAATGCGTTGGTCGACGGTGGGATGACGATCGCCACGTCGGACACCAACAACGAGATCGCCGATGATGCGGTCGGCTACGTGCCGACCGCCCACCGTGAGGTCCGACGGCTGGCGACGCTGGCGAGCGCAACCACGTTCGGTGATCCGGCCCGTCCCGACCTCCTCGCCGAAGATGCGACCGCGTGCCTCGGTCAGGTCGAGGCGTCGATGGCGGAGTCGCGGTCGTTGTGGCAACGCACCCGCTGGCGTCTCAGCTTGCGAAGCCTCCGCCGCCGAACCGCATCGCCGGTCTGACGGATCACCCCGCGGCGGGCGGCGGAATCAGCGGACCGGGTGTCGTGGTGGTCGTCGTCGTGGTCGTCGTCGTGGTGGTCGTCGTCGTGCTGGTGGTGGTGGTCGTCGTCGTCGCGGAGGCAGTGATCGTCACGGTGGCGATTCCTGAGGTGGCGGTCCCGTCGGTCACCCGGTAGGTGACCGTGAACGTTCCTGCACTCGGAGCGACGATGGTCATGTTGAGCCGGGAGACCGAGGCCACGCGGCCCGGGTCCGAGACGACGATGACGGTCAACCCGTCGCCGTCGGGGTCGGACACGTCGAGGGGGACGGTCGTTCCGATTCCGGCCACGACCGAGACACTCTGATTGTTGGCCACCGGCGGCTGGTTGCCGCCCGGCACGGTCGTCGTCGTGGTGGTGGTGGTCGTGGTCGTGGTGGTGGTGGTCGTCGTCGCAACCGGTGGACCGGTCACGGTCACCGTGGCGGCGTTCGACACGGCACCGCCGGCGTCGACGACGGTGTACGTGAACGAACCCGAGCCCCGACCGTCCGTCGTGGTGACGGTGACCCGACCTCCCGACCGGGTGATCGTTCCGGTCCCGCCACCGTCGAACGACACCGCGATCGGAATCGACTGGATCGTCAGGCTCGACGAGGGTCCGTCGGGGTCGGTGTCGTTGGCGAGCAGGTCGGTGGTACCGACGCCACTGGAGGCGTCGATCGCGTCGGCGGCGGCGACGGGCGCTCCGTTGGCGACCGTCACCGACACGGTGGCCGTCGCGGTGAGTCCTCCGGGGTCGGCCATGGTCGTGGTCCACGACGTGGTTCCGAATGCCGCCTCGGCCGGCACGGCGATCAGCAGCCGGCCCGGCTCGGTCGTCACCCAGTTCGGGGCGCCCGTGCTCCCGGTGATCACCAGTGCTTCGTGGTCGCTGCCGAGTTCACCGACCGCCACCTCGACGTTCGCACCGCGGGACAGTGTGAGCGACTTGTTCTGACTCGACGGGCTCTGGTTCACGTCGATCGTGATCGTTCCGGTGGCCTGCTGATCGCACTCGTTGCGGACGCCGAACGTGATGGTGACGTTCCCGTTCTCACCGGCGGGCGGCGTGTAGACGCCGTTGGCGTACCCGGGTGGTCCCGACACATTGACCACGGAGCCGTTGGACGCGTAGTTCGCGAGGTTCACCGAGATGGGTGCCTGATATCCGGTTGTGAGGAACGCATTGTTGGCAACCGGCTGCGACGCCTGACAGGAGGCCACCGTCACCCGCGCTGTGGCGGTGGCGGTGAGTTGGCCGTCGCTCACCTGGTAGGTGATCGACGCGACGCCGGACTGGCCCGTACGGGCCTGGAAGCTGATGTTCTGACCGCTCGTGACGCTCGCCGAGCCGAGCGACCCGTCCGCGCCACCCACGATGGAGACGGTGAGCGGGTCACCGTCGGGGTCACTGTCGTTCTGGAGGACGGGAACGGTCACCGACCCTCCGTTCGAGACCGAGGCACTGTCGTCGTTCGCAACCGGAGGCCGGTTCGCCGGCGGTGTGACGGTGAGCGACAACGTCGACGACGCCGTGAGGCCCTCGCCGTCGCGGATCGTGTAGGTCCCGGTGATGACGCCGATGAAGTCGGGCTGTGGGGTGATCGTCACTTGCGAGCCGGATTGGCTGAGCGAGCCGCCTCCGCTCGAGAGCTGTGCAGATGTCACGGTGAGGCCGCCCGGCGTATCGTCCGGGTCGACATCGTTGCTGAGCACATCGAACGTCTGCTGCACACCCGGAGCAACGATCTGGCGGATGTCGGGCCGAGCGATCGGCGCGACGTTCACAGCCCTGGACACCGTGATCTGGAAGCGTCCCGTTGCGAGCGCCCCGTCGCTGTCCTCGACCTGGTACGCGATCGTCGCCACACCGGTGGTCGATCCAGCGGTGAACGTGATGAGGTTGCCGCTCCGGGTCGCCGTGCCGAACGGCGGTTGGGTCGATGAGGTGACCCGCAACGCCGAGGAGTCGCCATCGGGATCGCTGTCGTTGAGGGTCACGTTGCGGCTGGTCGTTTCGCCGACGCTGATCGTGGCCGTGTCGAGGCGGGCGACCGGCTTCTCGTTCGTACTCGTGCGCTCACGCACCGAGATGATGATTGCGGCGGTGTCGCGCAGGTTCTGGGAGTTGGTCACCTCGTAGGAACAGCGGAACGCTCCTGGCAGGCCGGACGGCGGGTCGAAGCGCACTTGCCCGTCGGCCGTGACCGTTGCGGTTCCGCCCGTCGGGCACCCGGGGGTGCCGACGATGGTCGGACGTTCGCCGGACGGGTCGCCATCATTGCGGAGCACATCGATCGTCACCGGTTCGTCGACGAACGTGAACGTGGAGTCGTCGCGGGCGTACGGCGGCTCGGGAAGCGCTTCGGAGAGCACCGTGACGTTGACGTCACCGACGACTTCGTGCCCGTTGCCGTCGGACACCGTGTAGGTGAAGCGGACGTTCGCGTCCTCGTCGTCGTCGATGGCCGACGGTGTGAACTCGATCTGATTGCGTCCGCCGTTCGCTGCGGTACCTCCGCTGTCCGGTTGGCTGATCGCGGTCACCGCGAGTGGATCGCCGTCGGGATCGGAGTCGTTGGCGGTCACGTCGATCAGGATCGTCTGGCCGACCACAGCGGTCTCGATGTCGGGCGAGACCACCGGGGGCCGATTCGGTTCGCTCTCGTCGATCACCTTGACCAGGACCAGAGCTTTCACCTGGTGCCCTTGTCCGTCGTCGGCTTCGTATTCGAAGTTGACCGAATCGCCGCTGCCCGCAAGTGGGGTCACCGCGAGTTGGTCGCCCACGATCTGGACATCGATGCCGTCGGGCAGCGGGAGCACCACCGACAGCGCGAGCAGGTCGCCATCGGGATCACTGTCGTTCACGAGCACCGGCACGATGGTCTCGTTGTTGCGGCGGCTCCGGACCGAGTCGGGTTGAACGACCGGTGGCCGGTTCTCGTCACCCGGGCGGGCGACGTCGACGGTGACCTCGACCGGCTCGCCGACGGCACCGAAGGTGTCGACCGGGCGGTAGGAGAAACGGGCGATTCCCTCGAACCCGTCGAGCGGGCTGAACTCGAGCGCCGGGAGGCCCGACCGGCCTTCTGCCTCGATGACGCGCCCGATGCCGGGTTCGGCCGAGAACGAGTCGAGCCGCAACCCGTCGCGTTCGGGGTCGACATCGTTGAGGAGCACATCGACCACGACCGTCACGCCCGGGCCCGTCTCGGCGGCGTCGGGAGCTCCGACGGGGCGCGGTTGGTGCCGTCGGCAGGCAGCAGTTCGATGATCACGCTGGCGTGCGCCTCGTCGCCGTCACCGTCGACGATCGTGTACTCGAATTCGTCGAGGCCGACGTAGCCGGCGTCCGGCGTGTAGATCACCGTGCTCGCCGTACCGACCTCGACCGTGCCGTGGCCGGGCGTACTGACCTCGGAGACCGCAATGGGCTCGCCGTCGGGGTCGTAGTCGTTCGCCGTCACGGCCACGGGCACCGACGCTCCCGATCGGGCCGTCACCGGATCGTCGATGGCAATCGGCGGGTCGTCGATGCCGTTGTTGTCGGGCTCACGGATCTCGGGTTCGAGGGCGACCCCATCGTCGGCCCCGGCCGCTTCGCCGGAGTCGCTGTCGCCCTCATCGATGATGCTGCCCTCGTCGTCGACGACGAACAGGCCCGAGCCGTCCTTGTCGATCGCCTCGATGCCCCACGGGTGAACCGACCAGACGAAGTCGCCGGTCACGTCGTCGATCCAGATCACATCGTTGGTCGACGTGACGTCGAGCTCCGTTCGAGCCGGCACGTCGAACGGCTGCTCGTCGAGCACTTCCTGGGTGCGCCAGTCGAACTGCACGACCTCGGTCGGACCTCGCCGAACCAGTGCCGAGGCGTCGCCGGCGATCGCGAGCAGGTCGCCACCACCGATGGCAAGCCCGGGGATCGTGACGGATTCCTCGATGCCGTCGGCCGACACGCACCACAGATCGTCACCGCCACCGACCCAGCCGCACGGAGCAGCGGGACCGGGGCGCTGGATGACCAGTTCGCTTCCGTCGATGTCGCTCGGAAGCCGCTGCCAGTCGCCGGAACCGAGCCGGACACGATTCTGTGATCGGTCGACGACGAGCGGATCGTTGTTGACCAGTGACAGCACGGCGTCGTCGAGACCGAGGTTCTCCGAGGTTGCCGCAGACGACGACGCCCGTTCCAGCGATCCGTCGACCAGCGACCAGATCGAACCGTCGGGGGCCAGCGCGATCGTGGTCGTCGTGTCGACACCGGGTCCGTTGTCGGCGTCGAAGGAGATGTCGATCGGCTCGTCATTCGTGACAAGCGTCGCCTCACCCGTCTGCGGGTTCGCGACGACGAGGCCCGACGGCCCCGATCGGGCGACGGCGACACCATCGCCCAACGCCGCGAGCGCCCGCGGTGCGCCAAGACGCAGGTCGGCACCGTCGATGGTACGCACCTCCGCCGTCGAGTCGTCGAGCACGTAGGTACCGCCCGGTCCCTCGGCGACGAACAATGCGTCACCGGCTGCGTTGAGGTCGAGACTGGCGAGCGCACGCCCACCGAAGCCGTCGACGAGCACGACACGTCCGGTTGGCTGGTGAACGACCCAGCGGGTTGCGCGAGATGACGCTGCGTTGACCGCCGGCAAGCCGTCGGAGCGCAGCACGATCACGAGTCCGGCGAGTGCGAGACCCACACTGAGCACGGCCGCGACAGCCTGACGCCACGTCACGGTCTGCAGTGTCGGAGTCACGGGCACAGCCCCTTCGAGGTACTCGTGCCCGGGCGCGTGCCATCGGCGGCGGAATCGTGGATGCCGGGCGGAATCAGCCGGTGAGGGTTCACCTCCACATGCTGTGCATCGGCACCATCCATGCCGGACTTGAACGATTTCTCGAGGAAAATCCCGGAGGCGACGGGACCGTGGTCCACGGTCCTATTGTCGGGGGGAATGGACGTCGTGGTGAGGACCCCCCACGGTGACGCCGATATCGACATCGTGGCGGCACCGACCGACACAACCCTTGCCGACCTGGTGCGTGCGATCACCGGTCAGGCACCGCCGGCGACCTCACGCGTCGACGGACGAACCGTGTCCACGTCTCGTGAGCTCGACGACCTGGATCTCGTGATCGGGTCGCTGATCGACACTCGACCCACCACCGAACCGTTGGCCGACACGGAACCTCCCGTCGACGCAGTCGGCTTCGTGCAGCTCACCGGCCGTGGTGCCGGCATCGTCCACACGCTGCGACCCGGCCGTTATCGGATCGGCAGCGCCCGCCGTCTCCACGCCGCTGAGATGGAACCCGCGCCGGTCGAGACCACGGCGTTCGAACTCGTCGTGGGAACCAACGGCGCGGTGACGGTGGTCCCCGGGCCCGACGTCGGTGGGGCTCTCGGCGTGTACACGCCGACCCTGTCCAACCTACTCCTGGATCGCGAACTGTCCTGGACCGGCGGTCGGCTCCACGTCGGCGGCCGCCTGTTCGAGCTGGAGTTCCCACCGGTCGCTCCCGAACGGCATCGGCTCCCCACTCCCGCACCCGACGGGTCCGTGCCGTTCCAACGGCCTCCAGCCCCGCCGCCGTCACCGCGTCCTCTCGTCATCGGGGCACTTCGCGATGCCGCCAGCAGAGGTGGCCGGCTCTGGCAACGCCGCCCGACCGATCCCGGGGCGTTCGACATCCCGTTCGGCATCCAGGCCGACGGTGTCGGCCTCGCTTCGGTCGATCTCCTGCGACATCGCGGGGTCGCGCTGGTCGGCTCCGACCGGTTCACCGCCGGCCTCGCCCGGACGCTGCTCGTCGAGGCGTGCACGATGCACGGTCCCGCCGACCTCGACGTCGTGGTCGCGTCGAGCACGGATCGGATCAGCCACTGGAACTGGACGAAGTGGCTTCCGCACATCCGCCAGGGTGTCCCGACCGCCACGCCGAACCTGTTCGCCGATTCCGAGCCGCTGGCGGCGTGGGCAACGTCCCTGCGCGATCCGTCAGCCGCTCCCGCCAAACGGCCCGATGGCTCCGTCGAGCCGCTCGATCCGGCCGATTGGAAGCCGCCGACGTTGGCCCCGAGCCGCTCGCCTCTGACGCTGCTCGTGCTCGACGACATCACCCTCTGGAGCCAACGGGACTCACCGATTCGATCGTTGCTCATCGATCCCCCGTCCGAGTTGCGGATCATGGCGCTGTGCGTCGGACTCCACGAGGCACCGGGTTTGTGCACGTCGCTGCTCGAAGAAGTGTCGCCGGCCGACCGGCTCAGCCATCTCGCGTCGATCACTACGGAGGCCCGTGTCGGTCGACCTGCGTTGTTCGGATCTCTGGCCACGCAGCACACTCGGCTCGCTGACGCAGCCGAGGTCGTCACCGACATCCGACCCGCGCTCGTCGAGGTTCCTCAGGCTGCAGAGGTCGCACGCCATCTCGCGCCGCTCGACGACCTCGATGGGATGCGCCTCATCGCCCCACCCACGCGGTTGGCGGCACCGACGCTCGCCGAACTCGTCGATGCGTCCGGTCGCTCCGACCAGTCGGCTGCCGGTCTCGCCGTGGCCATCGGAGTCCGTGCCGACACCGACTCGGTACCGACGGCACGCCGCAGCGTCACCCTCGACCTGGCCAGCCCGCTCTCGACGATCATCGCCGCCTCCAACAGCGAGCAGCACGACCAGACGGTCGCTGCCCTGGTCCTCGGCGCTGCGACGCAGCGCCGCCCCGACGAACTGGCGATTCTGATCGTCGGCCGAGAGCGGCCACCGTGGCACGGCGAGCTCCCCCACATCGCCGGGTGGGCGGGACGCGACGAGGCCGACGATGCACCCCGTCTGGTTCACCGAGTCGCACATGTACTCGCCGAGCAACCCGAACTCCACGTGGTGGTCGTCATCGAACACGCCTTCGACCGCCACGACCCACTGCTCCCCGAACTGATCACGGGGATGACCGAACTGGCCGTTGCTCTCCCCAACGTGCACGTGGTGCTCACGGCCGACCACCCCGACTCGGTCCCCGAGGCCAGTCGCGCCCGGTGCGGGACGTTCGCGTGGATCGCACCGAACGGCGACGGGACGGCATGGTTCGCCGATCGGTCGGTTCAGTTCATCGGGGTCGCCAGGTCGCCGTCGTTCCCGTCGCCCGGACCGACCGAGTTCGACGCGCCACGCCTCATCGTCCGGCCCACGACCCACGGCCGAGCCATGACCCCGCTCGAGCGACGACTCAGCCGATCGACCACCGACGACGTCGTGACGGATGGCGACGACCTGGCAACCGCCGCAGTCGCCCGTCAGATCACCAATCGCGCCGTCGACGATGGCACCGACGGGGCGTTGCGTCCATCGCTGCTTCCCCCACCGCTGCCGATCGAGATCGATGCGGCAACCCTCCTCGATCGGCACCCGGGCGACGGGGTGCCGATCGGTCTCGTCGACCGACCCGAACTGGCGGAGAACGAGGCCTACTGGTGGCAGCCCGGCAGCGGTGGCTCGATCCTCGCCGCCGGCTCACCGAGGTCCGGCATGACCGCGATCATCGAGCTGATCACCACCGGTGTGGCGGCGCGCCTCGCAGCCGACGACCTGCACGTGTACGCCATCGAAGCGCTCCCTCAGCGGAGGCGCGCCTTCGAAGCGCTTCCGCACACAGGTGCCGTCGTGACACCGGACGATCCGGCCGGCGTGGTCAAGCTGATCACCGGGCTCCGCTCGATGATGGCCGAGCGTCTCGAGGCTCGTGGTCACGAGGACCAACCCGACATCGTGTTGCTGATCGGCGATGTGGGTCGGATGCGTCGATCGCTCGCTCCCGAAACCGTTGACGACACCTTCCGGGAGCTCGGCGAGCTGGCGGCCTCGGGGGCGTCGGTCGGGATGAACGTGGTTGCAGTGACGACTCGCGTCGACGATCTCGGCCCGCTGCTCGGACTGACCGGCGACCGACTCGTCGCTCCGATGACCGACCCCGACGATCGGGCTCGACTCGGTGCGCCGACGGTCGGGCCCGCGGACCGACACCCACGACGATGCTGGTCGACCACGGCGGATCGACGGGTCCAGCTGGCGACGCCGGCGGCGGTGTTGGAGGACGAGATCGAGCGACTGGCTCCCGAACCGGCCCGACACCAGCAACCGATCGCGATCATCCCGGCGGCAGGCACATGAGCGAGGGCGTCACCCGCGGGGACGGTGTCGGCATCGAGATCGCCGACACGGTCGTGCGTGGGGTTCGGCTCCGACACGATGTCGAGGGTCGCCTCAGTGCCGCCGCGGAGTATCCGGTCAACCTGGCCGACGACAACTCCACGCTCGACGCGCTCGTGCTCCTCCGCGCCGAGTTGGGCGAGCCCGACGAACCCGCGCGCATCGCCACGTTCCCCAACGACGCGATGATGCAACGCGTCGACATCACCGGGCGATCAGGCCCCGAACTGAACGAACTGCGGTCGCGCTTGGACCGCCGGCACGGGATCAACTCGACGGTGGTGGCCGATGACGGCCCGCGCCGTTGGTTGCTGTTGATCCGCTGGGATGCACATGCTGTCCGTCGGCTCGAGGACCTCGCCGAACGCGCCGGGTTCGTCGACGTCACGGTCGAGCCGACGCCGATGTCGCTCGCCCGCGTGACCGGCCACGATGCCACCTATGTTCGGCGCCTGGTCGCTCAGAACGACGCCCACCACGCCGTCGTGAGCCATCGTCTCCCCGTGGCCGCGCTGTCCACGGTCGCCACGGGTCGCCCCCAGCCGGACATCGACATCAGCACGGTCGACGTACCGCTCGCGTACTTCGACGACTTCATGACCGACGCTTCGCTCGGCGAAGTCGTCGAGCGCGTCGACGAGCGCGCCCGGACGAAGGACGACGACCTCGGCGACGCGGCATCACGTCCCGCCGTGCTCGACCTCGTCGGTGTTCCGTATCCGGTCTACCCCCCGCACGACCTGCGTGCGGCACAACGTCAAGCCGCTGCGCTCGGCGCCGCGGTCGGCGCCGCCGGACTCGCAGGGCCCCTTCGACCTGTCGACATGATCATCTCGAGTATCGCCGTCGACGATCAGTTCGACCGACCGTGGGCAATCGAAGAGATGTCGTCGCTTCCCGAGGTCGAACCCGACTCGCCGACCGGCTCGCTCAGGCGAGTCACGCGGCGGCTGCGACCCCGACGCCACCGACGCTGAACAACAGCGCCGACGCTCAGTCGCGATCGAAGATGCTCGGCCGTTGACCGAAGACCGCGACCGCCTGCTTGAGCGGAACGAGGTCGCCGCCGGCGTTGCGCGCCCCGGCCCGCTCTGCCTCGCGAATTGCATGCAGCGCGATCTCGCGGGCGTGCTCGAGCTCACTCCGAAGACGGGCGTTCTCGTTCTCGAGTTGCATCACCCGTCGAATTCCCTCGAGGTTCATCCCCTCGTCGGTCAGTTCGGAGATCCGCCGGAGCAGCTCGATGTCGTCGTCGCTGTAGCGACGGTTGCCACCCTCGGTGCGTGCGGGTGACACCAGGCCTCGCCGCTCGTAGATGCGCAGCGTCTGCGGATGCATCCCGGCGAGCTCGGCGGCAACCGAGATGACGTAGACCGCTTTCAACTCATGCTTGCTCATGACGACTCCTGCTCCTCTCGTACCGTAGTTGCTGCCGCATAGGCCTCGACGGCCGCGCGCTGTGCGTCGGAGAGTTCTGTCGGAATGACGACGTCGACCGTGACGATCAGGCTGCCGGTGACCGTGCCCTTCGACGTGGTCCGGGTGACACCCTTGCCCTTGACGCGATGCCGTGAGCCGGGCTGCGTCCCGGGCTTGATCCGCAACTTCACGGTGCCGCCGTCGAGCGTCGGGACGTCGATGTCGCCGC
This sequence comes from Ilumatobacteraceae bacterium, assembly GCA_963752085.1. Taxonomy (GTDB): domain Bacteria; phylum Actinomycetota; class Acidimicrobiia; order Acidimicrobiales; family Ilumatobacteraceae; genus Ilumatobacter_A. Next base: position 204,311 of record CAVVWT010000014.1, read on the forward strand.
CGAGCGCCGCATCCGCGAACGACACCGGCACGGTGACCGTGAGGTCGTCGCCTCTGCGTCCGAACCGCGGGTGGGGCATGACCTTCAGCTGCACCAGCAGGTCGCCGGGTGGGCCACCGTTGCGTCCGGGGGCGCCACGACCGCTCAGCCGGATCGTCTGCCCGTCCTTGACGCCGGCCGGGATGCGGGTCTTGACCTCGCGCGGCCGCCGTTCGATGCCCGTCCCCTTGCAGGTGTCGCACGGATACTCGATCGTGGTGCCCGTGCCCTGGCAGATCCGGCACGGCGCGGTCATCGCAAAGAAGCCCTGGTTGTCGTCGGTCACCCCTCGACCACCACAGTTCTGGCAGACCTTCGGGCTGGTGCCCGGTCGAGCCCCTGAGCCCGAGCACGTGGAACACGCGGCGTCGGCGGTGAGGTACAGCGACGTCTCGATACCGGTCACCGCATCCTGGAAGTCGACGGTCAACTGCGCCTCGATGTCGGCGCCACGTCGTGGGCCGACGCCTGCTGCAGAGCCGCCACGACGACCGCCGTTGCCTCCGCCGAACATGTTGCCGAGCAGGTCGCCCAGACCACCGGCCCCTTGCATGTCGTCGACGTTGAACGAGAAGCCCCCGGGCCCACCGCGCGGCGCATTCCCGCCGAATCCCCCGACCGGGCCGAGCGAGCGCACCTCGTCGTACTCCTTGCGCTTCGCCTCGTCACCGAGGACGTCGTACGCCGCGGAGACGTCCTTGAACTTCTCCTCGGCAACGGTGTTGCCAGGGTTCTTGTCGGGGTGGAGTTCGCTGGCGAGCTTGCGGTAGGCCTTCTTGATGTCCTTGACGGAGGCCGTCTTCGACACCCCGAGTGTCTCGTAGTAGTCCTTCTCGAACCATTCACGTTGAGGATTCATGCGGTGGGCCTCCTTTCCGGTTCTCGTCGTTCATCGGTTGCGGACGCGCCGCAGCCCTGCGTCGTTCAATCCGTGGTCTTGACCATGGCCGCGCGAAGGGTCTTGCCCTTCCAGCGATACCCGCTGCGCAAGACCTCGGCCACGATCGTGTCACCTCCGTCGGACGGTTCATGAGCGACCGCTTCGGCGACCTCCGGATCGAACGGCTGACCGTCGAGATCGAGTGTCTCGAGGCCCTGCTTCTTGAGCTCGACGAGCATCTGGTTGAGCAAGGGACCGACCTCTTCCGGATGGCGGAGGAATGCGGCCTCGGCAGCGTCGAGCACCGGGAGGAGCGCCTCGGCCAGCCGGCCGGTCGCCCGATCGGCGTCGGCCTGCGCTCGCACGTTCGACTGCTTGCGGAAGTTGTCGAAGTCGGCTTGGACCCGCTGCGCCATGTTCTTGAACTGGTCCCGCTCGTCGAGCAACGCAACGACGTCGACGTCGGAGAAATCGATCTCGTCGACGGCATCTGCGAGTGCCTGCTCGGCGTCGGTCATCGGACGCGTCAGCCCGTCGGTGAGATCGTCGATTTCGCTGGCGCGCTCGGTGTCGTCACCGGGAATGCCGTCGAAGCCGATGCTGCCGTCGGCCGGTCCCGCCGACGCCGGAGCGTCGGCGGGACGGGAGACGTCGGGGTCGTGGACGTCGGGGTCGTAGTTGTCGCCGTCACCGGTGTCGCCCGGCCGGCCGATCGGATGGTCGGACATCACGTGCCTCAGTTCTCGTCGTCGACGATTTCGGCGTCGACGATGTCGTCGTCCGAGGCGTCACCGGCGCCGGAGTCACCGCCGGCATCTTGACCCGACGCCGAGCTTCCGGCACCGTCGGCATCCTTGGCAGCAGCTTCGTACAGCTTCTGGCTGAAGGCCTGACTTGCAGACATCAACGTGTCGGTCGCCGTCTTGATCGCGGCGCTGTCGTTGCCGGCCAGCGCCGTCTTCAGATCGGCGAGTGGAGTCTCGACCGCTTCTTTCTCCGCCGCGTCGACCTTGTCACCCTGATCGCGCAGGACCTTCTCGGTCTGGTGCACCAGCGACTCGGCGTTGTTGCGGATCTCAGCCTCCTCGCGGCGCACCTTGTCCTCTTCGGCGTGGGCCTCGGCGTCCTTCACCATCTGCTCGATGTCGTCCTTGGCGAGCGTCGACTGACCGGTGATGGTCATCGACTGTTCCTTGTTGGTCGCCCGGTCCTTGGCCGACACGTGCACGATGCCGTTGGCGTCGATGTCGAACACGACCTCGATCTGCGGCACGCCGCGTGGCGTGGGCGGCAGGTCGACGAGCTGGAACTTGCCGAGGGTCTTGTTGTACTGCGACATGTCGCGCTCGCCCTGGAGCACGTGGATCTCGACCGACGGTTGGTTGTCTTCCGCGGTCGTGAACACCTCGGAGCGCTTGGTCGGAATCGTGGTGTTCCGCTCGATGAGCTTGGTCATGATGCCGCCCTTGGTCTCGATACCGAGCGACAGCGGCGTGACGTCGAGCAGCAGCACGTCCTTGACGTCGCCGCGCAGCACGCCGGCCTGGATGGCGGCGCCGATGGCCACGACCTCGTCGGGGTTGACCGTCTTGTTCGGCTCCTTGCCGGTGAGGTCCTGGACCAGATCGCCGACGGCGGGCATGCGGGTCGAGCCACCGACGAGGATCACGTGATGGAGGTCGCCCTGCTTCACGCCGGCATCCTTGAGCGCCTGCTCGAACGGCACGCGGCAACGCTCGATCAGGTCGGAGGTCATCTCCTGGAACTTCGAGCGGCTGAGCGACTCGTCGAGGTGCAGGGGCCCGTCGGCCGTGGCCGTGATGAACGGCAGGTTGATCTGGGTCGACTGCGTCTGGCTGAGCTCGATCTTCGCCTTCTCCGCAGCTTCCTGGAGACGCTGAGCGGCCATGCGGTCCTGGCTCAGATCGACGCCGTGCGCCGCCTTGAACTGGTCGACGAGCCACGTGATGATCCGCTGGTCCCAGTCGTCGCCACCGAGTTCGGTGTCGCCGTGGGTCGACTTGACCTCGAACACGCCATCGCCGATCTCGAGCACCGACACGTCGAACGTGCCACCGCCGAGGTCGAACACGAGGATGGTCTCGTCCTCCGAGCCCTTCTCGAGGCCGTAGGCGAGTGCGGCAGCGGTCGGCTCGTTGATGATGCGGAGCACTTCGAGGCCGGCGATCGTGCCCGCCTCCTTGGTCGCCGTGCGCTGGGCGTCGTCGAAGTACGCGGGCACCGTGATGACGGCCTGCGTGACGCTGTCACCGAGATAGCTCTCGGCATCGCGCTTGAGCTTCATCAGCGTGCGCGCGCTGATCTCCTGGGGCGTGTACTGCTTGCCGTCGACGTCGGGGGTCTTCCAGTCCTCACCGATGTGGCGCTTGACGGAGCGGAACGTGCGGTCGGGGTTGGTGATCGCCTGCCGCTTCGCAACCTCACCGACGAGCACTTCGCCGGTCTTCGAGAAGGCGACGACCGATGGGGTCGTGCGCGCTCCTTCGGAGTTCGGAATGACGACGGGATCGCCGCCTTCGAGGACCGAGACGACCGAGTTCGTGGTGCCGAGGTCGATGCCGACTGCTTTGGCCATGGGGTGGTGCTCCTTGTGAGGTGCGAGTCCGGGCGGACTCGTGGTCAGATCTTGAATATGTGTGAATCAAGATAGGACCCAAGGTGGCGTTCGGCAACCCGCCAGTCAGAAAACTTGAGTGCGTACGACTCAAGTTCGGGATGGGTTGGCGGTGGTTCTCCGCATCGAGCACAACGCCCGATCCGGTCGACGAGTTTCGTCGACTCAGAGCAAGCGGTCGGGACCGAATGACGCCGGCAACAGCTCCTCGGTCGTCATCGTCAACACCGACCCGTCGACCGTGGCGGCGTGGATCATGGTGTCGGGACCCGCGAACTCGCGAATCTTCTGGCGACACCCACCACACGGCGTCCCCGGCGTGTCGCCCGCCGTGATCGTGACGACCTCTGCGATCGTGGGGGTCCCCTCCGTGCCGACGACCATCATCGAGATCGCACCGCCCTCGGCACACACGCTCTCCGGATACGCGGCGTTTTCGACGTTGCAGCACGCGAACACCTCGCCCGTGGTGGTGCGCACGGCCGCTCCGACCTGATAGTGCGAGTACGGGCTGTGCGACCGCGCCCGCTGCGGCGAGGGCCGCAGCGAAGAGTTCGCGAACGCTGTCGGACGTCTGGTCGAGGGTCGTGTGCTCACTCATCACGACCAGCGTGGCACGCTTCAGGGCACGTTGACGACAACCGACCCGGCCGCCTTGTCGTGCCAGGTCTGTTGCGTGTCGTCCCACAGCATCCAGAAGTACCCGAGGAAGCGGAGCAGACCGGACAACAGATTGGCCGCGAGCGTGGTTGGGTCGTGCTGTGGGGGTTCGTGGAACACGGGTCAGTTGGATGGGATTAATGTCCAGCGTCGTGGAACTGACGCGGGCCCTTCTCGAATCACCGGAGTGGAGCGACGACGACGTCGCCACGCACCAGATTCCGATCATCGACACCCCGTTCGTGTCGGTCGGCGGCGGCATCGGCTCGCTCGCCATGATCGACACGCTCCGGATCGCCGGCCAGCCCACCGAAGCGCTGACCGTCCTGTCGAACCTCCAGGTTCCATCGGGGACGTACGAGTACCTCGCCAACAACAGCCAGATCCCGCGCAACGAACGCCTCCGCTCCGACTCGAGTTCGACCATCGACTGCATCTGGGGATGGCCGGGGTACGCCTTACGCGAAGCGGTCGCCGACAAGAATCCTGCGCCGGCGACCACCGTGCTGGTCGAGCCGATCCTCGCCAACTACTACACGCCCAAGGCGGGCCAGGTCTACGAGTCGGTTCGACGCGAAGCCGCACGCATCGGGTGGGATCAGATGGTGCGCCACGGGGTCGTGCGCACCGTGCGACGACGTCGGCAGGGCGGTTACTTCGTGCTCCACACACCCGACGACCAACGCGGTGCTCAGCCGGGCGAACCGAAGCTGCGGGTCGCGTACCGCTGCCACCACGTGCACCTCGCCGTCGGCTACCCGGGGATCAAGGTGCTCCCCGACCTGCAGACGTACCGCGAAGAGCACAACGACTACATCCGCGTGGTCAACGCCTACGAACCGCACACGCACGTGTACGAGGAGATGCTGCGCCGGCCGTGCACCGTGGTCATCCGGGGCTCGGGCATCGTCGCGTCGCGCATCTTGCAGCGAATGATCGACGACCGCGACAAGCACGGCGCGGCAGACGCGCATCATCCACTTGTTCCGCACGTACGCCGACGGCCCGCAGGGCGACAAGGCGACGTTCCGGCGCCCGGTCAAGAAAGGGTGGGCCTACCAAGGGTTCAACTTTCCCAAAGCCGCGTGGGGTGGCCAGCTGCGTGTCGACCTCGAGCGACTCGAAGGCGAGGAGCGATCCAAGTTCATCGACGCGATGGGGGGGACGAACACGGCTCCTCGCAAGGACTGGGAGGAGCAACTCGACCGCGGCGCCCGCGAAGGCTTCTACCGTCAGCTCATCGGCACGGTGAAGAGCGTCGTCCCGGCCGAGGGCAATGCCGGCATCCGTACGGTGATCACCGACCGACAGGGCAGCGAATCGTTCCTCGACGCCGACTTCATCATCGACGCCACCGGCCTCGAAGCGGGCATCGAGGAGCACCGAGTCCTCCGTGACCTGCTCCAGTACGGCGGTGCCCGTAAGAACGTCAAGGGGCGTCTCGACGTCGAACGCGACTTCCTCGTACGCGGCGCCCAGTCGGGCACCGGTCGCCTGTACGCATCCGGGTCGATCACCCTCGGCGGGTACTACGCCGGCGTCGACTCGTTCCTCGGGTTGCACTACGCAGCACTGCGCATCGCCGACTCGCTCGCCGAGAACGGCTTCGGCAAGAAGATCGGCCCACTGCGCTCCACCTCCCAATGGTGGAAGTGGGCCCGGAACAAACCGATCTGACCCCGTGCACGCAACCGCCGACCACTCCCGCCCGTCACCCAGACCACCCAGACCATCCAGACCAACGAGGACAGCAGCCAGCATGACGCCCACGCTCTTCGGACGCATCCAGACCCGGATCATCACACTCGCCACGATCGGCGTGATCTGGACCGCCATCATCGGGCCGGTCCTCCCCCGCCCCGACGGCGTCGACCTCGGCAACATGTACACGGCCCTGTACACGGCGCTGTTGGTGGTCGCCGTCGTCGGCATCGTGTGGGAGCTCATCTACCACGGGCTCCAGCAGTTCAGATGGGAGAAGGACTGGCCCACGCTGTACGGACTGATCGTCGCAGTGCCCGAAGGCATCGTCGCCTACCTGATCCTCGACGCCGGCCTCCCGTGGGATCAACGGGCACCCGACGGGAACTTTCCGCTCCCGGCGTTCGCCATCATGTTCATCACGCTGTGGCTGATCGTGTGGGCGTTCACGAACGGCCCGATGCAGATCCTCTCGCTGCGGTGGCGGTACCGAGGCGGCCGCTTCGATCCCAACTGGTGATGCGATGACCGAGCAGGCGGACGCCTCGGGACAACTCCCCGACATCGACATCGACGCCATCGTCGGCAGCGCGCGCTCGGCGCGTAGCGCCGACTCGAGGCGGCGCGCCCGGGCGGCGTTGGGAGTCTCGGTCGGCGTCACCGTCGTGTGGCTCGTGGCCGTGACCGGATTCGGGATCTGGGGTCGTGTGATCGACAACTGGATCTCGGCGATCACGATGGTCTTCGGCAGTTTCGTCGCGGGCTCCACCCCGCAGGGTGGCGGCGCCGTGGCGTTTCCGGTCTTCACCAAGGGCCTCAAGATCCCGAGTGAGGTCGCGCGCACGTTCTCGCTCTGCATCCAGACGATCGGGATGGGGTGCGCATCCGCGGCGATTCTGATTCGGCGTCGACGAATCGAGACCAATGCACTGCGCATCGCACTGCCGGTCGCGGTCATCGGGTTCTTCGTCGGCTATTTCGTGCTGAGTGATCGCAGTGCTCCGTTCGCACCGTCGATCCTTCCAGGCCCCTATGTGAAGGTCGGCTTCACGCTCCTCACCGCAGCGATGGCCTACGTGACGTTCCTCGGTTACCGGGTACATGCCTTGCAGGTCCGTCCCCGGGTCACCACCTTCAGCGGCCGCTACATCGCAGCGCTCGCGGTGTGCACGTTCATCGGTGGGCTCGCCAGCTCCCAGGTTGGATCCGGCGCCGACGTCCTGGTGTACCTCGCGCTCGTCGTGTTGGCCGGCGTCAGCCCCAGCGTCGGCGTGCCCACCAGCGTGTTGGTGATGACCACCGTGTCGGTGATCGGGTTCGTGATGATGGGCCTCATCGACGGACACCTCTTCACCGATCTGGGCGCACTCGGCGATGTCGTGTCAGTCGGTGGCGAATCGGTGACCATCAGCGACGGAACTGCCGAGTTCGTTGCCGGTCCCGGCCTCGACGCCAGCCGGTACGACCTCTTCGGACTGTGGATCGCGGCGGCTCCGGTCGTCGCATGGGGCGCCCCACTCGGCTCGTTGGTCTCGTCGAAGATGAGTGACCGCAAGCTCGTGGTCTTCGTCGTCGCGCTGGCCGGCGCCGAGGTGCTGACGACGATCATCTTCCTCGAGGACCTGCGTACCGACAGGCAACTCCTCGCCTTTGCGATCATCGGCATGACCGTGCTGTTCGCCGGACTCGGATGGCTCCAACGGAACCGGGTTCGGATCCTGCAACTCGACGCCGTGTCCGGAGCGACCACGCTGACCCGCAGCGGCGTCGACTTCGGGCCGCGATACCGCGAGCAGCTCGCCGATGGCGATCCCGACCGTGACGACGTTGCGGGCGACAACGAGTGAGGAAAGTCGAGGCACCATGAGAATCGGCGACTACGAGATCATCGACACCGTCGGCGACGGCAACCACGGTGTGTTCCACACCGCTCGCCCACCGGCACGACTCGGGTTGAGTGACCCGATCGTCACGCTCAAGGTGCTCGACAACTACGGATCGACCGACGACTTCAAACGGATCACGAACGAACTCCGTCTGTTGCACTCGTTGCGTTCCCCGCACCTCGTGGAGTTGCTCGACGCCGGTTCGGTCGACGGCAGGATGTACCTGGCGACCCGGCATTACCCTGCAGGCGCACTCGAACACGCCGACGCCCAACTGACACGATCGGCACGGGTGGCCATCGTGGCCGACGCTGCCCGCGGGGCGCACGACATGCACGAGGTCGGCGTCGCCCACCGTGACATCAACCCCTCCAACATCTTCATCGACAAGACACGCGGCCGCCTCGCGGATCTCGGACTCGCGCAGACACTCGCCGGGGCGACGGCGACCATCGGTACCGGCCCGATCGGTTCACTGCAGTTCATCGACCCCGACCTGGTGTGGGGTGGCAAAGCATCGCGCTCGACCGACGTGTGGTCGCTCGGCATCACCCTGCACTGCGTGCTCAGCGATCTCCCACCGTTGGGCGACATCCCGACCGACAGCCTGCTGGCTGCGTTCCGTCACGTCGTGCACAATCGTCCGACGCTCGACCACTCGTTCGAGCCCGAACTGCTCGGCGTGATCGACCGCTGTCTCGCCCCGATCGACAAACGTTTCGAGACGGCGCTCGACCTCGCCGACGCGCTCGACGACGTCAGCCGCCAACTCGCCACCGCCGAGGCCAAGAATTTCGACACCGCCGACCAGAATCAGGCGACGAAGGGAAATCTCTCATGACCGACATCTCCACACGCTGCCTCGTGAGCGGCGCAGACGGTCACGTCACCGTCACACCCGCCGGACGGGTGATCCTCACCGAATCCGCACCCATCCTGCGCGGGGAGGACCTCGACAGGATCGCGGACGACGTCGGGTCCGATGTCGCGCTGCGCACCCTCGCCGCCAACGGCGGAACCGCGGCGCTGGTCGCCGAGATCGACGGGCGGATCAGCATCACGATGACGGGTCGGGTCGCCGCACTCATCGAACTGCCCTCGGCCAACTGGTTCGTCACACCGACGGGAACCGATGGCCACACGGTCGGGGTGCCCGGCGATGCCCTCCGTGTCGCCGTCGGGCTCGGCGCGGCGGGGCCTGGCGACCTCACTCCCAGCACCGCCGCCAGCCTGTCGACCCCCGCAGGGCAACTCGCCAGCCAGGTCGTGATCAACCTGCAGGTCGAAACACAGCCCGATCCGACACCAGTCGGCCTCGAGGTCGTCGATCTGTCGGCGGCCGCCGATTTCGCACCGTCCCCGCTGCCGCTCGCCAGCCAGGACATCGCCGCTCAGCCGGCGTCGCAGCCACTGTCCGACGCCGCATCGCCGACGCCGGCTGTCGCTCCACCCCCACAGCAGCCGCCGACTCCCGTCGCCGCGCCCGGCCCGGGTTCTGCAGCGGCGCTGGGCGGCGAGGGAGCGCCCGACGATCCGGACAACTGGGTGCTGGGCATCCGGTGTCCGCTCGACCACCACAACCATCCCGACGCCGGGTACTGCTCGCAGTGCGGCCGAAAGATGGGCATCAACGCCACCGCGGTGCTGGTCAAGGGGCCGCGCCCGCCTCTCGGCTTGTTCCTCCTCGACGACGGCGGTGCGATTCCGGTCGCCACCAACCTGCTGATCGGCCGCGACGCGACGACGCACCCCGATGTCGCCGCAGGGACACGGCAGGCCGTGCTGCTGACCGATGCGAGCAACGTCGTGTCGCGGCACCACCTCGCGATCACCTTGCACGACTGGACGATCACGGTGGCCGATCTCGGCAGCGCCAACGGCACGTTGCTGGTCGACGCCCAGACCGGGGCAGCCCAGCGGCTGCAGCCGAACGTGGCCGTCGCGATGGACGCAGGCGACCGCCTGCAGATCGGTCCCCGCTCCCTCCAACTCGAACTCCACCACGTCGCCGTCCCCCAATAGCGACCTGCCGTTCATCCCTGATGGATGTCATGACTGTCGGCGGCGGCTCGGTGACACTCGTCCGGGATCGTGTCACCCGTGTTCGTAGGCTGCGGGAATGGGTTCGCTGACGTTGAAGCCGCATCCGTCGTTCTCGGGCCGGCCCGGACCGCTCCTCGTCGTGGTCGCCGACGGTGTGGGTGTCGCTCCTCCCGGCGCGTCGAACGCAGTCACCGAAGCGAACACCCCGACGCTCGACGAACTCACCGCGAACGAGTTGTACACCGAGCTCGCGGCCCACGGCCCTGCGGTCGGTCTGCCGTCTGACGACGACATGGGCAACAGCGAGGTGGGCCACAACGCGCTGGGCGCGGGCCGCATCTTCGCCCAGGGCGCCAAGCTCGTGAACAAGGCCATCGAGACCGGGGCGATCTTCGAGTCGGAGGTGTGGGCCGGTGCGGTCGACCGCGCCCGAACCGGCACCCTCCATCTCATCGGGCTCCACTCCGACGGCGGGGTGCATTCGAGCCTCGAACATCTCTACGCCCTGCTCCGGCGGGCGGCCGCCGACGGCGTGACCAGTTGCGCGGTCCACATCCTCCACGACGGCCGGGACGTCGACGCTCGGTCGGCACTGCGCTACATCGAACGCACCGAAGCGGTGCTCGCCGAGATCAACCGGCAGGGCACTGCGGCGGGCACGGCTCGCAACTTCCGGATTGCGTCGGGCGGCGGCCGGATGAAGATCACGATGGACCGCTACCAGGCCGACTGGGACATGGTCGAGCGTGGATACCGCTGTCACACCCACGGAGAGGGTCGAGCCTTTTCGTCGGCGACCGAGGCGGTCGAGACGATGTACGCCGAATCGGACACAGGCGATCAGTACCTCGGCGAATTCGTCGTGGTTCGAGACGCTGCGCCCGTCGGCGAAATCGTCGACGGCGACGCGGTGATCTTCTTCAACTTCCGCGGCGACCGTGCGATCGAGATCTCACGCGCCTACGAGGAGCCCGACTTCGACGTGTTCGACCGCACCGGGGTCGACGGTCGCAGCCACCCCGACGTGTTCTTCGCCGGCATGCTCCAGTACGACGGTGATGCGCTCGTACCGAAGCAGTATCTCGTCGCACCGCCGACCATCGATCGGGTGATGGGCCAGTTTCTGTGCGCCGAGGGCGTCCGCAGCTTTGCGATCAGCGAGACACAGAAGTTCGGTCATGTCACGTACTTCTGGAACGGCAACCGGTCGGGCTACATCGACGAGTCGCTCGAGACCTACATCGAGATCCCGTCGGACAACGTCGAGTTCGACACGACTCCGGCGATGAAGGTCCGCGAGATCACCGACGAGACGATCGACCTGCTGCGTTCGGGCGAGTACCGCTTCGGGCGACTGAACTTCCCGAGCGGCGACATGGTCGGCCACACGGGCCACCTGCACGCAACGGTCGAAGCGATGGAGGTGATCGACGAGTGCATGGCTCGCCTCGTCGAGGTGATCGACGATCTCGACGGCATCTTGATCTTCACCGCCGACCACGGCAACGCCGACATCATGTTCACGACCGACGCGCAGGGCAAACGGCATCCCAAGACGAGCCACACGCTGAGCGCCGTCCCGTTCGCGATCCACGACCCGAACTACGACGGCGAGTACCACATGGTCGGAGGCGAGCCGAGCGCAGCACACGGCCTCGCCAACGTCGCGTCGACCGTGTTCAACCTGCTCGGCTACGAGGCCCCCGACGACTACCTGCCCGGCCTCGTCGACTTCGAGCAAGAGAGCGTTACACGACGGGTCTGACCCGTTGTGTAACGTGTGACATGACGGGTCAGACCCGTTGTGTAACGCTCAGAGCCAATCGGGGCCGAAGTAGAACGACGGGATGCGTTCGGCTCGGTACGTGAGGTAGAACTTGTCGGTCTCGGGCGCTGACTTGAGTTCCCACACGACGTCGCCGCCGGACTCGCCCTCCGGAACGATCTCACGAATCAGGATGTGCAGCGGGTCCTCCGGCGTCGGCGGGAACGTCCCGATACCGCCGTGGGTCACGAGGACATTGCCGTTCTCCAGCACGTCGGCATCGGAGATGAACGTCGAGTAGGCCAGCTTGCCGTTGTCCTCGACGTCGATGTTCTCCCATCGTTGCCGGGCCGACCACTGGCTCGGGTCGTCGGACGAATCGTCGACCTCGTAGATGACGGCCCGGCTGTACGGCTGGTTTTCCGGGTCGTCGGGCGACGTGCCGGGTCGGTAGTTGCCGTTGTCGTACACCACGAGCGAGCCGTCGTCGTTCACCTCGACCGCATGCTGGTAGTACGTCTGCTCACCGTCGAGCGGCATCGTCGCACCGTCGCCGAGGATCCACCGCAGTTGCGCCTGGGGGCCCTCCGCGTCGAGATGGTCCAAGGCGACGATCTGATTCGTGTGGCGTGACGAGATGATGATCGCATCACGCTCAGGGTCGTAGATCACGCTGTTGGCGTGCGTCCAGTCCCGTGTGTTCGTCCCGGCGAAGATGCCCGCATCGACACACAGTTCACGGCCGGGATGCTCGTCGATGTCGATGACGTCCCAGAGGTCCCAGGTGCGTACGACCCGACCGGACGGCTCGAACTCGACGGCGACGTCGCTGATCGCATCGAACGGGGCTTCGTCGTCGGGGCAAAAGGTCGCCCGCTGTTCGGGCGTGAGTTCGTGGACGGTGGTCGAGAGCGTCAGGACATTGCCGTTCGGCATCGGCCAACTCTCGTGATGGACACCGATGAGGTCGATCCAGTCTGCTCGAATCGGCGTCGGCGCCGCATCACCGGGATTGCCGACGAGCGCGGGAAGCCCACCCTGGAACTGCACCTGATCGGGATCGACGTCGGCGACGACGAGTGCGTCGTCGACGGTGTCGCCGGACGCGTCCGCCGGCTGGGGGCGCCAGTTGTTCAGCACGTTGCCGAGGATGTCGACCTCACGAATGCCGAACGGCCAGTAGAACATGTTGAACGTTCCCGCGGGGGTGGGCTCGACACCCGCCAATGCGCCGGTGTTCGTGTAGTACCAGACGACTTCGCCGTCGTTGTCGAAGGCCATCAGGTGCTGACTCGACGGCGCACCCTCGGGGATCCCCAGCGTGTCGAACTCGACGATCGTGTAGCCCGGCGCTGCACGGTCCTTGTCGATCGTCAGCTCGTGCTCGTCGAACCACGGAGGCAGGGCTGACGTCGTGAACTCGGCACCGCCGCCCTCTCCGACTTGCTCCCCGGCCTCGTCAAACAGCGCCGCCGTGATGGCATAGGTCTGCTCGGCCCGCATCCCGACCAGCGGGATGACGTGCTCGGTGGCGAGCGCCGCCGTGCGCGGTACCTCAACGGTGTGGTCAGGGCCGCCGGCGGACAATTCGACGCGGACCGGCACGCTGCTGGTGACCGTGACCGCGGCGGCGAGACCGATGTAGGGGCTGGGTTCGACGGACAGCTCCACCTCGGCGTCGGTCGTCTCCACACCGGTACCTGGCGCCTCGCTCGCTGCAGGTGCTTCCGTGTTCGGGGCGGTGTCGACGGCGGAGTCGGCGCTCGACGCCTCGTCACTCGTCGCGGTCGCCTCGTCGGTGACGGCGGGCTCTGACCCTCCGTCACTGCCGGCACAGGCGGCGAGCAGCAGCGCGACTACGAGGAACGGGGCGGCGGATCGAGACATCACGGCCGTGAGTCTGGCGCGTCCGAGCAGCGCCCACCACCCCGGCTCCCAGGGAATGTGCACGCCGGTGAACGATTGATGTCGATCGAGGCCGCGCGATGTGCGTAGTGTGTCGCCTCATGGCGAGCAAGAAGCAGCACCTCGAAAGCCTCCGAAGCGTCGCGTTGTTCAGCGCGTGCTCCAACAAGGAGCTCGACAAGGTCGCGAAGGCGACCGACGAGATCCGAATGACCGCAGGCACGATGATCATGGACCAGGGCCAGATGGGCCGCGAGGCCTTCGTGGTCGTCGACGGCGACGTCGTCGTCAAGCGCAACGGCCGCAAGGTCGCGACGCTCGGCCCCGGCAACGTGGTCGGCGAGATGTCGCTCCTCGACAAGGGGCCACGCACGGCCACCGTCGTGTGCGAGACCGATTGCGCACTGCTCGTGATCGACCAGCGGCGGTTCCTCGGCGTCATCGACTCGATCCCCGCGATCTCGCACAAGTTGATGGCCAGCCTCGCGGGCCGCATCCGCGACCTCGACCGCCAGTACTACGGCTGACCGGGAGCGTGCAGCTCCCGCGCCGACCATGAACTTCGTCGAACTCCCCGAGGACTGGCCGCGCGAAACGCGACACGCTGCGGCGTCTCGCCACACACGTCGTCGCCCAGGCCCAGCAGAAGGTCACCGGCCACTTCGCCCTGATGCCGCTTCCCGGCGGGTTCGGTACCCCCCAGTTCGGTGCCGACCGTCGCCGGGTTCGCGTCGCTGGTGGATCCTTGTTCGTCGAGAACGCACGGACGGCAACCGACGACGGCCCGGCAGCGACCACCGAGGTCCACATGATCGCCGGCTCGACCATCGCCTCGTTGTGCGACGCGTGCGGGTTTGCTCCCGACCCCGACTTCCGCGTCGGCGAGGACACCCCACCGCTCGGCGACGTCGACGAGACGCTGCTCCTCGACTCGACCGCCACGATCGTGGTCGGCGACTGGTACGCCCTCGGTCAGCGGGCGATGGACGTTGCCCTGGCCTCGCTCCCCGACCCGCAGGCGTCGATCGTGCGGCTGTGGCCCGAGCACTTCGACCTCGGCGCCGACCTGGCCGTCAACACCAGGGACAAACCGGGTGCCCGCACGAACCTGGGCGCGGCAGCCGGCGACGAGTTCCACCAGGAGCCGTACCTCTACGTCGGCCCGTGGGGGACCGCACGGCCCGGCCCCGCCGAGTTCTGGAACGCCCCGTTCGGGGCCGTGCTGAGCTTCGGCGATCTCGACGCCGCCGAGAACCCCTTGGCGGCCGCCACGGAGTTCTTCCTCCACGGCATCGCCTATCAGCGCTGACCTGCTCCGACCCGGTCCACGGTCGCGCATCGCGATGCCGCCTGGAAATGGCCGCGACACCTACCGGCGGGTAGCTTTGGGGCCGTCATGAGCACTGCTGCCGAAACCAACTCCGACGCGCCGGCCAAGCGCGTCAAGCCGCATCAGCTCGCGCTGATCCTGTTCACGGCGATCGCCCTGTTCACGATCGTGTCGGGCATCCTCCCCCAGATCACCGGGTGGGAGAACGACAACTACGCGCACCGCGTCGTGTTCGTCAACATCCCGGGCCCACTCCAGATCGCGTTCTACACGGTGATCCCGGTGCTCCTGGTGTGGGTGGCGATCATGTTCTCGAACCGGATGAAGAACTGGGAACGAGGCGCACCGGCGCAGCGTCGGACCACCGCCAAGACCGCGGCAAGGCGCCTCAAGGACTTCCGTGCCGGCGTCTACATGCAGACCCTGCTGCGTGACGCCGGGGCCGGCCTCATGCACTCGATGATCTACTTCGGGTTCCTCGGCCTGCTCGGTGTCACCACGGTGCTCGAGATCGACCACCAGATGCCCGAGGAGCTGAAGTTCCTGCACGGCGACGTCTACCGCGGCTACGCCGCGTTCGGCGACCTGATGGGTCTGATCTTCCTCGGCGGCATCGTGTGGGCGCTCGTGCGTCGCTACGTGCAGCGCCCCTACCGCATCCGGATCAAGTCGAAGCCCGAGCATGCGGTCATCCTCGGCACGTTCTTCATGATCGGCGTCTCCGGCTTCGGCGCCGAGATGTTCCGGATCGCGCTCGAGGACCGCCCGAGCTACGAGCAGTGGAGCTTCGTCGGCTACCCGCTGTCGGGCCTCGTCGACGGCTGGAGCGTCAGCGCCCTCGAGACCTGGCACCAGTGGTGGTGGATTGCCCACGTCGTGAGCTTCATCGTGTTCCTCGCGATCCTGCCGATCACGATGCTGCGCCACATGTT
This sequence comes from Ilumatobacteraceae bacterium, assembly GCA_963752085.1. Classification (GTDB taxonomy): domain Bacteria; phylum Actinomycetota; class Acidimicrobiia; order Acidimicrobiales; family Ilumatobacteraceae; genus Ilumatobacter_A. The sequence continues at coordinate 220,087 of CAVVWT010000014.1, forward strand.
CACGTCACCGATCAACATGTACCTCAAGGACAAGGATCGTCCGAAGGGTGCCATGCGGCCGATGCCGAACCTGATGGAGACCGAGCTCGAGAGCTTCGGTGCCTCCGTGGTCGAGGACTTCACGTGGAAGCAGCTGCTCGACCTCGACGCCTGCACCATGTGTGGCCGCTGCACGTCGGTCTGTCCGGCGCACGCCACCGGCAAGCCGCTCGATCCGCGTGAGATCGTGCTCAAGGCCGGCGAGGTCATGGCGGCCACCGGCACACCTGCCGTGTCGCCCCCGCTGGGCACCGACAAGGAGATCACGGTGTCGGCGAACTCGCTGTTCGAGCGGATCACCGCCGAGGAACTGTGGGCGTGCACCACGTGCAAGGCGTGTGACGAGATCTGCCCGGTGAACATCGAGATCACCGACAAGATCTTCGACATGCGGCGCTACCTGTCGCTGATGGAATCGAACTTCCCGGCCGAGCTCGGTAACGCGTACCGCGCGATGGAGAACCAGGGCAACCCGTGGGGTCTCAACCAGGGCGAGCGGGCCGATTGGGCCGAGGGCATCGATGGCGTGCAGATCGTCGACCCCGGCGAGACCCTCGACACCGAGTACCTCTACTGGGTGGGCTGTGCCGGCTCGTTCGACGACAAGAACAAGAAGGTCACCCAGGCGATGGCCAACCTGCTGCGCCGTGCCGGCATCGACGTGGCCATCCTCGGCCCGTCCGAGATGTGCACCGGCGATTCAGCTCGCCGGTCGGGCAACGAGTACCTGTTCCAGATGCTCGCCCAGCCGAACGTCGAGATGCTCAACGGCATGGGCGTGAAGAAGATCATCACGCAGTGCCCGCACTGCTTCAACACACTGCTCAACGAGTACCCGCAGATCGGTGGCAACTACGAGGTCATCCACCACACGCAGTTGCTCGAGCAGCTCATCGACTCGGGCCAGCTCGACGTCTCGCAGGCAACGCTCGACGAGCGGATCACGTATCACGACTCCTGCTACCTCGGTCGCCACAACGACGTGTACGTCGCGCCGCGCAAGGTGGTCGGTTCGATCAAGGGCGTTGAAGTCGTCGAGATGCAGCGCAATGGCACCAAGGGCATGTGCTGCGGTGCCGGTGGGGCCCGCATGTGGATGGAAGAGACGACCGGCACGAAGGTCAACGACGAGCGCGCCGCCGAAGCGTTGTCGACCGGTGCATCCCGCGTCGCAACGGCCTGTCCGTTCTGCTACATCATGATGGACGACGGGGTGAAGGGTGCCGGGGTGGAGGACGACCAGGTCAAGGTCGCCGACATCTCGATCCATCTGCTCGACGCGATCGAACAGGGCGAAGCCGCGTTCCACGCCGGAAGCGCCCCGCTCCTCGACGCCGAGAACAGCCCGGTCGCCGGCGCCTGACCGTCGCCCTCTACCGCCACCCGGCCGCGTTCGGCCCCGCAACGTCGACATTCCGGCGGATCGTGACGGTGACCGTCCCGATCCGCCGAGAAGTCGGGCGAGGTCGCGTCGACGGGTGACTCCTACACTCGCCGGATGGCCGAGATGACGTCGACGACCGCACTGATCGTGGTCGACATGCAGAACGACTTCGGGCATCCCGACGGCTCGCTCTTCGTCCACGGTGGCGACGACATCGTGGGCACGATCAACGACGAGATCGAACGGACGGCCGCGGCCGGCGGGACGATCGTGCTCACGCAGGACTGGCACCCGGCGTCCACGCCTCACTTCATCGACGACGGGGGCGTGTGGCCGACCCACTGCGTCGCGGGGACGTGGGGCGCTGCGCTGGTCGACGATCTCGATCCACAGCACCGCGCATCGGCCATCGTCCGCAAGGGCACCAACGGGGAGGATGGATACTCGGCCTTTGCGATGCGCGAGCCGGGCGGCGACATCGACATCCCGACGGGTCTCGCCGGCCTCCTGCGCGAGCGCGGAATCGACCGGGTGGTCGCCGTCGGCCTCGCAACCGACGTGTGTGTGGCAGCGACGGCGGTCGGCGCGAGCGCCGCCGGGTTCGAGACCACGGTGCTCTGGAACGCGACACGCCCGGTGTCTCCCGACGCCGACACGACGGAGCGGGTCCGCGCCGACCTCGACGACGCCGGCGTCACCGTGATCGGCGCTCCGACGTGAGCCACTCCAATTCCCGTTTGCGTTGCATTTCTGGCGGCCCGGACAGCCAGAACCGCAACGCACACGCCGATGTGGGCAGGGGGCAGCTGTGACCGGCGCCGACTTGGGCGACCAGATCGTCGGCCGCTGGACCACCACGCGTGGACCGCTGTTCACCGACATGTACGAGCTGGCGATGGCACAGGTGTACGTCAGCCAGGGGATCTCCGAGCGTCGCGCCCAGTTCGACTACTTCTTTCGCTCGGCACCCGACTACGGCACCCATCAGGCCGGGTTCTGCGTGTCGGCGGGCCTGGCCCCGTTTCTCGGTTGGCTCGATCACCTGAGGATCGAACACGAACACATTGACGTGCTCGCGGCCATGACGTCACCGCGGGGCACGCCCGTGTTCGGCGCGGAGTTCCTCGAGTGGCTCGCCGCTCCCGACCGCTTCGCCGACATCGAGATCAGCGCCGTGGCGGAAGGCCGTGTGGTCCACGCCCACGAACCGATCGTCACCGTGACCGGACCGCTCGCCGTCTCCCAACTGCTCGAGACATCGCTGCTGAACCACTTCAACTACCCGACACTCATCGCCACGAAGGCAGCGCGCGTCGTGCGGAGCGCGCGGGGCGGCCGGGTCCTCGAGTTCGGGATGCGACGCGGGCCGTCGACCGGGGTCAACGAAGGCATCCGGGCAGCGTTGATCGGCGGCTGCGCCTCGACCTCGAACGTCGAGGCAGCGATCGCACTCGACCGGCAGCCCATCGGCACGCACGCCCACTCACTCGTGCAGGCCTACCTCGCGATCGGCGACGGCGAGCTCGGCGCATTCCGGGCCATGGCCGCAACAGCTCCCGACGAGTGCATCCTGCTCGTCGACACCATCGACACGCTGGACTCCGGTGTGCCGAACGCGATCACCGTGTTCGACGAGTTGCGCGCTGCGGGCCACGAGCCGGCCGGCGTGCGACTCGACTCAGGCGACCTCGCCTACCTCGCGGTGCAGACCGCGAAGCTCCTCGACGACGCCGGCCACCCGAACGTGTCGATCGTCCTCTCGAGCGATCTCGACGAGCTCAACATCTGGCAGATCCTCACCCAGATCGGCGACGACGCGGAGCGGCTCGGCATCGACCCGGCACCGATCCGTAAGCGGCTCGTGTACGGCGTGGGCACGCGGCTGATCACGTCGCATGGGTCGGGCGCGCTCAACGGCGTGTACAAACTCGTCGGCATCGAAGGCAACGACGGCGACTGGGTCCCGGCCATCAAGGTCTCGGAGGACCCGGGCAAGGTGCCATTGCCCGGACGCAAGACGGTGTGGCGGCTCTACGACCAACGCGGCGCCGCCGTCGTCGACCTGATCGGGCTCGCCGACGAGGAACCGTTCCCGACCGAGTCGATCGTGGTGCACGACCCCAATCGCGAAGGTGTCGCGCAGCAACTGCATCGCTCGGACATCTCGCATGTCGAACTGCTCCACGAGGAGTTCCACCGCACCGCACCGGGGAGCACCGGCGGTGCAACGGTCGTGACGTCGATCGACGCGCTTGCCGAGCGCTGCGCCATCGACATCGATCGACTCGACGTCGGCGTGCGACGCCTCGTCAACCCGCACCGATACCACGTGAGCGTGACCGATCGGCTCCACGAGCTGCGCCGCGAGTTGATCGCCCGCGCCCAGAACTGACGCATCGGAGGCCCGACAACCGTCGGGTCAGCTGGTGCACGTGTCTGACACCACCTGTTCCGCGTGTCTGACACCACCTGTTGCGGGTGTCTGACACCAAGCGCAACGGGTCAGGTGAAGTTCTCGAAGTAGCGGCTGGGTGTGGGGCCGCGCTGGCCCTGGTACTTCGACCCTTTGGCGCCTGCGCCGTACGGGTTGTCCGCCGGGCTGGTCATCTGCATGAAGCTGACCTGGCCGATCTTCATCCCGGGGTAGAGCGTGATGGGGAGGCTGGCGACGTTGGCGAGTTCCAGCGTGATGTGCCCGTCGAAGCCGGCGTCGATGAAGCCCGCGGTGGAGTGGATGAGCAGCCCGAGGCGCCCGAGTGACGACTTGCCCTCGACCCGGCCCACCAGGTCGTCGGGGACAGCGATGCGTTCGAGCGTCGAGCCGAGCACGAACTCGCCGGGGTGCAACATGAAGGCTTCGTCGCCGACGCCGTCCTCGTCGGCGGGAATCTCGATCAGCTCGGTGAGGTTCTGCAGGTCCTGCTTGACATCGATCACGGCACGGGTGTGATTGCGGAACACGCGGAAGAGGTTCGAGATGCGCACGTCGATCGACGACGGTTGGACGAGCGACTCGTCGAGCGGGTCGATGACGATCCGACCGGCAAGGAGCTGTTCGCGAAGGGAGCGGTCGGACAGGATCACGGACGCCACGCTACCGATCGTGGTCGGCTCGGCCAGAACCTCCCGTGGTCTCGCCTCGCGCGGTCGCTGGCCGACGCGATGCCGATGTCGGTGGCGGGCCCGGATCGCTGAGCGATCAGCCGCCGGCCCGCTGCTGCGTCGACCCAGCCGGAAAGGTGGCGGCGATGATCACCGCCGCCAGGAGGTAGGCGCCCCCGACGAACGTCCACGCCCAGCGGAACGACGACAGCTGAGGATCGATCGAGACGTCGGCAAGGATGGCCACGACCACCGAGATGCCGAATGCATATCCGATCTGCTGCGTCGTTCGCACGGTGGCGTTGGCGGTGCCGAACTGTGCCGGGCGCACCTCGGTCAGGCCGGCACTCGACCACGTCGCGATCGTTGCACCGACCCCGACGCCGACGATCAGGCCCACCGGCACGAACACGGTCCAGACGGCCGAGGTCTCGTCGAGCAGGAGCAATTGCAGGAAGTAGCCGACCGCACACAGGGCGCTGCCTCCGGCGAGGATCCAGCGGTGACCGATCCGATCGGCGTAGCGACCGGCAATCGGCGACACGAAGGTCGCGAGCAGCGGTGCGGGCACGAGTGCAGCCCCGACGGTCGAGAGCGGCTGATCCCACAGCTCCTGGAGCAGCAGCGAGTTGACCAGGAAGCCCGACGTGAAGCCGATCGAGTACAACGCCAGACCGGCGTTGGTGCTCGCAAACGACCGGAGGGCGAAGAGGTCGAGCTCGAGCAGGGGTTCGCTCTGGTGACGCGACCGACGTACGAGCAGCCACATCAGCACCACGCCGGCCACGGCGAGCCCGAGCACCCGCGGGTCGGTGATGCCCCAGGACTCGGAACGGACGATGGCCAGCATCACGAGGCCGACACCCGCCGTGCCGATCGGCACGCCCACCAGGTCGATCTTTCCGGTTGCGTCGGGGTTCTTCGACTCGCGGAGCAGTCGCGGGCCAGCGATCAGCACCACGATCGCCAGCGGCACGTTGATCCAGAAGATGCCGCGCCATGACCACACATCGGTCACGACGGCACCGAGAGCGGGCCCGACGACCCCACCGAGCGACCCGGTGGCTCCGATGATGCCGATCACCGTCGACCGCTTGTTGGCCGGGAAGTCCGGCAGCACGACGGCGATCGCGGTGGCGAGGATGATGGCTCCTCCGACGCCCTGGACCACCCTCGACGCGATGAGGAACCCGGCGTTGGGCGAGACCGCGCACAGCATCGATCCGACGATGAAGATCGCAACGCCCGGAAGGAACAGCCGTTTGCGGCCGTAGCTGTCGGCGTAGCGACCGGCGACGAGGAGCAGCGCTGCGACGGTGATCGAGTAGCCGGAGATGATCCAGCCCAGCGCCGCCTCCGACACCTCGAAGTCGTCGCGGATGGTCGGAAAGGCGACGTTGACCGCGGAGACATCGATGACGACGAGGAAGAAGACGAGCGTGCTGACGCCCAACGCCAACCACGCGTTGCGATCACCGAGTTCGCGCTCGACGGTTGCGTCGTCGCGAGTCGAGGTCACACGAGCGCCCCGACGGCGGACCCCATGAGATCGATGAAGTTGTCGGCGTAGAAGCGTTCCCGGACAGCCTCGCTGCGTTCGCCGAGACTGGCCTCGAACCGCTCGTAGGGGCGACGCCCGCCTTCGACATGGGGGTAGTCGGTGTTGAACAGCAAGATCTCGGGGCCGACCTGGTCGGTGACCCAGCCGACATCCTCGGTCGGGTACGGGGTGACCCGGACCTGACGTTCGACGTACTCACGCGGTGAGAGCGACAGGTTGCGGAGGCGTTCCTCGTGGCGCCCGAAGGCGTCCATCGCGGACTCCATCTGCTTGAGCCAACTCGGGAGCCAGATGCAGCCCTGCTCGATCACTCCGATGCGCAGTTGTGGGTGCCGTTCGAGCACCCCGTCGAAGATCATCGTCGCGAGCGTCTGCATCGGGGGGAACGGGATCGCCATGTAGTCGACCGATCGGAAGTTCTCCTCGCCGCCGTGGAAGTCGGGCGGGATCGGGAGCCCGTTCTCGAAGTAGGCGGGGTCGATCAGCGCGCCCGTCCCGCCGACGTGGAACACGATCGGGATCCCGGCCTCCTCGGCCTGTCGCCAGACGGCGTCGAGCGAACGGTGCGACGGCGAGTGCCCGGCCGGGCAGCCGGACGCCACGAGCAGCGCTGCGGCGCCCATCTCGATCGCCTCGGTCGCCATCGTGGCGGCGCGTTCGACGTCGGCGAGCGGGACGTAACACGTCGGCAGCAGCCGATCGTCGACCGAGCAGAACTCGGTCATCCCGCGGTTGTGCGCCCGTGCCGCGCCGTATGCGAGGTCGAGGTCGAGCAGTCCGTCGGCATCGGGATGCTCCCATTCGTACAGCCGCGAGTTGTGGAACGTGTTGAACATCAACTGGCTGTCGACACCGATGTAGTCGAGCACCCGCGGGCGATCCTCGGCGAGGAACGAGCCGGTGGCCGCGAAGTTCTTGCGGTTCATCACGTCGGTCGCCTCGTCCCGGAGGAACTCGTCGGATCGATGTCGATCGGCAAGGCGGGCGAAGATCGCGTCGAGTTCGTCGGGGTCGGGCGCGTCGCCTGCGACGGCGTCACCGGTCTGCGCGAGTTCGTTGGCGTAGGCCGGGATCGCGAGGCGATCTCGGATGTCGGGGTCGGCGTGGTCTCGCAACCAGGTCGGCGGCTCCATGATGTGTGCATCGGCGTCGTGCACTCGTCGGCGATCGATGTAGGCCATGCGCACAGTCTCGCGTCAGCGCCACCACCGCGGAGGATCGACCTGTTCGGGGCCCCCGGACCGCCGCACGGGAGGGTGCCGGTTCGGGAGGATGGTCAACGACGGCGGGCGGCGACGGCTCGCCGGCTGCGGACGTCGTCGACGTCCAGGTAGCAGCCGATGAGCCGACGCCGTCCGCTCGCGCCGAGTTCGAACGCAGTGCGGCCGTGGAGGAGCCGGTGGTTGTCGAACGTGAGCAGGTCACCGGGTCGGAGTGCGATCCGGATCTCGTTGGCCGGATCGTCGACCGCCGCGGTCCACCGACGAAGCGCGGCGTAGAGCGCGGGCGCGTCGCCGACCGTCGGCAGGTACGGCACGCCGACCAGGTCGGGTGCGCGCCTGATCTGGTGGTAGCGGCCGTCTGGACGCAGCCCGATGATCGGTGCCCGACCGATGAGTTCGACGCCATCGCGGACGAACGGGTAACTGAACTCCACGGTCGTCAGAAGCCGCCACGCGTCGGGGTCCGTGGCACGGACCTGTTCGGCAACGGCGTAGCCGTCGGTCAGCGTGGTCTCGCCGCCGGCGACGTCGACCACCACCGCGAGGAGGAACTGCACGCCGGGCGCGACCTCGCGGTACGGCAGATCGGTGTGGACGAGCAGGTGGCGTTCGCTGTCGACCGCGCTCACGGGTTGGACATCGGCTTCGATCGCCCACGTGACGCCGTAGTTCGTGGCCCGGATCTCACCGACGATCGCCGCGACCTCGCGGAGTCCGTGGTCGTCGGCCGGCACGTTCCGGATCACTGCGCACCCACGGCGCAGGAGCACGTCGAGCCAGCGGTGGACGCCGTCCTCGGTGTCGATGTCGGTGCGCCCGACGACCGCGACGTCACCCGACGAACCCGTCCACATCTCTGCGTCGATCGCCGGCTCATCCTGGTGATCGACCGCCCGCAGGTGGGAGGCGAGCCACGCCGTGTCGATGGCCACTTCGTGCCCGTCCGACATCCGAGCGCTGATCTGGCCCGGGCGATCGACCACCGCCAGGATCGTCAGATCGAGAGGAATCGTCATCGAGTCGAGCAGCCGTTCGTTCGTGCTCGGTCGGCGGCACTCCTCGCAGCAGCAGGCGTCGCGCAGCCAGATGGCGTGGACCACATGCGCACGGCCGTCGACATGCACGGTCCACGTGGACGACGGAGGACTCGAGGCTGCCGGATCGTCCCCCACCATCGGAACTGTAGGTGCCGACAGCCGCCGGTACGTGCACGACCGTTACTCAAGAGTCCATCAATTTCACCCTCGCCACAGCAGCCACGCGCGGTGGCGCACGCGCACCCAGCGTCGCCAACCTCAGATTCGCGTCAAGGATCGGCAGCGGGGTTCCCGTGCTCAGCCCCAGGTGACACCATCGCCCCACGCACCGATGAGCGGACATCGGGCGGACGGCGGAGGGTCACATGACAGCACTCGAGGATCGAGCGGACACCAACCGGAACGGCGCGGCGGAGCTGCAGGAACGACGCCAACCTCGCCCCGCTCGATCAGGCGAGCCCTGGACGTTCGTCCTCAACGGCACGACCGTCCGCGTCCGCGTGTCGATCATCGTTCCGGCCCGGAACGAGGCGGCGAACCTCGCGGAGTTGTTCGACTCGCTTCCTCCGAGTCACGAGGTGATCGTGGTCGACGGCAACTCTGTCGACGGCACCGTCGAACGCGCCCGTGAACTGATGCCCGACGTGCGCATCGTTGAACAGACCGGCAAGGGCAAGGGCAACGCGATGCGTGAGGGCCTGTTCGCAGCGACGGGTGACGTGTCGGTGTTCATCGACGCAGACGGCTCGAACGTGCCCGGCGAGGTGGAGCGGTTCGTCCTGGCGCTCGTCAACGGCGCCGACCTGGCGAAGGGGTCACGCTTCCTGGAGCGCGGCGGCAGCGTCGACATCACCGGCATCCGACGGCTCGGCAACGCCGGCGCTGCGCACGATCGTCAACCGGATGTACGGGACCCGGTTCACCGACCTCGCGTACGGATTCAATGCGATCTGGACTCGGCATCGTGACTTCCTCGGTTTCGACTGCGACGGGTTCGAGATCGAGACGTTGATCCACGTTCGCGCCGCTCGGCTCGGGCTCGTGATCGAAGAGGTGCCCAGCTTCGAGAACCAACGCAGCGGTCGGCAACACGAACCTCCACGCCGTGCGCGACGGCATCCGCATCGCAGCGTTGCTGTTGCGTGAGGTGACCGACGATTTCATCAACCGACCTCCATCCGCGGTCAACCCGCAGCCCACATGACTTCGACGACGACGCGACCGACCGTCGCCGTCATCGTGTGTGCGTACACGCTCGACCGACTGGACGACCTGATCGACTGCATCGACTCGCTGCACGGCCAGTCGACGGCGCCTGACGAACTCGTGTGCGTCGTCGACCACAACGACGTGCTCGCCACACGTCTGCGTCGACTCGCTTCCGAGCGTGCCTGGTCGCTCGACGTGATCGCGAGCGAGGAGCCCCGAGGGCTGTCCGGCGCACGCAACACCGGCGTCGCCGCGACGACGAGCGAGCTCGCGCTGTTCATCGACGACGACGCGGTCGCCGATCCGGACTGGCTCGAGGAACTCGTCGCGCCCTTCGCCGACCCGACGTACCTCCGCCGCCGGCGGCCGAATCGACCCGGGTTGGCCCGACGATCGCCCGACGTGGTTTCCCCCACACCTCGACTGGACCGTCGGCTGCTCGATCCCGACCCTGCCGGCCGATGGCGGACCGATCCGCAACATGTACGGGGCGAGCGCCGCGTTTCGACGGTCGGCGCTCGACGCGGTCGGCGGATTCCCGACCGAACTCGGACGGGTCGGTGCAAACGGCGCGGGATGCGAGGAGACCGAGATCTGCATCCGCATCCGCCAACGAACCCCCTCGGCCCAGGTGCTGTACGCGCCGCCGTCGCGGGTCACCCACCGCGTCACACGCCAGCGGGCAACGGTCACCTACGTGCTTCGCCGGTGCATGGCCGAAGGACGATCCAAGGCAATTCTCAGCCGACACGTCGGCACCGACGCGGCGACCAGCGACGAACGCGGATACGCCCTCGTGATCGCACGAGCAGTCGGCTCCGACCTGCGCGGCGGACGTTGCGGACACCCGTCACGGCTCGGCACGCGGCCGTTCTCGTCGCGGGTCTCTCATCGGCGCCGCGTCGGGCTACACGTGCGGAGCGGGTGCGGCGTCGATGACCACGAGCTGTCGGCGACGGCGCAGTCGACCGAATCGCCCGACCGCACAGGTCGGTGGAGCGGCGTCGGCGAGGGCGCACGCCGCTCGCGGTGCTGTGCGCTGCCACGTCGCTCGGCCTTGCTCGCTCGACGTCGCTCCGGCCGCGACGGCCGGTCTGCTCGCCGTCGTCGATCCTCACCGTGCCCGGCGTGTTCGTCGTCGACTTCGTCCGGCCTCGTGGCCCGGTCGAACGACTGATCGTGCGTGATGGTGCGTGAGCATCGACGTCGTGGATGCGTCGTCGCCCACGTCATGCTCACGCTGCAGCGGTGGGAGCCTCGTTCCGTCGCGGCGGTGCTCGCTGGTCGCCTGCGTTCGTCGGCGGCGTGTGTCCGTGCCGCTGCAGGGTCGATCCGGCCCAGAGCGCTCGCTTCGGATCCGGCGCACTCGAGCTCGCCCGGCATCTGGGCCGGTTCCAGATCGTCGGTGTCGGGCGTTGCGCTCGTCCTGTGGGCAGTGTCGCTCCCGTTCGTCGACACCGACGGCTTCGACGACTGGGGCCTGATCACCGCGGTCCCGCCCACATTCTTCGTGGCGTAGCGTTGGCGATCGTCGTCGCGGTCGTCGGCGAGCCTCGCACCGGCCACGAGCCCGCGCCGGTCGGCCTCGGCGTCGCGCCCCTCCTGACGATCGTCTACGGCACGCTGCCGCTCGCTCTTCGACACGATCCGCTATCCGTGGGCGTACAAGCACGTCGGGGTCATCCGGCTGCTCGACGACACGGGCCGGCTGCATCCCGACCGTCGACATCTACAACAACTTCTCGGGCTTCTTCGGTCTGGGCGCGCTCGTCCGCGGGGCAACCGGCGTCGACCCGACGTCGTACGCGCGCCTGGACCCAGCTCGTCGGCGAGGCGTTGATCCTGCCGCGGTGTGGCTGCTGGTCCGGCGGGCCACCGACAGCGAACGGGTCGCCCATCTCGCGGTGGTGCTGTACCTGATCACCGACTGGGTCGGGCAGAACTACTTCGCTGCCCAGACGCTCGCGACCCTGCTGAGCCTGAGCGTGCTCGGGCTGTCGATGAGCTGGTTCTCGGTGGTCACGACGCGCTCGCTGCCGTGGCTCCGAGTCGTCGATCAGCCGTCTCGCACCGCACGAGCGGTCGTCCCGTCGACGGCATGCTCACGTCCCGCTCGACGCGCCGTCGTGCTGCGTGGCGTTTCTCGGGCTGATGATGATCGCACCCGCTCACACCGGTCGCCGACCGCTGGCGCGCTCGTCGCTCGCGTGGGTGATCGGTTGGATCCGCGACACCAAACTGATCGTCGGCATCGGCGCTGGTCGACCGTCGCCTGGGGGCTGCGTTCGTACGCCTACTTCGTCGCCCAGTCCTTCGATCTCGGCTTCGGTGGATCGCCGACCGACAACGCCGACGGGAACCTCGACTACAGCGCCGCTCCCGACGCCGTCGTTGCCGTCGGCAATCTCACCCGGCTGTTCTCGGTCGGCGGTATGGTTCGCTGGCCGTGGTCGGGGCACTGCTGTGTGCGTGGGCGATGCGTCGCACCGGCGCGCTGATCGTCGCTGCGTGCATCCCGTTCGGGATCCCGCTCGTGCAGTCGTACGGCGGCGAGGCGATCTACCGCGTCTACCTCTATTCGCTCCCGCTGATGGTCGGGTTCGTCGCCTGGGGAATCGTCACCCGGACACCGATCGAGCGGCGCGACGTTCGCGCCGCAGCCGACCGTGCTCGCATCGGTCGTGTGCCTCCTGCTCGGCGCCGGCTTCCTGGTCGCCCACTTCGGCCGCGAGCGGATCAACAACGTCGAGGCGTCGGAGGTGGCAATGGGCGACCGTACATCGCCGCGACGGTTCCCGATCCGGCCGTGCTGGCGCAGTTCGCCGGGACCTACCCCGGCGGCGAGCAGCGCGCGGTACCCGTCGTTCCAGGTCAACGACACGTACGTTCCGGAGATCGTCGACCTGGTCGAGGCCTCGGGCCGGCTCCCGACGCTCGCCGAACTGGACGCTGCTGCCGACGACCTCTGGGCACTCGAGGCCGGGGTGCCCTACGTCATCGTCAGCCCGGGGATGATCGACTCGGTCGCGCAGGTCGACCCAGCTCCCAGTGTCGTCGACCATCGAAGCGGTCGATCTGCTGACCTCCAGCGATCGGTTCTTCGTTCGCCATCGCATCGGCGACACGCTTCTCGTCGGAGGTCACGCCGTGAGCTGCGCAGGCCTCGACGCTCCAACCTGTCCAGCTGCACACCACCACAGGGAGCCACCCATGTCCATCGCTGAGCACCACATCGCCACACGCCGACCGACACACCGTCGCCCGACGAGCATCGGCCCGAGACACGTGAGTCGCGTGGTCGACGTCGCGGCGGTCCGCTCGCCGTCGCAACGCTCGACCTCGACACCGGGAAGTTCGAGGTGCGCTCGACCCGCAGAAGGCATCGCGGGACTCGACCGGGCGTTCGTCCTGCTTGCGCCACGATGGCTGGCCGATCGGGGTCGACGTGCTCCCGCTCGTCGCCGGCGATGGTCGCCCCGTCGGTGGTCCAGCAACTCGACGGGGAGATCCTCGAGAGCTCAGCACGTGGTGCACGAACCGACCAGCCGTTCTCGGTCGTGGTCTGTACACGGAATCGGCCGAACAACCTGGCTCTCGCGCTGCCGTCCCTCCTCGATGCGATCAGCGGCAACCGGGAGCTGATCGTGGTCGACAACGCGCCGCAGGACAATCGCACCGCCGAGGTCGTGGCCAAGCACGGCGACCGTGTCCGCTACGTCGTCGAGCCGACGCCCGGTCTCGCAGCTGGCCCGTAACTGCGGGCTGCGCGCGGCGAGCGGGAAGTTCGTCGTGTTCACCGACGACGACGTGCAGCCCCGACCCGTCGTGGCTCGACGTGCTGTCGGCGACGTTCGACGCCCACCCCGGCGCGGTGTGCGTCAGCGGCTCGGTGTTGCCCGCCGTCGCTGATGACCGAGGCCGAGCTCCGCTTCCAGGAGTTCGGCGGCTACCAGCGGACGTTCGACGAGAACGAGTTCCACCTCTCACTCGATCCACCACCCGTCGAAGCTGTTCCCGTTCCATCCTCGCCTCGTCGGCACCGGCGCGAACATGGCGTTCCGCACCGAGGCCCTGAGGTCGATCGGCGGGTTCGACGTCGCACTGGGCGCAGGCACTCCGGCACGCGGTGGCGAGGACATCGACGTCGCCGTCCGCCTGCTGCTGGCCGGTCTGCTCGTCGTGCGCCAGCCCGCGGCGGTGATCTGGCACCGCTCGCACGCGACCAATGCCGAACTCGCAGCAGCAGACTCGAGGACTACGGCTGCGGCCTGGCCGCCGCGTTCTCCAAGTTCATGGGGCAGCGCTCGATCGCTCCGATGATCGTGCGGCGCATCCCGGCCGGGCTTGCCGGCGCTGCTGTCGCCGACTCGGTCAAGAACGACCAGCGCTCGACGTCGTATCCGGCCGAGCTGCGGCGCGCCGAATGGCGCGGCCTGCGCGCGGGCCCGATGGCCTACCGCAAGTCACGCCGCCTCGCTCGGCGCCGAGCTCGAACGGCGGACTCGTGACGCCGGTTCCGATCCTCCTCTATCACTCGATCGGGACGCACCAGTCTCGGCCGACTACGAGCCGTGGTGCGTCGACCCCGGCCTGTTCGCCGAGCACCTCGGCGTGGTCAACGAGCTCGGCTTCACGCCGATTGACGGTGAGCGACTTCGTCGATCGCCGAGCCGACGGTACGCTGCCGAGCAAGCCGTGCGTGGTCACGTTCGACGACGGTCGGGCCGACTTCGTCGACGGTGCGATGCCCGTCGCTCGAGGCCCACGGCGTCCCGGCGACCATCTACATGGTGTCGGGGCTCATCGGCGGGCGGAGCACGTGGCTGCCGATGCCGGACGAGCGGGAACAGCCGATGCTCGGCTGGAACGATCTTCGTGCGATCGACCGCCGCCGGCATCGAGATCGGCGCACACTCCGACACGCACGTCGAACTCGACATCGCCAGGTCGCACCGGCTGGACAGCAGAGGTCGCCGACTCCCGCGCCCGGCTCAGCGACGGGCTGGGCACCGCCGTCCGCTCCTTCGCGTACCCGCACGGCTACCACTCGCCGCGAGTGGTCCACGCCGTGCGCGAGGCCGGCTACGACTCGGCCGTGGCCGTCAAGGACCGGTGGAGCCACGACGACGACGACCGCTTCGCGCTCGTCGCGCATGTTCGTCTGGGACTCGACCAGCGCCGACGACCTCGCACGACGATCCTGTCGACCCCGCCCGCATCGCGTCCGGTCCGACACCGTCGTCGCAGCGCGTGTTGCGCGCGCGGCTGGCGCTACACGCGCTGGGTGCGCGAGCGGCTGTCGAGGACCGCGTGAACGCGACGCCGCGATGCCATCGCGCGCCGTTGCACGATCGGCGCACTGCTGCTCATCGGCGCGCTCGCTGCCGGATGCGGTTCCGGCGGGCGGCCGACCGACAGCCGGTCGCACCGGTGCCCGGAGCAGCGAACTGGTCTTCACCGACGACTTCGCAGGCGACTCGCTCGGCGACGCGTGGTCGACCTGCTACTGGTGGCAGGTCGACGGCGGCTGCACGATCGCGTCCAACGACGAGCAGCAGTGGTACCGGCCCGAGGCGGTCGAGGTGACCGACGACATGGTGATGCTCACCGCCGACCGACGACCCTCAGCGGACGACCGACGGCAGCACGCTGCCGTTCCGGTCGGGCGTGATCACGACCGGCCACGTCGACAACGACGTCGACGACCCCGGGTTCGCGTTCACCTACGGCCGGGTCGAGGCCCGCGTCCGCTTTCCCGACGGCGAGGGCACTGGCCGGCGGTCTGGCTGCTGTCGGCCGACCGCACGAGCCTGCCCGAGATCGACATCATGGAGTGGTACGGCTCCCGCGAGAGCATCATCACGAGCCACGTCCACCAGCGCATCGACGGCGAGCCCGAGCGGAGCTCGCATCGACGCCGTCGAGCCGACGTCGCCGGCGAGTGGCACGACGTCGGGGTCGAGTGGTCGCCGGACCGCGTCGAGTTCTTCTTCGACGGTCGCTCGATCGGGCAGGTCGTCGACGACCCGGATCTGATCCCGTCGACACCGATGTACCTGATCGCGAACCTCGCGCTCGGCGGAGCCGCCGGCGAGCGTCGACGTCGACGCGCTGCCGCAGACCTTCGCCATCGACTGGATCCGAGTATGGCAATGAGCGTCTCGACACATCGAGGTCGACGAGCCGGTCGCGGGCGATCCGCCGACGTCATGGTGCGACGCTGCGACTCGGGACGACTGGCGTCGTGCGGTATCGGCGATGATCCGCTGGCGCTCCCGGAGCAGTCACCGGAGTGGCTGCGTGCGATGTCGATGCGGACCGCGGCTTCCGTGACGTGAGCCGGGCCTATCTGCGGCCCGAGCGTGGAACCCGTCGTCGTCCCGCTCGTCCGTTCGCGCACCGGTTCGATCTGGTCGCCGCCGCCCGCCTGGGGAATCGGCGGAACGGTTCGGCCGGATGTCGACGAATCGTTCGTCCGCGCGGTGGTCGCCGACCTTCGCCGTCTGCGCGCAGTACGGGTCGCCGTTCGGATCGACGCACGGCACGAACCGTCGTGGCAGGCAGCGACCGAGATCTGACGACGTCGCGATCGCCCGGCGGAGCCACATCGTCGAACTGCATGCAACCCCCGACGAGCACCTCGCGTCACTGTCCGGGTCGGCGCGTCGCCAGGTTCGGCTGGGCGGACGCAATGGCGCCGAGGTCGAGGTCGATCGTGAGGGGCCGACTGCTCGACGAGCACTACGAGCTCTTCCTGCCGCTCGGTCGAGCGGTGGGCAGCCAAGCAGGGGGAGCCAGGCGCGTCTGGCGCGGTTCCGCGCAGCGCGCCGCGACCCGATCTCGAAGCTCCGGGCGATGAGCGACGCGCTCGGCGAACGGTTCATCATCGTGATGGCTCACGTCGACGGTCGTCCGGCATCGTCGGCAATCGTCCTGCTCGGTCCGACGAGCCGATACACGCGCGGCGCGATGGACATCGACCTCGCCGGACCGTACGCGCGCCTCGTTTGCCGTGCAGTGGCGGGCGATCGAGGAGATGCTCGCCTCCGGCAGCAGCCGCTACCACATGGGCGAGTCGGGACGGTCCGACGGGATCGCCGGCTTCAAGGAGAAGTTCGGTGCCCGACCCGTCGACCACCACGAGTACCGCTTCGAGCGGCTGCCGCTCACGTCGAGCGTCGACCTCGCCAAGCGGGCCGTCAAACGAACGATCGGATTCCACGACCGATGACCGTTTTCTCCGCTCCGCCGCAGCCGACCAGCGAACCGATCGGCGTCCAGGGTCGACGCTCGACGACCGCTTGAACCGCAACGCCGGTCGCTGATCGCGAGTTCGGTGCTGACCAGCGTGTTCGGCTTTGCGTTCTGGATCCTCGCGGCCCGCACCATGTCGACGGCCGACGTCGGTACCGGGAGCGCCGTCGTGGCGGCGCTCGTCCTGCTGGGCAACATGTCGACGCTCGGACTCCGCGAACGCGCTCCCCCGATTCCTCCCGACGGCCCGCGCCAACACGTATCAGGGTGATCGGGTGGAGCTACGTCGCGTGCATCAGCGACCGCCGTGTGGTCGGCGTCGTCTTCGTGCCGGGGCCGGACGGTGGGCCGACGAACTGACGAGCCTCCGCGACCGGCCCGATGGCCCAGGGGCTCTTCGTCGCAGCAGTCGCGGTGTGGGCGGTCTTCATCCTCCAGGACGCCGTCCTCGT
Organism: Ilumatobacteraceae bacterium; assembly: GCA_963752085.1. Lineage (GTDB taxonomy): Bacteria > Actinomycetota > Acidimicrobiia > Acidimicrobiales > Ilumatobacteraceae > Ilumatobacter_A. The sequence continues at coordinate 237,348 of CAVVWT010000014.1, forward strand.
CGGTCTGCGCACCGCGACGTGGATCCCCGCGGAGAACCTCGCGTACGCCGTTGTTGAAGCTCGGCTCGCTCGTCGGCTCTCGCGGCCGTTCGGCAGCTGGGCGATTCCGATCACCTGGATCGTGCCGGCGTTGGCTGTTGCTGGTGCCGCTGAACTGGCTGGTCTTCAGCCGGCTCGTGCCGACCGCATGCACGCTCGCCCCCTCCGCTGACGATGCACATGCCGACTGGCGGCAGGTCGTCCGCTTCGCCGCTGGCGACTACTTCGCAGACATCGTCAGGTTCCTCGGGGCCGAAGGTGTCGTCCTGATCGTCCTCGCGCACCTCGGACCGGAGGCCAGCGCGCCGCTGTTCTTCGCGATCACGATCGCTGCGTCATTGCAGCTGGTGGCGTCGAACGTGATGAGCGCGTTCGTCGCCGAAGCGGCGGCACGGCCGACCCACGTCGACGAGTTGCTGCAGCGTGCGGCGCTGCAGATCACCGTCCTCGTGGTGCCCGGCGCACTGATCGCGTACGGCCACCGCACCGCTCGGGCTCTCGCTGTTCGGCAGCGAGTTCGTCGAGTCGGGCACGTCGGTCCTGCGCCTGCTCCTGCTCGGCGGCGATCCCGGGGATCGTCCTCAGCGTCGCCGTCGGGCAGGGCGCGCTACCGCCGTCGGGTCGAGCCACGTCGTGCTCCTGGCGCTGGCGCCGTCGGTCCCACCGATGGTCGGCGCGGTGTTCTTCGTCCCGCGTTTCGGCATCGTCGCGGTCGGCTGGGCGATGCTGGTCGGCCAGACGATCATCGCCGCGGTGCTCCTGTCGACGGCGCTCCGCGGCCTGGTGTCGGTCGCCCAAGGCTGCAGCGCTGGACGTGGTCGCTCGCGATGCGGTCGAGAATCCGCCAGCAGCGACGGACGCGAGCGGCGGCCACCGTGTTCGACGAGCTGGACACGACTCGGGGTGACGGCCCGGCGCTGTGGCCGCGGTCGGTCATCGCGACCGAGGCGGACGCCGTCGGTCGCCCGGGTCGCGGCGATCCGCCATACATCGTGAAGGTGGCGCTGAGCGCGGCCTCGTCGCAGGGTCTCCAGCGACACGCCACGTGCGATCGAAGCGATGCGCAGCGCAACCGAGGGCATGTCGGCACAGGAGCCTCGTTGCCGAAGTTGCTCGAAATCGGCACCTGCATCGGGCAGACGTACGTGGTGGAGTCGGCGTGTTCCGGCGACAGCCATCGATCACACCGACGATGCAACGATGGGGGCCGTAGCGGGTGCGATCGGGACGCTGCATCGGGCGACGGCGCAGGCACAACTGCCGGGCGACGACCTCGTGTACGACGCAGTGACCGCACCGTGCCGGGTCCTGCTGGCGGACGAGAGACTGGCGAAGTACCGCCCGACGATCGAGGCGCTGGCGGTGAAGTCTGACCGACGCGCTCGAGCGCCGAGAACTGGTCGTCGCGCGGACGCACGGCGACTGCTGGCTGGGGAACATGCTGGTCGACCGGTCGCTCCATCCCCCGATCGTCACCGGCGTGATCGACTGGGAGAACAGCGTCGAGGTGGGCCTCCCCGAAATCGACATCGCCCACCTGTGGTTGTCGGAACATCCGACCGGGATGGCCGCTGGCACGTTGAGCTCGTTCCTGGCTGCCGACTTCGACGAGTTCGTCGGTCCCTGCGGGCGGACACCGTTGAACCCCGATCTTCCCGCCGCGCTCGTCGTCACGCTCGCGTGGCTCGCGCACGTGGCGAACGGCATCGAGCGGTCGTCGACGTTTTCGGTCGGACGTCTGTGGATCAGCCGAAACGTCACGCCGGTGCTCGACTTGCTCAACGAGGTGAGCCCCGAACGCGTCATCCGGTGACCCGCGTGACACGACGGGTCTGACCCGTCACGTAACGCCGTCGGCCGATCAGGACGACGTGCAACCGGTTGTCCCGACAGGTCGATCGCATTGGGCGGCAACGTCCACGTGAGCGCTACAGTGAGGCCTCTTCGCGGATGTAGTTCAATGGTAGAACATCAGCTTCCCAAGCTGAGAACGCGGGTTCGATTCCCGTCATCCGCTCCATTTCCCCTGGTAGATGAGTTGACAACGAGCTTGCCGTTCTCAGCTTTTCACCTGGTCAGAAGCTGAAGCTTGGCGTTCGCTCCAGCGGAAGCCCCCGCGAACGGCCAGGTCACGAGGTTTCGGGCGGCCGCTTCGGTTATGGCGTTCGCCTGTCTTGTCATTGGCCTGTCGCACGGATGTCGCACGAATCTGGCCAGTCGCACACCGACCTTCGGGCTGAGGATTTGGCGGTCGATTGCAGCCTCGGCGAGGCCCCGTTTCGGAAGCCCACGGCGCGGGCTCAGCCCTGCCACTTCCGAACGCTCGATCCACTACTCCGTCTCGACGGGGTGCGGCCCGGGCTCGCCGATGACCAGGGTCTCGAGCAGCGCATCGGCCCGCACCTGGCCGCTGCGATCGTCAGACGGCGTGTGTGTGAAGATCGCCAGCGGCGGTTGATCCCCGCCGTCGACCCACCAGACGCGGTGATGGCGTCCGGGCTCGAAGCTCAAGGCGCTGACGTAGCTCGGACCGAGAAACGCGTTGATGATGAATCCGGCGCATTGGGACAGCGGCCCGCAGACATCGGGTTCGGTGACTTCGGCCTCGAAGTACCACGCGCCGCGACCTCCGATCTCGGTGCGCACCAGTTCGGTCGTGATGATGCCGTCGACCAACGCGTCGGCCCAGCCCTCGATGTCGTCGAGAGGCCACCACACCTGGTCGTCGACGCCGGCTTCCGGCTGGGCAGGATCGGAGAGAAACGCTGGGCGCATGAACGCGACGTTCGGGTCCCCCGGTGGTGGTCCGTCCGGGGGGACCAAGATGGTCGAGCCGGGGATGTTGTCCACCGCCATCCATGTCGGTGGAATCGTCAGCGTGAGCGGCACCCCGAGCGCGGCCACCTCGTACGTACCCGGGTCGATCGGCACTCCGAGGTCGAAACCGTCGACTCCTCGTGGGGCGTCGATGTCGTTGCCGACGAGATCGAGCGTCAGGGTGTCGCCGGTCGGCACGGTCGGCACGTCGATGCGACCCTCCGTGATATCGACGACCGTCTGATCGATGCGGCTCGTGATCTCGTCGGTGAGACCCTCTCCCTGCTGCGAGTAGCTGAAGCCGTCGTCCCCGACGCCGAGGCGGAAGGCGACGCCGGTCGGCCCACCGTCGAGCATGTGCTCCACGAGCCGGTACGACGCGAGATCGCCGCGTTTGATGATCGATGTGAGCACGTGGCGCTGTTCATCAGCGGCAACTTCGAACCACTGGTCGTTGTCTGCGCCGATCGCCCAGAGCTGCCGGTCCAGCACGTCCGACTCGGCAGCAGCGGCGGTGAACACTCCGAGGCCCGACGTTCCCGCGACCGCGAAGACCACATCAGCGTCACGCCGGTACAGGGCCCGCGCCCGTGCTTCGCCCAGGTCGGGGCGCCCGCTGCCGTTGATGTCGTCGGCGAACTGGAGGACGTAGATGGCCAAGACGGTGATCTCTTTGTCGATCGAGTGGACGCCGGCCTCGAATCCGGCCCGGAACGCCTCGGTCTCCGGGTCGGGTTGGGCCCCGACGAAGCCGACCGTCCCGGTCTCGGTCTTCATCGCTGCGGCGACACCGGCGAGGAAGGCTCCTTCCTCGTTGGCGAAGTCACCCGACGTGACGTTCGGCCCCTCGACCGGACCGTCGACCACGCCGAACTGCACGTCCGGGAAGTCGCTGGTGACCGACGGGTCGAACGAGATCGTGTTCGCCTCGCTGATCACCACGAACTCCGGACCCGATGCCGCGAGTTCTCGGAACTCGGCGACCGGGTTCACGCGCCAGCTCACGTCGACGAGCTCCATGTCGAGATCGCGATCCGCCTTCTCCAAACCTGATCGCACGTTGTCGTACCACTGCTCGTCGAGCCGGTTCCCAAAGTACATGACGCTCGACTCGGGGACCACGGGCACGACAACCGTTGGAGGATCATCTGGCGCAACGGTCACCGCTGGGGCGCCGGACTCGACACTCGGCGCGGGGTCGACGGGCACGACGCTCGGCGCAGGGTCGTCGGAGACGACACTCGCCGCGGGGTCAACCGATGCGGCACTCGGCCCGGCGTCATCGGACGTGACCGCGACCAGGACGACGGCCGCCACGCCGAGTGCTCCGGTGAGCGCGGCAACGGCGCCCCACAGCCGGCGGCGCGCCCGCGTCTCGGACTGTGTACGACGGTCCGCTGCGGCCTTCTCCTCGGCGGCTCGGCGGGTACTCGCTTCGAGGAACTCTCGCTCGGCGACGTTGAGCGACATGTCGGTCGACGCGCTCCACGACGTGTATTCGGCGAGCCTTGCGGAGGTGAGGAGGTAGTCGGGGTTGCGATCGGCGAGCTCCCACTCGCGCAGTGCCACCGCCAGCGATCCGTGCCGGCGGAGATCGTCACGGCTCTCGTCGACCCACTCGACGAGAGCAGGCCACGTCGTGAGGAGTGCCTCGTGGGCGACTTCCACCGTCGGCGAGCCGGTCAGCGGATCCGAGTCGAACGACAGCAGTCGATGGTCGCCGAACAGGCGAATGACGTCGTGCATGGCCACGCTGTCGACGTCGAGCGACACCACCTCGCGGGCGGCGACCCGACGCCGACTCCGCTGCTCGTGTTCGGTGACTGTCAGCAGGCGGAGGAACAGCTGACGCGCCGCCTCCTGTTCCTGAGCGTCGAGTTGGTCGTACAGATCATCAGCTCGCCGCCGGAGCGCACCGTCGACGCCGCCCATCGACCGGTACGTCGAGGTCAGCAGCACGTCGCCGTCGCGCCGATCGAACAACTCGGTCAGCGCGTACTGGAACAGCGGCAGCGCTCCGGGCTGATTGCCGACGTCGGCGATGAGTTGGCCGAGCAGCGCCGGCTCGAAGGCCACCCCGACCTGTTCGGCCGGCATGAGGGCTGCCGCTTCGAGCTCCTCGGCAGTGAGTTGCGTGACGTTGACGACTCCGCTCCCCAGGCGGGCCCCGAACTCCGGGTGCTGAAGCGGCGCCGCGTAGAAGTCCGCTCGGAGCGTGACGAGAACGGTGATCCGATCGTGCGGATCGTCGATCGCCGCCACGAGGTTCGACAGAAAGCGATCCCGGACGGCGTCGTCGTCGACCATGCTGAACAGCTCTTCGAACTGATCGATGACGAGCAGCAGCCGCGCGTGCTCGTCGGGGAGGAGCCTCAGCGCCGAACGGATCAGCCCGTCGTCGCCATCGCGTAGTTGTTCATCGAGGCTGTCCGGCGCGTCGATGACCGTCTTGAGGAGCGCTCCTTCGAGTTCCGCGAACGGGTGGGCTCCAGGCATCATGCTGGCGACCAACCAGCCATCGGAGTCATCGATCGCTCCCTTCGCCAGCGCGGGGATCAACCCGGCACGCACGACGCTGGACTTTCCCGACCCGCTCGCACCGACCAGTGCAATCAGGTTCCGGCCGCTCCCGACCGCTCGCAACAGTTCGGCCACGAGGGCATCGCGTCCGAAGAACGTCCCGGTGTCAGCGGGGGCGAAGGGGCGCAGGCCCTTGTACGGGTTCGCTGCCTCGACCAGTGTGGGCATCGCCGCGACGTCGGCACCCCGAGGCTGGATCGCCTCGTCGTGCAGGAGCACCCGCTCCTCGAGTCGAAGCAGGGCAGGTGTCGGCTCGATCCCGAGCTCCTCTCGCCCGCGACGACGGAACTTCTCGATGACCCGCAGCGCATCGGCCGGGCGACCCGACCGATACAGCGCCAGGACGTGGTGGCTGACGAGGCGTTCACGAAACGGGTACTCACTCCGCAGCGATTCGAGTTCGCTGACGAGCTCGCCCGACCGTCCGAGGGCCAGGTCGGCCTCGATCCGGTCCTCGACCGCGGCGAGGCGGGCCTCGTCCAGTCGAGTCCGCTCGGTCTGAGCGAAGTCGTCGTAGGCGAAGTCCTCGTATGCGGATCCGTTCCACAGGCTGAGCGCCGAATGGAGTGCCTCGGCGGCTTCAGCCGGGTCGGTGCCGAGGAGCTCGCGACCTCGGTCGGACTCACGCTCGAATCGGGCCACGTCGAATCGATCGAGATCGACGGTCAGCTGATACCCGGTTCCGACCGTCTCGATGACGGAACTCTCGCCGCGTACCCGATCAGGGTCGAGCACCGACCGCAACCGCGACACGTGAACGTAGAGCGAGTTCTCCTTGCCGAAGGCGTCGTCACCCCACAGCGCGTCGAGGATCCGATCGGAAGAGACCGGACGGTTGGCGTGGATCAGGAGCAGCGCCAGCAACGCCTTCTGCTTGGGAGACCCCAGGTCGACCACGTCGCCATCGCGCAACGCCGCGAGATGGCCGAGGGCCCGAAACTCCATGTCACAGGGTACGTCACGCCGACTTACAGGGTCCTTAACACGGCGCACCCCGTGAGCGACAGCCGCCGTTCAGGTCCCTCGGCGACGTTGGTGCCAACACCAACGGTTCCGGCCCGAGCCGGAACACCGAGAAGGGATCAGCAGATGTCACCCACCAGGAATCACCCGAGAATGACCACACCGATCGGCCATCGACTCGTCGCCACCGCAGTCGCAGGAGCCGTGCTCCTCACAGCGTGCGGCTCCAGCGGCGACTCCGCCGATGAAGAATCCACAGCGTCCAGTGTCGAGGTCGCCGAGACACCCGCAAACGACACACCAGCAACCGAACCACCGGTCAACGAACCGGCATCCACAGAGCCGGCGATCACCGATCCACCCCCAACCGATCCGCCGATCACCGAGCCAACCGCCACCGCGCCACAAGCCACCGATCCACCGGCCATCGAGCCGGCCACAGCGCTCGCCGCGCTGTATGGGGCGATCTGGGCGTATGGAAACGCGGACGATCGAGCGGCGGCCGATCCGGACGCGGTACAAGTCGCGGATCAATCCGAGCCGGCGGAGCCACCACCGGCGCCGGTACCTGCGGACCCCAACGCATTCACCGTGACGACCGACGTGGTGTATCTGACAGCGGACGGCGTGGAGTACGCCATGGACATCTACACGCCAGTGGGCGAGGGTCCGTGGCCGGTGGTGCTCAACTATCACGGACTCGGAACGAAGGATGACGTGGCCACCGCCGTCGTGTCCCAGGCTGCCGCCACGAACGGATTCGTCGTCTACACGCCATCGTGGGTCGGCGATCAATTCCCCTTCGACCCCGGCCGTCTTCGATGCGTGGAAGGACCGGGCGAGTTGCTCGGTTGCCTTCGCCCAAGAGCACGCCGCCGCGAACGGCGGCGACGCCACCAACACCGTCCTCTACGGCTTCTCGGCGGGCGTCGGGCCGGTGATGTTCGCCTCCCAACAGCCGAGGACCGGACCCATCGACGGGTGTGCCACCAGCACGTCACTGACGCCGCCGGTCGGCGCAATCCTCGGCGACGGTCCGTACTTCCTGCACGACCCGCGGATTCGACGAGCCGTTCGCAGCTCGACCCCGCCGGCATGCAGTCTGAGGTCACCGCCTTGGTCGACCCGGCCAACTGGCCGACCGACCTCGACGCAAAGTTCTTCATGTGGATGCCCGAGAACGACACCGGGCCGAGGCCGATCGAGGACGGGTCCGACTGGTTGTCATCGCGCGACGCCGACGGCTCGATCCGAGCCGATCTCGACGAACTCGGCATGCTCGACGACGGGATCATCAGCAACCGCGACGCAGCCCGCCTGCTTGAGTTGCGACTCACCGACGCCGGACTCGACGTCACCCTCGACGAGTACCCCGGAGCCCACACCACCTGGGACAAAGCGCTCGAACTCGTCGGCTACATGCAGGCTGCCCTGGACCAGTAGCCGATCCGCACCGCGTCTGAATCGTTGTGGACGCCACCGGAGCCTGAATTGCCGCTTGTACCTTCGGATAGGTGCCGCCCGCCGTTCGACTGTTGTCGTTCCTTGCAGGTAGCGCCCCGTCATGCAAGGAAACAGGGACTTCTTGCATGACGATGCCCGACTGTTGTCGCTTCTTTCGAGACGGCACACGTCTCGAAAGATTGACACGCTTTTCTTTAGAGATGATCTACGCTTTGGGCCATGGATGCCGCCAATTACGCACGGACACCGTTCGGCAGCGCCGAACGCACGCCCGGCACCTACGGCTACACCGCGTTCTTCCCGCAACCCATTCCTCGATCGCTGGACCTTTCCCCGGCATCAGTGACAAAGATGGCCGACGCCGAGGCAGCACTCGGCCGACTCGCCGGCGCGGGCAGGCTGCTCCCCAGCCCACAACTCCTTGTCGGCCCGTACCTGCGCCGCGAGGCCGTTGCCTCGACCCGTATCGAGGGAACCCAAGCGTCACTCACCGACGTCTACGACGCGGAAGCCGACGACCTCCCACTCGGACCAGACGTCGAAGAGGTCATCAACTACGTCCTCGCGATCGAGACGGGGCTCGACCGACTCGCAACCCTGCCACTCAGCACGCGCCTGATTCGCGAAATGCACGCCGTCATCCTCGCCGGAGTGCGCGGCCGTGAACGCCAGCCCGGCGAGTTCAGAACCACTCAGAACTGGATCGGCGCGCCCGGCGCAACGATCGAGACCGCAGCATTCATCCCGCCGCCAGCAGACACGCTCCCCGGCCTCCTCGACGACCTGGAGGCTTTCGTTCATGAAGAGCCGACACTGCCACCGCTCATCCAGGCCGCACTCCTGCACTACCAGTTCGAGACGATCCACCCATTCCTCGACGGCAACGGTCGCCTCGGACGACTGCTCGTCGTCTTCTTCCTCGTCATCCGCGATCGCCTTCCAGCACCACTGCTCTACATATCGCCCTACTTCGAGGAACGGCGCACCGCCTACTACGAAGCACTCCAAGGAGTGCGCGAGCGAGGTGACATCGACACTTGGTTGTCCATGTTCCTCGACGCTGTCTCCACCCAGGCCGTCGACGCCATCGGTCGCGCCGAACAGCTCACCGACCTCCGAGAGCAGTACCGCATACGCGTTCAAGACACGACACGAGGCTCGGCGAACCAACTCGTCGACCTCGCATTCGAACAACCCGTCCTCACCTCCCGGATCGTCGAAAAACGCCTGGCAATCACGCGACCGTCCGCGCTCGCAGCACTCCGGGTCCTTGCCGACCTCGGCATCCTCACCGAGGCCGCTGACGGCCCACGGGGCCAACTCCGATGGCGAGCCCACGAGGTCCTCGAAGTCCTGGTCGCCGAACGAAACACGACAACGGGTCCAGAAGAAAATTCGGCGTAGTCGCACGTAGATCGCACGGCGTTCACCCCGGGCAACAAACAACGGCGTTTGACCTGCTCAGAGTGCCGCAGATCAAGGCCAAACCGAAGCTTCCCAAGCTGAGAACGCGGGTTCGATTCCCGTCATCCGCTCTCAAGAAACACCTGGTCAGAGGCTGTTTCCCCCGTAAAGTCTTCGGACGCCGCGCCTCGCTCGTGCCTAGACCGCTTGTGAAAATGCGGTGATGTGGCCGTTCTAGCGTGCGCTGGTCTCACGAACGCCCTGGTCGGGACGCTGTCAAGGTTGGGATCAAGCCGCGTTCTCAGGCAGAAAAGCTGATGTTCCCGCGATGGCCATGCGTCGGCTGTCGGTCTCGTGGTGCGGACCGCGATTATGGGTCGGGTCGGACTGCGGAAGAAGTGCCGATCTCGCGTACTGGCTGCGACGTGAGCGCGGTGTTGATCTGTGCGGATCCGCAATTGCTCGGGTTGAACTCAACGCGTCGGGCGTCGCCGTGGCTGGGAGAATGGGTCAATGCCACTCGCCATCGATCTCATCCTCATCGATTGCGTCGACCTCGACGCCATGACGGCGTTCTGGTGCGGTGCGCTTGACCTCGAACATGTCTGGACCGGACCATCTGGCGGGCATCTCCTGGAAGCAGCAGACGGGTCAGGGCGCCGACTCGCGCTCATGCCGGCACCGGGCACGAAGGCGGCCAAGAATCGAGTTCACTTCGATCTTCGACCGGATTTGGACCAACAGGTCGAGGTTGCTCGGCTTGAGGATCTCGGCGCAAGCCGCATCGACGTCGGGCAGCTCGACGCAACGTGGGTGGTCATGGCCGACCCGGAAGGCAACGAGTTCTGCGTGTTGCGCTCGCTCGCAGAGAAGGAAGCATCTGCCCCGCAGCGATAGTCGCAGCTACGCGATTCCTACCGGAACTGCGATGCAGTGCACCCGAGGATTCCCGGGCACCAGACCAAGCACCGAGGTGCCGCATCTGAGCGGTAAAACGTTCAAATGGCGGCCGTGAACATGCGTGCCAGGGTGCACCGCTTGCCAACCGGAGCGGCAGCGTCGAAGGCGTCGGTCAGAATGGTTGCTGTGACGATCCCGAGCGAACCGCCGTTTGCGTACGCCGAGTTGTTCCGGCTCGATCGCTCCCGATTGATGGACATGTTGAGATCGCTGCCCGCAGAGGAGTGGCAACGCCCAACTCCGTGTCCCGGTTGGAACGTGCTCGGATTGGTGAACCACCTCGTCGGAGCAGATCTCAGCGTTCTCGCCTGGCAACGTGACGATCATCGCGGCACACCGGCACCGTCCGGTCTCGACGAGGCCGGCTTCATCGCGTGGCTCGATGAACTGCAGATCGAGTGGGTGCATGCCGCGCGCCGCATCAGCCCTCGCCTGGCAACAGAACTGCTGGGGTGGCTCGGTGACGCCGTTGCTGACATGGTCGCCAACCAGGACGCAACGAGCCGAACCGCGAACGTTTCGTGGGCCAGCACAACACCGGTACCGGTGTGGCTCGACCAGGCACGAGAACTCACGGAGCGCTGGATTCATCGACAGCAACTGTTGGAGGCGGTCGGCCGCGGCAGCGACCTCGACGAGACGCTTGCGGGGCCCGTGCTCGACGCGCTGCGTTGGGCCTATCCCTTCAGACTGAACGCAGCCTCACTCGATCACTTGCTTGGAGGCGTGGAGATCGTTATCACCGAGCCCTTCGCGCGGGTCTGGCGTCTCACCATCGACACCGGCACCTGGTCGTTCACCGATCGCATCGATGGTGCCCCAGCGGTCACGTTGAACATGACGGTCGAACAGGCATGGCGCCTCTTGACGAACAACTATCGGGCTCAGGACCATGGCGACATCGCAACGGATGGCGATAGCCGGACCGTTTGTGTCCTCACCGACACTCGAGCGATCATCGGCGATCCGAAGTAGAGGCACCGGCGCACTTGAGCGGTCGATCACGGGATGGAGCGGACTGCACAACAGGCACGCCAAGCGAACGGTCCGCCGACCCGAATCCGACAACACGATCCGCGCATTTCCGGACGGGTGGCCGCTCGCGTACGTGCCGTACTGCTCGGTTGTACGGCTGGTTCGCGGCCCGCCGATATGCGCTGGTGTCACTCAAGCGGTGGTGGCAGATTCGCCGCTACGCGTTGGGCAGCAATCGACAGGTCAGATGCACGCCCCGCAGCGAGTTCATCCAGGAGCCCGATTGCTTGATCGAGCGCGTCCGCCGCCACTGCGCCAGCAGTCGAATCTGAATTGACAGCCCACTGCTCGAGGTTGCTCTCGACTCTCAGGCATTGAGCGAGAACAGCGAATTCTTCGGCCGCATCGGCGAGTAGCCGACGTCGCTCTGCATCAGATCCGTTGGACATCAAACCACCCTATTCCCAGCCTCAGTTTGGCGAAGCAGCTCGCGCGTTCTCGCGCGCCTGGCCAAGCACCGACGTGCCGATACCGGACGGGGCTACTGGCCAGCTCGGCTCGCTGTTATGCGCCGTTTGTTTGGTGCGGTGCTACTCGTACAGATGTCTGTCTTCAGCAGTTCGACTGGTCGACGAAGATCGCGATGGGGGGGTCGTCGCTTGCCCGGCCGGTTTCGCGTACCCAGGCCAGAACCCACGGGACTCCGTCGGCGGTGCCGGTCTCGATTGTCGGGTCAAGGTCCTGGCCCCCGACGCTGAACCCGATATCGGGAACAACGTCTGAGATCACGAACACGCTTGCTGAGGCCTCGTCGGGCGACGACCAATTGCTCACACAGGCTGGGCCGGGCGATGTACCTGGTTCTTGCTCGCAGCCGTTGCCTCCACCGTGTGCATCGTGGAGGAACGAGTAGCAGATGATGCCATCGGCCCGAGTGTTCTCGGTGTAGGCGAATCGTCCTTCGGAGGTCTCGTCGAGAACGGTGAGGTCGGGTTCGCCGGTGATGTTCGGGTCGGGGTTGTTGTTCCTGATGCTGAGATCGGCGGTTGCCATGTCGATGAGTGTGAGCGCGTCGGCGACGCTGGTGAGATCGTTGGGAGGTCCACTCACTGTGACGATCACGTCGGGTTGCGGCTGCCAGATCACGGTGTCGCTTCGTCCGTCGCCGACGGGTGGGGTGGCGACGAAGGCTCCCTGATCACCGATCGGCTCGAGGGAGAACCCGGTGAAGCGTGTCTCGATGTAGTCAGCGAACTCGATCGGATCGTCGAACGTGGTCGTGTACAAGGTGGTCTGATCGTCGTAGATCGCAACTCGCGTGCCGGCCTCGTCCGCGACGGGCCGGTACCCGTCGGGTGGGGTGATCGCGTCGATGTCTGTGCCTGCGACGTCGCTGAACCATTGAGCGAGTTCTGCTTCAGCGACTGGTGTGATCGCAGCGGAGAAGACGCCGTCGTCGGTCTGGATCGCGTAGTTCACGACGTCGACGAGCGTGGGAATGAGACGGTTCGCGATTCGACCGTCCGGAAGTTCGACGTCGGGTTGGTCGAAGTACGTCTTCGACCACTCCGAATCAGCAAGCACCGCCCAATTGAGCGTTACCGGAACATCGGTGTCGGTTCGTCGGATCGCGTAGTGCCGGTCGTCTCCAGTGCCGGCGCCCAGCCAGAGGTCGGCCTCGCTGAGCGTCTCTGCTGGGCCGAACCCGGCGGCTGGGTCGAGGATCGCGATCCGTTCAACGTCGAGCGGTTCTTCGATCGGGGGCGGTGTGGTCGCTTCGACTGTGGAGTCGGTCGCCGCTGGCTGCTCCGCTGGATTCGAGTCAGATACGCCTTCCGCGGCGGTGTCGACGAGACTAGTGATTGGTTGACGAGCGGTGGGGGCTGGCTCGGATCTGAGCAGCGCGATCCCGACGCCGCCGAATACAACGATCGAAGCGGCGGCAGCGATCGAGAGCCATCGCTTCCACGAATGCGACGGCGTCCCGACAAGCGGGTGGTCCTTCACTTCCGGGATCTGGGTTTCAGCGAGCACGTGGAGTGCTGCGCTCAGTCGCTGTTCGACCGTGTCGTGATGTGTTGAGCCCGTCATGAGAGTGCGTTCTCCATTCGCGCAAGACCTCGGTGGATCTGGGATTTCACGGTGCCGATCGGACGATCGACCGCCTCGGCGATCTGACTGTCGGAAAGTCCGGCGTAGTAGCGCAGCACGAGGGCTTCTCGCTCCTCATGGCGCAACGCGGCGAGAGCGGTACGGACCGCAATGGCGTCTGCGTCGATGGCGGGATGATGCTCCAGCGGTTCGTTCGGGAACCGTCGGCGACGGCGGCCCCATGAGCGGGCCCCGTTGATCACAGCGATACGTAGATATGCGCTCGGATTGTCGATGTCGTCCCAGCGGCGCATCACCTGCTCGAAGCCGTCATGGACCAGTTCCTCAGCAACCGTGCTCGATCCGGTCAGTAAGTAGCCGAGGCGCAACATCGTGAGGCGGCGCTCCCCGTACAGCTCCGACTGAGCGCGTTCCAGATCCGCCACCGCGGGTCCTGCAGGCGCGCCGACCGCAAACTCGCCGCCGTCGTCGCTGCGAGGCGCAGCGCCTGACGCCAGCAACGGATCGTTCACCATCCCGGGGCTCGGCCCTTGCATCGTCGTCGAATCATCATCTCAGATACAAAGGCGCACCACCCCGCCAATCGGTTGCAACAAATCTCGTATCCACGGTGCATTCTCGTCCGAACTCGCCGTCCGGCTGAACTGCGCACGT
>CAVVWT010000015.1:0-87578 GCA_963752085.1 Ilumatobacteraceae bacterium
ACCTGCCGATCGCGAGTGGTCGAAGCAGCAGCAGGCGACCGGAGTTCTGGGCGGCCGCGTCTGCAATCGAGCCGCCCTGGGGCGGCGGGATCTGTGTCGTAGAACGTCCATTTTTCGTTGCGGAACTGCGGTTGCAGGGCGGCGCGGCAGTCGTGTTGAGGGGTTGTGGCTGGCGGGGGCGTCGGCGTGATCGCTCATTGGCTGACCAGCGCTGTAAGTACGTCGAGTCGGGCGGCTCGGCGGGCGGGCGGGCGGGCAGGATCGCAGCGGTTGCTCCTGCGGCGGCGATGAGGGTCACGATGGTGGCACTTGCGTGAGGCGCGGATACCGGCGCGGAGGTCAGTGCCGGATTGTTGTCACGGGTGGCGACCTGAACATGCGTGTCGAGCTGTCCTGGTCCTTTGCGGGCTGGCAGTCGCTGCAGACGATCGGGTCGCTTGGTGATCTACTGCTGCGTGGTGGTCGCCGAGATCGCCGCTCCGGCGGCGAGGGCGAGGCACAACGGGCCGTAGTAGCGCTGATCGAGCCGCACGAATCGATCTGAAGGCGCCCATGGAACGACCGTGGCTGTTCGCTTCGCAATGCCGAGAATGCCCCGCCCGCCAAGGATGGTTGCTACCCCGAGTGCACCGACTCGCCGGACGTCCGCTTGCAGTGGCCGCGCGCCGCCCACGAGGGCAGCCGATGTCAGCAGCAGGCCCGCCACGGCGAAGCAGTCCCTGGGTGTCGGGACGGCTCGAGTGCCGGCAACTGTGTCAGCCAACGTCGCGGGATCGCGAAAAGGAAACGATGATCCCAATCCCCACGCGATGTGCAGCGCGGACAGGCCGGCGAGGACAAAGGCGGTTGCCTGGGATGTTCGAACCGTTGTCGCATCCCTGGAGCCAAGGGATCCGCGAGTCAGTCGTCGCCGGTGTCCTCCTGTCGGTGTGAGCGATGTGCGCCACCAGCCCCGACGAACCGAAGCCTCGAAGTGCGATCCACTGTTCGGTTGGTCAGACACCGACGCTGTCCAGTTGCTCGGCGAGACGACGCATCGCTGTGGTGTTGTTGCGGCGAATGTAAGCGCGCGCCATCGGTTTGGTGAGACGGTCGAGCAGCGGCGCAACGATCCACTGGTACTCGAAGGAGATGCGGGTGCCGCCGGACGCGAGCGGGCTCAGGCTGTAGGTGCCTTGACCGGTGCGCTTGGCCTTCGCAGCGACGTTGAGCTCCACGATCTTGGTCGGCGCCTCGGCCTCGATGACTTCGATGTCGACGATGTCGGTCACGCCGAGCGCGCGGGCACGGACCCGCGCCCTGGAACCGACGCCACGTTCGGGACCGGACAACTCCCAGTCAGACATCAAGTGGTCGTTGAACGGCTCGTGGTTCGCCATGACGTCGAGGAACTCGAAGACGACGTCGATCTCGTGGGGTACGTCGATGGAAACGGTGACAGGTTTGATCATGTACCAAATGGTACACGGTTATGAACCAACTGGTACAGTTGATTTTCGTGACGAATGCCGACCCCCGCCAACAGCTACTCGACGCCGCCATCGACTACGTCGCCGCGGACGGCCTCGCCGACCTCTCCCTTCGACACCTGGCCAGCGAACTCGGCACCAGTCATCGCATGCTCAGCCACCACTTCGGATCCAAGAACGGTCTGTGGCTGGCCATTGTTCAAGAGGTGGAACGTCGCCAGCTCGCCGCGTTCGCCGATCTGGCTCCGGACCCGACGATGTCACCCCAAGACCTGATGCGGGCATGGTGGCGGCACATCTCCGATCCTTCGCTGTGGCCCAACGAACGACTCTTCTTCGAGGTCTACGCCCAGGCACTGCACGACCGACCACCGGCGAACGAACTGCTCCCCAGCGTGATCGAGCCATGGATCGAACCCGCTGCCAAACTGACCGAAGCCAAAGGCGTACCCGCCGACACAGCACGCTCGCTTGCCCGCCTCGGCCTCGCAGTGACTCGCGGGTTGCTCCTCGACCTGCTCGCAACCCGAGACCGGACTGCCGTCGATGCCGCGATGGAACAGTGGATCGCGCTCAACACGTCCTTGATCAACGCCACAGAGAGCAACCGTTCCGCCGCGTCCCACGCAGACCCCGCCGAGTCGTCGTGACCACGACGCCACCATCACGAGGGATTCATAGGCAGGGGCTGCGTCTCGTTCAAGCAGCTCTCGTCGCCGTCTGTTGCGTCGTCGCTGCGGCAACGCTTGGCCGGAAGCGATCCCCGCTCACGACTCGCCGAACTCGATGCTCATGCACGAGCCGCTCGCGGCATTGGATGCCAATCTTCGTCTCGATCCCGACTTGGCCGCGATCCCGAGAATTGCCGACCGCCTAAGCCGCCGGCCGCCCGTCGCATCGCCGCCGGACGTCGAGGCCGGCGGCCCGCTCTGCAGCGCTGCTTCTATGTCTTGTCAAGGTGCAATTCGGGGTGCTCGAGGAGTCGCCAGACGCGTCGTGCGATGAAGCGTTTGAGGCATCGGGTGGCTTCTCGTTCGGTCTTGCCTTCGCTGGTTCGCCGTGCCATGTAGTCCTTGGTGTCCGGGCAGCAGCGTTGTCGGGTGACGGCAACGAAGTAGAGCGCCCGGTTGAGTTGGCGATCGCCGCCTCGGTTGAGCCGATGCCGGTCTTGGTTCTGGCCGGAGGTGACCTCGACGGGTGCGGTGCCGCCGAGTCGGGCGTAGGCGGCTTCGCTGTGGCAGCGGCCGGGGTGTGACCAGGCGAGGTAGAACGCTGCAGCGGTGACGTAGCCGACGCCGCGCTCGGCAATGAGCTGTGGGGCGGCTCGGTCGATGAGTGTCTTCATCGCTGCGTCGTGTTCGGCGATCTCGGCTTCGAGATGCTGCACCCGGCGTGCGAGTGCGCGCATCGCGTTGCGGGTGCAACGCTCGTCGATCGGCCGCTTCGCGCTGTCGCGGAATCGTGAGCAGCGGTCCACGATCTTGTTGGTTCGTAGCCCGCGTAGCTCGGAGCGGAGTTGTTCATCGGCGGTCACGATGAACGCCTTCAACTCGTTGACCGCGGCCGTGCGAGCGCGGACCGCTGCAGCTCGTGCGACGGTGTGAACCCTGATGGCTTCTCGGATTCCGTCGTGGGCGCGGGGCTGGTTGAGCTTGTCGCGACCGAGCGCTTCGCGAGCCGCGCGGATCGCGTCGAGGGCGTCGGACTTGGCGCCGTCCTTGGTTGCTTTGCGCATCGGCCGGTCGAACTCGATGACGAGTTCGTCGAGACGTTGCAACGCCATCGTGAGCCCGCGGCCGTAGCTCGCGGTGCCCTCGATCACCCACGCCCGCTCGGACTCTTCGGTGTGCGCGTCGGCCCACGCAATCGCGTCGCGGTAGCCGTCACGAGTCGCCGGGAAACGGTCGGTGGTGATCACCCCCGCCGTTCGCGAATCGAGTGCGGCGACGGTGATCCAGTCGCGGTCGGGGTCGACGCCGATGACATGGTCGACGAGTTCTGCCAACATGATGATGGAACCTCCAATGTGTGTGGTTTCGGTCGTTGCCGGCCTGGAGGAACCCTTGCTATGTCAGGACTGTGATGGGTCACACCCGACTCGGGTGGACAGGCTTCTGATCAGGACAACAGCAGGCCAGGCCGGCATCGGCAACCACGACGGACATATCGGGTGAAGTGCACCCCACCGCACGGCGGGGGCAAGCTCGATAAGGGGTCACACCGTGGTCACCGACACCAACCCTGACCGATCCACATGACCGGCGTCTACAGACTCACAGCTCGATAATCACGACGCGGAAACGATCGTTGGCCGAGCAGATCCGGAATATTTTTCAGGACGAGTGCTCTATAACGCGGCGAGCTGACCCAAACGCGATTCAGTGCCGGGGCGCAGGAGCGTTACTCCACCGGTTACTCCACCACCGAACTCCCCTCGAATGGTTTGGTGCTCTGACCAGCGGCGATCGTGTTCGTGTCTCGCGAGATCCGGATTCTCCTTAGCTCCACACCCCGTGAACCCCAGGCGACAGCTGTGTTCGGCTGACGTCTGGGGTTTCGTCGTTGTCAGTTGCCGTCGATCGAGACCAGTGCCCGCTTGCGCGGCTTCGATGGTCATCGGTCCTCCGAGACGGGGTCGTCGGGCTCAGCGGCGTTGCGTTCAGTCGAGCAGGTGGGCTGCGAACGGTTGGTGCTCGCGAGCGTGCAGCGCAGCGTTGACGCGTTGTCGCTCCAGCACTTGTTCGAGGGTCTGGGTGGCCTGTTCGATCGGATGCTCGGCGAAGAACCGGGCCGCGTCGTCGACGGCTCCGGGAGCCGTGAGCAGCTTCACTGCGTCGACCATCCGAACGATCGTGTTGCTCGGGAATCGCTCGTTCGCCTCGGCCCAGTTGGCCTTGACGTACTCCCACGATGCGGCTCCGTGATGCCGGTTGGCGATCGTGGCCCGCAACAGAAACGGCGCATTCTGAGTTTTGACGGCGTCACTCATCGCAAGTGCGCACGTGCGGGCCACGAGCTCGGCGTCGTCGAACTCGGCGAGCGCGTACAGGTGTCGGAGCTGTTCCTGAGGTGTTGTCGCGTGAGTGAAGCCGTCGACCATCTGCTCGTAGTCGTCGGCATCGCCCGACACCGCGACGACGGTCGTTGCAGCCGACAACAATTCAGCGTCGACCGACTCGCCGCGACGTGACGCGGCGAGGAGCTCGCGACAGGCGACCTGCGTCGCCGCGTCCTGTCCGAGCGACCCGATCGTGCGCGTCAGGAGCCCGCGGAGTTTTGCGGTGAGGTCGGGCTCGCCCGGTGTCGGGTCTGCCAGCACGGCCAGGGCAGGCGAGACGAGATCGCGGACTCGCGCTCTGAACGCATCGAGGGCGTCGCCGTCCAACAGACGCGACAGGCCCCCGAGCGCGATCACGACCGCTTGCCACACGCCGTACTCGCGTTCGTCGACGAATCCCTCGAGCAGGGTGAGCAGATCGGCGGCCGGCATCCGATCCGCAACCGTTGCCGCCCAGGCATCGTCGACCAGGCTGTACCGCTCGAGGGTGTCGAGCCGGACGAGGGCCGCAGGATCTGCGAGCCGAGCCCGCAGTTCGGGCCCGTACGCAACCCGGAAGAATCCGTAGCCACCCGCGTTGACGACGACGATGCCGCCGCTGGACGAGATCGGCACCATCACCGGATCGGCTGATTCGATCACCGTGATCTGCGTCTCGGCACCGGATCGGATGTGGACGGGGATCACCCAGTTGGCCGAGGCGTCGCCATCGCCGTAGGAGAAGCGTTCTTGGCGGAGCTCCACGTGCGGGACGCCGTCGACGTCGACCAGCTCGGCGGACACGAGCGGGAAGCCCGGCTGCCAGATCCACGAGTCCATCAGCCGTCGCACCGGTTCGCCTGAGGTCGACTCGATCGCGTCCCACAGGTCGTTGGTCTCGGTGTTCGCGTACGAGTGCGTTCGGAGGTAGTGCGACACGCCGGTACGGAACGTGTCGGGCCCGAGGTACTGCTCGAGCATGCGCAACAGGGCACCGCCCTTCTGGTACGTGAGTACGTCGAACATCCCGTCGGCCTCGGCGGGGGACCGCACCTCGAACTCGACCGACCGCGTGCTGGCGAGTGAGTCGACGTCGAATGCGGCGCTGCGGTCGAGTCCGAAGCTCGTCCACCGTTGCCATTCGGGTGCGAACGCGTCGCAGGCGGCGATCTCCATGAACGTGGCGAAGGCTTCGTTGAGCCAGATCCCGTTCCACCACCGCATCGTGACCAGGTCACCGAACCACATGTGCGCGAGCTCGTGGGCGACCACGTCGGCCACGAGCTGGCGCTCGTGCTGGGTCGACGTGTCGGGGTCGACCAGGAGGACGTTTTCACGGAACGTGATGCATCCGAGGTTCTCCATTGCTCCGGCCGCGAAGTCGGGGAGACCGACCAGGTCGACCTTGTCCGAGGGATAGGCGATGTCGTAGTAGTCCTGGAACCAACGCAGGCAGAACGCTCCGACGTCGAGGCCGAACTGTGTAAGACCCGACTTGCCCGGGACGTGGACCACACGCAGCGGGATCCCATCGACGTCGACCGGCTCGGTCATCTCCAGTCGTCCGACCACGAAGGCGACCAGGTACGAGCTCATGACCATCGTGTCAGCGAAGCGGATCACGGTCCGGCCGTCGGCGCTCGAGCGTTCGGCCTCCGGACCGTTCGAGATGGCCGTGAGCCCGTCCTCGACATCGAGGGTGATGCCGAAAACGGCCTTGAATGCTGGTTCGTCCCAGCACGGAAATGCACGTCGGCAGTCGGTTGCCTGCATCTGGGTCGTGGCGATGACCTGTTCGTTTCCGTCGCTGTCGACGTACGTGCTGCGATAGAAGCCACGGAGCTTGTCGTTGAGGATGCCGGTGAACCGTACGAAGAGTGTCGCCTCCGACGCGGTGATCGGCTGCGCCGTCACGATGGTCATCCGTTCGCTGTCGGCGTCGAGTTCCCAGGAGGCAGTCTCGCCGTCGACTTCTACCTGCTCGATCCCGAGTTCGACGGCGTTGAGGACGATCGTCGAGACCGGTTCGTCGACGTCGAGCCGGATCGACACCGCTCCGGTGAACGTGGCGTCGTCGAGCGACGGGCGGAGCCGGACGTCGTAGCGGGTCGGTCGCACATGATCCGGCAATCGGTACGGGCGGAGGGGTACGGGCGAGGTCGCATCGGGGGTCGACATGCCCGGCAGAGTACCGGGGGTAACGTTGCCGATCGTGTCCGAATCAGCGTCATCTCGTTCGTCGTCATCCGGCCGACCCCTGTACGACGTCGTGGGCATCGGCAACGCCCTGGTCGACGTGATCGCCCACGCCCCCGACCACTTCCTCGAGAGTCAGGGGCTCGTCAAGGGCTCCATGACCCTGATCGAGACCGAACGGGCCGTCGAGCTGTACGCAGCGCTCCCGGGGGCGGTCGAGATGAGCGGCGGGTCGGCCGCCAACACGGTGTGTGGCGTGGCGAGTTTCCGCGGGCGTGCGGCGTACATCGGCAAGGTCGACACCGACGACCTCGGGCAGGTGTTCGGCCACGACATGCGTGCGGTCGGGGTTGCCTTCGCCGGCGGGCGTGCCGACCAGCCGATTCCGACCGGCCGGTGCGTCATCGTCGTCACTCCCGACGCGGAACGGACGATGAACACGTACCTCGGTGTCTCGTCGATGCTCAGCGTCGACGACCTCGACGAGATGACGATCGCTCAGGGCCAGGTGTTGTACATGGAGGGGTATCTCTTCGATCGCGACGACGCGAAGGCAGCGTTCCGACATGCGGCGACGGTGGCCCACGACCACGGGCGCACCGTCTCGCTGACGTTGTCGGACTCGTTCTGTGTCGATCGCCATCGTGATGACTTCCGTGGGCTGGTCGCCGACAGCGTCGACCTGCTCTTCGGGAACGAGGACGAGCTGCTGTCGCTCTACGAGCTCGAGTCGTTCGACGATGCCGTCGCCGCCCTGCGTGCAGAATGCGCGATGGCCGTGGTCACCCGGGGCGCGGAAGGGTGCGTGGTGGTCACCGGCGATGAGTTGGTCGAGGTGCCGGCAGTACCCGTCGATGCGGTCGTCGACACGACCGGGGCGGGCGACCTGTTCGCCGCCGGGTTCCTCCATGGCCTCACCACCGGTGCCGATCTGGCGGAGTGCGGTCGACTCGGAGCGATCGCGGCCGCCGAGGTGATCAGCCACGTTGGGCCGCGTCCGCTCGTCGAGTTGCATACGCTTCGTGGCGATGAGTGACGCCGACGTTCTCGAGACCGCCCGGGCTTGGCTCGTCGCCGAACCCGACGACGATCTGAGAGGTGAGCTCTCGTCGTTGATCGACGCGGCCGAATCCGGTGGCGAGAGGGCGGGCGATGACCTCGCCGCCCGATTCGCCGGACGACTCCAGTTCGGTACGGCGGGTCTACGCGCGGCGGTCGGTGCCGGCTCGACGCGGATGAACCGTCTGGTCGTCCGTCAGGCAGCCGCCGGCCTCGGGCGATGGCTCCTCGACGAGGAGGCGGCAGGACGGATCGAGAACGCGTCCGCCCGCGGTGTGGTCATCGCTCACGACGCACGACGTAAGAGCGATGTGTTCGCGCTCGACACGGCACGAGTCCTGGCGGCGATGGGGATCCGCTCGATGCTCCATCCGGGAGTCCAACCCACACCGGTGCTTGCGTGGTCCATCACCGGGCTCGACGCCGCCGCCGGGGTCGTTGTCACGGCCTCGCACAATCCGCCCGCCGACAATGGCTACAAGGTGTTCCTCGAAACCGGCTCACAGATCGTGAGCCCGGTCGACACCGAGATCGCGGAGCGCATCGGTCGGGTCGATCCGCTGGCGGTGGAGATCGCACGCGAAGATCACCACCTGATCCGTCGTCTCGACAACTCGTGGCAGGACGCCTACGTGGCCTCGGTGCCGACCGTCCGCCTCCGGCCCGAGGTCGAGGGCGTTCCGGTCGCGTACACGGCGATGCACGGCGTCGGAGCCGAAACGATCGAGATGGCGTTCACCGCATCCGGATTCGACCTGCCGATCCCCGTGATCGAGCAGCATCAGCCCGACGGCACGTTCCCGACCGTCGCCTTCCCGAACCCCGAGGAACCGGGGGCGATGGATCTGCTGCTGCGCACGGCCGAGGAGTCGGGCGCTGCGATCGCGTTGGCCAACGACCCTGATGCTGACCGACTCGGGGTGGCCATTCCGCAGGCTGGCGGTGGGTGGCGACGGCTCAGTGGCGACGAGATCGGCTGGCTGTTCGCCGATCACATTCTCACCTATACCTCCGGCGACGAGCGGTTGGTCGTCACCACGTTGGTGTCGTCGTCGCTGCTCGCTCGGATGGCCGAGGCGCACGGCGTCCATTCGGAGGAGACCTTCACCGGCTTCAAGTGGATCGGGCGGATCGCGACCGAGCGAGCGGCCCAGGGGCAGCGGTTCGTGTTCGGCTACGAGCAGGCGCTCGGATACCTCGTGACGTCCCGACCACTCGACAAGGACGGGATCTCGGCCGCGGTGTTGATGGCCGAGATCGCGGCATGCGCCGCAGCCGACGGGGTGACCGTGCAGGACCGCCTCGATGCCATCGCCGGACGCTTTGGTCGCTACGTGACCGCCGAGGTGTCGGTTCGCATCCCGCCGTCGGTGGGTGCCGAGTGGGTTGCAGCGATCGAGTCAGCGCCTCCCGCCGAGGTCGGCGGTGTGGGAGTCGACTCGGTGACGGCCTACCCGGAGGCGAACCTCGTCAGGCTGGTCCTCTCCAACGGAGTGCGCCTCCAGGTTCGCCCGAGCGGCACCGAGCCGAAGGTCAAGCTCTACGGGGAGGCCGTCGACCTGCCGGCCGACGACCTCCGGGGCTTCCTCGACGCTCTCGCCGCCTTGGCGCCGTCGCCCTGAGGACGGTGCGACGAGATCGGCCGAGTGCCGCTGGTGGGTAGCGTGTGCCCATGTCGACCGCCGATCTCATCGCACGGGCACCGAAAGCGTTGCTCCACGACCACCTCGACGGCGGGCTGCGCCCGCTGACCGTGATCGAGCTGGCCTCGGAGTACGGCTACACCGACCTCCCGACGACCGATGCGGGCGAGCTCGCACAGTGGTTCAACCGTGGCGCCAAGCGCAACGACCTCGTCCTGTACCTCGAGACGTTCGCCCACACCGGTGGTGTGATGCAGCATCGCGACGCGATCGAGCGCGTTGCGTTCGAGTGTGCTCAGGACCTCGCCGCCGACGGCGTCGTGTACGCCGAGGTTCGCTTCGCCCCCGAGTTGCACCTCGAAGCCGGGCTCACACTCGACGAGGTCGTCACAGCGGTCGTCGACGGGTTCCGCCGCGGGTCGGACGGGACCGATCTCAGCATCTACTCGATTCTCTCGGCGATGCGACAGGCGGCGCGCAGCTACGAGATCGCCGAACTCGCCATCCGCCACCGCGACGCCGGGGTGGTCGGCTTCGACATCGCCGGGCCCGAAGCCGGATTTCCGCCGACGCGGCACCTCGATGCGTTCCAGCTCGTGAACCGTGAGAACTTTCACGCCACCATCCACGCCGGCGAGGCCTTCGGTCTTCCCTCGATCTGGGAAGCGGTTCAGTTCTGCGGGGCGGAGCGACTCGGGCACGGGGTGCGCCTCGTCGACGACATCGACGTCGGCCCCGACGGTGATGCCACATTGGGACAATTGGCGAGCTACATCCGCGACCGCAGGATCCCGCTCGAGGTGTGTCCGACCTCAAATGTCAACACCGGCATCGCACCGTCGATCGCGGAGCATCCGATCGGCATGCTCCGCCGTTTGCGGTTCCGGGTGACGATCAACACCGACAACCGGCTGATGAGTGACACGTCGATGACGAAGGAGATGCTCGGCTGCCACGAGGCGTTTGGTTGGGGTCTCGACGACATGCAATGGCTCACTGTCAACGCGGTGAAGTCGGCATTCGCCCCGTTCCCGGAACGGATCAAGATCATCGACGGCATCGTCAAGCCGCGTTACGCGATGCTCAAGGCGGAAGAGCAGCTCGGAGTCTGACAGGCTGCGTTCCATGGCAGTCGAAACCGTCGTCGTCGATCATCCGCTCGTGCTCGAGGCGTTGGCACGCATCCGCGACGTCAACACGCCGAATGCGCTGTTCCGGACAAACCTCGAACGAATCGGCACGCTGCTGATCGCCGAGGCGACACAAACGCTTCCGACCGTCGAGGGCACGGTCACCACGCCCCTGACCGATGCGCCGGCCGTTCGACTGGCGGCCCAGCCGGTCGTGATCCCGATCCTGCGGGCCGGACTCGGCTTCCTGAGTCCCGCCCAGCACCTCTTGCCGAACGCCGACATCGGGTTCATCGGGATCGCGCGCAATGAGGAGACGCACGAGCCGGAGCCCTACGTCAACAAGTTGCCCGACGACATGGCCAGTCGACCCGTCATCGTCGTCGACCCGATGCTCGCAACCGGCGGTTCGCTGATCCACACGCTGCAGCTGCTCGTGGCCCGTGGGGCTGCCCAGCCGCTGACGGTGGTGTGCGCCTTGTGCGCGCCCGAGGGGATCGCCGCGGTCGACGACTGCGGCATCGACGTCACGTTGTTCACGGCGGCTGTCGACGACCGACTCAACGACGATGCCTTCATCGTGCCGGGTCTTGGCGACGCCGGCGACCGCCAGTTCGGCGCCCCCGCGTGACGCGACGGGTCTGACCCGTCACGTCACGCGTGACGGGATGGGTCTGACCCGTTATGTCACGCGTACTTCGACGGTGACGATGGCCCGCATCTCGGGGTGCAGCGTGCAGAACAGGCTGTCGCTGCCCGGCTCGTCGAATGACGGCCCGAAGTTGGTATCGGTAGCCTCGCTCGCATGGAACTCAAGGTTCTCGGCAACACGGTGCGCCACCCGATCGAGCATGTCGAGGTCTTCCCGGCACCGACCGGGATCACGACGGTCACCTTCACCAACGACGAGTTGACCTCGATGTGTCCGGTCACGCAGCAGCCCGACCTGTCTCGGGTCGTGATCGAGTACGCCCCCGACCAGTGGTGCATCGAGTCGAAGAGCCTCAAGTTGTTCCTGTGGGGGTTTCGTGACCGGGCGGTGTTCGCCGAGGCGCTCGCCGCCGAAATCGCCATCGAAGTGATGACCACCGCTCAGCCCGAGCGCGTCACGGTCACGCTCACGCAGCGTCCGCGTGGTGGCATCGAAGTCGCAGCAGTGAGCACGCTGACGCGTCTGACACCTGGGGTGTCGGAGGGCTGGAGGCCCGCGTGGGTTACGCTGTGCGTGTTCACCGTGAACAGCGAACAACCCAATCAAACCCGAACAAGGGGGAGCACATGATTCAGCACAAGCGCCTCGCGGCGGCGAGCCTCGCCACCGTACTGGTACTCGCAGCATGCGGAAGTGACGACGACGGCAGCAGCTCGGACTCGGCCACCACCGATGGCGAGTCGGCCACCACAGATGGCGAGTCGGCCACCACCGAGGCAGATGCAGGCGGCGACGCCGCAGCGAGCGACGTCACCGTCGGCATCGCCTTCGACACGGGCGGCCGCGGCGACGGCACCTTCAACGACTCGGCCGGCCGTGGCGCCGACCAAGCCGAAGCCGAACTCGGCGTCGGGCTCGAAGAGCTCGAAGCTGCAACCGCCGACGACCGGGCCCCGAACCTCGAGACCCTCACCGGTGCGGGCGCCAACCCGATCATCGCGATCGGTTTCGCCTTCAGCGACGCGCTCGCCGAGATCGCCCCGGCGAATCCCGACACGCAGTACGCGACCGTCGACGGTTTCGTCGCCGACGCTCCGCCGAACCTGACGATCATCGGCTTCGCCGAAGAGCAGGGCTCGTTCCTCGTCGGCGCCGCTGCCGCACTCGCCTGCGAGTGTGACCAGCTCGGCTTCATCGGTGGTCAGGAGATCGACCTCATCAAGAAGTTCGAGGCCGGCTACGTCGCTGGTGCGCAGCAGATCAACCCCGACATCACCGTCGAGGTGCAGTACCTCGGTGCCGCAGGCGACAACAACGCCTGGGCCGCCCCGGACAAGGCGAAGGAAATCGCCAACGCCTGGTACGCCGACGGCGTCGAAGTCATCTACACCGCCGCTGGCGGCTCGGGTGCCGGCACCATCGAAGCGGCCGTCGAGTCCGACAAGTGGGCGATCGGCGTGGACAGCGATCAGTACCTGACCGCAACACCCGACCAGCAGGCGCACATCCTGACCTCGATGCTCAAGCGCGTCGACGTCGCGGTGTTCGAAACGGCCAAGGCCGCGGCGGAAGGCACGCTCGAGGGTGGTTTCGCCACCTACGACCTGTCGACCGACGGCGTCGGCTACTCGACCGAGGGCGGCTACCTCGATGCCTACGTCGATCAGCTCGAAGAGCTGAAGGCGCAGATCGTCGACGGCACCATCGAAGTTCCGACCGCACCGGCCTGATCATCAACCTGATCTGAGCGATCGGATCGGAACAACCTGAACACACCGGGACACCCGAGGGTTTTCGACCCTCGGGTGTCTCGCGTCTACGCTGCGGTTGGTTCTCCGCCGGGGAGGACGGGGGCAAGGAGAGAGATGAGCGCAGAGACATGAACGCGACCGCTGCGGTCGAGCTGATCGGCATCGAGAAGCGGTTCCCGGGCGTCATCGCGAACCGTGACGTGAACCTGCTGGTGCGTCCACAGACCATTCACGCGATCATCGGGGAGAACGGTGCCGGCAAGTCGACACTGATGAAGACCCTGTACGGGATGCACCACGCCGAGAAGGGGCAGGTGATCGTCGACGGCGTCGAACAGCATTTCCGGTCGCCGTCCGATGCGATCGACGTCGGGATCGGCATGGTGCACCAACACTTCATGCTCGCCGACAACTTCACCGTGCTCGAGAACATCATTCTCGGTGCCGAGCCGGTCCATGGGCTCGCGCTGAACCTCAAGGCAGCACGCGAGCGGCTCGAGGAGATCGCTGCCACGGCCGGCATCGAGATCGATCTCGATGTCTTCGTGTCAGAGCTCGGGGTCGGTCAGCGCCAACGGGTCGAGATCCTCAAGGTCCTGTACCGCGGCGCCAAGATCCTCATTCTCGATGAGCCGACCGCCGTACTCGTGCCACAGGAGGTCGACGAGCTGTTCGCCAACCTCCATCAGCTCGTCACCGACGGTGCCACCATCATCTTCATCTCGCACAAACTCGACGAAGTGCTGGCCGTGAGCGACGACATCACCGTCATCCGAGCGGGCACGACCGTTGCCACGGTCAAACCGGGTGATGTCTCGCAGGGAGAACTCGGTGAGCTGATGGTGGGCGACGAGCTCCCCGCGGCCGAGGCCCGCACCACCGAGCTCGGCGAAACGATTCGGCTCGAAGTCGAGTCGCTCACGGTGGAGAACCCCGATCCGACGGTGTCGAAACCGCTGGTCAGCGATGCGTCAATGACCGTTCGTTCCGGTGAGATCCTCGGCGTCGCCGGGGTGGAGGGAAACGGTCAGTTCGAACTGTGTCAGGCGATTCTCGGGCTGACCGACTACGAGGGCGTGATCCGTCTCGACGGGCAGGACGTGGGGTCGATGTCGACTCGCCACCGGCTCGAGATGGGTCTGAGCTACATCCCGTTCGACCGCCACGAGGAGGGGCTGATGCTCGACGCGCCGCTCTGGGAGAACCTGTTGCTCACACGCGACGAGGAGCCCGAATTCGCGAACGGGGCGTTCGTCAACCAGCGGGCGGTCCGCGCCGGCGACGCGGGACACGATCGCCAAGTTCGGCGTCCAGACCCCGGACGAAACCGTTCCGGCCTTCGCGTTGTCCGGTGGCAATCAGCAGAAGCTGCTCGTCGGCCGCGAACTCGACAGCAATCCCAGCGTCCTGATCGCTGCACACCCGACCCGCGGGGTCGATGTCGGTGCACAGGCGACGATCTGGCAGCACCTCCGCGAAGAGCGCGATGCCGGTCTGGCCGTGCTGCTCATCACCGCCGACCTCGAAGAGCTCCTGGCGCTGTCGGATCGGATCATCGTGATGTTCGACGGGCTGATCCATGCCGAACTCGAGCCCGCGACGGCCACGCCGAAGATTCTGGGGACCTACATGACCGGCGGACGACCGGAGCAGGCAGCATGACCATCGTCGAGGACCAGGGCGCCCTGGAGGAGCAACGCGAGCAGTCGGCGGCCGCCGCCCGCCGCCGAGCGCGGTTCGAAGCGGGGCTCGTGACCGCCGGGAGTTCGATCGCCGCCGTGATCATCGCGCTCGTGTTGAGCGCGTTGCTACTGGTCATCACCGGCAAGAGCCCGGGCGTCGTCTGGTCGACCATGGTGGAGGTCGCCACGACCTCGCGGTTCCAGTTCGAGACCATCGACCGGTCGGTTCCGTTCATCATTTCCGCCGTGGCTTTCGCCGTCGCCGCGAAGATGAACCTGTTCAACATCGGTGTCGAGGGGCAGTACCTGTTCGGCATGTTCTGGGCGGCGGTGATCGGCGCCAACGTCGAACTGCCCGCCGTGCTGCACGTGCCGTTCATCCTGCTGGTCGGCATGATCGCCGGCGCCTTCTGGGCGGGGATCGCCGGCTATCTCAAGGTGAGGCTCGGGGTCAGCGAGATCATCAGTACGATCATGCTGAACGCGATCGCATTGCAGATCACCGACTGGTTGTTCAACGACTTCTTCCGCTTCGACGACGCCACCGGAACGCTCGACGTGCGAACCAAACCGATCCCCGAATCGGGATGGATGCCCGACATCCTCGATGGAAAGGTGAACGGGTTCGTCGTGGTCGCCTTGATCGTCTGCATCGTCTACCACATCCTCGTCAACAAGAGCCGATTCGGATTCCGTCTCCGTGCGTCGGGGCTCAACGCCAACGCAGCGTCCACGTCCGGCATCAGCTCGGGCCGAATGGTGATGATCGCGATGTTGATCTCCGGGGCGATCGCGGGTCTCGCCGGGCTTCAGTACCTGCTCGGCGAGGCACACTCCTACGGTCCGGCGCGGCCCAGCGGCTACGGCTTCAGCGGCCTGTCGGTTGCGCTCCTCGGTCGGAACAATGCCGTCGGGATCGTGCTCGCCGGTCTCCTCTGGGGCTTCCTGGAGGCGGCGGCGGGGCCGCTCCAGCTCGACGACATCCCGCGTTCGATCGTCAACGTCATCCAGGGCATCACCCTGTTCTCCGTCGTCATCGTCAACGGCATCGTCAGTCGCTGGTACACGAAACGGACGACCGAGGCAGCCGCCGCCCGACTCAGCAAGGAGGTGGCAGCATGACCCTCGTCGACACGCCCGTTGCGCCGGAACCAACTGCGGCGCCCATGTCGAAGCGCAACAAACGAATCCGCCAGGGGTTGATCCTCGCCGCCGTGATGCTCGTGCTGCTGTCGATCGTGCGGGTCACCACCGACGCCGGCGCGCTGACGTCGTCGATCACCGTCGGCGCGGCGTTGCGCTCGACGATCCCGATCCTGCTCGCGGGTCTTGCGGCGCTGTGGGCCGACCGTGTCGGCATCGTGAACATCGGGATCGAGGGCATGATGATCCTCGGGACCTGGTTCGGTGGCTGGGCTGCTTGGCAGTGGGGCGCCTGGGTCGGGGTGATCTTCGCGGTGCTCGGCGGAATGATCGGTGGCCTGATCCACTGCACTGCGGTGACTCGCTTCAACGTCGACCACATCATCTCGGGCGTGGCGATCAACATCTTGGCGTTCGGCGCGATGCGCTACCTGTCCGAGCTGTTGTTCGTCGGCGAGCAGGGCGGCGGGATCACCCAGTCGCCCCAGCAGTCGTCGAGCATCGGAAAGGTGAGTCTGCCGTTCCTGTCGGGAGGTGCCGACACGGCCGATGCGCTCGGCAATCTCGAGGATCGCGGGTGGTTCCTGATCTCCGATGCAGCGGGCATCACGCGCGGCCTCACCGTCGATGTGTCGTTCCTGTCGATCATCGCCCTGCTGTTGGTGCCGATCAGCGCCTACATCCTCTGGCGGACGAAGTTCGGTCTGCGGGTCCGGTCGTCTGGCGAGGCGCCGTATGCGGCGGAGTCACTCGGCGTGAAGGTGGCGCCGCTGCGCTACTCCGCAATGGCCATCAGCGGCGGGCTCGCCGGGATGGGCGGCGGGTTCCTCGCCATCGTCGCGACGTCGTACTACCGTCAGGGCCAGACGCAGAGCCGGGGCTTCATCGGTCTGGCCACGGCGATCTTCGGCAACTGGATTCCGTCGGGTGTCCTCGGTGGCTCCGCGCTGTTCGGCTTCGGTGAAGCGCTCCAGCTGGTCGGCTCCAAAGCTGTCCCGAAGCTGTTCCTCCTGTTCGCGATCATCGCTGCGCTCGGCGCAGGGCGAGCGATCATCCGCAAGACGGCGAAGTCCGCGGTCGTGCTGACCGTGTGCGCGGCCGTGTCACTGATCCTGTTCCTCACGGTCGACGAGGTGCCCGATCCGCTCACCAAGTCGGTGCCGTTCGTGCTCACCTTGATCGTGCTCGCTACCTCTGCACAGCGGCTCAGACCTCCCGCATGGGACGGGAAACCGTTCAGATCCGGCGAGGATCATTGACGACCGCGGCCGACTCCGCCACCGCGATGCCGCTGTCACTGTTGCACGATCACCTCGACGGCGGTCTGCGCGTGGCGACGGTGCTCGAACTCGCCGACCAGATCGGTTGGACCCTGCCGAGCACCGACCCTGTCGCGCTCGCCGCGTGGTTCACCGCAGGTGCCGAGTCGGGCGATCTGTTGCAGTACCTCGCGACGTTCGAACACACGCTCGCGATCATGCAGACCGAGGAGCAGCTCGAACGGGTCGCCTTCGAGGCGGCCGCCGACCTCGCTGCTGACGGTGTCGTCTACGCAGAGGTGCGCTTCGCCCCCGAGCTCCATCAGGAGCAGGGTCTTTCGCTCGATGCAGTCGTCGGTGCGGTGACGGCCGGGTTCCGACGTGGCGAGGCGTGTGCCGGCACGCTCGGGCAGTCGATCGAGATCGGCACCATCCTGTGTGCAATGCGAACCGAGCAGCGCTCGCTCGAGATCGCGCAGCTCGTCGACGACCTCCGTGGTGACGACGACAAGGTGCTCGGTTTCGACCTCGCCGGCGCCGAGACGGGCTGGCCGCCGTCGCTCCACGCCGAAGCCCTCACCTTCGCTCGTCGGCACCAGTTGAACATCACGATCCATGCCTCCGAGCCGCCGGATCTCGAGCTCATCAGCGGCGCACTCGAACACGGGGCGCATCGGATCGGCCACGGCGTCCGGCTGATCGCCGACATGACGATCGACGACGGCGAAGTGACCTCGATGGGGCGGCTCGCGAGCCACGTACTCGACCGACAGATCCCCCTCGAGATGGCGCCGACCTGTCATGTGCAGATCGGTGCCGTGCCGGATCTGCCGAGCCATCCGATCGGGCCGATGCTGCGCGCCGGGTTCAACGTCAGCGTCAACACCGACAACCGCCTGATGAGCGGTGTCACACCGTCGTCCGAGATGGAGGCGCTCACCGCCGCGTTCGGACTGACCTCCGACGAGCGCCGCCAGCTCGTGCGCAACGGCATCGATGCGGGCTTCGCACCGTTTGCTGTCAGGCGTCGACTGCTCGACACGCTCGATCAGCGGTAGGCGGCGTCGGGGAGCGCGCGGTTCCAGGCCGTTGCGCCCGCCCCGAGTTTGCGCCCCGCGTCGACCGCCTCGGAGAGATCGCCGTTCCGGTACCACGAGGCGAGGAAGGCCGCGATGAACGCATCGCCGCATCCGACGGTCGTGCCGACGACCGGCACCGCCGACACCTCGAACCACAGGTCGCGTCGCTCATCACCCCGGGCGTCGATCACGCGGACACCGGACGAGCCGAACGTGATCACGAGGACGGTGCGGGCGGCTGCGGCCCGCGCTGCGAGGTCGGCGATCAGCGCATCGTCCGGGTCGCCTGGCCAGCCGATGAAGCTGACCTCGAGGAACTGGATCGACGCGCTGAACCGTTCGGGCGTGAAGTGGCGGAAGCTGAGGAAGTCGCCGGTGAGGTGTGCGCCGGCGAGCGTCCGCTCGCCGGCCAGGCGGTGGAGTTCGTGGTCGATCACGTCGACGAGGACCAGGTGTGCCGGAAGGCCGGACGTGATGCGGTCGGCTTCGGCTGTGGTGAGCCGGAAGTCGGCGAGTACCCCTTCGACGAAGTTGTCCATCGTCGGTTGGCGATCGTCGGCGAAGCGGACGTCGACCGCGCAGGGGAGTCCGGGTTGGGCGAGCGTCGGGGTCCGCATGATGGCGTGGCGGTCGAGGAACGACTCGAACGCCGCTGCGCTGTCGTCGGCAACGCGGCTGATCATCTCACAGCGGAGCCCGCTGCGGGACCAGTGGTACGCCATGTTGAGGGCCCCGCCACCGGGCAGCTCCTCGCCGCTGTCGAGGTAGCGGTCGATGCTCAGCGGGCCCACGAGTCGGGCATCGAGCTCATCGGTCATAGGTCATAGGTCTGCGAGCGGGTTGTGACGGAGATCGCCGAGGTCGACGAATCGGTCATAGCGGACTTCGATGACCTTCGACATCTGCCAGTACGCCTCAACCGAGAGGTGGGCGCACCCTTCGAGGTGATACCACTCGCTGCGCCCGGGCAGGGTGGTGATCAGTGCCGGGTCGTGAATCGGCACGAGGGCAGGGTTGAGGAAGTACGCCGGCGACATCGCGTCGCGGATCTGGGCGAGGTGACTCCCTCGGAATCCCCTGGCCAGCGGCGCGGTGTGGCGTTCGCCGGTGCCGAGGTCCGTCATCTCGATCGGTTGCCCCCAGCGCTCGTCGACGGGTTCGCCCCGCATGTCGGCGAGTTCGGCGATCACGCGACGAACCGAGATGTCCTGATAGTGATTCGCGGCCGTGCCCGGTTGGAGATACTCGTCGTCGTACACGTTGTCGACGCTGTGGTCGTACACGTTGCCACATCGTGTGACGAGCCACTCGACGATCGCCGGATTTCGATGCAGGTGTACGCGGTAGGCCTCCTCGTACTCGGTGATCGCCGTCGCGAAGTCGACGAGTTCCCCGCGCACCACGTAGCGATACCTCCACCCGTCTTGGCCCAGCCGCACGTCGAGGAGGTCGGCCCGGCGCTGCTTGTCGTCGCCGCTGAACCCAGGGAGTCCGACCGGAATCCAGATCCGACTCCAGAGTCGGTCACCGTCGCCGTCGTCCATCGGATCGACAGTAGCGGTCGTGGCCGACCGGGGCCGGTCTGCGATCGGCCGCCGGGACGACGCGCCGCGCAATGGGCTGTGGTGCTGCGTATCGTGGAGCTGTGGCCCCGACGTCGACACCGCAGCGCCGCGCGGCAGGTCCCCAGGTGAGTTCCCAGCGGTTCTGGATC
The DNA here is from genome assembly GCA_963752085.1 of Ilumatobacteraceae bacterium. GTDB lineage: Bacteria > Actinomycetota > Acidimicrobiia > Acidimicrobiales > Ilumatobacteraceae > Ilumatobacter_A. Next base: position 19,815 of record CAVVWT010000015.1, read on the forward strand.
CGCCGCCTCGGGGTCCTCCTCGTGGTCGGCGTCGTGGGATACGCAGGCGTCACGGCGGTCGCCGGCTTCGTGGGCGGCGAGGGCGGCGCTGCCGAGAGCCCGACGGACTCGGTGCTCCCTGCGCCGGGCGCCTCGGGTGTGTCGACCGACGACGAGGCCGAGAGCGCTGCCATCGACTGCTCCGATCCGGTGAACGCCGAGCTCTGCGACGATTTGGGACTGGGTGACGGCGTGACGGTCGACGAGGGTGAGGTGACGCCCGATGGAGATGTCGAGACGACCGACGCCGACGACGAGGCAATCGAGCCGGACGACACGGGCCCGCCCACCTCGTCGAATCCGGCCAAGGTCTACATCGTCGGCGACTCTGATGCCGGCACGTTCGGGCCGTACCTCGAGACCCTGCTCGACGGCACCCTCGTCACCGAAACCGAACTCAACTACAAGGTCTCCTCCGGTCTCGCCAGGCCCGACTTCTTCAACTGGCCCACCGAGTTGGCGCAGAAGCTTCCCGAGGTCGATCCGGACATCGTGGTCGTCACCTTCGGCGGCAACGACTCGCAGGGGCTGTCCCTTCCGCAGGACGACTTGGAGTTCGTGGTCGGTGATCCGCTTGCGAATGAGGCGGAGTGGTCCGCGGAGTACGAGCGTCGCGCCGGTGAGGTGATGGACCTGCTGTTGGAGAACGACCGGCACGTCATCTGGGTCGGAATCCCCAACGACGACAACCCCGAGGTCACTGCGAAGCTGGCGATCCAGGACCAGGCCGCAAAGGCCGCCGCTGCGGCTCGACCCGATGTCGTGTTCGTCGACACCTGGACCCGGTTCTCCGGCCGTGACGGCGGTTGGGCGGAGTTCGTGGTCGATCCCCGTGACAAGGAGGGCAAGGACGTGCGCGCCGACGACGGGTTCCACCTCAACCAGAACGGTGCCGAGATCCTCGCCATCGACATCGCCATCGAGGTCCAGAAGGAGCTCCGCGCGCTGGGCGCCGCCATCTAGCGGGCTGGCGGATGTCCCGGAGGAGCCGGCGGGACTCGGGCGGTGGCATCGCCTGTGGCGCGAACGTGTCGATCGCGTTCACGTCACTGGGTCTTGCCGCGTGACTGGATCCGATCGCGTCGTTCGGCGACCTTCTCGGGGCTGAACTGGTTGCGACGCCAGGCCCGACTGTCGCGGGATTCGGTTTCCCAGTCGTGGTCGTCCATGTTGATCGCGTCGTACGTCGCGCGGATCTGGCGGACTCCGTCCTGTTCGTTGCTCACGATATCGGTCGCCAGGCGGCGTGTGAAGTCGATCAGCTCGTCGTGAGGCACGACGTGATTGACGAGCCCGAACTGCAGCGCCTCGCTGGCATCCATGAAATTTCCCGTGAAACTCATCTCCCGCGCGCGGCGGATCCCGATCGCCTGGGGCAGCAGCACGGTCAGGCCCCAGCCCGGCATCACGCCGACGCGCGTGTGGGTGTCGCCGAACTTGGCGCGATCGCTGGCGACCAGGAAGTCGCAGTTGAGAGCGAGCTCGAATCCGCCGGTGACGGCAACGCCGTTGATCGCCCCGATCAGTGGCTTCGTCAGCCGCGGAAACGGTCCGCGGACCTCGTCGGTGTTGAGGTTGCCGTCGGCCCCACTGCCGCTGCCCAGATTGCCGCCCGTCGAGCCCAGCTCCTTCAGATCGAGCCCGGCGGTGAACGCCGGATCGGCCCCGGTGAGGATCAACACATCCACGTCCTTGCTCGCCTCGGCGATCCGCATCGCCTCGGGCATCTTGCGGAGCACCTCGGTCGACAGTGCGTTGCGTGCTTCGGGCCGATTGAGGGTGATCGTGGCGATCCGATCCGAGATGTCGAGCAGCACGACGTCGTCACCGGTGAGGCTCGCAGAAGGGGGCGTCGGCGTGGTCATCTCACCATGATGGCGAGTCACTCGGCAGGGAGGAAACTCAGACCGAGGTCACCGAGCTTGACCAGCGTCGCCGCGATCCATCCGCCGAGCGCACCGAAGTGATCGTCGAGCAGCGTGCTGCGACCGTCGGCCACGGTCTCTTCGGCCAACTCGTACAGGCCCTCGTAGGTGATTTCGACGGCGTACTCCGGAGTGAGGTCGAGCGGATCGTCCGGGTCGGGGTGGGAGATCTCGGTGGTCAGTCCGGCGCGTTCGAGCCGGTCGTCGCCGATCGGCGGGCTGTGCTCGGGGACGCTCGCGTACACGCGGTCCGCCTCGACCGGTTCGCTCAGCTGCTGCATCCGCAGCACGATCTCGATCTCGATTGCGGGGCGGACCTCGAGTTCGTCGTCGACGTACCACCGTCGATACGCCGCTTGGCTCCAGGCCGGCCAGTTCATCGTCATGTGCGCCACGATCCGGGGTGGCTCCCCCTCGCCCGGCAGCCCGTAGCTGGTTTCCCACGTGAGGTCACCGACCAGCACATCGGACTGGAAGTGCTCTTCGAAGGGCTGGCGTTCCAGATAGGCCGACTCGAACGCGTCGCGGAGCGCACTGATCGCATCGGTGAAGACGTGGTCGAGCATGCCATCACGAATCTACCGAACCGATGACGTCCACCCGCTCGGTGAGGAGGCCGCGGCGATCGTGATGATCTCGGGGCTCGGCTGCTCGAACGCGCTGCGATCCCAGTCGCCGTAGCGCTGTTGCACTGTGAACCCTGCGTGCGACAGCGCCCGATCGAGGGCATCAGCGTCGAGAAACCGCAGCATGCTGGTGCTCGATTCGGCCTCGGTCCAACCGTCGACGTGATGGGACGTGGTGAACGAGACGACCCCGTCATCGACCTCATCGGTCCGCGAACGGAAGCGCCCGGCCCGCCCGCCAGCGGCGACGAAAGCAATCTCGTAGCCCTCCACCCACCGCTCCCAGGCGCGCGCGGCCGGATTTCGTGTCTCGAACGAGAAGCGACCACCGGGACGCAGGGCGGCATGGATCCCGTCGAGCGTGACCGCGATTTCGGCATCGGTCACGAGCGCTTGGAATGCGTGCCCCGTCATCACGACGAGGTCGAACGCAGGGCCCGGGCGGTATGACGACATGTCGCCGTGCACCCAGTCGATGTCCGACCGTGACCGCGCCACGTCGAGCATCGCGTGCGCCGGGTCGATCCCGACCAGCCGTCCCGTGTGGCCTCGGTGCCGAGCGAGGTGGAGGAGCGAGCCCGTTCCGCATCCGACGTCGAGGACCGCGTCCGATTCGAGCACCAGCGGGAGGTGGAACCCGAAGTCCTGCCGGTCGGTGGTCCCGCAGACCGGATCGTAGAGACGTGCGAGTTCGGGAGTCTCGAACTGACGGTCGGCCACCGCCGGCAGCGTAGGTGCCCACGAAGGCCCTCGCGGACGGCGCGGATGCCATGATCGGGAGATGTCACTCGTGCTCACCGACGTCAGCGACGGCGTCGCCACCCTCACCCTCAACAACCCCGACGAGCGCAACACGCTCACCGCCCCGATGGTCGAGGAGATCACGGCCGCGATGGACGCCTTCGAGAGCGACGACGGGGTCGGGGCCCTCGTGGTGACCGGTGCCGCGCCGGCGTTCTGCGCCGGTGCCAACCTCGGCAACCTGGCCGAGGCCACCGGCGAGAGCCTCGGGAAGATCTACGAGGGGTTCCTTCGGATCGCGCGCAGTCCGTTGCCCACGTTGGCCGCGGTCAACGGAGCCGCCGTCGGTGCCGGCGCGAACCTCGCGCTGGGTTGCGATGTTCGGATCATCGCCGACGAGGCCCGTATCGACACCCGCTTTCTCAACCTCGGCATCCACCCCGGTGGTGGCCACACATGGATGTTTCGTCGCATCGCGGGGCCACAGGCGGCCATGGCGGCGATCGTGTTCGGGCAGGTTCTGGGTGGCAAGGAGTGCGAGCGGGTGGGTCTGGCGTACCGGTCGGTGCCGCGGGCGGATCTGGCCGACGTCGCTCAGGAATTCGCGGCCGGTGCCGCTTCGGTACCCCGCGAGTTGGCGATCACGACGAAGGCGACGATTCAGGCGATGGCCGACATCCACACCCACCCCGAGGCGGTGGCCCGCGAGCTCGAGCCGCAGTTGTGGAGCACACAGCAGCCGTGGTTCGCCGAGCGACTCGCCGCACTTCAGGCCAAGATCACCTCGAAGTAGCGCCGACCGGTTCCCGCTGGTGCTCGGTGCGCGCGTCGTGAGGCGTCGTGCGCTGCAGTCGTTCGAGTGCACCGATCGCGCGCGCAGTGTCCGCACGGACCATGTCGTCGGGGGAGTACGCGGCGTCGAAGGCCACCCGATCGAGCTCGCGAGCGATGTCGTCGGCGCCGTCGGCTGCCGGCCCCCATCGGTCGGCGAGCCGGCGGGCGGCGTCGGGGGCTGTGACGGCGTCGGGTGCGAGGGCCATGAATCGGTCGTGCAACAGCCCCCACGACCCACGAGCGCGACGCCGTCGAAGCTCGGTGAAGGCGCGGGACAACGCGAGCGCGGCGAACCCTCCGGCGAGGAGCAGTCCGACCTCGAGCGGACGGGCCAGCACCGAATCGAGCACTGCTCGGGCGGCGTCGGCGCCGACCGTCGAACGCTCCGCCTCGCCGGCGAGCGGGACCGCGGCGGTCGGGTCGAACGCCTCCCAGCCGGTCTCGGGGAACCAGACCTCGACCCAGGCGTGCGCGTCGCTGGCACGCACGTTGAACACACCCGAAATCCGATCTCGTTCGCCCGGGATGTAGCCCGTCGCCAGGCGAGCGGGGATGCCCTGCGAGCGGAGCATCACGATGAGCGACGACGCGATCTGTTCGCAGAATCCGCGACGGGAGTGGAAGAGGAAGTCGTCGACCGCGTCGCCGTCGGGCACCGGGGCATGCAAGTCGTACTCGGTGTTCTCGGCGATCCAGTCCTGGTACGCCAGGATCGTGGCGTACGTGGAGCCCTCGACGAGCAGCTCGTCGGCAAGCCGGATCGTCTCGTCCGACGTCGATTCGGGAACGGCGAGGAAGTCGGCGAGCTCGGCCCGCTCGGCGAACGGCGCGAAGCGATTCCCCAGGTCGCCCTGGGCGTCCAGCATCTCGGCCGTCACCTCGACACGCCGTGAGACGACCGAGTACACGGTGCCGGGATTCAGTGTCCGGTCAGCTCGTAGCGCACCGTCCGACCGAGTCGTGACGCTCCCGTCGAAGATGATCGTGTCGGCACGCGTGGCAGCGAAGACCACGTTCGGCAGCCCCGCCTCGACGTGGAACGTCTGGACGAATTCCTCGGCCGGCACGCCGTCGGCGACCTGATCGCCGATCGTGGGTGCGACGTCGATGCGCGGTCCTTCCAGGGTTGCGTCCAGGGTGTCATCGGCGACCGTCCACACCCGACCGTCGAAGTCGGAGAAGGTCTGGCCGCGCCAGAACGCCGGCTCCGGCGCTCGGACGCGCATCACGATGTCGTCACCGAGATCGCCGCGCACCGATGTGTCGAGCGTGTTGGAGAAGCCCGGGTACCCACCCGCCTGGCCCAGCGCGCCGCGAGTGGGTGTGCCCGATGACGACGCGGCCGGTGAGCCGTCGGGTCCGACGAGGGCCCCGGCACCGTCGACCAGCCCGCTGTTGTCCGACAGGGCCGGGAGCCCGAGGCTCGCTGGTCCATCGGGGATCGGGACGAGCGACGCCACGGCGATCGTGGTGGCGACCCCAGCCACCGACCAGCCGGCGATGCGTGCAGTATTCCCCTGTGAACCACGTCCCGGGGCGGTGTCCCTCTGCTCGGTCGTGCAGACGGCGACGATCGTCGCGACCGCCCATGCAGCCATCCACCAGCCGAGCGATCCATCGATGCGCAGCCCGGCGGCGTAGGCGGTCACCACGCCCGTGACGGCGAGGTGGACGCGGTTGGTCCGCCGATCGGCGATCTCCGCGCCGTGGAGTATCACGAGCAGCATCAACAGGTCGGGCATCGGCCCTCGGAGGGCTTCGAGCAATCCGCCGACGCCGGCATTCTGTACCGCGATACGGGCCAGCGCTGTCAGCGCCACCAGAACGATCACGGCCCTCGCCCACATCGGTCGATGCCCGGCCGAGAAGCGCAGCGACAGTGCCGTTGCGATCGACACGCCGAGCACCGCTGAGATGCGCAGGATCGGGCCTGCATCGAGCGCTCCGAGCAGCATCCACAACGAGATGAGCGCGGCGATCGCCGTCGCCACCCGGGAGCGAGCGGTGACCATGCGGGTCGTCTCCAGTTGTGGACCCAACGAGAGGCGGCGTCGCCACCACGGAACGGGCGATTCTGCAGGGGTGTCGGGCGAGTCCGATCGGTCCGCGGCGAGCGCGGACCAATGACGTGCGTCGTCGACGCCCGCAAGGATCACATCGTCGGACCCATCGGCGTCGGTTGCCAACGTCACACAGTGGCCCCGTCGGAGACCCTCCTCGATGGTGAAACGAAGCTGGGCCGGGTCGTTGTCCACATCGACCCGCCAGCGCGTCTCGGATTCGGTCGAGCGATCATGCGTGATGACTTCGCCCGCGCGCAGGGTGGACGGCCAGTGGATGGCCTGTTCGTTCTCGCCGGGTCGCCACGGTCGTGATCCGTCGACGTCGCCCGACCTCGCTCCGTCGCCGGGTGCCGATTCTCCGAGCACTGGTGAGGCGATCCGGGAAATGGGCAGCAGGGGACCGGCCGGCCGTGGGGCGACGTGGATCGGACGGACGTGTACGACGGTGTTCCGGCGCCACCAGACCAGTGACGACAGGCCGGGTGATGACACGGTGACGGTGAGCGAACGCATCACGCCGGGCACGGCGCGGGTGATGTCGACGGTCGTCGTCGAACCGCGCCCCATCGGGACTCGGACGCCCTCGACGTCGATCCACACCGGGGCACGAGACGATGACGGGTCGGCGTGCTCGACGACGACCGACATCGGCTCGTCCACGGTTGCGACGGCCGGCGCGGCCACCTCGATCACTCGCACCGTGCGGACCCGTAGCCACCCGGCGAGCGCCGCGCCGACGAAGCCGACGAGTGACGCGACGAGCAGCAGCACAACGGCCGCCGCGCCCGTGAGACGAGCGATCGCGAGGCCCACGAACCACGCACCGAGCGGTGCGAGCGCGCCGGCCGAGCGCCCGGCGAGTCGAAGACGGGAGGTCGTAGTGGGCATCGGACGGTGCGGCTCGAGCTCGATGCTCAGGCCGAGGGCGCGGGAACGGTGGAGACGCACTCCGCCACGAGCGCTCGACCTGCAGTGGTCGATCCGTCGCTGTCGGCGATCAGGACGCGGTGTCCCAGCGAGGCGACGGCCAGTGCCGCTACGTCGTCGGGGACGACGTAGGTCCGACTCTGCATTGCGGCGCGGGCCCGGGCGAGCGCGATCAGTGAGACGCCGGCACGCGTCGACGCACCGAGCCGGGCGCCCGGATGCGAGCGAGTCGCTTGGAGGAGGTCGACCACGTACCGGCCGACCGCGTCGGAGACGTGGACGGTTCCGACGGCGTCTTGCGCAGCGGCGATTGCGTCGGGTGTCGCGACCGGCTCGATTGCGCCGAGCATCGATCGGCCGCGACGGCCGGTGAGTACGTCCACTTCCAGTTCTGGGGCTGCGCGTCCCGGGGTGACCACCGCGGTGAAGCGATCGAGGGCACCCTCGCCCAACCCGTAGGTGCCGGCCATCTCGATCGGATTCTGCGTTGCGACGAGCATGAACGGGCTCGGCAGCCGGTGACTGACGCCGTCGACGCTCACCGTCGATTCCTCCGCTGCTTCGAGGAGGGCCGACTGGGTTCGGGGGGTCGCACGATTGAGTTCGTCGAACACGACGACGTTGGCGAAGATCGGCCCGCGGCGGAATTCGAGGCGGGTGACGCCGTCCCCGTCGTGGACCGGCATCATCGAACCGGTCACGTCGCCGGGCAGGAGATCGGGGGTTCCCTGGATCCTGCCGAACGACCCGCCCACGGCGCGGGCGATCACCTGGGCGAGCAGCGTCTTGCCCACGCCCGGGATGTCCTCGATCAGGAGGTTCCCGCGTGCGAGCAGTGTGGCGACAGCGACGGTCGCAACGTCGTGATGACCGGCCACCACGGCGTCGATCGACGCGACCAGACGAGCCGCCAAGTGGGCGGGGTCGGTGGCTTCGGGACCGGTGTGCGGCGGGGTCGGCATCGGTGCCGGCGGAGGCGACGACGGAGCTGTCGGTGCCGCCGTCGGGGCAGGTGGCGACACGGATGGGGGCGGCGAGAGGTCCACGTGGCTTCATCGGCCTGAACGGGTGGGTGCTTGACCGGACGCGGCCGAGTTTCGCGTTCATTCAGACGTCGTGGTCGACGCGTTGTGGTCGAGAGAACGCGCGATGTGACGTGACCGTGGTCACCGGAAAGCGCGCAGAACTGTTACACAACGCCCTTCGGCAGGAAACACCCCGTGCCCTACTGTGGAACCACAGGAACCGAATCCACCGCGGCGTTATCAACCTGTGCCGCAAAGTAGGAGGTCACCAATGAGCCAGCGACATCGCGACACCGAGACGCCGATGCTGCCACGACAAGAGCGGCGAGCGCACGCCCACAGCGAGCGCCACCGGATCCACGTCGAGCTGCAATCGGTCGCTCAAGGAGTGTCGTCGGGTGTAGCCCCCGAGGATCTGCACGAGCCGGGCAGCGCCTGGAAGCCGATGCATCACCACGATGCGGAGGTTGCCAAGAGCAAGCTCGCCAAGCGGAACCGCACGAAGCGCCATTGGAAGACCAAGATGTGGAAGCGACGCACGCAACTTCGTGAAGCGAAGATCGAGATGCTGCAGATGACCCGGGAGAACGGGGTCGCATAGACCGATTCATCGATCACGACCACCCGACACGGGGCTCCGGGACCACCGGGGCCCCGTGTCGCGTCCCGACCCGGGTCATTCATCCGGGATGGATGTCGCGGGCGCGGGCGGTGACGGCGGCTCGGTAGTCGGCGACCCGCCGCAGCTTGAGATCTTCGTAGCCGCGGATCTGCATCGGGAGCGCGAGCGCGTCCAGCACCCCGTCGATGTCGTCTGGATACCCTGTGAGGTGAGCGAGTTCGGCATCGATCTGGGCGTGGTATTCGTCGATGAGCGCCCGTTCGGTTCGCCGCATCTCGGTGCGCCCGAACGGGTCGAGTCGGGTGCCGCGAAGACGTTTCGCCCGTGCCAGCGTCAGCATCGCGGGGCGTCCGACCTTCTCGCTCACCCCGAGTTTCGACGCCCGACCGAGGGCTTTGAGCATCGGCGGGTGCAACCGCCAGGTGATCGTCGCGCCGGTACCACCGACGCGTTCGGCGGCGGCACGTGACTCGTCGGCGACGAGGAGACGGGCGACCTCGTACTCGTCCTTGTACGCCATCAGTTTGTGCAGGGAGCGGGCGACGGTCTCGGTGAGGCGGGTGTCCTGGCGGTGGACGTGTTCGACTCGATCGATGAACGCCGACGCATACTCCCGATGCTGGTAGCCGACCAGGTCGGCCGCCAGCATGGTCAGCGTCGCAGCGGTTCCGTCGTCGAGACCGAGTTGTTCGACACGCTGTGCGAGGGGTGCCGGCAACGGATCGACGTCGACCGTCGGCACCGCGCCCAGACGCACAGCGGCGACCGCTTCGACGTGTGCTGCGTCGTGAATCCACGCGCGCCCCCACCGGAGGGCAGCGATGTTGGCCTCGACCTGGACGCCGTTGAGACGAATCGCCTGTTCGACGGAATCCGGGGTGATCGGGATCGCCCCGTGCTGGATCGCGGCGCCGATCACGAAGATGTTGGCCGCCGCTGCCGTACCGAGGAGCGCCTCGGTGATCGCCCCGGCATCGGTGAGGCGGGTCGCGGAGGAATCGGTCCGGCGGTCGAGCTGCGTCCGCAGCTCGGTGAGCGGGGGGATCCGACGGTCCGGCCGGCCGATCATCGATCCGGTGGGCGTGGGGCTGGTGGAGCCGACCACGACGGTGTGCGCTGCTCCGCAGGCGAGCATCGTGCGCCTGCTCGCCGCCGTCACGAGGTCGAAGGCGAGGAGTACGTCGGCCGTCCCGTCGCCGAGCAGGTTCGAGTCGGGGGTGGAGCGGGTGGAGAGTCGCAGGTCGCTGACCACTGGTCCGGCCTTCTGCGACAGACCCGTCTGATCCATGCCCCGGCTGTCGTAGCCGTCGAGCATGGCTGCCGTGGCCAGGATCTGGGCTGCGGTGACGACGCCGGTGCCGCCGATCCCGGCGATCCGGACGTCGACGCTGGCCGGGTCGAACAGCAGGACGGGATCTGGAAGGTCGAGTGGGGGCTCGGGAACCGTGTGGCCGACCCCGTCGTCCACGCGTTCCACCGTCATGAAGCTGGGACAGTCGCCGTCGATGCAGGAAAAGTCGAGGTTGCAGGTCGTCTGATCGATCGTCGTCTTCACGCCGAGTGGCGTGTCGATCGCCTGCACCGACAAGCAGTTGCTGACCACGCCGCAGTCGCCGCACGCTTCGCAGATCCGGTGGTTGATCACGACCCGTTCAGCCGGTGTCGGCACGGTGCCGCGCTTGCGCAGCCGTCGGTTCTGGGCGGCGCAGGCCTGGTCGTGGATCAGCACGGTGACACCGCTGATCTCGGCGAGGACCTCCTGCGCTTCGACGATGCGGGCGCGGTCCCACACGGGCACCGCGCCAGCGCGGTCACGCGGCATGTCGACGCCGTGATATCGCTCGACGTCGTCGGTCGTGACGATCACCCGGCGGACGCCGTGGCCGATCAGGATCCCGGTGATGTCGGGAACGCTCAGCTGGCCGATCGGGTCCTGTCCGCCGGTCATCGCAACGGTGCCGTTGCACAGCAACTTGTAGGTGATGTCGACGCCGGCGGCGATCGCTGCCTGGATCGCGAGCTGCCCCGAGTGGAAGAACGTTCCGTCGCCGAGGTTCTGGATGAAGTGTCGACGGCTGACAAACGGGGCCATGCCGATCCACTGGGCGCCCTCGCCGCCCATCTGGGTCAGTCCAGCAGATGTGCCGACCGTGTCGTCATCCATCAGCAGGGTCATCGTGTGGCAGCCGATTCCGGCACCGACGAGGACGCCGTCGGGGACTTTGGTTCCCCAGTTGTGTGGGCAGCCGGAACAGAAGTACGGCGACCGTTCCACGCTGAGGGGGATCAGTGCGCGCTCGCGTGTGGGACCCCGTTCGGGGGCGAGACGGTCACCGAGTCGATCGGCCAGACGGCTGCGCAACGCCGGGGTGATCAGGTCGGCAACGAGCACGCCGTAGTTGACGATCAATTCGTCACCGACGTCGTTGCGCTTGCCGACGATGCGCGGAGCGTCGGTGGTGCCGTAGAGCGCGTCCTTCATCAGGAGCTCGATGGTCGGATCCTTCTCCTCGACGACCACGATCTCGTCGAGGCCCCGGGCGAACGTCCTCGCCACGTCGGCATCGAACGGCAGCGGGAGCCGGAGCTGAAGGAGCCGGATGCCCGCATCCGCGATCGCCGCATCGGTGTGCAGCCCCAGGCGGTGCAACGACTCGCGCACTTCGCCGTAGGTCACCCCGGTGGCAGCGATACCGATCCACGCGTCGGGCGGATCGACCGTCACCCGGTTCAGGTGGTTCGCGGCGGCGTAGCGGCGAGCCCGTTCGAACCGGGTGGTGCGGATGTCGCGCTCGATCTCCATGTTGTGTGGCGGCAACAACCGAGCGTCGGGTTGGTGGATCAACGGCACGCCGTCGATGTACATGTCGGGGACCACGATCTGGAGCCGGTCCGGAGAAATGTCGACGGTTCCGGATCCGTCGGCCACAGCTGCGACGATCTTCATCGACGTCCACAGACCGGTCAGGCGGCTCATGGCGATCGCGTGGCGGCCGAGATCGAGCGCCTCTTGGACATCGGCGGGATAGAAGACGGGAAGATGGAGGTCCATCAAGGCGAGGTCCGAGCTGGACGGCACCGTCGAGCTCTTCGCCGACGGGTCGTCACCGACCACGACGAGCGCACCACCGTGGTGCGCGGCGCCGGCGTACGCTCCGTGCCGGATCGCGTCACCCGCCCGGTCGAGCCCCGGTGCCTTTCCGTACCAGATCCCGATCACCCCGTCGTAGGTCGCGTCGGGTTGGCCGGGCGCGAGCTGGCTGCCCATCACCGACGTGGCCCCGAGTTCTTCGTTGACGTTGGGCTGGACCACGAACGTCAGTTCCGGAGCGGCCTCGGCCGCCCGGACGAACTCCTGGTCCAGACCACTCAGCGGCGAGCCCTGGTAGCCCGAGGCGAAGGCGGCCGTGTTGAGACCGATCGCCCGGTCGGCGCGCAGCTGTTCGATCGGGAGCCGTGCCAGCGCGTGGATCCCGGTCATGAAGACCGTGCCCGCGGCGTCTCCGTAGCGGTCCGAGAGCTGGTAGCCGCTCGTCACCTTCGACGATGTCTGTCGCACAGGCCGTTCCCTCGCTCGTCGTTTCCCGTCGTCGACGGGCCCCGCTTCACTCTCTCATGGGCGCTGCCGTCGTTCAAGACGTGGCGCGATGTGGATCGCGGCTCAGCGGACGATCCATGCGCCGACGATCTGGGCGCGACGGACCTGCCATTCCTCGCTCGTCATCGCGTAGCGGACGTGGTCCTCCCACGTGCCGTTGATCTCGAGGTAGCGCTGTGCGATCCCCTCGTCACGGATGTCGAGTTTTTCCATGATCCGACGGCTGCGCAGGTTGCGCGGCACGATGCAGATCTCGACGCGATGCAGGCCCAGCTGCTCGAATGCGAACTGCAAGACGAGCGCAACGCCTTCGACGGTGTACCCGTGGCCGGCATGTGCCTCGTCGATCCAGTAACCGACCGTGCACGACTGCATCGCCCCGCGGATCACGTTGTTCAGGTTGACCTCGCCGGCGATGCGTTGATCCACGAAGAGCCCGAATTGGTACGCCGTGCCGGTTGCTCGATCGCGGTCGCGTTGTAGACAACGAGACGCGAACGCCGACTTGTCGGTGGTCGGGTCGGGTTGGTGGGGGATTCGACTGGGCTCCCACACGGTCAGCCACTCGTCGTTGCGCTGACGGACCTCGCTCCACGTCCGGAAGTCGTTGACGGCGAGCGGGCGCATCATGACGCGGCGCCCGTAGAGGTGCACCGGTGCCGGCGTTCGCGATGGGTGACGCAGCGCCACCTCAGCCCGCTTCCGATTCGGGGACGATCGAGACGTCGGTCAGCTCCAGCCGACGCATCACTGCGAGCACGACACAGCAGGTCCCGATCACCGTCTCGACGTGGGCCGGGTCGAGCCCCGGGTTGTGGAGACGGTCCGCGATCGGTTCGGCGACGATCGTTCGGAACACCTCGTCGGCGTCGACTCGGCTGAGGGTGTAGTCGGCGGGCAGGTCGGCGTCGCCCATCTCGACGCGTGCGAGGCCGACCGCATGGCGACCGGTGAAGGCAACAGCGGGAGCGTCGAGGACCATCGACGACGCCCGCAGGACATCGTCGAGGTAGTCGCTGACGATGCCCAGAGCGTTGGTGAGCTGCTCGGGAGCGGGCCGGTCGGCGCGCTCGAGCTCGCGTTCGACGAGCGACTCCGGTCCGACCGGGAGCGTCCACTCGTCGCCACCGATCATCGAGATCGTGATCTCGCGATCGCCGATGTCGATGTGCAGCGAGCCAGGGGTCATGACCGACCGCCAACGGTCGCACCCGGCGTTTCCGGCGGAACCCTGGCGAGGGTCCAACGTCCGATCGCGTCGTCACCCGTGGCGAGATGATGGGCCACGTGGGCGTGCAGGCACTTGACGCCGACGCGGGTTCCGCCCACGCCCCCCGACGGTCGGGGGCCGATGTGGTTCGGAGGGATCTCGGCGTCACGCTCGTGCTCGTACCGCAGGTGAATCGCCGCGATCTCCTCGACGCCGAGTTCGGCCTCGACCTCGTCGACCGCGCCGGCGGCTTCGATCCGGCTCACCGCTTTCACCAGTTCCACGCCGACGAGATAGTAGAGCGTGGGCATCGGCGTGCCATCGTCGAGGAACGGCGCGTTGCGGACCACCACCGGGTCACCGGAGGCGTCGCGCACGACGACGTCGAAGTCGCCTCGCGGGACGCGACCGAGCAGCTCGGCGACCCGCTCCCGATCGCCCATCAGCTCCGACGGCGGAGGAAGAACAGGATGATCAGCAGCGCCACGATCGCCGGGGCCGCCCGCTTGAGGATCGAGCTGCCGCTCACGTCCATGAGATCGATCGGTTCGGCGGCGGGGCCGTTGATCTTGCGGACCTTCGGTTGGTCGGACGCCGTCTCGCCAGTGACCGGCGCGGCGCTCGCTTCGTCGGTCGCACCGCTCTCGTCGCCGGGCGCCTCTCCCACACCGTCTTCGTCGATCATGGTGTTGAGGTTGTCGGCGAACTGGTCGATCAGTTTGGTGCTCACGTCGCCGAGGATGCCGCGACCGAACTGGGCGACCTTGCCCGTGATGTGGAGATCGGTGGTGACGGTCACCTTGGTGCTCGTCGGCGAGAGGCTCTCGGCGTGGGCCTTGATGTCGGCCGAGGCGTTGCCGCGCCCGCCCGTGTCACGGCCTTTGCCCTTGAGTTCCGTCGTGAAGTTCTCGTCGTCCTTCTCCACGAAGTGCGCGTCGCCCTTGAACTGCGTCGAGATCGCACCCAGCTTGACCTTCACCACGCCGCGGTAGATCTCACCCCATTCGTCGTCGTGGGCGATCTCCTGGAGTTCGGCACCAGGCAGGCAGGGCGCGATCTTCTCCACGTTGGTGATGATCGGCCACGCTTCCTCGATCGGGCGATTGACCGTGAATTCGTTGATCAGCTGTTCTGCCATCGTCGGAGGTCCTCTGCGGTATCGATGTCGGTGGGTGAACCCGTGCACGGTACTTCACGTACGAGCTCGGGGCGAAGACGCATCAGGCTACGGGCCCCCTCGTCGCCTTCGGGTGGGAGCAGCCCCCAGATGCTTCGGTGGAGCGCAACCGGGTTGCCGCGCCGGCCGTCGTAGGTGGCGACGCTGATCGGGCTGGAACCGTCACCTGCGGCGTCGGCAACAGCTCGCCATGCGGAGGGATCGATACCCGGTTGGTCGGCGAGCCCGACGACCGCAACGGCACTGCCGTGGTCGGCGGCGACGGCGAGACCGGCGCGTACCGAGGTCATCTGCCCCAACGCCCAGTCGGGGTTGTGCACGGTCTCGACTGCTCGGTCGTCGAGCCCGATGTCGGCCCCGGTGAGTCGCCCGGTCACCACGACGACCGGGCCGATGTCGGCCGTCACGGCCGCAGCAACCGAACGACGGACCACCGACTCACGGGGCCGTACGTCGCTGGGAGGGAGCATCGCGGTCAGCTTGTGACCGACGTCACCAAATCGGGTTCCGGCGCCCGCAGCGAGCACGATCGCCGTCACGGTGTCGTCGGCGCCACTCGTCCCACCCCTGCTCATGGGGCGGATCGCGCCCTCGGGTGGTGATCCATCGGAGCAGTCTGCATGACGATTCGTCTCTCAAGATGTCGTTCAGATGTCGAAAACGACGCACTCCGACTCAAGTGTTTCGAATTGATGACGATATGTTCTCCGATCGTCACAAAGACATGACACGTCGACGGCCCCCCGGGCTGCGACAGGACTCCTTCGGACACATGACTCACCTCACCTCTTCTCCTTTCGTGAGCGCACGGCGCGTTCTGCGCAACGCAGCGGTCGTCGCGGCGTCGCTCGGCGCCGTCGTCACCGTCGCCGCCCTCGATGTCGACACCGCATCGGCTCAGTCGGTCGCGCTGCCGGTCAACGAACTGGCCCCGGAGATCACCACTGCCGCACGGGCGGCCGTCGACGCGCTCGACGCCTACGTCGTGACCGGCTCGGTGGCCGACGAGCAGACGCTCGCCTGGCACCGTTCCATCGCCGCCCGCTACACCGCTCAGGAGCTCGGATACGACGAGCTCGCCATGGTCGACGCGTGGAGCTCCGCACCGCTCGGTCATCAGCGGGCGGTCCTCGGGGCCCTCACGCAGGTCGGTGTCCCGTATCGCACGAACACCAGCATCGAGAACGAGGGCTTCGACTGCTCGGGGCTCACGACCTACGCCTGGGCCGGGGCCGGCGTTGCGCTGTTCCGTCAGTCGGGGTCGCAGATCTCCGAGGCCAAGCGCCTCGATCGTGACTCGGCGAAGGCCGGTGACCTGGTCTACTACCCGGGCCACGTCATGCTGTATCTCGGAGTCGAGGACGCAATCGTCCACTCGGTCCAGACCGGTCGCACCGTCGAGGTCGACACGATCCGACGCGGCAGTGTCCGCTTCGGTGACCCCACCCTGTCCGACTGAGCAGGTGCGTCGTGCGCGGCGTGTCAGACACGTTGCGCCGCGATCACGAGTGAATCGGTCCGCTCGAGTCCCGCAGGCTCGGTACGCCCTTGCCGGTGCGGCGGGCGATGATCTCGGCGCAGATGCTCACAGCGGTTTCCTCCGGTGTGCGCGCACCGAGGTCGAGCCCGATCGGTGACAGCAGCCGCTCCATTCCCGCCTCGTCGACGCCCACGTCGGCCAGTCGCTCCATCCGTTTGGCGTGCGTCGTGCGGCTGCCCATCACGCCGATGTATCCGACCCGCGTCGCCAACGCTCCCTGGACGGCCGGAACGTCGAACTTCGGGTCGTGGGTGAGGATGCAGACGGCATCGCGCGGACCGAGCTCGTGGCCCAGTTCGTCGAAGATCGGCGTCGGCCAGGTGACTCGGACTGCGTCGGCCATCGGGAATCGGCGTTTGGTGGCGAACACCTCGCGGGCGTCGCAGACCGTCACCCGGTATCCCAGCACCTTCGCGACACGGGCCAGCGCGGCCGTGAAGTCGACCGCGCCGAAGATCCACATCTGTGGCGGGGGAGCGTGTGATTCGATGAACACCCGGATCGTCGGCTGGTCGACGAGGTCCTCCGGAGTGGTCTGGCCCTGTGGGCCGTAGCTGCGGACACCGGACCGGGCCGCTTCGAGTTCGGCGAGCGCGTCGCGGGCCACCACGCGGTCGAGTTCGGGATGGCCCAGCGAGCCGAGCGGGTCGGCGCCATCGGTCGTCACGAGCAGCTTCGCACCGACGTGTTCGCCGTCGATCACCGTCACCAGTGCCACCGGGACCTCGGTCTGGAGCAGTTCGGCGTACCGGTCGAAGATCGGCATCTCGCTCACCAGGCCAACTCCTCGATGAACAGGTGGATCGTGCCGCCACAGGTGAGACCGACGGCGAAGGCCTCGTCGTCGGAGTATCCGAACGTGACGACGCGTGGCTGGGTCGTGCCGTCGAGGATGGAGAGCGCCTCACCGACGACGGCGCCTTCGACGCATCCGCCGCTCACGCTGCCTGCCACCTCGCCCGACGCCGTGACCGCCATCGCAGCCCCGGGCAGTCGGGGTCCGGATCCTTCGATGTCGACGACGCGTGCGACGGCGATTCGTTCGCCGGCTCGCCGCCACCGACTGATGTCTCCGAGCAGGTCCTTCATGTCGCTGTGCTCCTCATGTGCTGATCACCCGAGTCAATTCTTCCATCGCCGCGACCGAATGCCCTTCGACGAAGGCATCGACGTGGGGGAGTGCCGCAGCCATCCCTCGGGCGAGCGGCGCGTAGCCAGGGGTCACCTTGAGGGGGTTGACCCACACCAGACGATGTGTGACGCGGTGCAGGCGTTCCATCTGCTCGGCGAGTGTGGTCGGATCGCCGCGATCCCACCCGTCGGACAGGATCACGACGATCGAGTTGCGCGCGAGTCCACGGATGCCCCATTCGTCGTTGAACTGGCGCAGCCCGTCGCCCAATCGCGTTCCCCCACTCCAGTCGACGACGCGGTCGGATGCTGCGGCGATGGCGACGTCGGGATCCCGACTGTTGAGCTCTCGGGTGATCCGGGTGAGCCGGGTTCCGAGCGCGAACGCCTCGACCTTCTGGCGACCGGCAACTGCGGCGTGGACGAATCGCAGCAGCGCCCGAGCGTACGGTTCCATCGACCCGCTGACGTCGAGCAGCAGCACCAGCCGGCGCAGGCGCGTGCGGGGTGCGCGGAAGTGCCGCTCGATCGGCTCTCCGCCGGCCCGGATGGCTGCTTGCATCGTGCGGCGGATGTCGGGGCGAGATGTCGCTCGTTGCGCCGGGCCGAGTCGGAGCGAGGAGCGCGGCGACCCGACCAGACGCAGGCTGGCCATCATGTCGTGTGCGTCGATGAGCTCGTCAGCGCTGTACTGGGCGAAGTCCTTGTGGCGAAGGACTTCGGTGCTCGAGAAGCGGAGCTCGATGGTCGGGTCGTCCTTGGCGTCGCCCGATTCGCTGCCGTCGTCATCGGCGCCCTCCTCGGTGTCGACGGCGATCGTGATCGAGAGCGGTTCGTCGTCATCCGATTCGCCCACCGAGCGTTGCGCTTCGAAGAAGACCGCAAAGGCGCGGTCGTAGATCTCGATGTCTTCGGGGCGACGGGCCAGTGTTGCCCGGCCGGACCAGTAGACCCCCGACCGTTCGTCGAGACCGACGGCGCAGAGCGCCTCGGCGAACGTGTGCGTCGAGCTGGTCGGGACGCGGAGGCCCGCGCCGCGCAGGACGCGCGTGAACGCGACCGCGATCTCGGCCGGGTCGCTGCGCTGCGGCACGGCCCGATCGTCGGTCGACGGCGGGGCCCAGCTCACCCGTGCAGGAGGCCCTTCTCGAACGCTTGCTTCACCACGGCGGCAACACCGTGTTGTTCGACGCGTTGATGGTCCTCGCGGTATTTCAGCACGGTTCCGAGCGTGTTGGTGACCAACTCCTCGTCGAGTTCGGTTGCGCCCAGTCGGCCCAGTGCGTTCGCCCAGTCGATGGTCTCGGCAACGCCAGGCGGCTTGTACAGGTTGAGGCCACGGAGCGCCTCGACTGCTGCGGCGACCTGTCGGGCGAGCCCGTCGTCGACGGCCGGCACCCTCAATTTGACGATCGCGACTTCGCGCTCGAAACTCGGGTGCTCGACCCAGTGGTACAGGCAGCGCCGCTTGAGCGCGTCGTGGACGTCCCGGGTGCGGTTCGAGGTGAGCACGACGAGCGGCGGCCGTTCGGCGCGGAACACGCCGACCTCCGGGACCGTGACCTGGAAGTCGGACAGGATCTCCAGCAGGTAGGCCTCGAATTCGTCGTCGGCGCGGTCGACCTCGTCGATGAGGAGCACGGGGGGCGGACCGTCGACGGCCTCGATCGCCCGGAGCAGCGCCCGCTTGATCATGAACCGCTCGCCGTAGAGCTCGGCCTCGAGCGCATCGGAGGTCATCGCCGCGGTCTCACCCGTGGCTTCGGCGGCGCGCAGATGCAGGAGCTGGCGGGCATAGTCCCAGTCGTACACCGCCTGCGCGACGTCGATCCCCTCGTAGCACTGGAGCCGGATCAGCTCGCCGCCGGTCATCGCGCTGAGCGCCTTGGCGAGCTCGGTCTTGCCGACGCCGGCCTCGCCTTCGAGCAGGAGCGGGCGCTCCAGCGTCATCGCGAGGAACACCGCCGTGGAGATGCCGTCGTCGGGGAGGTACCCCTGTTCCGAGAGGGCGGTGCTGACATCGCTTGGCGTCACGCGGGCGACCTTAACCCCAGCAACGGCCACCCCGTGAGCCGTGAGGCGATCGGTCGTGTCCGGGTGGGTGCCGTCGGCCGCGCCGGATCAGGGGCCTGACGTGCGGGCGTCGATGATCTCGGTCACGACGTTGTACGGCCAGCCGTCGGGCAGGTCGGTCGGCAGTGGCGGCAGCGGCAACACCGTTGCCCGTTCCTCACCGAGTTCCACGTAGCCATAATCCTCACGCGCAGCTTCACGGATGCCGTCGGCGGTCTCGAGCCTGGTGGTTTCGGCTTCGAGTTCGTTGTTCACCCGCTGGAGCTCGTCGAGCTGTGCTTGGCGCTGGTCGATGTCGACATCCTGGTCCCGCCAGGTGCCGATGGGGAGGACGAACACGGCGAACGCGATGGCCGCCACGATGCCGAGCGCGAACAGCCCGGTGAAGAGCGCGACGCGTGGGCGCCGGGAGATGCGCTTGTCGATCGGGATGGGGCGGGTGAAGTCACCGAGACGTGAACGACCGTCGTCGGAGGCCTTGACGCCCGCAGGACGCGGGATCGACGTCGTCTTCGAGCGGGGCACGGCGACATTCTGGCAGCGTCGGCGGGTGTTCGGCGGTCATGTTGCCCACATTCGACCTCTGGTCAAGGTCGAGGTGGGCGGTGTCGGCGAGCGGCCCCGCCGATCCGGGAGACGCCGAGCGTCGCCGGCGTCGGTGCTCAGCGCAGCGGGGCGAGGGCCGAGCGGCCGCGGTACTCCGCAGCTTCACCGAGCATCGACTCGATCCGCAGCAGCTGGTTGTACTTGGCGACGCGGTCGGAGCGCGCCGGCGCGCCCGTCTTGATCTGGCCGCAGTTGGTCGCCACGGCGAGGTCGGCGATCGTCGAGTCCTCGGTTTCGCCCGACCGGTGGCTCATGACCGACGTGTAGGCGTGGCGCGTGGCGAGCCCGACGGTGTCGAGGGTCTCGGTCAGCGACCCGATCTGGTTGACCTTGATGAGGATCGAGTTCGCGACCGACCGGTCGATGCCCGTCCGGAGGCGCTCGGAGTTCGTCACGAAGAGGTCGTCGCCGACCAGCTGGACCCGATCGCCGACCGCTGCGGTGAGGGTGGCCCACCCGTCCCAGTCGTTCTCGTCCATGGCATCTTCGATCGACACGATCGGGTAGGTGTCGACCAAGCGTGTCCAGTAGGCCGACATCTCGGCCGGGGTCAGTACCTTGCCCTCGCCCTTCAGCTGATACGAACCGTCCTCGAAGATCTCCGAGACGGCCGGGTCGAGGGCGATCGCGATGTCGTCACCCGGGGTGAACCCGGCTTTCTCGATCGCCTCGATCAGGACGGTGATCGCCTCCTCGTTGGAGTCGAGGTTCGGCGCGAATCCGCCCTCGTCGCCGACCGCTGTCGACAACCCGCGATCGCCGATCACGGTCTTGAGGACGTGGTAGGTCTCGGTGCCCCACCGCAATGCCTCGGAGAAGCTCGGTGCACCGACGGGCATGATCATGAATTCCTGGAAGTCGATCGAGTTGTCGGCGTGGACGCCACCGTTGATCACGTTCATCATCGGCACGGGCAGGACGTGTGCATTGGGCCCGCCCACGTACTGGTACAGCGGCATGTCGAGCTCGATGGCTGCGGCCTTCGCGATCGCCAGGCTGGTCCCGAGGATCGCGTTCGCACCGAGGCGCGCCTTGTTGTCGGTGCCGTCGAGGTCGATCATGACCCGGTCGATCAGCCGCTGGTCGAGGGCGTCGTAGCCGATCAGCTCGTCGGAGATCTCGTCGTTGACGAACCCGACGGCGGCCAGCACTCCCTTGCCGCCGAAGCGTTCGCCGCCGTCGCGGAGTTCGACTGCTTCGTGTTCGCCGGTCGAGGCGCCGGAGGGAACGGCTGCGCGACCCTCCGCCCCCGAATCGAGGAGGACATCCACTTCGACCGTCGGGTTGCCGCGGCTGTCGAGAATTTCACGTCCGGTGATGCCGATGATCTCACTCATACCCGTGGAACGTATCCGATTCGTCGGCGGAAGAACCCGACGTCCGTCGAGAGATCGTGACCTCGTCGGGAGCCGACGCGAGCACGTTGTCGATGTAGGAGTCGAGCGCCTGCTCGAGCGTGACGTCGACCGTCGCGTTCTCGGACAGGAACCACCGATGCTCGAGTAGCTGGTGGTAGATCTCCGCGGCTTCGAGCTTGGCGAACATCTCCGGAGGAATCCGTGCGATCAGCGGCTCGAAGCGGTCGTCGAGCCAGCGCACCGCGATGACGTTCTCGGGCAACGTCCTGGCGGGTGCACCGCCGTAGCCGGTCGGCAATCCAGCGTCGATCTTCGCCTGCCGCTCGAGGTTGAGCTGGTGGCCGAACGTCCGGATGTCGTCGAGCAGCCGACGGGCCTGGTTCTCGGTGGTCTCGAGGCCGGTGAGGTGCTTCAAGCGTTCGGAGTGGAAGCCGTGCTCGACCACGCGGGGGATGTAGCGCAGCCGACCGCTGCCGGCGTCGTCGACGATGTCCATCTCCTCGACGTCGAAACCGAGCTCGTGGAGACGTTGCAGGTGCTGGTCGATCTTGAACGTCTCACCGGGAGCGAATTCCTGAGCGGCCGTGAGCTCCTCCCAGAGCCGGTCGTAGCGGTCGCTGATCTGGAGCGCGACGTCCATCGGGTCGATACCTTCCTGCAGGCGGCCACCGGCCTGCAGGTCGAGGAGTCCGCCGGCGACGTTCTCGGTCGCCACCTGCAGATCCAGCCGCCGCTGGCCGTCCGACAGCCGGCCGTGCTTTTCGCCGGTCTCCATGTCGATCACGTACGCCGACAAGGCGCCGGCATCTCGGCGGAAGAGCGTGTTCGACAGCGAGCAGTCGCCCCAGAAGAACCCTGCCAAGTGGAGCCTGACGAGCAGCACCACCAGCGAGTCGAGGACGCGTTCCCCCAGGTAGGGGATGGTGAGCCCGCGGCCGGAGAGCAGCGTCCGGTACGGGATGGAGTAGTCGAGGTGCCGCGTCACCAGCATCCCGTCGATCCGGTCCGCCTTGTCCGTGACGGCAGCGACGACTTCGGCGGTGGGCAACCCGTAGTCGTCGAGTTCACGGAGCAGGCTGAACTCGCGGCGGACGAGGTCGTCGGGCAGTTCTTTGATGACGTAGCTGGTGCCGTCGAGTTCGAGGAGCCGTACGACATGGCGGTGCAGGCCGAGGACATCGTGCATGTGCGGCAGCGCCCACGCGTCCAGAGGTTCGGAGAACGGGAGGCCGGCGATGTGCGGATGGTCCGACGGGCTCGCGATCTGCAGGCGCATGCACATCAGTCTGGCGGGCGCGACGTCCTGCTCGCCGAGATCGTGTACAAAAGCTCCTCAAGCCGAGACGAAAACTTGCCGATCACCTGACCGTGACCGAACTCGATCTTCGCGGTCCCGACGTGGCGGGCGTCGGTAACCCTGATCACCTGATGCTGCCCGAACGGGAACTCATCACGGTCGAACCCCCATTGCGGGCGACGTCGGCGCCGGCGGTCCCCGAGCGTCTCCCGAGCACGCCGGTCCTCGCTGCGACGGTGTTGGCGGCTGCGATCGCCTTCGGACTCGCCGGGTTCCAGATCGCGCGAGGGATGAACGGCGAGGATCGCATCAGCATCCTGTCCTGGGTCGAACTCGTGCTCGCGCTGCTCGCAGCCGCGGGAACCATGGGATGGACCTGGCTCGTCGTCGAGAACGCCCGCCGGCTGCTCGCCGCCGGCCGAACGACCGAAGCGCCGTCGCCGACCGCCGTGGCCGCAGCCTGGGCGATGCCCCTGGTCGTCACCGCCGCGGCGGTCGGGGCGACCGCATATCTGGAGCTTCGTCTCAACACCCCGGATGCCGAATCGACGTCGACGGTCCCGCTCGCCGTGGCGTGTGGCGCGGTCATCGTCGCGATGTTCGTCTCGTACCGGCCGCTGTTCATGCTGTCAGCCGTGATGCGTCGCCTGGGCGCCGTCACCGGTGCGCTCGCCCGCTGGATCTGGGTGCCGCTGTCGCTGGCCATCGCCGGGAGCATGACGTTGATCGGTCTGCGAGCCGGCGGGGCGTATGGAGACGACTTCGACGGCTTCGCGCCCGCCTGGGCGCTCGGTGTCGTTGCGATTCCCCCCGTCGTGATTCTGCTCGTGCTCGCCTGGCGCGGGGGCCGAGTCGTCGAAGACGCCGTCCAACTGGCGTACGACCGCCGATCGGGGATCGCCCGCACCGGCGTGGGACGCGGCAAGCTGGGCGTGTACACACGCCTCCTGCCGCGCCGATGCGCGACCTGCGGTTTCGCTCGATCTCCGCAAGCGGATCCGACTCGTCCCCGGCCTGTCGATCGTACGGCTCGCATTGATGACAGCCGTCGCCGCGCTCACGCTCGTGAGCGTCGTCGGCGCGCTCGTGATGTTCCTGTTCTGGCGTGAGTCGTCCGGTGGCGCGCTGCTGCCTGCGCAGCGCGAGCGGGCGTGGACCGCCCTCGAGGGGTTGCAGTCGTTGGAGCGGATGCTCGCGCTCGGCCTCGTGGGGCTGGCCAGCCTCTGGTCGTTCCTCAGCGTCCTCAACGCCCGACTCGCGAGCGGTCGCCGCCGAAATCCTCTGCTTGCGGCCGCGGCCTGGCCCGCTGCCGCGTGGGCGATCTGGTACGTGTCCGACCGGTTTGCCGACGACGAACACATCGGCTCGATCATCGGTGGGTTCGCACTGCAGGCGGCGGTCCTCTACGTGCCGTTCTTCCTGCTCGAACGCTCCGCCGTAGCGGTTGGTGCACGGCGTAGCCCACTCCGGTTGGCCTATGCGCTCGGTGTCGTCCTGCTCGTGCACATTCAGGGGCTCGGCGGGCTGCCGACGCTGGTCGAGACGACCGACACCGATCGTTTCGGCCGCATCGCCGCGTATCTGGCGCTCGCCGCGCTGCTCGAACTCATCGTCACGATCGCCGTGACCGATGCCAGCTCACTCATCTCGGACGCGTCGACGGTGCTCGCCGAGAAGCACAACTTCCTGGCCGATCAGCGTCGCCAGGTCGAGCCGGAGATGCGACTGCCGACGGCTCCGGCCAGACTCGGAGAGTCGACGCGTCGATCCGACGCATTGCCGAGGCCGGTCGGCCAACCCGTGGAGTTCGCGGCCACCGCCGTTTCCCCGCCGCCACCACCGCCACCGCCACCGCCACCGCCAGCTCCGTAGTCGCAGCCCCTCTGGTCGGGGTCAGCCCTCTGACGCCTTGACCCGATCCCACAGCGCGTCGAGGACGTCGACGGTCGCGGTGCGGAGGTCGATCTCGTCGTCGAGTGCCAGCTGCTCGACTCCCTCGAACCTCGTCCGGAACTTGTCGGACGCGGCCCGGAGCGCCAGCTCCGGATCGACGCCCACGTGTCGAGCGACGTTGACGACTGCGAACAGGAGATCGCCGAGTTCGGATGCGGTCTCGGTCGCATCCCCGGCGGTGATCGCTTCGACCAACTCAGCGGTTTCTTCCCCCACCTTCGGGATCGCGCCCGAGACGTCCGGCCAGTCGAAGCCGACCTTCGATGCCTTGCGACCGACCTTTGCGGCGTAGCTCAGCGATGGCAGCGACCGGGGAATCCCGTCGAAGATCGAGGTGCGGCCCTTCTCGACGCGTTTGATCTCGTCCCAGTTCGACAGCACGTGATCGGCGTCCTCGACCTCGACGTCGCCGAACACGTGTGGGTGTCGCCGCACGAGCTTGTCGTGGATGCCATCGGCGACGTCGGCGATCGTGAAACGACCCTGCTGCTCGGCGATCACGGCGTGGAACTCGATCTGGTAGAGCAGGTCGCCGAGCTCCTCGATCAGATCGTCGTCGGTGTGCGGATCGTCGGCGCGGCTCGGGTCGGCGAGCGCCTGGAGCGCATCGACGACTTCGTAGGTCTCTTCGAGCAGGTACGGGATCAGCGATTCGTGCGTCTGCTCGATGTCCCACGGGCACTGCTCGCGCAGTGTGCGGGTGAGCTCGTGGAATCGCACGTAGTGGCGGCCGACCGGAGCGGCCAGATGGGGCACGTAGATGGAGGTCAGGTGGTCGGCGTCCAGCGCACGGTCCATCTCGGCCCACGTGGTTTCGACGATCCGTTCGTCCGACGTCCCCAATGCGTGCAGGATCGTGACGGTCTCGTCGCCGCGGGCGTCTTCGACGGCGAGCTTGATGTCGCTGAGCACCCAGTTCGCATGAGTGTGGGCGACGAGGAGCGGCCCGGTTTCGCCCGCGGCTGCACTGGCGAACTCGTGCCCGTCGATCAGTCGCACCCGCTCCTCGACCGGGTCGATCCCGAGCCGGGCCCATGCGACGTCGAGGAACGACATCGCAGGTCGGATGTCGAGGCGGATGCGCTCGGCGGGACAGCGTTGCTGGAGCAACCGGACGGTGCGTTCGAGCACGAGTGGCGAGCCGGGCACGGCATAGAGCAGTGCGCCGTGGTCGTGCGCATCGGCGATCAGGCGGTCGACGATCTCCGTGTACACGTCGCCGAAGGTGGCCGACGCTTCGTACAGGTCGTCGTGCGCGGTTGCGCCACCGGTGGCGTCGGCGACCAGGAACGCAGATGGATGAACGGCCGTGCGGAGATGCCGCCGACTGATTCGCTCGATCGTCGCGATCGTGTCGGTGGTGACGTGATCGGGATTGCCCGGACCCAACCCGACGACGGTGATCGACGGGTCGCCCGTCGGGTGAACCGGGTCCATTCGCTCAGCCGAGCGGAACGACGCTGGCGCTCGCAACGTCGAAGGTGCCGTAGCGCGACGCCACGTAGACGTCGAGATCTTCGACCACGAGGCTGACGCCGCCGACCTGCCGGATCAGTTCGACGACCTGTTCGCGGTCGTCGGGAGCGAGGTCTGCGGCGCCGCGGTGGACGATCACGAGTCCGGCGGCGGTGCCATCCGCATTGGCCGATGGCGACGAGGCGACCGGATTGGCCTCGTTGACCGTGAAGAGCGCGGCGATTTCCGGGGGTTGTGGTTCCACGCCGGCGAACTGGTTCAGGTCGAAGCATCCGGCCTCACCGTCGACGCCCGCGAGGTCGACGTCGGTGTTCACGTCGGCGAACACGTCGATGAAATCGTCGCCCGAGCGGAGGCGGGCGGCGGCTGCATCGCCGGCCTCGGGACTTGCCGCGACGAGCAGGCGCACGCACGTCACGCCGGCGACGCCGATGCCCTGTCCGTAGAGCCCGAGCAGCTGGTCGTCCGGGATGGCCGCGATCAATTCTGGGCTGAACAGGCCGTTCTCGACGGCGGTCTGCTCGATCCATGCAGAGATCACCGGTCGGACGAGACCCAGGTCGTTGCGTGCTTCGTCGGGAAACTGCTGCTCGGTCAGCAGTTCGTCGAGTTCGCTGGCGCTCAGTTCGGTGTCACCGACGCGGGCGACGGCGTCGGCATCCGAGAACGTGGTGCAACCCGCCGTCAGCGAGGCGGCTGCGAGTGGGAGCAGGATCGTCATCAGTCGGCGATTCACCCGCTGCACGCTATCCGTTGCAACACGCCGCGGCGGGGCGCCGGGTGACGGCATCGCTGTCAGTCGACTGGCACGAGGTCACGCAGGAACTGCACGAGGTACGTGGAAGGATCCTGGCGGCGGGGGAGTGGCACGACGAGTTGCTGGAGGTCCTCCTTGAACTTGGCTCCCTTGGAGAGCCGCCGGAGGCGGATCGTCGCGCTCATCGGAAGATCGAGTGGCTGGATGCGGGCGTCGCTGGAGGTGATCTGGAGGTCACGGATGCCGAGCCGGTGGCACTCGGCGCGCAGATACCCCACCTGGAGCAGCGATTCGGCCGGTGCCGGGAGCGGACCGTAGCGGTCCTCCCATTCGGTGCGGATGTCGTCGACCTGGGCATCGGTCGTGACGTCGGCGAGTCGGCGGTACGCCTCGAGTCGCAGCTCCTCCTTCTCGACGTAGTCACCGGGGAGGAAGGAATCGGTCGGGACGTCGAGCTTGATCTCGGCGGGTTGGTTGGGGAGCGGCTCACCTTTCATCTCGCTGACGGCCTCGGTCACCATCTGGCAGTACAGGTCGTAGCCGACCGCTGCGATGTGACCGGACTGCGATTCGCCGAGCAACGACCCGGCGCCACGGATCTCGAGGTCACGCATCGCGATCTTGAAGCCCGATCCGAGTTCGGTCGATTCGCCGATCGTGCGCAGACGTTCGTAGGCCTCCTCGGTCAGCACCTTGTCGTGTGGATGGAACAGGTACGCGTACGCGCGCTGACCCGAGCGGCCCACGCGACCACGGATCTGGTGCATCTGACCGAGCCCGAGCAGGTCGGCGCGTTCGACGACGAGAGTGTTGACGGACGGCATGTCGATGCCCGATTCGATGATCGTCGTGCACACGAGCACGTCGAACTCGCCGTCCCAGAAGTCCTGGACGACCTGCTCGAGCGTGCCCTCGTCGAGTTGGCCGTGGGCGATCGCGATGCGGGCCTCGGGGACGAGTTGGCGCAGCCGCTGCGCGCTGGTCTCGATCGATCGCACGCGGTTGTGCACCCAGAACACCTGCCCCTCGCGGAGCAGTTCGCGTCGGATCGCCTCGACGGCGACGCGTTCGTCGTACTCTCCGACGTAGGTGAGGATCGGCTGACGTTCGGCGGGCGGGGTCTGCAGCAGCGACAGGTCGCGGATGCCGACGAGGCTCATCTCGAGCGTGCGCGGGATCGGCGTCGCTGAGAGCGTGAGGACGTCGACATTCGTCTTCATCTTCTTCATCTTCTCTTTGTGCTGCACGCCGAATCGCTGCTCCTCGTCGACGACGAGCAGACCGAGGTCCTTGAAGTGGATGTCGGCGGCGAGCAGACGGTGGGTGCCGATGACGCAGTCGACCTCGCCCGACTTCACGGCGGCGATCACCTTCTTGGCCTGCGCAGCGGTGAGGAATCTCGAGAGGACCTCGACGCGGATCGGATATCCGGCGAAGCGGTCGGCGAACGTGTTCCCGTGCTGGGTGGCGAGCAGCGTCGTCGGCGCGAGCACGGCGACCTGCTTGCCGTCCTGGATCGCCTTGAACGCGGCGCGGATCGCGATCTCGGTCTTGCCGAAGCCCACGTCGCCACAGACGAGCCGGTCCATCGGGAACTCGCGCTCCATGTCGGCCTTGATGTCGAGGATCGCGGTGTGTTGGTCGGGCGTCTCGACGAACGGGAACGCCTCCTCCATCTCCGCCTGCCAGGGCGTGTCCTGGGCGAACTGGTGGCCCTCAGCCGTGACCCGCTGCTGGTAGAGCAGGACGAGTTCCTGGGCGACCTGTCGGACCTCCGACTTGACCCGGCTCTTCGTCTTGGCGAAGTCGGAGCCGCCGAGCTTGTGCAGCTTCGGTGCCTCACCGCCGACGTACTGGCGGATCGAGTCGATCTGATCGGACGGGATGTAGAGCTTGTCGCCGCCCCTGTAGGCGACGAGGAGGTAGTCGCGTTCCACGCCGCCGATCGCTCGCTTGACCATCCCCTCGTACTGGCCGACGCCGTGCTGGTGGTGCACGACGTAGTCGCCGGTCTTCAGATCTTCGAACGTGCTGGCGGTTTCGCCGCGCTTGCGGGCGCGCGCCTTGCGATGCGCACGACGCCGACCCGTGAGGTCGGACTCTGCGACGATCGCGACCTTCGCATTCGGCAATGTGACACCACGGTGCAGGGGTGCGACCACGATCGACCCACCCGGCGGGATGTCGTCCGGCTGACCGGGGACGAGCCTGAAGTCGAGGCCCTGATCGAGGAGCAGCGATTTGAGGCGGCGGGCCGATCCGTCCCCGTCGGCGGCCACCACGACGCGGTATCCGTCCGCCAGCAGATCGCGCAGGCGGTCGGTCAGGCCCGAGCCGTCGCCGACCACCGGTCCCCAACCCATCGCCTCGACGAGCGGGGTGTCGGGCGATTCGGGCGTGGAGTCGATCGACCAGAACGAGCCGACCTCCGACAGGAGTACCTCGGGTTCGGCATGCAGCCGAGGAAACGTCTTGTCGGGATCGCGTGCCCACGTCGAGGCCAGGGTCCGGGCGAGGTCGTCCTCCTCGGCGATGAGGTCGGCGGCACGGTCGCGCATCCGCCGCGGCTCGATCAGCAGGACCTTGGCGCCCTCGGGGAGGACGTCGGTGATGAGCGTGTCGCCCTCCCCGTCGTTGTCGTCGACCAGCCAGGGCAGCCACGATTCCATCCCGTCGAAATGGTGCCCCTCGGCCAGGCGCTCCCACTGTTCACGACCCCATGGTTCGGTCTCGACGAGCGCAGCGGCCCGCGCCCGCACGTCGGACGTTGGCGTCAGTTCTCGGGCTGGGAAGATCCGGGCGAACGGGAGGTCGACGGTGGAGCGCTGGTCATTGACGCTGAATCGGGTCAGTCGGTCGACCTCGTCACCCCACAGATCGATGCGGATCGGGGCGTCGGCGCAGGCCGGGTACACGTCGACGATCGCTCCGCGTCGGGCGAATTCGCCGCGATGCTCGACGACTTCTTCGCGGCGGTACCCGAAGCCGACGAGTGTCTCGGCGAGGCGATCGGGATCGACCTCACCGCCGGGACGGACCACCACCGGTTCGACGTCGAGGGCGCCCGGTCCGAGCTTCTGCAAGAGCCCGCGGACGCCGGCGACGATCACCTTGGGTACCCGTTCCGGATCCCGCAGGCGCCACAGGACATCGAGGCGTTGACCCATGGTCTCCACGTTCGGGCTCACACGTTCGAACGGGAGCGTCTCCCACCCGGGAAAGAGCGCGAGTTCGTCCTCGTCGAGGAACTGGCTGAGGTCGTCGTGGAGTTGGCGTGCCATCGTCCCGGTCGGGCACGCGACGAGCAGTGGGCGGCGATTGGAGAGCGTCGCGAGTGCTGCGATGGCGATCGGCCGGGCGACTTCCACGACGGCGAGGCGTGCATCGGGTTCGCCGAAGGCGCGGGTCAGGCCTGGTTCGTCCCGGAGGAGCGGAGCGAGCGACCGAAGCGCCGCGCCCGTTGGACGGTCCGCCGAGTCGTCGTCCACTCCGGGACCGCCATCGGGGGCAACCGATCGGAATTCGTTGTGGCGCAGATCGGTCACGTCGGCCATTGAACCCGGACGCGGTCGCTTTCAAACGGGCCGGACCAGGCGACACCCTTGCGGTCGAACCGGGTCACCGTCGGGAATTGAAGCGCTGCATCGCGCCGTCGACCCCGTCGCCGATGATCATCTCGACGGCATCGGCCGCTTCCACGATCGCGACGTCGAGTACGTCGCGCTGGCGTTTCGGGATCTTGGCGAGCACGTGGACCTTGCCCACGTGGGCGCTGTCCGGCTTCCCGACGCCGATCCGCACCCGCGTGTAGTCCTGCGTCTTCAGGTGCTGGGTGATCGAACGCAGGCCGTTGTGGCCGGCGAGCCCACCGCCGACCTTGATCTTCATCTCGCCGGGCGGAAGATCGAGTTCGTCGTGGATGACGATGATCTGTTCGGGCGCCTCGATCCGGAATCGTCGGACGAGCGCGCCCACAGCCCGACCGGACTCGTTCATGTACGTGATCGGGAAGGCGAGTGCCGTGCGCTGGTCGCCGCCGTCGGGCCCGGGGAACCGCGTTTCGGCGAGCAGGGCGTTGTCCCGGCCGCCTTTGAGGGTGACGCCGCGGCGCTCGGCGAGGAGTCGCACCGCGTCCTCGCCGACGTTGTGGCGGGTGTTGGCGTACTTCTCGCCCGGGTTGCCGAGACCGACCACGAGCCAGTCGAACGGTGCACCCTTGCCCTCGCGGCCGAACAAGGCCATCAGCGATCGGCTCCGAAAACGGCACGATCCGACGCGCTCGGCGCGTCGGATCGTGCGGATTCGCTCGGTTGGGTCACTCGCCCGATTCGTCGGCGGGAGCGGCGTCGTCGCCCGTGCCTTCGCCTTCGGCGTCGCCCTCCGCTGCCTCGGCGGCGGCTTCGGCCAGGGCGGCCTCCTCGTCGAGCACCGGGGTGCGCATGATCGACACCGTGATGACCGCCGACTCGGGATCGGACGTGGCGATGACCCCGTCGGGCACAGTGAGGTCGGCGACGGTGATGGTCGAGTCCATGTCCATGTCGGACACGT
The DNA here is from genome assembly GCA_963752085.1 of Ilumatobacteraceae bacterium. GTDB lineage: Bacteria > Actinomycetota > Acidimicrobiia > Acidimicrobiales > Ilumatobacteraceae > Ilumatobacter_A. Next base: position 51,344 of record CAVVWT010000015.1, read on the forward strand.
CGTACACGATCTCGTCGGGAATGTTGCGCGGGGTCGTGGAGATCTCGAGCTCGGTCATGATCTGGTCGATCAGGCCGTTGTTGTCGTTGACTTCCTTCGCGGTCCCGGTCAGGTGGATCGGCACGTGGACGACGATCTGCGCGTTGAGGTCGACCTGGATGAAGTCGAGGTGCTCGATGTTCAGTCGGACCGGGTGGCGCTGGACGTCCTTGATGATCGACGGGTACATCTCGCCGTCGATGGTGAGGTCGAGGATCGTGTTGAGCCCGGCGCTACCGGACACGGCGGCGCGCAGTTCGCGGCGGTCGACGGAGATGCTCAACGGGTCCATGCCCCGGCCGTACACGACGGCCGGGATCTGGCCGTCGCTGCGGAGGCGGCGGGACGATGAACTGCCCGTGGGCCGTCCGGTGGTTGCGTTGAGAATGGTCTCGGTCATGGTGGTGGTGTCCAAACGTGTGCGGCGGGTGCCTGGCGAATCGGATCATCGCCAAGTGCCACCGGTCGAAATACAGCAGCGAGCAACGCTATCGGCGCCGCTCCACACCTCAACCGCCCCCAGCCCTCGCCATTCCGTCGATGCCGCTGCCCCGGCCCATTCCGCACATTCCGGCGGATCGTGACGCTGTCCGTCACGATCCGCTGCGATGTCGCTCAGGAGGCCCGCCCCTGGAGCAGTTCCGTGCGGTTGTCGTAGGCGCGGTGGATCAATGCGGCGGCCTGGTGGGGATCGCAACGCAGCGACTCGTCGAGCACGATCGTCTCCCATCCGATCGCGAGCGCTCCGAGCGTGCGTTCGTGATCGCGTCGGACGCCATCGTCGCCTCCGTGCCACCAGCTGTGGCCGGGCTCGACGCACAGTCGCACCTCGGGCCATGCGATGTCCACGTGGATCCGAACCCCCGACGGCAGATCGAGGGGATGCTGACGGACCGGCTCCGGAAGACCGACGGAGCGGAGCGCCTCGATGAGGTCGAGCTCGAGACCGCTCTGCGCCGGCTGTTGCTGACCGAGGGCCATCTCGAGCCAGCGCTCCATCCGAGCCGTCCCGTTCTTGCCCCGACCTCGATGTCGGCGGAGGTACCGCTCGGCCGACTGTGGCGTGACGAGGCCCAGGTGCCAGCAGTCTTCCGCTGCCCGTCGAAATCGGCGGTCACCGAAGCGCGCCGCCAGGTCGTAGAGCATCCGGTGCGGCTCTGCGACTGCGTGCATCCCGGCGACCGATGTCCGGTCGCGATCGGCGTGGAACCACGAGCTCCACCGCACGCTGGTCCATGTCGGCAGTCGCACTCGATGGCTTTCGGGAATCGTGACGCAGATCGTGCGGTACGGCATCTCCCGGAGTCCGTGCAGTCGGCCGGCCGTGGGCCCGGAGATGAAGCCGTGGTCGCCGAGGTGCAACGACACGGCAACGCACCTGGCCAGGAAGGTGTCGGGTGACGAGCAGACACGGACGGTCCGCGCGGTGACATCGACGAGCGTGCCCGAGCGTCGTGCACGGGAGAGGGCAGGCGTCGAGACGCCGGCGGCCGACAGCTGATCCCGGCTGATGATCCCGAACTGTCGTGAGGCGAGGAGGAGAAGTGCTGGAGTGATCACACTCCTTCAGGGGGTCGTCAGTACCGCCGAGGGGAAATCGGACGTGCCGGGAGCCCATCACCCAACATCCCGGCGGATCGTGACGCTGACCGTCAGGATCCGCCAGAATTTGCGAACATGCGGCGGAGGAGCGGGGTCGGCGTGGCGGCGCGTCAGGCGAGGTTGTCGCCGTCGAAGATGTCGCTCACGCTCGTGTCGTCGAACACGGCGCCGAGCGCCTCGGCGATCAGCGGCGCGACCGTGAGCACCTCGACGTTCGGTAGCTGCTTCTCGGCGGGAAGGGGGAGTGAGTTGGTCAACACGAGCCGCTCGAGCGGAGCGTTCTTCAGACGATCCACGGCGGGGCCCGAGAGCAGGCCGTGGGTGGCCATCGCCCACACTTCCTTGGCGCCACGCTTCTTCAGCAACTCGGCCGCGGCGACGATCGTGCCGCCGGTGTCGATCATGTCGTCGGTCAGCACACAGGTGCGCCCTTCGACGTCGCCCATCACCTCGGCGGCCTCGGACACGTTGGTCGTACCCTTCGGTCGGCGCTTGTAGATGAATGCGAGGTCGGCGCCGCAGTCGACCAGATGCTGAGCCATTCGCTCGGCCACCTTGATCCGACCTGCGTCGGGCGACACGATCACCGGCTCGGTGGCGTTTTCGCGCACGTACTTCTCGAGCACCGGCATGGCGGTGAGATGATCCACCGGGCCGTCGAAGAACCCCTGGATCTGACCGGAGTGCAGGTCGATCGAGATCATCCGTTTGGCTCCGGCCTCCTTGAACATGTCGGCCACGAGTCGCGCCGTGATGGGCTCACGCCCAGCGGCCTTGCGGTCCTGGCGGGCATAGCCGTAGAACGGGCACACCGCCGTGATCCGCTTGGCGGACGCACGAGACGCCGCGTCGATCATGATCAGATGTTCCATGATCGAGTCGTTGACGGATCGCCCGTCGACACCGAAATGGGTCTGCATGATGAACACGTCGGTGCCGCGCACCGACTCGCCGAAACTGCAGCGGACCTCGCCATTGGCGAACTCCACGAGGTTGGCGTTGCCGAGTTCGATGTTGAGATGCGTCGCCACCTCCTGCGCCAGCACTGGATGGGTGCGCCCGGTGTACAGCGCAAGCCGCTTCGTGGTGACTTTTTCCATGTTGGGGTTGATCCTCTCCCGACCGAGTCGACCGGTGTCGACGAATGTCAGCCGGTGGGCGCAGTGTAGAACGCGCCGGTGACGCTGCCCGAAGTGACCGACGATCCGCTCGGTAGGTGGGCGTAGGGGCCGACCACTGCGTCGGTGCCGACCTCCGCGTCGCGGCCGACCGCGTGGACGATCTTTGCGCCGTCGCCGACGGCGCAGTCGACCAGTTGGGTGTCGGGCCCGATCTCGCAGCCGGCGCCGATCGCGGTCGTGCCTTGCAGAATGGTTCCGGGGTAGATCGTGACGTCGCGCCCGATGGTGACGTTCACGTCGATGAAGGTCTGACGGGGGTCGAGCATCGTCACCCCGTTGAGCAGCCAGCGTCGGTTCGTTCGTGCGCGGAGTTCGCGCTCCGCCAGCGCAAGCTGCCACCGGTCGTTGACGCCCTGGGTTTCGGCCGCGGGGGCCTGGACGCAGCCGACACGGTGGCCCATGCCGGCAAGCGCAGCGATCACATCGGTCAGGTAGTACTCGCCCTGGGTGTTGTCGGTGGTCAGGCTGCGCAGCGCCGGGCCGAGGAGATCACGGCGGAACGCGTAGATGCCGGTGTTCCATTCCTTGATGTCGAGTTCCTCCGGGGACGCATCGCGCTGCTCGACGACACGCAGCACCTGACCGTCGGGTTTACGGACGACACGTCCGTACCCCGTGGGGTCGTCCATGACGGAGGTGAGCAACGTTGCGGCGTTGCCATTGGCGACGTGGGTTGCGACGAGTTCGTCGAGTGTCTCGGCTCGGAGCAATGGTGCGTCGCCGTTGAGGACCACGATGGTCGCTTCGTCGTCGTAGTCGTCGCCGTCGAACGCGGTCATCCCGATCGCGGCGGCTTCGCCGGTGCCGTTCTGTTCGATCTGTTCGACGAATGCGACGTTCGCCCACGCAGGCGCCATCGACTGGACCTTCTTGGTCACCTGCTCGGCGCCGTGTCCGACCACGACGGCGGTGCGTTCGGGCGCGAGCTTCTCGAGCGCATGGATGACATGGAGCACCATGGACCGTCCACAGATCATGTGCAACGGCTTCGGCCGGCTCGACCGCATCCGACTCCCTTCGCCAGCCGCGAGCACGATCGCCGAAACGCTCATGAGCGCAGGCTACTGCCAGTTCCCGGGAGAGGAATCGAACCCCTATTCTCGGCACCAAAAACCGCTGTCTTACCGTTAGACGACCCGGGAGGGCAGGCGTCACGGTAGCGGCGCGTGTCGCCACTGGCCACGCCCGATAGCGTGGCGGGCCTTATGGGTTCTCTGATCAAGAAGCGCCGCAAGCGCATGCGCAAGAAGAAGCACAAGAAGATGCTTCGCCGCACGCGCCACCAGCGTCGCAAGTAGCAAGCATTCGAATCGTCACTCGGCGAACGGCAACGCCGTCGTCGACGTGACCACCACCCGAGCGCCCTCGTCGACCAAGTCGCCGAGGGCGTTGTCGCGCTCGTCGTCGGTGAACGCACGCTCGGTGAACCACGTCGCGCCGCTGCCGGCGAGCACCGGCGCCTCGCCGATCCGCTCGGCGATCGCGTCGCGCCACCATCGCATCCGGGGCTCCACAGCAAGGGCGGCGACTTCGAGGTCGTTGGGCCCTTCACCGGTCGGGCCGCCCAGTTCGTCCCAGGCCCGGTACGCGGCGGGTGTCGACACCGACAGCGGTGGGATCACCAGTGTGATCGAGCGCGCGATGTGCGGGAGTGGCTCGACGATCTCCCCGATGCCGGTCACGCGAGCTCGGCCGCCCACGAGACAGAACGAGATGTCGGCGCCAAGACGGGATGCCGCGACGAGAGCGTCGGGAGTGGCGCCGAACCCGGCCCAGTGAAGGACCGCGGCCGCGTCGGTCGAGCCACCGCCCAACCCGCCGCCATGCGGGATCCGCTTGTCGATCGACACGGCGGCACGATGCCCGGCGAGTTCGAGCGCGCGCGCGACGAGGTTGGAGCCGTCGGTCGGTACGCCGTCGGCGAAGGGTCCGGTGACCGTGATCCCATGGCCGCCGGGGGTGATCGTGATCCGGTCGTGGAGGTCGACGCTCACCATCTCGGCATCGATCAGGTGGTAGCCGTCGGTGCGGAGCCCGGTCATCCGGAGCGTGCGGGTCAGCTTGGCGTGAGCCCGCAGGCTGATCGCGCCGTGCTCTGCTTCGGCGGTGATGTCGCTCATGTTCGCCGCACCACCTCGGTCAGCCGGACCCACGCATCGAGGCCGAGTTCTTCGGGTCGAGCGGTACCGGCCACGTCGGCGGCGTCGAACTGCTCCGCGGTCACGACCCCCGACAACGACTTGCGGAGCATCTTGCGACGTTGACCGAACGCCGTGCGGACGAGGTCGAACAGCGCGTGGGCATCGGTGTCGGGTGGCTCCCGGCGGGTGATCTCGACGAGCGCCGACTCGACGTTCGGTTTCGGGAAGAACACCGACGCCGGGACATGTCCGACGATCCGGGCGTGTCCCCAATAGGCGGCCTTGACGCTGATCGCTCCGTACGCACCCGATCCGGGCGCCGCAGCGAAACGTTCGGCGACCTCACGCTGCACCATGACCAGGATGCGGCTGACGTGCGGGACGTCGTCGAGCACATCGCAGACCAGGGGTGTGCCGACGTTGTAGGGCAGGTTGGCGACGAGCGTCCAACCACCCTCGACGGTCGGGTCGATGAGCGTCGTCCAATCGACCGTCATCGCGTCGGCCTCGACCACCTCGACGTTGTCCGCTCCCGACTCGGCCACGATCGCCGCGAGGACGGGGACGACGCCTCGGTCGACCTCGACTGCCGTGATCGCTGCGCCGGTCTCCGCGAGCGCGAGCGTCAGCGATCCCAATCCGGCGCCGATCTCGACGACGTGGTCGCCGGGACCGACCCGTGCGAGGTCGGCGATCCGCCGCACTGTGTTGGGATCGGCGACGAAGTTCTGGCCGAGGTCACGACGCGGCGCGAGGCCGTGCTCGTCGAGGAGCTCGCGGATCACCGGCCGCGAGTGGGTCAACCTGCTGCTCCGTTCGGAGGCGCGGTCACTGCGTCAACTCGATCGTGATCGGTGCCTCGGTCGGGTCGGCGAGGAGGGCGAAGGTGTCGGTGTGGAGCACGACGTCGGCAACCTGCGTGAACGGCGCGGTCAAGGTGACGCACGTGATCGAGCGACCGTTGTCGAGGTTCCTGATCGACACCGAGAGCCCCGACGTGAGGCCACGCACGAGGCAGGAGCGGACGCCTGCGACCGTGCTGCGGTAGCTCGCCGACAGTTCGAGCGGTGGTGTGGCAGGTCGCGCTCGGGATGGCGATCTCGTTGACGCCTGGGTTGACGTCGCCGACCGGGCCGTCGAGAAAGATCGGGTCGGCATCGGACAGCGTGATCGGTGGGCGGTTGGCGCCGCGGTCGGTCACCGGCGGAGCCGCATCGGTGCCGGGAGCCGTGTCGGCCGCGACCTCGGCGGCGCCGTCGGGCCCGGTCGAGGTGTTGGACTGGCTGTACAGGTAGATCGCCGGGAGTGCGATGAGGGTGAGGACCCCCAACAGCAGGGATCGTCGTCGATCGGTGTCTTCGAATGCCATGGCGTTGCCCTCGACGCAGCGTATCCGGCGTCCCGACCGGCAATCCTTCGGCGGCGTGAGTCGGTCGACGTGTCACCCGTCATCCGTGGTCGCCGTTGCGGGCAGTCTCACTCGTCGTGCGTGGTGAGCCGATGACCGAAGGCGGCGTGCGTTGCGGCGACGGTCGCTGCCGCGAACTCGTGGACAGGCTCGTCACGAAGGTCTGCGAGGAACTGCCCCACGTGAGGCACCCATGCCGGTCGGTTCTTCTTGCCGCGGTGGGGGACCGGTGCCAGGTACGGGCTGTCGGTCTCGATCAGCAGCCTGTCGCTGGGGCAGAGCAGTGCTGCCTCCTGCACGTCCTTGGCCGAGTTGAACGTCACGATGCCCGAGAACGACAGGTGGCACCCACGCTCCAAGCCACGCTCAGCTGCGTCGGGTCCACCGGTGAAGCAGTGGAAGATCGTTCGCGTCGGGCACCCCCTCCGCATCGAGGATCTCGAACGTTTCGTCCCACGCATCCCGAGTGTGGATGACGAGGGTGAGATCGTGCTCGTGAGCGAGCGCGATGTGCTCGGCGAACACCTGGCGCTGTTGCTCTCGCGGCGAATGCTCGTAGAAGTAGTCGAGTCCGGTCTCGCCGACGGCCACGATGCCAGGTGTGTCGAGGAGGTCGACGATCGAGTCGGTGCCGTTGACGGCGTCGTGGGGATGGAGACCGACGGTGGCGAACACGTTGTCGTGACGGTCAGCGACGTCGATGGCCGCGAGCGAGGTCGCGCGGTCGCATCCGACCGTCACGAGGATGTCGACGCCCATCTCCGCAGCCGCGGCCACCGCACCGTCGGGCCCGTCGGGGATCCGCTCGTCGTGGATGTGACAGTGCGAGTCGATGTAGCGGGGCACAGCTCGTTCCGTCACCGACCGGCCTCGGCGTGGGGCAAGGCCGACGCCGCAGGCGCCAGGGAGAACGTCTGGCGTTCGGCCGACCGAACGTGGACTTCAGCGGCTCGTTGCGAGGCCGAACAGATCATTGCGGGGACCATCACAGCTTGATGCGGGGGAACAGCGGGTCGCCCTTGGTGACCACGTTGCCGGCGGGATACCCGCCCCAGCCGACGGCATCGGGCAGCCGTTGGTCGATGACCTGGCCGGGCATTCCGATCCGCTCCCACACGGCCTGGGCAGTGTCGGGGATGGCGGGCGAGCAGAGGATTGCGACGATTCGCAGGGCCTCCAGTGCGTCGCCCATCACGCGGTCGACATCGGGCCCGGGCTCGGCCTTCCACGGCTCGTTCTGTTCGAGGTGCGCGTTGGTGGCCCGGATCAGGCCCCAGGTCGCGTCGAGGGCTCGGCTCGGCTGGATCTCGTCCCAGAACGTCGCGGACTCGGTGAACGCGGTAGCGGCCGCCGCGGCGAGCGGGCTGTCGGGGTCGGGCGAGGTGCCCACGCCGTCGCACTTCTTCGCGACGACCGTCGCCACGCGAGCCGCGAGATTGCCGAGGTTGTTGGCCAGGTCGGAGTTGTACCGGCCGACGAGTCCCTCATAGGTGAAGTCGCCGTCGCTGCCGTAGGGCGTCTCGGCGAGCACGTAGTAGCGGAAGCCGTCGAGACCGATGTCGTCGATCAGGTCGAGCGGGTTGACGACGTTGCCCGAGGTCTTCGACATCTTCTCGCCGCCGACGAGCAGCCAGCCGCCGATCGCCCAGCGCTTGGGGGGCTCGACGCCCGCTGACATCAGCATCGCGGGCCAGTAGACGCAGTGCTGGCGGACGATGTCCTTGCCGATCAGATGCGTGGCCGGCCACCAGTCGGTGTAGTCCTCCGCGTTGTCACCGGTGGAACCGAAGCCGACCGCGGCCAGGTAGTTGGTCAGTGCGTCGAACCACACGTAGGTGACGTGCTTCGAATCCCACGGGAGCGGGATGCCCCACTCGAGCGAGGTGCGGCTGATCGAGAAGTCGCGGAGACCGCCGCGGATCAGGCCGAGTGCCTCGTTGCCGCGATGCTCGGGGGTCATCGCCGTCGGGTGTTTCGCGTACCAGTCGAGGAGGCGATCCTGGAATCGGCTGAGGCGGAAGAAGTAGTTCTCCTCCTCGAAGTACTCGACCGGGCGCTGGTGGATCGGACACAACTCGCCCTCGCCGGCGACCCCGTCGGCCGACATCAACTCGTCGTCGGAGTAGTACTCCTCGCAGGCGACGCAGTACTTGCCGGCGAACGTGTCGAGCTCGATGTCGCCAGCGTCGTAGCAGCGCTGGAGCAGTTCGGTGACCGCGTCCTTGTGGCGTTGTTCCGTGGTGCGGATGAAGTCGTCGTTCGCGATGTTCAGCTTCTCCCAGGCGGCGGCGAACTTCGGCGCGATCTCGTCGGTGAACTCCTGCGGGGTGACGCCGGCGGCTTCGGCCGCCTGCTGGATCTTGAGGCCGTGCTCGTCGGTGCCGGTGAGGAACTTGGTGGGGATCCCCATCAGACGGCTCCAGCGGGTGATCGCATCACCGATGATCGTCGTGTACGCGTGCCCGAGGTGGGGCTCGGCGTTCACGTAGTAGATCGGGGTCGTCACGTACGTCCGGCTCACGACGTGCACGCTACTGCCGGACGACTGCTCCCGACCTCGGAGGTTCGTCGGTGTCGGGCACCAACGCACATGTTCGCGGGTGCCTGACACCGACGACACCAACGCACATGTCGAGCGTCACATCGGCAACGCTCGGGCTGGTTCGGTGCGGGTGCCTACGGTGCCCGGGTGAGTCGATTCTCCCTTGCCACTGCCGTGACGTCGACCGGCGACGGCCAGTACATCGCGACGGTCCACGACGGCTGGGACATCGGCGGGAATGCCAACGGTGGCTACTTGATGGCGATTGCCGGCCGGGCGATGGCCGACGCGGTCGGTCGGCCACCGCTCACGCTCACGGCGCACTATCTGCGGCCCGCTCCCGCGGGGGACTGCGACATCGATGTGTCGCTCGTCAGGTCGGGTCGGCGGCTCGCGACGGCGACGGCGACGTTGTCGATCGGTGGGAAGCCAACACTGCAGTTGCTCGGTTCGTTCGGCGAGCAGGTCCCCGGTGGCCCGAGTCGTCAGATGGAGGGGCCGGTCGACCTGCCCGACTGGGACGACTGCGCACTCCCGCCGACGCCGACCGATGGCCCCCGGCCGGCGTTGATGGAGCGGATCAACGTGCGGATGCGCCCCGGCGACGAAGGGTTCCGGCGCGGGGAGCCGTCGGGACGCGCCGAGATGAGTGGCTGGTTCGCGCTTGCAGATGCTGAGCGCGTCGATGCGATCGGGCTGCTGCTCGTAGCCGATGCGTTCCCTCCGCCCGTGTTCAACACCGGTCTGCCCGTGGCGTGGGCGCCGACGGTCGAGTTGACCGTGCACGTCCGCGGGGTGCCCGCTCCGGGTCCGTTGCGCTGTTCGTTCCGGTCGCGGTTCGTCCACGACGGGCTGCTCGACGAGGAGGGCGAGGTCTGGGACTCGACCGGAACGCTCGTCTGTCAGTCCCGCCAGCTCGCACTCACACCTCGCCCGTAGCGACAGGCGGGTCAGCGGCGGAAGATGCTGCTCGAACGCTGGTTGCGGCCGACCTGGGTCCCGATGACGAACCCGCCGACGCCGATGCCGGCAGTCGCGACTCCAGAGAGGGTGCGCCGGATCACCGACTTCGTGCGCTGACTGAAGATCACGATCGGCCAGCCGTTGCGCCGGGCGTGGCGCTCGAGTTTCGAGTCGGGGTTGACAACGACTGGGTGTCCGACCGCTTCGAGCATCGGCAGGTCGCTCGCCGAGTCGCTGTAGGCGTAGCTCTGGGCGAGGTCGTAGCTGTTCCACGACGCCAGCGCCTGCATCGCCTCGACCTTGCCCTCGCCGTAGCAGAACGGTCCGTCGAGTTCGCCCGTGTAGATGCCGTTCTCGACGCGGCTTCGGGTGCCGATGCCGCTGGTCATCCCGAGCGCCTGGGCGAGGGGCTCGACGATTTCCTGCGGCGCGGCGGAGACGATGAAGGTGTCGCGACCCGCGCGGCGGTGGCGTTCGAGCAGCCGCTTCGCCTCGGGTCGCACCCGTTCGATCAGGCGCGGCAGGATCTCGGCGTTGAGCGCCTGGAGGTCGGCTTGGAGCAGCCCGGTCACCGCGCCGAGGATCCGCTTGCGCACCTCGTCGCTCGTGTCGTCGCTCGCCCCGAACAGTTTGAAAACCACGGCACTGCCAGCGTCGCGGGCGAACTGGTGCGTCGGGACGAGGCCCGCCTTGCGTGCCTGGATCGCGAGCGTGAACGCGGACGATCCCGAGATGAGGGTGCGGTCGAGGTCGAAGAATGCTGCGCTCGGCCCACGTCCGGTGACGGCCACGTATTCAGTCATCCCGGCCAGTCTGCCTGGTCATTCGGTCGTCGGGGCGTCGGGTTCGGTGCTGACCCCGAGGGCGAGTTGGTAGACGTCGCGTCGCCGGCGTCCCGTCGTCATCGCCACACGGGCAGCTGCATCCCGTTTCGATGCGCCGCTCGAGATGGACGCGTGCAGGGCGGTGAGCACATCGGCGTCGGAGGCCGGTGTCACGTCCACTGACGCGCCGCCGAGCACGATGACGTACTCGCCACGCGGGTCGCCGATGTCGACCGATCCGAGCGTCCCCCGTACGGTCTCCTCGTGCAGCTTGGTCAGCTCGCGTGAGATCGACACGGGCCGGTCGGGTCCGCAGGCCGTGAGGAGATCGGCAATGGTGCGTTCGATCCGGTGGGGGGCCTCGTAGAGCACGACCGTCCGGGTCTCGGCCGCGACCTCGGCGACCCGCTCGGTGCGTTCTCGGCCCTTGCGCGGCAGGAACCCTTCGACGACGTGGCGTCCGCTGGGAAGCCCGCTGATGGTGACCGCCATCGTCGCCGCGGTCGGCCCCGGGACGGCGCTGATCGTGTGGCCTGCCTCGATCGCCGCGGCGACGAGACGTTCCCCGGGGTCGGAGACGCCGGGGCTCCCGGCGTCGCTCACGACTGCGACGTCCCCGCCGGATGACAACACGTCGAGCACCTGGCTCGTGAGGTCGAACTCGGTGTGCTCGTTGCAGACCGCCAGCCGATTCGCGCGGATGCCAGCGTGCTGCAGCAGCTTGCCGGTGCGTCGCGTGTCCTCACAGCAGACCAGATCGACCGCGGCGAGCACGTCGGTCGCTCGCGGTGCGAGGTCCCCGAGATTCCCGATCGGTGTGGCGACGAGCCACAGCGTGCTCATTGTTCGTCGCGGACTTCGATGACGTCGCCGACATGCACACCCCAGCGTGCGAACGCACCGGCTTCGGCTTCGATCACCATCCGGGCTCGCGGCACCGGCAGCCCGATCCGTTGGCGTGGCATCTGCACCGTGCGCACGACCAACCCGTCAGCATCGAGGAAGGCGACGTCGATCGGGAAGCGCATCCGGATGGTGTGGACCCATCGACACGGTTCGATGACGAGCGCACCTTCGAACGAGTCGCGGCCCAGGAGCCCGCGCCGTCGTTCCGCACCGGTGGACGCGCGTTCGGCCGATGCGAGGACGTGCGCATCGCTGACGAGCCAGGGCATGCCATGAGCATGCCACGCAGGTGAGGCGTTGCCCGGTCTGGTCAGACGTTGAAGCGGAACTCCATGACGTCACCGTCCTGGGCGATGTAGTCCTTGCCCTCGACGCGCATCTTGCCCACCTCTTTGGCCTTGTTCCAGGATCCGAGCTCGAGCAGCTCGTCCCACTGGATGACCTCGGCCTTGATGAAGCCGCGTTGGAAGTCGCCGTGGATCCGGCCGGCACACACGGGTGCGGTCGAACCCTCGTGGAAGGTCCACGCCCGTGATTCCTGCTCGCCGGTCGTGAGGTACGTCCGGAGTCCGAGCAGGTGGTAGGCGCTGCGCACCATGCGGAAGAGCGCGCCCTCGCCGAGCCCGAATCCTTCGAGGATCTCGGCGCGCTCGTCGGGGTCGGTGATCGCTGCGGCTTCGGCCTCGAGCTGCACGCACATGCCGATCACCTCGACGTTGTCGCCGGCGTTGTTGAACTCGGCGGCGACGCGGGCCTCGTGTTCGGGGATCGTGTCGATGTCGTCTTCGCCGACGTTGACGACCACGAGCACTCGACGGTTGGTCAGCAGGAAGTACGGCCGAAGTGTCTCGCGGACGTCGCTGCTGAGGCCGGCGCGGTAGAGCGGCAGGCCCTCGGCCAGTGAGTCGTACGCCGCCTGCAGCGCTTCGGTCTCCTCGACCATCGACTTGTCGAGTTTGGCGGCCCGCTTGGTCTGGTGCAGTCGCTTCTCGACGGTTTCGAGGTCGGCGAGCGCAAGTTCGATCTCGACGACACGGAGGTGTTCGAGCGGGTCGGACGGGCCGACGATGTCGTCGTTGACGAACGCGCGCAGGACGAACACGATCGCGTCGACCTCGCGGATGTTGGCGAGGAACTTGTTGCCCAGGCCTTCGCCCGTGCTCGCCCCTTCGACGAGCCCGCCGATGTCGACCACCTCGACCTGCGCGTGGACCGTCTTCTTCGACTTCGACATCTCTGACAGCTTCTCGAGCCGCTCGTCGGGAACCATCGCCACGCCGATGTTCGGGTCCTTCGTCGCGAAGGGGTACGGCGCCGCCAGAGCGCCACCTCCGGTCAGGGCGTTGTACAGCGAGCTCTTGCCCGCGTTGGGGAGACCGACCAGACCGAAGCGTTCCATGCGGCTCACGAGGCTACCGCTGCCGTCGATCCCAGCGTTCTGGGTCGGATTCCGCCCGGAATGCGGGTCGGACCCGACCCAGAACGCTGTCAGGCGACGTCCGGTGTCGGTCGATCGGTCCAGCGGTCGATGGTCTGCCTGATCTGTCGTGCCACGTCGCCGGGTCGTGTCGTGATCTTGCGGTAGGTGAAGCGGAGGACGATCCAGCCGTGCGCAGCGAACTCCGCATCGTTGGCCCGATCCCGTTCGAACTGTTCGCGCTGCTTCCCGTGGTAGCGCCAGCCATCGCACTCGATCACGATCGGCGTACCGATGACCCAGAAGTCGACCTCACGTCCACCGACGGTGGCGTGGAACTCGACGGCCGGCAGCCCATAGCGATGCACGATGCGCGACATCGCCGGCTCGAGCACCGAGTCGGCGGGTTTGGCATCGAGCGACCAGTCGTCGATCGCGCGGCGAAGCTCCGACACCCCGCTGCGACCGCGCCGGGCGTGGGCGACGAGCGTCGACTCGATGGCTGAGAGTGAAGCGAGATCGTTCGTGAGCGCGTGGCCGACGGCACCGTGAACCAAGGCGGGAGCGACAGCTCCGAGATCGACGAGTGTGCGGAGGATGTTGGTGCACGGGATGCCGTCGATGCGGTGTGGCGATGTCCTCGCGAGGTCACGCGGCCGATGGACGACCACTGCCTCGAGTCCGACGGCAGCCTTGCCGCGGTCTCGTCGAGCGCCTGGACGGTTGGGTACGACGACGTCGACGGGCGGTGGGTGCACCGATGGCACACCGTGCAGGTGCGCTGCCGCACGGTGAGACGCGAGCGCTCCCGGTCCGGCGGCGAGCACTGCGGCCATGATCTGTTGTTCGGCGGAGCGCGAGGTCCCCACGAGGCGGGCGACTCCGGGGTGGAGCGCAACGAGATTTCCGGCGGCGAGCGCCCGCTGCCACGAAAACGAGGTGAGGTCGGTCTGGCGTCGTGCGACCACGCCGTGTTGTCGGCGTGCGAGCTGGTCAAGCGATGAAAGTTTCACGTCCGCTCACTGGGTGACGCGATCGCCGAAGGGGAAACATCGCCCTCGTGCCTGTGTTCCGGGTCGGGAACGGCCCGGTTTCCGGGCCGAACTCGACCCAGAACGCTGGAAATCGGGCGGACGGTACGATCGACCCATGACGCCCGAGGACGCACTGCTGCGCGTGATCCATTGCCTCGATCGGTCGCAGTCGTCGGGTTTCAAGACCAAGGCGTTCGTCCGAGCCCTCGACGTGGTCCGATCGACCGACCCGGCCGAACTCGCACGCCGCGCGGCCAACGACACGCTGACTGATTTCGAGGGCATCGGTTCGTCGACCGCTCAGGTGATCGCCGACGCCGTGGCCGGCCGTGAGCCGGCGTACCTGGCCGACATCGAGGCGACGTCCCAGATCGTGGTCAGCGACTCGGCCCGCCCGTACCGGGACGCGCTGCGCGGCGACTGCCACATGCATTCGACGTGGAGTGATGGTGGCGCTCCGATCGAGCGGATGGCCGCCACTGCGATGGCGATCGGGCACGAATACATGGTCCAAACCGATCACTCGGCCCGGCTGACGATCGCGCACGGTCTGAACGAGGAGCGATTGAACGAGCAACTCGATCAAATCGCCGACGTCAACGCGGCGATCGCCGACGCAGGGCACGAGTTCCGGATCCTGTCGGGGATGGAGGTCGACATCCTCGAAGACGGAGCGCTCGATCTCTCCGACGACATGCTCACTCGGCTCGACGTCGTGGTGGCCAGCGTGCACTCGAAGTTGCGGATGGAGAAGCAGCAGATGACCGAGCGGATGCTGCAGGCGATCGCCTCGCCGCACGTCGACATCCTCGGTCACTGCACCGGGCGGATGATCGGCAAGCGGCCGCCGAGTGACTTCGATGCCGACTACGTCTTCGCGGCGTGTGCGCAGTTCAACACCGCCGTCGAGATCAACTGCCGTCCCGAGCGTCTCGATCCACCGCGGGAGCTGCTGCGGATGGCGGTCGAGTACGGCTGCTGGTTCACGATCGACACCGATGCACATGCGACCGGCCAACTCGAGTGGCAGTCACTCGGCTGCGATCGCGCTGCCGAGTGCAACGTGCCGATCGACCGGATCCTCAACACCAAGCCTGTCGACGAACTGCTCGCCTGGACCGCCGCCTGACCCATAGCGCGAACCTGTTACGGGTGTCTGACACCGACCTGTTGCGGGTGTCTGACACCGGGGGTCAGGACATCAGCACACCGTAGGTGGCGCGGAGAGGTCGACAGATCCGCACCCGCTCCGAGCGGCTCCGACGATGGGACGTGGGGCGTCTGGCCGCGCCGGACACCTGCCTAGGATCGCCCGGTGGCCTCACCTGTGTTGACGATCCTGACGGTGTGTACCCACAACCGGACCCGGTCGGTGATGTCGATGGCGTTGCTGCAGGAGGGGTGCGACCGGCGGTTGGGTGCGGGTCGCGCAGTGGTGCGCTCGCTGGGCTTCGGACCCGAAGGGATGCCGGCGATCCCGGACGCGGTCGCCGCGATGCGCCGGCGCGGTCTCGACGTGAGCGGCCACCGGAGCCGGATGGTGACGGCGGAACGGATCGAGTCGGCCGATCTGATCCTGACGAGTGAGCGCGATCACGTGGTGAAGATCGCCGGCGAGTCGCCGACGGCCTACCGGCGGGCGTTCACGCTGCCCGAGTTCTGTGAGCGCATCGCATCCGACCCGGTCGCCGACGGACGATCGCTCGCAGGTTGGGCGACCGACCTGTCGAACGATCGCGTCCCGGTCGGGTACGTGCAGAGCAACGTTCCCGAGGTGGCCGACCCGACCGGTGCGTCCCGTCGCAGGTTCGAAGCGGCGACCCTGGAGATCGCGGCGCTGTGCGCCTCCGTGGTCGATGCGCTGGCGCGCTCGTTCTGAGCGGCTCCTGCGGCGACGCCCCGCCAGTTGGGGTCGCGGCGAAACGGCCGTAGCATTGAACGCCTTATGTCGAAGAAGACCAAGAAGCGCAAGGCCCGGCTCCGTCGCTCGAAGGCGAACCACGGTAAGCGTCCCAACATGGGCCGCGGCTGACGCCTTCCATCACTCAACCGAACTGACGCTCAGGCGCTCGCGGCCCGATCCCTTCGACTTCGTGGGATCACGGCACGGGCGCCGTGTCGCGTCTGGGCCCGGATCGGGCCCGTCGGGTGGCGGTCTGTCAGGATCGGTCGATGTCGGCACGCGTGGAATGGTTGGACGTCGCCGGGGATGTCGACGTCTGGCGGTCGATCGGGCTGGTCGTCGGTGACGACGGCCTCGTCCCGCTGATGGGAACGTCGCTGCGGATCACCCCGCCGTCATCGCCCGACGAGACGGGCATCGTCGGGTGGACGCTCAGCGGGATCGATGCGGCGCTCGACGGGACCGACATCGACGGGCTGCGCACGAGCGTCGTCGGCGAAATCGGGCCGATGTTCGGGCACCACGACATCGGTGCGAGTGGCCTCGATCATGTCGTCGTGATGACCCATGATCTCGAACGCACCACCGGCGCTGTCGAGGCTGCGACTGGCTGCGAGCTGAAGCGGATCCGCGAGGTCGGCGAGATGCGACAGGGGTTTCACCGGATCGGTCGGGGCGGGTTGATCGTCGAGGTCGTGTCGCGTCCGGATGTCCCGACGGGACCGGCGAGGTTCTGGGGGCTGGTGCTCAACGTCGACGACCTCGATGTGGCCTGCGCGCGCATCGGCGAGGGACGCGTGAGCCTGCCGAAAGACGCGGTGCAGCCTGGCCGCCGGATCGCGACGATCAGTTCCCGCGTCGGTCTCGGGCTGCCCGTCGCGTTGATGACGACATAGCCGCCACGGCTCGGGTCTCCGGGGTCAGATGACGTCGTAGGCGACGATCTGTACGTCCGGGGCAGCCGGGTACGTGGCCGTGTATCGGTATTCGGCTTGCAGGTAGGCACCGGCGCCGCAACTCCAGGTGACGAGCATGCTGATGTCGTAGCTGTCACCGTTGTCGAGGGGTTTGAGTTTGTCCGGCTTGTTCGTCTTGCGGAGGACCACCGTGCTGTGGTTGAGGTTCGGCGACGAGTACCCACCGATCCCTTCACGAACCGTCTGGGTGTCGTTGCTGTTGCGGACGAAGAACTTCCAGCTGTTGCCGCCCTTGAGGTTGAAGCCGTTGATCTTCCACGAGTACGTGCGGGTGAGCGAACCGACCGAGCAGGACGGTGAGCTGGCATCAGTGAGCGTGACGGTGCCGTTGCTGTTGTTCGTCGCGCTGACCGGGAGCGGTTCGGTGGGCCCGGGTACGTTCGTGAGACCGGTGCCAGGAGCGGACGCGGCATAGGCGACCTCGCGCGACGACAGCACCATCGAACCGGTGGCCGCGATGGCGCCGCCGGCCGCGAGCTTCTTGATCGCTTCTCGTCGGTCCATTGATGTCGATTCTGTCTGGGTCTGCGGCGGTACAGACCTTGGTGTCTCTTCGGCAACATGTGCGACGGTCTTGAGGGTGTCAGGGGTCTCAGTGGTGGCGAACCTCGGACCGGAAGATTCGCAACCGGGTTCGCCACCCTTTGTCGTTGTCCGCAACGTACGCGCGTGCCGGGAACATGAGCGGCCAGAGGTAGCCCGGCCACTCATGAGCCGGCAACGCGAGTGGGGCGACCAGCACATTGCCGCGGAGGCGGTCTGCAGCGATGCGCGAGGCGACGATCTCCCGCCGGCCGGTCGGCCGGTGCTGTTCGGCCCACTCGGTGAGCGGGTGGGCCGGGAGTTCGAACGACCGCCACGCCGCGAGCACACCCAGCGCGAAGAAGTGGCCGATCTGCCAACGATCCGCCCGGCGGACGGCTTCTTCCCAGTCGACGCCGGACAGCAAGACCAGCTGGGGGACGTCGCGCTGCGAATGCAACCCGATGTTGACCGACCGGGCGTGGACGGCGGCATGGATCAGGCGATTCGGTCCGTCGAGGCCGCACATGGGGACGTCGCCGATCGAGAACGGAACCGTGTCGATGCGCAGTTGGTCGGGCGGGATCGACAGTCCCACGTAGGCCTGCGCGATTCGCACATGCATGTCCAGCTCGACGCCGTTCCAACCTTGCAGCGTCGTCGAATGCCCGTACCGCCGGTTCCACCGGCGGCCACGCACGGCGACCTCGTCGAGCGCGGCGAATTCGGCCATCACGTCGTCGATGGCGTCGCCGGGGATCAGCACGTCGACATCGCTCGAGAAGCGGTCCGCAGCGCGCTCGTAGTCGAGATGCGCCGTCGCACAGCCCTTGAGAATGACGACGTCGTCGATGCCGATGTCGTCGAGCTTGCGGACCACGTGCATTGCGGCGGCGTGCGCCGCCAATGTCGTTTCTGCGGCCGCCATCGTGCGGTCGCGCAGTCGGTCGATCCATGCCTCGGTGACGTGGGCGACCGTGCCGGCGCAAACCGCGCGATACAGCTGGGGGAGCACCCGTTGGCTTTCGGCGATCAGCAACAGGTGATCGGGCGAATCGGCGGCGACCGGCTCGCCGTCGCAACCCGGGAGGCCGTGAGCCGCGAGGCGACGGAGCGCCGCGTGGGTGTCGAGCGGTTCAGCCATCCGAATCCATGTGTTCGACGAGAAGAGCGAGGCCGTTCTGCGGGTGCGTGTAGGTGAGTCGGACGACCGGGACAGTTCGGACGATCGATTCCACGGCACCGAAACACCAGGCGAGTGCATCGTCGTGAACGACGAGGTGTTGGAGGAGTTCGACCATCGCCTGGGCGGGTGCCACTTCGTCGCAGGCGGGTGGCGCATCGAGCTGCCAGTTGACGAGGGCGATCAGCCGGACCGCGCCGCCGGGGGAGCGGCGTTCGGGGTCGACGGGCCAGTCGATCGCGTCGCCGGGCACGGTTCGCTCCGGGGGAAACGGGAGCCCGAGCGCCTCGGCGCCGGCGCGACGCAGGCCGATCGGGCGGTGGTACGGAGACACCTCCAGGGTGGTCGGATCGACCGCCGCCACCTCGTCGGCGATGTACCCCCAGCCAGCCAGGGCGGCGGCAGCGGCGAGCGTCGACTTGCCCGATCCGCTGACGCCCGCGAGCACGATGTTGCCGACCGATGCGGCGATCGCAGCACCGTGAATCGGCACCGAACCGTTCCGGACGGCTGCCTCGGCGCGCCGTTCGTCGCGCTGATCCGACGCCTCATCACTGTGCGGGGGAGCGCCGTTGACCACGCACCGGACCATACGCCACTCCACTCGGAGCGGTCAGTAATCTGGACCGGTGTCTGCACTGGAACCGATGCCGGAGATGACGCTGCGCGACTACGCAGCGGTCATCTGGCGCCGGAAGTGGCTGGTGATCATCCCGATCGTGGTCACAGCCGTGACGGCCGCGCTGCTGTCGGTCTCGGCGACACCGAAGTATCGCGCATCGGCTGACGTGTTGGTGCAGATACCGCCCACGGCGTCGTCGGTCGGCACGAGCGGGTCGGTGATGAGCCCGCGCATGGTGGAGAACGAACTGGAGACGGCGAAGGGTTCGGAGCTGCAAGCCGTCGTGCGCGAGGCGATCGGATCCGAACCGATCATCAGTGTGAGCTCGTCGGACGCGTCCGACGTGTTCCGCTTCACCGCGGTGAGTGCAGACGCCGATGTTGCCGCGTTCGCTGCGAACACCTATGCCGAGACGTACATCGCCCGGCAGCGAACCGAGTTGATCGCGGAGTTCGAGGCGCGGGCCGCCGTGATCCAGGAGCAACTCGACGCGATCGAGCGCGGCGAGGGCGATCGCGGAAGGGTGAGCGAGTACAGCCAGCAACTGGAGGATCTCGAGGTGTCGGCCGAGCTTGCGGAGACGTCCGGGGCCCGCCTGATCGACCGAGCCGCACCTCCTGGGAGTCCGTTCGAGCCCCTGTCGACTCGGTCGGTGATGTTGGCCGTTGTCGTCGGTGCGCTGTTGGGGTTGGGCGCTGCGTTCGCTGCCGACTACTTGGATCGGACGATCCGCGACGAGGACGAACTGCAGCGCATCTCGGGCGTGCCGAACCTGGCCAGCATCGCCCGGGTCCCCGGATCCAAGAAGGACGCCGTGCCGGTCGTGATCTCGCGATCCGATCCCGGCTCCTCGTGGGCAGAGGCCTATCGAAACCTGCGCACGGCCGTCCGGTTCATGGCCCTGGAGAGCAAGCTGCAGCTCGTGCAGGTGACGAGCGCGCACCCCGGCGACGGTAAGACCACAACGGCCACCAACCTGGCGGTGGCGGCGTCGAACGCCGGCCAGCGCGTGCTCCTGATCGATGCCGACCTGCGCAAGCCGCAGGTCCATGTGTTCCTCGGAGTCAGCAACGACAAGGGCCTGACGAACGTGCTGCTGGGTGAGGTCGGGATGGGCGACGTGGCACAGAAGCTGGGTGATGCCGGCGGCCTGCTGGTGATCCCGTCCGGCGACATGCCTCCGAATCCCGCCGAGTTGCTTGCCGGTGACGGCATCCGCAGGGCGCTCGCACAGATCGGCCAGAAGTTCGATCTCGTCGTCATCGACTCGCCTCCCGTGTTGGCCGTGTCCGACCCGCAGATTCTCGCCGGCCTCGTCGACGGAGTCATCCTCGTCGTCTCGGGGCAGTCGACCGACTCGCGCTCGGTCGGCCGGGCGATGGAACGGTTGGGGCAGGTCGACGCCAACGTGTTGGGCACGGTGCTGAACGAAGCAAGCGTCGTTGACGCGCGGGCGTACGAATACGGCTACACCGCCAAGGAGGGTGCGGGTCCGTCGACCGCCTCGGTCGACGCGCGGGCGTGATGCGTCTCCCCGAGGTGATGCCGAGGAAACGGCCCGACGTGCTCACGGCCGAGTTCGAGACCGAACTCGTGGTCCTGGTCCCTGAGCAGCGAGCGGCGCATCGCCTGGACGAGGGGCTGTCGTTGGTGCTCGATGCATGTGACGGCACGGCACGGACTGCGGATGTCGTGACCGAAATCGTCGCAGGAACCGGTCAGGATCACGCTGCGGTGTGCGGATGGCTACGCGACGGCCTGGTTCAGCTCGCTGAGCTGGGGATCCTGAACGCAGACGATCGGGCAGAGGATTCCCATGGGCCGGCGTGAAGCAGTCAATCTCGCGTCGAGATCACGAGTGGAAACAGCAGGCTGTTTAGGTGTGCTGCGCGATCCAGTCGAGGAGTTGTTCGTCGAACCGCTCGGGTCGGAAGCGGGTCGCCCACTGTTGGCAAGGGGCACCACCGAGCTGTTCTCCGAGTGCGATCTCCACTCCCTTGGCGAGCGATTCGACTGACTGGTCCTCGGTCAGAATGCCGGTGACGCCGTCCTCGACCGAGTCTCGGAGGCCTCCGAGGCGGGGACCGACGATCGGTACGCCGGCCGCCTGGGCCTCGACCGGGACGATTCCGAAGTCTTCGATACCGGGAAACAGCAACGCCTGGGCCCCGGCGAGCAGTTGCAGGAGATCGTCGTCGCTCGGCCGAACGACGATCCGTACCGGGATCCGAGCAGCTTCGGCTGCGAGCCGGATCTCGTCTTCCAGCGGTCCGGAACCTGCGATGACGAGTGGTGTGCCGAGTCGGTCGGCGACGGCGATTGCTAGGTCGAAGCGCTTGTATTGAATGAAGCGACCAAATGCGAGCACGTAGTCCTCGGGGGAGCGGGTGACCTGTCCGAAGAATGCGGTGTCGACCGGCGGGTGAATGATCTCGGAGTCTCGTTCGTAATGCCGCCTGATGCGGTCTTGGGTCTCGAGCGAGTTCGCGGCGAACCCGGTCACGCCTGCCACCGTGCGACGATCGAGGAGACGCAATACCGCTGCCGGCAAGGCGTTGATCCTGGAGCTCGTCCGCGGGTCGATCTTGCGTTCCCAGGCGTACCGCATCGGACTGTGGACGTAACAGAGGTGAGTGGCCGTCGGGCGGGCGCCGGCGAACTCGCGGGCGAACGCGTGCGCCGACGTGATGATCAAGTCGTAGTCCTTCCGATGGCGGAGCGACCACCACGCGACTGGCATGAGCGGCAGTGACGTGGCACGGTGCTCTCGGAAGAATTTCTGGTCGAGGAAAGTCGTCTGGATCTCGCGAGCGCCCGTGTCGATCTTGACGCCCGGCTGGTGAGTGAGCGCGAACAGGTCAGCCTGCGGGACCACGCTGGCGATTCGCTCGAAGACCTTTTCGCTGCCCGCCCGACCGGCGATCCACTCCTGGACAACTGCGGCTCGCGACCAGGAGGACACACATTGAACGTAGCGGAGCACGTGTGCAGCCGACGGGACCCGGCGATTGGCAACGCGGTGAGGCGGGGCGGCACGGGGTAGAAACTGGACCGAGAAACCGATTGCATCGGTCTGGGAAAGAAGTATTGTCGTCGCCGTCTCTGATCTCGTCTTCGAACACCTGAAGAGTGGATTTCGGGCGACTGACGGGATCGTCCGAGTGATGAGCCGGAGTCAGGTGAATGTTCTCTGTGTCAAATCGCGGCGAGTTCACACGATCGCATTTTGCCAGCTCATGGGCCCGGACCTGACTTTCCATTTGGCGTGATCGTTCTCGATATGCGTGCTTCCGCTCATCGCTCGATGATCGTGCATATCAAGGCGAGAAGTCCATTCGAGTTGAGTGGCATGTTTGGCGACGGTTCCCTTGGCTGCCGGCGAGATTTGCTGAGCAGTTCTTCGCGCCAAGACAAGAATCGTGGACAGATTGTGATCCTGAAATGAGTCAGACTGCGGGCCCCTCCGATGACTATGGTTGGAAGGTGTCGTCCGCGGGCCAACTCGAGATCTTGTATCTCACCTATGTGAGCCGATCAGGATCCACGCTGCTCGCGCGGCTCATCGCTGACCGGTACCCCTCTGCGGTCGTGCTCCAGGAAGCCTCGCTCCCTCCCGAGCTCTACGGTCTGAGCCGGAGGCACTTGGTGTTCTCCCGCCAGTCTCAAGCGGTGAGGTATCTCGAGGCTCTCCCGAGCGCCACGAGAATTCGGAACTGGGGCGACGAGACGATCGAATCGGCCGCCGACGAACTGTCGGCACCAGTCCACGGCGAGCAACTGCTTCGACGTC
This sequence comes from Ilumatobacteraceae bacterium, assembly GCA_963752085.1. Classification (GTDB taxonomy): domain Bacteria; phylum Actinomycetota; class Acidimicrobiia; order Acidimicrobiales; family Ilumatobacteraceae; genus Ilumatobacter_A. The sequence goes on from CAVVWT010000015.1 coordinate 74,398, forward strand.
TGATCTGGGCGGCGTCAGGCCGTCAGACGGGATCACCACTCAAGGTTGTTCACAAGGGCGATCCCGTCATGCCCTGGACTCTGGATCGGGTGCTCCGGCAGGACTCGGCTGCGTCCGGAATTGTCATGATTCGAGACCCCCGCGGTGTCTATGCCTCTCACTGTCGGGCTCTCACGACCCATTCGTCACTTGATTTCTCCATGAGCCCTCACCAGCTTGCTGACGAGTGGATACGGACAGCCTCCGTCGCAATGAATCCGCCAGCGAGGTGCCTGGTCATCCGGTACGAGGATCTCTTCCATGACGCCCCAGGAATTCTTGAAGAAATCGGTCAGCTCCTTTCGCTGCAAGATCTGCATGGAGATTGCGCGACGGGCCAATCCGTGAGCCCCGACTATGCCGCAAGCATTCCATCCTCGGATCGGGTGTTGCATTCGCGAGTTGCGCAGCCTCCGGACCCAAGTCGGGCAGAGGTGTGGAGGAAGGAACTCGACGATCAGAGCATTGCTCTGATTCAAGATCTCATACCTCGAGAGATGCTTGATCATTTTGGATACGAACTGGCACCGGTCGGTGCGTCCACTGGACTGCAACGCTTGAGGTCTGATGTGAAGTATCGGGTCGTGACGCCGCTTCGACGGAAGCTCAGGGGGGCCCGCCGAGCAGTCCGATCGCCGTCCCTGCTTCAGGCGAAGGTCCGGACGCGAATCGGTCGCTCGGCTCCGGACGGGCGGACCAGAGAATGAACCCGTACACCTGCCGTCTGACGCAAGTGTGGGCGAGCGGCCATCCGCGCCAGGTCGGGTCATCAGTTGTGGCCTAAACGGTTTCGTAGGAGCTCTCGGAATCAGATCGTCAACGCCTCCGTAGGAGCAATCGGCGCAAGGGTTCTGGTGGCCGCTGGTGCGCTTGGATTTCAGATTGCGATCGCCGACATCCTCGGGCCTGATGGCTATGGATCGTTCGCTCTGATCCTCACGTTCGCCGTCGGCCTCTCCACCCTCGGGCAATTCGGGACGAGGCAGGCGATCGTCAGTCTTCAGGCGTCGGCGGGCGAAGCCCGTTTGCGAAAGCAACTTGCTGGCTCAGGCCTCGTTCTCGTGACGACCGCCGCCTCGGTGACAGCGGTGGTCGCCTTTGCGTTGGTGAAGTTGGGCGAGCAACGCGGGACTGTCCTGGCAGAACGGCTCGGGCCGTACTGGGCTCCCATGGTCGTTCTCCTGTTCTCCTACGTCGTGACCACGTATCTCGGCGGCCTCAGGCTGAGCGACGGTAAACGAATCTCGGGGTCCATCGCCGACTCCCAGCTGAGCGGGGCCCTCGCCCTGATCATCGTGGTGGGGGTGAGTGGAATCGCAGCGGTCGACCTTGGCGTCAGGAGCGGTCTCGTCGTTCTGTCGCTGGCGTCGGTTTTCGTCGCCGCGTTCTACGCGTGGCTCGAGCGAGCGAACCTCTTTCCCTTCAGTCCGGCCACGGCACAGACCGCAGCGATCGCTCGAACCGGACTGCCACTGCTCGGAGCCGATCTCGCTGGGTATCTCACACGTTTTTGGCCGGTCTTTCTCCTCGGAGCGTCGGCCGTGTTCGCCGACGTCGGCAAGTTCGCGTTCGCACTCCGGATGTCGAGTCCGACCACGATCATCGTTGGGGCCACAAGCCTCGTGGCCATGAGGGACATCGCGCGAGCGTATGCGGACGACCGGCCGGAGGAACTCCGTCGTGTACTCGTCGCCGCCTCGCGTACGATCGCCGTGGCGTCGGCCGTCGTGTTGGGCGTGTCAGCCGCGCTGTCCGTGCCGCTCATGCGCCTTGGCGGTTATCCCGACAGGGAAGCGCTGATCACAATTCTGGTGCTTCTGTTCGGGCAAGCAGTGAATGCTGCGACATCTGTCTCGGGGGCAACGCTCGCGATGATCAACCGTGAACGATCACAGCTTGCGTCGAGCCTTGTTGCCGCCGCCTGTGTGATCGTCACCGGACCGGTACTCGTGGCCGTCTGGGGTCCGGTCGGCGGAGCTGCATGTGTCGCGTTCGGTATTGCCGCACAAGGCATCAGCGCTGCTGCTCTGTGTCGACATCACCTCGGGTACGTCGTCATTCTGGGTATTGTTTTCGACGAGAAGTGAGGCGGAGGGCGATGACATTGCTCCGCGGTAGGATTTCCAAGGTGGGCGTCAGGGGGAGAGCCGACAATCATGAAACATGAATCGAGAAATATCGAGACATCATCGACCTCTGCGTTGGGCTTGGTTTGCGAGCCTTTGGGTTGTTCTCGATCATCTCTCATATTCGACGTATGACATCCCTATCTTTCGGCAGCCTTCAATCGTCCGTCACCATTCTTCATCTGTGGATCGATAGATGACGCCCAGCGATGCCGATCAGAGCTCACCGCCGGGATGCGGGATCTCGCTCATACTCTGCACGATCAACTCCGAGAAGCGTTTGGACGAGATCGAACGGCTTCTCGAGAGTGTGCGACAGCAGTCGTACAGCAATATTGAGGTCGTCGTCGTCGATCAAAACTATTCCTTTGATCTGCCGCTATTTCTCACTCGATGGGAGGGCAGCATCAAACTGAGGATCGTCCGGTCAGGTGTGGGATTGTCGAAATCGAGGAACGTGGGTCTCGCAGTCGCCACCTATTCAGTCGTGGCATTTCCGGACGACGACTGCTGGTATCCCACTGATGTCCTCGATCGGGTCATGCGATTGTTCGCTGAACAGGCCAGCGTCGATGGCTTCTTCGGGCGAGGCTGTGACGCAGCAGGGCGCGATATTGCCCGTTTCAAGGACACGGAGGCAGCCGTCACCAAGTTCAACGTCTTCGAAACCTCCGCCTCGATCACCATGTTCATTCGTGCGGCCGCGATCTCAGCCGTTGATGGGTTCGACGAAGAACTCGGCCTCGGCAGCGGCACGCGATGGACGGGAGGGGAAGACTACGATCTTCCGATCAGGATGCTCGCTGCGGGTGCCTCGCTTCGTTATCTCCCGTCACTCGTCGTGCACCATCCTCGTCCCGACTCGGAGTATGGCGAATCGCTCGTTCGCCGTGCCACGACTCAGTCCCCGAGTTTCGGTCGGCTCCTGAAGGTCCACGGTTACCCACGCTGGTTCGCCGCATACCGCATCGCGCGTCCACTCGGAGGTGCGGTCGTCGCGTTGTGTGGCCGCAATCGGTGGGGCGTTCGATACCACCTCGAGGTCGTACGTGGCAGAGTGAAGGGCTATTCCAGCCGATGACCGTGGTGGAGGGCTCAGCGGAACGAGCAGCCCCGTTGCCGTCGCTCGGAGAGCCCGCCGGCGTCGATCTCTCGATCGTCGTTCTCGTCGTTGCCCTCGCTGCTTCACAAGTGTTGGAGATCGGTGTCGGTCTCTGGTCCTCACCGCTCTCAATCGACGAAATCGTCCTGTCGTTTGCACTGGTTGCCGCGCTGTTCCGTCATCTCGACGCAGCCCTTCCCACGTGGCTGTGTTGGTTTTGGTTCCTCGAGTTGCTGGCTATCGGCCTGCCGGACCCGGTGCAGACCTTCGCTCCGATGCTGTCCACGACGGTGCTCTTCCTCTGCTCGGTCCTGATCGTCGACGCGTTCCGGCGTTCGCCGGAGCGCGTCACGACGTGGTTTGCCCTGGCGTGGTGTGCCCTGGCGTCGCTGAGCAGCCTGATCGCGCTCCTGCAGTGGGTCGACATCATTCCGAGAGTGTCGTTCGCTGGAGTCAGCTTCCAGTCGAAGTCACGTCCGACAGGCCTTCAAGAGGATGCCAACTTCGCTGCGTACACCTTCGCAGTGTCGTATGGCTTCGCACAGGTCGTGCGACAGCGTCGACTTCGGTTGATCTTCGGCGCTCTCGCGATGGCCGGCATCGTCGCTACCGGCTCCCGAATGGGCCTGGCGATCCTCTTGGTTCTCATATTGTTCGGCGTCACGTGGTCCAAGTCGGCGGTCATCTGGCTTCGCCGCGCTGCGGCCGTCACGGGTGTCGTTGTGCTGGCTCTTGTGTTGTTGGCGCTCGCCGCGCCCCGGGAGTTCGAGTCGCTGTACTCTGGCGCCCGCCTCGACGACGTGACGACATTCGTGCAGTCCTTTGACGCTGATGAAATCGACGGGCTCGACGGATATCAGGATGACTCCCTCACGGAACGGGCGGTACTTCTGAACGCGACAGTTGAGGCCTGGGCAGACAGTCCAGTTCTCGGGACGTCGCCGGAAGACTTGAGGAGTTCGATCGCCGAGCGCACCGGTGTCTCCAAGGCGGCGCACAACGGATTTCTGGAACGGCTCGCCATCGGGGGAGTGTTTGGGCTTGCGTCTCTCCTCTTCGTTGTCCGGCAGGCGGTTCTCTTCCGGCGGTTCGGGCGGCGTGGCAGGATAGCCAGGTCGTTGACGCCGATTCCGCGGTCCCTGCTCATCGCCGGTGGGCTGGCCTCGATTGCGCTCAATGTCTCCTGGTGGCCGGCACTTCTCTTCGTCGGTGCGAACAACGAGTTGGTGTTGCGGATGAGCCGTTCGACAGTCGGACCTCGCAAGGTGGGACGTTGACGCCGCGCATCCTTCACATCTCCGTCCGGTCAGATGTCGGCGGGGGGCCGCAGCACGTACTGCAGCTGATGCAGCAGCACGCGTCGAGTGCCGAGTCGCACATCGCGGCACCTTCGTCGGGAGCCTTCTGGGATCGATTCGTTTCGGCGTCGGCAGGCTCGATTGCGATTCCTCACCGCCGGGTGTCCTTGTCCGGCTTTCTCGGTTTGCGGCGGTATTGCCGCGATCATGAGATCGAGCTGATCCACTCGCACGGGAAGGGCGCGGGCATGTACAGCCGCCCACTCGGTGGCTGGCTCGGCATCCCGGTGGTCCACACCTTTCACGGCGTTCACGTCGAGGAGTACTCGCGCGTGGCACGCGCGAGCTACCGGATGCTCGAGGCGTTCATGAGCCTGTGGACCTCAGCCGTGATCTCTGTGTCCCGAGAGGAAAGGGAAGTACTTCTCGATTCGAGGATGGTTTCAGAATCGAAGTGTCACCTCATAGAGAATGGCGTGCGAGTCCCAGATGTCGTCGAGCCGTACGCTGCGCGGAGCGGGTTGACGGTTGTGACTCGCTACAACTACCAGAAGAATGCGGAAGCGATCATCCCGATCGTCGAAGACCTGCGTGGGTTGCTTCCTGGAGTTCGCGTTGTCGTGATGGGTGATGGTCCCGGGCGTCAGTCGTTCGCGAAATCCGTCGAGGCTCGCGGCCTCGCCGACGTGATCTTTCCGATCGGTGACGTGGACGACGTTCGTCAACATCTGCGCACGTCGTTGTGCTATCTCTCGACCGCACGATGGGAAGGACTTCCACTCGCATTGCTCGAGGCGATGTCCGAAGGCACTCCTGCGGTGGTGAGTGATGTGGTCGGCCACCGCGATGTGGTCGACCCCTCGTGTGGCTATCTCGTGGATACAGCTCGTCCAGAACGTGTTGCGTCCGCGATAGCGGGCGTTCTGACGGATCGAGGGATGTGGGAACAACGATCGGAGGCGAGCTGGGAAACCGTGCGACGGACATACAGCGAGGTTCGAATGGGTCAGCAAACCTTGGATCTCTACGTGGCGATGTGCGCTTGCGCCGAGGTTGGCGAGGGCGCCGCTGGTGGTCGCATGCGGCGGATCTGGCGGTCGATCTCCGATCTTCTCCCCGGGCGACGGAATTGAGTCTGCCGGCCGCGAAGCCTCTGCGGGCCCCGGCGCACACGCTGTGAGGTGCTGCCCATGATCGAACGAGACCGAGTACTTCGTCGGAACCGGGTACCTGAGAGCATTGCGACCATCGTCGCGGTCGTCGGGGCGGGCGGCGCCGTAGCGGCAGGAGCATCTCCGGTCGGGATGACGGCCCTCGACGTGGTCCTCGTGCTTGCTGCAAGTGTGGCCGTGACCTGGGCATCAGCGTCCGCGCCATGGTGGGCGGGGGCGGCCGCCTGTGGAATCGGTGCGAGCATCGCTCTCGACCCGATCGTTGGCGCGATGGGAATCATCGGCTTCATCGCCGGTCTCACCGTGGGCGTTCAGCAGCGCGACAACGGCACCACACGAGCTGTGATCGGTGCGATTGCGGTCAACACCTTGATCCGGTCGGATCTCGAGGGATCCCACGGTCTGTCGGCGGTGATCGGTGTCAGCGTCTGCGCGGCGCTGCTGGTCCTCGGGCTCCGCAGGCGGAAGTCGGCGATCCGGCGGCCGGCATGGATCGCGATCGGCGCCGTCGGGGGATTGGCGCTGCTGGCGCTCGTCGGGTTCGCCTTCGGAGCGGCGTCGGCCCGACTCGAGATCACCGGCGGTGCGAGATCTGCCGCGCCAGGCGCTCGATGCTCTCGACGATGGCGACTACGACCTGGCGGCCGACCTCTTCGAGCGGTCCGCTGCCGACTTCGAATCGGCGAGCGCTGACCTCGGCGGCCCGCTCGCTCTCCCAGCCCGATTGCTCCCCGTCGTCGGCCAGAACGCGCGGGCAGGCGCCGACCTCGCTGATGCTGCCGCAGAGGGCATGGCCCAGGCCGCATCGTCCCTCCGCCAGATCGATCCCGCCGAGCTCGCTGTACGCGGCGGTGCAATCGACCTCGACGCGGTGCGCGCAGCCGAAGCTCCGCTCGTTGCGGTGCAGCAATCCCTCGATGACCTCCAAGCCGTGACCCTGGACGTGCGGTCGCCCTGGCTGATCGAGCGAATCAACCAGGAGCTTGATGAGCTGGATGATGATCTCGCCCGCCAGGAACCGCGCCTCGCAAACGCCATCGACGCGGTGCGGCTCGCCCCGCAGATGCTCGGTGGTGTCGGCGAACGCAACTACCTCATCCTCTTCACGTCGCCTGCCGAGGCACGCGGCCTCGGCGGATTCGTCGGAAACTACGCCGAGGTGAACGTGGACGACGGACGCATCTCGGTGGGCGACTTCTCCCGCCGATCCGACCTCGAAGCCGCCGTGGCGGAATCCGACGTCCGCTGCGACTCGTGCCCCGTCGAATTCCTCACCCGCTACGGGCGATTCGGATTCAACACCGGTGAGAACGGCGGCGTCGCCGACCGCGCCTGGTCGAACATCACGATGCCCGCCCACTTTCCCTACGTCGCCGAGGTCGCGACCATCCTGTACCCCCAGAGCGGTGGCCGAGACATCGACGGCGTGGTCGTGATGGACCCTCACGTGGTCGAGGCGTTGATGGCGTACACCGGGCCGATCGAGCTCTCCGAATTCGGTGTCACCGTCCGCCCGCGTGACGCCGCCCAGTTCATCCTCGAGGATCAGTACCTGCTTGCGGCCGACGGGGACGGTGGTGGCATCGACAACGACGAACGCGTCGACGCCCTCGAGACGCTCGGAAGGGAAGTCGTCACGCGACTCCTCGCCGGTGATCTGCCTGAGCCGGCCAACCTGGCCACCGACCTTGCCCCCCTCGTCGCAGAGCGCCGCCTCCTGCTCTGGACAGATGACGCCGGGGAGCAAGCCCTACTCGGCCGGATCGGTCTGCTCGGTGGCATCCCACCGCTCGGTGAGGACGGTGGTTTCTCGGTCGCCGTGACCAACGCCGGTGCCAGCAAGATCGACGTCTTCCTCGACCGCCAGATCGTCACCCGCAGCGAGCCGGACGCCGACGGCAATCACAGGCTCGTCGCCGAAGTCACCCTCACCAACAACGCTCCCGCCTCAGGACTGCCGGACTACGTGATCGGCAACGCCCTTGGCCTGCCAAGGGGTACGAGCCGTCTGTGGGTCAGCTTCTACGGACCCGCGGCGTTGAGCGGCGCCAGCCTCGACGGCCGGTCGCTCGACCTCGAACCACAGCGTGAGGCGGGGTGGGGTGCATTCGCGCACTTCCTCACACTCGGGCCCGGCGAATCGGCCGACTACATCCTCGAGTTCGACGTCGCGTCGACGACCGATGTCGGGAGTCCGGGCGAGCCCGCCGGCGCTGACGAGGTGACCCGCTTCGACCAACCACTCGCACAGCGTTCCGACACCTGACTTGACCCGTTCTTGCTTCAGTCGCACGAGAAAGCGGCCGATGAACTGGTCATGCAGACAGTGGCGGAAGGTCGGGTCGTGGATGGAACCACGCTCACGAGGGTTCGGACCGGAGCAATCAGTCGACGCGCGATCAGTGCACTCGATCTGGCTCCCTCGTCGCGCCCAGTGCTCCATCCGACGTCGGCGCGGAGTCGGTCGCGGCATGTCGTTGTCGGTGCTCCGGTCGAGCATCGGCCGGCAAGCGAACGGATCGAAGCCGGCGCCACGATCCGCCGAACGATCGACATCGTCGTCGCGCTCGTCGCCCTCGTGGTGTTCGCCATGCCGATGGCGGTCGTCGCCCTCCTCGTGGCCGCCACCAGCCGTGGCGGCGTGTTCTTCGCACAGACCCGTGTCGGTCGCAACGGTGACCCGATCACCGTCTACAAGTTCCGTTCGATGTGCGACGGCGCCCATGATCTCCTCCACACGAACGAAGACCTCCGGAGTCAGTACCTCGCCAACGACTTCAAGCTCGACGGGGATGCCGACCCGCGGATCACCAAGATCGGGCGCGTGCTCCGCAAGACGAGCCTCGACGAACTGCCGCAGCTCTTGAACGTGCTGCGCGGCGACATGAGCCTCGTCGGGATCCGTCCGCTGCTCTACGAGGAACTGGCGATCCGCCCGCGGCACGACCAGCACCTCTACCGCCTGATGCGCCCCGGAATGACGGGCCTCTGGCAGGTCGGTGGGCGCTCGAGCGTCGATGCCGGCGACCGGATCGATCTCGATCGCCAGTACGTGGAGCAGTGGTCCATCGGCAGCGACCTGAAGATTCTGTGCCGGACGCCGCTTGCAGTACTGCAGATCAGCCACACGCACTGACATGGCCCGGGAGGCCCGACCATGAACAAGCTCTCAGCCGTCTTCACCGCCATCGTGGTGGCCGTGTTCGGGCTCGGCAACGTCGCCGACGCCGCGAACGCCTACCCGCCCAACGGGATCTCCGTCGTCGCCACCCCTGCCTCAGGAGGCCCCGGCTACCAGGTGACCGTGACGGTCAACTGCACCGTCGGGGAGCGCGTCACCGTGACACTCGTTGATTCGACCGATCGGGTTTCGTGCACCGCCGACCCCGACGGGTCAACGCGGACTGCCTCGGCGACCGGCGTGGTCGTCGCACCATCTTCGCTCGGTGATTTCACAGGTTCCGTCGAGGGATCGAGGTCGGGGTCGCTCGGCCAATTCACCATCACCGTCCGAGCAGCTGCCGGTTCGGGCGCCGATGTCGACGTGACGCAGGCCAGGGGGGTCGCGGCGGGTGAAACGGTCAGCAGCGACTACATCAGGACCGTTGTCCGCAGTCTGTTCATCGTTGCGATCTGCGTGATGGCGGTGGCGGTGTTCCGCCGACGGGAGATGCTCCTCGGCGCCTGATGAGCCCCGCGGAGCCTGGCGATGTGCCGGTCGCTCAGGCGCCGCGTAGCTCCAACTCGTTGGCGATCCGGTCGACGAACCACGCGTAGGTCGAGGCGATCCCGGTATCGAGATCGATCGACGGCTCCCAGCCGAGAGCGTTGAGCTTCGAGGTGTCGAGCACCTTGCGGGGCATGCCGTCCGGCTTCGACGAATCGAACCGCAGCACGGCTTCAGGGCACACGATGTCGCGGACCTTCTCGGCCAGATCTCGGATCGGGAGATCGACGCCGGTGCCGACGTTGACGTGGCCCACGTCGCTGTACTCGTCCATCAAGAACAGGCAGGCGTCTGCGAGATCGTCGACGTGGAGGAACTCGCGCATGGGTGAACCCGTGCCCCATACCTCGACGACCTTGTCGGCTGTCGAGTGGGCGTCGTGGAACTTGCGGATCAGCGCCGGGAGGACATGGCTGGACGTGAGGTCGAAGTTGTCATGCGGGCCGTAGAGGTTGGTCGGCATGGCCGAAATGAAGTCGCAGCCGTACTGCTGCCGATAGGCCTGACAGAGCTTGATTCCGGCGATCTTCGCGATTGCGTAGGCCTCGTTCGTCGGCTCGAGCGGACCGGTGAGCAACTCGTCCTCGCTGATCGGCTGGTCCGCAAGGCGCGGATAGATGCACGACGAGCCGAGATACAGCAGCTTGCTGACTCCGCTGAGGTGAGCGGCGTGCACGACCGTGCCATGGATCATCATGTTGTCGTAGATGAATTCGGCGGGGCGCGTGCTGTTGGCCATGATCCCACCGACGGTCCCGGCAACCAGGAACACGTGGTCGGGACGCTGCTCGTCGAACCAACGCGTCACCGCCGCCTGGTCGCGAAGGTCGAGTTCTGCTCGTGTCGCGGTGACGATGTCACTGAACCCATCCCGCTCGAGGCGGCGCATGATCGCCGATCCGACGAGGCCACCGTGACCAGCCACGAACACCCTGCTGTTCCGATCGATCGTCATCGCTGACACGCTATCGACGACGGCTCCTCGGCTCAGTTGTCTGCGAATTGCCCCTCGAGGTACGCGCGGCCATCGGTGCACGAGTCGCTGATCGGACACCACCGACAACTGACCCCGGGGCGCCGCGTGGGTGGGCGGCCCTCGGACTCGAGTTCGATGAGCCGGTGCAGCCCGTCGAGCGTACGGCGCATCGCCGTCTCCAACATGCGCTCGGACACGTCGTCGGCGTGGGCCTCGGCGGAGTCGAGGTAGAACGTCGCGACCTTCCGTGGCGGGATTTCGCGGACGAGTGTTTCGAGCAGTGCGTAGAAGGCGAGGTCCTGGCGGTGGCGGGCATTGGGTCGACCGGTCTTCAGGTCGATGATCACCTTTCGACTTTCGCGGCCACTGGGCCGGCCGAACAGTAGATCGACCTTGCCGGACAACGTGATCGGTCCCGCGTTGGGCCATCGGATCGACGCCTCGGTCACCGGAGCCCACTTCGGGCTCAGGGGTGGGAAGTTCTCGACGAACTGGGTCACGCGCACGACTGTCTGCCCCCTCACATCGGCTTCGTCCGCGGGGGAGAGGGTGTCGATCCACTGACCGATCCCGCGGTTCTCGTCCGCAAGTCTGGCCATCGCCTCGTCGACCAGGTCGATCGGGCTGGGCGTGCCGAGGCGGCGCGGCCACGACAGCAGCAGCTCGATCCCGCGATGAGCGATGGTTCCCTTCGCGTTGGCCGTGGTCCATTCGAACTCGTCGGGGAGCAGATGGTGTTCTTCACATTCGAGGACCGAGGCAATGCGGTGCTTGGACACCCACACCTCGTCGTTCGCGTCGAGTCGGCTCGCGAAGTGGTCGAGAGCCGCCCGCATCTCGTTGCGGAGTTCGTCGACGAACGCGGGGTCGAACACGACGGGATCGCCCGATCGGCGCAACACGTCAAGTGTGCGCTGCTGCACTGGGCTGAGGCCCTCGACGACACCGCTCATCACGCTCGACTGTAGGCCGCGGATCCACCCTTGCGAAGGGTGCGGTCGGTAGCCTCCGAGCGTCATGAAGTCGCAGGTCTGGGTCTACATCGTGGTAGTGCTCCTCAGCATCGGCGCCGGTGTCGCAATCGCGGGCATCCCCGAATCGGCATCAGAGGAGCCGATGCTCCCGCCGCCCTCGGCAACCGCGACGACCACACCTGACACCTCCGCCCCGGTCACCGAGCCGGAGGTCACCGAGCCGGAAGGCACCGAGCCCGGCGAATCCACGACCACCTCGTCGTCGACGACCACCACATCCACGACCACCTCGTCGTCGACGACCACCACATCCACCACATCCACCACGTCACCCACGACGACCACCACGGTTCCGCTTCCGGAGCGATCCGAGATCTTCGTGGATGTGGCGAATGGCGCCAACGTGGGTGGCTCGGCCACGCGAGTTTCGAACGCTCTGGAGGAGCTCGGCTATGTCGACGTCGGTTCGTTCGACGGTGACGAGATCGTCGACGTCACGGTGATCTACGCCGTCGAGGGATTCCAAGGTCCGGCGGAACGCCTGGCCGAGGAGGTGGGCCTCGAAGCGGGCCTCATCTTCCCGTTCGACGCTGCACCCCTGGTACCGGGGCTCGGTGAGTCCGCTCAGATCCTTCTCTATCTCGGCCGCGACGTGGAGTCGTTGCCGATCCTCGGCTGAACGCCGCACTACTCAACATCGTTTCCGATCCATGTCCCGTACAACTGCGCTGAACATCATCTTGGGCACGATCGTTGCAGGGCTGCTGGCGACCCTCGTGTTTCTCGAAACCACCGACGACGGGCCGGCTCCGACCACGACGACGACCACCACGACGACCACTGTTCCACCAACCACCACCACGACCACCACGACGACCACGACCACCACCACGCTGCCGGAGACGACGACCACCACCACGACGATTCCGCCGACCACCGCAGTGCCGACCGAACGTTTCTTCGTCGGCGTTCTGGTGGTGAACGGGACGAGCGCCGGAGAGCGACTGCAGCCGGTGATCGACCGCCTCACCGATCGCGGGTACTTCGACGTCCGGGGGGTCGTCGGCGCCGCGCAGGCGCAGCAAACGCGGATCTACTACATCGAGCCGTTCCTCGCTGAGGCTCAGATCGTGGCCACCGACCTGGGCTATTCGCTCGACGACATCTCGATCCTGCCGGCAGCGGAAGCGCCACCGGTGTCCGGCATCGGCGTCGCCAAGGTGATCGTCTATCTCGGTCCCGGCGCTCTCCCCGAGCCACCGCCGATCACCGAGGTGCCTCCCGCCGACCCGGTTCCCGAGGGCTGATCGGTCGGCGACAACCCTGGAGTACCCCTCCGTCATGATGGAGGTATGGAGTTCTCCTCGACCGTCGAATACGCACATGCTGCTCGGGCGCTCGCCCGAGCAGCGGAGCGGCGGTCGCTGGTGGCGCCGAGCTTCCGCTGCCCCCCACGCCTCGTCGGAGTCGATCGCAGCATCCGGCGCCGTCCGCGATCGCCCACGTCGCCCGCTGGTGACTCGGTCGTATCGGTGAGAGTGAAAGGTCGCCCGCGCGAAGCAGTCGTGGCCGACATGATCGAAGGGATCGTGGTTGCCAACAATTTGCGGCCACCAGATGCCGATCGAGTCCGCAACGAGCTGTGGGAGGTGATGGCTGCCCAGGAGTTGCGCGCTGCATCGTGACATCGCCGGAGCCCACAGGTTGCCGCGCCCGCCCTAGTCTGCTGATGCACCCCGCCCGGGTGGCGAAACTGGCAGACGCGGG
>CAVVWT010000016.1:0-56223 GCA_963752085.1 Ilumatobacteraceae bacterium
AAACTTATATGCAATTAAACTTAATAATGCCCCCAAAAGCATTAAATCTAGTGTATCTTTATGTTTTTCACTATAAAAAATTACTACTACAACACGTAGCTTTCAATGACTATTTAGGGCTCTGGGAAAAGTAACTTTTTTATAATAATGAGCTCATATATCAGGATAAGATGTGATGAGGCATAACTTCCATCAAAACTCTTGTAGATGGGAACTGTGGGGGGAAAAAACTTTTAACCTAAACTTAACCTGACAGACAACCCCATCAAAATAAATATCTGTCAGGTTAGGTTTGAAATTCTTCACTCACTTTAGCCTAGACTGTTTTTGATTACACTATTGAACCAAGTAAACTTCAGCTGTTTCGAAAGTATTGCTGATCAACGGGCGGGGCTAAAAAGGCAAACGAATCTTCGACCTTCCACACCGTCTGCTTGTGCGAATGCGCGACTCTGAAACTTTGTTGTCGCTTTTCGTAGTATGTTGGATCAATAAGCGCCGCCGCTGAGGTCCTCCACCACCAGGTCATCAAAGTAGGCTCCCGCCGAATTCCAACTGTAGAATGCAACCGAGCCCTGTTGATGGGCACTGTCGAGCAACCTGGAAAATCCGAATTCCGTCAATCCACACTTCCAACTGGGTGCCATAGGCTACGATCTCCACCTGATAGTTCTGACCCTGCACATACGGGACATGATCCACCGCCAGTTCCGTGAAGACACCACCTTCGTTCTTCACCAGGCGGCGATAGATGCGCTGACTGTCCCAGGAGAAGCGGTAGTAGTTGTCGGCATCCCGGTAACGGAACATGATGCCCAGCGCATCGTCATCCTCTGCACGCATCACGAAGCTTGCCCGGTAGTCGAGCCACCCCATGCCATTGTCATACAACAGGTAGGTGCCCGGCTTGGGCAAGACTGCCCGTTGACTGCCGCCCCAGATATTGCTCCGCTGGACCAGTTCTCCCGCCTCGACATCCCAGTCTGAGGGAGCGGTATAGATCCCGTCGTCCCAGACACTCCAACCACTGAGAGAGCTATCGCTGAAGTTCTCTGAAAACAGTTCCACCGCCGGCGGCGCATCGGCATCCGTCACCTGCAGACTCAACTCTTCAGCTGACAGTCGCCGCACCGTCACTTACGTCCACACGCAGCGTCACCGTCTGGGTGCCCGTCACGTCCGCAGGGATATACATGGGTGTCGGGCTGTTCGGGTCATCAAAGAAACCGCCGCCAGCAAATAATGTTCCACTGGTAACTCAAGGGATCAGGACCGCTGTCCGGATCGTTCGCCACCACCGTCAGCAGGCTTGTTTCAGTGTCCAGAATGCTTGAAGGCTCTGCAGTCAAGCTGGTGATCTGCGGGAAAGCATTTGCTGCACCGCCGCTGAGGTCCTCCACCACCAGGTCATCAAAGTAGGCTCCCGACAGACATTCCAGCTGTAGAAAGCAATCGAGCCCTGCTGATGGGCGCTGTCGGTAACCTGAAAAATTCGGATTCCGTCAATCCACACTTCCAACTGGGTGCCATAGGCTACGATCTCTACCTGATAGTTCTGCCCCTGCACATACGGGACATGATCCACCGCCAGTTCCGTAAAGACACCATTTTCGTTTTTCACCAGGCGGCGATAACTGCGCTGACTGTCCCAGGAGAAGCGGTAGTAGTTGTCGGCATCCCGGTAGCGGAACATGATGCCCAGCGCATCGTCATCCTCTGCACGCATCACAAAGCTTGCCCGGTAGTCGAGCCAGCCCATGCCATTGTCATACAACAGGTAGGTGCCCAGCTTTGGCAAGACTTCTGCCCAGCTGCTGCCGCCCCAGATATTGCTCCGCTGGACCAGTTCTCCCGCCTCGACATCCCAGTCCGAAGGAGCGGTATAGATCCCGTCGTCCCAGACACTCCAACCGCTGAGAGAGCTATCGCTGAAATCCTCCGAAAGCAGTTCTACCGCCGGCGGCGCATCGGCATCCGTCACCTGCAGGCTCAACTCTTGCTGACAGTCGCCGCACCGTCGCTTACGTCCACACGCAGTGTCACCGTCTGGGTGCCCGTCACGTCCTCGGGAATATACGTGGGTGTCGGGCTGTTCGGGTCATCAAAGAAACCGCCGCCAGAAAGAATACTCCACTGGTAACTCAAGGGATCCGGACCGCTGTCCGGATCGTTCGCCACCACCGTCAGCAGGCTTGTTTCGGTGTCCAGAATGCTCGAAGGCTCTGCTGTCAAGCTGGTGATCTGCGGTGATGTGCCATCGCTGTGAACCAGGCTGTTGGTAACGAACAATCCATGACCGTCTTGATGCCACTCGTTTGGCACTATGCTGTGCACCAGCATGGCAAAACGGAGACCGCTCGGAGCACCCGCCCTGTATGCATCCTTTTCCGCCTGTGTCCAATCGCTGTACGGGCCGTCGACATAGGTTGTTGTCAGTCCAATATCCATGGCGTTAATAACATCAGCAAACTGGATACCCGTCGCTTAAGATTGCTCTGATAGTGGCATATTCACCAGGATTGACACCATCAGTTTTCGGTACGCTGGCATTAATGTTCCCAACTGCGTAGTCACCAGTCCAGCTGATTCTTGGGGACGGCGAGATCAATCAGATTAAATGGTTCTCCAGGAGTTTGATTGTAAAAATACACATCTGGGGAGGAGTCCCATATGCCCAAACTGCTGAACATGGCAGGTGCCGTGGTGCCGGTGTCAACTTGTACTTGACAAATACTCGACAGATAACCGAGGGGAGTATCGATGTTGTTGCGAATCTTGAAAAAGACATCGTTTTCCGGAGTCGATAAGTCCTCGTACACATCGATAAGAAGCTTGGGAGCAGCCTCATACACCCAGGGCTGGCTGGCACCGCTGTACCATTGGAAATCGTACGTATAAGTCGTCTGGTCGTTTACCGGAGGTAAAGTTGTAGTGGTTGTCGTTGTTTGTGGCTGGGTTGTAGTTGTTGTAGTGGTTGTTGTACTTGTGGTGGTTGTGGTTGTTTCAATATCATTACAGTCAGGTATACCATCACCATCTGAATCTACATCTGACACACCACAACCACATATTCCAGGTTCTGTTTTGTCGGGATCGGAAGGACATTGATCATAACAGTCAGGAGTGTTGTCTCCATCAGTATCAATGTCACTTATCCCGCAGCCGCATAAGCCGGGTTCTGATTTGCCGGGATCAGCAGGGCAGCTGTCACAAGCATCACCGATACCGTCGGAGTCAGAATCAGACTGATCATCAGCTGTTTCAGGGCAGACATCACACGCATCACCAACACCATCGAAGTCAGAATCAGACTGATCATCAGCCGTTACAGGGCAGACATCACACGCATCACCCACTCCATCGGAATCAGAATCAGATTGATCCGAATTGGCAACTTCCAGACAGTTATCTACGTCGTCACATATTTCGTCATTATCAACATCATCGGTGCAATCAATAGTATGTCAATAAATTCAAATGCACCAATGTCCCATGGAGTATTTGTATTCCTGTCTGTTCCAATTATATCATCCTGCCAGCCAACACCCAAATCTGCGTCAAGGTCTTTTCCTGCATTATATAGAACAGAATTTTCATCCGTGATTGTATAATCGCCGCCATCCGGATCCGTAAAATCAGAATCATCCGTTGACAGTGTTACGCATGAGCCCGTTGTGGCCGGGCAGCCGGCAGTATCAGGACCGGTTGCATTATTTGTTCCACCCCAGTTGTTCCAAACCAGTTGTCAGTGTTGTTGTATGCCGCGCAATTATAGCAGTTTATCGGGGAATCTGATTCATAAAATCCAATGGCACTGTTTCCTACAACAACATTGTATAACTCCATTTCATCAAAGGCCGACAGATATAGTCCTCATCGATCCAGGCAGATCAAAGTCATACACGACACTATTATAAATAATAGCGCTGTAGTCTGTATCCGTAATGCGTATGCCCCACCCTTCATCATCATGGCTTGTATTCAGGTTCCCGACAATCCTTAAATAACCCAGGACAATTTCACCACTGCCAATGATATTAAATGCATAAACACCAGTGGCATTGTCGTAATCATTATTTGTAACTTTAATCTGCACGCCATAGACTTCGACAAAATTTTCAGCAATAGTAATACCCCTTGTATTGTCTGCCGCTGCATTTACTTCAATCCTGTAATGCGATGTAGAATATGTGTCGCCCGTGTTCTGATCTTCAGGATCCACTTGAACTATTATCCGATTATCGACATCTGTATTCCAACCCCAGAGCTTCCCCCTCGCAGAGCACGGGGTCGACCGTGGTGCACGGGGCCTCTGCGATCAGCGTCTGGTCGCCGCGCCTGGTGCTGGCGTCACGGGTGTCGAGCACCCAGACGGTGCCCTGTCGGTCGGCGAGCACATCGATCTCGATCCGTCGGATCGGTACGTCGACACGCAACGTGGTGTCGCCGTTGGGCAGGCCGCGCAACACGTTCGGATCGGCAAGTCTGCGGACGGTCGACGAATCGGGTCCGACCACGGTGATCCCGCCCGCTTCGCACGCCGCGATCAGGTCGGCTCGCACCGCCGGCAGCCAGTCACCGAGCCAGACGGTGTCGATGTGTGCCAGCTGCAGGCTCGCGACGATCTCGTCGTCGGCCGGGTCGGCCGTCAGGCTGCGCACCTCGTCCGCTTCGCGGCCGTCCCACGGAGTGGGGTCGGGAGGGTCCCGGTGGAACAGCACCGTGGTGATCGGCAGCGCATCGCCCGCACTGTTCAACCCTCCGACCGCATGGAGCACGCGGACGGCCGATTCGCCGCGGTCCAACACCCCGAGCCGCTGGATGGCTGGTCGCTCGACCCGGTCGCTCATGCTCGGCTCAGTCCCGGTACGCCGCGTGGAGGTCGGCGGCGACGTCGGCGGCGATCGGAGCGGGCAGGGCGATCGTGCGGTACTGCTCGAGTTCGACGATGGCCGTGCCGTCGGCGTCGACCACGACGCAGTCGAACACGCCCGGGGCGGTTTGGCGCGCGCGTGCCTGCAGCGGTGCAGCGGCGCTCGCCGGGTCACCGACCACCCGTGCACGGCCGACCAACATCGGGAGTGCAAGCTGGTCCTCTCGCCCTGCCTGCCACAGACCGGCCGTCTGGAAACACAACTCGACGAGCCGTGGGGCCGTCACGAGCGGCAGATCACTCGGAACGTGGTTGTCGGGAAGCGGGTCGGCGAGCGACGCCACGGAGACATCCGCCGCGCGCCACCCGGACTCGACGACCTGGTAGGCGGGTCCGTGGAAGTAGAACGAGTACACGCGATCGGCGTCGAGTGAGGGACCACTCGGGTCGTCGATGGGCTCCACCGTGGACGCTGCCGGAGCATCGATGCCCAGGCGCACACGTCCCGTGAAGTGCACCGTCCGCTGGGGTATGTCACTCCCCGGGAGTACACGTTCGGCCATGAGCCGGCAGTGGGCGATGAGGTCGTCGCCGTCGGGGCGGACCACCGCCTGCACGGTGAGCGTGCGGGGTTCGTCACGGTAGAACTTCAACGGCGCAGCGAACGTCACGTCCTCGACGGCGACCACATGTCGGTCCGGAGCGAGCAGTCGGGCCGCCTCGGCGAAGGCCTCCATCCCCATGACGCCGGGCAGGACCGGAACACCGTCGATCCGGTGATCGTCGAGGAAGGGCTGTTCGGTCGGGTCGAGTGTGGTCTGCACGACGACGCCGTCGTGGACGCTCATCGTCGCGGTCCCGATCATCGGGCCGTGTGTGCTGTCGTCACCGGCCAACGCTGCGGGATCGACGCCGCCGTCGTGGTGATACTCCGCCGCCATCAGGCCGAGCACCCCGGCGACGATCACCTCACCGTCGATCGTTCCCGAGGTGAGTTCGCGACGGATCCACGCCACGCCGGCTTCGGGCGGCAACATCTGCACACCGGCCATCTCCATGATCTTCGGGATGGACCCCCGTGTGGCCATCCCGATGCCGCCCCAGGCAGTCCAGTCGAGTGCGAGTCCGCGGGTGTCGGGCCGGTTCCGCCGGAAGCTGCTCATGGTCTTGCACAGCAGGTCGTTGGCTGCCGAGTAGTCGGTCTGGCCCTGGTTGCCGAAGCGACCGGCGACCGACGAGAACACGACGGCAGCGCCGATGGGCATGTCGTGCGCGGCGTGGAACAGGTTGAACCAACCGTCGCTCTTCACGTCGAACACGAGGTCGTACTCACGCGGCTCCTTGTCCGGCAGGTTGCGGCTGATCTCCAGCCCGGCGGCATGGAGCAGGACGTCGATGTGGCCGTTGCGGTCGCGCACGTCGGCCATCGCCGCCTCGACGGCATCGGCGTCGGTGAGGTCGACCGAGTGGTAATGCACCGTGCCGCCCGCTGCCTCGACCGCCTGGATGGCGGTGCGTGCGGCATCGAGCCGCTCGAAGCGACCGAGCTCGCGTTCGATCGCAACCGGTGTGGGGTGGTCGCCGGCCGCCTTCATCCGTTCGGCGATGGTCACCTTCAAGCCGTTGCGGTCGTTCCGGAAGGCGTCGAGGTCCGGGTCGTGCGGGTCGGGAGTCGGGGTCAGGTCGAGGAGATGGAAGGTGCCCCCGGACGCCACCGCGAGGTCGGCGGTGATCGCCGACACGATGCTGCCCGCAGCACCCGTGACCACGATGACCGAGTCCGGTCCGAGTTCGACCGGTTCACCGGGACCAGGCTCGGCATCGTCGCCGCGCGCCGGGAACGGCGACTCGACGAACGCCACGCCGTAACGCCGATCGTCGGCGCGGCCGATCTCGACGCAGCCGGGGTCGTACAGGGTCTCTTCGATCAACTGCGTGGCGATCGCCTTGGTCTTGCGGCTCTCGGCGAGGTCGACGGCCTTGACGAGCGCGTCGGGCCGTTCCTTCTTGTACGACTTGGTGAATCCGACGACCGGACCGCCGAGCGGATTGGTGGCGCCCGCGGCGTCGTAGCCGTGGTAGCCGCCGAGCCGGGTCGCCGAGACGAGGAACGGGCTGGCGTCGTACAGCTGACGCATCGTCGCGTAGAGCGCCTTGACGCGTCGGCGCAGCGCTTCGCGCCAGCGATCGAGGTCGTAGTCGGCGAGCTCGCCGTCGGAGTCGAGGGCGGGAAGCCAGTAGACGCCGGTGATCGGGGCGGCGTCGTGCCACGCAGTGAGCTCGGCGACGAGGTCGTCCGTGGTCACACCCGGCGACAGGGTGAGCACCGTTGCGCCCGCCGAGGTGAGCTGTTTCACGAGCGCGTCGCCGACGCCGCCCTCGTCGAGCATGACGACGATGCGGGCATCGTCGAGGTCGACACCCGTGGGCACACAGGTCGAGATGTCGGGGCGGAGCGAGGGAACCGGCACGCGGCGCGGCAGTGCGTCGACGGCGTCGAGGTCGCCGCGGACGACGGCCGGCGCTTCCGGTGCAGTTGCCACGGCGGCGCCCGGCGTGACGGCGGTGGTGGCCGCCGGCGCCATCACCGAGGCCCGCGCGGTCGCGCACCCACGCTGCCACGTGGTTGAGCGTCGGGAAGTCACGCAACTGCAAGTTGTCGTCGCGCTCCACGTCATACCGCTCACGAACCGCCGCGAACACCTCCGCCTGCTTCACCGTGTCCACACCCAGATCGGCCTCCAGGTCGAGATCCGGCTCCAACAACTCAGCCGGATACCCCGTCATCTCCGCCACCACCTCGGTCACCGCGGCCAGGACATCGTCCACGGGTCGACGAGTCGGTCGAGACGACATCGGCGCCGGCCGGCGCAGCCGCGATAGCCGCCGGAGCCTCGCCGAGGCCCGCGCGGTCGCGCACCCACGCTGCCACGTGGTTGAGCGTCGGGAAGTCACGCAACTGCAAGTTGTCGTCACGCTCCACGTCATAGCGCTCACGAACCGCCGCGAACACCTCCGCCTGCTTCACCGTGTCCACACCCAGATCGGCCTCCAGGTCGAGATCCGGCTCCAACAACTCAGCCGGATACCCCGTCATCTCCGCCACCACCTCGGTCACCGCGGCCAGGACATCGTCGACCGCGAGCGGACGACGTCGATTCGGCAACTACCCCGCCGGCCGGCGCAGCCGCGACAACCGCCGGAGCCGGTGCGGCTCCGAGATCGGCGCGGTCGCGCACCCACGCTGCCACGTGGTTGAGCGTCGGGAAGTCACGCAACTGCAAGTTGTCGTCGCGCTCCACGTCATACCGCTCACGAACCGCCGCGAACACCTCCGCCTGCTTCACCGTGTCCACACCCAGATCGGCCTCCAGATCGAGATCCGGCTCCAACAACTCAGCCGGATACCCCGTCATCTCCGCCACCACCTCGGTCACCGCGGCGAGCACATCGTCCACCGCGGTCGAGACGCACGGCGGGCGCAGCTGCGACAGCGGCCGGCAGCCGGTGCGGCCTGCCGAGATCGGCGCGGTCACGCACCCACGCTGCCACGTGGTTGAGCGTCGGGAAGTCACGCAACTGCAAGTTGTCGTCGCGCTCCACGTCATACCGCTCACGAACCGCCGCGAACACCTCCGCCTGCTTCACCGTGTCCACACCCAGATCGGCCTCCAGATCGAGATCCGGCTCCAACAACTCAGCCGGATACCCCGTCATCTCCGCCACGATCCCCGTGACCGCGGCGAGCACATCGTCCACTGCCCCCACTGCGGACGCAGCTGCGACAATCGGTTCGGGCGCCGGGCTCGGGGTCGGCGTCGGCGTCGGGGCCGTGTGCGGCATCGCAGGCGCGGCGCTCACCGGGGCCGACACGGGTGGTACGCCGACGGGAGCCGACGCCGAACTCGCCGCTGAGAACTGCCCGTCGTAGGGCACCGGAACCGCGGAGTCGTGCTGCGACGTGGCCGGGGTGCCGATGTCGACCACACGGAGGCGGCGATGATCGACCTCGAGCCGCGCACCGGCGTACCCGGCGATGTCGTCCAGCCAGCGCTGCCACGCTGCACCGTCGACGATCCGGTAGTCGAAGCCGAGCGCGTCGGGGTGGCGATGCTGCCCGTCGGCCACCGGCGTCCAGCGGAGCAACGCCATCGCCACCTGCGAACCGAAGCCCGCAGCGAGCCGCAGTGCGTAGCGCACCGGGTGCGCTCCGCCCTTCGACAGGTTGAGCACGCCGAGATCGGGGTCGGGCTCGCGATAGTTCGGAACCGGCGGAACGATGCCGGTCTCGAGCGCCTTGACGGCGACGACGTCCTCGATGCCGGCGCCCATCGCGTGCCCGGTGAAGCCCTTCGTGTTGGTGATGACCACACGGTCGGCTGCGGGCCCGAAGACCCGACGGAGTGCGTTGATCTCGGCAGCCGCCGAGCCGCCACGGGCCGGCGTGTAGGTCTCGTGCGACACGAACATCGCCTCGTCGGCGATCTCGGTACGGGTGACGCCACGCGACTCCGCCTGACGAACGACGGCTTCCATCACGGCGCCGATGTGCTCGACGTCGAGACGCGTGCCGTGGAACGCGGAGTTCGCAGTGATCGCGCCGAGCACCTCACAGATCGGCTGGAGACCACGCTCGCGAGCCGCTGCGGCGGACTCGACGACGAAGGCCGCAGCGCCCATGCCGACGATCATGCCGTGGCGCCGCCGGTCGAACGGTGTCGCTGCGTCTTCGACGTGCTCATCGGTCGCCGCAGCACCGCTCGCGAGGAAGCCGCTCGTGATCCACGGTTGCAGCGAGTCGCCGGTTGCGTCGTCGGCCGAGACCACGATCACCCTCCGGCAGCGGCCGGCGCGGATCCAATCCTCTGCGAGCGACAGCGCCTGGGTCGTCGACGCACACGCGGCGTTGACCTGCGTGTTCGGCCCCCGGGCGCCGATGATCTCGGCGAACTGCGAGTGCCCCATCGACAACACGCGGAACAGGAACCGCCGATCGAAGCGGTACGGGTTGGCGGCGAGGTCGGCGCGGAGTTCACCGATCAGACGGTCGACCTCACGTGCCGCCGACTCGCTGCCGTCGAGACGTGTCCGAAGCCCTTCGAGCGCGAGCAGGTGCTCGCGGCGCGATCGGTCGGCGGTGTACGCCTCGATGTCCTCGGCGAACCGGTCGTATCCGGGGAATGCACTCGCGAAGATCACGCCCGTATCGTCACGGAGCGCGTCAGGGAGCCCCCATCGATCGGGGAGCTGCGTCGTCGAGCGTGGTCGTCTTGTAGCGCATCACCAGCGGGATGCCGGCATCGCGGAGTGCGTCGAATCCAGCCCCGACCGCGAGCCGGGTCGTGTTGTCGAACGCTTCGTCGCGAGCGGATTCGACGGCGAACTGCTCGACGATGTCGAGGGGCGCGCGGCGACCAGCGAGCTTGATCACCTCCGCCGGGTCGTCGATCGTCTCGAAGCTCGCGCCACCCGATTCGCTCTTCACGAGGCGGGTGATGTGCATGTCGGCCATCCGGGCGCGGGCATCGGCTGGGAGCGCGTCGATGAACTGCTGGCCGGCGAGGATGCGGCCGATGTTGGCGTCGTCGAAGACCTGCTCGACGCCCGGCAACCCGAGTGCGGCTCCGGTGATCACGACGGGCTCGCCAGCACCCTGCGAGCGGCCGGTCGCGGGTGCACGAGCCGGTGTGGGCGCAACGACTGCCGTGGTCGCGGGAACGTCGCCGTAGATCCGGAGACCCTCCTCGATCACCCCGGCGAACAGCTGTCCGAGCTGCATGATGCGATCGTCAGGTCCGGCCGAGGCAGACGCGGATGCCGTGTGCGCTGCCGCCGGCACGGGAGCCGCAACCGGTGGTGTCGGCGCCTCGACCGGCTCGTCGAAGCCGACGCCCGACGCCCACAGCCCGCAGAGCGCCTGGTTGATCGAGGCAGCGTCGCCGAGCTTGGGATGGTTGGTGAACAACGCCAGCACGTCGTCGTGTTCGCCGAGCACGTCGTCGACGAAGCCGTGAAGCGCCCGCTTCGGACCGACCTCGACGAACACACGGGCACCGGCGTCGTAGAGCGACCGGAGCCCCCGCACGAACTGCACGGGGGATGCGACCTGCTTGCCGAGCGAGTCGAGCATCGTGTCGGTCGTGGCGTCGCCGGGATAGAAGTCGCCGGTGACGTTGGCGACCAGCGGAATGCGCGGTGGCCGCACGTCGAGCCGCTTCAGCGTGGCCACGAGTGGGACCGACGCCGGCGCGACGATCGAGGTGTGGAAGGCGTGGCTCACCGGGATCCGGATCGCCTGCATGCCGGCGGCGGTGAACGCGTCGATGGCCGTCACCACCGCGGCGGTCGCGCCGCCGACGACCGCCTGGTTGTTCGAGTTGATGTTCGCCACGACGACGTAGCCGTCGGTCTCGTCGACGATGCGTTCGATCTCGGTGAGCGGCCCGAACACCGCGGCCATCGCACCATTGTCCTCGATCGACAGCGCGGCCATCTCACGACCACGGGCGCTCACCGCCTCCAGCGCAGCCTCGAACGTGAGCGACCCGGCGGCGATGAGCGCGCCGTACTCGCCGAGGCTGTGTCCCATGACCATGTCGGGGCGCATCCCGTATGCACCGAGCAGTCGGCTGATGCTCGAATCGGTCGCCAGCACGGCGGGCTGCGTGACCTCGGTCTGGAGCAGTTCCTGCTCCAGTTGGGCGACGGCTGCCGGATCGTCACCGTCGACGAAGATGTACGACGACAACGGGCGCCCCAGCAGCGGGGTCATCACATCGTCCGCCTGCCGGAACGTGTCGGCGACGATCGGCTCGCTCGCGCGCAGCTCAGCGAGCATGTTGACGTACTGCGAGCCCTGTCCTGTGTAGAGGAACGCCACCTTCGGGGCAACGCCGCGACCGACGAACACGCCCTGCTGGCGGAGCATCCGGTAGATCGCCGGGTTGTCACCGGTGAGCGCCTTGACCGCCTTGTCGAGCTTGGCAGCGAGGTCGGCGGCGTCGGCGAAGTCGACGGCGATGCGCACTGCGGCGCCGCCGACGGCCCTGTCGGGGCGCGCCGGAGCCGGAGCGCGGCCGGCTTGCGCATCGGCGAGCGCGACACGAACCTGCGCGAGCAGATCGGCGTCGTCGCGACCTCCGAGGACGAGCGCGCCGCGTGGCGGGGGCTTCGCCGGGTCGACCATGACGACGTGCTCCCCGACCGGTTGCACCGTCGCAGGTTGCGCCACCGACGCGCCGGCGAACACTCGTGGCGCCGGCTTGTGACGGCCCGGCACATGCTCCTCCAGAACGACATGGAAGTTCGTTCCGCCGAAGCCGAACGCGCTCACACCGCCGCGCCGCACACCCGACGTCGGCGTCGGCCAGGCGCGCAGCGCCGTGTTCACGACGAACGGTGAGGTGTCCCAGTCGACGTTGGGGTTCGGATCGTTGAAGTTGAGACTCGGTGGGAGCACCTTGTCGTGGAGGCTGCGCACCATCTTGAACATCCCCGCTGCGCCGGCCGCGGCCTTGAGGTGTCCGATGTTCGACTTGACCGATCCGAGCGCGATGCTCTGCGCCTGCGCTCCCGCAGCACCGAAGACGTCGGTGAGGCTCTGGAGCTCGGTCGCATCGCCCACCCGCGTGGAGGTGCCGTGGGCTTCGACCGCGGTGACCGTGGCCGGGTCCTCCCCCGCGATGTCCCAGGCGCGTTGGACGGCGAGACGTTGCCCGATGGGGTTCGGCGCCGTGATGCCCTTGCCTTTGCCGTCGCTCGAGCCGGCGATCCCGAGGATGACGGAGTAGATCTTGTCGCCGTCCCGCTCCGCATCTTCGAGGCGCTTCAGGACGAACAGGGCAGCACCCTCACCCATGACGAACCCATCGGCGCCGGCGTCGAACGGTCGGGTCCCCGTTGCCGACAGCGCACCGATCTTGCTGAACTTCACGAACGCCGACACCCCCATGTTGTGGTCGATCCCACCGGTGATCGCCGCGTCGAAGCGGTGATCGACCAGCCCCTCGACCGCCACGCTCATGGCCGCGAGACCCGACGCACACGCAGCATCGGTCGTGAAATTCGGCCCGCGGAAATTGAACAGATTGGCGATGCGGCCGGCCATCACATTGGCCAGTTCGCCGGGCATCGTGTCCTCGTTGATCTCGTTGAAGTGCGCGAGAAAGTGCGCCCGAGTCTCGTCGATGATGTGTCGGCGCTGATCGGCACTCAACGCCGCGAACGACGCCGAACTCTCGAGATCCTGGAGCACCTCGGGAAGCTCGATGCGCATGTTCGTCTCGTAGTGCTTCTCGCCGCCGATCGCATTGCCGATGACCACCGCGACGTTGTCCGAGTCGATGTTCCAATCCGGCCAACCCGCATCGACGAGGGCCGAGCGCGCGGCACTGATCGCCCACCGCTGCCCGTCGTCCATCTGATCGGCGACCTTCGGCGGGATCGGCAGCTTCCAGCTGATCGGGTCCCACGGGTAGTCGCGGACCCAGCCACCGATCGACGAGTAGGTCTTGTCCGGCTCGGCATGATCGGTGGAGAAGTACAGCGCCGGATCCCATCGCTCCGGCGGGACCTCGCTGATCGAGTACCGCCCGCCGGTGATGTTCGCCCAGAACGCATCGGCGTCGACGGCGTCGGGCATGATCGCCCCGAGGCCCACCACCGCAACGGGTGAGCTCGGGATCGCAAAGGATTCGGACATCGTTCTGGGGCTCCTGTGTTGGTACGAGTTCGTTCGGCTCAAACAGCTCGGCCGTAGAGCACGTCGGCGACGCGGTCCATGTCGGCGAGCAGCCCGGCTTGCGCCGAGCGGATGGCGTCGTGGGGGATGGCGGCGAGCAGCGGCGCAATGTCGGCGCGGTCGGCGTCGACCGAGCCTGCGACCCACCGCACACCTTCCTGCCCTGCCTTCTGCGCTGCCTCGCGTGCGAACACTCGGCTCATCGCAGCAAGTGCGGCACCGTCGAAGCGATCCGGGCTCTTCTCGTGGCGGTTGCCGTCGAGCGTGTCGGCGGCGCGCCGGGCGAGCGATTCGGCGCACTCGACCCAGGTGATCAGTTCGCCGAGGCGGAACAACACGTGCTGATTCCGGGTGAGTCGAGCGAGCCGACACGCCTCCAACACGGCGGCCAGTGCCTGCGCCGCGAGCGCAGCGTGATCGGCGCCCACCTCCGGTCGTCGCGCATGCAGCGACGTCAGCTCCATGGCTCGATCGCGGTAGTACGCGCCGCCGGTCTTGAGATGATGCTGCCACCGGTCGCGGGCGATGGTCATCTCCATGATCTCGGAGGTGCCCTCGTAGATGGTGGTGATGCGGACGTCGCGTTTGATCTTCTCCACGACGTACTCGCGGGTGTAGCCGTAGCCGCCATGCGCTTGGATCGCAGCGTCGGCCGCGGCGTTGCCGGCTTCGGTCGCCATCAGCTTCGCGATCGCCCCCTCGGTGTTCATCGCACCGTTCTCGCCGAGGCCGCGGTCGATCTTGTCGGCCGATTCCTCGATGTAGCTGCGGGCCGCCTCGAGGCGTATCGCGTGCGGAACGATCAGCTTGTGGGTGAAACCCTGCTTCTCGGCGAGCGGTGCGCCGCCCTGCTGACGTTCGAGGGAGTACTCGATCGCCCGGTCGAGTGCTTCCCAGCCGCCACCCAGTCCGAACGCGGCAACCATGATCCGGGTGTAGCCGAACACCTGCTGCGCCTGAACGAGACCCTTCCCCTCGACACCTCCGATGAGATGGTCGGCGGGAATCTCGACGTCGTCGAGGAACAGCGCGGCAGTGTTCGAGAGCCGGATCCCGTGTTTGTCCTCCGGCTTCGCCGCGGCGAAACCCGGCGTGTCGTTCGGAACCACGAACCACGAGGGGCCGTCGGGGGCCATGGCGAGGATGGTGATCATGTCGGCAATCGATCCGTTCGAGATCCATTGCTTGCGACCGTTGATCCGGTAGCCGGTGACGACGCCGTCCTCCTCGATGCGGGCGGCGGTCGTCTTCATCGCACCGAGATCACTCCCGGCGTCGGGCTCGGTGGCGCCGTACGCGAACACCACCCCATCCTCGGCGATCGCGCGCAGCCACCGCTGGCGTTGATCCTCGGTGGCCCCGACGAGAATCGGGTCGCTCCCGAGGAACGTGGCGAAGACGGCCGTTGCGAGGCCGATGTCGTGGCGAGCCATCACTTCGCAGATTCGATAGGAGTCGAATGCCCCGCCGTCCATGCCGCCGTAGGCCTCGGGGATGAACACCAGCTGCACGCCGAGTTTCTCCGGGTCGCTCATCGCCCGGACGATGTCCTCCGGGCAGACGTCCTCGTGGTCGAGCTCGAGCTGGCGCTCGGGGGTCAGTTCGTGGCCGACGAACTCGCCGAGCGCGTCGAGCATCATCACGAGCATGTCGGGGTCGAGACCGGCACCACCGACGTGGCCTTCCACGACGGTCATGACGTCCACCCCGTGGTGCACACCCCGGGGTGCGGGCGGGTGCGCCTGATGGCGTGCGAGGTGGTGTGAAGGGCGTCACTCATACCTCGCTCACGCTAAGCACGAACGCACGAGTGGGTAAGGGGCTTAGGTCCCGCGCGCGGGCGACGGCGTCGTCAGGCGGCGATCAGTTCGCCGAGCCGCTCACCGAGGACCTCGTACGAGAAGTGCTGGCGACCGATCTCGAAGTTGTACTCCGCGATGTGGGCGCGGTACTCGGCGTCGGTCAGCACGGCGCGGATGTCCTCGACGGCGCGGTCGGTGAGATCGTTGTTCTCGATCTGCACGGTCTTGAAGCCCTTCGAGCCGATGTCGGGCCAATAGACCGGTTCGTAGTTGTTGACGAAGATCGGGACGCGGGCGGCGAGTGCCTCGACGAAGGCATTGCCGAAGCCCTCGTAGCGGCTGAAGTACGTGCAGGCGTGAGCCGAGGCGTAGCCATCGGACAGCGAGAACCTGCCGGGCACGCCATTGGCGGCCACCCGCACGTTGGCGAATCGATGACCGGCGAACCGGACCTGTTCGGGCCGCCGCAGCTGCGCGGCGCGCTGTTGGAGCTCGGCCAGGTACTCGCCGTTGCGGTCGTCGGTGGCGTGGCCGGTCACGATCAACTTGACGCGGGGATCGTCGAGGCGCTCGACGAGTTCGATCGCCGTCTCGATGCCCTTGCGGCGAACGATCCGGGTCATCTGGAACAGGAAGATGTCGTCGCGACCGAACCCCAGCTCGTCGGGCAACCGGCGGTTGAACTCGTCGCGTTGTCCGAAGCCGGCCTCGAAGTCCATTACGTTGGGGACGACACGGGCGTCGATCCCGTGCCGCTCCTGGAGCGAGTCACGGCAATACGAGTTGATGACCACATGGGTCAGGTTCGACAGGTCGGGCGGGAAGCACTCGTCGATGATGTCGCGAACGCCCGCGTACCGAGTGGCGTACCGATCGCCTCGCTCCCAGTGGAAGTCGTGGTCGTGGGCGACGGTCGGGATGCCGGTCTGCTCGATCACCCGCTTGAGCGCCATTCCCATCGTCAGGTGACACGGAAGCGTCGTCGAGTTCTGGGTGATCAGCACGTCGATCCGCATCGCGCGGAGCCACCGCAACACGTGACGTTCGATGTACGCCGCGTCGCGGCGAAGACGGTCGACCAGCTCCACCTCGTCGGCATGCTGGACGAAGAACGCGTCGTCCTGCTCCCGCAAGGTGGCGGGATGTGAGAACGCCAGCTCGGGGAGCACGGTGGCGCCGGGAACGTCGGCTTCGAGTTCGCCCGCGAGGATGTGGACTTCGTGTCCGAGCCGCCTGAGGACGGCCGCCCACTTCTCGGTCTCCAGCGCGACGCCGTCGACGCCGCCGATGCGGCCGATCACAATTCCGACTCTCATGGAAGTTCATCGGCAACGCTACGGACAACTGAAGCTGCAGCGGGCGATGGTGGGCGACTTCATCGAAACATCAGACGTCGTTCGACGTACGATCAGCGAACACTCAGGGTCGGCGCGCGGCCTTTCGGCCCTGGTTCTCGTGCCGGGAGACCCGTACGGTCGCTCGAATGGCTGTGGGGACCCGCGGCAGCGTCGACCGACGCGACCGACGCACTGGTAGCGGAAGGATGAGACGTCATGCAGTTCGATGAGGTGCGACAACATGACGTCGCGCACGGCGAACAGATCAGCACGTTGCTCGACGAGCTCGCTCGCTATCGACCCGAGCCCTGGGAGAGCGATTTCCGCGACATGATCGCAGGCGGCGTCGCCTTCATCACCTTCGCCTTCGACATCGACGGCGTGTCGATGGAGGTCGCGAAGTATGCGCAGTCGTTCGAGGCCATCGTGCCGGGCATCCCGATCCACTGCATCGCCGGGAACTTCGGTGGCAAGGCCGACGCCGTGCTCGACCGGCGATGGACGCGATACGTCCTCGACGGCGCGGACGGGTGGGACAAGTGGGACGGCGGCGTCTGGTTCCACAAACTGTTCTACGAGGATCTCCCGCCGGACAGCGAACGGTCGACGGCGTTGGCCACCGAGATGTGGACGCAGGCACTCGCATTGGCGGAACGGCTGATCGCGTACATCGACGAGCATGCGATCCGCCTGCTCTTCCTGGTCAACACCAACTCGAACCCGGGCAACGTCGCGTTCGGGCTCGCGCTCGTCCTTGCCGCGGAGTCCACCGGCGTCGTCGTCATCAACAACAACCACGACTTCTACTGGGAGGGTGGCAAGGCCGGATGCAAGCGCAACCCGGGAGAGGAGCCCGGTCCGCGCGACCACTTCTTCCGCAACCACGACAACGAGGAGTTCTTCGCGTTCTTCCAGCGGATCTACCCGTGGAACGGCCGACGGTGGGCGCAGGTGAACATCAACACGCTCCAGAGCCGCCGGCTGATCGACCGCTTCCACTTCCACCCCGAGAACGTGTTCACGGTCGGGACCGGACTCGACCAGCAGTTCTTCCGTGAGCACTCCCCCGACGTCCGCGGCCGAAGCCGACGCGCGATGAGCCACGTGCTCGGCGGCGGAACCGTGATCGCGGCGACACCGGTGAAGCAATTCGTCGGCGAGATCCGGTCATGGATGCACGACCAGCGTCCGGTCGTGTGCGGCGCGGGGCCAGGACAGACCCTCGACATCACGAGTGACGAGGCATTGATCCTGCTGCAGCCGACACGCATCGTGGCGCGCAAGCGGATCTGGAAGGACTGGGAGTTGATCGGCGCACTGCTGCGGCACCCGGCGTTCGTGGACGCGTTCCGCCGGCGACCGGACATGACGATCACGCTCCAGATCACCGGCCCGGTTCCGATCGAACACCGCGACGACCTCGAGCGTGTCGTCGACGCCTACCGGACCACCCTCGACGAACTGCCACCCGACATCGCACGCCGGGTGTTCCTGGCGCTGTCCGCAGGATGGCAGAGCCACCCGACGCTCGACGACGACATCGACATCGTCGACATCTACCAACTCGCCGACCTCGTCATGTTCCCGAGTCTGACCGAAGGTCGCGGACTCCCGATCGTCGAGGCCTCGGCCGCCGGCGTCCCCATCGTGTGCAGCCGCTACCAGCCCGCCGCTGTCTTCGCCGAGGTGGTCGGCGAACACCTCGACCCCATGGCCCGCGTCGAGTACGAGCTGTTTCCCGAGGAGGAACCCGACGACGACATGCTCGACCGACTCACCCGGCTGCTGCTCGATCCATCGACGCGAGCCGAACGCATCGCCCACAACCGCGCCGCGGTCGAGCACCGGTACTCGCTCGAGGCACTCCAGGAGTCGTTGGCAGCCGTCCTCGATCGGCTCGAATCAACCGTGAAGGGACACTGATGCACATCTGCTTCATCGAAGACACCCGACTCCACGGCGGAACGCAGATCTGGGTGTCCGAAGCGGTCCGGATGTTCCTCGCCGCCGGACACGAGGTCACCGTGCTCACGGCCGCCGAGGGATTCAACGCGCTCGACGCCGCGACGACCGACGCACGGGTGGTCACCTACGACTACGACGCCGTCACCGCACAGGACGAGCGCCACCGAGCGATCTGGACCGAGGCACTGACACCAGCCGACGTGGCGGTCTGCACTGTCCACCCACCTCGAGCGGGATTCCACTGCTCGGTGTTCGCCGCGCGATGCATCGCGGAGGCCGGGCTCGACACGGTGCTGGAACCGAAGACCGGCACGATCGTCCCCGACTACCTCCCGGACTTCTACGCACCCCCGTACGACATCCGGTCCCACGTGATCTGCATCACCGACTTCACCCGCCGCTACATGATCGACACCTACGGCGTCCCCGAGGAGCGGGTCAGCCTCGTCTACCAGGGCACCGACGTCGCAACGTTCACCCCTGATGCACACCGTGCCGCCGAAGCCCGCGAACGCTACCCGCTCCCCGAGCGCGCGTTCCCGGTCGTCGGATGCATCGGGTCGTTCGAAGAGCGCAAGGGCCAGGTCCAGCTGCTCGATGCCATCGACGAGATCCGGACGTCGGTCCCGGACGTCCACGTGATGCTCGTCGGCGACGGCCCCGACGAGGCGATGCTGCGGGCGCATGTCGCCGACCGCGGACTCGATTCGCACGTGACCTTCTTCCCGTTCACGACCGAACCGGCGCACGTGTTCGAGATGCTCGACATCCTTGCGCTGTCGAGTACCCACAAGGAGGGTCTCCCCAACGTGCTGCTCGAGGCGTTGGCGATGGGTGTGCCCGTCGTGTCCACCCGCCTCGCCGGGGCCCCCGAAGTCGTCATCGACGGAACGACCGGGTTGCTCGTCGAACCGGGCGACGTGAGCGGTCTCGCGACCGCGATTCGCACGCTCGCCCACGATGACGATGCGCGTTCGCGAATGGGCGCCTCCGGCCAACGCCTGATGCTGGAGCAGTTCGACAAGCGACGGCAGTTCGACGCGTTCCTCGACCACTTCGCCCAGGTTGTGGCCATGGAGCGGTGACGGCTCGGTCCGAGCTCGCGCGACCACCCCAAGTACCGTGAATCGGCGCGCTCCAAGTCGGCGCGCCTCACCCCACCATTCACCGAGGGCCGGTCACGCGGCCGGCGGAACCGGAGACCACCGAGATGACCGTCGTCGATGAACTCGTCGGACAGACCCGCGATTGGATCGTTGGTCACCGCGAACACGACCTCCCGCGGGCGCGCCTCACGCCGATCCTCGCCGCCAAGTGGTTCGTCGACGAGTGGGCACTGCAACTGGAGACTGCCAACAGCCGGGTCCGCGCACCGTCGGTCACTTTTCGCCGCCGCCTGCGCGACGAACTCGGAGACGGCGTCGAGATGTTCAACTCGATGGGCTGGGTGGATGCACCGCGCTCGTATCACGTCGATCCCCCACGCCTGAGTCGCCCGCGCCTGACGAAGAAGTCGGCTGCCGGGCTCGACTACGAGCACCTGGTCGTCCGCAGCGGGTACGAGCCGCATCCCGGCGAACCGGGACGCGAACGGTGGCTCCGATACGAGAAGAACCGCGACGCCCACGCGTGGGTGCTCCGCCATCCCGGCGCGCCTCGGCCCTGGTTGATCTGCATCAACGGATACCGCACCGGCACGCCGTTCGTCGACTTCAACGCGTTCGATGCGCGACGCCTGCACCATCGCTATGGGCTCAACCTGGCCTTTCCCGTCTCGCCGCTGCACGGCCCCCGCTCCGAGGGCGCCTCGGGCGACCGGGTGCTGTTCGGCGGCGCAATGAACACGGTGCACACCGCAGCACAAGCGATCTGGGACATTCGGCGGCTGAAGTCGTGGATCATCGACACCCAGGACGCACCGGCCGTCGGTGCATCGGGCATCTCGCTCGGGGGGTACTTCACGTCGCTGCTCGCGTGCTTCGAAGCCGATCTCGCATGCGCGATCGCCGGGGTCCCCGAGGCCGACCTGGTCCGCGGCATGCGGCGTAACGTCGAGGCGCTGCTGCCCCCGTTCTACGAGCAGTGGGGACTGAGCTGGCGCTCGCTCGAACGTGTCAATCGCGTCGTGTCACCGCTGGCAATGGAGCCACTCATTCCGCACGAGGCGCGCTACATCTTCGGCGGACTCGTCGACAGGTGGGTGCGTCCCGGAAACGTCCAGGCGCTCTGGAGGCACTGGGACGAGCCCGAGATCTGTTGGTACGCGGGCAGCCACCTGTCGTTCCCGATCGAGCCGACCGTCAAACAGTTCGTCGGTCGCGCGATCGCCGACCGGCTCGGTGCCGACGTTGCCTGATCGGCTCACATCGCTGTTCGACATCGTCCGCCGCACGGGTCTCCTCGATCCCCGACGCCTCCCGACACTCACCGCTGCAACGGCCCGGTGGGGGCCCACCGCCGCCGCGCCATACGCAGCGACCGCGCTTGCCACGCCAAGCCGCGTTGCCGTGATCGACGAGCGTGGCGAGCTGTCGTACGCCGACCTCGATCGACAGTCGACTCGGCTTGCGCAAGGCTTGCACCAACTCGGGGCGCAACGCGGTGAACGCATCGGCGTCGCATGCCGCAATCACCGTGACTTCGTCGAGCTCACCGTCGCGTCGGCCAAGGCCGGTCTCGGCGTCGTCTACCTCAACACGAGCTTCGCGGCACCGCAGATGCGCGAAGTCGTCGAGCGCGAGCAGGTCGCCGTCCTCGCCATCGACGCCGAGCTCCTCCATCTGATCGATGGGGCAGCATCCGACACGCCACTCATCGTCACCGGGCTCACGGATGAGGACGATCCTGGTTCGATCGGGGACGCAACGCACACCATGGCGACCGTTCGCCGCGACGGTGCGCTCGGCGGACCACTGCGCGCGTCGCTTCCGGTTCCACCGGTGTTGTTGACCTCCGGCACCACGGGCACGCCCAAGGGGGCCCAACGCAGCGGCCGCGTCGACCCCACCGCAGCGACCGCGATCATCGATCGGATTCCCTATCGCCACGACGACATCGTGGCGATCACGTCCCCCCTGTTCCACGCGTGGGGCTTCGCCCAGATGACGCTGGCATCGGCGCTGGGTGCCACGACTGCGCTGACGACGTCGTTCGATGCGACGCACACGCTCGAGCAGATCGAGCGCGAACGAGTGAGCGTGCTCGTAGTGGTTCCGGCGATCCTGCAGCGGCTGCTCGCGTCGCCGGCGCTCGACACGACCGACCTCTCGTCACTGCGCATCGTCGCGTCCAGCGGTTCGGCACTTCCGGTTCCGGTCGTTCGGGAGTGGCTCGAGCGCGTCGGCCCGAATCTGTACAACCTCTACGGATCGACGGAAGTCGGTCAGGCCACGTTGGCGAACCCCGATGATTTGGCGGCCGAGCCTGCGACCGCGGGCCGGGTGATGCCCGGTTCGGTCGTCGCCATCCTCGACGACGCCGGCAACGAGGTCGGCGCGGGCGCGATCGGCAGGATCTTCGTGGGCAACGGGGCGCAGTTCGAGCAGTACACCGGTGGCGGCGGCAAGGAGATCATCCGCGGGCTGATGTCGACGGGCGACGTCGGCCATCTGACCCACGACGGGCTGCTGTTCGTGACAGGGCGGGCCGACGACATGATCGTGAGCGGCGGGGAGAACGTCTTCCCGCGTGAGGTGGAAGATCTGCTGCTCGCCCACCCCGGCATCGTCGACGCCGCCGTGGTCGGGGTCGACGATCCCGAGTTCGGCCAGCGTCTCGCCGTCCACGTGGTCAAGGCCGACGGCGCACGCCTGACCGCCGCGGCCGTGCGCCGACTGGTCGCCGACAACCTCGCTCGCCACAAGACACCGCGGGACGTGTACTTCGTCGACGAGCTCCCGCGCACGGTCACCGGCAAACTCCGACGCAACCAACTCGACCGAGGCTGAGGGCGACGCCGCGAGCGCATAGCGTCGGTCCATGACCGAACGCATGCCCGCCCTGTCGCTCGCCGCCGTCCCGGGACGCCGAGCTGGCACCGTCGAACTCGCGACCGACATCGAGCGCCGCGGATTCTCCGGCATCTACTGTCCGAGCTTCGGCGACGCGCTCGGGCTGTGCCTCTCGATCGCACACGTGACGTCGACGATCGAGTTCGGCACGTCGATCCAACCGATCTACCTGCAACATCCGATGGCACTCGCCACCACCGCGAGCTATCTGCACGAGATCGGCGGCGGGCGGTTCCGACTCGGGGTGGGGGTCACCCACGGCCCCGTCGTCGAACGGCTCGGCGTCGAGACCGGCAAGCCACTCCGCGACATGCGCGAGTACGTCACGACGATGCGGGCCGCCGGCGAACACATGGGCGGGCTGCCTCCCGTCGTACTCGCAACACTGCGCGACAAGATGGTCGGGCTCGCCGTCGAGGTCGCTGACGGTGCCGTCTGGGCGAACGCGTCGCGTCGCCGCATGGCCCACTCGCTCTCGCTCGTGCCGGAGGAGCAGCGCTCCGACGGCTTCTGGATCGGCAACATGATCCCCACGGTGATCGACGACGACCTGGATGCCGCTCGTGCACGGAACCGCAAGACGCTCCAGGGGTACGTGGCCCTCCCGAACTACCGGAACTACTGGAGCGAAGCCGGCTACGACGCCGAGATGTCGGCCGTCGCCGCGGCGCTGGCCGAGAAGGACAACGACGCGGTGCTCGCCGCGATGAGCGAGCGATGGCTCGACGACTGCACCCTCTCGGGCTCGGTCGCGCGGGTCCGTGACGGCGTCGATGCGTGGTTCGACGCCGGTGTGACGTCGCCGATCCTCGTGCCCTCGTCCACCTCCGGAGGACAGGCCAAGGCGTTCAGCGAATTGTTCGCGGCCTACGACTGACAAGGCCGCTGATGCTGCGCACCTACTCGTCGAACGCGTCGTGGTCGCGGCGCATCCGAGCCACCGCGTCGGCGACGATTCGCTCCAGCACAGCGAGGTCGACGTCAGCCAGTTTGTTGATGTAGAGGCAGCTCTTCCCGATCTTGTGCTGACCGAGCTCGGCGAGGTCGTCGCCGATGTCGTCGTACCCCGGCAGGACGTAGACCACCAGGTTCGCCTTGCGCGGCGAGAATCCGGTCAGCATGAAGTCGCCCTCACGGCCCGAGTCGTAGCGGTAGTGGTAGCGGCCGAAGCCGACGATCGTCGGCCCCCACATCTTCGCCTCGCACCCCGTCACGCGACGCATCATGTCGAGCAGGGTCTCGGCATCGGCTCGGCGCGTCGGATGTTCGACCGCCGCGATGAACGCTTCGGGGTCGACATCCGTCACCTGTGTCTTGTTCTCGGCCATGACGGTCTCCTCCCGGTCGGTCGCGAGTTCGAGTCTCGCGCACCGCGTTCTCCGATCGATCTCATGAACTTGTGCAGCGCACCGTGCCGGAAGAGTTCACGAGACCGGCTCATTCCGGCGGGGCGAAGCTCCACACGTCGTTGTCGACCCGCAGGTAGTTGTCCGGATCGGCAAAGTCGAAGGTCTCGCGATCCCCTCCGACGGTGATGATCTGCTCCGTGCCTGCCGCGTCGACGAAGGTGGTGGCATCGAAGTCGTACTTGACCGCCCCCGGATCGGTGGCGTTCCACGGGGGCGTCGAGAGTTGTACCCATTCGACACCGTCGACACTGCTCCACGCATCGGTCGGATTGGTGATCAGCCCGAACCCTCCGAAGCAGACGATCTGATCGCCGAGCAGCTCGCAGACGTGCCCTGGGCGCGGCGACCACCCCGCAGCCGGCGACACCACCTCCCAGTCGGCTCCATCGACCGTGCTCCACACGTCGTTGAAGTACGGCGCATCGCAATCAGGGAGCGGCGTACACGTGAAGCCGTCCTCGCCGCCGAGCAGGAACAAGCGGTCACCGCTCACCACGGTCGCCGCGCCGGCTCGCGGCTCCCACGGGGCCGATTCGGTCATCAGCTCCCAGTCGACCCCGTCCGAGCTGCGCCACACGTCATTGAAATAGAGACGCGCTGGGCCACCCTCGCCGATGATCGACGAGTCGTCGTTCTGGGATCCGCCGAACACAAAGATGGCGTCACCGAGCACCGCCGCAGACAGACCCGCCCGCCCGGTCCAGGGTGCGCTGTCGGTGAGCTGCTCCCAGTTGACGCCATCGGTGCTGCGCCAGACGTCGTTGAAGAACTGCGACGTCGGGATGAACTCGGGGCACGGGGCGTCGGGGTCGATGCCGAGCCCCGGGGGCGGTTCGAGACCCTGGTCGAGAAGTGCACAGAACGAATTCTCCTCGAGCCCGAAGTCCTGACCGCCGAGCACGTAGATCGCGCCGTCCTTCACGACCGCTTGGAAGTAGGCGCGTGCGGGCCACGCGCCCGGCTCCTCACCGGTGAGGAGTTGGTCCCACGTGACGCCCCCATCGTCGGAACTCCACACATCCGCCCAGATCCGACTGTCGCCGGGGATCTGCGACTGGTTGGGCGTGCGGCCCCCGAGCAGGATCAGCCGACCGTCGAGGTCGACGACGCGGAGCCCGGCGCGGGCGCTCCAGGGCGCAGCCTCGGTGCGCTCCGACCACGTGAACGAGTTGAGCTCGCCGAAGCTGGGCGACGGCTCGGCCGGTGGCGTCGTGACCGGCGGCGGCGTCGTGGTGGTCGGCGCCTCCGTGGCAGCGGTGACGTCGGTGGACGATGGCTCGGTGGCTGGACTCGACGCGACAGAGTCGATGGCGGCCGTGCCCGGGGTCGACGCCGTGTCGGTCGGCTCCCCGCCGCCCCCGGAACCGCCGCACGCTGCAACGATCAGAGCGAGGAGTGCCATCCCCGCCAGCGACATCCGAACTCGCCGTCCTGCCATCTCCCAACCGTACGTGTGGCGTCAGCCCCCAGGTGAAATCCGGGACGGTCCCAGAGCGAGTGGCGTGTCGATCACGAACCCGTGATCGTCGTCAGCCGTGATGCACGGAACCTCACCGACTGCGCTGCCGATGGCCACCGACCTCGACCGCTGACGGAGTCCGCGTCCCACGCTGCCGCCTACCATCGGAACCATGGCGATTCGCGTGATCCAGTGGGGCAGCGGCAATGTGGGACGACATGCGATCCGCACCGTCGCGGCGCATCCGGACATGGAACTGGTGGGGATGATGGTCACCGACCCGGGCAAGGTCGGTCGTGACATCGGCGACGTCGCCGGCATCGCCGAGGTCGGGGTTCGTGCCACCGACGACCTCGACGAGATCCTCGCACTCGACGCCGACGTCGTCCTCCACATGCCGTTGCCGTC
Source organism: Ilumatobacteraceae bacterium (assembly GCA_963752085.1). Classification (GTDB taxonomy): domain Bacteria; phylum Actinomycetota; class Acidimicrobiia; order Acidimicrobiales; family Ilumatobacteraceae; genus Ilumatobacter_A. Next base: position 26,004 of record CAVVWT010000016.1, read on the forward strand.
GTTGGTGTACGGCGACCGACCCGACGCCGACATGGACAACTTCTGTCGGCTGCTCGCCTCGGGCAAACACGTCGTGACCACGGTCGGCTACATGTATCCCCAGGTGTACGGCGACGAGGTGATGAGTCGGCTGACCGCAGCGTGCGAGGCGGGCGGTACGACGTTTCACGGCACCGGCGCGAATCCCGGGTGGTTCGGCGACCTGCTCCCGTTGCTGATGTCGGGACTGTCGCTGCGGATCGACCGCATCGAGGTCCAGGAGATCAGCAACTTCCAGGGGTACCCGTCGCCCGAGATCATGTTCGAGATGATGAACTTCGGCGCCACCCCGGAGGCATTCGAGGCGGCGTCGGTCCGCCATCGTGGCTGGCTCGACGGCTTGTTCACCGAAGCCGTCGAGATGGTGGCGACCGGTCTCGGAGCGACACCGACCGACACGACGTCGCACATGGAGACGTGGATCACCGATGTCGATCTCGAGACCGCCGCCGGGCGCGTGGCCGCCGGCACCGTCGCCGGTCAACGCTTCCGATGGGAGGCGATGGTCGGCGACGTTCCGCTCGTCAGCCAGGAGACGGTGTGGCGGATGCACGAGGACGCCGCACCCGACTGGCCGACCGGGGACTGGTCGGTCCGGATCTTCGGCGAACCCGAGATGTACGTCGACCTGAAGCACGGCTGGAACCGCAACGTGCTCGCGTCGACAGCCGCGGCATGCGATCAACGCGGTGCCGTATCTGCTCGATCGCGAACCGGGAGTCGCGACGTTCCTCGATCTGCCGATCGTGGCCGGCCGCGCCGCCCTCAGGTGAGCCAGTCGAGCACGCGCAGCTGTAGCACGTCGAGGAACGCATCGTCCCGACCGGCCATCGTCGTGTCGAGAACGTCTGCGGTGCCGACGAGACGGTGGGCCAACATCTCCTTCGTCAGATGGCAGTCGTGCACCAACTGGTCCCAGGCGTACGACGCGACGCCGGCATCGACGAGGGCGTCGTGGTACGTGCGCAGCAGCCGCTCCTCTTCCTCGCGATGCTCGGCCGTGAGTGCCGTCGTGATGAAGTACGCCACGTCGACCGCGGGTCTCCCTGCGCTCAGCCCCTGAAGGTCGAGGACGATGATGTCGTCATCGGGTCGGAACAGCAGATTGTCGAGGCGGAAGTCGCCGTGGAGCAACGTCCACGGCTCGGCCGCGAGCGCTGCGCTGATCGCCGGCACCCGCTCCTGGATCTCGTCGAGGCGAGCCATCGTGTCGGCACTCACGACCGCACCGAAGTGTTCGACGAAGTGCGCCCGGTTGCGGAGATAGCTGGCCTGGAAGACCCGCGATGCCCGATCCAACGGCCAGATCTTCTCGTACGCCTCGATGGCGTCGATGCGCATCCAGTTGTGGGCGTGGAAGCGGGCGAGCAGCTCGAGCGCACGGCGTGCGTCGTCGAGTGAACCACCTTCGAGCTGGGTGGGCGGACGGGCATCGACGATGTCTTCGAGGACGAGGATGTACCGTCGCTTGCTCTTGCTCGACAGCTTGATGAACTGCCGGATCACCCAGTTGACCCCGCGGATCGGGAGGTGATCGAAGAGGAAGAGGATCGGTCGGCCGAGCCATGGCGCGGGATCGGGATCCATCGCTGCGTAGTAGTGGTGCGGCATCGGCAGACCGAGCGTCGGCCGCAGGGTCTCGTACACCACGATTTCGCGCTCGTAGGCCTGCATGGCATCACCGACGGCGAAGTTGTCGTCGTTCTGCGTCGGCACCTTCACGATCACCGACGACGGCAGATCGAGACCGCGTGCCCCATCGTCCCACGTGAGGTGACACCGGTGGACCTCGCCCATGAAGCCGATGTCGGAACCGATGTCCTCGATCCGCACGTCGTGGACCTCGGCGTCGAGCCCGAGGGCGCCGCTGAACCAGGCCGGCGTCAACTCCGCGGCGCGTTGCGGGATGTGCGGCCGCTCCTGCTTTCGGCGGCGCCTGGGCTTGGCCAGCTTCCCCATGACGTGGTGCGCAACCTACTCGGCGACAGGTCGACGGTCGGAGGCGGACCGCCGTCCGAATCGGTTGGCCGAGCCCTGATCGGACGTCGTTATCGTGACCGGATGCTGCTCGACGGAACGGTCCACCCCGACTTCGGGGGCATCACCCCGCTGCTCTCCACGTACCTCAATGCCGACGGGCGATTCGGCGGCGCCCTCTGCGTGTACCACCGCGGCGAGAAGGTCGTCGACGTGTGGGGTGGCCGCCGGGACGAACACGGTGCGCGATGGGCGCAGGACACGATGGCCGTCAGTTTTTCCACGACGAAGGGGGTGACGGCCACGGCGCTCCACCTGCTGGTCGACCGGGGGCTCGTCGACATCGAGGCACCGGTCGCCACCTACTGGCCGGAGTTCGCCGCCGCCGGCAAGGAGTCGGTCACCGTCCGTCACCTGCTCACCCACACCGCAGGGCTGCACAAGCTGCGCGGTGTCGTCGACGATGCCACCGAACTGCTCGACTGGGACCACATGGTGTCGGTACTCGCTGCCCAGCGGCCGAATCCGGCCCCCGGCACGGGCCCCGGGTATCACGGCATCACGTTCGGATGGTTGGTCGGCAACATCGTGCGCAACGTGTCCGGCATGTCGCTGTCGGAGTTCCTCGACGCCGAACTCACGCAGCCACTCGGACTCGACGGGCTGTACGTACGGACGCCCGAAAGCGAGCGCGGCCGGATCGCCACGCTGATGCCGTCGCTCGACGGTGCCGACGGCGCGAAGGCCCAGGCGCAGATCGAGCGGATGACGAAGTTCAAGTCACTGGAGCCCATGGCCGACGCGTTGCTCGTCGACGGGATGATGGAGGTCCTCCGTGACGACCGTGGTTACGACGCCGAGATCCCCGCTGTCAACGGCACGTTCACGGCACGCTCACTCGCTCGGGTGTACGCGGCACTCGCCGGCGGCGGTCAGATCGACGGGGTGCGGATCATGTCGGCGGAGCACGCAGGTCGCTTGAGCGAGCTGCAGGTCGATCAGCGGGACTATGTGATCAAGATCAACATGAAGTGGCGACTCGGCTACCACCGGGCGTTCACCACGGGCCGTCCCGCCAAGCGGTCGTTCGGCCATTTCGGATTCGGTGGGTCGGGCGCGTGGGCCGACCCCGAGACCGACCTCGCCGTTGCATTCGTGACCAACGACAACACGCGGACCTCGACGCCGTTCGCCGACATCCGCCTCGTGCGCCTGGGCGGTCAGGCCCTCAAACTCGCCCGCCGCCGCTGATTTGCCGTGATTTGCCGTGTCCCGGCCCCGTCAAATCGTTTGATTTGCCGTGTCCCGGCCCCGTCAAATCGTTGGGCTCAGCTCATCCTGGTCGAGCGCCGACGGGTGGCGTGCGATGGGGCCGCCCCGGAGGCGGTAGACGCGCATCTCGCCGATGTGACGGAGGTTGCGGTTCCCAAGGCTGCGAAACGAGAACCGCGGGTCGCCGACCAACGTGTCACGCAAGCCCTGGTTGACGTTCACGGCGCCGGCTCGACCGATGGTCACGAGCCTGCTCGCGACATTGACGACCGGACCGTACAGGTCGCCATCGCGCGCGAGGATCGGGCCGCTCGCCATCCCCACGCGGAGACCGCCGAGCAGCGGGTCACGCGCCACCTCATCCGACAGCTCCAGTGCCACGAGCGCCGCCTGCGCCGGGTCGACGACGGAGAACATCGCAGCGTCGCCGATCATCTTCACGACCCGGCCCTCGTGGCGTACGACGACGTCGTGCACGACCGAGTCGAATCGGCCGACGAGTCGCGCCAGTTCGCGATCGTCGAGCGACAGGCTCAGCTCGGTGAAGCGGACGAGGTCGGCGAATCCGATGACCTGCGTCTCGCTGCCCTCCGACGAGGCGAGCACGACTCGCCGACGCGTTGCGGCGCGTAGATGCCGTCGAAACGAGTACTCGATCACCTCCGACACGAACGGGAGCAGGTCGCCAGCGCGCACAGCGAGCGACCCCGCACCGTCGTCTGCGTCGCCAGGTTCCTCGGAGTGTGCTTCGATCTCACGCCGCTCCTCTGAACGCGCTGCGCCGGCGTCGACGACCGCGGTCGCGACATTTGCGAGCGACATGCCGATCACTCGAGCGACCTGGAGCGCAATCTCCGGGTCGATGAGCCCATCGCGGGTGAGCGACACCAGCGTCTTGAGGATCGCCACATCGTGTTTGCTGTACCGCGCGCTCCCCCGTGATCGGGTCGACGAATCCCAAGGCCCGCCAGAATGCCTCGACGACGTCAACCTCCACACCGACCTTCGCCGCCAGCTCGTCGATGGTCAGCTTCGCCTTACCCGGAAGCACCACCGCATCGATCGCCAGCAACTCGGCGGTTCCGGCCGCTTCTGCTTCGTCGATCGTCTCCGCCGTCAGTCCCTGAGCTTCGAGGACCTCACGAACCGTACGTGCTCGCTTGATCCGGAACTTGGCCACAATCGGAGGCTACGCATGTCGGCGCTGCAGCTCAGCGGGCGTCCGTCACAACGCGTGTCGCTCAGTCGTCCCCGAGCACGCTGTTGATGACGTGCAACCAACGCTGGAGATGGGTGTCGCCGAGGTGGGTCTCCAACGCCCGGGCTCGCGCCCCGTCCCCGAGGCGTTGCCGGAGGTCGTCATCGTCGAGGATCTCGCACAGCACGGCGCCGAACGCTTCGAGGTCGGTCGGATCGGTGATCAAGCACCCCGTCTCACCGTCGATCACCTGATCGACGATTCCCCCGACGGCGCTCGCCACGACGGCCGTCCCCTTCACCATTGCCTCGGCCACGGTCAGGCCGAAGCCCTCGGCAAGACTCTTCTGGGTCACGATGGTGGCGTGACGTTGGAGCGCGTTGACGATGGCGGCGTTCTCCTCCAGGTCGTGCATCGGCAGACACACCAGCTGGATGCGACGGCGAACTGCATAGGGCAGCTCCCGCCAATGGTTCCAACAGTCCTGCAGGACCAGCAACCCTTCGGGATCGTCGGCGACCGCTGACACCACCGGACCCGCCAGTACGAGTTCGGCGGTGCGCCCCGAGTCGACGTATCTGGCAAAGGCATCCATCACGCCGATCATGTCCTTCATCACGTCCCAGCGCGAGACCTGCACGACCATCGGCGTGTCCGGCGCGGACGGGGGCCCGGTGCGCATGATGTCGCACATCCGCTCGACCCGACCGGGAGAGCCGTCGGTGTGGACGAACGTCGTGTCTCCCTCGCGGCCGGCGATCAGTCCGACGTGCGTCAAGATGGCTTCGACGGTGTCAGGCGTCATGTCCTGGTTCTTCGGCGAGAAGGGGTCGATCGACGGCCAGATCGTGGTGTACCGGTCGGCCGGAACCCAGTCGGGCGGGAACTGGCGGTCGGTGAAGACGTAGTGATCGACGAACGGTTCCAGGTATGGCCGGAGGAAGTCCCAAGCCAGCTGGCTGTACTCGTTCTGCTCCTCGATCCCCACGTGGCACCGCCACACGACGTGACCGCCGAGCTTCTTCGCGTGCTCGGCCAGCCCGGCGGGCTGGGGGTCGTGGATGATGACGATGTCACCAGGGCGAACGTGCGCGGCGAGCGCGTCGCGTTCGGGGGCGAGCGTCGCCTCATAGATCTCGTGCTCCTCCAGCCCGAGCGGGCCGCCGTCACCGGGCGTGCCGTAGAGGTGGTTGTGGATCCGCTTGGTCACGTCGAAGAAGTCCGGCTGTCCCTCGATCACGAGCCAGGTCGTGTCGATCCCGACGCCGCGGACATACCCGAGCAGGACGTGCAGCATCTCCGCGACGCCGCCGCCGGCAGCGGTGGAGTTGATGTTGATCACCGCGCGTCCATGCAGGCGCTCACGTGCCTGCGCGCCGGCAACGAGCGTGAGCTCATCGGCACGCGCCGTCCCCACGACATCAGCAAAGCTCCGGGGGTCTCGGGTTCTGACCTGGACAGTCTCCATCCGCCAAGTCTTGCCGATCGTGCGATGAGGTGAGCCACGGTCCGAGCCGTGCGTTACGTGACGGGTCAGACCCGTCACGTAACGCTCATCGCGGGTCAGACGGGGGTGGGGCGGGGGCCGCGCTGGAGACGGCCGGGGCGATCGCCGGTGAGCTCGCCGTGCTCGACGGTGATCCGGCCGCGTTTGATCGTGGCGACGTAGCCGTCGGCCGTTTGCATCAGGCGGGTGCCGCCGGCGGGGAGGTCGTCCACGAGGCGCGGCGGATGGAGCGCGAGTCGGTCGTGGTCGATCACGTTGATGTCGGCGAGGTAGCCGGGAGCGATCACGCCGCGATCGTGCCAGCCGACGTGGGCGGCCGTCCGTTGCGTCTGCTGATGGACCACGAACTCGAGATCGAGCTGCTCGCCCCGCGTGCGGTCGCGGGTCCAGTGGGTGATCGCCGTGGTCGGGAACGTGCCGTCGGAGATGACGTTGCAGTGAGCGCCGGCGTCGGACAGGCCGAACATCGAGTGCTCGGAGAGGATCATCTCCCGGACGTCGTCGAGGTCGCCGTTCGCGTAGTTCATCAACGGCATGTAGAGCAGTTGGCGGCCCTCGTCGGCGAGCATCAGGTCGTACATCTTCTCGACCGGGTCGATGCCCTCGGCGGCTGCCAGACCGGCCACGCTGTCGTCCGGCGTCGGTTCGTAGTTCGGCGGATCGGTCAGCGGGTACATCCGGTCGAAACCGGCGTGGATGAGTGCGGGGAAGTCGCGTACCCGAACCTCGGCGTGCTCGGCGATGATGGCCGCACGGGTCGCCGGGTCGGCGAGGTGCGCGACACGTTCGTCGACCGGCAGGTCGTGGAGCCGGGCGTAGGTCGGGCATCGACGGAGTGGGTTGGCCGTGGCGGCGAGCCCGAGCAGCACCCCGATCGGGCGGACGGCGACCTGCGCACGGACATCGGCACCCGCCGCCGACCACTGGTCGATCCGCTCCACGAGCTCACGCCACCGGTTCGGCGTCTCATCGTTCTGTTGAACGGTGAAGCTCAGCGGACGATCGACCTCATCGACGATGCGTCCGAGCAGTTCGAGTTCATGCTCGACCAACTCGTCGTCGCCTGATTGATACACGTCGGAGATCAACTGGATCACGCCGGCGCCGGCGCGGTCCAGCGCCTTCGCCACGCCGACGACTTCGTCGGCCGTGGCGCGCAGGGTGCCGATCGACTCCCCCGACGAGGTGCGGTGCGCCCACGTGCGCGAGGTGGTGAACCCGAGCGCACCGTTGCGGATCGCCGACTCGGTCAGCGCGCACATCGTCTCGATCTCGTCGGCGGTCGCCTCGGACCGGTGGTCGGCACCGCGCTCGCCCATCACGTAGGTGCGCAGCGCAGCATGGGGCACCTGGGCGCCGACGTCGACCGTCCACGACAACTGGTCGAGCACGTCGAGGTACTCGTCGAAGCTCTCCCACCCCCACGTCATGCCCTCGGCGAGGGCGGTGCCGGGGATGTCCTCGACGCCTTCGAGCAGCCGGATCAACCAGTCGTGCCGATCGGGCCGCGCCGGCGCGAACCCGACGCCGCAGTTGCCCATCACGATCGAGGTGACGCCGTTGATCGACGACGGCGCCAGGTCGGGGTCCCACGTGACCTGTCCGTCGTAGTGGGTGTGGATGTCGACCCAACCCGGGGTGACGATCATGCCGGATGCGTCGATCTCCCGCGCTGCCGGCTCGTGGGCGGAGACGTCGCCGACCGCCACGATCCGGTCGCCGACGATCGCCACGTCGGCGGTGCGGCGCGGCCCTCCGGTTCCGTCAACCACGGTTCCGTTGCGAATGATCAGATCGGACATGTGCTCCCCTTCGTCGGGGTCCACGGTACTCACCGGTCCGGCAGCGCCTCCCAGCCGAGCGCCACCTCGCCACCGGTGGCGAGGCCGGGAACGAGCAGGCCCTCAATCGGCCAACAGGCCGTCGACCCGGTTGAGCACGGCCTGGTCGTCGTTGTGGGAGTGGGTGAAGCCGAGCGCCCGCTCCTGGCGAACCGTCTCGATCGACCGGTAGGCGTTGATGTACGCCCGGCGCCACGAGTCGGTCGTGCGGTTCCCGCCCGAGCCGTGGAGCACACCCTCGTTGTGCACCGTGATGTCGCCGCGACGGATCGGGACGGGCCGGAGCTCGTCGTCGGGGCGAAGCTCGGTCACCAGCGTGTGCTGTTCCTCGCGGCTCGCCCCGGCGGGTCGATGGGGGCGCACGGGCTCGCTGTGGCTGCCAGGGAGGAACTGCATGCATCCGTTGTCGATGGTGGAGTCGTCGAGCGCCAGCCAACAGGTTGCGGTACGGCGGTCGTCGGTGTTGATCCAGTACGCCTGATCTTGATGCCAGGCGAACACGGCGTCTTCGCGACCGGGCTGTTTCGCGAGCAACTGGTCGAAGTCGAGCGTCATTCCCTCACCGCAGAGCTGCTCGGCAATCGTCCGACCGACTCGTTCGAACACGTTGCCCTGCCACTGCGGGTAGTACTTGCGCGGCAGCATCACGTTGAAGATCGCGTAGTCCGCCGGGTCGGTTCCGAACTCGCCCGTCACCATGTCGTACAGGTCACGTCCGACGACGTCGATCTCACCACGCATGAACGCGTCGTAGACCGGGTCGAGTGCAGCGACCTCCTCCTCGGTCAGAACACCGGCCAGGTGGACGTACCCGTCCTCGGCGAAGCGACGTCGTTCCTCTTCGGCGACGATGTAGCGATCTCCGGAACGCTCTCCCATGACGACGAGCGTAGGGGTCAGCGCCCGACAGGGGCTTGTCCGACGGGCCGACGCGCGGCGATGATCCGCGTTCGCAGGTACACGGCGAGCAGCGATCCGACGAGCAGCGTGCTCGCTCCGAAGAGCCACAGGAGTCGGTAACTCCCGTTGTCGATGATCACGCCACCGAGCGCCGGCCCGAGCGCGGCGCCGACGAACACGCCGATCTGGCTGATGCCGGTTGCCGCTGCGGGCGCCGACGGATTGTTGCGGACGACCGACAGGTTGAACAGTCCCGGCCACGCCCATCCGAACGCAAACGCGGGAATCGGGGCGAGCATGTAGGTGAGCGGCACGTCGATGGCGAGGGCGAGAACGCCGAGGGCGCCGAGGGCGTAGAGCCAGACGAGGCGTTGGATCGGGAGGATGCCGAGCCGATCGACCTGCCACCCCTGAGCGAGCCGACTGATGATGCCCACGAACGATCCGAGGCTGAGGACGAGGCCGGCCACGCCGGCATCGAGCCCCGAGGCCTCCGCCCCGCTCGTGATGAACCCGACCATCGCGCCGGCGCTGGTTGCGCCGAGCATGCCCACCGTCGCATAGAGCACCAGGAGCGGAACGCCGAGGTCGGGCCGTGCGGAGCGACGGGCGCCCGACTCGGTCGTGCTCGTGTTGCGGATCGATCCGCCGCCGACGTCACCGGGAAACCCGGCGATGGCGACGACCGCGATGACCGCCCCGAACGCGTAGGCCCACTGCCAGCCGACGGTGAGCGCGATCGCCGGAACGGCAGCCCCGCCGAGCAGCGCTGCGGCGGGCATCCCCGACTGCTTGGTGGCCAGCGCGAATCCCAATCGCTCGGGCTCGATGTGCGTCGCGAGCATCAGGTTCGCCGAGGGCTGGTTGAGGGCGTTCGCCATACCGGCGACGCCCAGCAGCGCTGCGAACTGCCACACACTCCGGGCGAACCCTGCGATCGCCAGCATCGACAACGCCGAGGTCGTGATCCCGAGACGAAAGCCTCGCCGCGGCCCGAGCCGCTCGGCCACACGTCCCATCGGCGCCGACATGAGCGCCGCGACCGTGAACGAGGCACCCATCGCCAGGCCGATCTGGGTCGCCGACAGCCCGACGTCGTCGCTGAGCTGCACACCGAGTGCACCGGTCAGGAACACCGGGAGGGCGCTGCACATCGTGCCGAGCGCGACCACCGGCCACGTCCGACGGCCATGCGCACGAGCGGTCGCGGCAGACGATCGAGCGGTGGTGAGGTCGGCCATGTCGACCGCGACCGTATCGAGCGGCGTTCACACCGCCTGCAGAAGAACGACCGCGGTCAATCCGGTCGGAGGCCGCGGAACATCGCGTCGATCACGTCGGCGGCGACGGCATCGGCAACAGGTGGGGCCACGATCGACACGGTGGCGACGCCGTGGATCGCCACCCACAGCGTGAGCGTGACCTGGATCGGATCGCGATCGACCAGCGAGCCGTCGGCGATGGCCTGGCGAACATCGTCGACGCCGGACTCGAACACGTCGGTCGCCGCGCCCAGTTCGTTGTCGGCCTCGATCGCAATCGCGTTCGGGCGGAACATGAACATCAGCCGGAACAGTTCCGGACGAGTTCGTGCGAACTCGACGTAGGCGATGGCTCGCTCGCGCATCCTCTCGATGGCGGTGTCAGCGGTCGTCGAGTACGCCGCCCGGAGCTCGTCGTAGCCGGACGCTGCCACGGCGCGCAACACGGCGTCCTTCGACTCCATGTGGTCGTAGATCGCCGGTGCGGTGACGTCGAGCTGCCGTGCGAGACCGCGCACCGAGAGCCGCTCGTGGCCCTCGGTGCGAACGATCTCCTTCGCGGTGTCGATGATTCGCTCCGGTGAGAGGAGCGCCATGTGTCAGTCGGCGATCCAGCTGCCGTGGAATCCCGCGGGAACCCGGCGTGGCAGGTGCACTTCGGCCAAAGGCGCCGCCGCGACGTCGGACGCGTCGAGGATGCTCAGATGCGAGGTGTTGGTCGTCTCGTCGTGGACGAACGTCATCAGGTAGCCGTCATCCTCGCTGGTCCCGTTCTCCGCGGGCACGAACCGCGCCTCACCGGGCGTCTGGCCCTTCGGGTAGCGGTGCGACGTGCGTGCTGCACCGTTGTCGAGGTCGTACTTGAAGATCTCACCCGCGTCGCCGTCGAGCGTCGTCGACATCGAGTAGCCGTACCGGCTCGCGAGGCCGACGTTGGCGTCGGGGACCTGCGGGAACTCCGACGGTCGGTCGTCGAGCTGGCTCTCACTCACGCCGCCGGTTGCCCGGTTGAGGCGCCACTCCCACATCTTCGGCATGTCCTCGGCGGTCGCGCTGTCGGGATCGCCGATGTCGGCGCTGTCACGCCAGATCTCGTTGATGCGACACCCGCGGACGACGACCTCGTCTCCCTCGTCGTGCGCGTTGAGGGAGTGGAACATGTAGCACGGGTCGACGTCGAACCACTGGACGTCGGCGTCGCTGCCCTCGCGGGGCATCACACCCATCCGAGCCGGATAGTCGTCGCTCCAGCGGATCGGCATGCCGCCCGACATCGCGAGCTCCATGTCGAAGATCGCCGGGAGATCGAAGAAGACCGAGTGATCACGAGAGACGGTGAAGTCGTGCATCATCGTCGGCCCACCGACCGTGATCTCCGTCGACTGCAGCAGCTCACCCGTTGCGCTGGCGCGGTGGTACGTGAGATACGGCGGCAGCGAGCTGTACCCGAAGAACAGCAGCTCACCCGTCTCGGGGCAGATCTTCGGATGCGCGGTCATCGCCGTGGTCAGCTTGCCGTCGAAGGTGTGGAGCCCGACCGTGTCGAGGTTGCAGTCGATCTCGTACGGGAACGACCCCTCCTCGAGCGCGAGGATCCGCCCGGCGTGGCCGATGACGTGGGTGTTCGCAACCCCGACCTCGAAGTTGAACTGGAAGGTCTCGGGGTCGAGATAGAGGTCCATGCGCTCGACACCGGGATTGGCGAACATCGGCGTCCGCACGTAGCGGTTGCGGTACCAGTTCGCCTTGCCGTCGGCCAGCTCGATGCCGTGGATCATGCCGTCGCCGAGGAACCAGTGCTCCGACTGGCCGGTCTGGGGGTTGGCACCGTTGCGGAGGTAGCGACCGTTCAGGTCAGCGGGGATCGACCCGCGCACCTCGAGCTCGGTCAAGGTGACTTCGTCGGTGACCGGCGCACGGTTCTCGCGCAGGTGCCAGGGAAGTTCCTCGCTGGTCGAATCGCTGCTGACGGTCGTGTCGATGGTGGTCATGTACGGCTCCTCGGGATGTGGTTGTTCCGCGACACTAGCGGAGTCACTGAACAGTGTTCAGTCAGGCCACATCTCGCCGCCGGACCGCCGAGGCCACCGCGCGCTTCGGCTCGTGGAAGAATGGCGCAATGCCGTCGGTCGGGATCGTGCTCGGTGCGGGCGGCGTCGTGGGTGCGGCGTATCACGCCGGGGTGCTCACCGCACTCGCCGAAGTCGGGTTCGATGCGCGGGACGCCGACCTCATCGTCGGCACATCCGCCGGATCCGCCGTGGCGGCGTCATTGCGGGCAGGGTTTCCCCCGATCGATCTGGCGCCACGCAATCTCGGCGAGCCGATTTCAGACGAGGCCCAGGCCATCGTGGGGCGCACCGGCGGGCCGCCGGCGATCGACCTGCGCCCACGACCGTTCTCGAGAACTCCGCGCCCGGCGTCGCCCAAGCTGTTGCTCACGTCGGCCCGCCACCCTGCAAAGGTGCTGGCCGGCCTGCTGCCGACGGGAACGATCCCCACCGACGTCATCGGCGAGCGGATCTCGATGATGTACGGCGCCCGGTCGTGGCCCGAGCAACGGCTCTGGATCTGCGCAGTCGACCTCGAGGACGGTGCTCGGGTCGTGTTCGGTCGGGACACGCCCCCGCGCCGGACGCACCCGTCGGCGTTGCGGTGCAGGCATCGTCGTCGATCCCCGGGTTCTTCCGACCGGTCGAGCACGCAGGTCGGCGCTACGTCGACGGCGGTGTCCACTCGCCCACCAACGCCGACCTGCTCGCCGATGCGGGGTTCGACATCGTGGTGATCGTCTCACCCATGTCCGCGACGCGGCTCGCGCACGGCGCACTCCTGCCCAACGCACGGCCGATGCACGCCCGTCGACTCGCCAACGAGGTCGACCTCGTCCGTCGCTCCGGCTCCCACGTGCTCACCTTCCAACCGACCCCGGACGTCGTGTCGGCGATGGGGCGCAACTCGATGGATGCGGCCCGTCGCGAATCCACGACCTCCGCGGCGCTCGCGTCAGCCCGTGACCGACTCGCCGACCCGCACGTGGCCGAGCGCCTCGAACTGCTCCGAGCAGCCTCGCGGACGTGACCCGGGCACCGAGTCGAACGTGAATCGTCGGATCGTCGTCCTCTGCGCGTTGGTGGCGCTCGTCGCGGCGTTCTTCGTCGGCGGCGGCTACGACTGGGTCACCACTGATGGCAACGTCGAGCGGTTGCTCACCGAGACCGGCGTGATCGGACCCCTGGTGTTCGTCGTGATCATGTGGTGCACCCAGCCGTTCGGGATCCCGGGGTTCGTCTACATGGCGCCCGCCGGCATCGTGTGGCCGTATCCGCTGGCGATCGCCCTCGCCTGGGTGGGCAACATGGGAGCGAGCTACATCGCCTTCGCGTTCGCCCGCTGGTCTGCGCGGGACTGGGTGAAGGCGCGCATTCCCACCCGTATGCACCGATACGACGACCAACTCGAAACGGGTGGCGTCTGGCCGATCGTCCTGCTCCGGCTGGTGTTCGGCCAGCTGCCGCCGGCGGACTGGCTGCTCGGGGTGACGAAGGTCAGCACGCGCAACTTCCTGATCGGGACCGGCATCGGCATCATCCCCGGCGTCGTGCTGTTCGTCGTGGCCGGGGGCGGACTCATCGAGTTGCTCGGCGACCTCTCGACGACGACCAGACGCGTGCTGATCGCTGCGGTGCTCGTCCTCGCCGTCGGCCGGCGGGTGTGGAAGATCCGTCGACGCCGCGCCGCACGGGCCGCAGTCGCCAGAGGGGAAGCCGGCATGGCGAACCCGTGATCGGATGTCCACTTCGGCGAGTGCGCACGGCTCGCGCGATCGTTCTCCATGCGCTTTGCCATCTCCACCTCGCCCCAGCGGACCACGTGGCCATGGATGCTCGACGTGTGGCGACGGGCCGACGCCCACGACGTGTTCGAATCGGCGTGGACGTTCGACCATCTCTACCCGTTGTTCGGCGACTCCACGGAGGACTGTCTCGAGGGTTGGATCACGTTGACCGCGCTGCTCCAGGAGACCTCGCGGCTGCGGGGCGGCGTGCTGGTCAGCGGCATGGTGTATCGCCATCCCGGCGTGTTGGCGAACATGGCATCGACGCTCGACATCACCAGCGGCGGGCGACTCGAACTCGGCATCGGGGCCGGCTGGAACGAGGAGGAGTGTGACGCGTTCGGCATCGAACTCGGGTCGATGCGCGAGCGGTTCGACCGCTTCGAGGAGGGGCTCGTGGTGCTCGATGGCCTGCTCGCCGACGACCGGACGACGTTCGAGGGTCGGTATTTCCAGCTCGACGGCGCGATGAACAACCCGAAGCCGATCCAGCGTCCGCTCCCGATCTGCATCGGCGGGCGCGGGCGCACCCGCACGCTTCCACTGGCGGCGCGTCATGCCCACCACTGGAACTTCAGCGGTACCGAACCGGAGGAGTTCTCCGAGTGCCGTGCGGTGCTCCACGACGCCTGCCGGGAGATCGGACGGGATCCTGCCGAGATCACCTGCAGCGTCATCGCCCGATACGACGGCGACGACGACGCCCTGCTCCGCGGTATCGACGAGATGGAGGAGGCCGGCGCCGACCTGAGCATCGTGTCGATCCCGAAGTCGGCCGCGCCGGACATCGTCGACCACCTCGCCACCGTGGTCGGTTGACCGTTCGAGCCGAGGTCGCGATCGCTCGCCGGGTACGGTCGCCCCAACCGACCTGGGGGTGTCTGTCATGAGTGGATCAGCCGACGAATTCGTCGAGTCGTACGTTGCCGGTGCACGCGGGTCGGAACCGGATCTCGCCCGGTTGGTGGTCGAACCGTCGGGGCTCGACGCGGCCGGGATGCTGCAGGCGCTCGCCAACCCGTGGTTCACCGAGCCCGGACGCCAGCCGATCGCACTCCAGATGATGTGTGACTTCATGGCGCCGGAGGAGTCGATCTACTACGACGCGATCTACGGCGCCTTCGAGGGCCAGCCCGCCATCCGCAACTGGCTGATCCCCACGATGGCCACGATCGACTTCATCGAGTTCGTTCCGACCGCACCTCACGCCCTGTTCGACGATGAGCGGGGCACCACGTCGCTCGACGAGTGGGAGATGATCGCCGTGTTCGGCGACGATCGCATGCCGCTGTCGCGCGGCGTCAGCGTGCGGAGATACCGCGATGGCTGGATCACGTGGGCCTGCGATGTGTACGACACCGGGCCGTTCCGTGTCCCACCGCCGCCCGACGTCGAGGTCGATGTCGATGCCGAGCCGATCCCCGACTGGCCGCGAACGGTGTGGCAGCGCGATCCCGACGTCACCGAGACACACGCCCAGTCGATCGATTTCGGCGCCCTCGCCGACGAGTTCCACCCGACGGAATCGGTCTATCACGATCCGCTCTTCGGTGAGATCCGCGGAGGTGAGGCGATCGGCGCGTGGTTGAGCGACGTGGGCACCAAGCTCGGCAACGTCGTGTTCGAGCCGCTCGGCACGCGACTCGATGATGGTTCCACCTCGGTGCAGGAGTGGCAACAGATGGCCGTTCAGCCCGACGGAAGCCGCGTGTTCATGACGCGCGGCACGAGCGTGCGGCGGCGCGCCGACGGCCACGTCGTGTACGCCGCCGACTACTTCGACACCGCCTCGTTGTCGGATCCCGCCATTCAGGCCGCGGCGCTGGCCGCAGGCCGGAACATCACCGCAGACGACGTCGCCCGCCACCGCACCAGCACGTGAGATCGCGCCGAGCACGCAGGCGCCACACCGCAGACCGGTGAGGGCGGCCGCTACGCGTCGGAGCGAGCGGTCGGCGTGAACCTGACCGGCAGCCGCTTGATGCCCCCGACCAGCGGGAGCCCGGCAACGTCGAGCGGCACCACGTCGCCGACGACCTCGATGTCAGGAAGCCGCTCGAACAGATCCCGGAACACGACCGCGAGTTCGCGGCGAGCCAGGTTCGCACCGAGACAGAAGTGGGGGCCGGGCCCGCCGAAGCCGAGGTGCGGGTTCGGGTTGCGGCGCACGTCGAACACTTCGGGGTCGTCGAACGCACGCGGGTCACGGTTGGCGGCGCCGTAGAGCATGACGACCTTGTCGCCTTCGACGAAGTCATGGCCCGACATGGTGAGGTCGGTGGTGAGGGTGCGCCGCATGAAGGTGACGGGCGACGCGTAGCGAACGATCTCCTCGACGGCGCTCGCGGTGACGCCGTCGACATCCTTCTGCCAGATCGAACGTTGCTCGGGGTGCCGCGCGAGCAGGTTCATGCCGTGGCTGATGGCAGTACGCGTCGTGTCGTTGCCGGCGACCGCGAGCAGGATGAAGAACGGCGCGACTTCCTCGGGTGCGAGCATCTCACCGTCGACGTCAGCGTGCACGAGCTTGCTCGTCAGATCGTCTGTGGGGTTCTTCCGACGCTCGTCGGAGAGCTCGTTCATCAGACCGGTGAGCTCCAGGCCCGCTCCGAGGATCGCGGTCATCGGATCGCCGTCGCCGATGAACTCGGGGTCACCGCCACTGAGGATGATGTTCGTGGCGTTGAGCACCGTGTTGAATTCGCTCCGGGGAATGCCCATCATGTCGCAGATGACGAGCAGCGGGAACGGCTGGGCGAGTGCCTCGACGAGGTCGACTTCGCCGTGCTCGCAGAAGTCGTCGATGACCTCGCGCGAGATCGTTTCGACCGAGTCGAGCACCTGCGCGAGCTCGGTGGGCGTGAAGGTCTTCGCGACAATCGCCCGCTGACGCTGGTGGCGCGGGTTGTCCATGTTGATGAACGAACCGAAGAACTCGAGTGCTTCGGCCGGGAGGTCGATGATCGAGATCGCACCCTGGGCGGAGCTGAAGCTCTTGGCGTCCCTGCTGATCGAGACGACCTCGTCATAGCGGGTGACGGCGAAGAATCGTTCGTCCTCACCGGTGAGCTCGTTGTGGAACGGCACCTCGATGAACGGGCCGGTCTCGCGGATGTCGACCATCTCGCGCATGCGGTCGTCGAGCGGCTGCTTCCAGAAGGACGGTTCGATCAGTCGAGCGGTCATGATGCGATCGTACGACGTAGGGTCCACAGCGACCTCGTGCGCTGACGACGCACCAGAACGGCACGAACCGCGGTATTGTACGTACAATTAGTTCATCGGCTCGAAGGGAGCAACCAATGTGTCAACGAGTGACCTGCCAGACCTGCAACAAGCCCGGCTGGCGCGGGTGTGGCGCCCATGTCGAGCAGGTGCTGGGCGACGTAGCGGCGAGCGATCGGTGTGCGTGCGAGAGCGGTTCCGCGAACGGACCGAGCATGTTCAAGCGCGTCTTCGGACGCTGACCGTTCACGCCGCGGCGCAACCCGCTCAGCCTCGGCCGACGAGGCGCCAGTTGGCGCGGACATCGACCTCACGATCGGACCGACGGGTCTGCAGGATGCCGACGGCCTCGGTGAGCAGCTCCGCGCGCTCCGGTTCGCCCATGCATGCCTCGATCGCGCAGGACAGCGCCTCGGACATGCGGTTGTAATCGTCACACATCGACTCCAACGCGAGCGATCCGCCGGCCTCGTGACGAGCGGCCTGGAGGGCCGCTGCTGTCGGCTCGTCGTGGGTGGCGTCGACGACCCGACCGACGAAGTCGTCGATCTCGGCGATCTCCTCGGCCATCCACTCGACCTCGTTGTCGGCGCGCACCGCGCACTGTTCGAGGATGATGTCGATCTGCTCCAACGCGACCTGCGCGGTGGCCGAGGTGACCTCCGGGACGATCGTCTCCACGAGCTCGTGGCGGACGTCGCGCAGCAGTTGGCTGGTGGTCGGGCGAACGATCATGTCGTGGCTCCCTGGGCGTCGAGTGCGGCTTGGAGACCGGCGATGGCAGCGAGGTTCTGTTCGTGGCCGTAGCACAGCGATCCGATCTGGAGCGCGGTCATCACCCCGGAGTTCTCGCCCATCGCGAACCGGTCGAGCTGCTCGTTGATCGTCGCACCGATCTTGATGCCGGCGAGGATCGTGAAATACCCCACCGTCCACTGGTTCACCTCGGCCTCACCGAACCCCGTGGCCTCGCGGTAGGCGGCGAGGAAGGGCTCGGGATCGTGGGTGTACAGATTCGGGCCGGCGGCTGAGGAGTAGATGTTGTACCAGCCGAGGTCCTCACGCGGGTCGCCGATCGACGCGAACTCCCAATCGACCAGGAGGTATTCACCGTCGGGATCGAGCATGACGTTGGGCGCCTGCGGGTCGCCGTGGGTGAGGCGGAGCGGGAGGGGACGCGGCTTGTTCGCAGCCAGCCACGCGGCGATGTAGCGCGCGACGGGGTCGCTGTTGACGCTGCGGGTCTCGACGATGTGCCACATCTCGATGAGGCCGTCGATGTGATCGTCCCAGCTCAGCGGATGCGGCATGGCGTCCGGGAGCTGATCCGGTGTGACGGCGTGGACGCTTCCCCACAGCTGGGCGAGCCGCGTCGGGTGGTCGCCGTAGTCGTCGACGTCGTCGAGCAGCGACTGCAGCGACCCGCCGGCCACGTGGTCCATGACGATCGCCTTGGTGCCGAGGTGCTCCCCGGTCGAGTCGTAGTGGCGGGCAGGCGGGATCGGGATCGCTCCGAGCGCGGTCAGCGCCTCGAGCACCATCCACTCGTGGTCGCGATCGGTCTCGATCATCGCGTGGCCGGGAGGCGGATCGCCGCGCAGCACCACCGTCTCCTCGAGGGTGACCTCGCCGGACCGGTAGCGGATACGAGCGCTCGCCATCGACCGGCTGTACCCACCGGCCATCGGTTCGTAGGCGATGACCTCGATCTCGTCGATGTCATCGCGGTGGAGCCCGAGGAACGCAGCCACGCGTTCGGGCATCAGTTCTCGTTCGTGCACATCCAACCCCGTTCCGATGTTCCTCGGAAGGGTAGTCGGCGATGCGCTCCCCGCCCGGGCCGGCGGGGATCGGTGTCAGACCCCTTCGGCGGCGGCGATGCTCACACGAGGATCGCGATTCGGGTCGTCGAGATCGGACAGCGCCGCATGGAAGGCGTTGAGCGCCTGCATCCGGCCGGCGTCACTCAACTCCGCGTCCATGATCCGCTTCACCGAGGAGATGACGTCACCGCGCTCGATCACGATCTGGTGGGCCAGCTGCTGCGACTCGGGCAGCTCCTCCAATGGTGTAGTTCCATCGGACCATTTCGAAACAGGCTGCTTCTTTGCCATCGACCACTCGTTCTGTGTTGGTGTACGCCGGACTCCGGCGTTCACACCCGACCGTGCCACGGTCGCGCCGAGGAACACACCCGTTCCCCCGAGTTGTTGCCAGACCGCAATGTTCCGCCGGGACGGGTGCGCACGCGGAATCTGCCGGCGCCACACGGACGCCGGCAGTGTGCCGGGGGGAGGAACGGGTCGCTCAGCCGACCGGCGTCGGCCTGCGCTCGTCGTCGTCGAGGTTGCCGACGGCGTCCGACGGTTGCGGTGCGAGTGGCGTGGCCAGTGGCGAGCGGCCAGCCGTGCGCTCAGTGGGTGAGCGCCGACCGCGAGCGCCGGCCACGATCAGGACGAGCGCCAGGGTGGTGACGATGCCGCCCATCACGAGCAGTGCGATCGACACCGGGGTCACGGCACCCGATCTGGCGCCGATTTCGACGTCGGCGGCCACGGCGGGGGATCCGTCGGCGTTCATCACGACAACCGACCAGCGGCCGCCTCGCGCCGTCCAGTCCAGCTGCTGCTCACCGACCCCCGAGGCGCTGACGGTCCAGAAGGTCTGATCGAGGGGCGGTTCGATCGATCGGACGCCGTCGATCTGTTCGTACCGGGGCGAGTGATCGTTCAGCTCGACGACTTCGGAGAAGGCCGCGGTGTCGAGATAGCGCTCGACGTCGGCCGACCGGGCGATCCCGACGAACACCTCGTCGGTCGAGGCGGCGCCGTCGACCCGGAGGCGCACGTCGACGTCGAGGAAGTCGAAGACCCACGGTGATGCCTCGCCCTCGACATCGTCGAGCCACATGTCGGTGGTCGCAACCGCCACACCGTCGCTCTCGACGCGGTCGAGCGTGAAGCGGAAATAGCCGTCGTCGTCCGTTGCGATGGCTTGGCCGATTGCAGCGGCACCGCCGCCGATTGCCAGGCCGAGCCCCGGCACGAGCAGCAGGCAGCCGACGACGATCGCCACGATGTGACCAGCGGTTCGGGTCCGAGAGCGAGTGGCGGGAGCCCGCGACGGAGGTGCGGGGGACGTCACGCCGATCGGCGGTGGTGGGGTGGAGCCAGGTGAGTTCGTCATGCCTCCATCGTCGCGATCGAGCAGCTCCGAGTCAGCCCGGCCAACCGGCGTCTTCCGAGTGGGGTTTCCCCCACCTCGCAGAAATCCGACAGGTCCTCCCGAGATCGCCAACATCGTGTTGTACGGTCGCCGAAGAGCGCCGGCGAGGTCGGCAGAGGGGTGCAATCGATGCCGCGAATCGGACGGGCCACACGGTGATCGTCGCACCGAGCCGACCGCAGAGCCGTGCGGTCGAACCACAACTGCTCATCACGTCGAAACGCGCCGGTGATCTACCGATGCGACGATCGTCGACATGCGATTCGACCAGGAGCCGAACACGGCGGCCACCGATCACCTCGTCGTGGCGCTTGCGCATCCGAGCCTGGAACGCGCCGTCACCGCGTTCGCTGAGCAGTTGACGTCCGAGCAGCGCTTCTTCGGAACCGCTGCGCCGAAGTTGCCGTCGTCATCGCTCGAGCACCTGACGACCCAGGGCGGGATCCGCCTCGGGGTGATGGTCGGCCGCCGACTCGTCGGGATGTCGCGGGTCGAACACGACGGTTCTGCGGTCATTGCAGTTGTTCAGCCATGGCGTGGTCACGGGGTCGGACGGCAACTCTTGGGATCGACACTCGAACGGGCAGCGACGCTCGGCCACGAACGTGTCACCTTCCGCAGCAGTTGGCGCAGTCGGGCGTTCATCGGGCTCGCCGAATCCACCGGTGCCACGGTCGTCGACCACGGTCGAGGCCGGATCGATCTCATCTTCGCCGTCGAACGCTGCACGCACATCGCGTGAAGATCGGGTTCGGTCGGCGTCGACGACCGAGCCGCGTTCCTTCCGTCGGAGACCGAACCACGTATGGTCGGCCCATGAGCCGTCGGGCCGGTCTGATCGTCATCGTCACCGCGCTCACGAGCCTGCTCTTCGCCTCGGTGACCACATCGGGCGGCGTACACCTGTGGAACGAACCCGAATGGGACCCCGCACCACTCGAGATCGACCCCATCGAGATCGACTCGTCACCCACCGAGGCGGAAGCACCGCCATCCCCCAGGCAGAACCCCGGGTCGCCCATCGAACTCCCCGAATGGCTGCAGGCGATCTTTCGCGTCATCCTCGTCGCGGCTGCGATCGCAGCTGCGATCGCAGCCGCGAGGAGCGCGTGGCGGCGACGACCGAGGCTGCGGTGGCGACATCGAGCGATCGGTGCCAGCGATTTCGAGGTGCTTCCCGACGTGGCTGCGGCAGTCGTCGACGAGGCCGCGGCGCAACGGGCTGCCCTGCTCGGCGGCGCGCCGCGCAACGCGATCGTTCGATGTTGGCTGCGGCTCGAGCGCGATGTCGCGGCGGCCGGCCTGTCACGCCGACCCGCCGACACTTCGGTCGAATTCACCGAACGGGTCCTGGCCCGGTACACCGTCGACCCCGAGGCGATCCGCGAACTCGCCGCGCTCTATCGCGAGGCACGGTTCTCCGAACATCCGCTCGACGAGGAGTCGCGTCGAGCAGCGCTCGATGCGCTCGACCGGCTGCACCGAGCCCTCACCGACTTCGCAGCCGGTTCCGCCGATTCGCCGGTCGCGGTCTCGCCGTGACAACACCCGCTCGCGACCGCGTCGACTGGAGGGTGCGCGTCACCGCGGGGATCGGCGTGATCGTCGGCGTCGCGATGGTGCTCCTCGGCATGGAACCACAGCTCGTGCTCGTCGGCGTGATCGTTGTGGTCGTCGGGGCGACGACCGCACTCGTCGTCGATCTGGGCTCGGTGACGTCACCGATGGTCCTGAGCGATCACCGCATCGGCACCACCTCGCCGGCGCGTGCCGACCAACGCGTCCAGACGCTGCGGACGCGTCTGCGCAGCCCGGCTCGCCGGCGCGGCACTCCGAAACGGATCGACAACGGCCGTCCGGATGCGGTCGACGAGATCGTCGAAACGCTGCTCGGTGTGATCGACGACCACCTCCTCGCCGACCACGGCATCGACCGGTCGACGGATCCTGCTGCCGCCGCCGAGGTGCTCGGCCCCGAGCTGACGCGGTTCACCACCGATTCCGCCGCCCGCCTATCGATGACCGGACGGCGGGAGTTGGATCGGACCATCACCACGATCGAGGAATTCTGTACTCGGACCTACTCCGCATGAAAGACGCCACGTGACACAGCTCGAATTCCCCCAGGTCTCCGCGTTGGCAGGCTCGATCCTCGACGAGGTCGAGATCGCGGTGATCGGCAAACGCGAACCGCTCACCATGGTGTTGAGCGGCATCCTCGCCGGAGGACACGTCCTGCTGGAGGACTTCCCCGGGCTCGGCAAGACACTCGCCGCCCGCTCGTTCGCCCAGACCCTGGGCCTCGAGTTCACGCGCGCCCAATTCACACCCGACCTCCTTCCCGCCGATCTGACGGGCTCGTTCATCTTCGATCAGCGGGTGAACGAGTTCTCGTTCCGGCCGGGCCCGTTGTTCACCGGGTTGCTGCTCGCCGACGAGATCAACCGCACGCCGCCCAAGACGCAGGCGGCGCTGCTCGAAGCGATGCAGGAGCGTCAGATCACCGTCGAGGGCGAAACCTTTCCGCTGGAGCCACCGTTCCACGTGCTCGCCACGGCCAACCCGGTCGAGTACGAGGGCACCTATCCGCTGCCCGAGGCTCAACTCGATCGCTTCATGATCCAGGTGAGCTTCGGCTATCCGACCGCTGATGAAGAGTGGGAGGTGCTCAGTCGCCGGCTCGACCGGCATCGCGAAGAGCAGACGTTGCGCCGTGTGATCGACGCCCCCACCTTGTGTGCCATGCAGGAAGCGGTCGAGCGGGTGACCGTCGACGAGAGCGTCGGCCGCTACTGCGTGGAGCTCGCCGCTGCGACCCGCAGCCATCCGCACGTGCTCCTCGGTTCGTCACCGCGTGGCTCACTCGCCCTGATGCTCCTCGCCAGGGCGTTCGCCGTGATCGTCGGCCGCGACTACGTCACACCCGAGGACGTCAAGGCGGTGGCCCTCCCCGTGCTCGGCCATCGCATCTCGGTCAAACCCGAGTTGTGGATGACCAATGCGAGCGGCGCGTCGGTGGTCGCGGAGGTGCTCGATTCGGTGCCGACACCCGCTGCGCTCGAGGGTGCTCATGCGATGACGGCGACCCGTCCGGCGGCGCACGAGTCGACGTGACCGACTCGACCATCGGGAAGTGGCGACCCAGTCCCGCCCACTTTCGGGCCGTGGCGGTCAGCGTGCTCGGCATCGCAGCCGCGCTGCTGTTCCGGGCCCCTGCCCTCCTCGTGATGGCCGCGCCGTTCGCGTTCGTCACGGTGTGGTCGGCGGCGACGCGTCCGACGCAACACCCGATGCTGACGGGCCGGGTCGCCCCCCCGACGCTCCGAGAAGGACAGGCGACGACCTGGACGGGGACACTCTCGGACGTCGCCGGGGTCGACCACATCGTCGCCTTCGCACCGCAGGCGGCATGGTTCGAGATGCGCCCGGCGGCGGGGGCGGTCATCACCGCAGTCCGCAGCGGCGACACGACGGCGAACGCCGCGGTGGCCATGCGCTCGACGCACTGGGGGCGACACGACGTCGGCCCGATCAACGTCATCGCCGTCAGCTCCTGGGGAGCGTTCCGGTGGAAGACCCTCGACAACCGGTACCGGGTGACCACGCTTCCACTTCCCGAAGTGTTCGACGCCGCGTCGTCGA
Organism: Ilumatobacteraceae bacterium; assembly: GCA_963752085.1. Taxonomy (GTDB): domain Bacteria; phylum Actinomycetota; class Acidimicrobiia; order Acidimicrobiales; family Ilumatobacteraceae; genus Ilumatobacter_A. The sequence goes on from CAVVWT010000016.1 coordinate 49,930, forward strand.
CGCTCCGAGCGAACGGTCTCGTCGGACTCAACCGTTCGACGCATCCCGGCGACGGCAACGAGTTCGCCGGAGTCCGACCGTTCCAGGCCGGCGACCGGCTGCGCAGGATCAACTGGCGCCGCTCGCTGCGGAGCAACGAACTGCACGTCACAGCGACCTACGCCGATCAGGACATGCACGTCGCACTGTTCGTCGACGCGCTCGGTGACTTCGGGACCTCGGGTGGGATCCACGGCGCGGCGTCGAGTCTCGACACCACCGTCCGCGCCGCGGGGGCGATCGCCGAGCGCTTCCTGCTACGCGGCGACCGAGTCTCTCTGCGCGTGATGGGCTCCCGCCTGCAGCCGAGTGTCCCACCCGCGAGCGGGTCTGGTCATCTCCGCCGCATCCTCGACGTGCTCGCCTCGATCGAACCCGAGGTCTTTCGTCTCGGTCCGACTCGAACCTCCAATGCGGTCGTCCCGGGGGACGCGCTGGCGATCATGTTGTCGCCGCTCATCTCACCGATCGCGCTGCGGCGTGCGACCTCGATCGCGAGTCACGGGATCAGCGTTGCCGTGATCGACACCCTGCCGTCGGACGTGCACGTGGACGACGATCCGACGACCGAACTCGCCTGGCGGATCCGGCTGCTCGAACGCCGCCGCGAGGTGCGCATGGTCCAGGAGGTCGGCGTGCCGGTCATCGCCTGGCGCGGCCCGGGCAGCCTCGACCCGTTCCTGCGCGAGGTCGCACGTCGAGCGTCCGCGCCGAGGATGGTCCGGCGATGAATCCACCGTCGTTGCAGCGTTGGATCGACGAGTTCCACGCCACCAGCGCCCAACAGTGGCTGTTCCGGCTGGTGGCGATCGTCGCGCCGCTGGGGGCGCTGCTCGCCGCCGCCGGAGCGAACGAGCGGACGTGGCCGGCTGGACTGTTCATCGTGACGGTCCTGGCCGTGGCATCGGCAGTTCGTCCCGACGCGCACACCGCATTGGTGGTCGTGGTGGTGATCGTGTGGCACTGGTTGGCAACCGTCGACGGGCCCGGCGGCGCGTGGCTGTTGATCGCCAGTCTCTGCCTGCTGCTCTTTCACGCGGTCATCGCGCTGTCGGCATCGGTCCCCATCGGCGGCGAGATCCCGATGGCCACCATCGGTCAGTGGTTGCGCACGACCGCGCTCGGCAGCGGCGCAACGGTCGGCGTCTGGACGCTCGTCGTGCTGCTCGACGGGCGCAACACCTCAGGCAACGGTGCCCTCACGGGCCTGGCACTCGCCATCGTCGCCGGCGCCGCCGTGATGATCCGATCCCGAAGTATCGACCAGCCCGGGTAACGCACGGTGGGAGCGGTCGTGCCATCGGGCCCGTCACGTCCCGGTGGCCGTGTTCGGCCCGAGCCGCGCGGGAGCGCGTCGCTCCGCCCACGCTCCGCTGACGACTCAGTCGTTTCGCTGCAGGTGCGACCGAACGGTCACACCGGTTTCGGCAGCCATGAGGTCACGCGAGGACAGCTCATCGAGCACCGCGACGAACCGCTCCACCCCGATGTCGGCAAGAACGCCGAATGGCCCGACCGTCTGCCCGGTGGCAGCGCACCAGGCTCGGTCGACATCCGAGTCGTCGGCCACATCCTTGCGCTCGATCATCACCGCAGTCGAGATCAGCGCGCCGAGCAGCGCGTTCGACCGCGATCTCCGACGGCGGCTCGGCGTCGGCGAAGGTCGGCTGTTGATAGGCGGGCTCGGGATAGTCGTAGAACCCTGACCCGGACTTCTGTCCCAGGCGGCCATCGTCGACGAACTCGGCGAGGTACGGCTCGATGCGTTCGCGCAGCGCCTCGCGGTGTGGGTCGTCCGACGGGCGGCGCCAGCTGTCGCGCATCAGATCGAGGCCGAACAGATCCATCATGCCGAACGGGCCCATGGGTGCGCCGCGATCCGTCATCCATGCTCGGTCGACCTGCTCGACGGTGGCGTGCCCGTCGAGCACGAGCCGGACGGCCATCGTCATCACCTGACCGTTCATCGCGTTGAACACGTAGCCCGGGTGCTCCTTCTTCAACACCATCGGTGTGCCGCCCAGCGACTCCACGAAGCGACGGAGCACCTCGATCGTGTCGATCGAGGTGCGCGACCCGCCGACGATGTCGTAGAGCGGTGCGCCGAGATGCGAGTGCAGCGCCGCGAATCGATCGCCCCGCACGACGGCGTCCTCGAGATCGGAGACGAGCAAGGCCGAGGTGTTCGTCGTGATGATCGTGTCGGGCGGCGCGAGTTCGTCGACCGCACGGAACACCGATCGCTTCGCCTCGCGGTCCTCGTAGATCGATTCGCTCACCAGGTCGGCGTCCGCGAGGGCATCCGCCAGATCGACGGCTGTCGACACACGCTCGACTCCGGCTGCGAGTGCCTCCGCCGAGCAGTAGCCGGTGGCGACCATGTAGGCACCGATACCGGCGTGACGTTCTCCGACCGAGCCGAGCATGTCCGCGTTGGCGTCGTGCAGGACGACGTCGTAGCCCGACACCGCTGCCACCAGGGAGTTGACGCAGCCCATCATCCCGGCGCCGACGTAGGCCACCGTCCGGACCTCGTCGATCGGACCGCCGTTCACGAGATCAGCTGTCACGAGATCGCTCTGGGGAGGTCATCGAGCAGGATCAAATTGGTGCTGCCCTTGCTCACGATTGCCGGTCGCTGCTCGAGCACAGGGAGATCCGCGAGCGCGTTGACGATGTGGAACTGTGTCGGATTCTGCTCCCAGGTGAGCGGCTGCCATTCCACGGAGCCCGTGCCGACCCATGCCGCGGTGATCCGGTTCTCGGATGGAAAGGCGGTCGGCTGGCTGGTCGTTTCCCCGAAGCCACTGACACCCGGGAGATAGCGCCACCCCATCGAGGTGTTCTCACCGGCCTCCCCTGCAGCGGCGATCTCGGCCGCGGTCGGTTCGCGCAGATCGCGCACCGTCAGATCGACGATCTTGTGCCCGAAGTGACTGGCGGTCGTGTGCCAGACCCCGCCGATCACCGAATGCTCCTCGATGTCCGCGTAGATCTTCGGCACCCCCTGGAGCTCCCGCCCGGTGAGGATCGGATCGGTGAGGTTCTCCCACATCACCAGCGTGAACTGCCCGTTGATGGAGTCGACCTCCCCGTCGAAGCGAACGGACGCGCTCACACCGATCAGGTTGTACCCGTGTCCGGCGAGCCAGTCGACGCGGCGGTTGTTGGCGTAGACGACCGTCACGACCGCCTCGTCGGTGACCTCGAACGGCGCGGGAACGTACTGGGACAACTGGTCTCGGTCGGTCACGTATGACGCGGTGATCGCGGTCACGTCGTGGTACCAGCCCGACGCGCGCGGATCGAACCGCCGAGGTCCGAAGTGCGCCGGCATCATGTACGAACCGTTCGGATCGAAAGTGAACATGGCTCCAGTGTGGACGACGCACTCGGGGGCCGCGTCATCCCGCCACCGCCTCGTGCCGCCCGCGCCGGACGCCCACCTAGTGCGTCGAGTCGCCGTCTCTCGACGAGATCGGATCGATCTCGTCGCCGGCAACCGTCGCTCCCAGCAGCGTCGCCTCGTCATCTGAGATGGCAGTGGACGGCCCGCCCGGCCCCGAGGCCCGACGTAGCAGCGAATACCCGAGCACGCCCGCAACGGTGCTCGCGGTGAGCACACCGAGCTTCGCGGAGCGCAGCAGGTCGGCGTCCTCGAACGACAACGCGGCGACGAAGAGCGCAACGGTGAACCCGATCCCCGCGGTCGCCCCGATCCCGACGACGTGACTCCACGTCGTGCGTTCAGGCAGCCGTCCGACACCGAGGCGAACGGCGAGCCACGTGAAGCTCACGACACCCACGAGCTTGCCGACCACCAGTCCGAACAGCACGCCGGCAAACACGTTCATGTCGAGCCCGTCGGTCGACACACTCACCCCTGCGTTCGCGATTGCGAAGATCGGAACGATGCCGAACGACACCCACGGGGTGAGCCGGTGTTCGATCCGATCGAGCGGAGAGGCGACTTCGCGGACGTACGCCGCGATCTCGACCGGCACGGTGTGCTCGCTCCGGTCGAAGTGGTCGACGAACTCCTCGATGCCCTCGCTGAGCCGACCCGGATCGTGGAACGGTTCGGCCGGGGTGAGCAGACCGAAGATGACGCCGACGATCGCGGCTTCGACACCGGCCTGATGCAACGCGTACCAGCAGACGACACCGAGGCCGATGTACGGAACGAGCGAACGGATCTCGAGCCGCTTCGCGACCCACGCACCGCCGAGACACATCACGGCGACAGCCAGCCAGGCCGCGCTCACCCCTTCGGCGTAGAAGACCGCGATCACAACGATGCCCCCGATGTCGTCGACGACGGCGAGGGTGAGAATGAAGATGCGCACGCCGAGCGGCACACGGCTGCCGACCAGGGTCACGACGCCAACTGCGAACGCGATGTCGGTCGCGACCGGAACACCGAACCCGTCGACCGCCCCACCGAGGTTGAACACGATGTAGACCGCAGCGGGCACGACCATCCCGCCGAGTGCCGCGAGTGCCGGCAGCGACGCCGCTCTGCGGTCACGGAGTTCACCGTGGACGAGTTGACGTTTGATCTCGAGTCCGACCACGAGGAAGAACAACGACATCAATCCGTCGTTGATCCACTCGTGGAGCGAGAGGTCGAGATCGACGAGATCACCGATGCGGAGCTCGATCGCCGTGTCGAACAGTTGTCGATAGGAGGCGGACCACGGCGAGTTGGCCCAGACGAGTGCGATCACGGCACCTGCGAGCATGACGATCCCGCCCGCCGTCTCGATGGCTGCGAATCGTTGAGCGGGCTGGATGACCGTGCGGGGAATTCGTCGATCTGACGCCGAGTACGGGCGCTTGAGGGCCTCTGACACTCCGACAGTCAAGCGCGTGTCCGACCATTCGACAGAGGTGGGGAACGATGGCGGGACGGCATGGCTCCTGCACGTGATGCCGAGTGCGGGATGCGACCCCTGCGGGGACCGTGGCCGAGCGACCGGCGCGGCGCGATCATCGCAGTGGATAGCCTCACGTCGACCATCTCGATCACGGAACGATGGCGTGGGACAAGGAGCCTCAGGGTGCAACCAGGACGATTGAACCGCTATGTCACCCGCCTCCAACGTAGCGGCGACACGCCCGACATGTCCACGCGAGCACCGCTCGCGACGGCCGTCGACTCGCAGCCTGCTCCGACCTCCCCGCCGGTCGGGGCCTCAGACGAGCAGGACGTCCAGCCCGACGACGGCGATCCGGACCCGCCGCTCGTCCCGGTCGCGCAGGATGCGGCGACCGACTCGGATCACACTGCACTGGTCCAGCGCGGCGTCGCGGAGCTCGAGGTCGCCCCGGTGGCCTCCGCGGATCGGGTGACGCCGAGCGGAGCGTCGGTCCTGACCAGCGAGCTGATCGGCGGACTGCGAACTGCCGGCCGTCACTTCTCGAAGCCGTCGGCCTCCGAGAGCCACCTCCGCGCCGAACTGACGATCGTGGCGCGTCGCCTCGACTCGCTCGTCATGGCCCAGGACGCGGCCGATGCATCGTGGGCGATCGCAGCCATGTCGCTGGTGCACGACGCGGGCGCCGCACTCGACCAGCGCCGCATTGCTGACGGGTGGCAGCTGTTGCGCGCTGCACAGACCGAAATGCTCGAGGGCCAGGATGTCCGCAGCCTCGAGGTGGAGCTGGCCCAGCTCACGTCGAGTCCGATGGTGATCGACGACAACGCGCCCGTCGAGCAACTGCGCACCGAGGTGTGGGCACTCCATCAGACGAGGAACACCTACCTTGCCGAGCTCGAGCGACGCCTGTCGGATTCGGCGCGGCGGCTGCTCTACCAGGGTGTCCTGATGCTGACGCTGCTCGTGGTGAGCGGGCTCGGCGTGCTGTTCGACCCGCCGTCGTCAGACACCGGCGACGCACTCGGAAGTCTTGGTTCGTACCTGACGATCGTGGGTCTCGCCATGACCGGTGCAGCAGTGTCCAACGTGCTGTTCACCCGTAGCTCCGCGCGCAGCGCAGCACTGTCCGAGGTGGCGAACCCCCTGCACATCATGCTCCTGCGCGTGACGTTCGGTGGCATCGTGGGATTGCTCGTGGTCGTGCTGCTCCAGGCCGACATCCAGAGCCTGCTCAACGTGGCCGGACTGGCTGCGTATCCGTGGGCGATCGCCGGCGGTTTCTCGGAACGATTCGTCGACCGCGCGATCGACCGGGCGGAGACCGACGCACAGGACGCCGCCGCCGACGCCTGCGGTGGGATCCGCCCGTAGGACC